>NZ_CP108131.1:0-4800000 GCF_036203305.1 Streptomyces sp. NBC_00190 | reverse complement strand
GTCGGTGTCCGTGGTCCCGATGATCCAGTGCCGTCCCCAGGGGATGACGAACAGCACCGACTTCTCGGTCCGCAGGATCAGCCCGGTGCTCGAATGGATCCGGTCCTTCGGCACGACCAGGTGGATGCCCTTCGACGCCCGTACGTGGAACTGCCCGCGCTCCCCGATCAGCGCCTGGGTGTCGTCCGTCCACACCCCGGTCGCGTTCACGATCTGCTTCGCGCGGATCTCGTACTCCCCGCCGCCCTCGACATCCCGCACCCGCGCCCCGACCACCCGTTCGCCCTCGCGCAGGAAGCCGATCACCCTCGCCCGGTTGGCGCAGTGCGCCCCGTACGCCGCGGCCGTCCGCACCAGCGTGGCCACGTACCGCGCGTCGTCCATCTGGGCGTCGTAGTACTGCAGGGCCCCCACCAGTGCGTCCTTGCGCAGCGCCGGCGCCACCCGCAGCGCGCGCTTGCGCGACAGGTGCCGGTGCACCGGCAGCCCGCGCCCGTGTCCGCTGGAGACCGACATGGCGTCGTACAGCGCGACGCCCGAGCCCGCATACAGCCGCTCCCAGCCCTTGTACTGCAAGGGGTAGAGGAAAGGCACGGGCTTCACCAGGTGCGGCGCGAGGCGCTCCAGCAGCAGGCCTCGCTCCTTCAGCGCCTCCCGGACGAGGGCGAAGTCGAGCATCTCCAGGTACCGCAGGCCGCCGTGGATGAGCTTGCTCGACCTGCTCGACGTGCCGGATGCCCAGTCACGCGCTTCCACCAGCCCGGTCGACAAACCTCTGGTCGCCGCGTCGAGCGCGGTACCGGCGCCGACCACCCCCGCGCCCACAACCAGAACGTCCAGCTCCCGCTCGGCCATCCGGGCGAGCGCCTCGGCACGCTGCACCGGTCCCAGTGTCGCTGTCCTCACGGCTGCCTCCCGTTGGTGCGGGTGTTCCCCGCGTCGTGCGGGTGATCCCGCTCACATGCCCCGTTTCCTGATTCTGACCGCCCGCACCCACATCAGCCACCGCCTGTGGACAACACAACGGCGACCACTACCCCAGAATGCGACATATCTTTCATATATACGCCTAGTCTGACATTGCGCCAGCTCCCGGGCTCCTCCTGTCCACAGGACTTGCGCGCGCATCCCCCTCATGTCAGGGAAGGGACGGCACCCCCATGCCCGCAGACCTCGCCGTCATCGGACTCGGCCATCTCGGCCTCCCACTCGCCCAGGCGGCAGTCGCCGCCGGGATCGAGACGGTCGGCTACGACAGCGGTCCGGTCACGGACTCCACCCTCACCGCCGCCGAGATCCGCCGCATGTCGGCGGCCGGCTTCCGGGTCACCACCAACCCCGCCGAGCTCGGCCGGGTCCGCACCGCCGTCATCTGCGCGCCCACCCAGCTCGGCGCCGACCGCGCGCTGGACCTGTCCGCCGTGGGCGAGGCCGGCCGCGCGCTCGCCGCCCGGCTACGCCCCCACACCACCGTGATCCTCGAATCCGCCGTCCACCCGGGCGTCACCGAGGACTACCTCCGCCCCGTCCTCGAAGAGGGCTCCGGGCTCCGGGCAGGCCGCGACTTCCACCTGGCCTACTCCCCCAGCCGCCTCGACCCGGGCAACCGCACGCACGGCGTCTCCAACACCCCCAAGGTGATCGGCGGCCTCACCCCCGCCTGCACCGAGTCCGCGCACGCCTTCTACGCCCGCCTCACCGAGAAGGTCGTCCGCGCCCGCGGCCTGCGCGAGGCCGAGACCGTACAGCTCCTGGAGACGAACTACCGGCACGTCAACATCGCGCTCATGAACGAGATGGCGGTCCTCTGCCACGACCTCGGCGTGGACCTGTGGGACGTCATCCGCTGCGCCGAGACCAAGCCGTACGGCTTCCAGGCCTTCCGTCCCGGCCCGGGCGTCGGCGGCCACGGAGTCCCGCTCGACCCGAACTACCTCCCCCACACCACCCGCACCCCCGGCCACCCCCTGCGCATGGTCGGCCTGGCGCAGGAGATCAACAACCGGATGCCGCAGTACGTCATCCAGCGCTCCGCCACCCTGCTGAACGAGCACGGCAAATCCGCCCGCGGCGCCCGCGTCCTCCTCCTGGGCGTCACCTACAAGCCCGATCTCGCCGACCAGGAGGGCTCCCCGGCCCGCGAGATCGCCAGCCGCCTGCTCGACCTGGGGGCGCTCATCAGCTACCACGACCCGTACATCGCGGGCTGGCGGGTCCGGGACCAGCCGGTCCCCCGTGCCGAATCGTTGTACGAGGCCGCCGCCAACGCGGACCTGACGATCCTGCTCCAGCACCACCGCACCTATGACCTGCAAGGCCTCGCGGTCAAGGCCCAGTTGCTCCTGGACACCCGGGGCGCCAGCCCGGCGGGGGCCGCCCACCGGCTCTGAACGCCTTGGAAATTCCCCCTCATGGATGTCGTGACCGCCTGCTAGCCTGCGGCGTCACTTATCTCGCACATACGTCCCCCCGGACACGTGTGCCCACGCATCCCTTGGGGGGGATCACCATGAGCCAGAACTTCCAGCCGCCCGCGCCCGACTCCTTCACCGAGGCGCCCGCCGCCCCGGCCCCGGCCCGCAGCGGCAACATCGGCCTCGGCATCGTCGCGGCCGTCGTCGCGGCCCTCGTCGCGGCGGCCGCGTACGGCGGCATCATGAACGCCATCGACCGCGAGGTCGGCTACGCCGCGATCGGCGTCGGCCTGCTCGTCGGCCTCGCCGCCGGCAAGCTCGGCGGCCGCAACCCGGTCCTGCCCGTGATCTCCGCCGTGCTCTCCATCGGCGCCGTCTACCTCGGCCAGCTCTTCTTCATCGCGCTCGTGATGGCCGACTACGGCAAGATCGGCGTCGGCGACGTCCTCAGCCAGGTCGGCATCGGCGGCCTGAACGACCTCTGGAAGGAGAACGCGGACTTCATGTCCTACGTCTTCCTCGGGATCGGCGGCTTCGCCGCCTTCGGCGCGGCCAAGAAGGTCAGCGACTGACCCTGCGCACCGCGTGACGCCGGAGGGCCGGCACCCCACACGGGGTGCCGGCCCTCCGGCGTACGTACGGCAAAGAGCCGGTCAGCGGCTGTGCTGCGAGTCCGCGACCGTGACCTCGACCCGCTGGAACTCCTTGAGCTCGCTGTAGCCGGTGGTGGCCATCGAGCGGCGCAGCGCGCCGAAGATGTTCATCGAACCGTCCGGGGAGTGCGACGGGCCGGTGAGGATCTCCTCGGTGGTGCCGACCGTGCCCAGGTCGACCTTCTTGCCGCGCGGCACGTCCTCGTGGACGGCCTCCATGCCCCAGTGGTTGCCCTTGCCGGGCGCGTCGGTGGCACGGGCCAGCGGGGAGCCCATCATCACGGCGTCCGCGCCGCAGGCGACGGCCTTCGGGATGTCGCCCGACCAGCCCACGCCGCCGTCGGCGATGACGTGCACGTACCGGCCGCCGGACTCGTCCATGTAGTCGCGGCGGGCCGCGGCCACGTCCGCGACGGCGGTCGCCATCGGGACCTGGATGCCGAGCACGTTGCGCGTGGTGTGCGCGGCGCCGCCGCCGAAGCCGACCAGGACACCCGCGGCGCCGGTGCGCATCAGGTGCAGGGCCGCGGTGTAGGTGGCGCAGCCGCCGACGATGACCGGGACGTCGAGCTCGTAGATGAACTGCTTCAGGTTCAGCGGCTCGGCGGCGCCGGAGACGTGCTCCGCCGACACGGTGGTGCCGCGGATCACGAAGATGTCCACGCCCGCGTCCACGACGGCCTTGGAGAACTCGGCGGTGCGCTGCGGGGAGAGCGCGGCGGCGGTGACGACTCCGGAGTCGCGCACCTCCTTGATGCGCTGCCGGATCAGGTCCGCCTGGATCGGGGCGGAGTAGATCTCCTGGAGACGGCGGGTGGCGGACTCCTCGTCCAGCTCCGTGATCTCGTCGAGCAGTGGCTGCGGGTCCTCGTAGCGGGTCCACAGGCCTTCGAGGTTCAGCACGCCGAGGCCGCCGAGCTCGCCGATGCGGATCGCGGTCTGCGGGGAGACGACCGAGTCCATGGGGGCGGCCAGGAAGGGGAGCTCGAAGCGGTACGCGTCGATCTGCCAGGCGATCGAGACCTCCTTCGGGTCCCGGGTACGCCGGCTCGGGACGATGGCGATGTCGTCGAACGCATACGCCCTGCGGCCGCGCTTGCCGCGCCCGATCTCGATCTCAGTCACGTGTGGTGGCCTTTCCTCTGGGTCTGCCCGTCCAGTATCCCCGAACGCCGGAGAGTCGCGTTCCCATGACCGCTGTACGGACGCGGGCACGGGCACGGCGAAGGGGCGGGCCCGTCGGGCCCGCCCCTCACGCGGTCGCTCAGATCAGCCGTTGCGGCTGTAGTTCGGCGCTTCCACCGTCATCTGGATGTCGTGCGGGTGGCTCTCCTTGAGGCCCGCCGAGGTGATCCGGACGAAGCGGCCCCGGTCCTGCAGCTCGGGGACCGTGCGGCCGCCGACGTAGAACATCGACTGGCGCAGGCCGCCGACGAGCTGGTGCACGACCGCGGCGAGCGGACCGCGGTAGGGAACCTGGCCCTCGATGCCCTCGGGGATGAGCTTGTCGTCGCCGCCCACGCCCTCCTGGAAGTAGCGGTCCTTGGAGAAGGAGCGCTGGTCGCCACGGGACTGCATCGCGCCGAGCGAGCCCATGCCGCGGTACGACTTGAACTGCTTGCCGTTGATGAAGAGCAGCTCGCCGGGGGACTCCTCGCAGCCCGCGAGCAGCGAGCCGAGCATCACCGTGTCGGCGCCCGCGACCAGGGCCTTGGCGATGTCGCCGGAGTACTGCAGGCCGCCGTCGCCGATGACCGGGACGCCCGCGGCCTTGGCGGCCAGCGAGGCCTCGTAGATGGCGGTGACCTGCGGGACGCCGATGCCGGCGACCACGCGGGTGGTGCAGATGGAGCCGGGGCCGACGCCGACCTTGATGCCGTCGCAGCCGGCGTCGATCAGCGCCTGGGCACCGTCGCGGGTGGCGACGTTGCCGCCGATGACGTCCACGGCGGAGTTCGACTTGATCTTGGCGACCATGTCGCCGACCAGGCGGGAGTGGCCGTGGGCGGTGTCGACGACGATGAAGTCGGCGCCCGCCTCGATCAGGGCCTGGGCGCGGTCGTACGCGTCACCGGCGACGCCGACGGCCGCGCCGACGAGCAGCCGGCCTTCCTTGTCCTTGGCGGCGTTCGGGTACTTCTCGGCCTTGACGAAGTCCTTGACCGTGATGAGGCCCTTGAGGATGCCCGCGTCGTCGACCAGCGGAAGCTTCTCGATCTTGTGGCGGCGCAGCAGCTCCATGGCGTCCACGCCGGAGATGCCCACCTTGCCCGTGACCAGCGGCATCGGGGTCATGACCTCGCGCACCTGACGGCTGCGGTCCGACTCGAAGGCCATGTCGCGGTTGGTGACGATGCCGAGCAGCTTGCCCGCCGGGTCCGTGACCGGGACACCGGAGATGCGGAACTTGGCGCACAGCTCGTCGGCCTCGCGCAGCGTCGCGTCCGGGTGCACCGTGATCGGGTCGCTGACCATGCCGGACTCGGAGCGCTTGACGAGGTCGACCTGGTTGGCCTGGTCGGCGATCGACAGGTTGCGGTGCAGTACGCCCACGCCGCCCTGGCGGGCCATCGCGATGGCCATGCGGGCCTCGGTGACCTTGTCCATCGCCGCGGACAGCAGCGGAACGTTCACGCGTACGTTCCGGGAGATCAGGGAAGAGGTGTCGATCGCGTCAGGCGACATGTCCGACGCGCCCGGCAGCAGCAGCACGTCGTCGTAGGTCAGTCCGAGCGTGGCGAATTTGTCGGGCACTCCGTCGGCGGTCATGACACCTTCCCAAATGGTCTTGCTCAGCGCGGATGTCCATGCTAACGGGATCCCGACGCGTCTCATTCCACGACCAAGGTCAAGCAGAAGATTTGTAGTTTCCTACGGAGATCCTCGCCGGGATTCCTACTGCTCGGCGAGCGCGCGGAGCCGGCTGAGCGCGCGGTGCTGGGCGACGCGCACCGCCCCGGGGGACATGCCGAGCATCTGCCCGGTCTCCTCGGCGGTCAGCCCGACGGCCACCCGCAGTACGAGGAGCTCCCGCTGGTTCTCCGGAAGGTTGGCCAGCAGCTTCTTGGCCCAGGCCGCGTCACTGCTGAGCAGCGCCCGCTCCTCGGGACCCAGCGAGTCGTCGGGCCGCTCCGGCATCTCGTCCGAGGGAACGGCCGTGCTGCCCGGGTGCCGCATGGCGGCCCGCTGCAGGTCGGCGACCTTGTGCGCGGCGATGGCGAAGACGAAGGCCTCGAAGGGCCGCCCGGTGTCCCGGTAGCGCGGCAGGGCCATCAGGACGGCGACGCAGACTTCCTGCGCCAGGTCCTCCACGAAGTGGCGAGCGTCACCCGGGAGCCGCGAGAGCCGGGTGCGGCAATAGCGGATAGCGAGGGGGTGAACGAACGCGAGCAGGTCGTGCGTGGCCTGCTCGTCGCCCTCCACCGCTCGGCGTACGAGCGCGCTGACACCCCCGGCACTACCGCTTTTGGCGGCGCCAGTGGGGCCGGTGGCCGCGGGTGACCCCAGGGCCTCGTCGTCGCGCATCAATCCATGGTGCCTTGACGCCGGAGCTTCCGTGGCACCACGGCCGGTTTCGTGCATCGAAGCGTTATGAGCGGGTGCGCCGGAACTCATGATTGCGCCCTCCCCTCCCGCTCGGCCGAATGGTCCCCAAGGACGAGGACTCCACATCTCCAAGAATGCGGCACACCCTCAAGGATGCGGCATCGCGCACGAAGCGACACGTCCCCCGGATTGTGCCCCGCCAATCCCCGAGTGCGCACCGGGTACGGCGGGACACGGACCGGACCGTGACCCGCGGGTCAGCGGACCAGGCCCCAGCGGAAGCCGAGCGCCACGGCGTGCGCCCGGTCCGAGGCGCCGAGCTTCTTGAACAGCCTGCGGGCGTGCGTCTTGACCGTGTCCTCGGAGAGGAAGAGCTCGCGCCCGATCTCCGCGTTGGACCGGCCGTGGCTCATGCCCTCCAGCACTTGGATCTCGCGAGCGGTGAGGGTGGGCGCCGCGCCCATCTCGGCCGAGCGGAGCCGGCGCGGGGCCAGTCGCCAGGTCGGGTCGGCGAGGGCCTGGGTGACCGTGGCCCGCAGTTCGGCGCGCGAGGCGTCCTTGTGCAGGTATCCGCGGGCGCCGGCGGCGACCGCGAGGGCCACGCCGTCCAGGTCCTCGGCGACCGTCAGCATGATGATGCGGGCGCCGGGGTCGGCCGAGAGCAGCCGGCGGACCGTCTCCACACCGCCGAGCCCGGGCATCCGTACATCCATCAGAATCAGGTCGGAGCGGTCGGCACCCCAGCGGCGGAGGACTTCCTCGCCGTTGGCAGCCGTCGTCACACGCTCGACGCCGGGCACGGTGGCAACCGCGCGACGGAGCGCCTCTCGGGCAAGCGGGGAGTCGTCGCAGACGAGGACGGATGTCATGACCGCCCTCCGCAGCTGCTGATGCGCGTCACCTTGAGCCTCCAGGCTGGTACGTATCGTCACCTGTGCGGTCGATGCCCCCGGACACCTGTCCGAGAACTTATTGGTTCAACCGCCTTCGCACTCTCAACGATGGTCACTCGAAAGAGTTACGGGTCGGACGGACACCTTCAGCACTCTACGTGAGGAAGCGATCACGGCGCTGGAGCCACGAGCCACTCGTCCTCCATCTGGAGCTATGCCCTATTTGGCGGCTTTCCTTCCGTTTGGCACATGTCTGAGGCTAGATTCCCAGTGAGTCATATTTACATCTACTAGGACAGTAGGTGTGGAGACATGGACCGTATCCGCCTCAGTACCGGCACCAAGAGGACTACCAATGGCAGATTTCTCCCGGCTCCCCGGACCGAACGCCGACCTCTGGGACTGGCAGCTGCTTGCTGCCTGCCGCGGGGTCGACAGCTCCCTCTTCTTCCACCCGGAAGGTGAGCGGGGCGCGGCCAGGAGCGCGCGCGAGGCCTCGGCTAAAGAGGTCTGCATGCGATGCCCGGTTCGTTCGGAATGCGCCGCGCACGCACTCGCCGTCCGCGAGCCCTACGGAGTGTGGGGAGGCCTCACCGAGGACGAGCGCGAGGAACTGATGGGCCGCGCGCGGCATCGACTGATCCCGGCGTCCAGCACGATCGGACCGATCCCGCCGCACTGATCCGAGTACAAACGTCCGAAGGAACGTTGCTGCAGCGTCCGCGAAATCCTTCCGGCCGCCGCCCTCGCCGGGCGTGTCGCAGTCCTGCGCGCGGCGTCACCCGTCCGGCCGTACCCGACGCCACGGGTGCGGTCAGCGCGTGGCGGCCCGCTCCAGCTCGGCCAGGGTCGCGGCCACCGCCGGGACCCTGGCCAGGTCGGGCAGGGTCAGCGCCACGACCTCGCGCTCGACGGCCGGCTCCACGGCCACCGTGCTCACGCCCTTGGCCCGTACGGACTCCACCGCGAGCTCCGGCAGCACCGCGACGCCCAGCCCGGCGCCGACCAGGCCGACCACCGCCGGGTAGTCGTCGGTCGCGAAGTCGATCCGCGGGGTGAAGCCCGCGCTCTCGCACACCTCCACCAGATGGCGGCGGCAGCGCGGACAGCCCGCGATCCAGGGCTCGTCGGCCAGGTCCGCCATGCCCACGCGCTCCGACCCGGCCAGCCGGTGCCCCTCGGGGACCAGTCCGACGAGCCGGTCGGTCAGCAGCGGGCGCACCACGAGGTCCTCCCACTCCGCCGTGGAGCCCCGCCCGTCACCGTCCCCGCCGTACCGGAAGGCCAGCGCCAGGTCGCAGTCGCCCTCGCGCAGCATCTCCACCGAGCGCGGCGGCTCGGCCTCGACCAGGGAGATCCGGGTGCCCGGGTGCTCGGCGCGCATCGCGGCGAGCGCGGTCGGCACCAGCGTGGAGCTGCCGCTGGGGAAGGACACCAGCCGGACCCGGCCCGCGCGCAGCCCGGAGATGGCCGCGACCTCCTCCTCGGCGGCGGTCAGCCCGGCCAGGATCCCCGCGGCATGCCGGACCAGGGCCTCGCCGGCCTGGGTCAGCCGCATCTCGCGGCCGGTGCGGATGAGCAGCGGGGTGCCGGCCGACTGCTCCAGCGCCTTCATCTGCTGGGAGACGGCGGGCTGGGTGCAGCCGAGCTCGCGGGCGGCGGCGGAGAAGGACCCGGTCCCGGCGACGGCGCGCAGAACCCGGAGATGACGTGCCTCGATCACCTTTTGAGCATAAGCCCTTCTTTGACCGTCGCGTGAATAACGTCGCGCCCCTTTGGGGCGGGCTCGGTTAGCGTGTGCGCATGGCTCCCATGCATCTGATCTCCGTGAACCTCGGCCGTGCCGAAGCCGCCGACTACACCGACGCGGAGGGCGGGGTGACGGGCCACGGCAAGCGCCCGGTCCCCGGGCCGGTCCGCGTCTTCGCCCCGGGCCCGAGAGCCACCGGCCTCGGCAGCGGTGTGGAGGGCGACGCCGTGTGCGACCGCCGCCACCACGGAGGCGACCACCAGGCCGTCTACGCGTACGCGCGCGAGGACCTGGACCACTGGGAGGCCGAGCTGGGCCGCGAGCTGCCTGGCGGGACCTTCGGCGAGAACTTCACCACCTCCGGCATCGACCTGAACTCCGCGCGCCTCGGCGACCGCTGGCGGGTCGGCGCGGACCTCCTCCTCGAAGTCGCCTCGGCCCGCATCCCGTGCCGGACCTTCCAGGGGGCCCTCGGCGAGAGCGGCTGGGTCAGGCGGTTCACCCAGGCGGGGCGGCCGGGCGCCTACCTGCGGGTGATCGAGGAGGGCTCGGTCTCCCCCGGCGACGCCATCGAGGTCGTCCACCGCGCGGACCACGAGGTGACGGTGGAATTCTGGTTCCGCGCCTTCACCACGGAGCGCGCGCTGCTGCCGCACACCCTGGCGGCGGGCGCGGCAATGGAACCGGAAGGTCACGAGACCGTGCGCCGGTACGTGGAGAAGTACGGGACCGGAGCCGGGGCGAAGTAGAACCGACACCCGGGGCGGCTAGGTTGCGCCTATGACGACTGCGTTGATTACGGGATCCACGGCGGGCATCGGCGCCGCCTTCGCCCGGCGGCTCGCCGCCCAGGGCCACAACCTGGTGCTGGTGGCGCGCGACACCAAGCGGCTGGGCGAGCAGGCCACCGAGCTGCACGACCGGCACGGCATCGAGGCCGAGGTGCTGGCCGCGGATCTGGCCACCGAGGAGGGCATCGCGGCGGTCGAGGAGCGCCTCGGCGACCGCACCCACCCCGTGGACCTGCTCGTCAACAATGCCGGCTTCGGCAACAAGGGCCGCTACCTCGAGGTCTCCATGGCCGACGAGCTCACCATGGTGAAGGTGCACATCGAGGCGGTCCTGCGGCTGACCTCGGCGGCCACCGCGTCGATGCGCACGCGCGGCCGCGGCGGCGTGATCAACGTGGCCTCGGTGGCCGCCTTCGTCCCGCGCGGTACGTACGGGGCGAGCAAGGCGTGGGTCGTCCAGTTCACCCAGGGCGCGGCGAAGGACCTGGCGGGCTCCGGGGTGCGGCTGATGGCGCTGTGCCCCGGCTTCGTCCGGACGGAGTTCCACCAGCGCGCCGGCATGGGCACGGACAACATCCCCGGCTGGATGTGGCTCGACGCCGACAAGCTGGTGGCCGCCGCCCTGGACGACCTGGCGCGCGGCAAGACGGTGTCGATCCCGGACCCGCGGTACAAGGCGCTGATGGGCGTGGTGAAGCTGACGCCGCGCGGGCTGCTGGGTGGCGTGTCCTCGCGTACGGGCCGCAAGTACGGCCCCCAGTAACCCAGTACTCGCCGGTAAACCGGCCAACCGGGTGAAATCTCCCTAAACTGGACTTGTCCACCAAGCCCGGGAGACCGCCATGACATTCGTACAGATAATCGATTACAAGACCAGTCGGCAGGACGACCTCGATCAGCTGCTCGACCGGTACGTCTCGCAGAGCCAGGGCAAGCGCACTGTCACCCACAGCATTGTGGGCAGGGACCGCGAGAACGAGAACCACTACGTGGACGTGGTCGAATTCCCCTCGTACGAAGAGGCCATGAAGAACTCTCATCTTCCGGAGACGGACAGGATGTTCCAGGAGATGATGGCCCTCTGTGACGGGATGCCCAGCTTCACCAACCTGGACGTCGTCCGGGACGAACACCTCAACACGATGCTGGTGAACCGGATGTACGACGAGATCGCGATGAAGGGCGACATGTCCGTCATCCCGGAGATCTTCGCGTCGGACTACCGCGACCACGACATCAGCAACGCCGAGGACAAGATAGGGCCCGCGGGCATCCGCGAGGACGTGGAGATGTGGCGGAGCGGCTTCGACTTCTCCTTCACGCGCGACGCCCAGATGGCGCAGGACGACTACGTCACCACGCTGTGGACCTGGACGGGCACGCACAAGGGCGAGTTCATGGGCATCGCCCCCACCGGCAAGACCTGCACGATGACCGGCACGACGGTCTTCCGATGTCAGGACGGAATGATCAAGGAAGGCTGGTGGCACTACGACGCCATGGGCATGATGCGCCAACTGGGCGCCATGTAGCCGCCACACACACGGGAAGGCCCCGTTCCGCAGGTGCGGAACGGGGCCTTCCCGGTGTGCGGGGCGTGATCAGTGGCTGTGGCCGTGACCGTGGCCGTGGCCCGCGTCGGCCTCTTCCTCGGCCGGCTTCTCGACGACCAGGGTCTCGGTCGTGAGCAGCAGGGAGGCGATGGAAGCGGCGTTCTCCAGCGCGGAGCGGGTGACCTTGACCGGGTCGATGACGCCGGCCTTGACCAGGTCGCCGTACTCGCCGGAGGCGGCGTTGAAGCCCTGGCCCTTGTCGAGCTCGGCGACCTTCGAGGTGATGACGTAACCCTCGAGACCGGCGTTCTCGGCGATCCAGCGCAGCGGCTCGACGGCGGCGCGGCGCACGACCGCGACACCGGTGGCCTCGTCGCCGGTCAGGCCGAGGTTGCCCTCGAGCACCTTGACGGCGTGGACGAGCGCGGAGCCACCGCCGGAGACGATGCCCTCCTCGACCGCGGCGCGGGTCGCCGAGATGGCGTCCTCGAGGCGGTGCTTCTTCTCCTTGAGCTCCACCTCGGTGGCGGCGCCGACCTTGATGACGCAGACGCCGCCGGCGAGCTTCGCCAGGCGCTCCTGCAGCTTCTCGCGGTCCCAGTCGGAGTCCGTGGACTCGATCTCGGCCTTGATCTGGTTGACACGGCCGACGACTTCCTCGTGGCTGCCGCCACCGTCGACGATGGTCGTGTCGTCCTTGGAGATCGTGACGCGGCGGGCGGTGCCCAGTACGTCCAGGCCGGCCTGGTCGAGCTTGAGGCCGACCTCCTCGGCGATGACGGTGGCACCGGTGAGGGTGGCCATGTCCTGCAGCATCGCCTTGCGACGGTCACCGAAGCCGGGGGCCTTGACGGCGACCGCGTTGAAGGTGCCGCGGATCTTGTTGACGACGAGGGTGGAGAGCGCCTCGCCCTCGACGTCCTCGGCGATGATCAGCAGCGGCTTGGAGGCGCCGGCCTGGATGACCTTCTCCAGCAGCGGCAGGAGGTCCTGGATCGAGGAGATCTTGCCCTGGTTGATCAGGATGTACGGGTCGTCGAGGACGGCCTCCATACGCTCCTGGTCGGAGACCATGTACGGCGAGAGGTAGCCCTTGTCGAAGGCCATGCCCTCGGTGAACTCCAGCTCCAGGCCGAAGGTGTTGGACTCCTCGACGGTGATGACACCGTCCTTGCCGACCTTGTCCATCGCCTCGGCGATGAGCTCGCCGACCTGCTGGTCCTGCGCGGAGAGCGCGGCCACGGCGGCGATGTCGGACTTGTCCTCGATCGGGCGGGCGGTCGCGAGGAGCTCCTCGGAGACGGCCTTGACCGCGGCGTCGATGCCCTTCTTCAGGGCGGCCGGGGACGCGCCCGCGGCGACGTTGCGCAGACCCTCGCGGACGAGCGCCTGGGCCAGCACGGTGGCGGTGGTGGTGCCGTCACCCGCGATGTCGTTGGTCTTGGTCGCCACCTCCTTCACGAGCTGCGCGCCCAGGTTCTCGTACGGGTCGTCCAGCTCGACCTCGCGGGCGATGGTGACGCCGTCGTTGGTGATGGTCGGGGCGCCGAACTTCTTGTCGATGACGACGTTGCGGCCCTTGGGGCCGATCGTCACCTTCACCGTGTCGGCAAGCTTGTTGACGCCGCGCTCGAGGGCGCGACGGGCGTCCTCGTCGAACTTCAGGATCTTCGGCATGGGAGCGGTTCAGTCCTCTCGTTGCGATCCTCGGCCGCTCACCGCGACCTCCACCGCCTAGAACGAACTACGCCCCTCGCCGCCCGGCATCAGCAGGGTGACCAGGGGCGCAGCTCAAATCAAAACTGGAAGCGAATTACTTCTCGACGATCGCGAGCACGTCGCGAGCCGAGAGGACGAGGTACTCCTCGCCGCTGTACTTCACTTCGGTGCCGCCGTACTTGCTGTACAGCACGATGTCGCCGACGCTGACGTCCAGCGGGAGACGCTGGCCGTCCTCGAACCGGCCCGGGCCGACCGCGAGGACGACGCCCTCCTGGGGCTTCTCCTTCGCGGTGTCCGGGATGACCAGGCCGGAGGCCGTGGTCTGCTCGGCGTCGAGCGGCTGGACCACGATGCGGTCCTCAAGCGGCTTGATGGCAACCTTGGAGCTGGCGGTCGTCACGATCCGACCTCCCCCTTCGGAGATCCGGGGTTAACTGTCTGAGGTGGCGACCAGGTCGATCCGTCGTCGCGGGTGCCGGACCTGCCTGTCGCTGTGTTGGCACTCACCAGGGGCGAGTGCCAGGTGCGAGACTATTCCGGCGATTAGCACTCGGTCAAGCGGAGTGCCAATTCTCGCCGCCGGGCGTTGCGCGGATCAGGCCTCCGAGCCCCGGAAACCCGGGCGGGAGCGCCTGTGGATCACCACCCGCACCGGGGCATTGTGTCTGGTATGTGACGCTTGGGGGCGTGCACATCCTCGTGGTCGAAGACGAAGAGGGCCTCGCCGAGTCCCTGCGGCGCGGCCTGTCCGCCGACGGGCACGCGGTCGAGGTCACGCACGACGGCCACCGCGGCCTGGACCTCGCCCTGGCCGGGGCCCGTATGACGTCGTCCTCCTCGATGTGATGCTGCCGGGCGTGAGCGGCTGTCAGATCTGCACCCGCATGCGCGCCCACAGCGACACCACCCCGGTGCTGATGCTCACCGCCAGGGACGGTGAGTACGACGAGGCCGAGGGCCTGGACTCCGGCGCCGACGACTACCTCACCAAGCCGTTCTCCTTCGTGGTCCTGGCCGCCCGCATCCGGGCCCTGGCCCGCCGCGCCCGCGCCCCCGACCTCGCACCACCCTCCGGGCGGGCGGACGGTGGCGACCAGCGGGGACCCGAAGGAGGCCCCGGGCCTGTGCGGGGTGCGCGCCGGACCCGGGGCGGACTCCCGCTCGGCCGTCCTCCCGCCCGCGCGCCCCGAACGCTTCGGAAGGAACCACGGGGAGGACATAAACGTCGTAGATGATATGAAGATAAAGCGCCTCATTGCCGAGCAGATCGGGCCCAAGGCCACTGCGAGCCCGAGCTCGCCGGGCGCCGCTTCCTCCTCACCGGACGCGGCCCCGCCGCCGTCCTCACCGCCGTCCTCCCCCGCCCCCGCGGACGGTGGCGGCATCCCGTGCGTGGACTGAGGCCCCTGACGACGGCGGGCGCACGCCGCCGCACCGAGGCGCTGCTCCTGGTCTTCGTCGTCGCGATCGCCGTCTTCGGCCACGCCGCCGCGGGCTTCGCGATGAACGGCGAGCTGCCGCCCAACCTCACCGGCTTCACGATCAGCATGACGCTGCTGTCGCTGGTGGGTCACCTGGGCGTGCGCCGCTTCGGCGCCTACGCGGATCCGCTGATCTTCCCGCTGGCCATGCTGCTGACCGGGCTGGGACTGGTGCTGCTGCACCGGCTCGACCAGGGGTACATCGAGCGGTACGGCTCGGACGCCAACGCGCCCGGGCAGCTGATGTGGACCGTGGTCGGCGTCGCCGCCTGCATCCTGGTGCTGGCGCTGCTGCGCGACCACCGGCTGCTGCAGCGGTTCATCTACATCACGATGGCCGTCGCACTGGTGCTGCTGATCGCTCCGGCGTTCTTCGGCGCGGACACCTACGGCGCGAAGCGCTGGATCATCCTCTTCGGCTTCTCGCTGCAGCCGGGCGAGTTCGTGAAGATCATGATCGCCATCTTCTTCGCGGGATACCTGGTCATCCACCGCGACTCCCTGGCGCTGACGGGCCGCAGGTTCCTGGGCATGCGGCTGCCGCCGATGCGCCAGCTCGGCCCCATCGTGACGGTGTGGATCGTCTCGATGCTGGTGCTGGTCTTCGAACGCGACCTCGGCACCTCGCTGATCTTCTTCGGGGTGTTCGTGGTGATGCTCTACGTCGCCACCGAGCGCACCAGCTGGATCGTGTGCGGCGTGCTCATGGCGTCGCTGGGCGCCTTCGTGGTGGGTTCGACGGAACCGCACGTCAAGGCGCGCGTGGCGGCCTGGCTGGAGCCGCTGTCGGTCTACTCGCCGAGCCCTCCCCCGGGGGTCACCTCCGACCAGTCGGCCCAGGCGCTGTTCAGCTTCGGCACCGGCGGCATCTCGGGCACCGGCCTCGGCATGGGCCACCCGGAACTGATCAAGTTCGCCGGCCGCAGCGACTTCATCCTCACCACGGTCGGCGAGGAACTCGGGCTGGCTGGGGTGATGGCCGTCCTGATCCTGTACGCCCTCCTCGTGCAGCGGGGGCTGCGGATGGCGCTCGGCGCCCGCGACCCCTTCGGCAAACTGCTGGCGGTCGGCCTCGCCTCGGCGCTGGCCCTGCAGGTCTTCGTGGTCGCGGGCGGTGTGACGGGCCTGATCCCGCTGACGGGCAAGGCGCTGCCGTTCCTGGCCAAGGGCGGCTCGTCCCTCCTGGCCAACTGGATCATGATCGCCCTGCTGCTGCGCATCAGCGACAGCGCGGAACGCCAACGCGAGGCGGACGCCCGTGGCCCGGCGGAGACGACGATCACCCCGGTGGTGTCGAGGGCGGGATGACGCCGGGAGTCCCCGCGTCCGCAGGTCCGCCGGCTCCGCCAGGGCCGCCGCCTACAGGTAGTCCTCCAGGCGCCCTATCCGGTACCCCTGTTCCTGGATCCGCTGGAGCATCCGCGTCGTCATCTGGGTCTCCGTCGTGCCCTTGAGCTCGGACGGGCCGCGGAAGTGGGCCAGGATGATGTCACCGGGTTTGAGGGCGGAGCCCTCGGCGTACTGGAAGTTGTTGATCTGCATCGAGACCCGCCACAGGACCAGGGACGAGACTCCGCACTCCGAGGCGGCCCGGAGGGTGTCGTCGTTGTAGTTCCCGAACGGCGGGCGGAAGAGCGGCGGGCGGTGGCCGAAGCGCTTCTCCAGGCGTTCCTGCTGGCCGCATATCTCGTGCTTCTGCGCCGCGTAGGACAGGGTCCGCAGGTTCGGGTGCGTCAGCGTGTGGTTGTTTATCGTGCTCGCCGAGCCGTTGTCACGGAGCTTCTCGAAGTGCCCGTAGTCCGGCGAGGCCACACTGTCCGTCAGGAACATGCTGATCGGCAGCTTCAGATCGGCCGCCATCTTCAGGAACTCGGGGTCCTTCTCCGCGCCGTCGTCGAAGGTCAGGAAGACGACCTTCTCCCCGGCCGGGACGGGTATTCGGTCGACCACCGGGACCTTGCCCGGGGCCGCCTTCGGTATCTCGGGCTTCCGGGCCGGCTTCGGGGCGTATTCGAGGGGGCCCTTCAGGCCCCACTTCCGGTACGCCTCGTCCGAGGCCGCGCCCGCCCCGCCCGTCGGCGACGGCGCGGGCTGCGACGCGGACGCGCCGGGCGCACCCGGTGTCTCCTTCGCCTTCGGCCCCAGCCGTTCGGTGGTGTCCGCGCTGTCCCCGCACCCCGTCAGGGACAGCGCGAGCGCGCCGGCCACCAGCGTTCCGGCTACCAACCGGCGCGCGTGCTTCACAGATAGTCCTCCAGGCGAGCCACGGCGTACCCCTTGGCCGTGACGGTCTTCATGACATGACGGATCATGTCAGGCATCGTGCCCTTCCAGTCCTCCTTGCCCCGGAAATGCGTGAGGATGATGTCACCGGGGTGCAGATCGCGGTCCCACTCCCGGTAGTCCATCCGGTTCGGGAAGGCCTCGGCGTTCCACAGCGGGACCGCCTTGATGCCGCAGGACTTCGCCGCGCGCAGCGTGTCCTGGTTGTAGTTGCCGTACGGCGGCCGGAAGAGGGTCGGCCGCTTGCCGAACTCCTTCTGGATCGTGTCCTGCTGGCCGCAGATCTCCTCGCGCTGCTTCTCGTACGACAGGCCGGGCATGTAGCGGTGGTTGAGCGTGTGGTTGTTCAGGGTGACGCCGGCCGCCTGCATCTGCTTGAAGTACGGGTAGTTGTCCCGAACGATGTAGTCGCTGAGGAAGGCCGTGTACGGGATCTTCAGCTCCTGCATCATCTTCAGGAACTCGGGATCCTTCTCCGCGCCGTCGTCGATCGTCAGGAAGACGACCTTGTCCTCCGTGGGGACGGTGGTGAAGACGTGCGGGTACTCCTCCTGGTCCTCCACCTCGAAGCCGTCGCGGGTGGTGATCTCCGGCTTCGTCCTGGGCGCCGGCGGGGCCGTCAGCGGTGTCTTGGCCAGCCCCCACTTCTTCGCCGCGGCGATGCGCGCCTGCTGGGCCGCCTTGGCCTTCTCGGCCGCGCCGAGCGCGCCGGCCGCACCCGCCTCCGCGCCCTTGGCGGTCTTCGTCTTCTCGGCCTTGTCCGGTGCGCCGGACTGCCCGGAGCCGCACGCCGTGCCGAGGGCGGCTACCAGCAGGGCGGCCACGGCCACCCCGAACCGGCCGCGCGGACCCGCCGCGTACCGGTGACCGTGTTGCGTCTTATCTTCCTTTTGTCGGACTAGCTGCATAGCTGCGCATCCTGGCACCCGACACGCGGGCTCCCCGGAAGGCACCGCGAGCGGAATCCGACCTTCCATCGACTGGCCCACACCGGCCGGCCCCGTCGCCGACAATGGACACGTGACCCCCGAAGACTTCGCCGCCCTCCTCACTCCCGAGGGGCACGCCCTCCTCGACTCGCTCCGCGACTACGACCCCGCCCAGGAGCTGGCCGTCGCCACCCGGCTGCGCCGCGAGCACCCCGCCGGGCTGGTCTCCGCCGCGCTCGGGCAGGCCCGGCTGCGGCAGCGGGCGGTGGCGAAGTTCGGCGCCGAGGACGCCTTCCGGATGTACTTCACCCCCGGCGGCGGCGAGATGGCCACCCGCGCGTCGGTGGCCGCGTACCGCGCCGAGCGGCTCGCGGACCTCGGCGTCCGCAGTCTCGCCGACCTGTGCTGCGGCATCGGCGGGGACGCCCTCGCCCTCGCGCGGCTCGGCATCCGGGTGCTCGCCGTCGACCACGACCCGCTGACCGTCGCCGTCGCGCGGGCCAACGCCGAAGCGCTGGGGCTGGCGGACCTGATCGAGGTCAGGGAGGCGGACGTGACGGACGTGGACGTGTCCTCGTACGACGCCGTCTTCATCGACCCGGCCCGGCGCGGGGGGCGCGGCCGGATCTTCGACCCGGAGTCCTACTCGCCGCCGCTGTCGTGGGCCGTGGAGACGGCCCGTGCGGCGAAGTACGCCGCCATCAAGATCGCCCCCGGGATCCCGCACGAGGCGGTCCCGGCCGAGGCGGAGGCCGAGTGGATCTCCGACCAGGGCGACGTCAAGGAGGCCGTGCTCTGGTTCGGCACCGCGCCCGGCACCGTACGCGCCACCCTGCTGCCCGGGCCGCGCGCCCTGCACACCGTCGATCCGCTGCCCGACCCGGAGGCGGGGCCGGTCGGCCGCTGGCTCTACGAGCCCGACGGCGCCGTCATCCGCGCGCACCTGGTCGCCGAGGTCGCCGAGCAGCTGGACGGCCGGCTGATCGACCCGACCATCGCCTACATCACCGCCGACGAGCTGCGCGCGACGCCGTACGCGACGGCGTACGAGATCACCGACGTGCTGCCCTTCGGCCTGAAGAAGCTGAAGGCCCTGCTGCGCGAGCGCGGGGTCGGCATCCTGACCGTGAAGAAGCGCGGCTCCGCGATCGAGCCCGAGGAGCTGCGCAAGAGGGTCAAGCCGCAGGGGCCGAACTCGGCGACGGTCTTCCTGACCCGGGTGGCGGGGGCCCCGTCGATGCTGATCGGCTCGCCCGCGAAGGCGGCTCCTACGGCGTAGGCGCGCGGAAGGCGCGTACCGCCCAGCGGTAGTGCGCGCCCGCCTTGCCCAGGCCCAGCAGTCCCGTGATCCACAGGATCATCCCGAGGCCCATGTAGTACGCGATCTCGCCGAACCGCCCCTCGGTCGGCGGGACCGACAGCGCGACCCCGAAGGTCAGGAACAGTCCCGCCCCGGCCAGCCCGAAGGAGGCGAGCAGCCAGGTCAGGCTCCGGCCGGGCGCGCGCACCCGCGCGTCGGCGGCCGGATCGCGGTCCGCCTCCGCCCACGCGCACAGCAGCCTGCGCACCTGCCGGTCCCGCCGGGCGCCCCAGGCGAACCAGAACCCGGCCGGTACCAGCACACCGACGCCGAGCACCGCGAAGAGGACGCCGAGGCCGTAGGAGACCACGTCGCCCTCCTCGAAGGCCATCAGACCCATGGCGACGAAGGTCCAGCCGAGGGCGAAGACGGCCGAGACGGCCCAGAGCAGCAGCAGCCGCCCCATCCCCAGGCTCCGGCGGCCCAACTCCCGCAGGATGCGCGCGCGGTCGGCCCGTACGGCGCTTTCGTCCAGCCAGGCGCGCATGTGCACGGGGGGCGGCGGAGGCGGCAGGTCACGGCGAGGCATGCGCATGACCATAGCGGCACGGCGGCCCGGCCCGGGGCCGGACGACGCCGGTCAGCCGCCGGTGACCTCCACCGACTCGAACCGCCAGCGGTGCACCGCCCGCGTGATCAAGTCGGCGGCGGGCTCCGGGAGTTGCGGCAGATCCGCCGCCACTCCCTCGGCCGCCTCCCACCAGGTGACGACAAGGACCCGGTCCTGCGGGGCGCGGAACACCTCGCGGCGCACCGGCTCCCGCGCGAGGACCTGCGAACGGGCCCACTCCAGCAGTTCGCTGCCCCGGCCGTCGGCGGCCCGGGCCTCCCACATCAGCGCGACGGTGCTCATGAGTACAGGTTGTCCTTGCTCAACTCGTGCACGTGGTCGTGGTCGTGGGCCTGCCCGTGGCCGGGTCCGTGGCCGTGCCCCTGGACGCCCGGCACGTGCGGGTCCGTCACCGGCAGCGAGGAGTCCGCCGACAGGTCCCAGTCCGAGGCGGGCCGGTTCCGCTTGACCATCTCCGCGCCCAGCGCCGCCACCATCGCGCCGTTGTCGGTGCACAGCTTCGGCCGCGGCACCCGCAGGATGATGCCCGCGTCGTCACACCGCTCCTGCGCCAGCGAGCGCAGCCGGGAATTGGCGGCCACACCGCCGCCGATCATCAAGTGGTCGACGCCCTCGTCCTTGCACGCCCGGATCGCCTTGCGCGTCAGCACGTCCACCACGGCCTCCTGGAAGGACGCGGCCACATCGCGCACCGGCACCTCCTCCCCCGCGTTCCGCTTCGCCTCGATCCAGCGGGCCACGGACGTCTTCAGGCCGGAGAAGGAGAAGTCGTACGGGGCGTCGCGCGGCCCCGTCAGCCCGCGCGGGAAGTGGACCGCCTTCGGGTCGCCCTCGCGCGCCAGCCGGTCGATCACCGGGCCGCCGGGGAAACCCAGCTGGAGCACGCGGGCGATCTTGTCGAAGGCCTCGCCTGCGGCGTCGTCGATGGTCGAGCCGAGCGGCCGCACGTCGGAGGTGATGTCCGGGGCCAGCAGCAGCGAGGAGTGCCCGCCGGACACCAGCAGCGCCATGGTCGGCTCCGGCAGCGGGCCGTGCTCCAGCTGGTCCACGCAGATGTGCGAGGCGAGGTGGTTGACGCCGTAGAGCGGCTTGCCGAGGGCGTACGCGTACGACTTGGCAGCCGACACGCCCACCAGCAGTGCCCCCGCGAGGCCCGGACCCGCCGTGACCGCGATGCCGTCGAGGTCGCGGGCGCTGACCCCGGCCTCCTTCAGCGCGCGCTCGATGGTGGGGACCATCGCCTCCAGGTGGGCGCGCGAGGCCACCTCGGGCACGACCCCGCCGAAGCGCGCGTGCTCGTCGACGCTCGACGCGATCGCGTCCGCGAGGAGGGTGGTGCCGCGGACGATGCCGACGCCGGTCTCGTCGCAGGAGGTCTCGATGCCGAGGACGAGAGGTTCGTCAGCCATTGCTCTCACTGCTCTCAGTTCGTGCTTGTGCGGGGTCGGTCAGTCGCATGACGAGCGCGTCGGCGTTGCCGGGCTGGTAGTAGCCGCGCCGGAAGCCGATGGGCTCGAAGCCGAAGCGCTCGTAGAGCTTCTGGGCGCGGGTGTTGTCCACCCGTACCTCCAGCAGCACCTCGACGCACTCGAAGGCGGTGGCGGCCCGCAGCAGGTCGGTCAGGAGCCGGGCGCCGAGCCCGGTCCCCCACTGGTCGCGGGCGGCCGCGATGGTCTGTACGTCGGCCAGGTCGCCGGCGGTGGCGAGCCCGGCGTAGCCGACGAGACGGCCGGTGCGGGGGTCTTCGGCGACCACGTAGCGGCGGGTGGCGCGCGGGCCGCGGGCGTGGGCGAGCTCGGACCAGAACATGCCCGCGGACCAGGCGTCCTCGGGGAACAGCTCGTGCTCCAGTTCCAGCACGGGCTCGATGTCCCACCAGCGCATCTCGCGCAGTGCTGCCGTCACTGCGGGGTGACCACCTTGTAGTTCTTGGGCACCTGCGCGTCGGGCCGGCGCAGGTAGAGCGGCGTCGGAGGCAGACCCTCGGCATTCTCGAAGGGCGCCCCGGCCGCGAGCCGTTCCACGGCCAGGGACGCGAGGGCGGCGGCGCTCTGGTGCTCGGGGGCCCGCGCGTCGGTGAAGACGTCCGGGTACAGCAGCGCGCCCTGGCCCACCGCCGGGAGGCCGGCGACCTGCTCGGCGATGTCGGCCGGGCGGTCCACGGCGGGCTCGCCGACCCGCGTGCGCGGGTCCTCGTAGCGCGCCCAGTAGACCTCCTTGCGCCGTGCGTCGGTGGCGACGGTGAAGGGACCCTCGATCCCGGCGGCCCCCGCGGCGTAGGCGAGGCCGTCGAGGGTGCACAGGCCGTGCACGGGCACGCCCAGCACGGAGGCGAAGGTCGCGGCCGTGACGAGGCCGACGCGCAGACCCGTGTAGGGGCCGGGGCCGACGCCGACGACGATGCCGGTGACGGCTTCGAGCTTCAGCCCGGCCTCGGCGAGCACCTTGTCGACACAGGGCAGCAACAGCTCCCCGTGGCGGCGGGCGTCGACCTGACTGGACTCGGCGAGGACGGACTCGCCGTCGTGCAGGGCGACGGTGACGGCGGGCGTGGCGGTATCTACAGCGAGCAAGAGCACGCGAACAGCCTACGACTCCGGAACCCCAAGGGTTCGCGGGCGGTTGCGGAGCGGGCCTGCTGCTACCTTTCGATCAGGTATTCCAGGCAGCACGGAGAGGTGGAGCAAGGTGGCACGCAGCAGCTCGGGAATCGTGGCCGGGCTCACCGCCACGGCAATCGCCGCCGTCGGCTTCCTCGGCTACCAGGCATCCGCGACGGCGCCCGCGCACCCTCCGAAGGCGGCGCAGCAGGAGCCGGCTCCCGCCCCGAGCCCGTCCGCCGTCAAGCAGGACCCGAAGAAGCCGGTGCCCGTGCCGGAGGGATCCGGTACCGGGGTGCGCGTCGTGTACTCGGTGGCCCAGAAGCGGGTGTGGCTGGTGGGCGACGCCGCTCAGGAGCCGAAGTCGTTCACGGTGATGCCGAGCACGGTGCACCCGAAGGCGGGCAGCTACGTGGTCGGCTCGCGCTCGGGCTCGGTCACCGGCTCGGACGGCGTGCCGATCGAGCACGTCGTACGGTTCGCCAGCACGGAGGGCGTGGCGATCGGCTTCAGCGCCCGCGCGGACGGCGCCACTCCGGAGCCCGACCCGAACAAGAAGACCGGCGGCATCCGCATGGCGAAGGCCGACGGCGACGCGATGTGGGCCTTCGCGACGATCAACTCGAAGGTCGTCGTCGTTCCCTGACGGGCCGGCTTCACCCGTAAGAGCTCAGGCCCGCACGCACTCAGGCCGCTTCGGACTCCGGAGCGGCCTGTTCCCGTACGCCGCCCTCCGGCCCGTCCTGCGGTACGTGTTCGGGCGCGGGCGGCGTCGAGACGGCGGTGGCGGCCATGCCGGCGGCGAGCAGCGCCCGCATCGACACGGCGGACGGGCGGGGTTCGCGGTGCGCTCCTGATGGTGCCGACATGGCTGCCTCCTGGGCCCCGGCACGCCGAACTTAGGCATACCTAAGAAACTCTCGGTACCATGTCATCACGGGCGCCGCCATGGGCGCAATATCTTGCCGACGAGTTGTCGGTACGTTTACTCCGAGAGGACGCCCGCCAGGGCGTCCAGCCCGGCCCCGCCCGCCCAGCGCGCCCCGACCCCGCGGACCGAGACCTGCCGTACGTCGTCCAGGACCTCCTCGTGGCCGACCGCCCGCGCGATCACCACGTGCAGCCGGTCGTCGGAGAGCTCTTCCACCTTGCCGTCGCCCCACTCCACGACGACGACGGACTCGGGCAGCGAGACGTCGAGGTCCAGGTCCTCCATCTCGTCCAGCCCGCCGCCAAGCCGGTACGCGTCCACGTGCACCAGCGCCGGCCCGCCGCCCAGCGGAGGGTGTACGCGGGCGATCACGAAGGTCGGCGAGGTCACGGCCCCGCGCACGCCCAGGCCCTCACCGAGCCCGCGGGTCAGCGTGGTCTTGCCCGCGCCCAGCTCTCCGGTCAGCAGGACGAGATCGCCCGGGCGCAGCAGGCCGGCGAGCCTGCGGCCCAGATCGCGCATCGCGTCCGGGGAGTCGACGGTGATCCGGGCCTCGGCCCCGGCGCCCGCGTCGGCGCCTGCCTCAGGTCGTCCCGGTGCCTGGCTGCGCTGTGCTTCCAGCGGTACTTCTTCCATGCCCGCCAACGTTAGTCGGTGCGGCGGCCGGGACCGCCCCGGTGCGCGCCAGCAGCTCGGTCAGCAGCCGCGTCACCGTCTCCGGGTGCTCCAGCATCATCAGGTGCCCGGCGGACTCCAGGACCACCAGTTCGGAGCCCGGCAGCACCTCCTTGATGGCCACGCTGTGCCCGGGCGGAGTGATCATGTCCTTGTCCCCGGCGATGACGGTGACGGGTATGTCCGCGAACCGCTGGAGCGCGGAGGTCTTGTCGTGGGTCTGGAAGGCCGGGTAGAACTCGGCGACCACGTCGATCGGGGTGGCCTCGATGAGCCTCTCGGCGAAGCGCGCGACGGCCGGGTCCACGTCCCGGGAGCCGAACGAGTACATCTTGATCATGCCGGCGAACAGGTCGGCGGTGGCCCTGCGGCCCTTCTCCACCAGCTCCACCTGTGAGCCCAGCGCCTTGAGCACGCCCGGCAGGATGCGGCGTACGGCACCGAGACCGACGGAGGGCAGCCCGTACGTCACCTCGTCGAGGCGGCCGCTGGAGGTGCCGACGAAGGCGACACCGACGACGCGGTCGCGTACGAGGTCGGGGAACTGCTCCGCGAATCCCATGATGGTCATTCCGCCCATCGAGTGACCCACGAGGATCAGCGGGCCCTCGGGCGCGGCGGCGTCGATGACGGCCTTCAGGTCGCGGCCGAGCTGCTCGATGGTCACCGGATCGCCGTCCGCCTGGGCCAGTCCGCGGGCGCTGCGGCCGTGGCTGCGCTGGTCCCAGTAGACCGAGCGGGCCACGCCGCGCAGGGCGGCGCGCTGGAAGTGCCAGGAGTCCTGGCCGAGGCAGTAGCCGTGGCAGAAGACGACGGTGGCCGGCTGGGCGGGCTTGCGGCGCAGTCGCGACCGGGGCCGCTTGCCCTCCTCGGGGAGCTCGTCGACCTCGTAGTAGAGCTCGGTGGCGTCCTCGGCCTGACAGGTCCCCTGCGTCCCGCGCAGGGACCCGTAATCGCCCGCCGCGTCGAGGGCGAGGCGCGCCTTCATGCGCATGCCCCGCCCGACGGTGATCCGTTCGACCGCGACACCGGCAGCCGCGCCCGCGGCTATCACGCCGATGGCGGCGCCGGCCCAGCCGGCCTTGCGCCAGTTCTCGCTCACGCCGCCGCCCTCACTCCGTCTCAGGCGCCCAGGTACACCCGGGGCACGCGCCCTCCGATACGGGTGACGATCTCATACGCGATCGTGTCTGACGCTTGAGCCCAGTCCTCGGCGGTGGGCTCGCCGCGCTCCGCGTCCCCGAAGATGACGGCTTCGTCACCCACCGCCGCCCGGTCGCCGTCGAGGTCGACGACGAACTGGTCCATGGCCACCCGCCCGGCGACACGGCGGATCTTCCCGCCGACGAGGACCGGGCCGCGCCCGGAGGCGGCCCGCGGGATGCCGTCGGCGTAGCCCGCCGGGATCAGCGCGAGGGCGGTCTCGGCGTCGGTGACGTAGTGGTGCCCGTAGCTCACGCCGTGCCCGGCCGGGACGTTCTTGACCAGCGCGACGGAGGCCTTGAGGGCCATGGCGGGCCGCAGGCCCAGCTGGGCCGGGGTGCCGAGCTCGGGCGCGGGCGAGACCCCGTAGACGGCCAGCCCGCAGCGCACGAGGTCGAAGTGCGACTCGGGCACGGTGAGGGTGGCGGGCGAGTTGGCGATGTGCCGGACCTCGGGCTCGACGCCCTCCTTCTCGGCGTACGCGAGCATGTCGCGGAAGGCGGCGAGCTGGAGCTGGATGGACGGGTGTCCGGGCTCGTCGGCGCAGGCGAAGTGCGACCAGACGCCGGTGACCTGGACGGCGCCTTCCGCCTGGGCGGCGACGGCCGCCCCGACGAGCTCCGCCCAGTCGGCGGGCTGGCAGCCGTTGCGGCCGAGTCCGGTGTCGGCCTTGAGCTGGATCCTGGCGGGCCGGCCGGCCGCCCTGGCGGCTTCACGTACCTCGTCCAGGGCCCACATCCCGCTGACGGAGACGTCGAGATCGGCCTCGACGGCCGCCTGCCAGGGGCCGCCGGGGGTCCACAGCCAGCACATGATCCGGCCTTCGATCCCGGCGGCGCGCAGCGCGAGCGCCTCGTCGGGCGTGGCGGTACCGAGCCAGGTGGCGCCGGCCTCCTGGGCAGCCTTGGCACAGGCCAGGGCCCCGTGCCCGTAGGCGTTCGCCTTGACGACGGCCATCAGCTCGGCCCGGGGTGCCCGTTCGCGCAGCGCGCGCACGTTCGCCCGTACGGCATCGAGGTCGATCTCGGCGTACACGCGCGTCGGTGTCTCGTTCATCCCCCACAGTCTCTCAGAACCCCTGCCGCCCCCTGCTCGGGGCGCCACGTGCACACCGCTGCCGCTTGCGGCGCGGGGTCCGGGGCGGATCCCCGGCAGGGGCGCGGCGCCCGGGCCC
This sequence comes from Streptomyces sp. NBC_00190, assembly GCF_036203305.1. Classification (GTDB taxonomy): domain Bacteria; phylum Actinomycetota; class Actinomycetes; order Streptomycetales; family Streptomycetaceae; genus Streptomyces. The sequence goes on along the minus strand of NZ_CP108131.1, from coordinate 4,773,471 downwards.
GTCACGGCCGGCGGACGTCGCGCCAGGCGGTCGGCAGGGCTGCGGCCACGTCCTGGGCCAGCAGCGGCCCGCCGGTGAGCCTGGCCGCCAGACCGTGGAGGTACGCCGCCACCGACCCGGCGTCAGCCCCGGACAGCCCGCCCGCCAGCAGGGACCCGGCCAGCCCGGACAGCACGTCCCCGCTCCCCGCGGTGGCCAGCCACGCGGTCCCCGTCGGGTTGACCCGGACGGCCGCCACCCCGGCGGAGGCGACCAGCGTCGTCGAGCCCTTCAGCAGTACCGCCGCCCCGTACCGCTGCGAAAGCGCCCGCGCCGCGGCCAGCCGCCCCGCCTCCACCGACTCCCGCGAGACCGCCAGCAGCGCCGCCGCCTCCCCCGCGTGCGGGGTGAGGAGGGTCGGGGCCGTCCGGGCCCGCAGCACCCCGGCGTCCAGCCCCCGCAGCCCGTCCGCGTCGATCAGGACCGGCACGTCCTGCGCCAGCAGGTCCGCGACCTCCCCGCCGCGCCCCTCGCCCAGTCCCGGCCCGACCACCCACGCCTGTACGCGGCCCCGGCCGATCAGCGTCTCGGGGTACCGGGCGAGCACGGACTCCGCCGCCGGTCCGACGTACCGCACCGCGCCCGCGCCGCCCCGCAGCGCCCCCGCCACGGCCAGCACGGCCGCGCCCGGGTACTGGAGGGAACCGGCGACGATCCCGACCACGCCCCGCCGGTACTTGTCGCTCGACGCCGTCGGCACGGGCAGCAGCCCCGCCACATCGGCGTGCTGCAGGGCCTCCACGGCGGGCGCGGACAGTTCGAGCCCGATGTCCACCAGGTGCACCACGCCCGCCCGCGAGGCCCCGGGATCGATCAGCAGTCCGGGCTTGTACGCCCCGAAGGTCACCGTCACATCGGCCGTGACGGCGGGCCCCGCCACCTCCCCGGTGTCCGCGTCCACGCCGCTCGGCAGATCCACGGCGACCACGGGGACCCCCTGCGGGATCCCCTCCACCAGCGCTGCGGCCGCTGGCCGCAGACCGCCCCGCCCGCCGATCCCGAGCAGCCCGTCCACGACGAGGTCCGCCCGCCGCGGGACCTCCCGCGCGATCCGCCCGCCGGCGGCCCGCAGCGCGGCGGACCCGCCCGCGTGCATCCGCTCGGGGTCCATCGGCACCGCCGTCACCCCGGCCCCGCGCCGGGCGAGCCGCGCCCCGGCGTAGAGGGCGTCACCGCCGTTGTCGCCGGGCCCGACCAGCAGGACGACCCGCCCCCCGTAGACCCTCGGCAACAGCCCGGCGCAGACGGCGGCCAGCCCGGCCGCCGCGCGCTGCATCAGGGCGCCTTCGGGCAGTCGGGCCATCAGCTCGCGCTCGGCGGCCCGTACGGTCTCCACGCTGTAAGCAGTACGCATGGCACCAGCGTGCCCGACGAGGACGCAAAGGGGGTGTCTTGCCGATCAGGCCGGAACAGGGAGCGGCTTCTGGTGCCGTGTATCGCAAGGCCGAGGAGGGAGTCGACGCGGTGGGGGCACCTCCCAGCGGTAGCTGGGGGACGTCGGCGACCGACGAGAACGCGGCGAGGCGCGGCACCAGACGCCGCGAGCCCGGCCTGATCGGCAAGACACCCCCTAACCCTCGGCGATCACCACGGCGGACGCGACACCGGCGTCGTGGCTCAGCGAGATGTGCCAGGACTTCACGCCCAGTTCCAGCGCCCGCGCCTCGACCGTCCCGGACACCCGCAGCCGCGGCTGCCCGGAGTCCTCCACGTACACCTCGGCATCGGTCCACAGCAGCCCGGCGGGCGCGCCGAGCGCCTTGGCCAGCGCCTCCTTGGCCGCGAACCGGGCGGCGAGCGAGGCGATTCCGCGCCGCTCACCGCTCGGCAGCGTCAACTCGTCGTCGAGGAAGAGCCGCTGCGCCATGTTCGGCGTCCGCTCCAGCGCCGCACCGAACCGCTCGATCTCCGCGACGTCGATCCCCACGCCGATAATCACCGCATCAGCCCCCACTACTCCACCGTCACCGACTTTGCGAGGTTACGCGGCTGGTCCACCTCGTTGCCGCGCGCCGTCGCCAACTCGCACGCGAACACCTGCAGGGGCACCGTCGCCACCAGCGGCTGGAGCAGCGTCGGGGTGGCCGGGATCCGGATCAGGTGGTCGGCGTACGGGACGACCGCCTCGTCGCCCTCCTCCGCGATCACGATGGTCCGCGCCCCGCGCGCCCTGATCTCCTGGATGTTCGACACGATCTTGTCGTGGAGCACCGACCGCCCGCGCGGCGACGGGACGACCACCACCACCGGCAGGTCCTGCTCGATCAGCGCGATCGGACCGTGCTTGAGCTCGCCCGCCGCGAAGCCCTCGGCGTGCATGTACGCCAGCTCCTTGAGCTTGAGCGCACCCTCCAGCGCCACCGGGTACCCCACGTGCCGCCCCAGGAACAGCACGGTGTTCTTGTCGGCCAGGGACCGTGCGAGCGCCCGTACCGGCTCCATGGTCTCCAGGACGGTGTCCACCGCCGCGGCGATGTCCGACAGCTCCCGGATCACCGCCTCGATCTCGTCGCCCCACTTCGTGCCCCGTACCTGCCCGAGGTACAGCGCGACGAGGTAGCAGGCCACCAGCTGCGTCAAGAACGCCTTGGTCGAGGCGACGGCCACCTCGGGACCGGCGTGCGTGTACAGCACGGCATCGGACTCGCGCGGGATCGTCGAGCCGTTCGTATTGCAGATGGCCAGCACCCTGGCGCCCTGCTCGCGCGCGTGCCGCAGCGCCATCAGGGTGTCCATGGTCTCGCCGGACTGCGAGATCGCGACCACCAGCGTCCGCTGGTCCAGGATCGGGTCGCGGTAGCGGAACTCGCTCGCCAGCTCCGTCTCGCACGGGATGCGGGTCCAGTGCTCGATGGCCAGCTTCGCGATCATGCCCGCGTGGTACGCCGTACCGCACGCCACGATCACGACCTTGTCGACCTCCCTGAGCACCGAGACGGGGATGCGCACCTCGTCCAGGGTCAGCGAGCCGCTCGCGTCGATCCTGCCCAGGAGGGTGTCGGCGACAGCCTTCGGCTGCTCGGCGATCTCCTTGAGCATGAAGTAGTCATAACCCCCCTTCTCGGCCGCCGAGGCGTCCCAGTCCACGTGGTACGCCCGCACGGACGCGGGCGCACCGTCGAAGTCGGTCACCGTCACCCCGTCGCGGCGGAGCTCGACGACCTGGTCCTGCCCCAGCTCGATCGCGGACCGGGTGTGGGCGATGAACGCGGCCACGTCCGAGGCGAGGAAGTTCTCTCCCTCTCCAACGCCCACCACCAGGGGCGAGTTCCGGCGCGCGCCGACCACCACGTCCGGCTCGTCGGCGTGCACCGCGACCAGCGTGAAGGCGCCCTCCAGCTGCCGGCACACCTGCCGCATCGCCGCCGCCAGGTCCGCGGTCTGCCCGAACCGCTCGGCGAGCAGGTGCGCCACGACCTCGGTGTCCGTCTCGGACTCCAGCCGGTGCCCGCGCTCGGCCAGTTCGGCACGGAGCGCGGCGAAGTTCTCGATGATGCCGTTGTGCACGACGGCCACCCGGCCGGAGTTGTCCAGGTGGGGATGGGCGTTGACGTCGGTGGGCCCGCCATGGGTGGCCCACCGGGTGTGCCCCAGTCCGGTGGATCCGGCCGGCATCGGTCTGCCGACGAGCTCCTTCTCCAGGTTGACGAGCTTCCCGGCCTTCTTCACGGAGGTCAGGCCCCCGTCGGAAAGCACGGCGACGCCAGCCGAGTCGTAGCCGCGGTACTCCAGCCGCTTGAGTCCGGCGATGACCACATCGAGCGCCGACTGCGCTCCCACGTAACCCACAATTCCGCACATAGGCCGCAGCGTACGCCGAAGTCGCCCGCCTGCCCCGTACCTGAACAAGACGAAAACCCGCCCCGGCGAATACGCCGGAGCGGGGTCGACGGTCAGTCAGACCGGGCTCAGCCGAGCTTCTTGACCTGGGCGTCGACGACGGCCTTCGGCTGCTCGGCGGTGCCGGTCAGGCTCAGGGCCGAGAAGGTCGCGAGGGTGTTCCCCTTGCGCACGACCACGAGCTCCATGCTGAGCTTCTCGCCGTCCGCGTCGCCCACCACGGTGTAGGAGAGCGCCTCGTCACCGGCGGTGACCGCGGCACCGGGAGCCAGCTTGGTGATCTTGAGGGAGTCGCCGGCCTGGCTGCCCGTGTAGCCGCCGGTGCAGGCCGTGCCCGCCTTCTTGATGATGCCGAAGGCCTCCTCGGCGCCCTTGCCCTCGTACGAGGACAGGGTGACGGAGGTGGCGGTGGCGCCCAGGGCGTTCATCGCGGCCTTCAGCTTGTCCTCGGGGCTGGCGTCCGCGGCGGGCTCCTTGCCCTTGGCGACGGCCTTGGTACGGGCGGTGCCCGCGGCGGAGCCGACCGGGGCCATGGACTGCGCCTTGACCAGCGGCTGGCACTCGGGCTTGTCGCTGGTGGCGCCGGCCGCCGCGGCGGCCTCGGCCGGGGTGGCCGGCTTGACCACGTGCTCGGGCAGGTCGGCCTGGACCACGAGCAGGCCGGTCAGCTCGGCGTCCGTCTTCGCCTTGGCGGCAGGCGCGGCCGACGCCGCCGGGGCGCCGGTGGACGGCTTGGCGTCCGCCTTGGTGTCGGCCTTGTCGGCACCGCAGGCGGTGGCCAGCAGGGTCAGGGACACCGCGGACGCGGCCAGGACGCTACGACGGACAAGAGCGGTACGCACGAAAGATCTCCCCCATGGAGCACGACGAATTCAGGGCAGCACGAAGAACTTCTCGGAGCTGCGGTGATCCACAATGTACGGGCGATTCGATCACGCGATCGGGTTTTCGCGCGGCGGCTCCGGATCGTGACCAGGGCGAGACCCCCGCTGCGCCGAATCGAGACCGGCCCCGGCCCGGGCCCCTGCCCGCTCCCCCCGCACCCCCTCGGCACGTGACCGACCCCACCACCCACAACCGCCCCCGAGCCCCGACAATGGCGGTGTGATCACTTCGCCGCCACGAAGCAGCACGCCGGACAGCGCAACGGGGCGCAATGGCCGGGAGGGGCACCCCACGCGCCCCGCCCACCGGCGGGGCCCCGAGCCCTCGCCGTACGTCGACCTCGCCCGTGCCGAGTGGAGCGCCCTGCGCGAGCGGACCCCGCTGCCGCTCACCGCCGACGAGGTCGAGCGGCTGCGCGGCCTCGGCGACGTCATCGACCTCGACGAGGTCCGTGACGTGTACCTGCCACTGTCCCGCCTCCTGAACCTGTACGTCGGCGCCACCAGCAACCTCCGGGGCACCCTCAACACCTTCCTCGGCGACGCGGGCAACGGCCACGGGGCCCAGCAGGGCACCCCGTTCGTCATAGGGGTCGCCGGCTCGGTCGCCGTGGGCAAGTCCACCGTGGCCCGTCTGCTCCAGGCCCTCCTCGCCCGCTGGCCCGAGCACCCGCGCGTGGAGCTCGTCACCACCGACGGCTTCCTCTACCCGATGAAGGAGCTCCAGCGGCGCGGGCTCACGTCCCGCAAGGGCTTCCCCGAGTCCTACGACCGCCGTGCGCTCACCCGCTTCGTCGCCGACATCAAGGCCGGGAAGGACGAGGTCCGGGCCCCGGTCTACTCGCACCTGATCTACGACATCGTGCCGGGCGAGGAGCTCGTCGTACGCCGCCCGGACATCCTCATCGTCGAGGGCCTCAACGTGCTCCAGCCGGCCCTCCCCGGCAAGGACGGCCGGACCCGCGTCGGCCTCGCCGACTACTTCGACTTCAGCGTGTACGTGGACGCGCGCCCCGAGGACATCGAGCGCTGGTACCTGGGCCGCTTCCGGAAGCTGCGCGAGACCGCCTTCCAGAATCCTTTCTCCTACTTCCGCAAGTACACCCAGGTCTCCGAGGAGGAGGCCATGGAGTACGCGCAGACGATGTGGCGGACCGTCAACAAGCCCAACCTGCTGGAGAACGTGGCCCCCACCCGCGGCCGCGCCACCCTGGTCGTACGCAAAGGACCGGACCACAAGGTGCAGAAGCTGAGCCTGCGCAAGCTCTAGTGGCTAGGGTGCGGGAATGCTGCATCTCCGGATGATCACCCCGCACCACCTCACCGAGCAGGTGGTGGCGCTGATCGGCCGGACGGTCGGAACCACCCATCTGGTCGTGCTGACCGGCGCCGCCCGCGACCCCGAGGGCGATCTCGTACTGTGCGACGTCGCCCGCGAGGCGGCCGACGAGCTGCTGCAGGAGATGCGCTCGATCGGCATCGGCAAGACCGGTTCGATCGCCGTCGAGAACATCGACCTGTCGATCTCCGCACGCGCCGACGACGCGGAGGAGGAGGCGCCGGGCGAGGCCGCCGACGCGGTGGTCTGGGAACAGCTCGCCGAGTCGACCCACGAGGAATCCACCCTCACGATCACCTACGGCGTCTTCATGATCGTGGCGACGATGATCGCGGCCTGCGGCGTGATCCTGGACAACGCCATCCTGATCGTGGGCGCCATGGCGGTCGGCCCGGAGTTCGGCCCGCTCGCCGGCATCTGCACGGGCCTGGTGCAGCGCCGGCCGAGGCTGGCCGGGCGCTCGCTCTTCGCGCTGGTCGTCGGCTTCACGGCGGCGATCGTGGCGACGACGGCCTTCAGTCTGGTGATGGACGCGCTCGGCCTGTTCCACGGCGGAATGCTCGACAACCCCCGGCCGAACACCAGCTTCATCTGGCAGCCCGACCCGTTCTCCTTCGTCGTGGCGCTGCTCGCCGGCGTGGCCGGCATGCTGTCGCTGACGTCGGCGAAGGCCGGTGCGCTGGTCGGCGTGGCGATCTCCGTCACCACCGTCCCGGCGGGCGCCAACGCCGCCGTGGCGCTCAGCTACGGAGAGTTCGCCCAGATGTGGGGCTCCGCCATCCAGCTGGCGCTCAACCTGGGCGGCATCATCCTCTCGGGCACGCTCACCCTCATCGCCTGGAAACTGCTGTGGCGCACCCAGCAGAGCCGGATGATCCGGAAGCCGGGTGCGCCACGCGGGCCGAGCGGTGCGGTTTAGCCCAGCGCCGACTTCACGACGTCCGCGAGCCGGCCGGCCACCGCGCGGGCCTGCTCGATGTCCGCGGCCTCCACCATCACCCGTACGAGCGGCTCCGTACCCGACGGACGGAGCAGCACCCGCCCGGTGGTGCCGAGCTCGCGCTCGGCGTCGGCCACCGCCGCCGCCAGCTCCGCGGAGGTCCCCACGCGGGACCTGTCCACGTCGGGAACGTTGATCAGCACCTGCGGCAGCCGCTGCATGACGCCCGCCAGCTCGGCGAGGGACTTGCCGGTGGCCGCGACGCGCGCCGCCAGCAGCAAGCCGGTCAGCGTGCCGTCGCCGGTCGTCGCGTGGTCGAGGATGATCACGTGGCCGGACTGCTCGCCGCCCAGCGCGTAGCCGTGCTCCTTCATCGACTCCAGCACGTACCGGTCGCCGACGCCGGTCTGCACGACCTGGATGCCCTCGGCCTCCATGGCCAGCTTGAAGCCCAGGTTCGACATCACGGTGCCGACCACGGTGTTCTCGCGCAGCTGCCCGGCCTCGCGCATGGCCAGCGCCAGCACCGCGAGGATCTGGTCGCCGTCGACCTCCGCGCCGGTGCCGTCCACGGCCAGGCAGCGGTCCGCGTCACCGTCGTGCGCGATGCCGAGGTCCGCGCCGTGCTCGACCACGGCCGCCTTGAGCAGGCCGAGGTGGGTGGAGCCGCAGCCGTCGTTGATGTTCAGGCCGTTGGGCTCGGCGCCGATCGTGACGATCTCCGCGCCGGCCCGGGTGAAGGCCTCGGGCGACACGTACGCGGCCGCGCCGTGCGCCTCGTCCAGGACGACCTTCAGGCCGTCGAGGCGGTTGGGGAGGACCCCGATGAGGTGGGCGACGTACTTGTCGAAGCCCTCGGTGTAGTCGGAGACCCGGCCGACGCCGGAGCCGGTGGGCCGGTCCCAGGGAGCGCCGGTGCGGTGCTCCTCGTAGGTCGACTCGATGCGGTCCTCCAGCTCGTCGGCGAGCTTGTGGCCGCCGCGCGCGAAGAACTTGATCCCGTTGTCGGGCATGGCGTTGTGGCTGGCGGAGAGCATCACGCCGAGGTCGGCACCCAGCGCACCGGTGAGATACGCCACCGCCGGGGTGGGCAGCACACCGACGCGCAGGACGTCCACGCCCGCGCTCGCGAGGCCGGCCACGACCGCCGCCTCGAGGAATTCGCCGGAGGCCCGGGGGTCCCGGCCGACCACGGCGGTCGCGCGGTGACCCGCGAAGGTACCCGCTTCGGCCAGTACGTGGGCAGCCGCCACGGAGAGGCCGAGCGCGAGCTCCGCCGTCAGATCCGCGTTGGCGACGCCGCGTACACCGTCCGTCCCGAAGAGTCGTCCCACTGTTGTCCTCCCGAGTTTCCGCTTCGCTTTGTGACCGCTTGTGACAGGTATTTGCCGCTTGTGGCGGTAAACGAACCGCCCCGGCAGCACAGAGAGTGCTGCCGGGGCGGTTTCGTTGCAGAACAGCAGGCGCAGATTAACGCTTGCTGTACTGCGGAGCCTTACGGGCCTTCTTGAGACCGGCCTTCTTGCGCTCGACCGCACGGTCGTCGCGGGAGAGGAAGCCGGCCTTCTTCAGCGCCGGGCGGTTGTTGTCCACGTCCGCCTCGTTCAGCGCACGGGCCACACCGAGGCGCAGGGCGCCGGCCTGGCCGGAGACGCCGCCACCCGCGATGCGGGCGATGATGTCGTAGCGGTTGTCCAGCTCAAGGAGCTTGAACGGCTCGTTGACTTCCTGCTGGTGCACCTTGTTGGGGAAGTAGTCCTCAAGGGTGCGACCGTTGATCTTCCACTTGCCGGTGCCCGGAACGATCCGGACGCGGGCGATGGCGTTCTTGCGACGGCCCAGGCCGGCAGCCGGCTGGGGGTCGCCGAAGCGACCGGCAAGGGACTCGGAGGTGTAGTCGCCCTCGACGACGACCTCAGACTCGCTGGTGTACTCCTCGACGTTGCCCTCGAACTCGTCGACGGGGGTCGTCTCGGCGGTGGTCTCGGCCACGATGCTCCTCAGAATTTTCTACGTCTTAGGGGGTGGCCGGAACTACTGCGCGACCTGGGTGATCTCGAACGGCACCGGCTGCTGGGCAGCGTGGGGGTGCTGGTCGCCCGAGTAGACCTTCAGCTTCGAGAGCATCTGACGGCCCAGGGTGTTCTTGGGGAGCATGCCCTTGATGGCCTTCTCGACGGCCTTCTCCGGGTTGTTCGCCAGGAGGTCGTCGTAGCGCACGGAGCGGAGACCACCCGGGTAGCCGGAGTGGCGGTACGCCATCTTCTGCGACGCCTTGTTGCCGGACAGGTGAACCTTGTCGGCGTTGACGATGATGACGAAGTCGCCCATGTCCATGTGGGGGGCGTAGGTCGGCTTGTGCTTGCCCTTCAGGAGGGCAGCGGCCTGGGTCGCCAGACGGCCGAGGACAACGTCCTGGGCGTCGATGACGAGCCACTGGCGCGAGATGTCGCCGGGCTTGGGGCTGAACGTACGCACGCGTATGCCTTCGCTTCTTCAGTGGTGGTATCCCCTGGGGCGCAAGCCCTGCGGGAAGGGTCCTGACAGGTCACCACGGACGATCACGACAGCCCTCGTTCACATCAGGGACGCAACCCGTGTGAACCGCTGGTCATCGGCCCGGTGGACCGGCGTAAGGCCCTTTCACGTGAGAATGAGCAAGCCAATACGCATAACAAACCAGCAGGATACCCAAGCAGACCCATACGGGTCAAAACGCGGTCCGCGATGCCGATTCTGCTGGCGTCGCGGCGCACTCCGGTTCGGTCCTGGGAGGGGACCCCGCAGTTGTTACAGGGTCCAGAGTAACCCGCCCGGAGCGCAGCGCACGACGCCCCAGCAGGATCGCGAGCCCGCACAGGGTGGCGCAGTCCTTGAACGCCCGCCGCTTGCGCTCCAGCTCCGAGGGCCACGGGATCCCCGCCACCTGCGGCCCCAGGGCCGCCCAGAACCAGGGCGAGCGGGGCATCGAGCCCGGCCGCACCGCCGAGGCGAGCAGCAGCGGCAGGACCACCAGCAGGTAGTGGTCGAAGGACGGCCGCGAGACCAGGAATGCGGCGAGCATCACCATGCAGGCCGTCTCCACCAGCCGCAGCTCGCCGTCGTCGGCCTCGTCCGTCCGCCGCCACCGCGTCCAGGCCGCCCACAGTCCGGCCCCGGCACCCGCGAACGCGACCAGCACCGCCAGCGGCTCCGGCACCCCCAGCCGCGGCAGCACCGCGATCGGCGAGGCGTCCCACGGGAGCGCGTACGCGTCCTGCCCCTGGAGCAGGAACGGCAGGGTCTTGGTGAAGAACAGCGACGGGCTCGGCATCAGCAGCGCGCCGGCCATCGAGATCCCCAGCGGCACGAGCACGGCCGCGGCCAGCCCCCGCCACCGCCGGGCGACCAGGAAGAGCAGCCCCATCGGCACCAGCATCGGCTTGCAGGCGATGGCCAGCCCCACCACCAGGCCGGCCGCCCCCCAGTGCCGCCGGTGCGCGAGCAGCAGCGCCACCGGCAGCGCGGCCGCCGAGATGGCGGTCCAGTTACCGATCAGCACGAGGTTGATGTACGGCTTGTAGGCGAGGGCGAGGACCGGGAAGCCGACCACCGCGAAGCGCGAGCGCAGCGGCACCGAGAACAGCCGCAGCGCCGCCAGCCACCCCACGCCCAGCAGCGCCGACATCGCGACCGGCAGCGTCCACCTCAGCACCACCTGCGGCAGCAGCGCCTCCGGCACCGCCATCAGCACGGCACTGGGCAGGTACAGGAAGCGCTTGTCCTCGTACGGGGACCCGCCCGCCAGCAGCGTTTCCGCGGCCTTGACCACGAAGGCGTTGTCCGAGCCCCAGTTCTCCCGCAGGCTCGTGGAGACGGCGATCCCCAGCAGCACCGCGAGCGAGAGGAGCTGCCAGGGCCGCGAGGCGGGCCGCAGCAGCCAGTCGATCAGCCGGTTGCCGGCGGGCGCGCTCCCGGGGATCCGGGCCCCGGCGTTCTGGGTCTCCCACTTCATCAGCCAGATGCTAGGCCGCAGCCCCACGGCGACTTCCCCTCACTCCGGCGGAGGGGGTGGTCTCCCCCTAGCGCTTGCGTTCGACTCTACGTTCGTCCCAGACGGGTTCCTGAGTCTCCCGCACAACACCGTCCGAACCGAAGACCAGGTAACGGTCAAATGTGCGCGCGAACCACCGGTCGTGCGTGACGCACAGCACAGTGCCCTCGTAGGCCTCCAGGCCGTCCTGGAGCGCCTCCGCGGATTCCAGGTCCAGGTTGTCCGTCGGCTCGTCCAGCAGCAGCGCCGTCGTGCCCGCCAGCTCCAGCAGCAGGATCTGGAAACGTGCCTGCTGGCCGCCGGAGAGCCGCTCGAACGGCTGGTCCCCCTGGCGCTCCAGCTCGTACCGGCGCAGTGCGCCCATCGCCGCGCCGAGCGGCAGCGCGCTCTCCGTCCACAAGATGTCCACGAGCGTGCGGCCGAACAGCTCCGGGTGCGCGTGCGTCTGCGCGAAATGGCCGGGAACCACCCGTGCGCCCAGCTTCCACGTGCCCGTGTGCTTGACGTCCTCGCCCGCCAGCAGCCGCAGGAAGTGCGACTTGCCCGAGCCGTTCGAGCCGAGCACCGCGACCCGCTCGCCGTAGAAGACCTCCAGCGAGAAGGGCTTCATCAGGCCCGTGAGCTCCAGGTTCTCCACGGTGAGCGCGCGCACGCCCGTACGGCCGCCCTTGAGCCGCATCCGGATGTCCTGCTCGCGCGGCGGCTCGGGCGGCGGACCGGCCTCCTCGAACTTCTTGAAGCGGGTCTGCATCGCGTGGTACCGCGAGGCCATGTCCGGGCTGATCGCGGCCTGGTTGCGCAGCCGCAGCACCAGGGCCTTCAGCCGGGCGTGCTCCTCGTCCCAGCGCCGCTTGAGCTCCTCGAAGCGCGCGAAGCGCTCCTTGCGGGCCTCGTGGTACGTGCCGAAGCCCGCGCCGTGCACCCAGACGTCGGAACCGTTCGGGCTCGCCTCCAGGCTGATGATCTTCTCGGCGGCCTGCGTCAGCAGCTCCCGGTCGTGCGAGACGAACAGCACCGTCTTGCGGGTGGCCTTCAGCTGCTCCTCGAGCCACCGCTTGCCCGGGACGTCCAGATAGTTGTCCGGCTCGTCGAGCAGCAGCACCTCGTCCGGCCCGCGCAGCAGCGCCTCCAGCACGAGCCGCTTCTGCTCACCGCCCGACAGCGTGCGCACCTCGCGGAACTGCGCCGAGTCGTACGGGATCGCCAGCGCGGCCATCGTGCAGACGTCCCACAGCGTCTCCGCCTCGTACCCCTGGACGTCGGCCCAGTCGCTCAGCGCCTGCGCGTACGCCATCTGCGCGGCCTCGTCGTCCACCGTCAGGATCAGATGCTCGGCGCGGTCCACGGCCTTCGCGGCCTCCCGGATCCGCGGCTGGGCCACCGAGACCAGGAGGTCCCGTACGGTCGTCTCGTCCCGCACCGAGCCCACGAACTGCGACATCACACCGAGGCCGCCGGAGACGGTGATGCCGCCGCCGTGCGGCTGGAGCTCCCCGGAGATCATCTTCAGCAGGGTGGTCTTACCGGCCCCGTTCGCCCCGACGAGCGCGACGACCGACCCCTCCCCCACGCGGAAGGAGACGTCAGGGAGCAGTACCCGCCCGTCGGGAAGGTAGTACTCCAGGTGGCTGGCTTCGAGATGTCCCATGCCGGGCATTGTCCAGGCCGAGCGCCGATCCGCCCAAACGGATTAGCAGCAACCGGCGCCCGGGAGGGTCCGCACGTTGCGCGCTTCCTTGCTGCGGGCCGCCAGGAGCTCGTCGGCCGGGTAGCCGACCTCCTCCAGGGTCAGCCCGTGCGGCTTGACCACGTGTACCGAGGAGTCCCGTACGGCCGCTTCCAGCACCTTGCCGGGCCAGTCGGTCGGCCGGTGCCCGTCACCCACGTGCAGCAGGGCCCCCACCAGCGAGCGGACCATGTTGTGGCAGAAGGCGTCGGCGCGGACGGTCGCGGTGATGATCCCGTCGTCGCCGCGCTCCCAGCTGAGCTGCTGGAGCGTACGGATGGTCGTGGCGCCCTCGCGCTTCTTGCAGTACGCGGCGAAGTCGTGCTCGCCGAGCAGCGGGGCGGCGGCCTCGTTCATGGCGTCCACGTCGAGGGGCCACTGGTGCCACAGCACGTGGCCGCGGCGCAGCGGGTCGACGCCGCCCTGATGGTCGCCTACGCGGTAGGCGTAGCGGCGCCAGATGGCCGAAAAACGCGCGTTGAAGCCCTGCGGGGCCTCGGCCACCTTCCACACCCGTACGTCGTGCGGCAGCCGGCCCGCGAGGCGGCGCAACAGCTTGTCGTGGTGCTCGGCCCAGACCTCCTCGGCCAGGTCGAACTGCGCGACCTGCCCGCGGGCGTGCACACCCGCGTCGGTACGCCCGGCCACGGTCAGCTCGACGGGCTCGGACAGCCGCATCACGGTCTGCAGGGCCGACTCCAGCTCGCCCTGGACGGTCCGCAGCACGCGCTGCTTCGCCCAGCCGGAGAAGTCCTTGCCGTCATAGCTCAGGTCCAGCCGCACCCGGACGTGCCCGGGCTCCACCTCGTCACTCACGTGACAGATCCTCTCAGGCGGGTCTTTCAGGAACGTAGAACGGGCCCGCCCCCGGAAGGGGCGGGCCCGTTCAAAGCCGATCAAGCAAGCTCGATCCCGTAGCGGGATCAGGCCTCCTTGGTCGCCTCGGCGGGGGTCTCGGTGGCCTCGGCCTTGGCCTCCGCCTCCTTGACCGCACGCTTGGTGGCGGCCTCGGCCTCACCGGTGGCCTGCTGGGCGACCGTAAGGGCCTCGACCAGCTCGATCACGGCCATCGGGGCGTTGTCGCCACGACGGTTGCCGATCTTGGTGATGCGCGTGTAACCACCGGGGCGGTTCTCGTAGCGCGGGGCGATCTCGGTGAACAGCGTGTGCACGATGCTCTTGTCCGTGATCGTCTGCAGCACCAGGCGACGGTTGTGGATGTCGCCCTTCTTGGCCTTGGTGACCAGACGCTCGGCGTAGGGACGCAGGCGACGGGCCTTGGCCTCGGTGGTGGTGATGCGGCCGTGCTCGAAGAGCGCCTTCGCGAGGTTCGCGAGAAGGTGCTTCTCGTGCGCGGCGGAGCCGCCCAGACGGGCACCCTTTGCGGGACGCGGCATGGTGTTACTCCTTCATATCTGCACCGGCCGTGTCAGGTACCGGTGTCAGTTCCCCCGAGGCGGACGCCGCGGGAAAGATCTACGGGTGCTGCTTAGTACTGCTCGGTCTCGACGAAACCGGCGTCCGCGTCGTCGTCGGCGCCGAAGGCGTCGGCGGCGGCGGTCGGGTCGAATCCGGGCGGGCTGTCCTTGAGGGCCAGGCCCATGCCGGCCAGCTTCGCCTTGACCTCGTCGATCGACTTCGCACCGAAGTTGCGGATGTCGAGCAGGTCGGCCTCGGAACGTGCGACGAGCTCACCCACGGAGTGGATGCCCTCGCGCTTGAGGCAGTTGTACGACCGAACGGTGAGCTCGAGCTCCTCGATCGGCAGCGCCAGGTCGGCGGCCAGGGCGGCGTCCGTGGGGGACGGGCCCATGTCGATGCCCTCGGCGTCGATGTTGAGCTCGCGCGCCAGACCGAACAGCTCGACCAGGGTCTTACCGGCGGACGCCATCGCGTCACGCGGGCGCATGGCCTGCTTGGTCTCGACGTCGACGATCAGCTTGTCGAAGTCGGTGCGCTGCTCGACTCGGGTCGCCTCGACCTTGTAGGTGACCTTGAGGACCGGGCTGTAGATGGAGTCGACCGGGATGCGGCCGATCTCCTGGCCCAGCTGCTTGTTCTGGACGGCGGAGACGTAGCCGCGACCGCGCTCGACGGTCAGCTCCATCTCCAGCTTGCCCTTGCCGTTGAGCGTGGCGAGGACCAGGTCCGGGTTGTGCACCTCGACACCGGCCGGGGGCGCGATGTCGGCAGCGGTGACCAGGCCGGGACCCTGCTTGCGCAGGTACATCACGACCGGCTCGTCGTGCTCCGAGGAGACGACCAGCTGCTTGATGTTGAGGATGATGTCGGTGACGTCTTCCTTGACACCCGGCACGGTGGTGAACTCGTGCAGGACGCCGTCCACGCGGATGCTGGTGACAGCGGCACCCGGGATCGAGGACAGGAGCGTACGGCGCAGGGAGTTACCGAGGGTGTAGCCGAAGCCCGGCTCCAGCGGCTCGATCACGAACCGCGAGCGGTACTCGTCTACGACCTCTTCGGTCAGCGAAGGACGCTGAGCGATAAGCATGTCTGTGTTCCTTCATTCGTGGACGCCCACTATTTGACGCCCGACGGGATGCCGTACCGGAGTACGGCTACTGCAAGGGTACGGGCGGTACGTCCCCCGAAGGGGTCGTACCGCCCGGACACTCAAGAACGCACAGGTGCGTCCGCTGCGTCAGACGCGGCGGCGCTTCGGCGGGCGGCAGCCGTTGTGCGGGGTGGGGGTGACGTCCTGGATCGAGCCGACCTCGAGGCCGGTGGCCTGGAGGGAGCGGATCGCGGTCTCGCGGCCGGAGCCCGGACCCTTGACGAAGACGTCAACCTTGCGCATGCCGTGCTCCTGCGCGCGGCGGGCGGCCGACTCGGCGGCCATCTGCGCGGCGAAGGGGGTGGACTTGCGCGAGCCCTTGAAGCCGACGTGGCCGGCGGAGGCCCAGGAGATCACGTTGCCCGAGGGGTCGGTGATCGAAACGATGGTGTTGTTGAACGTGCTCTTGATGTGGGCGTGCCCGTGAGCGACGTTCTTCTTTTCCTTGCGGCGCACCTTCTTGGCAGCGCCCTGACGACCCTTGGGGGGCATCTAAATCTCCTACGGGAGGTGGTCGGTCCTACAGCGCAAGACCGCTGAACAGGACTACTTCTTGCCCGGCTTCTTCTTACCGGCGATCGCGCGACGCGGGCCCTTGCGGGTACGCGCGTTCGTGCTGGTGCGCTGACCGTGCACCGGCAGGCCACGACGGTGGCGGATGCCCTGGTAGCACTGGATCTCGATCTTGCGGCGAATGTCGCCCTGGATCTCGCGGCGGAGGTCACCCTCGGTACGGAGGTTGGCGTCCACGTACTCGCGGATCTTGACGAGGTCCTCTTCGGCCAGGTCACGAACGCGGGTGTTCGGGTTCACGCCGGTGGAGGCGAGGATCTCCTTGGACCGGGTGCGCCCGATACCGAAGACGTAGGTGAGTGCGATCTCCACACGCTTTTCGCGCGGGATGTCAACACCGGAAACGCGTGCCACAAATGGCTCCTGTGTGTTCGGGGGTCTTCCGCAGAACCACTCCCGACCGCCGACCACCCGAAGTGGGTGATGGTACGTCCGGGTCCCCGGCCCCCGCCGGAGGTACCGCCGGCCCCTTGCAGGGCTGGGCGGATTCTGCGTATGTACGTTTTCTTACGTCGCGCGAAGAACTGCGTAGTGCAGGTCGGTCGGCGTGCGTCAGCCCTGGCGCTGCTTGTGGCGCAGGTTGTCGCAGATGACCATGACCCGACCGTGACGGCGGATCACCTTGCACTTGTCGCAGATCTTCTTGACGCTCGGCTTGACCTTCATGTTGGTGAGGTTCTCCGGGTCAGTGCCACCACCCGCACCGGGACAAGACGCCCAGGCAGGAGTGAGGACAAGATCTACTTGTATCGGTAGACGATCCGGCCACGCGTGAGGTCGTACGGAGACAGCTCCACGACGACCCGGTCATCCGGGAGGATGCGGATGTAGTGCATGCGCATCTTGCCGCTGATGTGCGCGAGGACCTTGTGACCGTTCTGCAGTTCCACCTTGAACATCGCGTTCGGGAGGGACTCGATCACGGTGCCCTCGATTTCGATGGCACCTTGCTTCTTGGCCACGCTTCGCCCTTCGAATCGGCTACCTTGATCGGCCTCGCGCGCCATGCAGGCATGGAAGTGCACGAGAGCCGACGAGTCAGTCTACGTCAGGGCACCCAGAAAGACGAATCCGGAAAGTTTGCCCCAGAGTGTAGATCATTACGCCAGAGGGTCCGGAGCCGTGGTGACTCCGTACTCCGCCAGCTTCGCCTTGCCGCAGTCCGGGCTGGTCAGGACGATGGGACCGTCCTCCGTCAGGGCGATGGAGTGCTCCCAGTGCGAGGACCAGGTGCCGTCCGTCGAGATGACCGTCCAGTCGTCCGCCAGGACCTCGGTCTGGGCCGTGCCCAGGGAGACCATCGGCTCGATCGCCAGGCAGACGCCCGGGACCAGCTTGATCCCCTTGCCCCGCTTGCGCGAGACGTAGTTCAGCAGGTGGGGGTCCATGTGCATCTCGGACCCGATGCCGTGGCCGCCGTAGTCCTCGATGATCCCGAACTTGCCGAGGCTGTGCTCACCCGTCGCCGGACGCGGCTGGCGCTTGATGTACCCCTCGATCGCCTTCGAGATGTCCACGAGGCGGTTGCCGAGCTTCATGGCGGCGATGCCGGCCCACATGGACTCCTCGGTCACCCGGGACAGCTCCACGAGCTCAGGAGCGTGCCCGGTGCCCACGAAGGCGGTGTAGGCCGCGTCCCCGTGCCAGCCGTCGACGATCGCGCCGGCGTCGATCGAGATGATGTCGCCGTCCTTGAGGACCGTCTTGTCGTCCGGGATGCCGTGGACGACGACCTCGTTCACCGAGGTGCAGATGGTCGCGGGGAAACCGCCGTAGCCGAGGAAGTTCGACTTGGCCCCGGCGTCCGCGATGACCTTGCGGGCCACCATGTCCAGATCCCGCGTCGTGGCGCCCGGGACGGCCGCCTCACGGGTCGCCGCGTGGATCGCGGCGACGACCAGCCCTGCCTCGCGCATCTTCGCGATCTGCTCGGGGGTCTTGATCTGCACCATGAACGTGCCTTCCCTCTTTTGCGGCTAAACCGCCGCCGCTCTCGCGGAGGTGGTTGATCTCCGCTGTGGTTCCTCAATTATTGGCTGATGTCACAAGAAGCCGCGCCATGCAGACGGCCGCGGCACCCCCGTGGGGACACCGCGGCCGTACCTGCACAACAAGGGGTGACTACTTCTGCAGCGCTTCCATCGCGCGCTTCGTGACGTCCGCGACCTCACCGAGGGCGGGGATGGTCACGAGCAGGCCCTGGGCCTTGTAGTAGTCGATGATCGGCTCGGTCTGCGTGTGGTAGACCTCCAGCCGGTTGCGGACGGTGTCCTCCGAGTCGTCGCCGCGCTGGTACAGCTCGCCGCCGCAGGTGTCGCAGACACCCTCGGCCTTCGGCGGGGCGTACGTGACGTGGAACACGTGCGCGGAGTCGTTGCGGCAGATGCGCCGACCGGCGATCCGCTTCACGACCTCGTCCTCCTCGACCTCCAGGTCGAGGACGGCGTCCAGCTTCATGGACGCGGCCTGGAGCATCGTGTCGAGCGCCTCGGCCTGCGAGACATTGCGCGGGAAGCCGTCGAGCAGGAAGCCGTTCACCGCGTCGGCCTGCTCCATGCGGTCCTTGGCCATACCGATGGTGATCTCGTCGGGGACGAGGTCACCGGCATCCATGAACGCCTTGGCGCGCAAGCCGAGCTCGGTGTTCTGGCTGATGTTGGCCCGGAACAGGTCGCCCGTGGAGATGTGCGGGATCGACAGGTTCTTGGCAAGGAACGCAGCCTGCGTTCCCTTGCCCGCACCGGGCGGTCCAACGAGGACGATTCGCATCAGCGGAGGAACCCTTCGTAATTACGCTGCTGGAGCTGGCTCTCGATCTGCTTCACGGTTTCCAGACCCACACCCACGATGATCAGGATGCTCGTCCCGCCGAACGGGAAGTTCTGGTTCGCTCCGAAGCCGGCCAACGCCATCGTCGGCACAAGAGCGATGAGACCCAGGTACAGCGACCCCGGCCAGGTGATCCGGTTGAGTACGTAGCTCAGGTACTCGGCGGTAGGTCGACCGGCGCGGATACCCGGGATGAACCCACCATACTTCTTCATGTTGTCTGCAACTTCCTCGGGGTTGAACGAAATCGCCACGTAGAAGAACGCGAAGAAGACGATCAGGAGGAAGTACGTCGCGATGTAGTACGGGTGGTCACCCTTGACGAAGTGCTTCTGGATCCAAGTGGCCCAGCCCGCCTGGGATCCGCTGAACTGGACGATCAGCGCCGGGATGTACAGCAGCGACGAGGCGAAGATGACGGGAATGACACCCGCCTGGTTCACCTTCAGCGGGATGTAGGTCGAGGTGCCGCCGTACGCGCGGCGACCGATCATGCGCTTCGCGTACTGGACCGGGATCCGGCGCTGCGCCTGCTCGACGAAGACCACCAGGGCGACCATCACCAGGCCGACGATGATGACCACGCCGAACTCGACCCAGCCGCCCGCGATCTTGCCCTGGAGCTTGATGGCCCAGAGGGCGCCGATGAAGCCCGCGGCGATCGAGATGAACATGAGGATCGACATGCCGTTGCCGATGCCGCGGTCGGTGATGAGCTCACCGAGCCACATGACGACGCAGGTGCCGGCGGTCATGGTGATCACCATGACGATCGTGGTGAAGATCGACCGGTCCGGAACGATCTCGCGGCCGACCGGGCAGGTCCCGAAAAGGGCGCCCGTGCGGGCGGTGGCGACCAGGCCGGTGCCCTGCAGGATCGCGAGGGCGACCGTCAAATAGCGCGTGTACTGAGTGATCTTCGCCGTGCCGGACTGTCCCTCTTTTTTGAGGTTCTCCAGCTTCGGGATGACCACGGTCAGCAGCTGCAGGATGATGCTCGCCGTGATGTACGGCATGATGCCGAGCGCGAAGATCGTGATCTGCAGCAGCGCACCGCCGCTGAACATGTTGACGAGACCGAACAGCCCGTTGCTGCTGCCTGCCTGGTCAACACAGATCTGTACGTTCTTGTAGCTCACGCCGGGTACCGGGATGTGGGACCCGAGCCGGAACAGCACGATGATGCCGAGCGTGAAGAGCAGCTTCTTGCGCAGGTCGGGCGTCTTGAACGCCCGGGCGAACGCGGTGAGCACGGTGCCTCCTGCGACCCCCGCGCTACTGCGTCAGAGGTGACGGTCTGAGGGATCGACGAATACGACAAAGCAAAGGTGCACGCCACCTTACCGGCGAGTGTGCCTTCCGTGGAACGACCAACCGGGGATGCCCCATATGTGAGGCATCCCCGGTCGGGTTTCGAGCTATTCAGCCACTGATTTCGTCTTAGACGAGCTCGGTGACAGTGCCGCCGGCAGCGGCAATCTTCTCCTTGGCGGAGGCGGAGACGGCGTCAACCGAAACCTGCAGCGCCACGGAGAGCTCGCCCTGGCCCAGGACCTTGACGAGGCTGTTCTTGCGAACCGCGCCCTTGGCGACCAGGTCGGCCACCGTGACTTCTCCACCCTCGGGGTAGAGAGCGCCGAGCTTGTCCAGGTTGACAACCTGGAACTCGGTGCGGAACGGGTTCTTGAAGCCCTTGAGCTTCGGCAGGCGCATGTGGAGGGGCATCTGCCCACCCTCGAAGCGCTGCGGGATCTGGTAGCGGGCCTTCTGGCCCTTCGTACCACGACCGGCCGTCTTACCCTTCGACGCCTCACCACGACCGACACGGGTCTTCGCGGTCTTGGCGCCGGGGGCGGGACGGAGGTTGTGGGCCTTCAGCGGGCTGTTCTCAGCCATGTTAGTCAACCTCCTCAACCGTCACGAGGTGGCGGACGGTGTGCACCATTCCGCGGAACTCGGGGCGGTCCTCCTTGACGACCACGTCGTTCAGGCGCTTCAGCCCGAGCGAACGCAGAGTGTCGCGGTGGTTCTGCTTGCTGCCGATGTACGACTTCGTCTGCGTGATCTTGAGGCGAGCCATTACGCACCCGCCCCAGCACGCGCACGAAGCAGAGCCGCGGGGGCGACGTCCTCGAGGGGCAGACCACGGCGAGCCGCGATCTCCTCGGGACGCTGCAGGCCCTGGAGGGCCGCCACGGTCGCGTGCACGATGTTGATCGCGTTGTCGGAGCCCAGGGACTTCGACAGGATGTCGTGAACGCCGGCGCACTCCAGAACGGCGCGCACCGGGCCACCGGCGATAACACCGGTACCGGGGGAAGCAGGCTTCAGCAGGACGACGCCCGCAGCCTTCTCACCCTGGATCGGGTGCGGGATGGTGCCCTGGATGCGCGGAACCTTGAAGAAGTTCTTCTTGGCTTCCTCGACACCCTTGGCAATGGCCGCGGGAACTTCCTTGGCCTTGCCGTAACCGACACCTACAGTGCCGTCACCGTCGCCCACCACGACCAGCGCGGTGAAGCTGAAGCGGCGACCACCCTTGACAACCTTGGCGACGCGGTTGATCGCGACAACGCGCTCAACGTAAGCGGTCTTCTCGGCGGCAGGGCCACCGTCGCGACCCTTCCGGTCCCGCCGCTCGCCGCCACCGGCACCGCTTCCGCGGCGCTGGGGTCCAGCCATTGGATTACCTCTCTCTGTTACGTCCGTGAGTCCCGGAACCGGGGCTTAGAACTTCAGCCCGGCTTCGCGGGCGGCGTCAGCCAGAGCGGCAATGCGCCCGGCGTATCGGTTGCCACCGCGGTCGAACACGACGGTCTCGACACCCGCAGCCTTGGCACGCTCGGCGACGAGCGCGCCGACGGCCTGGGCCTGGGCGCTCTTGTCGCCTTCGCCACCGCGGATCGAGGTGTCCAGGGTCGACGCGGACGCCAGGGTGTGACCCTGGAGGTCGTCGATGACCTGAGCAACGATGTTGCGGTTGGAACGCGTCACGACGAGGCGCGGACGCTCCGCCGTACCCGAGACGTTCTTGCGGATGCGGATGTGGCGGCGAGCCTTGGCAGCGCGCTTGTACGCGTCGCCCTTGGCGATCTTCACACCGTATGCCATGGCTACTTACCAGCCTTTCCGACCTTGCGGCGGATGACCTCGCCGGCGTACTTGACACCCTTGGCCTTGTACGGGTCGGGCTTCCGCAGCTTGCGGATGTTGGCGGCGACCTCGCCGACCTTCTGCTTGTCGATGCCCTCGACCGAGAACTTGGTCGGCGACTCGACCTTGAAGGAGATGCCCTCGGGCGCCTCCACCAGGATCGGGTGGCTGTAGCCGAGCTGGAACTCCAGGTTGGAGCCCTTCGCGGCCACGCGGTAACCGACACCGCTGATCTCGAGAGCCTTGACGTACCCCGTGGTCACACCGGTGATCATGTTCGCCACCAGCGTGCGGGACAGGCCGTGCAGGGCCTTGTTCTGACGCTCGTCGTTCGGGCGGGTGACGTTCAGAACGCCGTCCTCACCCTTGACGACTGCGATGGGCGCCTTAACGGTGTGCGTGAGGGAACCCTTGGGGCCCTTCACGGCAACCGTGCTGCCATCGATGGTGACGTCCACACCGGCGGGAACCTGGATGGGGAGCTTGCCGATTCGCGACATTGCTTTTCCTCCGTTCCCGACTACCAGACGTAGGCGAGGACTTCCCCACCTACGCCCTTCTTGCCTGCCTGCTGGCCGGTCAGGAGACCGTGGGACGTGGAGATGATCGCCACGCCCAGGCCGCCGAGGACCTTCGGCAGGTTGGTGGACTTCGCGTACACGCGCAGACCGGGCTTCGAGATCCGCTTGATGCCCGCGATGGAGCGCTCACGGTTCGGCCCGAACTTCAGCTCGAGGACGAGGTTCTTGCCGACCTCGGCGTCCTCGACCTTCCAGCCGGTGATGAAACCCTCCTGCTTGAGGATCTCTGCGATGTGCGACTTGATCTTGCTGTGCGGCATCACGACGGTGTCGTGGTACGCCGAGTTAGCGTTACGCAGACGGGTCAGCATGTCTGCGATCGGGTCAGTCATGGTCATGAAGTGGCCTTCGGCCTCTCTCGCCGGGGTTTCCTGTATGCGCCATCCCTCTCCCCACTCAGTGGCGGGACGGGTGCGGTGCGGGGACCTACGGCGTAGTAAGTCGATAGGGCGGCGGACGCCCAACCCCACAAGCCTACGGCATGCGGAGCTGGGCACCCACCGACCAGATGCTTACCGAGAGTGCCTGGTACCGCCCAAGTCCTTGCGGACGAGGGGGAATTACCAGGAGCTCTTGGTCACGCCCGGCAGCTCGCCACGGTGAGCCATCTCACGAAGGCAGACGCGGCACAGGCCGAACTTGCGGTACACGGAGTGGGGACGACCGCAGCGCTGGCAGCGGGTGTACGCACGCACACCGAACTTGGGCTTGCGGGCAGCCTTCGCGATGAGAGCCTTCTTCGCCATCTCGCTTACGCCTCCTTGAAGGGGAAGCCGAGGTGACGAAGGAGCGCGCGGCCCTCAGCGTCGTTGGTCGCCGTGGTGACCACGGTGATGTCCATACCCCGGGTACGGTCGATCTTGTCCTGGTCGATCTCGTGGAACATGACCTGCTCCGTGAGACCGAAGGTGTAGTTGCCACGGCCGTCGAACTGCTTCGGCGACAGACCACGGAAGTCACGGATACGCGGAAGCGCGAGCGACAGCGTACGGTCCAGGAACTCCCACATGCGGTCACCACGGAGGGTGACGTGGCAGCCGATCGGCTGACCCTCGCGCAGCTTGAACTGCGCGATGGACTTGCGGGCCTTCGTGACGGCCGGCTTCTGACCGGTGATCGTCGTCAGGTCGCGGATGGCGCCGTCGATCAGCTTGGAGTCGCGGGCGGCGTCGCCCACACCCATGTTGACCACGATCTTCACGAGGCCGGGGATCTGCATGACGTTCTCGTAGGAGAACTCTTCACGCAGCTTGCCCGCGATGTCCTCGCGGTACTTCGTCTTGAGACGCGGAGTGGTAGCCATCAGATGTCCTCACCCGTCCGCTTGGCAACGCGGATCTTGTTGCCCTCGTCGTCGAAGCGGAAACCGACGCGGGTGACGACCTTCTGGCCGTCCTTCTCCACAACCAGCTGAACGTTGCTGACGTGGATCGGCGCCTCGGTGATCACGATGCCACCGGTCTGCGAGCCACCAGCGGTCTGACCGGCCTTGGTGTGCTTCTTGACCCGGTTGACACCCTCGACGAGGACGCGGTTCTCAGCGGGGAAGGCAACGATGACCTTGCCCTGCTTGCCCTTGTCCTTACCGGTGATGACCTGAACCAGGTCGCCCTTCTTGATCTTCATGCTTACAGCACCTCCGGCGCGAGCGAGATGATCTTCATGAACTTCTTCTCGCGCAGCTCACGGCCCACCGGGCCGAAGATACGGGTGCCGCGAGGGTCGCCGTCGTTCTTCAGAATGACGGCGGCGTTCTCGTCAAAGCGGATGTACGAGCCGTCCTGGCGGCGACGCTCCTTGACGGTGCGAACGATGACCGCCTTGACGACGTCACCCTTCTTCACGTTGCCACCGGGGATCGCGTCCTTGACGGTGGCGACGATGACGTCACCGATGCCCGCGTAGCGGCGACCGGAACCACCGAGAACACGGATGCAAAGGATTTCCTTGGCACCAGTGTTGTCGGCGATACGCAGTCGCGACTCCTGCTGGATCACGTGTATCTCCTGTTTGTCTGCCGGTTCCCGGCGGGGGCTTCACTCCGAGGAGCTGGGCCCCCACCGAGCCTGGCGGAACGAATCCGGGGGAAACCCCCCGGACGAATTACTTGGCCTTCTCGAGGATCTCGACGATGCGCCAGCGCTTGCTCGCCGACAGCGGACGCGTCTCCATGATGAGGACGCGGTCGCCGACGCCGGCAGCGTTCTGCTCGTCGTGAGCCTTGAGCTTGTTCGTACGGCGGATGACCTTGCCGTACAGGGCGTGCTTCACGCGGTCCTCGACGGCGACGACGACGGTCTTGTCCATCTTGTCGCTGACGACCAGACCCTCACGGGTCTTGCGGAAACCGCGCTCGGTCTTCTCAGTCACGTTGTTCTCGCTCATCAGGCGCTCTCCACCGTCTCGATACCGAGCTCACGCTCGTGCATCAGGGTGTAGATGCGAGCGATGTCCTTACGGACGGACTTGAGCCGGCCGTTGTTCTCCAGCTGACCCGTGGCCGCCTGGAAGCGGAGCTTGAACAGCTCCTCCTTGGCCTCGCGCAGCTTGCCAACGAGCTCCTCGTTGCCGAGCTCACGCAGCTCGGACGCCTTGGTTCCCGTCGCCATCACGACTCACCTGCCTCGCGCCGAACAATCCGGCACTTCATCGGAAGCTTGTGAGCAGCGCGGGTGAGCGCCTCACGAGCAATCTTCTCGTTCGGGTAGGACAGCTCGAACATGACCCGGCCCGGGTGCACGTTGGCGATCCACCACTCGGGAGAACCCTTACCGGAACCCATGCGGGTCTCGGCAGGCTTCTTCGTCAGCGGACGGTCCGGGTAGATGTTGATCCAGACCTTGCCGCCACGCTTGATGTGGCGGGTCATCGCAATACGAGCCGCCTCGATCTGGCGGTTCGTCACGTACGCCGGGGTCAGCGCCTGGATGCCGTACTCACCGAACGTGACCTCAGTACCGCCCTTCGCCATACCACTGCGCTTGGGGTGGTGCTGCTTGCGGTGCTTGACCCTACGAGGGATCAGCATGTCGGTCAGGCCTCCGTTCCGGTGCTCTCGGCCGGAGCGGCGGCGGGAGCGTCGGCCTTGGGGGCCTCGGCACCAGCAGCCTGCTGCGGCTTGCGGCCACCACGGCCGCCGCGCTCGCCACCACGGCCACCACGGCCGGCGGGACGGTCGCCTGCGCCTGCGGCACCACGGGCCGGGCGGTTACCCGCACGGGCCGCAGCGTTCTCGGCGCGAACCTCGGCGATGTTCTTGACGTCGCCCTTGTAGATCCAGACCTTCACACCGATACGGCCGAAGGTGGTCTTGGCCTCGAAGAAGCCGTAGTCCACGTTCGCGCGCAGCGTGTGCAGCGGCACACGACCCTCGCGGTAGAACTCGGAGCGGGACATCTCGGCGCCGCCGAGACGACCGCCACACTGGATCTTGATGCCCTTGGCGCCGGCCTTCATCGTGCCCTGCATGCTCTTACGCATGGCGCGACGGAAGGAGACGCGGGAGGAGAGCTGCTCGGCAACGGCCTGGGCAACCAGCTGAGCGTCGAGCTCGGGGTTCTTGACCTCGAGGATGTTCAGCTGGACCTGCTTGCCCGTGAGCTTCTCGAGGTCACCGCGGATGCGGTCGGCCTCGGCGCCACGGCGGCCGATGACGATGCCCGGACGAGCGGTGTGGATGTCCACACGCACGCGGTCACGGGTGCGCTCGATCTCAACCTTCGAGATGCCGGCGCGCTCCATGCCGGACGTCATCATCCGACGGATGGCGACGTCTTCCTTGACGTAGTCCTTGTACAGCTTGTCGGCGTACCAACGCGACTTGAAGTCGGTGGTGATGCCGAGCCGGAACCCGTGCGGGTTTACCTTCTGGCCCATTACCGGGAACCTTCCTTGCTGCTGACGACCACGGTGATGTGGCTGGTCCGCTTGCGGATCCGGTAGGCACGGCCCTGCGCACGCGGACGGAACCGCTTCAGGGTCGGGCCCTCGTCCACGAACGCCTCGCTGATGAACAGCGAAGAAGCGTCCGGGTGGTTGTAGTTGTGTGCGGCGTTGGCAATGGCGCTGTCAAGCACCTTGCCGACCGGCACGCTCGCGGCCTGCGGGGCGAAACGCAGGACCGCCTGAGCATCCGTGGCATCCATGCCACGGATAAGGTCCACCACTCGGCGGGCCTTCATGGGCGTGACGCGGATGTACCGCGCCTGGGCCCTGGCTTCCATGGTTGTCCCTTCGGTGTAAGTCATAGTCGTAACCACCCCGCCTTTAGCGGCGCTTCGACTTCCGGTCGTCCTTGACGTGGCCGCGGAAGGTGCGAGTCGGCGAGAACTCGCCGAGCTTGTGGCCGACCATCGACTCGGTGACGAACACCGGGACGTGGGTCTTGCCGTTGTGCACCGCGATGGTGTGACCCAGCATGCTGGGGATGATCATCGAGCGACGGGACCAGGTCTTGATGACGTTCTTGGTGCCGGCTTCGTTCTGGACGTCCACCTTCTTTACGAGGTGGTCGTCGACGAAGGGCCCCTTCTTGAGACTGCGCGGCATCTAAACCCGCTCCTAGCGCTTCTTGTTCGTCTTGCGGCGGCGGACGATGTACTTGCTCGAAGCCTTCTTCGGCGAGCGAGTACGACCCTCCTTCTGACCCCACGGGGAGACCGGGTGGCGACCACCACTGGTCTTGCCCTCACCACCACCGTGCGGGTGGTCAACCGGGTTCATCGCGACACCGCGGACGGACGGGCGAACGCCCTTCCAGCGCATGCGGCCGGCCTTGCCCCAGTTGATGTTCGACTGCTCGGCGTTGCCGACCTCACCGACGGTGGCGCGGCAGCGCGCGTCGACCAGGCGGATCTCACCGGAAGGCATACGAAGGTGGGCCATCGTGCCCTCCTTCGCCAGCAGCTGCACGGAGGCACCCGCGGAACGGGCGAACTTGGCGCCACCACCGGGACGGAGCTCGATCGCGTGGATCGTGGTACCGACCGGGATGTTGCGGAGGGCCAGGTTGTTGCCGGGCTTGATGTCGGCCGTGGGGCCGTTCTCAATCCGGTCGCCCTGCTTCAGAGCCTTCGGCGCGATGATGTAGCGCTTCTCGCCGTCCGCGTAGTGCAGGAGCGCGATGCGCGCAGTGCGGTTGGGGTCGTACTCGATGTGCGCGACCTTGGCCGGCACGCCGTCCTTGTCGTGACGACGGAAGTCGATCACGCGGTAGGCGCGCTTGTGTCCACCACCCTGGTGGCGAACGGTGATCCGGCCGGTGTTGTTACGGCCGCCCTTGCTGTGCAGAGGGCGAACCAGCGACTTCTCCGGCGTGGACCGCGTGATCTCGACAAAGTCGGCGACGCTGGAGCCACGACGGCCCGGGGTCGTCGGCTTGTACTTGCGGATACCCATTTCTCAGTCCTCGTCCGATTCCGGACGACTAGACCTCCGTTAGGAGGCCTGGCCGCCGAAGATGTCGATTCGGTCGCCCTCAGCGAGGGTCACGATGGCGCGCTTGGTGTCAGCGCGCTTGCCGAAACCGGTCTTGGTGCGCTTGCGCTTACCCTGACGGTTGATCGTGTTGACCCCGGTGACCTTGACCCCGAAGACCGCCTCGACGGCCTGCTTGATCTGGGTCTTGTTGGAGCCGGGCGCGACGATGAACGTGTACTTGTTCTCGTCCAGCAGCGCGTAGCTCTTCTCCGAGACAACCGGCTTGATCAGCAGGTCGCGCGGGTCAGTGAAGGTCTTGCTGGTAACGGTCGCCTCAGACATCAGGCGTCGCTCCCTTCGGTCTCATCGGCCTTGGGGCCAGACACGAAGGACTCGAAAGCGGCCTGAGTGAAGACCACGTCGTCAGAGACGATCACGTCGTACGTGTTCAGCTGGCCCGGCTCCAGGATGTGAACCTGGGGCAGGTTGCGGGCGGACAGCCACGCGGCCTCGTCGGCGCGCTCGACGACCAGGAGCAGGTTCTTGCGCTCCGAGATCTTGCCGAACAGCGTCTTGGCGGCCTTCGTGGAGGCGGCACCCTCGACCACGCCGGTGACGACGTGGATGCGGGAGTGACGCGCACGGTCCGAGAGGGCACCGCGGAGGGCGGCGGCCTTCATCTTCTTCGGGGTCCGCTGGGAGTAGTCACGCGGCTGCGGGCCGTGGACGACGCCACCGCCGACGAACTGCGGCGCACGGGTCGAACCCTGGCGCGCGCGGCCGGTGCCCTTCTGGCGGTACGGCTTGCGGCCACCACCACGGACTTCGCCACGACGCTTGGTCTTGTGCGTGCCCTGACGGGCAGCAGCCAGCTGAGCGACAACGACCTGGTGGATCAGCGGAACGCTGGTCTTCGCGTCGAAGATCTCCGCGGGGAGCTCGACGGTACCGGCCTTGTCGCCTGCCGGCGAAAGGATGTCAATGGTGCTCATTACCTCAAGCCCCCTTGGCCGCGGTACGGACCAGGACGAGGCCGCCGTTCGGACCGGGGACCGCACCCTTGATAAGGAGCAGACCCTTCTCCGCGTCAACCGCGTGGATGGTCAGGTTCTGGGTGGTGACACGCTCGTTACCCATGCGACCGGCCATGCGCATGCCCTTGAAGACACGCCCAGGGGTGGCGCAGCCACCGATCGAACCGGGGGAGCGGTGCTTGCGCTGCACACCGTGACCGGCGCCGAGGCCCCGGAAGTTGTGCCGCTTCATGACACCGGCGAAGCCCTTGCCCTTGCTGTTGCCCGTGACGTCAACCTTGACGCCGGACTCGAACACCTCAGCAGTGATCTCCTGGCCGAGCGTGTACTCGCTGGCGTCGGAGGTGCGGAGCTCCACCAGGTGGCGGCGGGGGGTCACGTCGGCCTTGGCGAAGTGGCCCTTGAGGGGCTTGTTCACCTTGCGCGGGTCGATCTCGCCGAAGGCGATCTGGACCGACTCGTAGCCGTCGATGTCGTTCGTACGGACCTGGGTAACGACGCAGGGTCCGGCCTTGACCACGGTCACCGGGACGACACGGTTGTTCTCGTCCCAGACCTGGGTCATGCCGAGCTTCTCGCCCAGGACGCCCTTGATCTGCTTTGCCATCTTCTCGACGCCTCTCAGAGCTTGATCTCGATGTCAACGCCGGCCGGAAGGTCCAGGCGCATCAGCGAGTCAACGGTCTTGGGGGTCGGGTCGAGGATGTCGATCAGGCGCTTGTGCGTGCGCATCTCGAAGTGCTCGCGCGAGTCCTTGTACTTGTGCGGCGACTTGATGACGCAGTACACGTTCTTCTCAGTGGGCAGCGGCACCGGGCCCGCGACCGACGCACCAGTGCGCGTCACCGTCTCGACGATCTTCTTCGCCGAGGAATCGATGACCTCGTGGTCGTAGGCCTTGAGCCGGATGCGGATCTTCTGTCCCGCCATGGCTACTCCGTAGTCCTGTCTGTATGTGGAAACGCTCTGGCTCCCGGCCGGCTGCGGGACGGATCCCGCGGCCTCTCCTCCGACCCACGCGGTCGGGCGTGTCGCACTCCCTCTACAGAAAATTCCCATACGGAAATTCCCTCGTCCAAGGGGGTGCGGTCCCTGTGACCGCGATTCGGGGGAGAAACACCCACCGAGTGCCTGGTGTGCACCGTGCTGACACTTCCCAGAAGATTCCCGTACGTCCGTCCCCATTGCTGCCCCGAGAGGCAGATTAAGGACGACGAGTACTGTGGGACTCGCTTCCGGTCCTCCCGGCGGGAGGCGCGCAGCATCGGCACTCAGCCGAGCAACTTGAGTAGTCTGCCATACGAGGCACGTACCTGGCCAATCGGGCCGAAGAGAATACCCCGCCACGCTGAGTGGTCAAACAGAACCACGCGCATCGCCCGGCGGGGCTCCTCCCCCGGTCAGGACCGGGTGACCGTCCCGCACCCTTCGCCCTTGATGTCCCTGCTGCGGTCGTACGGATCCACGGCGCGCCCGGTGGGCGCCGACCCGGCCGCCGCCTCCCTCGGGAAGTCCGGGTGCAGGAAGCCGTCGGCCGCCTCGCATTCGACGTTCGACCACTCCGAGACGTACGTGTGCAGCTGGAGCCGGCCCCGGGTGGCCTTCCAGCGCGCCGGGTCGAGCAGGCTCAGGGTGACCTGCCGGCGCACGATGGTGCGCTGCACGTTCGTGCCCCCGTTCGTCACGGGGTGGACGAAGGTGTAGTCCGTCACCACGCGCAGTTCCCCGGGCTCCCCCTGCTCCGCGCGCATGCTGCCGCGCACCTTGACGACATCGCCGACCGGCTTGACCTTCGCCTGGTCGAAGCGGGTGAAGAGCATCACCGGGGTGTTCTGCGCGGTGGGGTTCGTCAGGGACTGCTCCAGCCGCTGCGGAACCTCCGGCTGCAGGGGGTCCAGCAGGGCCAGCGCCGCGGCCGGACGCTCCCCGCGCAGGGTCGCCGGGTCGAGATTGGTCGCGATCAGGAACTGCCTGGCCTTCTCCAGCGCGTCCGCTACCTGCTGCTTGGACGTCTCGCCGACGGCCGCGGCCTCGGGGACCTCGATGCCTGCGGCCCCGTCGGCCCACTGGAGGGCCGGGGAACCGCGGAAAGGTTCCTGCAGAGTCGGCTGGTCGGGAGCCAGCGACGGCGGCGGTCCCGTCGGCGTGCCCGACTCCGCGGGCAGCGGGGCGGCTTTCCGGGCGTCCTCGCGGGCCTGGGTCTTGCCCGTGATGCGGTCGATCAGCAGCTCGGGGCGTACGGCGACCAGCGCGAGCCCGGCGATGAAGACGACGGCCACGACGGCCTTGAGCCGGCGTCTGCCGGTCCTCTCCCGCGGTGCCGGGGCGGTGCGCCAGCCCGCCGGTTCCGACTGGTTACGCAGCCGCTCGGTGACCATCCGGGCCCGCGCGGACGGCTCCCTCGGCGCGTCCCCCGCCCCCGCGGCGGCCTGCTCCATGAACCGGGCCCACTCCTCGTCGGAGGGTCCCGGCCTGTCGCCGGCGTTTCCGTTGTTCCCCATGTCCCACCCCCGGTGACGGGTGAGAGGCCCCGCACCACCCGGCGCGGAGCCTCTCACCTGCGAATATGTCCGATCCAGCAGAACTACTTGTCCTTCTGCTGTTCCTTCTGTTGTTCCTTCTGCTGCTGTTCCTTCAGCAGCTCCGACGCCGGCGCCTTGCGACCGCAGACGGCCTGCCAGTTCAAGGGGCCGATGCCACCGCACCAGAGCGCCCCGTCGTCGTCGTTCTGCCGCCAGTCGTTCGTGACGATGTCCGCGCAGGTCTTGCTCGGCGCGAAGCGCGGGCAGCGCCCGTCGGCCTTCTTGATCGTGTGGGCCCGGTAGGCGTCGATGCCCATCTGCATGTTGTCGGACTGCGGCATGTACCGGTTGACCGACCAGGACGCCCCCATCGTGGCGAACAGCGCGACCACGCACACCATGCCGGCCGCGAGCTGCTGGACCACCCGGCGGGGCAGGACCCGGGCCGTCGGTTCGGCGCCCTGCGGCCGCAGGGTGCGCTCGGCCCAGCCGGAGCCCCGGTGGACCACGGCCATCATGCCGAGGACGGCCAGGATCATCAGGCAGTACATGATGATCCAGGTGGTGCGCGGGTAGAGCTGGACCGCCTTGTCGTGCGCCATGTGCGAGGCGAACCAGAAGCGGGCCAGCCAGGCGCCGGCCAGGGTGGCGGCGGCGGTGCGGACCATGATGTTGCGCAGTCCCAGACCGACGCCCAGACCCACGGCGAACAGCAGCAGCAGGGCGAAGCCGCTCTGCCCGGCCATCTCCCCCGCCGCCGGCCAGGTCTGGTACTCCAGCTTGCCGGACCGGTCGGACACCCAGCCCAGCACGTACGCCGGGTCGACGTACACGGCCAGGAAGGCGTAGCGGTCCGGGGTCTGCGAGCCGAGCCGGGCCATCTGGTAGATCAGCGGGGCGCCGACGACACCGGCCGTCAGCACGGTGATGCCGACGAACGCGCCGGCCCGCTTGACCACCGCGGTCCCGGCACGCCAGGGGAAGAGGAACAGCGCCAGCAGGCCGACCCCGGGCGCGGCCCAGACGTACCAGCCGGAGTACCAGAGGAAGAGCAGGCCGAAGACGAGGCCGAGGACCGCCCCGCGCAGCAGCGTACGGCGCAGCGGCCGCTCGCCGGCGCCCCGCATCTCGCGCAGCCAGTAACCGAGCAGCGGCAGCAGCACGAGCATGGTGGCGTGGCTGTACGGGCGGATCGGGTCCATGAAGAGGATGGCCGACGGGACGGCGATCAGCAGTGCCCAGAACGGGCGGAGCAGCAGCCGCCAGGCCAGGTACGTCATCGGGCCCGCGACGGCGGTGAAGAAGATCTGGAAGTCCTTGAGGGCGAATCCGGTCCCGCCCGGGCCGTCGTAACGGATCTTCGCCCAGACGGCCATCAGGCCGGGGAAGAGCGGCGGGTAGATGCCCGACACGCCCTCGCCGTGCAGGAACGAGTTGGCCATGGCGACCAGGGCGCTCGGGTCGCCCTCCTGACCGCCGAGCGGCCAGGGGGTACCGCGCAGGGCGACGACCACGCCGCCCGCCACCACGCCGGTGGCGAGACCCGCCAGGGCCGCGCAGACCAGGCGCTTGACCATCTGGTGGCGGGGCAGCTTGCCGCGGTAGGCGGTGTAGAGCAGGAGCGCGAGCAGCGGCAGGCCTATGACGGCCGCGTACTGCTGGAGCTTGGCGAGACCGCTGACCTGCCCGACGCGGACCAGCGGGTTCACGCTGATGTGCGTACTCAGCAGGGTGAACCCGAGGGCTGCCGCGAGGCTGACCACGACCTCGGCCAGCGGCAGCACCCAGCGCCGGGAGAGCCACGCACGGCGTGGGGAAACGGACGAGGGACGCCCGCCTTCCGCTGTCTCGGCGTGGCGGTGCTCCGAGCCGGCCTGTCCGACCGCCTCGGGGGCCAGGTGTGTCATCTCAGTCCGTTTCGTGGTGTGCGGATCGGCTCAGTTCTGGCCGGAGGTGAAGGCGTGCTTCGCCAGGGTGCGTGCGCCTTCCCGGTGTCCGCGGCGCAGGGCGCCGGGGAGCATGGTGAGCGCGTGCAGGCGGGATGCGCTGTGGAAACGGGCCGCGCGGGCCGCCTTGGGCCAGCCGCGGGCGTCCATGCGTGCGGCGACCGCGGCGAAGTACCGCGCGGCCTCGGTGAAGCGGGTGCCCGAGAAGGCCTGCACCGACGACTCGCTGACGGCGTGCCGGCGGTACTGGAAGACCGTGGTCGAGTGGTCGATCACCATCTCCTCGCCGCCCTCCAGCAGGTCGACCACGAGCGCCAGGTCCTGGATCACCGAGTAGTCGTCGCGGAAGTTCACCTTGCGCAGC
The DNA here is from genome assembly GCF_036203305.1 of Streptomyces sp. NBC_00190. Taxonomy (GTDB): domain Bacteria; phylum Actinomycetota; class Actinomycetes; order Streptomycetales; family Streptomycetaceae; genus Streptomyces. The sequence continues at coordinate 4,739,675 of NZ_CP108131.1, read as the reverse complement.
GCCTCGCCGCGCCAGGCGATGGAGGGGAAGTACAGCCAGTTGCCGCGCAGCACGCTGGCGGCCAGATCCTCACCGGCCATCAGCCGGCGGCCCTTCACCTGCGGCGCGTACAGCCGCTTCTTGGTGTTGTCCGCGAGGCCGCCCTGCATCACGCGGCCTTCGCCATCGATGACCTCGACGCCGGGCTGGACCATGCCGATGCCGGGGTGGGCGCCGATGACCGAGCGGACGGTCTCCAGGTAGTGCGGGTGCAGGAGGTCGTCGCAGCCCATGATGACCACGTAGTCGGCCTCGGACAGCTCCACGCACTTCTGGAAGTTCTTGGTGATGCCGAGGTTCCGCTCGTTGCGGGTGTAGTGGACCCGCTCGTCGCCGAGCTGCTCGAACCAGCCGGGAACGTCCGGCTCCTTGCCGTCGTCGATCACGACGAGCCGGAAGTCCCGGTCGGTCTGCGCGAGGACGCTGCGCACGGCGTCCTGCATCAGCTGCACGTCCCCGTAGTAGGGGAGCATGAAGTCGAACGTCGCCATGGCGCGTCAGGCCTTCACGGAGTCGGAGTCGGCATCGGCGTCGGCCTTGGCGGCGGGGACCTCCGCGCCCAGGCGCTCGTCGTTGTGCCGGACGCCTTCGTTGATGGCCACCGTCCGGGCCAGGTCGGTGATCTTCTTCTCCAGCGAACGGAAGCGCAGGAAGGTGTTGAGCGTGAGGAAGCCCATCGCGAGCACCATCACGTAGAGCACCAGGTCGGTGCCTCGGCCGACGCCGAGCTGCTGGGCGACCCAGGTGACGTCGGTCGGGCGGAGCACCGCGTACACGTTGACGACGACGAACACCGAGAACGCTATGCGCTTCCAGGCGCGGTTCTTCGCCTGGCCCCAGGTCCGGATGAACATCAGTGCCATGGACACCGAACCGAGGATCAGCAGCAGCTGGATCCAGAAGTACTTCATCGACGCCCACGCTCCCGCAGCGAAATGTCAAAAAGGATGTTGACGCCGTTGATCAGGGACTGGCCCTTGGCGCGTGAGTAATCGGTGTAGAGGATGTCCACCGGGACCTCGGTGACCCGCAGTCCGGAGCCGGCGAGGAAGCCGACGAGCTCGGACGCGTGGGCCATGCCGTTCATGGTGATGTTCAGCTGCTCCGCGGCCTTGCGGCTCAGCACGCGCAGACCGTTGTGCGAGTCGGTGAGCTTGAGCTTGCGGGCGGTGGGGCTGACCGCGGCGGCCGTACGCAGCACCACCTGCTTGATCCACGGCACCTGGCCGTTCTGCTCGATGAAGCGGGAGCCGAGCACGACGTCGGCCTCGTCGCCGCGCAGCACCGCGACCATCGTCTCGACGTCCTTGGTCTGGTGCTGGCCGTCGGCGTCGAAGGTGGCGAAGTACTGGGCGCCGGACTGGGCGAGCGCGTAGGTGAGACCGGTCTGCAGCGCCGCGCCCTGGCCGAGGTTGACGGGGTGGCGCACCAAGTGGGCGCCGGTCGTGGCTATGTGCTTGGCCGAGTCGTCCGTGCTGCCGTCGTCGACGACGACGATGTTGGGGAACGTCTTGCGGGCCCCCTCGACCACCTCGGCGATCACCTGGCCCTCGTTATAGGCCGGTATGACCAGCCAGACATCGTCGTATTGGGACACGGTAGCTCCAGCGGAATGGGGCACAAACGAGTGCTCGGTGATCGGTGTGACGTCGTGGGCCGGCATGGTCATTTCCCGACCGCGCTCACGCCCGGGCCGCGTGTGTCGGCCGTCTGCCCGGGCCCTTCGGTGACTGCCGCAGCCGCTCCGGGGAAGCTCAGCCTCAGCGCTGCCAGCATAGCCAGCACGGTGGCGACGGAGCCGAGAGCGTAGGCGACGATCACGCGCAGGGCCACATCGCCCGGAATCAAGGTGATGCCCAGCAGGACCCCGGTGCCGAGTGCCCAGCAGAGCAGTTGCAGGTTGTGCCGCTTGAATACCATGAGCGCCTGTCCGAGCACCATCGCGAACATGTACGCCACGGTGCCCGCGGACATCAGGAAGAAGTCGAAGCGGTCGAGCACCGGCTCGTTGGCGTTGAAGAGCACCTCGATCAGCCAGGGGCCGAGCACCGTGGCGGGTACGCCGCCCAGCAGCCCGAGCGCTCCGACGACCACGCCGATCCGGCGCAGCATCGCCCAGAACGCGGCCCGGTCGCCGGCCGTGAAGGCCGCGGTGAGGCCGCTCAGCAGGGACGCCTGGAGCGAGCCGAAGACGAAGAGCGGCACCCGCGCCAGGACCAGCGCGCTCAGCAGGGCCGCGATCAGGGCGCTGTCGGTGGGCGCCAGCAGCTTGGTGCTCATCACCGCGGCGTTGACGACCAGCTGGGACAGCAGGGTCGCGCAGACGAGCAGGCCCAGTCCGCGGTACAGCTCCCGCCAGGCGATCGGTTCGCCGGGGCCGACGGCGCGCAGCAGCGCCGGCAGGGTGACGAGCATCGCCGCGACCGGCGCGATGGCCAGGACCAGGCTGAAGGCGAGGGCCGAGTGCAGCCCGAGCAGCGCGCAGCCGAAGGCGAGCACGATCCGCAGACCGCCGTCGACGGCGAGCTGGGTGCCGTACGCGCCGAAGTGGCCGAGGCCCGCCAGCACACCGCGGGTGAGGTAGCAGACGGCCATGCCCGTGAAGGCTCCGCCGAGCGCGGCCACCAGGCCGCGCTCGCCCTGGAACAGCAGGTCCGCGATCGGGCCCGCGCCGAGGCCCAGTACGAGCAGGGTCGCGCCGAGGATCCCCGCGGTGAGCACGGTGGCCCGGCGGAGCACCGGGGCGGTGCCCTGGCCCAGCACCACGCGGGCCGAGACGATCCGGGTGAGCTCCTGCTCGATGGGGAAGAAGACGCCGATGCCGATGGACATCACGATCGTCCACAGCACCGAGACGTTGGCCATGTCCGGCTTGGACAGGCTGTGGCCGGCCACGCCCAGGTGGACGTAGGAGGCCGCGCCGAGCACGACGGTGCCGCCGGCCACCGCGACGGTGCCCGGCGGCAGCGCCGCGGTCAGCTTGTTCAGCAGGGCTTTCATCCCGTGCGGCCGTCCCGGGCCGCTTTGGCGAGCGCGGTGAAGCCGGGGGTGGCGAGCGCCTCGGCCAGCTGGTCCCGCCAGTCGGGGAGCGGGGCCATTCCGGCCTCCTTGTCCCAGGCGTCGTGCGCGAGCACGCTGAAGGCGGGGCGGACGGCGGGACGCACGAACGCCTCGGAGGTGGTCGGCCGGATCCGCTCGGGGTCCAGGCCGCTCAGCCGGTAGGTCTCGCGGGCCAGTCCCATCCAGGTGGTCCGGCCGCTCGCGGTGCCGTGGTAGATCCCGCCCATGGCCCAGCCCTTGAGCGCGGCCAGACCGAGCTCGACCAGGTGGCGGGCCAGCGCGTAGGACCAAGTGGGCTGGCCGTGCTGGTCGTCGACCACGTCGAGGGTGTCCCGCTGGGCGGCGAGCTTCAGCATGGTGGCGACGAAGTTCGGCCCGTGCTCGCCGTACAGCCAGGCGGTGCGGACCACGTAGCCGTCCTGCGGCAGCAGTTCGGTCACGGCCTGCTCGCCGACCAGCTTGGAGCGGCCGTAGGCGTTGACCGGACCGGTCTCGGCGTCCTCGCGGTACGGCTCCGAGGCGTCGCCCGGCAGCACGTAGTCGGTGGAGACGTGGATCAGTCGCACGTGGGCGGCGGCGCAGGCCTCGGCGAGGACGCGCACGGCCGTGCCGTTGACGGCGGTGGCGGCCTCCTCGGCGGTCTCGGCGCCGTCCACGTCCGTCCAGGCGGCGCAGTTCACGACCACGGTGACGCCCTCGACCGCGGCCCGGACGGCGGCCGGGTCGGTGATGTCGAGGTCGGCGCGGCTCAGGCCCACGGCCTCGATCTTGGCGCGCTTGAGGACGGTCAGGACGTCCTGGCCGAGCATCCCGCCGGCGCCGGTGACGAGCCAGCGCTCGGCCGGCGAGTTGGTGCTCACTTCTGCAGGGCCGCCTTCGCCTTCAGCGGCTCCCACCAGGCACGGTTCTCGCGGTACCAGTCGATGGTGGCCTTGATGCCGTCCTCGAAGGTGACCTGCGGGGCGTAGCCCAGCTCGGCGCCGATCTTGCTGATGTCGATGGAGTAGCGGAGGTCGTGGCCCTTGCGGTCCTCGACCTGCTCGACCATCTCCCAGCCGAGGCCCGCGGCCTCCAGCAGCACGCCGGTGAGCTCCTTGTTGGTGAGCTCGGTACCGCCGCCGATGTTGTAGACCTCGCCCGCGCGGCCCTTGCGCATGGCCAGGTCGATGCCGCGGCAGTGGTCGGAGACGTGCAGCCAGTCGCGCACGTTGCCGCCGTTGCCGTACAGCGGGACCTTCTTGCCGTCCATCAGGTTGGAGACGAACAGCGGGATGACCTTCTCCGGGAACTGGTAGTGCCCGTAGTTGTTGGAGCAGCGGGTGACCACCACGTCCATGCCGTGGGTGCGGTGGTAGGCCAGCGCCAGCAGGTCGGACGACGCCTTGGAGGCGGAGTACGGGGAGTTCGGCACCAGCGGCCACTCCTCCGTCCAGGAGCCCTCGCTGATCGAGCCGTAGACCTCGTCGGTGGAGATGTGGACGAAGCGGCCGACGCCGTGCTTGCGGGCGGAGTCCAGCAGGACCTGCGTGCCGACCACGTTGGTCATCACGAAGGGGCCGGCGCCGGCGATCGAGCGGTCCACGTGGGACTCGGCGGCGAAGTGCACGACGACGTCATGACCGGGCATCACCTGGTCGACGGCCTCGGCGTCGCAGATGTCGCCCTTGACGAAGGTGTATCCAGGGTGGTCCGCGACCGGCGCCAGATTCGCCTCGACACCGGAGTAGGTCAGCTTGTCGAAGACCGTGATCCGAGCGGTGGCATCTGCGCCGAGCTGCTGGCGGACGAATTCTGAACCGATGAAGCCGGCGCCGCCGGTCACGAGGATGCGCATAATACGAAGAGTCTAGCGGCCCGCCGAACGTCACATTCCCTTGGCTCGGCTCCCCCGCACGCTCTCGCATAGGGTTCACCCATGCGTGGAATCCTTTTGGCCGGTGGCACCGGATCGCGACTCTGGCCGTTGACCCGGGCCGTTTCGAAGCAGCTGCTGCCCGTCTTCGACAAGCCGATGATCTATTACCCCCTCTCCACCCTGGTGATGGCGGGTATCAGTGAAATCCTGATCATCACCACCCCCGAGGACCGCGACCAGTTCGAGCGACTGCTCGGCGACGGCTCGCAGTTCGGCCTGCGGCTGGAGTACGCCGTCCAGGAGCGCCCGGAGGGCATCGCCCAGGCATTCGTCCTCGGCGCCGACTTCATCGGTGACCAGTCCGTCGCGCTGATCCTCGGCGACAACATCTTCCACGGCAGCGGCCTGGGCACCCGGCTCGCCGAGCACACCGACTCCAAGGGCGGCCGGGTCTTCGCGTACCCGGTGGCGGACCCGACGGCGTACGGCGTGGTGGAGTTCGACGAGAACGGCCAGGCCATCTCCATCGAGGAGAAGCCGGTCGCGCCCAAGTCCCGCTACGCGGTGCCGGGTCTGTACTTCTACGACAACCAGGTCGTCGAGATAGCCCGCGGGCTGAAGCCCAGCGCCCGCGGCGAACTGGAGATCACCGCGGTCAACGACGCGTACCTCCAGGCCGGCGAGCTCAACGTCACGATCCTGGACCGCGGTACCGCGTGGCTGGACACCGGCACGTTCGTCTCGATGGTGCAGGCCTCCGAGTTCGTCCGCGTGATCGAGGAGCGCCAGGGCTTCAAGATCGGCTGCATCGAGGAGGCGGCCTGGCGGGCCGGCCTGATCGATTCCGCGCAGCTGCGCGAGCTCGCCCAGCCGCTCACCAAGAGCGGTTACGGCGACTACCTGCTGGCCCTGCTCGCCGAGGAGGACGCCCGATGAAGTTCCGTGAACTCTCCATCGAGGGCGCCTTCGAGGTCACCCCGCAGCTGCACGGGGACCCGCGCGGCCTGTTCACCGAGTGGTACCGCTTCGACCGGCTCGCCGAGGTGGTCGGCCACCCGCTGAACCTGGCACAGGCGAACCTCTCGGTGTCCTCCGCGGGCGTGGTCCGCGGCATCCACTTCGCCGACGTGCCGCGCGGCCAGGCCAAGTACGTGACCTGCGTACGCGGCGCCGTGCTCGACGTCATCGTGGACCTGCGGGTCGGCTCCCCCACGTTCGGCAAGTGGGAGGGCGTCCGCCTGGACGACGTGGACCGCCGCGCGGTCTACATCCCCGAGGGCCTCGGCCACGGGTTCTGCGCGCTGAGCGACGACGCGACGCTGTCGTACCTGTGCTCGGAGACCTACAACCCGACCGGCGAGCACTCGGTCCACCCGCTCGACGCCGACCTGGCCATCGAGTGGCCGGCCGACGTCCCGCTGCTGTCCGCCCGCGACGAGGCCGCCCCGTCGCTGGCCGACGCCATCGCGACCGGGCTGCTGCCCGACTACGCGGCCTGCAAGGAATTCACCGAGTCGCTCCGCGTGAGCTGACCCGCCGCAGTCACGACAGGAGGGCCGCACCCGGAAGGGTGCGGCCCTCCTGTCGTTCACCGTCGCCTCCCGGCTACGCCGAAGGGCCCCGCCCCACCGCCGAAGCGGTGGGCCGGGGCCCTTCAGTGCAACTTGGTGCCCGATTCAACGAGCTACCAGGTCAGAACACGAATTACTTCGTGATCTTGGTGACCTGGCCGGCGCCCACGGTACGACCACCCTCACGGATGGCGAACTTCAGGCCCTCCTCCATGGCGACCGGCTGGATCAGCGCGACCGTCATCTCGGTGTTGTCGCCCGGCATGACCATCTCCGTGCCGGCCGGCAGGGTGACGACACCCGTGACGTCCGTGGTACGGAAGTAGAACTGCGGACGGTAGTTGTTGAAGAACGGGGTGTGACGGCCACCCTCGTCCTTCGACAGGATGTAGGCCTGGGCCTCGAACTCGGTGTGCGGGGTGACCGAACCGGGCTTGATGATGACCTGGCCGCGCTCGACGTCCTCGCGCTTGATGCCACGGAGGAGCAGACCGACGTTCTCGCCGGCCTGGCCCTCGTCGAGCAGCTTGCGGAACATCTCGATACCGGTGACCGTGGTGGTGGTCTTCTCTTCCTTGATACCGATGATGTCGACGGTCTCGTTGACCTTCAGGACACCACGCTCGATACGGCCGGTGACGACCGTACCGCGACCGGTGATCGTGAAGACGTCCTCGACGGGCATGAGGAACGGCATCTCGGTGTCACGCGGCGGGGTCGGGATGGCCTCGTCGACAGCGTCCATGAGGCCGATGAGCTTCTCGCCCCACTCGGCGTCGCCCTCGAGCGCCTTCAGCGCGGAGACGCGGACGACCGGCAGGTCGTCGCCCGGGAAGTCGTACTCGGAGAGCAGCTCGCGGACCTCGAGCTCGACGAGCTCCAGGATCTCCTCGTCGTCCACCATGTCGGCCTTGTTCAGGGCGACAACGATGTACGGAACGCCGACCTGGCGGGCCAGGAGCACGTGCTCCTTGGTCTGCGGCATCGGGCCGTCGGTGGCGGCGACCACGAGGATCGCGCCGTCCATCTGCGCGGCACCGGTGATCATGTTCTTGATGTAGTCCGCGTGACCCGGGCAGTCGACGTGGGCGTAGTGACGCGCCTCGGTCTGGTACTCGACGTGCGCGATGGAGATGGTGATACCGCGCTGGCGCTCCTCAGGAGCCTTGTCGATCTGATCGAAGGCCGAGGCCGCGTTCAGGTCCGGGTACTTGTCGTGCAGCACCTTGGTAATGGCGGCCGTGAGGGTCGTCTTACCGTGGTCAATGTGACCGATGGTGCCGATGTTGACGTGCGGCTTAGTCCGCTCGAACTTCGCCTTCGCCACGGGGGTCCTCCTGAGAGTGGTTCTGTACGCCTTACAGATCGGCGCCAGGTGATCTTTGCTGGATAGCCGGCTCCCCCGGGGCAACGGGAGGTTTACTCCTGTTGCCCCAGAGGCTCCGGTGGCAAGCCTAAAGCGTGAACTCGGAAGAGTTACTCGCCCTTGGCCTTCGCGATGATCTCCTCGGCGACGTTCCGGGGAACCTCGGCGTAGGAGTCGAACTGCATCGAGTAGCTGGCGCGACCCGAGGTCTTGCTGCGGAGGTCTCCGACGTAGCCGAACATCTCCGAAAGGGGCACGAGGCCCTTCACGACGCGAGCGCCGTGACGCTCCTCCATGGCCTGGATCTGGCCACGGCGGGAGTTGATGTCGCCGATGACGTCACCCATGTAGTCCTCGGGCGTGGTGACCTCGACGGCCATCATCGGCTCAAGGAGCACGGGAGAAGCCTTGCGCGCGGCCTCCTTGAAGGCCTGCGAACCGGCGATCTTGAACGCGAGCTCGGAGGAGTCGACCTCGTGGTAGCCACCGTCGAGAAGCGTGACGCGAACGCCCGTCATCTCGTAGCCGGCCAGGATGCCGAACTGCATGGCTTCCTGCGCACCGGCGTCGACCGAAGGGATGTACTCCTTCGGCACGCGGCCACCGGTGACCTTGTTCACGAACTCGTACGCCGGACCGTCGGTCTCGGTGATGGGCTCGATCGCGATCTGCACCTTGGCGAACTGACCGGTACCACCGGTCTGCTTCTTGTGGGTGTAGTCGTGACGCTCGACGGCCTTGCGGATCGTCTCGCGGTAGGCCACCTGCGGCTTGCCGACGTTGGCCTCGACCTTGAACTCGCGCTTCATACGGTCGACCAGCACCTCGAGGTGCAGCTCGCCCATACCGCCGAGGATGGTCTGGCCCGTCTCCTCGTCCGAGTGAACGTGGAAGGAGGGGTCCTCCTCCGCGAGACGCTGGATGGCGACACCCAGCTTCTCCTGGTCACCCTTGGACTTGGGCTCGATGGCGACCTGGATGACCGGAGCCGGGAAGTCCATGGACTCCAGGATCACGGGTGCCTTGTCGTCACACAGCGTCTCACCAGTGGTGGTCTGCTTCAGGCCCATGACGGCGACGATGTCACCGGCGCCCACCGCGGCGATCTCTTCACGCTTGTTGGCGTGCATGCGGTAGATCTTGCCGATGCGCTCCTTCTTGCCCTTGACGGAGTTCAGCACCGCAGTGCCGGCCTCCAGGCGGCCCGAGTAAACCCGGACGAAGGTGAGCTTGCCGAGGTGCGGGTCGCTCATGATCTTGAACGCCAGCGCCGCGAGCGGCTCCTCGTCGGAAGGCTTGCGCTTCACGACGACCTCGGCGTCGCGGACGTCGTGGCCCTCGATGGCCTCGATGTCCAGCGGCGACGGCAGGTAGCGGACGACGGCGTCGAGCAGGGGCTGAACACCCTTGTTCTTGAACGCCGTGCCACAGAACACCGCGGTGATCGTGGGCTCGCCCTTGCCCTTGCCGGAGCCGAGGATGATGCGACGGACGGCGGCGTGCAGCTGCTCGACGGAGGGCTCGTTGCCCTCCAGGAACAGCTCCATGATCTCGTCGTCGTTCTCGGCGACGGTCTCGACCAGCTTGCCGCGCCACTCTTCAGCAGCCTCGGTGTGCGTGGCCGGGATGTCGACGATGTCGTACATCTCGCCCTTGGTCGCCTCGGCGGACCAGACGAACGCCTTCATGGTGACCAGGTCGACAACGCCCTGGAAGTCCATCTCGGCACCGATGGGGAGCTGCATGACGATCGGAACCGCGCCAAGGCGGTCCTTGATCATGTCGACGCAGCGGTGGAACTCGGCGCCGGTGCGGTCCAGCTTGTTGACGAAGCAGATACGCGGAACGCCGTAACGGTCGGCCTGACGCCAGACCGTCTCGGACTGCGGCTCCACACCGGCGACACCGTCGAACACGGTGACGGCACCGTCAAGGACGCGGAGCGAACGCTCCACCTCGACCGTGAAGTCAACGTGACCCGGGGTGTCGATGATGTTGATGGTGTGGTCGACGTCCTCGAGCGGCCAGTGGCAGGTCGTCGCGGCGGACGTGATCGTGATGCCGCGCTCCTGCTCCTGCTCCATCCAGTCCATCGTGGCAGCGCCGTCGTGGACTTCACCGATCTTGTAAGACACACCGGTGTAGAACAGGATGCGCTCGGTGGTGGTCGTCTTGCCCGCGTCGATGTGGGCCATGATCCCGATGTTGCGGACCTTGGCCAGGTCAAGCGAAGTGGTAGCCATATCGGCTCAGTCTTCTCTCGGTCTCGATGTGGGTTAGAACTACCAGCGGTAGTGCGCGAAGGCCTTGTTGGACTCGGCCATCTTGTGCGTGTCCTCACGCTTCTTGACGGCAGCGCCAAGACCGTTCGAGGCGTCGAGCAGCTCGTTCATGAGGCGCTCGGTCATGGTCTTCTCGCGGCGGGCGCGGGAGTAACCCACGAGCCAGCGCAGCGCGAGGGTCGACTGGCGGCCCGGCTTGACCTCAACCGGAACCTGGTAGGTCGCGCCACCGACACGGCGGGACTTGACCTCGAGGGACGGCTTGACGTTCTCCAGCGCGCGCTTCAGCGTGATGACCGGGTCGTTGCCGGTCTTCTCGCGGAGGCCTTCCATGGCGCCGTAGACGATGCGCTCGGCGGTGGAGCGCTTGCCGTTCAGGAGGATCTTGTTGATGAGCGAGGTCACCAGAGGAGATGCGTAGACCGGGTCGATGATGACCGGGCGCTTCGGGGCGGGGCCCTTACGAGGCATTCTTACTTCTCCTTCTTGGCGCCGTAGCGGCTGCGGGCCTGCTTGCGGTTCTTGACAGCCTGGGTGTCAAGCGCACCGCGGATGATCTTGTAACGAACACCCGGCAGGTCCTTCACACGGCCACCACGCACGAGCACGATCGAGTGCTCCTGCAGGTTGTGTCCCTCACCCGGAATGTAAGCGGTGACCTCGATGCCAGAGGTCAGACGCACACGCGCGACCTTACGCAGCGCCGAGTTCGGCTTCTTCGGGGTGGTCGTGAACACACGCGTGCAGACGCCGCGACGCTGGGGCGAGGCCTCAAGCGCGGGGGTCTTTGTCTTCTCGACCTTGTCCTGCCGGCCCTTACGGACCAGCTGCTGGATCGTAGGCACTACTTCTCCGGTTTCTGTGTGCCGTGTAGTGAAGCTAACCTGGAACATTTGCCGACCCACGCGGTCGGGTGTGTCGGATCCGGCGGACTTCCGCGCAAGCACGGAAACGCATGGATCGCGGTGGCCGATACGGGCTCTCCTGCGGTTGATGGACACGCACGGGAGCCCAGGCACACCCCAGGCACAAGGTCTGAGCGTACCCACCTCAACCACTTCGGTCAAAACAAAAGCCCGGCCGCCGGAGCCGGGGGACCGCCACGACCCGTGCGCCGCCTGGGCGACACCCCCGTGCGGCCCCGCCGACTCGCACAAGTGGTAGAGCCGTGGTAAGGACGGCCAGGTCAGTCCCCCCTCAAGAGGGCAGCGATCGTCCCGGACGAGCACATGCCCGAGGCCCGGCGCGAGGCCCGCACGCGGCCCGGTGGCGGCCCGGCGAACTAAACTGCCGAGCGCTTCAGCCCAAACGGCACGATCATCAGGGGAGCGGGACATTGGGGACGGTCACCTCGGAACCGGCCACGGCGCACAGCCCGCGCCCCGACGGCGGCCGGGACCTGCCCGCCCCGCGGCGCCGCCGTCCTCGCCGTGCCCGGCTGTACGGTCCCCTGCTCGCCTTCCTGATCACCTCGGGGGCGTTCTGCGCGGCCTGGGTGGCGCGCGGCACCTTCCCCTTCGGCAACACCGGCCGCGCCGTCAACGACCAGGCCAACCAGTACGTGCCCTTCCACCGCGCGCTCTGGGACCTGGTCCACGGGCAGGCCGCCGGTGACGTGCTCTTCACCTGGCGCGGCGGCTTCGGACAGCAGTTCCTGTCCGACTACTACACGTACCTCGGCAACCCCTTCTCGTGGCTGACCGTCCTGGTCCCGCGCGCCCACGTCGACCTGGCCGTCTTCGCGCTCACCCCGGTCACCATGGGCACCGCGGCCGCCGTGATGGCGGTGTACCTCGGCAAGCTGCGCCCCGGTCCGTGGTGGCAGCGCGGCGTCCTCGGCGCCTGCTACGGCCTGTGCGGCTGGGCGCTCAGCGACGCCTCGTACATCCCCATGTGGCTGTGGGGCCTGGTCGCCCTCCCCCTGCTCGGCATCGCCGTCGAGTGGTGCCTGGAGGAGCGCCGCTGGCCGGGCGCGGCCCTGCTGGTCGCGCTCGCCTGGTACGGGAACTTCTACACCGCGATGATGGCCACGATGGCCGCATGCGTCCTGCTGGCCGTCCGCCTGATCACCCGCGACATGACGGGCCGGCTGGGGGTCCCCCCGGACGGAGTCCGGGGGAGGCTGCGCGCCCTGTGGCGGGCGTCGACGGCCGCCGCGACCGGGGTGGCGCTCACCCTGCCGCTCCTCCTGCCGTCGTTCTTGTCCAGCGGCTCGGCGCAGCCCACCCAGGCCGCCGCCTTCGACCCGGTCCGGATCGAGCTCTTCCTCGCCGGCATGCTCCCGGCCACCCACCTGTGGGGCGGCCGCCCGCGGCTCTACGTCGCCTCGCTCGGCCTGATCCTGGCGGGCTCCTTCGTCTTCAACGCCGCCGTCGCGAGGCGGACCCGCCTGGTGTGGGCCGCCGCGATCCTGCTCGTGGCCGCCTCGTTCCAGTTCCCGCCCACGCAGTACGTGTGGCACGGGCTGGCGGTGCCCAACGGCAATCCGTACCGCGAGGCCTTCGTCTTCAGCGGCATGGTGGTCGTCGTGGCCTGGCTGGCGCTGGCCGCCCGGCCGCGCCCGCTGCACCTCGCGCTCACCGCCGGCCTGCTGGTCGCGGCCACCTTCGTGCTCCGGCACACCGACGACTTCGGCGGCTGGACCTGGCCCGCGGTGCTGGGGGGCGGGGCCGTGTCGCTGCTGGCCCTGGTCCTGCTCGCGCTGGGTGACAAGCGCCGGTACCTGATCCCCGTCGCGGCCGTCCTCATGGTCGGCGTGGTCTTCGCCGAGTCCACGGTGGCCGCGGCGAGCGCGGACGCCCGCCGGTCCCGCGAGCGGTGGGCGAAGCCGACCGCCACCTCGAACCGGTCGATCGGCGACCACTACGAGGCCGTCCGGCAGGTGGACGGCTGGCCCGCTTACCGGACCGACTCGGGCTCGCCGCAGACCTCGTACAACGACGCTCTCGCCCTGCGCGCGGAGGGGCCGCAGTACTACAGCAGCTACCTCCCGGAGGCCACGTACGGGGCACTGGAGCCCCTGGGATACGGCTTCAAGAACGACGGCCGGACCTTCTTCGGCGCCGACAACCCGGTGCTCGACGCGATCTTCTCGATCGGCGCGCGGGTCCGCCCCGGGGCCGCGCCGGGCAGCTGGACGGGCTCGAAGTTCCCCGCGCCCCCGCTGGTCACGGTCCGCTCCGCCGCCTACACCTCGCCGAACCCCGGGGGCAGCGTCTACGCCCGCCAGGAGAACGTCCTGGGCGCCACCGTCTACCAGGTCCCGCAGGTCACCCGCGGGGGCAGCGCCACCGAGCAGACGTACGCGGCGCAGTGCACCCCCGGCTCCGAGGCCTTCTGGTACTCCCCCGAGGTGTACGGCACCCTGCGCACCGCGGGAGCCGAGCGGCAGGTGGAGGACCAGGTGACCGGTGTGATCCCGCTGGGCGAGGTCCCCGCCTCGGGCCGGGTCGACGTCACCGTGGACACCCGCACGCAGGGCGCGACCGCCGGGGAGCACCCGCTGGGCTGCCTGGACCGCGCGGCCCTCGGCACGGCGGTCGCCCGGCTGACCGCCGGCGGCGCCACCGCCGTGAAGGCGGGCGGCCACACCATCGAGGCCACCCTTCCCGACGGCGCCACCGGCACCGCGGTCTTCGCGATGACCGACATCCCGGGCTGGCGGTGCTCCGCCCCGGTGCGCGACTTCCACGGCCTGGTGTCGCTGCCCCTGGCCCCCGGCACGAAGAAGGTCTCCTGCACCTTCACCCCCAAGGGCCTCACCCCGGGCCTGGCCGGCGCCGCCCTCGCCCTCCTGGCCCTGGCCTCGGTCACGGTGGCGGGCGCACGCCGACGCCGCGCGGGCGCCGACGCCTGACCCGGGCACTGTCCGTGACCGTCCGTACTCAATCGAGTGGTTCCGGATCTGCGAGGGGCCCGCGGTCAGTAGATTGACCGCTCTGACGCATCGGGGCGGGGGCTGCCGCATGGCTTTGGACAACCTCCCGGGCGACGGAGGGCTGGACGACCGGGTCCCCTTCCTGGCCCGGCTGGAGAGCGAGGACGGTACGGCGTTACGCGCGCTCGGCCGTGAGCTGGCGTTCGCACCGCGCGACCGCCTGATCCACCAGAACGAACCCTCGACGCACATCCTGCTGGTCCTGCACGGCTGGACCAAGGTGACCGTCGCCGCACCCAACGGCTACCAGGCGCTGCTCGCCCTGCGCGGGCCCGGCGACATCCTCGGCGAGTCCGCCGCCCTCACCGGCCGCGTCCGCTCCGCCACCGTGACCGCACTGGAGCCGGTCCGGGCCGTGGCCGTCGACCACGAGGCCTTCCGCGCGTTCCTCGCCGGCTTCCCCGCGGTCGCCCTCCAGCTGCTCGCCCTCACCTCCGACCGCACCCGCGCCGCCGACCGGCGCCGCCTGGAGTTCGCCTCGCTGAGCGTGCGCGAGCGCCTCGCCGTCCTGCTCCTGGACCTCTCCAGGACCCACGGCCGCGCTGCCCCCGCCGGCGTCGAGCTGACCGTTCCGCTCACCAAGGAGGAGCTCGCCGGGGCGGTCGGAGCCTCCCGCGAGATGGTCCAGCGGGAGCTCAAGGAGCTCCGCGAGCGCGGCGTCGTGATCACCGGCCGCCGCGCGCTGGTGATCGTACGGCCGGACGTACTGCGCCGGATCGCCCAGTCGCAGCCGCCGGCCTAGGCAGCCCCGGGACCGACCGCGCCTTCAGTGCAGGGCGTCACACTCCGGGTGCGTCATCCGCCCTCACGGCGGAGCGCCCGTCTGCCCCACTCTCTTGTCACAGCAGGGATCCACCGGGATCCACCACGAGAGGCGATCATGAGCGACCCACTCCCCCGCACCATCCTCCTGGTAGACACCGAGCGCTACAGCGACCGCGACGACGTCCAGCAGGCCTTCCTGCGCCGGATGCTCTACGACGTCGTCGACCGGACCCTGCTGGCCGCCGGAATCGACCAGACGCTACGACTGCGCGCCGACCGTGGTGACGCGATCATGGAGATGATCGACCCGAGCGCGCCGCTGACGACGCTGCTGCGCGCCCTGCTGACCGAGGTCCCCGCCCAGCTGCGCGCCGTGAACCGGCTGGCGGCCAGCTCGGCGCAGATCCGGCTGCGGGCCGTGCTCGCGACCGGGTACGTCGCCGTCGACGAGTTCGACGGCTGGGTGGGCACGGACCTCAACCACGCCTGCCGGCTGCTGGACGGCGAACCCCTGAAGGAAGCCCTGCGCGAGCGTACGGACGACTACGCGCTCTGCGTCTCGGAGTCGGTGTACGCCGGCATCGTGCGGCACAACCACACCGGAATCCCGGCCGACGAATTCACAGCGGTCACCATGCCCAGCAAGAACGGCCCGCTGGGCGCGTGGCTGTACGGACCACTGCCGACGGGGGGCCCGGCGCCGGAGCCTGAGGGGGACTCCGGCGCCGGGACAGCCGGAGCCGGGGCCGGGACAGCCGGGGTCGCCACGGCCGCCCCGGCCCCGGCGGACCCGGCGGCCCCGGCTCCGGCGAGTCAGATCAGCGGCGGGCAGTTCGGCGGCGTCAACCACGGCATCAGCGGCGGCACCTTCCACGGCGACATCCGGCTGGGCGGCGGTGACCGCCGATGAGCACCCCGGTGGCGGACGCCCCAGTACCGGCCGAGGGCCCGGACCAGGCGGAGTCCCCGGCCGAGCCGGCGGTCCAGGCCGCAGCGCCGGCGCCGGCTCCGGCGGAGGAAGCACCCCAGAGCGCCTACGACGCCCGGCGCGACCTCTTCCGCGGCATCCCCGACGCGATGCGCGGCGGCGTCGGCGGCGGGCAGTTCGGCGGCGTCAACCACGGCATCAGCGGCGGCACCTTCCACGGCGGCGTCACGGTGAACCACCTGATGGTCGGCAGCGCCACGCACACCTCCGGTGAGGTCCCGACAGGGACGCTGACACGCCTCGACAGGGTGTTCGCCGAGGACGGCAGCAACTTCCAGGACCTGCTGGAGCAGCTCCGCAAGGAGCGCGTCCTGGTACTCACCGGCCCCCGCTTCACGGGCCGGCGCACCGCCGCGCTCCTGCTGCTGCGGCGCCTGGGCACCGCTTCGGTCCACTCCCTGGACCGGAGCACGTCCCCCGAGAACCTGGCCGACCGGCTCGCCGCCGGAGAGGCTCGCGGGTACGTCCTGTGCGACCCGATCACCACGCGGGACCAGCCCCTGCGCGACACGCATCTGCTGGCCGCCCGGGACAAGCTCGGCGAGAACGGCGTCCTGGTGATCACCGCCGGTCCGCACACCCATCTGGAGGGCGTCTCGGGCCACCCCTGGCAGCCTCCCGGCACCACAGCCGTCCTGCACTCCTCGCTGCGCGCCCACGTGGACGACGAGGGCGAGTTACGGCGGCTGCTCGCACTGCCCGCCGTCACCGACTTCCTCAGCGGTCACCACCAGCTCCGCGAGGCCGCGCGGTTCGCCGAGGTACTGGGCCGGCACTCCCTCCACGGATCCGACGCGTCGGAGATCGAGACCTTCTCCCAGGCCGCTCTGGAGCAGCAGATCCAGGAGTGGTTCGAGGACGCGGACGGCACGCTGCACCTGCGGGAGAAGGCCTTCCTCGTCGCCCTCGCCGCCTTCCACAAGGGGCCGTACGCCCTCACCGCCGAACTCAGCGACCTCCTGTTCGGCCTCCTCCAGCGCACCGAGCACCCGGATGTGCCCGCGGCCGTCCCCGTCTTCGGCACCAACCCCGCCAAGCGCCTCCAGCTGGCCCGCGCCATCCGCTACCCGAAGGAGGAGCGGACCGAGTGGGGCCCGGTCACCCAGTCGATGGCCGCCTTCCAGGACGACCGGCTCGCGGCGGTCCTGCTCCGCGAGGTGTGGACCGGCCATCCGTCCGCCCGCCCCGCGCTGGTCGGCTGGCTGCGGCTGCTCGCCGCCGACGGGCGGTCCTTCGTACGCACCCGGGCCGCGTCCACCGTCGCCGTACTCGCCCTGCACGACCTGCCCTCCGCGATGGCCCTGGTCATCGAGGAATGGGCGCTGTCCGACCGCCCGTGGCTGCGGATCGGCGCCGTCAATGCCCTCGCGCTCGCGCACATCATCGGCACCCCGAACATCCCGCGGATCATCGACCGCTGGTGCGCCGACGAGGACGCCCACGCGCGCCTGCGCTGGGCCGCCATCCGCGTCCACGGACTGATCGGCGACGAGCGGCCCGTGGAGACCGTCGAGGCCCTGCGCGTGGCCGTCCGGCGCGACGGGAACGACGCGGCGATGCTGCTCGAACTCGCCCAGTCCCTCGAACTGCTGCTCCTCTCCGACGCGCGCGACGAGGTCCTCGCCGAGGTGCTGCGCACGCGCGACGACGACCGGGCCGCCGTCGACCTCGCCCTCGACGGCTTCCTGCGCGCCTGCCGGCACACCGAGGACGACGAGCCCTTCGGCCGCCCGCTGGTCCTCGACTGGTACGCCCGGTCCGTCACCGGGCGGCCGCACTCCGCCCGCGGGATCGCCGAGCTGTGGCGGGCCGCCCTCGACCGCATCCGCAACCAGGACGCCCTCGACCTGCTGCACGACTGGGTGGTGGCCGCGGACCGCGACCACGCCACCGAATGGGCGCTCGCCGCCCTGCTGCCCGCCCTGGTCACCCGGGCCACCGAGCGGGAGCGGCTGCTCCACCTCCTGCGCGAGGGGAACCACGGGGTGGTGCTACCCGCCGCCGAGCGCCTGCTGACCGTACTGCCGAACCACTGAACCGAGGAGAAGCCGCACGATGTCCGATCCCCGCCGCCACCCCGACTGGGAGCAGCCGGCCGACCGGCACACCCAGCTGATCGACCCGGTGATCACCGTCCAGCAGCTCGGGCGGTTCGAGGTGTTCCGCAAGCTGCAGACCCGCATCGACCACGCCCTGGTCTTCTCCACCGCCAAGGGCGGGTACGTCGCCTTCCTGCCGCCGCAGCGGCCCGGCTCCACCCGCGGCTTCACGGCGGTCTACGAGGTGGACACGGGAGTCCACCACTTCCGGGCGGAGATCGAGCTCCCCAGCGACAACGACGCGTTCCAGTTCGTCGTGGTCGTGGAGATCAGCTGGCAGGTGACGGACCCGGCCCGGTTCGTGGAGAGCCGTCACCGCGACGTGCCCCGGCTGCTGCTCGGCGAGCTGGAGCAGGCCGCCCGGCCGGTCGCGCGGCGCTTCTCCATCGCCCGGAGCGCCGAGGCCGAAGGGGAACTGCTGCGGGCGCTGCCCGCGGTCGGCCCGCTCGGCCGGACGTGCGGGCTCCAGACCTCCTGGACCGTCCGGCTGCGGCGCGACCAGGAGAACATCGACCACCAGCTGCGCATGCAGGCCATCCACCACGGCACCGACGAGCAGATCCTCACCGAGCAGCTCGGCATGCGTTACGACGTCCAGCTCGACCAGCGGGCCCGCCAGCAGGACGAGCTGACCACCGAGCGGGCGCTGGCCTACGGTGGGCAGCAGCACGAGCTGGCCCTGCGGCAGCAGCAGTGGGAGCACCAGCAGCGCCTGGAGCTGAGCCGCCAGCAGGCGGAGCTGCAGCGGGTCGAGGCCGAGAAGATCACCTTCTACCAGTACCACCTGGAGCAGGGCGGGGTGCACGCGTGGGCCCTCCACCTGGCCCAGCACCCCGAGGACTCGGCCCTCGTCATGCGGACCATGCGCGAGGACCAGCTCCAGATGATCCGGGACCAGATGAGCCTGGTCAGCCAGGTGCTCGGGGACGGCGGGGCCGAGCGGCACGAGTTGCAGGGACCCAAGCAGCTGGCGCTGCGGGCCATGAACGACATCCTCAACCAGCGCCTGCCCGGTGTCCCCCACGACCCGGCCCCGCCGTATCCGGGCCGGCTCCCGGCCCCGCCCCCGCCCCCGCAGCCGCCCGCGGGCCCGCCCGGAGCGCCGGTACAGGGCGTCCCCGTCCAGGGTGTCCCGGTACAGGGCTACGGACCGGCCGCACCGCAGCCACCCGCGCCGCAGCCGCCCGCGCCGTACGGACCGGCCCCGACCTTCGCCCAGTGGGAGCCGCCGCCCGGGTACGGGACCGCTCCCGTACAGCCGCCGGCCCCGCCCGGCCCCACGGCCGAACCCGGACTCCAGCCCCAGGCCGAGGCCCCGGCTCAGCCCCAGCCCGACGACGGGCGGCCGCAGCCGTGACCGCGGCCCCGCCTCCGCCCGGCGCCGAGGCCGCCACCCGGCTCCTGTCCGACCTGCGCGGTGAGATAGCCCGGGCCGACAGCAAGGCCTCGGTGCTGGTCGGCGCCCTCGGGATGACCGCCGGGGTGATCAGCGCCCTGCTCGCCGGAAACGGCTGGCGGCCGGAATCGCTCTCGGCACCCGGCGCGGCCGTGTGGTGGGCGGGCGCCGCCGCCCTCGCCGTGGCCCTGCTCGCCCTGCTGCTGGCGGTGCTGCCCCGGTACCGCTCGGCCGAGTGGCGGCCGGGCTCCCCGCTCTCGTACTTCGGCGACATCCGCTCGGCGGTGCGCCAGGGCCGCCTCGCGGAGGCCCTCGCCGACACCGACCGCGACCCCGCCGCTTCGCTCATGGCGGCGCTCGCGGAGAACAGCCGGATCACCGCCCTCAAGCACCAGTGGATCAGGACCGGCCTGTTCGCCTTCTGCACTGCCACGGTGCTGCTCCCCGCCGCCCTGCTCATCGGCTGACGTCCCCGATACGACGAAGGATTCACCGTGAACCAGCCACCCGAACCCCAGTACCCGCAGGGTCCCCAGTACCCGCAGAGCCCGCCGCCCCCCGCGTACCCGCAGCCGCAACCGCAGGCACCCGCGTACCCCCAGCCCCAGCCCCAGCCCCAGGCGCCGTCGTACCCGCAGCAGCAGCCCCCGGCACCCGCGTACCCGCAGCCCCAGTCGGCTCCGCCCCAGGCTCCCGCCTACCCACAGCCCCAGCAGCCCGCGTACCCCCAGTACCAGCAGCCCCAGCAGCCCGCCTACCCCCAGTACCAGCCCGCCCCCGCAGCCCAGCCGGCCCCGGTGCCGGCCCCTGCGGCCCCGCTGGACGACCTGGAGTACCAGAACGCCCCCGGCACCCGAGTCCACCGCAAGGCCCACCAGCGCAGCGCGGACGCCACCGCCTTCGGCCAGCTCGCCCTGCACGTCCCCGGGTTCCTGATGAGCCTGATGGTGGTCCTGCTCCTCGCCACCATCCTGGAGGCCGTGTCCGGCCTGCCCTACTGGCTGCCCACCCTGCTCTGGATCGCCTCCGGGGCCCTCGTCTTCCACCGCCCCAGCGAGGACTTCTTCGCCCGCCACCTGCTGCGCCTGCAGCGCCCGCTCGCCCACGAGCTCGCCGCGCTCTCCCCGGTGTGGCGCGAGGTCACGGCCCGCGCCGGCGTCGACGGCGACCGCTACGAGCTGTGGATCGAGGACACCGACCACCTGAACGCGTACGCGGCCGCCGGCCACATCGTCGGTGTCACCCGGTTCGCCCTGGAGAACCTGCCCAAGTCCCAGCTCGCCGCCGTACTCGCCCACGAGCTCGGCCACCACACCGGCGGCCACGCCTGGTCCGGGCTGCTGGGCTGGTGGTACGGCCTGCCCGGGCGGATCGCCTGGCAGGTCATCCGGGCCGTGACCGTCTTCGTCATCCGGTTCACCAGCTTCTTCTCCTACCTGGCCGCCGGATTCATGATCATCTTCGTCGGTCTGTTCACCATCCTGACGATCACCGCCACCTACGGGCTCCCGCTGCTGCTGCTCGTGATGCCCTACCTGATGGCGGCGGTGGGCCGGCGGGCCGAGCTGCGCGCCGACGAGCACGCCGCCGCGCTCGGCTTCGCGCCGATGCTCGCGCAGATGCTGCACGGGGTGATGGCCCAGGAGGAGCAGGCGAAGCAGGCCGTCCTCGCCCAGACCGGGAAGCCGTTCACCGAGCCCGGCACCCTGGACCGGCTGCTCTCCACGCATCCCGACCACCGGACCCGGCTGCACCACCTCCAGCCGTACCTGCAGCCCGCACGCTGAGGCGTCCGACCGACAACACGCCGCAGGGCGGCCACCCTCTCGGGTGACCGCCCTGCGGTTACTACGTGCGCTCGACTCAGCCGTTGTACGGGCCGTAGTCGTAGTCCTCCAGCGGGACAGCCTGGCCGGAGCCGGTGCCGAAGGGCGAGTAGTCGATGTCGTCGTAGCCGACGGCCGAGTACATCGCGGCCTTGGCCTCCTCGGTGGGCTCCACCCGGATGTTGCGGTAGCGGGCGAGGCCCGTACCGGCCGGGATGAGCTTACCGATGATGACGTTCTCCTTGAGGCCGATCAGGGAGTCGGACTTGGCGTTGATCGCCGCGTCCGTCAGAACCCTGGTCGTCTCCTGGAAGGACGCCGCCGACAGCCACGACTCGGTGGCGAGCGAGGCCTTGGTGATACCCATCAGCTGCGGACGGCCGGAGGCGGGGTGACCGCCCTCGGTGACCACACGACGGTTCTCGGTCTCGAACTTCGACCGCTCGACCAGCTCGCCCGGCAGGAGCTCCGCGTCGCCGGACTCGATGATCGTCACGCGGCGCAGCATCTGCCGGATGATGATCTCGATGTGCTTGTCGTGGATCGACACGCCCTGCGAGTTGTAGACCTTCTGGACTTCGCCGACCAGGTGGACCTGGACGGCACGCTGGCCGAGGATGCGCAGCACGTCGTGCGGGTTGGTGGCACCCATGGTGAGCTTCTGGCCCACCTCGACGTGGTCGCCCTCGGACACGATGACCTTGGCGCGCTTCGAGATCGGGAACGCCGTCTCGTCGCTGCCGTCGTCGGGCGTGATGACGATCTTCTTCGTCTTCTCGGTCTCCTCGATCCGCACGCGGCCGGCGGCCTCGGAGATCGGGGCGACACCCTTCGGGGTACGGGCCTCGAAGAGCTCGACGACACGCGGCAGACCCTGCGTGATGTCGTCACCGGCCACACCACCGGTGTGGAAGGTACGCATCGTCAGCTGGGTACCGGGCTCACCGATGGACTGGGCGGCGATGATGCCGACCGCCTCACCGATGTCGACCAGCTTGCCGGTGGCGAGCGAGCGTCCGTAGCAGAAGGCACAGGTGCCGACCGCGGACTCACAGGTCAGGACCGAGCGGGTCTTGACCTCCTCGACGCCGTTGGCGACCAGGGCGTCGATGAGCACGTCACCGAGGTCGACGTTGGCCGGCGCGATGACCTTGCCGTCGATGACGACGTCCTCGGCCAGCATGCGGGCGTAGATCGAGGTCTCGACGTCGTCGGCCTTGCGCAGCACGCCGTCCTCGCCGCGAACGGCGATCTTCAGCTTCAGACCGCGCTCGGTGCCACAGTCCTCCTCGCGGATGATCACGTCCTGCGAGACGTCCACCAGACGACGGGTCAGGTAACCCGAGTCGGCGGTACGCAGGGCGGTGTCCGCCAGACCCTTACGGGCACCGTGCGTGGAGATGAAGTACTCCAGAACGGTGAGGCCCTCACGGAAGGACGCCTTGATCGGACGCGGGATGGTCTCGTTCTTCGCGTTCGACACCAGACCACGCATACCGGCGATCTGTCGCATCTGCATCATGTTTCCTCGGGCACCCGAGTCAACCATCATGAAGATGGGGTTCGTCTTGGGGAAGTTCGCGTTCATCGCCTCGGCAACCTCGTTGGTCGCCTTGGTCCAGATCGCGATGAGCTCCTGCGTGCGCTCGTCCTTGGTGATCAGACCGCGCTCGTACTGCTTCTGGACCTTCTCGTCCATCGCCTCGTAGCCCGCGACGATGGCCTTCTTGGCCTCGGGCACGACGACGTCGGAGATGGCCACGGTGACGCCCGAACGGGTCGCCCAGTGGAAGCCGGCCGCCTTCAGGTTGTCGAGCGTCGCCGCCACGATGACCTTGGGGTAGCGCTCCGCCAGGTCGTTGACGATCTCGGAGAGCTGCTTCTTGCCCACCGAGTAGTCGACGAACGGGTAGTCCTCGGGAAGCAGCTCGTTGAAGAGCGCGCGACCCAGGGTCGTCTTCAGACGGAAGCTGTCGCCCTGCTGGAACTCCTGCTCGCCCTCTTCGGCGACCGGCGGCACCCAGCCACGCGGCGGGATGGTGCCCACCGGGAAGCGGATGTCGACGGCCGACTGGAGCGCGAGCTCGCCGTTGTCGAACGCCATGGTCGCCTCGGCCGTGGAGCCGAACGCGCGGCCCTCGCCCTTGACGTCACGGAGCTCACCGTCGGTGGTCAGGAAGAACAGACCGAGGACCATGTCCTGGGTCGGCATCGTGACCGGACGGCCGTCGGCCGGCTTGAGGATGTTGTTCGAGGACAGCATCAGGATGCGGGCCTCGGCCTGCGCCTCCGCGGAGAGCGGCAGGTGCACGGCCATCTGGTCACCGTCGAAGTCCGCGTTGAACGCGGTGCAGACGAGCGGGTGGATCTGGATGGCCTTGCCCTCGACCAGCTGGGGCTCGAAGGCCTGGATGCCGAGGCGGTGCAGCGTGGGCGCACGGTTCAGCAGGACCGGGTGCTCGGCGATGACCTCTTCGAGGACGTCGTAGACGACCGTGCGGCCGCGCTCGACCATCCGCTTGGCGCTCTTGATGTTCTGCGCGTGGTTCAGGTCGACCAGGCGCTTCATCACGAACGGCTTGAAGAGCTCCAGCGCCATGGCCTTGGGCAGACCGCACTGGTGCAGCTTCAGCTGCGGACCGACGACGATCACGGAACGCGCGGAGTAGTCCACACGCTTGCCGAGGAGGTTCTGACGGAATCGACCCTGCTTGCCCTTCAGCATGTCGCTGAGGGACTTCAGGGGACGGTTACCGGGACCGGTGACCGGACGACCACGACGACCGTTGTCGAAGAGGGCGTCCACGGCCTCCTGAAGCATGCGCTTCTCGTTGTTCACGATGATCTCGGGGGCACCGAGGTCGAGGAGACGCTTCAGACGGTTGTTGCGGTTGATCACGCGGCGGTACAGGTCGTTCAGGTCGGAGGTCGCGAAGCGGCCACCGTCCAGCTGCACCATCGGACGCAGGTCCGGCGGGATCACCGGCACGCAGTCCAGAACCATGCCCTTGGGCTTGTTGCTGGTCTGCAAGAACGCGGAGACGACCTTGAGGCGCTTGAGCGCACGGGTCTTCTTCTGGCCCTTGCCGGTACGGATGATCTCGCGGAGGCGCTCGGCCTCCTCATCCAGGTCGAAGGACTCCAGGCGCTTCTGCAGCGCGGCGGCGCCCATGCAGCCGTCGAAGTACGTGCCGAAGCGGTCACGCAGCTCGCGGTACAGGAGCTCGTCGCCCTCCAGGTCCTGGACCTTGAGGTTCTTGAAGCGGGCCCACACCTCGTCGAGGCGGTCGATCTCGCGCTGGGCGCGGTCACGGAGCTGCTTCATCTCGCGCTCGGCACCTTCGCGCACCTTGCGGCGCACGTCGGCCTTCGCGCCCTCGGCCTCAAGCTCGGCCAGGTCGGTCTCGAGCTTCTTGGCACGGCCTTCGAGGTCCGCGTCA
The DNA here is from genome assembly GCF_036203305.1 of Streptomyces sp. NBC_00190. Taxonomy (GTDB): domain Bacteria; phylum Actinomycetota; class Actinomycetes; order Streptomycetales; family Streptomycetaceae; genus Streptomyces. The sequence continues at coordinate 4,715,051 of NZ_CP108131.1, read as the reverse complement.
CGGCGGTTCTCGATCTGCTGACGCTCGACGGAGACGTGGGCCTCCAGCGACGGGAGGTCGCGGGTGCGACGCTCGTCGTCGACGAACGTGATCATGTACGCGGCGAAGTAGATGACCTTCTCGAGGTCCTTCGGCGCGAGGTCCAGCAGGTAGCCCAGGCGCGACGGGACGCCCTTGAAGTACCAGATGTGGGTGACGGGAGCGGCAAGCTCGATGTGGCCCATCCGCTCACGGCGCACCTTGGCGCGCGTGACCTCGACGCCACAACGCTCACAGATGATGCCCTTGAAGCGGACACGCTTGTACTTGCCGCAGTAGCACTCCCAGTCCCGGGTAGGACCGAAGATCTTCTCGCAGAAGAGTCCGTCCTTCTCGGGCTTGAGGGTGCGGTAGTTGATGGTCTCCGGCTTCTTGACCTCGCCGTGGGACCAGGTTCGGATGTCGTCCGCGGTGGCAAGGCCGATCCGCAGCTCGTCGAAGAAGTTGACGTCGAGCACTGTGCGTCAATCCCTCTTTCGGGGTCGAGTCTCAATCATGGTCTGAACGGTCCCGGGGATGACGGGGGGCTCTTGAGCGAGCCCCCCGTCAGGCCCGTCAGACCTCTTCGACGCTGCTCGGCTCACGCCGGGACAGGTCGATACCGAGCTCCTCCGCCGCGCGGAAGACGTCCTCGTCGGTGTCGCGCATCTCGATGGACATGCCGTCCGAGGACAGCACCTCCACGTTGAGGCAGAGCGACTGCATTTCCTTGATGAGCACCTTGAAGGACTCGGGAATGCCCGGCTCGGGAATGTTCTCGCCCTTGACGATCGCCTCGTAGACCTTCACGCGGCCGGTCACGTCGTCGGACTTGATCGTCAGGAGTTCCTGGAGCGCGTACGCAGCGCCATAAGCCTCAAGCGCCCACACCTCCATCTCACCGAAGCGCTGACCACCGAACTGCGCCTTACCACCCAGCGGCTGCTGCGTGATCATCGAGTACGGACCGGTCGAACGGGCGTGGAGCTTGTCGTCGACCAGGTGGTGCAGCTTCAGGATGTACATGTACCCGACCGAGATCGGGTCCGGGAACGGCTCGCCGGAGCGGCCGTCGAACAGACGCGCCTTACCGGTCGGGAGCACCATGCGCTCGCCGTCGCGGTTCGGGATGGTGTGCTGCAGCAGGCCGGCCAGCTCGTCCTCGCGGGCACCGTCGAACACCGGGGTGGCGACGTTGGTACCGGGAGCGACCTGGTCGGCGCCGATCGCCTGGAGGCGCTGCGCCCACTCGTCCGCCAGACCGGAGACGTCCCAGCCGCGGCTGGCGAGCCAGCCGAGGTGGATCTCCAGGACCTGTCCCGGGTTCATTCGGGACGGGACACCCAGCGGGTTCAGGATGATGTCGACCGGCGTGCCGTCCTCAAGGAAGGGCATGTCCTCGATCGGAAGGATCTTGGAGATGACACCCTTGTTGCCGTGGCGGCCGGCGAGCTTGTCACCGTCGGTGATCTTGCGCTTCTGGGCGACGTAGACGCGGACCAGCTGGTTCACGCCCGGAGGAAGCTCGTCGCCCTCCTCGCGGTCGAAGACGCGGACACCGATGACCTTGCCGATCTCACCGTGAGGGACCTTGAGCGAGGTGTCACGCACCTCGCGGGCCTTCTCACCGAAGATCGCGCGGAGCAGGCGCTCCTCCGGGGTCAGCTCGGTCTCACCCTTGGGCGTGACCTTGCCGACCAGGATGTCGCCGGCGACGACGTCCGCACCGATGCGGATGATGCCGCGCTCGTCGAGGTCCGCGAGGACCTCCTCGGAGACGTTCGGGATGTCCCGGGTGATCTCCTCGGGGCCGAGCTTGGTGTCACGGGCGTCGACCTCGTGCTCCTCGATGTGGATCGAGGAGAGGACGTCGTCCTGCACGAGGCGCTGCGACAGGATGATCGCGTCCTCGTAGTTGTGACCCTCCCACGGCATGAACGCGACGAGCAGGTTCTTGCCGAGGGCCATCTCGCCCTCTTCGGTCGCCGGTCCGTCGGCGAGGACCTGGGACTCGACGATCCGGTCACCCTCGTTGACGATGACCTTCTGGTTGACCGAGGTGCCCTGGTTCGAGCGGGAGAACTTGGCGACGCGGTACGTGGTGTACGTGCCGTCGTCGTTGGCGACGGTGATGTAGTCGGCCGAGACCTCCTGGACGACACCGTCCTTCTCCGCACGGATCGAGTCACCGGCGTCGACCGCACAGCGGTACTCCATGCCGGTGCCGACGAGCGGGGCCTCCGCCTTGATGAGCGGAACGGCCTGGCGCATCATGTTCGCGCCCATGAGGGCACGGTTGGCGTCGTCGTGCTCCAGGAAGGGGATCATCGCGGTCGCGACGGACACCATCTGGCGCGGGGAGACGTCCATGTAGTCGACGTCGTCGCCGGCGATGTAGTCGATCTCGCCGCCACGACGGCGGACCAGGACGCGGTTCTCGGTGAAGCGCATCTCATCGTTCAGGGCGGCGTTCGCCTGGGCGATGACGAAGCGGTCTTCCTCGTCGGCGGTCAGGTAGTCGACCTCGTCGGTGACGACACCGTCGACGACCTTGCGGTACGGGGTCTCGACGAAACCGAACGCGTTGACGCGGCCGTAGGAGGCGAGCGAGCCGATCAGACCGATGTTCGGGCCTTCAGGGGTCTCGATCGGGCACATGCGGCCGTAGTGCGACGGGTGAACGTCACGGACCTCGAAGCCGGCCCGCTCACGGGACAGACCACCGGGACCCAGAGCCGAGAGACGACGCTTGTGCGTCAGACCCGACAGCGGGTTGTTCTGGTCCATGAACTGCGACAGCTGGCTGGTGCCGAAGAACTCCTTGATGGAGGCGACGACCGGCCGGATGTTGATCAGGGTCTGCGGCGTGATCGCCTCGACGTCCTGGGTGGTCATGCGCTCGCGCACGACGCGCTCCATACGAGCCAGACCCGTGCGGACCTGGTTCTGGATGAGCTCGCCGACGTTGCGCAGACGACGGTTGCCGAAGTGGTCGATGTCGTCGGTCTCGACCACGATCGAACGGCCGGACTCGCCGATCGTCTCGGTCTCGCCGGCGTGCAGCTTGACCAGGTACTTGATCGTCGCGATGACGTCGTCGGTGGTGAGCACACCGGCGTCGAGCGGCTCGTCGGCGCCGAGCTTCTTGTTCACCTTGTAGCGGCCGACCTTCGCGAGGTCGTAGCGCTTCGGGTTGAAGTAGAGGTTCTCGAGCAGCGTCTGAGCGGCCTCGCGGGTCGGCGGCTCGCCCGGGCGCAGCTTGCGGTAGATGTCGAGCAGCGCGTCGTCCTGGCCCTGGGTGTGGTCCTTCTCCAGGGTGGCGCGCATGGACTCGTACTCGCCGAACTCCTCGAGGATCTGCTCGGTGGTCCAGCCGAGAGCCTTCAGGAGGACGGTGACGGACTGCTTGCGCTTGCGGTCGATGCGGACACCGACCATGTCGCGCTTGTCGATCTCCATCTCCAGCCAGGCACCCCGGGACGGGATGATCTTGGCGGCGAAGATGTCCTTGTCGGACGTCTTGTCGATGGAGGAGTCGAAGTAGACACCAGGGGAGCGGACAAGCTGCGACACGACGACACGCTCGGTGCCGTTGATGACGAAGGTGCCCTTGTTGGTCATGAGCGGGAAGTCGCCCATGAAGACCGTCTGAGACTTGATCTCTCCGGTCTCGTTGTTCGTGAACTCGGCCGTGACAAACAGCGGCGCCGCGAACGTGAAGTCGCGGTCCTTGCACTCGTCGACAGAGTTCTTCGCCGGCTCGAAACGGTGGTCGCGGAAGGTCAGCGACATCGACCCGGAGAAGTCCTCGATCGGCGAGATCTCCTCGAAGATCTCTTCCAGACCGGACTTGGTGGGGACGTCCTGTCCACTCTCAAGCGCCGACTCGACGCGAGACTTCCAGGCAGCATTGCCGAGAAGCCAGTCAAAGCTCTCGGTCTGCAGCGCCAGGAGGTTCGGAACCTCGAGGGGCTCCTTGATCTTTGCAAAGGAGATGCGCAGCGGGGCAGTGCTGGCACCGGTGTTCGTATTGGTCGAGGCGTTGCGCGAGGCGGCCAAGAGGGGGTCCTTCCGAGGGCTCGGACTCACTACGCGCGTACCGGTCCCAGCCGACACAGAAGACAGGCGCCCCCGATCTGGTCGAAAGTCCAGGTCAGGGCGTATCAATCAAGTGTGCTCAAGCGTGGGCATGTCCCTGGCGACGGGCAGAGGACAGCTAACAGGCAGCGCAAAGGGTCAGTGTAGCCACTTGGCTCACTGATGTCCAGACCAGGTTTCCGGAAACCGGCAACAGGCCTTCCCCATGTTGTCGAAACCAACATCCAACGCTGCGGCCCTCGTACACAGAGCGCGTATCAGTACTGCCCTCTTCGTAGTCGATCCATGCCTCGGATCTCGGATCGAGGTGGTCGAGCTTGCGACGGGACTGAGAATTGCGCGCCACGTCCCGTTCGTCAAGGCCCCCTGCTCCGAGCGGATCATCTCCGGACCCTGCTTCGAGGCAACGAAGATCACCCTACTCCCCAACGTGAGCAGGGCAAGTCAGGCCCCACGGGTACGCCAAAGGGCGACCACCCTTACGGGTGATCGCCCTCGGCTGGGGCCCCTGAGGGGCCCCAGAGGTGTTACTTGACCTCGACGGCCGCACCGGCGCCCTTGAGGGCCTCGGCGGCCTTCTCAGCGGCGTCCTTGGCAACCTTCTCGAGGACCGGCTTCGGGGCGCCGTCCACGAGGTCCTTGGCCTCCTTGAGGCCCAGGGAGGTCAGCTCACGCACGACCTTGATGACCTGGATCTTCTTGTCGCCGGCACCGGTGAGGATGACGTCGAACTCGTCCTTCTCCTCCTCGGCCTCGGCGGCGGGGCCACCGGCGGCGGGGCCGGCAACGGCGACGGCCGCGGCGGCGGTGACGTCGAACTTCTCCTCGAAGGCCTTCACGAACTCGGAGAGCTCGATGAGGGTCATCTCCTCGAACTGGGCGAGGAGGTCGTCCTGAGAGAGCTTCGCCATGATGGGCGATCCTTCCACTAATTCGGCAGGTGCCGGATGTATATAGAGGCGGGCGTAACGGCCCGCTACGACCCACGCACTAGGCGGCGTGGATCAGTGCGCGAGCCGAATTACTCGGCACCGCCCTGCTCGGCGAGCTTGACGCGAAGCGCTTCCGCGGTGCGGACGAACTTCGACGGCAGCGCCTGGAAGAGCGAGGCAGCCTGAGACTGCTTGCCCTTGAACGCGCCGGCCAGCTTGCTGAGCAGAACCTCGCGGGACTCGAGGTCCGCAAGCTTCTTGATCTCATCGGCGGTGAGCGCCTTACCATCAAGGACACCCGCCTTGATGATGAGGTTCGGGTTGTCCTTGGCGAAGTCACGCAGGCTCTTCGCCGACTCCACCGGGTCACCGGTGATGAAGGCGACCGCGGTCGGACCAGCGAAGTGCTCGTCCAGCGCGGTGATCCCGGCCTGGTTGGCCGCAATCTTGGTCAGCGTGTTCTTCACCACGGCGTACTGGGCGTTCTCACCGAGAGAGCGACGCAGCGTCTTGAGCTGCGCGACGGTGAGACCCCGGTACTCGGTCAGCACGGCGGCGTTCGAGCTCTGGAACGCGTCCTTGAGCTCGGCTACCGCGGCAGCCTTGTTGGGCGTCGGCATAGTGCGTCGGCCTCCTTCCGGGTGATGAGGACCGCTCAGAAGGGGCTGAACAAAACGAAACGCCCCGGCGCATGCGCACGGGGCGTAAGCTCGACCGGAATACTCCGGGAGCTTTTCCACGAACACCTGCGCAGGACGTCCGCGCTCAGCGGATCCTTCGGCCGCCACACCCTTGCGGGCACGGCAACGACCAGCGGTCTTTGGCTTCTGGGGAAGCGTACGTGAAGGGGTCCAGTCGAGGCAAATCGCCTCAGGAACCGCTGCCCTTCAGCACGTCGTCGAAGGAGATGACCTGGTCGGCGGGGGGTGCCGCGACCGGCGCGGCCGCGCCGTAGTCGGAGAACTTCGCCGTGGTCCTGGACGTTCCGTCACCGTCCGTGCTCACCGAGTCGACGCGGACGGGGTAGCCGTCCTTGCCGATCCACAGGTCCACCTCGAAGGCGGTGAGGTGCTTCACGGACTCGTGGAGGTACTGGCGGTTCTTCTCCTCCATGACCTTGGTGGACTCGTCCGCCTTGAGCAGGTCGGCGTTGGTGAAGCTGCCCTTGTAGTGCTGGGCGTCGACGCCGTCGGTCTGCTCGGCCCCGACCAGCGTGAGCTTCTCCTGGCCCAGCAGCATCGCGAGGTACTCGGCCGGGTCCTCGTTCAGCCGGACGCCCGGCTTCCCGTCCTTGGACAGCTCCAGCCGCATCCAGGACTTGCCGTCGATGGGCTTGTCCATCTTGGTGTAGACGGTGTCGCCGATCATGACCGACCGCGCGCCGGGGTGCTTCTCGTCCTTCAGCGACAGGTCATGGCCGGACGGGTACCATGCCTTCGTGCCGGACTGGCCGCTGGTCGTGCCGTCCTTCCCGACGGTGGAGATTTCGGCCTTGGCGTACCTGGCCGCCGCCGTCTTCACGTACGACGCCTTCACCGCGTCCACCGGGGTCTGAGCCTTGGCCTGCGCGGACTTGCCCCCGTCCGCCGCGCCGCTGCCCGCGGCGGCCTTGTCGCCGCCGCAGGCCGTGAGGCCGCCCACGAGCAGTGCGGTACCCGCCATCGCGATACCGGCCCGGGCCCGGGCAGTCTTGTTCATCTGGTTCTCCCCCATGAATGGATCTTTCTGCGACCGGGTGCGCGGGCTGGTCAGGCGCCGGCGCCGGTCTCGCCCAGCTGCTTGAGCATGGCGAAGAGGTCGAGGGTCTCGTTCTCCGGCGGGGCCTGGACGGTGGCCGCGGAGCCGTAGTCCGAGTAGAAGGCGTCCATGTTCATGCTCCCCTGGGGCATGCGGATGGCGACCTTCATGTGGACCGGGTAGCCGTCCTTGTTGACCCAGACGTCCATGTCGTAGTCGACGATGCCGGACTTCTTCATCGCGTCGACGAGCTTCGTCCGATCGGCCTCGGACAGCGTCTTGGCGGACTCGTTGGCCGCGAGCATCTCGTCGAGGGTCAGAGTGCCCTTGTAGTGCTCGGTGTCCGTGCCCTCGACCTTCTCGGCACCGAGGTGCTTCACGTTCGGCGAGCTCAGCAGCAGGGCGAGCTGCTTGGCCGGGTCCTGGCTCTGGTCCATGCCGCCGACGCCGCCCAGCTTCTTCAGCACGTCCGCGTCCCCGGAGGCCTCCGCGGCCGCCTTGATGTCCAGCTTCATCCAGCGCTTGCCGTCCAGCCCCGCGGACATCGGGGAGTCGGCCGGCATCTCCATGAACATGACGTCGTTCGACATGATCATGCGCATGGACTCGGCGCCGGAGCCCGGCGTGAGCGCCCCCTTCACGGTGATGTCCATGACGTTCGGGTCCCAGCCCTGGACGCCCGTCATCTCCACGGTGCCGCCCTGGCCGCCCAGCGCCGCGGGCATCGACATCGTCATGCGGACCTTGGCCGACTTGGCGGCCGAGGTCTTCTTGTAGGCCGCGGAGAGCGCCTCGGTGGCGGAGCCGCCCGCCACCGGCGTGCTCGGCTGCGCGGACGCGCCGGAGGCGGCCTTGCCCGAGTCGTCCTTCTTGCCGTTCTCGCACGCCGTGGCGCCGCCCACGAGCAGTACGGCGGCCAGAGCGGCGCCGACGGTCTTCTTCCGGTAAACAGACACGGAGGTCCCCACCCCTTGAATGATCGTTTCTTCAGGCTGACATTACGTTCCCCCGCCGACGGGACGCGCGGCCATTAGCCCCCGATGGCGGGATATGTGGCGCTCAACACGCAAACGGGCCCCCCGCCACCCCGTGAAGGGGGGCGAGAGGCCCGTTCAGACGATCAGAGCCGTGAGGCTCAGACAGCAGCCGGGTCTTCCTCGACGAGGAGGTTCCGGGTGCGGTTGGAGTCCAGCTGGATGCCGGGACCCATCGTGGTGCTCAGGGCGGCCTTCTTGATGTAGCGGCCCTTCGCGGCGGACGGCTTCAGACGGAGGATCTCGTCCAGGGCCGCGCCGTAGTTCTCGACCAGCTGCTCATCGGAGAAGGAGACCTTGCCGATGATGAAGTGCAGGTTCGAGTGCTTGTCGACGCGGAACTCGATCTTGCCACCCTTGATCTCGGTGACAGCCTTCGCGACGTCCATGGTGACGGTGCCGGTCTTCGGGTTCGGCATGAGGCCACGGGGACCGAGCACGCGGCCGAGGCGGCCGACCTTGCCCATGAGGTCCGGGGTGGCCACAACGGCGTCGAACTCGTTCAGGCGGTTGCCCTTGGCGATCTCGTTGATCAGCTCGTCGTCGCCGACAATGTCGGCGCCGGCGGCTTCCGCGGCCGCAGCACGGTCACCGGTCGCGAAGACCAGGACCCGGGCGGTCTTGCCGGTGCCGTGCGGGAGGTTCACGGTGCCACGGACCATCTGGTCGGCCTTGCGCGGGTCGACACCCAGGCGGAAGGCGACCTCGACGGTGCTGTCGAACTTGGTCGCGGAGGTCTCCTTGGCGAGACGGACGGCCTCGAGCGGGGCGTACAGCTTCTCCCGGTCGACCTTGGCGTCCGCAGCGCGGAGAGTCTTGCTGCGCTTCACTTCTGCTCCTGTGTTTTGGCTTCAGGCATGGAGTCGTGGTGCGGACCAGCGCTTGGTCCTACCACTGGTGGTGCTGGGGGTGGCTGAATCAGCCTTCGACCGTGACGCCCATCGAACGCGCGGTGCCGGCGATGATCTTCATCGCGGCGTCGACGTCGTTGGCGTTGAGGTCGGGCATCTTCAGCTCGGCGATCTCGCGGACCTGGGCGCCGGTGAGCTTGGCGACCTTGGTCTTGTGCGGCTCGCCGGAGCCCTTCTCGATGCCCGCGGCCTTCAGGATGAGGCGCGCGGCCGGCGGGGTCTTCGTGATGAAGGTGAAGGAGCGGTCGTCGTAGACCGTGATCTCCACCGGCACGACCATGCCACGCTGCGACTCGGTCGCGGCGTTGTAGGCCTTGCAGAACTCCATGATGTTGACGCCGTGCTGACCGAGCGCGGGGCCGACCGGCGGAGCCGGGTTGGCCGCACCGGCCTTGATCTGGAGCTTGATAAGCCCCGTGACCTTCTTCTTCTTGGGAGGCATTGCTCTCTCCGGGTCCTAGTGAGAGTTTTTCGCCGCCAATCCGGTCATCCGGATGGAGGCATACCGCACCACGATAACGGGTATCGCTGCGGGGCTAAAAACCGAGCAGGTCAGACCGCCCTTCAGGGGGCGATCTGACCTGTCCGGAAGCTGTGTCTCAGAAGAGCTGGATCAGTTCTTCTGGATCTGGTCGAAGCTGAGCTCGACCGGGGTCTCGCGGCCGAAGATCTCGACGAGACCCTTGACCTTCTTCGAGTCCGGGTTGATCTCGTTGATGGTCGCCTGGAGCGTCGCGAACGGGCCGTCGGTGACGGTGACCGAGTCGCCGACCTCGAAGTCCAGGACCTCGATGGTGCGCTTGACGGCGGGCGCGGGCAGACCGGCCTCTTCCGCGGCGGCCTTGGCGGCCTTCTCCTGCGCCTCCGGGGCGAGCATCTTGACGATCTCGTCCAGGGTCAGCGGGTACGGGTCGTACGCGTTGCCGACGAAGCCGGTGACGCCAGGCGTGTTGCGGACGACACCCCAGGACTCGTTCGTCAGATCCATGCGGACGAGAACGTAACCGGGCAGCTTGTTCTGCCGGACGTTCTTGCGCTCGCCGTTCTTGATCTGGACGATCTCTTCCTCGGGCACCTCGGCCTGGTAGATGAACTCCTCGACGTTCAGCGAGACGGCGCGCTGCTCCAGGTTGGCCTTCACGCGCTTCTCGTAGCCGGCGTAGGTGTGGATCACGTACCACTCGCCGGGCAGGAGGCGCAGTTCGTCGCGCAGGGCCTGGATGGGGTCGACGGGCTCGGCGGGCTCGACCTCGGCGGCCTCCTCGGCCTCCTCGTCGGCGGCGGCCTCGACCTCGGCCTCGACGTCGCCCTCTTCCTCGGCGTCGTCGGCAACCGGCTCGACCTCGGCGTCGTCCTCGATCTCGGCTTCAGCCTCGACCTCGTCCTCGACGTGCAGCGCGGCCTCTTCGGCGGCGACACCCGCCTTGGCGTCGGCGTGCTCGGCCTCGTCGGGGTCCACAGCGTCTGCCGCCTCGACGATGTCGAGCTCGTCCTCGACGGACTCGACGGAGTCGTGGCTCGCGTTCAGGTTCGGGTCAGACACGGTGGCTGCTTCTTCCTGGATACAAAAGGTGGTGGAACATGCGAAAACGGGCGACACCCATCAAGGCGCCGCCCCCCGCGGGGATCAGCCGAAGACGAACTTGATGGCTTTCTCAAACCCAAAGTCAATCACGGTCACCAGACCGATCATGATGACGACGAAGACAATCACCACGGTGGTGTACGTCGTGAGCTGGTTGCGAGTGGGCCAGACAACCTTGCGGAGTTCCGCGACGATCTGGCGGTAGAACAGCGCGAGCCGGCCCAGAGGACCCTTCTTGCCGCGCTTGCCGCCTTTGCGGGCCTTCTTCTCGCGAGTCTCGTCCTCGGCATCAGGCATGTCGATGGAGCCCAGGGCGTCCGTCACGTCTCTCACCTGAATCCGGGTCGTGGCCGTACCGCGCCCGGTTGCGCCGCACGGCGTTGCATCGAAGTACGTACCTGCGCACACACATCCGAGAAGGAGTGTGGAGCAGGGCCGGAGGGACTCGAACCCCCAACCGCTGGTTTTGGAGACCAGTGCTCTACCAATTGAGCTACGACCCTTTGCGTCCCCCAACCTACCGCATCCGAGCGAGTGCACGGAGTGCTCACGCTCTGGGCGGCTGGCGAGGTCCAACGACAGGTGAGTGTACGTGAACCGGGCCCTGACGTCGAACAGAACCCGACGCGGCATCAACCGGTCCGGTAACTGAAACGTTGTGCGGCGCCTCTTTGCCGTCTGGGACGATTGCCGACATGACCTCTGCAACGCCTTCCTCCGAGCGCCGGGTGTCCGCCCGCATCGGCGCCATCTCCGAGTCCGCCACCCTCGCCGTCGACGCCAAGGCCAAGGCCCTCAAGGCCGCCGGGCGCCCGGTGATCGGCTTCGGCGCGGGCGAGCCCGACTTCCCGACCCCGGACTACATCGTCGAGGCCGCGGTCGAGGCCTGCCGCAACCCCAAGTACCACCGCTACACGCCGGCCGGCGGCCTGCCCGAGCTCAAGGCCGCGATCGCCGCGAAGACCCTGCGCGACTCCGGCTACGAGATCGACCCGGCGCAGGTCCTGGTGACCAACGGCGGCAAGCAGGCGATCTACAACGCCTTCGCCGCGATCCTGGACCCGGGTGACGAGGTCATCGTCCCGGCTCCGTACTGGACCACCTACCCGGAGTCCATCCGCCTCGCCGGCGGTGTCCCCGTCGAGGTCGTCGCCGACGAGACCACCGGCTACCGGGTCTCCGTCGAGCAGTTGGAGGCCGCGCGCACCGAGCGCACCAAGGTCGTCCTCTTCGTCTCCCCGTCCAACCCGACGGGCGCGGTCTACAGCGAGGCCGACGCGAAGGCGATCGGCGAGTGGGCCGCCGAGCACGGCCTGTGGGTCCTCACGGACGAGATCTACGAGCACCTGGTCTACGGCGACGCGAAGTTCACCTCGCTGCCGGTCCTGGTCCCGGCCCTGCGCGACAAGTGCATCATCGTCAACGGTGTCGCCAAGACGTACGCGATGACGGGCTGGCGCGTGGGCTGGGTCATCGCCCCGCTGGACGTCATCAAGGCGGCGACGAACCTGCAGTCGCACGCCACCTCCAACGTCTCCAACGTGGCCCAGATCGCCGCGCTGGCCGCCGTCTCGGGCAACCTGGACGCCGTCGCGGAGATGCGCAAGGCCTTCGACCGCCGCCGCCAGACGATGGTCAAGATGCTGAACGACATCGAGGGCGTCCTCTGCCCGGTCCCCGAGGGCGCGTTCTACGCGTACCCCTCGGTCAAGGGGCTCCTCGGCAAGGAGATCCGCGGCAAGCGCCCGCAGACCTCGGTCGAGCTCGCCGCCCTGATCCTGGACGAGGTCGAGGTCGCGGTCGTTCCGGGCGAGGCCTTCGGCACCCCGGGCTACGTGCGCCTGTCCTACGCCCTGGGCGACGAGGACCTGGTGGAGGGCGTCTCCCGTATCCAGAAGCTCCTGGCGGAGGCCAAGGCCTAGGCCTCGGGCGGTTCCACAGCCGGATCCGGAGCGGCGTCCCCCCGTCGGGGAGGCGCCGCTCCGGCGTTCCCCGCACCCCCCACCACTCCCGCTCGCACGTTCGAGCAAGCCCCCAATAGGTAAAACCCCCTCCCGCCCGGCGCAGCGGTACGGCAGGATCACCAGATGGAGCACGCACGCGATCTCACGCTTCTGCCGAAGGCCCACCTCCACCTGCACTTCACCGGCTCGATGCGACCATCGACCCTCCTGGAGCTCGCCGACAAGTACGGCGTCCGCCTCCCGGACGCCCTGACAGCCGGCGAACCCCCACGGCTCCGCGCCACCGACGAGCGCGGCTGGTTCCGCTTCCAGCGGCTCTACGACGCCGCCCGCTCCTGCCTCCGCGAGCCCGACGACATCCGGCGCCTGGTCCGCGAGGCCGCGGAGGAGGACGTACGGGACGGCAGCGGCTGGCTGGAGATCCAGGTGGATCCCACCTCCTACGCCCCCCTCCTCGGCGGCATGATCCCGGCCGTCGAGATCATCCTCGACGCCGTGGACAGCGCGTCCCGCGAGACCGGCCTCGGGATGCGGGTCCTCATCGCCGCCAACCGCATGAAGCATCCCCTCGACGCCCGCACCCTCGCCCGTCTCGCCGTCCGCTACGCCGACCGCGGCGTCGTCGGCTTCGGCCTCTCCAACGACGAGCGCCGCGGCATGGCCCGCGACTTCGACCGGGCCTTCGCCATCGCCCGCGAGGGCGGCCTGCTCGCCGCCCCGCACGGCGGCGAACTCACCGGCCCGGCCTCCGTCCGCGACTGCCTCGACGATCTGCACGCCTCCCGCATCGGGCACGGCGTCCGGGCCGCCGAGGACTCCCGGCTGCTCAAGCGGCTCGCCGACCGGCAGATCACCTGCGAGGTCTGCCCCGCGTCGAACGTGGCCCTCGGGGTCTACGAGCGGCCCGAGGACGTCCCGCTGCGCACCCTGTTCGAGGCCGGGGTGCCGATGGCGCTCGGCGCGGACGACCCCCTGCTGTTCGGGTCCCGGCTCGCGGCGCAGTACGAGATCGCCCGCCGCCACCACGGCTTCACCGACGCGGAACTCGCCGAGCTGGCCCGCCAGTCGGTGCGCGGTTCGGCCGCGCCCGAGGACGTACAGGCCAAGCTGCTGGCCGGGATCGACCACTGGCTCACCGGGTGAGCGTCAGCGCGTGAGCCGCAGGTCGCCCTGGTAGCAGTCGGCGCGCACCCGGTGGCCGTCCGGGAAACCGATCTCCAGGTGCGTGCGCCCCTGCTCGGGCAGGGCGAATTCGGCGACCGAGGAGACCGTCTCGCCGAGGTGGCGCAGGAAGGGGTGGTCACCCAGGTCCTCGCCGACCTCGATGCGGCCCCACTCCCCCATGTCGTACGGCTCGTGCGGGGCGGCGGATTCGACGATGAGGCACTGGTCGGACCCGGTGGTGATGCGGATGCAGTCGCCGACGCTGTCGATGAGCCAGACGTCGAGGGGAGCCTCGGAGCGCTCGCCTTCGCTGATGTGCCAGGACGCGACGACTCGGCTGAGCGTGCGCCCCACGAGGCGGGTGGGGTCCGTACCGGCCCCGTGCCGGGGACAGAGCATGGGCGGCCGGGGCTCCTCAGATGCTGACGCCGACCGTCACCGGTTCGTTGACCAGGGTGACGCCGAAGGCCGCATGGACGCCCGCGACGACCTCGCGGGCCAGGGTGAGGAGGTCCTCGGTGGTGGCCTCGCCCCGGTTGGTGAGGGCGAGCGTGTGCTTGGTGGAGATGCGCGCGGGGCCCGTGCCGTAGCCCTTGGTGAATCCGGCCTTGTCGATCAGCCAGGCTGCGCTGGTCTTCGTACGGCCGGCGCCCGCGGGGTAGGCGGGCGGGGCGGTGTCGGGGCCGAGGCGGTCCTGGACGCGGGCGAGGAAGGCGGCGTAGGCCTCGTCGGTCAGGATCGGGTTGTGGAAGAAGGAGCCGGCCGACCAGGTGTCGTGGTCGGCGGGGTCGAGGACCATGCCCTTGCCCGCGCGCAGGCGCAGCACGGTCGCGCGGGCTTCGGCGGCCGGGACCCGGTCGCCGGCCTCGACGCCGAGGGCGCGGGCGGTCTCGGGGTACTTGATCGGCGCGGACAGCCCGCCGGCGTCCTCCAGGGCGAAGCGCACGCGCAGGACGACGTACCGCTCGGGCTCGTGCTTGAAGAGGCTGTTGCGGTACGTGAACGCGCATTCGGCGGCGCTCAGCGTGACCGTTTCGCCTCGGGTGCGGTCGTAGGCGACGACCTCGGTGATGGTGTCGCAGACCTCCTGGCCGTACGCCCCCACGTTCTGGATGGGCGTCGCGCCGGCGGAGCCGGGGATTCCGGCGAGGCATTCGATACCGGCGAGTCCGGCTTCGACGGTGCGGGCGACGGCGTCGCTCCAGTTCTCGCCCGCGGCGAGCTCCAGCCGCGTGCCGTCGAGGTGGAAGCCGGTGGTCGCGATGCGCAGGGCGGTGCCCTCGAAGCCGTGGTCACCGATGACCAGGTTGCTGCCGCCGCCGATGACGAGGAGCGGGGTGCCGTTCTGGTCCGCGGCCCGGACGGCGGCGACCACCTCGGCGTCGGTGGTCGCGGTGACCAGACGTGTGGCGGGGCCACCGAGGCGGAAGGTGGTCAGCGGGGCGAGGGGGGCGTCGTGGAGTTCCTGCACGTGGACAAGAGTACGGTCCGTACCCGCCGCATCCCTGCGGGGCCACGGACCGTGACTCAGTAAGCCGTCTTCTGCTCGGCCAGGCGGCGCTCCGCCTCGGTCCAGCTGATGGGGAGCTCGGCCGCCTTCACGGTCCAGAAGGTGAAGGCCGACTCCTTCATGAAGGCGGCGGCCGCCCTGGAGCTGGAGCGGTGCGGCTCGCTGCCGGCGAACCGGTAGAGCGCGTCCCGGTCCTCCCAGGCGGAGAGGGTCAGGAAGGTGCGGCCGAGGACGCGCGCCCGCAGGGCGACGCCGTGGGCGCCGGGGGCCTTGCGGATCTGGCCGATGATTCCGGGCGCCTTGAGGAAGAACTTGAGGGCGCCGGTGAGCGTGGAGGTCTCGAAGCGGGAGGCCATGACGTAGACGTCGGCGTCGGGGGCGGCCTGGGTGGGGGTGGACCACGGGATGTCGGGCATGACGTCACTCCTTTGCGGGGTCGCATGATCGGTGCGACCTGAAGTGGCACTTCAGGTCGCACGTCTGCCGGACTGGATCAGCCGGCCGCGGGGACCTTGTCCGGAACCGCCGCGACATGGCCCGGGGCGGCCGGGCTCGGCTTCGGCCTGCCCGGCAGGAGCAGGGCGAGCGCGGCGGCCAGGGCGACCGCGCCGGCGCCGATCCACAGGGCGGGGATCGTGCCGTCGGTGAAGGCCTGCGGGGACTCGTAGCCGCCCTGGGCGGAGAAGACCGAGGCCAGGACCGCGACCCCCAGGGCGCCGCCGACCTCGCGCAGGGCGTTGTTGGTGCCGGAGGCCTTGCCCTGGTCTGCCGGGGCGACGGTGGACATCAGGACGTTGGCGGCGGGGGCGAAGTAGAGGGCCATGCCGATCCCGCTGAGGATCAGCGCCGGCAGCTGGGCGGCGTACGAGACGTCCGCGGTCAGGATCGCCGCGAACCAGCCGAGGCCGAGGGCCTGGAACGCCAGCCCGGCGGCGACGACGGGGCGGCCGCCGATGCGGTCGGAGAGGATGCCCGCGAAGGGGGCGACGATCATCGGCATGCCGGTCCAGGGGAGCATGCGCAGGCCCGCCTGGGTGGGCGAGTAGCCGGCGACGCCCTGGAGGAACTGGCTGAGCAGGAAGATCGAGCCGAACATGCCCAGGAACATCAGCAGGCTGGCCAGGTTGATCCCGAGGAAGCCGCGGTTCTGGAAGAGCCGCATGGGGAGCATGGGGTTCGCGTGGTTGAAGCCGTGGTAGACGAACCCGCCGACGAGCGCGGCTCCGACGATCAGGCCGGTGAGCACGGGGGCACTGGTCCAGCCCTCGGAGTTGGCGTTGACCAGGGCGTAGACGATGCCGAAGAGGCCGCCGCTGATGAGCAGGGTGCCCGGGACGTCGAGACGGGCACCGGGCGCGGTGGACTCGGCGAGCCGGAGACGGGCGAGGGGTATCAGTGCGAGGCCTATCGGAACGTTGAGCCAGAAGATCCACTGCCAGGAGATGTGCTCGGTGAGGCTGCCGCCGATGAGGGGGCCGCTGGCGACGGCGAGGCCTGTGACGGCGCCGTAGATGCCGAGGGCCATGCCGCGGCGGGCCGCCGGTACGGCGGCGGTGAGCAGGGTCAGGGTGAGCGGCATCATGATCGCGGCTCCGACGCCCTGGACGGCGCGGGCGGCGATGAGCGCGTCGATGCCGGGCGAGAGCGCGGCCGCGGCGGAGGCGCCGGTGAAGATCGCGAGGCCCACGGTGAAGAGCCGGCGGCGGCCGAAACGGTCACCGAGTGCGGAGCCGAACATGAGGAGGACGGCGAAGGTGAGCGTGTACGCGTTCACCGTCCACTCCAGGTCCTCCAGCTTGCCGCCGAGGTCCTCGCGGATGGCGGGGAGGGCGGTGGTGACGACGAGGTTGTCCAGGGCGGCCATGAAGCTGGCGACGCCGGTGAGGACCAGGGCCCAGACGGCGGGGGCGCGGAGCTTGGTGTCCGGGCCTTGCAGGTCTTGCGGGTCTTGCGTGTTCACGATTCCCCCTGAGGATTGTTAGTTATTGCTGACTAACTTTCGTGCGCATGAGTGGCCCGCCGGACAGGCGGCGCGTCCTCACTTCTCCAGGCGGCCCTTGCTGTGGGCGTCGGGGTACAACCCCTCCCAGACCCGATGCCCGGGCGGGAAGCCCATGGCGGCGAGGGTGTTGATCAGCATCCCGTACGCCATGAAGGTCGTGGTCTCCTTCACGTCGCCGCCGAACGGCACGTGGACCGTGTCCCACAGCTCCATCCAGCCCTTCCGGACGAGCTCGCCGAGCTCGTGATCCCCGGCCGCTTCGGCGGCGGCGACGGTGACGTACATCTGGAGCTGCATCTGGAGCTTGTCGGGATCCTCGGCGATGAGCCGGGTGTAGGCGTTCGCCATGGCCCGCGTTGCCTCCTCGCCGCACAGCCCTTCGCCGGCCTCGGCGAAGACCTCCCGGGTATCCCGCATGCACCGCTCGGCGGCGGCGAGGAAGATGGCGAGCTTGTTCGGGAAGAGCCGGAAGAGATACGGCTGCGAGACACCCACCCGCTTGGCGATCGCCTCGGTGGAGGTCCCGTAGTAGCCCCCGCGCGCGAACTCATGCATCGCCGCCCGAATGACGCTCTCGCGCCGCTCTTCTGCGCTCATCCTTGCCATGCGTTCTAAGTTAGTGCTCAATCACTAACTAAGCAAGGGGGCGGGGCGGGGGGCTTCGGGGGGCGGGACGTCTGCTGGTCGGCCTCAGGGACGTGGGGCGGGATCACGGCGGGTTCGTCGCCCCTGGGCGGGATCGGGGATGGGCTGGGGGTTTCCCGTCCGTCCCCGATCCCGCCCAAGGACAGCAGCCCGCCCGAAGCCACCGACCGCATCCCTGATGCCGCCCGGTTGAGGCCCGGTTGAGGCCCGCCCCCGAAGCCCCCGCCCCACCAAACGACGAGGCCGGGCGCCTGCCCCGACGCCCGACCCCCAACCCGAAAGCCCGGCGCCCAGCCCAGCCCCCTCGCGGCCTTACGCCAGTTCGACCACGGCGCGGGACATGCCCAGTACCTTCTGGCCGGCGCTCATGGCCGTCAGGTCGACCCGGACGCGGTTGTCGTCCAGCTTGGCCGCGACCTTGGCCGTGACCTCGATCAGGCCGCCCTGGTCGTCGTTCGGGACCACGACCGGCTTCGTGAAGCGGACGCCGTACTCGACCACCGCGCCCGGGTCGCCGACCCAGTCGGTGACCACGCGGATCGCCTCGGCCATGGTGAACATGCCGTGCGCGATCACGTCCGGCAGTCCGACCTCCTTGGCGAACTTCTCGTTCCAGTGGATCGGGTTGAAGTCACCCGAGGCACCGGCGTAGCGGACGAGCGTGGCGCGCGTCACGGGGAAGGACGCCGCCGGCAGCTCGGTGCCGACCTCGACGTCGGCGTACTGGATCTGCGCTGCCATGTCAGGCCTCCTCGGGGGCGCGGGAGACGAGCTTCGTCCACGCCGTCACCACGTGCTCGCCGGTCTCGTCGTGGACCTCGCCGCGGATGTCGATGATGTCGTTGCCCGCGAGGGACTTCACGGCCTCGATCGTGGAGGTCACCGAAAGCCGGTCACCGGCGCGCACGGGGCGGGAGTACGCGAACTTCTGGTCGCCGTGCACGACGCGGCTGTAGTCCAGCCCCAGCTGCGGGTCCTCGACAACCTGGCCCGCCGCCGCGAAAGTGATCGCGAATACAAAAGTCGGCGGAGCGATCACATCGGAGTAGCCGTACGACTTGGCGGCTTCGGGGTCGGTGTAGACGGGATTGGCGTCACCCACCGCTACCGCGAATTCGCGGATCTTCTCCCGGCCGACCTCGTACGGATCGGTGGGCGGGTAGCTCCGCCCCACGAAGGACTGGTCGAGAGCCATGACTCACTACCTCCTGATGAAGGGACACGAAAGACACAAAAACAGGTGCGGCATACGCCACAGGTACAGAGTGCGAAAACGACACAAGGCCGCCCCCAATGAAGGGGACGACCTCATGACGGTGCCTGTGTACGAGACTTCGCTAGGGTCAGCGGGTCTCGCGGTGCGCGGTGTGCGAGTTGCAGCGCGGGCAGTGCTTCTTCATCTCAAGACGGTCCGGGTTGTTACGCCGGTTCTTCTTGGTGATGTAGTTCCGCTCCTTGCACTCCACGCAGGCCAGCGTGATCTTCGGGCGGACGTCGGTGGCAGCCACGTGAGTGCTCCTTGACGGAAATTGGGACGGATGAACGCATACAAGAGTAGCCGACCGGGAGACCGACCCCGCAATCGGCTACTGTGTGTAGCGGCGACCGGACTTGAACCGGTGACACAGCGATTATGAGCCGCTTGCTCTACCGACTGAGCTACGCCGCTTTGATGTGATCCGCTCCCCACCCGAGGGTGGGGAACCTCTCTCACCAGAGCCCCAATGCGGAATCGAACCGCAGACCTTCTCCTTACCATGGAGACGCTCTACCGACTGAGCTATTGGGGCGAGCGATGAAGACATTACACGGTTGCCTGCCGATCGCCCAAATCCTTTGCGGGGACCGGGCTCCGAGGGGGTTCGGAAGCCTTTGTCGATCAGAGCGCAGAGCCCTCTCCGGCCACTTCCGCCCCAGATTGTGTGCGGGCTCACTCCGCGGGCTCACGTCGCTCCGACCGCGCGCCGACCGGTCGGCGCCGGGTCGGCGCGGCTGATGCCACCAGGGCGCACGCGCGGGCGCCGAGGCGCACGCGCACCACACCGGTACGACTATTGCGCTCTTCCATGAAGCGGGCTGCCGCGCACCCTAGGCTCTGAGCACGCTGCGTGATCTTGGGCCGTAGGTAGCGGCCAGGGCCCAGGAACCGCCCGAGCCACCGCAGGAGCGCGATGTCCGAAAGCCAGCCGCAGCAGCCGTCCCACTCCCCCCGCAGCGGCCGCGGCGAGGTCGGCGGCCACGGACCCGCACACGGCCCCTCCCAGAACCGCGCACCCTCGCGCGGGGCCGGGAACGCGGCCGCCGCCGAGGCCGCCACCCTGCTGCTCGCCGGGGCCCGCCTCACCGACGGCCGGACCGTCGACGTCCGCCTCAGCAGCGGCCGGATCCAGGCCGTGGGCACCGCGGGCAGCCTCCCGGCCCCCGCCCTCTCCCGCGTGGACCTCAGCGGCTACCTGCTGCTGCCCGCCCCCGCCGAGCCCCACGCCCACGGGGACACCGCCCTGACCGCCGACGGCGAAGGGCCCGTCTCCTACACCCCCGACGAGGTCCAGCGCCGGGCCACCGAAGCGGCCCTGCTCCAGCTCGGGCACGGCGCCACCGCCGTGCGCTCGCACGTCCGGATCGGCGACGTGCACGGCCTCGGCCCCATGGAGGCCGTGCTCCAGGCCCGCCGATCGCTGCGCGGGCTCACCGACCTGACCACCGTGGCCGTGCCCCGGCTGCTGACCGGGGTGGCCGGCGCCGACGGGCTCGCGATGCTGCGGGACGCGGTCAAGATGGGCGCCTCCGTGATCGGCGGCTGCCCCGACCTGGACCCCGACCCGACGGGCTTCCTCGAAGCCGTCCTGGAACTCGCCGCCGAGCACGGCTGTCCCGTGGACCTGCACACGGACGGTGACGACCCCGGCCGCCTGTCCCGGCTCGCCGCGATGGCCGGCGGGCTGCGCCCCGGGGTGACCATCGGGCCCTGCGGCG
Source organism: Streptomyces sp. NBC_00190 (assembly GCF_036203305.1). GTDB lineage: Bacteria > Actinomycetota > Actinomycetes > Streptomycetales > Streptomycetaceae > Streptomyces. The sequence goes on along the minus strand of NZ_CP108131.1, from coordinate 4,694,475 downwards.
GTCTCTCCCGGCTCCCGCTGGACGTGGCCGCCCGCGCCGCCGACCAGCTGGCGGCGGCCGGCGTACGGGTGACCTGCCTGCCCCAGGGCGACTGCGCGGCCCTGGAGCGCCGAGGCCTGCGCACCGCCCCCGTCCGCCTGCTGCGGACCGCGGGCGTACGGGTCACGGCCGGCAGCGGTGCGCTGCGCGACGCCGGGAACCCGGTCGGCCGCGGCGACCCGCTGGAGGCCGCGTACCTGCTGGCCTCCCAGGGCGGGCTCCGGCCGGGCGAGGCCTACGAGTCGGTCAGCTCCGCCGCCCGCGAGGCCATGGGCCTGCCGGAGGTGCGGGTGGAGGCCGGTTTCCCGGCGGAGCTGCTCGCCGTGCGCGGGGACCGGATCGCGGCCGTGCTCTCCCTGGCGTACAGCAGGATCGTGATCCACCGCGGACGGGTGGTAGCCCGTACGAGTGCCGTCCGGGAGTACTGCGACTCCGCCGTCGCGGTGGCTCTGGACCTGCCCCGACAGGGCCGTACGGAGCCCGGACCCTGAAGGTGCGCCGGACGTTCGCGGGCGTGGGGGCCCGGCTCGTCGTACGGTCGGGTCATGCGCATCGTCATCGCGGGTGGACACGGTCAGATCGCGCTGCGGCTGGAGCGCCTGCTCGCCGTGCGCGGGTACGAGGTCGCGGGCATCATCCGCGACCCGGCACAGGGCGACGACCTCAGGGAGGCCGGCGCCGAACCGGTGCTGTGCGATCTGGAATCGGCCACGGTCGAACACGTTGCGGGCATCCTGCACGGCGCGGACGCGGCGGTCTTCGCCGCCGGCGCGGGCCCCGGCAGCGGTGTCGGGCGCAAGGACACCGTGGACCGGGGCGCGGCAGTGCTGTTCGCCGACGCGGCCGAACGGGCACGCGTACGGCGCTTCCTGATGGTCTCTTCGATGGGCGCGGACACGTACCACGAGGGCGATGACGTCTTCGACGTCTACCTGCGGGCCAAGGGCGAGGCCGACGACCACCTCCGGACCCGGCTGGGGCTGGAGTGGACGATCCTGCGCCCCGGATCGCTCATCGACGACGCCGGTACGGGTCTGGTCCGCCTGGAGGCCCACACGGGCCGCGGGTCCGTGCCCCGCGACGACGTGGCGGCGGTGCTCGCCGAGCTGGTCGAGACGCCGGCGACGGCGGGCCTGACCTTGGAGCTGACCTCCGGTTCGACGCCGGTGACCGTGGCCGTCAAGGACGTTGCCGGCAACTGACAGGCCATCGGCCCGGTCAGAACTCGGCGGTCACCTTGTCGTCGGACCGCCCGACCGAGTCCTGCCGGTACTGGTCCTCGTACGCCTTGCGGATCCGCTCGATGCGCGCGTTGCGCTCGTCGGCCTCCCTCACGGGGTACAGCAGCACCACCTCGTACGAGGTCTCGCGGATGCTCTTGCCGTCCTCGCCCCGCCACCGGCCGTACCCGTCGTGGACGGTCAGCCCCTCGGGAAAGGCGAGGGTGATCTCGCGGTCCAGGAAGCGCATGAACTCCTGCTCTCCGACGGGTTCCCGGCCGTCGCTGCGCTCGGTGCCGAAATAGAGCCGGGTCTCCTGGTACGGCTTCCCCGTGTCCGTGTGGAGCGCCGCTCCCACCAGGGCCGGGATACCGGCGCCGAGCAGGGCGACCAGCACTCCGCCGCCTGCTTTCCCACGCGTGTCAAATGTCCATTTCACCCCTGGTGAAACGAACAGGCGACCCCGACGATGCGGTCGAAGACGGCCATGACGTCGAACGGGCGGCAGCCGAGGCGGTATCCGTGCGATCCGGGGGGCTTCGCGGCGATGGGCGTGGCGGAACTGCTCCACACGTATGACAGGGCCCGCCCGCCGAGGTCCTGCTCTGGTCGGGGGGGTCGCGTCGCACTGCCCGCCCTCCCGCGCCGCACGTCCTGGCCCTGGACGGCGGCGCTCACGAAGTCTCCAGCCGCCGACGCCACCACCGGTCGCGCGGCGAGGCGTACGGATCGTTGAGGGTGCGCGCGAGGAACCGCTCGTCGAGCGGCGCGAGCACGGCGCGCAGCTCGCGCGCCGACCTCCGCGAGAGGCCGTGGCAGATGGCCTCCAGGGTCTCCCGGTGGTCTCCGCCCCAGGCGGGCGCACAGCAGGGGCACTCGTGGAACCAGCGCGGGTACATCAGCAGGGGCCCTGGCGCGTGGACCGTCTCGCGCCAGTCGCGCAGTGCCTTGTGGGCCGCGCCCGGCTCGTAGGCCCGGCGCTCGATGCGGGCGATCTCGGCTAGGGCCTTGGCGGAGAGCCCGGAGATGACGGCCCGGTCGTCCCCACGGCGTGCCTTTCGGGGCAGGTCCGCACGGACCTGCGAGACGGGCTTACGCGGCATCGGCCTTTCGGATGCTGATCATGCCGTCAGCATGCCCGCGCGCGGCGCTCGTGCCCACCGGTTTTCCGACCGGTGCGAGGGGATGCGAGAAGACCCCCGCTACAAGTAACGGGGGTCTCACATCGCGTGGCGACGCCAGGATTCGAACCTGGGTAGGCTAAGCCGACGGATTTACAGTCCGCTCCCATTGGCCACTCGGGCACATCGCCATGGGATGTTGCCGGTGAGGCCGCTTTGGGGCGGTGCTCTGTGGCAACGACGTAAACGATACCTGATGACCGGGGGTGCTTCGCCACCGGATTGATCAGCGCTGCGGGTGGGTGCGGTGGCTAGGCTTTGCGGAGCGGGCCGGGGACGTCCGGCCGCGCCCTCCGGGGCGATCACAATCGACTTCAAGGAGCCACACCACATGGCCGACTCCAGTTTCGACATCGTCTCGAAGGTCGAGCGGCAGGAGGTCGACAACGCCCTCAACCAGGCCGCCAAGGAGCTCTCGCAGCGCTACGACTTCAAGGGCACCGGCGCCACGATCGCCTGGTCCGGCGAGAAGATCCTGATGGAGGCGAACTCCGAGGAGCGCGTCAAGGCCGTCCTCGACGTCTTCGAGACCAAGCTGGTCAAGCGCGGGATCTCGCTCAAGGCGCTGGACGCCGGCGAGCCGCAGCTGTCCGGCAAGGAGTACAAGATCTTCGCCACGATCGAGGAAGGCATCTCCCAGGAGAACGCCAAGAAGGTCGCGAAGATCATCCGGGACGAGGGTCCCAAGGGCGTCAAGGCCCAGGTCCAGGGCGAGGAGCTGCGCGTCAGCTCCAAGAGCCGTGACGACCTCCAGGAGGTCCAGGCGCTGCTCAAGGGCAAGGACCTGGACTTCGCGATCCAGTTCGTGAACTACCGCTGACCCAGGTCGCAGACCTGCCCGCACGCCGGCCCGGCGGTCCTCACGGACCGCCGGGCCGCGGCGGTTGCGGGGGTTGCGGGGGTGTGTGCGGGGCGTGAGCGGCGCGTGCGCCATCGCGGGCCTCTGTGGGCACTTGGGGCGGCACGAGTGCGCCCGGCAAGGTGGGTGGGGCATCCATCCACCGCGTGGCAGGGGGTTCTCGCATGCCTGGGGCCGGCACGTTTCGCGAAGACTTCGGGGCGTCCGTCGTCGTCGCGCTGGTCGCGCTACCTCTCTGCGTGGGGGTGGCCGTCGCCTCCGGGGTGCCGGCCGAGCTAGGGATCGTCACGGGCGTGGTCGGAGGGCTCGTCACCGGGTGGTTCCGGGGGAGCTCGCTGCAGGTGAGCGGGCCCGCGGCCGGGCTCACCGTGCTGGTCTACGAGGCGGTGCGGGCGCACGGTCTGCCCGCGCTCGGGGTGCTGGTGCTGGCCGCCGGGGCGGTGCAGCTGGGCATGGGGGTGCTGCGGCTCGGGCGGTGGTTCCGGGCGATCTCCGTCGCCGTCGTGCACGGGATGCTGGCCGGGATCGGGCTGGTGCTGATCTCCGGGCAGCTCTACGCGCTGGGCGGCGTGGAGGCTCCGGGGCAGACCCTGGCCAAGCTGGGCGGGGTGCACGAGCTCGGGGCACAGGCCGACTGGGCCGCCGTGGCACTCGGGGCCGGGACCATGGCCGTCCTGTCGCTGTGGCGCCGGATGCCGGCGCGGATGCGACTCGTACCCGGCGCGCTGGTGGGGGTGGCGGCCGCCACCGCGGTGGCGGCCCTGCTGCGGCTGCCCGTGGAGAAGGTTCGGGTGACGGGGGTCCTGGAAGCGGTGTCCCCGCCCTCCTGGGGCGACTTCGGCGCGCTGGCCTCCTTCGGGGCGGTCGGGACCGTGATCGCGCTGGCGCTGATCGCCTCCGCCGAGACGCTGTTCAGTGCCGCCGCCGTGGACCGCATGCACGACGGGCCGAGGACGGAGTACGACCGGGAGCTCATCGCCCAGGGCGTGGGCAACAGCGTGTGCGGGCTGCTCGGGGCGCTGCCGATGACCGCCGTCATCGTGCGCAGCGCCGCCAATGTGGAGGCCGGGGCGCGCACCCGGGCGGCCCGGGTGCTGCACGGCGGCTGGCTGTTGCTCTTCGCCGTGGCCTTCCCCCAGGTCCTGGAGGCCGTACCGCTCGCCGCGCTGGCCGGGGTGCTGCTGCACGCGGGCTGGAAGCTGCTGCCGGCCCGGGCGGTGGCCGCGCTGTGGCGGACGCACCGGGGTGAGGCGGTGGTGCTGGTGGTCACGGCCTCCGCGATCGTGGCCACCAATCTCTTCGAGGGCGTGCTGGTCGGCCTGGGGCTCGCCGTCGCCAAGGCGGCCTGGGAGACCTCCCACGTGCACATCGAGGAGGTGTGGGAGGACGGCGAGCTGTGCGTGCGGGTCGTGGGGAACGCCAGCTTCCTGAGGCTGCCCAAGCTGCTCGACGCCCTGGACGCACTTCCGCACGGGAAGCCGGTGCGGCTCGATCTGAGCGGGCTGCGCCATCTCGACCACGCCTGCCTGACCGCCCTGGAGGGGTGGGAGCTGGGGCGGATGCCGCTCCCCGGCCGGGAAGGCGTCATCTAGGGCGGTTACCCTCCGCCCCGTGACCAACGAGTTGAAGCGCAGCCTGGGAGTCTCCGACGCGGTCGTGGTCGGGCTCGGTGCGATGGTCGGCGCCGGGATCTTCGCCGCCCTCGCCCCGGCGGCACGCGCGGCGGGCGGCGCGCTCCTCGCGGCCCTCGCGCTGGCGGCTCTGGTGGCCTACTGCAACGCGCACTCCTCGGCGCGGCTGGCCGCCCGGTACCCGGCCTCCGGCGGCACGTACGTCTACGGGCGCGAGCGGCTCGGGCCCTTCTGGGGATATCTGGCGGGCTGGGGGTTCGTGGTCGGCAAGACGGCCTCCTGCGCGGCGATGGCCCTGACCGTCGGCGCGTACGTCTGGCCCGGGCAGCAGCATGCCGTGGCCGTCGCCGCGGTGGTGGCGCTGACGGCCGCCGGCTACGGCGGCGTGCAGAAGTCCGCCCGGCTGGCCCGGCTGATCGTGGCGGCCGTCCTCGCGGTGCTGGCCGGTGTGGTCGTGGTGTGCCTGACCTCCGAGGCGGCCGACGCCGGGCGGCTCGGCGGCGGGGACTGGGGTGCGGTCGGACTGTTGCAGGGGGCCGGGCTGCTGTTCTTCGCCTTCGCGGGCTACGCCCGGATCACCACCCTGGGCGAGGAGGTGCGTGACCCGGAGCGGACGATCCCACGGGCGGTCCCGCTCGCGCTGGGGATCGCGCTGCTGGTGTACGCCGCCGTGACGGTGGCGGCGCTGTCGGTGCTCGGTGCCGACGGGCTGGCGGGGTCGTCGGCCCCGCTGGCCGACGCGGTCCGGGCGGCAGGCCGGCCCGAACTGACCCCGGTCGTCCGGGTGGGCGCGGCCCTGGCCGCGCTGGGCTCGCTGCTGGCCCTCGTCCTCGGCGTCTCCCGGACGGCCTTGGCGATGGCCCGGGACGGCCATCTGCCCCGCACCCTGGCCGCCGTACATCCCCGGCATCAGGTGCCGCACCATGCCGAGCTCGCGGTGGGTGCGGTCGTGGCGGTGCTCGCGGCCACCGCCGACCTGCGGGGGGCGATCGGTTTCTCCTCCTTCGGAGTGCTGGCTTACTACGCGATCGCGAACGCCTCCGCGTGGACACTCGATTCAGGTGTCAAGGGCCGGGCCGTGGCAGTGGTCGGGCTGTCCGGCTGTGTGGTGCTGGCCTGCGCGCTGCCCCTCGCGTCGGCGGTCGCGGGGGCGGCGGTGCTGGCGGTCGGCGTACTGGCCTACGGTGTGCGCCGACGGTTCAGATCCGGGATCTGAACTCGGCCCAGGGAGCCAGTTCCAGGTCGGTCTCCTCCCCCAGGCCTGACTCCTCGCAGAACCAGGCGGTGCCGTCCAGCCAGCCGCGGAGCCAGCCGGCCAGGCTCGGGGTGTCGATGGACCAGGCGAGGTCGGGCTCCCCTGGATTCGGGTCGAACAGCAGGACCTGGGCGGTCTGGGAGTGGCAGTCCACGCACGCGTACATGGCGCAGCCGAAGTCGGCTATCGGCAGTACGCCCGCCGGCCAGCGCCACCCGGACGCGCGCTGCGCCCCACACGTCCGGACGGCCTGACCCAGCGACAGCACTCCGTACTCCGGGCCGAATCCGCCGTCGCCCACGCGGGTGTAGAGCGCAGTGAGCAGCGGCGGCAGCGTGAAGCCGAGTATGCCTTCGGCGTGGGCGATCTCCCCGGTGGCCGACGGTGCGGGCAGGGGCCTTCCCTGCGCGTGCGCGGAGTTGCGCACGCGGTCCGCGACTTGCTCCAGCAACTGCTCGGTCTCGTTCATGCGTTCATGGTGACGCACCCCACCGACAGCCCGCTCGGCCTGTGGATAACCCGGTCGAGGACGGCCTCGTGCGGCTGCTCGCCGTAGCGGCCCTCGGCCTGGCTCCACAGGCCGGACGTGGTCAGCGAGAGGCGAACGGAGCGTCCGTCGGGACGATTTCGCGGCCCAGCGGGAGCAGGGAGAGCGGGACCATCTTGAAGTTGGCGATGCCGAACGGGATGCCGATGATCGTGACGCACAGCGCGAGTCCGGTGACGATGTGGCCGATGGCCAGCCACCAGCCCGCCAGGACGAGCCACAGGACGTTGCCGATGCAGGAGGCGGCGCCCGCGTCGCGGCGCTCGACCGTGGTGTACCCGAAGGGCCACAGGGCGTAGACGGCGATGCGGAAGGCGGCGATGCCGAACGGGATGCCGATGATGGTGATGCAGAGCAGCACACCCGCGAGGACGTAGCCCAGGAACAGCCAGATGCCGCTGAGGATGAGCCAGATGACGTTCAGAATGGTCTTCACTGTCGGCGTCCTGCCATCTGTTCGAGCCGGGCGATGCGCTCGGCCATCGGAGGGTGTGTCGAGAACATTTTAGAAAGACCTTCGCCCGGGCGGAACGGGTTGGCGATCATCATGTGGCTCGCCGCCTCCAGGCGGGGCTCCGGGGGCAGCGGGAGCTGCTTGGTGCCCGCGTCGAGCTTGCGCAGGGCGCTCGCGAGGGCGAGCGGGTCCCCGGTGAGCTGGGCGCCGGACGCGTCGGCCTCGTACTCGCGGGAGCGGCTGATGGCCAGCTGGATCACCGAGGCGGCCAGTGGGCCCAGGATCATGATCAACAGCATGCCGAAGAGGCCCGGTCCCTCGTCGTCGTTCGAACGGCCCACCGGGATCAGCCAGGCGAAGTTCACCAGGAACATGATCACCGAGGCGAGGGCTCCGGCGACCGACGAGATCAGGATGTCGCGGTTGTAGACGTGGCTGAGCTCGTGGCCGATGACGCCGCGCAGTTCACGCTCGTCGAGCATGCGCAGGATGCCCTCGGTGCAGCAGACCGCGGCGTTGCGCGGGTTGCGGCCGGTGGCGAAGGCGTTGGGCGCCTCCGTGGGCGAGATGTAGAGACGTGGCATGGGCTGACGCGCGGACGTGGAGAGCTCGCGCACCATGCGGTAGAGCACGGGGGCCTCGAACTCGCTGACGGGGCGGGCCCGCATCGCGCGTAGAGCCAGCTTGTCGCTGTTCCAGTACGCGTACGCGTTCGTCCCGAGGGCGATGAGGACGGCGACGATCAGGCCGGTCCGTCCGAAGAAGCTTCCGATGACGATGATGATCGCGGACAGCCCGCCGAGGAGTACGGCGGTCTTGAGCCCGTTGTGCCGGCGGTGCACGGTACGCCCTCCAAGTGGTGCGGCGGGGGACCCGGAGCGAGGGCCTACGGTCCAGTGGACCCTCCCTTCCTGGTCAACGCGAGGTGAGGGCGTCAGGTTCCCAGGGCGCGGCCGCCCCGCCGCCCGCATGGCGGGGGCGGCGGGGCCCGGGTGGGCATTACTCCGTACGGGCTACTGCGGGAAGAGGCTGCCCGACGCGACGCGCAGGACCAGCTGCGGGGCGCCCGAGAGGACCACGGCGGTCACGGCCGTGACCACGATGGCCGCCGTGACCGGCCAGGGGGCCTTGGTACGGGTCTCGGCCGCGCCGTCGGGCGTGCGGAACAGCAGCGCGGTCCACCGCAGGTAGTAGTAGAGGGCGATGACGACGTTGATCGCCATGACCACGGCCAGCCAGCCCAGGCCCGCGTCGACCGCGGACTGGAAAACGGTCACCTTGGCGAAGAGCCCGATGATGCCCGGCGGCAGGCCGGCCAGGCAGAGCAGGAAGAACGCCAGCGAGAGGGCGACGAGCGGGCGCTCGGCGTACAGGCCGCGGTAGTCGCTGATCCGGTTGAGCCGCTTCGTGCGGGCGACCAGCGCGGCCACGGCGAAGGCGCCCAGGTTCACGACGGCGTACATCAGCGCGTAGGCGACGGTGGCGCCGATCTGGTCGCGGCCGGAGTAGGCGGCCGCGGCGATCGGCACCAGCAGGTAGCCGGCCTGGCCGACCGAGGACCAGGCGAGCAGCCGTACGGCGCTGTTCGGGCGGTCCGCGGACTGCCGCAGCGCGGCGGCGTTGCCCACGGTCATGGTGAGCGCGGCGAGGACGGCCAGGGCCGGGCCCCAGATCTCGGAGTACGCCGGGAAGGCGATCACCGTGACGAGGATGAGGCCGGTGAAGCCGACGGCCTTGCCGATCACCGAGAGGTACCCGGCGATCGGCAGGGGGGCGCCGACGTAGGTGTCGGGGACCCAGAAGTGGAAGGGGACGGCCGCCGTCTTGAAGGCGAAGCCGACGAGGGTGAGCGCGACGCCGGCCATGGCGAGGGTGTCGAGCTGCCCGGGGACGTCTTCGAGACGGTCCGCGATCTGGGTGAGGTGCAGGGAGCCGGTGGCGGCATAGACGAAGCTGACGCCCATCAGCGACACGGCGGTGGCGGTGACGGAGGAGAGGAAGAACTTGAGGGCGGCCTCGGAGGAGAGCCGGTCGCCGCGGCGCATGCCGACCAGGGCGAAGGCGGGCAGCGATGCGACTTCGAGGGCGACGATCAGGGTGGCGAGGTCGCGGGAGGCGGGTAGCAGGGCGGCGCCGGCTGCGGACGAGAGCAGCAGGAACCAGTACTCGCCGGCGGGCATGCGCGCGTCGCGGACGGCGGTGACCGACAGCACGGCGGTGACCAGGGCGCCGGCCAGCACCAGGAACTGGATGACGAGCGTGAAGTGGTCGGCGACGTAGCTGCAGGCGGCCGGGTCGGTGGTGAGGCAGAAGGTGGTGCGTTCGCCGGCGCGCAGCGGCAGCAGGGTGGCGGTCGCGGCGGCGAGGCCGGCGACGGAGACCCAGCCGAGGACGGGCTTGGCGCGCTCGGGCACGAAGAGGTCCGCGATCAGGACGGCCAGGCCGACGGCGGCGGTGACCACGACGGGCGCGAGGGCGAGCCAGTCGACGGACTGGACCAGGCTGGGGGTCTCGGCGGAGAGGGCCGTGAGCGCCGTCATGCGTTGCCTCCTGCGAGGAGCTTCTGGACGGCCGGGTCGGTGAGGCCGAGGAGGACCGCGGGCCACAGGCCGGCGAGGACGGTGAGGGCGGCGAGCGGGGTCCAGGCGGCGAACTCGTAGCGCTGGATGTCGGCGACGGCGAGCTCGGAGCCGGTCTTCGGGTCGCCCATGCAGACGCGCCGTACGACGATCAGGAGGTAGGCGGCGGTGAGCAGGGTGCCGAACGCTCCGATGGCCGTGTAGGTGAGGAAGGCCGGGCGGGACAGGCCCTCGGCGGGGTCGAAGGCGCCGAAGAGCGACAGCATCTCGCCCCAGAAGCCGGCCAGGCCGGGCAGGCCGAGGGAGGCGACGGCGGCGAAGGCGAGGAGGGCGCCGAGGCGGGGGGCGCGGCCGTAGAGGGCGGCGCCGGTGGCTCCGGCGAGGGTGTCGAGGTCGGCGGTGCCGTAGCGGTCCTTGAGGGCGCCGACCAGGAAGAAGAGGAGGCCGGTGATCAGGCCGTGGGCGATGTTGGCGAAGAGCGCGCCGTTGACGCCGGTGGGGGTCATGGACGCGATGCCGAGGAGCACGAAGCCCATGTGGCCGACGGAGGAGTACGCGATGAGGCGCTTGAGGTCGCCCTTGTTCCCCTTGCGGGCCAGCGCGAGGCAGGCGAGGGATCCGTAGACGATGCCGACGGCGGCGAAGGCGCCCAGGTAGGGGGCGAAGGTGGCCATGCCGTCGGGGGTGATGGGGAGCAGGATGCGGACGAACCCGTACGTGCCCATCTTGAGCAGGACGCCGGCCAGCAGGACGGAGCCGACGGTGGGCGCGGCGGTGTGCGCGTCCGGCAGCCAGCTGTGCAGCGGCCACATCGGGGTCTTGACGGCGAGGCCGAGGCCGATGGTGAGGACGGCCAGGAGCTGGGTGGTGTGGGACAGTTCGCGGCCGTTGTCAGACGCGAGTGCCACCATGTCGAAAGTGCCGCTCTTCAGTCCGATCAGCAGCAGACCGAGCAGCATGACGACGGAGCCGAGGAGGGTGTAGAGGATGAACTTCCAGGCGGAGGCCTTCCGCTGAGCACCGCCCCAGCGGGCGATGAGGAAGTACATCGGGATGAGGACCATCTCGAAGGCGAGGAAGAAGAGCAGCAGGTCGAGGACGGCGAAGGTCGCGAGGGTGCCGGATTCGAGGACGAGGAGCAGCGCGACGAAGGCCTTCGGGGAGGGGCCCTCGGGGAACTTGAAGTAGCTGTAGAGCGCGCAGAGGAAGAACAGCAGCGCGGTCATCAGGAGGAGGGGGAGCGAGATGCCGTCGATGCCGAGGTGGATCCGGACGTTCAGCGCCGGGATCCAGCTGATGTCCGTCGTCGCCTGGAAGCGGGACGGGGCGTCGTGGTCGAAGCCCAGGGCGAGGGCGATCGCCGCGGCGAGGATGACGCCGGTCACGGTCACTCCGTGGCGGAGCACGGCCTGTTCGGGGCTCTTGCCCTTGAGGCCGGGCGGGGCCGGCAGGAGGGCCGCGACGGCGCCGAGGAGCGGTGCGGCCACGACGAACGCCAGAAGGAACTGCATCACGGACGGGCTGATATCAATCACGGCTGACTCACGGCTCACGATCCGGCGTTGACGTTGGCGAGGACGGCGGTGGCGATCGCCAGGACCACGGCGCCGGCGAGCAGGGCGCTCAGGTAGCTCTGCACGTTGCCGGTCTGGGCACGGCGTACGAGGCTGCCGAACAGCCGGGTGCCGGTGCCCGCGCCGCGGACGTACGTGTCCACGACCTCGCGGTCGAGGAAGCGGACCAGGCTTGCCGCCGCGCGGACGGGGCGGACGAAGAGCCGGTCGTAGACGGCGTCGAGGTGGAAGCCGTCGGCCGCGTGGCGGTGCAGCGGGCCGAGGAGCGCCTTGCCGGGGTCGGGGGCGGCGCCCGCCGGGACGGCGGGGTGGTCGTGGGTGACCTCGGCGACCTCGGGGGTCTCGGCGGCGGACTCCGCGGCGGCGGCGGACGCGGACAGGCCCGCTCCGTATCCGACCGTGGCGGCCTTGACCGTGGCGCGCTGCCAGAGGGCGTAGGTGAGCATCACGCCGATGACGGCCGCACCGGTGCCGAGGACCGAGGTGACCAGGGTCGGGGTGAGTTCCCTGCCGCCGAACCAGTCGGCGAGGGAATCGGCCGCGAGGCCGAGGCCGATCGTCGGGATCGCGAGCAGCCACAGCACGCCGGTCATGGCGACGGGCTCCTTGCCGTGGTGGGGTGCGGCCGCGCCCCGGCCGCGGAAGGCCATCAGCCACAGCCGGGTGGCGTAGGCGGCGGTGAGCAGGGCGGTCAGCACACCGGCGACCAGCACCAGCCAGCCGGCGCTGCTGGGAGCGAACTCCGAGTGGCCGGTCGCGGTCTGCTCGGCGGCGACGAGGACGGCTTCCTTGGAGAAGAAGCCGGCGAACGGCGGGATCGCGGCGAGCGCGAGCAGCGCGATCGTCATCGTCCAGAAGGCGTCGGGGATGCGCTTGGCCAGGCCGTCCATCCGGGACATGGCGGCCAGGGAGTTCGTACCGGCGGCGTGGATGATCACGCCCGCGCCGAGGAACAGGAGCGCCTTGAAGGCACCGTGGGACAGGAGGTGGAAGACGGCGGCGCTGCGGTCGCCGACGGCCAGGGCGCCGGTCATGTAGCCGAGCTGGCCGATCGTGGAGTAGGCGAGCACCCGCTTGATGTCGTCCTGGGCGAGGGCGGCGAGGCCGGAGCCGACCATCGTGACGGCCGCCATGACGGCCATGACCACCAGCGCGGCGCCGGAGGCCGCGAAGACGGGGAGGAGGCGGGCGACGAAGTAGACACCGGCGGCGACCATCGTCGCGGCGTGGATCAGCGCGGAGACCGGGGTGGGGCCCGCCATGGCGTCGGGGAGCCAGGTGTGCAGCGGGAACTGCGCGGACTTACCCGCGACTCCGGCGAGCAGGAGCAGTGCGATCAGCGTCGGGTGGTCGAGCCCGCCCGCGGCGACGGTGCCCAGGATCTTCGTGATCTGGAAGGAGCCGGCGTCGGCGGCGAGCGCGAACAGGCCGATCAGGAAGGGGACGTCACCGAGCTTGGTGACGAGGAAGGCCTTCAGGGAGGCGGAGCGGGCCGCCTCGGTCTCCCAGTAGTGGCCGACCAGGAAGTACGAGCAGATGCCCATGACCTCCCAGCCGACCAGCAGCACCATCAGGTCGCCGGAGTAGACGACGAGCAGCATCGCGGAGGTGAACAGTGAGACCAGAGCGGCGTACGACGGGTAGCGCGGGTCCTCGCGGAGGTACGCCGTCGAGTAGATCTGTACGCAGGTGGCGACGACCCCGACCAGGACTGCGACCAGCGCGGCGAAGCCGTCGATGTAGAGCGAGAGGTCGATCGGTACCGAGCCGGTCGGAGTCAGCTCGGTCGCGGTTTCGATCGGCCGACCGCCGCCCTGGCGGACGGCGACGAGCACGGCCAGTACGGCGGCGCCGAGCGTCGGCAGGATCGCGAGGGGCCTGACGAATCCGGGGGCGGTGCGGCCGAAGAACAGTCCCGCGACCGCGCCCAGGAAGGGGAGGAGGGGGACGAGGACGGCGAGGGTCGTGGTGCTCACGCGGTGACCTCGCTCTGGTTGTTCGGGGCGGGCTCGTGGCCCTCGGCGGTGTCGCGGAGCCGGTCGACGTCCGAGGTGCCCCGGTTGCGGTACACCATCAGCACGATCGCGAGGCCGATGCCGATCTCTGCGGCGGCGATGGCGATGGTGAAGAGGGTGAGGGCCTGGCCGGCGTGCAGGGTGTCGCGCAGCCAGACGTCGAAGGCCACCAGGTTGAGGTTGACGGCGTTGAGCATCAGCTCGACGGACATCAGGACCAGGATGGCGTTGCGGCGGGCGAGCACTCCGTACACGCCCGTGCAGAAGAGGAGCGCCGCGAGCACGGCGGGGTAGGCGAGGTGCATCAGCGCTGCCCCTTCTTGGCGCCGGAGCCGGCACCGGCGTCGGCGGGGTCGTTCCTGCGGGACAGCACGATGGCGCCGATCAGGGCCGCGAGGAGGAGGACGGAGAGCGCTTCGAAGGGCAGCACCCAGTGCTGGAAGAGGATCTCGCCGGAGACCTTCGTGGAGCCCTGGACGGGGCCGTCGAGGTCGATCCAGGTCGTGCGGAAGGCGTCGACGACGACCCAGACGAGTGCGACGGCCGCGACGCCGGCGACGCCGGTCGCGACCCAGCGGTTGCCGGAGTCGGCGTCCGGGGAGCGGCCGATGGGCGCCTTGGTGAGCATCAGCCCGAAGAGGAGGAGGACGACCACGGAGCCGAGGTAGATCAGGACCTGGACCCAGGCGATGAACTCCGCGGTCAGCAGCAGGTACTCGACGGCGATGCCGCCGAGCGCGACGACCAGCCAGAGGGCGGCGTGCACCAGTTGCTTGGTGGTGACCGTGACGAGGGCCGCGCCGAGGGTGGCGAGGCCCACGAGGAGGAACGCGATCTCGACGCCGGCCGGGGAGAGGAAACCGGGCCCGGTGGCGGTGGCGGCTGCTGCCAGGGTGGCTGCGGAGCTCACGCGTCTCCCTCCGGGCTGGTCGGCGAATCGGGGCTGGTCGGCGGTTCGGTGCTCGTCGCCTCGGCGGCTTCGGCGGTGGCGGCTTCGGCAGCGGCGGCGGCCGCCGCGGCGGCTTCGGCCTTCTCCACGGCCTTGCGGGCGGCGGCGATCTCCTTGGGCTCCTCGGCGGCCGGGTCCAGTGCGGGCGGGGCCGGGACGGTCCACATCCACTCGCGGAGCTTGTCGCGCTCGTGGGTCAGGTCGTGGATGTCGGTCTCCGCGTACTCGAACTCCGGCGACCAGAAGAGGGCGTCGAAGGGGCACACCTCGATGCAGATGCCGCAGTACATGCAGAGGGAGAAGTCGATGGCGAAGCGGTCGAGGACGTTGCGGCTGCGCTCGCGGCCACCGGGAGTGGTGGCCGGGACCGTCTCCTTGTGGGAGTCGATGTAGATGCACCAGTCGGGGCACTCACGGGCGCACAGCATGCAGACCGTGCAGTTCTCCTCGAACAGGCCGATGACACCGCGGCTGCGGGGCGGGAGCTGGGGCTGGACCTCGGGGTACTGGGCGGTGTGCGAGCGCTTCGTCATCGTGCGCAGCGTCACCGCGAGGCCCTTGGCGAGGCCGGATCCGGGGATGGGCATCAGTTCATCGCCACCTTCACGATGCCGGTGAGCGCGATCTGGGCGAGCGCGAGCGGGATGAGTGTGGTCCAGGCGAGCTTCTGGAGCTGGTCCTCGCGCAGGCGCGGGTAGCTCACGCGGAGCCAGATCACGACGAAGGCGAGGATCGCGACCTTGAGCAGGGTCCAGACCCAGCCGAGACCGTCGGCGCCGAAGGGTCCGTGCCAGCCGCCGAGGAAGAGGACGGTGGTGAGGGCGCAGAGGACGACGATGCCGGCGTACTCGGCGAGCAGGAACAGCGCGAAGCGCAGGCCGGTGTACTCGGTGTACGCGCCGAAGATGATCTCGGAGTCGGCGACGGGCATGTCGAAGGGGGGCCGCTGCAGTTCGGCGAGGCCGGCGGTGAAGAAGACGAGCGCGCCGACGATCTGCCAGGGCAGCCACCACCACTGGAAGCTCTCGACGATTCCGAGGAGGGAGACCGTCCCGGCCGCCATGGCCACCGAGGCGGCGGCGAGCAGCATGGGGAGCTCGTAGGCGAGCAGCTGGGCGGCGGTGCGCAGGCCACCGAGCAGGGAGAACTTGTTCGCGGAGGCCCAGCCGGCCATGAGGGAGCCGAGGACTCCGACGCCCATGACGGCGAGCACGAAGAACAGGCCGGCGTCGATGACCTGGCCGACCGCGCCCTCGCCCGGACCGATCGGGATGGCGAGGAGGACGAGGAGGTACGGGAGCAGGGCGACGGCGGGGGCGAGCTGGAAGATCCGCCGGTCGGCGTTGGCCGGGACGATGTCTTCCTTCTGCGCGAACTTCACGCCGTCGGCGACGAGCTGGGCCCAGCCGTGGAAGCCGCCGGCGTACATGGGGCCGAGGCGGCCCTGCATGTGGGCCATCACCTTGTGCTCGGTCTGCCCGATGACGAGCGGGAGCACGAGGAAGACGGCGAAGACGACGATCAGCCGCAGGGCGACGTCGAGGACGTCGTTCACGCGTCGCCTCCGGTGGTGTCGGGGGTGGTGTCAGTGTCGGGCCGGCTCGTCTCCGGCGGGGGCGCCGGGGCGTCGGCCTGCGGCCCGGCCGGATCCGGCTTCGCCGGGGGCTCCTCGAAGGCGGGCTTCGGGTTGTGCCAGGGCGCGTCGGCGCTGCGCGGAGCCGGCCGCCGGGCCGCCTCCGGCGCGGGCGTCCCGGTGCCGGCGTCGGCTTCGGCCTCGGCCTCGGTGGTCTGGCTCGCCGAGCCGTCGGCCGCCGAGCGGGCCCGGCGGGCCGGGCGCGCGGCTCCGCTTTCCGGCGCGGCCGGGGCTTCCGAACCCGCCGGGGCCTCGGGCACGGCCGGGGTCGTCGGCGTGGCCGGGGTTTCCGGCGCGGGCGCGGCCTGGCTCGCCGAGCCGTCCGCGACCGAGCGGGTCCGGCGGGGCGGGCGGGGCTGGGCCTCCGTCGCCGAGGCGTCCGCCGGCTGGGTCGCCGAGCCATCCGCGACCGATCGGGTGCGGCGGGCCGGGGCGCCCTCGCGCGGGGTGCGTGCGGCCGCGCCCGTCGCGCCCGCGGCGCGCGGGGTGCGGGCCGGGCGGGCGGGGGCCGGCGGGAGCTGGCCCTTCATCGGGCCCCAGTCGTTGGGGTCCGGGACGCCCGGCGGGAGCATCTGGCGGCGCTTGGGCGCATCCGGATCGTGGGCTTCGCCCGGCTCCTTGGCGCCGGGCCAGGCCTTGGTGACCCGCGCGGCCAGGACGAAGTCCTTGCGCAGCGGGTTGCCCTCGAAGTTCTCCGGGAGCAGGAGGTGGACCAGGTGCGGGTGGTCGGTGAAGACGACCCCGAACATCTCGAAGGTCTCGCGCTCGTGCCATTCCGCACCCGCGTACACGGCGACCGCCGAGGGGAGGGAGGGGGCGGCGTGCGGCACGGTCGTGCGCAGCAGGAGCCGGCGTACCCGGTGGTTCTCCAGCGAGACGACGTGCGCGCAGATCCGGAAGCCGGTGCCCGGCTCGTCCACCGCGCTCAGCCAGTCGAAGTACGTGCAGCCCAGCTTGTCCCTGGCGATCTCCAGGGAGGAGATCCAGGAGCCGACCGGGACGTCCACCGTCAGGACGTCGTACGAGGACGAGCCCACGGCCTCTTCGCCGAAGACCGCCGGCGCCGCGTCGGGAAGGGAGTCGTAGAGGTTCACGCGTCGGCCCCAGGGGGTGTGACCAGGCCGCTCGTCAGCTGGGCCACGGACGGACCCGACGCATAGCGGTCCGCCAGCGACTCGCGGGCGATCTTCTCCTGGAGCTTGAGGATGCCCTGGAGGAGGGCCTCGGGGCGGGGCGGGCAGCCGGGTACGTACACGTCGACCGGGATGATCTGGTCGACGCCCTTCGTCACGGAGTACGAGTCCCAGTACGGGCCTCCGCAGTTGGAGCAGGCGCCGAAGGAGATGACGTACTTCGGCTCCGGCATCTGCTCGTAGAGCCGCTTCACGGCCGGTGCCATCTTGTCCGTGACCGT
Source organism: Streptomyces sp. NBC_00190 (assembly GCF_036203305.1). Lineage (GTDB taxonomy): Bacteria > Actinomycetota > Actinomycetes > Streptomycetales > Streptomycetaceae > Streptomyces. The sequence continues at coordinate 4,677,125 of NZ_CP108131.1, read as the reverse complement.
GCCCGAGACGATCATCAGGTCAGCCTGCCGGGGCCCGGGCGCGAAGGGGATGACGCCGAGGCGGATGAAGTCGTGGCGGGCCATCGACGCGGCGATGAACTCGATCGCGCAGCAGGCGAGGCCGAAGTTGAAGACCCACAGGCTGTACCGGCGGCCCCAGTTCAGGACCACCTTCATCGGTTCCGGGGCGAGGCGGGAGAGCACTCCCAGGCGCTTGGGCTCCGGGAGCATCACAGGCTCTGGTGTCACGTCCATTCGAGGACGCCCTTCTTGTACGCATAGAGCAGGCCGACGGCCAGGAAGCCCAGGAAGACGAACATCTCCACCAGCGTCGTGGCGCCGTAACCGGCGGCGCCGAACACCGTCGCCCACGGGAACAGGAAGATCGAGTCGACGGCGAAGATGACGTAGAGGAAGGCGTAGACGTAGTAGCGGACCTGGGTGTGCGCCCAGCCCTCGCCGACCGGGTCCACGCCGCACTCGTAGGTCAGCAGCTTCTCGGGGGTCGGGACCGTGGGCCGCAGCAGGCGGCCGGCGCCGAAGGCCACGGCCACGAAGAGCACACCGATGAGCGCCAGCAGGCCGACGACCGAATAACTCCGGAAGTAGTCCGCCGCGAGCACGGTTACGGTCGATACCGTTGGTTCGGGCACGTCCGTTCCTCGCTCCTCGGTCACTGTCGACGATCTGTTACACGCGGGAGTCTAGGGCCTGCCTCACACGGGGTGGGGTTATCCCCCGTTCACAGCACCCCGGCCACCCCATGGCATGAGCGGACCGTACTTGGCAGGCTGTCCCGCATGACCACCAGCCAGGGCATCCCCGACAACGACCGGCCTCCGCCCGTCCGCGCTGTCTTCAGCGCCGTGACGTGTAAGGAGATCGCCTATCTGGTCAGCAATTTGCCGCTGGCGATCCTCGGATTCGTTTACGCAGTTGTCATGGTTGCGGGCACGGGCGCACTGTCCGTGACCGCGGTCGGACTTCCGCTGCTCGCATGTGGTCTCTATCTGTCTCGGCAGTTGGGACGGCTGGACCGGGCGCGGGCCCGGGCGCTGTTGGGCGTGCGGGTGGACGAGCCGACGCCGATACCCGGCCCGCGGCGGGCCGGGTTCTTCCCCTGGCTGTGGACGAGCATCAAGGACCCGGTCGGCTGGCGGACGGTGCTGTACCAGCTGGTCCGGCTCCCGTGGGGGTTGCTCACTTTCACGGTAGCGCTGAGCGGGCTGTTCGTGCTGTGGCCGGTGCTGCCGTACGTGGTGCGGATGCTGGCGAACGCGGACCGCGCGATGGTGCGGGGGCTGCTGTCGCCGTCCGACGAGCTGGAGCGGCGGATCGCGGAGCTGGAGTCCGACCGGGGCGTGGTCGTCGACACCGCCGCCGCGGACCTGCGGCGCATCGAGCGCGATCTGCACGACGGGGCGCAGGCGCGCCTGGTGGCCCTCGCGATGGGGCTGGGCCTGGCGAAGGAGAAGCTGCTGGAGGACCCGGAGGGCGCGGCGGCGATGGTCGACGAGGCCCACGGGGAGGTGAAACTGGCGCTCCAGGAGCTACGGGACCTGGCGCGCGGGATCCATCCGGCGGTGCTGACCGACCGGGGGCTGGACGCGGCGCTGTCGTCGGTGGCGGCGCGGTGCGTGGTGCCGGTGAAGGTGGCGGTGGACCTGCCGGCGCGGCCGGCGGAAGCGATCGAGGGCATCGCGTACTTCGTGGTGTCGGAGCTGCTGCAGAACGTGAGCAAGCACGCGCGGGCGCAGGGCGCGAGCGTGGAGGTGTGGCGGGCGGGGCCGCGGCTGCTGATCCGGGTGTCGGACGACGGGCGGGGCGGGGCCAGTACCTCCGGCGGGAGCGGGCTGGCGGGGCTGGCCGAGCGGCTGGGCGCCGTGGACGGGATCTTCGTCGTGGACTCTCCCGAGGGGGAGGGCACCGTGGTCACGGCGGAGCTGCCGTGGCGCGACCGCGCGTAGCCGCGCCCTCGTTTTCGATCGGGACCCCCGTCCGGGTGGGCGGGGGTCCCGTCGCGCGTCCGGGTGCGGCGATGCCCCGGGGGTGGGGTTAACCCCCCTTCCGGGAGACCGACCCGCCGCATGGTTCGCGCCGGGAGCGGGCGACAGGGTGGTGGGGTAACGAGGAGACGGAAAGGGCGGGTCGGGATCATGGGCAACGGCATGGGCACGGGCGGTGGGATCGGCGCGGTGATGCGGGCTCCTGTCGAGCGGCGGACCTGGCGCGAGTTCGGGTACCTGCTGATCGGGCTGCCGCTGAGCATCCTGTACTTCGCGCTCGCCGTCGCGGGCCTGAGCCTCGGCGCCGGGCTGCTCGTCACCTTCCTCGGGGTCCCGGTCCTCGCCGGCATGCTCGCCATGTGCCGCGGGTTCGGCCACCTGGAGCGGGCCCGGGTGCGCGGCCTGCTCGGGACCGCCATCGCCGATCCGGCGCGGATCCGGGCCAGGAAGAGCGGCCCCCTCTCCGCGATGGGGGCGCTGCTCAAGAGCGGGAGCGCCTGGCGGCACGCGCTGTACTCGGTGATCCACTTCCCGTGGGCGGTGTTCAGCTTCTGCGTGGCACTGACGTTCTGGGCGGCAGGGTGGGCCTACCTCCTGTACCCGGTCTGGTTCTGGGTCTTCCCCGCCTTCACCGACCAGCCCGGCCTCCAGCTCTTCCAGAACGACGGCTACTCCTTCTACCTCGACTCGCCCGCGGAGATCGCCCTCACCTCTCTCGTCGGACTGGCCTTCACGCTCGCCACCCCCTGGGTGATCCGGGCCCTGACCACCGTCGACCGGGTCATGGTCGGCGGGCTGCTGGGGCCGTCCCGGCTGGACAGCCGGGTGAGCGAGCTGGAGTCCGACCGGGGCGTGGTCGTGGACACCGCCGCCGCCGACCTGCGGCGCATCGAGCGCGATCTGCACGACGGGGCGCAGGCCCGGCTGGTGGCCCTCGCGATGGATCTGGGGCTGGCCAAGGAGAAGGCCACGGAGGATCCGCGGGCCGCCGCGCGCATGGTGGACGAGGCCCACGGAGAGGTGAAGATCGCCCTCCAGGAGCTGCGCGACCTGGCCCGGGGCATCCACCCGGCGGTACTGACCGACCGGGGGCTGGACGCGGCGCTGTCCTCGGTGGCCTCGCGGTGCGCGGTTCCGGTACGGGTGACCGTGGATCTCCCGGCCCGGCCGGCGGCGTCGGTCGAGGGGATCGCGTACTTCACGGTCTCCGAGCTGCTGCAGAACATCAGCAAGCACGCGCGGGCCCGGGTCGCGAGCGTGGAGGTGTGGAAGTCCGGGGAGCGGCTGCTGGTCCAGGTCGCCGACGACGGCCGGGGCGGGGCGGGCGCCGGGGCCGGGACGGGGCTGGCGGGGCTGGCCGAGCGGCTGGACGCCGTGGACGGGGTGCTGGTCGTCGACTCCCCCGTCGGCGTGGGGACCACGGTGACCGCCGAGCTCCCCTGGCGGCCGTAGCGAGCCTCCGGGCGCCTGCCGGAAGACGTCTCGGAACGTCCCGGCAGGCGCCTCGGCACGTTCCCGGCAGGGTCCCGGCACGTGCCGGCCGACGCCTCGGTGTCTCCCGACACCGCCGGCGTTCGAAAACTCCCCCCGTACGCCCACTCGTTGGTCCGGCCCTGCCTTGATCCGGCCTTGAGGCTGGGATGCTTGGCTGTGCCAGGGAGTGCGGTATCGAGTGGACGCGGGAGCTGCTGAATCGTGAACGACAGGGTGCGGGTGGTCATCGCCGAGGACTCGGTGCTGCTTCGTGAGGGCCTGACCCGGCTGCTGACCGACCGGGGGCATGACGTCGTGGCCGGCGTCGGGGACGCGGAAGCCCTGATCAAGACGGTGGCGGAGCTGGCGGCAGAAGACGCGCTGCCGGACGTGGTGGTGGCCGACGTGCGGATGCCGCCGACGCACACCGACGAAGGAGTACGGGCCGCCGTACAGCTGCGGCGCGACCACCCCGGGATAGGCGTGCTCGTGCTGTCCCAGTACGTGGAGGAGCAGTACGCCACCGAACTGCTGGCCGGTTCCAGCACGGGTGTCGGGTATCTGCTCAAGGACCGGGTGGCCGAGGTCCGGGAGTTCCTGGACGCGGTCGTACGGGTGGCCCGGGGCGGTACCGCCCTGGACCCCGAGGTCGTCGCCCAGCTGCTCGGCCGCAGCCGCAAGCAGGACGTGCTGGCGGGTCTGACCCCGCGCGAGCGCGAGGTGCTCGGCCTGATGGCCGAAGGCCGCACCAATTCCGCCGTCGCGAAGCAGTTGGTCGTGAGTGACGGAGCGGTGGAGAAGCACGTCAGCAACATCTTCATGAAGCTCGGCCTGTCGCCGAGTGACGGGGATCACCGGCGCGTACTGGCCGTTCTCACCTACCTGAAGTCTTGATCGACTGACACTCTGTCAGATATGGCATACCGGTCGGGCCGTCTCGATGGGCGGTCCAACGGTCCAGAATGTGGCCGCCCCCGGAGCGCCGACCGACGTAGGGTTGGTTCTGGGGGTGCCCACGCCTCGAAGGAGGTCCAGTTCAGTGACCAGCCAGGTCAGTAGCCCGGCCGAGCAGGCCGACGGGGCTGGGGGTGCGGTTGTCGGTGGACAGCGCACCCCGGCGAGTCCGGGTGGCAAGGAAATCCGTCGGCTCGATCGTGTGATCATCAGATTCGCGGGCGACTCCGGTGACGGTATGCAGCTCACCGGTGACCGCTTCACCTCGGAGACGGCGTCGTTCGGCAACGATCTGTCCACGCTCCCGAACTTCCCCGCCGAGATCCGCGCCCCTGCCGGAACCCTGCCGGGCGTGTCGTCCTTCCAGCTGCATTTCGCGGACCACGACATCCTCACGCCCGGTGACGCGCCGAACGTGCTGGTCGCGATGAACCCGGCCGCCCTGAAGGCGAACATCGACGACGTTCCGCGCGGCGCGGAGATCATCATCAATACCGATGAGTTCACCAAGCGCCCCATGGCCAAGGTCGGCTACCACACCTCTCCGCTGGAGGACGGCTCCCTCGCCGCGTACAACCTCCACCCGGTCCCGCTGACCACCCTCACCGTCGAGGCGCTGAAGGACTTCGGGCTGTCCCGCAAGGAGGCCGAGCGCAGCAAGAACATGTTCGCGCTGGGCCTGCTGAGCTGGATGTACCACCGGCCGACGGAGGGTACGGAGAAGTTCCTGCGGCAGAAGTTCGCGAAGAAGCCGCAGATCGCGGAGGCGAACGTGGCCGCGTTCCGGGCGGGCTGGAACTTCGGGGAGACGACGGAGGACTTCGCGGTCTCCTACGAGGTCGCCCCCGCCAGCCAGGCCTTCCCGACCGGCACCTACCGCAACATCTCGGGGAACCTGGCCCTCTCCTACGGGCTGATCACCGCCGCCCAGCAGGCCGACCTGCCGCTCTACCTGGGCTCGTACCCGATCACCCCGGCCTCGGACATCCTGCACGAACTGTCGAAGCACAAGAACTTCGGCGTACGGACCTTCCAGGCCGAGGACGAGATCGCCGGCATCGGCGCCGCCCTCGGAGCCGCCTTCGGCGGGTCCCTGGGCGTGACCACCACCTCCGGCCCGGGTGTGGCGCTGAAGTCCGAGACGATCGGCCTGGCCGTCTCCCTGGAGCTGCCGCTGCTGATCGTGGACATCCAGCGCGGCGGGCCGTCCACGGGACTGCCCACCAAGACCGAGCAGGCCGACCTGCTGCAGGCGATGTACGGGCGCAACGGCGAGGCCCCCGTCCCCATCGTCGCGCCGCGCACCCCCGCGGACTGCTTCGACGCGGCGCTGGACGCGGCCCGGATCGCGCTCACCTACCGGACCCCGGTCTTCCTGCTCTCCGACGGCTACCTCGCCAACGGATCCGAGCCCTGGAAGATCCCCGACATCGCCGACCTGCCCGACCTCAAGGTCAAGTTCGCGACCGGGCCCAACCACGCCCTCGCCGACGGCACCGAGGCGTTCTGGCCCTACAAGCGCGACCCGGAAACCCTGGCCCGCCCGTGGGCGGTCCCCGGCACTCCGGGCCTCGAACACCGCATCGGCGGGATCGAGAAGCAGGACGGCACCGGCAACATCTCGTACGACCCGGCCAACCACGACCTCATGGTCCGCACCCGCCAGGCCAAGATCGACGGCATCGAGGTCCCCGACCTCGACGTCGACGACCCGGACGGCGCGCGCACCCTCGTCATCGGCTGGGGCTCCACGTACGGCCCGATCACCGCCGCGGTGCGCCGTCTGCGCGCGGCCGGACACCCCATCGCGCAGGCGCACCTGCGCCACCTCAACCCCTTCCCGGGGAATCTCGGAGAGGTCCTGAAGCGTTACGAGAAGGTAGTGGTGCCGGAGATGAACCTCGGGCAGCTCGCCACCCTGATCCGGGCGAAATACCTGGTCGACGCCCAGTCGTACAACCAGGTCAACGGAATGCCGTTCAAGGCGGAGCAGCTCGCGAAGGTTCTCGAGGAGGCCATCAATGACTGAGGTGACCGACGCCCCCACCCTGCTGTCGCTGGTGCCGAAGGCGGAGGCCGTGCAGTCGGCGAAGGACTTCAAGTCGGACCAGGAGGTCCGCTGGTGTCCCGGCTGCGGCGACTACGCCGTCCTCGCGGCCGTGCAGGGCTTCATGCCCGAGCTCGGCCTCGCGAAGGAGAACATCGTCTTCGTATCGGGCATCGGCTGCTCCTCCCGCTTCCCGTACTACATGAACACCTACGGGATGCACTCCATCCACGGCCGCGCCCCGGCCATCGCCACCGGCCTGGCCACCTCGCGGCGCGACCTCTCCGTCTGGGTCGTGACGGGTGACGGCGACGCCCTCTCCATCGGCGGAAACCACCTGATCCACGCCCTGCGGCGGAACGTCAACCTCAAGATCCTGCTCTTCAACAACCGGATCTACGGTCTGACCAAGGGGCAGTACTCCCCCACCTCCGAGGTCGGCAAGATCACCAAGTCGACGCCGATGGGCTCCCTGGACGCGCCCTTCAACCCGGTGTCCCTGGCCATCGGCGCGGAGGCCTCCTTCGTGGCGCGGACGGTGGACAGCGACCGCAAGCACCTCACCGAGGTGCTGCGCGCGGCCGCCGACCACCAGGGCACGGCGCTGGTGGAGATCTACCAGAACTGCAACATCTTCAACGACGGGGCCTTCGACGCCCTGAAGGACAAGGGCCAGGCGCAAGAGGCCGTGATCCCGCTGAGGCACGGGCAGCCGATCCGCTTCGGGACGGACGGGGACAAGGGCGTCGTCCGGGACCCCGCCACCGGCGACCTGCAGGTCGTCGCGGTCACTCCCGAGAACGAGGCGCGGATCCTGGTCCACGACGCGCACGGCACCAGCCCGACGACCGCTTTCGCGCTGTCCCGCCTCGCCGACCCCGACACCCTGCACCACACGCCCATCGGTGTCTTCCGCGACGTCGAACGGCCCGTCTACGACACGCTCATGTCCGAGCAGCTCGACACGGCCATCGACCGCAACGGCAAGGGTGACCTCGCGACCCTGCTGACCGGCAACGACACCTGGACGGTCGTCGGCTGACCCAGGCCGGCGCCACCGCCCTCCCGCACGAAGCGAAGCCCGGATCTCCCAGGAGATCCGGGCTTCGGCATACCCCCCGACAGCTAGCGCTTTCAAAAAGTTAGCGCTTCCCGTAGGGTGGCAGTACCGTCCAGCGAGGAGAGCACTCATGAGCATCGTCATCACCGGAGCCACCGGAGCCCTCGGCCGTCTCGTCGTCGAGGAACTGCTGGCCCGCGTCGACACCGACCGCGTCGCCGTCGTCGTCCGCGACAAGGAGAAGGCCGCCGACCTGGCCGAGCGCGGGGTCGAGGTGCGCGTGGCCGACTACGACGACCGGGCCGCGCTGTCCGCCGCCTTCCGGGCCGGCGACCGGGTCCTGCTGATCTCCGGCAACGAGATCGGCCGCCGCGTCGCGCAGCACACCGCCGTACTGGAGGCCGCGCAGGCCGCGGGCGTGGCACAGCTCGCCTACACCGGCATCCTCGGCGGCCCCGAGGCCGACTTCGACCTGGCCGCCGAGCACCGGGCCACCGAGCAGGCCATCCTCGACTCCGGGATCCCGTACACCTTCCTGCGCAACGGCTGGTACCACGAGAACTACACCGGGAACCTGTCCACCGTCCTGGAGCACGGCGCGGTCGTCGGCAGCGCGGGCGAGGGCCGGGTCGCCTCCGCGGCGCGGGCCGACTACGCGGCCGCCGCGGCCGTGGTGCTCACCGGCGAGGGGCACCTGAACCGGGTCTACGAGCTCTCCGGCGACACCGCGTGGAGCCTGGCGGAGTACACGGCCGAGCTGTCGGCGCAGACCGGCAAGGAGATCGCGTACGCGCAGGTACCGGCGGCCGAGCACCTGTCGGTCCTCACCGGCGCCGGGGTCCCCGAGGGCTTCGCGGCGATCATCGTCGACGTGGACGCGGCGATCGCGCGCGGCCGGCTGGCGGGGACCAGCGGCGACCTGGCGCGACTGATCGGGCGGCCGACGACCCCGGTGGCCGAGGCGATCGCCGCCGCGCTGACCTGAGGCCGCCACGCAAGCCCCTGCCGATGTCATGAGTATCTCCCCGAAACGGGCATGACATCCGGCCCCTGCGGCGATACCGTCGTCAAGTTGGCTTGAAGTCGTACAGGAGGCCCCCGTGAAGGCGGAGAACGAGCAGCGCACGGGTTTGCTCTACGGATTCGGCGCATACGGGATGTGGGGACTCGTCCCCCTCTTCTGGCCGCTGCTCAAGCCTTCCGGGGCCGTCGAGATCCTCGCCCACCGCATGGTGTGGTCCCTGGCCGTGGTCGGGGTGGCCCTGCTCGCCCTGCGCCGCTGGGGCTGGGTGCGGGAGCTGCTCCGCCAGCCGCGCAAGCTCGGCCTGACCACGCTGGCCGCCTCGGTGATCAGCGTGAACTGGGGCCTGTACATCTGGGCCGTCAACAACGGCCAGGTCGTCGAGGCGAGCCTCGGCTACTTCATCAATCCCCTGGTCAGCATCGCGATCGGCGTCCTGGTCCTGGGTGAGCGGCTGCGCCGCGCACAGTGGGCGGCGGTCGGCATCAGCTTCATCGCCGTACTGGTGCTCGCCATCGGCTACGGGCGGCCGCCGTGGATCTCGCTGATCCTGGCCTTCTCCTTCGCGACGTACGGGCTGATCAAGAAGAAGCTCAACATGGGCGGGCTGGAATCGCTGACCGCCGAGACGGCCGTACTGTTCCTGCCCGCCCTCGGCTACCTGCTGTGGCTGGGCGCGCAGGGCCAGTCCAGCTTCGCCTCGCACGGCGTCGGGCACTCGCTCCTGCTGGCCGCGACCGGGCTGGTCACCGCGATCCCGCTGGTGTTCTTCGGGGCCGCGGCGATCCGGGTCCCGCTGTCCACCCTCGGGCTCCTCCAGTACATGGCCCCGGTCTTCCAGTTCGGGCTCGGCGTCCTCTACTTCCACGAGGCGATGCCGCCCGAGCGCTGGGCCGGATTCTCCCTGGTGTGGGCCGCCCTCGCCGTCCTGACCTGGGACGCGCTGCGTACGTCCCGGCGCTCCCGGGCAGCGCTCGCCATGGCGCCGGCCCCCGCCGTGACACCGGCGCACGAGCCCGCGTAGGACTCCCGGCAGCGCCCACTCAGCTCCCACGATCCCCGGTACGGAAACCCCGCACCGGGGATCGTCCGTTTTCCGAACTCCCCTGACCGAAATCTGGTCTTGACGGACAGTCATACTCTCGCTGAACATCAGGCTCGCACAGACGCACTATCGCTCACCTGCTCTATACCGCCAGTTCCGTCAAATCCCCGCGGAATCCCCGGAGCCCCCACATGAGCCTGTCCGTCTCCCGGCGCCTTGCTGCCGTGACCGCGTTCGCGGTCGCCGGCCTGTTCGCCGCCACCACTCCTGCCGCGCTCGCCGCCCCCACGGCGGCCGCCGCGGCACCGACACCGCCCGACATCCCGCTGGCCAACGTCAAGGCCCACCTCACGCAGCTCTCCACCATCGCCGCCAACAACGGCGGCAACCGCGCCCACGGCCGGACCGGCTACAAGGCCTCGATCGACTACGTGAAGGCCAAGCTCGACGCGGCCGGCTTCACCACCACCCTGCAGACCTTCACCTCCAGCGGCGCCACGGGCTACAACCTGATAGCCGACTGGCCGGGCGGCGACCCCAACTCGGTCCTGATGTCCGGCTCGCACCTGGACTCGGTGACCGCCGGCGCCGGCATCAACGACAACGGCTCCGGTTCCGCGGCCGTCCTGGAGACCGCGCTCGCCGTCTCCCGTGCGGGCCTGCAGCCGACGAAGCACCTGCGTTTCGGCTGGTGGGGCGCGGAGGAGCTGGGCCTGATCGGCTCGAAGTACTACGTCAACAACCTGCCGGCCGCCGAGAAGGCGAAGATCTCCGGCTACCTGAACTTCGACATGATCGGCTCGCCGAACCCGGGCTACTTCGTCTACGACGACGACCCGACCATCGAGCAGACCTTCAAGAACTACTACGCCGGCCTCGGCATCCCGACCGAGATCGAGACCGAGGGCGACGGCCGCTCCGACCACGCCCCCTTCAAGAGCGCGGGCATCCCGGTCGGCGGCCTGTTCTCCGGCGCCGACTACACCAAGACGGCGGCCCAGGCACAGAAGTGGGGCGGCACCTCCGGTCAGGCCTTCGACCGCTGCTACCACTCCTCCTGCGACTCGCTGACGAACATCAACGACACCGCACTGGACCGCAACGCCGACGCGATCGCCTACGCGGTCTGGACCCTCGGGGCGGCCACGCCGGTCCCGCCGGGCCCGTCCTTCGAGAACACGGCGGACGTGTCCGTCCCGGACTCCCCCGCCGCCGCGGTGACCTCGCCGATCACGGTGTCCGGCGTCACCGGCAACGCGCCCGCCACCACCAAGGTCGACGTGAACATCGTCCACACCTACCGCGGTGACCTGGTGATCGACCTGCTCGCGCCCGACGGGACGGCCTACCGGCTGAAGAACTCCTCCAGCTCGGACTCGGCCGACAACGTCATCGCCTCGTACACGGTCAACGCGTCGAGCGAGGTCGCCAACGGGATCTGGAAGCTCCAGGTCAAGGACGTGGCCGGGCAGGACGTCGGCTACATCAACAGCTGGAAGATCACTTTCTGACCGTCGCGTCGGGCAGCTGCGGGTCCTGGATACGGGCCCGCAGCTCCTCGGCGACCGCCCCGATGTCCGCGCGGCCGAGCTTCGCCGCCTCGACCAGATCGCCGAGCTCCTCCGGCGAGGGCAGCTGCTTGGCCCCGGCCACGCGCAGGTACGAGCGGGTCGCGGCGGCGGCGTAGAACTCGTTCATCGGGGATTCCAGCGCCGGGCACACGGCAAGCGTGTGCAGGAACGCGGCGGCCCGCCACGCGGTGTCCGGGGCGGGCTGCTCGGGCACCAGGACGAGGTCGTTCTGGTGCCGGGCGACCGCGGCGGCCACCCCGGAGGGGTCCCACACGGCGGGATCGGACGGGAGATGGTGGGCCAGAGCGGTCCAGGCCCACTCCATGGTGATCTTCAATTGCCGAACCGCTCCTGGAAGTAGCCCCAGTGGTCCGCGAACTCCTCTATGCCCGACAGGAAGTTCTTCCGGTCGTCGTCGAGTTCGCGTTCCGTGACCTCGGTGATCAGCGCGGTGACCGTCGTTCCCAGCGCCGCCGCGCGCGCCTTGAGGCGCTCGTGGAACTCTTCGTCCAGGCGGATGGTGACGTGTCTCGACATGCACACCACCGTACAGCGGGCCCGCTGTACGCAGGAGGGGAACGACGGAAGGGTGGCCCGGGACACAGGTCCCGGGCCACCCTTCCGTCGTCGGCCGCTACTTCACGGCTGCCTCACGACTGCCCCACGGCTACTTCGCGGCGTTCGCCGTCTTCACCAGCTGGTCCTTGGTGACCGCGCCGACGTAGACCTTGCCGTCGTCCGTGATCAGGGCGTTGACCACGCGGGTGGAGAATATCCGGCCCTCTCCGAACTTCCCGCTGGCCTTGTCCCCGAGGGAGCTCATGAACTGCTTGGCCTCCTTGGGCGCGTCCTTGTTGTTCTCCAGATCCTTCAGGCTCCGGCCCGCCCCGGTGTCGATCTGCGCGACGGTGGCCCAGCCCTCGCCGAGGACCTTCGTCTCGCCCTTGCCGTTCGCACCGCCGGTCAGGGCGTCCAGACCCGGGAAGGACTCCAGGGCCTTCCAGTGCTTGTCTCCCTCGGCCTTGCCCTCACCGCGGCCGTGCCCGTCCGAACCCTCGGTCACCTTGGCGCCCTTGGGCGCGGTGAAGTTGAAGGTGTCGGCCGACGGCTTGGCGAAGTCCACCTTGGTGAAGCCTGCGTCCACGATCGGCTTGCCGCCCTGCGAGGAGAGCAGCTGCACGCGCAGCGGCACGCCGTTCTTGGCGTCGACCGCGATCTGGATCGCGCCGATCGTGGATCCGGCCTGCTTGGGCTTGAGCACCAGCTGGTAGGCGTCGCGCCCGGCCACCTGCGCCGTGTCGCCGACGCCGACGTCCGTGGTGGGGCCCGCGGCCTTCAGGACCTCCTCGGCCAGCTGCTGGGGCGAGGTGGCGAGCCGGTCGGCCGCCTTCTTGTGGTCGGCGGCGCCGCCGTCCTTGCCGGCCTCGGGGGCCGCCTTCTCGTGGAAGACCTCGTTCGACTTGGAGTCGTAGCCCCACACGTCGTTGCCGTTGTGGATGAGGCTGTACTCGTCCTTGCCGTCCAGGAAGGTCAGCTTCTGGCGGTCCGGGCCGTCGGCCGCGACGCGGAAGGTGTGCGTCCCGTTCGCCAGCTGCGCGACCTTGTCCTCGGGAGCGGCGGAGCCCCCCGTGACACCCGCGCCGCCGAGCAGACCGCTCGCGATCTTCGGCAGGCCCAGGTCGGTGGTGATCCGGGCGGTGCCGGACAGCTCCTGTACGTCGGAAGCCGCGATCTTCTCGATGAGCTGCTGCGCCGTCACCTTCGGAAGGTCGGGTCCGCCGGCGGTGGCGAAGGCCGGGACCATCGCTACGGTCGCCGCGGCCACACCCGCCACCGCGACCGGTACGGCGTACCGGGCGACCTTGCGAGAAGTCTTCGTGTTCGCTGCCATTTCAGTGCCCTGCCCTCTGTGTCGACGGCGGCGACCCCCGTGTCACCGCGCTCACCCGATCTGGTGGGGTTGATGACTCCATCTGACCAAAAGGGGGGCGCCGCGGCGTCAGCCCCCGGACGCAAGTGTGTGTACGCCCGTGGGATGACACACGAAGGCCCCTCCTCCTACGACCCGTAGGGGTCGACAGGACGGAAGGGCCCGTTCCGCTACTGCGCGCGCCAGGGGTGCCGCCGGGCGGCCGTTCGGGTGCTGTCCCGCCCGGCGCCGTCCCGCGCGGTGCTATCCCGCGCGGTGCTATCCCGCGCGGTGCTATCCCGCCCGGTGCACCACCGCGTCGCACAGTTCCTCCAGCGCCGACTTCGCGGAGCACTCCTTCAGCGGCGCCAGCATGGCCCGCGCGTCCTCGGCGTAGCGGACGGTGTCGCGGCGGGCCTGCTCCAGCGCGGGGTGCGCGCGGAGCCGGGTCAGCACCTCGGCGTGTCGGGCGTCGTCCGTCAGGTCGCCGTCCAGGAGGCTCACGAGTTCCAGGTCGTCCGGGTTGCCGTCGCGGGCCGCCATCTCGCGCAGCCGCAGCACGGGCAGGGTCGGGATGCCCTCGCGCAGGTCGGTGCCCGGGGTCTTGCCGGACTCGTGCGCGTCGGAGGCGATGTCGAGGACGTCGTCGGCCAGCTGGAAGGCCAGGCCCAGCCGCTCGCCGTACTGCGTGAGGATGTCGACGGCCATGTCGTCGGCGCCGGACATCATCGCGCCGAAGCGGCAGGAGACGGCGACGAGCGAGCTGGTCTTCCCGGCCATGACGTCGAGGTAGTGGGCGATCGGGTCGCGGCCGTCGCGCGGGCCGGCCGTCTCCAGGATCTGACCCGTCACCAGCCGCTCGAAGGCCTCGGCCTGGATGCGGACGGCCTCCGGCCCGAGGTCGGCCAGGATGTGCGAGGCGCGGGCGAACAGGAAGTCACCCGTCAGGACGGCCACCGAGTTGCCCCAGCGGGTGTTCGCGCTGTCCACCCCGCGGCGTACGTCCGCCTCGTCCATGACGTCGTCGTGGTAGAGCGTCGCCAGGTGCGTGAGCTCCACCACGACGGCGGAGGGCACGATCCCGGGCGCGTACGGATCGCCGAAACGGGAGGCGAGCATCACGAGCAGCGGCCGGAAGCGCTTGCCTCCGGCCCGCACCAGATGCTGTGCGGCCTCGGTGATGAAGGGGACTTCGCTCTTGGTGGCCTCCAGCAGACCCGCCTCGACGGCGGCCAGTCCGGCCTGGACATCGGTCTCAAGAGCCTGGTCCCGCACGCTCAGTCCGAACGGCCCGACGACGGTCACGAGGGGTACTCCTGTCTGCTGACGATCACGTTGACGATCACCTGGATTGTCGATGTGTCGCTGCCATCACTCAAGCCAGCGTATCGGGTCTGTTTTCGATCACCGAGAGCGCCTGTCCGGACGCCACCCGCGCACCGCCCGAACTGCACAGGTATGTTCTTGGTGAGCCGAATCAACCGGAGAATACGTTTTGCCCAGAACTGTCACCGATATAGAGGAACCCGCAGCCTCGGTCTCGGCGGCGTACGGGACCATGGTCTACCCCGTCTCCCCCGCCGGCGGGTGGCTCGCCGACCGCATCCCCGGTTCGTACCGGGCCGCGCTCCGGGGCGGCCTCCTGCGGCGCCCTGGCCGCGGCGCGCCATGCACCCCGTTCACTAAGGCGGTTCGCGCATGATCATCCGTACCGACTTCCCGTACGGGACCACCCGCGAGGACGTCCGGATCCCGATGCCCGACGGCGTCGAGCTCTACGCCCGCGTCTGGCGCCCCGTCACCGACGAGCCCGTTCCGGCGCTGCTGGAGTACCTCCCGTACCGGCTCACCGACTGGACCGCGCCGCGCGACTGGCAGCGCCACCCCTGGTACGCGGGGCACGGCTACGCCTCGGTGCGCGTGGACGTACGCGGCCACGGGTGCAGCGGCGGCCGCCCCGGCGACGAGTACGACGCCCGCGAGCTGGCCGACGGGGTCGCGGTGGTGGAGTGGCTGGCGGCGCAGCCGTGGTGCACGGGGGCGGTGGGGATGTTCGGCATCTCCTGGGGCGGCTTCAACGGCCTGCAGATCGCCGCGCTCGCGCCCGAGGCCCTCAAAGCGGTCGTCACCGTCTGCTCGACCGACGACCGGTACGACAACGACGTGCACTACGCGGGCGGCTCGGTACTGGCGGTCGACATGCACGCGTGGGCGGCCACCATGCTGGCCTTCGCCTCCCGCCCGCCGGACCCCCAGTTCGTCGGCGACGGCTGGCGGGAGCAGTGGCTGGAACGCCTGGAGGGCGTCGAACCGCTGATCCACACCTGGCTCTCGCACCAGACCCGCGACGGCTACTGGCGCCACGGCAGCGTCTGCGAGGACTACTCGGCCATCCGGGCGGCGGTCCTCGCGGTGGGCGGCTGGCACGACCCCTACCGGGACACGGTCCTGCGCCTGGTCTCCGCCCTCCCCGCGTCCCGGGTACGGGGCCTGATCGGCCCGTGGTCCCACCAGTACCCGGACCGCGGGCTGCCGCCGGGCCCGGCCATCGGCTTCCTCCAGGAGACCCTGCGCTGGTGGGACCACTGGCTGAAGGGCGAGGACAACGACGTGATGGACGAGCCGCTGCTCCGCGCGTGGATCGGCGACACGCACCCGCCCGCGACGGTGTACGACGAACTCCCGGGCCGCTGGGTCGGCGAGAAGTCCTGGCCCTCGGCCTCGGTCATCCCGGTCCCGTACGGGCTCCAGGGCGCGCCGGTGGCCGTCGCCTCCCCGCAGCACACCGGGATGGACGCGGGCCGGTTCTTCCCGTTCGGCAACGACGCCGACCTGCCGCCGGACCAGCGGGAGGAGGACGCGAAGTCGGCCTGCTTCGAGTTCCCGGTGGCGGCGGGGGAGCCGGTGGAGATCCTCGGCCGGCCCTCGGTGACCCTGCGGCTGCACCTGGACGTGCCGTACGGGCAGGTCGTGGCCCGGCTGTGTGACGTGGCCCCGGACGGCTCCTCGACGCTGGTCACGCGGGGCGTGCTGAACCTCTCCGCCCGCCGGGGCCGGGAGCAGGCCGTGCCGTGGCCGGTGGGCTCGTACGAGGACGTCACCTTCGAACTGAACGGCATCGGCCACGCCTTCCCGCCGGGGCACCGCATCCGCCTCGCGGTGTCCTCGGCGTACTGGCCGTGGATCTGGCCGCGGGCCGGCTCCGAGGCGGGCTGGACCCTGGACCCTGCGGGCAGCGCGCTGACCCTCCCGGTGCGGGCCGCGTCGCCCGGCGGGGAGGGGATCGTCTTCGAGGCGCCGGAGCAGGCGGAGCCGCTGGGAGTGGCGTACCCGGCCACGCTGGACGAGCCGCGGCCGGAACGGCTGGTCGTACGGGACGTCGCGCGCGGGACCTGGCGGCTGGAGGTGGACCCGCGGTACGGGGGCACCCGCGTGTACCCGGACGGCCTGGAGTACGGCGAGGACGCGCTGGAGGTGTACGAGATCCAGGACGCCGACCCGCTGTCCGCCCGGACGCGGTCGGACTGGCGGATCCGGCTCCACCGGCCGGAACTGGGCTGGGACGCGCGGATCGAGACCCGGTCGGAGATCAGTTGCGACGAGGGCGGCTTCCTGACGTCGAACGAGGTGGTGTGCCGGGAGGGCGACGAGGTGGTCTTCCACCGGACGTGGGAACGCCGCCTTCCGCGCGCAGCGGGCTGACCGGCCGTCAGCCGAACAGCCGCTCGAGCACCACCGCGATGCCGTCGTCCTCGTTCGAAAGGGTGACCTCGTCGGCGACGGCCACCAGCTCCCGGTGGGAGTTGGCCATGGCCACCCCGTGGGCGGACCAGGCGAACATCGGGACGTCGTTCGGCATGTCCCCGAACGCGATCGTCGCCGACGCGGGCAGCCCCAGGACCTCCGCCGCCCGCGCGAGGCCGGTGGCCTTGTCGATGCCCGGCGGCTGGAGTTCCACCGTGTGCTCCCCCGCCATGGTCACGTTCACCAGGTCGCCGACCACCGACCGGGCCACGCGCGTCAGCTCGTCGTCGTCCAGCCGGGGGTGCTGGAGCAGCACCTTGTTGATCGGGGCCGGCCACAGGTCCGACCGCCTCGGCACCCGCACCGTCGGCAGATGGGGGTGCCACATCCGGTAGCCCGGCCCTATCAGCATCTCCGCGTCCACCCCCTCCTGGTTGACCGCCGCGTAGACCTCGCCGATCTCCGCCTCGATCTTGCCGAGGGCCACCTCGGCCAGCCCCCGGTCCATGCAAACGGAGTGCAGCAGGCGCCCGCGCGCCGCGTCGTACACCTGCGCGCCCTGCCCGCACACCGCGAGCCCCGTATATCCAAGGCCGTCCAGGACGTGCCGTACCTGCGGGACCGGGCGGCCGGTGACGATGATGTGCTGGGCGCCGGCCGCGCGGGCCGTCGCGAGTGCCGCGGACGAACGGGCGGAGACGGCGTCCCCGGCGCGCAGCAGAGTCCCGTCCAGGTCGGTGGCGATCAAGGCATAGGGGAGGGCGGAAGTCACGGCGTCAAGGATACGGACCCTGTTGGACAAGTCCTACAAATACTCCCCGAATCCGGCCTCCCGAAGCCCCCACCAGCCACGTACCGTGTCAACAAGCCCCCGGGACACCCCCGGACCGCGTCGAAAGCGAGGCAGCACCCCATGCCCCAGCAGAGCCCCCTCGATGTACCCGAGGGCGACCCGTTCGGGCCGCACAACCTCCCCTACGGCGTCTTCTCGACCGCCGGGGAGAGCCGGCGCCGGATCGGTGTGCGGATCGGCGGACACGTGCTCGACGCGGGGGCGGCCGCGGCCGCGCTCGGTTCCCCGTACGCCGGGCTGCTCGGGCAGTCCTCCCTCAACCCGCTGCTCGCCGCCGGCCGCACCGCCTGGCGCGACGTGCGCCGCGCGCTGACCGCCTGGGTCACCGACCCCGGGCACCGGCCCACGGTGGAGCCGCACCTGCTGCCGCTGGACGAGGTCGAGCTGCACCTGCCGTACGAGGTCGCCGACTACGTCGACTTCTACGCGAGCGAGCACCACGCCACCAACGTCGGCATGATGTTCCGCCCGGACGGGGACGCGCTGACCCCCAACTGGAAGCACCTGCCCATCGGTTACCACGGCCGCTCCGGCACGATCGTGGTCTCCGGGACCGACGTCGTACGGCCCAGCGGGCAGCGCAAGGCGCCCACCGACCCGGCGCCCGTCTTCGGCCCGTCCGTCAAGCTCGACATCGAGGCCGAGGTCGGCTTCGTCGTCGGCACCCCCTCCGAGCTGGGCAGCCCGGTGGCACTGGGCGAGTTCGAGGACCACGTCTTCGGGCTCTTCCTCCTCAACGACTGGTCGGCGCGCGACATCCAGGCCTGGGAGTACGTGCCGCTCGGCCCCTTCCTCGGCAAGTCCTTCGCCACCTCCGTCTCCGCCTGGGTGACCCCGCTGGAGGCCCTGGACGCGGCCCGCGTCGCCCCGCCCGCCCGGGACTTCCCGCTGCTGCCCTACCTCGACGACTCCGCCGTCGAGGTCCCCGGCGGCTTCGACCTGCGCATCACCGTGTCCATCAACGGGCAGGAGGTGGCGCAGCCGCCGTTCGCGTCGATGTACTGGACCGCCGCCCAGCAGCTCGCGCACATGACCGTCAACGGCGCCTCCCTGCGCACCGGCGACGTCTACGGCTCCGGCACCGTCAGCGGCCCCGAGACGGGCCAGCGCGGCTCGCTGCTGGAGCTGACCTGGAACGGGCGCGACGCGATCGAGCTCGCCGACGGCAAGCGGACCTTCCTGGAGGACGGGGACACCGTCACCCTCACCGCCTGGGCTCCGGGCACGGACGGTACGCGCGTGGGCCTCGGCGAGGTCACCGGCCGCATTGTGGGATCCCGCTAGTCCGGATCCCGGGACGAACGGCTTCGGCGCGGTGGCGTATCTTCTCCCCGCCCCGCCGAAGCCGCAGGTCAGAGCCGTGTGAAGACGCCGCCCGGTGGCGCAACACTGCGGCAACACCATCACCGCCCCACCCCCGGTACGTTCCCTGCCATGCCAGCCGAACGCACCGTCACGCACACCGTCCCGGTCGCCGCCGCGCGCCGTCGGCGACTGCGCGCGGACCAGGCGCGACAGCTAGCCGACCTGCTGCGCCACCAGATCCTTGCGGGCGGCTACCCCGGCGGGGTCCTCCCCCTGGAGGACACCCTCGCCGCCGACTACGGCGCCGGCCGCAACACCGTCCGCCAGGCCCTCGACCTGCTGCGCGGCGAGCAGCTGGTGGAACGCCGGCCCGGCGTCGGCACGGTCGTCGTCTGCGAGAAGTACCCGCACGGCCTGGACCGCCTCCAGGGGCTCGCCGAGACCCTGCACGAGCACGGCCGGGTGACGAACGAGGTCCGCACCGTCGGCCCCGTGCGTGCTCCCGCCCCGGTCGCCGGCCGCCTGGGCCTGCCCGAGCACGAGGACGTGCTCTACATCGAGCGGCTGCGCCGCCTGAACGGGCTGCCGCTCTCCCTCGACCTCACCTACGTCCCGATGGACATCGGCGCCGGACTGCTGGGCTGCGACCTGGAGAACACCGACGTCTTCCGGCTCCTGGAACAGCTGACCGGGCAGCCGCTCGGCCACGCCGAGATCACCCTTGAGGCCGTCAACGCCGACGCGCACTCCGCCGCCGTCCTCCAGGCCCCGCGCGGGGCCGCCGTCCTGATGCTGGAACGCCTCACCCACCTGGGCGACGGCCGCCCCGTGGACCTGGAGTTCATCCGCTTCCGCGGCGACCGCATCACCATGAGCGGCCTGCTGCGCCGCTCCCTCTGAACCTCTGCGTACCCACCTTCCTGGAGACAGCCATGCCTCTGGTCCCCCAGCGCGGCGACGTGCCCGTGACCATCGACGAGTCCCTGTGCATCGACGGCTGCACCCTCTGCGTCGACATGTGTCCGCTCGACTCGCTCGCGATCCGCGAGGACAACGGCACGGCGTACATGCACGTGGACGAGTGCTGGTACTGCGGCCCGTGCGCCGCCCGCTGTCCCACCGGCGCGGTCACCGTCAACATGCCCTACCTGCTCCGGTGAAAGGTTCCGTTCCCATGCGTGCCATCCCCTCGAAGGCGCTCGCGCCCGCGCTCGTCCTGCTCCTCGCCCCGCTCGCCACCGCCTGCGGCGACGCGTCCGGGGCGTCCGGCCCGAAGACGGTCACCGTGACCGTCGGCTACCAGTCCAAGACCATCAACACCGTCACCGCCGGCACCCTGCTGCGCTCCCTCGGCTACTTCGAGCAGGAGCTCGCGGCGCGCGGCAAGAAGGACGGGGTCACGTACAAGGTGGACTGGCAGGACTACGCCACCGGCGCCCCGATCACCGCCCAGATGACCGCCGGGAAGATCGACATCGGCTCGATGGGCGACTTCCCGCTGCTGATCAACGCGGTGCGCGGCCGGGAGCTGAAGCAGCCCACCCGCCTCGTGGCAGTGACCGGCTACAACCTGCGCGGCGGCCTCAACACCGTGGTCACCGCGCCGGATTCGAAGCTGGAGTCCCTCACCGACCTGCGCGGCAAGAAGGTGTCGACCAGCGTCGGCTCCGCGGCCGACGGCACCCTCGTACGGGCCCTGCAGCGCGCCGGGATCGACCCTACGAGCGGCATCGAGAAGCTCAACCAACAGCCCAGCGTGGGCGCTTCGGCGCTCCAGGCGGGCAGCGTCGACGCGCTGTCGCAGTTCGTGGCGTGGCCGGGGCAGCTGGCCTACGAGGGGCGGGCGAAGGCCTTGTACGACGGCGCCGAGCTGAACGTGCCGACCTTCCACGGAGTCACCGTCCGGGAGAAGTTCGCGCGCGAGCGGGCCGGCGTACTGGAGGACTTCCTGCGGGCGCAGCGCAAGGCGACCGACCACCTGCGCGCGGAGCCGGTCGCGGCCGCCGAGTCGGTGGCCAAGGAGACCGGCCTGCCGGCGGAGGTCGTGTACCTCTACAACGGTGCCAACGGCATCGCGACCTTCGACCCGGCCCTGCGCCCGGAGCTGGTCGAGGCGCTGAAGGCGGACGTGCCGGTGCTGAAGGACGCCAAGCTGGTCGGCGACGTGGACGTGGACGGCTTCCTGGACCCGGAGCCGCTGAAGCGGGCGGTGGCCGGCGCGCCCGAGTACCCGCAGGCGACGGCCGCCCGTCCCGAGCTGTGGCTCAAGGGGCAGGCCCGTACGCAGAGCTTCGCCACCCCGCGCGAGCTGCTGAAGGCCGCGCGCGGCGCGGACGTCCGGGCGGCGTACGTACCGGACGCGGTGACGGGCACCCTCTGGTTCGCCGACAAGGCGGTGTGGGTCGCGGAGGGGCCGGAGCTGCGCGCCTTCGTCACGGGCGCGGGCGCGACGTCGTACGTCGACCGGCACAGGGGATCCGGGGCGCGGATCGTGAGCTTCGCCGAAGCCGGAGCCCTGGCGTCATGACGGGCGGGCGCAGGCTGCTGCGGGCGGCTTCGCTCGGCGCGGCGCTCCTGCTGTGGCAGGGGCTGACCGCCCTCGACGTGAACCTGTGGCTGCGCTTCGAGCAGTTCCCGACGGTGGGCGAGGTGGCGGCGACGTTCGCGGAGCGGGCCGGGGCCGCGGCCTACTGGCAGGACCTGGGCTTCAGCCTGCGCCGGATCGTGGCGGGCTTCGCGCTCGCCGCGGTCCTGGGGGTGGCGGTGGGCACGGCGGTCGCCCGGTCACGGATCGCGGAGGACGTGGTGGGCCCGCTGCTGGAGGTGCTGCGGCCGATCCCGGCCATCGCGCTGGTGCCCGTGGCGATCCTGCTGTTCCCCTCGAACGAGCAGGGGATCGTCTTCATCACCTTCGCCGCCGCCTTCTTCCCCGTCCTGGTCTCGACGCGGCACGCGGTGCGGGCACTGACACCGGTGTGGGAGGAGGCCGTCCTGACGATGGGCGGCGGCCGGGGGCGGGTGCTGTTCTCGGTGGTCCTGCCGGGTGCCCTGCCGGGCATCTTCGGCGGACTGTCGGTCGGCATCGGCGTCTCGTGGATCTGCGTGATCTCGGCGGAGATGATCTCGGGCGAGTACGGGGTCGGCTACCGGACCTGGCAGGACTACACGGTGGTCGACTACCCCGGCGTCTTCGTCGGCATGGTCACCATCGGCGTGCTGGGCTGGCTGACGTCCACGGCGGTGGAGCGGGCGGGCCGCCGTCTGACGCGCTGGCTCCCCTCGCGCGCCTCCTCCGGCCCCGCACCGTCCTCCACCGCCCGGAGCCGGGCGGGGCGGGGCCCGAAGAGCCCGTCCCTGAGGCCGTCCGGCGCAGCCGTCCCGGTTTCCGGGCCGGACTCCTTCCCGAAGCGGACCCGAGAGGTGGCCCGATGAGCCTGACCCAGGCCGATGCACGGACCGGTACCGGCGGCGTGGCGCACGCCGGCCCGCCCGGGGCCCGGCTCGTCCTGAGCGGGGTGCGGCTGGGGCACCGCGGGAACGTGGTGCTCGACGAGGTCGACCTGACGGTCGAACCCGGCGAGGTGCTGGCCGTCGTGGGACCGTCCGGATGCGGGAAGTCCACGCTGCTGCGGACCCTGGCCGGGCTGCTGCCGCCGCTCGGCGGCACGGTCGAGCAGGACGGCGCCCCGGTCACGGGCCCGGACGCCGACCGGGCCCTGGTCTTCCAGGACGACGCCCTGCTGCCCTGGCGGACCGTCCGGGCCAACGTCGAACTCCCCCTGGCCATCGGCAGGTCCGCCGGGCGGCTGCCGCGCGCCGAGCGGCGGCGGACCGCCGAGGAGTGGCTGGAGCGCGTGGGCCTGGCCGGGCACGCGCACAAGCTCCCGCACCAGCTCAGCGGCGGTCAGCGCCAGCGCGTGCAGCTGGCCCGCGCCCTCGTCGCGCGCCCGCGCGCCGTCCTCATGGACGAACCCTTCGGCGCGCTCGACGCGCAGACCCGCGCCGAGATGCAGGACCTCCTCGTCGACGTCCTCGCGGGCACCGGGGCGACCGTCGTCTTCGTCACCCACGACGTGGACGAGGCGCTCTTCCTCGGCGACCGCGTCGCGCTCCCGGCCACCGGCGAGGTGCTGGACGTGCCCCGGCCGCGCACCCGGGCCGCCGACCACGCCGCACTGCGCCGGCAGATCATCAACTCACTCTGAAGGGCCGCACCATGGACATCCCCGCGATCCGCGACGCCGAGGAACTCTCCTGCGACGTCCTCGTCATCGGCGGCGGTACCGCCGGCACGATGGCGGCGCTCACCGCCGCCGAGCGCGGCGCGCGGGTCCTGCTCCTGGAGAAGGCCCACGTACGCCACTCCGGCGCCCTCGCCATGGGCATGGACGGGGTCAACAACGCCGTCGTCCCCGGCCGGGCCGAGCCCGACGACTACGTCGCCGAGATCACCCGCGCCAACGACGGGATCGTCGACCAGTCCACGGTCCGCCAGACCGCCACCCGCGGGTTCGCGATGGTGCGGCGCCTGGAGTCGTACGGGGTGAAGTTCGAGAAGGACGAGCACGGCGAGTACGCCGTCCGCCAGGTCCACCGCTCCGGCTCCTACGTCCTGCCGATGCCGGAGGGCAAGGACGTCAAGAAGGTCCTCTACCGGCAGCTGCGGCGCCGCGAGATGCGCGAGCGGATCCGGATCGAGAACCGGGTGATGCCGGTACGGGTCCTCACCTCGCCCGAGGACGGCCGGGCGATCGGCGCGGCCGCCTTCAACACCCGTACCGGCGGTTTCGTCACCGTCCGCGCGGGGGCGGTGATCCTGGCGACGGGCCCGTGCGGGCGCCTGGGACTGCCGGCCTCCGGATACCTCTACGGCACGTACGAGAACCCGACCAACGCGGGCGACGGCTACGCCATGGCGTACCACGCGGGCGCCGCGCTGACCGGGATCGAGTGCTTCCAGATCAATCCGCTGATCAAGGACTACAACGGGCCGGCGTGCGCGTACGTCGCCAACCCCTTCGGCGGCTACCAGGTCAACCGGCACGGCGAGCGCTTCGTGGACTCCGACTACTGGTCGGGGCAGATGATGTCGGAGTTCGCGGCCGAACTCGCCTCGGACCGGGGGCCGGTGTACCTGAAGCTGAGCCACCTCCCGGAGGAGTCGGTGGCCTCCCTCGAATCGATCCTGCACACGACGGAGCGGCCGACGCGCGGCACCTTCCACGCGGGGCGCGGCCACGACTACCGCACGCACGACATCGAGATGCACATCTCGGAGATCGGGCTGTGCGGGGGCCACTCCGCCTCCGGGGTCCGCGTCGACGACCACGCACGCACCACGGTCCCGCGCCTGTACGCGGCCGGTGACCTGGCCTCCGTACCGCACAACTACATGATCGGGGCGTTCGTCTTCGGCGACCTGGCGGGCGCGGACGCCGCCCGGTACACCGCGTACGAGGGGGAGCTGCCGGCGCGGCAGCTGGCGGAGGCGCACGAGCTGGTCTACCGGCCGCTGCGCAACCCGGACGGGCCGCCGCAGCCGCAGGTGGAGTACAAGCTGCGGCGGTTCGTGAACGACTACGTGGCGCCGCCGAAGTCGGGCGCGAAGCTGTCGCTCGCCGTGGAGGCCTTCGACCGCATGACCGGCGAGATCGCGCAGATGGGCGCGAGCACCGCGCACGAGCTGATGCGGTGTGCGGAGGTGTCCTTCATCCGGGACTGCGCGGAGATGGCGGCCCGGTCCTCGCTGGCCCGGACGGAGTCCCGCTGGGGCCTCTACCACGAGCGGCTCGACCATCCGGAGCGGGACGACGCGGGCTGGCTGCACCATCTGGACCTGCGCAAGTCGGCCTCGGGGGCGATGGAGTTCACCGCCCGGCCGGTGGAGCCGTACCTGGTGCCGGTGGACGGGTTCGCCCCGGCGGGCGGCCCCGAACGGCACCTCGGCGAGGTCGAACTGGTCCCGGTGGCGACGGCCGGCCCGCGCCGGACGCCTCCGGCGGCGCGTACGGCGGCGCCTCCCGCCCCGGAGGAGCCCGCGGCCGCCGGTCCCGCCCGCGCCGCCGGACCCTCCCCGCGGATCCTCGAACTGCTCGCCCTCGCCGAGGAGTCGCCCGACCTGCCCGCCCTGTTCCCCTACCTCGGCGACCCCGACCCGGCGGTCCGGGCCGCCGCCGTGGCCGCGCTCGGGGAAACGGTCCCGGCGGGGGCCGGGCCCGCGCTGGCGCTCCGGCTCGCGGACACGGACCGCGGCGTACGGGCGGCCGCGGCGGGCGCGCTGCGGGAGCTGGTGGAGGTCCTGCCGGGCGATCCCGGTCTGGCGGCCGGGTTGCGGACGGCCCTGGCGGTGGGCGACCCGGCGGTGCGCTCGGCCGCGCTGGAGGTCCTGCGGGCGCTGCGCCTCGGCGACGCGGAGCTGTACGCGGCCGCGCTGGCCGACGCCGAGGTGGACGTACGGATCCACGCGGTGCGGGGGCTGGTGTCCGTGGACGCGGCGGCGGAGCTGGCCGGGGCCGCCGGGGACCCGGCCCGTGAAGTCCGGGTCGCCGTCGCCAAGGGCCTGGCCGCGGTCCGCGATCCGGCACCGGCGCCGCTGGACCCGCTGCTCTCGGATGCCGACCCGCTGGTGCGGGGTGCGGCGCTGGGCGCGCTGGCCTCGGTCGGCTGCCCGGACGGGTACGCCCGTACCGCGGTGGCGGCTCTGGACGACACGGCCTGGCAGGTCCGCGCGGGGGCGGCGGCCGGGCTGTCGGCGGCCGTCGCGGAGGCGGCCGTGCCGGCTCTGGCCAAGGCCCTGGTCGACGCCAACGCGGACGTCCGGAAGGCGGCGGTGTTGTCCCTGCTGGCCCACCGGGCCTCCGGGGAGGCCCGGGCCGCGCTCGCCACGGCGGT
The DNA here is from genome assembly GCF_036203305.1 of Streptomyces sp. NBC_00190. GTDB lineage: Bacteria > Actinomycetota > Actinomycetes > Streptomycetales > Streptomycetaceae > Streptomyces. The sequence continues at coordinate 4,651,246 of NZ_CP108131.1, read as the reverse complement.
CGGCGACCCCGACGCGGACGTCCGGGCGTACGCGGCCCGCGCCTAGGGCTTCGGATCGTGCCGGGCCCCCGTTCGGAGGCGCGCCGCGTGCGGCGGAGGGTGGGGGCCGGGATGGTGGACGGACGAATGGAAGCGGGAACCCGTACCCCCGTACCCCCATCACGAGGAGCCGCAGCCATGACCGTGCGCACCCTGAAGACCGTCCTGACCTGCGCGGCCGCCGTGTCGCTCGGCCTGGGCGCCGTGGCCCCGGCCCACGGGGTCGAGGGGCCCGCGCCCGACCCGCACGACCGCAAGGCCATGAGGGACATGGCGACGGCGATCGCGGTGACGGCCAGGTACACGGACGAGCGGGAGGCCCTCAAGGACGGGTACGTCCCGCACGGCCATGAGTGCATGACCAACCCGTTCGGGGTGGGCGCCATGGGCTACCACTACGTCAAGCAGGCCAACTGGGGTTCGATGGACCCCAGCAGGCCGACGGCGCTCCTCTACAGCACGGCGAAGGACCGCAACGGCCGTCGCATGCTCCAGACCGTGGAATGGATGTCCACCGACGGGGACCAGGACCTGAAGACCACCGACGACAGGCCGAGCATGTTCGGGCTGCCTTTCGACGGACCCATGCCGGGCCACTGGGCGGGCATGCCCAAGCACTACGACCTGCACCTGTGGGCGTACAAGAAGAACCCGGCCGGCCGTTTCCACAACTGGAACCCCGCGCTGACCTGCCCGGGCAAGGCCGCTGCCCCGGCGAAGCCCGGGCACGCGCACGGCCACTAGGCCGCGCCGCCCTGCCGGGTCAAGTGCCATGCGCATATGGCTCACTCATGAGGACGGTGTTCCGCGGATCCCCGGCGATACGCTGGTCGCACTCGCGAGACTCCGGCTCATGGGAGCACTGATGAAACCGGAACACAGCTGGCCGATCCCCCCGCCGGGCGGCTGGACTGCCGACGACCTGGACACGCTTCCGAATCTGCCTCCGCACACGGAGCTGATCGACGGGAGCCTGGTCTTCGTGAGTCCGCAGACTCAATTCCACATGCGCGCGGTCAACTTCCTCACCTGGCAGCTCATGGATCAGCAGCCGCCGGGCCTTGAGGTCTTCCGCGAGTTCACGATCGACATCGACCGTCACAACCGCCCCGAACCCGATGTCATCGTCGTGGAGGAAAGCGCCGTGGGCGATCTGGACCAGACCCGGCTCCCTGCGGACTCCGTTCGCCTGGCCATTGAAGTGGTCTCGCCCGAGTCCGTCGGCCGTGACCGTGGCGTCAAGCCGGTCAAGTACGCAGAAGCGGGCATTCTTCACTTCTGGCGCGTGGAGAACAAGGATGGTCGTGCCGTGGTCTACGTCTACGAATTGGACCCGTCGACCGGGAGCTACGGGACCGCGGGCATCTTCCACGACCGTCTCAAAGTCTCGTCTCCCTTCGCCATCGACCTCGACCTGACCGCCATCACTCCCGAACGGCGCACCGCCGAGTAGCACCGCGCACGCGACGGGGCCCGGCTCCCCCGAAGGGGGGCCGGGCCCCGTCCCGTACGACGGACCGGTCAGCGGACGAACGTGCTCGCCTGCCCCGCCAGGTCCAGGAAGTACTGCGGCGCCACGCCCAGGACCACGGTGACCGCGACGCCCACCGCGATGGTCGTCATGGTCAGCGGCGAGGGGACGGCCACGGTCGGGCCGTCGGCCTTCGGCTCGCTGAAGAACATCAGGACGATCACCCGGATGTAGAAGAACGCGGCGATCGCGGACGAGATGACACCGATCACGACCAGCGCTCCCGCGCCGCCCTCCGCCGCCGCCGTGAACACGGCGAACTTGCCGGAGAAGCCCGAGGTCAGCGGAATGCCGGCGAAGGCCAGCAGGAACACCGCGAAGACGGCCGCGGTCAGCGGCGAACGCCGTCCCAGCCCGGCCCACTTGGACAGGTGCGTCGCCTCGCCGCCCGCATCGCGCACCAGGGTGATCACCGCGAAGGCGCCGATCGTCACGAAGGAGTACGCGGCCAGGTAGAAGAGGACCGACTGGACGCCCTCCGCCGAGGTCGCGATCACACCGGCCAGGATGAAGCCCGCGTGGGCGATCGAGGAGTACGCCAGCAGCCGCTTGACGTCCGTCTGGGTCACGGCGATCACCGCGCCCGCGAGCATCGTGACGATCGCGACGGCCCACATCACCGGCCGCCAGTCCCACCGCATGCCGGGCAGGACCACGTACAGGAGACGGAGGAGGGCGCCGAACGCGGCCACCTTCGTCGCCGCCGCCATGAAGCCGGTGACCGGGGTCGGGGCGCCCTGGTAGACGTCCGGGGTCCACATGTGGAAGGGGACCGCGCCGACCTTGAAGAGCAGGCCCATCAGGATCAACGCCATGCCGATGAGCAGCAGCGCGTCATTGCCCATGGTGGAGGCCAGCGCCGGGTCGACCTTCGAGAGCGTGCCGTCGACCACGTCGGAGATCACCGCGTAGGAGACCGAGCCCGCGTACCCGTAGAGCAGCGCGATGCCGAAGAGAAGGAAGGCGGAGGAGAAGGCTCCCAGCAGGAAGTACTTCACCGCGGCCTCCTGCGACATCAGCCGCTGGCGGCGGGCGACGGCGCAGAGCAGGTACAGCGGGAGGGAGAAGACCTCCAGCGCGATGAACAGCGTCAGCAGGTCGTTGGCCGCCGGGAAGATCAGCATCCCTGCGATCGCGAACAGGGCCAGCGGGAAGACCTCGGTGGTGGTGAAGCCCGCCTTGACGGCGGCCTTCTCGCTGTCGCTGCCCGGGACGGACGCCGCCTGCGCGGCGAAGGAGTCCACCCGGTTGCCGTGTGCGGCCGGGTCGAGCCTGCGCTCGGCGAAGGTGAAGATCGCGACGATCGAGGCCAGCAGGATGGTGCCCTGCAGGAACAGCGCCGGGCCGTCCACCGCGATGGCGCCCATCGCCGCGATGTGCGCCTTGGTGCTCCCGTACCCGCCGGCCGCGAGGCCGACGACCGCCGCGAAGGCCGAGGCCAGCGCGGCGACGGCGAGGAACACCTGCACGTAGTAGCGGGTTTTGCGCGGTACGAAGGCCTCGACGAGGATCCCGAGGACCGCCGCGCCCACCACGATCAGCGTGGGCGCGAGCTGCGCGTACTCGATGACCGGCGCCGGGATCCGGTCGACCGGTCCGTCGGCCGCCAGTGTCCACAGGCTGTGGGCGGAAGTCAGTGTGCTCACTTCGCCGCCTCCCCGTTCTTGGCGTGCTCGGCTTCGACGGAGACCTCGGGCTTGGGGTCCGTCTGGTTGACGTCCGACATGGTGTATTCCACCGCCGGGTTGACGATGTCGGTGAGCACCTTCGGGTAGACGCCCAGCCCGATCAGCAGCGCGATCAGCGGGGCGACCACCAGCACTTCCCGCAGGCGCAGGTCCGGCATCGTGCGGACCTGCTCCTTCACGGGGCCGGTCATCGTGCGCTGGTAGAGCACCAGCGTGTAGAGCGCCGCCAGCACGATGCCGATGGTGGCGATGATGCCGACGACCGGGTACCGGGCGAACGTGCCGACCAGGACCAGGAATTCACTGACGAAGGGCGCGAGCCCCGGCAGCGAGAGGGTGGCGAGGCCGCCGATCAGGAAGGTGCCGGCGAGGACCGGGGCCACCTTCTGGACGCCGCCGTAATCGGCGATGAGCCGCGAGCCGCGCCGCGAGATCAGGAAGCCGGCCACCAGCATCAGCGCCGCCGTCGAGATCCCGTGGTTGACCATGTAGAGCGTCGCACCGGACTGGCCCTGGGAGGTCATCGCGAAGATGCCCAGGATGATGAAGCCGAAGTGCGAGATGGAGGCGTAGGCGACCAGCCGCTTGATGTCGCGCTGCCCGACCGCGACCAGCGCGCCGTAGACGATGCTGATCAGGGCCAGGACGAGGATCACCGGCGTGGCCCACTTGCTGGCGTCCGGGAAGAGCCCGAGGCAGAAGCGGAGCATCGCGAAGGTGCCGACCTTGTCGACGACCGCGGTGATCAGTACGGCGACCGGGGCGGTGGACTCGCCCATCGCGTTCGGCAGCCAGGTGTGCAGCGGCCACAGCGGGGCCTTCACCGCGAAGGCGAAGAAGAAGCCGAGGAACAGCAGCCGCTCGGTGTTGGTCGCCATGTCGAGCGTGCCCGCGGCGCGGGCATCGGTGATCTCCTGGAGCGAGAAGTTCCCGGCGACCACATACAGCCCGATGACGGCGGCCAGCATGATCAGGCCGCCGACCAGGTTGTAGAGGAGGAACTTGACCGCCGCGTACGAGCGCTGCGCGGCCGCGTTCTCGTCGGAGCCCGAGTGCGCCCGGTCCCCGAAGCCGCCGATGAGGAAGTACATCGGGATGAGCATGGCTTCGAAGAAGATGTAGAAGAGGAAGACGTCGGTGGCCTCGAAGGAGATGATCACCATCGCCTCGACCAGCAGGATCAGGGCGAAGAAGCCCTGCGTCGGCCGCCATCGGGAGGACTGCGTCTCCAGCGGGTCGGCGTCGTGCCAGCCGGCCGCGATCACGAAGGGGATCAGGAGCGCGGTGAGGCCGATGAGCACCACCCCGATCCCGTCCACCCCCAGCTCGTAGCGGACGCCGAAGTCGGCGATCCAGGGCCGGGATTCGGTGAGCTGGTAGCGGTCGCCACCGGGCTCGAAGCGGATCGCGACGAGCACGGCCAGGGCCAGGGTCGCCAGCGAGAAGAGCAGGGCGAGCCACTTGGCTGCGGTTCTGCGGGCGGCCGGGACGGCCGCCGTCAGGATCGCACCGGCCGCGGGGACCGCGGCCGTCACCGTCAGAAGCGGGAAACTCATCTCACACCGCCCTCATCAGCAGGGTCGCGGCGATCAGGATCGCCGCGCCCCCGAACATCGAGACCGCGTAGCTGCGGGCGTAGCCGTTCTGCAGCTTGCGCAGCCGGCCCGAGAGCCCGCCGACCGAGGCGGCCGTCCCGTTGACCACCCCGTCGACCAGGCTGTGGTCGACGTACACGAGCGAGCGGGTCAGGTGCTCCCCGCCGCGCACGAGCACGACGTGGTTGAAGTCGTCCTGGTACAGGTCCCGCCGGGCCGCCCGGGTGAGGAGCGAGCCGCGCGGGGCGACGACCGGGACGGGCCTGCGGCCGTACATCGACCAGGCGATGGCGACGCCGACGACCAGGACCGCCATGGTGGCCAGCGTCACCGTCATGGCGCTGACCGGCGAGTGGCCGTGCGCGTACCCGGTGACGGGCTCCAGCCAGTTCAGGAAGCGGTCGCCGATCTCGAAGAAGGCGCCGGCGAAGACCGATCCGAAGGCCAGGATGACCATCGGGATGGTCATGGACTTCGGGGACTCGTGCGGGTGCGGCAGCTCACCGGGGTGCACCTCGACGCCGGGCTCGATGCCAGGGGTCGTGGCCGGGTCCGGGGCAGGCTGCCAGCGCTTCTCGCCGAAGAAGGTGAGGAGCATGACGCGGGTCATGTAGAAGGCGGTGATGCCGGCGCCCAGCAGGGCGACCCCGCCGAGGATCCAGCCCTCGGTGCCGCCCTTCGCGAAGGCCGCCTCGATGATCATGTCCTTGGAGAAGAAGCCCGACAGGCCCGGGAATCCGATGATCGCGAGGTAGCCGAGGCCGAAGGTGACGAAGGTGACCGGCATGTACTTCCGCAGCCCGCCGTACTTGCGCATGTCGACCTCGTCGTTCATCCCGTGCATCACGGAACCGGCGCCGAGGAAGAGGCCCGCCTTGAAGAAGCCGTGCGTCACCAGGTGCATGATCGCGAAGACGTAGCCGATCGGACCGAGGCCCGCGGCGAGGATCATGTAGCCGATCTGCGACATCGTCGACCCGGCGAGGGCCTTCTTGATGTCGTCCTTCGCGCAACCGACGATCGCACCGAAGAGCAGCGTGACCGCGCCCACGACGGTGACCACCAGCTGCGCGTCCGGCGCCCCGTTGAAGATGGCGCCCGAGCGGACGATCAGGTACACGCCCGCCGTCACCATCGTCGCCGCGTGGATCAGGGCCGAGACCGGGGTCGGGCCCTCCATCGCGTCACCGAGCCAGGACTGCAGCGGTACCTGGGCCGACTTGCCGCAGGCGGCCAGCAGCAGCATCAGGCCGATCGCCGTCAGCTTGCCTTCGGACGCCTCGCCGACCGCGCCGAACACCGGCCCGAAGGTGAACGTCCCGAAGGTGGTGAACATCAGCATGACCGCGATCGACAGGCCCATGTCGCCGACGCGGTTGACCAGGAAGGCCTTCTTCGCGGCCGTGGCCGCGCTGGGCTTGTGCTGCCAGAAGCCGATCAGGAGGTACGAGGCGAGGCCCACGCCCTCCCAGCCGAAGTACAGCAGCAGGTAGTTGCCGGCGAGGACCAGCAGCAGCATGGCCGCGACGAACAGGTTGAGGTAGCCGAAGAAGCGGCGGCGGCGCTCGTCGTGCTCCATGTACCCGATCGAGTACACGTGGATGAGCGTGCCCACCCCGGAGATCAGCAGGACGAAGGTCATCGACAGCTGGTCCAGCTGGAAGGCGATGTCCGCCTGGAAGCCCTCGACCGGGATCCAGCTCCACAGCTGCTGGTACAGGGTCCGGTCGTCGGGGCTGCGCCCGAGCATGTCGGCGAACAGCACCGCGCCGATCCCGAAGGAGACGGCCGCGAGCAGGGTGCCGATCCAGTGGCCGGCCTTGTCGAGGCGCCGGCCGCCGCACAGCAGCACCACCGCTCCGAGCAGGGGCGCCGCGATCAGCAGCGCAATCAGATTCTCCACTGTGAACGCCCCTTACAGCTTCATCAGGCTGGCGTCGTCGACCGAGGCCGAGTGGCGGGTACGGAACAGCGACACGATGATCGCGAGGCCCACCACGACCTCCGCGGCGGCGACGACCATCGTGAAGAACGCGAAGATCTGGCCGTCGAGGTTGCCGTGCATCCGCGAGAAGGTGACGAACGCGAGGTTGCAGGCGTTGAGCATCAGCTCGATGCACATGAACAGCACGATCGCGTTCTTGCGGATCAGCACACCGGTCGCGCCGATGGTGAACAGCAGGGCCGCAAGGTACAGGTAGTTGACCGGATTCACTTCGAGGCCTCCTCTCGGCCGAGGCGCTCCGCCGACCGCTGCTCCAGCGCCTTGAGGTCGTCCAGCGCCTCGCCGGAGACGTCCCGGATCTGGCCGCGGGCGCGCAGCGTCTTGCTGACCGTCAGCTCGGAGGGGGTGCCGTCCGGCAGCAGACCGGCCACGTCCACCGCGTTGTGCCGGGCGTAGACGCCGGGCGCGGGCAGCGGCGGGAGCTGGACGCCCTCGCGGACGCGGCGCTCGGCCAGTTCGCGCTGGGTGGCGGCCCGCTCGGTGCGCTCGCGGTGGGTGAGCACCATCGCGCCGACGGCCGCGGTGATCAGCAGCGCGCCGGTGATCTCGAAGGCGAAGACGTACTTGGTGAAGATCAGCTGGGCCAGGCCCTCGACGTGCCCGGCCGAGTTGATCCGGCCGAGCCCGTTGAAGTGGGTGAGGTTGGCGTGGCCGATGCCGGCGATCAGCAGGATGCCGAAGCCGAGACCGCACAGGACCGCTAGCCAGCGCTGCCCCTTGATGGTCTCCTTCAAGGAGTCGGCGGCGGTGACGCCGACGAGCATGACCACGAAGAGGAAGAGCATCATGATGGCGCCGGTGTAGACGATGACCTGGACGACGCCCAGGAAGTACGCCCCGTTGGCGAGGTAGAAGACCGCCAGGACGATCATCGTCCCGGCCAGGCTGAGGGCGCTGTGCACGGCCTTCTTCATCAGGATCGTCGCGAGTGCGCCGATGACGGCGACCGCGCCGAGGACCCAGAACTGGACCGCCTCGCCCGTGGAGGTCAGGGTGGCGGCGGCGACGGCGCTCATGCCTGCACCTCCTCGGCGGTTTCCGCGGCCTCGCCCTTGGCCACCTCGCCCTTGGAGACGGCCACCTGCCGGACCGTGCCGGGAGCGGCCCCCGTCACCAGTCCGCGGTAGTAGTCCGTGTCCTCCGTGCCGGGGAACATCGGGTGCGGTGCCTCGACCATGCCCTCGGTGAGGCCGGCGAGCAGCTGCTCCTTGGTGTAGATGAGCGATTCGCGGCTGGCATCGGCCAGTTCGAACTCGTTCGTCATGGTCAGCGCCCTGGTCGGGCACGCCTCGACGCACAGCCCGCACAGGATGCAGCGGGCGTAGTTGATCTGGTAGACCGCTCCGTACCGCTCGCCCGGGGAGTAGCGCTCCTCCTCGGTGTTGTCCGCGCCCTCCACGTAGATGGCGTCGGCGGGGCAGGCCCAGGCGCACAGTTCGCACCCGATGCACTTCTCCAGACCGTCCGGGTGCCGGTTGAGCTGGTGCCGTCCGTGGAAGCGCGGGGCGGTGGTCTTGTGCACCTCCGGGTACTGCTCGGTGAGGCGCTTCTTGAACATGGCCTTGAAGGTCACGCCGAAGCCGGCCACCGGGTTCTGCCACTTTTCGTCAGACATGTCTCAACCCTCCTCTCGGTCACTGTCAGTATTCGCTCCGCCACTGACAATCAGCTCTCGCTCTCCGCGGGGCTGTCGGCGCGGTACGGGTGCCAGGTGCTGGCCCGGCTTGGGCGGGACGGGGAATCCGCCCGCCAGCGGGTCGAAGGGCTCGGCCGCAGCGGCCTTGCCGGCCTCCTCGGCGGAGGCCTTCTCGCGCTTGTCGCGGAAGATGTCCGCGACGAAGGAGAGGAGCAGCACCGCCACGACGGCGCCGCCGACGTACAGGACGATCTCGCTGAAGTCGTACGCCTCGTTGCGCAGCGCCCGGACGGTGGCGACCATCATCAGCCAGACCACGGAGACCGGGATCAGGACCTTCCAGCCGAGCTTCATCAGCTGGTCGTAGCGCACGCGGGGCAGCGTGCCGCGCAGCCAGATGAAGAAGAACAGCAGCAGCTGGACCTTGAGGACGAACCAGAGCATCGGCCACCAGCCGTGGTTCGCGCCCTCCCAGAAGTGGCTGATCGGGTACGGGGCACGCCAGCCGCCCAGGAAGAGGGTGACCGAGACCGCCGAGACGGTGACCATGTTGACGTACTCGGCGAGCATGAACAGCGCGAACTTGATGGACGAGTACTCGGTGTTGAAGCCGCCGACCAGGTCGCCCTCGGACTCCGGCATGTCGAAGGGGGCGCGGTTCGTCTCGCCGACCATCGTGACGACGTAGATGATGAAGGACACCGGCAGCAGGACGATGTACCAGCGGTCCGCCTGGGCTTCCACGATCGCCGAGGTCGACATCGACCCGGAGTAGAGGAAGACCGAGGCGAAGGCGACGCCCATCGCGATCTCGTAGGAGATCATCTGCGCGCAGGAGCGCAGGCCGCCGAGGAGCGGGTACGTCGAGCCGGAGGACCAGCCCGCCAGCACGATGCCGTAGATGCCGACCGAGGCCACCGCGAGGATGTAGAGCATCGCGATGGGCAGGTCGGTCAGCTGCATCGTGGTGCGCTGGCCGAAGATGGAGACCTCGTCGCCGGGCGGGCCGAAGGGGATCACCGCGATGGCCATGAAGGCCGGGATCGCCGCGATGATCGGGGCCAGGACGTAGATGACCTTGTCGGCCCGCTTGACGATGATGTCTTCCTTGAGCATCAGCTTGACGCCGTCGGCGAGCGACTGGAGCAGGCCCCAGGGCCCGTGCCGGTTGGGGCCGATGCGCAGCTGCATCCAGGCGACGACCTTGCGCTCCCACACGATGGAGAAGAGCACGGTCACCATCAGGAAGGCGAAGCAGAACACCGCCTTGACGACGACCAGCCACCAGACGTCCTTGCCGAACAGGGACAGGTCCTCGGCGGCAAGTTGTACGAGATCACCGTGTACCGCGTTCACGCGCCCACCTCCGCAGTGGTGTCGCCCGCTCCGGCCGGGGTCGCCGGGCCGATGCGTACGAGGGTGCCCGGGCGGGCACCGGTGTCGGCGAGGACGCCCGAGCCGGTGGAGTTCAGCGGGAGCCAGACCACCCGGTCGGGCATCTCGGTGATCCGGAGCGGGAGTTCCACGGAGCCGGCCGGGCCGGTGACCGCGAGGACGTCCCCGTTCTTGACGCCCGTCTCGGCGGCCGTGGCCGCCGAGAGCCGGGCGTTCGCCTCGTGCCGGGTACCGGCCAGGGCGTCGTCGCCCTCCTGGAGCCTGCCCTGGTCGAGGAGGAGCCGGTGGCCCGCGAGGACCGCCTCGCCCGCTCCCGGGCGGGGCAGCGCCGCGGTGTCCGCGGACTGCTCGGCGGCGCGCTCCCCGGTCCACGGACCGAGGCCGTCGAGCTCCCGGCGCACGGCGTGTACGTCGGGCAGCGCGATCGGCCGGTCGGCCGCGTCGGCGAGCATGTGCAGCACGCGGGCGTCGGCGGGGGCGAGCCGGCGGGTCATCTGGTCGGGCTTGAGCGCGGCCTCGAACGGCCGGAGCCTGCCCTCCCAGTTGATGAAGGTGCCCGCCTTCTCGGCCACCGCGGCGACCGGGAGGACCACGTCGGCGTGGTCGGTGACCTCGCCGGGCCGCAGTTCCAGGGAGACCACGAAGGCCTCCTGGAGTGCGATCCGGGCGCGGGCCGGGTCCGGCAGGTCCGCGACCTCGACGCCTGCCACCAGCAGGGCGGACAGTTCGCGCCCGGCGGCGGCCTCGACGATCTGGCCGGTGTCGCGGCCGTAGCGGTGCGGGAGTTCGTCCAGGCCCCAGGCGGTGGCGACCTCGTCACGCGCCCGCGGGTCGGTGGCCGGACGGGCGCCGGGCAGCAGCGACGGCAGCGCCCCGGCCTCGACGGCCGCGCGCTCACCGGCCCGGCGCGGGATCCACACCAGGGCGGCCCCGGTCGCGGTGGCCGCCCGTACGGCGGCGGTCAGCGCGCCGGGCACCCCTGCGAGGCGCTCCCCGACGACGATGACGGCGCCCTGCTCGCGCAGCGCGTCGGCGGCCTCCGCGCCGCCGGCCTCCAGGCCGGTACGGGAGGCGAGTGCGTCGAGCCACTCGGGCTCGGTGCCGGGAGCGGAGGCCAGCAGGGTGCCGCCCGCCTTCTCCAGGCCGCGGGTGGCGAAGGGCCCGAGGGCGAAGGTCCGCTGCTTGTGCTTGCGGTGGGCCTTGCGCAGCCGCAGGAAGACCCCCGGCGCCTCCTCCTCGGACTCGATGCCGACGAGCAGCACCGCGGGCGCCGCCTCCAGCGAGGTGTACGTGACGCCCGTGCCGCCCCCGAGATCCTTGCCGGTGCCGGCCACGGTGGCGGCCAGGAAGTCGGCCTCCTCCGCGCTGTGCACGCGGGCCCGGAAGTCGATGTCGTTGGTGTCGAGCACCACCCGGGCGAACTTGGAGTACGCGTAGGCGTCCTCGACGGTGAGCCGGCCGCCGGTCAGCACTCCGGCCCGGCCGCGCGCCGCGGCCAGCCCGTTCGCCGCGGCCTCCAGCGCCTCGGGCCAGCTCGCCGGCTCCAGGACCCCGGCGGCATTGCGCACGAGCGGGGTGGTGAGCCGGTCCCGCTGCTGCGCGTACCGGAACCCGAAGCGGCCCTTGTCGCAGACCCATTCCTCGTTGACCTCGGGGTCCTCCGCGGCCAGCCGGCGCAGCACCTTGCCGCGGCGGTGGTCGGTCCGGGTCGCGCAGCCGCCCGCGCAGTGCTCGCACACGCTCGGGGAGGAGACGAGGTCGAAGGGGCGGGAGCGGAAGCGGTACGCGGCGGAGGTGAGCGCGCCGACGGGGCAGATCTGGATGGTGTTGCCGGAGAAGTACGACTCGAACGGGTCGCCCTCGCCGGTGCCGACCTGCTGGAGCGCGCCGCGCTCCAGGAGCTCGATCATCGGGTCGCCGGCGATCTCGTTGGAGAAGCGGGTGCAGCGCGCGCAGAGCACGCACCGCTCGCGGTCCAGCAGCACCTGCGTGGAGATCGGGACGGGCTTCTCGTAGGTGCGCTTCTTGCCCTCGAAACGCGATTCCGCGTTGCCGTGGGACATCGCCTGGTTCTGCAGGGGGCACTCGCCGCCCTTGTCGCAGACCGGGCAGTCCAGCGGGTGGTTGATGAGCAGCAGCTCCATCACCCCGCGCTGGGACTTGTCGGCGACCTCGGAGGTGAGCTGCGTCTTGACCACCATGCCGTCGGTGCAGGTGATCGTGCAGGAGGCCATCGGCTTGCGCTGGCCCTCGACCTCGACGATGCACTGGCGGCAGGCGCCGGCCGGGGAGAGGAGGGGGTGGTCGCAGAACCGGGGGATCTCGATGCCGAGCTGCTCGGCCGCCCGGATGACGAGGGTGCCCTTGGGGACCGACAGCTCGACGCCGTCGATGGTGAGGGACACTGCGTTCTCGGCGTCCTTCGGCCGCCCCGCGGCCCCTCCGCCACCGGCGGCAGCGTTACTGGCGACGGTCATGCGTTCACCTCCGTGTCAGCCCAGAGGGTCGACTTCTTGGGGTCGAAAGGGCAGCCCTTGCCCGTGATGTGCCGCTCGTACTCCTCGCGGAAGTACTTGAGCGAGGAGAAGATCGGGCTGGCCGCACCGTCGCCCAGCGCGCAGAAGGACTTGCCGTTGATGTTGTCGGCGATGTCGTTCAGCTTGTCGAGGTCGGACATGACGCCCTTGCCGGCCTCGATGTCGCGGAGCAGCTGGACCAGCCAGTACGTTCCTTCGCGGCACGGGGTGCACTTGCCGCAGGACTCGTGGGCGTAGAACTCGGTCCACCGGGTGACGGCCCGCACCACGCAGGTCGTCTCGTCGAAGCACTGGAGGGCCTTGGTGCCGAGCATCGAGCCGGCCGCGCCCACGCCCTCGTAGTCGAGCGGGACGTCCAGGTGCTCGTCCGTGAACATCGGGGTGGAGGAGCCGCCCGGAGTCCAGAACTTCAGCCGGTGTCCGGGCCGCATCCCGCCGCTCATGTCGAGCAACTGGCGCAGGGTGATCCCGAGCGGGGCCTCGTACTGGCCGGGGCCGGCCACGTGCCCGGAGAGCGAATACAGCGTGAAGCCGGGGGACTTCTCCGTCCCCATCGCCTTGAACCAGTCCTTGCCCTTGTTCAGGATCGCGGGAACCGAGGCGATGGACTCGACGTTGTTGACGACAGTGGGGCACGCGTAGAGCCCCTCGACGGCAGGGAAGGGAGGACGCAGCCGGGGCTGACCGCGCCGGCCTTCGAGGGAGTCGAGCAGAGCCGTCTCCTCGCCGCAGATGTACGCGCCCGCCCCCGCGTGCACCGTGATGTCGAGGTCGAGCCCGCTCCCGAGGATGTCCTTCCCGAGGTAACCGGCCTCGTACGCCTCGCGCACCGCCTCGTGCAGGCGCCGCAGGACCGGCACCACCTCGCCGCGCAGGTAGATGAAGGCGTGCTGCGACCGGATCGCGTAGCAGGCGATGATCATTCCCTCGATGAGGGAGTGCGGGTTGGCGAAGAGAAGGGGGATGTCCTTGCAGGTTCCCGGTTCCGACTCGTCCGCGTTCACGACGAGGTAGTGCGGCTTTCCGTCGCCCTGCGGGATGAACTGCCACTTCATTCCGGTGGGGAAGCCCGCGCCGCCGCGTCCGCGCAGACCCGAGTCCTTCACGTAGGCGATGAGGTCGTCCGGGGTCATCGCGAGGGCTTTGCGCAGCCCTTCGTAGCCCTCGTGGCGCCGGTACGTCTCCAGCGTCCACGACCGGGGCTCGTCCCAGAACGCCGACAGGACGGGTGCGAGGAGCTTGTCCGGGCTCGTCCCTCCGCCGGCGTGCGGCCGGGAAGCGCCCCCATTGCTCAGTTCAGACGACACGGTCATCACTCCCCTCCCTCGTTGGTGGTCTCGCCAGGGGCTTCGCCACGCGGGTGCACGATCGGGGTGTGGGTGGACTCCCCGCGGGCGATGCGCAGCCCGATCAGGGAGGCGGGGCCGGCGCCGCCGGTGGCCTCGACCGCGCCCTCGCGCTCGTCCGGGAAGCCGGCCAGGATCCGGGCCGTCTCCTTGTACGTGCACAGCGGCGCGCCCCGGGTCGGCGAGACCTCGCGGCCCGCCAGCAGGTCGTCGACCATGGCCTTGGCGGACTCGGGCGTCTGGTTGTCGAAGAACTCCCAGTTGACCATCACCACGGGCGCGAAGTCGCAGGCCGCGTTGCACTCGATGTGCTCCAGGGTGACCTTGCCGTCCGGGGTGGTCTCGTTGTTGCCGACCCCGAGGTGCTCCTTGAGCTCCTCGAAGATGGCGTCGCCGCCCATCACCGCGCACAGGGTGTTCGTGCAGACGCCGACCTGGTAGTCCCCGGAGGGCCTGCGCCGGTACATCGTGTAGAAGGTGGCCACCGCCGTGACCTCGGCCGTGGTCAGGCCCAGTACGTCGGCGCAGAAGCGGATGCCGGTGCGCGAGACGTGGCCCTCCTCCGACTGGCACAGGTGCAGCAGGGGCAGCAGCGCGGAGCGGCTGTCGGGGTAGCGGGCGATGACTTCCCGCGCGTCCGCTTCGAGCCGGGCGCGCACCTCGGCCGGGAAGTCGGGGGCGGGAAGCTGGGGCATCCCCAACTGGATGTCGGTCATCGGTCGACGCCTCCCATCACGGGGTCGATGGAGGCGACGGCGACGATGACGTCGGCGACCTGGCCGCCCTCGCACATCGCGGCCATGGCCTGCAGGTTGGTGAAGGACGGGTCGCGGAAGTGGACCCGGTACGGGCGGGTGCCTCCGTCAGAGACGACGTGCACGCCGAGCTCGCCCTTCGGCGACTCGACGGCGCTGTACGCCTGCCCGGCCGGTACCCGGAAGCCCTCGGTCACCAGCTTGAAGTGGTGGATGAGGGCTTCCATGGAGGTGCCCATGATGTTCTTGATGTGGTCGAGCGAGTTGCCGAGGCCGTCCGGGCCCATCGCCAGCTGCGCCGGCCAGGCGATCTTCTTGTCGGCGACCATGACCGGTCCCGCCGCCAGCCGGTCCAGGCACTGCTCGACGATCCGCAACGACTGGCGCATCTCCTCCAGGCGGATCAGGAACCGCCCGTAGGAGTCGCAGGTGTCGGTGGTCGGCACGTCGAACTCGTAGTTCTCGTAGCCGCAGTACGGCTCCGACTTGCGCAGGTCGTGGGGCAGGCCCGCGGAGCGCAGGATCGGGCCGGTGGCGCCGAGCGCCATGCAGCCGGTGAGGTCGAGGTAGCCGACGTCCTGCATGCGTGCCTTGAAGATGGGGTTGCCGGTGGCGAGCTTGTCGTACTCCGGCAGGTTCTTCTTCATGGTCTTCACGAACTCGCGCAGCTGGTCGACGGCGCCCGGGGGCAGGTCCTGCGCGAGGCCGCCGGGGCGGACGAACGCGTGGTTCATGCGCAGGCCGGTGATCAGCTCGAAGATGTCGAGGACCAGCTCGCGGTCGCGGAAGCCGTAGATCATGATCGTGGTCGCGCCCAGCTCCATGCCGCCGGTGGCGATGCACACCAGGTGGGAGGAGATCCGGTTGAGTTCCATCAGCAGGACGCGGATGACGGTGGCGCGGTCCGGGATCTGGTCGGTGATGCCGAGCAGCTTCTCGACGCCGAGGCAGTAGGCCGTCTCGTTGAAGAACGGCGTCAGGTAGTCCATGCGCGTGACGAAGGTGGTGCCCTGCGTCCAGTTCCGGAATTCGAGGTTCTTCTCGATGCCGGTGTGCAGGTAGCCGATGCCGCAGCGGGCCTCGGTGACCGTCTCGCCGTCGATCTCCAGGATCAGCCGGAGCACTCCGTGGGTGGACGGGTGCTGGGGACCCATGTTGACGACGATCCGCTCGTCGTCGGCCTTGGCCGCGGACTGGACGATCTCGTCCCAGTCGCCGCCGGTGACGGTGTACACGGTGCCCTCGGTCGTCTCGCGCGCGGAGGCGTGGTCGGCGGAGGCGTGGTTTTCCGCGTGGTTCGAGGTAGGGGACATCAGCTGTACGACCTCCGCTGGTCGGGAGCCGGGATCTGGGCGCCCTTGTACTCGACGGCGATGCCGCCGAGCGGGTAGTCCTTGCGCTGCGGGAAGCCCTGCCAGTCGTCCGGCATCATGATCCGGGTGAGGGCCGGGTGCCCGTCGAAGATCAGGCCGAAGAAGTCGTACGTCTCGCGCTCGTGCCAGTCGTTGGTCGGGTAGACGGAGACGAGCGAGGGGACGTGCGGGTCGCTGTCCGGTACCGACACCTCCAGGCGCAGGACGCGGCCGTGGGTGAGCGAGCGCAGGTGGTAGACGGCGTGCAGCTCGCGGCCCTTGTCCTGCGGGAAGTGCACGCCGGAGACGCCGGTGCAGAGTTCGAAGCGCAGGGCGGGGTCGTCGCGCAGGATGCCCGCGACCCGGACGAGGTGCTCGCGGGCGATGTGGAGGGTGAGCTCGCCCCGGTCGACCACCGTCCTCTCGATGGCGTTCTCGGGGACCAGGTCCTGCTCCTCCAGGGCGCCTTCGAGTTCGTCGGCCACCTCGTCGAAGTAGGAGCCGTACGGGCGGCTGGTCGCGCCGGGCAGGCGTACGGAGCGCACGAGGCCCCCGTAGCCGGAGGTGTCGCCGCCGTTCTGGGCGCCGAACATGCCGCGCTGGACGCGTACCTCCTCGCCGTGGTCTCCGCGCTGGCCGGGCAGGTTCTGGCGGCTGAGTTCCTTGTCGGGGTTGGGTTCGCGGGTCTCACTCACCGGAGCAGCCCCTTCATCTCGATGATGGGGAGGGCCTTGAGGGCCGCCTCCTCCGCCTCGCGGGCCGCTTCTTCCCTGTTGACGCCGAGCTTGGAGCCCTGGATCTTCTGGTGGAGCTTGAGGATCGCGTCCAGCAGCATCTCGGGGCGCGGCGGGCAGCCGGGCAGGTAGATGTCCACGGGGACGATGTGGTCGACGCCCTGGACAATCGCGTAGTTATTGAACATTCCGCCTGAAGATGCGCAAACCCCCATGGAGATGACCCATTTGGGAGCGGGCATCTGGTCGTACACCTGCCGCAGCACCGGCGCCATCTTCTGGCTGACCCTGCCCGCCACGATCATCAGATCGGCCTGGCGCGGCGAGCCGCGGAAGACCTCCATGCCGAAGCGGGCCAGGTCGTACCGGCCCGCTCCGGTGGTCATCATCTCGATGGCGCAGCACGCCAGGCCGAAGGTCGCGGGGAAGACGGATGACTTGCGCACCCACCCCGCGGCCTGTTCGACGGTGGTCAGCAGGAAGCCGCTCGGCAGCTTCTCTTCCAGTCCCATGGAAAATTCAGCCCCTCAGTCCCATTCCAGGCCGCCGCGGCGCCAGACGTAGGCGTAGGCGACGAAGACGGTGAGCACGAAGAGCAGCATCTCGACGAGCCCGAAGATCCCCAGGGAGTCGAAGGTGACGGCCCAGGGGTAGAGGAAGACAACCTCGATGTCGAAGACGATGAAGAGCATCGCCGTCAGGTAGTACTTGATGGGGAAGCGACCGCCGCCAACCGGCACCGGAGTCGGCTCGATGCCGCACTCGTATGCCTCAAGCTTTGCCCGGTTGTACCGTTTTGGGCCGATCAGCGTGGCCATGACCACGGAGAAGATCGCAAACCCTGCGCCGAGGGCGCCGAGCACGAGGATGGGTGCGTACGCATTCACGCTCCTCGCTCCTTCCAGTCGTCCTTGACCGTTGGACCGCTGCCGGCGCCGAGTGCCCCGCCTCGCTCGCATGTGAGGCAGTTCACAAGCCGGACTGGTGCGCATCTTATGCCTGCTCCTCTGTGATCTGCGACACGGGTTACAACAACGAGTTTGTGATCTCCACCACCTGGCGAACGATCATGAAGTCCGATGAGTGGTGATCTTCATACGCGAAGCATCCACATGATCACCAAAGGTGACATCTGACCCCGTTACCGCAGGTAGGAGGGGTCGTGCATTACCAAATGGTGGCCTTTGCAGGCAAATTGGTGACGGCAGCGCTGGAGTGATAAGGGGATCGGCGTCGCCCGGTCGGGGGAGCCCACGTGTACGGAGGTGGACGCGGGGCAGACGCGACCCCTGGGGAGCCGTCGGCCGCGTGCATCCGTTCACGAACCGGCCGGGGAGTTCACGGCGGGATCACGGACAGGCCACAGCGTCCGCACAACGTGACGCTCCTGTGACCTGCGCCACTCTGAATTGACGCTTCCGAAAGGGGGCTTGGCCATCTGTGCGGCGAGATGGTAGGTCAAGGATCAATTCGGACTTATTGTCGATAACCCATGATCACAGCCTTGTGAAGGCCTGTCCGTTTCGCCCGTTACGGCGTCAATAAGGAGTGCGGCGCGCCCGGTTAGCGCCTTTCGCGCACAACTGTGGCGCAGCCCACGTTTCTTGAAGGGAACCCGGACACCCTGATAGCGGTTGTTCTCATGTCCACCACCGCTCACATACCCAGCCACCGGAAGCCCCGCCGCAGCGCCTCGAAGCTCGCGGTCCGCGCCGGAGTTGCCGGTGGCGTCCTCAGCACCCTGGCCATGGCCGGCACCGCGAGCGCGTCCCCGTCCGCCGAGCCCGTGGCCGAGACGACGCTCGAAATGCCGGTCCTCAACCTGGACCTGGCCGCCGAGGTCTCCTCCGCCGTCACCACGGCCGCGGAGAACACCCGTGCCGCGGCCGTTGCGGGCGAACTGACCGCCCAGGAGGAGAGCGCCCGCACCGGCGCCGCCGCCGAGGCGAAGAAGGCCAAGGAAGACGCCCAGCAGAAGGCCGACGACGAGAAGAAGGCCCAGGAAGAGGCGGCTCGCAAGGCCGAGGCCGAGCGCGCGACCCGCGCCTCCGCCCGCACCACGCTGTCGACCAAGTCGTCCTCCAGCGCGACCCCCAGCGACGGCTCCGGCGCCTCCGTGGCCGCCCCGGCGACCGGCTCCGCCGCCGCCATCGTGAACTTCGCCCGCGCGCAGGTCGGCAAGGCGTACGTGTCGGGCGGTACCGGCCCGTCCTCGTTCGACTGCTCGGGCCTCGTCCAGGCCGCGTACCGTCAGGCCGGCATCTCCCTGCCGCGCGTGTCCCAGGCCCAGTCCTCCGCGGGCACCTCGGTCTCGCTGAGCGCCCTGCAGCCGGGCGACATCCTGTACTGGGGCTCCCGTGGCAGCGCGTACCACGTCGCCATCTACGTCGGCGGCGGCAAGTTCGTCGGCGCGCAGAACCCCAGCACGGGCATCGTCGAGCGCAACCTCAGCTACGACAAGCCGACGGGCGCCGTCCGCGTCCTCTGAGTTGAGCCGTATGGGCTGAACCGTCCAAAATGTACGAAGGGCCGGCACTCCCCCGCTCGGGGGTGGAGTGCTGGCCCTTCGGCGTTCCTCGGGCGAGGCCCGCCGGGCCGCTCCCGGGACTGCCGGCCGGGCTCCGTCCCGCCTGGCGGGCGGCCCGTGCCGAACCGGCCGAAGCCCTGCGAAGATGAAGTCGGCGGTGGTGCGTTCTCACCGTTCGACCTGGAGGTGGTCGTCCCGTGAACCTGAAGCCGTACGTCTACCACGGCGCCGGTGACCCGACCGCCGGCCCGGCCGCGCTCGGGCTCGGCCTCCTCGGCGTCGGCGGCTGGCTGCTGACCACCGCCCGCCCCTGGCACAAGCCGGGCAGTGCCCTCACCCTCGGGCTCGGCTGGAGCGCCTCGGGGGCGCTGCTGCTGTGCGGTCTGGTGCTGCTGGCCAAGTGCGTGCGTACCGTGCACGGCGGCGCGGACGCGGAAACGGAAGCGGGCCGCGGCGGGTAACCCCCGCCCGGCCCGCCCGTTGTGCCGGCCAGGGCCTGTCAGGCCTTCGGAGCCACCTTCGAGAGGCCGTTGATGATGCGGTCCATCGCGTCGCCGCCCGTCGGGTCGGTCAGGTTGGCCAGCATCTTCAGCGTGAACCTCATCAGCACCGGGTGGGTCAGGCCGCGCTGCGCCGCGATCTTCATGACCTTCGGGTTGCCGATCAGCTTCACGAAGGCACGGCCCAGCGTGTAGTAACCGCCGTAGGTCTCCTTGAGCACCTTCGGGTAGTTGTGCAGCGCCAGTTCGCGCTGGGCCGGGGTGGCCCGGGCGTGGGCCTGCACGATGACGTCGGCCGCGATCTGGCCCGACTCCATGGCGTAGGCGATGCCCTCGCCGTTGAACGGGTTGACGAGGCCGCCCGCGTCACCGACCAGCAGCAGGCCCTTGGTGTAGTGCGGCTGCCGGTTGAAGGCCATCGGCAGGGCCGCGCCGCGGATCGGGTGCGTCATGTTCTCGGGGGTGTAGCCCCAGTCCTCCGGCATGGACGCGCACCAGGCCTTGAGGACCTCGCGCCAGTCCAGCTCCTTGAAGGCCGAGGAGGAGTTGAGGATGCCGAGGCCGACGTTGGACGTGCCGTCGCCCATGCCGAAGATCCAGCCGTAGCCGGGCAGCAGCCGGTCCTGCGCACCGCGCCGGTCCCACAGCTCCAGCCACGACTCCAGGTAGTCGTCGTCGTGCCGGGGCGAGGTGAAGTACGTACGGACGGCGACGCCCATCGGGCGGTCCTCGCGCCGGTGCAGGCCCATGGCGAGGGACAGCCGGGAGGAGTTGCCGTCGGCGGCGACGACCAGCGGGGCGTGGAAGGTGACGGGCGTCTTCTCCTCGCCCATCTTCGCCTGCACGCCGGTGATGTGCCCGGTGCGCGGGTCGCGGACCGGCTCGCCGACGTTGCAGCGCTCGTACAGCCGGGCACCGGCCTTCTGCGCCTGGCGGGCCAGGATCTCGTCGAAGTCGTCGCGCTTGCGGACGAGTCCGTAGTCCGGGAAGGAGGCGAGTTCCGGCCAGTCCAGCTGGAGCCGCTGTCCGCCGCCGATGATGCGCAGGCCCTTGTTGCGGAGCCAGCCGGCCTCTTCGGAGATGTCGATGCCCATCGCCACGAGCTGCTTGGTGGCGCGAGGCGTCAGCCCGTCACCGCACACCTTCTCGCGCGGGAAAGCCGTCTTCTCCAGCAGCAGGACGTCCAGTCCGGCCTTGGCGAGGTAGTAGGCGGTGGTCGAGCCGGCGGGCCCGGCCCCGACGACGATCACGTCCGCGGAGTGTTCGGAGAGGGGCTCGGTCACTGCGGGGTCTCCCGAAGGCTCGATACTCGATAAAGGGTGCCGGGCGGCACCGGACATGTGCAGTCTATGCAGCGAGAGAGATCGCGAACCGAAGGGCTGCCCCCGATGACCACCTCGCCGACCCGGCCGCTCCCCGCCGTACAGCTCCGCGTGCCCACCGACGAGGACGCGCGCGCCTGGCACCGCGTCTTCGACGACCCCGAAGTCATGGAGTTCCTCGGCGGTCCCGCCGAGCTGTCGCTGTACGAGGAGCTCACCGCGCGCCAGCGCTTGCACGACGCACGGCTCGGCTACTGCCTGTGGACCCTGCTGGACGGGGAAGGCACGGTGATCGGCTTCACCGGGGCGCAGCCGTGGCCCGAGGAGAGGGTGTGGGGGCCGGTCGGCGAGATCGAGATCGGCTGGCGGCTGGGCCGCCGGTTCTGGGGGCAGGGGTACGCGTACGCCGCCGCGCTCGCCACGCTCGACCGGGTCCGGGAGGCCGGTCTCCCCCACGTCGTGGCGATGATCAACGACGAGAACGTCCGCTCGATAGCCGTGGCCGAACGGCTGGGCATGACCCTGGCGGACCGCTTCCTCCTCCCGAGCGGCACCCGCTACGGCCGCCGCTACGAGATCTCCCTCCAGGGCGAGTAGCCGACGGGCGCTGGACGACGCCGTGTTGAAGCGGGCCCGACGGGTTGGCCGGGGACGGGGACGGGGTGGGGTGCCGGCCGGGACGTAAAACGTGATGTGTGGCGCGTGCCAGGCCAGCAAGGGCCGAAGCACGGCCCAGGGCGCCATAAATCATGCAGTCCCGGCCGGCACCCCACCCCGGCACCGGCACCGGCACCGGCACCGGCGCAGCAGAGCCCGTTAGAACACCGACAGGCCCGTCAGGGTCGTGAAACGGTCCAGGGCCGCCACGCCCGCCACCGAGTTGCCGTGGGCGTCCAGGCCCGGGCTCCAGACCGCCAGCACGCACAGGCCCGGGACGACCGCCACGATGCCGCCGCCGACGCCGCTCTTGCCCGGCAGGCCCACCCGGTACGCGAACTCGCCCGCCGCGTCGTACGTCCCGCAGGTCAGCATCACCGCGTTGATCTGCTTCGCCTCGCTGCGCGTCAGCAGCCGCGACCCGTCCGCGCGCAGCCCGTGCCGCGCGAGGAAGCGCCCGGCGCGGGCAAGGTCCGCGCAGGTCATCTCGATCGAGCACTGCCAGAAGTAGTGCTCCAGCAGCGCCGGCACCGGGTTGTCGATGTTCCCGTACGAGGCCATGAAGTGGGCGACGGCCGCGTTGCGGTCACCGTGCTCCTGCTCGGAGGCCGCGACCTCGGCGTCGAACCCTATGTCCGGATTGCCGCTCTCCGCCCGCAGGAAGCCGAGCAGTTCGCTGCTCGCGTCACCCGTCAGCGTCTGGAGCCGGTCCGTGACCACCAGCGCACCCGCGTTGATGAACGGATTGCGCGGGATGCCGTTCTCGTACTCCAGCTGCACGAGCGAGTTGAACGGGTTGCCGGAGGGCTCCCGCCCGACCCGCTCCCACAGCGCGTCGCCGCCCTCGGCCAGCGCCAGGGCGAGCGCGAAGACCTTGGTGATGGACTGGACGGAGAAGGGGACCTGCCAGTCACCGACCCCGAAGACGTTGCCGTCGAGGTCGGCGATCGCCATCCCGAACTGCCCGGGATCCACGGACGCGAGCGCCGGGATGTACTCGGCGGGGGTGCCGCTGCCCACCAGCGGGGCGATGTCGGCCGCGATCTGCTCCAGCAGCCCGGCGTAGTTCATGGGCGCAGCGTCCACAGATCAGCCCTTGATGCCCCGGTGCAGCGCCACGATGCCGCCGCTGAGGTTGCGCCAGGCCACCTTGGACCAGCCGGCCTTCTGCAGCAGCCCCGCCAGCGCGGGCTGGTCGGGCCACTCGCGGATGGACTCGGCGAGGTACACGTACGCGTCGGGGTTGGACGAGACCGCGCGGGCGACCGGCGGCAGGGCCCGCATCAGGTACTCGGTGTAGACCGTGCGGAAGGGCGCCCATGTGGGCTGCGAGA
The DNA here is from genome assembly GCF_036203305.1 of Streptomyces sp. NBC_00190. Classification (GTDB taxonomy): domain Bacteria; phylum Actinomycetota; class Actinomycetes; order Streptomycetales; family Streptomycetaceae; genus Streptomyces. The sequence goes on along the minus strand of NZ_CP108131.1, from coordinate 4,628,293 downwards.
ACTCGCAGATGACGACCTGGCCGCCGGGCTTGGTCACCCGGTACAGCTCGCGCAGCGCCGTGTCGGTGTCCTGGACGTTGCGCAGCCCGAAGGAGATCGTCACGGTGTCGAAGACGCCGTCCTTGAAGGGCAGCTTCGTCGCGTCCCCGGCGGTCAGCGGCAGCCAGGAGTGCTTCTTCTTGCCCTCCCGCAGCATGCCCAGCGAGAAGTCGCAGGGGACCACGTACGCGCCGGTCGCGGCGAACGGCAGCGAGGAGGTGGCGGTCCCGGCGGCCAGGTCGAGGACCTTGTGCCCGGGGCGCGCGCCGACCGCCTTGGCGACCTCCTTGCGCCAGAGCCGGGCCTGGCCGAGCGAGAGGACGTCGTTGGTGAGGTCGTAGTTCGCCGCGACCCCGTCGAACATGGAGGCGACTTCGTGCGGCTGCTTGTCCAGGGAAGCCCTTGTCACTGGTGTTCGCCCCTCGGTGTGTGCGGATCGGCGGGTACGGGCCCATCCTCTCAGGCCGTGCCCGACCGGGGAGACACGCCCCACGACCGGATGGAACCGGACAACTGGCCCGAAGGACAGTTACGCCCGGGGCCCCTGGGACCGTTGACTGGGGGTGGTGCGGCCAGGTGACGGCCACCCATTGGATCATGGCCCTGACCAGCGGCCGGATCCGTGTCGGCCGCCACGAGCAAAGGGCTTCACGATGCCGGCAGGCCATTCCACCGGTCGCTCCCGCCTCAGCCCGCGCGCGCAGCGCCGGGCCGAGCGGCGCAAGCGGCTGCGGCGTACGATCATCCTCGGTTCGGCGGCCCTCGTCGCGGTCTCGGCGACCGCGTACGCGTTGGCACCGGGCGACGATGCGGGTACGTCGGCGGACGGCCGGCCGGTGGCTGCCCGGCCCGACCAGCAGGACGGGGAATCCGCCGAGGGCTCGGACGCGGCCGCGCAGGGCGGCAGACGCTCGCCCGACCCGGCGACACGGTCCGGCTCCCCCTCGCATCAGGCCCCGGCCTCGCCCACACCCGCCTCCCCCAGTCCCGCGGCGCCCTCCACGTCGGTGCCCGCCTCCGGGCCGGGCACCTTCCAGGCCTCCGGCGCCTCCGGCAAGGCCCACGGCAAGGGGCCCGCCCTCCGCTGGCGGATCGAGGTCGAGGAGGGCAGCGGGGTCGACCCGGACTCCGCCGCCCGTTCCGTCGAGGCGATCCTCGCGGACCCGCGCGGCTGGACCAAGGATCCGGCGTACGGCTTCCGGCTCGCCGGACCGGGCGAGCCGGTGGACTTCACCGTGAAGATCGCGACGCCCACGACCACCGACCGCCTGTGCGAGGTGGTGACCCCCGAGCTGATCGGCGAGACCAACTGCCGGGCCGGGCACACCGTCGTGGTCAACCTCAAGCGCTGGCATGAGGGATCACCGCAGTTCAGCGGCCCCGTCGAGGAGTACCGGGCGCTGATCGTCAACCACGAGGTCGGGCACGAACTCGGCCACGAGCACGAGACCTGCCCGGGCCCGGGCAAGCAGGCCCCCGCCATGATGCAGCAGATCAAGGGCCTGCTCGGATGCAAGTCCAACGCATGGCCGTTCGACGCGAACGGAACTTATCTGTCCGGCCCGCACGTCCCTTAACAAAAGGGAGAGCCGGCCATCGGATGGGCCGGCCGGGGGCGAGGAGTGGTAACCGTGCGCGTCGTCAGCTTCAACGTCCCCGCGTGGTTTCCCTCGTACGACGCCGCCGGACCGCCGCACGCCCAGCTGACGGAGCAGGAGTCCGCCGTGTTCCTGTGCCTGGCCACCGGCGCCTCCAACGCGGAGCTCGCCGCCGAGCTCCAACTGTCGGTCAGCACGGTCAAGTTCCACGTGGGCAACATACGCACGAAACTGGGCGGCATCAGCCGCCTGCAGGCCTGCGTGCTCGCCGCCCTCGCCCGGCAGGACCAGGACACACGGATCAGCGGCGGCGGTGGAGCAGGCGGCCTCCGATGACCGTGGCCACGCAGGTGGTCGCGCCGCGGGAGCGCAGTTCGGCCTCGTCCGCCACCGCGAAGACCGCGAAGCGGGCCGGGGCGCCCGGCTCCAGGACCCCGTGGAAGGCGTCCGCCGCGCTCTCCCGCCCGGCGAAGGGGTCCAGGGCGGGCAGCCCTTCGTAGGGCGCCGGCGGCAGGACGGTGAGCCCCGAGCGGACCACCGCCGTGCGCACCGCGGGGATCGCGAAGCGGCCGGTGACCGCCACCACCCCGCGGGCCAGCAGCTTCTGGGTACCGCGCCGGGCGCTGTTGCCCCAGCGCGCCTCGGTCAGCTTCAGGGCGTCCAGCGCGTCCGGCCCGCTGATCGGCTCGGAGCCGAGCTCGGCGGTCTCGTACGGGTCGTCCGGGTAGTACGTCCGCTCCAGCAACGTGTCCGCCCCGCGCACCAGCAGTCCCGGGGTGAGCACCCCGGGCCAGCGCCGGACCCGCGCGTGCGGGTTCCGCGCGGCGAGCTCCGCGAAGGGGCCGAGCGCCTCGATCCGGTCCCCCTCCACCAGGACCGCGCCGTCGCGCAGCGGCGCGGCTCCCGGCCCCGGGACGAGGAGTTCGGCGGTGTGCAGCGTGCGCATCAGTTCGTGGAGATGAGCTTCAGCTCGGGGTGCGCGGTACCGCCCTCGATGGCGGTGGAGGAGATGTGCGACACGACGCGGTCGTCGGCCGGATCGTTCGCCGGGTCGTCGTGCACCAGGAGGTGCTCGTACGTCGTCGCGCGCTGCGCCGGCGTGCGGCCCGCCTTGCGGATCAGGTCGATGATCTCCTGGCGGTTGGAGCGGTGCTTGGCACCGGCCGAGGAGACGACGTTCTCCTCCAGCATGATCGAGCCGAGGTCGTCCGCGCCGTAGTGCAGCGAGAGCTGGCCCGCCTCCTTGCCGACGGTCAGCCAGGAGCCCTGGATGTGGGCGATGTTGTCGAGGAAGAGGCGCGCGATGGCGATCATGCGCAGGTACTCGAAGATCGTCGCCTGGGTGCGGCCCTTGAGGTGGTTGTTCTCGGGCTGGTACGTGTACGGGATGAAGGCGCGGAAGCCGCCCGTACGGTCCTGCGTGTCCCGGATCATCGCGATGTGCTCGATGCGCTCGGCGTTGGTCTCGCCGGTGCCCATCAGCATCGTGGAGGTGGACTCCACGCCCAGCTCGTGGGCGATCTCCATGATCTCCAGCCAGCGCTCGCCGGACTCCTTGAGCGGGGCGATCGCCTTGCGCGGGCGCTCCGGCAGCAGTTCGGCGCCGGCGCCGGCGAAGGAGTCGAGACCGGCGGCGTGGATGCGCTTGATGGCCTCCTCCGCCGAGACGCCCGAGATCCGGGCCATGTGCTCGACCTCGGACGCGCCGAGGGAGTGGATGACCAGCTGCGGGAAGGCCTTCTTGATGGCGGAGAAGTGGTGCTCGTAGTACTCGACGCCGTAGTCCGGGTGGTGGCCGCCCTGGAACATGATCTGCGTGCCGCCGAGCTCCACGGTCTCCGCGCACCGGCGCAGGATGTCGTCGAGGTCGCGGGACCAGCCCTTCTTCGTGTCCTTGGGGGCCGCGTAGAAGGCACAGAACTTGCACGCCGTGACGCACACGTTCGTGTAGTTGATGTTCCGCTCGATGATGTACGTGGCGATGTGCTCGGTGCCCGCGTAACGGCGGCGGCGCACCGCGTCGGCGGCCTGGCCGAGCGCGTGCAGCGGCGCGAAGCGGTAGAGGTCGAGCGCCTCTTCCTTGGTGATCCGGCCCCCTGCGGCGGCGCGGTCGAGGACAGACTGGAGAGCGGCCTGGTCGGTCACCGGTGCGTCACCTTTCGGCGGTGTGTCAAGAGGTCCGGACCGATCCAGCCTACGCCAGGGGCCGTCGGCGGCGATCAGGGGCTGCGGGTCAGGTCGCCCTCGGGGTTTCCGGCCGGGCCGTCGCCCGACTTGTAGTGCAGTGTCCCGTTGGCGTTGAGGGTGAAGCGCTCATTGGCGGAGCCGTTGGAGCAGATGCCGGGCGCCGGGTTGGGTCCGGCGGAGGTGTCCAGGACGAGGGAGCGGTCGGTCGCCGAGGCGAACCTCCAGTCGCCGCTGCAGTCGGTGCCGAGGACGGGGATGATCGACTTGTCACGGGCGACGACCTCACCGACCTTGCCGGCCTTGATGGTGATCTCGAACTCGGTCGTCAGACGCGCGCTGGTGGTGACGGTGCCCTTCCAGGTCCCGATGAGCTCCTTGGGGACGTCGGTACGGGTCCCGCTCGCGCTCGGCGTCGCGGCGGGGGGCACCTCCGTGGCCGTCCCCGTGGGCCGGGACCCGGCGGGCGGCGACGCGGTGGTGTGGCCGTCGGCCAGATCCCGCTCCTTTCCCTGCCCCTGCCCGGGCAGCAGCCCCATCCCGTACAGCCCGCCCACGAGCCCGGTCAGCACCGCGGCGGCGGCCAGCACGAGCGTGCAGCTGAAGCGGCGCCCGGCCGTGGTGACGCTGACCTGCCGCCCGGCGTCCGGCGCGGTCCGCGGCTGCGGCACACCTCCGGCGGTCCCGCCGGGCGTGCCGTACGGGCCCGCAGGGGCGTAGGGGGCGTAGGGGGCGTACGGGCCGCCGCCCGTGCCCGGAGGACCGTACGAAGCCCCGGCGGCCTGGCCCCCGTACGACGGGGTCGTGAACGGCACCGGCCCGGACGGGGCCTCGGCGGCGGGCGGGGGCCCGAACCCGGCTTCGGCGGGGCCGGCGTCGAGGTCGAGCAGGGCCACCGCGGCCCGGCTGGCCTCCTCGACCAGGGGTGCGGGCAGCCAGCCCGGGGCGCCCAGGGCGGGGGCGAGGGCCGCCGCGACGGCCGCCGGGTCCGGGCGGTCGGCGGGGGCCTTCGCCAGGCAGGCCTCGATCAGGTCGCGCAGCGGCCCGGCCGGGACCGCGCCGAGCTCGGGCGGTTCGTGGACGACCTTGTAGAGGAGGGTCGCCGAGTTGTCCCCGGTGAAGGGCGGGCACCCGGTCGCCGCGAAGGCCAGTACCGCCCCCAGCGAGAACACGTCGGCCGCCCCGGTGACCCCCTTGCCGAGGATCTGCTCGGGCGACATGTAGCCCGGCGAGCCGACGGAGACCCCGGTGGAGGTCAGCGAGGCCGTGCCGTCCGTGGCCCGGGCGATCCCGAAGTCGATCAGCCTGGGCCCGTCGAGGGTCAGCATCACGTTCGACGGCTTCACGTCGCGGTGTACGAGGCCCAGCCCGTGCACCGCCACCAGGGCCCGGGCCAGCCCCGCGCCGATCGCCCGTACCGAGGCCTCGGGCAGCGGCCCGTGCGCGGCCAGCGCCCGGTCCAGGGACGGGCCCGCCACGTACCCCGTGGCCACCCACGGCACCGGGGCCTCCGGATCCGCGTCGAGCACGGGCGCGGTCCATTCGCCGCCGACCCGCCGGGCGGCCTCGACCTCGCGGCGGAACCGGGCCCGGAACTCCTCGTCGGCGGCGAAGTGCGGGTGCACGATCTTGACGGCCACGGTCCGGCCGCCCGCGCTGCGGCCCAGATAGACCCGGCCCATGCCACCCGCGCCGAGCCGGCCGAGTAGCCGGTACGCGCCGATGGTCCGTGGTTCGCCCGCTTCGAGCGGCTGCATCGTTTCCCCCATCCCCCAGGAAGATCCTTGACAGCACCTTAGGGCGTTACGGTGTCCGGCGTCGTACGTCCGCGAAGGGGGAACGGAACATGAGCGAGGCGGTCCTGCCCGGCAGGAACCGGGCGGCCAAGATCAGCGCGTTCTTCGCCCTGGGGAGCTTCGCCGCGATGGCGAACTTCGCCACGCCCATCGGCTGGCTCAATCCGCCGATCACCATCGGCCTGGCCCTCCTGTGCGCGCTGATCGCGATCCCGGCCGGGCATGTGGGCCGCTTCCGGGCCCGACGGCTGTCGGGGGACGGAAAGGGCATGGCCCTGGCGGGCGTCCTCGGGGGCTGGGTGATGCTCCTGGTCACGCTGCTGGCCTTCGCCGCCGCGTTCGGGCTGCTCGTCGGCCTGAGCCTGCTGGCGGACACCCCGTAGCGCCCGCGCGGCGGCGCCGGTGGCGGGCATTGCATTCCTTTCCGCATTCCACTGCCGGGCGCGCGGAAAGCGGGAAAGGAATGAAAGCCACCGGAAACCGCGGGTAAATCGGTCAGGACTCCAGGACCGGCTCCATGACCGGTTCCGGGACCGCCGCTTCCAGGAGCTGCACGGAGACATCCGCGGGATAGCCGGTCGTCGGTCCCGTACGGCGTGCGAATTCCCTCACGCCGGCCAGCTGTTCCGGCCCGAAACGGAAGTCGAGCGTCGTGAAGTACCGCTCCAGCAGCTCGGCGTCGAAGGCCTCCCAGCGGGCCGCCTGCTCGGCGACCTTGGTGACCTCCTCCAGGGACACGTCCCGGGAGGCGAGGAAGGCCTCGTGGACCTTCTGCACGACGACGGGCTCGCGGGCCAGGTAGTCCTTGCGGGCGGCCCAGACGGCGAAGACGAACGGCAGCCCGGTCCACTCCTTCCACATCTGGCCCAGGTCGTGCACGGCCAGGCCGAGCCGGGGGGCGTCGTGGAGGGAAGCGCGCAGCGCGGCGTCGCCGATCAGTACGGCCGCGTCCGCCTCCTGCATCATGAGCCCCAGGTCAGGCGGGCAGGTGTAGTAGTCGGGCCGGACCCCGAACTGCTCCGCCAGCAGCAGCTGGGCGAGGCGTACGGATGTGCGAGAAGTGGAGCCGAGGGCGACGCGGGCACCGTCGAGCTGCTCCAGCGGCACCTGCGAGACGATCACGCAGGACATCACGGGACCGTCGCAGCCGACCGCGAGGTCGGGGAATGCGACGAGCTGGTCGGCGTTGCGGAGGAACTCCACGAGGGTGATCGGGGCGATGTCGAGCTCGCCCTGGACCAGGCGCTCACTGAGCTTCTCGGGGGTGTCCTTGGTCAGCTCCAGGTCCAGCAGAGTGCCGGTTCGGGCCAGCCCCCAGTAGAGGGGCAAGCAGTTCAGGAACTGGATGTGGCCGACGCGGGGCCGGCTGCGATAGACGTCCACATCGCGAGACTAGCCCCCGTATCTGCGTCAGCCTTCCGACGGGTCTCAAACGTCCGGGTGACGTGATCTTTCCCTCTGGTCTCGGCCGCAGGGTGCGTGCTAGGCTCGCCGCAAGTTGCAGTTTGGTTTCCCTTGCAGTACGAGGCCTGCGGAGAATGTGACCCGCAGGCTTTTGTAGTTTTCAGACTTCTTAGCAGGTTCTGGAGCAGGGCGACCCTTTGGCCCATAGGAGGGCTCATGGCTACCGGAACCGTGAAGTGGTTCAACGCTGAAAAGGGCTTCGGCTTCATCGCCCAGGACGGCGGCGGCCCGGATGTCTTCGTCCACTACTCCGCGATCAACGCCTCTGGCTTCCGCTCCCTGGAGGAGAACCAGCAGGTGAACTTCGACGTCACGCAGGGTCCGAAGGGCCCGCAGGCGGAGAACGTCACCCCGGCCTAGTCGCCTGGGCCAACCTAATCGCGGGTTGGAAGAGCAGTACCCAAGGAGCCCTGTCACCTCTGCGCGAGCAGAGCGGCAGGGCTCCTGCCTTTTTGCCTCCTGCCCTTTCCCGTTTCTGGACGGGTGGTGGGTCTGGCGGGGTACGACCTGGGGCCCGCACCGTGTGCGCACGGTGCGGGCCCCAGGTCGTTGGCGTCAGGCGGGCTTGACGGGCCCGGCCGGAGTAGGAGCCGGCGTCGCAGCCGGGACCGTGATCTTGATGTCCAGGACCAGGGTCACGTTCTGCGGAGTGATCAGCCGCAGGGAGTACGTCCCCGCGGGGAGGTCGGCGTCGGTGAAGAGCTCCGGCAGGACGATCTTGCCGTCGGCGCCCGCCACGAGGAGCGGCAGGCTGAAGGTCTTCTTGCCGGCCGCGTCCTTGAAGTACGGGCCCTTCGCGGTCGCCGGGTCCACCGGGACCCACTTGCCGTCCGCGTCCTTCACCACCAGGTCGGCGCGGGTCTCCGTACCCTCCACGGCCTTGCCGCCGGCCGTGGCGAAGACCTCGACGCCCTTGACGCTCGAACCGGCGACCGCCTCCAGGGGCTTGGAACCCTCAGGGCGGGCCAGACGGTCGGCGGACGGCTTCGGCGTCACCTTGCCGGTGAAGGTCACCGTGAGCCGACCCGTCTTGTCGTAGGCCGAGACCCGCAGGGAGAAGGTGCCTTCCTTGGCGCCCGCCTTGAGGCCGGGCGCGGCCGCGATGCCCTGGGCGTCCGTCTTGACCACCAGCGAGTTCGCCGGAGCCTGCGGGAAGCCGGTGCCGCCGGTCGTGTCGCTCTCGACCGCGAAGACGACCTCCTGCCCGACGGCGGGCTTGCCGTCGCTGAGGACCGCCTTGACCCGCGGGGCCTCGGCGAACGCCGCCCCGGCCTCGGCCGTGAGACCGGGGCCGCCGAGCACCGACAGCTCCGTCAGGTGCGCAGCCGGAGTCGGCGTCGGGGTGGGCGTCGGGGTCGGAGTCGGCGTGGGGGTCGGAGTCGGCGTCGGCGTGGGCTTCGGGGCCGGCTTCTGCTGCTGCGGCTGCGGGGTGGGCCGGGTGCCCGGCGGCTGCGTCGGGTAGTTGCCCACCGGCGGGTTCGGCACCTCGGCGGCGCCGCCGTCCTGGTACTGCCGCATGTAGCCGAGCACGGTGTTCACGTACTCGCGGGAGTTGTTGTAGCTGAGGATCGCCGAGTCGAGCTTGGCCGGGTCCGAGAGGTCCCGGTCGCCCGCGCACAGGTAGAGGCCCGCGCCCAGCGCCGCGTCGTAGATGTTGTTCGGGTCGCGCTTGGCGTCGCCGTTGCCGTCGGCGCCCCAGGTCTTCCAGGTGGAGGGGATGAACTGCAGCGGGCCGACGGCCCGGTCGAACTCGGCGTCCGCGTCCCACTCGCCCTTGTCGGTGTCGCGGATCTCCGCGAAGCCGTTGCCGTCGAGACGGGGGCCGCGGATCGGCTTCTCGGTGTAGCCGTCGGTCTTCAGCCCGTAGCCCGAGGCGTGCACCGACTCGACCCGGCCGATGCCGGCGAGCAGCTGCCAGGGCAGCTTGCAGCCGGGTAGCGCGGCGGCCACCGACAGCTCGGCACGCTTGTAGGCGTCGAGGGCGGTCGCGGGTATCCCGCTGGCCCCCTCCGTGGCGGTCCCGGCCGCCGCGGGAACCTGCGGATCGGCGACGTCCCCGGGCAGGTCCAGCCGTGCATCACCGCGGTCGGCGGCCTGCGGGCTGTCCGGGGTCGGCTCGGACTCCCCCGCGTCGGCGGTCGACGGGTTGGTCACGACCGCGGCGGTGGTCAGGCTGGCCGCGAGAGCGGCCGTGCACAGGACCTTGCGCGAGGTGTTGACGAGGTGACGGTGAAGCGGCTTCACAGTACGGCGATCCCCCCAGGAGCCCTCAGCGGCACGGCTGGTCGAGCCGTGAATATTCACTGTCTATCAGGTATTCGAAAGAGACTCGCCGTCCCCCGTGCAGTTGTGACGCACCATTCGTCTCGGCTTCACCGGTCTCTCACGACCGAGCGGACAGAGGGACCCAAGTCCCCGCCCGAAATGCCCACATGACCCCTTTTTCCGCCGCCTCACCGTACCCTGACGGGTTCGCTCGCGTAGGCGCGGAGGGCCTCGTCCCAGCCCTGGGTGATGTTGTCGGGTGCGCACGCGAAGTGTTCGGCGGCGACGGCCTCGGCATCCGCCCAAGGCCGGGGCGGCACGGCCGCCGACCCGGGCCACTGGGCACCGACGGGGCGACGACTTCTGCGAACGGAGCCGGTCGCACCAACCTGCTCCGACAGGGCCCGGGGTGCCCGACCCGGGGGAGCCGATCGTGGAGTTGCTGCCCGCAGACGGTGAACATCGCCGCACGGGCAGCCCGTAGCGGTTCAACAGCCGCTAGTTTCGGCCGGATGAGAGCACTCGTGTACGACACCGCCTTCCGCGCGCGGGCGAGCCGCAAGCAGACCTGGGGCTTCGGCCTGATCGCCGTCGCCTCGGGGATCTGGCTCTGGCTCGCCTGCCAGCTGCTGCTCCCGTACACCGTGGAGCACGGCCGCGGCGACCGGGAGTGCGCCTCGCGGGTCTTCTACGAGGGCACGAGAGGGTCGTACGCCGACGCGGAAGGCACCATCTGCGCCGTCGAGCGCGACTGGGCCGACCTCCTCGCCGTCCTCCTGCTCTCCCTCCCCTTCGCCGTCGTCGGCACGGTCCTCTACACCTCGGGCTCCACGGACAACCGCCTCAGCCGCCACGTGGCCGAGGTGAACCGCCTCACGGAGTTCCCGGAGGGCTAGGACCTGTCGTCACGGGCGCGCCCCCGCCCGCCGACCTCCGCCCACACCGTCTTCCCGGGCTCCCGCGCCGTGACCCCCCATTCCTCGGCCACGGCCGCCACCACGAGCAGCCCCCGCCCGCCCTCCGCCGACCACGGATCGACGGCCCCAGGCACCGGCGGCGGCGCGTTGTCGCCACGGGTGTCGCTGACCGCCACCCGTACGCTCCCCCGCCCGTCGTAGTCCAGCCGCAGCTCGAAGTCCCGCCCGGCCACCTGCCCGTGGAGCACGGCGTTGGCGGCGAGCTCGGCGACGACGAGCCCGACGTCGTCGGAGAGCGGGCAGCCGTACGGCACCCCCCAGAAGGCCAGCTGCACCTGCGCGAGCCGCCGGGCGAGGGTGGCCCCGCGGCGCGTCGCACTGAACCGCTGCTGGAAGGCCTGTGCCATGTCACTGATTTCGGTCGTCACCTCACCGAGCGTGGCGGCGGAGCCGTACGCTTTCCAGAGGCGGCGGCGCTACGAGCGTGATCCGTAGGGATGCGGCCTGTTCGTGTACGGCCCGTACGGATGAGGGCGGACCACCCGATGAACGACCTGTCAGACCGCGAAGAACGCCCCGAGCGCCCGGTGGAGGCGGACGGCACGGCACACCTGTTCCGTGCCCTGGGCAAACAGATCAAGGCATTACGGGAGGCAGCCGACCTCCACCAGAAGGAACTGGCCGCGCTCCTGCACGTCGGCGAGGACCTGATCGGCGCGATCGAACGGGGTGTCCGCACCCCGCAGCCGGACCTGCTGGAACGGGCGGATGTCGTCCTGGGCGCACGGGGCGTCCTGAAGGCGGTGGTCCCGGAGGTCAGGGAGGCGCTGAAGCGGGCGCGGACCAGGCATCCGGATTGGTTCCGGGATTACGCCCAGGCCGAAGCCGAGGCTCTGGCCCTCCACGTGTACAGCGTTCAGGCAGTGCACGGTCTGCTCCAAACGGAGGCGCACGCCCGCTCGGTCTTCTCGCACCGGCGGCCGGTACTCGACGAGGCGACCGTCGAGAAGCGAGTGGCCGACCGGCTGTCCCGTCAGGTGATTTTCGACAAGTGGCCTGCCCCCACCTTCAGTTTCGTCCTGGAGGAGGCCATCCTCAACCGCCCGATCGGGGGCCCGGATGTACACCGCGAGCAGTTGCGGAGGATCCTTCGGATCGGCAGCCTTCGGACGGTGCACCTCCAGGTGATGCCGACGAGCCGTACCGAACATCCGGCGATGGAAGGCTCGTTCAACCTCCTGCACCCGAAGGGCCGGCAACAGGTCGCTTACACGGAGACCTACAACCATGCGCGCTTGATCACTGACCCCGAAGAAGTCCGCATCTACGCGGAGCGCTATGGGATCATCCGGGCACAGGCGCTCTCGCCCGACGAGTCCCTGGCCTTGATCGAGAAGAAGCTGGGAGAGCGATGAAGAGCACCGAACTGGCCTGGTTCAAAAGCAGTTACAGCGGTGGCGAAGGCGGCGACTGCGTCGAAGTCGCGCTCGCCTGGCAGAAGTCGAGCTACAGCAGCGGCGAAGGCGGCAACTGCGTCGAGGTCGCGGCCTGCCCCTCCGCCGTCCACGTCCGGGACTCCAAGGTGACCGCCGGGCCGGAGCTGGCGGTCAACCCTGGAGCGTGGGCCGACTTCGTACGGTTCAGCCGCGCGTCGGCGTAGCCGACCGGGCGACCGGGATCCACAGGGCGGTCTCGGCCTCGCCGGACTCGTCCGGCCGGACCCGGAGGATCTCGGGGCCCGGGCGGCTCTCGTAGGGGTTGGACGGGAACCACTGCGTGAACACGTCCCGCCACAGGTACTGGAGCGCCTGCGGGAAGGGGCCGGAGTTCTCGAAGACGGCCCACGTGCCCGCCGGAACGTGGAGCACGTCCAGGTCCTGCGGTACGTCGGCCGCGCCCGTCACCACGGCGTGGTAGTAGTCCAGTTCGGTCCCTTCGGCCCGGCTGGGGTCGAGGTCGTCACTGACCGAGACGATCCCTTCCGGGTCCTGGTCGGACAGGTCGGCGATCCGCCGCACCGTGTCCGGCCCGATGCCCCGGATGAACGCGGCGATGGCCGGGTTCATCCCCTCGTGGACGAGGGGGACGCGGGCCTTCTTGCCCACCACCTTGAACGCGTCCTTCTCCACGACCTTGTACTGCATGCTGCTGCTCCCTTCGACGACGAGTCGGAAGGACATCCGGGGTTGTGACTGCAGGGCCGCGCCGGTCTGCCGGGTTTCACCCGGCCCGACGCCGTGCATGGCACGGAACGCGCGGGCGAAGGACTCGCCCGACCCGTAGCCGTAGCGCACGGCGATGTCGAGCAGGGTCCGCTCGCCGGCGAGTACCTCGGCGCCCGCGACGGTCAGCCGCCTGCGCCGGATGTACTCAGACAGCGGCATCCCGGCGAGCGCCGAGAACAGCCGCCGGAAGTGGTACTCCGACGTCATCGCGATCCGAGCCAGCTCGGCAATGTCGATCGCCCCGTCGAGGCGCGCCTCGACGTGGTCCATGGCCTGGTTGAGCCCTTCCAGCACCCCGGACCTCCTTCCGTTTCACGTCTCACGCTAGGAAGGAGCACCCCTCCCGCACCCGACATCCTGTGCCCGCGATGGTCGGGTCGTGCGGTGGGGCGGGGGCTTGGGGGGGCGGGACGTCCGCTGGGCGGCATCAGGGACGGGACCGGCGAGCCCCGTCGGCCGCCCCCTTGGCCGGTAACCCCATGGCCTTGCGCACACGGTGCTGGTCACCCAGCTGATCAGGCTCCTCGGGACCTGACGGACGGACCTCACGGGCCTGGCGGACGGCGCCGCCTCGGCCCGCTGTCAAGCCCCGAGATCCAGTGGCGTGACGCGGTGGCTGCTGCCGGGGCCCAATGGAGGCACGGGGCCCGGCCTGCACGTCCCGGCAGACCGGGCCCCGCTCCCCACAGCGCGAAGGAGAACCCCATGACCAGCATCCACCGCCTCGCCCTCCTCAAGGCCGCCATTGCGGTGGGAGCCATACGGCTGGCCCCCAGCGCCGTCGGCGCCTCCCCGATGCCCCCCTCCACCGGCACGCTCATCCCCATGAGGCCCGACCACGGCGGGCCCGAGCACGCGGAGCAGACGCCGCAGGGCAGCCTCAGGGCACACGCCGCCTGATACGGCACCCACGCCGGGGCTGACCGCTCACTCCGACTCCACGGCGGGGCAGGACCGCGTCCCGGTCGGCAGCCGCCCGTCGAGCAGGAAGCGGTGCGCGTACTCCCGTACGCAGGAGGAGACCGCGTAGCCGGTGTGCCCGTCGCCCTTGTAGTCCACGACGACCGCCGAGCCCAGGCGCTTCGCCGTCTCCTCCGTCCACTCGTACGGCGTCGCCGGGTCCCCTCGGGTGCCGACCAGCAAGATCCGCGGCGCGCCCGGGCGGTCGATCTTGCGGATGAAGTCGGTGCCGGCGGGGCGCCCGTAGCAGGCGAGCACCGTCATCAGCTGGCGCGGTCCGAAGACCGTGGAGGCCTTGAGGAACTCGTCCTTCAGTTCGGCCAGTTCCCTCGCGATGGAGGCCGGGCTGGCCTTGTCGTTCGACCGGTCCGGGTCGTCCGCGCAGGTCACGGCAGTGAGGGCGGCCTCGGCATTGTCCCCGGGCACCGCCCCGGGCCCGTCGGCCCTCTGCTCCTCGGCATCGTGCGGTTCGGAGGGGTCCGTCGGCCCGCCGAGCTGGAGCAGCCCCACCGGATCGCGGTCGTGCTCGGCCGTCGCGAGCGCGTCGGCGAGCTGGGGCCACGTCTGCCGTGAGTACAGGGCGGCGGCGATGGAGCGGACGGCGTCCTGTCCGGTCACGTACGAGCCGTCCTGGCCGACGAGCGGCTCCTTGTCGAGCCGCGCCACCAGCGCGTTGACCTTCTCCTTGGCGGAGCGCGTGTTGCTCCCGTAGACGCAGCCCTCCCGGCCGGCGCACCAGGACAGGAAGCGGTCCAGGGCCCGCTGCTGGCCGCGCGCCGTGACGAGCGCCTGCTCCGCCAGCGGTTCGACGAGGGTGTCGACGCCGTCGAGGACCATCCGGCCGGTGTTCCCGGGGAACTGCGCGGCGTACACGGCGCCGAGCCGGGTCCCGTAGGAGAAGCCGAAGTAGTTGAGCTTGCGGTCGCCCAGCACCTGGCGCAGCACGTCCATGTCGCGGGAGACGTTGACGGTCCCGATGTGCGGGAGGACCGGGCCGGAGGCGAGCTCGCAGCGCCGCACCACGGCGCGCAGGGCGGCCAGCTGCGCGGCGGCGTCGGCCTGGGCCTCGTCGGAGACCTGCTGGGAGCCGCCGCAGGAGACGGGCTCGCTGTGGCCGACGCCGCGGGGGTCGAAGGCGACGAGGTCGTAGCGCTCGCCGAGGTCGGCGAAGGCCTTGGGGTCGGCGGCCAGCCCGGCGATGCCCGGGCCACCGGGGCCGCCGTAGTTCAGCAGGAGCGAGCCGAGGCGCTTGTCGGGGTCCGAGGCCGGTATCCGGGCCAGGGCTATCTCGACCGCTCCCTTGGCGGGGGCGGCGTAGTCGAGCGGCACCCGGACGGTCCCGCAGCGCATCCCGGCGGGCACCCGCTTCTCGGGGCAGTCCCCCCACCGGATGCGCTGCCCGTGGAAACGTTCCAGCGGGTCGTCGGCGGGCGCGGGCGTCGGGGCGGCCGTGAAGCAGGCCAGGACCAGCACACAGGCGGCGGCGACGGTACGGGGCCGCCGACGGGAACGGGATCGGCATCGGGTTCGGGAGCCGGAGGGGGAGCCGGATCGGGTTCGGGGTCGGTGCACTGCACGCTCCTCGGGTGGCCCCCCGGACCGCTCAGCCCACCCTAAACGCCCTCCCCCGCCCCCGCCCGTCGACGACCGGGACGGGGCCGGGCACGGGCCCCGCGTCCGGGATTCACCGCTCGCGCGGCCCCCGGTACAGCTCGTCGATCCGGTCCCGGTAGTCGCGGGCGATCGCACCCCGCCTGAGTTTCATCGAGGGGGTCATGTGGCCGCGCGCCTCCGTGAAGCCGCCCGGAATGACGGCGAAGCGGCGGATCGACTCGGCGCGCGACACCAGCTGGTTGGCCTCGTCGACCGCCCGCTGGAGGTCCGCGAGCAGTTCCTCGTCCCGCACCAGCTCGTAGATCGGCACGCCCAGTTTCTTGTGCATCTGGCGCCAGTGGAGCAGGCCGTCCGGCTCCAGGGTGATCAGGGCGGTGACGTACGGCCGGTTGTCGCCGACCACCATGCACTGCCCGACCAGCGGGTGGGCCCGCAGCCAGTCCTCCAGCGGCGCGGGGGCCACGTTCTTGCCGCCGGAGGTGATGATCAGGTCCTTCTTGCGGCCGGTGATGGTGAGGTAGCCGTCGGCGTCGAGCTCGCCGATGTCGCCCGTCGCCAGCCAGCTGCCGGCCGGCAGGGCCTGCCCGCTGTTCCAGTAGCCGGCGAAGACGTGGCGCCCGCCGAGCAGCACCTCGCCGTCGTCCGCGATGCGTACGCCCGTGCCCGGCAGCGGCCAGCCGACCGTGCCCAGCCTCGGCCGCTGCGGCGGGGTGACGGTGCTCGCGCCGGTCGTCTCCGTCAGCCCGTAGCCCTCGAAGACCTCGATGCCGGCGCCGGTGTAGAAGGCGGCGAGCCGCGTGCCCAGCGGGGAGCCGCCGCTCAGGACGTAGCGGACGCGGCCGCCGAGCGCCGCCCGGATCCGCCGGTAGACGAGCGGGTCGTACAGGGCCCGCGCGGCGCGCAGCACGAACCCGGGGGCCTTGCCCTCGACCAGCTCCCCGCAGCGCTGCGCGATCCGCGCGGCCCGGTCGAAGGACGACGCCCGGCCCATCTTCTCGGCGGTGGCGCGGGCGGTGTTGTAGACCTTCTCCAGGACGTACGGGATGGCGAGGAGGAAGGTCGGCCGGAAGCCTGCGAGGTCGGCGAGGAGGTCCTCGGTGCTGATGCTGGGCGCGTGCCCCAGCTTCACGCGGGCCCGCAGGCAGCCGACGGCGACCATCCGGCCGAAGACGTGGGACAGCGGCAGGAAGAGGAGGGTGGAGGCCGGGTCCTTGCTGACGGACTTGAAGACGGGGTGCAGCAGCTCCACCGCGTTGTCCACCTCGGCGAAGAAGTTGCCGTGCGTGATGACGCATCCCTTGGGCTGCCCGGTCGTGCCCGACGTGTAGATCAGGGTCGCGACGGAGTCCGGCGTACGGCCGGCCCGGCGCGCGTGCACGACCGCGTCGGGCAGGTGCTTCCCGGCCGTGACCAGGCGGGCGACCGCGCCGGTGTCGAACTCCCACAGGTGGGTCAGCCAGGGCAGATTGGCCCGCTCGGCGCTGATGATCCGCGCCTGCGCGGTGTCCTCGACGGCGCAGGCGACGGCGCCGGAGTCGTGGAGGATCCAGCGGGCCTGGAGGGCGGAGGAGGTCGGGTAGACGGGTACGGTGACCAGCCCGGCGGCCCATCCGGCGAAGTCGAGCAGGGTCCACTCGTAGGTGGTGCGGGCCATGATCGCGAGCCGGTCGCCCTCGCGCAGTCCCTCGGCGATGAGCCCCTTGGCCACGGCGAGCACCTCGGCGGCGAACTCGGCGGCCGTGACGTCCCGCCAGGTCCCGTCCCGGTCCTTGCGCGCGAGCACCGCCTCGCGGGGGGCCTCCCGGGCGTTCTGGAAGGGGATGTCCCCGAGCGAGCCGTGCTCCGCGACCGGTGCCAGCGCGGGCACGCGCACCTCGCGGACCACTCCGTCGACGACTGTCTTGACGGGCTCGACGGTTCTGACCAGCCTCAGCTCGGCTTCCACGGCGTTCTCTCCTCGGTTCGGCACGAGCGTTACCGCCGGTAATCTACGCAGCCGTAACCCCGCCCGACCACCCCCCTGAACTGCTTTTTCACGGACGCTCCACGCAACGGCCGCATGCCGTCACCTCGCAAATTCGCTGGCCCGCGCCGCACGCGGAGGCGAGGGTCGGGGGGTGACGTACAGCCGGGACAGCATCGACCTTCCCGAGAACCGGGTCCCCCCGGGTCCGCCGTGGCCGCCGGCCTGGGACGAACTCGACCCCGAGCAGCACCCGTTCACCTGGGACGAGGACGAGGAGCCCCTGGTCCGCGCCCTGATCGAGGAGTGGGTACCGCCCGTCCTGTCCGGCATGGCGGGCTGGTGGCAGTGGGCCCCCTGCAGACGACCCGCTACGCGGACGACGCCCCTGGCGCGGCCGACCTCGCCGCCCTCGTGGCGCTGCTGATCGCCGGGCCCGGGCGACGACGTGCCGCGGCTGCTCTAGAGGTAGAACGTGCCCGGGTTTGCGGTGAGCGCGAGACCGGTCACCCCCAGCACGCCGATGCCGCCGATCCCGTACCGGCGCCGCGCGGGATCGGTGCACAGGGCGACGAGCGCCGGGCCTGCGGCCATGGCTCCGACGGTCAGGGCCGTGGATCCGGGGAGCTCGCGCCGGGAGAGGCCGGCGAGAACCTGGATGATGAAGAACTGGAGGGCCAAGGCCGCCGGCACCGTCGCCTTCAACGGCCGTACGTTCAGCACGCGCAGGACCAGCAGGAGTACCGGCACGGACAGGAACACCCAGAGACCGATCCCGACGAGCGGGTAGTAGGTCAGGCAGAGCGAGCCGCTGTCGGCGCAGCTCCGCCGGTCCTCCTCCATGGCCCACAGCCACAGGGCCCTCGCCATCCAGCCCGTGACCGCACCGGCGGCCGCGCTGGCCGCCACCCCGTAGATCTTGTTCATGCAGCCGAGGCTGGCAGCCCGGCAGGCCCGGGTCCTGAGTACTGGTACTCAGATCCTCCGTAGTCGGGTGGGCAGTCACGGCAGCGGCCCGGTTCGGGGGCGCGGAAGGCGCGGTCGCAGCCGTCGCAGTTCTGGAGCGGGTCGGGGCGGCGGACCGGCACGGCTGCCGGGAGGGCCGGGAGCGGGGGCGGGATCCATGCCTTGAGGCGGTGGGCGATGAGGGCCGCGGCGCTCCGGAGGTCGCCGGGGAGGTCTCCGGCCAGGGCGTGGCGTACGGCGTCCGGTTCGGCCCCGCGGTCCAGCCAGGCGGTGACGCCGGGCGCGAGCTGCTTCACCGCCGTGTCGGAGAGCAACAGCCGGGGATCGTCGGTGCGCAGCCGCGCGAGCAGGTCGACGGCCGCCTGCCGGGCCTGCCAGTCCTGCCCGGCGGGCCCGGCGGCGGGTGGTGGGGGTGCGGGGTCCGGTTCCGGCTCCGCTTCCGGCTGCGGCCGGGGTTCCGGCTCCGGCTCGGCCTTCAGCTCGGGCTCCGCGTCCGGCTCAGGCTGGGGCTCGGGCCGCGGCGCAGGATCGGGCTCCGGTTCCGGTTCGGGCCTGGGCGCAGGCTCGGGCTGCGGCTCCGGGGGCAGCGGCGGCACGGGTGCCGCCATCCCGGCGCGCGGGTGGTTGAACGACACCGTCCGCGTGACCACCTGCCCGGTGGCCAGCCGTACGCGGCTGCGCTCCAGGTACCCGTACGCCTCCAGCTCCCGCAGGGCGGACGCGATCCGCACCTCCCCCTCCGGGAACCGGTCGGTGAGCCGCTTGATGCCGACCTTCGCACCGTCCGGAAGCGACTGGATGTGGAGCGCGAGCCCCATCGCGACCAGCGACAGCGAGCGGTGCTGGGCGAGGTGGTTGCCGACCACGGTGTAGTGATCGGCGTGCCGCACGTTGACGTGGAGGACACCGGATCGGGCGGTCCCGGCGTGAACACGGGACGAGGCGCGCGAGGGCGCGCTAGGGTGCTGAAGAGCCATTGGGAAGGGTGAATCTTCCTAGTTGGTCAGGCCCTCGACCGGGATTGCCGTCCCGCCGGGGGCCGTCTCATGCCTGATGTTGTGGGGCGAGCATATGCCCGGCAACCGGCCCGAAATCCAGCCGAGTTGGCACAGTTCACCCGTGTGAGTTACGGGGAGCCGGAGGGGTTGGGTTGGTTGGATTTACCTCCCGTGCTTTAAAGCGGTGACGTCCGACCGCACCGGGTCGCGCGCCCCCACGACCCGGGCGAGGCGTCATCAGCACCACCTGCGGCCTGCACGTCATGCGCCGTTCCCCTCAGGCCACCGCGATCTCCGCCCACACCACCTTGCGCGGACCGGGCCCGCGCTCGACGCCCCACCGGTCCGCGAGCGCTTCGACGAGCACCAGCCCCCGCCCCGCTTCGTGGATCTCCGGGATCCGGTCACCCCTGGCGTCCGTCACCTCGACACGCAGCACGCCCGGGGTGACGGTGAGAGTCAGCCGGAAGTCCCGTCCGGGCACCCGCCCATGGGTCACGGCGTTCGTGACGAGCTCGGCGATGATCTGTGCGGGTGTCTCCAAAGCCAGCCCCCAGGAGCGCAGTTGTTCGACAGCGAGTACGCGTCCGAGTCGAGCACCACGCGGGGTGGCGGACAGCTGGACGTGAAAGTCGACGAGTTGAGTGATCACGTCACTCAGCGTGTCCGTCCGTGCGTACCGTGAGAAGGGAAGCCGCCCGTGCGTCCCGCGTTTGTCCGGAGCTTGTCCGGTGCTGTCCTGGCTGTCCGGACCGGCCTGACGGGTATGGGGCGCCGAGGACATCGGCTCGTCGGAGGTGGGCGCGCATGAGCGTGGACAGTGACGGTACGGAAGACGCCGGCTGGGACGTCGACCCTGAGGACGAACAGGGAGTGGCGGTACTGGCCGCGCTGGGCCGCCAGCTCAAGGCATGGCGGGAGCAGGCGGGCATGCGGGCCGCCGACTTCGGAACGGCGGTCGGGTACGGGGAGGACCTGGTCCGCAAGGTCGAGGCGGGCAAGCGGATCCCCCGCCCCGAGTACCTGGACAAGGCGGACGAGGTGCTGCGGGCGGGCGGGAAGATCGTCGCGATGAAGGCGGACATGGAGCAGGTCCGCTACCCGAAGAAGGTGCGGGACCTGGCGAAGATGGAACGTCGCGCTGCTGAGATCAGCGTCTACAGCACGCACGTCGTTCATGGGCTGCTGCAGACGGCGGACCATGCGCGGGCCCTGTTCGAGATGCGGCAGCCCGCGTACTCACAGGACGAGGTGGAGCGGTACACGGCCGCACGCGTGGCCCGACAGTCCGTCTTCGGCCGGACACCCGCACCGGCCATCAGCTTCGTACACGAAGCATCGGCACTGCGCCGTCCCATCGGGGGCACAATGGTGTGGCGCCATCAGCTCGAACGGCTTTTGGAGGTGGGGCAGATGAGGAACGTGTCCCTGCAGGTCATGCCGACCAGCCGCGAGGCCCACGCCGGCATGGACGGCGGTATCGAGATCCTGAAGTTCGAGGACGGCACCGCCGTGGGGCGTTCCGAGGGGGCGTTCAACGGGCGCCCGGTCTCCGACCCGAAGCGACTCCGAATCCTTGAGTTGCGCTATGGCATCATCCGGGCTGAGGCGCTCACGCCGCGGGAGTCGCGGGACTTCATCAAGGAACTGCTGGGAGAGACATGATCGATAATCCCGAGCTCGACTGGTTCAAGAGCAGCTACAGCAGCGGCAGCGAAGGCGACTCCTGCGTCGAGGTGGCCACCACCCCCGCCACGGTCCACGTCCGCGACTCCAAGGACACCCGCCTCCCCCACCTCGCCTTCACCCCCCGCGCCTGGACGGGATTCATCACCCACGCCTGACTCCCTTCTCCGGGGGTCAGACCCTGAAAGAGGTCATCTTCACCACCGCGGTGCGCTCGTCCTCGTACGTGATCCGCAGCGTGACGTGCGAGGCCCGGCTCGGCCTCAGGGTGCCCGCACTTTCGCCGTCGAAGCAGCCGATCAACCGGTCGCAGTCCGCACCCCTGGAGAGGACTCCGTGCCTGTCCTCCTCAAGATCTGCGCGCAGTCGGGGGAAAGCCTCCTTGAGCCCCTCGGCCAGACCTTCGCGCGGCATCCGGAAGTTGGCGATGTAGCCGGCGCTCGTCGGGTACGTGTCGTTCGTGCAGAACGCATCCGTGGCGCGTTCGGGCATCGTGGCCTCCGCGAAGTCCAGCGCCTTCGCGCAGTTCACCCACCACAGCTCGGTCGCTTCCAGCCTCGCCGTCAGGGCCTTGGTCAAAGGCTCCTGCCCAGGGGCGAACTGACGTACCCACAGCGCTGCGGCCGCGACGAGCGCCAGCGTCACACCCACCCCGACCAGCACCCGCCGCCGCACGGCGGACATCCGTTTTCCTTCAACAACCACGACTACCACCCCGTTCACGGCACGACGAACCCACCGGACGGCGGTCGGATCCCCCCGGCACGGCCACCCTAACAATTCATTGAACGCGTTCAACCCAACGGGCCGCGGCGCGCCGTGCCGATGAGCCCGCACCGGCGACCAACTCCCCGCCACCTCGTGGCATCTCGCCCGCCTGACCCACGTGTTACACAATGGCCCGTGCCACAACGGGAGTTCACGTACGACCGGAGGGACCATGCGTACGGGAGAGCACTTCTCCGGGCGGTACCGGCTGGACGCCCGGCTCGGGCACGGCGGCATCGGCGAGGTGTGGCGGGCGTACGACGTCGAGCTCGGCCGGCCGGTCGCGGTGAAGGTGCTGCTGGAGTTCGACGCAACGGACGAACTGCTACGGCGGTTCCGCCGCGAGGCGGCGATCGGGGCGCGGCTCCAGCATCCGGGGATCACGGTCGTCCACGACATCGGGCAGCACGAGAACCGGCTGTTCATCGTGATGGAGCTGCTGGAGGGGGAGGACCTCGCCCATCGGCTGAGCCGGTCCCCGGGCGGCCTCCCGGTGGCCGAGGCGGTCGGACTGGCGTTACAGGCCGCGGAGGCGCTGGCCGCCGCGCACGTCCAGAAGGTGGTGCACCGCGATCTCAAGCCCGCCAACCTCTTCCTGCTGGCCGACGGACGGCTGAAGATCTGCGACTTCGGCATCGCCCGTACCGCGGACGCCACCGACGGGCTGACGGTCACCGGTCGGCCTTTCGGCACCCCTTCCTACATGGCCCCGGAGCAGTGGCGCGGCGAGCACGTCGACTCGCGGTGCGATCTGTACGCCCTGGGGTGCGTGCTGCACGCCCTGCTGACCGGCGCCCCGCCGTTCCCCGTCACCGCTCAGCCCTGGGCACTGATGCGCCGGCACCTGGACGAGACACCGGCGGACCTGCGCACCGTACGGGCGGACGCATCGGCCGAGCTCGCGGAACTGGTCGCTTCGCTGTTGGCCAAGGACCCCGCCGGGCGGCCGGACGCGCCCACCACCGCCGAGCGCCTACGCGCGGTCCTGAACCCGGCCCCGGCCGCCCACAACCTGCACACCGCGCCCACCAAGCCCGCGCTGCCGTCGCCCAGCCGCGAACCGGCACCGCCGCGTACCCCTGCTCACGGCCCGCGCCGCCGCACCGTCGTCCTCGGCGGCCTCGCCGCACTGGCCGTGGGGTCGGCAGGGGTACTCACCGCTCGGCATTTCGCCGACGACACCGGCGGCCCGGGCGTCGTCCTCGCCGACGGCACCTCTCGCGTCGAATCGGTGGCGTTCAGCCCGGACGGGAAGCGGCTCGCCGGCGGCTACGGCGACAACACCATCCGCCTGTGGGACATCGCCTCCCGCACAACCCTGACCACCCTCACCGGCCACACGAATTCCGTGGTTTCGGTGGCCTTCAGCCCCGACGGCAAAACCCTCGCCAGCGGGAGCAGTGACCACACCGTCCGGCTGTGGGACGTCGCCTCCCGTACCGGCACCGCCACCCTCACCGGCCACACCGGTGGCGTGCGGTCGGTGGTGTTCAGCCCGGACGGCATGTCCCTGGCCAGCGCCGCCTGGGACAACGCCGTCCGCGTGTGGGACATGGCCTCCCGTACGAGCACCACCACCCTCACCAACCCTGTCAACGCAACGCATTCGGTGGCGTTCAGCCCCGACGGTAAGACGCTCGCCAGCGGCAGCGGCGACACCACCCTCCAGCTCTGGGACCTCGCCTCCCACACCAGCACCGCCCCCCTCATGGGCCACACCGGTGGTGTGCGGTCGGTGGCCTTCAGTCCCGACGGCAAGAGGCTCGCCAGCGGAAGCAGCGACCACACCATCCGGCTCTGGGACGCCATTGAGCGCTGGAGCAGGTACACCTTCGCCGGCCACACCAGTGACGTGGATTCGGTGGCCTTCAGCCCCGACGGCAAAACCCTCGCCAGCGGAAGCAGCGACAACACCGTCCGGCTCTGGGACGTCAAATCGGGCAACAGCACCGCCACCCTCACCGGCCACACCAGTGGCGTCGCGTCGGTTGCTTTCAGCCACGACGGCAAGACCCTCGCCAGCGGAAGCAGCGACTCCACCATCCGGCTCTGGAAGCTCTCCTGACGGCAGAGGTGCCGTTTTCCCCGTATTAGCATGAGCATGATCTGGCATGTTCCGGGTCAAGTCGGGGGGAACCACATGTCGTTCGACGCGGAGTGGGCGCAGCACAAGGCTGCCGCCCTGGCCGGGCAGCAGTCACCCGCGATGCGCCTCAACCAGGTGGCGCCCGAAGCGGGCGGCAGCCCGGCCGGCAGTCTGCTGGCCGGAACCCAGTCCATCAACGGCAACGCCAACCTCCTCATCGAGATCGCCGCGCTCCTGCACGAAGGTCGCCCGGACGGCGACGCGAGCACCATGGCCCGCGCGCCCCGCGCGCACGAGGACGTCTCGAAGGAAGCCCTCCACTTCGCCCGGTTCGCCGACGACCAGTTCAAGGACGCGATCGCCCTGTTCGCCGGACTGGCCACCCGTCTCAAGACCACCGGCACCAGCTTCGCCCACGTGGACGACGGCACCGCCCGGTCCTTCCTCGACAACCTGCTCGAATCGGGGCAGTACGTACCGCCGGAGTGCAAATGAGCGGCCTCAGCTACCACAAGGACGTCGCGTTCCTGGAGGAGTGCAACCCGCCCCTCGTCGAGCGCAACGCCGCCGAGTTCCGCCGGCTGCGCGATCTCCTCGTCCAGGTCGAGGAGCCCGCCCGGCGGGCGGAGACTGGTACGCAATGGGAGAGCGACGGCAGCCACACGTACACCCGACGCCTCGGCGAGGCCCGCCAGTTGGTGACCCACATGGCCGAGGGCTACGACAAGGCCGCGAGCGCGCTGAACGCCTACGCCGCAGCCCTGGCCACCGCCAAGTCCCACTACGGCAACGGCAAGCGCTCCGAGCGTGCGCTCGCCGCGCTGATCGGCACGAAGGGCACCGCGATCACCAAGGTCGCGCAGGAGGCGGAGCCGATGCGCCAGTGGGAGGACATGCGGGCGACGACCGGGGTCTTCGACTGGCTGGCCGAGGTCACGATGGACGTGGACGACATCCGGGACGAGGCGAACCGGCTCCATGACGGCGCGGGCAGCAGCTTCCACCTGGCGAAGACCACCGAGCAGGAGGCGCGCAGCGCGTGCGTGCACGCGCTGAAGCAGGCGTACGAGTTGCTGCCCGACTTCCAGGTGAAGGGCGGCGGCAAGCGGCCCGACCTGTACGCCGCGATGGCGGACATCCGCCGGGAGGCGGCGGAGGCCCGCACCAGCCCGCTGGCCCACCTGCCGGGCAGCGGTCCGAAGCGGGAGATGACGGGGCCGCTCGGGAACACCGAGATGTCTCCGGAGCTGCGCGACATCCGGACGCGGATCGCGGGACTGCCCGAGGTCGACGACAGCTACTGGAACCCGCCGGACGGCGACAAGGAGAAGGCGGCCTGGATCTCCCAGAAGAAGGAGATCCTCCGGGCGGCCGCCCAGCACGCCGGGTTGCCCGAGGAACTGGTCGCGGGCATCGCCTGGAAGGAGATCGCCGGTCAGCCCGGAATCGTCGACGACGGCATCGACACGATCCGGCAGCTGGCCGACTCGCCGCTCAGTCCCATCACGCCCGAGAACCTCTTCAGCCGGGCGGGCGGAACCCCCGACGAGACCTCCTTCGGGCCGATCGCCATCCAGCTCCGCCGCGGCGCCGAGGTGCTCGGCTACGATCCGGCGCACCTCACCGGCGATCAGCGGGCCCTGGTGGAGGAGTCGCTCCAGGACCCGAGGCAGAATGCTTTCATCGCCGCCGGATTCCTCGCCCAGATCAAGGCCGAGGCCGGCTACGGCGACGTCCCCGCCGACCAGCTGACCGACGCCCAGATGCGGGAGATCGCCGCCCGCTACAACGGCGGTCCGTACTGGAAGTCGGAGAAGGCCCAGTTCTACGGCAACGACTTCGGCGACAGCCTCGGCAAGGTGAAGGACGCGATGCGATGACGTACCGCCGCTGGTGGATCGGGGCACCCCTCGCGCTCGTCCACCTGCTGAACGCCGTCGTCGTCTATTACGCCCTGGCCTACGGGCCGGCGGGCGCATGGGACGACCAGGGGTACGCCGGGACCGAACTGGAGTGCCTGATCGCGCTCTTCCTGAGCGCGGGCGCGATCGTGATCACCCTCCTCCCGCCCGTCCGCCGGACGGTGGGCCTGTGGTGGCTCGTCCCGCCGGCCGTGCTGGGGGTGATCGCGTGGGTCCGTATCGCGACGCTCGGCTGAGGCTCCCCCGCGAGAACATCGACCTGCCCGAGGACCAGGGCTGCCTGCGCTGGGTGCTCGGAGTCCCGCTCGCCCTCGTCTACGTCCCTGCGGTGTACCTCTGCTACCTCGCCCTGGCCATGCAGTCGGACCCCCGCGACGACCGCCTGCGGGACGACATCCGGCTGGTGGCCGGCCTCTCCCTCTCCCTGTGTCTCCTGGGACTGCTGATCACCATCACCCCGGTGTTCCGGCGGACCATGGGCCGGTGGTGGTTCGCACTGCCGCTCCTGCTGGCGACGGTCGCGTACGCCCGCAGCCAGACGGTCTGACACGCGCCGCAGCCCCGCCCGCCCGGACGGGGCGGGGCTGCGGCGCGTGCAGGCGGGCGGGCGGGCGGGCGGGCGGGCGGCGTCAGGCGGCCACGGCGACCGGCTCCGGCGTGACCGGGGCGGACTCGTCCAGCGGGGAGGCCGAGGCGGTCGCGTAGGCCTCCTTGTCCAGGATTCCCTCGCGGGCCGAGACGATGACCGGGACCAGCGCTTGACCGGCAACGTTCGTGGCCGTGCGCATCATGTCCAGGATCGGGTCGATCGCCATCAGCAGGCCGACACCCGCCAGCGGCAGGCCGAGCGTGGAGAGGGTCAGCGTCAGCATGACCGTCGCGCCGGTCAGACCGGCCGTAGCGGCCGAGCCGATCACCGAGACGAAGACGATGAGCAGGTACTCCTTGATGCCCAGCTGCACGTCGAAGATCTGCGCGATGAAGATCGCGGCGAGCGCCGGGTAGATCGCGGCGCAGCCGTCCATCTTGGTGGTGGCGCCGAACGGGACGGCGAAGGAGGCGTACTCCTTCGGGACGCCGAGGCGCTCGGTGACCTTCTGGGTGACCGGCATGGTGCCGACCGAGGAGCGGGAGACGAAGGCCAGCTGGATGGCCGGCCAGGCGCCCTTGAAGAACTGCAGCGGGCTGACCTTGGCGACCGTGGCGAGCAGCAGCGGGTAGACGCCGAACATCACGAGCGCGCAGCCGATGTAGATGTCGGCGGTGAAGGTCGCGTACTTGCCGATGAGGTCCCAGCCGTACGTGGCGATCGCGGTGCCGATCAGGCCGATGGTGCCGATCGGGGCGAGGCGGATGACCCACCACAGGGCCTTCTGGAGGAGCTCCAGGGCAGACTCGGCGAGGTCGAGGACCGGCTTGGCCTTGCCGCCCAGCTGGAGGGCGGCGATACCGGCGACGACGGCCAGGAAGACGATCTGGAGGACCTTGAGCTGGGTGAACGGCGTGACGATGTCCGTCGGCACGATCCCGGTCAGGAAGTCGATCCAGGAGCCCGCCTTCTTCGGCTCCTTGCCGTCGGCGGCGGTGAGGCCGGTGCCCGCGCCCGGGTCGGTGAGCAGGCCGATCGCGATGCCGATGCCGACCGCGATCAGCGAGGTGATCATGAACCAGAGCAGCGTGCGGGAGGCGAGCCGCGCGGCGTTGTTCACCTTCCGCAGGTTGGTGATGGACACCAGGATGGCGAAGAAGACGAGGGGGGCGATGGCCAGCTTCAGCAACTGGATGAAGATGTCGCCGACCTTCTCCAGCGTGGTGCCGAGCCAGCTGACGTCCTGGCTGCGGGCGATCCATCCGAAGAGGACGCCCAGGGCCAGACCGGCGATGATCTGGGCCCAGAAGGGGAATTTGAACGAGGCCTTGGCAGGGCCTTCAGGGGTCGCGGACACGGACACTCTCCGGAGATGGCGCACGAAAACAGGGGAAGTTCTGCGGTGGTGACGCGGTGACACGGTGCGGCAGCAGCCTGAGGGAGAAGGGCCGGCCGGGACCGAAAGGACCGCTGCTGTATCGATTCAGCTCAACAGCAACAGGCCGCGGACACGCGGCGGCAGAGGTCGACGTGCAGGCGCGACACGAGCAGGATGCTCGCGGTCATCGGGTGCGCAGCTGTGGTCGACATGGTGAACACGCTAACACTTCTCCTTTGAGAATCTCAAAGGCGTTCTTTGAGACAGGGGTGCACGGGCACGCGGTCCTCCCGCCCGGACCCGCGCCGCCCCACGTAAAACGCCGAACGCCCCAGCGCTACGGGTGATGTTCCCGGCGCTGGGGCGGTTCGGCGTGTGATGAACCCAACTGTGCCGACTGCGGCGTTACGAGTTCACGCGCGCCGCGTCGTCGGCCAGGTCCTCCTGGCTGCGGTTCTCGGCGAGCTTCTGCTTCGCACCCGCGACGCGTCCGGAGATCTGCACGGACATCTCGTCGCGCTGCTTGCGCAGGAGGACGAAGGAGAGCGGGGCGGACAGGACGAGGGCGAGCAGGACGATCCAGGCGACGTTCGCGTCCCCGAGCCCGGCGGGCACCCAGCCGAGACGGACCAGGCCGGACACGACGACGAGGCATCCGACGAAGATGCCCAGACGCATCGCGGTGTAGCGGATCGTTGCGCTCGGCTTGAGGGACACGGTGACCCCTTCTCTCTCGTCGTGGTCGTACGGCGGCACGTTCCCACCCAGTGAAGCACGCCGGGCCCCGGCTCCGGCCCGCTGGGGTCAGTGCAGCGGCAGCGGCATCCCGCGCCCGGACCCGGCGAAGCCCCGGCCCGCACAGCGGACCGGGGCTTCCGGGACTCCGGGATCACCGGAGCACGACGCGCACAGCGCGTCAGACGCGCATCGCCTGCGGCGTCTCGCGCAGCCCCGCGTCCGGGCCGGGGTACTCGCGGATGATCTCGTAGCGCGTGTTGCGCTCGACCGGGCGGAAGCCCGCTTCCCGGATCAGCTCCAGCAGGTCCTCACGACCCAGCTTGTTCGGGGTGCCGTAGTTGTCCGCGTCGTGCGTGATCTTGTACTCGACGACCGAGCCGTCCATGTCGTCCGCGCCGTGCTGCAGCGCGAGCTGGGCGGTCTGCACGCCGTGCATCACCCAGAAGACCTTGACGTGCGGCACGTTGTCGAACAGCAGCCGCGAGACGGCGAAGGTCTTGAGCGCCTCGGCGCCCGTGGCCATCGTCGTCCGCGCCTGGAGCTTGTTGCGTACCTTGCCGTCCTGCATGTCCACGAAGTCGTGCTGGTAGCGCAGCGGGATGAAGACCTGGAAGCCGCCGGTCTCGTCCTGGAGCTCGCGCAGCCGCAGCACGTGGTCCACGCGGTGGCGCGGCTCCTCGATGTGCCCGTAGAGCATCGTCGAGGGGGTCTTGAGACCCTTCGAGTGCGCGAGCCGGTGGATGCGCGACCAGTCTTCCCAGTGGGTGCGGTGGTCGACGATGTGCTGCCGGACCTCCCAGTCGAAGATCTCCGCGCCGCCGCCGGTGAGCGACTCCAGGCCGGCCTCGATCAGCTCGTCCAGGATGTCGGAGGCCGACATGCCGGAGATCGTCTCGAAGTGGTGGATCTCGGTCGCCGTGAACGCCTTCAGCGAGACGTTCGGCAGCGCCTTCTTCAGCTCGGAGAGCGAGCGCGGGTAGTAGCGCCAGGGCAGGTTCGGGTGCAGGCCGTTGAC
This sequence comes from Streptomyces sp. NBC_00190, assembly GCF_036203305.1. GTDB lineage: Bacteria > Actinomycetota > Actinomycetes > Streptomycetales > Streptomycetaceae > Streptomyces. Next base: position 4,599,122 of record NZ_CP108131.1, on the reverse strand, counting down.
GATGTGCAGCTCGGTGAGGCTGTCGTTCTCCATGGCCTTGGCCAGGCGCACGGCTTCCTCGATGCGCATCGTGTACGCGTCCTTCTCGCCCGGCTTGCGCTGGAACGAGCAGTACGCGCACGAGGCGGTGCACACGTTCGTCATGTTGAGGTGGCGGTTGACGTTGAAGTGCACGACGTCGCCGTTCTTGCGCGTGCGCACCTCGTGGGCGAGGCCACCGAGCCAGGCCAGGTCGTCCGACTCGTAGAGGGCGATGCCGTCCTCACGGGTCAGCCGCTCGCCGGAGCGGACCTTCTCCTCCAGCTCGCGCTTGAGCCCAGCGTCCATCAGCCGGTCGCCTCCTCTAGATACCTGACCTGCAACCCGACCAACCGTACTCTCAGCCCTCCTCGGGCAGTTCCCCGACCCGGTTCTCCCACTTGGTGGAGAGCACGATGGTGGTACGGGTACGCGAGACGCCCCTGGTGCCGGACAGCTTGCGGATGATCTTCTCCAGGCCGTCCACGTCGCTGGCGCGCACCTTCAGCATGAAGGAGTCGTCACCCGCGATGAACCAGCAGTCCTCGATCTCCGCGAGGTCGCGCAGCCGGCGGGCCACGTCCTCGTGGTCGGCGGCATCGGAGAGCGAGATGCCGATCAGCGCCGTGACGCCGAGGCCGAGCTCGGCCGCGGCCACCGTCGCGCGGTAGCCGGTGATGACGCCGGCCGTCTCCAGCCGGTTGATGCGGTCGGTGACGCTGGGGCCGGAGAGGCCCACGAGACGGCCCAGCTCCGCGTACGAGGCACGACCGTTCTCGCGAAGTGCCTGGATGAGCTGCCTGTCCACCGTGTCCATTACGTGGAGCCTTCCATTATTCGGCGATCCTGCAAGTTTAGGTATAGAATCTAAGGCATGCAGGGTAAACGCCCTGCGAAATCTTTCAGCAGATCAATAACGATCTTCAGGAGTGGTTCACCGTGTACACGATCGAGATGGCCTACGCACACATGCGACAGCTCCAGGAGCTGGCCAACCGATCCCGTGCCCACCAGCCCGCCGCCGCCCACCGCATCGACAAGGCCCGCAAGCCGGGCCGGACCAAGAAGGCCTAACCCTGAGGGCGGGATCCACCGAGGTCCCCCTCCCAACGGCGGTACAGCCGGTGCGGCACCCCTGCCGCGTCCAGCACCCGCCCCGCGACGAAGTCCACCAGGTCCTGGATGTGCGTCGCACCCGCGTAGAACGCCGGAGAGGCGGGCAGCACGATCGCGCCCGCCTCGTCCAGCGCCACCAGATGCTTCAGCGTCTGCCCGTTCAGCGGGGTCTCCCGCACCGCGACCACCAGCCGGCGCCGCTCCTTGAGCGTTACGCTCGCGACCCGCTGGAGCAGGTCCTTCGACAGCCCGAGCGCCACCCCCGCCACGCAGGCCGTGGACGCGGGGACGATGAGCATCCCCTTGACGGGGTACGAGCCCGAGCTCGGACCGGCCGCCAGGTCCCCGGCGCCCCAATACCGGACATCGCCTTCGAACGGTGCGAAGGTTCCCGGCTTGCCGTCGGCGCCGTATGTCAGCCACTGCGTCAGATCGTCGCGCCAGTGCGCGTCGCGGAAGGCGATCCCGGTCTCGTCCAGCAGAGTGAGGCGTGAAGCCCGGCTGACCACCAGGTCGACGCTCTCCCCCGCCGCGAGCAGCCCGCGGAGCACGGCCGCCGCGTACGGCGTCCCGGACGCCCCGGAAACCCCGACCACCCACGGGGTGCGCTTGCGCTCAGTCATACCTCCGAGACTATCCGGCCACCACGGGCGGGCACTCGCTATGGTGGCCGGACGTTCCAGGGGGTGGGACGCACGACGAAGGGGACGACGGTGAGCACGGCTCAGGACACCTGGACGCAGACCGGCCGCGCGAAGGCCGCGGCCAAGCTGATGCTCGGCTGGGTGGCCCTCCTGTGGCTGATCGAGGCCGTCGATTTCGCCACCGGCCACGCCCTGGACCCGTACGGGATCACCGCGCGCAGCGTCGATGGACTCAGCGGCATCCTCACCGCCCCGTTCCTGCACTTCGGCTTCGCGCACGTGGCGGCCAACAGCGTCGCCCTGCTGATCTTCGGCTTCGTCGCCGCGCTCAGCGGCATACGCCACTTCCTGGCCGTCTGCGCCATCGTCATCCTCGGGGACGGGATCGGCATCTGGCTGATCGCCCCCTCGCACGCCAACACCGCCGGCGCCTCGGGCCTGGTCTTCGGCCTCTTCGGCTACCTCGTGGTCCGCGGCTTCGTCGAGCGCAAGGCCCTCGGCATCGCGGTGGGCGTGGTGATCGCCGCGATCTGGGGCGGCTCGTTCCTCCTCGGCGTCCTGCCGACGGACACCGCGGTCAGCTGGCAGGGCCACCTCTGCGGCCTCGCGGTGGGCGTCCTGACGGCCCTGTTCTTCCGCCGCCCGGTCCGTCCGGCGGCCCGGGGCCAGTTGGTCTAGAAGGTCAGACCGCGGCCCACGAGGTCGAGCAGGGCGCACACGAAGAGGGCGATGCCGATGAAGCCGTTGACCGTGAAGAAGGCGCGGTTCAGGCGGGACAGGTCGTGCGGCTTCACGATGGTGTGCTCGTAGCAGAAGGCACAGGCGACGATCGCCAGGCCCGACCAGAACAGGACGCCCGCGTCCGTGGCGAGGGCGTACCAGACCAGCAGGGCCGTGGTCACGACGTGCGCGCCGCGGGCCCCCCAGAGGGCGGCCGGGACGCCGAAGCGGGCCGGGACGGACTTGACGCCCTCCGTGCGGTCCGCGGCCACGTCCTGGGAGCCGAAGATCAGGTCGAAGCCGCCGATCCACACGCCCACCGCGAGCCCCAGGATCACCGCGTCCCAGGACCACTCGCCGGTGACCGCCAGCCAGGCCCCGACCGGGCCGATCGCCTGGGCCAGGCCCAGGATGGCGTGCGGGAAGTTCGTGAACCGCTTGCCGTACGGGTACACCACCATGGGGACCACCGCGACGGGCGCCAGCGCCAGGCAGAGCGGGTTCAGGAGCGCCGCCGAGCCGAGGAAGACGGCGAGCGCGATCCCGGCCCCGGTCCACGCGGAGCGGACGGAGACCGCGCCGGTGACCAGCTCGCGGCCCGCGGTGCGCGGGTTGCGGGAGTCGATCTCGCGGTCGATGATCCGGTTGGCGGCCATCGCGAAGGTCCGCAGGCCCACCATGCAGGTCGTGACGAGCAGCAGCCTGCCCCAGTGCACGTCCCGGTCGAGCTGGAACATCGCGGTGAGCGCGGCGATGTAGGCGAAGGGCAGCGCGAAGACCGAGTGCTCGATCATCACGAGCCGCAGGAAGGCCTTGACCTTGTTGCCGGCCTCGGGCGAAGGGCCGGGCCCGACCACTCCGTCGGCGGTGGTCATCATGCGAGGTCCTTCCGGAACTGTTCGAGTTCGGCCCTCAGCCCGTCGAGCGGAACCGGCCCTATCTCCATGTCGAGGTGATTGGTCTCGTCGTGCCCCATCGGGGTCAGCCGGACCACGAAGGCGAGGGCCTCCCCGCCGTCCACCGGTATGACGGCCAGCCTCAGTGGGTTGCCGCGGCCCTCGCTCACCTCGGCCCGGAAGGCCTCGGGTTCGGCGGCGCCAGTGCGGGCCAGCAGGAGCTCGGCGAAGGCGGAGACCTCCTCGGCCTCCACGTACGCCTCGAAGTCCGCGGTGAACTCACTGCCCCAGTCGGCGGTGACCCGCCAGCCGTCGGACGGCTGCTCGGGAGCGGTGAGCGCGACCCAGACCTCGTCGCCACCGATCCGCAGTCTCGGGGTCACGCCAGGCTCCGGCGGAAGTCTTCGAGGTCGGCCAGGAGCGTGGCCAGGGGCAGGGGGCCGATCTCCAGGGAGACCGTGGGCGCCCCCTCGGGCTCGGGCGGAGTGACGTACGCCGTGAAGGTATAGGCCTCGCCGGCTGCCGGGCGGGCGTCGAGCCGCAGGACCGGCCCGGCCTCGACGGTGAACGGCTCCCCGGTGCCCAGGGCGGTGTGCAGCTGCTCCGCGAAGTGGTCGGCCTCGGCATCGCGCAGGCCGGGCAGCTCGAAGCCGCCATCGGCCTCGAAGGTGTCGTCCACCACCAGGGCCCACACGTCGCCGGGGCCCGCGAACTCCTCGGGCGAGACGCCCGCCTGCTCGGCGGCCGCCCGGACGCCCGGGTCCGCCGGATCGAGCTCCGGGCGCACGAGGAGCACGAACGTCGTGTCGCCGCCGATGAACAGCGCCGGGCCACCCATTGCGGTACTCACAGTCCGTACTCCTTCCAGCGGCGGTCCACCAGGGCCGCCGTCGCCGGGTCCGACTCGACCATGTCGGGCCAGCCGCCGTCGCGGGTGTAGCCCTCCTCGGGGAGCTTCTTGGTGGCGTCGATGCCCGCCTTGCCGCCCCAGAACTGCTGGTACGAGGCGTGGTCCAGGTGGTCCACCGGGCCCTCCACGACCGTCAGGTCGCGGGAGTAGTCCGTGTTGCCGAGCGCCCGCCACGACACCTCGTGCAGGTCGTGGACGTCGCAGTCGGCGTCCACCACGATGATCAGCTTGGTCAGCGACATCATGTGCGCGCCCCAGATGGCGTGCATGACCTTCTGCGCGTGCTTGGGGTACTTCTTGTCGATCGAGACGATCGCGCAGTTGTGGAAGCCGCCCGACTCGGGCAGGTGGTAGTCCACGATGTCCGGCACGATGATCTTGAGCAGCGGGAGGAAGAAGCGCTCCGTCGCGCGGCCCAGCGGCCCGTCCTCGGTCGGCGGCCGGCCGACCACGATCGACTGGAGCAGCGGGCGCCTGCGCATCGTCACGCAGTCGATCTTCAGCGCGGGGAACGGCTCCTGCGGGGTGTAGAAGCCGGTGTGGTCGCCGAAGGGGCCCTCCGGGAGCGTCTCGCCCGGCTCCAGCCAGCCCTCGATCACGACCTCCGCGTTGGCCGGGACCTGGAGCGGCACGGTCTTGCAGTCGACCATCTCGATCCGCTTGCCCGCGACGAAGCCGGCGAAGAGGTACTCGTCGATGTCGCCGGGCAGCGGCGCGGTGGACGCGTACGTCACCGCGGGCGGGCAGCCGAAGGCGATCGCGACCGGCAGCCGCTCACCGCGCTTGGCGGCGACCGCGTAGTGGTTGCGGCTGTCCTTGTGGATCTGCCAGTGCATGCCGATGGTGCGCTTGTCGTGGCGCTGGAGGCGGTAGAGGCCGAGGTTGCGCACGCCGGTCTCGGGGTGCTTGGTGTGGGTGAGGCCGAGGTTGAAGAAGGAGCCGCCGTCCTTGGGCCAGGTGAAGAGCGCCGGCAGCTGGTCGAGGTCCACGTCGTCGCCGGTGAGGACGACCTCCTGGACCGGGGCCTCGCCCTTGATCTTCTTCGGCGGCACGTGGACCATCGAGCCGAGCTTGCCGAAGGCCTCGCGGACGCCGATGAAGCCCTGGGGCAGCTCCGGCTTGAGCAGGCCGCCGATCTTCTCGCTGATCTCGCCGTAGGACTTCAGGCCGAGGGCCTTCAGGAGGCGGCGGTCGGTGCCGAAGACGTTCATGGCCAGCGGCATCGCCGAGCCCTTGACGTTCTCGAAGAGGAGGGCCGGACCCCCCGCCTTGTTCACTCTGTCGACGATCTCCCCGACCTCCAGGTACGGGTCGACTTCGGCCTTGATGCGCTTGAGGTCGCCCTCCCGCTCCAGAGCCCGGAGCAGCGAGCGGAGATCGTCGTAAGCCATAGGGGCCAGTATCCGTCACCAACTACCCTGGATCTGTCACCGGGGCCCGCTGCGGGCCCGCCGCCACTGCCCGGGAGTCGGTCCCACACCGTGCTGCGCTATCTGCCGTTCCTGCTGATCCTCGCGCTGACCATCTACGCCTTCATCGACTGCCTGAACACGCCGGAGGAAGAGGTCAAGCACCTGCCCAAGGTGGTGTGGGTGATCATCATCCTGCTCTTCTCCATCGTCGGGCCGGTGGTGTGGCTGGCCGCGGGCAAGAAGCGCTCCGCGGTCGGCGGCGGCCGGGCGCGCCGGGCACAGTGGGTCGCGCCCGACGACAACCCGGAGTTCCTGAAGTCGCTGCGCGACGAGCAGGAGAAGAAGAAGGACACCGGCAAGGACAAGGACTAGCCCGGACCAGGTCGGCCGTTCACTGCGCCCAGGGCAGGACGCGGGTGCCCTCGGTGCCCGGGACCGAGGCCACGCCGTCCGCGCGCATGGCGACGTAGGCCTCGAAGGACTCGGTGGCGTGGATCCGGCGGAGTACGTCCGGGGGCAGGACCAGGGTCTGGCCCGCGGTGACCTTCTCGGTGCGGCCACCGTCCCAGGTGATCTCCAGCGATCCGGCCGTGAGCGTCCAGATCTGCTCGCGGCTGACGGAGTGCTCGGGGCCGGTCGCGCCGACGGGCATGTCGACGTGCCAGGTGCTGAGTTCGGCGCTGCCCCGGCTGGGGGCGGCCAGGCCGGTCATGGTGGCGTTCGGAGAGACGGTGACGTGCTCGGGAGACGTGGCGATCACGTGCAAGGCGGTTCCTCACGATCTGCGAGTCAAGGAGCTTTACTTGTCATGAGTAAAGCAGATTGACTCATGTGTGTCACCATGTTTCCGTGACCGGAGACGAAGACGAGGGTGTCGAGCTGGCCTTCCTGCTCGGCCTGGGCTTCCAGCTGCTGCTGGGCGAGTTCACGCGGCGGGTGGCCGAGGCCGGATACGCCGACCTGCGGCCCCAGCACGGGATGGCCTTCCAGGTACTCAAAGGCCCCGGAGCCACCGCTTCCGAGCTCGCCGAGCGGCTCGGAGTGACGAAACAGGCCGCCGGCCAGCTCGTGGACGACCTGGAGAAGCGCGGCTACGTCCGCCGCGAGCCGCACCCCGAGGGCGGCCGCCGCAAGCTGGTCGTGCTGACCCCGGCGGCCGTCGACCACCTGGCCGTCGCGGGCCGCATCCTGCACCAGCTGGAGGACGAACTCGGCCGCAGCGCCGATCTCCCCGCCCTGCGCGGCGAGCTCTGGCGCGTCGTGCGCACCCTCAACGGGGACGCGGAACTGCCGGCCCTGCGGCCGGTGTGGTGAGCGGGCGAGCTGGGTGAGCGGGTGAGCGCCTACGTCCTGGACAGGGCCGCGTAGTCCTCGCACAGCTCGCCCCGGCGCGCGCCCGTCCACAGGACCCAGTCGACCGGCTGCCCTGCGAGCGCGGACTCCAGCAGTTCGAAGTGGTCGTGCCAGACCGCGAGCCAGTCCAGGCGGTCGGCCTCGGCCTCGTCCGCCCCGGCCCGGTCGTCCACGCGGCGCTCGTTCACGAACCGGATGACGGTCGAGTCCGTCCCCACCGGTTCCAGGTGGAAACGGATCCGCTCGTCCCCGCCCAGCGTGTACTCCACGACCCGCTCGACGTCCCAGGCCGTGACGCGGCCGGTCTCCATCGTCGGGCTGCCCAGCCGGTGCATCGTGACCTCCCCGCCGAGCCTGCGCTCCAGGACCTCCGCCTCGGCCAGCCAGCCGCGCAGCCCGTCCGACGTGGTCAGGGCGGGCCACAGCTGCTCGTACGCGTACGGGAGGTGCAGCTCGAAGCGGATCCGCAGGCGGCCGCCGCCGGGGCTCTCGCTGGTGCCATGGCTCACAGGAGGCATGACACCAGCGTCCCACTCCCGCCGGTCAGACGCCCGCGTACGAGTGCTTGCCGCTGAGCAGGATGTTCACGCCGTAGTAGTTCCAGATCCAGCAGGCGAAGGCGAAGAGCGCGAGGTACGCGGCCTTGCGGCCCTTCCAGCCGGCGGTGGCGCGGGCGTGCAGGTAGCAGGCGTACGCCACCCACGTCACGAAGGACCAGACCTCCTTGGGGTCCCAGCCCCAGTAGCGGCCCCAGGCGTCGCCCGCCCAGATCGCGCCCGCGATGATCGTGAAGGTCCACAGCGGGAAGACGGCCGCGTTGATGCGGTACGAGAACTTGTCGAGCGAGCTCGCCGAGGGCAGCCGCTCCAGCACGGAGGAGGCGAACCGGCCCGGCTTGCCGCCGCCCGCGATCTTGGCCTCGTAGGAGTCGCGGAAGAGGTACAGGACCGCTCCGGCCGCGCCGATGTAGAAGACGGCGCCGCAGAAGATCGCGGTGGAGACGTGGATCCACAGCCAGTACGAGTGCAGGGCCGGGACCAGCTGGTCACTGTCGGTGTAGAGCCAGGTCACGGCGATGCCGAGGTCCAGCAGGACGGTGGTGACCAGGATCAGGCCGAGCCAGCGGACGTTCTTCTTCAGCGCGAGGAGCACCAGGTACGCGCCGACGGCCACCGTGGAGAAGGTGATCGAGAACTCGTACATGTTGCCCCAGGGGGCCCGCTGCACCGACATCGCCCGGGCGACGACGCCGGCCGCCTCGATGAGGAAGGCGAGCGCGGTCAGCGAGACCGCGATCCGCCCGTACAGGTCACCCTGCTCGGTGCCGCCCGCGGCGCCCGGGCCGTCGGGCACGTCGCGCGTGCCCGCGGCGGAGCGGGTGACGACCTGCGGTTTGTCGAGGACGGCTGTACCGCCCCCCTTGCTGCGGACCCGCACGGCGGGTGCGGGTGCGGCGGCGGTCAGCGCGGCGGCCGTACGGGCCACCTTGCTGCGGCTGCCGAAGGTCCACTCGGCGATGTGCGCGAAGAAGGCGAGCATGTAGACCGCCATCGACGAATAGACCAGGTAGTTGCTGATCTGAGCCAGGTTCTCGTTGGCTGCGGCAGCGAGCGGCGTCATCCGCGCTCTCCTTCGGGGGTTTCTTCGACAGGTTCGGCGGGCGTCGCGGTCGGCGCCTGCTCGTGCAGGGTGGCGGCGAGCTCGGCCAGCTCCTCCGGGAGCCGGGTGGACTCGCTGCGGCCGAGGCCGGCCATCTCGACGACGGTGACACCGTCCTCGCCGCGCACCGCGCGCACCCAGACCCGGCGGCGCTGGATGAACAGCGACCCGGCCAGGCCCGCGATGGCGGCGATCGCGCCCGCGAGGGCGAGGCCGCTGCCGGGCTGGTGGGTGACGGAGAAGGTGGCCCACCGCTCGATGCCCTCGAACTTCACGGTGCCCGCGCCGTTCGGCAGGACCATCGACTCGCCGGTCGCCAGCTTCTGCTTGAACAGCTGGCCCGACTCGTCCTTGAACGACTGCATCTTTGCGGTGTCCAGCTGGTACACGTTCTGCGGCAGACCCGAGTCGACGCCGAGGCTGCCGTGCCAGGCGCTGAGCATGAGCCGCGGATTACCCAGCTCCGGGAACTGCGAGAACATCACGCCCTGGCCCTCGCCGGCGAAGGTCGGGACGAAGACGGCGTTGAAGCCGAGCTGCTCCTTCTTGCCGTCCTTGTCCTTGTAGCCGTCGGTGACCTTGACGGCTCCGGTGGAGGTGAGGTTGCCGTCCTGGGGGAGCATCGGCACGGCGTCCTTGAAGATCACCTTGCCGGCGGGGTCGGTCACCGAGATGACCGGTGCGTATCCGTGCCCGAGCAGGTAGACCTTGGAGCCGTCGACCTGAAGGGGCTCGTTGACCTGGATCTCGCGCTTCTGCGGCTTGCCGGCCGCGCCCTCGCTGAAGGTGACGTACGCCTTGAAGTCGCGCGGGGTGCCCCGCTGCGGGCCGCTCTTCTCGTACGTCGCGTCGAACCTGTCCAGGGTGAACGAGAAGGGCGGCAGGTCGTCGGGGTCGAAGAGGGTGCCGTACTTGAAGTCGTCGTACTGGGTGAGCGTGTTCGAGAAGCCGCTGCCGCGCAGGACGAGCTTGCCGCCCTCGGACTTGAAGTACTGGCCCCAGGCGAAGGCCACCAGCATCACGATCAGCGCCACGTGGAAGGCCAGATTGCCGGCCTCGCGCAGGTAGCCCTTCTCCGCGGCGACGGAGTTCCCGCCGCCCGCCTCGGTGCGGAAGCGCCGCCCGCCGAGCACCGTCCCCGCGTACGAGAGCACCTCGTCCGGGGACTTGTCCGTGCGCCACGTCGTGTACACGGGCAGCCGGTCCAGGCGCTTGGGGGCGGCCGGCGGCCGGCCGCGGAGCTGGCCCACGAACTGCCAGGAGCGCGGCAGGATGCAGCCGATCAGCGAGATGAACAGCAGCAGGTAGATCGCGGAGAACCACACCGAGCTGTAGACGTCGAAGAGCTGGAGCTTCTCGGCGACGCCCACCCAGGACGGGTTGTCCCGCTTCCAGACGGCGACCTTCATCGCGTCGACGTTGGTCTGCGGGATGAGGGAGCCCGGGATCGCGCCCAGGGACAGCATGAAGAGCAGGATCAGCGCCACTCGCATGGAGGTCAGCTGCCGCCAGAACCAGCGGGCCCAGCCGATCACCCCGATGCCGACGGCCGGCCCGGTGGGGCTGTCCTCCAGCGGGGCGGTGGAGAGCTGGGCGCCGGCCGCGCCGAGCTCGGGCTCGGCGGGGTCTTCGGAGCGCGGCGCCTCGGTGGACGCGTTGTCGGTCGTACTCATGTCCGTTTAGTCCTCAGATCCCCACCGTGAAGCGTTGGGTCCAGCTCTGCATGTCGCTGACGATGCTGGCCCACATTCCTGTGACGAGCAGCAGACCGGTCAGGATCAGCATGCCTCCGCCGATGCGCATCACCCACGCATAGTGCTTCTTCACCCATCCGAATGCGCCGAGCGCCTTGCGGAAGGCGATCGCGGTGAGGATGAACGGCAGGCCGAGTCCGAGGCAGTAGGCGACGGTCAGCAGCGCGCCCCGGCCGGCGCTCGCCTGGTCGAGGGAGAGCGTGGTGACGGCCGCGAGGGTCGGGCCCATGCAGGGGGTCCAGCCGACGCCGAAGAGCACGCCCAGCATCGGGGCGCCTATCAGACCTGCCGTCGGCTTCTTGTGGAAGCGGAACTCCCGCATCGTCAGACCCGGGATCGCGCCCATGAAGAAGAGACCCAGGACGATCACCAGGCCGCCCAGGACCCGGGAGATGATCTCGTTGTTCTCCCGGAGGGTCTCGCCGAAGTAGCCGAAGAGCGCTCCGGTGGAGACGAAGACGGTGGTGAAGCCGGCGATGAACAGGAGCGCGCCCGCCAGCATCCGCCCGCGCCGGGCCTCGGCGAGGTCGGCGCCGCTGACGCCGGTCACGTAGGAGAGGTAGCCGGGGACCAGCGGGAGCACGCAGGGCGAGAAGAAGGAGACCATTCCGGCGAGGACCGAGATGGGCAGCGCCAGCAGCAGCGCCCCGCTCAGGACCGTGGTGTTCACGCCGGTCGCCTCGGCGGCGAGTGCGTACTCGACCACGGGGTCACTGCTCCGCGAGGATCGGGTCGATCATCGAGCGGAGTTGCTCCTCGCCCACCGGGGCCAGGGTGCGGGCGGCGATCTTGCCCTCCTTGTCGAGGATGATCGTGGAGGGGATCGCATTCGGGTTGAGGGTGCCCTTGGGGAAGCGGAGCATCAGCTTCCCGGCGGGGTCGTAGAGGCTCGGGTAGGCGATCCCGAAGTCCTCCTCGAACGAGGTCGCGTTCTGCATGCTGGTGTCACGGGTGTTGATGCCGACGAAGGCGACGTCCTTGCCGGCGTCGGCCAGCTCCTTGGAGACCTTCGCGAAGCCGGGGGCCTCGGCGCGGCACGGCGGGCACCACGAGCCCCAGACGTTGAGGACGACGACCTTGCCCTTGAGGGTGGCGGTGTCGAAGGTCTTGCCGTCGACGGTCCCGCCGTCGAGCTTCGGGGCCTCGTCCCGCTCCCCCTTGGCCACCGTGGCGATGCCGCTCGGGCCGGTGACGTAGTTGCCACCGGAGCCGGTGGCCTTGCCGCCGTCGTCCGAGCCGCCGCAGGACGTCAGGGTCATGACGCCCGCGACGGTCACCGCGGTCAGCAGGGTGGCACGGCCGCTGGTCGAGCGGCGGCTGTTTCGACTGGCACGGGCGCGGCTGAGGCTCATGTGAAAAGTTTCGCATGAGCAATTTGTGGATCTACCGCACCCCCCGGCGGGGTGTCGACGCCCTGGTCAGGCGGCGGTGAGGTACGCCGCCCAGCCGACGCCGGGCGACTGGCCGGGGCCGAGGGCGCGGAGCTTGGCGAGCACCTTGGGGTCCTGGACGTCCAGCCAGTCGGTGAACTGTCGGAAGGATACGAGGCGTACATCCCTTTTGTCCGCCATGCCCTTGAGTGCCTCCTCGACGGCGTCCATGTAGATGCCGCCGTTCCACTCCTCGAAGTGGTTGCCGATGAAGAGGGGCGCGCGGTTGGTCTCGTAGGCCCGCCGGAAGCCGCCGAGGTAGGTGGCGGTGGCCTGGGTGCGCCAGCCCGGGTAGTTGGCGGGCACGCCCCTGGTGGTGTTCTTCGACTGGTTGGCGAGGATGTTGTAGTCCATCGAGAGCACCTCGAAGGAATGCCCGGGGAAGGGCAGGGACTGCAGCGGCAGGTCCCAGACGCCCGACCTCTTCACCGGCCAGACCTGCAGACCGCCGGGCGAGCTGGAGTCGTAGCGCCAGCCCAGCTTCTGGGCGGTCGCCAGCAGGCTGTCCTGGCCGAGCAGGCACGGGGTGCGGGCTCCGGTCAGTTCCTTGCGGTAGTCGAAGGGCAGGGGTTCGAGGTCGGTGAAGCCGGTGTTCGTGCGCCAGTTGGTGACGAAGGACACGGCCTGGTCGATCTCGCTCTGCCAGTCGTCCGGGGTCCACCTGCCGACCGAGCCGGAGCCGCCGCAGAAGTGGCCGTTGAAGTGAGTGCCTATCTCGTGCCCGTCGAGCCACGCCTGGCGGACGTGACCGAGGGTGGAGCGGACGTTCTCGTCCTTGAGGTAGCCGATGTCCGAGGCGCCGACGGGGTTGTTCGGCGGCCGGTAGAGGCCCTTCTTCGACTCGGGCAGCAGGTAGAGGCCGGAGAGGAAGAAGGTCATGGCCGCGCCGTGGTCCTTGGCGAGCTTGAGGAAGCGGGGGAAGAGGCCGTTTCCGACCTCCCCCGCGCCGTCCCAGCTGAACACGACGAACTGCGGCGGGGTCTCGCCCGGCTGGAGGGGCACGGCCTTGGCGGGCTGGTTGGGCTGCGGACCGGTGTCGGCGGTGGAGCCGTCACCAATGGGCCTGGCCGGCGGCCCCTCCCCCGGCTTAGGGTTCTTGACCGGCCCGGGCTTGCCCAGCTCGGCCTTGCTGCCGCCACCGCCCAGGCCGCAGCCGGCGATGCCGACCGCGGCCGCGGCGGTGGCCGCGGCACCGAGTCCGAGTCCGAGCATTCCCCTTCGACTGAAGTCGCGCATGCCACCGTCCCGTCGTCAGATCCCAAAGCTCATGTTCCGTCATATAAACGGACAATTAGCCTGAGCTTGTGCGCTGACACGGTGATTCCCGCGCGTCTTGTATTTATTTAGGCAAATCTGTAACGGATCGTCACAGATTGTGGATCATCAGGAGCGGCTCGCACCTCACGCGCCGAAGGCCTTGGACTTGCCCTTCACCGGCTTCGCCCCGGCCAGCAGATGCGCCGGCACCAGATCCCGGGCCGGCTCGCTGTAGCCCACGGACACCAGCTGGTCGCCCTGGAACGTGAAGGACGTCATCGAGGCGAGCGTGCACTGGCGGCGCCGCGGGTCGTGCCACAGCCGCCGCTTCTCCGCGAAGCTGCGCACGATCCAGATCGGCAGCTGGTGGCTGACCGCCACCGCCTCGTGGCCGCGGGCCGCGTCGCGCGCGGCCTCCAGCGCGCTCATCATCCGGACCACCTGCTCGACGTACGGCTCGCCCCAGGAGGGCTTGAACGGGTTCGTCAGGTGCTTCCAGTTGCCGGGCTTGCGCAGCGCGCCGTCGCCGACGCCGAAGGTCTTGCCCTCGAAGACGTTCTCCGCCTCCAGGAGCCGCCGGTCCGTGGCCAGGTCCAGACCGTGGATCTTGGCGATCGGCGCGGCCGTCTCCTGCGCCCGCTCCAGCGGCGAGGACACGACGTAGGCGATGTCCCGGTTCTCCAGGTGCTCGGCGACCCGGTCGGCCATCTGCCGACCCAGCTCGGACAGGTGATAGCCGTCCCGGCGCCCGTAGAGGACCCCGTCCGGGTTGTGCACCTCCCCGTGGCGCACCAGGTGGACGACGGTGATCTCGCTGCTGCTCATGCGGTGGCCTCCGCGGCGGCCCGGGCGGCGGCCGGCAGGGCGGCCGCGATCCGCTCGACCGCCCGCTCGTCGTGGGCGGTGGACACGAACCAGGACTCGAAGGCGGACGGCGGCAGGTAGACGCCCTGCGCCAGCATCGAGTGGAAGAAGCCGTTGAAGCGGAAGGACTCCTGCTTCTTGGCGTCGTCGTAGTTGCGGACCTCGTCCTCGGTGAAGAAGACGGAGAACATGTTGGACGCGGTCTGCAGCCGGTGCGCCACGCCCTCCTTGGCGAGCGCCGCGGTGACCAGGCCCTGGATCTCCTTCGAGACCGCGTCGACCTTCTCGTACGCGGCCGCGTCCAGCAGGCGCAGCTGCGCGAGGCCCGCGGCGGTGGCGATCGGGTTACCGGAGAGCGTGCCCGCCTGGTAGACCGGGCCGGCCGGAGCCAGGTACCCCATGACGTCCGCGCGGCCGCCGAAGGCAGCCGCCGGGAAGCCGCCGCCCATGACCTTGCCGAAGGTCATCAGGTCCGGCTTGACCCCGTCGACGCCGTACCAGCCGGCGCGGCTGGTACGGAAGCCCGTCATGACCTCGTCGGAGATGTACAGGGCGCCGTTCTCGCGGCACAGGTCCGCGAGACCCTGGTTGAAGCCCTCGGCCGGGGTCACGACGCCCATGTTGCCGGGCGCGGCCTCGGTGATCACGCAGGCGATCTCGCCGGGGTGCGCGGCGAAGGCTGCCCGGACCGCGTCGAGGTCGTTGTAGGGCAGGACGATCGTGTCGCCGGCCTGCGCGCCCGTGACACCGGGCGTGTCCGGCAGCGCGAAGGTCGCGAGCCCGGAACCGGCGGCGGCCAGCAGCGCGTCCACATGGCCGTGGTAGCAACCGGCGAACTTCACGACCTTGGCCCGGCCGGTGAAGCCGCGCGCCAGGCGGATCGCCGACATCGTGGCCTCCGTCCCGGAGGACACGAGCCGCACCTGCTCGACGGGGGCGACGCGCGCGACGATCTCCTCGGCGAGCGCGACCTCGCCCTCACCGGGCGTACCGAAGGAGGTACCACGGGCGACGGCCGCCTGGACGGCCTCGATCACCTCGGGGTGGGAGTGGCCGAGGATCATCGGCCCCCACGAGCACACGAGGTCGACGTACTCCCGGCCGTCGGCGTCGGTGAGGTACGGACCGGTGCCGGACACCATGAACCGGGGCGTACCGCCCACGGCTCGGAAGGCGCGCACCGGAGAGTTCACGCCGCCGGGGGTCACGAGGGAGGCGCGCTCGAAGAGCGTCTGCGAAACTGGGGCTTCATACGGGTACGGGTAGCTCACACCAGCCATGGTCTCAGAGGCCGCGACAGACTTGCGGACGGGCGTTTCACCGCGCCGCCGCGGGGGAGGTCACTGCCATGATGATCAGGCTGCGTGGCGGGGGCCACGGGGCCGGGGCAAGCAATACCAGTCGGGTGGATATATGCAACGCGGTGGTGGACCGGGCGAGGGTACGGACGGCCTCGACCCCCAGCGCGCCCGCGAAGCCCGCGAATCCCGCCGCCGGGGCAAGCACCGCCGCCGCTCCACCGAGGCGCCCGACGCGATCCCGGGACCCGCGGAAGCACCGGACGACGACACGCCCAGGGGCCGCGGCATGGGAGTGACGTACAAGTACTTCGGCGCCCCGGACGGCGCCACGGCGGCCCGGGTCCCGGTCACGATGCGGCCGGAGGAACTCGGCGGCGACGAACTGGGCATGGGCGGCCTGTTCACCAAGATCAAGCCGGAGACGGTGGCCGCGATGGTCCTGACCGGCATCGAAGGCATACCGCTCCACAAGGTGCCCCCGCTGGAACTGGTCGTCCTCCACCCCGACTACGCGGTCGTCAAGCTCCCGATGACGGTGGTCGACCCGCTGCGCGGCATCGGCGAGGAATCGGTCGGCGCGGCCGCGTTCATCTGGTCCACGGTCCCGGACCGCGGCGGCCCGCGCGACGCGTTCAACGTCTACCAGCTCCTCCACGAGTGGCAGGACTTCAGCCACCGGCTGCATGAGGCCGGGCATCAGCCCTATTGCCTCGTGTGGCCCTGACCTGGTCTTTCGTCAAGCGGCCAGGGCGCCCTGAGAGCACACGGCTGAGGCGCGAAGAGGACCTGCACGACGAGACGCCCTGACCGGAGAACCACTCACCCACACGTCCAGAGCCCGGCCGGTGCGCAGTCACACCGACCGGGCTCCGTCACGTCCCGCCCGACGCCGGCCTTGAGGCTCGCGGCCGCACACGCCGCCGACGTCACGGCTCATCGATACCGATCACCGCACCCGGCGGGTACGGCGAGTGCGCCACACCTCCACGGGCGGCCAGTTCAGCGATGCGGCGGTAGGGGGCGTCGGCGCGCTCTCCACTTTGAGGACACACCGGATTCGCACGGGCGAGCGGCACACGCGGGTCCCTGACGCCGCGTCACTCACATAGACCATTTTTTCTGATTTACAGCGTATTGCTGTGAAATATGCGTGACTACTCCCGCGTGACGGCGTATCACTACCTCGGGCAAGGAGTCGCTCTCGGTCCCCGCTCAGGGGGGAGCCTGCGCGCCGGTGCAGGTAGGGGACTTGCGGCCCTGAGTAGCCATCGTCGCGGGCGCTCGGGATCTTCCTTCGGGAGGACTGAGACCCGAAGCAACAAGAAAGGTCCTGCTATGGCACTGGATGTCATCCGGTCGGGTCCACCCGACAGAAGACCTCAACGCAATATGTTCAAACGGGCAGCCCTCGTCATGCTCCCCGCAGCGCTGCTGGCGGCGTCGGCCACCATGCTCTCGAGCCTCGCTCACGCTGCAGAAGCCCCCGTGGGACTGGGGACCGCCACCAACTACGCGGTCCTGGCCGGTTCAACCATCACCAACACGAACCCGACCATCATCAACGGCGACCTGGGGCTCCACCCGGGCACGTCAGTGACCGGCTTTCCGCCCGGCACCGTCAACGGAACGCAGCACGTAACCGACGCCGCCGCCGCGCAGGCGAAGTCCGACCTCGTGGTCGCCTACAACGATGCGGCAAGCCGGGGACCCGGGACCGCCACTTCGGCGGACATCGGCGGACAAACGCTGGCGCCCGGCGTCTACACGGCCTCGTCGACACTGGCCATCACCGGGACGGTCACTCTCGACGGCCAGAACAACCCCGACGCCGTCTTCATCTTCCAGATTCCGTCGACCCTGACGACGGCTCCGGCGAGCGTCGTGGCCTTCATCAACGGAGCGAATGCCTGCAACGTGTTCTGGCAGGTGGGCAGCTCCGCCACCATCGACACGACCTCCCAGTTCAAGGGCAACATCCTGGCCCTTACGTCCATCACGCTGAACAACAGCGCCGTGATCGAAGGCCGCGCCCTGGCGCGTAACGGCGCGGTCACCATGGACAACAACACCATCACGAGGGCGGCCTGCGCCGTTGGCCCGCCTGGACCTCCCGGGCCGAGCGGGCCTCCCGGACCGACAGGCTCGCCTGGCCCGACGGGCTCTCCCGGCCCGACCGGCGCCCCCGGCCCCACCGGCGCCCCCGGCCCCGATGGCAGCCCCGGCGCCCCTGGCGCTCCCGGTGCTCCCGGCGCCCCCGGCCCGACCGGCAGCCCTGGCGCCCCCGGTGCCCCCGGTGCTCCCGGCCCCGACGGCAGTCCCGGTGCCCCCGGCCCGACGGGTGCCCCCGGCCCGAGCGGCAGCCCCGGCGCCCCCGGTGCCCCCGGCGCTCCCGGCCCCGACGGCAGTCCCGGTGCCCCCGGCCCGACGGGTGCCCCCGGCCCGAGCGGCAGCCCCGGCGCCCCCGGTGCCCCCGGCGCTCCCGGCCCCGACGGCAGTCCCGGTGCCCCCGGCCCGACGGGTGCCCCCGGCCCGAGCGGCAGCCCCGGCGCCCCCGGTGCCCCCGGCCCCGACGGCGCTCCCGGCCCCACCGGTTCCGCAGGACCCGCAGGACCCGTAGGACCTGCCGGACCCGCCGGACCCGCCGGACCCGCAGGACCCGCCGGACCCGCAGGACCCGCCGGACCCAAGGGGCCTCGCGGTGACAAGGGCGAAAGCGGCGACTCAGGCGATCACGACCACGGTCATGGTCACGACGATGACGAGGGCAACGAGGGCAACGAGGGCGACGAGGGCGAGCACGGTCGCGACGACGACCACGGCAAGCCCGGCCACGGCCACCACGACCACGACCACGGCAAGCCCGGCCACGACCACGACGACGGCGACCAGGGCAAGCCCGGCCACGACCAGGGCAAGCCCCCGTGGGCCGACTTCCTGCCCGGCGGCCTCGACGATGTTCTGCGCCCCTTCGGTCCCGGCCACACGGCGAAGAGCGTCAACTTCGCCCCGGTGAGCGCCACCACCGCCCGGCAGTCGAAGGAGGCGTCGCCAGACCTTGCCGCGACCGACTCAAGCAGCGAGGGCGGCATCGTGGCCGCCACTGCCGCCGCGCTGGCATTCATCGGAGGCTCGGCCTTCTTCGCCATGAAGCGGACCCGCCGAGGCACGGCAACCCGACAGGATTAGCCCGTCGCAGGCAGGAGCCGAAGCTCGATCAACCACATAGGCCGTCCGGTCCGCCGTTCGGCGGCTGAGCCCCTGGACACATCGTCCGGGGGCTCAGTGGCGCTCACGGGTTCGGCAAAACAGCGCGCGGGCGTCTGGCCAGGATTCTGTGCCGGCGTACGCCTTGACGGCTTCCTCGATGAAATTCCGGGTACGGTCCGGGCTCAGCGCCTGGGCCTGCAAGTGCGCGTACATATCGCTGTAACGCCGCACGTCGGATCGTTTCTCCAGATAGAGGTCGCTGGTGAACCTTTCCAGATACACCACGCCCACATCGGCGGCGTCGACGAACTCGAGCAGCGCGAACTGTCCCGAGACGCCCGGGTGCGCACCCACATCGTGAGGGAGAACCTGCATGGTGATGTGCGGCTGGGCGCTGAGGCGGGTCAGATGGTCCAGCTGCTCGCGCATGACCTCACGGCTGCCCACGCCGCGCCGCAGCGCCGATTCGTCCAGCACGACCCATAGGCGCAGCGGGTTGCCCGGGGCGCGCAGCTGGTCCTGGCGCCGCATCCGCACCTGCAAGCGTGCGGTGGCCTGTTCGGCAGTGGCATGAGGGATCGTTCCTGCGATGACCGCTCGCGCATAGGCGGGGGTCTGCAGCAGGCCTGGAATCACCAGGGGCTCGTAGATCCGGATCGCGGCCGCCTCGGCCTCCAGGCCGATGTAGGCG
This sequence comes from Streptomyces sp. NBC_00190, assembly GCF_036203305.1. GTDB lineage: Bacteria > Actinomycetota > Actinomycetes > Streptomycetales > Streptomycetaceae > Streptomyces. The sequence continues at coordinate 4,579,890 of NZ_CP108131.1, read as the reverse complement.
CCGTACGTGATGTCTTCGTAGGCGTTCCACCAGCCCTGCTGACCCGATTCCTGGGCCATCCGCATCAGATGGTCAACGCGCCGCTGATCCCGGACTCCGTACAGCGCGCAGAGATCTCGCACATCGCGCGGCTTGATGAGGCGGCGACCGTTCTCCAGCAGACTGATCTTGGGCTGGGAGATCAGCAGGCGTGCCGCCACCTGCTGCGTCGTCATACCGCTGATCTCCCGCAGCCGACGTAGCTCCGACCCAAGTCGGCGCCTGCTGACGGTGGGGTTGAGAGTGACACCCACGAGGCGCATACCTCCGCTTCCAAGAACCTTGCGCTGACAAGCAGATTGCCACGGCCGGGGCAGCTGAAACCGCCTTGACCCCGCGTCATGCACGGTGAGTCACGCCGGGCGCCGAGCGACCTGAATTTCGCATTACATCTCACCCGGCTGACCATATTTTCCGGTCGCAATAAACAAGAAGCGGAATATCACCCGGAGTGACCCCTAGAAATCGAACTTCCACACGCCAGACCGCAATGTCTGCGAATAGCGGATTGCGCGGAAACCGCCCAAATGAACCGCAATCCGATACAGGTTTCTACGCAATATGCCAGCACCAGAGAGCCTGCCCCGTGATCTCTGGCTCGCCGGTACGGCGCACAACGCCGGCCTGGATCCCTACGGCCACCGCCCTGATGATCACCCTCGCCCCCAGCCGCTGACACGGCGGCCAGGGCCGCCGCCAGGCCAACACGGTCGCACCGTACGCATGGTCTCCGTCGGCATCCACGCCGGCCACGACAGAATCTGGCACGCTCCGCGCCCGGGCGTCCGAGTCCGGCTGGAACGAGTCTGGAGCGGACGTATCCGCTACGGGCGCGCCACCTGATCTCCCGGGCGACGGAGGCCCGCATCGCTGCGAAAAGTCCCTGATGCCGGAGATCCGCCACAGGCATAACATGGTGGATGGGTCATCGCACTCTCACGTGCGGCGGCCTGGAAGGGCGGCCCCGGCGTGTGAATGTGCCGGGGCCGTTGTGTCAGCGTGGTCCCGCCACAGGGTCCTCCTGTTCGTCCTTCTCGTGGCCGTCGTCCTGGGGCTGATCGGCGCGGTGGCGGAAGGCGTGTTCTATCTCCTGATCATCGCCATCCTGCTCGCGGTGGCCGACGTGGCCTTCATCGCCACACGACGGTCCCGGCGATCGCATCGCCGGGACCTTCGTCAGCGCTGCGGCCGGAAAGGTTCGCCCGGACGCGGCGTCCGATGCGGTGCATCACAAGGCGGGGGGCCGCTGCTCGTACTGGACGTACTTGCGCGGGCCCGGGGCCGTGACCCGGCGGACCTTGCCGGTCACAGAACTAGCACCGGCCGCGGCGTTCTGCGTCCGCGTCCGTCCATTTCCCGGAACGGGCGCCCACCCCAACGAGGGGTCCTGCCGGACACGGGCCACTACACCCTCGAAGAATCGCCCGGCCCTCGCGACGGCTGTCGAACGGTTCCTCGGCCGCTGAGGCTTCAGGATCGGGCTGCCGGGTCGGCGGCACCGCCGTCCTCGCGTTCGGGTGTGGCGACGATATCCGGGACACGCACGTCCGGCAGCGACCCCATCAGGTCCGGGTCGAAGAAATAGCTCACGTCATCCCACAGAAGATCAGCCACACCGTCATGCTGCCTCCCCGATCCAACGCAGCCCCGTTTCCCTTGACCAAAGAGATAGGGGCACCCCCGGTCAGCTGCCGATCGCAAATCGGCCACTTCGTGCGACGAAGAAGGCAAATTCTCTTTTTAGCAAGGCTAGTTGATGATCGAAATTGGGTGTTTGCTCGCGCATTTCAGCAGCATTTCGCGAGGAAGCGCCAGGTCAGCCCTGCATGGCGGGACGGTAGAACTCCATGGCGATGTTGTCCGGATCCCTGAAGTTGAGATGGAGCCCGGACGGGTCCTCGACGATGCCCGAGTGCGCGATGCCCCGCTCGTCCAGCTGGGACTCCCAGGCCTCCAGCGCGGCACGGTCCGCGACGTGGAACGCGCAGTGGTCCAGTCCGACCCGAGCCGGGTCGAAGGCGTCCGCGCCGTTCGTCGCCGCGTGCCTGCGGAAGCCGAGGACGATGACCGGTGAGGCAATGGCCGCGAACGGGCCGTACTCGTCCTCCACATCGAGAACCGTCTGCGTGTCCAGCAGCTGGTTGTAGAACTCCGCGCTGCGTTTCACATCGCTCACCGTCAGGGTGAGGTGCCCGATCCCAAGGGTCTCAGGCATGGACGCCACCTCCTCTCGGTGGTGCGCTGTCTCCCTTCCGATGCTACGCCGGCGCCTTTCACGGACTGTGGTCGTCTGGCAGCCTGGGCGCATGAAATCCGTACTGCTGACCCCCTGGGGCGACGGGGACTTCTGGCTGCTGGAGCGCAAGAACGAACCCGCCATGACCGAGCACCTGGGCGGCCCCGAGCCGGCGGAGAAACTCGCCGACAGGCAGCGGCGCTACGAGGCCCTGAGCGCGCGCGAGCCGGCGGCCGGGCGGATGTTCCGGGTGAGCGCCGACGGTGCCGGTGTCGGCTCGGTCGGCTTCTGGGAACGGGAGTGGCAGGGCCTGCCGGTCTACGAGGCCGGCTGGGGCATCCTGCCGGAGTTCCAGGGCCGCGGCCTGGCGGTGGCCGCGCTGGCCGAACTCCTCGCCTACGTCCGGACCCACGGCACCCGCGACACCGTCCACGCCTTCCCGGGCACGGACCACGCGGCGTCCAACGCGGTCTGCCGCCGGGCGGGCTTCGAGTGCCTGGGCGAAGTCGACTTCGAATACCCGCCCGGAGTCCCCCACCCGAGCTACGACTGGGCCTACCGGATCCGATAGCGCTGTGACCGGCAAGGTCCACCCGGCCCTTCCGGCCACAGCAGCGGCCCCCCGCACCGGCCCCCGCCACGGACAGGTCACGCGGTCAGGACGATCCGCCCGCGCGTCCCCGGAGTCGCCAGGTGGGCGTGGGCCTTCGGGGCGTCGGCCAGCGGGAAGGTGTCCGCCACCCGGAGGGTGAGCGCGCCCGCGTCGACGAGGGAAACCAGCCGGGCAAGGTGCTCCCCGTCCGCGGCGACCTCCTGCTCCGCCACTCGGATGCCGCGCTCGGGAGCGGGCGCGGCGCCGGGGATCAGGCCGACGTAGACCCCGCCGTCGCGGACGAAGGCCAGGGCGGGGTCTCCCAGGACCGCCGTGTCCAGAACCCCGTCCACGGGCCCGGCCGGAGCCTCGCCGCGCGGTACGAAGGCAGCCGCGCCCAGGGACCGTACGAGCTCCTCGTCCTGCGCACCCGCCAGGGCCGTCACCACGAGGCCGGCCCGCGCGGCGAGCTGGACCGCGAGGCCGCCGACCACGCCCGCCGCGCCGGTGACGAGCACCGAGGACCCGGGGGCGAGCCCCAGCAGGTCCACGGCGCGTGCGGCGGTGAGCCCGCTCAGCGGGAGTGCCGCCGCGGCCACCGCATCCACGGTGGTGGGCGCGGCCGCCACGGCGGAGGCGTCGAGCACCGCGTACTCCGCGTGCGTACCCAGCGGCTTGACCGGCCCGTAGTGCAGCCCCACGACCCGGTCGCCGCGGCTCCAGCCGGTCACGCCGGCCCCGGCCTCGACTATCTCCCCGGCCACGTCCCAGCCGAGTCCGAGCCGCTGCCCGGCGCCGCCGAAGACGCCGGCGCGGACCGCGCCGTCCACCGGGTTGATCCCGGCGGCCCGCACGCGGATCAGGACCTGGCCCGCGGCCGGCCGCGGCACGGTCACCTCGGTCAGCTCGACCTGCTCCGGCCCGCCGAACTCGTTCACCACTGCCGCCAGCATCGTCGTCTGCTCGCTCATGTCGACTTCTCCCGTTCGCTTCGTTCGTCAGTCAGTTCGCTCGTTCGCGATGAGCACTAACTTAGGGAGAGGTACTCTCTTTTCGTAAGTACGCACTTCGAGGTGCGTACCCGACCCGGAAGTGGGGCACCCATGGCCACCCGCACCGCCGCAGCCCGCCGCGAAGACGCCCGCTACGCCTACGACGCCTTCCTCAAGGAGTGCCCCACCAGCCAGCTCCTGGCGCGGATCAGCGACAAGTGGGTCGGCCTCATCGTCAGCGCCCTCGGCCAGGCCGAGGACCGCTCCATGCGCTACAGCGACCTCGGCCGCAAGATCCCCGGCGTCAGCCAGAAGATGCTCACCCAGACCCTCCGCTCCCTCGAACGCGACGGCCTGGTCACCCGCACCGTCACCCCCACCGTCCCCGTCCGCGTCGACTACCGGCTCACCGACCTCGGCAGCAGCCTCGGCTGCCTCCTCTCCTCCGTGAAACTGTGGGCCGAGAACCACTTCGACGAGGTCAGCGCCCACCGCGACAGCTACGACCACGCCGCCGCGACCTCCTGACCCCTGCCACCCGGCCTCCTAAAACCAGCCGCGTCCACCGCCCCGGCAGTGGCATGCTGACAGGGTGAACGGACCCGGTATTCAACTCACCCTCGCCCCCGAACTGCGCCTGTTCGCCGCGCCCAGCCGGCGCACCGAACGCGTACCGACCGCGACCGACGGCGCCTCCAGCCTCGGCCACGTCGTCGAATCGGCCGGCGTCCCGCTCACCGAAGTCGGCCGCCTCCTCGTCGACGGCCACGAGGTGCCCGTCTCCTACGTGCCCCAAGACGGCCAGTCCGTCGAGGTGTTCGGAGTCGACCGCCCCCAGCAGGTCCCCGGCGCCCCGCTCCGCTTCCTCCTCGACGTCCACCTCGGCACCCTCGCCCGCCGCCTGCGCCTCCTCGGCGTCGACGCCGCCTACGAGAACGAGGACATCGGCGACCCCGCCCTCGCCACCCGGTCCGCCGCCGAACAGCGCGTGCTGCTCTCCCGCGACCGCGGACTGCTGCGCCGCCGCGAGCTCTTCGCCGGCGCCTACGTCTACAGCGACAACCCCGACGAGCAACTGCGCGACATCCTCGGCCGGTTCACCCCCGTCCTCGCGCCGTGGACCCGCTGCACCGCCTGCAACGGCCCGCTCCACGAAGCCGACAAGGACAGCGTGGGCGACCGCCTGGAACACGGCACGCACCGCTCCTACGACGTCTTCGCGCAGTGCACCGACTGCGAGCGCGTCTACTGGCGCGGGGCCCACCACGCCCGCCTGGAGCGGATCGTCGACGAGGCGCTCGTCGAATTCGGCACCGCCGACTCCGGCACCGCCTGACGCCTGACGCCTGACGCCCGGCGCCCGGGGTACCGCCCCGGCGCCTGACGCATCTGACGCCCGGCGTTCCCGGCCGCCCGACCCGGCGCCCGGTACACCTCCCCGGCGGTCCCCGGCTGGCAGACTGCCGAGGTATGACCTTCGCCAAGGACGCAGAGGGCAAAGAGGACCCGGCGGACACCGAGGACATCATCGACGTCGTGGTGGTCGGCGCCGGCCCCACCGGACTGCTCCTTGCCGGGGACCTGGCCGCCGCCGGACTCTCCGTCACCCTCATCGAACGCCGCCCGCGCACCGCCCCCAACCTCACCCGCGCCTTCGCCGTGCACGCCCGCACCCTCGAACTGCTCGACGCCCGCGGGCTCGCCGACGAACTGGTCTCCACCGGCCGGCGGATCGACCGCCTGCGCCCCTTCGGAGGCATGGCTCTCTCCTTTCAGCGGCTGAGCACCCGCTACCCGTTCACACTCGTCACCCCTCAATACGAGACAGAGAAACTCCTGGAGCGTCGCGCGCTGTCCACAGGCGTCGACATCCGATATGACTGTGGGCTCATCGGACTACGTCAGGACCGCGACACCGTCACCCTCGACGTACGCACCTCCAACGGCACCTCCAACAGCGCCTCCAACAGCACCTCCGACGCCGCCCACGACGGCCCGCCCGACGCCCCCCGCACCTCGTCGCTCCACGCCCGCCACGCCGTCGGCGCCGACGGCGTCCGCTCCACCGTCCGCACCGCCCTCGGCCTGCCCTTCCCCGGCCAGGCAGTCGTCCGCTCCATGGTCCTCGCCGACGTCCGCCTGGCCCAGCCTCCCGAAGAGCTCCTCGCCGTCGACAGCAACACCGACTCCTTCGCCTTCTTCATCCCCTTCGGCGACGGCTGGTACCGCGCCATCGGCTGGCGCCGCGACAGCCGCGCCCGCGACACGGACCCCGTCGACCTCGACGAACTGCGCGCCATCGCCCGCACCGCCCTCGGCACCGACCACGGCATGCGCGACCCCCGCTGGATCTCCCGCTTCCACAGCGACGAACGCCAGGTCCCCCACTACCGCTCCGGCCGCGTCTTCCTCGCCGGAGACGCCGCCCACGTCCACTCCCCCGCCGGCGGCCTCGGTATGAACACCGGCCTGCAGGACGCCGCCAACCTCTCCTGGAAACTCGCCGCCGCCCTCCACGGCCACACCCCCGACCCCGAAGCCCTCCTCGACAGCTACCACCGCGAACGCCACCCCGTCGGCCGCCTCGTCCTGCGCATCAGCGGCGCGCTCGTCCGCGCCGTCATGGCCTCCGGCCCCGTCCGCCGCACCGCCCGCAGCCTCGGCGTCGCCCTCCTCCCCCGCATCGGCCCCGCCCAGGACCGCGCCCTCGGCCTCGTCTCCGGCATCGGGATCGCCTACCCGCCACCACGCGGCACCCACCGCCCCGCCGGCCGCCGCGCCCCCGACCTCGCCCTCACGCCCGGCCCCCACGGACAGCGCCTGTACGAGGCCCTGCGCGCCGGCGGCTTCGTCCTCATCACCCCGCCCGACCGGACCACCCCGCCCGGAGCCCCCCTCACCCACGTCCACTGGCGCACGGAGCGGCGTACCGCCTGCGTCCTCGTCCGGCCCGACGGGTACATCGCCTGGAGCGCCCCCCGGGCCACCGACGGCGAACTCACCGCGGCCGTGGCCGCCTGGCTCCTGCCCGCCTCCCGCAGCGCCGGCTCCGGCGCTGCGGGAGGCGGCCCCGCTCAGAAGGCGTAGGAATCGCCCGTATCCAGCGCCAGCACCACGTGCTCGTTGTTCTCGAGGTTCCGGTCCGTCGCGCCGCCGTTCCACCACGTGTCGACCCGCACCACCACCTCCGGCGCCGCCTCCCGCAGCCCCAGCGCCAGCCCGATGTGCCGCCCCCGCCCGTGCAGCGGCAGCCGCCCCGTCTCGCACACCACCTCACGCAGCCCTGCCCGCGCACAGCCCGGCGCCAGCTCCTGCCGGTCCGCCAGCGCCGCCGACAGCCGCACCCGCACCGTCGCGTTCGGCAGCGCGGACGGCCCCTCGTTCTGCGGGACCAGCAGGATCCGCAGCTGCGCGTGGGCCAGGGAAACCCGGCCGTGGTACGCCACGTCGGCCTCCGGCTCTGCCTCCGCGGGGACCGGCCCCGCGGGTACCGGCCCCGCGGAGGCCGCCCCCGCGGGCAGACCACCGCCGAACACCAGCAGCCCGGCCAGCACCACACTCCGTACGGCAACACGGCGCATCGCCACCACCTCCACGCGCGGACGCTAGCCGCCACCCGGCCGGACCGGTCGGACCATCACACGAATGAGGGCACGCCGTCCCGCCATTCGCGCGCCGCCCCCACCCCTCCCCACCCGCCCCCGTGCGTAGGCTTCCGGCCATGCTGATCGCCCGCTCCGCCGCCCTCTTCGCCCTGGCCGCCCTCCTGGAGATCGGCGGCGCCTGGCTCGTCTGGCAGGGCGTACGCGACCACAAGGGCTGGGCCTGGATCGGCGCCGGAGTCATCGCCCTCGGCCTCTACGGCTTCGTCGCCACCCTCCAGCCCCAAGGCGACTTCGCCCGCGTCCTCGCCGCCTACGGCGGGGTGTTCGTCGCCGGATCCCTCGTCTGGGGCGTGGTCGCCGACGGCTACCGGCCCGACCGCTGGGACGTCATCGGCGCCCTCGTCTGCCTCGCCGGCACGGCCGTGATCATGTACACCCCGCGCGGCCACTGAACCCCGGCGACCCCACGGGCCCCGCCTATGCTGGCGGGGAATCGTCCGTACGAACGAACCAGGAGCCCCGCACATGAGCACGGCCACCAAGACCGCCGTAGTCACCGGAGCGAGCAGCGGCATCGGCGCCGCCACCGCCCGCCAGCTCGCCGCGGCCGGCTACCACGTCGTACTCACCGCCCGCCGCAAGGACCGGATCGAGGCCCTCGCCGCCGAGCTCACCGCGGCCGGCCACTCCGCCGCCGCCCACGCCCTCGACGTCACCGACCGCCCCTCCGTCGACGCCTTCGCCGCCTCCCTGGAGCGCTACCCGTCGGTCGACGTACTGGTCAACAACGCGGGCGGCGCCATCGGAGCCGAGCCCGTCGCCACCGGAGACCCCGCCGACTGGCGCACGATGTACGAGGTCAACGTCATCGGCACCCTCAACGTCACCCAGGCCCTGCTGCCGGCCCTCACCGCCTCCGGCGACGGCACCGTGGTCGTCCTGTCCTCCACCGCCGGCCACTCCACGTACGAGGGCGGCGCCGGCTACGTCGCCGCCAAGAACGGCGCCCGCGTCCTCGCCGAGACCCTCCGCCTGGAGATCGTCGGCCAGCCCGTCCGCGTCATCGAGATCGCCCCCGGCATGGTCAAGACCGAGGAGTTCGCGACCACCCGCTTCCGCGGCGACACCGAGAAGGCCGCGAAGGTGTACGCGGGCGTCGCACACCCCCTGTCCGCCGACGACGTGGCCGACACCATCACCTGGGCGGTGACCCGTCCCAGCCATGTCAACATCGACCTCCTGGTGGTCCGCCCCCGCGCCCAGGCCTCGAACACCAAGGTCCACCGCGAGCTCTGACCCCTACGGGGACGAGCACGGCCGCCTTCAGGTGCGGCACGAGGGCCGCCGGCTCCAGCCCGGCGGCCCTCGCCGCGTCCAGGGCCCGCTGAAGCTCCGCCGCCGGCGTCGGCGGCGTCTCGCCCCAGGTGGTGATTCCCGACGCCCGCCCGCGCGAACCCGGAGGGCCCGAGGGCGAGCGACAAGCACGCGGGATCTCCACACCGCACGCCATGATCTAGACCAACTCGGCCCGTCAACCCCCGGCCCACAAGCCGAAGTTGACGCCGTACGCCCCTCCCGGGCCCGTATGGGTGAATGCGCGCGGATTGTCGGCGGGCACGGCTACGCTCCGGAAGCGTGAGTCACGAAAGGGAGGAAGCTATGGCCGTGATACAGCACGAGACCACGATCGCGGAGGCCGCCGATCGACTCTCCAGGGAGCTTCCCGGGCACCGAGTGGAAATTCTCCAGGGACGGCTCACGGTGACACCACCCGCCGATGGGCGACACGCCCGAACGCCGACCCGGCTCACCGTGGCCTTTCACGAGGCAGGGGCCGAAAAGGCGGGCCTGGAGTTCCTCCAGGGCATCGGCATCTGGCTGCCCACCGGCGAGGACGACTACGCCATCCCGGACTTCTCGCTCGTCGAGGCGGACTTCCTGGACCACAAAGTCGTGAGGAACTGCTACCGGCACGATGTCTTCCGCGTGATCCTCGAGGTCACCTCCTCGAACTGGGCGGACGCCACCGGCACCAAGGTGGAGAGCTACGCCAAGGCCGACGTACCGGTCTACGTCATCGCCGATCGGCACCACGACGAAGTCGTGATCTATACGGATCCTCGCGGCACGACTTACCGCCTGCGCAGAACCTTCAAGCGCGGCACGACACTCACCCTTCCCGACCACCTCGGAGTGACCGTCGAGCTACCGGTCGACATGCTGCTCGACTGAGCGAGAGCAACGCGGAGGGGCCCGGACCGATCACGGTCCGGCCCCTCCACTCCCCCGACAACTGCACGCAGGTCTCAACCCTTGACGCAGACGAGAGCCTTGAGCTTGGCCACGACCTGCACGAGGTCCGTCTGCTGGTCGATGACCTGCTCGATCGACTTGTACGCGCCGGGGATCTCGTCCACGACGCCCGAGTCCTTACGGCACTCCACGCCTTGAGTCTGCTCCGCCAGGTCGCGCGCCGAGAATCGCTTCTTCGCCGCCGTCCTACTCATCTTCCGGCCCGCGCCGTGCGAAGCCGAGTTGAAGGACTTCTCGTTGCCGAGGCCCTTCACGATGTACGAGCCCGTACCCATGGAGCCCGGGATGATCCCGTAGTCACCGCTGCCCGCACGGATCGCACCCTTGCGCGTCACCAGCAGGTCCATACCGTCGTACCGCTCCTCCGCCACGTAGTTGTGGTGGCAGCTGATCTCGCGGTCGAAGGAGACCTTCGCCTTCCGGAACTCCTTCCGGATGACCTCCTTGAACAGGCTCATCATCGCCGCGCGGTTGTACTTGGCGTACTCCTGCGCCCAGAAGAGGTCGGTTCGGTACGCCTCCATCTCGGCCGTCGCTGCCAAGAACACCGCCAGGTCGCGGTCGACCAGGCCCTGGTTGTGCGCGAGGCCCCGAGCCACGTTGATATGGAACTCCGCCAGCTCGTTGCCGATGTTCCGCGATCCGGAGTGCAGCATGAGCCAAACCGCCCCGGACACATCAGTTGAAAGTTCAATGAAGTGATTCCCGGACCCGAGGGTTCCGGTTTGCCGCATCGCCCGGTCCCGCCGGAACTTCACCGCATCCGCGACGTAGTCGAAGCGCTCCCACAGATCCCCGAACCCCGAGTCCGAGAACCCGTACAACCGCGCGGGATCCAGCGCCTCCTTGTGCATCCCGGCCCCCACCGGGATCGCCTGCTCGATCTTCGACCGCAGCTTGGACAGGTCCCCCGGCAGGTCGTTCGCCGTCAGGGAGGTCTTCACCGCCGACATGCCGCAGCCGATGTCCACGCCCACCGCCGCCGGGCAGACCGCGTCCTTCATCGCGATCACCGAGCCGACGGTGGCGCCCTTGCCGTAGTGGACGTCCGGCATGACGGCCAGGCCCTTGATCCATGGGAGGGTGGCGACGTTGCGCAGCTGCTGCATCGCGCCGTCCTCGACCGACGCCGGGTCGGTCCACATCCGGATCGGGACCTTCGCCCCGGGCACCTCTACGTACGACATAAGGACTCAATCCCCCGACAACAACAGAAAAGCCTGAATACGCAAAAAGCCTCGCTCTTGGCCCCAAATACGACAGGGGACCGGCGCCAGCACCAGCGTGTGCGATAGACATTGTGTCCATCCGCGCCCAAGTCGCGGCAACGCATTTTCCTGACCGTCGGGGGCCCGCCGGTCGAAGGGAGCCATTGGACGTGCAGCGCAAGGCGGTACGGCGAACCCTGCCGGGCATCGCGATGCTCACCGCACTCGTCGCCGGGGCGGCCGGCCTGACCGGGTGCACGAGCGGCAGCGGTAAAGGGAGCACCAGCGACTCGAAGGCCGGCGGCAGCTCGGCCGCGCCCGCCCAACCAGGGAAGTACCGCATCCTGCCCGCGCCATGCAAGGCCGGAGCCGACAGCAAGCGCCTCAAGGCCATGCTTCCGGCCGCGGACTCGCTCACCCCCGAACAGCGCGACCAGCTCTACGCCGGCACCGCGGACGCCTCGTACGACGGCGACCGGCGCGTCGGCTGCCGGTGGACCGCGCAGACGCCCGAGGAGACCCGGCTGCTGTCGGTCGGCTTCGAGCGCGTGGTCTCCTACGACCGGGCCGTCGCCAGCGACGACGACAAGGCGCGCCAGGTGTACGTGCGCCAGCTCACCGACGCCCACCTGCCCTTCCCCGGCCCGAGCCTCAACCCCACGCCGGCCGCGACGACCGCGGGTACGCCCGCCGCTCCCCCGGCGGCCACCGCCCCCGCCACGGCACCCGCCACCGCGCCCTCCGGCGCTCCCGGCTCCGGATCGCCCTCGCCGGCCGGAAGCCCGTCCGCCCCGCCCGCCGAGCTCGGTTCCCGCGTACTGGAGGGCCTCGGGACCGAGGCCTTCATCGACGACAAGCTGAGCCCCGCCGGGGCCACCGCGGCGCAGTCCCGCACGGTTCGGATTGTGTTCCGCACCTCGAATGTCATCGTCACGCTGGAGTACAGCGTGCAGCCCGCGCTGCCCGGCACGGTCCCGTCGAGCGCCGAAACCCAGGACAAGGCACGGCAGTTGGCGCAGGCTCTGGTCGAGCGCCTGGGCGAGTGAACGGGGCGCGCCGTGGCCCCGGGTGACGGCGCGCACAGCACGGCGCCACCCGATCGGGCTACCGTTGCCCGGGTCCCCTGTCCGAATCCGCGTCCGGATCCACATCCGGATCCGCGTCCGAAGAAGACCCCCTCACGCACTGAAGGAAACATGCACCGATCAGCCTCGCGCCTCACCCGCGTTCTCGCCTGCGCAGCCGTCCCGGTGATCCTCACCGTCGCCGGGTGCTCGTCCGACTCGGGCAAGGAGTCGGGCTCGGACGGCGGCAAGAAGCCCAGCACCGCCTCGTCCTCCAAGCCCAGTGGCAAGCCTTCCGTGGCCCTGGAGAAGGCGGCGTTCGCCACGCTGCCCGATCCGTGCAAGGCGGTTCAGGGCGGGACGATAGACACGCTCGTCCCGGAGGCGAAGGACAAGAACGGTTCGGCGACCAAGTCGAACGACCTGGCCAGCCGCGCCAGCTGCTCCTGGAACGGTCTGGACGAGGACGGTCTGAAGGGCTCGCAGTACCGCTGGCTCTCGATCTCCTTCTTCCGCTACGACTCGCACGCCTCCCTCGGCAGCGCGAACAAGCGCGCGGAGGAGCAGTACAACAAGCAGGTCGAGCTGTCGAAGGCGTCCGAGGGCGCGCAGAACGTGAAGGCGGATGCCGCGGGCGGGATCGGCGACCAGGGGACGTCGGTCGTCTACAGCGTGAAGAAGGAGGTCGACTTCTTCAACACGACGATCGTGGCGCGCACCCAGAACGTGGTCGTCACGCTCGACTACAACGGTGCGGCGTACGAGGGTGCCGGCGCTCCGGACCAGGCGAAGCTGCTCCAGGACGCGATCACGGCGGCCAAGGAGGCCGTGGCCTCGGTCGACGCGGCCAACAAGCAGCAGCAGCCGGAGCAGCCGCAGTCCCCGCAGCCCGCACAGTAACGGAAGTTACGCGCATTTCGGGTGTTTCGGGAGTAACTGGGCTGGCAGAGCAGTGACATGGAGTCACCCGTACGCTGTGCCTGCCGCAGCTCGGTAAAGGCTGGGTAAGGTCTCAGTGCTCGGCATGCCATGGGCATGTGCTCGACAAGGGGAGGGGATCGCGGGTGGCCGCGATGGAGCTCACTCGTACGCACCGGATACTCATCGGCGTCGTGGTCGCCGGAGCCGTCGTCATCGCGGCGATAGGTTTCGCGGGCTCGTACTCCGCGGTGCGCGCGCTCGCCCTGCAAAAAGGCTTCGGTAACTTCTCGCTCGTCTTCCCCATCGGCATCGACGCGGGCATCTGCGTGCTGCTCGCGCTGGACCTGCTGCTGACGTGGATCCGGATCCCCTTCCCGCTGCTGCGCCAGACGGCGTGGCTGCTGACGATCGCGACGATCGCCTTCAACGGTGCCGCGGCCTGGCCGGACCCGCTGGGCGTCGGTATGCACGCCGTGATCCCGGTCCTGTTCGTGGTGACGGTGGAGGCGGCCCGGCACGCGGTGGGCCGGATCGCGGACATCACCGCGGACCGGCACATGGAGGGCGTGCGCATCACCCGGTGGCTGCTGTCGCCGGTGCCCACGTTCAAGCTGTGGCGCCGGATGAAGCTGTGGGAGCTGCGCTCCTACGAGCAGGCGGTCGGCATGGAGCAGGACCGGCTGATATACCAGGCCCGGCTGCAGGCGCGGTACGGGCGGGCCTGGCGGCGCAAGGCCCCGGTGGAGGCGCTGATGCCGCTGCGGCTCGCCCGCATCGGTGTGCCGCTGTCGCGGACGGCGCCGGAGGCACTGGCGGTGACGGGGATAGAGCCGGCCGTGCTGCCGCCGCTGGAGCAGCAGGTCGCACCGGAGCAGCAGCCGGCCGCGGCCGCGGCCCTGGAGGCCCCGGTTCCGGCCGCCCCCGCCGCCGGGCAGGCCCAGCCCCAGGTGCCCGCCCCGGGGGCCGCCACCCACGCCCCGCCGGCTTTCGCGGTGGAGCCGACGGCCATGCCCGCCGCGCACAACAGCGCCTGGTTCGCGGCGCCGCTCGCCCCGCAGGCGGCGTACGAGGGCGGCTACAACCCCCAGTACGTCGAGGGCCTGGAGCCGATCCCGGTCATGCCCCCGGCGGGCCCGGAGGACCAGCAGGGGCCGCAGCAGGAGCAGTTGCCGATCCCGGCTCCCCGCCAGGAGGACCTTTCCGAGGACCCGGCCACGGTCATCGACGAGGTGAAGTTCGCGGAGGCCGCGTACGAGGTCTTCCGGGCGTACATCGAGGAGAACGGCAAGGTCCCCAGCCCCGAGCAGGTCGACATATACCTCTCGGACCGGCACGGGATCGTGCACCCGCGCAGCTTCACCACGATCACGCGGCTGATGCCGGACCTGAAGCAGCGTTACCAGCGCGATCTGGAGAACGAGCACATCGCGTAGGAAGCACACGCAGGTACGCGGAAGGGCCCGCACCCCTCGGGGTGCGGGCCCTTCCGCGTCACGCGGTGTCCCGGAGCCTCAGACGGCGAGCAGCTTGCGCACCCGGTCCGCGCCCACCGCCAGCAGCAGCGTGGGCAGCCGCGGCCCGGTCTCCCGGGTCACGAGGAGCCGGTAGAGCAGGGCGAAGAAGGTCCGCTGCGCGACCTTGAGCTCCGGCGTCGGCTTGGCGTCGGGCTCCAGCCCGGCCATGACCTTCGGCACGCCGTAGACCAGTGTGGTCAGCCCGTCCAGCGACCAGTGGGAGTCCAGTCCCTCCAGCAGCAGGCGCAGGGATTCGCGTCCCTCGTCGTCCAGGGAGGACAGGAGCTCCGCGTCGGGCTCCTCGCGTACGAGGGTCCGCTGGTCGGCGGGGACCTGGGTGGTGATCCAGTTCTCCGCGCGGTCCAGGCGCGGCCGTACCTCGTCGAGCGAGGTGAGCGGCTTCTCCGGCTCCAGGTCGGAGAGGATGCGCAGGGTCTGCTCGTCGTGCCCGGCGGTGACGTCGACGACGGACGCGAGCGTCCGGTACGGCATCGGCCGCGGGGTGCGCGGCAGCTCGGCGGCGGCGGTGCGCACGGCGCGGGTGTGCGCGGCGGCGTCGGCGGGCAGTACGGAGCCGTCGGCGACCTTGGCCTCCAGCTTGTCCCACTCGTCGTAGAGCCGCTGGATCTCCTGGTCGAAGGCGATCTTGAAGGACTGGTTCGGGCGGCGGCGCGCGTACAGCCAGCGCAGCAGCTGCGGCTCCATGATCTTCAGCGCGTCGGCCGGGGTCGGGACCCCGCCCTTGCTGGAGGACATCTTCGCCATGCCGCTGATGCCGACGAACGCGTACATCGGTCCGATCGGCTGCTCGCCGCCGAAGATGTGCACGATCTGGCCGCCGACCTGGAAGGACGAGCCGGGCGAGGAGTGGTCGACGCCGGAGGGCTCGAAGATCACGCCCTCGTAGGCCCAGCGCATCGGCCAGTCGACCTTCCAGACGAGCTTGCCTCGGTTGAACTCGCTGAGCTTGACCGTCTCGGTGAACTCGTCCTCGGTGCAGACGTAGGTCATCTCGGTCGTCTCGTCGTCGTACGAGGTGACCTTGGTGAAGTCCTTGCCGCACTCGCCGCAGTACGGCTTGTACGGGAAGTACCCGCCCTCGCCGGTGCTGCCGTCGTCCTCGGCGGCGGCGCCGGAGCCCTCGGCGGCCTCCAGCTCGGCCTCGTCGACCTGCTTCTGCTGGGGCTTCTTGCCGCCCGGCTTCTGCTTGGTGCGGTACTGGTCGAGGATCGCGTCGATGTCGCCGCGGTGCTTCATCGCGAACAGCACCTGCTCGCGGTAGACACCCGCGGTGTACTGCTCGGTCTGGCTGATCGGGTCGTACTCGACGCCCATCTCCGCCAGCGCCTCGACGAAGACGGCCTTGAAGTGCTCGGCCCAGTTCGGGTACGCCGATCCGGCCGGGGCGGGCACGGCGGTCAGCGGGCGCCCGATGTGCTGGGCCCACGACTCGTCGATGCCGGGGACACCCGCCGGCACCTTGCGGTACCGGTCGTAGTCGTCCCAGGAGATGAGGTGGCGGACCTCGAAGCCCCGGCGGCGGATCTCGTCCGCGACCAGGTGCGGGGTCATGACCTCACGGAGGTTGCCCAGGTGGATCGGGCCGGAGGGGGAGAGTCCGGACGCGACGACGACAGGTTTGCCGGGTGCTCGGCGCTCCGCCTCGGCGATGACCTCGTCCGCGAAACGGGAGACCCAGTCGGTCTCGGTGCTGCTCTGAGCCACGACACGTCCTTCTATCTCGAATGCTGGCTTCAGCCATTCTCCCAGACGGAACGGGCCACTCCGAGGTTGCTTTCGCCGGGGGAATCTCCTGAGAAACGAAGGGGCCCCGCGTGGGATACTCGGCACTTGTCGGAACAACCAAGTGCACCCACCGGCACAACCTCACAGGAACGGCAGCTCATGGCCTCGGTCCCTTCCCTCGCTTCTTCCGTCAATCAGCGCGTCGCGGACGCCCTCGCCTCGGCCCTGCCGGAGGCCGGTGGCGCCGACCCGCTGCTGCGACGAAGCGACCGGGCCGACTTCCAGGCCAACGGCATCCTGGCGCTCGCGAAGAAGGCCAAGGCCAACCCGCGCGAGCTGGCGACGACCGTGGTCGAAGGCATTCCGACCGGTGACCTGATCCAGGAGATCGAGGTCTCGGGCCCGGGCTTCCTCAACATCACCATCACCGACAAGGCGATCATCGAGACGCTCGCGGCGCGGGCGCTCGACGACCGGCTCGGCGTCCCGCTCGCGCAGAACCCGGGCACGACGGTGATCGACTACGCCCAGCCGAACGTCGCCAAGGAGATGCACGTCGGCCACCTGCGTTCCGCCGTGATCGGCGCCGCGATGGTCGAGATCCTGGAGTTCACGGGCCAGAAGGTGGTCCGTCGCCATCACATCGGCGACTGGGGCACCCAGTTCGGCATGCTCATCCAGTACCTGCTGGAGCACCCGCACGAGCTGGACCACAAGTCGGACGAGGTCTCCGGTGAGGAGGCCATGTCCAACCTGAACCGCCTGTACAAGGCCTCGCGCGCGCTCTTCGACTCCGACGAGGAGTTCAAGACGCGGGCCAGGGCCCGGGTGGTGGACCTCCAGGCCGGCGAGCCCGAGACGCTGCAGCTGTGGCAGCGGTTCGTGGACGAGTCGAAGATCTACTTCTACTCCGTCTTCAACAAGCTGGACATGGACATCCAGGACCCCGACGTGGTGGGCGAGTCGGGCTACAACGACATGCTGGTCGAGACGTGCAAGCTGCTGGAGGAATCGGGCGTCGCCGTCCGCTCCAACGGCGCGCTGTGCGTGTTCTTCGACGACGTCAAGGGCCCGGACGGCAACCCGACCCCGCTGATCGTGCAGAAGTCGGACGGCGGCTTCGGCTACGCCGCCACCGACCTGTCGGCGATCCGCGACCGCGTCGGCAACCTGGACGCCACCGAGCTGATCTACGTGGTCGACGCGCGGCAGTCCCTGCACTTCAAGATGGTCTTCGAGACCGCGCGCCGGGCGGGCTGGCTGAGCGACGAGGTCAAGGCCGTCCAGCTGGCCTTCGGCACGGTTCTCGGCAAGGACGGCAAGCCGTTCAAGACCCGTGAGGGCGAGACGGTACGGCTGGTGGACCTGCTGGACGAGGCCGTCGACCGGGCCACGGCCGTCGTGCGCGAGAAGGCCGCGAAGGTGGGCCTGACTGAGGCGGAGATCGTGGAGAACGGCCAGTACGTGGGCATCGGCGCGGTGAAGTACGCCGACCTGTCCACCTCGGCCGCCCGTGACTACAAGTTCGACCTGGACCAGATGGTCTCGCTGAACGGCGACACCTCGGTGTACCTCCAGTACGCGTACGCCCGGATCAAGTCCATCCTGCGCAACGCCGGAGAGCGCAAGCCGGCCGCGCACCCGGAGCTGGAGCTGGCCCCGGCCGAGCGTGCGCTGGGCCTGCACCTGGACCAGTTCGGCGAACTGATCGCCGAGGCGGCCGCGGAGCACGCCCCGCACAAGCTGGCGGCGTACCTGTACCAGCTGTCCTCGCTGTTCACGACGTTCTACGACCAGTGCCCGGTCGTGAAGCCGGAGCCGGAGCTGGTCGTGGGCGAGAACCGCCTGTTCCTGTGCGACCTGACGGCCCGCACGCTCAGCAAGGGCATGTCCCTCCTCGGGATCCGGACGCCCGAGAAGCTCTGACGTCCGGACATCGCACACGACGTGGCCAACGGCCCCGGCAGCTGCTGCTGCCGGGGCCGTTGGCATTTCGTGATCTTCAAGCCGTCCACTTTCACGCCGCCCCCACTAATCTGAGCATGTTCAAAAGACTTGTGGGGGGAAACAAATGAAGAAGATCAAGCGCATGGCCGCCGTGGCCGCGGTCGCCGTGGCCGGACCGACCATCCTGACCGCGACGCCCGCCATGGCCGCCGACCAGCCGGCCGTGATCGTTCCTGACGTGGCGCCGAAGGACGACGCCACCGCCGACGCCGGTGCGCCGACCACGCCCGTCGTCGAAACGCCCGGTGCCGAGAAGCCCGGTGCCGAGAAGCCCGGAGCGGACAAGCCCGGCGCGGACAAGCCGGTCGCGGAGAAGCCCGCGCCCGTCGTCGACACGCCCGCGCCGACCACCCCGGCCCCGGCGCCCGCCGAGCAGCCCGCGAAGGACGCCAAGGCCCCCTCGGACAAGCAGCACGCCGACTCCGACGGCATCATGATGGGCCCCGACGTCAGCGTCGCGGGCATCCCGAAGAACGGTTTCAAGCCGGGCGGCGACTGGACCCAGCTGAAGGTGACGGTCGACAACTCGGGCGGCCCCTGGGTCAACGGGCTCCAGCCCCACCTCTCGATCGGCAAGGCCGGGGGCAAGCTGAAGTCCGGCCACTACGAGATCGAGTCGCGCCACGTCCGCACGGACGGCAGCAGCTACTGGTGGCCCGCCACGGCGCTCAACACCGACGGCGACGACTCCAGCATGAGCGGCTACTTCATCGGCACCGTCGGTCCCCTCGACCGCGGCGCGAGCTACGACATCGACGTGCGGATCCGCTTCACCGCGGACGCCCCGCACGTCGCCTTCGACATGGCGTCCGACGCCGTGAGCATCAGCGCCGACGGCTGGAACTGGGGCCCCAGCAGCTGGTACAGCACCAAGATCGAAGGGGCCGAGGACGGGGACGAGGACCCGTTCGTCGAAGGGCCCGCGCTGACGGTGAACGGCGTACCGGAGACCGTCAAGGCCGGCGGCGACTGGACCAACCTGTCCGTCCGCGTCGACAACTCCGGCAAGAAGGCCCTGGACGGATTCGACGTCGGCCTGGTCCTGGCCCGGCCGGACTGGGTCCCGATGAAGGGCTCCCAGATCAAGGTCGAGGTCCTGAGCAAGGACAAGAACGGCAAGGCCGGCTGGCACGAGGCCGAGATCCGGTCCGAGGAGGAGGGCGTGTTCCTCGGAGTCGACCTGGCGAGCGGCCCCGTCGCGGCCGGCCAGAGCTTCGACATCCAGGTCCGCATCCGCCTGACGGCGGACGCCCCGCTCGGCGACCTCCGCATCTCCTCCTGGGGCTCTTCCCAGGTCGGCCCGGAGACCCCGAAGCCGTGGGCACAGTCGCACTCCAAGGCCCGCCTGACGAAGATCGTCGCCGCCGACCCGGCCCCCGGTGACAACGGCAACCAGCCGAAGCCGAACGGCGGCTCCAAGCCGAGCGTCGACAACGCCAAGGGCGGCTCCGGCGGCGAACTCGCCGCCACCGGCGCCGACGCGGCCACCACCTGGGCCCTCGGCGGCGCGGGCGTGGCCCTGGCCATGGGCGCCGCCCTGGTCGCGGGCACCGGCCGCCGCCGCCGCACCACCGCCTGAGCCGACACCTCAGCCGTATGACGGGGCCCGCAGGGATGTTCTCCCCGCGGGCCCCGTCCTTTCACGCCCCGCGCTCACGTCCGCCGTTCACCCGAACGGCCCGATTCGGTCAGTGCACCCCGGGTAGGGGACGGCCCGTCCTTCCCCCCTCCGACGGGAGACCCCGTGCCCGACAAGAACGGCCCCTACAAGCCCGGCACCCCGTGCTGGATCGACCTGATGGTCCCCGACCAGCAGGCGGCTCTCGACTTCTACTGCGACCTCTTCGGCTGGCAGGGCGAGGTCGGCCCGCCCGAGCAGGGCGGGTACTCCGTCTGCACCCTCAAGGGCAAGCCGGTCGCCGGCGTCATGAAGGCGATGAACCCGGACGGCACCGTCCCGGACCCGATGCCGCCGACCGCATGGACCACGTACCTGGCCACCGACTCCATCGACTCCACCCTCAAGGCGGTCACCGACGCCGGCGGCTCGGTGATGATGGGCGCGATGGACGTCATGGACCTCGGCCGGATGGCCGTGATCACCGACCCCACCGGCGCGGCCGTCGGCCTGTGGCAGGCCGGCACCTTCGACGGCGCCGGCATCGTCAACGAACACGGCGCCCTCATCTGGAACGAGCTGAACACCGGCGACGTCCCCGCCGCTGCCGCCTTCTACTCGGCCGTCCTGCCCGTCACCACGGCCCGGTCCGAGATGCCGGACGCCGGGGACTACACCGAGTTCAAGGTCGGCGACCGCGCGGTCGGCGGGATGATGGACCTGGCCAAGCTGCCGGCCGGGGTGCCGCCGCACTGGATGCCGTACTTCCACGTGGACAGCGTCGACGAGATCCAGGCCGCCGCCGAACGGGCCGGAGGCAGCGTCATGGCCCCGGCCTTCGACATGGTGGCGGGCCGGATGGCCGTCCTCGCGGACCCTCAGGGCGGCACCTTCTCGGTGATCACGGCGGCCGCCCCGGAGCAGTCCGACTGATGTGACCGGGCGCACAGGGAATGTCCTGACTGTGCGCCCCCTCCTTCCCGGTGACGGTTCGTCCACCACGAAGGGGGCTCACATGAGGAACAAGCGCGCGGGGACGGCTCTGGCCGGGCTGCTGGCGGCGGACGCGGCAGTGCACCTGTACTGGGCCACCGGCGCGACCTGGCCCGCCGCCGACGAACGGGCCCTGTCCCTGGCCGTCCTCGGCATCGAGACCTCCTTCGGACCGGGCTCGGTGCTCCCCCTGGCCGCCGTACTGCTGACGGGAGCGTCCGCCGCACTCGCCCACACCCACGGCCGCGGCGGCCGGGCGACGCGGGCCGTCACGGGGGCGGTCGCGGCCGGCCTGACCGTGCGCGGCCTCGCGGGGCTCGGCTGGGCGGCCGGCGTCCTCGACAGCCCTCCGGGCAGCCCCTTCTACGCCCTCAACCTGCTCGTCTACACCCCCGCCTGCCTCGCCGCCGCCTGGGCGGCGGCCCGCCTCGCCGCTCAGGCGGGCGCGGCCACGCGGGTGAGGCCCTGACCGGCCGGGTCAGCCGGCAGCGCCGCCGGGCGGCTCGGTCAGCCGAACGACACGCCCGGCGACCAGCGGCGCCAGCCCGTCCAGGATCCGGTCCAGGCCGAAGCGGAACTGGAAGTCCGGCTCGCCTGAGCCCGTGAACGCGTCCGACTGCAGCAGCCGCGTCACGGCCGGGTGGCTGTCCGGGCGGGTCAGCAGACTCAGCGTGCGGACGTACTGGCCCAGCGCCTGCTCCGGGGCGACTCCGGACTTCGTGATGGCGTCCATCATGTCGGCGGCCATCGTGGCCTCGTTCCGCACCAGCCCCCCGATCAGGATGATCGTCGAGAGCTTCTCGCCCTCCTTCAGGCCCGTGCCGGCCATCGACGCGAGGCCCCGGTCCATCCAGGCCAGCTGGTTCGGGGAGACGGGCGCGCCGGTGATCGGGATGCGCAGGATCCAGGAGTTGGCCATCAGGACGGCCCGCTGCGCGTACGCCCAGTCCGTGAGCAGCTCGCGCCAGCCCCATCCCTCCGCCTCGGGCGGCAGCGGCGGCGGGGTGCCGACCCCCGCGTCCGCCATGAGGACGTACAGCTCCTCCTTGGCGGCGACGTAGCGGTAGAGGGACATCGTCGAGACGCCCAGCTCCTTGGCGACGCGCCCCATGGAGACGGCGTCCATCCCCTCCGCGGCGCCCAGCGCGACCGCCGTTTCCACGATCCGGGGCAGCGTGAGCGTGGGACGCGGCCCCTTGCCGGCTCGTTCGCGCAGGCCCCAGGCCATTTCGAGGCTCGCCGGGAGTCCCGTACCGCTGTCCGCGTCGTCCATCGCCGTCCCTCCCTCCGCCGCTATGTGATTGACCCACATCCTAGTTCTGTGTATTACTTACGCAGAAGCGCGTAACCCATACACAGAAGCGCGTAACCCGTACGCAGAAGGGAGCGTGGTCCCCCATGACCACGAGCGACCTCGGCATTCACGCCATCGGCCTGACCAAGTCCTACGGCGCCCTGCGCGTCCTCGACGGCCTCGACCTCGCCGTCCCGCGCGGCAGCGTCCTCGCCCTCCTCGGCCCCAACGGCGCCGGCAAGACCACCACCGTCCGGATCCTCGCCACCCTCACCGCCGCCGACTCCGGCGCCGCCCGCGTGGCCGGGTACGACGTCACCGGTCACCGCTCGCGCGTCCGCGAACGGATCAGCCTCACCGGGCAGTTCGCGGCCGTCGACGAGCTCCAGACCGGCACCGAGATGCTCCGCATGATGGGCCGCCTGGCCGGACTCTCCTCCCGCGCCGCCCGTACCCGCGCCGACGAGCTGCTCGCCCGCTTCGGGCTCTCCGAGGCCGCCGCGCGCACGGCGAAGACGTACTCGGGCGGGATGCGCCGCCGCCTCGACCTCGCCGCGAGCCTGGTCTCCCGGCCCGAAGTGATCTTCCTCGACGAGCCGACCACCGGACTCGACCCGCGCAGCCGCCACGACCTGTGGGACCTCGTACGGGAACTGCGCGCCGACGGCACGACCGTGCTCCTCACCACCCAGTACCTGGAGGAGGCCGACAGGCTCGCCGACCACGTCGCCGTCCTGGCCGACGGGCGGATCGCCGCCGAGGGCACGCCCTCGGCACTCAAGGCCCGCGTCGCCGGGCACCGGCTCGACCTCACCCTCGCCACCCGGGCCGCCTACGACGCGCTGGCCCCGCGCGCGGTCCACCTCGCCCCGGACGAGCTCGTCCTCGGCCTGCCCACCGACGGCAGCGCGGCCGACGTACGCGCCCTGCTCGACGAACTCGACCCGGACCGTACCGCCGTGGACCGCTTCGCGGTCCGCACCGCCACCCTCGACGACGTGTTCCTCACCCTGACGGGAGCCGCCCCATGAGCACCGCCGCCCTCGCCCTCGCCGGCCGCAGCCTGCGCATCAGCAGCCGCCGGCCCGACGTGCTGATCACCGCCCTGATGCTGCCCGTCATGCTGATGCTGATCTTCGTCTACTTCTTCGGCGGCGCCATCGACACCGGGACGGCGTACGTGACGTACGTGGTCCCCGGCGCCATGCTGCTCTGCGCGGGCTTCGGTGCGGCGAGCACCGCCGTCAGCGTCGCCGACGACATGGGCAACGGCGTCATCGACCGCTTCCGCTCCCTCGACATCGGCGGCATCCCGATCCTCGCCGGGCACGTCACGGCCTCGGTCCTGCGCAACCTGCTCTCCACCGCCCTGGTCCTCGTCGTCGCCCTCGCCATCGGCTTCCGGCCCCAGGCGGGCCCGGCCGCCTTCCTCGCCGCGGCCGGCCTGCTGCTGACGTACATCACGGCGATCTCGTGGCTGGCCGCCGCACTCGGCCTGCTCGCCAAGTCCCCTGAGGCGGCGGGCGGCTTCACCTTCCTGATGATGTTCCTGCCCTACCCGTCCAGCGCCTTCGTCCCCATCGAGACCATGCCGGGCTGGCTGCACGGCTTCGCCGACCACCAGCCGCTGACCCCGGTGATCGAATCCCTGCGCGCACTGCTCTTGTCGCAGCCTGCGGGCGACGCGCCCTGGGTGGCGCTGACCTGGTGCGCGGGCATCACGGCCGTGGCCTTGGCCCTGTCGGCGGTCCTGTTCCGCAGCAGGACCCGCTGAGGGGCTCCTCGCGGAGCCCCTCAACAGGCCGATGGTGCGCGCCCGCTCAACTATTGAGCGGATATGAGTGCCGGCCCGTCGCCTCGTCGATCTCGCCGTGGGCCTTCTGCAGCATCTGCGACGCGAGATCCATGAGCGCGCGAGCGCCCGCGATCTCTTCCCCGACCCTCAGCTGCTCCGGGTCGGAGGGGTGGCGCATGGCGTAGCCGTGCGCCCTGATCTCGGAGCCGTCCCCGAGTCTTACCAGGGCCGCCGCACTGGTGCGGTGGCCCTCCTCGGTGAATTCGAGCTCCACATGCCACCCGACCAGCGTGGACATGGTGCATCACCTCCAGGGGGTCACCCTTCCCTCCAGGGTGCGCCCGCCGGGGATGGAGCGCGAGCGGGGGGCCTGGGGCGGGAGGCTACGGCGGGGGGATCCGGTTGATGTACTCCCGGTCGACGGATGCGACGCCGTCGACCGCCGCCAGCGCCGGGATCCGGTCCTCCGCGACGGTGCCTTCGAGCGTCCCGATGATCGGCTGCTCGCCCGTGACCGCCAGGCCTGCCCGCCGCAGGGCCTCGACCACTTCCGCGAACCGGCCGGCGTCGACCGCGAGGATGACGCCGACCGGCTCGGACGATCCGTTCACGGCGCCTGGAGCAGACCCACGCCGACGTCCCGGGCGGGCTGCGTCAGCGGGAACGCACCGGACAGCAGGGTGGCCTTGAGATCGGCCGCGGAGGCGGCGGGGTTCGCCTCGGCGAGCAGCGCGAGGACACCCGCCACGTGCGGTGTGGCCATGCTGGTACCCGACTTCATCCCGTAGCCGCCGGGGACGGACGAGTGCACGGCCACGCCGGGGCCCGCGATGTTGACCTCGCCGCCCTGGCCGTTGATGCCCCCGCAGGAGGAGAACGCCGTCTTCAGCGCCTTGTCCAGCGAGCCCACGGCGAGGATGGAGGGGCAGTTGGCGGGCCGCTCGACGGGGGCCACGAATCCGGGCCGCAGGCTGCTGTTGCCCGCCGCCGCGACGATCACCGTCCCCATGCCGAGTGCGCGCTGGGCCAGGAGCTCGTACGTCTGCGGGAAGATCTCACCCGGCAGGACGCGAGAGCCGAGCGACAGGGAGATCACCTTCGCGCCGCGGGAGATCGCCCACTCGATGCCCGCCAGGATTCCGCCGTCCGGGCCACTGCCGCTGTTGGCGAGCACCTTGCCGGCGAGGATGCGCGCGTCGCACGCCACCCCGTAGCGGGGCCCCTGCCGGGGGCTGCGCGGACCGGCAACGGTGCCGATGCAGTGCGTGCCGTGGCTGTGTCCGTCCTCGACCGCTTCGCCGGGCACGAAGGAGGCCGTCTCCTCGATGCACCCGATCAGGTCCGGGTGGTCCGTGTCCACGCCGGTGTCGAGGACCGCGACCTTCACTCCGCGTCCGGTCATGCCGGAGATGTTGGCCCTGATCGCCTGGAGACCCCAGGTCACGCTCTGCTCGTCCAGCGCCGGCCCCAGGGACGCGGCGGCCTCGGCCTGGGAGTGGTGGGCGACCACGTCCTCGTCGCTGCGGTAGGCCGGGAAGAACTCGGTCGGCGCTTGCTGCGGGGTGGTGATCGGCGAGGCGTAGACCATGCGCTCCGGCTCGGCCGCGAGGATCGACCCCTCCGCCTCGGCCGTGGTCACCAGCGCGAAGCGGTTCTCGGGCCGTACCTCGACGACGGCCACGGCGAGGTTCTCGAAGAGCACCGAGACGTCGGGGCGTTCGAGGAGTTCGGAGACGTTCGCGGCCGCGGCTCCGCGGACACGTTCCCAGGGGGCGATGTCGGCGGCGGAACGCAGTGCGTTCAGTCCGCTCTCCTCGTTGCCCGGATCGAGCAGGACGACGTACCGGCCGGTGTACTCCGTGTTGTGGGCGCTGCCGTTGCCATGGGGCCGTTCGGGCTGGCCGCCGAAGGCGCGCCTGTCCATAGGTCCGTTCACCATTGGGTTTCCCGCTTTCTGTGCGCTTCCCCCGGTTCGTGGACGCGCCGGTCCACCGACTGGCAGGTGTGCCGGGGAAGGTGGGGCGCGGATCGGCCGCTGTTCGGCCCGTGGTGCCGTCGGCTCGCAGCCGTCGGCATCGCCCCTTGACCACCGTCGCACCGGGCAGGTGGGCGGGCAACACAGCGCAGCCATCCGAGAAGCCCCGCACCCGCGGGGTCCCGCGCCCGCGGCGGCCGGGGCGTCACCTGAGTACGCGCACTCATGTGCGCGCCCCTCTCGCGGAGTTCACTGGCCGCATGACCACCGACCTGCCCCCGGACACCGCACGGCACCCGCGTGCCTTCGTCGCGCCGCTCGTGTCCACCGTGCTCACGCTGCCCCTGGCGGCCATCGGGTTCTTCTACGCCGGGCTGTCGCCGATGGCCTGCGACTCCTGCGGCGACGCCGCGAGCGACCGGTTCGACGCCTCGTACGACGTCGCCTTCCCCGTGTTCGGGTTCGGCCTGCTGGTGGTGCTGGCCGTACTGGTGGCCGCCTGGGGGCTGCCCTGGCAGCGGCGGTACGCCGCCGCCAGGGTGTGGCTCGCCGTGATCGCCCCGGCCGCCGTCGTCCTCGACTGCATCGTCTTCAACGGCCTCGTCGACTGGCCGTGACGCGCGTCAGGCGTTGCGCAGCCAGCCCGCCACCTCGGTCGCCCAGTACGTGAGGATCGTGTCGGCCCCGGCCCGCTTGATGCCCAGCAGGGTCTCCAGGATCGCCCGGTCCCGCTCGATCCAGCCCTTCTCCGCCGCCGCCTCGATCATCGCGAACTCGCCGCTGATCTGGTACGCCGCCACCGGGACGTCCACCGCCTGCGCCACCCGGTACAGGATGTCGAGGTAGGGCCCGGCCGGCTTGACCATCACCATGTCGGCGCCCTCCTCAAGGTCGAGCGCCAGCTCGCGCATGGACTCCCGCGCGTTCGCCGGGTCCTGCTGGTACGTCTTGCGGTCGCCCTGGAGGGAGGAGGCCACCGCCTCGCGGAAGGGACCGTAGAAGGCGGACGAGTACTTCGCCGTGTACGCGAGGATCGAGACGTCCTCGTGCCCGGTCTCGTCCAGCGCGTCGCGGATGACGCCGACCTGCCCGTCCATCATGCCGCTCGGGCCCACCACGTGGACGCCCGCGTCGGCCTGGACCTGCGCCATCTCGGCGTACCGCTCCAGCGTCGCGTCGTTGTCGACCCGGCCGTCCGCGTCGAGGACGCCGCAGTGCCCGTGGTCCGTGTACTCGTCCAGGCACAGGTCCGACATGATCACCAGATCGTCGCCGACCTCGGCCTTCACATCGCGGATCGCGACCTGCAGGATCCCGTCCGGCTCGGTGCCCGCCGTGCCGAGCGCGTCTTTGTTCTCGTCCGCCGGAACACCGAACAGCATGATCCCCGAGACCCCGGCCTCGACCGCCTCCACGGCGGCCTTCCGCAGTGTGTCCCGGGTGTGCTGCACGACGCCCGGCATCGCGGAGATCGCCAGGGGCTCGCTGATGCCCTCCCGTACGAACGCCGGGAGGATCAGGTCGGAAGGGTGCAGCCGGTTCTCCGCGACCATCCGCCGCATCGCCGGGGTGGTGCGCAGCCGACGGGGCCGCGAGCCGGGGAAGGATCCGTACGTGCTCATTCGTCAGTCGCCTCTTCGAGCATCGAGAACAGTCGGAACAAGCGTAGGGCCCGGCCGCACCGCGCCAGGCCCGCACCCCGCCCTCACTTCACTGCCCCACCGCTAGGTGGTACGGCGCCTGCGCGCCCCCGGCCGCCGCTCGCTCGGCCGGAACACCGTCTCGCCGGCCTCCTTGGCCGCCTCGCGGCGCGCCGCGCCGTACTCGGCCAGCGCCTCCGCCAGCTTCGACACCGACGGCTCCGGCGACAGCACGTCCACGCGCAGCCCGTGCTCTTCCGCGGTCTTGGCCGTCGCCGGCCCGATGCACGCGATGACGGTCACGTTGTGCGGCTTCCCGGCGATGCCGACGAGGTTGCGCACCGTCGAGGACGACGTGAAGAGAACGGCGTCGAAGCCGCCGCCCTTGATCGCCTCACGCGTGTCCGCCGGCGGCGGCGACGCGCGCACCGTCCGGTAGGCGGTGACGTCGTCGACCTCCCACCCGAGCTCGATCAGCCCCGCGACCAGCGTCTCGGTCGCGATGTCGGCGCGCGGCAGGAAGACGCGGTCGATCGGGTCGAAGACCGGGTCGTACGGGGGCCAGTCCTCCAGCAGACCGGCCGCGGACTGCTCCCCGCTCGGCACCAGGTCCGGCTTCACACCGAACTCCACGAGCGCGGCCGCCGTCTGCTCGCCCACCGCGGCGACCTTGATCCCGGCGAAGGCGCGCGCGTCGAGCCCGTACTCCTCGAACTTCTCCCGGACGGCCTTCACCGCGTTCACGCTGGTGAAAGCTATCCACTCGTAGCGGCCCGTCACCAGGCCCTTCACGGCCCGCTCCATCTGCTGCGGGGTCCGCGGCGGCTCCACGGCGATGGTCGGCACCTCGTGGGGCACCGCGCCGTACGAACGCAACTGGTCGGAGAGCGAGGCGGCCTGCTCCTTCGTGCGCGGTACGAGAACCCGCCAGCCGAACAGCGGCTTCGACTCGAACCAGGCCAGCTCCTCACGCCGCGCGGCGGCGCTGTGCTCACCGACCACGGCTATGACCGGCCGGGCGCCCCCGGGCGACGGGAGCACCTTCCCCTGCTTGAACACCTGCGCGATCGTGCCCAGGGTCGCGTTCCACGTCCGCTGCCGCGTGGTCGTGCCGGCGACGGTCACCGTCAGCGGGGTGTCGGGCTTGCGGCCGGCGCTCACCAGCTCCGCCGCGGCGGCCGAGACCGTCTCCAGCGTCGCGGAGACGACGAGGATGCCGTCGCTCGACCCCACCTCGCTCCAGCAGCGCGCCGACGCGGACCTCGCGTCCACGAACCGCACGCCGTTGTCGTCACCCCGCTTGTCCCGGAGCGGCACACCCGCGTACGCGGGCACGCCCACGGCGGTGGGGATGCCCGGGACCACCTCGAAGGGGATCCCCTCGGTGGCGCAGACGAGCATCTCCTCGGCCGTGTTCCCGTCGAGGCCGGGGTCACCGGTGACGGCACGTACGACCCGCCTGCCGGACCGTGCGGCCTCCATGACAAGATTGGCGGCATCTCGGATCACCGGGACCCCGGCGGCTGCTGACACTTCGTCAGCGACCGTCAGCTGCGGCGTGTCGACTCCCGCGCGCGCATGCGTCCGTACGACGTCGAGCACCTCGGGCTCGGCGATCAGTACGTCCGCGGCGGCGAGCGCCTCCACGGCGCGCAGCGTCAGCAGACCCGGGTCGCCAGGGCCGGCACCGAGGAAGGTGACGTGTCCGTGGGCGGCGACGACCGGAAAAGCGGAGGTGGTCGGACTTGAGGGGTTCAAAGCGATCGCTCCCCCATCAGACCGGCCGCGCCCTTGGCCAGCATCTCGTCCGCGAGTTCGCGGCCGAGCGCCATGGCCTCGTCGTACGACTGGGGCACGGGACCGGTGGTGGACAGCTGCACCAGCGTCGAGCCGTCGAGGGTACCGACGACGCCGCGCAGGCGCATTTCATTGACAATCTCCCCGTCGGCCAAAAGGTCGGCGAACGCGCCCACGGGTGCGCTGCAGCCGGCCTCCAGGGCGGCGAGCAGGGAACGCTCGGCGGTCACGGCGGCCCGGGTGTACGGGTCGTCGAGCTCGCCGAGCGCGGCGATGAGGCCGGCGTCGGACGCCAGGCACTCCACGGCCAGGGCTCCCTGGCCGGGGGCCGGCAGGACGCTGTCGACCGACAGCAGGTCGGTCGCCTCGTCACCGCGCCCGATCCGGTTGAGTCCGGCGGCCGCGAGGACGACGGCGTCGAGCGCGCCGTCCCGTACGAAGCCGATCCGGGTGTCGACGTTGCCGCGGATCGGCACCGTCTCGATCCGCTTGCCGAGCGACAGCGCCAGGTGATTGAGCTGGGCCGTGCGCCGGGGCGAACCGGTACCGATCCGAGCCCCGTCGGGCAGCTGCTCGAAGGTCAGGCCGTCGCGGGCGACGAGCGCGTCCCGCGCGTCCTCGCGCCGCGGCATGGCCGCGATCACGAGGTCGTCGGGCTGCGCGGTCGGCAGGTCCTTCAGCGAGTGCACCGCGAAGTCGACCTCGCCGCGCAGCAGCGCGTCACGCAGGGCGGTGACGAACACGCCCGTCCCGCCGATCTGCGCGAGGTGCTCGCGCGACACGTCGCCGTAGGTCGTGATCTCCACGAGCTCGACGGGACGGCCGGTGACCTCCCGTACCGCGTCGGCGACATGGCCTGACTGGGACATGGCCAGCTTGCTGCGCCGCGTGCCGAGCCGCAGGGGCTGGTCGAGACGTGGGTTCATGATGCCCGTCCTGAGTCGTCGTTCTTGTCTGCCGCGTCGGCCCGGCTGACGGAGGCCACCGTCTGCGGGTCGAGATCGAAGAGTTCACGCAGCGCCTCCGCGTACCCGGCGCCGCCGGGCTCGCTCGCGAGCTGCTTGACCCGCACGGTCGGCGCGTGCAGGAGTTTGTCGACGACGCGGCGCACGGTCTGGGTGACCTCGGCCCGCTGCCGTTCGTCGAGATCGGGTACCCGCCCGTCGAGGCGCGCCACTTCCATGGCCACGACCTCGGCCGCCATGGCCCGCAGGGCGACGACGGTGGGCGTGATGTGCGCGGCCCTCTGGGCGGCGCCGAAGGCCGCCACTTCCTCGGCGACGATCGCGCGCACGGCGTCGACGTCGGCCGCCATCGGGGCGTCCGCGGACGCCTCCGCGAGCGACTCGATGTCCACGAGCCGTACGCCCGGGATCCGGTGCACGGCGGCGTCGATGTCCCGGGGCATGGCCAGGTCCAGCAGCGCGAGGCGCGCGGTCGCGCCGTCGGCGTGGGTACGGGTGCTGCGCCGGGGCTGCCGCTGGGCGGCGGCCTCACCCTGGTCGGCCCAGGTCCCGTGCAGCTCCAGGGAACTGGCGTCGACCCCGGTCAGCGCGGACCGCCCGTCGGGCCCCACGGGGCACCCGTCGGCTTCCGTGCCCGCCGCGATGGTCCGTGCGGCCCCGGCGTCGGCCAGCCGCCCGTGCGTCAGCGCGGCGGCTGCCAGCCGGGCCACGACATCGGCCGAGTCCGGCCCCACCTGGAGGCCCCTCCCGGCCGGGGCCGGGGAAGTCCGGGACGCGGGGTCCGGGGCGGATCCGCGGTCCGCCGGCCCCGCCGCGGCGGAAGCCTGCGCGGGCACGTCGGCAGCGCTCGAGGACACGGCGGCGAGCACGTCGTCGGCGGTCAGCACGAGCCCGGTGGCGCCGGTGCAGGACACCACGACATCGACTCGTGTCAGTTCGTCGGCGACACCGGACATCGCAACGGCCGAAGCCGCCACCCCGGTGCCCGAGGCAACCAGAATCTCGGCCAACCGCTCCGCCCGCTCGGCGGTCCGGTTCGCGACCACGATCTCGGCGACGCCGACCCGCGCCAGCGTGGCCGCGGCCAGCGAGGACATCGACCCGGCACCGATCACCAGTGCCCGCTTGCCGGCGGCCCACTCGGCCACGGGCACGTGCACGGCGAGCTGCTCCAGCCCGAAGGTCACCAGCGACTGGCCCGCCCGGTCGATCCCGGTCTCGGAGTGCGCCCGCTTGCCGACCCGCAGCGCCTGCTGGAACAGGTCGTTGATCAGCCGCCCGGCGGTGTGCGTCTCCTGCCCCAGCGCCAGCGCGTCCTTGATCTGGCCGAGGATCTGCCCCTCGCCGACGACCATCGAGTCCAGCCCGCACGCCACCGAGAACAGGTGGTGCACCGCCCGGTCCTCGTAGTGCACGTACAGGTAAGGAGTGAGTTCCTCCAGCGCGACTCCGCTGTGCTGCGCGAGCAGCGTGGAGAGCTCCGCGACACCGGCGTGGAACTTGTCCACGTCGGCGTAGAGCTCGATCCGGTTGCACGTGGCGAGCACCGCCGCCTCCGCCGCCGGCTCGGCGGCGAGGGTGTCGTGCAGCAGCTTCAGCTTCGCGTCAGCGGGCAGCGCGGCGCGCTCCAGCACGCTCACGGGCGCGCTGCGGTGGCTCAGCCCTACGACGAGCAGACTCATGCCGGCATCACCGCCGGGACGTCGCCCTCGGGGTTGTTGCCCTTGCGCGCCTCGGCGGCGGCCCGGCCGGCCGGCGGCACGACGGCCGCGGCGGGGGCGGCGCCGCCCACGGTGGAACCGCCCTCGGCAGCGGCGGCCGCGGCTTCCTCGCCGGCCTTGCGCTGCTCGTGGAAGGCCAGGATCTGCAGTTCGATCGACAGGTCGACCTTGCGCACGTCCACGCCCTCGGGCACCGAGAGCACGGTGGGGGCGAAGTTCAGGATGGAGGTGACACCGGCCGCGATCAGCCGCTCGCTGACCTGCTGCGCGGCGCCGGCCGGGGTCGCGATGACGCCGATCGAGACGCCGTTCTCCTCGATGATCTTTTCCAGCTCGTCGGTGTGCTGCACGGGGATCCCGGCCACCGGCTTGCCGGCCATCGCCGGGTCGGCGTCGATCAGCGCGGCCACGCGGAAGCCGCGTGACGCGAAACCGCCGTAGTTGGCGAGGGCGGCGCCGAGGTTACCGATGCCGACGATGACAACCGGCCAGTCCTGGGTCAGTCCGAGCTCACGGGAGATCTGGTAGACGAGGTATTCGACGTCGTACCCGACGCCGCGCGTTCCGTAGGAACCGAGGTACGAGAAGTCCTTGCGCAGCTTCGCGGAGTTGACTCCGGCGGCGGCCGCGAGCTCCTCGGAGGACACCGTGGGGACCGATCGCTCGGAGAGCGCGGTGAGTGCGCGCAGGTACAGCGGAAGCCGGGCGACAGTGGCCTCGGGAATACCTCGGCTGCGGGTCGCCGGTCGGTGAGTTCGGCCAGTTGCCACGATGCTCCTGCGGGATGAGCGGGGCTGCAGGCGGTCACTTGTCCCAAGACCGCCCCGTCGACAGCAGGCTATGCCTTTGTGAACGCGTGCACAAAGATTGTGTCCGCTTTGTCCGAGCAAAGTGACCGGGGTCACGCAACTTCGACGCCTGGAGCGGGAACCGATACCGCGCCGAACCCGTTCAAATCCCGAAGGGGGCAAAACCGTACACACTCCTCACAGATACGCCCCCGAGACCCCATAAATCGCCCATGATGGTAACCGGGAAGGGGCTCAGCCCCCCAACGCCCGCCGCAGCCGGTCAGGGTTCACCCGCCAGAAGGTGTGCTGTTCGCCGTCCACCAGCACCACCGGAATCTGCTCCCAGTACAGCCGGTAGAGCTCCTCGTCCTGCGAGATGTCCTTCTTCTCCCACTGTGCGCCGGTCTCCGCGCAGACCTTCTCGATCACCTGCTGTGCGTCATCACACAGGTGGCACCCCGGCTTCCCGACCAGCGTCACCATCCGCTCCCCGGGACTCTTCTTTTCCTTGCGGCGCAACAAAGGACTCATGCCCTACATTCTCGCGCGCCCGTACGTAACAGGAGCGCCCCGAAGAGTTCACGCCTCCGCATCCCATCGGTTCGGGAACTCCCGAACACAGTGGCTATGCTCACGTCATGGCCGCTCTGGGATGGCTCACCCCCCGTAGGCGCTCCGCCACCGCGCGGAGCGTGCTGGCAGGCGAGGCCTCGGCCGAAGCCGCCCGCAAGACAGCGCTGGCCGAAACGCCGCCTCCGACCGGACCCGCCGAAGCGGAACCGGAAGAGGTGCGCGACGAGGCCGTGCGAGAGGCGACGCAAGAGGCGCCACCCGAGCCCGAGTTCCCCGTCGCCGGCGACGAACTCGCCGCCGCCTTCTTCGACCTCGACAACACCGTCATGCAGGGCGCCGCGATCTTCCACTTCGGCCGCGGCCTCTACAAGCGCGAGTTCTTCCGCCGTCGCGAGCTCGCCCGCTTCGCCTGGCAGCAGGCCTGGTTCCGGCTGGCCGGGGTCGAGGACCCCGAGCACATGCAGGACGCCCGCGACAGCGCCCTGTCCATCGTCAAGGGCCACAAGGTCTGCGAACTGATGGCCATCGGCGAGGAGATCTACGACGAGTACATGGCCGAGCGGATCTGGCCGGGCACCCGCGCCCTGGCCCAGGCCCACCTCGACGCCGGCCAGAAGGTGTGGCTCGTCACCGCCGCCCCCGTCGAGACCGCCACGATCATCGCCCGCCGGCTCGGCCTGACCGGGGCGCTGGGCACCGTCGCCGAATCCGTGGACGGCATCTACACAGGCCGCCTCGTCGGCGAGCCCCTGCACGGCCCCGCCAAGGCCGAGGCGGTCCGCGCCCTGGCCGCCGCCGAGGGCCTGGATCTCGCCCGCTGCGCCGCGTACAGCGATTCGCACAACGACATCCCGATGCTGTCGCTGGTCGGGCATCCGTACGCGATCAATCCCGATACAAAACTGCGCAAGCATGCCCGGACCAACGACTGGCGCCTGCGCGACTATCGGACCGGCCGCAAGGCCGTGAAGGTCGGCGTCCCGGCCGCCGCCGGAGTCGGCGCGATCGCGGGCGGCGCGGCCGCCGCCATCGCCCTGCACCGCCGCCGCAAGTAGCCGCGCCGGGCCCCACCGCCGCCGCCACCGGCCCCCGTCGGCACACCCGCCCGGCCCCGCACCCGCCCGGCGCCGCCTCCGCCCGCCTCCCGGCCGCCGCACGGCCGGGCACCCGGGCATTTGCTCACCTCTACCCCGCCCGCGGCGCGGCACTCCGGCATGCCCGACCCGGTCGCGCGCCCTGCGGAAGCGTCCATTCCGCGCATGCAAGCGATCAAGAATCGATCACCAACTGCGACTGAATATGCCCTCGACGCGCAACAGAAGTGTCGGAACCGGTGATTTGAGCAACTGGGTGTAGCGCTGCCTGTACGAAGCGTTATTCTCCTCAGACGCATGCCACCGCCCATCTGTCGCCACGACGGGTGAACGGTCCCGCACTGCACGTGATGGAAGCTCTGCCTCTGGGAGTCCCGTGTACCCACCTGTCGGGGTTGACGCCTCGGGCCTGGCTACGCTGCGCGCAACGGTCCTCGACCACCTGCGTGGCTTCGTCCCCACCGCGTACGCCGTCCCCGCCTTCGCCACTGCGGTCCCCGCCGGCCTCGGCCCGGCCGGTCCTTGCTATGCCCTGACCGACGGCGGAGCGACGGTGGGCAGACGAGGACGCGCGGCCGGGGGCTCGTCCGGCGCCGCCGGCACGAGCACCCAGGCCACCACCCACCGCCGCCCCAGCGCGGACAGCGACCAGGCCCGGATGATGGACCTGGTCGAACGCGCGCAGGCCGGGGAGGCCGAGGCCTTCGGCCGCCTCTACGACCAGTACAGCGACACGGTCTACCGCTACATCTACTACCGCGTCGGCGGCAAGGCGACGGCGGAGGACCTCACCAGCGAGACCTTCCTGCGCGCACTGCGGCGCATCTCGACCTTCACCTGGCAGGGCCGCGACTTCGGCGCCTGGCTCGTGACGATCGCCCGCAACCTGGTGGCGGACCACTTCAAGTCCAGCCGCTTCCGGCTGGAGGTCACCACCGGCGAGATGCTCGACGCCAACGAGGTCGAGCGCAGCCCCGAGGACTCCGTCCTGGAGTCCCTCTCCAACGCGGCCCTGCTGGAGGCCGTACGAAAACTCAATCCGCAGCAGCAGGAGTGCGTGACACTGCGCTTCCTGCAGGGCCTCTCGGTCGCCGAGACGGCCCGGGTGATGGGAAAGAACGAGGGCGCCATCAAGACGCTCCAGTACCGGGCGGTCCGCACCCTGGCCCGCCTCCTCCCCGATGACGCCCGCTGACCCCGCTCACATCAACACGACCTCACATACACCCGGTGACCCCTCGATGACGCTGTGGTCCGATCATCCTTCGTCCGTAACCCAAGTGCCGCGACGCTCGTTGTGTGGGATGCAGGCTCCCTGTGGACACGCCCTGCCTGAAGCCGCTCACTCGAAAGGGTGGATGTGCTCAAGGAAGGCAACCTTCCGGACACCTTGGGGAGTCGATCGTCATGACGAGAGGAGGTGCCGCCAGTGATCGCGAACGTGACTCCGCACCGGCGGGCGAACGCCTTCGCCCAGGCCCTGGAGGATCGGACCCCGTCCGACCTTTCAGAACCGGACCCGGCGGCCGAGCAGTCCGAGGCACCTGCCGAACCTGCCGACCACGACCGGTTGTTGGCCCTGGCGAGCGTGCTCGGCGAACGAATGCCGCGCCCAGCGCTGGACCCAGAGGTCAAAGTGGTGCAGCGAGCCCAGCTCGTTGCCGCCATGGAGGCCATGGTGCTGGAGGAGAGGGCCGGGGGCGGTGCCGCCGCGGACCCTCAAGTGCCCGAACAGCGGACCGGCCGCGGCGCCCACCGGGCGACCACGCTCCGGAACTTGCGGCCCCGCTCCCGCTGGTCCAAGGGCATCGCAGCGGGCGGCCTCACCGTCGGTGTGGCCGCGGGGGCCTTCAGCGGTGTGGCCGCTGCCAGTTCCGACGCCCTGCCCGGTGACCACCTCTACCCCGTGAAGCGCGGCGTGGAGGACCTGAAGCTCGGGCTCACCGACGACGATTCGGACCGGGGCGAGCTCTATCTCGACCAGGCCTCGAACCGCCTGTCGGAAGCCCGCAGACTGATGGAGCGCGGCCGGGGCGGAAATGTGCTGGAGCACGAGGTCCTGGGCGAGATCCGCCGAGCACTGGCGGGAATGAAGCACGACGCGGAGGAGGGCCACCGGCTCCTCCAGGCCGCGTACGAACGGGACGGCGAGCTCGGCCCGATCCAGAAGCTGTCCTCGTTCTCCCGCTCCCACCGCGACGCGTGGGGCAAGCTCCGGGAAAAGCTCCCCGCGCAGCTCACGGACGTGGGCGGCGAGGTGGAGTCGGTCTTCCAGGCCATAGACGAAGACGTGGCGCCGCTCCAGGGTCTGCTCCCCAAGCCACCGGAGCAGGTCCGAGGCAGCACCAGCACACCCGGCGCCTCGGCCAAACCGGGCACCCCCAGCGGCAAACAGCAGTCCACGCCCGCCTCCGGCGCCCCGTCGAGCAGCCCCGCGCCGTCGCCCTCGGGCAGCAGCAGCCGGCCCGCGACCACGGGCGGACTCCTGGGCGGTACGGGCGACCTGCTGAACCCGCCCCAGGGTCAGTCGGCCCAGCCATCCCCGGGAACTCCGGAGCTCCCGCAGCCGGACATCACCCTCCCGCCCCTGCTCCCGGGTCTCCTCCCGGGCCTGGGCCTCAACGCGGAGGACGCCGGGTAGCGAGGCCGGTGGGGGGCTGGGGTGCCGCACATCAGGCACCCCAGCCCCCCACCGGGCCGTCAGAAGAAGACGGACCGTCTCTGCACCAGCAGCTTGTACAGCGTGTGCTGGATCTGCTCCCGCACCTCGTCCGTCAGGTTGAACATCAGCATCGGATCCTCCGCCGCCTCCGCCGCGTAGCCCGCGGTGGCGATCGGCTCGCCGAACTGGATCGTCCACTTCGTCGGCAACGGCACCGCCCCCAGCGGCCCCAGCCACGGGAACGTCGGCGTGATCGGGAAGTACGGGATCCCCAGCAGCCGCGCGAGCGTCTTCGCGTTGCCGACCATCGGGTAGATCTCCTCCGCCCCCACGATCGAGCACGGCACGATCGGCGTCCCCGCACGCAGGGCCGTGGACACGAACCCGCCCCGCCCGAAGCGCTGCAGCTTGTACCGGTCCCCGAACGGCTTCCCTATCCCCTTGAAGCCCTCCGGCATCACGCCGACGAGCTCCCCGGCTTCCAGCAGCCGCTGCGCGTCCTCCGCGCACGCCAGGGTGTGACCGGCCTTGCGGGCCAGCTCGTTCACCACCGGCAGCATGAACACCAGATCCGCCGCGAGCAGCCGCAGGTGCCGCTGCGCCGGGTGGTGGTCGTGCACGGCGACCTGGAGCATCAGCCCGTCCAGCGGCAGCGTCCCCGAGTGGTTCGCCACGATCAGCGCACCGCCCTCCGCCGGGATGTTCTCGATGCCCTTGACCTCGACCCGGAAGTACTTGTCGTACAGCGGCCGCATCAAGGACATCAGGACCTGGTCCGTCAGCTCCTTGTCGTAGCCGAACTCGTCGACCTCGTACTCCCCGGTGACCCGCCGCCGCAGGAACGCCAGCCCGCCGGCGATCCGCCGGTCCCAGCCGCCCGGAGACCCCTCCGCGGCCGACTCGGCAGCGACCGGCGGGGCCACCGGCTCCGGAGCCGACACCGCCCGCACCCTGCGCGGCGCCCGCCGCCGCGACCGGTCCTCGTCGAACGGAATGACCTTGGCATCCGCCACTATCGCTTCGCTCCTTCAGCCACGTCGACGTCGTCATCCAAGCCGTCTGCCTTCAGCATGGCAGCCACCCGGTCCACGGCCCGCCCCACCCGCTCCGGCGGCAGCAGCCCGCCGCCGCGGCTCCGCGCGAAGTCCGCGAACGTCTCGGCGGTCGTGTACATGGGCTCGAAACCGAGCACTTCCCGCATCTGCGAAGTCTCCACGACCCGGCCGTGCGTGAGGAGCCTTATCTGCTCCGGCGAGAAGTCCGTGACACCCACCGCCCGCAGCGCCGACCCCACCCACGTCACGGCGGGCAGCAGCAGCGGCAGCGTCGGCCGCCCAAGCCGCCGCGAGCACTGCGACAGCAGCAGTACGCCGTCACCCGCGATGTTGAAGGTCCCGCTGTTCAGCGTCCCTCGCCGCGGCTCCTGCGCCGCCAGCCGCAGCACGTCCAATACGTCGTCCTCGTGGACGAACTGCAGCCGCGGGTCGTAGCCCAGCACGGTCGGCATCACGGGAATCGAGAAGTACTCGGCGAGCGCCGAGTCCGCGAAGGGCCCCAGGATGTTCGCGAACCGCAGCACGCACACCGCGACGTCCGGCCGCCTGCGCGCGAAGCCCCGTACGTACCCCTCGACTTCGGCGGCGTCCTTGGCGAAGCCGCCCGCCGGCAGCGATTTCGGCTGCGTGGTCTCGGTGAAGACGGCCGGATCCCGCGAGGTGCCCCCGTACACGCTGGTACTGGACTTCACCACGAGCCGTCGCACCGTCGGCGACTTCTGGCAGGCCCCGAGGAGCTGCATCGTCCCGATGACGTTCGTTTCCTTGACGGTGCTGTGCGCACCGCCGGTTCTTCCCCCGGTGACCGCCAGGTGGACCACCGTGTCCACGGCGTGCTCGGCCAGCACGCGGGCGATCGCCGACTGTCTGATGTCCGTACGGACGAACTCGGCCGATCCCAGCCGGTGCGGCGGTGTCACCGCGTCGACCGCGATCACCCGCTCGACTTCCGGATCACGCTGGATGCGGCGCACGAAGCGGCCCCCCAGCTGCCGGGCAGCCCCGGTGACCAGTACGACCTTCCCCACGAGCTCAGCGCCTCCCTAGATGGAACAACCGTCTCCGGCTGCACCGCAGCCCCCCCACCAGGATGGTGGAGGGGCTGCGGAGAACACGTACAGCTGCCGTTTACTTCTTGTTACGGCGCTGGACGCGGGTGCGCTTGAGCAGCTTGCGGTGCTTCTTCTTAGCCATCCGCTTGCGCCGCTTCTTGATAACAGAGCCCACGACTACCCTCGCTCACTTCTCTTCATTCGGTGCGGGGCGTCGGGGCCCACACGACCTACGTCGGCCTAGCCTACCGTCCCGAGCTCTGAGCTTGTAATCCGAGGGCGTGCCGGGGTCAGTCTCAGGCCGACTCCACCCCCACATACGACTCTCGGAGGTACTCGTGAACCGCATTTTCGGGGACCCGGAAGGACCGGCCCACCCGGATTGCGGGCAGATGACCGTTGTGCACCAGCCGGTACACGGTCATCTTCGACACTCGCATCACCGAGGCGACCTCCGCCACGGTCAGGAACTGAACCTCACTGAGAGGCCTCTCGCCAGCAGCCATGACACACCTTGACCTTCCGCGCATGACGGGCACCGGCTTCCCCTCCGGTTACTCCTCGTCGTCGCACGCTCACTCCCCAGAGTAGGGGCGCGTGATACGAGTGGGGAAGAGGAGCTACGGCCACTCCTTTCACCCAGACAGACTCGCCCGATTGAGTACATAGCGAGTAAGCGGTCGGTAGTGATCCGCACGCACCGCGTCATCAAGCGGAACGGCCACCGACACCCGCCCCTCGGCCTCGCCGACGAACAGCGCGGGATCATCCGTATCCGCCAGCCCGATCGCCTCCACACCCAGCTGACCTGCGCCGCAGACCCACCCGTGGTCCCCCACCACCAGCTCCGGCAACGGCCCGCCGGCCTCCGCGAGGGCACCCAGCGCGATCCGAACCGGCAGTGGTGAATGGGAGTGTGCGCCGGTCACACTCCCCGTCGGCCGCACGCCGGGTTCCCGCACCAGTGCGACCCCCCGTACGTAATCGATGCTGTGCGTGCGTACGCCGAACCGGGTCGCCATGTCGACACACGTCCCCTGCGCCGGGGTGAGGACAACACATCCTGCCGCCGACATCGCCTCGGCCAACCCGGCGTAGAACCCCAGGAGCCGATGCGGGTGCCCCGTCCCGAACAACACCGGGGACCGCGCCCCGGCCGCCACGCGCAGCCGCCCGGCGAAGGCCTCCAGCGCCGCCACCGTCAGCTCCGGATCGATCACGTCCGGCCCGCTGACGTGCGCGGGGTCCGCCGAGACCCCGCACTTGTCCGCCATCAGCCTCAGCAGGTCGCCCTCGCCCCAGCCCAGCTCCGGATCCAGCCCGAGCAGCACCCGCGGATCGCGCGCCGCGAACAGCCGGTAGCTGCGCAGGCTCTCCTCCCGAGAGGTGGCGATCGGCCCGGCCAACCGGGCGGCCAGCAGAT
Source organism: Streptomyces sp. NBC_00190 (assembly GCF_036203305.1). GTDB lineage: Bacteria > Actinomycetota > Actinomycetes > Streptomycetales > Streptomycetaceae > Streptomyces. Next base: position 4,539,205 of record NZ_CP108131.1, on the reverse strand, counting down.
GCGCACGCAGCGCGCCGGTGCTCAACACCCTCCGATGCTGCCTCAACGAACCTGGCGGTTCATCAGTTCCGGAGCACAGACCCACAGTCGGCGTAACGATGCATCGTCAGGTCAGCATTCCGCGCAGCGGGAACACCGCGCGCCGGGTCGCCAGGACGGCTTGATCCGTACGGTCCGCCGGGTCGTACCCCGCGTCCCAGTCCCGCCACGACACCGTCCGCCCGTCCGTCATCCGGCCCGGCGCCAGCGCCCGCGTCCGCGCGTACACCTCGTCCCGCCACGACGCCGGCACGGCGGCCTCCGGGTCGACGGGCCGGTGCGCGGCGATCGCCACCAGGTGCGTCCACGACCGCGGTACGACGTCCACCACCGCGTACCCGCCGCCGCCCAGCGCCAGCCACCGCCCGTCCGCGTGCTCGTGCGCGAGCCGGTGACAGGCCTCCTGGACGACCCGCTGGGCGTCCAGGGACACCGCCAGATGCGCCAGCGGGTCCTCGAAGTGCGTGTCCGCCCCGTGCTGGGTCACCAGCACCTGCGGCCGGAAGTCCGCCAGCAGTTCCGGCACCGTCGCGTGGAAGGCCCGCAGCCACCCCTCGTCCCCGGTCCCCGCGGGCAGCGCGACGTTCACCGCCGACCCCTCGGCCGTCGGCCCGCCCGTCTCCTCCGGCCACCCGGTCTGCGGGAAAAGCGTCCGCGGATGCTCGTGCACGGAGATGGTCAGCACCCGCGGGTCGTCCCAGAACGCCGCCTGTACGCCGTCACCGTGATGGACGTCCACGTCCACGTACGCGACCCGCTCGGCCCCCAGCTCCAGCAGCCGCGCGACGGCCAGGGCGGCGTCGTTGTACACGCAGAAACCGGCCGCGCCGCCCGGCATGGCGTGGTGCAGCCCGCCGGCGAAGTTCACGGCGTGCTCGGCCTCACCGCGCCAGATCGCCTCCGCTCCCGCCACCGACTGCCCGGCGATCAGCGCCGAGGCCTCGTGCATGCCGTGGAAGGCCGGATCGTCCATGGTGCCCAGCCCGTACGAGCCGTCGGCGATCCCGGGGTCCGCGGACACCTCGCGCACCGCGGCGACGTAGTCCTCCCGGTGGACGAGCTTCAGCGTCGAGTCCCCGGCCGCGCGGGCCGCCCGTACCTCCATGGCCCGGTCCAGCCCGAAGGCGCGCACCAGCCCCATGGTCAGCGCCAGACGCACCGGATCCATCGGATGGCTGGGCCCGAAGTCATACTTCGTTACCGCCTCGTCCCACATCAACAACCCGCGGCCGCTCATGCCCGACACCGTATCGGGCCGTCCGCGGTCCGAACGAGCCGGCGTAGAACAGAGTGATCATGACGAGAACCATCGGCACGAGCATCGCTCCCCGGTAGCTCCAGGCGTCCCCGATCCCGCCCACGAGCGGCGACCCGATCAGGAAGCCGACGTAGTTGAAGATGTTCAGCCGGGCGATGGCGGTGTCCGACGCCCCCGGGAAGAGCCTCCCGGCCGCGGCGAAGGTCTGCGGCACGATCACGCACAGCCCGATCCCCAGCAGCGTGAAGCCCAGCATCCCCACCCACGCACCCGGAGCGGCCGCCACGACCGCGAAACCGCAGGCCGCCACCATCGTCCCGCCCCGGACGACGGGCGCGGCCCCGAAGCGCCGCACCCCCAGGTCCCCGACGGCCCGCCCGAGGAGGGTGGTCACCATGTAGACGTTGTACGGGACGGTCGCCAGCTGCTCGGAGCTCCCCAGCACGTCCTGCAGGTACTTGGCACTCCAGTTCGCCACCGTCGAGTCCCCGATGTACGCGCACGCCATCACCAGGCAGAGCGGCAGGAGCAGCTTGCCGCCGCCCGCGCCCAACCCCTTCTCCTGGACCGCGCCGGAGGGTGTGACCACGTAGTCGCGGCTCGCCAGCAGGACGAGCGGGAGCAGCAGGACCACGGCGGGCAGATAGGAGACGAACAGGTCCAGATGCCAGTGCGCCCCGGCCCACGCGGCCGAGGCGCCCAGGATCCCGCCGAGGCTGTACGCGGCGTGGAAACCCAGCATGATGCTGCGCCCGTACGCCCGCTGCAGACTGACCCCGATCATGTTCATCGAGGCGTCCAGCGCACCGACCGAGAGCCCGAACGCCCCCAGGGCCAGGGCCACGTGCCACATCTGGCTGCCGGCCCCGACCCCCAGCAGGGACAGCAGCACCAGCGGCTGCGCCCACCTGAGCACCGTGCTGGGCGCCACCCGCTTCACCAGGTGCTCGGTGGCGACGCTCGCCGCGCCGGCCAGGACCGGGACGGCCGCGAGGAAGGCGGGCAGCAGCCCGTCGGATATCCCGTACCGGTCCTGGATGGCCGGAATCCGTGTCACGAGCAGGGCGAAGGTGACGCCCTGCACGAAGAAGCTGAACCCCAGAGCCACACGCCCGCGCCGCAGCCGCGCATCAACCGTCATGGCGGGTCAGCGTAGGCCCCGGGGCTACCCGTGGGTAGAGCGATCACATGGGCAGTTGCAGAAGTCCCGGCAGCTGCTTCATGTCCCCGAAGTAGGCGGTGGCCCCGCCGAGCTGCTCGGCGGGCACCATCGAGGTGAACGCGAACACGTCCATGCCCGCGGCGAGCGCCGCCTGCACGCCGAGCGGACTGGCCTCGACGACGACGCACCGCGCGGGTTCGACACCCATCGACCGGGCCGCGTGCAGGAACAGATCGGGCGCCGGCTTCTCGTGGCCGACGTCCTGGGAGCTGAAGATCCACTCCTCCTCGAACCATCCGTCGAGCCCGGCCGCGCGATGCCCCACCCGGATCCGCTCGTGACTCCCGGAGGAGGCCATGCAGTAGCCGATCCCGTTCGCGGTGAGCGCCCCCAGGACCTCCTCGACCCCGGGAACGGGCTTCAGGTCCCGCTCGAACGCGGCGAAGGTGCGCGCGTACAGCGTCTCGTCGAAGTCGTCCGGCAGCCTCTCCCCGGTCCGCTCCAGGACGAGTTCGTGCACCCGGTGAACGGCCGCCCCCATGTAGTCGCGGAGCGACTCCTCGTAGGAGGTCGGGTGCCCCAGCTCGGTCAGGTACCCGGCGAGGATGCTGTTGGCGAGCGGCTCGCTGTCCACCAGCACGCCGTCGTTGTCGAAGATGACGAGGTCATAGCCCATACCCCAACCCTACGAGTCGTCAGCTCAGGTCCACGGCAGCCGCGTGCTGGTGATCGGCTGAACATCGGAAGATCCTCGGCTCGCCGATCTCAACGGTTGAGGTCGAATACAGCTACTCCGTGGCCCTCGTACGCCTTGGGCTCAACCGTCGCCACCAGCGCGCCCGCATCCCACTCGGGCAGGTGGCGCACGGCGCGCACCGCCGCCGCGATCCCCGCAGGTACGCCGTCCCGGCACAGCTGTGCCACGGCCAGCGTGGCCGGGTAGTCAAGGTCGATCGTGTGGATGACGTCGAGCTGGCCGATGTGCTCGGCGATCCCCGCGTGTTCCAGATCCGCTTCAAGGATGGACAGGACCGGCGCCCACAAACGAGTGTCGGCATCGAGGAAAGCCTGGTGAATCAGTGCAGACATCTGCCGATTCCCGGACAACGCCAACAGGGATGGCGTATCCAGGACGAACTGGTGTTTGATCACGCGGCAGCGTCCTGTTGGCCGGCAAAGGCTTCGCGGATCTTGCGCCTCATGGCCTCGCTCTCCTCATCCGTCACCAGGACCCCGAAGTGCTCAGCCATGTACTCGCGGGCACGCTCCGCCCGCTCGCGCCGCTCCTCGGCGGTCAGGGTGGTCTCCGCGAACTCCTGCACCAGAGCGCGGATGGACGTCCCTCGGGACTCTGCGATGGCCGCGAGGCGGTCTCTCACCTCGGCCGGGACACGGATCATGGCATCAGACATAGCGCGAGTCTACAGCGGCGTATACACCAGCGCGCCTCAAACGCAGAAAAGCCCCGCACCGGACCCGTAAAGGTCTGGTGCGGGGCTTCCGCAATGATTGTTCGGCGGCGTCCTACTCTCCCACAGGGTCCCCCCTGCAGTACCATCGGCGCTGAAAGGCTTAGCTTCCGGGTTCGGAATGTAACCGGGCGTTTCCCTAACGCTATGACCACCGAAACACTATGAAATTTGAACGCTGGTGTTTTCACAGCCGTTCGTTATTTCAGAACTAACACAGTGGACGCGAGCAACTGAGGACAAGCCCTCGGCCTATTAGTACCAGTCAGCTTCACCCGTTACCGGGCTTCCACATCTGGCCTATCAACCCAGTCGTCTACTGGGAGCCTTACCCTCTCAAGGAGGTGGGAATACTCATCTTGAAGCAGGCTTCCCGCTTAGATGCTTTCAGCGGTTATCCCTCCCGAACGTAGCCAACCAGCCATGCCCTTGGCAGGACAACTGGCACACCAGAGGTTCGTCCGTCCCGGTCCTCTCGTACTAGGGACAGCCCTTCTCAATATTCCTACGCGCACAGCGGATAGGGACCGAACTGTCTCACGACGTTCTAAACCCAGCTCGCGTACCGCTTTAATGGGCGAACAGCCCAACCCTTGGGACCGACTCCAGCCCCAGGATGCGACGAGCCGACATCGAGGTGCCAAACCATCCCGTCGATATGGACTCTTGGGGAAGATCAGCCTGTTATCCCCGGGGTACCTTTTATCCGTTGAGCGACGGCGCTTCCACAAGCCACCGCCGGATCACTAGTCCCGACTTTCGTCCCTGCTCGACCCGTCGGTCTCACAGTCAAGCTCCCTTGTGCACTTACACTCAACACCTGATTGCCAACCAGGCTGAGGGAACCTTTGGGCGCCTCCGTTACCCTTTGGGAGGCAACCGCCCCAGTTAAACTACCCATCAGACACTGTCCCTGATCCGGATCACGGACCGAGGTTAGACATCCAGCACGACCAGAGTGGTATTTCAACGGCGACTCCACAACCACTGGCGTGGCTGCTTCAAAGTCTCCCACCTATCCTACACAAGCCGAACCGAACACCAATATCAAACTGTAGTAAAGGTCCCGGGGTCTTTCCGTCCTGCTGCGCGAAACGAGCATCTTTACTCGTAGTGCAATTTCACCGGGCCTATGGTTGAGACAGTCGAGAAGTCGTTACGCCATTCGTGCAGGTCGGAACTTACCCGACAAGGAATTTCGCTACCTTAGGATGGTTATAGTTACCACCGCCGTTTACTGGCGCTTAAGTTCTCAGCTTCGCACACCCGAAAGTGCACTAACCGGTCCCCTTAACGTTCCAGCACCGGGCAGGCGTCAGTCCGTATACATCGCCTTACGGCTTCGCACGGACCTGTGTTTTTAGTAAACAGTCGCTTCTCGCTGGTCTCTGCGGCCACCCCCAGCTCACGGAGCAAGTCCGATCACCAGTGATGGCCCCCCTTCTCCCGAAGTTACGGGGGCATTTTGCCGAGTTCCTTAACCATAGTTCACCCGAACGCCTCGGTATTCTCTACCTGACCACCTGAGTCGGTTTAGGGTACGGGCCGCCATGAAACTCGCTAGAGGCTTTTCTCGACAGCATAGGATCATCCACTTCACCACAATCGGCTCGGCATCAGGTCTCAGCCTTAATGAGGGACGGATTTGCCTACCCCTCGGCCTACACCCTTACCCCGGGACAACCACCGCCCGGGCTGGACTACCTTCCTGCGTCACCCCATCGCTTACCTACTACAAGTCTGGTTCGTCGGCTCCACCACTTTCCTTTCCCCGAAGGGTCCGGAACGGCTTCACGGACTTAGCATCGCCTGATTCGATATTGGGCGTTTCAAAGCGGGTACCGGAATATCAACCGGTTGTCCATCGACTACGCCTGTCGGCCTCGCCTTAGGTCCCGACTTACCCTGGGCAGATCAGCTTGACCCAGGAACCCTTAGTCAATCGGCGCACACGTTTCTCACGTGTGTATCGCTACTCATGCCTGCATTCTCACTCGTGAACCGTCCACAACTAGCTTCCGCTGCTGCTTCACCCGGCACACGACGCTCCCCTACCCATCACAGCGGGCGTTGGCCCTATTGCTGCAATGACACGACTTCGGCGGTACGCTTGAGCCCCGCTACATTGTCGGCGCGGAATCACTTGACCAGTGAGCTATTACGCACTCTTTCAAGGGTGGCTGCTTCTAAGCCAACCTCCTGGTTGTCTCTGCGACTCCACATCCTTTCCCACTTAGCGTACGCTTAGGGGCCTTAGTCGATGCTCTGGGCTGTTTCCCTCTCGACCATGGAGCTTATCCCCCACAGTCTCACTGCCGTGCTCTCACTTACCGGCATTCGGAGTTTGGCTAAGGTCAGTAACCCGGTAGGGCCCATCGCCTATCCAGTGCTCTACCTCCGGCAAGAAACACACGACGCTGCACCTAAATGCATTTCGGGGAGAACCAGCTATCACGGAGTTTGATTGGCCTTTCACCCCTAACCACAGGTCATCCCCCAGGTTTTCAACCCTGGTGGGTTCGGTCCTCCACGAAGTCTTACCTCCGCTTCAACCTGCCCATGGCTAGATCACTCCGCTTCGGGTCTAGAGCGTGCAACTCAATCGCCCTATTCGGACTCGCTTTCGCTACGGCTTCCCCACACGGGTTAACCTCGCTACACACCGCTAACTCGCAGGCTCATTCTTCAAAAGGCACGCAGTCACGACCGTTGTTCCGAAGAACAACGGCGACGCTCCCACGGCTTGTAGGCACACGGTTTCAGGTACTATTTCACTCCGCTCCCGCGGTACTTTTCACCATTCCCTCACGGTACTATCCGCTATCGGTCACCAGGGAATATTTAGGCTTAGCGGGTGGTCCCGCCAGATTCACACGGGATTTCTCGGGCCCCGTGCTACTTGGGAGATGAGCAAGCAAGCCGCTGATGTTTCGTCTACGGGGGTCTTACCCTCTACGCCGGACCTTTCGCATGTCCTTCGACTACATCAACGGTTTCTGACTCGCCGACCGGCCGGCAGACCGGTCAAGCTCATTCCCACAACCCCGCATGCGCAACCCCTGCCGGGTATCACACGCATACGGTTTGGCCTCATCCGGTTTCGCTCGCCACTACTCCCGGAATCACGGTTGTTTTCTCTTCCTGAGGGTACTGAGATGTTTCACTTCCCCTCGTTCCCTCCACACTGCCTATGTGTTCAGCAGTGGGTGACAGCCCATGACGACTGCCGGGTTTCCCCATTCGGACACCCCCGGATCAAAGCTCAGTTGGCAGCTCCCCGGGGCCTATCGCGGCCTCTCACGTCCTTCATCGGTTCCTGGTGCCAAGGCATCCACCGTGCGCCCTTAAAAACTTGGCCACAGATGCTCGCGTCCACTGTGTAGTTCTCAAACAACGACCAGCCACCCATCACCCCACCAGACAAGCTGGCGAGTTCACTGGGGCCGGCACTGAAGATCTCAACCTCACGGCCGTACCTTCAGGACCCAACAACGTGCCAGGCACGATCCCTCATCAGTGAGTCACTTTCCACGCCGAAGCAGTACTCGTGATCCATCCGAAGAACCGTGCCAACTAATCAACGTTCCACCCATGAGCTGACCGTGCAGAACGTTTGTCTGCAATCGGTACTGTGCTCCTTAGAAAGGAGGTGATCCAGCCGCACCTTCCGGTACGGCTACCTTGTTACGACTTCGTCCCAATCGCCAGTCCCACCTTCGACAGCTCCCTCCCTTACGGGTTGGGCCACCGGCTTCGGGTGTTACCGACTTTCGTGACGTGACGGGCGGTGTGTACAAGGCCCGGGAACGTATTCACCGCAGCAATGCTGATCTGCGATTACTAGCAACTCCGACTTCATGGGGTCGAGTTGCAGACCCCAATCCGAACTGAGACCGGCTTTTTGAGATTCGCTCCACCTCACGGTATCGCAGCTCATTGTACCGGCCATTGTAGCACGTGTGCAGCCCAAGACATAAGGGGCATGATGACTTGACGTCGTCCCCACCTTCCTCCGAGTTGACCCCGGCGGTCTCCTGTGAGTCCCCATCACCCCGAAGGGCATGCTGGCAACACAGGACAAGGGTTGCGCTCGTTGCGGGACTTAACCCAACATCTCACGACACGAGCTGACGACAGCCATGCACCACCTGTATACCGACCACAAGGGGGCACTATCTCTAATGCTTTCCGGTATATGTCAAGCCTTGGTAAGGTTCTTCGCGTTGCGTCGAATTAAGCCACATGCTCCGCTGCTTGTGCGGGCCCCCGTCAATTCCTTTGAGTTTTAGCCTTGCGGCCGTACTCCCCAGGCGGGGAACTTAATGCGTTAGCTGCGGCACCGACGACGTGGAATGTCGCCAACACCTAGTTCCCAACGTTTACGGCGTGGACTACCAGGGTATCTAATCCTGTTCGCTCCCCACGCTTTCGCTCCTCAGCGTCAGTAATGGCCCAGAGATCCGCCTTCGCCACCGGTGTTCCTCCTGATATCTGCGCATTTCACCGCTACACCAGGAATTCCGATCTCCCCTACCACACTCTAGCTAGCCCGTATCGAATGCAGACCCGAGGTTAAGCCTCGGGCTTTCACATCCGACGTGACAAGCCGCCTACGAGCTCTTTACGCCCAATAATTCCGGACAACGCTTGCGCCCTACGTATTACCGCGGCTGCTGGCACGTAGTTAGCCGGCGCTTCTTCTGCAGGTACCGTCACTTTCGCTTCTTCCCTGCTGAAAGAGGTTTACAACCCGAAGGCCGTCATCCCTCACGCGGCGTCGCTGCATCAGGCTTTCGCCCATTGTGCAATATTCCCCACTGCTGCCTCCCGTAGGAGTCTGGGCCGTGTCTCAGTCCCAGTGTGGCCGGTCGCCCTCTCAGGCCGGCTACCCGTCGTCGCCTTGGTGGGCCATTACCCCACCAACAAGCTGATAGGCCGCGGGCTCATCCTTCACCGCCGGAGCTTTCAACCCCCGCCCATGCAGGCAGGAGTGGTATCCGGTATTAGACCCCGTTTCCAGGGCTTGTCCCAGAGTGAAGGGCAGATTGCCCACGTGTTACTCACCCGTTCGCCACTAATCCACCCCGAAGGGCTTCATCGTTCGACTTGCATGTGTTAAGCACGCCGCCAGCGTTCGTCCTGAGCCAGGATCAAACTCTCCATGAATGTTTACCCGTAATCGGGTGCACACATCACTTAGAGCGGGCACGTCATGTCGGAATATGACCGACGCGCCACAACGTCCTCGCTGTGTTGTTGCCTGCAAGTACTCCGAAACCGGAGCCTTACAGGTCTTTTTCAAAGGAACCTCATCCACCGAAGTGGACGGGGTATCAACTTCTGGCGTTGATTTTTGGCACGCTGTTGAGTTCTCAAGGAACGGACGCTTCCTTTGTACTCACCCTCTCGGGCTTTCCTCCGGGCTTTCGTTCTGTGTTCTTGCGTGTCCGAATCTATCAGACTCTTTCGTGTCCGACTTCCTCGGCGCTTTCCAGGTTTTCGCTTTCGCGCTTTCCCTTTCCGGCGATTCCGACTCTATCAGATCCTTTCGGGCCTGACTCCCAGTCAGCGGGTGTTTGCTTCGAGGCTGTTGGGCCCTTCGGCGAGTGAGACAGTAGCGGATTCCTTGCCTCCGAACCTAATCGGCGGCGGCGTCCTCGGACGCGGATTCCTCATTCGCAAATACGCATGAAAACGGGACGACGGAGTGCGTCGTTCGTTCGAATGTGTAGTGCGGGATGGCTGTCCGGGGACCGACCGGGGTCGGCGCTCACTTCGGACAACTCGAAGAACCTTACGGATCGGGCACACCTGTGTCAACCCTCGGCTGACCACCGGCGCGGGATGCGCAAACCTCACGCCGTCGCCGTCCCGTTCCGTCTACGCTGGGCCCCATGACTACGCATGCGCTCACGTTCAACCTCCGTTGGTGGGCCGCCTGACGGCGGCCGATCTGCAACGCGAGCACGCATGCGCTCACGGCCGCCGCTACGGCGGCCGTTTTTGTTTCTCCCTCCCCGGGAGTGGCTCGGTCGCCCGACGCGGTGGCCTCGGCACCACTCACGTACAAGGGAGAGCAGGACATGACGAGGATCTTCAGCGGGGTCAAGCCGACCGGACATCTGACGCTGGGGAACTACCTGGGGGCCGTGCGGCAGTGGGTCGCCGCCGACCAGGAGCCCGACGAGGCGCTGTTCTGCGTCGTCGATCTGCACGCGCTGACCGTCGAGCACGAGCCGGCCCGCGTACGGCGACTCAGCAGGCAGGCCGCGACGCTGCTGCTCGCCGCCGGGCTGGATCCGCAGCGGTGCACGCTGTTCGTGCAGAGCCATGTCGACGAGCACACGCGGCTGGCGTACCTGCTGGAGTGCACCGCCACCGACGGAGAGCTGCGGCGGATGATCCAGTACAAGGAGAAGGCGGCGAAGGCGCAGGCCTCCGGGGACGGCGTCAGGCTGTCCCTGCTCACCTATCCCGTGCTGATGGCCGCCGACATCCTGGCGTACCGGACCGATGAGGTCCCCGTGGGAGAGGACCAGCGGCAGCACGTCGAGCTGACCCGGGATCTCGCCGTGCGGTTCAACCAGCGCTACGGGCACACCTTCACCGTGCCGAAGCCGACCCTCCCGGCGGTGGCGGCGCGGGTCATGGACCTGCAGGATCCGACGTCGAAGATGGGGAAGTCGCACGAGAGCGGTGCGGGGATCGTCTATCTCCTCGACGAGCCCGAGGTCGTCCGCAAGAAGGTGATGCGGGCCGTCACCGACAGCACGGACGGCGGTGTGGTCCACGACCGGGAGACGCGGCCGGGTGTCACGAACCTGCTGGACGTCCTGGCCGCCTGCACGGGCGGGGATCCCGTGGCGCTCGCCGCCGGCTACACCGGCTACGGCGCGCTCAAGCGGGACGTCGCCGACGCGGTGGTCGAGCTGCTGCGGCCGGTGCGGGAGCGGCACGCCGAGCTCGCGGCCGATCCGGCGGAGGTGGACAAGGTGCTGCGGGAGGGTGCCGGGCGGGCCCGGGAGCTGGCGCGGCCGGTGGTGGACCGGGTGTACGAGGCCATCGGGCTGCTGGCGCCGTGAGCGGGTACGGGCCCCCGGCTCGGGGGCCCGTACCGCGCGGTCAGCTGTTGCCGGAGGCGAGTTCGCGGCTGCGGTCGCGGGCCGCTTCGAGGGCGGCGATCAGGGCCGCGCGAACGCCGTGCTTCTCCAGCTCCACGATCGCGTTGATCGTCGTACCGGCCGGGGAGGTGACGGCCTCGCGGAGCTTGACCGGGTGCTCGCCGCTGTCGCGGAGCATCACGGCGGCGCCGATGGCGGCCTGGACGATGAGGTCGTGGGCCTGGGCGCGGGGCAGGCCGAGGAGGATGCCGGCATCGGTCATGGCCTCGACGAGGTAGTAGAAGTACGCGGGCCCGGAGCCGGAGAGGGCGGTGGCCGCGTCCTGCTGGGACTCGGGGACGCGCAGGGTCTTGCCGACGCCGCCGAAGATCTCCTCGGTGTGGGCGAGGTGTTCGGCGGTGGCGTGGCTGCCGGCCGAGATGACGGACATGGCCTCGTCGACGAGGGCGGGGGTGTTCGTCATGACACGGACGACGGGGGTGCCGGAGGCGAGCCGCTCCTCGAAGAAGGAGGTCGGGATGCCGGCGGCGCCGCTGATGACCAGGCGGCCCGCGGGGACGTGCGGGGCGAGCTCTTCGAGGAGCTTGGCCATGTCCTGCGGCTTGACGGTGAGGATGAGGGTGTCGGCGCGCTTGGCGGCTTCGGCGTTGCTGACGGCCTCGACGCCGTAGCGGGAGTGCAGTTCCTCGGCGCGCTCCGGCCGGCGGGCGGTGACGAGGAGATTCGAGGCGGGCCAGCCGCCGCGGATCATTCCGCTGAGCAGGGCCTCGCCGATCTTTCCGGTACCGAGGACCGCGACTGTCTGGGTCATGCCCGATTCACCTCGCCTGGGGGTACCTCCCGGCGGTGGCCGGGAGGTTGTTGCTGCACGCGTGCTGCGGATACGTCCTCATCCTTGCACTCGGGCGGGGAGGGGAGGGCTGCTGTCCGGTCCGTGGTCGTCAGGGCGTGCGGCGTCGGAGGGTGGCCGCGCCGAGGGCGAGGACGAGCAGGGCGCAGGCGGCGACGATGACGGCGTCGCGGACGAATTCGGCGGTCATGTCGGTGTGGGTGAGGACCTGGGTCATGCCGTCCACGGCGTAGGACATGGGCAGGACGTCGGAGAGGCCTTCCAGGACGGGGTGCATGGTGTTGCGGGCCGCGAAGAGGCCGCACAGCAGCAGCTGGGGGAAGATCACCGCCGGCATGAACTGGACGGCCTGGAACTCGGAGGCCGCGAAGGCGGACACGAAGAGGCCGAGTGCGGTGCCGAGGAGGGCGTCGAGGAGGGCGACGAGCAGGAGCAGCCACGGAGAGCCGACGACGTCGAGGCCGAGGAGCCAGAGGGCCAGGCCGGTGGCGAGGAGGGACTGGACGACGGCGACGGCGCCGAAGGCGAGGGCGTAGCCGGCGATGAGGTCGCCCTTGCCCAGCGGCATGGCGAGGAGGCGTTCCAGGGTGCCGGAGGTGCGTTCGCGCAGGGTGGCGATGGAGGTCACCAGGAACATCGTGATGAGCGGGAAGATGCCGAGGAGGCTGGCGCCGATGCTGTCGAAGGTGCGCGGGGTGCCGTCGAAGACGAAGCGGAGCAGCGTCAGCATCAGGACGGGGACCAGGAGCATCAGCGCGATGGAGCGCGGGTCGTGGCGGAGCTGGCGCAGGACGCGGGCGGCTGTCGCGGTGGTGCGGGCGGCACTCATTGCGGTCGTGGCAGTCATCGCTGGGGCTCCCGGGCGGTGGCGTCGGCCTCGTCGACGAGGCGGAGGAAGCCTTCCTCGACGGTGGCGGAGTGGGTACGGGCGCGCAGGGCGTCTGGGGTGTCCTGGGCGAGGATGCGGCCCTCGCGCATGAGGAGCAGGCCGTGGCAGCGCTCGGCCTCGTCCATCACGTGCGAGGAGACGAGGAGGGTGGTGCCGCGGGTGGCGGCGAGGGTGTGGAAGAGGTTCCAGAGGTCGCGGCGCAGGACGGGGTCGAGGCCGACGGTGGGTTCGTCGAGGACCAGGAGCTCGGGGGTGCCGAGGAGGGCGACGGCGAGGGAGACGCGGCTGCGCTGGCCGCCGGAGAGGTTCCCGGCGAGTGCGGTGGCGTGGCCGGTGAGGTCGACGTCGGCGATGGCGCGGGTGACGGTCTCGTGGCGGCGTTCGGCGGCGGCGCGGCGGGGGGCACCCCCAGCGGTAGCTGGGGGAGGGTCGAGGATCGCGGCGAAGTAGTCGAGGTTCTGCCGGACGGTGAGGTCGTCGTAGACGGAGGGCGCCTGGGTGACGTAGCCGATGCGGTGGCGGAGCTCGGGGTGGCCGGCGGGGCGGCCGAGGACGTCGAGGGTGCCGGTGACGTGGGCCTGGGTACCCACGACGGCGCGCATGAGGGTGGACTTTCCGCAGCCGGAGGGGCCGAGGAGGCCGGTGATGCGGCCGCGGGGGACGTCGAAGGCGATGCCGTCGATGACGGTCCGGGGGGTGCGGCCGGTGCCGCGGCGGACGGTGAGGTCGCGGGCGTGTACGGCCGGCTCGTCGGTGTGTACGACTGGTGGGGGCCCCTCGGGCTCATTATTCATCATGTGATGAATAATGCTCCTGGCTGTGCCGGGGCGTCAATCGGGGGGTGCCCTACTTCTTGCGCTTGGGGCGGCGTGCGGCCGGGTTGCCGGTGCGGGCGCTGCGGCGGCGGGCGAATTCGGCCACGGCACGCTCGTACTCGGCGCGGCGCAGCTTCTCGCCCGGGGCCTCGGCGAGGCAGCGGAGGAAGTACGCGATGAGGGAGCCGATGAAACCGATCGCCTTCAGGCCCTTGAGGGCGGCCTCGTCGGAGGAGGGGGCCGGCCGACGGCTGAAGGAGTCCCAGGTCTTGGCGAAGGCGATGGCGCTGGCGACCGCGAAGAGGACGACGACGGAGATGTTGAGGAAGGGGCCGACGTCGCCGATCTCCAGGCCCTCGTAGGCGAGGCGCAGGAAGACCGCGGCGGCGACGGCGGTGACCAGCGAACCGATGGCGACGACGGCGCGGCGCAGGGCGTAGTTGCCGTCGTGGTTCACCCAGGTGGTGCCGAAGTAGCGGATCGGCTCGGGCTCGGGTCCGGCGGGGGCCGCCGGGGCGGGGGCCGGGGCCTGCGCGGCCGGCTCGGCTGGGATCTGGTCTCGCTGGTCGTCGCTCACACCAGCGATTATCTCCCGCCGGGCCCGGCCGGCCGGGTGTGTCTCACGTGTCAGACGGGCGGCGCGGGCGCCGGACCCTCAGCCGCAGCGGTTGGCGACGTAGCCGTCGCTGCCCGTCTTCACGTACGCGTCGGAGACGAACAGGCCGTTCCCGATGCAGTCCCAGACGTTCGTCGTGCCGTAGGGGCCCGAGACGGTGGTGCCCGGGGTTTGGCAGCGGATCCCGACGACGGCGTCGTACGGGAGCACCTTCATGATCGAGTAGTTGGTGCCCGGACCGCTGCGGACGTTGACCCTGTATCCCGGCGCGACCGGGAAGTACTCGAAGCCGTCCCCTTCAGCGCTCTGGACCTGATTCAGTTCGTTCTCAACCGACATAGGAAATCTCCCCCTTTGAGCATGAAGCTCTGCAACTCGCGCAGGGTAGCAGGCCCTTACCGATCCATATGCGCCATCGACTAGGCTCCGGCGGGGGTGGTCGGCAGTGTATTCACTGCGCGCGGAACGGGCCGGATTTCCGGAGTACGCCGGGCAGTACCGGCTGGAATCCGTACTGGGTTCCGGCGGCATGGGGGTGGTCCATCTGGCCACCTCCGCATCCGGGCTGCGGCTCGCGGTCAAGGTCGTACACGCTCAGCACGCCGTGGATCCCGAGTTCCGGGCCAGATTCCGGCAGGAGGTCACGGCCGCCCGGCGGGTGAGCGGGGCGTTCACCGCGCCCGTCGTGGACGCGGACCCCGACGCGGAACGGCCGTGGATGGCCACCTTGTTCATCGACGCGCCCACGCTCGCCGAGCAGGTACGGGAGCAGGCGCTGGGCGCCCTGGAACTGGCCAGGCTCGGCGCCGGGCTGGCGGAGGCGCTGCGGGACATCCACCGGGCCGGGGTGGTGCACCGGGATCTGAAGCCCAGCAATGTCCTGATGGCGTCCGACGGGGTACGGGTCATCGACTTCGGGATCTCCCGGCCGGCCGACAGCGATCTGCGGACCGAGACCGGGAAACTGATCGGGACGCCGCCCTTCATGGCTCCCGAGCAGTTCCAGCGGCCGCGGGAGGTCGGGCCCGCCGCCGATGTCTTCGCGATGGGCGCCGTCCTCGTGCACGCGGCGACGGGGCGCGGCCCCTTCGACTCCGACAGCCACTACCTCGTCGCGTACCAGGTGGTGCACAGCGAGCCCGATCTGACCGGGGTGCCGACGGCGCTCGCGCCGGTCATCGCGCAATGCCTCGCCAAGGATCCCGCCGACCGGCCCACTCCCGACGCGCTGCTCCACGAGCTGCGGGCGGCCGCGTACCCGACCGGGGAGGAGACCCGGGCCTTCATACCGCAGCCGCGGCGGCCACTGGTCCCGGAGGCGAAGCCCGCGGTCGAGGAGGACACCCACCGGCGGGTGCGGGTCGAGGAGCCGGCCCGGCCCACGAACCGCCGGCGGCGGTGGCGAGCCGCTGCCGCGCTCGGGACGGGCCTGTTGCTGACGGGTGGGGCGGCCGGCGGGTACCTCCACTTCAAGGAGGATCCGGGGCAGGCCGTACGGACGTCCGCGGCGGAGCCGACGCCACCGGGAAAGCCGCTGAACCCGTGGGCGACGCCCCTGGAGAGCCAGGGGCGCGAGAACCTCGTCGTGTCCTGCTCCACCGCGGTCGGCGCCGTGTACTGCTCGACACCCGGCCTGGCCGCCGCGCGGCTGAATCCGGCGGACGGCGCCGTCACCTGGTCCGTGCGCGCGACGGCACCGGGTGCGGACAGCCAGTCCCCGCTGTCCGCCGGCGGACTCGTCCTGACGGCGGCGCCGGGCGGCCGGACGGTCCAGGCCTTCGACCCGGGAACCGGTACGCAGCGCTGGCAGAAGCCGCTGCCCGGGGGCGGCCGGATCATGCAGGCCGGCGGGGCCGTGATGGTGACGGGCGGGGACGGCAAGGCGACCGCACTCGACGCCGCCACGGGAGCCACCCGGTGGACGAAGCAGATCGGCGGCGTCGGATCGCTCTGGCTCGCCGGCCCGGACGGGCCGGACGGCTGCTTCCTGTACGCGGCCACCCCGGCCGACGACGGCCGCTCGACCCAGGTCTCGGCCGTCGACTGCGCGAGCGGCACGGTGCGGTGGCAGCAGCACACGCCCGGCACGGCGGAACCGGTCGGGGTCTCGCACGGAGCACTGCACCTGCTGCGGACCGACACCGGGTCGCGGACCCGCGGGGTCCTGCGAGTGGATCTGCGGACGCGGTCCGTGAAGGAGGTCGCGCTGCCGGCCAGCCTCTCCCAGGCGCAGGCGGCAGTCGACACCCGGGGCGTGGTCTACGTCTTCGGTGCCTCGGGCGCGCTGGCGGCGGTCGGCCCGGACAAGGAGGAGTGGCGGCTGGAGACCGGCGTGGCCGTCGCCTCACGGCCCGTGGCCGACGGCGGCCGCGTCTACCTGACCGCGGTGGACGGCCGGCTGCTCGCGGTCGACGCCGCCGCCGGCCGTCTCATGGGCCAGACGAAGCCCCGTATGGGCACCGGCCGTTCCTTCACGGCGACGGTGCCCGCGCCGGTGGTCGGCGACGGGCGGGTGTACGGGAGCGCGCCCGACGGGTCGGTGTTCGCCGTGGACGCGGCGAACCCCGCCGGGTGGTGACCCTCCCGGCGGGGTTCGGGGCGTGGGGAGCCTTGGTCCGTCAGGGAAGGCGGCTCACGTCGCGGACCGCGCCCTTGTCGGCGCTGGTGGCCATCGCCGCGTAGGCGCGCAGGGCCGCGGAGACCTTGCGCTCGCGGTTCTTGGGGGCGTAGACGCCGCCCAGGGCCTCGTGCCGGGCCGCCAGGGTGGCGTCGTCGACGAGGAGCTCGATGGAGCGGTTCGGGATGTCGATGCGGATCCGGTCGCCGTCTTCGACGACCGCGATGGTGCCGCCCGAGGCCGCCTCCGGGGAGGCGTGGCCGATGGACAGGCCCGAGGTGCCGCCGGAGAAGCGGCCGTCGGTCACCAGGGCGCAGGCCTTGCCGAGGCCGCGGCCCTTGAGGAAGGAGGTCGGGTAGAGCATCTCCTGCATGCCGGGGCCGCCGCGCGGGCCCTCGTAGCGGATGACGACGACGTCGCCCTCCTTGATCTCCTTGCGGAGGATCTTGTCGACGGCCTCGTCCTGCGATTCACAGACGACCGCCGGGCCCTCGAAGGTCCAGATCGACTCGTCGACGCCGGCCGTCTTCACGACGCAGCCGTCGGCCGCGATGTTGCCCTTCAGCACGGCGAGGCCGCCGTCCTTGGAGTACGCGTGCTGCACGGAGCGGATGCAGCCGCCCTCGGCGTCGAGGTCGAGGCTCTCCCAGCGCTCGGACTGGGAGAAGGCGGTGGCGGAGCGCTTGCAGCCGGGAGCCGCGTGCCACAGCTCCATGGCCACCTCGGACGCCGTGCCGGAGCGGGCGTCCCACTCGGCCAGCCAGTCCTCCAGGTTGGTGGAGTGGACCGAGGTGACGTCCTTGTTCAGGAGTCCGCCGCGGTGCAGCTCGCCCAGGATGGCGGGGATGCCGCCGGCCCGGTGGATGTCCTCCATGTAGTACGTGCCGCCGGGCGCCACGTTCGGGGCGACCTTGGACAGGCAGGGGACGCGGCGCGAGACCTCGTCGATGTCCTTGAGGTCGTAGTCCAGACCCGCCTCCTGCGCGGCGGCCAGGAGGTGGAGGATCGTGTTGGTCGAGCCGCCCATCGCGATGTCGAGCGCCATGGCGTTCTCGAAGGCCTGGCGGGTAGCGATGTTGCGGGGCAGGACCGAGTGGTCGTCCTGCTCGTAGTGGCGCTTGGTGATCTCGACGATCGTGCGGCCGGCGTCCTCGTACAGGGCGCGGCGGGCGGTGTGGGTGGCGAGGACCGAGCCGTTGCCGGGGAGGGCCAGGCCGATGGCCTCGGCGAGGCAGTTCATCGAGTTGGCGGTGAACATGCCGGAACACGAGCCGCAGGTCGGGCAGGCGTTCTCCTCGATGCGCAGGATGTCCTCGTCCGAGACGTTCTCGTTGGAGGCATCGACCATGGCGTCGATCAGGTCGAGCTTGCGGACGGTGCCGTCGACGAGGGTGGCCTGGCCGGCCTCCATCGGGCCGCCGGAGACGAAGACCACCGGGATGTTCAGGCGCATGGCGGCCATCAGCATGCCAGGGGTGATCTTGTCGCAGTTGGAGATGCAGATCAGCGCGTCGGCGCAGTGCGCCTCCACCATGTACTCCACGCTGTCCGCGATCAGGTCGCGGGACGGCAGGGAGTAGAGCATGCCGGCGTGGCCCATCGCGATGCCGTCGTCGACCGCGATCGTGTTGAACTCGCGCGGGATCGCCCCTGCGGCGCGGATGGCGTCGGAGACGATCCGGCCGACCGGGGCCAGGTGGGTGTGGCCAGGCACGAACTCGGTGAAGGAGTTGGCGACCGCGATGATCGGCTTGCCGATGTCCTCGCTCGCTACGCCCGACGCACGCATAAGGGCGCGTGCGCCCGCCATGTTGCGGCCGTGGGTGACGGTGCGGGACCTCAGCTCGGGCATCGGGTTCACTCCCCATGAGTGCGGCCGGCCTTGCGAGCGCGGCCACGACTGTAGATATGAATCAGTTACGAGGCTACGCCCCTCGCCCGCGATACGGACAGCAAGTCCGCATGCCGGGACGGGCGGGTCATTCCTCGGTCAGGTAGCGCTGCAAGGTCGGGGCCACCAGGGCCACGATGTCCTCCGGGTCGGCGGACGCGAGGGGCTCGACCTGGACGACGTAGCGCAGGATCGCGATGCCGACCATGTGGGAGGCGGCGAGCTCGGCGCGGAAGGTCGGGTCGGGGACGTCGAGGTCGGCGGCCACGCGCTCCAGCACGCGGCGCAGGACGAGCCCGCGCAGGACCTTCGCGGCGGCCTCGTGCGTGAGGGCGGAGCGGATCACGGCGAGCAGCGGAACCCGGGTGACCGGGTTCTCCCAGACACCGAGGAAGTAGCGGGCGAGGCGTTCGCCGATGCCGTCGGGGCCCTCGCCGAGGATCGCCGGGACCACCATCGCCGGCTCCATGCTCAGCTCGATGGCGGCGGCGAAGAGGTCCTCCTTGCTGCCGAAGTAGTGGTGCACCAGGGCCGGGTCCACGCCGGCGGCCTTGGCGACGCCGCGTACGGAGGTCTTGTCGTAGCCGCGTGCGGCGAACTCGGAGCGGGCGGCGAGGCGGATGCGCTCCTGGGTGCCGGGGCCCTCGTCGGCCTCGTCCTGGCGGGGGCGGCCGGGGCCGCGGCGGCGCGGCCGCGCGGGCTCCGTCATGTCCGGCGGGCCCGGTCGCGCGCGTCCGAGGCGGGGGCGGGCGCAGGGGCGGTGGCGAGGTGCAGGCGGGTGAAGGCCAGCGCCTCGGCGAGGTCCGCCTCGCGCTCGGCGGAGGACATGGCGCGCCGCGTGTTCACCTCGATGACCACGTGCCCGTCGAACGACGTCCGGGCGAGGCGCTCCAGCAGCTCCGCGCAGGGCTGCGTACCGCGCCCCGGGACCAGGTGCTCGTCCTTCGCCGAACCGTTTCCGTCGGCGAGGTGGACATGGGCCAGCCGCTCGCCCATCCGGTCGATCATCGCGGTCGCGTCCGTGCGGGCGGTCGCGGTGTGCGACAGGTCGACGGTGAAGTGCCGGTAGTCGTCCTTGGTCACGTCCCACTCGGGCGCGTACGCGAGCATCTCGCGGTCGCGGTAGCGCCACGGGTACATGTTCTCGACGGCGAACCGGACGTCGGTCTCGTCCGCCATCCGCCAGATCCCGGTGACGAAGTCACGGGCGTACTGGCGCTGCCAGCGGAACGGCGGATGCACGACGACGGTGGACGCGCCGAGCCGCTCGGCCGCCGCCTGGGCCCGCTGGAGCTTGGTCCAGGGGTCGGTGGACCAGACCCGCTGGGTGATGAGCAGACACGGCGCGTGGACGGCGAGGATCGGGACCTTGTGGTGGTCGGACAGCCGCCGCAGGGCGTCGATGTCCTGGCTGACCGGATCCGTCCAGACCATCACCTCGACGCCGTCGTAACCGAGGCGCGCGGCGATCTCGAAGGCGGTCGCCGTGGACTCCGGATAGACGGAGGCGGTGGAAAGGGCGACTTTCGCGGTCGGGATGCGGACTGGTTCTGCCACGGGGACAGGGTACGGGCCCAACAGCCTCCCGGGGCCTCCCGCCCCTCCTCCCGGGACATCCGCCCCACGCTCCGGGAGCCCCCGCCCGCCCCCGGCCGCTGCTAGCCGTTGTTCGTCGGCAGGTGGTCCAGCCGGCGCAGGATGATGCCCTCGCGCAGCGCCCACGGGCAGATCTCCAGATCGTCGACGCCGAACAGGTCCATCGCCGCCTCCGCGACCAGCGCGCCCGCCAGCAGCTGGTTCGCCCGGCCCTCCGAGACGCCCGGCAGGGCGGAGCGCTGGACCGTCGTCATCGCGGCCAGCCGGGGGACCCACTCCTCCAGGGACTTGCGGGTCAGGTCCCGCTGCACGTAGAGGCCCTCCGCCGAGCGGGCCGCGCCCGCGATGCGGGCCAGCTGCTTGAAGGTCTTCGACGTCGCCACCACGTGGTCCGGGGCGCCGAAGCGGCTGAACTCGCCGACCGTGCGCGCGATCTCGGCCCGTACGTGCCTGCGCAGGGCCTTGACGTCCAACGCGTCCGGCGGGTCGCCCGGCAGCCAGCCCGCCGTCAGGCGGCCCGCGCCCAGCGGCAGGGAGACCGCCGCGTCCGGGTCCTCGTCGATGCCGAACGCGACTTCCAGCGAGCCGCCGCCGATGTCGAGGACCAGCAGCTTCCCGGCCGACCAGCCGAACCAGCGGCGCGCGGCGAGGAACGTCAGCCGCGCCTCGTCGTCACCGCTCAGGACCGGCAGGTCGACACCGGTCTCGGCCTTGACCCGCGCCAGGACCTCTTCCGCGTTCTTGGCCTCGCGTACGGCGCTGGTCGCGAAGGGCAGCAGGTCCTGGCACCCCTTGTCCTCGGCGGCCTGCACCGCGTCGGTGATCACCGACACGAGACTCTCGACGCCTTCCGGGGTGACGGCTCCGTGCTCGTCGAGGAGCTCCGCCAGCCGCATCTCCACCTTGTGCGAGTGCGCAGGCTGGGGGCGCGCACCGGGATGCGCGTCGACCACCAGCAGATGGATCGTATTCGAACCCACGTCCAGGACACCGAGTCTCATAGGGGGAAACGCTACTGCGACGAACGCTCAGGGGTTGCGTAAGGGGCGCTTAGGCTTGGGTTTGTGCCAAATACGAAGAAGGCCAACAAGACCCGGTCGAAGAACGACAAGGGCACCGACAACAACAAGGCCAAGGTCAAGGCCATGGACGGCGGCAAGTCCAAGGCCATGTCCAAGGCCGCGCTCGCGGCCGACGAGAAGGGCCTCGACTTCCCCCGGGCCTGGGTGGAGTTCCCCGATCCGGCCGATGACGAACAGGTCTTCCGCTGCGACCTGACCTGGCTGACCTCCCGCTGGACCTGCATCTTCGGCAGCGGCTGCCAGGGCATCCAGGCGGGCCGCGCGGACGACGGCTGCTGCACGCTCGGCGCGCACTTCTCCGACGAGGACGACGAGAAGCGCGTTGCCGGGCACGTGGCCCGGCTGACCCCCGAGCTGTGGCAGTTCCACGACGTCGGCAGCGAGAGCGGATGGACGCAGCTGGACGACGACGGGGAGAAGCAGACCCGCCGCTGGGACGGCGCGTGCATCTTCCTGAACCGGCCGGGGTTCCCCGCCGGGGCGGGCTGTTCGCTGCACATCCTGGCGCTGAAGAGCGGCCAGGAGCCGCTGGAGACCAAGCCGGACGTCTGCTGGCAGCTGCCGATCCGCCGTACCTACGACTGGATCGACCGGCCCGACGACACCCGCGTGCTCCAGGTGTCGATCGGCGAGTACGACCGCCGCGGCTGGGGTCCGGGCGGCCACGACCTGCACTGGTGGTGCACATCGGCCACTTCGGCGCACGGCGCCGGGGACCCGGTGTACGTGTCGTACCGCGCGGAGCTGACGGAGCTGATGGGCAAGGAGGGGTACGAGGCGCTGGTGAAGCTGTGCGAGGCGCGGCTGGCCTCGCTGCTGCCGATGGCTCCGCACCCGGCCGACCCGTCGTAGGGCTCCCGGAGCCGCCGGGGTTCCTAGGCCGCGGAGGCCGACGGGCCCGGGGAAACCGTTCCTCCTGAGGTCGGCGTCGGCGTCGCCGACTCCGTCGGCGTGGGAGTCGGCGTGGGAGTGGGTGTCGGGGTCGGCGTGGGTGTCGGCGTCGGTGTCGGTGTCGGCGTAGGGGTCGACGTGGGAGTCGGCGTCGGGGTCGACGGCGGCTCCGGCGTCGGGGCCGGGCGCCCGCGGCCCTGGATGGCGATCACCGCGCCGGCGGGATCCACCCCCACCCTGGCGGTCCAGGCGCCCACGGGCTGGGCCTCGGGGTCCACGGCGATCCGCAGGGTGACCGATTCTCCGGGAGCCAGCGTGCCCGCGGCCCTGCTCGCGCGCAGCCAGGGCGCGTCGGACCAGAGCCGCCAGTTCACCGGACCGCCGCCGGAGGCGGTGAGGGTGATCAGTGTGGTGGCGCCGTGGGAGGACGCGTCGACGGTGAGGCGGCCGGGGGCGCCGGGGCGGCCCGGTTCGGGGGTCGCCGGGGGCCCGCTGCTGATCACCTCGACGGAGACGTCGGAGTCGGAGCTGCCCGGGGCGAAGCCGGGGCTGCCCGTGGTGGCGGCGGCGTTCCCGGCGTTCTCGTACGCGGTCAGCGGGCGGCCGCCGACCTGCGGCAGCGGGATCTCGGACTCGCTCGCCGAGATGCGGGTGCCGTCCCCGCCGACGGGCTCGCCGGTGCTGGGCGCGCCGCGGTACGCCGCCCACAGCGCCAGGACCGGCGCCGCGACGACGGTGGCGACCACGGTGGTGGTCACCGCCCGGGAGCGCAGCCGGTCGCGGCGGGCCGCGTGGTCCTTGGGGTCCATCGGGAAGCCGGTGCGGTCGAAGCGCGGGCCGGTCCGGCGGCGGCCCCGGCCGGAGCGGATCATCGCCGCCTGGACGGCGGTGCGGGGGGCGGGGACCAGCGGGAGGGCGGCCGTGTCGACGCCGGAGCCCGGCCAGGGGGCGCCGGCCCCCACGCGTTCGGCGACGCGGCGGCAGCGCGGACAGTCGTCGACGTGGCGTACGAGCTCGGCGCGCAGGGTGGTGGACAGCAGCACCTGTCCGTCGCAGGTGAGCCGGGAGACGCTGGGACAGCCGCCGGTCTCCACGACGGCGAGGGCGGCGCGGGTGCGCTCCACCTCGCAGGCGGCGCCGGACAGGAGCTCGCGGGCGGCGGCCTCCGAGGTGCCGAGGACGGCGGCCAGCTCGGTGACGCCGAGGCGGTGGCGGACCGCGAGCTCCAGCGCCTCGCGCTGCTCGGGCGTGGTGCCCGCGGCTTCCGGCCAGGCGAGCCGGGCCAGCTCGGTGCGGCGATAGGCGCTCACGTCAAGCGCGCGGCGGGCCTCGGGGACCTGGTCGGCCTCGGTGCCGGAGTCGGTTACGGCGGTTCCGGTACCCGGCGCACGGTCGGGATTCATGCGCTCCGGCGCGCGCCGGGCGTAATGCGCTCCCTGCCGCGCGTGCCGCTGCTCGGCCAGCCGGCGCAGGCAGCCCCAGCGGGCGAGCGCGTACAGCCAGGCCCGCCGGTCCCCCTCCCCGGGGCAGCGGCCGGGATACCGCTCGGCCACGGCGAGTACGCAGCCCAGCACGTCAGTGGCCGCGTCGTGGTCGCACAGGACCGACAGGCAGTACGTGAACAGGCCGTCCAGGTAGGGCTCGTGCCGGAACGCGGGGGGCTCCTCCCCGTCGCGGGGCGTGCGCCCGTGCGCCCGGTGTGCGCCGGTGCGCGATGAGGAGCGTGACTGGTCGCTGCTGTTCACCTGGCGACCGTAGGCGGCACGCCGGTGACGTCCCGGAAGCCTTCACCACATTTAGCCCTTACGGGTGAACAGATCGGTGCCCTGCTGACTCCGGTGTTGTCGGCTTGCCGCCGGCGTCCGCAGCGCTATCGGCGTTGCCAGCGTTGTCAGCGTTGTCAGCGGGTGCGGCTACCGTGAGCGCCATGGCTGCCCGCACTGCTCGTTCATCCGCCAAGGACCGGCCGTCCTACCGCTGCTCCGAGTGCGGCTGGACGACGGCGAAATGGCTCGGGCGGTGTCCCGAATGCCAGGCGTGGGGCACCGTCGAGGAAATGGGCACGCCCGCCGTGCGGACCACCGCCGCCGGCCGGGTGTCGACCGCCGCGGTGCCGATCGCGCAGGTCGACAGCCGGACGGCGACCGCGCGCAGCACCGGCGTGGACGAGCTGGACCGCGTACTCGGCGGCGGGCTCGTGCCCGGCGCCGTGGTGCTGCTCGCCGGGGAGCCCGGCGTGGGCAAGTCGACGCTGCTGCTGGACGTCGCCGCGAAGGCCGCCAGCGATGCGCACCGCACCCTGTACGTCACGGGCGAGGAGAGCGCGAGCCAGGTGCGGCTGCGCGCCGACCGGATCAACGCGCTGAACGACCACCTCTACCTGGCCGCCGAAACCGACCTGTCCGCCGTACTGGGACACCTGGACGCGGTGCGGCCCTCCCTGCTGATCCTGGACTCCGTGCAGACCGTCGCCTCCCCGGAGATCGACGGCGCGCCCGGCGGCATGGCTCAGGTGCGCGAGGTCGCCGGGGCGCTGATCCGCGCCTCCAAGGAGCGCGGGATGTCCACGCTCCTCGTCGGCCACGTGACGAAGGACGGGGCGATCGCCGGCCCCCGCCTCCTGGAGCACCTGGTCGACGTGGTGCTGAGCTTCGAGGGCGACCGGCACGCCCGGCTGCGGCTCGTGCGCGGCGTCAAGAACCGGTACGGGGCCACCGACGAGGTGGGCTGCTTCGAACTGCACGACGAGGGGATCACCGGGCTCGCCGACCCGAGCGGGCTGTTCCTGACCCGGCGCGCCGAGGCCGTGCCCGGGACCTGCCTGACCGTGACCCTGGAGGGCAAGCGCCCGCTGGTCGCCGAGGTGCAGGCGCTGACCGTGGACTCGCAGATCCCCTCCCCGCGGCGCACCACGTCGGGCCTGGAGACCTCGCGCGTCTCGATGATGCTGGCGGTGCTGGAGCAGCGCGGGCGGATCACCGCGCTGGGCAAGCGCGACATCTACAGCGCCACCGTGGGCGGGGTGAAGCTGACCGAGCCGGCCGCCGACCTGGCGATCGCGCTCGCGCTGGCCTCCGCCGCCAGCGACGTCCCGCTGCCGAAGAACCTCGTGGCGATCGGGGAGGTCGGCCTCGCGGGTGAGGTGCGGCGGGTGACCGGCGTACAGCGGCGGCTCGCGGAGGCGCACCGGCTCGGCTTCACGCACGCCCTCGTGCCCTCGGATCCGGGCAAGGTGCCCGCCGGGATGAAGGTCGTCGAGGTGGCCGACATGGGCGACGCGCTACGGGTGCTGCCGCGCGGCCGTTCCCGTACTCCGGCCAAGGAGTAGCTGGTCAGAAGGTCCGTACGGGGACCTCGCCGGGCCTACCTGGCCAAGCCACGGCGTGGCCGCAGCGCACGCCGGTAGACTTTGGGCTGGTCCGCCCGGCCGTACGCACGCCTTCGTGCCCGCGGCGCCGGGCGGCGCAACCCGCGACCGGAGGAGTGCAGTGGCAGCCAAGGACGGGGCATCAGCACCCGGGAAGTCCGGCGCGAGCTCCAAGCACGACGCGCTCATGCGCGCCTCGCTGAGCGCGGTCGCACCTGGTCAGCCACTGCGCGACGGCCTTGAGCGGATCGTCCGCGGCAACACCGGCGGCCTCATCGTCCTCGGCATGGACAAGGCCGTCGAGGCGATGTGCACGGGCGGCTTCGTCCTGGACGTGGAGTTCACCGCGACCCGGCTGCGCGAGCTGTGCAAGCTCGACGGCGCGCTCATCCTCGACAAGGACCTCACCAAGATCCTGCGGGCCGGTGTGCAGCTGGTGCCGGACGCATCGATCCCGACGGAGGAGACCGGCACGCGCCACCGCACGGCGGACCGCGTCTCCAAGCAGTGCGGGTTCCCGGTGGTGTCGGTGTCGCAGTCGATGCGGCTGATCGCGCTGTACGTGGACGGGGAGCGCCGGGTCCTGGAGGAGTCCGGGGCGATCCTGTCGCGGGCGAACCAGGCGCTGGCCACGCTGGAGCGGTACAAGCTGCGGCTCGACGAGGTCGCGGGCACGCTGTCGGCGCTGGAGATCGAGGACCTGGTCACGGTCCGCGACGTGACGGCGGTCGCGCAGCGGCTGGAAATGGTCCGCCGGATCGCGACCGAGATCGCCGAGTACGTGGTCGAGCTGGGTACGGACGGCCGGCTGCTGTCGCTGCAGCTGGACGAGCTGACGGTCGGAATCGAGCAGGAGCGGGAGCTGGTCATCCGGGACTACGTGCCGGAGCCGACGGCGAAGCGTTCCCGCACGGTGGAGGAGGCGCTGCCGGCGCTGGACGCGCTGACCCATCCCGAGCTGCTGGAGCTGGCGATCGTGGCGAAGGCGCTGGGGTACACCGGGTCGCCGGAGACCCTGGACTCGGCCGTGTCGCCGCGGGGCTACCGGCTGCTGGCGAAGGTTCCCCGGCTGCCGGGGGCGATCATCGAGCGGCTGGTGGAGCACTTCGGCGGCCTGCAGAAGCTGCTCGCCGCCAGCGTGGACGATCTGCAGATGGTGGACGGCGTGGGCGAGGCCCGTGCCCGCAGCGTCCGCGAGGGCCTCTCGCGGCTCGCGGAGTCCTCGATCCTGGAGCGGTACGTCTAGGCCCCAGGGCCTGGACCCGCGCCCGCAGGGGCTATTCCTTCTTCAGGACGAACGAGGTGCGGGCCACCGGCATGCCGGGCGACTTGACCTCGACCACGTACGTGTCGGGAGCCGCAGCCCCCGCCGGAGGCGTAGCGCACTGGTCGGGTGCGCTGAACTTGCGGTCCCATTCCAGTGACTGCTTCGTCTCGCTCTGCGCGGGAACGCGGTAGAACGCGCTGCCCGCGCCCGTCGGGCAGTCCGCCGAGGACCACACCGCCCTGCCGCTGGTCGCCTGAAGGATGGTCAGGACCGCCTGCTTCGGGCCGAGGTCGAACTTGCAGGTGGTGCCGGCGATGTTGCGGGCGACGAGTTCGAGGCGGGGCTTCTCGTTCGCCTCGTACTCGTTCTTCACGCTCTTGACCTCCCACTGCAGCGCGGCCGGCGCGCACGTGGGCAGGCCGGGGTCCGCCGGGACCGGAGCCGCGCCGCCAGCGGCCGCGCCGCCGGGGCCGGAGGAGCCCCCGCCGGAGGAATCCGTGCCGGAGGAGCCCGCGGCGCCGCCAGGATCGCCGTTCTTGCCCCCGCCCGTGGAGCCCGCGCCCCCGGAGCCCGCACCCGTGCCGCCGCCCGACTCCGTGCGTCCGCCCGGGGCCTGGCTGATCGCCGGACCCGAACCGGCCGGTCCGGGAGTGATCGTGGTGACGGGATCCTTGCCGCCGTGACCCTTTCCGTTCGTACTCGTCTTGCCCCCGCCGGAACTGACGGTCCATACGGCGAGGAGCGCCAGGAGCGCGACAACGGACGCCAGCACAGCCCTCCGTCGCCAGTAGATGGAGGAGGGGAGCGGCCCGACCGGATTGCGCAGAGATCCCACGAACGGAACTTTACGAGAGTCCGGGACCCGATCAGTGCCCCACATGCCGCACAGCGGACTTGTTTTGGCGATGATCATCCTGCGGGTGCAACCGGAGGCGCCGGGAATCGGCCAGGAGTCTGACGCGGAGGTTGATTCCGCCTGCGTACGGTCGGTGACCATGAACAGCTCCGGCCTCTACCTCGACATAACCGGCTTCGCCCACTCGACACCCGCCTGGGTCCGGTCGGCGTTCGAGGCCTGGACGGAGTACGGACTGCTGCTCTTCGGAGTGCTCTTCCTGGCCGTCTGGTGGCGCTCGCGCGGACAGCACAGTCCTCGCGCGGTCGCCCTCGCCGTCCTGGCCCCGCTGGCCACGGCGGCCGCGTACGTCGCCTCGGAGGCCGTGAAGTCCGCCGTGGAGGAGGAACGGCCCTGCCGTGCCGTGGCCGGGGCGGCGGCCTCGCTGGTCCCGTGCCCGGCGACCGGCGACTGGTCCTTCCCCAGCAACCACTCCGCCCTCGCGGGCGCCGCTGCCGTCGCGCTGGCCCTGGCCGTACGCCGCATCGCGCTGCTGACCGTCCCGCTCGCGCTGCTGATGGCCTTCTCCCGCGTCTTCGTCGGCGTGCACTACCCGCACGACGTGGCGACGGGCCTGCTGCTCGGCGGTTCGCTGGCCGCCCTCCTCGTCCTGGCCCTCGCCGGTCCCGTCAGTACGATCATCGCCGCCATGCGGGCGAGCGGGGTCCGCGCCGCTGTCTGGTTCACCGGCCCGGGCCCGGCGCGCGGGACCCGAAACGTGCCAGGATGCCGAGTGCCATGACTGCATCCCCCAATTCCCCCGAAACCGCCGTCTCCCACCCGCTGCACTCCCCCGTCATCGCGTGGTTCGACGAGCACGCCCGCGACCTGCCCTGGCGCCGCCCCGAGGCCGGCCCCTGGGGGGTCATGGTCAGCGAGTTCATGCTCCAGCAGACCCCGGTCAGCCGGGTGCTGCCGGTGTACGAGCACTGGCTCGCCCGGTGGCCCCGCCCCGCCGACCTGGCCGCCGAGGCCCCCGGCGAGGCCGTACGGGCCTGGGGTCGGCTCGGCTACCCCCGCCGGGCCCTGCGGCTGCACGGCGCGGCCGTGGCGATAACGGAGCGGCACGGGGGCGACGTACCGCGGGATCACGCGCAGCTCCTGTCGCTGCCCGGGATCGGCGAGTACACCGCGGCCGCCGTGGCCTCCTTCGCGTACGGGCAGCGGCACGCCGTGCTCGACACCAACGTCCGGCGGGTCTTCGCGCGCACCGCCACCGGCGTCGAGTACCCGCCGAACGCCACCACCGCCGCCGAACGGCGCCTCGCCCGGACCCTGCTGCCCGACGACGAGGACACCGCGGCCCGCTGGGCGGCGGCCTCGATGGAGCTCGGCGCGCTGGTGTGCACCGCCAAGAATCCCGACTGCGCCCGCTGCCCGGTGGCCGGGCTGTGCGCGTGGCGCCTCGCCGGGAAGCCGGCGCACGAGGGGCCGCCGCGGCGCGGGCAGACGTACGCGGGGACCGACCGGCAGGTGCGCGGCAGGCTTCTCGCCGTGCTCCGGGAGGCGGTGGGCCCGGTTCCGCAGGCCGTGCTCGACACCGTGTGGGAGGAGCCGGTGCAGCGCGCCCGGGCGCTCGACGGGCTGGTCTCCGACGGTCTGGTGGAGCCGCTCGAAGGAGGGCGCTACCGGCTCCCCCTGAGCTGATCCCGAACAGATCCGCACATGGCTGGAAGCTGAGTCCCGGATTCCGCTTCCAGCCGGGAAACCGCAGCTCACGGGCGCTGTTACACAACCTATGGGTGTCCGTGCGCCCACCGAAGGCTGGCCCGCACAGCCCCGTGACAACCCGTCCGTAACTTCGGATCCGTAAGACGGCGATTGAGCGGTTGGTCGGAACGGAGGCGGTCTGAGATGGCGCACGGCGAGGTACTCGAATTCGAGGAGTACGTACGCACTCGGCAGGATGCGCTGCTGCGCAGCGCCCGGCGCCTGGTCCCGGACCCCACCGACGCGCAGGACCTCCTGCAGACCGCCCTCGTCCGCACCTACGGCCGCTGGGACGGCATCGCCGACAAGTCCCTGGCCGACGCCTACCTCCGCCGGGTCATGATCAACACCCGTACCGAGTGGTGGCGCGCCCGCAAGCTCGAAGAGGTCCCCACCGAGCAACTCCCCGACGCCTCGGTCGAGGACGGCTCCGACCAGCGCGCCGACCGCGCCCTGCTGATGGACATCCTCAAGGTGCTCGCGCCCAAGCAGCGCAGTGTGGTCGTGCTGCGACACTGGGAGCAGATGAGCACCGAGGAGACGGCCGCGGCACTCGGGATGTCAGCGGGTACCGTGAAGAGCACTCTGCATCGCGCGCTGGCCCGTCTCCGGCAGGAACTGGAGAGCCGGGACCTGGACATGCGCGCGCTGGAACGCGGTGACCACACCATGCGGTACGAGGGGCGTGAGCGGTGCGCGGCCTGAATGGCCAAGGACTGACCGGCAGGTATTCGCTGGTCATGATGTCGGCGGGGACGGTCGTCCTCGTCGGCACAGCCGTGTTCGCGGTCGGCTGCGCCACGGGCGGCACCGGCCTGCGCGACGGCGGGCCCGCACGGACCGACGCGGTGGCGAAGACCACCCCGAACACCCCCTCCCCCGACGCCTCCTCGGCCGCCCCCTCCGGCGGGCCCCTCAAGAAGGTCGACCCGGTGGCGCTCCTCAAGGCCGACCCCAAGGTCAGCGCCGAGATCAAACGGGACCTCAAGCCCTGCACGGGCAAGGAGTACCCGGTGGACGTGAGCTACGGGAAGGTCACCGGCAGCGCCGTCGTCGACATCGTGGTCAACGTCCTGTCCTGCGCCGACGCCCTGGGCCGGGGCTCGTACGTGTACCGCGCGGACGGCGCGACGTACGAGAATGTCTTCTCGGACGAGCAGCCGCCCGTCTACGCGGAGATCGACCGGGGCGACCTGGTGGTCACCAAGCAGGTGTACGGAAAGAGCGACGCCCTCGCCTATCCGTCGGGCGAGGACGTGATCACGTACCGGTGGAACGGAGAGAAGTTCACCGAGCAGGACCGCGTGCACTCCGAGTACAGCAACGTGGTCGACAGCGGGAACCAGCCCGCCCCGGCCATCACCCAGAAGAACTGAGTACCGAAGAACCGAGGCGAGGCTTCCGCATGGCCGAGACCCATGTCCTGTTCGTGGAGGACGACGACGTCATCCGCGAAGCCACGACCCTGGCGCTGGAACGCGACGGGTTCGTGGTCACGGCCATGCCCGACGGTCTGTCCGGCCTGGAGTCCTTCCGGGCGGACCGCCCCGACATCGCCCTGCTCGACGTGATGGTCCCCGGCATGGACGGCGTGAGCCTGTGCCGCCGCATCCGCGACGAATCCACCGTCCCCGTGATCATGCTGTCGGCGCGCGCCGACTCCATCGACGTGGTGCTGGGCCTGGAGGCGGGCGCCGACGACTACGTCACCAAGCCCTTCGACGGCTCGGTCCTCGTCGCCCGGATCCGCGCCGTGCTGCGCCGCTTCGGCCACGCCGGCGGCCCGCAGAACGGCGGTCCGAACGGCGGCGACGGCCAGGACGCGGAGCGCGGGGTGCTGTCCTTCGGCGACCTGGAGGTCGACACGGAGGGCATGGAGGTGCGCAAGTCGGGCGCGGCCGTGGCGCTGACCCCGACCGAGATGCGGCTGCTGCTGGAGTTCTCCTCCGCGCCCGGCACCGTACTGTCGCGCGACCGCCTGCTGGAGCGGGTCTGGGACTACGACTGGGGCGGCGACACCCGCGTCGTCGACGTCCACGTCCAGCGGCTGCGCACCAAGATCGGGCAGGACCGGATCGAGACGGTCCGAGGCTTCGGATACAAGCTGAAGGCCTGAGGCACCAGAGCATGAGGCGCTTCACCCTGCGCACGGGGATCCGCTGGAAGATCACACTCGCCATCGCCGCCGTCGGCGCGCTGACCGCGGTCGCGCTGAGCCTGGTGGTGCACAGTGCTGCCCGCGTGTCGATGCTGGAGAGCGCCCGCGAGGTGCAGCTGGACCGCGTGCAGTTCATCTCCCGCAACGCCGAGGCCGGGCGCAAGCCCCCCATGGGCGCCAAGCTCAACGACCCGGAACTGCCGGCCCAGCTGCGGGAGAAGGCACGCTCCGGGCGGCGCGGGACGTACGTCCAGGAGTCCGCCAAGAGCGCGCCCGAGGTGTGGGCCGCGGTACCGCTCGGCAACGGGCAGGTGCTGTCGCTGCACACGCAGTTCCGGGAGAGCGCCAACATGGTGCGCGACCTGGACCGGGCGCTCGTGGTCGGCTCCCTCGCCGTCGTGATCGGCGGTTCGGCGCTGGGCGTGCTCATCGGCGGACAGATCTCGCGTCGGCTGCGCAAGGCCGCGACGGCCGCGCAGCGGGTGGCGCACGGGGATCCCGAGGTGCGGGTGCGCGATGCGGTCGGGGGTGTCGTACGGGACGAGACGGACGACCTCGCGCGGGCCGTGGACGCCATGGCCGACGCCCTCCAGCAGCGGCTGGAGGCCGAGCGGCGGGTCACGGCGGACATCGCGCACGAGCTGCGCACGCCCGTTACGGGCCTGCTCACGGCCGCGGAGCTGCTGCCTCCGGGGCGGCCGACCGAGCTGGTGCGCGACCGGGCGCAGGCCATGCGCGCGCTGGTCGAGGACGTGCTGGAAGTGGCCCGGCTGGACAGCGCGTCCGAGCGGGCGGAGCTCCAGGACGTGGCGCTGGGCGAGTTCGTGAGCCGACGCGTGACGGCGCTGATGCCGGAGGCCTCCGTACGGATCGTGGCGGACGAGATCGTCAGCACCGACCCGCGCCGCCTGGAGCGGATCCTGGGCAACCTGCTGGCCAACGCCGCGCGGTACGGGCGGCCACCGGTCCAGGTCGACGTCGAGGGCCGGGTCGTGCGGATCCGGGACCACGGGCCGGGCTTCCCGGAGGCACTGCTGCGCGAGGGGCCGAGCCGGTTCCGGACCGGGTCGACGGACCGCGCGGGCGTCGGGCACGGGCTGGGGCTGACCATCGCGGAGGGGCAGGCCCGCGTGCTGGGCGCCCGGCTGACCTTCCGCAACGTGGCCGCCCCGGGCGGCTCGGAGCGCGAGGGCAGGGCCGCGGGCGCGGTGGCGGTCCTGTGGCTGCCGGAGCACGCGCCGACGGCGACGGGAAGCTTCCCGGTCATCAAGCTGTCGCAGGGCTAGGGCCCAAGGCCCGGAACTGTCCGAGTCGGGACCGGACGGTACGGGGCAGGGGCTTGTGATTTAGCATCCGTGGCATGACCGACGGCACGAATCCTCAGAGCAACCCGCAGCCCGAGCCCGCCCCGGGGAGTGGTGGCTACGGGTTCCCGCCGGGACCGCCCGCCCAGGACGGCTACGGCTTCCCGCCCGGCTCGCCGGTGCAGAGCGGCTACGGCTTCCCGCCGCAGGCGCCCGCGCAGGACAGCGGTGGCTACGGCTACCCGCAGCAGCCCGGGTCGCCGAACCCGTACCAGCAGGGCGCGTACCAGCCGGATCCGTACGCGCAGGACCCGGCGGCGCATGCCCCGTGGTCCCCGGCGCAGCAGGCGGTGCCGGGCATACCCGGCGGCGACCAGCCGGACTGGGAGGCCATGGCGGACCGCTCCGACGCCGAGCGGCGCCGCAAGCGGCTGTGGATGCTGGGCGGCGGCGTGACCGTACTGGCGCTGCTGGCCGGTGGCGGAACGTTCTTCCTGCTCAGCGGCGACAACGGGAAGCAGGACAAGGCGGACGACAACCCGTCCGCGTCCGCGTCCGCCTCACCGGGTGATCCGTCCGGGTCGAAGTCTCCGGCGCCGTACTCCCCCACCGTCGAGGGTGACCAGACGCTGCTGCGCGACAGCTACGGCAAGATCGGCATCCGGCTGGGCGCCGACACGCAGATCGCGCCGGTGGGCAAGCGGTTCCAGATCATCTCGAAGGGGACGGCGAACTCGTACGCGCAGGCCTCCGAAGAGGCGGTGGACGTGACGAAGAGCTTCACCGTCACGGCCCGCGTCTACAACTCCGCCACCAAGGGCGGGCGGATCGCCGTGAGCCAGGGCGACGGGGAGTCGTTCTCGTTCGAGCTCGGTCTCGACGAGATGAACGGCAAGCCGGCCTGGATCTTCCGGGTGCAGACGGGCGACAAGGGCGCCGCGGCGACCGCGCGGACCGTCGCCGCCGAGGGGCTGCCCATGGTCAAGACACCCACCACGCTGATGGCGACGTACGACGCGGAGAAGAAGACGATCGCCCTCTACGTGGAGGGCAAGAAGGCCGGCGAGGCACAGGTGCCGGGCATCTGGCAGGCCCCCGGACCGCTCCAGCTGGGGCGCTCCAAGCACCACAACATCTGGGTCAACGCGTGGCAGGGGGCCATGCACAACGTCCGGATCTACGACTCGGCGTTCTCGCAGGAGCAGGTCACCGCGTACGAGGACGGCAAGCTCCCGGCAACGACGAAGCCGTCGCACGCTTGGCTGCTGACCTGACGCGTCAGGCGCGGCGTACGCACCTGACGGGTCGGCTGGTCCGGCTGGTTCAGCTGGTCCAGCCGGCTCAGACGGTGACGCCGGCGCCGCGCAGGAAGGACACCGGGTTGACGGCGGAACCGTAGTTCGGGGTGGTCCGGATCTCGAAGTGCAGGTGCGGGCCGCTGGAGTTCCCGGTGTTGCCGGACAGGGCGATCTGCTTGCCGGCGGAGACCTTCTGCCCGATCTTGACCTGGATCTTCGAGAGGTGCGCGTACTGCGAGTACGTGTTGTTCGCGTGCTTGATCACGATGGCGTTGCCGTACGCCGGGCCGTCACCGCCGCCGCCCGGGCCGGCCTTCACGACGGTGCCGGCGCCCGCGGCCTTGACCGGGGTGCCGACCGGGACGGCGAAGTCCTGGCCGGAGTGCTTGTGGGACCACATGCTGCCGCCCTTGCCGAAGGTCGCGGACAGCGTGTACTTCGCGACCGGCTTGCTCCAGGTGCCGCTCTTCGCGGAGGTCTGCGTCGTGTCGGCGAACGCGGCGGTCGTCCCGGCCCCCAGAGCCAGCACCGCACCGAGAGTGGTTGCGCCGACGGCGATACGGGTACGACGGGTGATGACGCGCTTCGCGAACATGAAGGAGACCTCCGGGGCCGGGGACTAGGACGGGTTCGGGCATCAAGTGACCCGGCACGCTGAGCGGTGTGCCGGGCTTGCCCACCCTTGGTAACCCGCGCCCCCTGACATCCCCAAACCTCCCGATTACTACCGGAGGCCGTAGGTACGACCACAGCCGTCCCTCCTGTTGACCCTGTCCTTACCGGGTCGACGGCGGGGCAAATCGGACCTTTGGATCTACGAAAGTTCCTAGTAGGTCCGATTTGTCCTGTGCGGCTTGTCACCGGCCGGGGGCCATTGGATCTCCCCCAAAGCGCCCTCACCATCTTCGGCCTGGACCTGGCCCCCGGCTCCGCCCGCTGGCCGCTGGCCGCTGGCCGCTGGCCGCGGCGTACGTCTCGTTGGAGGCCGACCGCGCCGCGCCGGACGAGCCGGGCGAGAGCGTCGCCCGCCGCACCCTGCCCGCGGACGCGCTCCTCACCGAGCACCACCGGATCCTGCTGCGCGGCGAAGCCGGATCCGGCAAGACCACCCTCATCCAGTGGCTGGCCGTCGCCGCCGCGCGCGGCCCCGGGGAGGGCCTCGTCCCGTACGTCCTCCCCCTGCGCACCCTCACCGCCACGGCGAGCGGCTGCCCTCGCCGCGCGAGTTCCTGGCGGCGACCCCGCTGGACGGGGCGGCCCCCGACGGCTGGGCCGCCCGCGTCCTGCGCGGCGGCCGCGCGCTGCTCCTGGTGGACGGCTTCGACGAGATCCCGGCAGCCGAGCGGGACCGGGCCCGCGACTGGCTGGCCGACCTGATCACCGCCTACCCGGGCAACCGCTGGCTGGTCACCTCCCGGCCCTCGGCGGTCCGGCAGGACTGGCTCGGCGCGGAAGGCTTCGACGAGGTGCTCCTCACCCCGATGACCCCGGACCACGTCCGCGCCTTCGTCACCCGCTGGCACGCGGCGGCCGCACCGGTCGACCCGGCGCTGGAGGGCCGGCTGCTGGAGTCCGTACGCACCAAGCCGGACCTGGCCCGGCTGGCCACCAATCCGCTGCTGTGCGGGCTCATCTGCGCCCTGCACCGCGAACGGCGCGGCTTCCTGCCCTCGGGCCGCAAGGAGCTCTACACGGCCGCCCTGTCGATGCTGCTGCACCGCCGGGACCGCGAGCGGGGCCTGCGGCTGCCGGACCTGGCCGAGGAGCCCCAGCTCCAGCTGCTCCAGCGGCTCGCGTACTGGCTGATCCGCAACGGGCGCACCGAGCTGGACCGGGACCGGGCCGAGGCGCTGATCGCGGACGCGTTGCCCGCCGTACCCGCCGTCCGCGTACTGGGCGAGGCCCCGGCGGTGTTCCGGCACTTCCTGGAGCGCTCCGGGCTGCTGCGGGCGCCCACGGCGGACACCGTCGAGTTCGTCCACCGCACCTTCCAGGACTTCCTGGGCGCCCGGGCGGCCCTGGACGAGGGCAGCTTCGGCGAGCTGGCCGCCCACGCGGACGACGACCAGTGGGAGGACGTCATCCGCATGGCGGTGGCCCAGGGCCGCCCCCGCGACCGCGCCGGGATCATCCGGGAGCTGCTGGCCCGCGGCTCGCACCGGTCGGTCCTGCTCGCCCTGGCCTCCCTGGAGTACGCGGACGAGCTGGACCCCGTACTGCGCGCGGAGGTGGAGCGGCAGGCGGGCCGGCTGATCCCGCCCACCGTCGTGGGCACGGCGCGCGAGCTGGGGCGGATCGGACCGCTGGTCCTGGAGCTGCTCCCGCCGCCCGAGGAGGCCCCCGACGGCGCGGCGGCCCTGTACACGGTCCAGGCGGCGGGCGGGGTGCT
This sequence comes from Streptomyces sp. NBC_00190, assembly GCF_036203305.1. Taxonomy (GTDB): domain Bacteria; phylum Actinomycetota; class Actinomycetes; order Streptomycetales; family Streptomycetaceae; genus Streptomyces. The sequence goes on along the minus strand of NZ_CP108131.1, from coordinate 4,502,521 downwards.
GTCGGAGCGCGCGATCCCCTTCCTGGCCCGCTACGGCGGCCACCCCTCCTACGAGGTCCGCGCGGAGCTGGCCAGGCTCTGGCCGCGCTTCGAGACGCGCCGGTACGCCGCGGAGGTCATCTCCCTCCTTCCCCCGGACCAGAACGTCACGGCCGTCTCGGACGAGGAGCTGGCCGCCCTGGCCGACTTCTCGCCCCGGCGGGACCTGAACGTGGTCGGCGAGGTGACGGGCGAGGCCCTCACCGCGTACCTCCGGGAAGTCAAAGCCGAGTACCTGACCGTGCGCGGCAACGACCTGCTCACCGACCTCGATTTCCTGAAGGGGCAGGACGCACTGGTCTCCGTCGAGATCTCGCACTGCTCCGGGCTCCGGAACCTGGACGGGCTGAGGGGGCTGCCCGTCCGGTCGGCCGTGCTCGACCTGCGCGGCCGCAGCCTGCCGCTGGGCCCCGTCCTCGCCGACTGGACCTCCCTGCGCGACCTCGTGCTCCGCGGCACCCACGCGCCCTGGTCACTGGACGGCTTCGCCCCCGGAGTGGCACTGAACAGCGTCAACCTCTACTCGGTGACGCCCGAGGACGCGGGACCCGTCGGCTTGTCCCGCCACCGCCGACTGCGGTCCGTCTCCCTCGGGGAGTGCTGGGCCCCGCGCCACCCGGGCGAGTGGCAGGAGCTCGCACCGCTCACGGAGCTGGCCGAGCTGGCCGTCACGGGCTCCGCCCTCCGTCTCGCCCCCGACGGCCTGTGCATGCCGTCGGTGGAGGAGCTCCACGTGCCCCGGGCGTTCGACGGTGGCCTGGACCTCGCCCGCCGACTGCCCGCGATCTTCCCCCGGCTGCGGGTCCTGTCCGGGGATTTCGACGAGGCGGCCGTCCGCGCCCTGCTCCCCTCGCACATCAAGGTGATCCGTTCGTAAAACGCGTTCGCGGAAAAGGGGCGGCCCCGGAACCTCTCGGTCCCGGGGCCGCCCCTTCGTACTGCTACCGCCCCGCGGTGGTTACGCGCCCTTCGACAGGTCCGGGCCGGAGCCCGTGGCCTCGATCGGGGGGAGGTCCGGCAGAGCCGACTTCTCCTCGCCGCGGAAGGTGAACTTGGCGTCGTCGCCCTCACCCTCCTTGCCGACGACCACGATCTGACCGGGACGCAGCTCGCCGAAGAGGATCTTCTCCGACAGCAGGTCCTCGATCTCGCGCTGGATGGTCCGGCGCAGCGGCCGGGCACCCATGATCGGGTCGTAGCCGCGCTTGGCGAGCAGGAGCTTCGCGTCACCGCTCAGCTCGATGCCCATGTCGCGGTCCTTCAGGCGCTCGTCGACCTTCGCGATCATCAGGTCGACGATCTGGATGATGTCTTCCTCGGTGAGCTGGTGGAAGACGACCGTGTCGTCGACGCGGTTGAGGAACTCGGGCCGGAAGTGCTGCTTGAGCTCTTCGTTGACCTTCGCCTTCATCCGCTCGTAGCCGGTCTTGGTGTCGCCCTGGGCCGCGAAGCCCAGGTTGAAGCCCTTCGAGATGTCCCGGGTACCCAGGTTGGTCGTCATGATGATGACCGTGTTCTTGAAGTCCACGACCCGGCCCTGGGAGTCGGTCAGGCGACCGTCCTCCAGGATCTGGAGAAGGGAATTGAAGATATCCGGGTGGGCCTTCTCGACCTCGTCGAAGAGGACGACGGAGAACGGCTTCCGGCGCACCTTCTCGGTGAGCTGGCCGCCCTCTTCGTAGCCCACGTAGCCGGGGGGCGAACCGAAGAGACGGGAAACCGTGTGCTTCTCGCTGAACTCCGACATGTCGAGGGAGATCAGCGCGTCCTCGTCACCGAAGAGGAATTCGGCGAGCGTCTTGGAGAGCTCGGTCTTACCGACACCGGACGGACCGGCGAAGATGAACGAGCCACCCGGGCGCTTCGGGTCCTTCAGACCCGCACGGGTACGGCGGATCGCCTGCGAGAGCGCCTTGATGGCGTCCTTCTGGCCGATGACCCGACGGTGGAGCTCGTCCTCCATGCGGAGCAGTCGCGAGGACTCCTCCTCGGTGAGCTTGAAGACGGGAATGCCGGTCGCGGTCGCGAGGACTTCGGCGATGAGCTCGCCGTCGACCTCGGCGACGACGTCCATGTCGCCGGCCTTCCATTCCTTCTCGCGCTTGGCCTTCGCCGCCAGCAGCTGCTTCTCCTTGTCACGGAGAGACGCCGCCTTCTCGAAGTCCTGGGAGTCGATGGCCGACTCCTTGTCGCGGCGCACGGCCGCGATCTTCTCGTCGAACTCGCGGAGGTCCGGCGGCGCGGTCATCCGGCGGATGCGCATCCGGGAGCCGGCCTCGTCGATCAGGTCGATCGCCTTGTCCGGGAGGAAGCGGTCCGAGATGTACCGGTCCGCCAGCGTCGCCGCCTGGACGAGGGCCTCGTCCGTGATGGAGACGCGGTGGTGGGCCTCGTAGCGGTCGCGCAGGCCCTTGAGGATCTCGATCGTGTGGGGGAGGGAAGGCTCCGCCACCTGGATCGGCTGGAAGCGGCGCTCGAGGGCCGCGTCCTTCTCGAGGTGCTTGCGGTACTCGTCCAGCGTCGTGGCACCGATGGTCTGGAGCTCACCACGGGCCAGCATGGGCTTGAGGATGCTGGCGGCGTCGATCGCGCCCTCGGCGGCGCCCGCACCCACGAGGGTGTGGAGCTCGTCGATGAACAGGATGATGTCGCCGCGGGTGCGGATCTCCTTGAGCACCTTCTTCAGGCGCTCCTCGAAGTCACCGCGGTAGCGGGAACCGGCGACCAGGGCACCCAGGTCAAGCGTGTAGAGGTGCTTGTCCTTGAGGGTCTCGGGGACCTCGCCCTTGACGATCGCCTGGGCCAGGCCCTCGACGACGGCGGTCTTGCCGACGCCGGGCTCGCCGATGAGGACCGGGTTGTTCTTGGTACGGCGGGACAGCACCTGCATGACCCGCTCGATCTCCTTCTCGCGCCCGATGACCGGGTCGAGCTTGGATTCGCGGGCCGCCTGGGTGAGGTTGCGGCCGAACTGGTCCAGGACGAGCGAGGTCGAGGGCGTGCCCTCGGCCGGGCCGCCGGCCGTGGCCGACTCCTTGCCTCCGCCGGTGTAGCCGGAGAGCAGCTGGATGACCTGCTGCCGGACTCGGTTGAGATCGGCGCCCAGCTTCACGAGGACCTGGGCGGCGACGCCCTCGCCCTCGCGGATCAGGCCGAGCAGGATGTGCTCGGTGCCGATGTAGTTGTGGCCGAGCTGGAGGGCCTCTCGGAGCGACAGCTCCAGGACCTTCTTCGCCCGCGGGGTGAAGGGGATGTGGCCGGACGGGGCCTGCTGCCCCTGACCGATGATCTCCTCAACCTGCTGGCGAACAGCCTCGAGCGAAATCCCGAGGCTCTCCAGGGCCTTAGCGGCGACACCCTCACCCTCGTGGATCAAGCCCAGGAGGATGTGCTCGGTGCCGATGTAGTTGTGGTTGAGCATCCGGGCTTCTTCCTGAGCCAGGACGACAACCCGCCGCGCGCGGTCGGTGAACCTCTCGAACATCGTTTATCGCTCCTCAGAGCGGTCGGGCAGTTCGGGGTCGGTCCCCGCCCTGTCCTTCCGCATGCTAGTCCCGCGGGGCGGGACAGCTCATTCCAACTGCCGACATCCGTCCGCGGCTCACCCCCACATCTGCGAGGAAAACCGGCTTGAAGAGCCGACAACTGCTCCAACCCGATGGTGCGAGACGATGTTCCCGCAGGCCAGGCAGATACCCGTCATGCGTGTACGCCGATGGCGAACGGAAGCCGCTCAAATCAGCGTGTCGCCCCGATCCACTAGGAATGTCTTACCCGTAAGGACTGACACTCCATGCCCGCGGCACCACTTCCCTCCGCTAAGGGCGAACACGCTTGCGTCCCGAATGTGGGACTCCACCCCGCGGATGTTTACGTTCCGCATTGATCCGGGTGCCGTGTGTCACTCTCCCGGCTGCCGCCGGGAGGTGCCCCGGCCGTAACCCGCAGCCGTTTGGGGAGTTGCTCCGGACATGGCCTTCAGCACCGTCGGCGCCCCCACCGTCCCGCTGCCCCGCGTTCCGGCCGGGGAAGCCGCGCACGCCTCCTGGTACCGGCGCGTGCTCGGCTGGGCCGTTACGGGCGGCCCGCCCGGCCAGCTCGTCACCGGGACCCGGTTCGACGTGCTGGAGCTGCCGTCCGACGCCGGCGCGGCGCTGCTCCGCAGGCCCGTCGCCACCGGGCCGGTGGCCCTCATGGGGCGCCGGATGCGGTTCCTGGTGGCCGCGGGGGGCGCGGAGGAGCTGGAGGGGCTGCTCGACTGGCTGGAGTGGGGCGGGGTCGACCTGGAGCTCACCGGCCTGGGTGCGGGTGGCCGGATCACCGCCCCCGCTCCCCCCGGTGAGGCCCCCGACCCCCGGGGAGCCGCCGTGTGGCTGCGACCCCCCGAGCAGGGCTGTGAGGCGCTGCTGCCCGCCCTGCCGGGCCTCGGGGAAGGCGCCGGGCCCACCCGTCGGCCCGATCTCGTACGCCTGGTGGCCGCCGCGGCGACGGAATGCCACCGCGCCCGCCTACGGCGCCGTACGATCCGGTCCGGTCAGCCCTTGGCCTTCTCGTAGGCCTCGCGGATCTCGGCCGGGACGCGGCCCCGGTCGTTCACGCTGTAACCGTTCTCCTTCGCCCATGCGCGGATCTCGGCGGTGTCCGGGTTACCGGTCGTCGCGGAGGCGCGGCCCTTGGCGCGGGCCGCGGTGGCGCGCCCACCGGTGCGGCGGCCGCCCTTGGTGTACGGGTCGAGCAGACCGCGGAGCTTTTCAGCGTTGGCGGTGGTGAGGTCGATCTCGTAGGTCTTGCCGTCCAGAGCGAACGTCACCGTCTCGTCCGCCTCGACACCGTCGAGGTCGTCGACAAGAAGGACCTGAACCTTCTGTGCCACCGGGATTTCCTTTCATAGAAAAGCAGTACGCGGAAAGGAAACCGCTTTTGCCTGGAAAACACAAACCCCCCGGCGAGAGGTTCGAGACCGCAACAGGGAGGGAAACGTGCGCGATTCGGACATAGGCCACAGGCGGGTGGACGCCGGAAAAGCCGCGTTGATCGCTCAGAGGTGCAGAAGCATCCGACTGTTACCCAAGGTGTTCGGCTTCACTCGTTCGAGACCGAGGAACTCGGCGACGCCCTCGTCATAGGAACGCAGGAGCTCCATGTAGACATCGGTCTCCACCGGGGTCTCGCCGATCTCGACGAAGCCGTGCTTCGCGAAGAAGTCCACTTCGAAGGTGAGGCAGAAAACCCGGCTCACCCCGAGCTCGCGGGCCGTCCGCAACAACTGCGCCAGTACCTGATGACCGACGCCCGCACCCTTCAAGTCGCGGTCGACCGCCAGAGTGCGCACTTCGGCGAGGTCTTCCCACATCACGTGGAGAGCTCCGCAGCCGACGACCTGGCCGTCGGAGTCGCGTTCCGCGACCCAGAACTCCTGGATGTCCTCGTAAAGGACGACGGGGGCTTTGTCGAGCAGGATCCGCTGCTGCACGTACTGGTCGAGCAGGCGCCTCAGCGCGGGAACATCACCGGTGCGGGCACGGCGGATCGTGACTGTTTCTGCGTGTGCAGCGGAAAACTCTCCCATGGCCCCGGACGTTATCGCCCCGGTGTGCCCGGACGCTCGGCGGAGTCCCCTTCGGCTTCGGCCGGCGCGGGGGCTTCGGCCGCGGACTCGGCGGCGGTCTCGGCCGCCGACTCGGCCGCGGACTCGGCGGACTCGTCGTCGTGCTGGACGATCCGAACGGCGTCCCTGAGGGCTTCCCGCTGTTCCGCGGACATCATGCCGAAGAAGGCGACGAGGGCGGCCGCGGGGTTGTCGCTCGTCGACCAGGCTTCGTTCATCAGTGCGGCCGAGTAGGCGGCACGGGTGGAGACCGCCGTATATCGATAGGCGCGGCCTTCCGCTTCCCGGCGGACCCAGCCCTTCTGATGAAGATTGTCCATAACGGTCATGACCGTGGTGTACGCGATGGACCGTTCCTGCTGGAGGTCTTCCAGCACTTCCCGAACGGTGACCGGGCGGTTCCACTGCCACACCCGCGTCATGACGGCGTCTTCGAGTTCTCCCAAGGGGCGAGGCACAACAGCACGATAGTGCGGCTTGTGGGTAATTGCCCGACTATTCGACCCGCCAACGCGCAAAAAATCGGACGCGGGGCCCGAGGCCCTGCGCCCGATAGCCGAAGGGTTCTACTTCTGGGGCTGGCGGGCGGCCTCGGCCCGGGCGATCACGGCGTCGACCGCCGCGTCCTCCTTGGCCTTGTTGGCGCCGCCCTGGCTCTTCACGATCGTCACGACGAGAGCGATGAAGAACCCGGCCATCACGACGGGGGGCACGAGCGCGGAGACGTAGTCCATGCCCATCAGCGTAGCTACACGGCGGTGCGCTCGGCCGCCGGGGGCGGGGTGGGCTTGCGGCGCGGCGGGAACACCTCGCCGGGCGTCGGGATGGGCTTCCCGGGCTGCTCGGGCTTCCCCGGCCGCTCGGGGCGGGGCTGCTCCTTGGGCCTGGGCGCCGGACGGCCCGGCTGCCCGTCCTTGCCCCCGGCCAGGGCCAGCAGCCGGGTCCGGGGCGCGGGGGCGGTCGTCAGCCGCCGCCGTACGGAGCGCTCCAGGACGGCCTGGGCGCGGTCCAGCAGCGCGGCCGCGACCGGGTTGGCGCGCAGGGCGCGCAGTGCGGCGAGGTCGTCGGGCACGGGCTCGTACCCGGCGGCCAGGGCGTCCTGCAGCAGTTGCAGGTAGCCGGAGAGACTGCCGGGCAGAGCGCCCCGGTAGCGGGCCAGATCCTCCGCGAGGAAGGCTCTGAGCCGGGCCGCCTCCTGGACCACGTCGTCCACCGACTGCGCGAGGCGCAGGCAGTCCTGGACCTCCTCGGCCGCGAGGGGGGCCGAGGAGGACTGAAGGGCGTGGGCGAGCGAGCGCCTGAGCACGTGCAGTTCAGCGGCGCTGAACGCCATGCCGCCGCGGGATCCGTAGGGCGTGGGCATAGGCTGAAGATACGCGCTAATCGGACAAAAACCCCTGAGGGTGAACGGGGTCGGCGCGGCGGATCCCTCAGCCGGTCTCCTTGACCGCGCGGAGGAATTCGGCCCAGGCGGCCTGGGTCGTGGCGAGCACGAGGTGCGCGGGGTCGGCGTGGTCAGCGACGCGCACCAGGGTGCCGGGCGCGGCGGACACGTAGACGCAGGCGTCCCCCTCACCGCAGAACGAGGACTTCTGCCACGTGGGCTGAGCGGTCATGGTGTCTCCTCCGGGCACGGTCGCGTGTCATTCCACGGAGGGACGGTATCGCCGTGACCGGCCGGAACCGCTGACTTCCCGGTAATTCGGAGTTTCGCACCACTGCCTCCCGGGGTCCGGGGTGCCGCCGCACGGACCCGCCGGGCCCCCGGCAGGGGCCGGCGCGGCCGGGTCCCTACAGGCGCGCCGCGAACTCCGCTACCGCCGACGCCACGTCCGCCGGGGTCCAGGCGAGGCCCGGGGCCGTGACCTCCACCTCCGTCAGGGAGAGGCCCGGTACGGCGGCCCGGGACCAGGTGCGGAACAGGACCCGCCCCGTCTCCTCCGCCTGGCGCAGACCCGCCTGCGCCAGCCGGTCCGCCTCGTACGGCAGCCACACCTGGAACTGGTGCGTGTGCGGACACCCCGGGTTGATCCGGAACCACGGGATCCCGGACGCGGCGAACGCCGGCCCCAGCGCGCCCGCCACCATCCGCGCCTGCGCGACGTACGACGGCAGGCGCACGAGCTCCCGCTCCAGCCCGGCCAGCGCGGCCAGGGCCTGCGGGAACTGCCGGAAGACCTGGCCCCCGTACCGGTGCCGCCAGACCCTGGTCTCCTCCACGAAGTCCCGCGGCCCGGCCAGCGCCGCCCCGCTCAGCCCGCCGAGCGACTTGTAGAACGAGACGTAGACGGAATCCGCCAGACCCGCGATCTCCGTCAGCGGGCGCCCGAAGTGCACCGTGGACTCCCACAGCCGGGCCCCGTCGAAGTGCACCACCGCCTCCCGCTCCCGGGCCGCGTCGACCAGCGCCTCCAGCTCCTCCCAGGTCGGGAGCAGGAAGCCCGCGTCCCGCAGCGGCAGCTCCAGCATCAGGGTGCCGAACGGCTCCGCGAGGTCCGCGACCTCCGCCGCCGACGGCTGGCGGGCCTCCGCCGTCGGGTGCGCCACCCGCAGCCCGGACACGGTCGAGAGCGCCTCCCCCTCCCACCGCTCCGGATGACTCATCGGGTGCAGCGCCACCACCGGGTTCCCGGTCCGCCCGGCCCAGCACCGCAGGGCCACCTGCTGCGCCATCGTCCCGGTCGGGAAGAACGCCGCGTCCTCGGTGCCCAGCAGCTCCGCGACCCGCCGTTCCAGCGCGTCGACGACCCCGTCCCCGTACACGTCGGCCGGCTGGTCCATGTCGTACGGGGCTTCGGCGAGCTGCGCCAGCAGCTCCGCCACCGTCGGCTCGCGCAGGCAGCGGGAGAGTTTCCGCTCCGCCGCCCGCCAGGCCGCAACCTGCCGCTTCTCGCGCTCGGTGTCCTCGTCCATGGCCCGAATCATCGCCGACCGGCCAAAGGGCCCAGGAGCTAGCATGGCGGCGTATCGTCCGGTACCCCCCGCGGACTGGAACGGAAGGCCCTTCCCGCGTGAACCCAACACAGCAGCCACGCCCTGCCCGGCTGGCGGTCGGCGTCGTCGGAGCCGGCCGGGTCGGCCCGGCGCTGGCCCGCGCGCTCCAGCAGGCCGGGCACCGGCCCGTCGCCGTATCCGGCGTCTCCGACGCGTCCGTGCGCCGCGCCGCACGAATGCTGCCCGACGTGCCCCTCGTTCCGCCCGCGCAGGTGTTCGAGCTCGCCGACCTGGTCCTGCTCACCGTGCCGGACGACGCGCTGCCGTCCCTCGTCGAGGGCCTCGCCGAAACCGGTGCGATCCGGCCCGGGCAGCTCCTCGTACACACCTCCGGGCGGTACGGGACCTCCGTGCTCGACCCGGCGCGCCGCGCGGGCGCGCTGCCGCTGGCCCTGCACCCCGCGATGACCTTCACCGGCACCGAGGTCGACGTGCAGCGCCTGGCCGGCTGCTCCTTCGGCGTCACCGCCCCCGAGGAACTGCGGCTCGCCGCCGAGGCCCTGGTCATCGAGATGGGCGGGGAGCCCGAGTGGATCGCGGAGGACAGCCGTCCGCTCTACCACGCGGCCCTCGCCCTCGGCGCGAACCACCTGGTCACCCTGGTCGCCCAGTCGATGGAGCTGCTGCGCACGGCCGGGGTCGAGCACCCCGACCGGATGCTCGGCCCGCTGCTCGGCGCCGCCCTCGACAACGCGCTGCGCTCCGGTGACGCCGCCCTGACCGGCCCGGTGGCCCGCGGCGACGCCGGCACGGTCGCCGCGCACGTCTCGGAGCTGCGCAAGCACGCGCCCGCCGCGGTCGCCGGATACCTGGCCATGGCCCGGACCACCGCCGACCGGGCCCTCGCGCACGGTCTGCTCAAGCCCGAGCTCGCCGAGGACCTGCTCGGCGTCCTCGCGGACAAGGACGGCGACGCCCGATGAGCGAACCCCTGCTGCTGCACACCGCCGAGGAGCTCCACGGGCTCGCGCGCGCCGGCCGCCGGGCGGTGGTGATGACCATGGGCGCCCTGCACGAGGGGCACGCCACCCTCATCCGCGCCGCCCGCGAACAGGCCGGCCGGGGCGGCCAGGTCGTCGTCACCGTCTTCGTCAATCCCCTGCAGTTCGGGGCGAACGAGGACCTCGACCGCTATCCCCGCACCCTCGACGCCGACCGGCGGATCGCCGAAGAGGCGGGCGCCGACGCGGTGTTCGCGCCTGCCGTCGAGGAGGTCTACCCGGGCGGCGACCCGCAGGTGCGGATCAGCGCCGGACCCATGGGTGAGCGCCTCGAAGGGGCCACCCGTCCCGGCCACTTCGACGGAGTGCTGACCGTCGTCGCCAAGCTGCTCCACCTCACCCGCCCCGACCTGGCCCTCTTCGGCCAGAAGGACGCGCAGCAACTGGCCCTGATCCGGCGCATGGTGACCGACCTGAACTTCCCCGTCGAGGTGGTCGGCGTACCGACCGTCCGCGAGGAGGACGGGCTCGCGCTGTCGTCCCGCAACCGCTACCTCTCCCCCGCCGAGCGGCGCACCGCCCTGACCCTGTCCCGCGCCCTGTTCGCCGGGCGCGACCGGCTCGCCGCGCAGGCGGCGCTGCAGGCCCGCGCCGAGGCCTACCCGGCCAGCGACGAGCGCGCCAGCGCGCTGGCGAAGCTCGGCGAGATCCGCGCCTCCGCGGACGCGCACGCCGTGTCGGTCGCGGGCTGCGGGCTGCCGGACGCCGTACGGGCCGCCGCGCACCACATCCTGGAGGAGGCGGGCCGGCACGAGCCGCCGCTCGAGCTGGACTACGTGGCGCTGGTGGACCCGCTGGACTTCACCGAGGCCGGCCCCGGATTCACGGGGCAGGCCGTCCTGGCCGTCGCCGCGAAGGTGGGCACGACCCGGCTGATCGACAACATCCCACTGGAATTCGGAGCACATTCGTGAGCACCCCAGGCAGAGACATCCAGTCGGGCGGCGCAGGCACCGGCATACGGCTGCACGCACCGGCCCCCGGCTGGTCGGTCGACGCCGATGTCGTGGTCGTCGGCTCCGGCGTCGCGGGGCTGACCGCCGCGCTGCGCTGCGCCGGCGCGGGCCGCCGCACGGTCGTGGTCACCAAGGCACGGCTCGACGACGGCTCCACCCGCTGGGCCCAGGGCGGGATCGCCGCGGCCCTCGGCGAGGGCGACACCCCCGAGCAGCACCTGGAAGACACCCTGGTCGCGGGCGCCGGCCTGTGCGACGAGGAGGCCGTGCGGCTGCTCGTCACCGAAGGCCCGGACGCGGTCCGGCGGCTGATGGCCGCCGGCGCCGTCTTCGACACCTCCGCGGAGACCGGGGAGATAGAGCTGACCCGCGAGGGCGGCCACCACCGGCGCCGGATCGCGCACGCGGGCGGCGACGCCACCGGCGCCGAGATCTCCCGGGCCCTGGTCGAGGCCGTGCAGGCCGCGGGCATCGAGACCGTGGAGAACGCGCTCGTACTGGACCTGCTGCAGGACGCGCAGGGGCGTACGGCCGGTGTCACGCTGCACGTCATGGGCGAGGGCCAGCACGACGGCGTCGGCGCCGTCCATGCGCCCGCCGTGATCCTGGCGACCGGCGGCATGGGCCAGGTCTTCTCGGCGACCACCAACCCGTCGGTGTCGACGGGCGACGGGGTGGCGCTCGCGCTGCGCGCCGGGGCCGAGGTCTCCGACCTGGAATTCGTCCAGTTCCACCCGACGGTGCTGTTCCTCGGCCCGGACGCCGAGGGGCAGCAGCCCCTGGTGTCGGAGGCGGTGCGCGGCGAGGGCGCGTACCTCGTCGACGCGGACGGCGTCCGGTTCATGGTCGGGCAGCACGAGCTCGCCGAGCTGGCGCCGCGCGACATCGTCGCCAAGGGCATCACCCGCCGCATGCAGGAGCAGGGTGCGGGGCACATGTTCCTGGACGCCCGGCACTTCGGCGCCGAGATGTGGGAGCAGCGCTTCCCGACGATCCTCGCCGCCTGCCGCGCGCACGGCATCGACCCGGTGACCGAGCCGATCCCGGTCGCGCCCGCCGCGCACTACGCGTCCGGCGGCGTACGGACCGACCTGCACGGGCGCACCACCGTCCCCGGCCTGTACGCGTGCGGCGAGGTCGCCTGCACCGGTGTGCACGGCGCGAACCGGCTGGCCTCCAACTCCCTGCTGGAGGGCCTGGTGTTCGCCGAGCGGATCGCCGACGACATCACCGCGCAGGCGCGCACCGGCAACGGCCCGGGCATACCCGTTCCCGCGACCGGCCCGCTGCAGCCCGCCGAGGCGCGGTACGAGGTCCAGCGGATCATGACGGACGGCGCGGGCGTGCTGCGCTCGGCCGAGTCGCTGCGGACGGCCGCCGAGGCCCTCGAAGGCCTGTACGCGACCGCCCTGAACAACCTCGAAGCGCACGGCAAGACCGCCGAACCGGGGGTGGACACCTGGGAGGCCACGAACCTGCTGTGCGTGGCCCGGGTGCTGGTCGCGGCCGCGCAGCGGCGCGTGGAGACCCGCGGCTGCCACTGGCGCGAGGACCATCCGGACCGGGACGACGCCGTCTGGCGCCGCCACCTCGTCGTCCGGCTCTCGGCGACCGAGAAGCGCGCCCTGGTCGTCGTCCCCACCGACTCCGCGGACTTCCCGTCCGTGCACGTCCCCCTGAGTACCCAGAGCCTGGAGCAGTGACCGTGAGCACCCCCGAACTTCCCCTGATCGACCAGAACGACGGCGGCTGCGGCGACGACTGCGCCTGCGGTGACGGCGAGGAGAGCGGCCTCGACCCGGCGCTGGCCCAGCTGCTCGCGGACGCGGGCCTGGACCCCATCGAGGTCGAGGACATCGCGCACATGGCGCTCTCCGAGGACCTGGACGGCGGCGTCGACGTCACCACCGTCGCCACGGTGCCCGAGGACGCGGAGGCGGTGGCCGACTTCGTCGCGCGCGAGGACGGCGTCGTGTCCGGTCTGCGCATCGCCGAGGCCGTGTTCTCCGTGGTCTGCACGGAGGCCTTCGAGGTGGAGCGGCACGCGGAGGACGGCGACCAGGTCACGGCCGGGCAGCTGCTGCTGTCCGTACGCTCGCGCACCCGCGACCTGCTCACGGCGGAGCGCAGCGCGCTGAACATCATGTGCCGGCTGTCGGGCATCGCGACGGCCACCCGCCGCTGGGCGGACGTGCTGGAGGGCACCGGGGCGAAGGTCCGCGACACCCGCAAGACCACGCCGGGCCTGCGCGCGCTGGAGAAGTACGCGGTGCGCTGCGGCGGCGGCGTCAACCACCGCATGTCGCTGTCCGACGCGGCGCTGGTCAAGGACAACCACGTGGTGGCGGCGGGCGGGGTCGCGCAGGCCTTCAAGGCCGTCCGGGAGGCCTTCCCGGAGGTCCCGATCGAGGTCGAGGTCGACACCCTGGAGCAGATCGGCGAGGTCCTGGAAGCGGGCGCCGACCTGATCCTGCTGGACAACTTCACGGTCGCGCAGACCGCCGAGGCCGTGGCGCTGGTGGCCGGCCGCGCGGTGCTGGAGTCCTCGGGCCGCCTGACCCTGGACACCGCCCGGGCGTACGCGGAGACCGGCGTGGACTACCTGGCCGTCGGCGGGCTGACCCACTCCTCGCCGATCCTGGACATCGGCCTCGATCTGCGCGAGGCGGTGTAACCCGTGCTCCTCACCATCGACGTCGGCAACACCCACACGGTCCTGGGCCTGTTCGACGGTGACGAGATCGTCGAGCACTGGCGCATCTCGACCGACCCGCGGCGCACGGCCGACGAGCTGGCCGTGCTCATGCAGGGTCTGATGGGCATGCACCCGATGCTCGGCAGCGAGCTGGGCGACGGCATCCACGGCATCGCGATCTGCTCGACGGTGCCGGCGGTCCTGCACGAGCTCCGCGAGGTCACCCGCCGCTACTACGGCGACGTGCCGGCGGTGATCGTGGAGCCCGGCACCAAGACGGGCGTGCCGATCCTCATGGACAATCCGAAGGAGGTCGGCGCGGACCGCATCGTCAACGCGGTCGCGGTGGTCGAGCTCTACGGGGGCCCGGCGATCGTGGTCGACCTCGGTACGGCGACCACCTTCGACGCGGTGTCCGCGAAGGGCGAGTACGTGGGCGGGGTGATCTCCCCGGGCATCGAGATCTCGATGGAGGCTCTGGGAATCCGCGGCGCCCAGCTCCGCAAGATCGAACTGGCCCGGCCGCGCAACGTGGTCGGCAAGTCCACGGTCGAGGCGATGCAGTCGGGCGTGGTGTACGGCTTCGCGGGGCAGGTCGACGGGATCGTCACCCGGATGGCCAAGGAGCTGGCGGGCCCGAACGGCGACCCGGACGACGTCCGCGTCATCGCCACCGGCGGGCTGGCGCCGATCGTGCTCGGCGAGTCCTCGGTGATCGACGACCACGAGCCGTGGCTGACGCTGATCGGGCTGCGGCTGGTCTACGAGCGCAACGCGCCCAACTTCGAGTAGCGGGGCGGCAGATGCGTGCCCCCGGCTCCCCCCGATCGCGGGTGCGGAAGCCGGGGGCACGCGCATGTGCGCGGTGTTAACTTGTCCAAATGCCTCGTGACACTGCGTACTTGCAGATTGCCGACGCGCTCCGGGAGCGGATCAGGGCCGGGGAATGGCCGGCCGGAGCCAGGCTGCCGTCGCGGGCCCGGTTCGCCGAGGAGTACGCGGTCGGGCAGAGCGTCGCGCAGCGGGCGATGGAGCTCCTGATCATCGAGGGCTTCCTCGAAGGCCGGGCCGGTTCCGGCACCTACGTCCGGGGCCCGCGCCGGCGGATGCGGATCCCGCGCTCCCGGCTGCGGCGGCTGAGCGGCCCGGGCGGCCGCGACAACGGCGGCGGTACGTGGCAGTCGCGGTCCAGGCCCCGCACCCCGGCGCCGGAGCGGATCGCGGCGCGCCTCGCCATCGCCCCGGGCGACCCGTGCGTGGTCACCTCGTACGCGTTCCTGTCCCAGGGGCGGCCGGTGGAGACCTGCGAGTCGTGGGAGCCGATGGCGGTCACGGACCGCACGCCGGTCGTGCTGCCGGAGAACGGGCCGCTGAAGGGAGCCGGGGTGATCGAGCGGATGCGGGCGATCGGGGTGACGGTCGTCTCGGCGACGGAGATCCCGCGGCCGGCGCGCGCGGACCAGGCGCGTGCCGATCTGCTCGGCATCAGCGTCGGCGACCTGATCACCGAGATCGAGCGGACGCACTACGCGGCGGACGGCCGCCCGGTGGAGACGGCCGACATCATGGTCGCGGACCGGCGCGCGGAGGTCGCGTACGAGATCACGTTCGGGCCGTGAGCCTGCGCAGGGCCGCCCACCAGGGGTGATTGCCCGGGCGTCCGTCCAGTACCGCCCGGAACTGCTCGTACGACCGGGCCCCGCGGGCCACGGCGAGATCGTCCCGCCCCGGCGGCGGGGGCATCGGGTCGCCGTGCTGGGACGCCCGGTAGGTGTCGATGAGGTATTGCTCGATTGCGGTCATATGTCCACCCTCACCCCGGGGCTGCCGGGGTGCACCCCCCAGAATGGGCGGATGAGCGTCACCATCGACATCGCCGGGCTCCCCGCCGAGCGGATCTCCTTCTCCCCCTCGCCGCTCGCGGAGCTCTGCATGGCCCTGCACGCGCTCTCCCAGCCCGCCCACCACCCCGCGCTCAGTTCCTGGACCACCGCCACCGCCGCCGCCCTCGACCCGTGCCTCGCGGACCGGCTGCTGGAGGGCGACTTCATGTGGCGGAGCTCCTTCGCCGACATCTTCATGCCCTTCGCCGGAATCCCCGGCGGGACCGGGCTGCCCGCCGCGACGCTGGCCGAGGAGCTCGACGTACTCGACCGGCTGGACGACGAGCGGTTCGTGATGGCCGCCCTGGAGCACTGCTGGCTGGCCCTGTACAACGAGGGTGGCTGGCCCTCCCCGCTCACGGACCCGGGGGCGCGGGCCAGGGCGCTGGAGACGGCCGCCGCCCGCGGCCCCCGCCAGCTGAACTTCTCGCTGCGCCTGCTGGACGACACCGCTGCCGTCCGGGTGTGGATGCGGCG
The DNA here is from genome assembly GCF_036203305.1 of Streptomyces sp. NBC_00190. Taxonomy (GTDB): domain Bacteria; phylum Actinomycetota; class Actinomycetes; order Streptomycetales; family Streptomycetaceae; genus Streptomyces. The sequence continues at coordinate 4,486,868 of NZ_CP108131.1, read as the reverse complement.
GCTCCTGGAGGACTGCGACGAGGCGTTCTTCGCCGAGACCTGGAAGCGCGTCGAGCCCGGGCAGAGCGCCGACGCCCGGCACAAGACCGAGCTGCTGCGCCGCAAGGGGCTGCCGGCCGCGCTGAAGGAGGTCTCGGGCGCGCTCGGCGTCGACGAGGCCCGCACCACCATCACCGCCGACAAGATGGTCGACGGCTCGACCACCGCCACAGACCCCCGCGTGGGCCCCGGCCTGGTCTTCATACCGACCAACTTCGGCTGGCCGCACCTGCTGGTGCTGCACGCGCCGGGCTGGCGGCCGGTGGTCCACTATCCCCTCGGCACCCCCGAACTGGCGGCCTCGCCCGGATCGGTGGAGCTGCTCCAGCGGCGGATGGAGGCGCTGGCCCATCCCATGCGGATGATGCTGTGCCGGAGTCTGGCCAGGGCCCCGTACACGACGAGCGAGCTGGCGACCGTGTACGGGATCACCGCGCCAGAGGTGTCACGGCATCTGGCCGTACTGAAAAAGGCCGGCCTGATCCATACACGGCGTCAAGGGCGTTATGCCCAGCATCAGTTGGATCTGCCCGCGGTCGCCCGCATCGGTTCGGACTTCATCGAGGGCATCCTCCGTTAGACGCAAGCTCGCCGATATGCGGAATTGCTGAACCGGAATCAGTTAAAACTCTGGCCAGAGTGGCTCCTCGCTGCTTAACGTGCGTCCACCGTTCCGCCTGCTCGCACTTTGCCGTGAAAGGACCTACATGCCCTCTCGCCGTATAGCCGCAGCAACCGCCGCCCTGGCAGCCGCGGCCCTCGTCTCCCCGCTGCTCCTCGCCGGGCCCGCCGGTGCCACCGGAAGCCCGCAGAGCGACGCCGCGCGTGGTGACGCGCTGGCCAGGAAGCTGGTCAAGGACGCGACCGGCAAGGGCGCCTACAACCACCTGAAGGTCTTCCAGTCGATCGCCGACTACAACAACGGCACGCGCGTGGCCGGTTCCAAAGGCCACGAGCAGTCCGCCAAGTACGTCGAGGCCGTGATGAAGGCGGCCGGCTACCAGGTCACGAGGAACGAGTTCGACTTCGTCTACGTCGAGACCGTCGCCGAGAAGATGACGGTGAACGGCTCGAACGCGCACGACGTCCCGATCCACCTGATGACGTACACGGCGAGCACCCCCGAAGGGGGCGTGACCGCCCAGGTCGCCGTCGCGCCGGTCGACGCGGACGGTACGAACGGCTGCGAGCCCGGCGACTTCGCCGCCGGCGCCTTCACCGGCAAGATCGCCCTGGTCAAGCGCGGCGGCTGCACCTTCGCCACCAAGCAGGCCAACGCGGCGGCGGCCGGCGCGGTCGGCGCGGTCATCTACAACAACACCGCGGGCGCCCTGAACGGCACCCTCGGCGACGCGAACGCGGGCAAGGTCCCGACCGGCGGCATCACCCAGGCGGACGGCGAGAAGCTCGCCGCCGACGCCGCGGCCGGCCCGGTCGAGGTCACCCTCGACATCCGCCAGTTCCGCGAGAACCGCAAGACGTACAACGTCGTCGCGGAGACCCGCGGAGGGGACGCGGACAACACCGTCTTCCTCGGAGCGCACCTCGACTCGGTCGCGGCGGGCCCGGGCATCAACGACAACGGCTCCGGTTCGGCCGGCATCCTCCAGGTCGCGCAGCGCCTCGCGAGCAGCCAGACGAAGATCAAGAACAAGGTCAAGTTCGCCTGGTGGTCGGCGGAGGAGTACGGCCTGCTCGGCTCCGAGGCGTACGTCGCGGGACTGACGGACGCGCAGAAGAAGCAGATCAAGCTCTACCTGAACTTCGACATGATCGCCTCGCCGAACTCCGCGTACTTCGTGTACGACGGCGACGACTCGGACGGGGTGGGCGCGGGCCCCGGCCCGGAGGGCTCCGCCCAGCTGGAGAAGGGGATCAACGACTTCCTCGACTCCAAGAAGATCCCGCACGCCGGCACGGACTTCTCCGGCCGCTCGGACTACGGCCCGTTCATCGAGGTCGGCATCCCGTCGGGCGGTACGTTCACGGGCGCCGAGGGCATCAAGACGCCGGAGGAAGCCGCGAAGTTCGGCGGGCAGGCCGGCGTCGCCTACGACGTGAACTACCACGCCAAGGGTGACGACATCACGAACATCGACCAGAAGGCGCTCGACATCAACGTCGACGTCATCGCGGACGCGGTCGGCCACTACGCCTTCGACCTGGCCCCGCTCTCGAAGCCGGTCGTCTCCGCACCGACGCCCGGCGGCGGCAGCGGCGGTGGCCTGCACACGGGCCACGACGAGGTCCGGCAGTAGTCACACCCAGGCGGCCGAAGGGCCGGCATCCCGCACGCGGGGTGCCGGCCCCTTCGCCGTCTCCTACGGGGCGCCCCGCGACCAGCCCGTGGTGACGTACGCGATCGCCTCGGCGGCCTTGTCCAGCCGACGGGAGCCGGAGCGGGTGGTCCTGCTCAGTTCCACGTGCAGGAAGCGGGTCCCGTGCTCGGCGGCGAGCCGGCCCTGCTCGTTGGTCCGGCCCGACAGCTTGCAGGTGGCGGACCACGCCCGGCACACGTCGAAGCCCTGCCCGTCCAGCTTCTCGGCGAGCTGCTCGGCGTCGTCGACCGCCCGGCTCCCCGCGCCGGTGGAGACGACCGAGTCGGTGCCGGGGACGGAGCTGTCGGCGAAACCGTGCAGCTGGATGCCCGGCAGGCCGCGCCGGGCGAGTTCCGCGATCACGGCGTGGAAGACCGAGTCGGTGCGGTGCGCCATGTCGGCCGGCGCCCCCTCGCCCCCCTCGCCCCCGTCGTCCGCCTCGTCACCGGTTGCGCCCGCCCCGGAGCCCGCGCCGGTCCCCGCCGTACGGTGGGCCCCCGCCATGACCATGACCCCGCCGGGGGCGCCGCGCAGCACCCTGACCCCGAGCCGCTCGGTGCCCTGGTCGGCGACGGGGTGCGGGACCTGGACCGACCAGCGCGGGGGCCCGTCGAGGTCGACGTAGACACGGCCCCAGCCCCGGGTGGCCGAACCCGACCGGCCCGCCCCGTCGGAGACCTCCGCGAAGCGGCGTCCGCCGGCCGTGTCGGTGAAGGTGTCGAGCTTGTAGTCCACCTCGGCCAGCCGGGAGCGCGCCGTATCTACATTCCCCTCGAAAAGGGCGGAAACACCCTCGACAATGATCGCCTTCTCGGCCTGCGTGGGCGCGCGATAGCCGCCCGTCGTGCCGAATTCCGCGGAGAATCGGGTGACCCGGCCGAGCAGGTCTATGTCCTCCGCCACAGGCGGCGCAGCGGGCGCGGTTCCCTTTTCGACCGAATTGGCGGAATCGAAAGTGGCGTAGGCCACCAGCGCCATGATCACGCCGCAGACGATCGCACCAATCGTTATGTCCTTTGTGAACTTCACAGTCTTCACTGGCTGAAAATAGCTGAGTGAAAATCGCCCCTGCCCGCCCGGGCTCCACCCTCAGCCGCGCCGCGCTCTTCATCCTCCCGCTGAGCCTCTCGCTCGCGGGGTGCGGCCTCCTCGGCGGAGCGCAGGAGAAGCCGGGGCCGGCCGCGGGCGATGCGGCGGGCGCGGGCGCCAGGAGCACGGGCCGGTCCTTCACCGTCGCCGCCGCGGGCGACATCCTCATCCACCCCCAGCTGACCGACCAGGCCGCCCGGGACGCCAAGGCGGCCGGGCACACGGGGTACGACTTCGACCGGATCATGGCGGGGGTCAAGCCGGTCATCAGCAAGGCCGATCTCGGCATCTGCCACATGGAGCCGGTCCTGGGCCAGCCGAACGGCCCCTTCCAGACCTACCCCGACTTCCTCGTCCCGCCGCAGATCGCCAAGACGATCAAGAACGTCGGGTACGACACCTGCTCGACGGCCTCGAACCACACCCTCGACCACGGCCCGGAGGGCGTCTTCCGCACCCTGGACACCCTGGACCGGGAGGGCCTCAAGCACACCGGATCCGCCCGGACCGAGGAGGAGAGCGACAAACCCCTGATCCTGGACGTCAAGGGCGTCAAGGTCGCCCAGATCTCCTTCGCCTTCGGCTTCAACGGGCGCGAGGTCCCCAAGGACAAGCCCTGGCTGGCCAACCTCATCAGCTTCAAGGCCATCGCCGCCGCCGAGAAGAAGGCCCGCGCCGCCGGCGCCGAGGTGGTGATCCTCTCCATCCACTGGGGCCGCGAGCACCAGCCGAACCCGAGCAACCCGCAGCTGGAACTGGCCCGCCGGATCGCCAAGGAGACCGGGATCAACCTGGTCATCGGCCACCACGCCCACGTCGTGCAGCCGATGGAGAAGGTCGACGGCACGTGGGTCGCCTACGGCCTCGGCAACCAGCTCGCCCGCCACGACGTGCCCAGCGGTCTGACCGAGGAGGGCGCCATCGGCTGGTTCGAGTTCAGCGAGAAGAACGGCAAGTGGGACGTCCAGGCCCGCTTCGTGCCCACCTTCACCGACATCCCGCCGGACCCCGAGAGCACCCCGGGGGCGGACCTGCCCGGCACGAACACCCAGCCGGTACGCGACCACCGCCTGGTCGATGTCGTGGAGGCCCTCCAGAACGACAAGAGCCTCCTGCCGGAGCAGCGCGCCCGCTACCGCCTGGCCTTCGAGCGCACCCAGGGCACCATGCTCAACCGCGGCGCCGGCAAGGACGGACTGCGACCCCTTCGGGGACTGCCCGGGTGACCCCACCCCGCACGCCGGCCCCCGTACGTACGACCTCCCGCTCTCCCGCCCAGCCCAGGAAGGACCCCGCTCCGTGGCCGCATCCCGCAACAAGCGGCGGCGCAAGGCCGGCCGCAGGGCCGACATGTCACTGCTCGGCGGCATCAGACCGCCGATCACCGTGCTGTCGGTGCTGCTGCTCGCCCTGGCGGGGTTCACCGCGCTGAGCCTGGGCAGCGTCCGCGAGGACCGGCTGCCCGCGGCCGTGCTCACCTCCCAGCAGCACTTCGCCGAGGACGGCGCGATCGCCCTGCGCGCCTCGCTGGACGAGAGCGTCACCGACCTCGACCGGGCCGCGGCCCTGCTCTCCACCGGGAAGCCCGTCGCCCCCGACGCCGTGCTCGACAAGATCGGCAGCGTCTACCAGAAGTGGCGCGGCGCCGCGGTCGTCGAGATCGGCTCGGGCCGGCTGCTGGCCGCCCGCGGCGAGAACCTCCCCCTGACCGCGATCGACCGCACCCGGCTCTCCGGCGAAGGCGGCCTGGCCCCCCGCATGGTCAAGCTGGCCAACGGCGAGACCCGGCTGCTCACCCTCTCCCTGCTGTCCTGGAAGGACCAGCCCCAGCAGTTGCTGGTCGCCTCCAGCAGCCTGCGCTTCCCCGGCATCAGCCTCGGCAACTTCCGGTCCATCGCCGTCGTCGGACCCGACGGCACGGTGCTCAGCAACGACGGCATCCCCGAGCCCGAAATGGTCCTCACCGACCTCCAGCGCGCCGACGTCAAACGCGACACCAAGCAGCTCGCCTCCTTCGCCAAGACCGCGGCCAAACGGACCAAGGCCAACCCCCTGACCGTGAAGGAGCCCGGCTCCGGCGGCTTCCTCGGGGTCAGCGGCAGCCTGATGGGAGGCGAATGGGGCGGTGAACGCGCCGCCGCGGGCTACGCGCGCCTCGCCGGCCCCGAACCGGGCGTCGGCACCACCGCCACCAGCCTGGAGCTGACGGTCGTCGCCATGGTCAACGTCGCGCAGAACCCCGCGCGCACGTCCGACGCCTTCGCCGGGCTGGTCCTGGCCGGCGCCCTGCTGCTGGTCGGCGCCCTGGTCGTCGCCCTGCTCGTCGGCACCGTGCAGCGCCCGCTGATCACCTTGTTCCTGGAGAGCCGACGGCTGACCCGCGGCGACCTGACCCGCCCGGTGTCCCTCCCCCGCGGGGCCGAGGCGGCCCGGATCGGGACCGCCCTGGAGCGCTTGCGCGGCCAGCTGCGCAGCGACGCGGACCCGGCGCACGTCCCCCGCGGCAGGCGGAAGCGCCGCACGGGCGCCCGCGTGCTCCTCGCCCTGTGCGGGGTCCTGCTCCTGGCCTGGTGCGTGCCGCTGGGCCTGCTGGTCAACCGGGCCGGCGAGGACGTCGTCGTACCGCAGCAGCTCGTCAGCGACCAGCGGGAGCGCACCGACACCCTCAACGACCGGATCCGGCGCGCCCTCAACGAGGGCCAGGCCGACCTGCTGTCCGTCGCCTCGCTGATGGGCGAGGACACGAGCCCGCAGCACATGACCAGCGTCCTGGAACACACCGCTCGCGAACACCTGCGCTACGCGTCCCTTTACGTGATGGACGGCGCCGGCAGCGTCCTCGCCCGGACGGGCGGCACACCGCAGGCCGCCGACGGCAAGGGGCCCCGCAAGGAGCCGATCGCCGTCCACGACGGCGGCAAGGAGCCGGTCGTCGTCGCCACCGCCCCGATACCCGGCCAAGGCGGCACGGCGGTCGTCGGCGAGTTCCGCATCGACTTCGTCAACTCGCTGCTCAAGCGGCCGGGTCTGGGAGAGATCCGGGTGGTCGACTCCCAGCACCGGATCATCGCCTCCAACAGCGGCTACCGCGCCTTCCAGAAGCTCGACGACGAGCGGCTCGACGCCCTCGTCGAGGGCTCCGCCCTCAAGGTCGGCATGTCCCCGCGGCCCGGCAGCATCCTCTACCGCAGCGGCGGCGACCACGTCATCGCGGCCGCCGCCCCGTTCGTGGGAGGCGGCGCCGCCAAGCCCCTGGACTGGACCGTGGTCAGCTGGCAGTCCGCCAAGGGCCTCGCGATCCACGAGTACAGCCTGCAGAACCGCACCGTCCTCGCCGGCCTGCTCGGCTTCGCGGTCGGCGCGGCCTGCCTGGGCTGGCTCCAGATCATCGTGGTGGCGCCGCTGCGCGAACTCGCCCGGCGCGCCGAGGCCCTCGCCGACGGCGACCGGCGCACGGTGCTCTACCCGCGCCACCACGACGAGGTGGGTGCCGTGACGCGCAGCCTGGAGATCATCCGCCAGCAGCTCCAGCAGCAGCGCAAGCAGGCCGGCGGGCGCGCGTCCGCACCGGCCGGAAGGAACTGATCCCCGTGCTCTTCCTCTACTGCGTACTGCTCGTCTGCTGCGCGATCATGCTCGTCGCGGGCATCGTGGAGCAGCGGCGGCACTTCGCCAGCCTGCACCGGATACCGAACCGGGTGCTGGTCAACGGCATCCGCGGCAAGAGCTCCATCACCCGGCTGTGCGCGGGGGCGCTGCGCGGCGGCGGTCTGACCACGGTCGCCAAGACCACCGGCACGGCGGCTAGGTTCATCCACCCGGACGCCACCGAGGAGCCCGTCTACCGCAAGTTCGGCATCGCCAACGTCGTGGAGCAGATCGGCATCGTGCGGCGGGCCGCCGCCTACCGTCCGGACGCGCTCGTCATGGAGTGCATGGCGGTCATGCCGGCGCTCCAGGAGATCAACCAGTCCAAGCTGATCCAGTCGACCATCGGCGTCCTGTGCAACGTCCGCGAGGACCACGTCGCCGAGATGGGCCCGACCCTCGACGACATCGCGCGCTCCCTGTCCCGCTCGATGCCGTACGGCGGGATCTGCGTCACCGCCGAGAAGGAACGTTTCGACGTCCTCCAGGAGGAGGCCGACGCCCGCGACTGCCAACTGCTGTACGCCGACCCCGACACGGTCAGCGACGACGAACTGCGCGGTTTCAGCTGGTTCACCTTCAAGGAGAACGTCGCCATCGCGCTCACCGTCGCCGAGCTCCTCGGCGTCGACCGGGACACCGCCCTGCGGGGGATGTACGAGGCCCCGCCGGACCCGGGTGTGCTCTCGGTCGAGCGGTACCTGGCCCCCGGCGGGAAGCGGCTGCGGTTCGCCAACGTCTTCGCGGCGAACGACCCCGAGTCGACGCTGATGAACATCAACCAGCTGCTGGACCTGGGTGCGGTGGAGCGTCCCCTGAGCGTGGTGATCAACTGCCGGCCCGACCGGGTCGAGCGCAACGGCCAGATGGGCGCGATCATCCCCGAACTGCGGCCGGACAAGGTCTTCGTGATCGGCCACCCGGCCAAGAGCGCCATCGACGCGATCCCGGCCGAGTGGCGTGACCGCGCCGTCGACCTGGGCGGCGACCACCGCGACGGCGAGGAGTTCATGCGGGAGCTGCTGGGGCACCTCGGCCCCAGCAGCTCGCTCGTCGCCATCGGCAACATCCACGGGCAGGGCGAGGTGCTGCTGGAGCACCTCGCGGAGCTGCCGCCGGACGAGGCGGCCGACGCCGGGGGCGGGGACCCGGGATGGCCGGAGGAGCCGACCGGGCAGTTCGCCCGCCCCCTCGACCCGTACGCGGACGCCCCGTACGGCGGGGACCCGTACGCGCAGGCTCCGTACGACGCGGACCCGTACCCGCAGGGCCCGGGTGGCGCAGACCCGTACGCGCAGTCCCCGGGCGGCCAGGTCCCGTACGGCCACGTCCCCCACGCTCGGGCCGCGCAGGCGCCGGGTGCGGCCGCGCCGCACGTCCCCGCCCCCGACCCGTACGGCATCCGCGCCGCCACGCCCGTACCGGCCTGGCCGCAGCAACAGCAGCCGCAGCCGCAGATCCACCCGGACCCCCCGCAGGGGCAATGGCAGAAGCCAGGAGAAACCCGTTGATCCCCGCCGTCCTCACCCCCGAGATCGCCGCGATCGGCATTGCCCTGGGTCTGCTGTTCTCGCTCGTCTGCTACCTCACGACCAACCTCTCCCCCGGCGGAATGATCACCCCCGGATGGCTGGCGCTGACCCTCCTGGAGGACCTCCAGCGAGCGGCCCTCGTGGTCGGCGTGACCGTCGCGACGTACGTGCTGACGCTCGTCGTGCAGCGCTTCGTGATCCTCTACGGCAAGCGGCTGTTCGCGGCGGTCGTGCTCCTCGGCGTCCTGCTCCAGGCCACCGTGGTGATCGTGCTCCAGATGGAGTTCCCGCTCCTCTACACGAACCAGACCCTCGGCTTCATCGTTCCGGGCCTGATCGGCTACCAGCTGGTCCGCCAGCCGAAGGGGGCCACCCTGCTCGCCACCGGCAGCGCCACGCTCATGACGTACGTCGTGCTGACCGCCGGCATCCTGCTCGGCGTCATGCCGGCCGCGTAGCCCCCGAACCGTCCCGCGCCCGTCCTCAACCGCTCCGGAGCCCCCCGCATGACCGCCAAGTCGAAGAGCCGCACACGTTCCGCGCTGCACGCGGTCGCCGTGCTCGCGCTGCTGGCCGGCAGCGCGTACCTCACGTACGCGCTGCGCGCGCAGGAGCAGGCCAAGGCGCCCGCCGTCCAGGTCGTCTCCGACCAGAACATCGCCGCGGGGGCCGGCGCGGGCGAGGCGGGTGCCCAGAAGTGGGAACGTCTCCAGAGCCCCGACCGGTCGGTGATGCGCGACGGCACCGGGCAGGTGCTGGCCACCTTCACCGACGGCGCCCGCACGGCCACCCTCACCGGGCCGAGCCGCACCTTCACCGAACCGGCCAACACCACGACCCGGGTCGTGACCGAGAACTGGGTCCGCCTCATGCCGGAGGCGTGGAAGCCGGGCGCGGAGAACGAGCAGTGGTTCAAGGAGTGGTTCAAGAAGTACTTCGGGAGCCAGGAGGACGACATCTTCGCGATGGCCTTCCAGTACGGCGACCAGGCCCCGGTGAAGAAGGACGCGCAGGGCACCTCGTACGCCGGTGACGCGTCCTTCGGCCCGCTCAACCCCGCCGGCTCGGTCGGCAACGACCTGCGCCTGGAGCAGTCGGACTTCTACGACTACCTCGGCACCCCGTACACCTTCCGCGACGGCACCAAGAAGCAGCCCCAGACGGCCCGGTACCGGTCCATGGACTGCTCCGGTTTCGTCCGCACCGTCTTCGGCTACCGGGCCCGCTACCCCCTCCTGTCCGACGACAAGCCCGGCTCCGGCCTGCCGAGGACCGCGAACGGCATGGCCCGCGCCGCCCTGGGCGCGGACGTCCTGCCCCTCAAGGGGGTCGGCGCCCAGGACCGGCCCGTCTCGATCGACGTGATCCAGCCGGGCGACCTGCTGTTCTTCAAGCTCGACGCGCGCACGAAGGACCGCATCGACCACACGGGCATCTACCTGGGCACGGACACCGACGGCCACAAGATCTTCATCTCCAGCCGGGAGGAGGCCAACGGCCCGACCATCGGTGACAAGGGCGGTACCTCGCGCCTCGACGGCAACGGCTACTACGCGACGACCCTGCGCAGCGCGAAGCGGCTCTAACTCCGGTCCGCCCGCGGCCACGGCGGGATGCCGACCGGCTGGACCAGCCAGCCGAAGGCGCCCAGGCCCGTACGGGAGGTCAGTTCCGCCGCTTCGCCCGCCGAGGCGAGGGCGCGGACGTAGGCCGCCGGATCGGTGGAGGCCAGGGCCAGCGGGGGGCGGGCGCCCGAGACGCCGAGGGCGGTGAGGGCCTCGCGCTGGGGCAGCAGGACCGAGCCCGGGCCCGCGCACGCGTCCAGTGCCACATGGGCGGTGACATCGCAGCTGCCGTCGGGGACCGGCGGAACCTCCCGGCCCGCCCTGAACCCCGTCAGGGTGCCGTACGGGGGCCGCGCGTCCCGGGTGTGGGCGTAGTCCACCGCCACCGCCAGACCCCGCTCCACGCTCGCCACGGCCGCCGCCCAGGCCTCGTCGCGCGCCCTGCCGATCTCCGCGCGTCCGCCGCCCGGCCACCACCGCTCCAGCCAGGCGAGGTCCGCGCCGTCCACGGCGCCGCCGGGGCTTTCCGTACCGTCCGGCGCGACCAGGACGTAGCGCCCGTCCTCCGCGACCTCCAGCGGCACGTTGTCCAGCCATTCGTTCGCGAAGAGCAGCCCCGAGGTGCCTTCGGGCGGCGCCGCGACCCAGCGGATCCGGGGGTCGAGCCCCGCGGGCCGCTCCGCCCGCTCCACGGCGTACGCGCGCACCCGCGCGGCCACCTCCGCCGGCAGCGCGGCGAGCACCCCGGCCAGCAGCTCCCCCCGCCCGGCTCCCATGTCGACCAGGTCCAGCCCCCGCGGGTGCCCGAGCTCGGCGTCCACCCACCGCAGCAGCCGCGCCACGGCCCCCGCGTACAGCCCGGACGCGTGCACCGACGTGCGGAAGTGCCCGGCGGGCCCCGGACCGCCAGGCCGCACGTAGAAGCCGTCGGGACCGTACAGCGCGGCCTCCATCGCCCCCCGCCACCCGACCGGAACCACGCCGTCCCCCTGAGCCTCTCCCTGAGCACGCATCACACAAAGGTTATGGTCACCGTCCACCTTCGGGAGTACTCGCCCGGCGCGAGGTTCGCACCTCTGGTTGACTCCAGCACCTATCTGCGTTCCCTACTCTGGGTTACGTGCAGCGCCTCTACGACTTCCTCCGCAGACACCCGACGGGCGTCGACAGCTTCTGGGCTGTCCTCTTCTTCGGGATCTCGATGGTGAACGTCGTTTCCGAATCCGAACACAGCGTCGCCGTGCGGCTCGCGGTAGTCCCGGCGGTGGCCGCCCTGAGCGTCGCCGTCGCGCTGCGCCGCAGGTGGACCCAGGCGATGTTCTGGCTCACCCTCGGCGCCGGGATCTACCAGCTGGCCCTGGGCTTCACCGCCGGGTTCTACGACTTCGCGATGCTCGTCATCCTCTTCACGGTCGCCGCGAGCGATGTCCCGCGCTGGGTGTCCCGCACCGCCCTGGGCTGGGGGCTGGCCGCCGCGCCGCTCTACTTCCTGCGGTACGGCGTGGACAAGGGCACGAACGAGGTCGACAACGTCCTCTTCACCCTCTTCATGATCGTCCCGTTCGCCCTCGCCTGGGTGCTGGGCGACTCGCTGCGCACCCGCCGGGCCTATTACGCCCAGCTCATCGAGCGCAACCAGCGGCTGGAGAACCAGCGCGAGGCCCAGGCCAAGGTGGCCGTGGCCGCCGAGCGCGCCCGGATCGCCCGCGAACTGCACGACGTCGTCGCGCACAACGTCTCGGTGATGGTGGTCCAGGCGGACGGAGCGGCCTACGTCATGGACGTGGCCCCCGAACAGGCCAAGGAGGCCCTCCAGACCATCTCCGGCACCGGCCGCCAGGCCCTCGCCGAGATGCGCCGGCTGCTGGGCGTGCTGCGTACCGGCGAGCCACAGGAGTCGGAGGACTACGTGCCGCAGCCGGACGTCGAGCAGATCGAGGTCCTCGTCGAGCAGGTACGGGCGGCCGGGCTCTCGGTGGACTTCGAGGTCGAGGGCGCGCCGCGGCGGCTGCCCAGCGGCGTCGAGCTGACCGCGTACCGGATCGTGCAGGAGGCACTGACCAACACGCGCAAGCACGGGGGGCCCGACGCGAAGGCGAGCGTGCGGCTGGTCTACTTCGACGACGGGCTCGGCCTGCTCATCGAGGACGACGGGCGGGGCTCGGCACACGAGTTGTACGAGGACGGCGGCGCCGACGGCGCCGGGCACGGCCTGATCGGCATGCGCGAGCGGATCGGTATGGTCGGCGGAACCCTGGACACCGGGCCGCGACCGGGCGGCGGCTTCCGGATCAGCGCATTGCTTCCCCTGAAGAAGAGTTGACGAGAACGAGGTAACGGATGTCCATCCGCGTGATGCTGGTCGACGACCAGGTGCTGCTGCGCACCGGCTTCCGGATGGTGCTCGCCGCCCAGCCGGACATGGAGGTCGTCGCCGAGGCGGGCGACGGCCTGGAGGCTCTGGAGGTGCTGCGGGCCACCAAGGTGGACGTGGTGCTGATGGACGTGCGCATGCCGAAGCTCGACGGGGTGGAGGCGACGCGGCGGATCTGTGAACCGCCGGAGCACCCGAAGGTGATCATCCTGACCACCTTCGACCTGGACGAGTACGCGTTCTCCGGGCTGAAGGCGGGCGCGAGCGGCTTCATGCTGAAGGACGTGCCGCCCGCCGAGCTGCTGGCGGCGATCCGGTCGGTGCACAGCGGCGACGCCGTGGTCGCCCCGTCGACGACGCGCCGGCTGCTGGACCGGTTCGCCCCGATGCTGCCGACCACGACCGAGGAGCCGCGGAACAAGGAGGTCGAGCGGCTGACGGAGCGCGAGCGCGAGGTCATGCTGCTGGTGGCGCAGGGCCTGTCGAACGGCGAGATCGCGGCCCGGCTGGTCCTGTCGGAGGCGACGGTGAAGACGCACGTGGGCCGCATCCTGACGAAGCTGAGCCTGCGCGACCGCGTCCAGGTCGTGGTCCTGGCGTACGAGACGGGGCTGGTCCGGGCGGGCGGCGGCCCGGCCGCGTAGTCCTCCCGCGCGGCGTTCCCCCGGGCTGCCCGGCCGGGGGAACGCCGTCCGCGATCGGCCCCCGTGCGGCCCTACGTCATCCAGCGGTCCGGACGGGCCGACGCGCGGGAGGTACGGGCCCGGGCGGCCTGGTCGGCCAGCAGGGCGGCGGCCTCGTCCGCGGCCCGCAGCCGGGCCGTGACCGTGGCGTTCGCGCCCGTGTCCACGTGGACGTCGGCCACGCCGCGGGCGCGCTCCCAGGGGCCCTGGGTGAGGCGGACGCTCTGCACCTTGGCGTGCGGGACGATCTCCGTACGGCGGCACAGGCGGCCGTGCCGGGCGGCGAACACCTCCGGGGAGACGGCCAGGGCGTAGCCCTTCCACCACACCGGGACCACCCAGCGCGAACCGGCCCCCGGGGAGCCGGTGAAGGACAGGGCCGCCAGGTCCACCCCCGGCAGGACCCGGGCGATCACGGCGTACGCGGCGGCCCGCGAGGCCACCGGGACCAGGACCCCGTTCTTCGAACCCGCCACGGCCAGCTCCACCCGTACCAGGTCGCGCCGCCGCCACAGCAGCGGCTCGACGATCCGTACGGTCTGCACGCGCCCCGGCGGCACGGTCTCGTGCGCCCGGTCCAGCAGTCCGTGGTCCAGGCGCAGCCCGTCCGGGGACTCGGCGACCGTCCAGTCGTACTCGGCGAGGAAGCGGCCCGTGCTGCCGGACCAGACGGCGCCGAGGATCGGGAGGAGGGTGACCACGGCCGCCCACGGGCTGGAGCTGATCCACCAGGCGACCACGGGCGCGGCGATCCCGCCGGCCAGCGCCGCCCACACGCCCAGGCTCAGCAGCAGCGACACGGCGAGGTCGCGCGGGCCCACGCGCAGCAGCTGCCGTTCGGGGGCCTCGCCCAGGCGCGCCGCCTCCTCGGGAGCGAAGCCGGCCGCCCGGGCGAGGAGCTCGGCGCGCAGGGCCACGGCCTCCTTCTCGCCCAGGAAGGCCAGCTCGTCCTTCTCCTCGGTGCCGATGACGTCGAGCCGCAGACTGGCGACCCCGGCCAGCCGGGCCAGCATCGGCCGGGTGACGTCGACCGCCTGGATCCGGTCGAGGCGGATGTGCGCGGTGCGCCGGAAGACCAGCCCGCTGCGGATGCGCAGCTCGGTGTCGGTGACGGCGTAGTGGGTGAACCACCAGCTCAGGAATCCGTACGTGCCGAACACCAGGATCAGGCCCGCGAGCGCCGCCACCCGCAGGAGCGCGGGCAGGTCCGCTATCCAGCGCTCGGCCCGGTCGCCCTGCTGGGCGACCACGCCGATGGTCGCGGCGATGGGCACCCAGGCGCGCCGCAGCGGAGTGAGCAGGTGCAGCCGCCGCTCACCTGCCGGGCCGCCCGCGAGGTCGGCCGCGAGCCCGCCCGTGGGCTCGGCGGCCGGCCCGTACGGTACGGCCGGCTCGCCGCCCGCCTGACCGGCGCTCACAGGCCCGCCGACCGTGCTTCGCCGAGCTCGGTGAGCCGGTCGCGCAGGCGCTGCGCCTCGGCCGGCACCAGGCCCGGGATCTTGGCGTCCGTCGCCGCGGCCGCCGTGTGCAGTTGTACGGAGGCCAGCCCGAAGCGCCGCTCCAGCGGCCCCGAGGTCACCTCGACCAGCTGCATCCGCCCGTACGGGACCACGGTCTCCTCCCGCCACAGCACGCCCCGGCTGATCAGCAGGTCGTCCGCGCGCTCGGCGTAACGCCAGGACCGCCAGTTCCGGCCGAGCAGCACCCACCCCCAGACCAGGGCCACGAGCCAGCACCCCGCGAGGGCGGCCCACGCGGGCCCGGCGAGCAGACCCAGTGCGACGCCGGTCGCCACCGCGAGGACGGCCGCCCAGATCACCAGCAGCAGCCGCCTCAGCGTGAGCAGCCCACCCGGCAGCCCCACCCATCCGGGCCTGTCCGTCTCACCCGTCGTCCCCGTATCCATGCACCCACCCTAGGGCTGAGACAATGCCCGCATGACGGAGACCACGGTCGGCATCGGCGGCGCGGCGGAGAGCACCGACATGGTGCTCAACATCGGCCCCCAGCACCCTTCCACGCACGGCGTACTGCGCCTGCGCCTCGTCCTGGACGGCGAGCGGATCGTCAGCGCCGAACCGGTGGTCGGCTACATGCACCGCGGTGCCGAGAAGCTCTTCGAGGCCCGCGACTACCGGCAGATCGTGATGCTCGCGAACCGCCACGACTGGCTGTCCGCGTTCTCCAACGAGCTCGGCGTGGTCATGGCCGTCGAGCGGATGCTCGGCATGGAGGTCCCCGAGCGGGCCGTGTGGATGCGGACCCTGCTGGCCGAGCTGAACCGGGTGCTGAACCACCTGATGTTCCTCGGCTCGTACCCCCTCGAACTGGGCGGAATCACACCGATCTTCCATGCGTTCCGCGAACGCGAGGAGCTCCAGGCCGTCATGGAGGAGATCTCCGGCGGCCGCATGCACTACATGTTCAACCGCGTCGGCGGCCTCAAGGAGGACCTCCCGGCCGGCTGGCTCGGCCGGGCCCGCGAGGCCATCGCCGACGTCCGCACCCGCATGGACGTCTACGACAAGCTCGTCCACGGCAACGAGATCTTCCGGGGCCGCACCCGCGGCGTCGGCGTCCTGTCCGCCGAGGCGGTGCACGCGTACGGGGTCTCCGGCCCCATCGCCCGCGCCTCCGGCGTCGACTTCGACCTGCGCCGCGACGAGCCGTACCTCGCGTACGGCGAGCTCCAGGACGTCCTCAAGGTGGTCACCCGCACCGAGGGCGACTGCCTGGCCCGCTTCGAGGTCCTGCTCGACCAGACCCACAACGCGCTCGACCTCGCCGTGGCCTGCCTGGACCGGATGGCCGAACTCCCGCCGGGCCCGGTCAACCAGCGCCTGCCCAAGGTCCTGAAGGCACCCGAGGGCCACACGTACGCCTGGACCGAGAACCCCCTCGGCATCAACGGCTACTACCTCGTCTCGAAGGGCGAGAAGACCCCGTACCGGCTGAAGCTGCGCAGCGCCTCGTACAACAACATCCAGGCCCTCGCCGTGCTCCTGCCGGGGCAGCTGGTCGCGGACATGGTGGCGATCCTGGGCTCGCTGTTCTTCGTCGTCGGGGACATCGACAAGTAGGCCGATCTAGGGTTGCCGGATGACCTCTGGCACACACGCCGGCTACCTGCGCCGGCTCGGCATCACCGACCCCGGTGCCCCCTCCGCCGAAGGGCTGTTCGCCCTTCAGCGGGCGCACCTGGAGCACATCGCCTACGACAACGTCGACATCCAGCTCGGCCGGCCGCCCGGCATCGACCCCGAGCTGTCCGCCCGGCGCTTCGCCGCCGGGCGCGGGGGTTACTGCTTCCACCTCAACGGCGGCTTCGCGCTGCTCCTCGAATCCCTGGGCTACGAGGTCACGCGGCACGCCGGAGGCGTCAACGCCGATCCCGCGGACCGCGGGATCAGCGGCGGGCACCTCACCTTGACCGTCCGCGTCGAGGGGACGGTGTACTGGGTGGACGTCGGAGTCGGCGACGGGCCGTACGAACCGCTGCCGCTGCGCGAGGGCGCGTACGAGCAGGGCGGGTTCCGGTACGCGCTGGAGCGGCTGGAACCGCTGGAGGGTGAGGGCCCGGGCTGGACGCTCCGCAAGTTCGCCGGCCCCATGCCCCGCGTGAACTTCCGTGACGCCCCGGCCGTGACGGCCGACTTCGAGGCCATGCACACCTGGCTCTCGACGGCCGGGGAGTCCCCGTTCGTACGGACCTTCGCGGTGCTGCGGCGTGACGCGGAGGGCGCCGACGCGCTGCGCGGCCGGATCCTGACCCGCATCGACGGCGCGAAGGGGACGAGCGAGCGCGAACTGACCGGCGCCGAGGAGTTCTTCGAGGTCATCGGGAGCGTCTTCCGGCGGAACCTGGACGACCTCACCCCCGCGGACCGGGCGGCGCTGTGGAACCGGGTGGACCAGGCACACCGGGCGTGGCTCGCCGCCCGGCCGGGGAGTGTCTAAGCGGCCTCGGGGAAGTAGGGCACGGCCCCGAGACCGCTTAGGGGGAGGCCGATGTCGGTGCCGCAGGGCAGACTTGGGGCATGTCCCACTCCCCCCGTCGCGCTTGCCCCGCCTGCGGCCGCGACTGCGCCGTGACCGCCGGGAGGATCGCCCGGCACGATCCACCGGCCGGGCGGGGCCGCGGCGACCTCGTGTCCTGCCCCGGCTCCCGGGCCCGGGTGGTACTGGGCGCCTCGGCGCCCAGTCTCGACAGTTTCGCCCTCGCGCCGCATCCGGGGCAGCTGCCGCCGTTCTGAGTACGGGGATCCGCGCGGGCTGAGTACCCGCGCGGATCCCCGTACCGCAGCCGTGGAACAGGATGGGGCCATGTCCTGGAAGCAACAGCCCGCCGTCGTCTCCGCGCCCCCGTCCGAGGACGCGGTCCGCATCCGGACGCGCTCGGGGATCGCCGCCGTGCTGTTCCTGCCCGCCCTGTTCATCGCGAAGGTCCTGCTGCTGGCCACCGACAAGGGCGGCCGGTGCTTCGTCGACGACATCGCCTGCGCGCCCTTCCCGGACACCGCCTTCGGAGCCCTGCTCGTCGCCGTGGTGCTCGCCCTCGTCGCGGCGATGGCCGCGCCGGTGCGCGTGGCGCGGGGCGCGCTCCGCGCGCAGCTGCTGCTGGAGGCCGCGGGCGTGCTCGTCGTCCTCGCCTATCCCTGACCCTCGCCCGGGGGCGGTCGACGCTCTGGGCCACGACCAGGTCGTCGCCGAACCCGCCACGGGACGAAGCGACCCCCGCCGAGGAGTTCCGCGCGCCCTGTGCACAGCTTGTGGACGGCCTCGCCTCCGCCGGCCGGCCGCCGCCTGTCCCGCCTGGCCCGCCCGGTGGCCTCGTACGCCGCCTGAGGCCTACGCGTCCGGCCCCTCGTCCTGAAGCGCGGCGCGGGCGGCCGTCTCCCACGCCCCGGCTCCGCCACGGGTCACCGAGGACGCGTCGGCGTGCCCGGCCAGCCACTCCCGGTGTTCGCGCCGGGCGTCGGAAAGGCTCTGGCTGCCGTTGGGCCCGCCCCAGACCTCGTCGGCCTCGGCGTCGTCCTGTCCGTCGTCCTCCCAGCCGCACTCCCCGCAGATCTCGAAGAGGGCGCTCGACCGCCCGGCCCGCCCTGCCGTCGCTCCCGCACGACGCCCCTCCTCGGGTCCCGGCTGCGGCGACTAGGAGATCGCGGTGCGCAGCCGGACCACGTCGATCGGCTCGGTCTCGTCATGGGCGGTCAGGTCGATGACCTGGCCCTGCGCGGACGACTCGGGAGCGGACGACTCGGGAGCGGCCGGCTCGGCCGGGGGCTCCGCCGTCTCCGCGTTGTGGACCGCCAGGGCCTCGGCGCCGACCACGTCGGCCAGGTCCTCGTTCTGGACCGCCTCGATCGCGGCGCGGGCCTGTGCCGCGTTCTTGGCTGCGCCGAAGAAGTCGAAGCCGCCCTCGACGCGGGACGTCGTGCGCCGCTGCGCCGCGTACGGGGCCACGGCCGCGGCCGGCCGACGCGCCGGGACCGAGGCCGCGGGGGCCGACGGGGCCGCGGGCAGCTCCCGGGGCTGCGCCTTGCGGACCAGCGCGCTCAGAGCCGCGTGGGCCCGGGCGTAGCCGACCGAGGTGGGCGCGCCCGCCGAGGTGCGTTCCTCGGAGACCACCGGGAGTTCCTTGGGCGCGGCCGCCGGGGCCGAGGAGACCTCGATGGCCAGCAGCCGGCGGCGCTCCAGGGCGCTCGCGCGCTCGGTCTCGGCGGTCGCGTACCGCCGCAGCAGCGCCGCGTGCTCGCCGCGCAGCCCGGCGATTTCGACCCGCTTGGCGCGCAGCTTGGCGTCGAGCCTGGCGCGCAGCGCCCTTGCCTCTTCGAGATCGGATTCGAGCTCGGCCATCCGCTCGTCCGTCTTCCACTCGTCCTTGACGCGCTCGCGCGCGAGCTCCGCGACGCGGCGGCCCGCCGAGCGGTCCCAGGCACGCATCACGACGCCGCCGGTGACCCCGGCGGCCGCCGCGAGGGCCACGAGCAGTCGCAGAGCGGTGCCGTCGTCGGGGCCCGCGAGCAGCCAGGCGGCGCCGGCGCTGACGAGGGACACACCGGCGACGGCCGTCGGCGTGAGCAGCCGGTGCAGAGGTTCGGGATTGCGGTGGCGTCCACGGGGCATGGCCTGAAATTTACAGGGCGTAGAGGCCATGTGGGGTACCCGTGCGGCAATCTCTTCCCGAGCGGATGCCCCACATTTTCCGCATCGACCGCGTAACCGCTAGTTCTTGAGGAGGCCCTTGGACTCCAGGTAGGCCTTCGCCACGTCCGTCGGCTTGGCGCGCTCCGCGTCCACCTTGCGGTTCAGGTCGACGAGGTCGGCCGTCGTGAGTGCCTTGGTCAGCTTGTCGAGGGCGGCCGCGACCTCCGGGGCGCCCGCGTCCTTGCCGTTGACCACCGGAAGCACGTTGTCGGCGTTCTGGAGCTTCTTGTCGTCCTCCAGCAGGACCAGGCCGAAGCTGTCGAGCGTGGCGTCCGTGGTGGTGGTCAGGACCAGCTGGTCCGCGCCGTCCTTCACCGCCTGCTTGGCCTGCGGGGTGCCGACGCCCTTGGGGTCGATACCGGAAACCTGAATTCCGTACGTCTTGGTCAACCCGGGTGCGCAGAAGGGGCGGACGGCGCATTCGTCGCCCGCCGCGATCTTCACCTTCAGCCCGGACTGCCCGAGATCGGAAAGGGTCTTCAGGTTGTTCTTCTGGGCGAATTCCTTGCTCACCGCGAATGCGTTCTGGTCGACCGCCGCGCCCGCGGGCAGCGCCTTCAGTCCGAGCGGGCCCGCGAGCTTCTCCAGGCCCGCCACCGTCGCCGCGACGTCGCTGGACGCGACCGGCTTCTCTTCGGGCGCCTTGGGGCCGTTCACCTTGGCGTTGAGGAACTCCGCGAGGGTGGCCGCGTACTCCGGGACGATGTCGATCTCGCCCTTCTCCAGCGACGGTTCGTACAGCTCGCGGTTGCTGACCGTCTTGACGGAGGTGCTGTAGCCCGCGTCCTTGAGGACCTGCGCATACAGCTCGGCCAGCACGTTGGACTCGGTGAACCCGGCCGCGCCGATGACCAGGGCGCCCTTGCCCCCGCCCGAGGAGGACCCGGAGGAGGCCGCCGAGCCGCCGTCCTTGCTCTTCTCCAGGCTGTCGCCGCCGCAGGCGGCCAGCGACGCCGTCAGGGCGAGGGCGCCCAGGGACGCGCCGAGGACGCGGGTGGTCTTGCTCATGGGGGTACTCCGTTCGAGGCGGGGGAAAGGGATCAGCGGGACGTCGCCGCCGGCCGGGGCAGCAGCCGGTCGGCCGCCACCAGCGCGCCCTCCACCAGCAGCGCCAGCGCCGCCACCAGCACGGCGCCCGCGACGACCTGCGCGGTGTTGTACGTGTTGAATCCGGCGGTGATGATCCGGCCGAGACCGCCCTGGCCGACCATCGCCGCGATCGTGGCCGTGGCGATGACCTGCACGGAGGCCGAGCGCAGCCCGGTCATCACCAGCGGACGGGCGAGCGGCAGCTCGACCCGGAGGAACAGCTGGCTCCCGGACATGCCCATGCCGCGGGCGGCCTCCACCACCGACCGGTCCACCTCGCTCATGCCCACATACGTGTTCGTCAGGAGCGGCGGTATCGCGAACAGCACGAGCGCGGCGATGGTGGGCAGGTAGCCCGCGTTGCGCAGCGGGGAGACCATGAACAGGGCCAGCACCGCGAAGACGGGCACGGCCCGGCCGACGTTCGAGACGTTGACGGCGAGGGCGCCGCCCTTGCCGAGGTGGCCGAGGTACAGGCCGACGGGCAGGGCCACCGCGCAGGCGATCGCGAGGGCGATCCCGCTGACGTAGACGTGCTCGCCGAGCCGGTGCCAGACGCCGCTCTCCCCCGACCAGTTGGCGCCGTTCGCCAGCCAGTCCCAGGCCTGTCCCAGCACTCCCATCGCCTCAGGCCTCCTTGCCGGAGCCCGCGGGCCGCGCGCCGGACGCCCGGGTCCACGGCGTGAGCAGCCGCTGTACGCCGAGCAGCAGCAGGTCGGCCACGAGCGCGAGCAGCACGCACAGGACCGAGGCGGTGAGCACCTGGGCCTTGAAGGAGCTGTTCACGGCAGGGGCGATGAGATTGCCCAGGCCGCCCTTGCCGACGATGGAGCCGACCGTGGTCAGCGCGATCGTGGAGACGGTCGCGATCCGTACCCCGGCGAGCAGCGCGGGCAGCGCCAGCGGCAGTTCGACCTGCCACAGCAGCCGCCCTGGGCCGTATCCCATGCCGCGCGCGGCCTCCCGTACGTCCGCGGGCACGGCTTCCAGGCCGGCCAGGACGTTGCGGACGAGGATGGTCAGCGAATACAGCACCAGGCCGGTCACCACCAGCGCCGCCGAGAGTCCGAACACGGGCAGCAGCAGCGAGAACATGGCGAGCGAGGGGACCGTGTAGAGCAGCGTGGTGAAGGCGAGCACGGGCGCCGCCCAGCGCCGGCCGCGGCGGGCCAGCAGGGCGAGCGGGACGGACACGGCGACGCCGATGAGGACCGACACGCCCGTGATCCAGATGTGTTCGAGGGTGGCGTCGGTGAGTTCCTGGGAGCGGGAGGAGACGTACTCCCAGCAGATCCAGTCGTTCGCCACGAGGCAGTTCTGCCCGGCCATGTCCCTCACCCCCCACCCGAACGTACGTACAAGAGGGACCCTAACCCGCGGCACCGACAGTCGCCGGATTCCTTCGCAGTCGCGTAACACTCTCCTCATAAAGCCTTCGCCAACCACGGCGTGCGGGTGAGGAAGGATGACGATGTGATCCGATTCGAGCATGTGACCAAGCGCTACCCCGACGGGACGACAGCCGTCGAGGACCTGTCCTTCGAAGTGGCGGAGGGCGAGCTGGTCACGCTCGTGGGACCGTCCGGCTGCGGCAAGACGACCACGATGAAGATGGTCAACCGGCTGATCGAGCCGACCTCCGGCCGGATCCTGCTCGGCGGCGAGGACATCGCCGCCGCCGACCCGGTCGAGCTGCGCCGCCGGATCGGGTACGTCATCCAGCAGGTCGGGCTCTTCCCGCACAAGACGGTGCTGGAGAACACGGCGACCGTGCCGCAGCTGATCGGCACCCCGAAGGCCAAGGCGCGTGCGCGGGCGGCCGAGCTGCTCGAACTGGTGGGCCTGGACCCCGCCGTGTACGGGGGCCGGTACCCGGAGCAGCTGTCCGGAGGGCAGCGCCAGCGCGTCGGCGTGGCCCGCGCGCTGGCCGCCGATCCGCCGGTGCTGCTGATGGACGAGCCGTTCGGCGCGGTGGACCCGGTGGTGCGCGAGCGGCTGCAGAACGAGTTCCTGGCGCTGCAGAAGACGGTGCGCAAAACGATCCTGCTGGTCACGCACGACCTGGAGGAGGCGATCCGGCTCGGCGACCGCATGGCCGTCTACGGGGCGGGCACCATCGAGCAGTTCGCCCGCCCGGCTGCCGTGCTCGGGGCCCCGGCCACCGCGTACGTGGCCTCCTTCGTCGGCGCCGACCGGGGGCTCAAGCGGCTCGCGGTGACCCCGGTCGAGGCGGCCGATCTGACGGCGGCGGAGGGCAGGGCATCCGCCCCGGCCGTGGTGGTGGAGCTGGGCGCGACGCTGCGCGAGGCGCTCTCCGCCCTGCTCCAGGAGGACTCGGGCCGGATCGGCGTCACGGACCCGGCCTCCGGCGAACTGGTCGGCGTACTGACCCCGGAGGGGGTCCACCGGGCGCTGCGCCGGGCGCAGCTGCAGGAGGCATAGCGAAAGGGCCCGACCGGAGTCGGGCCCTTCACCGGCGCCGCCAAGGCACTCAGGCCTGGATGCGGTTGCTCATCCACACCAGCATCGGCGGGATCTCGCGCCGCCACGTGTTGAAGTTGTGGCCGCCGCTGTCGAGGATGATCGAGGAGACCCGGTCCGGGCCCTTGACCAGCTTGACGAACTTCTTGGTGTCACCGAGGTTCGGCTCGCCCTTCTCGCTGCTGGTGACGAGGAAGGACGTACCGGTCGGCTTCTTGTGCTCGATGCTGTGCAGGACGTCGGCGTGCTTCTTCAGCTTCTCGTCCCCGTGGAACAGGTCGCCGGTGGTCGGGTCGTCGGGGGCCTCGTAGTACGCGGACAGACCCGCGGCGGCACCGAAGGTCTGCGGGTAGTGCGCGGCGATCTTCAGGGCGCAGTAACCACCCGTGGAGTTCCCGATGAAGCCCATGTTCTTGGGGTCCTTGCCGACGCGGAAGGTGTCCGTGATGGCCTGCGGGAGGTCCTGCGCGAAGAAGGTCTCGGTCTGCGGGCCACCGGGTATGTCAACGCACTCGGTGTCACGCGGGGGTGCCACGGTGGGACGCAGCATGACCAGGATCATCGGCTTCATCTTGCCCGCCTTGGACAGGCTGAAGGCCTTCATGGGGTAGTCGAGCCCTTTGATCAGGTTCTCCGCGGTGCCCGGGTAGCCGGTCAGCACGATGGACGCCGGGAAGTTCTGGTCCTTGTGCTGCGGCTGGAAGTACTCCGGCGGGAGCCACACGTAGCCGGGGCTCGTTATCTTCGACTTCTGCCCGGTTATGGCAACCTTCAGGATCTGACCGCCCACCTGGGGCTTCGCGCCACCGGGGACGTCCAGCTTCTGCTTGTCGACGACCTTGATGTCCTTGGTGCTCATCGAGTGGTCGACGACCTTGCCCATCGACGTCTCCTGGCCGAACAGGTCTGCCCAGGAACCGTAGAAGAGGAACGACTTGTTGGCCGCGAGCCCCACAGCCGAGAAGAGTGCCAGCTGGGTCGCCAGCAGGAGGCCGATCCGGCCGGCGAACGCGCGCCAGGTGCGGCCCGAAAGCTTTGGCCAGAACCAGATGGTGGCTGCGAAGAGCAGCACACCGGCGATGATGGCCAGCGCCAGGACCGTGTTACTGGTGAGACCCATGAGCAGTCAGTCGACTTTCTGATGGCAGGACTGGAAATTTCCGGCGGAAGAGTGAACCCGCTCCCCGTCGATGTCGTCCTAATGGACGCACCACACACCGGAGGCTGTCGCGGCCTTCGGCCACATGATCTCTCGCGGAGCAACGGGAAGCGATGTCTAGCAGGATAGATGGCGATAAGTCGGGACAGGTTCCGAGCGGGGTACGCCGAATCCTCCGTGGCCCACGGCCGGAGTCGGTGCCCGGCCTGGTAGGTACGGCCGTCATGATCGTCGGCCTTCTGGACGTCGCGGCGGGAGTCTTCCCGCGGTTCCGTCACAGCCGGATCCACGCGGTGGCCGAGGTGTTGCCCGTGTTCGGCCCCTTCGCCGCGGCCCTCGCCATCAGCGCGGGCGTACTGCTCCTGCTGCTCGCGCACGGCCTCAAGCGCCGCAAGCGCCGGGCCTGGAGGTCGGCGGTCGTACTGCTGCCGGCCGGCGCCGCGGCGCAGTTCGCGTACCGGCACTCGATCATCGGCGTGGTCATCGCGGCGGCGCTCTTCGCGCTGCTGCTGCGCCACCAGGGTGAATTCAAGGCGCTGCCCGACCCGCGCAGCCGCTGGAAGGCGCTCGCGAACTTCGTGCTGATGAGCGCCGGTTCCATCGGGCTCGGCCTGGTCATCGTCAACGTCCACCCGGGGCGGGTCGTCGGCAACCCGAGCCTGTACGAGCAGATCACGCACGTCGTGTACGGGCTCTTCGGCTTCGAGGGGCCCGTCGACTACGCCGGCCAGGTCTCCTGGACCGTCGGGTACTCCCTGGGCGCGCTCGGCATGCTGACCGCCCTCACCACCATGTACCTGGCCTTCCGCCCCGAGCACCCGGCCGCGCGGCTCACCGCCGACGACGAGGGCAAGCTGCGCGAGCTCCTCGCCAAGCACGGCGGCCGCGACTCGCTCGGCCACTTCGCGCTCCGCCGCGACAAGGCCGTCGTCTTCTCCCCCAGCGGCAAGGCCGCCGTCACCTACCGCGTCGTGTCCGGCGTGATGCTCGCCTCCGGCGACCCCATCGGCGACGTCGAGGCCTGGCCCGGCGCCATCGAGCGGTTCATGGAGGAGGCCAAGGCCCACTCCTGGACCCCGGCCGTCGTGGGCTGCAGCGAGACCGGCGGCGAGGTGTGGACCCGCGAGACGGGTCTGGACGCCCTGGAGCTGGGTGACGAGGCGATTGTCGATGTCAAAGACTTCTCCCTCTCCGGCCGACCCATGCGCAATGTCCGCCAGATGGTGAAGCGCATCGAGCGCAACGGCTACACCACCAAGGTCCGCCGGGTCAGCGAGCTGACCGAGGAGGAGCTGGAGCAGGTCCGCGGGGCGGCCGAGGCCTGGCGCGGCACCGACACCGAGCGCGGCTTCTCCATGGCCCTGGGCCGCGTCGGCGACGAGGGCGACGGCGACTGCTTCATCGCCACCGCGCACCGCGTCGAGGAGGGCGACACCAGCCCGTTCGGCGACCTCAAGGCCATCCAGCACTTCGTGCCGTGGGGCAAGGACGGCATGTCGCTGGAGATGATGCGCCGCGACCGCGCCGCCGACCCCGGCATGAACGAGCTGCTGATCGTCGCCTCCCTGCAGCAGGCGCCCGACCTGGGCATCGAGAAGGTCTCCCTGAACTTCGCGATGTTCCGCGCCGCCCTCGCCCGCGGCGAGAAGATCGGCGCCGGCCCGGTGCTGCGGATGTGGCGCGGCCTGCTGGTCTTCCTGTCCCGCTGGTTCCAGATCGAGTCGCTGTACAAGTTCAACGAGAAGTTCCGCCCCCGCTGGGAGCCGCGCTTCATGGTCTACCGCACCACCCGCGACCTTCCCCGCATCGGCTTCGCCGTGATGCAGGCCGAGGGCTTCGTGACGCTGGCCCTGCCGCGGCTGTTCGCCAGCCGGCGCGGCCCCAAGCCGGTCCGCACCTGCGCCCACAACCACGCCCCCGCCAAGGTCCCCGCCCAGGCGGAGCGCGAGGTCCAGGCCGCGTAGCCGTCCGTACGGTGCGTACGGTTTCCAGGGCCCCGGCAGCCGACAGGCGCCGGGGCCCTGGCCTATCCAGGTCAGCCCTACCCTTGGACCTATGAACACGAAGCGCGGAGCCACCGGCAGGGGCCGGGTCGCAGGTCTGCCCGAGTGGGACCGCTGCGCGGTCATGGGCGTCGTCAACGTCACCCCGGACTCCTTCTCCGACGGCGGTCGCTGGTTCGACACCACCGCGGCCGTCAAGCGCGGCCTCGACCTCGTCGTCCAGGGCGCCGACCTCGTCGACGTCGGCGGCGAGTCCACCCGGCCGGGCGCCACCCGCGTCGACGAGGAGGAAGAGCTGCGCCGGGTCGTCCCCGTCGTGCGCGGCCTCGCCTCCGAAGGCGTCGCCGTCTCCGTCGACACCATGCGCGCGAGCGTCGCCGCGCAGGCCGTCGCCGCCGGCGCTGTCCTGGTCAACGACGTCAGCGGCGGGCTCGCCGACCCCGGGATGATCCCGGCCGTCGCGGCCGCCGAGGTGCCGTTCGTGGTGATGCACTGGCGCGGCTTCAGCGACGGCATGAACAGCCTCGCCGTCTACGACGACGTACTCGCCGAGGTCACCTCCGAGCTCCGGACCCGGATCGACGCCGTCGTGGCCGGCGGGATCGCCCCCGAGCGGCTCCTCGTCGACCCGGGCCTCGGCTTCGCGAAGAACGCCGAACACGACCTGGCCCTCGTCGCCCACCTGCCCGAACTGCGTGCCCTCGGCTTCCCGCTGCTGGTCGCCGCCTCGCGCAAGCGCTTCCTCGGCCGGGTCCTGGCCGGCGCCGCCGACGCCGCGCCGCCGCCCGCCCGCGAGCGCGACGCCGCCACCGCCGCCGTCTCCGCCATCGCCGCCCACCACGGTGCCTGGGCCGTACGGGTCCACGAGGTACGGGCGACCGCGGACGCGGTTCGGGTGGCCCGCGCCGTGGAAGGAGCGCTGTGACCACCGACCGAGAAGGAGCCCTGTGAGCAGAACCGACATCGAAGCGGTCGAAGAGGTCAACACGGCCTTCTACGAGGCCATGGAGCGGGGGGACTTCGACGCACTGTCGGCGCTCTGGCTCGATGACGAGATCTCCTGCGTGCACCCGGGCTGGCCGGTGCTCTCCGGCCGCGGCGAGGTGCTGCGCTCCTACGCGCTGATCATGTCCCACACGGACTACATCCAGTTCTTCCTCACCGACACCAAAGTCGCCGTCATCGGCGACACCGCACTGGTGACCTGTACGGAGAACATCCTCAGCGGCGGCCCCGCCGAGGACGGCGGGGAACTCGGCCCGCTGGTCGGTCAGCTGGTCGTCGCCACAAATGTGTTCCGACGCACATCCGAGGGCTGGCGGCTCTGGTCCCACCACGGTTCTCCCGTGCTCACGGAGTCCGACGAGGACGAGGAGGAGGACGCCTCCTGACCCCTCCGGCGGGGTCCGGGGAGTTTCGCAGGTAAATTCGAAGACGGACGACGCCGACCGCACTCGGCGTAGGCCCATGGCCCCGGGCAGCCCCGGGACCGGAAGCACCTACGAAAGCAGGAGTGATTCGCGTGGATCGTGTCGCGCTGCGCGGCCTCAAGGCTCGCGGGCACCACGGCGTCTTTCCCCGGGAACGCGAAGAAGGCCAGACCTTCATCGTCGACCTGGTGCTGCACCTCGACACCCGGCCCGCCGCGGCCGGAGACGACCTGGCGAAGACCGTGCACTACGGGGTCGTCGCCGAGGAGGTCGTCGACGTGGTGCAGGGAGAGCCCGTCGACCTGATCGAGACCCTCGCCGAGCGGATCGCCCAGCAGTGCCTCAAGCACGAGGCGGTCGCACAGGTGGAGGTCGTCGTCCACAAGCCGGACGCGCCCATCACCGTCCCCTTCGACGACGTGACCATCACGATCACCCGGAGCCGCGCATGAACAACGGACTGAACACACAGAGCGACCCGACCGTGCAGCCGGTACCCGCCTCCGTCGTGGAGACGGTCGACGCGGCGGACACCACCCTGTCCAACCCGAAATGGGCGGTCATCGCCCTCGGCGCGAACCTCGGCAACCGGCTGGAGACCCTGCAGGGCGCCATCGACGCGCTCGGCGACACCCCGGGCATGCGGGTCAAGGCCGTCTCCCCCGTGTACGAGACCGAGCCGTGGGGCGTCGAGCCCGGCTCGCAGCCCGCGTACTTCAACGCGGTCGTCAAGGTGCGGACCACGCTGCCGCCGTCCTCGCTCCTGGAGCGGGGTCAGGCCATCGAGGAGGCCTTCGACCGCGTCCGCGAGGAGCGCTGGGGCCCGCGCACGATCGACGTCGACATCATCTCGTACGCCGAGGTGATCTCCGAGGACCCCGTCCTCACCCTGCCGCACCCGCGCGCCCACCAGCGCGCCTTCGTGCTCGCCCCCTGGAACGACATCGACGCGGAGGCGCAGCTCCCGGGCCACGGCGCCGTCGGCGCGCTCCTGGCCGGAATCGGCCTCTCCGGAGTGACGCCGCGCCCGGATCTGGAACTCCGCCTCCCGGAGTAGTCGTTACGCTGTGGACTGCCTGACGGCACCGGCGCGGAAAGCGGGGAACGGGCACGTGAAGCAACTGAGGCCTGCGGTCCTGGCGGGGATCTTCGTCGTCGCCGGGGTCCTGTCCTGGGCGGGTGCCCGGCTCTGGAACGCGTACGGCACGCTGCCGGGCGTTCCGCTGGCCGCGCCGATCGTCCTGGGCGTCATCGCCGCGGTGCTGCTGGCGACGGCCCTGTCGATGCGCTCCCGCCTCAAGGCGCAGCGCGAGCGACGGCCGGGGGCCAAGGGCGTGGAGCCTCTGATGGCGGCCCGCGCGGTCGTCTTCGGCCAGGCCAGCGCACTGGTGGCGGCCCTGGTGGCCGGCGCGTACGGCGGTGTCGGCGTCTTCCTGCTGACCGACTCCCTCGACGTCCCCGCCCGCCGCGACCAGGCCTGGTACGCAGGCTTCTCGGTCCTGGCGGGCGCGGCGGTCATCGCCGCCGCCCTCTTCCTGGAGCACGTCCTCAAGCTCCCCGAGGACGACGACCACACCCCCGAGTCCCCGGCCCGCGCCTAGGTCTCCCACGGCGTGCGGACCAGATGCCCGTTCACGAGAAAGTCAGGGTGAGGGGTGAGCCCGAAGTCGTACAACGTGGACGGCTTGGCACTCGGTGCGCGCAGCGTGACGGACCTGACCTCGACCCATGCCGACTCATCGAGTTCGACGGGGCGCTCCTCCGCCTGGAACGTCCCGCGCGGCCAGCTGTCGGCACCCTCGCCGGCCATCGAGTGATCCTGCACCCGTCTCCGCCTTCGTAGCCGTCCAGGAATCCGCCGAAGGTCACCTCGTCTCTGAGCACGACCCTGGGAAACCGCTGGCGCATGTGGTGGGGGTCACCGCCCACGTACTGCCGCATGAGGTCGGCAAGGTAGGACGGAACGACACGCGGCCGAGCTGGTTCCCGGCTGAATCGAAGTGATCTCCTGGGCGGACATCGCAGGCCCGGAGCCGCCAACAGCGTTGACGGTCTGCCTACTCGGTAGGCCCCAAAGCACCGGTCCCCCTCCGTGAAGTCACGGAGGGGACCGTAGCAGACAGCACTGACAATCCGACTAGCGCGCCATGATGAGGCTCATGGCCTCAGCTCGGGTGGCCGTGGCGCGGAGCTGGCCGCGGACCGCGGACGTGGTGGTCTTGGCACCCGGCTTGCGGATGCCGCGGACCGACATGCACATGTGCTCGGCTTCGATCACCACGATGGCACCGCGCGCGTCGAGGATCTCCATCAGGGAGTCCGCTATCTGCGTAGTAAGACGTTCCTGCACCTGCGGGCGGCGAGCGTAGACGTCCACGAGGCGGGCCAGCTTCGACAGGCCGGTGATCTTGCCGTTCTCCGCCGGGATGTAGCCGACGTGGGCGACACCGTGGAACGGCAGCAGGTGATGTTCACACAGAGATACGATTTCGATCTCCTTCACGAGGACCAGCTCGTCGTGTCCCAGGTCGAACACTGTGGTCAGCACGTCCTCGGGCTTCTGCCACAGACCGGCCAGGATCTCCCGGTACGCCCGCGCCACGCGCGCCGGGGTCTCCAGAAGGCCCTCGCGGTCCGGGTCCTCGCCGACCGCGATCAGGAGTTCACGGACCGCCGCCTCGGCGCGCTTCTCGTCGAACACGCCGATCGTGCCCTCGCCGCCGGTCAGGGTCACTGGGTCCGTCATCGCTTCCTCGTTCCTGTAAAAGTGCCGCGCCCCCCAGGCTAGAACCTGGGGGGCGCGGCTTCCATTCCGGGTGGATCAGGCCTCCGGGCGGTCCTCAGGGGCCACCTCGATGCCCTTCTCCGTGGAGACCGGCGTGACGGCGGTCGCCGCCGAGGTGCCGTTCGCCGAGTTCGTCAGCTGGAGCTCCTTGGGAGAGAGCACCGGCGGACGGGTGGAGGGGGTGCGGCGGGAGGAGCCGGTCCACGCGGGGCGGGCCGGGCGCTTCACGATCGTGGAGAAGATCTCGGCGATCTGCTCCTTGTTCAGCGTTTCCTTCTCCAGCAGGGCGAGGACCAGGTTGTCGAGAACGTCGCGGTTCTCGACGAGGATCTCCCAGGCCTCGTTGTGCGCGGTCTCGATGAGCTTCTTGACCTCTTCGTCGACCAGCGCCGCGACCTCTTCCGAGTAGTCCCGGGGGTGCGACATCTCGCGGCCCAGGAACGGCTCGGTGTTGTCGCCGCCGAACTTGATCGCACCGAGACGCTCGGTCATGCCGTACTGCGTGACCATGGCCCGCGCCGTGGCGGTGGCCTTCTCGATGTCGTTCGCCGCGCCCGTGGTCGGGTCGTGGAAGACCAGCTCCTCGGCCGCGCGCCCGCCCAGCATGTACGCCAGCTGGTCGAGCATCTCGTTGCGCGTGGTCGAGTACTTGTCCTCGTCGGGCAGGACCATGGTGTAGCCCAGTGCCCGGCCTCGGGACAGGATCGTGATCTTGTGGACCGGGTCGGAGTTCGGGGAGGCCGCCGCGACCAGGGCGTGTCCGCCCTCGTGGTACGCGGTGATCTTCTTTTCCCGGTCCGACATGATCCGGGTCCGCTTCTGCGGGCCCGCCACGACGCGGTCGATCGCCTCGTCCAGCGAGTGGTTGTCGATCAGCTTCTTGTCCGTACGGGCGGTCAGCAGCGCCGCCTCGTTCAGGACGTTGGAGAGATCGGCACCGGTGAAGCCGGGCGTACGACGGGCGACCGCGCCCAGGTCGACGTCCGGAGCGACCGGCTTGCCCTTCTGGTGGACCTTGAGGATCTCCAGCCGGCCCTGCATGTCGGGACGGTCGACCGCGATCTGCCGGTCGAATCGGCCCGGGCGCAGGAGCGCCGGGTCGAGGATGTCCGGACGGTTCGTGGCGGCGATCAGGATGACCCCGCCCTTCACGTCGAAGCCGTCCATCTCGACCAGCAGCTGGTTGAGGGTCTGCTCGCGCTCGTCGTGACCGCCGCCGAGGCCCGCACCGCGGTGCCGGCCGACTGCGTCGATCTCGTCGACGAAGACGATCGCCGGGGCGTTGGCCTTGGCCTGCTCGAACAGGTCGCGGACACGCGAGGCACCGACACCGACGAACATCTCGACGAAGTCGGAACCGGAGATCGAGTAGAAGGGGACACCGGCCTCGCCTGCGACGGCGCGCGCCAGCAGGGTCTTACCGGTGCCGGGCGGGCCGTACAGCAGCACGCCCTTGGGGATCTTGGCGCCGACGGCCTGGAACTTCGCCGGCTCCTGGAGGAACTCCTTGATCTCGTGGAGTTCCTCGACGGCCTCGTCCGCGCCCGCGACATCGGCGAACGTCGTCTTCGGGGTGTCCTTGGTGATGAGCTTGGCCTTGGACTTCCCGAAGTTCATGACCCGGGAGCCGCCGCCCTGCATCTGGTTCATCAGGAACAGGAAGACCACGACGATGAGGACGAAGGGCAGGAGCGAGAGCAGCACGCTCAGGAACGGGCTGGTCTTGTCCGGAGTGACGGAGTAGCCGTCCGGGATCTGACCGGCTTCGTACTTGGTCTGGAGGTTCTGGGCGAGCTGTACGCCCTGATCCCCGATGTAGTTGGCCTGGAACTTGGTGCCGTCGTGCTTGCCGAGCTTCTGGTCCTTCTTGAGCTCGATCTTGATCATCTGGCTGTCGCCGGTGGTCAGCTTGGCTGTCTCCACCTGGCCACTGTTGATCGCCTTGATGACCTCGCTGGTGTCCACCGACTTGTAGCCGCCGCCGGAGCCGACGACATTCATCAACACGACCACGGCGAGGACGGCCAGCACGATCCACATGACCGGCCCACGGAAGTATCGCTTCACGTCCATCCATACGGGGCGCCAGGCACCCCGTCCCTCCTGCCCGTAGGTAAATGCTGCTCTGAGTAAAGACTGTTCTTCGGAATGTACCCCTGTATTGTCACCCGCGGCCCCGTGGGACGGCTGACAGACCCGCTTTCCCCTGCTCCAACGGCGGGAATCGCCCCCAGGTTCCCCGGAGCCCGCCGAGGCGCCCCGGGGACGGGGACAGGAGCGTGAGCGGGATCAGCCGCCGTAGACGTGCGGGGCGAGCGTGCCGACGAACGGCAGGTTGCGGTACTTCTCCGCGTAGTCGAGGCCGTAGCCCACGACGAACTCGTTCGGGATGTCGAAGCCGACCCACTTCACGTCGATCGCGACCTTCGCGGCCTCGGGCTTGCGCAGCAGCGTGACGACCTCGAGGGAGGCCGGCTGGCGCGAGCCGAGGTTCGACAGCAGCCAGGACAGCGTCAGACCGGAGTCGATGATGTCCTCGACGATCAGGACGTGCTTGTCCTTGATGTCGGTGTCCAGGTCCTTGAGGATCCGCACCACGCCGGAGGACTGGGTCCCGGCGCCGTACGAGGACACCGCCATCCAGTCCATGGTGAGGGGGGTGGACAAGGCGCGCGCCAGGTCCGCCATCACCATCACCGCGCCCTTGAGGACGCCGACGATGAGCAGGTCCTTGCCCGCGTACTCCGCGTCGATCTTCGCGGCCAGCTCGGCCAGCTTCGCGTCGATCTCTTCCTTGGTGATGAGCACCGACTGGAGGTCGCCGCCCATGTCCTTCTCGTCCACCCGCATCACTTTCGTTGTCGACCGGGGCTCCGGGGGTGTCCCCGGAGGACTCAGCCGTGTTTCAGCACCAATCAGCCCTGCCGGATGACCAGTCTGCCACCCTGCCGCTGGGCCTCGACCCGGCCGGGCAGGTTGATGGCGCCCTGACCGCGCCACCCGGTGATGAGGCGGTCCACTTCCTCGATGTGGCGGGCGAAGAGCGAGCCCGAGGGGGAACCGGCGGCGACCACGGCCCTGCGCAGCACCCGGCGGCGGACGGCCGGGGGCAGGGCGTACAGCTTCGCGCACTCCAGGCGGCCGTCCTCGTCCCGTACGCCGGTCTCCGCCTCCGCGGCCCAGGCGTCCAGGGCGTCGGCGTCGTCGCGGGAGAGCTGGGCGGTGCGGGCGAGCGCCTCGACGACCCCCTTGCCCAGCGCCTTCTCCAGGGCGGGCAGTCCCTCGTGGCGCAGGCGGGAGCGGGTGTAGGCGGGGTCGATGTTGTGCGGGTCGTCCCAGACGGGGAGCGACTGGACCATGCAGGCCTTACGGGCGGTCTGCCGGTCGATCTGGAGGAAGGGGCGGCGGTAGCGGTGGCTGCGGCCGGGACCGCCGGACACCTCTGCCATGCCGGAGAGCGAGCGGATGCCGGAACCGCGGGCGAGGCCCAGCAGGACGGTTTCGGCTTGATCGTCCCGGGTGTGGCCGAGCAGCACGGCGGCAGCGCCCAGCCGGTCGGCGGCCTCGTCCAGGGCCCCGTAGCGGGCGTCGCGGGCGGCGGCCTCGGGTCCGCCCTCGCGGCCGACGCGCACGGCGGCGGACTCCACCGGGTCGAGGCCGAGGGCGGTCATGCGGGTGACGACCTCTGCGGCGCGCAGGTCGGAGCCGGCCTGGAGCCCGTGGTCGACGGTGATGCCGCCGGCCCGGATGCCGAGCTTGGGGGCCTCGAAGGCGAGGGCCGAGGCGAGGGCCATGGAGTCGGCGCCGCCGGAGCAGGCGACGAGGACGAGTGGCAGGGGCGCTCCCCCGCGGGTGTCGGCGGAACTGTCGGTGAGGTCGGTGAGGACGTCGTGGAGTACGCGGCGGACCGCCAGGCGTATCGCCGCGACCGCAGGATGGGGACCCATGTCCGGTGCCCTTCGATGGTGTTCGGATGCCTCGGAGGCTTGGGGGTGCTGCCCGGTTGCCCCGCAAGACGGGGAATGTCACTCAGAGTGCGTCGATGGTGACAGAAGCGAGCCGTTCCCCGAGCATCGCACGCCCTTCCACGGCCCACGGTCCCTCGGACGGGTGATGCTGCTTCCCCCAGTGAGACATGTTTACGCCCCCTGCGTCACGCCTTTTCGCTCTCTTCGCTCCCCTTGCGGTGGACCCTGGCCACCCAGTCCGCCGGCTGGGCGATCTCCGCCTTGGTCGGCAGTGTGTTCGGAGAGGTCCAGACGCGGTTGAAGCCGTCCATGCCGACCTGGCCGACGACGGCGCGCACGAAGCGCTCACCGTCGCGGTACTGGCGCAGCTTGGCGTCGAGGCCGAGCAGCTTGCGCAGGGCGGCGTCGAGGCGGCCCGCCCCGCTGGCCCGGCGCTGCTGGAACTTCTCCCGGATCTCGGCGACCGAGGGCACCACCTGGGGGCCGACCCCGTCCATGACGAAGTCGGCGTGGCCCTCCAGCAGGGACATGGCGGCGGTGAGGCGGCCGAGCACCTCCCGCTGCTCGGGGGTCTGCACGAGTTCGACGAGGGAGCGGCCCTCGTCGCCGCGCTCCGCGTCGGGGCGGGCGCCCGCCAAGGACTGGGCGGCGTCGCGCAGGCGCTCCAGGACGGTCACCGGGTCCAGTTCGGTGGCGCCGAGGAACGTCTGGATTTCGCCTTCGAGGTGGTCGCGGAGCCACGGGACGGCCGTGAACTGGGTACGGTGCGTCTCCTCGTGCAGGCAGACCCACAGCCGGAAGTCGTGCGGGTTCACCTCCAGCTCGCGCTCGACGTGCACGATGTTGGGGGCGACGAGCAGCAGCCGGCCGCCCTGCGCGGTGGAGCCGGGCAGGTCGCGGGAGACCGGCGCGAAGGTCTCGTACTGGCCGAGGACCCGGGAGGCCAGGAAGCTGAGCAGCATGCCCAGCTCGACGCCGGTGACCTTGCCGCCGACCGCGCCGAACACGGCCCCGCCGGGAGTGCCGTCACGGCGGTCCTGCATCTTGCCGAGGAGCGGCTGGAGCAGTTCGCGGAAGCCGGCCACGTTGGCCTTGATCCAGCCGGCCCGGTCGACGACCAGGACCGGGGTGTCGTTGACGGGCGTCCCGTCCTGGATCATCCGCGTGAACTCGCGCACGTGCCGTTCCGAGGTCCTGGCGTGCCCGCGCAGTTCCGCGACGACGGCCCGGGCCTCGTCCCGGCTGACCTCCGGGCCGGGCCGCACCAGCCGGGTCGCGGTCGCCACCGCGAGGTTCCAGTCGACCATCTCCGCACCACTGATGCTCGTCATGCGTCAACCGTACGTGGACCAGCCCTTCCGCGGACCCCCTACGGAGTGCCTGCCACCGCCGCGGCCAGCTTGTCGAGGCTCTTCTCGGCGGCCGGGCCGTCGGCACTGTTCGCGGTCAGGAAGGCGAAGGCGAGGAGTCGGCCGGACGGGTCGACGACGGTGCCCGCGAGGGAGTTCACGCCGGTCAGGGTGCCGGTCTTGGCGCGGAGCAGGCCGGCGGCCGGGGAGCTGCCGGCGTTGCGGCTGCGCAGGGTCCCGGTGAACCCGGCGACGGGCAGTCCGGTGAGGACCGGGCGCAGCTCCGGGCGCTCGGGGTCCGCGGCCTTGGCGAGCAGCCCGGTCAGCAGGCCGGCGCTGACCTTGTCGGACCGGCCCAGGCCGCTGCCGTCGGCGAAGCGGGAGCCGGACACGTCGACGCCGAGGGCGGCGAGGCGGGCGGTGACGGCCTTCTCGGCGCCTTCGAAGCTCGCGGGCTGGCCCGAGGCGAGGGCGGTCTGCCGGGCCAGGGCCTCGGCGATGTCGTTGTCGCTGTTGGTCAGCATCCGCTCGACGAGGCCGCCCAGCGGGGTGGAGAGGGTGGCGGCGAGCGGCTGGGCGCCGTCCGCGGCCTCGGCCCGGGCCGGCTGCCCGGTGACCTTGATGCCGCGCTCGGTCAGCAGGGCCGCGAAGGAACGGGCGGCGTCCTTGGCGGGGTCTGCGGTGCGGTCCACGGGCCCGGAGGTGGAATCGTCGGGCCGGCCCTCGTCGGCGGCGAGGGCGGTGACGGGCGCGATGTTGGGGTTCTCGCCGATCGGGTGGCGGGCGGGGCCGGTGTAGAGGCTGTCGTCGTAGCCCACGCTCACGGTGTCGGTGCCGGCGGCCTTGAGGGCCTGGGCCGTGTCGCCGGCGAGGGCGACGAGGCTGCCGCCGGATCCGGCGGGGCTCTTCTTCTTGGCCGTGAGGGAGGGGTCGCCGCCGCCGACGAGGAGGATCTGCCCGGGTGTGGCGCCGGGCACGACAGTGGTCCGGATCCGGTGCTCGGGCCCGAGGGCGGCCAGGGCCGCCGCGGCCGTGGCGATCTTGATCGTGGAGGCGGGGGTCATCGCGTCCCGCGCCCCGGACTCGTACAGCACCTGCCCGGTGGCGGTGTCGATGACCGAGGCGGTACGGACGGTGCCGAGGGCGGGGTCGGCGAGGAGCGGCCGCAGCACGGCGGCGAGGCCTTCGGATGCGGCCGCCGCCTCCTTGCGCGGGGCGCCGGGGCCGATCGCGCCGAGCACGCCGGGGGCGCTGGGGGCGGCCTGCGGCTGGGACTCGGGACCGTGATCTGCGCCACCCGTAACGCTCCAGGAGGCAGCCTTGTCCCGCTCGGCCTTACGCTGGCCGGAGTCCCATGGACCGGCGGCGGTCACCACTGCCACCGACAGGGCGAGGCCGGCGACGGCCGAGCCCGCGATGAGCTGCCACGTCTTGACCAATGGCACCTCGGACCAGCCCCTTTCGCGATCACACATATGCGTGAGGGACACTTAACCACTGCGTCTTGCCGCGAGCATGGCACCCCACCCGGCAGGGCTGGGCGGCTGGGCCGGACGCGCGTGCATTTGAAGCGATGCAGTCTCGAAGCAATGAAGCTGATCATGGAGGAGCAGGACGTGGAGTTCGACGTCACCATCGAGATCCCCAAGGGTTCGCGGAACAAGTACGAGGTGGACCACGAGACCGGCCGGATCCGTCTGGACCGTCGCCTCTTCACCTCGACCAGCTACCCGGCCGACTACGGCTTCGTCGAGAACACCCTCGGCGAGGACGGCGACCCGCTGGACGCGCTGGTCATCCTTGACGAGCCGACGTTCCCGGGCTGCCTGATCAAGTGCCGCGCCATCGGCATGTTCCGCATGACGGACGAGGCGGGCGGCGACGACAAGCTGCTGTGCGTGCCGGCCTCCGACCCGCGTGTCGAGCACCTGCGCGACATCCACCACGTGTCCGAGTTCGACCGCCTGGAGATCCAGCACTTCTTCGAGGTCTACAAGGACCTGGAGCCGGGCAAGTCGGTCGAGGGTGCGGACTGGGTCGGCCGCGCCGAGGCCGAGGCCGAGATCGAGGCCTCGTACAAGCGCCTCGAGGCCCAGGGCGGCCACCACTGAGCTCGCGCTCGGCGGTAACGGGCCGGGGGACTCCCCCGCGCCCCCTGTGACATTGCGGGCGGTACCCCTCCGGGGGTGCCGCCCGTTGTCGCGTCCGGGACCGGAGTGCATCTGGGCGGGCTGGGGTACGCGGGGGAGGAAACGGTTCCGCATACTGGTAGCGCGGGTGATCACGGACTGGAGGGCGCGTGGCGGAAGCCGATGGGGTGGAGGACCGGAAGCCCCAGTCCGACGAGGCGCGGAGCGCCTTCACTCCGCCGCCCGGGATGGAGCCGGAGGCGCCCGAGGAGGATCAGCCCACCTCGGAATTCGCCCTTCCGCCGGGCACCGGGACGGTGCACCCCGAGCCCGGGGGATCGGCCTTCGCCACCCCGGCCACCTACAGCGCCGCGCACTCCCCGCCCGCCTACACCCCCGGCCAGGGGTTCCCCGTCCCCAGCCTGACGGAGTCCCCCTGGCAGGACCGGATGCGCACCATGCTGCGCATGCCGGTCGACGTACGGCCGGTCCCCGACCTGGTGCAGCGGCAGACCGAGGCCGGGCCCTCCGTGGGCCGCGTGCTCGACCTGACCCTGCGCATCGGCGAGCTGCTGCTCGCGGGCGGCGAGGGCGCCGAGGACGTGGAGGCCGCCATGTTCGCGGTGACCCGCTCCTACGGGCTGGACCGCTGCGAGCCGACCGTCACCTTCACCCTGCTGTCGATCACCCACCAGCCCTCGCTGGTGGACCACCCGGTCTCGGCGAACCGGACCGTGCGCCGGCGCGGCACCGACTACAACCGGCTCTCGGCCGTCTACCGGCTGGTGGACGACATCAGCGCCCACGAGATCGACGTCTCGCTGGAGGAGGCCTACCGGCGCCTCGCCGAGATCCGCCGCAACCGCCACCCGTACCCCGGCTGGATGCTCACCTCCGCCGCCGGGCTGCTCGCCGGGGCGGCCTCCACCCTGGTCGGCGGCGGGGTCCTGGTGTTCTTCGCGGCGGTGCTCGGGGCGGTGCTCGGCGACCGGCTGGCGTGGCTGTGCGCCGGGCGCGGGCTGCCGGAGTTCTACCAGTTCGTGGTCGCCGCGATGCCGCCCGCCGCGATCGGGGTGGCGCTGAACATGACGGGGATCGACGTCAAGGCCTCCGCCGTGATCACCGGCGGGCTCTTCGCCCTGCTGCCCGGGCGGGCCCTGGTCGCGGCGGTGCAGGACGGCCTGACCGGCTTCTACATCACCGCCTCCGCCCGGCTGCTGGAGGTCATGTACCTCTTCATCGGCATCATCATGGGCGTGCTGGTCGTGCTGTACCTCGGCCTGCAGTTCGACGCCTCCCCGCGGCCGGAGGAGGTCCTGCAGATCCAGCAGCGGCCGCCGCTGCAGATCGCGGCCTCGATGGTGCTGGTCTTCACCTTCGCGATCCTGCTCCAGCAGGAGCGCTCCACCGTGTGGATCGTGACCCTGAACGGCGGGGTCGCCTGGGTGACCTTCGGAGCCCTGCACTACGCGGGCGGCATCCCGCCCGTGCCCTCCACCGCCATCGCCGCCGGGCTGGTGGGCCTGTTCGGGCAGCTCTTCTCCCGCTACCGCTTCGCCTCCGCCCTGCCGTACACGACCGCGGCCATCGGGCCGCTGCTGCCCGGCTCGGCGACGTACTACGGGCTGCTGCTGATCGCCGAGGACCGGCTGAACGAGGGCCTCGGCTCACTGGTGAACGCCGCGGCCATCGCCCTCGCCATCGCGATCGGGGTCAACCTGGGGTCGGAGACCTCGCGGCTGTTCATGCGCATCCCGGGGGCGGCCAGCGCCGCCAAGCGCCGCGCGGCGAAGCGGACCCGCGGCTTCTGAGGGGCACGAGAACGCCCCGGAGGCCCTTGCGGGGCCTCCGGGGCGTTCGTGTGCCGTTCGGGCCGTACGGGCCGACAGGCGGGCCTCAGCGCTTCGCGTGGCGGCGGCGCTGGCCCTGGGCCTGGGAGCCGTCGGCCTCGAAGGGCTCGGCGGCGGCGTTCGCCTTCTCCTTGCGGGCCTTGAGGACCTCGAAGATCACCGGGATGAGCGAGATGAGGACGATCAGGACCAGGATCGCCTCGATGTTGGTCTTGATGAGGTCGATCTGGCCGAGCCAGTAGCCCGCGATCGTGATGCCCGCGCCCCAGCCGATGCCGCCGATGACGTTGTACGTCAGGAAGGTGCGGTACTTCATCGAGCCGGCGCCCGCGACCATCGGCGCGAAGGTGCGGATGATCGGCACGAAGCGGGCGAGCACGATGGCCTTCGGGCCGTGCTTGGCCATGAACTCGTGCGCCTTGTCGAGGTTCTCCCGCTTGAAGACCTTCGACTTCGGCCGGTTGAAGAGCTTCGGGCCGAAGAACTTGCCGATCAGGTAGCCGACCTGGTCACCGATGATCGCGGCGGCCACGATGAGGGTGCAGACCAGCCACAGCGGCTGCTTGATGTACTCGCCGTTGGCGACCAGCAGACCTGCCGTGAACAGCAGCGAGTCGCCGGGCAGGAACGCGAAGAGTCCCGATTCCGCGAAGACGATGACCAGGATGCCGACCAGTCCGAAATGCGAAATCAGATAGTCCGGGGACAGCCACTCAGGGCCGAGCGCAAGCGTGTACACGGTTTCCGGACTCTCCTGGATCGGGGGGCATGCTGCGGAGCGGGCGGTCTCAATTATCAACGCACACGACCCCCACCCGGTTCCAGAGCCGGGAGGGGGTCGCATGAGTGACGATTCGG
Source organism: Streptomyces sp. NBC_00190 (assembly GCF_036203305.1). Classification (GTDB taxonomy): domain Bacteria; phylum Actinomycetota; class Actinomycetes; order Streptomycetales; family Streptomycetaceae; genus Streptomyces. Next base: position 4,446,312 of record NZ_CP108131.1, on the reverse strand, counting down.
CTACGCCTTGCGCACCGCGTTGGCCATGATCGCGTCCCGCAGGTGCGCGGCGAGGCCGGGCCGCATCGTGTCGTAGAACGCCGTGAACCGCTCGTCCGCCACGTACATCTCACCGAGGCACGTGTGCATCTCGTACGGGCAGTCGTAGTACCAGGTGGAGATGTGCCGCCGGTGCTCCTCGGCCAGGTCCATCGCGCGCTCGCCGTCGGCGGGCTCGCCGGCCTCCATCAGCGCCGCGTAGCGGACGCCCCAGTCGGCGCCCTCCTCCTGGATCCGCATCCAGTCGTCCTTGGTGTACGAGGCGGCCCGCCGCTGCGACTCCGCGTAGGCCTCGGTGCCGCCCCAGCGACGCTCCGCCTCCTCCGCGTACTGCTCGGGGTCCTTGTCCCCGAAGACCTCGAACCTCTCCTCGGGCGTGAGGTTGATGCCCATCTTCTTCGCCTCCATGGCGTTCTCAACGGCCTTGGCCATCTGCTGGAGCCGGGCGATCCGGTCGGTCAGCAGGGCATGCTGCCGGCGCAGATGCTCCTGCGGATCCGATTCCGGGTCGTCCAGCAGGACCGCGACCTCGTCGAGGGGGAAGCCGAGCTCCCGGTAGAACAGGATCCGCTGCAGCCGGTCCAGGTCGGCGTCGTCGTACCGCCGGTGACCTGCGTGGCTGCGGTCGCTCGGGGAGAGCAGACCGATCTCGTCGTAGTGGTGCAGGGTGCGCACCGTGACTCCGGCGAATCCGGCGACCTGGCCCACGGAGTAGCCCATCGCTTCCGCTCCTCTCGGTTGGGTACGCCCTTCACTGTGGGTCCTCACGCCACGTGAGGTGCAAGCCCCGGGCTACGGGCCGTCTAGCCCGCGTCTAGCCCATGGCCTTGGTGCCGTCGATGGATTCGCGGACGATGTCCGCGTGGCCCGCGTGCCGGGCGAACTCCTCCACCAGGTGCAGGAGCATCCAGCGCATCGAGACCTTGGCGTCCTTCGGGAACCAGGGCGCCGGCGGGAGCGGGAAGACCTGGTCCAGGCTCGGGACCCCGGTGATGAAGTCCGCCGTCTGCCGCGCCACGTCCTCCCAGAAGGCCAGGACGGACGGGATGCTCTCGCCCTCGATCAGCCGGAAGCCGTCCTCCCAGTTCCGCTCCCCCTGGTACCGCTCGTTCGGCTTCTGCTGCGCCATCCGCAGCCAGTTCAGCTCGACCTCGGCGGCATGCTTGACCAGGCCCGACAGGGACAGCTCGCTGGCGCTGGGGCGGCTCGCGGCCTGCTCCTCGGTCAGCCCCAGCAGGGACTCGCGGAGCGCCGTCCGCTGGGACTCGACGAAGGAGAGGAGCGTGCCGCGCTCGTCACCGAGGACCTCCATGGAAACCTGAGCCATTGCCGATCGCCTACTTCCGCTGGGTACCGCTGCCTTCTGACAAGAACCACGCTACGGAGCATTGAGGTCAGGACCCGTCCTAAATGGGACTCAGTTGGGCGCGTCCTCCCCGTCCGGGCGGAGAGCGGGGAGGGCGGAGGCGGGCTGCGGCAGCAGGGCCTTGGAGAGGTCCTGCTTGCCCGTCGGGTCGAGCCCGTACATCGACTCGTAGATCTTGCGGACGGCCGGCCCCGACGCGCCGGAGCCGGTGCCGCCCTGGGAGATCGTCATGACGATCGCGTAGTCGTCGGTGTACGAGGCGAACCACGAGGTGGTCTGCTTGCCCTGGACCTCGGCGGTGCCCGTCTTGGCGTGCATCGGGATCTGCTTCTGCGGCCAGCCGCCGAAGCGCCAGGCGGCGCTGCCGTTGGTGGCCACACCGGCGAGGGCCTCGTCGATGTCGTCGCGGGTCTTCTCGTCCATCGGCAGCTTGCCCTGCACCTTCGGCGCGATCTCCCGGACGGACGTGCCGTCGGCGCTCACCACTGCCTTGCCGATGCTGGGCTCGTGGAGCGTGCCGCCGTTGGCGATGGCCGCGTACACGGAGGCCATCTGGATCGGCGTGACGAGCGTGTCGCCCTGGCCGATCGAGTAGTTGATGGCGTCGCCCTCACGCATCTGGTTGCCCTGGCGGCAGTTCTCGTAGGCGATCTTCTCGGCGAAGGTGCCGTTCTTCTTTCCGTCCCGGCACCAGGCCGCCTTGTTCGCCTCGAAGAAGTCCTGCTTCCACTTGCGGTCGGGGATCCGGCCGCTCACCTCGTTCGGCAGGTCGATGCCGGTGGGCTTGCCCAGCCCGAATTCGTGGGCGGTCTTGAAGAACCAGTCGTTCGGCGTCTTCTTCGGGTTGATGCCGCCGTCCTTCTTCCACTCCTGGTCCGCGATGGAGTAGTAGACGGTGTCGCAGGAGACCTCCAGGGCCCGGCCGATGGTGATGTCGCCGTGGCCCTGCGACTCGAAGTTCGTGAAGGTCTGGCTGCCCACCGAGTACGAGCTGGGGCAGGGGTAGCGGTTGTTGAACGGGTACCCGGCGTTGACCGCGGCGGTCGAGGAGACCACCTTGAAGATCGAGCCCGGGGCCGCCTGGGCCTGGATCGCCCGGTTCAGCAACGGGTAGTTCGACTCCTTGTCGGTGAGCGCGGCGTAGTCCTTGGCGGAGATGCCGCCGACCCAGGCGTTCGGGTCGTAGGTCGGGTTCGAGGCCATCGCGACGACGCGGCCGGTCTTGGTCTCCATGACGACGACGGCGCCCGCGTCCGCCTCGTAGTTCCGGCGGGTGTTCTTGTCGTACGTCTTGCGGGCCTCGATCATCGCGTTGTTCAGCTCGCGCTCGGCGACCGCCTGCACGCGGGAGTCGATCGAGGTCACGATGTTCGAGCCGGGCAGCGCCTTGTCGGTCTGGCCCTGGCCCGTGACCCGGCCGAGGTTGTCCACCTCGTAGCGGGTGATGCCCGCCTTGCCGCGCAGCTCCTTGTCGTACGTGCGCTCCAGGCCGGAGCGGCCGACCTGGTCGGAGCGCAGGTAGGGGGAGTCGGAGTTCTTCGCCTTGGCGATCTCCTCGTCCGTGACCGGCGAGAGGTAGCCGAGCACCTGGGAGGTGTTGGCCCCGTCCGGCCCGGCGTAGCGGCGCATGGCGGTGGGCTCGGCGGTGATGCCGGGGAAGTCCTCGGCGTGCTCGTGGATCTGCAGCGCCTGCTCGGTGGTGGCCTCGGCGCTGACCGGGATCGGCTGGTACGGGGAGCCGTTCCAGCAGGGCTGCTTGGTCTTGGCGTCGCAGAGCCGGACCTTGTCGGTGACTTCCTTCGGGTCCATGCCGAGGACGCCGGCGAGGCGCGTGAGGACGTCCTTGCCCTTGTCCTTCATCGCGAGCAGCTCGGTGCGGCTGGCGGAGACCACGAGGTGGGTCTGGCTGTCGGCGAGCGGGACCCCGCGCGAGTCGAGGATCGAGCCGCGGACGGCGGGCTGGACCACGCGCTGGACGTGGTTGTTCTTCGCCTCGTCGGTGTACTCCTGGCCATTGCGTATCTGGAGGTACCAGAGGCGCCCGCCCAGCGTGAGCAGGAGCGAGAAGACCACGATCTGGATGACGACGAGCCGGTTCTGGACCCGAGGGGTCCGGCCGGTCTCGGGTATGTTGCTCAACTTGCTCTCCCCCGGGCGGCGCCGCGTACGCCCGGCCGAGTCTAGGGGGTGGCCCGTCGGTCAGGCCGGACCAGGGAGCAGCGGCTGGTGCCGTGGATCGCAAGGCCGAGGAGGGAGTCGACGCGGTGGGGGCACCTCCCAGCGGTAGCCGGGGGACGTCGGCGACCGACGAGAACGCGGCGAGGCGCGGCACCAGCCGCCGCGAACCCGGCCTGACCGACAGGCCACCCCCTGAAGCGACCGGCGACTAGAACGGGAAGCGCGTCCGGCCGTGCTGGACGGAGATCCACTTCTGCGTGGTGAAGGCCTCGATGGTGGCCTCGCCGTTGAGGCGGCCCAGGCCCGAGGCCTTCTCGCCGCCGAAGGCGGCCAGCGGCTCGTCCCCGATGGTGGAGTCGTTGACGTGGATCATCCCCGTCTCGATCCGCTGCGCGAAGCGGACGCCTCGCTCCACGTCCCGGGTGTGCACGGCGCCGCTGAGCCCGTACGGGGTCGCGTTGGTCAGCCGTACGGCCTCGTCCTCGCCGTCGAAGACCACCAGCAGCGCCACCGGGCCGAAGATCTCCTGGCCCAGCAGCGGGGAGTCCTCGGGCAGACCGGTCAGGACGGTCGGCTCGACGAGGTTGCCGCGCGTAGCCCCCCGTACGAGTGCGTGCGCGCCGGATTCCACGGCTTGGTCCACCAGTGCGGTCAGGGCGTCGGCCTGGAAGGAGTTGATCAGCGGGCCGATGTGGGTGTCGGCCTCGTGCGGGTCGCCCGTCTTCAGCGTCCGCACGCGGGCGACGAACTTCTCGGTGAACTCCTCGGCGACGGAGGCGTCGACCAGGATCCGGTTGGCGGCCATACAGACCTGGCCCTGGTAGACGAAGCGGCTGAAGACGGCCGCGTCCACCGCGTAGTCGAGGTCGGCGTCGTCGAGGACGACGAGCGCGCTGTTGCCGCTGAGCTCCAGGACCGTGCGCTTGAAGTGGCGGGCGGCGACCGCCCCGACGTGCCGGCCGACCCGGTCCGAGCCCGCGAAGGAGATGACCTTGGGGACGGGGTGAGTCAGGAGCGCGTCGCCTATCTCGGCTATGTCGGTGACCAGGACGTTGAGCAGGCCGGCCGGCAGTCCCGCGTCCTCGAAGATCTTGGCGATGACCCCGCCGCCGACCACGGGTGCGTTCTGGTTGGGCTTGATCACCACCGCGTTGCCCAGCGCCAGCGCCGGGGCGACCGACTTCAGGGTGACCAGGAAGGGGAAGTTGAACGGGCTGATCACGGTGATCACGCCGACCGGGAGGCGCTGGACCCGGTTCTCCTTGCCCTCGACCGGCGAGACCAGGATGCGGCCCTCGGGGCGGACGGCCAGCTGGATCGCCTCGCGCAGGAACTCCTGGGCGAGGTAGACCTCGTACTCGGCCTTGGGACGGGTCCCGCCGAGCTCGTCGATCATCGCCTCGATGATCTCCTTCTCGCGCTCCTCGGTGATCCGCAGGGCGCGCTCCAGGACCGCGCGTCTGCTGTACGGGCTGGTGGCGGCCCATTCCCGCTGTGCGCGCTCGGCTCCGCGGTAGGCCTGGTCCACCTGCTCGACGGTGGCCACGGTGATGGCGGCGAGCTTCTCCCCGTCGTACGGGTTGACGTCGATGATGTCCCACGAACCGTTGCCGGCCAGCCATTCACCGTCGATGTACTGGTGAGCGAGATCGCTGAATATGGACATGCCATCCCTTACTGCGAGCGCGCACCCGTGCGCTGCACCGGAGACCGATCGGTCCTCAAGCACTGATCAGACGTCATACTACGTGCGAATCAAGACAGTTGGAGCAGGCCACGAAGAAGATCCCGGGTCCGGTCCGCGTCCGGGCAGTCGGTCTGGAGTCGCTCCATCGCCCGGCTGTACTGCCCCACTTCCTCGTCCTTGTCCAGGTAGAGGGCACTGGTGAGCTGTTCCAGATAGACGATGTCCTGGAGGTCCGACTCGGGGAAACGCAGCAAGGTGAAGGCTCCGCTTTCGCCCGCGTGGCCGCCGAAGGAGAAGGGCATCACCTGGAGCTGCACGTTGGGGCGCTGGGAGACCTCGATGAGGTGCTCCAGCTGGCCCCGCATGACGTCGCGGTCGCCGTACGGACGGCGCAGCGCGGCCTCGTCGAGGACGGCGTGGAAGACCGGCGCGTTCTCGGAGACGAGGACCTTCTGCCGCTCCAGGCGCAGCGCGACGCGGCGGTCGATCTCGGCGGCGGTGGCTCCGGGCATGCCGCGCTTGACGACGGCGTGGGCGTAGGCCTCGGTCTGCAACAGGCCGTGGACGAACTGGACTTCGTAGATCCGGATGAGCGAGGCGGCGCCCTCCAGACCGATGTACGTCTGGAACCACCCGGGCAGCACGTCGCCGTAACTGTGCCACCAGCCGGTCGCGTTGGCCTCCCGGACCAGTCCCAGCAGGGACTCGCGCTCGGCGGTGTCCGTTACTCCATAGAGCGTGAGGAGGTCCTCCACGTCCCTGGCCTTGAAGCTCACCCTTCCCAACTCCAAGCGGCTGATCTTCGATTCGGATGCGCGGATCGAGTAGCCGGCCGCCTCACGGGTGATGCCGCGGGATTCTCGGAGTCGCCTGAGCTGTGAGCCCAGGAGGATGCGGCGCACCACAGAACCGCTCGCTTCTGCGGCCACTAGTACTGCCCTCCCCATCGCAATGGCGTGCGCGTGGTGTGTGCGCGTCCAGGGACCCCCGTACCCCAGGGCCGCAGTCTGCCACCAAAACGCATCGGTCCGTACTCGTTCTGTAACGGAATCCTGGCTCCCAGAAAAGAAGTCCGTCAGCATGCGTAGGAAGAAATGAGCAAGAACCATCACGGGAGTGGACAGGTCCGGCGCGTGCACGTGCATCTGCCCTTGCATCCGGCTCCGCCATTCGGAACGATGGTCCCCGCGCACCTGCGTGCACTTCGCGCCGGCGCCGCGGACCCACCCCGCAGTTCTTTCTGGACGGAGTTGACCGCTCCGCCCGCGAATCCCGGGAGTGCCTCGCATGGGGACGAATGGATCGACCATGCTCGAGCCGTTACGGCAGGGGCTTCCCCCGGTCGACCCCACGGCCGTCTCCGGGTCCGCCTCCTGTGCTCTGCCCGCACGGCTCGAAGCGGTGCGGGGCGCCCGCTCCTTCTGCCGGTCGACACTGACCCAGTGGGGTCTCGAAGAACGCTTCGACGACGTGTCGCTGGTCGTCTCCGAGCTCGTCACCAACGCGCTTCGCCATGCCCTGCCTGAGGAATCGCGGGGTGCGGGCGGTGAGTCGGAGCCGCCGGTACGGCTGCACCTGATGCGGTGGAGCACCCGGCTGGTGTGCGCGGTGCGCGATCCCAGCGAGGACCGGCCCGGGGGTTCCTTCTCCCCCGAGCGGACGGCGGAGAACTTCGACCTGGAGTCCGGGCGCGGGCTGTTCCTGGTGGACGCGTACAGCGACAGCTGGGGATGGCACCCGCTCGCGGGACGGCTGACCGGCAAGGTGGTCTGGGCGCTCTTCCTGCTTCCGGACCGGCAGGACTGAACGGCCGCTCCAGCAGCCGATTCACACAGGTGAATCACGACAACTGGCCGGGACTGATCGCAATGATCATTCCCGGCCAGTGCACGTGCACGGCTTGATTGGGTGCGCTGTTCCGTCAGCCGATCAGGTGATCGAACTCGCCGTCCTTGACGCCCAGGAGCAGGGCCTCTATCTCCGCCGGCGTATAGACGAGCGCCGGACCGTCCGGAAAGCGTGAATTGCGCATGGCGACGTCGCCGCCGGGCAGCTTCGCGAACTCCACGCAGGATCCCTGCGAGTTGCTGTGTCTGCTCTTCTGCCACGTCAGCTCAAACAAGGAAGCGAGTTCTGCAGCTGCCATCCCGTTGTACGCGTGGTCCACAGGAAGCCCCCGATAGTGCAGATGTCAACTGCACTGGATCATAGCTGTGTTCACAAGCGCATGCATGGGCAGATGCACGTGCACGCGGGGTGCTTCCCTGATCACAGATACGGATCATCCTTACGGGCGAAGGGCGTTCGACACCTCGTCCAGCGAGTCCAGGAGCTGCTCGGCGGCCCCGCGGAGCACCCCCGCCCCGGGCACGTCCCACTCCGTCACTACCGCCCCGACCTCGTCCCACCGCGGGACCCTGCGCTCGCGCACCGCCTTCGCGCCCGCCTCGGTGGCGGTGCGCAGCGCGCCTGCCAGCTCGGCCGCGCCGGGCACCGGCGGGTGCGCGCGGTCCGGGAGATGGGCCTCCAGGAGCATCACGCACCGGCCCAGCCCGGCCAGGGCGTCGCCCGCGTCGTCGGCGGCGGCCCGCGACAGCCCCCGGTGCCGCACCGGCTCCCCGGCGGCCCGGTCGAGCGCGTCCTGCCAGGCCACCCGGGCGTCGCGGACGGCCAGCAGCGCCTCGCGGACGTCGGCGCGCCGGGCCCCGGCCGGGTCGGCGTACTGGGCGAGCACGGCGGCCCCGTACCGCCCCGAGGCGGCGAGCCAGTCGGCGAGGCGGGTCCGCAGCCGCGGGGTCTCCCAGGCCGGGTAGACGGCGTAGCCGATCATCGCGAGCAGTCCGCCGAGCAGCGTGAGGGCCACCCGGTCGGGCACGGTCTGGTCCCAGCGGGCGCCGCCCATGCCGAGCAGGAAGACGACGTAGGCGGAGACGAAGACCTGCGCGACGGCGTACCCGGTCCGCATCAGGCCGTACATCAGGCCCGCGCTCACCACGGCGAGGAAGCCCGACAGGTACGTCCCCGGCTGCGTCAGCTGCACGATCCCGGTGGCGACGGCGACCCCGACGAGGGTGCCGGCGAAGCGGGCGACGGCCCGCGAATACGTCTGGGAGAAGTCCGGCCGCATGACCATCACGGAGGCCATCGGAGCCCAGTAGGCGTGCCCGAACGGCAGCGCCTGGCCGATGAGGGAGCCCGCGCAGACCACGGCGGTCAGGCGCACGGCGTGCCGCAGGACCGGTGACCCGGAGCGCAGTTCGGCGCGTACGGCCTTCCACCCCAGCGGCACCAGCCCCGGCAGGGTGGGCCGCAGCATCGACTCCCCGGGATCGGCGGTGCGCCCGGATCCCGGCTCGGCCGTCTCCAGTACGTCGTCCAGGAGGGCGGCGAGCCGGCGCGCGGCCCGCAGCGGCGCGCCGGTGAGCAGATCCGCCGTGTCGGGGGACTTCAGGACCGCCAGGTCCGGTGCGGGGAGGCGGACGGGATCCCCGTGCCGGATCGCGTCCGCGGCGGCGTCCAGGACCGCCCCGGCGGCGGCGAGCAGTTCGCGCACCCGGTCCCGCGCCGGGCCCGCGGCGGGTGCGCCGACGGCCGGATCGGCGAGAGAGGCCAGCACCGGCCGGATCCTCTCCGCGAGCCCCCGCGCCCCGTGCAGCTCGGCCGGACGCCGCCGGGCCTGGCGCACGGTCACGGTGGCGGCGTCCCGGGCCTTCATCAGCGGCTGCGGATCGAAGGGCGCGACGGGGTCCTGCCGCAGCCGGCGGGCGTAGTCGGCCTCGGCGGCGAGGGCGTCGGCGAGGGCGTCGCGGTGGGCGCCCCAGCGGCGGACGGGGAAGAGCACGATGAGCAGCGCCTGCACCATCCCGCCGGCGGCGATCATCGCGGCCTGTCCGGCGGCCTGCGGCACGGAGGTCGGCAGGGTGACGGTCACCAGCATGATCGCGACGTTCCCGGAGGCGATGATCCCGGCGGTGGGCCCTGCCGCCCACATCATCCCGGCCGCGAAGGCCCAGGCGGCCAGCAGCGCCAGGAAGAGGCCGGTGTGGGAAGACCCGACGGCGTAGCCGACGAAGGTGGACACGGCCAGGGTCAGCCCGGAGGCGAGGGCGAGGTCGGGCCGCGGACGCCAGCTCTTCTGGAGGGTCGCGATGGCGGCCATGAAGGCCCCGAAGGCGGAGCTGACCGCCACGCCGGGCCCCGACAGGGCGAGCCCGGCCCCGATGACGACGGCGAGCCCCACGGCCGCGCGCAGGGCGAGGAGGGGCTCCAGCGGGGTCCGCTCGACCGTCATGCCCGACCGGGCGGTGTCCTTCAGCGCCCGGAGCCAGCTCATGGGGCCGAGCGTATCCGTTTTGCCCCGGTGCGCCGCGTTCGCCCCTGTGGGTACGGAGTGCGGGTGCGGGGTGCGGGATGGCTACGCCGCCACCGGGGGCGGGGCGCCCCGGTTACCTCGGCAGCGGTTTGCTCCGGCCGCCCACGTGCGCGGCGTCCGCGGCCGCCGTGCCGTCCTCCCAGCCCGCGAGATCGGTCGCCCCGCGCAGCCGGGTCGTCGTGGTCTGCGGGAACATCTCCTCCGCCCGCGAGGTGACGGCGACGTCGCGGGCCACTAGGGCGGGCAGGTTGTCGGGAGCCTCGCTCACCGCGTGCTCGGCGGTCTCGGCGAGCCGCCGCCCGAGCCGGCTGGCGTACGCGAGCAGGAAGGACTGCCGGAACGTCTTGGTCCGCTTGCGTCCCCCGGCGCGCTGCGCGGCCTCCGCCCGGGTCATCGCCGCCGTGCCCTGCACGAGCAGCGAGGTGTACAGCAGCTCCACCGCCTCCAGGTCGCTCTCGAAGCCGACCACCGTCGAGAACTCGAAGCCGCTGTTCCACACCGCCCGGCAGCGGTTGGCGGTGGCCACCGCGTCGAGCAGTACCGCCTTGGCTTCCTCGTACGGCGGCTCCACCCCGATCCGGCAGGCCCCCGGGACCTGCGCGGGAGCCCCGCCGCGCGCCGCCAGCAGCGCCTCGTCCACGGTGTGCCGGGCCATCAGCTCCTGGGCCTTGGCGCTCAGCGCCTCCGCCTCCTCCGGAAAGGTGGTGGCCTCGGCCTTCGCCAGCAGCGCCCGGATGCGGCCGAGCATCCGCGGCTCGATGTGGGCGTGTTCGGCGAGGGCGTCCGCCGGGTCACCGGGCAGCGGGCCCACCGGTTCGATCGAGGGCAGCCGCACCAGCAGCCGGAACACCTCCAGGAAGGCGGTGGCCAGCGTGAACCGGTCCGCCTTCTCGCGGCGCGCGAGCTGGTCGGCGTACTCCCCGTCGCTCGTCCACCACACCTCGGCCTCGCTCCACCGCTGCGGGAGACGGGCGTACCTGCGCGCTTCGGCGGCGATCAGGTCCCCGGTGATCCTCAGGTGCCGCTCTTCGAGGTCCCGGCGGACCAGCCGGAGCACGTCGGCCGGCTGCCAGCCCCGCTCCCAGCCCTGCCGTACGTACGCCTCCCCGCGCGCCAGCAGCTCCCGCCCGACCGCGCCCCACCGCGCCGGCTCGGCGGCGAGCAGCGAGGCCCCGGTGTCCAGCCCGGTGTCGTCCTGGGCGTAGAGGGCGGCGGCGAAGGCTCGGTCGACGGTCTCGGCAAGGTCTCTCACACCCCTCAGCTTGGCATGTCCGCCTTCGCGTCCCATTCCCGGCGGGCGGCCTCGATCCGCGGGCGGTGCGCGAGCGACCACTCGGCGAGGCCCTTGACCAGGACGGTCAGGCTGTGGCCGAGCTCGGTCAGCTCGTACTCGACCTGCGGGGGCACCGTGGGGTGCACGGTCCGGGTGACCAGGCCGTCGCGCTCCAGCCGGCGCACGGTGAGGGTGAGCATCCGCTGCGAGACGCCGTCGACCGCGCGCTGGAGTTCCTTGAACCGGTGGACCCCGGCCGCGAGCTGGACGACGACGAGGACGGACCACTTGTCGCCGAGCCGGTCGAGGACGTCGCGGATGCCGCAGTCGTCGTCGCAGCTCACCACGGGGGTGGTTATCGCCGTGTGCCCTGGTGACATGAAAGTGCCTCCTTACGCTCCGTGCGCCGGTGCGCACACGATGTCCGTGTACCCAACCACGCGGCGAACGAAGGACTTCCCATGCTCTTGATCACCGGCGCCTCGGGCGGACTCGGCTCCCTGGTGGCGCGACGACTGGCCGGCCGGCCGGACGTACGGTTCGGCACGCGCGCTCCGGCCGGGGGCGGAGCCGGAACCGGGCGGGTGCGGGTGGACTTCGACGAACCCGACTCGCTCGGCCCCGCCTTCGCCGGGGTGGACACCCTCCTGCTCATCTCCGCGGGGTACGGGGAGGACGACCGGGTCATCGCCCGGCACGGGGCGGCGGTCGCGGCGGCCGAGCGGGCCGGCGTGCGTCACCTCGTCTACACCAGCCTCACCGGGGCCGGCGACCACCTGCCGTACGCGCTCCCGCACCGCTGGACCGAACGCCGCCTGCGGGAGTCCTCGCTGACCTGGACCGTCCTGCGCAACGGGCTGTACGCGGAACTGCTGGCGGCCCTGGCCGCGCCCGGCCCGGACGGGCTGATCACCGCACCGCTGGGGGCCGGCCGGCTCGCGGCCGTCGCCCGGGAGGACCTGGCGGAGGTCGCGCTACGGGTGGCGCTGGCGCCGGAGGCGCACGCCGGGCAGGTGTACGAGCTGGTCGGCGACCGGGCGCTGGGCGGGGCGGAGCTGGCCGGGGCGACCGGGGCCCGCTACGCCCCGGGCCGGCTGTCCGAGGCCCGGGCCGCGCTGTCGGGCACGGACGCGCAGCCGTTCGAGGTGCCGATGCTGGTGGCGACGTACTCGGCGATCGCCGCGGGCTTCCTGGACACCCCGGACGCGGGCGTCCTCCCGAAGCTCCTGGACCGCGCCCCGCGGTCCGCGCTGTCGGTGTACGCGGAGTCGGTTCCCCGCGCCTAAGCGGCGCCTAAGCGGCGCCTAAGCGGCCGCTGGGCTGCGCCGCGGAGCCGGTGTCCCGCGCCGTCCGCGGCGCCGCTGCCGGGGAGTGTCAGAGGGCGGTGGGACACTCGCACCCATGAGCGACCGCACGTCCCGGTGGGCCCTCGCCGAGGACGGCGACGGGTGGTGGCACGCCGCGCCCGTGGACCCGGGCGCCGGGGCGCGGGTCAGCGTGCGCGAGCCCGCCGAGGCGGTGCGGGCCGCACCGGCCGGGACGCGGTGGGTCTGGCGGTCCACCACCGCCGTGTACCCCCGGCTGCTCGCCGCTGGGGTGCGGGTCGAGCGGTGCCACGACGTCGAGGACTGCGAGCTGCTGCTGCTCGGCCACGAGGGCCGGTTCGGGGAGCCCCGCTCGGCGGCGGCCGCCTGGGCCCGCCTCAACAACGGCCCCGTACCGCCCGATCCCCCGCAGCGCACCGCCGAGCCCGGCACGCAGGACTCGCTCTTCGACCCGCAGCCCGCGCCCGTCCCCCTCGACGCCCTGCTCGCCGTCCACGCCGACCAGGCGAGACGGCTCGACGCCACCGCCCACCCCGACCGGATGCGGCTGCTCACCGCCGCCGAGTCCGCCGCCTTCCTCGTCGCCGCCGAGATGAACCGCGCGGGCCTGCCCTGGCGGGCCGACGTACACCGCGCCCTGCTGACCGAGCTGCTCGGCGAGCGGTACGCGGGCGGCGGCGAGCCCCGCCGCCTCGCCGAGCTCGCCGACCGGATCTCCGCCGCCTTCGGCCGACGCGTGCGCCCCGAACTGCCCGCCGACGTCATCAAGGCCTTCGCCGAGGCCGGGATCAAGCTCAAGTCGACCCGCCGCTGGGAGATCCAGGAGCTGGACCATCCGGCCGTCGAGCCGCTGATCGAGTACAAGAAGCTGTACCGGATCTACACCGCGCACGGCTGGGGCTGGCTCACGGACTGGGTCCACGAGGGCCGCTTCCGCCCGGAGTTCATTCCCGGCGGTACCCTCACCGGCCGCTGGGTGACCAACGGCGGCGGAGCCCTGCAGATCCCCAAGGTGATCCGCCGGGCCGTCGTCGCCGATCCGGGCTGGCGGCTGGTCGTCGCCGACGCCGACCAGATGGAACCGCGCGTGCTCGCCGCGATCTCCCGCGACCCCGCCTTCATGGAGGTGGCCGGCCGGCCCGAGGACCTCTACACCGCCGTCTCCCGCCAGGGCTTCTCCGGCGACCGGGACAAGGCCAAGCTCGCCGTCCTGGGCGCCGTCTACGGGCAGACCTCCGGGGACGGCCTGAAGAACCTGGCCGCGCTGCGCCGCCGCTTCCCGCGGGCCGTGGCGTACGTCGACGACGCGGCGAAGGCGGGCGAGGAGGGCCGGCTCGTACGGACCTGGCTGGGCCGCACCTGCCCGCCGCCGGTGGGCTCCGCGGAGTCCGACGACGGCGAGGCCGGGATCCCGCAGGTCCGGGAGGACCGTGAGGACCGCGGCTGGACCCCGAGCTACGCCTCGGCCGACACCCGGGCCCGCGGCCGGTTCACCCGTAACTTCGTCGTGCAGGGCAGCGCCGCCGACTGGACGCTGCTGCTGCTCGCCGCCCTGCGGCAGACCCTCGCCGGGATGCGGGCCGAGCTGGTGTTCTTCCAGCACGACGAGGTGATCGTGCACTGCCCGGCCGAGGAGGCCGGGGCCGTCGCCGAGGCGATCCGCGCCGCCGGTGACCGGGCGGGCCGGATCGCCTTCGGCGACACCCCGGTCCGGTTCCCGTTCACGACGGCGGTCGTGGAGTGCTACGCCGACGCCAAGTGACCGCCTAGTTCTGGCTCCGGTTCCAGCCGGGAGCCAGCACGAGCTCCTTGAGCTGCTCCAGCGTCAGCGCGGGCGTCTCGCGGGTGGCCGTGCCGCTCTGGTTGGCGGTGTTGTAGGCCGAGACCACCACGCGCAGCCCGTTCCCCCGCAGGGTGTCGACGGTCCACTCGATAACGCCCTTGCCCTTCTCGGCGGGCCGCTGCGTGACCTTCACCTTGGTGCCGTCGGGCAGTGCGGTGACATCGGCGCCCGTGAAGCCCGACGTGCTTACGTTCCTGCTCACGTTGAGCTGGACCAAGGACCTGCCCTTGCCGTCGTCGAGCACGACGTAACCGTACGAGAAGTCCTGCCCGCCCTTGGAGACGACGGGAATCCCGTGGTTGGCCACCAGACGCTCCAGGGCCGCCTCGGGCTTCATGTACGGCAGCGCGACCGGCGACTCCGGCGGGTCGGCCCGCTCCACCGCGGCCGCGCGCAGGTCGTTCAGCGCCGGGTGCCACAGGGCCGAGGTGACCAGGGTCTTCAACCCGTCAGTCGTCAACGGCGGGTTGGGCCGGGAGAGCGGGGCGCCCTTCTCCGCGGGGGCGTTCCACTCGGACGCGTCGACCATGAAGCCCTGCGGGGTCGCGAGCGTGGCCCGCCAGACCTTGGTGTCCACCCGGCGGTCCGGGTACTCGTAGCCCTTGTAGAGCAGCAGCTTGGAACCGTCCGCCAGCCGCTCTTCGGTGCAATCGTCGTACTCCTGGACGTTCTTGTCCCCGCACGTGGTCAGCTCGCGGGCGTTGCTGCCGTTCGGGTCCACCCGGGAAAGGCCGACGCTGATGGCCGCCTTGCCGCCGCCGTCGTCGTACACGCCGGACACCATCGGGGAATCGTCGCTGCCGCGCGCCTGGGTGTCGGTCAGCTTCCCGCCGGGCAGCAGCTCCTTGAACACGGCGAGCAGCTGGTCGGCGGTGACCGCTCCGGTGCCGGTTCCGTGCAGTCTCGGGTCGGAGCCTCCGCTCGTGCCGGACCCGCCGCTCGGCAGGGGCGGCGGCGCCGCCACATTGACCTGGCCGGAGCCGGAGCCGTCGAGCAGGCCGCCGGAGTAGGCGCCGGCCGCCCCGATCACGGCCAGGGCCAGCACCGATCCGCCGACGACGGCGGCCCGGCGGCGGGCCACCAGCCGCCGGCCGCGCTGCTCGCCGGCGTCCACGAGGGCGACCCCATCGGTCGTGAAACCGTCCCCCGCGCGCCGGAGCGCTTGGCCGAGCTCGTCTTCAAAGGGCATGGGGAACCAAACCTTCCGTTTCAAGGTGGGTGAGGAAAGGGGGAAAGGACCGGCGATCTCAGAGTTCCGCGAACGCGGTGAGGCTGCCGCCGAGTTGCTCCCGCAGCCGGCCCAGCGCCCGCGAGGTGCGGGTGCGCACCGCCGCCGAGCTGACGTTCATCGCGTCGGCGGTCTCCTCGACACTGCGGTCCTCCCAGTACCGCAGCACCAGCACCGCCCGGTCCTTCGGCGCCAGCCGCCCCAGCGCCTCCAGCAGCGTCAGCCGCAGCGCCGGATCGGCGCCGGCGGCCGCCGCGCCCCGGTCGGGGAGCTCCCCGACGGGGCGCTCCCACGCCGACCGGCGGCGCTGGTGGGTCAGGAAGGCCCGCACCAGCACCGTCTGCGCGTACGCCGCCGGATTGTCGATGCGGGAGATCCGCCCCCAGTTCAGGTACATCCGCCCCAGGGTCTCCTGCACCAGGTCCTCCGCGAGGTGGGTGTCCCCGCTCGCCAGCAGACACGCGGACCGGTACAGATGCCCCGACCGGTCTGCCGCGAACTCACGGAACCCGTCTCTGCGACCCTGCCGCATGTACTCCCCCTCGCATCCGTCTCACCCCATTGACGCGACGGCGGTGCGGGAATGTTTCACCCCGCCGGGAAACCGGTCAGCCCAGGTCGTGGAAGTAGATGTGGAACGCGTCGCGGACGAAGCCCTCCGCCTCGTACAGCCCCTGCGCGATCGTGTTGTCGTACGCGGTCTCCAGCTGTACGCCCGCCACCCCCGCCTCGCGGGCCAGACGCAGCACCTCGCGCAGCAGCGCACGGCCCGCGCCGGTGCGGCGGCCGGACGGGTCCACGTACAGGTCGTTCAGGATCCAGACGGGCCGCAGGGCGAGTGACGAGAACGTGCGGTAGACCTGTGCGAAGCCCACCGCCCCGGCTGCCGGGGTCTCGGCGAGCAGGACGAGGGACTCGTCCTTCGCGATCCGTTCCGCCAGGAAGGCGCGCGGGTGGTCCGGGTCCTCGACGTCCACCTCGTAGAAGTCCAGGTATCCGCGGAACAGTGCGGCCGCCGCTGGGACGTCCGCCTCCCCCGCCGCGCGGACCGTGACGGCCCCCTCGTCTGCCGCCTGCGCCTGACCGATCATGTGCAACTCCCTGGTCCGTGTCCGCGCTGCCGGGAACCATTGTGCGCGCGAGCGCGGTTCGGGCGCCTGCCGCGCCAACCCCCGTGTCCTTCCCACGCGGACCCGGCCGCGCACCCCGGCGACCGCAGGAGTGATCGCCTCCGGACTGGTTATGCTCGCCCCATGACCCTGCCCATTACAGAAGGCGGAGTTGGCTCCCTCTTACGCAAGTGGCGCCGACGAAGGAAGATCAGTCAGCACGAGCTCGCCCTTCAGGTCGAGACCTCGGCACGTCATCTCAGTTTCGTCGAAACCGGCCGGTCCCGGCCGAGCCGGTCACTGCTCCACCGGCTGGCGGACGGCCTGGAGATCCCGCTCCGGCAGCGCAACACCCTGCTGGTGTCCGCAGGTTATTCACCGCTCTACCAGGAAACCCCGCTCGAAGCCCCGCGGCTCAAGGTGGTGCGGGAGGCGGTCGACCGGCTGATCACCGCACACGCCCCCTATCCGGCACTCGCCGTCGACGCCGACGAGGACATCGTCGCCATGAACCTCGGCGCCGAGCTGCTCCTCGCGGAGGTCTCACCGGCCCTGCTCGTCCCACCCGTCAACGTCATGCGGGTCTGCCTCCATCCCGAGGGCCTCGCCCGCCAAGTGGTCAACGTCGACGAATGGCGCAGCCACCTCCTCGGCAGGCTCTACCGGCAGTCCGTGTACTCGGGCCGCGAGAGCCTGCGCGAGCTGTACGACGAGGTCACGGCTTACGGCCCGCGTACGGCGAAGGACTGCCAGGAGCTCTCCGACACCATCGTCGCCTCGATCCGGGTCCGCGCGCTGGGCACGGAACTGAAGCTCTTCAGTACGATCACCACCTTCGGCGCGGCCACCGACATCACCGTGGCCGAGCTCTCGCTGGAGACGATGCACCCGGCGGACGCCCACACCGCCGCCGCCTTCCGGGCAGCGGCGGAGCGTCAGCCGGACAGGAAGGCCAGCATGTCCTTGTTGAGCCGCTCAGCGTGAGAGGCGAAGAGGCCGTGGGCGGCTCCCTCGTAGCGGATGAATGAGCTGCCCGCGATGAGCCCGGCCGTACGCGCTCCGCACAGCTCCACCGGAGCCGCCAGGTCGTTCTCGCCGTGGATGACGAGGGTGGGTACGGCGACCTCGGCGGTCTCCGCCCGCTTGTCGGTGGTGAACAGGGTCCGGTAGATCTCCTGCGTGGCCCGCGGGGAGCTGTCCAGCGCCAGGTCGGCCATCCAGCGGGCCAGCTCGGGCGAGACCGCGAGGTCTTCGGGTCCGGCGCCCGCGCCACCGAAGAACGGCGCCGCCAGACCGGCCGCCCAGCGCGGCCGGTCTGCGTCGATCGCCGCGGCCATCTGGTCGAGCAGCTCCACGTCGACCCCGTCCGGGTTGTCGTCCGTCCGCATGATGAACGGAGTCGTCGGGCTGATCAGCACGAGCCGCTCGACGCGCTCCGCGCCGTACCGGGCCAGGTACCGGACGGCTTCCCCCGCCCCCACCGCGCAGCCCACCAGGGCCACTTCGCGCAGGTCCAGGCTCTCCAGCACCGCGGCCAGGTCGTCGGCCAGGGTGTCGTAGTCGTACCCGTCCCAGGGCCGGTCGGAACGGCCGCAGCCCCGCCGGTCGTAGCTGACGCAGCGCAGGCCTTCCCGCACCAGGTACGGCGCCTGGAACTCTCACACGCGCGAGCTCATCACCCCGGTGCCCAGCAGCACCACCGGCCGACCCGCACCCCAGTCGGTGCAGTACAGGTTCGTACCGTCTTGCGCGGTGACGTACGGCATGGAGAACAACCCTTCAGTCCGCGGTGAGAGCCGGGATCAGGCGGACCATGACGGCCGCGGCGCAGCAGAAGACGACGAGCGGGATCAGCGAGACGGTGAAGGCGTGCGGGTAGTCGGCCGCCAGCGCCGCCCCGCCGAGTGCGGGGAAGAAGACCGTGCCGGCGACGGCCACGCCGATGGCGGCGCCGCCCTCCTGCGCGGTGTTGACCGCTCCGGACGAGGAGGCGGCGTGCTCGGGGGCGGCGCCGGACAGCACCAGCCCGGTGAGCGGTCCGGTGGTCATTCCCATGCCCATGCCGGCGACCAGCAGGGAGGGCACGAGCCACAGGACGTTGCCGTCGGTGCCGTTCACGGTGACGGCGACGCCGGTCAGTACGTATCCGGCGGGGAGGACCAGCGGCCCGGAGGCCACCAGGCGGCGGCCCATGCGCTCGGCCAGCTTGCCGGACATCAGCGAGGCCCCGAAGTAGCCGGCGCCCAGGGCGAGGAAGAGCAGGCCGGACTCCAGCGGGGACAGGCCCCGGCCCTGCTGGAGGTAGAGCGCCAGCAGGAAGAAGAACGAGCCCATCGCGAGGAAGTAGGTGACGGTGGCGGCCAGTCCGACCGAGAAGACCCGGCTGCGGAAGAGCTCCAGGGAGATCAGCGGGCCGCGTCCCTCCCGTTCGCGCTTGCGCAGGTGCCGGGCGGACAGGGCGGCCAGTACGACGGAGACGACCAGGGACGCCCAGCTCCAGAGCGGCCAGCCCTGTTCGCGCCCCTCGACGAGGGCGGTCACCAGCAGGGCCAGCGCGGTGGTCACCAGGACCGCGCCGGGCAGGTCGAGCCGGGTGCCGTCCGCGTTCTTCGACTCGGGGATGCGGGAGACGAACAGCAGGGCCACGACACTGACCGGCACGTTGATCAGGAAGATGCTCCGCCAGTCGAGGCCGCCGATGTCGACGGTGATCAGGACGCCGCCGATCAACTGCCCGAAGACGCCGGCGAGTCCGACGACCATTCCGTAGACGTTGAAGGCGGCGACGCGGCTCGGGCCGGTGTAGACCGTCCCGATGATGCCGAGGACCTGGGGCACCATCAGCGAGGCGGCGGCGCCCTGCACCACGCGGGCCGCCACGAGCAGGTCGGCGTTGGGCGCGAGGCCGCAGGCGGCGGAGGCGACCGCGAAGAGCAGGAGCCCCAGGGCGAACATCCGCCGACGCCCGAAGAGGTCCCCGATCCGGCCGCCGGTGATCAGACCGGCCGTGAAGGCCACGCCGTACCCGACGATGACCAGCTGCGCCTGGGCGGCGCTGGCCCGCAGGTCGCTCTGGATCGCCGGGATGGCCACGTTGGCGATGAAGTAATCAAGAACGGTCATGAAGGTGCCCACCATGACGACCACCAGGGCGCCCCACGACGGCCCTTCACCGGCGGTATCGGCGCCGCTCTTGGTGTCGGTGTACGGAGTTGCTTCTGACGTCATCCCAGGACTCCAGTCGTGCTTGCTCAACCGGTATTACAACGGGCAGTCACCTTCCGCCCGTCCTGGTCGTCACGTCAATTACGTCCGAGGTAATGAACAGTTCCGGCCAAACGCCACCCGACCTTGTCCCCGACCTCCGCTTTCTTGCCGGGGAGGTTACCGGATGCCCATTCTGCATTCCCGGCCCGACGATCGGCGCACCTGGTTCACGGTGCGGGTACGGTGGGCGCGCACCGGCCGACGGACACCTGCACCGACGGTTAATCCACCCCTGAATTTACCCCAAATACACCCAAACCTTCGGGGAGTTGATCATTCCACTGGCGGATAACCGTCGACCAACGACAAAGCCCCTGCCTCGACCGCGAAGTTTCGTGGCAATCTTGAAATCAAGCGTGAATCCCCAGATGTAAGGCGCAACTACCGGTGACGCGGGCCACTCCCCCCCATGAGACCGTCGGTCCGCCGAGGATATGCCCATGCAGAGCACGCGTAAGGAGAATCAAGCCAATGAGGTTTCGAATACTCGGCGCGGTCGGCTATCAGCAGGAAAGCCAATTCCACGGAATTCCCGGGGCGAGACAGCGCACCCTTCTCGCGGCCCTTCTCATCAGCGGCGGCGGGTCGCCGCCCGTGGCGGACAGCTTCGCGCCGAGATGGCCCACGGGCTCCTCGACCGTCGGTTTGTTGAAGAGCACGGTCGCGTCGATCTCGATGCCGAGGGCGTCCTCCAGGCCCTTGCGCAGCTCGGCGAGGCGCAAGGAGGTCAGCCCCAGATCGAAGTAACTGGCGTCGAGCGCCAACTCCTCGTCGTCACCCATCAGCAACACCCGCTTGAACCGGGTGACGACGAGGGCTTCCAGCGCGTCGCGCAATTCCGCCTTGGGCAGCTCGCGCAGCCGCAGGCCGACACTCAAGGGTTCCGGCATCCCGGTCCACCCGCCTCCGGTGAGGGGCGACACGTACCGCCCAGCGACATTCGGTATGCCTGGCGATACAAACAGGGCACCCTGACGCTGCACTGACCGAGGACTGACGCCCGGTCACCGCGCTCGCCGCCGCACCGGATCCGCGACGTGGGACGCGGCGGACCTGGGTGTGCTCGACGGCCGTCCATGCTCTATGTTGCAGAGGCAAAAAGCAGGGGGCTTCGCATACCGCGCGCGGACGGCCGCGCCCCGGAGCGGTTGTTGGCGCACGACGAGCCGAGACTGAGGCGACGGACGACGGATGGCACGGGACTACGACAGCCAGCTTCTGGAGTCGGTGGCGGTACGCCGCCGCCGGATGAGGGACGCGCTGCTGTTCGGCGCGCAGCGGGCGCGGCGCACGGCGGACGAGCGGCTCGGGAAGCTGTTCGCGGGCATCGCCATCGCGGCTGTCCTGTGCGCGGGTTGCGTCGGATGGTCCTTCATCCAGCACACGCTCGCAAAGCAGAAGGCCGAGCAGCAGAAGCAACAACAGCAACAGCAGCAGCAACTGAGTCCGGTGCAGCAGTCCGGGAAGCCGTCACCGTCGACGGCACCGTCCACGGCACCCTCGAAATCGCCGAAGCCGCCGAAGCAATCGCCGACGTCCCCGGCTTCGCCGACGGCGCCGCACTCCTCGCACGCGCCCAAGTCGCCCAAGCCGTCGCAGTCGTAGGGACGGAAGCAGAACGCGTGGAGATCCGGCAGATTTCACAGTCCGGCAGCAGAGCTACGTCCCCCTTGGCCCCGAAAGGTCGCAATCCCGCGATGATAGGTTCCCGTAAGTGGTGAGCACAGCAACGACTTCCCGGGCGCAATTGAGCCGGGTGACCCTGATCGGCGAGCGGCGTCGGGCCGACATAGTCCTGCCTTCCGACACTCCGATCGGGCAGCTGCTCCCCGACATCCTGCATCTGCTCGACGACCGGGCCGCGGCACGCCCGTTGACCCGTCAGCTGATCACGTCGGACGGCTCCGCGCTGCCGCACGACAGCACCCTCGCGTCGGCCGGGATATCCGACGGCGCCGTCCTGCGGCTCGTCCGGACCCACTCCGCGCCGCCCGCCCCCGTGGTCCACGACGTCACCGACCTGGTGGCCGACGACCTCGATCTGCAGTCCTGGCGCTGGCGTCCCGCCGCCCGGCGGGGCAGCGCGGGGGTGGCGACCGTGGCCTTCATGGTGACCGCCGGGCTGCTCGCCCGCCGCGAGTTCGCCCTGGACGCCCTGGCCGGCGCCCTCACGGTCGTCACGCTCGTCCTGATGGCGGCCGGCGCGCTCGTCGCCCGGATCGGGCAGGCCAACCGAGGCCTGGCGACCGCCCTCCTGCTCGCCTCCGGCAGCCTGGGCGTCCTCACCGCGTGGACCGCCGCGGACGCCCACCACTGGCCGGGAATCGCACGGCTCGCCGCCGTCGCGGGCTCGGTCATCCTGACGCTGGTGCTGCTCGGCTACTTCTCGCCGCTCGGCCGCGGCGGACTCATCGGCGCCGTGGCCACGGCCGTGATCACCGCCGTGTGGGAGGCCGTCGCAGCCGTCCAGGGCGATCCGGCCCGGCTCGGCGCGGTCGTGGTCCTGTTCTCCGTGGTGCTGCTCGGTCTGCTGCCACGGCTCGCCCTGATGGCCTCCGGGCTCACCGCGCTCGACGACCGGCGCTCCGGCGGTACCTCCGTCAGCCGCCACGAGGTGGGCAACGCGCTCGCCGCGACGCACCGCGGGCTCTCCCTCGCGACGATCGCCACCGCGATCTCGGCGGCGGCCGCCGGCTGGCTGCTGACCCTCGCCGAGAAGCCCAGCGTCTGGACGGTGGCGCTCCCCGCGCTCGTCGCCGTGGTGCTGCTGTCGAGGGCGCGGGCCTACCCGCTGGTCGCCGAGGTCGTCGCGCTGGTCGCCGCCGCGGCCCTGCTCGTCGTACGCCTCGTGATGCTGTGGACCGAGCACGCCGGGGGCACCGGACCGCTCGCCGTCCTGGGTGTGGCGGCGCTGCTGCCGCTGCTCGTCCTCGCGGTGCAGCCGCCGGAGCACGTGCAGGTCCGGCTGCGGCGCACCGCCGACCTCATCGAATCGGTCGGCATGGTGGGGCTCTTCCCGCTCGCCGTCGGGGTGTTCGGCGTGTACGGGCAACTGCTCAACAAGTTCTGAGTCAAAGCGCAGGCGGCTCCGGGCGGGGCAGCAGGTCGGAAGAAGAGGGGCAGGGGCAGACATGCCGAACGAAGACAACTGGCAGGGCGATGTCCTGCGCGACCTGAGGGCCGGCTCCCCGGCGCAGGGCGCCCAGCAGGGCCCCGGCGCCCAGCAGCCCGCGCAGCCGTCGGCCCAGGGCCCGGCCGGAGCCCCGGGTTCCGGCGTGCCCCCGCAGGCCCCCGGTACCCCGGGCCCGGCCGCCCCGCAGCCCGGCCCGGCGCAGGGCCACGTACCGCAGCCCGCCCCCGGCCACGGGTACCCCCAGGGGCAGTTCCCGCCGCAGTCGGCGCCCCCCGGCGCCCAGGGGGTCCGTACGCCCGACTCCCGGCCCGCCGTCGACAAGAACCTCGCCGGGGCGGTCCGCGGGCCCCGGCGCGGTGAGCCCTTCGCCGCCCGCGCCGTACGCGCCATACGGCGAACCGTTTCCTCATCCGCCTCCCGCGAGGTCGCCGAGGCCACCCGCGCGGCCGAGCTGCTCCAGCAGCCCGTGACCACCGGCCGCCAGATCGCCGTCACCTCCATCCGCGGCGGCGCCGGCAAGTCCACCATCGCGGCCCTGCTCGGCACCACGTACGCCCACTACCGGCAGGACCCCGTCCTCTTCGTCGAGGCCGACCCGGCCCTCGGCTCGCTGCCGATCCGCCTCGGCGCCGAGACACTGCGCTGGACGACCGGCGACGTCGCGGACATCGTCGAACCCCAGATGTCGCTGCTCGACATCACCGGCTACCTCGTCCAGCTCCGCGACAACGCCTGGCTGCTGCCCGGCAGCCAGGGCCAGATCGGCGCGATGCTCGACCTGCGGTCCTACGAGCGGGCCATGGTCGCGCTCCGCCGCTACTTCGGCGTGACCGTCGTCGACTGCGAGACGCTGCCCGCCGAGGTCGCCCGTGTCGCGCTCTCCGCCTCCCAGGCCCGCGTCCTGACCACCCCCGCCACCCTGGACGGCGTCGCCAGCACGTACGCGGTCCTCCAGTGGATGCAGGGCCTGCCCCCGCACGTGATCGCCGGCACGGTCGTCGTGCTCACCGAGCAGGCGCCGCACCCGGGAATCGACCTCGCCGAGGCGGTCCGCACCCTCCAGGCCACCGGGGCGGGCGTCCACGTCCTGCCGTACGACCGCCACCTGGCGGCCGGCGGCCCCATCCGTACCGAACTGCTCGCCCACTCGACCAGGCAGACCGCCACCCGGCTCGCCGCCGAGGTCTTCCAGCTCTCCCAGAAGCGCCACTGACCGAGATGCCGAGCCCGACCGTGACGCGACCGATCGTGATTGGCGAACGACGACGATGAGCACCCGACTGATCCACCGCCCGGCCAGGACCGTCAGACCTCCGGCCGCCCCCGCCGCACGCACCATCGAGGCCCCGCCCAACCTCCCCGAGGGCAAGGCGGGCAACATCGCGATGTCGCTGATGCCCGTGGCGGGAGTCATGTCGTCCGTCGTGATGATGACGGTCGTCCGCAACAGCCAGTTCGCAGCGCTCGGCGCGCTGATCCTCGTCGTCACCGTCGTCGGCTCCCTCGCGCTCCTCTTCTCGCAGCGCGGCAAGGCCCAGCGCACCCGCCGTACCCAGCGCGAGGCCTATCTCGCCCACCTGGAGGACCTGCGCGAGGAGCTCGCCGGCGAGGAACGTGCGCGCGGCGAGCACGCCGACGTACTGAACCCGCCGCCGCACGCCCTGTACGACATCGTCCGCGACCCGGCCCGGCTGTGGGAGCGACGCCGCGTCGACGGCGACTTCCTGCGCGTGCGCGTCGGCACCGGCGAGATGCCCGTACGCGATCTGCAGATCGGCCAGCAGGGCTCCTCCGCCCTCACGCCGCCCGACCTCTTCATGCTCAACGAGGCGTCCGCGCTCACCGCCCGGTTCCGCAGCGGTACCGAACTCCCGCTCACCGTCCCGCTCGACCGCGTCGGCAACATCAGCGTCGTCGGCCCCCGCGAGGACTGCCTGCGCGTCGCCCGCGCCCTGCTGGTCCAGGCCGCCGCCCTGCACGCCCCCGACGACGTGGCCATCGCCCTGGCCGTCCCCGGCGACCGGCTCGCCGACTGGGAGTGGGCCAAGTGGATGCCGCACCTGCTCGACACCGAGCAGCTCGACGGACCCGTCGCCGCCCGCCGGATCGCCCCCTCCACGGCCCAGCTCGCCCGGCAGATCGGCCCGGAACTGCGCCGCCGCGCCTCCTACGCCGCCGAGGTGCGCCGCGGACTGTCCGGCAGGGACGCCCTGTCCATGACGTCCCGGCTGCTCGTCGTGACCGACGGACACGGCGAGGACGCCGTCGAACTGCCCCGGCCCGACGATGCGGTGGGCCTGCGCGACATGGGCGTCACCGTCCTGCACCTGCTCGAACAGCGGATCCAGGAACCGGGACACGTCGGCGTACGGATCACCGTCGACGGCGACCAGGTGCTCATCGAGGACCTGCGCGAGGACGAGCCCGTCAGCGCCCACGGCATCGTGGACGAGGTCGGCATCCCCTTCGCCGAGGGCCTGGCCCGGATGCTCGCCCCGCTGCGCCTGTCCGCCGAGTCCCTCATCGACGCTCCGCTGTCCGGCCCCGTGGACTTCGCCGACCTGCTCGGCATCGACGACGTGGCCCGCCTCGACCTGGCGAGCCTGTGGGCCCCGCGCGGCGAACGCGCCTTCCTGCGCGTGCCCATCGGCATCAGCGACTCCCGCGAACCCGTGCTGCTGGACCTGAAGGAATCCTCCGAGCTGGGCATGGGCCCCCACGGCCTGTGCGTCGGCGCCACCGGTTCGGGAAAGTCCGAGCTGCTGCGCACCCTCGTCCTCGCCCTGGTGGCCACGCACCCGCCGGAGGACCTCGCCCTTGTCCTCGTCGACTACAAGGGCGGTGCGACCTTCGCGCCGTTCGCCGACCTGCCGCACGTCGCCGGAGTCATCACCAACCTGGAGAACCAGGCCGGTCTCGTCGAGCGCGTCCACGCCTCCCTCGCAGGCGAGGTCAAGCGCCGCCAGCAGGTCCTCAAGGACGCGGGCAACGTCGCCGACATCGGTGACTACGCCGCCCTGCGCGCCGACCGCCGGCCCGACCTGGACCCGCTCCCGCACCTCTTCGTCGTCATCGACGAGTTCGGTGAACTCCTCACCGCCAAGCCCGACTTCATCGACCTGTTCCTGTCCATCGGCCGGATCGGCCGCTCCATCGGCGTGCACCTGCTGCTGTCCAGCCAGCGCATCGAGGGCGGCAAGCTCAAGGGCCTGGACACCTACCTCTCGTACCGCCTGGGCCTGCGCACCTTCTCCGCCGACGAGTCCCGCACGGTCCTGGACACCACGGACGCCTTCCACCTTCCGCCGCTGCCCGGTTTCGGCTTCCTCAAGGTCGACACCAGCCACTACGAGCGGTTCAAGGCGAGCTACGTCTCCGGCGCCTACCGGGGCCCCGTACAGCGCGCGGAAGACGAGGACACCGGCCCCCTCGCCCTCGAGTACGAGGCCTTCAACACCCTGTCCAAGCCCGACAGCGCGGGCACTCAGGAGCCCACGGCCCGGCGCCGCGAGACCGGGCCGACCGAGATGGGCGTCATCGTCGAGCAGCTGGAGAACGCCGCCGGCCAGGTGCGCCGCATCTGGCTGCCGCCGCTGCCCGACGCGGTCAGCCTGGACTCGGTCGCCGGCCCCCTCGACGTGAGCGCGCGCGGAATGCAGCTCGCCAAGCGGCGGGGGCGGCTCATGGTGCCGCTCGGCCTGCTCGACGATCCGACGAAGCAGTGGCAGGGCGAGTGGTACCTCGACCTCACCGTCGCGGGCGGCCACGCCGCCTTCATCGGCGGCCCGCAGTCCGGCAAGACCACCCTGCTGCGCACCCTCGTCCTCTCGCTCGCGCTGACCCACACCCCGCAGGAGGTCGGCGTCTACGGCCTCGACCTCGTCGGCGGCGGCCTCCAGGCCCTGTCGGGCCTGCCGCACGTGGGCGGGATCGCGGGCCGCGCCGACCGCGAGCGCGCGGCCCGGACCGTCGAAGAGGTACGGAACATGCTGGCGACCCGGGAGGACCTCTTCCGCGAGCACGGCATCGACTCCGTCGAGCAGCTGCGCACCCTGCACGCGGCCGGCCGGCTGCCGCAGCTGGCCTCCGCGGAGATCGTCCTCGTCATCGACGGCTTCGGCGCGCTGCGCGACGACTTCGAGGAACTCGACGACGCGGTCGTCGACATCCTCAAGCGCGGCGGCGGCTACGGCATCCACGTCGTCGCGGGCATGCTCCGCTGGAACGACGTCCGCATAGCCACCCAGTCGAACTTCGGCACCCGCGTCGAACTGCGCCTCAACGACCCCAGCGAGTCCAGCATCGAGCGCAAGCTCGCCGAGACCCTGTCGCCCGACGAGCCCGGCCGCGTCCTCACCGACGGCAAGCTCTTCGCGCAGGTGGCGCTGCCCCGTACCGACGGGCTCCGCGACACCTCCGAGCTCGGCGCGGTCCTGGAGCGCACGGCCCGCACGATCCGCGCCACCTGGAGCGGGGACGCCGCCCAGCCGGTACGGGTGCTGCCGCACCTGCTGGAGCCGCACCTGCTGCCCGGCCCGGTCGCCGAGCCGAAGCGGGTGCCGATCGGCCTCGACCAGAGCGCACTGGCGCCCGTACTCCTCGACCTGTTCCAGCACGACCAGCACCTGCTGGTCATGGGTGACAGCGAGTGCGGCAAGACGAACCTGCTGAAGACGATCGCCGGCGGCCTCATCGAGCGGTACGGCGAGGACGAGCTGGTCTTCGCCATCATGGACCCGCGGCGCAGCCTGCGCGGTGTGGTCCCGGAGGAGTTCAACGGCGGCTACGCGTACAACACCAAGATGTGCGCCGGGCTGGCCGCGGGCATCGCCACCGAGCTGGACCGGCGGCTGCCCGACGACAGCGCCCCCCTGGAGGACCTGGAGCCGGGCAGCTGGGGCGGCGGGCCGCGGATCGTGGTCCTCGTCGACGACTACGACGTACTCACCACGGCGGGACAGTCGCCGCTCGCCCCGTTCGTGCCGTTCATCCCGTCGGCGGCGGACATCGGCCTGCACTTCGTCCTGACGCGCCGCGTCGCGGGCGCCTCGCGCGGCATGTACGAGCCGCTGGTGCAGGGCCTGCGCGAATCGGGAGCCTCGGCGGTCGTCATGGCCGGCGACCGCAGCGAGGGCCAGCTGTTCCCCGGGGTGTACGCCTCCCAGCAGCCCGCCGGCCGCGGCGTACTCATCCGCAGGGGCCAGTCCAACCGTCTGATCCAGACCGTCTACACCCCCGAGTGAAGGACCGCAGGACCACATGACCA
The DNA here is from genome assembly GCF_036203305.1 of Streptomyces sp. NBC_00190. Taxonomy (GTDB): domain Bacteria; phylum Actinomycetota; class Actinomycetes; order Streptomycetales; family Streptomycetaceae; genus Streptomyces. The sequence goes on along the minus strand of NZ_CP108131.1, from coordinate 4,418,226 downwards.
AGGACGTCATAGCCCTCACGCCGCGGATGCCCGAGCCCTGGACCGTGCTCGCGGGTCTGCTCTCCGGCGGCCCCGACAAGCTCGTGGACACGACGGGCGAGGGCGCGGTCGTACAGCTCTGCGACGAGCAGGGGCGTCCGCTCGTCTCCGTCGAGGCGCCGCTGCTGGTCCAGGTCGAGGGAGAGGCCGAGCGGCTGCTCGGAGCCACCCCGCCGCGGGTCCCCTTCTGGTGGACCGAGGCCCGCGCCACCACCGGCGTCCCCGAGGCCGAGCGCCTCGCGGGCACCTTCGCGGCCCGGATCGCCTCGCTGGGCGGGGGGAGCGCCTGGCCGCCGGATGCCGCGCGGTCGGTGGCGGTGGTGCAGAGCGAGGGGATCAGCGTGGCGCCGGCGCCCGCGGCGGCGCAGCCCGCCGTCGACGTGCTGACCGGCAACGTCGCCGTCGTCATCATGGACCGGCCGGTCGTCGCCATGACGGCCTGGCTCTCCGACGCCTACCGGGCCGCCGCGGCGGCCGAGCGGGGCCTGCAGGTCGTCACGCCGCCCGGGACGAAGCTGTCCCCGGCGGTGCTGGCGAACATGCCGGGCTGGCCGTCGCGGTGGGTCGTGCAGGACGGGCGGGACGGCTACTACGACGGCATGTCGGGCGCGGTGCTGCGCTGGCAGGAGGGCATGTTCGCCGCGGTGGTCCCCCCGGACGCCACCGAGGACGATCCGCGCGTCCCCGTCGCCGCCACGTTCCAGGAGGTGGCGGCGACGGGCGAACGGCAGCTGGCCCTCACCTTCCGCACCATCCACCCCGCGGACGAGCGGCTGGTCCTCGGCGGCGCCCTGGAGACGGTGTGGCGCGAGCTGACCGGCGAGCCCCCGGCGGGGTGGGGGACGGCCGAGCCGGCCAACCTGCCCTGGTCGCCGGGACGGCTGACCGATGTGGCGTTCACCCGGGCCCCCGAGCCGACGTGGTTCGTGGTGGTGGGCAGCCCCGGGCGGCCCGGACTCGCAACGGTGCGGATCAGCCGTACGAAGGCGGGTGTGGAGGAGGACGTGACGCTGGCGTTCGGCTACGGCGCCGACGAGCAGCCGCCGCTGGAGGCCCTGCACCGCGTCGCGGAAGCGCTCGTTACGCGCCACCGCCTCCAGTCGATGCTCGTACAGCTCCGCAAAGCGCGCCGTGATCTGCTGGTGCCGCCGCGCTTCGAGGGGCCCGGGGTGCCGCTGGCCTTCGTCCTGGGCTCCGAGGAGGTCCGGCGGATGCCGGACGACCGGGCCCGGCGTACGCCGCTGGCCGAACAGCCGCTGCGGCTGGGGCCGAAGGCCCGCCCCGCCTACTACTACCCGCTGCCCGGAAATCCGTCGGACCTGTCGGGGTGGAGCGTCTTCGAGCAGCTGATGAGGCACCTGAAGGGCTCGTGAAGATGCCTGGTGGTTTGTCATAGCCGGGTCACAGACGGCCCGTTGCTCGTTGCAGGAGCGATGTGAGTTGATAGAACTGGACATACTTACGATCGTTCGAGTGTGCGGGGGAGTGGGATGAAGTTCGACATGGGGACGCAGGTTCTGACGAGCCTGATGTCGGGGTCGCGGAATTCGAGTACGGACCTGGGAACGCTGATCAAGCTGCTGGTGGACGCGGCGCAGCCGCTGGAGGGCAAGTTCAACGGCCAGGGCAAGGTGGCGTTCGACTCGTTCAAGGCGCGTTCGGACGGCATCGCGAAGGAGCTCAACGCTTCGCTGGCCGCGATCCTGGGCGGTCAGTCGGGCATGGAGCGGGCCTTCGGTTCGGGTGACCAGGAGCAGGGCGAGAACGCGCGGCAGCAGCAGTCGGCGGCGAACTTCGACGCGGCCCGCTTCTCGGGTCGCTGATTCTTCTTCACGGGGAGTGTGGTTGTGATGGCTGGTGACAAGGACCGTCGTTCGTACGACGTGGGCGCCTCGACGGAGGCGCAGGGCAACATCAAGGTCGTGATCGGTCAGCTGGAGCAGGTGATCGCGGCGCGCGAGGCGCAGGTGGCGAAGGCGATGTCGGACTTCGCCGCGGATGGTGTGGCGGACGACTACCACGCCAAGGAGACGCGCTGGAAGAACGCCTCGCAGGAGGTCAAGAACATCATCCAGCTGCTGAATTCGACGCTGGAGAAGAACGACGGCACGGCGCAGCAGACGCTGCAGCGGGCGAAGGCCGCGGTCGACAACATCGGCTGAGCAGGATCGTTTTAGCGGGGCGGCGGGGCAGCGGGGCTGTATGGCAGCGGGCTACACGGGGGTGGGTCGTCGATGACGTCGTGGGACATCAAGCCGCAGGGTGTGCAGGGTCAGTTGAAGACCGTCGGCGGGAATGCCGGCGAGCTGGAGAAGGCCCTGAACTCCCTGATCACGAACATGTCGGAGGCGGCCCAGGCAGCGGGCACGGCCGTGCCCGGCTCGGCGGCCGAGACCAAGGTGCAGGGTCCGGTGGCGCCGGGCAAGCCTCCGCTGTCGCATAAGGCGATGGGCCCGGTCGCGGCCGCTCTGGGTACGTACCTGGAGGGCCGCAAGAAGGAACTGGAGTCGATGGCGCACCGCATCGAGGCCTGCATCCTCGGCGCGGTCAAGGCGACGAACGAGTACCTCGAAGGCGACCTGGACCAGGCCAAGGCCGCTCAGGACGCGGCAAGGGCCATGAATCTGGACGTCCTGCGCGAACAGCCGGGGGGGAAGAAGTGAGCGGCAACGCACCCGTCGATCCGGCCGAGATACCCGTCTTCACCGGCGATCTGGCGGTGCTGGACGCGAAGGTGAAGGAGATCTCGTCGGGCGGGGCGACGGTCTCCACGAAGGCCAGTGACGTCCACACCAGTTTCGGCGGGCTGCAGGCGTTCTACCAGGCGCCGGAGGCGGACCAGCTGTTCGCGACGACCAAGCCGGTCGCCGACCTCGGGCTGAAGCTGAGTTCCGACATGTGCACCATCGCGGGGGCGCTGGGTACGTACAGTCGCGATGTCGAACCGCTGGTGAAGAAGCTGGAGCACCTGAAGAAGGAAGCGGAAGCGTTTCGTTCGAAGGTGTCCGACGACAAGAAGTGGCGCGAGGACGGCGATCTGATCGAGGAGAACCTCGATCGCCGCAATGACATCGCCGAAGTGTGGGCGCAGTTCCAGGAGGTGGAACGCGCTGCTCACGCGAAGATCGTCGCTCTGGTGGGCGGGCCCGCCCTGAAGAAGGACGACGGCTCGCACGGCGAGGGCATGTACGGCTACGACGCCGAGGCCCTGAAGCAGTCGAAGTCGCTGCCGTGGGGTGACGCGGTGGAGGAGTCGGTGCCGTGGTGGCAGGTGTGGGAGCACGCCTACGACTTCGGCAAGGGCGTGATCGTCGACGGTGTGTGGGGCACGATCGTCGGCCTGGGCACGCTCGTCGGCTTCCAGGGCTGGGACGCGGCGGGTCAGGCCTGGACGGGCCTGGCGAAGCTGGCGACGGGCCTTGCGATCTCCACCCTGCCGATCGTGGGTCCGGCGTATCTGGCGGCCCCCGACGACAAGCTTCCGTCGTGGCTGCGTGATTCGCGTACGGCGATGAAGGAAACGGGCAAGGCGCTGCTGGCGTGGGACCAGTGGGGCTCGAACCCGTCGCGTGCGGCGGGTGCGGTCACCTTCAACGTGGTGACGACCGTATTCACCGGCGGTGCGGGCGGTGCGGCGTCGGGTGCGGGCAAGGCGGGCGCGGTGGCCAAGGCGCTGTCGTTCGCGGGCAAGGCCGGGCGGGCCATCGACCCGATGACGTACGTCTTCAAGGGCGCGGGCGCGGGCATCTCGAAGATCGGCGACGTGATGGCCGGGCTGAAGGGCCTGGGCAAGATCGAGGTCCCGAACATCAACGTGGACGGCGCGATCGCCCTCCCCGAGGGTGCCGTCCATCTCCCCGACGGTGCGATCCACCTCCCCGAGGGCACCGCGATCCCGGACGGGGCGATCAAACTCCCGGACGGCAACATCAAGCTCCCCGAGGGCACGGCCACGCTGCCGCCGGGCTCGGTGAAGCTGCCGGTGGACGGTCCGGCGCAGTTCATGGACCCCAAGGGCAACATCTACGACGCCGCGGGCGACATCACGCACCACGCCGAGGACGCCCCGACGGGCAAGCCGGACGCGGGCGCGGACACCCCGCGCGTCGACGCCCCGAAGGTGGACTCCCCGGCCTCGGTCAAGGTCCCGGAGCGCGAGCTGGTGTCCGTCGGCGGCCGAGGCGACGACGGCATCCGCCTCGGCTCCGACATCTCCGACCCGGTCCACGCGGGCGACCACGCCCCGACCGGCCACACCCCGGACCACACCCCCGGCGGCCACACCCCGGACCACACCCCCGGCGGCCACGCCCCGGACAACATGCCGCGGGGCGACCTGAACAACACCCCCCGCGGCGGCCACCCGGACACCCCGTCCACCCACGGCACCGACGCTCCGAGCGGGGGCGGCACCCACCCGGACACCCCGGGCACCGGCGGCCACGGCGACGGTCCCACCGGCCCAGGCCACCCGGACGGCCCGTCAACCGGCGGTACCCACCCGGACGGGCCCGGCACGGGCGGCGGCCACCCGGATGCCCCGTCCTCGGCCCCCCTCGATGAGGCGACCCGCGCAGCGCACCGTGCGGAGTACGAGGCTGCCCGCGAGGTCCCGCCCAAGCAGCGGACGCCCGAGGAAAGCATGGCCATCACCCGCGAGCACGTTCGGCTGGCCAACGAGGACCCGGTCTGGCGCGCGGAGCACTACGACAAGTGGGGGCTCGGCAAGCGAAACGATGCCGACATGTTGGTCGACGGCCAACTCCTGCCGAAGCTCATTGAGAAGGACGGTAGTTGGATTGCCACTAGCCAATTGCCGCACGCGGACCCGGGTGGCTTCCACCTCGAAGACCTGGTGAGGGGCCGGGATACCGTTGACCCTCAGGGTCTGAACCACCTTGACGAGGTTGCGGCCAAGCGTCGGGCGGGCATGGACCTGACCAAGTGGGAAAAGGCCTTTGCCAAGGATCCGAGCGTTGGGAACGCGCTGGAGCTGGATAAGGCGCTGGAGCACTACAACCTCACGGTCGGCAAGGACGTACCCAACAACACCAAGCTCGGCGAGGCCCTTGGAGAAGAGGCCGCAAGGCACCACATGCTTCTCCAGGACGAGTTCAAGGGCGCCAAGGAGGTCGACGATCCGCCGTTGCCGGAGACGCCCAACGGGTCGAGGGCATTCGACCAGCTGTGGCGCGACAAGGACGGCAACCTAGTGATCGTCGAGGCGAAGAGCCCCAACGGTACGCTGGACTGGCGTCAAGGCGCCGGCGACTTCGACCGGTTCATGGTGAAACAGGGATCCATCGAGTACGTCCGCACCATTGTTGCCGAAATGGAAGGCCGTGTTGCCACCTCGCCGGCCGACGGCAAGTACGCCGCGGAAATCCGGAAAGCCATCAAGAACAAGACTCTGCGCTACGTCCTCGTCCAGGCTGCCGAAAACACCGGCCAGTATGCTGGGGCCGAGCTCAAACACTTCAAGCTCTTCTAAGGAGAATTGCGTTGGTCTCGATCATCCCCCGTCACCCCGTTCCCACGGGCAGGGCAGAAGAAGGCCTCGCCATACTCCAAGAGAACGCGCAGGAACTGATCGACGGGCTGGAGGAAGACTCCACCGACCTGGGTGATGCCCAGCGCACCACGCTCACCTTGGCCCAGTCACGTTGCCTTGTCGACCCGAGGGCATCGATCTTTCCCACCTGGGATGCCTGGGTGAACGCGATGCAAACGAGCTCCGCCGTGTTCGCCGCCGCGACCACGTCCGAAGAACAGGTGCAGTGTCGTATCGCGCACAAGGACCGCGCGCTCAAAGCCACCGGTCCAGAGTGGTACGTACAGCCGGACGCGTGGCTCAGCGCCTTCTACCTGGCCGTGGTGTGCCGGGAACGGGACAGGATCACAGCCCTGTGCCGGGTACCTCTGTCTTTGCTCCGGGAGAACGGGTCGCGCTTCGAGGAGTACCACTACGCCTGGATCGACACCCTCCAGACCTACTGGCTCGGTGGCCCTGAGCTCGTACCAAAGCTGGTGGCCGCGGTAGACCGCACGGAGCCCGAAGTCGTCGCAGACCCCCAGATGGTCGGCCGGCTGGTGTACCCGCCGATGGAGATGTTCCATCGGTTCATCCGCAAGGACAACGACGGATTCAACCGTGCACTCGCTACCGCCCTCGACTGGCACAAGGACTACTGGAGCGAAGAGAGCAGGGCACTCCAGGCATCGGGTTTCGTCGCGCTCGCACCGCTCGCCATGGCTTGCATCGCCCACGATGCGGGCATCCCCATCGAAGTCGAGTCCGAGTACCTGCCCGCCACTCTCCTTGGCCGCAACTGGTGCGGCGAATTCCCCACGTAAGGCGCATATAACCGCCGTACTCATCGGGATACGCCCATGACCATGATCCTGTCCCGCCAGGACTATCCGAAGGACGATATGGCAGCGGTGGTTCCCGTCATGGAGGGGTCGCTGTCCTATTCGCTGGAGAAGATCGAGACCTCACACAACTCCAGGTCAGACGTGGTCATGGAGTCGCTGAACGTCGCTCTCGTCCGCTGTGTCGAGGATCCCACGGCCGGCATGCTGGAGACCTGGGAATCCTGGCTGCTGGCCATGCAGGTGCACTCTGCCGTGTTCGCCGCCGCCGATCCCGACCGGGAAACGGTCACCTGCAAGATCCGCCAGGAGGAGCGCCACCTCGCCACCACCGGGCCCCAGACCTACCTCAACGCGGACACCTGGCTCGACGCCTTCTACCTCGCGATGATCTGCCGTGAAGCCGCTCGCCTCAACATGCTGGCCCGGATCCCGGTCTCCCTGCTGCGCGACTTCGGCGGCACGCTGGACGAGTACACCTACGCCTGGGTGGAGACCCTCCAGAGCTTCTGGCTCCGCCGCGACGACCTGCGCACGCACCTGGTGCGCGCTGTGGACCTGAGCGCGGCCGAGCACGCCCATGTCGTCGACGCGGACGAGATGACCAAGCTCCGCTACCCGCCGATCATGATGCTCTACCGCTACCTGCGCAACGACCCCGCCGGCTTCAACGACGCCCTGGCCGACGCCGTCCGCTGGCACAAGGAGTACTGGACCGCAGACGAGGACCGCACCCGCAACATCCTGGGCGTCGTTGCTCTCGCCCCGCTGGCGATCGCCTGCCTGGCCAAGGCCAACGGCATCCCCGTCGAGGTCCAGTCCGACTACCTCCCCGAGGCCCTCCTCGATTTCGCCTGGCGCGGCGAGTTCGACGCGTAGAGCCGCAGGCCGCAGGGGACGCACGCGCCCGGCAAGGTAACCCACGTAAGGCACACGCATGACCACCGTCCTCTCCCGCCACGCGTTCCGTACCGACAACGCGGCCGAAACCATGGCGCCGATCGTGAGCATGGCCCAGGAGGCGCTTGCAGAGATCGAGGAGTCGGAATTCGACCGCCATGACGCGCTGATGCTCACGGTCGCCGCAGCCAAGTGGCGAGGCGTGGACTGAGGAACTCGGCCGCGGCCGGAAGCGGATGACCGAGCTGTCCCAGGTCCCGCTCCACCGCATCGCCTACAACGGCTACAACGGCTACGACGAGTACGTCCGGCACCGGGTCGACACGCTCCAGACCCACTGGCTCCGCGCACGCCTGCGACGCCTCCCTCCGGCCCCGCACGGGCGCTTGAGTAGGCTTGTCCTGGCTCATCACATACCGGGGGGGAGACGCGCATGGAACCGCTGCGTCATGACGACCCTCCACGGACCGGGCCCCACATCACCCTGGCCCGGCTCGACGCGGATTCCGAACAAGCCGTTCCCGCACGCCGCTTCATCGCCCGCAGCGCCGACGGCGACCACACGTTCCTTGCCTGCCTCCCGCGCACCGACGCCGACCCGACCCGCTGGGCGATCGAGGCGGAGGGGGCCCGTCGGCTCTCGATACGGGGATTCCTGCCGGTCGGGGAGGTCGGCGGCACGGCGGACCTCCCCTGGTGCACGGCGCCGTACGTCCCCGCTCTCCCGCTCCCCGCCGCCCTGCGAGCTCACGGCGGTCCGCTGCCCGAGCCGTTCGTACGGGCCCTGGGCGCCACCCTCGCCCAGACCCTGGCCACCGCCCACGCGCACGGGGTGACGCACGCGGGCCTGTCCCCCGCCGCCGTACTGCTCACCACCGAAGGCCCCCGCCTCAGCTGCTTCGGGGCGGTACGGGCCGCAGCCCCGGACGGGGAGGCGCGCAGCGGCCTGCCGGGCCTCGACTCCGGCAGTCTCGCCCCGGAACAGGCGGCCGGTGGACGGCCGCGCCCGCTGGGCGACGTGTACGCCCTGGGGGCGGTACTCGCCTACGCGGCAACCGGCCACACCGTCCCCGAACGCGACGAACTTCCCTCCTTCATCCGCGAATTGATCGCGGCATGCCTCTCGCGCGATCCCGAGAGGCGTCCGCAGGCGCACCAGGTCCTCACCCGCCTGGAGTCGGCCGCGAGTACGGCGGCACACCAGGCCACCGTCCTGGACACGGCCGCCCCGATCCCCCTGCCGGCAAGCGTGGTCGCCGCGCTCGCGCGCCAGTCGGCGCAGGTCCTCGCGGCTGAACTCCCTGTTCCTGCTCCCCTGGACTGACGGCTGATGCTCTCCCCGCTCACCCACGACGACCCGCACCTGCTCGGCACCTACCGGCTCATCGCCCGTCTGGGCAGCGGCGGCATGGGCACCGTCTACCTCGCCCGGTCGGCCACGGGCCGTACCGCAGCGCTGAAGACGATGCACGCCCGCATCGCCACCGACCCCGCCGTCCGCACCCGCTTCCGCCTCGAAGTGGACGCGGCCCGCGTCATCGGCCCCGTCCACGGCGCCCGGGTCTTCGACGCCGACCCGCTCGCCGAAACCCCCTGGCTGGCCACCGAGTACGTTCTCGGCCCGCCCCTCGACGACGCCGTCTCCATCGCGGGACCGCTCCCCGAGCCCGCGGTACGCGCGCTGGGAGCCCTGCTGTGTGCGGCTCTGGGCCAGCTCCACGCCTCGGACGTCGTCCACCGCGACCTCAAGCCCTCCAACATCATGATCACGGCAGACGGTCCCAAAGTCATCGACTTCGGCATCGCCCGTGCCATCGGCGACGACCACCTCACCCGCACCGGTACCGCCGCGGGCACGCCCGCCTTCATGTCCCCCGAGCAGGCGACCGGCCAGGAACACACCTCTGCGGGGGACGTCTTCGCACTCGCCGGCGTCCTCACCTACGCAGCCACCGGCCACGGGCCCTTCGGCACCGGACAGCACGCCGACCTCATCTACCGCGTCCGCTACGCCGACCCCGACCTCACCGGAGTCCCTCCGGCCCTGCTCCCGGTCCTGACCCGCTGCCTCAGCAAGAACCCCTACGACCGCCCCTCCACCACCGACCTCGCCGCCCAGCTGCGCCCCGGGCAGGGCGGCTTCGCCGGCCATCTCCCCGAGCCCCTGCTCATGGAGATCGCCCGCCGCGTCGGCGGCGTCTGGCATGCCCGGCCCCAACGCCTCCCGGCCCCACCGGAACACGACCTCGCCGAAACCTTCCCGAGCGGCACCCCGTCCACCCCGTCCCCCCCGTCCCTCCTGTCCCGCCGGGGGCTCCTGGCCCTCGGGGGGAGTTCCGTACTCGGAGCGGCAGCGGTCGGAGCCGGCGCCTGGGCATGGCTGGGCCGTCAGGACACCGGCCCGAAGCCACCCGCCGTCGCCTCGAAGGAACCCGCGTGGGACCTGCTCTGGCAGGTGCCGACGAGCTACGCCGCCCCGCTCATTCCCCCCGCGCCGCTCGTCCTGGACGGACTGCTCGTCGTAGGTGAGTACGGCGTACAAGGCCTGGATCCCGCGACAGGAGCGGCGAAGTGGCCGGACCCCGGTGTCCATTTCATGCGCCGGACCGCCACGGACGGCAAGCAGATCTACGCCACCGACTACACCCTCGAAGAGACCGATCCGCTGAAGGTCTCCACCGTCGATCCGGCCACCGGAAGGCTCAAGGCCCCGTTCGGTGAACTCAAGGACCTGAGAGCGATCCTCTACGGAAACCAACTGCTCTGCGCGACGGGCGAAACCGTCTACCTGGTGGGAGGCCGAGGCCCCCATACGAAAGCGGGCTTCGGCAAGGACCAGACGTATTTCCTGCTGGGCGTCGACACCCGCTCGGGGAAAAAACTCTGGGAGGTCCCTCTCCCCGCCCGGCCGGACACGTCCGAGCGCCTGCACTTCCTGTCCGCCCAGGCCGTGGGCAGGTACCTGGTCCTCGTCCAGCAGTCCGCTGACGGAGAACCGCGCCTTGCCGTACACGACGCGCTGACGGGCAAGGCCCTGTGGGACCGGCCGCTCGACGGCAAGCAGTCGGCGCTCAACCGTGCTCACCTGGCCGTGGACGACCGGCACGTGTACCCGTCGGCGGGTGAACTCGTCGCGCTCGGCCTGGCCGACGGCAAGGCGGCCTGGCGCTTCGACGGGGCAACACCAGGGGCGCGGTTCAGCCCTCCGGCCGTCAAGGACGGCGTGGTGTACGCGGTGGAGGAAGGCCGCGGCATGGTCGCGCTCGACGCCACGAGCGGCACACTGCGGTGGGCGGAGAAGAGCCGCGCGGTCCCGGCCGAGGACCTCGACACCCCGCCTGCGGTCGGGATCGCGTACGTGTACGCGTACAGCAGGGCTTCGTCCGGACTGGTGGCCGCGGACATCCGCACCGGCGCAGCGACCCGTCCCTTCAAAGCCGCCAAGGCGCGGTACTTCGCCGACGCGTCCGCCAGGCGGCTCATCGCCATCGGCGACGAATACACCGCCGCTTATCCCCTCGCTTGAGCTCACAGAAAGCCTCACACGCAATGAAGCCCCTGGAATCCGGAGACCCGATCCGACTGGGCCCGTACCGCATCCTCGCCGTGCTCGGCGAAGGAGGCATGGGCAAGGTGTACGTCGGTCAGGACAGCGAGGGGCACGCCGCCGCCGTCAAAGTGCTGCACCCCCACCTGACGCACGACCCGAACCTCACGCAACGATTCGTCCGCGAGGCCCAGATGGCCAGGTCGGTCACCGGCGGGTCCGTGGCCCGCGTCCTGGACGCCCGGACGGAGGGCGGGCGTCCGTGGATCGCCACCGAGTTCCTGACCGGGCCGACACTCGCGGATGCCGTCCGCTCCCACGGGCCGTTCGACGAACCGACGGTACGGGCCCTCGCGGCGGCGCTCGCCCAGGCGCTCCGCGACATCCACGCCGCCGGCCTCGTCCACCGGGACCTGAAGCCCGCCAACATCGTGCTCACCGCGACGGGCCCCCGCGTCATCGACTTCGGCATCGCCCGCCCCGAACACGGCCTCACCCTCACCGCCACCGGCCAGGTCCCGGTCACCCCCGGCTACGGTGCGCCCGAGCAGGTCCTCGGGCAGCGCGTCGGTCCACCGGCCGACGTCTTCTCCCTGGGTGCGGTCCTGGTGTACGCGGCCGGCGGGCAGCACGCGTACGAGGGTTCACACGTCGCCGCCGTGCAGTACGAGGTGGTCCACGGAGAGGCGCGCCTGGACCGAGTACCGCCCCCGCTCCAGCCGTTGGTCGGCGCGTGCCTTGCCAAGGACCCGGCGTCCCGGCCCCTGCCGGACGAGATCATCCGTTCCTTCGCCCCGCCCCGAGGCGCCGAACGCGCGTGGCGGCAGGGATCGATCGCGCAGGACATCACGACCCGCGAGCACAGCCTCCATCTGCTGACCACGGCGCCGGGCGGGGTCGCACCGCGCTCCGTCTCACGTCGGCGCCTGCTGACGGGCCTTGCGGTCGGCGGATCCGTGCTCGCGGTCGGCGGCGGCGCCGTGTGGTGGATCCGGAAGGGAAGCGGCCCCTTCGACATCCCTCCGGCCGTACAGACCCCGCAGGCCCGCGTCCTGGACCCGAAGAAGGGTGACTACGTCCTCGGCGAGACCGCCAAGCCGCTGTGGAGCGTCCCCTCGGCGCTGTCGGAGGAATCGCCCGCGCCCCTCCCCGTACGCGACGTCGTCATCGTCGGAGCACCGAAGGGCGGCATCGCCGCGCGCAGCGTCGTCGACGGCACCCTCCGATGGTCGGCGCCGGAGGCGGTGGCTGCCAACCGCTACCTGTCCCTCTCCGGCCAACTGGTGGCGGCCACCGACCGGAACGGCACCCTCACGACCTTCGTCGCCTCGACCGGCGAGCCCAAGTGGACGTCCCCGGCGGAAGCCGCATCCCTCCTCGACGCGGACGACGAAGCCGTCTACCTGATCACCAAGGACGGGCGGGTGCGCGCCATCGGCCGGTCCGATGCCAAGATCCGCTGGACCGTCGACGTCGACGCGGACCTGGGCACGAAGGCCGCCTCGCGCGGCCTGGCGGCCCAGGGCCGGCTGGTCATCACGGCTGCGGACGGGTCGCTGGTCGCCCTCGACACGACCGACGGCCGCAAGGCATGGGACCGCCGCAAGCAGTCCGACGACGGCCGGGCCAAGGTCGCCCTGTCGGGACGCTCCCTGTGCGTGACGGGAAAGAACCTCTCCGCCCTCGACATCGTCGACGGAAAGGACCTCTGGTCGGCCGAGAACCCCAAACCGCCGAACGGCGGCACGATCTCCTGGGGCCCTCCGACCATCCACGGCGACCACGTGTACGCAGCTGTGCTGGGAGTCCCCGTCCGCTACGACGTCCGGAGCGGCGGAGGAACCGACTGGGTCTACGCAGGTCTCTTCGAATGCGACCCGCCCAGCCCGCTCGTCGTGCAGGGGAACGGCCTCTGGTCGGTCGCCGTCAACAGGACCCAAGGGGGCATCAACGTCATCGACCTCTCGCCCGAGAACCGGCCGCCGTGGGTGTTCCCCGTCATCAAGAACCCCACCCGCTACTGGCTCACGGCCGACGCGAACCGCGTCTTCCTCCTGGACGGCACGTCACTCGGCGCCCTTCCCGTGTTCTGATCCGGTGAGACCCGAGCCGAACCAGCACGACGAGGCTCTACAACATCATCCCGGCTGGTGCCGGGCCGTGCCGCCAAACCCTGTCCGCCCGGGTCGGGAAGGTACGGCCCGGTCAGCAGATCCGCATGCCCGCTCGGATAAGGGCATGAAAAAGCCCCAGGTCACGGCGAGTGAGTCCTGGGGCTAATCCGAGCCGCCTTCGGGATTCGAACCCGAGACCTACGCATTACGAGTGCGTTGCTCTGGCCAACTGAGCTAAGGCGGCACCGCTGGTCAGACAAGTATTCCCCCGAAGAGGTGTGCTCATCAGCAGCGGCGCCAAGTCTACAGGGTGTGGACGGGTGCCCTGAACCAGGTTCTCCGGGGTCAGGAATCGGGCGCCGAGCGGTCAGCCGGTCAGCACTTCTTGCCGTCCGCCGGAACCTTGCCCTCCAGCAGGTACTGGTTGATCGAGGTGTCGATGCAGGCGCTGCCGCGCCCGTACGCCGTGTGGCCGTCGCCGTCGTACGTGAGGAGGGTGCCCGAGTCGAGCTGGCCCGCCAGGGCCTGGGCCCACTTGTACGGGGTCGCCGGGTCGCGCGTGGTGCCGACCACCAGGATCGGCGCGGCGCCCTTCCCGGTCAGCGCCCTCGCCTCACCCGTGGCCTTCACCGGCCAGTACGCGCAGTTCAGCGAGGCCCATGCCAGGCCGGCGCCGAAGACCGGGGAGGCCTTCTCGAAGGACGGCAGGGCGGCCTCGACCGCCTCCGGGCCGGTGAAGGCCGGGGGCTGGTCCAGGCAGTTGACGGCGGAGTTCGCGGCCATCAGGTTGGCGTACTTGCCGTCCGGATCGCGCTCGTAATAGCTGTCGGCCAGGCTCAGCAGGCCCGCGCCGTCGCCGTTCATCGCCGCCGTGAGCGCCTCGCGCAGCTGCGGCCAGGCGCTCTCGTCGTACAGCGCCGCGATCACCCCGGTGGTCGCGAGGGACTCGCCCAGCGGACGGGCGTCCTCCCCGGTCGGCACGGGCTGGGCGTCGAGCTTGCGGAAGAAGTCCTTCAGGCGGGCCGCGATCGCGTCGGGATCGCCCGTGCCGAGCGGGCAGCCGGGCTGCTTCGCGCAGTCCTTGGCGAAGGCGGTGAACGCCGTATCGAAGCCCTCCGTCTGGTCGCGGTTCAGGTCCACCGCCGGGCGGCTGGGGTCCATCGCTCCGTCCAGGACCAGCCGTCCGACCCGGTCCGGGAAGAGGTCCGCGTACGTCGCCCCGAGGAAGGTGCCGTACGAGGCCCCGACGTACGCGAGCTTCTCGTCGCCGAGCACCCCGCGGAGCAGGTCCATGTCCCGGGCGGCGTCGACGGTGGAGACGTGCGGAAGGACCTTCTGCGAACGCTCCTGGCAGCCGACGGCGAACTCCTTGAACGCGGCCACCAGCCGGGCCCGCTCGGCCGCGTCGTCCGGCGTCTGGTCCACCTGCGTGAACTTGTCCATCTGCGGGCCGGTCATGCACTCCACCGGACTGCTGCGGGCCACCCCGCGCGGGTCGAAGGAGACCATGTCGTACCGGGCGCGGACGGCCGCGGGATAGCCGATTCCCGCGTACGCCTGCAGGTACCCGATGCCGGAGCCGCCCGGGCCGCCCGGGTTGACCACCAGGGAGCCGAGCCGCTTGCCCGGGCCCGTGGCCTGCCGGCGGGCCACCGCGATGTCGACGTCCTGGCCGGAGCCGGCGTTCGCGTAGTCGAGCGGCGCCTTCATGGTGGCGCACTGGAACCCGGGCACACCGCAGTCGCGCCAGGTCAGCTTCTGCTCGTAGTACGGGCGCAGCGCCGCCGCATCGGGGGACGGCCGGGCGGACGGCGAACCGGAGACCGCCTCGGAGGACGCGACGGCCCGGGGTTCCCCCGACCCGCCCGAGGTGCATCCGGAAAGCAGCAGCCCGGCGGCCGCGATCACGATCCCAGTGGTACGCAGCAGGCGACTGGTGTCCATCCTTGGAGCCTACGTGCTGCCGGCCCGGGCCAGGAGGTGGTCCGCCGCCGTCCGGCCCCGGACGGTGGCGCGCCTTCCGTGGCCCGCGCGGGCCAGGCACCGGCCGGGTGCGTCCCGCCGTCGGCGGCCGGTCCGCCCGTACGGGTGAGCCGGTCAACCGGACGTGGACCGGGCGCGGCGCTCCGGTGCCCGCTCCGCTGGTCAGAGCAGGGCCGGAGCAGGGTCGGACCAGCGGTCACGGCAGGTTGTCGGATCAGCGGTCAGCCCGCGCGCAGCGACATCGTCATCGCCTCGACCGCGAGGAGGGGAGCCACATTGCGGTCCAGGGCGTCCCGGCAGGCGATGATCGCCTCGATCCGGCGCAGCGTCCGCTCGGGACCCGAGGCGCGGGCGATCCGGTCGAGGTCGTGGCGTATCTCCTCGTTGGCGATGGCCACGGACGAGCCGAGCTGCAGGGCCAGCACATCCCGGTAGAAGCCAGTGAGGTCGGTCAGCGCGAGGTCGAGGCTGTCGCGCTGGGTGCGGGTGCGACGCCGCTTCTGCCGGTCCTCCAGCTCCTTCATCACGCCCGCCGTGCCGCGCGGCATCCGGCTGCCCGCGCCCGCTCCGGCGCCGAGCGCGGCCCTCAGCTCCTCGGTCTCCTTCGTGTCGACCTCCTCCGCGACCTGCTTCGCGTCCTCGGCGGCGGCGTCGACCAGCTCCTGCGCCGCCTTGAGGCAGCCGCCGACATCGTCGACTCGGAGCGGGAGCCTGAGCACGGCGGCCCGACGGGAACGGGCGGCCTCGTCAGTGGCGAGCCTGCGGGCCCGGCCGATGTGCCCCTGGGTCACGCGGGCGGCGGCCGCCGCGGCGGCGGGCTCGATGCCGTCGCGCCGGACCAGCACCTCGGCGACGGCGTCGACGGGCGGGGTGCGCAGCGTCAGGTGTCGGCAACGGGACCGGATCGTGGGCAGCACGTCCTCCAGCGAGGGCGCGCACAGCAGCCACACCGTCCGCGGAGCGGGCTCCTCCACGGCCTTGAGGAGCACGTTGCCCGCGCCCTCGGTGAGGCGGTCGGCGTCCTCCAGGACGATGACCTGCCAGCGGCCGACGGCCGGGGAGAGCTGCGCCCGGCGGACCAGGTCGCGGGTCTCCTTCACACCGATGGACAGCAGATCCGTACGGACGATCTCCACATCGGCGTGCGTGCCGACCACAGTGGTGTGGCAGCCGTCGCAGAACCCGCAGCCGGGCTGGCCTCCGAGGGTCCGGTCGGGGCTGGTGCACTGCAGGGCGGCCGCGAAGGCACGGGCGGCGGTGGACCGCCCGGAGCCGGGCGGCCCGGTGAACAGCCAGGCGTGGGTCATCTTGTTCGCGGCGGGCGGCGGCGTCCCGTCCGAGACGGCGGTGACCAGGGCATCGGCATCACGAGCGGCGGCGGCCAGCTGCGCCTGGACCCGCTCCTGTCCCACCAGGTCGTCCCATACGGGCATCCCGCCCACCGCCTTTCACTCTCCGTGCACCCATTGTGGCGCGCGCCACTGACAATCCGGCCCGGCCCGGTCCCGCCCGGCCCGGCCACCGGTCACGCCGCGCTCAGCCGCGGCGGCGCGGACCCCGCTCGTCGTCGCCGTCCCCGTACTCGTCGTCCCGGCGGCGGCCCAGCAGTTCGTCCGCCAGCGTCGGCAGGTCGTCCAGCGGGGTCTCCTCGGCCCAGTCCGGGCGAGGGCGGCGCGGGCGACCGTCGTCACCGAGGGCCGGGAGCTCCCGCGTCCGGTCGCTGCCGCCGTCCCGGAAGATGCCCGGCGGAACCCGGTCGGCCGGGTTCCCCTCGGGGCGCCGGGCCGTGGGCCGCGAGGCGGACCGGGCCTGGCCGGACGAGCCGGCCGGGCCGGGCGCACCGGCGTCCGGGCGGACCGGCGGCAGTACGGCCGTCTCGTCGGCCGGGCGGACCGGCGGCAGAACAGCCGTCTCATCGGTCGGGCGGACCGGCGGCTTCGACAGATCGGCCTTGGGCACCGGGACGGTCTGGGTCACGTCGTCCGGCCGGACGACTCGGCTGAGCGCCGGGGTCTCGAGCGTCACGGCATCGTCCGGATGCGGACCGTCCGAAACCGGCGCCGAAGGAGCCGCCGACGCGGCTTCCGCCGCCGCCGCGGCAGCCGCAGCCCTCGCCGCGGCCTCAGCCGCCTCGGCCGCCGCCAGTCGGCGCGCCTCCTCGGCCTTCAGCAGGGCCTCCTCGGCCCGCCGCTGCTTCTCCAGCCGCCGCTCCTCGGCCTCGGCCCGCAGCCGGGCCTCCTCCTCGGCCTGCTTGCGCAGCCGCTCCGCCTCCGCCGCGCGCGCCTTCTCCTCGGCCTCGGCGCGCAGCCGCTCGGCCTCGGCCCGGGCCCTTGCCTCTTCCTCGGCCTTCAGCCGGGCTTCCTCCGCCTTGCGGGCGGCTTCCGCCTCGGCCTTGATCCGTGCCGCCTCGGCCTCGCGGGCCAGCCGGGCCTCTTCCTCGGCCTTCAGGCGGGCTTCCTGCGCCTTGCGTGCCGCCTCTTCCTCGGCCTTGCGCCGGGCCTCTTCCTCGGCGAGGCGCCGGGCCTCGGCCTGGGCGGCCACCTCGGCCTCGGAGAGCGGGAGCATCCGGTCCAGGCGGTGCCGTACGACGGTGGTCACCGAGTCCGGGTCCTGGCCCGCGTCGACCACCAGGTAGCGCCCCGGGTCGGCCGCGGCCAGCGTCAGGAACCCGGACCGCACCCGCTGGTGGAACTCCGCCGGCTCCGACTCCAGCCGGTCCGGGGCCTCCGTGAACCGCTCCCGCGCCGCCTCCGGCGATACGTCGAGCAGCACGGTCAGGTTCGGCACGAGTCCGTCGGTGGCCCAGCGCGAGATCCGGGCGATCTCCGTCGGGGAGAGGTCGCGGCCGGCGCCCTGGTAGGCCACCGAGGAGTCGATGTAGCGGTCCGAGATGACGACCGCGCCGCGCTCCAGGGCCGGGCGCACCACCGTGTCCACGTGCTCCGCGCGGTCGGCGGCGTACAGCAGCGCCTCGGCGCGGTTCGACAGCCCTGCGGAGGAGATGTCGAGCAGGATCGAGCGGAGCCGCTTGCCGACCGGGGTGGCCCCCGGCTCACGCGTCACGACCACCTCGTGGCCCTTGCCCCGTATCCAGTCGGCCAGCGCCTCCACCTGGGTGGACTTGCCGGCTCCGTCGCCGCCCTCCAGGGCGATGAAGAATCCGGTGCCGGAGGCGGCCTGCACCGGCTCGCCGCCGCGCAGCGCCTCGCGCAGGTCGCGCCGCAGAGGCACGCCGCTGCGGTCGTCGAGCTTGGCGAGGACCACCGCGGCGACCGGCAGCAGCAGCGCGCCGACCAGCATCAGGGTGAAAGCGGCGCCGCCGTGCGCGAGGACGACCTCGGCGCCGGTCAGCCGGTGCGGGCCGATCACCGCGGCCAGCACCGGGGCGAGGACCGCCCCGAGGGCCACGGCCACCCGTACGACCGCCTGGAGGTGCTCGGTGACCCGCGCCCGGCGGAACTCCTCGGTCTCCTGGTCCAGCAAGGTGTGGCCCGTGTTGGCCGCGACGCCCGCAGCGGTGCCGGCGAACAGCGACAGGAAGAGCACGGTCGCCGTGTCCGGGACCAGCCCTGCGAGCAGCAGCGCCAGCCCGGCGACCGCTATGGCGAGGGCCAGCAGACGGCGCCGCGACAGGCCGGGCAGTACCTTGCCGGCCTGGGTGGCGCGGATGCCGGCGGCGGTGCCGCCGACCAGCGCGAGGACGAGCAGCGCGAAAGCGGCCGGGCCGCCGCCCAGGTCGAAGGCGTGCAGTACCGACACGGCGACGGCGCTGGACACGGCTCCGGCGACTGCGGCGCAGGCCAGGACCAGCAGCGGGACGGCGCCGGTACGGCCCTTGTCGGGCCGGTCACCCGCCTTGGGGGCGCGCAGGCCCTCCAGCGGCGAGCGGGGGCGCGGGGTCTTCGCCCCGGGCAGCACCAGCGGCAGCAGCAGCGAGACCGAAGCCGCGAAGAGACCGGAGGCCACGTACGAGCCGAGGGCGGCCTGGTTCTCGGCGAACCAGTCCACGCCGAGGCCGAGGGCCTTGCCGACCAGGGTCGCGCCCAGCAGCGCGGCCGCTGCGATCGGGAGCGCCGCGAAGGACGTACGCAGGTTCAGCCGCCGCAGCGCGTCCAGGTGGTCCGGGAGCGGCCGTACGGTCGCGCCCTCCGGCGGCGGCGTCGGCAGCAGGGCGGGAGCGGCGCTGTCCTTGGCCAGCGTCCACAGCCGCTCGGCGGCGCCGGCGACGAAGACGGTGGCCAGCAGCGCGGTGAGCGCGTGGGCCGGGATCCAGTCGAGCCACAGCGGGGCGACGACGAAGAGCCCGAGGCGGACCCCGTCGGCGCCGATCATCGTCCAGCGGCGGTCCAGCTTGCCGCCGGGGGCGACGAGCCCGGCCAGCGGGCCCAGCAGGACCGCGCCGAAGAACAGGGTGGCGAGGATCCTGACTCCGAAGACGACGGCGACGGCCAGGGCCGCGCCGCGGTAGCCGTCGCCGAAGGCTCCTTCGGAGACGGCCGCCTGAAGGGCCAGCAGCACCAGCACCAGCAGGGCGAGGGCGTCACCGATGCCGCTCACCAGCTGGGCGCTCCACAGCCGGCGCAGCCTGGGGGTGCGCAGCAGTGCGCGCACCGCACGCTCGCGGGAATCCGCGGCTAGGGCTTCGTCGTAGGTGGGGTTCGCCGGGGCGGTCACGACCGCTGGCTGCTCGGCTCGCGTCATCCGCCCAGCCTATCCGCTGCGCTTCGCCATTGCGGAGGCCTGTGGACAAGGTGCGGTGTGACCCCGCACCCACCTTCCGGGGCTCCGCCCGCCCCGCCCGACCGACCCGTCCCGCCGATCCCGCCCGTCCCGCCGGAAACGCCGCGGGCCCCCGTGCGGTCGCACAGGGGCCCGGGGCAGGCGGAGCGGGAGACCGCGGCCGCGGCGGCTACTCGTCCGCCGGGGCGGCAGCGATCTTCTTCGTCACCGTCTTCTTCGCCGTCGTCTTCTTGGCGGCTGCCGCGGCAGTGGTCTTCTTGGCAGCCGTCGTCTTCTTCGCGGCAGCGGTCTTCGTCGCCGTCGCCTTCTTGGCCGGGGCCTTCTTCGCCGGGGCCTTCTTGGCGGGGGCCTTCTTCGCCACCTTCTTGGCCGGGCCCTTCGCCCGCTTCTCGGCGAGCAGCTCGTAGCCCCGCTCCGGCGTGATCGTCTCGACGTCGTCGTCCCGCCGCAGCGTCGCGTTCGTCTCGCCGTCCGTCACGTACGGCCCGAAGCGGCCGTCCTTGACCACCACCGGCTTCTCGCTGACCGGGTCGGTGCCCAGCTCCTTCAGCGGCGGCTTGGCCGCCGCGCGGCCCCGCTGCTTCGGCTGCGCGTAGATGGCCAGCGCCTCGTCCAGCGTGATCGAGAACAGCTGGTCCTCGGTCTCCAGCGACCGCGAGTCCGTGCCCTTCTTCAGGTACGGGCCGTAGCGGCCGTTCTGGGCCGTGATCTCCACGCCCTCCGCGTCCACGCCGACCACGCGCGGCAGCGACATCAGCTTCAGCGCGTCGTCCAGCGTGACCGTGTCCAGGGACATCGACTTGAAGAGCGAGGCCGTCCGCGCCTTGACCGCGTTCTTGCCCGTCTTCGGCGTGCCCTCGGGCAGGATCTCCGTCACGTACGGCCCGTAGCGGCCGTCCTTCGCGAAGATCTCGTTCCCGGAGACCGGGTCCTTGCCCAGCTCGAACTCGCCGCTCGGCTTGGCGAACAGCTCCTCCGCGTACTCGACCGTCAGCTCGTCCGGAGCCATGTCGTCCGGTACGTCGGCGCGCTGGTGGCCCTCTGCGTCCTTCTCGCCCCGCTCGACGTACGGCCCGTAGCGGCCGACCCGCAGCACGATGCCCTCGCCCACGGGGAAGGAGGAGATCTCCCGGGCGTCGATCGCGCCCAGGTCCGTGACCAGCTCCTTCAGGCCGCCGAGCGCGTCACCGTCGGCCGGTACGACCTCCGAGGCGTCCTCGGCACCGAAGTAGAACCGCTTCAGCCACGGCACGGACTGGGCCTCGCCCCGCGCGATGCGGTCGAGATCGTCCTCCATCTTCGCGGTGAAGTCGTAGTCGACGAGCCGGCCGAAGTGCGTCTCCAGCAGGTTGACCACGGCGAAGGACAGGAAGGACGGCACGAGCGCCGTGCCCTTCTTGAAGACGTAGCCGCGGTCCAGGATCGTGCCGATGATCGACGCGTACGTCGACGGGCGGCCGATCTCGCGCTCTTCGAGCTCCTTGACCAGCGAGGCCTCGGTGTAGCGGGCCGGCGGCTTGGTCGAGTGGCCGTCCGCCGTGATCTCCTCGGCGGCGAGCGCGTCGCCCTCCGCGACCTGCGGAAGGCGCTTCTCGCGGTCGTCGAGCTCGGCGTTCGGGTCGTCAGCGCCCTCGACGTACGCCTTCATGAAGCCGTGGAAGGTGATCGTCTTGCCGGAGGCGCTGAATTCGGCGTCGCGCCCGTCCGAGGCCCGGCCGCCGATCTTCACGGTCACCGAGTTGCCGACCGCGTCCTTCATCTGGGAGGCGACGGTCCGCTTCCAGATCAGCTCGTAGAGACGGAACTGGTCGCCGGACAGGCCGGTCTCGGCCGGAGTGCGGAAACGATCACCCGAGGGGCGGATCGCCTCGTGCGCCTCCTGCGCGTTCTTGACCTTGCCGGCGTAGACGCGCGGCTTCTCCGGCAGGTAGTCGGCCCCGTAGAGCTGCGTGACCTGCGCCCGCGCCGCCGACACCGCGGTGTCGGAGAGCGTGGTGGAGTCCGTACGCATGTAGGTGATGAAGCCGTTCTCGTACAGCTTCTGCGCCACCTGCATGGTCGCCTTCGCACCGAAGCCCAGCTTGCGCGAGGCCTCCTGCTGGAGCGTCGTCGTACGGAACGGGGCGTACGGGGAGCGGCGGTACGGCTTGGACTCGACCGAGCGGACGGCGAACGAGGCGCCTTCCAGCGCGGCGGCAAGCGCCCGGGCGTTCGCCTCGTCGAGGTGCAGCACCTCGCTCTTGAGCTGCCCGTTCGAGCCGAAGTCGCGGCCCTGCGCGACGCGCTTGCCGTCCACCGTGTTCAGGCGGGCGACCAGCGTGGACGGGTCCGAGGCGTCCCCGGCGCGGCCGGTGGAGAAGGTCCCGGTCAGGTCCCAGTACTCGGCGGAGCGGAAGGCGATGCGCTCGCGCTCCCGCTCGACGACGAGGCGGGTGGCCACGGACTGGACGCGTCCGGCCGACAGCCGGGGCATGACCTTCTTCCACAGGACCGGCGAGACCTCGTAGCCGTAGAGACGGTCGAGGATGCGCCGGGTCTCCTGTGCGTCGACCATGCGCTGGTTGAGCTCGCGCGGGTTGGCGACGGCGTCGCGGATCGCGTCCTTGGTGATCTCGTGGAAGACCATCCGGTGGACGGGAACCTTGGGCTTGAGGACTTCCTGCAGGTGCCACGCGATGGCTTCGCCCTCGCGGTCCTCATCGGTGGCGAGGAAGAGTTCGTCGGAGTCGGCCAGCAGCTCCTTGAGCTTCCTGACCTGCGACTTCTTGTCGGCGTTGACGACGTAGATCGGCTGGAAGTCGTGCTCGACGTCCACACCGAGGCGACGGACCTCGCCCGTGTACTTGTCGGGGACCTCCGCGGCGCCGTTCGGGAGGTCGCGAATGTGCCCGACGCTCGCCTCGACGACGTATCCCGGGCCGAGGTAGCCCTTGATCGTCTTCGCCTTGGCAGGGGACTCGACAATGACGAGTCGGCGGCCGCCCTTTGCGGTCTCGCTAGTCGGGGACAACTTGGCTCTTCTCTCCGGTCGGCACTCGGTCGCAGTACGGCGACGCTGCGGAGTGTGACGGTACAACCCGCCCCCGTGTCAAACGGCACAAGCCCGCAACGGCCACTCGAACGGTAACCCGACAAGTGCCGTTTCTGCCGCCCGGATGCCGCGCCGGACCCTTCCCGATCACCGTGCCGGGTGCCCGGGGGGCCGTCTGGCCGCGCTCCCGCACCCCGTCCCACGTCGGCTTCTTTCAGGGATCCGGGCCGGTCGCGCCCCCGCCTCAGAGCCGTGCGAGGCACCACACCCCGACCGCCAGCGACGTCCCGCCGGCGAGCAGGGCCAGCGGTACGGCCACGACGGGGCGCACGCCCTCAGCCACCGGCGCGCGGTGCAGTGCGCGCGCCCCCGTCCAGGCCAGCAGAGCAGCCCCGAACAGCAGGAACACGGTCCCCGCGAAGATCGCCGGGCCGTTCTCCATGCCGCTCCCCCTACCCCTGGGCCGCTCCCGGGATCCCCCCGGATCCCGCTGGTCAGGAGCCTTCCAGCCACTCGGGAACGGCGGGCGAACCCAGGGTTACATCCCGGTGCCGACTACCGAGCGGGGCCCGTCACCGGCTCCAGGAAGCCCTGCTCGACCAGCATCCGGATGGCCTCCGGGGTCCGGTCCCGCAGGACAACCGGATCCTCCTGCACCAGTTGCGCGATGGCGTCCAGGATCCGGCCCGCGGTCAGTGAGCCGTCACACACTCCGGCGAAGCCCGCCCCGACCGTGTCGACCTTGGTGGCGCGCCGCATCCCGCGGTTCTGCCGGAGCACCACGTGCTCCGGGTCCTCCGCGCCGGGCGCGCCGACCTGCTCCTGCACCACCTCGCCGGCCAGTACGAAGTAACCCTCCAGCAGGGAGGCGTCGTCGTGCTGGCGCAGGTAGTCCTGGCGGGCGAAGTGGGCGAGGACGGTCTCGCCGAGCGGCTGCTCCACCGAGTGCGGCCACTCCTCGACCACGATCGAGGGCTCGGCCGCGTCCGACCGGCGCAAGGTGATCCACCCGAAGCCGACGGACTTCGTCTTGCGGGCTTCGAACTCGTCCAGCCAGGCCTCGTACCGCCGCGCGTACTCGGCGGGGTCGGTGCGGTGGTCGCCCGCGTCGCGCAGCCACAGCTCCGCGTACTGCGTCACGTCCTGCACGTCACGCTGCACGATCCAGGCGTCGCAGCCGCGCGGCACCCAGGAACGGACCCGGTCGTGCCAGTCCTCGCCCTCCACGTGCTGCCAGTTACCGAGGAACTGCGCGTACCCGCCGGGGTTGAGGTGCGCGCCCGCCTCCTGGACCAGCGTCCGGCACAGGTCGTCCCCGCCCATACCGCCGTCCCGGTACGTGAGGCGGGCGCCGGGCGAGATCACGAACGGCGGGTTCGACACGATCAGGTCGTAGGTGGCGTCCCCGACCGGTTCGAAGAGCGACCCGGTGAGCAGCTCGGCCTCCGGGGCGCCGGACAGCGCCAGCGTCAGACGGGTGAATTCCAGGGCCCGGGGGTTGACGTCGGTGGCCGTGACCCGGGTGGCGTGCTGGGCCGCGTGCAGCGCCTGGAGGCCCGAGCCGGTACCGAGGTCCAGCGCGGAACCCGCCGGGATCCGGACGGTGATCCCGGCCAGGGTGGTGGAGGCGCCTCCCACCCCGAGGACCACGGCCGTATCCGCCTGACGGCCCCGGCTGCCGATCCCGCCGGCCCCGCCGACGGCGCAGCCGAGGTCGGAGACGATGAACCAGTCCTCGCCGTCCGGACCTCCGTACGGCCGCACGTCGACGGTGGCGCGCACCGTGTCCTCGCCGTCGGCGGCATCCTCGCGGCGCAGCCAGCCATCGGCCAGGGCCGCCTCGGCGGGCAGCGCGGCCGCGGCCTGCGCGTACGGAACGGGCTGCTGGAGCAGGAACAGCCGCACCAGGCTCGCGAGCGGGCCGTCACCACCGCCGCGGGTGGCGCGCAGGGCGGGAACCGTCTCGCTGCGGGCCAGTGCGGCGTAGGCGGGGGCGCCGAGCAGGTCGAGCAGGCCGTCTGCGGTGAAACCGGCGGCGAGCATGGCGGTGCGGAGCTCGGCGGTGTGATCGGGCGAGGGGAGGCTGGTGGTACTCACCCCACCATTGTGGCGGTTGGGTCCGGCAATCCGTGCGGAGCACGGGCGTCGGCGTGGGCCACCGGGGCGGGCCACGGGGCGGAACGTGCGACAGGGCGGCCACGGCCCCTTCCGGGACCCGGCCGCCCTGACCATCGGATGTCAGCTCATCGCACCGCCCGGAGCACTACTTGGGCGACGGCGACGTCGCCGCCACCTGGCAGCCCTTCTGGCTGTTGATGGCCTTGTCCAGACCGCCCGCGTTGAGCTGCGCGAGTGCGTCCTTGCCGCCCTTCGTCGCCTCCTGGAGGCCGCCGGCCACTTCCTTGAGGCCGTCGGCGAACTTCGTCTGGTCCTTGGGGTCCAGGGCGTCCATCTTGACCTTCAGGTCGGCATAACCCTTGGAGGTCGCCTCGAAGCCCTTGGCGGCGGCCTCCTGGGTCGCGGCGCCGTCCTTGACCGGCGGACTTCCCGCCTGCTGCAGGGCGGTCCCCATCGTCTTGTACGACTCGGACATGGTCGCGAACGCCGCCGAGTCGGTCTTCTGGACCTCCTCGGGCTTGCTGCTCTCCGTCGCCACGCGCTTGATCTCGGCGTTGGCCGCCTCGATCTTCGTGAGTTCGGGCTGCCACTGGTCGCAGACCTTCTTGGCCCAGGCGTTGGCCTTCCCATCGCTGTCGTCCCCGCCGCAGCCGGACAGGACGAGCATCAGTACCGCACTGCCCGACAACGCGGCCGCAAGCTTCTTGTTCACCGGATTGGTCCCTTCGAAGGCTCTCGGCCCGGAAGATACACGGCTGCCATCCGGGGACGCACAAAGGCGGACAGACGGCGCGTCAGTCCGCGCCGCCTGTCCGCCTTTCGGGCGCACGGCCGGCCCTGCCCGGCTCTGCCCGTACCGATGAGGCCTCGGGTCAGGAGACCGTGGCGGGGTCGGCCGGCTGGGCCACCCGCTCGGCGGCTCCGCCCTCGGTCTCGTCGCCGACCGCGATGCCGCGGCGCTTGGAGATGTACACCGCGCCGATGATGACGGCGATCGCGAGGGCCGCGACGACCGCCCGGACCACGGGGCTGGTGTCCGGGCCGAAGCTGAACTGCACGACGGCCGGGGCGATCAGCAGCGCCACCAGGTTCATCACCTTCAGCAGCGGGTTGATCGCGGGACCGGCCGTGTCCTTGAACGGGTCGCCGACCGTGTCCCCGATGACGACCGCGGCGTGGGCCTCACTGCCCTTGCCGCCGTGGTGGCCGTCCTCGACGAGCTTCTTCGCGTTGTCCCACGCGCCGCCGGAGTTGGCGAGGAAGACCGCCATCAGCGTGCCCGTGCCGATGGCACCCGCGAGGAAGGAGCCGAGCGCGCCGACGCCGAGGCTGAAGCCGACGGCGATCGGGGTGAGGACGGCGAGCAGGCCGGGCGTGGCGAGCTCGCGCAGCGCGTCCTTGGTGCAGATGTCCACGACGCGCCCGTACTCGGGCTTCTCGGAGTAGTCCATGATCCCGGGGTGCTCGCGGAACTGGCGGCGCACCTCGTAGACCACGGCACCCGCGGAGCGGGAGACCGCGTTGATGGCGAGGCCGGAGAACAGGAACACCACGGCCGCGCCGAGGATCAGCCCGACCAGGTTGTTGGGCTGGGCGATGTCCAGGCTGAGGTTCATCTCCCCGGCTTTGGCACCGACTTCCTTGACCGCGCCGGCGATCGCGTCGTTGTACGAGCCGAACAGCGCGGCGGCGGCGAGCACGGCCGTGGCGATGGCGATGCCCTTGGTGATGGCCTTGGTGGTGTTGCCCACCGCGTCCAGGTCGGTCAGGACCTGCGCCCCGGCGCCCTCGACGTCGCCCGACATCTCGGCGATGCCCTGGGCGTTGTCGGAGACGGGCCCGAAGGTGTCCATGGCGACGATGACGCCGACCGTGGTGAGCAGGCCGGTGCCGGCCAGGGCCACCGCGAAGAGCGCGAGCATGATCGACGTACCGCCGAGCAGGAACGCTCCGTAGACGCCGAGGCCGATGAGCAGCGCCGTGTAGACGGCGGACTCCAGGCCGACGGAGATGCCGGCGAGGATGACGGTGGCCGCGCCGGTCAGGGAGGACTTGCCGATGTCCCGGACGGGACGGCGGTTGGTCTCGGTGAAGTAGCCGGTCAGCTGCTGGATCAGCGCCGCGAGCACGATGCCGATCGCGACGGCGACGACCGCCAGGACGCGCGGGTCCCCGGAGTGGTTGGTGATCGCCGGGTTCTCGACGCCGACGAGCTCCTTGTAGGTGGCCGGCAGGTAGGCGTAGACGGCGATGCCGACCAGCCCCAGGGAGATCACGGCGGAGATGAAGAAGCCGCGGTTGATCGCCGTCATGCCGCTGCGGTCGCTGCGGCGCGGGGAGACCGCGAAGATGCCGATCATGGCGGTGATGACGCCGATCGCGGGGACGATCAGCGGGAAGGCCAGGCCCAGGTCGCCGAAGGCGGCCTTGCCGAGGATGAGTGCGGCCACCAGGGTGACGGCGTACGACTCGAAGAGGTCGGCGGCCATTCCGGCGCAGTCTCCGACGTTGTCGCCCACGTTGTCGGCGATGGTCGCGGCATTGCGCGGATCGTCCTCCGGAATGCCCTGCTCGACCTTGCCGACCAGGTCGGCGCCGACGTCGGCGGCCTTGGTGAAGATGCCGCCGCCGACGCGCATGAACATCGCGATCAGCGCGGCGCCGAGGCCGAAGCCCTCCAGGACCTTCGGCGCGTCGGCCGCGTAGACCAGGACGACGCAGGAGGCGCCGAGGAGGCCGAGGCCGACGGTGAACATGCCGACCACGCCGCCCGTACGGAAGGCGATCTTCATCGCCTTGTGGGAGACCTCGGTCAGGTCCTTGGCGGGCTCGCCCTCGGCGGGGGTGGCCTCTCTCGCGGCGGCGGCGACGCGGACGTTGGCGCGGACCGCGAGGCGCATGCCGATGTAGCCGGTCGCCGCCGAGAAGAGGGCGCCGACGAGGAAGAAGGCGGACCGTCCCGCCCGCTGGGACCAGGTGTCGGCGGGCAGCAGGAAGAGCAGGAAGAAGACCACGACGGCGAAGACGCCGAGGGTGCGCAGCTGGCGGCCCAGATAGGCGTTGGCGCCTTCCTGAACGGCTGCGGCGATCTTCTTCATGCTGTCGGTTCCCTCGTCGGCGGCGAGGACCTGGCGGACCAGGATCTGCGCGACGACGAGTGCGGCCAGTGCCACGGCCGCGATGACGATCACGATGAGCCGGTTGTCATCGGTGAGTACTGCGGCTGCCAGATCAGAGGTGCGATCCGGCGCGATAGGGGTGAAGAGCCCCGTCATTCGTCCTCCTTGACGTGATGAGCTCAAGATGTGGACGGATTGTAGGGAGCGCGCCCCGATCAAAACAGTGCGCAGGAAACGGAATTGGCGTGCTCCTGCTCCTCAGCAATAGATCGCGTCACTCCATTACCCTCGAAAGTGGTAATGGGGCAAAAGCATTGACGCCCGGTCATTGATCTAGGGAAATGAAAAAGGCCCTGCTCAGCAGGGCCTTGATAAAGATCGGAAGATACGAAGGAATGCGCGACGCAGTGGATCTACGGTGACTCGGAGGCTCCCGAGACCGGCCAGCTCATCCGGATGGTCCCGCCCGATTCCCCACTGGTCACCTCGACGTCGTCGACGAGCCCGCTGATCACGGCGAGGCCCATCTCGTCCTCGCCCTCGATGTCGGGGTCCAGGACGGCGTCGATGCCCGACACGGCATCGCCCGGGCCGCCGCCCGGTCCGGGAACCCCGTCGCCGACCTCGATGGAGAAGACCTTCTCCTCCTCGGTCAGGACCACCCGGACGGGCGCGGTCAGTCCGATGCTGCGATGCAGTCCGACGGCACGCGAGCAGGCCTCGCCCACGGCGAGGCGGACCTCGTCGAGGACGGCTTCCTCCACACCCGCCCGGCGCGCCACGGCGGCCGCGACCAGGCGGGCCGTACGGACGTGTTCGGGCTGGGCGCTGAAGCGGAGTTCAACGGTGGCCATGCGCGTCCCCCTCGGACTACGGGCGTGCCTTGACAGGGGCCCGGGCCAACCGTGGCCCGGTACCCCCGCTCTCGTCTTCGGCTCCTCGCCGTACGGAGCCGTCAGTCGGTGGCGGCGACGGCGTCTTCCACCGTGGTGTGGATCGGGAAAACCTTGGTCAGACCGGTGATGCGGAAGATCTTCAGGATGCGCTCCTGGTTGCACACCAGACGCAGCGAACCCTCGTGCGCGCGGACGCGCTTGAGGCCTCCCACGAGCACACCAAGCCCGGTGGAGTCGAGGAAGTCCACTCGCTCCATGTCGACAACCAGGTGGTAGCTGCCGTCGTTCACCAACTCGACCAACTGCTCGCGCAGCTTGGGCGCGGTATACACATCAATCTCGCCACCGACCTCTACGACCGTACGGTCGCCGACAGTGCGAGTCGACAGGGACAGGTCCACGGATCCTCCAGCACCTTGCTATCGAGCGGCGCCCCCCAGGGGCCTCCCCACCCGAAGGTAGGTGAGGGATTGGCTGCCGCAATGGCATTCAATCACTTACCGGCAGGCGCGCACGACGCCTTGGGACCATTGTCCCGCACGCCAGTGACACACTCGGTTCCAATGGCCAATACTCACCGCCCCGGTCGGCCCACGCCACCCGCGGACGTTCGAACCACCCCCGGAACGGTCCTGGACCGGCTGTCACGGGGGCCTTCCCGGGCTGCGCGCATCACCCATACGGAGCACTTGCCCCCTCGGGAGGGTCGTCATGCGGTCTGGCCCGACCGCATCCGAACGAATGTCGTAGCCGCAATTCAGGCCGCCGGGATCGACCATCCGTGGGAACACCAGGCCTCGGCCGCCGAGCACGCCCTGGACGGCGAATCCGTGGTCGTCGCCACCGGTACCGCCTCGGGCAAGTCGCTGGCCTACCTGGCCCCGGTGCTCTCCGCCCTCGCGGACGGCGCCGAGGCCCCGAACGGACGCGGCGCGACCGCCCTGTACCTGGCCCCCACCAAGGCCCTGGCGGCCGATCAGCGCCGCGCCGTACGGGAACTGGCCGCCCCGCTGGGCAACGCGATCCGGCCCGCCGTCTACGACGGCGACACGCCGGTAGAAGAACGCGAATGGGTGCGCCAGTACGCCAATTACGTCCTCACCAACCCCGACATGCTGCACCGCGGCATCCTCCCGGCCCACCCGCGCTGGTCCTCCTTCCTGCGGGCCCTGCGCTACGTCGTGATCGACGAGTGCCACACCTACCGCGGGGTCTTCGGCTCCCACGTGGCCCAGGTACTGCGCCGGCTGCGGCGGCTGTGCGCCCGCTACGGCTCCGACCCGGTGTTCCTGCTGGCCTCCGCCACCGCCAGCGACCCGGCGAAAGCGGCGTCCCGGCTGACCGGGGTCCGCGTCATCGAGATCACCGACGACGCCTCCCCGCGCGGCGAGGTGGTCTTCGCCCTCTGGGAACCGCCGCTCCTCACCGAGCTGCGGGGCGAAAAGGGCGCGCCCGTCCGCCGTACGGCCACGGCCGAGACCGCCGACCTGCTGACGGACCTTGTCGTGCAGGGGGTCCGCACGGTGGCCTTCGTCCGCTCCCGGCGCGGCGCCGAGCTGATCTCCGTGATCGCCCGGGAGCGGCTCGCGGAGGTGGACCGCTCGCTGGTGCGGCGGGTTGCCGCCTACCGTGGCGGATACCTGCCCGAGGAGCGCCGGGCCCTGGAGCGGGCCCTGCACTCCGGCGAGCTGCTGGGCCTGGCCGCCACGACCGCCCTCGAGCTGGGCGTGGACGTCTCCGGCCTGGACGCGGTCCTGATCACCGGCTACCCGGGCACCCGGGCCTCCCTGTGGCAGCAGGCGGGCCGGGCCGGGCGCTCGGGCCAGGGCGCCCTGGCCGTGCTGATCGCCCGCGACGACCCGCTCGACACCTACCTCGTCCACCATCCCGAGGCGCTGTTCCGCCAGCCGGTGGAAGCCACCGTCCTGGACCCGGACAACCCGTACGTCCTGGCCCCCCACCTGTGCGCGGCGGCGGCGGAGCTGCCGCTGACCGAGGCCGACCTGGAGCTCTTCGGCCCGGCCACCCACGAGCTCATCCCCCAGCTGGAGGCGGCGAAGCTGCTCCGGCGGCGGGCCACGGCCTGGCACTGGACCCGCCGGGAACGGGCCTCGGACCTGACCGACATCCGGGGCGGCGGCGGCCGCCCGGTGCAGATCGTCGAGGCCTCGACCGGCCGGCTGCTGGGCACGGTCGACGAGTCGGCCGCCCACACCGCCGTCCACGAGGGGGCCGTCCACCTGCACCAGGGCCGCACGTACCTCGTGAAGCGGCTGGATCTGGAGGATGCCGCCGCCCTCGTCGAGGAGGCCGATCCGCCCTTCTCCACCACCGCCCGCGACACCACCTCCATCTCGGTCCTGGAGACCGAGTCCGAGATCCCGTGGGGCAAGGCCCGGCTCTGCTACGGCTCGGTCGAGGTCACCAACCAGGTCGTCTCCTATCTGCGGCGCAAACTGATCACCGGCGAGGTGCTGGGCGAGGCCAAGCTGGACCTGCCGCCCCGCACCCTGCGCACCCGGGCCGTGTGGTGGACGGTCACCGAGGACCAGCTCGACGAGGCCCGGATCAACCCGGAGATCCTCGGCGGCGCCCTGCACGCCGCCGAGCACGCCTCCATCGGTCTGCTCCCGCTGTTCGCCACCTGCGACCGCTGGGACATCGGCGGCGTCTCGGTGCCGCTGCATCCCGACACCCGCCTCCCGACGGTCTTCGTCTACGACGGCCACCCCGGCGGCGCCGGATTCTCGGAGCGGGCCTTCCACACGGCCCGCGCCTGGCTGACGGCGACCCGCGACGCGATCGCGGCCTGCGAGTGCGAGGCCGGCTGCCCTTCCTGCATCCAGTCCCCGAAGTGCGGCAACGGCAACGATCCCCTCCACAAGCGCGGCGCCATCCGCCTCCTCACCCGCCTCCTGTCCGAGGCTCCACAGGCCCAGCAGGCCCCACCGCCGTAGCCGGCCCGGCTCTCCCCTCCCCGGGACCCGGGCCTGGACCTGAACCAGGACCGGGTCCAGACGGTTTCCGGGACGGGCCGGAGTCCGCCGCGCCCCCGCGACCGCCGACCCCGATGGCCTCGGCCGGAGGGCCCGCGCGGGCCGTGATCGTCGGGGCGAAGGGTCCCGTGGCGGGGCGGGCCGTCACCTCGGCCACCTCGCCCCGGAGGGTGCAGGCACCCAGGGACGCGCCCTGCGCCCGGGCGACCCGGCGAGCCGTGGCGCAGGCGGTCTCCGGTCCGTGGGCCCAGGTGGCCGCCGCCGCGAGCGCCGCCAGGTCCGCGGCCGCCGCCGCCCGGTGCCGGGCCACGACCGCCTGCCCGAGCAGCAGCACACCGCCGAACACGGCTCCCAGCACCGTCGCCACCAGCGCCGCCCACACCGTCGCCGAACCCCGGTCCCGGCTCACGGCGGCGGCCCCACGCTGTCCTCCGCCAACGCCACCGCCCGCGCCCCGAGCCGCACCGGCAGTCCGCCCGGCCCCGGCGCCGGGGCCGCCACCCGCACCCGCCACAGATCCCCCTCGCGCTCCAGCTCCACCCGCGCCCCCGACGGCGCGGCCGCCCGGGCCGCCGCCACCGCCACTTCGGCGGGCTCCGACCGGGCCGCCGCCCGGGCGCCGGCCCGGGCCGCGTCCACACACCGGATCTGGGCGGCGGCCGCCATCAGCGCCCACACCAGCAGCGCCGCGAAGAGCACCAGCGCCGGGATCACCAGGGCGGCCTCCGCCGTCACATATCCCCGGTCGCCCATTCCCCGGATTCCCCCGGGATTTCTCTCAGAACGGCACATCGAGCGCCTTCCCGATGGTCGACTGAAGGGCGGTGGCGACCACTTCGCTCGTCACCACCTTGTACAGAACAGCCGCGAACGCACAGGCCGCGATCGTGCCCATGGCGTATTCCGAGGTGGACATCCCCGCGTCGCTCCCGCGACCTCGCAGTGCCGTCCGCACACGAAACCAGATGATCCTCATGGCAACCTCCCGTTGATATTCCTTGCTGATGTACGTGATTAATGTGGCGTCAGGTGTTGGTGAGGAGAGCCGAGGCCATTCCGATCACCACCGGTGCCACCCCGATCGCGAGAAAAGCGGGGAGAAAACACAGCCCCACCGGCGCGGTGACGAGCACTGCCGCCCGCTGCGCCCTGGCACCCGCCTGCCGGGTCCGGTCCTCCCGGAGGGCCGACGCGAGCCGGGAGACGGGTTCCGCCGCGGGAGCGCCCGTCCGAGCGGCCCGCTCCAGGCACTCCGCGAGGGCCCGGGCGCCCGGTATCTCCGCCAACCTCCCCCACGCCGCGCCGGGTTCGCCGCCGAGCCGCAGCTCAGCCCCGGCCCGCGCCAGCCGCTCGCCCACCGGGCCGCCCAGCGACTCACCCACCACCTCGGCGGCCTCCACCGGACCGGCCCCGGCCGCCAGGCAGGCGGCCAACAGGTCGGCCGCGAACGGCAGCTGACGCTCCGCCTCCCGCAGGTCCACCCCGGCCGCAGGCCGCGCCCTGCCCTGCCACCGCCGCGCCCCGAGCGCAGCCACGACGCCGACGGCCACACCGGCCACCCCGCCGATGAGCACCCAGCCCGCCAGCAGCGCCCCGGCCGGCCCGCCCCAGGCGGCCACCACACGGCGCAGCCGCGCACCCGGTACCGGTCCCCTCGGGCCCGGTCGCACGCCCAGCAGGGCCCCGAGCCTGCTCCGGGCCCGCCGCGCCCGGAGCCGCGCCGACACCACCGACACCACCGACAGTGCAGCCACCGCCAGACACAGCGCGATCCCCAGCCTGTGGATCACGAAGCCGCCCATCACCGCTCCCCCGTCCGTACGATCCGCCGGCACCAGAGCAGCCCCAGCGCCTCCAGCACCCCGCCCGCGACCAGACAGCCCCACCCCATCGGGGTGTGCAGCAGCACCCGCAGCGGATCCGCTCCCAGCCCGGTGCCGATCAAGAGGCCCACCAAGGGCAGCAGGGCCAGCACCACCGTCGTGGACCGCGCCCCCGCCAACTGGGCCCTCAGCGACTCCTGCTGGTCCCTCTCGGCCCGCAGAGCCCCTTCCAGCCGGTCCAGCCCGGCGGCCAGGCCCGCACCGCCGTCCACCGACACCCGCCAGCAGGCGGCCATCCCGGCCAGCCCTTCCGCGCCGGGCTCCCGCGCCGCCTGGCGCAGCGCCCCGGGCACGTCCCCGCCGAACGCCGCGGCGGCCAGCACACCCGCCTCCATGGCGCCCGGACCGCCGGGGAGGGGCGCCGTCCGCCGTATCGCCGCGGTCAGGGCCTGACCGGACTGCGCTCCCGCCCGCAACTCCCCCACCGCCGCACCGCACAGAGCCACCACCTCGGCCGCCCGCGCCACCCTGGCCCGCTCCCGCGCCCGTGTCCGCAGCCACCGCCGCACCAGCGGCACCGCGGCCGCCCCGGCCAGCAGGGGGATCACCGATGTGCCGAG
This sequence comes from Streptomyces sp. NBC_00190, assembly GCF_036203305.1. Lineage (GTDB taxonomy): Bacteria > Actinomycetota > Actinomycetes > Streptomycetales > Streptomycetaceae > Streptomyces. The sequence goes on along the minus strand of NZ_CP108131.1, from coordinate 4,383,928 downwards.
CACGGCGACCGCCAGCCCGGCGGCGAGGCAGCCCCACTCCCGCCGCCGCCCCGCCCGCACCCGCACGGCCGCAAGCAGCCGATCCGGGCGCACCGGCGCGCGCGGCGCCTCCGGAGCGCCCCGGGCCGACACCACCGCCCGGGCCCTGCGGAACACCCGGTCGCCGCCGGTCAGGCCCCAGGCGGCCGCCCCGGCGCACAGCACACCCGCGAACACCGGCACCGGCAGCGCCGCCACGGCGCTCACCGGGCACCCCGCAGCATCGGGCGCAGCCGCTCCCAGCCCCGCTCCCGCACGAAGCCCTGCGCGGCCCAGCGCAGCGCCGGCACGGTGACCACCAGACCTGCGGCGTCCCGCTCCAGCACGTGCACCTCGGCCACCCGGCGCCGCCCTTCCCGGTCCCGCACCAGGTGCACCACCAGCGTCAGCGCGGCCGCCAACTGGCTGTGCAGGGCGGCCCGGTCGAGCCCGGCTGCCGTCCCCAGGGCCTCCAGCCGGGCCGGGACATGGGCGGCGGCATTGGCATGGACCGTGCCACAGCCCCCTTCGTGACCAGTGTTCAGAGCAGCGAGCAGGTCTGCGACCTCCGCTCCCCGGACCTCACCGACGACCAGGCGGTCGGGCCGCATCCGCAGCGCCTGGCGGACGAGGTCCGCCAGCGTGACCAGGCCCGCGCCCTCCTGGTTGGCGGGCCTGGTTTCGAGCCGCACCACATGCGGATGGTCGGGGCGCAGCTCGGCCGAATCCTCGGCCAGTACGATCCGCTCACCGGGGCCGACCAGCCCCAACAGGGCGCTGAGCAAAGTGGTCTTACCGGTTCCGGTGCCGCCGGAGACGAGGAAGGACAGCCTGGCCTCGATCATCTCCCGCAGCAGCCGGTGCCCGCCGGGCGGCAGCGTCCCCGCCGCGACCAGTTCCTCCAGCGTGAACGCCCGCGGCCGCACCACCCGCAAGGAGAGGCAGGCCGACCCGACCGCCACCGGCGGCAGCACCGCGTGCAGCCGGGTACCGTCGGGCATCCGGGCGTCCACCCAGGGCCGGGCGTCGTCCAGCCGGCGCCCCGCGACGGCGGCCAGCCGCTGGGCGAGCCGGCGCACGGCCCCCTGGTCAGTGAAGGTCACCCCCGTCAGCTCCAGCCCTCCGCCCCGGTCCACCCACACCCGGTCCGGGGCCGCCACCAGTACATCGGTGACCTCCGGGTCGGCGAGCAGGGGTTCCAAGGGGCCCGCACCGACCAGCTCGGACCGTAACTCGGCGGCGACGCCGAGCACTTCCGCGTCGCCCAGCAGCCGGCCCTGGGACCGCAGGGCCGCCGCGACCCGCGCCGGGGTCGGTTCCGCCCCGCTCTCGGCGAGCTGACGGCGCACCGCGTCCAGAAGCAACGTGCTCATGCCGGCACCCCCTGGGCGGAGCCGAGCGCCCGCTGCCAGAAGCCGTCGCAGAAGCGGGACAGCGCGCCCCGCCCCTGCGCCCCCGGCGCCTCCCCCTCGGCCACGCGCCCGGGAAGTCCCACTTCGACCGGCACCTCACCGGCCAGCGGCACCCCCAGCAGTGCGGCCACCGCCTCCGGGTCGAGACCGCCCGGGCAGCGGCCCCGTACGACGACGCGTACGTCCCGGGCCACCATCCGCACCCCGGCCGCGACCCGGCCCGCGGCCGCCACCGCCCGCAGCTCGCCCGGCACCACCATCAGCACCAGGTCGAGCTGGGCCAGTGCCTCCGCCACGGCTTCGTCGACCCTCCGCGGGAGGTCGACCACGACGACCCCGCCCCGGCGGCGCGCGGCCGACACCACCGACCGCATCGCGGCGGGCGGTACCACCACCCGGTCCCCGCGGTCCCAGCTGAGCACCCGCAGGTCGTGCAGTTCGGGCAGGGACTCCTCCAGGGCTCCGGCGCCCACCCGTCCACGCGAGCCCGCGAAGTCGGGCCAGCGCAGCCCTTCCGCGCCCTCGCCTCCGAGCAGGACGTCCATGCCCCCTCCGAGCGGGTCTCCGTCGATGAGGATCGTCCGCTCCCCGGTGCGCGCGGCGCGGACGGCGAGCGCGCAGGCGAGGGTGGAGGCCCCGGCCCCGCCGCTGCCGCCGATCACCCCGATGGCGAGCGCGGGCCGCCCGGCTCCTTCCACCACATCGGCGATGCGGTCGACGAGACGGCTCTCGGCGTCCGGGAGCCTCAGCACCTCCTCGGCGCCGATCTCCACCGCCCGCTGCCACACGACGGGGTCGTCCAGGTCCCGGCCGACGAGGAACACGCCATCCCTGCGCGGCGCCCCGCGCACCCGCCTGGCCGCGTCGTCCCCGACCAGCACCAGGGGCGCGGACTCCCATCCGACGCTCCCGCCAGGCCCGCCCGCCCCGCCCGGCTCCGGCACCTCGTGGTGCACGTGCGGCTCGGCACCCGCGGCGGCGCACAGCCGCAGCAGATCGTCGAGCAGCAGGGGATCCTCGGTGATGATCAGCGGACGCCCGCCGACGACCGCACCCACGACAGCGCTCCCGGCCCCGCCCACCACGGACTCCGGCGTTTCGCACGACTTCGATCGAGCCACGATCTCCGCCCCCTTCTCCCGGCAAATCCAGCACCGCGGACTTCGCGGCTGGAATCACCGTGCAGCGATCGGGAAAAAGAAGTGGATCTTGCTCGAAAACTGTGGACACCGAGCCGATTGTGAATAACCCGGTCACCCTCACCGGTGAGTTCCGGAGCGCGGCGGAACCACTACGCAGCGTTACGAGTCAGGGAGGGTGAGGCGCCTTCGCCGTGGAGGCCTCGTACGACAGGAGGGCCGTAGGAATGGTCACTTGGGGCCGAAGGCAGGGACGCAAACCGCGTCCGGACATGCGACGACCCCCGCCGGGGGGGAGAGCGGGGGTCGTCCCCACGGTCCGACTCGGGGGGGGAGGAGCCAGACCGGGTTAGCACGGTCGCGAACGATCCGTGACTTCCATGGTGTACCCGAGAGCCCTCTCAGGCAAACCCACGCGCCACACCTTACGCCGAATGGTGGGCGCATATGCTCGGGGCGTGGAAAATCAGCCCTTGCAGCACTCCTCGCCTCGCACCGCAGCCTTCTTCGACCTGGACAAGACGGTCATTGCGAAGTCGAGCACCCTGACGTTCAGCAAGTCCTTCTACCGGGGCGGCCTGATCAACCGGCGCGCCGTGCTGCGCACCGCGTACACGCAGTTCATCTTCCTGGCCGGCGGCGCCGACCACGACCAGATGGAACGGATGCGCGAGTACCTCTCCGCCCTCTGCAAGGGGTGGAACGTGCAGCAGGTGCGGGAGATCGTCGCGGAAGCCCTGCACGACCTCATCGACCCGATCATCTACGACGAGGCCGCGTCCCTCATCGAGGCCCATCACACCGCCGGCCGCGACGTGGTGATCGTGTCGACCTCCGGCGCGGAAGTGGTCGAGCCGATCGGCGAGATGCTCGGCGCCGACCGGGTCGTCGCCACGCGCATGGTCGTGGGCGAGGACGGCTGCTTCACCGGCGAGATCGAGTACTACGCCTACGGACCCACGAAGGCGGAAGCCGTCCGCGAGCTCGCGGAGTCCGAGGGGTACGACCTCGCCCGCTGCTACGCCTACAGCGACTCGGCCACCGACATCCCGATGCTGGAGGCCGTCGGGCACCCGCACGCCGTCAATCCCGACCGGGCCCTGCGCAAGGAGGCCTTGGCGCGGGAGTGGCCGGTGCTCGTGTTCAACCGCCCGGTGCGGCTGAAGCAGCGGCTGCCCGGACTGTCGATGCCCGCGCGGCCGGCGCTGGTCGCCGCCGCGGCCGTGGGCGCGGCCGCCGTCACCGCCGGGCTGGTCTGGTACGCGAGCCGGCGCCGCAACCGCGCACTGGCCGCCGCCGCGTCCGCCTGACGCCCGCCACGTCCGACTGAGGCACGCCGGGGCGAATGTCCTGACCTGGGGCGATACGGACTGTCCGATTCGCCCGAGGTCATCCCGGTAGGTAAAAAGTGGAGCCAGGGGTTTCGCATGGCTCCCAAGCGGAGTACAAATAAAGCAACGGCCCGCGAGACCAAAGAACATCCGAGAGGATCATCTTTAAAACGCAGTAAGGCCCACGGACCGAAGCATGAACGCCGAGCACCCACGCGACGTCGACCCGTCGATTACGGGCCAGCCGCACCAGGTGACGGGCAAAGTTCCCGACCTGATGGGCAACCTTCGAGGACGCTTGGTAACTGGGCGTAAGTGCCAGCGGCGACACCAAAGCAAGACGGTGTCGCCGCAACCCATGTCCGGCCCTGTTCGCCGGATCCGGCGTTCGCCGGATCCCGCCGGGACCGGCCGGAAGATCTCAGGCCGCGCCGCGCTGCAGCGCCTCGCACACCGCCGTCGACTCGCGCACCCCGAGCTCGATCGCGCGGCCGCAGTGGGCGATCCAGGCGGCCATCCCCTCCGGGGTACCGGAGACGTACCCCTCGAAAGCGGCCAGATAGGCCTCCCGGCCCTGCTCCGCGTGGCCGACCTCCGCCGGGCAGATCGCCTTCGGGTCCAGCCCGCTGTTGATCAGGACGATGCGCTCGGCCGCCCGCGCGACCAGGCCGTTGTACGTGGCGAAGGGGCGCAGGGCCAGCAGCTCGCCGTGCACGACCGCCGCCGTGATCAGCGCCGGGGCGGAGCCACCCGCGATGATCAGGCGGGAGAGTCCGTCCAGCCGGCCCGCGACCTCCTCCGCGCTCGGCAGCGGGAGCTCGACCAGCGGTTCGTCCACCGGCTCGCCCGCCAGCCGGGGGCGGCCCACCACGTCCCCGTCCTCCGTCGACCCCGACGCCACGAGGTGGAGCCGCGCCAGCACGCGGAGCGGCGACTGGCGCCAGATGCTCAGCAGCTGGCCGGCCTCGGCGGTGAGCCGCAGCGCGGCGCCCACCGTCAGCGCCTCCGGCTCCGACCCGAAGTCGGTCCGGCGGCGCACCTCCTCCAGCGCCCAGTCCGCACCGGACAGCGCCGCGCTCCCGCGGGCGCCGCGCAGCGCGGCCTCCGAGGTGATCTCGCCGCTGCGGCGGCGCATCACCCGGTGCCCGTAGACCCGGTCCACGGCTTTGCGTACGGAATCCACGGAATCGGCGACACCCGGCAGCCCGGACAGGGCGGCCAACGGGTCAAAAGCGCTACTCATAAGTAGGGAGCCTACGCACTGCGCACCCGTAGCACCGACCCCTCCTTGGAGTGGTCTTCTTCACTCACCCTGACCACGCAGTGCGGTCAACCCGCTACGCTTGGTGAACATGAAGATCGCTTTCGTGGGAAAGGGCGGCAGCGGCAAGACGACGCTGTCCTCCCTCTTCATCCGCCACCTCGCCGCCAATGAGGTCCCTGTCGTCGCGGTGGACGCCGACATCAACCAGCACCTGGGCGCCGCGCTCGGACTCGACGACGGCGCGACCGCCGCGATGCCCGCCCTCGGCGCGCATCTGCCCCTGATCAAGGAGTACCTGCGGGGCTCCAACCCGCGCATCGCGTCCGCCGACACGATGATCAAGACGACTCCGCCCGGCCGGGGTTCGCGCCTGCTGCGGGTCACCGAGGACAACCCGGTGTACGAGGCCTGCGCGCGCACGCTCCTGCTCGACGGGGAGCCCGTACGGCTCATGGCCACCGGGCCGTTCACCGAGGCCGATCTGGGCGTGGCCTGCTACCACTCCAAGGTCGGGGCGGTCGAGCTGTGCCTCAACCACCTCGTCGACGGACCCGACGAGTACGTCGTCGTCGACATGACCGCCGGATCGGACTCCTTCGCCTCGGGCATGTTCACCCGCTTCGACATGACGTTCCTGGTCGCCGAGCCGACCCGCAAGGGCGTCTCCGTCTACCGCCAGTACAAGGACTACGCGCGGGACTTCGGGGTCTCGCTCAAGGTCATCGGCAACAAGGTGCAGGGCCCGGAGGACATCGAGTTCCTCCAGGACGAGGTGGGCGAGGACCTGCTGGTCACCGTCGGGCACTCCGACTGGGTACGGGCGATGGAGAAGGGCCGGCCGGCCGCCTTCGAGCTGCTGGAGGCGACCAACCGGCTGGCCCTCCAGGCCCTCCAGGACGCGGCCGACGACTCGTACGCGCACCGCGACTGGGAGCGGTACACCGAGCAGATGGTGCGCTTCCACCTGAAGAACGCGGAAAGCTGGGGCAACGCCAAGACCGGGGTCGACCTGGCGGGCCAGGTCGACCCCGAGTTCGTCCTGCGCGAGGGCCTCGGGTGCGCCGAACGGGTCGAGGAGACAGCGGATCCGGACGCTCTCGTCAGTCCTCGTCCGCACCGGCACCAGCCGGCTCCGCAGCCGGCTTGACCCCGGCGGGGGCCGTCGGAGGTGCGGCCGGCGGCCCCGCGGTCAGGAACTTCGCCCAGCCGCCCTTCGGCGTCTCGCCGACGTCGAGGGTGCGCATCCACTCCAGGGTCTTGGGGTCCTGGGCGTCCAGCCAGTCCGCCAGCTCGCGGAACGGAACGCAGCGGACCTCCTTCTGGGTGCACATGTCCTTGATGGACTCCTCGACGGCGCGCATGTAGGTGCCGCCGTTCCAGGATTCGAAGTGGTTGCCGATGATCAGCGGTGCGCGGTTGCCCTCGTAGGCCCGGTCGAAAGCCTGGCGCAGGCCGTCGCGCATCTGGTCGCCCCAGTACGCATGCTGCGAGGGGTCGCCCTGGGAGGTCGACCCGGACTGGTTCGTCATGAAGTTGTAGTCCATGCTCAGGGTCTCGAAAGCGCGGCCCGGCACGGGCACCAGCTGCAGCGGGATGTCCCAGAGCCCGTCCGTCTTCTTGGGCCAGATCTGCTTGCTGATGCCGCTGGAGTCGTAGCGGAATCCCATGTCCTTCGCTGCCAGCATGAAGTTCTTCTGGCCTTCGAGGCAGGGGGTACGGGCCCCGACGAGCTCCTTGTCGTAGTCGAACGGGAGCGCCTGCATGTCCTTCAGGCCCGCGTTGGTCTTCCAGTTCTTGACGAACGACTTGGCCTGGTTGATCTCGCTCTTCCACTCGTCCACGGACCATGTGCCGACGCCGCCGTCGGGACCGCAGAAGTGTCCGTTGAAGTGGGTGCCGATCTCGTTGCCCTCCAGCCACGCCCCGCGGACCTGGGTGGCGGTGTCCTTGATGCCCTGGAGGTCGCCGAAGCCGATGTCGGAGCGGCCGGACTCGTGCTGCGGAGCCGTGTAGAGGGAACGCTTCTCCTCCGGGAGCATGTACACGCCGCTCAGGAAGTACGTCATCCGGGCGCTGTACTTCTTGCCGACCTCGCGGAAGTACGAGAAGAGCTTCTGGCTGTCCTCGCCGGCCCCGTCCCACGAGAACACGACGAACTGCGGCGGCTTTTCGCCGGGCTTCAGCTTCTGCGCCTTCCGCACGTTCGGCTGCGTGCCGGTGTAGGCGGTCGAACCGTCGCCGATAAGCCGGTTGACGCTGCCGGGCGCCTCGGGGGCGGCGGCGCCCTTGCGGGCGTTCTGGCCTCCGGACGCCGGGGTCTTGGCGTGTTCCGAGGAGCCGCACCCGGCGACTCCCAGGACCAGCGCCGTGGCGGCCAGGCCGCCGGCGATCTTCTTCGTGGCGGCGATCATCCGCCCACCTCTCCCTCGCAGTTCATCGCAGGACTTCCGGGCCGCAACGTCCCACGCGATCCGATATGAGGAAGATGTGACAAGCCGTACAAAATGCTTAATCATCCTGGAGGGTTAATTTATAGGCCATTTGCCCCTATTCACTACCACCACTCTTTACTCTCCATTACCATCCATTTACCGAGTGTTGAGACTCCCGCCGCTTCATCCCTCCCCCAGAGGAGACGGGACCTTATGACAGCCACTTCCCCCACACCGACGAACAAAAAGCTCCGCCGGCAGAGCCGCAAGGACCTTCCCGCGGACCTCTCCGCCTCCATCGCCGTCTTCCTGATCGCCCTGCCGTTCTCCCTCGGCATCGCCCTGGCCACCGGCGCCCCGCTCCAGGCCGGGCTGGTCGCCGCGGCCGTCGGCGGGATCGTCGCCGGACGGCTCGGCGGAGCACCCCTCCAGGTGAGCGGACCCGCCGCCGGACTCACGGTCGTCAGCGCCGAATTGATCCAGCACTACGGGTGGCGTACCACCTGCGCCGTCACCGTGCTCGCCGGCGCCTGCCAGCTCGGCCTCGCCCTGCTGCGCACCGCCCGGTCGGCGCTCATGGTCAGCCCGGCCATCGTGCACGGCATGCTCGCCGGCATCGGCGTGACCATCGCGCTGGCCCAGCTGCACATCGTGCTCGGCGGCACCCCGCAGAGCTCCGCCGTCGCCAACGTCCTCGGCCTCCCGAACCAGTTGGCCGATCTGCACCCGGTCGCGCTCGGGGTGAGCGTGCTGACGCTCCTCGTCCTGTTCAGCTGGCCGAGGCTGCCCGGGCGGACCGGCCACGCCCTGCGCAAGGTGCCGGCGGCGCTCGCCGCCGTGGCGACGGCCACCGCGTTCGCCGCCCTGACCGGCCTCAGCCTGCCCCGGGTGGACCTGCCGTCCTGGCGCAGCCACGCCCTGCCCGAGCTCCCCGAGGGCCCGGTCCTCGGCATCATCGCCGCCGTCCTGACCGTCACCCTGGTCGGCAGCGTCGAGTCCCTGCTCTCCGCCGTCGCGACCGACAAGCTGATCGCCTCCGAGCGCGGTACGGGCAACCGCCCGCCGCGCGCCGACCTCAACCGGGAACTGCGGGGACAGGGCGCGGCGAACATCGTCTCCGGCGCGCTGGGCGGGCTGCCCGTCGCGGGCGGGGCCATGCGCAGCGTGGCCAACGTCAAGTCCGGTGCCGCCAGCCGGCGGTCGGTCATGCTGCACGGCTTCTGGGTGGTGCTCGCGGCGGGACTGCTCGTCCCCGCCCTCGACCTGATCCCACTGGCCGCGCTGGCCGCGCTGGTGATGGCGGTGGGCGTGCGGATGGTGAGCGCCACGCACCTGCGTACCGTCACCCGGCACCGCGAGATCGTGGTCTACGGCACGACCATCGTGGGAGTGATCCTCGGCGGGGTCCTCGAGGGCGTGGCCATCGGCATCGCCGTGGCGGTCGCGCTCGCCCTGCACCGGCTGGCGAGGACCCGGATCACGGTGGAACAGCTGGAGACCGGGGTCCACCGGGTGTGGGCGCGCGGCCAGTTGACCTTCCTCGCCGTGCCGCGGCTGACCCGGGTACTGAACCAGATCCCGCACGACGGGCGCGCCGTGATCGAGCTGGACGGCTCGTTCATGGACCACGCGGCCTACGAGACGCTGCAGGACTGGCAGGACTCCCATCGCGCCCACGGCGGATCGGTGGAGGTCACCGGCCGCCGCGCCGACGGGGCGCATTTCTCCGACCCGGCCCGGCGCGCACCGCAACGCGGGGGCCACCAGTGCTGCCGCCCCTGGACGCCGTGGCAGAACCACTGCGACCACCGCGCCACGGACACCCGTACGGACACGGCGGAGGCCGCGGTCACGGACGGCCCTGTCGCGGCGGGAGCTCCCACGTCAGCGGCATCGGCGGCCGCGGCCGCCCCGGCGCCCGCTCCCCGCCGGCGCGGCGCCGGTCAGCTGGCCAACGGGATCAGCGCCTTCCAGCGCGACACCGCGCCCCACGTGCGGGACGAGCTGGCCCGGCTGGCCCGCGAGGGGCAGCGGCCCTCCCAGCTCTTCCTCACCTGCGCGGACTCCCGCCTGGTGACCAGCATGATCACGGCCAGCGGACCGGGCGACCTGTTCACGGTCCGCAACGTCGGCAACCTGGTCCCGCTGCCGGGCGCCGAGTCCACCGACGACTCGGTCGCGGCCGCCATCGAGTACGCGGTGGACGTGCTCAAGGTGGACAGCATCACGGTGTGCGGCCACTCGGGCTGCGGGGCCATGCAGGCGCTCCTCAGCTCCTCCCCCGGCGCCCCGATCACCCCGCTGCGCCGCTGGCTGCGGCACGGACTGCCCAGCCTTGAGCGGATGGCCAGCCGTCACCACGCCTGGGCCCGGATCTCGGGCCGGCTCCCGGCCGACGCCGTGGAGCAGCTGTGCCTGACCAACGTGGTGCAGCAGCTGGAGCACCTGCGGGCCCACGAAGCGGTGGCGAGGCGGCTCGCCGAGGGCACGCTGGAGCTGCACGGGATGTACTTCCATGTGGGCGAGGCGCAGGCCTACCTGCTGTCCGAAGGCGAGGACTTCTTCGACTGCCGGGTCTTCGACACCGTCGGACAGCACGCCTGAACCTCAGTGTTGATGAACCGATAGCCTCACCTATCCGTGCAATCCTGTGGCCCCTTCCCGCGCCCTGCAGCGGGAAGGGGCCGTCGCATGGGTCCGGACGTGCTATAGGTCTAAACCAATTTCCGGCTACCCCTTGTCACGTGGGCCGCTGACTGATGAGCTATGCCCGGGGACACAACGGACACCCTGGGAAAGGGAGATGTCGTGAGCAATGAAAGCCTGGCCAATCTGCTCAAGGAGGAGCGGCGGTTCACACCGCCTGCCGATCTGGCCGCCGCCGCCAATGTGACACAGGCTGCGTACACACAGGCCGACGCGGACCGGCTGGGCTTCTGGGCCGAGCAGGCCCGGCGGCTGACCTGGGCCACGGAGCCGACCGAGACGCTCGACTGGACGAACCCGCCCTTCGCGAAGTGGTTCGCGGACGGCAAGCTGAACGTCGCGTACAACTGCGTGGACCGGCACGTCGAGGCCGGCAACGGCGACCGCGTCGCCATCCACTTCGAGGGCGAGCCCGGCGACAGCCGCGCGATCACCTACGCCGAGCTCAAGGACGAGGTCTCCAAGGCCGCGAACGCCCTGACCGAGCTGGGCGTGCAGGCCGGCGACCGCGTCGCCGTCTACCTGCCGATGATCCCCGAGGCGGTCGTCGCGATGCTCGCGTGCGCCCGCATCGGCGCCGCTCACTCCGTGGTCTTCGGCGGCTTCTCCGCCGACGCCGTCGCCTCCCGCATCCAGGACGCCGACGCCAAGCTGGTCATCACCGCCGACGGCGGCTACCGCCGCGGCAAGCCCAGCGCCCTGAAGCCCGCCATCGACGAGGCCGTCGGCAAGTGTCCGCAGGTCGAGCACGTGCTCGTCGTACGGCGCACCGGCCAGGACACCGCCTTCACCGAGGGCCGCGACGTCTGGTGGCACGACGTGGTCGGCCGCCAGTCCGCCGAGCACACGCCGCAGGCCTTCGACGCCGAGCACCCGCTGTTCATCCTCTACACCTCGGGGACCACGGGTAAGCCGAAGGGCATCCTGCACACCTCGGGCGGCTACCTCACGCAGGCCGCGTACACCCACCACGCGGTCTTCGACCTGAAGCCGGAGACCGACGTCTACTGGTGCACCGCCGACATCGGCTGGGTGACCGGGCACTCGTACATCGTCTACGGGCCGCTCGCGAACGGCGCCACCCAGGTGATGTACGAGGGCACGCCGGACACCCCGCACCAGGGCCGGTTCTGGGAGGTCGTGCAGAAGTACGGCGTCACCATCCTCTACACGGCGCCCACGGCCATCCGTACCTTCATGAAGTGGGGCGACGACATCCCCGCGAAGTTCGACCTGTCGAGCCTGCGCGTGCTGGGCTCGGTCGGCGAGCCGATCAACCCCGAGGCCTGGATCTGGTACCGCAAGCACATCGGCGGCGACCGCTGCCCGATCGTGGACACCTGGTGGCAGACCGAGACCGGCGCGATGATGATCTCCCCGCTGCCGGGCATCACGGAGACCAAGCCGGGCTCGGCGCAGCGCGCACTGCCCGGAATCTCCGCCACCGTCGTGGACGACGAGGCCAACGAGGTCCCGAACGGCGGAGGCGGCTACCTCGTTCTCACCGAGCCGTGGCCGTCGATGCTGCGCACCATCTGGGGCGACGACCAGCGGTTCATCGACACCTACTGGTCGCGCTTCGAAGGCAAGTACTTCGCGGGCGACGGCGCCAAGAAGGACGAGGACGGCGACATCTGGCTGCTGGGCCGGGTGGACGACGTGATGCTGGTGTCCGGGCACAACATCTCGACCACCGAGGTCGAGTCGGCGCTCGTCTCCCACCCCTCGGTCGCCGAGGCGGCCGTGGTCGGCGCGAACGACGAGACCACCGGCCAGGCCATCGTGGCCTTCGTGATCCTGCGCGGCAGCGCCTCCGAGACCGAGAACCTGGTCGCGGACCTGCGCAACCACGTGGGCGCCACCCTCGGCCCGATCGCCAAGCCGAAGCGGATCCTGCCGGTCCAAGAGCTGCCGAAGACCCGCTCGGGCAAGATCATGCGCCGCCTGCTGCGCGACGTGGCGGAGAACCGCGCGGTCGGTGACGTCACCACGCTCGCCGACTCCTCGGTCATGGACCTGATCCAGTCCAAGCTGCCGGGCGCTTCCAGCGAGGACTGACACGGGCCGACGGGCCGATCGGGCTCGGGAGGGCGTCCGGTGCGCAACGCGCCGGACGCCCTTTTCGCGCATAAAGTGATGATCGCCGGATACGCCCTTGGCTACACCCTGTAAAATATTGAAAGCGTCAAGAAAGTCCACAGGGTGAGCCGGGAAGTCTGGTCGGCAACTGCATTCGTCATGCCGTCGACCAACCGGAGGTCCCCTTCCGTGGCCACGCCCAACCCGACCGAACCCCAGCGCCGCAAGTTCCTCGGCCGGCTCTCGCTGCCCGAGCGCCGCTTCGTGGCCGATGCCCTGCGCGCCGAGACGGTCGGCGGTGTGCTGCTGCTCGTGGCCACGATCTGCGCCCTGGTCTGGGCGAACACCCCTGCCCTGGCGGCCAGCTACCAGACCGTCAGCGACTTCCACATCGGCCCCGCCGCCATCGGCCTGGACCTGTCCATACAGCACTGGGCGGCCGACGGCCTGCTCGCCATCTTCTTCTTCGTCGCCGGCATCGAGCTCAAGCGCGAGCTGGTCGCGGGCGATCTGCGCGACCGCAAGGCCGCCGCCCTCCCGGTCATCGCCGCCATCTGCGGCATGGCCGCCCCGGCGGTGGTCTACGCCCTCGTCAACGTGCTCGGCGACGGCTCACTGGCCGGCTGGGCGGTCCCGACCGCCACCGACATCGCCTTCGCGCTCGCCGTCCTCGCGGTCATCGGCACCTCGCTGCCCTCCGCCCTGCGCGCGTTCCTGCTGACCCTCGCCGTCGTCGACGACCTCTTCGCGATCGTCATCATCGCGGTGTTCTTCACCAGCGAGATCGACTTCCTGGCCCTCGGCGGCGCCGTCGTGGGCCTCGCGCTGTTCTGGTTCCTGCTGCGCCGAGGTGTCCGCGGCTGGTACGTCTACGTCCCGCTCGCCCTGGTCATCTGGGACCTGATGTACAACAGCGGGGTCCACGCCACCATCGCCGGTGTCGCCATGGGCCTGATGCTGCGCTGCCACCGCGAGGAGGGCGAGGAGCAGTCCCCCGGCGAGCACATCGAGCACCTCGTACGGCCCATCTCGGCCGGGCTCGCCGTACCGCTCTTCGCGCTCTTCTCGGCCGGGGTCTCGCTCTCCGACGAGGCCATCGCCCAGGTCTTCACCCGGCCGGAGACCCTCGGCGTCGTCCTCGGCCTGGTCGTCGGCAAGGCCGTCGGCATCTTCGGCGGCACCTGGCTGGCCGCGCGCTTCACCAAGGCGGAGCTGAACGAGGACCTCGCCTGGCCGGACGTGCTCGCCGTCGCCTCGCTCGCCGGCATCGGATTCACGGTCTCGCTGCTGATCGGCGAACTCGCCTTCACCGACGACCGGACCCTCATGTACGAGATCAAGGCCGCCGTCCTGATCGGTTCCCTGATCGCCGCGATCGTCGCCTGTGTCCTGCTCAAGCTGCGCGACCGCAAGTACAGGGCGCTCACCGAGGCCGAGGATCGCGACGACGACCTCGACGGCATCCCGGACATCTACGAGGAGCACAATCCCGCGTACCACCTGCGGATGGCGAAGATCTACGACGAGAAGGCCGCGGAACACCGCCGCAAGGCCGAAGCGGCGGCCGGGTCCAGCATCGAGGGCGACGGTCCGGCATGATCTGACTGGGACCGGCGGCGCAGGACAGCCGCCGGCAGCTGACGACAGAGGGAGAGAGCGATGAGCGCAGTGGACCAAGGGGCGCAAGGAGCCGAGCGCACGCTCGGCCAGCTGGTCGCCTCGGCCACCGCCGAGATGTCCGCCCTGGTGCACGACGAGATCGCCCTCGCCAAGGTGGAGATCAAGCAGGACGTCAAGCGCGCGGGCATCGGCAGCGGTGCCGCGATCGTCGCGGGCGTGCTCCTGCTCTTCTCCCTCCCCGTACTGAGTTTCGCCGCGGCCTACGGGATCCATAACCTCGGGCTCGGGCTCGCCTGGTCCTTCCTCATCGTCGGCGTCGCGTTCTGGCTGCTCGCGGGCCTGGTCGGGCTGATCGCCTACGCGAAGTTCAAGAAGGTCAAGCCGCCGGTGAAGACCATCGAAGCGGTCAAGCAGACCGCCGCGCTCGTCGGGACCGTCAAGCCCCACGAGCGGCCGTTGAGTGACAAGGCCGTGGGTGTGGCACGCTCGTCCTCATGACAGCGCCTTCGCCGGACCCCAGCACTCCCCCCACTGCTGCCACGGCGGTACGGCTCGACCTCCCCGGCGGGAAAGCGGTGACGCACCGGGACGTCGCCGCCAACGGCGCCCGCTTCCACGTCGCCGAGCTCGGTGACGGACCGCTCGTGCTGCTCCTGCACGGCTTCCCGCAGTTCTGGTGGACCTGGCGGCACCAGATGGTGGCGCTCGCCGAGGCGGGCTACCGCGCGGTCGCGATGGACCTGCGCGGCGTGGGCGGCAGTGACCGCACCCCGCGCGGCTACGACCCCGCCAACCTGGCGCTCGACATCACCGGGGTCGTACGGTCCCTCGGCGAGCCGGACGCCGCGCTCGTGGGGCACGACCTGGGCGGCTACCTCGCCTGGACGGCGGCCGTGATGCGGCCCAAGCTCGTGCGCCGGCTCGTCGTCTCGTCCATGCCGCATCCTCGGCGCTGGCGCTCGGCGATGCTGTCGGACTTCGGTCAGACCCGGGCGAGTTCGCACATCTGGGGCTTCCAGCGGCCGTTCGTGCCCGAGCGGCAGCTCGTCGCCGACGACGGGGCCCTCGTCGGGCAGCTGATCAGGGACTGGTCCGGGCCGCGGCTCCAGGAGGACCTGACCGACGAGGACATCGCGGTCTACCGGCGGGCGATGTGCATCCCGTCCACCGCGCACTGCTCGATCGAGCCCTACCGCTGGATGATGCGGTCCATGGCCCGGCCCGACGGGCTCCAGTTCAACCGACGGATGAAGCGGCCGGTACGGGTGCCGACGCTGCACCTGCACGGATCGCTCGACCCCGTGATGCGGACGCGGAGCGCGGCCGGCTCCGGCCAGTACGTCGAAGCCCCGTACCGGTGGCGGCTGTTCGACGGTCTCGGGCACTTCCCGCACGAGGAGGACCCGGTGGCCTTCTCCACCGAGCTGGTGAACTGGCTCAAGGACCCCGAGCCGGACCGCTGAGCGATATGACAAGCATTCAATTGCCCGGCGCATAGGCCAATTGGCCGCCCCGGACGGGGTTACCGACCTTGGGGCACGGGCACAGCTCGGAGTATGGGCTGGACGCACGACTACAGTGACACCGCACACGAACGCCGCTCGGCAGCGACGCCGGGCAGCTACGAGAGGGCCGGCCGCCACGGCCACGACCTCCGACTCGGGATTCCACGCATCCTGCGCCGCCGGGCCCTGTGGGTCTCGGCGCGGCTGCGTCATCCGCGGACGTAGAGACACCTGCGGGGCCCGCGCCTCGGCGCCGGGGCCCCGCACCTCGGCCTCAGCGCGTCAGAGGGCGCAGCCCTGGCTGTCGACCCGCTGCTCGGCGATCCGGCCGATGCGGATGTCGTCGCGGATCTCGTCTGCCGTCAGCGCGTAGCCGGTGTTCGGGTCGTCGAGGGACTTCGCGAAGACGACCCCGTACACCTTGCCGTCGGGCGTCAGCAGCGGGCCGCCGGAGTTGCCCTGGCGGACCGTCGCGTACAGCGAGTAGACGTCGCGCCGGACGGTGCCCCGGTGGTAGATATCCGGGCCGTTGGCGTTGATCCGGCCGCGGACGCGGGCGGAGCGGACGTCGTACGCGCCGTTCTCCGGGAAGCCGGCGACGATCGCGTCGCTGCTGCTCGACGCGTCCCTGTCGGTGAACTCCAGCGCCGGGGCCTTCAGCTTGGGCACGTCCAGGACGGCGATGTCGCGCTCCCAGTCGTAGAGCACGACCTTGCCGTCATACAGCTTGCCCTCGCCGCCGATCTGCACGGTCGGCTCGCCGACTCCGCCGACGACGTGCGCGTTGGTCATCACCTTGCCGGGCGCGAAGACGAAGCCCGTACCCTCCAGCACCTTGCTGCAGCTGGGTGCGGTGCCGACGACCTTCACGATCGAGCGCTTGGCCTGCTCGGTGACGGGACTGTGCGCGAGCGCCGGATCGGGCGCCTTCACCTCGGCGATGGGCTCGTTGGAGAACGGGCTGAAGACCTGCGGGAAGCCGTTCTGCGCCAGGGTCGAACTGAAGTCCGAGAACCAGGTGTTCGCCTGGGCGGGCAGCACCCGCGACACGCCCAGGAGCACCTTGGAGTTGCGGACTTCCTTGCCCAGCGTGGGAAGTGACGTACCGGCGAGCGCTGATCCGATCAGCCAGGCCACCAGCAGCATCGCGACGACGTTGACCAGGGCGCCGCCGGTCGCGTCCAGCACCCGCGCCGGTGACCAGGTGATGTGGCGGCGGAGCCGGCTCCCCAGGTGGGTGGTCAGGGCCTGGCCGATCGAGGCACAGACGATGATCACGACGACGACGATGACGACGACCGTGGTGGACACCTGGGTGCCGTTGTCCGTCACCCGGTCCCAGATCAGCGGGATCAAGGACATCGCGACGAGACCACCGCCGAGGAAGCCGATCACCGACAGGATGCCGACGACGAAGCCTTGGCGGTAGCCGATGATCGCGAACCATACGGCGGCGAGCAGCAACAGGATGTCCAGCACGTTCACGTGGGCCACCGTCTCATGCGCGCCAGTCGAGCGGGACGTGACGTGAGCGGTCCCACGGTCGCTCCCAGCCCGCGAAGTGCAGGATCCGGTCGATCACCCCGGCGGTGAAACCCCAGACCAGAGCCGATTCGACGGTGAATCCCGGGCCCAGGTGGCCGCTGGGATGGGCGGTCATGACCCGGTGCCCGGGATCCGTGAGATCGGCCACCGGGACCGTGAAGACGCGGGCCGTCTCGGCCGGGTCCACGGCGCCGACCGGGCTCGGGGCGCGCCACCAGCCGAGGACCGGGGTCACGACGAACTCGCTGACCGGGATGTACAGGCGGGGCAGCACCCCGAAGAGCTGGACACCGGAGGGGTCGAGCCCTGTCTCCTCCTCGGCCTCGCGCAGCGCGGCGCGCAGCGGGCCGGTGGTGTGCGGATCGCCGTCCTCCGGGTCCAGGGCGCCCCCTGGGAAGGACGGCTGGCCCGCGTGCGAGCGCAGGGTGCCTGCCCGCTCCATGAGGAGCAGCTCGGGCCCGCGGGGGCCTTCGCCGAACAGGACGAGCACGGCGGACTGCCGGCCCCGGCCGTCCTCGGGCGGCAGGAACCGGCTCAGCTGGGTCGGGCGCACCGTGCGCACGGCCTCGACGACGGGGTCGAGCCAGCCCGGCAGGCCGTCCGTGGTGACCTCGATCGCGTCGCGGCCCTCCCCTGCCTCGCCGGCGTCGCGGGCCCCGCCCACATCACGGGCTCCCGCCGTCGTCTCGTCCCGTGTACCGCGCGTCATAGGCACCCCTGTCCGCGTCCTTGCCGTCAACACCGTGTCCCACACCGCCAAACGCGGTCCGGGTACCGATTCGTTCCTGTCGCCGCCCGTCAGGGCGCCGGAGTGCCCAGCGGCGGGGCCGGGAGGCCCGGGTAGTCCGGGGGCGGGCTCAGGCGCTGCCCCGGCTGGCCGCCCTTCTCGTACTTGAGCAGCTTGCGCGCCTTCTCCGGGTCGGTCTCGCCCTCCCCGTACGCCGGGCAGAGCGGGGCGATCGGGCAGGCCCCGCAGGCGGGCTTGCGGGCGTGGCAGATCCGGCGGCCGTGGAAGACGACGCGGTGCGAGAGCATCGTCCACTCGCTCTTCGGGAAGATCGCGCAGATCTCCGCCTCGACCTTCTCCGGATCCTCCTGCTCGGTCCACTTCCAGCGGCGCACCAGCCGGCCGAAGTGGGTGTCGACGGTGATCCCCGGAACACCGAACGCGTTGCCGAGGACCACGTTCGCGGTCTTGCGGCCGACGCCGGGCAGGGTCACCAGGTCCTCGATCCGGCCCGGCACCTCCCCGCCGAAGTTGTCCCGCAGGGCCTGCGAGAGGCCGAGCAGGGACCGGGACTTCGCGCGGAAGAACCCGGTCGGCTTGATCAGCTCCTCCAGGTGCTCGGGAGCCGCCGCCGCCATGTCCTCGGGGGTGGGGTAGGCGGCGAAGAGGGCCGGGGTCGTCTGGTTCACCCGCAGATCGGTGGTCTGCGCGGACAGCACCGTCGCGACGAGCAGCTCGAAGGGATTGCGGAAGTCGAGCTCCGGATGGGCGTACGGATAGATCTCGGCCAGCTCACGGTTGATGCGGCGGGCCCGGCGGACCATGGCCAGACGGGATTCGGGCTTGGCCACGGACGGTTTCTTGGCCGAACCTTTGCCCTGAGGGGCGGACTGGGCCTTCGCGGACACCTTCGAGGGGGCTTGTTCGCCCACGGCTGAATTTTGGGTGGCGGTCACTCCCGCAGACCCCTTGGCCTGTGCTCTCACCGGCTTGTTGGACACCCGGCCAGCCTAAGGCCGGCCGCTGACACCCGCCCGGACCTCAGGTAACACCACCCCGATTGGTCTCCCACCGCACAGCACGCCCGTATGTCCGGCATCCTAGGTAGTGATTGATCGCACTGTTTGAGCCGTCCGGCAAAATGGGAGACCGGTCCCCTGAGCTGGTCGACATAGGAGAGAGACTCGTGGACGACGTTCTGCGGCGCGCCCCGCTCTTCGCGGCGCTCGATGACGAGCAGGCCGCGGAGCTCCGCGCCTCCATGGGCGAGGTGACCCTCGCACGCGGTGACGCCCTGTTCCACGAGGGCGATCCCGGCGACCGGCTGTATGTCGTGACCGAGGGCAAGGTGAAGCTCCACCGCACCTCCCCCGACGGCCGCGAGAACATGCTGGCCGTCCTCGGTCCCGGCGAGCTGATCGGCGAGCTGTCGCTGTTCGACCCGGGCCCGCGCACCGCCACCGCGACCGCGCTGACCGAGGTCAAGCTCCTCGGCCTGGGCCACGGCGACCTGCAGCCCTGGCTGAACGCCCGGCCCGAGGTCGCGACCGCGCTGCTGCGCGCCGTCGCGCGGCG
Organism: Streptomyces sp. NBC_00190; assembly: GCF_036203305.1. Taxonomy (GTDB): domain Bacteria; phylum Actinomycetota; class Actinomycetes; order Streptomycetales; family Streptomycetaceae; genus Streptomyces. The sequence continues at coordinate 4,364,575 of NZ_CP108131.1, read as the reverse complement.
CCTGCGCAAGACCAACGACCAGATGTCCGACCTGGTCTTCTCCGACGTTCCCGGCCGTGTGGCGCGGGCCCTCCTCGACCTGTCGCGCCGCTTCGGCGTGCAGTCGGAGGAGGGCATCCACGTGGTGCACGACCTCACGCAGGAGGAGCTCGCGCAGCTCGTCGGCGCCTCTCGCGAGACCGTGAACAAGGCTCTGGCCGACTTCGCGGGCCGTGGGTGGCTCCGCCTGGAGGCGCGTGCGGTGATCCTGCTGGACGTGGAGCGCCTCGCGAAGCGTTCGCGCTGACGCCCCGGCTTCGTGAAGGGCCTCGCCTGTACCTCGGGCGGGGCCCTTCGCGTTTCCCGGGTGCGCCGCCGTGCCCGGACGGGGCCGGATTCGCCCGGGGACCGTGCACAGTGGAGGTATGGAGCACAGAGGTCTCGACGCGTACGGGTACTTCGAGCGGGAGGGATCGCTCGGGCAGGTGCGGGCCGAGTTCAAGGGGGTCGTCGCCGCCGCGCGCGAGCGGATCTCCGAGGCGTACGGGCGGCGGCTGCACAGCGCGTACCTGTACGGGTCCGTGCCGCGCGGGACGGCGCGGCCCGGGCGGTCCGACCTCGACCTGCTGCTCGCCCTGCACCACGAGCCCGCCGACGAGGACCGGGACGCCGCCGAGGTGCTGGCGCGGGGGCTCGACGAGGACTTCCCCGAGATCGACGGCGCCGCCGTCCTGCTGTACGGGAAGAACACCCTGCTGAGCGAGCAGGAACGATTCGACCTGGGCTGGTTCCTCGCCTGCCTGTGCACCCCGCTGCTCGGCGCCGACCTGGCCGAGCACCTGCCCCGCTACCGCCCGGACAGCCTGCTCGCCCGGGAGACCAACGGCGACCTGGCCGAGCTACTGCCCGCCTGGCGGGCGAAGGCGCAGGCGGCATCCGGCCCGGACGAGTACCGGGCCCTCGCCCGGGTCTTCGCACGACGTCTGGTGCGCACCGGATTCACCCTGGTCATGCCGCGGTGGGGCGGCTGGACCAGCGATCTCACCGAGTCCGCGGAAGTCTTCGGCGCGTACTACCCGCAGCGCGCCGCCCAGATGCGGGCCGCGGCCGCCGTGGCGCTCGACCCGGTCGCGGACCCGGCCGTGCTGCGCGGCTTCATCGAGGACCTCGGGCCGTGGCTCGCGGACGAGTACACGTCCCGGCACGGTACGAAGACGCCTCGCGACGGGAGCTGAGGGCTCTCCCGTGGGGCAGCCTCAGGGCTTCTCGTCGACCACGAGGGCTTCGACGGCCGTCTTGGCCTCCGCCAGGCCCGCGCCGGTGATCCGGCGGTAGGTCTTGATGGCCGAAATCTTGCGGTCGGCCATCAGATGGGCCCGCACCTCGTCCATCCCGGCCGGCTCCGGCTCCTCGATGCCGAAGTGGTCCAGCACCAAGGCCAGGCGACGCTCCGTGCGGTCCACCTTGAGCTGCAGGCTCTGCACGCGGAGGGTCACAGTCGAGGTGATCCAACCGGCCGTGGCAATCAGCATGACCAGCAAGAACACGGTGTTCATTCGGGCCCTCCAGGGATCAGTCCGTGATCTTGAAGGTACTCCAGCTGCGCCCGGACGGACCACTCCGCGGCCGGCCACAGCGAGCGGTCCACATCCGCGTAGACGTGGGCGACGACCTGCTCCGGGGTGACGAAGCCGTCCTCGACGGCGGTCTCGACCTGGGCGAGGCGGTGCGCGCGGTGGGCCAGGTAGTACTCGACGACGCCCTGGGCGTCCTCCAGGACCGGCCCGTGGCCCGGCAGGACGGTGTGCACGCCGTCGTCGACCGTGAGCGAGCGCAGGCGGCGCAGCGAGTCCAGGTAGTCGCCCAGGCGGCCGTCGGGGTGCGCGACGACGGTGGTGCCGCGGCCGAGGATCGTGTCGCCCGTCAGGACGGCCTGGTCGGCGGGCAGGTGGAAGCAGAGCGAATCGCTGGTGTGGCCCGGGGTCGGGACCACGCGCAGCTCCAGACCTCCGGTGCGGATCACGTCCCCGGCGGCCAGGCCCTCGTCGCCCAGGCGCAGGGCCGGGTCCAGGGCGCGGACCTTGGTGCCGGTGAGCTCGGCGAACCGGCCGGCCCCCTCGGCGTGGTCGGGGTGGCCGTGGGTGAGCAGGGTCAGGGCGATCCGCTTGCCGGCCCGCTCGGCGGTGTCGACGACCGCGCGCAGGTGCGCCTCGTCCAGCGGGCCGGGGTCGACGACGACGGCCAGGGCGGACCCGGGCTCGGACAGCAGCCAGGTGTTGGTGCCGTCCAGGGTCATCGCGGAAGCGTTGGGGGCCAGGACGTTGACCGCGCGGGCGGTGGCGGGGCCGGAGGTGACGACCCCGCGGGGCTGTCCGGGCAGTGCCGCGGCGTCGGTCATGCGGGGCCTCCGGGACGCACTCGCTTCGTGAACTCGTCATGGCCCGGCCAGCTGAGCACCAGCTCGCCGTCCTCCAGCGTGGCCTGGGCCAGTACGGGGGCCAGGTCCTGCGCGTCGGCCGCGGCGAGCGCGTCGGCGGCGCTCCCGTACGGCTCCAGGGAGCGCAGGGTGGAGATGGTGGGCGGCATCATCAGCAGCTCGCCCTTGTCGTACCCGGCGGCCGCGTCGGCGGGCCGGATCCAGACGGTCCGGTCGGCCTCGGTGGAGGCGTTGCGGGTGCGCTGGCCCTCGGGGAGGGCCGCGACGAAGAACCAGGTGTCGTAGCGGCGCGGCTCGAACTCCGGGGTGATCCAGCGCGCCCACGCCCCCAGCAGGTCGGAGCGCAGCCGCAGGCCGCGGCGGTCCAGGAACTCCGCGAAGGACAGCTCCCGCGCCACCAGGGCCTGCCGGTCGGCCTCCCAGTCGTCGCCGGTGGTGTCGCCGACGACGGTGTCCGGGGTCTGCCCGGCGAGCAGGACGCCCGCCTCCTCGAAGGTCTCCCGGACGGCGCCGCACACGATGGCCTGGGCGGTACGGGTGTCCGTGCCCAGGCGGCGGGCCCAGTCGTCCCGGCTCGGGCCGGCCCAGCCCACCTGGTGTTCCTCGTCGCGGGGGTCGACCCCGCCGCCGGGATAGGCGTACGCGCCTCCGGCGAAGGCCATGGAGGCGCGCCTGCGCAGCATGTGCACGACGGGCCCCGCGGGGGTGTCGCGGAGCAGCATCACGGTGGCGGCGCGCCGCGGGTCCACCGGGGTGAGCGAGCCCTCCGCGAGCGCGCGGATACGGGCGGGCCACTCCGGCGGGTACCACTGGCCTCCGGCGGAGGGCTGGGCCTGGGGCTGCTGCTGACCATTCGGCATGGCCGGATGCTACGGCCATCCGGGCCGATGTTCGAGGGCACCCGGCCCGACTCGGCCGTGGGCGGGGGCTGGATTGCGCTGCGGGCAATCCAGCCCCCGCCGGTACGGCTCGGGAGGGCTCAGGCTCCGGCGACCAGTTCGACCTGGATCTCGACCTCGACCGGGGCGTCCAGCGGGAGGACCGCCACGCCGACCGCGCTGCGGGCGTGGACGCCCTTGTCGCCGAGTACGGCGCCCAGGAGCTCACTCGCACCGTTCAGCACACCCGGCTGGCCCGTGAAGTCGGGGGCCGAGGCGACGAAGCCGACGACCTTCACGACACGCGCGATCTTGTCGAGGTCGCCGACGACCGACTTGACCGCGGCCAGGGCGTTCAGCGCGCAGGTGGCGGCCAGCTCCTTGGCCTGCTCCGGCGAGACCTCGGCGCCGACCTTGCCGGTGACCGGCATGCTGCCCTTGACCATCGGGAGCTGGCCCGCGGTGTACACGTACGCGCCCGACCGCACGGCCGGCTGGTAGGTGGCCAGCGGCGGGACGACCTCGGGCAGGGTCAGGCCGAGCTCGGCCAGCTTCGCGTCGACAACGCCGCTCATGCCTTCTCCCGCTTGAGGTAGGCCACGAGCTGCTCGGGGTTGTTCGGCCCGGGCACGACCTGGACGAGCTCCCAGCCGTCCTCGCCCCAGGTGTCCAGGATCTGCTTGGTGGCGTGGACCAGCAGCGGGACCGTCGCGTATTCGAACTTCTTGGTCATGGGAGCGAGGGTAGTGCCTGTCCTACGGGGCTCATGCGCGCCCCGGGATCCGAGTCGTTAGGCTCGGACGCTGTGAGCAGGCTCCAGGTGGTCAGCGGCAAGGGCGGCACCGGCAAGACCACGGTCGCCGCGGCACTCGCGCTTGCCCTCGCACGCGAGGGCAAGCGGACTCTTCTGGTGGAGGTCGAGGGCAGGCAGGGGCTCGCGCAGCTCTTCGGCTCCGAGGCGCTCCCGTACGAGGAGCGGAAGATCGCCGTCGCGCCCGGCGGGGGCGGCGAGGCCGGAGGCGAGGTCTTCGCGCTCGCCATCGACGCCGAACGGGCACTGCTGGACTACCTCCAGATGTTCTACAAGCTCGGCTCGGCCGGCCGCGCGCTCAAGAAGCTCGGCGCCATCGACTTCGCCACGACCATCGCCCCCGGGCTGCGCGACGTGCTGCTGACCGGCAAGGCCTGCGAGGCGGTGCGGCGCAAGGACAAGTCCGGCCGGTTCGTCTACGACCACGTGATCATGGACGCGCCGCCGACCGGGCGGATCACCCGGTTCCTGAACGTCAACGACGAGGTGGCGGGCCTGGCCCGGTTCGGGCCGATCCACAACCAGGCGCAGGCCGTCATGAAGGTGCTCAAGTCCCCCGAGACGGCCGTGCACCTGGTCACCCTCCTGGAGGAGATGCCCGTCCAGGAGACCGCGGACGGCATCGCCGAACTCCGGGAAGCCGGGCTTCCGGTGGGCCGCGTCGTCGTCAACATGGTGCGCCCGCACCATCTGGACGAGGACACCCTGCGGGCCGCGGCCGGCGAGCACCGCGCCGAGGTGGCCAAGGCGCTGTCCCGGGCGGGCCTGGGCGGCGCGCGCCGCGGCGCGGCGGCCGAGCGGCTGGTGGACCCGCTGCTCGCGCAGGCCGCCGAGCACGCGGGCCGGGTGGAGCTGGAGCGCGCGCAGCGTGCCGTACTGGCCGAGCTGAGCGTGCCGACGTACGAACTCCCGCTGCTCGGCGCGGGGATGGATCTGGCCAGGCTGTACGGCCTGGCCAAGGAACTGCGGAAGCAGTCGGTGGCCGAATGAGCGAGGGGGTGGACACCGTGGGCCTGGACACTCCGCCGCGGCTGGCGGTTGACCGGCTGTTGGACGACCCGAAGACCCGGATCATCGTGTGCTGCGGGGCGGGCGGGGTCGGCAAGACCACCACGGCCGCGGCCCTCGGCGTACGGGCGGCCGGGCGCGGGCGCAAGGCGGTCGTGCTCACCATCGACCCGGCGCGGCGGCTCGCGCAGTCGATGGGGATCGACTCGCTGGACAACACCCCGCGCAGGGTCGCGACCGTAGGGGCGGGCGACGGCGAACTGCACGCCATGATGCTGGACATGAAGCGGACCTTCGACGAGATCGTCGAGGCGCACGCGGACGGCGAGCGGGCCCAGGCCATCCTCGCCAACCCCTTCTACCAGTCCCTGTCGGCCGGTTTCGCGGGCACGCAGGAATACATGGCGATGGAGAAGCTGGGGCAGCTGCGGGCCCGGGACGACTGGGACCTGATCATCGTCGACACCCCGCCGAGCCGGTCCGCGCTGGACTTCCTGGACGCGCCGAAGCGGCTCGGGTCCTTCCTGGACGGGAAGTTCATCCGGGTGCTGATGGCTCCGGCGAAGGTGGGCGGCCGGGCCGGGATGAAGTTCCTCAATGTCGGCATGTCGATGATGACGGGCACGCTCAGCAAGCTGATGGGGGCCTCGCTGCTGAAGGACGTACAGACCTTCGTGGCCGCGATGGACACCATGTTCGGCGGCTTCCGCACCCGCGCGGACGCCACTTTCCGGCTCCTCCAGGCTCCCGGTACGGCCTTCCTGGTGGTCGCCGCGCCCGAACCGGACGCCCTGCGCGAGGCGGCGTACTTCGTGGAGCGGCTGGCCGCGGAGAACATGCCGCTGGCCGGTCTGGTACTGAACCGGGTGCACGGCAGTGGCGCCGACCAGCTGTCCGCTGCACGGGCGCTGGCCGCTGCAGAGAATCTTGAAGAAGGCGGCATTGTCGATCAGGAGTCCGGGAAAGCTGGACTTCGTGACGCCGCCGACGACGGCTCCCCCGACGTGGACGAGATCACGGCTGGACTGCTGCGCCTGCATGCCGAACGGATGCAGGTGATCGCGCGTGAGCGGCGCACACGCGATCGCTTCACCTCACTGCACCCCGAGGTGGCGGTGGCCGAAGTGGCCGCCCTGCCCGGCGATGTGCACGACCTCGCCGGGCTGCGGGCCATCGGAGAGCGACTCGCGGCCGGGGTTCCGGCCGGAGCGTAGGCGTTCGTTCGTAGCGTACGTACGAGTCCGGGTGATCTACCCGGCCGCGGCGTACGTCTCGTACGAAACGTCGATCTCCTCGTCGGCATCCATGGTCAGGATGCCTGTACTGCGCTCGTACTCCGTGCGAGCGGTTTCGAGCAGCCGTCGCCACGAGGTGACGGTGGGACGCCGGCGCAGCAGCGCACGCCGTTCCCGCTCGGTCATTCCGCCCCACACGCCGAACTCGACACGATTATCGAGCGCGTCGGCCAGGCACTCGGTCCGCACCGGACATCCGGTGCACACCGCCTTGGCCCTGTTCTGTGCCGCTCCTTGAACGAACAGTTCATCCGGATCGGTAGTGCGGCAGGCTGCCTGCGCACTCCAGTCGGTAACCCAGCCCATCCCGGCGCCGTCCTCTCCCGAATCGAGGCTCCCCCACGGCGGCAGCGGCATATTCACCGCTGCCAGTTGAGGACGTTACGGAAGGCGGGCACAGTGCAACACCCCCGACGGGCCCAATCTTGAATGGTCCGAACGGACTATGGGTAAGCGGCAGATCACCCGACGGAGTGATCGGACGACATGCCCGACCATTCCGGCGATTCGGGTGAAATCACCGAGTCGCCGGACGAGTACCCCCTGCGCGGACGGCGATATTCGGACATGCGTCCACCCCATTCGGGAAGGGTGAAAATCAAGCCGAGGGGTTGATGTCGCACCGCACTGCTGTGACAGTTGAGGACAGCTTAGGCCAAGGCATTCGCATGTGTCCGGCGAATGAGAACGTAGGCTGCCCCCCATGGGAAAGAAGCGCTCGGGCGGCGGGCTCACGGGGAGCCAGCAGGCCGCCAAGTTCCTCGGGGTGTCCGTTCTCTCCGGAGTTGTGCTGGCCGGCATGGCGATTCCGGCGGCAGGCGCCCTGGGACTCGCGGCCAAGGGCACGGTCGAGGGATTCGACGAGATCCCGGCCAATCTCAAGACTCCGCCGCTGAGTCAGCGGACCACGATTCTGGACGCCGAGGGTGGCTTGATCGCCACTGTCTATTCGCGCGACCGGCAGGTGGTCCCGCTCACGGCGATCTCCCCGTACATGCAGAAGGCGATCGTCGCCATCGAGGACTCGCGTTTCTACGAGCACGGCGCGGTCGACATGAAGGGCATCCTGCGCGCGGTCAACCGCAACGCGCAGGAGGGCGGCGCCGCTCAGGGCGCATCCACGCTCACCCAGCAGTACGTGAAGAACGTGTTCGTCGAAGAGGCCGGCGACGACGAGACAAAGGTGCGCGAGGCCCAGGAGAAGAGCCTCGGCCGCAAGATCCGCGAGCTGAAGTACGCGATCCAGGTCGAGGAGGAGCTCGGGAAGAAGAAGATCCTCGAGAACTACCTCAACATCACGTACTTCGGCCAGCAGGCCTACGGAATCGAATCCGCCGCCCAGCGCTACTTCAGCAAGCCGGCCAAGGACCTGACCCTGGACGAGTCCGCGCTGCTCGCGGGCGTCGTCCAGTCGCCGAGCCGGTACGACCCGGTGAACGACGCGCAGGAGGCGCTCAAGCGCCGCAACATCGTCCTCCAGCGGATGGCCGACATCAAGGACGTCTCCCAGGCGGAGGCCGACGCGGCGAAGGCGAAGCCGGTCACGCTGAAGGTGACCCGGCCCAAGAACGGCTGCATCACCGCGGTCAAGGGCGCGGGCTTCTTCTGCGACTACGTGCGCAACACCTTCCTGACCGACGCGGTCTTCGGCAAGACGCGCGAGGAGCGGGCGAAGATCTGGAACCAGGGCGGCCTGACCGTACGGACGACCCTGGACCCGCAGTCGCAGGACGCGGCCAACGAGTCGATCAAGGACCACGTCTACCAGGAGGACGCGATCGCGACGGCTGTGACCATGGTCCAGCCGGGCACCGGACGGGTGCTGGCGATGGGCCAGTCCAAGCCGTACGGCTTCGGGAAGAACGAGACGCAGATCAACTTCTCCGTGGACAAGCGGATGGGCGGCTCGAACTTCGGCTTCCAGGTGGGCTCGACCTTCAAGCCGTTCATCGCGGCGGCCGCCCTGGAGCGGGGCGTGCCGCCGACGAAGGTGTACCAGGCGCCGAACAAGATCGACTACCCGACGCCGATCCAGAAGTGCGACGGGTCGCAGTGGCTGAACCTGCCCATCAACGGCAAGATCCAGACGGCCAAGAACGAGACCGAGGACGAGATCGGTCCGTACGCGCTGAAGACGGCGATGGAGAAGTCCATCAACACGTACTTCGTCGAGATGATCGGCGAGATCGGCCTCTGCCCGGTGACGGAGATGACGCAGAAGCTCGGCGTGACCCCGGCCGACGGCTCGAAGCTGCCGGAGGCCCCGTCGATCGCGCTGGGCTCCGCCGAGCTCTCCCCGCTGACCATGGCCAACGCGTACGCGACCTTCGCCAACCGGGGCATCTACTGCACCCCGGTCGCCATCGAGTCGATCACCGACTCCCACGGCAAGGCGCTGGCGGTGCCGAAGTCCAAGTGCGACCGGGCCATGGAGCAGGACACGGCCGACACCATCAACACCCTGCTGCGCGGAGTGGTCGACTCCGGTACGGGTGAGCGGGCCGGTCTGACCGACCGCGACAGCGCCGGCAAGACCGGTACGACGGACTCCCGGTACAACGCCTGGTTCGTCGGCTACACCCCGAACATCTCGAGCGCGGTGTGGGTCGGCTCGGGCGGCGCGAAGAAGATCACGATGGAGGACATCGTGATCGGCGGCAAGCCGTACGAGAAGGTCTTCGGCGGCGGCCTGCCCGGCCCGATCTGGAAGGACGCGGTCACGGGCGCGCTGTCCGGGCGCGAGGCCCTCTCCTTCACCACGGTCAGCATCCCGGAACCGCTGCCTCCGACCGGCGGTCCCCGCGGCAACAAGCCACCCACTTCCCCGACGAACCCGAACAAGCCCGGCAAGCCGGGCGACGGCAAGCCCGGCGGCCGGCCCGGCGGGCAGACGACCGGCGGGCCCACGGGCGGTAGCGATCCGACCAACCCGTTCCCCGGGATCACGATCCCGCCGGGCCTGATCGGCGGACGCGACACCCAGTAGGCGCTGACACGCGCGAGGGGCCCCAGCCGGATCCGGCTGGGGCCCCTCCGCGCTTCCCGTGCGGGCTCAGGAAAGCTGCTGCTTGACGACCGCGGCGACGCGCCCGCCCTCGGCCAGCCCGGCGACCTTCGGGTTCACGATCTTCATGACGGCGCCCATGGCCCGCGGCCCCTCGGCGCCCGCGGCCCTGGCCTCGGCGACGGCCTGCGCCACGATCGCGACGAGCTCGTCGTCGGTGAGCTGCTTGGGCAGGTACGTGTCGAGGAACTCGCCCTCCGCGGTCTCCCGCGCGGCCTGCTCGGGACGGCCGCCCTGGGCGAAGGCCTCGGAGGCCTCGCGGCGCTTCTTCGCCTCCTTGGCGATCACCTTGAGGACTTCCTCGTCGGAGAGCACGCGTGCTTCCTTGCCCGCGACCTCCTGGTTGGTGATGGCGGAGAGGGTCAGTCGCAGGGTGGACGAGTGCAGCTCGTTCCGCTCCCTGATGGCGGTCGTGAGGTCTTCCTGGAGCCTGGCCTTGAGCGTGGTCATGACCTGAGTCTGCCAGGTGCTGGGGCGGTGGCGCCCGTTGGTTTTCCGGGTCTGCGACGATGGGGCCATGCGTGCGCGTTACGGAGTCCCCCTGAAGGCAGCTGCCGGAATCGCCGCGGTGGGGGCCGCGGGTGTGGCCTACGCCGCCGGTTTCGAGGCGCGGTCCTTCCGCCTGCGCCGTGTCACGGTGCCCGTCCTGCCCCGGGGGATGCGCCCGCTGCGCGTGCTCCAGGTCTCGGACATCCACATGGTCGGCGGGCAGCGCAAGAAGCGCGCCTGGCTGCAGTCGCTGGCCGGTCTGCGCCCCGACTTCGTCGTGAACACCGGCGACAACCTCTCCGACACCGAGGGGGTCCCGGAGGTGCTCGACGCCCTGGGCCCCCTGATGGACTTCCCCGGCGTGTACGTCTTCGGGTCGAACGACTACTACGGGCCGCGGCTGCGCAACCCCGGGCGCTACCTGATCGAGAAGGTCCAGGGGCGGCACGGGCTGAACGGCAACAAGCCGGTCGTCGGCGCCGTGCACAACCCGTGGGAGGAACTGCGGGACGCCTTCGACACGGCGGGCTGGCTGAACCTCACCAACGCCCGGGCACGGCTGAAGCTCGACGGCCTGGAGCTCGCCTTCACCGGGCTGGACGACCCGCACATCAAGCGGGACCGCTACGAGCAGGTGGCGGGCGGCCCGGAGAGGGACGCGGACTTCTCGCTGGCCGTGGTGCACGCCCCGTACCTGCGGACGCTGGAGTCCTTCACGGCGGACGGCTACCCGCTGATCCTGGCGGGCCACACGCACGGCGGACAGCTGTGCATCCCCTTCTACGGCGCGCTCGTCACCAACTGCGACCTGGACACGAAGCGGGTGAAGGGCCTCTCCACGCACGAGGCGGGCGGCCACCGCGCGTACCTCCACGTCTCGGCCGGCTGCGGCACCAACCGGTTCACCCCGGTCCGCTTCGCGTGTCCGCCGGAGGCGACCCTCCTGACGCTGACACCGAAGTCCCAGGGGTGAGGGTGGGCGAGGTCGTCCCGGCGGCCTTCCGCGCCCCCGGCGACCCCTCCGCGAAAACCGGATTTCGTCTCCGGCCGAGGGTCCGCTAAAGTAATCGATGTCGCCAGGGCAGCAAGCGCCGCTAGGGCGACGATCGGGGTGTAGCGCAGCTTGGCAGCGCGCTTCGTTCGGGACGAAGAGGTCGTGGGTTCAAATCCCGCCACCCCGACAGAGTAAGACCAGGTGAGAGCCGGTGCAGAGCAATCTGCACCGGCTCTTCCTGCGTCTGGGTGACTAACTGAGTGACTACGGCTTCCGAGCGTTCTTGAAGATCTCGTCCATGGCCGTGGCCCCGGTCTGGATCACGGGCCGGATCTGCTTCCGGTAGACCGCCTCGGTGCCCGACGAGCCGGGAGATCTCTTCGAGCGGAACCCCCTTGTCGGAGAGCAACGAGACGAAGCTGCTCCCGCGGGGTCCACTCCTTCGCGTCGACCCCCTCGGCACCGGTGATCGCCTGCCGGAAGGCGCGCCGGACGTTGGTCGAGTCGAGCTCGGACCCCGTGGCGGAGGAGAAGACGAGCCCCTTCTCCGTCCACTGATCACCAGCGGCCAGCCGGTCCCACCCTTGATCTTCGAACTGCTGCCACAGGGCATCCACGCACCTGGCCGGTAGGGCGATCGTCCGGCGCGACTTCTTGGTCTTGGTGTCCCCGGTGGAGCGAACCGACCGCCACGCCGCGATGTGCGGCGGCACGGGCGGCACCGCAGTAGGGTCCCCCTTCAGGAAGACGTGGTCCCAGGTGAGCGCCCGCATCTCTTCGATCCGGGCGCCGGTCAGCAGGGCCACCACGATGTACGCGTAGGCGGACGTACCCTCGGCGGCCTTGAGCACCGCTTCGGCCTCGGCCAGCCGGAGCGCCTTCGACGGGCGGCCAGGCTGGCCGGTGGGGATGGAGCACAGCTCCACGATGTTCCGCTTCACCTTGTCCCGCACCACGGCCGACTCACGGCGCGGTTCAGGCAGGAGTGGATCGCCCGGAGGGTGCGGGTGCTGAGCGTCTTGGCCTTCTCGGCGAGCCACTTGTCGACGTCCTCCCCGCTCAGTTGGTCGGCTGGCGCTCCTGTCCACGTCGGCCAAAGCCAAGCGTGCAGCGAAGCTGACATGGGAACCATGCACGCCATGGCCATGGATAAGCGGACGCCGCCGAGGCACTGCTGCGAGACGGGCCTCTGAGTCGATGTCTAACCGAGACTAGACCACCCCTGTGCCGAGGTACTCCAGGAGTGCTCGCACGTCGGCAGCGTCCATCCCCGCGGCAAGCGGCACCTCTTCTTCGGGATCGCCGAGTTGCTGCACCTCCGGGTCATCGAGGATTCGCCCCATGAAGTCCAGCTTCTCCGCCAACCGAAGTGCGACCACGTCATCGACACTCCCCTCGGCCGCGAGCACTGTGACCCGCGTCTGCGTGCCCGGATCGAGGCCGAGGCGGTGGATGCGGTCCAGACTCTGCAGGAACCGGCCCGCCTGGAAGTCACGATCGACGTAAACCGCGTCATGACAGACCTGATGGAGGCTGATGCCCTCGCCAAGGGTCGCCGGATTAGAGATCAAGACCGTGCAGTCCGGATCTTCCCGGAAGCGGCGGAGCTCAGCTTCCCGATCTGGTGTTCCGCCGTGCACGGCCGCTGGCTGGAACGGGGCCAGTAGAGCTTGGAGTGAAGTAATGCTGCGGACGAAACTCGTCCACACCAGGGTCTTGCGCCCAGCGGAGGCATTAGCAGAAACGATGGAGAGAGCCTCTTGGTACTTGGGCGGCAGCTCGTAGTCAGGGAGCTTCCGGAGAAGCATGGTGAGCGAGTCTCCTTCGGCCGCCTCCAGCGGTGGGACGCGGAAGTGCAGCGGCTCATGGCGTGTTGAGCCAGCCACGAGCAGGGCTGGGCTGGTCGCTGCCATCAGCAGGCGCAGCGCCGACTTGCCGAGTGCCTCGAAGTCAGCCCTGTCGGCCATCGCCCTGGCCGAGAACTGGCCCATGAGCGCGTCATAGATTTCGCGGTGCAGCGGCGGCATCGGAATGCGGCGCACCCGTGTCTCCACTGGGGGGAGTCCCAGCTCATCCTTGGTCGTCCGCGTATACATGGGGCGCAGTACCTGGCTGGCATGGGCGAGATCGCCGCCGTCGACAGCCTGTGTCACCACACGCCGCCCATGCCCCGGCCAGACGAAGGAGAACAGGTTCTCCAGATCCTTGGCGCCATTGGGTGCAGGGGTGCCGCTGAGAATCATCCGGACTCGGCTGAGGGGGCCCAGCGCCATGCATGCGGCACCGTACACTCCCGCACCGCCGAGCTTCATGCGGTGCGCCTCATCGAGGATGAGCATCACAGGAGCCGCCCTCAACCATTGGGACAACCCGGCCAGAGCCCGGTCCAAGCGCTCGTAGTTGACAAGGAGGATGTCCGCCGAGGCCGGCACCGACTTGCCGAGCACCTGCACGTCGAGCGGAGTGGAGAAGCACTGCTTGGCTTCCTCCTGCCACGCCTCGTAGGCGGACTTGGGACTCACCACAAGCATGCGAGCCACCACTCCGCGCCTTTGGAGCGCAGAGAAGGCAGCGAGGGAGACACGGGTCTTGCCGGCGCCCGGCACACTGAAGTTGGCTCCGTGGCCGACCGAGAGCAGTCGAGCTACGTCGCGGAGCTGGAACGGGGTGAGAGGGCCGGTCCAGTCGTCGCCCAGCAGAGCCGGAACCGATTCCGGCTCGACGGTGTCCTCGTCGGGCGAACCGCTGAGGAGCCGTTCCGCAGTGTCAGCCGTGTCAAGCATCTCGGTGGCTAGGAGGCGGAAGTCGTCTTCCCAGATGACAGTGTCCGGCCGGGGCCAGGTCCCGAGAGCGCTGAGGCTTGCGAGGAAGCTGTCGATAGGGACAGTCGCAGAGAGCCTGTCGGTCATACGGCCGTTGGGGAAACTGGCAACCAGCTGCCCGAGCGCGCCGCGGCACTCAGGCACGGTACGCAGCGCAGTCTGCGTACGGGTAACGTCGAAGCCGATCGTCAGACTGGGCTCCTCGGCCACTTAACGCGCCTTCCCGAACGTCTCAAGGAGCCAGGCCACGCCGTCTCCGGGGTGCTGCACAGTTCGCCTGGCCTCGATGGCAAGCTTCTCCAGCTTCTGCCTCAGGTCAGCGACGGCGTCGTCGAACGACTCCTCATCCAGGCTTCGCTGCGCGCGGGACATGACCAAATCGGTGACGCACTGCTCGATGTCGCGGCCGGCGTCGGCAAGGCGGGCAGGTGCTGCCTGCTTGCGCTTCTTGATTCGCGCGTCACGCCCGACGTTGGCGATGGCCTCATCCATCGCCGCACGCAGCCGGCTGATCTCATTTTGGGCCTGCGCCGCAGCCTCCGGCGGGGCCGCGCTGCCGGGTTGGCTGACAGCTCGTGCGTGCAGGACGGAGTCCGTTAGTGCCTTAGCCGCGCTAAGGGGGGCGGACGGACCCTTCACCGCACGCCCCAGACCGGGGATGGCTACAGTCGCCGAAGTCTCAGCTGGAACTTGGCTGGCTGGCAACTTCTTGGAGAGGTACAGGCCAGCGAAATCGTGATCGATGAAGCGGACGTCGGTCTTGGCGAAGCCCAGGAGCATGGCTGCCAGCCGGTTCTCCAGCAGCAGTTCGGCCTTCTCTGGGTTCACTGCATACTGCTTGGCGTAGGCACGCTGCAGTTCTCGGAACTTCTCAGCATGATCCTCGAAAGCAACCAATGACAGCTGCTCGCCTGCCGTCTTGCTCCGTTCGATGAGTGACTGGATGCAGGCCAGCACCCACTGGTCCTGCCGGCAGCGCTCTGCGGTCGTACGGAAGGTAGCCGCGATGACGGCGAGTGGCGTGCCTTGATCCACTAGCTCCTGAACCGCGAGCAACCGGTTGATGTAGGAGTAATCCCGCCGGTGCTCCTTGCGCAGCTGGAGCGACAGTTCGATTGCGGCGATGTCTTGCCAGTCGCAGGAAGGCGGCAGAACGGCTACACGCATGGCGTGGTTAGGGCCGTAGAGCTGCATCAGGGCAGCACGCCGGGTGTTTCCGTTGACGAGGATGCCTTCGTGAGTAATCAGGCCGGGATCCGTCTGCCCGTACTCCTTCAGACTCGCTGTCAGCTCGTCGAACTCAGGATCAGTCCGGGCGGGGTCTGCCGGGAGCACTTGCAGGAGGCGGTCCAGGTATGCCTGGCTGTCACTGCTCCAAGGGTCGTCCGCGAGTGCCTCCGCCTGCTTCGGGTCGTGGCCGGCCTGCGCGCGGATGCGGTGGGTTGCCGGGTTGTAGTAGAGGTTGCCCACTGGCATCTGGATGACCTCCAGGTGCTCCGAGCCGCCCCTCCACTCGACAGTGAAGGTCTCGCGGGGGCTGCCGCCGGCCGCGATCTCCTCCAGCCGGGACCGGACGAGGGCGCGGTTCTCTTCGGCACCCGGCGGCAGACCGTAGCCCTTGGCCATGTACTCGCTCCTGCTTTCGTGCTTGTTCGTACAAGGGTTGTTCCGATCTACCGGGATGCTCAGTCGAGTCCCAGTTCCGCCCGGAACTGCGTTCGTGACTCCTCAGGCAGAGAGCGGTAGTCACTCCAGATCTGCTCCAGGCGGCTGAACTCCCGCTGGTCGGCCGCCACCCAGTCGGACAGTACGCCGCGCTCGGCTGAGTCGAGGGAAGCGGCTGCCGTGAGCACCTTGTCCAGATCCACCGCGAGCGACCTGCCTCCCACCCTGCACCGCTTGCACTCGGTGACCAGTTCCGTGGCTTTGGTGCCGTCCGGCTTCACTACTTCTCTGCGCGCGATGTCGAGCTGGGCTGCCTCGTAGGTGCCGGCGTAGGTATCGCCGGGGGCGATACCGCAGGAACGGCACATGTACCCGTCCCTAGCCAGCACCTCACGCCGACGCCCTGCGCCGATCGCGATCGTGCCTGCCCTGCGGGTCGCGCGACCCGGCTCCCAGACGGGGTCACCAGGCTTCACAAAGCGCTGCTCGTGAGAGTCCAATCCCACGTCTTCCCTGCTGGTGTCGATGCGCCAACCGAAATCCCGGAGGTCTCGCATGCGGCGGTCGACTTGGGACACCCCGGGAAAGGCGGCTCGCAGCTCCTCCTTGGTAAAGGTGCTGCCTTCGCCCACTTCAGAGACCAGCCAAAGGGCCACGCGCTTCATCGTTCCGAGGCCGGCATCCTGCCAGGACGGCATGACATCTCCATTCGCGGGCCTCCCGGCGGGAGGCCCTGGGTGGCACAGGTGAGCAGGGGACTGGGGACTGGGGACCTTCATTCCTAGCACGACCCCACCCCCTTATTCCAGCGGTTATCAATCTTTACTCAAACAAGGAAAGAAAGCGGCTCCGTAAAGATCCGTTTTGCCACCATTTGTCGGCATCAAAGGCGACAAATCACTCCTCTAAAAGTAGTCAGGGAAAAGCGCGGAATTTTGCACCCCCGGGCTGGTGAGTGGCTAGGCTTCAGGTGATCACCGGTTCTCCATGGGCAATCTCGGGCGAGCGGAAGGGTTCGTTTGGCGTGCCATCACTTGGATCGATTAGCACCACCTGTGCACCTGAGGCCACGGAAGAGGTTCAGGCATTTGCCAACGCCCTCAAACGCCTCATCCACCACGTCCGCCCTGGCGATACGATGGCACTGAAGGCGAAGGCGCTGCGCATCTCGCCGCCACTCCTCTCTCACTGGCTCAACGGGCGGCGGCTTCCGCGTCCGGCGGCCATAGAAGAGCTGTCCGGGTTGGCACTGGGAGGGATGGCGGGTGATCGAGATATTGCCGCACTGGTCCATGAGTTCACGGCACTCGGGTCACTCCTCCAGGACGCACGGCGGTCGATCTGCCGCCGATGCACGGGTGGCTGCACCTGCAGCGGGACGCGAAGCGAGGGGGACCGGCGCAACAGTTCCTGCAGCACCCCTGCCGACAAGGGGGACCGGCGCAACAGCACAGCGCCGCCGAACCCGGATTTACCCGCACACCTGGCGACGATGACGGAGGCCGATCGCAAGACTCATCTGCAGAATCTGGTGGCGGCACTGAGCGAAGGGGATGTTGGCATATATGCCGACATCCTTGCACGTGCAGGAATGAAGACCGAAATGGAAGTCCTGATCCGTTCAGCAGAATCGGCCGGGAGGGACTCGACGGAAATCGCAATCATCCTCGGCAGACTCCGCTAGCATCTCGAATGATTTGACTCCCACCCGAACCACGAACAAGGAACACATATGTCCAGTGACAAGTGCGAGGGGTTCTCCCGCCCTCTTTATAGCCACTGCCGCGCACCCCCCGGCAGCGCAGGGAAGGCTCGGCCTTAAGGGTCTGGAAACCACGACCGAGACCTCCCCTGCCGGAACGCCCGTTAGATCGATGACCAACTAGGAGTTCCATCTTGAATAGTAAGGCCCTCCTGGCCTGGCTGGCCAGGAAGATCAAGGCTGTCTGCCTGCGGCTCCGCGCTGCCGCCGACGGCGCGGGACGCGTCGGTCCCCTGTGGGAGAAGACGCGTCGCCGGCTTCGCTTCCTTCGCTGGACGCTGGTGATCCAGATCCTCAAGGGAGCCGCCTTCGCCGGCGGCGGCATCATCATCCAGGTGCTGGCCACTCGCCTCCTCAACCGCTGAAGCCGATTCCCCAGCTGCCGCCCGCACCTGCCGCGGAGAGCCGACGACGGCCGACCAGTCGCCGTGTGGGCGACGGCGAGCGGGACAACCAGGCGGGTGCGGTGGCTGACCGTCCAGCAGCACCTCGTCGGGGTGCTGCTGGACGATACGCGCCCCTGGGAGAAATCTGGGGGAAGATCTTCTCCCGACGTTGTCCGAGTGCTCGCCCAGACCAACGCACACCAAGGTCGTGACCTGCGCACATATGGCCCACGCCAAGTCTGGACCTGGACCGGACCTCATTCGGGATGGAGAGGTCATGGGTTCAAATCCCCACCCCGACAGAGTAAGATCAGGTCAAGGGTTTGATCCGCATCGCGGGTCAGGCCCTTCCTGCGTCTTCGGTGATCGTTCGGAGGAATCCGGGAGACGATTCCGGTCGGCTTTCCCCGGGCTGCCTCCCGTCGGCAAGCGCCCGAAGCGCGCGGTCCGTTGGTCTCCGCGCACTCACGACAGGACAGGTCCGCTCCGCCATGCTCGCCAACACCCCGTCGCAGTGGCCGCGCGTCCCGCGCCGTCGTCCGTCCTGGCTCTCGCCGAAGGTGCTGCGGACCGAGGTGCTCGGCGGGCTCGTGGTCGCGCTCGCGCTGATACCCGAGGCCATCTCCTTCTCGATCATCGCCGGGGTGGACCCGGCGATCGGTCTGTTCGCCTCGTTCACCATGGCCGTGACGATCGCGGTCGTCGGCGGGCGGCCGGCGATGATCTCCGCCGCGACCGGCGCGGTCGCGCTGGTCATCGGCCCGCTGAACCGGGAGCACGGATTCGGCTACCTGGTCGCCGCCGTCATCCTGGCGGGCGTCTTCCAGATCGTGCTCGGCGCGCTCGGCGTGGCCCGGCTGCTGCGCTTCGTGCCGCGCTCGGTGATGGTCGGCTTCGTCAACGCCCTCGCCATCCTGGTCTTCCTGGCGCAGGTGCCCGAGCTCCGGGACGTGCCGTGGGCCGTGTACCCGCTCGTCGCGGCCGGGCTGACGCTGATGGTGTTCTTCCCGAAGGTCACCACCCTGGTCCCCGCGCCGCTCGTGTCCATCGCCATCCTCACCACCATCACCGTCGCCGCCGGTATCGCCGTGCCGACGGTCGGCGACAAGGGGGCGCTGCCGTCGGCGCTGCCGGTGCCGGGGCTGCCGGACGTGCCGTTCACCCTGGACACGCTGACGACGATCGCCCCGTACGCCTTCGCCATGGCACTGGTCGGGCTGATGGAGTCGCTGATGACGGCGACGCTCGTCGACGAGATCACCGACACCCGCTCCAACAAGACACGGGAGTCCGTCGGGCAGGGCATCGCGAACATCGTGACCGGGTTCTTCGGCGGCATGGGCGGCTGCGCGATGATCGGCCAGACGATGATCAACGTGAAGGTGTCGGGGGCCCGGACCCGGCTGTCGACCTTCCTCTCGGGCGTCCTGCTGATGGTGCTGTGCATCGTCTTCGGGCCGGTCGTCTCCGAGATCCCGATGGCCGCGCTGGTCGCCGTCATGGTGATGGTCTGCTTCGCGACCTTCGACTGGCACTCGATCGCGCCGAAGACGCTGAAGCGGATGCCGGCCGGTGAGATCACCGTCATGATGATCACGGTGGCGTGCGTGGTGGCGACCCACAACCTGGCCGTCGGCGTGATCGCCGGATCGGTGACCGCGATGGTCATATTCGCCAAGCGCGTCGCGCACCTGGCGGACGTCACCTCGGTCACCGACCCCGACGGGTCCCACGTCGTCTACTCGGTCACCGGAGAGCTGTTCTTCGCCTCCTCCAACGACCTGGTGACGCGGTTCGACTACGCGGGAGACCCGGACAAGGTCGTCATCGACCTGTCCTCGGCCCACATCTGGGACGCCTCGACCGTCGCGGCCCTGGATGCCATCGAGACGAAGTACGCCCAGCGCGGCAAGACCGTCGAGATCACCGGCCTGAACGAGCACAGCGCCCGCATCCACCGCACGCTGAGCGGCGAACTCTCCCCCGGACACTGAGGTCAAGATCCTCATCTCCGTCTTTCCGCTACACCGGCGGAGTGACGGGCATCGTCACCCCGGCAGCCACACGCACCGATCGACGGGCCGGGGGACATGACCAGTCATCAGTTGCAGTTCCTCTTCATCGACATCGCACTCATACTCGCCGCGGCGCGGGGGCTCGGGCACCTGGCGGCCCGGGCCGGCCAGCCCGCGGTCATCGGGGAGATCATCGCCGGCGTGCTGCTGGGCCCGACGCTGCTCGGAGGCCCTCTGAGCGAGACCCTGCTGCCCTCCGAGGTACGTCCCGTGCTCGCCGGGATGGCCAATCTCGGCGTCGCCCTGTTCATGTTCGCGGTCGGTCTGGACATCGACGGCGCCACGCTCCGGGCCAACGGCCGGGTGACCGCCGCGGCGGCCCTCGGCTCGTCGGCCGTGCCGTTCCTCCTCGGCATCGGGCTCGCCTTCGTCCTGATGCGCGGCCATGAGAGCACCGATCCCGCGGCGTTCGCCGTCTTCATCGGACTGTCCGTCTCGGTCACCGCGTTTCCGGTGCTCGCCCGCATCCTCACCGACCGGGGGCTGAGCCGGACCGCGGTGGGCGGGATCGCACTGGCCACGGCGGCCGTCGTCGACGTGGTCGCGTGGGCGGCGCTCGCCGGGGTCAACGCCTCCGTCGGCGCCGGGGACGGCCACTGGCCGGTCCTTCTCGTACCGCCCTACCTGCTGGTCATGCTGTTCGCGGTGCGGCCCCTGCTGCGCCGGTACCTGGCACCCGGCGGCGAGGCGAAGCCCTTCACCTCGCTGCGCTTCGCGGTCGTCCTGACGGGGGCGCTGCTGTCGGCCGCCGCCACCGAGGCCATGGGCATGCACCACATCTTCGGCGCGTTCCTCTTCGGCCTCGTCCTGCCCCGGGAGGGGACGCGGGCGCTGCGCGAGGACCTCCACGCACGCACGGGCCATCTCACGGGGCTGCTGCTTCCCGTCTACTTCGTGGTCGCCGGCTTCCAGGTGGACCTGGGGGGCATCGGCCTGCCCGGGCTCGCGGAGCTCGCCCTGATCATGCTGGTGGCCGTCGGGGGCAAGTTCGGCGGCACCTATCTCGCCGCCCGCTCCCAGAAGCTCCCGCACGGCTCCGCCGCGACCTTGGCGTCCCTGATGAACACCCGGGGATTCACCGAGCTGGTGATCCTCGGGGTCGGACTGAAGCTGGGCCTGCTGGACGGATCCCTGTACTCGATGATGGTGGTCATGGCGGTGGTCACCACGATGATGACCGGCCCGCTGCTGTCCCGTTTCCAGCCCGGGGCGCCCGCGCCCCGCGACCGGGTCGCCACCCCCGCGGGCTCTGTCTAGGCCCCGGGCGGCGGGGGACCGCCGAGCGTGGCGAGTTCGGCACCGGCCAGGGTGAGGAACTCCGTGGTGAGGCCCGGGTCCGTACCGCGGGCGGCGGCCGTCGCGTCGAGGTGGGCGAGGACCTCGGCGACCGTGGCGAACGGGCCGACCGGGCGCAGCAGCCAGAGGCGGCCGAGGGGTCGGGGCGGGAGGCCGAGGGCGGCGAGGGCCGTGTCGGTCTCGCCGTCGAGGCCGTGCAGGTCGGCCTCGGGCAGCGGGGCGCATTCCACGCCGGTGATGTGGCCGTGGCCGTCGAGCGAGGTCTCCACCGCCCAGTGGGTGGAGCGGTCCGGGATCCAGGTGCGGGCCGCCGGGGGCCATACGTACGGGAGGAACGCCCAGCGCAGCCCCTCGGGCGCCGGCTCCCAGCCGAGGGCCTCCAGCTCCCGGATCTCGGGCAGCCGGTCCGGCTCCAGTTCGCTGCGGCCGGAGCGGCGCAGTGCGAGCGGGTGCGGAGTTCCGTCCTCGTCCCACGACATGCGGGCACGCTATCCGACGCGGTCGCGGATGTGGGTGACCTGCGGGGTGGCGGTGCCCGTGACTAAGCGGCCTCGGGGACGTGCCCTACTTCCCCGAGGCCGCTTAGGCATCGCTTAGGCACCCCCTCATGCGAAGAACGCCCTCAGCGCCGGGGCCAGGGCGGCCGGGTCGACGTCGTGCGTCTGCCCTTCCAGGGTGCGGTGCCGGGCGGTCGGCAACAGCTCGGCAAGGGCCTTGGCCCCCGCCTGCAGCGAAGGATCGCTCGCGCCGCCCCCGACGGCCAGCACGGGGATCCGTACCGACGCCCAGCGGTCCGCGGGGAGCGGGCGGCCGGACATGGTGTCGCCCATGACGGCGCCGTCGTACGGGAGGGTGTGGGCCACGGAGCAGAGCCGGTCCCAGGTGGCGGCGTCGGCACGCATGGGGGCGAGGTACGCGGCGGGGATGCCGACGGCCGCGGTCATGAAGACCTCGACGGCGGCGCCCCGGTCGCCCCGCGCCAGCGCGGCGTGCAGGCGGTCGAGGTAGTCCGCGGGGAGCGGCGGCCGCGAGTCGTCGAGGACGAACGGGGGCTCGTACAGGGCGAGCGCGGAGATCGGGACCCCGTGGGCGGCCGCTTCCAGGGCAAGCACCGCACCCGAGGACATGCCCATCACGAAGGCGCGGCCGTCGGGCGTGGCCGTCCCCTCGATGACGGCCGTCAGGTCCTCGAACTCGCGGGCCACGTCGTAGGCGGCGCCGTCACCGCTGTCGCCACGGCCGCGGCGGTCGTAGGTCACCACCGTGAAGCGGTCGCCGAGCAGGCGGGCGAGCTCGACCCACTTGGGGTCGTCGCGGACCTGGAAGGCACCGCCGACGAGGACGAGGGCAGGGCCCTCGCCGGTCCAGTCGCAGGCGATGACGGTTCCGTCACGGGATATGACCTTCTGCATCACGAACCCCCTCATATGCACATGTGGACGCCGTCCACTTCCCACCCGTAGGCTATACCTGGAAAGTGAACGCTGTCCACATCTGAATCCGGAGAGGACCCGCATGTCCGCCACGACACCCTCCGCCGAGCCGCCTCCGCGCAAGCGCAGCACCTACCGGCACGGCAACCTCCGCAACGCCCTCCTCGACGCGGCGCTGGAGCTCGCTCGCGAGGGCGGGCCCGACGCCGTCTCGCTGCGCGAGGTCACCCGGCGCGCCGGCGTCTCGCCCAACGCCGCCTACCGGCACTTCGCCGACCGCGCGGCCCTGGTGCACGGGGTCTCGCAGGCGGCCATGGCCCGGGTGGCGCTCACGATGGAGGACGAGATCGCGCGGGCGACCGCCGACGTGGCACACGCGGGCGACGCGGACGGCCCCGCCGTCGCCCGCGCCCGCTTCCGCGCCGTCGGGACCGGTTACATCCGCTTCGCCGTGACCGAGCCCGGGCTCTTCCGCACCGCGTTCCACGTCCCGGCCGACATGGCCTACGCCACCGACACCACCGCCGCCGGGGAAGGCGGACTGACCCCGTTCGAGCTGCTGGGCGCCGCCCTGGACGGCCTCGTTGCGACGGGCCTGCTGCCCGCCGAACGCCGCCCGGGCGCGGAGTTCCTCGCCTGGTCGGCGGTGCACGGACTGGCCGTGCTGATGATCGACGGCCCCCTCCGCGGCGTCACCGAGGCCCAGGCCCACGACGCCGGCCAGGACCTGATCGGCATGATCGAGCGCGGGCTGTGACAGCCCGCTCTCAGCCCTGCCGGCCGAACCGGTCCAGCGGGTTCGCCGCGATGCGGGTGGCCGCGCCGCCCGCGACGTAGGCGGCCGCCGCGCACTCGGGCTTGCGCTTCGCCTGGTCCTCGACGAGCGCGAGGAAGGACGGGCCGAAGTCGCCCCGGGGGTACGCGGCGAGCAGGTCCGCCGTGAACGACGGGTCGAACTCGCCGACGCGCAGGCCCGACACGTCGGCGCTCGTGCCGACCTGGAGCAGGTGGCTCTCCACGTCCTCGGCCGCGCTCACGTCGTCCCGCATGTGCAGGACGATCACCTCTTCGGCGCGGGCCCGGCGGGCCGCCGGCCAGCCCAGACCCGCCGTCAGCACGCGCGCGACATGGCCGCCCGCCTCCTCGAAGGGCAGGGTGTGGCTGTCGAACGGCGCGGTCAGGCCCAGGTCGTGGACGAGGGCCGACACGTAGAAGAGCTCCGCGTCGTACGCGAGGCCGTGCACGCCGGCGTACCGAGCGCCGAAGGCGTACGAGCGGACCGAGTGGTTGAGGAGGTCCGCGTCCGCGTACTCCGACGCGATCTCCAGGGCGGCGCGGGCTGAATCGGTGTCGAGCGTCCATGTCATGGGGCGTCAGCGTAGGCTCCGGGCGAAGTCGACGTCCGACGGGGGCTCCCCCGGCCAGTACAGCCGGGCCGGCGCGGGCGGGGTCTCGGCGATGACGGTGCCGCGCGAGACGACGTACCGGGGGCGGACCTGGCGGCGGATCGCCTCCTCGGGCGTCGGGGCGGGGAGCAGGACGAAGGAGGCGGGGGCGCCCTCAGTGATGCCGTACTCCGCGTCCGACAGGCCCAGGACCCGCGCCGCACGCTCCGTCACCATCGAGAAGGCCAGCGGGATCTCGTCCGCTCCGGTGAGCTGGGCGGCGTACAGCCCGACCAGGGCGGTCTGGAGCGGGTTGCCGGTGCCGAGCGCGTTCCACGGGTCCATCACGTCGTCGTGGCCGAAGGCCACATTGACCCCCGCCGCCAGCATCTCCTTGACCTGGGTGAGGCCGCGCCGCTTGGGATAGGCGTCGAAGCGGCCCTGGAGGCCCAGGTTGGCGAAGGGGTTGGAGACCAGGTTGATGCCGGAACGGGCGAGCAGGTGCTGGAGTTTGAAGCTGTACGCGCCGTTGTAGGAGCCCATCGCCGTCGTGTGGGAGGCCGTGGCGCGCTCGCGCAGGCCCGTACGCAGCGCGAGGGTGGCCAGTACTTCCACGAAACGGGATTGCTCGTCGTCGATCTCGTCGCAGTGGGCGTCCACGCGCAGGCCGTTCTCCTCGGCCAGCGCGAAGGCCGTCCGCAGCGAGGCCACGCCGTCCTCGCGGGTGTCCTCGAAGTGCGGGATGGCGCCGACGACGTCCGCGCCGCGCGCGATCGCCTCCCGCAGCAGCGCCTCGCCGCCGGGGAAGGAGACGATGCCCTCCTGCGGGAAGGCCACGATCTGCAGGGTCATGACGTCCCGGAGCCGGTCGCGCAGTTCGAGCAGCGCGTCGAGCGCGGTGAGGGCCGGGTCGGTGGTGTCGCAGTGGGCGCGCACGTGCAGCACCCCCTGCGCCGCCTGCCAGCGCAGCACCTCGGTGGCCCGCGCGAGCACGTCCTGACGGGTCAGGGTCCGCTTGCGCTCGCTCCAGCGGGCGATGCCCTCCCAGAGGGTGCCGGAGACGTTCGGACCCGGTTCCCCCGCCGTCAGGGCCGTGTCGAGATGGATGTGCGGCTCGACGAAGGGGGCGGTCAGGAGGCAGCCGTGGGCCTCGATGAGGGTGCCCGTGGCCGGTGGCTCCTTCTGGTCGTCGTACGGGATCACCCGCGCGATCCGGCCGTCCTCGGCGACCTCGACGTCGGACAGGCCATCGGTGTGGAGCAGCCGGGCGCCCCGGACGATCATCCGCATGCCGCCACCGTAGGCCGTGTCCGGGCGGTCTTCGAGGACCTGCGGACTCAGCCGCGCTTGGCCTGGGCCTTCTGCTGCATGCCGCGCGTCTTCGCGGAGAGCGACTGCACGTCCCTGACCGCGGCCTTGGCGCGCGCCTCGGCCGCCGTGTTCTTCGCCATCGCGGTCTCGGAGTCCTGGTGGGCGTGGTGGCCGTGGTGACCGGTCCGGGCCTTCTTCGCCATGATCGTTCCTCCTTGGGCTACGGGTTCCACTGTGCGCCCGTACGGAGCAGTCGGCATCCCGGCGGACGCTGCGGCCACAATGGGCGCATGACCAGCGACAGCGAGATCACCCCCGAGATGCCCGACTGGGAGAAGCGGTTCCGGGCCCCGCGCGTCGGGCTGCCCGACTGGGCCGAGGACGCCCCGGACCGTTCGCTCTTCGTCTCCAACGCGACCGGGACCTTCGAGCTCTACGCCTGGGACCGCGCCACGGGCGCCCAGCGGCAGGCCACCGACCGCCCCAACGGGACCACCGACGGCACCCTCTCCCCCGACGGCGAGTGGATCTGGTGGTTCTCCGACACCGACGGCGACGAGTTCGGCACCTGGGTGCGCCAGCCGTTCGCGGGCGGCCCCGACGAGCCGGCCACCCCGGGCCTGGAGCCCTCCTACCCCGCCGGGCTCGCCATCGGGCGGGACGGCACGGCGGTCGTCGGGCGCTCCACCGACGAGGAGGGCTCCACGATCCACGTCGTACGCCCCGACGGCTCGGCGCCCGCCGTGATCTACCGGCACCGCGAGTCCGCCGGGGTCGGCGACCTGTCCCGCGACGGGACGCTGATCGCCGTCGAGCACACCGAACACGGCGACGCGATGCACTCCGCGCTGCGCGTGCTCACCCTCGACGGGACCACCGTCGCGGAGCTGGACGACTCCCTGGGCGGGACCGAGGAGCTGGGCCTGGAGGTACTGGGCTTCGCGCCGGTCGCGGGCGACACCCGGCTGCTGGTCGGCCACCAGCGGCGCGGCCGCTGGGAGCCGATGGTCTGGGACGTGGCCACGGGCGCCGAGGAGGAACTCGCGATCGGCCTGCCGGGCGACGTGAGCGCCGAGTGGTACCCGGACGGCTCCGCCCTGCTCATCGCGCACGGCTTCGAGGCGCGCAGCGAGCTCTGGCGCTACGACCTGGCCGCGCGGGACCTCGTACGCGTGGACACGCCGCCGGGGACGGTGTCGGGTGCGACGGCGCGCCCCGACGGGACGGTCGAGTACCAGTGGTCCTCGGCTGCCGAGCCCTCGGCCGTACGGTCCACCGCGGGCGGGATCGTCCTGGACCCTCCCGGTTTCCGGCCGCCCGGCTCGGTACCGGTCGAGGACGTGTGGGTGGAGGGCCCCGGCGGGCGGATCCACGCCCTCGCGCAGCGCCCCGCCGGCCACGGCGAAGGCCCCTTCCCGACGGTCTTCGAGATCCACGGCGGGCCCACCTGGCACGACAGCGACGCCTTCGCGGCGGCCCCGGCGGCCTGGCTGGACCACGGCTTCGCGGTCGTGCGGGTCAACTACCGGGGCTCGACCGGCTACGGCCGCGAGTGGACGGACGCCCTCAAGCACCGCGTCGGCCTGATCGAGCTGGAAGACATCGCCGCGGTCCGCGCATGGGCGGTGGCTTCCGGCCTGGCGGACCCGGCGCGCCTGGTGCTGTCGGGCGGCTCCTGGGGCGGCTACCTGACGCTGCTGGGGCTGGGCACGCAGCCGGACGCGTGGGCGGTGGGCCTGGCCGCCGTGCCGGTCGCGGACTACGTGACGGCCTACCACGACGAGATGGAGGCGCTGAAGTCCCTGGACCGCACCCTCTTCGGCGGTACGCCGGAGGAGGTCCCGGACCGCTTCGAGGCGTCCTCGCCGCTGACGTACGTCGACGCGGTGAAGGCCCCCGTGCACATCGCGGCGGGCGTCAACGACCCCCGCTGCCCGATCCGGCAGATCGACAACTACGTGGACCGGCTGGCGGCACGCGGCGGGGTGCACGAGGTGTACCGGTACGACGCCGGGCACGGCTCACTGGTCGTGGAGGAGCGGATCAAGCAGGTCCGGATGGATCTGGAGTTCGCGCTCAAGCACCTGCCGCGCTGACCCACCGGCGGGATGGCCGGTGCACCCCCGTACGGTGGTGGGGTGCACCGGTTTCTCCTGACCCCGCGCTGGTGGGGGATCAACGTCTTCGTCGCGCTCGCCGTCCCCTTCTGCCTGTTCATGGGGTCGTGGCAGCTCGGCCGCTTCGAGGACCGCGTCGACAGCCACCGGGAGGCGACCGCCGAGCGGCCCGCCGACCAGGGGCCCGAGCCGCTGGAATCGCTCCTTCCGGTGGACAAGAGGACCTCGGGAAAGCTCGCCTACGCCTCCGGTGAGTACGGCGAACAGCTGCTGGTCCCCGAGCGGCGCCTGGACGGCGCGACCGGCTTCTACGTGCTGACCCTGCTGAAGACCGACTCGGGCAAGGCCGTCCCGGTGGTCCGGGGCTGGCTGCCGGGAACGGCCGACCCTGCGAAGGCCCCGGCCGCGCCGACCGGCCGGGTCGAGGTCACGGGCGCCCTCCAGGCCTCGGAGAACTCCGGTACGAAGGGCGTCCACGCCCAGGGCGGCCTCCCGGCGGGGCAGCTCGGGGTGATCGGGGCCGCCTCGCTGGTCAACCTCGTCCCGTACGGCGTGTACGACGCCTGGCTGACCGTGCAGAACCCCTCCGACGGGCTGACCCCGGTCCCCGCACAGGCCCCGAACGGCACCGGGCTCGACCTGAAGGCCTTCCAGAACCTCGGCTACACCGGCGAGTGGTTCGTCTTCGTCGCCTTCGTGCTCTTCATGTGGCTCCGCCTCTACCGCCGCGAGATCGAGACCCTCCGGGACACCGAGGCGGGTCTCCTCGCGGCGGAGCCGGCACAGACGGCGGAGACGGCAGCGCCGACGGCAGCGAAGACCGCCTAGCCGTACCGGCCCGCCGGTACGGCTACGGCTTGGGCGCGTCCACCGGGATCGCACCCGTGCGGTACACCGTCCCCGTGCACGCCTCGGGGATCGTCGTCTGCGTCGTCGGGGATCCCGCCTGCGGCGTGTGGGACACCGCCACACCCGCCGCCGCCGGAGCCGTGGTGTCCGTCCGCGGCTCGGGCGTGTCCGCCGCGATCCCGGAAGCCCCCGCCGTGTCCCCGGACTGGGCCGGCGGCTTCGTGCCCGTCACCTGGCTCGGCGCGGGGCACGGCTCGCCCGACGGCACGAACGCGAACTGGACCTCGTACGCCGTGTTCGGCTGGAGCACCAGCACCGGCGCCTCTGCCGACGGATCGGGCAGCAGCCCGCTCGCCGGGTCGCCCGCCGTGTGGCCGACCACGCTGACCCCGGCGCCCGCTCCGGTCGACGTACCGGCCGCGGCGGCCGCCCTCACCGTGCCCGCGCCGGTGACGGTACAACCGTGCGCCGAGACGTTCGTGACCTTGAAACTGCCGTACACCTTGCCGTCGGCCCGCGGGGCGCGGGCCGAGCCCACCACGCCCAGCTGGTCGGCGCCGCACCCGGGCGCCCCCGGCACGGCCGTCGGCGGCTGGGGACCTGTGCCCGCCACCGGATCCGGGCCGACGCCGCCCGGGCCCTGCGTCACTCCACCGGACGGGACGCCGCCCGCCGTCGGGTCCGGCTGCCCGGTGGCGCCGCCCGCGTCGTGGGCGGCGCCGACGGAGCGGGTGGCCCTGGGCTGGGCCCCGGCGCCGTTCAGGTGCGGGTCGGACGGCACGGCGGCGGGCTTCCCGCCGGGCTCCCCGTGCCCGGCCATGGCCGAGTGGTCGGTGGCGCTGCCCTCCGCGGCCGTCAGGTGCAGCGCGGCCGGGATCGCCGTCCCGGCGAGCAGGGCGACGGCCGCGGCGCCGACGCAGACCTGCCGCTTGAGGGCCCTGCGCGCGGGGACGGCGCACCGCAGCCGCTCCAGCGCGCCCTCGGAGGGCTCCAGGCCCTCGACGGCCCCGTGCAGCAGGCCCCGCAGCGCCTGCTCCTCGCTCGCCCCGCCCGGAGGAGTGTGGTCGTCCATCATGACTGCGCAGCCTCCATCGCCACCCGCAGCGCGGCAATGCCCCGCGATCCGTACGCCTTCACCGAGCCGAGCGACACCCCGAGCGTCTCGGCGACCTGGGCTTCCGTCATGTCCGCGAAGTAGCGCAGCACGAGCACCTCTCGCTGGCGGCGCTGCAGTCCGCGCATCGCCTTGATCAGATCGTCCCGCTCCAGCTGGTCGTACGCGCCCTCCTCGGCGCTCGCCATGTCCGGCATCGGCTTCGACAGCAGCTTGAGGCCGAGGATGCGCCGGCGCAGGGCGGACCGGGAGAGGTTCACGACGGTCTGGCGCAGGTACGCCAGCGTCTTGTCGCGGTCGCGCACCCGGTTCCGGGCCGAGTGCACGCGGATGAACGCCTCCTGGACCACGTCCTCGCAGGAGGCCGTGTCGTCGAGGAGCAGCGCGGCGAGGCCCAGGAGCGAGCGGTAGTGCGCCTGGTAGGTCTCCGTGAGGTGGTCGACGGTGGTGCCGGCCACGACCTCGGCCGCCGGCTCCGTCACCGCCTCGGCCGCGGCCTCCGCCGGAGCTCCGGGCGTCTCGTTCTTCTCGCTCCCGGCCTCGTCAGCGCTGTCGCGCGGCGTGGGCACGCGGCCGCCCGGGGTCGGTACGGCGTCCCGTGCGGGTGCCTCGGACTGCCCCGTCGGCGGGACGGGAACGATCACGGGAAGACCGTCGCCGGGCGCACGGGAACTCCGGCGCGGCGGGACGATCCCGATGCGCGCCGGTACGACGGCCAGTTCGAGCAGTGCCTCTGCCACGCCTGTAGGACACGCGTCCCCCCGTCAGGGTTGTACGCGCGACGCAGCCTCACCAGCAATATCCCGATTGCCCTCATGCGTACCCGCTCTTCCCGCTTGCCCCGTCTTTCGAGACGGCAGTCGGGCCATCACCTTGATCAAGGGATCAGCACCGATCCTACAAAGCGAATTACGCAAATTCACCCGCGATCAGTTCCGCGATCTGAGTGGCATTCAGGGCCGCGCCCTTGCGGAGATTGTCGGCGCACACGAAGAACTCCAGCGAGCGCCGGTCGTCGAGCGAGGCCCGCACCCGTCCCACCCAGGCCGGATCCGTACCGGCGGCGTCCGCCGGCGTCGGGAACTCCCCCGCCGCCGGGTCGTCCACGAGGACCACGCCCGGCGCGGCCTCCAGGATCTCCCGGGTGTGCGGGGCGTCCACCTCGTTCTCGAACCGGGCCCGCACGGTCAGGGAATGCCCGGTCACCACGGGCACCTGTACGCAGGTCACGGCGATCGGCAGCTCCGCCAGGTCCAGGATCCGGCGGGTCTCCGCCCGTACGGCCAGCTCGTGCGAGGACCAGCCGTCCTCGCGCAGCTCACCGGACCACGGCACGACGTTGAGCGCCAGCGGAGCGGCGAAGGGCCCGGTGTCCTCGCCCACCGCGCGGCGGACGTCGCCGGGGTGCTCCCCGAGGGAGGTCCCGGCGACCAGCGACAGCTGGCGGCGCAGCACCTCGGAGCCGGCCCGGCCGGCGGCGCCCGCGGCCTGGTACGAGGAGACGGTCAGCTCGGCCAGACCGTACTCGGCGTGCAGCGCGCCCAGGGCCGCGATCATCGCGGCGGTCACGCAGTCGGGACCGGCGACGATGCCGCGCGGCCGCATCCGTACGGCGTGCGCGTTGACCTCGGGCACCACCAGCGGCACCTCGGGATCTTCCCGGAAGGCGGCTGACTGGTCCACGACGACGGCCCCGCGCGTGGTGACGACGGGAGCCCAGCGGGCCGAGACCTCGGCCGGGGTGAGGAAGATCGCGACGTCGCCCGGCCCGAGGCCGTCGAAGGCGTCCTCGGTGAGGGCGAGCACCTCGCTCTCCTCCGCGCGGACGGCCAGCACCCGGCCGGCCGAGCGCGCGGAGGCGATCAGGCGTATGTCGCCCCAGACGTCCGCCCGCTGGGACAGGATCTGGAGCAGGACGGAGCCGACGGCTCCGGTCGCCCCGACCACGGCGAGCGCCGGGCCGGAGGACCGGGCGCGGTTCATCGTCCGGTGCCTCCGTAGACGACGGCCTCGTCGCTGTCGGAGTCGAGGCCGAAGGCCGTGTGCACGGCGCGGACGGCCTCGTTGACGTCGTCCTGGCGGGTCACGACCGAGATGCGGATCTCGGAGGTCGAGATCAGCTCGATGTTGACGCCCGCGTCGGACAGCGCCTGGAAGAAGGAGGCGGTGACGCCCGGGTTCGTCTTCATGCCCGCGCCGACCAGGGAGATCTTGCCGATCTGGTCGTCGTAGCGCAGCGACTCGAAGCCGATGGCGCCCTTCGCCTTCTCCAGGGCGTCGATGGCCTTGTGGCCCTCGGCCTTGGGGAGGGTGAAGGAGATGTCGGTGAGGCCGGTGGAGGCCGCCGACACGTTCTGCACGATCATGTCGATGTTGATCTCGGCGTCCGCGATGGCGCGGAAGATCGCCGCGGCCTCGCCCGGCTTGTCCGGGACGCCGACGACCGTGATCTTGGCTTCGGAGACGTCGTGAGCGACTCCGGAGATGATGGCGTGCTCCACCTGCTCGTCCCCTTGCGGCTGTTCGTTGCTGACCCAGGTTCCGCGCAGTCCCGAGAAGGACGAGCGGACGTGGATCGGGATGTTGTATCGGCGTGCGTACTCGACACAGCGGTGCAGCAGCACCTTGGAACCGGAGGCGGCGAGCTCCAGCATGTCCTCGGACGAGATCCAGTCGATCTTCCGGGCCTTCTTCACGACGCGGGGGTCCGCGGTGAAGACGCCGTCGACGTCCGTGTAGATCTCGCAGACCTCGGCGTCCAGCGCCGCGGCCAGCGCGACGGCGGTCGTGTCCGAGCCGCCCCGGCCGAGGGTGGTGATGTCCTTGGAGTCCGCGGACACGCCCTGGAAGCCGGCGACGATGGCGATGTTGCCCTCGTCCAGCGCGGTGCGGATACGGCCCGGCGTGACATCGATGATGCGCGCTTTGTTGTGGACCGAGTCGGTGATCACGCCTGCCTGGCTACCGGTGAACGACTGGGCCTCGTGACCCAGGTTTTTGATCGCCATGGCCAGCAGGGCCATGGAGATCCGCTCTCCGGCGGTCAGCAGCATGTCGAACTCACGCCCGGCAGGCATCGGGGATACCTGCTCGGCGAGATCGATCAGCTCGTCCGTCGTGTCGCCCATCGCGGAAACCACGACGACCACCTGGTGGCCGTTCTTCTTGGCGTCCACGATCCGCTTGGCGACGCGCTTGATGCCCTCGGCATCGGCTACGGAGGAGCCTCCGTACTTCTGCACGACAAGGCCCACGTGCGCTCCTCGCTCAGTCCGTCTCATTGCTGGTGCAGTCTAACGAGCAGCCGCGATCCGACCGCTTCGTACCGCATCATGAGACGAAAAGATCACAGCACACGTTCCCCGCGTCGGGGCCTTCACTTGCGGCCGAGTCCGCCGAGTTCCTCGGCCATGACCTGTCCGGCCTGTTCCGCGAGGTCATCCTCGGCCAGGTCCTCGTCCGTGTCCAGGCCGTCCAGGGCCGCCAGCGGCTGGTCCAGGCGTACGTGGGCCACCAGCGACTGCAGGGCGCGCAGGATGGCGGAGGCCGTCGGGCCCCAGTTGGTGAAGTACGAGAACTGCCACCACCACAGCGCCTCGGTGGTCCGGCCCGCCCGGTAGTGGGCCAGCCCGTGCCGCAGGTCCGCCACCACGTCGGCCACGTCGTCCGAGATCCGGTGCGCGACCGGGGCCTTGCGCGGCTCGTACGGGTCGAAGACCTCGGAGTACACGTCGACCGGCTCCAGCATGTACGCGAACCGCTCGCGCAGCTCGTCGACATCCGGCTCGGGGCCCAGGTCGGGCTCGTAGCGCTCGTCGGGCAGCACGTCCTGGTACGCGCCCAGCCGGCCGCCCGCCAGCAGCAGCTGGGACACCTCCAGGAGGAGGAAGGGCACCGCGCTGTCCGGGTCCTCGCCCTTGGCCACCTCGGTGACCGCGACGATGAAGGACTCGATCTGGTCCGCGATCTGGACGGCGAAGTCGTCCGGATCCTGTCCCAGGGCGTGCAGCGTTGCGTCAGACATCGAGAAGTCGCCTTCCTTCAAAGGCCCGCCCGAGCGTGACCTCGTCCGCGTACTCCAGATCTCCCCCGACGGGGAGCCCGCTGGCCAGGCGGGTGACCTTCAGGCCCATGGGTTTGATCATGCGGGCGAGGTAGGTGGCGGTCGCCTCGCCCTCCAGGTTCGGGTCGGTGGCGAGGATCAGCTCGGTCACCTCGCCGTCCGCCAGGCGCGCCAGCAGCTCGCGGATGCGCAGGTCGTCGGGGCCGACGCCCTCGATCGGGCTGATCGCTCCGCCGAGGACGTGGTACTTGCCCCGGAACTCGCGGGTCCGCTCGATCGCGACGACGTCCTTCGGCTCCTCCACGACACAGATGACCGTGGTGTCGCGGCGCGGGTCACGGCAGATGCCGCACCGTTCCTCCTGCGCCACGTTCCCGCACACCGCGCAGAACCGGACCTTGTCCTTCACCTCGAGCAGCGCGTGCGCGAGGCGTCGGACGTCGGTGGGCTCGGCCTGCAGGATGTGGAAGGCGATCCGCTGCGCGCTCTTGGGCCCGACGCCGGGCAGCCTGCCCAGTTCGTCGATCAGGTCCTGGACCACGCCTTCGTACAACGGACTGCCTTCTTTCGGTTTTCGGTGCGGATGCGGGAGGGGACTAGAACGGGAGGCCGGGAATGCCGCTGCCGCCGCCCAGGCCCTGGGCGAGGGGGCCCAGCTTCTGCTGCTGGAGCGCCTGGGCATTCTCGTTGGCGGCCTGGACCGCCGCGACCACCAGGTCGGCGAGCGTTTCCGTGTCCTCGGGGTCCACGGCCTTCGGGTCGATCACCAGTGCGCGCAGTTCACCGGAGCCGGTGACGGTCGCCTTGACCAGACCGCCTCCGGCCTGGCCCTCGACCTCGGCCTGGGCAAGCTCCTCCTGGGCCGCGGCGAGGTCCTGCTGCATCTTCTGGGCCTGCTGGAGCAGCTGCTGCATGTTGGGCTGGCCACCACCGGGAATCACAGGTCACTCACTCCGTACAGTCGGGACGCGCGGTCGGGACGCTTGGTCAATCCGAGCCTACGTGCTCCCCGGGCGCTGCGCCCTACGCCGTGAGGACCAACTCTTTCGAGTGAGAGTCGGGGCGTGCGCGTACCTGCTGGAGCCCTCCTTGTGAGCGGAAATCCCGGGATTCGTTGTCCATCGCGCGTCATTCGAAGGTAGGAAGAGCATGCGCACCATTGCGCACACGCGCACCACCACACGTCAGCGCAGGCAGAGGGAGTGCCGGGTGAGCCAGCCGGAGATGCAGCCCGAGGGGCCACCCCGGGATCCCCGGGAGGAAGGCGGCGGGCCGATGGCGGCCGGCGATCTGACCGGCCGGCCGTTCCCCCTCGGGGACTGGGGCGAGCCCGCCGAGCGCCTCGACGAGCTCTACCGCCGGGTCGAGGACGACGCGCTGCGCACGGCCGAGTGGTATCTGTCCGACCGGGCCTGGAAGCGCCGGGGCGCGCGCGTCCTGCGCGGCGGGGCGGCGTTCGGCGCCGTCACGGGCGCCGCCATGCCGCTGCTGGAGCTGACGGGCTCGGCGCCGGGCGCGACGGCGTACGGGTTCCTCGCGCTGCTGCTGGGCGCGGCCTGCCTGGGATGCGACCGGTTCTTCGGCCTGACGTCCGGCTGGATGCGGGACGTCGCCACCGCGCAGGCGGTCCAGCGCCGTCTGCAGACGCTCCAGTTCGACTGGGCTTCGGAGAACGTTCGGGAGGTGCTCGGCCCGACGGAGGGCACGGCGAGCGAGGCCGCCGAGCGCTGCCTCACGGTGCTGCGGCGCTTCTCGGAGGACGTGACGGAGCTGGTCCGCTCCGAGACCGCGGAGTGGATGGTGGAGTTCAGCTCCGGCCCCGCACCGCTGGTGATGCAGTCCCTGGGCGCCGTCGGCGCCCGCTCGGACGCGTACATCCCCCCGGCGCGCTTCCCGCTCCCCCCGGGCACCCGCCCGAACATGCCGCGCCAGCGCCCGCCGGAACAGCCCCGCTGACCCGGGGCTGTTTCCCGGGGCGTGGCTGACCCGGGACGGGCCACGGGGAGAGGGCCGGCGGCGACCAGCTGCGCGCAGCGGCCCCCGCGCCCGCACCCCCCGGGGCCGGCTCAGCTGAAAATGATCATCGAGCCCTGGCCGAGGCTCCGCGTCGCGGCCGCGTGCAGCCCCAGCCAGACGTGCCGCTCACGTGCGAAGGGGTTGTCGTCGTACGGAATCGGCCCCGCGGGCTCCTCCAGGGACGTCGGCCGCCTCGGCGGAGCCGGCGCCGCGGGCGGGTTCGCCGGGTCTATCCCGATGGCCGGGCCCACGAAGGCCAGCTCCCGCAGCAGCCCCTGTGCGGACCCCAGCGGACCCCCTCCGGCCAGCAGCTCCTCGTTCGCCAGCGGAACCGCGAAGTCCACGGGAACGTACGCCCCGGCGTGGTCGTAGTGCCACACCAGATGTGACTGCTGCGCCGTGGGCTCGAACATCTCCAGCAGCTGCTCGTAGTCACCGCCCAGCTCGTCCACCGGGGTCACCGGCAGCCCGCAGATCTGGAGCAGGTACGCCCGCCGCAGGAAGTGCAGGGCGTCGTAGTCGAAACCCGCGACGGGGGCGACGTCCCCGCTCAGGCCCGGCATGTAGGCGAACACGGGCACGGACGGCAGTCCGGCCTCTCCCAGCGCCTTGTCGTACGAGGCGATCTCTTCCGCGAACGGATTGTCGGGGCTGTGGCACAGCACGTCGACAAGGGGGACCAGCCACAGGTCACAGGCCACGCGGGCTCCGATCAGTCGTTGGCGCCGATCCGGCCAGAGTAGTGGGCCGAACACCCTCCGCGAAGGGGTGCGCAGAACCCGGTCCACGTTGGGTGACGCCATGGGCACGACAGGGTGCCGCGGCGTCCGGCCCGGCGCGGTTGCTACAGTCCGGCGGCCCAGGCCAGGGCGTGCTGGTTGTAGCCCCGCACGATGCTCCGTACGGCGTCCGCGTCCGCGAGGGTCACCGCGTCCACCAGGTCGCTGTGCCCGTCCCACAGCGCCGCCCGCAGCTGCTGCGGATCGCGCTGGAGGTGGGGTACGGCGAAGACCCAGCACTGCACGCGGATGCGGTGCAGGAACTCGGAGATGTAGGTGTTGCCGACCAGCCCGCTCAGCTCCCGCCAGAAGCGGAGGTCGTAGCCGATCAGTACTTCGAGCGAACCGCTCTGCGCGGCCCGCCGCGCCTCGTCGGCGCGGCGGCGCACGGAGACCAGCGGCTCGCCGGAGCCGAGGTCGGTGCCGCGCTCGGCGAGCCTGCGGAAGATCCCGTCCACGACCAGCGCGCGGGCCTCGATCATTCCGCGGAAGTCGTCCACGGAGAGGATCCGCACGCGAAAGCCCCGGTGCTGGACCAGTTCGAGCAGCCCCTGGGCCGAGAGGTCGACGAGCGCCTCGCGGACCGGGGTCGCGGAGACCTCGTACTGCTCGGCGATCTGCTTGACGGTGAACTCGGTTCCCGGCGGCAGGCGTCCCGCGAGCACCTCGTCACGCAGCGCGTCCGCGATCTGCTGGCGAAGTGTGTTGCGGGTGACAGCTCCGCTGCCTGGCATAGGGGTCCGTCTCCTCTGTAGAACTCCGGACACCATAGGCCAGACAGCGAGGCTGAAACCGAGCGGTTTGTGATCGTTATGTGGATGTCCGACCCGTTATGCGGACGAGAACCACACAGACCCGCGGACCCGGACCGGGCCCTGCCCTCCGGATCGGCCCGTCAGGCGGTGGTGTGGCGGTCGGCGACCGTCAGCGCCTCGTCCAGGAGAGCCAGGCCCTCCTTCGCCTCCGCCTCGGTGATGGTGCACGGCGGGACGACGTGGGTGCGGTTCATGTTGACGAAGGGCCACAGGCCGGACGCCTTGCAGGCCGCCGCGAATTCGGCCATCGGCGTGTTGGCCGCGCCCGCCGCGTTGTAGGGGACGAGGGGCTCGCGCGTCTCCTTGTCCCGTACGAGTTCCAGCGCCCAGAAGGTGCCCAGACCGCGGACCTCGCCGACGGAGGGGTGGCGCTCGGCGATCTCGGCGAGCGCCGGGCCGATCACGTCCTCGCCGAGGCGAGCGGCGTTCTCGACGACACCCTCTTCCTCCATCGTGTTGATCGTCGCGACGGCGGCGGCACAGGCCAGGGGGTGGCCGGAGTACGTGAGTCCGCCCGGGTAGGGGCGCGTGGCGAAGGTCTCGGCGATCGCGGCGGAGATGGCGACGCCGCCGAGCGGCACGTACCCGCTGTTCACGCCCTTGGCGAAGGTGATCAGGTCGGGGGTGACCCCCCAGTGGTCGGCGGCGAACCACTTGCCGGTACGGCCGAAGCCGGACATGACCTCGTCCAGGATGAAGACGATGCCGTGGCGGTCGCAGAGTTCGCGCACACCCGCGAGGTAGCCGGGCGGCGGGGTCATGATGCCGGCGGTGCCGGGCACGCTCTCCAGGATGATCGCCGCGATGGTCTGCGGCCCCTCGAAGGCGATGGTGTCGGCGAGGTGGGCGAGGGCGCGGGCGCACTCCTCGGCCTCGGTGGTGGCGTGGAAGGCGGAGCGGTAGAGGTACGGGCCCCAGAAGTGCACGACGCCGGCGGCGGCCGTGTCGGAGGGCCAGCGGCGCGGGTCGCCGGTGAGGTTGATCGCGGCGGCGGTGGCCCCGTGGTACGAGCGGTAGGTGGAGAGCACCTTGGCGCGGCCGGTGTGCAGCCGGGCCATGCGGACGGCGTTCTCGACGGCCTCGGCGCCGCCGTTGGTGAAGAAGATCTTGTCCAGGTCGCCGGGGGTCCGCTCGGCGATGAGGCGTGCGGCCTCGGAGCGGACGTCGACGGCGAAGCCGGGCGCGAGGGTGCAGAGCCGTGCGGCCTGCTCCTGGATCGCTGCGACGACCTTGGGGTGCTGGTGGCCGATGTTGGTGTTGACCAGCTGGGAGGAGAAGTCGAGGTAGCGCTTGCCGTCGTAGTCCCAGAAGTACGACCCCTCGGCCCCGGCGACGGCGAGGGGGTCGATCAGGGCCTGGGCGGACCAGGAGTGGAAGACGTGCTTGCGGTCGGCGTCCTTCACTGCGGCGAGGGTGTGCGAGGCGACATGAGGGGTCATGGCGTCACGCTAGAAGTGCGCAGGTGGGAAGGGATATCGGCGGATTGTATGGGGGTGGGGGGCCGGTCTCGGCAGTCTGTCGTTGCGCGGGGCCCGCCAGGATGGCTGACAGCACTAGTTGACAGCATACTGTCGACATGACAGTCTCTTGTCATAGAGCTTGTCCTGGACGTCGGATCCCACCCGGAGGCGATCACCATGAGCGAGACCCCGCGCAAGCCCGTACACCTCGCGGTCTACGACACGTACGCGGACTGGGAGACCGGCCACACCACCGCGCACCTGACCCAGCGCGGCCACCGGATCCGCACCGTCGCCCTGACCGCCGAGCGGCCGGTCACCACCATGGGCGGCGTCCGCGTCCAGCCCGACCTGGCCCTGTCCGGGCTGAGGCCGCAGGACTCCTCGCTGCTGATCCTCACCGGCGCCTCGCTGTGGGACACGAGCGGGGACCTGGCGCCGTTCGCGGCGAAGGCGAGGGAGTTCCTGGACGCCGGGGTGCCGGTCGCGGCGATCTGCGGAGCCACGGCCGGCCTCGCCCGGGAGGGTCTGCTGGACGACCGCGCCCACACCGGCGCGGCCTCCTTCTACCTGGCGCAGCAGCCGGGTTACGGCGGCGCCGGGAGGTACGTCGAGGCCGACGCGGTGACGGACGGCGACCTGATCACGGCGGGGCCGACGGAGCCGGTGGCCTTCGCCCGCGAGGTCTTCGCCCGCCTGGACGTGTACAAGCCGGACGTCCTGGACGCGTGGTACCGGCTGTTCCACGACTCGGACGCGAGCGCGTACCCGGTGCTGATGGCGGCGGCGGAGGCGGGCGATGCGTGAGCCCTCGGTCCGCGCCCGGCAGGACCTGCTGAGCCGGACCGCGCTCGGGGTGTTCCGGCTCAACGGCCAGTTCCTCTCGGTCTCCGAGGAACTGGCCCGGCCGGCCGGGCTGACGGCCGCGTGGTGGCAGGTGCTGGGCGCGGTGCTGCACGAGCCGCTGCCGGTCGCGGGCATCGCCCGGGCCATGGGGATCACCCGGCAGAGCGTGCAGCGCATCGCGGACCTGCTCGCCGAGAAGGAGCTCGCGGAGTACGTCCCGAACCCGGCGCACCGGCGGGCGAAGCTGCTGCGGCCGACGGAGGCCGGCCGGGCGGCGGTGGCCCGCATCGGCCCGGGCCACGCGTCCTTGGCCGCCCGGCTCGCGGAGGAACTGGGCGACGCCGCCTTCGCCGAGACGGTCCGCGTCCTGGAACGCCTCTCGTCCGCTCTGGACACCGTGTCCGGCCTCCCGGACTCGGGCTCGGGCTCGGGCTCGGCATCGGTCCCGGACCCTGCCCCGGGCCCCGTCCCGCCATCCGGCCCCGCCGGGGCCTGAGGCGCCCCCACCGGTCCCGCCGGCGCTTGCGGCGCGGGCGGTCGTTCAGCACCGCCGGCGTTCACGGCGCGGGGTCCGGGGCGGCGCCCGGGCGGACCGGCCGGGCGACGCGCAACCGTCCGGAGCCCCCTGCCGTCCTCCGCTGCGGAGCCGTTCGGCCTGTCCTAGGGGGAGGGACCACCCTGCCATGGAACAACTGCACCCAGGCGACCCGCACCTCATCGGCCCGTACCGCCTCCTGTCCCGCCTCGGCGCCGGCGGCATGGGCCAGGTCTACCTCGCCCGGTCCGACCGCGGCCGTACCGTCGCCGTGAAGCTGATCCACCCGGAGCTCGCCGCCCGCGAGGAGTTCCGCATCCGCTTCCGCCACGAGGTCGCCGCCGCCCGGCGCGTCGGCGGCGAGTGGACCGCCCCGGTCCTCGACGCGGACACCGAGGCCGCGACCCCCTGGTTCGCCACCGGCTACGTCGCCGGGCCGAGCCTGCGCCAGGTCGTGGCCCACGGCTCCGGCCCGCTGCCGCTCCGGTCCGTACGGATCCTGGCCGCGGGCCTCGCGTATGCCCTCCAGGACATCCATGACGCCGGCCTCGTGCACCGCGACCTGAAGCCCTCGAACGTCCTGCTCACCCTGGACGGCCCCCGCGTCATCGACTTCGGCATCGCCCGCGCCCCGGCCGGGACCGCCCGGCCCGACGCCGGTCCGACCCGTACCGGCGAACTCATCGGCTCCCCCGGCTGCATGGCCCCCGAGCAGATCCGCGGCGAACCCGTCACCGCCGCCTGCGACGTCTTCTGCCTCGGCGCGGTGCTGGCGTACGCGGCGACCGGACGGCTGCCCTTCGGCGACGCGGAACACCCCGGCGGCGTGGCCGCCCTCCTGCTCCGGATCACCGGCGCGGAACCGGACCTCACCGGCGTGCCGCCCGAGCTGCACGACCTCGTACGGGACTGCCTGCGGCGTGATCCCGCGGCGCGGCCCGGACCCGCCGAGATCCTGACCCGGGTCGGCGCGGACGACACCGTGGCCGACGGAAAGGCCCTGGAGCCCTGGCTCCCGGCGGCGCTGGTGGCCCAGCTCGGGCTGCACGCCGTACGGCTCCTGGACCGGGAGGACGCCGGACCGGACCGCCCGGCGCAGCCGCCGCTCACGCAGCCGCCGCCCGCGTACGCGCCGTACGCGTCGTACGGGCCGTACCCGCCGGTGGAAGCGGAACCTCCGCATCGCCCCCGTACCGCCTCCACCGCCCTCCTCCTCGCAGTGGCCGCGGCCGTCGCCGGCCTGTCCGCCGGCACGGTGTACGCGGTGATGAGCGGCGCCGACGACCCGCGCCCGCCCGTCGGCAGTCCCCGTACGCCGGCCACGACGGCTGGCGCGGCCCCGACTGCCACGACGGCCACCGGCACGACCGGTCTCCCCGAGGCGTACCTCGGCAACTGGCGGGCCACCACGGGCACCCAGACCTGGCGGCTCACCCTCACCGGCGGCGAGGCCGGCGACCCGGTGATGTCCCTCGCCGTCCAGGCCCCCGGCTTCGCCTGCGCCTGGACGGCTCCCCTGAACAGCGCACCGGACCCGGTGGAACTCGGCGCCTCCACCGTCACCTCCGGGGCTCCGCCGACCTGCGCCCCGGGCGGCCGGAGCCGGCTGCGGCTGCGGTCCGACGGCACGCTCCAGCGTGAGCTGGAGGGCAGCGACCATCCCCCGCTCACCTACCGCAGGCAGTGACCGATCTCCGACCGCACCGAATGTGTCGAAGTCGATAAGCCTGCAAGCAAAGCTTGTTGCGCGTCGAAGCGCCGTCGGACACTGCCGGGCATGGAGCCGTTGAACGTAGTGGCACGACTGTGGGAGCGGATCGAGGCGCGCGACTGGGACGGCGTGGCGGGGCTCATCGCCGAGGACGCGGTCATCGAGTGGCCCGTGAGCGGCGAGCGCATCGTGGGGCGGGCCAACTTCATAGCCGTCAACAGCGACGACGGGTACGCGGACGAGAGATCCGTGGAACTGCTGCGGATCCTGGCGGACGGCGACCTCGTCGTCACCGAGGTGTAGATACCCCAGGACCACGTGGTCTACCGGGCCGTCTCCCTGTGGACGGTGCGGGACGGGGAGATCGTGGGGGCGCGGGAGTACTGGACCAGCCCCGGCCAGGACCCGGCCCCGCGGTGGCGGGCGGGCTACGTGGAACCCCTGGTGGCAGACTGAGCCGCGTGCTCGGCCACCACCTCACCCCGCTGCTCGGCGCGACCGGCGTCCTGGCGCTCCTGACCCTCGTCCCCGGTCCCGACATGGCGGTCGTGACGAAGCGGGCGGTGACCCGGGGGCG
Source organism: Streptomyces sp. NBC_00190 (assembly GCF_036203305.1). Taxonomy (GTDB): domain Bacteria; phylum Actinomycetota; class Actinomycetes; order Streptomycetales; family Streptomycetaceae; genus Streptomyces. The sequence continues at coordinate 4,322,603 of NZ_CP108131.1, read as the reverse complement.
CGCCGACGGGCTGCGCACCGTCGGCGGGATCGCGGTCGGACTGCTGCTGTGGGGCGCCCTCACCGTGGCGGGCCTGGCCGCGCGGCTCGCCGCGTCGGCGGAGGTGTACCTGGCGGTGAAGCTCGCGGGCGCCGCGTACCTGTGCTGGCTGGGCACGTACGTGTACGTCCTCTCGCGCGCCCGGCGCTTCTTCGCGCGACCGCGCGTCCGGCGGGCTCTGGACCGCGTGACGGGTGTGGTCCTGATCGGCTTCGGCGTGCGGGTGGCGACGACGTCGTAGGCGTCCCGACGGACTAGCCCCGTGGTCCGGACTGCCCGGTGAGGGCGTCCAGTTCCTCCCCGATGGCGGCCCGCAGGCCGTCGTGCCGATGGCTCAGCGCGTGCTGCCCGCCCCGCCAGTACTCCTCCTCGTACAGCCACACGGGCAGCCGGACGCGGTCGGCGGGCTCCCAGTCGTAGCGGGGCCAGATGTGGGTGTGGAGGTACGGGTCGGCGTTGCCCAGGATCTCGATGTTCACGCGGCGGAAGGCGGGATCGAGCCGTCGGCAGGCGCGCTCGACGGCCTCGGCGAGCCGCTCCAGATCGCCGAGGTACATGGCCCTGCGCGCCCGGGGGAGGTCGGAGAGGCGGGTCACGGCGGGATCGTCGGTCAGCAGTACGGAGTATCCGGGCAGGAACTGCCGGTCCCCGATCACGGCGAAACCGGCGTCGAGGCGGCCGCAGGACGGTGGGGTTCTCCCCGCGGTGCGCGCTGCCGATGCGGTCGTGGAGCCAGTCGGTCTCGGTCATCTCCGGACCCTAACGCGGCTGCAAACCGGGCGACTTGGGCTTCGGCGTGGCTCTCAGGTAGCCCCTGTCATACCTGAGAGCTACGCGGGAACACGGCTCTGGAGCGTGACGCCGACGAGGGGCTCGGATTTCTAACTTCGGTGACAGAGAAGGGCGGTGACGGCTCTTCCTGACCGAAGGAAGAGACGATGGCGGCGGGGACGACGACCGTGGGCACGACGACCGTGGGCACGACGGCGGGCATCGGCGGGGCGACGGGGGCGGGCGCAGGGGAGGGATCGGGGTCGGGGTCGGGGCGGCGTGCCGCGTCGAGCGGGCGGCTGCGGCGCACGCTGCTGGCCGCGCTGGTCGCGGCGGCGGTCGTGGTTCCCGTGTCCGCCGCCGCCTCCCCCGGCGTCCCCGCGCCGGCGCCCGTCGCGTTCGCCGACGGCACCGCACCGCACGACCGTTACGACGCCAACCGTGCCAACCTCGCCGAAGCGGCCCGTATGGCCGAGGCCGCCGGACGCACCGGCCGGGCCGCCAAGCTGCGCGCCATGGACGCGGCTGGTGCGGCGCGGTTCCTCGCCTTCGACGGCCGCGGAGGGGGCCGGGCCGTCGAGGTGTTCGGCGACCTGGAGACCGCCGACCGGGTCACCGTCCTAGTGCCCGGGTCCGACACGACGCTCGACACCTACCAGAGGTTCCGTGCCGGGGCCGTCTCCCTTCAGCAGCGCCTCCAGGCCGAGCATCCGCGCTCCGCCGTGGTCGCCTGGCTCGGGTACGACACCCCCGGCACGGTCAGCACGACCGTCCTGACAGCCGATCGCGCCGACGAGGCCGCCGCCGAACTGGGGCCCTTCCTGGACCGGTTGCGGGACATGGCGGGGCCCGGCTCCCATCTCTCGCTCCTGTGCCACTCGTACGGCTCCGTGGTCTGCGCCCGGACCGGGACCGCGCCCGAGGTCACCGACATGGTCCTGTTCGGCAGTCCGGGGACGGGGGCCGGCTCCGTCCAGGACCTGCCGACGAAGGCCCGGGTCTGGGCGGGGCGGGGCGGCGGCGACTGGATAGGCACCGTCCCGCACGTCCGGCTCGGCCGGATCGGCTTCGGTACCGACCCCGTCGACCCCGCCTTCGGAGCACGGGCCTTCGCCGCCGGCCCGGCCGGGCACAGCGACTACCTCAAGCCCGGCACCGAGTCCCTCGACAACCTGGCCGCCATCGTCCTCGGCACCGCCACTACCACCGCCCCGGAGGTCCCTCATGCGTAAGCTCCGCGCCCGCTGGTCCGACCTGGCCGAGGGCATCGACGCGGCCACGCCGGCCGACCGGGACCGTGCCGTGGACGCGCTGCGGACCTTCGCGATCCTCGGCGTGGTGCTCGGCCACTGGCTGGTCACGGCTCTGACCACCGCCGATGGCGGCTTGAGCAACACCAGCCCGCTCGCGCACATGACCTGGCTCGCCCCGGTGTCCTGGGTGTTCCAGACCCTCGCCGTCTTCTTCCTCGTCGGCGGTCATGTCGCCGCCCGCGGCTACGCCTCGGCGCGGGAGCGCGGGGATTCGTACCGCACCTGGGTCGGGCAGCGGCTGGGCCGGCTGTTCCGTCCGGTCGCCGCCGTGCTCACCCTGTGGACGGTCGTGGCGGGCGGGATGCTCATCGGCGGAGTGGAGCTGAACACCGTCCAGACGCTGGTCAAGCTGGTCCTCTCCCCCCTCTGGTTCCTCCTCGTCTTCGCCGCGCTGACCGCCGCGACCCCGCTCGTGTCCCGGCTCCATCCGCTGTGGCCGCTGGCCGTGGTGGCGGGCGTCGACCTGTGGCGCTTCGGACTCGAAGGGCCCGAGTGGGTCGGCTGGGTCAACGTGGCCGCGGGCTGGCTCGTCCCGTACACCCTGGGTGCCGCATGGTCCCGAGGGGCGTTCGCCCGGCGCGGTCCCGCCCTCCTCCTGCTCACCGCGGGGGCCGTCGCCACCGCGGCGCTGATCCTGTGGGGCGGCTATCCGGCGTCCATGGTGGGTGTCCCGGGGGCGGCCGTATCGAACCTGAATCCGCCGACGCTCGCCGCGGCCGCGTTCGGACTGGCCCAGTGCGGGCTGGCCCTGCTGGTCCGCGGGCCGCTGGCCCGCGCCATGCGGCGCCCGGCGGCCTGGGCGAAGGTCGCCCTGGTGAACCTCTCCGCCATGACGATCTTCCTCTGGCACCAGACCGCCATGATGGCCGTCACCGCACTCGGGCTGCTGGTCCCGGCCGACCTGCCCGGGCTGCACACCGTGCCCGGCTCGATGGCATGGATAGCGGCCCGGCTGCTGTGGCTGCCGGTGTTCGCCGCCGCGCTGTCGATCTGCTGGGCCGCGTTCCGTACGTACGAACAGGTCTCATGCCGTCCGAAGCCCGGCCCCACCACGGCCCCCACCGCGGCACCCGCCACCGCTACCGCCGCCGTCCCCCGCCCCCGGACGGCCGCCACCGCCAGGAAGATCACCCATGTCTAGGGCCGGCCTTAGCCTGGACGGCGTGAACCAGCAGACCGAGCCGCCCGCCGCCGAGCACCGCATCGTCCTGCCGCGCGGACTGGCCCGGGAGCTGTTCACCCTGAAGCGGGACCCCCTCCCGAAGATGTCCCGGCCGCGCTGGCTGGCCTGGCTGCCGCATGTGGTCCTCTGCTACGCCGCTATTCCCTGCGGTGTCCTGACGGGGATGCAGCTGAACGACCACTACGGGGTCGAGGGCGCCGGCGTGGCGCTGGCGCTGCTGACGTCCGCGTCCATCGTGCTCAGCATGTTCCGGCCGATCGCCGCCTGGTGGCTCGGCCTCGTCACCGCGGCTCTCATCGCCTGGGTCATCCACGACCACGTCGGTCCGGGACAGTCCTGGCCTTGGACGCCCGCCGGGCCGTTCACGCTCGCGCCCCTGATCCTGATGGTCGCCCTGCGGGTGCCGCCCCGGGTGACCGCCTGGGTCATCGGCATCACGCTCGCCCTCTCCGGACTGGCCGAGGCCGTCCTCAGTCCGCCGCGGAGCCAGACGATCATCGCCGGCGTGGCCATCCTCTTCGGGTTCGTGGGAATCCTCGGCTACGCCCTGCGGGCCAACCGCCTGACCCGCGGCAAACTCGTCGAGCAGGAGACCCTCACCGAGGAGGAGCGTGCCCGGCGCACGCTGCTGGAGGAGCGCAGCCGCATCGCCCGCGAGCTGCACGACGTCGTCGCGCACCACATGTCGGTGATCTCCATCCAGGCGCAGGTCGCCCCGCACCTCGTGGAGAACCCGTCCGAGGAGCTCAAGGAGAACCTCGCGGGCATCCGGGAGAACGCGCTGGAGGCCCTGACGGAGCTGCGGCGGGTGCTGGGCGTGCTGCGCTCCGAGCAGCCGGACGATCCCGCGAACCCCCACCATCCGCAGCCCACCCTCGCCGAGTTGGACGGCCTCGTGGACAACGTGCGGGGAGCGGGGCTCGATGTCACCACCGAGATCGCGGGGATACGGCGGCCGCTCACCCCTGGCGTCGAGCTCACCGCGTACCGGATCGTGCAGGAAGCACTGAGCAACTGCCTGCGCCACGCTCCAGGTTCGCAGGTGGAGATCGGCATCGCCTACGGGCCGCGCGACCTGCACCTGTGCGTCGCCAACACCGCGCCGACCCGGCCGGCCCTTCCCTCGCCGGGTGCGGGGCACGGGCTGCTGGGGATGCGGGAGCGGGCAGGCATGCTGGGGGGCGAGCTGGCCGCCGGTGCACGCCCCGACGGCGGGTACGAGGTGACCGCCGTACTCCCGATGGATCCGCAGGACCTGCCCGGCGGCTCCGCACCCGAGACGAAGTAGGGATTCATGCACTCCCCGATCAAGGTGATGATCGCCGACGACCAGATGATGGTCCGGCAGGGCTTCACCGTGCTTCTCAATGCCCAGCCGGACATCGAGGTGGTCGGCCAGGCCGTGGACGGGGCCGACGCCGTGGCCAAAGTCGGCGAACTGGGGCCGGACGTGGTCCTGATGGACATCCGCATGCCGGGGATGGGCGGCATCGAGGCCACCTCCGTCATCACGGGCGCCGCCGGCGCGACCGTGAAGGTGCTGGTGCTGACCACCTTCGACCTCGACGAGTACGTGTACGAGGCGCTGCGGGCCGGCGCCTCCGGGTTCCTGCTCAAGGACGCGTCGGCCGACCAGCTCGCGGAGGCAGTGCGGGTGGTGGCGGCCGGGGAGGCGCTGCTCTCGCCGAACATCACGAAGCGGCTGATCACGGAGTTCTCCCGGCTGGGGGCGCCGCGGGCGCCGTCGCGGGCGCGCATCGACGAGCTGACCGAGCGGGAGACGGAGGTCCTGTCGCTCGTGGCCCAGGGCCTGTCGAATGCGGAGATCGCGTCGCACCTGACCGTGGCGGAGCAGACGGTGAAGACCCATGTGGGCCGGATCCTCGTGAAGCTGGGCCTGCGGGACCGCACGCAGGCCGCGGTGTTCGCGTACGAGACGGGCCTGGTCCGTCCGACGGGCTACTGATACACCCCACGTAGTACTTGAGAGGGAGCCCGGGAAATCCCCATCAGCGGCGACGCGGAGTACGGCCGTGCGGCCCTACGGTTCTGGTATGACCGAGACGACCACCGGGGGGACAACCCGGACGCCTGAATTCCGAGTGGCATCGGAGGTGATCGCGACCCTGCGCCAGGACCTCCTCACCGATGCCATGGCCTACCGGCCGCTGCCGCTGGTGGAGACCCCGGGGCGCTTCGTGCGACGGCTGCCCGCTCCGATACGCCGGTACGCGCCGTGGAGCCAGTACGCGGCGGTGGGGGCGCTGGCCTTCATCCTCGTCCTGTTCACCGGAACGTCCGACTCGGGGTATCTCGGCGATGCCGGCCTCCTGTTCACGGGGCTGGTGGCCGCGGCGCCGGTCTTGATGACGCTGGTCCGGCCGGTCGCCGCCTGGTGGGCCGCGGTCGCCATGACGCTGGTGCTCGGCGCCGTCCCCGGGTTGGGCGGGAACGACTTCTGGCCCTGGAGCCCTGGAGCCTTCGTCTCCTACATCGCGGTCATGGTCCTCGTCACCCTGCGGACCGGACCCCGGGTGGCCGGGTGGATGTGGTCCCTCACCCTGGTCCTCGGCTTCGCGATGTCGGTGCTGCTCAACAACCGCTACGGGACGAACCTGCCGGAGATGGCCGTGACCTCGGCCATCGCGCTGACGATCGCGAGCAGCATCCGGATACGCCGCAACGCCAAGGCGGAGGTGAGCGCGCAGCAGGAGGTCACGGCCGTCGAACGGGACAAGCGGACGCTGCTGGAGGAGCGGACCACGATCGCGCGGGAACTGCACGACGTGGTGGCTCACCACATGTCGGTGGTGGCGATCCAGGCGGAGGCCGCGCCGTACCGGGTAAAGAACCCGCCGCCCGAGCTGGAGGCGGCGTTCGTCACCATCCGGGAGAACGCGGTGGCGGCGCTGACGGAGCTGCGGCGGGTGCTGGGCGTGGTGCGCTCCGCGGACTACGAGGCTCCGGACGCGCCGCAGCCGACGCTGGCCTCGCTCGACGGGCTGCTGGCCAATGTGCGGGAAGCCGGACTGAGCGTGGAGAAGACGGTCACGGGTGCGGTGCGGGAGCTGCCTCAGGGGGTGGAGCTGTCGGCGTACCGGATCATCCAGGAGGCCCTGAGCAACACGCTGCGGCACGCGCCGGGCGCGGCGGCCTCCGTGGAAGTGTCGTATGTGCTGGGCGGCCTGGGGATACGCGTCGTGAACGGGGCGCCGACCGGGGATGTGCGGCCCTCGCCGGGTGCCGGGCACGGGATCACCGGGATGCGGGAGCGGGTGGCCATGCTGGAGGGGGAGATGACGGTCGGCGAGTCCGGGACGGGCGGGTACGAGGTGGCGGTGTTCATACCGGTGCGCAACCGTCCGGAGCCGGTGGCGGGGACGGGGCCGAATTCGGGGACGGCGACCGGGTCGGCGACCGGGTCGGGCACTGGGTCCGGGGCGGGCGCGCCATGACGATCAGGGTGCTGATCGTCGACGACCAGATGATGGTGCGCGAGGGGTTCTCCGTCCTGCTGAACGCCATGGACGGCATCGAGGTGGTGGGCGAGGCGGTCGACGGCCGTGAGGCCATCGCTCAGGTGGCGGCGCTGCGGCCGGACGTGGTGCTGATGGACATCCGGATGCCGCTGATGAACGGGCTGGAGGCGACGCGGGAGATCGTGGCGGCGGACACGGACGCGAAGGTGCTGGTCCTGACGACCTTCGACCTCGACGAGTACGTGTACCAGGCGCTGCGGGCCGGGGCCTCCGGGTTCCTGCTCAAGGACGCGTCGGCCCGTCAGCTCGCGGACGGGGTCCGGGTGGTGGCGGCCGGGGAGGCGCTGCTGGCGCCGTCGGTGACCAAGCGTCTGATCGTGGAGTTCTCGAAGCTCGCCGAGACGCCGAAGCTCGCGGACCCGGCGGGGGTCAGCGAGTTGACGGAGCGGGAGAAGGAGGTGCTGGTACTGATCGCGCAGGGGCTGTCCAACGGGGAGATAGCGGGCCGGCTGATCGTCGCCGAGTCCACGATCAAAACCCATGTGAGCCGCATCCTGGTGAAGCTGGGCCTGCGGGATCGCACCCAGGCGGCGGTCTTCGCCTACGAGACCCGGCTGGTGACCCCGGCATAGGGTGCGGGGATGGGCTTTGATCCGTGGGATGCCGAGTTCGTCGCCGATCCGTATACGGCGTACCGGGAGTTGCGGGAGCAGGGGCGGGCGGTGTGGTACGAGGCCACCGGGCAGTGGCTGGTGCCGCACTACGCCGATGTGAGTGCGCTGCTGCGGGACCGGCGCCTGGGGAGGACCTACCTGCACCGGTTCACGCACGAGGAGTTCGGGCGCACCGCCCCGCCGGCGGAGCACGAGGCCTTCCACGTGCTCAACGGCAACGGGCTGTTGGACCTGGAGGATCCCGCGCACGCGCGGGTGCGCAAGCTGGTTGCGAAGGCCTTCACCCCGCGGACGGTGGAGCGGCTCGTGCCGGCCGTGCAGCGGATGGCCGGGGAGCTGGTGGGGCGGCTGCTGGCGGACGGAGGCGGGGACCTGCTCACGGCCGTCGCCGAGCCGCTGCCGGTGGCGGTGATCGCGGAGCTGCTGGGCGTCCCGGAGGCGGACCGGGGGCTGCTGCGGCCCTGGTCCGCGGACATCTGCGGGATGTTCGAGCTCCGGCCGGACGAGGAGACGGCGCGGCGCGCGGTGCGGGCGAGCGTCGAGTTCAGCGCGTACCTGCGGGAGCTGATCACGGAGCGGCGCGCACGCCCCGGGGAGGATTTGATCTCCGGGCTGATCGCCGCCCACGATGAGGAGGGCCGGCTCAGCGAGCAGGAGATGATCTCCACTTGCGTGCTCCTGCTGAACGCCGGGCACGAGGCCACGGTCAACACCACCGCCAACGGGTGGTGGGCACTGTTTCGCAACCCCGGCGAGCTCGCCGCGCTGCGTGAGCGCCGCGATCCCGAAAAGTTGTCCACAGCTGTGGATGAACTGATGCGCTACGACACACCCCTGCAGATGTTCGAGCGCTGGGTCCTCGACGACATCCGGATCGGGGACACCGAGATTCCCCGCGGAGCCGAGGTCGCGCTGCTGTTCGGGTCCGCGAACCGCGATCCCGCGCGGTTCGACGATCCCGACGCGCTGGACCTCGTACGGGCCGACAATCCGCACCTGAGCTTCGGTGCCGGGATCCACTACTGCCTGGGGGCGCCGCTGGCGCGCCGGGAGCTGGAGGCCACCTTCGGGGCGCTGCTGGCAGACGGAGTCCCGCCGCTGCGGCTCGTCGAGGAGCCGCGGTGGCGGGACGGTTACGTCATCCGGGGACTGCGCGAACTGCTCGTGCAGTTCTAGGGCGGCAGCCCGGCGGACATCGCCGGGCACCGAGCGAGGCGTCAGGCGACCAGGTCCCGGCGGCGCAGGGCGGCCAGCCCCGCGCCCGTGAAGGCCACCGCCAGGGCGGTCAGGACCAGCAGCGGGATCCAGGCCATGGCCTGCCCGCCCGGCAGCTTGGGCAGGTGGGCGAAGGGGGAGAGGTCCAAGACCGCCTCCGGGAGGTTCAGCGCCGGGCCGACCCAGCCCAGGGCCAGCGCGATCCCGGCCACCGCCCAGGCGGCCACCGCGTACTTGGGCGCCGCGCCGTACAGGAGGGCGGCCACCGCCCCGATCACCCACACCGCCGGGAGCTGCGCGAGGGTGGCGCCCACCGCCGCGCCCACCTCCACGCCGTGCCCGAGGCCCAGCCCGAGACCGCCCAGCAGCAGGATCAGCGCCGAGCCGCCGAACGCGACGGCGAGATGGCCCGCGGCCCAGCGCAGCCGGCCGACGGCGTTCGCGAGCAGCGGTTCGGCGCGCGCCGAGCTCTCCTCACCGTGCAGCCGCAGCACCGAGGAGACGATGTACAGCGCGGCGACCAGGCCCAGCAGCCCGGCCATCGCGGCGAGGAAGGCGTCGGTGAGTCCGCTCTGCCCGCCCATCCGCTCGATGATCTGACGGGTCTTCTCATTGCCGCCGACCACGTCGGCCGCGCCCTGCGCCATCCCGCCGAAGACGACACCGGCGACGAGGAAGCCCGCGCTCCAGCCGAACACGCTGCCGCGCTGCAGCCGCCAGGCCAGCGCACCCGCCGTGCCCAGGCGTCCCTCGGCCGGTCCCGGCCGGGTCGGCAGGAAGCTCATGCCCAGGTCACGGCGGCCGGCCAGCACGTACGCGGCGCCCGCCTGCGCCACGACGGCCACGGCGAGCAGCGCGAGCACCCACCAGCGCATCGAGGCGAAGGCCCGTACGTTCTCCACCCAGCCGAGCGGAGAGAGCCAGGTCAAAGCCGACTCCCCGCCGGCCGTCCCGGCGTCTCCGGCCGCCTTCAGGACGAACGCGGCGCCGAGCACAGCGGCCGCGATCCCCTTGGCGGCCCGGGCGCTCTCGGTCAGCTGGGCGGCGATGGCCGCCACGCCGGCGAAGAGCATCCCGGCGCCCGCGATGGCCAGCCCGAGGGCGAGCGCACCCGGCGCGCCCTGTCCCGCGAGACCTCCCGCGATGAGCAGCGCGACGCACGTGTTGGCCACGAGGGCGGCCAGCAGGGCCGCGCTCAGTGGGGCCCGCCGCCCCACCATCGCGGCGGAGAGCAGCTCCTGACGGCCCGTCTCCTCCTCTTCCGTGGTGTGCCGGATGACGATGACCAGGCTCATCACGGCCGCCAGGACGGCGCCGTAGACCCCGATCCGCCAGGCGGTCAGAGCGCCGAGCGAGTCACCGAAGACCGGCCCGTACATGGCGCGCATCGAGCTGTTGGCGTTCATGGAGGCGGCGACCTCGGCGCGTTCGGCGGCGCTCCCGTACACGCTTCCCAGCGAGCCGGGCATGATCACCACCAACAGGGCGGTGACCAGCACCCAGACGGGCATCATCACGCGGTCGCGGCGCAGGGCGAGCCGGAGCAGCGCGCCGGTGCCCGCCAGTTGGTTCTTCATCGCGACGCCTCTTCGGTGTAGTGGCGCAGGAACAGCTCTTCGAGGGTGGGCGGGGTCGAGGCCAGCGACCGCACGCCCGACGCGGTGAGGGCGCGCAGGACGGCGTCCAGCTTGTCCGTGTCGGCCTGGAGGCGGACCTTCAGCCCCTGGACCTGCACGTCGTACACGCCCGGCAGGTGCGCGATGCCGTTCGGCGGGCCGGCGAGTTCGGCGCTGATCGACGTACGGGTGAGGTGGCGCATGTCGGCGAGCGTGCCGGTCTCCACGGTGCGGCCCTTGCGGATGATGCTGACCCGGTCGCAGAGGGTCTCGACCTCGCTGAGGATGTGCGAGCTGAGCAGGATGGTGCGCCCGGCGGCGCGGGCCTGCGCGACGCAGTCCTGGAACACCTCCTCCATCAGCGGGTCGAGGCCGGAGGTGGGCTCGTCGAGGATGAGCAGTTCGGCGTCGGAGGCGAAGGCGGCGACGAGGGCGACCTTCTGCCGGTTGCCCTTGGAGTACGTACGCCCCTTCTTGGCCGGGTCGAGCTCGAACCGCTCGATCAGCTCGGCGCGGCGGGCCCGGTCGAGGCCTCCGCGCAGCCGTCCGTAGAGGTCGATGACCTCGCCGCCGGAGAGGTTGCGCCACAGGGTGACGTCGCCGGGTACGTAGGCGACGCGGCGGTGGAGGGCCACGGCGTCGGCCCAGGGATCGCCGCCGAGGAGTTCGGCGGTGCCGGAGTCGGCGCGCAGAAGGCCCAGCAGGACCCGGATGGTCGTGGACTTGCCGGAGCCGTTGGGGCCGAGGAAGCCGTGGACCTCGCCGGTGGCGACCGAGAGGTCGAGTCCGTCCAGTGCGTGGGTGCGGCCGAACGCCTTGTGGAGTCCGGCGACGCTGATTGCCTTCGTCATGCTTCTGAACCTACGCTACTTTCACAAATTTGTGAAGCTCGGGAATCACGTAAAGTTGGGAAGGTGGCGGAAGACATGGCGGTACCAGCGGTACGGAACGAGGAAGCGGTCTCGCGCTTCGTGGAGCGGTTCGCCGCGCAGCTGACCGAGGCGGGGATGCAGCGGATGGCCGCGCGGGTCTTCGCGCAGCTGCTGGCGAGCGACGAGGGCTCGATGACCTCGGCGGAACTGGGCGAGGCGCTGCAGATCAGCCCGGCGGCGGTGTCAGGAGCCGTGTCCTACCTGACCCAGGTCAACATGGTCAGCCGGGAGCGGGAACCGGGCTCGCGGCGGGACCGGTACGTGCTGCACAACGAGCTCTGGTACGAGACCTTCACCCGGCGGGACCAGGTGCTGACCCTGTGGGAGAAGACCCTGCGCGAGGGCGCCGCGGGCCTCGGCTCCGACTCGCCGGCCAGTACGCGCATCGCCGAGACGGCCGCGTTCTTCGAGTTCATGCAGGGCGAGCTGCTGGGCATGATGGACCGCTGGCGGACCCACAAGGCGACCCTGGGCCTCGGCTAGGCACTGCGGCGCAGGGGGCGGGCGCACCCGGGGCGGGGGACCGGGGCGCGCAGCTCCCGGCCCGCCCGCCGGTCGGCGAGCGCGTCACGCATCTCTGCGTCGCGCGTCACCGGGGCAGCGTGAGGGTCCATGCCCCTGGGTGCAGGTTCCACGTCCGGCGGCGCACCGGGCCGGTCACCGCCGCGTCGGCCCGGTAGCGGAAGTCCGCGCCCGACACCGTGACCGTCTTCGCACGCGCCGTCACCTCCGAAGCCGTGCCGCCGCCACCCGTACGGACCACGACCTCCGCCGGGCCGCCGTCGCTCCCCACGGCCAGCGAGACCTCCTCCACCGGCCGGTCCACATCCGCCAGGACCACCCCGTCCGCCTCGACCCGCAGCCGGAGCCGGCCCGCGCCGATCGGCCCCGCGGGACGGACCAGCGTCCGTACCAGCGAGCGGTACGCGGTCCACACGGACGGCCCTGCCGGGGGTCTGACCCCCCGCAGCGGCGGGATCCGCAGTCCGCCCAGGACCACCCCGTCGCTGTCGTCCACCAGCAGGTCGCACACCTTCAGCGACCCGTCCAGCACCGCCCGGGCCGCGGTGACGGCGGACAGCGGCACGCCGAGCGACCTGGCCAGTACCAGGGACCCCGTGGGCCCCACCGGCACCAGCGCAAGGGCCCCGTCGGCCAGCCCCCGCTCCCGGTGCAGCAGCCCCACGGTGCGCGCCAGGGCCCGGTCGTCGCCCACGATCACCAGCCGCCGTTGGCCCCGGCGGGCAAGAGCCCGCGCGAATTCCTCCTGCGAATCCGGGAGGCAGATTTTCGCCGCCGCTCCCGCTGACAACACATCCTTCGCGATCCGCACGGACTCGCCGTCAAGACGGCGGGCGACCGGGTCGACGAGCACGAGCAGGCCGCCTACCGGCGCGCCCGCGTGGCTCATGGTGGGCTCTGGAGCCGACACCTCGGTCCTTCCTCGGGTAGCATCTTTGTGCAAGAGGCCCTTGCGCTATTGCGCCAGGGCCTTCGTCTATTCCGGGGTACCGGTCCGACGGCTCAGCCTGCGGTGTACATCGTCGTACGCCCCCTGACCTTGGACATGCCCCATCCGGAAGAGGTGTACGCCTGTGCCCGCTCTTGTGCTGCTCGGAGCTCAGTGGGGTGACGAGGGCAAGGGAAAGGCCACCGACCTGCTCGGTGGATCCGTTGACTATGTAGTGCGATACCAGGGTGGCAACAACGCCGGCCACACGGTTGTCGTAGGCGACCAGAAGTATGCACTGCACCTTCTCCCTTCCGGCATCCTCTCCCCCGGATGCACCCCGGTCATCGGTAACGGCGTCGTCGTCGACCCGGCCGTCCTGCTCTCCGAGCTGCGCGGCCTGAACGAGCGCGGCATCGACACCTCCAAGCTGCTCATCAGCGGCAACGCGCATCTGATCACGCCGTACAACGTCACCCTCGACAAGGTCGGCGAGCGCTTCCTCGGCAAGCGCAAGATCGGTACGACCGGCCGCGGCATCGGCCCGACCTACGCGGACAAGATCAACCGCGTCGGCATCCGGGTCCAGGACCTCTACGACGAGTCGATCCTCACCCAGAAGGTCGAAGCGGCCCTCGAAGGCAAGAACCAGCTCCTCGCGAAGCTGTACAACCGCCGCGCGATCGAGGCCGGCGCGATCGTCGAGGAGATGCTCCAGTACGCGGAGCAGATCAAGCCGTTCGTCGCCGACACCACCCTGATCCTCAACAACGCGCTGGACGAGGACAAGGTCGTGCTCTTCGAGGGCGGCCAGGGCACCCTGCTCGACGTCGACCACGGCACGTACCCCTTCGTCACCTCCTCGAACCCGACCGCGGGCGGCGCCTGCACCGGCACGGGTGTCGGCCCGACGAAGATCAGCCGCGTGATCGGCATCCTGAAGGCCTACACGACCCGCGTCGGCGCCGGCCCGTTCCCGACCGAGCTGTTCGACCAGGACGGCGAGGACCTGCGCCGCATCGGCGGCGAGCGCGGCGTGACCACCGGCCGTGACCGTCGCTGCGGCTGGTTCGACGCGCCGATCGCGCGCTACGCCACCCGCGTGAACGGCCTGACCGACTTCTTCCTCACCAAGCTGGACGTGCTGACCGGCTGGGAGCAGATCCCGGTCTGCGTCGCGTACGAGATCGACGGCAAGCGCGTCGAGGAGCTCCCGTACTCGCAGACGGACTTCCACCACGCGAAGCCGATCTACGAATACCTCCCCGGCTGGTCCGAGGACATCACCAAGGCGAAGACCTTCGCGGACCTTCCGGCGAACGCCCAGGCGTACGTCAAGGCCCTGGAGGAGATGTCGGGCGCCCCGATCTCCGCGATCGGCGTCGGCCCGGGCCGCACCGAGACGATCGAGATCAACTCGTTCCTGTAGGGACGGCCGGTCACGACGCGAGGGGGCGGTGCGCCACACGGCGCACCGCCCCCTCGGCGTTACCGTGAACGCCGCCGAAAGGTCGCGAAGAGCCCGCGCCGTTAGAATGGTGTCATCAGGCCCGCACTGTCAGCCGCGGGATTACACGCCCCGGTCCGGCACCCGAGAGAGTGCGAGCACCTCTCCCGCAGACGGCGTACCCGTCTCGCCGGACGAGGACACCTTCCTTCGCTGGCACAGGAGTCGGCCCATGAGCAACGTCCTGACCCGGGCGGCGACCATCGCTTCCGCAGCCCTCCTCGCAACCACCGGCGCCTTGGTCGGCGCCACCCACGCGTCGGCCGCGTACAAGGCCCCGACCTGCCGCCTGGCCGACTTGGAGCTGACCATCGGCGAGCCGCAAGGTGCCGCGGGGTCAGTCCTCTACCCGATCGAGTTCACCAACACCACATCCCGTACCTGTAGTTTGCGCGGATACCCGGGCGTCAGCGTCGTGGACGCCAAGCATCGCCAGATCGGCACCTCTGCGATTCGCACCGGCGAGTCGTACAACACGGTGTCCGTCTTCCCCGACGACACCGTGACCGCAACCTTCCGCACCAACAGCCGGAGTGTGGTGCCGGACTGTCGGCAGAAGTCGGCAGCCGTCAAGGTGTACCCGCCGGCCAGCGGCCTGGCCGAGGAGATCCCGTACCGCCTGCGGGTGTGCGGAGCCTTCGAGATCAGCCCGGTGGTACCTGCGGAATGAGCGTACGGAACAGCGCCCCGGGGTCGGCCTCGACGGCCGGGCCCGGGGCGCTGAGGGGCTGACTCAGATGGTGTCGTAGAAGCCGAACATGTCGACGATCAGGTCGGTGTTGTCCCAGCCCATGTTCCAGAAGTCGACGATGCCGTTGGCACCGGCGCTCGCCTGGACCAGGTTCGGGACCGTCTTGCCGTACGTCCAGTTCAGGGCGGAGGCGGTGGGCTCCTCCGGCCAGACCGCGGTGCCGTCGCCGTAGGCGTCCCACGTGTTCGGGTCCGGGGTGACCGACAGGAAGCCGTCGCCGCGGGTGTTGGTGACCGTGGTGTTGAACACGAAGCCCGAGACACCGGCCGGGTTGCGGAACGGCCGCATGTAGATGTAGCCGCGGCCCCCCATCGGCCCGCCGTCCCAGGTCGCCGCGTCCCGGGTGTCGAGCATGCGGGCCGGGTCCATCGGCACGAAGGCGCCCGAGCTCTCGTTGGTGTAGAAGCCGACGACGTCGACGATCACGTCGGTCCCGGCCCACGCACCGTTGCGGACGCTGATCTGGCCGTCGGGGCCGACCGGCACGATCACCGAGTTGGCGATCGTCTGACCGGCCGTGAAGTTCACGCTGGACGTGGACGGAGCCGCCTGCCCGCTCGGGAAGACGGTCAGGTGGCCGGCCTCCTTCGGGTTGGTGACCGTCACGTTCAGTGCCACCGCGCTGATGCCCTTCCAGACACCGTTGCGGCCGGCCATCTGCACGCTGAAGGTGCCCTGCCCGGCGAGCTGGCCCTGGGCCGTTCCGGTGCCGTTGCGGGTGTCCACGGCGCGGACCGGTGCCAGCGGGTTGTAGCCGCTGGCCGCCGTGTGGCTGAAGTAGCCGGTGACGTCCGCGATCAGGTCGAGCGACTCCCAGCCGCCGTTGTACAGCTCCACGTAGCCGTCCTGGCCGACCGGCACGATCACCAGGTTCGGCACGGTCTGACCGGCGACGAAGTTGACGTTCGAGCTGATCGGCTGCACGCCGCCCGACGGGTACGCGGTGACGTGCCCGGCGCTGGTGGCGTTGGTGACGGTGACGTTGAGGACGACCGCGGTGACCCCGGCGGGGATGCCGCCGTTGCCGCCGACCTTCACGCGGGCTTTGCCGTACGCGGCGACCTTGGCCTTCGGGGCGCCGATTCCGCTACGGGTGTCCAGGAGGCGGGTCGGCCCGTACGGGGTGAAGTCGGAGCCCTCGGTGACGACGTCGAGCTGGTTGACGGCCTGCGTGTTGTTCGCGGCGTCCACCACGGTGACGGTGACCTTGTACGAGCCGACCTCGGCGTAGGTGTGCTCGTTGACGAGGTCACCGGCGCCCTGCGCGGTGGTCATGTCGGTCGTGCCGTCGCCCCACGCGATGGTGACCGCGAGCGAGGCGGCCGCGCTCGTGACGGTGGACGTCAGGCGCACCTTGTGCGCCGTCGTACCCGTGGCCTTGAGGCCGACCGCGAGGGTCGGGTTGCCCGCGGTGGCCACCGTCTGCGGGGCTGCGGCGGCCTTGCTGCCGGCCGCCGGGATGGTCTGCCGGACCGTACGGTCGGCAGGGCTCGTGAAGCTCTTGGCCTTGGACGCCGTGGCCTTCCTCAGGTCCCCGGCGGGTGCGGACACGCCATGCGCGCCCGGCTTGACCGGGTCGGCCGCGTGGGCCATGCCCGGGATGAGACCAACGCTGGCCGCGACGATGGCGGCAGCGGATATTACGAGACGGCGACTACGCACCGGCCCCCCCATTTTCGTTTTTGAACGCGCTCAGGGTGATTCCCGATCAGAGTACATAGCCTTTCGGCAGTTCTCATGCGGGTACCGACCGGGGCAGAGGCGGTTGGCCCGTATCTGCCCGGGACTGACCCGTTCCGGGCGGCCGGGCTCTACCAGGCCAGTTGCGAGATCTCCTCGGCGACCACCGCGCACGCGTCCGCCGCCGGGTCGATGAGCGGGAAGTGGCCGACCCCGTCCAGCAGCGTCAGCCCGACCATCTCCCCCGCCCGCGCGGCGGCGGCCACGTACGCCTCCGCCACCTGCTGCGGGACCACGATGTCGTCGCGGCCCTGGACCACCGCGGTGGCGATGCCCGTCGGGAGCAGGGCCGCCGGGTCGGCGAAGGGGAGGCGGGAGGCGAAGTGCTCGGGGCCGCCGAGCAGCTGCGCGCTCGCGCCGCCGCAGACGCCCAGCTCCTCCGCCACCGCGAAGTCCGCGATCGGGGCCAGTGCCACCACACCGCGCAGCGGCGGCGGGGCGGGCAGCCGCCACGGGGACCCGTGCGGGAGCACGTGCCGGGCCGCGGCCCACAGCGCGAGCTGGCCGCCGGCCGAGTGTCCGGTGACGACGACGCGGCGGAGGTCGGCCTGCGGCAGCGCGGCGGCGGCGAGCCCCGGGAGGGCGTCCAGCGCCGCGGCGACGTCGTCGAAGGTCTCGGGCCAGCGCCCGGCGATCGGGCCCTCGGTGCCTTGGTGCGGAAGGGAACGGCCGCGCCGGTACTCGACGTTGGCGACGGCGAAACCCTTCCGGGCCAGGAAGTCGGCGAAGGGGGTGACGTGCTGCCGGTCGTACGGGGCCCGCCACGCGCCGCCGTGCAGCACGACGACGAGGGGGACGGGGTCCTCGGTCCCGCCTCGCGGGGCGTAGAAGTCGACGACCTGGTCGGGGTGTTCCCCGTACGCGGCGCTCGTGTCCGGCGCGACGGCCGGATGGGAGAAGGCCGATGCGGCCTCGGCGGCGTCCCGTTCCACTGCGGCGGGGTCCGTCATCGGCTCAACCTCTCGGTAACGCGTGGGACAGCGGGGACAGATGTTCCGGTGGTCCGGTGGTCCGGGACCGTATCAGTCTGGAACGACGCGTTCCGTGCGGGGCCCGGGATGTGCCGGAGCGGGCGGAGCCGTAGCCCCGCCCGCCCGGTGATGTGACGTTTCGCTAGGGGGTCACCCGAAAATGTGACCCAGCGTGCGCGCCGCGCGCTCGGCATCGGCGAAACCGACGTAGAGCGGAGTGAAACCGAAGCGCAGGACGTCCGGGGCGCGGAAGTCGCCGACGACGCCCCGGCCGATGAGTTCCCGCATGACCTCACGGGCGTTCTCGGTGCGCAGCGAGACCTGGCTGCCGCGCCGGTCGTGCTCGGCCGGGGTGACCGACTCGACCCGGCCCTCGGGGACGTAGGCGGCCACGCATTCGAGGAAGAAGTCGGTCAGGGCGAGGGACTTGGCCCGTACGGCTTCGACGGACACCCCGTCCCAGGCGTCGAGCGACGCCTCCAGGGCCAGCATGGACAGGATGTCCGGGGTCCCGACGCGGCCGCGCCGCGCCCCGTCCGCCGGGACGAACTCCGGGGTCATGGCGAAGGGATCGGCGTGGCCGTTCCAACCCGGCAGCGGGGAATCGAAGGCGGCCTGGTGGCGATCGGCGATGTAGAGGTACGCGGGGGCGCCGGGGCCGCCGTTGAGGTACTTGTACGTGCAGCCGACCGCGAGGTCGACGGCGTGCGCGTCGAGGCCGACGGGCAGGGCGCCCGCCGAGTGGCACAGGTCCCAGACCATGATCGCCCCGGCGGCGTGCGCGGCCTCGGTGAGGGCGGGCAGGTCGTGGAGCCGGCCGCTGCGGTAGTCGACGTGGTTGAGGAGGACGACGGCGGTGTCCGCGTCCATCGCCTCCGCCGCGTGCGCGGGGTCCACCGGGGTGACGGTCAGGCCTGTCATCCGGGCCGCCGAGGCGGCGATGTAGCCGTCGGTGGGGAAGGTGGCGGCGTCGACCAGCATCTTCGTGCGGCCGGGAGCGGCCAGGCGGGCGGCGCCGACCAGAGCCTTGAAGAGGTTGACGCTGGTGGAGTCGCCGACGACCACCTGGCCGGGGGCCGCGCCGACGAGGGGGGCGAGCTTGTCGCCGATCCGCTCGGGGGCGGTCCACCAGTCGCTCTCGTCCCAGGACCGGATGAGGAGCTCGCCCCACTGCCGGGTGACGACGTCGGCGGTGGTCTGCGCGACGGTGGCCGGGAGGGCGCCGAGGGAGTTGCCGTCCAGGTAGACGACTCCGTCGGGGAGGGTGAACCGGTCACGGAGGCGCCCGAGCCCGTCGGCGGCGTCCAGGGCCGCGGCACGGCTCCGGAGGTCCGGTATCTGCGTCTGCTGCATCGGTGCAAGCGTGGGCTCAGACATGGCTGCGGGCCGTCCAGAGCTCCGGGAAGACGTTCTTCGTGGCGCGCTTCTCCAGCCAGGTCACGCCGGCCGAGCCGCCCGTGCCGGTCTTCGCGCCCATCGCACGGCGGGTGGCCACCAGGTGGTCGTTGCGCCAGCGCCAGACGAGCTCGGCGACGTCCGTGAGGACCTCGCCCAGGCGGTGGAGGTCCAGGTGCTCGTCCGGGGCGGCGTACAGGCCCGTCCAGACGGCCTCGACCTCGGCCGAGGGCTCGTAGCGCTGCGAGAGGTCGCGGTCCAGGACCGCGCCCGGGACCGGGAGGCCGCGGCGGGCCAGGAGGCGCAGGACCTCGTCGTAGAGGCTGGGCTCGTGGAGGGCCTTCTCCAGCTCCGCGTGGACGCGCGGGGCGCCACGGTGCGGTACCAGCATGGAGGCGGACTTCTCGCCGAGCAGGAACTCCATCCGGCGGTACATCGCCGACTGGAAACCGGAACCCTCGCCGAGGGCGGCGCGGTAGGCGTTGAACTGCCCGGGGGTGAGCTGGGCGAGCGGGCGCCAGGAGGAGTTGAGGGCCTCCAGCTCGCGGAGGGATCGTTTCAGCGCGTCCATCGCGACCGGGATGCGGTCCTCGCGCAGGGCCTTCGCCGCGGTTTCCCACTCGTGGACGATGACCGTGAACCACAGCTCCATGACCTGGGTCGTGACCAGGAAGACCATCTCGCCCGGGTCGTCCGACCGGAGGTGCTGGAGGTGGGTGAGGACGTCCGCCTGGACGTAGTCCTCGTAGGGGGTAGTGCCGTCGAAGTCGAGGTTCGGGGTGTCCGAACCGGCTCCGGAGGCATCAAGGGTGTTCGACATCGCTGTCTCCTCGACACGTGCTTCCGGGTAGCGGTCCGCTCCTTCCGATGGGTGAGTGGAGCCCCGGTCCCCTGCCCGCATCATAGGACCGGTTGCCGGGCCCTCTCCAGCGAGGTGTGACCGGGGTCACGATCACTTTTAGGACACTATGGCCTGCCGGGGCCCCTGGTGCGAGGCCCCGGCCACGCGCGTGTGCCCGTCCGCGCGTTCGTACGGCTCAGGCGCCGAGGACGTCCGCAGCCGTCTCGGACGAGTCGCGCAGGAAGGTCGAGCAGCGCTCGTACTCCTCCTTCTCGCCGATCGCCTCGGCGGCGCGGGCCAGGGCGTTCAGGGCGCGGAGGAAGCCGCGGTTCGGCTCGTGCTCCCACGGGACCGGGCCGTGGCCCTTCCAGCCGGCGCGGCGCAGGGCGTCCAGGCCGCGGTGGTAGCCCGTACGGGCGTACGCGTACGACTCGATGGTGTTGCCGGCCGCGAAGGCCTCGTCGGCGAGGGTCGCCCAGGCGAGGGACGAGGTGGGGTGCGCGGCGGCCACCTCGACGGCGGGGGTGCCTGCGGCCAGGGCCTCACGGCCCGGCTCGTCGGGGAGGTGGGTGGGGGCGGGGCCCCCGAGGAGGTTCTGGTGAATGGACATGCCCCCAGTCTGCCGGGCCCGGTGGTGGGCGCGCCCCACCACCCGGCGGCCCGGGCGTGTGCCCGGCGCGCTCGCCCGGGTCGGGGTCCGGGGCGGACCGGGGGGAAACGCCGAAGGGCCCGGCCGCCGTGGTGTGGGACGGGGCCGGGCCCTTCGCTACGTCGTGCCTCGGGACTACTTCAGCTTCGTGCCCGTGGAGCGCAGGTTCGCGCACGCCTCGGTGACACGCGCGGCCATGCCGGCCTCGGCGGCCTTGCCCCAGGTGCGCGGGTCGTACTTGGACTTCGTGCCGACCTCGCCGTCGACCTTCAGAACGCCGGCGTAGTTGGTGAACATGTGGTCCACGACCGGGCGGGTGAAGGCGTACTGGGTGTCGGTGTCGAGGTTCATCTTCACGACGCCGTTCTCCAGCGCGGTGGCGATCTCCTCGGCCGTGGAGCCCGAGCCGCCGTGGAAGACGAAGTCGAACGGCGAAGCCTTGCCGTACTTCTCGGCGACGCCCGCCTGGAGGTCCTTGAGGAGCTCGGGACGCAGGACCACGTTGCCCGGCTTGTAGACGCCGTGGACGTTGCCGAAGGAGGCGGCCAGCAGGTAGCGGCCCTTCTCACCCAGGCCCAGGGCCTCGGCGGTGCGGATCGCGTCCTCGACGGTGGTGTACAGCTCGTCGTTGATCTCGTGGCTGACGCCGTCCTCCTCGCCGCCGGTCGGGGTGATCTCGACCTCAAGGATGATCTTCGCGGCGGCGGCCTTGGCGAGCAGCTCCTGGCCGATGGCCAGGTTGTCGGCCAGGGTCTCGGCGGAACCGTCCCACATGTGCGACTGGAAGAGCGGGTTCAGACCGCGGGCCACGCGCTCGGCCGAGACCTCAAGGAGCGGACGTACGTAGCCGTCCAGCTTGTCCTTGGGGCAATGGTCGGTGTGCAGCGCGACCGTGATGCCGTACTTCGCCGCGACGATGTGCGCGAACTCGGCCAGGGCGACCGCGCCGGTGACCATGTCCTTGCTGTACTGGCCACCCAGGAACTCCGCACCACCGGTGGAGATCTGGATGATGCCGTCGCTCTCGGCCTCCGCGAAGCCGCGCAGCGCAGCGTGCAGGGTCTGGGAAGAGGTCACGTTGATGGCCGGGTAGGCGAACTTTCCTGCCTTCGCCCGGTCGAGCATCTCGTTGTAGACCTCGGGGGTTGCGATGGGCATCTACCGCTCCTTGGATGTGCGGGGAGTGTGCTTATTGCGGGCCCTGACCTGGGGGCGACGTCATCGTCGCGCCCATCTTTCCAGACTCCGCGCGACACTCCACCCCGCCGGTCGCCACGTGCAAGCCGAACGGGCCGGGATGTTTCACGTGAAACATCCCGGCCCGCCGAAAAAGAGCAGGTCAGAACCCACTCAGAGCAATCGAAGGGCCATCGCCACCAGTTCCGCCGAGGCCGGAACGAGGGCGTCCGGACCCTGAGACCTGTCCCTGAGGCCTAGGAGAGACCGAGGTCCTCCAGGCGGTAACCGGTGAGGTACGGGAGCCCCGCCTCGGCGATGGCGTCGGCCGCGCCGCGGTCCACGATCGTGGCGACCGCGACGACCTCGCCGCCGGCCTCGCGGACCGCCTCGACGGCGGTCAGCGGGGACCCGCCGGTGGTCGAGGTGTCTTCGACCACCAGGCAGCGCTTGCCCTTGACGTCGGTGCCCTCGATGCGGCGCTGCATGCCGTGGGCCTTCTGCGCCTTGCGGACGACGAAGGCGTCCAGGCGGCCGCCGCGCGCCGCGGAGGCGTGCAGCATCGAGGTCGCGACCGGGTCGGCACCCAGGGTCAGACCGCCGACGCAGTCGAAGTCGAGTTCGGCGGTGAGGTCGAGCATGACCTGACCGACCAGCGGGGCCGCCTCGCCGTCGAGGGTGACCCGGCGGAGGTCGATGTAGTAGTCGGCTTCCCGGCCGGAGGAGAGGGTCACCTTGCCGTGCACGACGGCCTTGTCCTTGATCTGCTGCAGAAGCGCATCGCGTACGTCACTCATGACCCCGAGCTTAATTGGGCACTAGGCGAGCCGCCGCCACGTCCAGGTCGTGGAGATCTCCAGCGGGTCCACCGGGGTGATCAGGCGCGGCAGGGTGTTCAGCCCGTTCGGCGGGCCCGACTGCGGTTCGACGCACACGGCCTCGGGCTGCTCGTCGTACACGACCACCCATTCGGACCGGCTGGTGAGCCTCAGCTCCAGCGCGCCGGGCCAGGTCAGGGTGACGTCCACTCCGTCGGGCATGCCGAAGCAGTCGTCCCAGGGGCCGGGCTTCGGGTCGATGCGGTTGCCGGTGGGGAGGTGGTCCTCGCCGCGCTCCTCCTGCCAGGCGGGGTCGAAGCCGATGCTCACGTCCCCGCCGCCGAGCCCGAGGTCGCGCCGGAACCAGGGGTGCCAGCCGGCCTGGGCCGGGAAGGAGTCCCCGTACGTCTCGACGCCCATGGTGAGGGTCAGCGCGTCCGGCGACAGCTCGAAGATCTGGGTGACGCGGCCGGGGTAGGGCCACGGGTCGACGAGGTCGTACGTGAACACCGCGTCGGTGCCGGTGGCACGGGCCCGGCGCCAGGCCGCGTCCCGGCCGAAGCCGTGCAGGGCGTGCGGCGGGTGGTTGAGCGGGAGCTGGTGGACCTTCGCCCCGTCCCGGAACTGGCCGTTCCCGGTCCGGCCGCACCACGGCACCATCGGGAAGGACCCGTAGTGCGGGCCCTCGCGCAGCAGCTCCGTCCCGTCGATGCGCAGACTGCTGATCCGGCAGCCGTTCTCCTGGTCGACAGTCACCTCGGCGCCGCCGGCGCTCAGTTGCGTACTCATGCGGTCGACCCTAGTGGGGTGCCGGGTGCCGCCCGTACGGGCTCAGCGGCGGCGGCGCAGGGCCCGGCCGAGGACGACCGCCGAGGCCACGGCGAGAGCGGCGGCCGGAGCGAGCCAGCGCAGGTTGTCCTTGGTCGTGGTGGCGGCGGGCGGGGGCACGGGGGCGTACCGCCCGCGCGGGGGCGCGTGGTCCACCTCCTCGGCGCTGCGGCCGATCATCGTGCGGCGGGCGTGGGCGGCCTCGGCCGGCGGCCCCGGCACATCAGCCTGTTCGTCAAACCCGCCGGCCAGGAAAGGATCGAGGGACGGCGGGGGCACCTCGGTCTCGAACACGGAGGCGGTGACCTCGGTGACGTCGTCGCCGTCCGCCGCGTCCCCGTCGGCCCCGGCGCCCTCGATGTCCTCGGCCTCGGCCACGGGGTCGGCCTCGTCGGCCCCGTCGGTGTCGTCCGCACCGGCGGCGGCTCCGGCCGCCAGGCCCGCTCCGGCGGCTCCGGGCTCCGCCACCGCCGCAAGCTGCTCGGCGGTCCGCTCCAGCAGCCGCTGCACGGCGGCGGCCGTGGCCTCGGCGGTGAAGCCCGCGGCGCGCCCGTCGGCGGTGCCTGCCGCGGTGAAGTCCAGCCGGGTCCCGTCCCCCTGCGGGGTCAGCCGCAGCACGAGGGCCAGCTTCACGGTCCCGCTGCCCCGGACCTCCGTGCCCTCGCCGTCGACGGCGAAGTGGCCCGGGTCACGCTCGGTGACGGACAGGGCGCCCCGGTAGGTCACGGTGTGCCCGCCGACCCGGACCTTCAGCCGGCCCGACAGCGGTCCGGACTCGGCGTCGGCGTCCTGCTGGAGTCCCGGCACGCAACGGGCCACCCGGACGGGGTCGCGCAGCACGGCGCGGAGGCTGTCTGCCGGTACCGGAACGAACACCTGATGCTCCATGCGGACGAGCCTACCGACGAGACCCGCACCCGGTCACGAATACCGCGGGTGCGGCAGGGTCGACGGCGGGAGCCCGTCCATCCGGGTCCGCTCCGCGTCGCGCGCGGCATCCCGCAGCGAGCCGGTCGACAGCGAGCGCAGCCCCGGCGTGTCGCGGTCCACGCGCAGCGGCGGCGCCTGCTCGCGGGAGGCCAGTACGAAGCCCCAGTCCTGCGGTGGCGCGTCGCTGACGCCCAGCGGCGTGCGGTCGGGTCCGGCGGCGAAACCCGAGAGGCGTCCGCCCGCGCTGTAGGGCGAGGTCCGCAGGCCCGCCGCGCGCAGGGTGGACTCGACGGTCCAGTACGTACGCGGGCGCGAGGCCAGCGGCCCGGCGTGTACGGCGATCCGGCCCCCGGGCCGCAGCGCCCGCGCGGCCAGCCCGTAGAACTCCTGCGAGTAGAGCTTCGTGCTCGGGGTGATGCCCGGGTCGGGGAGGTCGGAGACGATGACGTCGAACCGTTCCCGGGCGGCCGGCCCGCGCAGCCAGCGGAACGCGTCCTGCGTGACGACCCCGACGCGCGGGTCCCCGTACGCCCCGGCGTTGAGCGCGGAGAGCATCGGGTCGGTGCGGGCGAGCCGGACCACCCCGGGGTCGAGCTCGACGACGGTGACCGAGGCGACGTCCCGGTAGCGCAGCACCTCCCGGGCGGCGAGGCCGTCGCCGCCGCCGAGGACCAGGACCCGGGCGTGCGGGCCGGTCATGGCGGGGTGGACGAGGGCCTCGTGGTAGCGGTACTCGTCGTAGCCGCTGACCCGCAGCCGCCCGTCGAGGTACAGGTCGAGGGAGCGCGGGGAGCCGGTCCGCGGCCCGGTGAGGACCAGTTCCTGCACGCCGGTCTGGACGGCGACCCGCACCTCCCCGCCGTAGACGGCGCGGCGGGCCACCCGCTCGAAGTCGTCGGCGAGGACGGTCGCGCAGGCGAGTACGGAAAGCACGGTCACGTTCGCGACGATCAGCGTCCACCGGGCGCGTCGGCTCAGGTCGCGGCGGAACAGCCACAGCACCAGCCCGCCGCCGACGAGCGCGTTGACGGTGCCGGTGAGCATCGCGCCGGTGAGCTGGCCGAGCACGGGCAGCAGCAGGAACGGGAAGGCGAGGCCGCCAACGAGGGCGCCCACGTAGTCGGCGGCGAACAGGTCGGCGACGGCCCCGCCCGCGTCCTGCCGACGGATGCGCTGGATGAGGACCATCAGCAGCGGGATCTCGGCGCCGATGAGGACGCCGATGGCGAACGAGAACGCGACGAGCGCGGGCCGGGACTCCCCCAGCCAGGCGAAGCTCGCGTACAGCGCCACGGCCGAGAGGCCGCCGAGCAGGGCCAGCCCGGCCTCGATGGCGGCGAAACCGAATGCGGGCCGGTGCCGCAGCCGTTTGGCGAGCAGGGATCCGACACCCATGGCGAAGACCATGACGGACAGCACGACCGACGCCTGGGTGACGGAATCGCCGATGAGGTAGGAGCCGAGGGCGAGCAGCTCCAGTTCGTATACGAGGCCGCAGGCGGCGCACACGAACACGGTGGCCAGGACGAGGAGTCGGCCGGTCCCGGGCCGTACGGGCAGGGCGGCCGGGACGGTCGCCACGCCCCGCGGCTCCGGAGCCGGGAGCACCCGACGCGGGACGGAACGGTCGATCATGAACCGAACCGTACGTCACCACCCACTCACACCCGGTCACCCACATGGGTGCAAGTGACTTACTGATCCAGCCAGTTGGAGTAACCGCGCCGCAACGTCGGGGCCCCGCACCGCCGCCTGGCGCCGACACGCTCCGGGCCGCCCCGAGCCGCCCCTAGGTCAGCGCGCGCGTCTCCGCGGCGGCCGTGTCCGGGGCCCCGGTCCGTACGGCGACCCGGGTCCGGGTGGCCACCAGCTGACCCTCCTGCGGGTACGCGTGCCAGGTCCGCCAGCGCACCTGGCCCTCGTATCGCTGCGCGAGCAGGGCGGTGAAGGCGTGCGGACTGCCCGGGAAGGTGCCCGCTAGTCCGTTCGGGTGGTCGGCGACCAGCGCGAGCAGTTCCTGGGCCCGTCCCGCGAAGGACCCGCGGGACAGCGTCTCGACCCGCGCGGCGAACTCGTACTCCCAGTCGCCCACCCGCTTGGCCACGCCGAGCGGCAGCGGCGTACTGCTGCCGGGCATGCAGGCGACCGTCTCCGAGCAGAGCACCTTCCCCTCCTCCAGGAGCACCTGATGAGAGGCCCCGAGCAGGCGCAACTCGACCTTTGCGCCTGACAGTTCGAGGTTCAGTACGGCCAGGGCGGGCAGCCGGTCCCGACCCAGGGCCCAGGCGAGGTCGGCGGCACGCGTGTCGGTATAGGTGGTCTGGAGGGTCGTGAGCATGAGTCGGCTCCGCAAACGCGCGAGGGAGATGGGCCGGGGCCCGCCAGCGGTAGTCAACGGGTGGGGGGACACCGGCACGGGTCCACAGGAAGTCCCGGGAGGTCCGGGGACTGGTCTACTCAACCGAGGGAATCATGAAAGGCACGGCACTCACAGCCGTTTTACCCAAGTTGACGGGGTTTACATCCCCCCGGGGGCTTCGCAGTTCACGTGTTCAACAAGTTGCGTCCCGCGCGTCGTGCTGCATGGGCGCGCAGGACCGGCGGGAGACCGGCGGAAGACGGGCAGGAGCCGGGCAGGAGAAGGCGCCCGGCGGAAGTCAGACCCGTCGGGCGCCCTCGTCGGCGCGGTACCGGCTGCCCCGTGTCAGCTGGAACCGCACCCCCCGCCGCCGCAGGACGACGATCCGCCGCAGGACGAGGAGGATCCGCAGGAGGACGATCCGCCGCAGGACGAACTCGACGACGAGCCGCCCCCACCCGCCCACCAGCTGCTGTTGCTGCTGGAGCCGCCGGACGAGAACCCGTTCTTGGCCGAACGCACCGCCACGGTCACGACGACTACGACGACTCCGACGAACAGAAGCCCGATCACAATGAAGACGAACACGATGCCCGCCCCCTCTCTCACACCCCGGTCTTCCCGGGGGGCGGGATCCCCGCGTCCCGCGTGAAGGGGGGATGCCCGCAGGCCACGCGGCCCAAAGCACACTTGAGCAACTCCAGAGGTTCCCCTCAGGATGGCGCCCATGAGCGCACCCGTGAGCAGCGACCGCCCCTTCCTGAACCGCCGACTGGCGGCCTTCGGCACCACGATCTTCGCGGAGATGTCGGCGCTGGCCGCCCGCACCGGGTCGATCAACCTGGGCCAGGGCTTCCCCGACACGGACGGCCCCGCCGAGATCGCCGAGGCGGCCTCCCGCGCGGTCCTCACGGGCCTCGGCAACCAGTACCCGCCGGGCCCCGGCATCCCTGAACTGCGCGCCGCGATCGCCGCGCACCAGCAGCGCTTCTACGGCCTGGCCTACGACCCCGACACCGAGGTCCTGGTCACGGCGGGCGCCACGGAGGCCATCGCCGCCGCTCTGCTCGCCCTCCTCGAACCGGGCGACGAGGTCATCGCCCTGGAGCCGTACTACGACTCGTACGCGGCCTGCATCGCGATGGCCGGCGCGGTACGCGTCCCGGTGACGCTGCGCCCGCACGCCGGGGCCTTCGCCCTCGATCTGGACGAACTGCGCGCCGCGGTCACCCCCCGCACCCGGCTGATCCTGCTGAACACCCCCCACAATCCGACGGGCACGGTCCTGACCCGCGAGGAGCTGTCCGCCGTCGCCGCCCTCGCCGTGGAGCGCGACCTCCTCGTGATCACGGACGAGGTGTACGAGCACCTGGTCTTCGAGGGCGCCCACACCCCGCTGGCGGGCTTCCCGGGCATGCGCGAGCGCACGGTCACCATCTCGTCCGCCGGGAAGAGCTTCTCGTTCACGGGCTGGAAGGTCGGCTGGGTCACCGCGCCCCCGGAACTGGTCACGGCGGTCCGCTCGGCGAAGCAGTTCCTGACCTACGTCTCCTCGGGCCCCTTCCAGTACGCGATCGCCGAGGCCCTCGCCCTTCCCGACACGTACTACGAGGCCTTCCGCGCCGACCTGGCCGCCAAGCGCGACATCCTCGCCGACGGCCTCACGGCCGCCGGCTTCGAGGTCTTCCGCCCGCAGGGCACGTACTTCATCACCACGGACATCACCCCGCTCGGCGAGAAGGACGGTCTCGCCTTCTGCCGCGCCCTGCCCGAGCGCTGCGGCGTGGTCGCCATCCCGAACCAGGTCTTCTACGACGACAAGGCCGCCGGAGCGACCCAGGTCCGCTGGGCGTTCTGCAAGAAGACCGAGGTCCTCCGCGAGGCCGCGGCCCGCCTGAGCCGCCTCCGGGCAGGCACCTGAGCCGCTCAGGCGGGCGGGAGCTCGTAGTCGAACCAGATGCGGTGCGTGCCGTCCTCGTCCACGCGCAGACCGCCCGCGCCCGTGATGCCGGTCAGTGCGGCCGTACCGCTGCCCGGGACGATCGCGAAGTGTTCCGCGGCACGGGACGGTCCGCCGTCGGTGGCGGCCGAGTGGACGAAGTTGAAGGCGCCCTGGCGGCCGTCGAGGGCGCCTTCGAAGGACTCCATCGCGACGTAGCTGCCGACGCCCGCCTCCTGGTCGAACGCGGCCGTGAAGAGCGTGGACGAGTGGCCCGTCAAGGTGTCGCCCGCGTAACGCTTCTCCATCGTGGCGACGCCCACCGGGAGACCGGTTTCCACATGTGGTTGCGGGGTGAGTGAAGCCGGTGTGAAGCTGACGACCTTGAAGGTGCCCGAAGCTCTCATCATCAGATGAGCGTACTCACGAAGAGCGGGAAAGTCGGGATACATGGCAACGGGCAGAGCCTCCGTGTCCGCGTCACCCCTGGAGATCCGCGCGGTCAGGGCGGTCCGGTCGGCCGCGCCGACGACGGTCCTCGCGCTCGGAGTGTTCGCCGCCGTACGCGGCGCCGGGGTACTGGTCGTCACCCTCGGGTCCTGGTGGGCCGGACGGGATCCCCTCCGGGTTCTCGGCCAGTCCTGGGACTCCGCCTGGTACCTGGGGATCGCGGCCCACGGCTACGGCCGGACCCTGATGTGGCCCGCGACCGGCTCCATCCAGAGCGACTACGCCTTCTTCCCGCTCTACCCGACGCTGATACGGCTCGTATCCGCCGTCCTGCCCGGCGGGCTCGTCCCCGCCGGGCTCCTGGTCGCCTGGGTCTGCGCCGCCGCGGCCGCCGTCGGGGTCTACCGGGTCGGGGAGCGGGTGATCGGCCCGCGCGGCGGGCTGCTGCTCGTGGGGCTGTGGGCGGCGCTGCCGCACTCCGTGGTGCTGACCCTCGCCTACACCGAGGGGCTGCTGGCCGCGCTCGCCGCCTGGACGCTCCACGCCCTGCTGCGGGACCGCTGGCTGTGGGCGGCGGGCCTGGCCGTGCTCGCCGGGCTGACCCGGCCCACCGGGCTCGCCGTCGCGGCCGCGGTCTCGGCCACGGCCCTGTACGCCGTCCTCGTACGGGGATCCCGCGCGCCCGAGGTGTGGGTGGCCGGGCTGCTGGCCCCGGCGGGCTGGGCGGCGTACCTGCTGGCCGTCGGGGCGCGGACGGGCGATCCCGTCGGCGGCTACTTCGACGTGCAGCGGCACTGGGGCTCCCGCTTCGACTTCGGGCAGGGCGCCCTGCGCTCCGCGGAGCGGGTGCTGACCGGCGGGCACGTGCCGCTCGCCACCACCGTCACCGTGGTGCTGCTGGCCGCGGCCGGGCTGCTGGCGGTCCTGCTGGTGCTGGACCGGACCCCGCCGGCGCTGCTCGTCTACACCGGGGTGCTGCTGGTGATCGCCTACGGCGGAGCCGGTTTCTTCGAATCGAAGCCCCGGTTCCTGCTGCCGGCCTTCCCGCTGCTGCTGCCCGTGGCGGCCGTCATGGCCAGAGCCCGGCCCCGCACCGCGGTCGTGGTGACCGCGGTGCTGGCCGGGCTCGGTTACGGCTACGGGCTGTACCTGCTGCTCGTGGCGCGCGTACCTCTGTGAGCGAGACCGCCGACTACTGGCTGTCGTCGCCGTTCTTCTCGTCGTCGCCGTCGGCGGAGTCGATCTCCTTCTCCAGGCCGAACTGCTCGACGAGCCACTTGTCGAATTCGATGGAGGCGCGGACCCAGCTGACCGTGGAGGACACGAAGTGCTCCAGGTTGACGCCGGTGCCGATCAGCATCTGCGCCTCGCCGATCAGGCGGACCGAGCCGTCGTCGTGGGTGTGGCTGTAGACCTTCGGCCACAGGGTGCGACGGTTCCAGTCATCGATCGATTCGAGAAGCTGAGGCTTCTCCTCGATCTTGTGCGGACGGTCGTAGAAGGTCCGCACCGAGAAAACCTGCTGCTCGTCCTCGCCGCGGAACATGAAGTAGGTGCGGAACTCCTCCCACGGCGCCGCGAGGTCACCCTCGTCGTCGACGACGTACTTGAGCTCCATCTGCTCCAGCAGCTGCTTGACCAGATCCTGGTCGGGGACGACGGGGCCCGCGGGTCCTGTGGCCTGCGGATCGGGCTGCTGCCCTCCGAAGTTCGGAATCGAGGCCGGGTCGATGCTCACCGTGTACTTCCCTTCGTGCGGATACATGCATCCTCCCCCATCTCGCCCTCCTCGTGTCCACCTTGACGGCTACGATCCGCTCCGGGCGGACACGAGTGGGCCGACCGAGGGGGAACATGTCCGGATCACGCCTGGTGAAGGCCGTTATCGCGGTGCCGCTGCTGCTGTGCGCGGGATTCCTGTGCCTGGCGGGATGGATCGCCGTCTCATGGATGAACCACCTTCCGGGCGAGCCCGAGCCGGTCGACTGCGCGGAGGCCTTCGCCTTCGCGCGGCTCCCCGCGCCGCAGGGCGCGCGGGACGCGGCGTGCGAGCGCAGCCGGTGGATGGACACGACCTACACCGGCACGTTCCGGATGGACGCGGAGGCCGCCCGGGAGTGGATCGCCCGGTCCCGCCCCGCGACGCCGCCCTCGACGACGCCCGGGGCGCCGCCCTCGACACCGCCCTCGACGACACCCGGGGCACCGCCCGCAACGCCGCCCTCGACGGCGCCCGCGACGGTGTCCGCCGGTTCGGCCTGCCCGGCCGGCGCCGACAACGGGTGCGTGAGCACCGACACCTCCCACCCGCCGGCGGGCACCGCCGTCTCCGTGCGGGTCGGCCTCGGGTCCGGCCACGGGGACGACGGGAGCGTCCTCGTGGCCGTCGAGGCCTTCGACATGTGAGCCCCGCCGCCCCCGCCCGGAGGGCTACAGCGCCTTGCCGACCAGCAGGTCTTCGCCCGCCACGTCGACGCGTACGGTGTCGCCGTCCCTGACCTCGCCGGAGAGGATCTCCTTCGCGAGACGGTCGCCGATCGCCGTCTGGATCAGGCGGCGCAGCGGCCGGGCACCGTACGCCGGGTCGTTGCCCTTGTCCGCCAGCCAGGCCAGGGCCTCGGGCGTGACCTCCAGAACGAGGCGCCGGTCGGCCAGGCGCGCCGCCAGACGGCCGATCTGGAGCTGCGCGATGTGCGCCAGCTCGTCCTCGCCCAGTGCGGAGAAGACCACGGTGTCGTCCAGCCGGTTCAGGAACTCCGGCTTGAAGCTCGCCCTGACCATGTCCAGGACCTGCTTCGTCTTCTCGTCCACAGGTGTGGACGGATTCATCAGGAACTGGCTCCCCAGGTTCGACGTGAGGATCAGGATCGTGTTGCGGAAGTCCACGGTGCGGCCCTGGCCGTCCGTGAGGCGGCCGTCGTCCAGGACCTGGAGCAGGATGTCGAAGACCTCGGGATGGGCCTTCTCGACCTCGTCCAGGAGCACCACGCTGTACGGGCGGCGGCGCACGGCCTCGGTGAGCTGGCCGCCCTCCTCGTAGCCGACGTAGCCGGGCGGGGCTCCGACGAGGCGGGCCACGCTGTGCTTCTCGCCGTACTCGGACATGTCGATGCGGACCATGGCCCGCTCGTCGTCGAACAGGAAGTCCGCGAGCGCCTTGGCCAGCTCGGTCTTGCCGACGCCCGTCGGGCCCAGGAACAGGAACGAGCCGGTCGGGCGGTCGGGGTCGGCGATTCCTGCGCGGGTGCGGCGTACGGCGTCGGACACGGCCCGGACGGCCTCCTTCTGGCCGATCAGGCGGCGGCCCAGCTCGTCCTCCATGCGGAGCAGCTTCTGGGTCTCGCCCTCCAGCAGCCGGCCCGCCGGGATGCCGGTCCAGGCTCCGACCACGTCCGCGATGTCGTCCGGGCCGACCTCGTCCTTGACCATGGTGTCCCTGGAGACCTCGGCCTCGGCCTCGGTGGCCTCCGCCAGCTCGCGCTCCAGGTCCGGGATCTCCCCGTAGAGCAGCTTGGAGGCGGTGTCGAAGTCCCCGTCGCGCTGGGCGCGCTCGGCCTGCCCGCGCAGGTCGTCCAGGCGCTCCTTGAGCTCACCGACGCGGTTGAGGGACTGCTTCTCCTTCTCCCAGCGGGCGGTCAGGCCGCGCAGCTCCTCCTCCTTGTCCGCGAGGTCCTTGCGGATCTTGTCGAGGCGCTCCAGCGAGGCCGGGTCGGACTCGTTCTTCAGCGCCAGCTCCTCCATCCGCAGCCGGTCCACCGCTCGCTGGAGCTCATCGATCTCCAGGGGCGAGGAGTCGATCTCCATGCGCAGCCGGGACGCGGCCTCGTCGACGAGGTCGATGGCCTTGTCGGGAAGGAAGCGGGAGGTGATGTAGCGGTCGGAGAGGGTCGCGGCCGCGACGAGCGCGCTGTCGTTGATGACGACCTTGTGGTGGGCCTCGTAGCGGCCCTTGAGCCCGCGCAGGATCGCGATGGTGTCCTCGACGGACGGCTCGGCGACCAGCACCTGCTGGAAGCGCCGCTCCAGCGCCGGGTCCTTCTCGATGCGCTCGCGGTACTCGTCGAGGGTGGTCGCGCCGACCATGCGCAGCTCGCCGCGGGCCAGCATGGGCTTGAGCATGTTGCCCGCGTCCATGGCGGAGTCGCCACCGGCGCCCGCGCCGACGACCGTGTGCAGCTCGTCGATGAAGGTGATGATCTGGCCGTCGCTGGACTTGATCTCGGCGAGGACGGTCTTGAGCCGTTCCTCGAACTCGCCGCGGTACTTGGCGCCCGCGACCATGGCTCCGAGGTCCAGGGCGACGAGCCGCTTGTTCTTCAGGGACTCGGGGACGTCGCCCTTGACGATGCGCTGGGCCAGGCCCTCGACGACGGCCGTCTTGCCGACGCCGGGCTCGCCGATGAGCACAGGGTTGTTCTTCGTACGGCGCGAGAGCACCTGCACGACGCGGCGGATCTCGTGGTCGCGGCCGATGACCGGGTCGAGCTTGCCGTCGCGGGCGGCCGCCGTGAAGTCGGTGCCGAACTTCTCCAGAGCCTTGTACTGGCCCTCGGGGTCGGGGGTGGTCACCCGCCGCCCTCCTCTCGCGTTCTCGAAGGCGTCCAGCAGCTTCTTCGCGCTCGCCCCCTGGTTGGACAGCAGCTCGCCGGCCGCGCCGCCCTTGGCGGCGATGGCGATGAGCAGGTGCTCGGTGGACAGGTAGTCGTCGCCCAGCTCGCCCGCCCGGGCGTCGGCCTCGGCGAGTACGGCGAGCAGCTCGCGGGTGGGCTGCGGGGGCGCGACCGTGGAGCCGGTGACGCTGGGCAGGGCCGCCAGGAGCCGCTCCGCGCCGCCGCGTACGGCGGCCTGGTCGGCGTCCGAGGCCGCGAGCAGGTCCGTGATGTTCTCGTTGTCCTCGCCGGCGAGGAGCGCCAGCAGGAGGTGCGCGGGGGTCAGATCGGCATGGCCGTCCTTGACGGCCCTGCTGGTGGCCGCGTTCAGCGCGGCTCGGCTCTTGTTGGTCAGCTCGGCGTCCACGGGGCGGCTTCTCCTCTCCGGAAGGGGTGACGGCACCCTGACCGACTCTGTCTAACTCTGACATGAACAACCTATGCAAAGTTGAGTCTATTCCACTCAAGGCAGGGAGTCGTACTCTTCGGGCCATGTCCCATGACGCACTCAACCCGACGCCCGAATACCTCGCCTTCTGGCGGGAGCGGCACGTCTGCACGCTGACCACACCGCGTCCCGACGGAACGCCCCACGTGGTGCCGGTGGGCGTGACCTACGACCCGGAGGCCGGACTGGCCCGGGTGATCAGCAACAAGCACAGCAAGAAGGTCCGCAACATCCTGGCGGCCCAGGCCGGCGGGACGGGCGGGGCGCGGGTCGCGGTGTGCCAGATGGAAGGGCGCCGCTGGGCCACTCTGGAGGGCCGCGCGGTGATCCGTACGGACGAGGCGGCGGTCGCCGAAGCGGTGGCGCGCTACGCGGAGCGCTACGGGCGGATGCCCTCGCCCAATCCCGACCGGGTCGTCATGGAGATCACTCTGGACCGGGCCATGGGGCGCGCGTGAATTGTTGAATTCTCATCTGTCCGAATCTTGTCCGGTCAGCGACTGGACGCGGACATCACAACGGCGCCATCGTGGTCAGGTCCACGATGGCGCCGTTGTGTGGGGGTAGCGCCTGAGCGATCTGCAACGACGGGGGAATCGCTTCAGGCACTGCGGGGGGTGGCGGTGGTGATATCGGGTTCGAAGAGCTGGTGATCGCGCTGATCAAGATTGACGAAGACCATTCCGTAGCGCACCTCGCAGCGGACGGGCTGCGGCGCGCCCCGCGGGCGGCGCAGGCACCGGTAGGCACGTACGTCCTCGTCCTCCTCGCGCACGACGACGATCGGTTGGCCGAACAGGGTGACCATCAGCGAGTCCCCGGGGAACGGGATCGCCGTGGCCAGGTCGATGAACTGCCATCCCGACCGGTAAGCGGAGGCCATTTCGCGGCGGAAGCCGCGGTCGTCGGGGGTCATGCGTCCGAAGACTTCCCACCCATAACCGGCTTGGGTGCGGGGCCCCAGCCACTGTCGGCCACGACCTTGCCCCAACCACTGTCGCTCTCACCGGTGGTGGCACCGGCCCCCCAACCGCTGTCGGCGGGCGCACCGCCCCAGCTGGTCTGCGCGAGCGAGATTCCACCGACAGCAGCGGCCGTAGAGAGAGCAATGGCAGCCACCGAGCGAAGCAATTTCTTGTACATGGTCGACGTTGTCCTCACTTGATGGATTCCTCTCCCCCGCATCTCAGACGATGACTTATCGAGCCACGCCATTGCCACCGTGGCGATGCATCATGTTCCTGTACATGCAGGACCCTGGGGGTGGGAGATTTGCCGATTATGCGGATGAACCAGACACATCCCCATGCGGTGACGGACCTGTGCGATCTCGGGGCCGAGTTGTACGCGAGCGCGCTCAGCTCCGGCCGCATAGCCCGCGAAGAGGTCGAGCAGACGCCCTGCCTGCTGGAATTCGCGCTGCTGCACCCTGACCCGGACGACGACAACTGGCTCCGTCCGGTTCCACCTTCGGTGGCACTCGCACAGCGGCTGCACCCGCTGGAACGGGACATCCTGCAACGCCGGCGCTCCTCCATCGAGCTCACCGAAGCGTTTGAGCCATTCATGGCCATCAGCGCGCTGACTCCCGCGCCCACCCACGCGATCACCGTGCTGGAGGGATTCAACAGGATCAACGCGGCCCTCAACGTCGCCACCGCCGAGTGTCAGGCGGAAATGCTCACCATCCAGCCGGGCGGCGGGCGTTCCGAGAACATTCTGAACCAGGCGATAGAGCGGGACCAGCCGCTCATCCGGCGTGGCGTGAGCATGCGCACCCTCTACCAGCACACCGTGCGCCACAGCCGCGGAACGATGGCCTACGTCGACCGGATGGCCAGCGGGAAGGTCGAGATCCGGACGTTGGAGGAGCTGGTCGAGAGGCTCATCATCTGCGACGAGTCGGTCGCCTTCATCCCCGCGAGCGACGACCAGCAGATCGCCCTGGAGCTGCGGCACCCGGCGCTCGTCCGCTACCTGGCCCGGGTCTTCGAGCAGCTGTGGCGCCGGGCCACCCCGCTCAACGAGCAGATCCCCTACGATCCGACGCCCTCGGGGATCTCGGGCGTGCAGCGCTCCATCGCCCAGCTCCTCGTCGAGGGGCACGTGGACGAGGCCATCGCGCGCCGCCTGGGCATGAACGTACGGACCTGCCGCGCGCACATCGCCAAGCTGGCCTCCGCCCTGGGCAGCGGCAGCCGGGCCCAGCTCGGCTTCCTCATCGCCCAGTCGGGGATCCTGGGCCAGGTCTCGGGGCCCAGGCGGGATCCACAGCTCTGACCGGCGCCGGCGGCGCCGGGTACGCCGAAGGCCCCACCCGGGTCACCGGGAGGGGCCTTCGCACGCGTCGTCAGTCCGTCGGCCGCTTGGGCCGCCAGACGACCAGGGCGTTGCCCGGCACCGGTGGCTGGTACGGGACCAGGTCGCGCCGGTAGGAGGCGTGCACCTGGGCCTCGCGGGCCTGGAGCGTGGCCGCCGCGCCGTCCACCGCTGCGGAGAGTTCGGCCACGCGCTGCTGGAGCGCGGCGACCTGGTTCTCCAGCTCGATGATCCGCTTGATGCCCGCCAGGTTGATGCCCTCGTCCTGGGACAGCGCCTGCACCGTGCGGAGCAGCTCGATGTCACGGGCCGAGTAGCGCCGGCCGCGCCCGGCCGTACGGTCCGGGGAGACCAGGCCGAGACGGTCGTACTGGCGCAGGGTCTGCGGATGCAGACCCGAGAGCTGGGCGGCCACCGAGATCACGTAGACCGGGGTCTCGTCGGTGAGCTGGTAGCCCCCACCCAAGCGGGAGGACTGTCGTCGGCGGCCGTCCATGTCATGCTCCCTTCGCGGACTCGAACAGCGCGGAGCGCGGGTCCTGCGACTCCGTCGCCTCGCGGTACATCTCCAGCGCCTCGCGGGCCTTGTCCGACAGCTCGACCGGGACCGCGACCTCCACCGTCACCAGCAGGTCGCCGCGGGTGCCGTCCTTGCGGACCGCTCCCTTGCCGCGGGCCCGCATCGTGCGGCCGTTGGGAGTGCCCGGCGGCAGCTTCAGCGTCACCGAGGGGCCGTTCAGTGTCGGGACCTTGATGTCGGCGCCCAGCGCCGCCTCCGCGAACGTCACCGGGACGGTCACCGTCAAGTTGTCGTCCTTGCGGCCGAACACCGGGTGGGAGTCGACGTGCACGACGACGTAGAGGTCACCGCCCGGACCGCCGCGCTCGCCGGGCGCACCCTTGCCGCGCAGCCGGATGCGCTGGCCGTCGGAGACGCCCGCCGGGATCCGGACCTGCATCGTGCGCGAGCTGCGGGCGCGCCCGCTGCCCTTGCAGACGTCACAGGGGGTTTCGGCGATCAGGCCGCGGCCCTTGCAGTCCGCGCAGGGGTCGGTCAGCGAGAAGCCGCCGCCGCTGCCCCGCGAGACCTGGCCGGTGCCGACGCAGGTCGGGCACACCCGGGGGGTGCCGTTCTTGTCGCCGGTGCCGGAGCAGGCCTTGCAGGGGGCCTGGGAGGACATCCGGAGCGGGACCGTGGCCCCGTCCACCGCCTCCGTGAAGGAGAGGGTGACCTCGGACTCGATGTCCTGGCCGCGGCGGGGCTGGGTACGGGTTCCCGCACCCGGCCCGGCGCCGCGGTTGAACAGGCCGCCGAAGACATCGCCCAGGCCGCCGCCGAAGCCGCCGCCCGCGCCGCCGGCACCCGGCTGGGTGCCGCCGAACAGGTCGCCGAGGTCGAAGTTGAACGAACCGCCGGCCCCGCCCGGCCCGGGGCGGAAGCCACCGTTGCCGAACAGGGCGCGCGCCTCGTCGTACTCCTTGCGCTTCTTGGCGTCGCCGAGGATGTCGTTCGCCTCGGAGATCTCCTTGAAGCGCTCCTCGGCGGAGGTGTCGCCCTTGTTGGCGTCCGGGTGGAACTCGCGTGCGAGCTTCCGGTACGCCTTCTTGATCTCGGCCTCGGTGGCGTCCTTCGGGACACCGAGGACCTTGTAGTAGTCCTTCTCGACGAAGTCCTTCGTGCTCATCCCCGGTGTCCCTCCTCTCGTGCTTCTACTGGTTCAACATCAGCCCTTGTCGGGGGCATCCGTGTCCTTGTCCGACGGCGTGTCGGCCTCGCCCGACTCGGACTTGGGGGCCGCGCCCGGCTGGGGCTCGGCCACCGCGACCCGCGCGGGGCGGATCGTACGCTCGCCGATCCGGTACCCCGGCTGCAGGATCGCCACGCAGGTGTCCTCGGTGACGTCCGGCGCGTACGAGTGCATCAGGGCCTCGTGGATCGTCGGGTCGAAGGGCTCGCCCTCCTTGCCGAACTGCTGCAGGCCCATCTTGGCGGCGACGGTCTCCAGCGATTCGGCCACCGACTTGAAACCGCCGACCAGCTCGCCATGCTCCCGCGCCCGGCCGATGTCGTCCAGGGTCGGGAGCAACTCCGTCAGGAGGGACGCGACCGCGATCTCCTTGACGGTGATCCGGTCCCGCTCCACCCGGCGGCGGTAGTTCTGGTACTCCGCCTGGAGCCGCTGGAGGTCCGTGGTCCGCTCACCGAGCGCCGTACGGGCCTGGTCCAGCTGCGCCAGCAGGGCCACATCCGGTGCGGAGTCCCCGGCCGGGGCCGCCGCCTCCTCCTTGGCGGAGTCGGCGGCCTTCGGCTCGTCGGACGTGCCGTCGACGGGGACGTCGGGCTTCTCCTCGAAACCCGGGGTCTCCTCCGACATCAGGCAGCGCCGCCCTTCGGCTTCTCGTCGTCGACGATCTCGGCGTCGACGACGTCGTCGTCGGCCTTCGCCTGGCCCGCGTCACCGGCAGCGGCGCCGGCGGCGCCCTGCGCGGCCTGGGCGTCGGCGTAGATGGCCTGGCCGAGCTTCTGGCTG
This sequence comes from Streptomyces sp. NBC_00190, assembly GCF_036203305.1. GTDB lineage: Bacteria > Actinomycetota > Actinomycetes > Streptomycetales > Streptomycetaceae > Streptomyces. The sequence continues at coordinate 4,283,630 of NZ_CP108131.1, read as the reverse complement.
ACCGCGGCGAGCTTCTCGGTCGCGGTACGGATCTCGGCGGTGTCCTCGCCCTTGAGCTTCTCCTTCAGCTCGGCGACGGCGGCCTCGACCTCGGTGCGGACGTCGGCCGGAACCTTGTCCTCGTTGTCCTTGACGAACTTCTCCGTCTGGTAGACGAGCTGCTCGCCCTGGTTGCGGGACTCGGCCGCCTCCTTGCGACGCAGGTCCTCGTCCGCGTACTGCTCCGCCTCCTGGCGCATGCGGTCGACCTCGTCCTTGCCGAGCGAAGAGCCGCCGGTGACGGTCATCTTCTGCTCCTTGCCCGTGCCGAGGTCCTTGGCCGTGACGTGCATGATGCCGTTCGCGTCGATGTCGAAGGAGACCTCGATCTGCGGGACGCCACGCGGGGCCGGGGGCAGGCCGGTCAGCTCGAACATGCCGAGCTTCTTGTTGTACGCCGCGATCTCGCGCTCGCCCTGGTAGACCTGGATCTGCACGGACGGCTGGTTGTCCTCGGCCGTCGTGAAGATCTCCGACCGCTTGGTCGGGATGGTCGTGTTGCGCTCGATCAGCTTGGTCATGATGCCGCCCTTGGTCTCGATACCCAGGGACAGCGGGGTCACGTCGAGGAGCAGGACGTCCTTGACCTCACCCTTGAGCACACCGGCCTGGAGGGTGGCGCCGATGGCGACGACCTCGTCCGGGTTGACGCCCTTGTTGGCGTCCTGACCGCCGGTGAGCTCCTTGACGAGCTCGGCGACGGCCGGCATACGGGTGGAGCCGCCGACCAGGACCACGTGGTCGATCTCGGACAGGTTGATGCCCGCGTCCTTGATGACGTTGTGGAACGGGGTCTTGCAGCGGTCGAGCAGGTCCGCGGTCAGCTGCTGGAACTGCGAGCGCGTGAGCTTCTCGTCCAGGTGCAGCGGGCCCTCGGCGGACGCCGTGATGTACGGCAGGTTGATCGAGGTCTCCGTGGAGGAGGACAGCTCGATCTTCGCCTTCTCCGCGGCCTCGCGCAGACGCTGGAGCGCCATCTTGTCCTTGGACAGGTCGACGCCGTGGCCGCCCACGAACTGCTTCACGAGGTAGTCGACGACGCGCTGGTCCCAGTCGTCGCCACCGAGGTGGTTGTCACCGTTGGTGGCCTTGACCTCGACGACACCGTCGCCGATCTCGAGGAGCGACACGTCGAAGGTGCCGCCACCGAGGTCGAAGACGAGGATGGTCTGGTCGTCCTTGTCGAGACCGTAGGCCAGAGCGGCGGCGGTCGGCTCGTTGACGATGCGCAGGACGTTCAGACCCGCGATCTCACCGGCCTCCTTCGTCGCCTGACGCTCGGAGTCGTTGAAGTAGGCCGGGACGGTGATGACCGCGTCCGTGACCTTCTCGCCCAGGTACGCCTCGGCGTCGCGCTTCAGCTTCTGCAGGATGAAGGCGCTCATCTGCTGCGGGTTGAAGTCCTTGCCATCCAGGTTGATCTTCCAGTCAGTGCCCATGTGGCGCTTGACGGAGCGGATGGTCCGGTCCACGTTCGTGACCGCCTGGCGCTTGGCCACCTCGCCGACGAGGACCTCACCGTTCTTGGCGAAGGCGACGACGGACGGCGTGGTCCTGGCGCCCTCGGCGTTGGTGATGACGGTGGGCTCCCCGCCTTCCAGAACGCTGACGACGGAGTTAGTGGTGCCCAGGTCGATGCCGACCGCACGTGCCATTTTGATTCCTCCAGCTGACTTGAGTGCAACAGACTCAACCATGCCGCATCGCCGCGCGGACGTCAACAGAGCTGAGTCGATGCGACTCAACCTTTAGGCCCCCCTTACGCGCAACCCACGGCATCGGCCCTGACGGCGCGGGGTCCGGGGCGCGGAGTCCGGCCGCGGGCGCCGCACCCGAACGGGGCATCCGGCCGCGCGCCACCCCAGGACCGCCGCAGGCTTACGGCACGGTGCTGACATGCCTCTGCTGCTGCCCCTCCCCGCCCGGCCAGGGCTCCGGCCGGCCCGGCCCTCGGCCAAGCGGGTGCTCGACCTCATCGGTGCGGCGATCCTGCTCCTCACGCTCGCCGCCCCCCTCGCGGCAGCGGCAGGGCTGCTCTACGTGACCCAGGGCGGCCGGGCGTTCGCACGGGTACCGGCGGCCGGCCTGGCCGGACGGCCGTTCCGCACCTGGCGGCTGCGCACCGACGACGCCGGCCGCCTCGGCGCGGCCCTGGAGCGCTGCGCGCTCGACCCGGCGCCCCAGCTGATCAACGTGCTCCGCGGCGAGATGTCCCTGGTCGGGCCGCGCCCGGAGTCCCGTACGGACCGGCCCGAGCGGCTCTTCGTACGGCCCGGGATGACCGGGTTGTGGCAGGTCAGCGCGCGCTCCGACCTACCCTGGGAGGAAATGGCGCTGCTCGACCGGCACTACGTCGAGAACCACTGGCTGGGGATGGACCTGGCGATCCTCGCGCAGACGCCGCGGGCGGCCTATCGGCAAAGGCATGCCTGAGCGACACAGATCACCGCGCGCTCAGCTACATTGCGGCGTCGGGAGTGGGTAACCTCATGCCTTGACTCAATAAGTTACCGCTTAGTAAGTACCGCCCGAGGAGCCCTCCCATGCAACTCGCCGCGATCATCGTGTCGCTGGTCATCACGGTGGTAGCCGTCGCGCTGTTCGGCCGTGCCATCGCGCAGATCTACCGCTTCGTGCGCCTCGGCCAGCCAGTGCCCGCGGGCACGCGCACCGGCGACCCCACACAGCGCACCATCACGCTGGTCAAGGAATTCCTCGGCCACACCCGCATGAACCGCTGGGGCATCGTCGGGTTCGCGCACTGGTTCGTGGCGGTGGGCTTCTTCTCGCTGCTGCTGACGATCGTCAACGCCTTCGGCCAGCTCTTCCAGGCCGACTGGCTGATCCCGATCATCGGCGACTGGCTGCCGTACGAGATCTTCACCGAGTTCCTCGGCCTGATGACCGTGCTCGGCATCGTCACCCTGATCGTGATCCGGCAGCTGAGCCGGCCGGGCAAGGCGGGCCGCAAGTCCCGCTTCGCGGGCTCCAAGACGGGCCAGGCGTACTTCGTCGAGGCCGTCATCCTGATCGTCGGCGTCTGCATCATGACGCTGCGCGCGCTGGAAGGGGTCCAGCACGGCGTCGAGGGCTGGGAGCCGGGCTTCTTCGCCTCGTACCCGCTGATCGCCGCCTTCGACGGGCTGAGCCTGAGCACGCTGCAGTACCTCACCTACTTCTTCGCGGCGCTCAAGATCGTCACGTCCTTCACCTGGATGATCACGGTCTCGCTCAACACCAACATGGGTGTCGCCTGGCACCGCTTCCTCGGCTTCCCGAACATCTGGTTCAAGCGGAACGCGGACGGTTCGACGGCGCTCGGCGCCCTCCAGCCGATGACGAGCGGCGGCAAGGAGATCGACTTCGAGGAGCCGGGCGAGGACGACGTCTTCGGCGTCTCCCAGGTCGAGCAGTTCTCCTGGAAGGGCATCCTCGACTTCTCCACGTGCACCGAGTGCGGTCGCTGCCAGTCGCAGTGCCCGGCCTGGAACACCGGCAAGCCGCTGTCCCCGAAGCTCCTGATCATGTCGCTGCGCGACCACGCGCACGCCAAGGCCCCGTACCTGCTCGCCGGTGGCGGCAAGGACATGGAGGGCAACGAGAAGGCGACGCCGGAGCAGCTGGCGGACGTCCCGGCGGCCGCCCTGGCGGAGGCCGAGCGCCCGCTGATCGGGACGGCCGAGGAGAACGGCGTCATCGACCCGGACGTGCTGTGGTCCTGCACGACCTGCGGTGCGTGCGTCGAGCAGTGCCCGGTCGACATCGAGCACATCGACCACATCGTCGACATGCGCCGCTACCAGGTGATGATCGAGAGCGCGTTCCCGTCGGAGGCGGGCACGATGCTCAAGAACCTGGAGAAGAAGGGCAACCCCTGGGGCCTGGCGAAGAAGCAGCGCGTCGAGTGGACGAAGGAGGTCGACTTCGAGGTCCCGATCATCGGGAAGGACGCGGAGGACCTCTCGGAGTTCGACTACCTGTACTGGGTCGGCTGCGCGGGCGCCCTGGAGGACCGGGCCAAGAAGACGACGAAGGCCTTCGCGGAGCTGCTGAACATCGCGGGCGTCAAGTTCGCGATCATGGGCGGCGACGAGAAGTGCACCGGTGACTCGCCGCGCCGCCTGGGCAACGAGCCGCTGTTCCAGCAGCTGGGCCAGGAGAACGTGGCCATGCTGAACATGGCCTTCGGCGAGGACGACGAGGACCCGGCGACGAAGAAGCCGAAGTCGGCGAAGCGGATCGTCTCGACCTGCCCGCACTGCTTCAACACCATCGCGAACGAGTACCCGCAGCTGGGCGGCGAGTACGAGGTCATCCACCACACGCAGCTGCTCCAGCACCTGATCGACGAGGGCCGGCTGACGCCGGTGACGCCGGTCGAGGGCCTGATCACGTACCACGACCCGTGCTACCTGGGCCGGCACAACAAGGTCTACACGCCGCCGCGCGAGATCATGTCGGCCGTGCCGGGCCTGCGGCAGCAGGAGATGCACCGCCACAAGGAGCGGGGCTTCTGCTGTGGCGCCGGTGGCGCGCGGATGTGGATGGAGGAGCGGATCGGCAAGCGCATCAACAACGAGCGTGTCGACGAGGCGCTGTCCCTGAACCCGGACATCGTGTCGACGGCGTGCCCGTTCTGCCTGGTGATGCTGACCGACTCGGTGAACGGCAAGAAGAACGACGGCAAGGCCAAGGAGTCCGTGCAGGTCGTGGACGTGGCCCAGCTGCTGCTGGACTCGGTCAAGACCCCGGGCCCGACCGAGGAGGAGCTGGCCGCGCTCCAGGCGGAGGCCGAGGCCGCTGCCGCTGCGGAGGCGGAAGCCAAGGCGAAGGCCGAGGCGGAAGCCAAGGCCGAGGCGGAAGCCAAGGCGAAGGCCGAAGCCGACGCGAAGGCCAAGGCTGAGGCTGAGGCCAAGGCAGAGGCAGAAGCCGAGGTGGCGGAGGAGGCCGAGGCCGCTCCGGAGGCGGCAGCCGAGCCCGACGCGAAGGCCGAGGCGGAGCCGACCGAGGAGACGGAGAAGCCGGCCGAGGCGAAGGACGGGTCCGAGGCGAAGCCCGAGGACGCCAAGTAGGCCACTGGTTCTCCAGACCCTGAGCACGCCGGAGCGGCCGGTCCCCACCCGGGGACCGGCCGCTCCGGCGTTCCGTCCTACGGCGCGACGACCGTGTACTTCCCGATCAGCTGGCCGCCGAAGTCGTACACCCAGCTGTTGCCGCCGCCCTTGCCGTCGATGACGAGGAACTTCACGCGCTTCCCGTCCTGGACGAGCTCGTACGTCCAGCCGTCGTAGTGCGTGCCGGGGTGCTTCAGATCGATCGTGCCGAGGGAGTTCCCCTTCGGCGTCGAGATCTCGACGCGCTTGCCGTCCGGGCCGTCGACCAGCTTGGCGATCCGCCCGTCGGGCATGGTGAAGCGGACCGAGCTCTCCTTCCCCACCGGCTTCGGCCGCTCCCCGCCCTCGACCCACGAGGTCACGGTGCCGTTCGGCTGGAGCACGGCGTGCAGGCCGTTGCTGCGGCCGTACGCGACGGCGCCGCCCTTGCCGACCAGGGTGTCCGGCTTCGTGGAGTCGGCGAAGACGTCCGCCTCGAAGTGGTTGTCGCCGATCTTGTAGGCCTTGGCGACGGAGCCGTCCGCGAGCCTCACGGCGGTGACGTACGCCCGGACCTCAGCGGTCGGCTTGACCTGCGGCTTCGTCGGCTGGGTGACCGGGACGGCCGGGGAGTCCGCGAAGGCGGATCCGGCCGGAAGGGCCAGGACGACGGCCGCGCCGGCGAAGACGGCGGCGGTACGGAGGGCGGTGCGGCGGGTGCTGCGGCGGGTGCTGCGCATGATGGGTGCTCTTCTCGTCTCTGCGTGGCGGCGACGGAGACGAAGCTACGGACCCGATATGTGGGCATTCCGTCGAGAACGTAACGAAAGATCTCAGAAAATACCTCAGCTACGTAAACCGGGCACAACCCCGGGGTGGGGACAACCCCCCGGGGTTCCCCTAGGGGATGTCACAGGTCAGCCGCAAAGGCCACGGGTTCCGGCTGCCCGTCCACGGCGGCCCGCCGGACCGGGTACTTTCGATCACGTGGCTGGATTCAGGATCGGACGCGGCCGGGACAACAACCGCACCCCGCAACAACCCCCGCGGCAGCAGCCGTACGGACAGCAGCAACCGCCGCCGTACGGCCAGCAGCCCTACCCTCAGGCAGGCCCGCCGCCGCAGCAGCAGTGGCCGCAGCCGGGACCAGGGGGGCACGGTGAGCCCGAGTACTTCGACCCGTACGGACAGCAGCAGCCGCCGCAGGCGCAGCAGCCCCCGTACGGCCACGGAGGGCACGGCGGCCACGGGGGCTACACCAACGACAACCCCGGGCACACCCAGGTCTTCGCCGTCGGCGAGGACCCGTACAGCCAGGGCGGGACGTACCAGGCGGGCGCGGCCGCGGCCGCTCCGGCCGGCCCGCGGCTGCCGTGGAAGGAACTGCTCCGCGGCATCGTGATGCGGCCGGGACAGACCTTCCTGCAGATGCGCGACTACGCCGTCTGGGGTCCGGCGCTGACCGTGACCTTCCTCTACGGGCTCCTCGCGGTCTTCGGCCTCGACGACGCCCGCAAGGACGTGATCAACGCGACTCTCGCCAAGGCCGTCCCGATCGTCCTGTCCACCGGCGTGGCCTTCGTCATCTGCGGGCTGCTCCTGGGCGCGGTCACGCACACCCTGGCCCGCCAGATGGGCGGCGACGGCTCCTGGCAGCCCACCGTGGGCCTGTCGATGCTGATCATGTCGCTGACGGACGCCCCCCGCCTGCTCTTCGCCGTGTTCCTGGGCGGCGACAACGGCTTGGTCCAGGTCCTGGGCTGGGCCACCTGGGTGGCCGCGGGCTTCCTGTTCACGTCCCTCGTCGCCAAATCGCACGACCTGCCGTGGCCGAAGGCGCTGGGCGCGTCCGCGATCCAGCTCATCGCCCTGCTGTCGATCATCAAGCTGGGCACGATCTAGCAGCACACCTGAAGGGGCCCGCCGCGCAGTGTCTGCGCGGCGGGCCCTTCACGCGTACCTGTGTACGGCCACGCGTATGCGCGGGTCTCCTCGCGGTGCCGTCGTGCCGTCAGCTGGGGTCGGTCCGGCGCTCGGAGGCGCGGCGGAGAGGGTGAAGGAGAGGAGGGCCGTGGCGGTGAAGTCGTCGGCTGATTCGACCGTCTGCCAGGCGCCCACGTGATCCATGAAGCCGCCGCCGCGGCCGTCGAAGGCGGCGAAGGGGTTGCCCTGGCCGGTCGGGCACTTGCGCATGGTGGGGAAGGAGTTGAGGTCCTTGAGCTTGTCCGCCGCGTTGGGGCCGTTGACGACGCCGCCCCGCAGGATGCCGCCCTCGCCGCCCAGGTCACCGGCGAGGTTGGCCGGCTGGTGTTCGGGGCAGTGCGGGAAGGTGGTCCCGGCGCCGATGACGAAGGTGCGTCTGACCGTCGAAAGCGGCAGGATCTCGCCCACCCGCGCCCCTGCCGCCCTGGATGAGGCGGTCCGGCTCATCGACCGGCTCGGCCGGCTGGTCACCGGGCTGCTGGCCCGGGCCCGGGTCGAGGCCGGTACCCAGGAAGTCCAACTCACGCCGCTGCGGCTCGACCAACTGGTCGAGCAGACCGTGGAGGAACTGCCGGACCGCACCGGCGTCACGGTCACCACCGAGGCCGCCGTCGTCAACGGCGACCCCGAGCTCCTCGCCCAAGCAGTCCGCAACCTCGTGGAGAACGCACTGCGACACGGCGGTGGCACCCCGGTCGAGGTGCACGTCACCACCGACCGGGTAACGGTGCCGGACCACGGCGCCGGCGTACCGGCCGACGACCGCGCACGGGTCTTCGAACGCCACGTCACCGGGGCCGCGAGTACCGGAACCGGCACGGGCCTGGCCATCGTCCGCTGGGTCGCCGAACTCCACGGCGGCACCGCCCGGCTCACCCCGGCACACGGCGGCGGCCTCCTGGCCGAGCTGCTACTGCCTCAGCAACGGCAGCGCGCGGAAGCCGACGGCGACGGCGACGGCGACGAGCACTGATGCACGGCTCGGCGAACCGGGCACATGCACCGCGTGGCAGCCCTGCGCCACGCGGTATGGCTGCTACGCGTCGAGGACCTGGCCCTCACGCTTCACGACGGGCGGCTCCACCGACCAGGGGAAGTTGATCCACTCGTCCGTCTTCTTCCACACGTACTCGCACTTCACGAGGGAGTGCGACTTCTCGTAGATGACCGCGGACCGCACCTCGGCGACATGCCCGAGGCAGAAGTCGTGCACGAGCTTGAGCGTCTTGCCGGTGTCGGCCACGTCATCGGCGATGAGGACCTTCTTGTCGGTGAAGTCGATCGCCTCGGGCACGGGAGCCAGCATGACCGGCATCTCCAGCGTGGTCCCGACACCGGTGTAGAACTCGACGTTCACCAGGTGGATGTTCTTGCAGTCGAGCGCGTACGCCAGTCCGCCGGCGACGAACACCCCGCCCCGGGCGATGCTCAGGATGATGTCGGGCTCGAAGCCGTCGTCTGCGATGGTCTGCGCGAGCTCCCGCACAGCCCGCCCGAATCCCTCGTAGTCGAGGTTCTCGCGTACTCCGTCACTCATGCCTCGTGCCTCACCTGGGTGCGGTGGAAACTCTGGAAGGAGCGCGAGGCGGTCGGCCCGCGCTGCCCCTGGTACCGGGATCCGTAGCGCTCACTGCCGTACGGGAACTCGGCGGGCGAGCTGAGCCGGAACATGCACAGCTGCCCGATCTTCATGCCCGGCCAGAGCTTGATCGGCAGGGTGGCGAGGTTCGACAGCTCCAGGGTCACGTGGCCCGAGAACCCGGGGTCGATGAACCCGGCGGTCGAATGCGTCACCAGGCCGAGGCGGCCCAGGCTGGACTTCCCCTCCAGTCTGGAGGCGATGTCGTCCGGCAGCGAGATGACCTCGTACGTCGAGGCGAGCACGAACTCACCCGGATGCAGAATGAACGCCTCGTCGCCCTCCGGCTCGACCATCCTGGTCAGGTCGGTCTGCTCGACGGCGGGGTCGATGTGCGCGTAGCGGTGATTCTCGAACACCCGGAAGAACCGGTCGAGACGTACATCGATGCTGGAGGGCTGCACCATCGATTCCTCGAACGGGTCGATGCGAACCCGTCCGCTGTCGATCTCGGCCCGGATGTCTTTGTCAGAGAGAAGCACGTCCCGAGGATACGCAGTGCGCGCGGGCCACCCCCAATCGAGAGCGGCGGCCCGCGCGCCCGTCCGCTATCGCTTGACGGCCGGCCCCACGGGCACGGCCTGCCTCAGCCGCGCGCAGCGCGGACACCGCAGCAACCGTCCGGGCCCGATCCGGCCGGCACCGAGGTGCTGCAGCGGGAAGGAGGCGGTACTGAAAACGTGCCCTTCGGCACAACGGACGACGGTGTGCTCCATCGAGTCCCTTTCCCCAACGAGCCGTACTGCGATGAATCGCCACATTAGGGGATGATCAGGACCCACTCCAGCCGCCGCTCCGCACACACGGTACGCCCCAACTCCCGCACCCACACGCCTCGGTGCACGCCACACACGACAACGACCCCGCGGTCGATTCACCGGGGGTCGATCATGGGGTAGAGTGGGTGACGATACAGATCCGGGCAACTGGAACGTATGCGGATGTAGTTTAATGGTAGAACATGAGCTTCCCAAGCTTATAGCGCGGGTTCGATTCCCGTCATCCGCTCCATAACAAAGCCCCAGGTCAACGACCTGGGGCTTGTTTGTTGCCCGATCCAGATCCGAGCCTCACACCACCTGTGCACCACATGGGCCCCCGCATGGCCCGCAGTTGGTGCTCAGCTGACGTGGGGATCCGCGTCGGATCCGGTCAGGGCGCCGCGTTGCGCAGGTCGGGGCGGTTCCTGGGCAGTCCGAAGCCCGCCATCTCCTTCTCCTCGTAGGACAGAAACCCAGGCTTCGGTAGAACGCGTGGTTGCGCTTGTCCTCGGGTGTCGACTCGTGGTCCTCCCATCCGACCGAGTCGTAGAGGCTCAGCATCGCCTCCGGATCGAATGCGTCCTCTGTCGCCATGAACGCGCTGAAACCCTCCATGGTGCTTCGTGACACATCAGTTTGATCCCGCTCCCCGCTCGGACGTCCTGACAGCCGTGAAGATCCGGTCCAGGTGGTGGCGGAGCACGGCGATCGCCGACTCCGGACTCCGCTGGCCCACGAGGATGCTGGTGCCCATGGTCGCCGCCATCGCGAGCAGGCTGATCGCCTCCGTGCGCGCGTCGATGCCGGGATCGGCCAGACCTGACGCCTGGGCCTGTTCGAGCAGGCCGGTCACGGCGCTCTCCGCGGCGTCGGGGTTGTCGATGAAGGGCTGGGCGGCCAGCGCCTCGTCGGTCACCGACAGGATCGCGTAGGAGCTGTACAGCAGGTGGAACGTGCGGCTCTCCTCGTCGGTCGGCAGCGAGGCCAGCAGCAGCGCCTCCACCGTGGCGCGCGGGCCCGGCTCCGGGCCGGCAGCGGCCAAGCGGGCACACACCCTCGCGGCGAAGCGGTCGGTCAGGTGCCGGAGGCCGCAGAAGAGCAGCTTCTCCTTGGTCTCGAAGTAGTACTGCACCAGCCGGAGCGACACACCGGCCTCTGCGGCCACGTCACGCATGCCGACGGCATGCAGCCCCCGCCGCCCCGCGACCCGGATGAGCGCCTCGGCGATCTGGGCGCGCCGCTCCTCGTGATCCACACGCTTCGGCATGTTCCCGTGTCCCCGCCCGTCGATAGTGGGTTCGCGCTCCGCTACCCGAACCCCTTCATGATACCGATGTACCACATTGATGGTACGGTCGTACCACGAAGAATGGATCTTCACCGGAGGTGCCGCCGTGCCCGAGAACACCGCCCGCGTACGCCGCGACGTCGGTCGCTACGTCAACGACGCCCTGCGCGACCGCTACTTCGCCGCCGCCGACGTCCTCTACGCGATGGGGGCACCCGCCCACTCCGAGACGGACGTGGAGACGAGCTTCGGCACCACCCACGTCTACCGGTACGGGCCCTCGGACCCCGCCGCCGAGTCCCGTACGCCGATCGTCCTGATCCACGGCGCCGGCTACAGCTCGGCGATGTGGTACCCCAACACCCCCGGGCTCAGCCTCGACCGCCCCGTCTACGCCCTCGACACCCCCGGCGACGCCAACCGCAGCGTCCACCGCGAGCCCATGTGGCAGCCCGAGCGCGCCGCACAGTGGATGGACGAGGCCCTCGACGCTCTCGGCCTCGACCGGGTCCACCTCGTCGGCTCCTCCTACGGCGGCTGGCTCGTGCTCAACCAAACCCACCGACGGCCCGGACGGCTCGCCTCGGTCACCGCCCTCGACCCCGGCGGCCTGGAGAAGGTCGGCCTGCGCTTCTTCGCCTGGGTCTTCGTGAGCCTGTTCGCCACCTTCGCCCCCAAGGCGCTGCGCCCCCGGCTCGCCAAGTGGCTGGACCAGCCGGTCATAGCCGTCCCCGAGATGCGCAAATGGATCCAGCTCGGCGCCCGTGCGTACCGGATCCGCCGCCCCGCACCGCTGCCGCTGGCCGAGGATGCGCTGCGATCCATCCGGACCCCGCTCTACGTCATCATGGGCAAGCACAGCCTGCTCGTACACCCCAAGCGGCAGCTGGAACGCGTTCCGCGCCTTGTTCCCGGAGCCCGCGCCGAGATCATCACCGCGACGGGGCACGGCCCGCAGATCGACCACCCCGACGTGGTCAATGCCCGGATGCTGTCCTTCATGGAAGACGTCGACTCCCTCGACCCTGCTGCGGTCGGCGGCGCATAGGGCTACGGCAGGGAGAAACGGCGTCGGCGGCGCCCGCTCCGTGCCACAACGTGCCAGTAGGGGCGGTGAAGAGCGGTCACCACGGGGTTCCCAGAAGCAGCCGGAACAGGTTCAGCTGGCGGACATTCCGGCAGGTCAGAGGGCATACGCACGCCCAAGTGCCGAGTGATTCCCAAGCTTATGGCGCGGGTTCGATTCCCGTCATCCGCTCTGCCCTTCCTGGCGCCGCCCACCACCGCCGCACCACCTGCCCCTTCTCGTGTCAGAGCAGGTGCGGCGGCGGTACGACCAGGACCACGGCCAGGAGGCGTGGCCTCGTCCGCGGGAGCGCCTGGGTCTCGAACCACCCGCCGGAGAGAAGCATGTGACGGCGAGCCGTACCGGGGGTGGGGTCGCCGAGTTCGGACGGGTCGACGCCGAGGTTGGCCAGCTCGACGATTTGATCGGCGACAGCCTTCACTTCGTCGCGCACAACTTTCGGGTAGCCCTCCTCGTCCTCTGCGTGGAAGGCGTACTCCCACACCCAACGGTCGTCGGTCACCGGGAAGCCTCGCCCGCGGTACGGAGGCCCGCCTCGGCGGCGGCGGCGTTGCGGATGCGGCTGATCTCGGCGGCAATGTCCCGGGCATCGCCGAGGTCGGTGACCTCCCCGGCGCGGGCCTCAAGCGCGTGGAGCCGGGTGGCGGTTTCCGGGTGTCGGGCAATGGCCACCTCAACGGCCCACGCCTCCGTGAAGGTGCGGAGGGGAATGGCGGAAACCTCGGCGCGCGCGCGGGCGGTGCTGGCCGCGCGGTCGCGGTCGAAGTCGGCGAGCAACTGCGGGGCCACCTGGGCGAGGGCGGCGCGAATCGCCTCGGGCTGGGCGGGCGGCTGCGGGATAGCGGACGACTGGGGCGCGGTGCTCATGCGGCTTCGGCCCTCTCCTCCTGGTCAAGTTCGCCCGCACGGTAGGCGTTGGCAAGGGTGGTGACGTGCTGGCGGGACCAGCCGACGCGGCGGCCTGCCGCAGCTTTCTGCCCGTAGCGGTCGGCGGAGCCGATCCGGCCCACCGTGCGATTGAGGTGCGCCTGCGCCCGGGCAAGGGCCTGCTCGGCCCGGCGGACGGCCTTGAGGGCTTCGTCCAGGTCGGTCTTCTCGTCGTCGGTCAGGGGTTCACTCGCGGCTCGCACGATCCGAGCATAAACCGTCACCATGACTTGACGCTATGGACTCTCTCGCTGGAGGACCGGGCCGAGAGGAGCGAGGCACCATGGAAATGGGTGGGAGTTGAACCCTGAAGCGCACGGGCGCCGGGCTCCCAGGGGTCACCTCACGGCAGTCAGGAGCCGTGCGAAGCCGCCGGCCGTGCCACAACGTGCCAGTAGAGGCGGTAGACAGCGGTCAACAGAGGGCCTGACGGGTCCGCTCCCACGCTGCTCCAGAAAATCATCTCAGCAGGTCAGAGGCCATGCAGGCCCTTGAGTGCCGGGTGATTCCCAAGCTTATGCGCGGGTTCGATTCCCGTCATCCGCTCTTGCAAGAAGGCCCAGGTCAGCGACCTGGGCCTTCTTCGTTGTCTATACCTCTCAGCCCTCGCCGCGCCCTCCGCGTGCCCCAAGTCGCTGAAACGCCCTGGCCGGGGGCGTTCCGTGCACCACTTGCACCACCCCGACGCTGTGGCGCCTCATATCACGAGACGCATTTCCTGTGACCTGCGCCATAATCGGCGACACCGGGTGCGAATTCGCGCTCCCAAAGAGGCAGTTGACGGACGGTGTCCACTCAGGCGGCATCTACCCGCGCGCACGCCGGGCGGACCAAAGCAGACCAATGAGGGCGACGCCCATCCAGGCGGTGAGGTAAGCGAAGGCGGCGGTCGGGGAGACGAGAGTCCACAGGAGGCCGGCGATCGTGGAGGCGGCGAGGTTGCCGAGCGACTGGACGGTGGCGAGCATGCCGAAGGCGGAGCCTCGCAGGCCCTTCGGGGCGAGAGCCGCGACGGCGGAGTGCTCGGCGGTCTCGACCGCTCCGATGCCTACGCCGGCGAGGACGACGGCTGGGCCTCGGGTGCCGAGCCGGTCCGAGAACCGGCCAGCGGGCACGGAGGCGATCGTGGCCGCGACGTTGTAGGCGGTGTAAAGGCCAAGTGCGATCGTCGTCGCCGTCTTCGTGCCGTGTTCCTGGGCCAGCAAGTCCGAGGCGCGCAGGATCAGCAGGGGCGCGGCGACGTTGCCGACCTCGAACGCAGCAACCGCTCCCAGCAGTTTGCCGAACGGAGAGGCCGATGGCCCATGGGACGCCGAGCCAGGCCACCAGGCCGAGGGCGAGGAGCGGTCCGAAGGTGGCGCCGAGGTTGTCCATCATCCGCTCGAAGCCATAGGCCTGTCCGTACGCCTTGGCGGGGACTATGTCCGCCAGGAGCGCGTTCCGGTCGGGAACACGCAGACCGCGCGCGATCCAGGCGGCGGCGCGCAGCAGGCCCACCTGCCATACCGCTGTCGCGCCGGCGGTGGCCGCGCCCAGCACTGCCGTCGTCGCACAGCCCCCGACGGCGACCTTCGGCCGACGCGCCGGGCCGTCCGCGAGAACGCCACCCCCGAGCCTTGCCGCCCCTGCCATCGGGTCGGAGATGCCCTCTAATGCCTTTCACACCCGGGGTCAGCCACTTGTCCTGGCTGGGATCGGAATCGGCAGTCGGCGCCTACTGCGAGGGTCCATCCGGGCGCCGCCCGGGAACGCGGCCGGCCGGCGGCGGGTCCTGGTCCACGGGGAAGAGAGCCAGGGTGCCGGTGATCTCCAGGAGGCGCCGGAGCTGGGGGTTGGGGGCGGCCAAGCGGATGACGGCGCCGGTCTCTTGCGCTGCGCGTCGTGCGGCGAGGAGTGCGTTGAGTGCCGAGGAGTCGCAGAAGGTGAGGCGGCTGCAGTCGACCGCCACCGGCTTGGCCGGTGACGCGTAAGCGAGAGCTTCGGAGAGGGCGAAGTGCAGGGAGTGCGCCGTCTCGAGGTCGATCTCGCCGGTGAGCCTGACCGCGACGGTGTGGTCCAGGACCTCTACGGCGACGTCGCTACCGCCGGCCGTCCGGGGCGGGTGTTCGACCATGGTGATCACTCCTTGCATCTACGGGCGTGGCCCTCCCGACGCCCGTTGGCCAGTCGATAGTTCGCGGGTTACGTGTCACGTGCTGCGCTGGTCGTGGGTGTCCTGGCGGAGCTGGTTCGTGTGCTGGGTCAAGGCGTCAATACGTTCGGCGAGCTCGGCGTCCTCGGGCCGCAGATGGGCCCGGGTGGCGGTCAGGGGGCGAACGAGACGGGCAGCGTCGTTGTCGGCGAGGGCCAGGTTCAAGTCGCCGATGGCGTCCTGGGCGTTGGCGGGGAGGCCGGTGAGCGCGGTGACCTGCCCGGCGAGTCGGCGCAGGTCGGCCGCGTTGTCGCGGGCCCAGGCGGTAACGGTGCGGTCGGCGGCGCGGGTGTCACGGGTGGCCTGGACGCGTTCCTCGCCCGTGCTTCCGGCGGTGCCGGGGCGCAGGCGCAGGTAGCGGCGTTCGGCGGCCTGCCGGCTGGCGACCCCGAGGGGGCCTGCGAGGTCGGCCCAGCTCGCGCCCCTACCGCGGGCGGTTTCGATCAGGCCGCTCTCCCAGCCCGCGAGCTGCTCACGGACCTCGCGCAGCATCAGCAGCGCGGCCAGAGCCGGGTGCGGGCCAGAGTCCGCCGCGGGCGCCGCTTCGGCCGTCGGGGTTCTCGCGGAGGGTTGCTGCGCGTCCTTGACGGCCTGGTTGATGGCCTCCAGCGCCGCGGCGGCAGCCAGGAAAGGGACTGGTGTGATCGGCTCGGCGGCCTCGTTCATTGCGTTCTCCGTGACTCTGTCATCCTCCAGATGACTCCTTGCTTGTCATCGTTTCAATGACATGTTACAACGGGAGCACGTTGAAGCGCATTGGCAGTTTCTGCCTGAACCAACTGGAGGTGTTTCGCGATGTTGATGCGCACTGACCCGTTCCGCGAGATGGACCGGATCGTTCAGCAGCTTTCGGGTGCGTCGGGCACGTGGTCGAAGCCGTCCGTGATGCCGATGGACGCCTACCGCCAAGGCGACGTGTACGTGATCGCCTTCGACCTCCCCGGCGTGAGCACGGAGGCGATCGACATCGACGTCGAGCGGAACATGCTGACGGTGAAGGCCGAGCGTCGGCCCGCGGAGAAGTCCGACGGCGTGCAGATGGAGCTCTCCGAGCGGCCCCTCGGCGTCTTCTCCCGCCAGGTCATGCTGGCCGACACCCTCGACACCGAGCGCATCGAAGCCGAGTACGACGCGGGTGTCCTGACCCTGCGGATCCCGATCGCCGAGCGCGCCAAGCCGCGGAAGATCAGCATCGGCGGCGAGTCCGGCCGCAAGCAGATCTCCGGCTGACAGCCCGGCACCAGCGGCGGAGGACGGGGAACCGATTCCCCCTCCGGCACCCCGTCCTCCGCACCCCCTCGCCCCTTCACCCCTATCCGGAGGTGACGTGATGACGATGCGCCGGGAGGCGTTCCTGGACCACGTCCAGGAACGCGGTGAGTATCAGACTCGGGAGGAGGCCGAACGGGCGGCCCGCGTCGTCCTGGCCCTGCTGGGCGCACACCTGGTCGGCACCGTGCGGGCCGAGCTCGCCGCCCGGCTCCCCGAGACGTACGCCCTGATCCTCCTCAACCCCCTGCAGGCCGCCGAACCGCTCTCACCTGAACGCTTCATCCGCGCGGCTGCGGCCTGGATCGAAGGCGCCACCGAGAAGACGGCCCTGTGGGACATCGGCGCGGTCCTCTCCACCGTGGCCGCCGCGGCGGGAGACGTCCTCATGCGCGAGGTCCTGCTGCAGCTCCCGCCCGGCTACGACCTCCTCTTCGGCCACCCCCAGCCCACCTGACTGCCCGCCGCCACCGTCCGTAACCCGAACCCCTCGAAGAGAAAGGCAGCTGCAGCACCATGTACGACCAGCCTCGAGCGAACCCGTCCCTCGCGGCCATGACGTTCGACCAGATGCTGGAACGCGTGCGCTACGAAGGCGCCTATCCCACCCGCGAACGCGCCGAGGAAGCCGTCCGCGCTGTCCTCGCCGCCCTCGGCCGGCAGATCACCGGAGACGAGCGTGTCGATCTCGCGCAGTGCCTGCCCGTCGAGGCCGCCCTCACCCTGACCGCCCAGATCCCCGACACCGAACAACTCACCGGCTGGGGCTTCGTCAAAGAGCTGGCCGCCCGCACCGGGGGCACCCCGGCCACCGCGCGCTGGGACACCGGCGCCGTACTCGCCGTCGTCTCCCGGCTCGCAGGCCCCGACCTCCTCGCCCGAATCCTCCACCAGCTTCCCGGCGGCTACGCACTCCTCTTCGGCCAGGCAGAACTGCGGCAGCCCCAGCCCGCCGCCTGATCCCGCCCCACCCCGTTCTGGCTGCCCAGCGCGCGGATACAGGGTTGCGTTCGACCCCCGATTACCTCCTCGTCGAACACGCGAAAATCTGTGATGGCCACAGTAGACATTCGATTGCGGTGTGGTTATGGTTTCTCTCGTAGCCGAGATCGAGCAAGGCCCGGAGAGACGAACTGCCGGGCATCAGTACACGCAATGCGCAGGGCGGTGCGGTGGTGGAGTTCCGAAGCCAGGGTTGTTGCAGGACGGCGACGGGACTGACGACCGGACCGGGCGGCCCGCAGTGATCAGGGGCTGCCACGAGCAGTACCGCAGTTAACGCAGTGGCAGTTCAGTAAGTGCAGTTCGCAGTACCAGCAGTGCAGTCAGTGAGCGGTACCTCGGTAAAGGCGTCGGCTGCGGGCGCGCGTACCGGGAAGTTCGGCAGTGGGGTTCTAAGCCAGAGCAGACGCAGGATGGGCGACGGGGCTGGCTGCCGGAGAGTGGCGCTACCGCAGGCCACTGAGCAGTTCGCATCAACAGCAGTACGCAGTCCCCCGTTTGGCAAGTGATCGGTCCAGAGGGAAGAACGGAGGAGTTGACCGCCATCAGGATCGCCCGGGCCGAAAGGCTGAGCCCGGGTACCGCAGGACATCGATAGTGAGGTGGTCTCCGGTCAAGCAACCGCGATCCCCGCGCCCCCGGCCGAGTGCAGGTCAGGTCCGCGGAAACAGAAGGCCGACGGAGTACTAGGGTCGGCAGATGGTGTAGCAGTTCCTTCGGGGCCCTGGTGCCGTACGGCACCAGGGCCCCTCCACGCGTTCCACAGAGAGAGGTGCAAATGACAGCACACGACTCGTTCGACGATCGTCTCGACGACGACGACTACCCCGCTTACACCATGGGCCGGGCCGCAGCCATGCTCGGCACCACCCAGAGCTTCCTCCGCGCCATCGGAGAAGCCCGCCTCATCACCCCGCTCCGCTCAGAGGGCGGACACCGCCGCTACTCCCGTTACCAGCTGCGCATCGCCGCCCGCGCGCGGGAGCTCGTCGACCAGGGCACCCCCATCGAGGCCGCCTGCCGCATCGTCATCCTCGAAGACCAGCTCGCGGAAGCCCAGCGCATCAACGCCGAATACCGCCGCACCGCCGAAACACCCAATCCACCAGCCGCAGTGTGACGACTGCGCCTGCGAGCCAAGGATGCCGTGGGCCGGGGCGTTTCATAGCGGGAGCGACCGAGGCCGTGTGTGCCGTACCCCGGCCGCCGGACCCGGCCGAACGGCACACGCAGCCAATCTCAGAGTCGGTGGGCGAGGGAGGCGCGCAGCCCTCCCCACCCACCCGTCGTCAGGCACCCCTCGCTTGCCTCTTCACCAACCCCTTGTCGCGGGCGGCGCGCACTCTGGCGTCGATGCCCCCGGCGACCTCCTGCTGACGCTCCTCGTCGGAGTGCTGGTAGATCATTGCGGCCTTCTCCGAGGACTGGCCGACGCGGACCATCGTGTTCTTGAGCGTCGCGCCGGACTGGGTGGAGGCCGTCCTTCCGGCGCTGCCGCACCGGGGAAGGGCGTCATCCGTGTGCCTCGCTTCGCAGTCGACATGATGCAGACCGTCGCGGCACGTGTCAGCGTGATCGGAGAGGAATCCGTACCCCACGCATCCAGAGGAGTCGCCGTCATGGACGGTAGGCAGGACAAGCGCCAGGAGCCGGGCAAGGGGCGCGAGGCGCAGGAACACCGTCGCCCCGGAGACCCTGCGCAGCCCCAGCCCGGCAAGTCCTCCCGCGAGAAGGGACACAAGCCCGGTCAGAAGGAGACCTCACGCCGCGGCGAGGACGATCTTCTGCGCGAGGAGGACCTGCACGACGAGGGGCTCTGACCGGCGCACCCCTCGGCCACTCGGCCACTCGGCCACTGAGGATTCGGGGTCAGCCCGCCGCCTCGGCGGCGGGCTCCTCAGGTTCGGGTGTGGTGGCGATGAGGATCTGAGTGGCCTGCGTGATGTTGTCGGCGCGGACGGCGCGGGCCATCGCTTCGCGGGCGGCGTCGGCGGTGGTGTCCGGGGGGACCACCAGCAGGGCGAAGTGGTCGTTGTGGCCGCGAGTGACGAGGACGGTGTCGTCGCCGACGGGGTCGGCGTCCAGGTGTACGACCTGGCCGTCGATGACCAGACGGGTCGGGACGTCCTGCCAGGCGGAGGTGTCCAGGCCAACCCGCGTGATGGGCCCGAGGTGCGAGGTCAGTGCCGTGATCAGTGCGGGCAGCTCGATCGTGACGTCCCTGGAGCGCGGCCACCAGGCGCCGTCCAGGAGCCCTTGGCGGGATTGTGTGGTTTCCAGCCGGAGCAGGGCGGCGCCACGCTTGACCGCTTGGTGGATCGCGTCCGGGAGGAGTTTCAAAGGGGCGGGGTTGTCGGATGCGGCCATGGTGATTCCGCCTGTCTCGCGGTGCGGCGGCACCCCGTTCAACGGCCGGCAGCGGCGTCGAAAAGGCTGTTGAGCTGGGGAACGTCTCCGTCGTTTCACGGTACTCCGCCCACCCTCACGGTGCGGCGAGGGGAACCGACTGCGCCGCTCTCGCCGTCTGCGCCGGAAAATACCTGGTCAGAAGCGGCTTCCTGGATCGCGAACCGGAGTACGGTGAAGAGACCGGGAGTATTTCGCACACCCGCTCCCACGCGGACGTCGTTTCCGGCGATCACTGCACCGGGCCGTTCACGAACGGTCCGGGGACGGGTCCGCGACATGACCACGACCCTCGACCCTGCGCAGCCGGCTGTTGTCCTGCGCCCGGCCCGTCTGTCCCGTACGCCGAAGTCCGCTCTGGCAGGCCGGCTGGACGGCGCCTGGTGGCCGTACTCTCGTGACCTCGAAGCCGAGCTCCCCGCTCTCGCCGCCGCGCTGGACGAGACCTGGGGGCGCATCACCCGCGTCAGCGTGAACCCCAGCCGCTGGCCGGTCGTCCCGCGCACGGTTGCCGTGGCCGGGCACGTGCTGCACGTGGGCTGGTTCACCGAACAGGACCCCGACAAGCTGATCCTGCTCTCCTACACCGTCGGCCGCTGGGACCTCCTGGTGATCCCGCCCGAGACCGAGCCCGCGGCCGCGGCCCGGCTGATGGCCGCCGCCGCGATCCCGGGCAGCGTCCTGGCCGCAGACGTCCTGATGGCCAACGAAACCGTCATTGGGCGCGGCATCCGCGACGCCCGCCGCCGGGAAGCCACCTGGGAGGACGAGGGCGGGGCCTGCATGTCCCCCTTCGGGGAGCCGATGGGCCGAACCGCCCTGCCGCTGCCCGGAAACGGCTGGAGGTGAGCTCCGTGGAGACCATCGTCCTCATCGCGGTGATCATCCTCATGATCGGCATCGGAATGGGCTGGATCCACCTGCTGAACGCTCAGCACGACGCGCGGATCGAGGCCTACCGGTTCAGTGACCCCCTGCCGAGGCCTCCCGGCCTGCCGGACGACACCGGTCGTCGAGCCCACCACACGGGTGCCGACCGGTGAGGAACAGCCTTCCTCCGACCGGGGGCAGCGGTCGGGGTGCCTCGGTGCCCCGACCCGCCGACTTCTCGCCCACTCCGAAAGGGAACACGCCCACGTGAAGTACATCGAGACCCAGACACTGCCCTCGCTCGGGCACGCCGAGGTCCGGATCATCGCGCACACTCCGGAAGCCGCCCGGGCGGTCGCGGAGGCGCTCCGCCGCTGTTTCGCAGGCGCGGAACAGCGCAGCTACCCCGCCCTCGACGGCAACACCCGCCTCCACCTCACCGTAGACACGGCGACACCCTCGGGGCCCGCCCGCTCGTGGCTGGCCGCCAGCAGGACCCCGGCCGGCACCGGCGCGCACTCCGACGAGATCTGAGCATCCCCGACCGGCCCGGAGCCCGCCCCACTCGTCCACCCCACACGAAAGGACGCGGTCATGGCCACACTGCGCGAACGCAAGACCTACCGCGACCAGGTGCTCCGGGTCCTGTACGAAGCCGTCGAGGGCAACCGCCTCCTCGGCATCACCGGAGCACAGCTGCGGCGCGACCTCCACGTTCCGGAACAGGACCTGGCCGCCGCCTGCACCTACCTGGCGGGCGAAGGGCTGATCACCGTCGACTGGGAACCCGGCAACACCCCGGCGATGGTCACCCTCACCCACGAGGGAATCCGGCGCATGGAGGCAGAGGAGGAAGGGACGGCCACGGGCCCGCCCTGATCCGGGAGAGACGGCCTAGATGCGGGCGAACTTCTCGGTCTGCTCGGCGAACTCCTGTGCCATGGCCGCGCTGACCGTGGGCCTGGTTTCGCCGATCGTGCGCAGGTAGTCCTCGGTGGTGGGGCGGGCCCGGGCTCCGGTGTCGAAGGTGCGCTCGAACTGGACTTGGGAGACGGTGCGCGCCACATGGGCGATGTCGGCGGGGGTGAACCCCTCGCTGGCGATCGCCAGCGCCGTGCTGTCGGCCTGCGCGCCCGCCCGGGCCAGGTAGCTCTCCCACAGCGCGGTCCTCGCGCGGTCGTCGGGCGGGCCGATCGGCAGTACGTAGTCGAAACGGCCGTGCCGCAGGAACGCGGAGTCGAGCGTGGTCACGTCGTTCGTGGCGCAGACGAGCAGCCGCCCGTCCTGGCCCCGGAACCGGACGATCGCCTTGAGCAGTTCGTTGACGACGCCGACGGCGGTTGCGTCCGCGCCGCTCCGGGTCCCGGCGATCTCCTCGACCTCGTCGATGAAGACCAGGACGTGGTCGAGCGCGGCGATCTCGTCGAAGCGCCGGTTCAGCCCGCTGGCCAGTCCGTATTCGGCTGCCAGCCGGGCGGGGAACAGTTCGAGGAAGGGCCATTGCAGGCGGCTGGCGATGGCGTGCGCGAACGTGCTCTTGCCGGTTCCGGGCGGCCCGAACAGCATCACGGCCCGCGGCAGCTCCACGCCGTGCTGGGCGGCCATTTCGGGATGGGCCAGTGGCAGGACCAGGCGCCGCTCGATGAGCTCCTTCTCCTTCTGCATGCCCGCGACCTTCTGCCACAGTCCCCCGGGCGGTAGCTCCGCTCCCAGCGACGCGAGCATGCTGACCGCCTGCGGGGTCACGCGCCCGCGCTTCTCGAAGAAGACCAGGCCCGGACGGGCGCCGAAGCCGCAGTTGTGCAGGGCGGTGGCACCGGTCTCGCCGTCGGGCAGGACCGCATGCACCGTTCGGACGCCAGCGGTGAACAGCCGGTGCTCCAAGGCCGTGATCAGGGCGCTGCCCAGCCCCTGGTGCCGCCAGGCGGGCGCCATGCTGATGCGCAGGATCCACGCCCGGTCACCGTCCACCCTGCTCACCGCGGCGCCGACCACCTCCTCGTCGGCGGTGGCCACCACCGCCGGGTGGAGGGCCTGGAGGGCCGCCACGGCGTCCGAGAGCGGAAAGAGCGGTGACTCTTCGGCCGTGCCGCTCTCCGCGTCGACTCGGAGCACCGCTTCGAGATCGTCCTGGGTGTAGTCCCTGACATGCCACCCCGTCATGGTCAGCTCCGCGTGTTTTGCCGTACTCCCATCATCAGCCGGGGCGCGCGCGGCAGCGACCGCGCGCCCCGGCAGTGCCGTTGAGGGCGGGCGCCGGCCCGCCGCCTGGTTGGAGGCAACAGGATGACCGTCGGAGGCCGCGCGGACCCGGGGGAGGAACTGCTCGGGGTGCTCCTGGACGGGGCGCACGAGCTGCCACCCCATTTGGTCGGCCCGCTGGTTGCGGAGACGATGGCCCGCGTGGGGGGACGTGACCCGCAGATCCGGCTTCAGGACTCGAGGCCGCGCAGGTCCACGCCGAGGTCGACGAGCTGACCGGGGTCTACAAGAACGTCGTTGTCGGCGTCGTGGCCCTGGTGTTCAGGTGCAAGCCTTCCAGCGGTACCGAGCGCACGTCCGACGAAACCACGGCAGTCCAGTGGCTCACGCCCGCAGAAGTGTCCGAGCGGATGTCCCATGTCCATGGGATCAGACTGCTGGACGCCCTGGACGGGGACGGGCCTCACGTGCGGAGCCATGACGGGCGCCAGCTGCTCCCCGTGCAGTGAGAGTTTCCCTACTTCATCAAGCACCCGGCTGCGCTCCGCTCCGCCGGGCGGGCTTCCCGGCTCCGCTCGGGGCGACGCTCCCGCCTTCGGCTCGCTCCGCCCCCGTGGGGTGCTGCGGCTGCGTAGCCGTCGGCGAGGGAGGCTGGTGGGAGAACACGGACCTGGCGAGCAGCGATTATCTACCAGCAGTCGGGGCCCGTGCCGTGCGGACTGTTCATTCATAGCCGTACGACGACCAGGGCGGTGTCGTCGTCCGGGCCGTCGCCGGTGGGACGCACGTCGGCGAGCAGGGCGCTGGCGAGCTCTTCGGCGCCAAGGTCGCAATGGCGCATGAGGCTGTCCATGAGGCGCTCGAGTCCGGTGTCGATGTCTTCGCCGCGGCGTTCGATAAGTCCGTCGGTGTAGAGCACGAGGGTTGCTCCGGGCTCGTAGGAGAGCGATGCCTGGCTTCTGACCGCGTCGAGTTCCCACGTCGCAAGGGGAGGGTCCACAACTTCGTCCAGGGCTTCGGCAATGCAGCCCTCCGGGTGGAGCAGCAAGGGGGGCAGGTGTCCCGCTCGGCTGTACGTGATGGTGCGGCTGGCTCGGTCGATGATTGTTTGGAGGGCCGTGGCGGCGAGTGCGCCCTCGATCGTGAAGGCCTGCATGGCGAGTGTCTTGAGGGCGGCGGCTGGCTCACCGGTTGCGCGGATGGCGGCGCTGAGGGCACTGCGGAGCTGGCCCATGACCCCTGCGGCTTCCAGGCCGTGGCCGACCACGTCGCCGACAGCGACGGCGAGGCGGTCTCGCCCGAGGTCGAGGACGTCATACCAATCGCCACAGACGTTGAGTGAACTGGAGGCGGGGCGGTAGCGCACCGCCACATTGCCGAATCCCGCAGGGATGGCCGGCAGCATGGCGCGCTGCAGGCTGATGGCGATCTCACGGTCGCGTGAATGGGCGAGGCGTAGCCGTTCGTTGAGTTCCTTTAGATCCTCGGACCGCGCGAGCAGCCCGGCCGTCGTCGTCTCCTCATCACGGAGCGCCTCACCGGCTACCTGCAAGGCGGCACGGATGCGGACCAGCTCGGTGACCTCTTCCGCCCGGGAAATGATCAGGGCCACCTGGCCGTTCGGGCCGAGAACCGGCGCATTGACCGGACTCCAGTACCGCTTCTCCAACACCCCTGACCGCCCCGGCGTTTCCAAGTCGTACCGGTGCAACGGCATGGCGTCCTGCCGCCCTGTGGCCAGCACCCGGTCAATCGATGCGCGCAGCTGGCTGCCTGGTGCCTCCGAATCTGAGGAGTCCACAGGGAACACCTCAAATACAGAACGGCCCACTAGGTCCCTACGCCCGCGACCGGACCGGTCCAGGAATTCGTCATTGGCGTCCATCATGACCAGGTCAGGGGTGAGAAGCAGCGCAGGCCCCGGGAACGCGCGAAAGACCGCCTCGTAGTCGGTCATGGACGGCGAGGCTTCACCGGAGGTGTCGGGATTGTTCATCCTCAGACGTCTACCCCGGACTGGCTGACACTCCAGGTGCGACACTCCCAAGGCGGCGACACAAGGGCTGCTGCGGTACGTATGAAGCGGTTGTCGGCAGCGTTGCGGTACAGCAGCCATGTACCGCAACCCCGGCAATCGCCCGCGTCCGGTAGCGTCCCTCCGGGGCCTGATAGCGGCCGGAATGGCCGTCACTGGCCGATCTGGCCAGAGCTACCGATCAGAAGGTTGGCCGTGCCGGACGCGTGCCAGGTAGGGCGGGGAACAGCGGTCAACGGCGACTGCCAGAGCGAGCCTCAGGGTTGTCTCTGTCGCCCGTTTGCGCAGGTCGGGGGCCAGATCCTGCGGGCAAGATCGGTGGTTTCCAGGCTTATAGCGCGGGTTCGATTCCCGTCATCCGCTCAGATAGGAAGGCCCAGGTCAGCGACCTGGGCCTTCTTCGTTGGCTCTCAGTCTCCGGGCACCACGAGCCCTGACTCGTACGCCACGATCACCAGCTGCGCCCGGTCGCGTACCCCCAACTTGCCCATGATCCGACTCACATGGGTCTTCGCGGTGAGGGGACTCAGGGCCAGCGCGTCGGCGATCTCCGTGTTGTTGAGGCCCCGGGCCACGAGGGTGAGGACTTCCCGCTCCCGGCCGGAGAGCGGGTCGAGGGCTGCGGGGGCCGGGGCAGAGCGCGGGGTGCGCAGGACCCGGGCGATCAGCCGCGCCGTCGGGCCCGGTGAAAGGAGCGACTCACCCCTGGCCACCGTGCGGATGGCGGCCAGAAGTTCGGCCGGCCTGGTGTCCTTCACGAGGAAGCCGGAGGCCCCGGACCGCAGCGCTTCGACAACGTTCTCGTCGGTGTCGTACGTCGTGAGGACCAGGACCTTCACCCCGGCCAGGTCCTCGGCGGAGGCGATCAGCCGGGTCGCCTCGATGCCGTCGGTACCCGGCATCCTGATGTCCATGACGACCACGTCGGCCCGCTCGGCGTGGGCCAGTTCCACCGCTTCCCGCCCGTTGCCGGCCTGTCCGACGACCGCCATGTCGGGAGCCGATTCGACGAGCATCGCGAAGGCCGCCCGTACGAGCGTCTGGTCGTCGGCGAGCAGCACCCGGATGACGCGGTCCTGACCGTCCGGTGGTGTGGTCACGGGGATGCCTCCAGGGAACGGGGTGGGAGCGGCAGGCTCGCCGCGACTTCGAAGCCGCCGCCGGAGCGGGGGCCCGTCCGCACGGTGCCGCCGACGCTGCGGGCCCGCTCGCCCATGCCGACGATGCCGAAACCCGGGGTGGTGGAACCCGCTCCCGGGCCCCGTCCGTCGTCACTGACAGTGAGCCGCAGAGCCCCGCCCGTCGCCGCCAGACGGACCCGGACTGTGGCGGCGGGACCAGCGTGGCGGACCGCGTTGGTCAGCGACTCCTGGACGATGCGGTAGGCGGCGGCACCCACGGCCGGCGGGACATGGACCCCGCCGGTGTCCATGGTCAGTTCCGCCTCGGCCGTACGGACCAGATCGGGCAGCCCCGCGAGGTCCGGCAGCGGCCCGTGCTCGTCGGCGCGGAGCACGGTCAGGGTGGTACGGAGCTCCGCGCGGGCCTCGCGGCAGGTGTCGGCGATGCAGTCCAGCGCCTCGGCGATCGCCGCCCGGTCGAGCCGGTCCGGGTCCACGGTGAGGACGTGGGCGGCGACCGATGTACGGACACCGATCAGCGTGATGCTGTGGGCCAGCAGGTCGTGCAGGTCGCGGGCGATGCGCAGGCGCTCCTCCGCGATCTTGCGGTCGGTGGCCTGTCCGACCCGGGCGCGCTCCTCGGCCAGGTACTTGCGGTAGTTGCGGACGGCGACGCCGAGCACGAGGGCCGCCACCAGCCAGCCGGACGTGCGCAGTACGTCCAGGGCGCGGTGGACGCCGTTGGACGACATGGCGCTCACCGCGAAGCCCACGATGCTCCCGCCGACCAGCACCGTCCGGCGGACGGTGCCGGTGGCGGCCACGGTGTACAGGGCGAGCATTCCGGCCGGCAAGGGGGCGGCGTGGGCGTTGTCGAGCAGTTGGTAGGGGGCGATGCAGGCGACGGTCGCGATCGTCGCCCCGACCGGGTGGCGCCGCCGCCACACCAGGAACAGGGCCGAGCCAGCGAGCAGCACCCACCCGAGCGCGTCCGGTCGCATCGCGGTGTCGGCGTACGCGAGGGCCCCGCCGAGCAGGGCGACACCGGCCGCGATCACCGCGTCGTTCCGCGTCGGGTGCGGGGCCGCCAGGGGGTCCTGGTGCAGTACGCGCAGTACGCGCTCGGCCGCGCTCGGGGGGTCGGTCACTTCTGCCACCCGGACATCGTTGCTCATCGCCGGTCGCCGACCAGTTCCGGCACGGATCCGGCAACCGGGGTCGGGGTACCGGAAGGCCGGCCCGGCCACCACACCCTGCGGCCGAGCAGCACGCTGGCGCTCGTCACCAGGTACGTGCGGACGAGGAAGGTGTCCAGGACGACCCCGGCCGCGACGACCGTGCCCATCTCCACGAACATCACGAGGGGCAGCGAGGCGAGCACCGCGAAGGTCGCCGCAAGGACGATCCCGGCCGAGGCGATCACTCCGCCGGTGGTGCGCAACGCGGTCAGCGCGGCCTGCCTCGGCTCGGCCCCGCCCCGGGTCTCCTCGCGGGTGCGGTGCATCAGGAAGATGCCGTAGTCGACGCCGAGGGCGACCAGGAAGACGAACGTCAGCAGGAGCAGCCCCGGGTCGACGCCGGTGAAGCCGAACACCGGGCCGAAGACCAGTCCGCCGATACCCAGCGCCGCGCCCCACACCAGCACGACGGCGGCGACCAGGAGCAGCGGGGCGACCAGGCTGCGCAGCAACAGGATGAGGACGAGCAGCACCGAGGCGAGGACGAGGGGGATGACGGTCAGGCGGTCGTGGGCGTTGGTGGCGGCCAGGTCGAGTTGCCGGGCGCTCGCGCCGCCCACGTGCGCGCCGTCGAGCCGGGCCCGGAGCCGTTCGATGGCGGCGCTCTCCCCCGCGGACTCGGGCGCGGCCTTGGCGGTGACGGCGATCTCGGTCCAGCCGCCGCCGCTGCGGCCCCTCTCGGCGCTCGCGACGCCTTCGACGGACCTGGCTTGGGCGAGGATCCGGTCGGCTGTTCCGGTGGGCGCCATGACCTCGATGGGCCGGCTGCTGCGCTCCGGGAAGGCCTTGGCCAGCGTTCCCATGGCGGCGATCGACTCGGGCTTGCTGGTGAAGCTGTCCTCCCTCTTGAGCGCCCCGGGCAGGTTGAACACACCGAGCGCCAGCGCGCCGAGCAGGACGATTCCCGTCACGAGCACGGCGACCGGCCGCTTGCCCGCCGAACTCCCCATCGCGGCAAAGACGTTGAGTCGGCGCTGCGTGGGTTCGCTGCCGTACGCGGGAATCAGCGGCCAGAACACGCGCCGTCCGAGCAGCACCAGGACCGCCGGCAACAGCGTCGTCATCGCGATCAGCGCGCACAGTACGCCCACCGCGCCGACCGGGCCGAGGCCGCGGATGTTGTTGAGGTCGGCGGCGAGCAGACAGGCCAACCCCGCCACGACCGTCCCGCAGGAGGCCAGCAGCGCCGGCCCGCAACCGCGCAGCGCGGTGCGCATCGCGTCGTACGGAAGGGCCGTGCGGCGCAGTTCGTCGCGGTAGCGGGCGACGAGCAGCAGTGCGTAGTCGGTGCCCGCGCCGAAGACCAGGACCGTCATGATCCCGGCGCTCTGGCTGGTCACGGTGAGCCCGAGGCCCGAGGCGAGCCCGTACACCGCGGCCCGCGCGCAGACCGCCCCCGCCCCGACCACCACCAGCGGCACCAGCCAGAGCACCGGGCTCCGGTAGGTGAGGACGAGGAGCAGGGCCACCACCAGGCCGGTTGCCAGCATCAGCGTCCCGTCGATGGAGCCGAACACCTCCTTGGCGTCGACTTCGACGGCGCCGTCGCCGCCGACCCACACGGTCAGCCCGTCGGTACCGCGCGCATGGGCCCGTACACCCTCGACGAAGGCCTTCTTCGCCGCGTCGTCCGTGCCGGGCGCGGCCGTGGACACCGCGTACATGAGAGTGGTGCCGTCCCCGGACGGAATGCCGGGTCCGCGGAGGATCGCGCCGAAGTCCCGGGGATCCTTCGACCCGGCGAGCTGCACGGGGGGCTTGGCGGCGACGGTATCCGTCGTACCCGCCGGGACCGTGACCTCCGCGACCTGCCGTTCGGCGGCGCCCCGGTCGGCGGCGGTCAGCCCGCCGTCGCGGTGGTAGACGAGCAGCACGCCGGTCACCTCGCCGCCGGGCAGCTCCTCCTGGAGCCTGGCCACCTGCGTCGAGTCGGCTCCCGACGGCAGATAGTCCGCCGTCCGGTCACGCTGTACGTCCGCGAGCTTGCCCGCGAACGACCCGGCGGCGGCGAGCGCGATCACCCACAGCACCAGCACACCCCACGGAATCACCCTGCGGTATACGCCTGCTCGCCCCGTCTGCCCTGTCTGCCCCATCTCGGGCCCTCCGCATGGACTCAGCCCGGTGGCCCCGATGGCCCGCCCGGTCACCTCCAGCGTCCCGCCCCCGAAGGGCCGTTCCCTCACGCCCGGGCAGGAGATCGCCCCTACTCCCCCGGGCTTCACGGATCCTCCCGTACTCCCCCGGGAGTAACGCCGCTGCCCCGCCCGCCCCGGCCTGGGGACCGGAGTGGGACGGGACCGCGACGCGGCGGGTCAGCCGCCCAGCGTGATCAGAGCTGCGATCGCCGGGCCGAAGGCGCCGCCCAGCTGATAGCAGAGGTTGAACAGGCCGATCGCCGTGGGGCGCTGAGTGGGCGTAGTGGACTGGGTGGCGTATACCGCGAGCGTGGCCTGCCCCGCGCTCGTCGTGAAGACGGCCAGCGTCGCTACCAGCAGGAGCAGCGGCGCCCAGGGGGTCAGCACGGCGGTGAGCGGGGCCAGCGCTCCGACCGTGAGCAGGATCGTCAGGACCCGCGGGCGGCTCAGCCGGGCCGAGGCCGCGGCCAGCACCATGGAGAGCACGGAGCCCGTGAGGAGGGCGACCAGTTGGCCGGTGCCGATCGTGGAGGTCGACCAGTCGGTGCGGTCGCGCAGCAGCTGCGGGATGGTGAAGAGCAGCGTGAAGTACGAGGTCGCGAAGGTGCAGGCGAGCAGGGCGGAGAGGGCGAAGGCCCGGGTGCGCAGCAGCGCTGCGGGGACGAAGCCGGTGGGATGGGACCGGATGTGCAGGGCCAGCAGCAAGGCCGTCAGCAGCGAGGCGACCACCGCCGGGAGCGGGTAGCGCGGGATGAGTACCAGGGCCGTCGCCGTCAGGACCAGCAGGGCGGCGCCCCGGCCGTCGAAGGGGGTGGTCTGCTCGGGTGCGGACAGGTCGGCGCGGCGCATGACCGCCGGCAGGGCCAGGAGGGCGACCGCCCCGACGGCGAGGGACACCCGCCAGGAGGCCGGGCCGGCGATCGCCGAACCGAGCAGCGGTCCGACCGCGCCCAGCACCCCGAAGCCCGCCGTGATCACCCCCATGCGGCGTACCGAACCCGCCAGGCTCATCGCCGCGGTGACCAGGCCCGCGCCGCCCACCGCCTGGGCCGCCCTGCCCGCCATGGCCAGCGGCAGCCAGGGCGCCACGGCGACGACCGCGGCGCCGGCCACGATCAGGGCCGCGCTCAGCCGGAGCGTGCTGCCCAGGCCGCGGCGGCGCAGCAGGCCCGCCATCAAGGGGGTGCCGACGGCCATGGCCCAGGCGAAGACCGTGACGAGCCAGGTCGCCGTGGCCGTACGGACGCCGAGCGAGCCGGCCATGTCGGGCAGGATCAGGACCGGGCTGTTGGCGCTCGCGGCGACCGGGGCGGCCAGCAACGCCAGCCATGCGGACGGGACATGGCGCGAAGCCGGAGTGGCGGCGGCCGTCGCCGGCGCAGCGGGGCGGGGGCGGGTTCGGGCGAGCAGGGACATGGCGGGCTCCGGATGCTGAGGGGACGGCGTGGAGGGCTCGGGGAAGGCGGGAAGACGGCTCAGGCAGGCCGAGCAGCTCAGGCGGCTCAGGCGGCTCAGACCGTGGTGACGACCTCGTGGTAGGCGAGCCGCGGCGAGCGCGGGAACCAGGCGTCCGCACCGGGGCGGCCTATGTTCACGACCATCAGAGGCGTGTGGTCGTCGTCCAGGAACTCCTTCTGCACACCCCGGAAGTCGAAGCCGGTCATCGGCCCCGCGGCCAGCCCCGCCGCGCGCACGCCGAGGATGAAGTACGCCGCCTGGAGCGTCGCGTTGAGCAGCGCGGACTCCTCGCGGACCGGGCGGTCGGCGAAGAAGAGGTCCTTGGCCTGCGGGAAGTGCGGGAGCAGTGCGGGGAGCTCCTCGTGGAACTCGTTGTCGGCGGCGAGGACCGCGATCAGCGGCGCGGCCGCCGCCTTGCGCCGGTTCCCCTCGTCCATGAGGCCCACGAGCCGCTCGCGGGCCTCGTCGGAGCGGACCAGGACCACCCGCAGCGGCGACTGGTTGTAGGCGGTCGGGGCGTACTTGACCAGGTCGTAGACCGCCTGCATCTGCTCGTCGGTCACCGGCTCGGCGGTGAAGGTGTTGGCGGTGCGGGCCTGGCGGAAGAGGAGGTCCTGGGCGGTGGGGTGGAGAGCGAGCTCGGACATCGGGGATGCTCCTGTCGTTCAGTCTTGATAATCTCAACGTTGAAATAAAAGCAGCTCGACTCTCTCAACGTCAAGTGTCTTAACGTTGAGAAGATGTCCATTGAGAGGAGTGACGGCCATGAGCGATGCCGTGGACGCGATCATCGGCCAGTGGGCCAAGGAACGCCCCGACGTGGTGGACGACCTCTGGCCGGTGCAGCTCTTCGGGCGGATCCAGCGGCTGGCCCGGGTGGTCGACAAGTCCGCCAGGGCATCGGCCGCCGCACACGGCGTGGAGCACGGCGAGTTCGACGTGCTCACCACGCTGCAGCGCTCCGGGCCGCCCTACACCCTCACCGCCGGGGCCTTCCTCAAGGCATCCATGGTGACCTCCGGTGCGATCACCAACCGCATCGACAAGATGGAGGCCAAGGGCCTGGTCGAGCGCGTACGCGATGGCGACGACCGGCGCACCATCAAGATCCGCCTCACCGAACACGGACACGAGGTCACCCGGGCCGCCTTCGCCGACCATCTGGCGAGCTACGCACAGCTGCTCGCCGACGTGGACCGCGACCTGGTCGACAAGACCGCCGAGGGCCTCCGCCAGGTACTGGAGACACTCGGCGACACCGCCATCAAGTGATGACCTCCCCCACCGCCGCCGCGTTCCACGACACCGCGCGGCAGCGTTCGGTCACGACGCCCGGCACTGTGATCACGGCGCTGCTCGTCCGAGCTGTTCATGCTGTGGGCCATGTGCACACCCCCGACGGCTCGGGGTCGGTCCTGGGCGACTGCGGGTAGTCATCCGCTCCGACAAGAAGGTCCGGGTCACAGACCTGGGCCTTCGTCGTCGCCCAGGCCTCTCGCCCCGGCGCTTCACACCGCAGGTGCCGTCAGAACCGGAACACGCCGAGGTCTCGCACCGTGTCGGCCAGCGCGCGGATGAGGTCGTTCTCGGCTTCGGTCCGCCAGACCAGGGCGAAGTTCATGGTGGCCATGTCGGGGAGGGGAAGCCATCGGATGTTCGACATGCCCCAGTACCTGGTGACATGGCCGGGGAAGGTGTGGATGATCTCGCCCATGCCGACGTGACTGATCAGCTCATCGGAGGTGTCCGAGGCCGCGGACATGATGCGCTCGATCGGCCGGCCTCGTGGGGTGTGGAAGGGCAGGTAGCTGTCCTCCCAGTAGTCCGGCAGGCCGAGGGCAGTGCCGTGCGGGAAGTCGGCGAGCAGCTCCAGTGGCACCGAGTCCCGTCCCGCGAGCCGGTGGTCGGCGGCCACGGCAAGGATCCGGGAGTCGGTGCACAGGGTCGGCCCGACGGTGAAGTCCGGCTCTTCCACCGGCAGCCAGACGACCAGGACGTCCATGGCACCGCTTCGGAGCTGGCCGAACACATCGGTGAAGGTTGCCTGACGGATCTGGAGTCCCCAGTGCGGATACCGCGCGCGGAACGCCTTCCAGTAGGGGTGCAGATCGGCGACGTTGAAGGGCATCAGGCTGACGCGGAGCTGAGCGGTGATGCCGCGGGCCGCCAGCTGGGCCCGCTCCAGGGAATCGTGCAGGCCCGCGTAGACCGGTTGCAGGTCGTCGCGGAACTGTCGGCCGACCTCGGTCAGGCGCACCGTGCGGCTGGTGCGGGTGAACAGCTCGGCGCCG
This sequence comes from Streptomyces sp. NBC_00190, assembly GCF_036203305.1. Classification (GTDB taxonomy): domain Bacteria; phylum Actinomycetota; class Actinomycetes; order Streptomycetales; family Streptomycetaceae; genus Streptomyces. The sequence goes on along the minus strand of NZ_CP108131.1, from coordinate 4,250,592 downwards.
ATGCGCCGCTCCTGCTTCTTGATCGCCTGACTGACGCGCGCCTGGGAAACGTGCAGCCGCTGTGCGGTCCGGCCGAAATGCAGCTCCTCCGCCAGCACCAGGAAGATCTCGATGTCTCGCAGCTCCACCGGCTCCCAAGCCCCCCCTGATAACCCTGCGGTTATCGAACCGCGCGGAAGTTTACATTGATCATCGCTGCTGCCCGCAAGAAGCTTGAGGGCATGCAAACACGCACGAAGAACCCTTCCCTCGTACTGCCGGACACGATGACGGGCACCGGCAGCCCCCGCCCGCGGAAGCGCCTGTCGCCCCACTTAGCCGGGCAACAGCCGTTCGCACGGGCCGTGTTGACCGGCAGGACGGACCCGTTCAACCGTGTCGACGCCGTGGTCCGTGCGCCGACCGGCACCACGTCCTGGATCTGACCGTGAGCAACCGTATCGACCCGACCGCGATGTACGCGATGCATGACGCCCTGCGCCGGGAACTGGTCCATCTGGACCGGGTCACCACCCGGGCGGACCGTGACCCCCGGCATGTACTGGCCACCGCTGCCGGATGGAAGCTGTTCAAAAAGGCTCTACGCGCCCACCACACGGCCGAAGACGAAGCGCTGTTGCCGGCGCTGCGCCACAGTCTGGCCGACCGCCCGGAGGATCTGGCTCTGCTGGAGGCGGTGGAGGCCGAACACGCCGCCATCGACACGGTGATCGACGCCATCGACGCGGCGCTGGCCGATCCGCAGGCGGATCCGCTGCGGTTGGGCGACCTGACGGACGCGCTGACCACCGGCCTGGCCGGGCACCTCAGACACGAGGAGGAAGCGGTTCTGCCGCTGATCCAGCGGGCGTTGACGGCCGAGCAGTGGAACCACTTCGGCCAGGTCCATGCCCGGCGGCTCGCCCCTGACGCACCGGTGCTGTTGCCGTGGCTGCTGGACGGCGCCGACGAGCCGACGGTGGAGAAACTCCTCGCTCCGCTGCCCGCGCCCACGCGCGCCGCCTGCACCGACCGGTGGGTGCCGGCTTACACCGCCCTGGACCGCTGGGTTCCAGGCACTGCGTTCTGACGCACTGCCACCGGCTGCCGCGACCCGCAGAGCGACGCGTCGGCCGGAACGGGGGCCTGACCCGACAGACAGCGCTTGTGGCGGCCGACCGGCCCGAGCCCGCCTTCACAACACCCGGAAGTACGACCCACTCGACCGCGGGAGTCATCGCCTTGTCCGAGCACGTCCTCCTCACTCCGCTGGACCGTATTTCGATCACCGACGCCGCCGCGTGGCACCAGGTCGTCGCCGCCTCGATGGCCCACGACCTGCCGGGCGTACCGCCTCCCGACCCCGGGCAGATCCATGCCCAGCTCACCAATCCGACGCTGGACAGCCGGCGGCTGACCTGGCTGGCCACCGGGGCGGACGGCGTCCCCGTCGGCGTCGCGGGCCTACGGCTGTTCGCCTCCCCGGGGAGGGACCACCTGGCCGAGATGGAACTCCACGTCGACCCCGCGCACCGGCGCCGGGGAGCCGGCTCCCGCCTGCTGTCGGCGGTCGTGGCGGCCTGCCGCACCGACAACCGGCGCAGCCTGGTCGTCACGGCTCCCGCCGAAAGCCCGGGCGAAGCCTTCTGCGAACGGTGGAGCTTCCGCCCGGCACTGACCCTGGACCACCTGCTCCTGCGCCTGGACGGGATGGACGGGATGGACGAGACGCACGGGACGGATGAGACGGGCGAGGCCAGGATGCGCCGGCTCGGCGAGACCGGGCACCCCGGCTACCGGCTGACCGGCTGGACCGGCACGGTGCCCGACGACCTCGCCGCCGCCTTCGCGACGGCCAAGAACGCGATGAACGACATGCCCGTCGGAGACCTGGACTACGGCAGCGTGGACTGGGACGCCGACCGCGTACGGGCCATGGCCAAGGTGATCGCCGACCGCGGGGACACCCTGCTGACCGTCGCCGCCGTCCACGACGACGGCGCCATGGCCGGCTACACCGAGATCCTGGTCCCCCGGGGAACGCCGGCCCGGGTGCAGCAGTACGACACCGCGGTCGTACCCGCGCACCGCGGCCACGGTCTGGGGCTGTGGCTCAAGGCGGCCATGGTGCGCCGGCTGCGCGCCGAGCACCCCGGCGTCGTCGAGATCGAGACCGACAACGCCGAGGACAACGTCCACATGCTCGCGGTCAACCGGGAGTTGGGCTTCCGCTCCTACCGGCGCACCCGCGAGTTCCAGCTCGACGTGCCCACGACCTGATCCGTGCCCGTACCCGCACCCTCCATCTGTATCGAACAAGCGAGAGCCCATGCGCAAGCTGACCTACTACATCTCCGCCACCCTCGACGGCTACATCGCCGGTCCCGAAGACCAGTACGACTTCCTCCCCTTCGAGGGCGAGGAAGCCGCCGCGATCCTGGCGGACTTCCCCGAGACCATGCCGACGCCCGCACGTGAGCCGCTGGGCATCGCCGACCGGGCCGCCCAGCGGTTCGACACGGTCATCATGGGCCGCGCCACCTACGACCCGGGCCTGAAGCTGGGGTGGACCAGCCCGTACGCCCACCTGAAGCAGTACGTCGTCTCCCGCACGCTCATCAGCCCCGATCCGGCGGTGACCGTCGTCGACGACCCCGCCGCGCTCGTTCGCGGGCTCAAGGAGCAGGACGGCATGGACATCTGGCTGTGCGGCGGCGGCAAACTGGCGGGCGCCCTGCGCGACGAGATCGACGAGCTGATCATCAAGCGGCACCCCATCGTCATCGGATCCGGCATCCCCCTGTTCGACGGCCCCTTCACCCCGACGAGCTTCGTCCCGGGCACCACGCGAACCTTCGACTCCGGCTTTACCATCACCACCTTCTCGAAGGTGCCGCCCTCGGCGGGCGAGCGGAGCTGAAGGATCTGCTGGGGCCGCCCCCGAACACCCCTCGGGCCGGAACGACGGCCCCGCCCGGACACTACGGAAACGAGAGTTGTGACATGCGTGTGTTGTTGATGGCCTACGGGTCGCGCGGGGACATCGAGCCGATGGCGGGGCTCGGGGTACAGCTGCGGGCGCTCGGCGCGGAGGTGCGGGTGTGCGCGCCACCGGACTTCGCGGACTTCCTCGACGGTGTCGGCCTGCCCCTGGCGCCGATCGGCGCCTCGCTGCGGGCGACGGTCACGGCGGCGGTGACCGGGACGGCGCCGCCGCCGACGGCGGCGACCCTGCCCCAGCGTGCGGCCGCGCTGTTCGGCTCGACCTACGACGCGGTCGCCGCTGTGGCCGAGGGCTGTGACGCGGTGGTGGCGACCGGCTCGCTCCCGGCCGCGGCCGCCGCGCGGGCGGCGGCCGAGAAGCTGGGCATCCCCTACACGTTCGTGGCCTACTTCCCGACCTACCTGCCGTCGCCGCACCACCCGCCGCTCGCGTGGCCGGGCCGGCCGCTCCCGCCGGAGGAGACCGACAACCGGGTGCTGTGGGACCTGAACACCGAGAGCCTGAACATGCTGTTCGGCGAGGCGGTCAACACCCACCGGGCATCGCTCGGCCTGCCGCTGGTGGACAACGTCCGCGACCACGTCCTCACCGGACGGCCGTGGCTGGCGACGGACCCGGCCCTGAGCCCGTGGCAGGAGCCGGCGGACCTCGACGTGGTGCAGACCGGCGCGTGGGTCCGGCCGGACGAACGCCGGCTGCCGACCGCTCTGGAGGCGTTCCTGGACGCCGGAACACCGCCCGTATACGTGGGCTTCGGCAGCATCCCCGTGCGTGACGCGGAGGGCGTCGCTCGGGCGGCCATCGAGGCGGTCCGCGCGCAGGGCCGCCGCGTACTCATCGGGCGCGGCTGGGCCGAACTGGGTCTGATCGACGACGCCGACGACTGCTTCGTCATCGGCGAGGTCAACCAGCAGGCGCTGTTCCGCCGGGTGGCCGCCGTCGTGCACCACGGCGGCGCGGGCACGACGACGACGGCCGCCCGGGCCGGCGCGCCTCAGGTGGTGGTCCCGCAGATGGCGGACCAGCCGTACTGGGCCGGCCGCGTGGCCGACCTGGGCATCGGTGCGGCGCACGACGGCCCGACCCCGACCTTCGAGTCCCTGTCGGTCGCGCTCAAGACGGCCCTGACCCCCGAGACCCGCGCACGGGCGGCCGCCGTGGCCGGGACGATCCGCACGGACGGGGCGACGGTGGCCGCGAAGCTGCTGCTCGACGCGGCCGGCCGGGAGGGGCGGCCCGTCTCCGCGTGAACCGCGCGGAACCGCCCGCCCCTTGAGAGCAGGCCCAGGTCGGCGACCTGGGCCTGCTTCGTCGTCCAGCGGAGTGCTAAGCGGCCTCGGGGAGGCCGCTTAGGGCTTGATGTTCTGGTTCAGGTGGAACAGGTTTCCCGCGTCGTACTTCCCCTTGACCTCGACGAGGCGGTCGTAGTTGGTCTTGTAGTTGGCCCTGATCCGGTCCTGGTCGTCGTCGGCCATGAAGTTGACGTATCCGCCTTCCTCCGAGTGCGGGGCGGTCGCGTCGTAGTAGTCGCGCACCCACGCGATGTTGGCCTCGTTGGCGGACGGGTCGGGCCACATGCCGGCGATGACGGTGGCGAACGAGGCGTCCCGGTAGGCGAAGGCCGTGGCCTCCGGTGCGACTCGGTGGCAGGCACCGTTGATGGGGTAGATGTGGATCGTCGAGTTCAGGGCAGGCAGCCGTGGCGCGTGCTGCTCGTGCGCCGCGATCGCGGCGTCGCTGAGCTCGGTCACGAAGTTGGCCTTCCAGTAGTGCTGGAGGCCGGGCGGTACCAGCCCGTCGAAGGCGGTGTTGAGCGCGGGATACGGCATGGGCCCGACGTGCTCGGCGACCACCGGCGCGAAGTCGTGGAAGGCCTGGAGGGCGCGCTGCCCCTCGTCCAGCGGCCCGGCCCAGCACGACACGATCAGGATGAAGGGGTCGCCGTGCCGGTTCTCCGGGATGAACGGGAGCGGCGGGGCCAGCTGGAAGGCCGGAAAGGCGCCGAGTTCCTCGGGCGCATCCGCGATGTAGTCGCTGAAGGAGCGCAGCACGGTGGCGGCGTCCGCCATTTCGTAGAGGATCGGCCCGCCGTAGATGTCCTTGACGGGGCTGAGCCGGAACTCGAAGGAGGTCACCGCGCCGAAGTTGCCGCCGCCGCCGCGAAGGGCCCAGAAGAGGTCGTCGTGCTCCTCCTCGCTCGCGAGAAGGAACCGGCCGTCCGCGGTCACCACGTCGGCGGAGATCAGGTTGTCGCAGCTCAGCCCGAGTCCGCGGGAGAGATAGCCGATGCCGCCACCGAGGGTGAGCCCGCCGACACCCGTGGTCGAGATGATCCCCCCGGTCGTCGCCAGACCGAAGGCGTGCGTCGCCGCGTTGAAGTCGCCCCAGGTCGCGCCGCCTTCGGCCCGTGCCGTCCGTCGCACGGGGTCGACACGCACGCCACGCATCCCGGACAGGTCCGCCACGACGCCGCCGTCGCAGGTACCGAAGCCGGGCACGCTGTGCCCGCCACCGCGCACCGCCAGGTCGAGCTCGTTCTCCCGTGCGAAGTCGACCGCGGCCATGACATCGCCCGCGTTGACGCAGCGCACGACGACGGTCGGCCTCTTGTCGATCATGGCGTTGTAGACCTTGCGCGCCTCGTCGTAGTCATCGTCGTCAGGGGTGACGACCGCCCCGTGGACACGTTCACGCAACTGCTCCATCGAGAGCTTGGCCATAGCAACCGCTCCTCGTGCCTGTACCCCGTCGGCTCTGCCAGGAAGGCGCGACGCCTACAGAAGCGGGCATCTGGACTCTCCGCGGGACGTCACACCCCGCCACGTCACACCCCGCCACGCGCCCTGTCACCGAGCTCGGTCCTCCTCACGCTACGCCGATGGCGCGAGGCCTCAACTCGAGATCCGTGAAGCCCTGACTCCAGCCCCTGCAGGCCCCTGCCCGGAGCGTGCCCTCGAAGGCGGCGCACAGCGGTCACCAAGGGTCTTCGACGGCACATAACCACGGGCCGAAGGCATCGGGGTGGCCGCGGCGTGCCGGCCGTTCTCAGGTGCGTACGGACCCGGTGGCGGGGTGGCCGTCCAGGGCCGCCCGGCGCATGGTCCGGGCGGTCCTGGACGGGTGCCCGCTGCCGTCCAGGACTGCCGGAACCGGTGCCGGAACAGGCACGGAAACGGCTGCAGGAAGCGGCACGACAACCCCCGCCCGGGCCGTGCAGGAAGCTGAACCATCCATACAGGAAGCTGAACGCTTTTCCCTCTGAGGGCCCTTCCGACGCGGCAGAGTTGTCCACGTCGAGAAGGAAACGACACCACGAGGGGAAACGAAATGCCGAAGTCGGCCACCGCCAAGGAACGTTCGAAGAAGCGCTCCGCCTACGTATTCACCGCACTGGGACTGATCGCCGGAATCGCCGCCGCGACCCTGACCAATTCGGGTGACTCGGAGGACCGTTCCGCCGCACCGGCCGGCCTCCACCAGACCACCGCGACCGCCGTCACGGTGGCCCAGGAGAGCCCCGCCGGCCCGCCGACGCCGCAGGTAGCGACCCCGTACATCCCGGGCTGGCAGGGCCCGTCGGCCACCGGTACCGCGACGCAGAGCATCTGAGGCCGGTCACCCGATGTCGACCACATTCGCTCCCGTCGATCTCGACGGAGTTCCGGCGGTGGAATCCTTTCTCGACCGCATGGGATTCGGCCACTTCGACAGGAAGTCGGTCTCCGCACCGATAGGCCGCAACGAAATCTGGGCCGGCAGCACGGAAATCGGCCGGAACGTCTTCGCCAAAAGGCTCGTCGGAACCGACGACGACGTCCGCAACCGGATGCGGCGCCTGCTCGCCTTCGAGCGGTTCGCCGTCACCCTCCCGCCCCACGCACTGCGCGGCCCGGTCTTGCTGGGCAACGACGCCGCCGAACGGCTGGTCGCCTTCACCTACCTCGACGGCGCCCGCAGCGGTGCCGAGCTGATGGTGGACGAGAGCTTCGACGACGAGCTGGCCGGACTCGGCCCCCGCCGGTCACGCGGAGGTCCTGCGGCGCTGGGAACCCTTCAACAACCTGCGCTCGCTCACCGCCCTCATCGCGTTCGCCCTGCTCGTCGTCCTCGCCCTCGGGCGACCGCCGGCCGGCCGGAAGGCCGTGAGCCGCGGCGCGAGTTCGTAGACGAGCACTCCCGGCCGCCGAGGCCCAGGTCAGCGACCTGGGCCTGCTTCGCTGTCCGGATCTCTCCGCTCGGCGGTCGCGAAGATCCGGTCCAGGTGGTGATGGAGTACCGCGATGGCCGACTCGGCGCCGCGCTGGCCCACGAGGATGCTGGTGCCCATGGTCGCCGCCATTGCGAGCAGGCTGATCGCCTCCGTGCGCGCGTCGATGCCGGGATCGGCCAGGCCTGACGCCTGGGCCTGTTCGAGCAGGCCGGTCACGGCGTTCTCGGCGGCGTCGGGGTTGTCGATGAAGGGCTGGGCGGCCAGTGCCTCGTCGGTCACGGACAGGATCGAGTAGGAGCTGTAGAGGAGGTGGAAGGTGCGGCTCTCCTCATCCGTCGGGAGGGAGGCCAGCAGCAGCGCCTCGATGGTCGCGCGGGGGCCCGGGTTCGGACCGGCGGCACCGAGGCGGGCGCCCACCCGCGCGGTGAAGCGGTCGGTCAGGTGCTGGAGCCCGTAGAAGAGCAGCTTCTCCTTGGTCTCGAAGTAGTACTGCACCAGCCGGAGTGACACGCCGGCCTCGGCGGCCACGTCCCGCATGCCGACGGCGTGCAGCCCGCGCCGTCCGGCGACCTGGATGAGCGCCTCGGCGATCTGGGCGCGCCGTTCCTCGTGGTCCACGCGCTTTGGCATGTGCCGGTGTCTCCGCCCGTCGGTGGTGGGTTCGCGGTCCGGCTCGCGCCGGACCTTTTTATGGTACCGCCGTACCATCATCATGGTACGCTCGTATCACGAAGAACGATCCTTCCGGAGGTGCCCCGTGCCCGAGAACACGACCCGTGTGCGCCGCGACATCGGCCGCTACGTGAACGACGAACTGCGCGACCGCTACTTCGCCGCCTGCGACGCGATCTACGCGATGGGTGCGCCCGCCCGCTCCGAGACGGACGTGGAGACCAGCTTCGGCACCACGCACGTGTACCGGTACGGGCCCACGGACCCGGCGGCCGAGTCCCGTACGCCGGTCGTCCTGATCCATGGTTCCGGCGGCTGCTCCGCCCAGTGGTACCCCAACACCCCCGCACTCAGCGCCGAACGCCCCGTCTACGCCCTCGACACCCCCGGAGACCCCGGCCGCAGCGTCCAGCGCGAGCCCATGTGGCAGCCCGAGCGCGCCGCCCAGTGGATGGACGAGGCGCTCGACGCGCTCGGCCTGGACCGGGTCCACCTCGTCGGCTCCTCCTACGGAGGCTGGCTGGTCATCAACCAGGTGCACCTGCGGCCCGGCCGGCTCGCCTCGGTCACCGCCCTCGACCCGGGCGGGCTGGAAAAGGTGGGCCTGCGCTTCTTCGTCTGGATCTTCGCCAGCCTCTTCGCCACCTTCGCCCCCAAGGCACTGCGCCCGCGCCTCGCCGCGTGGCTCGAACAGCCGGTCCTCGTCGTCCCGGAGCTGCGCAGGTGGATCCAGGCCGGGGTGCGGGCCTTCCGGATCCGCCGCCCCGCCCCGCTGCCGCTGTCCGACGAGGAGCTGGGCTCCATCCGGACGCCGTTCTACCTGATCATGGGCAAGCGCAGCCTGCTCGTACACCCGAAGCGGCAGCTGGAGCGGGTGCCGCGCCTGATCCCCGGGGCCCGCGCCGAGATCATCGCCGCGACGGGGCACGGCCCGCAGATCGACCACCCCGACCTGGTCAACGCCCGGATGCTCAGCTTCATGGAGGACGTCGACTCCCTCGACCCGGCCGCGGTCGACGCGTAGGACCCGCGGCCGGGTGTGAATTCGCCCTGCCGGAGCAGCGGTTGCCGCTCCGCCCGCGCTCGCGCGGCGCGGCGCGGGGTCACCCGGATGCCCATGCCCGCTGCGACGCCCCCGCGCCGCGCCGATCCTGATGGCATGACGTCCAGCCGACCGCAGGTCATCGTGCACGCACCCGACGGCCGGGGGCTGCGCGAGGTCGGCGTCGCCGGCGAGACCGTGGGCCGGGCGTGGTCACCACGGGACCTCCGCCGGGTGCTGCGACGGGCCGGGGTGCCCGCGGCCGGGTGCCCGGCGCGCGGCGCCAGGCACCCGGCACGCCCGTGAGCGCCCCGAAGGACCCCTGTGCCAGCGGGATTTCATCGCAGGGTGAGCGGGATCTCGGACTGGACGTGGGAGAGCTTCTCCGGGTTGCGGACGTAGTAGAGGCCGGTGATGCGGGCGTCCTCGACGCGGACCGCCATGACGCCGTCGAGCTCCCCGTCCAGGTGTACGACCAGTGCCGGGCTGCCGTTGACCGTGCTGATGCCGACGGTGATCGGGATCCGGTTCTTGCCGAGACCGCCGACCATGAAGCGGGACACTTTGTCGGAGCCGACGATCGGCCGCACCGCGGCCTGCTTGATGCCTCCGCCGTCGCTCATCAGGACGACCTCGGGCGCGAGCACATCGAGCAGGCCCTGCAGGTCCCCGCCGTCGAGGGCGCGCCTGAACGACTCCAGAGCCGCCCGCGTCTCGCCCTGGGAGACCACCTCGCGGGGGCGGCGGGCATCGACGTGCCGGCGGGCGCGGTGGGCGATCTGGCGGACGGCCGCGGGACTCTTGTCGACGGCGGCCGCGATCTCGTCGTAGCCGACGTCGAAGACCTCGCGCAGCACGAACACGGCGCGCTCGGTCGGCGACAGCGTTTCGAGGACGAGCATGACCGCCATCGACACGCTCTCGGCGAGCTCGACGTCCTGGGCGACGTCCGGCGCGGTGAGCAACGGCTCCGGCAGCCACGGGCCGACGTACGACTCCTTGCGGCGCGACATGGTGCGCAGCCGGTTGAGCGCCTGCCGGGTCGTGATCCGGACCAGGTAGGCGCGCTGGTCGCGCACCTGCTCCAGGTCGACCTGGACCCACCGCAGCCAGGTCTCCTGGAGGACGTCCTCGGCGTCGGCAGCCGATCCGAGCATCTCGTACGCGACGGTGAAGAGCAGATTGCGGTGGGCCACGAACGTCTCGGTCGCCGGCTCGGTGGCATGGTCGCTCATATCGCGAACCCCCTTCTTCGCGGCCGGTCCTGGCGGCCGACGACGGCCGGTCGTGCATCCACGGTTGGGTCCCCTCTTCGCCTACGGCGGTGGTGCCGGTGGTAGCTCAGCCTGCCCGTTCCCGTTCAGGAAGTGGCCAACGCCTCGCCGCGACCGGTCTCCAGCAGCTGTTCGCGCGTGTCCCCTCCCGAGACGCGGTGCAGGCCGTACCCACCGGGCTTGTGCGCCTCGTCCGCCAGGTGCTTGACGACGCCCTTGCACACGAACTCCTTGAGCTTCGCGCCGGGGCGGCCGGCGATGTGGAACCACAGCGCGGTGTCGTTCTTGTGGGCGAACTGGAAGATGCCGGCGCGTCGGCCCAGGCTGATGCACTGGCCGGCGAACACCTGGTTCAGGGTCGAGGGCTGCTCACCGGCGATCCGGCTGAGCACCGTGTCGGCGGCCCGCGCGCCCAGCGGCACCGCGGCCTGGCAGCTCATCCGCAGCGGCAGGTTCGACGGCGCCGCCGAGTCCCCGGCCGCCAGGATGCGCTCGTCGTCCACGCTGGTCAGCGTCTCGTCCGTGAGCAGGCGGCCCAGGGCGTCCGTGGTCAGCCCGCTGCGCGCGGCCAGGTCCGGCACGCCGAAGCCGACGGTCCAGATGGTCACCGTGCTCGGCAGCTCGCGGCCTCCGCCGAGCCGCACGGCGTCACGGGTCACCGCCGTCACCTTGCTGTCGGGGCCGTCGACCACGGTCACCCCGAGCGCCTTCAGCCGTGCGGCCACCGAGCGTCGGCCGCGCGGGTGCAGGTACGGGCCGAGCACCCCGCCGCACACCAGGGTCACCGCGCGACCCTGCTCCGCCAGCTCGGCTGCGGTCTCGATGCCGGTCGGACCGGCTCCGACGACGGTCACCTCGGCCGACGCGGGCGCGGCGTCGAGGACCGGCCGCAGCCGCTGCGCCTCCTCCAGGTCGGCGATCGGGTAGGCGAAGTCGGCCGCCCCGGGCACGCGCGGGTCGGCGCTGCCGCTGCCCACCGCGTAGACCAGGTAGTCGTAGCCCACCGTGCTGCCCGACGCCAGCGTCACGCTGCGCCCGGCCGCGTCGATCCGGGTCACGGTGTCGACCACCAGCCGCGCGCCCTCGGCCAGGACCCACCGGTAGTCGACGACCGCGTCGTCGGACCCGCCCACCAGCTGGTGCAGACGGATGCGGTGGACGAAGGTCCGGCGCGGGTTGATCAGCGTCACGGTCACGTCGTCGCGCTGCGTCAGGCGATTGGCGGCCATGACGCCCGCGTACCCGCCGCCGATCACGACCACATCGGTGTGCCCAGTCATGGTGTCTCCTCCGTCTTCAGGGGTTCGACCTCAAGACACCGCGCGGCCGGCCCCTGTGACAGCACGTGACCCAGATCACTCCGCGGGCGGGGCGGGCGCCGACACCGGGTCCGGTCAGGTGAAGTCGAGCGCTCCCGTCCGCGTCCGCTTGAGTTCGAAGAACTTCGGGTAGCCGGCCAGGAGCCGGACGCCGTCGAAGACGCGGACCGCGTCCTCGCCGCGCGGGATCGAGGTGAGGACCGGGCCGAAGAAAGCGGTGCCGTCGATGTGGACGGTGGGTGTACCCACCTCCTCGCCGACGGGGTCCATGCCCTCGTGGTGGCTCTTTCGCACCGCGTCGTCGTACCCGGTGCTGTCCGCCGCGTCGGCCAGGTCCTCGGGGAGGCCGGCCTCGGCCAGGGCCTCCCTGATGACGGTGGTGTCGGCGGCCCGGTCCTCGTCGTGGAGGCGGGTGCCGAGTGCCGTGTAGAGGCCGCGCAGAACCTCGTCGCCGTGCTGCTGCGCCGCGGCGATGCAGACGCGTACGGGCCCCCAGCCGGTGGTGAGGAGCCTTCGATAGCGCTCGGGGAGGTCCTCGCGGCCCTCGTTGAGTACGGACAGGCTCATGACGCGGAAGGTGAGGTCGAGGTCGCGGTGGCGCTCGACTTCCAGCATCCAGCGGGAAGTGATCCAGGCGAACGGGCAGATGGGATCGAAGAAGAAATCGACTCTGTTGGTCACCGGCTCAGGCTAGGAGCGGGGCAGCCCTGTCAGCAGCGCCAATTCCCCGCGGGAATCCTGGGCCAATCCGCGCCCGGGACGACCTGTCGCGGCTATGGCTGGAGGCGGCTGAAGGCCACCTCGAAGTGCTCGACCGAGACGATCCGCTGGCCTTCGCGCTGGGCCGTCTCCTCACGGATCCGGGCGGCCCGGTCCTCGCTCGCCCGCATGGTCTGCTCGTCCTCCCACAAGGTCAGCGACGTGGCCTTTCCCGAGGCCCGGTCGACGAGGTAGTACACGCCCCGGAAGCCTGGAACGTCCTGGACCTGCTGGACGATCGCCTCCGAATGCGCGCTCAGGTCTCCCGACGCCGGAACCGGTGATCCCTGGTAGGTGCTCAGCCTCGCGAACATCGCCCAGTCCTTTCTCGGGCCCCACGACCAGCGTGCTCCGGCCGGTCGTCCACCGCATGCCGAGCGGCGTGAGCGCCGAGCAGCGTGACAATGGGAGGGAGTGCTGCGTCTGCCGTTGCGGAGAGGCGGGTCGTCGTGGTGGCGTACATAGCTGTGACCGCCCTGAGCCATGTCGGGCTGATCCGCGACCACAACGAGGACAGCCTCGCCGTCGGCCCGTGGACGCTGTGCGGGACCGTGACCCTGAGCCCCCAGACGCTGCTGTTCCCCCTCGGCAGACCGCTCGTCGTCGCCGTCGCCGACGGGCTCGGCGGGCAGCCGGCCGGCGAGGTCGCCAGTGAGCTGGTCGTCCGCGAGCTCGCCTCGCTCGGCCCGGCGCTGGACAGCGCGGAGGCGATCAGTGACGCTCTGAACCGCTGCAACGACGCGGTGTACTCGGCCACCGACGGCCGTCCGGATCTGGCCGCCATGGGAACCACGGTCGCCGGGGCCCTCGTACTGGCGGAGTCGCTGCTGGCGTTCAACGTCGGCGACAGCAAGGTGTTCCACGCGACCGAGGACGGGCTGCACCAGGTCAGCGTGGACGACAGTCCGCCGCCCGCGCCCGGCCATCGCACTACGTCGGCCGTCACCCAGACGCTCGGCGGCAGCCCCGGGCCCAGCCCCATCACCCCCCACGTGGCGGCTTTCCCGCTGTCCACGGGCGATCGCTACCTGGTGTGCAGCGACGGGCTGACCGACCCGCTGCCCGACGACGTGATCGACGAACTGCTGCGCGTGCACGACGACGGCAAGGCCGCCTTCGAGCTGTGGAAGGCGGCCATCGAAGCCGGAGGTCCGGACAACATCACGCTCGCCTTGGTGCGCATCGGCGCGTGAGGGGCCGAGTCCGGAGGACGGCAGCGGGCCCCGCCCGGGAAGGGCGGGGCCCGCTGCCGTCGAAGTGGCGATGACGCGACCGGTCACGCCAGGAGCTTGGCCTTGGCGCGGTCGTACTCCTCCTGGGTGATGTCGCCCTTGCTCTTGAGCGCGGCGAGCTTGCTCAGCTCCTCCGCCGAACCGCCCCCGGATCCAGCCGCCTCCTGGACGTAGCTGCGGAAGGCCTGCTCACTCTCCTGATACTGCTTCACGTCCCGCTGTCCCATGCCGGACCCGCGGGCGATGAGGTAGACGAACACGCCGAGGAACGGCAGCAGGATCACGAAGATGAGCCATCCCGCCTTCCCCCAGCCACCGAGGCTGTGGTCGCGGAAGATGTCCGTGATGATCTTGAAGAGGAGGAAGAACCACAGGATCCACAGGAAGAGCCACAGCATCGTCCAGAAGATGTTGAGAAGCGGATAGTCGTCCATGCTCGCTCCGATCATGCATGCGGTTACTTCATTGATACAGCCGGTACTCAATGTCCGCATTTCGGAGCACATTTCGTATCTTTTGCAACCGGCCGCCAGGCCGGGCGACCATGGTCACCATGCTGCTTGACCTGTTCGTCATCGGCCTCGTCATCACCCTCTATCCGCTGCCGATCATGGCCTTCGTGCTGGTGGTGTCCGCGCCGAGGGGCGTGTGGAAAGGGCTCGCATTCATCCTCGCCTGGCTCGCCTGCCTCGTCACGGTGATCGCCCTCGTCCTCCTCCTCACCGGCGGCGAGCCGCCCGCGCCCAAGTCGCCTCCCTCCACCGCCGCACTGGCGGCGAAACTGGCCATCGGCATCGGGCTCGTCGTCTACAGCGAACACAGGCGCCGCCGCCGGAGCCGCGGTGGACCGGACACCGCACCGGACACCGCACCGGACGCCGGATCCGACGCCTCCCAGAGCTCGCTCACGTCCCGGATGGACCAGGCCACCGCGTGGTCGGCGGCCGGGCTCGCGGTGCTCCTGCAGCCCTGGGGCATGGTCGGTGCGGCAGCCGCCACCGTCGTGGACGCGAACCTCGGCCACAGCGAGTCGTTCCTGGCCCTGCTGGCCTTCTGCCTCCTCGCCACCGCCAGCCTCCTGGCCATGGAGCTGTACATGGTGTTCGCGCCCGAGAAGGCCGGGCGGGCGCTGACGGGCCTGCGCACGTGGCTGTCGGACCACAAGGACCCCGCCATCGTGGTCACTTGCCTCGTCCTCGGAGTGTGGCTGGTGGGCAGGAGCCTGTACGAGCTCACGCGCTGAGGCACGGACCCGGGGCCGCTCCGGTCGCGCGATGTGCTCCGTCCCCTTCTCCTGAATCCATGGAACGCAACGCATCCGGGCGGCGGATCCGCACCGGCGCGGCGTCCCGGCGGCGGCTTCGCGTGCTGACAGGTCACCTGATCCGCTCGCTCGGCTCGGTCGGCGTGCTCACGGCGCTGTACTACCTGGCCCCCCTGAGCGGCGAGCTCGACGTCTCCATCGTCGTCACGCTCTCGCTCGGCCTGGCGGTCTTCGGCGGGCTCATCACCTGGCAGATCACCGCCGTCACCCGTTCGGAGTATCCGCGATTGCGTGCCATCGAAGCGCTCTCCACCGCCGTGCCGCTGTTCCTGCTGCTCTTCTCCGCGGCGTACTACGTGCTCGAAGAGAAGGTGCCGCACTCCTTCTCGGAGCCCCTGAACCGGACGGACGCGCTGTACTTCACGGTCACGGTGTTCGCGACCGTCGGCTTCGGGGACATCACGGCCACCACCCAGACCTCCCGCATCATCGTCACCGGTCAGATGATCGTCGACCTGATCCTCGTGGGAGTGATCGCCAAGGTCCTCTTCAGCGCCGTCAGGATCGGGATCCGGCGGCGGGCCACGGCGGCCCCGGCCCCCGGCGGCGAAGGGGACCTCCCGGGTGGACCATCGAGGGGGAAAGGAAGTGACCCATGACGGAGCAGCGACCCCGATCCGACCCGCCCGTCAGCGGCACCCAGCCCCAAGAGGCGGACGTCCTGCGCCACATGCTCCGCAGCGCCGGTTACCTGAAGACACTCGCCTTCTCCGCCCTCGTGGGCATCCTGGTGTCCCTCGCCTCCTTCTGGTTCCTCGCCGCGCTGCACGAACTGGAGCAGGTGCTGTGGACGGACCTCCCGCAGGCCATGGGCCGGGACATCCCGCCCTGGTGGTGGCCGCTCCCCCTGCTGCTCTTCGCCGGAATCGCGGTGGGCCTGATCGCCACGCACCTGCCCGGCGCGGGCGGCCACGTACCCGCGGCCGGACTCCATACGGTGGGCGCCTCGCCCGCCGCGCTGCCCGGGGTCGTGCTCGCGACGGCCGCCAGCCTGCCGTTCGGCGCCGTACTGGGACCGGAGGCCCCGCTGATCGCCCTGGGCGGCGGACTGGCCCTGGTGTTCCGGGACCTCACTCAGGCGCCCGCGACCCCGCAGAGCAACGCCCTGCTGGGCGCGGCCGGCGCCGCCGCGGCCGTCTCCGCCATCTTCGGCAACCCGCTGATCGCGGCGGTGCTGCTGATGGAGCTGGCGGGCGTGGGCGGGCCGCGGCTGTTCGCGGTCATGCTGCCCGTCATGCTGTCCAGCGGAATCGGGGCCCTCGTGTTCACCGGACTCGGACGCTGGACCGGGCTGGAGACGGGGGACCTGACCCTGAAGCTGTACGCCCCGGCCCCCCGCCTGGACCTGGCGGACGTGGGCTGGACGCTGGTCATCGCCGTGGTCCTCGCCGCCGCCCTCCATCCCCTGCTGGCCGGGGCCCGGCGGCTCGCCGCGTACGTCACGTCGGAGCGACACCTCGTACGGACCGTCCAGTGCGCCCTGGGCGCCGCGGTCTGCGCCTGCCTCTACGCGCTGTTCACCGGCCGCTCCCCCGCCGAGGTCGCCTCGTCCGGCCAGGCGGGCCTCGCCGCGCTGGCCGCCGACCCGCACGCCTGGGGGATCGGCGCCCTGTTCGCCGTGGTGCTGTTCAAGGGCGCCGCCTACGCACTCTGCCTCGGCAGCCTGCGCGGCGGCCCCGTGTTCCCCGCGCTCTTCATCGGAGCCGCGGTGGGCGTCCTGCTCTCGCCCCTGCCCGGCCTGGGGGTCGTACCCGGGATGGCGGTGGGCATGGCGGCGGCAGCGGCCGCCACGCTGCGGCTGCCGGTGAGCAGCGCGGTCCTGGTGATCCTGCTGCTCGGCAGTTACACGATGATGCCGGTGGTGATCCTCGCGGCCGTGGCCGCCTTCGTCGTCACCGAACTGCTGCCTCCCGGGCGTGAGGTCCTGCCCTAGGGGCCTGCCGTCACATTCCCGTGTTCAGCGGCACCGGAGGCCGGTGGCGGCGGCCGTCGTGGCCTGGTCCAGCTTCTCGATCTGCGGCTGCAGCTGGGTGCGCGCGTCCTTGCCGGTCGTGTCTCCCGGCAGGTCCTCGTACGCCTTCTTGAGGTTCTCGGCGGCGTCCTGGACGGCTGCCCGCTCCGCCTCCTTCAGCTGCTGGGCGTTCTCCTTGACGTTGGCCCAGTCCTCTTGGACGGCGTTGACGGCGTCCTTGATCTGGTCCTTGGTCGCGGTGGCGGGGTTCAGGGCCTTCAGCTTGGCGTTGTCCGCCTTGAGCGAGGTCAGGTCGGTGCAGAGGTCGGCCGCGGCCTTGGTGGCCTCTTCGGCGGGCGAGGTGTCGTCGGAGCACGCGGCGAGACCGAACACCGCGCTGACGCAGAGCACGCCGATCACCGGGAAACGCTTCATGAGAGACCTTCCTCGACGAGACAGAGCTGGCGTAGGGGATCTTTCGCCACCTATCGCACAATATGCACAGTCGACTACGTTTCGCATCCTTGCTCTCACGCACGGTCAATGCCGCACGGTCGCCGCCCACCGCGCCCTCCCGGCCCTGGGTGGACGGGGCAGGGGGCCGATGCGTGATGATGTGGCGTGCCCGAGTGGGCAGTTGACCAGAAGAGCCGGTTGGGGGCCCTGCTTGTGAACGATGCGGTCGAGTTGGCGGACATGATCGCGCAGCTGCGCCAGGAGCTGAGCCGGGCGATGTCGGAAGGCGACGAATCCGGCCTGCGGTTCAAGGCGGAGCGGGTGGAGCTGGAACTGACCGTCGGGGTGGAGCGGTCCACCGAACCGGGGGTGAAGGTCAGGTTCTGGGTGTTCGACGCCGGCGCCACGGCCAAGCGGTCGACCACGGTCACGCAGAAGCTGACGCTGACGCTGCAGCCGGTACGGGCGGACGCGCCGGACCAGATGGCACTGATCTCCGGGAACGAGCTGCTGGATGAGGTATGACGGTGAGCGCTGACGGCTCGGACGGGAGCGGCGGACTGGATCCGCACCGCATCGCGGAGGTCATCGTCACCACCGCCGACGGCGGCGGGCGGCGCGGATCGGGCTACCGGGTCGGCGACGCGGTGGTGCTGACCGCCCACCACGTGGTGGCCGGGGCCACCGGCGTCCAGGTGCGCTTCGACGCGGGCCGGCCGGGGCAGTGGGCCGCCGAGGCGACGGTGGCCTGGTCGGACGCCGACACCGACGTGTCCGTACTGGCCTTCGCGCCCCGGCCGGGCGACGCACCCGTCCCGCCCGCCCGGTTCGGGCGCGTCGGCGACGACCGGCACGCCGTCATCGGTGTGCACGCCGCGGGATTCCCGCTGTGGAAGCGGCGACGCACCCCCGACGGGCGGCAGTTCCGGGAGCTGCACCAGGCGGACGGGACCGTGGCGGCCCTGTCCAACCTGCGGACCGGCACCCTGGAGATCACCGTCCCGGTGGCGGCCGCCGATCCCGACCCCAAGGCGTCGCCGTGGTCGGGGATGTCGGGCGCCGCCGTATGGGCCGGGCCCCACATCGTCGGGGTCGTCGCCGAACACCACCGCTGGGAAGGGATGGGCCGACTGGCGGCGGCCCGCATCGACCACACCCTGCACCGGGTCGGCGAGCAGCACCGGGCCGAGCTGGCCGCGCTGCTGTCGATCGGCGACCCGCAGGCCCTGCCGGACGTGGTTCCCGGCCCGGGGCCCGCCGGACCCCGCCCCCGCCAGGCGGGTTCGAGGGTCATCGGGCTGCCCGTCACGCACGGTCTGGAGCTGTTCAAGGACCGCACCGAGGCCCGCGAGACGATCGGCCGGCTCCTCTCGGACCCCGCCGTCCGCATGGTGACCGTCACCGGCCGCCGGGGCATGGGCAAGAGCGCCGTCGCGGCCAAGGTCATGGAACTGCTGGAGCGGGGCGAGTGGCCGGGCCACGCGCGGGCGCCCGCTCCGTCGGGGCTGGTCAACCTGAGCACCCGTACGTCGGGCATCTCGCTGGAGCGCGTCTACTTCGACTGTGCCCGCGCGCTCGGCCCCGAGGACGAGGCACGGCTGCTGGACGTCTGGGCCACGGGCCGCCCCGTACAGGACAAGATCGGCGAGCTGTTCGCCGCGATGGGAGACCGGCTCGTCGTCCTCCTGATGGACAACCTGGAGGACCGCCTCCAGGACGACGGCACGCTCGACGAGACCGACGGGGAACTCGCCGTCTTCTTCGACTGCCTCTTCCGGGCACGGTCCACGCCCCGGCTGCTCGTCACCTCGCAGATACCGCTACGACTCGCCCCCGAGCTGCGCCGCTTCGCCGCGGAGGTCGAACTGTCCGACGGCCTGCCGCCCGGCGAGTCCGTCGCGCTGCTGCGCGAGCTCGACCAGGACGGAAGCCTCGGCGTGGCGCAGCTCTCCGACGAGCAGCTGCTGCGGGCCGCGGTCCACGTCCACGGGGTACCGCGTGCGCTGGAGCTGCTGGTGGGCGCCATGGCCGACGACACACTGGCGCTGCCGACGCTGCAGGAGGTCCTGGAGGACTTCACCCTGCGGGGCGACGTCGTCGCGGGGCTCGCCCAGGACCAGTACCAGCGGCTCGGCCCCGAAGGCCGCGGCGTACTGAACGTCCTCGCGGTGCTGCGCACGCCCGTACCGCGCGAGGCGGTCGAGTGGATCGTGGGCAGCCTCGGTACCGACCTCGGTACGGGCCCGGGTCCCGGCCGCTCCGCCGTCGCACCGGTCCTGTCCGACCTGCTGCGCATGCGCATGCTGTCGGTGGACCGGGCCACCCGCACCCTCGCGCTGCACCCGATGGACGCCGACCTCGCGTACGGCGCCATGCCGCGGGAAGGAGCCCTCGGACGGCGGTCCCTGGAGCGGCGGGCCGCCGACTGGTACGCGAGCATCGCGCCGCCCCGCCCGGACTGGCGCGGCCTGGACGACATACAGCCGTACCGGCGCGAGTTCGACCACCGGGTGCGCGCCGGTGACATGGACGACGCCGCGCTGGTCCTCGGAGCGATCAGCCGATGGATGGTCCGGCACGGATCGGTGCTCGCGGCCATCTCGATGCACCTGACACTGGAGGGACAGTTGACCGACGACCGGGCACGTCTTGCCCATCTCATCAGCTTCGGACACGCCCGGTTGAGCGGAGGCCCGCTGGCACAGGCGGCCGAACTGTTCACCGAGGCAGCCGATCTGGCCGAGCGCCTCGACGACCGCCGGGCACTGCAGGACGCCATGTTCGGCCTGGGCGACACCCACCGCCAGCTGGGCCGCCTCGACGCCGCCATGGGCCCGCTGGCCCGGGCCGGCGACCTGGCCCACGAGAACGGCGACGCCGAAGCCGAGGTGCACGCACTCCTGGGCCTCAGCCTCGCCCACAGCACCCTGGGCGACGGCGCGGCGGCCCTGGCCGGCGCCGACCGGCTGAGCGAACTCGCCCGTACGTCGGGGGACCCGCTCACCGAGGCCCGTTCGTGGAACGCCCGCTTCACGGCCCTGCTGACCCTGGGCCGATGGGAGGAGACCATCGCGGCGGGCGACAGGGCCGTCGCCGCCTACCGGGACGCGGGCGTCCAGGAAGCGACGGACTACGCGCTGAACGCCAAGGGCGTGGCGCTCCTCGCGCTGGGGCGGGTCGACGAGGCCCTGGCGTCGCTGGAGGCGGCGCTCGGCGCGGCGTCGGCGATGGAGAACCCGCGCACCGAGGGCGTCTGCCTCTACAACACGGCGTGGGCGCATTGGACCGGCGGCCGGTACGGGCAGGCGGCCGAGGCGGCCGAGCGCGCGGCCGCCTCGCTGCAGCTCGCCGGGGCGGCGGAGGCCGCGGCGGCCGGAGCGCTCGCCGAGGCGGCCCGCGCCCGGGCGGTGCCCGGCCCGCGGGAGGCCGCCGACGCGCTGGTCCGGGCCGCCGACAGCACCGGGCGCAACGTCGAGATGGTCCGCCCGGCCTGGCTCACCGAGGAGGCGGAGCGGCTGCGCGCCGGAGCCTGACGCCCCGGCGCGCCCCGGACCGCGGTTACTTGGTGTCGTAGAAGCCGAAGACGTCGACGACGAGGTCGATGTCGTCCCAGCCCCGGTTCCAGAAGTCGACGATGCCGTTGGCCCCGGTGCTCGCCTGGACCAGGTTCGGGACGGTCTTGCCCGTCGTCCAGTTCAGGTTGGAGGAGTTGGGCGGCGTCGGCCAGGTCTCCGTCCCGTTCTGGTACTGGCCGGACGTGTTCGGGTCCGGGGCGACCGTGAGGTACCCGCCGCCCCGGGTGTTGGTGACCGTGGTGTTCAGCACGAAGCCCGAGATGCTGGGTTCGTCGTCGGAGAACGGCACGTAGATGTAGCTCTGGCCTTCCAGCGGCCCGTACACCGGGCTGGCGGGGTCACGGGTGTCGACCAGGCGCTGCGGCGCCAGCGGCATGTAGGCGCCCTTGCTGTCGAGGCTGTAGTAGCCGACGACGTCGACGACCACGTCGGTCCCGGCCCAGGCCCCGTTGCGGACACTGATCTTGCCGTCGGGGCCGACGGGCACGATCACCGAGTTGGCGATGGTCTGGCCGGCGGTGAAGTTCACGCTGGAGGTGGACGGAGCCGCCTGCCCGCTCGGGAAGACGGTCAGGTGGCCGTCCTCCTTCGGGTTGGTGACGGTCACGTTGAGCGCGACGGCCTTGACGTCCTGGGGGACGCCGCGCAGGCCGCTCATCTGCGTGCTGAAGGTCGCCTGGCCGGCGACCTGGCCCTTCGCGGTGCCGAGGCCGTCGCGGGTGTCGACGAAGCGGGTCGGCGCCATCGGGGTGTAGCCGCTGGACGCGGTCCGGGTGAAGTAGCCGGTGACGTCCGCGAGCAGGTCGACCGACTCCCAGCCGGCGTTGTACAGCTCGACGTAGCCGTCCAGGCTGACCGGCACGATCACCAGGTTCGGGACCGTCTGGCCGGCCGAGAAGTTGACGTTCGACGAGGTCGGCCGGTCGGCGCCCTTGGCGTAGGCGGTGATGTGCCCGCCGCTGGTGGTGTTGGTGACGGTGACGTTGAGGACGACGGCGGTGACGTTGTCCGGGATCGAGCCGCTGCCCTCGACCTTGACGCGGGTCGTGCCGTACGCGGGCACCTTGCCCTTCGGCGCGCCGATGCCCGACCGGGTGTCCAGGAGGCGGGTCGGGGCGTACGGGGTGAAGTCGGAGCCCGGCGTGGTGATGTAGAGATCGTTCTCGGCGGTGATGTTGTTCGCGGCGTCGGCCACGGTGACCTTGATCGCGTACTCGCCGACCTCGGCGTACATGTGCGGCGTGGTCAGCACGGTGGAGCCGGCGGCGTCGGCCGTGTCCGTGGTCCCGTCGCCCCAGGCGATGGTGA
Organism: Streptomyces sp. NBC_00190; assembly: GCF_036203305.1. GTDB lineage: Bacteria > Actinomycetota > Actinomycetes > Streptomycetales > Streptomycetaceae > Streptomyces. The sequence continues at coordinate 4,228,487 of NZ_CP108131.1, read as the reverse complement.
CCTTGAGCGAGGCGGCCTCGCTCGTGATGGTGGACTTCAGCTCCAGCCCGTGCGCACTGCTGGTCTTGGCGCCCAGGGCGACCGCGAGGTTGGGGTTGGCCTGGGCGGTACCCACGGTCAGCGGGGCGGCGGCCGCCTTGTTCTGCGGGGCGGACAGCGTCTTTCGGACCGTACGGTCCGCGGGGCTGGTGAACGTCTTGAAGTTGGGCGCCGCGGCGTCGTCGAGGTTGACGTCCGGAGTGCTCATTCCGGGCGCACCAGCCGTACCGGACGCGGCGGGATCCGCCTGGGCCATGCCCGGTATGAGACCGACGCCGGCCGCGATGAAGGCGGCGGAGAGAACGAGTCGGCGGTTGCGCACCGAACCCCCATTTGTGATGTTTTTGAACACGCTCAGGACAGAATCCCGCACAGAGTACAGCGCCCCGGAGCGGCCTCCACGGAGGGTGCCCGTTCACGGTTCCAGCTGGTCAGAGAGGCGTCCCAGCGCCCTCGCGGCCAGCGGCGCCATCAGCGGGCGCAGCACCCGGTCGGCCGGCCCGATGCCGGGCAGGCGCAGGCCGCCGAAGAAGGCGAAGCGGGTCCCGTCCCCCTCCGGCACGGCGGCCATGCCGCCGACCACGAACCGGCTCTGCATGAGGCACCAGCCCGGCCGCAGCACGACGTCGAAACGCGCCCGCATGCCGAGCGGGCTGCGGGCCCGGGCTTCGAGGCGTTCACCGGCGGCCGAGGTCACCGTGAAGGAGCTGATGTCGGTGATGAGCCGGGGCAGCTGGTCCTCCAGATCCGAGGCGAGGTCCCAGACCCGGTCGAAGGGCGCGGCGAGGAGGTGTTCGGCGAAGCCGGCGCCCGGAGTGGTGCGGGCGATCACCCGCAGCCTGCGGACGGCGTCGAGTTCGGCGACCGGCCAGGAGTCGTTCAACGTTCCCACGCCTTCCGGAAGTTGCGGCGGGCCCGGAAGAGCCGGGTCCGCACGGTGGGTTCGGGCACCCCGAGCAGAGCGCTGACCGCGTGCTCGTCCAGCCCTTCGAGGTCGCGCAGGACCAGTACGGCGCGGTGCGCCGGGGAGAGCCGTTCCAGCACGTCGCGCACGTCGGCCGAGAGCTGTGGATCGCCGCGCGCCGGAACCTCGTCGAGCGGGTCGGCCACGGTCCGCGCGCCGGCCCGGGCCATGCGCACCGCCTCCCGTACGGCGATCACGCGCACCCAGCCGAACAGCGCGGCCGGCTCCCGCAGCCGCCCGATGTTCCGGAAGACCGCGATCAGCGCCTCCTGTGTGGCGTCCGGCCCGTCCTGCAGCGCGATCGGCCCGCACAGCCGCCCGACGTACGGGGTCAGCAGGTCGAGCAGTTCCTGGACGGCCATCCGGTCGCCGCGCTGGGCGGACCGGACGAGCGCCGACAGCCCCTCCTCGGTCGCCCCCGGGATCCTCATGACTTCCTCCTCGACCGCGTCTCGAACGGGAAGAGGCCGCGAACCCTCCGAACATTCCATGTGACCCGCATCACAAGGGGGTTGGGGCCGGACATGCGGGGCAGCCTGCCGGATCGTCGCGCCGGAGGACCGGCCCGAAGAAACCCTCCGGCCGAACGACGGGATGCGCCGCGGACACGAAAAGCCTGAGGCCGCCGGCAGCGTTCATATGATTTCCGTGCGCAAATACCTGTTACCACCGGTGCAGAATTACGACTACGCGCAGGGAGGTTTAAGAACCGCGCCCACCCCGAATGGCTGACATTCCCACGCCCTGACCTTCGCCCTGTGCTACGGTGACGCCAGTTGCAGTTGTGGTTCCCAAAAACTTACAAGTGCTCTCACCGGATTTTTCGGGCGGGCGCTTTTTTTATTTACCGGTTGAGTTTCCGGTCGGGGCAATCATCTCGGCGACTCCGGCGCTCGCACAGTGCGATCCCGGGCATTGCCCCAAAGGAGATTCACTATGGCATCTGGCACCGTGAAGTGGTTCAACGCGGAAAAGGGTTTTGGCTTCATCGAGCAGGAGGGTGGCGGCGCTGACGTGTTCGCCCACTACTCGAACATCGCCTCCTCCGGCTTCCGTGAGCTTCAGGAAGGCCAGAAGGTTACCTTCGACGTCACGCAGGGCCAGAAGGGCCCGCAGGCCGAGAACATCGTTCCCGCCTAATCGCTGACGCATACGAGCTGGGGCCCGCACCTCGGGGTGCGGGCCCCAGCTCGTTGCATTTTCCCCATCTTTGCTTCGACACGCTCTCGCGAATCCCCCCACCGGGAACTCCTCGATACACGCCGGCCAGGGCCTGAACGCTTGCTAGAGTCCGTGCCCATGTCGATCCCTGATGACCTGCTCATCGATCTCGCCGCCATGGTCGAGTCGGAGCAAACCAATCAGATGTCCCTCACCGTCGTGATCAACGGCGCCGTCATCACCGGCCGCCTCGCCCCCGAGAGCGTCTGGCGTCAGCGCGTCGCCGAGGTCCTCCAGGACTCCGACCAGCTGGCGCCGTTCGCCAAGGTCTTCAGAACCTCCGGACAGACCGGCCCCACCGGCCCGGCCGCCGCCGGGCCGCCCTCGCACCTGCACTTCCACGTGGCGCGCATCCTCCAGGGCACCCTGGGCATCCCCGAAACCGGCGGCATGTACCGGATCGCGCTCGCGGACGTCAGTGCCTGGACCGTCGGGGACTTCAGCTACTCGGACAAATAGCGGTCCGCGGCTGTTCCGGCTGTTCCGGCTGTTCCGGCTGTACGGCGAGGCGGTGGGCCGAGCCGATGAGCGAGGACACGGGGGGTACGGGATAATTCGTAGGGGTATATCCCCTGGGACAGCGCAACGACGTACCCCGGGCACTCCACCCGGGGTCCACCCGTCGGAGGAGCGCAGCGCCATGCACCGTACAGACCTCACAGACGTCTCGACAGACGAGGCCAGGGCCCTGTCCGTGTCCCTGTTCCGGAGAATGGCCGAGCTGGAGGAAGGCGGCGCGGAGTACTCGTACGTCCGCAACACCCTCGTCGAGCTGAACCTCAGCCTCGTGAAGTACGCCGCCCGCCGGTTCCGCGGGCGGAGCGAGCCGATGGAGGACATCGTCCAGGTCGGCACGATCGGCCTGATCAAGGCCATCAACCGCTTCGACCCGGAGCGCGGGGTGGAATTCACCTCGTTCGCGATGCCGACGATCACCGGGGAGATCAAGCGGTTCTTCCGGGACACCAGCTGGGCCGTCAAGGTCCCGCGGCGGCTCCAGGAACTGCGCATCGATTCGGCCAAGGCGCACGACGTCCTGGAGCAGGAGCTCGGCCGCGAACCCACGGACACCGAGCTCGCCGGGCACCTGCACGTGCCGCCCGAGGAGCTGTCGGAGGGCCGCAAGGCCGCGTCCGCGTACTCCGCGCGCTCCCTGGACGCGCCGCTCCAGGAGGACGGCGACCACGACGGCGGCGCCGACCGGCCCTCGCTCGGCGAGGAGGAGGCGGCGTACGACCGCATCGAGTGCCTGGAGTCCCTCAAGCCGATCCTCGCCGGCCTGCCCGAGCGCGAGCGCGTCCTGCTCTCGCTGCGCTTCGGGCAGGAACTGACGCAGTCCGAGATCGGCGACCGGCTGGGGCTGTCCCAGATGCACGTCTCCCGCCTGCTGGCCCGCACCCTGGAGCGGCTGCGCACCGGGCTGCTCACCGACGAGCCCGACGAAGCGCCGGAAGGGCCGGAAGCGGCCGGGCTGCCGGCGGGGGCGGGCGGGGTCGGCGTTACGGCTGCGGAGCCCGCGGTGCGCTGACCGGTACCTCCAGCCAGACGGTCTTGCCCGGCCGTCCGTCGGCCGACGGCTCCCAGCCCCAGCCTCGCGAGAGCCGTTCCAGCACGATCAGCCCGTGCCCTCCCGGCAGCGCGCGGTCGCGGGGCGGCCGCCGCCGCGGCGGCTCGGAACTGTCGTCACTGACCTCGACGCGCAGCACCTCGGGGGTGTGCCGAAGGACCAGTTCGCGCGGGCCGCCGCCGTGCAGGCAGGCATTGGTGACCACCTCGGAGACCAGCAGCAGCACGTCCTCGACGGCGTCGGTCCCGGCCGGCCACTGCCAGTCGGCCAGCGCCCGGCGGGTGAAGTCCCGGCACCGGCCCACGACACCGGCCGTGGCGCCTCCCAGGACCAGCCTCCGCGTCTGCTCGGCCACAGGGCCTCCCGTCTCCGCGCGCGCCGCTCAGCGCCGCACCTACCCCTACCCCGGGCCGCCAATCCTAGGGCTGCGACCGTCACCCACTCCGCCACAGATTTCGCATCTCGGAAATCAGATTCCACAATGCGGTAAATTGAGATCCACTCCGCGGCGGTCGCCCCATCGTCCGAGTCCGCCCGCCCATCGGACACGGCCGCCGTTCCGCATCGTGGACAACTACTCTCGTTTTATGAACGCAGAAGCCGGTGCCCTCGCCGCCGCGGAAGACCGCGCGGTGCGAGACGCAGTGAAAGACGCAGTGAAGGAAGCCGACCGGAAGCACGTCTTCCATTCGTGGTCGGCGCAGGAGCTCATCGACCCGCTCGCCGTCGCCGGGGCCGAGGGCTCGTACTTCTGGGACTACGACGGCAACCGCTTCCTCGACTTCTCCAGCGCCCTCGTCTACACGAACATCGGCCACCAGCACCCCAAGGTCGCCGCGGCCATCCAGGAGCAGGCGGCCAAGCTGTGCACGGTCGCCCCCGGCTTCGCCGTCGACGTCCGCTCCGAGGCGGCCCGGCTGATCGCCGAGCGCACTCCCGGCGACCTGGACAAGATCTTCTTCACCAATGCCGGGGCCGAGGCCGTCGAGAACGCCGTCCGCATGGCCCGGCTGCACACCGGCCGGCCCAAGGTGCTCTCCGCGTACCGCTCGTACCACGGCGCCACCTCCACCGCGATCAACCTGACCGGTGACGCGCGGCGCTTCGGCAACGACACCGCCACCGCCGGTGTCGTGCACTTCTGGGGCCCCTTCGCCTACCGCTCGCCCTTCTACGCGACCACCGAGGCCGAGGAGTGCGAGCGCGCCCTGCGCCACCTCGAGGACACGATCGTCTTCGAGGGTCCGCAGTCCATCGCCGCGATCATCCTGGAGACCGTCGGCGGCGCCCCGGGCGTGCTCGTCCACCCGGACGGCTACCTGGCCGGGGTCCGCGCGCTCTGCGACCGCTTCGGCATCGTCTTCATCCTCGACGAGATCATGGTCGGCTTCGGCCGGACCGGTAAGTGGTTCGCCTCCGAGCACTGGGACGTGCGCCCCGACCTGCTCTGCTTCGCCAAGGGCGTCACCAGCGGCTACGTACCCCTCGGCGGGGTCGCCATCTCGGCCGCCATCGCCGAGACCTTCGCCCGCCGGCCCTACCCGGGCGGGCTGACGTACTCCGGGCACGTGCTGGCCTGCGCGGCCGCCGTCGCCACGATCAACGTCATGGAGGAGGAGGGCATCGTCGAGCAGTCCGCCCGTACCGGCGCCGAGCTGCTCGGGCCCGGGCTGCGCGAGCTCGCCGAGCGGCACCCCTCGGTCGGTGAGGTCCGCGGGCTCGGCACCTTCTGGGCGCTGGAGCTCGTACGGGACGCGGCGACGCGGGAGCCGCTGGTTCCGTACAACGCCTCGGGCGCCGACAACGCGCCCATGGCGGAGTTCGGGGCGGCCCTGAAGAAGGGCGGCCTGTGGCCGCTGCTCGCGGGGAACCGCATCCACGTCGCGCCGCCGTGCAACATCTCGCCGAAGGACGTCGCCAAGGGCCTGGCGATCCTCGACGAGGCCCTGTCGGTCGCCGACGCGCACACGGTCTGACCTGCTCAGACATACGGTCGCCCAATCCGTGGGTGCGGCTCTCGGAGGATCCGCGGCATTACGAACAGCACGTGAACGTGCTGAAATCCGAAAGAGCACCTACGGACCGGGATGCACGTCAGTCCCGGGGCGGTCCTGCGTGACCGAACGGCGGGGAGCGGTCCGACCGCTGGACGCCGGGCGTACGGGATCCCGCCAGCCGGACTCCGTGTACCCGTAAGGAAGTCAGCCCATGAGCAAGCACGTCCTGGCCCAGAACCAGTACGGCAAGGCCGAGAACCGCATCGTCAAGGTCACCCGCAAGGGCGCCGAAGGTTCGTGGCACGAGATCCGCGACCTCAACGTCTCGGTCGCGCTCCGCGGTGAGTTCCGGGACGTCCACCTGACCGGCGACAACGCCAACTGCCTGCCGACCGACACCACCAAGAACACGGTGTACGCCTTCGGCAAGGAGCACGGCATCGACTCCCCCGAGGCCTTCGGCATCCTGCTCGCCAAGCACTTCGTCTCCTCGCAGGAGCCCATCCGCGAGGCGCAGATCCGCATCGAGGAGTACGCGTGGGACCGCATCCCGGTCCCGACGCGCAAGGAGCAGCATTCCTTCGTCCGCAAGGGCCAGGAGGTGCGCACCGCGCAGATCACCTACAGCGAGACGACGGGCCTGCAGGTCATCTCGGGTCTGAAGGACCTGACGGTGATGAACTCGACCAACTCCGAGTTCCACGGCTACATCAAGGACAAGTACACGACCCTCCAGGAGGCGTACGACCGCATCCTGGCGACCAAGGTCACCGCGCGCTGGGCGCACTCGGCGCTGGCCGCCGACGACGCCGGGTACGACTGGGACCAGTCGTACAAGAAGGTCCGCAAGAACATGCTGGAAGCCTTCGCGGAGACGTACTCGTACTCGCTGCAGCAGACCCTGAACCAGATGGCCGAGCGGGTGCTCGACAACTGCCCCAAGGTCAACGAGGTGCGCCTGAACCTCCCCAACAAGCACCACTTCCTCGTCGACCTGGAGCCCTTCGGCCTCAAGAACGACAACGAGGTCTACTTCGCGGCGGACCGGATGTACGGCCTGATCGAGGGCACCGTCCACCGCGACGGCGTGCAGCCGGTCATCGCGACCTCCGACTGGATCGTCGCCTAGGCCTCCTCGGGCTCCGGGTACCGGTTCCCGATGCGCAGATTCCACCGCCCCGCGCGCCCACTGAGTTCGGTGAGCGTGCCGGGTCGTGCGTCCAGCCGCCAGAACGTGTGCGGCGGCAGCTCCAGCGCGTGCACGACGGCCGCCCGGACGAAGGCCTGATCGGCGGTGACCCGGTGGGTGCCGGGCGCGAGGCCGGTCAGCCAGCTTCCGGCGCGGGCGACGAGCGCCTCGACGGACTCGCCGCCGGGCGGGGCGTACGCGGGGTCCGTGAGCCAGCCGTGCACCGCGGCCGGGTCCTCGGCGGCCACTTCGTCCAGGGTCCGGCCGGCCCACTGCCCGGTTTCCAGGGCGTACGGCCCGCCGTGGCCGAAGCGGTGCTGCCGCATCGAGGCGTCAAGCGCCGGGGTAACCAGGTGAACTCGTACCGACTGGGGGTTCATAAAGGGAGCGTAAGCGCGGTACGGTCTCGGACGACATAACTACATGACGACGGTACGACGGAAGCACGGTGAAAATCCGGCACGGTCGCGCCACTGTGAATCCTCCCCGCAAGGGAGGCAAGTCAGACCCGCCGCCGTCGTCGCGAGCACCACTGACCGGGACGCGTGTTCCCTCTGGAGGTACCTGCCATGGCCGCTCACACCGCCGTGCCCACGACGGCTCCCGCCGTCGCCCCGATTTCGCTCTCCGCGCTCGCTCCCTGGGCCGCCTTCGTCGCCGTCCTCATGCTCGTCCTGCTGTACTTCGTCGGCATCGAACAGGGCGCCACCGCGGTCTTCCAGGGCGAGACCATCCACGAATGGCTGCACGACGGCCGCCACCTGCTCGGCTTCCCCTGCCACTGATCTCCTCGCCGCAAGGGAACCCGGACACAGATGAACTCTCTCTCCCCCCGCGTCCTTCTCGTCAGAGGCATGCTCGCCGGCCTGCTGGCCGGCGTCGCCGCCTTCCTCGTCGCGTACCTCCTCGGTGAGTCCAAGGTGGACGCGGCCATCGCCATCGAGGAGGCCGGCCACCTCGCGGCCGGCCACGACCACGGCGCCGAGGAGGCCCCGGTCAGCCGGGCCCTCCAGGCCACGGCCGGCCTCGGCACCGGTGTCCTGCTGTACGGGGTCGCGCTCGGCGGCATCGCCGCGCTCGTCTTCTGCTTCGCGCTGGGCCGCATCGGCCGCTTCGGCCCGCGGGCCACGGCCGCACTGGTCACCGGCGGGCTGTTCGTCACCATCACACTGGTGCCGTTCTTCAAGTACCCCGCCAATCCGCCGGCCGTCGGCGACCCCGAGACGGCTGCCCGGCGGACCGCCCTCTACCTGCTCATGATCGCTCTGAGCGCGCTGCTTGCGGCGGGCGCGCTGATCCTGGGCCGACGGCTCGCCCCGAAGCTCGGCAACTGGAACGCGTCGGCCCTGGCGGGCGCGTTCTTCGTCCTCGCCGTCGGGATCTCGTACGCCTTCCTGCCCGGCATCAACGAGGTTCCGGCCGACTTCCCGGCCGCGCTGATCTGGAACTTCCGCCTCGCGTCCCTGGCCATCCAGGCGGCACTGTGGACGACTTTCGGCCTCGCCTTCGGTTTTCTAGCCGAACGGGCCCTTGTGCCGGGCGCCGCACCCAAGGAGGCTGTGCAGCCGACGAGTTGACCATGAGGGGGCCGGTAGTACATGCCGTACGTGCCGACGGCGGTGAGACAGTGGCGAGGCTGGACGGGCGCCGCCCCGTTCTGGCTGAACTCGCTCCTGCTGCTCCTGGCCCCCTTCACCGCCGTCACTCTGTTCGGCCAGATCGGCGTGATCGCGGCCCTGGCCGCGCTGGGCGGCCTGGCCCGGCACCTCTGGTTCGGCGACTACGGCCACCCGGCCGTCCACCTCGCCGCCATCCTGATGGGCGCGACGACGGCGACGATGGTCGCGGTGTGCTGACGACGGCCGCATGAGCTGCGCCGCCCACGCCGTCTTCGCCGCGCGGCGCCGTACCGAGAAGCGGGAACGGCACCGGCTGGAGGGGCCGTAGGGCCTGGCGCGCAGACCCGTGAGCTCACCCGTTCGGACGTATGGTCCCGCGCCCTCCGAAGCGGGTGGCCGTACCGGCCGTCAGCTGCGAAGACGCCGGAATCCCGATGCGACACACCCGTGACGTCCTGTCAGTCTCCCGTGTTTCACCACGTGCTGACGGGCAGAGGAGGTGTCCACTGCTCACATGACCCGGCCGCCCCGGCCGGACAGGAGGAGAGGGATTCCCATGCCCCGCGCCAAGTGGGTCGTCGCCGCCCTGACGGTGGTTCTGCTGTCCACCGGCATCAGCGTCCTGCAGCGCACCGAGGGTGCCGCTCCCTCGGCCGCGGCCACCGACGACGCGCTGCCCTCGCGGGCGTTGGGGCTGTCCGACCACCGGCGTCTCGCCCGGCAGCGGGAACATTCCGGCGAGCACACCCCCGGCCAGGGCGCGCGCTCGCCGAGGACGGCCCCCGGCCCGCTGCGGCCGGTCACCGGGCCCATGCGGCCCGCGCGGCCGGTGCGCTTGCGCGTCCCGAGCCTGGACATCGACGTGCCGCTGGCCTTGGCGCGCGAGGGGCGTGAGAGTCATGAGGGGCTTGAGGGACATGAGGGTCGCGAGGAAGCCGCCTGGGACGCCGCCGGTCCACCGCCGGGCTCGGCCGGCACCGCGGTGATCACCGGGTCGGGCCTGGACCTGGCCGGACTCCAGCGGGGCCGGACCGTCGAGATCTCCCGCGCGGACGGGCGTACGGCCGTGTTCACCGTCATCCGGATCTCACCCGGTGAGGCCACGGGCCACGAGGACCGGGCCGGACGGGCCCAACTGCGCCTGATCGGCGGCGAAACCGCCGTACTGGCCCGGCTGACGGGACAGCGGCGCGGCCGCTGACCCGCCCTCGCGAGCCGTCATCCGTGGGGGGTGACTTCGTCCTCCGGTCGGGGGCTTCTGCGCACCCGGACGGGAGCCGCCCGGTGTGGCGGGGCACACCCCCCGCATGAGCGGGAGGCGGCGCACGCGTGCGGCACTGACCCGGGCCCTGACAGCGGCCTGTGTCGTGCTGCTGTGCGTGTTCGGCGCCGGTCCGGCCGCCGCGACGGTCGCCGAGTCCCAGCCCTCCTCCGCCGCGCCCGCCGAACCCTCCGAAGGACAGTCGGATCCGGCCGCCGACCCCGAGGTACGTGCCGCCGTACGGTGGCTGCCGCGCGGGGTGCCGGGCCTGCGCCGGACACCGCTGCCGTTGTTTCACGTGAAACACGGGGACCGGCCCGCGCCCGCACCGGGCCCGGAGAGGACCGAGCCGGCGCAGGCCCCGCCGACGGTGCGGAGTGTGGTCCTGCGCTGCTGAGCCGGCCCGTGCCCCGGGGTCCCGCCCGAATCGACCCGGCCCGGCCCCGGCCCCGGCAGCAGCGCAGTCCCCCCACACCCCTTGAGCACCGTGAGGTTCCGCCATGCCCATCGACCCGTACACCGCCCTGAACGCCATGCTCCGCGCCGAGGCCGCCCGCTTCACCCCGCCGGTACGCCAGAGCGATCCGGCCGCGCCGCTGAAGTCGCCGGCCGCCGCCGAGTCCGAGAGCACGAGCGAGCCGCAGCACACGACCGCGCCGGACTCGGCCGCGTAGGAGCCCGCCGCAGACACGGAAGAACCGCCCGGCCGAAAGGACGGCCGGGCGGTACGGGCAGGAGCTGGGGCTAGGGCTCCCGTGTGTAGTAGCGGTAGAACGCCGCCAAGCCGATGCCCATGCCGGAGAAGAGGCCGATGACGGTGGAGGTGAACACGCTCGCACCCGTGAGGCTGTGCAGGTAGCCCACGGCGATGCCCGCGAAGGCTCCGTACGCGGAGGCGTGGATCTCGCGCATGAGGCGGGGACCTACGCGGTTGAGTCCGAACATGCAGCCGGCGAAGATCGCGCCGCACAGGATGCCGTAGAAGACGTTGCCCGCGTCCACCGGGCCCGTGTCGCGCTTGATGAAGGCGGCCCAGACTCCGTAGACGAGTCCGAGGAGCAGGGCGCGGATGAGGGCGTTCCGTGCGGAGTGGTCCGTGACCGCCGACTGGCGGTAGGGCTGCCGCCGGAAGGCGGTGGGTGCCGCATGTGCCATGACGGGCTCCTCTCTCCCATCCTCCAGGGCACACCCGCGGACCCGGACCGGCAAGTGGATCACGGCCCCCTCAGGAGGGGCGCACCGCCACGGCGTCGATCTCGAAGAGCATGCCGGGCAGGGCGAGGGCAGCCACCCCTGTCAAGGTCTGCGCGGGCAGCTCGGTGCCCCAGGTGGCGTGCAGCTCCTTGAGAAGGACCTCCAGCTTCCGCTGGTCGTGGCCGACGATGTACGTACCGATGCGGACGACGTCGGCAGGGCCGAGCCCGACGGCGGCCAGGGCGGTCCGGAGGTTGGCGAAGGCCTGCGCGACCTGGTCGGCGAAGTCCTCGGAGACGACGTGGCCGTTCTCGTCGGAGCCGTACTGGCCCGCCATGAAGACCTGCTCTCCGGGGGCGGAGACGATGTGGCTGTAGCCGTAGCCGGTCGGGGTGTGGAGACCTGCCGGGTTGATGATGCTGCGCGTCATGCCGAGCTCCCTGGTTCCGTATCCGTACGTACGTATGTGTGGTGCGACTGCCGCACGTCTGAGGGGCCTACTGCGCGGCGAGCCAGGCTCGGAGCCGCTGCGGGGCCTCGGGGGCCTGCCGTTCGGCCTGCTGCCGGATCTCGTCGAGGTCCTGCGCGGCCAGGGCCCTGCGCCAGGCCAGGTCGGCCCGGGCCATGGCGTGCGCGACGGCACACTCCGCGGCGTCCGCGTCACGACCGGCCGCCGGTCCGGCGCCCGGGCCCTGCTGCCGGATCTCCGCGCACCTGAAGGCCTCTTCGGGCCCCTCGACGGCGGCGACCACGTCCATGAGCGTGATGGCGGCGAGCGGGCGGGCCAGCCGGAAGCCCCCGCGGGGGCCGGGTGCGGAGGTGAGGATGCCCGCCCGGGCCAGCGCCTGGAGCTGCTTGTTCAGGTAGGCCGCGGGCAGGTCGTGCCACGCGGCGAGCCGCGCCGCCGACACGGCTCGCTCCGGGCCGCTCCACGCCAGGTTGACGCAGCTGTGCAGCGCCCACTCGACGCCCTCACTCATCTTCATAATCTGGATATTAGATATCCAGATTAAAACCCGCAAGGGTGATACCCGCACCCGCCCGCAGCAACAAGGCTCGCGCCGGTGCCCCGCCCCGGCATTCCCTGGTGACGTGCGCACCATCCTGTCGGCGGTCCTCATCGTGCTCGCGGCCCTCCTCGTGCCCGCGAGCGCCGTCGCGTACTGGGCCGACCGCGAGCTGGGCGACGCCGACCGCTACACCGCCGCCATGTCCCCGCTCGCCGCGGCCCCCGCCGTACAGGGCGTCGTCGTCACCCAGGCCGGCCGCGCCCTCTCCGGGCAGATCGACGCGGGCCCCTTCCAGGGCGACCTGGACGCCCTGCTCGGCGAGGCCCTGAGCTCCTTCTCCGGCACCCCGGCCTACCGCACCGCCTGGGACGCGGCCAACCGCGCCGCCCACGCCGCCTTCTTCAAGGCGCTCACCACCGACCACGGCAACGCCGTCACCATCGACCTCGCGCCCGTCATCGCGCAGGTCAAAGAGGAACTCGTCGCCGACGGGGTGCCCTTCGCCGACCGCATTCCGCAGACCCACGTCTCCGTGAAGGTCATGGAGTACGACAACCTCGGCGCTCTCCGGAGGGGATTCGGCATGCTCCAGATCGCCGGCATCTGGCTTCCCGTACTGACCGTGGTCCTGGCCGCGACGGCCGTCGCGGTCGCCGTCCGCCGCCGACGCGCCGTCATCGCCACCGGACTCGGGCTCGCGGGCGGTGCCGTCCTCCTGCGGATCGCCGTGGACCTGTGCCGGCGGCTCACCCTGGACGACCTGCCGGGCGACATCGACCGGTCGGCCGCCGGGGCCGTGTACGACGCGCTCACCGTGTTCCTGCGCACCAGCTCCTGGGTCGTCCTGGCGATCGGGGTCACCGCCGCGCTGGGCGCCTGGCTGACGGGCCGACTGCGCCGCACCCCATAAGCTCGGAAGGTACCAACGTACGCAGAACGACGCAGAAGAGCCCAGAAGAACCGATTCGCGAGCGGCGGCACGGAAGCGGAATGAGCACCGAACGCACCGAACACATACCGTCCGGGCGAGACCGGCACCGCCCGCCGGCTCCACCCGGCTGGCTGCTGAACGGACTGCGGCCGAGCACCGCACCGATCCCCTGGGCCGCCGTGGTGCGCGCGGCGGTCGCGCTGTCCGTCCCGCTCGCCGTGGGATTCGCCCTGGACGAGCCCGAGTACGGCGCGCTCGTCTCCATGGGCGCCCTCGCCGGAGTCATCGGCGACACCGCCGACGCCTACCGGATGCGGATCCTGAACATCGCCGTACCCCAGCTCTTCGGCGCCGTGGGCGTGGCACTGGGCACCCTGGTCTTCGGACACGGCTGGGTGGCCGTCGGCGTCCTCACCCTCATCGCCCTCGTCTCCGGGATGATCTCCTCGATCGGCACGGTCGCCTCCGTGTCCGGACTGCTGCTCCTGCTCAACGCCGTGATCGGGGCCGGCCTGCCGCTGCCGCAGCCCTGGTGGACGGCGCCCCTGCTGATGAGCGCGGGCGGACTGTTCGTCCTCGCCCTGACCCTGCTGGGCTGGCCGCTGCGCGGCCGTCAGCCGGAGCGCGCCGCGGTCGCCGCCACCTACCGGGCCCTGGCCGACACCCTGGAGGCCGCCGGCGGCCCCGACTACACGGAGCACCGCCAGCAGCTCACCCAGGCCCTGAACCAGGCCTACGACCTGGTTCTGGGCCGACGGGCCCGGGTCCACGGGCGCAGCCCCTCGCTGGTGCGGCTGCTGGCCCAGCTCAATGTGGTGATCCCGCTGGTGGAGGCCGCGCCCGCCGCACACCTGCGCGGCCGGCCGCTGCCGCCCGAGATCCCTGCGGCCGTACGGGACCTGGCGGCCGCCGTCGAGGAAGGGCGCACGGGAAGCCCCGTACTGGAGCTGCCCGCCCCGCACACGCCGGCCGAGCGGGCCGTCGATTCGGCCCTGCGGCACGCGGCGACCCACGTGTTCCTCGCCGAACCGGACCCCTACGTCCTCGACGACCGGCTCGGCCGGCCCGCCGCCCTGCGGGTCCGGGCCCGGCACGCGGTGCGCGACATGATGCTGTCCAGGGCCTCCTGGCGGTACGGGCTGCGGCTCGCGCTGTGCATCGGGCTCGCGCAGTCCCTCGTCTCGCTCATCGAGGTAGAGCGCTCCTACTGGGTCGCGCTGACCGTCACCTTCGTCCTCAAGCCCGACTTCGGCTCGGTGTTCTCCCGGGCCGTGCTGCGCGCGCTGGGCACGGCGCTGGGGCTGGTCATCGCGGCGGCCGTGCTGGCCGAGGTACCGCGCGGCTGGTGGGACGTACCGGTGATGATGGTCCTGGCCGCCCTGATCCCCGCCTTCTCCGCGAAGGGTTACGCCTTCCAGACCGCGGCGATCACGCCGGTCATCCTCCTCCTCTCGGACCTGCTCAACCACCAGGGCTTCGACCTGATCCGCCCCCGGCTGGTGGACAGCCTGATCGGCTGCGCCATCGTCCTCGTCGCCGGCTACCTGCTGTGGCCCGAGAGCTGGCACACGCGCATCGGCGACCGGCTCGCCCACACCGTGGACGACGCCGCCCGGTACGTGGAGCGGGCGTTCGGCGCCCAACCGCCGACGGAGGCGGGCCTGCGGGCGGCCCGCACGGCCCGCCTCCAGGCACGGCGCCGGATCTACCGCGACCTGTCGGACGTGCGCAGCGAGTTCCAGCGGGCGCTGACCGAACCGCCCCCGACGGGAGCGCGGGCCGCCGCGTGGTGGCCCCTGGTCGTCGCCGTCGAACGCATCGTGGACGCGACCACCGCCGCCCGCGTCCGCGTCGACCACGGCGCACGCCCACCGGAGCCGGCCGAGGTCGACGGAATCACCCGCCGGATCCGCGCCCTGGCCGAGGCCGTCCGCAGCACCACAACCCCGGTCCGCTCCGAACCGGAACCCACGGACGACGAGTCGAGCGTCCTGTCCCCGCTCCACCAGGAACTGGCGGCAGCGCGCGCCATCACCGACCCGGGCGGCTGACCCGGCTCCCTCCCGGCCCCGGATGGCCCAGTGGCCGGGCCGAACGCACCCCGGCGGGAGAGCATCGGTACATGCACCGCGCGCTGGCCGCCATACCGGTCCTCGCCGCTGTTCTGGCGGCGACGGCCGGGTGCGCCGACGTGGAGGGTCTGCAGAGCGACGGTGACCTCGGCGCGGTGCACGCCCCCCGCACCCTGTGGCAGGACATCCACCCCGACCCGCCCGACCCCGGGCAGCAGCCGGGCACGGCCGCCCTGGTGCCCGGGCTCCCCAAGGTCCCGGACGAGAGAAAGGGCATGCGCGGCGTCGACGCGCTCGCCGTCGTACGCGCCGACATCACCGCCGCCACCACCCAGGACGGCGGCACGGGCCGCCTCGTCGACCCCCGGGCGGTACAGCGGCTCGCGCTCTGCACACAGGCTGTGGACGGCGGCCCCGACTGCCCGGTGCGCCCGGGCGTCCTGCACGACCTGACGGGCGACGGCAAGGACGAGCTGATCACCGCCCTGGACGTCGACGGCCGCGTCAGCGAGCTGCGCGTCTACACCGCCCGCGACGACGGCTCCGTCGCCCGGGTCCTGGCCCGGCGCGGGGTGCTGGAGGGAGTGGAGGTGGCCGCCGAGCACCTGGCGGTACGCGAGCCCACGTCGAACCCGAAGTACGTCGCCGTCTCCGACTACGTCTGGGACCCGGGCGCCGGGCTGATGAACCTGACGCAGCTCACCCTCGACGAGTGCCCGACGCTCACGGAGATACCGCTGAGCGGGGGCAGATCGCGATGCGCGCGCTGAGCAGCCTGCGCTGGAAGATCGCCCTCACCACCACCATGGTGTGCTGCATGGTCGCCGCCGCACTGGGGATCCTGGTGCACAACGTGGTCGCCCGGCAGATCGTCGGGGAGGTCCGCAAGGAGGCGGACGGGGATCTGGACCACGCCCTCGGCCACTACGAGTACGGCACCGCGCACGGCGACGTGAACGCCACCCTGGACCCGCCCGACCTGCCGGAGCGACTGCGTGAGCTGGTCGCCCGCGGGGACACCGGAAGCATGGTCGGCGAGCACGGGGCCAAGCCCGTCATGTGGGCCGCCGCACCCGCCGACAACCATGCCCTCGCGGTCTGGATCCCGTACGAGAACACCCGCGTCCGGCTGCGGGACATCGACACGGCGATCCTCGCCTCCTCGGTGCTCGCGGCCGGGGTGGTCGCGCTGGCCGGCCTGTTCCTCGCCGACCGGATCAGCCGGCGGCTCACGACCACGGCCGCCGTGGCCCGCCGGATCAGCGCCGGGGACCTGGACGCCCGGGTGGACTTCCCGGCCGGCGGGGACGCCCGTGCGAAGGACGGCGGAGACGGTCCGCGGCCGGCCCGCTCCCGGGACGAGGTACGGGACGTGGCACACGCGCTGGACTCGATGGCCGGGTCGCTCCAGGACCGGCTGGAGGCGGAGAAGCGCTTCACGGCGGATGTCGCGCACGAACTGCGCACTCCGCTCACGGGTTCGCTGGCCGCGGCGGCACTGCTTCCGGAGGGCCGCCCCAAGGAGATGATCAACGACCGGCTCAAGGCCCTGCACCTGCTCACCGAGGACCTGCTGGAGATCTCCCGGCTGGACTCCGGCGTCGAACAGGCCGAGCTCGCCCGGGTGGAGCTGGGCCGGGCGGTGCGGCGGGCCGTCGCCGCGACCGGCCTGGACGCCTCCGTACGGGTGCTCCGGGACACGGTGGTGCTCACCGACCGGCGCCGCCTGGACCGGATCCTGGCCAACCTGCTGGTCAACTCCCACAGGCACGGCGGGCCGCCGGTCGAGGTGACCGTGGAGGGCCCGGTGGTGGTGGTCCGCGACCACGGGCCCGGCTATCCGCCCGAGCTGATCGAGCAGGGCCCGCAGCGGTTCCGCACCGGGGACCCGGGGCGCGGCCGGGGCCACGGGCTGGGGCTGACGATCGTGGCAGGCCAGGCCGCGGTCCTGGAGATCACGCTCGGCTTCTCCAACGCCCCTGACGGGGGCGCGGTGACCACGCTCCGGCTTCCCGTCGGGCGACTGCCGGACGGGAATTGACCAGAGCGAAAGCAAGCGCGGGGGCATGAACGACGGCATGCACGAGGGGATGTTTCACTGGGGGTACCTCCCAGCGTTAGCTGGGGGAGAAACATCCCCTCGCGCTGCCTCAACCGGGCGTGCTCATCGGCTGGGTCAGACGCCGATGTTCTTGCCGTCCTTGCGCCAGACGGACACGACCGCCGGGCGGACGATCTTGCCGGGGCCGTCGGGCCACACCGACTGGGGCTTCTCGACGGACGCGCCGTCGATCTCGCCCGGGTGCTGGACGGCGACCAGGACGCGCTTGTCCTGGACCAGCGGGCCGCAGGTCTCGGCGCCGCGGGGGACGGTCAGGAACTGCTTCAGCTCACCGCGGCGCTCACCGGCGGTGGCGACACCGAACAGGCCGTCGTGGGAGCCGAGCTGGTTGCCGTCCGTGGAGATCCACAGGTTGCCGTGCGGGTCGAAGGTCACGTTGTCCGGGCAGGAGATCGGGCTGACCTTCTCCTTCGGGAAGCCCGCGAAGAACGTGGCCGGGTCCTTCGGGTCACCGGCGACCAGGAACAGGCGCCAGGCGAAGCCGTCGCCGGCCGGGTCGTCGAAGTTCTCGGCGAGCTCCAGGATCTGGCCGTGCTTGTTCAGGTTGCGCGGGTTGGCCTCGTCCGCACCGGCCTTGCCGGCCTTGCCGCGGTCGGTGTTGTTGGTGAGGACGACGTACACGCGGCCAGTGCGCGGCGAGGGCTCGATGTCCTCGGGGCGGTCCATCTTGGTGGCGCCCACCTTGTCACCGGCCTGGCGCGTGAAGACGGCCACCTCTTCGGCGGTCATGCCCTCGACGTGCGAGACGTTGCCGGACGGGGAGGAGGTGAGGAGTTTGATCCACACGCCGGAGCCGTCGAACTGGCCGTCGGAGGGGAGCTTGCCGGTGCCATCGATCTCGGCGGCCGGGGAGTCGCCGGTCAGCTTGGCGACGTACAGGGTGCCCTCGTCGAGCAGCGTGAGGTTGTGCTCCTTCGCCGCGCGCGAGTTGCCCTTCTTCATCTGCTTCGACGAGACGAACTTGTAGAAGTAGTCGAAGCGCTCGTCGTCGCCCATGTAGACGACCGGGCGGCCGTCCTCGGTCAGGCGGGGCTGGGCGCCCTCGTGCTTGAAGCGGCCCAGCGCGGTGCGCTTGCGCGGGGTGGAGTTCGGGTCGTACGGGTCGAGCTCGACGACCCAGCCGAAGCGGTGCGACTCGTTGGGCTCCTGGAGCACGTCGAAACGCTTGTCGAAGCGCTCCCACTTGCGCTCGGTGGCGCCGGTGGAGACGCCGTAGCGCTTCAGGCGGGCGGCCTGGGTCGCGTCGGTGACCTGGCCGGCGTTGGCGAAGTACTGGTTGAAGTTCTCCTCGCCGTGCAGCGTGGTGCCCCACGGGGTGGTGCCGCCGGAGCAGTTGTTGAGCGTGCCGAGGACCTTGGTGCCGGTCGCGTCGACGGAGGTCTTCACCAGGGCGCTGCCCGCGGCCGGGCCGGTGAGCTTGAACTCGCTGGTCGCGGTGAGGCGGCGGTTGAGCTGGTGGCGGGTGACCGCGGTCAGCTTGCCGCTGCGGTGGTCCTCCTGGACGACGACGATGCCGAGGCCGTGCGCGGCCCAGGCGATCTCGACCTGCTCGCGGGTCGGGTTGGCCGGGTCGTAGCCCTTGAACATGAGGTTCTCGTCGGTGTACTCGTGGTTGGCCACGAGCAGCTGCTGGCGCTCGTAGTCGCCACCGAGCGGGAGCAGCGAGAGGAAGTCGTTGTTGTAGCCGAACTGACCGGCCTGGGCTGCGGCGGTCTGCTTGTCGGCGTTGAACCCCGGGGCGCCCTTGACGATGGGCTCGCCCCAGCGGATGACCACGTTCTGCTCGTAGCCCTCGGGGACGGTGACCCGGTCGTCGGTGTTCGGCGCGACAGGCTTGAAGCGCAGACCACGGGCGGCCTCGCCGCTCTTGGAGGCGCCGGCGGCCTCGGCCTCGCCGGCGGGCGCGGCGCTGGCGCTCTGGCCGGGGCCGCTGAGGGCGACGGCGGTACCGGCGGCGGTGGCGACGGTCACGACGGCGGCGGTACGCAGCATCGAGCGGCGGGAGTACGCGCGGGCTATGACATCGCCGACGTACTCGTTGTCGCTGGTGTTCGGCACCTCGTGGAAGCAGGCGTCGCCACAGCGGTAGCGGCAGGTGAGAGCGGAACGGCCGCTCCCATGCGGGTTGCCGATGAGCGGCAGGAGCTTGCGCACGAGTGTCCTCCGAGTAGCTGCGTGGGCGCCGACAACATGTCGGAACAATCCAGCGGTGACGCTAGGCGGGAGTTGCGCCGAAGCGGCGGCGCGGGGATGAACGATCGGTGAACCCGGCGCGTCGGAGCGGGAGTTCGGGACGGGAGTGAATGCGTCCGGAAGTCGGACACCACGAAAGGTGCCCCTCCCGAAGATCCAGCCGGGCGGCCGATAACCTTACGTGTCCACTCTGGGCAGGGATCATCCGCACAGCACGGACAAATGACGCACGCACTCATGCGAAAGGCCTGGCCCATGGGTATTCGGAGCTTGTTGCGCAAGGTGTTCGGACGGTCGGCGGAACCCGTTCCGGAGACTTCGGACGCCCCCTCGGCGAACCTCCCGAGCCAGACGGAACGCACCCCGTTGGACGTGGCGGCCGAGCTGGTCGCCGCGTCCTTCGACAACCCCACCGTTCCGCCGCAGTCCGCACCGCGGGACCGGGAGCCGGGTACGGTCCTCACGGCCCCGGCTCCGGACCCGTCCCCCGCGTCCGCACCGCCTGCGGAAGCCACGGTCCCGGAGGCCCGCCGCCCCATGCCTCCGGCGGTTCAGCAGGAGCCCACCGAGCCGGTGGCGCCCGAAGCGGAAGCCGAGCCGGTCGCGGCCGAGCCCGAGGCCGCCGCCCCCGAAGCGGAGCCGGTGGCCGCGGAGGCCGACGTACCGGCGCAAGCGCCGGAGACGGACCCCGAGCCCGAGGCCGAGCACGTTGAGATCGTGGCCGAGGTCGTGGCCGAGGCCGAGGTCGAGGCCGAGCCCGAGACCGCCCCGGAGCCGCTAGCCGCCGAGGCCGCCGCCCCCGAGGCCGAGCCCGTTGAGGCAGAGGTCAAGGTCGAGGCCGAGCCCGAGGCCGCCGCGCCGGAAGCGCAGCCCGAGGTCGAGGCGGAGCCCGAGACCACCCCGGAGCCGGTAGCCGCCGAGGCCGCCGCCCCCGAGGCGGAACCCGAGGTCGAGGCCGAGCCCGAGACCACCCCGGAGCCGGTAGCCGCCGAGGCCGCCGCCCCCGAGGCGGAGCCCGAGGCCGAGGTTGAGGTCGAGGTCACCGCCGAGGTCGAACCCCTCGCCGTCGAGGCCGAGGCCGAGCCCGAGGTCGAGCCCCTGGTCGCCGCCCCCGAGGTCGTGGCCGAGCCCGAGCCGGCCGCCGAGGCCGAGGCCGTCGAGGCCGAGGAGGCGGGGCCCGCGCACGGTGCGGCCGCGGTGCGCAAGCGGGCTCCCGGGGTATCCGGGGCCTACAAGGCTGCCGGGCAGGTGCTCCGGGGCAAGGGCAAGGCCGGGGCGCGCGCCAAGGTGTACCTCGTCCTGGACCGGTCCGGATCGATGCGCGGGTTCTACAAGGACGGCAGCGCCCAGCACCTCGCCGACCACGCCCTCGCCCTGGCCGCGCACCTCGACGACGAGGCCACCGTCCACACGGTGTTCTTCTCCACGGAGCTGGACGGCACCGCCGACCTCGCCCTCGACAGCCACGACGAGGGCTGGGTCGAGGCCCGCCACGCCGAGCTCGGCCGGATGGGCCGCACCAGCTACCACGTCGCCGTCGAGGCCGTCGTCGAGCACTACCGGAAGGACGGCGGCGAAGGCCCGGCCCTCGTCGTCTTCCAGACGGACGGCGCCCCCGACAACCGGCAGCCCGCCAAGGCGGCCCTGACCGAGGCGGCCGCCACCGCCCCCGGCATCCACTGGCAGTTCGTCGCCTTCGGCGACCACGACGCGAAGGCCTTCGACTTCCTGCGCAAGCTGGACGCCGAGAACGCCGGCTTCTTCCACGCCGGCCCCGCCCCGGCCGAGCTGACCTCCGCCGCGCTGGTCAAGGGCCTGCTCCAGAGCTTCTGAGCCGAAGCGAAGGGCCCGGGATCCATCGGATCCCGGGCCCTTGCTCATGCCTCGGTCAGCGCGCGGCGTCCGGGTGGACGGCCTCGGCGATCGGCTTGGCCTCCGCCGGCTTCGTCTCCACCGGCCCCCGCAGCGCGATGTTCAGCTCACGCAGGCGGGTCTCCTCCAGGACGGTGGGCGCGCCCATCATCAGGTCCTGCGCGTTGCCGTTCAGCGGGAAGGCGATGGTCTCGCGGATGTTCGGCTCGTCGGCCAGCAGCATCACGATGCGGTCCACGCCCGGGGCGATGCCACCGTGCGGCGGGGCGCCGAGACGGAAGGCGCGCAGCATGCCGGCGAACTCGCGCTCGACGGTCTCGGCCTCGTAGCCCGCGATCTCGAAGGCCTTCAGCATGACCTCGGGCTCGTGGTTGCGGATGGCGCCGGAGGACAGCTCGATGCCGTTGCAGACGATGTCGTACTGCCACGCCAGGATGTCGAGCGGGTCCTTCTCCTCCAGGTCCTTCATGCCGCCCTGCGGCATGGAGAAGGGGTTGTGGGAGAAGTCGATCTTCCCGGTGTCCTCGTCCTTCTCGTACATCGGGAAGTCGACGATCCAGCAGAAGCGGAAGACGTTCTCCTCGAACTGGCCGGCGCGCTTGGCGGCCTCGACCCGGACCGGGCCCATGATCTTGGAGACCTCGTCGAAGTCGCCCGCGCCGAAGAACACGGCGTGGCCGGGGACCAGGCCCAGGCGCTCGGTGAGGACCTTGACGTTCTCCTCGGTGAGGAACTTGGCGATCGGGCCGGTGAGGGCGTTCTCCTCGCCGACGCGGACCCAGGCCAGGCCCTTCGCGCCCAGGGAGACCGCGTAGTCGCCGAGGCCGTCGAAGAACTTGCGCGGCTGGTCGCCGGTGTCCGGGACGGCCAGCGCGCGCACGTGCTTGCCGGCGAACGCCTTGAACTCCGAGCCCTCGAACACGTCGGAGATGTCGACGAGCTCCAGCTTGGCGCGCAGGTCGGGCTTGTCGTTGCCGTACTTCAGCATCGACTCGCGGAACGGGATCCGCGGGAAGGGGGAGGTGACCTCGCGGCCGTTGCCGAACTCGGTGAAGAGCTCGGTCATCAGGCGCTCGATCGGCTGGAAGACGTCCTCCTGCTCGACGAAGGACATCTCGACGTCGAGCTGGTAGAACTCGCCCGGCGAGCGGTCGGCGCGGGCATCCTCGTCGCGGAAGCAGGGCGCGATCTGGAAGTACCGGTCGAAGCCCGAGATCATCAGCAGCTGCTTGAACTGCTGCGGGGCCTGCGGCAGGGCGTAGAACTTGCCCGGGTTCAGGCGGGACGGGACCACGAAGTCACGGGCGCCCTCGGGGGAGGTCGCGGTGAGGATCGGGGTCGCCATCTCGTTGAAGCCGAGGGCCACCATCTTGTGCCGGATGGCCGCGATGACGGCCGAGCGCAGCATGATGTTGCGGTGCATGCGCTCGCGGCGCAGGTCGAGGAAGCGGTACTCCAGGCGCCGCTCCTCGTTCACACCGTCGTCGGTGTTGATGGTGAAGGGCAGCGGGGCGGCCGCGCCGAGCACCTCGACCTCGGAGACCTCGATCTCGATCTCGCCGGTGGGCAGCTCGGGGTTGACGTTGTCCGCGCCACGGGAGACGACCTTGCCGTCGATACGGACGACGGTCTCCTTGGTGACGCTGCTCAGCGCCTCGTTCGCGGCGGTGCCGGGACGGGCCACGAGCTGCGTGATGCCGTAGTGGTCACGCAGATCGATGAAGAGGATGCCGCCCAGGTCTCGACGGTTGTGCAGCCAGCCGCTCAGCCGGACGTCGGCGTTGACGTCAGAGGCGCGGAGCTCGCCGCAGGTGTGGGACCTGTACCGATGCATCAGTCATCCAGTTCTTCGCGATACCAGGGTGGATTCAACCGTCACAAGGTTACCGTCCGGGCGGCGGCCGGGTCGGGCACGCCCGCCCGGCCTCGCGGATGCCGCCCGCCGGGCCGGGTGAACAGGCACGTAAGAGTGATGACCTGTAAAGATGGCCGGGTGCGCACCGAGGACGTCCTGACCGCCATCGCGACCGGCTTGTGGAGATGGGACAACGCCTCCGGGACGGTCACCCTCGACAACGAGGCCGCCCGGCTGCTCGGGCTGCCCGCCGAGCCCGTGGTGCTGCCGGAGGTCGCCGTACGGTCGCGGTTCCACCCGGTGGACTGGAACGAGATCAACGGCATCGTGAACCTGGCCGTCGCCGAGGGCACGCTCGCCGAGGCCAGGCTGCGGATCATGGACGAGGACGGGCGGGTCCTGCGGACCGTGCGCAGCCGCTCCAAACCGCTGGAGAACCGCGGCGCCGACGGCCGCGTCGACTACGAGCTGATCGGCACCATCCAGGAGATCGCCGAACCGCAGCCCGGCACCACCGCCGCGCACACCCCGATCACCGGTGACTGGCGGCGCTCCCGCGAAGCCTTCCTGCTGGACGCCGGCCGGGCGCTGGCGGAGGCCCGCTCCACGGCGGAGGTGCTGCGGGTCGCGGCCTCGCTGTCCATGCCCGGCTTCAGCCCGGACGGCCTGGCCGTCTTCGGCGTGGCCGGGGACCGGCTGTCGGTCATCGGGCACCACGGGCACGGTCCGGGGGACGAGGGGCCCTTCACGGACATGACGCTGGAGACGGACTACCCGGCCGCGGAGGTCGTCCGTAGCGGCCGGGCGATCTACCTGCCCAGTCCGGAGGACTACAAACGGCGCTTCCCGGCCACCTGGCCGCTCGCCCAGCGCTTCGACCGGGTGTCCTGGGCCTTCCTGCCCCTGATCGTGGCCGGACGGACCATGGGCGCCTGGATGGCCGCCTTCAAGCACCCGGTGTCCTTCTCCCCCGACGAGCGGTCCGTCCTGACCACGGTGGCCCGGATGCTCGCGCAGGCCCTCCAGCGCGCCGGGGTGGCCGAATCGGAGCGGGAACTCACCACGGGCCTGCAGCGGTCGATGATGCCGCAGCTCGGCCCCGAGATCCCCGGCATGCAGATCGCCGCCCGGTACGTCCCGACCGGCGGCGGGCTCCAGGTCGGCGGCGACTGGTACGACATGATCCCGCTGCCATCGGGACGGTTCGCACTGGTCATCGGCGATGTGCAGGGCCACGACGTACGCGCGGCCGGGCTGATGGGCCAGCTGCGGATCGCGGTACGGGCGTACGCCTCCGAGGGCCACCGCCCGGACGCCGTGCTCTCCCGCGCCTCCCGCTTCCTGGCCGGGCTGTGCTCCTCGCAGGAGTCCGATTCCCCCGAGGACCCGGACCTCGACCCCGGCGCCGACCCGGACTTCCAGAGCCCGCGGTTCGCGACCTGCCTGTACGTGGAGTGCGACCCGCGGACCGGACTGCTGGAGGTGGCCCGCGCCGGCCACCCCGACCCAGCGATCCGGATGGCGGACGGCACCGTTCTGATGCGCCCCACGGCGGGCGGCCTCCCCCTCGGGATCGTCCCGGACACCGACTACCCGACCACCCGGTTCACCCTGGAACCCGGCGAGACGATGATGCTGTGCACCGACGGGCTCATCGAGACCGGCGGGCACGACCTGGACACCGGCTGGGCCCGGCTGCGCGCGATCCTGGAGACCGAGACGGAGCTCGACGGCGGCCACCTCGAAAAGCTGGCCGACCTGCTCGTCCAGGCCGTCCACGGGCCGTCCTCGCACCACACCACCGGCCCGCTGGCCGACCGCCGCGAGGACGACATAGCCGTGGTGCTGCTGTGCCGCGAGGGCGGCGGCTGCGGCTGCGGCTCCCCGCAGCTCCACCCCGGCCGGCCGGCCCGCCGCACGATGCTGACCGTGGCCCAGGCCGAACCGGAACGGATCGCGGGCGCCCGCCGCCAGATCCGCGAGCTGCTGCACGACTGGGCCGACCCCGAGCAGGTGGATTCGGCGGTGCTCATGGTCTCCGAGATGGTGACGAACGTACTGGTGCACACCGACGGCGACGCGCTCCTGGTCGCGGAGGCGGCGGGCGAGCTGGGCGGGCGCCGGCTGCGCGTCGAGGTCGCGGACTCCAGCGACGAGCTCCCGCACAAGCGGCACCCCGGCGAGATGGCCTCCAGCGGCCGCGGCGTGCTGCTGATGGAGATGCTGGCCGACGCCTGGGGCGTGGACCCGCAGGGCGAGGGCAAGTCGATCTGGTTCGAACTGCACGAGCAGTCCGAGGAGGACGCCGTCCCGGCGCTCTGAGCCCGTGCACCGGGGGCGGGCTGACGGACCGTGATTGGATACAGCGGTGCCCGATCCCCTCCTGCCCGAGCCCGTGCGGCGGCTCGCCGCCTGGTGCGCGGTCGCCCTGCTCGTGACCGCGGTCCTCGCCGTCGGCGTGTGGCTGTGCATCGTCTTCCAGACCGCCGTCACACCCGTACTGCTGGCCGTGCTCGGCACGGCCCTGCTCGGGCCGATGCACCGGCGCCTGGTCGGCATGAAGATGAACCGCTCGCTCGCCGCGGCCCTGACTTGCCTCGCCGTGGTCGCCGTCGTCGGCGGGGCCACGTACGTCGTCGTCCTCGCGCTCATCGAGACGGGCGATCAGATCGTCGACGCGCTCCGGCGGGCCGGCGAGGCCCTCGCCGAGCACTTCGGGGCGGTCGGCACCTCGCTGGAGGACATCACCGCGAACTCCAAGGACCTGCTCACGAAGTTCGGCAGCACCGCCGCGTCGGGCGTGGTCGCAGGGCTCAGCGTGGTCGGCTCGATGCTCGCGATGGCCCTGCTCTCGCTGGTGCTGATCTTCTTCTTCCTGCGCGACTCCCACCGGGCCGTGGGGACGCTGCGCTCGCTGGTCCCGAACCGGTCGGGCGACCTGATGGAGGCCATGGGGCGGCGCGCCTTCGACGCCGTCGAGGGTTTCATGCGCGGGACCACCTTCGTGGCCCTGGTCGACGCCGTACTGATCGGCGCGGGCCTGCTGATCCTCGACGTACCGGGTGCCCTGGGGCTGGCCTCGCTGGTCTTCGTGACCGCCTACATCCCCTACCTCGGCGCCTTCCTGTCGGGCGCCGTGGCGGTCCTCGTCGCCTTCGCCGACCGGGGCTGGGCCATCGGCCTGTGGGCGCTCGGTCTGGTGCTGGCGGTGCAGATGATCGAGGGGTACGTGCTCCAGCCCCTGGTGCAGAGCCGCACGGTGCAGATGCACCCGGCCGTGGTGATGCTGGCCATCACCGCCGGGGCGAGCATCGCCGGGGTCCTGGGGATGCTGCTGGCGGTACCGCTGACCGCGGCCGTCTTCGGCGTGATCTCGGAACTGCGGGCCCGGTACGGCGACGCGTCGCCGCGGCCCGGGCCCGTGGATCCCGCCTAGCGCAACGGACTCCCCGGGCGGACTCCCTGCCGGGAGACCGTCCGGACCGGTCAGTCCTGCGCGTCGCCCGCGCCTCGGTGGCCGAGCCCCGTGCGGGCGGTGGTGGGGATGCGCCCCAGCCGGCCGGCCTGGAAGTCGTCGAAGGCCTGCTGGAGTTCGTGCTTGCTGTTCATGACGAACGGACCGTAGTGCGCCATCGGCTCCCGGATCGGACGCCCGCCGAGGAGGACGACCTCCAGGTCCGGGGCGCTGGAGTCCTGGGACTCGTCCGCCCGCACCGTGAGCGAGCCGCCCTCGCCGAAGACGGCCGTCTGCCCGGTGTGGACGGGCCTGCGGTCCTCGCCGACCGACCCGCGCCCGGCCAGCACGTACGCCAGGGCGTTGAAGTCCTCGCGCCACGGCAGGGTGATCTGCGCGCCCGGCGTGACGGTCGCGTGGATCATCGTGATCGGGGTGTGGGTGATGCCCGGGCCCTGGTGGCCGTCGAGCTCACCGGCGATCACGCGGAGCAGGGAGCCGCCGTCGGGGGTGGTCAGCAGCTGGACCTGCCCGCCGCCGATGTCCTGGTAGCGCGGGGGCATCATCTTGTCGGAGGCCGGGAGGTTGACCCACAGCTGGAGGCCGTGGAACAGCCCGCCGGACACGACGAGGGACTCCGGCGGAGCCTCGATGTGCAGCAGGCCCGAACCGGCGGTCATCCACTGCGTGTCGCCGCCGTTGATGACACCGCCGCCGCCGTTGCTGTCCTGGTGGACGAAGGTTCCGTCGATCAGGTACGTGACGGTCTCGAAGCCGCGGTGCGGGTGCCACGGGGTGCCCTTGGGCTCGCCCGGGGCGTACTCCACCTCGCCCATCTGGTCCATCATGATGAACGGGTCGAGGTACTGGTAGTTGATCCCCGCGAACGCGCGGCGCACCGGGAATCCCTCACCCTCGAACCCACCGGGAGCGGTGGTGACGGCCAGCACCTTGCGCGGAACGACCGCCTGCGGCTCGGCCACGCGAGGAAGCGTCAACGGGTTCTCAACAGTCACTGCGGGCATGGTCAGGACCTCCTTCTGCATCGAGTTTAGTTGAAACTCGAACTTTCTGCCACACCCGACAGAACGCGCAGGCCCCCGGGGGCATTCCCCCGGGGGCCTGTCGCACAGAAGTGCAGGTCAGCAGTGGTTCATCCCGTACGCGCCCGGGTTGGAGTCGAAGGCCGCCGACGTCCAGACGACCGACGCGGGCACGAAGCCGAAGCGGCCGGTCACGTCTCCGTAGGCCCCGTACCAGGTGGTGCCTTCGTTCTTGGTCCAGCAGTCGAACACGCTCGGGTTGGTCTTCAGCGTGTCCACCCACGGAGCGCCGTAGCTGGCGCCCCGGTACATGTCGACGGGCGCGGCGTTGCCGCAGTACAGCTTCCCGCCGCTCACACCGCACCAGGCGGCCGCCGACGCCTCGGCGGGCGCCGCCGCCAGGACCCCCGTGCCCAGCGCCAGCACCCCCGTGGCCGCCACTGCGCCGAGCTTGGTGCGGATCGGCATACGAGCCATCACTGCCTCCTCGTGGACGAGGCGGGGGACCCCCCGTGGATTCCCCCGCAGCACCGATACTCGGGAGCCGCGACCGCCGCCGCGATCCTTTCGACCACCGCCGAAAGGATCGGCGGCACACGGCGGCTCCCACGAGCCGGGCAGGGCAGGGCGGGGCGGGGCGGGAAAGCCCGGAAGGCGGAAGGTTCCGGCGAGGGAGGTCGGCAGGCCCCGAAAAGGGTGGTCCGGGAGGCGGACTAGCCGCAATGCCGTTGCTTTATGGCGGTTGGATCACGATGGCGTCGTGTGAGGGCCGGGTTGGCTGGGGCCAGTCGCGGTGGCGACTGGCCTTGGCCTTGTAGTTCGACATCTTGCGTTTGACGACCCGGGGCTGGCTGCGCAGTCGCCTCGGGGGCAGGAGCCGCTCGGTGACCTCGGCGCGGAAATGCCGCCAGGCCCTGTGCAGGTGGTCAGGGGGAAAAAGAGCCGGGCAGGATGGTCACGGTGCGGCGGGCCGCCCGCAGGGCGGTGGTGAAGGAGAGCCGGTCGCAGTCGACCGGCTCGGGACTACCGGCCGCCGCTTCGGCCATCAGTGCGCGCAGGGCGTGGTGCACCAGCAGGTGGGCATAGATCTCCTGGCGGACGCCGGTGGGGGTCTTGCTGGCCAGGACAACGGTCTTGGCGCCGCGCTGATGGGTCTTGATCTCGTCCAGGACGCTCTCGCACTCCCAGCGTTGCGGGTAGAGCGCGGCCAGGTCGGCGGCCGGGGCCCGGACCGGGTCCAGGACCGAGGTCAGCAGCACGTACTGGTCCTCGCCGGGTCGTCCCGGGTCGTCCAGGCGGTAGCGGATCACGCGGACCGCCACCGGCTCGCGGCCGGCCTTCTTGTCGTCTCCGGCCTGGATCACGGTGAGCCAGGACCCGTCGGGCAGTGTTTGCAGGACGGGCAGGCGGCGGTTGGTCTTGGCGCGGAAGCACAGGTCAGCGCCGCTGCTGGTCAGGGCTCGCCATAACCGGGTCGAGGGCAGGTTGCGGTCGCCCAGGACGAGCATGTCCTCGGTCAGTGAGCGTTCCAGGTCCTCGGCGAGGCGGACCTCGCCGTCATGCCAGCCGCCGAGCACCGCATCGACGACGGCGTGGGTGCCGCATTCGACCAGAGCGACGACCTGGACCTGCGGATATCCGCCGGTGCCTTCCCCGCGGCCGGTCCCAGGGCGGCCGAACTCAGCGGCGTTCGCCGCACTGTCGGCGACATCGAAACGGGTGCCGTCGATGGCCATCAGCCGCCAGCCCCTCCAGAACACCCCGGGCATCGCGGGCGTGCCCAGCGGTCGGGCGCATCTGTCGAACAGCGCGGCCATCGGTTCGACCCCGAGCCGTCCACGCGCCCGGAAGATGGCAGCCTTGCTCGGTGGATGCCACGACCCCCACAGCCCCGCCCACCGCAGGCCCTCAGCAAGGTGCCGCATGACCTCCAGATACGGCGCGGGCGAGAACAATGCCATCGCCAGCAGGAAGTACACCACCAGCCGGGCCGGCAACAGCCGCCGACGCTTCTCCGTCCGGTCGCACTGGGCCACGACCTCGTCCACCAGCCACGGCGGATACATCCGGGTCAGCACACCCACCCCGGCCAGATCCGGCAGAGACGACGCCATGCCACCACCCCCGATGACGTCGTCTCACCGATCCAGATCAATGTCAACGGCATTGGGACTAGCCGTACATCCGGCGCATCGCGAAGTCGACCATCTGCTCTACCGCCTTCGCGTCGAAGACCATCCGGTGGTCGCCCTCCATGTCGAGGACGAAGCCGTACCCGGTCGGCAGCAGGTCGATGACCTCCGCGCCGGTGATCACGAAGTACTTGGACTCCTTGCCGGCGTACCGGCGTAGCTCCTTGAGCGTGGTGAACATCGGGATGACCGGCTGCTGCGTGTTGTGCAGCGCCAGGAAGCCCGGGGTCTCGCCGCGCGGGCAGTAGACCTTCGAGGTGGCGAAGATCTGCTGGAAGTCCTCGGCGGACAGCGACCCGGTCGTGAAGGCCCGCACGGCGTCCGCGAGGGAGGGCGGGGACGGCTCGGGGTACAGCGGCGGCGTCTGCTGCGCGTAGCCCTGCGGGGGCTGCTGCGCATACTGCTGCTGGGCACCCGGGTTCTGGTCGTAGCCGTACATGCGGCCCACCCTACCGAGCGACCGGGACCGTACCGGCCGGTACCGGCCGGTCCCTCCGGGGGCGGGCGGCGGGGGTCGGCCTCAGGCGGGAAGTTCCGCGGCCTTCAGAGCCCGCACGAACGGCCCCCACGCACCGGCCGCGACGATCACTGCGGGCCCGTTCGGCCTCTTCGAGTCCCGGACGGGAACGATCCCGACCAGGCCGTCGGCGACCTCGACGCAGTTGCCTCCATCGCCGTTGCTGTAGCTGCTTTTACGCCAGACAGCAGTACGGAAGTCAGTGCTGTTGGTTGCCATTTCGGTAATCCTCAGCCGCATCCTTGATCCTGGCGAGGGACGCCTCCGGCGGCAATGCGGCGGCCCTGAGCAGATCGTATGCCTTGCGGTACTGCCTCACGAGGGCCGGATCGTCGATCGTCTGGCCGTGGTACGGCCCCTCCGTGTACATCAGCGGCGGTTCGTCATCGAACTCCATGAACAGGAGCGAGAGCTCCATGAAAGGCCGGGTGGGCGCGTTCCACAGCATGAGCTGTGGAGCGATGCGGTTGCGATCCGCCAGGGCGGCGATGCGGTCCAGTTGTTCGACCATCTCAGCTGGCGGGAGGATCGGTTCGCGAATCACGGACTCATGAAGGATGACCCAGTACTCCGGCTTCTTCGGGTCGTCAAAGAGCTTGGCCCGCCCCAGGCGCTGACTGATCTTCGCGTCGACCTCTTCCTTGAGGTCCAGGGAATGCGTGGACCGGATGACCGCGCGTGCGTACGACTCGGTCTGGAGCAGACCGGGAATGAGCGCGCTGTTCCACTCCTCGATGGCCCGCGCCCGCGTCTCAGCCTCCGCGACCGGCGCGAAGTACTCCGCATGTGCGCCCTTCCGGGCCTTCCGAACGTCCTCGCAGCGCCGCTCGAAGAAGCCGTCCGTCCGCAGCACTTGATCCACATGCCGCGCCAGATCAACCGGCATCCGGCGCTGAGCACGCTCGATCTCACTCAGGTAGCTCACGCCGTAGAAGCTTCCTTCCACCGTCTGCTGAAGCGTGAGCCCTGCTTCCTCCCGCCTCCAGCGCAGCTCCTTGCCGTAGAAGGCCGGAACGCTCTCGGAGCCGTCGATGTCCTTGCTCGCGGCCACAATCGCCCGCCTTCCACACTTCGCACCGTGGAGCCAGAAACCCTTCCACGGTACGCCGACCGCCGCCAGGCTGTGAGCAGTTCGTCACAGTCCGCACATGCCGGAACAGGAAGGCCCCCATGAGCGACCACACCCACGACCGCGAGGCCATCGAGGCGCTCACCCGGCTCCGCGCCGCCCTCGCCGCGCACGGCATCACGCTGCCCTCCCTCGACCTCCACCTCCCCTCCTACGCCAGTAGCCACCGCACCCCGCCCCTGATCGCCCTCGGCAACTGCAACCCGGCCACCGCCCGGCTCCTCGCCACCGCCCTGGGCGACCGGTGAACGACCTCACCATCCGGCTGCTCGCCGCCCCGAAGGCGGCCCGGCTCCTGCGGCACGCCGTGCGCGAGCACCTCGGGGACGGTCGGGCCTGCCCCGACGCGGAGCTCTGCGTCAGCGAGCTGCTGGCCAACGTGATCATCCACCTCGGCGAAGGCACGCCCGTCACCCTGCGGATCACCGGAAGGGCAACCCGTACGCGGGTCGAGCTCACCGATCCCGAGCCGCGGGTGTGGCCCGTACCGCGGCAGGCGACCGACGGCGACGAGTCCGGGCGGGGGCTGGCCCTGCTCGACGCCGTAGCCCTGCGCTGGGGCGTCGAGCAGGGCCCGGACAGCAAGACCGTCTGGTGCGAGCTTTGACGCTGGTCACATTGCCCGCCAAGGGTTGCGCCTTATTACCCGCGGGTAGCATCATTACGTTACCGATTGGTATGTACGAGGAACCTGTCTCCCCGAGCCTTAACGGAGCCGTCGCCATGGGGCACTACAAGTCGAATCTCCGCGACATCGAGTTCAACCTCTTCGAGGTGCTCGGCCGCGACAAGCTGTACGGCACCGGTCCGTTCGAGGAGATGGACACCGAGACCGCCAAGAGCGTCCTGTCCGAGCTCACCCGCCTCGCCGAGAACGAGCTGGCCGAGTCCTTCACGGACGCCGACCGCAACCCGCCGGTCTTCGACCCGGCCACCAACACCGCGCCGGTCCCGGCCTCCTTCAAGAAGAGCTACGAAGCCTTCATGGACTCGGAGTACTGGCGCCTGGGCCTGCCCGAGGAGATCGGCGGCACCACCTCGCCCCGCTCCCTCATCTGGGCCTACGCGGAGCTGCTGCTCGGCTCGAACCCGGCCATCTGGATGTACTCCTCCGGCCCGGCGTTCGCCGGCATCCTCTTCGAAGAGGGCAACGAGGCGCAGAAGAAGGTCGCGCAGATAGCCGTCGAGAAGCGCTGGGGCTCCACCATGGTCCTCACCGAGCCGGACGCCGGCTCGGACGTCGGCGCCGGCCGCACCAAGGCGATCCAGCAGGCCGACGGCTCCTGGCACATCGAGGGCGTGAAGCGGTTCATCACCTCCGGTGAGCACGACATGGAGGAGAACATCCTCCACTACGTCCTCGCGCGCCCCGAGGGCCACGGCCCGGGCACCAAGGGCCTGTCCCTCTTCCTCGTCCCGAAGTTCCACTTCGACTGGGAGACCGGCGAGCTGGGCGAGCGCAACGGCGTCTACGCGACGAACGTCGAGCACAAGATGGGCCTCAAGGCCTCCAACACGTGCGAGATGACCTTCGGCGACCAGCACCCCGCCAAGGGCTGGCTGATCGGCGACAAGCACGACGGCATCCGCCAGATGTTCATGATCATCGAGTTCGCCCGGATGATGGTCGGCACGAAGGCCATCGCCACCCTCTCCACCGGCTACCTCAACGCGCTGGAGTACGCCAAGGAGCGCGTGCAGGGCCCGGACCTGGCCAACTTCATGGACAAGACCGCGCCCAAGGTCACCATCACGCACCACCCCGACGTGCGCCGCTCGCTCATGACGCAGAAGGCGTACGCCGAGGGCATGCGCGCCCTCGTCCTGTACACCGCCTCCGTCCAGGACGAGATCCAGCTGACGCAGGCCGCGGGCGAGGACGCCTCGTCCCTCATCGGCCTGAACGACCTGCTCCTGCCGATCGTGAAGGGCTACGGCTCGGAGAAGTCGTACGAGCAGCTCGCGCAGTCCCTGCAGACCTTCGGCGGCTCCGGTTACCTCCAGGAGTACCCGATCGAGCAGTACATCCGCGACGCCAAGATCGACACCCTCTACGAGGGCACCACGGCCATCCAGGGCCAGGACTTCTTCTTCCGGAAGATCGTCCGCGACCAGGGCGCCTCCCTGAACGTCCTCTCCGAGACGATCAAGAAGTTCCTGGCCGAGGCCGTCGGCGGCGAGGAGCTCGCCGGCGCCCGCGACGCGCTCGCCAAGGCCGCCGTGGACCTGGAGGCCATCGTCGGCCAGATGATCGTCGACCTCACCGCCACCGGCGAGGACGTCAAGAACATCTACAAGGTCGGCCAGAACACCACCCGCCTGCTGATGGCCTCCGGCGACGTGGTCGTCGGATACCTGCTGCTCAAGGGCGCGGCCGTGGCCGCCGAGAAGCTGGGAGGCGCCTCCCCCAAGGACGTGCCGTTCTACACCGGCAAGATCGCCGCCGCGAAGTTCTTCGCCGCGGAGGTCCTCCCGGGCGTCTCGGTCCAGCGCCAGCTGGCCGAGGTCGTCGACAACTCCCTCATGGAGCTCGACGAGGCCGCGTTCTAACCCGCACCGCGCACCGAACGTCCAGCGGCCGGGTCCTCCGCACGGGGGCCCGGCCGCTGCCGTACCTCGCCACAGGCCTGTGTCCTGCGGCTTTCCCCCGTTGTCGGTCGTTCATGGGACGCTCGTACGCATGAGTCCACAGGATCAGCACGGCAGCAGGGGGTACTCCGTCCCCACCGGGCGGCCGTACGCCCTCAAGGAGCTGCAGGCGAGCCTGGGCAGCCTCGGCGACCACCTGCGCGAGCTGTACGACGGCTCGCACCCCGCCGAGTACGACGGGATCGCCGACGCCCTCTACGTGGCCTTCCAGACCGCCGCCGGGCTGGCACCCGCCAAGAGCTACACCGGCTGCCCCGAGCACCCCAACGGCGCCCTCGACCCCGAGGCGCCCGAAGGCTGGGGCCGCTGCCTCATCTGCAACGACCGGCGGCGCCTCGGCCGGCGGCTGCAGGGCGGCCGGACGGCCGGACCCGCCGGGGAGCAGCGGCGCCTCGGCTACCCCGTGCCCGAGGGCCCGTACACGCTGCCGGCCCTGCGCGCGTGCCTGCGTACGGTCGAGGACCAGCGCTTCCACCTCAGCCTGTCCTCACCCGCCGAGGACTTCGTCCGCATCGCCGACGACCTCCACCGCGCCTTCATCGTCGCGCGCGAACTGTCCCGGCCCCGCAACGCCTCGGGCTGCTCCGAGCACCCCGGTGCGCCCATCGATCCCGACGCACCCCCCGGCGAGGCCTGTATCTTCTGCGCCGGACGCAAGAGACGCGCGCAGCGCTCCGCGCAGACCCCGGAGATGCTCCCGCGCATCCGCCGGGGCGAGCGCAGACAACTGCACCGCAGATTCGAGCGCCCGCCGGGCTGAGAATCGACGCGACCGCAGATCACACACCCCGCGGTCCCCGACCCTCGGCTATCCGCCGCAGTCCGGCCATGGCGTACACGACCGTCGTTAAGGTGAACCACATGAGCTCTCCCGCCCGCTTCGACCGCGGCCACACCGACGATCTGATGACCTTCCTGACGGCCAGTCCGTCGCCGTACCACGCCGTGGCCAACGCGGCCGAGCGGCTGGAAAAGGCAGGTTTCAGGCAGTTGTCGGAAACGGACGCCTGGGATGCGGGCACCGGGGGCAAGTTCGTGCTCCGCGGCGGCGCGCTCATCGCCTGGTTCGTCCCCGAAGGCACGGCCGCGCACACCCCGTTCCGGATCGTCGGCGCGCACACCGACTCGCCCAACCTGCGGGTCAAGCCGCTGCCCGACACGGGCTCACAGGGCTGGCGGCAGATCGCCGTCGAGATCTACGGCGGCACCCTGCTCAACACCTGGCTCGACCGCGACCTCGGCCTCGCCGGCCGGCTGACCCTGCGGGACGGCACCGAGCGCCTGGTGAACGTGGACCGCGCGCTGCTGCGCGTCCCCCAACTCGCCGTACACCTCGACCGGTCGGTGAACAGCGACGGCCTCAAGCTCGACAAGCAGCGGCACATGCAGCCCATTTGGGGTTTGGGAGATGTCCAGGAAGGCGACCTGATCGCGTTCCTGGAGGAGGAAGAGGGCCTGGAGCAGGGCTCGGTGGCCGGCTGGGACCTGATGGTCCACTCGATCGAGCCCCCCGCCTACCTCGGCCGCGACCGCGAACTGCTCGCCGGTCCCCGGATGGACAACCTGCTGTCGGTGCACGCGGGCGTCGCCGCGCTGGCGGCCGCGTCCACCGCCGGGAAGCTCGACCACATCCCTGTGCTGGCCGCCTTCGACCACGAGGAGAACGGCTCGCAGTCGGACACCGGCGCGGACGGGCCGCTCCTGGGGAACGTGCTGGAACGTTCAGTCTTCGCGCGCGGGGGCTCGTACGAGGACCGGGCGCGCGCCTTCGCGGGCACCATCTGCCTGTCCTCCGACACCGGGCACGCCGTACACCCCAACTACGCGGAGCGGCACGACCCTTCGCACCACCCGCGGGCCAACGGCGGACCGATCCTGAAGGTCAACGTCAACCAGCGGTACGCGACGGACGGCAGCGGGCGCGCGGTGTTCGCCAGCGCCTGCGAGCGGGCCGGCGTGCCGTGGCAGACCTTCGTCTCCAACAACTCGATGCCGTGCGGCACGACGATCGGCCCGATCACGGCCGCCCGCCACGGCATCCAGACCGTCGACATCGGCGTCGCGATCCTCTCGATGCACAGCGCCCGCGAACTGTGCGGCGCGGACGACCCGTTCCTGCTGGCGAACGCCCTGCTGGCCTTCCTGGAGGACTGAGCCCCCAGGAAGGCCGCGCGCCGCGGCGCCACCGGGTTCGCGGTCCGGGCTACCCCTCGTCGTCCATCCCGGCGAGGACGAGGGGCAGCCGGGCGGCGCCGCCGTCGGTGACGCGCACGGGTACCCCCCAGTCCTGCTGGTGGACGTGGCAGGCCGGGTACTCGTTGGCCGGATCGTCGTCGCAGGACGCCGCCATCGCGGAGACGTGCAGCACGCCCTCGGTGACGTCCGGGTTCAGCGCGAGCTCCCGGAACAGGTCGGTCCCGGCGCCTTCGCCGCCGGCGAGGAGCTCGGGCGGGGTCGAGGAGACCAGCAGGCGCGTCGAGGGCCCGTAGCGGGTGTCGAGCTTCTGCCCGCTCGGGGCCTGGAAGACCACGTCGAGGCGGAGCGTGCCCGGGGCCACCTCGGTGGCGGCGCGCTGGGTCCGATGGGCGACCGAGTCCACCCGTACCGCCTCCTCCGGGAGGCGCAGCCGGGTCAGCCGGTGCCGGGCGGACTCGACGACCACGATGTCGTCGTCGACCAGCACGGCGTCGCTCGGCTCGCGCAGGTCGGTGGCGAGCGTCGAAACCTCGCCGGTGGCGGGGTCGTAGCGGCGCAGCGCGTGGTTGTACGTGTCACACACCGCGACCGAGCCGTCGGGCAGGGCGGTCACCCCGAGCGGGTGCTGGAGCAGGGCCTGGCCCGCGTCCCCGTCCCGGTGGCCGAAGTCGAAGAGCCCGGTACCGACGGCGGACACGACCTCGTAGCCGGTGCCGGTGCCGGTGGGGTGGACGTACCGCAGGGCGCTCGTCTCGGAGTCGGCGATCCACAGCCGGTCCCCGGCGGCCGCGAGGCCGGAGGGCTGGGCGAACCAGGCCTCGGCGGCGGGCCCGTCGAGGAGTCCCTCGTTGGTCGTCCCGGCCGCGACCTCGACCGTGTTGGTCTGCGGGTCCCAGGTCCACAGCTGGTGGACGCCGGCCATCGCGATCCACACCCGGCCCTGCCACCAGGCCACGTCCCACGGCGAGGACAGGTCCACCTCCAGCGCGGAGCCGGAGGTGGGCGAGCCCTGCCACCACTGCCGGCCGGTGCCGGCCACGGTCTCGACGGTCCCGGTGGCCGGGTCGAAGCGGCGCAGCGCGTGATTGACCGTGTCGGCGACGACGACGGTCCCGTCGGGCAGCAGCGCCAGCCCCTGCGGCTCGCTGAAGCTGTCGGAGGTGAAGCCGCGCTTCCCGCTGCCGACGCGCCGTACGACGCTCTCCCCGTCGGCGGCCAGCTCCACGAGCTGGTGCCGCGTCGAGTCCGACACCAGGAAGTTCCCGGAGGGCAGGAGCAGCGCCTTCCCGGGGAACCGCAGGTCGCTCGCCACGGCCTCGGGCGCCACGTACGGCCCGTCGCCGCGCCGCAGCGTCCCCTTGGCCTCGTGCACGGCCTCCAGCTCCTCGACGAGCCGCTCGATGGCGTGCGCGTGCCCTTCACCGGCGTGCTGCGCGACGACGTACCCCTCGGGGTCGATCACGACGAGCGTGGGCCAGGCCCGTACGGCGTACTGCTTCCAGGTCGCGAGCTCCGGGTCGTCCAGCACGGGGTGGTGCACCTCGTACCGCTCGACGGCATCGACGACGGAGGCGTGCTCGGCCTCGTGCGCGAACTTCGGCGAGTGCACGCCGATGATCACGACGGTGTCGCGGTGCTTCTCCTCCAGCTCGCGCAGCTCGTCGAGGACGTGCAGGCAGTTGATGCAGCAGAAGGTCCAAAAATCGACAAC
Source organism: Streptomyces sp. NBC_00190 (assembly GCF_036203305.1). Classification (GTDB taxonomy): domain Bacteria; phylum Actinomycetota; class Actinomycetes; order Streptomycetales; family Streptomycetaceae; genus Streptomyces. The sequence continues at coordinate 4,190,490 of NZ_CP108131.1, read as the reverse complement.
AACGCACTTACCTCGCAGGTCGGCGAGGCTCAGCTCTTTGCCCCCGGTGTTCAGCCAGCCCCCCTTGCCGATCAGCTCGGGGGCACGGACACGGGCACGTCGGCGGGGCGCGGGCGCGGGGGTGGGCGCCGGGGCAGCATCGTTCATGTTTCAAGCTTGCCACCCCCGGACACGTGCACCCGCAGGGGTGACGACGGGCGGCGGGACCCCGTGGGAGTCTGGTCGCAGTAAGCAAAGGAGGAGGCGTCCGGAATGACCACCGCGCACGACTACAGCGAGGGCATCGATCCCGAGCGCGCCCTGAAGTACGCCATCCAGCACCACAGCGGAGACCGCACCGAGATCGTGGAAGGGGTCATCAGCAACGTGACGCCGAGCTGGGACCACGAGAACGCAGCCGAAGAGATTCGCGATCAGATCCGGCCGCGGGTCAAGGAACTGGACTGCGTCACCGGCTCTGGCAACCTGGACCTGCCAGGCTCGCCGAATTGGTACGTGCCTGATCTTGCCGTCGTTCCCAAGGCGCTGGCGAAGGGGGGCAGCGCCCTCCTGCCGGACCAGGTGCTGCTCGTCGTCGAGGTCACCTCCGAGTCCAACGCCGAAACCGATCGCGTCGTCAAGCGCAAGCGGTACGCGGAGTACGGCGCGCCCCTCTACCTGCTGGTCGACCGCATGGAGAAGACGGTCACGGTGTTCACCGACCCCGGGCGGCTCGGATACACGAAGGTGGACGGTCCGCACCCGTTCGGGACGCCGGTGCGGCTGCCGGAGCCGTTCGGGATCGACCTCGACACCAGCGGGCTCTAGGTCGTGATCACCCGGTAGCGTGCGTGTACGTGACAGCCACCACGCCGCCGAGCGGGCGGATATTCGATGCCGTGAACGCCACCGCCGTCCGGAGCACGGCCCAGTTGCGGGAGCTCTACGAGGAGCCGAGCGAGCTGGTCCGGCGCAAGGCCGTGGACCGGATCCACGACGCCGCCCGTGCGGTCATCGGGCGATCGTCGTTGGTGTTCGTCGCGAGCGCCGGCGCCGACGGCCGCTGCGACGTGACGCCCCGGGGCGGTCCGCCCGGATTCGTGGCCGTCCTGGACGAGTTCACCCTCGCCATTCCCGACGCCACCGGCAACAAGCGGCTCGACTCCTCCCACAACATCGTGGAGACGGGCCGGGCCGGGCTGATCTTCGTCATCCCCGGCCGGGCCACGACGCTGCGCGTGAACGGAAGGGCCTGCGTGTCCGCCGATCCGCGTCTGCTGGAGCAGCTGACCGCCGTCGGCAAGCCCCCGCGCAGCGCGATCGTGGTGGAGGTCGAGGAGGCCTACCAGCACTGCCCGAAGGCATTCCTGCGCAGCGACGCGTGGAAGCCCGCGCAGTGGCTCGCCGAGGACGCCGTTCCGAGCTCCGCCGAGGTCACGCTCTCCCACCTGGATCTCCCCGGTCTGACGATCGAGGAGATCCAGCGGCACGAGCGCGAGTCCCTGCTCCACCGCTACGAGTAGTCGAAAAGGGCGCTCAGGCGCGGCAGCCGGGCCGTGATCTCGTCCTCGTCGTCGAAGTCGAAGTCCCAGGACGGGTCCAGGGGCGGGTAGCTGATCGTGAAGGAGTCCGAGGGGAGTTCGTGGCCGGTGGCGGCCTCGTACGCGGTCCAGGCGATGGACAGCGCCTCCTCGTCCCACAGCTCCAGGCCCTGCGCCGCGGCCTCGCGGACCGGCGGGTGGGCCGCCAGGGAGTCGGGGTCGGCCAGGGCCGCCTCGAAGGCCGCCTCGCCCTGGGTGAGCAGCCAGCCCCGGAAGTAGTCGAAGCCGTCGTCCGAGCAGCCGCCGTTGATCACGTAGGCCGCGGCCCAGAGCGGGCTGCGGTAGGACTCCGCCAGCAGGTCCCACAGCACCTGCTGGGCCGCGGCTATCTCCGCCTCCGGGAGGCGGGCGAGCAGCGCCGCCGCGTGCTCCGCCACCTGGTCGTCCGGCGCCTGCGCGCGGGCCGTGTCGATCAGCTTCCAGAAGGTCTGCTTGTCCATGGACCGAGCCTCGCACCCGCCTCTGACATCAGGTCAGGAAGGAGTGGAGAGATTCCGTGAGCGATGTGATGAAGCGGTCCTGGACGTCGGCCGGGACGAGGTCCAGGGAGAGGTACGGGTTCAGGTCCTCCAGCTCGACCAGCAGGAGTTCGCCCGAAGGGGCCCGGCAGGCGTCCACCCGCTGGATGCCGTGGGAGAGGGTGTTCCAGGCGACGAAGGCGCGGGCGAAGGCCAGGTCCGCGTCGGTCGGGGCGTAGGGCACGAGCTCCCAGCGCCGGGCCGGGTCGGGTGCGTAGAGGGCGTACTGGAAGGCGTCGTCGACGAAGTAGAAGGACACCTCGTACGCGAAGTCGATGCGCGGCTGGATGAGGATCTCCCCCGCCGGGCCGGTCGGGTCGGCGGTGAAGGTGAGGCCGATGGAGTCGGCGCCCTGCTTGGGCTTGACCGCGTACTGGGGCACCTGCGGCAGCTCCGGCAGCCGCGCCGGGTCGTCGATCGTCGGGATCACCGGGTAGCCGGCGGCCGTCAGGTCGAGGAGGTACTGCTTGCCCGCCATGTCGCCGCGGCCGGTCAGCGGGTTGTAGACCCGGGTGCCGGCGGCGAGCGCGGCGGCGCGGAAGGAGTCGTAGGCCTGCTGGTAGTGCAGGACCGGGCCGCTGTTGCGGACGATCACCGCGTCGAAGCCCAGCGGCAGGAGTGCCTCCGCGTCCTCGGGGTGGCACAGGGCCAGGTCGAAGCGGGCGCGCAGCCGGGACGTGAGGAATATGTCCTCGTCGCAGTACCGGCGGCCGCGCGCCGGGTACGCCAGGTCGGTCACGTAGAGCAGAGGCATGACGGCAACCTATCGCGGGCACGGATCAGCGCACGAAATGCCTCGTAAGGGACAAAGTACTGGCAATCGGGAGCCCTTAGGACCCTCAGGACTGAGAGGCCACCGCGACGATGCCGTAGACCAACCCCGGGGCCGCGCACAGGCCGATCACGCCCGCGATGCCGGCCCGAACCCGGGCCCCCACCGGGTGGCGGCGGGGGTCGGCGCCGCGGGCCAGCAGCAACAGCACGGCCGACGGGATCATCAGGAACATGCCGATGAGGAAGAGGACGAGGCCGGCGGACGGCAAGGGCGGCTTGATCCTGGGCGTGGAGAAGATCCAGGGCCGCGAGTTCGCCGCGAGCGCCGAGGTCAGCGGCTACGTGCTGGACGCCCGGCTGCTGATGGACGTACTCGGCAGCCTCAAGATGCCCGGTTCCTGGTTCCAGGTCTGGTGCAAGCTGGTGTCGCTGCAGAACGCGAACCGCGCCGACGACCAGGCCTCGTTCACGGAGGCCGCCGACAGGTTCGTCGCAGTTCTTCGCCCACGTCGGCTGGATGCGCACCGCCAAGCGCGGCGTCCTCCAGCTGAACCCGTGGCTGACGATGGCCGGCACCTCCGGCGAGCAGGAGAAGTGGCAGAAGCTCTGGAATACCGCCGAGGGCCCGGCCTGTGTCATCCCGCACGCCGACTACCCCGCCGAGTGGCGCCAGGCCCGAGAGGCGGAGAAGAAGGCCGCCGAGGCCGCCCGTCGCAAGGAGAAGGTCGTCACGCTCCGGCAGCGGCGCCCCGTGCGCAAGGCGAGCGCGTGATCTCGCGCGGCATATCCTCGTTGTTGCAGCGTCGACCTGATCGGAAGTGGTGAGGCTCCGTGAGCAGCTCTTACGTCCCCAGCCCTCCCACAGAGGCACCCGTCGAGATCCCCCGTGCTGTTCTGCGCCTCCTGGCCCTGGTCGACATCACCACCGCCGGCCGCCGCGTCCTGGACGAGCTGATGTACCTGAGCGACCCAGAGACCGGCACCGCCGCGATCAGCCAGAACGAGATGTGCGCCGAGCTGGGCGCCAGCAAGCCCACCGTGAACCGCGGCTTCAAGGAGCTGCGCGAGTGCGGACTCGCCTGGAGCCTGGAAGACGGCCTCTACCAACTCCACCCGCTGCTTACCGGCGGCAAAGCCTCCTCCCCCGTCATGCCGATCCCGGAGATCAAGGCCGCCGAACCCGAGCGCTTCACCGAGCAGCGACGGGCCCGGTACGCCGCCCAGGTGGCCAACCTCGCCGCCGCCGGCTGACACCCCACCGAGGGCCACGACAGGCCCTCCAGCGGCCTCCCGACCCCGCGAAGCCGCCAAGGCGCTGCACCCCAGGTGCAGCGCTTTCTTCGTACCCGCGATCAAGCCGGTAGCACTAGCTAAACCGGCTTGTTCTGGGGCAGCAGAACAACCAGCAGGCGAACCCCGCGGTCCGGCGTTGAGCGAGAACGGCGGCCGGTAGCACCAGGTGAACCGGCTTGTTCTGGTTCTCCAGAACAAGCCATGCCGCCGTTGCTAGGAAGCCGCAGGCGGGCAGCCCGTAGGAGCGTTCCCGGGGCCGGCCGCCGCGAGCAGCACGTCGGTGGCAGCGCCCGTGAACGCGTAGCCGCCCCGGGTGCAACTGCTGTCTGCTGCACGGCGTGCCCGGCCGTGCAGCACGCCCGGAGGCGCCGGGTCAGTTCTGGCAGATCGTAGGCAGGGAAGCTGACCTGCAGGAGGCGCAGGGCGAACTCCGACGGCTGGTCGCCCTGAAACATTGCCGCGTCCATCGGCTTGATCTTCACGTCCCAGGCGTCGGGGGCGGCCCAGTGCGTCATCCGCACGTAGAAGGCATCCCGCGGTCCGGCATTTGCTACGGCCGAGAGGAAGGAGAGTCCGCTGTCGACCGGGAAGTCGATGAGCATCCAGCCGCGGCGGGACTCCACCCACTCCGCCATGTGCGGTAACTTCGCTGGCCAATCCGCGTTGCTCTCGGCCAAGTCCTGGCAGCAGGTGAACGTGTCGATGCCACACTCCCAGATCGCCTGGATAGCTGGTGCGAGCTGCTCGTCGATCTGGGCGTGGAGCTTGCCCACCCGGACGAGAACGGTGGGATGCGTGCCTTCGTAAGACGTCATCGCAGGAGCATAGAAGCGGAGTACGACGTCACAGTAGGCGGAGCCCGCCGGCAACATGCTCCGCTTCAACCAGCCGCGCACCCGCTAGCCGGACACGCCCTGGGAGCGCTCAGCGCCTCAACGACTGCACCACGACCGCCGCCGACAGCAGGAGTCCGGCACCGGCCATCACCTTGGCGGCGGTCGGGCGTTCGCGCGGGTCCGCCCCGGTGGCCAGCAGGAGCTGCAGCGCCGAGGGAAAGAACAGGAACATCCCGGCCATGGCGCCGATGAACGACCACAGCACCAGCAGCGCCGCGATGGTGCCCGCGACGTAGACGAAGCCGGACGGCCGGGCGTACAGGAACAACGGCACGGAGACCACCGCGGCGGTCGCGAAGGCGAGCGCCGGGATGCCGAAACCCGCGAACCACACGATCAGCACCGGTAGGGGGGTGACCACGGCGCACAGCACGAGGCCGAACTGCCATGGATGAATACTCGCTCGCGCAGCGGCCTGCATGACCAACCCCCGGACCCGATGACTTGAACGCGTTCAAGCTACCGGATCCGGGGGCGTGCTACGTCAGCGGGTGCACCGGCCAGCTGGACAGCAGGTCAGCGCGCGATCGCCGGGCCACGGGGCCCGGGACCACTCCGACCGAAACCGCCTTCGCGACTACGTTCCGTGGTGCTCGTAGGCGCGCGGGAGATCAACTTTTATGTGTCACGCTCCGCCGGCGAAACCGGGCCTGGAGACTCCTCCAGGTTCCGAGAAACGGACATACAGGGACGGATTCCAGGCGGCGTGACACTCCCCCGAGGGAGCGTGACAGCAGGTGTCACACTCACGGACCATCAGCGTGACACGGTCGGGCACAGCCGCGGCTGGTTGTTCAGGAGGGGCCTACGCCAGTCGGCCCCCCGATGGATCGCGTATGCCCGCCGGGCCGCGCGGCCAGAGGCTGGGTGAGCAGCTGGAACCCGAGGGTGCAACGCGAGGTGCAACACGGCGCTCACGATGGGAACGCGGGGTGTTATCGCAGGTCAGGGCCGCAACAGATGCCTGTTGCACCCGCGCGTTGCAGGGCGTGTTGTACCCCGAACGCGGCCGCTTGCACGGTTGCACGCGATTCGTGACAGGTGCAGAGACGCCGGAACCCGACGCCGCTCCGCACGAGGACGGGGGCGGTGAGGGCGAGGAGGGGGACGACGAACGCGCCCGCGGTGCCCACGCCCAGGCTCCAGACCGTCGCGAGGCAGCCCAGCAGCAGCGCGGCGCTGGCGATCGCCCGCTGGACGGGATGCACCTGCGTCCGCGCCTGATCGGCCTCCGCCGCGCCCGCTGCCGTTGTCATGTCCGCGAGGGTAGTCGTACCCGCCAGAGGCCCGGGCGGCGGTACTAGAGGCCCAGGCGGCGGTCCTTGAGGGCCGGAAACTGGGTGCGGGTGTCGCGGACCTTGGCCGGGTCGAGGTCGACCGTGAGGACGTCCTCACCGGGGCCCGCCTCCGCCAGGACCTCTCCCCACGGGTCGACCACCAGGCTGTGTCCGGCCTGTTCGACGCCCGCGTGGGTGCCGGCCAGCCCGCAGGCCAGCACGTACGACTGGTCCTCCACCGCGCGCGCCCGGCTGAGCAGCGTCCAGTGCGCGCGGCGCCGCGCGGGCCAGCCGGCCGCGACGACCATGGTGGTGGCCCCGGCGTCGACCAGACCGCGGAACAGCTCGGGGAAGCGGAGGTCGTAGCAGGTGGCGATGCCGAGGGTCTGCTCAGGCAGCTCCACCGTGGTCAGGGACTCGCCCGCCGACATGAGCACGGCCTCGCCCTGGTCGAAGCCGAACCGGTGGATCTTCCGGTAGGTGGCGGCCAGCTCGCCCTCCGGGGAGAGGACGAGGGTGGTGTTGTAGAGGGAGCCGTCGCCGGCGCGCTCCACGACCGAGCCCGCGTGCAGCCAGACCCCGGCGTCGGCGGCCGCCTTCGACATGGCCTCGAAGGTCGGTCCGTCCAGCGGTTCCGCCTCGGTCTCGAACTGCTCGTAGGCGAAGGCCCCGACCGTCCACAGTTCGGGCAGGACGACGAGATCGGAGGCGGACTGCTCCCGTACGAGATCGGCTGCTCGGGCACGCCGGGAAGATACCGACTCGCCCTCATTCACCGCGATTTGGATTAGCGAGGCGCGCACATTACCACCGTCCTGGCGTTCAAGCTGTCAACTCGGGCCCACGATCGTCACACGAAAGCACTGCCGGGGCGCTCACCGGCAGCGTAGTTTTGGAAACCGAGTCTGATGTCCCAAGCTTCCAGAACGCGCCACTGAACAGCACCGCGAGGGGTCCCGTTGACCGTCCATCCCAGCCTTCAGCCCTATGCCGACGCGTGGACGCACTCCATCGAGGCGATATCAGAGTTGGTCCTCCCGCTGACGGAGGGCGAGTGGAACCGGGCGACGCCCTGCCCGGGCTGGTCGGTCCGCGACGTCGTGTCGCACATCATCGGCATCGAATGCGAGCAGCTCGGAGACCCGCGGCCGATCCACACCGTGGCCAGGGACCTGCGGCACGTGGTGGACGAGTTCAGCCGGTACATGGAGGTGCAGGTCGACGTACGGCGCCACCACACCGCGCCGGAGATGACCTCGGAGCTCGAGTACACGGTCATCCGGCGCTCGCGGCAGCTGCGGAACGAGAAGCGGGATCCGGCCACGATGGTGCGGGGGCCGCTGGGTGACCAGGTGACGCTGGAATTCGCCCTGCGGCTGCGGGCGTTCGACGTGTGGATCCACGAGCAGGACCTGCGGACGGCGCTGGGCGTGCCCGGGAACTGGGACTCCCCGGGGGCGTTCGTGGCGCGGGACATCCTCCTGGCCGGGCTGCCCAAGGTGGTCGCGAAGCTGGCCGGCGCGCCGGCGAACTCGGCCGTGGTGATCGACGTGCACGGGCCGGTCGAGTTCCTGCGGACGGTCCGGGTCGACGCGGAGGGGCGGGGGACGGTGGACAAGTCGCCGTCGTTGGGCCCCGCGGTGACCCTGACCCTGGACTGGGAGACGTACGTCCGCCTCGCCGCGGGCCGGGTCCGGGCGCAATCCGTCGCGGACCGGGTGAAGGTCGAGGGCGACGCGGAGCTCGCGGGCGCCATCCTGGCCAACTTCGCCGTCACCCCGTAGCCGCCGCCCGCGTCACCGCCCGGGCGCCCGGGCGGCTTCCCGGCGGAACGCGCCGGGGCTGGTCCCGTACGCCTCGCGGAAGGAACGGCCGAAGACCGGAGCACTGGAGAAGCACCAGCGGGCGGCGATGTCGCGGACGGACCGGGCGGCCAGCTCGGGTCGGGCCAGATCGCTGCGGCAGCGCTCCAGACGCCGGTGGCGGACGGTCGCCGCGACGCTCTGCGGCTGATCGCGGAACAGCAGGTGCAGGGCGCGTACGGAGATGCCGTGGGCGGCGGCGATCAGGCCCGGGGTGAGCGCCGGATCCCCCAGGTTGTGCTCGATGAAGGCGTCGATCCGCTCGCGCAGGGCGCAGGCCCGGGCCTCGGCGGGGAGTTCGCCGTAGGCGTCGACGCGCTGGGCGAGGACGGCTGCCGCCAGATCGACCGCCACCGATCCCAGCCCGCGCAGCTCCTGCGGCGCGCATTCGGCGCCGTGCGGGCGGAGCGAGGACATGAACCGCGCGAGGACGGCCCCCATGCCGCTCTCCCCGCCGATGCGGCGGCCGAACAGCCCGTCGACGCGGCCCGCCCGCAGCGGCAGCGCGTCCCTCGGCATCTGCAGGATGACCGCTTCCATCGTGGCGTCCCCGGCCCGGGTCGCGGCCTCCCACTGCTTCGAGGTGTCCCACAGGATCATGTCGCCGGGCCCGACCAGCGCGTCGCCGCCGCCATGCTGGGACATCCACATACCGCCGCGGACCATCAGCCCGAGCTGGAACTGCTCCGGGTCCGAGCGCCGGATGAGCGCGGAGGTGCGGCGCGAGCGCAGCTGCCCGTACGTGTGGGCGGAGACCTGGGCCGCGCCCAGGTCCAGCACCGATGCCTCGCACCGGAAGTCCGCCGACTGGTCGCTCGTGAGGCTGACCGGCACCAGCGAGCTGGCGACCACGTCGTTGTACCAGTCGAACCTCTCCTTCGGCGCGACCATGTCCGCGGACAGCTTGGCCCACATCCCCCGGATCCCTCCTCCACGGTGCCCGCTCCCCCGACGGGACGGCGCTACCGTGCCGTGCGGCCCCCTGATTCCGGGAGGGGACACGCAGGGACGCCCGGCACCGGTTCCGGAACCGGTCGGGTGACCGGCTCCGTGACCGGTTCCGTGACCGGGGCGGCCGGTCGCCGCTCGCGTTCGCGCGCCAGGGCCGGGCCCCGCAGGCGCAGGATCTGCGCGATGCCGAACGCCTCCAGGACGAACACCGTCGAGAAGGCCAGGCGGTAATCGTCCCCGGTGGCGTCGAGCAGGACGCCCACCGCCAGCAGGGTGGTCATCGAGGCGATGAAGCCGCCCATGTTCGTGATCCCGGAGGCGGTGCCCTGGCGCTCCGCCGGGTTGGCGGGCCGGGCGAAGTCGAAGCCGATCATCGACGCCGGGCCGCAGGAGCCCAGTACCAGGCACAGGGTGACCAGCAGCCACATCGGCGCCCGGTCGCCCGGGTAGACCAGGACCGACGCCCAGAGCAGGGCCGTCAGGCCGATCGTGCCCAGGGCCAGCGGTATCCGCGCGGACTGCCGGCGGCCGACGACCTGTCCGTAGACCAGGCCGAGCGCCATGTTCGAGGCGACCACCAGCGTCAGCAGCCCGCCCGCGGTGGTCCGCGACAGCCCCTGCGCCTCGACGAGGAACGGCATTCCCCAGAGCAGCAGGAACACCATCGCCGGGAACTGCGTGGTGAAGTGCACCCACAGGCCGAGCCGGGTGCCCGGTTCGCTCCACGATTCGCGTATCTGGCGGCGTACGAACCCTCCGGGAGCCCCCGCAGCGCGCGTCGGGGGAGGCGGCCCGTGGCCCTCCGGGTGGTCCCGCAGGAACAGCACCAGCGGGACCAGGACGACCAGACCCGCCACCGCGCTCCCCGCGAAGGCGGCCACCCAGCCCGCCCCGTGCAGGACGGGCGCCAGCACCAGCGTGGAGACGAGGTTGCCCGCCATGCCCACCAGCCCGGCCAGTTGCGCCATCAACGGCCCGCGCCGGGCCGGGAACCACCGGGTGCCGAGCCGCAGCACCGAGATGAAGGTCATGGCGTCGCCGCAGCCGAGCAGGGCCCGCGCGGCCAGTGCCATGTCGTACGAGGGCGAGAGCGCGAAGCCGAGCTGGCCGACGGTGAAGAGCACCGCGCCCAGGGTCAGCACCTTCTTGGTGCCGAGCCGGTCGACCATCAGCCCCACCGGTATCTGCATCCCCGCGTACACCAGCAGCTGGAGCAGCGAGAAGGTCGCCAGCGCCGAGGCGTTGACGTGGAAGCGGTCGGCCGCGTCGAGTCCGGCGACGCCCAGGCTGGTCCGGAAGATCACCGCCACGAAGTAGACGGCGACCCCGATGCCCCAGACGGCGAGGGCCTTGCGGCCGCCGGGAGGATCGAGGGCGCTCACCGGGCGTCGCCGCGCATCAGGCTTCCGACCCGGCCCACGTGCGCCCGTACGCACGCCGCCGCCCGGTCCGCGTCGCCCGCGCGCAGCGCCGTCAGGATCTCGCGGTGCTCGACGAGGCTCTGCGCGACCCGGTCCGGGTGGGCGTGCATCACCGCGACGCCCATCCGCAGCTGCCGGTCGCGCAGTTGGTCGTACAGGCGGGAGAGGATCTCGTTGCCGGCGTGCCGGACGATCTCGGCGTGGAAGCAGCGGTCCGAGGCCGCGAACGCCGCGAGGTCGCCGCTGTCCGCGTGCCGCTCCTGCGCCCGCAGCAGCTCCTCCAGCCGCCCGAGCAGCGCGGCCGGGGCCGGGACGGCCCTGCGTACGGTGAACTCCTCGACCAGCAGCCGGGTCTCGACGACATCCGCGATCTCCTGCGCCGACACGGCCAGGACCAGCGCGCCCTTCTTCGGGTAGAGCCGGATCAGCCCCTCCGTCTCCAGGCGCAGCAGTGCCTCGCGCACCGGCGTGCGGGAGACGCCCACGGCCTCGGCGACCTCGCCTTCGGTGAGGAGCGTGCCGCCTTCGTACCGGCGGTCGAGCACGCTCTGCTTGATGTGCCGGTAGACGCGGTCGGCGGCCGGTGCGGGTGCGGATGCTGGCATGGGCACAGCATAGATACGTGATCGGTACACCCGTATCACGTCTCAGCATCCAAGACCGTGCGAAGCCCGGTCCAAGTCCGCGGTGAGGACTGCATCGAAGGATGTAGCGCGACTTCGTCCAAGGGCACGACGTACGGCGCCGCGCGCCCCGCGACGCTGAAGGAATGGCCGACACACTCATCGCCCCGGTGGACCGGACGACCGCCCGGCTGCCCCTCCTCGACGTCCTGCGCGGCGCCGCCATCCTCGGCACCCTCATGACCAACGTATGGATCTTCGCCTCGCCCGGCTCGGAGTGGGGCGTCCTCACGGGCGGGCTCGCCTCCCCGGACCCGCTCGCCGACCCCTCCGCCGCGACCGTCGCGGAGTCCGTCTTCCGCTTCCTCGCCGACGGCAAGTTCCTGGCCCTGCTGACGGTCCTGTTCGGGGTGGGCCTCGCCATCCAGTACGACTCCGCCGCGCGCCGCGGCGACCCCTGGCCGGGCCGCTACCCGCGCCGCGCCGCCTTCCTCTTCGTCGAGGGCACCGTCCACTTCGTCCTCGTCTTCGCCTGGGACGTGCTGATGGGGTACGCCGTCACCGCCCTCCTCGTCGCCTGGCTGCTGGCCCGCTCCGAGAAGGTCCGCCGGCGCGCCATGGGGGCGGCCGCCGCGGTGCACCTGACCCTGGTCGCCCTGGTGACCCTGGCGGCCGTGGTGAAGTCGGGGCGCGCGACGCAGGACACGCCGAAGGCCCCGTCCGCCGACGCCGTCGAGCTGTACGCCGAGGGCGGCTACGGCGCCCAGATCGCCTTCCGCCTGGAGAACTTCGCCGCGCTGCGCATCGAGCCCGTCTTCTCCTTCGGCCTGCTGGTCTTCCTCTTCCTCCTCGGTGTGCGCCTGCACCGCGCGGGCGCCTTCACCGCCACCGCCGAGGGCCGCCGCATCCGGACCCGGATGGCCATCTGGGGCCTCGGCCTCGGACTGCCGCTGAACGCGGCGACCGCCCTCGGCGGCGACGACTTCTTCGCCCTGGGCCGCTACGGGGTCGCCCCCCTGGTCGCCGTCGGCTACATCGGCCTGATCGGCGTCGCCCTCGACCGGCTGTGGATCCCGAAGCCCGTCACCACCGCCCTCGGTTCCGTCGGCCGCACCGCCCTGTCCTGCTACGTCGCCCAGAACCTGCTCTGCATGCTGCTCTGCTACGGGATCGGGCTGGGCCTGGCCGACCGGCTCGCCGGGACCGGGCCCTGGTGGGTGATGGGTCTGTGGGCGGCCGTCGCGCTGACCCTGACGGCCGGGTCGTGGCTGTGGCTGCGCCGCTTCGGCCGCGGCCCGCTGGAGTACGTACAGCACGCGGCGCTCAGTCCGCGGCGGTGACCTCCACGTCCAGCACGAACTCGTCGTACGGGGCCTCGTCCGGGTAGGGCGGCCGGACCTGGGCGAAGCGGATCCGGGCCCGGCCGCCGCCCGGAGCACGGCCCCGGACGACGTACGTGCGCTCCACCGCCGCCCCGGGCAGGCTCTCGTCGGACACCGCGGGCCCCGCCGAGACGGCCACTGCCTCCGTGTCCCCGCTGACCTGCCAGGTCCACACGTACCCGCGCGCCCCGCGGCCGGTGAGCCGCAGCTCGTACGGCTCACCGGGGCCGAGGACGACGCTCCGTACCTCCACCCTGTTCCTCCCGGGCCGTCTCAGGCGGGGCCGATCACCGGCCCTTCGTGCCAGCCCGCCCCTCCCCCGGACTCCGTCCGGGAGGTGCCCCCACGCCAGTAGTGCTGGAGCAGGCGGTCGGTGCGCAGGACCACGACTTCCAGGTTGAACCCGAAACTGCCCTGGAGCATCCCGGTGACCGCGACGACGTCGTGCCCGAAGACCGCGCTGCGGCTCCAGGCCGAGCCGGCCGCGTTGCCGCGCCACCAGTGCTCGACCCGTCCGTCGGCGACGGCCACGCACAGCTCGTAGTTCCCGGCGGTGTCCTCGTCGACGGCTCCGTACTGCCCTTCGACCAGGCACGGCGCGCAGGTGGCCCCTTCGCCGAACACCTCCCCGGCGCGCCAGACGAAGGCGTTCGCGTCGTCCCGCCACCACAGCTGCATCCGGCCGTCGGTGCGGGTCGCGACGAGGTCGAGGCGGCGGCCGCGGGTCTGGACGAGGGCGGGCCCGTAGTGGGAGATGCCGGAGGCGAAGCGGCCGCCGTCGTTCCAGGTCCAGGGGGCGCCGTTGATCCGCCACCAGTGGTTCAGGCGGCCGTCCGCGGTCCGCACGACCACCTCGAAGTTGCCCGGCTTGCCGTAGTCGCTCTGGATGAACGCCGGGGTCGACCCGATGGCCGCGTCGCCCGGACCGAAGGCTCCGCCGTCGCGCCAGACACCCGCGGACTGCTCGTAGTACCAGTGGCGCAGCCGGCCGCCCGTGGTCACGTGCAGGGACTCCATGTTCCGGTTGTAGGTGGTCCCGGTGAAGGCGGGCTGGCCCGAGGCGTCGTTCGCGAAGGTGCCCGCGCGGCCCCACGGGAAGGGGGCGTCGCCCTCGCGCCACCAGTGCTGGAGGCGGCCGCCGCCGGCCCGGGCGAGGAGCTCGAAGTTGCGGTGGGCGCGGCCGTTGCCGCTCTCGTAGACGTTGCCGGTGTGCAGGCGGCGCTTGGTCCACGGGTCGATGTTGGTGCCCCGCAGGCCGCACTTGGCCCAGTAGTCGATGTTGACCTCGCCGTAGGCGATCCGGCCGTAGCCGCCGACGTGGTAGCCCGTCCCCCAGGAGTTCTTGAACAGCCAGCAGCCCGCCGCGTCGTCGTAGCCGACGATCAGCACGCAGTGGCCGCCCGCGAGTCGGTCGCTGGTGCGGTGGTAGACGCCGGAGCCCAGGGCGAAGAAGTCGTCGTACACGTCGAAGCAGGCGGTCAGCGGGCCGACCGTGTCCAGCCAGACCTTCTGCTGCTCGACGTCGCCGAGGCGGACGTAGTCGGTGATCCGCACGGTCCGGCCCGAACGGTCCCAGCTGGGCGTGTACTCGGCGCGCCAGGCGTCGCGCCGGGCGGCGGGCAGTCCGGCGGGCGGGGTGCTGTACGGCCAGCAGTCCGGGTCGGCGAGCCCGCCGTTGTCCTTGATCCAGTCCAGCGCGGTCTCCGGGTTGCTCCCCTGCCCGCAGCTGAACTTCAGGCCGTCGTGCACGTCCCCCTCGGAGCGCGTGGCCCACACCCCGTGCTCGATGCGGGCCATGGACTCCACCAGGCCGGCCGCGCCGAAGGCCCAGCAGGAACCGCACGGGTTCTGGTCCTTGACCCTGGTGATCCAGGGCCGGCCCCAGCGGCTGCGCCAGTCCACGGCGGCGGGCCGGGCGGCGGGGCCCGCGGCCGACCGCGTTCCCGCAAGCAGCCCGTGCGCGGCCCGGCGCCGGGTCAGGTGCGGGTTGGCGCTCTCCCGGCCGACGAGCGCCCGCAGGTCGACGGTCCGTACCGCCTCGGCGGGAGTCAGGTTCGCGCCGGGCTCCAGGCCGAGCGAAGGGCGCGGCACCGGCTCCTCGTCGACCAGGTGCTCGAGGACCGACCACCGGGCCCCGAGCTCCGCGAGCCGTGCCCGCAGCTCTCCCACGGTCTGGACAGATTCCTCCGGCATGGCGGCCCCCCAGCTGCAACCGTTCGGATCCCGGCCCGGGGAGCCTCCCGCTGCCACCGGGGAGCGTCAAGGGGGGCCGTACGGTCGCGCGGTGGCACGAAGGGGGCTCGTTGGACGGCGGCCCCGCTGCCCGGGTCAGCTGTCCAGCGACATCGCGTTCTTGGCGTGGGCGACGGATTCCTCCGAGGCGGGTCCGCCGGGATTCTCGGTGGCCAGGGCCTGGTTGAGGGTGACGTAGGGGCGCATCCGGCGCTCGTACCGGGCGTACGCGGCGCGGTGGTCGCCGCCGGCCCGGGCGAGGCTGTCGGCCAGCACGTGGGCGCCCACGAGGGCCAGGCTGGTGCCCTGCCCCGAGAGGGGGGACGGGCAGTAGCCGGCGTCCCCGAGCAGGGCCACCCGGCCCCGCGACCAGTGGTCCATGCGGATCTGCGCCATCGCGTCGCAGTAGAAGTCGGGCGCCTTCCGGGCGGCCTCGGCGAGGCGGGCCCCTTCCCACCGCATGGAGGCGAGCTTGTCCACGACGACCTGCCGCAGGGCGCCGCCGTCGCGGAGGGCGGGGGCGAGGGGCTCGGACTCGAAGCCGAAGGCGATCCTGAGCTCGGCGTTGTCGCGCACGGGCATGATGCCGAAGCCCGTGTCACCGGCCCGCAGCCACATCTGCCAGTCCTGCAGGGCGAGGAAGTTGTCCGCGCCGAACACCGAGAGGTAGCTGCCCAGGTGGTGGACGAAATCCTCCTCCGGCCCGAAGGCCAGGCGCCGCACGGTGGAGTGGAGGCCGTCGGCCCCGACGACGAGGTCGAAGGTGCGCGGCGCCGCGTGCGCGAAGTCGACGCGCACGCCGCTCCCGTCCTCGTCGAGCGCGGTGACGGTGTCGCCGAAGAGGTACTCGACGTGCGGGCGGGTGTGCTCGTACACCACCTCCACCAGGTCCTCGCGCAGCACCTCGACGTCCTCGCTGTCGAGCCGGCCGCTGCTGAAGGTCGCCTCGGTGGAGCGGTCGATCTCACGGCCGTCGGGGTCGAGGACCGACATGCCGCGCATCCGGGTCCGCAGGCCCCGCACCTGTTCCAGCAGGCCCATGCGCTCCACGACGTCGAGCGCGACGCCGCGGATGTCCACGGCCTGGCCGCCGGGGCGCCGGCCCGGGGCGCGTTCGACGACGGTGGGCGCGAAGCCGTGGCGGCGCAGCCAGTGGGCGAGGACGGGCCCGGCGATTCCGCCGCCGGAGATGAGTACGGTCTGCATGGGACGCTCCTTCAGCCGCTTGTACGGTGTACGCGCTCTGAACGTACGACGTACGCGCAGCCCCTTCAACTGCTCAAAACACGCCCTGCACTAGGACAGGCACCTCTCCTTCCGACGTTGCCGCTGCTACCCTCTGCACTAGTACAGGACAGGAAGGCGGCGGCACGTGACGCAGACCACAGGCACACCGGGCGATCCGCCCTACCTGCGCATCGTCGCCGCCATCCGCAGACGCATCGCGGACGGTGAACTCGCCCCCGGGGACCGGATCCCCTCGACCCGGCAGATCGCCGCGGAATGGGGCGTCGCACTCGCCACGGCCACCAAGGCCCTGACCACCCTGCGCCTGGAGGGACTCGTCGAGGCCCGGCCCCGGATCGGCACCGTCGTCGCCGGGGCCGCCACCGCCGCCGCCACCGCTGCGCCCGTCACGCCGACCCGCAGGCGCCCGTCACCCGCCGCGGACCCCGAGCAGGAGCTGAGCCTCGACCGGATCGTCCGGGCCGCCATCGAGATCGCCGACGCCGAGGGGATCTCGGCGCTCTCCATGCGCGGCGTCGCGGCCCGGCTCGGCGTAGCGGCGATGTCGACCTACCGGTACGTCCCGAGCAAGGAAGACCTCGTCCTGCACATGGCGGACGCCGCGTTCGGCGAAGAGTCCTATCCCGCGGACGCGCCCGAGGAGTGGCGTCCACGCATCGAGCTGGGCGCCCGGACCCTGTGGAAGCTGTACCGCAGGCACCCGTGGCTGGCCCAGCTCAGCTCCCTCACCCGCCCGTTGCTCGTACCCAATCTGATCGTCCACGGCGAATGGGTGCTCGGCGCCCTCGACGGCCACGGACTCGACCCGACCACGCTGTTCGACATCCACGTCCTGCTCTACAGCCAGGTCCAGGGCCTGGCGGTGCACCTGGAGATGGAGGCGCACGCCGAGGCCGCCACGGGCCAGTCGGAGGACCAGTGGATGGACAGCCGGGCCCCCGCCCTGCGGGACCTGATGGAATCCGGCCGCTTCCCGACCTTCGCCAAGGTCGTCGGCGCCTTCGAGGACGGCTACGACCTGCGGCTGGACGCGCTCTTCGAACGCGGCCTGCGAGCCCTCCTCGACGGCCTGACCCCCGTCGTCGAAGGACGGTAGGCGCTCAGCGGTAGTACCCCTCGACCACGGCCCGCACCTCGTCGAACAGCGCCGGCCCCTCCTGCGGCACGGGCGGCCGGCCGCTGCCCGGCCTGATGTCCAGGAGCTGCTCGTCGGACAGGGCGAACACCACCCGCCGCAGTCCGGCCTGCCGGATGACCGGCTCGCACATCCCGCACGGCCGGCAGCTGGTGTACATCGTGGTTCCCGCCGCCGTGTCAGGGTCCAGCTCCCGCGCGGCCCACCTCGCCAGCTTCAGCTCGGGGTGCGCGGTGATGTCCCTGTCGGTGAGGGTCGTGTTGCGCTCCTCCGCCAGCACCGTCCCGTCCGGTCCCGCCAGCAGTGATCCGAACGGCGGGTTGCCGCCCGCGAGCGCCTCGGCCGCGAGCGCGATGGCCCGCCGGAGGAGGGCGTGGTCGTCGGGTGTGGTCATGACTGCTCCGTTCCGGTGCGGGGCGGGAAGAGGTGCGCGGCCACCGTGGCCAGTGCCTGCCAGGCAGCCTGCGGGTGGCACGTCTCGCGGGGGTCGCCGCGGTACGGGTCGAGGACGACGGCCTCGGCGCCGAGGCGCCGCAGCTGGCCGAGGTCGTCCATGACCTGGTCGATCGTGCCCTGACCGGCGAGCCGCTGCGGTCCGTCGACCGGCGCCGCGGTGAGTTCGAGGGCGATCCGGGGGGCCAGCGCGGGCACGGGGAGGTGCTGCTCGTCGGCGTGCGCCTGCAGCCTGACCACGGCTTCGCGCAGCCACGGCACGGTGCAGCGCAGCGGATGCCACGCGTCCCCGAGCCGCACGGCCCGGCGCAGCCCCGCGTCGCTGTTTCCGCCGACCCACACCGGAATCCTCCGGTCGCCGTAGGAGGCGGTGTCCGCCCAGGCCGCCCGGATGTCCCGCAGGTGCCCGTCGGTCAGCCGCCCGCGCTGCTCGAAGGGGATGCCGAGGGCGGCGAACTCCTGCCGCGCCCAGCCGACCCCCACGCCGAGGACCAGCCGGCCGCCGCTCAGCTCGTCCACGTTGGCCGCCATCCGGGCGGTGAGCAGCGGGTGCCGGTAGGGAGTGATCAGGACCGTCGTGCCGAGCCGGACCCGGGTGGTGAGGCCGGCCAGCCAGGACAAGGTGGTGAAGGGCTCGTAGAAGGGTGCCGGATAGCGCTCGGCGACATCGGGCGTGATGGCGACGTGGTCCGACACCATCAGCAGGTCGAAGCCCAGGCCCTCCACGGTCTGGGCCCAGCTCCGCAGGACTCCCGGGTCGGTGCCGGGGCCGAAATTGAGGACGTTGACTCCGATCTTCACAACCCCGAGCCTAGCCAGGCGGCAGGGGCCTGCAGAAGTAACTCCCGCCTGTTCAGGACCGGTTCACCCGTGGATTCGCCGGTAATCTGGCCGGATGACCGAGAGTCTCGATGCGACGGACTGGGCGATCCTGGCAGAACTCCAACGGGAGGGCCGGATCGCGTTCACGGAACTGGCACGGCGGGTGAACCTGAGCGCGTCGGCGACGAAGGAGCGGGTACGGCGACTGGAGGCGGCCGAGGTGATCACCGGGTACCGGGCGGAGGTGGACCTGGAGCGGACCGGGCACGGCGTACTCGCGGTGGTCCGGCTGAAGTACCCGGGGCCGGGCACCCGGCACGAGCCGTTGCGCCGCCTGCTGGAGGAGCGCGTGGAGATCCTGGAGTGCCTGCGCACCACCGGGGACGACTGCTACGTCCTCAAGGTGGCGACCACCTCGATGGCCCACCTGGAGGAAATCGTCGACGAGCTCGCCCAGTTCGGGAGCACGACCACCAACCTCGTCCTCAGCCGGCCGCTCCCGTTCACCGGGCTCCGGCGAAGGCCGCCCGCGCGGTGTCCGTGACCCGGGCCGAACTGGCGAGCGACGGCTCCGGCTAGGGTTTCCGCATGGGGAACTGGACCGCTCCGAGCGCGATCGAACGAGAACTTGCAGAGGCCAAGGAGCGCGGCGACTGGGCCGCCTTCTTCGACGCCCTCGCGCTCACCGAGCTCTTCATCCCCCAGTCCCGCGCCTATCAGGACGCGCATCCCGACATGATCCGCCGCGAGCGCTCCTACTTCCCGCAGGTCGGCGCCGACGCCTACGTCGCCTTCACGGCCGGCATGCTTCCCGTCCCGACCCCCGACCTGGTCTTCGAGCGCGAGTCCCTCGGCTGGTTCGTCGACGCCTTCCCCGCCTCCGGCGGCCCCGCGTTCCTGGCCGTCAACCCCGGCACCCCCTTCGAGGTGTTCCTCCCCGCCACCCCGGCCCACCGCGCCACCTGGGCCTTCCACCGCGACCGCAGACCCCGCGCCACCGGCCTGGAGCGGCACAAGGTCCACGCCCTGCACCTCGGCGGCCCGCTGCACGGGCCGGTGGCCTTCGGGCTAGCCTGCGGCGCGCACCTGTCCGTGAACAACGGGATGTTCTGGAACGCCATCGGTTACCACGGCGGCGGCTACAGCGACGAGCGCCGCAAGCTCAAGGAATGGTGGGGCATCACCACCCGCGAGGAGTGGCTGAGCAGCACCGAACAGCTCCTGACCGCCGACATGGTCAGCTCCGTATGGGAGTTCGCCCTCCGCGTCCGCCGTGCCCTGGCGAAGGAGTTCGCGGGGCCCGTGGACATCGAGCACTGGCGGCACGCCACCGCCTCCATCCTCCGGGCGAACGCCGAACGGGCCGCCGAGCCCCGGATCACCCCCGACGGCGTCACCATGGCCGAGCCGCGCCCGGCCGCCGAGGTCGAGGGCGAGATCGCTGGCATACAGCGGGTCATCGGCCGCATCGCCCGCTACGAGCAGCGCTTCCGCGCCGACGGGCTGCTCGCGGAAGGCAAGTACGTCCGGTCCGTCGAGGCCTGGGACTACGGCCGGGCCTCGCAGATGGCCCGCTGGGGCCTCGGCGCCCGCTTCGGCAGCCTCGCCGAGACCGAGGACGCCGTCGTGCGGGCCGGAAGGGTCTGCAAGCTCGCGTACCGCTCGTGGGAGGACCTGTCCGTCGGCTTCGTCCTCGGGCGCTGCCTGCACTTCGACGAGGAGGAGTTCGGGCACTGGTACGAGGAGATGGTCGCCACGCACCGGGCGCTGACGACCGATCCCGGCAGCCCGTGGCTCAACATCGCCTGGACGTGACGAAGACGTGTCCGGCCCGGCGCATTCCCGGCGCCGCCCGGACAGGGGCAACTAGCCTTCCCCACATGACTGTCGAGCTGAACGACACCGTGCGTACGCTGCTGGACTCCCCGCACCCCGCGGTGCTGTCCACGATCAACCCCGATGGGAGCCCGCAGAGTTCCGTCGTCTGGGTGTCCCGCGAGGGCGGCGATCTGCTGATCTCCACCGAGCAGGGCCGCCGCAAGGAGCGCAACATCGTCCGGGACGGGCGGGTCGGACTGACCGTCTTCGACCTGGCCAATCCCTTCCTCTACGCCGAGATCCGCGGCACGGCCACGGTCACCGAGGACGCCGGCCGGGCCGTCGCCACCCGGATCGCCGAGGAGTACCTCGGCCCGGGCGCCGGCAAGGAGTACCAGGACCTTCCGGCCGAGGAGGTCCGCGTCGTCCTGCGCATCACCCCGACCAAGGTCCTCGGCAACGCCGCCAAGGCCGCAGGCTAGGGCGCGGCTGTCAGATCCGGCGCAGGTTCCGGTCGAGGAGGGCCCGCAGCCGGTCCACGTCGGCCGGATCCTGCGCGCCGCGCTTGGGGAGCACGAAGACGCCGCGGGTGTTCTTGGTCTTGATCGCGAAGAACTCGTCCGTCTCGAAGTACCAGGGGAACACGCGCCATTCGATGGCGCTGGACAGTTCGCCGCCCGTGGTGGTCAGCCCGTCCTCGCGGACGACCGTCCGGCAGGCCCCGTACTCCTCCACGTCCGCGTACTGCTCCCGCGCGACGCGGGCCAGGACCCGGGGGAGCGTCACCAGCACGGCGACCACGGCGCAGGCCATCACGAAGGCCGTCGCGGTGGGCGAGAACCCCTTGAGGGTCGGCAGCGTCCACGAGAGCGCCAGGGTGAAGAGCGCGAGGAAGACCTGGCCCCGCAGCCCCGGCCAGGTCCCGAACGTGAAGCGCCGCACGGCCTTGGCGTAGTCGGCCCGCGTCGGCTCGTAGACGAAGGTGACCTGCCCGGTCGACTGCTGCACGCGGCCCCCACCCATGTTCATGACAGCGGAGCATAGCCGCAGGTCAGCCCGGTACAACAGGCTTCCGGTCAGGGAAGGCGGGGCTGGACCGCCGACCACGCGTCGACCGCCTCCGCGAGGGGTCCCGCGTCCGGGAGGTGGGGGCGTACAAGGGCCATCCGGGCGATCAGGTTCTTGATGCGGCGCAGGTGCAGGATGCGCGCGTGCGGGAGGTCGCGCCAGACGCGGGCCTGCGCCACCGCCGCCTCGGGGGTCAGGTCGATCAGGTCCAGCAGCTCCCGGCACAGGGCCGCCGGGTCCCCGCCGCGCTCCGGGCCGAACTCCCCGATCAGGTAACCGCGTACGGCGGCCAGCTCGGCCCCGCGGGCCAGGTCGCTCCCGCCCTCGTCCTGCGCGCAGCGGTGGGTCGCGGCCAGCGCCACCCGCCCCCAGCGCAGCCGGATCCCGTCGGGCACCCGGTCGTCCTGCATCCGCCCCACGGCCAGGATGCGCAGGGTCCGCGGACGGGGCTCGTCGCCCAGCGGCGGTCCGGTGGCCAGCCAGACCTCCAGCTCCGCCAGCGAGTGTCCGTCGGGCGGCACCGAGGTCAGTACCTGGCCCCGGCCGAGCAGCGCGACCACCGGGCCCGTGAGGCGGACCCTCGCCGTGTGCCCGGCGTCGAAGGAGGCGACGGGCCGCCCGTACCGCTCGATCCGGCGCAGCCACAGCCGCAGCTCCCCGACCGCGTAGACCTGCCCGGCGCGCGCCACCCCGCCGACGCACCGGACGACACACACCCCGCCCGTGACGTCGGCCTCCTCGACGGAGTACACCTGCAATGCGGCAATGGGCACCACGGCCCCCCCCTTCCCCGGCCGGGACGCTACCCCGTCACGCGGCGGACGGCGCCTCCAGGACGAGGCGGATCTCCGTCACCTCGTAGCCGGCGCGGTCAAAGGCGGCCGCCATCGGGACGTTGCCGGTGTCGGTGGTCGCGGTGATGCGGTCGGCGCCCTCGGCCGCGTGGAAGCGGGTGATCTCGGCCAGGATCTCGTCGATCAGGCCCTGTCCGCGCTGCTGCGGTACGACGCCCAGGTACCCCACGTTGCGGTGGTACGGCGTCGCCGAGGGGATCGCCATGCCGGCCAGGGTGCCGTCCGGGAGCTCGGCGAGGCGCCACCACGAGCGCTCGCCGGGGCAGTCGAGGTAGTAGGCGAAGTCCTCACGGGCCAGCTGCCCGGCGTCCATGGAGGCCAGTTCGGTCCGGGTGTGCTCGTCGAGGCTGCCGCTGGACAGGCGGGCGAAGGCGTCCAGGAACTCCTCGTCCGTGCCCTCGCGGAAGACCAGCCGCCCGGTCGGCCCGGCCGTCCCGGCAGCTGGGGTCCACTCGTAGCGCAGGCGCTCGATCGTGCTGGTCAGCCCGGCCTTGTACGCTGCCTCCCGGCGCCAGGCGACGGCCTCGGCCAGGGCCGGATCGGTCCGCCATCCCCGGGGGAGCGAGAGGTTGTAGAGCGGGAGCCCGCCGAAGGCGGCGTGCCCCGCGGCCAGGAGCCCGGCGGCGACGGCGGCCGGGTCGGTGACGCAGGCCCGCACCTGGAGGCAGTCGAGGGCGATGGGCCGCTCGCTGTCGGCGCGGCCCCACCACAGGGCGCGGGCCAGGACCTCACCGTCCTCGTCCTCGGCGAACCAGATCCACTCGGGGCGGAACTGTCCGGCGGCGAGCTCCTCGCGGATCTTCTCGGCGGTCAGGGCGGGGACGGGGCCGTCGGCCGGGTAGGCGACGGCGCGGTCCAGGTCAGCGGGGTCTGCGGTGGCAGCGCGGAAGAACATCCGGTGATGATCACATCAAGCGTCCTCGCCGGACAGGGATTTTCGGCGGCCCACGGCCGATGGCCGGCCTCCGCGGGGGAGACCGGCCATCGGGTGGGGCGTCGTGCGTGCCGCTACGACCAGGTGATCAGGCGGCGGGGGTGTTCCAGGACCGCCGCGATGTCGGCCAGGAAGCGGGAGCCGAGTTCGCCGTCGATGAGACGGTGGTCGAACGACAGCGCCAGGGTGGTGACGTGGCGCGGCTTGACCTTGCCCTTGTGGACCCACGGCTGGAGCTTGATCGCGCCGACCGCGAGGATCGCGGACTCGCCCGGGTTCAGGATCGGCGTACCGGTGTCGACGCCGAAGACGCCCACGTTGGTGATGGTGATGGTGCCGTTCTGCATGTCCGCCGGGGACGTCTTGCCGTCGCGGGCCGTGGCGACCAGCTCGGACAGGGACGTCGACAGCTCGCCGAGCGTCTTGGCGTGGGCGTCCTTGATGTTCGGGACGATCAGCCCGCGGGGGGTGGCCGCCGCGATGCCCAGGTTGACGTAGTGCTTGAGCACGATCTCCTGGGCCGCCTCGTCCCAGGACGCGTTGACGTCCGGGTTGCGGCGGATGGCCACCAGGACGGCCTTGGCGATGAGCAGCAGCGGGTTGATGCGCAGCCCCGCGAGGTCCGGGTCGGCCTTGAGCTCCTGGACCAGCTTCATCGTGCGGGTCACGTCGAAGGTGATGAACTCGGTGACGTGCGGCGCGGTGAAGGCGGAGCCGACCATGGCCTGGGCGGTGACCTTGCGGACACCCTTGACCGGGATACGGGTCTCACGGGCCTCCCGCACCGGCACCTCGGCCGCGGCGGGGGCCTGGGCCGGAGCAGGTACGGAGGCGGCAGCGGGCGCCGGCGCGGCCTGCGGGGTGAGCGCCGCGGCGGCCGCCGCGTGGACGTCCTCCCGGGTCACGACCCCGCCGTCGCCGGTGGGCACCACGACGGCAAGGTCGATGCCGAGGTCCTTGGCCAGCTTGCGCACGGGCGGCTTGGCCAGGGGCCGCTCGCCGGCCGGCTGGGCCGGGACGGCGGGGAGCACCGGGGCGGCCGGAGCCGCGGGGGCCGCCGTGCCGTTCTGCGCGGCCACGGCGGGCACCGGAGCCTTGCGCGGCCGGCGCTTGGTGGACGCGGTGGAGACGCCGTAGCCCACCAGGACGGGCTGGCGCGCCTCGGGCGCGGCCGGCTCCTCGGCGGCGACGGCCGGGGCCGCCTCCTGGACCGGGGCCTCGGCAGCGGCGCCGCCCTCCGTCTGCACCGAGATGATCACCTGGCCGACGTCGACCGTGGTGCCCTCCTCGAAGAGGAGCGCGTGCACGACGCCGTCGAACGGGATCGGCAGCTCCACGGCGGCCTTGGCCGTCTCGACCTCGCACACGACCTGGCCGTCGGTGACCGTGTCACCCGGCTGGACGTACCACTTGAGGATCTCGGCCTCGGTGAGGCCCTCGCCCACGTCGGGCATCTTGAATTCGCGGATGGTCATGAACGTGGCTCCTCAGTACGCCAGCGAGCGGTCGACGGCGTCGAGCACCCTGTCCAGGCCCGGCAGGTACTCGTCCTCCAGGCGGGCCGGCGGGTACGGGGCGTGGAAACCGCCCACGCGCAGGACCGGCGCCTCCAGGTGGTAGAAGCACCGCTCCGTGATGCGAGCGGCGATCTCCGAGCCCATACCGAGGAAGGTCGGCGCCTCGTGGACGACCACGAGCCTGCGGGTCTTCTCCACCGAGGCCTGGATCCCGTCGAAGTCGACCGGGGACATCGACCGCATGTCGACGACCTCCACCGACTTGCCCTCCTCGGCCGCCGCGGCCGCCGCCTCCAGGCAGACCTTCACCATCGGACCGTAGGCGGCCAGGGTGATGTCGGAGCCCTCGCGCGCCACGCGCGCCTTGTGCAGCTGGTAGGGGATGGCCTCGACGTCCACCTCGCCCTTGTCCCAGTAGCGGCGCTTCGGCTCGAAGAAGATCACCGGGTCGTCGCTGAGGATCGCCTGCTGGAGCATCCAGTACGCGTCGCTCGCGTTCGACGGGGAGACCACCTTGAGGCCCGGGACGTGCGCGAAGAGCGCCTCGGGGGACTCGCTGTGGTGCTCGACCGCGCCGATGCCGCCCGCGTACGGGATGCGGATGACGACCGGCATCTTGATCTTGCCCAGGGCGCGCGCGTGCATCTTCGCGAGCTGCGTGACGATCTGGTCGTACGCGGGGAAGACGAAGCCGTCGAACTGGATCTCCACGACCGGCCGGTACCCGCGCAGGGCCAGGCCGATGGCGGTGCCGACGATGCCCGACTCGGCGAGCGGGGTGTCGATGACCCGCTCCTCGCCGAAGTCCTTCTGCAGGCCGTCGGTGATCCGGAAGACACCGCCCAGCTTGCCGACGTCCTCGCCCATGATCAGGACCTTCGGGTCCTGCTCCAGGGCCTTGCGAAGCGACTCGTTGAGCGCCTTCGCGATCGACATCTTCTCGACAGCCATCAGTGACCCTCCTCGGCCGACTCGAAGGACGCGAGGTAGGCGGCGAACTGCGCGCGCTCCTCGTCGACGAGCGCGTGCCCGTCCGCGTAGACGTTCTCGAAGATCGCCATGGTGTCCGGGTCGGGCATGGAGCGCACGGCCTCGCGGACGCGCTTGCCCATGGCCTCGCTCTCGGTCTCCAACTCGGCGAAGAAGGCCTCGTCGGCGCCGCCGGTGGCCAGCAGGTGGGCCTTCAGGCGCAGGATCGGGTCCTTCGCCTCCCAGGCCGCCGTCTCCTCGTCCCGCCGGTACTTGGTCGGGTCGTCGGAGGTGGTGTGCGCGCCCATCCGGTACGTGAACGCCTCGACCAGCGTCGGGCCCTCGCCGCGGCGCGCCCGGTCCAGGGCCCAGCGGGTCACGGCCAGGCAGGCCAGCACGTCGTTGCCGTCGACGCGGACGCCGGGGAAGCCGAAGCCCTGCGCGCGCTGGTAGAGCGGGACGCGCATCTGGCGCTCGGTCGGCTCGGAGATCGCCCACTGGTTGTTCTGGCAGAAGAACACCACGGGGGAGTTGTAGACGGCGGAGAAGTTGAAGGCCTCCATCACGTCGCCCTGGCTGGACGCGCCGTCGCCGAAGTAGGCGATGACGGCCGAGTCGGCGCCGTCCTTGGCCACACCCATCGCGTAACCGGTCGCGTGCAGCGTCTGCGAGCCGATCACGATCGTGTAGAGGTGGAAGTTGTTGGTGTTCGGGTCCCAGCCACCGTGGTTCACACCGCGGAACATCCCGAGCAGGTTCGTCGGGTCGACCCCGCGGCACCAGGCCACACCGTGCTCGCGGTAGGTCGGGAAGACGTAGTCCTCGTCGTTCAGCGCCCGGCCGGAGCCGATCTGCGCTGCCTCCTGGCCGAGGAGCGAGGCCCACAGGCCCAGCTCTCCCTGGCGCTGCAGCGCGGTCGCCTCACCGTCGAAGCGGCGGGTCATGACCATGTCGCGGTACAGCCCGCGCAGGTCCTCGGTCGTGATGTCCGCGACGAAGGGGGCGAATTCCGCGTTGTCCGCGTTCTCTACCCGGTCCCCTTCGGGCGTCAGCAGCTGTACGAGCTGAGGTACGGCGTCATGCGTCTGCGCGGTGGCAGCGGCGGGCTTGGCGGCGCTTGCCGCGCCTGCCGCCCGCTTGGTGCCGCTGCTGCGTCGCGGCTTGCGCGCGGCAGTGCTCTCCACG
The DNA here is from genome assembly GCF_036203305.1 of Streptomyces sp. NBC_00190. Classification (GTDB taxonomy): domain Bacteria; phylum Actinomycetota; class Actinomycetes; order Streptomycetales; family Streptomycetaceae; genus Streptomyces. Next base: position 4,163,678 of record NZ_CP108131.1, on the reverse strand, counting down.
GTCACGTGTGCTCCTCCGTCGGTCCGGCACCCGGGTTCTCCGGGGTCCAGTGCGGCTCACCTGTATCCGTAACGAGCGCACGGGGTGGGTGCGCAACGCGTTCGGGATTCAGGCGTGACAGGTGCCCCGGCGAGTGCCCTGCGCAATGCACGTTACCCAGTGCGCCGCATAACTGCGAAACCCCGTTTGACCTGCGTTTTTGCTTGGATTTCCAAGTAAATCCGCGGCCGCGGGAACAACCACTGGTCACAGCCTTGCAGGGGCCGGGAACAACGGCACGTTATCCCGGGTAACTCCGGCAGGGAAGGGGTGAGTGTGTGAAACTGACTTCGTGCGCGAAGACGGAAAAATCAAGGTATTCCTCCTGGACGACCACGAAGTGGTACGTCGGGGCGTCCACGAGCTCTTGTCGGTCGAACAGGACATCGAGATCGTGGGCGAGGCCGGTACCGCCGCCGACGCCATGGTCCGCATCCCCGCCACCCGTCCCGACGTGGCCGTCCTCGACGTGCGCCTGCCCGACGGCAGCGGTGTGGAGGTGTGCCGCGAGGTCCGCTCCCACAACGAGGACGTCAAATGCCTGATGCTGACGTCGTTCGCCGACGACGAGGCACTGTTCGACGCGATCATGGCCGGCGCCTCCGGCTACGTGCTCAAGGCGATCCGCGGGAACGAGCTGCTCAGCGCCGTACGTGACGTCGCGGCCGGAAAATCGCTGCTCGACCCGGTGGCCACCGCGCGGGTGCTGGAGCGGCTGCGCGACGGCAAGAACGGCAAGAACGACGACCGCCTGTCCAACCTCACCGATCAGGAGCGGAAGATCCTCGACCTGATCGGCGAGGGCCTGACCAACCGCGCCATCGGCGAACGGCTGCACCTGGCCGAGAAGACGATCAAGAACTACGTCTCCAGCCTGCTCTCCAAGCTGGGCATGGAGCGCCGCTCGCAGGCCGCCGCGTACGTGGCCCGCCTGCAGGCGGAGAAGAGCCGCTAGGCGGCTGCGCCGGGTGCCGTACGGCCGGGCCGGCTTGAGAATGCGCGCCGGTTCCGGCCCCCGCCGAACTGGAAACCGAACCGGAACTATTCGGTCCCGATCCGCAATTCGTGGACGGAGCGGACTTCCACCCGGTCCACGTATGTATCGAACCTCAGTTCGTCACCGTGCACTCTCTTGCCGACAATCCCGGCCGTGAATACCAGCAGGCACTCTGACCAGGTCATTCTTCGGAAGTGACGCCGCCCGTCTCCACGGGCTTCGACGGCGAGTTCGTGACCGACTTCGACACCGTCGGCGTCGGGGAGGACGTGGCCGACTTCGACGACGAGGCCGAAGCCGTGGGCGAGGTCGAAACCGTGGGCGAGGGCGGCGAACTGAAGGTCTGGGACCGGGTACGGCTCGACGTGGGCGAGGTGTTCCACGTCGGGCTGTCGTCGGGGCTCGCCTGGGACGACGCCGTCGACGGGGTACCGGAGGCGCTCGGCTGACCGCCGGTGGAGGTCTGGACGTTACTCGGCGGGCTCTTCTGGTCGCTCTTGCCGCCGCCCACGGTCTTGACCGCGTAGGCCACACCGCCGGCGACCGCGATGATCGCGAGCACCGCGAACAACCACATCTTCCAGCGGCCGGTGCCGCGGTCCTCGTATCCGTCGTAGCCGCCGTGGCCGTGGCTGCCCTGGCCGTTGCCGCCCCCGCCGGGGAATGCCGAGCCGTCGTCGGGGTTCAGCGGCGGCACCATCGCGCGCTGGAACTGCGAGGTCGAGGCGTTCGAGGAGTAGTTCTGCTGCCCGCCGGCGCCGCTCACGGGCATGGCCGTGGTGGCCGCCGCCCCGCCCCGCCCGTGCGGCAGGGCCATGGCGACCGGACCGGTGTTCCAGGTGCCCGTGTTGGGCCCCTGGTCGTGCAGCATCTGGAGCGCGTACTGGACCAGCCCGCGCATCTCCTCGGCGCTCTGGAACCGGTCGTCCGGGTCCTTGGCCAGCGATCGCATGACCAGGCCGTCGAGTTCCTGCGGAAGGTGCTGACCCTCCGGCAGCTGCGAGGGCGGCACGGGCGAGTCCTGGACGTGCTGGTAGACCACCGAGAGCGGGGTCTCACCGGTGAACGGCGGCCGCAGCGCGAGCAGTTCGTACAGCAGGCAGCCGGTCGCGTACAGGTCGGAGCGGTGGTCCACGGCCTTGCCGAGGGCCTGCTCGGGCGACAGGTACTGCGGGGTGCCCATGACCATGCCGGTCTGGGTCATCGTCGACTGGGCGCCGTGCAGGGCGCGGGCGATGCCGAAGTCCATCACCTTCACCGCGCCGGTCTCGGTGATGATGACGTTCGCCGGCTTGATGTCACGGTGCACGATGCCGTGCTGGTGCGAGTACGCGAGCGCTTCGAGCACACCCGACGTGATGATGAGCGCCTGCTCGGGGCCCGGGGCCTCGGCGCTGATCAGCAGGTCGCGGATGGTGCGGCCCTCGACCAGCTCCATCACGATGTACGGGACGGTGTTCGGGCCGACCCGGTCCTCGCCCGAGTCGTACACGGCGACGACGGCGTGGTGGTTGAGCCCGGCCACGGACTGCGCCTCGCGCGTGAACCGGGCCTTGGACACCGGGTCCTCGGCCAGGTCGGCGCGCAGCAGCTTCACCGCGACGGTGCGGCCGAGGCGCACGTCCTCGGCGGCGAACACCTCGGCCATGCCGCCGCGGCCCAGCCTGTGGGTCAGCCGGTAACGGCCGTCCCCCACCAGGCCGCCGGCGCCCCAGTGCTCAGGACCATCGGCCATCCCGGCGCCGTTTCCCTCGGGTTCGGGTGCCATCAGTCCTCGCCGTCGTCTCTCTCGGCCGCCGCTCAGCGGTGTCCTCTTCTTTGATGCTCCGATGAACGCTACAGCCTCGGAACCGGTCACCGTTCGGACAAGGCTCCGTGTACGCGTGTGGTCACGGAACGGGTACCTGGCTTGACGTGTGCTTGCCCTCCGGCAGACTGGGCCCGACATGCGCTCAGCCAGACGCGTAGGGACACATCCCGAGGGGAAGCAACAGTCATGAGCCAGGACGGCACTCAGGGCCAGTACGCGGGCGGCTCTCTGGCCGGTGGCCGTTACCAGCTAAGGGACTTGCTGGGTGCGGGCGGCATGGCCTCCGTGTATCTGGCCTACGACTCGGCGCTCGACCGGCAGGTCGCCATCAAGACGTTGCACAGCGACCTCGGCCGCGAGCAGTCCTTCCGGGAGCGTTTCCGCCGCGAGGCCCAGGCTGTAGCCAAACTGTCGCACACGAACATCGTCTCGGTATTCGATACCGGTGAAGGCGAGGTGACGTTCGGCACGGGCGCGGGTGACGGCGCGGTGATGCCGTACATCGTCATGGAGTACGTGGAGGGCCAGCCGCTCGGCTCGGTGCTCAACGCGGACATCCGCCAGTACGGGGCCATGCCGGCGGAGAAGGCGCTGAAGGTGACGGCCGATGTGCTGGCCGCGCTGGAGACCAGCCACGAGATGGGCCTGGTCCACCGCGACATCAAGCCCGGCAACGTCATGGTGAACAAGCGCGGCGTGGTCAAGGTGATGGACTTCGGCATCGCGCGCGCCATGCAGTCCGGCGTCACCTCGATGACGCAGACCGGCATGGTCGTCGGCACCCCGCAGTACCTGTCGCCGGAGCAGGCGCTGGGGCGCGGGGTCGACGCCCGGTCCGACCTGTACTCGGTCGGCATCATGCTGTTCCAGCTGCTGACCGGGCGGATCCCGTTCGACGCCGACTCGCCGCTGGCCATCGCGTACGCGCACGTGCAGGAGGAGCCGGTCGCGCCGTCCTCCATCAACCGCTCGGTGACCCCGGCGATGGACGCGCTGGTGGCGCGGGCCCTGAAGAAGAACCCGAACGAGCGCTTCCCCACGGCCGCGGCCATGGGCGACGAGGTCGCGCGCGTGCTGGGCTCCGGGCAGACCGGGGCCCCGGTCATCGTCCAGGGCGCCCCCACGGGCGGCAGCGGCGCGGGCGTGGCCTCGGCCGTGTTCCCGCCGGTGGACTCCGGGTTCCAGACGGCGCCGTCCGTGCAGCAGCCGTACCAGCCGCAGCCGCACACCCAGGCGCCGTCCCCGTACGCGCCGACGCCCGCCCCGCAGCCGCAGGGCGGCTACGCCTACCCGCACACTCCCCCGCCGCACCAGCAGTACGCGCCGCCGACCCCGCCGCCGTACACGATCTCGCCGGCGACCACGGCGAGCACGGCCGCCGGCGGGGCCGGGGGCGACAAGCGGAACATGCCGGTGATCGTGGGCGCGATCGTGGTGGCCCTGCTGGCCGTCGGCGGCCTGATCGCCGCGATCTCGCTGAACGGCAACGACGACAAGAAGGACAACGCGGCGACCGCGGGCGGCTCGGCGGCGCCGTCCGGCTCGGCCAAGGCCGGGTTCAAGGGGCCGGACCCCTCGCGCACGATCGACCCGAAGAAGTGCAAGGAGCCGACGAAGCACTACAAGGACGCGGGGAAGTACCAGGCGCCGGACCTGCGCTACAAGAACCTGCTCTCCGTGAAGGAGTGCATCCAGGCCTCGGGCGGCAAGTACACGATCGTCGAGAAGGACGAGGCCGTGTACGGCAAGGACATGGTGCTGGAGCAGAACCCGCGCCCCGACGACCCGATCAACAAGGAGGGCACGGAGTACACGCTGACCGTGTCCACCGGCAATCCGGAGTAGCGGCTCAGGCTCCTCGGCCCGGTCAGGGCGCGACACACCGGCATCCCGGGTACCCGATAAGGGGCCCGGGATGCCGGTTTTGCCCCATTATGTAAATCTAAGCGGGACAGCTCGGTCTCTCGGGACGGGAGGGGCACCCGTGATCCAAGGTTTCCGCCCGCCGCGCCGGCTGGCCCGGGCCGTCCTGACCGCCGCCGCGTTCGCGGCCGTCGGCCCGGTGTACGCCGTTCCCGCGCTCGCCGTTCCCGTGTTCACCACTGCCGCACTCACTGCTCCCGCGCTCGCCGTTCCCGCGCTCGTCGTTCCCGTACTGACCGATCCCGCGCCCGTACTGGACGACGTGCCGGACGCCGTGCGCGAGGGGCTCGCCGGCAGCGCCGCCGGGTCCGGGCGGGAGCGGCCCGGCAGGCCCGCCACCGAGCCCGCGAACCCGGAGATGCTGGTCGCCTCGCGCCCGCTGCCGGTCCGGCCGCCGCGCCTCCATCCCCCCGCGCTCCCCGACCCGCCGCAGGTCGCACCGACCCCGCCCGAGGCCGTCGTCCGGGCGATCGGCACCGAGCCGAACGACCGGGCCGCCGACCTGGCCGCCCACATACTGCCGCTGGGCACCGGATTCGCCCTGATGGGACTGGGGCTGGGCTACCTCGGCGTACGGCTGCGGCGAGGGCTCTAGCCCCCGCCGGCCGGCGCGTCCCCCTTCAGACGTACGACCGGAGTTGGTTGCCCAGAGTGAACATACTCGGTATACATACTGAGTATGTCGATCCGCCACGGCCTTCTGGCCCTCCTCGAACGGGGTCCTCGGTACGGCTCCCAGCTGCGCACCGAGTTCGAATCACGCACCGGCTCCACCTGGCCGCTCAACGTCGGGCAGGTGTACACCACCCTCGCCCGCCTGGAACGGGACGGCCTGGTCGCCCCCGGCGGCGAGGACGCCGCCGGGCACACCCTGTACGCCATCACCGACACCGGCCGCACGGAACTGCGCGAGTGGTACGAGCGCCCCGTCGACCGCGCCAACCCGCCCCGTGACGAGCTGTCCATCAAGCTCGCCATGGCCGTGGGCGCTCCCGGCGTGGACATCCGCGCCGTCATCCAGTCCCAGCGGCACGCCACGATCAAGGCGATGCAGGACTACACGCGGCTCAAGGCCACGGCGCTCGCCGCGGTCGAGAGCGGGCGGTCCCGCGAACGCGACGACGTGGCCTGGCTGCTGGTCCTCGAACAGCTCATCTTCCAGACCGAGGCCGAGGCCCGCTGGCTCGACCACTGCGAATCCCGGCTCGTCCGGCTCTCCCTGACGGCCGACGGGAGAGCCGCCGCGGCCGCACCGCCCCAGGCCGCCGACACCGGGACCGAAGCCGACGAATCCGTCCCGGCCGCCGCCCCGGCCACCACCGCCCGACCCCGCAGCGCCCGCACGCGGCGCGGCTGAACCGCCTTCAGGGGGGAACCCTTCATGCCTGATCAGCGCAACGCCCAGCACCCCGTACTCCAGTTGCAGCAGCTCGTCCGCACTCACGGCAGCGGAGCCACCGAGGTCCACGCCCTGCGCGGCATCGACCTCTCCGTCTTCCCCGGCGAGCTCGTCGCCGTGATGGGCCCCTCCGGCTCCGGCAAGTCCACGCTGCTCACCCTCGCCGGCGGACTCGACACACCCAGCAGCGGCCGGGTCTTCGTCGAGGGCACCGACATCACCACCGCGGGCCGCAAGGAACTGGCCGCGCTGCGCCGGCGCAGCATCGGGTACGTCTTCCAGGACTACAACCTGATACCGGCCCTCACCGCCGCCGAGAACGTGGCCCTGCCCCTGGAACTCGACGGCACCTCCGCCCGCAAGGCCCGTGTCGCCGCGCTCGCCGCACTGGAGGAGATGGGCCTGGGCCGGCTCGCCGACCGCTTCCCCGACGAGGTGTCCGGCGGCCAGCAGCAGCGCGTGGCCATCGCCCGCGCGCTGGTCGGCGACCGCCGCCTGGTCCTCGCCGACGAGCCCACCGGCGCCCTCGACTCCGAGACCGGCGAATCCGTCCTCGCCCTGCTGCGCTCCCGCTGCGACGCCGGCGCGGCCGGGGTCCTGGTCACGCACGAGCCGCGGTTCGCCGCCTGGGCGGACCGCGTGGTCTTCCTGCGCGACGGCACCGTGGTCGACGAGACGCTGCGCAGCCAGGCCGACTCCCTCCTCTCGGGGCAGGCGGCCGGCCAGTGATCTCCTGGTACCACTCCTGGGTCGCGGCCATCCGCATAGCCCGCCGCGACGCCTGGCGCTCCAAGGGCCGCAGCATCCTCGTCCTCGCGATGATCGCCCTGCCGATCGTCGGAGTGAGTGCGGCGGACCTGACGATGCGCAGCGCCCAACTCTCCGTGGAGCAGGACCTTCAGCGCCGCCTCGGCGCCGCCGACGCCGAGCTCCGCCTGTCCCGCATGAACGTGCCGATCTACCAGAGCCCGGACGGCGAGCGCTTCGCTCCGGTCGGTGGCTACGACTCGTACGAACCACCCCAGGAGGAGAACCCGGAACTGCTGCCGCAGTCGCTCCCGGCGGGCGCCCAGGCCGTCAAGGACAGCACCGGGCAAGCCAAACTGCGCACCACGCACGGGCTCCTCGTCACCAACCTGCGTGAGATCGACACGCACAGCCCGCTGGTGGAGGGCCGCTTGACCCTCGACCGGGGCCGGCTGCCCGAGGCGGCGGGCGAGGTCATCGCCACCACCGCCTTCCTGAAGGAGTCCGGCTACTTCGTCGGCTCCAGCGTCAACCCGCGCGGCACTGAGCACGAGTACAAGATCGTGGGCGCCTACGAACTGCCCAACGCGCTCAAGGAAGTGCAGCTCATCGCGCAGCCGGGGACCCTGCTGACCCCGGTCGACAAGGCCCTGCAGGCCGCCGGGGTGCCCGGGGTACGGGCCGACGACAAGTACCTCGTGAAGGTCGGCGGCGCCGATGGTTTCACGTGGAACATGGTCAAGGAGGCCAACGGCAAGGGCGTGATCGCCATCTCGCGTGCCGTCGCCCTCCACAAGCCCGCCGATTCCGACGTGCCGCTGTACGCGCAGGAGCCGAAGGACCGGTTCACCGACGGCTCGTCCCGCGCCCTCGAAACGGCGGTCCTGGCCACCGTCGTCGGTCTCGCCATGCTGGAGATCTGCCTGCTCGCCGGACCCGCCTTCGCGGTCGGCGCGCGGCGCTCGCGCCGCCAGCTCGGGCTCGTCGGCGCCAACGGCGGCGACCGGCGGCACATCCGGGCCATCGTGCTCTCCGGCGGCCTGGTCATCGGCGCCGCCGCCGCCGTCGTCGGTACCGTCATCGGCATCGCCCTCACCCTCGGGCTGCGGCCCCTGCTGGAGGAGTACCTCGGCCTGCGCTGGGGCGGGTTCGAGCTCCGTCCGCTGGAGCTGGCCGCCATCGCCCTGCTCGCCGTGGTGACCGGCCTGCTGGCCGCCATCGCCCCCGCGGTCACCGCCTCGCGGCAGACCGTGCTGGCCTCGCTCACCGGGCGCCGCGGCATCCGCCGGGCCAACCGGGTGCTGCCGGTCATCGGCCTGATCGCCCTCGCGGGCGGCGCCGCCATCGCCCTGTACGGCACGGTGTCCGAGATGGGCTCCCTGGTCATCGCGGGCGGCAGCGCCATCGCCGAGCTCGGCGTGGTCGCCCTCACGCCGGTGCTGGTCGGCCTCTTCGGGCGGATCGGGCGCTGGCTGCCGCTGTCGCCGCGGCTCGCGCTGCGCGACGCCGTGCGCAACCGGGGGCGCACGGCGCCCGCCGTGGCCGCGGTCCTGGCCGCCGTGGCCGGCACCGTCGCGGTGGCGACGTACCAGCACAGCCAGGACGTCCAGTCCCGGCACGAGTACGTCGCAGACCTGCCGCGCAACGCCGGAGTGGTCTCGCTCGCCGACAACAGCGCCTACAAGGACGTGCCGGCCGTGCGCGAAGCCCTGTCCAAGGAGTTCTCGCCGTCCGTACGGGCCGACGTGGAGCGCCTGGTCGTCGGCAGGCCGGGCTGCGACTCGTACTCGAACGACGCCGGCTGCGGGCGCGCCGAGATCGTCGTGCCCAAGGATCAGCGGTGCCCGTTCTCCGAATCCCCGCACGGACCCGCGGACTTCACCCCCGAGCAGGTCAAGGAGCTGCGCAAGGACTGGCGTTGCGCGATGCCCCGGCACCAGAACTTCTTGGAGAACGACGCGGTCGTCGCCGACGAGCAGTTGCTGACCGCGCTGGCCGTGACCGACCCGGGCGCCGCGGCCGCACTGAAGTCGGGCAAGCCCGTCTCCTTCGACAAGCAGAACGTGAAGGACGGCAAGGTCACCATCCGGCTCATCACCGACCCGGACGCGGCCGACAACGCGCGCGGCAAGCGCGAGGAGGCGCCGGGCGAGGACAAGGTCCTTCCCGTCTACCAGGTGCCGGAGGGCGTCAACGGCTGGGGCTTCAAGCTCGTGCTGCCCGCCGCGACGGCCAAGGCCGCCGGGATGGCGACGGCTCCGTACGGCTCGTACTTCGCGCTCGACGGCGCGCCGAGCAGCGAGCAGCGCCAGCGGCTGGACGGCCTTTTCGACAGGATGGGCGTGGACGCCAACGTCAAGATCGAGCAGGGCTACCAGGGAGACAACAGCATCGAGATGCTCGCCCTGGCCATCTTCGCGGGCCTGGTCACCATCGGCGCGGCCGGCATCGCCACCGGGCTCGCCCAGGCCGACGCCGAGGCCGACCTGAAGACGCTGGCCGCGGTCGGCGCGCCCCCGCGGGTACGGCGCACGCTGAGCGGCTTCCAGTGCGGGGTGATCGCCCTGATGGGCGTCGTCCTGGGCTCGGCGGCCGGCATCCTGCCGGCGGTCGGACTCCGGCTCGCCCAGGCCCGCGAGACGGAACGGTTCCTGGAGCGGGCCATCACGATGGGGTACGAGTCCTCGGACACCGAGGTCTACGTGCCGATCGCGGTGCCCTGGGAGACCCTCGGCGGGCTGCTGATCGCGGTCCCGCTGGGCGCGGCGCTGCTGGCCGCCCTGGTCACCCGGTCCAACGGGGCGCTCGCCCGGCGGGCCGCCGGGTAGTGAGCACGGAGTGACGAGTTGCCTCCGTACAGGGTGGATCACGCTCGTACGGGGGCACACCGTCTGCTAACGAAGGTGTGCGAGAGAATGACGGCATGGAGATGCCGAGGAGTGAACGGTCGCAGGACAGTCCCCCGCACGTCCTGATCGTCGGACAGGACGGGATGACGGTCGGCGGCGCCGATGACGAGTCGCGCGAGGTCCCGGTGACGGAGATGGTCGAACAGCCCGCCAAGGTCATGCGGATCGGCAGCATGATCAAGCAACTCCTGGAAGAGGTACGCGCCGCGCCTCTCGACGAGGCGAGCCGGGTCCGGCTCAAGGACATCCATGCCGCCTCGGTGAAGGAACTGGAGGACGGCCTGGCCCCCGAGCTCGTGGAGGAACTGGAGCGCCTGTCCCTCCCGTTCACCAACGAGGCCATTCCTTCCGAGGCAGAACTGCGCATCGCCCAGGCGCAGTTGGTGGGCTGGCTGGAGGGCCTGTTCCACGGCATCCAGACGGCCCTGTTCGCGCAGCAGATGGCGGCACGGGCCCAGTTGGAGCAGATGCGCCGGGCCCTGCCGGCCGGCGCCCCGCACGACGACGAGGACGACAGCGGCCACGGGGCGATCCGCTCGGGCCCGTACCTCTAGCCACCCGGCGGTCAGCAGCACCACGGCGGGTCCGGATCGCCTTCACGGCGATGCGGACCCGCCTCCGTCTTTTCGGCCCCGCCGGGGAGGGCCGTCCGAAGGGCCGTCCGGGAAGGGCCGTCCGAAGGGCCGTCCGGGAAGGGCCGTCCGGGAAGGGCCCGCCGCATACTCTGGGGCATGAGTTACGACGCGATCGTCCTGGCAGGCGGAGCCGCGCAGCGCCTCGGCGGGGCGGACAAGCCCGCGCTGAGCGTCGGCGGCCGGCCCCTCCTGGACCGTGTCCTGGACGCCTGCCCGGACGCCCGGAGCACCGTCGTGGTCGGCGGCCGCCGGGCCACCGCCCGCCCGGTGCGCTGGACCCGCGAGGATCCGCCCGGCGGCGGTCCCGTGGCCGCGCTGGACGCCGGTCTGCGGCAGACCGCCGCCGAGCTGGTCCTCGTACTCTCCGCGGACCTGCCGTTCCTGGACCGGGCGACCGTACGGTCCCTGCTGACCGCGCCCGGCGGGCGCGACGGCGCGCTGCTGCGCGATCCGACCGGCCGGGACCAGCCGCTCATCGCCGTCTACCGGGCCGAACCGCTCCGCCGCGAGCTGGCCCTCCTCGCCGCCGAGCACGGCGGCCTCGCCGGGCTCCCGCTGCGCGCGGTCACCGCCGAACTGGACCTCGCCCGCGTCGCGGCGCAGCCGCTCGCCTCCTTCGACTGCGACACCTGGGAAGATCTTGCCGCCGCCCGCGCCCGGATCAGGGAGCATGGAACCGTGCTGGACCAATGGATCACCGCCGTCAAGAACGAGCTGGGCCTCGACCTCCCCGTCGACACCAAGGCCCTGCTCGACCTCGCCCGCGATGCCGCACACGGCGTCGCCCGGCCCGCCGCACCGCTGACCACCTTCCTGGTCGGCTACGCGGCGGCGCGGGCCGAGGCCGCCGGAGCCGACCCTGCCCAGGCCGTCGCCGAAGCCTCCCGCAAGGCGGCCGATCTGGCGCTGCGCTGGGCCGCCGAGGCGGAGGCCGACGCCACATCTCGAGAGAACGGCTCCGGATGACCCCCACCGACGCCGAACACGCGCTGGACCAGGCCCTGGCCCTGGTCAGTCGCGCCCCCGAGGCGGGCGGCGCCGGCGGCCACCGCGCCAGCGTCTGGGCGCGGGCCCGGGACATCGCCGTGCACGCCGGGAGCGGGGTGCGGGCCCGCACCCACCAGGTCCCCCTCCCGGACGCCCTCGGCGAGGTGCTGGCCGAGCCCCTGGACGCCCTGACCGACCTGCCCTCCTTCGACACCTCCGCCATGGACGGCTGGGCCGTCGCCGGTCCCGGCCCGTGGACCATCCGCGCCGGTGACGGCGTACTGGCAGGCTCCGGGCGGCCCGAGCCCCTCGCGGACGGCGAGGCCGTCCAGATCGCCACCGGCGCCCGGATCCCCGCCGACACCACCGCCGTCATCCGCAGCGAGCACTGCCGCGAGAGCGGCACGCAGCTCTTCGCCGCCCGCCCCGTCCACACCGGCCAGGACATCCGCCCGCGCGGCCAGGAGTGCCGCTCCGGCGACCTGCTGCTGCCCGCCGGGTCCCTGGTCACCCCCGCCGTGCTGGGCCTCGCCGCGGCGGCCGGGTACGACGGGCTGACCACCCGGCCCCGGCCCCGCGTGGAGATCCTGGTGCTCGGCGACGAGCTCCTCACCGAAGGCCGTCCGCACGACGGCCTCATCCGCGACGCGCTGAGCCCCATGCTCGGCCCCTGGCTCACCCGCCTCGGCGCCGAGGTCATCGGCACGCGGCGGCTCGGCGACGACCCCGCGGGGGCCGAGGCCCTCCTCAAGGCCGTCACCACCTCCGCCGCAGATGTCGTCGTCACCACCGGTGGCACCGCCTCCGGGCCCGTCGACCACGTCCACCCCGTACTGCGCCGGGCCGGCGCCGAACTCCTGGTCGACGGCGTTGCCGTACGCCCCGGCCACCCGATGCTGCTGGCCCGCATCGGCGAGGCCCCCGGCCGGGACACGGTCCGGCACCTGGTCGGGCTGCCCGGGAACCCCCTGGCCGCCGTCTCCGGGCTGCTGACCCTGGCCGATCCGCTGCTGCGCGCCCTGGCCGGCCGCCGCCGACGGCCCCGCTGCACGGCCACGGTCGAAGGCGACGTACCGGGCCACCCGCACGACACCCGGCTGGTCCCGGTCCTGCTGAGCGGCGAGCACGCGGTGCCGCTGCGCTACAACGGCCCCGCCATGCTGCGCGGCGTGGCGGCCGCCGACGCGCTGGCCGTCGTACCGCCGCACGGCGCCCGGTCGGGGCAGGAGCTGGAGATCCTGGATCTGCCGTGGGCGTCGGGAGGATGTTTCACGTGAAACTTCACGGTTCCGACGCCATGGCCCGTGGCGCCGACGAGAAACTCGTCTCCCGGCGCATCAAGCTGCCCCGGCGCGTCGTCGAGAAGCCGCTCAGGCAGGTCGGCAAGCGCCTCCTGATGGCCTTGTTCGTGCTCTTCCTGACGGTCCTCGTCGTGTGGCTGGACCGCGACGGCTACCACGACAACGCCAACGAGCAGGTCGACCTCCTCGACTGCTTCTACTACGCCACCGTGACGCTGTCGACGACGGGCTACGGCGACATCGTCCCGTACAGCGACAGCGCACGGCTGATCAACATCCTGGTGATCACGCCGCTGCGCGTGCTGTTCCTGATCATCCTGGTCGGTACCACCCTGGAAGTCCTGACGGAGCGGACGAGGGAAGAGTGGCGGCTGAACCGCTGGAGGAAGAACTTGCGCGAGCACACGGTCGTCGTCGGCTTCGGCACCAAGGGCCGCTCGGCCCTGCAGACGCTGCTGACCACCGGCCTGGCCAAGGAGCAGGTCGTCATCGTCGACCCCAGCACCAAGGTGATCGACATGGCCAACGCGGAGGGCTTCACGGGCGTGGTCGGCGACGCCACCCGCTCCGACGTACTGCTCCGCGCCGAGCTGCACAAGGCCCGGCAGATCGTCATCGCCACCCAGCGGGACGACACGGCGGTGCTGGTCACGCTGACGGCGCGGCAGCTCAACCGGGGCGCGAAGATCGTCGCGGCGGTCCGCGAGGAGGAGAACGCGCCGCTGCTGCGGCAGTCCGGCGCGGACGCCGTGATCACGAGCGCGAGCGCGGCGGGCCGGCTGCTGGGCCTCTCCGTCCTCAGCCCCAGCGCGGGCACCGTGATGGAGGACCTGATCCAGCAGGGCAGCGGCCTCGACCTCGTCGAACGGCCCGTCAACCGGGCCGAGGTGGGCAAGTCGGTACGGGAGACCGACGACCTGGTGGTGAGCGTGCTGCGCGGGCACCGGCTGCTCCCGTACGACGACCCGCACGCGAGCCCGCTGCAGCTGACGGACCGTCTCATCACCATCGTGCGGGCGGCACCGCCGACTTCGCCGCCGGTGATACTGGGTCCTGCGCAGTAGCCGCCGCTTCGCGTAGCCTCCGGGCCATGCATGCGATCACCATCGAGCAGCCCGGCGGCCCCGAGGCCCTCGTCTGGACCGACGTACCCGATCCGGTGGCGGGCGAGGGCGAGGTCGTCGTCGAGGTCGCGGCGAGCGCCGTGAACCGCGCCGACATCCTCCAGCGCCAGGGGTTCTACGACCCTCCGCCCGGGGCCTCCCAGTACCCGGGGCTGGAGTGCTCCGGGCGGATCTCCGCGGTCGGTCCGGGTGTGTCCGGCTGGTCGGTGGGCGACGAGGTGTGCGCCCTGCTGGCCGGCGGCGGGTACGCGCAGAAGGTGGCCGTACCGGCCGGCCAGCTGCTGCCCGTCCCGGCGGGCGTGGACCTGGTCACGGCGGCCGCGCTGCCCGAGGTCGTCACGACCGTGTGGTCCAACGTGTTCATGGTGGCCGGGCTGCGTCCCGGCGAGACCCTGCTGGTGCACGGCGGATCCAGCGGCATCGGGACGATGGCGGTCCAGCTGGCGAAGGCGGTGGGCGCGACGGTCGCGGTGACGGCCGGAGGTCCGCAGAAGCTCGCGCGGTGCAAGGAGCTGGGCGCCGACATCCTGATCGACTACCGCGAGCAGGACTTCGTGGCCGAGCTACGGGCGGCGACGGGCGGAGCCGGGGCGGACGTGATCCTGGACATCATGGGCGCGAAGTACCTGTCGCGGAACGTGGACGCCCTCGCCGTGAACGGCCGGCTGGCGGTCATCGGGCTCCAGGGCGGCGTGAAGGCCGAACTGAACCTCGCCGCGCTGCTGGCCAAGCGGGCCGCGATCACCGCCACCTCCCTGCGGGCCCGGCCACTGGAGGAGAAGGCGGCCATCGTCGCGGCCGTACGGGAGCACGTGTGGCCCCTGGTGTCGGCGGGGCGGGTGCGGCCGGTGGTGCATGCGACGTTCCCGATGCCGGAGGCCGCCGAGGCGCACCGGGTCATGGAGTCGAGCAGCCATGTGGGCAAGCTGCTGCTCGTCGCGCCGACGGGGACGGCGACGGACTGAGCCCCTGGTTCGGGGCCCGGTTCGGGGCCAGTTCCGGAAAAGGACGGGGTGGGGAGGCGCCGCGCAACGGCCCCGCCCCACCCCGTCCCCGCCGGACTACAGGCTGCGCAGCAGCACCGCCGGGGACTCCACGCAGTCGGCGACGTAGCGGAGGAACCCGCCCGCCGTCCCGCCGTCGCAGACCCGGTGGTCGAACGTCAGGGACAGCTGTACGACCTGGCGGACCGCCAGCTCCCCACCGTGGACCCACGGCTTCGGCATGATCCGCCCCACCCCGAGCATCGCGGCCTCCGGGTGGTTGATGATCGGCGTGGAACCGTCGACCCCGAACACCCCGTAGTTGTTCAGGGTGAACGTGCCGCCCGTCAGATCGGCCGGAGCCAGCTTCCCCGCCCGCGCCAGTTCCGTCAGCCGGGCGAACTCCGCCGACAGGGACTCCGGATTGCGCGTATGGGCGTCGCGCACCACCGGGACCATCAGCCCCCGGTCCGTCTGGGCCGCGAAGCCCAGGTGCACGGACGGCAGCCGGACGATCTCCTTCGCCTCCAGGTCCACGGTGGAGTTGAGCTCCGGGTACCGGGCCAGCGCGGCCGTGCAGATCCGCGCCAGCAGCGCGAGCACCGAGATCTTGGGCCCGCCCACGGCGTTCATCGCGGCCCGGGCCGCCATCAGTTCGGTGGCGTCCGCGTCGACCCAGCAGGTGGCGTCCGGGATCTCCCGCCGGCTGCGCGACAGCTTCTCGGCGACCGCCCCGCGCACTCCCTTGAGCGGAATCCGTTCACCCGCGGTCGCGGCGACGGGTGCCGCGGCCGCGACCGCCGCCACCGGCTCGGGTGCGCGCAGCGCCGCCTCGACGTCCGCCCGCATGATCAGGCCCTCCGGACCCGACCCGCGAAGGGCACGCAGGTCGACCCCGTTGTCCTTGGCCAGCTTGCGCACCAGCGGCGAGATCACCGGCACCGGACCCGCCGGAGCGGCCGGAGCCGCCGCGACGGGAACGGGAGCCGGGGCAGGAGCCGGGGCCGCGACCGGAGCCGCGACGGGCGCCGACACCGCGGCGGTGACGGGTCGCACCCGTCGCCGTCGCGCCGGGCGCGAGTGGTCCGTGCCGTAGCCGATCAGGGGCCGGGGCACGCTGCCGGAGCCTTCGGCATCAGCCTCCGGGGCCTGCGCGGCCTCGGGGGCCTCCGGCATCGACTCCGCACCCACGGCCACGGTGATCAGCGGGGCCCCGACAGGAAGCTCCTGCCCCTCCTCCCCGAAACGGGCGGTGACCACGCCGCCGTACGGGCAGGGCACTTCCACCATCGCCTTGGCCGTTTCGACCTCGACGACCGGCTGGTCGATGGCGACGACATCGCCCACCGCCACCAGCCAGCGCACGATCTCGGCCTCGGTCAGGCCCTCACCGAGATCGGGCAGCTTGAACTCCATGACCTGCGGCATCAGTTCTCCCACTGCAGGCGCGCGACGGTGTCCAGGATCCGTTCCACTCCCGGCAGGTGGTGCTTCTCCAGCATCGGCGGCGGGTACGGGATGTCGAAGCCCGTCACCCGCAGCACCGGAGCCTCCAGGTGGTGGAAGCACCGCTCCGTGACCCGGGCGGCGATCTCCGCACCCGGTCCGCCGAAGCCGTTCGCCTCGTGGACGACCACGGCGCGCCCGGTCCGGCGCACGGACTCCACGACCGTGTCCTCGTCGAAGGGGACCAGCGAGCGCAGGTCCACGACCTCCAGGTCCCAGCCCTCCTCGCGCGCCGCCTCGGCCGCCTCCAGGCACACCGGCAGCGAGGGCCCGTACGTGATCAGGGTCGCGCTCCGGCCCGTACGCCGGACCAGCGCCTTCCCGATCCCGGGCACGGCCGTCGGCGCCTCGGGCGACCAGTCGGCCTTCGACCAGTAGAGCCGCTTCGGCTCCAGGAAGATCACCGGGTCGTCGCTGGCGATCGACGCGCGCAGCAGGCCGTACGCGTCGTCGACCGTCGCCGGGGTCACCACGTGCAGGCCGGGCGTCGCCACGTAGTACGCCTCGGAGGAGTCGCAGTGGTGCTCCACGCCGCCGATCCCGCCGCCGTAGGGCACGCGGATGGTGATCGGCAGCGGCATCGCGCCCCGCGTACGGTTGCGCATCTTCGCCACGTGCGAGATCAGCTGCTCGAACGCCGGGTACGCGAACGCGTCGAACTGCATCTCCACGACCGGCCGCAGCCCGTACATGGCCATGCCGACGGCCGCGCCCAGGATCCCCGCCTCCGCGAGGGGGGTGTCCGTACAGCGGTCCTCGCCGAACTCCTTCGCCAGGCCGTCCGTGATCCGGAAGACCCCGCCGAGCGTCCCGACGTCCTCGCCCATGACGTGGACCGTCGGGTCCTCGGCCATCGCGTCTCTCATCGCCCGGGTCAGTGCCTGGGCCATCGTCGCGGGCTTGGCCCCCGACTTCGCCGCCTTCGCCGCCACCGTGGTCATGCGTCTCCCTCCGCGTCGAGCTCGGCGCACAGCATGGCCGCCTGCTCGCGCAGCCTGCCGGTCTGCTCCGCGTAGACGTGCGCGAAGAGGTCCATCGGGTCCAGCACCGGGTCCGCGTTCATCCCCTCGCGGAGCTCCGCGGCCATCGTCTCGGCCGCGTCACGCGCCTCCTGGATGCCCGCTTCGTCGAGGATCCCGCGCGCGGTCAGCTCGCGCTCCAGCAGGTCGACCGGGTCGTGCGCCTTCCAGGCCTCGACCTCGGCATCGCCGCGGTAGCGGGTGGCGTCGTCGGCGTTCGTGTGGGCCTCCATCCGGTAGGTGACGGCCTCGATCAGGGTCGGGCCGCCGCCTGCCCGGGCCCGCCGGACGGCCTCGGTCAGCACCTCGTGCATCGCCGCGATGTCGTTGCCGTCGACCAGCCGGCCGGGCATCCCGTACCCCACGGCCTTGTGGGCCAGCGTCGGGGCGGCGGTCTGCTTGGCCAGCGGGACGGAGATCGCGAAGCCGTTGTTCTGCACGAGGAAGACCACCGGCGCCTGCCAGACGGCGGCGAAGTTCAGCGCCTCGTGGAAGTCACCCTCGCTGGTGCCGCCGTCGCCGACCATGGCCAGGGCGACGACGTCGTCGCCGCGCAGGCGGGCCGCGTGCGCCAGGCCCACCGCGTGCGGCAGCTGGGTGGCGAGCGGGGTGGAGAGCGGGGCTATGCGGTGCTCGCGCGGGTCGTAGCCGGTGTGCCAGTCGCCTCGCAGCAGCGTCAGCGCCTGTACGGGGTCCAGCCCGCGCGCGACGGCCGCCAGGGTGTCGCGGTAGCTCGGGAAGAGCCAGTCCTGGTCCTCCAGGACGAGTGCCGCCGCGATCTCGCAGGCCTCCTGGCCCACGGTGGACGGGTAGACGGCGAGCCGCCCCTGCTTGGTCAGCGCGGTGGCCTGCGCGTTGTACCGGCGGCCTCGCACGAGCTCCGCGTAGCAGCGGCGCATCAGCGCGGGGTCCAGCCGGTCGGCCGCCGGTGTGCCCAGCACCCGGTAGGGCTCCGGGTCCGGCAGCAGCGGAGCGGCGTCCGTACGGGGCCTCCAGGCGGGCGGCGGGGTGGGACGGTGGGACGCACCGGCACCGGGCAGCTCTTGGACCGTCATGGCGGCGTACACCTCCTCGTGGGAAGTCGACTGGGCGCTCCGGGGACACCCCCGGCGGTGGCCGGGGGAATGTGAGGCGCCTCACCTACCGATTGTTCGGTCGTTCGCGCAATTTGGCTACAGGCGGCTCCAGGCTGTGGACAAACTGGCGCCGGGGCCCTGGGATGGATGCAGGACGTCCAGAAGAGGGAGGCATCGGGCAATGCCGGATGAACAAATGGCCGGAGCGGGTTCCGCACCGGTCCCGCCGGGGGGTACCTCTGGAGTCCCATCCGTGCCACCCCGTCCCCTGGACCCGATCGACAGATCCATCATGCGACTGCTCCAGGCGGACGGCCGCGCGTCGATACGCTCGGTGGCGGAACAGGTGCACGTCTCGCGCGCGAACGCCTACGCCCGCATCAACCGGCTCATCGACGACAGGGTGATCCGCGGGTTCACGGCCCGCGTCGACCACGAACGCGCCGGTCAGGGCGCCTCCGCGTACATCACGCTGAAGATCGTCCAGAATTCCTGGCGCACGGTCCGCGAACAGCTGCGCGAGCTCCCGGGCGCCGCGCACATCGCATTGGTCAGCGGCGACTTCGACGTACTGCTGCTGGTCCACACCCCGGACAACCGCACCCTGCGCGAACTGGTCCTGACCCGGCTCCAGGCCATCCCGGAGGTCCTCTCCACGCGCACCCTGCTGGTCTTCGAGGAAACGGATCTGCTGGACACGGGCCCGGGTCCGGCGGGGCCCACGGCGCTCACCGAGGAGTAGCCGGACGCGACGGCGCCCCGGGACGGCCCGCAGGCCGTTCCCGGGGCGCCGTGGTCCACCCACCGGGGTCGGCGAGTGGTCAGCGAGCGGTCCGCAGGCCGTCCAGGGCCATGGTGACCACCGCGTCCGCGAGTTGGTCGGGGCCCGTGCCCGGGTGCGGGCGGTACCACTCGACCAGGGAGTTCACCATGCCGAAGAGCAGGCGGGTGGCGAGGCGGATGTCCACGTCCGCGCGGAGGTCGCCCTCGGCGGCGGCGGCCTTGAGGAGGTCGGCGACCTGGTGGTCGAACTCGCGGCGGCGTTCCAGCGCCCAGCGCTCGGTCCGCGTGTTGCCGCGGACCCGCAGCAGCAGGGTCACGTACGGCAGTTCGCCGACGAGCACCTCCACCGTGCGGCGCGTCACGTACTCCACGCGGTCCACCGCCCGGCCGCGTATCGCGCCCGGCTCCTCCAGGACGGCGAAGAGCCCGTCGAGGGCGCGGCTCACGGCGCGCCGGAGCAGCTCCTCCTTGCCCGTGACGTGGTGGTAGATCGAGGACTTCGAGATGCCCGCGGCCTTGGAGAGGTGCTCCATCGAGGTGCCGTCGTAGCCGCGTTCGTTGAAGACCTGGACGGCGACGGACAGCAGGGTCTCGGGGGTGTACGTGTCCCGCTTCGCCGTGGTCACTCGGTCTCCCCCGCCTCGTCCGTCCCGTCCTCTTCACCGGCGGCGTAGCCCAGCTTGAACAGCGCCAGCGAGGGCGCGTACCGTCCGCCGGGACAGCGCTCGTCGAGGTGGTGCAGCAGGTCGTAGGCCCAGTCCCGGCCGAGCCGGTCGTGCCATTCGGCCGGTCCGAGCGGGTAGTTGACGCCGAGCTTCATCGCCGTGTCGATGTCCTCGGCGGTGGCGGCGCTGCGTGCGACCGCGTCGGCCGTGAGGTCGATCAGCATCGCCACGGTCCTGGCGACGATCATGCCGGGCACGTCGCCGATGACGGAGACCTTCTTGCCGAGCTTCTGGAACAGGCCGACGGCCTCGGCGAGGGTCCGCTCGCTCGTGTCCTCGCTGGCGGAGAGCGCGATGCGGGTGGCGCCCCGGTAGTCGAGGGCGAGGTCGAAGTAGACGACGTCCGCGAACTCCACGGAGGTCTTGCCGTCCGCGAGGACCAGCTGGCCCTCGCCGGGCAGCTGGATGTACGGGCCCCCCTGCCCGGTGGCGTCGACCGCGATCCCGGCCTCCTCCAGGAGGTCGGCCAGCTCCGCCGCGGGCCCGAGGTCGCCGACGATCGTGACCTTGTCCGGGGCGTCCTCGGGCGCGGCGGTGTGCGGCGGCGGCACGGCGGCGTCCGGGCCGTACGGGAACCAGCCGTGCCCCGACTTGCGGCCGAGGCGGCCCGACTGGACCAGCCGGCGCTGCGCGAGGGAGGGGGTGAACTTGGGGCTGCGGAAGAAGGACTCCCACACGGACCGGGTCACGGCCTCGTTGACGTCCTGGCCGATCAGGTCGGTCAGCTGGAACGGGCCCATCTTGAAGCCGCCGCTCTCGCGGAGCACGGCGTCGATGGTGGCCGGGTCGGCGCCCTGCTCCTCGTACACCGAGAAGGCCTCGGCGTAGAAGGGGCGGGCGATCCGGTTGACGATGAAGCCGGGGGTGTCGGCGCAGCGCACCGGGGTCTTCCCCCAGCCGAGGACCGTGGCGTACGCGCGCTCGGCGGCGGCCGGGTCGGTCGCGAAACCGCTGACCACCTCGACGAGCGGGAGCAGCGGGGCCGGGTTGAAGAAGTGCAGGCCGAGGAAGCGGCCGGGGTGCGCGAGACCGGCGGCGAGCTCGGTGACGGAGAGGGAGGAGGTGTTGGTGGCCAGCAGCGCGTCCGGCGAAACCACGTCTTCGAGTGCGGCGAAGAGCGTCTGCTTGACGGAGACGTTCTCGACCACCGCCTCGATGACGAGCGCGGCCCCGGCGAGGTCGGCGAGGACTTCCGCCGAACCGATCCGGCCGATCGCGTCCTCGGCCTCGGCGCGATCCAGGCGGCCCTTGGCGGCCATCCGCTCGACGCGGTCCTGCACCATGCCGACGCCGTCGGCGGCGAGGGCGGCGTCGATGTCGTAGATCAGCACGCGGTGACCTGCGAGAAGGGCGACCTGGGCGATTCCCTGGCCCATGGTGCCCGCGCCGACGACCGCCACAGTGCGGGACCGCTCGATTGCTGTCATGTCCTGATCCTCCCGCACCGACTTATCCACAGGTCCGCCGGGCCCTCTTGTCCCGACCGATCGTTCGGTTACTCTAACTCCAGTCTGCTCTCCTTCGCCCGGCTCAACGAGGAGTTGGTCCCTGATGGCCGCCGAGCTCACCGTCCCCCAGCTGTCCGCCAAGCACCGGCCCACCCTGGACCAGGCCCTGTCGGCGATCCGCAGCCGCGCCTACTGGTCCCCGCATCCCGAGCACCCCAAGGCCTACGGGGAGACCGCCCCGGCCGACGGCCTCGCCGCCTTCGAAGCCCTCCACGGCACCCGGCTGGACCTGGGGCAGCCCGGCACGGACGGCTGGACCGGCGCCGAGGTGTCCCCGTACGGCCCGGCTCTCGGCGTCGAGTACCCGCACGCCGACCCGGACGTACTGCTGCCCGCGATGAAGGCCGGCATGGCCGCCTGGCGCGACGCGGGTCCCGAGGCGCGCGCCCTGGTCTGCATCGAGATCCTGTCGCGCATCTCCGCCCGCACGCACGAGTTCGCCCACGCGGTCATGCACACCAGCGGGCAGGCCTTCATGATGGCGTTCCAGGCGGGCGGCCCGCACGCGCAGGACCGCGGCCTGGAGGCCGTGGCCTACGCGTACGAGGAGCAGACGCGTGTCCCCGGGCAGGCCGACTGGTCGAAGCCGCAGGGCAAGCGCGACCCGCTGGAGCTCGGCAAGACCTTCACGGCGGTCCCGCGCGGCATCTCCCTGATGATCGGCTGCAACACCTTCCCCACCTGGAACGGCTACCCGGGCCTGTTCGCCTCCCTGGCCACCGGCAACGCGGTGCTGGTGAAGCCGCACCCGCGCGCCGTCCTCCCGCTGGCGCTCACGGTCCAGGTGGCCCGAGAGGTCCTCGCCGAGGCCGGCTTCGACCCGAACCTGGTCGCGCTGGCGGTCGAGCGCCCGGGCGAGGGCATCGCCAAGACCCTCGCGCTCCGCCCCGAGATCAAGCTGATCGACTACACCGGGTCCACGGAGTTCGGCGACTGGCTGGAGACCAACGCCCGCCAGGCGCAGGTCTACACGGAGAAGGCGGGCGTCAACACCGTCGTCCTCGACTCCACGGACGACTACAAGGGGATGCTCTCCAACCTGGCGTTCTCCCTGTCGCTGTACAGCGGCCAGATGTGCACCACCCCGCAGAACCTGCTGATCCCGCGCGACGGCATCGCCACGGACGCCGGGCACAAGACGTACGACGAGGTCGTCGCCGATCTCGCCGCCTCGGTCGGCGGTCTGCTGGGCGACGACGCCCGGGCCAACGCGCTGCTGGGCGCGCTGGTCAACCCGGACGTCAAGGCCCGGCTGGAAGCGGCGGCCGGCCTGGGCGAGGTCGCGCTGGCCTCCCGCGAGGTCGCGAACCCTGAGTTCCCGGACGCGGTGGTCCGCACGCCGGTCATGGTGAAGCTGGACGCCTCCAAGCCCGACCCGGACGCGGCGTACCTCTCGGAGTGCTTCGGCCCGGTGTCCTTCGCGGTGGCGGTGGACTCGACCGCCGACGCCCTCGACCTCCTGCGCCGTACGGTCCGCGAGAAGGGCGCCATGACCGTGGGCGCTTACACGACGTCCGCGGACACCGAGCGGGCGATCGAGGAGGTCTGCCTGGAGGAGTCCGCGCAGCTCTCCCTGAACCTCACCGGCGGGGTGTACGTCAACCAGACCGCGGCGTTCTCGGACTTCCACGGCTCGGGCGGCAACCCGGCGGCCAACGCGGCCCTGTGCGACGGCGCCTTCGTGTCGAACCGCTTCCGCGTGGTGGAGGTCCGCCGCCAGGGCTAAGCCGTGTCCTTGGGCCCGCCCCAGTGGAACAGGGTCATGGCCACGCTGGTGGCCAGGTTGTAGCTGGAGACCTGCGGCCGCATCGGAAGTGCGACCAGGTGGTCGGCTCGTTCACGCAGCTCGGGTGAGATGCCGTGCCTCTCCGAGCCGAAGGCGAGCAGCGCGTCGTCCGGGAGGGTGAGGGTGCGGATGTCCTCGCCCTCCGGGTCGAGCGCGTAGAGCGGCCCGGGCGGCAGTTCGTCCAGCTCCAGCCGGTCGACGGTGGTGGCGTAGTGCAGCCCGGCCCCGGCCCGGACCACGTTCGGGTGCCAGGGGTCGAGGTCGCCGCGGGTCACCACACCGGTGGCTCCGAAGCCCGCGGCGAGCCGCACGACGGCTCCGACGTTGCCGAGGTTGCGGGGGTTGTCGAGTACGACGACGGGCGCGTGGCGCGGCATCCGGTCGAGCCCGGCCCGCCCCGCGTCCCTGTCGGGCCGCACGGCGAGGGCGGCGACCCCGGTGGGGTGCACGCGGGGCAGCAGCCCCTTGAGCGACGCCGGCCGCACCAGCCGGGCCACGTCCCCCTCGACGTCCGGGGCCAGCTCGCCGGCGAGCGCCCGTACCGCCCCGGGGTCGTCGGCGACGGCCATGCGCACATCGGCCCCGAACCGCAGGGCGTGCTTCAGCGCGTGGAACCCGTCGAGCAGGACGAGATCCCCCCGCTCGACGGCCTCCCGCCACTGCCGCACGATCTCTTCGGGGCTCTGGTCCTCACTCATACCCCGACCCTACGGTCCGGGCGGAGCCCCGGAAGACGGCGCCGCAGGTCAGGTCAGGGCGGCCCCGGCGGCCACCGGGGCCGGTTCGGCGTCCGACGGGGCCGGCCGGCCCGGAATCCGGCGGGGCCGCAGCGCTGCGGCCCGGGCACCCAGCCAAACCAGGAACACCGTCGGCAGGAACACCGCGTCGGCGGTGATCATCGCCAGAGAGAAGAACGGCAGGCCCAGCAGGACCGCGATCCCGGCGTGCTCCAGCATCATCACGCCCAGCAGCACGTTCTTGATCCGCCGGTTGAACACGGTGAACGGGAACGCCACCTGCACCGCCACCGTCCCGTACGACAGCAGCATGACCAGCGTCCCGCTGCCCGCCAGCAGCGCCGACAGGCCCGGCCACGGGGTGAAGTAGTCGAGCCCCAGCGGGTAGTACAGCGCCGTCCCGTCCTGCCACCGCGAGCCCTGGATCTTGTACCAGCCCGCCGTCGCGTAGATCAGGCAGACCTCCGCCATGATCACCAGCATCCCCGCGTTGTGCAGCAGGTTGGCCAGCACGTCGAGCGTCGCGCGCCCCTCGCCCTCCCGGTCGTACCGGTCCACCACCCACCACAGCGCGCAGACCACCCAGACCGCCGCGAAGGCCGCCAGCCAGCCGTAACCGAACTCCCCGGTCACGGCCCCGTACGCGAACGCCGCGCCCAGCACCGTCCACAGCACCGGCCCGGCGGCCCCGGCGGAAGCCGACCCCCGCAGCCGGGCCCGTCGCGCGTCCAGTGACCACACCTGCGCGCACCGGGTCAGCACCAGGTAGACCGCCATGAGGTGGATGACGTTGTCGCCGCCGTCACCCATGAACACGCTGCGGTTCTGCAGCGAGAGCACCCCGACCATGAACACCACGGACATGGCGCGCGTCCGCCAGCCCAGCAGCAGCCCCACGCTCGCCAGCACGGCCACCGCGTGGACGATCTCGAACCACACCGCCGAATCGGACCACATCAGCACCGTGAAGGCCCCGTTGGAGGCGGTCAGCCGCTGTGCCAGCTCCCAGCTCCACGGCCCGTCCGGCCCGTACATCTCCCCGCGGTTCGGGAACTCGCGCAGCAGGAAGAAGAGCCAGGTCCCGGCGAAACCGATGCGGATCACGGCGCTCTGGTACGGGCCCAGGGCCCGCCCGGTGACCTTCGCCAGCGCCCGCCCCGCGGAGGCCCGGAGCCTCACACCGTCCACCACGGCAGCTCCCGGTAGTAGGTCTGGGTGTCGGTCGCCTCGCCGCTCCACTCGGGCGCGTCCACCGCCCGCGTCGCGGAGCGCAGCTGGATCCGCAGGACGTGCCCGCCGGGGTACGCCGGGGTGAGCCGGTTCACCGCGATCCGCCGCAGGTACGCCTCGGACAGCGTGCCGCGCTCGCCGATCGGCTTGTTGTCCTCGTCGTGGGATCCGGTGAAGAAGTCCCAGGCCCGGCGGAGCTCGTTCTGTTCCGTGTGGCTCGGCAGCAGGCTGTGCCGGATGGCCGCGCCGTCCTCGGCGCTCAGGTCCCGCCAGCCGGTGGTGGTGAGCTCGCCGCCGGCGGTGCGTACCTGGGCGCGCACCTGCACCGCGATGTTCTGCTGGAGCGGGTTGGGGGCGAAGAGCTTCCAGTTCTGTTCGAACTCGGGGTAGATCCAGCCGTCGACCGTCTTCGCCTGCTGCCGGCTCACCGTGTTCGCCGGGGCGACGTGGAGGAACACCAGCGCGAGATGCCCGCAGGCGGCGACCGCGAGGACCCCGAGGGCGAGCGCGGCGACGATCCGGTACGGGGTGGACAGACCCGCCATTCCGGGCGCCCGCGGGGGTGGAGGAGCGGCCCCTCCGGCGGGCTCGTGCTCGTTCGAATCCATCCCGCCCCGATCGTCCGGCTTCCACAGGGTTGACCTCAGAGGTTGACACCCTACGGGCCGCCGTCTCACCATTGAAGAGGATGAACCGAACGATCGGTCGGTCGGGTGGGAAGACGGCCAGCCGACAAACACTGACAAGGGGCCGGGATGGTTGCAGTGACCCCGGAGACGGGGCCGGAAACGGCCCTCGGGACAGACGGGACGGATGGGACGGACATGGCTGCTGATCTGGGCGCACAGCTCGCGGCGGCCTTCGACGCGGCCGTCGCGGCGGAGGAGCGCGTGGAACCGCGCGACTGGATGCCCGAGGAGTACCGCGCCTCCCTCGTCCGCCAGATGGCCCAGCACGCCCACTCCGAGATCATCGGAATGCAGCCCGAGGCCAACTGGATCACCCGCGCGCCCTCGCTGCGCCGCAAGGCGATCCTGATGGCCAAGGTGCAGGACGAGGCCGGCCACGGGCTGTACCTC
Source organism: Streptomyces sp. NBC_00190 (assembly GCF_036203305.1). Classification (GTDB taxonomy): domain Bacteria; phylum Actinomycetota; class Actinomycetes; order Streptomycetales; family Streptomycetaceae; genus Streptomyces. The sequence goes on along the minus strand of NZ_CP108131.1, from coordinate 4,137,375 downwards.
TACAGCGCGGCCGAGACCCTCGGCACCAGCCGCGACGAGCTGCTCGACAAGCTCCACGCGGGCAAGCAGAAGTACTCCTCGATCTTCAACTACCCGACCCTGACCTGGGCCGACGTCGGCGCCATCGGCTGGCTCGTGGACGGCGCGGCGATCACCAACCAGGTACCGATCTGCCGCTGCTCCTACGGGCCGTACGCGCGCGCCATGGTCCGGATCTGCAAGGAGGAGTCCTTCCACCAGCGCCAGGGCTTCGAGCTCCTCATGACCCTGTCCAAGGGCACCGAGGCGCAGCACGCGATGGCCCAGGACGCGGTCGACCGCTGGTGGTGGCCCTCGCTGATGATGTTCGGCCCGCCGGACGACGAGTCGGCCCACTCGGCGCAGTCGATGGCCTGGCGGATCAAGCGGCACTCGAACGACGAGCTGCGCCAGCGGTTCGTCGACATCGCCGTCCCGCAGGCCGAGGCCCTCGGCCTGACCCTGCCCGACCCGGACCTGAAGTGGAACGAGGAGCGTGGGCACCACGACTTCGGCGCCATCGACTGGGCGGAGTTCTGGAACGTGCTCAAGGGCAACGGCCCGTGCAACGAGCAGCGCATAAGCCAGCGCCGCCGGGCCCACGAGGAAGGCGCCTGGGTGCGCGACGCGGCCGCGGCGTATGCGGAGAAGCAGGCGGCACAGCACGCCGAGAAGAACGAGGAGGCACGGGTATGACGCAGAACTGGCCACTGTGGGAGGTGTTCGTGCGCTCGCGGCGCGGTCTGTCGCACACGCACGCGGGAAGCCTGCACGCCCCCGACGCGGAGATGGCCCTGCGCAACGCCCGCGACCTCTACACCCGGCGCAACGAGGGCATCTCGATCTGGGTGGTGCCCTCAACCGAGATCACCGCCTCCTCGCCGGACGAGCGGGACCCGTTCTTCGCCCCGTCCGCCGACAAGCCTTACCGGCACCCGACGTTCTACGACATCCCGGAGGGGGTGAGCCACCTGTGACCGGCACCGACACCACCGCAGCGACCACCGCGGCCACGGCGGCGGCCCTCGCCCTCGGCGACGACGCCCTGATCCTCTCCCACCGCCTCGGCGAATGGGCGGGGCACGCCCCGGTCCTGGAGGAGGAGGTCGCGCTCGCCAACATCGCCCTCGACCTGCTCGGCCAGGCCCGCATCCTGCTGTCCATGGCCGGCGACGAGGACGAGCTGGCGTTCCTGCGCGAGGAGCGCTCCTTCCGCAACCTCCAGCTGGTCGAGCAGCCGAACGGCGACTTCGCCCACACCATCGCCCGGCAGCTCTACTTCTCCCTCTACCAGCACGAGCTCTACGGGGAACTGGCGCGCGGGAACGGCCCGATCGCCCCGCTGGCGGCCAAGGCCGTCAAGGAGACCGCGTACCACCGCGACCACGCCGAGCAGTGGACCCTGCGGCTCGGCGACGGCACCGAGGAGAGCCACGGCCGCATGCGGGCCGCCCTGGACGCCCTGTGGAAGTACACCGGCGAGATGTTCCAGCCGGTGGAGGGGCTCGACGGCCTGGACTGGGCCGCGCTGGAGCAGCGCTGGCTCGCCTCGCTGACCGGCGTACTGGAGCGGGCCGCGCTCGCACTGCCCGAGGGGCCGCGCACCGGCGCCTGGGCGGCCGGAGCCGGACGGCAGGGCCTGCACACCGAGCCCTTCGGCCGGCTGATCGCCGAGATGCAGCACCTGCACCGCAGCCATCCGGGGGCGTCATGGTGACCGCCGACGCAGGGACGACCCGCCTGGAGGCCGAGCTGGCCGAGCTGGCCGGCTCCGTACCGGACCCCGAGCTGCCCGTGCTCACCCTCGGCGAGCTCGGCGTGGTGCGCGGAGTGCGGGTGCACGAGGACGGCCGCGCCGAGGTCACCCTCACCCCCACCTACACCGGCTGCCCCGCCATCGAGGCCATGTCCGCCGACATCGAGCGGGCCCTCACCGGCCACGGCATACCCGAGGTGCAGGTGACCACCGTGCTGGCCCCCGCCTGGTCGACCGACGACATCAGCGCCGAGGGCCGACGCAAGCTCGCCGAGTTCGGCATCGCCCCGCCGCGCCCCCACGCGGCCGGCGGGCCGGTCCCGCTCACCCTGTCGGTCCGCTGCCCGAACTGCGGATCGACCGAGACCGAGCTGCTCAGCCGGTTCTCCTCCACCGCATGCAAGGCGCTGCGCCGCTGCACCGCCTGCCGCGAACCGTTCGACCACTTCAAGGAGCTGTAGATGGCCGCACCCCGCCACGGCGCGTTCCACCCGCTGACGGTGGCGGCAGTCGACCGGCTCACCGACGACTCGGTGGCTCTGACCCTCCGGGTCCCGCAGGAGCTGCGCGAGGACTACCGGCACGCCCCCGGCCAGCACCTCACCCTGCGACGCACCGCCGCAGAGGGCGAGGAGATCCGGCGCACCTACTCGATCTGCTCCCCCGCCCCGGGGCCGGACGGCCCGGGCCCGGCACAGCTGCAGGTCGGAGTGCGGCTCGTGGAGGGCGGCGAGTTCTCCACCTTCGCGCACAAGGAGATCGCCGCCGGCGACGTGCTGGACGTGATGGTCCCGGCCGGCCGGTTCGTCCTGGACCCGGCCGCCGCCCCCGCCGCCGCGCACTACGCGGCGATCGTCGGCGGCAGCGGGATCACCCCCGTGCTGTCCATCGCGGCGAGCCTGCTGGCCGCCCGCCCCGACGCCCGCTTCTGCCTCGTGCGCAGCGACCGTACGGCGGCGTCGACGATGTTCCTGGAGGAGGTCGCCGACCTCAAGGACCGCTATCCGGCGCGGTTCCAGCTGGTCACGGTCCTCTCCCGGGAGGAGCAGGAGTCCGGACTGCCCTCGGGGCGCCTGGACGAGGAGCGCCTGGCCGCCCTGCTGCCCGCGCTGCTGCCGGTGGCCGACGTGACGGGCTGGTTCCTGTGCGGACCGTACGGCCTGGTCCAGGGTGCGGAGCGGACCCTGGGCGCACTCGGCGTCGCACGGACCCGGGTGCACGAGGAGATCTTCCACGTCGAGGACATCACGGCGCCGGCCCGCGCCGCGTCCGGGCCCGCCCCCTCCCACGGGCGGGTCACCGCACGGCTCGACGGCCGTTCCGGTACCTGGCCGGTCCAGGACGGGGAATCCCTGCTGGACGCGGTGCTCCGCAACCGCGCGGACGCCCCGTACGCCTGCAAGGGCGGGGTGTGCGGCACCTGCCGGGCGTTCCTGGTGACGGGAGAGGTCCGGATGGAGCGGAACTTCGCGCTGGAGGCGGAGGAGACGGAGGCCGGGTTCGTACTGGCCTGCCAGTCGCACCCGGTGACGGAGGAAGTGGAGATCGACTTCGACCGGTAGGCCCTGTCCATTTTCCGGGCCTGTCCATTTCAAAGAACCTGTTCTATCTTGACGCACCGTCAGATCAGAACGGGAGGACCGGCAGTGGACTTCACCTTCACCGAGGAGCAGCAGGCGGCCGTCGAGGCGGCCAGGGCCGTGTTCGCGGACGTCGCACCCGACGGCGTGCCCAGTCCCGCACTCACCCCGGGGGCCGTCGCCGACGACTTCGACCGCCGGCTGTGGGCCAGGCTCGCAGGATCCGACCTGCTGAGCCTGGTCCTCTCCGAGGAGCACGGCGGCGCCGGCCTGGACGCCATCGCCCTGTGCCTGGTGCTGCGCGAAGCCGCGAAGGTACTGGCCCGGGTGCCGCTGCTGGAACACTGCGCCACCGCTATGGCCGTACAGGCCCACGGCAGCCCCGAACTGGCCGCCGCCCTGCTGCCCGGCGCCGGTAGCGGAAGCCTCGTACTCACCGCCGCCGCGCACGGCCGCTCCGGCCACGACCCGGCCGAACTCGCCGTCGTCGCCCGCCGCGAGGGCAGTGGGGGCGACTGGATCCTGGACGGCACACAGACCGCCGTCCCCTGGGCGCACGGCGCCGACTGGATCGCCGTACCCGCCCACACCGGGGAGGGCGAGGCCGTCCTCGCGCTCGTCCCGCGCACCGCGGAAGGCCTCGCCCTCGCCGAACAGGTCTCCACCAGCGGCGAGCGGCTCGCCGAACTCGCCCTGGACGGCGTACGGGTGGCCTCCGCGCACCTCATCGACGCACCCGGCGCCTGGGACCGGCTCCGCCAGCTCCTCGCCACCGGGACCTGCGCCCTCGCGCTCGGCCTCGGCGAGGGCGTCCTCACCATGACCAGCCGATACACGAGCAAGCGCGAGCAGTTCGGCTTCCCGGTGGCCACCTTCCAGGCCGTCGCCGTCCAGGCCGCCGACCGCTACATCGACCTGCGCGCCATGGAGGTCACCCTCTGGCAGGCCGCCTGGCGGCTCGACGCGGCGACCGGCGTCGCCGGTGGCCCGCTGCCGAGCTCCGGTGACGTCGCCGTCGCCAAGATCTGGGCCTCGGAGGGCGTACGCCGGGTCGTGCAGACCGCCCAGCACCTGCACGGCGGCTTCGGCGCCGACACCGACTACCCGCTGCACCGCTACCACGCGTGGGCCAAACAGCTGGAACTCCAGCTCGGCCCGGCCGCCGCGCACGAGGAGGCCCTGGGCGACCTGCTGGCCGCCCACCCCCTCGCCTGACAACAGCTACGGCGTCTACAGCACGAAGGCCGGGGTCCCGCTGTCCGTCACCATGGGGCGACCGGCGCCGTCCCAGGCCTGCATGCCGCCGTCGACGTTCACCGCGTCGATCTCCTGGCGCACCAGGTACTGGGTCACCTGCGCGGAGCGGCCGCCGACCCGGCACATCACGTACACCCGGCGGCCGTCCTCGACGGCCTCCGTCAGCTCACCGAAGCGGCCCACGAAGTCGCTCATCGGGATGTGCAGAGCACCCTCGACATGCCCGGCAGCCCATTCGTCGTCCTCACGGACGTCGAGGACAAAGCCTTCGGAGGGCACCGCGGCTGCGTCCACCGAGGGAAGCGGTCCGAAGTTCATAGCTGTCGCCTTCTCTCGTCACGGATCTGCTGCCAACCTATCCGACGCGCCCGGCAAGATTCAGCCCCGACGGCGCCCCGGACCCCGACCCCGTCACTGCGCGGCGAGCTCCGCGGCCAGCTCCGCCTCGCGCTCGGAGACCTGCGCCAGCAGCTGCTCCGCGATCTCCTCCAGCAGCCGGTCCGGGTCTTCGGGGGCCATCCTCAGCATCGACCCGATGGCACTGTCCTCCAGCTCCTTGGCCACCAGCGACAGCAGCTCCTTGCGGCGCGCCAGCCACTCCAGGCGGGCATAGAGCTCCCCGCTCCCACCCGGCGCCGCCTCCTCGGGCGCCGGACCGGCAGCCCACTCCTCGGCCAGCTCGCGCAGCAGCTGCTCCTCGCCCCGCCCGTACGCCGCGTTGACCCGCGCGATGAAGGCGTCGCGGCGCTCCCGCTCCGCGTCGTCCTGCGCGAGGTCCGGGTGGGCCTTGCGGACCAGCTCGCGGTAGAGGCGGCGCACCTCCTCCGAGGGGCGCACCCGCTCCGGCGGCCGCACGGGCCGGTCGGTGAGCATCGCGGCCGCGTCGTCGGAGATCCCGTCCGAGCCAAGCCAGTCGTGGAACAGCTCGTCCACCCCGGGCATCGGCATCACCAGCGACCGCGCGTCCCGCGCACGCCGCAGGTCCTCGGGATCCCCGGTACGGGCCGCCTTCGCCTCGGCGATCAGCGCGTCCAGCTCGTCGAGGCGCGAGTACATCGGGCCGAGCTTCTGGTGGTGCAGGCGGGAGAAGTTCTCCACCTCGACCCGGAAGGTCTCCACCGCGATCTCGAACTCGATCAGCGCCTGCTCGGCGGCCCGCACGGCCCGCTCCAGGCGCGCCTCGGGACGCTCCTCGCCCACTTCGCCGGATTCGCCAGGGACTGTCTGCTCGGTCTGCTCGCTCACCCGGCCAGCCTACGGCCACCCCGCGCGGGCGGATGTTTCACGTGAAACATCCGCCCGCGATTCACCGGGGGCACCTCCCGGCGGTAGCCGGGGGAGGAACATCGCCCGCCCGCTCCACGCCCGCCGGGAGCGGCGCTCTAGACCCCCGCCTCCGCCGCGATCCGACCCGTACGGACCGCCGTCACCAGGTCGGCGTGGTCGGCCTCGGTCCGGTCCGCGTAGGCCACGGCGAAGGCGGCCATCGCCTCGTCCAGCTCCTCGTTCTTCCCGCAGTACCCGGCCAGCAGCCGAGGATCGACGCTGTGAGCGTGTGCCCGGGCCAGCAGGGCCCCGGTCATCCGCCCGTAGTCGTCGATCTGGTCGACGGCCAGCGCCGCCGGATCCACACTGCCCTTGCGGTTGCGGAACTGCCGCACCTGGAACGGACGGCCCTCCACCGTGGTCCAGCCCAGCATGATGTCCGACACCACCTGCATCCGCTTCTGCCCGGCCACCACCCGGCGCCCCTCGTGCTCCTCCGGGGCCGAGACGAAGCCCAGCGCGGGCAGGTGCGGCAGCAGCACCGAGGGCCGCGCCTCCTTCACCTGCAGCACCAGCGGCTCCCCCCGGTGGTCCAGCAGCAGCACCACGTACGAACGCGTGCCGACGCTCCCCGTCCCCACCACGCGGAAGGCCACGTCGTGGATCGCGTACCGGGCCAGCAGCGGCAGCCGGTCCCCCTGGAGCGTGTGCAGGTACGGACCCAGCGAGGCCGCCACGGCCGCCGCCTCCCCGTCCCCGACCCGCCGCAGCACCGGCAGCGCGTCCACGAAGCGCCGGCTGCCGTCCGCGCCGACCACCGTCGACTTGGCCGCGAACCGCGCCGAGGTGTTGTTGCGGGCCTTCTCCGAGACCCGCTCCAGGGTGCCCAGCAGATCGCGGGCATCGGTGTGCGAGACCAGTTCCTCGTCCGCGATGGCGTTCCACGCGTCGAGCGCGGGCAGCTTGGCCAGCAGCCGCATGGTCCGCCGGTAGGCACCCACCGCGTCGAGCGCGGCCGCCCGGCAGGTGTCCTCGCACGCGCCCGCCACCCGGCCGGCCAGCACCAGCGATGCCGCCAGCCGCTTCACGTCCCACTCCCACGGACCGAACACGGTCTCGTCGAAGTCGTTCAGGTCGATGACCAGGTTGCCGCGCGCGTCCCCGTACAGCCCGAAGTTCGCCGCGTGCGCGTCACCGCAGATCTGCGCGCCTACCCCGGTCACCGGACCGCCGGACAGGTCGTGGGCCATCAGCCCGGCCGCGCCGCGCAGGAACGCGAAGGGGTTGGCGGCCATCCGGCCCACCCGTATCGGCGTCAGATCGGAGACCCGGCCGACATTGGACTCCTCCACCGCCCGCACGGCGTCCGGGCGCCCGGCCGGCGCCTCGAAGGCGGCGTGCGCCGCCCGCGGCACACGTACCCGCAGCGCCTTGCCCTCCTGCTTCGGCGAGCCCGCCACCACCCGCGGCGCGAACCCCGCCACCCGCGGTATCCGCTGTCCCACTACCGTCGCCATGCGCGCCGCCCCCACCCGTACATTGATCGCTTCCGGAACGGGCTGACCGTATCTACAGCCCGGCGTCCCTGGCCAGCAGCGCGGCCTGCACCCGGTTCTCGCAGCCCAGCTTGGCCAGGATCCGGCTCACGTACGTCTTCACGGTCGCCTCGCTCATGTGCAGCCGCCGCCCCGCGTCCGCGTTCGACAGGCCCTCGCCCAGCAGCGCGAGGACCCCGCGCTCGCGCTCGCTCAGCGCCGCGACCTGGCGCCGGGCCTCCTCGCCCCGCACCACCGCCTTCCCCGACGCCAGCTGGTCCACCACATGGCGCGTCGCCGACGGCGAGAGGTACGCGTCCCCGGCCGCGGCCGCCCGGACGGCCCCGATCAGCTCGCCCGGCGCCGAGTCCTTCAGCAGGAACCCCGCACCGCCCTGGCCCAGCGCCCGCAGCACGTTCTCCTTCTCCCCGAAGGTCGTCAGGATCAGCGAGCGCACCTCCGGCACGGCCCGCCCCAGCTCGCCCAGCGCGGTCAGCCCGTCCATCACGGGCATCTGAATGTCCAGCAGCACCACGTCCGGCACGTGCGCACGGGCCAGGTCCACCGCCTCCCGGCCGTTCGCCGCCTCCGCGACGACCTCGATGTCCGGCGCCGAGGTCAGGATCATCCTGATCCCGGCCCGTATCAGCGGCTCGTCATCGGCGATCACCACTCGGATCACTTCGGCTTGCACCCGCGCTCCTACTGCTTGACCTCATAAGCCTGCTTGTCCACGAGCTTGCCGTCCTTGAAGCAGAACCGGAAAACCAGGTCCGTCCCGAGGGCCGCCGAGTCGTCCGACGCCAGCAGCGCCAGACACTTCGAGCCCTCCGGCCGCGGCGGCCCCTTGCGCTCCGCCCCGGCGGTCAGGAAGCTCTCACCGCTCGGCAGCCGGTCCCGCACGGCCTGCTCCGACTCGCCCACCCGCACCGCGTCGAACTCCTCCCGCGCGAGCACGGCATCGCTCAGCGAGCCCACCAGCAGAGCCACCCCCGCGCCGATCACGATCACCATGAGCACCAAGGCCGCGAAGGCGATCCCGCAGCCCACCGCGAGACCACCGCTGCGGCTGCGCACCCGTACGGCCAGCTCCCGGTCCACCGCCTCCCAGTCCATCGGCGGCCCGCCCCGCATCCCCCGCGCCTGCGCCTGCTGCCCGAAATCGTCGGCGACGTCCTCCACCCCGGCCGGCTCCGCCCCGTACGGCAGCACCCCGGCCACCCGGAACCCGCCGCCCTCGACCGCCCCCGCGTGCACCATCCCGCCGACCAGGCGGGCCCGCTCGTGCAGCCCCGTCAGCCCCTGCCCGCCCGACACCACCTCACCGGCGCCCGGGCCGGCCGCCGGACCGTTGGCGATCTCCACCACCAGCGAGTCGTCCTCGTACCGCAGCTCCACCGTGATCGGAGCCCCCGGAGCGTGCTTGTACGCGTTCGTCAGCGCCTCCTGCACGATCCGGTACGCCGCGTGGTCGCAGGCCGCCACCAGCGGCCGCGGCTGACCCGAGACGGACATCCGCACATCGGTCCCCGCGCCGCGCGCCGCCTCCACGACCCCCGCGATCCCGGCCACCCCGCGCGCCGCGGGCTGCGCCGCCTCCTCCACGGGCACCGGCGCCGCGACCCCGTCCCGCAGGATGCCGACGACCTCGCGCAGCTCGTGCATCGCCGCCACCGACGCCTGCCGCAGCACCCCCACCGCCTCGCGCTGGCGGTCGGTGAGCTTCGGATCCACCTCCAGCGCACCGGTGTGCACCGAGATCAGCGCCAGCTGGTGGCCGAGGCTGTCGTGCATGTCCTGGGCTATCCGCTGCCGCTCGCGCAGCCTCGCCTGCCCCGCGACCATCGCCCGCTCGCGCAGCAACTGCCCGTTGCGCTCCTGGAGCGCGCGCAGCAGCGTCCGGCGCTGCGACCAGTACCGGCTGGCCAGACCCGGCATCACCGTCGTCGCCAGGAACATCAGCGCGGAGAAGACGACCACCAGGAGCGGTCGCATCTCCGCCCGCTCGTGCACCACGCTCAGGCCGACCGACGCCAGGAACGCCAGGGTGAAGGCGACCCCCGCCCGGCCCACCCCGACGATCCGGCGCCCCGCCGACCAGCCCAGCAGACCCGTGATCAGCACCGTGCCGGGCAGGAACGCGCTCGCCGCCGAGCCCACCACGAGCGTCGTCGCCGGCATCCGCCGCCGCAGCAGGGTCAGCACCACCACGACCACGACACTCGCCAGCATCCGCCGCCCGGAGCCGTGGTCGAATTCCTCGACAGCCAGGCCGGGCAGGGCCAGGATCCCGGCCAGCGCCAGATCCCCCGCCAGCATCCGCCAGGTCCAGGGCTCCGGCCCCTTCAGCCAGTCCCAGCCCGCACGCGTCATCGCCTTCGCATCCACCCGGCCGACCCTAGACATCCCGCCGCGCCCCCGGCCGCCCTCTTTCGTCTCGCCCCGGGCAACGAAAGTCGGACCATGCGCGACGACGGCCCCGGCCACCCGGCGACTGACCAGCCGTCAGCGGCGGCGCCCCACCGTGGTCTACGTCACTTCCACCGCCCGCGCCGGACCTCCGGAACCGGATCCCGGACGCACAACACGAAACGGCCGCCACCGCTTTCGCGATGACGACCGTTTCGTCGATGTGGGCGAGGGGGGATTTGAACCCCCACGTCCCGAAGGACACTGGCACCTGAAGCCAGCGCGTCTGCCGTTCCGCCACTCGCCCGAGTAGCGTCCCAGTGGTTCTTCCCTTTCGGGCCGTTCCCCTGGCGACGTCGAAACATTAGCACGTAGGACGGGGTGGAATCACATCGCTTTCCCGACGCCCCCGCACCCCGCCCGGGACGGCCCCTCCCGCACTCCGCCCCTGGTGCGGGACACTGTCCTTGGGGCGCCCCTACGATCCCTTGTGAGGACCAACACTCGTCCGCACAGGACCGATGGGGAACCACCCGAATCCGCCACGCGTGGATACGATCAGTAAGCAGTACAGGGCGACAACGACGGAGGAGGTGCCCCATGGGAGTTCTGAAGCGGTTCGAGCAGCGACTCGAAGGTCTGGTGAACGGCACCTTCGCCAAGGTGTTCAAGTCCGAGGTCCAGCCGGTGGAGATCGCCGGAGCCCTCCAGCGTGAGTGCGACAACAACGCCACCATCTGGAACCGCGAGCGGACCGTCGTCCCCAACGACTTCATCGTCGAGCTCAGCGCCGGCGACTACGAGCGCCTGAGCCCCTACTCCGGGCAGCTCGGCGACGAGCTCGCGGGCCTCGTCCGCGACTACGCCAAGCAGCAGCGCTACAGCTTCATGGGCCCCATCAAGGTCAACCTGGAGAAGGCCGACGACCTCGACACCGGGCTCTACCGGGTCCGCAGCCGCACCCTCGCCGCCAGCACCTCCCAGCCGCAGGCCTCCCAGGGCCGGCCGCAGGGCGGACCCTCCGTCCAGGGCGGATACGGTTACCCCCCGGTCGCCGCACCGCCCATGCCCAGCGCCCCGCCCCCCGGCGGACCCGGCGCCCGGCGGCCCGCCCCCGGCGGGCCCGGCGCGGCCGCACCCGTACCGGCCTCCGGCGCACCTAAGCGCCACTGGATCGAGATCAACGGCACCCGCCACCAGATCTCGCGCCCCACGCTCGTACTCGGCCGAAGCACCGAAGCCGACGTGCGGATCGACGACCCCGGCGTATCGCGCCGGCACTGTGAGATCCGGACCGGAACGCCCTCGACGATCCAGGATCTCGGGTCCACCAACGGCATCGTGGTGGACGGGCAGCACACCACCCGCGCTACGCTCCGCGACGGCTCGCGGATCGTCGTGGGCAGCACCACCATCATTTACCGGCAAGCCGAAGGGTGAAGCGGGGGCAATGTCAGAGCTGACCCTGACGGTCATGCGGCTGGGTTTCCTAGCCGTTCTGTGGCTGTTCGTCATCGTGGCCGTACAGGTCATCCGCAGCGACCTCTTCGGAACGAGAGTGACGCAGCGCGGCTCCCGCCGCGGCAGCGCGGGAAACACCCCGCAGCAGCCGGGGCGCCAGGCCGCGCCACCGCAGCAGCGCCAGCGCCGCGGTGCGCCCACCAAGCTCGTCGTGTCCGAGGGCACCCTCACGGGAACCACGGTGGCCCTCGCCGGCCAGACGATCACGCTGGGCCGCGCCCACGACTCGACGATCGTGCTGGACGACGACTACGCGTCCAGCCGCCATGCCAGGATCTACCCCGACCGTGACGGCCAGTGGATCGTCGAGGATCTCGGGTCCACCAACGGCACGTATCTCGACCGGACCCGGCTGACCACCCCGACGCCCATTCCGCCGGGCGCCCCGATCCGCATCGGCAAGACCGTCATCGAGCTGCGGAAGTAGTACGAGAATGAGCGAGCGGAGCGAGCGCGCGGTGGTGATCCGTCCCACCTTGGACACGGACACGTGCGCGCTCCCGACCGGAGGGTGGGCAGTGTGGCTCGAGACCGGTTGTACCCGGAGCCGACCGGCGAGGTGCGCATGAGTCTGTCCCTGCGGTTCGCCGCCGGATCGCACAAAGGCATGATCCGCGAGGGGAACGAGGACTCCGGCTACGCCGGACCCCGTCTCCTCGCGATCGCCGACGGCATGGGAGGCCAGGCCGCCGGCGAGGTCGCGAGCTCCGAGGTGATCTCCACCCTCGTGCAGCTCGACGACGACGTCCCGGGCTCCGACATCCTCACCTCCCTCGCCACGGCCGTGCAGCGCGCCAACGACCAGCTGCGCGTCATGGTCGAGGAGGACCCCCAGCTCGAAGGCATGGGCACCACGCTCACCGCCCTGCTGTGGACCGGACAGCGCCTCGGCCTCGTCCACGTCGGCGACTCCCGCGCCTACCTGCTGCGCGACGGCGTCCTCACCCAGATCACCCAGGACCACACCTGGGTGCAGCGCCTCGTCGACGAGGGCCGCATCACCGAAGAGGAAGCCACCACCCACCCGCAGCGCTCCCTCCTGATGCGGGCGCTCGGCAGCGGCGACATCGTCGAACCCGACCTCTCCATCCGCGAGGTCCGGGCCGGCGACCGCTACCTCATCTGCTCCGACGGACTCTCGGGCGTGGTCTCCCACCAGACCCTCGAAGAGACCCTCGCCGACTACCACGGCCCCCGCGAGACCGTGCAGTCGCTCATCCAGCTCGCCCTGCGCGGCGGCGGACCCGACAACATCACCTGCATCGTCGCCGACGTCCTCGACACCGACAGCGGCGACACCCTCGCCGCCCAGGTCAGCGACACCCCGGTCGTCGTCGGCGCGGTCGCCGAGAACCAGCACCAGCTCTTCGACGGCGGCAACGCCATGCAGACCCCGGCCGGCCGCGCCTCGGGCCTCGGCCGCCAGGCCGCCCCGCCCGCCGGCGCCTTCGGCCCCCCCGGCAGCGGCGAGCCGGGCGGCTACGGATACGGCGACCAGGGCCAGGGCCAGGGCGGCGCCTACGGCAGCTTCGGCGAGGCCGAGGCCTACGACGCGGACTCCGGCTACGAGGACACGTACGACCACCCCCGCAGGCGCCGCAGCAAAGGGCGCAAGTGGACCACGCGTACGCTGGTCCTGCTCCTCGTCGCCGGCGCCGTCGGCGGCGGCCTCTACGCCGGCTGGCGCTGGACCCAGACCCAGTTCTACGTCGGCGTGAAGGGCGAGCACGTCGCGCTCTTCCGCGGCATCAGCCCGAAGCTCGGACCGCTGGAGCTCTCCAAGGTGGAGACCGACCGCCCCGACATCGAACTGAAGTACCTGCCGCCCTTCAAGCGGAAGCTCGTCGAGGCCACCATCAGCGAGGGCAGCCTGGACGGCGCCCGCGAGAAGCTCGACGACCTCGGCGTCCAGGTCTCGGCCTGCAAGAAGGACGAGGAACGCCGCAACGCCGAGGCGCAGAACCAGACACCGGGCTCCACTCTGACTCCCGCGGAGCAGCAAGTGGTCAGCCTCTGCGGCAAGCAGTAGACACTCGCGGGCACAGGGGGCCTGCCACACCATGAGCGTTGTCACCAACACGACCACCATCGGCGCCATCGAGCTGCCGAGCCGGCGGAACACCGAGCTCCTGCTGCTCGTTTTCGCCGTGGTCATCCCGATCTTCGCCTACGCCAACGTAGGCCTGTCGATCCACGGCGAGCTGCCCCCCGGCATGTTCCTCTACGGCCTCGGCCTCGGCGCCCTGGCCGGGATCGCGCACCTCGTCGTACGCCGGTACGCGAAGTACGCCGACCCGCTGCTGCTGCCGCTGGGCACGCTCCTCAACGGGCTGGGCCTCGTCCTGATCTGGCGCCTCGACCAGTCCGAGCGGCTGCAGAACCTCGCCAAGCGCTCCGTCGGCGCCTTCAACCCCTCCGCGCCCCGCCAGATGATGTACACGGCGGTCGCCGTCGCCCTGTTCGCCGCGGTCCTGCTGATCCTCAAGGACCACCGCGTCCTGCAGCGGTTCACCTACATCTCCATGGCCGGCGCCCTGGTCCTGCTGATCCTGCCCGTCGTCCCGGGCCTGGGCGCCGACGTCTTCGGTGCCAAGATCTGGATCAGCGTCGGCGGCTTCTCCATCCAGCCCGGCGAGTTCGCGAAGATCGTCATCGCGATCTTCTTCGCCGGCTACCTCATGGTGAAGCGCGACGCCCTCGCACTGGCCAGCCGCCGCTTCATGGGCCTCTACCTGCCGCGCGGCCGCGACCTCGGCCCGATCCTGATGATCTGGGCGATGAGCCTGCTCGTCCTCGTCTTCGAGAACGACCTCGGCACCTCGCTGCTCTTCTTCGGCATGTTCGTGATCATGCTGTACGTCGCCACCGAGCGGACCAGCTGGATCGTGATCGGCCTGCTCATGTCGGTCGGCGGCGCCACCGTCGTCGGCGCCACCGCCAGCCACGTCAAGGTCCGCGTCACCGCCTGGCTCGACCCCTTCGCCTGCTACTCCAAGTCCGGAGCCTGCGAACAGGTCGGCCAGTCGATCATGAGCTTCGGCTCCGGCGGCGTCCTCGGCACCGGCTGGGGACAGGGCAACTCCGACCTCATCGGCTTCGCCGCGAACTCCGACTTCATCTTCTCCACCGTCGGCGAGGAACTCGGCCTCGCGGGCGTGATGGCCTTCCTCCTGCTCTACGGCCTCATCATCGAGCGGGGCGTCCGCACCGCCCTGGCCGCCCGCGACCCCTTCGGCAAGCTCTTCGCCATCGGCCTGTCCGGCGCCTTCGCCCTCCAGATCTTCGTCGTCGCCGGCGGAGTCATGGGCCTCATCCCCCTCACCGGCATGACCATGCCCTTCCTCGCCTCCGGCGGCTCCTCCGTCCTCGCGAACTGGATCCTCATCGCCATCCTCATCCGGATCAGCGACACCGCACGCCGACCTGCGCCGGCCCCCGCCCCGTCCCCCGACTCCGAGATGACCCAGGTGGTCCGCCCGTCATGAACAAGCCCCTGCGCCGCATCTCGCTGTTCTGCGGGCTGCTCGTCCTCGCGCTGCTGATCCGCACCAACTGGCTGCAGTACGTCCAGGCCGAGGAACTCAGCACCCGCAAGGAAAACCGCCGGGTCCAGATCGCCCAGTACGCCACCGAACGCGGCAACATCATCGTCAACGGCGAACCGATCACCGGGTCGGCGGTCACCGACGGCAGCGACTACAAGTACAAGCGGACCTACGCCGACGGCCAGCTCTGGGCCCCCGTCACCGGGTACGCCTCGCAGGCCTTCGGCTCCACCCAGCTCGAATCCCTCGAAGACGGCATCCTCACCGGCAACGACGACCGGCTCTTCTTCGACCGCACCATCGGCATGTTCACCGGGGAGAAGAAGCAGGGCGGCAACGTCGTCACCACGCTCAACCCCGACGCCCAGAAGGCCGCCTTCCAGGCGCTCGGCACCAAGAAGGGCGCGGCTGCCGCCATCGACCCGCGCACCGGCGCCATCCTCGCCCTGGTCTCCACCCCCTCCTACGACCCCTCCCGCTTCGCCGGCAACTCCAAGACCGACGAGAAGGCCTGGGTCGAACTGAAGGACAGCGAGGACAAGAACCTCGTCAACCGCGCCCTGCGCGAGACCTACCCCCCGGGCTCCACCTTCAAGGTCGTCACCGCGGCCGCCGCGCTGGAACACGGCGTCGTCAAGGAGATCAACGACCCGACGGACACGCCGGAGCCGTACTTCCTGCCGGGCACCAAGACCCAGCTGCCGAACTCCCACGCCGGTTGCGAGAAGGCCAGCCTCAACGAGGCCCTGCGCATCTCCTGCAACTCCGTGTTCGCGAACATGGGCGACAAGGTCACCCGCGACAACATGGTGGAGACCGCCGAGAAGTTCGGCTTCAACAACGACAAGATCGACATTCCCGTCCGCGCCTTCGCCAGCGTCTACGACAAGAAGATGGGCAAGGACGGCAACGCCCAGAGCGCCATCGGCCAGTTCAACACGGCCGCCACCCCGCTCCAGATGGCCATGGTCACCGCCGCGATCGCCAACGACGGCAAGCTGATGAAGCCCTACATGGTCGACCAGCTCACCGCGCCCAACCTCGACGTCATCGAGAAGCACTCGCCGCAGGAGATGAGCCGGCCGCTCTCCGCCGCCAACGCCCAGAAGGTCCAGGAGATGATGGTCAACGTCGTCGACAGCGGCACCGGCGCCAAGGCCAAGATCAAGGACGTCAAGGTCGGCGGCAAGACCGGCACCGCCCAGCACGGCGAGGGCAACAAGAAGCGTCCCTACGCCTGGTTCATCTCGTACGCCGAGAACCCGGACGGCACCTCGCCCGTCGCCGTCGCCGTCGTCATCGAGGACAGCGAGGGCACCGCCCGCGACGACATCAGCGGCGGCGGCCTCGCCGCCCCGGTCGCCAAGGCGGTCATGGAAGCCGTACTGAAGAGCCAGCGATGACCAAGCGGTCGTCCCGGAACGATCCAGGGACGACGGACCACCGGAACATAGTGATCCACATCACTGCTCCCGGGCGGATCCGCGCGTACGGTACCGGTCCTGTATCAGCCTGTGGCCACGATCCGATCACAGACGATCGGCCGGTAGCCTTTGCGCGAACAGCACACCGCCGGACCACACACAGGTGCGGTCGGGACTGACGGAGAGGGCTGCAACGTTATGGAAGAGCCGCGTCGCCTCGGCGGCCGGTACGAGCTGAGCCACGTGCTCGGCCGCGGTGGCATGGCCGAGGTCTACCTCGCCCACGACACCCGGCTCGGCCGTACCGTCGCCGTCAAGACTCTGCGCGCCGATCTCGCCCGCGACCCGTCCTTCCAGGCCCGGTTCCGTCGCGAGGCCCAGTCGGCCGCGTCGCTGAACCACCCGGCGATCGTCGCCGTCTACGACACCGGCGAGGACTACGTCGACAACATCTCCATCCCGTACATCGTGATGGAGTACGTCGACGGGTCCACCCTGCGCGAGCTGCTGCACTCCGGGCGCAAGCTGCTGCCCGAACGCACCCTGGAGATGTGCATCGGCATCCTCCAAGCCCTGGAGTACTCCCACCGCGCCGGCATCGTGCACCGCGACATCAAGCCCGCCAACGTGATGCTGACCCGCACCGGCCAGGTCAAGGTCATGGACTTCGGCATCGCCCGCGCCATGGGCGATTCCGGCATGACCATGACGCAGACGGCGGCCGTCATCGGCACCGCCCAGTACCTCTCGCCGGAGCAGGCCAAGGGCGAGCAGGTCGACGCGCGCTCCGACCTCTACTCCGCCGGCTGCCTGCTCTACGAGCTCCTCAGCGTGCGGCCCCCGTTCGTCGGCGACTCCCCCGTGGCCGTCGCCTACCAGCACGTACGGGAAGAGCCGCAGCCGCCGTCGAACTTCGACCCCGAGATCACGCCCGAGATGGACGCCATCGTCCTGAAGGCGCTGGTCAAGGATCCCGACTACCGCTACCAGTCCGCCGACGAGATGCGCGCCGACATCGAGGCCTGCCTCGACGGCCAGCCCGTCGCCGCCGCTTCCATGGGCACGTCCGGCTACGGCTACCCCGACCCGGGCGGCTACGGACACCAGGGCTACGACCAGCCCACCGCCGCCCTGCGCGCCGCCGACTCCGGCCAGACCTCGATGATGCCGCCCACGCCCCCGGGTGAAGGCGGCTACGGGTACGGCGACCAGGGCGGCTACGACCAGGGGCCGCACCGCCGCCAGAAGAAGAGCAAGGCCTCCACGATCCTGCTCGTGGTGGCCGGCGTCCTCGTCCTGGTCGGCGCGATCCTCATCGGCCGCTCCCTCTTCAACACCGCCGACAACCGGCCCAGTGTGCCCAAGCTCGTCGGCTCGACCCTCGAGCAGGCACAGAAGAGCGGCGAGAACGTCGGCCTCAAGGTCGTCAAGGGCGCCGACGAACCCTGCGACCAGCCCAAGGGCAGCGTCTGCAAGCAGGACCCGGCAGCCGAGACCAAGGTCGCGAAGGACTCCACCGTCACGGTGACGATCTCCTCGGGCGCGCCCAAGGCGCCGGTCCCTAACGTCCTCAACCTCACGTACGAGCAGGCCGAGGCGGCACTGAAGGAGAAGGGCTTCCAGGTCGACCGCAAGCTCCAGGAGTCCGAGCGCACCGCCGGCACGGTCATCGACCAGACCCCCAAGGCCGGTGGCGAGGCGGAGAAGAACAGCGTCATCGTGCTGACCGTCGCCAAGGAGCAGGCCAAGGCGGTCGTCCCGGACCTCAAGGGCAAGACCAAGGACGACGCGGAGAAGGCGCTCAAGGCCGTCAAGCTCAAGCTGGGCTCCGTCACCGAGATCGATTTCCCCGGAGCCGCCCCGCGGACCGTCGTCGATCAGGGGAACCAGCCCGGTGAGCAGCTCGACCCGGGCAAGACGGTCAACATCACGATCTCCAAGGCCGCGCCGCAGCAGACCCAGGTGCCGAACCTGGCCGGCCGGACCGTGGCCCAGGCGAAGCAGGAACTGGCCTCCAAGGGCCTGACGTTCGGCAGGGTCATCAACGGCCCGACGGACGACAACGCGGTCGTGTTCCAGTCCGACCCGCTCGCCGGCTTCCCGGTCAACACCGGCTCGGTGGTCAACGTCTACACGACGCAGGGCGGCCAGCAGGACGGCGGCCTCTTCGGAGGCTTGACCGGCGGCCGCCGCTAGAAGCAGGACCAAAGGTCCGGCCCTTCTCCTCGGAGAAGGGCCGGACCTTTTTCGTGCGTGCTGGAACGGACGCACGTCCAAGCCCTGGCCATCGCAGCCATCGCCGCCCAGAGAGGCGTCACAGCGGCCCACAGGGGCCTTCTGGAGGCCCGGAGCGCGGGAGTCGGGCTCCAGGTCCCGCGCTCTTCCCGAGCCGCGGCCTGCGGCTCGGAAGGAACACCTAGCGCAGCTCGATCGGCAGCGTCCGCTTGCCGTCCACCTTCTCCGTGCGGACCAGCTCGCCCCACACCACGTACCGGTACTTCGACGTGTACACCGGTGTGCACGTGGTCAGCGTGATGTAGCGGCCCGGGGCGGTCCTGCCCGACTCCTTCGGGACCGGGTTGATCACGTCCACGTTGTACTTCGACGTCTGCCGGAGCTCCGCGAAGACCTTGTACACGTACCAGGTGTCCTTGGTCTCGAAGACGATCGCGTCGCCGTTCTTCACCTTGTCGATGTTGTGGAACTTCGCGCCGTGGCCGTCCCGGTGCGCGGCGAGGGAGAAGTTCCCCTTTTCGTCCCACGGCAGCGCCGACTTCACCGGGTCCGTGTAGTAGCCCGCGACCCCGTCGTTGAGGATGTCCGGGTCCGTGCCCGGCTTGACCAGCACGTCGCCGTTCTTCATCGCCGGCACGTGCAGGAAGCCGACGCCGTCCTTGGTGTCCAGCGCCCCCGGTTCCGCGGGCTTCGCCGCTTCCGGGCCCGGCGTCAGCCACTGCTGGCGCATCTGGTCGCCCCGCGCCGACGCCTGCCGGTCCGCGAGCACGTTCGTCCACCACAGCGAGTAGGCCACGAACAGGCCCAGGACCAGGCCCACCGTGATCAGGAGCTCGCCCAGCAGGCTGAGGAACCCGGCGAGCACACTGCGGCGGCCGGCGGGCGGGGCCGCGGCGCGGCGGCGGGCACGAGACACTGCTGATTCGTCCTTAGGGCGGCTACGGGCTGTTCAGCGCGGGCGGAGGGCCCTGGCTGCGGGGGCGTTCATCGGTCATCCTGCCCCATACGATCATCCGGTAGGTGCTGGTGAACTCCGGGGTGCAGGTCGTCAGCGTGATGTACCGGCCCGCAGAGGTGAAGCCCGATCCCTCCGGCACCGGCTTCAGCACCGACACGTTCGTCGGCGGTGTCTGCGCCAGCGCCGAGGTCATCTCGTACGTGTAGTACGCGTCCCGCGTCTCGACCACGACGGGATCCCCCGGCACCAGCCGGTTGATGAAGCGGAACGGCTCCCCGTGGGTGTTGCGGTGGCCCGCCACCGCGAAGTTGCCCTGCGCGTCCCCCGGCATCGCCGTCTTGAGCGCACCCTCCCCGTAGTGCCCGGCCATCCCCCGGTCCAGCACCTTCGGCTTGCTGATCCCCTCCGCCACCGGCACCTTCAGGTCCAGCTTCGGGATGTACAGGATGGCGAAGCCCTGGCCCGGCTCGAACGCCGACACCGCCGGAGCGGCGGGCCCGCCCGCGCCCGGTTCCCGCTGCCACGTCTGCTGGAGCGAGCCCGCGGCCCCGTTCGCCGACCGCTCCGCCACGATGTTCGTGTACCAGAGCTGGTAGGCGACGAACAGCAGCATCACCAGGCCCAGTGTGATGAACAGTTCCCCGCCCAGGCGGCTCGCGATGACCACCGGGCCACCCGAGGCCGGCCGTCTGCGCCGCCTCCCGCCCCGCCTGCGGGTGTTCCTCGCGGCCCGCTTCGCGGCTTCCTGAGCTGCCCTGCGCCGCGCGGCCCGGCCCCCTGTGGGCGCGGACGGCGCGAGCGCGGTCACGCGACGGCCTTGCCCACCACCGGGGCCAGCCCCACCGAGCGCTCCACGGCACCCGCGTCACCGCACCGCACCAGCCAGTTCGCGAGCATCCGGTGGCCCCACTCCGTCAGCACCGACTCGGGGTGGAACTGCACACCCTCCACGTCGTGCTCCCGGTGCCGCAGGCCCATGATGATCCCGTCCTCG
This sequence comes from Streptomyces sp. NBC_00190, assembly GCF_036203305.1. Taxonomy (GTDB): domain Bacteria; phylum Actinomycetota; class Actinomycetes; order Streptomycetales; family Streptomycetaceae; genus Streptomyces. Next base: position 4,116,877 of record NZ_CP108131.1, on the reverse strand, counting down.
GTGCGCGCCGTGACCTCCAGCTCGTCGGGGAGGGTCCCGGGTTCGGCGGCGAGGGAGTGGTAGCGGGTCGCGGTGAACGGCGACGGCAGGCCGGCGAAGACGCCGATGCCCTCGTGCACCACCGGCGAGGTCTTGCCGTGCAGCAGCTCCGGAGCCCGGTCCACGACACCTCCGTACGCCACCGCCATCGACTGCATGCCCAGGCAGACACCGAAGACCGGAACGCCCGTCCGCGCGCAGTGGCGGACCATGTCGACGCACACTCCCGCCTCTTCCGGCGTCCCCGGCCCGGGGGAGAGCAGCACACCGTCGAAGCCGTCCTGCGCGTGCGAGAGCTCGACCTCGTCGTTGCGCAGCACCTCGCATTCGGCGCCGAGCTGGTAGAGGTACTGGACCAGGTTGAAGACAAAGCTGTCGTAGTTGTCTACAACCAGAATGCGCGCGCTCACGGAGTGGCTCCCGATCCCTCGTCCACCGTCACATCGTTGAACGGAAGGAGCGGCTCGGCCCACGGGAAGACGTACTGGAACAGCACGAACACCACCGCGAGGACAAGTACGAGTGAGATCAGCGCGCGTACCCACGCGTTGCCCGGCAGATGCCGCCAGATCCAGCCGTACATTCCGTCCGCGTCCCTCTCGCTCCACGCACCGCAGGGGCGGTACGCGAACAGACTAAAGGCACGGGCCCGGCCGGGTCAGTCACCTCGGCAAACCCTCGGGACCGCCCTGCCCCACGAGGCGCGTGCCGGTCAGCTCCGCCCACACGACCAGCCGGTGGCTGTGGCCCCACTCGGGGTCGCAGGTCGTCAGCGTCAGGTACCGGCCGGGCGCCGTGAAGGGGGACTTCCGGGGCACCGGGTCGACCACCCCGACGTCCGTCGGCAGGGTGCGCAGCGGCCCGCCGCGCACCGTGTAGGTGTACCAGGTCGTCGCGTCCTTGAGGATCACGGCGTCGCCGGGGCGCAGTTCGGGGAAGTCCTTGAAGGGGTCTCCGTACGTGCGCCGGTGGCCCGCCACCGAGAAGTTCCCGGTGGCGCCGAGCGGGGCGGTGCCGGCGTAGTGGCCGAGGCCCTTCTTCAGCAGCTCGGTGCCCGTGCCCTCCAGGACGGGCTTGTTCCAGTCCGGGCCGAACCGCGGGATGTACATCTCGGCGAAGGCCCGGCCGGCGGGGTAGCCCTCCGGTGCCGCGGGCCGGGGCGGTTCCGGCAGCGGTGCGGCGTCCGGGGACGAAGCCGGGGCCGGGGCCGGGGCCGGGGCTGCCGCCGGGGCCGCAGCCCAGCCGTCGCGCAGCCGGGCCATCTCGCCGTCCATGGCCCTGTCGGCCTTGACCCCGGTCCACAGCAGGACGTAGGCGACGAAGAGCACGATCAGCGTGCCCGCCGTCAGGCACACCTCACTGGACGTCCGTACCACCAGGCGGAGTACGGCGTCAGGGCGAACCGGTCTCGGAGGAAGGGGCCAGCGGCTTCGCATAGTGGAGGTCCACTGTGCCGGAGTAGCCGGGAAGTGTCAGCGCCTTGTGCTCGTCCACTTTCCAGCCGAGCCCGTACGCGTTCACGTACAGCTGGTAGTTCTGCAGGGCCGGGGAGGCGGCGAGGGCCTTGCGCAACGCGCCCGGGTCGCCGACCGCCGAGACCTTGTACGGAGGCGAGTACACCCGGCCCTGGAGGATCAGGGTGTTGCCCACGCAGCGGACCGCGCTGGTGGAGATCAGCCGCTGGTCCATGACCTGGATGCCCTGGGCCCCGCCCTGCCAGAGGGCGTTCACCACGGCCTGCAGGTCCTGCTGGTGGATCACCAGGTCGTTGGGCTGCGGCTCGGGCACGTTGGGGATCCGGGCGGTGGCGTTCGGCGGGGCGTCGTTGAGGGTGACCGTCAGGCCCTTGCCGGGCAGTTCCTCGGTGCCCGACGCGGTGCGCAGAGCGGCCAGCTTGGCGTCCTCGGCCTTGGTGCTGCCGTCGTCGCGCTCGGCGAGGGCGTCCACCCGTCGGCGTACCGGTCCGAGGCTCTCCTCCAGCTCCCCGTTGCTCTGACTGCGTTCCTCGATGAGGTCCGACAGCTTGAGAAGCGAGGCGTCCGTCCGGATGTTCGTACCCTTGGAGGTGTTGAAACTGGTGACGAAGAGCAGCCCGGCCAGGGCGAAGACGGCGGCGGTCAGCAGCCGGACCACTCTGGCCCGGCGACGGGGACCCACGGAGGAGTCGTCGGAATTGCTCAACGTACCCTTCTCCTTCAACGCCACAGGTCCACTACGCTAACGGACGCCCGGGGCAGGCAAGGTCCCCAGCGCATCGACAGGAGAGCCCCTCGTGCCGAAGTCACGTATCCGCAAGAAGGACGACTACACGCCTCCGCCCACGCGGACGCCGCAGTCCATCAGGCTGACGAACCGCAGCTGGGTCGCTCCGGTCATGCTGGCGCTCTTCCTGATCGGTCTCGCGTGGATCGTCGTCTTCTACGTGACCGAGACCCAGCTGCCGATCGAATCGCTGGGCAATTGGAACATTGTAGTCGGATTCGGATTTATCGCGGCGGGATTCGGCGTATCCACGCAGTGGAAGTAGCACCTGCCGCCCGCTGAGGGAAGCTCTCCCCAGGAGTTATCCACAGCGTCATCCACACCTGAGGAAAAGACAGAAGATCTGTGGATAACTCTGTGGAGAGTTGACGCCGGTGTGATCAGGTGAGTTCGGCGGTCCGGATCAGAATCACCGCTGCCGCCAGCAGGAATACGGCCGCGCACGTCCCCCATTGGATGAGTGCGCGGTACCTGCCGGCGGCGGGCCGGAGCATGCCCAGGCCCACCAGCGCGCCGGTGACCAGCCCGCCCACGTGCGCCTGCCAGGACACGGTGAGGCTGCCGCCGATCGGTACGAAGGTCAGCACCAGCATCAGCACGACCATGGTGATCACCGGCCGCATCTCGTAGCGCAGCCGGCGGGCGAGGACGACGGTGGCGCCGAGCAGCCCGAAGACCGCGCCCGAGGCGCCGAGCGTCTGCGTGTTCGGTTCGGTCAGCAGATAGACGAGGGCGCTGCCGCCGAGGCCCGAGAGCAGGTAGACGGCGAGATAGCGGGACCGGCCCAGCGCCGCTTCCAGCGGGCCGCCGATCACCCACAGGCCGATCATGTTGCCGATGATGTGCCACCACTCGGCGTGCAGGAACACCGACGTCAGCAGGCGGTAGTACTGGCCGGTGGAAACGCCTTCGACGGGGGCGCCGACGAATTCCACATAGCGGCCGAGCAGCTCCAGCTGGACCACGACCGCCGGGGCCACCAGACCCGCGAGGAACACGGCGGCGTTGATGCAGATGAGGGTCTTGGTGACCAGGTGGGGATCCGCGGCCACCACCCCGCCCGCGATGTTGCGCGGCGCGTTCGCGGTCGGCCGGTGGCCGGTGCCGGAGCCCTCACGGACGCACTCGGGGCACTGGAAGCCGACCGAGGCGCTGATCATGCACTCGGGGCAGATGGGGCGCTCGCAGCGGGTGCAGCTGATCCCCGTGTGGCGGTCCGGGTGGCGGTAGCAGCCCGGCAGACGGTCGGTGTCCATCGGTTCCCTCGATCGGCGGCGAGGCGCGGGCACTCCCCGCCGGTACGGCCCCACACTTCGTATGCATGCAGGACGGACGGGCGGGGCCCAAAGGTTCCCTCCGGGGTCCTCCGGGGTCAGCGCTTCTCGACGACGACCGACTGGATGATCACGTCGTCCACCGGGCGCTCGGTGCGCGGGTTGGTGGCGCTGGAGGCGATGGCGTCCACGATCTTCTGGCTGGCCGGGTCGGTGACCTCGCCGAAGATGGTGTGCTTGCGGGTCAGCCACGCGGTGGGCGCGACGGTGATGAAGAACTGCGAGCCGTTGGTGCCCGGGCCCGCGTTGGCCATGGCGAGCAGGTAGGGCTTGGTAAAGGCCAGGTCGGGGTGGAACTCGTCGCCGAACTGGTAGCCGGGGCCGCCGGTGCCGTTCCCCAGCGGGTCGCCGCCCTGGATCATGAAACCGCTGATGACACGGTGGAAGACGGTGCCGTCGTAGAGCGGGTCCGTGGTCTTCTGGCCGTCGGTGGGACGGGTCCATTCACGCGCGCCCGTGGCGAGCTCCACGAAGTTCCGGACCGTCTTCGGAGCGAAGTTCTCCAGCAGCTCGATCACGATGTCGCCGTGGTTGGTCTTCAGGGTGGCGTAGAGCTTCTCGGCCACGGATCTGCCTTCCATAGTCATCACTGTCGGTCCAGATGGTCGCACGCAGCGCAGCGCGGCACAGAAATCGTCCACCCGTATGCCCTGTCACGCATGCCGGTCGGCGGTATGGCAGGCATGATCCGACAAAGGGTGGAAAGGTGAACTGTGTCCGCCACCGAGGAGGAGGATCCCGTGACCGGCAAGGACAGCATGCGCCTGGCAGCCGAGAGCGCCAGGGAGAGTGTGCGGCACGCGGCGGAAGTGGTGGCGCCGTACGCGGAATCCGCCAAGGACGCCGCGGTGCACTACGCGCATGAGGCGAATGAGCGGCTGGCGCCGATGGTGTCGCAGGCGGCCAACGAGGCCGCGCGGCAGGCGCGTACGACATACGACTGCCACGTACATCCCCGGATCATGTCGGCGCGCGCCCACGTGCCGCCGCATGTCGACCGGGCGGCGAAGAAGGCCGTGGAGCAGACGCGTCTGGCGGCGCGTCAGGCGGCCGATTACACCCAGCCTCGGATCGAGAGCGCGATCGCCGTGGCCTCGCCGGTGGCCGAGGAGGCCGCAGCGCGGTCGGCGGCCGCGTCGGCGGCGGCCCTGGCCGCGCTCCGCGGCCAGGTGTCGGCCAAGGAGGTGCAGCGGATGGTGGCGCACCACGAACGGCGGGCGCGCAGGGGCCGGGTGCTGCGCGGTGTCACGCTTGCCGCCGTGCTGGCGGGCGTCGCCTACGCGGCGTGGAGGTGGTGGGACCAGCAGTCGAACCCGGACTGGCTCGTCGAGCCCCCGGCGGCCACGGAGGTTCCGGCGCGCGACGGCGGGCAGCCCGCGAGCTTCGACGACGAGCTGGCGGAGAAGGAGCGCGAGGCGGGTTCGGGCCCGGGTTCGGGACCGGGCTCGGAGGACGAGCAGCGCTGACCCGGGCCGAAGAGCCGAAGAAGCCGGAAGAAGGGCCCGGATCCACCAGGATCCGGGCCCCTTCGGCCGTCATCCGGCAGGTCAGCCGGGCAGGGTCAGGACCATGCCCGGGCGGACGAGGTCGGGGTTGGAGCCGATGACGCCCTTGTTCATGGCGTAGAGCTCGCGCCAGCGGGCCTCGTTGCCGAGCTCGCGGCGGGCGATGTCCGAGAGCGAGTCGCCGGGCCTGACGGTGTACGTGCGCTTCTTGGCCATGGGTGTCGGCTTGGGAGCCGCGGGTACGGCCTTGTGCGCGGCCGACGCGGGGGTCGGGGTGTGCCGAGCGCCGGGCGCGGTGGGGGCCGAAGCCGGCGCGGGCGGCATGGGGGCGGGGTTGGGGGCGACGGGAACGGCCTTGTGCGCGGCCGAGGCCGGGGTCGGGGCCGCGGGGGCGTGCTTGGGCTTCGGCGGCGCGGCGGCCGCCATGCGCTCGGCGGCCGCGCGGGTGGCCGACGCGGCGTCGGCCGCCTGGCTCCCGGGACGTGCCGTCGCCGCGGAAGCCTGTTGCTGGACCTGCTCCTTCGCCTTCTCGGCGGCCTCGTGTTCCTTCTTCTTGTCGGACTTCAGGAAGTCGAAGAGTCCCATGTGTGTACGCCTCCGGCGTGGTGATGCCCCCTGGGCTTGGTGCCTTCCCCCACTGTCTGGCACCGGGCGCCGGGCGGCCCTGCGGCAAGGCCGTCCGGGGGACCCGGCCGCCACGCTCCTGCCCCCCGGTGCCTCGGCTGTTTCACGTGAAACATCGGCCGAACGGTGGGGCCCGGGCTCGCTCCGGACCGGCTGATAGCGTCCGGAACATGCCCGAGCTGATACGGCCCACTCCCCGCCTGCACTCCTCCTGGCTCTCCGCCCGAGAGGAATGGGGATCCGACGCCCACATGGACGGGGCCGGCCTCGGCTCCGACGACGACGTCGACAGCCCCGGGGGATTCGCGGCCTGGGTGGAGCGGCTGCACGGGTACGCGGACCGCACGGTGCCGGTCGAGCAGGGCCGGGTCCACGCCACGTACTGGTGGATCGCCGAGGGCGACACCTATCTCGGAGCCATAGACCTGCGCCACCACCTGAACGCCTTCCTCCTCGACGCGGGCGGCCACATCGGCTACAGCGTGCGCCCCTCGGCACGGCAGCGCGGGCTGGCCGGCTGGGCGCTGGAATCGGTGCTCCACGAGGCACGCGTGATGGGGATGGACCGGGTCCTGCTGACCTGCGACCCGGACAACACCGCGTCGGTGCGCACGATCGAGCGGGGCGGCGGTGTCCTCGAAGATCTCCGCGAGACCTTGATCGGCCCCAAGTACCGCTACTGGATCGACCTCTAGACACCCCCGCGGCCTGTCCGGCCGACGTGCCGCCGCCACGGCCCCGGACGCGAAAAAGACCCTCCTTGACCGCGTTTCCGCAGGTCAAGGAGGGTCTTGTATGTGGAGCCTAGGAGATTCGAACTCCTGACATCTGCCTTGCAAAGGCAGCGCTCTACCAACTGAGCTAAGGCCCCATGGGTCGGCACACGCCTCTCCCCGTGCGGGGAGCGGGTGTTCCGCAGAACAGAGTACCGGGTGTACCCCCTCATCTCGCAAAATGATAGGGACTCCCGCCGTGCGACCACTCTCCGTAAGATGCTCGCGAGGTTCGCACCAGCGAAGTAGGGGAGAAGTAAGAGTGGACGCTGTTCAGCAAGAGGCCACGGCCAGAGCCAGAGAGCTTCAGCGCAGTTGGTACGGGGAGCCGCTGGGAGCGCTCTTCCGCCGGCTCATAGATGACCTCGGCTTGAACCAGGCCCGCCTCGCTGCCGTCCTCGGACTGTCGGCGCCCATGCTGTCCCAGCTGATGAGCGGCCAGCGCGCCAAGATCGGCAACCCTGCCGTGGTGCAGCGCGTCCAGGCGCTCCAGGATCTCGCCGGCCAGGTGGCCGACGGGAGCGTCAGTGCGGCGGAGGCCACCGACCGGATGGACGAGATCAAGAAGACCCAGGGAGGCTCCGTCCTCAGCAACAACGGTCAGACCACCACCAGTTCGGGCGCGCCCACCGTCAAGCGCGTCGTCCGTGAGATCCAGTCGCTGCTGCGCTCGGTCTCCGCGGCCGGCGACATCATCGACGCGGCGGACGGCCTCGCCCCCAGCCACCCGGAACTGGCAGAGTTCCTCCGGGTGTACGGCGCGGGCCGCACCGCCGACGCGGTCGCCCACTACGAGGCCCACCAGAACTGACGAGCAGGGCGGCGGACTACGGGTGACGGGGGACGGGCACAGCGATGGGTGAGGTTTTCGCCGGTCGGTACGAACTGATCGATCCGATCGGGCGTGGTGGCGCCGGCGCCGTATGGCGCGCCTGGGACCACCGCCGCCGCCGGTACGTCGCCGCGAAGGTCCTCCTGCAGAGCGACGCCCACACGCTCCTGAGGTTCGTACGGGAGCAGGCCCTGCGCATCGATCACCCGCACGTACTGGCCCCCGCCAGCTGGGCGGCCGACGACGACAAGGTCCTCTTCACGATGGACCTGGTCAGCGGCGGCTCCCTGGGCCACGTCATCGGGGACTACGGTCCCCTCCCGCCGCGGTTCGTGTGCACCCTGCTCGACCAGCTCCTGTCGGGGCTGGCTGCGGTGCACGCGGAGGGCGTCGTGCACCGCGACATCAAACCGGCCAACATCCTGATGGAGGCCACCGGAACCGGGCGGCCGCACCTGCGGCTGTCCGACTTCGGCATCTCCATGCGCAAGGGCGAGCCCCGGCTGACCGAGACGAACTACGTCGTCGGCACACCGGGTTACTTCGCCCCCGAGCAACTGCTGGGTGCCGAGCCCGACTTCCCCGCCGACCTCTTCGCCGTCGGGCTGGTCGCCCTGTACCTGCTCCAGGGGCGCAAGCCCGACTCGCAGGCCCTGGTGGAGCATTTCCTCGCCCATGGCACCCCGGGCGCCCCGGAAGGCGTCCCCGCGCCACTGTGGGACGTCATCGCCGGTCTCCTGCAGCCGGAGCCCCACAGCCGGTTCAAGACCGCCACGGGGGCGCGCAAGGCCCTTGCCGAGGCCTTGGAGCTGCTCGCGCCGGCCGCGCCGGGCGAGGATCCGGTGGAGGTGTTCGACCAACTCGGCCCGCTCCCCTCCGGTTTCGGCCCCCAGGGTCCGGAGCCGACGGCGGCCCCGGACGGACCCACGACGGCCGCGGCACCGCCGCCGGACGGACCTCGGACCCCGACCGGGACACCGGCCTCGATCCCGACGCCGTCCCCGATCCCGACGCCGTCCCCGATCCCGATGCCGTCCCCGAACCCGATGCCGTCCCCGAACCCGTACGCGACCCCGAACCCGTACGCCGTCCCGGCCCCGGGCCCTTACGCGTCCCCGTACGCGGCGTCGGCCACTGTGGCGGAGGCCACCCGCCCCGATCCGCGCGGCACCGGAAGCCAGACCGTCCCCGTGCCCGGCGGCTACGCGGGTCCCGCGGAGACCGGGAGTTTCCACCTCCAGCCGCCCGTGGCGCACACCCCGGCCGCGCCGCCCGCCCGGGCCGGCGGGATCGCCCCGCCGCCGGGGAAGGTGACGGCCGGCATCCTCGCCGCGGCGCTGCTCTGCTTCGCCGTCGGCATCTGGGCCCTCACCCAGCTGTAGTACGCGCGCCCCTGCGGGCGAGCAGGATCCAGCCGCCCAGCACGAGCAGCAGCAGCGTCCCGGCGCCGAACCCGGCACCCGCCACCACCCGCATCACGGAGCGGTTCCCCGCGGCGTCGGCGGCTTCCGGGGCGGTGAGCCCCGCCTTCGCCGCGGCCCGGTCCTCGGCCCCGACCCCGAACCCGCCCACGGCCAGGCCCTCCTTGTACGCGGGCGCCTTGACCGGGGTGCCGGTCACGTCCATCCGCAGGGTCAGCGGCACGGGCACCGCGTCCTCGGTGAAGTCGGCGACCTTTCCGCCCATCGTCACCGCGACGTAGTACCAGCCCGCGATGCGCACGGACTGAACGGCCCGGTCACTGGCGAAGCGGTTCTCGTAGGCGACGGGAGGCGTCTTCTCCAGGGTGATCCCGGCCTGCTTGCCGTCGTACGAGGTGTCCTTGTCGGAGATCAGGCTCCGGTAAGGGGTGTAGAGGGAGACGACGAGCCCGCCCGAGGCGGAACCGTACGGCTTGGTCATCTTGGCGGCGGCGAGCTCGGCGCTGAGGCCCAGCTGCTGACCCCAGTCCAGCGGGACCCGGTAGTAGCGGGTCTGTCCCGGCCGCATCTCGTCGCGCCACACACCGGCGCCCAGCGCGCGGGCGTCGTTGAAGCCGGTGCCCCCGGTGCGGGCCACCGCCTCGCTGCCGGGCAGGGCCGGGGCCCCCGAGGGCCAGCCGCTGGGCGCGGCGGTGGGGCCGCCCGCGCCGCGGCCGGGTTCCCGCTGGACCCGGAGTTCGAGCGGCCAGGGGCTCTGGTCGGAGCCCTTGGCCGACGTACGGGTGACCTTCGCGTAGTAGACGCCGGCCGGCGCGCAGTCCTCGTCCTCCGCCCCCCGCCGGACACCGGCGGCGCTGACGGGGGCGGGGTCGTAGTTGAAGCTCGCGCGGCCGGTGCTGCCCGGGCAGGAACGCCCGGCGGTGGTCATGATCTCCACCTCGATGCCGTCGCTGGAGGAGACCTTGGCCCCCGGGGCGGGCCGGAGCACGGCGGAGACGTACACATCGGACTCGTCCTTCTCCAGGACGAGCCGGTAGAGGCGCTCACCGGGGGCGAGCGTGTCCTTGTAGAAGTTGCCGGCCTCCAGGAGCGGGGCGTCCGCGCTGGAGGTCTTGCCCTCGACCGCCTTCGCACCGTCCGCCGCGCGGTACGCCGGGACCGGCTGCGGGGCGGTCCCGTCCGCGTGGGCGGCGTCCGCCGCGCCCGCGGCCATGGTCAGGGCCGCCGCCCCCACCACGGCTCCCGCCCGCAGCGCCGTCCGTACCCGACTCATCACGCCCACCCCGACTTTGCTAGCGCAAGCCAAATCTTTGCATAACGTAACTTTTTGTCACAGAACAGCACAAAGCCCCGGCCGCAGCGGCAGCCGGGGCTTCATGAGATCAGCTTTCGGTCTCACACACCGGAACCAGAGGGCACGGAGTCAGTTGCCTCCGTCCACAGGTCCTGCTCGGCGCGGTCCGCCTGGATCTGGCGGTACACGAGGAGCCCGCCGATGGCGGCCAGTGCGACCAGGAGCAGCTTCTTCACCGCGCGACCTCGTCTTTCGTTGACGTAGGGGACTTCTGGCGCCCAACAATACACACCGACCGATACCGATCGGTGACCTACCGACCCACCAACTGGCCCAACGACAAAGACCCCCAGGCCATGGGCCTGAGGGTCTTCGACACTGTGGGGCTAACAGGATTTGAACCTGTGGCCTCATCCTTATCAGGGATGCGCTCTAACCAACTGAGCTATAGCCCCATCCGCGCTGCGCGCTGACTCCTGAAGGTTAGCGCACAGACCCGGGAGGTCCAAAATCCCCGGGGCGAAGCCCCCACGGACACTGCCCCGAGAACGTCTGCGCAGGTCACTCGTCCTCGGCGAGCGTCAGCTCCACACCACCGACGAACCCCGCCGACAGGTTGTAGATGAACGCGCCGAGCGTCGCCAGAGCCGTCGCCAGCACCACGTCGATGACCGCGATCACCGATGTGAAGATCAGAACGCGCGGCAGCGACAGGAACGACTGGAGGTCGAAGCCGTTGCTCTCGTTCGAGCCGGTCGCCTCGCTGATCGTGCCGCCGACGGTCGAGAAGACGCCCATGGCGTCCATGACCATCCACAGCACCACCGCCGCCACGATCGTGCAGATGCCCAGCGCGATCGACAGCAGGAAGCTGACCTTCATCACCGACCACGGGTCGGCCTTGGCCACCCGCAGCCGCGCCTTGCGCGTCCTGGGCGTCATCCGGGCCCCCGTGCGCGGCTTGCGCTGCACAGCGCCCGCCGCGCCGCCGCGCGGCGCACCCGGGCCCGAGGGCGCCGAATAGGCCTGCGGCGGGTGGTAGGGCTGTGCGGGCCGTTCCTGACCGGCTTCCGCGCCGGCCTGCGGCTGCGGTCCTCGGGTGTCCGTCACAGTGCTCCCTCTGCCTTCGGTGGCGGTGCCCCCACCCTGGGAGTCCGCGGCGGGGCCACGGGCACCATTCGCTCCAGTCTCGGCCGGTCCGGCGCCCGTGGCTCCACTCACGACTTACTCCTCGTGCTCCCCAGCCGAAGGCTGCGTGCCCTCGGCGGCCTCGGCGGCCTGTCCATCGGCTGCCGCGGTCTCGATCTCGTCGGCCTCGACCTCGTCAGCTTCCTGACCGGCCTCGGCGTTACGGGCGATGCCCACCACGGCATCGCGCTTGCCCAGGTTGATCAGCTGGACGCCCATGGTGTCACGGCCGGTCTCCCTGACTTCGTTGACTCGCGTACGAATCACACCACCGCTGAGCGTGATGGCGAGAATCTCGTCCGTCTCGTCCACCACGAGCGCCCCGACGAGCGACCCGCGGTCCTCCACGATCTTCGCGGCCTTGATGCCCAGACCGCCACGACCCTGGACGCGGTACTCGTCGACCGGCGTCCGCTTGGCGTAGCCGCCGTCGGTCGCGGTGAAGACGAACGTACCCGGCCGGACAACGCTCATGGAGAGCAGTTCGTCACCCTCGCGGAAACTCATGCCCTTCACGCCCGAGGTGGCGCGGCCCATCGGGCGCAGCGCGTCGTCGGTCGCCGTGAAGCGGATCGACTGCGCCTTCTTGCTGATCAGCAGCAGGTCGTCCTCGGCGGACACCAGCTCCGCACCGATCAGCTCGTCGGCAGTGCCGTCGCCGCCGTCGGCGCCCGTCTCCCGGAGGTTGATCGCGATGACGCCGCCCGAACGGGGCGAGTCGTAGTCCTTCAGCGCCGTCTTCTTCACCAGGCCGCCCTTGGTGGCCAGGATCAGGTACGGCGCCGCCTCGTAGTCGCGGATGGCGAGGATCTGCGCGATCTTCTCGTCCGGCTGGAAGGCCAGCAGGTTCGCCACGTGCTGCCCGCGCGCGTCACGGCCGGCGTCCGGAAGCTCGTACGCCTTGGACCGGTAGACCCGGCCCTTGTTCGTGAAGAACAGCAGCCAGTGGTGCGTGGTGGAGACGAAGAAGTGGTCGACCAGGTCGTCCTGCTTCAGCTTCGTACCGCGCACGCCCTTGCCGCCGCGCTTCTGCGAGCGGTAGTCCTCGGTCTTGGTGCGCTTGACGTAGCCGCCGTGCGTGATCGTGACGACGATGTCCTCTTCGGCGATCAGGTCCTCCATGGACATGTCGCCGTCGAAGGGCACCAGCTTGGAACGCCGGTCGTCGCCGAACTTCTCGACGATCGCCGCCAGTTCCTCGCTGACGATCGAGCGCTGCTTCTCCGGCGAGGCCAGGATCGCGTTGTACTCGTTGATCTTCGCCTGGAGTTCGTCGTGCTCGGCGACGATCTTCTGCCGCTCCAGTGCCGCCAGGCGCCGCAGCTGCATCTCCAGGATCGCGTTCGCCTGGATCTCGTCGATCTCCAGCAGGCCCATCAGGCCCTCGCGCGCGATCTCGACGGTGTTGCTGCGCCGGATGAGGGCGATGACCTCGTCGATGGCGTCCAGCGCCTTGAGCAGGCCGCGCAGGATGTGCGCCCGCTCCTCCGCCTTGCGCAGGCGGAACTTCGTCCGCCGGACGATGACCTCGATCTGGTGCTGCACCCAGTGACGGATGAACGCGTCGATCGACAGCGTGCGCGGCACGCCGTCCACCAGCGCCAGCATGTTCGCGCCGAAGTTCGTCTGCAGGTCGGTGTGCTTGTACAGGTTGTTCAGCACGACCTTGGCGACGGCGTCGCGCTTGAGGACGATCACCAGGCGCTGGCCGGTCCGCGACGAGGTCTCGTCACGGACGTCGGCGATGCCGCCGACCTTGCCGTCCTTCACCAGGTCCGCGATCTTCTGCGCGAGGTTGTCGGGGTTGGTCTGGTACGGAAGCTCCGTGACCACCAGGCACTGGCGGTTCTGGATCTCCTCGACCGCGACCACCGCGCGCATCGTGATGGAGCCGCGACCGGTCCGGTACGCCTCCTCGATGCCCTTGCGGCCGACGACCAGGGCGCCGGTCGGGAAGTCGGGGCCCTTGATGCGCTCCAGGAGCGCGTCGAGCAGCTCCTCGTGCGAGGCGTCCGGGTGCTCCAGCGCCCACTGCGCGCCCGCCGCGACCTCGCGGAGGTTGTGCGGCGGGATGTTGGTCGCCATGCCGACAGCGATACCGGCCGAGCCGTTGATGAGCAGGTTGGGGAACCGCGCCGGCAGGACGGTGGGCTCCTGGTTGCGGCCGTCGTAGTTGTCCGTGAAGTCGACGGTCTCCTCGTCGATGTCCCGGAGCATCTCCATGGCCAGCGGCATCAGCTTGCACTCGGTGTAGCGCATCGCGGCCGCCGGGTCGTTGCCCGGGGAGCCGAAGTTGCCGTTCGAGTCCACCAGCGGCATGCGCATCGACCACGGCTGCGCCAGGCGGACCAGGGCGTCGTAGATCGAGGAGTCGCCGTGCGGGTGGTACGTGCCCATGACGTCACCGACGACGCGGGCGCACTTGTAGAAGCCCTTCTCCGGCCGGTAGCCGCCGTCGTACATCGCGTACAGCACACGGCGGTGCACCGGCTTGAGGCCGTCACGCACGTCCGGCAGGGCGCGCGAGACGATGACGGACATCGCGTAGTCGAGGTAGGAGCGCTGCATCTCCGTCTCGAGCCCGACGGGCTCGATGCGCAGCACGGGCTGCTCCTCCGCGGGGTTCTCTGCGGTGGGGGTGGTTTCGTCGGCCATTGCTGGTCAGAAGTCCTTTCAGGCAGTCAGCTGAGCCGACTCAGATGTCGAGGAACCGAACGTCCTTGGCGTTGCGCTGGATGAAGGAGCGCCGCGCCTCGACGTCCTCACCCATCAGCACCGAGAACAGGTCGTCGGCCTGGGCCGCGTCGTCCAGGGTGACCTGGCCGAGCACGCGGTGGTCCACGTCCATGGTGGTGACGCGCAGTTCCTCGGCGTTCATCTCGCCCAGACCCTTGAAGCGCTGGATCGAGTCTTCCTTGATCCGCTTGCCGTTCTGCTTGCCGAGCTCCACCAGGGCGTCGCGCTCGCGGTCCGAGTACGCGTACTCGAAGTCGTCGCGGCCCCACTTGATCTTGTAGAGCGGCGGACGGGACAGGTACACGTGACCGGCCTCGACCAGCGGCCGCATGAAGCGGAACAGGAAGGTCAGCAGCAGGGTGTTGATGTGCTGGCCGTCGACGTCGGCGTCCGCCATCAGGATGATCTTGTGATAGCGGAGCTTCTCGATGTCGAAGTCCTCGTGCACACCGGTACCGAAGGCGCTGATCAGCGCCTGGACCTCGGTGTTCTGGAGGATCTTGTCGATCCGGGCCTTCTCGACGTTCAGGATCTTGCCGCGGATCGGCAGGATGGCCTGGTACATCGGGTTGCGGCCGGACTTCGCGGAGCCGCCGGCCGAGTCACCCTCGACGATGAAGATCTCGCACTGCGTCGGGTCGTTCGACTGGCAGTCCGACAGCTTGCCCGGCAGCGAGGCGCTCTCCAGCAGACCCTTGCGACGCGTCAGGTCACGGGCCTTGCGGGCCGCGACGCGCGCCGTGGCCGCCTGGATCGACTTGCGGATGATGTCCGCGGCCTCGACCGGGTTCCGGTCGAACCAGTCGTTGAGGTGCTCGTGCACGACCTTCTGCACGAAGGTCTTCGCCTCCGTGTTGCCCAGCTTGGTCTTCGTCTGGCCCTCGAACTGCGGCTCGCCCAGCTTGATCGAGATGATCGCCGTCAGACCCTCGCGGATGTCCTCGCCGGCGAGGTTGTCGTCCTTCTCGCGCAGCAGCTTCTTGTCGCGCGCGTAACGGTTCACCAGACCCGTCAGAGCCGCACGGAAGCCCTCCTCGTGCGTACCGCCCTCGTGCGTGTGGATCGTGTTCGCGAAGGAGTACACACCCTCCGTGTACTGCGAGTTCCACTGCATCGCGATCTCGACCGAGAGCATGCGCTCCTTGTCCTCGGCCTCGACGTCGATGACGGTCGGGTGGATGAGCTCGCCCTTGCGCGAGTTCAGGTACGTCACGAAGTCGACGATGCCGCCCTCGTAGTGGTACTTCACCGTGCGCGCCGCGGGCTCGGCCGCCTCCGCGTCCGGGTCGTCGGCGCCGACCGTGGCCTTCGCCGACTCGCGCTCATCGGTCAGCGACAGGGTCAGGCCCTTGTTCAGGAAGGCCATCTCCTGGAAGCGCCGCGACAGCGTCTCGAAGGAGTAGTCGGTCGTCTCGAAGATGTCGCCGTCGGCCCAGAAGGTGACCGAGGTGCCGGTCTCCTCCGTCTCCTCGTTCTTGGCCAGCGGAGCCGTCGGCACGCCCAGCTTGTAGTCCTGGGTCCAGCGGTGGCCGTCCGTCTTGACCTCGACCGCGACCTTGGTCGAAAGGGCGTTCACGACGGACACACCGACGCCGTGCAGACCGCCGGAGACGGCGTAACCGCCACCGCCGAACTTGCCGCCCGCGTGCAGGACCGTCAGGACGACCTCGACGGCCGGCTTCCCCTCGGACGGAACGATGCCGACCGGGATACCGCGACCGTTGTCCACCACCCTGACGCCGCCGTCGGCCAGGATCGTCACGTCGATCGTGTCCGCGTGACCGGCCATCGCCTCGTCGACGGAGTTGTCGACGACTTCCTGGACCAGGTGGTGCAGGCCGCGCTCGCCGGTCGAGCCGATGTACATGCCTGGCCGCTTGCGGACCGCGTCCAGGCCCTCGAGGACCTGGATCGCACTGGCGTCGTAATTCTTCTCGTTGGAGTCGCCGGAATCGGCCACGAAGCGCCCTCTCTGGCACAGCGCAGCCCGTACTCCGGACCAGCGAGTGCGCCGGAGGAGCGGCCGCGTCGATCTGCGTTGTCTGCGTGATCCCGCGAATGGGCGGGATTGGCTCCAGTCTACCGGTACCACCGACATGAATGGGGGTTTGCCGGTACCTGAGTCCGCATGTGCCGCCCTGAACCTCTACCTTCCGACTCCCCATATCCGGGAAGGGGCTCAAAGAGGCTCACGCGGGCACCCAGCGCTTCGGCCTGTCAACCTCCCACTACCGTGAGGGACACCACCCGCGCCGACGCCGCCCTCACCCGTAGGTGTCCCCCGGACCCGTGCTCCCCGGCGCCCGCCACGGCCCGTACCGCTTCGGCCGCCCGCCCGGCCCCTGCACCTTGATCAGCCGTACGGTGCCCTGCCCGAGGTCCGCGTTCAGCCGCGCCACCAGCTGCGGAGCGAGCAGCTTCAGCTGCGCCGCCCACGCCGAGGAATCGCACCGCACGACGAGCTCACGGTCCTCGTACCGCTCCGGTTCACAGTGCGCCGCGATCTCCGGGCCGACGATCTCCGGCCAGCGCTCCATCACACCCGCCACCGCCATCGGCATCTCCCAGCCGCGCTCCGTGCGCAACCGGTCCAGCGCCGCCATCAAGGGCATCGGGTCCCGGCCGTCCGCACGGGCCCCCGAGCGCAGCCCCGGACCCTGCTGGCGCTTCTTCCCGCCCGCCGCGTTGCCCCGGGCCCGCGCCTGCTCCCGCGCCGCGGCGAGCGCCTGCCGCGCCAGATCCACACCGGAGGGCTCCGGCGCCTTACGGGGCTCCTTGCCCTGACCGCCCTGATCGCTCACAGCCGGGTCACCTCACCGCCGGACACCCCGAACCGCGCCCCCACCAGCACACCCGGAACGTCATCGTCCACCGCCGCCGTCACCAGCACCTGCTCACCCGGCGCCACCAGCTCCGCCAGTCGCTCCCGGCGCCGCGCGTCCAGCTCCGCGAACACGTCGTCCAGGATCAGCACGGGCTCGGCACCCTCCGAGCGCAGCAGCTCGTACGAGGCCAGCCGCAGGGCCAGCGCGTACGACCACGACTCCCCGTGGCTCGCGTACCCCTTCGCCGGCAGCTCCCCCAGCCGCAGCAGCAGATCGTCGCGGTGCGGACCGACCAGCGTCACACCCCGCTCGATCTCCTGCTTGCGCACCTGCGACAGCGCCTCCAGCAGCACCTCGTATATCGCCTCACGGCCGCGCGCCGCCCCGCTGTCCACCGGCTCGCCCGCGGAGGACTTGTACGACAGCCCCAGCGGGCCACCGCCGGGCGCGAGCTGCTCGTACGCCTTGTCCGCCAGCGGCAGCAGCGTCGCGATCAGATCCAGCCGCTGCGCCAGCAGCTCCGCGCCCGCGCGCGCGAGGTGCTGGTCCCACACGTCGAGGGTGGAGAGGTCCATGGAGCGCCCGCCGTGCCGGCGCGCCATCGCCGCCGACTTCAGCAGGGTGTTGCGCTGCTTGAGCACCCGCTCGTAGTCGGAGCGGACCGCCGCCATCCGCGGGGAACGCGCCGTGACCAGCTCGTCCAGGAACCGGCGCCGCTCCCCGGGGTCGCCCTTCACCAGGGCCAGGTCCTCCGGCGCGAACAGCACCGTCCGTACGATCCCCAGCACATCCCGCGGCCTGACCTGCGAGGACCGGTTGATCCGGGCCCGGTTCGCCCGCCCCGGGTTCAGCTCCAGCTCGACCAGCTGCTGGCGCTCGCCCTGGGTGACGGCCGCCCGGATGATCGCCCGGTCCGCGCCCATCCGTACGAGCGGGGCGTCCGAGGAGACCCGGTGACTGCCCAGCGTCGACAGGTAGCCGATGGCCTCGACGAGGTTGGTCTTCCCCTGCCCGTTGGGGCCCACGAAAGCCGTGACGCCCGGGTCGAGGGGAACCTCGGCCCGGGCGTACGAGCGGAAGTCGGCCAGCGAGAGATGCGAAACATGCATACGGCGCCGACCTCCCCCGGCTTCCCTACTGCTCTGCGTGGTGCTGTGCAGCCACTGTGAGCTGCACCGTTCTCTTCTCTGCTCCGTCGTCTCTTCCCGACGGAGCCTTCTCGGCTACGCCTTCTCGACCGCGTGGCCGCCGAACTGGTTGCGCAGCGCGGCGATCATCTTCATCTGCGGGGAGTCGTCCTGGCGCGACGCGAACCGCGCGAACAGCGAGGCGGTGATCGCGGGCAGCGGGACGGCGTTGTCGATCGCCGCCTCCACCGTCCAGCGGCCCTCGCCTGAGTCCTGCGCGAAGCCGCGCAGCTGTTCGAGGTGCTCGTCCTCGTCGAGGGCGTTCACGGCCAGGTCCAGCAGCCAGGAGCGGATGACCGTGCCTTCCTGCCAGGAGCGGAAGACCTCGCGGACGTCGGTCACCGAGTCCACCTTCTCCAGGAGCTCCCAGCCCTCGGCGTAGGCCTGCATCATGGCGTACTCGATGCCGTTGTGAACCATCTTCGCGAAGTGGCCCGCACCGACCTTGCCGGCGTGCACGGCGCCGAAGTCGCCCTCGGGCTTCAGCGCGTCGAAGATCGGCTGGACCCGTGCCACGTGGTCCTTCTCGCCGCCGTACATCAGCGCGTATCCGTTCTCCAGGCCCCACACGCCGCCGGAGACACCGCAGTCGACGAACCCGATGCCCTTGGCCGCCAGCTCCGCGGCGTGCTTCTCGTCGTCGGTCCAGCGGGAGTTGCCGCCGTCGACGACGATGTCGCCGATCGAGAGCAGCTCGGCGAGCTCGTCGACGGTGGACTGGGTGGCCTCGCCGGCCGGGACCATCACCCACACCACGCGGGGGGCCGGCAGGCTGTTCACAAGTTCCGTCAGGCTGTGGACATCCGCGAGGTCCGGGTTGCGGTCGTATCCGATGACGGTGTGGCCTGCGCGGCGGATGCGCTCGCGCATGTTGCCGCCCATCTTGCCGAGACCGACGAGACCAAGCTCCATCAGGTGGTTCCTTAAGCGTTGTGGCCGTCTTTGCCGGGGCCCCCTGCTTGCCCGGAGGACATCCCAGGCCCCGAGCCTACGCCGGGCCGGGCTGCCCGGCTGCCCGGCTCCACGGGGCGCGCGGTGCCCCTACCCGGCTGCTCCAAACGTGGTCAGGCCCGGTCTCGCGGTGTGCGAGACCGGGCCTGACCTGCGAAGAATCAGCCGGAGAGGCGTACCGGCATGATCAGGTACTTGTAGGCCTCATCGGCCTCCGCGTCGACCGCCGGGCGGCCGCTGAGCAGCGCCGGCTTGGTGGACGTGGTGAAGCTGAGCTGCGCGGCGGGCGAGTCGATCGCGCTCAGTCCGTCGAGCAGGAAGGTCGGGTTGAAGGCAATCGAGATGTCGTCGCCCTCCAGCTTGGCGTCCACGCGCTCCACAGCCTGTGCGTCGTCGCTGGAACCGGCCTCCAGGATCAGCACGCCCTGCTCGAAGCTCAGGCGCACCGGGGTGTTGCGCTCGGCGACCAGGGCCACGCGCTTGACGGCCTCGACGAACGGGGCGGTCTCGATCACGGCGATGGAGTTGAACTCCGTCGGGAAGAGCGTGCGGTACTTCGGCAGGTCGCCTTCGAGGAGGCGGGTGGTGGTGCGGCGGCCGGCGCCCTCGAAACCGATCAGGCCCTCACCGGCACCGGAGCCCGACAGCGCCAGAGTGACCGTGTCGCCGCTGGTCAGGGACTTGGCGGTGTCCAGGAGGGTCTTCGCGGGCACCAGGGCCACGGCGGAGGCGTCCGGGTTCTCCGGCTTCCACAGGAACTCGCGGACCGCGAAGCGGTAGCGGTCGGTGGAGGCCAGGGTGACGCGGTCGCCCTCGATCTCGATGCGGACACCGGTCAGCACGGGCAGCGTGTCGTCACGGCCGGCGGCGATGGCGACCTGGGCGGCCGCGGAGGCGAAGACCTCGCCGGGCACGGTGCCGGTCGCGGTCGGCATCTGCGGCAGCGCCGGGTACTCCTCCACAGGCAGGGTGTGGAGTGTGAATCGCGAGGAGCCGCAGACCACGGTCGCCCGTACACCCTCTGTGGAAATCTCCACCGGGCGGTTGGGGAGGGCCCGGCAGATGTCGGCGAGCAGCCGGCCGGAGACCAGGACGGTGCCGTCCTCCTCGACGTCCGCCTCGACGGACACGCGGGCCGAGACCTCGTAGTCGAAGCCGGAGAGGGACAGCGTGCCCTCCTCGGCCTTCAGCAGCAGGCCCGCGAGAACGGGCACCGGCGGCCGGGCCGGGAGGCTACGGGCAGCCCAGGCCACCGCCTCCGCGAGTACGTCGCGCTCCACCCGGATCTTCACCGGAACCGCCTCCTGCTGTTGCTCGCTCGTCTGCCGGCCTTCGTCGTCGGCTCGTCGATGCCTCGACCGATGCCGGGGACCAGTCTGACGTACGGCGCCGACAGTCGGTGCGGCTGGCGGTCAAGTCGGGAGCGAGGTGCCTGGGACGGCTGCCCACCGAGTTGTGCACAGGACCTGCTTGAAAACCGAAACCGGCCTAACTCTCTATGGGGGTAGTAGTAGGGCCTGTGGAAACGGTGGATAACCCCGTTTTCCCAGGTCACCCCCCGTTTTTTATCCCCACAGCCTGTGGGTGGCACCGGTGGACAACACGGTGTCTCTGTGGAGAACGAAAACTTCTGCACAGGCCGTCCCCAGGCGACCCCGACTACTCCACAGGTGTGTCCCCAGCTTTCCCCCGGTACTCCACAACCCAAACGTCCACCTGCGTGTGACGGCTTTCACTCGGGGCAGTGAGATGGGGTGGTGCGTTGCCGAACAGTGGACAAGGGTGTGGAGAAGGCATCGGATCCTGTGCACAGGATCGGCGAAGCTGTGGGCGGACGGTGGACAACGTGGTGGACAGTGCTGTGGACGAAAAATCTGTCCACAGCCTGTGGATGAAGCTTGCGCACAATTCCACAGCCCGTTGACCTGGCCTGATGGGGCCTCATGAGGCACCCCTGTGGACAGATTGTGGGCGACGGAACCCGTCCCCAGGGTGTGGACGGAAGAAAGTCCCCCAATCTGTGGATGAGTTGCTCCGGAGGGGGCGTATTCGAACAGGCCAGGGGCGCGCGAACGAAGAAGGGCGCCCCCGTTGTGGTCCGGGAGCGCCCTCTGAATGCGTTTGAAGGGGCCTTGGCGTGACTCTCCCCGGCGGTCCGGGGCAGTCGGCTCAGGCGTTCTTGATGCGGTTGGTGAGCTCCGTGACCTGGTTGTAGATGGAGCGGCGTTCGGCCATCAGAGCGCGGATCTTGCGGTCCGCGTGCATGACGGTGGTGTGGTCGCGGCCGCCGAACTGCGCCCCGATCTTGGGCAGGGAGAGGTCCGTGAGCTCCCGGCACAGGTACATGGCGATCTGCCGTGCGGTCACCAGGACCCGGCTGCGCGAGGATCCGCACAGGTCGTCCACGGTGAGCCCGAAGTAGTCGGCGGTGGCCGCCATGATGTCGGAGGCCGTGATCTCCGGTGCGCTGTCCTCACCGCCCGGGATCAGGTTCTTGAGGACGTCCTCCGTCAGGCCCAGGTCGACCGGCTGCCGGTTGAGGCTCGCGAAGGCGGTGACCCGGATCAGCGCCCCCTCCAGCTCGCGGATGTTGCGCGAGATGCGGGAGGCGATGAACTCCAGTACCTCCGGCGGGGCGTTGAGCTGCTCCTGGACCGCCTTCTTGCGCAGGATGGCGATGCGGGTCTCCAGCTCGGGCGGCTGGACGTCGGTGATCAGGCCCCACTCGAAGCGGTTGCGGAGCCTGTCCTCCAGGGTGACGAGCTGCTTGGGCGGCCGGTCGGAGGAGAGGACGATCTGCTTGTTGGCGTTGTGGAGCGTATTGAAGGTGTGGAAGAACTCCTCCTGCGTCGACTCCTTGCTCGCGAGGAACTGGATGTCGTCGACGAGCAGGATGTCCATCTCGCGGTAGCGCTTGCGGAACGCGTCGCCCTTGCCGTCGCGGATGGAGTTGATGAACTCGTTGGTGAACTCCTCGGAGCTCACGTACCGCACGCGGGTGCCGGGGTACAGGCTCCGCGCGTAGTGCCCGATGGCGTGCAGCAGGTGCGTCTTGCCCAGACCCGACTCGCCATAGATGAAAAGGGGGTTGTACGCCTTCGCGGGCGCCTCGGCGACGGCCACCGCGGCGGCGTGCGCGAAGCGGTTGGAGGCACCGATGACGAAGGTGTCGAAGAGGTACTTGGGGTTCAGCCGGGCGGTCGGTTCGAGCGGGCCCGAGGAGGAACCGCCGGACGGGGCCGGGGCCGGGGAGGGCCGGCCGGGAGCCTGGCGGGGCGCGGGCTGTTCGTACTTCTGCTGTTCGTACTGATGGGGCTGGTGCTGCTGGGAGTCGTACGGGGACTGCTCGTACTGCTGCTGCTCGTAGGAGCCCTGGTCGTAGCCGGAGGGCTCGGGCTGCTGGAGGTAGCCCGGCTGCGGGGAGGCGTACGGGTCGCGCTCGGGGAATCCGCCGAGGCGGGGCTGCTGCCAGCCGTAGTCGTCCTGCTGACCGCCCCGGGGCCAGGCGCCGGGCTCGGGGCGCTGCTGCTGGTAGTCCGGGTAGGCGGGGCGGGCGGTGGGGAGCTGATCGTCGGGGCCTCCGCCGGGGCGCTGGCCGGCGTACGGCTCGTACCCGCCCGGCTGCTGGACGGGCGGGGCGGGGGGCGCGGGCTCGCCGGCGGAGTCGTCCACGGTGATGGCGATCCGGATGGGGCGGCCGCATTCCCGGCTGAGGGCATCACTGATCAGCGGGGCGAGGCGGCCTTCGAGGACCCGCTTGCCCCACTCGTTGGGGACGGCCAGCAGTGCGGTGTCGGCGACGAGTGCCAGGGGCTGGCACCGCTCGACCCACTGCTTGTCCTTGGGCTCGATCCCCGGCTGTCCCTCCCCGAGGAGCTTTTCGAGCACCCTTGGCCACACTGCGGCAAGATCGGCAGGTACGTCAGCCACAGAGCACGCTCTCTCACAGGGGTCCCACGAATGTGTGGTTCTTTGGGACGGTCGGGACGAAAAATCCGGGATCAGACAACGGTAGTCAGGCCAGCGGGTACGGTTCAAGTCGTTGTCCACAGCCTGTGCACAGTGTGGGGCAGCATCGCCTCGGTTTGACCGGATGGCGTAGCCGCGCGTACCGTAACGAGGTCGAGTTGTCGATGGCTGCTGCCGCCTGCCTACCGATGGGCGAAGATCACTGTTAGTGATCGTTTAGCGGTGCCACTCGGGCGAACACGCGAGTTTCCTCGTGGGCGCACGGTGACAGCCAGGCGATGTCCCGCCACAACGATTCATTCTCTGGAGCCCCCGAGTGAGCAAGCGCACCTTCCAGCCGAACAACCGCCGTCGCGCCAAGACCCACGGCTTCCGCCTGCGGATGCGTACCCGTGCCGGTCGCGCGATCCTCGCGAACCGTCGTGGCAAGGGCCGCGCCGCCCTTTCCGCGTAACAAGCACGCAGGTCGTGACGTCGTGCTGTCTCCCGAAAATCGGCTGAGGCGGCGCGAGGACTTCGCGAGCGCGGTACGTCGAGGACGTCGGGCCGGTCGCCCACTCCTCGTCGTCCACCTACGTACAAGCGGTGCAACGGACCCGCACGAGCCGGGGGAGATCGATCCCTCGACGCGTGCGGGTTTCGTCGTCAGCAAGGCTGTCGGCAACGCCGTCATACGTAACCGGGTGAAGCGCCGTCTGCGCCATCTGGTCCGGGAGCGGCTGTCTCAGCTGCCCGCCGGTAGCCTGGTGGTGGTACGTGCGTTGCCCGGAGCGGGTGATGCCGGCCCCGACGAGCTGGCCCGGGACCTGGATGCCGCTCTGGTGCGGCTCCTGGGAGGCGTGGCTCGATGAAGTACCCGCTGCTCGCTTTGATCAAGCTGTACCAGTGGACGATCAGTCCGCTGCTCGGGCCGGTGTGCCGCTATTACCCGTCGTGCTCGCACTACGGATACACGGCCATCGACCGGCATGGTGCGGTCAAGGGGACGGTCCTGACCGCCTGGCGGATCCTGCGGTGCAATCCGTGGTCCCCCGGTGGCGTGGACCATGTCCCACCCCGTAAACGCCCGCGTTGGCACGAGCAGCTGCGCAGTGCGTTGCGTAGATCTCGCAATGCTCAAGGAGCCTGATTAGTGGACACGATTGCCAATCTGTTCAGCTTTATCACCACGCCCGTCTCGTGGGTCATCGTCCAGTTCCACTCGCTGTACGGCGCGATTTTCGGCCCGGACACCGGGTGGGCCTGGGGCCTGTCGATCGTGTCCCTGGTGGTCTTGATCCGTATCTGCCTGATCCCGCTCTTCGTGAAGCAGATCAAGGCGACGCGCGGTATGCAGGCGCTCCAGCCGAAGATGAAGGCGATCCAGGAGCGCTACAAGAACGACAAGCAGCGTCAGTCCGAAGAGATGATGAAGCTGTACAAGGAGACGGGTACCAACCCGCTCTCCTCGTGCCTTCCCATCCTGGCGCAGTCCCCGTTCTTCTTCGCGCTTTACAGCGTGCTGTCGGCCATCGCCAACGGGAAGACCATCGGCGTCATCAACCAGTCGCTGCTGGAGAGCGCGCGTCAGGCGCACATCTTCGGGGCGCCGCTGGCCGCGAAGTTCACTGACAGTGCCGAGAAGGCCGCTTCCCTGGGCGCCTCGATCACCGATGTGCGTGTCGTCACCGCCATCATGATCGTCCTGATGTCGCTGTCGCAGTTCTACACCCAGCGTCAGCTGATGCAGAAGAACGTCGACCTGTCGGTCAAGACGCCGTTCATGCAGCAGCAGAAGATGCTGATGTACATCTTCCCCGTGATCTTCGCGGTCATGGGCATCAACTTCCCCGTCGGTGTTCTCGTCTACTGGCTGACCACGAACCTGTGGACCATGGGCCAGCAGATGTACGTGATCAACCAGAACCCGACGCCGGGCAGCAAGGCTCAGGACCAGTACCTGACGCGCCTGCTGAAGCACGTCAGCTCGCACGGTGAGGTCAAGGGCCGGGGCAAGAAGAAGATCGTCGCGGCGATCGTGGCCAAGGGCCCAGACCGCAACGACAACGAGCGCAAGTTCATCACCGCGCTGACCAAGCAGGGCATGGCCGCTCAGACGGACGGCTCGGTGATCAAGAGTTCTGAAGCCACGGCCGACGCGGACGCGGCGAGCGGCGGTGTCGCCACGAAGCGGCAGCAGCCCAAGCGGCAGTCGAAGTCGAAGCGTCAGACGCCCCCCAGCAAGCCCTCCAAGAAGTAAGAAGGAGTCCCTCCCGTGACGGAAGGCACCACCACCGCCGCCGCTGAGAGTGGCGACACCCTGACCCGCCTCGAGCAGGAGGGTGAGATCGCGGCCGACTACCTTGAGGGTCTGCTGGACATCGCCGACCTCGACGGCGACATCGACATGGACGTCGAGGCCGACCGGGCCGCGGTGTCGATCGTCAGTGACTCCGCCAGCCGCGACCTGCAGAAGCTCGTGGGCCGCGACGGTGAGGTTCTGGAGGCTCTGCAGGAGCTGACCCGCCTCGCCGTGCACCGGGAGACCGGGGACCGCAGCCGGCTGATGCTGGACATCGCCGGGTTCCGCGCGAAGAAGCGTGAGGAGCTGGCGGCGCTGGGCGCTCAGGCGGCGGCGGACGTGAAGGCGTCCGGCGAGCCGCTGAAGCTGGCCCCGATGACCCCGTTCGAGCGGAAGGTCGTCCACGACGCCGTGGCGGCCGCGGGTCTGAAGAGCGAGTCCGAGGGCGAGGAGCCGCAGCGCTTCGTCGTTGTGCTCCCGGCCTGACCTGTAGTGCGAGTGTTCGGCCCCGTCTGTGTCGCAGACGGGGCCGATGTTTGTCAGCCTGGCATGTGAACGACGCGCCATTTTGAAGACGTGGTTCTTCAGAACCATGCGGTACGGAAGGGACGGTCCCCGTGACGGAGGCAGCTGAGCTTCCCCCGGCGCCTGAAGAGGCGCGCGCGGTGTTCGGTGAGTTTTTCCCGGAAGCTGTGCGGTACGCGGAGCTGCTGGCCGATGCGGGAGTCAAGCGCGGCCTGATCGGGCCGCGTGAGGTTCCGCGGCTGTGGGAGCGGCATCTGCTGAACTGCGCCGTGCTGTCGGAGGTGGTGCCGCAGGGCGTCACCGTGTGCGACGTGGGTTCGGGTGCGGGTCTGCCCGGAATCCCGCTGGCGCTGGTGCGGCGGGATCTGAAGATCACGCTGCTTGAGCCGCTACTGCGGCGGACGACCTTCCTCCAGGAGGTCGTGGAGCTGCTGGGCCTGGACCACGTCACGGTGGTGCGCGGTCGGGCCGAGGAGGTTCTCGGCAAGCTGCAGCCGGTGCACGTGGTGACGGCCCGCGCGGTGGCTCCGCTGGACCGGCTGGCCGGCTGGGGCGTGCCCCTGCTGCGTCCGTACGGAGAGATGCTGGCGCTCAAGGGCGATACCGCCGAGGAGGAGCTGGTGTCGGCGAAGACGGCACTGACGAAGCTCGGTGTGGTGAAGACCTCGGTGCTGCAGGTGGGCGAGGGCGTGGTGGACCCGCTGTCGACAGTGGTGCGGGTCGAGGTCGGAGAGAGCCCCGGTGGGGTGAGGTTCGCGGCCAAGCGGGCTAAGGCTGCGCGGACCAGCCGTACACGTCGGCGCCGCTGAGGCGCCGACAGTCGGCGTTTCCTGCGGAGATTTAGGGTGTGTTGGGCCCTATAGGTATGGATTTCGGAGTGTCGTAGCGGCCTGGTGACTCCGTCCCGGCATCGTGTTTCACGTGAAACGTCGCTCTCTGCTGCACGGAATCATCAGCCGCGGTCGTGCGGCCGCGTCCCCCCGTCACCGCAAGCACGAAGGGGGGACGGAGTTGTCCACATCGGTGGATTCATCCACAGGAGTACGGGCCCCGCTGGTTCGCGACCCGGGTGACATGGCAGGCTCTGTTCATCGCGAGCCTGATGTCGAGGAGAGTGACACCGTGCGGTCCGACGCCAACCTCGCGGGGCCGATGGCCGACCCGGTCCCCGGTCCCCGCTCTGAATCGGCGGGCGAGGATGTTTCACGTGAAACATCGACCCCCCTTGTAGACAACGACACCCCCATCGGCCGAGCCGCCCAGCTGGCCGTCGAGGCCCTGGGGCGTGCCGGCCAGGGTCTGCCCCGGCCGGAGCAGACCCGGGTCATCGTGGTCGCCAACCAGAAGGGCGGCGTGGGTAAGACCACGACGACCGTGAATCTGGCGGCCTCGCTGGCACTGCACGGGGCGCGGGTCCTGGTGGTCGACCTCGACCCGCAGGGCAATGCCTCGACGGCGCTGGGTATCGACCACCACGCGGACGTGCCGTCGATCTACGACGTGCTGGTGGACAGCCGCCCCCTGCTGGAGGTCGTCCAGCCCGTGGCGGATGTGGAGGGGCTCTTCTGTGCTCCGGCCACGATCGACCTGGCAGGTGCGGAGATCGAGCTGGTGTCGCTGGTGGCCCGGGAGAGCAGGCTGCAGCGGGCGATCCAGGCGTACGAGCAGCCGCTCGACTACATCCTGATCGACTGCCCTCCGTCGCTCGGGCTGCTGACGGTGAACGCCCTGGTGGCCGGAGCGGAGGTGTTGATCCCGATCCAGTGCGAGTACTACGCGCTGGAGGGTCTGGGTCAGCTGCTGCGCAATGTCGATCTGGTGCGGGCCCATCTGAACCCGACGCTGCATGTGTCGACGATCCTGCTGACGATGTACGACGGCAGGACCCGGCTGGCCTCGCAGGTGGCGGAGGAGGTGCGCAGCCACTTCGGCAAGGAGGTGCTGCGGACGAGCATTCCGCGATCGGTGCGTATTTCCGAGGCGCCGAGCTATGGGCAGACGGTACTCACGTACGATCCGGGGTCCAGTGGTTCCCTCTCCTATCTGGAGGCGGCGCGTGAGATCGCGTTCC
The DNA here is from genome assembly GCF_036203305.1 of Streptomyces sp. NBC_00190. Classification (GTDB taxonomy): domain Bacteria; phylum Actinomycetota; class Actinomycetes; order Streptomycetales; family Streptomycetaceae; genus Streptomyces. The sequence goes on along the minus strand of NZ_CP108131.1, from coordinate 4,089,060 downwards.
GAGGGGTGGGGATGCAGTACGACGCCCAGCAGGCCCATCTGGGCGCGGGCATGAACAGCACGCAGAGTGCGGCGGAGGGGATCCAGTGAGCGAGCGACGTAGAGGTCTGGGACGAGGGCTCGGTGCGCTGATTCCCGCTGCGCCGCAGGAGAAGACGCCGCCGGTGATCGCTGCCGGGTCGACGTCTCCGGCGGCGGTGCCGGTGTTGACCTCGGAGCGTGGGATCGCGGCGGCGAAGCTGGCTTCGCTGACGCAGGCGGATGTTTCACGTGAAACATCCGTCGTCGCGCCGGTGGAGGAGCCGGTGCCGGCGGCGCCGGAGACCAATGTGGTGGCGGGAGCGACGTTCGCGGAGCTTCCGATGGACGCGATCACGCCGAACCCGCGGCAGCCGCGCGAGGTGTTCGACGAGGACGCGCTCGCCGAGCTGGTGACCTCCATCCAGGAGGTGGGTCTGCTCCAGCCGGTGGTGGTGCGGCAGTCGTCGCCCGGCCGCTATGAGCTGATCATGGGTGAGCGGCGCTGGCGGGCCTGCCGGGAGGCCGGTCTGGAGAACATTCCGGCGATCATCCGGGCGACGGACGACGACAAGCTGCTGCTGGACGCGCTGCTGGAGAACCTGCACCGGGCTCAGCTGAACCCGCTGGAGGAGGCGGCGGCGTACGACCAGCTGCTGCAGGACTTCAACTGCACGCATGACCAGCTGGCGGACCGGATCGGTCGCTCGCGTCCGCAGGTGACGAATACCCTGCGGCTGCTGAACCTGTCGGCTCCCGTACAGCGTCGGGTGGCGGCCGGAGTGCTGTCGGCGGGACATGCGCGGGCGCTGCTGTCGGTGGAGGACACCGAGCAGCAGGACCGGCTGGCGCACCGGATCGTGGCCGAGGGGCTGTCGGTGCGGGCGGTCGAGGAGATCGTCAAGCTGATGGATTCGGATCCGGCGAGTGTGGCGAAGCCGAAGGGCCCGCGTGCGGGTACCCGGGTAGCTCCGGCGCTCAGCGAGCTGGCGACGCGGCTGTCGGACCGGTTCGAGACGCGGGTGAAGGTGGATCTGGGCCAGAAGAAGGGCAAGATCACCGTCGAGTTCGCGTCGATGGAGGATCTGGAGCGGATTCTGGGGACGCTGGCGCCGGGTGAGGGCCGCGTTCTGGAGCAGGGGCTGTCGGGGGAGTGATCCCGCAGCCGCCGAGGGGCGGATCGTGGCGGTTCCCACCGTCGCGGTCCGCCCCTTCGCCGTGTTGCTGCTGTCGAAAGAGCGGGGGCCAGTGGATACGATGCCTCCATGGGTCGTCGGCTGGTACCGCTCACGCTGGACAACCTCCAGGACCTGCCCCGTCGTTGCCGGTCCTGTGTGTTCTGGGAGCTGGATCCGGTCAGCGGTGAGGCCGCCGTGAAGGCGGGTACGCCGGCGCTGGAGAAAGAGGCCTGGATCTCCGCCGTCCTCCTGGAGTGGGGATCGTGCGGCCGTGTGGTCTACGTGGACGAGGTCCCGGTCGGGTTCGTGCTGTACGCGCCGCCCGCGTACGTACCGAGGGCAACGGCGTTTCCGACCAGTCCGGTCTCGCCGGATGCCGTTCAGCTGATCACCGCTTGGATCATGCCGGGGTACCAGGGGCAGGGGCTGGGGCGGGTGATGGTCCAGACGGTGGCGAAGGACCTGCTGCGCCGGGGGTTCCGTGCCATCGAGGCGTTCGGGGATGCGCGTTGGGAAGGGCCGGCGTGCCTCCTGCCGGCGGACCATCTGCTCTCGGTGGGCTTCAAGACCGTGCGTCCCCACCCGTTGCATCCGCGGTTGAGGCTGGAGCTGCGGTCGACGCTGTCGTGGAAGGAAGACGTGGAGCTGGCGCTGGACCGGCTGCTGGGGGCTGCGCGCAAGGAGCCGGCGCTGCGTCCCCTGTGAACCGGGGAACGTGAAACGGGGCCGCCCCCTGTCAGGGGGCGGCCCCGTTTCACGTGAAACCCTCCCTGGCTACCGCTGGGTGGGGCCCCTGGACGTCAGGCGCTCTTGACCTCGACGAAGTCCGAGAGGTCGCGCAGGATGGCGGCCTTCGGCTTGGCACCGACGATGGTCTTGGCGACCTCGCCGCCCTGGTAGACGTTCAGCGTCGGGATGGACATGACGCCGTACTTGGCGGCCGTGGCCGGGTTCTCGTCGATGTTGAGCTTGACGATCTCGATCTGGTCGCCGTACTCGGCGGCGATCGCCTCGAGGGACGGCGCGATCTGGCGGCAAGGTCCGCACCAGGCGGCCCAGAAGTCCACCAGTACGGGCTTGTCGCTCTTGAGGACCTCGGCGTCGAAGTCAGCGTCGGTCACGTTCTTGAGGGTGCCGGCCACAGCGGCCTCCTTCTTCTTCCTGCGGGGTGTGGGGTGGGGCTGGTGTGAGGGTCAGACGGCCGCGTGAGCCTTCTCGGCGTCCGCGAGGGCGGCGAGGAAGCGCTCGGCGTCGAGGGCCGCGGAGCAACCGGTGCCCGCGGCGGTGATCGCCTGACGGTAGGTGTGGTCCACGACGTCGCCGGCGCCGAACACGCCGGTCACGCTGGTCCGGGTGGAGGGGGCGTCGACCTTGAGGTAGCCCTCGCCGTCGAGGTCCAGCTGGTCCTTGAACAGTTCGGTGCGCGGGTCGTGGCCGACGGCGATGAAGAGGCCGGTGACGGGCAGCGCGGAGGTCTCGCCGGTCTTGGTGTTGCGGAGGGTGAGACCGGAGAGCTTCTGCTCGCCGTGGATCTCGGCGACCTCGCTGTCCCAGGCGAACTTGATCTTCGGGTCGGCGAAGGCGCGGTCCTGCATGGCCTTCGACGCGCGCAGGCTGTCGCGACGGTGGACGATCGTGACGGACTTGGCGAACCGGGAGAGGAAGGTGGCTTCCTCGATCGCGGTGTCGCCGCCGCCGACGACGGCGATGTCGTGGTCCTTGAAGAAGAATCCGTCGCAGGTGGCGCACCAGGAGACGCCGCGGCCGGAGAGGGCGTCCTCGTTGGGGAGGCCGAGCTTGCGGTGCTGGGAGCCGGTGGTGACGATGACGGCCTTGGCGCGGTGGACGGTGCCGGCGGTGTCGGTGACGGTCTTGATCTCCCCGGTGAGGTCCACGGACACGATGTCGTCCGGGACCAGTTCGGCGCCGAAGCGCTCGGCCTGGCCACGCATGTTGTCCATGAGGTCCGGGCCCATGATGCCGTCCTGGAACCCCGGGAAGTTCTCCACCTCGGTGGTGTTCATCAGGGCGCCACCGGCGGTGACGGCACCTTCGAACACCAGGGGCTTGAGCGAAGCGCGTGCGGTGTACAGGGCGGCGGTGTAACCGGCCGGCCCGGAGCCGATGATGATCACGGTTCGGACGTCGCTCACGGGTTTCTTCCTCGTTTCTGCGGACTGCGTGCTGCCTACCGGGGGCCGGTGCGGACTCTCACCCCACCCAACTGATCCTACGGCGCATGCATTCCCTGCCTGTCCCGGTGCGGCCTTACGTGTCGCTAACGGGGATAGGTGTTCGTCAGCAGGAGTTTTCCAGGGGTCGCCGGAGCGGTGTTCTCGCAGCCGGTGTCGACGAGGTAAGCGTCGACGAGGGAGGCGTCGCCCGGGTGCGGCAGGACGAGCAGGTAGGCGGGAGTGCCCTGGTAGCTGCCGCGTTCGGCGGCGATCGGGGTCTCCGGGCGGCCGGTGGCGCGTTGGACACAGGCGGGGACGGAGGCCGCCTGGCGGTCGTTGGGGGCGATCCCGGGGGCCGGAGTGTTCTCCAACCCGTAGGTGTTGTTCTGCTCCCCCTGGGTGGCTGCCTTGGCGCCCTGCCCGGAGCCGAGGAGCTGCTCGACGCTGCCGCGCAGGCCCTGGGCGGTGTAGGCACTGTCGGTGGGGGGCTGGGCGGCGGAGGTCGCTGTTTCATGGCGGGCTGTGGCGTCGTGGGAGGACGGGCCGGAGAGGTCGGCGAACAGGAAGATCCCGAGCGCGCAGGCGGCGGCCCCGGCCAGGCCGGTGAGGACGGCGATTCGGCGGCGGGCGCGGCGTCGCCCGGGTCCGCTTGGGCCGTTCGGGTGGCCGGCGGGCGATGTTTCACGTGAAACATCGCGGGAGGTCGGCCGGGGACGGGCGGCGGACGCGGGCCGAGTGTCCTCGTCGGAGGCCTGGGGGGTGGTGGAGTCGAGGAGGGCTTCGGCCGCGAGGGCCGCGTCGATGCGGCCGGCGATGTCGGCGGGCATCCGGGCGGGGCCCGGGAGGGTGCCCAGGAGGGCGCGGATCTCGTCCAGGGAGGCGCGGACGTCGGCGCACAGGGCGCAGTCGCCGAGGTGGCGCCGGACTTCGGCGCTGCGGGCCGGGGAGAGGAGTCCTTCGGTGAGGTCGGAGATCTCCGAGACGTCCGGGTGCCGAATGGCGCCGGTCGTGCCGGTCGTGCTTGCCGGGGGGGTCACGGTCGTCCACCTCCGCCCTTCACTGCGTCTGGGTCTGGGTGCCTGGGGTCTGCCGCTGGTGGGACGGCTGCGCCCGGCGTCCGGTTCCTTCCCCGCTCGGTGGCGGTGTTATCCCCGGCATTCGTGCGCAGATGAGTGAGCATCGGCAGGAGTTTCGCCCGGCCGCGTGCGCAGCGGCTCTTCACGGTGCCGGTGGGCACGTCAAGGATGCGGGCGGCTTCGGCGACGGGGTATCCCTGCATGTCGACGAGGACGAGTGCGGCCCGCTGTTCGGCCGGGAGGGTGCTGAGGGCGGCCAGGAGCTGGCGATGGAGGTCCTGGCGCTCCGCGGGGGCCTCGGCGGACTCATGGGGCTCCAGGAGGCGCTCCAGGCGGTCCGTGTCGTCGAGGGGGGCGGTCCTGCGCGAGGCGGCTTTCCGGGCCCGGTCCAGGCAGGCGTTGACGGTGATGCGGTGCAGCCAGGTGGTGACGGCGGAATCTCCGCGGAAGGTGTGGGCGGCCCGGTAGGCGGAGACGAGGGCGTCCTGCACCGCGTCGGCGGCCTCCTCCCGGTCGCCGAGCGTGCGCAAGGCCACCGCCCACAGCCGGTCGCGGTGCCGCCGCACGAGCTCACCGAAGGCGTCGGGGTCTCCGGCGACGTGCATCGCCAGGAGTTCCTGGTCCTGTGCCGAGACGGGGTCCTCAGCCGCAGGCCTCATGATTCCCCTCCTGGTTGGCGCCGTGCTGCGAGAGCTTTGCTCTCGCAGCCCCCCTTCGCTATGAGGTTCGAGAGAACGAGACGTTCGTGATGCCCTGCTTGTAGCCGGCGCCGCTGTAGTCGGAGACGCCGGACTTCGGCATGGCGGTGAGCCACAGGACCACGTAGCGCGTCTTGACCGGAGTCTTCGTGACGAGGTCGAGCTGCTTGTCGGAGGTGGTCCCGGTGGCGATCTTCTGCAGGCTGCTGACCGGGGTCGACGGCGACATGTTGGGTGCCGCGTAGATCGTCGCCGTTGTGTGGTCGCCGCTGAACTTGAACGCTATCGAGGCGGCGGTCACATCCTGCTCCGAGCCGAGGTCGAAGACGAGCCCCACCCCCTCCTTGTAGGCGCCCAGGTCGGGCCCGTCGGTGTACGCGTAGGTCCGCCAGAAGGAGTTCGGGTCGCCGTCGTGGCTGTTAGAGGCGCCCTCGATGTTCTGAGGCTTGCCGTCCGGGTAGTACTCCTCGGCCTTCTTGATGGACAGAGGGGTACGCTCCGGCTCCTTCGGGGTGTCGTCCGGGCCCGTCTTGGTGTTGTTGTTGGTGGTGCCGCTGTTGCCCTTCTGGGTGCCGTGGCCCAGCAGGGTGTCCGCGAGCTGCCAGCTGCCGAGGCCGAGGGCGGCGATGAGCAGGGCGGCGACGCCCCACTTCAGGGCGCGGCCGGTGCGGCTCTGCAGCGGGGGCGGCGGGGGAGCGACGGTGACGGTCTGCGAGGAGGGTACGCCGGGGGGCGTGGGGCGGCCGTAGCTGCCCTGCTGGTAGGTGGTGTGCTGGTACTCGGGCGGGGCGGTGAAGGCGGGCTCCGGCGGCCGGATGCGGGGCATCGCGGCGACGGCCTTGGCCAGCTCCTCGGGGGTGGTGCAGGCCGGTTCCTGACGGGAGGCGGTGGCTCCGTCGTTGGCGAGGGCGCGCATCGCGAGCTCGCCCAGACCCCGGTGGACACCGGCGCGGACCTGGTCGGGGGCGATCAGGCCGACGCCCTTGGGTAGGCCGGTGAGGCCGTAGGCGTCGCTCTCGTACGGCCAGCGCTGGGTGAGGGCGGCGTACAGGAGTGCGCCGATGGCCTCGGTGTCGGCACGCTGGGGGGTCTCGCTGGTGATCCCGCGCAGGGCGGCGTTCACCGCGAGGCCGCGGATGCGGTACTGGCCCGTGGAGGTGCGCAGTATCGCGCTCGGCGTCAGGCGCAGGTGGGCCAGGCCTTCGCGGTGTGCCGCGGCCATGGCCTGGGAGATCTGGCTGACGAGCTGGTAGGCCTCGTGGGGTTCCAGGGGGCCCGCGGCGAGGAGCGCGGTGAGCTCGGTGGCGTCGGGCAGCCACTCGTGGACGACGTAGACGAGGTCGTTCTCCTCCACGGCGTCGAGCACCTGGACGAACCGGGGGTCGCCGAGCAGGGCGGAGGAGCGCGCTGCGGCCAGGACGGAACGGGCCCGCGGATGGTCGGCGGGGATCAGGTGCACGCCCACGGCCCGACGCAGCTTCTCGTCCATCGCGCGCCAGCTGCTGAATCCGTCCACACGGGTGACGCACTCTTCGAGCCGGTAGCGTCTGGCGAGCTTGTGGCCGCTGTGGAGTTCGGGTGCGGCCGCGGGGGCCGCGGTCGTGCGTTCGCCGTCCTTTTCGGGCATGGGTCCGTCCGCGGCTCGTCCGTTCTGGATGTCCACCCCGTCGGCCGTGGCCTTGTCCGCTTCTGCGGCCAGCGGCTTGTCGCCACTGTTGTCGGCCACGTCGACGGCGGCCGTGCTACGTTCCGCCACCGTCGTTCCCGCCTCCCCATCCGTTGCACGCTGTTGGCCAGTCTGCGAAGCCATGCCAATTGTGCCCACAGTCCGACGCTATGCACGACACACGAAGGGGGGCGACGGTTGTGCGCATCAGCGCCCCAAACGTCCGCGGACCATTCCGACCATCGAGTTGAGCTCTTCGATTCGCATCCGCTTGGCGGCGATGAGGAACACGGCCGCGAGGGCGATGCCGCCGGCCACGAGGGCGGCGGCGGAGCCGACGACTCCGCTGCCCAGCCACTGGGTGACCGCGTAGGCGGCGGCGCCGCCCACGGCGGCGGCCGGGACGCAGGCGCCGGTGAGGCGGGCGTAGGTGCGCATCACGTGGGCGCCGTCGAGGTCGCCGCCGAGGCGGGTCTTCAGCCGGCGCCAGGCGACGCCGACTCCGACGGTGTAGCCGAGGCCGTAGGCGGCGGCCATGCCGACGACGGCCCACCGGGCGGGGAGGACGAAGAAGGAGGCTGTTGAGACCGCCGCGTTGACGGCGGCGACGATGACGGTGTTGTAGAAGGGCGTGCGGGTGTCCTCGTAGGCGTAGAAGCCGCGCAGGACCACGTACTGGACCGAGTACGGGATGAGGCCGAGGCCGAAGGCCATCAGGACGTAGCCGATGTTCTGTGCGCCGGCGCCGGAGCCCGCGTAGAGCAGGGTGGCCATCGGGACGCCGAGGGCGAGGAACGCGAAGGCACAGGGCACGATCGCGACGGCCGAGGTGCGCAGCCCGTAGGAGATGTCGTCGCGGACGGCGGCGGCGTCTCCGTCGTGGGCGGAGCGGGAGATGCGCGGCAGGACGGCCGTCATGACGGAGACGGTGATGATGGCCTGCGGCATCTGCCACAGCAGAAGCGCGTAGTTGTAGGCGGTGATGCCGGTACCGGGGTGACCCTGCTTCTCCGCGACGGATCCGGCCCAGGTGGCGAGCTGGGTGACGACGACGAGCCCGATCTGGTTGGCGAGGACGAAGAAGAACGTCCACTTGGCCAGGCCGGCGGCCTTGCCGAGTCCGTGGCCCTTCCAGTCGAAGCGCAGGCGCGGCCTGAAGCCCGCGTCGCGCAGGTAGGGGAGCATGGCCAGGGCCTGGACGGTGAGGCCCAGCAGGGTGCCCAGGCCCAGCAGGCGGACGCCCTCGGCGGTGACCGTGGTGGCGTTGACGCCGGAGGTGGTGAAGCCGCCGAACGCCCAGATGAACGCGCCGAAGGTGGCGATGACGACGATGTTGTTGAGGACCGGGGTCCACATCATCGCGCCGAAGCGGCCGCGGGCGTTGAGGATCTGACCGAGGACCACGTGGACGCCCATGAAGAACATCGTGGGCAGGCAGTAGCGGGCGAAGGCGACCGCGACGTCCATCTGCTGGGGGTCGGAGGCGATCTTCGGCGACATCATCGTGATGAAGACCGGTGCCGCGAGGACGCAGATGGTCGTGATGGCGGCCAGGAGGACCACGACGAGGGTCAGCAGCCGGTTGGCGTACGCCTCTCCCCCGTCGTCGTCGTTCTTCATGGCCCGGACCAGCTGCGGGATGAAGACGGCGTTCAGGGCGCCGCCGCCGACCAGCACGTAGATCATCGTGGGCAGGGTGTTGGCGATCTGGTACGTGTCGTTGAACGTGCCGACGCCGATGGCGCCGGCGATGACCAGGGTGCGCAGGAATCCGGTGATGCGGGAGACGATCGTGCCGGCGGCCATGAGCGCGCTGGACTTCAGGAGGCTGGACGCGCGTCCGGCGGGCTTGCTCGGCGCCGGGGCGGCGACGGGGGCGTCCTCGGCGGGAGTGCGGGGAGCCGCCTCCTGGTCCCGGTAGAGGTGCGCGAAGGCGTCGGGTTCGGACGGCGCGTCCGCCGCCTTGGTGACGAGGGAGTCCACGCCGACGAACTCGGTGGTGGTGGCGTGGTCGCCGTACGGCAGGTGGCGGGAGGGCCCGTCCGGCTCGGGCGGCGGGGTCTGGGCCCAGACGCGCGGGTCGGGGGAGTAGGAGGGCGCGGTCGGGGCGGCGTAGAGCGGGCCGGGCTCCTGGTAGGTACCGGGCGGCGGCGGGGGGTGTGCGGCCCGGTCGTAGAGGACCTCGGCGACGGGGTCCTGGGCGGACAGGTCCTGCGACCGGTAGGGGTCGTGGTCGTAGGCGTCCTGGACGTACGGGTCGTGGTCCGGCGCGGGCGCGGGCGCGGGAACCTGCCCGGGCACCGGAGTGCTCGGGGCAGTGCCCTGGGAGGGCGCGGGCCCACCAGTGCCCTGCGCGCGGTCACCGTCGTACGGCGCGTTCATCGAAACCCCACCTCATCGTCCCCAGGCCGACCGGCCACGGCATCGCTCAACGGTCCACTGTCTCACTCGTGCCGGACCCCTCGGTGCTTTGCGGTCCGGTGTCCGGGGACTCGTCACTCGGCTGCGTGCTCTCCTCGGCGGCCGCGCGGGCCGCGACGCGCTTGCGGCTCGCGTACATCTTGATGCCCGCGAGGACCAGGAGGAGCACACCGCCGGCGATGACGAGCATGACAGTGGGGGTGACCTCGGTGGCATTCACGGTGAACTTGCGTTCCTTGCCGTAAGGGGCGCCGTCCTTGGTGAAGAGCTGCGCGGTGACCTCGACGGGGCCGCTCGCGGTCGCGTTGGCGGGGAACTTGACGGTCTGGGTGTGGTCGCCCTGGACGGTGACCTGCTGTTCCGCCTCGCCCTTGTCGCCGAACATCAGGCGGGTGGGGTTGGCGGACTTCACCCGCAGGACGAGGTTGTGGACGTCCTGGACGAGGCTGTTCTGGACGCTCACCGGGATGGTGGCGCTGTGTCCGGACAGGGTGGCGTCGGACTTCGGGATGACCTTGACCTTCTCGGTGAGACCGATCAGGTAGTTCTGGACTTGGTCCCGGTAGAGGTCGGCCTCGGCGGGGTGGCCGCGCCAGGAGGTGGACATCTCCCGGTTGGTCGTGTTGCCGAAGGGGATCTCGACGCGGTCGGGTGCGGCGAGGATCACCTTGAAGTGATCGAGGGTGTTCTGGGTGGTGCGGACCTTCTCGAAGGCCGTGACGGCGAGCTCCTGCTTGCGCAGGGCCTCGGGGTACTGGCCGGCGCCCGGCACCTGGGTGGCGGCCGCGGGGTCGGGCTTGGCGGCCGCTGCGGCTTCGAGGTCCCCGGGCTGGGTCCAGCGGCCCGCCTGGAGGGCGCGGACGGCCCGGGCCATAGTCTCCACCTGGCTGGCGGTGGGCATCCGCTGCGGGGCGACGACGAAGCTGCGCTGCTCGTCGGTGTGCTGCAGGTTCAGGGCGAGGGTGTGGGCGAGGAACCGCTGCTCGGCGAGGGTGGAGTTCCCGGCGTTCAGCATGTCGCCCTCGAACGCCGTGGAGAGCTCCGCGTCCGCGACGACGGCGGTGGCGCCCGCGCCGATGGGGCGGGCGGCCGAGGGGGTGTACCCGAGGGCTCCGCTCTCCGAGAGGCTGTCGCTGCGGGTGAGGATGTTGTGGGCGCCGGCCGAGGTGGCGACGTTGACGATCGAGGGGTCGATCGCGCCGTCCAGGGGCCAGGAGAAGTCGGTGGACGCGGGGACGTGCAGGACCGTCTCGACGGCCTGCTTCGCCTTGTCGGTGGCGGGCCGCAGCTGGCCCAGGGTGCCCGAGACGTCCTTGCCGTGGTGGGCGAGGGAGGCCAGATCGGGGTCGGCGAAGGGAAGGGCGACGACCTTCTTGCCCTGGACGGCGGCTTCCAGGGAGCTCAGCCACTGCTCGGCGACGGCCTTGTTCTTGCCCTGTACGGGCTTGCCGCCCGGGACGCGGACCCGGTAGCCCTTGGTCATCGCGTCGACCGTGTACAGCAGGTCGGGGTCGATCACCCAGGTGATGGGCAGTTCCTTGCCGAGCGCGACCATCCGTTCCAGACGGCCGCCCGGCTTCAGCTCGTCGGCGAGGGAGTCGTCGAGGAACACGGGGGTCTGGGTCTCGTCCGAGCCGGTCTCCGCGGTCACATGGGTGGTGGAGATCAGCGGCCACACGTACGTGAGCTGGGAGCGCTTGGCGGCGGCCTCAGGCTGCCAGGGGAGGAAGGTCCGCTTGATGCCGAGGACCTGCTCGGAGGGGCGGCTCTCGGTCACGCCGGACAGGGAGACGCCGAGCTGGTAGACGCCGTCCTTGTCCAGGTCCAGCTTGTTCACCGGGACCGTGAGGCTGAACTGGCGGCCGACCTTGGAGGGCAGCGAGTCGATCTTCACGGCGTAGGCGGGGTCGATCTCCCCGGGGTCCGTGCCGGCCCGGAAGCCGGTGCGCTCCGCCGCCTCGTCTATCGAGGACCGGTCCGCGAGGAGGGGGCCGACCCGCAGGCCCACGTGGGCGTCGTTGATCGTCTCGGAGCTGTTGTTGACCACGGTGCCGGAGATGGTCAGGGTGTCGCTCTTGACCGGGGCGGCGGGGGTCATCGAGGTCAGCTGGATGTCGACGGAGGCCGCCTGCGCGGCCTGGGCCTTGGGGGCGGGAGAGTAGACGAGAGCGGCCATCACCGGCGTCCCGGCGAGCAGGACGACTGCGCGCCGCAGCCATCGGCGCCGGGCAGGGGCGGGTGAGGCCCCCAGGATGTCTGCCGCCTCGGCCACGCGCTAGCCCGTCCCTCGAAGTGTCAGTGGTCGTCGTCTGTGCGTCCACGAATGGTAACGAGGACCGCCGTGCGCGAGTGCCGCACCTTGCTCCACATGATCGGCGCAGCCCGGGGACGGCCGTGTACCGGGGTCGCCGAAAACGCGGAAGCCCGCGCCGGGCGGGGCACGTACCCTTTTCTGTTGTGCCGAACGCCAACGAAGACAACCTCAGTGCCCTGAATCACGTGCAGCGCCGGGCGGTGAGTGAACTGCTGCGGGTCGCCCCTGTCGCCGACGAGCTCGGCCGCCGTTTCCAGGAGGCGGGCTTCCGCCTCGCCCTGGTCGGCGGGTCCGTCCGCGACGCGCTGCTCGGGCGTCTCGGCAATGACCTGGACTTCACCACCGATGCCCGCCCCGAGGACGTTTTGAAGATCGTCCGCCCGTGGGCCGACTCGCTGTGGGACGTCGGCATCGCCTTCGGCACCGTCGGGGCGCAGAAGCACGCCCGTGTCGGAGACGTCGACCGGAACTTCCAGATCGAGGTGACCACCTACCGCTCGGAGGCTTACGACCGCACGTCGCGCAAGCCCGAGGTCTCCTACGGCGACTCGATCGAGGAAGACCTGGTCCGGCGCGACTTCACGGTCAACGCCATGGCGCTGGCCCTGCCGGAGCAGCGGTTCATCGACCCGCACGGCGGTCTGGAGGACCTGGCCGCCGGTGTGCTGCGCACCCCCGGGACCCCGGAGGACTCGTTCTCCGACGATCCGCTGCGCATGCTGCGGGCGGCGCGGTTCGCCGCGCAGCTGGACTTCGAGGTCGCTCCCGAGGTCGTCGAGGCGATGAAGGCCATGTCCGACCGGATCGAGATCGTCTCGGCAGAGCGGGTGCAGGGCGAGCTGAACAAGCTGATCCTCTCCGCGAACCCGCGCAAGGGCCTGGGCCTGCTCGTGGACACCGGGCTGGCCGACCGGATCCTGCCCGAGCTGCCCGCGCTGCGGCTGGAGCGTGACGAGCACCACCGCCACAAGGACGTCTACGACCATTCGCTGATCGTGCTGGAGCAGGCGATCGCGCTGGAGGAGGACGGGCCGGACCTGGTGCTGCGGCTCGCGGCACTGCTGCACGACATCGGGAAGCCCCGTACCCGCCGCTTCGAGAGCGACGGCAGGGTCTCCTTCCACCACCACGAGGTGGTGGGCGCGAAGATGACCAAGAAGCGCCTGACCGCTCTGAAGTACTCCAACGACATGATCAAGGACGTGTCCCGGCTGGTGGAGCTGCACCTGCGCTTCCACGGCTACGGGGACGGCGAGTGGACCGATTCCGCGGTGCGGCGCTACGTCCGCGACGCCGGTCCGCTGCTGGAGCGCCTGCACAAGCTGACCCGGTCCGACTGCACCACGCGCAACAAGCGCAAGGCCAACGCCCTCTCCCGTACCTACGACGGGCTTGAGGAGCGCATCGCACAGCTGCAGGAGCAGGAGGAGCTCGACGCGATCCGGCCCGACCTGGACGGCAACGAGATCATGCAGGTGCTGGAGGTCGGCCCCGGCCCGGTGATCGGGAAGGCGTACGCGTTCCTGCTGGAGCTGAGGCTGGAGAACGGCCCGATGGGGCGCGATGCCGCTGTCGCCGCGCTCAAGGAGTGGTGGGCCGCTCAGGCCTGACGCAGGGCGTCCGGGTCGATGTTTCACGTGAAACATCGACCCATCGACCCGGACGCATGGGGCGGCGGAGCCCGCGGCTACCGCTTGGAGGCGCCCCCGGTGAATCGTCGGCTCTGCCGTGCCAGCAGCGCAGCGGTGGCTGCGTAGAGGGCGGCCACGGAGAGGATCAGGGCCGCGGACCGCCCGTCCGGCGGGAGCATGAGCGAGGCCACCGCCGCGGCGCCGACGAAGGCGACGTTGAAGAGCACGTCGTAGAGGGAGAAGACACGGCCGCGGTAGTCGTCGTCCACGCGGGACTGGACGACCGTGTCGGTGGAGATCTTGGCGCCCTGGGTGGCGAGGCCGAGGACGAACGCGGCGATCACCATCGGGCCGGGGGCGAAGAACAGGCCGAGCGCCGGGACCAGGACCGCGGCTCCCGCTGAGCAGGCGGTGATCCAGCCCAACGGTCCCAATCGGCCCACGAGCGAGGGAGTGATCACGGCAGCCGTGAAGAACCCGGCCCCGGAGACACCGACCGCGACGCCCAGGAGAGCCAGTCCGTCCGACTCGTTGTCCGACCAGGAGAAGCGGCAGAGCGTGAGCAGCATCACGAACAGCGCTCCGTAGCAGAACCGCATCATGGTCATCGCGGTGAGCGCCCGGACGGCCTCCCGACGGGTGGCCAGGTGCCGCAGGCCTTCGGCCATGCCCCGGACGGTGAGGGCGATCCCCTCGGCGACCGAAGGGTTGAGCCGGCCAGGAGGGTGGTCGGGCCCGAGCAGGCCGACGGCCAGCCGCAGGGACACGAGGGCCGAGCACAGGTACAGCCCGGCCCCGAGGAGGACGACGACGGCGTTGGAGTCGGAGGCCAGCAGCCGGACGACGAAGGCCAGCCCTCCGCCGACGGTCGCGGCGAGGGTTCCGGCGGTGGGGAACAGTGCGTTCGCGGTGACCAGCTGCCCGGGGCCGACGACGTGGGGCAGGGACGCGGAGAGCCCCGCCAGGACGAAGCGGTTGACGGCGGTCACGGACAGTGCCGAGGCGTAGAACAGCCAGTCGGGCACGTTCGCGACGATCAGCATGCCGGTGATGCAGGCGAGGAACGCGCGCAGCAGGTTGCCGTAGAGGAAGACCTGGCGGCGGCGCCAGCGGTCGAGGAGCACCCCGGCGAAGGGGCCGATCACCGAATACGGCAGCAGCAGGACCGCCATGGCCGAGGCGATGGCCGCGGGCGAGGTCTGCTTCTCCGGTGAGAAGACCACGTAGGTGGCGAGCGCGACCTGGTAGACGCCGTCCGCGGCCTGGGAGAGCAGCCGTACGGCGAGCAGGTTGCGGAAGTCCCTCAGGCGCAGGAGTACGCGCAGATCACGTACGACAGGCATGAGGGCAAGGGTCACATACGCGGAGGGTCCCCGGGCACATTGCCCGGGGACCCTCCGCGGAAGAACAGCCGAAGCCCAGGTGTCATCGACGACCTTGGGGGCTCGACTAGCGCTCGACCTCGCCCTTGATGAACTTCTCGACGTTCGCGTAGGCCTCGTCGTCGAAGTACTGCACCGGCGGGGACTTCATGAAGTAGCTGGACGCCGACAGGATCGGGCCGCCGATACCGCGGTCCTTGGCGATCTTGGCGGCACGCAGGGCGTCGATGATGACACCGGCGGAGTTCGGGGAGTCCCACACCTCGAGCTTGTACTCGAGGTTCAGCGGGACATCGCCGAAGGCGCGGCCCTCAAGGCGGACGTAGGCCCACTTGCGGTCGTCGAGCCAGGCGACGTAGTCGGACGGGCCGATGTGGACGTTCTTCTCGCCGAGCTCACGGTCGGGGATCTGCGAGGTGACGGCCTGCGTCTTGGAGATCTTCTTCGACTCCAGGCGGTCGCGCTCCAGCATGTTCTTGAAGTCCATGTTGCCGCCGACGTTGAGCTGCATGGTGCGCTCAAGACGGACACCGCGGTCCTCGAACAGCTTCGCCATCACGCGGTGCGTGATGGTGGCGCCGACCTGCGACTTGATGTCGTCGCCGACGATCGGGACACCGGCCTCGGTGAACTTGTCGGCCCACTCCTTGGTGCCGGCGATGAAGACCGGGAGGGCGTTGACGAAGGCGACCTTGGCGTCGATGGCGCACTGGGCGTAGAACTTCGCCGCGTCCTCGGAACCGACCGGCAGGTAGCAGATCAGGACGTCGACCTGGCGGTCCTTGAGGATCTGGACCACGTCGACCGGAGCCTCGGCGGACTCCTCGATGGTCATGCGGTAGTACTTGCCCAGGCCGTCGTAGGTGTGGCCGCGCTGCACGGTCACGCCGGCGTTCGGGACGTCGCAGATCTTGATGGTGTTGTTCTCGCTGGCGCCGATGGCGTCCGAAAGGTCGAGGCCGACCTTCTTCGCGTCGACGTCGAACGCGGCGACGAACTCGATGTCACGCACGTGGTAGTCGCCGAACTGGACGTGCATCAGCCCGGGGACCTTGGCCGCCGGGTCGGCGTCCTTGTAGTACTCGACGCCCTGCACCAGCGAGGCGGCGCAGTTGCCCACGCCGACGATGGCTACGCGAACCGAACCCATTCCGGTTGCTCCCTGTTTGTTCTCGGACGAGGTCTGCGAGATGCAGGCCTCATTTTGCAGTTTCGTCGGACGGACCGGGTCGCCTGCGATCCCGTCCAGCCCGCTCGCTCTCGATGAGCTCGTTCAGCCAGCGCACTTCGCGCTCCACGGACTCCATGCCGTGCCGCTGCAGCTCAAGCGTGTAGTCGTCGAGGCGTTCCCGCGTGCGGACCAGTGAGGCGCGCATCTTCTCCAGGCGCTCCTCGAGTCGGCTGCGGCGGCCCTCCAGTACCCGCATGCGTACGTCTCGCTCGGTCTGGCCGAAGAAGGCGAAGCGGGCGGCGAAGGACTCGTCCTCCCAGGTGTCGGGGCCGGTGTGGGAGAGGAGCTCTTCGAAATGCTCCTTACCCGCGGCCGTCAACCGGTAGACGATCTTGGCGCGGCGCCCTGCGAGTGAAGCGGCGAGCGCGTCTTCCGGGGCGTTGCCCGGCTCCTCGATCAACCAGCCGTTGGCGACCAGCGTCTTGAGGCAGGGGTAGAGCGTCCCGTAGCTGAAGGCCCTGAACACTCCCAGTGAGGTGTTGAGCCGCTTGCGCAGCTCGTACCCGTGCATGGGGGATTCGCGAAGCAGGCCGAGGACGGCGAATTCGAGGATGCCTGAGCGCCTGCTCATCCGCCTGCCTCTCTTCCGACTCTGAGTCTTTATACCGAGCTGATGTATCGACTCGATACATCCAGACGATAGAACGGTGCGCGTCCGGCGACAAGGGGTGACATGGTGACCGGCGTCACATCGCGAATTCGTGCCAGGCAAGTTGCCCGTTTTGGGGTGAACTTCGGCACTGGTTAGGTTTTGACCGTGCGTAGTCTGTGCGCCATGACACCGGGGGAACCGGAATTCATTTGCCGCTTCCAGGCCACTCGCCTGCCCGAGGAGTAGTCGTTCGATGAGCGAGCACCGCCGCAAACCGCCGCAGCCCCAAGGTGGCGGGCGAGCTTCGGCCCGCCGGGCCGCCCAGCCGCGCCCCGGCCGGGGCGCCGATGCCCGGCGTGACGTCCCCACGGCGTCACCCAGTGGGCCCCATGCCGAGCGGCCCCCCCAGGGCAGCCGCGCCGACACCCGCCGGTCCGCGCAGAGAGGGCCCGCGGGCCCCGGAAGGGGCTCGGGCAGAGCCGCTCGCGGCACGGGCCGCCCGGACAAGCGCCTCATCAACTACCCGCGGTCCGACAGGGACGGCTGGAAGCGCTTCGTACCGTCCTGGAAGTTCGTCTCCGGCACGGTCCTGGGCTTCTTCGCGGTCATCATCGCCGGGGCCGGCATCGGCATCGCGATGGTCAACAAGCCCGACGAGAACAAAGCGGCCCAGGCGCAGAACAACGTCTTCTACTGGGCCAACGGCGAGCAGATGGTCGCGACCGGCGGGTCGATGAACCGGCAGATCGTGCCCATCGACAAGATCCCCCGGTCGATGAGGGACGCCGTGATCGCCGCGGAGAACGAGTCCTTCGAGACGGACAAGGGCGTCGACCCGATGGGCATCGCCCGGGCCGTCTACAACATGGCCACGGGCGGCTCCACCCAGGGCGGCTCGACCATCACCCAGCAGTACGTGAAGAACACCTACCTGGACTCCGAGCAGACGCTCAAGCGGAAGGTCACCGAGCTCTTCATCGCGATAAAGCTGGGTGTCTCCGAGGAGAAGGACAAGGTCCTCGCGGGCTACCTCAACACCGCGTACTACGGTCGCGACGCTTACGGGATCCAGGCCGCGGCCCGCGCCTACTTCGGCAAGGACTGCCAGGACCTGAACCCGTCCGAGAGCGCCTTCCTGGCCTCGGTGCTCAAGGGCCCCAACCTGTACAACCCCGACGGCGGCATCGGGTCCGCGGCCACCCCCGTCCTCAACGAGGACCGTGCCCGGAAGCGCTGGGCCTGGGTGCTCGACCGCGAGGTCGAGGTGGGCCGGATGGACAAGACCGAGCGGGCCACGTACAAGGAGTTCCCCGCCCGGGTCGAGTCGGAGCAGGCCCGCGCCATGTCCGGCCAGATCGGCTACCTGGTCGAGACGGCCAAGCAGTACGTGATGAAGACCAAGGGCATCACGCCGGAGCAGATGGCCCTAGGCGGCTACCAGATCAAGACCACCTTCGAGAAGCCCAGGGTCGACGCCCTGGTCAAGTCCGTCGAGGACACCCGCAACGACTTCCTCGACGAGAAGAAGCGCCCCGACCTGGACACCTTCGTGCAGTTCGGCGCCGCCTCCGTCGATGTGAAGACCGGGGCGATCGTCGCCCTGTACGGCGGTGCCGGCATGGACAAGAAGCACTTCAGCAACAACGCCAACACCACTGGTGTCCCGGTCGGCTCGACCTGGAAGCCGTACGTCCTGGCGGCGGCGATGGAGTACGGCACCCAGAACTCGAACGGCCAGGGACTGTCGGCCAACAGCAAGTACATGGCCGACGACCTCACGGTGATCAAGAACCGTCAGGGCAAGCCCCTGCTGGACAACTCCGGCAAGCCGTTCCGGCAGAAGAACGAGAGCTCCGCCGCCTTCGGCTACGTCACCCTCAACGAGGCGATGGAGAAGTCCATCAACGTGCCGTTCGCGCAGCTCGTCTTCGACGTGGGCCACACCAAGGTCCGCGACGTGGCCAAGTCCACCGGCATCCTCAAGGAGACGATGAGCCCCGGCGACGACGCCTCCTTCGCCCTGGGTACCTCGACGCCCAGCGCCATCCGGATGGCCGACTCGTACGCCACCTTCGCCGGGTCCGGCACGCACCACGAGCCCTACTCCGTGACCGAGGTCATGAAGAACGGCGAGAAGCTGTCCGGCTTCGAGGCGCCCAAGGCCGAACGGGCGCTGGACAACGCCGTCGCGGACAACGTCACCAAGGTCCTGGAGAACGTCGTCGAGAACGGCACCGGCAAGAAGGCCAAGGCTCTGGGCCGGCCCGCCGCGGGCAAGACCGGCACCACCGACCAGAACAAGTCGGCGTGGTTCGTCGGATACACCCCGGAGCTGTCGACCGCCGTCACCCTCTTCCGCACCGACCCGAACTCGGCCGACAAGAAGCTGATGTCCATGAACGGCGTGGGTGGCACCGACTCCATCCACGGTGGTGACATCCCGACCGTGATCTGGACCGAGTACATGCGCGAGGCGCTCAAGGGCGCCCCGGTCAAGCAGTTCCCCGAGCCCGAGGAGATCGGTGTGGTGGCCGACTCGGCCGGCGCGCCCTCCCCCACCCCCTCGGCCCCTGTGGTGCCTTCCACGTCTCCGTCGCCGTCTCCGTCGAGTTCCCCGTCCCCGTCCCCGTCCCCGTCCAAGGGCGGCAAGCCGTCGTGCAAGCCGTCGTGGGAGCTGTACTGCGACCCGAACACCACCGGCGGGAACAACAACGGGGGAACGAATTCCGGGGTCATCGGAGGCGCCGACGGCGGAGCCAGCGGATCACCGTCCCCGACGCCCACCGGAAGACCCGGTCGCCCGGGCGGCACCACGGGTTGGCCGACCGGCATGGCGGCCAACTGACCGCGGACCGAGTGCCCGAGTGATCGAGTAAGGGAAGGCCGTCGCACAGGGTGCGACGGCCTTCCCCCATGTCCGGCCCGGTACGGCAGGATGAGCCCATGACCAAGGTGCACGAGGACCACCCCGTACTGCCCACGCAGCAGGACGAGGTCGCCGCGGCGGGCAGTGAGTTCATCGGCGGCCCGCTCGGCCGCTACGCCCGGCTGGGAGGGCACTGGCTGGGACCGGTGCGCGTGGTGGCCCTGATCGCCATCGGCATGTTCGCGCTGGGCATGGTGCAGAAGCTGCCCTGCTACGACTGGGCGTGGTTCCGCGGGGCCGGCTCGCAGTACACCCACGCCTGCTACTCGGACATCCCGCACCTCTACGCGGTACGCGGCTTCGCCGACAACCTGACGCCCTACTTCGACCGGCTCCCCGGCGACATGGAGTACCTGGAGTACCCCGTCCTCACCGGGCTGTTCATGGAGATCGCCTCCTGGCTGACCCCGGGCAGCGGCTCCATGCAGCACCGCGAGCAGATGTACTGGATGGTCAACGCGGGCATGCTGATGGCCTGCGCGGCCGTCATCGCGGTGTGCGTCGCACGGACCCACCGCCGCCGGCCCTGGGACGCCCTGCTCTTCGCCCTCGCACCGGCCTTCGCGCTCACCGCGACGATCAACTGGGACCTGCTGGCCATCGCCCTGACCGCCGCCGGGATGCTCATGTGGTCCAGGGGCCGCACGGTGCTCTTCGGCGTCTTCATCGGCCTGGCCACCGCCGCGAAGCTCTATCCCGTGCTGCTGCTCGGGGTGCTGTTCGTGCTCTGCTGGCGGGCCGGGAAGTGGCGGGCCTTCGGCGCCGCCGCCCTCGGCGCGGCCGGGGCGTGGCTCCTGGTGAACCTGCCCGTCATGCTCTTCGCCTGGGACGGCTGGACGAAGTTCTACACCTTCAGCCAAGAGCGCCCCATCGACTTCGGCTCCGTGTGGCTGCTGATCTCCCAGCGCTCGGGCAACCCGCTGGAGGACGCCAACACGTACGCCACGGGGCTGACGCTCCTGCTGTGCGGGGCCATCGGCCTGCTGACCCTGACCGCGCCCCGGCGCCCCCGGTTCGCGCAGCTGGCCTTCCTGGTCGTCGCCGCCTTCATCCTGTGCAACAAGGTCTACTCGCCGCAGTACGTGCTGTGGCTCATCCCGCTCGCGGCGCTGGCCCGGCCGCGCTGGCGGGACTTCCTGATCTGGCAGGCCACCGAGGTCGTCTACTTCCTCGGGATCTGGTTCTACCTGGCCTACACGAGCAGCGGCGACAAGCACCAGGGCCTGCCCGTGGAGGGCTACCAGCTGGCGATCACTGCCCACCTGCTGGGCACCCTCTACCTGTGCGCGGTCATCGTCCGCGACATCCTGATGCCCGAACGGGACGTCGTGCGCCGGGACGGCTCGGACGACCCCTCCGGCGGGGTCCTGGACGGTGCCCGGGACGTGTTCGTGCTGTCGGACGCGGCGAGGGCGCCGCGGTACGCGACGCCCTCGGACGGACAGCGGGTCGACTGGGGCACGCACCCCGAGGACTGACCCCGTGTGCCGGCCCTGGACCGGCACACGGCTGTCAGGCGTCGAGCACCCGGTCGAACTGCGTGGTGGTGTGGCGCAGGTGCGCCACGAGCTCGTCGCCGACCTTCGGCTCGGTCGCGTCCGACGGCACGAACAGGATCGACACCTGCATGTGCGGCGGCTCCGCGAACCAGCGCTGCTTGCCCGCCCACACGAACGGCGACAGGTTCCGGTTGACCGTGGCCAGGCCCGCCCGGGCGACGCCCTTGGCACGCGGCATCACGCCGTGGAGGGCCTTGGGGGCCTCCAGGCCCACGCCGTGCGAGGTTCCGCCGGCCACGACGACCAGCCAGCCGTCGGACGCGGCCTTCTGCTGGCGGTAGCCGAAGCGGTCGCCCTTGGCCACGCGCGTGACGTCGAGGACCGCGCCGCGGTACTCGGTCGCGTCGTGGTCGCCCAGCCACAGGCGCGTGCCGATGCGGGCGCGGAAGCGGGTCTGCGGGAACTGCTGCTGAAGCCGCGCCAGCTCCTCGGCCCGCAGGTGGCTGACGAACATGGTGTGCAGCGGCAGCCGGGCCGCGCGCAGCCGGTCCATCCAGCCGATGACCTCCTCGACGGCGTCCGAGCCGTCGGGGCGGTCCAGCGGCAGGTGCAGGGCGAAGCCCTCCAGCCGGACGTCCTCGATCGCCGCGTGCAGCTGTCCCAGGTCCTGCTCGGAGATGCCGTGGCGGCGCATCGAGCTCATGCACTCGATGACCACGCGGGCACCGACCAGGCCGCGGACCCCGTCCAGCGAGGACACCGATCGGATGACCCGGTCGGGCAGCGGCACCGGCTCCTCGCCCCGCCGGAACGGGGTCAGGACGAGCAGGTCGCCGCCGAAGAAGTCCTTGATGCTGGCGGCCTCGTACGTGGTCCCGACGGCCAGGACGTCGGCGCCCAGCCGGGTCGCCTCCTCGCACAGCCGCTCGTGGCCGAAGCCGTAGCCGTTGCCCTTGCAGACCGGGATCATCCCGGGGAACTGGTCCTGGATCTGCTTCTGGTGCGCACGCCAGCGCGCGGTGTCGACGTAGAGCGTGAGCGCCATGCCCGTCCGGAACCTCTCCTGAATGGCTGCGGGATGCAGCGGTGCGTGGGTGGGTGGGGGTGAGGGGTGGGGTCAGCGACGCGACATATACATGTCGAGCGCCTTGTGCAGCACCTTGTTGAGCGGGAAGTCCCACTCGCCGACGTACTCGACGGCTTCGCCGCCCGTGCCGACCTTGAACTGGATCAGGCCGAACAGGTGGTCGTTCTCGTCCAGCGTGTCAGAGATACCGCGCAGGTCGTAGACGCTGGCACCGAGCGCGTAGGAGTCGCGCAGCATCCGCCACTGCATCGCGTTCGAGGGACGTACCTCGCGCTTGTGGTTGGCGGAGGCGCCGTACGAGTACCAGACGTGCTGGCCGACGGTGAGCATCGTGGCGGCTGCCAGCGGCTCCCCCTCGTGCTTGGCGATGTACAGCCGCATCCGGTTGGGGTCCTCGGAGTTGAGGGCCGTCCACTGGCGCTGGAAGTAGCTGAGCGGGCGCGGGCGGAACTTGTCGCGCTCGGCCGTGATCTCGTACAGGTGCTGCCAGGTCGGCAGGTCCTCGTAGCCGCCCTGGACGACCTCGACGCCGGCCTTCTCGGCCTTCTTGATGTTGCGGCGCCACAGCTGGTTGAAGCCCTTGAGGACATCGTCCAGCGAGCGGTTGGCCAGCGGCACCTGGAAGACGTAGCGGGGCTGGACGTCGCCGAATCCGGCGCCGCCGTCCTCGGCCTGCTGCCAGCCCATGCGGCGCAGCTTGTCGGAGACCTCGAAGGCGCGGGGCTCGATGTGCGAGGCCTCCACGTCGCGCAGGCGCTTGACTTCCGGGTCCTGGATGCCGGCCTTGATGGCGGTGGAGTTCCAGCGGCGGATGACGACGGGCGGGCCCATCTTCACGGTGAAGGCGCCCTGGTTCTTCAGGTGCGCCAGCATCGGCTGGAGCCACTCCTCCAGGTTCGGGGCGTACCAGTTGATGACCGGGCCCTCTGGCAGGTACGCGAGGTATCGCTTCACCTTGGGCAGCTGCCGGTACAGCACCAGTGCGGCACCGACGAGTTCGCCGGACTTGTCGAACCAGCCGAGGTTCTCCGAACGCCATTCGTTCTTGACGTCGGCCCATGCCGGGACCTGGCAGTGGCTAGCCGACGGCAGGCTCTGGAGGTAGGCCAGATGCTGCTCTCGGCTGATGGTCCTCAGGGACAGGCTCATGCGGGGTGCTCCTCCGGCGACTTCGCTGGCTATGGCGCGAAGCCTACTGCGACAGGGGCGCCACCCATCTGGGGGACGGGCCGGGGCCCGGGCCGCGCTGCGGCCGGTGCCCCGTCGCGGAGGTACCCCGGTCAGCCCGGTCAGCCGCCGAAAAGGCCGCCGTGGAACATGCCGAGGAAGAAGCCGATGGCAGACGCGCCAAGGCCGATGATCAGCGCGAAGCGCTCGCGTGTCGTGACGGAGACGAACTGTCCGTACGCGCCGGTCAGGATCCCGATCAGTCCGGCCCACGTGGTGAGCAGGTGCAGGTTGTGGAAGAACGCCGTGACGAACGCCACGGCTCCGAGGATCAAGGTGGCCGCCATCAGGGTGTCCTGCAGCGGGTGGGGCTTGCCGTCGGTGGACAAGAGGGAGATCGACGGGGGCGGGGACTGGGGCGAGGACTGGGGCCGCATTGCCTGTGCCATCGGAAGGCACCTCCTGGCTGAAGCAGAGCGGTGCTGCGGGCTGTCTCCGGCGGGGGCCGAAGGCATAGCACCGAGCACACCCGATGGATACAGATTGTGGCCTCCCCCTGCCGGATTTCAACCGGAAGGAGTCGAGCAGGTAGTCTGTACGGTCTGCGCGGTGTCTGCTCTGCGGATGCCGTGCGCACGCATCACGACCCTCCTGCCACGGAACGACCGTGGCCGCTGAGTCCAAAGGAGGTGGGTTCCACATGCGTCACTACGAAGTGATGGTCATCCTCGACCCCGATCTCGAGGAGCGCGCTGTCTCGCCGCTGATCGAGAACTTCCTCTCCGTCGTCCGTGAGGGCAACGGAAAGGTCGAGAAGGTCGACACCTGGGGCCGTCGTCGTCTCGCTTACGAGATCAAGAAGAAGCCCGAGGGCATCTACTCGGTCATCGACCTTCAGGCCGAGCCTGCGGTCGTCAAGGAGCTTGACCGACAGATGAACCTGAACGAGTCGGTTCTCCGGACCAAGGTCCTTCGCCCCGAGACCCACTGAACTTCGGTTCAGCGGTAATCGGGACCGAGTAGCACAGCAGCCCAGCAGCAATCCCCGCCGAGAGGTTCATCCATGGCAGGCGAGACCGTCATCACGGTCGTCGGCAATCTCGTCGACGACCCCGAGCTGCGCTTCACCCCCTCGGGTGCGGCGGTCGCGAAGTTCCGTGTCGCGTCCACCCCCCGCACCTTCGACCGTCAGACCAATGAGTGGAAGGACGGCGAGAGCCTGTTCCTGACCTGCTCGGTGTGGCGGCAGGCGGCCGAGAACGTCGCCGAGTCCCTTCAGCGGGGCATGCGCGTCATCGTGCAGGGCCGGCTGAGGCAGCGGTCGTACGAGGACCGTGAGGGTGTCAAGCGCACGGTCTACGAGCTGGACGTCGAGGAAGTCGGCCCCAGCCTGAAGAACGCCACGGCCAAGGTCGCCAAGACCACCGGTCGCGGTGGTCAGGGTGGGTTCGGCGGCGGTCAGCAGCAGGGCGGCGGCGGTGGCAACTGGGGCGGAGCCCCCGGTGGCCAGCAGCCGCAGGGCGGCGGAGCTCCCTCCGACGACCCGTGGGCGTCCAGCGCGCCGGCCGGTGGCCAGCAGCAGGGCGGCGGCGGGGGCGGTTGGGGCGGAAGCTCCGGCGGCTCCGGCGGTGGCTACTCGGACGAGCCGCCCTTCTAGGGCAGCTCGCATCCCCACTTCTTGATTTCACAGGAGAGACACAATGGCGAAGCCGCCTGTGCGCAAGCCTAAGAAGAAGGTCTGCGCGTTCTGCAAGGACAAGACCGTGTACGTGGACTACAAGGACACGAACATGCTGCGGAAGTTCATTTCCGACCGCGGCAAGATCCGTGCCCGCCGCGTTACCGGCAACTGCACGCAGCACCAGCGTGACGTCGCCACGGCCGTCAAGAACAGCCGTGAGATGGCGCTGCTGCCCTACACGTCCACCGCGCGATAAGGAAAGGGTGACCGACTAATGAAGATCATCCTGACCCACGAGGTTTCTGGCCTCGGTGCCGCCGGCGATGTCGTCGACGTCAAGGACGGTTACGCTCGCAACTACCTGGTCCCGCGTGGTTTCGCGATCCGCTGGACCAAGGGTGGCGAGAAGGACGTGGCGCAGATCCGCCGCGCCCGCAAGATCCACGAGATCGCGACCATCGAGCAGGCCAACGAGGTCAAGGCCAAGCTCGAGGGTGTGAAGGTCCGTCTGGCCACCCGCGCGGGTGACGCCGGTCGTCTCTTCGGTTCCGTGACCCCGGCCGACATCGCCACGGCGATCGAGTCCTCGGGCGGCCCGAAGGTCGACAAGCGCCGCGTCGAGCTGGGCTCCCCGATCAAGACCCTCGGTTCGTACCAGGTCTCCGTGCGTCTGCACGCCGACGTGGCCGCGAACGTGGGCATCGAGGTCGTCGCCGCCTAAGGGCTGCGCATGAAGGGCCGCACCCCACCGGGGTGCGGCCCTTCGTCGTTGGCGGGGCGGCGATGTTTCACGTGAAACATCGCCGGCGGCTGGCGGCCGTCGGCTAGCGGGTGGCTCCTGCGACCAGCCACCGGCCCGAGCGGGCCCGGAGCTGGAGGGTGACCATCCGGACCAGCATCATCAGCGTCATGGCCCACCACAGCGCCGTCAGGCCGCCCCCCAGGGCCGGCACGAGGAGCGCCGCCGGGGTGAACACGGCCAGTGTCAGCAGCATCGCCCAGGCCAGGTAGGGGCCGTCGCCCGCACCCATCAGGACCCCGTCGAGAACGAAGACGATGCCGGAGACGGGCTGGGAGAGGGCTACGACCAGGAGTGCGGGCAGCAGGGCGTCCTCGACCGCCGGATCGCTGGTGAACAGCGCAATGAACACGGGGCGGGCCAGGACGACCAGCAGGCCGAGCACGATGCCCGCCGCGATACCCCACTGCACCATCCGTCGGCAGACGGCCTTGGCGCCCTCGGTGTCGCTCGCGCCCAGGTAGCGGCCGATGATCGCCTGGCCTGCGATCGCGATGGCGTCCAGGGCGAAGGCGAGCAGGCTCCACAGCGCGAGCAGGATCTGGTGGGCCGCGATGTCGGCGTCGCCGAGCCGGGCGGCCACGGCGGTCGCGATCATCAGGATGGCGCGCAGGGACAGCGTGCGGACGAGCAGGGGCGCGCCGGCCTGTGCGCAGGCCCGGATTCCCGCGATGTCGGGGCGCAGGGAGGCGCTGTGCCGCCGGGCGCCGCGTACGACGACGACGAGGTAGGCGGCGGCCATGGCGCACTGGGCGATGACCGTGCCCCAGGCGGAGCCGGCGATCCCGAGTCCCGCACCGTAGACCAGGAGGACGTTCAGGGCAGCGTTGAGGGCGAAGCCGCCGACGGCCACGTAGAGCGGCGTACGGGTGTCCTGGAGGCCCCGGACGACGCCGGTGGCGGCCAGGACCATGAGCATGGCCGGGATGCCGAGCGCGGAGATCCGCAGATATGTGATCGCGTACGGGGCGACGGTGTCGGACGCCCCGAACAGAGAGATCAGCCCGGGGGCCGCGGGCAGGACCACGGCGATGACGACCGCGCCGATCAGGAGGGCGAGCCAGATGCCGTCCATGCCCTGCCGGATCGCCGCCTGCAGGTCGCCCGCTCCGACCCGGCGGGCGACGGCCGCGGTGGTGGCGTAGGCGAGGAAGACGAAGACGCTCACGGCGGTGGTGAGCAGAGCGGCGGCGATGCCGAGGCCGGCCAGCTGGGGTGTCCCGAGATGCCCGACGATGGCGCTGTCGGCCATCACGAAGAGCGGTTCGGCGACGAGGGCGCCGAAGGCGGGGACGGCGAGCGCGAAGATCTCTCGGTCGTGCCGTCTCGGAGCAGCCTTCGGTGCGACGGGGGCCTGTGTCATGTGCTCAATCTAATCTTCCACAGGTAATAGATGCAAGGCCCTTTGGATCCTTACCGGGCCGCTGACTTGCGCGTTCTCCGCAACCCGTTGGAGGCGATCTTGAGACAGTGGCCAAGAATTTTCCGACCCACGGTCCGTGGAGAAGGAAATTGCAGGTCAGGTGGGGTGTCGGGGTGGGTCAGGTGATTTTGTCCACAGCCTCGTCCCCCGGTCCGTGCACAGCTTCCGGGGACTTACCCACAGCATTGGCGCCGTCGTCCACATCTCATCCACACACCCTGTGGATAACAAGATTGGCTGACGCCGCTCGCGGCCCTACCGTGGTGCGTTGCCCGACTCGACGACAGCCGATTCGGGTGCCCCATATGTCAGAGCCGTGTCGTAGAAAGAATGGCACGGCGAGGTCCGCGTTGCGGACGGGAGGAGGCGGCCCGGTGAGTATGCCCGAGCCCATGGACGACCCTTGGGCCGACAGTGGTCCGAGCGACCGTCTGCCCGCCCGTACCCGCCGCAACAGCGAAGGCCGTGGCCGCGGGGACGAACAGCACGACCGGGGCCGCGAGGGCGGCTCCTGGGACGGCGGCGGTGGTGCCGGCGGCTTCGAGCGCGTCCCCCCGCAGGACCTCGACGCCGAGCAGTCGGTGCTCGGCGGCATGCTGCTGTCCAAGGACGCGATCGCCGATGTCGTGGAGGTCCTCAAGGGCCACGACTTCTACCGGCCCTCGCACGAGACGATCTACCAGGCCATCCTCGACCTGTACGCCAAGGGCGAGCCGGCCGACCCGATCACCGTCGGCGCCGAGCTGACCCGGCGCGGGGAGATCAGCAAGGTCGGCGGGGCCTCGTACCTGCACACGCTGGTGCAGTCCGTCCCGACGGCCGCGAACGCCGAGTACTACGCGGAGATCGTCCACGAGAGGGCCGTCCTGCGGCGGCTGGTCGCGGCTGGCACCAAGATCACACAGATGGGCTATGCGGCCGACGGCGACGTCGACGAGATCGTCAACAGCGCCCAGGCCGAGATCTACGCAGTCACCGAGCAGCGGACCTCCGAGGACTACCTGCCGCTGGGTGACATCATGGAGGGCGCGCTCGACGAGATCGAGGCGATCGGATCGCGCAGCGGCCAGATGTCGGGCGTGCCGACCGGCTTCACGGACCTCGACTCGCTGACCAACGGCCTGCACCCGGGCCAGATGATCGTCATCGCCGCCCGTCCCGCGATGGGCAAGTCCACGCTCGCGCTGGACTTCGCCCGTGCCTGCTCCATCAAGAGCAACCTGCCCAGCGTGATCTTCTCCCTCGAAATGGGGCGCAACGAGATCGCGATGCGCCTGCTCTCGGCGGAGGCCCGGGTGGCGCTGCACCACATGCGCTCCGGCACGATGACGGACGACGACTGGACCCGGCTGGCCCGCCGGATGCCGGACGTGTCCGCCGCGCCGCTGTACATCGACGACTCCCCCAACCTGTCGATGATGGAGATCCGGGCCAAGTGCCGTCGGCTCAAGCAGCGCAACGACCTCTCCCTCGTGGTCATCGACTACCTCCAGCTGATGCAGTCGGGTGGCTCGCGCCGTCCCGAGAGCCGGCAGCAGGAGGTTTCGGACATGTCCCGAAACCTCAAGCTGCTGGCGAAGGAGCTGGAGGTCCCGGTGATCGCGCTCTCCCAGCTGAACCGTGGTCCCGAGCAGCGCACCGACAAGAAGCCGATGGTCTCCGACCTGCGTGAGTCGGGTTCGATCGAGCAGGACGCGGACATGGTGATCCTGCTGCACCGTGAGGACGCGTACGAGAAGGAGTCCCCCCGCGCGGGCGAGGCGGACCTGATCGTGGCAAAGCACCGTAACGGCCCGACGGCGACGATCACCGTGGCCTTCCAGGGCCATTATTCGCGGTTCGTGGACATGGCCAACACGTAGCATCCGATCATGGATGAGCTCTCTGAGGACCTGGAACTTCTCCCTTCCACCCGGCGTGCGCTGAGGCACCGGATCGCCGTCGCGCAGAGCGAAGGACGGGCGCCCTCCGTGGTGGCGGCGGTCGCTCGCGGCGGGCAGGTGGTCTGGGAGGGCTCCCGGACCTCGGTGGAGGGCCACGGCCCGGACGGGAACGTCCAGTACCGGATCGGGTCGATCACCAAGACCTTCACCGCCGTACTGGTGATGCGGCTGCGCGACGAGGGGCTGCTGGCGCTCGCGGATCCGCTGGAGAAGCACCTGCCGGGCGCCGGCGCCGGTGAGGTGACCATCGCCCAACTGCTGTCCCACACCGGTGGACTGGCGGCGGAGACGCCCGGCCCGTGGTGGGAGCGTACGCCCGGTGAACTGCGGCCCGAGCTCGCCGACGTGCTGGGTGAAGAGCCGTTCAAGCACACGCCGGGGACCCGGCACCACTACTCCAACCCGGGTTACACGCTCCTGGGTTCGCTCGTCGAGGCGCTGCGCGGGAAGCCGTGGGAAGAGGTGCTGCGGGCCGAGGTCCTGGAGCCGCTCGGGCTTGACCGGACGAGTGTGCTGCCGCAGGCGCCGAACGCGGGCGGCTGGGCGGTGCATCCGTGGGCCGACGTGATGATGCCCGAGCCCTTGGAGGACCTCGGGCTGATGGCTCCGGCGGGTCAGCTGTGGTCCACGACAAGGGACTTGGCGCGGTTCGCGGACTTCCTGCTCCGGGGCGACGAGCGGGTGCTGAACGTGGAGTCGGTACGGGAGATGCGTACGCCGGCCGCGCCCCCGGAGCCCGGTTCCGCCGATCTCGGCTACGGGCTGGGGATGCAACTGGTGGCCCATGGCGCGTACCGGTTGGCGGGGCACAGCGGATCGCTGCCCGGGTTCGTCGCGGGGCTGTGGCTGAGCGAGGCGGACGACGTGGCGGCGGTGGCGCTGGCGAACTGCACCTCGGGGCTCGCGGCCGCGGCGCTGGCAGCGGACCTCGTGGGCATCGTCGCGGAGGCCGAGCCGCGGATCCCGAAGCCGTGGCGGCCCTTCGCGGAGTCCGACCAGGTGCCGCTGGAGCTGTGCGGCCCCTGGTACTGGGGGACTTCCGTGCAGGTGGTGCGACTGAAGGCGGACGGGTCGCTGGAGCTGGGACCGGTCGGCGCGATGGGGCGGTCGGCCCGCTTCCGGGCGGAGCCGGACGGCAGTTGGACGGGCGTGAACGGCTACTACGCGGGGGAGACGCTGCGGGCGGTGCGCCGCGAGGACGGCTCGGTGAGCCACCTCGATCTGGCGTCCTTCGTGTTCACGCGGGAGCCCTACGAGGCCGGGGCCCCGGTGCCCGGCGGGGTGGACCCGCAGGGCTGGCGGGGCATCGGCTGAAGCCTCCGCTCATGCGACGAGTTCGCGTTCCAGCGGGGTGCGGAAGCGCGGGGTGATGCGGGCGTCGCCCACCCATGCGCCGAGACGGGCGGCCTCGGCCGCGATCGCCTTCTCGGCGGCGCCGCCGGGGCTGCCCAGCATCCGCCAGACGATTTCTCCGTCGGGGCGCTGGGCCCAGCCGCCGACGATCTCGCCGTTCCACCACACGGTGGGGCCGATGTTGCCG
Organism: Streptomyces sp. NBC_00190; assembly: GCF_036203305.1. Lineage (GTDB taxonomy): Bacteria > Actinomycetota > Actinomycetes > Streptomycetales > Streptomycetaceae > Streptomyces. The sequence goes on along the minus strand of NZ_CP108131.1, from coordinate 4,058,615 downwards.
GCGTAGTCGAAGAGGGCGGGCTTGTGGGCGGGGTCGAGGTGGAAGGCGCGGTCGGCCCAGCCCATGCCGGTGGGGTCGAGGCCGGGCAGCAGGGCGGCCCAGGGCTCCGGGGCCGGTTCGGGCGCGGTGTCGCCGGGGCTGACGAGGGCGGTGGTCCCGTCGTCGAGGCGTACCTGGTCGGGGCCGACGACGGCGAGGGCCTTGCGGACATCGGTGAGGGTCCAGCCCGTCCACCACTTAAGGTCGGCCTCGGTTGCCGGACCGTATGCGTGGAGCCAACGGCGGGCGATCTCGGCGCGGGCCTCGGCTGCGGGTACGGCGGGCCAGGGGGCGGTGTGGACCCAGCGGTACTGGCTGGACGTCCATGATCCGCGCGGGCGGTCGCGGCGGATCCGGCCGTCGGCGGCCAGCAGCCGGATGACGCGGCTGGCCACACCGGTCTGCGTCTCGTGCTTCTTGCCCCGGAACACGGTGATCTTCTGCCGCAGGGCGGGGACGGCGGCGGACAGCTGGCTGCCGGTGGAGGGCCCGCGGCTGTCGAGGGCGTCGAGCGCGGCGGCCTCCGCCCGGGCCAGCCAGTCGGCGTCGAGGCCCTGCCCGTCCTCTTCGAGGTGCTTGACCAGGGTGCGGCGCTCCTTGACCGCGATGCCCCGGGCGGTGGAGGAATCGACGTACGGGGCGAGGTCGGTGGAGACCGCGAAGAGCGTGTTGCGCATGCTCAGCAGCCGGACCAGGCTCACGTCCTCGTAGAGCGCCCGCTCGATCGCGCCGGGTCCGCCTTCGGTGAGCCGCGCGCGGGCGGACAGGAAGATGGTCGCGGCGTCGGTCGCGTGCAGGGCGACGACGGCGTCCGCGGCCTCGGGAACCGTGGTGGCGCGGGTCGAGGGAGCCAGGCGGTGGCGCCGGCCGAGGCGGTGGCGGCGCTCGGCGGTGCTGATGAGGGGGAGGCTGGGGCTCATCCTCCCGATCGTAGGCCGGGCCGCCGACACAGGGGCCCGGCCTGCCGATCGGGCCGGTCAGAGCCGCAATTTGAACCCGACGTGGGAGGCTGCGAAGCCGAGCCGCTCGTAGAAGCGGTGGGCGTCGGTACGGCTCACGTCCGAGGTCAGCTGCACGAGGTCGCAGTTCTCGGCGCGGGACTTGTCGATGGCCCATTTGACGAAGCGGGTGCCCAGGCCGCTGCCGCGCTCGTCGGCGTGGACGCGGACGCCCTCGATGATGGAGCGGGTGGATCCCTTGCGGGAGAGGCCCGGGACGATCGTCAGCTGGAGCGTGCCCACGATCCGGTCCGCGCGGACGGCGACGACCAGGTGCTGGTTCGGGTCGTCGGTGAGGCGCTTCAGGGCCGCGCGGTACGGGGTGAGGTCGTCCGGGGATTCGCGGGTGGCGCCGAGGGGGTCGTCGGCGAGCATGGCGACGATGGCGGGCAGATCGGCCTCGGTGGCGGGACGAATGGTGAGTTCGGGAGCGTCGGTCACGTCGGGGTGCTCCTTGTCTCAGCCTGCGGCCACGGTGAGCGGTGCCCAGCGGCGGGTCCAGTCACCGGGCAGGCCGGGGATGTCGCGGGTCATGACGTCGTTGAAGGCCACGGAGCCGAGGCCGCGGTCCTTGAGCCAGGCGAGGAGTTCCTCGTGGCGTACATCGACGTCGGTGCGCAGCGGCCGGTCGGTGCCCTGGGCGAGTGCGGTGACGAGGGACTGGGCGGTGGCGGTGTCGCGGGCGATCAGCGGCCCGATGACGTGGGTGTCCATGTTGGGCCAGGCCGCGGCGTAGCCCGTGAGGGTGCCGTTGCCGCTGCGGTCTTCGGCGACGATGAGCTGGTCGGCGAAGGCCGGCAGCCGGGTGATCATGTGGGTGCGGTCGCTGCCGAAGACCTCGGCGTCCAGCCGCAGGATGCGCGGGAGGTCCTCGGCGCGGGCCGGCCGTACTCGGGAGGTGCCGTAGGTGCCAGGGGTGCCCGCTGCCTGGAAGTCCCCGCGGAGCATCTCGGCGCGGCCCGTGGTCTCGAAGCCGAGCTCCTCGTAGAGGGGGCGGCCGTACGGGGTGGCGTGCAGGGTGAGGGGGATGCCCTTGAGTACGTCGTCGCAGACGTACGTCATCAGGCGGCGTCCCAGGCCCTGGCGGGAGTAGCGGTCGGCGATGAGGACCATCCCGATGGCGGCGAGCTCCGGTTCGGCGTGGGTTCCTCCGTACCGGGTGACGACACAGGCGGCGGCGAGTCCTACTCCGTCCGGCGCATCGACGCCGTAGCCGCTTCCGGCGGCGAGGAGGAGGCCCCATTTGTGGTCCTCGCGGAGCCAGCCTCGGTCTTCGGACAGGTCGGCGCAGAGGCGGAGATCGTCCATGGTCAGCGCGCGGATCGGCAGATTGTTGAGGTGTGGTGGTGTCACCGGCCCAGACTGGATCATCGATCAGGAGCCGTCCAGGGGATTTGCGCGTCGATGTTTCACGTGAAACAAGCCGATGTTTCACGTGAAACATCGGCTTCGGTCTCCCCGCGGCGGGCGGGGGAGAGCTAGCCTCGACGGCTATGACCACCCTGCACCTCTTCGACCTCGACGGGACGCTGATGTTCGGCTCGGCGGCCCCGGTCGAGATCTCCCGGCAGCTCGGACTGAGTACCGAGATCGCAGAGTTGGAGCGGTCCTTCGGCGCACGGGAGATCGGGCCGCAGGAGTTCTCGGTGGCGGTGCATGCGCTGTGGGCCGAGTTGACGCCCGCGCATGTCCGGGCGGCGTTCGACGGTTCCCCTTGGCTGGCGGGCATCAAGGACGTGTGGCGGGAGATCCGCGAGCGTGGGGACTACTGCGCGGTGATCTCCTTGTCGCCGTCCTTCTTCGTGGAACTGCTGATGGAGTGGGGCGCGCACGCCGCACACGGATCGGTCTTCCCGGCGGTGCCGTTCACCGGGCCCATGGAGGTGTCCGGGATCCTCACGCCCGAGGGCAAGGTCACGGTCGCGGACCGGCTGTGCGAGCGGTTCGGGCTGAGCCGGGGCGACTGCGTCGCGTACGGGGACTCGATGACCGACGCGGTGCTCTTCGAGGCGGTGCCGGTCTCGGTGGCGGTCAACGCGAGGCCCTATCTGGCGGAGCGCGCGACACACGTCTACCAGGGGCGGGACCTTCGGGAGGCATACCAGCTTGTCGGGGTGCCACGCCCGGGAGTTGAGGCATCTTAGGAGGAAAGTGGGTTCGAAGCGCAGATTTTCCGCGTTTCCCCGCAGGCCTCCGAGTCGGCTGGCACGCTGTGGAGCCCGGAACCACGGAATCACAGGCCGTGGCGTGTGCAGACCGACCGAGATGCTCGAAGCGAGGCACCGCATGGACGTTCCGCCCACCAGATCGGCCAGCCGGGTGACGTCCCGGATACCCGTCGAGGGCGGTGCGATCCAGCCCTCGCCGGATGCCGTGCTCATCCGCCGGACCCTCGCGGAGATCGCACCCGTCGCCGACAAGGTGACCTCCTACTTCTACGCCCTGGTTTTCACCGGACACCCCGAAGTGCGCGGCATGTTCCCCGCCGCCATGGACACCCAGCGCGACCGGCTGCTGAAGGCGTTGCTGACCGCCGCCGAGCACATCGACAATCCCGCGGTACTGACCCCCTATCTGCGCCAACTGGGCACCGGGCACCGCAAGTACGGCACCATGGCGGGCCACTATCCGGCGGTGGGTGAGGCCCTCGTGAGTGCGCTGGCCCGCTACGCGGTGGCCACCTGGGGGCCGGAGACGGAGGCCGCGTGGGTGCGGGTCTACACAGCGATCTCCCAGATCATGATCGACGCGGCGGCGGAGGACGAGGCCAGGACCCCGGCGTGGTGGCACGCGGAGGTGGTCTCGCACGATCTGCGCACCTCGGACATCGCCGTGCTGACCGTCCGCCCCGACAAGCCGTACGCCTTCGTCGCCGGCCAGTACGCCAGCCTGGAGACCCCGTGGTGGCCCCAGGTGTGGCGGCACTACTCCTTCGCCTCGGCGCCGCGCGCCGACGGACTGCTGTCCTTTCACGTCAAGGCCGTGCCCGCGGGGTGGGTCTCCAACGCGCTCGTACGCCATGCCCGCCCGGGGGACGTGCTGCGCCTCGGTCCGCCGGCCGGTTCGATGGTGGTGGACCACACGACGGACAACGGGATGCTGTGCCTGGGCGGGGGCACCGGAATCGCCCCGATCAAGGCGCTGATCGAGGACGTGGCCGAGCACGGTGAGCGGCGGCCGGTGGAGGTGTTCTTCGGGGCGCGCAGTGACCACGACCTGTACGACAAGGACACGCTGCTGGGGTTGCAGCGGTCGCTTCCGTGGCTGTCGGTGCGCCCGGTGATCGGCGACTGGCTCTCCGGGCAGCTGCCGCAGGCGGTCGGCGAGCACGGGCCGTGGAGTTCGTACGACGCGTTCATCTCAGGGCCGCCCGCGATGATCCGCAGCGGGGTGGACGAGCTCAAGCGGATCGGGATACCGGGTGAGCGGATCCGGTACGACGCGGTCGAGGGGCTGGCGGGCGTGGCCGGCTGAGACCGGCGGGCGTTCCGCCGGTCTCGGTAGGTCCGGGTCCTCAGCCCAGGTCGGGTGCGTGCATGGCGCGGACGCCCTCGATGTTCCCGTCGAGGTAGTGCCGCAGGGACAGCGGGACGAGGTGGACGGCTGCGATGCCGACCCGGCTGAAGGGCACGCGGACGATCTCGTACTCGCCCTCGGGATGGTCGATCTCGGGGCCGTGCCGTTGGCTTGGGTCCATCGATTCGAGGTGGCAGACGAAGAAGTGCTGCACTTTGACGCCGGTCACTCCCCCGTCGGCGATGTGCTCGACGGTGTCGACGAAGCAGGGCACCACATCGGTGATCTTCGCGCCGAGTTCTTCGTGGACCTCCCGGTGGAGGGCGTCGACGACGGTGGCGTCCGTGGACTCCACTCCGCCGCCGGGGGTGAGCCAGTACGGATCGACGCCGGGCTTGGTGCGCTTGATGAGGATCAGGTCGTCACCGTCGAGCAGGATCGCGCGGGCGGTGCGTTTGACCACGGGACGTTCGGTCATGGGAGAAGCGTGGCCCACCACTCCGCTTCTGAAACGCGCCAGGGGCCGGAAACGGAGGCTTACCAGTGCGCAGCGGCGCGCAGCAGCCGGTCGTGGGCCCGGGCGAGGTGGGCGAGGGCGAGGCCGCCGGTCCGCACGACCAGGAACCAGGTGCGCAGCGGGGGGACCGGAGGATCCGCCAGGGCCACGATCCGGCCGCTGTCGAGAGCGTCCTGGCAGAGGTAGCGGGGAAGGACGGCGAGCCCGGCGCCGGCCTGGACGCATTCCAGTACGGCCCGCAGGTCGGGGGCGACCACGGTGGCGGCGAGGGCGCCGGCATCGGGCCGGGTGTCGAAGACGGCGGCCCAGTAGCGGGTGACGAGCGGCAGGGTCTCGTGGACCTCGACGAGCGGGACGCCGGCGAGAGCGGCGGGGCCTTCTTCGCGCACCCGGTCCTGGCCCACGAGGGCGGCCCAGTAGGGCGCGGCGACCAGGACGTGCTCCTCGTCGCACAGCGCGGTGACGGTGAACAGTCCGCCCCGGGGGTGGGCGGTGGTGACGACGAGGTCGTGGTGGCCGGCGGCGAGCCCGTCGAGGGTCTCCTCGGCGCCGCTCTGGAGGGCGGCGCGCAGGGTGTGGCCCTGGCCGACGAGGGGCGCCAGCGCCGGGAGCACCCGCAGGCACAGGAACTCCGGGGGCCCGGCGACGTGCAGGGAGCGCAGGGTGCCGGCCGCCTCCCGTCCGGCCTCGGTGATCCGCAGCAGGGCGTCGAGGTGCGGGGCGGCCTTGTGGGCGAGTTCGTCGCCCACGGCGGTGGGGGTGACACCGCGGGCGCGGCGGTGGAACAGGGGTCGGCCCAGCTGGCGTTCGAGGGTGCGGATCTGCGAGGTGACGGCCGGCTGGGACAGTCCCAGAAGCGTGGCGGCCCGGGTGAAGGAGCCCGCCCGGTGCACGGCGATGAAGGTGCGCAGCAGTGCCAGATCCATCGCGGCACCTCTCGGTGGGGGCCTTCAACTATAAATATGCCGATAGCCCCCTGTCTTTACCGTGATTGGACTCTGACACAGAGTCAACTAGCCTTGTCGCGTGGTTCTTCACATGCGGAACCCGGGGCGGTCCGAGCCACGAGGGGGGAGGCTCGGACCGCCGTTCAACAGCCTGTTCAGCCGCCGTCCGCCGCGAGATCGAGTGCGCGCAGGACGTCCGCGACGAGGTCCGCGGTGTCCTCGGCTCCGGCGGAGAAGCGGATGAAGCCCTCCGGCACGGCGTCACCGCCCCACCGTCCGCGCCGCTCGGCGGTGGACCGTACGCCGCCGAAGCTCGTCGCGTCCTCGACGAGGTGCAGGGCCGCCATGAACCGTTCGGCGTGCGCGCGGTCGGGAAGCGTGAAGGAGACCACCGAGCCGAAGCCCCGCATCTGCAGGGCGGCCGTCTTGTGGGAGGGGTCCGAGGCCAGGCCCGGGTAGCGCAGCCCCGTGACGTCCGTGCGGCCTGCCAGTGCCTCGGCGACGGCCAGCGCGTTGGCCCACTGGCGCTGCGCGCGCAACTGGATGGTGGCCAGGGAGCGGTGGGCGAGCCAGGCCTCCATGGGACCCGGGATCGCTCCGACGATCTTGCGCCACTTGCGGACGCGGGCGGCGAGCTCCGCGTCGCGGCAGACGACGTACCCGAGCAGCAGGTCGCCGTGGCCGGTGAGGCCCTTGGTGCCGCTGGCGACGGAGAAGTCCGCGCCGAGTTCGATGGGCCGTTGGCCGAGCGGGGTGGCGAGGGTGTTGTCGACGGCGACCAGGGTTCCGTCGGCGTGCGCCGCGTCGACGAGGCGGCGTACGTCGCACACGTCGAGCCCGGGGTTGGAAGGCGTCTCGATCCACAGCAGCCGGGCGCCGTCGAGCTCCGCGAGCTGCCTGTCGCCGCCGGTCGGGGCGGTGCGTACGTGGATCCCGTACGCCTCCAGCTGCTCCCGCAGCAGGGGCAGGGCCTGGTAGCCGTCGTCGGGAAGGACCACGGTGTCGCCGGTGTGCGTCTGGGAGAGGAGGACGGCGGAGACCGCGGCCATGCCGGAGGCGAAGACGACGGTGTGCACGTCCTGGCCGGGGGCTTCCAGCTCCCCGACGGCCCGTTCCAGCAAGGTCCAGGTGGGGTTGGTGTCGCGGCCGTAGGTGTACGGACCCTCGACGTCGCCGGGGAGGTGGAAGTGCGCGGCGAAGACCGGTCCGGGCACGGGCGGTTCGTTCTTGGCGGGCTCGGGCAGCCCGGCGCGGACGGCCAGGGTGCCGTCGCCGAGCCGGGCCGCCCCGGGGCCGTGGTCGTGGTCGTCGTGGTGGGGGGAGTTCACGCGGTGTGCTCCTTCATGGCCTCGCGTACGGCGTCCAGCAGGCCCGGGCTCGCTGCCTCGACCAGCTCCAGGCACTCCTCGAACCCGTCGAGCGAGCCGTAGTAGGGATCCGGCACGTCGGTCTCGTCGGCCGCGGCCGACGGATCGTAGGACCTCAGCAGCCGGACCTTGGCGGCGTCCCGAGGGGTGGGCGCGAGTGCACGCAAGTCCCGCAGATGCCCGGCGTCGAGCGCGATGACCAGATCGAGGCGGTCGAACCAGGAGGACAGGAACTGCCGGGCCCGGTGGTCCTGCTCGTATCCGGCGGCCTCCAGGACGGCGACGGTGCGCGGGTCGGCGCCGTCGCCCTCGTGCCAGCCACCGGTTCCGGCACTGTCGATCTCGACCAGGGCGTCGAGCCCGGCTTCGGCGACGTGGGCACGGAAGACGGACTCGGCCATGGGCGAGCGGCATATGTTGCCCGTGCAGACGAAGCACACGCGGTACATGTCAGCCCGTTCAGTTCTTGTCGGGCAGGACCATGTTCACGGCCCACGAGACGATGGAGATGATCAGGCCGCCGACGACTGCCGTCCAGAAACCGTCGACGTGGAAGCTGAGGTCGAGCAGGTCGGCCAGCCAGGAGGTCAGCAGCAGCATCAGGGCGTTCACGACCAGGGTGAACAGGCCGAGGGTGAGGATGAACAGCGGCAGCGAGAGCAGCTTCACCACGGGCTTGACGATGACATTGACCAGGCCGAACACCAGGGCGACCAGCAACAGGGTGAGCGTCCTGCGGCCCAGACTGCTGCCGTCGTCGAGGGTGATGCCGGCGAGCAACCAGATGGCGACGGCCAGGGCCGCCGCGTTGGCGAGCGTCTTGACTACGAAATTGGTCATGTGTCTGATCGTGGCAGAGAAGATCCCGGTGGGACATCCGCAGATCAGCGGATGTGCGGGAACGATTGAGTACAAGGGGCGCAACGACGATGAAAGCCTTTCGCCTTGACGAGCTCGAAGCGGAGCGGGTCGCCAACGACGGCGCCTATCTGCAGTTCGTGCGCGAGCGGAACATGTCGGTCGGGCTGTACGCGCTCGACGCCGGACAGAGCGATCCGCAGCAGCCGCACCGTCAGGACGAGGTGTACTTCGTCGTGAGCGGCCGGGCCTCGATCACGGTCGGGGAGGAGACGACGACGGTGGCGCGCGGCAGCGTCGTCTACGTCCCGGCGGGAGTCCCGCACAAGTTCCACCACATCAGCGAGGACCTGCGCGTGATGGTCGTCTTCTCCCCGCCGGAGAGCTGAGCGGCCACGGCCGGATGAGGGTCGCGCCCCTGGTCCCCCTAGGGGGCGGATCAGGGGACTGCGGGGGCTCGCGGGCCCCCGGGGCAGTCCGCGGACTCCTAGCATCGAGAGCAGGAAGTCACGGACGAGGAAGAGGACGAGGACATGGACGGCATCCGACAGATTTTCGCAGGCATGCCCTGGTGGGTTAAGTGGGTCGCCGTTCCGCTGCTGGCGCTGTTCGTCTTCGGCGGTGTGATCACGAGCATCCTGGGAGCCCTGATCGGCTTCGTCTTCAAGCTGCTGCTCTTCGTCGCCCTCGTCGGCGGCCTGATCTTCGTGGTGAAGAAGGTCGGCGGCGGTACGAAGTCCTCCTCCGGTGAGTGGTAGGAGGACTCGGCCCGGGCGCTCCCGGGATTGAGCCAAGCGGGGGAACATGGCGCGCGAAACCACTCATACTCCGGGAGTCGGTGGATAGAGTGGCAATCTGTGCCGTTCCCTGGGCACCGAAAGCCGGTACCACCGCTCTGACCTGCGGTCGCGTTGAGCACCCGCCGAGCACAACCCCCAGGAGTCACGGCATGCGCGGGGGAGGCCCCCGCAGGGCGGGCCCCCAAAGCCCGCCGCCACGCCTGGGGGTGAGCTGTGTCTTCGGTTCCCAACGCCGGTGTGCCGACTCTGATCGGTTCGGTTCAGCGGGCGCTGAGGCTGCTCGAAGCGGCGGGCTCGCACGGAGCGGGAGCGCCGGCGAAACAGCTGGCCCGCGAGGCCGGCCTCCCGCTCCCCACCGCGTACCACCTGCTGCGCACCCTCACGCACGAGGGCTATCTGCGCCGGGAGAGCGGAGTCTTCGTCCTCGGCGACGCGGCTGAGCGGCTGGTCGGCGGAGGGCTCCAGCAGAAACGTCGCAGCATGATCCTCGACTCCCTCGCGCACTTCCGCGACGCGGTCGGGGCCCCCGTCTACTTCGCGGTCTTCCGCGACGGTGAGATCGAGGTCGTGGGCGTCTCGGACACCCCGGCCAGCCCGGCCTGCGAGGAGTGGGCCGATTTCCGTGAGACCGGCCATGCGCACGCCATCGGGCAGTGCCTGCTCGGCCAGCTCGACGAGAAGACGCGCAAGGACTACTACGACCGGCACCCGGTCGAAGCCATCACTCCGTACACCGTGTCGGATCAACGTTCCCTGGAACACCGGATCGGTTCCCTGGAGCGAATGCAGCCCGTGATCGAGCGTCAGGAATATGCCTTGGGCACGGTATGTGCGGCGATCCCCATCACCGCGGGCGACACCGTCGCGACCATGGCGATTTCCCTCCCCCTGCACCAGGAAAATCGATTGCTGTGTGTGGTCGATCGGCTACGGAGTGAAGTAGGCGCGCTGTTGAGCACCCTCTCGTTCTCTATCAGTATCTGAAAACTCACTCCTTGTGATCTGACAGCGCTTCCACCACCCTTGTCAAGAGGGCCCTGGGGGTCATTCCTGGCCACTTCCACTACAGCGGGGTAGGCAATGCGCGAGTCGGTACAGGCAGAGGTCATGATGAGCTTCCTCGTTTCCGAGGAGCTCTCGTTCCGGATTCCGGTGGAACTCCGGTACGACGCTCGGGACCCCTACGCAGTCCGCCTGACCTTCCACCTTCCCGGAGACGCGCCCGTGACCTGGGCGTTCGGCCGGGAGCTCCTCCTCGACGGCATCAACAAGCCGTGCGGCGACGGCGATGTGCACATCGCCCCGACCGATCCCGAGGACCTGTCCGATGTCCACATCCGCCTCCAGGTCGGCGGCGACCGGGCGTTGTTCCGCGCGAGCGCGGCCCCGCTCGTCGCGTTCCTCGACCGCACCGACCGGCTCGTTCCGCTCGGTCAGGAGCGCAACCTGGGTGACTTCGAGGAGAACCTCGACGAGGCGCTCGGCAAGATCCTGGCCGAATCCCGGCAGAACGAGCAGAACGCGGGCTGACGCGCTGCCGCGTTCACTGACGCGTGCCGCGCCCACCGACGCGCGGCGCCGGCCGCTCAGTTCTCCCGCAATCCCACCATCCCGCGAACACCTTTCAGCGCTTGCGACGGCGGCCCCGGCCGCCGCGGGCCGGCCCCGAGGCCGTCCCGGCGACCGGGGTCCCCGGCCGGTCGGCCGACACGACCAGGGCGGCCAGCGCCGTCGTCACGGGAACCGAGGCCACGAGGCCGATCGAGCCCACGAGGGTCCGTACAATCTCCACCGCGACCAGCTCGCTGTTGGCCACCGACCCCATGCTGCTGTTCGCGATCGAGAACAACAGGAGCAGGGGCAGCGCGGCACCCGCATAGGCCAGTACGAGCGTGTTGACCACCGACGCGATGTGGTCGCGACCGATCCGGATGGCCGCCCGGTACAAGGCGCGCGACCCCATGGAGGGGTCGGCCTGGTGGAGTTCCCAGACCGCGGAGGTCTGGGTGACCGTCACGTCGTCGAGCACGCCCAGCGATCCGATGATGATGCCCGCGAGCAGCAGACCGCTCATGTCGATGTCCGGGTACAGCCCGTGGATCAGGCCCGTGTTGTCGTCGGTGTTGCCGCTGAGGAACGCCCAGTCGATGAAGACCGAGCCCAGCAGCCCGATCAGCAGCAGCGAGACGAGCGTGCCGAGGACGGCGACCGAGGTGCGGGCGGTCAGCCCGTGGCAGATGTACAGGGCGATGAGCATGATGGCGCTCGCCCCTACGACGGCGACGACGAGCGGGTTCGACCCCTGCAGGATGGCCGGGAGGATGAAGAGGGTCAGCACGCCGAAGCTGATGACCAGCGCGATCAGTGCGAACACCCCGCGCATCCGGCCGACCAGCACGACGGCGAGGGCGAAGATCCCGGCCAGCAGCGCCAGGGGGAACTTGCGGTTCACGTCGATGACCGAGTACTGGAGGTCCCGGGGGGCGTCCGGCGCGTACGCGACCACCACCTCCTGCCCCTTCGCCAACTGCCGTGGCGCGCCCGGCTGGACGATCTCCACGAAGGTGCGGCCCTTGTCCGGTCCGGTGCCGACCTCGACGGTGGCCTTCTTGCACTCGCCGGTCTGCGCGGCCTGGGCCTCGCGGCCCTCGGGCGTGGACGTGTCACCGGTGGGCGGCACCTGCGAGGCGTTCACCGATTTGCAGTCGACCTGTTCGAGCGACACGACCGAGCCCTGCTGCGTCTGCCGGTCGAAACCGACACCCGTGCGCTCGTGGGCGGGCGCGCCGCCCGGCCAGAGCACCACCATGCCGGCGAAGACGGCCACGGTGAAGGGGATCAGCACGGCCGCGATGACCTTGCGCAGGTGCTTCGAGACGGGGGCCGCCGGACCGTGCCCGTGGCTGTGCCCGTGACCGTGTCCATGGCCAGGCTCGTGGGAGTGCGCGTGGTCAGCGTGGCTGGTGGGGTCCACGGGCTCAGTGGGGGGCTGCGGCGAGATCGTCACCAGCAGATCATCGCAAGAGATGCGGGGGCCCACTGTTCAGCACGCCATGGATGGCGCTAGCGTGGGGGCTACTTTGCACAACGCGGGAGCTCGGAGCACCGGGCTGAGAGGACGCTGATCACCGTACGCGCATCACGGATGCGTACGGGAGGAGGCTGCGTCGACCGCCGAACCTGTTACCGGGTAATGCCGGCGTAGGGAGATAGGTCTCATGACCATTCAGGACGCACGCACGCCTGCCGTCAGCCAGGACGCCGACGGCCAGACCGAGCGCCAGCCGGGCTGGCACAAGGGGTACGTGGCGGGCTCCCGCCCCGACATCCGGGTGCCGGTCCGCCAGGTCCACCTCACCAACGGCAAGGACGTGACGCTCTACGACACGTCAGGTCCGTACACCGACCCCCAGATCGAGACGGACGTGCGCCGGGGTCTCGCGCCGCTGCGCGAGAACTGGATCATCGGCCGCGGGGACACCGAGGAGTACGCGGGACGTCCCGTGCGTCCCGAGGACGACGGCATCAAGCACACCTCGCCGCGGGGCGGGCTCAAGAACCTCGACGCCGTCTTCCCTGGCCGTCCCCGCCAGCCCCGCCGGGGCCGTGGCGGCGCCGCCGTCACGCAGCTCGCGTACGCCCGCCGGGGCGAGATCACCCCGGAGATGGAGTACGTCGCGATCCGCGAGAACGTCTCCCCCGAGGTCGTCCGCGAGGAGATCGCCGCAGGTCGCGCGGTACTCCCGGCGAACGTGAACCACCCGGAGATCGAGCCGATGATCATCGGCAAGCGGTTCCTGGTGAAGGTCAACGCCAACATCGGCAACTCCGCGGTCACCTCCTCCATCGAGGAGGAGGTCGACAAGATGACGTGGGCGACCAAGTGGGGCGCCGACACGGTCATGGACCTCTCGACGGGCCGCAACATCCACACCACGCGCGAGTGGGTGCTGCGCAACTCCCCCGTCCCCATCGGCACCGTCCCGCTCTACCAGGCGCTGGAGAAGGTCGACGGCCGCGCCGAGGACCTGACCTGGGAGATCTACAAGGACACGGTCATCGAGCAGGCCGAGCAGGGCGTCGACTACATGACGGTCCATGCCGGCGTGCTGCTGCCGTACGTGCCGCTGACCGCCCGCCGCAAGACCGGCATCGTCTCGCGCGGCGGCTCGATCATGGCCGCGTGGTGCCTGGCGCACCACAAGGAGAACTTCCTCTACACGAACTTCGAGGAGCTCTGCGAGATCCTCGCGACGTACGACGTCACGTACTCGCTGGGTGACGGCCTGCGCCCCGGTTCGATCGCGGACGCCAACGACGCGGCGCAGTTCGCGGAGCTGAAGACGCTGGGCGAGCTGAACACGATCGCCAAGCGCCACAACGTGCAGACGATGATCGAGGGCCCGGGCCACGTCCCGATGCACAAGATCAAGGAGAACATCGACCTCCAGCAGGAGATCTGCGAGGAGGCGCCGTTCTACACGCTCGGCCCGCTGACCACGGACGTCGCGCCCGCGTACGACCACATCACCTCGGGCATCGGCGCCGCGATGATCGCCTGGTGGGGCACCGCGATGCTCTGCTACGTCACGCCCAAGGAGCACCTGGGCCTGCCCAACCGCGACGACGTCAAGACCGGCGTCATCACGTACAAGATCGCCGCCCACGCGGCCGACCTGGCCAAGGGGCACCCCGGTGCCCAGGAGTGGGACGACGCCCTGTCGGACGCGCGGTTCGAGTTCCGCTGGGAGGACCAGTTCAACCTGGCCCTCGACCCGGACACGGCCCGTGAGTTCCACGACGAGACGCTTCCCGCCGAGCCGGCCAAGACCGCGCACTTCTGCTCCATGTGCGGTCCGAAGTTCTGCTCGATGAAGATCTCGCAGGACATCCGCCGTGAGCACGGCGGCGACCTGAAGGCCGAGGAGATCGAGGCGGGCATGGCGGAGAAGTCCGCCGAGTTCGCGGCTTCGGGCAACCGCGTCTACCTGCCGCTGGCCGACTGAGCCGTTCGACAGGAGCCACGGAGCGGACCCGCGACCCAAGGGGGGAGTCGCGGGTCCGCTCCGTTTTTTGGTGCCGGAGTGCTCCCACTCGCCACGGCCGGCTGGTCGTCGCCCACCGCGTCCTGACGGCTCGCGCCCTTCGTGTCCGTCATGGCGGCCGTTGGTGTCGCATCGCTAATCCGATAAGTGGACCTATCTGCGAGTTGTCCCGCCACTCGCGGCAGTGCTTCCCACGCTGACGATGTGTGGCCTGGGAGGCCCGACCACACATCGGTCGATCGGTTTCGAGTAGGAGTGGTATGAGCCCCGAAAACAGGACCAGGTCAACGACGCTTGGACCGCTGCCGAGAAGGAGCAGATGGCTGACGGGCGGCACCCTCGCCTCGCTTGCCCTGGTCATGATGGGAGTCGCCAGCCCCGCCTTCGCCGTTGCTCAGAGCATCCGGGCGGCCGAGCGGGTGAACGCGGCGAGCCCCACGGGTGGGGACCACTGCAAGCCGAACGGGCATCACCATCGCCCGGACCAGCGACCGGACCAGGATCCGGACGACGACCCGAAGGCCGCGGGCATCGAGGCCGGGCCCGACGGTGACGACAGGTGCGAAGAGGGCAGGCCGGGGCCGACAGGGCCGACGGGGCCGAGGGGTGCCGCGGGCGCGACCGGTGCGACGGGCGCGACGGGTGCGACGGGTGCGACGGGTGCTCCGGGCGTGGACGGCGTGGACGGCGCGACCGGCGCCACGGGTGCGCCGGGCCTGAACGGTGCACCCGGCGCCAGGGGTGCCACGGGCGCGACGGGTCTGGGTGGCGGGGCGACGGGTGCGACGGGTGCTCCGGGTGCGGATGGTGCGGACGGTGCCACGGGCGCGACGGGTGCGACAGGCGGTACGGGCGCCCCGGGCGAGGACGGCGCGGACGGTGCGGACGGTGCCACGGGCGCGACCGGTGCGACGGGCGGTACGGGCGCCCCGGGCGCGGATGGCGCGGATGGCGCGGATGGCGCGGATGGCGCGGACGGCGCCACGGGCGCGACGGGTGCGACGGGCGGTACGGGTGCGATGGGCGCCCCGGGCGCGGACGGCGCGGACGGTGCGGACGGTGCCACGGGCGCGACCGGTGCGACGGGCGGTACGGGCGCCCCGGGCGCGGACGGCGCGGATGGCGCGGACGGCGCCACGGGCGCGACCGGTGCGACGGGCGGTACGGGCGCCCCGGGCGCGGATGGCGCGGATGGCGCGGATGGCGCGGACGGCGCCACGGGCGCGACGGGCGGTACGGGTGCGATGGGCGCCCCGGGCGCGGACGGCGCGGACGGTGCGGACGGTGCCACGGGCGCGACCGGTGCGACGGGCGGTACGGGCGCCCCGGGCGCGGACGGCGCGGATGGCGCGGACGGCGCCACGGGCGCGACCGGTGCGACGGGCGGTACGGGTGCGACGGGCGCCCCGGGCGAGGACGGCGCGGACGGCGCCACGGGCGCGACCGGTGCGACGGGTGCGACAGGCGGTACGGGCGCTCCGGGTGTGAACGGCGCGGACGGTGCCACGGGCGCAACCGGCGCGACGGGTGGTACGGGTGCGACCGGTGCCACGGGCGGTGCGGGTACGACGGGCGCTATGGGTGCGACCGGTGCCACGGGCGCGACAGGTGGTACGGGCGCGACGGGTACCGGGCCCTGCGACGACATGGACAGCTACGCGCCTTCGAACACCTTGTCGTTCAGTGCCGCTCTCACGAACGGCATCGCCTACGCAGGCCGCGCGACCACGGCCGGAGGTGTGCCCGTCTGGCAGGACATTACGAACGCGGACAACCCGGGATTCCCCTTCGGCAAGGCCTGCGGCATCTCGATCATCGAGCAGGGCAGCAACTCGTACATCAAGGTCGTGACGACGGACGGCAAGATCTTCCAGACTCACGGTGACACCAACGGCGCCAACTTCACTTGGGACGAGGGGTGGATCGAACTGACCCCCTCCCCGACTCCCGGAACCCTGCGCGGCAAGGAGTTCAAGGGAGACCTGGTGCGCGGAGCCTCCCGGAACCGCCTCCCCTAGCTAGGGAAGCCCGGGCCGACGCGACGGCCCGGCGCGACGACTGGAGGGCGCCGCTCCACGGCCTGTCGGCCGGGGCGACGCCCTCCAGTCTCGTGCGGGGGAGCGGCGGTCAGGCGACCACCTGGTACTGCGGGTCCAGCTTGCGCCGTGCGAATTCGAGGTTGGCAGTGACCCGGTCGTGCTGCTCGACGGGAAGCCTGCCGTCCTGGACGAGGCGCTCGCAGCAGTCCAGCGACTCCTGGTACTCGCCGACCCAGTAGGCGGCCACGGCGAGTTCGTCGAGCGCGCGCCAGTCGTGCCAGTCGAACTCGACGAACAGGATGTCGTCCGGGCGGGGGATCCGGACCGCCTGCCGGGCGAACATGTACGCCAGCGGCCAGCGGCTCTCGAGCCGGCAGACGCGGGCGAGGCTGCCGATCGCCTCGGCGCGCGTGGGACGGCTCTCGTGTGCGCGAAGGAAGCGGTCCATCACCTCGGCCGACGGCTTCTTGAGGTTCGCCGCGATGCGTGCCGCGTACAGCTGGGCACAGAAGGCTTCCTCGGCGAAGCCGCCCATGTCCGCACGGCGGTCGTAGGCGGCGAGGGATTTCTCCGGTTCTCCGGCGTCGCGCCAGCTCTGGGCCAGGTAGAACGCGTACCGGGCATTTCCGGGTTCCTTGGCCAGACCTTGTTCGAGTACCGCCGCGTCGCGCAGGTACTTTTCCCGCTCGCCCGATTCCCTGAGGCGTGCCCCGCCGCCGATGATGAGGATATTGGCGCCTTCGAGCACGCCGCTGCTGTGCCGGACTTCGCAGTCGATGTACTCGTGGAGTACGCCGACGTATTTCCACGGCAAGCGGGTGGAGACCAGAGCGGGCCGCCAGTGGATGACGGGCTCGTGGTGCACCGCGATGCGGTACGCGTCGAGAGTGAGGTCGGGCATGCGAAAGCCGGGCTGTACCTGCATCACGTCGTCGGCGTCGATGAACAGCAGGTAGTCCGCGCTGGAGCGGGCAAGGTCGATCGCCTCGCTGCGGCTGTCGCCGAATCCCTTCCACGGCCGTTCGTGCAGGACACCGGGCAGATCGCCGAAGAATTCCCGGATGATGTCCTGGGTGCCGTCCGTCGAGCCCGTGTCCACGATCACCCATGTATCGATCAAAGGGCGCACCGATTCGAGACAGCGCCGGATCACCGGTGCCTCATTTTTGACGATCATGTTCAGGCAGACTGTTGCTCTCAAGGATTCCATCCCCTGTGGTGATGAAAACGACCGTGAGCCGACGGTAGGCCACGGTTCGTCCGCGCCTGGGCGCGTCGCGTCCGCCACCTCCCAAAAGACTCCATTGGGCTCATACTGCTGGTCCGATAAGTTGACTTATCCGCGAGGCGTTCCACCACTTGCGACCGCGATACCCACGATGACCGAGGTGGCCCGAGACGGCCCATCGCACATCGTTCGATCCGGTTTCGAGAAGGAGCGGCGTATATGAGCCCCGAGAACAGGACCAGGTCACGCCTTGGTCCGCTGCCCAGGCGGAGCGGTTGGCTGACTGGCGGCACCCTCGCATCACTCGCCCTGGTGGTGACGGGAATTTCCAGCCCCGCGTTCGCCACGGCTCAGGCCATCCAGGCGACCGCGGCGGTCCGCGCGGCGGCCCCCACGGGTGACCACTGCAAGTCGGACAAGCACGAAAAGTCGGACAAGCACGATTACGATCCGAGAGTGGCCGCCCAAGCCGGCCCGCGCGGTGGTGGCGGCGACGACGAGTGCAAGCAGGGTCCGACGGGTCCGACGGGCCCCAGGGGTCCCCAGGGCGCGACCGGCGCGACGGGTGAGACCGGTCCGGCGGGTGCCACGGGCGCGACCGGGGCCACGGGAGCCACGGGTGCGACCGGAGCCACCGGTGCGTCCCAGTGCGTGGACATCGACTCCGTCCGGGACAGCAACGCACGGGAGTTCAAGGCGGTACTCCCCGGCGACACCCGTGCGTACGCGGGCATCCGCGGGCTTCAGCCGACCCCGGGTCTCTGGACCTGGTACGACCTCACCCTCAACCAGGAGGGCGACTTCCCGGACGACGCCTGTGCGATCTCCATCAGCCATCAGGCCAACCAGCTGCTGGTCGAGGTGGTGACGACGGAAGGGGTGATCTGGGAGACCAACTGCGCCGTCAACCCGGGTCCCGGCACCCTCACGTGCAACGGGGTGTGGACGGAGGCGAACCCCCAGCCCGACCCGGGTGACCCGGACGTCGCCCGCCGGGCGGCCAACGCGCCGCCGATTCGGCCGATGGATCCCAACTACCTGCCGAAAGCAATGAAGTAGGGGCAGCAGAGGACGGTAAGCGGGGCGCGAGGCCGGGCGGCCGGGAGGTTCACTCCGGCTCGTGCTCCGGGCCGCCGAAGTCCGGGCCCGTGAACTTCGGGCCCGTGAAGTCCGGAGGCGTGTAGCCCGGCCGGGGACCCTGTGACGGGGATCCCGGACTGGTGAAGTCGGGCCGGGTGTATCCCAGGTTGGGGATGCGCCCGGCCCCTGGCGTGCGGGGCGCCGGATGTTCCGGCCCCATACCCGGATCGGCCAGGGCGTCCCGCAGGAACGGCATGATCCCGCGCTCCAGCAGCGCGTTGCGCCAGGCCTCCCGGGCCTGCGCGACCTCGTCGGATATCGCCTCCGCCCCGTCCGCGGCCACCTCGGTCGCGCTGTTGCGCAGCGCGGTCACCAGCAGGCCGATCACGGCGAAGATCAGGGCGGCGGCGGTGAGCACCCCGAAGAACGAACCCGCCGTCAGCATGGTCTCGGCGAAGGCCGGTTCGGGCTCGATCATCTTCAGGATGTAGCCCACGAGCAGGAAGATCAGCATGGCGGTGCCCGCCAGAACGGGCGCGAGGACCGCGATCACGGCGCCGAGGCCCGCGCCTCCCTGTCCGCCGTCCTCCTCGTCCAGGGTCCCGGGAGCGGAGAGGGCCTCGTCGCGTCGTTCCTCGCGGAGTTTCACGTAGTAGTCGTACTCCGCGGCGGCCGCAGCCGTCAGCAGTGCGCTGGCCCCCAGGGCCATGGTGCGCAGTTGTTCGGCGTTCAGGCGTTCGCCGAGGGTGGCGAGCTCGGGCCGTTCGTGTGCGGTGCGCAGCGCCTCGTCGAGGAGCCGATCGAACTCGGGCCGGTCTTCGGTCAGCAGGTGCGGAGCGCTGGTCATGTGCATCCCCCGATGCTCCGTGGAGGCCGGTTTGCCCGCGTAGACCCGGGCGCCGGCACAAACGGAGGAGAGCCTGCTACGGATAGAGCGATGGTAGAGGGACCACACCGCAGGTTGACAGGGGCTTTCCGTAAATACCCCCCTGGTGACAATCCTCAGTCGCGCAGGGGAAGTTGCACGACCAGCAGTTTGCCCGCCATTGTGACCCCGCCGTCCATGGCGATGGCGAGCCCGTCCGCGTACACGTGGGGGCCGTCCACCGCCTCCGGGCCGCGCGCCTCGTCGCCGTCCTCGGTGCCCACTTCGCCGAGGAGGTACGGGATGGGGCTGTGCCCGTGCACGACGCGGCTTCCGCCGTAGGTGCCGAGCAGTTCGCGTACGGCCACCGGGCCGGTCTCCTCGTCGCGGAAGGCGAACCGCTTGGTGAACTTGCGGAAGAGGTCCCAGGTGATGTCGGCGTCGCCCCGGTTGAGGAGCTCGTGGATGGTGTCGTTGACGTCCTCGATGGAGTCGCCGTAGTCCAGGTAGGCCGTTGTGTCGGAGTGCAGCAGCAGGTGGTCCTCTTCCAGGACGGCCGCGTCCAGGCGGGACATCCACTGCAGGTGTACGTCCTGCAGGCGCTCCATGTCGGTGCGCTGACCGCCGTTGAGCAGCCAGGCGGCCTGGAAGGTGGCTGTGCCGGCGCCGGAGGAGACGGGGGTGTCGCCGAACCGCTTGGCGCCGATGAGCAGCAGCTCGTGGTTGCCCATGAGGGCCTTGCAGTAGCCGCCGGCCGCCGCGGCCTCGGCGGACAGCCGCATGACGAGGTCGATGACGCCGATGCCGTCGGGGCCGCGGTCGGTGAAGTCGCCGAGGAACCAGAGCCGGGCGTTGCCCGCGGACCAGCGCCGCTCGCTGTCGATCAGGCCCTGGGCGTGGAGTTCGGTGACGAGCTCGTCGAGGTAGCCGTGGACGTCGCCGACCACGTAGAGCGGGCCGGGACCGGCGGCCGCGGTGTCCTGGGGGACGTACTGCACCTGGACGGTGTCGCCGGGGCCGCCGAGCGCGCCGCGTCCGATGACGGGCAGGTCGCGGTGGGTCGGGGTGTAGCCGTCGAAGCCGTCGTCCTCGGGGTCGGCGGGCTCCGCGGGCTCGGCGGTCGCGTGCGCTTCGTGCACGCCGTGCACGTCGTGATGCGGGACGGGCGGTGCCACGGGCTGCGGCACGGACTGTGCGTTCGCCTGCGGCGGGTAGCCGGGCTGCTGGGGCACGCTCAGCGCGCCGTCCTCGTAGTACGCCGGGTACTCGCCGTACACGGGAGCCTCACCGGGAAGCCCGGTGGATACGGCGTACGGGGCGGGTTCGGTGACCGGAACCCGGAAGTCCCGCAGCGTATCCGTCCGCATCGCGGGTCCCTGACCGGCCCCCTGAGTCATCGACCCCTCCACCACCGTCGCGCTGCCGTACACCTGCGGACCCTCCTGACCTCCGGGGAGGAGGGTCCGTGATGTCGTGCGCCCATCATAGGAATGCGGCTCGCGCTGTGTGACGCACCAGGGGTGGTGAATCCTGTCCGGAGCCGATCGTTCCTACCGTTTTATACCAATATCGGTGTTGCGGAAATCCTCGGCGGTGTCGGCAGCGCCGCCGAGGAGCGGTGTGGCGCGTCAGTCCTGGGCCGGAGACCGGGGTGGACTGACGGTCGTTCGGGGCTGCCTGCGTTGTGACGAGGTACGGATGATGAGCTCGGTCGGGACGACCTGTTCGACGGGGCGTCCGGTGTCCACTCCCTCGATCGCGTCGATGAGCAACTGCACCACGGCGGTGCCGATGCGGCGCGGTTTGAGGGAGAGGGTGGTGATGGGCGGTTCGGTGTTGGCGTACACGGTGGACTCGCTGCAGCACACGAGCAGCAGGTCCTCGGGTACGCGCAGGCCGTAGCGCCGGGCCGCGGCGAGCAGGTCCGTGCCGTTGGGGTCGAAGAGCCCGTACACGGCGTCGGGCCGGTCGGGGCGGGCGAGGAGCCGGTCGGCGGCCACGGCGCCCGCGCAGGGGTCGTGGGCGGGGTAGGACTCGTAGACGGGGTCCTGGCCGACGCGCTCGCACCAGTTGAGGTAGGCGGTCGTGGAGAGCCGGGTGTAGGTGTCGGTGGTGGTGCCGGTCAGCAGCCCGATCCTGCGGGCGCCGGCGGCGGCGAGGTGGTCGAGGAGGCCCAGTACGGCGGCCTCGTGGTCGTTGTCGACCCAGGCGGTGACGGGGAGGGAGCCTGCGGGGCGGCCGTCGGAGACCACGGGCAGGCCCTGGCGGACCAGTTCGGTGACGACGGGATCGTGGTCGGAGGGGTCGATGACGACGGTGCCGTCGAGGGCGACGTTGGACCACACGTCGTGTCGGGAGGTGGCGGGGAGGATGACGAGGGCGTAGCCGCGGGCGAGCGCGGCGGAGGTGGCGGCTCTGGCCATCTCGGCGAAGTAGGCGAATTCGGTGAAGGTGAAAGGTTCATCCCCGTACGTCGTCACGGTCAGGCCGATGAGGCCCGACTTGCCGGTACGGAGGGTGCGGGCGGCGGCGGACGGGCGGTAGCCCAGCCGGTCGGCGACCTCGCGAACGTGGCGGCGGGTGGCGTCCGGCAGCCGCCCCTTGCCATTGAGCGCGTCGGAGACGGTTGTGATGGAGACGCCCGCTGCGGCGGCCACGTCCCTGATGCCTGCCCGGCCCTGTCGGCCGGTGGCCCGCCGGGTGGTCTCGGTCCGGCTCACGTGATGCTTCCCTGCTGCTGTCATGGCGAGCCGATAGTAGGGCTCGGTGGGGTGGGTGGTCTGGGTGCATATGCACGCGTTGACAGGCACGTTTCTGCAGGGTTCGCCACCCCCAATGACCTTGGAATTGAAGGTATTTGCTTGCTGAAGGCTGCCGTGAGGCTTGTCGGCGGGTACGAGCATGCCAAAGCGGTACGGTCGCGGGCCGTTCTCAACTCACCTGCACGAGGGATGCGCGCCACGGCGCAGGCCACCGGCGCGCGCATATATGCGCGCGCTCCCCCGCATTCCAGGCGCCCCCATTCTCGGAAGAGCGGAATCCTCATAAGGTGAGCAGTATTGAGTCGACGGCGACGTCGTACGGGATGGTCGAGGAGGACCTGCGGTGAGCGAGAAGAGCCCGAAGCTGCGCGCCGAGCTGGACGGCATTCCCACATACAAGCCCGGCAAGCCGGCCGCCGCGGGCGGGCCCGTCGCGTACAAGCTGTCCTCGAACGAGAACCCGTACCCGCCGCTGAACGGGGTGCTGGAGAGCGCGGTCGCGGCGGCCGGGAACTTCAACCGGTACCCGGACATGGCCTGCACCGGCCTGGTGAACGAGATCGCGGAGCGGTTCGGGGTGCCGGTGGAGCACATCGCCACCGGTACCGGCTCGGTGGGTGTGGCCCAGTCGCTGATCCAGTCGACGGCCGGCCCGGGCGACGAGGTCATCTACGCCTGGCGTTCCTTTGAGGCTTACCCGATCATCACGCAGATCTCGGGTGCGACCTCCGTGCGCGTCCCTCTGACCGAGGGCGACGTCCACGACCTGGACGCGATGGCCGAAGCGATCACCGAGCGGACCCGGCTGATCTTCGTCTGCAACCCCAACAACCCCACAGGTACCGCGGTGCGCCGCGCAGAGCTGGAGCGGTTCCTGGACCGCGTGCCCACGGACGTCCTGGTGGTGCTGGACGAGGCCTACCGCGAGTTCGTGCGCGACGCGGACGTGCCGGACGGCATCGAGCTGTACCGCAACCGCCCGAACGTCTGTGTGCTGCGTACGTTCTCCAAGGCGTACGGGCTCGCCGGTCTGCGCGTCGGCTTCGCGGTGGCACACGAGCCGGTGGCCGCGGCGCTGCGCAAGACGGCGGTGCCCTTCGGTGTCAGCCAGCTCGCACAGGACGCGGCGGTCGCCTCGCTGCGCGCCGAGGACGAGCTGATGGGCCGTGTCGGGGCGCTGGTGGGCGAGCGGAACCGGGTGCACGAGACGCTCCTGGCGCAGGGCTGGACGGTCCCGGACACGCAGGCGAACTTCGTGTGGATGCGGCTGGGGGAGCGGACCGCCGACTTCGCGGCCGCCTGCGAGAAGGCCGGTGTGGTGGTCCGGCCCTTCGCGGGCGAGGGCCTGCGGGTCACGATCGGTGAGACCGAGGCGAACGACCTCTTCCTGCACACGGCGGAGGCGTTCTTCAAGGAGCTGTAGCTCCGGCGGGGACCTGCGCGCGTTGCGCGATTTCCATGCGTTAAGTGATGCCCGCGCGTTACGCGAGTTCCACGCGGACGGGGTCGCCGTCGCGGACGGTGGCCAGCAGGCGGGAGTCGCCGTCGAACGAGCCGAGCACGTTGCACGGGCTCGCCAGGCGGCTCTCGCCTCCGCGCGAGATGGGTGTGGGGCCGTAGGGCAGCGCCAGCGCGTCGCCCTCGGTCCAGAACGCGACCGTGCCGGGTTCGACGACCTGCCGGGCGTCGTGCTCCCGGGCCACGGAGACGCCGGTGTCGAAGTAGACCTCCTCGCCCCAGGTGTTCGCGGACGCGGAGATCGGAAGGGCCTCGGCCAGCGCCTTGCTGGTCGGGGTCTCGTCGAGGGTTGCTGTGAGCTGGCCGGCGGGCCAGGAGATGCGAATCTTCATGGGCCACATTCAACAATCTGTTGAATTTCTTGGCTAGGGGGGACCCCGCCTCTAAGGGTCGAAAACGGGTGCGCCATAATGCTTGTGAATGTGAACGCGTTCACAAGCGTGTCCTGCTTCCTCCCGTTATGGGGGGAAGCCGCCATACAGCCTGCGGCTGTGACCCACGGCGACGACAAGGAGAAGACGACGTGGACCTAGCTTTGGCGCCGGAGACATTGGCGCGATGGCAGTTCGGCATCACCACCGTCTACCACTTCCTCTTCGTTCCCCTGACGATCTCGCTCGCCGCCCTCACGGCCGGCCTGCAGACGGCCTGGGTGCGCACCGAGAAGGAGAAGTACCTCAGGGCCACGAAGTTCTGGGGAAAGCTTTTCTTGATCAATATCGCGATGGGTGTCGTCACCGGCATCGTCCAGGAGTTCCAGTTCGGCATGAACTGGTCCGACTACTCGCGATTCGTCGGTGACATCTTCGGTGCCCCACTGGCCTTCGAGGCGCTGATCGCCTTCTTCTTCGAGTCGACCTTCATCGGTCTGTGGATCTTCGGCTGGGACAAGCTGCCGAAGAAGATCCATCTGGCCTGCATCTGGATGGTGTCCATGGGCACCGTCCTGTCCGCCTACTTCATCCTGGCGGCCAATTCCTGGATGCAGCACCCGGTCGGGTACCGGATCAACGAGGAGCGCGGCCGGGCCGAGCTCACCGACTTCTGGCTCGTGCTCACCCAGAACACCGCGCTCACCCAGTTCTTCCACACCATCACGGCCGCCTTCCTGGTGGGCGGTGCGTTCATGACCGGCATCGCCGCCTTCCATCTGGCGCGCAAGAGGCACATCCCGGTGATGCGGAGCTCGCTGCGGCTCGGCCTGGTCGTCATGATCATCGCCGGTATGGGCACGGCCCTGAGCGGTGACCTGCTCGGCAAGGTGATGTTCAAGCAGCAGCCCATGAAGATGGCCGCCGCCGAGGCGCTCTGGGACGGCGAGGCGCCGGCCCCCTTCTCGGTCTTCGCCTACGGCGACGTGGAGAAGGGCCACAACAAGGTCGCGATAGAGATTCCCGGCCTGCTGTCCTTCCTGGCCAACGACGACTTCACCTCCTTCGTCCCGGGCATCAACGACGTCAACAAGGCCGAGCAGGAGAAGTTCGGCCCCGGCGACTACCGGCCCAACATCCCGGTCGCCTACTGGGGCTTCCGGTGGATGATCGGCTTCGGCATGGCCTCCGTCGGCGTCGGAGTGCTGGGACTGTGGCTGACCCGCAAGAAGTTCCTGCTGCCGCCCGGTCTGCGCACCGGGGAGGAGGAGGTCCCTCACCTGGTCCTCTTCAAGAAGGCGCTGAGCCCGAAGTTCGCCGGCCTGTACTGGATCGTCGCGCTCTGGACGATGGGCTTCCCGCTCATCGCCAACTCCTGGGGCTGGATCTTCACCGAGATGGGGCGCCAGCCCTGGGTGGTCTACGGAGTGCTGCGCACCCGGGACGCGGTCTCGCCGAACGTCTCCCAGGCCGAGGTGCTCACCTCGATGATCGGGTTCACGCTCCTGTACGCCGTGCTCGCCGTCATCGAGGTCAGGCTCCTCGTCAAGTACGTCAAGGCCGGTCCGCCCGAGCTCACCGAGGCCGACCTCAACCCGCCCACCAGGATCGGCGGAGACGACAAGAACCCCGACCGGCCGATGGCCTTCTCGTACTGAGGCTGAGGAGACCACACCATGCAACTCCACGACGTCTGGTTCCTGCTCATCGCGGTCCTGTGGACCGGCTACTTCTTCCTGGAGGGCTTCGACTTCGGAGTCGGCGTGCTCACCAAGCTGCTCGCCCGCGGCCGCACGGAGAAGCGGGTCCTGATCAACACGATCGGACCCGTGTGGGACGGCAACGAAGTCTGGCTGCTCACCGCGGGCGGCGCGACCTTCGCGGCCTTTCCCGACTGGTACGCCACGCTCTTCTCCGGGTTCTACCTGCCGCTGCTCCTCATCCTGGTCTGCCTGATCATCCGCGGTGTCGCCTTCGAGTACCGGCACAAGCGGGCCGAGGAGCGCTGGCAGACCAACTGGGAACACGCGATCTTCTGGACCTCGCTGATCCCCGCGTTCCTGTGGGGCGTGGCCTTCGCCAACATCGTGCGCGGCGTGAAGATCGACCAGAACAAGGAGTACGTCGGGACTTTCCTCGACCTGCTCAACGTCTACTCGATCCTCGGCGGCCTGGTCACGCTCACCCTGTTCACCTTCCACGGCGCGGTCTTCACCTCGCTCAAGACGGTCGGTGACATACGGGACCGCTCGCGGAAGCTGGCGACCCGGCTGGGTGTGGCCACCGCCGTACTGGCCCTGCTCTTCCTGGGCTGGACCCAGCTCGACAGCGGCGACGCCAAGAGCCTGGTCGCGATGGCCGTCGCGGTGATCGCGCTGGCCGGAGCCCTCGGCTTCAACCTGGCGGGCCGCGAGGGCTGGTCGTTCGCACTGTCCGGGATCACCATCGCGGCTGCCGTCGCGATGCTCTTCCTGACGCTGTTCCCGAACGTCATGCCGTCCTCGCTGGACGACGCCTGGAGCCTCACGGTCACCAACGCCTCGTCCAGCCCCTACACCCTGAAGATCATGACCTGGTGCGCGGGAGTGGCCACGCCGCTCGTCCTGCTCTACCAGGGCTGGACGTACTGGGTGTTCCGCAAGCGGATCGGGACGCAGCACATCGTCGACGTGCACTGAGCCCCGGCATCCGCCCCTCCCGCCTGACCCTCCCTTGGGGGATGTTTCACGTGAAACCGGTCGACCCGCGCCTGCTTCGGTACGCCCGTTCCACCCGCCTGTTCCTGGGGGCGGTGGTGGCCCTGGGCCTCGCCGGGGCGGGGCTGGTCGTCGGGCAGGCGATGCTCATCGCCGAGATCGTGGTCGGCGCCTTCGAGGAGGGGCTCGGCGGGGCGGAGCTGCGGACGCCCCTGCTGCTGCTCGCGGCGGTGGCGGTCGGGCGCGGCCTGATCACCTGGCTGACGGAGCTGGCCGCGCACCGGGCCGGTGCGGCGGTCAAGTCGGAACTGCGCGGCAGGCTGCTGGACCGGGCCGCGGATCTGGGCCCCGCCTGGCTGACGGGACAGAAGACCGGGTCGCTGGTGGCGCTGGCCACCCGCGGTGTGGACGCCCTCGACGACTACTTCTCCCGCTACCTCCCCCAGCTGGGGCTCGCGGTGGTCGTGCCGGTGGCCGTGCTCGCCCGCATCGTCACCGAGGACTGGGTGTCGGCGGCCATCATCGTGGTCACGCTGCCCCTGATCCCCGTGTTCATGGTCCTCATCGGGATGGCCACCCAGTCCCGGATGGACCGTCAGTGGCGGCTGCTGTCACGCCTGTCGGGGCATTTCCTCGATGTGGTCGCCGGACTTCCCACTCTGAAGGTCTTCGGGCGGGCCAAGGCCCAGGCCGAGTCGATCCGCAAGATCACCGACGATTACCGGCGCGCGACGATGCGGACGCTGCGCATCGCCTTCCTCTCCTCCTTCGCCCTGGAACTGCTGGCGACCCTGTCGGTGGCGCTGGTGGCGGTGACCATCGGCATGCGGCTGGTCCACGGGGAGCTCGACCTCTACACCGGACTGGTCATCCTGATCCTGGCGCCCGAGGCGTACCTGCCGCTGCGGCAGGTCGGCGCGCAGTACCACGCGGCCGCCGAGGGCCTGGCCGCCGCGGAGGAGATCTTCGAGGTGCTGGAGGCACCCGTCGTACGCCCGGCCGGCGGGGCCGGGCTGCCGAGCGGCGTTCCCCTGCGCATCGAGATCGACGACGTCCGCGTCCGGTACGAGGGCCGGGGCCAGGACTCGCCCGGACCGCTGTCGCTGACGGTCGGACCGGGAGAGTGCGTGGCCCTCACCGGACCGAGCGGGGCCGGGAAGTCCACGCTGCTCCAGGTGCTGCTGGGGTTCGTGACACCGACCGCGGGGCGGGTACGGGTGGCGGGGGTGGACCTGGCGGAGCTGTCCCAGGAGCAGTGGCGGGAGCAGATCGCCTGGGTGCCGCAACGTCCGCATCTGTTCGCCGGGACGATCGGGGAGAACGTACGGCTGGCCCGGGCGGGGGCCTCCGAAGCGGAGGTGGCCCGGGCGTTGAAGGATGCCGGAGCCTGGGAGTTCGTGACGGGGCTGCCGCACGGGGTGGAAACCCTCCTGGGCGAGGGCGGCGTGGGTCTGTCCGCCGGGCAGCGCCAGCGGCTGGCCCTGGCGCGGGCGTTCCTGGCGGACCGGCCCGTGCTGCTGCTGGACGAGCCGACCGCGGCGCTGGACGGCGAGACCGAGGCCGGGGTGGTGGACGCGGTCCGGCGGCTCGCCGTGGGCCGGACCGTGCTGCTGGTCGTGCACCGGCCGGCGCTGCTCGCCGTCGCCGACCGGGTGGTTCCGATCGCGCAGGCCGACGGCTGTTCCGGGCTGCCCGCCGCTTCGGAGCCGCTCCCCCGTCCCGCATCCGTCCGGACCGAGGCTCCGGGCGGTGCCACCGACGACGGCGGGGAGTGGATCCTCGGAGCCGCGCCCGAGCCGGCGCGGGCCGGTGGCGGGACCGATCCGGGCGCAGCCGATCCGCTGGGTCGGGTCCGCGCGGTGGCCAGGGCCTGGCAAGGACGCTTCAGGCTCGGACTGCTCCTCGGGGCGCTGGCCGTCGGGTGCAGCGTCGGGCTGATGGCGGTCTCCGGCTGGCTGATCTCACGGGCCTCCGAACAGCCGCCCGTGCTCTATCTGATGGTGGCGGTCACTGCCACCCGGGCCTTCGGAATGGGGCGGGCCGTCTTCCGGTACGCCGAGCGGCTCGTCTCGCACGACGCCGTGCTGCGGATGCTCGCCGATCTGAGGGTCTCCGTGTATCGGCGGCTGGAGCGGATCGCCCCCGCCGGGCTGCGAGAGCACCGGCGGGGGGATCTGCTGGCCAGGCTGGTGGCCGACGCCGACGCACTCCAGGACTACTGGCTGCGCTGGCTGCTGCCGGTGGGCACCGCGGTGCTCGTGGGCACCGGCTCGGTCGCCTTCACCGTCTGGCTGCTGCCGGAGGTCGGCGCCGCCCTCGCCGTCGGACTGCTCGCCGCAGGGGTCGGCGTTCCGCTGGTGAGCGGGGCCTGCTCCCGGCGTGCCGAGCGTCGGCTCGCTCCCGCCCGGGGTGAACTTGCCACCCGGGTGGCCGATCTGCTCACCGGTACCGCGGAACTGACCGTCGCCGGGGCGCTGGAGGACCGCAAGGGCAGGGCCCGGGAGAGCGACGGCGTGCTGACGCGCATCGCCGCGCGCGGAGCCGCCGCAGGCGGTCTGGGCGGCGGGCTGTCCGCCCTGGTGTGCGGGCTGACCGTCGTGGCGGCCGCGGCCGCGGCTGCGACCGCGGTCCACGACGGACGGCTGTCCGGGGTGGCCATGGCCGTCGCGGTGCTGACGCCCCTCGCCGCGTTCGAGGCGGTGAACGGCCTTCCGCTCGCCGTCCAGTACCGCCAGCGGGTGCGCCGCAGCGCCGAACGGGTCTACGAGGTCATCGACTCCCCGGTTCCCGTCGCCGAGCCGGAGCAGCCCGCGGCGGCGCCCGGTTCACCCTTCCCGCTGCGGCTGACGGGGCTCACCGCGCGGCACCCCGGCCAGGAACGCGACGCGCTGCGGGGCCTGGACCTGACCTTGGAGGCCGGCCGCCGCGTCGCCGTCGTCGGACCCTCGGGCTCCGGAAAGACCACACTGGCCCAGGTCCTGCTGCGGTTCCTGGACCTGCGCGACGGCGCGTACACCCTGGGCGGGACCGACGCCCGGACCCTCGACGGTGATGACGTCCGCGCGCTCGTCGGACTCTGCGCCCAGGACGCGCACCTCTTCGACAGTTCGGTGCGGGAGAACCTGCGGCTGGCCCGGACCGGAGCGAGCGAGGAAGAGCTCCGGGAAGCGCTGGCCGCGGCGCGGCTGCTGGAGTGGGCCGACGGACTTCCGGACGGGCTGGACACGCTGGTCGGCGAGCACGGCGAGCGGATCTCCGGCGGTCAGCGCCAGCGCCTGGCCCTGGCGCGGGCGCTGCTCGCGGACTTCCCCGTGCTGGTGCTGGACGAGCCGGCCGAGCATCTGGACCTGGCCACGGCGGACGCGTTGACGGCGGACCTGCTGGAAGCGACCGAGGGCCGTACCACCGTGCTGATCACCCACCGGCTCGCCGGCCTGGAGGCAGTCGACGAGGTTCTCGTGCTCGACGGCGGAGAGGTCGTCCAGCGCGGGGCGTACGCGGAGCTGGCCGCCGCCGAAGGGCCGTTGCGGCGGCTGCTGGAGAGGGAACGGGAGGCGGACGGGCCCGTGGCCGACTTTCTCCAGGCCGACTTTCCCCGCTAAAGGGGACTAACTACTCTCAAGGGCATGTCACTGCAGGAGTCGCAGCCGCAGGAACCGCAGGACCCGTCACCTGGAGCACCGGACCCGCTGATGGCCGCCACCCAGGCCGCCAGGAGTCTGCAAGGCCTGTCCACCGAGCTCACGGCCCGGGTACCGCAACTGCTGGAGGCCATGAGGTCGGTCGGTACCGGGCTTGAGCTGCACTCCACGCTGGACCGCATCTGCGAGACCGCGGCCGAGCTCGCGGACTCCCGCTATGCGGCGATCGGCGTCGTCGACACCGAGGGCCGCGGGCTTTCGGACTTCGTCACGTACGGGATCAGCTCCGAGCTGGCCCGGAAGATCGGGCACCGTCCGGACGGGAAGCGGGGTCTTCTGGGAGCGTTGATCTCGCACCCCGACACCGTGCACCTCGACGATCTGACGAAGGATCCGCGCTCGGCGGGATTCCCTCCGCACCATCCGCCCATGAAGACCTTCCTCGGTGTCCCGATCAGGGTGCAGGGGGAGATTTTCGGCAATCTGTACCTCACCGAGAAGAACGGCGGTGACGCGTTCAACGACTACGACGTGCACATGGTCCGGGTGCTGGCCACCGAGGCGGGCATCGCCATTGGCAATGCCCGGCTGTACGAGGCCGCCACTCAGCGCGAGCGCTGGATCGACGGCTCGGTAGCCGTCACCACTGCCCTCCTGTCCGGCGGGGACGCGGACGACGCCCTCGCCGTGGTCGCCGAGCAGGCCCGTCACCTGGCCGACTCCTCCGCCGGCATCGTGATGCTGCCGACCGAGGACGGCGGGATGGAGATCGTCGCCGTCTCCGCCGAGAACCCGGCCACCTCGCTCGGCGTGGTGATCCCCGCCGAGAGCCCGGTGGTGGACAGGCTGCTGCAGGGCGAGCCCGTCTTCGTGGACGACGCAGCGTCCGACCCGCGCATGATCAGCAAGCTCACCAGCGAGTACGGGCCCTGCATGATGCTCCCGCTGCACAGCGGCGGGCGCGTACTGGGCGCCCTGGTCACCCCGCGGGCCCGCGGCAAGCGCCCGTTCAGCGAGGCCGAGCGAACCCTGGCCACGCAGTTCGCCTCCCAGGCCGCGCTCGCCCTGATGATGGCCGAGGCGCAGCGCGACCGGGAGCGGCTCGCCGTGTTCGAGGACCGCGACCGGATCGCCCGGGACCTGCACGACCTGGTCATCCAGCGGCTGTTCGCCACCGGGATGATGCTGGAAGGCGCCCAGCGCCGGTCCATCGTCCCCGAGGTCGGTGACGGGATCGGCAAGGCCGTGGATGAGCTGGACGTGACGATCCAGGAGATCCGCACCGCGATCTTCGCGCTCCAGCAGGGCCCGGCGGAAGCCCCCTCCGGGCTGCGCACCCGGGTGCTGCGGGAGATCAACATGGCGGCCGTGCCGCTCGGCTTCAAGCCCGCGCACCGTTTCCTCGGCCCGATCGACGCGGTCGTGGACGACCTGGTGGGCAAGAACCTGATCGCCGCGCTGCGCGAAGCCCTGTCCAACGCGTTCCGTCATGCCGACGCGTCCCGGATCGACGTGGTCGTGGACTCCACGGTCACGCTGGCCGACGGGCGCCCCGGGGTCCGGCTGGAGGTCGCCGACGACGGGGTGGGCATCGCCGAGGGCGGACGGCGCAGCGGGCTGCGGAATCTGCGCCGACGGGCCGAGTCGCTGGGAGGCGCGAGCTCGTACGGCCCGGGCATCGGCGAGGACGGTGGCGGGACCACCGTGGTGTGGGAGGCCCCGCTCTAGGGCGGGCCTTTCGGATCAGGCCGGATCCGAGAGACCGGCCCTAGGCGTCCAGGCGTCCAGGTGTCGCAGGAGCTCCTGTTTGGAGCAGCCGCTGCGCGATCCGGTCGGCCACGATGTGCTCGATGACGACGGCGACGCCGTCCTCGTTGTTGGCGGTCGTACGGCCGGACGCGGCCGCGATCACATCCGGATGGGCGTTGCCCATCGCGTACGAGGTGCCCGCCCAGCTGAGCATCTCCACGTCGTTCGGCATGTCCCCGAAGGCGACGACCTCGGCGGGGGAGATACCGCGCTCGGCGCAGCACAGCGCCAGGGTGCTCGCCTTGGAGACGTCCTTTCCGCTGATCTCCAGCAGGGAGGTCGGGCTGGAGCGGGTGATCGCTGCGTGCTCGCCGGCGGTGGAGCGGGCCAGCGCAAGGAACTCGTCCGGGGCCAGCTCGGCGTGGTGTGCGAGGAGCTTGAGCACCGGTGCGGAGCTTTCGTCCGTGTCCTCGCGCAGCAGTTTCTCGGCGGTGGCGAGGTGGGCGCCCGGGTCCTGGAAGAACGGCGGGTACGTCGGCTCGTAGTTGATGCCGGTGGTCAGTTCGACCGCGAAGGAAGTACCGGGCGCAGCAGCCCGCAGAGCGTCCACGACGGCGAGGGCGTCAGCTCTCGGGAGGGCTCTTACCTGTACGAACTCGTGCCCGGCGTGGAGGTCCACGACCGCCGCGCCGTTCGCGCAGATCGCGAGGCCGTGGCCGTGGACGTGGTCACTGACCACGCCCATCCAGCGGGCCGGGCGGCCGGTGACGAAGAAGACCTCGATGCCGGCCTCCTCGGCGGCCGCGAGAGCGGCGACCGTGCGGGGCGAGACAGACTTGTCATCGCGCAGCAGGGTGCCGTCGAGGTCGGTGGCGATGAGCCGGGGCATGGGGTTTGGCCCGTCCGGGCGCTGGGGAGCCGAGGTCACGGCTCCATCTTCGCCCATTGCCCGGGGACGGCCGGACCATGTGCGGCTCGTCCGGTGCCGACGGCCCGATGTTTCACGTGAAACATCGGAGGGATGGCGATGTTTCACGTGAAACACGAAGGCCGCGGCAGGGCTGTCACAGCGGTCCGTTGTCCTTCAGCACTCGTCGGGCCTGCGCGAAGAGCATTCCCACGTTCGCCGACTTGCGGCAGACGACGACGGCGACCACCTCGTCCGCGCTGTCGACGCGCAGAAAGAGGTGCGCCAGGTTGTCGCTGTTGACAAGGATTTCCTGGAAATAGTGCCGGTCGGACACCACTCCGCGACGCTCCTTGAAAATGTTCTCGATCATCACCACATTCCGGCCCTGGAAGAGGTCGAGTGTGGCCGCCGACAGCATGTCGAGTACCTCCGGCGGGTGCGAGTCGACGGTTTCCACCGACAGCAACATGCCCGTTGACATGTCGATGACCCCGGCGGCCACGCAATCCGGCACCTCCGCGCGGAGGGTCTTGACTATGGTGACCACCCGGTCGGACATGCTCTGGGGACCTGAGGTTCCCGATACGCTCATGGTTTTCCTTCTGCTGGATTTGTTTCGGGAAAGGCCCGAAGCCGGACCTGTCCGGGGCGATCGTGTGGTCGTGAGCACTGCCGGTGAAGCGCCGTCGGCCCGCTCAGCCGGCCGGAGCGATTCCTGTCGCGGACGTCAGCAGGAGGCCGATCCGGTCGGCGCTCGACTGCGACTCGGCGTGGAACCGCTTCACGTCCATGCCCGAGTCGCCAAGCACCGCCATCAACGCCATGTCACCGATCGCCTGCGTGACCAGATAGCCGTCGTTGAACCGTGCGACGGTGTGGTGGACCAGTCCCTTGCCTGTGGCGGTGCCCGTCCGGCGAGCGATGCCGAGTGCCGCCGCGGTGAGAGCGGCCAAGCACTCCCCGTCTACGCTGACGTCTGCTTCGGCAGTGATCAGAAGGCCGTCGGCCGAAGCCACGATCACGTCCGTGACACCGACGACCCGATCGCGGAGCGCACGCATCTCAGCGGCCAGTTCGTCACTTTTGATCGTCACAATTCTCCTGTTTGTTCACGCTGGGATCGCCCAGTCGCCTGTGCGACTTGCTGTTCTGTGGGGGCGGCCGCTACCGGCAATCCGTCACCGGCCGCAGGGGCAGGACGTCGTGGATTCCACTCATGCCGCGCTGGCGCCGAGGCAGCCCGCTCCCGCCCGGCAGGCGGTGCGGTGCGTGGGTGCTCGACACCCGATCGGCCGCCCCGGCGGGCTCGCCGAGAGGAATGGCCGCAGGGGAGGGCACCACCTCGACCAGGCCGTCGCTGAGCATGCGCGTGAGTTCCACCGTGACGGCGTAGAGGCCCCGCCCCAGTAGAAAGGCGATGTCCCGCGAGCTGCGACGGCCGTTGACGTGCAGAAGGATGTCCCGCCGCTCACCGGCCGTCGAACCTTCTGCCGACGAGGCTCCGGTGGGCGTCAGCGTCATCCGGTCCCGGAAAGGGCAGAGTGGCACCCGCAGCGAAGTAAGAGCCTTGACACGGCGACTCGCCTCCTGGAACAGCCAGTCCGCTTCGATGCCCTGTGGTGCCACCAGGTGGTGGACGGCCCCGCCGGGTTCGAGGATGCACTCGTCCATGCGGCCCATGCCCACGGAGAGAGCCCCGTCCAGGGCCGCCATGAGACACATCAGCTGCAGCTCGGCGGCACCGACCAGCGTCCTGTCGATCAGTTCCGCTCCGATGCGGCCGACGGTCGCGCCGGCCCGGTAGGCGGCCGCCCACTCGTCCTTCCCGATCCGCCCGGAACGCACGAGCAGGGTTTCCACGGTCGGTGCCCCGGGGGACTCGACCGCGACGATGGCGCCGTTCGCGAGGTAGAAGGTGCCGCCCGGGTCGCCCACCACGACCAGAGTGCCGGAAAGCCGTTCGCGACGAGCGCGGACCAGATTCCGGGCCAGTTCCTGGGTTGCCCGGTCCGACGGCACGACCGACGCCGAGGCCGTCGAAGGCGTCGGCGTCGGCGCCATCGAAGGTGCAACCGAAGGCTCCGCCGGAGCCACCGACGGCAGCGGCAGCGGCAGTGACCAGTCCGCGGGTGTCGAGGATGCTCCAGGGAGAACGGGATACGTCACCAGTCGGCTCCCGCTCGTGGAACAGACACGGCCGTGGCGGCCCGGTGGGTCTCAGGGGCGGCGGAGACTGAAGCCGTCCGGTCTCCCGGCATGGTGATTTCGAGCACGACCACCCCTCGTCAGAGGCTGAATTCGGACAAGGCATCCACGGTGGGTGCCGTGAGTCATCCAGCTCTCGGAATCGCACAGTAGTCGGCTCGGCCGAATCCGTGATCGACGATGCCGGAAGTCTTTGGTTTCTTTCGCCAGGGATCGGTTTGCGCCTTCTTGCTTCTGAATTACCGCTCTCCATGGAGGGGTTTCCTCGAAGATCATTCGACAGGATGCGCTCGGCGTCGACGCGACGCGGCAGGACCGGAATGCACTCCCCGTCGGCTGAGCGCCGTAGGCTCGAACGCATGAGTCTGAGTCTGAGCACGGTGATCCTTCCGGTACGTCGATGGCATGAAGGGGGGCGTGACCAGTGGGTACGGGCGGAGACGCTCGGGTTCCACACCGCCTACACCTATGACCACCTGTCGTGGCGGGGCTTCCGCGACGGACCGTGGTTCGGCGCGGTGCCCACCCTGACCGCGGCGGCCGCGGCCACCGAGCGGATGCGCCTGGGGACGCTGGTCACCTCGCCGAATTTCCGCCATCCGGTGACCCTCGCCAAGGACCTCATCTCCCTGGACGACGTCTCCGGCGGGCGCATCACCCTCGGTATCGGAGCGGGCGGCAACGGCTTCGACGCGACCGCGCTCGGTCAGGAGCCCTGGTCCCCGCGCGAGCGTGCCGACCGTTTCGCCGAATTCGTACCGCTGCTGGACCAGCTGCTGACCGAGGGCGCGGTGAGTTCGCAGGGCACCTTCTACTCGGCCGAGGAGGCCCGCAACATCCCCGGTTGCGTCCAGCGGCCGCGACTGCCGTTCGCGGTCGCCGCCACCGGACCGCGCGGCCTGCGGCTCGCCGCCCGCCACGGCCAGGCCTGGGTGACCGCGGGAGACCCGAGGATCTTCGAGGACGGCACGCCCGAGCAGTCGCTGGAGGCCCTGCGCCGGCAGATCGGCGGGCTGGAGTCGGCCTGCGCCGAGATCGGCCGGGAGTTCGGGCCGATGGAGAAGATCCTGCTGACCGGCTTCACCCCCGAACGCAGCACCATGCTGGAATCCGTGGGCGCATTCGTCGACTTCGCGGGCCGCCACCGTGAGCTGGGCTTCACCGAGCTGGTGATCCACGCCCCGATCCCGGACTCCGACTTCGCCGCGGACGAGTCGGTCTTCGAGAAGATCGCTGTGGAGGCGCTGGCCCAGCTGGACCTCTGATCCCACGGTCGTCGCCGCTGCCCAGGACGGGGAGCGGCGACGACCGACGGCAGTGGGCTCAGGCCGTCAGCTGGGCGTACAGACGCTCGGCGGACGGCAGGAGCCAGTCGGGCGCGGCGCCCTCCGGCATGGCTTCGACCTCGTCGATCAGTGCGCGGACGCGGGCCGCACCCGCATCCGCGTGGCCCCGCTCCTGCTCCGTCCAGGCGGCGTTGTTCAGGCACTGGAACCGGTCCCGCAGATGGTCCGGGCCGAGCTCCGCGTAGAGCGCGGCAGCCCGGCCCCAGAGCTCGATCTCCTCCAGGCGCAGTGCCTCGATTTCCGCCTCGCCCAGCGACTCGGCCGGCGCGGCCGGGTCGCCGCCCACAGCGCTCACACCGCCGGCGTCCTCCTCGTGCTCATCCTCGTCGTCAGCGTCTTCCTCCTCCTCGTCGAAGGAGGCTGCCTGTGCGCCGACCCGCCGGTCGAGGACCTGCGCCAGCTGGTGCCAGGTCTGGGCGAGTTCGGCCCGCAGCTCCGGATCCGCGGGATCCGCCGTCAGGGCGGTCTCCAGTACACCGGTGGCCTCGTCCATCAGGACCCTGGCCCGCGCAACGGCTCCGTCGGTGACCTCCTCGCGCAGTCCCAGCCAGGCCAGGGAGCGCAGGGCACGTACCTCGGCGACCGGGGCTTCGCCCGTCAGGCGGTGCAGTTCCACGGTCCGCTCGTAGGCGGCGGCAGCCTCCACGGTCAGCCCGGCGTCGGACAGCGTGTCGGCGGCCGACTGCGCGAGCCTGGCCTGGGGCCGGGTGTCCTCCCAGCCCTTGGCCGTCTCCGCCGCCAGCAGGTACTGCTCCGCGGCCGGCCGCAGCTCGTTCAGCTGCCGCAGCAGGTCGGCCAGGAACTCCCGCCCGGAAACGGCCTGCTCCTCGCCGTGCTCCAGCAGATCCGGCAGAGCCGACTGCAACACCTCCGCCGCCTCGGCGGCCCGGCCGTCCTGCGCGTACGCACGCGCCAGGACCAGCCGAGCCTGCGCCCCGCCGTCGGCCGTGAGACCGGCCTGGTCGAACCAGTGGGTTCCCGCCAGAGCGTGCCCGGCGGCCTCGTCCGCCGCGCCCTCCCGCCGCAGCAGGATGTCCGCGAGGGTCAGCCGTACGACGCCCTGGACCTCGGAGTCGGTCACCTCGGGGGCGTGTTCCAGCGCGGAACGGGCCGCCTCCTCCGCCTCCTCGGGCCGGTTCAGCGACATCAGTACCCCGGCCCGCAGCACCAGCGGGTCCACGGCCTGCCAGGGCCTGCCCGCCCCGACCGCCCGGGCCGCGGCGGCCGCGAGCAGGGCCACGGCCCGCTCCGGGTCGCCCTGCGACAGCGCGACCCGTCCCAGCATCTCCTCGGCCTCCGCCACCAGGTCCGCAAGCGTGTCCTCGTAGGCCGTGATGAAGGCGGTCAGCTCGGCGGCGAGTTCGCCGTGCCCATGCCCGTGGCCGTCGTCACCGGTCGCCTCGGCCGAGCGCAGGTACGACTCCACGCGGATCGCCGACAGCTCCGCGAGCGCGATCCTCCGGGTCCGCAGCGGTTCGGCCGGGTCGAGTGCCTCGGCGGCCCGTACGGCCACCCCCAGCAGCCTCCTGATCTCGGCGGGCGTGGCCCCCGACTGGGCGGCGACGCTCGCCAGGCGCAGCTCGGCAAGCGCCGCGCGCTGTGCCAGGCCGAGGGTCCGGTAGCCCTCCCGGGCCGCGGTCAGCAGCTCCGTCGCCTCCGTGGCCCCGCGCCGGGCGGCGGCCAGTGCCCGGTGGTCCGCCAGGTCGGCCGCGACCAGCGGATCGGGCTCCGGCTGCGCGTCCACCCGTACGGCCACCTCGGCCCACAGCACGTCCGCCCCCGGATGCCCCAGGTCGCGGGCGCGCCGGGCCTGATCCACCAGCTCGGCGAAACCGGGGGCCGAAGCCGTGGACACCGGGACGACGTGCCCCGGAACGGTGTGGGCCGACTGTGGCAACGCCGCACTGCGCACCCCCAGCGGCAGCGCGCCGACCAGCGGCTCCCGCGCGATCCGCGCCAGGAACCGCTCCGAGACGCGGGTGGTGCCGTTGCGCACGTCGAACTGCCGGGCGATGTCGAGTGCGCCCGCGCGCATGACCTCGTACAGCTCGCGGACGGTGCGGGGCGTGCCGTCGTAGGGCACGGCCGGGATCCGGCCGTGCCCCAGGTCCATCAGCCGGCGCAGCAGCACGAGGATGCCGCCGTGGAAGGCCAGCTGGTCGTCGACGTTGGCGAGCGGGCCGACGTGGGAGGCGTGTTCGGCGAGGATCTCCAGACCGCGCGACTCGTTGCCGGTGAGCGCGCAGAACTCGATGTGCTTGCCGACCGTCGGCAGCAGGCTGTCGTTGCCGCGGGCCAGGCGGTAGCCGCGCAGGTGGTTCGAGCGGGCCTCGGCGGTCCGTCCGAGCCGCAGCAAGGGCATCAGGGAGGTGGCCAGCACCCGGTGCGGCTCCTCGGCGCAGGTCTGCTCGGCCGCCAGCACCGGCTTCCAGATCTCCAGCGCCTTGGCGTCGTCGCCGCGCAGGACGGCGTACTGCCCCTGGCCGTTGAGCTCGCAGGCGCGGCAGTCGCTTATGTCGTCGCGCTCGGCCGCCAGCCAGTGCCCGAAGGCCCGCTCGGCCCGCTCGTCGTCGCCCATCGCGTCGGCGAGCCACAGCTCAGCCTCGCGTACGGGCCGCTCGCTGTAGCCGGCGATCCGGTAGCGGCGCTCCATCTCGTCCAGCCAGCCCGTCGCCGACTCCAGGGGAACCCCGGGGGAGTCGGCGATGGCCGTGGCCACCCACTTGAACTGCCAGAACAGCGAGTGCGCGTCCCATTCGGAGAAGGCGCCGGGATCCTTGTCGTACTCCTGGAGCAGCCGGGCGAAGGGCACCAGCAGCTTCGACGACTCGGAGCTCCACAGGTAGGCGTGGATCAGGTTGTCCAGGGTCTCCCGGAACAGCGCCCGGTCGCCGCTCGCCTCGGCGGCGCCGACCAGGGCCTCGGCGTGCGCGTTGCGCGCGGCGCCACCCGGCGCCTCGCGGTTCTCCGCCAGTCCCCGCTCGATCTCCTGGCGCGTCGGCGTCGTCACTTCTGGTCCTCCGGGGCCTCGGTGGAGTGGGTCGCCCATTCCAGGAGCCCGAGGAAGGCCCGGTTGAGCAGAGTGGAGTCGGTGGGACGGAGTGGCCGCTGGGACATCAGCAGGGCCTGTCCGTAGAGCGATTCGACGGCGGTGCCGGTCAGCGCCTCGTCGGGGAGGGCGGAGATCCGGCGGATCAGCGGGTTGTTGTGGTTGAGGACCAGGCGTGCGCGGGGTGCGGAGCCGCGCAGCGAGCCGAGGATGCCGCTCCACAAGGAGTCGGCGCTCTCCAGCGCGGCGGTCCGGTCCCGCTCCTGCCGTGCCTGCCGGTCGTCGAGGTAGAGCGCGGGGACGGAGACGGGCTGGAAGGCGCGCAGCACCACGTCGCAGCCTTGGGGTTCCAGGCGGGTGCGCGTCGCGGCGAGGAAGGGGGCGAGCTCCAGCTCGGCGGTGGTGGGTACCGGGTCCAGCCGTTCGGTGACGGCTCCGGCGTCCAGCTCGGTGACCTTCAGCTCGGGCCGTACGGAGGGCAGCAGGGCCAGCAGGTCCGCGTCGTAGGTGTAGCCGGCGTTGATGACGCCGAGCCCGTGGGCGGCGGCGATCGGCGCGATCTGCCGGAACTCCTCGACCGTGCGCGTGAAGTGGACGTCGGTGTGGGCGGCCGCGAACTGCTCCAGGCTCATCGGTCCGTCGCTGGTCTCGAACGGCAGCCACGGCAGCATCAGGCCGAGCAGTTCGGAGTCGTGCCGGGCCATGGACTTCACGCCGAGGTGGTGCACGCGGAGGAAGGCGGCCAGACGCTCCGGTTCGCTCGCCGCGAGCTCGCCCAGCCAGCCGCGGATGCGGGCGCCGAGGGCGTCGCGCACGGCGGCCAGGGTCTCGTCGTCGTACAGGTTCTCGCGGGAGGCGGTGGGCCGCAGCGTGTCCGTGTCGAGGACGGCGCGGACGAAGAACGCCCAGTCCGGCAGCAGGTTGTCGGCCCGGTCGGTCAGCAGCATGCCCTTGAGGTGCACACGGTGTCCGGCGCGGTGGGCGGGGCTGGTCGGCTCGGGCAGCACGTACGCGACTCCGCGCACGCCGGCGAGCGGCAGGTCCAGGTCGATGCTGTCGAGCGGGGTGAAGCCGAAGAGCTGCGCGCAGTGCCCGGCGAGTGCGACGCGGCGGGCGGTGGGCGTGGGGAAGGGCCGGTCCCATACGGCGGGCCGGTCGGTGACGGGGCGCGGCTCGCCGCCCTCGCCGTCGTCGAAGGTGATGTCGTAGGGCAGCAGGGAGCCGTAGTCGCGGGCCAGTTGCTCGACCTTGGCCGGGGCCGTCCACTCGGCGGCGCCGGGGCGGGGCTCCAGCACGACGGTGGTACCGGGCTCCGGGCGTGCCTCGTGAGGCAGTTCGCGCACGGTGTACGAACCGTCGTCCGTGGCCAGCCATTCGACGGGTGTGGCCTGGGGATCGCGGGCGGAGCGGGTGACGACGCGGATCTGGCGGGCGACGACGAAGCACGCGAGCAGCCCGATGCCGAACTGGCCGAGGAACTCCCTGCGGGTGGCCTCCAGGGCCCGGATGCCCTCAGCGGCACCGTCGCCGCCGCGCTTGGAGCTGCGGCCGATGGTGGCGAGGAAGGTGTGGGCCTCCGCGGCGGTCAGGCCGATGCCGCTGTCCTCGATGGTGATCCGGCCGTCCGCCGCGGACAGCCGGATGCGGATCCCGGCCTCGGGGTCGAGGGCCTGGCGCGCGGTGACGGCGTCCACCGCGTTCTGCAGGAGCTCGCGGACGTAGACGCGCGGGCTGGAGTAGAGGTGGTGGGAGAGCAGGTCGACCAGGCCGCGCAGATCGACCTGGAAGCTGTGGGGTGTGGACGTCATGGGGCGTCACCTCGCGTGCATACGGGGATGGTTCGGTGATCGCGAGGTCCCCCCTCACGGATCCCGGAGTGGGGAACAGATTAGGGGGATGGTCCGACAATCCCTGAGCGAATTCCCGCGCTCGGAGATGCCCGGGAAGCGTCGTGAGGATGTGCCGTGATCTGCCCGGATGCGCCGGAGTTGGCGGCCGGGGTGCGCCGGGGACTTGCTACTGGAAGCGCAGGAACCGCGGCGGTACTGCATCCACCAGCCACACCCCGTTGGCGCTGATCCGGAAGACGTGCCCCGCGGCGCGCATCGCCCCCGCGTCCACGCTGAGCACGACCGGCCTGCCGCGCCGCGCGCCGACCCGGGTCGCGGTCTCCCGGTCGGGGGACAGGTGCACGTGGTGGCGGGCCATCGGGCGCAGGCCTTCGGCGCGGATCGCGTCCAGGGCGGCGGCGACGGTGCCGTGGTACAGGTACGCGGGCGGCTCGGCCTCCGGGAGATCCAGGTCCACGGCCACCGTGTGGCCCTGGCTGGCGCGGATCCGGGTGCCGTCGACAGCGAACCGCTGCTTGTCGTTGGCGGCCACGACGTGGTCGAGCTCGGCGCGGCTGAAGGCGAAACCGTGGGCGGCGGCCGCGCGCAGCAGGTCGTCGATCTCCACCCAGCCGTGGGGATCGAGCACCAGTCCGATCCGTTCCGGCTGATGCCGCAGGTGTTTCGAGACATATTTGGACACCTTCACGGTGCGCCTGTCATCCATGACCCCAGCGTGCCCGGTCGAAAGGCCTTCCGGCAGGGATTTTTCGCCGGGCGTGCGGTCGTGGACACCCTCTATCACTCTTCCAAGATACGGAATATATTTTCCGCTGCCACTTCTGCCCAGGGGGAGAAACCATGACAGCCCATACCTCACTGCCACGCCGTGCGGCTGCCGAACTGATCGGTACCGCCGGTCTGCTCGTGGTCGTGATCGGCTCCGGAATCCAGGCCGCCGAGCTCAGCCGCGACACCGGTGTCGCCCTCATCGCGAACTCGGCCGCCTCCGCCATCGGCCTCGGGCTGATCATCACCCTGTTCGGGCCGCTGTCCGGCGCCCACCTCAACCCGGTGGTCACCCTCACCGCCTGGTGGTCGCGGCGTACCGGCGGGGAGGGGCTCGACGCCCGGGAGGCCCTGGTCTATACCGCGGCTCAGACGGCCGGAGCCATCGGCGGCGCCGTCCTCGCGGAAGCCATGTTCGGCCGGACTCCCGGCACCTTCGCCACCCAGGTCCGCGACGGCGGGCACCTGCTCGTGGGCGAGGTCGTGGCCACCGCGGGACTCGTGCTCGTCATCCAGGGCCTCGGGCGCATCGGGCGCCCCAGGCTCATCCCGGCCGCGGTCGCCGCGTACATCGCCGCCGCGATCTGGTTCACGTCCTCCGGGTCCTTCGCCAACCCGGCAGGCACCATCGGGCGCAGCTTCAGCGACTCCTTCACCGGCATCGCGCCGGAGTCGCTCCCCGGTTTCGTC
The DNA here is from genome assembly GCF_036203305.1 of Streptomyces sp. NBC_00190. Classification (GTDB taxonomy): domain Bacteria; phylum Actinomycetota; class Actinomycetes; order Streptomycetales; family Streptomycetaceae; genus Streptomyces. The sequence goes on along the minus strand of NZ_CP108131.1, from coordinate 4,015,761 downwards.
GCGGCCCAGCTGATCGGCGGGATCCTCGGCCTGGTCCTCGCGGGCTTGCTCTACGGCTCCTCCCGGTCCCCCGAGCCCGTGGTGGTGGAGACCCTGTCCGAGACCGGGCCGGTGGACGGCGTGACTCCCACCAAGGCGGCGTACGAGACCATCGGCTGAGACGGGCCCCTGTTGCCCACAGGCAGGCGGGACTTGTCCACAGCCGTTTGGGCAGGTTTTGACGGCAAACGCGTGATCCGCCCTGTGGACTACCGAGTGACTGCCGAGTGCACTTCCGACCGGCCGCCCCCCGTAGCCTCGCGGCGCGCTACCCGTCCGCGCGGCGCGCCAGATCGTTCATTGTCCGGGCCTGGAGCTCCCGCTCCGTCGCGGCCCGGACGAACTCCGCCACATGATCGGCTCCCACCAGTTCCTGCACCGCCCGCACCGTCCCGGCCGGCAGCGCCACCGGCGACGGACCCGACGGCTGCGGGCCCCCGGCCGCCCCCAGGTGCCGCTGCAGATGCCGGGTCGCGAACAGCTGCATCGCCCGCGCCAGCTCCGCGTCCACGGTCTGCTGGGCCAGCGGCCGCAGCCGCCGCACCATCGTCGCCGCCTCCGCCGCGTCCGCGTCGGTGGGGGGAACCTGCCCGAGGTAGCGCGCGAAGACGTGCTCGGTGGTGAACTCCAGGAACCGCGAGGCGATGTGCTCCACCTGCCCGCGCAGCTCCCGCAGGTGCCCGGTGATCGCCGACAGCGGTACCCCGGCCGCGTACAGCTCGGCGGCCACCGCCAGCTCCTGCGGTGAGGGCACGAGGAACTGGTCCGGCCGGCCGGGGATCCGCTCCAGCACCCCCAGCTCGCACGCCTCGTGGACGGCTTCGTCGTCGGGCTTGCCGCCGAACCGCTCGTTCAGCTCCTGCCTGCTGATCCGGGCCGCCTCCTCGTCGGTCCACGGCCCGTGCACCTCGGCGACCAGCCCGAGTACGCCGCCCAGCCCGCGCCCGGCGTCCCAGGCCTCCAGCAGTTCCTTGATGGAGGCCAGCGTGTAGCCGCGGTCCAGCAGGTCCGCGATCTGGCGCAGCCGCGCCAGATGCGTGTCCCGGTAGACGTTGGAGCGGCCCCGCCGCTCCGGCTTCGGCAGCAGACCCCGGTCCTGGTACGCCCGGATCGTGCGCACCGTCGCCCCGCTGTGGTGCGCCAGATCCTCGATCCGGTACTCGGCTACCGCCTGATCGGACAATCCCGGCTCCCTACGACATCGCGGCTCGGCCGACCGCGCCGGCCGCGGCCCGGGCGGCAGGTGAAGCCGCAAGGTGCTCGACCGCCCTGCGCAGCGAGCCCTCCTGCGAGGGATGGTACGACCGCCGGAAGTAGCGGGGTATGGCCGTGCCGAGCTCTCTCCACGTGCGGCCCGGTTCCGGGTCGTTGCGTATGAGGTACGAGGCTCCCCACACCCACAGCCAGGCCAGGACGTACGGGGTCCCGCTCACAGCCTGGGCTCCAGCTTCGCGATGCGCCGCAGGGTGCGCGGGGCGAATCGCGACATCCACAGGGCGCCCTTGGACTCGGGAGTCACCGGGACCACGGCCTCGTTGCGCACCACGGCCCGCAGGATCGCGTCGGCGACCTTCTCCGGCGGGAAGTTGCGTATCCCGTACAGCCGCGACGAGCGTTCCTGGCGGCGCTTCTCCTCGGCCTCGTCCACCCCGGCGAACCGCGAGGTGGCGGTGATGTTGGTGTTGACGATGCCCGGGCAGATCGCGGAGACGCCGATCGACTTCGACGCCAGTTCCGCACGCAGGCATTCCGACAGCATCAGCACCGCGGCCTTCGAGGTGCTGTAGGCGGGCAGGGTCCTGGAGGGCAGGTAGGCGGCGGCGGAGGCGGTGTTGACGATGTGGCCGCCCTGGCCGCGCTCGGCCATCTGCTTCCCGAAGATCCGGCAGCCGTGGATGACGCCCCACAGGTTGACGTCGAGAACCTTCTTCCAGTCCTCGGCGGTGGTGTCGAGGAAGGCTCCGGACAGGCCGATCCCGGCGTTGTTGACCAGGACGTCCACGATTCCGTACTCCGCGGCGACCTTCGCCGCGAGCTTCTCCATCGCCTGCTCGTCGCTGACGTCCGCACATTCGCCCCAGGCCTCGGGGGCGCCGACCAGGCGGGCCATGTCCGCCGTGCGCGCCGCGCCTTCGGCGTTCCGGTCCACGGCCACCACCCGGGCCCCGGCCTCGGCGAACGCGAAGGCGGTGGCCCGGCCGATGCCGCTCGCCGCGCCGGTGACCAGGACCAGCTGGCCGCCGAAGCGGTCGGCGTACCGGCCCGGGGCCTTCTGCTCCGGTGCCCGCGTGGCGGGCTCCTCCCGGATGGTGACGAACTCGGTGATCCAGGCGGCCAGCTGGTCGGGCCGGGTCCGGGGCACCCAGTGCTTGGCGGGCAGCGTGCGGCGCACCAGGTCCGGGGCCCACCGCTCCAGGTCGTCGTAGAGCCGCTCCGACAGGAAGGCGTCCCCGGTCGGGGTGATGAGCTGCACCGGTGCGTGTGCGTACGCGTCGGGGCGCGGACGGCGCAGGCGGGGCCGGACGTTGTCGCGGTAGAGCCAGGCGCCATGGGCCGCGTCCGAAGGCAGCGACGCCGTCGGGTAGGAGCCGACCGGAACCTTCTCGACGCGCTGGAGGATCGCCGGCCACCGCTTGCCGAGCGGCCCGCGCCAGGCGAGCTCCGGCAGCACGGGCGTGTGCAGCATGTAGACGTACCAGGACTTGGCGCCCTGGCCGAGCAGTTGCGCGGCCCGGCGCGGGGTGGGCCGCGTCATGCGCTGCTTGATCCAGTGCCCGAAGTGGTCGAGGGAAGGGCCCGACATCGAGGTGAAGGAGGCGATCCGGCCTTCGGTGCGCGCCACCGTGGCGAACTCCCAGCCCTGGACGGAGCCCCAGTCGTGGCCGACCAGGTGGACCGGCCGGTCGGGGCTGACCGCCTCCGCCACCGCGAGGAAGTCGTCCGTCAGCTTCTCCAGGGTGAAGCCGCCGCGCAGCGGCTGCGGCGCGGTCGAGCGCCCGTGGCCGCGTACGTCGTAGAGCACCACGTGGAAGCGGGACGCCAGCCGCTCGGCGACCTCCGACCAGACCTCCTTGCTGTCCGGGTAGCCGTGCACCAGGACCACGGTGGGCCGGTCGGCCTCGCCGAGTTCGACGACGCACAGCTCGACCCCGCCGGTGCTCACCCAGCGTTCACGCGCGCCCGCCGGTCGTCCCGTCGCACTTGCCTCGCTCATGCCGCTCATGCCGCCTTCTCCTCAGCCCAGCGCCGCACGTGCGGCAGATCGTCGTCCAGCCAGAACGCGGTCTCCTCGGGGTCCCGGGAGTCGGTGACGACCAGGATCTCCTCGAACTTCGCGCCGGTGCCCCGGAAGCCCAGGTGCGGCTCCACCGCCCACAGGCCGGGCTGCGGCGGATGGTCGGAGAAGTGGTACGGACTCCACAGCGGGGACCAGCCCTCACGGTGCCCGTGCAGGGCGTCGGACGCCAGCCCCTTGAGGGACTGGGTGCCGAACCCGAAGGCCGTCGGCGACCAGCGCCGCTCCTTGACCCGGTCGATCTTGTGCGCGATCACCCCGAACGGGTAGGCGCGGTGCCGGTTGGCGTACCCCTGCCGGTTCATGAGCCGCTCGACGTTCTCATAGATCTCGCGCAGCGAGCGGCGCTCACGCACCTGCTCCAGTATCAGCGCGCGGTGGGCCTGCAGATCCGACATGAGCCGGTCCTGCACCGGATTGAGCCCGAGGCTCCCCGAGTAGCCGATGTCGGCCGCGTAGCCCTTGTAGACCGGTGCCATGTCGAGGATGAAGGGCATCCCCGGCTCCAGCTTCCGGTTGGTCGGGAAGAACTGCAGCGGGATCTTGAAGTTCGCGAAGGCGGTGCGGTCACCGAACCAGGCGAAGGGCAGGTGGAACCAGTCGCGCACCCCGCGCTCGCGCAGCCACTCCCGCTGCATCCGCGCGGCCTCCCGCTCCGTCATCCCGGGCCGCAGCTGCGCGGCGACGGTCTCCGCGCACTCGTAGGAGAGGCGTTGCACTTCCCTGAACCCGTGAAAATCGTCCCCTGCCATGGTCAGCACCCGTCTCGGTCGCCGTACGTGCCCGTAAGTTGACACTGATGAATGTGACAATGACTGAAGGTCACGTCAAGGGCCGTGCACGGACCTGTGGACAAAGTTGTCCGGGCCACATCAGCCTCCAGGACGGTCGTGTACGCCTGAAGGCGGAGACGGGATCCAGCTCAAGGTCTGACGTTTCGCGGGAGCCCCGCCACTAACGTCGAACTCGTGACTGTCATCGCGACCGAAAGCCTGAGCAAGCGGTACCCCCGAGTGACCGCCCTCGACCGGCTCTCCCTGGACATCGGGCCTGGTGTGACCGGCCTCGTGGGTGCCAACGGAGCCGGCAAGTCCACGCTGATCAAGATTCTGCTGGGACTGTCCCCCGCCACCGAGGGCAGCGCCGCCGTGCTCGGCCTCGACGTCACCACGCATGGCAGCGCCATCCGTGAACGCGTCGGCTACATGCCCGAGCACGACTGCCTGCCACCCGACGTCTCGGCCACCGAGTTCGTCGTCCACATGGCCCGCATGTCCGGGCTCCCGCCGACCGCGGCCCGGGAGCGCACCGCCGACACCCTGCGCCACGTCGGGCTCTACGAGGAGCGCTACCGCCCCATCGGCGGCTACTCCACGGGCATGAAGCAGCGCGTCAAGCTGGCCCAGGCTCTCGTCCACGACCCCCAGCTGGTCCTCCTCGACGAGCCGACCAACGGCCTCGACCCGGTCGGGCGCGACGAGATGCTCGGCCTGATCCGCCGCGTCTACACCGACTTCGGCATCTCCGTCCTGGTCACCTCCCACCTCCTCGGCGAGCTGGAGCGGACCTGCGACCACGTCGTGGTCGTCGACGGCGGCAAGCTGCTGCGCTCCAGCTCCACCAGCGACTTCACCCAGATCACCACGACCCTCGCGGTCGAGGTCACCGACTCCGACGCGCACCCGGACGGAACCGCCGCCCTGCGCAAGGCGCTCACCTCGGCGGGCCTCGCCCTGCACACGGCCGAGGAGCAGGGTCTGCCCGGCGCCGGCCACATCCTCCTGGTCGAGGCCACGGGCGAGGACACGTACGACACGGTCCGCGACACCGTCGCCGACCTCGGTATCGGCCTGGTCCGCATGGAGCAGCGCCGCCACCACATCGCGGAGGTCTTCCGCGACAACGACCAGCCCGCGCAGCCCATCCAGCAGAAGGGAGCCGGTTCCGATGGCGCCTGACACCTCGACCCAGATCCACAACATCGGCTACCGGTCCTACGACGGCGCCCGGCTCGGCCGCGCCTACGCCCGCAAGTCACTGTTCTCGCAGTCCCTGCGCGGCGCCTACGGACTCGGCCGGTCGGCCAAGTCCAAGGTGCTGCCGATGATCCTCTTCGCGGTGATGTGCGTCCCCGCGCTGATCCTCGTCGCGGTGGCCATCGCCGTTCCCGGTTCCACCGAACTGCCGATCAAGTACACGACGTACGCCCTGACCACCCAGGTGGTCATCGGCCTCTACCTCGCTTCCCAGGCACCCCAGTCGGTCTCCCGGGACCTGCGCTTCAAGACCGTGCCGCTCTACTTCTCACGGCCCATCGAGCGGGTCGACTACGTCGTGGCCAAGTACGCGGCCATGGCCTCGGCCCTGTTCATCCTCACCGCCACCCCGCTGCTGATCATGTGGATCGGGTCGCTGCTGGCGAAGTTCGACTTCGGTGACCAGACCAAGGGATTCGGGCAGGGACTCGTGTCGGTACTGCTGCTCTCGCTGCTCTTCGCGGGCCTGGGCCTGGTGATGGCCGCGCTCACCCCGCGCCGCGGGTTCGGTGTCGCCGCGATCATCGCCGTGCTCCTGATCCCGTACGGCGCGGTGACCGCCGTCCAGGGGATCGCCTACAACACCGGGAACACCGGAGCCATCGACTGGATGGGCCTGTTCTCCCCGATCACCCTGATCGACGGCTTCCAGACGGCCTTCCTCGGCGCGACGTCCGCCTTCCCCGGCGGCGAGGGCCCCTCGGCCGGCACCGGGTTCGTCTACCTGCTCGTCATCCTCGGCCTCATCGCCGGCTCCTACGCCGCCCTGATGGCCCGCTACCGGAAGGCCGGGCTGTGACCATCATCGACATCGACCACACCTCCCGCTGGTTCGGGAACGTCGTCGCCGTCAACGACGTGACCATGCGCATCGGACCCGGTGTCACCGGCCTCCTGGGCCCCAACGGCGCGGGCAAGTCCACGCTCATCAACATGATGGGCGGCTTCCTGGCCCCCTCCACGGGCACCGTCACCCTCGACGGCACGCCGATCTGGTGCAACGAGCAGGTCTACAAGCAGATCGGCGTCGTGCCCGAGCGCGAGGCCATGTACGACTTCCTCACCGGCCGCGAGTTCGTCGTCGCCAACGCCGAACTCCACGGGCTCGACGACGCGGCCGCCCGGCGGGCGCTGGCCACGGTCGAGATGGAGTACGCCCAGGACCGCAAGATCTCCACGTACTCCAAGGGCATGCGCCAGCGCGTGAAGATGGCGTCCGCCCTGGTCCACGACCCGTCCGTACTGCTCCTCGACGAGCCGTTCAACGGCATGGACCCGCGCCAGCGCATGCAGCTGATGGACCTGCTGCGGCGCATGGGCGACGACGGGCGCACCGTCCTGTTCTCCTCCCACATCCTGGAGGAGGTCGAGCAACTGGCCTCCCACATCGAGGTGGTCGTCGCCGGCCGCCACGCCGCCTCGGGCGACTTCCGCAAGATCCGCCGCCTGATGACGGACCGCCCGCACCGCTACCTCGTCCGCTCCTCCGACGACCGGGCCCTCGCCGCGGCCCTGATCGCCGACCCGTCCACGGCCGGTATCGAGGTCGACCTGAAGGAAGGCGCCCTGCGCATCCAGGCCGTCGACTTCGGGCGCTTCACCGAGCTGCTGCCGCAGGTCTCCCGCGCGCACGGCATCCGGCTGCTGACGGTCTCGCCTTCCGACGAGTCCCTCGAGTCGGTCTTCTCCTACCTCGTCGCGGCCTGAAGGAGCTGGCACCCATGTACAACCCCACCGTTGCCCGGCTCACCTACCGGGCCTTGCTCGGCCGCCGCCGGGCACTGATCCTCTTCCTGCTGCCGGCCCTGCTCATCGTCATCTCCATCGCCGTCCGCGCGCTCACGGGTGTCGACGACAAGGTCGCCGCCGACCTGCTCGGCGGCTTCGCCCTCGCGACGATGGTCCCGCTGATCGGTGTCATCGCCGGTACGGGCGCCATCGGTCCCGAGATCGACGACGGGTCGATCGTCTACCTGCTCTCCAAGCCGGTGAAGCGCCCGACGATCATCATGACCAAGCTGATCGTCGCGATCGCCGTCACCATGGCCTTCTCCGCGATCCCCACCCTGATCGCCGGCTTCATCCTCAACGGCAACGGACAGCAGATCGCCGTCGCCTACACCGTCGCCGCCCTCGTCGCCTCGATCGCCTACAGCGCGCTGTTCCTGCTCCTGGGCACCGTCAGCCGGCACGCGGTCGTCTTCGGCCTGGTCTACGCACTGATCTGGGAGTCGCTCTTCGGTAGCCTGGTCTCCGGCGCCAAGACCCTCAGCGTCCAGCAGTGGGCCCTGTCCCTCGCCGAGAAGGTCGCGGGCGAGGGGTACGTCGATGCCACCGTCGGCCTGCCCACCGCCGCGGTCCTGCTCACCGTGGTCACCGTCGGCGCCAACGTCTACGCGGGCCAGAAGCTGCGCCGCCTCACCCTGGCGGGCGAGGAGTAGACCCCGCGCCGCCCCTGCGGCACCCCCTCGCGAAGCTGTGCCCCGCCCGGCCCACCGGCCAGGCGGGGCACAGCTTCGCGCGTCATCATCGGTGCATGATCGAGCACACCGAGCCTGAGCCGTCCAGGCCCATACGGTCCTGGATACGCTCCTCGCCCGGAACGCACATCTGGCTGCTGATCATTGCCGTCACCAGCGTCGTGGTCGTGATCGCGCCCGACCGGGTCGAGCACGTCCTGCTCCACCGCAACAGCAGCAACATCCACCAGCTCGTCCAACACCCCGTCCGGGCGCTCCTCAGCAGCGCCTTCTGGATCGAGAACCCGGCCTCGCTCGCCCTCTACGCCCTGCTCTTCGAGCTGTTCCACGCCCCCGTCGAACGCTGGCTCGGCACGATGCGCTGGCTCCTGATCGTCGCGACGGCCCACATCGTCGCCACGCTGGTCAGTCAGAAGGTCCTGCTGATGGCCATCCAGGACCACCGGGCCCCGCGCAGCATGACCCATGTCGTCGACATCGGCGTCAGCTACGGGCTCGCGGCCTCCATCGGAGTTCTCACCTACCGGCTCCCCAGCCCCTGGAAATGGTTCTACCTCGCCGGCGCCGTCGCCTTCTTCGGGCTCCCTCTCGTCACCGGCGGCACCTTCACCGACCTCGGCCACGCCATCGCGCTCTGCGTCGGCCTGCTCGCCTGGCCGCTCACCCGCAACGTTGTTTCACGTGAAACACGACCTCGTTTCACGTGAAACATCGCTAGTCGGCTTCCGTCTTCACCACGCCGTGCTCCCACGCCCACGCGGCGATCCCCACCCGGTTGCGTGCTCCGAGCTTCGCCTGGACGTTCGCGATGTGGGTCTTGGCCGTCCCCGCGCTGATGAACAGCTCCGCACCGATCTCGGCGTTGGTGAGCCCACGTGCCACCAGGCGCACGATGTCCAGTTCCCGGCCGGTCAGCGGATGGGGCTCGGGCGTCGGCGCAGCGGCCGGCCCGGACTCGGCGATCCGGCTCAGCAGCCGCACCGTGATCTGCGGGCTGATGAGCGTGTCCCCGGCCATCGCCGCCCGGACTCCCTCGATGAGCAGCGCGGGTCCCGACCGCTTCAGAAGGAAGCCGCAGGCGCCGTTGCGCAGCGCGGTGTGCACGTACTCGTCCAGGTCGAAGGTGGTCACGACCACCACCCGTGTCCGCGGTGCCAGCAGCCGGGTCACCTCCAGCCCGTCCAACCGGGGCATCCGGATGTCCGCCAGCACCACATCGGGGCGCAGCTCCCTGGCCAGCGCCACCGCACTCTCCCCGTCCGCGGCCTCCCCCACCACGGTCATGTCGGGCTGCGAATCGAGGATCAGCCGAAAGCCACTGCGGATGTCCTCTTGGTCATCGGCTATCAGGATGCGTGTGGTCACGCCGCCATGATCACCCGACAGGGTGTGGCTGCGTGGGGAAGACCGCGCAAACCCGCCACCCGCCGTCCGTATCCGCCCCGGCCGCAGCGTCCCGCCCGCCGCCTCGACCCGCCCTCGCAGCCCTGCCAGTCCGGTGCCGCTGCGCCGACGGCGGGCCAGCAGCCCGCCCGCGCCCCGGGCCGCGGCGGAGTTGGCCACGCTGAGCTCTACGGCCGCCCCGGCCCGGCGCACGGCGACCCGTACCACGGCCGCCCCGGGCGCGTGCCGGCGTACGTTCGTCAAGGCTTCCACAGCCACGCGGTACGCCGTGGTGTCCGCCTCGCGCGACAGCTCGCGTACGGCAGCAGGGTCGGCGTCCAGCGAGGCGCCGTCGAACCGCTCCACCAGTTCCGGCAGTTGTGCCAGTCCCGGTACCGGAGCGGTCGGGCCGCCCGAGGCCTCCCGCAGGGCGTGCACCGTACGGTCCATCGACTCCAAGGCGCTCAAGCCCGCGGCCTCGATCCGCTCCAGCGCGCGGACCGCCTGCCCGGGATCCTGAGCGGCCACGAACCGGGCCGCTTGTGCCTGCACCACGATGGCGCTCACATCGTGCCCCACGAAGTCGTGCAGATCGCGGGCCAGTTCGAGCTGCTGGTCGCGTCGCGCATTCCTCACGGCCTGCCGCGTCCTGGCCGCCTGGCGGCGTGGATAGCCCCCGGCCAGCAGGGCTCCGAGCGCGGGGAGCGCCCAGAATGCCGCCGCCCCGCACGCCTCCAGCCACGACCCGGACCCCCACACGTGCGGGACCGGCCACAGCGCGACGGCTGCCACGCCCAGCGCAGCCGCGATACTCCCGGACCGCACCGGAGACCAGCGGGCCACCAGAACCAGCAGCGGAAGCAGGAGGCACGCCCCGAGCAGCATCCACACCGCAGGAGCCTCCAGGAACGCCGCGGCCACGTCGACGACAGCAGCCGATGCCAGCAACGGGGCATACGCGGCACGGGGGTTCACGGTCATGAGGCCGACCCTACGAGCGCACGCCCGGGCCGGCCATCTGCCGTTCGGCGGAGGTGGCCGACGATCCACGGCCGGCACCCGGAAATTCGCTGGTACGGGGATTGCCGCGGGGGCAGAGTGAGTTCTGCGGGGAGCAACAAAGGTCCGGGACGGCCACTTCGAGCGCGCCATCGGCGCGGGCCGTCCCGGACCTCTCGTACGTCGTGCGTGCTACGCGGCGCCCAGCAGGCGCTCCAGCACCACCGCGATGCCGTCTTCCTCGTTGGAGGCCGTCACCTCGTCGGCCACGGCCTTGAGCTCCGCGTGGGCGTTGGCCATGGCCACCCCGTGGGCTGCCCAGCCGAACATCGGTATGTCGTTGGGCATGTCGCCGAAGGCGATCGTCTCCGCCGCCTTCACACGCAGCCGGCGCGCCGCCAGCGAGAGACCGGTGGCCTTGGTCAGCCCCAGCGGGAGGATCTCCACGATGCCGGGACCGGCCATCACGATGTCGACCAGGCTGCCCACGGTCGCCCGGGCCACGCTGACCAGCGAGTCGTCGTCCAGACCCGGGTGCTGGATGTACAGCTTGTTCAGCGGGGCAGCCCACATCGCCGCCGTGTCGTCCAGGTAGACGGCCGGGAGGCCCTCCTGCACCTGGTAGCCGGGGCCGAACAGGACCTCGCCGTCCACCCCGTCCCGGCTGGCCGCCAGGGCCAGCGGGCCGATCTCGGCCTCGATCTTCGACAGCGCCAGACCGGCCAGCTGCCGGTCCAGCGTCACCGACGTCAGCAACCGGTGCGCGCCCGCGTCGTAGACCTGCGCGCCCTGCCCGCACACGGCGATCCCCTTGTAGCCGAGATCGTCCAGCACGTGCCGGGTCCAGGGCACGGCGCGGCCCGTGACGATGATGTGCGCCGCGCCCGCCGCGGTGGCCGCGACGAGCGCCTCACGGGTGCGTTCCGAGACGGTGTCGTCGCCGCGAAGCAGCGTGCCGTCGAGATCGGTCGCGACGAGTTTGTACGGGAACGGGGCCGGACTCACTTGGTGATCGGCTCCAGGACCTCACGGCCACCCAGGTACGGACGGAGCACCGGGGGAACGCGAACGGTGCCGTCGGCCTGCTGGTGGTTCTCCAGGATCGCGACGATCGTGCGCGGTACGGCGCACAGCGTGCCGTTCAGTGTGGATAGCGGCTGGGTCTTCTTGCCGTCGCGGTAGCGGATCGACAGCCGGCGGGCCTGGAATCCGTCGCAGTTCGAGGCGGAGGTCAGCTCGCGGTACTTGCCCTGGGTCGGGATCCAGGCCTCGCAGTCGAACTTGCGCGAGGCGGAGGCGCCCAGGTCACCGGTGGCGACGTCGATCACCTGGAACGGCAGCTCCAGGCTGGTCAGCCACTGCTTCTCCCACTCCAGGAGCCGCTGGTGCTCGGCCTCGGCCTCCTCCGGCGCGACGTACGAGAACATCTCGACCTTGTCGAACTGGTGGACGCGGAAGATGCCGCGGGTGTCCTTACCGTACGTGCCGGCCTCGCGGCGGAAGCACGGCGAGAAGCCGGCGTACCGCAGCGGCAGCTTGTCGGCGTCGATGATCTCGTCCATGTGGTACGCGGCGAGCGGGACCTCGGAGGTGCCGACCAGGTAGTAGTCGTCCTTCTCCAGGTGGTACACGTTCTCCGCGGCCTGGCCGAGGAAACCGGTGCCCTCCATGGCGCGCGGGCGGACCAGCGCCGGGGTCAGCATCGGGATGAAGCCGGCCTCGGTGGCCTGCGCGATGGCGGCGTTGACCAGTGCGAGTTCGAGCAGTGCGCCGACACCGGTGAGGTAGTAGAAGCGCGAGCCCGACACCTTGGCGCCGCGTTCGACATCGATGGCGCCCAGCGACTCGCCGAGCTCCAGGTGGTCCTTGGGCTCGAAGCCCTCGGCGGCGAAGTCGCGGATGGTGCCGTGCGTCTCCAGGACGGTGAAGTCCTCCTCGCCGCCGACCGGGACGTCCTCGTGGACGATGTTGCCGAGCTGGAGGAGGAGCTGCTTGGCGGCTTCGTCGGCCTCGTTCTGCTCGGCCTCGGCCGCCTTGACGTCCTGCTTGAGCTGCTCGGCCTTCTTCAGCAGCTCGGCCCGCTCCTCAGGAGAGGCCTTGGGAATGAGCTTGCCGAGCGACTTCTGTTCATTGCGCAGTTCGTCGAAGCGCGCGCCGGAGGACCTGCGGCGCTCGTCGGCGGAGAGCAGTGCGTCGACGAGCCCGACGTCCTCTCCACGGGCGCGCTGCGAGGCGCGGACACGGTCAGGGTCTTCACGGAGCAGCCGGAGGTCAATCACCCCACCAGGCTACCGGGCGGGGCTTCCTGGGATCACACCGATATCACGCTGCGTGTCGCTATGTCTCAATTGCGGCAAATGGATAAGTCTTGGCGGCTGGCCAGAAGTGATGCTTCTCAGGTGGTCAATAAAAGCGGGCCCATTCCCCGAAAAGGGGCACAACGTCGGGGTGCGCGCGGCCTGAGCAGGATCGGAAGGGGTTTCCTTGTCCACAGGGATTCCCGCCGCCCGCACCTTATCCACAGGCTGTGCGTCGCATCTGTGGACACGGAAATCGATCATTCCCAACCTGGGGCGGCCCTGGGCGAATCAAGGTTCAAACCACCCTCACACACTCATTCGGGTGGGAATGACTCGCCCCAAAGAGTTGATCTGCGATACGGGGGTGACGTCGTTCACCTCCCGCTCCCCAGCGCGAAACCTGGGCCCCGCGACCGATTTGTCGACCTTGTCGCGCCGTTCTGTCGACTTGTCCCCAGGTCCCCAACTCGCCCTGTGGATAACTCTGTGGACAGTGGACGAAGCCCTAGGCCCGGCCGTCGAGGCAACGCGTCAGCCAGTCGGAGGCTGCCGTGAAATCACCGTCGGAGGTTCCGGGACGCGGAGCGCGCACGTCACCCTGAGCGACACCCGCACGCGGGTAGGAGCCGAGGAAGCGGACCTGGGGGCAGGTCCGCTTGAGGCCCATGAGGGCCTCGCTGACCCGCCGGTCGGAGATGTGACCCTCGGCGTCGACCGCGAAGCAGTAATTGCCGATGCCCTGTCCGGTCGGCCGGGACTGGATCAGCATCAGGTTGACCCCGCGCACGGCGAACTCCTGGAGGAGTTCCAGCAGCGCACCGGGGCGGTCGTCGCCGAGCCACAGCACGACGGACGTCTTGTCGGCACCGGTCGGGGCGGCAGGCCGGGCGGGGCGCCCGACGAGCACGAACCGGGTCTCGGCGTTCTCCGCGTCGTGGATCTCGGTCACCAGCGGGACGAGCCCGTAGGTGGCCGCGGCGAACTCGCCGGCGAATGCCGCGTCGAAGCGGCCTTCCTGGACCAGCCGGGCGCCGTCGGCGTTGGAGGCGGCCGACTCCCACACCGCGTCGGGCAGGTTCGCCCGCAGCCAGTTGCGTACCTGGGGCTGGGCGACCGGGTGCCCGGTGACCGTCTTGACGTCCGAAAGGGCTGTGCCCGGTCGCACGAGCAGCGCGAACGCGATGGGCAGCAGCACCTCGCGGTAGATCATCAGCGGTTCGCCGGAGGCCAGCTCGTCGAGGGTGGCGGTGACCCCGCCCTCCACCGAGTTCTCGATCGGGACGAGGGCGGCAGCGGCCTCGCCGTTGCGCACCGCGTCCAGGGCGGCCGGGACCGACACCATCGGGACGAGCTCCCGGGTGGCGGCTTCCGGCAGCGTGCGGAGGGCGGCTTCGGTGAAAGTGCCCTCGGGACCGAGATATGTGAAGCGGGTGGCCGACATGCGATCAGCCTAATGCCGGGGTGTTGCCCGAAGGAGCGGGTGTTCACGCTTCGAGCAGCCGCTGTCCCACGTACTCACCGGGGCGGGGGCCGGGCGGAACCGCGTACAGGCCGCTGGACTCGTGCCGGATGAAGGCGGACAGCGCGTCACCCCGGTCGAGCTTGCGCTGGACGGGGACGAATCCGCGCAGCGGGTCGGCCTGCCAGCAGACGAAGAGGAGCCCGGCGTCGGGGGACCCGTCGATGCCGATCCCGTCGTGGAAGGAGAACGGGCGCCGCAGCATGGCGGCCCCGCCGTTCTGCTCGGGGGCGGAGATCCGGGCGTGGGCGTTGGACGGGATGACCGGCTTGCCGTCGGGGCCGAACTTGTCGAGCGCCATCTCGGTCGTCTCGCCGCCGCCGGTGAGCGGGGCGCCGGTGGCCTTGGTACGGCCGATGACCTGCTCCTGCTGTGCGAGGGACTGCTTGTCCCAGTCGTCGAGCAGCATCCGGATGCGCCGGACGACGGCGTACGAGCCCCCGGCCATCCAGGAGTGCTCAGCCGGCCCGGGGCCCGCCGCGGGCACGAAGATCCGCTTGTCGAAGTCGGGCTCCGAGAGCTTCGGGTTCCCGGTGCCGTCGATCTGGCCCATGAGGTTGCGGGCGGTCATCGGGGAGGCGGTGGCGCCGGGGGAACGGTTGAAGCCGTTCATCTGCCAGCGGACGCGGGCGGCCTCACCGGCGTCCTTCTGAAGGGCGCGCAGGGCGTGGAAGGCGACGAGCCCGTCGTCCGCGCCGATCTGGATCCACAGGTCGCCGTTGCTGCGCCGATCGTCCAGCCGGTCGGAGGAGAAGTCCGGCAGCGGGTCGAGGGCGGCGGGGCGGCGGGCGCTCAGGCCGGTGCGTTCGAAGAAGGAATGGCCGAAGCCGAACGTGACAGTCAGGGAGGACGGACCGGCGTCGAGGGCGATGCCGGTGTCCTCGGACGCGGCGGTCTCGCCCGCCATGAGCCGGCGGGCGGTTTCGGACCAGCGTCGTAGCAGTGCGGCGGCCTCCGTGCGGCCCGCGCCTGCGGCGAGGTCGAAGGCGACGAGGTGCCCCTTGGCCTGCAGGGGCGTGGTGATGCCGGCCTGGTGGTCGCCGTGGAAGGCGGCCTGGGTGGCACCGAGGGAGGACAGCCGCGAGGCGCCCCCGGCGCCGGAGGTGTTCGCGGGGTCGGCGAGTGCGGAGTGCGCGAGCGCGCCACCTGCGGCGCCCAGCGCAAGGCCGGCGGCGCCTGCGGCGCCGACGGTGCCCAGCAGGCGGCGGCGGGAGATCTCGATGTCGGGGTTGCTCTCGGTCACGCTGGTCAGCCGATCTTCACGGTCTTCTGGACGGTCGTCTGGTCGATGTCGGAGGTACGGACGGTTACGTCGATGCGCCACTCGCCGGCGAGCGGCAGCTGTACGCCCGACGCGGTCCAGTGTCCGGGGGCGGAGCGGTCGGGCAGCACCGGCAGGGGGCCGATGTCCTTCGCGGGCAGGGTGAAGGACACCTTGATCTCGGGGAGGTCGAGGGGCTTTCCGTCCTCGGAGTCGGCCCAGAGGTGGAGGGTGTTGGCGCCGACCCGGCCCGGGTCGAGTTCGAGGCGGACGTTCCCCTTGCCGTTCCGGCCGCCGGTGTCGAAGGGCAGGGTGATCTTGACGGCGCGGTCAGGTACGGCGGTGGCGGCAGAGCCCCGGGTCGTCTCCCGCTCGACGGTGCGCCCGGGCTCGGTGCTCGTGAGGACCGTGGTGACCGCGAGCAGGGCCACGGCGACACCGGTCTCGGCGAGGACGGAGCGGCGCAGGCCTGCGCGCTCCGGGTCGGCGTCACGCGCCCGCTTCTCGCGCGCGCTCTCACGGGCGGCCCGCTGCCGGGCGAGCTGGGCCGCCCGTCGGGGGTCGGCGGGCACGGTGACGGGCGATGTTTCACGTGAAACATCCGCTGCGGCGGTGACCGTTTCACGTGAAACATCGGCGGTGGACTCGGTGGACTCGGAGAGCCGTGCGGTCCACTTCCGGGACACATAGGCGATGCCGACGAGAACGGTGACCAGCCCGACCTTCAGGAGCAGCAGCCGTCCGTATGAGGTTCCTGTGAGGGCGGACCAGGTTCCGAGCTGGCGCCAGGACTGGTAGACGCCGGTGACGACGAGCACCAGGACGCTGACGAAGGCGACCCGGGAGAAGCGCCGGACCGCCGACCGCTCGATCCCGGGGATCTTGTACAGGGAGAGGAGCAGCGCGGCGAGGCCGCCGAGCCAGGTGGCGACGGCCAGCAGGTGCAGGATGTCGGCGGGCATGGCGATGCCGGGCTGGATCCCCGTGGAGGCGTGCTCGGACAGGGACCAGGTGGCGGCGATGCCGCCGGAGACAACGGCGCCGCCGATGCCCAGGCCGAAGGTGAGATCGCTGGTGTCCTTGACCTCCTCCGCCGTCGTGGCGCCCTGCAGGCGTCGGGCGTAGACACCGAAGAGGACCGCGATGAAGAGGGCGGCTGCACCCAGCAGGAGCAGCCGGGAGATCAGTGAGGCGCCGGTCTTGGTGTCCAGGACGGCCTTGAGTCCGTCGAGGTCGAAGACGTCGGCGAACTTCCCCGACCCGGTGTACGGGGTGCGGAGCACCAGCATCGCGAGGGTGGCGGCGGTGAGGGTCACCCAGGCGCGTACGACGAGCTTCTGGAGCGGGCGTTCGGCAGCTCCCCGGCGCAGGCACAGCAGGATGAAGGCGGCGCCGCCGACGAGGACCGTGAAGCCGGTGTAGGCGGCGTAGCGGGCGATCCCGTACGCGATGCCGACGGGTCCCCCGCCCGCCTGCCGGGCGGGGAGGGTGACGGCGGTGGCCGAGGGCGCTCCGACGGAGAAGGTGAAGGCACCGGAGATCGGGTGGCTGTCGGCGGAGACGGCCTGCCAGGCCACGGTGTAGGTGCCGTTGGGCAGGCCGGAGTGGAGTGCGGTGCCGTAGCGGATGGTGTTCCCGCTGCACATGTCGCGCAGTTCGCCGGTGTCCACGCGCTTGCCTTGGGGGTCCAGCACGCGGATGGAGTCGTCGCCCATGGCGACCTGCTCCGAGAAGGAGAGGGTGACCTGGGCGGGGGCCGTGGCGACCACCGCCCCGTCCTTGGGGTCGCTCGCGGTGAGTGCGGCGTGCGCCGAGGCCGGAGAGGCCGCGGTGAACAGGGTTGCCAGCAGGGCTGCGAGGACCAGCGCGAACCGCGGCAGAAGTGCCGTGGCCCGGGCGTGGACCGTGGATGGGGCGGGGGCGGTGGCCGTCATGGCGTGTGGCTTCCTCGGTCCGTCAGTGGGCGTTGGAGTTCTGCGCGGTGTACGTCCGTTCCTTCACGTCGAGTTCGACCTTGACGGGGTCGGCCTTCTCGAAGCGGAGCTCGACGGTGACCTTGTCGCCGACCTTCGGGGTGCTCTTGAGCCCCATGAACATGATGTGGTTGCCGCCGCGTTCCAGCTTGAGCTCACCGTTGGCAGGCACGTCCAGGGACGGGACCTGCTGCATCTTCTGGTCCTTGCTCTCGTGGATCTGCAGATCGTCGGAGAGCGTCGAGGTGACACCAGTGAGCTTGTCGGCGGTCTTGGAGTCGTTCTTGATGACCATGAACGCGCCGGCCATCTTGTCGTTGACGGGCTCGGGCATGAAGGCTCCGCCGACCGTCGGCGCGGGCTTGGCCGCGTCATCCTTGGAGCTCGAACAGCCGGATATGGCGAGTGCTGCCGTCAGGGAGAGGGCGGCGGCGAGGGTGCGGGTGGTGCGGGCGTTCACGGGTTCTCTCCCTTGATGAGCTTCGGCAGGTCCTTGGTGTAGTCGTCGACGGTGGCGCCCTCGCCGTAGAGGACGTAGCCCTCGTCGGTCTTGGGCGAGAACGCGATGACCTGGGCGCCGTGCATGGAGACGACGCTGCCGTCGGCCTCCTTCTTGGCGGCCTCGATACCGATGCCGAGCGAGCGTGCGGCGACCTGGATGGTGGCGAAGTCCCCGGTGAGCCCGGTGAAGGACGGGTCCTGGGACTTGAGCCACGCGCCGAGGGAGTCGGGAGTGTCCCGTTCGGGGTCCGTCGTGACGAAGACGACCTGGAGCTTGTCCTGGTCGGTCTGGGGGAGCGCCTTCTTGGCGACGGCGATGTTGCTCATCGTCAGCGGGCACACGTCGGGGCAGTTGGTGTAGCCGAAGTAGATGAGCGTCGGCCTGCCCTTGGTCTGCTCCCGCAGGTTCCACGGCTTGCCGGTGGTGTCCGTGAGGACCAGCTCCGGCTTGCTGAAGGGGCGGTCCAGAACGGTCGCGGCCTTGCCCTTGTTCTGGCCGCCGGAGATCTGGGTGACCGAGTTGGTGTCGGCGGGCTGGCCGCCGCAGGCGGTCAGGGTGAGCGCGGCCGCAGCTAGGAGAGCGGCGACCGTCCAACGTGTGGTGCGCATGGAAGGGTGTCCCTGAGATCGGGGATTTACGGATGTCTGAGAACAGCAGCTGAGAACGGCAGCTGAGAACGGCAGCGCCTACGGGCGCGGCAGGTCAGGCGGAGCGGCGACGCGAGGCGACACCGAAGGCGACACCGCCGAGCCCGATGACGATGCCGGCGATGCCGAGGACCCGGGCGGTCGTGTCGGCGCTGTTCTTCTCGGCGGCCTCGTCGTGGCCGTGCTGCGCGTCCTTGTCGGCGTTCTTGGCCTGGTCGGTCTTGGCGTCACTGTGGTGGTCGCCGCCCGTGGCTGCGGTCAGCTTCAGGACGGGCGCCGGGTTCTGCGGTTCCGCGGCGCCTTCCTTGGTCTCTTCGATCCACCGGACGACCTCGTTGTTGTCGTACGTCTGGATCGCCTTGAAGACCATCTGGTCGGCGTTCTCGGGGAGCTTGCCCACGGACAGCGGGAACTGCTGGAACTTGCCGGGCTCGATCTTGCCGCCGGACCAGGTGACCTTGGTGACGGCCTCGTTGATCTGCTTGCCGTGCACGGTCAGCGGCTTGTCGAGCTTGCTCTTCTCGACCGTCACGGTCCAGCCGGGAACGTCCTGCGGCATCACGGACGTGAGCGGCTGGTCGACCGGGAAGTTGACCTCCAGCTGGGTGGTCGACGCGTTGTCACGCTCGTTGGGGACCTTGAAGTTGATCGTCGCGTAGCCGCCCTTGGTGGCCTCGCCGGGCTGGACGCCGACGTGGGCGAAGGCCGGGCCGGAGAGGACGAGGACGGTACCGGCGGCGAGGGCGGCGGCGAAGGAGACGCGAGAGGCCTTCATGGCAGAAACACTCCACGGGATCAGTGGTGACGGTGGCTCCGGGCGCGGGCGCGCGCGGAGTACGCGGCACCGGTGCTCCCGCCGTGTGTCTCGGGGAGGAGGGTGCCGCGTCAGGCTGCGAGGGCGAGGGCAGTGGGCGGCCCGCGCCTGATCACCGAGTGGTGCAGTGCCTCCCGGCCGGTGGCGGCCGCGGGATCGGCCGCGGTCCGCGGGACCCGCGGGGCACGGGCGGGCGCGCCGGGGAGCCCGGCGCACAGGGCGCGTACGAAGGCCAGCGCGGCCCGCAGCGGGCGTACCGGGGTGGCTTCGGCGGAGATCCGGGACAGTTCGACGAGCCGGAAGAGCGCGGCGTCGCCGCGACCGAGCAGCCAGCCGGCGGCCAGTGCCGCCAGCAGATGCCCGAACAGCATGGCCGGGCTGAACAGCCCGGTCGCGGGGGCCGCGGTGGCGGCCTGGGCCACGTGGGCGTGAGCGCTGTGGCCTTGGGCCACGACCTGCCCGGCCTGGGTGAGCTGTCCGGCCTGTGCGGTCAGTGCAGCCGGGTCCAGACCGGCGGATTCCAGGATCCGGCGGGCGTCGGCCGGGCTGAGCGGTACGGAATTGCCCCCGCACACCAGCCTGGCGGCGAGTTCCGCGAGCGAGCCGTCGGAGGGGCCGGCCGGTGCCTGGGCCGCCGTGGCGCTGTGCTGTCCGAGGCCGAACAGCACGTGCAGCGTGAGTTGCCCGACGGCCAGCCCGGCGGCGATGCCGGGCAGCGCGCGGCGGCGGCCGGCGAGCGGGGCCACGACGGCGAAGACGACGAGGAAGCCCATGCACAGGGACCACCACGGCACGGTGGCGCAGGACGCCAGCGCGTGCCCTGCCGCGGACAGCACGACGCAGACCGCGGTGAACACCGCGGCCCGGATCAGCCGGAGGCCGGTTCCGGCGTGCGTCGCGTGGGGGTCAGTCATGGCCGGGTCATCATCGCACTGAGCTCAGTGCCTTCATACGGCAGGTCCGGAAGGTCCCATGAGTCCGGCATGGGCGCCCTCGACCAGCACAGGGGAACCAGGCGGCGGACACCGCCGCATACACCGGGTCCGGGAGAGCCGCATCGGCCGAACGAGGGCAATGGAGCGCTCGGACGGCCGCCGGGCGCTTACGGCCCCCCAAGGGCGGCAATAGGTAACCGTATGAGCATCTGGTGGTCTCTCCACTTGAGGCGCGAAGCCGCGAGCGTGCCGCTCGCCAGGCGACTGCTGCTGGGGACGATGGAGACCGCGGGGGTGGACCCGGACATCTCCTTCGACCTCTCGGTGGCGCTGAGCGAGGCGTGTACGAACGCGGTGGAGCACGGCGGGGGCGGCGGTGTCCCGGATGAGGCCGAGGCGTACCACGTCACGGCCTATCTGGACGGAGACCGCTGCCGCATCGAGGTGACCGATTCGGGCCCGGGGTTCCCGCCCGCGACAGGGACCCGTCACAGACCCTCGCTGGCCGAGCACGGCCGGGGACTGCACCTGATCGAGGAACTCGCCGACCACGTCCGCTTCCGCAACCGGCCGGGCCGCGGCGCGGTGGTGAGCTTCGACAAGATGCTGAAGTGGCGCGACGACGCGCTGCTGAAGGTGTCGTAGGCACGCCGATGGGCGGGTCCCGCCCGGGAACCCGCCCATCGTCACGCGCAGGCCGCAGGCCGCAGCCCTTGGACCGTCAGCCCTTGAGGCGCGCCATCCAGGCCTCGACCTCGTCCGAGGTGCGGGGCAGCCCGGCCGACAGGTTCCGGTTGCCGTCCTCGGTGACGAGGATGTCGTCCTCGATCCGGACGCCGATGCCGCGGTACTCCTCGGGCACGGTCAGGTCGTCGGCCTGGAAGTACAGACCGGGCTCGACCGTGAGGCACATGCCCGGCTCCAGCGTGCCGTCGACGTACGCCTCGGTGCGCGCGGCGGCGCAGTCGTGGACGTCCATGCCGAGCATGTGGCCGGTGCCGTGCAGGGTCCAGCGGCGCTGCAGGCCGAGCTCCAGGACGCGCTCGACGGGGCCCTCCAGCAGGCCCCACTCGACGAGCTTCTCGGCCAGCACGTGCTGGGAGGCGTCGTGGAAGTCGCGGAACTTCGCACCCGGCTTCACCGCGGCGATGCCGGCTTCCTGGGACTCGTAGACCGCGTCGTAGATCTTGCGCTGGATGTCGGTGTACGTGCCGTTGATCGGCAGCGTGCGCGTGACGTCGGCGGTGTAGAGGGAGTGGGTCTCCACACCGGCGTCGAGAAGCAGCAGGTCACCGGAGCGGACGTCGCCGTCGTTGCGGACCCAGTGCAGGGTGCAGGCGTGCGGGCCGGCGGCGCAGATGGAGCCGTAGCCGACGTCGTTGCCCTCGACGCGGGCGCGCAGGAAGAAGGTGCCCTCGATGTAGCGCTCGGAGGTGGCCTCGGCCTTGTCGAGGACCTTCACCACGTCCTCGAAGCCGCGGACGGTGGAGTCGACGGCCTTCTGCAGCTCGCCGATCTCGAAGTCGTCCTTCACGGCGCGGGCCTCGGAGAGGTAGACGCGTAGCTCCTCGTCGCGCTCCTTGGTCACCTTGTCGGTGAGGGCGGTCTCGATCACGGAGTCGTGGCTGCGGACGTTCCGGACCGGGCCCTCGGCCTCGGTGAGGGCTTCGGCGAGCTCGCGGACGTCCTTGGCGGGGATGCCCAGGAGCTGCTCGGCCTCGGTGAGGGAGTGGCGGCGGCCGACCCACAGCTCACCCTGGCCGGAGAGCCAGAACTCGCCGTTCTCACGGTTGGAGCGCGGCAGCAGGTAGATCGTGGCCGTGTGGCCGGTCTCGCCGGTGGGCTCCAGGACCAGGACGCCGTTCTCGGTCTGGTCGCCGGTGAGGTACGCGTACTCGGTCGAGGCGCGGAAGGGGTACTCGGTGTCGTTCGAGCGGGTCTTCAGGCGGCCCGCGGGGACGACGAGGCGCTCGCCGGGGAAGCGCGCGGACAGGGCGGCGCGGCGGGCGCCGGTGTGCGCGGCCTGGGCGATGGGCTCGAGCCCGGTCAGCTCGGTGTCGGCCCAGCCGGTGCGCATGCTCTCGGCGAGTTCGTCGCTGACGCCCGGGTACAGCCCGTTCTTGCGCTGCTTGTGCGTCTTCTTGGGCTGCTCTTCTTCCGGGGTCTCCGGGGTGAGCTCGTCAGCCACGTCTTCTCCTCAGCTGCGATGGGTGTGGACCTGGGTCTGGGCCCCATCCATCGTAGGCGCGAGGGGAAACGGCCGGAGGGGCATGTGCTGTTTGGCACAAACAGCCCCAACCGGCGCAACAGCCGTATATCACTCAAACCGGGCGGCGAGCAGCACGATGTCGTCGGGAAGGTCGGCCGGTTCCCCTTCGGGCAGCACGGTCCGCAGGATGTGGTCGCAGAGGGCGGCCGGGTCGTCCCGGGCGGTACGGGGAACCCCTGCGGCCGCCGCGTGCAGCCGGGCGTAGGCGCGGTCCATCGGGTCCCCGGTACGCCGCAGCAGCCCGTCCGTGTACAGCAGCACCGTTTCTCCCGATGCAGGTTCGATCTCCACGCTCGGCGCCTCCCAGCAGGACAGCATCCCCAGCGGCGCGGAGAGCGAGGTCTCCACGTACTCGGTGCGGCGCTCGCCGATCAGCAGCGGCGGGGTGTGCCCCGCACCCGCCAGGATGATCTTGTTCCCCTGGCCGCCCGCACCAGGGCTCCCGACGGGCTCGCAGTAGGCGAACAGCGCGGTGGCTGAGCGCGCCGGCTCCGTGAGGCGCAGCAGCAGCTCCAGGTCGGACAGGACGGCGACCGGGTCCTCGCCCTCCATGACGGCATAGGCGCGCAGCGAGGCCCGCAGCCGGCCCATCGCGGCGACGGCGCTGGGCCCGGAACCGGTGACGGAGCCGACGGCCAGCCCGAGGGCGCCCTCGGGCAGCGGCAGGGCGTCGTACCAGTCGCCCCCGCCGCGCGGCCCGGTGTGGTGGCGGGCGGCGAGCTGGACCCCGGGGATCCGGGGGAGCCGGCTGGGCAGCAGCTCCTCGCTGATGGAGGCCAGGCGGGAGCGGGATCGTTCCACCTCAAGCATCCGGGCCAGGTGCTCGGCCGCGTGCCGTACGTACAGCCCGGCGAGGTCGCGCTGGCGGTCGCTGGGCTCGGCCTGCTCGTCGTAGAGCCAGACGGCCGCGCCGAGCCGGCCGGTGGCCTCGGCGGTCAGCGGCAGGGAGTAGCTGGCGGCGTAGCCGAGGCGGGCGGCGACCTCGCGGTGGCGGGGGTCGACGGGGGCGGCGAAGCCTCCGGTGCCGGCGGGCTCGCCCGGTTCGGGGAGTACCTCGGAGCCGCCGTGGGCGTCGGGGAGGCCGTCGAGGATGCGGCCGTACGAGGTGGCGCTGCGCGGAACCGTCTCGATGTGGCCGAGGTCGGCATGGCCGAGGCCGAGGCCGATCGTGTGGCTGGGGCCGAGCCCGTCGGAGGGTTCCAGGATGATCAGGCCGCGGCGGGCGCCGACGAGTGCGGCTCCGGCGCGCAGGAACTCGTGGAGGGAGGAGTCGAGATCGCCGGTGCGGGCCAGGCGCTCGGTGAGTTCATGGAGGGTGGTGAGGTCCGAGACCATGCCCGCCAGCCGGTCCTGGATCAGGCTGCCCGGTCCCGGTCCCGGTACCGGGGCCGAGGCGGGGGTGGTGCGTGCGGTCGTGGGCGCCACAGTGTGCGGTGACGTCGTCACTGCTGGATCGATTCCAGCCACTTTCGGCAGATGCGGAGCGCTCATGGCGTCCGCCTTTCCACCTGGTGCGATTCGCCATATAGCATCGCAAACCCCCAGATCGTGCTGCGCCGCCATCAAGGAATCCACATCTACACGCATACACGGATGCATGTCCAGCATTGCCCAGGTGGGAATCCTGGTGTCCGTGAGGCGGCAACTCACTGTCCAGCCAAGGCTAGAACTTGGCCGGAAAAAGCCGGAAGCAGACGGTTTTTGCGGTCGACTGGACGGGCTCTACAGGGGGTTCGGGTACGTAATCGGTAGTGCTCGTCGCCAGTTGGCGCCGCTTCGGCACTGCCCGGGCAGGCGCCGGGAACCGTCCGGCACGGGTCGCCGTCCTTAGCGGCGGCAGCCGGTCCCGGTTTCCGGTGCGGGTCGCGCTCCTCCCCCGCCCGACGTTTGATGGACCCGTAAGAAAACTGCACGAACCGTGTGAACCTGCTTATTGCGGACAGTGACGCGAAACGTGTACGTGTGGTGAGACACCGCTCACATGGTGTGATGTGGCCCTCGACGTTCAACGGAAAGGAACGAGCGCTCATGCGCGAGATCCTCGGAAGGCGTCTCCAGCGGCTCCGCGATCGTCTTCAATCACTGCGCTCCGACCCGGAAGAGACCGGCGGAACGCCGGCCCTCCTCGACGCGGCGCTCACCTGCGCCACCACATGGCAATGGCCCGTGCTGCCCGGCGTCGGCCGGTCCGCCACGGACGGCTCGCGCTGCGCCTGCCCCGACCCCGAATGCGTCGTCCCCGGCGCGCACCCCTTCGACCCGGGGCTGCTCGCTGCCACCACCGACCCCCGGATGGTGGCCTGGTGGTGGACCAACCGGCCCACCGCCCCTGTCCTGATGGCGACCGGTGGGACCGCTCCGTGCGCGGTGAGCCTCCCGGCCGGTGCGGCCGCGCGGGCCCTCGTGCGGCTGGACGCGCAAGGCATGCGGCTCGGGCCGGTCGTGGCCACGCCCACGCGCTGGTCGCTGCTGGTGGCGCCGTACTCGCTGGAGCGGCTGGGCGAACTCCTTTACGCCAAGGACCACGTCCCGTCCTCGCTGCGTTTCCACGGTGAGGGCGGCTATCTCCTGCTGCCGCCCTCTGCCGCGTCCAGCGGTGGCCAGGTGCGGTGGGAACGGGAACCGCTTTCGGCGCAGGCGGGACCTGTTGGGCCGGTGGGGCCGGTGCGCGCGCCGGATATCTGGCTGCCCGAGGTCGAGGCGGTCGTTGACGCGCTGGTCGAGGCGAGCAGCGGTGCCCCGGGTGGCGGCAGCAGGCTCGCGTACTGACCTGCTCCGGATCGGCTGATCACTCGTACGGGTGCCAGCGGGACGAGTTTGCAAGGGAATTGGGCGCGGGCATCTCCGTGCCCCATTCCGGCATCGCTATCTTCGGCGAATGAATCTCCGCCTGATCGGTATCGGCACCGGTGTGCTGATCATCTTGTCGCTCCCGCTCGCAGGAGCGATCGCCGGGCCGGATTTTTCCGGTCGGGATGACGGAAAAGGCGGCGGCTTGTTTTCGACGCTCGGGCTTTCGGGCCCTTCGGACGCGTCGGGTCCGTCGCGTACGTCTCCTGCGCCGCCCGCGCCTTCGGCGGCGCCGGCCGGGCCCGAGCGGCCCGGCCCGGCCGAGCAGCCCCGCACCGATTCCCGGTGCGGCCCCGAACTGTCCTCGCCGCACGGCGTGGAGGCGCAGACCTGCGTCCTGGTGGGTGAGGGCCAGACGTGGGGCCGGAGTTACTACAGAAACACCAGTGGTCGCGCTCTGGAGGTGGTGCTCGCGGTGATGGGGCCGGCCGGGCGCACGGTGCAGATCCGGTGCACGGTCGGCGAGGGCGACGAGCCGGGTCTGTGCGAGACGCCAAAGGAGGATTCGGCCGGCGCGCCGGAGAGCTACTCCGCCGTAGCGGAATTTGCAGTTCCGGATGATGAAGGGCGGCTACTGCTCCGGTCCGGGAGCAACTCAGCGGCACCGGGTGACGGTTGAGTACCGCCGGAAATGGAAGGGCCCGGTCGCTGGCGACGGGGGATGCACCAGCGACCGGGCTACAAGAACGGTAACAAGAGATCGCCTGTACGCAAATTCGATCTCTGATATTCAGACACCGATTTGCAGACGATTAGCGGGAGTTGTGACTCCCGTCACCGGACCTGCGCGTGAGTGGGGGTCAGCTGAGCGTGACCTGGCGGTTGGTGAGCCCGCCGCGCGCCCGGCGCTCCTCCGTGGTCAGCGGTGCGTCCGAGGCCAGGGCCGTGGCCAGCCGCTCGGCGAACTCCGCCGCGGGCTTCTCGACGTCGTCCGCCGTGACCCCGGTGGGCAGGTCCCAGACCGGGACCATCAGGCCGTGGGCACGGAAGGAGCCGACCAGTCGGGTGCCCTCGCCGAGCGAGGACGTGCCGGCCGCGTGCAGCCGCGCGAGGGCGTCGAGCAGCTTCTCCTCGGGGTGCGGCATGACCCAGCGCAGGTGGTTCTTCTCCGGGGTCTCGCACCAGTAGGCCGAGTCGACACCGGCCAGCTTGACGGTGGGAATGGCGGCGGCGTTGGCGCGCTCCAGCGAGGCGGCGATCTCCGGGGAGGCGCTCTGGGCGCTCTCCGATTCCGGAATCCAGAATTCGAAGCCGCTGTGCACAACCGGCTCGAAACCGCCGTCGGCGTCCAGGAGATCCTGAAGTCGCGGTCCCTCGGCCGGAACCCGGCGGGCCGCGATCGGAGTACCGGGCTCCGCTGCGAGCGCCCGCTCCAGGGTGTCGGCCATGTCGCGGCCGAGGTCCCCGGTGGAGGAGTCGTTCTGCAGGCCGAGCAGGACGGAACCGTCCTCGCGGCGCAGCGCCGGCCAGGCCATGGGGAGCACGGTGACCAGCGTGACGGAGGGGACGCCCTCGGGCAGGCCGCCCTTGAGGGTCAGCGGAACGGTGGCCGCGGGGACCAGTTCGCGCAGCGCGACCCAGTCGCATTCACCCGGCAGGCCCTCGAAGGGGCGCTGCACGTGCTCGGTGACGGCGTGTGCGGCGGCTGCGCCGTGACAGGCCTTGTAGCGGCGCCCCGATCCGCAGGGGCAGGGTTCGCGGGCGCCCACCACCGGGATCTCACCGTTGTTGAGCTGCGGCTTTGCAGTCTTGGCTGTGGGGCGCTTCTTGGCCATCGTGGGTGTCTCCCGGTTGCGGCGGTACGGCGTCGTGTCTGGGCGCGAGCCTAGCCGTTCGTACCGCCGGAACCGGTGGGGTGCGGCCGGGAGCACGGTCGGCGTGCGCTCCCGGGCGGCCGCCTGTGCGGATGACCGGTATTACTGGGATGACCGATGTGATGACCGCCGAGATCGTGGATCCCGGTTTCACGGATCCAGATCGTCGAAGGCCGTACTGAAGTCGATCGCCGGGGGCGCAACGCGCGTAGCGAAATCGTCGTGCCGGGGCCCACAGGCAACGATCACCCACACCGTGACCTCACCCGCCGCTCCGTCCCGGACACCCCAGTCCTGGGCCAAGGCGCTGATGATGTTCAGCCCCCGTCCACCGCGCGCGGTGACCGAGGGCGTGGAAGGAACAGGGCGAGTGGGCCCGCCCCCGTCCGTGACCTCGACCGTCAGTCGCCCCGCTGTGTCGACGCGCCATGCGGCGCGTATCTCCCCGTCCCCGATTTCCCGCGTGCCCAGTGGCCTGCCGTGTCGGCAAGCGTTGCTGAGCAGTTCGGAAAGGATCAGTACGGCATCGTCCACGACCGATTCGGACAACCCGCTGATACGCAACTGCTCGCGCATCCGCTGTCGTGCCTCGCCCACGCCCGCAGGACCATGGCGTACATCCATGTACGACGACGTGGGCACTTCCTGTGCCACCACCAACGCCACCCCCGGAACCTCCTTAGCCCCACGCATGGTCTGGATGCCCCAATGGCCTGGACCGGAAACCGCCCATGCGGAGCCCTCTGACGCATTCACGCCGAACGAATGCGGATCGGATGCGCCGGGGCACACCCTGTCACCAGTGGGGTGGGAGGGGGTGGTGCGTAAAACGGGGCATCAGCGCCCGAGTTGGGACAGAACCTGGCGTGGTCTGTTCGTAATGATCGCTTCTACACCTAGATCAGCGCACAGCTGAACGTCTTCCGACTCGTTCACCGTCCACACGTGTACGGAATGACCGGCGTCCTGGAGCTTGCGGATGAATCCGGGGTGGTTGCGCACGATGCGCATCCCAGGCCCGGCGATCTTCACCCCGGCGGGCAGCCGGCCGTCGCGCATCCGGGGCGAGACGAACTGCATCAGGTACACGGTCGGGATCGTCGGGGCGGCCGCCCGCACCCGGTGCAGGGAGCGTGCGGAGAAGCTCATGACCCGCACCGGGTGCGGGCCCTCGGCGGGCGGGGCGTCCAGGCCGAACCGCTTGAGGAGGAACAGGAGGCGCTCCTCCACCTGTCCGGCCCAGCGGGTCGGGTGCTTCGTCTCGATCGCGAGCTGCACCGGCCGTCCGGCGTCGGCGACCAGCTCCAGCAGGCGCTCCAGGGTGAGGACGGAGGTGAGCTCGGGGTCCGCGTCCCAGTCGGGGGACTCTTCGCGGTCCTTCCAGGAGCCGAAGTCGAGGGCGGCGAGATCGGCCAGCTCAAGGGCGGAGACCGCGCCGCGCCCGTTGGAGGTGCGGTTCACCCGACGGTCGTGGACCAGGACCAGATGGCCGTCGGCGGTGAGCCGGACATCGCATTCGAGCGCGTCGGCGCCGTCCTCGATGGCCCGGCGGTAGGCGGCCAGGGTGTGCTCGGGGGCATCCTCCGAGGCGCCGCGGTGGGCGACGACCTGGATGGGGCGCGGCGTTGCGTGGGTCACTGGGTCATGGTGCCACCGACAGGCCGCCCGGCGTCGGGATCGGGTACTGGGGATGCGTTTGAAATGTCGGATATAAAGAATGGGGGGAGATGCACAGGTCCGGCTTACAGTGCTCTGACGGGTCATGGGAAAGGCTTTGCCCAGGAACTTGTGCGGCACGTCGAACGTTCAGTCGGACCGATATCGCCAGAGATTTCTGAAGCCGTGTGTGACGAGGAGAGAGCGCTGTGAGCACCGAGAACGAGGGCACCGCGGCCCCGACACCCCCCGCGGCCCCGTCTGCACCCCCTGCTCAGGCCTCCGAGACGCAGGTTTCCGGACCGGCGCCCGTGTCGGCTCCGCAGCCGGCGGACGCGCCTGCCGCCGCGGCTCCGGCCGTGCCCCAGGGCGCCCCGGAACCGGAGGCCGCCGAGCCGGTGACCCAGCAGCTGCCGCCGACGCCCGCGCCCGGCACCGAGCCGACCCAGCAGATCCCGCCCACTCCGGCGCCTATGCCTGCCCCCGCGGCCCCGGCCTACGGTCAGACGCCGGCGCAGCCGCACGCCCCGGCCGCCCACGGAGCCGAGGGCTGGCCGCCCCCGCCGCCCACGGTGCCCGCGTACGGTGCGGGCGGTGGGCACGGCGGCGCCTGGGGCGTTCCCCTGGGCGCGGACGGCACCCCGCCGGCCAAGCCGAAGGGCAAGGGCGGCCTGATCGCGGCCGTGCTCGTGGCGGCCCTCCTGGCGGGCGGCATCGGCGGCGGCGTCGGCTACTGGGCCGCGGACCGCAGCGAGAACGGCACCGGCTCGACCACGATCAGCGCGGGCAACACGCCGAAGGAGCTCAAGCGGGAAGCCGGGTCCATCGCGGGCCTGGCCGCCGGCGCGCTGCCCAGCGTGGTCACCATCGAGGCCTCGGCCGGCGACGGCGAGGGCGGAACCGGCACCGGGTTCGTCTACGACCAGCAGGGCCACATCCTCACCAACAACCACGTCGTGGCCTCCGCCGCGAACGGTGGCAAGCTCACCGCCACCTTCTCCGACGGCAAGAAGTACGACGCCGAGGTGATGGGCCGGGCCCAGGGCTACGACGTCGCCGTCCTCAAGCTGAAGAACCCGCCGCCCGGCCTCAAGCCGCTGCCGCTCGGTGACTCCGAGAAAGTCGCGGTCGGTGACGCCACCATCGCGATCGGCGCCCCGTTCGGCCTGTCCAACACGGTCACCACGGGCATCGTCAGCGCGAAGAACCGCCCGGTCGCCTCGGGCGACGGCTCCGGCAGCAAGAACTCGTACATGAGCGCGCTCCAGACGGACGCCTCGATCAACCCGGGCAACTCCGGCGGCCCGCTCCTCGACGGGCGCGGCGCGGTCATCGGCATCAACTCGGCGATCCAGTCGGCGGGCAACGGCGGCTTCGGCGGCGGCCAGGCCGGTTCGATCGGCCTCGGCTTCGCCATCCCGATCAACCAGGCCAAGAACGTCGCCGAGTCGCTGATCAAGACGGGCAAGCCGGTCTACCCGGTGATCTCGGTCTCCGTGGACCTCCAGGCCAAGGCCGAGGGCGCCAAGATCTCCGAGCAGGGCGCACCCGCCAACGACCTGGTCGACCCGAACGGCCCGGCCGGCAAGGCGGGCCTCAAGCCCGGTGACATCATCACCGAGTTCGGCGGCAAGCCGGTCGACAGCGGCCCGAGCCTCATCAGCATGATCTGGACCTACAAGCCGGGCGACACGGTCAAGCTGACCTATCTGCGCAGCGGCAAGCCGACCACGGTCGACATCACCCTCGGCTCGCGGGTCGGGGACAAGTAGTCGGGACGAGCAGTCGGGACGAGCAGTCGGGACGAGGCGCCGGGACGAGTGGTCGGGACAGGAACCGGGGACAAGTGACGGCCGCGCGGCCGGAATCAGTGGCTTGAGGCCGAGGGGTCGTGGCGAAATACCGCCTACGGCCCCTCCCAACGTCCGCTTATGCTTCAAGGGTGTTCGATTCCCGGCACATCCGGACGTTCCATGCGGTAGTCGCCGCCGGCTCCTACTCGGCGGCCGCCCGAGTGCTGGGCTACACCCAGCCCGCCATCACGCAGCAGATGAAGGCGCTCGAACGCGCCGTGGGAACCCCGCTGTTCACCCGCGTGGGCCGCAAGATGCAGCTCACCGAGGCCGGGGAATCCCTCTCCCGGCACGCCGAGACGATCCTCGGCAGCCTCTCCGCCGCCGAGGCCCAGCTGAAGGCGTACGCGCGCCTGCGCACGGGCCGGGTCCGCCTGTGCGGCTTTCCCAGCGCCAACGCCACCCTCGTCGCGGAAGCCCTGAGCGGTCTGGCCAAGGAGCACCCCGGCGTGCAGGTGGAACTGCTGGAGGGGGAGCCTCCGGAGTCGATGCGCCGGCTGGAGCGCGGGGGGTGCGACATCACCCTGGCCTTCACCTATCCCGGGCTGCACGAGGAGGTCCCGGAGGAGGTGACCGAGGTCAGGCTGCTGGAGGACCAGCTGACGGTGCTGCTCCCGACCGGGCACCCACTGGCCCGGCGCCGCGCCGTTCACCTCGCCGACCTCGCCGAGGAGCGCTGGATAGCGGGCTGCCCGCGCTGCCGGGCCAACCTGCTGCACGAGTGCGCGGAGCTGGGCTTCGTGCCGGACATCCGCTTCGCCACCGACGACAACCTGGTGGTGCAGAGCCTGGTCGCACAGGGGCTGGGCGTGGCGATGATGCCCGCGCTGGTGCTTCCCTCGCTCTCCCTGAGCCGGGTTTGCGGGCGGGCACTCCAGCCCGCCGCGCGCCGGCACATCGCCGCCTACGTCTACCGGGACCACCTGCGCATCCCGGCGACCGCCGTGGTGCTCGACGCGCTGAAGCGGGTGGCGGCGAACCGGGTCGGCTGCTGACCAATCCATAAGCGGTACTTGGGATTTCAGGTCAAAACTGTCGTTGGACGTGATGGATCGGCGGCAGCACGCTGCAGATATGACCACCACCACGCCGGCCCGTACGACCGCGAGGATGGCCGCCCTCGTCAGTGAGATCCGCAGGGTCGTGGACCGAGGTCTGGCTCCCGACCTGACCGCGTACCTGGTGGGCGAACGCCTCGCCCCGCACCTGGGTGCCCCCGACCTGCTGACCCCGGAACAGCAGGAAGGCGACCCGGAGCGGTACCGGCAGCACATCTTGCACGCCGAGTCGGACGGCAGTTTCTCCGTGGTGGCGCTGGTCTGGCTGCCGGGCCAGGAGACCTGCATCCACGACCACGTGTCGTGGTGTGTGGCCGGGGTGCACCAGGGCGAGGAGAGCGAACGCCGCTACCGGCTCTCACCCGGAGCCGACGCCGCCCGGCTGGTGGCCACCGAGGACGTCGTCAACGGCCAGGGGGAGGTCTGCGGATTCGCCCCGCCCGGTGACATCCACAAGGTGCGCAACTCCTGTCGCACGAAGGCGATATCCCTGCACGTGTACGGGGCCGACGTGTCCCGGCTGGGGACCAGCATCCGTCGCGTCTACACGCTTCCCGTCGACTGATGGCCCTCCTCCACCGCCCTCAGGGTGTGGCGGCCCCGCGTGTTTCACGTGAAACATCCACTCCCTGGCCGGGGTTGGCGGCAGCCGCGGGCGGAGCGTTGGCGGCTTGGTGCATCCATCGGGCGGTGCCGGCCGTACCCATGCTGACCGCGTCGGTGGTGCTCGGCATCGCAGCGGCGCACCTTCCCGGCCTACGGACTTTCGTACGCGGCAGTGCACGCCCCGGCCTGTCCTTGGCGGGCCGGCGGCTGATGCGGATCGGTATCGTCCTGCTGGGCCTCGGCCTGGGGCTGGACCAGGTCCTCCGGCTCGGCTGGGTGACGGTGGCCATGGTGGCCGGGGTGGTCGCGGCCACGTTCTTCGGGACCTTCTGGCTGGGCCGCCGCCTCGGACTCCCGGGCGACCAGCCGTTGTTGATCGCCACCGGGTACTCGATCTGCGGGGCCTCGGCGATCGGCGCGGTGAGCGAGGTGTCCGGCAGCGACGAGGAGGACGTGGCCGCCTCGGTGGCGCTGGTGACCCTGTGCGGGACCCTCGCCATCGCGGTACTCCCCCTTCTGCAAGGGCCCTTGGGGCTCTCTGACCCTGCCTTCGGGCGGTGGGTCGGCGCGAGCGTCCACGACGTCGGCCAGGTGGTGGCCACCGCGCAGTCGGCCGGACCCGGCGCGCTCGGCGAGGCGGTTCTGGTCAAGCTGATGCGGGTGGCCCTGCTCGCCCCGCTGGTCGCGGCCGTGGCCTTCGCCGTACGGGCCCGGCGGCGCGGGGTACGCACGGCCTCGGGCCGCCGTCCGGCCCCGGTGCCGCTGTTCGTGGCCGGGTTCCTGGCCGCGGCGGCTCTGCGCGCCACGGGAGCACTTCCGGACGTGGCACTGGAGTGGGCACACACGGTGCAGGAGGCCCTGCTCGCGGCCGCCCTGTTCGGTCTGGGGAGCGCGGTGCACCTGCCGACGCTGGCCCGGACGGGCGGGCGGGCCGCGGCGCTCGGGCTCGGAGCCTGGGTGGTGGTCGCCGGGGTCTCGTACGTGGGCGTGCTGCTCACCGTATGACGCCTTGACGGAAGGGAGTTGGCCAATTCGTGGCCGGAACCGACCGAACGTTCTGACTGCCCGCTGACAATGACGCGCGGCCGTGCCACTCTGCCCGGCAAGCCGCACGGCGCGCACAGCACACACGGCACGGCGCACACAGCGCAGCGCACATGGCACAGCCGATCCGCACCGACCGTTCTTCACCCCCACCCTGCCCTGGTCCGACCGACAGGACCGGGCACGGCAGAAGGAGTCATGCGTGAATCGTCATCGCACCGCCGCATCCGTCCTCTTATCGGCAGGCGCCCTGATCGCGGGCGTCCTGACAGCGGCCACTCCCTCGATCGCGGCGGACGCTCCCGTGTCCTTCCGGCAGCAGCACGTCCAGGGCTTCTGGACCGCCGAGCGCATGAGGAGCGCCACCCCGCTCGACGTCACGGCGGCCCCCGGCGTGGCCCGGACGCCGGTCGCGACCTCGGCCGCGCCCACCAGCGTTCCGCCCACCAGCGTTCCGCCTACGGCGTCCTCGTCGTCCCTGGCGGCCTCACCCACGTCCTTCCCGCAGGCGGGCGGCGCCTGGACGGGTTCCGGCGCGGTCGTGAAGACCTCGGGCCGGGTCTTCTTCACCATGGGGGACCGGACCGCCTCCTGTTCCGGTGACTCGATCACCAGCGCCAACGGCAGCACGGTCATCACGGCCGGCCACTGCGTGAAGTACCAGGGCGCCTGGCACACCAACTGGGTGTTCGTCCCCGCCTACAACAACGGCAGCGCGCCCTACGGCCAGTGGTCGGCCACGAAGACCTTCGCCACCGACCAGTGGGCGGCCAGCGAGGACATGAACATGGACGTGGGCCTCGCCGTCGTCGCCCCGCTGAACGGGCAGACCCTCAGCCAGGCTGTCGGAGCCCAGGGCATCCTCTTCAACGGTGGATACAGCAAGAAGATGTACTCCTTCGGCTTCCCGGCGGCGGCCCCGTACGACGGCACCAAGCTCGTCTACTGCAGCGGCAACAGCGGCAAGGACTTCCTGTTGACCAAGGACCACAGCCTGGCTTGCAACATGACCGGTGGCTCCAGCGGCGGGCCCTGGTTCCAGGACTTCAACGAGGCCACCGGCCTCGGCACCCAGGTCTCGGTGAACAGCTTCGGCTACAACTTCCTGCCGAACCGGATGTACGGCCCGTACTTCGGCAACGAGGCCAAGGCGGCCTACGACAAGGCTCAGACCGCCTGACCCGTACCTTCCCCCGCCATCCCCACCTGGCCGGTACTCTGTACCGGCCAGGTGGGTTGCCCGAGCGGCCTAAGGGAACGGTCTTGAAAACCGTCGTGGCGCGAGTCACCGTGGGTTCAAATCCCACACCCACCGCCAGGCAGGGCCAAGGCCCAGCTCAGAAGGGGTGCCACCGATCCGGTGGCACCCCTTCTGTTTCGAACGACCTGACGCTTTCCCGCGCGAGCAGCATGGATTCCCACTCGGCCGCGCGCCGTGACGGGCGGAGTCAGCTCGAACCAGACGACCAGGCGTACGCCCGCGTCGCCGTGCAGGCCGGTCAGAGTGCGCATCACCGACCAGACGGCACCCCAGTCGCTGTCGGGCACGACGTCCTTCCGTCGGAGGCGGCCGATGCGGAAGAGGCGATCGCCGTCGGGCCACTCGGTGCGCTCGGGGTAGGTGCGGCCCGCGCGGTAGAGAGCGTGGGGGTCAGTGAGGCCCGCGAGATCGGCAAAGCGGTCGAGGGTGTCGCGCACGCCGAACAGGCAACCGAGGGCGGCGTAGGAGCGCCCGTTGTAGAGATGAGTGAGGTCGATGGCCCCGTGCCAGCTGCGGTCTTCCTCGTCCAGCCGGCGATCGCAGCGGCACTCGATGAACCCGTGGATGTCCGTTCCCGTGTCCGGAAGTGTTCTCCGTCGAGGTAAGGCGTGCGACGGGATTTTCCGCTTGCCTGCATGCCCCGAGCGTGCTTGGCGGAGTGCCCACGCCGGGGCTTGTCCCCCAGAGGTAGCCCGGGTTCCGGCGATCAGCGTCGTCGAAGGGCTTTCCGCAGGTCAGCGAGGTGAGCGCGCTGCAACGACCGCCTCGCAGGGCGGCAGCGGCGCAGGCCGCAAGGGGTGTTCCCATCTGCGGACACCCCTTCTCCGTTGGCGGTCCTTGGGCCTTCCGGGTGGTGTTTGTCGGAAGATCGGCGCGGGTCGTGGGGGCGGTGCGGTTGCGGCCACATCATGACGAATGTATTCAGATCCGCCCGTCGGAACATCCTGAAACGAGGCACCCGTCATGGCTCACCGCAGCATCCTCCTGTCGATCTGGACTTCCGTCCTCGCCGCGCTCGTGGCGGTCCTCTCCTCCCTCGGTCTCGCCGGTAAGGCCGCTCCGGCCGCCGCCTCTGCCGCGGCCC
The DNA here is from genome assembly GCF_036203305.1 of Streptomyces sp. NBC_00190. Classification (GTDB taxonomy): domain Bacteria; phylum Actinomycetota; class Actinomycetes; order Streptomycetales; family Streptomycetaceae; genus Streptomyces. The sequence continues at coordinate 3,980,083 of NZ_CP108131.1, read as the reverse complement.
CCGCCGGCCCGGCCGCCGTGGTGCGTCGCCCGGCCTTCACGGCCCGGCGGACCTGGCGGGCGATGATGCGGGGAGGTTCGCTCCCGCCGACCATCAAGCAGCGGATCCGCGCCGAGGCGCACGGCAAGACCCCGTCCGTCCGCCGGTCCACCACCGCCGCGGCCATGGGCGCCGGTCAGGGAACCACTGACCAGGCCCTGACCCTTGTCGGATCCGCGGCCCGATCCGCGGCCGGATCCCAGGTCGCTGCCACGACGGGAGCCACCACCGGAGGCACGACCGCAGCCGCGACCGGAGTCCTCGCCGCAGCCTCCGCCGGAGCCGCCCGGGACGGGCTCGCGCTCGCCGCCTAGGCCCGTACCGCAGTCGCAGGACCCGGTTTCGCCGGCGCACGCGCCGCCACCGGACAGAAACACGTACGCGAGCAGGACCAGGAGTGGGAAGAGGCGCTGGAGCCCGGTCATGCGTGACCGCGGATCGCGCCGCGTGCCCCCGGAGCGGGGCGCGGATGAATTGCCCCGGCGGGCGCCGGGGCGCGCAGGGGGCGCAAAGCTTGGCATTGCAGGGCCGCAGGCCCGGGAGACGGTGGGGTTCCCGGACGGCGCGGCCCCTTTCGGCATGTCCGGGTCACGGCAATCCGGTGAAACGGTTCATCGTCGGTGAGGCAGGAGTTTCAGAGGGTTCTGGGTGTCTGACCTGGGGCTCAGGGGGCGTGATTGGGGTTTATCCCAGGTTGGTCATGCTTGCGGGGGAATCGTTCGGTCCGGGGTGGTTCGCCGGGGATTCGGTGGGCAACCCTGGTGTCGCGACGTCGTCACCACACGGAAGGACAGAGGCGGTCGGCCAACTGCCTCGGAGCGATTCCCACTTCGGTTTTCTGGAGGATTCAGACATGGCAAGCATCCGTACCGCCCGCGTCATCGCCGCAGTCGCCGCGCTGCCCCTCGCCGTCGCCTTCTTCGGCGGGGCGGCATCGGCCGACAACGGCGCCTTCGCGAACGACGGATCGAATGCGAGCGTCGCCAGCGTCATCGGCAGCGGCGTTGGGGGCGACAACCAAGGCAACTCCTCCACGTCGCAGCAGGTGGCGACCGGCTCCGGCGCCTCCAACCAGAACAACAACGCGCAGGTCAACGGCTCGGCCCTCACCGCGATCGACCAGTCCAACGCGAACGTGGCGGTCAACTTCCACCCCTGGTGGTAGTGGAGGCCTGAGCTGCTCCGACTGTTGAGGGCGCCTGTGCGACCGGACCGGCTGGGGTCCGGTAGCGCAGGCGCCCTCGCGCATGCCCGGGCCCGATCCGCGTCGTCGTCCTCCGCCACCCGACCTTGACACCGCGGGTGAATCTGACGGACAGTCAGGTCCGACTCGATGATGCGATGCCGGGAGGCCAGCGCCGTGCACCTCGCCCCGACCGAAGGTCAGTTGCGGCTGCGCGCCGAACTGCGGGAGTACTTCCAGGAACTCATGCCGGACGGTCTCCCCGAGGACCCGGCCCGCCAGCGCGAACTGCTGCGCCGCATCGGCGCGGACGACCTGCTCGGCCTCGGCTGGCCCGTCGAGTACGGCGGCCAAGGCCGTGGCCCCGACGAGCAGTTCGTCTTCTTCGACGAGGCGTACCGGGCCGGAGCCCCCGTCTCCATGGTCACGCTCAACACCGTCGGTCCGACCTTGATGAAGTACGGGACCCAGGAGCAGAAGGACTACTTCCTGCCCCGGATCCTCAAGGGCGACATCATCTTCGCCATCGGCTACTCCGAGCCCGAGGCCGGTACCGACCTCGCCTCGCTGCGCACGCGCGCCGTCCGACAGCGCGACGAAGGGGGCGAGGGCGGAAACAGCAGCGAGGGCGGCGACAACGGGGAGGGCGGCGACTGGCTGATCGACGGGCAGAAGATCTTCACCTCCAACGCCCAGAACGCGGACTGGATCTGGCTCGCCTGCCGCACCGACCCGCAGGCCCCCAAGCACAAGGGCATCTCGATCATCCTGGTGCCCACCGACGCCGCCGGTTTCTCCTGGACCCCGATCGACACCGTCGGAGGGCTCACCACCACGGCGACGTACTACGACTCCGTCCGCGTGCCGGCCGGCAACCTCGTCGGCCCCGAGCACGGCGGCTGGGGCCTGATCACCAACCAGCTCAATCACGAGCGCGTGGCCCTCGCCGCCATCGGCATGCAGGCCGAGGACTTCTACGAAGCCGCCCTCGCCCACGCCCGCACCTGCGACCCGGTCACCGGCGACCGCCCCGCTGACCTGCCCTGGGTGCGGTCCCGGCTCGCGGAGGCCCACGCCAGGCTGGCCGCCGTACGCCTCCTGAACTGGCGCCTCGTCCAGGACGTGGGCGGCGGCACCCTGGCCCCCGGAGATGCCAGCGGCGTCAAGTTCCTCGGCACCGAATCCACCGTCGAGGTGTACCGGATGTGCCAGGAGGTGGTGGGCGAGGAGGCCCTGATCCGGGGGCCCGCGGCCTTCGCGGACGGCGAGCTGGAGCGGATGAACCGGGCCGCGCAGATCAACACCTTCGGCGGTGGGGTCAGCGAGGTCCAGCGGGAGATCGTCGCCATGATGCGGCTCGGCATGAAGGGGAGGAAGCGATGACGGCGTACGCAACCGGCACAGCCGAGGAAGCGGCCCGTTTCCACGAGCTGCTCACGTCATTCGAGGGGCAGCCCGCCGCGACCGCCGGCCGGGGCAAGGACGCGGTCAACGAGCCGATGATCCGCCACTGGTGCGAGGCGATGGGCGATGCGAACCCCGCCTACAGCGGTCCGGACGCTATCGCCCCGCCCACCATGCTCCAGGCCTGGACGATGGGCGGTCTCTCCGGCCACACCGACCGGTCGTCCGCCTACGACGAGCTGTTCGCGCTCCTCGACGGCGCGGGCTGTACCTCCGTGGTCGCAACCGACTGCGAGCAGGAGTACCTGCGCCCGCTGCGGCCCGGCGACGCCGTCACCTTCGACGCCGTCATCGAGTCCGTCTCCCCGCGCAAGACGACCAAGCTGGGCACCGGCCACTTCGTGACCACCCGCACGGACGTCCGCGTGGACGGCGAGCTCGCCGGCACCCACCGCTTCCGGATCCTCAAGTACGCGCCCGCGGCCCGACGGGACAAACCCACCGTCCGGCGGCCCCGTCCCGTGGTCAACCGCGACAACCAGGGCTTCTGGGACGGGGTCCGGGACCACAGGTTGCTGATCCAGCGCTGCACATCCTGCGCCACCCTCCGCTTCCCGTGGCTGCCCGGCTGCAATGCCTGCTCCTCGCCCGACTGGGACACGGTCGAGGCGTCGGGCGCCGGTACGGTGTTCAGCTACGTCGTCATGCACCACCCGCCTTTCCCGGCCTTCGACCCTCCATACGCGGTCGCGCTCGTCGAGCTCGCGGAGGGCGTCCGGATGATCAGCAACATCACCGGCGTCCCCTACGACAAGGTGCGCATAAGCCTGCCCGTCCAGCTGGAGTTCCTGCGCGTCGACGACGACCTCGAACTCCCCGTCTTCCGCGGGAACGAGGGCTGATGGACTTCCACCCCACCGAGGAGCAGGCCGCCGCGGCCGGCCTCGCCGCCCAGATCTTCGGCGACCTCGCCACCCACGAACGCCTGGCCGCCGCGGGCACCGGCAGCGACGCCGAGCTGTGGAAGGCCCTCGCCACCTCCGGACTGATCGCCGCCGTCCACGACATCGGCCTGCTCGGCCTGGTCCTGCTGCTGGAAGAACAGGGCCGCACCACCGCACAGGTCCCCTACGCCGCCACCTGCGCGTACGGCGTGCTCCCCCTGGCCGCGCACGGCAGCGACGAGCAGCGCGCCCGCCTGCTGCCCGCACTCGGCACAGGCGAGGCGGTGGCCACCGGGGTCTTCCCGGCCCGCGGCCGGATCACCGCCGAGCACGGCCGGCTCACCGGCATCGCCCCCGCGGTGCCCTGGCTGCGCGAGGCCACACACGTACTGGTCCCGGACGCGGACCGCGTGCTGTGGCTCGTACGGACGGACGCGCCGGGCGTACGGACCTCCCCGGTGGAGACCACCGCCCCCTGGTCGGCGGGCCGGCTGACGCTGACCGGAGCCGAGGCCGAACGCGTCGGGGCCGCCGGAGCCCACCAGGACGCCTACGAGGACACGCTCGCCGCCGCCCGCACCGCCTTCGCCGGGCTCCAGGCGGGCGTCTGCGCGGGCTCGCTCGCCCGGGCCGTGGAGTACACGTCCACCCGCGAGCAGTTCGGCCGGCCGCTCTCCACCAACCAGGGGGTCATGCTGCGCGCGGCCGACGCCTACATGGACACCGAGGCGATCCGGGTGACGGCGTACGAGGCGGCCTGGCGCATCGACCAGGGACTCGCGGCGCGAGAACACGCGCTGACGGCGGCCTGGTGGGCCTCGGAGGCGGGCAAGCGGGTCGTGCACGCGGGCCAGCACCTGCACGGCGGCATGGGAGCCGATCTGGACCATCCCGTGCACCGGCACTTCCTGTGGGGGCGCCAGCTGGACGCGTATCTGGGCTGCGGCAGCGAGCTGCTGGCCGAACTGGGCGCCGTACTGGCGCAGGAGGGCTGAGTCATGGTCGGCGCGTTGAGAGTCGGCGAGGAGCTCCCGCCGCTGGAGATACCGGTGACCCGCACCCTGATCGTCGCGGGCGCGATCGCCTCCCGCGACTACCAGGACGTGCACCACGACGCCTCGCTCGCGCGGGAGAAGGGCTCCCCGGACATCTTCATGAACATCCTCACCACGAACGGCCTGGTGGGCCGGTACATCACGGATCACCTCGGGCCGCAGGCCGTCCTGCGCAAGGTGGCCATCCGCCTCGGCGCCCCCAACTACCCGGGCGACACGATGACCCTGACCGGCACCGTCGCCGCGGTAGCCGGCAACACCGTCGAGATCCGTGTCGTCGGCGCGAACGGGGTCGGCCACCACGTCACGGGGACGGTCACCGCGGAGGTGCCGGCATGAGCGTCCGCACCCGGGACGAGCTCGGTGGCCGCGCCGCCATCGTCGGCATCGGAGCGACCGAGTTCTCCAAGGACTCCGGCCGCAGCGAGCTCAAGCTTGCCGTCGAGGCTGTGCACGCCGCTCTCGACGACGCCGGGCTCACCCCCGCCGACGTCGACGGCATGGTCACCTTCACGATGGACACCAGCCCCGAGATCACCGTCGCCCAAGCGGCCGGCATCGGGGACCTGTCCTTCTTCTCCCGCATCCATTACGGCGGCGGCGCGGCTTGCGCCACCGTCCAGCAGGCCGCCCTCGCCGTCGCCACCGGGGTCGCGGAGGTCGTGGTCTGCTACCGCGCCTTCAACGAGCGCTCCGGGCGCCGCTTCGGCTCCGGAGTCCAGCAGCGGGAGCCCTCGGCGGAGGGCGCGGCGCTCGGCTGGTCGCTGCCCTGGGGGCTGCTGACACCCGCCTCCTGGGTGGCCATGACCGCCCAGCGCTACCTGCACACGTACAACCTCACCCCCGAGGCGTTTGGACACGTCGCGGTCACCGACCGCCGGAACGCCGCGAACAACCCGGCCGCGTACTTCCACGGCAAGCCCATCACGCTCGCCGACCATGCCGCCTCGCGCTGGATCGTGGAACCGCTGCGGCTGCTGGACTGCTGCCAGGAGACCGACGGCGGTCAGGCCCTCGTCGTCACCACGGCCGAGCGGGCACGCGACCTGAGGCACGCGCCCGCCGTGATCGCCGCTGCCGCGCAGGGCGCCGGCCGGCGCCAGGAGGGCATGACCTCCTTCTACCGGGACGACCTCACCGGGCTGCCGGAGATGGACGTGGTCGCGCGCCAGTTGTGGCGGACCAGCGGGCTGCGGCCCTCGGACATCGACGTCGGCATCCTCTACGACCACTTCACCCCCTTCGTGCTCATGCAGCTGGAGGAGTTCGGCTTCTGCGGGCCCGGCGAGGCCGCCGATTTCGTGGCCGCGGACGCACTGCCGCTGAACACTCATGGCGGCCAGCTCGGGGAGGCGTACCTGCACGGCATGAACGGCATCGCGGAGGCCGTCCGTCAGCTGCGCGGAACCTCCGTCAACCAGGCCGCGGGGGCCGAGCACGTACTCGTCACAGCGGGCACCGGGGTGCCGACGTCCGGGCTGATCCTCGGCGCCGACGGCTGAGATCCCGTAAGCCGCCGGGTTCCGCCTCCTCCACCTTCAGGAGGTGGAGCCCGTCCCGGCCCTACAACCTGAGGTGGACCCCCCTTCGGCACTTGCGGCCGATCCCAGGAGGAGCGTGCGCTCCTAGCGTGGAGCCATGACCACGCCTGTGTGCACGCTCGCCTCGAACCCGACGCCGTACCCGTCGTTCTCGGCGTACGTCAGGACCCGCGGCACGGTCCTCATGCGCACTGCGCGCTCCCTGACCGCCAACCCGTGCGACGCCGAGGACCTGCTCCAGACGGCCCTCGCGAAGACGTACATGGCCTGGGACCGCATCGAGGACCACCGGGCCCTCGACGGCTACGTCCGGCGGGCCCTGGTCAACACCCGCACCTCCCAGTGGCGCAAGCGCAAGGTCGACGAGTTCGCCTGCGACGAGCTCCCGGAGAGCGAGGAGTACCCCGCCGCCGACCCCGCGGAGGCGCAGGCCCTGCGCGACGCGATGTGGCGTGCGGTGACCCGGCTGCCCGACCGGCAGCGAGCCATGGTCGTCCTGCGGTACTACGAGGACCTCAGCGAGGCGCAGACCGCCGAACTGCTGGGGGTCTCGATCGGCACGGTCAAGAGCGCCGTCTCCCGCGCGCTGGTCAAGCTTCGCGAGGACCCGGAGCTCACTCCCGTCAGGTGAGCCGGAAGGTGTTTCACGTGAAACCAGACGATGTTTCACGTGAAACACCGCCCAGGTTTCTACCCCCGGGTAGTGACATGCCGACCGGTACGTGCGCAGAATCTGCTGCATCCGTAGCCGCCGCAGCGCCGCAGCGCTCACCGGGAGGACGCTTTGCTGAGCACCATGCAGGACGTACCGCTCCTCGTCACCCGCATACTCCGACACGGGATGACCATCCACGGGAAGTCCCAGGTCACGACCTGGACCGGGGAGGCCGAGCCGCACCGCCGCAGCTTCGCCGAGATCGGTACCCGCGCCACCCGCCTCGCGAACGCCTTGCGCGACGAGCTCGGTGTCCAACAGGACGACCGGGTCGCCACGCTCATGTGGAACAACGCCGAGCACGTCGAGGCGTACTTCGCGATCCCCTCCATGGGCGCGGTCCTGCACACGCTGAACCTGAGGCTCCCTCCCGAGCAGCTGGTCTTCATCGTCAACCACGCCGCCGACCGGGTGGTCCTGGTCAACGGCACGCTCCTGCCCCTGCTGGCGCCGCTGCTGCCGCACCTGCCGACCATCGAGCACGTCGTGGTCTCCGGCATCGGCGACCGCTCCGCGCTCGACGGCCTCGACCTGCGCGTGCACGAGTACGAAGAGCTCCTCGCGGGCCGTCCCGACAGCTACGACTGGCCCGAGCTGGACGAGCGCCAGGCCGCCGCCATGTGCTACACCTCCGGCACCACCGGGGACCCCAAGGGCGTCGTCTACTCCCACCGCTCGATCTACCTGCACTCCATGCAGGTCAACATGGCCGAGTCGATGGGACTGACCGACAGGGACACCTCCCTCGTCGTGGTCCCGCAGTTCCACGTGAACGCCTGGGGGCTGCCGCACGCCACCTTCATGACCGGCATCAACATGCTGATGCCGGACCGCTTCCTGCAGCCCGGCCCGCTCGCGGAGATGATCGAGCGGGAGAAGCCCTCGCACGCCGCGGCCGTTCCCACCATCTGGCAGGGGCTGCTGGCCGAGGTCACCGCCAACCCGCGCGACCTGAGTTCGATGAAGCACGTCACCATCGGAGGCTCGGCCTGTCCGCCCTCCCTGATGGAGGCCTACGACAGGCTAGGCGTCCGCGTCTGCCACGCCTGGGGCATGACCGAGACCTCCCCGCTGGGCACGATGGCGCACCCGCCGGCCGGCCTGAGCGCCGAGGAGGAGTGGCCCTACCGGCTCACCCAGGGCCGCTTCCCGGCCGGCGTCGAGGCCCGCCTGGTCGGCCCCGGCGGTGACAACCTGCCCTGGGACGGCGAGTCGGCGGGCGAGCTGGAGGTGCGTGGCAACTGGATCGCGGGCGCCTACTACGGCGGCGCGTCCGGCGAACCCTTCCGCCCCGAGGACAAGTTCAGCGCGGACGGCTGGCTCAAGACCGGGGACGTCGGCGTCATCAGTCCCGACGGCTACCTCACCCTCACCGACCGCGCCAAGGACGTCATCAAGTCCGGCGGCGAGTGGATCTCCAGCGTGGAGCTGGAGAACGCGCTGATGGCGCACCCCGAGGTCGCCGAGGCAGCGGTCGTCGCCGTCCCCGACGACAAGTGGGGTGAGCGCCCGCTGGCCACCGTGGTCCTCAAGGAAGGCGCGGCCGTGGACTACGCGGGACTGCGCGTGTTCCTCGGCCAGTCGATAGCCAAGTGGCAGCTGCCGGAGCGCTGGACGGTCCTCAAGGAGGTGCCGAAGACGAGCGTCGGCAAGTTCGACAAGAAGGTGATCCGCAAGCAGTACGCGGACGGCGCGCTGGACGTCACGAAGCTCGACTAGCCGCGCGTGAGCCATGGCCGCAGCAGCTTGCTGACGGTGGGCATGGCCACGTAGGTCATCAGGGTGCTGAAGACGACGGCGAAGGCCGCCGTCCGCACCACGAAGTGCAGATCCACCAGGTACGGCCCGAGCACCGCGTTGCCGATCAGCGAGATCGGGAAGATGGCCAGCCCCGAGCTGATCGCCATCTTCCACCGCGGCGGCGCGGGCCGGGTCGTACCCGGCTTGGCGAACCACGTCTCCATGCCGTGCAGTTCCCGGCGGGCTATCTCCGTGTGGTGGTGGCCGAGGCAGTTGGAGAACCACTGGGCCCGCTCCGCGGAGTCCTGCCAGCGCTGGAACGCCGCCTGGTTGCGGAAGCGGTGCACCAGGAACCACGGCCCGCCCTCGACCGCCGGGCGGAAGAGCCCGTATCCGAGGTGGTCCGGGAAGCTCGCCGCCGTCTCCAGGATCCCGTGGGCCCAGGCCTCGAACGTCTCCTCGTGCCCCGGCTCCACCTGTCGCGCGATCAGCAGGTTCACCTCCCCGTTGTCGGCGGGGACGGTCTGCTCGGTGGTGTTGATGGTGGCCATCGGGCCAGGATCGCTAGTTGGTGCCGATCTTGGCCAGCAGGTCCACGATGCGGCCCTGTACGTCCGCCGTCGTGGCCCGCTCGGCGAGGAAGAGCACGCTCTCCCCCGAGGCCAGCCGCGGCAGTTCGGACGAGTCGATGCCGGCCGTCGTGTAGACGACCAGCGGGGTGCGGTTCAGCTGCCCGTTGGCGCGCAGCCAGTCCACGATCCCGGCCCGCCGGCGGCGCACCAGCATCAGGTCCATGACGACCAGGTTGGGCCGCATCCGCGTCGCGAGTTCTACGGCGTCGGTGTCGGCGCCCGCCCGGGCGACCTGGAGGCCACGCCGCTCCAGGGCGGCGGTCAGGGCGGTCGCGATCTCGTCGTGCTCCTCGATCAGCAGCACCCGTGAGGGGTGCTGCTCGCTGTCGCGCGGAGCGAGCGCCTTCAGCAGGACGGCCGGATCGGCGCCGTACGCCGCTTCGCGCGTGGCGTGCCCGAGGCCGGCCGTGACCAGCACGGGCACCTCTGCGGCCACCGCTGCCTGGCGCAGGGACTGCAGGGCGGTCCGGGTGATCGGTCCGGTCAGCGGGTCCACGAACAGCGCGGCGGGGAACGCGGCGATCTGCGCGTCCACCTCCTCGCGGGAGTGCACGATCACCGGCCGGTATCCACGGTCGCTCAGGGCCTGCTGCGTCTGTACGTCGGGCGCGGGCCACACCAGGAGCCGCCGCGGGTTGTCCAGCGGCTCCGGCGGGAGCTCGTCGTCGACCGGCCGTGGCACGGGACGGTTGACGACCTCGACGGCGCCACCGGGGCCGTCCAGCGGCTCGGGACCCTCGTCGGAGCCCGCCTCGGGGGCCTCTATCGCGAAGGCCCGGCCCTGGGGGGCGGGCTCGGAGAGCCGGCGTCGGCGGCCGGAGCCGGAACCGGTGGGGTCCACGGAGATGCCCTGGCCGAGGGTGCCGAGGGCGCGCACGCTGATCGGCTGCGCGGCCTGGCCCTCCGCCGGGGTGTCCTGCGGCTGCCTGGCCCCGGGCACCGGGACCGGGCCGGAGGCCTCGTCGGCCTCGGGAGCGGTCCGGGCCGCCGGAACCGGCCATGCCGGGGTGGCGGGCAGCGCACGACGCCGCCCGGTGGGATGTACGGGGTCACCTTCGGCCGCGGCCGACTGCTCGGCGGGGGCTTCGGCCTCGGCGACGGGCGCGCTCAGCACCCGGCGGCCACGCCGCCCGCCGGGGGCGTCGGCTTCGGACTCGGCGGGAGCGGAGGCCGAACCGGCCATCGCGGGGGCCTGCGGAGCGGAAGGGGCCGAGGGCGCCGGGGTCGGGCCGGCGGGCAGCGCGAAGCCGCCCTCGGGAGCGATGGGCCGTGCGGGAGCCTGGGCGGGCGCAGGCCCGAGCCCGGTCGCCGGTACGGGACCGCCGGTCTGCGCGGGCCCGGCCGGAGCCAGTGCCCGCCGCCGCCCTGCGGGATGCTCCGTCACCGGAACAGGGGGCACCGCGGCTACGGGCGCGAGCGCGGGCATGGCGGTGCCCTGCGGGGGCACGGGCTGCCCGGCGCCGCCCGCACCGCCTTCGCCGCTGCCGTCACCGTCGCGGCCACGGCGTCGCCCGGTCCCGAGCCCCGCGGGGTTCACCGGGGACTGCGCGAGCTCCGGCCCCGTCTCACCTTCGCCACCGGCCTCGCCCGCGCGCCGTCGCCCCGACGGCAGGGCCAGCGCACCGCCGCCCTCGGCTGCCTTCTCGGCCCCGGGCGCAGGGGAACCGACCTCGTCCTCCAGGAAGGCGTCCACCCCGCGCCGGGCCCGCCGTCCACCGGATACCCGGCCCGCGGCGCCCGTGTCGGCCGGGGGCTCCTCCGCCGGCTCGGGCAGGGTGACCGTCCCCGCGCCCGCGCCGAGCGGCAGCTCCAGGACGTACGCGCCGCCGGGCGCGCCCGGGACCTCCACCGTCTGCAGCACGCCTCCGTGCGCGGCCACGATCCCCCGGACGATCGGCTCGTGGACCGGGTCGCCGCCCTCGTACGGCCCGCGCACCTCGATCCGTACGACATCGCCGCGCTGGGCGGCAGCCACCACGATCGTCGAGTCGCTGTACCCGCTGCCCTGGCGGGTCTTGCCCGTGGCGTCCACCCCGGCCACATCCGCGATCAGGTGCGCGAGCGCGGTCGCGATCCGGCCCGCGTCCACCTCGGCCTCGATCGTCGGCGCGTGGACGGCGAACTGCGCGCGGCCCGGGCCGATCAGCTCGATCGCGCCGTCGACGCCGGCCGTGACCACGCCGTTGATCAGAGCCTTCTTCTTCGTGAGCCGGTCGGTGCCGGCGTCCAGGCGCTGGAAGCCGAGCACGTTGTCCACGAGCGTGGTCATCCGGGAGTAGCCGGCGGCCAGATGGTGCAGCAGCTGGTTGGCCTCGGGCCACAGCTGGCCCGCGTCGTCGGCGGCCAGCGTGGCCAGCTCCCCGCGCAGCTCGTCCAGCGGGCCGCGCAGCGAGTCGCCGAGGACGGCCAGCAACTGCGCGTGGCGCGCGGCGAGGGCGTCGTAGGGCCGCCGGTCGGTGAAGGTCATGACGGCGCCGACGAGCTGCTCCCCATCCCGTACGGGCGAGGTCGTCAGGTCGACGGCGACCGGCTGGCCGGCCTTGTTCCACAGCACCTGCCCGCGGACGCGGTGCTTGCGCCCGCTGCGCAGGGTGTCGGCGAGCGGGGACTCCTCGAAGGGGAACGGCGAGCCGTCGGCGCGCGAGTGCAGGACCAGGCCGTGCAGTTCGCGGTTGCCGAGGTCGGTGGCGCGGTACCCGAGGATCTGGGCGGCGGCCGGATTGACCAGCACCACCCGTCCCTCGGTGTCCGTCCCCACGACGCCCTCGGCGGCGGCCCGCAGGATCATCTCGGTCTGCCGCTGGGAGCGGGCCAGCTCGGCCTCGGTGTCCACCGTCTGCGAGAGGTCCCGTACGACGAGCATCAGCAGCTCGTCACCGGTGTAGGGCTGAGGCTCGCGGTAGGCGTCGCGGCCGTCGAGATGGGCGCTGGTGACCTCGACGGGGAACTCGCTGCCGTCGGTGCGGCGCGCGATCATCCGCGTGGGCTTGGTTCGGCCGCCGTCGTCCTCGCCGGGCCGGCGCATGGAGCCGGGGATCAGTTTGGAGTCGAATTCGGGCAGGAGATCGAGCACGCCGCGGCCGACGAGCCCGGTGCCGGGGCTCTCCATGACCTCAAGAGCGATCGAATTGGCGTTGACGACAGTGCCGTTGGCGTTGACGAGCAACAGCGCGTCGGGAAGAGCGTCGAGTATTGCTGCGAGGCGAGCAGCGCCTCGGGATGGCCTGCTGCTCACGACGAGCTTCCTCCCTGACCACAACTACCGGCATGTCACGGGAGGAGTCTAAGGCCACAGTCCCCCGCCGGGGTGGCCGATGTGAGGTGGATACCACTCATCCCGCGCATCCTCCCAGGTCAGGAACGCCCGGGTGGAAGCAGAGGTTCCATCTCGTCCCAACGGCTGATTTCGCACCCGTTCGTCCGGCGGAAGGTCGCGTCCACCCGCTGCCCGTGCCAGGTACCGGTGATCCGGGCGGTCGCGGGGCCCCCGTACTGCAGCGAGCAGATCTGCCGCTGGGAGACGGGCGCGAACGGGTCCTTCCCCTCCTTGGAGAGCTGGTCCAGACGGGCGCAGGACTGCTCCTTCCAGGGGTGGTCGCCGCCCACGGGGTCGCATTCGAGCCGGAACTCGCGGTCCAGCTGGCGCGTGCCGGTGTCGGTCATGGCGATGGTGAGGCGGTCGGGTGTCGCCAGCAGCCGGCCCAGGGGCAGCGGGGGCAGCGGCCCCGCGGCGGCGGCGGTCAGGGCGGAGGTGACGGCGAAGGCCGCGAGACGCAGCATGGGGCACTCCAGGTCGTCCGTACGTCGTACGCCTGACCAACGACGCGGGCCCGCCGACGTTGCGTACCGAGGGGGCTTTAAGGCTTTGCCCTCCGACCGTCCCTCCTAGTACCGTGGGAGCGGATTGGTGAGGGGCCCTGCGCCTGTGTCATCATCTGCACGCACCTTCGTACGCGGGGGTGTGCTGGAGGCGTCGCCTAGTCCGGTCTATGGCGCCGCACTGCTAATGCGGTTTGGGCTTTACGGTCCATCGAGGGTTCAAATCCCTCCGCCTCCGCACCTCATCGAAGCCCCGGTCCTGACGGACCGGGGCTTCGATGCGTTCCGGGGCAATCCGGTCCGCCCCGACCTCTGTGCGAACCCATCCGGACGATCTCCATCCGGCTCGTTTCCGCAGGTCAGCGGCGGTTTGGGTAATGGATTTCGCGTCCCGCCGAGGTCCATGTATTGTTGTTCTCGCAAGGCCAACGGGGCGCAAAACCCCGGGAAGCCCAAGCACTCGTAGCTTAACGGATAGAGCATCTGACTACGGATCAGAAGGTTGCAGGTTCGAATCCTGCCGAGTGCACAGCAGGACGAAGGCCCCGGATGAAAATCCGGGGCCTCTGTCGTTTCGGTCATACGGCAGCGAAGTACGGCAACCACCTCAGCCGCCGACGCCGCCCATCGCTTCGGACAGCTAAGCCGATCGCGGCCCGTGCCTCTTCGCTCGCCTCGGCGTACACCTCCATCGTCATGGCGATCTGCGAGTGCCGCAGGATCCGCTGTGCCACCTTCGGATGGACGAGGGCAGGATCTTCCGGTTGCGTCCGACCTTCACGGACCGGATCTCACCGGTGAGCACGAGCATCTTCGTCTTGGACGGGCCGAAGCCGAGCATGACGGCGACCTCGGCGGTGGTGTGCCACTTCGGTTGGATGACGCTGGTCGTCAAGACACCGCTCCTTGGAGGGCGAGTTGGTCGTGCAAGGCCTCGCGGGCGGTCTGGCGGTTGAGCTGGATGTCGCGGGCGATGGTGGCGGCGAGGACGGATTCGCCGGGCGTGGTCGAGTACCGGCGGGACTTGGTGGAGAAGTGGCCTCGGAAGCGGAGCGTGTGAGTCCAGCGGGTGAGCGCGCGATCCGGGTAGAGGGATTGCAGGGCGGCGCAGGCTTCCACGAGGCGGCGGGCGTGCTCGGAGACGGGTAACCGGGCGAGGTCTTCGCCGAGGCCGGTTCCGTGGCAGCGGGAGCAGAGGCTCAGTGCGGAGCGGGGCGGTGGTAGCCGTCGGAGCGGCCGCTTCCCTGACACGTGCGGCAGTGCACGGGATTGTCGGTTGCTCCGGTGGTCTCAGCACATCGAGCGTGGTGCTGTTGAGGATGATCAGGAACAGCGCCCCGTGCCCTTCCATGCCCGTAAGGCCGGGGCGTAGGGCTTAATCGCGGGCTGAGGCGGTCACCGAACGCGAATAGCCTCTGACCGAGTTGGCTGTCAGAGGCTGCTCACCTGCGGTGGGTGTGGGATTTGAACCCACGGTGACTCGCGCCGTACATCGTTGCCGGCGGTCAGCAGGTGGGCTCACACGGGTAAAGGGTTTGGGCCTATATCACCCAGGTTTCGAAAATGCCCCATTCCTTCCCGATGGAGAGCGCTGCTGAAGCAGAAACCAGCAAGAAAAAGCCGACGCCGCCAAACACGTATGGTGCAACCGCCACCACTTTCCGCAAGTAGCCGTCGGTCCGACGCTTACGCGCAGTGGTGAAGCGCCGGATAAACAAAGCCACACTCAGCAGAAAGAAGAATGCACCAACTATCTGCAGCGCCATCAAGCCGCATTCGACGAGGAAGATGAGCAGGTACGAAAGCAGCAACCCCACGACTGTCCCTCACTTGCTCAGATCGCAGTATCAATCAGGAATCGGTCAGCTTTTGTCGCCTTCGGCTGCAACCGCACGCAAGGCGGACAATAGGATCACGCCCTGGACCGAGTCAACCGCGTGCAACTGAAAGGCTGTGAGCGCATACCGAATGAGCCTCTTTCATCCTAAATATTGGCAGGTCAGGAGGGTGTGCACGGCTGTCACGGTCCGGCCGGTGCGGTTGGCGTTCAGCAGCTGGCCGGTGCCCGATCGCCGGCGTTTCCCAAGCCAAGGACGTGTGCCGTCCATAAGCCTTCGCTGCTTATGGCCACCAGCCGAGACGGGTGAAGGGCGCTGTCATGTGAGTCAGCGTGATGATGGCGAGGGTCATGCCTGTGATCGCAGCGCCTTTGCCGAGCTCCCCACGCGGGGACTTTCGGCAGCCCGGGAAACGTGGCGGCCGTATTGGTCAGAGGCTCGCACGCATGTGCCCGTGATGTGATCATGGAGCTCGCAATGCCCGCGCTGCTGGTATGCCCGACAGTAGCCGTAATGGCATTGGGTGGCCGATCTACTCCGAGCTACGGATCGGAAGGTCGCAGGCTCGAATCCTGCCGAGTGCACAGCAGGGCGAAGGCCCCAGGAGAAATCTTGGGGGCCTTCGTCGTATGCCCTGACACGCCCGGTCTCCTCCTTCGTGGGGAGGGGGTACCCCGGGAGTAGTCGGGGGTGAGATGGCTCTGGCGGGGGACGCGGGTTACGTCCGGCCCTCGGTACGGTTCTGAAGATCGTTCGAACTAGAAATCGGGGGCTCTCATGGGACTGTTCGGAAACGCGCACAGCGTCGACCCGGCATCGGCGCAGCGGGACTACGCGCGACTGCTGGGGCATGGCGAGCAGGTGCACGCCGCCTATCAGCTGATCCGGGACACGATCCTGTTCACCGATCGCAGGCTGGTGCTCGTCGACAAGCAGGGGCTCACGGGCAAGAAGGTGGAGTACCACTCCGTCCCGTACCGGAGCATCACGCACTTCTCCGTGGAGACCGCCGGCCACTTCGATCTCGACGCCGAGCTCAAGATCTGGATATCCGGGAGCTCGGCGCCGATCGAGAAGACCTTCACCAAGGGTGTCGACATCTACGAGGTGCAGGCGATCCTGACGCAGTTCGTCGCCCGCTAGCGGGGCTCCCCCGGGTCCTCAGCGGACCCGGGGGAGACCGGTCACGGACATCACCAGGGAGTAGAGGGAGGTGGTGGCGGTGATGAAGAGGCGGTTGTTCTTGGGGCCGCCGAAGGCGATGTTCGAGACGGGTTCGGGGACGCGTAGGCGGCCGATCAGGGTGCCGTCCGCGGCGTAGCACCGGACGCCGTTCTCCATCGCGGCCGCCCACAGCCTGCCCTCGTCGTCGAAGCGGATGTTGTCGACCCCGGGGCAGGCGGTGAAGACCCGGTCGCCGGTGAGGGTGCCGTCGTCGGTGACCTTGAAGGCCCTGATGTGGCCCGCGCGGGTGTCCGCCGCGAACAGTTCGTTCTCGTCGGGGGA
Source organism: Streptomyces sp. NBC_00190 (assembly GCF_036203305.1). Classification (GTDB taxonomy): domain Bacteria; phylum Actinomycetota; class Actinomycetes; order Streptomycetales; family Streptomycetaceae; genus Streptomyces. Next base: position 3,963,667 of record NZ_CP108131.1, on the reverse strand, counting down.
GAACACCAGCCCGTTGGGGCCGAGGAAGCCGTCGGCGACCATGCGGACCTCACCGGTCGCGGGGTCGGCCCGGTAGAGGTTGCAGGCGCCGATCTCGCTGGGCGCGCGGTGGCCTTCGTAGTCGCTGGTGATGCCGAAGTCCGGGTCGGAGAACCAGATCGAGCCGTCCGAGCGGACCACGGCGTCATTGGGGCTGTTGAGCCGCTTTCCCTCGAAGCGGTCGGCGATGACGGTGATGCTGCCGTCGGGTTCGGTGCGGGTGACGCGCCGGCCGCCCTGCTCACAGGTGATCAGGCGGCCTTCGCGGTCCAGGGTGTTGCCGTTGGGGTGTCCGGCCGGGGAGCGGAAGACGGAGACCGCGCCGGTCGTCTCGTCCCAGCGAAGCATCCGGTCGTTGGGGATGTCGCTCCACACCAGTTGCCGCCAGGCCGGCAGGTACAGCGGGCCTTCCGCCCAGCGGCAGTCGTCGTAGAGCCGGTCCAGGCGCGCGTCGCCGTTGGCGCAGCGGCCGGTCTTGAAGCGTTCGTCCAGGATCTCGTACAAGGTGAGGTCGGCTATGGCAGACATGATTCCCCCTGAGCAAGCATTGCCGAATGTTGTTCGGTTCGATGGTGAGATTGCAGGATCAGGTACCGTCTTCGCAAGGGCCGACGGGCCCATGGGAGGAAGATCGAGTGGACGACATAGACCGGGCGCTCGTTCTGCGCCTGCAGGAGGACGCTGGCCAGTCGTACGCCGCTCTCGGCGCGGCCGTGGGGCTCTCTGCCGGGGCCACCCACGAACGGGTCCGCAAGCTGCGCGAGCGCGGGGTGATCCGGCGGACCACCGTCGAGGTCGACCCGGCGGCCGTCGGCAGTGGGGTACTCGCCTATGTGATGGTCGACTCCAACGCCTGGATGGGTGAGTCCGCCGCCGCCTTCGCCGCGATCCCCGAGATCCAGGAGGCGCACATCATCGCGGGCAGCGCGTCCGTCATGGTCAAGGTGCGCACGGCCTCGACCGGGCAGTTGCAGGACGTCCTGCGGCGGCTCTACGCGATCGACGGGGTCAGCGGTACGCACGCCACCGTCGTCCTGGACACCTTCTTCGAGCGGCCGCTCCCGCTGTGAGCTGGTGGTGCACCGGGATCCGGTGGAACGACGGCCGCCCCGCTATCGGCTGGTACGGGGAGGGGCGCGGCGAGCGGGCGAGCGTGCTCGCGTACGGGCAGCGGCTGGCCTTCGTCGCCCGGACGGAGCGGCGCTGCCTCGGCGTCCGGCGGGCCGGGAAACGGACGCCCTGCCCCACCGGCGCGACCGTGCCCGGCCGCGCCGGGAACGCGCAGTGCCCCGAATGCGCGCGCCTCGACCGGTCGTTCTCGGTGGCCGCCGACACCAATGCCGCCGATCCGCGCACCTACCGCGTCTATCTGGCGTGGTTCGGGCCCGGGATGGTCAAGGTCGGCATCACCGCCGAGGAGCGCGGCTCGGCCCGGCTGCTGGAGCAGGGCGCCGTGGCCTGGGCCTGGCTCGGCCGGGGGCCGCTCATGGCCACCCGGCGCACGGAGGAGCTGCTGCGGGCCGCCCTCGGGGTGCCGGACCGGATCGCGTACGCCCGCAAGCGGGCCGTACGGGCGCATCTGCCGGCCGCGTCCGACCGGGCCCGGGAGGTCGCCGAGCTGCATGCCCGGGCCGCCGCGCTGCCCGGGTGGCCGGAGTCGCTGGAGCGGGTGAAGTGCGAAGTCGCCGACCACGCGGAGCCGTTCGGGCTGGACGGACTGCCCGCACCCGTGGGGGTGATCACCGAGATGGTGCCCGGCGGGGCCGTCGCGGGCCGGCTGGTGGGCGCGGTCGGCCCCGATCTGCACCTCGCGGACGGGCTGGTGGTGGACACCCGGCTGCTGGCCGGGTGGGAACTCGCCCCCCCGGAGGGCGAGGCCGTGACGACCGTGCCGGTGGCGGTGATCCCGCCCGCGGCCGCGCGGCCGCCCGCCGAGCAGGACGGACTGTTCTGAGGAGCGCCTCCTGCGGACGCCCTGGCCGGGGATGGTCAAAACTTGGATCCCTTTGGCCTTCCGGGGCAGATTCCGGTGGACATGCCGGCGGCGCGCCGCGGAGGGTGGTGGGCATGAGCATCCAGCCCGTACAGGCCTTCGAACCGCCGTATCTCATGGCCGTTTTCAGCAATGTCCGCTCCGCCGACGACAGCGGATACCCCGAGACCCTCGCCCGGATGAACGAGATCGTCGCGGAGAATCCCGGGTTCCTCGGCTACGAGTCCGCCCGTACCCCGGGAGGCCTCGGCATCACGGTCGCCTACTTCCGCGACCACGAGTCCCTCGCCGCGTGGCGGGGGGACCTGGAGCACCAGGCGGCCATGAAGCAGGGCCGCGAGGACTGGTACGAGAGCTACACCCTGCACGTCGCGACCGTCGAGCGGAGCCACGGCTTTGCCCGCAACGGCTGAGGCGGTCCGTGCCTTCCGGGAGCGGCTCGGGCTGCCCGGACTGGTGGACGTCCACACGCACTTCATGCCCGAGCGGGTCCTGGACAAGGTCTGGGAGTACTTCGACGCGATCGGCCCGCTGACCGGTGTCGAGTGGCCCATCACCTACCGGCACGAGGAGGAGCAGCGGGTCGCGCTCCTGAGGGAGTTCGGGGTCCGGGCCTTCACCGCCATGCTGTACCCGCACAAGCCGGCGATGGCCGCATGGCTCAACGCCTGGTCCGCCGACTTCGCCGCCCGGACCCCGGACTGCCTGCACACCGCGACCTTCTTTCCGGAGGAGGGCGTGGCGGAGTACGTCCGCCGGGCCCTCGACACCGGGGCCCGGGTCTTCAAGTCGCACCTCCAGGTCGGTGGCTACGACCCGAACGACGACCGGCTCGACCCCGTCTGGGGACTGCTCGCCGAGGCCGGCGTCCCGACCGTGATCCACTGCGGGTCCGGGCCCGCGCCGGGCAAGCACACCGGCCCCGAGCCGATCGCCCGGCTGCTGGCCCGCCACCCGCGGCTGCCGTTGATCGTCGCCCACATGGGCATGCCCGAGTACGCCGACTTCCTCGACCTCGCCGACCGGTACACCGAGGTGCGCCTCGACACCACCATGGCGTTCACCGACTTCTCCGAGCAGCTCAGCGCCTTCCCGCCCGGGGACCTCGGGCGGCTCGCCGACCTCGGCGACCGGATCCTGCTCGGCACCGACTTCCCGAACATCCCCTACCCCTACGAACACCAGCTCGCTGCCCTCGAACGTCTCGGCCTCGGCGACGACTGGCTGCGTGCCGTCTGCCACGACAACGCCGCCCGCCTGTTCCGGCTCGACGGCTGAGCGGCGTTTCTCAGGAAATTCACAGATAGGGACAAGAACGCTCTCAGGGGCGCCGGACAGCGTGGTCGTATGACTGCGACGACCACATCCCACGCGTCCACGTCCACGAACAGCCCGACGGCCCTGACACGGCCCGACGGCGGAGCCTGCCGGGTCCTCGTCGTCGACGACGAGGCCTCACTCTCCGAGCTGCTGTCCATGGCCCTGCGCTACGAGGGCTGCGAGGTCCGCAGCGCCGGTGACGGGGCGGGCGCGGTGCGGGCGGCCCGCGAGTTCCGGCCGGACGTCGTGGTCCTCGACATCATGCTCCCCGACATGGACGGGCTCGCCGTCCTGGGGCAGCTGCGCCGGGAGATCCCCCAGGTCCCCGTGCTCTTCCTGACCGCCAAGGACTCCGTCGAGGACCGCATCGCGGGCCTGACGGCGGGGGGCGACGACTACGTCACCAAGCCGTTCAGCCTGGAGGAGGTCGTGGCCCGGCTGCGCGGCCTGGTCCGGCGCTCGGGCGCGGCGCAGGCCGCGCGCGGCGGCTCGGTGCTCGCCGTCGGTGACCTGCACCTCGACGAGGACAGCCACGAGGTGGTCCGCGGCGGCCGGGAGATCCACCTGACCGCCACCGAGTTCGAGCTGCTGCGCTACCTGATGCGCAACCCGCGCCGCGTGCTGAGCAAGGCCCAGATCCTGGACAGGGTGTGGTCCTACGACTTCGGCGGCCAGGCCAATGTGGTCGAGCTGTACATCTCCTACCTGCGGCGGAAGCTGGAGAGCGGGCCGGGAATGGCGCCGATGATCCACACCCGGCGGGGCGCCGGCTACCTGATCAAGCCGGCCGACTAGTGGCCGTCCGCCTCCGCCCGAAGCGGCCGGGCCGCCCCTGGTCCCTGCGGACCCGGCTCGTCGTCTCGGCGGTGGCGCTGATCGCCGTCGTGGGCGCGGCCATCGGGACCGTCACCACCCTCGCCCTGCGCTTGTACCTGGTCAACAACCTCGACGACCAGCTGCGGATCTCGGTCGGCATGGCCTCCTCGCCCCCCGGCGTGCAGAAGGCGATCAGGGAGGGGCGGTCCGTCCTCGGCCCGGGCACACCGCTCGGCGCCGTCGGATTCCGCATCGACTCCGACGGCAAGGTGCTCGGGGCCTACCGCAGCGTGCGCGACGAAGACCCCGAACGCCGTAGCCAGCCCCTCACCGAGGCCCAGACCGCGGTCCTCGCCAAGGCTGCCCGCACGGCCGAGCAGGGCCGCAGCGCACCCGTGAACCTGAGCCTGCCCGGGCTCGGGTCGTACCGGGTGCTGCCCGCGCCCGACGGAAGCCTCGTTCTCGGCTTCCCGCTCCACGAGGTCGACTCCACCGTGAACACCCTGGTCGCTGTGGAGGTCTGCGTCACCCTCGCCGGGCTGATCGCGGCCTCCCTCGCCGGCCAGGCACTGGTCGGGGTCGCCCTGCGCCCGCTGCGCCGGGTGGCCGCCACCGCCACCCGGGTCTCCGAACTGCCCCTGCACAGCGGCGAGCCCGCGCTGCACGAACGGGTCCGGGCTGCCGAGGCCGACCCCCGCACCGAGGTGGGCCAGGTCGGCGCGGCCCTCAACCGGATGCTCGGCCACGTCTCCTCCGCGCTCACGGCCCGCCAGCAGAGCGAGATGCGGGTCCGGCAGTTCGTCGCCGACGCCAGCCACGAACTGCGCACCCCGCTGGCCTCCATCCGCGGATACGCCGAGCTGACCCGCCGGGGGCGGGAGGAGCCGGGCCCCGACACCCGGCACGCCCTGGGCCGGATCGAGTCCGAGGCCACCCGCATGACCGGCCTGGTCGAGGACCTGCTGCTGCTGGCCCGGCTCGACGCGGGCCGGCCCCTGTCCACCGGCGACACCGACACCGACCTGGCCCCGCTCGTCGTCGACGCCGTCAGCGATGCCAGGGCCGCCGGCCCCGAGCACCACTGGCGGCTGCGCCTGCCCGACGAACCCGTGCCCGTCCGCGTCGACCCGGCCCGTATCCAGCAGGTCCTGGTCAACCTCCTCGCCAACGCCCGTACGCACACCCCGCCCGGCACCACCGTCACCGCGCACGTTTCGCTCGCGGCGCCCGCTGTGGCGCCCGCTGCGGCACGCGCTGCGGCAGCCGGGGGAGAGACGTCCGCCGTCCGGCTGCTGATCGAGGACGACGGGCCCGGTATCCCGCCCGACCTGCTCCCCCACGTCTTCGAGCGCTTCGCCCGCGGCGACGCGTCCCGATCCCGTGCGGCGGGTTCCACCGGACTGGGGCTCGCCATCGTCCAGGCCGTGGTCACCGCGCACGGTGGCCGGGTCGGCGTGCGCAGCGAGCCCGGGCGGACCTGCTTCGAGGTCCTGCTGCCGCACGCGCACGCGCACGCGCACACGGATCCGGACTCACGGACGGACTCACGGACGGACTCGCACACGGACTCACAGACGGGGCACAGGCTCATCACACAGCGGTGACAGGCCGCCCGGCGAGTGTCGTCACATGCCAATCGACGCCTCTCCCGGGGCCCTTCCGGCACGGGCTCCACTCGCGCCCCTGCCCGGCGAGCCCGTCCTCGACGTGGTGATCCCGGTCTTCAACGAGGAGAAAGACCTCGGACCGTGCGTGCGCAGGCTGCACGAGCACCTCACCCGCACCTTCCCCTATCCCTTCCGGATCACCGTCGCCGACAACGCGAGCACCGACCGCACCCCCGAGGTCGCGGGCGAGCTCGCCGCGGCCCTGGACGGGGTACGCAGCACGCGGCTGGAGGAGAAGGGCCGGGGCAGGGCCCTGCGCACCGTCTGGTCCGGCTCCGACGCACCGGTACTGGCGTACATGGACGTGGACCTCTCCACCGACCTCAACGCCCTGCTGCCCCTGGTCGCCCCGCTGATCTCCGGCCACTCCGACCTCGCCATCGGCACCCGCCTCGCCCGGTCCTCCCGGGTGGTGCGGGGAGCGAAGCGGGAGTTCGTCTCCCGCGCCTACAACCTCCTCCTGCGCTCCTCGCTCGCCGCCCGCTTCAGCGACGCCCAGTGCGGGTTCAAAGCCATCCGGCGGGAGGTCGCCGAGCGTCTGCTGCCCCTGGTGGAGGACACCGGCTGGTTCTTCGACACCGAAATGCTCGTGCTCGCCGAGCGGGCCGGGCTGCGGATCCACGAGGTGCCGGTGGACTGGGTCGACGACCCCGATTCCACCGTCCACATCGTGAAGACCGCCACCGAGGACCTCAAGGGCGTCTGGCGGGTGGGCCGGGCCCTGGCGGTCGGCGCGCTCCCGCTCGACCGGCTCGCCCGCCCCTTCGGCGACGACCCGCGCGACCGCACCGCGCTGCCCGGCGTGGACCGCGGACTGGCCCGCCAGCTCCTCGGCTTCTGCGCCGTCGGGGCCCTGTCCACCCTGCTCTACCTGCTGCTGTACTCCGCCTTCCGCACCGGAGCGGGCCCGCAGGTCGCCAACGGCGCCGCCCTGCTGCTCTCGGCCGTCGCCAACACGGCCGCCAACCGCCGGCTCACCTTCGGGGTGCGCGGCCGGGACCGGGCCGTACGCCACCAGGCCCAGGGGCTGGTGGTGTTCGCCATCGGCCTCGCCCTGACCAGCGGCTCCCTCGCCGCCCTCGGAGCGGCCGCGGCCGCCCCCGCGCACAGCACCGAGCTGGCCGTCCTGATCACCGCCAACCTCGCCGCCACCGTGCTGCGGTTCCTGCTCTTCCGCGCCTGGGTCTTCCCCGAGCGGCGCGACACTCCCGTGAAGGACGTCATCCGATGACCACCGCAGCAACCCCGCTCTTCCCGGTCCCCGAAGCCCGGACCCGTACCGGCCGGCACGCCACCGACCGGCCCCGCTGGGAACGGCCCGCCTTCGCCGGGCTGCTGATCGCCACGGCCGTCCTGCTGCTCTGGGACCTGGGGTCCTCCGGCTACGCCAACTCCTTCTACTCCGCCGCCGTGCAGGCGGGCAGCGAGAGCTGGAAGGCCTTCTTCTTCGGCTCCTCCGACGCCGGGAACTCCATCACCGTCGACAAGCCCCCGGCCGCCCTGTGGCCGATGATGCTGTCGGTCCGCCTGTTCGGGCTCGGCTCCTGGCAGATCCTCGTCCCGCAGGCCCTGATGGGCGTCGCGACGACCGCTGTGCTGTACGCCGCCGTACGGCGCCAGTTCGGTCCGGGGGCCGCGCTGCTGAGCGGCGCCGCCTTCGCGCTCACGCCCGTCGCCGCGCTGATGTTCCGCTTCAACAACCCCGACGCGCTGCTGACCCTGCTGCTCACGGTCACCGTGTACTGCGTCCTGCGCGCCCTCGACGGGGCACGCACCGACTGGCTGCTGTGGGCCGGTGTCGCGGTCGGCTTCGCCTTCCTCACCAAGACCCTCCAGGCCTTCGTGATCCTGCCGCCGCTCGCCGTGCTGTACGCCGTCTGCGCGCCCACCCCGCTGCGCAGGCGTCTGGGCCAGCTGCTGCTCGCCGGGCTCGCGATGGTGGTGGCCGGCGGCTGGTGGGTGGCCGTCGTGGAACTGTGGCCCGCCTCCTCCCGCCCCTACATCGGCGGCTCGCAGAACAACTCCTTCCTGGAACTGACGCTCGGCTACAACGGCCTGGGGCGGATCAACGGCAACGAGACGGGCAGCGTCGGCGGCGGCGGACGCGCCGGTGGCGGCGGCCCCGGCGGCGGCGGCCCCGGCGGCGGCTGGGGTGAGACGGGCATCGACCGGCTCTTCTCGGCCAACATCGGCGGTCAGATCTCCTGGCTGCTGCCCGCCGCCCTGGTCCTGCTCGTGGCCGGACTGGTGGTCACCTGGCGCGCCCGCCGGGCCACCGACTCGCTGGAGGGCATGGCCCGCGCGGCCTTCCTGGCCTGGGGCGGTTCGCTGCTGATCACCGCGGTCGTCTTCAGCTACATGCAGGGCATCTTCCACGAGTACTACACCGTGGCGCTGGCGCCGTTCGTCGCCGCGCTGATCGGCATGGGCGTCGCCGTGCTGTGGGAGGAGCGGGGCTCCCGGGCCGCGCTGTTCGCCCTGTCCGGGACGCTGGCACTGACCGCCGTCTGGTCGTACGTCCTGCTCGGCCGGGCCACCGGCTACCTTCCGTGGCTGCGCTGGGCGGTCCTGGTGGGGGGCCTGCTCGCCGCGGCCGCGCTGCCGTTCGTCGCGGCGGCCGGGCGCCGGGTGCTGCTGGCCACCGCGGCGCTGGGGGTGGGTGCTGCGCTGGCGGGCCCGCTCGCGTACTGCCTGACCACCGTGCAGACCGGGCACGCGGGCTCGATCGTGACCGCCGGACCGGCGGTGGCGGGCGGCCGGGGCGGACCCGGCGGCATGATGCGGGGCGCCTTCCCGGCAGGTGAGATGCCGCGGGGCGGCCCCGGTGGCATGCAGCAGGGCGGCCCGCGGGGCGGGAACACCCTGCCGCAGGGCGGCATGCCGCCGGGCGGGGGCGGTCAGGGAGCCCCGGGCGGTACGGGAGCACCGGGCGGTGCGGGGGCTCCGGGCGGTCAGGGCGGGCGCGGCATGGAGCGCGCCGGCGGCGGCCAGGGCGGGCCCGGCGGCCTGCTGGGCGGCACCCAGGTCGGCGCCGAGGCCAAGGCGGCGCTGCGGGCCGACGCCGGAAAGTACACCTGGGCGGCGGCCGCCGTCGGCTCCCAGAACGCGGCGAGCTACCAACTGGCCTCGGGTGTCCCCGTGATGCCCGTCGGCGGCTTCAACGGCAGTGACCCCTCGCCCACGCTGGAGCAGTTCAAGCAGTACGTGAAGGACGGCCGGATCCACTGGTTCATCAGCCAGGGAGGCGGCCAGGGCGGCGGTCAGGCAGGTGGCCAGGCAGGCGGGTCCGCCGAGGCCGCCGGCGGGATGCGGCAGGGCGGTCCGGGCGGCGGCACCAGCAGCGCGATCGAAAGCTGGGTGAAGGCCACGTTCGAGGAGTCGACCCTGGGCGGAGCCACCGTCTACGACCTCACGGCTCCCACGTCCTGATCCGGCCCGACCACGCGGAACCTCAGGCCCGGTCGTCAAAGGAGCGCCGGTAAGGCCCTGCTTCGACGACAGGACCTAGCATCGAGAGGGCGGACCGGGCATTCCGGGCTGATCCACCTGGTGTGAGGAGGGTGCCTCCATGGCGACCGCGGCCGATTCCGGCGATCCGCTCCCGGCCGAGTCCAGTGTGTGGCTGGCCGCCAGACCCGCCGCACCCGCCAGACGCCGCAGCGAGGCGCCCTCCGGGCTCGACCGGGAACGGATCACCGCCGCCACCGTGCGGCTGCTCGACGCCGAGGGGCTGGCCCGGTTCTCGATGCGCCGGCTCGCCGCCCGGCTCGGGGTCACCGCGATGTCCCTGTACTGGTACGTGGACACCAAGCACGATCTGCTCGAACTCGCCCTGGACAGCGCCCTGGGCGAGCTGGCCCTGTCGGCCGGGCCGGTGCCGGAAGGCTGGCCCGGCCGGCTGCGTGCGCTGGCCCGGGGCTACCGGCGGGTGCTGGCGGACCACCCCTGGGCGGCCCCGCTCGCCGCCGCCTATCCGAACATCGGCCCGCACGCCCGGGCCTTCGACGCCGCCCTCCAGCGGCTGTTGGACGCCACGGGCCTCGCCGGCTCCGCCCGGACCGGCGCCCACCTGGCCGTCTCGCAGTTCCTGCACGGCTGCGGGGGCGCGGCCCGGCGGGCGCCCGAGGGCGACTTCTGTCTCGCGCTCGACGTCCTGATCGCGGGCATCGAGGCGAAGGCCGCCGCCTAAGCGTCGCCTAGGCCTTGGCGGAGGCCTCGGCAGGGGTCCCGGCGGATGCGGGGGCGGAGGCGTCGGCGGACGCCGCCGCCGGGGAGTGGGCCGCGGGCTTCGACTTCAGCGCGACCTCCTTGATGAACAGGCAGAGCAGCAGCGCCAGCAGGGCGGTGGGGGCCGCGTAGAGGAAGACGTCGCCGACGCCGTGCCCGTACGCCGACTCGACGACCGTACGGAACGGGGCCGGCAGCTTGTCGAGGTCCGGGATGGCGCCGCCGCCCGTGCCGCCGTGGCCGAGCGCCGCGGCCTTCGGGCCGAGAGCGGCCAGGCCGTCCTTCACGTATCCGGTGACCTGGTGCGCCATCACCGCGCCGAGCGCCGAGACGCCCATGGCGCCGCCGAGCGAGCGGAAGAAGGTGACGACCGAGCTGGCCGCGCCCAGGTCCTCGGGGGCCACCTGGTTCTGGGTGGCGAGGACCAGGTTCTGCATCATCATGCCGAGGCCGAGGCCGGTCAGCGCCATGTAGAGCGCGATGTGCCAGTACGGGGTGTCGTACCGCAGGGTGCCCAGCAGCCCCAGGCCGGCCGTCAGCAGCACACCGCCGGAGACGAGCCAGGCCTTCCACCTGCCGGTCTTGGTGATCACCAGACCGGAAACCGTGGAGGAGACGAAGAGCCCGCCGATCATCGGAATCGTGAGGACTCCGGACATCGTGGGGGACTCGCCCCGGGCCAGCTGGAAGAACTGGCTGAAAAATACCGTGCCCGAGAACATCGCGATGCCCACGAACAGCGAGGCCGCCGAGGCCAGGGTGATGGTCTTGTTGCGGAACAGCCGCAGCGGGATGATCGGGTCGCTCGCACGGGACTCGACGAGGACGAAGAGCAGTCCGAGCGCCACCGCGCCGCCGGTCATCGCCCAGGTCTGCCAGGAGATCCACGCATAGGAGTCGCCGGCCTGCGTGACCCAGATCAGCAGCAGCGAGACGGCGCCGCTGATCAGGAAGGCGCCCAGCCAGTCGACCTTGACGTCGCGGCGCACGACCGGCAGGTGCAGGGTGCGCTGGAGCACGATCAGGGCGATGACCGCGAAGGGCACGCCGACGTAGAAGCACCAGCGCCAGCCCAGCCACTCGGTGTCGGTGATGACACCGCCCAGCAGCGGCCCGCCGACGGTGGCGACGGCGAAGACCGCGCCGAGGTAGCCGCTGTACCGGCCTCGCTCGCGCGGGGAGATCATCGCGGCCATCACGATCTGCGCGAGGGCGGACAGGCCGCCGACCCCGATGCCCTGGACCACGCGGCAGGCGATCAGCATGCCGGTGTTCTGGGACATGCCCGCGACCACGGAGCCCAGCACGTAGATCACGAGGGATATCTGGACCAGCAGCTTCTTGCTGAAGAGGTCGGACAGCTTGCCCCAGAGCGGGGTCGCCGCCGTCATCGACAGCAGGGCCGCGGTCACCACCCACGTGTAGGAGGACTGGGTGCCGCCGAGGTCGCTGATGATCTGGGGCAGGGCGTTGGAGACGATCGTGGAGGACAGGATCGCCACGAACATGCCGAGCATCAGCCCGGACAGCGCTTTCATGATCTGCGGATGGGTCATGGCCGGGGCCATGGACGGAGCCGTGGCCGGGGTCACGGACGGGGTGATGGACGTGCCGTCTGTCGGCGTCTCCGACGTGGCCATGTGTTTCCTTCTGTCTAGAAGCTCGATCGGAGTCGGGCCAGCAGGGTGTTGAGTACGTCGATGTCCTGGGCGGACCAGTCGGCCAGCGCCTTCTCCAGTGCCGCCGTGTACCGGGCGCCGAGCTCGGCGAGGAGCGCGTGTCCGGCCGGGGTGAGCCGCAGGATGCGGCAGCGGCCGTCCCCCGGGTCGGTCTCGCGCTCGATCCAGCCGCGCTCGGCGACGTGGGTGACGTGCCGGCTGGTCACCGAGATGTCGACGGCCATGAGCTCCGCCAGTCGGCTCAGCCGCATCTCTCCGTGCCGTTCGAGCACGGTGAGGACGGCGGCCGCGCCGGGCGGGCAGTCCGAAGGCAGGGCGCGGGCCAGCTCGCGCTTGACCGCGCCGATCCCGGTGAGCCGGCGGGCCAGCTCCTCGTACCGCGTGGTCATCGGCCGACCCCCCATCTTGTTGCTTAGGGCAACCATAGAAGAGGATGGTTGCTACAGGCAAATGAATCTGGGGATGGGGCGGTAAAGGAATCGGAAAACCGGCTAGGGTCCTGCTCCATGGCTGACAACCGCAACTCACAGGTCCCCGAGGGCAACTACGACCCCGCGGGCAGCACCCAGATGTTCCGCGCCTTCGTCGAGGAGGCCGCACCGGCCCGGCAGACGCCCACCGGCTCGCGTCGCCAGCGCCGCGAGGAGGGGCAGCAGGCCGTCGGCTCCAAGAAGGGCGCGTGGCTCGGGGTGGGCATCGCGCTCGTGCTCGCCTTCGGCGCCGCCCTGTGGGTCGTCCTGCACTGACCGCCGCGCCCGCGCGGGTTCAGCTCCAGGTGGCGGTGACCTTCTGGGTGTCCACGTGCATGCCCAGCGGCACCCGCCAGGCCTCCACGCACACCGTGTAGGTCTGCGTCTTGGCGGCTCCGCCCGTGATCGGCGCGGGAAGCGGCTGGGTGGTGGTGATCGTGGCCCAATCGACGCCGAGGGCGCCGATGATGTGCGTCGCGAAGCTGACCGTGCCCGAACGGGCCGCGGTGGTGCCGGTGTTGGTGAACGTGACGGTGACCCGCTCGCACCAGCGGTCGGCCGCGGCCGCCCTGGCCGGGGTGGACAGCGTCAGCCTCGCCGGGGTCGCCGGGGTCGCCGGGGGCGCCGGCGGGGTCGTGCCGGGCTTGGTGGACGGGCTGGACGGGCTCGATGGGCCGGACGGCGCGCCCGGCGTGCCCGGGGAGTCCGGGGTGCCGGGTGGGGTGGTGGACGGGCCCGCACCGGGCGGGATCCCGGGTGTGGCTCCGGAGCCGCCGGGGGCGGTGGTCGTCGCTCCGCCCGGGGCGGAGCCGCCGGGTGTCCGGGACTCGGGAGTACTGGCCGACGTACCGGACGACACGGAGGAGCCGCCCGCCGCGGACGGGCCGCCGAGCTGCTGGAACTCCACCTGGCCCTGCGGCGCCACGTTCTCCCCCGCGCCCCGTTCGGGACCCGGGGCCGCGGCGCCCACGGCGACATAGCCGTCCCGTGCCGGGCCGCCGCAGCCGGTGAGGCCGGCGACGGCCGTGCAGCACAGGGCGAGGAGGGCAGCCGGGGCGGCCCTGCGGGATCCCGTTCGCATCGCGCCAGTTTTACTGACGCTCCGTCAATTGGAAAGCCCTTGCGGACGGTTCAACGCCCCGTCACTCGCCGATGAGGCCTACGCGCAGTTGCGCGAGGGTACGGGTGAGCAGCCGGGAGACGTGCATCTGGGAGATGCCGACCTCCTCGCCGATCTGCGACTGCGTCATGTTCGCGAAGAACCGCAGCATGATGATCTGCCGCTCCCGGGGCGGGAGTTTGGCGAGCAAGGGCTTCAGTGACTCGCGGTATTCGACGCCTTCGAGCGCGGTGTCCTCGTAACCGAGGCGGTCCGCGAGCGAGCCCTCGCCGCCCTCGTCCTCGGGCGAGGGCGAGTCGAGCGAGGAGGCGGTGTAGGCGTTGCCGACGGCGAGACCGTCGACCACGTCCTCCTCCGAGACGCCCAGCACGGCGGCGAGCTCCGGCACGGTCGGCGAGCGGTCCAGTTTCTGGGCGAGCTCGTCGCTGGCCTTGGTCAGCGCGAGGCGCAGCTCCTGGAGCCTGCGCGGGACGCGGACGGACCAGGAGGTGTCCCTAAAGAACCGTTTGATCTCGCCCACGACGGTCGGCATCGCGAACGTCGGGAACTCCACGCCGCGTTCGCAGTCGAACCGGTCGATCGCCTTGATCAGGCCGATGGTGCCGACCTGGACGATGTCCTCCATCGGCTCGTTGCGGCTGCGGAAGCGGGCGGCGGCGTACCGGACCAGGGGCAGGTTCAGCTCGATCAGGGTGTCGCGTACGTACGCCCGGTCGGGGCTGTCCGCGTCCAGGGCGGCAAGGCGCTGGAAGAGGGAGCGGGAGAGGGTGCGGGTGTCGATGGCTTCCGAGCGGTCGGCTACTGCCGGAGTCGCGCTCTTGACGAGCGTGAGCACCTTGGAGCTGCCCTGGTCTACGGACATGCCACCCCCTTGAGGTCGCGGACGGTCGCGTGCGGCGCGCCCGTCAGAGGAACGCAGCCTCCACCTGAATACCGGAGGCGGGGCTGCGGCAAACGCGGTTCAAGCAGAATGTCACATGTCGGCAACACGCTGTAGCGCCAAGTCGACATATATCTCCAGCGACAGAAGAGGTCAGAAGGGGATCAGCCCCGTTCTGTCAGGAAACGCGTGGATGATCTCCACTCGTTACGGTTACGCCTCGATCCTGTTTGCGGATCTCAATCGGGCGAAGCTCCGGGCGAGGAGCCGGGAGACGTGCATCTGGGACACGCCCAGCTCGGCGCTGATCTGCGACTGCGTCAGGTTGTTGTAGTACCGCAGCAGCAGGATCCTTTGTTCACGTTCGGGCAGTTGTACGAGGAGGTGGCGGACGAGGTCGCGGTGCTCGACCCCGGCCAGCTCCGGGTCCTCGTAGCCGAGGCGGTCGAGGAGGCCGGGCATCCCGTCGCCCTCCTGGGCGGCTTCCAGCGAGGTCGCGTGGTAGCTCCGTCCGGCCTCGATGCAGGAGAGGACCTCGTCCTCGCCGATGCGCAGCCGCTCGGCGATCTCGGGGGTCGTCGGGGTGCGGCCGTGGAGGGTGGTGAGGTCCTCGGTGGCGGCGTTGACCTGCACCCACAGCTCGTGGAGGCGGCGCGGCACGTGGACGGTGCGGACGTTGTCGCGGAAGTAGCGCTTGATCTCGCCCACGACGGTCGGCATCGCGAAGGTCGGGAACTGCACACCGCGGTCCGGGTCGAACCGGTCGATGGCGTTGATCAGGCCGATGGTGCCGACCTGGACCACGTCCTCCATCGGCTCGTTGCGGCTGCGGAAGCGGGCGGCCGCGTACCGCACGAGCGGGAGGTTGGCCTCGATGAGGGCTCCGCGCACCCGGTTGTGCTCGCTGGTGCCCGGTTCCAGGTTCTTCAGCTGCCCGAAGAGGACCTGGGTGAGGGCCCGGGTGTCCGCGCCCCGGCTCGGCGGTCTCTGGGGCGCCAGGGCGGGCGGGGGCTCCTCCTGGGGCTCCTCCTGGGCCGTCTCCGGGGCCGCCTCCTGCCGGGCCTCCTGCTGCGCTTCCTGCCGGGGCCCCTGGACCGCTACCTGCCGGGTCTCCTGCCGGGTCTCCTGCCGGGACTCCCGTCGGGGTTCGTACTGGGGTTCGTGCTGGGGCGGCACCTGGGGGTCCTGCTGGGGTGGCACCTGAGGCGCTGTACTGGCCGGCACGGTCACGCCACCCCTTCAGTCAACTCATCCGTCAAAAGCGGTCATAGCATCACAAGACATGTGCACTGTGTGCAAGCACCGTATATCACCGTGTTGAGGGCAAGTTGGGCATATTGGGGCATTGTGCCTAGTGATGGGTATGCAAAAAGCCCCCCACCCGTCGGAGTGGGGGGCCGGGAAGTCCGGAAGCCGCTTCAGCGTACGGGTTCAGCGCACCAGTTCGGTCATGAACTCGCCGATGCCGGAGGCGGCATCGGATATGCCCTGGAAGCCTATTCCCACCATCTCGGCGGCCCGCTTGGGCTGGGTGATGATCACGAACAGGACGAAGACGGTGAGGGCACCCGTGATGAGCTTCTTGGTGTCCATGAGCGGTGACGGCCTCCCCAACCGGTCCTGCAAAGTCGGGTGAGTCTAACCGGTCAGGTTTGGACACTCACCCGCCCTTTAAGGACCAATGACCCGGTACTCCGGGTCCTTTGCCGGGATGCCGGCGGTTGCGGGGGGCGCGCGATTGGTGTGCGCCCACCGGTTCTGGCAGGAGACCGGCGGGTGAGGGACAGGACCTCACTGCGGGGTCCGAGCCGCGCGCTTTCCCCTGACCGCGGCCCGGACTGGCAGGTTCCGTCCTCGTCGGGGGAAGTGGCTTGTCCCCGCGACGCCACTTCCCCCGTCCCACACGTGGAAGGTCCCGGCTCCGCTCGGGGCCTTCTTCGCGGTTCCCGCTCCGTGGCGCCCGCTGCGGCTACTGCAGGCCGCCGGCGAGGTCCGTGAGGGGCTGTACGGGGGCGATCACGGGCGAGAGCTGGTTCGGCAGCTCCATCAGCTGGTTGAGCTGGTTGGCTCCTTCGCTGAGCTTCCCGCCGATCTCCTGGATGGAGGACGGCGTGGCCCCGGCGGGCATGCCGGGGGCGGCCGTCGGGAGGTCCGGGAGGGTGAGGGGCGCGATGGGTGCGGCGGAGGCGGCGGGTGCGGCGAGGCCCGCGGCGGCCCCCGCGAGGGCGAAGGCGGCGAGCATGCGCTGGGTCTTGGTCATGCCGTGACAACGGCCGAGGGGGCGGGCGGTCACGCGGCCGTACTCCGGAGAGCGGAGCGGGGAACGTCGGGAGCCGAACCACATGCTGTGAGCCGTACGAACGCCGAAAGCCCCGACCCTTGCGGGGCGGGGCTTTCGATCGGAGCGGTAGTGGAGGGATTTGAACCCCCGATGGGTTGCCCCATACTCGCTTTCGAGGCGAGCTCCTTCGGCCACTCGGACACACTACCGAGATGGATCCTAGCCTAAGGAGGTGCATTCGCCGAAATCGGCATCCCGCGTCGGCTGCCGGCCCCGTCGGACGGCCGTCGTCACAGGTCGCGGAAGAAGTCCGTCAGCTGCTGCGCGCACTCCGCCGCCAGGACGCCGCGGACCACTTCGGGCCGGTGGTTGAGCCTGCGGTCCCGTACGAGGTCCCACAGCGAGCCCGCCGCGCCCGCCTTCTCGTCGTCCGCGCCGTAGACGACCCGGGCGACGCGCGACTGCACGAGCGCGCCCGCGCACATCACGCACGGCTCCAGGGTCACCACGAGGGTGCACCCCGGAAGCCGCCATTCCCCGACTGCGGCGGCGGCCCGGCGCAGCGCCACCACCTCGGCGTGCGCCGTCGGGTCGCCGGTCGCCTCGCGCTCGTTGTACCCGGTGGCGAGGATCCCGCCGTCCGGGCCGAGCACGACGGCGCCGACCGGCACATCGCCGGCCGGCACCGCCCGGGCGGCCTCCTGGAGCGCCAGGCGCATGGAGTCCCGCCAGGGATCCCGTACGGGATCGGGGGTGTGCGCGTCGTACGTGTGGATCACTAGCGGACGGCCTCCAGGACCTCGGTGGCGCCGAGCGCGTCGGCGATCTCCGAGAGGGCGTCCCCGTCGAGGGTCATCAGTTGTTTGTGGGTCACCCCGAGGTCGTCCAGCAGCCGGGGGTCGCCGAGCGGACCGGCAGGTACCGGCTCCGAGCCGCTCCCGCCCGCCGCGTCCTCGTCGTCGTCCTCGTCGGTGAAGGAGGCGAGTGCTTCCTCCTCGCCGTCCTCGGTTCCGTCCAGGTCCAGTTCGTCGAGTTCGTCGTCCTCCTTGTCGCTGCCCAGCAGCTCTTTGGTCAGCATCGAGCCGTAGGAGCTGCGGGCGGCCGCGGAGGCGTTCGATACGAAGTACCGCGGGTCCTCCTCGCCGTCCACGCGGACGACGCCGAACCAGGCGTCCTCCTGCTCGATGAGGGCGACCACCGTGTCGTCGTCGACAGCGGCGGAACGGGCGAGATCGATCAGATCACTGAGGGACTCGACGTTGTCGAGTTCCATGTCGCTCGCTTCCCACCCGTCTTCGGTGCGCGCGAGCAGTGCGGCGAAATACACCGTGACTCTCCCACTGGTCTTAGGCGTGCCGGTTGGAGGTCCCCCCGGCCGGAGGTTGGGGTCGAACGGCTGTCGTGCTCGCCGTCCGTACCCCGCCCAATCGGCATCGTGGCAGAAACAGCGGCTTTGCGAGAGGTCTTCCGCGCTTGCGTCGTCCCGCGCCGTGCGCCGCGCGGCCCGGACGGGGGGTGCGCGGCGGTGGTGCCGTACGGCTGCCGGGCGCCGCCGGGGGCCGGGGCGGCTCCCTCGCGGAGGCCGCCGCGCCCGGTCGTGTCGCGGGCCCGGGTGCGGCGCCGGCCGCGGTTACCAGCGGAAGGTGCGCATGCGCATCTGCTGGCGCATGCGGGCCGCGCGGGCGCGGCGGGGCTGGACGCGGTCGCGCAGCGCGCGCGCCTCCATCAGATCGCGCAGGAACTGGGCGCGGCGCGCTCGGCGCTGCGCGGCGGTCTCCGGCGCGTCGTCGCTCGGCTGCGTGTCGGGCATCGGCCACCACCCCGGGCTGGTCGGTCGTTCCCCCCTGCACCCAGCTTCCCCCGGACGGGCGGTTTGATGCCACCCCTGTGCAGGTCAGACGTCGTCCGACAGCGTCGGGACCACGGCCACCGGGCCGTGCGCGTGGTGCAGCACCGCGTGCGCCACCGAGCCGATCTGCAGGGACATGGCGGAGCGCCGCGGGTGGTGGCGTCCCACGACGACCAGCGCCGCCGACTCGGAGGCGATGACCAGCCGGCCGGCCGCGTCCCCGGGCACGGCGGCCTGCTCCACCCGGACGTCCGGGTACCGGGTGCGGAAGGGCGCGAGCCGCTCCGTCTGGGACCGCAGCATCTCCCGCTCGGCGGGCACGGCGTCCCCGTCGTCGGCCAGCCCTTCCGGCGGGATCACCACGAAGGGGCTGTCGATCACCATGGTCGGCGCGGGCGGGATGGCGTACGCGGACACCACCTGGACGGTGGTCCCCCGCACGGCCGCTTCCGAGAACGCGAAGGCCAGTACGTCGTCGGGCGTCTCGGCGGCGTGCAGGCCGAGCACCACCTGCCCGGCGGACTG
This sequence comes from Streptomyces sp. NBC_00190, assembly GCF_036203305.1. Taxonomy (GTDB): domain Bacteria; phylum Actinomycetota; class Actinomycetes; order Streptomycetales; family Streptomycetaceae; genus Streptomyces. The sequence continues at coordinate 3,944,801 of NZ_CP108131.1, read as the reverse complement.
CCCGGCGGCGGCGTCCCGCGCCCCCGCGCTCCGCTCCGCGTGCGGGACCACCACGACCGGGCACGGCGCCGTGGCGGCCACGGCGCGGCTGTTGGAGCCGAGCAGCAGGCTGGCGAAGCCGCCGCGCCCCCGGGAGCCCATCACCAGCATCAGGGCCTCCGCCCCGATGACCCGCAGCGCCTCGGGGACGGAGCCCTCCAGCGACACGTACTCGACCCCCTCGGGCAGCCCGGAGCGGCCGCCGAGCAGGGCCACGATCTGGTCGCTCACCGGGTCGGCGAACTCCTCCGGCTGTGAGGCGTCGTGCAGCGAGGTCCGGCGCCCCGCGTACAGCTGGGCGTGGTCGGGCAGTACGTGGGCGATCAGCAGCCCGCAACCGTGCAGCAGCGCCGCGGTCCTGGCCCACTCCAGGGCCCTCAGGCTGTGGTCGGATCCGTCGACGGCCGCGATCACCGGTGCGTTGCTCATCAGTCCAGCGTGCTGGGCGTCCGGGCGGGTCGCATCCGCAGGCAGTCGCGGGCGTGGCTGCGGCTTCGGACACGAAGGGGCCGCGTCAGCGCGTAGCCTTTTGGGTGCAGGTCGCGTCGTGCGGCCGTTTTTGCAGGTCGCAGGCCGAGTTTTGGAGGATGTTGTGCGTTTGCAGGTCGTCGATCACCCCTTGGTGGCGCACAAACTCACCACCCTGCGCGACAAGCGCACCGACTCCGCCACCTTCCGGCGGCTCGCCGACGAGCTGGTGACCCTGCTCGCGTACGAGGCCACCCGGGACGTGCGCACCGAGCAGGCCGACATCGAGACCCCGGTCGCCCCGACCACCGGTGTGAAGCTCTCGCACCCGCGCCCGCTGGTCGTGCCGATCCTGCGTGCCGGCCTCGGCATGCTCGACGGCATGGTGCGGCTCCTGCCGACCGCCGAGGTGGGCTTCCTGGGCATGGTCCGCAACGAGGAGACCCTGGAGGCCTCCACGTACGCGACGCGCATGCCGGAGGACCTCTCCGGGCGGCAGGTCTACGTCGTCGACCCGATGCTGGCCACCGGCGGCACGCTCGTCGCGGCGATCCGGGAGCTGATCAAGCGCGGCGCCGACGACGTCACGGCCGTGGTGCTGCTGGCCGCGCCCGAGGGCGTCGAGATCATGGAGCGCGAGCTGGCGGGCACACCGGTGACGGTGGTGACCGCCGCGGTGGACGAGCGGCTCAACGAGCACGGTTACATCGTCCCGGGCCTGGGGGACGCGGGCGACCGCATGTACGGCTCCGCGGAGTAGTTCTCCGCGGAGCGGTCTTCCGGCTCGATCAGCACTTCTTGGCGGGCGCGGGCACGGGGTTGGCCAGGAGGGCCAGCGCCTTGTCCGCGTCCTCCTTCGTACTCAGCTCCTTGAAGGCGTCGCCCAGGATCAGGTCGATGTCCGCGGTCTCGCGGGTGTCGGTCTGCTGGGTGGCGCCGACGAGCTGGGTGCCCAGTACGGAGAAGGCGCCCTTGTCGGTGGCGGGGGAGCCCAGCAGTATCGCGGCGCCGGGGACCTTCTTGTCGAAGGTGGGCGGGGCGTTGCCGACGTTGCCGATGACGAAGCCGCGTTTGGCCAGCTCGTCGCCGACGGCCTTGGCGAGCCCGGCGCGCGGGGTCGCGTTGTAGACGTTGACGGTGATGTCGCCGGGCTTGGGCAGCACGACTGCCGGTTGGGCCGCCGCGGAGGCGGCGGAGACGGCTTCGGGGCCGGCCTTGGTGGCGGGATCAGCGGTCGCAGTCGGACAGTCCTTGGCTCCAGCGGCGGTATTCCGTTTCGGGCTGTTGCCCTGGAACACGTCGATGAGCTGCAGGGCCCCATAGCCGAGCAGGGCCAGTGCGAGGACCGAGCCGCACACGGCGAGGACGATCCGACGACGGCTCCGCTTACGGCTCATGCGGGGGTAGGCGGCTCCCGTGACGCGGTACTTTCCGCCCATGCCGGGGGGAGTGAGCATGCTCATGGGCGCAGCGTAGTGCCGCCCGCCGACGATGCCTACTAAATGATCTGCTGATAGGTCAATACTGACCCGAAAGGCGCAATCTACGCGAAACGGCGGCCTGTCCCGGGGGTGTTCCGAGGTCGGTCCCGAGCCTGCCCCGAGTCCGCCCCGACGCCCGTTCCGGGGGCGGGGCGTCAGTCCATTTCGAGGACGCGGGCGTGCAGGACCTGGCGCTGCTGCAGGGCCGCGCGCACGGCGCGGTGCAGTCCGTCCTCCAGGTAGAGGTCGCCCCGCCACTTGACGACGTGGGCGAAGAGGTCGCCGTAGAACGTGGAGTCCTCGGCGAGCAGCGTTTCGAGGTCGAGCTGCCCCTTGGTCGTCACCAACTGGTCGAGCCGGACCGGGCGCGGCGCGACGTCCGCCCACTGCCGGGTGCTTTCCCGGCCGTGGTCGGGGTACGGCTTTCCGTTACCGATGCGCTTGAAGATCACACGGAAAGCCTACCGGGCCCGGCCCTGCGGGCGCAGCCTCGCAGCGCGGGTGCAAAAGTGGCGTACGGGGCCAATTCGGGAGTGATGCATGAGCGAGAGCACCGAAGCCGCCGCCTCGGCGAATCAGACGGACCCGGCCGACAAGATCGCCGCCGGGTACGCCTTCACCGGACCCGCGCTCGATCTGGGAGCCCTGCTCTGGGACGGCGCCTGCCTGCCGGACCGGCAGATCCGCATCCCCCTGACGATGCTGGGCCGGCACGGGCTGGTCGCGGGCGCCACCGGCACGGGCAAGACCAAGACCCTCCAGCTCATCGCCGAACAGCTGTCGGCGAACGGCGTCCCGGTCTTCCTCGCGGACGTCAAAGGAGACGTCTCGGGAATCTCCGTCCCGGGCGCGTCGAACCCGAGGACCGAGGAGCGGGCCGCGGTCGTGGCCCAGCGGTGGGAGGCCACGGGATACCCCAGCGAGTTCTACTCGCTCGGCGGCATCGGCCCCGGCATCCCGATCCGCTCCACGGTGACGAGCTTCGGTCCGGTGCTGCTGTCGAAGGTGCTCCAGCTCAACCAGACGCAGGAGCAGTCGCTCGGCCTGATCTTCCACTACGCCGACACCAAGGGCCTGGAGCTGATCGACCTCAAGGACCTGCGCGCCGTCGTCGCCTTCCTCGTCACCGACAAGGGAAAGCCGGAACTGAGGGACATCGGCGGGCTGTCCACGGTGACGGCCGGGGTGATCCTCCGGGCGCTGACCGCCTTCGAGCAGCAGGGGGCCGCGGAGTTCTTCGGCGAGCCGGAGTTCGACACCGCCGAGTTCCTGCGGACGGCCGCGGACGGGCGCGGACTGGTCTCCGTACTGGAACTCCCGGCGGCCTCGCACAAGCCGCAGCTCTTCTCCACCTTCCTGATGTGGCTGCTGGCCGACCTCTTCAACGACCTGCCCGAGGTCGGCGACGTGGAGAAGCCGAGGCTCGTCTTCTTCTTCGACGAGGCGCACCTGCTCTTCAACGGCGCGTCGAAGGCCTTCCTCGACTCCGTCACCCAGACGGTGCGCCTCATCCGCTCCAAGGGCGTGGGCGTCTTCTTCGTGACGCAGACCCCCAAGGACGTGCCGTCGGACGTGCTCGGCCAGCTCGGCAACCGGGTGCAGCACGCGCTGCGCGCCTTCACGCCCGACGACGCGAAGGCGCTGAAGGCGACCGTGAGGACCTTCCCCCGCTCCGCGTACGACCTGGAGGAGCTGCTCACCCAGCTGGGCACCGGCGAGGCGGTCGTCACCGTGCTGAGCGAGAACGGCGCCCCGACCCCGGTCGCGGCGACCCGGCTGCGCGCCCCGCAGTCGCTGATGGGGCCGATCGAGGCGGCCGCGCTGGACCGGGCCGTGAAGTCCTCGCCGCTCTGGCCGCGCTACGCGGAGCCGGTCGACCGCGAGTCGGCGTACGAGAAGATCAGCGCCGAGCAGGCCGCCGCCGAGGCGCGGGCGGAGGCGGCCGCGGCGGCCGCGGCGGACGAGAAGCAGGCCAAGGCGACGGAGAAGCAGGCCAAGGAGGCCGAGAAGGAGGCCGCGAGGGCGGCGCGCGGCGCCCCGGAGCCGGAACCCTCACTGGCCGAGCAGGTGGTCGGGAGCGGGCTGTTCCGCTCGCTGGCCCGGTCGATCGGGACACAGCTGGGCCGCGAGATCTCGCGCTCGGTGTTCGGTACGGCCCGCCGGCGCAGATGACGCCGCCCGCCCGCCCGGGCGCGGGAGCGGCCGGCAGAGCAAAGGAGCGGCCAAGGAACGTCGTTCGAGGCGGAATCGAGCGCACCGGGTGCCCGGACCGGGGCGCGCGCTGACAGACTCGTTCCATGCGGACCGAACTGACCGACACCACGTCCAGCAAGATCAACCGGGCCCTGCTCGAGGCCCGCCGGGCCATCGGCAGCCCCACCACGGGACTGGTGCTGACCCTGGTGGTCGTCACCGACGAGGAGAACGCCTACGACGCCGTACGGGCGGCCTCCGAGGCCTCGCACGAACACCCGTGCCGCATCATCGCGGTGATCAAGCGGACCTCCCGGGGCTCGCACAAGCTCCGCGCGACCCGGCTCGACGCCGAACTGCGCGTCGGCTCGGACGCCGGCACCGGGGAGACCCTGCTGCTGCGCCTGCACGGGGACCTGACCGGGCAGGCCGGCTCGGTCGTGCTGCCGCTGCTGGTGCCGGACGCGCCCGTGGTGGCGTGGTGGCCGGCCGACGCCCCCGCCGACCTGGCCGGGGACTCCCTGGGCGCGCTGGCGCAGCGCAGGATCACGGACGCGGCCGAGGCGGCCGACCCGGTCGGCGCGCTCGACGAGCGGGCGGCCGCCTACCGGCCCGGCGACACCGACCTGGCCTGGACCCGGCTGACGCCGTGGCGGGCCCTGCTCGCCGCCGCCCTGGACCAGAAGCCGCTGCCGGTGACCGGCGCGAGGGTGGAGAGCGAGCCCGACAACGCGAGCGCCGAGCTGCTGGCCCGCTGGCTGGAGGACCGGCTCGGCACGCCGGTGGACCGGGTGGCGAGCGACGGCCCGGTGATCACCCGCGTGGTGCTGCAGACCACGGGCGGCGAGATCCGGATCGACCGGCCGGCCGGCGCGCTGGCCACGCTGATGCTGCCGGGGAGCCCCGATCGCAGGGTGGCCCTGAAGATCCGCAGCGGCGCCGAGCTGATCTCGGAGGAGCTGCGGCGCCTCGACGCGGACGTGACCTACGGCTCCGCGCTGCGGCGGCGGCCGCTCCAGGCGGCGCTCTCCGCGTAGTGGTTGTCGTACGTCGAGGAGCTGTCCTTGATGTCCTGCACGGTGGCCTCGCCCGCGTTCACCCGGCCGAGGAGGCGGTAGTAGTCGAAGCGGCCCATGCCGGGGGTGAAGCCGACGAAGACGCTGGCCGTGTGGCCGGCGGCGGGGGCGAAGGCGTGCTTGACGCCCGGCGGGATCGCGATGAAGTCGCCGGCTTCGAGGGTCTGGACCTCTTCGTCGACCAGGATGTCGAGCCGGCCGGCGGTGACGTGGAAGAACTCGGTGGCCTTGGTGTGGAAGTGCACCGGGGCCCCGGCCGCGCCCTCGTCGAACGTGGCCGTGTTGCAGGTGAGTTCGGCGGTGTCCGTCAGCAGCGTGATGAGGCTGCCGGGGGCGTCGTAGATGGCTTCGGCGGTGGCGGCGCGAGTCGCGATCTCTGTCATGTCCCCAGCTTTTCATGGCACGGACGGCCCGGTGCCGCAGATTCGGGGGAGTCCGTCAGGTCGGCCGGACCGCCGTGCCCCGGCCGGCTCACGAGCCGCCGGAGGCCTTCGCCGCCTTGGCCGCGGCCTTCATCTCCTGTTTGTGCGCCCGGACCTTGGCCAGGGACTCGGGCCCCGTGATGTCGGCCGCCGAGCGGTACACGTTCGCCTGTCCGTAGCCGCCCGCGGCCTCCCGCCAGCCCTTCGGGCGCACGCCGAACCGCTTGCCCAGCAGGGCGAGGAAGATCTGCGCCTTCTGCTCGCCGAATCCCGGCAGCTCCTTGAGGCGCCGCAGCAGCTCCTCCCCGGTCGTGGCGTCGGCCCAGACGGCGGCGGCGTCCCCGTCGTAGTGCTCCACCAGGTACGCGCACAGCTGCTGGATCCGCTTCGCCATCGACCCCGGATACCGGTGGACGGCGGGCTTCTGCGACAGCAGCGCGGCGAAGGCCTCCGGGTCGTACGCGGCGATGGCGTGCGCGTCCAGGTCGTCGGAGCCGAGCCGTTGGGCGACCGTCCAGGGCCCCGAGAACGCCCACTCCATCGGCACCTGCTGGTCCAGCAGCATTCCGACGAGCGCGGCGAGCGGGCTCCGGCCGAGCAGCGCGTCGGCCTCCGGCTGCTGGGCCAGCCGGATGGTGATGTCCTTGTCCATGGATCCAGCCTGCCGCGCGGACGCGTTCCCCGCGCGGCCGCCGCACCGCGCGCCTAGCGTGTGTACGACGGCAGGTACGAGGACGGGTACGAGTCGAGGAGTCGATCGATCATGGTTGAGTTCACCGAGGGCGCGCCGTGCTGGGCGGACGCGATGTTCGCCGACGTGGAGGCCGCGAAGAGCTTCTACGGCGATGTGCTGGGCTGGACCTTCGGCGAGGCGAGCAGCGAGTACGGCAACTACACCCAGGCGTATTCCGACGGCAAGGCGGTGGCTGCCGTGGTGCCGCCGATGCCCGGCGCGGACGCCCCCTCGCAGTGGTGCCTGTACTTCGCCTCACCCGACGCGGCGGCCACCGCCGAGAAGATCAAGTCGGCCGGCGGCGAGGTGGTGATGGAGCCGATGCAGGTCGGCAGCTTCGGCACGATGCTGATCGCGAAGGAGCCGAGCGGCGCGGTCTTCGGCGTCTGGCAGCCGGGCGAGCACAAGGGCTTCGAGAAGACCGGGGAGGCGGGCGCGTACGCCTGGGCGGAGCTCTTCACCCGTGATCTGGGCAAGGTGGATGCGTTCCTCCCGAAGGTCTTCCCGTACGGCGCCCAGAAGATGGAGTCCGATGACCCGGAGATGGCCGGGATGGACTACAAGATCTTCAGCGTCGGCGGCACGGAGAACCCGGTCCTCGGCCGGATGAGCATGGGCGACGAGTTCCCGCCCCAGATCCCCCCGTACATCCAGGTCTACTTCGCGGTCCCGGACTGCGACGAGGCGGTGGCCAAGGCGAAGAAGCACGGCGGCCACCTCCACTTCGGCCCGATGGACAGCCCCTTCGGCCGCTTCGCCGCGCTGACGGACCAGCAGGGTGCGGCGTTCGCGGTGATCGACATGTCGACGACGACGGGTGACATGCCGAAGATGTCCGACGCGTAGCCGTACGCTCAGACCGCTTCTCCCGCGTATGTCCGGCAGCCGTTGCACGTGCCGGGGGCCGGGCTGCGGAAGGCGAGGTCGCACGTCTCGCAGGTCTGGAAGGGGTCCGGCGGGACGAAGGGCTCTCTGCGGGCCAGGGGTGCCAGGAGCGGGGGGAGCTGGGTCGTCAGGCGGTGGGCGATCAGGCCGGCCGGGCTGCGGGGGTGGTCCGGGAGGTTCGCCGCAAGGGCGCTGGTCACCGCCTGATGGGTGGCGCCGCGCTCCAGCCAGGCCTCGACGCCGCCGGCGAGGCGTTGGATGTCCCGCTCGCCGAGGAGCAGGCGCGGATCGACCCGGCGGAGTTCGGCCAGGAGCTCCTCTGCCAGCTGCCGACGGGCCGGGTTGTCCGGGTTGCGGGGCGCAGGGACGGCCGCCGCCCGGTGCTTCGGGGACGCAGAGGGCGCCGGTTCGGGGTCCGGTTCCGGCTCCGGTTCGGGTTCCGGCTCCGGGTCTGGGTCCGGTTCGGGCTCCGGGTCCGCGGGGGCCGCTGCGGACTCGTGGGTGGCTGCCCTCGGCTCGTTGTAGAACACCGTACGGGTGACGATCCGCCCGTCCGGGAGCTGCTCCTGGAGCCGCCGCAGGTACCCGTACGCCTCCAGCTCGCGCAGCGCCTTGCCGATTGCGGTCTCCCCGAGCGGCAGCTGCCTGGCCAGGGCTTTGATGCCGACCGGGGTGCCGGGGGGCACGGACTGGATGTACGAGGCGAGGGCCCGCGCGTTCATCGACAGGTGCGGGTGCCGGATCAGGCCGTTGCTGACCACGGTGAAATTGCGGGTCTGCCGGACGTTGGCGTGTTGAACGCCGTACGTGGCGCGCGAGGGCGCGTTAAAGTGCTGGAAAGCCATCGGGAAGTTGGATCCTTCTCGTGGTCAGGCCCTCGTCGGGAGTGCAATCCCGGCGGGGGCCGTCCTGTGTCTGGAGTTGTCGGGGCGAGCATATGCCAGGCAACCGGCATGAAATCCAGCTGAGTTGGCCCGGTTCACCCGTGTGAGTGAGCGGCGCTCCGGGGAGGCTGGAGGGGTGGGGTCGGAGTTCTTTCTCCTGAAGTTCTTGCAAAGAAAGAAAGGTCGTGACGCACCGGGTCCCGTTCCATCGCGACCCGCTGACGCGACCGGCCCGCACGCATGTCCACGGCTTTGTCCAAGGCTGTCGAGACTGCCCCAACGCGAGTGACGGGTAGGGCGCGTTGAGGAGGTGGGCGCGCATGGGCGTGGACGGTGACGGTACGGAAGGACACAGCTGGTCCGTGGACCCCGAGGACGAGCAGGGCGCGGCGGTGGTCGCGGCGCTCGGCCGCCAGATGCGGGCGCGGCGCGAGGCGCTGGGGATGCGGGTCGGCGACCTGGCGGCGGCGATCCAGTACGGCGAGGCCCTGATCTACAAGGTCGAGGGCGGCAAGCGGATCGCCAAGCCGGAGTACTTGGACAAGGTGGACGACGCGCTGAAGGCCGGAGGCCTGATCCGGGCGATGGCGGAGGACCTGGGGCGGGTCCGGTACCCGAAGAAGGTCCGGGAGCTCGCGAAGATGGAGGCCCTGGCCGTCGAGGTCGGCGCCTTCACCATCCAGGGCCTGCATGGTCTCCTGCAGACCGAGGACTATGCGCGTGCGCTGTTCGAGATGAGGCAGCCCGCCTACTCGCGCGACGAAGTGGAGCGCGGAGTCGCCGGGCGCCTGGCCCGCAGGTCGATCTTCGGGCGGGTGCCTGCGCCGACGCTCGGGTTCGTCCAAGAAGAGGCCAGCCTTCGCCGTCCGATCGGGGGCACAATGGTCATGCGTGGACAGCTCGAACGACTATTGGAACTGATGGAGTTGCGGAACGTGACTCTTCAGGTTCTGCCAATGGACCGTGAGGCCCACGCGGGGATGGAAGGTCGGATCGAGCTGCTGAAGTTCGCTGACAGTACGGCGGTGGGACGCTCCGAAGGAGCATTCAACGGACGCCCTGTATCCGACTTGAAGCGGCTCCGGACCCTTGACCTGCGGTATGGCATGCTCCGGGCCCAGGCTCTGACGCCCTGGGAGTCGCGCGCCTTTATCGAGCAACTGCTGGGAGACACATGATCCACAAGGTCGAGCTGGACTGGTTCAAGAGCAGTTACAGCAGCAGCAGCGACATCAACGACTGCATCGAGGTGGCGGCCTGTCCCGAGGCCGTGCGCGTGCGGGACTCCAAGGTCCTCGACGGGCCCCAGCTCGCCCTCACCCCCCAGGCCTGGGCGGGCTTCGTCTCGTACGCACGCGAGGCCTAGGAGACTGGCGCCTGGCGGACGCTGTCAGGCCACGAGATCCAGGGGCATGACGCGAGAAGGCGGCTTTCTACGTGACCGACTCCGTCGGCTGGTTCTGACGAGTGGCACCACAACACGTGGGGGCGCGACCGGCCCGGGTTTCGCCCCGGGGGCATGCGGAGGATCGTGGGGAGTGGCCTGTAGCCATAGCCACGACGGGAGGCACACCATGCGCAAGGTCATGGACTGCAGGGAGTACCCCAGTGAGGTGGGGTGCACCCTGACCATCGCTGGTGAGGAAGACGAAGTCATGGGCGCGGCCGTCCAGCACGCCGTCGCCGTGCACGGTGAAGCGGACACGCCGGAGTTCCGCGACACGCTCCGCGGCCTGCTGAAGCCCGAGGTGCCCCAGCACACCTGACACATGACACCCCGCAGCGGCAGCCGCAGCGGCGAGCCGCTCAGATCGCCGGTACCGTCACCGCCGTCACCACCGGCGAGGCCATGGCCACGGTCCGGCTGGACGGCGGCCAGGACATCATCGCCGCCATCACGGAGGACGCCGTCGAGGCGCTCGGCCTGTCCGTCGGCTCCTCCGTGGTCGCGCTGATCAAGGCCACCGAGATCTCGCTCGTGACCGCATAGCGGCCGATGCGTATACCCGCGGCACTGGGGCGACCTGAGCCGCCGGCCGACCCGGACCCTCCGTGCTCTGGACCGGGCCCGCGCGCACCTGTCGGGTCCAGTGGCTCCCTGCTCACCGCAAGCGGCCGTACGGTCGCCCGTACGCCGTCCGCGCCCGCTCTCCCCGCCGGGCGGGCGGTGGCCGTACCCGGGCGCGAGGGGGTCTCGCTGGGCATCGAGGCCGAGAGCTCCCCGTACGACGCCTGGCGGCCGTACCTGCCGGACCCTGGCGGGCGCGGGGCTGGACGGTGGCGGCCGGGCTCCAATCGGTCTGTACGCGGCGCTGAAATCTTTTTTCGCGAGCCGGTCACACTCCCGTGGCGCGGCGGGTCATTGGAGTGAGACGCACGCAAGGGAATCCACCAGAGGAGCAGATCCCATGTCCACCACCGCTGTTGTCGTCACCCTCGTCGCCGCCTTCATGACCGGCTTCTCGGCGGTCTCGGTCTTCACCGGCGCCAAGTGGGTCGTCGAGCCCCTCGCCGCGTACGGCGTCCCGCGCACCTGGTGGACCTGGCTCGGCGCGGCCAAGGCCGCCGGAGCCGCAGGTCTGGTCGCGGGCCTCTTCGTCCCCGCCCTCGGCATCGCCGCCGCCATCGGCCTCGCCCTCTACTACACCGGGGCCGTCATCACCGTCGTCCGGGCCCGCTCGTACGCACACATCCCCTTCCCCCTCATCTACGCCGCCCCGGCCGTCGCCGCCCTCGCCCTCGGCTTCTGATCCATGCCCGGACCGTTCCCGCAACTCCCGAGGCCCGTTGGTGGGGTGAGTGTGGGCTGAACCGTTGACGCCTGCGCGAGGCACGCGCCTGCTCGCGACCGCGATCCCCACGATGACCGAGATGGCCCGAGCGGCTCCATCGCACATCGTTCGATCCGGTTCGGAGAAGGAGCGGCGCACATGAGTCCCGAGAACAGGAAAAGGTCAGCACTCGGCCCGCTACCGAGGCGGAGCGGCTGGCTGACCGGCGGAACCCTCGCTTCGCTTGCCTTGGTCATGGCGGGGATCGCCGGCCCGGCGCTCGCCACGGCCCAGAGCCTGCGGGCGGCCGGGACGGTCAACGCCGCGACCCCGACGGGCGGGGACCAATGCGAGGCGAAGCACACGAAGCCGGACCACGACCGGAGAGCGGCGGCCGAGGCCGGTCCGCGCGGTGGTGGCGGCGACGACTGCGATCGGGGCAAGCAGGGCCCGACGGGTCCGACGGGCCCCAGGGGCCCGAAGGGCGACACGGGTCCGGCGGGCGCGACCGGTGCGACGGGTGAGACGGGGGACACGGGTCAGACAGGTGCCACAGGTGCCACCGGGAACACCGGTCAGACCGGTGCGACGGGGGCGACGGGGAACACGGGTCAGACCGGCGCCACGGGAGCCACGGGGGACACGGGCCAGACCGGTCAGACCGGCGCCACAGGAGCCACGGGCGGCACCGGAGCCGCCGGCGCCACGGGTGCGACCGGCCCGTGCAACGCCGTCGACAGCTACATGCCCAGCAACACCGAGGCCTTCAGTGCCGCGCTCACCGACGGTCACGCGTATGGCGGCCGGGCGTCGGCTCCCGGTCTCTCGCCGGCCTGGCAGGACTTCTCCGACATCGAGGGCTACCCCCTCGGGGAGGCCTGCGGGATCTCCATCGAGGGATTCGCGAACAGGGCGTTCATCAAGGTACTGACGGTGGACGGCCGCGTGTACCAGCTCGCCCTCGACATCAGCGGCACCAACTTCGCCCCCGTCACCGGAGCGACCTGGACGGAACTCACGCCGGCCCCGGTCCCCGACTTCCGCCGCTCCAAGGGTGCCCACAAGGACGCCCACAAGGGCGCGTACAAGGACGAGCTCGCCCACTCGGGCCGCCCGGACCACTGAGACGCGATCAAGGAACGCAGAAGGCCCCGGCCGGTTTCCCGGTCGGGGCCTTCAAGTGCCGGGTGAGGCACTGGCGGAGGATACGAGATTCGAACTCGTGAGGGGTTGCCCCCAACACGCTTCCCACATGTTCGTACGGGGGTCCGGAGGAGGTCAGGGGCGTCCTGACCTGCGGCGGCGCGTTCGGTCCAGACCCGTCCGAGCAGTCTCGGATTGCCGTCGCTGGCAGACGGCGGCTGCCAGGCACAGCTGGCGGCGACTCGGCGGACGGGTCCCGTCAAAGCTCGGATTCGGGTCGTTTCCGACCCTCTCCAGGACCGCCCGGCCTAGGGTGGTCTTCAGGCATGAGCCCGTGACCACAGCGTGGAGGAGCCGATCATGAGCACTGCCCCGAATCTGCCGCTCCCGCCGCGCAGACCCGAGGAGTCCCATCCTCAGTCCCATCCGCTACGGACGATCCGGGAGATCCGGGAGTCCCTGCCCGAGCATCAGCTCGGGCACTTCGATGCCGAACTCGCCGACACCGACATCGATGCCTTGCCCAACATGCTTCACCGCTGGGCGACCCTGGGCAGCGACGGGTTCCTTGAGCGACTTACGGCGGCCCCGTTCGAGGGTCTGGAGTTCGGGCAGCGGTCCTATGACGATGCGGCGGACGGCGAGTGATCTATCTGCTCGACACCAATGTGGTCGCCGAGATCACCACCCGGCCGAAGCCTGCCCCGGCCGTCGTCGCCTGGGCTCGCTCGGTTCCGTCTCCTGCCCTCTACCTGAGCGTCATCACGGTCGCGGAGATCGAAGCAGGCATTGAGGGAACACCTGATCCGGTGCGGCGTACGGCTTTCGAGCGGGCGCTCACGGACATCCGCGATCAGTACCGTGACCGGATCGCCGCCGTCGGCGAGCGGGAGGCATTCGCCTACCTCGCTCTACCGGAGGCTCAAGAGTGCCGGAACCAGCATCGATCCTCCCGATGCGCTGATCGCCGCCACCGCCCTGGCAAACGGCTGGACGCTGGTGAGTCGCAACATCAAGCATCTGGCGCGATCAGGCGCACTCCTGCTGAACCCTTGGGAGTACGAGGGATAGGCCATCGAGGCCGGAACGCACGGAATGTCGGGCTGCGAGGCGCATAGATGAGACTCGAACTGAGACCACGGAACGCAGAAGGCCCCGGCCGGTTTCCCGGTCGGGGCCTTCAAGTGCCCGGTGAGGCACTGGCGGAGGATACGAGATTCGAACTCGTGAGGGGTTGCCCCCAACACGCTTTCCAAGCGTGCGCCCTAGGCCACTAGGCGAATCCTCCGCCGCAAACAATACAAGACGTTGAGGGGTGCTCGCGAACGTGATCGTCCGCGGGAGGCCGGGCCGGGGCCGGGCTCGATTCCAGGGGTGTCCATCCGCTAGGGTGGGCTCAGCCCCTCACGTGGCGCTATCTCACCCAACTCCCCCAGGGCCGGAAGGCAGCAAGGGTAAGTGGGCTCTGGCGGGTGCGTGGGGGGCGCTTTGCGTTCTGAGGGGCCGTGGTGGCGCCGGCGGGCCGCCGTTGTCGGCGGGCCCGGATAACCTCGTAGACGTGTCGTCCCTTGCGCTGTACCGCCGCTATCGCCCCGAGTCGTTCGCCGAGGTCATCGGGCAGGAGCATGTCACTGCCCCGCTGATGCAGGCCCTGCGGAACAACCGGGTCAATCACGCGTACCTGTTCAGCGGGCCGCGCGGGTGTGGAAAGACGACCAGCGCGCGCATCCTCGCCCGCTGCCTGAACTGTGAGCAGGGTCCCACCCCGACCCCGTGCGGGGAGTGCCAGTCCTGCCGTGACCTGGCCAGGAACGGGCCGGGGTCCATCGACGTCATCGAGATCGACGCCGCCTCCCACGGTGGTGTGGACGACGCCCGTGACCTGCGGGAGAAGGCCTTCTTCGGGCCCGCCTCCAGCCGCTACAAGATCTACATCATCGACGAGGCCCACATGGTCACCTCGGCGGGCTTCAACGCCCTGCTGAAGGTGGTCGAGGAGCCGCCGGAGCACCTCAAGTTCATCTTCGCCACCACGGAGCCGGAGAAGGTGATCGGGACCATCCGGTCCAGGACGCACCACTACCCCTTCCGGCTGGTTCCGCCCGGCACCCTGCGGGACTACCTGGGCGAGGTCTGCGGGCGCGAGGGCGCCAAGGTCGAGGACGGCGTGCTGCCGCTCGTCGTGCGCGCCGGTGCCGGGTCCGTGCGTGACTCGATGTCCGTGATGGACCAGCTGCTCGCCGGCGCCGCCGACGACGGTGTGACATACGCCATGGCCACCTCGTTGCTCGGGTACACCGAGGGGTCGCTGCTCGACTCCGTGATCGACGCCTTCGCCGCCGGTGACGGGGCCGCCGCCTTCGAGGTCGTCGACCGGGTCGTCGAGGGCGGGAACGACCCGCGCCGGTTCGTCGCAGACCTGCTGGAGCGGCTGCGCGACCTGGTGATCCTGGCCGCCGTGCCCGACGCCGCGGAGAAGGGGCTGATCGACGCCCCCACCGACGTCGTGGAGCGGATGCAGGCCCAGGCGTCCGTGTTCGGGGCCGCCGAGCTGTCGCGGGCCGCCGATCTCGTCAACACCGGCCTCACCGAGATGCGCGGCGCGACCTCGCCGCGGCTGCAGCTGGAGCTCATCTGCGCCCGCGTGCTGCTGCCCGCCGCCTTCGACGACGAGCGGTCCTTCCAAGCCCGGCTCGACCGGCTGGAGCGCGGCGGGGCCGCCGCCTTCGCCGCGCCGCCCGCCATGGGCTACGTCCCGGGGCCCGAGGCGCACGCCATGGCGCCCGCCGGTCCCGGCGGGGGCGTCGCCGCCGCGCGTGCCGCCGTACAGGCCCCCGCGCCGGTTCCGGCCGCCGCGCCGGTCGCAGCCCCCGAACCGGTACGGGCTCCCGCGCGGCCGGAGGCGCCGGTTCAGGCCGCTCCCGCCGAGGCCCCCGCCCCCGAGGCCCCCGCCCCCGCCCCCGCCGCCTCCGCTCCCGGGGCCTGGCCCGGAGCCGCACAGCCCGGCAGCGGCGCCCCCGGGGCCTGGCCGGGAGCCGCCGCCCCGGCCCCGGCCGCCCAGGCCCCCGCCACCCCCGCCGCCGGTGCCTGGCCGAGCGCGGCCGCCCCCGGCCAGGGAGTCCCGGCGGCGCCCGCCCCCGCCCAGCAGGCCCCGGCCGCCGCGGCTCCCGCCGCCGCGCCCTCCCCCGGCATGGCCGCCGGAGCCGGACAGGTCCAGGCGATGTGGCCCGGCGTCCTGGAGGCCGTCAAGAACCGCCGCCGCTTCACCTGGATCCTGCTCAGCCAGAACGCCCAGGTCACCGGCTTCGACGGAACCACCCTCCAGCTCGGCTTCCCCAACGTCGGCGCCCGCGACAACTTCGCGAGCAGTGGCAGCGAGGACGTGCTCAAGGCGGTCCTGGCCGAGCAGTTCCAGGTCAACTGGAAGATCGACGCCGTCGTCGGCGGCGGCTCGCCCGCCCCGCTCCAGACGTCCTCGTACGCCGCACCGGCCGCGCCCGCCCCGGCCTACAGCCCGCCGCCCCAGGCGCCGTCCGCCCCCGCCCCGCAGCAGCCGCAGTACCAGCAGCAGCCGCCCCAGCAGGCGGCCTCCGCCCCGCAGCCCCCCGTACAGCAGGCGCCCCCGGTCGCCCCCGAGGACGACTTCGCGGAGGAGGACGATCCCGACCTCGTCGAGAGCGCCCTGACCGGACACGACCTCATCGTGCGCGAGCTCGGAGCCACCGTTGTGGAGGAATACACGAATGAGTAGTCCCGCCCAGTTGGGTGGCCGCACGAAACCGGCCGCGCCGTCCGGGCTAGTCTGAGCAGCGTGAAGGTCCTCGTCATCGGCGGCGGCGCCCGCGAACACGCCCTGTGCCGCTCTCTGTCCCTCGACCCCGACGTCTCCGCGCTGTACTGCGCTCCCGGCAACGCCGGCATCGCCGAGGTGGCCGAGCTCCGCCCGGTCGACGCCCTCGACGGCGACGCCGTCACCGCTCTCGCCACCGAACTCGGCGCCGACCTGGTCGTCGTCGGCCCGGAGGCCCCGCTGGTCGCCGGGGTCGGCGACGCCGTGCGCGCCGCCGGCATCCCCGTCTTCGGCCCGTCCGGCGAGGCGGCCCAGCTGGAGGGCTCCAAGGCCTTCGCCAAGGACGTGATGGCCGCGGCCGGGGTCCCGACCGCGCGCAGCTACGTGTGCACCACCCCGGAAGAGGTGGACGCCGCCCTCGACGCCTTCGGCGCCCCGTACGTCGTCAAGGACGACGGCCTCGCGGCCGGCAAGGGCGTCGTGGTCACCGAGGACCGCGCCGCGGCCCGCGCCCACGCCCTCGCCTGCGACCGGGTGGTCATCGAGGAGTACCTCGACGGTCCCGAGGTCTCGCTCTTCGCCATCACCGACGGCGTCACCGTCGTCCCGCTCCAGCCCGCGCAGGACTTCAAGCGGGCCCTGGACGGCGACGAGGGCCCCAACACCGGCGGCATGGGCGCGTACTCCCCGCTGCCCTGGGCCGACCCCAAGCTGGTCGACGAGGTCATGGAGCTGGTCCTCCAGCCGACCGTGGACGAGCTGCGCCGCCGCGGCACCCCCTTCTCCGGGCTGCTCTACGCGGGCCTCGCCATCACCAGCCGCGGGACCCGGGTGATCGAGTTCAACGCCCGCTTCGGCGACCCGGAGACCCAGGTGGTCCTGGCCCGGCTGCGCACCCCGCTCGCGAGCGTGCTGCTGAACGCCGCCAACGGCACCCTGGACGCCGAGCCGCCGCTGAGCTGGCGCGAGGACGCGGCCGTCACGGTGGTCATCGCCTCGTACAACTACCCCGAGACCCCGCGCACCGGCGACGTGATCGAGGGCCTGGCCGACGTGGCCGCCGAGGACGGACCCGACGCGTACGTGCTGCACGCCGGGACCCGGCGCGAGGGCGACGCGGTCGTCAGCGCGGGCGGCCGCGTGCTGTCGGTGACGGCGACCGGTTCCGATCTGGCGCAGGCCCGCGAGAAGGCGTACAAGGCGGTGGCGCGGATCCGGCTGGACGGCTCGCAGCACCGCACGGACATCGCCGCCAAGGCGGCCGAAGGACGCTGACCAGCGACTCCGCAGATCCGCGGGCCCGGTGCGCACGAGGTGCTGCCCGGGCCCGCGGGCGTGTCCGTGCGTGAGTGCCTCGATCCCTGTTCGAACGCACCCAGCTTTACCCAAAGCCATTCCATCGGGTGATCGTCACCCGGTCCGCCTGACGGCCGGGCGTACCCCAACTAGGGTGCGGCGCAAGCATTCCGGCACTTGGCCCACCGGCATTGCGATGTCAGTGGCGGGTGTCACAGTGGGGGAGTGAGCAAAGCCGCCGCAGGGCAGAGGGGGTGAGGTCCGGCCGTGTCCGGAACCGGTTCGATCATGGAAGCGGGCGTGCCGTCCGCGCGGTCCCGCGCCCTGGCCGTGCTGCGCGTGCGCAGCAGAGCCCTGGCCGTCGGGCTGCTGCCCGCCGCCCTCGCGGTGGTGCTGGTGGCCGCCCGGATGACGGGCCGGCTGGCCGGTGACCCCTGGCCCGCGGTGACCCTCGCCGTGTGCGCGGTCGCCGCGCTGGTGCTGCTGGTCGGCGGGATCTTCGCCGCCGTGGTGCTGCGGGCCGGCCCCGCCGTGACGCCGACGGTGCCCGTTCCCGAGGCCGCCGCCCCCGATCTCTACCGGCTGGTGCGGGAGCTGGCCGACCGGATGGACGTACCGCCGCCCTCCGCGATAGCCCTGACGCCGGACTGCGACAGCTGGCTGGAGGACCGCACCCACGCGGCCCACCGCCGCGGCGCCGCGCGCACGTCCGCCGGCATAGCCGGACCTGCCGGTCCGGAGTCCGAGCCCGGCGCGGCTCCCGTGCTGGTGATCGGCTCGCCCTTCCTGTGGTGGATGCGGGTCGCGGAACTGCGGGCGGTCCTCGCGCCGGTCGTCGCGGGTACGGGACCTTCCGCGCATCCGGACATAGCCGACGCGCGCGGCTTCGTGCGCGGCCTGGACGCCGCCGTGGACGTGGGCGGCAGGCCCGGCCTCGGCTGGATCGCCGGGCCCGCACGGCTGCTGCTGCGGCTGTGCCGGGTGGATGCCGCCGAGATGGAGCGCGGGGTGGCCGTGGCCGCCTCGGAGCGCGCACAGGGTGTGGATTACGGGCTGCGCATCGTCGCCCAGGAGCAGGTCGGTCTGGCCTACGCGGGCTGGGACCGGCTGCTGACCCGGGTCGCGCTGCCCGCCTGGCGGATGGGCCGCTGGCCGGCGCATCTCGACGCCGGGGTGGTCTCCGCGCTGACCGAGCTGTCGCGGCGGGACCGGCTGGCCGAGGGGTTCACCTCGCGGCTCGGTGAGCGCCCCGCCTGTGACCTGCTGGAACAGCCCGGCGTGGTCGACGAGGCGGCCTCGCTGCTGGCCGCGCGGCTCTTCCACGGCGGTCCGGCCGAGGCCGGACCGGACTGGTCCCCGGTGGACTGGACGGCGTATCCGGAAGAGGTCGTGGACCGCAAGTGGCGTACGGAGGCGGCCCGGCTGCACGCGGCGCTGGACTCCCTCGCCGCCCCGGCGGGACTGCCGGTCGGCGCCGCCGGTTCGGGCGCCGCGGCCGGACCCACGCTGGAGCGGGTGCTGGGCTATCTCACCGACCGGGCCGGCGAGGGCGCCGCCGGGGAGGCACTGGCCGGACGGCTCAGCGGCGACCTGGCCCGCGAGGAGCGGGCCGCCGGTCCGTCCGCCGGGGCCGGGAAGGCCCGCGGAGCGGACGCCGTACCGCTGTTCCCGCTCCAGCCGCCGCGCAGCGGCCGGGACCTGCTGGCCGACCACGTCACGGCGATGGTGTGCTGCGCCGCCGTCGACTCCGCCGGGGCCTCGCCCGGCCTGGACTGGCTCGACGGCCCGATCCTGCTGATCGGCGGTGACCGCCGGTCCGACCTCGCGCCGCGCGTGCTGTGCCTGGTCGAGGACGGGGACCCGGATCCCCTGCGCGACTGGCTCGCCGACCTCGGCGTCCGCCCGGAGAAGCCCGTCCGCCTGGTCTGAGGGCCCCGCCCCGGAGCGTTACGGATCGCACAGGTAACCGGATCTCAGTGTTCCGATCCCGTCAATTCGCGACGAACGGTAACGGACTGCATGCGTTATGTGATGTGCTGGCCCGATGCACGCCCGTTCGGGGGAGCGAGGGAGGGGAACGTCATGGGAGCGGACCAGATCCGGCGTTGGGAGTCAGGTGCGCTCGCGCACGCGGTGAATGACCCCTTCGGGCAGGGCCCCCTGCCCTGGTTCCGCGGCAGCGAGCTCTACTTCGACGACACCGGCCAGGTCGTGCCCTGGTACGTGGACCCGGCCGCCGCGGCCGCCGGTACCGGCCAGATCCCCCGCGCACGTGGCACCGGCGGCCCCCGTACGGCCGACGACGTGCACCGCCAGATCAAGGGCTTCTCCTCCACCGGCGCCGTGGCCCCCGGTGAGGCCATCGACTTCCACGTCACCGTCGACCCGCCCCAGCAGTTCTCGGTCGACGTCTACCGCATCGGCCACTACGGCGGCGACGGCGCCTCAAAGATCACCACGAGTCCCCGTCTCTCCGGCATCGTGCAGCCGACCCCCCTCGCCGCCGACCGCACCGTCTCCTGCCACCACTGGTGGCTGTCCTGGCGCCTGCAGGTCCCGTCGTACTGGAGCGTCGGCGCGTACGTGGCCGTCCTCACCACCGCCGACGGCTACCGCTCCCACATCCCCTTCACGGTCCGCGACGACCAGCCCGCCGACCTCCTGCTGCTGCTCCCCGACATCACCTGGCAGGCGTACAACCTCTACCCGGAGGACGGCCGCACCGGGGCCAGCCTCTACCACGCGTGGGACGAGGAGGGCCGGCTGCTCGGAGAGCAGGACGCGGCCATCACCGTCTCCTTCGACCGCCCCTACGCGGGCGCGGGCCTGCCCCTGCACGTCGGCCACGCCTACGACTTCATCCGCTGGGCCGAGCGCTACGGCTACGACCTCGCCTACGCCGACACCCGCGACCTGCACGCCGGCCGCGTCGACCCGACCCGCTACCGCGGCCTGGTCTTCCCCGGCCACGACGAGTACTGGTCCGCCCCCATGCGCCGCACCGTCGAGCGCGCCCGCGACCACGGCACCTCGCTCGTCTTCCTTTCCGCCAACACCATGTACTGGCAGGTCGAGCTCGGCCCCTCGGCCTCAGGGGTCGACGACCGGCTCCTCACGTGCCGAAAACGCCGCGGTCCCGGCCGCCCCAGCCTGTGGCGCGAGGTCGACCGCCCGGAACAGCAGCTGCTCGGCATCCAGTACGCCGGGCGGGTCCCCGAGCCCGCGCCCCTGATCGTCCGCAATGCCACGCACTGGCTCTGGGACTCCACCGGCGCCGGCGAGAACGACGAGCTGCCCGGCCTGGTCGCGGGCGAGGCCGACCGGTACTTCCCGCGCACCCAGCTCCCCGAGCACCAGGACCGGATCCTGCTCGCGCACTCCCCGTACCTCGACAGCGAGAACCACCGCCGCCACCAGGAGACCTCGCTCTACCGGGCGCCCAGCGGCGCGCTGGTCTTCGCGTCCGGCACCTTCGCCTGGTCCCCGGCGCTCGACCGCCCCGGCCACGTCGACGAGCGCGTCCAGCGGGCCACCGCCAACCTCCTCGACCGGATCTGCAAGAGGGACTAACCGCCGCCGGGGATGGACACCCCCTGGACGGGGCAGACGACGCGGTACGGGAGAATGGGTTTGCGCTCGTACAGACCTACAGGGAGACCCCGTGTCCGGATTCGTCGAAAAGCCCGAGCCGGTTCAGGTGCCCGGCCTCGTCCACCTCCACACCGGCAAGGTGCGCGATCTCTACCGCGACGGCGACGGCAACCTCGTCATGGTCGCCAGCGACCGCATGTCCGCCTACGACTGGGTGCTTCCCACCGAGATCCCGGACAAGGGCCGCGTCCTGACCCAGCTCTCCCTCTGGTGGTTCGACCAGCTGAGGGACATCGTGCCGAACCACGTCATCGGCACCGACCTGCCCGAAGGCGCCCCCGCCGACTGGGCCGGCCGCACCCTGATCTGCCAGAACCTCGACATGGTCCCGGTCGAGTGCGTGGCCCGCGGCTACCTGACCGGTTCCGGCCTCGTCGAGTACGACCAGACCCGCACGGTCTGCGGTCTCGCCCTCCCCGAGGGCCTCGTGGACGGCTCCGAGCTGCCCGCCCCGATCTTCACCCCGGCCGCCAAGGCCGAGGTCGGCGAGCACGACGAGAACATCTCGTACGAGGAGGTCGCGCGCACCACCGGCGTCGAGACGGCGGCCCTGCTGCGCCAGACCACCCTCGCCGTGTACAGCCGGGCCCGGGACATCGCCCGCGAGCGCGGGATCATCCTGGCCGACACCAAGTTCGAGTTCGGCTTCGACAAGGACGGCACCCTCGTCGCCGGCGACGAGGTGCTGACCCCGGACTCCTCCCGCTTCTGGCCGGCCGACCAGTGGAAGCCGGGCCGCGCGCAGCCCTCCTTCGACAAGCAGTTCGTCCGCAACTGGCTGACCTCCCCGGCGTCCGGCTGGGACCGCAAGGGCGAACTTCCGCCGCCGGCCCTCCCGCGGGAGGTCGCCGAGCAGACCAGCGCCAAGTACATCGAGGCGTACGAGCGGCTCACCGGCCTCACCTGGGCCTGAGACACGAAGAAGCCCCCGGTCGAGGACCGGGGGCTTCTTCCTTACAGAGCGGACAACGCGACTCGAACGCGCGACATCCACCTTGGCAAGGTGGTGCTCTACCAACTGAGCTATGTCCGCAGGCGCCGTAAGGCGAGACCTACTATACCCAACCTCGCTCCCGTGCGAGACGCACTGCCGTGTGCCGGTTCTCAGCGCCCAGCTTCGACGCCGCCGAGGACAGGTAGTTCCGTACGGTCCCCTGCGACAGCGAGGCCCGCTCGGCGATCTCCGCGACGGGCGCCCCGTCCGCCGCGAGTTCCAGCACCTCCGCCTCCCGCGCGGTCAGCGGCGAGTCCCCCGCGCTGATCGCGTCGGCCGCCAACTCCGGGTCCACGTAACGCCCTCCGGCGTGCACGGTCCGGATCAGCTCGGCCAGCCGCTGCGCCGAGACGGTCTTCGGAGCGAAGGCCCGCACCCCCGCCGCCAGGGCCCGCTTCAGGTGGCCGGGACGGCCGTGACTCGTCACGATCATGGTCTTGCAGCCGGGGAGTTCGGCCCGCAGCGATGTGGCCACACTCACACCATCGGCGCCGGGCATCTGCAGGTCCAGCACCGCCACGTCCGGCCGGTGCGCCCGTGCCATGGCGAGAGCCTCGGGCCCGGAGGCCGCCTGGGCGACGACCAGCAGGTCGTCCTCCAGGGCCAGCAGGGCGGCCAGCGCCCCGCGG
The DNA here is from genome assembly GCF_036203305.1 of Streptomyces sp. NBC_00190. Classification (GTDB taxonomy): domain Bacteria; phylum Actinomycetota; class Actinomycetes; order Streptomycetales; family Streptomycetaceae; genus Streptomyces. The sequence continues at coordinate 3,922,346 of NZ_CP108131.1, read as the reverse complement.
ATCAGGTGCTCGTCGTCGGCGAGCAGTACGCGTACGGGGCTCACGCCCGCACCTCCAGTCGTTGCACGTGTCCGCCGGGTATCTCGGCGCACAGCCGGAAGCGGCCGCCGGCCGCCGGTCCCGCCTGCAGGGTTCCGTCCACCACCGCGAGCCGCTCCCGCAGCCCGGCCAGCCCCGAGCCGGGCGGCCCGGCGGGCGTCTCGGGGGCTCCGTCGTTCTCCACCACCAGGGTCACCGGACCCGCCTGCGGCGCCGTCAGCCGGATCACGCAACTGTGCGCGTCCCCGTGCCGCAGGACGTTCGTGGTCGCCTCGCGCACCACCCAGCCGAGCGCCGACTGGACCTCGGGCGGCAGCTCGTGTCCGGCCGCCTCGAAGTCGACCCTGCAGTCCATTCCGGCCGCCCGCAGCACCCCGCGCGCGCCCTCCAGCTCCACGGCGAGGTCCGCCTCCCGGTAGCCGCGCACGACGTCGCGCACCTCCCGCTGGGACTCCTGGGCGATCCGCTGCACCTCGATCATCTGGTCCACCGCCTCCGGCCGTTCGCGCCGCGCCAGCTGGACCGCCAGCTCGCTCTTGAGCGCGATCACCGCCAGGTTCCGGCCCATCACGTCGTGCAGGTCCCGGCCGAAGCGCAGCCGCTCCTCGGCGACCGCGAGGCGCGCCTGGATCTCGCGGGACCGGTCCAGTTCGTAGACCGTCTTCAGCAGCCATGCGCTGAATCCGCAGGTGGTGCTGAAGAGCAGATTGCCGAGCAGTACGGCGACCGCGTAGCCCAGAGCCTCCCCCGGCGCCAGGCCCAGCGCGAGCACGGCCACGGCCGTACCGGCGGCCACGGCCGGGGCGACGCACCAGATGAGCTTCACCGACCGCAGGGACAGGACCAGCGAGCCGGTGGCGAAGCAGGTGAGCCCCGAGACGAGCGACGGCGCCACGGCCGGGTCGAGTCTGCCGGTCGCGCGCAGCGCGAGGACGCCGAGCGTGGCCGTGCCCGACGCGAGGGCCAGGGCCGCCGCGAGCCGGGTGGGGCGTTCGCGTCGGCCCACCACCCAGTGCAGGGCCCTGGAGGAGTGCACTCCGCACAGCACCGCGTGGGTGCACGCCATCAGGGAGAGCGACACCGGCAGCAGCGGCGAGGTGACCTCGGCGACGCCGGCCAGCGGGGCCAGCCCGATCCCCAGGAGCTCCATGACCACGAAGAAGTGGAACGACCAGCGCGTGTACAGCTCGACCTTCCCGGCGGTGGTGCGGTTCTTCCACCACCCCTTCAGCTTCGGCATGTCGCCCGTCCCCCCGGATCTTTTTCCTGCCCGCCGCGCGGTTCCCGGCGGAACCACCGCGGATCAGCAAACACGGTGATCATGATTCGGGCCAGTGCGGTGAGCGCGGTCCGGCGGCGCACCGGCAGGGCGGGCCCGGCTCGTCCGAGCGCGCGAGCCAGTCGAGGAAGGCCTCCTCCAGGGAGCCGGACCGGGCGTCGATCCCCTCCAGTTCCACACCGGAGTCGTGCGCCCAGCGCAGCAGCTCGGTCAGGGCCGCCTGGAGGTGTCCGGTACGGATCTCCACGCGCTGCCCGTACGCCGCCGCGCGCAGCGTCAGCGGCAGGCTGCCGGCCGGCACCCCGGCGGGCAGCGTGAAGCGGATCCGGGCGGGCCGGTCGGCCGCGGTGTCGGTCATGACCCCAGCCTCGCGGCGCCCGGACGGGCCCGGCAGTGCGCGCCGTCACGATCCCCGATGACATTTGTCAGGGAAGGGCCGAACCCGCAAAAGCCGGGGAGAACCGGGGGAACACGAAGAAGGCCCCGGTCGTAATGACCGGGGCCTTCTCCTTATGGAGCGGACGACGCGACTCGAACGCGCGACATCCACCTTGGCAAGGTGGTGCTCTACCAACTGAGCTACGTCCGCATGTACTACGTGCACTGCCTTGGCAATGCGTGCATCACTCTACCTGATCCACGGTGGTGGTCGGTAAACCGATGCAGAGCGGGTGACAGGAATCGCACACTGCGCCTTCCCCCTGGAAGGGGGACGTTCTACTACTGAACTACACCCGCACGACCTTCGGGGCTCTGACCTGCGGCCTGGCCCCTCGGCGTGATCCACACACTAGCTGACGCAGGGGGGTGGATGGCAAATCGGCCCTCAGTGAGCAGCGTTGTAGGCCTCGTAGATCTTCTTGGGGATGCGGCCGCGGGGCGGGACCTCGTACTGGTTGGACCGGGCCCAGGCCCGCACGACCGCCGGGTCCGGTGCGATGGACGTGTGCTTGAAGGCCTTCCCCGAACGCGACTGGCGGCGGCCGGCGGCCACGAACGGCTCCAGGCCCTTCCGCAGTTTCTTTGCGTTGGCCGCATTGAGGTCGATCTCGTACGACTTACCGTCCAGAGCGAACACGACCGTTTCCGCCGCTTCTCCGCCATCGATGTCGTCGGAGAGCGTGACTACTACGCGCTGCGCCACGGATATCGGTCCCTTCGTGCGACGCCGCCACCTGCTGACGTGCGGCGTTGTCGCCTGTGTGGATGTTTCGGAGCAATGTATCTTTCCGCCCCCGTTGTGAAGCGGCGAAATGCTGTCTCTCGGGGTGATTCCTTTGTACCCCGATTCTCATTGCATTGCGAAGCCCAGTTAATTCTCTCCGCGTGTCCCGCCGCAATCCCGGACGCGTGTTTTTCCTGGTGATTTTGCGAAGCGTTGGTGAAGCCAAACCGGTCGGTGATCACACCCTGGAGATATCTACCCGCGTAGAAATTTGGGCCGGGTACGCTGATGGAACCGCCTTCGCACCAACCACACACGGGAGTGCCCGATGGCACGCGTCGTAGTCGACGTCATGCTCAAGCCGGAGATCCTCGACCCCCAGGGCCAGGCGGTGCAGCGTGCACTGCCGCGCCTGGGCTTCGATGGAATCGCCGACGTCCGCCAGGGGAAGCGCTTCGAACTGGAAGTGGAGGGACCGGTCGACCAGGCCGCCCTCGACCGCATCCACAAGATGGCCGAAACGTTCCTCGCCAACACCGTCATCGAAGACTTCACCGTGAAGGTCGAGGCCTGACCGTGACCACTCGCATCGGAGTCGTCACGTTCCCCGGAACGCTCGACGACCGTGACTCGCTGCGCGCCATGCGCCTCGCGGGGGCCGAGCCGGTTTCGCTCTGGCACCGCGACAAGGACCTGCACCAGGTCGACGCGGTCGTCCTCGCGGGCGGCTTCTCCTACGGGGACTACCTGCGCGCCGGGGCCATCTCCCGCTTCTCGCCGGTGATGGAGACCATCATCGAGCAGGCCAAGGCGGGCATGCCCGTCCTCGGCATCTGCAACGGCTTCCAGGTCCTCACCGAGGCCCACCTGCTGCCGGGGGCGATGCTCCGCAACAACCACCTGCACTTCATCTGCCGCGACCAGAAGCTGCGGGTGGAGAACGCGGAGACCGCGTGGACCGGCGACTACACCGCCGGCCAGGAGATCTCCGTCCCGCTCAAGAACATGGACGGCCGCTACGTCGCCGACGAGCACACGCTCGACGAACTGGAGGCCGAAGGCCGCGTGGCCTTCCGTTACCTCGACGTGAACCCGAACGGTTCGCTGCGCGACATCGCCGGCATCACCAACGCCGCAGGCAACGTCGTCGGCCTCATGCCCCACCCCGAGCACGCGGTCGAGCCGCTGATCGGGACGGGCCGCACCGACGGCCTCCCGTTCTTCACGTCGGTCCTGAAGAAGCTGGTCAACGCATGAGCCTGGACACCGTCAAGCACGCCACGGACACCCCGGACGCCGCGCAGCCCTGGAAGGAGCTCGGCCTCAAGGAGGACGAGTACGCGCGCATCCGGGAGATCCTCGGCCGCCGCCCCACGGGCGCCGAGCTCGCCATGTACTCGGTCATGTGGTCCGAGCACTGCTCGTACAAGAGCAGCAAGGTCCACCTGAAGCAGTTCGGCGAGAAGGTCCCGCAGAACGACGCCATGCTCGTCGGCATCGGCGAGAACGCCGGCGTCGTCGACGTCGGCCAGGGTTACGCGGTCACCTTCAAGGTCGAGTCGCACAACCACCCCTCGTACATCGAGCCCTACCAGGGCGCGGCCACCGGAATCGGCGGCATCGTCCGCGACATCCTGGCCATGGGCGCCCGCCCGGTCGCCGTCGTGGACCCGCTGCGCTTCGGCGCGGCCGACCACCCCGACACCAAGCGCGTCCTGCCGGGCGTCGTCGCGGGCATCGGCGGCTACGGCAACTGCCTCGGCCTGCCGAACATCGGCGGCGAGGTCGTCTTCGACGCCTGCTACCAGGGCAACCCGCTCGTCAACGCCGGCTGCATCGGCGTGATGAAGCACGAGGACATCCACCTCGCCAAGGCCTCCGGCCCCGGCAACAAGGTCATCCTCTACGGCGCCCGCACGGGCGGCGACGGCATCGGCGGCGTCTCGGTCCTCGCGTCCGAGACCTTCGACGACACCAAGCCCACCAAGCGCCCCGCCGTCCAGGTCGGCGACCCCTTCCAGGAGAAGCTCCTCATCGAGTGCACCCTGGAGATCTTCAAGGAGAAGCTGGTCGCGGGCATCCAGGACCTCGGCGGCGCCGGGCTCTCCTGCGCCACGTCCGAGCTGGCCTCCGCCGGTTCCGGCGGCATGCGCGTCGAGCTCGACACCGTCCCGCTGCGCGACGCGACGCTCTCGCCCGAGGAAATCCTCATGAGCGAGTCGCAGGAGCGCATGTGCGCGATCGTCGAGCCGCAGTACGTCGACCGCTTCATGGAGATCTGCGAGAAGTGGGACGTCATCGCCACCGTCATCGGTGAGGTGACCGACGGCGAGCGCCTGGAGATCTTCTGGCACGGCGAGCAGATCGTGGACGTGCCCCCGGGCACCGTCGCCCACGAGGGCCCGGTCTACAACCGCCCGTACGCCCGCCCGTCCTGGCAGGACGCGCTCCAGGCGGACGACGCCGGCAGCCTTCCGCGCCCGGCGACCTCCGCCGAGCTGCGCGCGCAGGTCCTCGCCCTGGTCTCCTCCCCGAACCAGGCGTCGAAGTCCTGGGTCACCGACCAGTACGACCGCTTCGTGCAGGGCAACACCGTCCTGTCGCAGCCCGAGGACGCGGGCATGGTCCGCATCGACGAGGAGTCCAACCTCGGCGTCGCCATGGCCACGGACGGCAACGGCCGCTTCGCCAAGCTCGACCCGTACACGGGCGCGCAGCTGGCGCTGGCCGAGGCCTACCGCAACGTCGCCGCGACCGGCGCCAAGCCGCTGGCCATCTCCGACTGCCTGAACTTCGGCTCCCCCGAGGACCCGGACGTCATGTGGCAGTTCGCCGAGGCCACCCGGGGCCTCGCGGACGGCTGCCTGGAGCTGGGCACCCCGGTGACCGGCGGCAACGTCTCGCTCTACAACCAGACGGGCGACACCGCCATCCACCCGACCCCGGTCGTGGCGGTCCTCGGTGTGATCGACGACGTCAACCGCCGTACGCCGATGGCGTTCGCCGAGGCCGGCCAGCTGCTGTACCTGCTGGGCGACACGGCCGAGGAGTTCGGCGGCTCGGCCTGGTCCCAGGTCGTCCACGACCACCTCGGCGGCATGCCGCCCAAGGTGGACCTGGGCCGCGAGAAGCTGCTGGGCGAGATCCTGATCTCGGCGTCCCGCGACGGCATGGTCGACGCGGCGCACGACCTGTCCGACGGCGGCGTCATCCAGGCGCTCACCGAGTCCTGCCTCAAGGGCGGCAACGGCGCGCGGATCGTGGTCCCCGAGAACCTGGACGCCTTCACCTTCCTGTTCTCCGAGTCCGCGGGCCGCGCCATCGTGTCCGTCCCGCGCAGCGAGGAGCTCCGCTTCACCGACATGTGCGGCGCGCGGGGCCTGCCCGCCACCCGCATCGGTGTGGTGGACGGCGAGGAGATCGAGATCCAGGGCGAGTTCACGATTCCGCTCGCAGAGCTGCGCACCGCTCACGAGGCGACGATCCCGGCGCTGCTCGCCTGATCCCGCCTTTTGCGTACGAGGCCCCGTCCACGGGTGTGGGCGGGGCCTCGGCGTCGCTCGCGCCCGGTTGGTACGGTCGAGCCGTCGTATGCGCGAGGGGGAAGCGGCATGGTCTTCGAACCGCCCGAGCCGGGAGCGGCGGCCACCCGGCTCCTGCCGGACCGGGGGCGTCGGCGCAACCGGATCAACGCTCTGGTGCTGACCGCCGCGCTGGCGGGCATCGCCCTCGGCGGCTGGGTCCTCAAGGGTGAGTACGACGCCTGGCGGGACCGGGGGCTCATCGACAAGGCCTGCGCCGGCCTGGCGGATCCGCGTACGGTCATGCGGCTGGACGGCGGGGTCGACGCCGTGGGACTCGACGGGGGCCGGCCCGGGCGCAGTGCGCAGGCCGTGGGCATCGCGCACATCTGCGTGCTCGACACCCCGCGGGAACGGGACGGCGAGGAGCGCGACGAGGAGTACTTCTCCCTCACGGTCCGCGAACTCCCCCACCGGTACCCCTTCCACCTCATCGGGGACGGCGACCGGCCCTTCCCCCACCGCGGCCGCGAGGAGGGCGAGGACGTCACCGCCCGGACCGACCTCCCCAGTCGGCACCCGCTGGGTGACGGGACCCTGGGCGACTACGGGCGGCAGACCGTCACCGTCACGGCCCGCTGCGAGAACTCCTCCGTGCTGGTCTCCGCAGCCGCCGGCTTCGAGGAGGTGAGCGGCGCCGACCGCCAGCTGCTCGCACGGATCGCCCGGCAGGGGGCGCTCCGCGCGGCGGCCCGCCGCGGCTGTGAGCCGGCGCTCCCCGGCCTGCCGGAGCGGATGCCCGAGGCCACGGCCGACCTCGGACCGGCCGGAGCGGGGCAGGGCACCTGCGCCTGGTACGCCGAGTTCCTGCGCGGCGCGGACCGGGGGAGGCTGCCGGACCGCTCCGTGGGAGCGCCCGTGGCCGCGCACACCCGGGGCGAGTCGTGCACGCTGGCCGTGAGCCCGGCGGAGACGAAGCGGATCTTCGAGGGGCTGACCGAGCAGGAGCGCGCGGGCGCCCCCGAGCTGAGCCGTGTCCTGGACCGGTCCCCCTGGTGGATCCGCACGCAGACCTACTTCGGCGACGAGGCGCAGGGCACGTACGTCGGCTCGCTCGCCGACAGGTTCTCGGTCACCGAGCGCAAGGCCGGCCGGCAGGGCGGCGTCCTGTACGGATCCGCGGACTGCCAGGGCCGCCCGGCCGCCTTCACCCTGAACGTGGACGCCGAGTACCAGCACCTGCTGGAGCCGAGCCTGACCGAGCTGTTCAAGGCCTACGCCACCGATGCCGCCGCGCGCCGCGGCTGCACGGGGCTGACGCTGCCCGGATAGGGTCGCCGCATGCCGCCCGGGAAGAAGAAGCAGCGTACGTACGACCCCGCGAAGATCCGTGCGGCTGTCATCGCGCAGTTCGCACATGTCGCCGACGCCGTGCGCGAGTTGACGCCTGAGCAGCTGGCGCGCCCCAGCGGGCTCGGCGACTGGAGCGTCGCCGATCTGGCCGCGCACATCGCGTGGATCGCCGACTCGCTGGCCGCCGGCCTGGCCCGACCGCCGGCGGCCGTGCCGGAGCTGACGGCCGTCGAATGGCCCTCCGCCACCGCCTCCCTCGCCGGGAAGATCGCCGAGGCGGCCAAGGAGACCCTCGAGGGCGGCCCGCTGCCCGAGCTGTACGAGCACGTCGGCGCCCGCATGGCCGGGGCGCTGGCCGCGAACCCCGGCAGCCGGGTGCTGGACCTGTGGATCGGGGACATGACCCTGGCCGACTTCCTGGTCACGCGGACCGTCGAGCTGGTGGTGCACGCCGACGACCTGGGCCGGGCCGCCGGGGTGGACATCCCGATCGAGCGGCAGGCCCTGGCCGCCTGCACCCGGCTGCTCGCCGACGCCCTCGCGCTCAAGGCCCCGGGCGGCTCGGTGGAGGTGCGGATCCCGCCGTTCGCGGTGGTCCAGTGCATCGAGGGGCCCCGCCACACCCGCGGCACCCCGCCCAACGTGGTGGAGACGGACCCGCTGACCTGGATGCGGCTGGCCACCGGGCGTACCGACTGGGCCGCGGCCCTGGAGGACGCGCAGGTCAGGGCCAGTGGGGAGCGGGCCGACCTGTCGGCGCTGCTGCCGCTGATGACCTGAGGGTGGAACCGTACGCCGGCCCGGCCCGTCCCAGGTCCATGCGTACCCTCAGGCACCTCACGACCGGGACGGCCCTCGCCCTCGCCCTCGCCCTCGGTCTCGGCCTCGCCCTCACCGGCTGCGGGCGCTCCGAGGAGAGCGGGAGCATCGCCGCGCTCCCCGATCCCCAGGGCCACTGGGCGGTCGAGTCGCTGACCACCGGCGGCCGCACCCTGCACGCGCCCGCGACCGCGCGCGTCGAGATCGGCCAGAACAGGGCCGGCGGCAACTACGGCTGCAACGGCTTCTCGGCGGAGCTCGCTTTCGCCGGGACCTCCGCCGTGACCGTCACGCCCGGTGGCTCGACGCTCAAGCTCTGCACAGAGAACATGGAGTTCGAGACGGAGTTCGCCAAGCTCTTCACGGGCCGGCTGACCATCCACCGGGCGCCCGACCGGCTCACCCTGAAGACCGCCGACGGGAGCACCATCGCCATGACCCCGGAGCCCCCGCAGGCGAACGCCCCCCTGACCGCGACGCTGTGGACGGTCGACGCGCTGGTCAGCGGAGAGACTGTCTCCTCCGTCCCCGCCGAGGTGGCCGGCAAGGCGCACTTCACCCTCGCCGCCGACGGCACCGCGAGCGGCAGCCTCGGCTGCAACCGGTTCAGCGCCAAGGTCACCGTCGAGGGGTCCACGCTCACCTTCGGGCCGGTCACCTCCACCCGCATGGCCTGCGAGGGCCCGGCGGGCGAGGTCGAGCGGGCGCTGACCGGGCTGTTCGGCAGCGGCCCGCTCACCTGGAAGATCCAGGGCCAGGCACTGACCCTCACCGCCCCCGACGGCAAGGGCCTGACCGCGAGGGCGGCCTCGGCCGCCGAGTGACCCACACGCGGCGGTCATGACAAAGGTCAGGCCGGGTAGGGGAGCAGTCCCGCGTTCACGGACTCCCAGGCAGCCCGCAGCTCGGCCAGCCGGGCCGGTTCCACCGCGGCCTTGTCGGCCTGCTCCCGGATGTCCCCGGCCAGGTCGAACAGCTGGTCCCGGCCCGCCTTGCCGCGGTAGTACTTCCAGTCGCCGCGGCGCAGCGCCCGCTCCCCGCGCACCCGCCAGAACAGATCGCGCTCGGCCGGCTCCTCGCCGCGCAGCAGGTACCCGGCCAGGCTCACCCCGTCCAGCGGGTACGCCCGGTGAGGCCGGGTCCCGGCCACCTCCAGCAGCGTCGCCGTCCAGTCAGGGCTGAAGACCGGGACGTGGCTGACCTGGCCGCCGTCCAGCCGCGCGGGCCAGCGCACGATGTTCGGCACCCGGATGCCGCCCTCCTGGAGGGAGGCCTTGTTGCCCGACAGCGGCCAGTTGTACGAGAAGCGCTCGCCGCCGTTGTCGCTGGAGAAGACGACCAGGGTGTCGTCCTCCTGGCCGGAGCGCCTCAGCGCCTTCAGCACCTCGCCGACCGACCGGTCGAGGTCCTCGACCATCTGCTTGTACTTCTCGACCGAGCCGGCGTCCTGGTGCCACAGGGCGCGCCCGTCGCCCGCCTTGATCCGGCGGACGATCTCGGCGCCCTGCTCCGTGTCCCCGTCGGCGATCCAGGGCCAGTGCGGGGTGGTGAAGTTCAGGTTCAGCAGCCACGGCTTGCCGTGGTGGTCGCGGGAGACGTACTCCGATGCCCGCTCGGTGATGATCCGCGTGTAGTAGCGCAGGTCCTTGTACTCGGCGTCGCCCTCGTAGAGGTCGTACTCGCCGCCCAGGCCCAGCTTGGAGTAGTACTCCAGGGCCCCGCCGAAGTTGCCGAAGAACTCGTCCCAGCCGGACTTCGTCGGGCTGTGGTCGGGCAGGTAGCCCGCGTGCCACTTGCCGATCAGCGCGGTGGAGTAGCCGGCCTCCTTCAGCAGCGAGGCCAGCGTCGGGTGGGTCGGGTCCAGACCGGCCGACCTGTCGGCGATCGGCTCGGCCAGCCCGCCCTCGGTGCGGGCCGGGTAGCGGCCGGTGTAGAGGCTGAACCGGGTCGGCGAGCAGGTCGCGGACCCCGAGTAGGCGTCGGTGAACCGGACGCCCTGGCGGGCCAGCCGGTCCAGGTTCGGGGTCTCGATGTGCGGGGAGCCGTATGAGGACAGGTCCGCCCAGCCGAGGTCGTCGCCCAGGACGAACAGGATGTTCGGGCGGCGCGAGCGTCGGCCGCGAGCCGCCCGGAAGGCGCGCTCCCCGGCCTCCGCGCGCCGCTCGCCGGCGGTCTCGGCGGCCGCGGCCGGGCCCGCTCCCAGCCCCACCGCCGCGGCGGCGGCGGTCACTCCGACGGCGCCGCCGAAGGCACGCCGGGACAGCTTGTTCTCGTACGAAGACACAGGTACTCCAGGCCATGGCCCGCCCGCCCGCTCCCGGCGGGGCGCGGGACGGCGCGCGGCGCGGCAGGGCAGGGCTGGGCGGAGCTGAAATGTGAAAAGGGGAGAAAGAGTTGTGGCTACGCGGAACAGCGACAGATGGCGCTCGCGACACGGACCAGGTCTACGTGGCGGCGCTCGACGAGGGTGACCGTGCGGTCACCGAGAGGCTGCATGGGCCGAGAGCTTGTACGAATGCGTTCGTGCATGTCAACAAGGTGATCCGAATACCGAGACGGAGGCGTCCGGTCACCCTCTGTGCTGTGACATTTCCCGGCCGTCCCCAATTCGGACCAGTGGTCGATCTCGCCTACACTCGGAAGCGTGCCTCGTGGTGATGGACGACTCAACCACGACCTGCTCCCCGGCGAAAAGGGCCCCCAGGACGCTTGCGGCGTCTTCGGTGTCTGGGCTCCGGGTGAAGAGGTCGCCAAGCTCACCTACTTCGGACTGTATGCGCTACAGCACCGTGGACAAGAGTCCGCGGGAATCGCTGTGAGCAACGGTTCCCAGATCCTCGTCTTCAAGGACATGGGCCTCGTTTCCCAAGTCTTCGACGAAACCTCTCTCGGCTCGCTCCAGGGTCATATCGCGGTCGGTCACGCCCGCTACTCGACCACCGGAGCCTCCGTCTGGGAGAACGCTCAGCCGACCTTCCGTGCGACCGCCCACGGCTCCATTGCCCTGGGTCACAACGGCAACCTGGTGAACACCGCCGAGCTTGCCGAGATGGTCGCCGACCTCCCCCGTCAGGACGGCCGTGCCACCCAGGTGGCGGCCACCAACGACACGGACCTGGTCACCGCCCTCCTGGCCGGCCAGACCGACGACGACGGCAAGCCCCTGACCATCGAGGAGTCGGCCACCAAGGTCCTCCCGAAGGTCAAGGGCGCCTTCTCGCTCGTCTTCATGGACGAGGGGACCCTCTACACCGCCCGTGACCCGCAGGGCATCCGCCCGCTGGTCCTCGGCCGCCTGGAGCGCGGCTGGGTGGTCGCGAGTGAGACCGCCGCCCTCGACATCTGCGGCGCCAGCTTCGTCCGCGAGGTCGAGCCGGGCGAGCTCATCGCGATCGACGAGAACGGCCTGCGGACCTCCCGATTCGCGGAAGCGAAGCCCAAGGGCTGTGTCTTCGAGTACGTCTACCTGGCGCGCCCGGACACCGACATCGCCGGCCGGAACGTCTACCTCTCGCGTGTCGAGATGGGTCGGCGCCTGGCCAAGGAAGCCCCGGTCGACGCCGATCTGGTGATAGCGACGCCGGAGTCCGGCACGCCCGCCGCCGTCGGATACGCCGAGGCCAGCGGGATTCCGTACGGCTCCGGCCTGGTCAAGAACGCCTACGTCGGCCGGACCTTCATCCAGCCCTCGCAGACGATCCGCCAGCTCGGCATCCGCCTGAAGCTCAATCCCCTCAAGGAAGTCATCCGGGGCAAGCGCCTGGTGGTCGTGGACGACTCGATCGTCCGCGGCAACACCCAGCGCGCCCTGGTCAAGATGCTCCGCGAGGCCGGCGCGGCCGAGGTCCACATCCGGATCTCCTCGCCGCCGGTGAAGTGGCCGTGCTTCTTCGGCATCGACTTCGCGACCCGGGCCGAGCTCATCGCCAACGGCATGACGGTCGACGAGATCGCCACGTCGCTCGGCGCGGACTCGCTCTCGTACATCTCGCTCGACGCGATGATCGAGGCGACCACCATCCAGAAGCCCAACCTCTGCCGTGCCTGCTTCGACGGCGAGTACCCCATGGAGCTGCCCGACCCGCAGCTCCTGGGCAAGCAGCTGCTGGAGACCGAGCTGGCCGGCGGCACGGACGCGGCCGACGCGCTCCGCCGCCCGTAGTCCGCGGCTTCACCCTGGCTCAACCTGCGCCGGGCCCTGTCTTTGAGGCTTCTCCCAGGGCCCGGCACCAATCGCAGTAACGACACGAAAGCTCTCTCCTGTCATGACAGAGAAGACCACCGGTGCCAGCTACGCAGCCGCAGGCGTGGACATCGAAGCGGGAGACCGCGCCGTCGAGCTGATGAAGGAGTGGGTGAAGAAGACGCAGCGCCCCGAGGTCCTCGGCGGCCTCGGCGGCTTCGCCGGCCTCTTCGACGCCTCCGCCCTCAAGCGCTACGAGCGCCCGCTGCTCGCCTCCGCCACCGACGGAGTCGGCACCAAGGTGGACATCGCCCGCCAGCTGGGCGTGTACGACACCATCGGCCACGACCTGGTCGCGATGGTCATGGACGACATCGTCGTCTGCGGTGCCGAGCCGCTCTTCATGACCGACTACATCTGCGTCGGCAAGGTCCACCCCGAGCGTGTCGCGGCGATCGTCAAGGGCATCGCCGAGGGCTGTGTCCTCGCCGGCTGCGCCCTGGTGGGCGGCGAGACCGCCGAGCACCCGGGCCTGCTGGGCCCGGACGACTTCGACGTGGCGGGCGCAGGAACGGGCGTCGTCGAGTACGACCGGCTGCTCGGCGCGGATCGCATCCGTACGGGTGACGCCGTCATCGCGATGGCGTCGTCCGGCCTTCACTCGAACGGGTACTCGCTGGTCCGGCACGTGCTCTTCGACCGCGCCGGCATGTCGCTCGACCAGCACGTGGAGGAGCTCGGCCGGACCCTCGGCGAGGAGCTCCTGGAGCCGACCAAGATCTACTCGCTGGACTGCATGGCGCTCACCCGTACGGCCGAGGTGCACGCGTACTCGCACATCACCGGCGGCGGCCTGGCGGCGAACCTGGCCCGGGTCATCCCGGACCACCTGCACGCCACGGTCGACCGGGCCACCTGGACGCCGGGCGCGATCTTCGATCTGGTCGGCAAGGCCGGGCAGGTGGAGCAGCTGGAGCTGGAGAAGACCCTGAACATGGGCGTCGGCATGATGGCCGTGGTCCCGCAGGAGTCGGTGGACGTGGCCCTGACCGCGCTCGCCGACCGGGGTGTGGACGCGTGGGTCGCGGGAGAGATCCTCGACCGCGGCGACCGTACCGAGGGTGCGACCCTCACCGGTTCCTACGCGAGCTGAGCAGCACTGAAACCCGGCCCGGGGCGATGCCCTGGACCGGGTTTCAGTCTTTTACCTGTCGTGCAGACGCCTCAGGGCGTCAAGCGCCGCGACGCTGTGCCGACGGACCGGACTCTTCGTCCTCGTCGTCGTCATCGCTGTTGTACAGATCCGCGTACTTGGCGTACGGGTCGTCGTCGTCCAGATCGTCATCGACTTCGACCGGCTCGCTGACAGGCAGCGGATCCGTCGGCGATGCGCCCAGCTCATTGGCCAGACGCGAGAGGTCAGTCCCGCCGCTGTTGTACTTCAGCTGGCGGGCGACCTTTGTCTGCTTGGCCTTGGCCCGGCCGCGCCCCATGGCTCGACCCCCTCGGTGACGGGGCTCGACGGCCCCAGAGTCTGACACGCGTTCATGGTTCGGAGCGGGCTCTCCGTGGAGAGACCGTCCGTAGGGGTTTAACGGTACCTGCTTCCGCGGCCATACGGTACGCCGCCCGCATGACGCGCCCCGGTGCAGAACCAACAAGGCGCCCCGTCCTCGCTGGTCACCGCGATTTTAACGCTTTCCTGGCCCGCGACCCGCCGAAGTGCAGTGAGTTCCGTCTCGCCGCACCCCGGCGGGCGCATCCGGGAGTCCCGCCAGGTGCCTAGACGGCGCGCGCGGCGCGGGCGTCCGCCATGCGCTGCTCGGCGATCCGGTCGGCCGCGGCGGCCGGCGGAATGCCATCCGTCTTCGCGCGAGCAAAGATCTCCAGGGTGGTGTCGAAGATCTTCGTGGCCTTGGCCTTGCAGCGGTCGAAGTCGAAACCGACCAGCTCGTCGGCGACCTGGATCACGCCGCCCGCGTTGACCACGTAGTCCGGGGCGTAGAGGATCCCGCGGTCCGAGAGGTCCTTCTCGATGCCGGGGTGGGCGAGCTGGTTGTTCGCCGCACCGCAGACGATCTTGGCGGTCAGGACCGGAACCGAGTCGTCGTTCAGGGCGCCGCCCAGCGCGCAGGGGGCGTAGATGTCGAGGCCCTCGACGCGGATCAGCGCGTCCGTGTCGGCGACCGCGGTGACCTTGCCCGGGTGCTTGTCGAGGATCCGGCGCACGGACTCTTCCCGCACATCCGTGATCACGACCTCGGCACCGTCCTCCAGGAGGTGCTCGACCAGGTAGTGGCCGACCTTGCCGACGCCCGCGACGGCGACCTTGCGGCCGCGCAGGGTCGGGTCGCCCCACAGGTGCTGGGCGCTGGCGCGCATGCCCTGGAAGACACCGAAGGCGGTGAGCACCGAGGAGTCGCCCGCGCCGCCGTTCTCGGGGGAGCGGCCGGTCGCCCAGCGGGTCTCGCGGGCCACGACGTCCATGTCGGCCACGTAGGTGCCGACGTCGCAGGCGGTCACGTAGCGGCCGCCGAGGGATTCCACGAACCGGCCGTAGGCCAGCAGCAGTTCCTCGGTCTTGAGGACGTCCGGGTCGCCGATGATCACGGCCTTGCCGCCGCCGAGGTCGAGACCGGCGAGGGCGTTCTTGTACGACATGCCGCGCGAGAGGTTCAGCGCGTCGAGGACGGCCTCCTCGTCGGAGGCGTACGCGTGGAACCGCGTACCGCCGAGGGCCGGGCCCAGAGCGGTGGAGTGGATCGCGATGACGGCCTTCAGGCCTGTGGCTCGGTCCTGGCACAGCACGACTTGCTCGTGGCCGCCCTGTTCCGTACGGAACAGGGTGTGCAGGACGCCGTCGGTCATTTCGGTCACGGTGGTGACTCCCATGGAAGAGATGCGGCGGAATGACGCCCGCCCTGCGGGTGGGGGAGGGCGTGCTGGGAGCAGAGTAAGACCTCCGGGGCGCGTGTAGTCGACCTGTCCGAGGATCGGAACCTTCCCGAGGTACGGCGGCCCCTCGGAGTACGCCCGGGCGGCGCGGGGGAGGAGGAGGGCGTGAGCGAAACCCCGGATCCCCTGCTGCCCTCCGCGCGCTCGGCGCCGACCGTCCCGTATGCCTCCTACCTGCGAGTCTACGAACCCTTGGCGGCCTTTCCCGAGGAGGAGCGCACGCACTGGGCCGATTACGCCCGGCGCGGGACGGCCCCGACCGCCCAGGACGAATTGCGCAGATCGCTCACGGACTTGGTGCGGGTGCCCCTGGTGGGGGTGCCGGCGCAGGAGAGCGCGGACGCGTTCACGGCGGAGGTCGACGGGGTGCTGCTCGTCTGCCCGTGGCGCACCCGGCTCCGCGGCTGGCTGGCGCTCCAGGAGCTGGTCGAGTGGTTCCCGCGCCCGGTGCTGGACGCGGCGCTCCCGCCGGTGATGCGCAGGCGGGCGGCCGAGGAGTACGAGCGCTGGCGCGAGCGGAACCCGGACGCGCGCCCCTGGATCCGTACGGGGGTGTGGCAGGTGCCCCTGCGCTGGTTCGTGCTGGTGGCCGACGAGGAGCGGGAGTACGTGGCGGGCGAGCGGCTGCGCTACCGGACGCCGATGGTGCAGGCGCGGCGGCGGCTCGCGCGGGCCTTGCGGACCCTGCGCGAGGCGGAGGGGTACGGGATGCTCGCCGACGGCCTGGTGGAGGTCGGGAGCTGGCTGGAGGAGTTCCACCCCCGGTCGATGGTCGAACTGGACTACGGCGGGCTGCTGCACGCGCTGCCGGCGGACCGGCTCGCGGCGGACCGGTCGGCGGGGGAGCTGGCGGCGGGGATCGCGGCCTTGCGGGCGGGGGACGCGGAGGGGGCGGCCGAGGCGTACGGGGAGCTGGCGGACCGGTGGCGGGCGGTCCGGGAAAGACTGTTCGCGAATTAGCCCCCGAGGGCCGAAACTGGCTCCGGCAGGCCTCGCGGCACCCGTACGGACCCCCGCGTATCGGCCGAACGGTCATAAATGGCTGATCAGAGCCTTGATCATGGCATTCAGGACTTAGTGCCAGGACCTACGTCCCGATACGGGCCATTGGCCCAAGCGTGACGGACCGCACTAACTACACCCTTGCGCCCTTCCCCTACCCTCGTGCCAAAATAGGACAAGGAGTCCGGGGAGGGTTCCTTCCGCCCAACTAAGGGCGGAATGCTCGGCATTGCGCTCTACGGGGGGTCTGACGACTCCTGATCGCTCTGTGACTGATCGTCACAGTGGGGTGACTGTCCGTTATGGGACGGTCCATCGGCTTCCGCCGCTGATGAACACCTCGGAGGGCAATTCCGTCGGTTTGGCCCTTAGGGCTGGACGGATGGTGTAGTTGTAGTGCCGAGGACAAGCCGTTCGTCCTATAACCGACTCGGCCCGCGTATGTCCATTTCGGGCAACGCGGGCCAAGGTGCAGAATTTAGAGGAAAGAACCGAGATGGTTCGGTTCTCCCGAGGAGGCCGCTCATGACCGCTCGCACCCCTGATGCCGAGCCGCTGCTGACCCCGGCTGAGGTTGCCACGATGTTCCGCGTGGACCCGAAGACGGTCACTCGCTGGGCCAAGGCTGGCAAGCTCACGTCCATCCGCACCCTGGGTGGACACCGCCGTTACCGCGAGGCTGAGGTTCGCGCCCTGCTCGCGGGAATTCCGCAGCAGCGCAGCGAGGCCTGAGGTCGCGCAAACACCCCGCTTTAACGGGTCTATCGGGTCCCCCAATCCGATGAAACCCACATAGCTTCATACGGCCGGACCTGCCCCAACAGGACCTCAGTCGTCGATCGCGCTGGACTCCGCCGGGTCCAGCGCGATCTTTTTTATGCCCAGGTCAGGGCGGCATCGAACAGATCGCGGCGGAGCCTACGGGTAGGTGCCATTGCACATATTAAATCGAGCCCGTGTATGGGTGCGATAAAAGTACATGTCCCAAAAACCCGTGCGGTGACTCCCGTCACAGATGATCACTCTTGTATTACCGGCCGTGTTCCCCGTAATGGGGACGCGCCTCGCGCGGTGCATCCCGCGAACGGGGGAATCTCGACCGCGGGGCGGCGGGGGTGACGGGCGATGCGACAGGTGGAGCGCTGACAGGTGGCGCGGCGCGCGGCCCGGCGGGCCGCCACGGGCCGCCGTGGCCGCCGGATGAGGCGAGAGGGTCCGGAAGGGCGAGGAGGGGCCGCCCGACGGCACCCGGGGCCGTGCGGGCCCCACAGGACGCCGGGGCGGCCGAGGGCGCCAAGGCCGCCCGGAAGGTTTTCCCGCCAACGCGTCAGGGCCCGTATCCCCTGGGGGATACGGGCCCTGACGTTTCTGCGAACCTGACGGGACTTGAACCCGCGACCTCCACCTTGACAGGGTGGCGAGCTAACCAACTGCTCCACAGGTCCTTGATTTGCGGCCGCTGGGCGGCTGCGAATCAGACTGTACCGCAGCTCAGGGGGTGCAGTCGAACCGGATCACGGGGCCGCCGCGTCCACGGCCTTCACGATCCGCTTGTCGGAGATCGGATACGCCGTCCCGAGCGCGTGCGCGAAGTAGCTGACCCGCAGTTCCTCGATCATCCAGCGGATGTCGGTGACCGCCGCCGGCACCGGCCGTCCCTTCGGCAACTGCTCCAGCAGCCAGGCGTACTCGTCCTGCATCTCGTGGACCTTCTCCATGCGCGTGGTGTCGCGCTGGACGCCCGTGGGCATCTGCTGGAGCCGCCGGTCCACCGCCACCAGGTAGCGCATGAGGTCCGGCAGCCGGTGCAGCCCGGTGAGCGTCACGAAGCCGGCCGGCATGAGGGCCGCCAGCTGCGTCTTGACGTCCTGGATGTTCGCGACCAGCGCCAGGCTGCCCGTGGCCTTCAGACGGCGCTCACAGGCCTGCCAGGCGGCCAGTACCTGCTGCACCTGGCCGACCGTACGCACGGTCGTGTCCACCAGGTCGGCGCGGACGGCCTCGTAGAGCTTGCGGAAGCCCGCCTCGTCCCACGCCGGGCCACCGTGGTCGGCGATCAGCTTGTCGGTCGCCGCGGTGGCGCAGTCGTCGAACAGCGCCTGGATGGAGCCGTGCGGGTTCCTGGAGAGGGCGAGCTTCTGCTGGTTGGTCAGGTGGTCCGAGGCGAACTTCGCGGGATTCACCGGGATGTTCAGCAGGATGAGCTTGCGCGTGCCCAGCCACATCGCCTGCTGCTGCTCGGCCTCGGTGTCGAAGAGCCGTACCGACACGGTCGTGCCCTCGTCCACCAGCGCCGGGTAGGCCTTCACCGGCTGGCCCGCCCGACGGGTCTCGAAGACCTTGGTCAGCGTGCCGATCGTCCAGTCGGTGAGCCCGGTGCGCTCCACCGACTCCCCGCCCGCCCGCTCGGCCGTGGCCGCGGCGGCCTTGGACAGGGCCTGGCGGGCCTTGGGCTTCAGGCGCAGCCGCAGCGCCTCCAGGTCCTTGTCCTCGGCGAGGTTCTTGCGACGCTCGTCGACGATCCGGAAGGTGATCTTCAGGTGATCCGGGATCCGGCTGAGGTCGAAGTCCTCGGCCGAGACCGGGACCCCGACCATCCGCTGGAGCTCGCGCGCCAGCGTCACGGGCAGCGGCTCCTGCAGGGGCACCGCCGTGTCCAGGAAGCGGGTCGCGAAGTTCGGCGCGGGCACGTAGTGCCGGCGGATCGGCTTCGGCAGCGAGCGGATCAGCTCGGTGACGACCTCCTCGCGCAGACCCGGGATCTGCCAGTCGAAGCCCTCGTCGGTGACCTGGTTCAGCACCTGGAGCGGGATGTGGACGGTCACGCCGTCCGCGTCCGCGCCCGGCTCGAACTGGTAGGTCACCCGGAACTTCAGCTGCCCCTGCCGCCAGGAGTCCGGATAGTCGGCCTTGGTGACCCCGGCCGCCTTCTCGGTCAGCAGCATCGCGCGCTCGAAGTCGAGGAGTTCGGGCTCCTCGCGCTTCTTGTGCTTCCACCAGGAGTCGAAGTGCGCCCCCGACACCACGTGCGCGGGGATCTTCTGGTCGTAGAAGTCGAAGAGGGTCTCGTCGTCCACCACGATGTCGCGGCGCCGGGCCCGGTTCTCCAGCTCCTCCACCTCGGTGAGGAGCTTGCGGTTGTCGGCGTAGAACTTGTGGTGCGTGCGCCAGTCCCCCTCGACCAGCGCGTTGCGGATGAACAGCTCGCGCGAGACCTCGGCGTCGATCCGGCCGTAGTTGATCTTCCGCTGGGCCACGATCGGTACGCCGTACAGCGTGACCTTCTCGTACGCCATCACGGCCGCCTGGTCCTTCTCCCAGTGCGGCTCGCTGTACGTGCGCTTGATCAGGTGCTGCGCGAGCGGCTCCACCCACTCGGCCTCGACCTTGGCGTTGACCCTCGCCCACAGCCGCGAGGTCTCCACCAGCTCCGCCGACATCAGGAACTTCGGCTGCTTCTTGAACAGCGCCGAGCCCGGGAAGACCGCGAACTTGGCGCCGCGGGCGCCGAGGTACTCGTTCTTGTCCGTGTCCTTCAGGCCGATGTGCGAGAGCAGACCGGCCAGCAGGGAGATGTGGACGTGCTGTTCGGGGGCGTCGGCCTCGTTGACGTGGATGCCCATGGTCTTGGCGACCGTACGCAGCTGCGAGTAGATGTCCTGCCACTCGCGGATCCGCAGGAAGTTCAGGTACTCCTGCTTGCACATCCGGCGGAAGGAGGACGAGCCGCGCTCCTTCTGCTGCTCGCGCACATAGCGCCACATGTTCAGGAACGAGAGGAAGTCGCTTGTCTCGTCCTTGAACCGGGCGTGGTTCTGGTCGGCCTGCGTCTGCTTGTCCGAGGGGCGCTCGCGCGGGTCCTGGATGGACAGGGCCGCCGCGATGACCATGACCTCGCGCACGCAGTTGTTCTTGTCGGCCTCGACGACCATGCGGGCCAGGCGCGGGTCCACGGGCAGCTGGGAGAGCTGGCGGCCCATCTGGGTGAGGCGCCTCGACGGATCCTTCTCGGACGGATCCAGCGCGCCGAGCTCCTGGAGGAGCTGCACGCCGTCGCGGATGTTGCGGTGGTCCGGCGGGTCGATGAAGGGGAACTTCTCGATCTCGCCGAGGCCGGCCGCGGTCATCTGGAGGATGACGGAGGCCAGGTTGGTGCGCAGGATCTCGGCGTCCGTGAACTCCGGGCGGCCGTTGAAGTCGTCCTCGGAGTAGAGCCGGATGCAGATGCCGTCGCTGGTGCGGCCGCAACGGCCCTTGCGCTGGTTGGCGCTGGCCTGCGAGATCCGTTCGATGGGCAGGCGCTGCACCTTGGTCCGGTGGCTGTAGCGGGAGATCCGGGCGGTGCCCGGGTCGATCACGTACTTGATGCCCGGGACGGTGAGGGAGGTCTCGGCGACGTTGGTCGCGAGGACGATCCTCCTGCCGGTGTGCTGCTGGAAGACGCGGTGCTGCTCGGCGTGCGAGAGGCGCGCGTAGAGCGGGAGCACCTCCGTGAAACGGAGATTGCGCTTGTTGAGGGCGTCCGCCGTGTCGCGGATCTCGCGCTCTCCGGACAGGAAGACCAGGATGTCGCCCGGCCCCTCGGAGTGGAGCTCGTCCACGGCCTCGCAGATCGCGGTGATCTGGTCGCGGTCGCTGTCGTCCCCCTCCTCTTCGAGCAGGGGCCGGTAACGGACCTCGACCGGGTACGTCCGCCCGCTGACCTCGACGATCGGCGCGTCCCCGAAGTGCCGGGAGAACCGCTCCGGGTCGATGGTCGCCGAGGTGATGATCACCTTGAGGTCGGGGCGCTTCGGCAGCAGGGTGGCGAGATAGCCGAGCAGGAAGTCGATGTTCAGCGACCGCTCGTGGGCCTCGTCGATGATGATCGTGTCGTACGCGCGCAGCTCGCGGTCCGTCTGGATCTCGGCGAGCAGGATGCCGTCGGTCATCAGCTTCACGAAGGTCGCGTCCTGGTCCACCTGGTCGGTGAACCGGACCTTCCAGCCGACCGTCCGGCCGATCTCGGACTTCAGCTCCTCGGCGATGCGCTCCGCGACCGTACGGGCGGCGATCCGGCGGGGCTGGGTGTGCCCGATCATGCCCCGGACGCCGCGGCCCAGCTCCATGCAGATCTTGGGGATCTGCGTGGTCTTGCCGGAGCCGGTCTCGCCCGCGACGATCACGACCTGGTGGTCGCGTATCGCTTCGGCGATCTCGTCCTTCTTCTGGCTGACGGGCAGGTTCTCGGGATACGTGACCTCCGGCATCCGCGAGGCACGGCCGGCCAGTCGCGCGGCGGCCTTCTCGGCCTCCGCGGCGATCTCGTCGAGCACGGCCTGCTTGGCCTCGGGCTTGCGGATACGGCGGGCGCCCTCTAGGCGGCGGCCGAGGCGGTGCGCGTCGCGGAGGGAGATCTCACCGAGAAGCGTCTGCAGGGCGGCGAAGGAAGTAGACATACCTGGTCGAGGATCTCACCCGGGGCCGCCGGGTGGCGAACGCATTTGTGAGGCGGACCCGTACCATTTCGGGACGACTCCGTCAGTATCCGAGCAGTACGCGAGTGAGAGGCCGCCCACCATGTCCCGCCCCCGCCGCCTCTGGTGCCGATGGGGCTGTGCCGCTCTGGCGGTGATGGCCGGCCTCGCCGCGGTGATCTGCGCGGTGATCCCGTCAGCGGCCGGCTCCGCCACGGCTGCCTCCGCCACGGCCGGCCCGGCCGGGGTGACGGCCCGGGCGGTGCCGTCGGCGGCCGCGGTGCGCGGGCTGATACCGGCCCGGGCCGTGCCGGGCCCGGCGGCGGCGGCGCCGGACGCCGCTCGGTGGCACGTGGCCGCGGTCGCCGACGGCCGGGGGCCGTCGTGCGCCCCAGGGGCCCCGGACCACGGCGGCCTCCCCGCCGTACCGCCGCGCACCGGGTCCGACCACGCCCAGGTCCCGCCGGCCCGGCTGTGCCCCGAAGCGGCTCGGACGCACGGGACGACGCCCGTACGGATCCTCGTACGCGGACCCGACGGGCCGGCGCCCGGCCCGGTGGAGCTCTCCGTGATGCGGATCTAGGAGGACCGGTTGTACCGGTCCCCTCGTCATCCGCAGCTCTGGAGCACCCCTATGTCTTGGCCCTCCCGCAAGCCCTCCCGCAAGTCCCTCCTCGCCTCCGCCGGGGTCGCGGTCGCCGCGATCACCCTCGGCCTCGTCTCCTGGCAGGCCACCGCCCCCGCCGACGAGCCCTCCGGCGGCCCCGCGGCCTCCGCCGCGCCCCGCCGGGACCCCGCCGCCGCACTGAAGGCGCTGGCCCGCCGCGAGGCCGGTGACAAGCTCGCCGTCGGCAGCGCGGACGCGCCCGTCGTGCTGATCGAGTACTCCGACTTCAAGTGCGGCTACTGCGGCAAGTTCGCCCGGGACACCGAGCCCCAGCTGATCGAGCGGTACGTGCACGACGGCACGCTGCGCATCGAGTGGCGCAACTTCCCGATCTTCGGCGCCGAATCCGAAGCCGCCGCCAAGGCCGCCTGGGCGGCCGGGCAGCAGGACCGGTTCCGGCAGTTCCACGAAGCCGCGTACGCCGACGGCTCCAAGGAGAAGGGCTTCGGCGAGGACCGCCTCCTGGAGCTGGCCCGGCAGGCCGGCGTCCCCGACCTGGAGCGCTTCAAGAAGGACATGGCCGGGGAGCAGGCCGCCGCGGCCCTGAAGAAGGACCAGGAGGAGGGCTACGCCATCGGCGTCACCTCCACCCCGTCCTTCCTGGTCAACGGGCAGCCGCTCGCGGGCGCCCAGCCGATCGGCGCCTTCACGGCGGCCATCACCCAGGCCAGGACGGCGGCGGGGAAGTGACCGGCATCGGATACCTGGCCGCCCTGCTCGGCGGCCTCCTCGCGCTGCTCAGCCCGTGCAGCGCCCTGCTGCTCCCCGCCTTCTTCGCGTACTCGATCGACTCGGCGTCCCGGCTGCTGGCGCGGACCGGGATCTTCTACGCGGGCCTCGCGAGCACCCTCGTACCGCTGGGGGCGGCTGGCTCGTACGCGGGGCGGTTCTTCCACGGCAACCGTGACGCGCTGGTCCTCGCCGGCGGCTGGCTGATCATCGCGCTCGGGCTCGCCCAGATCCTCGGCCTGGGATTCGCCTCGAAGCGCGCCTCGGAGCTGTCGGGCAGGATCCGGCCGACGACCGCCCTGTCGGTGTACGCCCTCGGCGCGGTCTACGGCCTGGCCGGCTTCTGCGCCGGCCCGATCCTGGGCAGCGTCCTGACGGTCGCGGCGGTCAGCGGCAGCCCGGTCTACGGCGGCCTGCTGCTCGCGGTCTACGCGCTGGGGATGGCCGTACCGCTGTTCGTGCTGGCCCTGCTGTGGGAGCGCTTCGACCTGGGCAGGCGGCGCTGGCTGCGCGGCCGGGCCTTGCGGGCGGGCCGCTTCGAGCTGCACACCACCTCGCTGCTGTCGGGGCTGTTCTTCATCGCGCTGGGCGTGATGTTCCTGGCCTTTGACGGGGCGAGCGCGCTGCCGGGGCTGCTGGACGTGGACGATTCGTTCGCGGTGGAGCAGCGGGTCCGGTCCCTGGCGGCCGCGGTCCCGGACGGGGTGCTGCTCGGCCTGGTCGCGGCGGGGGCGGTGGCCTTCGGACTGGTGCAGTGGCGCCGCAAGGCCCGGGCGGTCACCGAAGGGGAGTAACCACAGAAGGCCCCGTCCGATGGACGGGGCCTTCTTGATGGTGGCTGGGGCCGGGGTCGAACCGGCGACCTATCGCTTTTCAGGCGATCGCTCGTACCAACTGAGCTACCCAGCCACGAAACCGTTTCCGGCTTCAGCGATCCTGACGGGACTTGAACCCGCGACCTCCACCTTGACAGGGTGGCGAGCTAACCAACTGCTCCACAGGACCTTGCAGTGTGCGAGAACAAGTCTTGCACACGGTAATGCGTACCCCCAACGGGATTCGAACCCGTGCTACCGCCTTGAAAGGGCGGCGTCCTGGGCCACTAGACGATGAGGGCTAAAGGCCCGCCGGGCACTTTCCAGCGCGTCGGGGACGTGAGAAGCATATGGGATCCGGGGAGCGATCGCCAAAACGGTTTCCCCCGGCAGGCGGGGGGTGCACCTGCCGGGGGGACAATGGCCCGGTGCTGGAGATGACGCGCGAGGAGTTCGAAGAGCTCGTCGCAGAGGCCCTGGACCGGATCCCTCCGGAGCTGACGCGGCTGATGGACAACGTGGCGGTGTTCGTCGAGGACGAGCCGCCCAGTGACGACCCCGAGCTGCTCGGCCTGTACGAGGGGACCCCGCTGACGGACCGCGGCGAGTGGTACGCCGGAGTGCTGCCGGACCGGATCACGATCTACCGGAACCCCACCTTGCGGATGTGCGAGGACCGGGAGAGCGTGGTCGCGGAGACGGAGGTCACCGTGGTGCACGAGATCGCCCACCACTTCGGGATCGACGACGACCGGCTGCACGCCCTGGGCTACGGGTGACCCGGCCGGTCCCCGGCGGTGAGGCGATCGACCCGGACGTCGACCTGCACGTTCCCGCGCAAGCCGCCGAGCCCCGGGGCCGGGTGCTCGCGGCGGTGGCGGCGGGCGGGGCGCTCGGGGCCTCGGCGCGGTACGGGATGCTCCTGCTGTGGCCGGCCGGACCCGCGGGCTTCCCGTGGGCGACCCTCTGGATCAACACGATCGGCTGCGCCCTGATCGGCGTACTGATGGTGCTGATCAGCGAGGGCGGCCGGCCGTCGCCGCATCCGCTCGTGCGGCCCTTCGCCGGGGTCGGGATCCTCGGCGGCTTCACCACCTTCTCGACCTACGCGGCGGACTTCTCGCGGCTCCTGGACGAGGGAGAGGCGGACACCGCGCTGGCCTACGCCGGGCTGACGGTGGCCACGGCGCTCGGCGCGGTGTGGGCGGCGGCCTCCGTGACCCGGTGGGCGCTGCGGCGGCGGTGGCGCCGGTGAACTGGCTGCTCGTGATCGCGGGCGCGGTGGTGGGCGCGCCGCTGAGGTACCTGACGGACCGTGCGGTGCAGGCGGGGCACGACTCGGTGTTCCCGTGGGGCACCTTCGTGGCCAACGCGGCCGCCTGCCTGGTGCTGGGGGTGCTGACCGGCGCGCTGCTGGCCGGGGCCGCCTCCTCGCAGCTGCAACTGCTGCTGGGGACGGGCCTGTGCGGGGCGCTGAGCACGTACTCGACCTTCTCGTACGAGACGCTGCGGCTGGCCGAGCGCGGCTGGGTGTTCCTCGCGGCGGCGAACGTGGCGGCTTCGGTGCTGGTCGGGCTGGGCTCCCTACACCTCGGGTCGCAGGTGGCGCAGCAGCTGTTCGGCTGAGGGCGTGTCCCTAACGGGGCAAAGGGAGTTGGGCACATTGACCCGCTCATGCGGACCCGCTCATCCTCAGGCTCCGGAGGTGCCCCGTGCGCCAGTTGTCCGCTTCCCTCCGACTGGCCGTCACCGCGCTCGCGGTCGCGGCGACGGCCGGCTGCATGAGCGTCGGCGACGACGCCGCGAAGCCCGGGGCCTCCTCCGCGGCGGACCGCAAGGGCACCGACGCGCGGGGTGCCTCCACGGCCGGGAAGGGCTCCGGGGTCCACGGCAACGGGCACGGCACGAGGGAGGGCGCGGGGAGCCAGGACGGCAGGCCCAAGGAGGACGGCAAGGCGTCCGGCGCGACCGGGGGCTCGCCGAGCCCGGGGGCGACGGGCGCCAAGCCGGGAGTGCCCTCGCCGTCGGCGGGACCGGGCGGCGGCGCGGGCGGTCAGGGCCCGCAGCAGCCGTCCGGGGGTGGTTCGGCCGGTTCGGCCGGTGCGGGGGGCTCCGGCGGCTCCGGCGGATCGGCCGGTTCCGGCGGCGCGGGCGGTTCGGGTGGCGGCCAGCCGTCGGCCAGCCCGGTCCCGGACCCGCCGGCCACGACGCCTCCTGTGACGGAACCCACGCCGCTGCCGACGAGCCCGCAGCCCGATCCGAGCACCCAGCCGGGGACGCAGTCCTAGCGCCGGGAGCCGCCCCACCCGCTCCACCCGTCTCTCGGACTATGGCTGTTTTCGCAGGTCAGAGCCGTTATGGTCGGAGCGACTTGCCAGACCCGGGGGAGGGTGCGTATGGTTATAGATCGTTTGATCCCATTGCCCGGCGCCGAATCCGAAGAGCGCCGTGTGGCGCGTACTCTCCCTAGCCGTGGCTGACCGCATTGAGGCGGTCGATTTGCGATTCACGGAGTTTGGGCGCGTGCCGAGACTCCGGAAGGTTTCGCATTTCGCATGTCCATTTCCAGTTCTGACCGTGCCGTCATGCCCGAGAACGACTCCCACGAGATCGTCGACGCCGTTGAGACCCTTGTGGTCGACGAGGCGATCGAGGCTCTTGAGGCAGACGTGACGATCAACGAGTCCGACGAGTTCAACGACTCCGTCGACTCCACCGACGACTTCGACGGCGACGACGACGCCGAGCCCACGATCACCTTCGGCGACCTCGGTCTGCCCGACGGCATCGTGCGCAAGCTCGCGCAGAACGGCGTCACCGCCCCCTTCCCGATCCAGGCCGCGACCATCCCGGACGCCCTGGCCGGCAAGGACATCCTCGGCCGTGGCCGCACCGGCTCCGGCAAGACCCTCTCCTTCGGTCTGCCGACCCTGGCCCGCCTGGCCGGTGGCCACACCGAGAAGAAGAAGCCCCGCGCGATCATCCTCACGCCGACCCGTGAGCTCGCGATGCAGGTCGCGGACGCCCTCCAGCCCTACGGCGACGTGCTCGGCCTGAAGATGAAGGTCGTCTGCGGCGGTACCTCCATGAGCAACCAGATCTACGCCCTGGAGCGCGGTGTCGACGTCCTCGTCGCCACCCCGGGCCGTCTGCGCGACATCATCAACCGTGGCGCCTGCTCCCTGGAGAACGTCGAGGTCGCGGTCCTCGACGAGGCCGACCAGATGGCCGACCTGGGCTTCCTGCCCGAGGTCACCGAGCTGCTCGACCAGGTCCCGGCCGGCGGCCAGCGCATGCTCTTCTCCGCCACCATGGAGAACGAGATCGGCACCCTGGTCAAGCGCTACCTGTCCAACCCCGTCACGCACGAGGTCGACAGCGCGCAGGGCAACGTCACGACCATGACGCACCACGTCCTCGTCGTGAAGCCGAAGGACAAGGCGCCGGTCACGGCCGCCATCGCCGCCCGCAAGGGCCGCACCATCATCTTCGTCCGCACCCAGCTGGGCGCCGACCGCATCGCCGAGCAGCTCGTCGAGGCCGGCGTGAAGGCCGACGCGCTGCACGGCGGCATGACGCAGGGCGCCCGTACCCGCGTCCTCGCCGACTTCAAGGACGGCTACGTCAACGCGCTCGTCGCCACCGACGTCGCCGCCCGCGGCATCCACGTCGACGGCATCGACCTGGTCCTGAACGTGGACCCGGCCGGCGACCACAAGGACTACCTGCACCGCTCGGGCCGTACGGCGCGAGCCGGCAAGTCCGGTGTCGTGGTCTCCCTGGCCCTGCCGCACCAGCGCCGCCAGATCTTCCGCCTGATGGAGGACGCGGGCGTCGACGCCTCGCGCCACATCGTCCAGGGCGCCGGCGCCTTCGAGCCGGAGGTCGCCGAGATCACCGGTGCGCGTTCGCTGACCGAGGTCCAGGCCGACTCCGCGAACAACGCCGCCAAGCAGGCCGAGCGCGAGGTCGCCGAGCTCACCAAGCAGCTGGAGCGTCTGACCCGCCGCGCCGGCGAGCTGCGCGAGGAGGCCGACCGCCTGGTCGCCCGCTCCGCGCGTGAGCGTGGCGAGGACCCGGAGGCCGCTGTCGCCGAGGTGGCCGAGGCCGCCGAGGCCGAGGTCGCGGCTGCTGCCGCCGCCGCTGCCGCCGAGCTGGCCGCGCAGGAGCGCCGCGAGGAGCAGCGCGCCCAGCGCGACGACCGCGGCAACTTCGAGCGCCGTGACAACCGCGGTGGCGACCGTGGCGGTGACCGTGGCGGCTTCCGCCGTGACGACCGCGGTGGCGACCGTGGCGGTGACCGTGGCGGCTTCCGCCGTGACGACCGCGGTGACCGTGGTGGCGACCGTGGCGGCTTCCGCCGTGACGACCGTCCGTCGGGTGGCTTCCGTTCCGGTGGCGACCGTCCGTCCGGTGGTGGCTTCCGTTCCGGTGGCGACCGTCCGTCCGGTGGCTTCAACCGTGACGACCGTGGTGGCGACCGTGGCGGCTTCCGCCGTGACGACCGTCCGTCGGGTGGCTTCCGTTCCGGTGGCGACCGTCCGTCCGGTGGTGGCTTCCGTTCCGGTGGCGACCGTCCGTCCGGTGGCTTCAACCGTGACGACCGCGGTGACCGTGGTGGCGACCGTGGCGGCTTCCGCCGCGACGACCGTCCGTCCGGTGGCTTCAACCGCGACGACCGCCCCTCCGGCGGCTTCCGCTCCGGCGGCGGCGACCGTCCGTTCAACCGCGACCGTCGTGACGACCGTCCGTCCGGTGGCTTCCGCTCCGGCGGCGCCGGCGACCGTCCGTACGGCCGCCGCGACGACCACCGCCCGTCGGGCTCCGGTTCCACTGGCTCCTTCGGCGGCCGCCGCGACGACAAGCCGCGCTGGAAGCGCAACGGCTGATCCCAGCTGAGCTGAACCCCTGACAGGGCCCCCACGACACGGTCGTGGGGGCCCTGTCGCGTGGTGCCGCGTACGGAGTTCGCACGAGGCGGGCCCGAAGGGCGTGATGCTCCTGGAGGCCGTCGTCCCGGGCGGGACGGCCCAGCCGCTGACGTCGACAGGCCGGTCAGCCGATACCCGATCGGCTGACGGGCGCTGTCCGGCTATGCTCTGGGGTGAGCACCTGGAGGGCCATTAGCTCAATTGGCAGAGCAGCGGACTTTTAATCCGTTGGTTGTCGGTTCGAGTCCGACATGGCCTACCGCTCACAGGCGGGGGGTTGACCCCTCTGACCTGGCGCTGAGCGCCCCATCCGGTTCCGGCCGGTGGGGCGCTCAGTCGTTTTTGGATCCTCGTGCCGTTCACACTCTGGGCAGGAGTGGGCATCTGACCTTTAATCAGGATCAGGCGGGCCCCGGGGAGGGGGCTTCGGCGGAGGAGGTGCCGTGGAAGAGCTGGAACCGGGGGATCCCAGGAAGTTGGGCAGGTACCGCATCGTCGCTCGGCTCGGATCGGGCGGGATGGGCCGCGTCTACCTGGCGCGGTCGGTGAGCGGACGGGCGTTGGCGGTCAAGGTCGTACGGGCGGAACTCGCCGAAGACCCGGAGTTCCGGCGGCGCTTCGCACGGGAGGTCGAGGCCGCCCGGCGGGTGACGGGATTCTTCACCGCCGCGGTCGTCGACGCCGACCTGGAGGGGACGCCGGCCTGGCTGGCCACGGCCTACGTCGAGGGGATGTCGCTCCAGCAGGCCGTACACGCCCACGGCGCGTGGCCGCAGCGGTCCGTGCTCGCCCTGGGGACGGGACTGGGCGAGGCGTTGGAGGCCATCCACCGGGCCGGGCTGGTGCACAGGGACCTGAAGCCCTCGAACGTCCTGCTGGCCGCCGACGGTCCGAGGGTGATCGACTTCGGCATATCCGTCGGGTCCGATCTGAGCGCGGTGACCCAGACGGCCGCGGCGATCGGCACTCCCGGTTTCATGTCGCCGGAGCAGGTCAGGGGCGAGCCGGTCGGGCCGGCCGCGGACGTCTTCGCGCTGGGCGGCGTACTCGCGTACGCGGCGACCGGGGCCGGTCCGTTCGGGACCGGATCGGCGCACGTGGTGAACTTCCGCGCGGTCTACGAGGAGCCCGATCTCACGGGGCTGCCGCCCGGCCTGGAAGTGATCGGCCGGTGTCTGGTCAAGGAACCCGGGCTGAGGCCCACGGTGTCCGAGGTGGTGTCGGAACTCGCCCAGGCGCTCGGGACGGGCGACAGCGAAGTGACCCCGACCGTGACCGCGACCGCCATCCTGACCGAGAGGCAATGGCTTCCCGAGGCCGTGGCCGTCGCCCTGCCCACGGACGTGACCGAGCCGCAGCCGCCACGCGCGGGGGCGGACGAGCCCGGCACCACGGTGGTGTCGGACGACGCGCAGAACGCGCCGGCGCCGAGCCCGACCGAGGTCTGGCTCACCCCGGGAGCCACGGCCTTCCTCGACCAGCTCCAGGCCACGCGCGACGCGGGCGGCCCGGTGCAGGACTTCCTGCTGAACGGCGGAGCGGTGCTGCCGGTCGCCGATTTCCCGGCGCTGGTGTCGTACCTGCGCTCCGAGGACATGGAAGAGGAGGCCCACACGCTCCTCGTCGGAGGCGCGCAGCGCCGGAACGCGTCCGACGTCGCGGTGCTGGTCGACACCTTGAGAGGTGCGGGAGCCATGGCCCGCGTATCCGCCGCGGGCGACTCGGCGGCGGTGGTCCGGTTCTGTGCCCAGCGCATGACCAGCGACCTGATCAGGATCCTCGACGACCTGGACTGGCTGGGGAGGGCTCCGCTGAAGGGCGAGGTGATCCGGGCCGCGGCGCGCCACCGCTTCCCCGGCAGGCTGGATCTGCTGATCACCGAACTGAGGGAAGCCGGGCGCCAACAGGACGCCGACGAGGTGGAGCGGCAGCGCCGGTAGCCGAAGCGCCCCACCCGACGTCATCGGGTGGGGCGCTTCGGCTTACGGGGTACCGGTCAGGCCGAGAGGCCGCGGCGGCGACGGGCACCGAGCCAGGCGACGGCCGCACCGAGGGTGACCAGGGCGGCCGCGAGGCCGGCGTACAGGCCCGTGCCCGAGCCCGCGCCGGTGCTGGCGAGGGAGCCGGTGGCCGAACCCGTGGTGGTCACGTTGGTGTTGCCCGAGGTGACGGCGGCCGAGGAGGTGGCCGCGGCCGGCTTGACCGTGGTGGTGGACGAGGTCTTGGAGGGCGTGGTGGACGGGGTCGGGCTCGGGGTGGGCTGCGTCTCCACGATCGGGGAGAGCGGGAACTTCACGGAGCCGAAGTTGAACGGCCAGGTGTTGCCCTTGGTCAGCGAGACCTCGACCGACATCGTGACGGTGGTCTTCTGCTTGAGCTTGGTGTCCTTGCCGAGGCTGACCCGCAGCGGCAGGGTGCGGATGCCGGACGCGGCGCTGAATCCCTTGGGGATCTCGGGCAGCGCGTACTGGCCGTCCTTGGCCGTCAGGTCCTGCCAGCGGCCGTCGACCATGGCCTGCAGCCGGAAGTCGGCCTTCTCCTCGCCCGGGTGCGTCAGGCTCAGGGTGCTCGCCAGCGCGGAGTCGAAGGAACCGTCGCCGGTGGCCTGGTAGTTCAGGTCCAGGTACGCGCGCTGCTCCTGGCCGTCCTTGCCGGAGCTGATCTGCTTGAACGAGGTCTTCAGGGCGCCCGCCTTGATCTGCGGGTCGACCTTGAACACGCGGGAGCCCTTGGCGGAGGGGTCCACGGAGTTGTTGTAGCTGTCGGCGGTGAACTTGAAGTCCCCGTCGTTGGTCGGGTAGTTCGCGCCGAGACCGAGGGTGACCTTCCAGGTCATCTTGCCGTTCGCGGGGATGTCGAAGCCGTGCGAGGCGTCCGGCCCGGAGGCCGCCGGGTAGAACAGGCCCTGCCACTCGCCGTCCTGCTGGCCGATCGAGAACTTGGTCGCCGGGGCGTCCACCGCGTCGACCTTGAAGACGACGGCGTCGTGCTCCAGCGGGCTCGGGCCGGTCGGGTTCAGGAGCATCCACGGGTTGTACGTGACGGGCTTGCCGGTCGGGTTCTTCACCGTGAGGTCGAAGGTCTCGGTGGCGCCGCCGCGGCTCAGCGGACCGCTGGGGACGGGAGCGCCCATCTCCGTACGCAGCACGGCGTGGTCGTCGGCGGTGGGTGCGGCGGACGCTGCGGTGGCCGAGAGCGGCAGCAGAGTGGTGACAACGCCGGCGACGACTGCGATGGCGGCTGCGGTGCGAACGGACATGGTGGACTCCCCCCAGGAATCACAGGGGCATCGGCAGAGCGCCGAGCCGTTGGTGTGGTTGCTGTCGCCCGGCCGGTCCGTGTTCCCCCCTGGCCTTGGCGACAGGTGAATCCTCGCCCGGATCCGATCCCGGAACCATCCCTGAAGTGTCACCGGCGTGCAACAGAGATGATCTTCGTTGACGGGCCCCCGATCCCGGCCCGTTCCGGGTCCCGCGGAAGTCCGGTTTCAGGGCTCTGACCTGTGGTGATGTGGGTCTTTGAGGTGGGTTGGCGATTAATTGGCGGAGCCCTCCCCCCGGATGGCGTAGAGTTGTGTTTACCGACGCGGGGTGGAGCAGCTCGGTAGCTCGCTGGGCTCATAACCCAGAGGTCGCAGGTTCAAATCCTGTCCCCGCTACTCAGTACGAAGGCCCGGTTCCCTTGGGAACCGGGCCTTCGTCGTGTTCCGGCCTGCCGGCCGACGGCGCGCAGGACTGTGTGTAATTGAAAGAATGCTCTCCGCAAGGAAACTGACGACTCGTCATGCCCGGCGTGTGGCCGGAGAGGTGGGGAGTCGCTTGATTTTTGCCCGACTTGATCCGCTTTTGCTGCGGAAAGGCGTGGCCAAGACTCATCGGTGAGTGGCCGATTGGTACGAACGATCAAGCGCAACAGCTTGGAATCACTCCCCCGCGTCTATTACCTTTCGATAACGCAGCGCGGTCGTCCCAGCCGTCGCAAGAGATGGCGCCCTGCGCGTGCGTGTCAACGAGGAGTGTGCCCCGGTGGCCTCCAACTTGCCTGCCCCTGAAGGCACCGAGATCCAGGAGCCGCCCACCGCGGGTGCCTGGGGCGAGTGGAATCCCACCGAGGATTCGGTCCGTCCGGTCCGCGGCAAGCACCGGGTGGCCAAGCAGCGCGGCGGACTCGCGCGCAGCTCCACCGTGCTGGGCGTCGGTGTCATCGCGGCGGTCGGCGCGGGCGGCATCGCCACCGCGCAGGACCGCCCCCAAGTCGCGATATCCCTGCCGTCGCTGCCCGACCTGATGCCCGACGGCGCCGACGGCGGGTTCACCGCGGACGACGTCCGCCAGGCGGAGGACGCTTCCGGGGAGGCGGCCGGGGCGGCCGCGAGGAACGGGATCATCCCCCAGCAGTCCGACCGGAGCGCGGACGCCGGTGAGGTGCTGCGCAACCGCATCCTCCAGCAGGCCGACTCCCAGCACGCCGCCGCGGCGGCGCAGGCGCAGGCGGAGGCCGAGCGGGCCGCCCGCGAGACCGCCGCCCAGGAGGCCAAGGCCAAGGTGGACGCCGCGCGCAAGGTGGCCGAGGAAGCTGCGGCGCAGGCCGAGGCGAAGGCGGCGCAGGAGGCCGAGGAGGCCCGGAAGGCCGCCGAGGCCAAGGCCGAGCAGGAGCGCGTCGCCAAACTGGCCGGGAGCTACTCCCTGCCCACCTCCGCCTACACCCTCACCTCGCACTACGGCGACTCCGGCTCCATGTGGTCCTCCGGCTACCACACGGGCCTCGACTTCGCCGCTCCCACCGGCACCCCGGCCAAGGCCGTGGCCGCCGGGAAGATCGCCTCGGCCGGCTGGTCCGGCGCGTACGGCTACCGGATCGTGCTGCAGCTGGATGACGGTACGGAGGTCTGGTACTGCCACCTCTCCTCGATGTCGGTGACCTCCGGCACGGTCGCTCCCGGCGAGACCATCGGCCGCGTCGGCGCCACCGGCAACGTCACCGGACCCCATCTCCACCTGGAAGTCCGCAAGGGCGGCTCGACGATCGACCCGCTGCCGTGGCTGACCTCCAAGGGCCTTGACGTCTAGGCGACGGAGACGGCCTGGGCGCCGGTACGCCGGCCAGCGCCTCGGCGGGTGCGGCGCCGCGGTACGGCCCGCGGTCCAGCGGGTCGAACCAGGGCGGAAGCAGCTCCTCCATGACCGCCGCCCGGGCCAGCGCGGGGCCCGCCGTCGCCCGGCGCTGCCAGAGGCTGCGGAGCAGCTCCCGCTCCCGGCCGGCGAAATCCGGCTCGCGCACCGGGCCGCCCCGGCGCGCCCGGTTGCGCAGCAGCGCCAGGGCCGCCGCGTCCGCCTCGTACAGGGCGACCGCCCGCCCGGCGGCCCGGCCACCGCTGCGCCGGGCCAGGCTGCGGGCCAGCGACCGGGCCGGCATCGAGGCCAGGGCCGG
This sequence comes from Streptomyces sp. NBC_00190, assembly GCF_036203305.1. Taxonomy (GTDB): domain Bacteria; phylum Actinomycetota; class Actinomycetes; order Streptomycetales; family Streptomycetaceae; genus Streptomyces. The sequence continues at coordinate 3,888,002 of NZ_CP108131.1, read as the reverse complement.
GACCTCGGCCGGACCGAGCCAGCCGGCGGCCGCGTACAGCGCGAGCTCCCCGGCGACGGCCCGCAACCGGCGTCGCCTTATCCGGACCGCCAGCCACAGCAGCACCCCGAACGCCGGGACCATCACGCAGCCGTAGACCACGTAGAACCCGGACTCCCCGAACTGGGAGGCGCTGTTCCACAGCGCGTGCATGGTCATGGCGAGCGCCAGGCCGAGCAGCGGCAAACCGATCCTGCGCACCCGGCGGGCGCTGACCGCGGCCGCGCCGAAACCGAGCCCGGTGAGCACGGTGAACAGCGGATGCGCGAACGGCGACAGCACCACCCGTACGAAGAACGTCGCCGCCGTCACCGAGTCCAGGACGCCGGTGCCTTCGGCCACGTCCTCACCGAAGGCGTTGCCCAGGTAGAGGATGTTCTCGGTGAAGGCGAAGCCGGTGGCGGTGAAGCCGGCCACCACGAAGCCGTCGGCGGGGCCGGTGAAATGCCGTCTGCGGAAGACGAAGACGAGGAGCAGGGCCGCCGCCTTGGCACACTCCTCCACCACGGGGGCGATCGCCACCGAGCCGAGGGCGTCGGCATCGGCGGGGTCGGCCGTGGCCGCGGCTATCCACTCGGTGGCGAAGCTGTTGGCCAGTATGGCGATCAGCGCGGCCGTGCAGGCGCCCCAGCCGAAGCAGAACAGCAGCTGGAGCCAGGGCGCGGGCGCGGCCCGGCCGACCCACCGGAAGGCCGCCATGAGGGGCGCCACCGGTAGCAGGGCCAGGCCGAGGCCTACGAAGAAGCCTGCTGTGCCCGTCTGTTCCCGTACGAGTTCGAGGATCGCGATCCCCGTGCCGGCGAGCAGGACGACGAGCACGCACACGCGGACCGTGCCCGACGGGCGTGCGAGCCGGGCGAGCTGAGGGCGGAGCGCTCGGAACACATGATGACCCTACCGAGTCGTTCCGACACGTGGAGTGACGTTGTCAGTTCTCGGTGCGACGGAAGAGCAAGTCGTGTACGACATGGCCCTTGTCGAGGCCTTGGCCCTCGAAGCGGGTGAGCGGACGGAAGTCGGGGCGCGGGGAGTAGCCGCCGTGGCTCTGCGTGTTCTCGAAGTCCGGGTGGGCGGTGAGGACTTCGAGCATCTGCTCGGCGTACGGCTCCCAGTCGGTCGCGCAGTGCAGCACGGCCCCGGGGGCCAGGCGGGTCGCGGCCAGGGTGAGGAACTCGGGCTGGATCAGCCGGCGCTTGTGGTGGCGGGCCTTGGGCCACGGGTCCGGGAAGTAGACGCGGATCCCGGCGAGCGAGTCGGGCGGCAGCATCTCGCGCAGCAGGATGATCGCATCGCCGTTGGCCACGCGGACGTTGGTCATGCCGCCGCGCTCCGCGAGGGCGAGGAGGTTGCCCTGGCCGGGGGTGTGCACGTCGGCGGCGAGGATGCCGGTGGCGGGGTCGGCGGCGGCCATCTGCGCGGTGGCCTCGCCCATGCCGAAGCCGATCTCCAGGACGACGGGGAGGCCGCCGAAGAGGGCCTCCAGGTCGATGACCTCGTGGCCGTCGATGTCGAGGCCCCAGGTGCCCCACAGGCGCTTCAGGGCTTCGCCCTGGCCGGTGGTGACCCTGCTGCGCCGGGGCTGGAAGCTCCGGATGCGCCGCTCGTGGTGCGAGCCGGCCGGGTCCGGCGACGGCCCGTCGGGGAACCGGGGCTCGGTCCGCCACTTGGGAGGCACGTACGAGGTCGCCTCCGGAGCGGCGTCCGGGAGGCTGGGCGGCTGGGGGTTTCGGGACTCAGACACAATGCGCTGATTCTACGACGGGGGCCGGGGTCGGGTCTCGGCTGCGCCGGGCCGCCCCGTGGCGCACGGCGGGGACCCGGTCAGGAGGTGCGCAGGGTGGCCAGGGCGCGGGTGGCGATCTCGCGGCCGATCGGGAGCGAGGCGGTCGCGGCCGGCGACGGGGCGTTGAGGACGTGCACCGTCCGCGGGGCGTCCCGGATCAGGAAGTCATCCACCAAGGTCCCGTCCCGCAGGACGGCCTGTGCGCGGACCCCGGCCGCGGCGGGTCTCAGATCGGCGGGGGTGACGGCCGGCAGCAGGCGGCGTACCGCCCGGGTAAAGGCCTGCTTCGACAGCGAGCGGTGGATCTCACCGGCCCCGTACCGCCAGTGCCGCGCGGCCATCCGCCAGGATCCCGGCCAGGACAGCTCGGAGCCGATGTCGCGCGGCCGGACCGTGGACCAGGCGTACCCCTCGCGGGCCAGGGCGGGCACGGCGTTGGGGCCGACGTGGACGCCGCCCCCGATGCCCCGGGTCAGGTGGACCCCGAGGAAGGGGAAGGCCGGGTCGGGGACCGGGTAGACCAGCCCGCGGACCAGCTCGGGGCGGGCCAGGTCGTAGTACTCGCCGCGGAACGGGATGATCCGCATCCCGGGGTCGTCACCGGCCAGGCGGGCGATCCGGTCGCACTGCAGGCCCGCGCAGTTCACCAGGACCCGGGCCCGGACCACCAGGCCGGAGGTGGTGCGCACCGCCACGGCGGAGGGGCGGCGGGAGATCAGGTCCACCGCGCCGCCGTAGACGATCTCGGCGCCCGAGGACTCCGCGAGCTGGGCGGTCACTTCGCCGAAGTCCGCGATGCCGGTGCTGGCCACGTGGATCGCGGCCAGGCCCCGCACCTGCGGTTCGTACTCCGCGATCTGGGCCGGGCCCAGCTCGCGCACCGCAATGCCGTTCTCCCGGCCCCGCTGGACCAGGGCGTGCAGCCGCGGCAGCTCCTCGCGCCCGGTGGCGACGATCAGCTTGCCCGTCACCTCGTGCGCGATCCCGTGTTCCGCGCAGAACTTGACCATCTCGGCGGCGCCGCGCACCGCGAAGCGCGCCTTGAGCGATCCGGGGCGGTAGTAGATGCCGCTGTGGATCACCCCGCTGTTGCGGCCCGTCTGGTGCCGGGCCGGACCGGTCTCCTTCTCCAGGACCACCACCCGGGTCCCGGGGGCCAGGCGCGACAGGGCGTGCGCCGTCGACAGGCCGACGATTCCGCCGCCGATCACCAGCACATCGCAGTCCACGCCACCGCCCACGCCGACACCTCCCACCCCTGCATACTGCACCCCGCCACCGACAACGCGGCCGGACAGGCCCTACGCCGGCGCCACCAGCAGCGGCCGGGCCCGCTCGCGCAGCTCCGCGACGCGCGGCTCGTCCCCGTACGGTTCCAGGCGGTGCAGCAGGTCCCGCACGTATTCGGTCGTCCGCGCCGAGGAGATCCGGCCCGCCACCTCGACCGCCCGGGTGCCTGCCGCGCAGGCCGCGTCGAGGTTGCCCGACTCCAGCTCGGCGACCGCGCTCACCACCAGGCGCAGCCCGTGCGACCGTACGTACTCCTCGGTGGGCCGGGACAGGGCCTGCTCGGTGAAGCGCCGGACCTGCCGCGGCAGTTTGAGGTCCCGGTAGCATTCTGCCGCATCCGCCGCGAAACGGTCGTACGAGTAGAAACCGAGCCAGGTCGGGTCCGGATCGCCGTCCCGGGCGCGTTCGAGCCAGCCCTCGGCCGCCCGCAGCGCGGCGCCCGCGGCGGCCGAGTCGCCCGCCTTCGCGTGCGCCCGGGCCTCGACGAGGCGGAAGAAGCTCATGGTGCGGGCCGTGGCCAGGCCCCGGTTGCGTTCGACGGCCGCCTGCGCGAGGTCCACGCCCTCGTCCGGGAAGTCCCGGTAGGTCGCCTGCAGGGACATCGAGGCCAGCACGTAACCGCCGAGGGGTACGTCCGCGGCCGCGCGGGAGAGGCGCAGCGCCTGGATGTAGTAGCGCTGGGCCGCCTCCTGCTGGCCGGTGTCGAAGGCCATCCATCCGGCGAGCCGGGTCAGTTCGGCAGTCGCGCCGAACAGGGCGCGGCCCACCTCGTCGCTGTAGGAGCCGAGCAGCAGGGGCGTCGCGTCCACCCGCAGGCACTCGGGCACCATCGACGAACGCCAGTCCCCTCCGCCGTACTTGGAGTCCCAGCGGCGGGCGTCCTCGGCGGCCTCGCGCAGCTTCGTCACGTCGCTGTGGCCCACGCGCTGGACGTGGTCGCGCAGCGTTTCGGGGCCGGTCTGGGCGGGCACAACGGTGGACGGCGGAGCGGGCAGACTGCCCGCCGCCCCCGTCACGGGCCCTGTCGTCGGGCCGGTCGCGGGGCCGACCACCGGTGCGTCGTGCGGCGGCGCGTCGTGAGCCGTGGGCGCCAGGCCCGTGGGCGTCTGAGCCGAGGGGGTCTGGACCGATGTGCCGGGGACCGTCGGCTCGCGTGCCACCGAACCGTCGGCGGGAGATATCAGCCAGCGCGAGACGGGCGTCGCGTACGCCGCCACCGAGAACGAACCGGCGAGCGACTGCCAGATCCCGCCACCGCCGCGCCGGCCCGCCAGGTCGAGCCGGTAGAGGTCGGTAGCCGACCGCACCGACGCGCCCACGTCACGCGGGAAGGCCAGGCCGACCTCGGGCGCGGGGTCCGCGTCCGCCAGGCCGATCTCGTGCAGGGGCACGGGCCGCCCCAGCTTCGCGCCGATGGCGGCCGCGATCAGATGCGGGGCGGCGCCCTGCGGCACCATCCCCTTCGACACCCACCGGGCCACCGACGTCTTGTCGTACCGAAGCGTCAGGCCGCGCTGCGCGCCGAGGTCGTTGACCCGCCGGGCCAGCCCGGCGTTGCTGATGCCCGCGAGGGCGAGGACGGCGCCGAGCTTCTCATTGGGCTCGCGGAGCTCCCTGGACATGCGCCACCCCTCGTCACACGCGGAACGCATACGCCGCCGGGGCATAGGCGCCCGGCATTTCGTAAACCCAGCGTAGTTCCCCGCCTCCCAAGCGTTAAGGCCCCGACTTCCGTATGGCGGGATTGTTGTCCGTTTGCACAGTCCGGTCCGGACCTGTGCTCGGGGCGCACGTGTCATCGCGTGCTCCGTCCGTGTGGCCGTGCGCCCGCCCGTGCGCTCTGGCCGGTCGGGGGGCCCGGCGATTCGATGTGCGGTGCGTGGGTCGGCCCGCTGCGCGGATCGGGCGGGCCGGGGGATGCCGCCACCTCAATCCCCGCGGGTGGCGGGACGGTCCGGGGGGTGGATTCCGCCTCCCGTACCGCGCCCGCGCACCGGCGGCCGATGGCCTCCGGCGGCTCTCAGTACGGCCGAAGAATGGCCGAAAGTGACCTATGGGGCGAGTGGAACGGAACGCCAAATACCGCGTGGCGGGGGCGTGTTCGTTTGCATGCGCGCCCCCTTTGACCCTCTCGCACGCCTCTCCCGTGGCAGCATGGACCCGAGCCATCCGGGGTCCCGCCGGCCGCGCCCTCAGCGCCGACCGTGCTGCCCGTGCCCCGGTCATGTGCCCACAGGCTGGGGAGGCGGCGGTGCGCTGGTTGGTGGGTTGGAGCAGTATCGCCGCGAGCTTCGGCACGGCCGGCCGCGTCTTCGGCCAGGGCGGTTACGGACAAGGCGGCTACGACGAGGGCGGCGCGCCCCTGCACGGTGGCATCGCGGACGCCGCCCACCCGGGCGATCCCGGCGTGGACGCCGAGCGCACCGTCCACCCCGTCGGCGCCCAACTGCTCTGGGGCGACCCCGACCCGCTCTGGGCCGTCGGCGACTGGCGCCCCGACGAGATCCGCACCCTCACCGCGGACCCGGCCGATCCCTTCACCCGGCTCGCCGTCCTCGGCTGCTGCGGCGCGACCGACGCCGAACTGCGCCGCGCGCTCTACGCCGCCCGCGGCGGGGCCCTGCGCCACCTCACCCAGTGGCCCGGCAGCTACACCGCCGTCGTCCAGGCCGGCCGCCGGATCACCGTCGTCGGCGACCTCGCGGGCGCGCGGCCCGTCTTCTACACCCCCTGGGCCAGCGGCACGGCGTACGCCACCGCCGCCCTCCCGCTCGCCGACCTCATCGAGGCGCAGCTCGACATCGGTCATCTCGCCGCCCTGTTGGCCTGCCCCGACAGCCCGGAGGCACTGGGCGACGGCACACCGTACGCCGGTGTCCGCCGCATCCCGCCCGGGCACGCGCTCATCCTGCGCGAGGGCTCCCGCGAGATCACCGGCTACGAGGCGGTCGCCTCGCTCGCGGTGGCCGCCCCCGAGTCCGAACCCGAGCGCGCGGTGGAGGGCGTACGGGAAGCTTTGGTGGATGCCGTGCGCGCCCGGCTCACGGCGCCCCGCCATGCCCCCGACACGTTGCCGCCGTACGATCCCGGCCCCGTGCCCGGCATGGGCCCCGCCGACCGGCGCGCGGCCCGCGGCGCCCCGGCCCCGGGGGTGGGCGCCGACCTCTCCGGCGGCAGCGCCTCCGCGACCCTGGCCCTGCTCGCGGCCGGCCTGCCCGGAGCCCCGGGCAGCCTCGCCGGCCAGGGCGGGGCCCGGCTGCTGGCGGTCACCTTCAACGACCTGGCCACCCCGCAGGGCCGCGAACCGGAACTGGAGCGGGCCCGGGCCATCGCGGCCGACCCCCGCCTGCACCACGTCGTGGTGGCCGCCGCCGAGGAAGCCCTCCCGTACGCCGAACTCGACGGCCCGCTCACCGACGAACCCGGACCGTCCCTCGTCTTCGCCGCCCGCGAGCGGCGCCGGCTGGCCGCCGGCTCGGCCGACCACTTCACCGGCCACGGCGCCCGCCAGGTCCTCGACGCGCACCCGGCCCGCATGGCCGACCTCCTGATGGACCGCCGCCGCCGCCACCTCCTGCGCCCGGTGGCCGCCCTGGCCCGTTCGGCCTCCGCCTCCGGAGCTTCCGGGGAGTCCCTGCTGGTGCCGCTGACCGTGTACTCCGCAGCCCGCAGACTCGCCCGTACGCCGTACCGCACGGGCATGGAGGCCGCCGCGGCCAGACTCCGCGAGGGCGGGGTCACCGATCGCGTCTCCGGTCCGGTGGACGCTTCCCTCGCCGCCCTGACCTGGTCCCGGCCGGGACCGGCGGCGGGCTGGCTGACGGGCGAGGCACTGGCGGAAGTATCGATCCGTCTCACGGCCGCCGCCGGCCGCCCTCCGCTGTCGCTGCGGCCGGGGGAGGCCCGCGCCCGCGCGCTGCTCGCCCGCCACGCCGCGGACCACCGGGTCTTCGAGCAGGCCGTGGAGGTCCGCAGCCAGCGCCTGCACGCCCCCTTCCTGGACAACCAGGTCGTACGGGCCGCCCGCGCCCTCCCCGAATCCCTGCGCGTCCAGCCCGGGGCCCGGGCCGCGATCCTGCGCAGCGTCCTGTCCTCGGCCGGTGTACGGGAACTCCCGCCGGGCTGGGGTGTCACGGCCCACGCCCCCAATGAGACGGCCACCCGGCTGGGGCTGCGGGCGGCCCTGACCGAGCTGCTGTCGCTGTTCGCCTCGCCGCTGCTGGCGGACGCTGGGCTGATCGACGCCCGCGTCGTCCAACAGGCCCTGCTCGACGCGGCGGACGGCCGCCCGGTCCCGCTGGACGGGCTGGCGGAACTCGTCTCGATGGAGCTGTGGCTGCACCGCCTCCTGGCCCGCCGCGGCACCTGCTGGACCGGCACGTCCACGGCCCGCCGCCGCGCGGTCCCGGCTCCGCCCCTCGACGCGCCGCTCGCGCGGCTCGGCCCCGGAGGGGCTCCCCGCCCGCTGCGCAGCGGCTCCTGACACCGCGCCTCGCCGCCCCGGACTCCGGCCGCCTCCGCCCGCGGCCGGTTCCACGGGCCCCGGCCGCGTGCCTCCGATCAGGCGCGGCCCCGTACCGGCGGACCCGGGCCACGCGCACCGGCCGGGAAATCGCTGCCACCCGCCGCCGGACCAGGCAGAATTGGCCGGTGCGGTATCTCATACTTGGCGCCACCGAGGCGCGCGACGAGACCGGCGCCCCCCTCCCCGTCGGAGGCGCCCGCCTGCGCGCTCTCCTCGCCGCCCTCGCCCTCCGCGGCGGCGGCCGGGCCTCCGTAACCGACCTCGTCGACGAGGTCTGGGGCGACGATCCGCCCCACGACGCCCCCGCCGCCCTCCAGGCGCTCGTCGCGCGGCTCCGCCGCGCCCTCGGCGGCCGGGACTCCGTCCACGCCGACCCCGTCGGCGGCTACCGCCTCGCCGCCGCCCGCGAGGACATCGACCTGCACCGGTTCACCCGGCTCGCCGCCCAAGGCGGCCGACAGCTCGCCACCGACCCCGCTGCCGCCGCCGACACCCTGCGCACCGCCCTGGCCCTGTGGCGCGGACCGGCCCTCGCCGACCTGCCCGAGCCCGCCCGCGCCGCCCACGCGGCCGCCCCCGAAGCGCACCGCACCGCCGCCGTCCGCGACCGGATCGATGCCGAGCTCCGCAGCGGCTCCGCCGACCCGGCGTCCCTCCTCCCGGAGATCGAGGCGCTGATCCAGGAGCGCCCGTACGACGAGCCCCTGCGCGCCCAGCAGCTCCGCGCCCTGCGCGCGGCCGGCCGCCCCGCCGACGCCCTCGCCGCGTACGAGCGCACCCGCCGCGCCCTCGCCGACGGTCTCGGCACCGACCCCGGGCCCGAACTCACCGCCCTGCACGCGGAGCTGCTCCGGCCCGCGCCGCAGGTGCCCGCCGGCAACCTCCGCCCCCGCCTCACCTCCTTCGTAGGCCGCGAGCCCGAACTCGCCTCCCTGCACACCGACCTGGCCCGCCTGCGCCTCATCACCCTCACCGGACCGGGCGGATCCGGAAAGACCCGGCTCGCCGAGCACGCGGCCTGGGCCCATCCCGAACCCGGCTGGCTCGTCGAGCTCGCCCGCCTCGACCACCCCGCGGCCGTACCCGGCGCCGTCCTCAGCGCCCTGGGCCTGCGCGAGAACACCCTGGTCGGCCGTGAGAAGACCACCGCCGACGACCCCACCGCCCAACTCGTCGAGCACTGCGCGCAGCGCCGCCTGCTCCTCGTCCTCGACAACTGCGAACACGTCATCGGCGCCGCCGCCGGGCTGGCCGAGGAGATCCTCACCCACTGCCCCGGTGTCCGGATCCTGGCCACCAGTCGCGAACCCCTCGGCGTGCCCGGTGAAACCGTCCGGCCCGTCGACCCGCTCCCGCCCGACCCCGCGCACCGGCTCTTCGCCGACCGCGCCGCCGCCGTCCGTCCCGGTTTCACCCCCGCCGCGGACCCGGAGGCCGTCGCCGAGATCTGCGCCCGCCTCGACGGTCTCCCGCTCGCGATCGAGCTGGCCGCGGCCCGGCTGCGGCTGCTCACCCCGCGCCAGATCGCCGACCGCCTCGACGACCGCTTCCGGCTCCTGACCAGCGGCGCCCGGACCCTCCTGCCGCGACAGCAGACCCTGCGCGCCGTCGTCGACTGGTCCTGGGACCTGCTCGACGAGCCGGAGCGGGCGGTGCTGCGCCGCCTGTCCGTCTTCGCCGGCGGCTGCGACCTGCCGGCCGCCGAAGCCGTCTGCGCCGACGGAGACGCCGACGGAGACCGAGACGCCGACGCCGACGGCCGCGGCCCCGACGTCCCCCACGTCCTGGGCTCCCTCGTCGACAAGTCCCTCGTCCTGGCCGAACCGGGCCCCGAGCCCGGCGACGGCATGCGCTACCGGATGCTGGAGACCATCCACGAGTACGCCGCCGAGCGCGCGGACGCGCACCCCGCCGACCGCGCCGCCGCCGCCCACCGCCACGCCGCGCACTTCCTGTCCCTCGCCGAGGAGGCGGAACCCCTCCTGCGGTCCGCCGCCCAGCTCCCCTGGATCCGCCGCGTCGAGACCGAGCTCGACAACCTCCGCGCCGCGCTCCTCCACACCACCGCCGCTGCCGGGGCCACCGGGTGCGCCCAGCGCCTCGCGCTCGCCCTCGGCTGGTTCTGGTGGCTGCGCAACTACCGCACCGAGGGCGCCGAATGGGCCGAGCGCGTCCTGGCCGTCACCTCCGCCGAGCAGCCCGAGGGCACGCCCGAGTACTGGCGTTTCATGCGCCTGCGGCTCCTGCACCTCATCCTGCTCGGCGACGGCCGCTCGCCCGAGGAGTTCGGCACCCCGCAGAACGTCGCGCTCGCCGCCGAGATGCAGCGGGTGTTCGCGGCCGGCGGCCCCGAGGCTGCCCGGTTCCCCGGCATGCTCTGGCCGATGACGTCCTTCCTCACCGGCGGCACCATCGACTTCCGCGCCGGGCTGGAGATGACCGTCGCCAACTGCCGCCGCCACGGCGGCGACTGGGAGCTGGGCGTCACCCTCATGCTCCGCACCCATGTGGCCATCGACATCACCGGAGGCCTGCCCGCCGTCGACACCGACCTCGCCGAACTGCACGAGATCGCCCGCCGGGTCGGTGACCGCTGGACCCGCGGCCAGGTCGCCAGCGCCGCCGGCGAGGTGGCGCTCTCCCGCGGCCGCTACGACCAGGCCCGCGCCGAGTACGAGGAGTGCCTGCGCCTGGCCCGCGAGGTCGGCGCCCACACCGAGGCGCCCTTCGCCCTCGCCCGCCTCGCGGAGGGCGCCTTCTGCGCCGGGAACTTCGACGAGTCCGAGCGCCTGGTGGCGCAGGCCCACGGCGAAGCCGAACAGTACGCGCACGGCGGCATCTACGACATCCAGGCCTACGGCGGCCTCCTCACCGCGCTGCTCGCCCTCGTACGCGGGGACAGCGGCGGGGCCCGCTCCGCCTGCGAACGCGCCCGGACCGCGGCCGGCAAGATCACGGTGCCCCCGCAGCTCACCGCCGGGCTCGACAACATCGAAGCCGTCCTCACCGCCGGCGAACACGGCCCGGAGGCCGGCCTCGCCAAGCTCGGGCCGGCCCTGGCCGTCGCCGTCGCCGCGCACTGCGCCGAGCGCGTCCTGGCCTCGCTCACCGAGACCGCGGCCGTGCTGCTGGCCGCCGCCGACCGCGCCGCGGAGGCCGTACGGCTGCTCGCGGCGGCCACCGCCTGGCGCGCGGGCCACCCGCGCTCGGTCCCGGAACAGGCCGCCGTCGACGCACTCCCGGACGACACCCGCGCCGTGCTGGGCCCCGACCGCTACAAGGAGGAGGAAGCGGTGGGCGCCGCACTCTCCCCGGCCGAGGTCGTCACCCTCCTCACCGGCAGCTGATCACGGCGTCGGCCCAGCTCGCCAGGGACGGCAGACTGCCCTGGCCGGCCTGCTCCACCACCAGCCGCAGCGTCTTGCGCCCGGCCAGCGGGACGTCGACGGCGGCGGCAGGGTCCTCGTAGCCGAGCGCGCCCGACCGCCACAGCCGCTGCCCGTCGGCGTACACGGAGAACCGCACCGTGCCGTCGGTGAGCAGCGACAGCCCGTCCACCCCGGCCCGCGCCGAGAAGGCCGTGCACTGCCGGTTGAGGGTGATCTCCACGGACGAACGGGAGTTCACGGTGATCCCCTGCCCGAACCGCCGGTCGCCCACCTCCAGGCCCCAGCGCTGCCACACCCAGCTGCTGCGCCAGGTCTGGAGCTCCGGGCCGCTGTGGTCCCCGTACGCCGACTGGCCGAGCCGGGCCAGCTGGAACCCCTGCGGCGGCGTCGGCGGAGGCACCGGTGCGGGGGTGGGCTTCGCCGAGGTCCGGCTCGGAGCCGGGGTCGGCGAGGGCTTCTCCTCGCTGGGCGAGGGAGACGGCGACGGCGAGGGCCGAGCGGGCGCGGGCGCGGCAGGCGTGGCGGGCGTGGCGGGCGCCGGACTCGGCGGAGGTACGGAGCCCCGCGCGGGCGGCGGCTCCGCCCCGGGCGGGCTCGGCTCCGGCTCGGGCGGAGCGGGCGAGGCGGGCGCGTCGGGCACCACCGGAGCCGCCACGCCCGGCACGGGCTTCGCCTGGGCTTGCGGTGCGGTGTCGTCCCCGGACAGTGCGAACACCACACCGGCGGCCGCGGCGACCGCGATCCCGGCGGCGATGGCGGCCTTGGCCGACAGCCCCAGCCCCTCGGCGGCCACGGCGCCGCCGACCCCGGACCCCGTACCGGCCCCACCGGCAGCCCCGCCCGCGGCCCCCGCACCACCGGCAGCGCCCGCCCCAGCGGCCCCACCGGCAGCCCCGGCGCCCGCAGTCCCGGCCCCGGCAGCCCCGGCCCCCGCGGTCGACCCGCCGACGGCGGCCGCGGCGACCCCGGCTCCACCCGCGGCGACGGCACCACCGGCCACCACCCCCGCGGCCTTGGCCGCGTACCCGGCGGCGAACCACCCGATGACGGCGACCGGAAGCAGCGCGGGAATGCCCGCGTTGACGTCCCGGAGCTCCCCGGCGGCCAGCCGGCACTTCGCGCACTCCTCCAGGTGCCCCCGCAGCCCCCGCTCCGCCCGCATCCGCAGCCCGCCGCGCGCGTAGGCGCCCAGCCGGTCCGCGTACCGTGCGCAGTCGCCGCCCGCACTCAGCGCCGAACTCACATGGGCCTGCAGATAAGCCTGCTTGAGCCCCTCACGGGCGCGACTGGCCAGCACCGCCGTCGCGTTGGCGCTCAGCCCGAACAGCGGCGCGATCGCGCTCGGCGAGGCCTCCTCCACGGTGGTGTGCCACAGCACGGCCTGCCACCGCTCGGGCAGACTCCGGAAGGCCTGCATGGCGAGGGACTGCTCGGCCTCGTGCATCGCCCGGACGTCCGCGCCCAGTTCGAGGGTGTCGTCCCCGGACAGGCCCGACAGGCGGGACAGCCCGGCCCCGCCCTCCGTACCTGTAGCCGCCCGCTCGGCGAAGACGGCGAAGTCCTCGACGAGATGCTCCCGCCTCGCGGTCTTCGTCCAGGCCGCGGCGACCCTGCGCACGGTGGTCAGCAGGTAGGCCCGTACCGATTGGTCCGGCCCGGCTCCGCCCCGTACCGCCTGCAGCGTCCGCGCGAACACCTCGGCGGTCAGGTCGTCGGCAGTGTGCGCGTCCCGGCAGCAGGACCGCGCGTAGCGGCGTACGGAATCGGCGTGCCGACGGAACAGTTCCTCGTACGCGCCGTCGTCGCCACCCCGCATCCGGGCGATCAGGTCCCCGTCGGACGGGGGAAGTTCGGCTCCGGTGCCGGCCGAGGCGCGGTGCCGGCCCCGCGGTTCGCGCTGGGCGGGTACCTGGCGTGCGGGCAGGCTGTCCGTTTCGGCCTCGCCACCGGTACCACCGAGTGGCCCTTCCCGCCCGTCAACGCTCATCGCGGAAGCCCCCGCACGACACACTCAACCGGTACACCGATCAAGCGTGTCACACGGGTGCCACGCGTCGAACCCTTTTGCACACCAGCCACCCATCCGGGGACAGTCCGGTGAAATCCCGCACTGCCACCCGGAATCACACCGTGCGGGACCGCAGCCCTTCGAGCAGGATGTCGAGCAGCCGGGTCGAAGCCGCCGCCTGCTGCGCCGGGTCGGGCAGCGCGGGCGCCGCGGTGGCGATCACGAGCAGCACATCGGCCACCGTGACGTCGGTCCGCAGCTCACCGGCCTCCCGGGCACGGTCCACCAGCCGGCCGACGACCTCCAGCAGCGCACCGGCACCCGAGTCGTCCGACGGCTCGTCCTCGATCGCCGGACGGGCGCCCACGACGCGCAGCTCGGGAGCCCCGCTCGCCGAGACGGCCTGGCGCTGGTGCGGAACCCGCGCCGCCCCGGACTCCTCGACGCCGTCCTCGACCGCCGAGCCCACCCGGAGCACCTGCGGAGGCAGCAGCCGCCCGGCACCCGAGGCCACGGAGGTGCGCAGGAAGCGCGACAGCGCCTGCCACGGCTCCTCCTCCTGGCCCAGCGCGGCCTTGGCCTGCTCGGTCAGCCGGGCGGTCTCTTCCTCCGCTATTCGGCGGACCAGGACGTCCTTGCTCGGGAAGCGCCGGTACACCGTGCCGACGCCGACGCGCGCGCGTCGCGCCACGTCTTCCATCGGGGCCCCGTATCCCAGTTCGCCGAAGACCTCGCGGGCCGCGCGCAGGACGTGCTCCAGATTGCGCTGGGCGTCGACGCGCAGCGGCGTGGACCGCCCCACGCCGTGCGTGGTGCCGCCCGCGAGACCGCGACCGTTGGTCTCGACCGAGAGTGCGGTCGCAGAACCATGGAAATCGGAAATGTTCATATGTTTCCCCCGGTAATCATTTGTCTCCCCCCGGAGACACTCCCCGCCTTCACGTCGAGGGGGCCACGGTCAGGTGGCCCGGTCTTACTCCTCGACGAGATACGAACATAGTTGAGCCAGAGTCAATTCAGAAGGGGCAGCCCCGGACGGAGCACCGCCCGATCGGAGCATTCACCCCCACTTTTCCGTTACACCTCCTCGGAATCACCCCTTACGCGCGCTCTGACCTGCGAATCTCCACCTCTCTCCAAGGTCCCCTTCGACCCCGTCCCAGCACTACCTCCGGTCACACAATCTGTCGGGGCTGTGGACAAACTCCCGGCCACGTTGCGTCATGGGATGGTGAAGGCTGCTAACTCCCGAGGCACGGACCCCGGTACCCCGCCCCGCACCCGCATCCTGGTCGTCGGCGGCGGCTACGTCGGCATGTACACATCGCTCAGGCTCCAGAGAAAGCTGAGAGCCGACGAAGCCGAGGTCACGGTGGTCACCCCCGAGCCCTACATGACCTACCAGCCCTTCCTCCCCGAAGCAGCCGCGGGCTCGATCTCCCCCCGCCACGTCGTGGTCCCGCTCCGCCGGGTCCTCGGCAAGTGCCGCATCGTCATCGGCGAGGCCCAGCGCATCGACCACGCCAAACGGACGGCGACCGTCACCACCCTCGCCACCGAGGAGGAAGGCGCCGGCCCCGTCGAGATCGAGTACGACGAACTCGTGCTCGCCCCCGGCTCCATCTCCCGCACCCTCCCCATCCCGGGACTCGCCGACTACGCCATCGGATTCAAGACCGTGGAAGAGGCCATCGGCCTGCGCAACCACGTCATCGAACAGATGGACATCGCCTCCTCCACCCGCGACCCCGCCATCCGCGACGCCGCCCTCACCTTCGTCTTCGTCGGCGGCGGCTACGCGGGCGTCGAAGCCCTCGCCGAACTGGAGGACATGGCCCGCTACGCCGCGCGGTACTACCACAACGTCAAGGCCGAGGACATGAAGTGGGTCCTGGTCGAGGCCAGCGACCGGATCCTCCCCGAGGTCGGCCCCGAGATGGGCGTCTACACGGTCCGCGAACTGCGCCGCCGGGGCATCGACGTCCGCCTGGAGACCCGGCTCGAATCCTGCGAGAACCGCGTCGCCGTCCTCAGCGACGGCGCGCGCTTCCCCACCCGCACCGTCGTGTGGACCGCAGGAGTCAAACCGCACCCGATCCTGACCGCCTCCGACTTGCCGAAGAACGAGCGCGGCCGCCTGGCCTGCACATCCTTCCTCACCGTCGAGGGCGTCGAGCATGCCTGGGCCGCCGGCGACGCGGCGGCCGTCCCCGACATCACCGCGGCGCAGCCGGGCCGCGAATGCGCCCCCAACGCCCAGCACGCGGTCCGCCAGGCCAAGGTCCTCGCCGACAACCTCATCGCCGCCCTGCGCGACGAAGTCCTCACCGAGTACGCCCACAAGTACGTCGGCTCCGTCGCCTCCCTCGGCCTCCACAAGGGCGTCGCACACATCTACGGCCGCAAGCTCAAGGGCTACCCGGCCTGGCTCATGCACCGCACATACCACCTCAGCCGCGTCCCCACGTTCAACCGCAAGATGCGCGTTCTCGCCGAATGGACCCTCTCCGGTCTTTTCAAGCGGGAGATCGTCTCCCTAGGCTCACTCGAACACCCCAGGGCAGAATTCGAACTCGCCGCAGGAGGCGGCCCCAAGGAACCCCCGCCGAACCCCGCCCCCAACCCCCCGCAGGACAGCCAGGGCTGACGTTGTCAGTGCGGTCGGCCACACTGGACGTGTGACCATAGGTGGGCTCACACCTGCACAGAGTGACAACGTCCCGTCAGTGACCGACCACCAGCGACACAGCGACCACTTGCGACACCACGAGGCTTGAACGCAGTGAACTTCACGCGCTGGAGCGCCCGGTTTCCCGGAACGCAGCGCCGCGCCGCCGCCCGGACCGAACACGCCGCCGCCCAGGCCAAGCGGGGTGAAGGCTCCGTCCCGGCAGCCCGCGGCGGCCGCGCCGACCCCGGAACCGAGCGGCCCGCGCCCGCCGCGGACGGCAGCCCCGCCGACCCCACGGTCTGCGGCACCGGCAGCGGATCCGGCACCACCCCGGCCGTCGCCCCCGTGCCGCGTACGGGCGTCGTCGCCGCGTTGCCCACCCCCGACGAGCTCTCCGTGCGCGAGGTCCTCGGCCGGCTGCCGGCCCTGGTCGCCCTCGTCCACGGACCCGAGCACCGCGTCGCCTACGTCAACGACGCCTACACCGCCGGCTTCGGTGCCCGCACGCCCGGCGACCCCGCCCACGAGGCCCTTCCCGAGCTCGGCGAGCTCGGCCTGCTCCCCCTCCTCGACCAGGTCCAGCGCAGTGGCCGGCCCCGTACCGCCAAGAACCGCACGACACCCGGCGGCACCAGCTCGTACACCGTCACCTGCACCCCGGTGGAGTTCCCCCGGTCGGCCCCCGGGCGGGACCCCGACCCGGACCCCGACCACACCGGGATCCTGATCCACCTCGCCGACGTCACCGACCACGCCGAGGCCGTCGAACGCCTGCGCGCGAGCGAGCGCCGTCAGCGCGAGGCCGCCGTCACCCTCCAGCGCTCCCTCCTCCCGCAGGAACTCGAACAGCCCGACGACCTGCGCGTCGCCGCCACTTACCAGCCCGGCGGCACCGAGGCGGCCGTCGGCGGCGACTGGTACGACGTCATCACCCTCGGCGCCGGCCGCACCGCCCTCGTCATCGGCGACGTCATGGGCCGCGGGGTCCGCGCCGCCGCCGTCATGGGCCAGCTCCGTACGGCCGTCCGCGCGTACGCGCGCCTCGACCTGCCCCCGCACGAGGTGCTCCAGCTCCTCGACGGCCTCGCCGCCGAGATCGACGCCAGCCAGATCGCCACCTGCGTCTACGCCGTCCACGACCCCAACGAGGGCCTGCTCGCGTACGCCTCCGCCGGCCACCTCCCGATCCTGGTCCGCGACGAGGACGGCACCGTCCGCAGAGCCGCCGACCCCACCGGCCCGCCGCTCGGCACCGGCGGCTGGCTCCACACCTCCGGCACCATCGCCCTGGGCCCCGGCTCCACCGCCGTCCTCTACACCGACGGCCTGGTCGAGCGCCGCGGCGAGGACATCGACGAAGGCGTCGCCGCCCTGGAGCGCGCCCTCTCCGGTGCCCAGGGCACCCCGGCCGTCATCTGCGACCGCCTGATGCGCGCCCTCGGCGTGGACGCCGACCACGACGACGACGTCGCCGTGATGGTCCTCCAGCAGCCCGCCCGCACCGGCGCCGACGCCGAGCTCTTCCACAACGCCGCCCTGGAACTCCTCGGTGGCATCGAGGCCGCCCCGCGCGCCCGCGCCTTCGCCCAGGGAGTCCTCGCCTCCTGGCGCTTCCCGGTCGAGCTGTGCGACCTCGGCGTACTGGCCGCGAGCGAGCTCGTCGCGAACTCCCTCCAGCACGGCACCCCGCCCATGCGCCTGCGGCTGCGCCGCACCGACCGCCGACTGATCATCGAGGTCACCGACGGGGACGACCACCTCCCGCGCCGCCGCCGCGCCGAACCGGCCGACGAGACCGGCCGCGGCATCTCGATCGTCGCCACCATCGCCTCGTCCTGGGGCTCCCGCCGCACGCCGGGCGGCGGCAAGGCCGTGTGGTGCGAGTTCGCGCTGCCGGAGAAGTAGCCGGGATGGACGGAAGGCCCCGGTCCACAGGACCGGGGCCTTCCGCGTATCCGTACTACTTACACGCCCACGGGCTCGGAGACCTTGGCCGACGCGGCCGCAGGCCCCTGGGCCACGACCCTGCTCACCGACGACGGGTTGTCCTGCACCGGGCTCAGCTGCTTGCCGAGCCGCAGCGCGAGCCAGGAGATACCGAGCGACACGAGCAGGAAGGTCCCGATGTAGAGCATCGGAACGCCCGCACCCAGCGGTACTCCGAGCGGCCCCAGCGCCAGCGCCATCTGCTTGACCAGCGCGAAGGCCGAGTTGTACTGGCCCACGGAGCCCTCCGGAGCCAGGTCTGCCACCAGCGGTGCCAGGGTCGGCGACAGCATGGCCTCGCCGATGCCGAAGAGCGCGTACGTGGTGATGAACGCGGCGGCGGCCATCATCGCGCTGCCGTGCCCCAGCCCCGAGAACCCGGCGATGACCCACGCCACGGTCCAGATCAGCCCGACCAGCGCGATCACCCGGGACCGGCGGCGCTTCTCGACCAGCCTCAGCACGACGAACTGCGCCACGACGATCGCACCGGTGTTGGCGGCGAGTGCGAAGCCCAGCGTCGAGGGGGAGATCCCGGCGGCCTCGGTACCGAAGGCGGCCAGACCCGACTCGAACTGTCCGTAGCAGGCGAAGAAGAGGACGAAGCCCAGGACGCACAACTGCACCATGGCCTTGTGCCGCAGCAGCCGCTTCCACGCGCCGCCGCCGGCCTGGGACGGGTCCTTCGGTACGGCGTCCTTGATGCTCGGCACGCGCGGCAGGCGCACGGTGAGGATGATCCCCGCCAGCACCAGGAACATCACGGCCTCGATGCCGAACAGCAGGGAGAAGCTGCCGGGCCGGCTCTCGTCGACGATCTGGCCGCCGATGAGACCGCCGATGCCCAGGCCCAGGTTCTGCATGAAGAACTGCATGGCGAAGGCACGCGTCCGGGTGGACGGCGTGGAGCACCACACGATCATCGTGGCGAGGGCCGGCTGCATCACGGCCTGCCCGGCGCCGAGCGTCAGGGCCGACAGCAGGATCGGCACGATGCCGGTGGAGAGCCCGAGGGAGAGCGCGCCCACCGAAGCGGCGACGGCCGCACCGATGACCACGGGGACCGGACCACGTCGGTCGATGACCCGACCGGTGAGGGGCAACGCGACAAGGGCCCCCAGGGCGAACGCCACGAACGCAGTCGTGGCGGCCATGGAGCCCAGACCTCGCACCTGCGCCACATAGATGTAGAGGAACGGAACCGTGAAACCGATGCCGAACGCGGTCAGCGCGTTCCCGGCCTGGATCCGCCGCATCGCAGCGCCCATCACCTTGGTCACTTCTCACCTGCCTTTGAGAGCCGAAGACTGAAGACTTCAGAACTTCATACCTAAACTTCGATGTTTAACTCTACACATCGAAGGAGTTAGACGCCAACGGGTTCGTGCGATACTTCGACCCATGGGTGACACCCCCGACGGCACTACGCCCGTCCACGAACCGAGCCTCGATGAGCAGATCGCCGTCTATCAGCGCGAGTTCCAGGACCTCGACCCGCAGGTCGAGAAGGTGGTGTCGGCGCTGAGCCGCCTGAACCGCCGCATGAACGTCGCGTACGGACGCCAGACCGCGGCCCTGGGCATCAGCAACGCGGAGTGGGAGGTCCTCAAGGCCCTCGTCATCTCCGGAGCCCCGTACCGGATGGGCCCGAGCGAACTCGCGAAGCAGCTGGGCCTCACGCCGGCGGCGATGACCCACCGGATCGACCGCATGACGGCGGAAGGACTGGTCACCCGCGAGCGCGACGAGTCCAACCGGGTCCGCGTGATCGTGGAGCTCACCGACGAGGGCCGCAGCAAGTGGCTAGACGCGATGCGCGCGGCCACGGTCTTCGAGGAGGACCTCCTCCAGGACCTCTCCACAGCGGAGCGCGGGGTGCTGGGCGACATGCTGACGCGGCTGCTGGACCGCGTGGAAGACCTCCAGTCCCCTAGCTGACCACCCAAGTTGACACAGCCCCCGGGGATCCGTAAGGTTCTTCGAGTTGTCCCAGAGCCGGAAGGTTTTGGCGACAACGAATCCCGCCGCCTCGTAGCGGCACCCAACTCAGCACGATCTCCCACTGGGAACGAATTCGGCATGCCCGAATTCATTTCCGAAGGCCGATTATGAATCGCCGGGGAAATCCACTAGAGTTCGGGAGTCGGAAGGGCCCAACAGCCCGGAAGACAAACCCCGCTGACTGGGGGTCAGGCACGAAAGAGTCTGATAGAGTCGGAAACGCAAGAACACAGAACGAAAGCCCGGAGGAAAGCCCGAGAGGGTGAGTACAAAGGAAGCGTCCGTTCCTTGAGAACTCAACAGCGTGCCAAAAATCAACGCCAGAAGTTGATACCCCGTCCACTTCGGTGGATGAGGTTCCTTTGAAAAAGACCTGTGAGGCTTCCTCGTGGAGCACTTGCAGGCAACAACACAGCGAGGACGTTGTGGCGCGTCGGTCATATTCCGACATGACGTGCCCGCTCTAAGTGATGTGTGCACCCGATTACGGGTAAACATTCATGGAGAGTTTGATCCTGGCTCAGGACGAACGCTGGCGGCGTGCTTAACACATGCAAGTCGAACGATGAAGCCCTTCGGGGTGGATTAGTGGCGAACGGGTGAGTAACACGTGGGCAATCTGCCCTTCACTCTGGGACAAGCCCTGGAAACGGGGTCTAATACCGGATACCACTCCTGCCTGCATGGGCGGGGGTTGAAAGCTCCGGCGGTGAAGGATGAGCCCGCGGCCTATCAGCTTGTTGGTGGGGTAATGGCCCACCAAGGCGACGACGGGTAGCCGGCCTGAGAGGGCGACCGGCCACACTGGGACTGAGACACGGCCCAGACTCCTACGGGAGGCAGCAGTGGGGAATATTGCACAATGGGCGAAAGCCTGATGCAGCGACGCCGCGTGAGGGATGACGGCCTTCGGGTTGTAAACCTCTTTCAGCAGGGAAGAAGCGAAAGTGACGGTACCTGCAGAAGAAGCGCCGGCTAACTACGTGCCAGCAGCCGCGGTAATACGTAGGGCGCAAGCGTTGTCCGGAATTATTGGGCGTAAAGAGCTCGTAGGCGGCTTGTCACGTCGGATGTGAAAGCCCGAGGCTTAACCTCGGGTCTGCATTCGATACGGGCTAGCTAGAGTGTGGTAGGGGAGATCGGAATTCCTGGTGTAGCGGTGAAATGCGCAGATATCAGGAGGAACACCGGTGGCGAAGGCGGATCTCTGGGCCATTACTGACGCTGAGGAGCGAAAGCGTGGGGAGCGAACAGGATTAGATACCCTGGTAGTCCACGCCGTAAACGTTGGGAACTAGGTGTTGGCGACATTCCACGTCGTCGGTGCCGCAGCTAACGCATTAAGTTCCCCGCCTGGGGAGTACGGCCGCAAGGCTAAAACTCAAAGGAATTGACGGGGGCCCGCACAAGCAGCGGAGCATGTGGCTTAATTCGACGCAACGCGAAGAACCTTACCAAGGCTTGACATATACCGGAAAGCATTAGAGATAGTGCCCCCTTGTGGTCGGTATACAGGTGGTGCATGGCTGTCGTCAGCTCGTGTCGTGAGATGTTGGGTTAAGTCCCGCAACGAGCGCAACCCTTGTCCTGTGTTGCCAGCATGCCCTTCGGGGTGATGGGGACTCACAGGAGACCGCCGGGGTCAACTCGGAGGAAGGTGGGGACGACGTCAAGTCATCATGCCCCTTATGTCTTGGGCTGCACACGTGCTACAATGGCCGGTACAATGAGCTGCGATACCGTGAGGTGGAGCGAATCTCAAAAAGCCGGTCTCAGTTCGGATTGGGGTCTGCAACTCGACCCCATGAAGTCGGAGTTGCTAGTAATCGCAGATCAGCATTGCTGCGGTGAATACGTTCCCGGGCCTTGTACACACCGCCCGTCACGTCACGAAAGTCGGTAACACCCGAAGCCGGTGGCCCAACCCGTAAGGGAGGGAGCTGTCGAAGGTGGGACTGGCGATTGGGACGAAGTCGTAACAAGGTAGCCGTACCGGAAGGTGCGGCTGGATCACCTCCTTTCTAAGGAGCACAGTACCGATTGCAGACAAACGTTCTGCACGGTCAGCTCATGGGTGGAACGTTGATTAGTTGGCACGGTTTCTGAAACTTCCTGTAAGTACTGCTTCGGCGTGGAACACAGTGACAGTGGACGGGATCGTGCCTGGCACGTTGTTGGGTCCTGAAGGTACGGCCGTAAGGTTGATCTTCAGTGCCGGCCCCAGTGAACTCGCCAGCTTGTCTGGTGGGGTGATGGGTGGCTGGTCGTTGTTTGAGAACTACACAGTGGACGCGAGCATCTGTGGCCAAGTTTTTAAGGGCGCACGGTGGATGCCTTGGCACCAGGAACCGATGAAGGACGTGAGAGGCCGCGATAGGCCCCGGGGAGCTGCCAACTGAGCTTTGATCCGGGGGTGTCCGAATGG
This sequence comes from Streptomyces sp. NBC_00190, assembly GCF_036203305.1. GTDB lineage: Bacteria > Actinomycetota > Actinomycetes > Streptomycetales > Streptomycetaceae > Streptomyces. The sequence goes on along the minus strand of NZ_CP108131.1, from coordinate 3,865,885 downwards.
GGAAACCCGGCAGTCGTCATGGGCTGTCACCCACTGCTGAACACATAGGCAGTGTGGAGGGAACGAGGGGAAGTGAAACATCTCAGTACCCTCAGGAAGAGAAAACAACCGTGATTCCGGGAGTAGTGGCGAGCGAAACCGGATGAGGCCAAACCGTATGCGTGTGATACCCGGCAGGGGTTGCGCATGCGGGGTTGTGGGAATGAGCTTGACCGGTCTGCCGGCCGGTCGGCGAGTCAGAAACCGTTGATGTAGTCGAAGGACATGCGAAAGGTCCGGCGTAGAGGGTAAGACCCCTGTAGACGAAACATCAGCGGCTTGCTTGCTCATCTCCCAAGTAGCACGGGGCCCGAGAAATCCCGTGTGAATCTGGCGGGACCACCCGCTAAGCCTAAATATTCCCTGGTGACCGATAGCGGATAGTACCGTGAGGGAATGGTGAAAAGTACCGCGGGAGCGGAGTGAAATAGTACCTGAAACCGTGTGCCTACAAGCCGTGGGAGCGTCGCCGTTGTTCTTCGGAACAACGGTCGTGACTGCGTGCCTTTTGAAGAATGAGCCTGCGAGTTAGCGGTGTGTAGCGAGGTTAACCCGTGTGGGGAAGCCGTAGCGAAAGCGAGTCCGAATAGGGCGATTGAGTTGCACGCTCTAGACCCGAAGCGGAGTGATCTAGCCATGGGCAGGTTGAAGCGGAGGTAAGACTTCGTGGAGGACCGAACCCACCAGGGTTGAAAACCTGGGGGATGACCTGTGGTTAGGGGTGAAAGGCCAATCAAACTCCGTGATAGCTGGTTCTCCCCGAAATGCATTTAGGTGCAGCGTCGTGTGTTTCTTGCCGGAGGTAGAGCACTGGATAGGCGATGGGCCCTACCGGGTTACTGACCTTAGCCAAACTCCGAATGCCGGTAAGTGAGAGCACGGCAGTGAGACTGTGGGGGATAAGCTCCATGGTCGAGAGGGAAACAGCCCAGAGCATCGACTAAGGCCCCTAAGCGTACGCTAAGTGGGAAAGGATGTGGAGTCGCAGAGACAACCAGGAGGTTGGCTTAGAAGCAGCCACCCTTGAAAGAGTGCGTAATAGCTCACTGGTCAAGTGATTCCGCGCCGACAATGTAGCGGGGCTCAAGCGTACCGCCGAAGTCGTGTCATTGCAGCAATAGGGCCAACGCCCGCTGTGATGGGTAGGGGAGCGTCGTGTGCCGGGTGAAGCAGCAGCGGAAGCTAGTTGTGGACGGTTCACGAGTGAGAATGCAGGCATGAGTAGCGATACACACGTGAGAAACGTGTGCGCCGATTGACTAAGGGTTCCTGGGTCAAGCTGATCTGCCCAGGGTAAGTCGGGACCTAAGGCGAGGCCGACAGGCGTAGTCGATGGACAACCGGTTGATATTCCGGTACCCGCTTTGAAACGCCCAATATCGAATCAGGCGATGCTAAGTCCGTGAAGCCGTTCCGGACCCTTCGGGGAAAGGAAAGTGGTGGAGCCGACGAACCAGACTTGTAGTAGGTAAGCGATGGGGTGACGCAGGAAGGTAGTCCAGCCCGGGCGGTGGTTGTCCCGGGGTAAGGGTGTAGGCCGAGGGGTAGGCAAATCCGTCCCTCATTAAGGCTGAGACCTGATGCCGAGCCGATTGTGGTGAAGTGGATGATCCTATGCTGTCGAGAAAAGCCTCTAGCGAGTTTCATGGCGGCCCGTACCCTAAACCGACTCAGGTGGTCAGGTAGAGAATACCGAGGCGTTCGGGTGAACTATGGTTAAGGAACTCGGCAAAATGCCCCCGTAACTTCGGGAGAAGGGGGCCATCACTGGTGATCGGACTTGCTCCGTGAGCTGGGGGTGGCCGCAGAGACCAGCGAGAAGCGACTGTTTACTAAAAACACAGGTCCGTGCGAAGCCGTAAGGCGATGTATACGGACTGACGCCTGCCCGGTGCTGGAACGTTAAGGGGACCGGTTAGTGCACTTTCGGGTGTGCGAAGCTGAGAACTTAAGCGCCAGTAAACGGCGGTGGTAACTATAACCATCCTAAGGTAGCGAAATTCCTTGTCGGGTAAGTTCCGACCTGCACGAATGGCGTAACGACTTCTCGACTGTCTCAACCATAGGCCCGGTGAAATTGCACTACGAGTAAAGATGCTCGTTTCGCGCAGCAGGACGGAAAGACCCCGGGACCTTTACTACAGTTTGATATTGGTGTTCGGTTCGGCTTGTGTAGGATAGGTGGGAGACTTTGAAGCAGCCACGCCAGTGGTTGTGGAGTCGCCGTTGAAATACCACTCTGGTCGTGCTGGATGTCTAACCTCGGTCCGTGATCCGGATCAGGGACAGTGTCTGATGGGTAGTTTAACTGGGGCGGTTGCCTCCCAAAGGGTAACGGAGGCGCCCAAAGGTTCCCTCAGCCTGGTTGGCAATCAGGTGTTGAGTGTAAGTGCACAAGGGAGCTTGACTGTGAGACCGACGGGTCGAGCAGGGACGAAAGTCGGGACTAGTGATCCGGCGGTGGCTTGTGGAAGCGCCGTCGCTCAACGGATAAAAGGTACCCCGGGGATAACAGGCTGATCTTCCCCAAGAGTCCATATCGACGGGATGGTTTGGCACCTCGATGTCGGCTCGTCGCATCCTGGGGCTGGAGTCGGTCCCAAGGGTTGGGCTGTTCGCCCATTAAAGCGGTACGCGAGCTGGGTTTAGAACGTCGTGAGACAGTTCGGTCCCTATCCGCTGTGCGCGTAGGAATATTGAGAAGGGCTGTCCCTAGTACGAGAGGACCGGGACGGACGAACCTCTGGTGTGCCAGTTGTCCTGCCAAGGGCATGGCTGGTTGGCTACGTTCGGGAGGGATAACCGCTGAAAGCATCTAAGCGGGAAGCCTGCTTCAAGATGAGTATTCCCACCTCCTTGAGAGGGTAAGGCTCCCAGTAGACGACTGGGTTGATAGGCCAGATGTGGAAGCCCGGTAACGGGTGAAGCTGACTGGTACTAATAGGCCGAGGGCTTGTCCTCAGTTGCTCGCGTCCACTGTGTTAGTTCTGAAATAACGAACGGCTGTGAAAACACCAGCGTTCAAATTTCATAGTGTTTCGGTGGTCATAGCGTTAGGGAAACGCCCGGTTACATTCCGAACCCGGAAGCTAAGCCTTTCAGCGCCGATGGTACTGCAGGGGGGACCCTGTGGGAGAGTAGGACGCCGCCGAACAATCATTGCGGAAGCCCCGCACCAGACCTTCACGGGTCCGGTGCGGGGCTTTTCTGCGTTCACCGGCCGGATACGAGCCGGCTGGGTATCCTGGCCGCGTTCCCCTGGAGGACGCGATGACAGCACAGCAGCTGGAAGACGACGGGCCCCTCATTCCCCAGCCGGCCATGACGCGGGAAGCCCTGCGGGACGCCGTGCGCCGCATCGACATGGCCAGCCTGGCCGTGCTCGACAAGGAATGCAACGAGGCGTTCGACCGTGCCGCGGAGACGGGTGCCATCAACCCGCTGCGGTTCTTCCTGATCAAGTGGGCCACGCACGTGGCGATCCACCGCTGGCCGGCGCGGGCGGCGGCCCTCCACGAGGCGGAACGTGTCGCGGGAGACCCCGCCGCTACGGAGCCGGAGTTCCGGGCCGCGATGGAGACCAGCAGCCGCATCCTGGCCGAGGCCCAGCGCGAGATCGGTCAGTGACTCCGAGGGGCGAAGGCGTCGAGAACGACAGCGGCTGGGCCTGGGAATGCGATCCCGGCCGGCTGTGGGTGCTCGGCGACATGCCCGCGGAGCAACAGCACCTTGTCAGCGCCGTGATGGACGGCCTGACCGACCTGGCGGCGATGGCGATCGACCCCAAGGACGGCAGCCTCTACGAGGACCCGCACCCCATGCGGCTCCGTACGTACGAAGACGAGCACCTGATGCTCTGGTACCAGACGATCCCGCACCGCCGCCGGGTCTACCTGAAGCGGGTCAACCTTTGAAAGCCCGCCGATGCCCGGGGACGGACGTACTTGAGTCTCCCGTGGGAGGAGACTGCAAGGTAGGCGCATGGACGGCGCACCCCTCTATCGGATCGGCGACCTGGCTCGGCTCACCGGTGTCACGGTCAAAACCATCCGGTTCTACTCCGACCACGGACTCGTGGTGCCCGTCGGCCGTAGTCCTGGCGGCTACCGCCTCTACGACCTCGACGCCGTGGCACGCCTTGACCTCGTACGGTCCCTCCGTGAGCTCGGGCTCGACCTGGAGACCGTCGGGAAGGTGATCGACCGGGAGCTGCTGCTTCCCGGTGTCGCCGCGGCGCACGCCGAGGCCCTCGACGTCCAGATACGCATCCTGCGGATGCGGCGTGCCGTGCTGACGGCAGTGGCGCAGCGCGGATCCACCCCTGAGGAGATGCATCTCTTGCACAAGCTGGCCAGGTTGTCGGAGGAGGAACGCCAGAGGCTGGTCGGCGGGTTCCTGGAGGCCGTCTTCGGCGATCTGGAAGCGGACGCCTCGCGGGCGGGGATCACGCGCTCCATGACTCCGGAGCTGCCAGACGATCCGGAGGCGGAACAGGTCCAGGCGTGGGTGGAGCTGGCCGAGCTCGCGCAGGATCCGGACTTCCGCGCGACGGTGCGGCGCATGGCGGAGGACCAGGCTGCCGAGCGCGGCCCGGGCGAGGCCACGGTGCCGAAACGGGATCTCGCCGCGACGGTCTGCGGCGAGGTCGCCCCAGCCGTGGCAGCCCGCATCGGGCCGACATCGTCCCGGGGAGCGGAGATCGCGTCCACGCTCACAGCCCATTACGCGCGACTCCTCGGCCTGCCGGACGACATGGAGCTCCGCGGCCGGCTGGTGAGCAGGCTGGAGAGGATGAACGATCCGCGTAGAGAGCAGTACTTCCGGCTGCTGGCCGTGATCAACGGCTGGGAGGCGCCGGAGAGTCTGACGCCGGTCCTCGACTGGGCGGTCCAGGCCGTCCAGGCCGTCCGTGCCGGGATGCCTCGATGAGGGGCCAGGAGCCCGTGGGGCTTGAGTCGCCGGCGACGGCTGTTGGGAGCGCGCTGGTTCTCCGACCGTGGTGTAGGGAGGATGTCGGCGCCCTCGTCGAGGCGTACCGGGATCCGACGCTTCGCCGGTGGACGAGCGAACCGGTCGACAGCGAGGCCGAGGGGCTGCACTGGGTGCAGGCCCGGCAACAGGGACGGCTGGCGGGGGACTCGTTCGCCTTCGCCGTCCACGAAATGCACCCGGAGCAGGCTTCGCGGAAGTTGGCTGGCCACGTGGTCCTCAAGCGAGTGACGCCGGACGGGCCGTCCGCCGAGGTCGGGTACTGGACGGCGGCGCACGCCCGGGGACGGGGCGTGGCCTCCCGAGCCCTGGAGGCTCTCACCACCTGGGCCTTCGATGCGTTCCGGGCCGAGGGCCTGGCACGCATCGAACTCCTGCACCAGGTGGACAACCTCGCATCCTGCGGCGTGGCACGGAAGAGCCACTACGAGTACGCCGCGACCCTGCCGGCGGCGCCACCCCTGTACCCCCTCGACGGCCATCTGCACGTACGCCTCGACCCGCGGGCCCCTGGTCCGGCCCCGTTTTGACTCTGCCTGGACACGGTTGTAGGGTTGAGCAGTTGCCTGGAGCTGGACAAGCTCGGCAGCACCACCCCGCAAGGAATGCAATTCGGCGCGGGGACTCGACTCTTCATTCGGGAATCGAAGCCGGTAAATCCGGTGGAGAACTTCTGATAGAGTCGGAATCGCCGGAAAGGGAAAGCGCGAAAGCGCAGAACCTGGAAAGCACCGAGGAAGTCGGACACGAAAGAGTCTGATAGAGTCGGAAACGCAAGAACACAGAACGAAAGCCCGGAGGAAAGCCCGAGAGGGTGAGTACAAAGGAAGCGTCCGTTCCTTGAGAACTCAACAGCGTGCCAAAAATCAACGCCAGAAGTTGATACCCCGTCCACTTCGGTGGATGAGGTTCCTTTGAAAAAGACCTGTAAGGCTTCCTTGTGGAGCACTTGCAGGCAACAACACAGCGAGGACGTTGTGGCGCGTCGGTCATATTCCGACATGACGTGCCCGCTCTAAGTGATGTGTGCACCCGATTACGGGTAAACATTCATGGAGAGTTTGATCCTGGCTCAGGACGAACGCTGGCGGCGTGCTTAACACATGCAAGTCGAACGATGAAGCCCTTCGGGGTGGATTAGTGGCGAACGGGTGAGTAACACGTGGGCAATCTGCCCTTCACTCTGGGACAAGCCCTGGAAACGGGGTCTAATACCGGATACCACTCCTGCCTGCATGGGCGGGGGTTGAAAGCTCCGGCGGTGAAGGATGAGCCCGCGGCCTATCAGCTTGTTGGTGGGGTAATGGCCCACCAAGGCGACGACGGGTAGCCGGCCTGAGAGGGCGACCGGCCACACTGGGACTGAGACACGGCCCAGACTCCTACGGGAGGCAGCAGTGGGGAATATTGCACAATGGGCGAAAGCCTGATGCAGCGACGCCGCGTGAGGGATGACGGCCTTCGGGTTGTAAACCTCTTTCAGCAGGGAAGAAGCGAAAGTGACGGTACCTGCAGAAGAAGCGCCGGCTAACTACGTGCCAGCAGCCGCGGTAATACGTAGGGCGCAAGCGTTGTCCGGAATTATTGGGCGTAAAGAGCTCGTAGGCGGCTTGTCACGTCGGATGTGAAAGCCCGAGGCTTAACCTCGGGTCTGCATTCGATACGGGCTAGCTAGAGTGTGGTAGGGGAGATCGGAATTCCTGGTGTAGCGGTGAAATGCGCAGATATCAGGAGGAACACCGGTGGCGAAGGCGGATCTCTGGGCCATTACTGACGCTGAGGAGCGAAAGCGTGGGGAGCGAACAGGATTAGATACCCTGGTAGTCCACGCCGTAAACGTTGGGAACTAGGTGTTGGCGACATTCCACGTCGTCGGTGCCGCAGCTAACGCATTAAGTTCCCCGCCTGGGGAGTACGGCCGCAAGGCTAAAACTCAAAGGAATTGACGGGGGCCCGCACAAGCAGCGGAGCATGTGGCTTAATTCGACGCAACGCGAAGAACCTTACCAAGGCTTGACATATACCGGAAAGCATTAGAGATAGTGCCCCCTTGTGGTCGGTATACAGGTGGTGCATGGCTGTCGTCAGCTCGTGTCGTGAGATGTTGGGTTAAGTCCCGCAACGAGCGCAACCCTTGTCCTGTGTTGCCAGCATGCCCTTCGGGGTGATGGGGACTCACAGGAGACCGCCGGGGTCAACTCGGAGGAAGGTGGGGACGACGTCAAGTCATCATGCCCCTTATGTCTTGGGCTGCACACGTGCTACAATGGCCGGTACAATGAGCTGCGATACCGTGAGGTGGAGCGAATCTCAAAAAGCCGGTCTCAGTTCGGATTGGGGTCTGCAACTCGACCCCATGAAGTCGGAGTTGCTAGTAATCGCAGATCAGCATTGCTGCGGTGAATACGTTCCCGGGCCTTGTACACACCGCCCGTCACGTCACGAAAGTCGGTAACACCCGAAGCCGGTGGCCCAACCCGTAAGGGAGGGAGCTGTCGAAGGTGGGACTGGCGATTGGGACGAAGTCGTAACAAGGTAGCCGTACCGGAAGGTGCGGCTGGATCACCTCCTTTCTAAGGAGCACAGTACCGATTGCAGACAAACGTTCTGCACGGTCAGCTCATGGGTGGAACGTTGATTAGTTGGCACGGTTCTTCGGATGGATCACGAGTACTGCTTCGGCGTGGAAAGTGACTCACTGATGAGGGATCGTGCCTGGCACGTTGTTGGGTCCTGAAGGTACGGCCGTAAGGTTGATCTTCAGTGCCGGCCCCAGTGAACTCGCCAGCTTGTCTGGTGGGGTGATGGGTGGCTGGTCGTTGTTTGAGAACTACACAGTGGACGCGAGCATCTGTGGCCAAGTTTTTAAGGGCGCACGGTGGATGCCTTGGCACCAGGAACCGATGAAGGACGTGAGAGGCCGCGATAGGCCCCGGGGAGCTGCCAACTGAGCTTTGATCCGGGGGTGTCCGAATGGGGAAACCCGGCAGTCGTCATGGGCTGTCACCCACTGCTGAACACATAGGCAGTGTGGAGGGAACGAGGGGAAGTGAAACATCTCAGTACCCTCAGGAAGAGAAAACAACCGTGATTCCGGGAGTAGTGGCGAGCGAAACCGGATGAGGCCAAACCGTATGCGTGTGATACCCGGCAGGGGTTGCGCATGCGGGGTTGTGGGAATGAGCTTGACCGGTCTGCCGGCCGGTCGGCGAGTCAGAAACCGTTGATGTAGTCGAAGGACATGCGAAAGGTCCGGCGTAGAGGGTAAGACCCCCGTAGACGAAACATCAGCGGCTTGCTTGCTCATCTCCCAAGTAGCACGGGGCCCGAGAAATCCCGTGTGAATCTGGCGGGACCACCCGCTAAGCCTAAATATTCCCTGGTGACCGATAGCGGATAGTACCGTGAGGGAATGGTGAAAAGTACCGCGGGAGCGGAGTGAAATAGTACCTGAAACCGTGTGCCTACAAGCCGTGGGAGCGTCGCCGTTGTTCTTCGGAACAACGGTCGTGACTGCGTGCCTTTTGAAGAATGAGCCTGCGAGTTAGCGGTGTGTAGCGAGGTTAACCCGTGTGGGGAAGCCGTAGCGAAAGCGAGTCCGAATAGGGCGATTGAGTTGCACGCTCTAGACCCGAAGCGGAGTGATCTAGCCATGGGCAGGTTGAAGCGGAGGTAAGACTTCGTGGAGGACCGAACCCACCAGGGTTGAAAACCTGGGGGATGACCTGTGGTTAGGGGTGAAAGGCCAATCAAACTCCGTGATAGCTGGTTCTCCCCGAAATGCATTTAGGTGCAGCGTCGTGTGTTTCTTGCCGGAGGTAGAGCACTGGATAGGCGATGGGCCCTACCGGGTTACTGACCTTAGCCAAACTCCGAATGCCGGTAAGTGAGAGCACGGCAGTGAGACTGTGGGGGATAAGCTCCATGGTCGAGAGGGAAACAGCCCAGAGCATCGACTAAGGCCCCTAAGCGTACGCTAAGTGGGAAAGGATGTGGAGTCGCAGAGACAACCAGGAGGTTGGCTTAGAAGCAGCCACCCTTGAAAGAGTGCGTAATAGCTCACTGGTCAAGTGATTCCGCGCCGACAATGTAGCGGGGCTCAAGCGTACCGCCGAAGTCGTGTCATTGCAGCAATAGGGCCAACGCCCGCTGTGATGGGTAGGGGAGCGTCGTGTGCCGGGTGAAGCAGCAGCGGAAGCTAGTTGTGGACGGTTCACGAGTGAGAATGCAGGCATGAGTAGCGATACACACGTGAGAAACGTGTGCGCCGATTGACTAAGGGTTCCTGGGTCAAGCTGATCTGCCCAGGGTAAGTCGGGACCTAAGGCGAGGCCGACAGGCGTAGTCGATGGACAACCGGTTGATATTCCGGTACCCGCTTTGAAACGCCCAATATCGAATCAGGCGATGCTAAGTCCGTGAAGCCGTTCCGGACCCTTCGGGGAAAGGAAAGTGGTGGAGCCGACGAACCAGACTTGTAGTAGGTAAGCGATGGGGTGACGCAGGAAGGTAGTCCAGCCCGGGCGGTGGTTGTCCCGGGGTAAGGGTGTAGGCCGAGGGGTAGGCAAATCCGTCCCTCATTAAGGCTGAGACCTGATGCCGAGCCGATTGTGGTGAAGTGGATGATCCTATGCTGTCGAGAAAAGCCTCTAGCGAGTTTCATGGCGGCCCGTACCCTAAACCGACTCAGGTGGTCAGGTAGAGAATACCGAGGCGTTCGGGTGAACTATGGTTAAGGAACTCGGCAAAATGCCCCCGTAACTTCGGGAGAAGGGGGCCATCACTGGTGATCGGACTTGCTCCGTGAGCTGGGGGTGGCCGCAGAGACCAGCGAGAAGCGACTGTTTACTAAAAACACAGGTCCGTGCGAAGCCGTAAGGCGATGTATACGGACTGACGCCTGCCCGGTGCTGGAACGTTAAGGGGACCGGTTAGTGCACTTTCGGGTGTGCGAAGCTGAGAACTTAAGCGCCAGTAAACGGCGGTGGTAACTATAACCATCCTAAGGTAGCGAAATTCCTTGTCGGGTAAGTTCCGACCTGCACGAATGGCGTAACGACTTCTCGACTGTCTCAACCATAGGCCCGGTGAAATTGCACTACGAGTAAAGATGCTCGTTTCGCGCAGCAGGACGGAAAGACCCCGGGACCTTTACTACAGTTTGATATTGGTGTTCGGTTCGGCTTGTGTAGGATAGGTGGGAGACTTTGAAGCAGCCACGCCAGTGGTTGTGGAGTCGCCGTTGAAATACCACTCTGGTCGTGCTGGATGTCTAACCTCGGTCCGTGATCCGGATCAGGGACAGTGTCTGATGGGTAGTTTAACTGGGGCGGTTGCCTCCCAAAGGGTAACGGAGGCGCCCAAAGGTTCCCTCAGCCTGGTTGGCAATCAGGTGTTGAGTGTAAGTGCACAAGGGAGCTTGACTGTGAGACCGACGGGTCGAGCAGGGACGAAAGTCGGGACTAGTGATCCGGCGGTGGCTTGTGGAAGCGCCGTCGCTCAACGGATAAAAGGTACCCCGGGGATAACAGGCTGATCTTCCCCAAGAGTCCATATCGACGGGATGGTTTGGCACCTCGATGTCGGCTCGTCGCATCCTGGGGCTGGAGTCGGTCCCAAGGGTTGGGCTGTTCGCCCATTAAAGCGGTACGCGAGCTGGGTTTAGAACGTCGTGAGACAGTTCGGTCCCTATCCGCTGTGCGCGTAGGAATATTGAGAAGGGCTGTCCCTAGTACGAGAGGACCGGGACGGACGAACCTCTGGTGTGCCAGTTGTCCTGCCAAGGGCATGGCTGGTTGGCTACGTTCGGGAGGGATAACCGCTGAAAGCATCTAAGCGGGAAGCCTGCTTCAAGATGAGTATTCCCACCTCCTTGAGAGGGTAAGGCTCCCAGTAGACGACTGGGTTGATAGGCCAGATGTGGAAGCCCGGTAACGGGTGAAGCTGACTGGTACTAATAGGCCGAGGGCTTGTCCTCAGTTGCTCGCGTCCACTGTGTTAGTTCTGAAATAACGAACGGCTGTGAAAACACCAGCGTTCAAATTTCATAGTGTTTCGGTGGTCATAGCGTTAGGGAAACGCCCGGTTACATTCCGAACCCGGAAGCTAAGCCTTTCAGCGCCGATGGTACTGCAGGGGGGACCCTGTGGGAGAGTAGGACGCCGCCGAACAATCATTGCGGAAGCCCCGCACCAGACCTTTACGGGTCCGGTGCGGGGCTTTTCTGCGTTCACCGGCCGAATCCGGGCCGGCTGCGGAGCCAGAAATGCGAGTGAGCCGGCGGTGGGGCGTCGTTAGGATCCAGCCATGAGCAATGACTACGTGATCAGGGCCGTACGGGGCGACGAGTGGGAGAAGGTCAAGGAGCTGCGGTTGGCCGCCTTGAGGGATCCGGCCGCGGCCGTGGCCTTTCTCGAAACGGAGGAGAACGCGCTCGCCCAGGACGACGCGTACTGGCAGCAGCGTGCCGCGGGGGCTGCCGAGGGGCGCGGTGCCAGGCAGCTCGTCGCCGAGGCGGGCGACGGGCGGTGGGTCGGGTCCGTGACCGTACTCATCGAGGCGCAGGGCAGTAGCGACTTCTTCGGGGAGGTCGTCGAGCAGCAGCAGGGCCACGTGGTCGGGGTGTTCGTACGGCCCGAGCAGCGGGGCAGCGGGCTCGTGGAGAGGCTGTTCGATGCCGCGCTGGAGTGGGCTTGGTCGCTGGAGGAGCCGGTGACCGAGCGGGTGCGGCTGTTCGTGCACGAGGACAACGCGAGGGCCGAGGCCTTCTACCGGCGGTACGGGTTCGAAGCGAGCGGTCTGCTGATACCGCTGGAGACCGGCGCGAAGGAGCGGGAATACGTCTTCGCGAAGCCGGACGGACCCGTCGCGGGCGCATGAGGAGGGAGGCGGACGCACCCGTCGAGGAGCGACGCCTGTTCGTCGAGTGCCATGCCGACGAGACCGCACTGGCGGCCTTCGGGCAGGCGCTGCCACCCCTCGCCGCGAACGAGGCGGCCGTGTTCCTTGGGTTCTGCTACGCAGACGTCCCCGTGGGCAGGCGGTTCGCGTGCTGCTTCCGGCGTGACGACCCGAGTGACGTCGAGCTGGTGACCGCGACCGTGGTCGCGGTGACGCAGCAGTTCGGGCACGCCTGGGACCACATCCCCCACGGGTGGAAGACGTTGGCGGTGTTGAGGTTCGAGCCCGGGATCCCCGCGATGGTGCACGACCTGCCGCAGGGCGGTGTGTGGTACGACCATCGCGCCTCGGTGTGTGTCGCGGACACGGACACGTGGGAGGCGCAACAGACGGCCTAGGGGAGATCCGCCTCCGGCCAGCGGCTGTGGGCCTGTTCGCGGCTGCGGCACAGGGCGAGGAGGGGGAGCGTCTCGTCGGTCAGGAGCTCCGGGAGCTGGGGGACGGGGGCCACGGCCGCCACGTCGTCCAGGATCAGGGACAGTGGTGGGTCGAGCCGACCGTGGGATGACCGTGCGGCCATGCGACGGCCGTGCTCGACCACGTGAGCGGCGAGTGCGGTCAGCAACGGCATCGCACCCGGGTGGGTGCGGGGGTCTTCCAGAGGTTCGCCCACCACGTACAGGCTGCCCCCTTCGCCCAGGAACGAAGCCAGAGCGAGGGAATCACTTCGGTTCGGGTTGCAGGCCTCACGGATGTGGATCGAGGTCAGGCTGGAGAGGGCACGGGCCGTCAGGTGCTGTGCCTGCTCGCGTCGTTCGGGGTGGGCGGTCAGGGCGCTTTCGAGCTCGCCGGCCGCGCCGGGGGCGGCCTGGGGGTGGGTGCGCAGGATGCGGACCGGCTCCTGGGCCCCGTTGCCCTGGGTCCAGCGGTGGAGCTGCTTGAAGGGGCGGTCGTCCAGGGCGGCCGCCTGGAGCCAGCTCCGCATGAGCGTTTCCGCGGTGTCCGCGACGGCCGCGTCCAGACGGGCCTGCGGGCGTACGGGGGCCAGCAGGGCGGTCGCGCGGGCGGCGGCGGTGTCGCGCTCGGCGCAGCCCTCGGCCGGGTTCCAGTGCATGCGGGCCGGGGTGTCGCACAGGTGCGACGGGTCGTAGAGGAGGACCGGGCCCAGTTTGGCCCGGGCGTCCTTGGTCTCGGCCCAGAGGGTGGGGGAGGAGGTCACGATGAGCGAGGCGCCCTCCGTCTCCTGGATGCGCCGTGCCGCCGCGCGGAACCTGTCGTTCGGGCCGCCGTAGCCCATGCGGGGCTGCCGGGTCGCCGGCGCGGCCGGTGCGTAGCCGAAACCGTAGCGGTAGGCCTCGTCCGCCGGGGGAGCCGTACGGCCCGCTGCGCGTACGGGGGCTGGTGGCGTCGGTCCGGCCGGGGACGCCGCGAACTGCGGATCCGCGGGTGCGGGCGAGTTCGCGGGCGCGGGAAGGGGCGCGGGAAGGGGCGTCGCGAGAGGCGTGTCGAGGGGAGCGGCGAGAGGCGCAGGGATGGCCGCGGGGTCCGGATGCCGGGGTCGTGGCGGTGCCGCGTGGTCCGCCGCGGCCTGTTTGGCGAGGGCGCGGCGGGACTTGGTGCGGGCGAACACGCCGATCGCGAAGACGATGAGCACGAACAAGACCAGCAGCTGGCTGATGAACAGGCCCCAGAACAGGCCCCAGCCGGACAGGGCCGCCGGGTCGGTGTCCGGCCAGGCGCCCGCGACGTCGTGCGGTTGCGTTATCAGGGCGCGGACGGCTCCCGGGGTACGGGCGAAGGTGACCGTGTCCGGCCAGGCCCCCTTGGCGAAGAAGGCGGCGAGGCCGGTGGCGGACCAGACCAGGACGGCGAGGCCGAGGAGGAAGGCCAGGAGGCCGACCAGCAGGCCGTCCGGTACGCCGCCGGCCGCGCGGGGCTCCGTACGTCTTGCGTCGTGCATGGTCAGGCCACCGTGGTCGCGGAACCCGGGCCGCCGTTGCCGCGGCGGCGTTCGATGGACAGGGCCCGTTCCTCCGCTTCCAGTTCGGCGGCGAGCATGTCGTCGTGGAGCAGGGCGGGGGCGGAGGACTCGGTCATGGCGCGGTCCGTGTAGACGAGGGGGCGTTCGGCCTCGGTGATGAGGTGTTTGACGACCTGCACGTTGCCGTTGACGTCCCACACGGCGATGCCGGGGGTGAGGGTCGGGATGATCTCGACCGCCCAGCGGGGGAGTCCGAGTACGAGGCCGGTCGCGCGCGCTTCGTCCGCCTTCTGGGCGTAGATGGTGCGCGTGGAGGCCATCTTGAGGATGGCCGCGGCTTCGCGGGCGGCCGCGCCGTCGACGACGTCCGAGAGGTGGTGGACGACGGCGACGAAGGACAGGCCGAGGCGGCGGCCGAACTTCAGGAGGCGCTGGAACAGCTGGGCGACGAAGGGGCTGTTGATGATGTGCCAGGCCTCTTCGACGAGGAAGATGCGCTTCTTGCGGTCGGGCCGGATCCAGGTGTGCTCCAGCCAGACGCCGACGATCGCCATGAGGATCGGCATCGCGATGGAGTTGCGGTCGATGTGGGAGAGGTCGAAGACGATCAGCGGGGCGTCGAGGTCGATGCCGACGGTCGTGGGGCCGTCGAACATGCCGCGCAGGTCGCCGTCGACGAGGCGGTCGAGGACGAGTGCCACGTCGAGGCCCCAGGCCCGGACATCGTCTATGTCGACGTTCATGGCTTCGGCGGATTCGGCTTCGGGGTGGCGCAGTTGGTCGACGATGTCGGTGAGGACCGGCTGGCGGTCGCGGATCGTGTCGACGACGTAGGCGTGCGCGACCTTGAGCGCGAAGCCGGCGCGCTCGTCGAGGCCGTGGCCCATGGCGACTTCGATGATGGTGCGGAGCAGCGCGAGCTGTCCGGTCGTCGTGATCGCCGGGTCGAGGGGGTTGAGGCGGATCCCGGCGTCGTTGGCGGCGATGGGGTCCAGGCGGATGGGGGTTATTCCCAGCTGCTGGGCGATGAGGTTCCATTCGCCCACGCCGTCCTCGCCCTGGGCGTCGAGGACGACGACCTGGCGGTCCTTGAAGCGGAGCTGGCGCAGTACGTAGGTCTTCTCCAGGGCGGACTTGCCGTTGCCGGATTCGCCGAGGACGAGCCAGTGGGGTGCCGGGAGCTGCTGGCCGTACAGCTGGAAGGGGTCGTAGATGTAGCCCTTGCCGCTGTAGACCTCGCGGCCGATGATGACGCCGGAGTCGCCGAGGCCGGGGGCGGCGGTGGGCAGGTAGACGGCCTGCGCCTGCCCGGTGGAGGTGCGTACGGGCAGGCGCGTGGTTTCGACTTTGCCGAAGAGGAAGCTGGTGAAGGCGTCCGTCAGCGCGGACATGGGATCTCGCATGGGCGGCACTTCCCTCCAGCTAGCGTCGGATGCCGGTGGCGAACGGCAGGGTGTTGACGAAGGCGCGGTGGTGCTCGCGGTCGCACCACTCCAGCTTCAGGTAGGACTTGCCGGCCGAGGCGCGGATGGTCCGCTTGTCGCGGGCGAGGGCTTCCGGGGATCGGGAGGACACCGTGATGTACCCGACGAGGTTGACTCCCGCTGCACCGCTCGCGAGATCTTCACCTCTTTGGTCGAGTCGGCCGTGGGCGGCGATGTCGCGGGGGTCGACGGTCCGGTTCATCTTGGCGGCGCGGGAGGCGTCGGCCTCGTCGTTGGTCTTCTCCGTGAGCATGCGCTCGATGGCCACCTCGGTGGGCTCCAGGTCCATGGTGACGGCGACGGTGCGGATGACGTCCGGGGTGTGGACGAGGAGGGGGGCGAGGAAGTTGACGCCGACGGGGGTCATCGGCCATTCCTTCACCCAGGCGGTGGCGTGGCACCAGGGGGCGCGGGTGGAGGACTCGCGGGTCTTGGCCTGGAGGTAGGTGGGTTCGACCGCGTCGAGTTCGGCCGGCCAGGCGTTGCGCTTGGTCATGGCCTGGATGTGGTCGATGGGGTGGTCCGGGTCGTACATGGAGTGCACGAGGGAGGAGAGGCGGCCCTGGCCCAGCGGCTGGCGGACGCGGATGTCGGCCTCGGCGAGGCGGGCGCAGATGTCGGTGAGCTCGCGGGCCATGACGATGGCGAGGCCGGCGTCGCGGTCGAGCTTGCGGCCCTTGTGGGGGGTGCCGGCGCGGGCGATGGTGTGGGCCTCGGCGGCGAGGTCGCGGGTGTAGTGCATGCAGGCGACGAGGTAGGCGCGGTGCTGCTCGGAGGAGGTCGACACCATCGACTGGAGCTGGTCGTAGGAGTCGCGCAGCCAGCCGGGGGCCTGGGTGTCGCCGCGCTGGGCGACGTCCTTGGCGTGGGCGTCGGGGTCGGCGGGCAGCGTGCGGGCGAGCATCTGGAGGCGGGTGACGAAGCCGTCGCCGTTGGCCACGTGCTTGAGGAGGGTGCCGAAGCGGTCGACGAGGGCTTCTTGGTCCTCGCTGTCGCGCAGGCCGACGCCGGGGCCCTCGATCTCGATGGCCGCGGTGACCGTTCTGCGGTCGGCGTGGAGGAGGACGGCGATCTCGTCGGGGCCGAAGGGGGCGGCGAGCCAGCTGATGCGGCCGATGCCCGGGGGCGGTCCGACCTCGACCTCGCGGCCGTCGGAGCCGCGTACGCCGGCTTCCATGGCGCCGGAGCGGTAGGTCGTACCGCGGCGCAGGGTGCGCTTGTAGCTGCGGCTGATCTCGAACCAGCGGTAGAAGGTGCGGCCCTTGTACGGGACGTACACGGCGGCGAGCGCGAGCATGGGGAAGCCGGCGAGGCTGACGATGCGCAGGGTGAGGTCGGGGACGAGCAGTCCGCTCATCATGCCGAAGAAGGCCCCCGTGATGATCAGGGCGATCTCGCCGGTCTCGCGGTTCTTGCCGACGATCGCGTTCGGCCGGGCCCGGCCGATGAGATACGTGCGGCGGGGCGCGACCGGGTGCAGCTGATGGGACTGGGTCGTCAACGCCCGTCACCTCCTGTGTTCCTCGTGCTCGAACTCGTGCGGGGCGGGGGCGCGGCGGACGGGACAGATCCGCCGCCGGATCCGCCGCCGGAGGTGGGGCGGCTGCTGTGGGCGGCCACGCCTCCGGAGATGGGGTTGGCGGGGCGGGGCGCGCTGCCAGCGCCGCCGTCGCCGCCGCGGTGGGCGCCGCGGCTGCTGTGGGTCTTGATGCCCTGCGAGACGAGGGAGGCCGGAGAGCTGATGACGGCGGCGGCCTGGGCGCCGTCGGTGGCCTTGCTGCGGTTGGAGCGGGCGGAGGCGATCTCGTCGCCGAAGCCGGGGACGAAGCGGTAGATCATCGCGGAGGCGAAGATCGCCAGGAGGATGATGGCGAGGCCGGTGACGACGGCGGAGAAGGCGCCCTGGCCCTTTTCGCCGGCGAGGGCTCCGGCGAGGCCGAGGACGATGACGATGACCGGCTTCACGAGGATGACGGCGATCATGATGCCGGCCCAGCGGCGGACGTGGCCCCATAGGTTCCGGTCGACGAGGCCCGCGTAGACGACGACGCCGAGGAGGGCGCCGACGTAGAGGAGGGCGGCCCGGATGAACAGCTCCAGGAACAGGACGCCCGCGGCGAGGACGGTGACGAGGGCGACGACGATCAGCATGATCGGGCCGCCGCCGATGTCGTTGCCCTTCTTCAGGGCCTCGGAGAAGGAGCCGAAGAAGACGTCGGTCTGGCCTCCGCTGGCGGCGGCGATGACCTCGGTGACGCCGTCGGTGGCGGAGACGACGGTGTAGAGGATCAGGGGGGTGAAGGCGGAGGCGAGGACGGTGAGCCAGAGGAAGCCGACGGCTTCGGAGAGGGCGGTGGTGAGGGGGACGCCGCGGACGGCTCGCTTGGCGACGGCGAAGAGCCAGAGGACGAGCGTGAGGATGGTGGAGGCGGCGAAGACGACGGCGTACTGCTTGAGGAAGGCGGGGTTGGTGAAGTCGACGTTGGCGCTGCCCTTGACCGCTTCGCTGAGCTTGCCGACGATCCAGGCCGCGGCGTCGGCGCAGCCCTTGGCGAGGGAGGCGAGGGGGTTGAGGGCGTCGGAGGGGTCGCTGGGGGCGAGGCCGGTTGCCGGGGCCTGGCCGCTGGAGCCGCGCTCGCAGTAGTCCTTGGCGGGGCCGCGGATCAGGTCGCAGGGGTTGTTGCTCGCCTGCGGACCAGGAGTCGGGGTGGGGCTGGGAGTGGGCGCCGCGACTGCTCGGGTCGCGAGGAGCACGGCGGTGACCTGCACCACGGCCACGACGGCCGTGAGAGACAAGCTGCGGCGGTCAGCGCGCATAGGTGAGTCCCCCGAACTGTGACACCGCGGCGGCCATCTCTTCCGCCGAGGCAGCGGACTGGTCACGGCCCACCGGAGCGGGGCCGTCCTTCTGCGTGAAGTCGGAGACCCGCCAGTCGTCGCCCACCCACCGGAGCTCGAACGTGTTCGTGTACCAGCTTTCGGAGACCGGGTTCTTCGAGCCCTCGCCCGCGAGGCCGAACAGCGCCGAGTACCAGACGGAAACGGTCGCGGTGTCGCCGCTGAACTTCTCGACCTTCGTACCAACCGGGTTGACGCGGGAGATGAAGGTCAGGCCCTTGGGGGCCTTGCCGCCGGCTTCGAGACCGATGCGGGCCAGGAACCCCTGGTCCGCGTACACCTTGTCGAGGTCGCTCTGACGCGCTGCGGCCACGTCGGGCAGGTACACGGCCTGGACGATCGCCCGCCTGCGGGCGGCGTCGAACATGCCGTCAGAACTGAGTGCCACCGCGTAGTTGGCGGCCGCCGACTGGGCTCCCTGTTCGTCGTGGGCGAAGCCCTTGGGGATGCCCGAGGTCTTGCCCGTGACAGGGTCCGTGCCCGTCGGGGACGTGGAAGTGGTGGTCGGGGGCTTGTCCGCCGTGGGGGATTGCGGGGTGTCCGGGCCCTGGTTCGCGAACGCGATTGCGGCGATCAGGAGGACCACCACGCCGACCACCGTGATCAGGCTGCGGGAGGTGCGGGGCGTGCGGCGGGTGGGGCCGTACGGGTCGGCGGGGGAGTCCGGGAGGCGGGTACGGGTCTGGCCCGTACCGCCGTACTGGTCGTCGTTGCTCATTCCGTTTCGGCCCCCTCGTTCCCGCGTAGGCGCGGTGTGGTGATTCCTCATCAAGTACGGCCGCGGTGGCCCGCTAGACGGCCATTCCGTAGACGATGGTGAAGAGGGTGCCCAGGGAGCCGATGATGAAGACGCCCGTGAGGCCGGCCACGATCAGGCCCTTGCCCTGTTCCGCGCTGAACGTGTCGCGCAGGGCGGTCGCGCCGATGCGCTGCTTGGCCGCGCCCCAGATGGCGATGCCGAGGCAGAGGAGGATCGCCACGGCCATGACCACCTCGATCATGACCTTCGCTTCGTTGCCGAGACTGCCGAACGGCCCCCAGTTCGGGGCGATTCCGCCGATGATGGTGGTGATGTCGCCCTTTTCGGCTGCCAGGATCATGTAACTCACCGCCCCTGTATGGGTAGTTCCGAAAGCCCGTGCCCGACGGCAGGGGTCACGCACTATCTTCGCTGATGAAACCGCCGCCGTCGTCGACTTGACGGCTCTCTTTACCCGATCCTCCGGTCCGCGCCCCGCCCCTGCGCTCTGACCTGGGCAGGGGCGGTGAGTATGCGAAAGAACGCATGGTCACTCTGTGTATCACGGGGGGTGACCCCGGGCAATGATTGTCGTCTCGGCGTACGGGGGGTGGCGTCCCTCGTCAGTGGGGGCGTTGTCACGGGCGTTGTCAGTGGGGTCCGGCAGGCTGGGGAGCATGACGACGACTCCGTGGACCCTTGCCGATGTAGAGGCGGCCATCCGGGCGGGCTGGTCGGCCGAGACCTCCGAGCCGGCCGACACGTCGCGGATCCCCTGGTCGGCCGAGAATCCGGCCTGGGGGCAGTGCGACATCACTGCCGTGGTCGTGCAGGACATCGTGGGCGGGGAGCTGGTGCTGGGCGAGGTGTTCCACGGCGGCCGGCAGGAGGGGTACCACTGGTGGAACCAGCTGCCCGGGGGGATACGGATCGACCTGACCCGGGAGCAGTTCCGGCGGGGCGAGACCGTGACGCCGGGGCGGGTCGTGCAGCGGCCGCCGGGGCGGCTGCCGAGGCGCTGGGAGGAGTACCAGCTGCTGCGCAGGCGGGTCATCGACAAGCTGGGGCCGCTGCCGGGTGTGATGCGGACGGCGGACGGGCGGCGGCTGGTGTACACGGACTTCGGCGGGCCGGGGGCGCCGCTGCTCGCGCTGCACGGGCACTTCCAGGACGGCAGGAGCTTCGAGGAGCTGGCCCGGGAGGTGGGGCCGGCGTGGCGGGTGATCGGCCTCGACCAGCGGGGGCACGGGGCGTCGGACCGGGCCGCGGAGTACACCCGGGAGGGGTACGTGGCGGACGCGGCGGCCGTCCTGGAGCACCTGGGGCTGGGGCCCGCGGTGGTCGTGGGGCACTCGCTGGGCGGGGTCAACGCGTACCAGCTGGCGGCGCGGCGGCCGGATCTGGTGCGGGCGGTGGTGGTCGAGGACATCGGGGCGGTGGTCGAGGGCGACCTGTCGTACGCGCGGGATTGGCCGAGGCGGGCCGCGACCCGGGCGGGGTTCCTGGCGGGGCTGGGGAGCGCGGCGCCGCACCTGGCGGGTGTCCTTCGGGAGTACCCGGACGGGTGGGGGACCGCGAGCGACGTCGAGGACGTGGTGGAGTCGCAGCGGGCGCTGAACGGGGACCACTGGGAGGACTGGCTGGCGGTGCGGAAGCCGACGCTGCTGGTGCGGGGGGACCGGAGCGGGGTGCTGTCCGCCGAGCACGCGCGGGAGATGACCTTGCGGAGGGCCGGGGTGCGGTTGGCCGAGCTGCCGGCCGGGCACGGGGTGCGGGCCGGGGACCCGGAGGGTTTCTACGCCGCTGTGCGGGGGTTCCTGGCGCGGGTGTGAGGGCTGGTCCCGGCCCGGCCCGGCCCGGCCCGGCCCGGCCCGGGCCGGGATCAGGTCCAGTGGGAGGGGCGGGTGAGGGAGGAGGGGATGCGGGTGGTGGGGTCGCCCTGGGCCGCGTTGAGCTGGGGCTGGGTGAGGAAGACAGCGCCGCGGAGGTCCGCGCCGCGCAGGTCGGCGTCGCGGAAGTCCGCGCCGATCAGGTCGGCCGTGCGGAGGTCGGCGCGGCTGAGGTCGGCGGCGATCAGGTAGGCGCCGCGGAGGTTCGCGCCGCGCAGGTCCGCGCCGGAGAGGCGGGCGCCCATCAGGTCGGCGCCGCGGTGGTTCTTCTTGCGGCCCGGCACCTTGGCCCGTACGAGCTCGCTGGTCTTGAGCAGCAAGGTGTTGATCTTCTGGCGCAGCGCGCCCACGTCGAGGTCGGCGAGGGACCCGGCTTCGGCGCGCGTCCACGCTTCGGTCTCCGCGAGCGCGTCGCGCAGCTGCGCGTGGACCGGGGCGGCGTCGGGGAGGGTCAGGGCCTCGGCGAGGTAGAAGAGGAGCTCGTGCAGCTGCCGCATCACGGGGAAGACGTCGAACATCCGGCGGGCCGTGCCGGGGTCGGAGCGCCAGTCGCGTCCGCCGAAGGTGACCTGGGAGACCTGCTGGCCCGCGCCGAAGCAGTCGAAGACGGTGCAGCCCTGGAAGCCCGAGTCGCGCAGCCGGGTGTGGATGCCGCAGCGGAAGTCCTCCCGGAGGTTCTTGCAGGGGGTTCCGGCGGGCTTGTTCACGGCGAAGTCGCTGGACTTGGCGAACGGCAGGGCGACGCAGCACAGTGCGAAGCAGTTCGCGCAGTCGGCTTGCAGGACGGGCAGGGCGGGCAGGGCGGCGGGGGTACTGGACACGTCGTCCATTGTCACCGCTCGGGGGCGGTGAGCCGCATCTGGACAGCGGTCCAGCGGACCCCGTCGACCTCCTCGACGTCCTTGATGATCTCCTCGGTACGGAATCCGAGCCGCTCGTAGATGCGGATCGCCGCGGTGTTGTGGGCCCAGACGCCGAGGCTGAGTTCCGGCAGGCCCAGCTCGCCGAAGCAGAGTTCGACGGCCTGGGTGACGAGGGCCCGGCCGTAGCCCATGTCGCGGGTGTCGGGGGCGATCAGTACGCGGCCGAGGCGGGTGCCGGCCACCGAGACGTGGCCGACGCGGTACTTGTCGGGGGTCACGGCGGTCCAGATGCGGCGGCCGGGCTCGGCGGCGTAGGCGGCGAGCT
The DNA here is from genome assembly GCF_036203305.1 of Streptomyces sp. NBC_00190. Classification (GTDB taxonomy): domain Bacteria; phylum Actinomycetota; class Actinomycetes; order Streptomycetales; family Streptomycetaceae; genus Streptomyces. The sequence continues at coordinate 3,843,778 of NZ_CP108131.1, read as the reverse complement.
GCGCGTCGTCCAGGGGCCAGGTGAAGGAGGGGCCCGCCCAGGTCATCAGCTCGGCGGGGGTGGTCACCCACGCGCGCAGCAGCGGGGCGTCCTCGGCGGGCCGGTAGGGGTACAGGGAGAGCAGGTAGGGGAAGGTCATCTCTCAAGTATCCGCATGGCGAACGGTGTTGATCGGGAAGCCCGGCCCGGTGAGCATGCCGGTATGACAGAAGTGATCGCAGTCGCCGTCATCACCCTTCTCGCCGTGATCAGTCCCGGCGCCGATTTCGCCATGGTGGTCCGCAACAGTTACCTCTACGGGCGGCCCACCGGGCTGTTCGCCGCCGCCGGGGTCGCGGCCGGGGTCCTGGTCCACGTCTCGTACACGATGCTCGGGGTCGGCCTGCTGATCGCCTCCTCCACCGCGCTGTTCACCGTGATCAAGCTGGCGGGTGCGGCCTACCTGGTGTGGATCGGGATCCGCACCTTCCGGGCGCGGACCGAGGTGGCCGTGGATCTGGAGTCCGGGCCGGGGCTGACGCCGCTGGGGGCGATGCGGTCGGGGTTCTTGACCAATGTGCTGAACCCCAAGACGACGCTGTTCGTGGTGTCGACCTTCACGCAGGTGGTCGGCCCGGACACGCCGGTGTGGCAGCAGGCGGGCTATGGGCTGTTCATGTCGGCGGCGCACTTGGGCTGGTTCGGGGCGGTCGCGCTGTTCTTCTCGAACTCCCGGCTGCGGGACCGGATGCTGAAGGCGCAGAAGGCGCTGAACCGGGCCATCGGCACGGTGCTGGTGGGGCTGGGGGTGGGGCTGGGATTCGCGCGCTGAGCGGGCGGCGGGCGGTCGCCGAGCGGTCGCCGAGGGGTCGACGCCCGGCCGCCGCGGGGCTGGTATCCGTGGTTACCTGTCGGTAGCGTGCGGGGTATGGGTGCTGTCGAGGGGTTCTTCGAACGGGTGGACACCGGGCGGTACACCGCCACCGAGTACACGCGCGGGCCGTGGGACCCGGGCTCGCAGCACGCCGGTCCGCCGGCGGCCCTGCTCGGCCGGGCCGTCGAGGAGCGGCCGGGTGCGCGCGCGGACATGCGGATCGCCCGGATCACGTACGAGATCCTGCGCCCGGTGCCGATCGGCGGGCTGGAGGTCACCACCAGCGTGCTGCGGGCCGGGCGCGGTACGGAGGTCGTGGAGGCCGCCCTCACCCCGGCGGGCGCGGACGCCCCGGTGATGCTGGCGCGCGCCCTGCGGATCCGGGTGGCCGAGGAGGCGGTGCCGGCCGTCGTGCCGGGGCCGCAGCTGCCGACGCCCGGCGAGGCCGTCGTCACGTCCTTCTTCCCGGTGCCGTGGGACACCGGCTACCACACCGCCATGGAAGCCCGCTTCACCGAGGGCGCCTTCATGGAGCTGGGCCCCGGCACCTGCTGGATGCGGATGAGGGTGCCGCTCGTCGCCGGGGAGGAGATCCGTCCGCTGGACCGGGTGCTGGTCGCCGCCGACTCCGGCAACGGCATCAGCTCGGTGATGGACTTCAGCCGGTTCGTGTTCGTCAACGGCGACCTGACGGTCCACCTGCACCGCCATCCGGTCGGCGAATGGGCCTGCGTGGAGTCCCGTACGAGTGTGGACGCGGCCGGCATCGGTCTCGTCGACGCCCGGCTCCACGACGAGAAGGGCCCCATCGGGCGCAGCGCGCAGAGCCTTTTCGTCGCCCCCAGGTAGCGGCCGGCCCGGGCGCGTAGCCGGGCCGCCGTGCCCCCGGCCGCCGGTCGTGCGGACTGGACTGCGGTCTTCTGCCGCGTCGAGGATGACCCCACGAAGTACGCGGGCATCGCCTGTTCGGGCTTCTGAGTGGGGTAGTACGACTGCGACACGGCCGAATCACACGTTGAAGTGACGTGGATGGGGGAGGGTTGACGGGTGCGTAGATTCTGGATGGCCGGCGGGATCGGGATCGGGCTGTGTCTGACCTTCGTGGTGCTGCTCGTCGTGGGGACGTACTCCGCGGCCGCGGGCCTGGTGGGTGCGGGGGCGGGCGGTCGTGCCGTCGGCCTCGCGAAGGGGGCGGTCCCCGCCAAGTACCAGGTGCTGGTCGAGAAATGGGGCAATCTCTGCCCGGCCATCAGTCCGCCGCTGCTCGCCGCCCAGCTGTACTCCGAGAGCGGCTGGAACCCGAGCGCCGTCAGCCCCGCCGACGCGCGCGGGATCGCGCAGTTCATCCCGGGTACCTGGGCGGGGCACGGCATCGACGGTGACGGCGACGGGGACCGGGACATCTGGGACCCGAACGACGCGATCCCCTCGGCGGCCTCGTACGACTGCGAGCTGGCCAAGGACGTGGCGAGCGTGCCGGGTGACGCGGCGTCCAACATGCTCGCGGCCTACAACGCGGGTGCCTACGCGGTCATCAAGTACGCGGGCGTGCCGCCGTACAAGGAGACCCAGGGCTACGTGAAGGCGATCACGACGCTGGCGAAGAGCTTCGAGCGGCCCGTCGGCCGGGTCGCGCCCTCGCAACAGGCCGCCGGGGCCATCTACTTCGCGCAGAAGCAGCTCGGTACCCCGTACCTGTGGGGCGGCAACGGAACGCCCGACCAGGACGGGCGGTTCGACTGCTCGGGGCTGACCAAGGCCGCGTACGAGACGGTGGGGATCGAGCTGCCGCGTGTGGCCAACGACCAGTACAACGCCGGTCCGCATCCTTCGCGCGACCAATTGCTCCCCGGTGACCTGGTGTTCTTCTCCGATGATCTGACGAACTCCCGGGAGATCCGGCACGTCGGGCTCTACGTGGGCGGCGGCTATATGATCAATGCCCCGTACACCGGTGCCGTGATCCGTTTCGACAAGATCGACACGCCCGACTACTTCGGTGCGACGCGCGTGACGAAGGACGGCGCGCAGGCCCTTCCGGAGCGCGCGGCGGCGAGCAAGGCGCCTTAGTAACTCCCCGTTAGGCAAAGGCCCTGAGCTGCGACGGCGAGTCTCTCTTCGATAACGTTGGAGTGATCATTCAGTGGAGAGTGGAACGTAGTCGCCAGAACGGGCGTTCCATGGACGCGGGGGTTGATCAAAACGGGGGTCGAAGGGGCGCACACCGGCGTGCGCCCGCAGGCGAACCACGGCAAGGGCAAGGGGCCGCATCACCATGGCTGGACTCACAACCGGTGGGCCGAACGTGGATGTCAGCCTGCTGTACGAGATCAACGGAGCGGCCCGGCACGCCCCGGACTGGCTGGACCGGATCGTGGTCCTGGCCGGTGAGTACGGGATCCCGCTGGCCCTGGTGCTCCTGATCCTCTGGTGCTGGCACGGTGCCCGCCACCAGGACGAGAGCACGGCCGTGGAGTCCTTCGCCGCGCTGGTCTGGGCCCCGCTGGCCGCCGGGCTGGCGCTGCTCGTGAACGCGCCGCTGCGCGAACTGGTCGGACGGCCACGGCCGTTCCTCCAGCACGAGGGCCTGCAGGTGCTCGAACCCGCCCTCGGCGCCCACCTCGCGCGGCCGGAGTTCTCCTTCGTCAGCGATCACGCCACCCTCGCGATGGCCCTGGGCGTCGGCCTGTTCGTGGCCAGCCGCAGGCTCGGCCTGATCGGGATCGGGCTGGCCTTCGCCGAGGGGGTGTGCCGTGTGTACACGGGCGTCCACTACCCCACCGACGTGATCGGCGGGTTCGCGCTCGGCACCGCCGTGGTCCTGGTCCTCGCGCCGCTCGCGATGGCGCTGCTGACCCCGGTGGTGCGGGCGGTGGCCGGATCGCCGCGCCTGGGCCGACTCGTACGCGCCAAGGGCCGGACCTGGCCCCGGCCCGTCGGCCTGGCCCAGCCGCAGACCCCGCCGGCCGGGCAGCGCACGCACGAGAACGACCTCGCCGCCTGAAGCCCCCGGCCGCCGGTCCCCTGAAGTACTGATGTCCCGGCCTGTCCGCGGGCCGTTCAGGCGTGGGCGTACGACTTCCATACGGCGAGCAGCAGGGCCGCCAGCAGGCACAGCCCCGCCACCCCGAAGCAGATCCGCACCGCCGTAGGACGATTCCTGGGGGGCGTCACGGGTCGCCGCCCTCGACGCGCCGCCTACCCGCCCCGTCCGCGCCGTCGCCGCGGCGGTGGTGGGAGCGCAGCCATAGCCCGGTGGCCACGGCCGCCACGGTCGTCAGCCCGATGGCCAGGGCCACATCGCCCGGTCCGTCCGCCGAGCCCAGGGGCCGGGCCCAGGCCGTGGCGGCCGTGGCCCCCAGGATGTCGAGAGCGATGAGCAGGGCCCAGAGGAGGGCCGCGGGGCGGGCTGCGGGTCCTGACATGAGTCAAGGGCATCCGCTGCGCGGGGCCCCGGCCAGCCGGAGCCGTCCGAACGGGCGACCCCCGCCCTCGCCCGCTACCCCGCCGTGTGCCGGGAGGCGTCCCTGCGCGCCAGATCGCGGGAGCGGCGGGCCGGCCCGGTCCATCCGCAACTGCAGACGGCCAGGCAGAACGAGCCGCGTTCGGCGGTGGAGGTGGAGTGTCCGGTGGGCTGCTGCGGCGGCTGGGATGGCGGCGCCGAGCCTCCCGGGGCGGGCCGCGGCGGCTGGAGCGGCACGGAGAAGGCAAGCGGAGGAGGCAGCGTCGCTTCGGTGTGCGTTTCCACTCCACCACCGTACCCGGGCCGGACGCGGGCCGGGGAGGTGTTCGGGCCGTGACGGGAAACCCCTGACCTCGTTAAGCGGAGCGGGTGGGGGCCTCGGGCAAGCAGCGGTCACGCGTTGGGGGTTGGCAGGCGATGGTGGTTCACCAGCACAGGCGGCCGCGCGGACGTGCGGGTGAGGCGCTGCTCGCCGCCGGGGTCACCCTGGCGGTCACGGCGCTGAGCGGCTGCGCGGTCGGCGGCGCGAGCGACGACCGGCCCCCGGCGGACGCGGCGGCGGTGGTCCGCGGGGCCGCCGACGTGCTCGCGAGGACGGGCAGCGCCCAGGCCCGTACGGCCATGGAGATGGCCACCGGCGGCACGCGGGTCACCATCCGCGGCGAGGGCGGGGTCGACTTCAAGAAGCGGATGGGCCAGCTGCTGGTCATGCTGCCGGCCGACGTGAAGGGCAAGGCCGAGCACCGGCCCATCACCGAGCTGCTGGTGCCGGGCGCGCTCTACATGAAGAACCGGGGCGCGGGCGTTCCCGACGACAAGTGGGTCCGGGTCGACACGACGGCCCTCGCCGACGGGAACCTGGTCACGGGCGGAGCCACCGATCCGCTGATCGCGGCCGAGCTGCTGCGGGGCGCGCGGGAGGTCACGTACGTCGGGGAGACCGAGGTGGCCGGCACCAAGGTGCGGCACTACCGGGGGACCACCGACATCGGGCGGGCCGCGGGGAGCGCGTCACCGGAGGCCAGGGGCGCACTGGAGGCGGCGGCGAAAGGGTTCAGCACGGACACCGTTCCGTTCGACGCGTACCTGGACGAGGAGGGGCGGCTGCGGAAGGTCCGCCACCGCTTCACGTACGTCAACAATGGCGTGATCGATGTCTCGTCGACCACGCTGCTGTACGGATTCGGGACGCCGGTGACCGTCGTATTGCCCGCAAGCGGGGACATTTACGCCGGGAAGATCGCCGAGTAGCGGGGGTGGGCCGGGGCGGGCGGCGCGATCGGGTCATGGCCGGGTATCCGGAAATGGTCCATCCGTGTCATGTGCCGGATGCCCCGTCCTCCCTACGCTGAGAAGCCGAGCGCGCGGCGAATGACGACCGAAGACCGAAGACGGCTGATTGAGGTGACACGCGTGACTCCCGCAGGCGGTACGACGGTGCAGGACCACGTGGCGCTCGCCGAGATCGAACTGTGTGGTGAGCTGATCATCGCGGCGTCGACGGCGGCCGAGGAGCGGTTGAGCCAGGACCGGATCGACGAGATTCTGATGGGTATCTGGTCCGGCTGACGCGCTGCTGCCCGGGGCCGGATCAGGTGCGCAGGAGGCGGGCGATGGCCTTGGTGGCCTCCTCCACCTTCGCGTCGATCTCGGTGCCGCCCTTGACGGCGGCGTCGGCGACGCAGTGGCGGAGGTGTTCTTCCAGCAGTTGGAGCGCGAAGGACTGGAGCGCCTTCGTGCTCGCCGAGACCTGGGTGAGTATGTCGATGCAGTAGACGTCCTCGTCGACGAGCCGCTGGAGGCCGCGGATCTGGCCCTCGATCCGGCGCAGCCGCTTGAGGTGCTCGTCCTTCTGGTGGTGGTAGCCGTGGACGGCTCCGGAGCCCTCCGCTTCGATGGTCGTCATGCTTCCTCCCGTGGTCGGAACGATCGGTGCACACCTCGGTACACACCTGGCGCATACCCCTCGTGGGTATAGGGTACTGGGCCGCGCCGCGAGGGACAGGGGCCCGTGGTCCTCACTCTGCCCGATGGAGGACACTGGTGAACCGCCGGTTAGCCGTGGCCGGGGGATACGCCTAGCATCAGCCTGACCGAATCCAATGCACCCCGAGGACCTCACGTGCGATTTCGTCTGACCCCCAGGGAGACGAGCTTCTACGACATGTTCGCCGCATCCGCGGACAACATCGTCACGGGCTCCAAGCTCCTGATGGAACTGCTCGGAGCGGATTCCTCCGCCCGGGCCGAGATCGCGGAGCGGATGCGGGCAGCGGAACACGCGGGGGACGACGCGACCCACGCGATCTTCCACCAGCTGAACTCCTCCTTCATCACGCCGTTCGACCGCGAGGACATCTACAACCTGGCCTCCTCGCTCGACGACATCATGGACTTCATGGAGGAGGCAGTCGACCTGGTCGTCCTCTACAACGTGGAGGAGCTCCCCAAGGGCGTCGAGCAGCAGATCGAGGTGCTGGCGCGCGCGGCCGAGCTGACCGCCGAGGCGATGCCGCACCTGCGGACTATGGACAACCTCACCGAGTACTGGATCGAGGTCAACCGCCTCGAGAACCAGGCCGACCAGATCCACCGCAAGCTGCTCGCCCAGCTCTTCAACGGCAAGTACGACGCCATCGAGGTGCTCAAGCTCAAGCAGATCGTCGACGTGCTCGAAGAGGCGGCCGACGCGTTCGAGCACGTCGCGAACACGGTGGAGACCATCGCGGTCAAGGAGTCCTGAACCTCGTGGACACCTTTGCTCTGGTCGTGACCATCGGTGTCGCGCTCGGTTTCACATATACGAACGGTTTTCACGACTCGGCGAACGCGATCGCGACGTCCGTCTCGACGCGGGCGCTGACCCCGCGCGCGGCGCTCGCGATGGCCGCCGTGATGAACCTCGCCGGCGCCTTCCTGGGCAGCGGGGTGGCCAAGACGGTCAGCAGCGGCCTGATCGAGACGCCCACGGGCGCCACCGGCATGTGGATCCTCTTCGCGGCGCTGGTCGGCGCGATCGTCTGGAACCTGATCACCTGGTACTTCGGTCTGCCCTCGTCCTCCTCGCACGCGCTGTTCGGCGGCATGGTGGGCGCGGCACTGGCCGGCGGCACGGAGGTGATCTGGTCGGGCGTGCTCGACAAGGTCGTCATCCCGATGTTCGTCTCGCCCGTCGTCGGTCTGGTCGTCGGGTACCTGGTCATGGTCCTCATCCTGTGGATGTTCCGCCGGTCCAACCCGCACAAGGCGAAGCACGGCTTCCGTATCGCGCAGACGGTGTCGGCGGCCGCCATGGCGCTCGGCCACGGCCTCCAGGACGCGCAGAAGACGATGGGCATCGTCGTGATGGCGCTGGTCATCGCCGATGTGCAGACGTCCGAGGACGCGATCCCGGTCTGGGTCAAGATCGTGTGTGCCGTGATGCTGTCGCTGGGTACGTACGCGGGCGGCTGGCGCATCATGCGCACCCTCGGCCGCAAGATCATCGAGCTGGACCCGCCGCAGGGCTTCGCGGCCGAGACCACGGGCGCCTCGATCATGTTCGGTTCGGCGTTCCTCTTCCACGCGCCGATCTCCACCACCCACGTGATCACCTCGGCGATCATGGGTGTGGGCGCCACCAAGCGCGTGAACGCGGTCCGCTGGGGCGTCGCCAAGAACATCGTCCTGGGCTGGTTCATCACGATGCCGGCCGCGGCCGTGGTCGCCGCGCTGTGCTTCTGGGTCGTGGACCTGGCGTTCGTCTAGCCGGAGCTGCCCCCTGCCGGGGGTCCGGGGGGTGTCCCCCGGGGGATGCGGTACCACGATGCCGGCCGCGGCCGTGGTCGCCGCGCTGTGCTTCCGGGTCGTGGACCTGGCGTTCGTCCAGCCCCTGAACGAAAGCGGGCCGGCTCCCCCCACCCAGGGGGAGCCGGCCCTTTCTTTTTCTTTCGCCTTGCGGTGGCACCGCCATGCAGCACCGCAGGACGTCTGTGACCTCGGGGTTTAGCCGAAGCGGCCCGAGATGTAGTCCTCGGTGGCCTGGACGGACGGGTTCGAGAAGATCCGGTCCGTGTCGTCGATCTCGACGAGCTTGCCGGGCTGGCCGACCGCGGAGAGGTTGAAGAAGGCGGTGCGGTCCGAGACGCGGGCCGCCTGCTGCATGTTGTGCGTCACGATGACGATCGTGAAGCGCTCCTTGAGCTCGCCGATCAGGTCCTCGATCGCGAGGGTGGAGATCGGGTCGAGGGCCGAGCAGGGCTCGTCCATCAGCAGGACCTGCGGCTCGACCGCGATGGCGCGGGCGATGCACAGACGCTGCTGCTGGCCGCCGGAGAGGCCGGAGCCCGGCTTGTTCAGACGGTCCTTGACCTCGTTCCAGAGGTTGGCGCCCTTGAGGGACCGCTCCACGATGTCCGTGAGCTCGGACTTCTTGAAGCTGCCGTTCAGGCGCAGGCCCGCCGCCACGTTGTCGAAGATCGACATGGTGGGGAAGGGGTTCGGGCGCTGGAAGACCATGCCGACGGTGCGGCGGACCGCGACCGGGTCCACGCCGGCGCCGTACAGGTTCTCGTCGTCCAGGAGCACCTTGCCCTCGACGCGGCCACCGGGGGTGACCTCGTGCATGCGGTTGAGGGTGCGCAGGAAGGTGGACTTGCCGCAGCCGGAGGGGCCGATGAAGGCGGTCACGGAGCGGGGCTCCACGGTCATCGATATGTCATCGATGGCCTTGTGGGCGCCGTAGAAGGCGGACAGTCCGCTGACGTCGATTCGCTTCGCCATGAGGGGTCACTTCGCTTTCATACAGTCGCGTCAGCGACCGGTCTTCGGGGCCTTCCAGCGGGCGATGCCGCGGGCCACCAGATTGAGGATCATGACGAAGGCGATCAGGACGAGCGCTGCGCCCCATGCCCGGTCGTAGGAGGCTTCACTGCCGACCTTGTACTGCTCCCAGATGTACAGCGGGAGCGAGGACTGCGCGCCTTCGAAGGGGTTGCCGTTGATCAGCTGGGTACCGAAGACCAGCAGCATGATCGGCGCGGTCTCACCGGCGATGCGGGCCACGGCCAGCATGACACCGGTGGCGATGCCGCCGATGGCGGTGGGGAGCACGACCTTGAGGATCACGCGCCACTTCGGTACGCCGAGGGCGAGGGCGGCCTCGCGCAGCTCGTTCGGGACGAGCTTGAGCATCTCCTCGGTGGAGCGGACCACGACGGGCATCATCAGGATCGACAGGGCCATGGCGCCGGCGAAGCCGGAGGGGCCGAAGCCGAGCATCAGGTTCCAGGTCGTCAGGATGAACAGGCCCGCGACGATGGAGGGGATGCCGGTCATGACGTCGACGAAGAAGGTCACGGCCTTGGCGAGCGGGCCCCGGCCGTACTCGACCAGGTAGACGGCGGTCAGCAGGCCGATCGGAGCCGCGATCAGGGTGGCCAGGGCGACCTGTTCGATGGTGCCGAGCAGGGCGTGGTAGACGCCGCCGCCCTCGTCGAAGCTGGTCACGCCGTTCATGGAGTGACTGAGGAAGTTCCCGTCGAGCATCTTGAGGCCGCGGCTGATCGTGGTCCACATCAGCGAGAGCAGCGGGATGACGGCGAGGACGAAGCAGACCCACACCAGGGAGGTCGCGATGCGGTCCTTGGCCTGACGCCGGTTCTCGATCACCGCGCTCGCGGTGTACGTGATGACGACGAACAGGACGGCCGCAAGCAGGCCCCACTGGACCTTGCTCTGCAGGCCGAAGGCGAGGCCGATGCCGATGCCGAGGGTGATCGAGAGGGCCGCGATGCCGGTCGGTGCCCAGCGGGGCAGGCCGCCTCGCGTGAGGCTGGCGGGGGCGGCGGACTTGGGGGCCCGTGCGGGCCGCTGGTCCTGGAGTGCGTGGCTCATCAGGCGTTCGCCCCCGAGAAGTCCTTGCGGCGAGCGATGATCAGGCGAGCTGCACCGTTGACCAGCAGGGTGAGCAGGAAGAGGACCAGACCCGAGGCGATCAGCGCGTCCCGGCCGAACTCGTTGGCCTCGTCGAACTTCGCGGCGATGTTCTGCGCGAAGGTGCCGCCGCCCGGGTTCAGGACGTGGAACGAGATCAGGAAGCTCGGGGAGAGGACGGTCGCGACGGCCATGGTCTCGCCGAGTGCGCGGCCGAGGCCGAGCATCGAGGCGGAGATGACACCGGAGCGGCCGAAGGGCAGCACCGACATCCGGATGACCTCCCAGCGGGTCGCGCCGAGGGCCAGGGCGGCCTCCTCGTTCATGCGCGGGACCTGGAGGAAGACCTCGCGGCTGACGCTGGTCACGATCGGCAGGATCATGATCGCGAGCAGGATGCCGACGGTGAAGAGCGAGCGGGCGACGCCGACCTGGGTCTTGTCGAAGACGTACGTCCAGCCCAGGTACTCGTCGAGCCAGAGGTTCAGGCCGTTCAGCTGCGGGACGAGGAAGAGGGCGCCCCAGATGCCGTAGATGATCGACGGCACGGCGGCCAGCAGGTCGACCACGTAGGCGAGGGGCGCGGCCAGCTTGCGCGGCGCGTAGTGCGAGATGAACAGGGCGATGCCGACAGCGATCGGAACCGCGATGGCCATCGCGATGATCGAGCTGACGACGGTGCCGAAGAGCAGGACGGCGATGCCGAAGACGGGCGGGTTGGCCGACGCGTTCCAGTCGAAGGTGGTGAGGAAGTTCCCCTCGTTCTTCGACAGCGCGATCGAGGCGCGGTAGGTGAGGAAGGCGGCTATCGACGCCATGATCACCAGGAGCAGGATGCCGGATCCCTTGGAGAGCCCGGAGAAGATCTTGTCACCGGCGCGGCCGGTGGACCTTCCGCTCTTGGCGACGGGCGGAGCCGCGTCTGTCTGGGTGGGTGTGGTGGAAGCCATGGTCTTTCCGGTCTGTGTGGGGGGCAGGCCCCCTGGCGGCGATGCACCGGATTCGCCCCCACCGGGTGAAGTGGGGGAGGGCCCCCGAGGTGTCGGCTGCCCGGACGGGGGCGGGCCGACACCTCGGGGTCAGGATTTAGCCCAGCGACTTGATGACTTCGCGGACCTTGGCGTTGATCTCGGCCGGGATCGGCGCGTAGCCGTTCTCGAGGAGGACCTTCTGGCCCGCGTCCGAGGCGGTGTAGTTCAGGAAGGACTTGACGGTCGGGAGCGTCTCGGCCTTGTTGCCCTTGTCGCAGACGACCTCGTACGTCACCAGGACCAGCGGGTAGGCACCCTCGGCCTTGGTGGTGTAGTCGAGCTTCAGCGCCAGGTCGGAGCCGGTGCCGGCGATCTTGGCGGCGGCGATGGCCTTGGAGGCGTTCTCACCGGTGGCCTTGACCGGGGCGGAGGCGCCCGTGTTCAGGTCGACCGTCTTGATGCCCTGCGAGCTGGCGAAGGAGAGCTCGAAGTAGCCGATCGCACCGTCGACCTGCTTGACCTGGGCGGCGACACCGGCGGAGCCGGAGGCGGCCTGACCACCCTGGGCAGCCCACTTCTTGGCGGGCTCGAGCGGCCAGGCGTCGGGCGCGGCGGCCTTGAGGTACTTGGTGACGTTCTCGGTGGTGCCCGAGTCGTCGGAGCGGTGGAACGCCTGGATGGCGGTGGAGGGAAGCGTGACGCCCGGGTTCAGCTTCTTGATCGCCTCGTCGTCCCACTTCTTGATCTTGTCGTTGAAGATGTTGGCGACCGTGGCGGCGTCGAGGTTCAGCTTGTCCACACCGGCGACGTTGAAGCCGAGGGCGATGGGGCCGCCGACCATCGGCAGGTCGATGCCCTGGCCACCGGTGCAGACCTTCTTCGACTCCTCGACCTGCTCCGGCTTCAGCGCCGAGTCGGAGCCGGCGAAACCGACGGTGCCCTGGTTGAAAGCGACGATGCCCTCACCGGAGGAGGAGGACTTGTAGTTCACCTCGACGCCGGAGCAGGCGGCCATGTAGTTCTTCACCCACAGCTCGACCGCGTTCTTCTGCGCGGAGGAGCCGGACGCCAGGAGCTTGCCCTTGGCGTCGTCGCACTTGATGTCGCCCGCGGCGGCCGCGGAGGGCTTCGTCGTGCCGTCGGCGGTCTTGGTGTTGTCGTCCGAGCCGCACGCCGTGAGGACCAGGGCGCCGGACACGACAAGCGCACCGAGGGCGGAGGCACGAAGCATGTTCTTGCGCTGAAGCTTCACTTTCGGGTGTTCCTTCCAGAAGCCGCCGGCCGCTTTCTGGATCGGGGCGGCGTGCGAAGAGGACTGCGTCGGTTGCCCGGGTGAGCCGCTGTTCCGTTCGGCGACCCGCTCCGTGCACGACTGAAATTAGGCAGAACAGGTGAAGCGGCCGACCGGGGAGAGTGAACGGATGGTGAACCGTGGCGGACGACCCGGTGCGTTCCGGCGGCTCCATACACAGGCGTCATCATCCGTTACCCTGCCGTTATCTCGGCGTGACCGCGGGCTCAGGGAGCCAGATCTGCCGGAAATCGAAGCGCGCGGCCCCGGCCTCGTGGCGCTGGTCCGCGTGCAGGACGCCCAGGGCGTACGCCGTGGCCGGGGCGATGCGGGGGGTGCGCGCCGCGGTCGCCGAGGCGGCCGCCGCCTCGGCCGCGTCGCGGTGGCGGTCCAGGGCCTCGCCCGCCGCCGCGGCCCGCGTCACGTCCTCGCCCAGGGCTTCCCGGGCGTAACGGTGGACCCGCAGGAGGCGGCGTACCTCGTGCCAGCGGCCGTCGTGGTCCGCGTTGTACGGGTGCGTGTCCTCGGCCGGCGGCAATGTCGTGACCGCGGCCGACAGGCGGGTTTCGGCCACTGCCGCGAGGGGGACCAGGACGTCGTCCACCCGCCCCCGGGCCGCGACCACGTTCAACGGGACCTCGGAGGCGAGTACCGCGACCGCGTCCGCCACCGCGTGGAAGCGGGCGGAACCGAGTGCCTGGAGCGTGGCCGAGTGGGAGCGGGTCCGGGCCAGGGTCAGCTGGCGCTCCAGCAGCGCGCCCGCCCGTGCCGAGCCCACCGTAAGCGCGCCGGCCGAGCCGCGCGGCGCCGGGACCTCGGAGCTCCCCGACAGCCGGTGCAGCGCGTCCATCAGCCGGTCCAGCCGGGCGGCGTACGCGTGCTCGTCGGCCAGGGTCGAGGACAGCCACACCAGCTCGGTGCGCAGTCCGTCCGCCCAGGAGGACTCGGTCACCACCCGGAAGGTGGCCAGGGATCCGCTGATCCGGCGCGCAGCCCCCCGCAGGCTGCGCGCCGCATCACTGCCCTCCGCGGCATCCGCCCCGCTTTCCTCGTGCAGGCGCAGCCCGCGGAGGAAAGCGGTGGCCTGGGCGCGCAGGTACGCGCCGAGCACGTCACCCGCGCATGCCGTCGATTCATGGTTTGGCTGAGCCACGCCGGCGCCTCCGGGCGTCTATGAGCATCTCCTGTACGTGCCGCAGCGGCTGGCCTTCCGCGTCCGTGCTGTGCCGGGTCCACTCGCCGTCCGGGCCCAGGTGCCAGGAGGAGGTGGCGTCGGACATCCCGGTTTCCAGCATCCGGTCCAGGGCCGCGCGGTGGGCCGGGTCGGCGACCCTGACCAGTGCCTCGATACGACGGTCGAGGTTGCGGTGCATCATGTCGGCGCTGCCGATCCACACCTCGGGCTCGCCGCCGTTGCCGAAGGCGAAGACCCGGGAGTGCTCCAGGAAGCGGCCGAGGATCGAGCGGACCCGGATGTTCTCCGAGAGCCCGGGGACTCCGGGGCGCACCGCGCAGATGCCGCGGACCCAGATGTCGACCGGGACGCCCGCCTGCGAGGCCCGGTACAGCGAGTCGATGAGGGCCTCGTCGACGATCGAGTTCATCTTCAGGCGCACGTAGGCGGGGCGGCCGGCCTGGTAGTGGGCGGTCTCCTTGTCGATCCGGGCTATCAGCCCGTCGCGCAGCGAGCGCGGCGCCACCATCAGCCGGCGGTAGGTCTCGCGGCGCGAGTAGCCGGACAGCCGGTTGAACAGGTCGGAGAGGTCCGCGCCGACCTGCGGGTCGGCGGTGAGCAGGCCGAGGTCCTCGTAGAGCCGGGCGGTCTTGGGGTGGTAGTTGCCGGTGCCCACGTGCGAGTAGCGGCGCAGCGTGTCGCCCTCCTGGCGGACCACGAGCGACAGCTTGCAGTGGGTTTTGAGGCCCACCAGGCCGTAGACGACGTGGCAGCCGGACTCCTCCAGCTTGCGGGCCCATTTGATGTTGGCCTGCTCGTCGAAGCGGGCCTTGATCTCGACCAGTACGAGGACCTGCTTGCCGGAATCGGCGGCGTCGATCAGGGCGTCCACGATCGGGGAGTCGCCGGAGGTCCGGTACAGCGTCTGCTTGATCGCGAGGACGTCCGGGTCGGCCGCGGCCTGCTCCAGGAAGGCCTGCACCGACGTGGAGAAGGAGTCGTACGGGTGGTGCAGCAGCACGTCCCGCTCGCGCAGCGCGGCGAAGATGTCCGGCGCGGACGCGGACTCGACCTCGGCCAGGTCCCGGTGGGTGCCGGCGATGAACTTGGGGTACTTCAGCTCGGGCCGGTCCAGGGAGGCGATCCCGAAGAGCGCCGTCAGGTCCAGCGGGCCGGGCAGCGGGTACACCTCGGAGGCGTTGACCTTCAGCTCCTGCACCAGGAGGTCCAGTACGCCCGGGTCGATGGACTCCTCGACTTCCAGGCGCACGGGCGGGCCGAAGCGGCGCCGCATGAGCTCCTTCTCCAGGGCCTGGAGGAGGTTCTCGGCGTCGTCCTCCTCGACCTCCAGGTCCTCGTTGCGGGTCACCCGGAACATGTGGTGCGCGAGCACCTCCATGCCGGGGAACAGCTCCTCCAGGTGCGCGGCGATGACGTCCTCCAGCGGGACGTACCGGTGCGGGGAGGCCTCCAGGAAGCGGGAGAGGAGCGGCGGGACCTTGACGCGGGCGAAGTGGCGGTGGCCGCTGACCGGGTTGCGCACGACCACGGCCAGGTTCAGGGAGAGGCCGGAGATGTACGGGAACGGGTGCGCGGGGTCCACGGCCAGCGGGGTCAGCACCGGGAAGATCTGGTTGCGGAACAGCGTGAAGAGGCGGGCCTGCTCCTTCTCGGTGAGGTCCGGCCAGCGGATGAGGTGGACGCCCTCCTCGGCCAGCGCCGGGGAGATGTCCTGCTGGAAGCAGGCGGCGTGGCGGGCCATGAGCTCGCGCGAGCGGGTCCAGATGAGGTCCAGCACCTCGCGGGGCTGCAGGCCGGAGGCCGAACGGGTGGCGACGCCGGTCGCGATGCGCCGTTTGAGGCCTGCCACGCGGACCATGAAGAACTCGTCGAGGTTGCTCGCGAAGATCGCCAGGAAGTTGGCGCGCTCCAGGAGCGGGGTCGTCGGATCCTCGGCGAGTTCCAGCACCCGCTCGTTGAAGGCCAGCCAGCTGCGCTCGCGGTCCAGGAAGCGGCCGGGCGGGAGCTCGCCGCCGTCCTTGTCGTCGTAGGCGTCCAGGTCGGCGTCGAGATCGGGCTCGAGATCGACGTGCGGGCGGTGCGCGGAGATGGAGCCTATCCGCGCGTGTGCGCCGGTGACGGCCGTGTTGCCTGCGGCCGTGTTGCCTGTGGCGCCGGACGTGTGAGACGGGTGCTGGGCGGGGACCTCGGTGGGGCCTGCGCTGGACTTGTGGCTCATGACTCCATTCTTCCGCGCAAGCGGGAGGACAGGCGCGTCGGAAGTGTCGGCCGTCAGTCGGAGTCGGGGGTACATGCGGGGAGGGTCGCAAGCGCGTCTGAATGCCCGGTTAATGGCGTGTGGCTTCCCGGGTCTGCCGGGGTGCACGACTGCGTCCTGGCGGGCGTGGGGCGTGCCGGAGCGTGTGCCGGTGCGGCGCTGTCGCCGCGGGCGCCGCCCCCGGACCCTCCCCCGGGCTCCGGGGGACCTGCGGGGACGGGCCCGGGCGGGGCCGGATCCGGCGCCGCGGCACCGCTCAGCTCTCCGTGCGGTACATCAGGTCGACCTCGTGGGTGGTGAAGCCGAGGCCCTCGTAGACGGCGAGGGCCGCCGGGTTGTCAGCGTCCACATACAGCATCGCCGTCGGCAGGCCCGCCGCGGCGAGGTGGCGCAGGCCGATCGCCGTGAGGGCCTTGCCGAGGCCGCCGCCCTGGGCGCCGGGGCGTACGCCGACCACGTAGACCTCGCCCAGCTGCTCGGCCGTGTGGATCTTCGTCCAGTGGAAGCCGACCAGCTCTCCCTCGCGCTCGGCGAGGAAGAAGCCCTTGGCGTCGAACCACGGCTGGGCGATCCGGTCGCCCAGGTCCCGCTGGGTCAGCGCGCCCTGCTCGGGGTGGTGGGCGAAGGCGGCCGCGTTCGCCGCGAGCCAGGCCGCGTCGTCGGTGCCGGGCACGAAGGTCCGTACGGTGACACCCGCCGGGAACACCGGCTCCGGCAGCGGGCCCGCGTCCGGGCCGAGCGGCCGGCGCAGCTGGCGCAGCTCGCGGAAGAGGGTCAGGCCGAGCACCTGGGCCAGGTGCCGGGCGGCCGACTTGCCGCCGTGGGCCCACACCCGGATCCGCTTGCCGGAGGCGGCCAGCAGGGCCGTGCCGAGCGCCCGTCCGTGGCCCCGCCCGCGCAGCGCCGGGTGGATGACGAGCTCGGCGGCCGGGGCCTCCACCGGGTCGGTGTCCTCCAGTTGCCCGTATCCGGCGAGCCGGCCGCTCTCGGTGAGCAGGAAGTGCCGGATGCCCTCGCGCGGCCCTCCGCGCAGCTGGAGCCGCCCCTGCTCGGACACGGCCGTGGTCCCGTCGGTACGCGCCGCGTCCTCGATCAGGGCGAGCACGGCTTCTGCCTGTTCTTCCGTCAGCTCGTCGAGGGTCTCGATCTGCCGTCCCGGCTCCAGGGCCGCTGCTGCTGCGTCAGTCATACCCCGAGCCTACGACCGCCGGGGGTGCATGGCGGAGTGCGCCCCAGCGGCGATCCGTCTTCTGCGCGTAACCAGCTCGATACCGGCTACCCCCTGTCGTGCTACGCGCGTTGACAATAGGCTGCGGCGGACCTCCCAAGTTTGTCTCGCTGTCCGCAAAGGGGAATAAATGTCAGCGACGCCACAACGGCACCTCCGCGCCCGCCGGTTGACCCTCACCGCCCTCGCCGTCACGGCCGGGGCCGGGGCGATGGTCGCCGCCGCACTGCCGGCCGGAGCCGCGAGTGGTGGCGGTGCCGCCAAGAGCCGGACCGTCGACGTGCAGCTGCTGTCGTTCAACGACTTCCACGGCACGCTCGAGCCCCCGCAGGGCTCCTCCGGCAATGTGACCGAACGTCAGGCCGACGGCACCACCAAGGCCATACCCGCGGGCGGGGTCGAGTACCTCGCGACCAGCCTGCGCGAAGCCCGCAAGGGCCACGAATACTCCGTCACCGCAGCGGCCGGTGACATGATCGGCGGCAGCCCGATGCTGTCCGGTCTCTTCCACGACGAACCCACCGTCGAGGCGCTGAACAAGCTGAAGCTGGACGTCACCAGCGTCGGTAACCACGAGTTCGACGAGGGCAAGACCGAGCTGCGCCGCATGGCGTACGGCGGCTGTCACCCGGTCGAGGGCTGCTTCGAGATGGGCAAGGAGTTCACGGGCTCCGAGTTCAAGTACCTCGCCGCGAACGTCACGGACGAGAAGACCAAGCGTCCGCTGATGAACCCCACCTTCATCTGGAAGAAGGGGGACGTGAAGATCGGCTTCATCGGCGTCACCCTTGAGGGCACTCCGGACGTCGTGACCGCCGAGGGCGTCAAGGGCCTCAAGTTCGGCGACGAGGTCGAGACGATCAACAAGTACGCCGCCGAGCTGAACAAGCAGGGCGTGAAGTCGATCGTCGCGCTGATCCACGAGGGCGGTCTGCCCGCGAGCGGCGCCTACAACTACGACTGCGACGCCCCGGGCGCCGGCGCCGGCATCTCGGGCGCGATCGTGGACATCGCCAAGAACGTGGACCCGAAGGTCGACGCCCTGGTGACCGGCCACACGCACCAGGCGTACGCCTGCAACATCCCCGACCCGGCGGGCAACCCGCGCATGGTGACCTCGGCCGCCTCCTACGGCCGGCTGTTCACGGACACCGCCCTCACCTACGACCGGCAGACCAAGGACATCGTCCGTACGCCGGTCAGCGCGCCCAAGCCGGTCAACAAGGTCGTCACCCGGGACCAGCCCAAGGCCGCGGACATGACCGAGCTGATCCAGCGCTGGAGCGCGCTGGCGGCGCCCGTCGCCAACCGCCCGCAGGGCTTCATCTCCGCGGACATCCCGGGCCGCGGCTCGGAGGCGTACGAGAAGCCGCTGGGCGACCTGATCGCCGACGCGCAGCTCGAAGCGCTGGCTCCGGCCGACAAGGGCGGCGCGCAGCTGGCCATCATGAACCCGGGCGGCATCCGTGCCGACCTCGCGTACAAGGCCTCGGGGGCCGAGGGCGACGGTGTCGTGACGTACGGCGAGTCCTACACGGTCCAGCCGTTCAACAACCTGATGAACATCGTGGACCTGACCGGCACGCAGCTGATCACCGCGCTCCAGCAGCAGGTCAGCGGGCCGGTCAACGGTCCGAACCCGAAGATCCTGCAGGTGTCGAAGGGCTTCACCTACACCCTGGACATGACGAAGACGGGTACGGACCGCATCGTCGTGGACTCGGTGAAGCTGAACGGCGCGGCGATCGACCCCGCCAAGACCTACCGGGTCGCGATGAACGAGTTCCTCGCGGGCGGCGGTGACGGCTTCACCGTCCTGAAGGAGCACAAGAACAAGCTGGTCGGCGCGCCCGACCTGGAGTGCTTCAACGCCTTCCTGGCGAAGTCGACGGCGACGAGCCCGATCGCCCCGCCGGCGCCGGGCCGGATCACGGTCGTCAAGTAACACCCGCGTACAGCACGCCCGGAGGGGCGGTGGGCCCGTCGGCCCGCCGCCCCTCCGGCTTTCCCGCTCCGCCGCTCCGCACCCCCGTACCGGAGCGGTCGGACGGGCGGTCAGAGGGCCGACAGGAACGCCGCGACGGCCTCGTGGACGCCCTGCGGGTCGGTGAAGGGCACGAAGTGGTCCCCGTCCAGCGGGGTGTACGAGGTCTTGGGGCGCCGTGTGACCATCGCGTCGGCCGTGCCCTGCGGGAGGCCCTGGCTGCGGGTCCCGTGGATCAGTACGGCCGGGCAGGTGCTCGCGAGCCAGGCGTTCCAGTGGTCGCCGCGGCAGGCCTCGATGGAGTCGAGCATGTCCTGCGGATGGAACGGCAGCCGCCAGCCCTCGCCGGAGGGGAGCGGGCGCAGGGCCTGGGCGACGAACAGGGAGCCCACGGGCCCGGCCGCGCCGAGGAGTTCCTCGCGGGTGGGCGCGGTGTACCGCATGCCGCGGAGGAAGCCGAAGAGGGCCCCCTCGGTGTTCGGGTTGATCTCGACGCCGGCGTCGATGCCGATGAGGGCCGCGATCCGGCCGGGGTGGGCGGCGGCCAGGTGGTAGGCGTTGAGCCCGCCGAGGGAGTAGCCGAGGAGGGCTACGGGGGCGTCGAGGCCCAGGTGGTCGAGCAGGGCGACGGCGTCGCCGACGTAGCCCTCGCGGGTGTACTCGGGGGCGCGGTCGGAGTCGCCGTGGCCGCGCTGGTCGGGGGCGATGACCCGCCAGGTGTCGCCGAGGTGCTCGGCCAGGCCGGCGAAGGCGAGGCCCTCGGACATCCCGCCGTGCAGGGCGAGCAGCGGGCGGCCGGTGCCGCCGAAGTCCACGTAGGACAGCGTGCGGTCGTCGATCTTCAGCTCGTGGCGCATGGCGTTGCTCTCCCCTGGGTGCTGGTCGGTGGGTCGGTCATCAGCCTGCCAGGAGTTGGGCAAGCGCGCAATACGATCGTCTAGCGCGCTTGCCCAAAAGGAGGGCGCGGATACGATCCCGGCATGGGAAATCGCGAGGACCTGCTGGCCGGAGCCCGGCGCTGCCTGGAGGAGAAGGGCTATCTGCGCACGACCGTGCGCGATATCGCCACGGCCTCGAACGTGAGCATGGCCGCGATCGGCTACCACTTCGGATCGCGCGACGCCCTGCTCAACCAGGCGCTGTTCGGCGCCATGGAGGAGTGGGCCGCCGGGTCGGGCCGGCTGCGCGGACAGGGGGACACCGCCGAGGATCGGTACGCCGACACCTGGGACCGCAAGATCCGGGACTTCGGCGAGATGCGCTGGCTCTGGACCGCCTCCGTCGAAGCCTTCGTGCACGCGCAGTCCCAGCCGGAGCTGCTCGCGATCCTGGCCGAGGGGCAGCGGCGCAACCGGCGCATGGTGGCCGCCGTGCTGGCCGGGGTGTCCGAGGAGGAGGTCACCGAGGAGGACGTACGCGCCCTCGGCTCGCTGCACATCGCGCTGCTGACCGGGGTGATGGTGCAGAGCCTGACCGACCCGGAGCAGGCCCCGAACGGCCGTGAGCTCGCCCAAGGGCTGCGCAGGATGGCCGAGTTGCTAGAAAGCTGACCTCTACCGACGGGTAGTAAAGCCCGGTGCCGCACGCCATAATCCGGTGCCACCAACCGGGTCGGCAAAGGGGCGGGCATGGCACTGGATCGTCGGGCATTTCTGATCGGAGCGGCCGCGGCGGGCGCGGGGGCGGTGATCGGGACGGCGGTGGCGACGCCCGCCGCCGCCGGCACGCTGGGCACCCAGGACTGGATGGCGGGTCTGGCCGACTCCACCGCCCTCCAGCGGATGACCATCCCCGGCACGCACGACTCCGGCGCCCGCCAGGGCGGGCTCTACGTCGCCTGCCAGAACACCTCGATCGCCGAACAGCTCGACTCGGGCATCCGGTTCCTCGACGTCCGCTGCCGCGTGGCGGGCGGCTCCTTCGCCATCCACCACGGGTCCTTCTTCCAGAACCTGATGTTCGGCGACGTGCTCGTGGCCTGCTGGAACTTCCTCGCCGCGCATCCCACCGAGACCGTGCTGATGCGGCTCAAGCAGGAGTACTCGACGGACAGCGACGCCACCTTCCGCGCCGTCTTCGACGACTACCTCGACCACCGCGGCTGGCGCCCGCTGTTCCGGATCGCCGACACCCTGCCCTCGCTCGGCCAGGCCCGCGGCAAGGTCGTCCTGCTCGCGGACAACGGCGGCCTGCCCGGCCTGCGCTACGGGGACGGCAACGTCTTCGACATCCAGGACGACTGGAACGCCGAACCGTTCGCCAAGCGCGGCAAGATCGAGAACCACTTCCGCAAGGCCGTCCAGCAGCCCGGCAAGCTCTTCGTGAACTACACCAGCACCTCGGCGTACATGCCGCCCCGCTGGAACTCCGACCGGCTGGGCCCGCAGGTCCACGCCTTCGTCGACGGCGGGGAGCTGGTCGGCCGGACCGGGCTCGGGATCGTCCCGATGGACTTCCCGAACACCCGCTCCGGCCTCGTCGCCTCACTGATCCGGCACAACTGACGGCTCGGGCGGCGGCGGCGTCGGCGCCCCCGGGATGCGGAGCACCGCCTCCGTGCCCGGGCCGCCGCCGGCCGCCGCCCGCAGCTCGGCGCTCCCGCCCGCGCGTGCCACCGTACGGGCCACGATCGACAGGCCCAGGCCGCTGCCGGGCAGGGCACGGGCCGACGGGGAGCGCCAGAACCGCTCGAAGACGTGCGGCAGGTCCTCGGCCGGGATGCCCGGACCGTGGTCCCGTACGGTCAGCTCGCCGGCCCGCAGCGTCACCTCGACCGCGCCGCCCGGCGGGCTGAACTTCACCGCGTTGTCCAGGACGTTGACCACGGCCCGCTCCAGGGCCGCCGCCTCGCCCCGTACGTACCAGGGCTCCAGGGCGGAGCTGAAGCTCAGCTCCGGACCGCGCAGCCGTGCCCGGGACAGCGCGGCCCCGGCGATCTCGTGCAGGGCCACCACCTGGAGCGGGCCCGGGGACACGGCGTCCGGGCGGGACAGCTCCTGGAGGTCCCCGATCAGCGCGGCCAGCTCCGTCATCTGCGCCTTGACCGAGGCCAGCAGCTCCCTGCGGTCGTCGGGCGGGATGGCCCGGCCGGTCTCCTCGCTGCGCGCGAGCAGCTCGATGTTCGTACGGAGCGAGGTGAGGGGGGTGCGCAGCTCGTGCCCGGCGTCCGCGATCAGCTGCGCCTGGCGCTCCTGGGAGGAGGCCAGGGCCGCCGTCATCGAGTTGAAGGACCGCGACAGGCGGGCGATCTCGTCGTCGCCCTCGTCGGGGATCCGTACGGTCAGGTCCTCGGTCCGGGCGATGTGCTCGACGGCGCCGGTGAGTTCGTCGACCGGCCGCAGCCCCGTACGGGCCACCCACAGCCCGGCCGCGCCCGCGCCGAGGACGCCTATGCCGGAGACGAACAGCAGGATCCAGGCCAGGGTGGACAGCGGCTTGTCGATGTCGGCGAGCGGCTTGGCGACCGCGATCGCGAAGAGCGGGCCGCCGGGCTGGGCCCGCGCGGGGATGGTGTAGACGCGCATGCCGACGCCGTCGTCCGTGGTCTCGTCGTGCAGGACCCGGCCGAGGCGTCCGGCCGCCACGTCCTTGTCGGTCTGGGTGACCGGCAGGTCGGTCCGGCCGCTCACCCAGCAGTGACTGCCGTCGGCGGCGAGGATCTGGACCGTCGGGTTGAGGTTTCCGGCGATGTCCGGCTGAGCCTGGGCCGGCGGCGACGCACAGCCCTGGTTCAGGCGGCGGACCACCTGCTCGCTCGGGTTCGTCGCCCGCAGGGACTGGTCCAGCTGGTTGCGGAGCTGGGTGCGCACCATCACCCAGGACACCGCCGCGACCGCGGCCACCGCGAGCGCCACCGCCACCGTGACCAGCAGCGCCAGGCGGGAGCGCAGCGGGAGGGCGCGGAATCTGGCGGCCGGGTTCATGCGGCTCACTCGGGCCCGCTCTCGCCGGCGCGCAGGACGTAGCCCACCCCGCGCACGGTGTGGACCACGCGCGGCTCGCCGCCGGCCTCGGTCTTGCGGCGCAGGTACATCACGTAGACGTCCAGGGAGTTGGAGCTCGGCTCGAAGTCGAAGCCCCAGACGGTCTTGAGGATCTGTTCGCGGGTCAGGACCTGGCGCGGGTGCGCGAGGAACATCTCCAGCAGGGTGAACTCGGTACGGGTCAGCTCCACCGGGCGCCCGGCCCGGGTGACCTCGCGGGTCGTGAGGTCCATGCGCAGGTCGCCGAAGGTCAGCGCGTTCTCGTGGGCCACCTCGCCGGCCTGCGGGACGGCGTAGGAGCTGCGGCGCAGCAGGGCGCGGACGCGGGCGAAGAGCTCGTCGAGCTCGAAGGGCTTGACGAGGTAGTCGTCGGCGCCCGCGTCGAGGCCGGTGACGCGGTCGCCGACGGTGTCGCGGGCGGTGAGCATCAGGACCGGGGTGACGCTGCCTGCGGCGCGCAGCCTGCGGGCCGCCGTGAGGCCGTCCATCCGGGGCATCTGGATGTCCAGGACGATCAGGTCGGGGGCGTACGAGTCCGCCGTGTCGAGGGCGTCGAGCCCGTCGACGGCGGTCTGTACGGCGTACCCCTCGAAGGCGAGGCTGCGGCGCAGGGCCTCGCGTACGGCCGGCTCGTCGTCCACGACGAGGATCCGCTGCTGGTCGCCTTCGGCCGGATTCATCTCGGTCCCCCAGGGGTGGTTTTCGGGTGGCACGTACCAGGATCCAGGGTCTCAGTAGGAGGTGCCGAAGCCGTTGGCGGCGCTGCCGGAGCGGCTGCTCCCGGAGCCCGTGCCGGTGCCGGTGCCGCCGGGGCCGCCCTTGCGGAGGGAGTCCAGGTCGGCCTTGATCGTGTTGACCGGGATGGCGAAGCCGAGGCCGACGCTGCCGGCGGTGGAGCTGTCGCCGGCCGGGGAGTAGATCGCGGAGGGCATGCCCACGATCTCGCCGTTCAGGTTGACGAGGGCGCCGCCGGAGTTGCCGGGGTTGAGGGAGGCGTCCGTCTGGATGGCCTTGTACGAGGTGGTCTCCGACCCCGTGTTCCCGTTGAACTGCTGTCCGTCGTACGAGAACGGCCAGCCGCCGTTGCCGCCCTGGCGCTGCGGCGACCGCTGCTCGGACTTCGGGACGTTCACCTCGCGGTCGAGTGCGGAGACGATGCCGCTGGTGACCGTGCCGGTGAGGCGGTCGGGGGAGCCGATGGCGACGACCTGGTCGCCGACCTTCAGGCTGCCGGAGTCGCCGAGCTTGGCGGCCCGGAGACTTCCCCCTGGGCCTTCGGCCTGGGAGGTACCCCCAGCGCCCTCCAGCTTGATCAGGGCCAGGTCCTTGCCCGGGTCGGTCCCGACGATCTTGGCCTTGTACTTCTTGCCGTCGCTCATCGTCACCTGGATCTCGGTGGCGCCGCTGACGACGTGGTTGTTGGTGACGACCTCGCCGTCGGCGGTGACGACGATGCCGGAGCCGGTGCCCTGGCCGGAGCCGGTGCGGGTGTCGATGCGGACCACGGAGGGGCTGACCTGCTCGGCGACGCCGGCGACGGTGCCGTTGCTGGACTGCGAGACGTTGGTGCCGTTGACGCCGCGGCCCCCGGCGGCGTCGTGGGAGCCCATCAGCTGCTGGACGGCGGCCGCGGTGCCGCCGCCGACCACGGCCGCGGCGAGGGCGACGGCGGCGAGCAGCGCGACCGGCCGCTTGGCGCGGGGGGCGGCGTGCGTCGCGGGGACCTGGGCCGTCGGGGCCGCCGGGACGGTCTCCCCCTGGATGACGACCGGGGGCTGGTGAGCCTCGTGCCACCCCGGCGCGGCGGGCGGGTACACGGGCGGCGGCGGGTAGCCGCCTGCCGCGGCGCCCTGCGCCGGCCGGGTCGGGCGGTTCTCCTGCGGGTACTCGCCTTCGCGGCGGAAGCTGTCGGTCATGGTGATGACTCTGTCCGCGGTTCATGAGAGCTTCCTGAGTCCCCGCTGAGAAGCCCGACAGAACCGCGTATGCCCGATATGAATCCCGGCGGAGGTGCCCGGCGCCGACCGGGCCGGGCATGCCGTCCGGCTCGACGCCCTAACGGCAGCCGCAGGACCGGCGGATCACCAGCGCCGACGGGAACTGCTTGAGCCGTTCCCGGCGGGAGCCGGCCACGCGCAGGGCGTCGTCCAGGACCAGGTCCACCGCCGCGCGGGCCATGGCCGGGCGGTCCGAGGCGATGGTGGTGAGGGGCGGGTCCGTCAGGGCCGCTTCCTTCACGTCGTCGAAGCCGGCGACGGCCAGCTCCCCGGGCACGTCGATCCGCAGCTCGCGCGCGGCCCGCAGCACGCCGATGGCCTGGTCGTCCGTGGCGCAGAAGATCGCCGGCGGGCGGTCCGGGCCGGACAGCACCTCCAGGGCCACGGTGTAGGCGTCGTAGCGGTTGTACGGGGCCTCGAAGAGCCGGCCCTCCACCGAGCGGCCGGCCTCCAGCATCGCCCGCCTCCAGCCCTCGACGTGGTCCGCGACCGGGTCGCCGACCGACGGGGTGTTCTCGACCCCGCCGATGCATGCCACGTACGCGTGCCCGTGCTCCAGCAGGTGCCGGGTCGCGAGCTGCGCGCCGCCGATGTCGTCGGTGATCACCGCGACGTCGTCGATGGCCTCGGGGCGTTCGTGCAGCAGCACGATCCGGGCGTCCCACGCCTCGATCTCCGACGCCGCGCGCTCGCTCATGCCCTGGCTGACCAGGATCAGGCCCGAGACCCGCATCCCGAGGAAGGCCCTCAGGTAGTGGACCTCGCGCTCGTCGCGGTAGTCGGAGTTCCCGACGAGCACCATCTTTCCGCGCTCGGCGGCGGCCTGCTCGACCGCGTGCGCCATCTCCGCGAAGAACGGCTGACGGGCATCGGGGACGATCATGCCTATGAGATCCGTGCGCCGCGAGGCCATCGCCTGGGCGACCCGGTCCGGGCGGTAGCCCAGATCCTTGATCGCGGCGAGGACACGCTCGCGCGTGGCCGGGGCAACCGGCCGGGGTCCGTTGTTGATGACGTAGCTCACGACGGCGGTAGAGGTACCCGCAAGTCGCGCCACGTCATCCCGCGTCACCTTGGCCACGCGCGAAGTCTACGCGGGGTGACCTACCTCTGGGCAGGGCGTCCTGCCGACTGGATGCTCACAGGGTCTTCCGCCGACTGGGTGACGGCCGCCCCGGTCTGCGCGCCCGTTTGCGCGCCCGTCTGTGCGGCGGCCTTCGCCGCTGCCTTCGCCGCCGCCTCCGCCGCGGCCCGCTCGACCTTCTCCGGCGTGACGAAGCGGTAGCCGACGTTGCGGACCGTGCCGATCAGCGACTCGTGCTCGGGACCGAGCTTCGCGCGCAGCCGCCGTACGTGCACGTCGACCGTCCGGGTACCGCCGAAGTAGTCGTAGCCCCACACCTCCTGCAGCAGCTGGGCCCGGGTGAAGACCCGGCCCGGGTGCTGCGCGAGGTACTTGAGCAGCTCGAACTCCTTGAAGGTGAGGTCCAGCACCCGCCCCTTGAGCTTGGCGGAGTACGTCGCCTCGTCCACCGACAGGTCGCCGTTGCGGATCTCCATGGGGGAGTCGTCCGAGCCCAGCTGCTGGCGGCCGGTGGCCAGCCGCAGCCGCGCCTCGACCTCGGCGGGGCCGGCGGTGTCCAGGAGTACGTCGTCGATGCCCCAGTCGGCGGTGACGGCCGCGAGGCCGCCCTCGGTGACGACGAGGATGAGGGGGCAGCCCGGCCCGGTGGAGCGGAGCAGCTGGCACAGCGACCGCACCTGCGGCAGGTCGCGGCGGCCGTCCACGAGGATGACGTCGGCACCCGGGGTGTCCACGAGGGCCGGGCCCTCGGCGGGGGCCACCCGCACGTTGTGCAGGAGCAGGCCGAGGGCGGGCAGCACTTCGGTGGACGGCTGCAGGGCGTTGGTCAGCAGCAGGAGTGAGCTCATGCCCGACCACCCCGCCCGGTGCCGGTCGGTCGGTTGAACACGGTTCGCTGGTCCATCACGTCGGTTCCTCCTCGGTCCCGTCGAGGACGTGCGCGGTACTGCTTCGTACGTGGTGCGTCTGTGCGGTGTCCGCCCGGCCCCGCGCCCTGGGGCCCGGACGGATGCCGTCGTTCTCGTTCTCGTCTGTTCTCGGTTCGTTCAACGTGCTGAAAGCACAAAAGGACCCGGGGGCAACGTTGCCCGGATCCTCTTCGCAGCAGAATAGCCCACTGGCCGTTGCGTGGCCGAGGCCTGTGTCCCTTCCCATTCTGTGGTTCCTGCCACGCCCCTGCCCTGCGTATGCCCCGGTTTCACCGGATCGGGGGTCCGCCGAGCGGTACCGCCGGGCGTGCCGGGCGCATACGGGGCGCGCGCAGGCGCACCGGAGTGCGGGGTGGGAGGGGTCATCATGGAGGCCGACGGTAGAGAGCCGACGATAGGAGCTGCAGTGGCAACCGGAACCATCCGCTACTGGGCGGCGGCCAAGGCCGCGGCCAAGACTGCGGAGGAGCCGTACTCGGCGCGCACACTGGCCGAGGCGCTCGACGGCGTGCGGGAACGCCACCCCGGGGAGCTGACCCGGGTCCTGCTGCGCTGCTCCTTCCTCGTGAACGATGAGCCTGTGGGCAAGCGCCCGCACGATTCCGTCCTGCTGACCGAGGGGGGCACCGTCGAGGTGCTCCCGCCGTTCGCGGGCGGGTGAGCGGGAGCCATGAGCACGCCTGAAGAACAGCAGCACCAGCACCAGCAGCAGCAGCACCAGCACCAGCACCAGCACCAGCACCAGCAGCAGGAGTACGCGCAGCAGCAGGACCCGTACGGGACCCAGACCTGGCAGGCCGACACCTGGGACACCGGCTATCAGCCGGTGCCGCCGCCGCTGGGCGGGGCGGCGGACCAGCCGGTCGCGCCCGAGGGCTGGTTCCGCGACGAGGTCACTCCCGTTCCCGCCCCGGCCCCGGCCCAGGAATGGGCGGCCGAGACGGCGTACCTGCCGCCGTACACGGAACCCGCGCAGCAGCACCAGCAGCAGCCGGTGGCGCCGGACGGCTGGTTCCGCGACGAGGTCACTCCCGTTCCCGCGCCGGCGCCGGCCCAGGAGTGGGCGGCCGAGACGGCGTACCTGCCGCCGTACACGGATCCCGCCCAGCCGCAGCAGCAGTCGGCCGCGCCGGAGGGGTGGTTCCGCGACGAGGTCCAGGCTCCGGCCCCGGGCCAGGACTGGTCCCACGAGGCCCCGGCCGAGCAGACCGCTTACCTCCCGCCGCAGGCCGCCGCGGCCCCGGTCCCGGCTCCGGTCCCGGTCCCGGGGCTGCCGGAGGCTCCGGAGGAGGAGCCGGAGTACTCCCCGCCCACCCTCGGCGGCAACACCGTCCGCGCCGTCGACCCGGCCCAGGCCCGCGCCGAGGGCCGGTCGCCGATCATCGACCCCGGTCCGCAGCCGGCCATACTGACCGCCGTCCTCGGCGTGCTGCTCGCCGTCGCCGCGGCCCTGGGCCAGTACGCGCTGCTCCTGCCGCTGGTCGCCCTCCAGGGCCTCACCGCGGCCGGCTGGTTCCGCCTCAACGGCATGTGGCCGGCCCGCCAGGGCATCGCCCTCGCCTTCGCCGGAGCCGTCGTCGCCGACGTGGCCGTGCTCGCGGTGGACGAGGCCTTCCGCCCCGGCGCGATCATCGGCACCCTCGGAGCCTGGGTGCTGCTCACCCTCGTGCTCCAGCTGCGCAGCCACGCCGACCCCGACGAGCGGATGTACGGCCTGATGGCCTCGATGGCCTCGGCCGCGCTCGCCATCGTCTGCGCCGGCTACCTGGCCGCGGACACCGCCGCCGTCACCGTCGGCGCGGCCGCCGTCGCCGTCGCCGTGTTCGCCCGCGCGCTGCCGCTGCCCACCCCGGCTTCCGTCGGCGTCTCGCTGGCCGCGGCCTGTGGTGCGGGCATCGCCGTCGGCGGGCTGACCGACATCGGGGTGGGCGGGGCGCTGCTCGGCCTCGCCGCCGGGGTGTGCGCGCTGATCGGGCTGCGCGTGGCGGCGTACGACTACCCGTCGAAGTTCGTCCACATGACGGCCGGTGTCGCGCTGCCGCTGGCGGCCGCCGCACCCGCCGTGTACCTGATCGGCCGGGTGGTGGGCTGATCTGTCCCCGACAACGGACATGGTCCACTAGAACGCACGTACCGACTAGTAGGGGGAGTGGAACGTGCGATTCCTGCGCGCCGTAGTGATCATCGGAGTGGTTCTGGGGGCCCTGTTCGCGGGGGCGGACCGCTGGGCGGTCGGCTATGCCGAGAACCGGCTGGCCGACCGGATCCAGGCCCGGCAGGGGCTGGCCGGGACCGCGGAGGTGGAGATCCACGGATTCCCGTTCCTCACCCAGGCGCTCAGCCACGACCTGGAGCGGGTGGACCTGAAGCTCCGGGGCGTGGACGTGGCCGCGGAGGGCCGCAAGACGCGGCTCTCCGAGCTCGACGCGAGCTTCCGCGACGTGAAGCTGAACGGGGACTACACCGGCGGCACGGCCAAGCGCGCCGAGGGCACCGGCCTGATCACGTACGCGGACCTGACCGCGGCCTCGCAGAGCGGCGCGACCCTCTCCTACGGCGGGGCGCCGGGCAAGGTGAAGGTGACCGCGTCGGTGGACATCCTGGGCAAGACGCTCTCGCGCAGCGTGGTGTCGACCATCACACTGGAGGACGCGCAGGACGGCAAGGGCGGCCGGATCGTCCGGGTGCGCGCCGACGAGGTGCCGGGCGAGGGCATCCCCGGCGTCGAGAAGCAGATCCGCAAGAAGACCGACTTCGACCGCGCCCTCGACAGCGGGCTGCCGTCCGGGCTGCACCTGTCCGCCCTGACCTCGGACGAGGCCGGTGTGCACCTCACGCTGGGCGGTACGGACGTGGCACTGGCCGGATCGTGAGACGGAGCGGTCCGATCCGCAGAAGGACGGGCGGCAGGGCGGCTCCGGAGGGCGGCGCGGCGGCCGTCCGTAGAGCTCCTATCCCACTATGCGGACGATCCTGTCTCGGAATATGACACACCGGTGACAGGGCGGCTGATTCGTCCCTACGATCCATGGCTATGAAGCATCAGCAGGCGGACCTCACGAAGCGGCGGGCAGTAGACCTGTGTCGCGTCGCCGCCATGCTCTGTCGATCCATGTGACATGTGAGCGCATCCGCTCCATCAGCCGGACGACGGCCTTTCCCGCGTGACCGCACCTGCCTCCTGATCCCCTGAGCCTCCCCGCACCGGGGGAGAACTTCGAGGTACCCGGACGCACGCACGAGCAACACCCGCAGCCGGTCCAGCCGGTTTGCAGCAGTATCCGCAAGCCCCGCCGCACACTGCCCCGGAGGAGAACACCATGAGCCGCAGCGACGTCCTCGTAGACGCCGACTGGGTCGAGGCCCACCTGAACGACGCCAATGTCGTCATCGTCGAGGTGGACGAGGACACGTCCGCCTACGACAAGAACCACATCACCAACGCCGTCCGGATCGACTGGAGGCAGGACCTCCAGGACCCGGTCCGCCGCGACTTCGTGGACCAGGAGGGCTTCGAGAAGCTCCTCTCCGCCAAGGGCATCTCCAACGACGACACCGTCGTCCTCTACGGCGGCAACAACAACTGGTTCGCGTCCTACGCCTACTGGTACTTCAAGCTCTACGGTCACCAGGACGTGAAGCTCCTCGACGGCGGCCGCAAGAAGTGGGAGCTCGACTCCCGCGACCTGGTCGACGGCAAGGACGTCCCCAACCGCCCCGCCACGCAGTACAAGGCCAAGGCCCAGGACACGTCGATCCGCGCCTTCCGCGACGACGTCGTGGCGGCGATCGGCTCCCTGAACCTGGTCGACGTCCGTTCGCCCGACGAGTTCTCCGGCAAGCTGCTCGCCCCGGCCCACCTCCCGCAGGAGCAGTCGCAGCGCCCCGGCCACGTGCCGAGCGCCCGCAACATCCCGTGGTCGAAGAACGCCAACGACGACGGCACCTTCAAGTCGGACGACGAGCTGACCGCGCTCTACCAGGCGGAGCAGGTCGACCTGGCGAAGGACACCATCGCCTACTGCCGCATCGGCGAGCGCTCCGCGCTCACGTGGTTCGTCCTGCACGAGCTTCTCGGCCAGGAGAACGTCAAGAACTACGACGGCTCGTGGACCGAGTACGGCTCCCTGGTCGGCGTGCCGATCGAGCTCGGCGCCAACAAGTAACCCTGCAGGGCACGCAGGGCCCGTAGAAGCCAGTACGACTCTCTAGGACAGGACAGAGAACATGTGTGGAGCACCCATCGGCGGGCCCGACCTCGCGACGCTCAAGCCCGGTGAGACCGCGATCCAGGGTCAGATCACCAAGGAGGGCGAGCCGGTGTCCGGCTACGTCCGCCTGCTGGACTCGACCGGCGAGTTCACCGCGGAGGTCCCGACCTCGGCGACCGGCCAGTTCCGTTTCTACGCGGCCACCGGCTCCTGGACGCTGCGTGCGCTCGTCCCGGGTGCCACGGCGGACCACAGGGTCGTCGTCGCCGAGGCCGGCGGCGTGACGGACGTGGCGATCGCGGTCTGATCGACAGCTGAACCGGCCGAAGGGCCGCACCCTCCCCCAGACTCCGTCCGGGGGGTCCCCAGGGGGTTGGACGCCACTGGACCGGGGTGCGGCCCTTCGTGCCGTCCGCGCGGCCTTGCCTTCGCGGGGCCCGGCCCTACGCTGGAGGCATGTACGCCCGGCGCCGGCGCGTCTACTTCCTGCTCATGGGCGGATGCCTGTTCCTCTTCGTCTCCGCCTGGGCCTTCGTGCGCCTGCTCTCGGTCGAGGCCGCGGTGGCCATGTGCGTCGTCGCCATGGTCATCCCGCCGGTCGCCGCGATGATCGCCAACCGGCGCGGCCCGGACGACCGCTGGTGGGACGACCCCTCGGGCGATCCCAAGTCCGACGAGTGGTGGGACGAACTGGACGGAAAGCGCCGTCACGAGGACTGACAGCGCGGCGCGAACCCAGCGAGATAAGAATGTAATAAGCATTCATACAACTGCTCCCCCCAAGATCGGGTCATGGGTACGCGCGGGTAATCGAACCCGCGTCGCATGTCCTGTGGGGGAACCTTTGGAACACGAGCAGACCTTCCCTGAGCAGCGGAAAGAGGGGGAGACCGGCCCGGAATCGCACACGCCGGTCACGCCGGACACGCCGGAAACACGGGAAACACCGGACACGGCGGACATGACCGCCGCCGCGCCCGCCCCGCGCCGCCGCCCCGGCCGTACGACCCTCCTGATCGCGGGCGCGGCCGCACTCGGCGTCCTCGCCGGCGCCGTCACCGGTTACGCGGTCCAGTACCACCGCGACCCCACCCCGCTGCCGCCGCTGGCCCAGCAGAAGCTGGTGACGCCGAAGGCGCTCGTGCCGGACGACGCCACCACGAACAAGACGATCAACGCCAACCGCTGGCACAAGACCGACGACGACATCAGCAAGCTGCTGATCGAGGCACCGGGCGGGGCGAAGATCATCGAGGAACCCGGCTACGACACCCTCGACTCCTTCGCGACCCACTTCGAACGGCCGGGCCCGGCCCTCAGCGACTTGGCGAGCGACAGCTTCCGGCGGGTCGCCACCGAGATGTGGGAAGAGGACGACCGGGTCACGGAGGTCCGGCTGGTGCAGTTCAACGACTTCGCCGGGGCCAACGAGTTCCAGCGGGACCAGTCGGGCTACATGTCCGAGAAGAAGTTCGCGGGCAACGGCGGTGCGGCCATCCCGGGCGTCCCCGCGGACCTCGGGCACGTCTGGGTCTTCTCGGAACTCCGCGAGAAGCCGGGCTATTACCCGCTGCGCCAGTCCCGGGCCATCGTCCGGCGCGGCGACATCGTCGTGGAGGTCTTCTACAACGACAAGCGCGGCAGGAACATCTCCCAGAGCGATGTCATCGACCTGGCCAAGCGACAGCTGGAGCGACTGTGACCGAGCCGCAGAACGACATGACCCCGGCTCAGGCCCCCGCTCAGGCGCCGGCAGAGGCCGTCGCCCCGGCCGCCGCCCCGGCCGCGGCTCCCGAGCCCGCGAAGCCCGCGCGCACGGTGGGCCGTAAGAAGCTCGCCCTCATCGCCGCGGGCGTGGCCGCCGCCGTCCTCGTGGGCGGTGGCGTCTGGGGCTTCTCCGCGATCGCGGGCGCCGACAGGACCGCGCCCACCGCCTACTGGGTGGCCGCGGGTGAGCGGGTCCCGACGGCCGAGGAGGCCGCGGAGGTACCCCCGAACGCCCTCACGGGCAAGCTGCTCCCGGTTCCGGGCGGCTTCACGCCGGGCCCCGACCTCGACGGCGACGGCAACAACTTCTTCGTCTCCGGCGAGAAGGCCGTCGAGACCCTCAAGGAAGCACGGGAAGGACTGTCCAGCTCGGAGCGCAAGAAGCGCGACGACATGCTGGCCGGCCTGAAGCTGAAGGGCCTGGCGGGGCGCGGCTACACCGGGCGCCACGGCGACCTGGTCGTGGAGGTCAGCATCATGCAGGCCGATCCGCAGGCCCTGGGGACGTTCTCCGAGATCACCAAGAAGCTCCTCGAATTCGCCGGCGACGGCCGCGAGGCGCCGAAGGTGGACGGCTTCCCCGACGCCAAGTGCTCCCTGCTGGCCGTCGGTGAGGACGAGAAGGACAACGAGAAGAAGGAGAAGGTCGACTCCCTCTACTGCGTGGCGGTCCAGGGGGACGTGCTGGTCAACTTCCGCGCGTACGGGCGCACGCCCTTCCAGACCTCCGATGCCGTCGGCTTCTTCAAGAACCAGCTGAGCCACCTGAAGTCCCCCGGGGAGTCCGTGTGACCGAGC
The DNA here is from genome assembly GCF_036203305.1 of Streptomyces sp. NBC_00190. Lineage (GTDB taxonomy): Bacteria > Actinomycetota > Actinomycetes > Streptomycetales > Streptomycetaceae > Streptomyces. The sequence goes on along the minus strand of NZ_CP108131.1, from coordinate 3,809,854 downwards.
AGAACACCACCGAGGCCCCGGCCGCCGCCGCCCCCGCGGAATCCCTCGCAGCGCCGCAGGCCGCGGCTGAGGCCGCTGCCGCTGCCGAGGCCCCGGCGCCCAAGGACCGCCGCAGGCTGTTCGCCTTCCTGCGGTGGACCGCCGCCGTCGTCGTCTTCGCCGCCGCCGGCACGGGGGTCGCGTACGGGATCGCCCAGCCCGAGCGCACCGACATCCCCGGCCTGTCCACCCAGGACGACGGCCGCTGGGTGTACCCGGCACTGGCCAAGCCCACCCTGCCCCCCGGCGCCGCCCTGCCCTTCGCCAAGGACAACCCGGACGGCATCCACTACGCCGGTCTGACGGAGCTGCTCCTGCCGGCGCCGAAGGGGTCCGCCCCGGACGCCGCGCTGAAGCTGGAGAAGGACTCGGTGGTGTCCTCGGACACCTTCCTGGACGAATACGAGTCCAGCGCGCGCGAGGGGATGAAGCGGGACTTCACGGACAACGGCCTGCGCCAGATCGTGGCGCGCGGCTGGACCACCCCGGACGGCACCCGCACCCGGATCTACCTGCTGCGCTTCCACGCGTCCGGGTTCACGGACGCGTGGAAGGGCTGCGACGCCGACCTGAGGCTGAACGGCGTCAAGCGGATCGAGGCCGACGGCGACTGGGCCAAGGCCAAGAACGCCCAGCCCCAGCCGAACCTGCGCGGGATCTCGGTCCGCAAGGAGTCCGCCCCGTTCGGCGACGAGCAGGTCAAGGCCGCGTGCATCCAGTCCGGTGACATCCAGGCAGTGATCCTCCAGACCCGCAAGGGCGAGGTGGCCACCGTCCCGTTCCACCAGACGGTGATCCTGCAGCACCAGCTGCTGGGCTGATCCCCGCGACGAGCGGTTCGGCCCACCTCACACAGTGCGCCGGTCCCCGGGCCAGTAGGCTTGGGGACCGGCCGTACCTCCCCCGAACGAATCCTCCGAGGAGCACCCCGTGCTTGAGGCAGTCTTCACCTCCCTGCTGGTCCTGGTCTGCGTCGGCGTCCTCGCCTTCACCGGCCTGGCCGTCAAGAAGCTGTACCAGGGTCAGCGCTGAGCATCCGCCCAGCTGACCGCGCCGGAACCCCTCCCACAGATCGCCTGAGCAGCCAATCATGATCCAGATCCCGTCCGACCTGAATCCGGGACTCGTCCCCCTCGCCTTCCTCCTCGGTAACTGGGAGGGTGCGGGAGTCTTCGACTTCCCGGGCGAGGAGAAGTGCAACTTCGGCCAGGAGGTCGTCTTCAGCCACGACGGCCGGGACTTCCTGGAGTACCACTCCCACACCTGGGTGCTCGACGCCGAGGGCAACAAGGTGCGTCCGCTGGAGTCCGAGTCGGGCTACTGGCGCATCGACACGCAGCGCAGGGTCGAGATCGTCATGGTCCGCGACCAGGGCGTCGTCGAGATCTGGTACGGAGACCTCGCCGACCAGAAGCCCCAGATCGACCTGGTCACCGACGCGGTCGCCCGCACCGCCGCCTCCCGCCCGCACAGCGGCGGCAAGCGGCTCTACGGCTACGTGAAGAGCGACCTCATGTGGGTCGGTGAGAAGGCCACCCCGGACGTCGAGCTGCGCCCGTACATGTCGGCCCAGCTGAAGAAGGTCGTCACGCCCGAGGAGGTCGCCGAGATGGCGCGCAACCTCCCGGACATGCCGGACGACGGCATCGCCTTCTTCCGCTGACCGGATCGGACCGGATCGGACCGGTCGGACATATCCACAGGCTGTGCAGGAAGGGGACCGCGGGCGAAGCCCGCGGTCCCCTTCGCGCGCTTACACTGGCCGGGTGGTGAGCAGCGAAGGCACCGAAGGTACCGACTGGAAGACCGACCTGCGGCAGCGCGGATACCGCCTGACCCCGCAGCGCCAGCTTGTCCTGGAAGCGGTCGACGCCCTGGAGCACGCCAGCCCGGACGAGATCCTCGCCGAGGTGCGCAAGACCGCCTCCGGCGTCAACATCTCCACGGTCTACCGCACGCTGGAGCTGCTGGAGGAGCTGAAGCTCGTCTCGCACGCCCACCTCGGCCACGGCGCGCCCACGTACCACCTCGCCGACCGGCACCACCACATCCACCTGGTCTGCCGCGACTGCGGCGACGTCATCGAGGCCGATGTGGACATCGCCGCCGAGTTCACCGCCAAGCTCCGCGACACCTTCGGGTTCGAGACCGACATGAAGCACTTCGCGATCTTCGGTCTGTGCAAGAAGTGCGCCGCCAAGCACCGCGACGGCCACGCATAGGCAGCGCGGGCCCCGTCCCGGCCGGGTCGTACGCTTGGTCCCATGACCAGCAGCCCTTTGCTCCATCTCCCCGGCGCCGTAGCGGCCGAAGGCCGTGACGAGGACGTCGCCGCCCACTACGGAGAGCTGTACGGCGAACAGCGCGCCCTCGCGGACGGCCGCGGTTTCGTCGACCTCTCGCACCGCGGAGTCGTCACCGTCACCGGACCGGAGCGGCTGAGCTGGCTGCACCTGCTGCTGACGCAGCACCTCACCGAACTGCCGGCCGGGCAGGCCACCGAGGCGCTGATCCTCTCCGCCCACGGCCACATCGAGCACGCGCTCTACCTCGTCGACGACGGCGAGACCACGTGGGCCCACGTGGAGCCGGGCACCCAGGGCGAGCTGATCGCCTACCTGGAGTCCATGAAGTTCTTCTACCGCGTCGAAGTCGCCGACCGCACCGAGGAGTTCGCGGTCGTGCACCTGCCGGCCGGCTCCATCGCCGAGGTCGACGAGAAGCTCGTCGTACGGGAGACCGCGCACGGCCGCGACGTCTTCCTGCCCCGCGCCGAACTGGAGGCCTTCGCCGCCTCGCACGGCCCGGCCGCGGGTCTCCTCGCCTACGAGGCGCTGCGCGTCGAGGCGCACCGGCCGCGCCTCGGCCTGGAGACCGACCACCGCACCATCCCGCACGAGCTGGGCTGGATCGGTACCGCCGTGCACCTGCAGAAGGGCTGCTACCGCGGCCAGGAGACGGTGGCCCGCGTCCACAACCTGGGCAAGCCCCCGCGCCGCCTGGTCTTCCTGCACCTGGACGGCTCCGAGGTGCTCCTCCCGGCGCACGGCGCGCCCGTCCGGCTCGCCGCCGACGGGGAGGAGGGCCGGCAGCTGGGCTTCGTGACCACCGCCGTCCGCCACCACGAGCTGGGCCCGATCGCGCTCGCGCTGGTCAAGCGGAACGTGCCGGTGGACGCGCCGCTGCTGGCCGGCAAGACGGCCGCCGCGCAGGAGGTCGTCGTAGCGCCGTAGCCGCCGCGGCTCAGACGTCGATGACGATGGTGAACGGGCCGTGGTTGGTGAGCGAGACCCGCATGTCCGCGCCGAACCGGCCCGTTTCCACCGTCGCGCCCAGCGCCCGCAGCTGCGCCACGACCTCGTCCACCAGCGGCTCGGCCACCGGTCCCGGAGCGGCCGCGTTCCACGTGGGGCGACGGCCCTTGCGGGCGTCTCCGTACAGCGTGAACTGAGAGATCACCAGAAGCGGTGCGTCCACGTCACTGCAGGACTTCTCCGCCTCCAGGATCCGCACGGACCACAGCTTGCGCGCCAGCACCGCCGCCTTCTCCGGGGTGTCGTCGTGGGTCACCCCCACCAGCACGCACAGCCCTTCGCCGACGATCTCGCCCACCGTCTCGCCGGCCACGACGACGCTCGCGCCGTCCACCCTCTGCACCACAGCTCGCATACCACCTGTGTACCAGGCGTGCACCCATCAGGGGCCGATCGGGTGGCGTGGGACTGCACCGGCACCACGGAGAGTGGCACGATGCACGCAGGCGGTGCGGGTGCGCCGCACCGGTCGAGGGGACGGGCTCGTTCGTATGAATACTTCTGGTACCTCCGTACCTGCATCGCCCGCGTCCATGTCCGCTGCCGCGGTAAGACCACCCGCGCAGCGCACCTCCGACGCACTGGGAACGACCACGGTGGCGATCGCGTCGACCAGCGCGCTCGGGCTGCCGGAACTGCGCGCGCTGCGCCGCGACGCGCAGCGCGACGAGGCCGACCTGAGCTACGTACGCAGATTGCTCCAAGGCCGCATCGACATCCTGCGGGCCGAGCTGGCGCGGCGTACCGACCCCGAGACGCCGGTGGTGGACCGGCTCTCCGAGATCCTCGCCGACGCGCCCTCCAGCCGCAGTGCCTCGGCCCGGCACGTCACGCTCGGTACCCCGCACAGCGAGGAGTACCGGCTGCTGGCGGCCGAGATGCTGGCCGACGTGGAACTCTCGGACCTCGGCGCGCGCACGGACGGCGAGCTCTATGACGGGATGGGCAAGCTGATCCGCTACGAGCAGCAGGTCTCGCGGCGCCGCCAGCAGCTCCAGCGCACGGTGGACGAGTGCAGCGCGGAGATCACCCGGCGGTACCGGGAGGGCGAGGCGCAGGTGGACGACCTGCTGGTCTGAGGCGCGGGAGGTCACGCAGGGCCCGCAGGGCGCGCAGGGCTCGAACGGCGCGGGAAAACCGGGCGACTTGGGCAGGACCGGCGATTAGCGTGGATCGCTATGAGTACTGACGTCCGGCCGATCGCCGAATCCGAACTCCACGAGTGGCTGAACACCCTGAACACAGGGTTCCTGAGCACGGCCCGGGTGACGGAGTCCGATGTCGCCCAGCGGGCCAAGTACAGCGACCTCACCCGTATCCAGGGTGCGTTCGACACCGGCACCGGCCGCTGCGTGGCGGCCTTCCGCTCCTTCGCGCAGGAGCTGACCGTGCCCGGTGGGGCGGCCGTTCCCGCCAGCGCCGTCTCGAACGTGGCGGTGCTGGCCACGCACCGCCGCCAGGGCATCCTGACCCGGATGATGGCCGCGGAGCTCGCCGCCGCCCACGCCCGCGGGGACGTGCTGTCGACGCTGATCGCCGCCGAGTACCCGATCTACGGGCGGTACGGCTACGGGGCGGGCACCTCGGTCTCGGAATGGGAGATCGACGTACCGCGGACCGGACTGGACCGGCACCTGCCCCCCGATTTGGACGGCGGCCGGATCGACTTCGCGGACGCCGCCGAGGTCCGGCGCGTGGGCCCGGAGCTGCACGAGCGGCTGCGCTCGGTCACGCACGGCGCGGTGGACCGGGACGAGCGCTGGTGGAGCCTGGTGACCGGCCTGGAGGAGATGTCGCACCGCCCGTACAAGGACAAGTTCCACGCCGTGTACCGCACGGCGGCCGGCGAGGTGGCGGGCCTGGTCACCTACCAGGCCGACGACAACTGGACGGACGCGAAGGTCCCGCAGAACACCGTGCAGGTCCGGGACCTGCTGGCGGTCACCCCCGAGGCGCAGCGGGCGCTGTGGCACTTCCTGTGCTCCATCGACTGGGTGCTCAAGGTCCGCACCGGCTACCGGGCCCCCGACGACCTGGTCACGCACCTGCTGCCCGACCCGCGCTCCGCCCGGTCCCTGACCTGTTCGGACTTCCTGTGGGTGCGGCTGCTCGACGTCGTACGGGCGCTGAGCGCGCGGACGTACGCGGTGGGCGGGGTGCTCGTGCTCGACGTGACGGACGCGGCGGGCCCGGCGGGCGGCCGCTACCGGCTGGACGCGGGCGCGGGGACGTGCGAGCGGACCGAGGAGGCCGCGGACCTGCGGCTGGACGTGTCCGCGCTGGGATGCCTGTACCTGGGCGACGAGTCCGCGGTGCGGCTGGGCGCGCTCGGCCGGGTGGCCGAGGAGCGGCCGGGGGCGCTGGCGCTGGCCGACGCGGTGTTCCGCACGGCGCGCCGGCCGTGGTGCCCGGACGTCTTCTGATCCCTATCGTTTGATCGTTCGAGATGACCGGACAGTGAGCACCGAGGACTGAGGTATTTGACGACTGTCGTGGAACAACTGCGTGCGGCGGGCTGTGTCTTCGCGGAGGAGGAGGCGGACCTGCTGGTCGCGGCCGCCCGGGACGACGGCCACCTGGCGGAGCTGCTGGGCCGCCGGGTCGGCGGCGAACCGCTGGAACACGTGGTGGGCTGGGCCGAGTTCTGCGGGCTGCGGATGGAGGTGGGCGCGGGGGCCTTCGTACCGCGCAGGCGCACCGAGTTCCTGGTGACGCAGGCGGTGGCGCTGGCCCGGCCCGGTGCCGTCGTGCTGGACCTGTGCTGCGGGGTCGGCGCCTTGGGCGCGGCGGTGGCGGCGCGGGCGGCGGGCAGTGTGGAGCTGCACGTGGCGGACATCGACGCGGCGGCGCTGGCGTACGCGCGGCGCAACGTGGCCCCGTACGGCGGCAGCGTGTGGGAGGGCGACCTGTACGCCCCGCTCCCGGCGTCGCTGCGCGGGCGGGTGGACGTGCTGGTGGTCAACGCCCCGTACGTGCCGACGGAGGAGATCGGTTTCATGCCGTCGGAGGCCCGGGACCACGAGCCCCTGGTCTCCCTGGACGGCGGCGCGGACGGCCTGGACGTCCACCGCCGGGTGGCGGCGGGCGCCCTGCCCTGGCTGGCCCCGGGCGGCCACCTGCTGATCGAGACGAGCGCCCGCCAGTGCCCGTCGACGGCCGCGGCCCTGTCCTCGGCGGGCCTCGCGACCCGCGTGGCGACCTCGGAGGAGCTGTACGCGACGGTGGTCGTCGCCGCGGTCTGACCGCTGTACGGGTGGGAGATGTTGCAAGCGTCTGCTTGCAATAGTTAGCAGAATCGGGCAGGATTCCCTACATGGCAACGCTCAACGTCGGAAACCTCGGCGAGTACCTCCGTGAGCAGCGTCGGCAGGCCCAGCTCTCGCTGCGGCAGCTGGCCGACGCCGCGGGGGTGTCGAATCCGTACCTGAGCCAGATCGAGCGCGGGCTGCGCAAGCCGAGCGCGGACATCCTCCAGCAGCTGGCCAAGGCGCTGCGGATCTCCGCGGAGACGCTGTACGTGCAGGCCGGGATCCTCGATGAGCGGGACCGGGACGAGGTGGAGACGCGGGCCGTCATCCTCGCCGACCCGTCCATCAACGAGCGGCAGAAGCAGGTGCTGCTCCAGATCTACGAGTCGTTCCGCAAGGAGAACGCGCTCGACACGCCTGATGACGCCGACGAAGAGACCCCGTCGAAGACGACGGACTGAACTTGATCCGGGAGGACCAGCACATGGCCATCGCCGATGACCTGAAGAAGACCCTCACCGACCCCACCCCGCTCTACTTCGCGGCCGGCACGGCCGACCTCGCCGTGCAGCAGGCCAAGAAGGTGCCGGGGCTCATTGAGCAGCTGCGCGCCGAGGCCCCCGCGCGCATCGAGGCCGTGAAGAACACCGACCCGAAGGTCGTGCAGGAGAAGGCCAAGGAGGCCGCCAAGGAAGCGCAGGAGGCGGTCACCGCCAAGGTCGCCGAGGTGTTCGGCGCGATCGACCCGAAGAAGCTCGGGGAGACCGCGCAGGACCTGGCGCTGCGCGGCGTCGGCGTCGCCGCCGAGTACGCGGTCCGCGCCAAGGAGACCTACGACAAGGTCGCCGAGCACGGCGAGCAGGCCGTCCGCGCCTGGCGGGGCGAGGTCTCCGACGAGATCGTCGAGATCGCCGTGGCCGTCGAGCCCGCGCCCGAGGCCGAGCCGGCCGCCGCCGAGGCGTCCACCGGCGAGGAGAAGCCCGCCGCGAAGCGGACCGCCGCGCGCAAGGCCACGGCCAAGAAGGCCACCGTCACGGCGGGCGACGAGAGCTGAACCGCATGACCGACGGCGGGCCGGGCACCTTGAGGGTGTCCGGCCCGTTGTGGTTCATGAGGGCGTTTGTGACGGTAGCGTGGAATCAGGCGTGCGGAGAACGAGCATGAGAAGGCGGTCGAAGCGATGTTGATGGACGGGTTCGATCGAGGCGTGATCCCGCTGCTCGGGCTCGCCATGCTGGTGCTCGCCGTGGTGGCCTTCGGCTTCGCGCTGGTGGCCCGCGAGGACGCGTACCGGGCGGCCGGCAAGCAGACCAAGACCTTCTGGCTGGTCATTCTGGGCATCACCGTGGTCGTGGACTTCTTCCTGCCCGGGATGCTGTTCCTGACGATCGCCGGCCTGGTCGCGACCATCGTGTTCCTCGTCGACGTACGCCCCGCGCTCAAGCAGGTCTCGGGCGGCGGGCGGCGCAGCGGCGGCAGCAGCAGCGACGGGCCGTACGGGCCGTACAACGGCGGGCGGTAGCCGCGCCCGCCGTCGCGCCCGCCGTCGCGCCCGACGGCACGCCTGCCGTCAGGACTCGGCGCGGGAGAGCAGGACCACGGCCACGTCGTCGGTGAGCTCGCCCCCGTTGAGGCGGCGCGCCTCGGTGACGGCGGCTTCCAGCAGCCCCTCGCCGCTCAGCCCGCGGTCCAGGTGGCGGTTGATCATCTCGACCATGCCGTCCTGCCCGAGGCGCTCCTTGCCCTCGCCGATCCGGCCCTCGATCAGCCCGTCGGTGTAGAGCATGAGGCTCCAGGTGCCGCCGAGCTCGACCTGGCGCCGGGGCCAGCGGGCCTTGGGCAGGAGTCCCAGTGCCGGGCCGCTGTTCTCGTACGGCAGGAGCCGCGCGGGGCGGCCCGGCCTGGATATCAGCGGCGCCGGGTGCCCGGCCAGGCACAGGCCCGCACGACGGCCGTCGGGCGAGATGTCCACGGTGCACAGCGTCGCGAAGATCTCCTCGCAGGGGCGCTCCACCTCCAGGACCTCCTGGAGCGTGGCCAGCAGGTCGTCGCCGCACAGGCCGGCCAGGGTCAGGGCGCGCCAGGCGATGCGGAGCTCGACGCCGAGGGCGGCCTCGTCGGGGCCGTGGCCGCAGACGTCGCCGATCATGGCGTGGACGGTGCCGTCGGGGGTGCGGACGGTGTCGTAGAAGTCGCCGCCCAGGAGGGCCCGGCTGCGGCCGGGGCGGTAGCGGGCGGCGAAGCGGAGGTCGGAGCCCTCCAGGAGGGGGTTGGGAAGCAGCCCGCGTTCCAGGCGGGCGTTCTCCTGGGCGCGCAGTTTCGATTCTGCAAGCTTGTACTGGGCGATGTCCGCCCGTTTTCTCTCCACCGCGTAGCGGATGGCGCGGCTCAGCAGCCTGCCGTCCAGCTCGTCCCGGAAGAGGAAGTCCTGGGCGCCGGCGCTGACGGCCTCGGCGGCACGCTCGGCGTCGTCCTCGGCGGTCAGGACGAGGACGGCGTGGCGCGGTGCGATCCGGAGCACCTGGCGGAGGGCCGCCAGCCGGTCCACGGTGGCGGTGGCCGTGGCGGCGGCCGATGTGGACGGCGACGGTGACGTCGTACGGGGGCCCGTGTCCGGGAGGGACAGGTCGAGCAGGATGCAGTGGACGTCGGGCGTGAGCAGCCGCGCGGCCTCGGTGAGGTTGCGGGCGGTGCGGAGCCGGATGCGGTGGCCGTCGGCGTCGAGGATCTCGGGGACCGTGAGGTCGCCCGTCGGATCGTCCGCGATGACCAGGAGGGTCAGCGAGGTCGTGTGCGGGGTCGGCTGCGCGGTCGCCTCCGCAGGCGCCTCCGTGAGGGGCGGTGCGGCGGTGTGCAGAACGGCCTGACCGCTCTCCGTGGCCGGGATTTCCCTCTGCCGCGGTACGGGTACGGGCATCGTCTCCGGTTCCTTCCCTCCCCCCGAGGGTGCGCTCGTCCGGCAGACCCTAGCCTCCAGGACCGGTGAGCGGAATGCCGTTCTGGGCCAAGGCCACGGTCATATGCCGTTATCGCGGGGGAAAATCGGCCTCACTGGATGACAAAGGTCACGCGGGGGCCGCGTTCGTCCCGTCCAACGAGACGTATCGGCCGCCTGATCGGTTGCCTCCGCCGCCCGCCGGGCCGCGCCGGAGCGCGGGGGAGTTCCCGCAGCCCGGCGCTGCGGGGCTGCCCGCGAGGGGTCCGTGCGGCTTCCGTCAGGGTTCGGTATCCGGCGCCGGGCCTGGGCAGGCCTGGCCAGGGCTTCGTGCGGCCCTGCCGGGGGCAGGTCCGGGCCGGGGAAGGGCCGGGCAGGGCCGTGTCGGGCCGGGGGCGTGTCGAGCAGCGGGGGAGTGCCCGCGGACCCGAACCCGTGTGCCGGCCAGGCGAGGGCTACGCGTCCGGGCGGACGACCGCCTTGATCGGCATGGAGCCCGCGCCCGCGATCGTCACGTTCCGGCCGGGGCGCGGGGCGTGGACCATCGCGCCGTCGCCGATATACATCGCGACGTGGCTCGCGTCGTCGAAGTAGATGATCAGGTCGCCCGGGCGCATGTCCTTGACCGCGACCTTCGGCAGCAGCCGCAGCTGCTCCTGCGAGGTGCGCGGGATCCCCCTGCCCGCCGCCAGCCAGGCCTGGGAGGTCAGGCCGGAGCAGTCGAACGAATCCGGACCCACGGCTCCCCACTTGTACGGCTTGCCGATCTGGGTCGTCGCGAACTGCACCGCCCGCTTCCCGGCCTCGCTCGCCGCGCCGTTGACGTCCTTCATCGCACCCGTCGACAGCCACGCCGTCTGCGCCTTGTACTGCGCTTCCTGCTCCAGCTGGATCAGCCGGGCCTTCTCCTCGGCTTCGAGCTTGTTCTCCAGCTCCTCCGCCGCCTTGATCTTCTCCTCGATCGCCTTCTTCGAGGCCTCCTGCTTCAGCCGATTGGCCTCCAGCGTGGCCCAGTGCGCGCTCGCCTCCTGCGCGTACTGCTTCAAGTCGTTCTGCGTCCGGTCCAGTTCGGCCAGCATGTCCGACGCGGCCTTCTCGCCCTGCTTCAGCCGGCCCGCCCCGTCGAGGAACTTGCCCGGGTCGTCGCTCAGCGCCAGCTTCGCGCCCGCCGGCAGTCCGCCCGAGCGGTACTGGGCGCGCGCGGCCGCACCCGCACGGCTCTTCAGGGTGGTGATCCGCTCCTGGCCGGCGACGATCAGGTTGGCGATCTCGACGATCTTGTCGGACTGGGCCTTGGCCTCGGCCTCGGCGAGGTTGTAGGCGTCCGTGGCGGCGCCCGCCTGGTGATAGAGGTCCTCTATCTCCTTGCGGACCTGCTCCAGGGACTTGGCTCCCGGCTCCGGCGCGGGCGCGGCCGGCGTGGCGGGTACCGCCGGTGCCGGTGCCGCATACGCCGTGCCCGTCGCCAGGCCCGGCGCCGTCAGTACCGCCATCGCGCACAGCAGCACGAGAGCGCTTGCGCCTCGCTGTCGCCTTTCGGCCCCCATGGTCCCCCCAGGCACCCGAGTCAGACCCCGCATCACTGTGCAGGAAATCTGACTATTCGTCAGTAACTTATCGCCGCCTTCGGGATGGTGCCACGAGTCGATGAATTGCAACACCCTCGCGGGCGTCCTTCCGATCTTGTCCGCCCCAACGGACCCCATCCCTGACGGCTCAACGGGCGATCCGTATCACCGGTTCCCCACGGCGCCGCTTTCACCCCGTCGGGCGCAACGCCTCCCAGCGCACCGTCAGTTCCCCCTGCCGCCACCGCCCCGGCCCGTCCGCCAGCGGCCAATCCCCCGACAGGGCCCGCGCCGTCCGGATCCAGCGCTGCCGGGCCCCGTGCGACGCGTACGGAGCGGCCGCCGCCCACGCCCGGTCGAAGTCGCGCAGGAACGCGTGCACCGGTTCGCCCGGCACATTGCGGTGGATCAGCGCCTTCGGCAGCCGCTCCGCCAGGTCCGAAGGGCGCTCCAGCGAACCCAGCCGGGTCGCGAAGGTCACCGTGCGCGCCCCCTCCGGCCCGAGCGCGACCCACACGTGCCGCCGCCCGATCTCGTCGCAGGTCCCCTCCACCAGCAGCCCGTCCGGGGCCAGCCGCGCGCACAGCCGCTCCCACACCGCAGCGACCTGTTCCTCGTCGTACTGGCGCAGGACGTTCGCCGCGCGGATCAGCGCCGGCCGCTCCCCGCCGCCCGGCCCGTCCAGCGGCACCTCGAAGCCGCCGTGGCGGAAACTCAGCCCCTCACACTCGTACGGCTTCGCCGCCGCGACCCGCGCGGGCTCGATCTCGATGCCGACCACCCTTACCCGCGGCGCCGCCTCGCGCAGCCGCGCCAGCAGCTCGACCGCCGTCCAGGGCGCGGCCCCGTAGCCGAGGTCCACCGCGACCGGCGCCTGCGCGCGGCGCAGCGCCGCCCCGTGCGTGGCGGCGATCCAGCGGTCCATCCGGCGCAACCGGTTCGGGTTCGTCGTCCCGCGCGTCACCGAGCCCACAGGGCGGCCGGGGACGCGGCTCGGGGTCGGGGTGGTGCGGGAGGCCATGAGCCGAGCCTAAGCGGAGCGCCCTCGCCGGATGAAAACCCGGCCTCTTCCCCTGGCCGATCAAGAAACATCGAGGAAAACCGCCGGACCCCGGAATGCGCGGGGCGGCCGTCCGGGTTGCACTGCTTGCAGGGTGCCGAGCGTGCCCTTGCAGTCATGCCGTCCGTGTGGCCGGTCCGTCCGTCCGAGTGGCCGTCCGAGCGAGAGGAACTGCTCCCTTGAGCCAGTACGTGTCCCGCATCAGCGGCCGTCTCGCCGCCGCCCGCGCGACCCGCCACGAACCGCCGCGGCTGCGCCTGCCGGCCGTGGGCCACCACCGCAAGCCCCGCCGGGTGGCCATGCTCAGCGTGCACACCTCGCCGCTGCACCAGCCCGGCACCGGCGACGCGGGCGGGATGAACGTGTACATCGTGGAGCTGGCCAAGCGCCTCGCCGCGATCAACATCGAGGTCGAGATCTTCACCCGGGCCACCGAGGGCGGCCTGGCGCCGGTGGTCGAGCTGGCCCCCGGGGTCCTGGTACGGCACGTGGACGCGGGCCCGTACGAAGGCCTCGCCAAGGAGGAGCTCCCGGCCCAGCTGTGCGCCTTCACCCACGGCGTCATGCAGGCCTGGGCCGGTCACCGCCCCGGTTACTACGACCTCGTCCACTCCCACTACTGGCTTTCCGGCCATGTCGGCTGGCTCGCCGCCGAGCGCTGGGGCGTACCGCTCGTGCACGCCATGCACACCATGGCCAAGGTCAAGAACGCCGCGCTGGCCGAGGGCGACACGCCCGAGCCCGCCGCCCGCGTCATCGGCGAGACCCAGATCGTGGCCGCCGCGGACCGGCTCATCGCCAACACCGCCGAGGAAGCCGACGAACTCGTCCGCTACTACGAGGCCGACTCCGGCAAGGTCGCCGTCGTCCACCCCGGCGTGAACCTCGACCGCTTCACCGCCGGGGACGGCCGGGCCGCCGCCCGCGCCCGCCTGGGCCTGCCGCAGGACGCCGTCATCCCGCTGTTCGCCGGCCGGATCCAGCCCCTCAAGGCCCCCGACATCCTGCTGCGCGCGGTCGCCGAGCTGGTCGACCGTGACCCCGCGATGCGCAGCCGTCTGTTCGTCCCCGTCGTCGGCGGCCCCAGCGGCAGCGGCCTCGCCAAGCCGGAGGGCCTGCAGAAGCTCGCCGCGAAGCTGGGCATCGCCGACCTCGTGCACTTCCACCCGCCGGTCGCGCAGGACGGGCTCGCCGACTGGTTCCGCGCGGCGTCCGTGCTGGTCATGCCCTCGTACAGCGAGTCCTTCGGGCTCGTCGCCATAGAGGCGCAGGCCAGCGGCACGCCGGTGCTCGCCGCCGAGGTCGGCGGACTGCCCGTCGCCGTCGACGACGGGGTCACCGGCATCCTCGTACCGGGCCACGACCCCGTCGACTACGCGCGGGAGCTGCGCCGCTTCGTCGACGAGCCGGGGCTCGCCGACCGGATGGGCGCCGCGGCCGCGCGGCACGCGCAGTTCTTCGGCTGGGACACCGCCGCGAGCGGCACGGCCGACGTGTACACCGCGGCCATGCATGATCACCGCCGTCGCGTACGCTCCCACCATGGCTGACACCGCCGATATCGCCGCGACCATCGAGACCGCCCTGACCGGTGCGGAGCTGAGCTGGGAGAGCCCCGAGCCGGGCTCGTACGTGGTCCAGCTCCCCGGCACCCGCAAGCTGAGCACCACCTGCTCGCTCCGGGTCGGCCGGCACTCTCTGTCGGTCAACGCCTTCGTGATCCGCCACCCGGACGAGAACGAGGCGGGTGTCCACCGCTGGCTGCTGGAGCGCAACCTCAAGCTGTACGGGATGGGCTACGCGGTCGACCGCCTCGGTGACGTCTACCTGACGGCCAGGCTCCCGCTGTCCGTGGTCACCCCGGACGACCTCGACCGCCTGCTCGGCACGGTCCTGGAGGCTGCGGACGGCGCCTTCAACACCCTGCTGGAACTCGGCTTCGCGAGCGCGATCCGCCGGGAGTACGAGTGGCGCGTGTCCCGTGGCGAACCGACGTACAACCTCGACGCGTTCAAGCACCTGACGCAGCCGTCCTGACGCAGCCGTCCTGACCCGGCCGGTGCTCCCGGCCGCCGCCGGGGCCCTACGCCTCGGCGGTGGCCGGGAGCGGCGCGCCCGCGGCGGCGGTCGCGACCCCGCCCTCGGCTCCGGTGCCCGTACCCGCGTCCCCTTCGGGGAGGCCCCGCATCAGCAGCCAGTACCCGAGCCCGGCGACCGTCCCCAGGACCGCGGTCGTCCCCCACAGCCAGCCCGCCCCGAACCGGTCGATCACGAAGCCCGCCAGCAGCGGCGCGATCAGCGAGGCAACCGCCCAGGACAGCGTGTACATCCCCTGGTAGCGGCCGCGCCCGTGCAGCGGGGAGAGCCGCGCGACCAGGCCCATCTGGGTCGGCGAGTTGATGATCTCGGCCAGCGTCCACACGCAGACGGTCAGCGCGATCACCCCGATCGAGCCGCCGAAGGCCGTGAGTCCGAAGCCGTACCCCGCCAGCAGCGCCGAGATCACCAGCAGCTTCTGCGGGTCGCGGTGCTCGATGAACCGCGTGACCGGGATCTGCAGCAGCACGATCAGTACGCCGTTCACGGCGACGGCCATGCCGTAGTCGCCCGTGCTGAAGCCCGCCGCCCCCATCGCCAGCGGCAGCCCGAACGACCCCTGCATGAAGATCAGCGAGATCAGGAACGACAGCCCGACCACGCCCATGTAGCGCCCGTCGCGCAGCACCGTCCCGAGCCCGATCTCCGCCTCGGCCGCCTCCGTGGCCGCGTCGCCCTTCTCCGGCCGCGACTCGGGCAGCTTCACGTACACGAGGACCGCGCAGAGCAGCGTCAGTGCCGCCTCGCCCAGGAACCCGGCCAGGTAGCTGTACTCGGCCACGAAGCCGGCGACGGTCGCGGAGACGGCGAAGCCCAGGTTGATCGCCCAGTAGTTGAGCGCGAAGGCCCGCACCCGGTCCTCGGGGCGGACGATGTCGGCCATCATCGCCTGCACGGCCGGGCGGGACGCGTTGGAGGTCATGCCGACCAGCAGCGCGACGGCCGCGATCGACGCCGGGTGCTCCATGAAGCCCAGCAGTGCGACGGAGAAGGCGGTCGAGGCCTGCGCGGCCATCAGGGTGGGCCGCCGGCCGAGCCGGTCGGTCATCACTCCCGCGACGAGCGAGGAGATCACACCGCCGAGCCCGTGGAGGGCGACCACGAGTCCCGCGAAGGAGGCCGAGTAGCCCCGGTCCAGCGTCAGGTACAAGGTCATGAACGTGGCGACGAAGGCGCCGAGCCGGTTCACCAGGGTGCTCACCCACAGCCACCAGAACGCACGCGGCAGACCCGACACGCTCTCCCGGGCGGCCTGTCTCAAACTGGCAGCGGACATAAGGAATCCCCCCGGTGATGTAAGCGTCTCTTCGGCTCCAGGCACATTACGAGTGACGTGTCCCGCGGCGCCACTGGATTGACGCCCGCCGTCAATCGGGCGGGCGTGGACACCGCGCGCGAGCGGCCCGGCACGTCCATTAGGCTCGTACGCATGGCCGACGCACCGTACAAGCTGATCCTCCTCCGTCACGGCGAGAGCGAGTGGAACGCGAAGAACTTGTTCACCGGCTGGGTGGACGTCAATCTCAACGAGAAGGGCGAGAAGGAGGCGGTCCGTGGCGGTGAGCTGCTCAAGGACGCCGGTCTGCTCCCCGACGTCGTGCACACCTCGCTCCAGAAGCGCGCGATCCGCACCGCGCAGCTGGCGCTCGAGGCCGCCGACCGTCACTGGATCCCGGTCCACCGCTCCTGGCGCCTGAACGAGCGCCACTACGGCGCCCTCCAGGGCAAGGACAAGGCCCAGACCCTCGCCGAGTTCGGCGAGGAGCAGTTCATGCTGTGGCGCCGCTCGTACGACACCCCGCCGCCGGCCCTCGAGGACGGTACGGAGTTCTCGCAGTCCGAGGACCCGCGCTACGCCTCGATCCCGCCGGAGCTGCGCCCGCGCACCGAGTGCCTCAAGGACGTCGTCGTCCGCATGCTCCCGTACTGGTACGACTCGATCGTCCCGGACCTGCTGGACGGCCACACGGTGCTGGTCGCCGCGCACGGCAACTCCCTGCGCGCGCTGGTCAAGCACCTGGACGGCGTCTCAGACGCCGACATCGCGGGTCTGAACATCCCGACCGGCATCCCGCTCTCCTACGAGCTGGACGCCGACTTCAAGCCCCTCAACCCGGGCGGCACCTACCTCGACCCCGCCGCGGCCGCGGCCGCCATCGAGGCCGTCAAGAACCAGGGCAAGAAGAAGTAGGTTTTGTGATCATGCCTCCCGCCTGCGCATACGGCGCCGGTGGGAGGCATTCTCATGCCCCGGGCCACAGTCCCTGCGACTCTCCCGGCCACGCTCGCGCGGAAGCGCCCCGCGGCGCGTGGCTGCGGGGCGCCTTGTGGGGTTCAGTCGACCGACTCCCCGTTGTGGGTACCGCCCTTGCAGATGTTGTCCGTCAGATCGGGCGTTCCGCCGCCCTGCTTGCACTCAGATGGGGTGACGGTGGATGGGGCACCCTGTGCGGTGGCGGCGGCGGTGGCGACGCCTGTGAGGCCGAGTCCGGCGAGGGCTGCCGTGGCGATGACGGCGGCGAGGATTCGTCGAATTCGCATGTGTTTCCCCTTTCACGGATTGCCGCGGTTGGGTCACTAGCCAGCTTGATCTTCACCCATGTGGGTGGCACGTCACGTTGGGCCATTCGGGTGACGGTGCTGTCGGGTGCGGGGTCGGTGACGCGACCCCTCGGACAGGCCCTAGGACGAAGAGACCACCCCGGCTTTTCGCTGTCTGCGGGGGCGGAAGGGCGGACCCGGCCGGAATCGAACCGGCGTCCTCGCGGTTTTGGAGACCGCGCGCGACGACCTCTGCGCTACGGATCCGCCCCCGCGGGCATCGTAGGCGCGGCGTGCCGTCCGGGCCGCGCCGGACCCGGGCGTGGCGAAGGGCCCCGTCCGAGCGGATCGGACGGGGCCCCTGGTGTGCGCTGCGCCGGGCGGGCAGGCCGGTGGGTCAGCCGCCGCACTGGCAGGGGGCGCCGGACTGGCAGCCGCAGCCGCAGCCCGAGCCGCAGCCACAGGCTGCGAGCAGCGGGAGGCGCAGTGGGTCCGGCCTCGTCGGCTGCTCCTGCTCCGGGGTGATGGGTACGGGGGAATCGGGCATGGTTCCTCCTCGTGGGCGGCGTACGGGACTTCGCACGATGGACCGCCTCGCCTCATTCATGCCCAGCCACACCGGCGCGTCAACGGCGCATTGGGGCTCACCGGCCCGACGGTGCCGGCCGGCCCCGGCCCGTGCCCCGTACGGTCAGACGCCCTCGACCTGGGTCGGCGGCTGCAGCTCGTCCGCGTGCTCGCCCGTGACCAGATAGACCACGCGCTTGGCCACCGACACCGCGTGGTCGGCGAAGCGCTCGTAGTAGCGGCCCAGCAGCGTCACGTCCACCGCCGTCTCGATGCCGTGCTTCCAGCGGTCGTCCATCAGGTGCTGGAACAGCGTGCGGTGCAGCTGGTCCATCTCGTCGTCGTCCTGTTCCAGCTGGAGGGCGAGGTCGACGTCCTTGGTGATGATCACCTCGGCGGCCTTCGCCATCAGCCGCTGCGCCAGCTGTCCCATCTCCAGGATGGTGGCGTGCAGGTCCCGCGGCACGGCGGTGTCCGGGAAGCGCAGCCGGGCGAGCTTCGCCACGTGCTGGGCCAGGTCGCCGCTGCGCTCCAGGTCGGCGCTCATCCGCAGCGAGGTCACGACGATGCGCAGGTCGGTGGCGACCGGCTGCTGCCGGGCCAGCAGCGCGATGGCGCGGGCCTCCAGGTCGTGCTGGAGGTCGTCGACCTTCTGGTCGGCGGCGATGACGCTCTCGGCGAGCTTCAGGTCGGCGTCGAGCATGGACGTCGTGGCCCGCCCGATCGCGGAACCGACGAGCCGGGCCATCTCGACCAGGCTTTCTCCGATCGAGTCCAGTTCCTCGTGGTACGCGTCGCGCATGTCTCGTGTCCCTCTCTCGACCTGTTACTGCGGTACTGCCCGGGGCGGGCCGGGGCGGCCTTCTGCCCCACGTTGACACGGTGAGCCGCGAACGCGTCCGACTTCGGCACCACAAGTGAATCAACCCCGTCGCCACGGTGAACTCTGGGCGACGACTGTTCGAGGCGCCACCCGAACGGCTGTGGAAGTGTCGTCGCGCCTGCTTAACCTGGATCCATGGACGTGAACGCGGCGGTCGCCGCAGCTGCAGCGATCGCCGGTCTTTGCACCGGTGTGATCGCGATGCTGGCGTTCCGCTGGAGCGAGCGCGACCAGGCCCGCCCCACCCGGAGCTCCATGCGCCCCGACATCAACGCGGTGCTCCCGCCCGGCGTGGACACCGTCCTCTCCGTGCTCCGCTCCTCCGCCGTCGTACTGGACGAGGGCGACGCGGTGGTCAAGGCCAGCTCGGCGGCGTACGCCCTCGGGCTGGTGCGCGGCGGGAAACTCGCCGTGGAACCCATGCTCCACATGGCCCGTGACACCCGCCGCGACGGGGAGATACGCCAGGTCGAGCTGGACCTCCCCCGGCGCGGTACCGGCCGCGGCGAGGCCCTCGCCGTCTCGGCGCGCGTCGCCCCGCTCGGCTCCCGCCTGGTGCTCCTCCTGGTCGAGGACCTCACCGAGGCCCGCCGCATCGAGGCCGTACGCCGCGACTTCGTCGCCAATGTGTCGCACGAGCTGAAAACGCCGGTCGGCGCGATCTCCCTGCTGTCCGAGGCCGTCATGGACGCTTCGGACGACCCCGAAGCGGTCAGCCGTTTCGCGGGCCGCATGCAAATCGAGGCCACCCGTCTGATCAACCTCGTGCAGGAGCTCATCGACCTCTCCCGGGTACAGAACGACGACCCGCTGGAGGACGCCGAGCCCGTCCGCGTGGACACGCTGGTGGCCGAGGCCATAGACCGGTGCCGCCACACGGCGTCCTCCAAGCAGATCACGATGGCCGCGGGCGGCACCGCCGACCTGCGCGTCTGGGGCAACCGCGGACAGCTCGCCGCCGCCCTCGGAAATCTGGTCGAGAACGCCGTCAACTACAGCCCCGCCCGCACCCGCGTCGGCATAGCCGGACGCAGGGTGGCGGCACCTGGAGGAGACTTGATCGAGATCGCCGTGACCGACCAGGGCATCGGCATCCCGGAAAAGGACCGCGAGCGCATCTTCGAGCGCTTCTACCGCGTGGACCCGGCCCGCTCCCGTGCTACGGGAGGAACGGGCCTCGGCCTTGCGATCGTGAAGCACGTGGCTGCCTCGCACGGCGGGGAGGTGTCGGTGTGGAGCTCGGAGGGCCAGGGCTCCACGTTCACGCTGCGACTCCCCGAAGCGGCCGCGTCGGCCTCGGCGACGGCCTCCGCCTCCGCACCGCCCCTGCCTGAATCAGCAACAGCCATCCCTGCCCCGGAGGTCCTTCCGTGACCCGAGTGCTCGTCGTCGAGGATGAGGAATCCTTCAGCGACGCCCTGTCCTACATGCTCCGCAAGGAGGGCTTCGAGGTCGCGATCGCCGCGACCGGGCCCGACGGGCTCGACGAGTTCGAGCGCAACGGCGCCGACCTCGTCCTCCTCGACCTGATGCTCCCCGGGCTGCCCGGCACGGAGGTGTGCCGGCAGCTGCGCGGCCGCTCCAACGTCCCCGTGATCATGGTGACCGCCAAGGACAGCGAGATCGACAAGGTCGTCGGGCTGGAGATAGGAGCCGACGACTACGTCACCAAGCCCTTCTCCTCGCGGGAGCTGGTCGCCCGCATCCGCGCGGTCCTGCGCCGCCGCGGCGAGCCGGAGGAGGTCACCCCGGCGGCCCTGGAGGCGGGCCCCGTACGCATGGACGTCGACCGCCACGTGGTCACCGTCGCCGGCGGGAAGGTGGACCTCCCGCTGAAGGAGTTCGACCTGCTGGAGATGCTGCTGCGCAACGCGGGCCGCGTGCTGACCCGCATGCAGCTGATCGACCGGGTCTGGGGCGCCGACTACGTCGGTGACACCAAGACCCTCGACGTCCACGTCAAGCGCCTGCGCGCGAAGATCGAGCCGGACCCGGGCGCCCCGCGCTACCTGGTCACGGTGCGCGGCCTCGGCTACAAGTTCGAGCCGTAGGCCGAGCCGTCCGGCCGCACCGCGCTGCAAATGCGGGAAGGGCCCCGGTCGCCGATGCGACCGGGGCCCTTCCCGTGTGCGTACGCGTACGCCGCTACGTGACTCAGTGGCCCGCGCTGTGCGAGGCGGCGCCCGACGGCGTCGTGCCGGCGGCGCTGCCCGAGGGCGATCCGGACGGGCTGCCCGAGGCGGCACCGGTGGCGGCACCCGAGGGGCTGCCGGACGGGGTGCCCGAGGGGCTGCCCGACGGGGTGGAGCCGGCGGCCGGGGCCGGGGCCGCGGTGGGGCCGTAGGGCGCGTAGTAGCCGGTGGCCGGGACCACGAAGGCCTCCAGCGCGACGTCGCCGGTGCTGCTCAGCTGGAAGACGACACCCTGCACGTCGCCGTCCTTGGCGGCCTCGGAGCCGCCCTCGATGACGGCGGAGGCGTTGCCCTTGCCGCCCAGTACCACGGAGCCGCCGGCCGGCACGGTGACCTTGCCGGTGCCCTCGGCCGCCTTCAGCACGACCTTGCCCTTACCACCCGCGAGGGTGATGCCGTCGAGGGTCTGCTCCTTGGTGCCCGAGTTGAAGAGCGTCGCTGAGACGGCAGAGGGGCCCTTCTTGTCCTTCGCGCCCTGGCTGATGACCAGCGCGTTCTGGATCTTGATCTCGCCCTTGGTGACGGCGGCGTTGTCCGGCTTGATCTGGAGGGTCTGCGCGTCGTTGCCCGCACCGCATGCGGCCAGCGAGGCGATCGAGAACACGACGGCAGTGGCGGCGAGGGCGCCGCGTCGAAGGCTGCGGCTCACGGCGGCGGCAACTCCTTGGACGAACGGAAGGGGCGGGTGGGCTCTCGGAACGGCCGAGGTAAAGCCGCTCTAAGGGTGTGTCAGCGCGCTTAGGTTACCGAGCCGCCGCCCCGCCCCCGCACCCGACCCTCCGCAGTGCGCTGGCCGCTCCCGGCGGGGTGTCCCGCCCGCCCCGCGATCTTGCATTCCGGTGCCGTTACCCGTGCTGTTACCCGTGCTGTTCCTCGTACCGTTCCCGGTGCCGTTCCCCGGGCTCTTCGCCGCGCCGATCTTGCGGCGCGCGCATATCGTGCGACGGGCACCCCGTGATCAATTCCCGGATTCGCCCGAACGCCTCTTCGTGATCAATTGAGGATTGGGCCGGAACCCGCTGCGTGCGGGCGCCCGCCAGTCGAACGGAGTAGTTCGGTTTCCCGACCCCGAAACCGGCAAAACGGGACGTACGCCACAGTGGCCAGGGTGCCGGGCGGGTGTAGCGTGGCCCTTTCGCCTGGTCCGCACAGCACCCCCGACCTGCGAATACCCCCCTCCGGAAGCCTTCCGCAGCACGTTCGTGTCGCTGTTGTCAAGCCCCGAGATGTGCCCTGACCTGCGAAAACGCCATTCATAACAGTCAGTTCTCGTGTTACCCTGGATAGCCACGGAAGGGGTACCTGTCACATGACGTTCAAGGTTGGCGACACCGTGGTCTATCCCCATCACGGGGCCGCGCTGATCGAGGCCATTGAGACTCGTCAGATCAAAGGCGTGGACAAGACCTACTTGGTGCTCAAGGTCGCTCAGGGCGACCTGACGGTTCGTGTGCCTGCGGACAATGCGGAGTTCGTCGGCGTTCGCGACGTAGTCGGCCAGGACGGGCTGGACCGGGTCTTCGAGGTGCTCCGCGCACCGTATGCAGAAGAGCCGACGAACTGGTCCCGGCGCTACAAGGCAAATCTGGAGAAGCTCGCTTCTGGCGATGTCATCAAGGTCGCCGAAGTGGTGCGTGACCTGTGGCGTCGTGAGCGTGAGCGCGGGCTTTCCGCGGGTGAGAAGCGCATGCTCGCGAAGGCGCGTCAGATTCTGGTGAGCGAGCTCGCGCTCGCCGAGAACACGAACGAGGACAAGGCCGAGGCCCTCCTCGACGAGGTTCTCGCGTCCTGACGCGAGTTCCCGTTCATCGAAGTTCATCAAAACAGTGTGTACACAGTTGTGCCGTGGTGCCCGATGACGCTGCCTCTCCTTCACGAGGGGCTGTCGCCGGGCGCTGCGGCATGTCTGTTTCCATGATCTTCTTCACTGGCGTGCCGGGGGGTACCCCCAGGGCCATACCCATGTCGGCCGAAGTCACAAACCTGGCTCGGAGCTACTGATGTCTGACGAAACGCGCCCCCACCGCACCGCCGCCGTGATCCCGGCCGCCGGCCGCGGGGTACGCCTCGGCCCCGGCGCCCCCAAGGCCCTGCGGGCCATCGGCGGCACCCCCATGCTCATCCACGCCGTCCGCGCGATGGCCCGTTCCCGCGCGGTCTCCCTCGTGGTCGTCGTCGCCCCGTCCGACGGCGCCGCCGAGGTGCGGCTGCTGCTGGACGAGCACGCGCTGCCCGACCGCACCGAGATCCTGGTCGTCCCCGGCGGGGAGACCCGCCAGGAGTCCGTACGCGCCGGCCTGGACGCCCTTCCCCCGGACATCACCTCCGTACTCGTGCACGACGCGGCCCGCCCCCTGGTCCCCGTCGACACCGTGGACTCCGTCGTCGACGCCGTCCGCGACGGAGCCCCCGCCGTGGTCCCCGCCCTGCCGCTGGCCGACACGGTCAAGGAGGTCGAGCCCGGCAAGCCCGGTGACCCCGAGCCCGTCCTCGGCACTCCCGAGCGGGCCCGGCTGCGCGCCGTACAGACCCCGCAGGGCTTCGACCTCACCACCCTCCGGCGCGCGCACGACGAGTTCGCGGCGGGCACGGCCGACGGCGAGGGTGCCACCGACGACGCCGGCATGGTGGAGCGCCTCGGCGTCACCGTCGTGGTGATCCCCGGCCACGAAGAGGCCTTCAAGGTCACCCGCCCCCTCGACCTCGTCCTCGCCGAGGCCGTACTCGCCCGCAGGAGGGCCACCGATGCCTACTAGTCCCCTGATCCCGCTCGTCGGCATCGGCACCGACGTGCACGCCTTCGAGGCCGGACGCGAGCTGTGGTGCGCCGGGCTGCTGTGGGAGGGCGAGGACGGCCTGGCCGGACACTCCGACGGCGACGTCGCCGCGCACGCCGCCTGCGACGCCCTCTTCTCCGCCGCCGGCGTCGGGGACCTCGGCGCGCACTTCGGCACCTCCCGCCCCGAGTGGTCCGGCGCCGCCGGCGTCACCCTCCTGGCGGAGGCCGCCCGCATCGTCCGTGCCGAGGGCTTCGAGATCGGCAACATCGCCATCCAGGTGATCGGCGTACGCCCGAAGATCGGCAAACGGCGCGAAGAGGCGCAGAAGGCGCTCGCCGCCGCGGCGGGCGCCCCCGTCTCCGTCTCCGGCACCACCACCGACGGACTGGGCCTCACCGGCCGGGCCGAAGGGCTCGCCGCGATCGCCACAGCCCTCGTGTACCGGACGAACCAGGCCTGAAAACGCCCGGAGTCGGCACTTCTTCGGCAACAAAGGTGCCCCGGGGCCCCAAAGGGTCGCGGGGCACTGCTATACGCGCACTACCCTGGATGCCGTGACTATTCGCCTGTACGACACCAGCGCCCGGCAGATCCGCGACTTCACCCCGCTCACTCCGGGCTGCGTCTCGATCTACCTGTGCGGCGCCACGGTGCAGGCGGCCCCGCACATCGGGCACGTCAGGTCCTACCTGAACTTCGACATCATGCGCCGCTGGTTCACCTACCGCGGCCTCGACGTCACCTTCATCCGCAACGTCACCGACATCGACGACAAGATCATCAAGAAGGGCGTCGAACAGGGCCGCCCCTGGTGGTCCATCGGCTACGAGAACGAGCGCGCCTTCAACGACGGCTACGACGCGCTCGGCTGCCTCCCGCCCACCTACGAGCCGCGCGCCACCGGCCACGTGCCCGAGATGATCGAGATGATGCGCGGCCTCATCGAGCGCGGCCACGCGTACGAGGCGGACGGCAGCGTCTACTTCGACGTGCGTTCCTTCCCCGGCTACCTGGCGCTGTCCAAGCAGGACCTCGACGACCTGCGCCAGCCCGCCGAGGAGGGCATCACCGGCAAGCGCGATCCCCGCGACTTCGCCATGTGGAAGGCGTCCAAGCCCGGCGAGCCGGACTGGGAGACCCCGTGGGGCCGCGGCCGTCCCGGCTGGCACCTGGAGTGCTCCGCGATGGCGCACAAGTACCTCGGCAGCGCCTTCGACATCCACGGCGGCGGGCTGGACCTGATCTTCCCGCACCACGAGAACGAGATCGTGCAGGCCCAGGCCTTCGGCGACGCGTTCGCCCAGTACTGGGTCCACAACGCCTGGGTCACCATGTCCGGCGAGAAGATGTCCAAGTCCCTCGGGAACTCGGTCCTCGTCTCCGAGATGGTCAAGCAGTGGCGCCCGATCGTCCTGCGCTACTACCTCGGCACCCCGCACTACCGCTCGATGATCGAGTACAGCGAGGAGGCCCTGCGCGAGGCGGAGTCCGCCTTCGCCCGCATCGAGGGCTTCTACCAGCGCGTGATCGAGAAGGCCGGCGGGGCCGTCGAGCCCGCCGCCGAGGTCCCGCCCGCCTTCGCCGAGGTCATGGACGACGACTTCGGCGTCCCGCAGGCGCTCGCCATCGTCCACACCACCGTCCGCCAGGGCAACAGCGCGCTCGCCGCCGACGACAAGGACGCGGCCATCGCCCGGCTGTCCGAGGTGCGGGCCATGCTCATCGTCCTCGGCCTGGACCCGCTCGACCCGCACTGGGCCGGCGAGGCCGACCGCGGCGAGGACCTCCACGGCGCCGTGGACACCCTCGTGCGCCTCGTCCTGGAGCAGCGCGAGTCCGCCCGCGCCCGCAAGGACTGGGCGACGGCCGACGCCATCCGCGACCAGCTCCAGCAGTCCGGACTGGTCATCGAGGACAGCCCGACGGGTCCGCGCTGGACGCTCGGCCCCCGCTGAGCCCGCGCAGCTGACTTGGTGTGCCGCCCGGCGCTCCGGGCGGCACACTCTTCATACGTACATATCGCAGCATCAACGAAACAGGTAGAGGTCATGGCCGGGAACAGCCAGCGCAGGAACCGCCGCACGTCCAACAAGAAGGGCGCCACGGTCGGCAGCGGTGGCCAGCGGCGCAAGGGCCTGGAAGGCAAGGGCCCCACGCCCAAGGCCGAGGACCGCAAGAAGCACAAGGCGAACCGCATCGCCAACGCCATGGCCCGCCAGGCCGCCAAGCGCCGCCCCGCCCCCCGCCGCGGCGGCCCCAAGGGCACCAGCGAGATGGTCGTCGGCCGCAACCCGGTCTTCGAGGCGCTGCGCGACGGCGTTCCCGCCACCACCCTCTACGTCCAGCAGTTCATCGACAACGACGAGCGCGTCCGCGAGGCCCTCCAGCTCGCCGGCGAGCGCGGCAACATCAACCTGATGGAAGCCCCGCGCCCCGAGCTCGACCGCATGACCAACGGGCTCAACCACCAGGGCCTGGTCCTCCAGGTCCCGCCGTACGAGTACGCGCACCCCGAGGACCTCACGGCCGCCGCGTACGACAACGGCGACGAGCCGCTGATCGTCGCCCTCGACGGCGTCACCGACCCGCGCAACCTCGGCGCGATCGTCCGCTCCGTCTCCGCCTTCGGCGGCCACGGCGTGGTCATCCCCGAGCGCCGCGCCGCCGGCATGACCGCCGGCGCCTGGAAGACCTCGGCCGGCACCGCCGCCCGTACCCCGGTCTCCCGCGTCACCAACCTGACCCGCGCCCTCCAGGACTACAAGAAGGCCGGCATCACCGTCGTCGGCCTCGCCGCCGAGGGCACGCACGAGGTGCAGGACCTGGAGGTGCTGGGCGGCCCCGTCGTCATCGTCGTCGGCTCCGAGGGCAAGGGCCTCGGCCGCCTCGTCGGCGAGAACTGCGACTACCTCGTCCGCATCCCGATGCCGGGCGGTGCCGAGTCCCTCAACGCCGGTGTCGCCGCCGGCGTCGTGCTCTACGAGGCCGCGCGCCGCCGGGCGGGCCGCGGTCGCGTCTGACCGGCCCGGATCGGCCCGGATCGGCCCGGATCGGCCCGGATGGGTCTGACCGGCCCTGATCCGCGCGATCCGCTTGATCCACTTGGCTCACGAAAAGAGACCCGTGAGCGTGTCACCCCGCCCGTTATGGGCGGGGTGGCTTGATCTTGACGGGTCTCGGACACATCCCTGGTGTCAAGGCAGTGTCCTAAACACTGATCACTCGGTTAGATGAGTGTGGACACCAGAACGTCAGGGTTCGACGACCAGCCCGCGCTGAGCATGGTCAAGGTGCCGTGCGACCCCGCACAGGTCATCGTCAACCACGCCAGCTTCCGCGTGCGGCTCGCACCGAGCCCGAGCGCGCGTTCCAAGCCCGCGAACGCCCCCGGCCGGGCAGCCGTCCTGGGCGGCGCCGTGGTCGCCGCCGCCGGAGCCACCCGCCGCAGATCACCCGTGGTCTGGAGCGGCAGGTCGGAGGCGGGCGACTCCGCGGCCATGGGCGGACTCCTCCAGGCCGTTCGCGGCCACGACGAGTACGACGGCGTCGCCACCCAGGTCATCCCGCGCCTCGACCTGGCCCACGACCTCGCCGAGGACACGCTGGCCACGCCGACCGTCATCGGCCAGCGCACCTACGGGTACCCCGACGAGACGCGCCCGATGGCCCCCGTACGGGACCTGCCGTACGGCGATCCGCACGGCACCCGTCCCGGCGAGGACTCCCGGCGGCCCGGCCCCGGCCCCGGCCCCGACGCCCGTGCACAGGCCTCCTACTACCCGGGCCGCCGGATGAACCTCGGCGTCGTGCTGCTCCCGCTGCGCGTCTTCCTCGGCTTCATCTCGATCTACGCCGGCATGGGCAAGCTGTGCGACCCCGTCTACTTCGACGGCGGCGAACGCGGCTCCATGGTCACCTGGCTGCACACCCTCCACCCCTGGGCCCTGGCCGAACCGCTGCGCGACTTCGCGCTCGCGCACCCGGTCGGCGCCGGCCTCACGGTGGCGTTCCTCCAGGTCATCGTCGGCGTGCTGACCGTCTTCGGCCTGTGGCAGCGGTTCGCCGCCTGCTTCGGGGCGCTGCTCTCCGCCGCGCTGCTGATGACGGTGAGCTGGAAGACCGTCCCGGCCTACGACGCGCCGGACATCATCTACCTCGCCGCCTGGAGCCCCCTGATCATCGCGGGCGCGCCGGTCTACTCCCTCGACGGCCGCCTCGCCGGCGAAGCCTGGCGCACCCTCGGGCCGCGCTCAGAGGTCTGGCGGCTGCGTCGGCGCGTACTGCGCCGCGGAGCCGTCATGGCCACCGTCGTGTGCGGGCTCACCCTGCTCATCGGCTCGCTGCTCGGCGGCGCCGTCCGCTCCACGACCGTGGTCACCGTGCCCGGACCGGGCCAGGCCCCCAGCAACTACCTGCCGGGCCGCCCGCTGCCGAAGGCGCCGGCCAGGCAGCAGCCCAGCCAGCAGCCCACCCAACAGCCGTCGTCCAAGGAGCCGCAGCCCTCGGCCACCCCGTCCGAACCGGCCGCGAAGTCCGGCAAGACCGCTTCCGGCGCCCCCGCCCGTGAGACCGCCGGATCCCGCTCCGAGTCGCCCAGCGCGTCGAAGGGCACCACCAGCAGGCAGACCCCGCGCAGCACGCCGCGGCAGTCCAGCTCTCCGAAGGCGCCGGTCACTTCCTCGGGGTCCACGAGCGGTGGGTCCCCGACGAAGCAGCCCGGCCTCATCGGCGGAATCATCGGCTGAGCACCGGCTGACCACTTCTGGCAGCCTCGACGGACGGAGGGGCCCGGCACGCACGGCGTGCCGGGCCCCTCCGCGTGTGCCGTGCGACATGTGGCACGTGGGCCTGTGAAGGGCTTCAGGGGCCCGTCTGCGCCTCCAACTCCCGTGCGGCCTCGATCAGGTCCTTCGCCGTGTCGATCGCCCGCCAGTAGGCCCCCTGGGGCAGCGGGAAGCCCGCTAGCCGGCGCTCGCGCGCCAGCCGCGGGAACGTGGTCCGCTCGTGGTCCCCCAAGTCCGGGAGCAGCGCGGCGAATTCGGGCCCGAAGACGTACACGCCCGCATTGACCGGATAGGGCGACGGCGGAGCCTCGATGAAGTCCAGCACCTGCCCGAACTCGTTCGTCTCCACCACCCCCCACGGAATCCGCGGCCGGGCCAGCGCGAGCGTCGCCACCGCGCCGCGCTCCGCGTGGAACGCGGCCATCTCGCGCAGCGAGAAACGGGTCCAGATGTCCCCGTTCGTCGCGTACCAGGGCCGGTCCGGGTACGGGAGATGGCGCGCCGCGTACTTCAGGCCCCCGCCCCGCCCCAGCGGCTCCTCCTCCACCACCGTCGTCACGCGCAGCGGCAACACCGCCTCCGCCAGCCACTCCTGGAGCACACCGGCGAGATGTCCGCACGAGACCACGGCGTCCGTGACCCCCTCCGAGGCCAGCCAGGCCAGTTGGTGCCCGATGATCGGCACCCCCGTCCCCGGGATCTCGACCATCGGCTTGGGGCGGTCGTCCGTGTACGGCCGCAGCCGCGAACCCTGGCCGCCCGCCAGGACGACTGCCTGGGAGGGCGCTGCGGGGAACGCGGCTGCGGGAAAAGCGGAGCCGGTGGAGCGGGCGGAGCGGGCGGATCGGCGTGCGGGAGGCGCGGGTTCGGCGTCGGTCATGCCGGCCAGCGTAGGGACGCGGCGGCTCAGCCCATGGAGGCGACACCGGTCGCGTACGAGGTGTCGCACACGGGGCGGGAGAAGGACTGGGCCTTCGTCGGACCGTACGCGTCCACGGCCGCCCGTCCCAGCGCCCGCGCGATACCCACGCAGTGCGCGGCCAGCGACGGCCGCTTGTCCACCTCCTGCTGGAGGTGGGTCAGGACGTCACCCGGCTCCTGCCCCTGCTGGATCTCGCCGACGAGCTTGTCGCGCAGCAGGTCCTGCGCCGCGCGCGGCTTCGCGGGGACGGAGACGTCCTCGGCGGCGGCGGTGAGGATCTGGGAGGACGAAGTGTCCGCCCAGGGAACCATCGTGACCGCGAGGGTCCCGGACAGGACCAGGACGACGGGCAGGACCAGGGCGAGGGAACGGCCGATACGGCGGGCAGTGTGGGTCACGAAGGCGAGAGTAGCGCTCGGTGAAGAACGGGCGACATTTAGTCACCCTGACGGGGGATGGTTCGACGTGGCTTTTCGAATTGAGGGTTGACGGGTGGGGCCGAATGGCCCGGTCTGCCGGGGTTCCGGCACGGCGGCGGCGCGACACGGAAAGGGGCGTCCCGTCCAACGGAACGCCCCTTCCCGCCGTTTCACCGTCCGGGCGGTGTCAGCCGGAGAGCCGCTCGCCGGAGGAGGTCGAGAACACGTGGATCTCGCCGGCCCGCGGCACCACGTGCAGGCTCGAACCCTTCTCGGGCACCTGGCGGCCGCCCACCCGGACCACGAGGTCCTGCGAACCCGCGGCCGAGGCCGTCGATCCGTACACGTAGCCGTCGGCGCCGAGCTCCTCGACCACGTTCACGACGATCGTCAGACCGCCGGACTCGGCGATGTCGAAGTGCTCCGGGCGCACGCCCACCGTGACGGTACGGTCGCCCGCGTCGGCCGCGGCCGACAGCGCCTCGCGCGACACCGGGACCACGCTGTCGCCGAACTTCACACCGCCGTCGGTGATCGGGACCTCGACCAGGTTCATGGCCGGGGAGCCGATGAAGCCCGCGACGAAGAGGTTCGCCGGGCGGTCGTACATGTTGCGCGGGGTGTCGACCTGCTGGAGCAGCCCGTCCTTGAGCACGGCCACGCGGTCGCCCATGGTCATGGCCTCGACCTGGTCGTGGGTGACGTAGACGGTGGTGATGCCGAGGTCGCGCTGGAGCGCCGCGATCTGCGTACGGGTGGAGACGCGGAGCTTGGCGTCGAGGTTCGACAGCGGCTCGTCCATGAGGAACACCTGCGGCTTGCGCACGATGGCGCGGCCCATGGCGACGCGCTGGCGCTGGCCGCCGGACAGTGCCTTCGGCTTGCGGTCGAGGTACTGGGTGAGGTCCAGCATCTTCGCCGCGTCCTCCACCTTCTTGCGAATGGTGGCCTTGTCCTCGCCTGCGATCTTGAGCGCGAAGCCCATGTTGTCGGCGACGGACATGTGCGGGTAGAGCGCGTAGTTCTGGAACACCATCGCGATGTCCCGGTCCTTGGGCGGCAGGTGCGTGACGTCGCGGTCGCCGATGCGGATGGCGCCGCCGTTGACGTCCTCCAGGCCGGCGAGCATGCGCAGCGAGGTGGACTTGCCGCAGCCGGACGGACCGACGAGGACGAGGAACTCGCCGTCCTCGATCTCCAGCTCCAGCTGGTCGACGGCGGGCTTGTCGCCGCCGGGGTACAGCCGGGTCGCCTTGTCGAAAGTGACAGAAGCCATGAGTGATGAATCCCTTCTACCGGCAGGAACGTGCCGGACGATCCGAGTGGAAGGTCTAGTCCAGCCAACTGGACTCCGCTCGACGCTACCCGTCGCGACGCCTCCTGTCAGCACCCCAGGGCTCCCGATTTGTCGGACCGGGCGCGGTGGGGGCCGGGTGCCCGGCGGGTTTCCGAGCCGCTACGGCGGTACACCAGTCCGTCCGGCGAACGTGCGCGTGGGTGGTTCCGGGTGCGTCTTCAATGCGATGGCTTGGGGAATCGGGCCCTGTGTAGAGTGATGGCGGCTCCGCTCGCGGTGGGTTCGCGGGTGGGTGTCGTGCCTCCTTAGCTCAGTCCGGCCAGAGCAACGCACTTGTAATGCGTAGGTCGTCGGTTCGAATCCGACAGGGGGCTCCATCCCAGCTCAGCGGCTTGACGGCCAAGGGGATCCGTGCGGAAGGGGAAGGCCCCGGGTGATCACCCGGGGCCTTTTTCCATGGGGTCAGTGGCGGCCCGAGACGCGGTCCGCCAGGCGGGCCAGGGGCGTTGTCGCCGGGCGGTGGGTGAGGGTTTCGCGGCGGTCCGCCTCGCGGTAGGCGGCATAGAGGGCGTGGACGCCGAGCCAGCGGAAGGGCTCCGGCTCCCAGCGGCGGACGCGGTGGCCCACCCACGGGAGGGTGGTCAGGTCCGTGGAGTCGCCGAGGACCAGGTCGCGCAGGGTCCGGCCGGCGAGGTTGGTGGTGGCCACGCCCGAGCCGACGTAGCCGCCCGCCCAGCCCAGGCCCGAGGTGGCGTCCAGGGTGACGGTGGCGCACCAGTCGCGCGGGACGCCGAGGACGCCCGACCACGCGTGGGTGATCTCCGTTCCGGTGAGGGCCGGGAAGAAGGAGAAGAGGAGGTCGCGCAGGGAGTCGATGGTGGCCGGCTGGGTGCGGCCGTCATTGTCCGTGCGGGAGCCGAAGCGGTACGGGACCCCGCGGCCGCCGATCGCGATGCGGCCGTCGGCGGTGCGCTGGGCGTACATGTAGGCGTGGGCCATGTCGCCCAGGAGTGACGCGTCCGACCAGGACAGCTGCTTCCAGGTCGACTCCGGGATCGGGGCCGTCACGATCATCGAGGAGTTCATCGGGAGCCACGAGCGCTTCTGGCCCTTGAGGGCGGCGGTGAACCCCTCCGTGCAGCGCAGGACGTACGGGGCGCGGACCGTGCCGTACGGGGTGACCGCCTTCCGGGGGGAGATGTCCGTGACCGGGGTGGATTCGTGGATCACCACGCCCATGCGTTCGCAGGCCGCGGCCAGGCCCTTGACCAGCTTCAGGGGGTGGATGCGGGTGCCGTGCGGGGTCCAGGTGGAGCCGACGGCGTCGGCGATGTCGATGCGGGCGCGGGTGTCGGTGGCGTCGTAGAGCTCGCGGTCGGTCTCGCCGAAGGAGAGTTCGGCGTCGTGGAACGCCTTGAGGCGGGTGAGCTGGGCGGGGGTGCGGGCGACTTCGAGGACGCCGCCGCGGTGGATGTCGGCGTCGATGCCTTCCTTGGCGGCGACGTCGATGACCTCGGTGACGGTCTCGTTCATGGCGCGCTGGAGGCGGAGGGCGGCCTGGTGGCCGTGGAGCGTGGCGTAGCGGTCGCGGCCGGCGATGCCGTTGTAGAGCCAGCCGCCGTTGCGGCCGGAGGCCCCGTAGCCGCAGAA
The DNA here is from genome assembly GCF_036203305.1 of Streptomyces sp. NBC_00190. Classification (GTDB taxonomy): domain Bacteria; phylum Actinomycetota; class Actinomycetes; order Streptomycetales; family Streptomycetaceae; genus Streptomyces. The sequence continues at coordinate 3,777,558 of NZ_CP108131.1, read as the reverse complement.
CTTCTGCTCCAGGACGGTGACGCGGAGGTCGGGCGCGGATGCCTTGAGGTAGTAGGCGGTCCACAGGCCGGTGTAGCCGCCGCCCACGATGACGACGTCGGCCGTGGCATCGGCGGTGAGGGGTGCGCGGGGTGGGGCGGCCGGGGTGGTGTGGTCGGTCGCGTACCAGAAGGAAATGCCGCCGTTGATCGTCATGGGGGAGTTGCTACACCCCGTTTCGGACGGGTGTCCAGGGACTGGTTGTCGTGCTTCGGGGCGTGTTTCCAGGCCGGATGGTCGATGTGGGAGGGGTGGCGGGGGCCGTAGGGTGGTGGGGGGTTTGCTGCGTTTTGGATGAGGGTTTCGGTTCGTGGCCGACATACGTGGGGCAGGGCGGACATGGCGGACGTGGTGGAGGTTCCGGAGGCCCTGGCCGATGCGCAGGCCAGGTTCAACGGGGCGGCGGGGCGGGAGTTCATCGCCGGGTTGCCCGCGCTGGCGGGCCGGTTCCTGGAGCGGTGGGAGCTGCGGCGCACGGGGCCGGGGATGCACGGGGTGACGGCTCTGGTGCTGCCGGTGGAGCGCCCGGACGGCACGCCGGCCGCGCTGAAGCTGCAACTGGTCGACGAGGAGAGCGCGGGGGAGCCGGTCGCGCTGCGCGCGTGGGGCGGGGCGGGCGCCGTACGGCTGCTGGAGCACGACGAGGCGACCGGGGCGATGCTGCTGGAGCGGCTCGACGAGGGGCGGCACCTGTCGGCGGTCGCGGAGCGGGATTCCCGGCGGGCGGTCCACGTGGTCGCGGAGCTGCTGGCCCGGCTGACGGCGGTGCCGGCCCCGGTGGGGCTGCGCGGGCTCGGCGCGATGGCCGCCGGGATGCTGGAGGCGGTGCCGGGGGCGCTGGCGCGGCTGGAGGACGTACGGGACCGCCGGGTGGTGCGGGACTGCGCGGCGGCGGTGGCCGAGGTGGTGGGGGAGCCCGGGGACCGGTTGCTGCACTGGGACCTGCACTACGACAACGTGCTGGGCGGCGCCGACGGCGGCGGTCGGGGGGCGTGGCTGGCGATCGATCCGAAGCCGCTGGCCGGGGACCCGGGCTTCGATCTGCTGCCGGCCATCGCCAACAACTTCGCGGTGGACGAGGTGCGGTGGCGGTTCGACCTGATGACGGAGGTGCTGGGCCTGGACCGTGAGCGGGCGCGGGCGTGGACCCTGGGGCGGGTGCTGCAGAACTGCCTGTGGGACGTAGCGGACGGGGAGTTGCGGCTCCAGGAGGAGCAACTGACCATGGCCGAGGTGCTGCTGGGGCGGGGTGCGGCGGCCGGCTCTAGGGTGCTGGGATGATTCGTAGCGCTCAAGTCACCGATGTTCCCGCCATTCGCGCGATGATCCGTGAGCTCGCGGAGTACGAGAAGGTGCCGCACGAGGCGCGGGCGACCGAGGAGCAACTACGCGAGGCGCTGTTCGGGGAGCGGCCCGCGGCGTTCGCGCACGTCGCCGAGTCGCCCGAGGGGGAGGTCGTCGGATTCTCGGTGTGGTTCCTCAGCTTCTCGACGTGGCGCGGCGTGCACGGGATCTATCTGGAGGACCTGTACGTGCGGCCGGGCGCGCGCGGAGGCGGTTACGGGAAGGCGCTGCTGCGGGAGTTGGCGCGGATCTGCGTGGAGCGCGGCTACGGGCGCCTGGAGTGGTCGGTGCTGGACTGGAACGCGCCGACGATCGCGTTCTACGAGGCCTTGGGTGCGCGGCCGCAGGACGAGTGGTCGGTGTACCGGTTGACGGACGGGCCGCTGGCCGAGCTGGGCGCGGGCGGCCGACAGGGCACTTCCTAGGGCTCCAGGACCACCTTCCCGGTCGTGGCGCGGGTCTGAAGGGCGCGGTGGGCGGACGCGGCCTCGGCGAGGGGGTGGCGCTGGACGGCCGGGCGCAGGCGGCCGGCGGCGGCTTCGGCGAGGGCGCGGGTCTCCAGGACACGCAGCGGGTCGGGGGCGCCGACGGCCTGGAGCATGGCGGGGCCCAGCACGTTTCGGGTGGTGATGCCGCGGGCGGTGAGGTCGGCGCGTTCGGCGTCGGTGAGGGTGAGCGGGCCGGCGGACCAGCCGAAGACGAGGTGGCGGGCGCGGGGGGCGAGGAGGCCGAGGGCGGCGCGGGCGGTGGCGCCGCCGACGGAGTCGAAGAGCACGGTGGCGCCGCCGGGCGCGTGGGCGCGTACGGCGTCGGGCCAGTCGGGGGCGGTGTAGTCGACGGCGAGGTGGGCGCCGTTGGCGGCGGCGAGGGCGGTTTTGGCGGGGCCTCCGGCGAGGGCGATGACGGTGGCTCCGGCGTTCCTCGCGTACTGGACGAGCAGGGTGCCGATGCCGCCGGCGGCGGCGGGGATCAGGGCGGTGGAGTCCGGGCCGAGTCCGGCGAACTGGAGGATTCCGAGCGTGGTGCGGCCCGTGCCGATCATGGCGACGGCCTCGGCGGGGCCGAGGCCGGGCGGGACGGGGTGCAGGCGGTCGGCGTCGGCGACGGCGTACTCGGCGTAGCCGCCGGGAGCGAAGCCGAGGTGGACGACGACGCTGCGGCCGAGCCACGAGGGGTCGGTGCCGGGGCCGAGGGCGTCGACGGTGCCGGCGACCTCGCGGCCGGGGACCGTGGGCAGTTCGGGGAGGGCGGGGGCGGGGCCCTGGATGCCCTGGCGGAGGGTGGTGTCGAGGAGGTGGACGCCGGCGGCGGCCACGGCGATGCGGACCTGGCCGGGGGCCGCGACGGGGGTGGGGACGGCCTCGTACGTGAGGTTCTCGGCGGGGCCGAAGGCGTGCAGGCGGATGGCGTTCATGGTGCCCGTGGTGTCCATGGCGCAAGCCTTGGACCTCGACCGCGGTTGAGGTCAAGGCGCTGCCGGTACTGCCGGTACTGCCGGGTGTTGTCAGTGCGCTGCGCCACGATGGATCCATGGCGCGCAAAGGGCAGCAGGAGACGGTGAAGGCGGCGCGGCGGCCGCAGGTGCGGCTGCCGGAGCTGGCGGTGTGGCAGGGGGCCGGGCTGGAGCCGGACGGGGACTACGACGGGCTGGAGTTCGCGGATCTGGACCTGGCGGGGCAGGAGGGGGTCGGGGCCCGGTTCATGGACTGCGCGGTGCGCAGGTGCGCGCTGGACGAGGCGGGCCTGGCGAAGGCGCGGATCCTGGACTCGGTGCTGGAGGGGGTCCGGGGGGTGGGGACCGACCTGTCGGGGGCTTCGCTGCGGGACGTGGAGCTGGTGGACGCGCGGCTGGGCGGGGTGCAGTTGCACGGGGCGGTGCTGGAGCGGGTGGTGGTCCGGGGCGGCAAGATCGACTACCTGAACCTGCGGGAGGCACGGCTGCGCGACGTGGTCTTCGAGGGGTGCGTGCTCGTGGAGCCGGACTTCGCGGGCGCGGTGCTGGAGCGGGTGGAGTTCCGCGACTGCGCGCTGCGGGGGGTGGATTTCAACGGGGTGCGGATGACGGACGTGGATCTGCGGCCCGCCGGTGTGCTGGAGATCGCCCGGGGTGTGGAGGCCCTGGCCGGGGCCGTGATCAGCCCGGGGCAGCTGTTCGAGCTGGCCCCCGCGATGGCGGCGCAGCTGGGGGTGCGGGTGATCGCGTAGCGGGCCCTCGGGCCCGGGCGGCGGAGCCGCGCCCCAGCGTGTGCCGGGCCGTGCCGTGCCGTGCCGTGCCGGGCGAGGCCGGCCGGGCGGGCGAGGCCGGGGTACGGGTCAGGCCGGGACGCGGGGGAAGCGGGACTGGAGCATCCAGATCGCGGGGTTGTCGGCGAGGGCGTCGTGCATGTCGACGAGGTCGGCGATGAGGTCGTGCAGGAAGTCGCGGGCCTCGCGGCGCAGCAGGCGGTGGCTGAAGGTCAGCGGCTCCTCGTCGCCCGGCATCCAGTCGGCCTCGACGTCGACCCAGCCGAAGCGGCGCTCGAAGAGCATCCGGTCGGTGGACTCGGTGAAGTCGAGTTCGGCGTACTGGCGGTTGGCGGAGCGGCTGCCGCGCGGGTCCTGGTCGAGCTGCTCGACGATGTCGCACAGGGCCCAGGCGAAGTCCAGTACGGGCACCCATCCCCAGGCTGTGGACACTTCCCGGTCCGCGTTGGTGTCGGCGAGGTAGACGTCCCCGCAGAACAGGTCGTGACGCAGGGTGTGGACGTCCGCCGAGCGGTAGTCGGTCTGCGGGGGGTCGGGGAAGCGCCGGGAGAGGGAGTAGCCGATGTCGAGCACGTATCCGATGGTGTCACGGGTCCGGACGCGTCCCGACCTCCGGTGCCCCCCGCCGGTCAGGGCAGGAGGCGCTGTTCCTTCGCCACCGCGACGGCGCCCGCGCGGGTGTCGACGCCGAGCTTGTCGTAGATGCGGCCCAGGTGGGTCTTGACGGTGGCCTCGCTGATGAAGAGGGCGCGGGCGATGTCGCGGTTGCCGAGGCCGCGGGCCAGCTGGCCGAGGATGTCCAGTTCGCGGTCGGTCAGGGTGGGGCGGGTGCCGCGCATGTGCGCCATGACGCGGCTGGCCACGGGCGGGGAGAGGGTGGTGCGGCCCTGGGCCGCCGAGTGGATGGCGGCGAAGAGCTCCTCGGGGCGTTCCGCCTTGAGGAGGTAACCCGTCGCGCCCGCGCCGATGGCGCGGGTGATGTCGGCGTCCGTGTCGTAGGTGGTGAGGACCAGTACGTGCGGCGGCCTGGGGAGGGCGGTGATGCGGCGGGTGGCCTCGACCCCGTCGATGCCCTCGCCGAGCTGGAGGTCCATGAGGACCACGTCGGGGCGGAGCTTGGCGGCCAGGGCGACTGCCTCCTCGCCGCTGCCCGCCTCGCCGAGGACCTCGATGTCGGGCTCGCTGCCCAGGAGGGCCAGGAGTCCGGCGCGGACCACCACGTGGTCGTCGCAGAGCAGGATCGTCGTCATCCGGTGGGCTCCAGGGGGACGGCCGCGGAGAGGACGGTGCCCTCGCCCGGCGTGGATTCGACGGTCAGGGTGCCGCCGAGCTGGCGTACGCGGGCGCGCATGGCGGGGAGGCCGTGGCCGCGGTCCCCGGCTTCGCCCCGGGACTGTGTGAAGCCGTGGCCGTCGTCGGCGATGTCCAGGACCACCTGGTCGCCGAGGAAGCTCAGGGTGAGCGCGGCCGTCCGGGCGTCCGAGTGTTCGCGGACGTTGGCCAGCGCGCCCTGGGCTATGCGCAGCAGGGCGGACTGGACCCGGTCGGGGAGTGCGGCCGGGGTGCCTTCGAGGTGGAAGCGGACCTCGATGTCCGGGCCGGCGTCCAGGCCGCGCAGGGCGTCGGCGAGTCCGGTGCCGTCCGCGAGTTCGGCCGGGGCCAGGTCGTGGACCAGGCGGCGGGCCTCGGCGAGGCCGCGGGCGGCGATGCCGGTGGCGGTGCGGACGTGCGCGCGGGCCGTGGCGGGGTCCGTGTCCCAGGTGCGGTCGGCGGCCTGGAGGAGCATCTGCTGGCTGGAGAGGTTCTGGGCGAGGGTGTCGTGGATCTCCATGGACAGCCGCTGGCGTTCGGCGAGCGTGCCTTCGCGGCGTTCGGTGGCGGCCAGTTCGCGGCGGGTGCGGATCAGGTCGTCGATCAGCGCGCTCTGGGCCTGGGTCTGGCGCTCCATGTGCACGAAGACGGCGGTGGCGAGGGCGGCGACGGCGGGCGGGGCCAGGAGGAGGTTGGGGTCGAAGGACCCGGCCAGCTTCAGCTGGGCGATCACCACGAAGGCGGTGAGGAGGGCGACGAGGACGATCGCGGCGCGCGAGGGGAGGGTGCGCAGGGCGGTGAAGAAGAGCGGTACGGCGCACCAGGCGAAGCTCGGCGCGAGGACGACCAGGACCACCCAGGTGCTGACGATCAGCCCGAGCCAGAGGGTCCGCCGTGCGGTCGGGGCGGCGCCGACCGCGGGGCCGAGTACGTACAGGAGGGCCAGGGTGATGCTGAGGGCGATGACCCACGGCGTGCGGGGTTCGCCGGGGTGGTGGAGGAGGAAACGGGCCAGCGAGGCGCCGAGGAGCAGGAAGAACGCGGTGTGCGCGACCGTGGCCAGCGTGCGGGTGTCTGGCTTGCGCGCGGGGTGGCTCACCGGGGGCTCCTGGGGTGGGGGCGTACGTCCATTCTCGCCCGCGGCGCCGTTGCCCGGGCTCCGCCTCCGGCGGGGCCGGACGGACCGGCCGGGCCGGTCCGTCCGGCGTGACCAGCCAATACGGTCGTGGCGGCGATGCGCATCGACCGATCGGATGACCCCCGGGTCAGCCGCTGCGGCAGCCGGTGGCAGCCGGTACGCCGACGGGGTGGCGGGGGGTCCGGCGACAGGCTTGTACCAGTCACCGCGTCACCGTCCTCAGGAGCAGAGATGAACACCCGCACCCGCGTCCTCACCGGTACCGCCCTCGTCGCCCTGCTCGGCGCCGGGACCTTCGGCGCCGTCAGCGCCAGCGCCACCCCCGCCGCTCCGGCCGCCGCCTCCGCGAAGAAGGCCGAGCCGAGCGACAAGAACTTCACCACCTCGACGCACCTGACCGTCGACGCCGCCACCCGCGCCGCCCAGGCCGCGCTGCAGGCCGCCCAGAGCGAGAACCAGAAGGTGACGGTCGCGGTCGTGGACCGCAACGGCAACACCATCGTCACGCTCCGCGGCGACGGCGCGGGCCCGCAGTCCTACGAGTCGGCGCAGCGCAAGGCCTTCACCGCCGTGTCCTGGAACGCCCCGACCTCGGTGCTCGTGGGCCGCCTCGCCCAGACCCCGAACCTGAAGGACATCCCCGGCACCCTCTTCCTCGGCGGCGGTGCCCCGGTGCAGGCGGGCGGCGCCCCGGTCGCCGGTATCGGCGTGGCCGGCGCCCCGAGCGGCGACCTGGACGAGAAGTTCGCCAAGGCCGGCGTCGACGCCCTCGCCAAGTAGTCAGGATCCCGCCAGCCTAGGATCGAGTGCGTGGAACACCGCGCTCTTCCCCGCCTCGCCGCCCTTGCCGCAGCCGTCCTGCTCGCCCTCACCACGGGGTGTACGGGCGGCGCCGTGCAGGGGCGGCCGGGTGCTTCCGGGCTGCGCGACCCGTACTTCCCCAAGGCCGGCAACGGCGGCTACCAGGTCGAGCACTACGGGCTGGACCTGGACTACGACCCCGCCGACGGCCGGCTGCACGGCACGGCGGTGATCACTGCCCGCGCCGAGCAGGGGCTCAGCGCCTTCAACCTCGACCTCAGCGGCCTGAACGTCGAGGGCGTGACCGTGCAGGGCGCCGGGGCCCGGTACAACCGGACCGGCAACGAGCTGACCGTGCGCCCGGCCGAGGACCTGAAGAAGGGCGAGGTCTTCGTCACGGAGGTCGACTACTCCGGCAGGCCGAAGGCCCTCACCGACACCGACGGTGCCAAGGAGGGCTGGATCACCACGGACGACGGCGCGGTGGGCGTCGGCGAGCCGGTGGGTTCGATGGCCTGGTTCCCGGGCAACCACCACCCCAGCGACAAGGCCGCGTACGACATCACGATCACGGTGCCCCAGGGCTACGAGGCCGTGTCGAACGGCGAATTGCGCTCGCGGACCACCGACGCCGACGGGCGGACCGTGTTCGCGTGGCACAGCCCGGAGCCGATGGCGAGCTATCTGGCGACCGCCGTCGTCGGCAGGTACCGGGTGGAGACGGGGCGGACCGCGTCGGGGATCGCGCTGTACAACGCGGTGGCGCCCGATGAGGCGGCGGCGAGCGGGAAGGTCCTCGCGCGGCTGCCGGAGATGGTCGAGTGGGGCGCCGGCCGGTTCGGCCCGTACCCCTTCGGTACGGCGGGAGCGGTCGTGCTGCCCGCCGGGACCCTCGGCTATGCGCTGGAGACCCAGACCAAGCCCGTCTTCCCCGGCGCGACCGACGAGGAGACCCTGGTGCACGAGCTCGCCCACCAGTGGTTCGGCAACTCGGTGTCGCCGAAGTCCTGGAAGGACATGTGGCTCAACGAGGCCTTCGCGACGTACGCGGAGTGGCTGTGGGCCGAGGACCACGGCGGGACCACCGCACAGCAGGAGTTCGACGCGTTCCTGGCCGGCGACACGGACGTCGACGAGGACGCCGGCCCCGGCTGGGACGCCTTCCCGCCGGCCGCCCCGCCCGGGCCCGGGGACATCTCCGCGAGGCCGGTGTACGCGCGCGGCGCGATGGTGCTGCACCGGATCCGCCAGGAGGTGGGCGACGAGAAGTTCTTCGCCCTGCTGCGCGGCTGGGCGGCCGACCACCGGCACGGGAACGCGAGTACGGCCGACTTCACCGCCTACGCCGAGGAGAAGACCGGGCACGACCTGAAGAAGGTCTGGGACGTGTGGCTGTACGGGACGGACCGCCCCAGGTAGCCCTCACGGGCGATCACCCGCCTGGCCGCCCCACGGCGAAGCCCCCTCCCCGGCCGGGAGGGGGCTTGTGCCGCGGCGGTGACGTCCGCCGCGGGGCGGGACTCAGACGTTGACGCCGAAGTCCTGCGCGATGCCGGTGAGGCCGGAGGCGTAGCCCTGGCCGACCGCGCGGAACTTCCACTCGGCGCCGTTGCGGTAGAGCTCGCCGAAGACCATGGCGGTCTCGGTCGCCGCGTCCTCGGAGAGATCGTAGCGGGCGATCTCGGCGCCGCCGGCCTGGTTCACGACGCGGATGTACGCGTTGCGGACCTGGCCGAAGTTCTGGCTGCGGGCCTCGGCGTCATAGATGGAGACCGGGAAGACGATCTTGTCCACGTCGGCCGGGAGGCCGGCGAGGTTGACCTTGATGGCCTCGTCGTCGCCCGCGCCCTCGCCGGTGCGGTTGTCACCGGTGTGGACGATGGTCTGGTCCGGGGTGGACTTGTTGTTGAAGAAGACGAAGTGGCCGTCGGAGACGACCTTGCCCGTCGCGTTGACGGCGATGGCCGAGGCGTCGAGGTCGAAGTCGACACCGGTGGTCGTACGGACGTCCCAGCCGAGGCCGACCGTGACGGCAGCGAGGCCGGGGGCCTCCTTCGTGAGCGAGACGTTGCCGCCCTTGGACAGGCTGACAGCCATGGGAATGTCCCTTTCCTCATCCGACATGCACGTACAGGCGGTCAAGTTACCGCTCACCCCTATAACGCCACGAGGGGCCCGGCGGGTTCCCGTGTGAAATCAGGGTGACGGAAATGAGGGTGACGGGGCGGGGGCGGGCACGGATCATAGGAGGCATGTCTGGTCCCCATGTCATCCGCGGTTCGGTCGTGCTCCCCGAGGGCGAGCTCGCCTGGCGTTTTTCGCGGTCCTCCGGACCGGGCGGCCAGCACGTGAACACCTCGGACTCCCGCGTGGAGCTGCTCTTCGACCTGGCGGCGACGAACGCGCTGCCCGAGGTGTGGAAGGCGCGGGCGCTGGAGCGGCTCGCCTCCCGTCTGGTCGACGGGGTGGTGACCGTACGGGCCTCCGAGCACCGCTCGCAGTTCCGCAACCGGGAGATGGCGCTGGTCCGGCTGGCTTCGCTGCTGGCCGAGGCGACGGCGCCGCCGCCGAAGCCGCGCCGGCCGACGAAGATCCCCCGGGGGATCAACGAGCGGCGGCTGCGGGAGAAGAAGGCGCGGGCCGAGACCAAGCGGGGCCGGACCGGGCGGGATTGGTAGGGCCGCCCCTGCGCGGGACTACTGGCCCAGGTGCCGGTAGCGGCCGCGGAAGTACGTCAGCGGCTGTCCGTCCGGAGAGGGCATGGCGGCGGTCAGGACGCGACCGATGACCAGGGTGTGGTCGCCCGCTTCGACGCGGTTCTCCGTACGGCATTCGAGGGTGGCCAGCGCGCCGCTCAGCAGCGGTGCGCCCGATGCCTCGCCGCGTACGCAGGGGAGGTCGGCGAAGAGCAGCCGGTCGCTGATCCGGCCCTTCATGGCGAAGCGGCCGGCGACCTGGAGCTGGTGGTCCGCGAGGAGCGAGACCGCCCACAGCGGCTGCTCCGCGAGCAGGTCGTCCATCCGGGAGCCCTCGCGCAGGCTCACCACCACGAGGGGCGGATCCAGGGACACGGACATGAAGGCGGTCGCCGTCATGCCGACGTCCTCGCCGCGCGGGCCGTCCGCCGTCAGGGGGGTCTCGTGCGCGGTGATCAGGCACACGCCCGCCGCCAGCCGGGACATGGCTGCCCGGAACTCGTCGTTGCTCACCCCCTCAGCATGGGGGCTGGCATCGGGCAGGGTGGTCACGGGCGTCGTCTTCAGCACGCTGGAACGCTAATCCCGCCCTCCGGCGCGCACATCGGGCCCTGGTCCGAGTCGCGTCCCCGCCCCTCGGCCTAGGCCCCGGCGTATCGTTTGCTCACGAAAATACGAGGGAGCGCTCCCCGTGGTGACGCCCAGCAGCACGCCGTTATTCATCTCATGTGACTTGAGTCACAGAGGGCAAGATTTGTTGACCCTGTGTACCTGCGGCACAGCTCACTGTGATTCAGTGGACGGGACACCGCAACGAAACGCCGATGACAAACCTGGAGTTGCTGTCGAGGTCTCGGGGAGAGCGAGCAATGGAGACCGAGTCGGAGCCGTACGTCCGTCTTGCGACCCTGCGGCAGCTGCACCGGGTGGTGGCCCAGCTCAATACGGCCAGGAGCCTGGCGGACACTCTGCAGACCGTCGTGGACGGCATCGTCGTGGGCCTCGGCTACGAACTCGCCTGTGTCAACCTCGTACGCCCCGACGGTGATCTGGTCGTCGCCGCCTTCGCGGGCGACCCCGCCGCTGAGGCCCTCATCACCGGCCGCGTCGGCTCCCGCAGTTCCTGGGAACGCCGCCTGACGATGGGTGAGAACTGGGACGGCCTCCGCTTCATCCCGCACACCGAGGGCTGGGTGCTCATGGAGGACGACGTCCCCCAGTGGCACACGGAGGGCCCCGAGCCGCGCTTCGAGGACGAGTGGCACCCCGAGGACCGGCTCTATGCGCCGATGTATGCGTCCGGAGGGGAACTTCTGGGTGTCATTTCGGTGGACAGACCGCGCAACGGCCGCCGGCCCGGCGCCTGGGGCCGCGAGGCGCTCCAGATGTACGCCTTCCAGGCGGCGATTGCGATCAGCAATGCCCGGCTCCGCGCGAACATGCAGCGCGCCCTGGTCCGGCTGGAGCGCGAGCAGCAGGCACTGCGGGCCAGTGAAGAGTCGTTCCGCCAGGCCTTCGAGTACGCGCCGAGCGGCATGGCCATCGCCGAGATGGGCGGGGACCAGCACGGCCGGCTGCTGCGGACCAATGACGCGCTGTGCCGGCTGCTGGGCCGCCCGGCGTCGGTGCTGCGCCGCTACTCCTTCTCCGACCTGGTCCACCCCGAGGACATCGGCACCCTGCTGCGGACCTCCGCCGAGGGCGGCCGCGCCGAGCTGCGCCTGGGCCGGCGCGACGGCACGTACGTATGGGTCTCCCTGCGCAACTCGGTCGTCGCCGACGCCGCCGACGGCCCGCGGTTCCTGCTCACGCACGTCGAGGACATCGAGGAGCGCAAGCGGCACGAGCTCCAGCTCGCCCACCGCGCCAGCCACGACTCGCTGACCGGCCTGCCCAACAGCGCCGAGCTGCGGTCCCGGCTCGGCGCGCGGCTGTGCCGCAGGCCGCAGTCGGTGCGGGCCACCGCCGTGGAGGCCCTGGACGCGGCCTACGAGGGACGCGAGGCGCACGCCGGGCACGGCGACGGGTACGAGGTACGGGGCGAGGCGGGTGGTGCCGGTGAGCACCGCTTTCAGGCCGACGGCCCCGACCGGTTCACGGGGTCCGAGCCCCTGGAGTACGCCGGGACGCTGCCCGCCCAGGCGGACGGCCCGTACGACCACCACGTGCACACCGTGGCGCCGACGACGGACATCGACGACGGGACGAAGGGGCTCGCGGTGCTCTTCTGCGACCTCGACGGCTTCAAGTCGATCAACGACCGGTTCGGGCACCACACGGGCGACGCGGTCCTGATCGAGGTGGCCCGACGGCTCACGACGGGCGTCAGGGACGGTGACACCGTCGCCCGGCTGGGTGGTGACGAATTCGTCGTCCTCGCCGACGGGCTGGGCGCGGCGGACGCCGCCGATCTCGCCGTCCGGCTGCGCAGCGCGATCATCCCGCCGATCCGGGTCGACGGCCGTGCGGTGCGTGTCGGAGCCAGTTTCGGCATCGGCTGGGCCAGCTGCGGCATGTCGGCGGACGAGGTGCTGCGCTCGGCCGACCAGCGGATGTACATCGAGAAGAGGTCCCGCTCCAAGGCGCACCGCCGGGCCGGCTGAGGCGATCGGGCGCCCGTGGGCGCACCTGTTCGGGGTAGGCTCCCGGGGGTCGAAAGGAGTGACCTGCGATGACTACGCCCGCGAACAACGGCCCGCACGGTGGGGCGAACAAGCCCGAGGACGACGATCCGTTCGGCTATCTCTACGCGGACGGCCAGGAGGCCGGAGCCGCCCCGCCCACGTCGGGCGGTGGATACGGCTACCCGGGGCCCGGGGCAGGCGGTCCTTCCGGCGCGCAGCCCGGTGTTCCCCGTACCTCCCACCACCAGGTGCGGACGGTGGGCGAGCGCAGGAACGCCGGCGCCCAGCGCGGCCAGGTGCCCGCGCAGCAGCCGCCCTACCAGGCGCAGTACCAGGCCCCTGAGGCGCTCCAGGCGGGCGGCTACGGCGTTCCGCCGCAGCAGCAGTCCCCGCAGCACCAGACGCAGACGATCGCGCCCCCTGGCGGCCACGGCGGCCACGGCGGCGGTGGCGGTTCCAGCCGCAAGGGTCTGCTCATCGCGGCCGTCGCGGTGGTCGGCGCGGTCGTGATCGGCATCGGCGCGGCCGTCGCCTTCGGCGACAAGGACAAGGACAAGAAGGGCGACAACGCGACGGGCGGCAAGCAGCAGTCGGCCGCCCCGCAGAACCCGTCGTCCCCGGCCCCGAGCGACTCCCCGCAGCCGACCGAGGCGGAGCTGCCGAAGGCGGACTTCGCCGGCGCCGGCATGTCCCTCACGGGCGGTGCGCTGCTGCAGAACACGGTGCCGGGCGCCAAGAGTTCGGGAGGCCAGTACGTGGGCGGCCTGAACCAGCTGGGTGCGGCGGCCACATGGACGCTGGACGTCCCCAAGGCGGGCCAGTACAAGCTGAAGATGACCTACGGGGTGCCGGGCAAGGACGCCAACACCACGCTGACCATCAACGGCGAGGTGCAGACCCGGCCGATCAACATGAAGAACTTCTCGAAGGCCCCCGAGGGCGACTGGGCCAAGGGCTGGACCAACACGTACTCGCTCGTGCAGCTCAAGCAGGGCTCGAACACGATCAGGATCTCGTGCGAGGCCGGCAACCAGTGCGACGTGAACCTCGACCAGCTCTGGCTCGAAAAGGGGTGAGACGGAGGCCCTAGCCGGCCGCCGTCACCTTCACCGACCCCCGTACCTCCTCGTAGGTGCGGGGGTCGAACTCTCCCGCCGCCGGGGCGTGGACCGTGGCCGCCGAGAGGGCGACCGCGCGGGCGAGGCGCTCGGGCCAGTCCAGGCCCTCCGTCAGGCCCGACAGCAGGCCCGCGACCGCGGAGTCGCCCGCCCCGGTGGGGTTGCCGGCCAGGGCGCGCGGCGGGGCGGCCTGCCAGGTGCCCTCGGGGGTGGCGGCCAGCAGCCCGGCCGGGCCGAGCGAGGTGATCACCGCGTGGGCGCCCCGGCGGCGGGCGTCGCGGGTGGCGGGGAGCGGTTCGCGCGATCCGGTCAGCTCGGCCAGCTCGGCGGCGTTCGGCTTGATCATCTCGGGGCGGGCGGCGACCCCGCGGCGCAGGGCCTCGCCGCTGGTGTCCAGGAGGACCGGGATCCCGGCCGCGCGGGCGGCCCGAACGAGCACCGCGTACGCGCCCACCGGCACGCCGGGCGGCAGGCTCCCGCACAGGGCCACGGCGCGGGCTCCGGCCAGCAGGGCCTCGTAGTGGGCCAGGAAGCCCGCCCACTCCGCGGGCGTGATCAGCGGGCCCGGTTCGTTGAACTGCGTGGTGTCGCCGGAGGCGTCGTCGGCCACGGCCAGGGTGCGGCGCGTGGTGCCCGCGCAGGGGAGCAGGGCGTCCACCACGCCCGGGGACTGCGCGAGCAGCTCCCGGACGACATCACCGACCGGGCCGCCCGCGAAGCCGGTGGCCGTCACCTCGTGGCCGAGGGCGGCCAGGACGCGGGCCACGTTGATCCCCTTGCCGCCGGGGCGCTCGGAGACCGCGGCGACCCGGTGCGAGGCGTGCGGGAGCAGCCTCGGCACGCGGTAGGTCACGTCGAGCGCGGTGTTGAGCGTCACGGTCAGGATCATGGGCACCCCCGGGTCTGTTGCTGCCGGGATCATGCCAAAGAGAAGGCGGTCGGCCCAGTCCTGGGGGCGACCGCCTTCCTCCGTACAGCCGGTTGGCCGTCAGGAACCGTCCCCGGGGACCGGGCTGACGATCCATTCGCCGCGCCGCATGACGCCCTTGAGGTCGAACGAGGCGTCCAGGACGACCAGGTCCGCGTACTTGCCGGGCTCCAGCGAGCCGATCTCGTCGTACAGGCCGAGCAGCTTGGCCGGGTTGGCGGAGATCGCCTGGACCACGGACTCCACCGGCAGCTTGTCCAGGGTGACCGAACGCTTGAAGGCCGTGTCCAGGGTCAGGGTCGAACCGGCGATGGAGCCGCCCTCGACGAGGCGGGCCACGCCCTCCTTGACCTCGACCTCCAGCGGGCCGAGGTGGTAGGTCCCGTCGCCGAAGCCGGCCGCGTCCATCGCGTCGGTGATCAGCGCGACCCGGTGCGCGCCCGCGTGGTGGAAGGCCAGTTCCAGCATGGCGGGGTGCAGGTGCGTGCCGTCGTTGATCAGCTCGACGGTGACCCGCTCGTCCTCCAGCAGCGCCGCGATCGGGCCGGGGGCGCGGTGCGCGAGGCCGGGCATCGCGTTGAAGAGGTGGGTGGCCACGGTCGCGCCCGCGTCGATGGCCTGGCGCGTCTGGTCGTACGTGGAGTCCGTGTGGCCGACTGCGGCGATGACCCCGTGCTCGGCCAGCAGCCGTACGGAGTCCAGGCCGCCCGGCAGTTCGGTCGCGAGCGTGAACATCCGGGCGGCGCCGTGCGCGGCGTCGACGAGCTTGCGGACCTCGGCCGGGTCGGGGTCGCGCAGCAGCTCCTCCTTGTGCGCGCCCTTGCGGCAGGCGTTGATGAACGGCCCCTCGAAGTGGATGCCCGCGATCTCGCCCTGCTGGGTCAGTTCGGCCAGCAGCCCGGCCCGCCGGGCCAGTTCGTCCAGGTCCCCGGTGACGGTGGAGGCGACCAGGGTGGTGGTCCCGTGCTCGCGGTGGGTGCGGACGCCCGTCAGGACCTCCTCGGCGGTGCCGGAGGTGAACGAGGCGCCGCCGCCGCCGTGGTTGTGCATGTCGACGAAGCCGGGGACGATCCAGTGCCCGGACAGGTCCACGACCCGCACGTCCTCCCGGGCACTGCCGGCGATGCGGTCACCGTCGACAATGACCCGCCCGTTGGCCACGGCCCCGGTGGGCAGCACCACCCTGGCGCCGGAGAGAACAGTGCTGTGCGCGCTTCCGGACATCAGGCAGGTACCTCCGTGGCGAGTAGGTCCCAGGCGAGCAGCCCTGCGCCCAGGCATCCGGCGGTGTCCCCGAGGGCCGCCGGAACGATGTGGGGGAGCCGCTGGAACGTCACGCGCTCCTCCACGGCCGTCCGTAGTGGTGTGAACAAGGTTTCCCCGGCCTCGGCGAGCCCGCCACCGATGATCAGAGTGCGCGGGTCCAGCAGGGTGATGGCGGTGACCAGCCCGTCGGCGAGGGCGCCGACGGCGGCCAGCCACACCTCCCGGGCGCGCGCGTCGCCGGATTCGACGGCCTCGGCACAGTCCGCCGCGTCGGCGTCGGGGTCGCCGGAGGCGGCCGCCCAGGCGCGGCTGACGGCGGAGGCGGAGGCGAGCGTCTCCAGGCAGCCGTGCTGGCCGCAGCCGCAGGCGGGGCCGCCGGGGCGGACCACGATGTGGCCGATCTCGCCCGCGTAGCCGTGGGCGCCGGCCTCGATGCGGCCGCCGATGCCGATGGCTCCGGCGATGCCGGTGCCCAGCGGCACGAACAGGAAGCGGTCGGCTCCGCGGCCCGCGCCGATGCGGCCTTCGGCGAGTCCGCCCGTGCGCACGTCGTGGCCGAGGGCCACCGGGATGCCGCCGAGGCGCCGGCCGAGCAGGGCGCGCATCGGTACGTCGCGCCAGCCCAGGTTCGCCGCGTAGACGGCGATCCCGTTCTCGGCGTCGACGATGCCGGGGACGGCGACCCCGGCGGCCGAGGCGGGCTGTGCGAACTGCTCCCGGCCGATGTCGAGGAGCTCGGCGGCGAAGTTCTGGATCGTCTCGACGACGGCGTCGGGGCCCCGCTCGCGACCGGTGGCGCGGCGCGCCTCGTGCAGCAGGGTGCCGTCGGCGGCGACCAGGGCGGCCTTCATCCCGGTGCCGCCCACATCGAGGGCGATGACGTGTTTCACGGGTTTCACAGGGGACAGTCTCGCGTGCTCGACGGGGAAAGGTCTAGTCCATTGGAAGGGATTGTTGAGCGGCCCAACAAATTCGGGACCCGGTCCGGATCCGGATGTGAACGAGCCGCCAAAGTGGTGTAGACCTTACGTGGATCGTACGTACAACTAGGGGTGGACGAGAACTGTGAAGCGCCGATACCTGAGCCTGGCCGCGTCCGGCGCCGCACTGAGCCTGACGGCGGTCACGCTGACGGGCTGCGGAGCGCTCGGCGGACTCACCGGGAACAACGAGGTGACCCTGCGGGTCGTGGCGGCCGAGTACGGGGACAATCCGCAGAACTCGTCCGCGACGTACTGGAAGACGCTCGCCGACGGCTTCGAGAAGTCCAATCCGGGCATCAAGGTCGAGGTCAGCGTCTACTCCTGGTCGGAGGTCGACGCCAAGGTCGCCGAGATGGTCAAGGCCGGCAAGGCCCCCGACATCGCGCAGATCGGCGCCTACGCCGACTACGCGGCGGCGGGCAAGCTGTACACGGCGGATGAGCTGCTCTCCGTCAAGACCGAGGCCGACTTCCTCGCGCCGCTCGCCGACGCGGGCAAGGTCAAGCGGATCCAGTACGGCCTGCCCTTCGTGGCCAGCACCCGGCTGCTCTTCTACAACGAGAAGCTCCTGACCGACGCCGGGGTCATCGCGAAGGACGCCAAGAACGGCTGGCAGCCCAAGAGCTGGGCGGAGCTGGAGGCGGCCGCGAAGAAGCTCAAGGGCGCCGGGGTCCAGACCCCCTTCGCGCTGCCGCTGGGCCGCGAGGAGGCGCAGGCCGAGACGATGATGTGGATGCTCGCGGGCGGTGGCGGCTACACCGACAACGAGGAGCAGTACTCCATCGACTCCGCGGAGAACGTCAAGGCCCTGGAGTTCCTGCGGGACAAGATGGTCGGACAGGGGCTGACCGGGCCGGGCGAGCCGGGTAAGACGAACCGGCAGGACGCCTTCGACGCCTTCACGCGCGGCGAGGTCGGCATGCTCAACGGCCACCCCACGCTGATCAAGCAGGCGGCCGGGAAGGGCGTCAAGTTCGGCATGGTGACCATGCCGACCATCGACGGCGCCGATCACTCGGCGATGGGCGTCGCGGACTGGGTGATGGCCTTCAAGAACGGCCACCCGAAGGAGTCCGGCAAGTTCCTGGACCAGCTGTACGAGGCGAAGAACGTGACCGCCTTCACCAACATGTACGACCTGCTCCCGGTCACCACCACCGGCTACCGGGCGGTGCAGTCCGGCAAGGGCGGCGCCGCACCGCAGCTGAAGACCTTCCTGGAGGCGCTGCCGAGCTCGCGGCTCTACCCGGTCGGCAAGAAGTCCTGGGCGGGCGTCAGCGAGGACATCAAGCAGAACATAGGCAAGTCCGTCCAGCCGGGCGGGAAGCCGGACGAGGTGCTGGAGGAGATCGCCGGGACGGCGCGGACGGCGGACCTGCGCTGACGCGGGGCGGGCCGCGGCGGCGACTGGCCGCGGCGACTGGCCGGGGCGGCGGCCGGGGCGGCGGCCGGGGCGGCGGCCGGGGCGGCGGCCGGGGCGGCGGCCGGGGCGGCGGCCGGGGCGGCCCGGGCGGTCGGGCCCGTGTCGGTGGGCGGCGTTAATCTGGCCGTATGACGGACGAGGGGCAGCTGACGGCCACGGAGGCCGCGGTGCTCGCGTACGAGGGACGCACGTGGCCCGGGCCCGGGGCCAAGGAGCGCGCGATACGGGAGGGGCTGGGGATGACCCCGGTCCGCTACTACCAGCTGCTCAACGCGCTGATGGACGACCCCCGCGCGCTGGCGCACGCCCCGGGCACGGTGAACCGCCTGCGCCGGATCCGCGAGGCCCAGCGGGCCAGGCGATAGCCGTCACGCGGCTGGGCCGTTAGGGTCGTCCGTATGGGGAGCCATCCGCACGACTTGCCGATGCCCGTCACCGCAGCCGGACGCGAGGGACTCGAAGCCCTGCTCCGCGCACCCCGCCGGTCCGTGGTCGCCCTGGACTTCGACGGGACCCTCGCCGACATCGTCCCGGACCCGGACCAGGCCCGGGCCCACCCCGGAGCCGTACCCGCCCTGGCCGCGCTGGCCCCCGAGGTGGCCTCGGTGGCCGTGGTCACCGGCCGGCCGGCGGGCGTCGCCGTCCGCTACGGGGGCTTCGCCGGGGTCCCCGGACTGGAACACCTGGTGGTCCTCGGCCACTACGGGGCCGAACGCTGGGACGCCGTCACCGGGATAGTCCACGCCCCCGCCGAACACCCCGGGGTGGCGGCGGTCCGGGCCGAGCTGCCGGGATTCCTGGACTCGATCGGGGCCTGGCGGGGCACCTGGATCGAGGAGAAGGGCCGGGCGCTGGCGGTCCACACCCGCCGCGCCGAGGACCCGGAGGCGGCCTTCGCGGCGCTCCGGGAACCCCTGGCCGAGCTGGCCGCGCGGCACGGGCTGATGGTCGAACCGGGCCGGGCCGTGCTGGAGCTCAGGCCGCCGGGCACGGACAAGGGCGTCGCCCTGACGGAGTTCCTCGCGGAGAAGGACGCGGGGCCGGTGCTGTACGCGGGCGACGACCTGGGCGACCTGGCCGCGTACTCGGCGGTCGAGAAGCGCCGGGCCGACGGCCTGCCGGGGCTGCTGGTGTGCAGCGGCTCCGCCGAGGTCCCGGAGCTCGCCGCCCGCGCCGACCTGGTCCTGCCGGGCCCCGGCGCGGTGGCGTCCTTCCTGGCCGCCCTTGCCGAGGCCCTGCGCTCCTGACCCGCGGGTCAGCCCTGGAGGTCCGCGAGTTGGGCCGTGAACCACTGGGCCGGGGGGAGGGCGGTGGCCGCCGCCGCCAGGCGCTTCGTGCGGTCCGCGCGCTCGGCGTCCGGCATGGACAGCGCCGCGTGCAGCGCCTCGGCCGTCTGCGTCACGTCGTACGGGTTCACCGTCAACGCGTCCTGGCGGAGCTCCTCGTACGCCCCCGCCCCGGTCGACAGCACCAGCACGCACCCCGCCTCCGACACCACCGGGATCTCCTTCGCCACCAGGTTCATCCCGTCCCGCACCGGGTTCACCAGCGCGACGTCCGCCATCCGGTACGCCGCGAGCGAGCGCGCGAAGTCGTCCTGCACGGACACGTGCACCGGCCGCCAGTCCGCCGTGCCGAACTCCGCGTTCACCGCGGCCGCCAGCTCCCGCACCGACTCCGTGTAGTCCCGGTACACCTTCAGGTCCTGCCGGGACGGGTACGCGGACGCCAGGTGCACCACCCGGCCGCGCCATTCGGGGTGCGTGGTCAGCAGCTCCCGGTAGGCGAGGAGCCCGCGCACGATGTTCTTCGACAGCTCCGTCCGGTCCACCCGGACGATCGTCTTCAGGTCGCCGACCTCCGCCCGCAGCGCCGCCAGCTTGTCCTCCACCTCCGGCCGGTGCGCCAGCTCGCGCAGCTCGTCCGCGTCGACCCCGAGCGGGTACTTGGTCACGTGCGTGAACCGGGCCTCGCCGCCGGCCTTGATGTGCTTCACCCCGCGCAGCGGGTCATCCCCGCTCGGCAGGTGGGTCCGCGCGATGCCGCTCGCGTCCTCGAACTGCGCGCTCGTGATGAAGGCGAGCGCCCAGCTGTAGGTGTGGAAGCCCAGCCGGTCCGCCCCGAGCATCCCCCACACCAACTCCCGGCGGATGTCGTCCGGGAGCATGTCCATGAACTGCCGCGCGGCCCACGGCGTGTGCGTGAAGTGCCCGATCCGCAGGTCCGGCCGCAGCTCCCGCAACTGCCCCGGCACGAGCGCCAGGTGGTAGTCCTGCACCAGGACGCTGGCGCCCTCCGCGGCCTCCTCGGCCAGCGCCGCCGCGAAGGCCCGGTTGTACTCCACGTAGGACCCCCACTGACGGCGGAACGCCGCGTCGAAGACCGGCGTGCGCGGGATGTCGTACAGGTGGTGGTGGGTGAACCACAGCACCGAGTTCGCGATGCCGTTGTACGCGTCGTCGTACACCGTGGGATCGATGTCCAGCATCCGGACACCGGGCTCGGCCACGCCCCGGCGGACCGCCTCCCGGTCCGCCTCCGACAGGGCCGCGCAGATCCACACCGCGTCCGGCTGCTCCGCCAGCGCCGCGGAGAGTCCGGAGACGAGACCGCCCCCGCCGCGCCGGGCACTGAGCGTGCCCTCGGCGGAGAGGGCGTACGAGAGCGGGCCGCGGTTGGCGGCGACGAGCACCTGAGAAGCCATGCGGCGAACCTAGCCCGGCCCGGGTCCGCTCAAACCGTTCCCCGCGTCACGCCGCGTGGCGCACCGCGTACTCCTTCACGCCCGCCATCGGCGGCCGCTCCTCCGTGTCCACCGCGTACGTCCGCGGCACGAACCCCTGCGGCCCCCGTTCGAACTGCGTCAGCTCCGGCCGCACCAAGTGGCCGCGCGAGAGCCGCAGCTGCGCCGTGCGGTATATCGCCGCGGCCATCCGGCCCAGCGCCTGCCCGTCCTGGTGGCGGTGGACCCGTACGCCCACGTCCACCTGGGCCAGCGCGTCCAGCCCGACCGTGTGCAGCGCGTCCACCAGCAGGCCCAGCTCGACGCCGTACCCGACGGGGAACGGCAGCCGCTCCAGCAGGGAGCGGCGTACGGCGTACTCGCCGCCCAGCGGCTGGACGAAACCGGCGAGCTGCGGCCAGTGCAGGTTGAGCAGCGGGCGCGCCACCAGCTCCGTCACCCGGCCGCCCTGGCCGGGGGTGTCGCCCAGCGGGCGGTCGTACATCGCCTTGACGAACTGCACGTCCGGTTCGGTCAGCAGCGGCCCCACGATCCCGGAGACGAAGTCGGCCGAGAAGTCCCGCAGGTCGGCGTCGACGAAGCAGACGATGTCCCCGTCGGTGGCCAGCAGGGAGCGCCACAGCACCTCGCCCTTGCCGGGCAGCGCCGGGATCCGCGGCAGGATCTCGTCGCGGTGCACCACGCGGGCGCCGGCCTTCGCCGCCACCTCGGCCGTCCGGTCGCTGGAGCCCGAGTCGACCACCACTAGTTCGTCCACCAGGGGGAACGGCAGTCCCTCGATCAGCTCGCGCCGGATCACCTCGACGATCGCGCCGACGGTGGCCTCCTCGTCGAGCGCGGGCAGCACCACGCTGACCGTGGTCCCAGCCGCCCGTTTCCGGTCCAGCAGCTGGTCGAGCGGTCGGTCGGCGGCGGACCAGGAGCGGTCTGCCAGCCAGCGCTCCACCTCTTCCAGCACCCTCGGTACTCCCTGCATCGTCACTTGTTTGGACCCATATGCGATCCATCTCGCGGTTCGGACGGCTGTCTCAACCGCCCGGCCCTTCGGTTACAGTCTTGAACAACGCAAAGGACCACCGCATGCCGGGGGTCCTTGCGCACAAACGCCCGGGAGCGCCGTAGAGCGCGTAGCCCGGTGCCATACCGCTCATCCAGAGGGGCAGAGGGACACGGCCCGTTGAAGCCCCGGCAACCCTCCAGTCGGTTCTCGCGATGCGTTTTCACGCACCCCCGCGAGGTCCCCGGCTAGGGAAGGTGCCAATTCCGTCTCATGGCGAAGTGCGCCATGGGGAAGATGAGGAGAAAGGGCCTCGCCATCATGGCTGTACAGACGCATCTCACCTCTGTTGATCTCGGACCCGCCACCGGCCTTTCCTGTCGCGAGTGCGGTACCCGCTTCGAGCTCGGACCCATCTTCGCGTGCGTCGAGTGCTTCGGACCTCTGGAAGTCGCCTACGACCTCCCGACCGGCGACCCCGAGGCCCTGCGCGCCGCGATCGAGGCCGGCCCGAACAACATCTGGCGTTACGCGCCGCTGCTGCCCGTCCCCGCGGACGTGGCCTCCAAGCCGAGCCTGAACCCGGGCTTCACCAAGCTCGTGGACGCGCAGAACCTGGCCAAGGAGCTCGGCGTCACCGGCAAGCTCTACGTCAAGGACGACTCCGGCAACCCGACGCACTCCTTCAAGGACCGCGTCGTCGCGATCGCCGTCGAGGCCGCCCGCGCCTTCGGCTACACCACGCTGTCCTGCTCCTCCACCGGCAACCTGGCCGGCGCCGTCGGCGCCGCGGCCGCCCGGGCCGGTTTCCGCTCCTGCGTGTTCATCCCGCACGACCTGGAGCAGGGCAAGGTCGTCATGGCCGGTGTCTACGGTGGCGACCTGGTCGGCATCGAGGGCAACTACGACGACGTGAACCGCTTCTGCTCCGAGCTCATCGGCGACCCGCTGGGCGAGGGCTGGGGCTTCGTCAACGTCAACCTGCGCCCGTACTACGGCGAGGGCTCCAAGACCCTGGCGTACGAGATCTGCGAGCAGCTCGGCTGGCAGCTGCCCGACCAGATCGTCATCCCGATCGCGTCCGGCTCGCAGCTGACGAAGATCGACAAGGGCCTGCAGGAGCTGATCAAGCTCGGTCTGGTCGAGGACAAGCCGTACAAGATCTTCGGCGCCCAGGCCGAGGGCTGCTCCCCGGTGTCCACCGCCTTCAAGGCCGGCCACGACGTGGTCCGCCCGCAGAAGCCGAACACCATCGCCAAGTCGCTCGCCATCGGCAACCCGGCGGACGGCCCGTACGTCCTGGACATCGCCCGGCGCACCGGCGGCTTCGTCGAGGACGTCGACGACGAGCAGGTCGTCGAGGCCATCAAGATCCTCGCGCAGACCGAGGGCATCTTCGCCGAGACCGCGGGCGGTGTGACCGTCGGCGTCACGAAGAAGCTCATCGAGAACGGGCAGCTCGACCCGGCGCTCACCACCGTCGTCCTGAACACCGGTGACGGTCTCAAGACCCTGGAGGCGGTGGCCGCGGACAGCGGGCAGACCGCCACCATCCGCCCGAGCCTGGACGCGTTCCGCGCCGCCGGCCTGGCCTGACCATCTCCTCCGCCCTACCGGAAAGGCAGTAGCGCCATGAGCGTCAACGTCCGCATCCCCACCATCCTGCGCACCTACACCGGCGGCGTGTCCGAGGTCCCGGCCGAGGGCTCGACCCTGGCCGAGGTCATCGAGTCGTTGGAGAAGAGCCACCCGGGCATCGCCGCCCGCGTCCTGGACGACCAGGGCAAGCTGCGCCGCTTCGTGAACGTCTACGTCAACGACGACGACGTCCGCTTCGAGGGAGGGCTGGAGGCGGCGACGCCTGACGGCGCCGGTGTCTCGATCATTCCCGCCGTCGCCGGAGGCTGACCAGACCGGCACCGTGCCGGCGGCTGCTGAAACACGAAAACCGTAATTGCCCCCTCCGCTAAAAGCGGAGGGGGCAATTCTGTTTGATTGGGCACGGTAGAGTTGGGGAAGTCCCCTCCGCTGGACTTGCCCGCAGCATATGAACGGGTCGCGTGAGGGTCGACATCGGGTCAATGTGCAGGCGCGGTATGGGGCTTTGGCGAGATATGTCGGGCCCGAGTTGCCCTGCGATATGCCAAATTTTCACTCTATTTCAATGTTTCTGGGTGTCCAGAATTCTCGTCGGATTGACCTGTTGCAGACAGCACCGACGCGGATACATTCAGCCTCGGTCGACGCGTTCCGACGCAAGTTCTGACCCGGGAGCGCGAAGTGCGTTCCTGCGCAAGGGCCAGTTATAGGGGAGTTAGGCATGGCTCAGGGCACCGTCAAGTGGTTCAACGCGGAGAAGGGCTACGGCTTCATCGCGGTCGACGGTGGTGCGGATGTGTTCGTCCACTACAGCGCCATCCAGATGGACGGATACCGCACCCTTGAAGAGGGTCAGCGGGTCGAGTTCGAGATCTCGCAGGGCCAGAAGGGTCCGCAGGCGGACATGGTCAAGCTCGCACTCGGCTAGTCCCGGCGCGATCGACCGCCCACGCGTACGTAAGAGGGGCCCACATCCTGGACACGGGGTGTGGGCCCCTCGTGCGTTCGCGTGGGCGTTCACCCAAGCCGCTTGCACTCGTGGGGGTCGAGTGCTAATCATTGGCGTTAGCACTCTCCAGGTGAGAGTGCTACCAAACGAGGACCGGGTCGGTGAGGCCCGCAGGGTCCGGCGGGAAGGAACCGCCGGGCACGCAGGCCGTCCGTCGCGGGCGCGGGCGCGGTCCGGGAGCAATCCACCGCTGTCCGGGAGGACCACTTCAGATGGCCAAGATCATTGCGTTCGACGAGGAGGCCCGGCGCGGTCTCGAGCGTGGGATGAACCAGCTCGCCGACGCCGTCAAGGTCACCCTTGGCCCCAAGGGTCGCAACGTCGTCCTTGAGAAGAAGTGGGGCGCGCCCACGATCACCAACGATGGTGTCTCCATCGCCAAGGAGATCGAGCTCGAGGACCCGTACGAGAAGATCGGCGCCGAGCTGGTCAAGGAAGTCGCCAAGAAGACGGACGACGTCGCCGGCGACGGTACGACCACCGCCACCGTGCTCGCCCAGGCGCTCGTCCGCGAGGGCCTGCGCAACGTGGCCGCCGGTGCCAACCCGATGGCCCTCAAGCGCGGCATCGAGAAGGCCGTCGAGGCCGTCTCCGGCGCCCTGCTGGAGCAGGCGAAGGATGTCGAGACCAAGGAGCAGATCGCTTCCACGGCCTCCATCTCCGCCGCCGACACCCAGATCGGCGAGCTCATCGCCGAGGCCATGGACAAGGTCGGCAAGGAAGGCGTCATCACCGTCGAGGAGTCCCAGACCTTCGGTCTGGAGCTGGAGCTCACCGAGGGCATGCGCTTCGACAAGGGCTACATCTCGGCGTACTTCGCCACCGACATGGAGCGTATGGAGTCGGCTCTCGACGACCCGTACATCCTGATCGTCAACTCCAAGATCGGCTCGGTCAAGGACCTGCTGCCGCTCCTGGAGAAGGTCATGCAGTCCGGCAAGCCGCTGCTGATCATCGCCGAGGACGTCGAGGGCGAGGCCCTGTCGACCCTGGTCGTCAACAAGATCCGCGGCACCTTCAAGTCCGTCGCCGTCAAGGCCCCGGGCTTCGGCGACCGCCGCAAGGCCATGCTCGGTGACATCGCCATCCTCACGGGCGGCACGGTCATCTCCGAGGAGGTCGGCCTCAAGCTGGAGAACGCCGGTCTCGACCTGCTCGGCCGCGCCCGCAAGGTCGTCATCACCAAGGACGAGACCACCATCGTCGACGGTGCCGGTGACAGCGACCAGGTCGCCGGTCGCGTGAACCAGATCCGCGCCGAGATCGAGAACTCCGACTCGGACTACGACCGCGAGAAGCTCCAGGAGCGCCTCGCGAAGCTGGCCGGCGGCGTGGCCGTCATCAAGGCCGGCGCCGCGACCGAGGTCGAGCTCAAGGAGCGCAAGCACCGCATCGAGGACGCCGTTCGCAACGCGAAGGCGGCCGTCGAGGAGGGCATCGTCGCCGGTGGTGGCGTAGCCCTGCTGCAGGCCTCCGCGGTCTTCGAGAAGCTGGAGCTCACGGGCGACGAGGCGACCGGCGCCAACGCCGTGCGCCTGGCCCTTGAGGCCCCGCTCAAGCAGATCGCCGTCAACGGTGGTCTCGAGGGTGGCGTCGTCGTCGAGAAGGTCCGCAACCTGCCGATCGGTCACGGCCTCAACGCCGCGACCGGCGAGTACGTGGACATGATCGCCGAGGGCATCATCGACCCGGCCAAGGTCACGCGCTCCGCGCTGCAGAACGCCGCGTCGATCGCCGCGCTGTTCCTGACCACCGAGGCCGTCATCGCCGACAAGCCCGAGAAGGCCGGCGCCGGCGCCCCGGGCGGCATGCCGGGCGGTGACATGGACTTCTGATCCTCCCGCGGCTCCGGCCGCCGGTCGATCGGCTGTTCTCGAACGAGGGCGGCACTCCTTCCTGACGGAAGGAGTGCCGCCCTCGGGCGTTTCCGCGTGTCTAGAAGCCGGTGGTGTCGAGCTTGCAGTCGAACGGCGCCGGAACGCGCAGCGCCTCACCGAAGGACACCGTCGTACGGGAGCGGTAGCCGTGCGGGGAGGGATCCCAGAAGCAGGTGATCTCCGAGTCCTGCATGTCGACGACCAGGTACACGGGTACGAGGCGGCCGTACACGTCCAACTTCTCTTTCCAGTCCGCATCCCTGGTCGACACGGAGGTGAACTCCGCGACCAGCGACAGGGCCGCGCTGTCCGCGTGGCGGCCCTCCTCGTCGAAAGCCGCTTCGTCCGCCACGAAGAGGTCGGGCCCGTAGGCTCGCTCTGCTTCCGGGAAGCTGAAGAGGAAGGGTGCTACATCGGCGACGTGACCCTCGGGGGCGTGGGCCTGGAGCTGCTCGCGTACGGCGCGCATGCGCCGGT
The DNA here is from genome assembly GCF_036203305.1 of Streptomyces sp. NBC_00190. Lineage (GTDB taxonomy): Bacteria > Actinomycetota > Actinomycetes > Streptomycetales > Streptomycetaceae > Streptomyces. Next base: position 3,750,941 of record NZ_CP108131.1, on the reverse strand, counting down.
AGTAGCGAAGCTTGGAAAACGGCGACACGATGATCTTCCCTCGGATGAGCTCGGCCTTGAAGCCGTCTGGCGTGTCCATCTCCTCGACGGTTCGCAGGAGCGTCTCGAACGTCGGCGGTGCCGCCTGCTCTATCGGTGTGGCCCGTTCGATCATGATCGTCACCGTTGTCCTCCGCGTGGCGTGCCGTGCACTGGGCGTGAGCCTCGTTCCAGGCTAGCGGCGCGGGGGTGGTCGCGCCCGGGTGCCGAGACGGATCACCGCTGATCGGGGGGCTTTGATTGACTGGGGGTATGAGCGATCTCTTCGTCAAGATCTGCGGGCTGCGGACCGCGCACGATGTCGACGTGGCCGTGGCGGCCGGGGCCGATGCCGTCGGGTTCGTCTTCGCGCCCGGCAGCCCCCGTACGGTCGACGCGGCCACCGCGCGGGAGCTGGCCGCCCGGGTGCCGGACGGGGTGCTCACCGTCGGCGTGTTCCGGGGGCAGCAGGTGGCGGAGGTGCGCCGGTTCGCCGAGGAGAGCGGCGTACGGGGCGTGCAGCTGCACGGCGAGGAGGGCCCCGAGGACTTCGCGGCGCTGCGCGCCGAGGGGCGGACGCTGCTGCGGGCCACCGCCGAGCACGTGAAGCGCTGCGGCGAGTACGGCGAGGACCTGCTGCTCCTCGACGCCCCCGACCCGGGCTCCGGCAAGCCGTGGAACTGGGGGTCCGCGGACTTCACGCCGCCCGAGGGGCGGTGGCTGCTCGCGGGCGGGCTGACCCCAGCCAACGTCGGCGAGGCCGTCCGGGGCACCGGCGCGTGGGGCGTGGACGTCTCCAGCGGCGTGGAGCGCGCGCGGGGGGTGAAGTCGCCCGAGCTGATCCGCGCCTTCATCGAGGCGGCGCGCAACACCGGTCGCTGAATGCTTCCGCGCGATTACCCTGCGCGATGATTCCGGCATGGGTGCGTCCGGTTGTGGGCACACACCCTGCATGGACACGGAAAAGCTCGGCTGGCTGCGGCGCTTGACGTCGCGCCTCGCCCCGGCGGGCGCCGGCGGCGCGGCTGCGATCAGGACGCGCCTCGCCCCTGTCTTCACCGCCGATTTCACCTCGCCCACCCAATGGGTCGCGGGCCGCTCGTGGGCGTATCCCGACGGCGGCCCGACGAACCCGGGCGACAACAAACTGGACCACCTCGTCGACGATCCCGCCTACAGCCGCAGCGGCGTCTTCCGGGCCAAGCTGAGGCCCGACGGCAACTGGAACACCGGGCTGCTCACCACCGAGGGCAGCGACGAGGGCTTCATGGTGCGCACCGGCGACGTCTTGGAGGCCCGGGTCAGGCTCCCGGTGGAGCTGGGTGCCTGGCCGGCGATCTGGACCTGGCGGGACGGCGGCCAGGAGATCGACGTGTTCGAGTACCACCCGGACAACCCGGACCTGCTGGAGCTCTCCAACCACGTCCACCAGGCGCACCGCTATCACCGCGACCCGTCGGTGCGGCCGGGCGCCTGGATCGACCTCAAGGTCGAGTTCGGGCGGAGGTCGGTCGTCTGGTGGGTCAACGGGGCCCGGGTGTTCGCCGACCGCGCGGGCGTGGGCCGCTCCTGGCGCGCGTACCTCATCGTGAACCTGTCCGTCTGCGCCGGGCGTTACCACCCGGCGCCCCGCCCGGGGGTGACGGACATGGAGTACGAGGTCTCGCGGCTGTCCGTGTACCGGACCTAGACCGCCCGGGCGGGCGGGCGGCCCGGCGGCCGGGTCAGGACGCGGGCCAGACCGTCATGTCAGCGGTCACGAAGGACAGATCCTTCAACCTCGGGGTCGACTTGGTCTGGATCACGAGCAGCGCGATGTCCCCCGACGGGTGCCTGACGCAGATCTCGCTGCCGGTCGCCGCCGCGGCCAGCGGGAGCGTGTTGCTGGTGGCGGAGCGCGTGAGGAGGCTGCACGTGTCGAGGGTGCCGGTGCCCGGCGGGGCGTACAGCATGGTGAACACGCTCGCGTCGCTCGCCAGCTGGCAACCGGTCACCTCGCAGTTCAGGCGGATGTCTCCCGTGAGGTCGTCGTGCCGGACCGGGTCCTTGATGCCGATCGAGTTCTCTTCGGTCAGGAACTGCCCGGGGTAGGGGTGGGCGAGGGGCTTCGCCGGCCGGCTCGGGCTCGGTGCGGATCCGGAGGTCTTCGGCGCCTTGCCGTCACCCGCCGACCCGGTCGGCCCCGACGGCGTCCCCTGGGCCCCCGCGGCCGAGCCGTTCGGCTTCGCCCGGGACGCGTCCAGTTCGCGCATCCGGTCCGCCGCTCCCTTGCCCAGCCAGGCCAGGCCCGTCAGCAGCAGTGTTCCCGCCGTCACCGCCGCGGCCGTGATCAGCGCGATGCGCCGCCTGCGCGCCCGCTGTTCCTCCGGCCCGAGCGGCGCCGTCGGCTGCGGCGGAAGCCAGTTCATCGGGCTCGTGTGCACCGCCGTGGGATACGGGACCGGAGCCGGGATCTCCACCTCGGGCCCCGTCACCTCCCGCCAGACGGCCGGTCCGGCGCCCGCGTCGGCGTCCTTGCCCAGATGCTTCCGGCACCACGCCACGATCTCCGCCGGGGTGGCCCGCTCCTGCGGGTCGGAGGCCAGGCACCGGGCGATCAGCGGGCGCAGCGGCTCCGGCAGCCGGGACAGGTCGGGCTCGGAGTGCACGATCCGGAACAGCACGCTCACGGAGGGCCCGTCCCCGTACAGCGGCTCGCCCAGCGCCGCGAACGCCGCCGTTTGGCCCAGCGCGAAGACGTCGGTGGCTGTCGTGACCTCGCCCCCCGACGCCTGCTCGGGGGCCATGTACTGGGGCGTGCCGATGGCCGTGCCCGTGGCGGTCGCCGCGGTGGTGCCGGAGGCCAGCGAGATGCCGAAGTCGATGACCCGGGGCCCGTCGGAGGCCAGCAGCACGTTCGACGGCTTCAGGTCCCGGTGCACGACGCCCGCGCCGTGGATGGCCTGCAGCGCCTCGGCCACCCCCGCCACCAGCCACAGCACGGCGGGCACCGGCAGCGGTCCGCACCGGGCGACGGCCTCGGCCAGTGAGGGGCCGGGCACGTACAGGGTGGCCAGCCAGGGCGGCGTTCCGTCCGCCTCGGCGTCGATCAGCTCGGCGGTGTACGCGCCCCGGACCCGCCTGGCCGCCTCCACCTCCCGGCGGAAGCGCCGCCGGAACGCCGGGTCTTCGGCCAGTTCCGGTCGCACCACCTTGATCGCGACCGGGCGGCCGCCCTGGGTGTGCGACAGGTAGACGCGGCCCATGCCACCCGCGCCGAGCCGGGCCGCGAGGCGGTAGCCGGGCACGGTCTGCGGATCGTCCGCGCGCAGCGGCTCGAACATCCCGGTCGCGCTGTCCATCGGTCTCCCCCCGATCCCCCGATCAACCGATGGGTTGATCCGTATCACCCTAAGCGTCGGGCGGGCGCGGGGAATTGCCGGGGAGCCCGTGCGCGCGGCCTGCGCGGTCAGCCGGCGGCGGTGAACGAGGACACGAAGGTGGCCGCCCCGAAGATGCCCGCCGCCGGTGCGAGCAGGGCCCCGTCCGCCTCCTGGGGCCGGGACCGGATCGACCAGCGGGAGCTGGCCCTGGACAACAACTACACCGCCCAGGGCAGCGGCTCCGGAGTGAACGCGTACATCCTCGACACCGGCATCGACTGCGAGCACGCCGAGTTCGACGGGCGAGCCACCTTCGGCTTCGACGCGATGCCGGACGCCGCCCTCCAGAGGGGTCAGGACTGCCAGGGCCACGGCACGCACGTCGCGGGCACGGTCGGCGGCGGCAGCATGGCCCTGAGCGGTACGTCCATGGCCGCGCCGCACGTCGCGGGTGTCATCGCCCTCTACAAGCAGGCGCACCCTTCCGAGCAGCCCGCGGACATCGCCAACTTCGTGACCGACGAGTCCACCAAGGACGCCGTCCTCAAGATCAGCAAGGGCACGCCCAACCAGCTGCTGTTCACCTCGGCCTCTGACCGGGCCCGTTGACCGGCCCCCTTTGGGCGCGCCGACTAGGCTGCGCCCGAGGGGGGATCATGGACAACGGCACATCTCGGGGCGCGCGGTTTCTGTCGCGCGCCCTGTTCGTTTCCGGCGTGGCGGTCGCCGCCGTGACCGCGCTGTACCTGGTCCTGCTCGGCAGGATGGCGTTCGTCGACTGGTCACGGGGCAAGGGCTGGCTGCTGGTGTTCACCCCGGCCCTGGGGCTCCTCGCGTACGTGCTGCTGGCCCGGGGGCGTCGTGGCGCCCGGGGTGCGCCGGTCCGCTGGCTGGCGGTGGTGCTCGCGCTGGCCGTGCTGTGGCCCGCCTGGGAGGCGTACGCGTGGATGCGCGGCCCGCAGATGTACGTGTGGACCTGGTGGCAGCGCGAGAACCCGGAGTCGGCCCGGCCGGTCGGCGCCTGGCTGCTGCCGTCCAAGGGGCTGGTGCGGGCCCGTACGGACGGCGTGTTCGTCTACAACGGCGAGGGCCGCTCGGCCGGCGGGGTGGCCGCCGCCGAGGGCACCACCCTGTGCGCCCTGAGCCGGGCCACCTCGCACGAGACCGGGCTGGTCGCCTCCGCGCGGACTCCGGACGGCTGCGGCGCGCGGGTGTCGGCCGTGGACCTGCGGGAGGGCCGGGAGCTGTGGGCCAAGGACTTCCCGGCGGCGCCGTCCCGGGACCGGGACGCGTCGGTGGTGGCCGCGGTGGACGGTACGGCCGTCGCCGTGACGCAGGGCGCCCTGCTCGGCCTGGACCTGCGAGGGGGCGCCGAGCTCTGGCGGGCGCCCGTCCCGGCCGGCTGCGAGGTCCGCGCGCTCGACGGGGCCGGGGGCCGGGTCCTGTACGTCGAGGACTGCTCCGGCGGCGGCGGCCCGGCCCGGCTGACGGCGCTGGACGCGCGGACCGGCACCGTGGCCTGGCAGAGCCCGCTGCGCACGACGGGCCCGCACACGGAACTGCGGATGGTGTCGGCGCGGCCGATCGCGCTGCGGGCCGGGGAGTCGGTGCTGCTGTTCGACGACTCCGGGCACGAGCGGGGCGCCGTGCCGGTGTCCGGCCCGCGGGAGGACCTGCTCACGGAGCCCGGACCGCTGGTCAGCGGCGACCTGCTGATCACCCCGGTGAAGGACAAGGTCCCGGGTGTCTCCGCGTACTCCCTGGTGGACGGCCACCGTGTCTGGCACGCCGCGCTCGACGGCGCCACGGTCCTCGGGATCGCGCAGGGCCGCAGTCCGGGCGGGGCCGACGTGGTGACGTCGACCGCCGCACGGACGTACCTGTGGCACCTGGACGGGAGCACGGGCAGGCGGAAGGCCGAGCCCACGATCCTCCGCGACGTCCCGCTGGGCAGGCGGTTCGAGATCTACCCGGAGACGGCCGAGGGCTACACGTTCGTGAACCTGGACGCGGGCGGCGAACTGCCCGCGTTCTTCGCCCTGGGGTGGGTCAGAGGCTGGTGACGAAGGCGGCCCAGGCCGGGCCGTTGAAGGTGAGGTGGGGGCCGTCGGGGACCTTGGAGTCCCGGACGGGGACCGTGTCGCCGCCGCTGGCTCCGCTGTGGGGGGACTTCCGCCAGGTGGCCATCTCCAGGCAGTCGCCGCCGGTGCCGTCGCTGTAGCTGGATTTGTGCCAGGTGGCCGCAGACAGGTCGTACTCACGCGTGCTGGTCATGTTCGTAATCCTCCGCCGCGGACTCGATCACGGCCAGCGATTCGGTGGGTGACAGCGCGCTGGCCGTGAGGAGATCGTAGGTCAGCGAGTGGCGGGTAACAGTGGCCGGATCGTCCAACAGCACGCCTATGGCGTTTCCTTGGACGTAGGCGAGTGGAGGAGCGCCCTCGAAGGTCATCAGCTTCAAGGTGCCTCCCATCGACGAGTGTGCTCCTGCGCTGAACGGCAGTACCTGCACGAAGATCCGGCGTGCACGGATCAGGGCCGCGATGTGACGCAAGGCCTCCGCCATCACCGCCCGACTGCCGACGATCCTCCGAAGGACGGCTTCATCGAGCACGCACCAAAACAACGGTGTTGTTGGGTCGGAAAGCAGCTTGGCGCGGTCTAGCCGGTTCGTAACCAGCTCGGTGATGACCTCCTCCGTGGCCGTGGGCTGGTAGGCGAGGAAGACGGCCCGGGCGTACGCCTCCGGCTGGAGCATCCCCGGCAGTGCCAAGGGCGCGTACTCGCGGATTGTCTTCGCTTCCGCTTCTGCCTCGGCCGCCTCAGCGAAGTGGTTCGGGTACTTGGACTTGGCCAGGGCCCCGCAGTTGCGGACGAAGAAGCCGCCCGTGTCGAGGATGTCGTCTATCTGCCGCGCGAATTCGAGGTGCATGCGGCGCGTGCCCGCTTCGAGCTGGCCGATGAACGAGCCGCTGACGAAGAGCGGTTCGCCGAGTTCGGCCTGGCTGAGGCCGGCGCGCTCGCGCGCCACGCGCAGTTCGGCGCCGAGCAGGGCGCGGGGTGAGGAGGAGGGGTCGAGGTTCTTTCCTGCCATGGCAACTCCCTGGCCAACACGTGCGGTTGTTGCGGTGTCCGCGTTGAAAGGCTAGCGAGCGCGTCGCCACTCTGTGTGCTGAAGTCGGATACGCAGAGTAGAAAGGTGACATGTCATGGTGCTCACGCCACAGGAGCGCACGCAGGCGGCCGAGGAGGCCGTCCGGCAGCTGAGGGAATCCCTGGCCGGGGTAGGGGTGCTGTTCCCGTCCCTGGGTGTGGAGTGGGTCTCGGCGGCCGGTACGTACGGGCTGCCGCTGGTCGACCTGGGCCGCTGCAACCTGGACACCGCGCTCCGGCTGGCCGCCGTACTCCACGAGCGGGCCAACCCGTGACCGGGGCGTCGCGCGGCCGGCGTCATGCGATGGCCGCCCGCCTGGAAGAGGCGCTGTCACGCGCCCTGGTGGACCTGGACGAGGCACTTCTCGCCGAGGCGGCGGAAATCCTGGGCACGACCAGTAAGCGGGCGACGATCAACGGCGTGCTGGCGGAGTTCGTGGCGGCCCGGCGGCGGCACGCCGAGGGGGCCGCGCCGGTGCCCGGGGCGCCATCGGGCTGAAGGCCCGGCCGCCGCAGGGATGCGTGGTCGAGGACTTCGGCGGGTACTTCGGGCTGCGCTGCGAGCGGCCGGGGGCGCGGCTGTTGGATGCCGTCGCCGAAGCCCGCCGGGAGATCCGGGCCGAGCACGGGTTGTTCATGACCGGCCTCGGCATCGAGAAGCTGGAGGCGCGTGCGGTCGGCGTTCAGGTCGTGGTGATGAGCTCGCCGTCGTGGTGGGGGCCGCCTACGCAGGTATACAGGCCGGTGGTGGCGTCGTACTCCACGGTTCCCTTGTCCTTCACGCAGTCCGGTCCGGTGACGGTCGGCACGGCCGCCTGCGCAACGGGAACTGCGGCACCGAGAACGGCCAGTGCGAGGGCGGCGGTGAAGGCGAGAAGTCGGGTACGCATGTGGGCTCCTGCGGGGATGAGCGGCACCAACACGTCAACACCAGCTTCCCCCTGAGACGTGTCGGGTGCACCCTGGCGCGGGGGTGTTCATGGGGCCCGCGCTCCAGAGGCGCCTCCCGCGGACAAGCGGCAGGCTGGTGTCATGGCGAACACGCGTGTGGTGACCGTGGGAGCGCCGGATGACCTCGGCTTGCGGAAAGTTCTGATCGACGGCAGGTCGGTGGGCAGGGTCTGGTCCGACAAGGAACTCAAGGAACTCCTGAGTCGTGAGGGTGTGGCAGACGGACACCCCATCCATTGGCTCGGTGAGGACGGCACTGTCTGGCCGGACCAAGCGTGGCTACGGCGATCCACCGGCTTCTGCGTGGTCGCCGGCCTCCTCGTGACCGCATTTCCGCTGTTCCAGATCGGAATAGCGGACAGTGGTGATGCCCTGACCTACGGCGGACGCATCGCGGGATTGACCATTCTTGTCGTGGCCGTGGTGGAGCTGATCGCCGCCGCGGCTGCTGTCGACTTCTGGGAAACGCGGCGATGGCGTTACTCGGGGGTGGTCGTTCTGGTCGGAGTCGTGATCGCCTTCCTCTGTAGCATGTCCGTTCTTCTGCTGCAGATCGGTGAACGCTTCACCGGCTACACCCTGATCGGGATGGCCCTCGCCGTCTGGTCTTCGGTGGCCCTGTTCGAACTGGTCAGATACCGGGCATGGAAGGGTCTCCGCATTCCCAGGAAGATTGCGATCGGAGTGATCGTTTCTACCCTTCTGGCCGCCGCCAACCTGGCGTATTCGCAGGTCTATGTTCCCTATGTGACGACCCCGCTGATACAGAGTGGGGCGGAGTTCAAGGAGGCGAACATAGAAAAGGATGGGGCGCCGATGTATGTGACGGTCCATCTGTACGTGAAGAACGCCGGACAGGTGCCCGTCTACGTCCTCGCCAGCATCTATTGGATCCATGGCGCGCCTGCGAGTCCCCCGGACGTGAAGATGGCCGACTATGACTTGATCTACGATGGCGAGTTCGTTCAGCCGGGCCTCGCGCTGAATCCGGGGGAAGAGGTGGCGCAGGATGCGGTCGTTGAGATAAAGGATCCGGTGGGGCGCGGTTATGAAGCCATCAGGGCCCAGGCCGAGGTGTACGTGATCAGGAAAGACAGAATGATGATGACCAGTGATTACGAGCGCTCCAAGGTGGAGGGTCGGAGGCTCGAAGCGAAACACGAGAAAGGGGATCCGCCCCATGCGAAATACAGGTACCGGGCCGAGATCTCGAACAGCAGTGAAATCTTGAACGTGACCCGCGGTCGGCAGCGCGTAACCGTGTGGAAGGTTGCCGGCGGCGAGTGGCCGCACATCAATGTGGATGTGTCACCACCGGGTGAACGGATATCCTTCGATCCCAACCGGCCCTACGCGAACGAAAAGGCCATCGAGCGGTACGGCCTCACGCAGGTGCGTGGCACCACGGCGGAGACGCCCTACAAGGAGCTCCTGGAGAAGGCCCGCTCCACCGGGAAGGCGGCGGGCCCGGCCGAGTAGCCCGGTTTACACCGGGGCGTCGGTGCGCAGGCGGGCGTGGAGGTGCTCGTCGTGCCAGCCGTCCGCGTGGAGGAGGGCGCCGCGCATGGTGCCCTCCAGCGGGAAGCCGGCCTTCGTCGCGATGGCGCAGGAGGCCGGGTTGGCCACCGAGTGGGTGATGCGCAGCCGGTGCAGGCCGAGGTCGTCGAAGGCCCAGCGGCTGACGCGGTCCGTGGCCCGGACCATGACCCCGGCGCCGCGCCCGGCGGGCAGCAGCCAGTACACGATTTCGCCGCTGCCGCCGCGCAGATCGAGGTCGGCCACGCCGATGAGCCCGACGGCCGGGCCGCCCGCGGCGGGGGCGACGGCCCAGACCGCGGCCTCTTCGGCCTGCCAGCGCCCGTGCCAGCGGGCGATGCGGTCCTCGGCCCCGGCCAGGGTGAGGGAGTCCGGGCGGTTCCAGTGCCGGATCTCCGGGTCGAGGCAGGACTCGACCAGCGCGGGGGCGTCGTACGGGGCCCAGGGACGCAGCAGCATCCCGCCGGGGAGCGGGAGCTGCGGCTGCGGCACGGCGCTCATCCGCCCGGCGGGGACCACATCGGGTATCAAGTCGGTCATGGAGTGATCATGTCCGGTGCCGTGGCCGCCGCGCGGAAGCGGGCGAGCAGGACGCGGGATTCCGGGGCCGCGGGGTCGAAGAACTGCTTGGCCAGCGGGGGCGGGACGGCCGGGCCGTGGAGCCGTACCTCGTGGCAGCCGAAGCAGAACTGCGCCTCGAACAGCGCGAGCACGAGATCGCTGTCGTACGCGCGGACCGCCCATCCGGGGTGGTAGCCGCAGCGGTGCTGTTCGCTGCCCGGCAGCGAGACGATCAGGTCCAGGGCCGATGCGGCCTCCTCGGCCGTCCACAGGGCGACGGAGTCACCCGTGAACGGATCGGCGGGACGCACCGGTTCCGTGGTGAGGCGTACGACCTCGATCAGCGCGGCGGCGGACACGGATTCGGCGGGGAGCTGCATGGCAGCATCATCGCCGCTCCCCGCCCGAAGGGCACGGGTCAGGTCAGGGCGGGTTCCTTCGGGGGGTCGGACACCGCATCCGGGGAGGGTTCGGGAGCGGTGTTCAGGTCGGTCAGCATCTGGCGGGTGAAGCCGAAGAAGTACGTGGCGACGAAGCCCACCAGGTAGCCGACGGCCAGGCCGCCCGCGTAGATGGCGATGGTCGCGCCCATGCCCGACCTGCCGTCCAGCAGCGGGAACAGGGCCCAGCCCGAGGGGCCGATGGCGGTGGAGCCGAAGGTGATGCCCAGCTGGCTGAAGAGGCCGATGAAGGCTCCGCCGGCCGCGCCGCCGACGCAGGCGGTGACGAAGGGGCGGCCGAGCGGCAGGGAGACGCCGTAGATCAGGGGTTCGCCGATGCCCAGGAAGCCGGCCGGGAGAGCGGACTTGATGGTCGTACGGAGGGAACGGTTGCGCGGGAGGCGGTAGTAGACCGCGATGGCCGCGCCGACCTGGCCCGCGCCCGCCATGGCGAGGATGGGCAGCAGGACCGTGTAGCCGGACTGTTCGATGAGCGTGGTGTGGATGGGGATCAGGGCCTGGTGCAGGCCCAGCATGACGAGGGGCAGGAACAGTCCGCCCAGGACCAGGCCCGCGAAGGCGCCGCCGGTGGCGAGCAGCCGGTCGGCGAAGGTGCCGATGGCGGCGGAGGCCTCACCGGCGAGGAACATGAGGCCGAAGATCGTGGCCAGGCCGGAGACCAGGACGGTGAGGGTCGGGGTGACGAGGACGTCCAGGGCCTCGGGGACCCACCTGCGGCACCACTTCTCCACGTGCACGGCGAGCACGGCGGCCGCCAGCGCGCCGAGGACGCCGCCCTGGCCGGGGGAGAGCTGCTGCCCGAAGGCCTCGATCCTGGTGATGCCCGGGAAGACGATGATCGCGGCGACCGCGCCGCCCAGGACGGGCGTACCGCCGAACTCCTTGGCCGTGTTGTAGCCGACGAAGACCGCGATCAGCGACATGAAGCCGGAGGCGATGGCGGCGAGTGCCGGGACGACGGCGGGCAGCCAGCCCGTGTTCGTCAGCACGCCGTTCAGGCCCGCGATGATGCCGCAGCCGATCAGGGCCGGGATCAGCGGGACGAAGATGTTGGCGATGCGGCGCAGGAACAGCTTGAAGGGGGTGGCGTTGCGCGCCTTGCGGGCTTCCTTGAGCGCCGCGCCCCGGGCGGCGAGTTCGTCCGCCGTGACCGAGTGCGGCGCGGCCCGGCGGCCCTCCTCGACCAGTGCCTCGAACTCCGGGGTGACGCGTGCGACGGCGCCCGGGCCCAGCACGATCTGGTAGGTGTCGTCCTCGACCACGCCCAGGACCGCGGGCAGGGCCTTCAGGGCCTCGTCCCGGACCAGTGAGCGGTCGCGCAGGGTGATGCGCAGGCGGGTCATGCAGTGCGCGATCGAGGTGATGTTGTCCGGGCCGCCGACCAGAGGAAGGATCGCGGCGGCTGTGGCGCGGTTCTTGTCAGTGGACATGGTGGGGTTCGCCTTGCCGTAGGTGGGGGAGGTCAGCGGGTCCGGGCGTGGGCGTGCGAAGGGGCGAGGGCGAGGGCCGCTCGCAGGTGGCCCTGCGAGGTGGCGAGGAGTTCGGCGGCGGCCGGGCCGTCGACGCCGCCGAGGATGACGAGGACGGCGTGCTTGACCTCGCCGTCGGTGGCGGTGAGCGCGGCCTCGATCTCGGCGTCGGGCGCGCCGGTGGCCAGGGCCACGATGCGGCGGGCGCGGGCGCGCAGCTTCTCGTTCGAGGAGCGCATGTCGACCATCAGGTTTCCGTAGGTCTTGCCCAGGCGGATCATGGTGATGGTCGAGATGAGGTTGAGGACCAGCTTCTGCGCGGTACCGGCCTTCAAGCGGGTCGACCCGGTGAGCAGTTCGGGGCCGACGACGACCTCGATGCCGTGGTCGGCGGCCGCGGCGAGCGCGGAGCCGGCGTTGCAGGAGAGGCCGACGGTGAGTGCGCCGCGCGTACGGGCGAACTCGACGGCGCCGATCGCGTACGGGGTGCGGCCGGAGGCGGAGATGCCGATGACGCTGTCGTCGGAGGAGAGGTCCAGCGCGGTGAGGTCCTGCGCCGCCAGCTCCTTGGAGTCCTCGGCGCCCTCGACGGCCGCGACCATGGCGGAGGGGCCGCCCGCGATGAGGCCGACGACGTCCGCCGGGTCGGTGTTGAAGGTGGGCGGGCACTCGCTGGCGTCCAGGACGCCCATCCGGCCGGCCGTACCGGCGCCCGCGTAGACCAGGCGCCCGCCGCGTGCCATGCGCGCCGCGATCGCGTCGACGGCGGCGGCGATCAGCGGCAGCTGCGCGGCGACGGCGGCAGGGACGGTGGCGTCCTCGGCGTTCATGGTGCGGGCGATGTCGAGGGTGGACAGCCGGTCGATCTCGGCCAGTTCGGGCCGGAACGCCTCGGTGGTGAGCGTCTCCAGCTGGGCGCGGAGTTCGGCGTACGCGGTCATGGGCGCGGCTCCTGGCGGTTCGGCGGGCGGTCCGGCGGGTGTTCAGCGGGTGGTGCGGTGGCGGTGGGCGAGTGCTTCGTACGAGGCGGCGAGCGCGGGCGCGGCCCGCTCGTACGTCTGCTGCGCGACGGCGACGAACAGGCAGTCCACGACGAGGAGCTGGCTGGTCCGGCTGGACATGGCGGCCGGGCGCAGCTGGGTCTCGCGGGCGGCGGACGTGGCCAGGACGTGGTCGGCGTAGTGGGTGACGGCGGAACCGGGGCGGGCGGTGAGGGCGATCGTGGCGGCGCCGTGCTCGAACGCGACGCGCAGCGGCTCGATGACGTCGCCCGTCGACCCGGAGTGGGTGACGGCGACGGCCACGTCGCCGGGACGCAGCTGGACGGCGTTGGTGACCGCGAGGTGGGGGTCGCTGTGGGCGTGCGCGATCAGGCCGATGCGCAGCAGCTTCTGGGCGAGGTCCTGGCCGACGAGCGCGGACGCGCCGATGCCGTAGATGTCGACGCGGCGGGCGGTCGCGAGGGCGGTGACGGCGGCGGCCAGCTGGGTCAGGTCGAGCGCGGCGGCGGTGTCGGCGAGGGTCTGCGCCTCCTCGTGGGCCAGTTTGGCGACGACGTCGGCGAGGGAGTCGTCGACGGCTATGTCGACGGTGACGGCGGGAGCGGACCCGGACTCCTGCTGGGCGGCGAGCGCGGCCAGGGCGAGGCGCAGGTCGCGGTAGCCGGGGTAGCCGAGCACGCGGGCGGTGCGGACGACGGTGGCCTCACTGGTGCCGGTGTGCTCGGCGAGGGCGGAGACGGTGAGCCGGGCGCAGCCCGCGGGGTCGGCGGCGACGGCTTCGGCGACGGCCAGCACGGACCGGGTCATCGAGGGGGCGAGGCCGCGCACGCGCGCCCGGAGGGAGGAGGCTGGCGGGGCCGACTGTGAGGCCTTCGCGACACAGGTTGTGGGGCGGGTGAAAACTTCCTTCGCGTTCTCGCTCACATGTGAAAGTTATTTTCACCAGGAGTGGGCGTCAAGCCGCCACGAGGCGTCTGCGTACGGGGGGCGGTCACTCGTTCGGATGGGGCGTCGGGGTTCCGGGTAGGGGAGCGGACTTCGGCTCTAGGTTGGCGACATGACGGAATTGGCGGAGGTGGGAGAGGTCCGGCGCGTCCGGTACACCTTTCGGCTTCGCTTGTCGTCTGCCGCCGGTGCGGCCTTGTTGGGTGAGTGGGACCGGTGCCGGTGGGTGTGGAACCAATGCGTTAGCGCGTCCCGGGCGGCACACAAGGCCAGGGAGAAGTGCGAGCCTTCCGGTCTCGACAAGGCGCTGACCGGCTGGCGCGGTGAGCGTGACTGGCTGCGTGAGGGCGCGTCGGTGCCGCAGCAGCAGGTCGTCCGTGACTTCGCCACGTCCCGCGCGAAAGCGTTGAAGGACATCAAGGCGCGCATGCCGGTTCGGCAGCGTGCGGGCATGCCCCGGTTCAAGAAGAAGGCTGTCGCGGATCCGACACTCAACTACACGAAGCGTGGTTTCCGGTTGAAGGACGGCCGTCTGCACCTGGCGGGCGGCATATCGCTGACGGTGGTGTGGTCGCGGGATCTGCCCGCCGACCCGTCCAGCGTGCGCGTCTACCGGGACAGCCTCGGCCACTGGTACGCGTCCTTCGTCGTAGAGGTCGGGGCACAGCCGCTTCCCGCCTCTGGCGCGTCGATCGGAATCGACTGGGGTGTGAGGGAGACCGCAACCACCACGAGCGATGCCCACGATCTCCCACACGCGCGGCACGGGAGGAAGGCGGCCGGAAAGCTGGCCGGGTATCAGCGGATGATGGCTCGCCGGAAGCCGAAGCGGGGGCAGGCCGCCTCAAGGGGATACCGGACAGCGAAGCGGCAGGCCGCGAAGGCGCACAAGAAGATCGCCCGGCAGCGCCAGGACACCGCCCGCAAGTGGGCCAAGCGCGTGGTGACGGACTTCGATCGGATCGCGGTGGAGGACTTCCGCCCGAAGTTCCTCGCGAAGTCGACCATGGCCCGTAAAGCAGCTGACGCGGCGATCTCCGCCGCCAAGCACGAACTGATCAACATGGCGCGCAAGCACGGCCGGGACCTGCGGCTCGTGCACCCGGCGCACACCACCATGGACTGCGGACGGTGCGGAGCGAGAGCCAAGCACGCACTGCCGCTGTCGGAACGTACCTACACGTGCACCGCGTGCGGAGCCGTCTCACCTCGGGACAAGAACTCCGCACGCGTCATGTCCCCCAGCTACCGCTGGGAGGTGCCCCCACGTCCGGGCTGGTCTCGACCCGGCTACCGCTGATCGTGGAAGACCCGACGGACCGCCGGTCCGCCAGGCAGCGTGAGGTAGAAATTCTGTTCGGGTATGGACAGGAAGTGTCAAAATGGGCCCATGGACCACGCGACCCCCCTGGAACAGGCGCTGCACGTCGCACGTGCACTTGTTCTCGCCGATCTCGCCGCCGGTGAGGTCGCCGATACCGATGTCGTCTCCCTCGTCGAGGACTCGGTCACGCACCGCCGGTGGTGGGTGGAGCAGTGGCCGGAGGGGGTCGACTACCTGGCCGGACTCGTCGCCCAGGACGTGCAGGACGCGTTGCTGGAGAAGTACGGGCGCTGGCCGCTCTGTCCCGTCTGCGCGCACGGTGACCCGCACGCGCTGGACGTGGAGCCGGAACTGGGACCCGACCCGCACTGGGTGTGCTCGGAAGCGGGCGTGAGAGTGGCGGCGGTGGGCGGCCTCGGCCCGGTCTTCCACCGGTGACCGTCTACATCGACCCGCCGACCTGGCCGGGCCACGGCCGCATGTGGTCGCACCTGGTCAGCGACGTCTCGTACGAGGAGCTGCACGCCTTCGCGGCGGCCATCGGCTGCCCGCCGCGGGCGTTCGAGCGGGACCACTACGACGTGCCCTCGTACCGGTACGCGGACGCGGTGCGGGCGGGCGCGGTGGAGATCGGCAGCAAGGAATTGGTCCGCCGCCTCACGGCGGCGGGCCTGCGCCGCCCGAAGGGCCGGGCACAGGCCTAGCTAGAGCCCTTCGGTCGCTGCGGCCGGGGTGGCCACGGCGGCCGGGGCGGATGCCGAGGACGCGATCACGCGGGTGGCGGTGGGCCGCGTGCGGCGGTCCAGGCGCAGCGCGATCGCGGTGAGGGCGATGGCGGTGACCGTCATCGCCGCGCCCGCCCACGCGGTGGCGGCGAAGCCGAGGTCCGCGTCGATCACGGTGCCGCCGAGCCACGGGCCGCCGGTGTTGCCGAGGTTGAAGGCGGCCGTGGTGGTGGCTCCGGCCAGGGTCGGGGCGGCGCCGGCCACGTTGAACATGCGGGCGTTGAGCGCGGGGGCGGTGAAGAAGGCCGAGACGCCGAGCAGGAACGAGAGGGCGACCGCCGCGGCCTGCGCCGACGCGAGGAGGGCGAGCGCCGTCAGGAAGACGGTCGAGGCGGTGATGCCCCAGATCATCACGCCGAACAGGTGCGCGTCGGCGACCCTGCCGCCGATGGTGGTGCCGATCAGCGCGCCGACGCCGAAGAGGCCGAGGATCCACGGGACCCAGCCGGACTCCAGCCCCGCCACTTCGGTGAGCAGCGGTGACAGGTAGCTGAAGGCGCAGAAGACGCCGCCCGCGGCCAGAGCCGTGATGCCGATGGAGAGCCGCACCTGGCGGTCGCGGTAGATGCGCAGCTCCCGCCCGACCGAGGGCTTCTCGGCGGGCAGCGGGATCTTCGGGATCAGCGCCAGGATGCCGGCGAGGGCGATCGCGGAGGCCGCGCCGACCGACCAGAACGCGGAGCGCCAGCCCAGGTGCTCGCCGAGGAAGGCGCCCGCGGGCACGCCGAGGACGTTCGCGATGGACAGGCCGCCGATCATGACGGCCATCGCGCGGGCCCGCTGGTCCTTGTCGACCATGGCGATGGCCACGGCCGCACCGACGGCCCAGAAGCCGGCGCAGGCGAGGGCGGAGACCACGCGGGAGGCGAAGAGGAGCTCGTACGTGGGGGCCAGCGCGCCCGCGACCTGCCCGAGGCCGAAGAGGCTGATGAGGGAGATGAGGGTGGTGCGGCGCGGGAGGCGCAGGGTGGCCACGGCCAGCAGCGGCGCCCCGACGACCATGCCGATCGCGAAGGCGGATATGAGCAGGCCCGCCTGCGGGATCGTGACGCCCATGTCCTCGGCGATGGGTGGCAGCAGCCCGGAGAGCATGAACTCGCTGGTGCCGAGCGCGAACACGGACAGGCCGAGGACGTAGACGGCGACGGGCATGCGGGGGCGTGCGGAGGCTGCGGGCATGACTCTCACCAACTGCGGCGAACATGATCGAATTCCCGCGACCTGACAGACTCGGGGGCCCGATTCACGGACCTGATGTACGGACCCGCCTGACCTCCCGACCTGCCCGGCCTACGCCGGATCGGCGAGCTCCGCGGCGAGGTTGGCGCGGGCCGGGGCCTCCCAGTGCGCGGTGCCGTACGGCGTGCGGAAGAGCCTCGGCAGGGCGAGCAGCTGCCGGAGCACGGCGGCACGGCCGGCGCGGAAGGCGTCGTCCGGGACGAAGCCGTACTCGGCGCGCACGGCGGCCGCGTACGCCGCGTACGCCTCGGGGGCTCCGGCCAGGACGGCCAGGTCCGCGTCGCAGAGCACCTCGCCGTTGCTGTCACCGGGGGCGGGGTCGTGGGTGACGGTGAGCCGGACCAGCCGGGCCACCTCGCCGGTGCGGTCGGCGTCGATGCCCAGCTCGGGCAGGGCCCGTTCGGCCATGACGGCGCTGCGCTCCTCGTTCTCGGAGCGGTCGGGGCGGTACACGGCGTCGTGGAACCAGGCGGCGAGCTCGACGGCGGCGGGGTCGGCCGCGTACGGCGCCAGTACGTCTGTCCGTGCCAGTACGTCGGCCAGGTGCGCGGTGGTGTGGTACCGGCGCTGCGGCTCCGCCCAGGCGGCGAGGAGGCGGTCGGCGTAGGGAGCGGGGTCGCCGCTCGCCCCGGCGGCGACGGCGGTCGCGTGCCAGCGGGCGCGGAGAGCGGTGGTGTCGGTGCGCGGGGTACTGGTGTCCATGCGCACATTGTGGGGGTGGCGTGATGGTGCTGGTGGAGCGAGGGCGGAGGCCCGTACTCTTAATATTGGACTAGACCTATTTTGGCGTACTGGACGAAGGACGGCATCGAATGAGCAACCGTGCACTCCTGGAGGTGATCGCCCTCGACGTGGAGGACGCGGTCGCGGCCCAGGCCGGTGGGGCGGACCGACTGGAGCTGGTCACCGACATGGCCGCCGACGGGCTCACCCCGCCGCGCGAGACCTTCGCGGCGATCAGAGCGGCGGTCGACATCCCGCTGCGCGTGATGCTCCGCCTGTCGGACGGCTTCGCCGCCGCTGACGTCTCCAAGCTGGTCCGGGCGGCGCGGGAGCTGCGGGCGGAGGGGGCGCAGGAGTTCGTACTCGGCTTCCTGAACCCGGACGGGAGCCCGGACCTCGCGGCGGTCGAGGCGCTGGTGGCGGAGCTCGACGGGTGCCGCTGGACCTTCCACCGGGCGATCGACCGCGCGGCGGACCGCGACGGCCTGCGCAAGGCACTGGCCGATCTGCCCGGTCTGGACACCTACCTGACGGCGGGCTCGGCGGCCGGCGTCGACGAGGGCCTGGCGGTGCTCCGCGCGGAGGCGGCGCGGAGCGGCGAGCCGGGGTACGGGGCGCGGATCCTGGTCGGCGGCGGCCTGACCCTCTCGCACCTGCCGGTGCTGCGCGCCGCGGGCATCGACGGGTTCCACATCGGCGGCGCGGCCCGTCCCTCCGGGTGGGGGCGGCCGGTGTCGGCGGCGGCCGTCGCCGAGTGGCGGGCCGCCCTGGCCTGACCGGCCGCTCCGGCGGCCTCGGATCAGGACAGGGCCGCCGGCAGGGGGGCCGAGTGGAGGGCCGTCAGGCCCGAGACGGCGCGGGTGAGGCAGACGTACAGGCGGCGCAGGCCCGTGCGCTCGTCCGGCTCGCCGTCCACGATCGCCGCGGGCTCGTCCAGGACCACGTAGTCGTACTCCAGACCCTTGGCCAGCGAGGCCGGCACCAGCGTCAGCCGGGCCGCCGCCGTCGTCTCCTCGCCCGGCGACAGGTACGGCAGGCCGGCCTCCAACAGGGCATCGGCCAGCACCGGGATCCGGGCGTCCGCCGCGATCAGGCCGATCGAGCCCTCGTGGGCGAGGGAGGCACGGCACGCCGAGACCACCGACGCCGTCAGGTCCGCCGTCGGCGTGACGACCAGCGAGCCCGGCGTCTCGCGGACCGAGGAGACCGGGGCCAGGCCCGGGGAGATCGACGGCAGCAGGCGGGAGGCGTACGCGATCACCTCGCGCGGCACGCGGAAGCCCGCCGTCAGCTCCTCCAGCACCGCCTGCGGCTTCCCGAGGTGGGTCAGCGCCTCGTCCCAGCTGCGCGTGGCCCACGGGGTGGTGCCCTGCGCGAGGTCGCCGAGCACCGTCGCCGAACCCGTCGTGCAGCGCCGCCCCACCGCCCGGTACTGCATCGGCGACAGGTCCTGCGCCTCGTCGAGGACCACATGACCGAGGGAGTGCGTGCGCTCGACGAGGTCGGCCGCCTCGTCGATCAGGACCAGGTCCGCCGCCGACCACTTCGCCGACTTCACGGTCCGCGGCGGCTTCGCCCACAGCAGGAGCTTCTGCTCGTCCGCCGTGAGGACGTCCCGTGCGTGCAGCGCGAGGAAATCCGGGTCCGACAGCAGGCGGAGCACCAGCTTCGCCGGTTCGACCGGGGGCCAGATCTCCTTCACCGCCGCCTTCACCGCCGGATTGCGGGCCACCGCGTCCTGCACGCGGTCGTCCGGCGCCTCGCCCGCCTGCTCCATCCGTACGAGAACCGCGTGCGCGATCCGCTGCGGCAGCGCGTCGCGGGCCGCGCCGTAGCGGATGTCGCGGTCCTGGAGCTCCTGCACCATCTCCGCGAGCTCGTACGAGGGCACCCGCCAGCGGCGCGAACCGCGGACCACCATCAGCGCCTCGGCAGGCTGCGTGACATGTGATTCGAGCGCGCGGCGCAGTACCTGCGCCATCCGGGCGTCGCCCTTGACCACTGCGGTCTCGGCCGCGTCCGTGCCGCGTACCTCCAGGCCGCCCTGCGCCACCAGGTCGTCGACGGTGGCCTGCTTGACCTCCAGCTCGCCCAGTGCGGGCAGGACCTGCTCGATGTACTGCAGGAAGGACCGGTTCGGCCCGATGACCAGGGTGCCCGTACGGGCGAGCCGGTCGCGGTGCGCGTACAGCAGGTACGCCACCCGGTGCAGGCCGACCGCCGTCTTCCCGGTGCCGGGGCCGCCCTGCACGCAGACGGAGCCGGACAGGCCGGAACGGACGATCTCGTCCTGCTCGGGCTGGATCGTCGCGACGATGTCCCGCATGGGACCGACGCGCGGGCGCTCGATCTCCTGCTGGAGCAGCTTGCTGACCGCGGCCCCCTCGGCCGGGTCCGACAGGTGCTCGTCCTCGTACGCCGTCAGCTCGCCGCCCGTGTAGCCGAAGCGGCGGCGCAGCGCGATGTCCTGCGGGTCGGTCTTGGAGGCGCGGTAGAACGGCTGGGAGACGGGCGCGCGCCAGTCGATCACCATCGGGTCGCCGTCGGCGTCGTGGACGTGGCGGCGGCCGATGTAGAACTGCTCGCCCTCCGCGCCCTCGGCGAGCTCCGCGCCCGGGGCGTGCAGGTAGTTCAGGCGGCCGAAGAAGAGGGGGGTGTGGGCCAGGTCGGCGAGGGCCTTGATCCGGTCGTCGATCTGGGCCTGGAGGACGATCGCGTTGACCCAGTTCGCGGTGACGTCGCGGATGTCGAGGGCCTCGACGTCGGCGCGCATGGCGCGCAGCGCGGCGCGGGAGGCGGTGAGGTGGGCCCGCTCGCGCGCGAGCGGGCCGATGTCGGATTCGGGGGCGTGCGCGGGCACGGGACTGCCTCCAGCTGCTGGTACGGAACAGATGGCCCGCCGGTTACCGACCGGCGGGCGGCTCTCCCCGACGAGGCGGCGGGAGGCGGCAAGAGCGGAGATTCTAGCCACGGGGCCCGATCCGCGCGAACGGATTACGGGGGACGGAAGTCCCCTTCCCGCGGGACCGCTGTCCGGGTGGCGGGGCCGCAAGCGTCAGACCTGCGGCATAGCCACTAGGGGGCGGCATGGGCCGGGAGGAGGAGGCGGGGCGCCCGGGGATTACGCCCCGGGAGCGATGTGCCGGGCGGCGCGGAAGCGCACCATGGACACATGAGCACCGCAACCTTCACCCCGATCCGGGGCGGCCGCCCTAGCGGCGCCACCGCCACCTCCGACTCCCATCCGCGCTTCGGCTTCGGCAGCGTGCTGCGGGCGGCGAAGGTCTTCGCGGAGGCCACCGTCCGCGTCGTCGTCCTGGGCGAGTACGCCGAGGACGCGGGCGTCGTCCGCCGCTGACCCGTCGCCGCCCGCCGCCCGCCGCCGGCGTCCCGTGCGGGCCGGCTGCTGGGGCTCCGCCCCAGACCCCGCGCCTCAATCTCCCCCAGCTACCGCTGGGAGGTGCCCCCAGGCGGGGCTGGATTTGGCTGATGCCGTCTGCCTGGCGGGCGTGGGTCCCGGGCAGAGCCCCCAGCAGGGGCGGGAGGCTTCCCTCCGGAGGCTAGTCCGTTGCCAGCAGGTCGTCGGCGTCCATGATGCGGTAGGCGTAGCCCTGCTCGGCCAGGAAGCGCTGGCGGTGCGCCGCGAAGTCCTGGTCGATGGTGTCGCGCGCGACGACCGAGTAGAACCGCGCCTCGTGGCCGTCCGCCTTGGGCCGCAGCACACGGCCCAGACGCTGGGCCTCCTCCTGGCGCGAGCCGAAGGTGCCGGACACCTGGATGGCGACCGTCGCCTCGGGCAGGTCGATCGAGAAGTTCGCGACCTTCGACACGACCAGCACGCTGATCTCGCCCTCGCGGAAGGCGTCGAAGAGCTTCTCGCGCTGCGCGTTGGACGTCTCGCCCTTGATGACGGGCGCGTCCAGGTGCTCGCCGAGCTCGTCGAGCTGGTCGATGTACTGCCCGATGACCAGCGTCTGCTCGCCCTGGTGCTTGGCGACCAGCGCCTCGGTGACCTTCCGCTTCGTCGCCGTCGTCGCGCAGAAGCGGTACTTCTCCTCCGTCTCGGCGGTCGCGTACGCGAGGCGCTCCGACTCGGTCAGATTGACCCGGACCTCGACGCAGTCGGCGGGCGCGATGTAGCCCTGCGCCTCGATCTCCTTCCACGGCGCGTCGAACCGCTTCGGCCCGATGAGGGAGAAGACATCCGACTCGCGGCCGTCCTCCCGTACGAGGGTGGCCGTCAGGCCGAGGCGCCGACGGGCCTGGAGGTCCGCGGTGAACTTGAAGACCGGCGCGGGCAGCAGGTGCACCTCGTCATAGACGATCAGGCCCCAGTCCCGGGAGTCGAAGAGCTCCAGGTGCGGGTAGACGCCCTTCCGCTTCGTCGTCAGGACCTGGTACGTGGCGATCGTGACGGGGCGGATCTCCTTCCTCGTACCGCTGTACTCGCCGATCTCGTCCTCCGTCAGCGAGGTCCGCTTGACCAGCTCGTGCTTCCACTGGCGGGCCGAGACGGTGTTCGTGACCAGGATCAGCGTCGTCGCCTTGGCCTTCGCCATCGCCCCGGCGCCGACCAGCGTCTTGCCCGCGCCGCAGGGCAGCACGACCACACCGGAGCCGCCGTGCCAGAAACCCTCGACGGCCTGCTGCTGGTACGGGCGCAGCGCCCAGCCGTCCTCGGCCAGGTCGATCGGGTGCGCCTCGCCGTCGACGTACCCGGCGAGGTCCTCGGCCGGCCAGCCCAGCTTGAGCAGCGTCTGCTTGATCTGCCCGCGCTCGGAGGGGTGCACGGCCACGGTGTCGGGGTCGAGCCGCGCCCCGACGAGCGGGGCGATCTTCTTGGACCGCAGGATCTCCTCCAGCACCGGCCGGTCGGTGCTGGTCAGGACCAGCCCGTGCACGGGGTGCTTGGAGAGGGTGAGCCGGCCGTAGCGGGCCATGGTCTCGGCGACGTCGACGAGCAGCGCGTGCGGGACGGGGTAGCGCGAGAACTCGACGAGCGCGTCGACGACCTGCTCGGCGTCGTGCCCGGCGGCCCGGGCGTTCCACAGGCCGAGGGGGGTGATCCGGTACGTGTGGATGTGCTCGGGAGCCCGCTCCAGCTCGGCGAAGGGAGCGATGGCGCGCCGCGCGGCTCCGGCGAGCTCGTGGTCGACCTCGAGAAGGAGTGTTTTGTCGCTCTGGACGATAAGTGGACCATTCACGCGCGCGCCCCGTTTCACTCAGGTCAAACCTCCATGGTGCCGTACGCCCCAGGCAGCTGGGAACCTGGCGCTCGGGTCCGGCTCAGCGGGTTCGGTCCGTTGGTGAGCTCGCGCGGTCGTTCACCCGTTCGTGTGGGTCGTACGGGTTCCCGGGAGAGAACTGGATGACGACCCTAGGTTCGCGGGAACTGCCTGCCGACCCGTCGAGCGTCTGCGTACCGCGACGGCCTCGGGCACTGGTACGCCTCCTTCGTCGTCCCTGTCGCAGCGCAGCCGCTCCCCGAGACCGGCCGGAGCATCGGCATCGACTGGGGTGTGAAGGAGACAGCGACCACCACCAGCGATGACCATGATCTCCCGCACGCCCAGCACGGAAGGAAAGCCGCAGGGAAGCTGGCGGGGTATCAGCGGATGATGGCCCGCCGGAAGCCGAAGCGCGGGCAGGCCGCGTCGAAGGGCTACCGCAAGGCGAAGCGGCGGGCGGCGAAGATCCACAAGAAGATCGCCCGGCAGCGCCAGGATGCTGCCCGCAAGTGGGCCAAGCGTGTGGTGACGGATTTCGATCACCTTGCGGTGGAGGATTTCCGCCCGCGGTTCCTCGCCAAGTCCACCATGGCCCGTAAAGCAGCTGACGCGGCGATCTCCGCCACCAAGCACGAGCTGATCAACATGGCGCGCAAGCACGGCCGGGACCTGCGGCTCGTGCGCCCGGCGCACACCACCACGGACTGCGGCCGGTGCGGAGCGAGAGCCAAGCACGCACTTCCGCTGTCGGAACGTACCTATACCTGCACCGCGTGCGGAGCTGTCTCGACTCGGGACAAGAACTCTGCACGCGTCATGCTCGTCCGGGCTGGTCTCGACCCGGCTGGTGCTGATCGCGGAAGACCTGACAGCCCGCAGGGCAGCCAGGCTGCGTGAGCCAGGAATCTCCCCGATCACGTGGGGAGAGGAGTCAATCCAGTCTGCCCCATCGCCGCGCGGGCCGGGAGGTTCTGTGTGCGTGGGGTGGTTGACGGGGCGGCAGGTGGGTGGGTTCGCTGGGGGAATGTGTGATCTTCGCATTGAGGCTGTGGGTGACGACGCCACGTCGCGGGACTGGCGGTACGTGCACAATCTGATCATTCCGACGGATCCGCTCTCCCCCGACGACGTGCGGGAGCGGGCCGGGCGCAACGTGCTGGAGGTCGCGTACCTCGGTGACGAGGTGGTGGGGTGCACGACCGTGCGGCCGCCCCGGGACGGGGAGCCGGTGGGCACCGTCATCGCGCGGGTGCTGCCCGGCCACCGGGGGAGGGGATACGGCGGGCTGCTCTACGCGCGCGGGCTGGCCCGGGCGCGGGAGCTGGGGGCCGAGCGGATCCAGACCGTGGTCCTGGAGTCCAGCCCGGAGGGGCTGCGGTTCGCCCTCGCGCACGGCTTCGAGGAGGTCGAGCGGTACGTGCTGCCGGGCGACACCGTGCCGTACATCGACCTGGAGCTGCGCGAACTAGCCTGATCCCAGGCCGCGCAGGAGCAGTGCGAGGCCGCCGTGAACTCCCGGTCCTGGCTGAGGGACCGGGCGCCGCGGGCGGCCTCGGTCAGGTACGGGTACTCGTCCGCCGGGAGTCCGGCGATCGCGGCGGTGCCCGCGCCGGAGAGGGCGCCGAGGTGTTCCTGCTGGATCGCGCCGCCGGGTGCTGGCCGCCGGCTACGGGGAGCACGCGGACGACCAGTGGCCCGTGGAAAAGCTGCTGACGCTGGCGGAGCGGGCGCGTACGGTCCGGGCATGAGTGGTGATCAGCAGACTTTCGTACCGGCCGACTTCGAGGTGCCGCGCGCTCTCACCGAAGACGCCTTCCGGCTGGAGCCGCTCGGGGAGCAGCACAACGTGCGGGATCTCGCCGCCTGGACCGGGAGCATCGAGCACATCAGGGCCACGCCCGGGTTCGTGGGGCGTGGCTGGCCGCCGGTGGAGGGGATGTCCGCCGAGGCGAACGGGGGCGATCTGGCCCGGCACGCGCGGGACTTCGCCGAGCGGCGCGGGTTCACCTACACGGTCCTGGAAGGGGACGACGAGGTCATCGGCTGCCTGTACATGTACCCGGGCAAGGACGATCCGGACAGCGTCCAGGTCAGCTCCTGGGTGCGCGCCGACCGGGCCCACCTCGACCTCCCGCTGTACGAGGCCGTGAGCCGCTGGCTGCGCGAGGCGTGGCCCTTCGAGCACGGGCGGATCGACTACGCGCCCAGGTGAGGCAACGGGCCCGCGGCGTACGGGGTTTCCACGGGCAGCAGCGCCTGTGCAGTCGCCCCGTCCCCGGAGCGGAGCAGGCCGTGGATCTCCCGGGCCAGCGGGGTGACGTCCCTGATGGCGACCGTCCACTCGTCGGCGTAGGCCCGCGAGGCGGGCCCGGACAGGCCCAGCTGGAGCGAGCGGTACGGCAGCGTGTTCAGGTGGAGGTCGCGCTCCGGGTCCCACTGGACGCGGGCCGACGTCGCGCGCAGCGACTGCTGCCAGGCGCCGCGGTCCGCGTGCACACCCGGCTCGTAGTGGGACAGGCAGGCCTCGCGCAGCGCCCGGTCGAAGCCCTCACGGGTGATGTCGATCGCCAGCACCGTCTCCTGGTCGGCCTTGGCTGCCCAGCCGCAGCGGTACATCATCCACAGGAACGACGGCTTGATCCACGTCATCCGCTCCCGCTTCCAGGCGGGCGGGAAGCGGCCGCCGCGGGCCGCCGGTACCCCCAGGGACGGGGAGTACGCCTGGTAGACGGTGACGGTGGCGGCGGTGTGGGCGGCGCGGATCTGGCGGTTCGGTACTCCGAACGACACGGCGTTGGACATACGGACCAGGGTGCGGGGTCCGGACCCCGCCCGGCCAGCGCTTTTGGACGAGGTCCTGCGCGCCGGACCCGGCCTCGCGCGTCAGACGTGGTCCTCCGCCAGCTCGGCGACCCCCGTGATCCGGTGCAGCGCGTACGTCCGTACCTCGTCCGCCGTGTGGTCGTAGCCGGTGACGAAGCCGCCCTCCACCCGCACCGGGGCGATGACCCGCTGGCTCGCCGCCCCGTCCGCGTTCACGTACCCGATCCACACGGCCGACCCGGTCAGCGCGGCCGCCTGCACCGTCGCCAGGGTCTCCGCCGCGCTCGTGCGCGGCAGTTCGCCCGGCACGGCCGCGGAGGCCACCGGCTCCTTGCGCACGGCCGTCGCCGCCAGGTCGCCCGCGCGGATCGCCCGTACGGCCGCCCGCAGCAGCGTCTCGTCCGGCACCGGCGGGCCGTCCGGCACCGGTACGGGAGCCGAGCGGGCCGGCGTGCGGTGGGCGTCGGCCCGCGCCACCAGCACGTCGCCGGTACGGGACTCCGCGGCCGGCGCGTACCCCATGGCCCGCAACCCCTCCAGCAGGGACGTGGGTTCGGCCTGCGCGGCCAGCACCGTCGGCGCGAGGCGGCGCAGCCCCAGCCCCGCCGACCGCTTGTCGGCCAGGATCTCGCCCAGCATCGCGTCGTCGTCGCAGCGCACGTACGAGGACGCCGAACCGACCCGCAGGTGCCCGTGCCGCCGGGCGACGTCGTCGATCAGGTAGGCCAGCGGCTGCGGGACCGGCGTGCGGCTGTGTTCCTTGAGGAAGGCGTGCAGGTCGGCGGCGGCGTGCCCGGCGTCCAGGGCGCGCCGCACCGACCCGGGCGTGAAGCGGTACACCGTGGCCCCGCCCTTGGACTCCACGTCCGCGAGCAGCGCCATCGTGTCGCCGAGCGGGCGGCGCAGCGGGCCGGGGGCCACCGCCGTCAGGTCGGCCTGCAGTAGTACGTGGTCCACCGGCTCCGGCAGCAGCGGGCTCAGCAGCGGCGCCGGGTCGCGCCGCTCCAGCAGGGCGCGGCCGAAGCCGCTGAGCGCGCCCCGGCCGCTGACGCCGAGGATCTCCGCCTCGGTCAGCGTCCAGTGCGCGAGGCGGGCCCGCAGGTCGCCGGTGCCGCGTACGGGACGCTCCCACGCGAGCCGGTCCAGCAGGGCGTCCGGGTCGGGGGAGGCGCCCTCGGGCAGGGCGGCCAGGAGCTCCAGGGCGCGTCGGCGCACCTCGGGGGCGGCGGAGCGGTCGAGTTCGGGGCCGAGCACCGACAGGGTGCGTCCCTTGCTGTCCTGTTCGCCGACCAGGCCGGCGGTGCGGGTGGCCGGCAGCCAGGCCGCCGCGAGCGCCGACCACCGCTCGGCGGGCGGCAGTTCGACCCAGTCGTCGAAGGCGGGGGTGGGCGCGTACCGCTCGTCCGCCTCCCCGTCACTGGCCAGCAGGCCGGCCGCGTAGGCGAGTTCGATCCAGAACGCCGCCGCGGACTCGGTGGTGTCCAGGGCGGCCGCGGCCCGCTTGAGGTCCCGTACGGCGAGCCCGCCCGCGCGCAGCACCAGCGGACCGGCGTGCTCCCAGGACTTCACCAGCTCCTCGACGGTGGACAGCGCGCCCAGCGCCTGCCCGGCGGCGTTCGCGTCCACAAGCTGTGGACGGTGCTCGCGGTGCGCGGGAACGGGCGGGGCCACCGGCGAGGTGTCCCGGTGCGCGAGCCCGCCGCGCAGGTGCAGCGCCACCTCGCGGGGCAGGACCACGGTGCGTGCGGTGGCGGGGAGCAGCAGCCCGTGGTCGCGCAGCCAGCGCACCGGCGCGGCCGGGTTCGGGGTGACCTCCCCGTACGGCGGCCCCCACACGAGCCGCCCGAGCACCTGGTGGGCCTCCGCGGGGGCCCGGTCCAGCAGGGCCGACATCCGCTCCGGGTCGGTGAACAGCCCGGTCAGCGCCGACACCGCGGACACCGGGTCGTGGGTGGCGGGCAGTCCGACGGCCGCCACGATCTCCTGGATCCGGGTCGGCGACATCCCGGCCGTGGCCTCGGCGACGGTGGGGCCGAGGCCGGTCGGGGAGGGCCGCTGGGGCGACGGCGCGAGCAGTTCGCGGGCGGTGCGCACCAGGCGCAGCCGGTCGTCGTCGCCCCACACCAGGGCCTGGTCGCGCAGGGTGGCCATGGCCCGGGGGAGCGCCGCGCGGGCCCCGTTGTCCTCGCCGGTGGTGCCCTCCTCGCCGGTCAGCAGCGATTCCAGCACCGGGTACGGGCAGGGGTCCGGGGCGACCGCCAGTGCCTCGGCGGTCTGCAGCGCGAACCGGTCCAGGCGTTCCAGCGCCCGTACCACCGAGGCCCGGGTGCCGGCGCGGGTGGCCAGCTGGGTCACGTCGCCGGGCACCGGGCCGAGCAGGTCCGGGCGGGCGTGCAGCAGGGCGGCGAGCGCCGAGTCGTCGCGGGCGCGAAGCGCCTCGGCGAGGGAGCGCGGGGCGCCGCTTCCGCCGGATCCTCCCGCAGTGCTTTCCTCGGGCACAGTCGCCTCCTGGTCGCGTCGGCCGGTCAGTCGGCCGGTCCCCATCCGGTCCACGGTATCCGCTGCGTCCGCGACTGCTCCACGGGCGCACGCGCTACCTTCGGTTGAGGCGGTACGGGAGGAGCCGGGGCGTGGGGATCGAAAGCGACCAGTTGGTCTACGAATATCTGAGCCGCGTCGGGGACTTGGCGCAGCGGCGGCAGCTGTCCTCCGGTGACCGGATGCGGCTGGTGTCGGGGCTGCGGGACGAGATCGACCGTCGGCGCGCCAAGTACGACCCGGAGACGCCGGCCGCGGTACGGGCCATCCTGGAGCGGATCGGCACGCCGGAGGAGGTCCTGGACACCGTCGGTACGCGGTCGGGGCCTTCGCAGACCCCGCCGGATCCGGTCCCGGCGGTGCCCGCCCAGCGGGGTCCGGGCCGCCTGGGCCGCAAGCGGGTGCCGCCGCCGCGCCCGGCGCCGGAGCCGCAGAACGTGCCGCCGCACCTGGCCGGGCTGGACGAACTCGGCCCCTCCGGAGGGGCGGAGCCCGACTGGTGGCGCGTCGGGGCGGGCGGGTTCGGCTCGGGCCCGCAGGTCGACGGCTTCGCGGGCGGGATCGAGTTCCCGGAGATGTTCAAGGAGCCTCCGGGGGAGGACGAGGAGCCGAAGAAGGAGCCGCCGGGGCCGGCGCAGGGGCGCGCGCGGAGCCTCGTACGGTTCCTGCGCGAGCGGCGGCGCGCGAAGAAGGAAGCGGTGGCGGAGGCCGCCGGGCCGGAAGCCGCGGCCGTCGCCCCCCGGCCCCGGCCGAACGCCTTCCTGATGCTGGCCGCGGCCTTCCTCGTCGTCGGCGTGGTCACCGGCTATTGGCTGCTGCTCGTCGTCGGCTGGCTGCTGCCGTACGCCTCGCGCGTGCTGCGGCCCGCCGAGCGCAAGTGGGTCGTCTTCGGCCCGCCCGGCGTGGTCCTGGCGGGGGCGGCGGTGTGGCTGTGGGGCCGGATGAACGAGAAGTGGGGCGAGACCCTGGCCGAGGACCAGGTGAGCGGGGTGGTGCACGGGATGTGGCCGTGGCTGCTGCGGGGCGCGGCGCTGGCGTCCGTCCTCTACCTGGTGTGGCGGGCCCGCCGCCGCTGACGTGCCCAGCCGCGCCGCGTCGTGACGCGAGGGGCGTACGTTCCCCCGCTGTAAGCCTGGTGTCGGCCCGCCGTCGGCCCGCCTCGGCACAATGGCGGTATGAACCTCACCGTCGGCTTCGACCTCGACATGACCCTCATCGACTCGCGTCCGGGCATCAAGGCCGCCTACCAGGCGCTCTCGGCCGAGACGGGTACGTTCATCGACGCCGACGAGGCGGTCACGCGGCTCGGGCCGCCGCTGGACGAGGAGCTCGCGTACTGGTTCCCGGAGGCCGAGATCCCGGCCATGGCCGACCGCTACCGCGAGATCTATCCCACATACGCCATCGGGCCGACCCCGGCGATGCCGGGTGCGCGCGAGGCGATCGAGGCCGTCCAGGCGCTCGGCGGCCGCGCGATCGTCGTCACGGCCAAGCACGAGCCCAACGCCCGCCTGCACCTGGAGCACCTGGGCATCGAGCCCGACGCCGTCATCGGCTGGCTCTGGGCGGAGGCCAAGGCCGGGGCGCTGCGCGAGTACGGGGCGCAGGTCTACGTCGGTGACCACGTGGGCGACGTACGCGGGGCCCGCAAGGCCGGCGCGCTGTCCGTGGTCGTGCCGACCGGTCCGTGCCCCGAGCCGGAGCTGCGGGCGGCGGGCGCGGACGTGGTGCTCCCGGACCTCACCGCGCTGCCGGGGTGGCTCGCGCAGTACGTCGCCGCGCAGCCCGTCTGAGCGGCTTCGGGGAAGCAGGGCACGTCCCCGGCCGGGTCAGGCCTGTGAGGCCCGGGCCGCCTTGCGCTGCGCCGCGGCCGACCGCAGCACGCCCGCCGCGGAGATGGCGAAGCCGACGCCCATCAGCATGCACACGGCCCACGCGTACGACGGGAACGGGTCGACGTCGAGGAACAGCGGGGCCATCGTCGCGAGCGTGGCGACGGCGCCCACGATGAACACGATGCCGCCGGTCTTCACCAGTGCGTCGCCGGGCCGCGCTTCGTCGGAATGAGGAGTAACAGTCACCCGACCAGGGTAGTTCCCAGGCCGGAGCGGCCGAAGCGGCCGCCCGCGAAGGACCGGGGAACGTCTTGTCACCCGGCCCTCGGCCATTAGCCTTGAGGTGGCGGGTCATCCATGGCCCGCTGCGCTGTTATCCGGAGCCGTTCCTCGGCACTCCGGACCCGACGAGCACAAGGACAGAGGACGGACGTGCCTACCGGCAAGGTCAAATGGTTCAACAGTGAGAAGGGCTTCGGCTTTCTCTCCCGTGACGACGGCGGCGACGTCTTCGTCCACTCGTCGGTGCTCCCTGCCGGGGTCGACTCCCTCAAGCCCGGCCAGCGCGTCGAGTTCGGTGTCGTGGCCGGACAACGCGGTGACCAGGCGCTTTCGGTGACGGTGCTGGATCCGGCGCCGTCCGTCGCGGCGGCCCAGCGCCGCAAGCCGGACGAGCTCGCCTCGATCGTGCAGGACCTCACGACCCTGCTGGAGAACATCACTCCGATGCTGGAGCGCGGCCGTTACCCCGACAAGGTGCACGGCACGAAGATCGCCGGCCTGCTGCGCGCGGTGGCCGACCAGCTCGACGTCTGACCTGAACGAGGTACGGTGCCCCGCCACTCGGGAGAGTGGCGGGGCACCGTCGTTCCGAGGCTCTTTGGAGGGCTTCGGGGGCTACGGGAAGGCGAGCGCGCCGGGCGAAATGGCCGGTACCAGTCCCTCGGCCGCCGCCCTGGTCAGCAGCCCGCGCACGGCCGCGTAACCGTCGTCGCCGAGGTCGGCGGTGAACTCGTTGACGTAGAGCCCGATGTGCTGGTCGGCGACGGCCGGGTCCAGCTCCTGCGCGTGGGCGCGTACGTACGGCCGGGACGCCTCGGGGTCGTCCCAGGCCATCCGCACCGATGTACGGGCGGACTCGGCGAGCGCGTGGAGCCGCTGCTCGCCCAGCGAGCGCTTGGCGATGATCGCGCCGAGCGGGATCGGCAGGCCGGTCGTGGACTCCCAGTGCCCGCCCATGTCGGCCAGGCAGTGCAGGCCGTAGTCCTGATAGGTGAACCGGGCCTCGTGGATGACCAGTCCGGCGTCCACCCGGCCGTCGCGCACCGCCGGCATGATCTCGTTGAACGGCAGCACGACCACCTTGCCGACCCCGTCCGGGAGCACGTCCGCCGCCCACAGCCGGAACAGCAGGTAGGCGGTCGAGCGTTCGCTCGGCACGGCCACCGTCTTCCCGGCGAGGCCGGTCCCCGGCTCACGGGTGAGCACCAGCGGGCCGCAGCCGCGCCCCAGGGCGCCGCCGCAGGGCAGCAGCGCGTACTCCTCCAGCACCCACGGCAGCACGGCGTACGACACCTTCAGCACGTCCAGCTCGCCGCGCTCGGCCATGCCGTTGGTGATGTCGATGTCGGCGAAGGTGACGTCGAGGGCGGGCGCGCCCGGGACGCGGCCGTGTGCCCAGGCGTCGAAGACGAAGGTGTCGTTCGGGCACGGCGAGTAGGCGATCTTCACGGCGTTACCGCTCATGGCGTTCTCCCCAGTTCGCGAGTACGGGCCCCAGCGTGCGGAAGCCGTCGGCGAGGGCGGCGAGCGCGTCCCCGATCCGCCAGGCGGCACGGTCACGGGGGCCCACGGCGTTGGACACGGCGCGGATCTCCAGTACGGGCAGCCCGTGCGCGGCGGCCGCCTCCGCGACCCCGAAGCCCTCCATGGCCTCGGCCCCGGCCATCGGGTGCCGGGCGGCGAGCTCGGCGGCCCGGGCGGCGGTCCCGGTGACGGTGGAGACGGTCAGCACGGGCGCGAGCAGCGCCCCGGTCGCCTCGGCGGCGCGGGCGGCGAGCTCGGGCGGCGGCAGGTGCACGCTGTGCCCGAAGCCGAGCGCCCGGACGTCCAGGAAGCCGTCGGGGGTCTCGGCGCCCAGGTCGGCGGCGACGATCGCGTCCGCGACCACGAGGGAGCCGGGCGGTGCGGCGGGCTGGAACCCGCCGCCGATCCCGGCGGAGACGACGAGCGTGTAGTCGGCGAGGACCAGGGCGGTGGCGGTGCCGGCGGCGGCCGCCGCCGGACCGACGCCTCCGACGAGGACGTCGAAGGCGATGCCGGGAAGGTCCCGCCGGGTGACGTGGTAGCCCCCGGCCAGGGTGCGCGGCTCGGGACCGGGGGCGTCCGGATGAGGGGTCGGCCCATGGAAAGCGCTGACGACGGAGTCGGCCTCCGCCGCCACCGCGGTCACGACGAGCACGCGCACCGGTGGCGTCCGGTTACTTGAGCTTGAGGTTGACGGTCCAGACGGAGATCGGCTTGCCGTCCTCGCCGAGCTGGACGATGGCCAGCTTCTTCGAGGCGGGGGCCTCGCCCTGGCCGCCGGTGGCGAAGACGTCGGCGCCCGGGAAGCTGCGGTAGGTGTTCTCGGACGGCTCGGTGATCTGCTGGCCGTCCAGGACCGCCTGCCACTTCTTGCCGCCCTCGACGACGTCGGGCTCGACCCCGAGACGCAGGGTGTCACCCCGCCCGTACTCGATGGTCTTGGCGTTCTTCGCCTCGGTGAGGCACTCCTGGAGCTTCTCCATCGTGAGCGGCTCCTTGCCTTCTTGGCAGGCGGCTTCGGCGGACACCGTCGAGGTGCCGACCGTCACGGTGGCCAGGGGCGTCGGCTTGTCCCCGCATGCGGAGAGGAGGAGGAAGCCGGCGGAAACGGCTCCGAGGGCCGCGACGCTGCGGCGGGCCCTACCCGGGATAAGCGGTGCGGTCATGAGCCGAAGGCTATCGGGCCGCCGGGCCGCGCCGCTGCATGGGGTACCACTGACCTGCTGTGGCGCGGGTCGCCCGGTGCGGC
Organism: Streptomyces sp. NBC_00190; assembly: GCF_036203305.1. GTDB lineage: Bacteria > Actinomycetota > Actinomycetes > Streptomycetales > Streptomycetaceae > Streptomyces. Next base: position 3,717,934 of record NZ_CP108131.1, on the reverse strand, counting down.
GCCGTTGCCCGGGACCCGCCCCCGGACTTCAGGCCACCCGGGGGCGGGAGGTGCCCGGGTGGTGGTGGCGGGGGGCTCCCACGAGGCCGCGGAAGGCCATCGTGGTGCCCAGGGCGACCATGGCCGCGGCCACCGACATGCCCAGGACGCCGTTCAGCGGCAGGACGATGCCGATCGCGCCGCCGAGCACCCACGCCACCTGGAGCAGCGTCTCCGACCGGGCGAAGGCGGAGTTCCGTACCGCCTCCGGGACGTCCCGCTGGATCATCGCGTCCAGCGACAGCTTCGCCAGCGCCTGGCAGAAGCCCGCCGTGGCGGCCAGTACGGCCATCATGAGGCCGCTGAAGAAGGCCGCCGCCAGGATCGCGACCGCGAGGGTCAGGCTCAGCACCGCCGCGACGATCGCCTCGGGCGCCCTGGCCCGCAGCCACGCGCCCACCGCCGTGCCGCACGCGTTCCCGACGCCCGCCGAGACGCCCACGATCCCCAGCGACACCGCCGCGCTCTGCCCCGCCAGGGGATGCTCGCGCAGCAGGAACGCCAGGAAGAAGATCAGGAAGCCGGACAGCGCGCGCATCGAGGCGTTCGCCAGCAGGCCGCACAGGACCGAGCGGCTGACCGTGCGCAGCCCCGGCCGCTTCGAGTGCGCCTCGTGGGTGGAGAGCCGGGCCCGCCGCTCGCCCTTGGCCTCGTCCACCTTGTGCGGCAGCGTGAACGCCGCGACGGTGCCCCAGACGAAGATCAGGCAGGCTCCGTACAGCGGCCACTCCGGCCCGATCAGGTGCAGCGCGGCGCCCACCGGTGCCGCCGCGCCCGTGGCCAGCAGGCCGGCCAGCGTGACCCGGGAGTTCGCCTTGACGAGGGGGAATCCGGGCGGGAGGAGGCGCGGGACCACGGCGCTGCGCACCACTCCGTACGACTTGGACGCGACCAGCACCCCCAGCGCCGCCGGATACAGCTCCAGTCCGCCCGTGGCCACCGCGCCCGACATCATCAGCGCCAGCAGCGCCCGGGCCAGCATCGCGGCCGCCATCGCCGCCCGCCGCCCGTGCGGCAGCCGGTCCAGCAGCGGCCCGATCACCGGGGCCAGCAGGGTGAAGGGGAGCATCGTGATCCCCAGGTACAGGGCCACCCGGCCGCGTGCCTCGTCCGTGGGTACGGAGAAGAACACCGTCGAGGCCAGCGCCACTGTGATCATCACATCGCCGGCGCCGTTGATGGCGTGCAGCTCGATCAGCTTGCCGAGGCCCGATTCACCCGCCCCGTGCGCGTGCGTGGCCCGCCGGATGCCGCGCGCCGTACCGGTGAACGGCAGGTGCAGGGCACGCCCCAGGGCCCGGCCGGCCCGCCTGACCGGTCCCGAGCCGTCGCCGGACGACCGTACGGGTGCCACCTGGCCATAGTGCCCCACCGGGCCCTTGGGAACCCCTCCCGGCGCGTCGCGGACGCGCCCTGACTCGTGGGCTTGTCCGCGAATCGGACCTTGCATGTGGGCCCAAGGCTTCGGAGGAGGTAGCGTGCGTAGCGCGCCACCGGCGGTTGCTCTTGGCCGCGCGCCTCTTCGCGATCCCGCAGAATGGATCGCATAAAGGTGCGCCCGGAGTCCGATCTGGTGCGGACGTCGACGCGGCCCTCTGGTCCGCTCCGCCCGCTCCACGTACGGACAGGACCGACGGGTCGTTGTGGACGACAGTACGGACGGCGCACTCGTGAGACGGCGTAGGAGAGAACGAGACCAGTGAGTGCTGCGACGACGCGAAGCCGTACCCCGCGTACCCCCGACCGCCTGTGCGTCGAGGCGGTAGAACTCGCCCGCTCGGCGGCCGAGGAGGCCGCCTTCCCCGGCGTGGTGGGCGCGCACGTCTCCGCCGTGGCGGAGGGTGACCGGGTCGTCACGCACTTCTTCGAGTCCAAGGAACCGGGCTACCGGGGCTGGCGCTGGGCCGTCACCGTGACCCGCGCCTCCCGCGCGAAGAACGTCACCCTCGACGAAACGGTGCTCCTGCCCGGCGACGACGCGCTGCTCGCCCCCGAATGGGTGCCGTGGAGCGAACGGCTGCGCCCCGGCGACATGGGCCCCGGCGACCTGCTGCCCACCGACTCCGACGACCTGCGCCTGGAGCAAGGCTGGTCGGGCGAGGACGCCCCGCCGCCGAACTCGATGGTCTCCACCGAGATGGCCGAGCTCGTCGAGGCGGAGGACGCCGACGTCACCGACCGCACGGTGGTCCCGGTGCGCGGCTCCATCACCTCGGTCGCCGAGGAACTGGGCATGCGGCGCGCCCGCGTGCTGTCGCGGTACGGGCTGCACACCGCGGCCGACCGCTGGGACGAGTCGTTCGGTGCGAAGACCCCGATGGCGCAGGCGGCGCCCGCGTCGTGCCTCTCCTGCGGCTTCCTGGTCGCGATCGGCGGCTCGCTGGGCCAGGCCTTCGGCGTCTGCGCGAACGAGTTCAGCCCGGCCGACGGCCGGCTGGTCTCCCTGTCGTACGGCTGCGGCGGGCACTCGGAGGCCGCGGTCATGCCGGCGCCGCTGCGGCCGGCGCCGCCGGTGCTCGACTCGATGGCCTCGGACGAGTTCCTCCTGCGCCCGGCCTCCGACACCGGCTCGGTCCCGGTCTCGGACCTCCCCGCCGCGGACCTGGGCCACTCGTAGCCCCGGCGCACCAGCCTCCCCGGCCGAGCCCCGGCGGGCCGGCGCGGCGGCGTACCCTCGGGCCATGGGGGACGAGGGCGTGGACATGGTGGGGATGGCCGGACGGGTGACCGGGACGGTCGGGCCGGGTCTGGTCGGCGAGGTGATCGTCCGGATCCGGGGCGGTGCCGAGCACTTCCTCGCGTACCCCGTCCAGGGGACCGGCCGGCTGGCCGTCGGGACGGTGGTGACGGTCGTCGAGTACCTGCCGCCGCGCACGGTGTACGTGATGGCGTCCTACGACAACTGACCCCTCGTGCGACCTGTGCGTATCAAGATGGCGACAAGACTTCGCGCACGTCTTCCCGCCGGTGCGCGACAGGCGCAGACTCGCCCTCGTCGGTGTCGAACGGCACCGCGATAAGGGGGCGTTGCCGATGGCTATCGGCGTCGTGGCGGGAGTCGTTCTCGCCGCAATTCTGACTTTGATCGGCCTGTTCAAGCTCATGTGGCGGGTGGCCGAACCCAACGAGGCGCTCGTCATCTCCGGTTCCGCGCACAAGACCGAGGGCATCGGGGAGGGCATGGGGTTCCGGATCGTCACCGGGCGCGGGACGCTGGTCCTGCCCGGGGTGCAGGCGGTGCGGAAGCTGTCGCTGGACCTCAACGAGACGCAGCTGAACGTGGACTGCGTGACCCACCAGGGCATCCCGCTGCGGGTCAAGGGCGTGGTGATCTTCAAGATCGGCGACGACTTCGTGTCCATCGCCAACGCCGCGCGCCGTTTCCTGGACCAGCAGAAGATGATGCCCGAGCGGGTGCACATCGTCTTCGCCGGCCATCTTCGCTCCATCGTGGGCGGGTTGACGGTCGAGGACATGATCCGGGACCGGGAGAAGCTGACCGGGCAGACCCGGGCGGCCTGCGGTACCGAGATGGAGAAGCTGGGCCTGATCGTCGACTCGCTCCAGATCCACGAGATCGAGGACCCGACGGGCTACATCAAGAACCTGGCGATGCCGCACGCGGCCGCCGTGCAGCGGGACGCGCGGATCGCGCAGGCCGAGGCGAACCGGCTGGCGACCGAGGCCGAGCAGGCCGCGTTCGCCCGGATGTCGGAGGCCACCCGCGACAGCGAGATCCTCCAGGCCGGCTACCAGGCCGAGCGGGACAAGGCCGCGGCGACGGCACGGCAGGCGGGTCCGCTGTCGGAGGCGGCCGCGCGTCAGGAAGTCGTCGTGCAGGAGACCCGGGTCGCGGAGCTGGAGGCGCACCGGCGCGAGCAGCAGCTTCAGGCGGACGTACGCAAGCCCGCGGACGCGGCGGCGTACGAGACGCGGACCCGGGCGGAGGCCGAGCGCGACGCCCGGATCTCGGCGGCGCAGGCCAAGGCGAAGGAGACGGAGCTGGCGGCCGCCGCGGAGGCCACACGGGTGACGACGGCGGCGACCGCCGACGCGGCGGCCACCGAAGCCCGCGGTCTCGCGGCGGCGAAGGCCACCCGGGCGACCGGTGAGGCCGAGGCCGCGGCCACCCAGGCGAAGGGCCTCGCGGTGGCGGCGTCGGCGAAGGCGAAGGGCCTCGCCGAAGCCGACGCGATCAAGGCGCGGGCCGCCGCACTCGCCGAGAACCAGGAAGCGGTCGTCGCCCAGCAGCTCGCCGAGAACTGGCCCGCGATCGTGGAGGCGGGCGCGGGAGCCTTCGGGAACGTGGAGCACATGGTCCTGCTGAACGGGGCCGAGGGCATGTCGGAGATGTTCGCGAAGGCGCTCACGATGGGCGGCACCGGCCTGGGCGTGGCCCGCCAGCTCCTGGCGTCGATGTCCCAGCAGACCTCTGACCCCGCCGGTTCCACCGGTTCCGCGGGCCCGGGCGGGTCCGCCGGGTCCACGCTCAACGGCCGCATCCCGATCCGGGAGGAGTAGCCGGCAGGCGGCGCCGCTGTCCGGGCCCGGCCCCGGCAGCGGCGCCGCAGGGCTACTTGGCGGAGCCGCCGCGGCGCAAGAGGCGTTTCGCGGCGGCGACCAGGGCCAGGGCGACCGCCAGGACGAGGGCTCCCTTGGTGAAGCTGCCGGGGGGTTCCGGGAACGGGGCCGCCTCCGAGGGAGAGCCGGGCTGCGGCGAGGCGGACGCGGAGGGAGCCGCCGTGGACAGCGGGACCGCGACGACACGGCTGTCGGCGCCCTCGGAGCCGAACATCAGCGCCGACCCGTCCGCCGTGTACGTCACCGACTCCGCCTGCCCCTGCCACGGCGCGTTCACCCGCTCGCCCTCGCCCTGCGGCCGACCGTCCTTCCACGGGTACGTACGGGCAGAGAAGTAACCCCGCAGGGCCAGCGTGCTCCCGTCGGGGGAGAACGCCCCGTCCGTCACCCACGGCACGTCCGCGACCCGCCGGAACACGTTCGTCCCGCTCGCCGACAGCTGCTCCGGACCCTCGTAGAGCCCGCCCTTGCTCTCGTTCTTGCTCGCGATGTACACCCGGCCCGTCACCGGATGCACCATCAGCGCCTCCGCGTTCCGCGGCCCGTCCGCGTACCGCACCGTGAACTGCTCGGCCTTGACCGTGGTGTCGGCCAGCTGCTTCGGCTCGGGGAACCGGTAGATCCACACGTGGTCCCAGGTACCGTCCCGGTTGTCCCCGATGTCACCCACGTACAACTGTCCGTCCGGCCCCAGCGAGATCGCCTCGACGTCGCGCGGCTTCCCGATCCCGGTCAGCGTGACCCGGGCCACCGTCCTGCCGGTCGCCGAGTCCACCGCGTAGACGTACGGGCCGTCGTCGCTGTCGTTGTGCGTCCAGTACACGCCGGGGTGGATCCGGCTGGCCGCCAGCCCGCTCGATTCCTTGATCCGCGGATCGCTGATCGTGAACGACGAAGCCCCGGGGCCCTCCGCCGCGAGGGCCGCCGTCGGCAGCAGGGCGAGGACGAGGGCGGCGGAGGCGGACGAGACCGGCAGCAGGCGCATCCCCCAAGCCTGCCAGGCCGGACCGCGTGTCCGGCATCACAGATGCTCCTGTCGCGTGATCCGCGATGATGACCGGATGCGTTTCATGTTCGTCGGCGACTCCATGACCATCGGACGCGCGGGCGACTACACCTGGCGCTACCGGATGTGGCAGCACCTGGGCGCGACCTTCGGCGGCCCCTTCTCGGTCGTCGGCCCGCGCAGCGAGCTGTACGACACCTCCGCCGACGCGCCCACCAGCCACGAGTACGCCGACCCGGGCTTCCCCGAGGACGCCCGCCGCCACCTGGCCGGCTGGGGCGAGGGCTGGCAGCACATGGCGCCCCTGATCGGCCCCGCGGCCCGCGCGGGCCGGGCCGACGTCCTGCTGGTCTCCCTCGGCCTGATAGACCTCGGCTTCTACACCAAGGCCGACGAGACCGCCGCCAACGCCCGCCGCTTCATCGCGGCCGCGCGCGAGGCCCGTCCGGCCGTCCGGATGGTCCTCCTTCCCGTCATCCCGAACGTCCGGGCCGAGGAGGACGCGCCGTTCGCGGCCGAGGTGGCCCGCTTCAACGAGCTCCTGGCGAAGGCGGTGGCCGATCTGACGACCGACGCCTCGCCGATCCTGCTGGCGGCGCGCCCGCAGTCGTACGACATCCACCACGACACCTACGACGGCACCCACCCCAACGCCTCGGGCGAGCACCGCCTGGCGGGGGAGTTCGCGGCCGCCCTCCACCAGGCCTGGGGCATCGGCGGCCCGTACCAGGGGCTGTAACACCCCCTTCACGGAGAGGTCTTGCCTGGAGTCCACTCCAAGCAGTTGGCTAGTGCCCCATGAAGTACACGCAGCTCGGACGCACCGGTCTCAAGGTCAGCCGACTTGTACTCGGCACCATGAACTTCGGTCCTCAGACAGACGAACCCACCAGTCACGGCATCCTGGACGCCGCGCTCGACGCGGGTCTGAACTTCGTGGACACCGCCAACGTGTACGGGTGGGGCGCGAACAAGGGCCGCACCGAGGAGATCATCGGCACCTGGTTCGCCCAGGGCGGCCGCCGCCGCGAGAAGACGGTGCTCGCCACCAAGGTCTACGGCAGCATGGCCGCCGAGGGCGAAACCTGGCCCAACTACGACCGCCTGTCGGCGCTGAACATCCGGCGGGCCGTCGACGCCAGCCTCAAGCGGCTCCAGACGGACTACATCGACCTCTACCAGTTCCACCACGTGGACCGGCGGACCCCCTTCGAGGAGATCTGGCAGGCCGTCGAGGTCCTGATCCAGCAGGGCAAGATCCTCTACGCGGGCTCCTCGAACTTCCCCGGCTGGAAGATCGCGCAGGCCAACGAGACCGCGGCCCGCACCGGGCGGCTCGGGCTGGTCAGCGAGCAGTGCCTCTACAACCTCGCCGAGCGGCGCGCGGAGATGGAGGTCGTCCCGGCCGCCGAGGCGTACGGGCTCGGCGTGATCCCGTGGTCCCCGCTGCACGGGGGCCTGCTGGGCGGCGCCATCCGCAAGGCCGCCGAGTCGGGGCGCAGCGCTTCGGGCCGCTCCGCGGACGCGCTGTCCAACAGCTCGGTACGGGCGCAGGTGCAGGCGTACGAGGACCTGCTGGCCAAGCACGGGCTGGAGCCGGGGGAGGCCGCGCTGGCCTGGCTGCTGACCCGTCCCGGGGTCACGGGGCCGATCGTCGGACCGCGGACGCGGGAGCAGCTCGACTCGGCGCTGCGCGCGGTCGAGCTGGAGCTGTCGGAGGAGCTGCTGGCGGGCCTGGACGAGATCTTCCCCGGTCCCGGGCCGTCGCCGGAGGCGTTCGCCTGGTAGCGGTGCCCGTCTACTGGCCGACGGCCGCTGCCACGGCCACGACGACGAACATCAGTACGAGCACACCGGCCATTACGCGGTTTCTGGTCTTGGGATCCACCCGTCGAGACTAACGCGACCGGCCCCGCCCTTCGCACGGAGGGGCGGGGCCGTGGCCGTTCTCACGCCTCGGCCGCCGCCGCCATGCGGTCGAGGTCGGCGAGGAGCTCGGCGAGGCGGTGCTCCGGGACGGCCTCGGACATGCGCCGGTCGATGGCGTAGACGACGGAGCGCGCCGCCGCGAGGCGGCGGTGGCCCTCCTCGGTGAGGTGGGCGGGCAGGGCGCGGCCGCGGTCGGTGGTGGCCGGGCGGGTGATGAGGCCGGCGTCCTGCAGTCCGCGCAGGACGACGTTCATGGACTGCCGGGTGACGAAGGTGCCGCGGGCCAGCTCGGCGTTGGACAGCCCGGGGCGCTGGTCGAGGAGTTCGAGGCAGGCGTACTGCGGCACGGTCAGGCCGTACTCGCGCAGCGCCTTGTCCATCGCGCCGCGCAGTGCGGCGGCGGCGCGCTTGAGGCGGTACCCCAAGCGCTCGGTCACGTCATCATGCATGTCAGGAGTTTGACATGCGTGCGCGGAGACGCCTAACTTCGCCTATGTCAAAGTCCTGACATTGGGCAGGGCGGGGCAGAGCCGTGGACCGAGGAGTACGCATGACCGACACCAGCACCAGCACCAGCACCAGCGCCGATACCGACATCGTCAGCGGGCCGGACTTCATCGCCTTGCAGGTGCGCGACGTGGAAGCGGCCGCCGCCTTCTACGAGAACCACCTCGGACTGCGCCGGGCGCCCGTCTCGCCGCCCCACGCGGTGGTGTTCGCCACCGAGCCGATCGCCTTCGCCGTCCGCGAGCCGCTGCCGGGCGTGGATCTCGACGCCGTCCCGCGGCCGGGCCTCGGGGTCGCCCTGTGGTTCCGGACCCCTGACGCGCAGGGGCTGCACGACAGGCTCCGGGCCGCCGGGATCCCCATCGTGAAGGCGCCCGAAGACGGCCCCTTCGGCAGGATGTTCACCTTCACCGGGCCCGAGGGCTACACCGTCACCGCACACGACGCCTGACCGTGACCGCCACCACCACGGCCACCGCCATCACCCCGCGCGGGCCGTTCTCCCTCGCGGCGAGCGTGCGTTTCCTGGCGGGCTTCACCCCCGCCGGGTACCGCGGCGCCCCGGACGGCACGGACGGTACGGTGCTGCGCCTGGCCTTCCCCGCCGACGACGGCCACTCGACGGTGGGCGCGGAGGTGAGGCAGCCGCAGGGCCCGGGGGCCGTCGTCGAGGCGGACGTCACCGGGGATCCGGGCGCGGCGCGGGCGCAACTGGCCCGCGTCCTCTCGCTCGACGTCGACGGCTCCGGGTTCCCCGGGCTCGCCGAGGGCGATCCCGTCGTGGCCGGTCTCATGGCGGCGTACCCGGGGCTGCGGCCGGTGTGCTTCCACTCTCCGTACGAGGCCGCGGCCTGGTCGGTCATCGGCCACCGCATCCGGATGGTCCAGGCCGCCGCGATCAAGGCCCGCATCGCCGAGCACCTCGGACGGCACGTCGCCGTCGGCGGGCAGTCGCTGTACGCCTTCCCCACCCCGCTGGTCCTGCGCGGCATCGGCCGGGTACCGGGCCTGCCCGACGTGAAGGCCGAACGCCTGCGCGTCCTTGCCGACGCGGCTCTCGCCGGCGACCTCGACGCCGCCCGGCTGCGCGCGATGCCGGTGGACGACGCCCTCGCCCACTTGCGGACCCTGCCCGGCATCGGCCCCTTCTCCGCGGAGCTCGTCCTCATCCGCGGCGCCGGGCACCCGGACGTCTTCCCCCACCACGAACCCCGGCTCCACGCCGCGATGGCCGAGGCCTACGGCCGCCCCGGCACCGGTACCGATGCGCAGGCCCGCGTCGGGATCAGTGATCGATGGGCCCCGTACCGCAGTTGGGTCGCGCTGCTGCTGCGCACCCGCGCGGCCGCGACGACCTGGCAGCGGCCGGTCTCCTGGGAGCACCGCCAGGCGCCGCGCGCCGTGCAGGAGGGCCGGCTGCCCTCGCGTCCGTAGGAGTCAGGTCCTGCCCTGGCCGGTGCCCAGCGGCCAGGAGCCGACGGTCTCGTAGCGGGGCTGTTCGCCGGGGACGCCGCTGACGGGCAGGTTGCTGCGGACGAGGCTGAGGGCGTCGGCCCGCCAGGGCGTGCCCTCGAAGTCCGCGAGGGCGTCCAGGTAGGGGCGCAGCCGGACCGCGTCGTCGCGGGACCGGCCCAGGGTGAGGTGCGGGGTGTAGCGGCGGTGCTGCTCCATGGGCACCCCGGCCCGCCGGGCGGCGGCGTCGGCCCGGTCCGCGAGCAGCCGCATCGCGTCGAGGTCACCGGCGGCGCCCATCCACAGCGAGCGGTTGCCGAAGTGCCCGGCGCCGTGGAGGCGGAGCGCGAACGGGTCGCTGTGCGCCGCGGCGCGGGCGAGCCGGGCGTGCAGGCCGGGGAGCACCTCGTCCCGTACCTCGCCCATGAAGGCGAGCGTGAAGTGCCAGCCGGGCTCGCCGGTCCACCGCAACCGGTCGTCGCGCAGCGGGCTTACGGCGTCCCGCAGCTCGGCCATGGCCTCTTCGGGCAGCAGGACGGCGGCGAACAGTCTCATGCCGCCGAGCCTAAGCGGCCTCCCCGAGGCCGCCTAGGCCTTCCGGCCGGGCGCGGCGCGGCTCTCGGGGGCTCCGCCCCCGGAGGCCGCGCCGCAGGCGCCCGGCAGGGTCAGGCGGCAGTGACCAGCTCGCGGGCGCGCGGCGCCGGGACGAACGCCACCCCGTGGCGGTCCACCCGCAGCCGGAGGTTGCCCACGCGGGCCAGGACCACCGCGATCGCCGCGGAGGCGAGCAGCGAGATCGCACCGCCCGCGGCCATGCCGGTCCGCGCGCCGTAGGTGTCCGTGATCCAGCCCAGCAGCGGGGCGCCCAGCGGGGTGCCGCCGGTGAAGACCATCATGAACAGGGCCATGACCCGGCCCCGCATCTCGGGGTCGGTCGCCATCTGCACGCTGGAGTTCGCCGTCACGTTGACCGTCAGCCCGAAGACCCCGATGGGTACGAGCAGCGCGGCGAACAGCCAGAAGCCGAGTGCGAAGGCGGTCACGAGCAGCAGGACCGAGAAGAGCACGGCCGCCGCCACCAGCAGCCGCAGCCGGGAGTGGCCGCGCCGGGCCGCGAGCAGGGCGCCCGCCAGGGAACCTGCCGCGATCAGGGTGTTGAACAGCCCGTAGGTGCCCGCGTCCCCGTGGAAGACGTCGCTCACGAACGCCGACAGCCAGATCGGGAAGTTGAACCCGAAGGTGCCGATGAAGCCCACGAGCACGATCGGCCAGATCAGCTCCGGCCGGCCGGCGACGTAGTGCAGGCCTTCGCGGAGCTGCCCCTTGGCGCGGGGCCGGGGCTCGACGGGGTGCAACTCGGCCGTGCGCATCATCAGGAGACCGGCGATGGGCGCGGCGAAGGACAGTCCGTTCAGCAGGAAGGCCCAGCCGGAGCCGACGGCGGTGATCAGCACACCGGCGATCGCCGGGCCGACCAGCCGCGCGGACTGGAAGTTGGCCGAGTTCAGGCTGACGGCGTTGGCGACGTGCGCCTTGCCGACCATCTCGGGGACGAAGGTCTGCCGCGCGGGATTGTCCACGACGGTGACCAGGCCGAGCAGGAAGGCGGCGAGGTAGACGTGCCAGACCTGGACCTGTCCCGCCAGGGTGAGCACGGCGAGGGCGATTCCGGTCAGGCCCATCGCGCTCTGGGTGACGATCAGCAGGGGCCGCTTCGGCAGCCGGTCGGCGAGTACGCCTCCGTAGAGGCCGAACATCAGCATCGGCAGGAACTGCAGGGCGATGGTGATGCCGACGGCTGACGCGGAGCCGGTCAGGGAGAGGACCAGCCAGTCCTGCGCGATGCGCTGCATCCAGGTGCCGGTGTTCGAGACGACCTGACCGGTCGCGAAGAGCCGGTAGTTCCGGATCTTCAGAGAGCTGAACATTCCCCGGCTACCGCCGGGAGGTGTCCCCAGGTTCTTGCCCGCGGGGGTGCCCGCCGGTGTTTCAGTGGGGGTGGATATGTGGCCGGGTGCGGAGTCTGCTCCGTTTCCCGTACTCAAAAGCGTTCGCCTCCTGGCGTCGTTCCTACAGGTGCGCGAGCTTCTCCAGGACGGGTGCGGCCTCGCGCAGCTTGGCCCATTCGTCCTCGGTCAGCTCGGCCGCGAGCCCGGCCAGGAAGGCGTTGCGCTTGCGGCGGCTCTCTTCGAGCATCGCCTCGGCTTCCTCCGTCTGGCGGACCACCTTCTGGCGGCGGTCTTCCGGGTGCGGTTCCAGCGTGACCAGTCCCTTGGCCTCCAGCAGCGCGACGATGCGTGTCATCGACGGCGGCTGTACGTGCTCGCGCCGGGCCAGCTCGCCAGGCGTGGCCTGGCCGCAGCGGGCGAGGGTGCCGAGGACCGACATCTCGGTCGGGCTCAGCGACTCGTCGACGCGCTGGTGCTTCAGGCGCCGGCCCAGTCGCATGACGGCGGAGCGGAGGTCGTTCACGGCGGCAGCGTCGTCGCCATGGGAGAGGTCGTGCATGTCTTTAGAATAACTCATTACCCAACCTAAGGAACACCATTTACGGCCGTCACTCGTACGGGTGAGTCGGCAGCGGAAAGTGACACGCGCCCCTACCCTCTGCCCCGACTCTTTCGGCATGGGGACACATGTGCTGAGCATGCGCATAGACGGGGAGCTCCTCGACAGGCTCCGGACTCATGCCGCCAAACGCGGAATGAGCGTCCAGGACTATGTGGTCCGGACGCTCATTCGCGACGACTTCGACGAGCGCTTCAACGCGGCCGTCGACGAGACAGAGAAGTTCTACGGGCTCACCTGATCACGTGGGGCCCAGGTGAGGCGTAGGCGAGGCTCACGTGAGGCCGAGCGCCGGCATCGCGTAGTAGAAGACGAACACCGCCGACACGACGTACATGGCCACCGGGACCTCGCGGCCCCGGCCGGTCGCCAGGCGCAGGGCGCAGAAGCTGATGAAGCCGATGCCGATGCCGTTGGTGATCGAGTAGGTGAAGGGCATCATCACCATGGCCAGGAAGGCCGGGACGGCGATGGTGAAGTCGCTCCAGTCGATGTCCTTGACCGAGCCCGCCAGGATCAGGAAGCCGACCGCCACCAGGGCGGGGGTGGCCGCCTGGGACGGGACCATGGTGGCGAGCGGGGTCAGGAACAGCGCCACGGCGAAGAGGCCGCCCGTCACGACGTTCGCCAGGCCCGTACGGGCGCCCTCGCCGACCCCGGCCGTGGACTCCACGAAGCAGGTGGTGGCGGAGGAAGAGGTGGCGCCGCCCGAGGCGACGGCAAGGCCGTCGATCAGCAGGACCTTGTTGATGCCCGGGAACTCGCCGGTCTTCTTGTCGATCAGCTTCGCCTCGTCGCCGACGCCCAGGATCGTGCCCATGGCGTCGAAGAAGCAGGACAGCAGCACGGTGAAGACGAAGAGGACGCCGGTCAGCATCCCGACCTTGCCGAAGCCGCCGAACAGGCTGACCTGGCCGACGAGCCCGAAGTCGGGCGCGGCCACCGGGTTGCCCGGCCACTCGGGGACGGTGAGGCCCCAGGCCTCGTTCGGCAGCTTCGTGATCAGCTGGACGGCGACCGCGACGACGGTCATCGCCACGATGGAGATCAGGATCGCGCCCGGCGTCTTGCGGATCAGCAGGGCGAGGGTGAGCAGCACGCCGACGGCGAAGATCAGCACGGGCCAGCCGAGCAGGTGGCCGTTGCTGCCGAGCTGGAGCGGGACGGTGGTGTGCGCGGCGTCCGGGATGCGGGAGACGAAGCCCGAGTCGACCAGGCCGATCAGCATGATGAACAGGCCGATGCCGATCGCGATGCCCTTGCGCAGGCCCATCGGTACGGCGTTCATGACCCGCTCGCGCAGGCCGGTGGCGACGAGCAGCATCACCACGAAGCCGGCCAGGACCACCATGCCCATGGCGTCGGCCCAGCTCATGCGCGGGGCGAGCTGGAGCGCCACGACCGTGTTGACGCCGAGGCCGGCGGCCAGCGCGATCGGGACGTTGCCGATGACACCCATGAGGAGCGTGGTGAAGGCGGCCGTCAGGACGGTGGCGGTGACGAGCTGGCCGCCGTCGAGCTGGTGCCCGTACATGTCCTTCGCGCTGCCCAGGATGATCGGGTTCAGCACGATGATGTAGGCCATCGCGAAGAAGGTCGCCAGACCGCCCCGGATCTCGCGGGCGACGGTAGAGCCGCGTTCGGAAATCTTGAAGTAGCGGTCCAAGGCCGATGCTCCCTGGGGGGAGGGCTCCGGGAGGGTCGCCGCGGGGGCGGGCGCGGGGGCGGGGGCCGGGGTGCTCATACGGTCCTCATTGGGTGGTTCATACGAAGAAAATGGGCCACGCCCAAACCGTTTCAGTATGAACACATGAACGAAGGAGCGTCCATCTCCGCGCGTAGACAACGAATCCGCGCACCTAGACTTGCCACATGGCGAAATGGACTGCGAAGCACGAGGCGCCCGAGCCCCTGGAGGGTCCGGTCGTCGCCACCGTCACCGGCGGCACGATCATCTGGTTCGCCATGTTCCTGGTCCAGCTCCCCTTCTACGGCTGGTTCGCCGACCAGGGCATGCTGTGGTGGGTCTGGACCTGCGCGGCCGGCGGCTTCCTCGGCTTGATCGGCATCTGGTACGTCCGCGGCCGCGACGCCGCCCTCAAGCGCCACGCGGCGCAGCGGGCCGCCGAGGCCGCGCAGGCGGAGCCGGGACCGCAGGCCGACCAGTAACCTCCCCGGCGCGCTACCGGAGGACGATTCGGGTCGTCCTGAGGTCGGATCTTCCGGCTCCTCGGCGGGTGAAGCCCCGGAACCCCGCTTACCGTCGAAAGCATGACGCAGCGGGCGAAGATCGATCAGAACGGGCCGGACCGGGCCGGCCCCGCCATCGACGCGGGGGCCGAGCTCGACCCGGTCCACCCCATGCGGCCACCCGCGCCGAGGTTCAAGCCCGCCGGGCTGACCACCACCGAGATCGCCGAGCGCGTCGCGCGCGGTGAGGTCAACGACGTCCCCGTCCGCAGCAGCCGCGCCACCATCGACATCGTCCGCGGCAACGTCTTCACCCGGTTCAACGCGATCATCGGCGTGCTCTGGGTGATCATGCTCATCGTCGCCCCGATCCAGGACAGCCTCTTCGGCTTCGTGATCGTCGCGAACACCGGCATCGGCATCATCCAGGAACTGCGCGCCAAGAAGACCCTCGACGGTCTCGCCGTCATCGGCGAGGCCAAACCGAGCGTCCGCCGCGACGGCCGGACCGCCGAGATCTCCACCTCCGAGATCGTCCTCGGCGACGTCATCGAACTCGGCCCCGGCGACAAGGTCGTCGTCGACGGATCCGTCGGCGAGGCCGACGGCCTGGAGATCGACGAGTCCCTGCTCACCGGCGAGGCCGACCCCGTCCTGAAGAAGCCCGGCGACCAGGTCATGTCCGGCTCCTTCGTCGTCGCCGGCGGCGGCGCCTTCACCGCCACCAAGGTCGGCCGCGAGGCCTACGCCGCCCAGCTGGCCGAAGAGGCCTCCCGCTTCACACTCGTCCACTCCGAGCTGCGCTCCGGCATCTCCACCATCCTCAAGTACGTCACGTGGATGATGATCCCGACCTCCATCGGCCTCATCATCAGCCAGCTCGTCGTCAAGGAGAACAACCTCAACGACGCCATCGCCCGCACCGTCGGCGGCATCGTCCCGATGATCCCCGAGGGGCTCGTCCTCCTCACCTCCGTGGCCTTCGCGGTCGGCGTCATCCGGCTCGGCCGCAAGCAGTGCCTGGTCCAGGAGCTGCCCGCGATCGAAGGCCTGGCCCGGGTCGACGTGGTCTGCCTCGACAAGACCGGCACCCTCACCGAGGGCGGCATGGACGTCACCGAGCTGCGCGCGCTCGGCGGCACGGACCCGGCGTACGTCAAGAAGGTGCTCGGCGCCCTCGGCGAGTCCGACCCCCGCCCCAACTCCAGCCTCCAGGCGATCATCGACGCCTGCCCCGACAGCGCGGAGTGGCGCTGCACCGAGTCGCTGCCGTTCTCCTCCGCCCGCAAGTACAGCGGCGCCAGCTTCAGCGAGGGCGACGGCGAGAACAACACCTGGCTGCTCGGCGCCCCCGACGTGCTCCTCCCCGCCGGGGACCCGGCCCTCGACGAGATCAGCGGACTCAACGAGCAGGGCCTGCGGGTCCTCCTGCTGGCCCGTTCCGCCCGCGAACTGGACGACCCGGCCGTCGCCACCGGCGTCCGGCCGACCGCCCTGGTCGTCCTGGAGCAGCGGCTGCGCCCCGAGGCCGCCGACACGCTGCGCTACTTCGACGACCAGGACGTCAAGGCCAAGGTCATTTCCGGCGACAACGCCGTCTCCGTCGGCGCGGTCGCGGGCAAGCTCGGCCTGCCGGGCGCGGAGAACACCGTCGACGCCCGGGGGCTCCCCGCCGAACGGGCCGACATGGTCAAGGTCCTCGACGAGAACTCCGTCTTCGGGCGGGTCACCCCACAGCAGAAGCGGGACATGGTCGGCGCGCTCCAGTCCAAGGGCCACACGGTCGCGATGACCGGCGACGGCGTCAACGACGTGCTCGCCCTCAAGGACGCCGACATTGGCGTGTCCATGGGCTCCGGCTCCGAGGCCACCCGCGCCGTCGCCCAGATCGTCCTCCTCAACAACAGCTTCTCCACCCTCCCCTCGGTGGTCGCCGAAGGCCGCCGGGTCATCGGGAACATCACCCGCGTGGCCACCCTCTTCCTCACGAAGACGGTCTACTCGGTGCTGCTGGCCATCCTGGTGGTCTGCTCGCAGGTCGAGTACCCGTTCCTGCCCCGCCACCTGACGCTGCTGTCCACGCTCACCATCGGCATCCCCGCCTTCTTCCTGGCCCTGGCCCCGAACAAGGAGCGGGCGCGGCCGCACTTCGTGAAACGCGTCATGCGGTACGCGATCCCGGGCGGGGCGATCGCGGGGACCGCCACCTTCGTGACGTACCTGATCGCCCGCCACTACTACACCGGGCCCGACACCCTCAAGGCCGAGACCAGCGCGGCGACCCTCACCCTGTTCCTGACCTCGATGTGGGTCCTGGCGATCATCGCCCGCCCGTACACGTGGTGGCGCGTCGGACTGGTCGGCGCGATGGGCGGCGCCTTCCTGATCGTGCTGGTCGTGCCGTGGCTCCAGGACTTCTTCCAGCTCAAGCTGGAGGGCGTGACGATGCCGTGGATCGCGGTGGCCGTCGCCGCGGGCGCCGCGACCCTGATCGAGTTCACGTTCCGCTGGGTGAACCGGAGGTTCCCTGCGTGACGGCGAGGACGACGCATCCGAGGAGCTCGGCGACGCAGGCGCAGGCGAGGAGGAGCACAGCCACGACGGTCTTCGCGAAGTCGATTTCGAATCCGTAGTTGATGGCGAAGTACGCAGAGGAAGCCAGGATCGTTCCCAGAACGTTCAGAGCCGTCAGACTCGCGTAGCTCCAGATCGCCGGGCGACGTCGAAGAACTGCGGCGCCGCGTCGTGCCCATACGGCCAGCACCGTGTTCGCGACCATGCTCAGCATCAGCCCCGGCCAGACCAGCAGGCCCGAAGCCCCTTGGAAGAAGGCGCCCCAGAGGTAGAAGCCCATGTCCGCGCCGGACGTCAGAAGGGTCACGAGGGCCGCCACCAAGAGCGCCGCCGCCCATGAGAAGGGCCAGTAAGGCACGGCTCCGGAGGCTTCACGGCGGGGACGCTGCCGGTTCCACACCGGGGGAGTCCTGTCCGACGGGGTTCTGCCCTTGCCCACCCGGGTCTTGGCCTCGACCACGACTTGGACCGCTGCTTCTCCCGTGGCGGTGCGGACCGTCACCGTGCCCTGGTGATGTCCCGGCCCGGGAAGCCCGGCCGCCTTCACCTTGACCTCGCGCCCGTCGGGCATGGGCTCCGCCTCCAGCCATGAGGCATCTGTCGTCGCTTCCAGCCGGGAGTGCGCCACGGGCGGACCTTCCACGGTGATCACGGCCGCTGGTCCGGGCGAGTCCAGGGGCACTGCTCCGAGATCCAGCGCCTCCGGGGCGATCCGGGGCCGTGCCGAGTGCCTGGCCGACTCGGCTCTGGTCGCCACGCGGCGGCTGTCGTCCCGGAGCAGCTCGTCCAGTGTCGTCACGGCCGTCAGGGCCAGCCCGATCTCGTCGCCCTGCAGGATGGATTCGAGGTCATCGATGACCCAATGCCGTTTCTCGGGGTCGGCTGAATGGACCCGGGCGGCCACCTTCTCCGGGAGCGGCGTGGGCCCGGTTCGCCGTGCCGGGGCTCGGGCGATGGGGAGGTCGCGGCCATGGGCGCCGAAGACCCACAGGCGAGGAGTCTGGTGGGGCGTCAGTTCGCGCAGCTCGTCGCACACGTATTGGTGAAGCTCGGACACACCGATCTCGCCGTTGCCGTCCAGATCGGCGTTGCCGCTGCGCAGCCCCTTCACCACCGAGCGGGTGAAGAAGGACGGCTGCAGCCGTTCCGCGGCCTCGTCGTCGTTGCCCTCGATCGCGGTCTCGACCGCGCCGCACGCGGCCAGCACCGCCCGCCCGCGCTGGCTCGTATCGCTGATCTGGTGGAGGTTCTGGAAGCTCTCGCCCACGTGCGGATCCGGATCGGCCCGCGTGAGCAGCCCCCGTTCGAACGCCCCGGCGTAGCAGCAGTCGAGGATGACGACGGCGCGCCGCGCCTGGCTGGCCAGCATCAGGCTGCTCACGTATTCCGCCGGTACGGCCGTCGAAGAGAGCCGGACGCAGCGGGTGTCAGTGGTCGCGAGGAAGAGGGTGCCGGCGGCGTCCTTCACCCCGTGGCAGGAGAAGTGGAGCAACAGGGTGTGGTCCGATGAGCGGTCGGCGAAGAAGTCCTCGACCTCCTCGCGGAGTTCCTGGCAGCTCGGGTCCGAGAGCGTCTCCACGTCGAAACCGCCGACGGCGGGGTCGCCCAGGACCTCGGCGAGGGCCACGGCGTCCTGCGGCGGTGCCCGCAGCGCGGTGAGCTTGCCGTCGCCGTAGCTGCTGGTGACGACGACGAGTGCCTTCCTGCGCGACTCAGCCACCCTCCACCTCCGGAGCGCCGTTGCCGGCAGAGGCGGCTCGCAGCCACGCATCGATCAGTCTGCGCTGCTCGGCGTCGTTCACGCCGGTCAGGCTCAGGTGGTGGTCGCCGATCTTCAGGGTGACGCCCGAAGGGCTGGAGGCACGGCTTCGCCAGGCGCCGACGACGGATACGACTTCCTTCAGCAGGGAAATGGCCGCGGGCAGCGTGACCAGCAGTTCGTTCGCCAGCTCCAGGGTGCCCGCCCGGCTGCCGGGCGGTACGGGGCCCGCCTCGGCGCGCTCGACGTTGTCGACGTCCAGTTCCAGCAGGTCCCGGCGGAGGGTGTCCACTTCCCGCATCAGCGATTCGATGTCTTCGTCGGACCGCTGGACCTCGATACGCAACTGTTCGGCCATGGGTCATCGCTCCGCAGCGTTGTCGTACATGCTGCCGGACTGCCCCCTCCCTTCCATTTTGCATCGTTTCGGGGAGGGGGCCCAGTCGGTCGGGCGTCAGTCGAACCAGCGGTCGCGCGCCAGTTCCGCGGTGCGGGACGGGTCCTCCAGGAGGGCCGCCACCTCGAAGCGGCGGGGCCACTGGCCCGCCGACCAGGCCAGGCCCGCCGCGACGCCCTCCAGGGTGGAGGCGTGAAGGGTGCCGTCCGGGGTGCGGCGCCAGTCCAGCTCGGTGCCCCCCGCGATCAGTTCCTCGTGCTCGACGTAGGTGTACGGGGTCGAGGGGCCCAGCAGGATGCGGACCGGCTCGGGGACCTCGTGCTCCTCGCCCGGCGTGGTCACCTCGGCCGGAACGGTCTCCGACAGCCGCCGGACCTGGAGGAGGTCCGCCAGGTCGGCCGCCCGGGACGGGGCGACCGGGAGGAGGGGCAGCCCCACCGTCAGCGGGAGCAGGTCCGGGGCGTCGGCGATGACCGCGTCCGCCGCGTCCACCACGCGGACCTCGCCGTCCACCACCGCACGCAGCTCGTCCGGCAGGGTGACCTGCTCGGGGTCCAGGTCCGCCAGCGCGGCGTACAGGCCGTGCAGCTGGCGGCCCGTCACCTCGCGGTCCGGGTCGGCGAGGCGGCCCAGGAGCTCGGCCGCGCCGCCCGGCTCGTCCAGCAGGGCCGCCACGGTGGTCCGTACGCCCAGGGCCCGCAGCACCTGCTCGTCCTCGAAGCCGGTCGCGTCCGCCGGGGTGTAGAGGCCCTCCAGCAGCGGATCGCCGCCCGCCGCGCGCAGGCCCGCCGGGCGGCGCCCGTCGAGCACCGGGTGGTCGCGCAGCCACCACGCGGTGTACGGGCGCACGGACTGCGTGGTGCCGTCCGGGAGGAGGATGCGCACGGGCTGGGTCAGGGCGTCGCGCAGCGGCGGCTGCGCCAGCATGGCCAGGGCCTGGGGCCAGCAGTCGTCGTCGACCAGGTCGAGGTCGCGCACGGCGACGAGCTCGGTCGCCACCGGCGGCACCGGGGTGTCCGGCAGCTGGTCCAGGACGTCCTCGCACCAGACGTCCACCGCGTCGAGCAGGCCCGCGTCGTCGGGCTCGGCGAAGTCCCCGTCGCGCGGCTCCAGTTCGTCCGGGTCCAGGACCACGTCGGTGGCGCGCACCAGCTGGAAGGCGGCCAGCACCCCGCAGGCGGTGAGGGTGTCGGCGTCCCACCGGGAGGCCAGTTCGGCGTCCACGTACGGGATCTCGTCCTCGCGGATGACCGAGGCGAGCGGCGATCCGGGCAGCAGCAGTTCGCCCGCCGGGGTCAGCTCCCCGTCCTCGTCCGGGAGGGCCAGCGCCCCCAGCCAGGGCTCGTCGCCCGGGCTCAGATCGGCGTCGCGGACCAGGCCCAGGACGACGTCGGCCAGTTCCTCCGGGTCCAGCGCGTCCTCGTCCCAGATCTCGCCCGCGTCCATCGATCCGGCGACGGCGGCCCGGACCTGCGGGGTCGTGAGCACCGCGCGCGGCGTCGCGGGCAGGGCCCCGAGCTTCTCCAGCAGCGGGTGCGCCGCGTCCGGGTGGGCCACCTTCAGCCCCAGCCGGGCCAGGTCCGCGGGGGTGTCCGCGTACGGGAGCAGGACGTGGCGCGGCCCGATCGTCGTACGGCTGTCGGCCAGCGGCACGGGAAGCCCGGACAGCCGGTCGGGGTCGACGCCGGCGAGGCTGTCGTAGAGCCGGTGCCACCAGTCGGGGGTCCGCTCGATGCCCGCGATCCGCTCGATGGCGTCGCCCAGCGGGAGCCGGCCCACGCCCAGGGTGCGCAGCTCGGGGCGGCGCTCCAGACCGGCCGGGAGCAGGGTCGGCAGGACCTCGGCGAGGACCCGTACGGTATCGGCGCCCGCGCCCTCCACGACCTCGGCCTCGAACGGGCGCAGGGCGCTGCGCTCCTCCGCGTGCTCGGGCGGCGCGGCGGGGGCGAGGAAGGCCGTACGGGGCAGCCGCCGGAGGATGGCCGCGCGCAGGGCCCCGTCCAGCTCGCCCTTGCCGAGCGGGCCGGGCACCAGGTCCACGAGGGCGGTGGCCACCGGGTCCCAGGCGCCGAGGAGTTCGGCGTACGCGTCGGCGGCGCGCTCCACGAGGAAGTCGGTCAGCGGCCCCGGCGCGGGATGCCGGCGGGAGGTGTCCAGCGGCAGGGTCGCGATGAGCAGGGCCGGGATGCCCAGCGGCTCGTCGGTCGGGGTCGGGGCGTGGACCACGGGCGCGGTGGCCGGGTACAGCGGGGCGCCGTCGGTGTCGACGGGCACCGCCCAGGACACCGCCCAGGCGGGCCGCAGCCGCTCCTCCACGGGCCGGTCGGCGAGCAGGGCCCGCTCGATGGGGCCGCCGTGGCGGACGGTGCGCCAGCGGTTCGTCCCCGACCGGGAGTCCTCGATGACGGTGTACGGGCCCTCGTCGCGCCGGTACAGGGTGCGGATGCCGCCGGCCCCGCCGTCCGACGGTG
The DNA here is from genome assembly GCF_036203305.1 of Streptomyces sp. NBC_00190. Lineage (GTDB taxonomy): Bacteria > Actinomycetota > Actinomycetes > Streptomycetales > Streptomycetaceae > Streptomyces. Next base: position 3,696,461 of record NZ_CP108131.1, on the reverse strand, counting down.
TCTCGATGACGACCTCGCGCAGCCCCGGCAGGGTGAGCAGCAGGGCGTCGTCGACGGCGGCGAGGAGCCGCTCCACCAGGTCCTCGGCGGCGGCGTCGCGCAGCGGGAGGACCACCACGGTGTCGTAGCCCTGGGGCGCGGTGCCCTCGGCGGGCAGCGGGAGCCGCAGCAGGGGGACGTGGCCGTCGCGGCGGCGCAGCTCGTCGCCGAGGCCGGGGCTGCCGACGGCGGCATCGCGGGCCAGCTCGCGGGCCTCGGCCAGGGACCAGCGGACGCCGCCGTGGCGGCCGAGCACCGCGGGTTCGTCGGAAACGGCGAGGACGGCGGCGAAACCGACGCCGAAGCGGCCGACGGTGTCGCCCGAGCCGGCCCCGGATTCCCGCTTGGCGGAGGCGCGCAGGGTACTCAGGGACTCCACGCCCGTGGCGTCCAGCGGGGCGCCGGTGTTGGCGACGGCCAGCACCGCGTGCCCGCCCTCGCCGGGGTGCAGGGTGAGCCGCATCCGGCCCGGTACCCCGGCACGGGCCGCGGCGTCCGCGGCGTTCTGCGCCAGCTCGACGACGAGCCGGTCGCGGTAGCCGCCGAGGGCCAGGTCCTCCTCGGCGTTGGCGTCCTCGCGGAACCGGGCCGGGCCCGCGCCCCAGGAGTCGAGCACCCCGCGCCGCAGCCGGGCCGTGCCGAAGGGGTCCACACCGCTCTGGGCCGCCGTCACTCGCACGCTCACGCCGCTGCCTCCAAGAATCGCCGTACCCGAACTCCTGAAGGTAGCGCGTGCGGGGCCGCTTCCTCCCGGTGAGGTGGGCGGACGTCACCACGCCGGTACGACGGAGCCCCCGGTGACGAGAGGTCACCGGGGGCTTTGAGGGGGACTGCTAGAGCTTCTCGATCACGTAGTCGATGCAGGTGGTCAGCGCCTGCACGTCCGCCGGGTCGATCGCCGGGAACATCGCGATGCGGAGCTGGTTGCGGCCGAGCTTGCGGTACGGCTCGGTGTCCACGATCCCGTTGGCGCGCAGCACCTTGGCCACGGCCGCCGCGTCGATGTCGTCCGAGAAGTCGATCGTGCCGATGACGGCGGAGCGCTTGTCGGCGTCCACGACGAACGGGGTCGCGTACTTCGACGCCTCGGCCCAGCCGTAGAGGTTGCGCGCGCTGGCCGCCGTACGGCCGGTCGTGAACTCCAGACCGCCCTGGCCGTTCATCCATTCCAGCTGCTCGTTCAGCAGGAAGAGGGTCGACAGCGCCGGGGTGTTGTACGTCTGGTTCTTCAGCGAGTTGTCGATCGCCGTCGGCAGCGAGAAGAACTCCGGGATGTGCCGACCGGAGTCGTGCACGCGCTGCGCGCGCTCCAGGGCGGCCGGGGAGAACGCGGCCAGCCACAGGCCGCCCTCCGAGGCGAAGGACTTCTGCGGGGCGAAGTAGTAGACGTCGGTCTCGGTGATGTCCACCGGCAGGCCGCCGGCGCCCGAAGTCGCGTCCACCAGGACGAGGGACCCGGCGTCGGCGCCCGCGACGCGCTTGATCGGCGCCGCGACACCCGTCGAGGTCTCGTTGTGCGTGTACGCGTACACGTCCACGCCCGCCTCGGCGACCGGCTCCGGGTGCGTACCCGGCTCCGAGGAGATCACGGAGGGCGCGTCCAGCCACGGCGCGAGCTTCGCGGCCGTGGCGAACTTCGAGGAGAACTCGCCGAAGGTGAGGTGCTGGGACTTCTGCTCGATCAGACCGGCGGTCGCGATGTCCCAGAAGGCGGTGGAGCCGCCGTTGCCCAGGATCACCTCGTAGCCCTCGGGGAGGGAGAAGAGGTCCCGGAGCCCCTGGCGCACCGAGCCGACCAGGTTCTTGACCGGGGCCTGGCGGTGAGAGGTTCCGAGCAGGGAGGTACCGGTGGCGGCGAGGGCGTCCAGCGCCTCGGTCCGCACCTTGGAGGGGCCCGCGCCGAAGCGTCCGTCGGCGGGCTTGATGTCAGCGGGAATCTGGATCTCGGCCACGAGCGGAGCGTATCGGGTCCAGGTCCACGCCTTGGAGCCGCGTCCACCCGATGAGACGCAACCGACGGTGGGAGGCTGGGGGACGTGACGTCACCCGGGGAACTCGAACGGACATTGCGGGCGGAGCTGCGCGGCGAGGTGGACTTCGGGGCCGCGGCGCGGGCGCTGGTGACCATGGACGCCTCCAACTACCGGCGCGTCCCGGTGGGCGTGGTGGCCCCGCGCGACGCCGAGGACGTGGCGGCCGCCCTGCGCGTGTGCGCCGACGCCGGGGTCCCGGTCGTCCCGCGCGGCGGCGGGACCTCCATCGCCGGACAGGCGACGGGGACCGGGGTGGTACTCGACCTCACCCGGCACATGAACGCCCTGGTGTCGGTCGACCCGGCCGCGCGTACCGCCGTGGTCCAGCCCGGGCTGGTGCTCGACCGGCTGCGGGACGCGGTGCGCCCGTACGGGCTGACCTTCGGGCCGGACCCCTCCACGCACTCCCGCTGCACCCTCGGCGGCATGATCGGCAACAACGCGTGTGGCGCCCACTCGGTCGCCTGGGGGACCACCGCCGACAACGTGGCCGAGCTGGCGGTGACGGCGTACGGGGGCTCCCCGTACCGGATCGGCACCGGCTGGGCGGGGGCTCCGGCGGGGCTGCGGGAGCTGGTCGACGGGAACCTGGCCCTCCTGCGCACGGGGATGGGCGGCGGCGGCCCGGTCGGCGGCGGCGGCTCGGGCGGCTTCTCGCGGCGGATCTCCGGCTACGGCGGGCTGGACGCCCTGCTGCCCGAGCGGGGAGCGGAAGTGGCCCGGGCCTTCTGCGGGAGCGAGGGCACGCTCGGGGTGGTGACCGAGGCCGTGGTGCGCCTGGTGGAGGCGCCGCGCGCGCCGGTGCTCGCGGTGCTCGGGTACGCGGACGAGAGCGCGGCGGCGGACGCGGCGGCGGGGTTGCTCCCGTACCGCCCGCTGACCGTGGAGGGCATGGCGGAAGACCTGGTCAGGGGCGTGGGCGGACTGCCGCGGGGCGGGGCGTGGCTGTTCGTGGAGATGGCCGACGAGGGCGGCGCGCGGGAGCTCGTACGGGGCGCTGACGCGCTCGACGCGGTGGTGGTTACGGATCCGGCGGGGCAACGGGCCCTGTGGCGGATCCGGGAGGACGCGGCGGGCACGGCGACGCGGCTGCCGGGAGGGGAGATGGCCTGGCCGGGGTGGGAGGACTGCGCGGTGCCGCCGACCCGGCTGGGGGCGTACCTGCGGGAGTTCCGCGCCCTGCTGGCGGCGCACGGGCTGCGCGGATCGCCGTACGGACACTTCGGCGAGGGCTGCGTCCACGTACGGATCGACTTCGACCTGGCGTCGGCGGACGGCGTGGCCCGCTTCCGGGCCTTCTCGTCCGACATGGCGGATCTGGTCGTCGCCCACGGGGGCTCGCTGTCGGGGGAGCACGGGGACGGGCAGGCGCGGGCGGAGCTGCTGCCGAGGATGTACGGCCACGACGTGGTCCGGCTCTTCGGCGCGTACAAGGACGTGTGGGACCCGGCGGGCGGGATGAACCCGGGGATGCTGGTCCGGCCGGGCCGCCTGGACGAGAACCTCCGCTTCGCCGTGCTGCCGGGGACCTCCTTCGCGAGTGAGGTCGCCCGGTGCGTCGGCGTCGCGAAGTGCCGTTCCTCGGACGTCGGCGGGCCGGGGGTGATGTGCCCGTCGTACCGGGCCACGGGGGAGGAGCGGCACTCCACGCGGGGCCGGGCCCGGCTGCTGCACGAGATGCTGGCCGGGGAGGTCGTGCGGGACGGCTGGCGGTCGGCGGAGGTCGCCGAGGCGCTGGACCTGTGCCTGGGCTGCAAGGGGTGCCTCAGCGACTGCCCGGTGGGCGTGGACATGGCCTCGTACAAGTCGCAGTTCCTGCACCACCACTGGGCGGGCCGCGTCCGTCCACTCGCCCACTACACGCTGGGCGGCCTGCCCCGGTGGCTCCGCCTGATCGCCGCGCTGCGGATGGCGGGCGTCGTGAACGCGGCGGGTCGGCTGCTTCCGGTGCCGGGCGTGGCACGGGAACGGGCGCTGCCGGCCCTGGCGGCCGAGCCGTTCACGCGCTGGTGGCGGACCGGCGCCGCGGCGCGGCTCCGGGCCGAGCCCGGAAGCCGCCCGCAGGGCGCCGCACCCACGGCCGCCCCCGCCGTCACCCTCTGGCCCGACACGTTCACGGAGTACCTGGCTCCCGAGGCCGGCCGCGCGGCGGCACGGGTCCTGCGGGCCGCCGGCCTGGAGGTGTCCGTCCCCCGCGGCGGCAGGCTGTGCTGCGGCCTGACCTACCTCTCCACCGGCCGCCTGGACCGCGCCCGCAAGGTCCTCCACCGCACCCTGGACGCCGTGGGCGACGTACCCACACCCGTGCTGGTCCTGGAACCCAGCTGCGCCGCGGCCCTGCGCACGGACCTCCCCGCGCTCCTCCCCGACGACCCCCGCGCGGCACGCCTCGCGGCGGCCGTCCGCACCTTCGCCGAGACGCTGGAGGAGTACGCCCCGGCCTGGCGGCCGCCGCACCTGGACCGGGCGGTGGCCGGCCAGACCCACTGCCACCAGCACGCGGTGCTCGGCGACGCCGCCGACCGGCGGCTGCGCGAGCGCGCCGGCCTGGTGGGCGAGCTCAGCGGCGGCTGCTGCGGCCTGGCCGGGAACTTCGGCTTCGAGCCCGGCCACCACGAGGTGTCGGTGGCGTGCGCCGAGGAGCAGCTCCTGCCGTCCTTGCGCGCGGCCCCGCGGGACGCGGTCGTCCAGGCCGACGGGTTCTCCTGCCGTACCCAGATCGCCCAACTGGGCGGGGTCCGGGCCCGCCACCTGGCGGAACTCCTGGCGGAAGGGCTGGCAGAAGACCCGGCGGCGGAGGGGCTGTAAGGCAACGGGCGCGGGATCACTCCTTACGGGCCCGTAGTCTGGACGAATGACCGCACCGTCCTCCCCCTCCACGACCACGACCGTGCCCGCCCCGGCGACAGCCCCCCTCGCCGTGCCCCCCGCGGGCCGCGCCCCGGCCCGCTTCGGGCCCGTCGCGCTGGTGATCTCGGCGGGGGTCTCGGTGCAGTTCGGCGCCGCCCTCGCGGTCATGGTCATGCCGAGGGTCGGGGCGGCGGGCGTGGTCACCCTGCGCCTCGCGGCCGCCGCGGTCGTGCTGCTGCTCCTGTGCCGCCCCAAGGTCCGCGGCTACGTCCGGGCCGACTGGGGCACGGTGGTCGCCTTCGGAGTGGCCATGGCGGGCATGAACGGCCTCTTCTACCAGGCCATCGACCGCATCCCGCTCGGCCCGGCCGTCACGCTCGAGGTGCTGGGGCCGCTCGCCCTCTCGGTCGTCGTCTCCCGGCGCCTGGTGAACTTGCTGTGGGCGGGCCTGGCCCTGGCCGGTGTCGTGCTGCTGTCCAGCCACGGCGGGGGCGGCTTCGGCGGCCTCGACCCGCTGGGCGCGGCCTTCGCGCTCGGGGCGGGCGCGATGTGGGCGGCGTACATCGTGTTCAGCGCGCGTACGGGCCGCCGCTTCCCGCAGGCCGACGGCCTGGCCCTGGCGATGGCGGTGGCCGCGGTGCTCTCGCTGCCGCTGGGCATCGTCGAAGCCGGCTCCGACCTGCTGGTCCCGAGCACCCTCGCGCTGGGTGCCGGCGTGGCCGTGCTGTCCTCCGTGCTCCCGTACACCCTGGAACTCCTGGCCCTGCGGCGGCTCCCGGCGCCGACCTTCGCGATCCTGATGAGCCTGGAGCCGGCCATCGCGGCCACCGCGGGCTTCCTCGTGCTGAACCAGGCCATGTCCGCCCTGGACGCGGTGGCCATCGCGCTGGTGATCGCGGCCAGCATGGGCGCGGTCCGCTCGCAGACCCGGAAGCAGGCAGCCTGATGGACGCCGCCACGTACCTGGCCGGTGTCCCGGAGGCCCGCCGCCCGGCCCTGACCAGGCTGCGGGAGCTGTGCCTGGCGGAACTGCCGGGCTTCGCGGAGGTCATCGCGTACGGCATGCCCGCGTACGTGCGGCCCGGCGAGGAGGCCGCGGAGATCGCCTGGGCGAACCAGAAGCAGTACGTCTCCTTCTACCTGATGCGTACGGACATCCGCGACGCCTTCGCGGACCGGCTGGCCGCCCACGACATGGGCAAGAGCTGCCTCCGCTTCCGCCGCACGGACGGCATCGACTTCGGCCTCCTGCGCGACCTCCTGCGGGCGACGGCCGGGGCCGCGCCGGGCAAGGTCTGCTGACGCCCGGTACCGGAGCGGCCGCCTACTCGGGGGCGGTCTCCGCGGCGACCCACGCGAGGTACGCGGCGGAGCCGGTGGTGACGGGGAGCACGATCCACTCCGGCACGTCATAGGCGTGTTCCGCCCCGACCCACTCGGCGAGGGCGGGCAGCCGCTCTCGCGTCGTCCTGTAGGAGACGCGCCACTCCGTGGCGCTCTCCACGCTCCCCTTCCACCGGTAGACGGCGGTGACGGGCGGGTCGATGTGCGCGCAGGCCGCCAGCCGCAGTTCCACGGCGCGCCGCGCCAGTTCCCTCGCCTTGAGCTCGTCGTCGACGGTCGTCTGCGCGATCACGATCGCGGTCCCGGTCCCGGCCGCGCTGTCGGTCTCGGTCTCGTTCGCCACGGTGCCCCTCCTGCGTCGGTGTCCCCGACCCTAGGCCCGTCGGCGTAGCGGGCCGTCATCGCCGCGAGAGTGGCTCCGATGCGGGTGCGGAGTCCGGGCGGGGAGAGGACCTCCGCCTCCGTGGCCAGGGCCAGGAACTGGGCCTCCGCGTGGTCCGCCGACTCGATCGGGAGGACCGCCCGGGTCCACCCCGGCAGCTCCGGATCCGGCTCCCCGGTGGCCGTCAGGGCGCGGGCCTGCGCACCGGTCAGCCGCGCCGCGCCGCGCGCGGAGAGGCGGACCAACGCCTCCTCCGGGTGGAGCCGCGCGTGGAAGTCGGCCTGGGTCCGCCGCCAGTGCGACGCCAGGTCGAAGCCCTCCGGGAGGTCCGCGACGTCCGGCGTCTCCCGGACCGACAGGATCGGTAGGTCCGCGGGGTGTCCGGGCCCGCCACCGGGACGCTCTTCCCGCCCGTCGTGGGCCGGTTCGAGGGTGGCCGGGGAGTCTTCGAGGGCGTGGACACACACGACGGGAAGGCGGTGCGGGTGCGGTTCGTGTGGTCGCGGACCAGCTCCGGCTCCCCGCGCTGGGAACAGTTCTTCTCGGCCGACGGGGGCGACAGCTGGCTGCACAACTGGACGATGGACCTCACCCGGCGACCCTGAGGCCGGGCCGGTGAAGGGCCCGCCGGCCAGGGGCCCCGCCGGCCAGGGGACCGGCCGGCGGGGCCGGCGCCGGGGTGGGGCGCCGGGGTGGGGCGCCGCCCTATCCGAGGGGCAGGTCCAGGTACGAGGGCGTCTGCTCCGGTGAGGTGAACGCCAGCGTCGCGCGCGGCAGGTTGGCGTCGCCGTAGAAGGGGTCGCGGGCGTCGATCACCAGCATCAGCCGGTTGCCGCGCTGGACGTCGTACGCCGTGGCCTGGAGCTCGATCTCCGCTCTGATCAGGCTGTCGGGCGCGGATTCGAGGTCGGAGTACGGGGCGTGCGTGACGATGTGGGCCGAGCCGTCGGGCGCCACGTCGAGGAGGTAGGCGACGAAGGTGGACCCGGGGTTGGCCGCCCGGTACGTCACGCGCAGCTTTGGTGTGCCGCGCAGCCGGGTGGTCTCCGCGGCCGGGGCCGATGCCCACACCGCGGCGACGGAGCGGTCGATGTCGTCCGTCGGGTAGACCTTCGGCCGGCCGGCCATCTCCGCGTATCCGGCCGTGACGACCGCGTCGGCGACGGTCGCCGTGGTGTCCACCCCGCACACCACGGTCGCCGTCCAGCCGGCCTCCGGCTCCTCCGCCAGTTCCCCGCCGCCCGCCAGGTGCAGCCGGTGTATGTGCTCGGTGAGGGAGGGCCAGGTCGGGCGAGGTTCGAGGGTCTTGCTCCACATCACCTCGCTGAGCACCTGGCCCTCGTCGGCGATGCCGTTGTCGACGCCCTTGAGGTGGTGGTCGAACCAGCGGTGGGCGTCCGTCCAGATCCGGTTGGGCAGGCCGAACATGCCGGACGACTCGGGCCCGGAATGGTCGCCGATGGACAGGACCAGGCGCTTGGGGCCGGTCAGCTCGTTGAACATCTTCAGGGTCTGGTTGGGCGGGAAGAGCGTCTCGTGCCAGGCGTGCGCGTAGAAGACCGGCACCTCGCGCCGGTTGAGCTCCTTGATGTGCGTGAAGGGCGAGCGCGGCTCCGCCCAGGCCAGGGTGCCCGGGACGTCGCGGCCGGCGAGGACGTTGTCGAAGACGCTCTGCGTCTGCGGGCTCAGCCGCGCCTTCTCGGCGGCCTTGAGCAGGGCCCGTACGGCCTCGACGTGGCGCGTGGAGTTCTCGTAGAACGCCTCCCCGAGATCGCCCCAGCTGCTGAGCGCGACCACCGCGTCGACCCGGGTGTCGTGCGCGGCGACCAGCTGGCTGATGCCCGAGCCGTACGAGTCCCCGAGGAAGCCGATCCCCGTCACCGGCCCGGCACTGCGCTCGACGAGGTGGTCCAGGGCACGGCTGCCGTCGGCGACGTCGAGCGCGCCCGCCACCTCCACCTGGCCCTCGGAGGCGGCGAAGCCGCGGGTGGTGTAGGCGAGGACGTTGTAGCCGCGGGCCGCGAAGACGGTGGCCTGGACGGCGTAGACGAGCCAGCCCAGGCTGGTCCAGGGCGAGGGCATCACGATCAGCGGGCGCGGCTGGATCCCGGTGTGGCGCCAGAGCGCGGCGTCGAGCAGGTCCCCGTCGGCGCCGGTCACCTTGCCACGGGTGAAGACGGCGACGGAGCGGAGCTCGGCGACCTCGGCGGCGCGGGCGGGGGCGAGGCCGGTGACGTCGCCGCTCTCCAGGGCGGTGACGAAGGCGCCGAGGGCGGTCGCGTCGAGTTCGGGATAGAGGGAGAAGGGGGTTCGGGCGGCTTGGGTCACGTCTGCTCATCCTCTTCGTCGTCTGCGTCGAGTGACATGAACGTGCTTGCGAGCGCGATCGTGGTCGCGTGTTCGCCCGGGCCCGGAGCGGAACGTCCAGTATCGACGGGACATCCGGTGACGTTTCGCGAGTTTCCGGCTTACGGCCTGAATCGCCCCCTGCGGACCGGGCGGGGACGGCGGCGCGAGACCAGCCCCGTTCGTGGTCGGCGTCAACTTCCTTTGCCCGGAGCCGGGTTGGCGGGGGTGGCGGGAACGCGCCGCCCTCCGATCAAATCATGCAAGCATGCTTGATTGTTTTCGCGGAGGCTGCCAGTCTTCCCCTCACGCCGAGAGGGGAGCACACCGTGCCCGATCCGTCCGCCGTCGATGCCACTGCCGCAGCCGCTGCCGCCGTCTTCGCCGATCTGCGCGAGGAGGGTCTTGAACTGGACGCCCTGGTTGCGGAGTTGCCGGTGTCCGACTGGGCCCGGCCCACCCCCGCGCCGGGCTGGAGCGTCGCCCACCAGATCGCCCACCTGCACTGGACGGACCGGGCCGCACTGATCTCCCTCACCGACGCCGACGGCTTCGGCCGCATGACCGAGGAGGCCCTGAAGGCCCCCGACTCGTTCGTCGACGAAGGCGCGGAGGAGGGCGCGGGGCTGCCACCCGCCGAGCTGCTCGCCCGCTGGCGCTCCACGCGCGGCGCCCTCGGCGAAGCCCTCGCCGGGGCCTCGCCCGACACCCGCTTCCCCTGGTACGGGCCGCCGATGAAGGCCGCCTCCATGGCCAGCGCCCGGCTCATGGAGACCTGGGCGCACGGCCAGGACGTCGCCGACGCGCTCGGTGTCCGCCGCACCCCGACCGCCCGGCTGCGGCACGTGGCCCGGATCGGTGTACGGGCCCGCGACTACGCCTACGCCGTACACGGACTGGACGCGCCCGCCGAGGAGTTCCGGGTGGAGCTGACGGCCCCCGACGGCACGGACGTGTGGGCGTACGGCCCGCCGGACGCCCCGCAGCGGATCACGGGCCCGGCGCTCGACTTCTGCCTCCTGGTGACCCAGCGGGCCCACCGCGCCGACCTGGCCCTGTCGGCGACCGGCGGCGACGCGGACCGCTGGCTCGGCATCGCCCAGGCCTTCGCGGGCCCGGCGGGCCCCGGCCGCGAGCCGGGAGCCTCGCGGTGACCCGCCGTCCGCTGCGCGTCGGCAACGCGTCCGGCTTCTACGGGGACCGCTTCGACGCCCTGCGCGAGATGCTGACCGGCGGCGAGCTGGACGTGGTGACCGGGGACTACCTGGCCGAGCTGACCATGCTGATCCTCGGCCGCGACCGCCTGGAGAACCCGGACCTCGGCTACGCCAAGACCTTCCTGCGGCAGCTGGAGGAGGGGCTCGGGCTCGCGCACGAACGCGGCGTACGGATCGTCGCGAACGCCGGCGGCCTGAACCCGGCCGGACTGGCCGACGCCGTACGGGCGCTGGCGGCCGAGGCGGGGGTGCCCGTCCGCGTCGCGCACGTCGAGGGCGACGACCTGATGCCGTACGGGGAAGGGGCGCTCACCGCCAACGCCTACCTCGGCGGCGCCGGGATCACCGCCTGCCTGCGGGCGGGCGCGGACGTGATCGTGACCGGCCGGGTCACGGACGCGGCGCTGGTCAGCGGCCCTGCGGCCTGGTGGTTCGACTGGGCGCCGGACGACTACGACCGGCTGGCCGGCGCGGTGGTCGCGGGCCACGTCCTGGAGTGCGGGACCCAGGCCACCGGCGGGAACTACTCCTTCTTCACCGCGCACGACGTCCGCCGCCCGGGCTTCCCCCTCGCGGAGATCTCCGAGGACGGCTCCTCGGTGATCACCAAGCACCCGGGCACGGGCGGGGCCGTCACCACCGGCACGGTCACGGCCCAACTCCTCTACGAGACCCAAGGCGTCCGCTATCTCGGCCCGGACGTGACGGCCCGCCTGGACACGGTCCGGCTGACCGAGGAGGACACCGACCGCGTCCGCGTCACGGGTGTGCGCGGAGAGGCTCCCCCGACCTCCCTCAAGGTGGGCGTCACCCGCATCGGCGGCTGGCGCAACGAGGTGGTCTTCGTCCTGACCGGCCTGGACGTCGAGGCGAAGGCGCAGCTCGTCCGCGCCCAGCTCTCCGACGCCCTGGAGGGCGTGGCCGACGCCGCGTGGACCCTGTCCCGCACGGACCACGAGGACGCCCCGACGGAGGAGACGGCCAGCGCCCTCCTGCGCCTGGTGGTCCGCGACCCGTCCCCGGACCGCGTGGGCCGCGGCCTGACCTCGGCGGCGATCGAACTCGCCCTGGCCAGCTACCCGGGGTTCCACGTCACCGCCCCGCCCGGCCCGGCCCAGCCGTACGGGGTCTTCACCTCGGCCCTGGTCCCGGCGTCGGACGTCCCCCACGCGGCTGTCCTCCCGGACGGCACCCGCGTACCCGTCCCGGCGGCGCCTCGAACAGCCCCGCCGGCGTATGAGGCGCGGGGGGCCGGGGGCGGAGCAACGGTTCCGGGAGGGGCCGGCGCGGGGGAGAGCCCCGAGGGGCCCACCACCCGCGCCCCCCTCGGCGCGGTGGCCGGGGCCCGCAGCGGCGACAAGGGCGGTGACGCCAACGTCGGGGTGTGGGTCGAGTCCGACGCCGCCTGGGCCTGGCTCGAACGCACCCTCACCGTCGAGCTGTTGCGGGAGCTGCTCCCCGAAGCCCGGGACCTGCCCGTCACCCGCCACGCGCTGCCCCGGCTGCGCGCCCTGAACTTCACCGTCACCGGCCTCCTCGGCGACGGGGTCGCCTCCGGCCACCGCTTCGACCCCCAGGCCAAGGCCCTCGGCGAATGGCTCCGCGCCCGCCACCTCGACATCCCGTCCCACCTGCTGCCCACACCCGCCCCGGAGGGGACCGGCTCATGACCCGCCTCGGCACCACCGTCGACCCCCACGCCCCCGAGCACGCGCAGGCCCGTACCGCCGCGCTGGAGCGCCTGGCCGCGCTCGACGCCGAACACGCCAAGGCCCTCGCGGGCGGCGGTGAGAAGTACACCGCCCGCCACAAGACCCGCGGCAAGCTCCTGGCCCGCGAACGCGTCGAACTGCTCCTCGACCCGGACACCCCGTTCCTGGAGCTGTCCCCGCTCGCCGCCTGGGGCAGCGACTACCCCGTCGGCGCCTCCATGGTCACCGGCATCGGCACGGTCGAGGGCGTCGAATGCCTGGTCACCGCCAACGACCCCACCGTCCGCGGCGGCGCCAGCAACCCCTGGACCCTGAAGAAGGCCCTGCGGGCCAACGAGATCGCCCGGCAGAACCGCCTGCCCTGCATCAGCCTCGTGGAGTCCGGCGGCGCCGACCTGCCCTCCCAGAAGGAGATCTTCATCCCGGGCGGCGCGATCTTCCGCGACCTCACCCGGCTCTCGGCCGAGGGGATCCCGACCGTCGCCGTCGTCTTCGGCAACTCCACCGCCGGAGGCGCGTACATCCCCGGCATGTCCGACCACACCATCATGATCAAGGACCGTTCCAAGGTGTTCCTCGGCGGCCCGCCACTGGTCAAGATGGCCACCGGCGAGGAGAGCGACGACGAGTCCCTGGGCGGCGCCGACATGCACGCCCGCACCTCCGGCCTCGCCGACTACTACGCCCTCGACGAGCACGACGCGATCCGCCAGGCCCGCCGCGTCGTCGCCCGCCTGAACCACCGCAAGCCGCACGCGGACCCGCCGAAGGCCGACGAGCCCCTCTACGACCCCGAGGAGCTCCTCGGGATCGTCCCGCCCGACCTCAAGACGCCCTTCGACCCCCGTGAGGTCATCGCCCGCATCGTCGACGCCTCCGACTTCGACGAGTTCAAGCCCCTCTACGGCACCAGCCTCGTCACCGGCTGGGCCACCCTCCACGGCTACCCGGTCGGCATCCTCGCCAACGCCCAGGGCGTGCTGTTCAGCGCCGAGTCGCAGAAGGCCGCCCAGTTCATCCAGCTCGCCAACCAGCGCGACATCCCCCTGCTCTTCCTCCACAACACCACCGGCTACATGGTCGGCAAGGAGTACGAGCAGGGCGGCATCATCAAGCACGGCTCGATGATGATCAACGCGGTGTCCAACTCGCGCGTCCCCCACCTCTCCGTCCTGATCGGCGCGAGCTACGGCGCCGGCCACTACGGCATGTGCGGGCGCGCCTACGAGCCCCGCTTCCTCTTCGCCTGGCCCAGCGCCAAGTCCGCCGTCATGGGCCCGCAGCAGCTCGCGGGGGTGCTGTCCATCGTGTCGAGGCAGTCCGCCGCCGCGAAGGGGCAGCCGTACGACGAGGAGGCGGACGCCGGGATGCGCGCCTTCGTCGAGGCGCAGATCGAGTCCGAGTCCCTGCCGATGTTCCTGTCCGGACGGCTGTACGACGACGGGGTCATCGACCCGCGTGACACCCGCACCGTCCTCGGCCTGTGCTTGTCGGCCGTCCACAACGCCCCCGTCGAGGGCGCCCGCGGCGGCTTCGGCGTCTTCCGGATGTGAGCCCTCACATGACCCTGCCCAGCACCCCCCTTTCGGCCGTACTGGTGGCCAACCGCGGCGAGATCGCCGTCCGCGTCTTCCGCACCGCCCAGGCCCTGGGCCTGGCCACCGTGGCCGTCCACTCCGACCCGGACGCCGACGCCCTCCACGTCCGCACCGCCGACGCGGCCGTACGCCTCCCCGGCGCGGCCCCCGCCGACACCTACCTGCGCGGCGACCTGATCATCAAGGCGGCCCTCGCCGCCGGGGCCGACGCCGTCCACCCCGGCTACGGCTTCCTCTCCGAGAACGCCCGCTTCGCCCGCGAGGTCCAGGCCGCCGGGCTGACCTGGATCGGCCCGCCGCCCGAGGCCATCGAGGCCATGGCCTCCAAGACCCGTGCGAAGGAGCTGATGCGCGCCGCCGGGGTCCCGCTCCTCGACCCCGTCGACCCGGCCACCGCCACCACCGCCGACCTGCCCCTCCTCCTGAAGGCCGCGGCCGGGGGCGGCGGCCGCGGGATGCGCGTCGTCCGCGATCTCGACGCCCTCAAGGAGGAACTGGAAGCCGCCTCCGCCGAGGCCCGCTCCGCCTTCGGCGACGGCGAGGTCTTCGCCGAGCCCTACGTGGAGCGCGGCCGCCACGTCGAGGTGCAGATCCTCGCCGACGCCCACGGCACCGTCTGGGCGCTGGGCACCCGCGACTGCTCCCTCCAGCGGCGCCACCAGAAGGTCATCGAAGAGGCCCCGGCGCCGGGCCTGCCGGACCGCCTGCGCGAGAGCCTGCACGAGGCCGCCGTCGCCGCCGCCCGCGCCGTCTCCTACCGGGGCGCGGGCACCGTCGAGTTCCTCGTCACCGCCGACGGGCGCCCGTACTTCCTGGAGATGAACACCCGGCTCCAGGTCGAACACCCCGTCACCGAAGCCGTCTTCGGTCTCGACCTCGTCGCCCTCCAGCTGCGCGTCGCCGAGGGCGCGGCCCTGCCCCTGACCCCGCCACCGCCCACCGGCCACGCCGTGGAGGCCCGCCTCTACGCCGAGGACCCGGCCCAGGACTGGCGCCCCCAGACCGGAGTGCTGCATACCCTCGCCGTCCCCGGTGAGGTCCGCGTGGACACCGGCTTCACCGACGGGGACACCGTCGGCATCCACTACGACCCCATGCTCGCCAAGGTCGTCGCCCACGCCCCCACCCGTGCCGAGGCCGTACGCGCCCTCGCCCACGCACTCGCCGGAGCCCGCATCCACGGGCTCACCACCAACCGCGAGCTCCTCGTACGCTCGCTGCGCCACCCGGAGTTCACCGCCGGACAGCTCGACACCGGTTTCTACGAACGCCACCTCACAGCCCTCACCGAGGAGGCCCCGGACGCCACCCTGTCCGCCCTGGCCGCGGCGCTCGCCCAGGCCGCCCCGGCCCCCGACGCTCCACTCGCCGCCCGCCTCGGCGGCTGGCGCAACGTCCGCTCCCAGCCCCAGACGCGCCGCTACACGGCGGCCGGCACCGCGGCCACCGAGTACACAGTCCGCTACCACCCCGTGGACCACCCGGGAGTTCGGGTCCTGGCCGCGAGTCCCACCCTCGTCACCCTCGAAGTCGAGGGAATCCGCCGCGTGTTCCACGTGAAACAAAATTCGAACAAGGGTGAGGTCTACGTCGACTCGACGCTCTGCGGATCCCACACCCTCACCGTCGTCCCCCGGTTCACCGACCCCCAGGACCGCACCGAACCGGGCTCCCTGCTCGCCCCCATGCCCGGCACCGTGGTCCGCCTCGCCGAGGGCCTCGCTCCCGGCAGCCCCGTCACCGCCGGGCAGCCCCTGCTCTGGCTGGAGGCCATGAAAATGGAGCACCGCATCCTCGCTCCCGCCTCCGGCACGCTCACCGCGCTCCACGCCGCCACCGGCCAACAGGTCGAGTTCGGCGCCCTGCTCGCCGTAGTCCAGGAAGCACAGGAGGCACCGCAATCATGAGCCCCGTCATCGAAACCGAAGAGCACAAGGCCCTGCGTACGGCGGTCGCCGCCCTCGGCCAGAAGTACGGCCGCGCCTACCTCGCCGGCCTCGCCCGCGAGGGCGGCCACCCCGACGAGCTGTGGGCCGACGCCGCCAAGCTCGGCTATCTCGGCGTCAGCCTGCCCGAGGAGTACGGCGGCGGTGGCGGCGGCATCACCGAACTGTCCATCGTCCTCGAAGAGCTCGGGGCCGCGGGCTGCCCCCTCCTCATGATGGTCGTCTCACCCGCCATCTGCGGCACGGTCATCTCCCGCTTCGGCACCGAGGACCAGAAGCGGTCCTGGCTCCCGGGCCTCGCCGACGGCAGCCGCACCATGGCCTTCGGCATCACCGAACCCGACGCCGGCTCCAACTCCCACCGCATCACCACGACCGCCCGCCGCGACGGCGACGACTGGATCCTCACCGGCCGCAAGGTCTTCATCTCCGGCGTCGACATCGCCGACGCCACCCTCATCGTCGGCCGCACCGAAGACGCCCGCACCGGCCGTCTCAAGCCGTGCCTGTTCATCGTCCCCAGGGATGCCCCCGGCTTCACGCACTCGCCGATCGACATGGAACTCCAGGCGGCGGAGAAGCAGTTCGAACTGGCCCTGGACGAGGTACGGCTGCCCGCCGACGCCCTGGTCGGCGAAGAGGACGCGGGCCTCCTCCAGCTCTTCGCCGGACTCAACCCCGAACGCATCATGACCGCCGCCTTCGCCATCGGCATGGGCCGCTACGCCCTCGCCAAGGCCGTCGACTACGCCAAGACCCGCCAGGTCTGGAAGGACCCCATCGGCGCCCACCAGGCCGTGGCACACCCGCTGGCCGCAGCCCACATCGAGCTGGAACTGGCCCGCCTGATGATGCAGAAGGCCGCCCATCTCTACGACGCGGGCGACGACATGGGCGCGGGCGAGGCCGCGAACATGGCCAAGTACGCCGCCGCCGAGGCCTGCGTGCGCGCGGTGGACCAGTCCGTCCACACCCTCGGGGGCAACGGCCTCACCCGCGAATACGGCCTGGCCTCCTTGATCACCGCCGCCCGCGTGGCCCGTATCGCCCCGGTCAGCCGCGAGATGATCCTCAACTTCGTCTCCCACCAGACCCTGGGCCTCCCCAAGTCCTACTAAGGCGAGCAGGGTCCGGGCCCGACGGCTTGGACGGGGACGGGGTGGGGTGTCGGCCGGGACGTAAAACGTGATTTGTGGCGCGTGCCAGGCCCGTCAGGCCCGAAGCAAGGCCTGGGGCGCCATACATCATGCAGTCCCGGCCGACACCCCACCCCGGCCCCGGCCACGGCCCCGCGCAGCCGGGCCAAACCCCGGGGGGGGGACCGGCGCAGCCGAGCCCCACCCCGCCAAGCCCCCGGCAGGGACCAACCTTGCCAAGGCCGCATACCCTCCCCCGGGAGACCCCGCCCCGTTCCGCACACCCCGCTCCGGAGGAGACATGCCCCCACTCGTGCACGCCGCGCAAGCGACCGGCGTAGCCACGCTCACCCTGGACTCCCCGGCCAACCGCAACGCGCTGTCCGAAGCCCTCGTCGCAGACCTCCGCGCCGCCCTCGCCACCGCCGCCGCGGACCCGGCGGTCCGCGCCCTCGTCCTCACCCACACCGGCACCACCTTCTGCGCGGGCGCCGACCTCAAGTCCCCGTCCGCCCCGGCCGACTTCGTGGCCCTGCTCCGGGAGATCGCCGAACTGCCCAAGCCGGTCGTCGCCCGCGTCACCGGCCACGTCCGGGCCGGCGGCCTCGGGCTGCTCGGCGTCTGCGACATCGCCGCCGCCGGACCGCAGTCCTCGTACGCCTTCACCGAGACCCACCTCGGCCTCGCGCCCGCCGTGATCTCCATGCCGCTGCTCCCGCGCCTCGACCCGCGCGCCGCCGCCCGCTACTTCCTCACCGCCGAGCGCTTCGACGCCGCCGAAGCCACCCGGATCGGCCTGCTGACCCTGCACGCCGACGACGTCGACGAGGCCCTGGAGCCCGTCCTCGCCGGCCTGCGCAAGGCCTCCCCGCAGGGCCTGGCCGCCACCAAGGCGCTGACCGCCGCCTCCGTACGCGAGGCCCTGGAGCGCGACGGCGCCCGCCTGACGGAGCTGTCCGCGGAACTCTTCGCCTCCGCCGAGGCCCGCGAGGGAATCACCGCCCGCTTCGAGCGCCGGGACCCGTCGTGGTCGCTGTGACCAGCCCGAAGCAGGGCTCCACGCACGGGCCGAAGCAGGCCCGCAGCCGCGTCACCCGCCGGCACCTCCTGGAGGCCGCCGTCTCCTGCCTGGCCGAACACGGCTGGGCCGGCTCCACCGTCTCCGTCGTCGCCGAACGCGCCGGCGTCTCGCGCGGCGCGGCCCAGCACCACTTCCCGACCCGCGAGGACCTCTTCACCGCGGCCGTCGAGTACGTCGCCGAGGAGCGGTCCACGGCCCTGCGCGAGCTCTTCCACGCCGGTCCCGCCGCCCGCGCCTCCGTGGTGGAGGCGCTCGTGGACCTGTACACGGGCACTCTCTTCCGGGCCGCGCTCCAGCTGTGGGTGGCCGCCTCCAACGAGGAGCAGCTGCGCCCCCGGGTCACCGAACTGGAGGCCCGCGTCGGCCGCGAGACCCACCGGATCGCCGTCGAACTGCTGGGCGCCGACGAGTCCGTTCCGGGCGTACGCGAGACCGTGCAGGGCCTCCTCGACATGGCCCGCGGCCTCGGCCTGGCCAATGTCCTCACCGACGACACGGCCCGGCGCGCACGCGTGGTCGCCCAGTGGGCCCGCATCCTGGACGCGGCCCTGGGCTGAACGCGAGTACGAGAACGCGAAGGGCGTCGCACCCCGGACGAACCGGGATGCGACGCCCTGGCGTGCGAGAGGCGATCAGGCCGTCTCGGCGATGTCCGCGTAGCCCACGATGTCGCGGGGGTCGCGCCGCCCCGGCCCGATGTAGCGGGCCGACGGACGCACCAGGCGGCCCGTGCGCTTCTGCTCCAGGATGTGCGCCGACCAGCCGGCGGTACGGGCGCAGCTGAACATCGAGGTGAACATGTGCGCCGGCACCTCCGCGAAGTCCAGCATGATCGCCGCCCAGAACTCCACATTGGTGGCCAGCACCCGGTCGGGACGGCGCGCGTGCAGCTCCTCCAGCGCGGCCTTCTCCAGCGCGGCGGCCACCTCGTAGCGCGGCGCGTCCAGCTCCTTCGCGGTACGCCGCAGCACGCGCGCACGCGGGTCCTCGGCCCGGTAGACGCGGTGCCCGAAGCCCATCAGCCGCTCGCCCTTGTCCAGGGCCTTCTTCACGTACGCCACGGCGTCGCCGGTGCGCTCGATCTCCTCGATCATGCCGAGGACGCGGGACGGCGCCCCGCCGTGCAGCGGCCCGGACATCGCGCCGACGGCGCCGGACAGCGCGGCCGCCACGTCCGCACCGGTCGAAGCGATCACCCGCGCGGTGAACGTGGAGGCGTTCATGCCGTGCTCGGCGGCCGAGGTCCAGTACGCGTCGACGGCCTTGACGTGCTTGGGGTCCGGCTCGCCCCGCCAGCGGATCATGAACCGCTCGACGACGGACTCGGCCTTGTCGATCTCCCGCTGCGGCACCATCGGCAGGCCCTGGCCGCGGGCGGACTGGGCGACGTACGAGAGCGCCATGACGGCCGCCCGCGCGAGATCGTCGCGCGCGGTGCGCTCGTCGATGTCCAGGAGCGGTTTCAGACCCCACACGGGGGCGAGCATGGCGAGCGCGGACTGTACGTCGACGCGGATGTCGCCGGAGTGGACCGGGATGGGGAAGGGCTCGGCGGCGGGCAGGCCGGGGTTGAAAGCACCGTCGACCAGCAGACCCCAGACGTTCCCGAAGGAGACGTGACCGACGAGGTCCTCGATGTCTACTCCGCGGTAGCGGAGCGCACCGCCTTCCTTGTCCGGTTCGGCGATCTCCGTCTCGAACGCGACGACCCCTTCGAGCCCGGGTACGAAGTCGGACATCAGGCGGCTCCTCAGATAGTGCGAACACGCGCGGCTCCCGGCGTGATTCGCGGTCCGGCGCGGTCATCCCCGTTGATGCCCGGCACGGCCGATGGTCATCCGTGCGGGGACCTTCGGACCGGCCCCAAGATTTTGTCCGTTCCGGATGAACTGCGGAAGCGTGACATACGGCACACCGTCGATGGTCTGGCTGCGGCAGGATGGCCCGGGTGACCGACCAGGACCTTGACCCCGCCACCATGCGCAAGCAGTACCGCTCGCAGATCGTCGAGGAGGAGAGCCTCGCCGAGGATCCGCTGCGGCAGTTCGCCCGGTGGTTCCAGCAGGCCGCCGACGCGCACGTCTTCGAAGCGAACGCGATGATCGTCTCGACGGCGACCGCCGACGGCCGCCCCAGCTCCCGTACGGTGCTGCTCAAGCAGTTCGACGAGCGGGGTTTCGTCTTCTTCACCAACTACGGATCCCGCAAGGGCCGCGAGCTCGCAGAGAACCCGCACGTCGCCCTGCTGTTCCCCTGGCACCCCATCGCCCGCCAGGTCGTCGTCACCGGCACGGCCGCCCGTATCGGCCGCGACGAGACGGCGGCGTACTTCCGCTCCCGCCCGCACGGCTCGCAGCTGGGGGCCTGGGCCAGCGAGCAGTCCACGGTGATCGGCTCCCGCGCGGAGCTGGACCGCCGCTACGCCGAGCTCGCCGCCCGCTACCCGGAGGGCGAGCAGGTCCCGGTCCCGCCGCAGTGGGGCGGCATCCGGGTCACCCCCCACGAGGTGGAGTTCTGGCAGGGCCACGAGAACCGCCTCCATGACCGCCTGCGGTACGTCCGGGAGGGCGCGGAGTCCGAGGAGTGGCGCGTCGAGCGTCTCTGCCCGTAGCCCCGTAGCCCGCAAAAGCAGACGACCCGCGGGCTCGGGTCTCTCCCCTGCAGTGGGAGAAGCCGGCCGGACGTACCGGCGAGCCCGCGGGTCGGGTGACTGCTGTGGATTGGCGCCAGGCGTTCCGCCGGGCACCGCACTGGGTGCGTGCGACGACGGGCGCTTAGCCCGCAGCCACCTCACGCGTCCGGTTTCCGTACATTGCGGGAACCACCTCCCTTCTCGTGTAGGTCAGAGCCTAGGCAGGTGTCCCCGGGGCCACAACCGTTTATTTCGTGTACCCAATCCGTGGAAAGCGGTGTGGGCTGCGTCACGTTCCAGTTCAATGATCTGACGTGCCGCACACGCGAACACCTGCGGGGGGTGCCGGGTGAGTGCTTTCGGACGTAACGAGACCGACGACGATCTGCTCGCAGCGCTGCTGGACGGGATGGACGCCGCCTTGTGCGCGTTCGACGCCGACGGCGTGATCACCCACTGGAACCGCGAGGCCGAGCGGATCCTGGGCTGGTCCGCCGCCGAGGCCGTGGGGCGCAAGGGCTTCGAGGGATGGGCGGTGCGCGCCGCCGACGCGCAGGACGTGCAGGACAGACTCATGGCCGCCCAGGACGTGCCCGGCCGGCAGGTGCACGAGTTCGCGCTGCTGACCAAGGACGGCGGGCGCGTCCTCGTACGCACCCAGTCGGCCGGGGTGCCGGGCGCGGACGGGAAACCCGCCGGGGTGTACTGCGCCTTCAGCGAGGTGCACGCGCAGATCGACCTGGAACGGTCCATCGCGCTGAGCGAGGCCCTGCTGGAGGACGCCGCGTGGGGCGTCGTCCTCGTGGACGTCGACCTGCGGCCCGCCGTGGTCAACGCGCACGCCGCGCGCGTCCTCGGGACCGGGCGCACCGCCCTGCTCGGCCGCCCGCTCGGGGAACTGCTCGTCCAGGGCGTGGAGGAGCTGGAGGGCGCCCTCCAGCACGTGCTCGCGGAGGGGGCGCCGCCCGCGCCGGTGGAGCTGTGGGTGTCGGTGCGCACCGCGGAGGGTGTACGGCGGCGCTGCCTGCGGTGCGGATTCCTGCGGCTGGCCTCGCCGCTGGCGGAGGAGCCGGTGCCGCTCGGGGTCGGCTGGCTGTTCCAGGACGTCACCGAGGCCCGGCAGGCCCAGCTGGACACCGCGCAGCTGCGCTTCCGGTCCCACCAGCTGCACCGCGCGGGGCGGGCCGCCGCCGAGTGCGAGGATCCGGCCGAGGCCGCGGCCGTGCGCCTGGACTTCGCCCTCGCCGGCTTCGCCGAGCACGGGCTGCTCGACGTACTGGACCTGTCGGCCGGCCCCGAGCGGCGCAGGCTCGTGCGGTCCGCGGTCGCGCCGCCCGCGCTGCCGGGGCCCGGGTCGATCCCCGTGCGGTACGAGGCCGGGCATCCGGCGCTGCAGGCGCTCGACCGGATCGGCTCGGTGCGCAGTAGCGCCCCGCGCGGGGAGGCGGACCCGCGGTGGGCGCGGACCCGCCAGTGGCCGGAGGGCGCGGCGCACGCGCTGTGCACGGTGCTGCGCAGCCGGGGGCGGACGCTGGGCGCGCTGACCTTCCTGCGCGGGCCGTCGCGGGCCGCCTTCGAGCGCGCGGACGCGGCGTACGCGGAGGAGATCGCGGCCCGGATCGCGGCCGACCTGGACCTCGCGGCCCAGAACATCCCTTAGCCGCCGGGGCCTGACTCTCGGATCCTTGCCAGGGGCGGCCCCCGGGCTTGGAATCCATGATCGAATTCCGGCACACTGGGCGCCATGACACGGGGGCGTACGGGCTTGATCATCGGCGGCGCGTTCGGCCTCGCCTTCATCGGGGTGAACGCCGGCGCCGTGCCGCCGCTCGCCGTCCCGCTGCGACTGCTCGCCGTGGCCGCCTTCGTCGGCCTGTTCCTCACGCCACGGCCCCCGGCGGACCGCACCGGTGCCGACAGCGCCGCCGGCAGGGCCTTCGGGCGGCGCTACTGGCTGGTGGTGGCCGCCGAGGCGATCGCCGCGCTGGCCGGGATCGTCGTTCTGAAATGGGTACTCCACGCCCCGCAGCTGACGGTGGGGTGGATCGCGCTCGTCGTCGGACTGCACTTCTTCGGCCTCGCGGCCGCGTGGCAGCAGGCCTCGCTGCGCCTGCTCGGGGCCGCGATGGCGGCCTGCGGCGCCGCCGGACTGCTCCTCGGCGCGGCCGGCGCGGGAACCTCGGCCGTGGCGGCCGTCGCCGGGATCGCCCCGGGCGTGCTGCTGCTCGCCTCCGTGTGGTGGTCCGCCCTCGCCGCGCGGCCCCGCGCCACCGCCGGCAGCTGATGGCCCTAGTGGCGGAAGAAGATCCGGTCGCCGTACTCCTGCATGACGCGGCCGTTCCACTCGTGGCCGCCGTCGACGTTGCCCGAACGCAGCAGCGGCGGCTCCACGCCGCGGGCGGCGAGCTCGCCGGCGGCCGCCGCCATGACCGCCTGCATGATCGCGCTGGTCACGACGGTGGAGGCGGGGGCGAAGGGCGCCTCGATGCCGTCGAGGGTCAGCTCGGCGTCGCCGACCGCGATCTTGCTGTCGAGGACGACGTCACAGTGGTCCTTGAGGAAGGTGCCCGAGACGTGCCGTGACTTGGTCCCGGTCGCGTACGCCACCGAGGTCACGCCGATCACATTGAGACCGATGGCGCGGGCGTTCATGGCCATCTCGACCGGCAGGGCGTTGCGCCCCGAGAGGGAGATGATCACGAGGACGTCGCCGTCGGAGGCGGGGCTGCTGTCCAGGACGGCGCCGGCGAGACCGTCGACCCGTTCCAGGGCGCTGCCCAGCGTCGCCGGCATGACGTCGATGCCGGCCGTGCCCGGTACGGCGAGGAAGTTCATCAGGGCCAGTCCGCCGGCCCGGTAGACGACGTCCTGGGCGGGGAGCGAGGAGTGGCCGGCGCCGAAGGCGAAGAGCCGGTTCCCGGCGGCGACGGCGTCGGCGACGAGGGAGCCGGCCTCGGCGATCCGCACGCCCTCCTCGTCGCGGACCCGCTCCAGCAGGCCGATGGCGGCGTCGAAGAACTGACCGGCCAGCTTGCTCTCGCTCATACGCCGATGGCCTTCCGGGGGTGGGATGAGTCCGTGTCCGCCGCTCACCGTGCGGTCTGGACCAAGGGCCTGTCAATACGAACGTCAATCCCGAACGAAAGGCGACGCGGAGATGTCCGGGACAGGGCTTGACGCTCGGCACGGGACGGTTGTCGGCCTGATGCGTCAGAATTGGGGACAGGGCCAGCGCACGCTATCCGAGGGGCACGAATGTCCGGACTGATCGACACCACGGAGATGTATCTCCGCACCATCCTTGAGCTGGAAGAGGAAGGTGTGGTCCCCATGCGCGCCCGTATCGCCGAGCGGCTCGACCAGAGCGGACCGACGGTGAGCCAGACGGTGGCGCGCATGGAGCGGGACGGCCTGGTGGCCGTCGCCAGCGACCGGCACCTGGAGCTGACGGAGGAGGGGCGGAGGCTGGCGACGCGCGTCATGCGCAAGCACCGGCTCGCCGAATGCCTCCTCGTCGACGTCATCGGCCTGGAGTGGGAGCAGGTGCACGCCGAGGCCTGCCGCTGGGAGCACGTGATGAGCGAGGCGGTGGAGCGGCGGGTGCTGGAGCTGCTGCGCCACCCGACCGAGTCGCCGTACGGGAACCCGATCCCGGGCCTGGAGGAGCTGGGGGAGAAGGCCGAGGCGGACCCGTTCCTGGCGGACGGCATGATCAGCCTGGCCGAGCTGGACGCGGGCACCGACGGCAAGACCGTGGTCGTGCGCCGGATCGGGGAGCCGATCCAGACGGACGCCCAGCTGATGTACACGCTGCGGCGGGCGGGCGTGCAGCCCGGCTCGGTGGTGAGCGTGACCGCGTCCCCGGGTGGTGTGCTGGTGGGCAGCGGCGGCGAAGCCGCCGAGCTGGAGGCGGATGTGGCCTCTCACGTGTTCGTGGCGAAGCGTTGACGTCGTAGGGGATCCCGCCCGTACGGGTCGGCCCTGGTGTGGGCGGTCCCGGCGCCTCGCGGCGCCGGGACCGGTCCTCCCCTTGTGACCTGGAGCCCCGAGCTCTCAAGGTCGTCCCCTTCGGACCGTCTTCCCCGAGCGGCCCGCCTCCCTGTTGAAAGGATCTCCCTCGGCAGTGGCGGTCAATCCTTGAGCAAGGTCACTCGAAAGAGCGGTGTTGTCGGCGAGAAGCCTGTTTTCGAATGCGGGTTCGATAGTCTGGCCGGGAGCGAAGGGGGTGCATCTGCGGTGGTACAGCGCATCGATGTGACAGGGTCCGACGGCGTACGCCTGGCCGCCTGGGAGTTCCGCGAACCGCAGTCGCATCCGGCGGCGGCGGCCGAACCGCCGTCGGGTGAGGCCGGCTCCCGCCCGGCGGTGCTGTTACTCCACGGGCTCATGGGCCGCGCCTTCCACTGGGCCGGTACCGCGCGCTGGCTCGGCGAGCACCGCCGCGTCATCGCCCTCGACCAGCGCGGCCACGGCCAGAGCGACCGCCCGTCGGGCGGCCCGTACACGCGGGAAGCCTTCGTGGCCGACGCCGAAGCCGTCATCGAGCAGCTCGGCCTCGCCCCCGTGACGCTGATCGGCCACTCCATGGGCGCCCTGACCGCCTGGCAGCTCGCCGCCCGCCGCCCGGACCTGGTCGAAGCCCTGGTCATCTGCGACATGCGCGCCTCGGCCCTCGGCGAAGCCTCGCAGCAGGAGTGGGAGGACTGGTTCCACCGCTGGCCCCTGCCCTTCCCCACCCAGGACGCGGCCCGCCGCTGGTTCGGCGAGGACGACCCCCGGGTGGAGCGCCCCGACCCCGGCCGAGGCGCCTTCTTCGCCGAGGTCATGCACGAGGCCGCGGACGGCTGGCGCCCGCTCTTCTCCCGCCGCCAGATGCTGACGGCCCGCGAGACCTGGGTCCACGACGCCCACTGGGAGGAACTGGCCCAAGTCAGCTGCCCCGCCCTCGTGGTCCGCGGCCTGGACGGTGAACTGGGCCGGGCCGAAGCCCAGGAAATGGTCCGCGTCCTCCCGGCCGGCCAGTACGCGGAAATCCCGGACGCGGGCCACTACCTCCACTACGACCAGCCGACGGCCTGGCGCGCCGCCCTGGAACCCTTCCTCGACGGCATCAAGGCAGCTCAGATCTGAGCCGTGCGGCGGCCGCTCAGGCCTCGATGCGCACCCAGCTGTCACCGGCGCGCAGCCACAGCGTGCCGTCACGTCCCTGGCCGCACCGCAGGACCACCCGGCCGGGGACGCCCACCCGCTCCTCGCCGGTGACCACGCACCCGCCGTCGGCCAACTCGACGCGGGTCACCGTAACGGTGGGCTCGTAGTGCTCGCGGCTGGTGAGGACCGCACGGTTGCCGCGCACGGCGAACCCGTCCGGGTCCCTCACCGGGCTGCGGTAGCTCGTGACTTCGCCGGTGGCGGGGGTGATCCGGCTCAGGAAGGTGCCCTCGTGGCCGTACCAGACCAGCCAGACCGACTCGCCTTCCGTGGCGGCCGTGCAGCCCTCCAGGGGCCAGACGGGAAGCCGTCCCCGCGGAGCCCACGTGGCCGCGCCGTCGATGCTCCAGCCCGCCAGACCGGCAGCGGTCTCCGGGTGCTCCCCGTAGATGCCCTCATCGCCGTAGGCGGTCCAGATGCCCCCACGGCGGTCGGTGACCAGGGCCGGGATGTCGTCACCGACGCAGAAGGCGCCCTCCGGCCGCCCCTCGGGGGAGTACACGAAGGCGTTGTTCCGCCAGGCGCCCTCCCCGTCGCGGTGCGTACGGCCTGACACGACGAGAAACCGGGACTCCGGGAGGAGGGCCAGGTGACTGGGCCATATGTCTATGCCGAGGACCGGTGTACGCCGCTCTCCCCGACCCGAGACGACGACCAGCTCCGCGTCGAACGGACGCCGGACGCGCCAGCCGATCCAGCCCCTCGGGTACTTCTCGCGGCTCAGGTAGCGCTCCTGGACCAGCATCACGGCGAGCTCGCCGTCGGTCCCCGCGCTCCACCACAGCGCACGCCACCCCGCCCGGACATCGGCGGGGGACAGGCTCCAGACGACGGGCGGTTCGCCAACAGTCATGGGCGTTCACCTTCACGACTCCGGGGGCCTACGCCGCCCGAAGATCGCCACGCTACACGCGGCCAGGGGCGAGTGGGGCGTGATCCTCCACTCGAACCTGACCGCGGTCCCCTCCGTGACCCCCGTCGGGCCGGCGTCAGCCCTTGCTCACCGCGGCCAGGATCTCCGGCAGCCTCCGTGCCACCGTCGGCGCCGACAGGCGCAGGCCCGACCAGGTCGCCAGCGCGCCCCAGGCCGCGCCCAGCGGGAGCAGCAGCCAGGAGATGTCCTGGTGGTCCGCCACGTTGAGCCAGATCGTCAGGGCGATCACCGGGGCGCAGATCAGCGCCGACGCCAGCATGCCGCCGAAGACGCTCATCCAGGCCAGGCCGCCCTGCCCCGGGGCGGCGTTCTTGAAGGCGCCTTCCGACGGGATGGAGTACGGGAAGCGGCCCGAGGCGATCGCCCCCGTGCAGAGCATCCCGCCCAGCAGCGCCAGGGCCAGGCCCAAGGCCGCGGGGAAGCCGGACCAGTTGCCGACCAGGGCGGCCGTGACCACCGTGACGAAGACCGTGTACGGGACGGTGACCAGGGCCAGCGCGGCGGCGCGGGCGCGCAGCTCCACGTACGCGTCGCGCCGGGTGGAGATGGTCTGCGCGACCATCCAGAACGCCGAGGTGTCCTGCCCGAACTGGTTGTACATCTGGACGCCGAGCATTCCGGAGCCGAAGCAGACCAGGTAGATGGATCCCGTGCCCTGCAGCGCGTTGAAGACCGGGACGATCAGACCGATCGCCAGCGCCGTCACGAAGGCCGACTTCGTCTTCGGGTCGCGGACCGTGTAGCGCAGGGTCCGCTGCATGGCCGCGCCCGTCCGGCCCGCCGGCAGCAGCGACCAGAAGCCGCCCGTGCCGCGGTCCTTCTCCGGCTTGGCGGCCGTGATCGTCGAGCCGTCCGGTGTGACCATCAGCTTGGTCAGGCTGCGCTCCCAGAACCAGAGCAGCAGGACCAGCGCGCCGACGGTGAGCGCCAGCTGGGCCGCGGCGACCCCGTACGCGCCCTCGCTCGCCGAGTCCACCATGCCGACCGCGGTCACCGGCGGCAGCCACCGCACCACCGCCTCGGCGGGCTCCAGCTGGGCCAGTCCGCCCGACTGGAACAGGCGCTGGCTGGCGAAGTTGGCCAGCTGCGCGCCCACCGCGATCAGCAGACCGCTGAGCAGCGCCAGGTCGCGCCCCTTGCGGCTGGTCAGCAGCCGCACGTTGGCCGTGGCCACCGCGCGGGCGAGGGTCACGCAGCCCAGCAGCAGCAGCGGTACGGCCACCACCGCGGCCGCGATGCCCGCGCCGCCCCGCGCGACGGCCAGTACCGAGCCGACCGCCAGGCACAGCGTGAACAGCGGTCCGATGCCGATCAGCGAGGAGGCCAGGAGGGCCCGTACGAGGGGACGCGGGCGCAGCGGCAGCATCACCAGCCGGCTCGGGTCGAGCGTCTCGTCCCCGCCGGGGAAGAACAGCGGCATGACGGTCCACGAGAGCGCCATGATCGCGGCCAGCAGTACGACGACCGTGCCCGCGTGGGCGTTGCCGTGCAGCATGGCCAGGCCGAGCGTGACGAAGAAACCGACGACGATCGCGAGGACCAGGGAGCCGATCCAGGCGGCCTTGCGCTTGGAGGAGCCCTTGAGCCCGTTGCGCAGCAGCGACAGCTTCAGCCGGACGAAGACGGCGGTCACCGGGACGGACCCGGCGGCGGTGGCCGGGGCGGCGGGTGCGGAGGGCGTGGCGAGAGCGCCGGTCGCGGTCATCGGGCGGCCGCCGTACCGGAGCCGCCGCCCAGCCAGTCCAGCGAGTCCCCGGCCGCGTCGCGCCCGTGTGCGCCGACCAGTTCGAGGAAGGCGGCCTGCAGGGAGGGCGCGGAGCCCCGTACGTCGGCCAGCGGGCCCGCGGCGCGGATCCGCCCGGCGGCCATGACGGCCACCCAGTCGCACAGCGACTCGACGAGCTCCATCACGTGGGAGGAGAAGACGACCGTGGCACCGGACGCGGTGTAACGTTCCAGCACTCCGCGGATGGTCTGCGCCGACACCGGGTCCACGCCCTCGAACGGCTCGTCCAGGAAGAGCACTTCGGGGTTGTGCAGCAGCGCGGCCGCCAGGCCGATCTTCTTGCGCATGCCCGTCGAGTAGTCCACGACCAGCTTGTGCTGCGAGCCCGCGAGGTCCAGGACGTCCAGCAGCTGCGTCGCCCGCTTGTCCGTCTCCTCGCCCGACAGCCCGCGCAAGCGGCCCATGTAGCCGAGCAGTTCCCGCCCCGACAGCCGCTCGAAGAGCCGCAGCCCCTCCGGCAGCACGCCGATCCGCGCCTTCACCTCGACCGGGTCCGCCCACACGTCGTGCCCGGCGACCAGCACCCGCCCCATGTCCGGGCGCAGCAGCCCGGTCACCATCGACAGCGTCGTCGTCTTGCCCGCGCCGTTCGGGCCGACCAGACCGATGAACTTGCCCGCGGGCAGCTCCAGGTCGATCCCGGCGACGGCCACCTGCTCGCCGAAGCGCTTCCACAGACCTTCCACCCGCACGGCGGACGGCGCGGATCGCGCGCCACCCGTCCCGTACGTCCCGCTCGTCGCATCACCCTGGTCCGGCATGCGCCTGCCTCTCGTCACACGTCCCCGTTGGTCGTTCTTTCCTCACCATAGGAGGAGGGGAAGAGGCCCGAGCAGTTACTTATGTCATCAGTTTCCGGTCAGTAATGTCCCTGCCCGCGGGGTCAGCCCTGACGCCGCTTGCGCTCGGCCGCGGCCTCGCTCCCGCACGCGTACGCCAGCGCGTCGATCAGCTCCTCGGTGTCCGGCAGCCACCGGTTCGCCGGCGTGGGCCGCCGCGCCCACTGGACCGAGCCCCGGCCGCCGAAGCGGGTGGGCGGGGCGGCCACGTACTCGCCCTCGCCCCGGGCGGCGAGGTCGATCGCCGACGGCGTCCAGCCCAGCTTGCGCACCAGGTCCGTCATCTTGGCCCCGGCGCCGGGCAGGACGAAGAACAGCATCCGGTGGTCGGGCGTGAGCGCGACCGGTCCGAGCGTGCGCTGCATCCGCTCCAGCCGCGCCAGCGCCAGGAACCCGGCGGTGTCCGGCACGTCCAGCGCGTCGAACGTCCGGCCCGTCGGCATGAGGATCGAGGCCTTCGGGTGCTTCGCCCAGATCCGCCGGACCTGCACCGCGCTGCCGGTCGCCAGCGCCGCCCAGTCCGTCACCGCCGGGTGGGCGCCGGGCGCCACGCAGTCCTCCGCCCCGCAGGAGCACAACTCACGCCCGTCGCCCGCCTCCAGCCAGGTGCCGGCGAAGACGTCCCAGTGCCGTTCTTCCGCGTACCGCACGGCATGGTCCAGCAACTGCTCGCCGCGCTGCTTGGGGATGGGTGCGGTCTCCGTGACTGTGATGGTCTCTTCCACGCCCATACCAACTATCCGGCTCACCCGGGGTTACGGGCGTAAACCGGCCGGTGGGCGGAGCATCGATCCTGCATACGGGGCGCACTGATGCACGGGCGGGGGCGCGTGGGAGGACGGGGCGCGGTCGCTGGGTAGCGACAAGACGCAGAGCGGAAGATTCTCCGCACATCAGGCGGGAAGTGATCATTCCAACGATCACCCGCGGCCTCAGGGGGTTTTCATGGCAGCCAGGCCTCTCGTCGCCCGCCAGCCGAACGAACGGCTGCAGGCGCTCATCCAGGAAGCCGGGTGCTCCAATGCCGGGCTCGCCCGGCGCGTCAACATGTGCGGCTCGGAACACGGTCTCGACCTCCGTTACGACAAGACGTCCGTGGCCCGCTGGCTGCGCGGCCAGCAGCCGCGCGGCCGGGCCCCGGGGATCATCGCCGAGGCGATCGGGCGCAAACTCGGCCGGGCCGTCACCATCGACGAGATCGGCATGGCCAACGGCAAGAACCTGGCCTCCGGCGTCGGCCTGCAGTTCTCCCCGACCGTCGTCGGCGCCATCGAGCAGGTCTGCGAGCTGTGGCGCAGCGACGTGGGCCGGCGCGACTTCCTGGCGGGCTCCAGCGTGGCGGCCTCCGCGCTCGTCGAGCCGAGCCGCGACTGGCTGATCACCGGCGCCGACACGCAGGTCGCCCGCAGCGTCGGTTCGCGGGTCGGCATGTCCGACGTCGAGGCCGTACGGGCCACCACCGAGGCCCTCACCGAACTCGACCACCGCTTCGGCAGCGGGCACGTCCGGCCCGTGGTCGTGCACTACCTCAACTCGGTGGTGTCCGGACTGATCGGCGGCTCGTACCGGGAGCCCGTCGGGCGCGCGCTGTTCGCGGCCGTGGCCCGGCTGACGGAACTCGCGGGCTACATGGCGGTGGACACGGGCCAGCCGGGCCTGGCCCAGCGCTACTACATCCAGGCCCTGCGGCTGGCACAGGCGGCCGGCGACCGGGCGTACGGCGGGTACGTGCTCGCGGCGTCGATGAGCCACCTCGCGGCGGAGCTCGGCAACCCGCGGGAGATCGCGCAGCTGGCGCGGGCCGCCCAGGAGGGGACGCGGGGGCAGGTCACCCCGCGGGTGGAGGCCATGTTCTACGCGGCCGAAGCGCGCGGGCACGCGCTGCTCGGGGACACCCGGGCGACGGCGGTGCTGTCGTCGCGGGCCGTCAGCGCGCTGGAGCGGGCGGAGCCGGAGTCGGGCGACGACCCGGTGTGGATCCGCCACTTCGGCCAGGCGTACCTCGCGGACGAGCTGGCCCACTGCCACCGGGACCTGGGCCAGGCGGAGGCGGCGGCCCGGCGGGCGGAGGAGGCCCTGCGAGGTCTCCCCGAGGGCAAGGCGCGCCGCCGGGCCATCGGGCTGCTGCTGCTGGCGGCGGCGCAGGTGCAGCAGCGGGAGGTGGAGCAGGCCTGCCAGACGGCCACGAAGGCGGCGGACCTGCTGGAGGGGCTCCGCTCGAACCGGGGTACGGAGTACCTGGACGACTTCAGGGCGCGGCTGGAGCCGTACCGGGAGGAGGCGGCGGTGCGGGAGTTCGGGGCGCGGCTGGACGCGCGGGTCGCCTAGCGGGTCGGGGCGGCCCCGGTCCGGGCCGGGCGCCGGTGATTCGGCCGACATTGGCCATCAACCACGGGGACGGTAGCGTGAGCCGACGGTTCCGTAGGTTCGGGCAAGTCGGAGAAGGAGACCCGGTGACGGAGAACGGACAGGGGAGCGCCCCCCAGCCGGGTGCCCCGTGGGGTCCGGACCCGGCGTCCGGCTACCCGGAGTACCCCGGGCAGCAGCAGGCGGCGGCCGGGCACGTTCTGGGGCCCGGGTACGAGGGGCCGGGGGCTCCGCACGGCTACGGCTACCCGCCGCTGCCCGAGGCGGCCACCCAGTACATCGCGCCGGTGCCGGCGGCCCCGGCCGCCGCGGCACATCACGAGGCGGCGACGCAGTACATCGCGCCCGTTCCGGCCGCGCCGGCGCACGACGAGGCGGCGACGCAGTACATCGCGCCGGTGCCGGCGGCCCCGGCACATCACGAGGCGGCGACGCAGTACATCGCGCCCGTTCCGGCCGCCCCGGCGCACGATGAGGCGGCGACCCAGTACATCCCGCCGGTTCCCGCCGCGGGCGGGCCGGAGCCGTTCGGCGGGTTGTTCCGCGGCGACGACTCCGCCGGGCACACCCAGCACCTGCCGCCGATCCAGGAGCCGGTGCTGCGCCGGCCGCCGCCGCGCCCCTACCCGCCGCGCGGGCAGGACCCCGTATCTCCGCAGCCGCAGCAGCTCCAGCAGCCGCAGTACGCGCCGCCCCCGCTGCCGGAGCCGGCCCGCAAGATCTCTCCCGCGATCATCGCGGCGGTGGTCATCGGGCTGGTCGTCGTCGGACTCGGCGTCGGATCGCTGCTCGGCGACGGCAAGCCGCAGAACAGCGGCCCGGCCGCGGCGCCCGCCGCGCCCAGCGCGAGCGGTGCCACGGCGGCGCCCGCCGGCGAGGCCCCCGTGGACCCGGGCCGCACGCAAGCCGTCCAGCTGGACAAGCTCCTCGCGGACAGCAACGACAGCCGGGCCTCGGTGATCAAGGCCGTGGACGACATCAAGGGCTGCAAGAACCTCGACCAGGCGGCCGCCGACCTGCGCGACGCGGCCCGTCAGCGCGAGGAGCTCGTCACCCGCCTCCAGGAGCTCAAGGTGGACCAGCTCCCGGAGAACGCGAAGCTGACCGCCGCCCTCACCAAGGCCTGGCGGTCCTCCGCGGACGCCGACAACAGCTACGCGGCCTGGGCGGACGACGTGGACGACGACAAGTGCAAGGACGGCAAGTCCAAGAACTCCGAGAACGCCGTCGCCGGCAACAAGGCGAGCGGCGAGGCGACGAGGGCCAAGGAATCGGCCGCGGTGCTCTGGAACAACATCGCGGCCAAGTACGGACTCACCAAGCGCGACAAGTCGCAGCTCTGAGACCGGCCCCCTCCCGGGGGAGGGGGCCGACGGGCCCGCCGGGGCTCAGGCCGCCCGGGGAGCCTGTTCCAGCGTCGACGTCATGTCCTGCGAAGCCTCGCCCTCCTGGGCGACGAGCCGGCCGGACTGGACGATCTGGAAGGTGACCCGGCCGTTGACGATGCGGGGGAAGCCGGCGACGGCGCGCATGTCCTGGTAGCGCCAGCTCAGGTCCGGGGTGAGTCCGCCGGTCTTGATCGCCTGAGACTGGTTGAGCATGTGCCCGACCTTGCGGGCGGTGATGCCCTCGTCCTCCTTGAAGCGCTTCACGATTTCGCTCAGCACGGTGTACGCGATCCAGGTGGTCTGCGCGCCGGTGTCGTCGGGGTCGACGGTGTCGTCGCCGAACGCGTAGTCGGCGATCACCTTGCGCATCGGCTGCCAGAGCGGGTCGTTGGCCACCGGGTACCAACTGGTCAGGAACGCGCCCTCGAAGGGGCTCTCCTTGCCGCCGGTGCGGTCCACCAGGGACTGGCTGACGCTGCCCAGGACCGAGGAGATCTGCGGCTTGCGGTTCTGCGTGTCGGCGGCCCGGCGGAAGGCGTCGAAGAACGTCTCGGTGCGCTGCTCGCCGAGCACCGCCGTCACGCAGCCCTTGCCCTTCTCCTTGGAGTCCTTCGAGTCCTTGGAATCCCTGGCGTTGGCGGCAGCGGCGGAGGAGGTGGTGTTGGAGAGGGCTTCACGGGCCTGCGGGGAGAAGTCGGCGGAGTCCTCGGCGGCCCGGATGTCGGAGGCGTCGCCCAGCTTGTTGGCCTTGAGCCCGGCGTTCAGCAGGACCGGCATCGAGTCGCCCGCGAGGGTGTCGGGGCGGACCAGGGCGACCTGGGTGCACGCGCGGGCCAGCTGGTGGCCGGCGCCGGCGAGGAGCACGGGCTGGCCGCCGTTGACGGGGTAGGAGAGGGTCGACTGGAACTCCTCGGACGTGACCCCGTACCCCCCGATGAACGGGATGCCCTCGGCCTCCAGCGGGGCCATGAAGGCGCGTCCGTGCTGGCTGTAGGAGCCGACCACGGCGATGGCCTTCTCCTTGACCGCCTTGCGGGCGCAGTCGGCGGCGCCGGTGGGGGTGTTCTTCTCGTTGCAGGTCAGTACGCGGAGTTTGCGCCCGTTGATGCCGCCCTTGGCATTGACCCAGCGCTCGTACGCCTTGGCCATGCCGGGCATTCCGGGCATGTTGGTCGCCTTGGTGTCCTCGGGTGCGAACGTCATGACGGTGAGGGTGTCCCCGGAACCCCCCGTGCCTCCGGGGAGCGCCCCGCACCCGGCGACGAGACACGCACCCATCGCCGTGGCCAGGAAAGTGCGGGAGAGGGCTGCTGCACGTCGCAGATCGGTCATGTCCACGCACCATTCCGCTCCGCGGGGAACTGGAGAGTGAGCTGGACACAACGTTGGGTGACGCCCAGGTGAATTACCGGGGGGAAGTTCATATTCCGTTTGTTCACACGCGCCTCAAGATCCCGGAGAGCGGGAACGTACGATCGAGTGCGTGACATTCGCCCAAGGTTCGAAGAACCCTTCCCGACGCGGTGGCCGCTCCTCCACCATGGGCGGCATGCCCCTGAACGACATGCCGTGGTGGCGCTGGCGCAGCAACGTGCGCTCGGCGCTGCACATGCTCTCCGACCCCGCCTTCCACGAGGACACCTGGCTGGCCGGCGCCGAAGGGTACGGGGACGTCACCGACGCCGTGTACCGGCTCGTCGAGGACACCTGGCTCGACAGCTGGTCCGCCGAGAAGTACGTCGGCACGATCTTCCGCGACTCCCAGGAGGCGGCCCTGGTCGACCTGGCCGTGCTGCGGGTGCTCCGCATCCTGCACCAGGTCGGGCCCGACGCACCCGTTTCCGTCTACCTGGAGCACCACGCCTGGCCCGAGGCGGTCCGTGCCGCGCGCGAGGCGCACGTACGGCTGGCGGTGGCAGACGGGGACGATCCGGACGTCCGGCCCACGTCGCTGGAAGTGCTGAGGATCCTCACCCGCGCGGTGTGAAAGGCTATGCGGTCATGAGCGACCCGCAGCCCGAGGCACAGCCGCAGCCCCAGTACGTCCTTACCGTGTCCTGCCCTGACAAGCAGGGCATCGTGCACGCCGTGTCGAGTTACCTCTTCATGACCGGCTGCAACATCGTGGACAGCCAGCAGTTCGGAGACCGGGAGACCGGACTCTTCTTCATGCGGGTGCACTTCGAGGCCGAGCCGACGGTGACGGTGGAGAAGCTGCGCGCGAGCTTCGCCGCGATCGGCGAATCCTTCCGGATGGACTGGCAGATCCACCGCTCCGACGAGCGCATGCGGATCGTGCTGATGGTGTCGAAGTTCGGCCACTGCCTGAACGACCTGCTGTTCCGCACGTCGATCGGCGCCCTGCCCGTCGAGATCGCGGCCGTGGTCTCCAACCACACCGACTTCGCTGAGCTGGTGGGCTCGTACGACATCCCGTTCGTGCACATCCCGGTGACGAAGGACACGAAGGAGGCGGCGGAGGCGGAGCTGCTGAAGCTCGTGCGCGCCGAGAACGTCGAGCTGGTCGTGCTCGCGCGGTACATGCAGGTGCTGTCCGACACCCTGTGCAAGGAGCTGAGCGGGCGGATCATCAACATCCACCACTCGTTCCTGCCGAGCTTCAAGGGCGCGAAGCCGTACCACCAGGCGCACGCGCGCGGTGTGAAGCTGATCGGCGCGACCGCGCACTACGTGACGGCGGACCTGGACGAGGGGCCGATCATCGAGCAGGAGGTCGAGCGGGTCGGCCACGAGGTGACCCCCGACCAGCTGGTGGCGATCGGGCGCGACGTGGAGTGCCAGGCGCTGGCGCGCGCGGTGAAGTGGCACAGCGAGCACCGCGTCCTGCTGAACGGCAGCCGCACGGTGGTCTTCGCCTAGCCCGGGGCGGGCCGACTCGGCCGGTTCCGGGGGCACACCCCCGGCACCGGCCCCGGCCCCGGCCGCGGCTCCGCGCAACCCGCCGTCAGGCGTCCGGCGCCTCCACCCCGCAGTAGCCCGCGAAGGCCGTCAGGATCTCTTCCTCCGAGATGCGGCCGTCGCCGTCGGCGTCGAGGGCCGCCGCCACCTGCGTGGCCAGTTCCGGCGGTGTGCCGAGGACCCGCAGGACCCGCGCCGCGGCCGCGGGGGCCGCGCCGCCGCCCTCTCCGTCGGCCACCGCGATCACGGCCCGCAGGAACGGCCGCGCGATCTCCGCGAACCGCTGAGGGCTGTCCCGCAGCCGCTTCGCCGCCCCGGTGATGAACTCCTCGCGGGACACCCGCTGGTCCCCGTCGACATCCGCGATCCCGGCCATCCCCTGCCAGAACGCCTCGGCGCCGGCGAACACGGCCTGGCCCTTGTCCGACCGGGCGGTGGTACCGAATTCGGCCAGGACGGCCTTCGCGGCCGCGCTGAAGTCCTCCCGGTCGATATAGCCGGACCCGTCCTGGTCGAAGGTGGCGAATCGGGCGGCGATCTTGCGCTCGTATTCTGCGCTGTCCATGTTCGGCGTTCCGCCTTCACGTGTGCGGTGGGTTCAGATCAAGACAGGCAGGAGCGTAAGGCCTACGTGGCCTGCGCGTTAAGCGAAGTGGTCAAGGAGGCGGCCGCATCGAACCCGCGCACGGGGAGCGCGGCGGGGCGCGTACGCATGTGCGCATGTGCCGCCGCCCGTACCACGGTTCACGCGCTGCCACGCGCCTAACACGGAGGGTTCACTTCCGAAGTGACCTTCCCGCAAAACGGGCGCACCTGCCCATGTGGCCATTACATTCGATGCGTCGACACACGGCTGGGGGCACCATGCCTAAGGACGTACCACCGCGTTGGGACCGCCGCATGCAGCAACGCCTGGCGCGCGGGGAGGCCGCCGCGCTCGGAGAGCTGTACGACCGGTTCGCCTCGCTCGTGCACAGCCTGGCGCACCGCGTGCTGGGTGACGAGAAGGCGGCGGACCGGATCACCCGCGAGGTCTTCGGCTACATCTGGGAGAACCCGGACGCCTACGACCCCAAGCAGGGCTCCATGCGCTCCTGGGTCGCCCGGATCGCCCAGGGCCAGGCCGTGGCCCGGTTGCGCCAGGCCGAACTGGGCCGCGGCTCGCGCGAGGAGCTGGAGCAGAAGGTGCGCAGCGCCAACGCCGCCGCCCGCGCGGACTACATCGTCACCTCCATGCCCACGCCGCTGCGTGCCGCGCTCGAACTCGCGTACTTCAAGCGGCGCGACTACCGGCAGGCCGCCGCCGACCTCCACATCAGCGAGGACGAGGCGCGGCGCCGGCTGCGGCTCGGGCTGCAGCTGCTGTCGACCGCCAACACCCTCCCGCAGGAGGACCCCGCCCAGCCCGGATACGGCCCGCGCGAGTACGGAACGCCCCGATGAACGGTCCCGCCGAGTCCCACGACGACGGATACGAGCGGCCCGGCGGCCAGGTGTGGATACCGGGTCCGCGCGGGGCCGCCGACGACCTGGATCCGCGGCACGCGCCCCCGGTCCCGGAGCCGTCGGCGGCTGCGGTGCCGCCGCCCACGCACGCCGTGCTGAAGTCCCTGCTCGGGGCGTGGGCGTTGGCCGCGTGCTCCGCCGAGGAGACGCAGGCGGTGGAGGACCACCTCACCGAGTGCGCGCCCTGCGCGGACGAGGCGCTGCGGCTGCGCGACGCGGTGGGGCTGCTGCACCCGGAGGAGAACCTCGACCTGGGTCCGCTGCTGCGCTCGCGGGTGCTGGAGGACTGCCTCGGCAAGCGGCCGGCCCGCATTCCGGTGCCGGCGTGGGCGAACCCGTACGACACCGAGACCGCGCGGCTCGACGCGCTGCTCCAGGACTTCGGCGACTCCGAGTGGCACACCCCGGTCCGGCTGAAGTGGTTCGAGGAGGAGCGGCGGATGACGCACCGGACCACGGTGGCGGGGGTGATCGGGCACCTGCTGACGGTGGACGGGATGGTGGCCGCCGCGCTGGGGCTGGACGACCCGCTGGGGAAGGAGGCGCCGGAGGGCGGCGGCACGACCGCGCGGACGGAGGCCTTCTGGAACGCCTCGCAGTACCCGGCCACCCGGAAGGTCCGCGAGCCGTGGCGGGAGCAGGGCCACACGCTGGTGCGTACGGTCTCCTTCGCCGGCCGTGGCGTCGCCGAGCTGGCGGTGGACTACGGGGGCTTCGTACTGCCGCTCGGGGACGCGTTCCTGGAGCGGGCCTTCGAGTGCTGGGTGCACGCGACGGACATCGCGGAGGCCGTGGACTACCCGTACGGGCTGCCGTCCGGGCCGCATCTGCACCGGATGATCGACCTGGCGGCGCGGCTCCTGCCGCGGGCCCTGGCGAAGCGGCGGCGCGACGGCCTGGCGGCACCGGCGCGCGGCCTGGTCGCGGCGGGCGCGCCCGGGCGGACCCTGCACCTGGAGATCGAGGGCGCGGGCGGCGGCGGCTGGGACATCGCGCTGGACTCGCCCGCGGCGAAGCCGTCGCCGGAGCGGACGGTGGCGGAGATCGCCCTGGACGGCATCGAGTTCTGCCAGCTGGCGGCGGGCCACATCTCCCCGGAAGAGGCGGCGGTGGGCCAGCACGGCGACCGCGAGGCGATCCGGGACGTACTGTTCGCGGCGGCGTCGCTGAGCCGGATGTAGCCGGTTCGCGCCGGTTCATGCCGGGGGCTTGGCCGCCCCCGGCCGGCCGGGTCAGGAGTAGCGTTCGCGGAGGCGGTACTTCAGGACCTTGCGCAAGGCGTCGTTGCGAGGGAGGGACTCCAGGAGTTCCAGCTGCTCCGGGAGCTTGTGCGGGGACAGGCCCTGACCGCGGAGGTACGAGGTCAGGGCGGTCAGGGTCAGCGGCGGGGCCGCGCCCGGGACCGGCTCCACCACCGCGCAGACGCGCTCGCCGCGCTCCGCGTCCGGAAGCCCGATGACCGCCACGTCCGCCACACCGGGCACCTGGTGCAGCAGGTCCTCGATCTCCTTCGCCGAGATGTTCTCGCCCTTGCGGATGATGACGTCCTTGCTGCGCCCCGTGAGGACCAGGTACCCGTCCTGCGTCAGGTGGCCGAGGTCGCCCGTGATCAGGTAGCCGTCGGGGTCGAAGACCTCCGCCGACTGGTCCCGGTTCAAGTAGCCCTGGCAGACCGCCTCGCCCCGGAGGCGGACCTCCCCGTCCGTGTCCGGAGGGAGCGGCGTGCCGTCGGCGGACGTGATGCGGATGGACATGCCCGCCGGCGGGCGGCCCTCGGTGGTGGCGAGGTGTTCCGGGGTGTCGTCCGGGGAGCCCATGGTGATCATCGGGACCTCGGTCATGCCGTAGCCGTGGGTCAGCTGGCAGCCCATCTCGCGTACGACCGCGTGGTAGATCTCCGGCGGCTTGGGGGCGCCGCCGCCCGCGAGGAGGCGCAGGGTGGGGATGAGCTTGGCGGCGGGCTCCTTGCGCTGCTCCGTGAGGAACATGGAGTAGAAGGCCGTCGACCCGCCGGCCACCGTGACCCCGTGGCGGCGGTAGCCGTCCAGCGCGTCGGGCATCGCGAACTTCTCGAAGAGGACCGCGGGGAAGCCGTACAGCAGCAGCATCACGGTGTAGTCGGGCCCGGCTATGTGCGCGAAGGGGAAGGCCATCGAGCCGACGTCGGCCGGGGTCAGGTGCAGGGCGTGCGCGAGGCAGGAGCCGCCCGCGATCAGGGAGCGGTCGGTGTGCAGGACGCCCTTGGGGTCGGAGGTGGTGCCGGAGGTCCAGTAGATCCACCGGACGTCCGTGCCGGAGGCGGGCGGCGGCGGGAGTACGGCCGGGTCGCCGTCGGGCAGGGTCCCGTACGCCTCGAACACGCCCCGCGCGCCGAGCCGGGCGGCCATCGCGGTGTGGTCGTACCCGCGCCAGGTGCCGGGGACGGCGAAGTACTCGGCCTTGGACTCGCGGAGCGCGAAGCCGACCTCGCGGTCCCGGTAGAAGGGGATGACGGGGGACTGGACGGCGCCGATCCGGGCGAGGGCGACCGAGAGCAGCACGGTCTCGATGCGGGTGGGGAGCTGCCAGGCGACGACCGTGCCGGGGCGTACGCCCATCCCGTGCAGGCCCGCGGCGACGCGTTCGGAGCGGTCGCGCAGCTCCGCGAAGGTCAGCCGGCGGTCCGTCGACGCGTCTGCCCGGGGCGTTTCGGCGGCTTCGACGAGAACGGTGGTGTCCGGGGTCAGGGCGGCCCGGCGGGTGATCAGTTCCCACAGGGTCGCGCTGCGGCTCAGTTCTGTCGCGGTGTCCGTCATCCCGGACCTCCCCTTGGCCAGAAGCAGCTGACGGCTAGTCAGATCAAGCGCAGAGCGTAGGCGGCCGACGCTTGTCGGTCCAGGGGTGGCGGGGCTAGCTTGTTTCTGACGATCCATCAGATCGGTGAATTGGGGAGACTGTCATGGAACTGGGACTGCCTCGGATCATCAGCGTCGACGACCACGTGATCGAGCCCGCCCACCTGTTCGACGTCTGGCTGCCGGCCAAGTACCGGGACCGCGGGCCCAAGGCGCTCACCGCCGGCATCGGCGAGCTCGAGTACACGGGCGGCAAGTACGTGATCTCCATGGACCCCGACGGCCCGCCCACCGACTGGTGGATCTACGAGGACCTGAAGTTCCCGTACAAGCGCAACATCGCCGCCGTCGGCTTCGACCGCGACGACATGACGCTGGAGGGGATCACCCGGGAGGAGATGCGGCGCGGCTGCTGGGACCCCAAGGCGCGCCTCGCCGACATGGACCTCAACCACGTCGAGGCCTCGCTGTGCTTCCCGACCTTCCCGCGCTTCTGCGGCCAGACCTTCGCCGAGGCCCAGGACAAGGAAGTGGCGCTCGCCTGCGTGCGCGCCTACAACGACTGGATGGTCGAGGAGTGGTGCGGCGACAGCGGCGGCAGGCTGATCCCGCTCTGCATCATCCCGCTGTGGGACATCGACCTCGCGGTCGCGGAGATCCGCCGCAACGCCGCCCGGGGCGTACGGGCGGTGACCTTCTCCGAGATCCCGACCTACCTGGGGCTGCCGTCGATCCACTCCGGCTACTGGGACCCCTTCTTCGCCGTCTGCCAGGAGACCGGGACGGTGGTCAACATGCACATCGGGTCCAGCTCCCAGATGCCCGCCGCCTCGCCCGACGCGCCTCCCGCCGTCCAGGCCTCGCTCAGCTTCAACAACGCGATGGCCTCGATGATGGACTTCCTGTTCAGCGGGGTGCTGGTGAAGTTCCCGACGCTGAAGCTCGCGTACAGCGAGGGGCAGATGGGCTGGATCCCGTACGCCCTGGAGCGCGCCGACGACGTGTGGCAGGAGCACCGCGCCTGGGGCGGGGTCCGCGACCTGATCCCCGAGCCGCCGTCCACGTACTACTACCGGCAGATGTTCTGCTGCTTCTTCCGCGACAAGCACGGCATCGCCTCGCTGGACGTCGTCGGCCGCGACAACGCCACCTTCGAGACCGACTACCCGCACGTGGACTCGACCTTCCCGCACACCAAGGAGGTCGCGCTCGACCACGTGAAGGGACTGGACGAGGAGACGGTCTACAAGCTGATGCGCGGCAACGCCATCCGCATGCTCGGCCTGTCCTTCGACCAGGACCTGGGGAGCCGCTGATGGACCTGACCTACACCGAGGAGGAACGGGACTTCCGGGCGCGGCTGCGCGAATGGCTCGGCAAGGTGCTGCCCGAGCTGCCCGCCAAGCCGTCCCCGGACGACTGGCCGGGGCGCCGCGCGTACGACCTCGGCTGGCAGCGCCGGCTGTACGAGGCCGGGTACGCGGGCCTGCACTGGCCGGTGGACGCGGGCGGGCGCGGGGCCACCCCGACCCAGCACCTGATCTTCCTGGAGGAGACGGAGCGCGCGGGGGCCCCGTACGTCGGCGCGAACTTCGTCGGGCTGCTGCACGCGGGTCCGACCGTCGCCGCCGAGGGCACGGCCGAGCAGCGGGCGCGCTGGCTGCCGCCCGTACTGCGGGGCGACGAGGTGTGGTGCCAGGGCTTCAGTGAGCCGGACGCGGGCTCCGACCTGGCCTCCCTGCGCACGCGGGCGGTCCGCGACGGCGACGAGTACGTGATCACCGGGTCAAAGATCTGGACCTCGCACGCCGAGGTCGCCGACTGGTGCGAGCTGCTGGTGCGCACCGATCCGGCCGCGCCGAAGCACCGGGGGATCTCGTGGCTGGCCATGCCGATGGACGCGCCGGGGGTCACCGTACGGCCGCTGCGCACCCTCGCGGGATCCACCGAGTTCGCGGAGATGTTCCTGGACGAGGTGCGGGTCCCGGTCGCGAACCGGGTCGG
This sequence comes from Streptomyces sp. NBC_00190, assembly GCF_036203305.1. GTDB lineage: Bacteria > Actinomycetota > Actinomycetes > Streptomycetales > Streptomycetaceae > Streptomyces. Next base: position 3,654,357 of record NZ_CP108131.1, on the reverse strand, counting down.
GGCGGAGAACGACGGCTGGCGGGTCACCATGGTGACCCTGTCCTTCGAGCGGGGCACCGCCTTCGTCGGCGAGGTCGTCGCCTGCCGCCGCACCCTGGGCGAGCTCGCGCGCAGGGCCAGGGCGAACGGGCGCTGGGACGACCCGGTGCTGCGGCGCAGGCTGGGGCGGCTGCACGGGGAGTTCGGCGCGCTGTGGCGGCTCACGCAGTGGAACGTCAGCGAGTCGGAGAGGTCCGGCGGGGTCCCGGGCATCGGCGGCTCCGTCTTCAAGCTCGCCTACTCGCACGCGCGCCAGGAGCTGTACGACACGGCGGCGCAGGTGCTGGGGGCGGACTCGCTGGTGATGGAGGAGGAGTGGGTCCTGGACCGGCTCTCGTCCCTCTCGTACACCATCGCCGCGGGCACCTCGCAGATCCAGCGCAACATCGTCGCCGAGCGCATCCTCGGCCTCCCGAAGGGCCGGTGAGGGGCGTGGACTTCCAGCCGACCGAGGACCAGAGAGACCTGCGGGCGGGCGTACGGGACCTGCTGGCGGGGCGGTACGGGCGGGAGGCGCTGCGGACGTCGGTGGACACGGGCGGCGCCGTGGACCGGGGGCTGTGGCGGGAGCTGGGCGAGGCCGGCTTCTTCGCGCTGCGGCTGCCGGAGGCGGCGGGGGGCGTGGGGCTGGGGCTGCCGGAGGCGGCCTTGGTCTTCGAGGAAGCCGGGCGGGTCCTGCTGCCGGGGCCGCTGGTGGCCACGCACCTGGCCGCCGGGGTGGTCCCGGGGGCGGCGGCGGGCACGGCCGTGGTCACCGCCTTCGACCTGGGCGGGGGCCTGGTGACCCACCTGGCGGAGGCCGACGCGGTGCTGGGCGCGGCGGAGCTGCCGGCGGGGCAGCCGGTGCGCTCGGCGGACCCCCTGACCCCGCTGCACCGGGTGGCGCCGCCCTCCGGCGACGTGTCCTCGTACGCGCCCTCGTACGCGTCCTCCGACGTCTCCGCGGGAGCGTTGCTGACGGCGGCGCTCCAGGTGGGGAGCGCGCTGCGCACGGTGGAGCTGGCGGTGCGGTACGCGGGGGAGCGCGAGCAGTTCGGGCAGCCGATCGGCGCCTTCCAGGCGGTCAAGCACCTGTGCGCGCAGATGCTGGTGCGGGCGGAGGTGGCCCGTACGGCGGTCTACGCGGCGGCGGTGACGGAGGACGGCGCGGAGATCGCGGGCGCGAAACTCCTGGCGGACGAGGCCGCCGTGCTGGGCGCCCGGGACTGTCTCCAGGTGCACGGGGGGATGGGCTTCACATGGGAGGCGGACGTTCACCTGCACCTGAAGCGGGCCTGGGTGCGGGCCGAGCAGTGGCGGACCGCGGCGGAGGCGGAGGAGCTGCTGGCGTCGGAACTGCTGGGGACGACAGGCCCTAGCTCTTCGTAGCTCGTTGTTACCGGAGGGGCACGGGACGAACGGCGAGGGACGCATGTCCGATTACAGAGAGTTGATATCGGTTTGTGTCCTTCGCCCGCGCCTTTGAGGCCCGAAGGCAGGGGGCTGCTCCGGTACGCTCCCACGAATGCGAGCGGTTGAGCGGCGCAGGCGTCGCACAGTATGCACCACGCCCACTCCTTCGCGCGGGAATATGCCCGAAGCGCTTGTTGTCGTGACTGTATGTCAACCATGCTGCTCCGCAAGGGGATCACACTGGGTGATTCCATCCTGTCGCGAGGCGAAGTGTCCGCCGGTTCGGATGGTGTGAGCGGTGCAGGTGCTTCAGGTTCAGCTGGAGGTAGGACCGGATCCCGCCGAAGTCGGCCGGGCGCGCCGGTGGGCCCGGTCCCGGCTGGCGGGGTCGGGCATAGGGGATGACGAGCCGCTCGCCGAGACCCTGATCCTCCTGATCTCCGAACTGGTCACGAACGCGGTCGTGCACACGGGCTGTCCGGCCGTGCTGAGAATGCTGTTCGGGGAGCCGGGGGTGCGGGTCGAGGTCGCCGACGCGAGCGACCGCGCCCCGGCCCCCCGCCAGGCCGCCGGGGACGACACGGGCGGCCGCGGCCTGGAGCTGGTGGACGGCCTGGCGGACCGCTGGGGCTGGCAGCGCGAGGGTGCGGGCAAGCGGATCTGGTGCGAGATCGACCGCGCGGAGAAGGCGGCGGCGGACTGCGCGGCGGAGGGGCCTTCGGAAATTCACCCTCCGGTGAGGGAACCGCGCGTGTACCTCTAACGAGGTGTTGACGTTCCGTCACATCTTGATCACCCTGGTGTGGAGCGATTCGACGCGAGGGGACGCCAAGGGCCTGCCTTGACGAGTGCGGGTCGCGGGGTGGCGGCCGCGGTGCCGCGCTCGGGGCGTGCACCAGCGCCGCCGCCACCCGCAGTACCTCGCCGATACCGGATCGAGGCCGGTCCTAGGTCCCCGGGTCCTGAATGTGCCGGAGGCGCGCGGCCTCAACGGGACCCGGGTCGTATCGAAGCTCGGCGGCGCTGACCGCACCGCCACCCCGTCTCACGCCTGCGGTTCTGAGGGCGCTCTGTCGGCGGACGGCACCTCGGGCGCTGCATCTTCAATGGCTTGGAGAATCAGGTCTTTGCGCGCAGACTTCGCGGCTTCTCGGATTCGCTTGAGCTGGGATTCATCGCCATGGCCTTTTCGTGTGGAGCTCCTGGCTGCCGTCGTTGCTGCCGGTGTGGTGGGGCCGCGCCCCTCCCTGTGTGACGAGTGGCGGGGAGGGGGCGGCGGTGGGGTCGGGGCGGATGTGCGTCCGCCGGCGCCCGTGGGTCCGAGGCTCAGCCGTCGGTGCAGATCACGTCGTAGGGGCGGCCGACGGCCATCGTCAGCTGCATCGGCTCCGTGGTGCCCGCCGGGCATTCGCTCTTCTGCTTGACCAGGCCGAGCACCTTGAGCGTGCCCGAACCGCCGCAGGCGACTTCCTGGGCCTGGTCGGTCACGCAGTCGCCCTTCACCAGTTGCCCGCCGCCGGCGCCCGCGTCGCCGGGGTGGTCGTTGGACAGGTTCCGGCCGCAGACGGTGTTGGTGGGGATGCCGCTCTTCTTGCCGCCGTAGGAGATGCTCACCTCGATCATCAGGTCGGTGCCGGCCGGGCACTGGATCGAGCCCGGCAGGATGCTGGCTTCCTTGATGTCGATGGCCTTGAAGGTGGCGCCGGAGTCGGAACAGCGCTGCGGACGGTACCCGTCGGGCTTGTTGGCCGGGTCGGGCCCGCCGCAGTCGCCCACCTTCCACGAACTGGAGGTGTCGGAGGAGGACTCGGGGCTCCCCGGGTCGGAAGGCTTGGCCGAGGGCGACGCCGAAGCGGAGGCCGACGGCTTCTTGCCGCCGTCGTCGCCGAGCCACTGGGAGAGCCCGTAGATGCCGCCGACGATCAGGGCGACGGTCAGGAATCCGGCGAGCCCGCCGCCCGAGCGGCGTCTGGGGGGCTGGGGCTGCTGCGGCGGCGAGACCTGGTACGGGTTTGTCATGGTTTTCTCCAGCTGCTGAGGGTGCGGGGCGGGGGCCGGGGGGTGGCGCGCGAACGGGGGACGCGTCATGTACACCTCATGGTTCCAGGTGTCGGGTGCACGCGTGACCGTCGGCCCCCCGAAGCCTTCGCGCCCCGTCCGCGACCGGAACCCGCGCCGGCCGCCGCCTGTCCGCAACACGGCTCCGACTAGGACAGGGTCTGTCCTGCCTGCTGGCTAGAGTCGGGCTCGGCCGTGGGAGGGAACGCGGCCGGGGCATGCGATTTCCGTGGCGGCGAAGGGGCAGGCAGGCACATGTTGCGAGGACTCACCACCGTCAGTTTTTGGGCCGCCGACCTGGATGCGGCGAAGCGCTGGTACGCCGAACTGCTGGGCGTCGAGCCGTACTTCGAGCGCCCCGGCTACGCCGAGTTCCGGTTGGGCGACTACCAGCACGAACTGGGCCTGATCGACGCCCGCTACGCGCCCGGCGGGACCGCGTCGGCAGGTCCGGGCGGGGCGGTCGTGTACTGGCACGTGGACGATGTGCGGGCGGTCTTCGAGAAGCTGCTGTCCATGGGGGCGAAGGAGTACGAGGGCCCGGTGGAGCGCGGACCGGGGTTCGTCACCGCTTCGGTGATCGACCCCTTCGGCAACGTCCTGGGCGTCATGTACAACGCGCACTACCTGGAGATCCTCGGTGAGACGGGAGCGGCGGACGCCTGAGCGCCAGGGGGCTACGCCGGGCCGCGCCCGTGCGAGGCCGCTTAGCGCTTGACGCCCGCGACCGCCGGGCGGACGTGGGTCAGCAGGAGCTCCAGGAACCGCTCGGGGCGCCGGAACGACGCGAAGTGGCTCGCGTCCTCGATCAGCTCGAAACCCTTCACGGGGGCCTCGACCGCGTCGAAGTACGCCTTGGCGCGCGCTGCCGGGGTGATCACGTCCTGGGCGCCCTGGAAGATGAAGAACGGCATCTCGAAGCGGGTCCCGTCGGCCCAGTCGTCGAATTCCGACGCCCCCTCGGTGACGGACTCCGAGAAGCCCTGGCCCTTGAAGTACGCCTTCACGCGGCCGAGGGAGTACAGCGGCGACAGCCACAGCGACCCCAGGATCACCTTCTTGACCGTGTCCAGGGTCAGCGGGTCGCTGCCGGCGCACAGCTTGTCGTACGAGGAGCGCTGCGCCGAGGTCCACTTCCGCGGGTCGGAGCCCATCGCCTCGACCGTCGCCACGTCCTTGGCCTTCCCGGCGGCCCGCAGCCGCTCCAGCGTGCCCTGGTAGGCGGAGGTGTCCCGGCCCGCCTCCTGGATGTTCTGGTCGGTGCCGACGTACGCCGAGTAGAGCTCGGGGTGGTTGCGGGCAAGGCGGAGCCCGAAGGTCGTGCCGAAGGAGTTCGGCATCAGCACCACCTGCTCCACGCCCATCCGGTCCAGGACGTACCGGGTGACCTCCAGTGCGTCCTCGTAGAGCCGGTCGAAGGTGACCGGCCCGCCCTGGCCTTCGGCGCCGCCGTGGGCGAAGGTCAGGCCGGCGCCGCGCATGTCCCACCGGACGAGGGTGAAGTGCTTCTCCCACTCCCGGGTGCGGGCTCCGTAGGGGGAGTTGGCGGCCCCGGGCCCGCCGTGCACCTCCAGCAGGACGGGGTTGGTGCGGTCCTCGCCGCGGATCGAGATCCACTGGTCGATCCCGCCGATGCGGACGAAGCCCTGCTCGTCGATGCCGTCCGGCGAGTCGATCCGCATCAGCCGCGCATGTGCGGACCGGCGCACGGCGCGGTGGCCGAACAGCCCGGCGGCGGGTGCGGCGAGCGTGGCGGCGAGGATGGCACCGATCATTACTGTTTCCCCCAGACACTGTTTTGCTTGCGGGGGAAGACTATGCGACTCCGGTGAGCTGTCAAGCCCTCAATCCCGCGTCCAGGCCGGCGGGTTGAGGGCAGGGGTGACCGGAGGCGCGCTGCGGTGCCGGGAGCGGGTCAGAGGACGGCGACCGGGGCCACCGGGGTGCCGGTTCCGCCGACGAAGGGTTCCGGCATGGCGGAGAGGAGGAACGAGTACCGGTTCTCTTCTGCACAGGCTGTGGACAACTTTTCGAGGTTCCAGTTCTGGCCCTGGTGCATGCCCATCTCGACCAGGTCCAAGGCGTGGACCGGCAGCCAGAGGTCGTCGATCTCCGGCGGGAAGATCTCGAAGGTGAGCGTGTCGTTCGCGACCGCCGCCACGTCGCGGGCGTGGAACCACTGCGGCGTACGGACGGACAGCCCGGGCGACGGGAAGCCGTAGCCGTGCTTGTCGCCCGCCAGGTAGACCTGGATCTGGCCGGTGCGGACCAGTGCGATGTCGCCGGCCCGGACCGTCACCCCGCCGAACTCCTCGGCCTCGGCCAGGTCTTCCGGGGTCACCGCGTGCCCGCCGGGCAGCCGGTCCAGCCCCTTGGCGCGCGCCACGTCCAGCAGGACACCGCGCGAGACGATGTGCCCCGCCTTGTCGATACCGCTGTACTGGGCGCGGGTGTGCGGGGTGATCGACGAGGCCGGGCGGCCGTTGTAGATCTTCCCCGAGTGCGAGACGTGCGTGAGGGCGTCCCAGTGGGTGCCCGCCTGGAGGCCCATGGTCACGGCGTCGTCGCTGCACGCCACCGTGCCCGGGCCGAAGAGCTCCTGGTTGATCTGCACCATCGTGTGCAGCGGGTTGATCCGGCCGGGGATCAGGCCGGCCTGTACACCGTCCTCCTTCAGCGGGAGGGCGAGCGGGATGCGGCGGCCGCTGCGCACCTCGGCGGCGGCGGCCCGGACGACCTCGTCGGTGACCAGGTTCAAGGTGCCGATCTCGTCCTCGGAGCCCCAGCGCCCCCAGTTGTTGACGCGCTTGGCGATGTCGTGGAACTCGGCGGGCAGTGACATGGGCCTCAACAGCTCCTTGCGTGGAAACGGCAACGAGGGCTTGTGCTCGCGTATCGAGGTGCCCATAGAATCTAACGGACCGTCAGAAAACGCGGGAAGGGGCCGGACGTGGGGAACTTCTTGGCAGGCAAGGTCGTCGCCGTCACCGGCGCAGGCCGGGGCATCGGGCGGGCCGTGGCACTCGCCGCGGCCGCCGAGGGTGCCAAGGTCGTCGTCAACGACTACGGGGTCGGCATCGAGGGCGGGGAACCCACCAGCGAGATCGCCGACGGAGTGGTGAAGGAGATACTCGCCGCGGGCGGGGAGGCCGTCGCCGTCGCGGACGACATCTCGACGATGGCGGGCGGCCAGCGGATCGTGGACACCGCGCTGGCCCACTACGGGCGCATCGACGGCGTCGTCTGCGTGGCCGGCATCCTGCGCGAGCGGATGCTGTTCAACATGTCCGAGGAGGAGTGGGACCCGGTGGTCGCCACCCACCTCAAGGGCACCTTCACCGTCTTCCGCGCCGCCTCCGCCGTCATGCGCAGGCAGGGCTCGGGCACCCTGATCGGCTTCACCAGCGGCAACCACCAGGGCTCGGTGGCGCAGGCCAACTACAGCGCCGCCAAGGGCGGGATCATCTCCCTCGTCCGGTCCGCCGCGCTGGGCCTGGCCAAGTACGGGGTCACGTCCAACGCCGTCGCACCGGTCGCCCGGACCCGCATGTCCGCCAACGTGCCCATGGAGCTCAAGGAGATCGGCGAGCCCGAGGACGTGGCCGCGCTCGTGACCTACCTGCTCAGCGACAAGGCCGTGGCCGTCGGCGGAGAGAAGATCACCGGGCAGGTGTACACGATCGCCGGCCCGAAGATCGCCGTCTGGGCGCAGCCGCGCGAGCTGCGCGCCGGTTACGCCGAGGGCTCCTGGACCCCGGAGAAGATCGCCGACTTCCTGCCCGGGACGGTGGGCACCGACCCGATGCCGATGCTCGCGCAGCTGGAGTCCATGGCCAAGGCGGCGGCCGCCAAGGACCGCCCGAACGCGTAGAGGGGCGCAGCAGCGTGGACTTCAGCTTCGGGGCCGAGGACGAGGAGCTGCGCGGGCGCGCCCGGGCGTGGCTGACCGAGCACCTCGTGGGCCCGTACGCGCACGCCCTCGGCCTCGGCGGCCCGGGCAGCGAGCACGAGGGGGTCGACGTCCGGCGCGCGTGGGAGCGCGAGCTGGGCCGGGGCGGCTGGATCGGGCAGGGCTGGGACGCGCCGGATGGGGCGTACGGGCAGCGGCGGCTCTCCCTGACCGGGCAGGTGGTGTGGGCCGAGGAGTACGCGGCGCTGCGCGCACCCGGCCGGGTCGGGCACATCGGGGAGAACCTCCTCGCGCCGACGCTCATCGCCTACGGCACCCCGGAGCAGCAGGGCCGCTTCCTGCCCGGCATCGCCCGCGGCGAGGAGCTGTGGTGCCAGGGCTACAGCGAGCCCGGGGCCGGCTCCGACCTCGCGGGCATCCGTACCGCCGCCGTACGGGACCCGGCCGACGGGCTCTTCCGCGTCACCGGGCAGAAGATCTGGACCTCGCTGGCCCAGGACGCCGACTGGTGCTTCGTGCTGGCCCGCACCGAGGCCGGCTCGCGCCGCCACCGCGGGCTGTCGTTCCTGCTCGTACGGATGGACCAGCCGGGCCGCGTCGAGGTACGGCCCATCCGGCAGATGTCGGGGACCGCCGAGTTCAACGAGGTCTTCTTCGACGGGGCCGTCGCCGCCGAGGCCGTCGGTGCGGAGGGCGACGGCTGGACCGTGGCCATGGGCCTGCTCGCCCTGGAACGCGGGGTCTCCACCCTGGTCCAGCAGATCGGCTTCGCCGCCGAACTGGAGCGGATCGTCCGGCTGTACGCGGCTTCGGGCGCGGCCGATCCGATCGTCCAGGGCCGCCTCGTACGCCAGTGGGCCGAGCTGCGCACGATGCGCTGGAACGCGCTGCGCACCCTCGGCGCCGCCGACGACCCGGGTGCCCCGAGCGTGGCGAAGCTGCTGTGGGGCGGGTGGCACCGGCGGCTCGGCGAGCTGGCGGTGGAGGTCCGCGGCGCGGCGGCCTCGGCCGGACCGGTGGGCTGGGCGCCCGGGCTCCCGTACGAGCTCGGACTCGACGAGGGGCAGCGGCTCTTCCTGTTCACCCGTGCCGACACCATTTACGGCGGCTCGGACGAGATCCAGCGGAACATCATCGCCGAGCGCGTGCTCGGCCTGCCTAAGGAGTCCAGGTGAGAGGCGTCGTGTTCGACGGCAAGCAGGCCCAGGTGGTCGACGACCTGGAGATCCGCGATCCGGGACCGGGGGAGGTGCTGGTCGCGATAGCGGCGGCCGGGCTCTGCCACAGCGACCTGTCGGTGATCGACGGGACGATTCCGTTCCCGCCGCCGGTGGTGCTCGGGCACGAGGGGGCCGGGGTGGTCGAAGCCGTCGGCGCCGGTGTCACGCACGTGGCGGCCGGCGATCACGTGGCGCTGTCCACCCTCGCCAACTGCGGTGCGTGCGCGGACTGCGACCGGGGCCGGCCGACGATGTGCCGCAAGGCGATCGGGATGCCGGGGCAGCCGTTCTCGCGGGGCGGGAAGCCGCTGTTCCAGTTCGCCTCCAATTCCGCTTTCGCCGAGCGGACGATCGTCAAGGCCGTCCAGGCGGTGAAGATCCCGGCCGACATCCCGCCGGCCTCGGCGGCTCTGATCGGCTGCGGGGTGCTGACGGGGGTGGGCGCGGTGCTGAACCGGGCGAAGGTCGACCGCGGCGAGTCGGTGGTCGTCATCGGCGCCGGCGGGATCGGGCTGAACGTGCTCCAGGGCGCCCGGATCGCGGGCGCGACGACGATCGTGGCGGTGGACGCGAACCCGGCGAAGGAGGCGGTGGCCCGGCAGTTCGGGGCCACGCACTTCATCGACGCGTCGGCGGTGGCGGACACGGGCGCGGCGGTCCGGGAGATCCTGCCGACCGGCGCCGACCACGCCTTCGAGTGCGTGGGCAGCGTGAAACTGATCCGCCAGGCGATCGACCTCCTCGACCGGCACGGTCAGGCGATCCTGCTCGGGGTGCCCGGCTTCAAGGAGGAGGCCTCCTTCCTCGTCTCGTCGATGTACCTCGACAAGACGATCATGGGCTGCCGGTACGGATCCTCCCGTCCGCAGCGCGACATCGCGCTGTACGCCGAGCTCTACCGGCAGGGCCGGCTGCTGCTGGACGAGCTGGTGACGGAGGTCTACCCGGTCGAGGACTTCGCGAAGGCCGTCGACGACGCCCACCACGGGAGGGTGGCGCGCGGGGTGCTCACGTTCTAAGCGGGGAACGCCCCCCCACCCAGGTCCGGGTGGCCGTCACGGTCCTGGGTGGGAGCGGTCCCGGTCTGCCGGGCCTGGCACGGCGCCCGGTCTGGCACGGCGCCGGGCCTGCCAGGGCGCCGGGTCAGTCGCTGAAGCGGCCGAAGCGGCCCTTGTGGAAGAGGAGCGGCTCGCCCTCTCCCGCCGCGCCCATGGCCACGACCCGCCCGATCACGATGAGGTGGTCGCCTCCGGTGTGGACGGCGTGGATCCGGCAGTCGATCCAGGCGGGCACGGCGTCGAGCTGCGGGGACCCGGTGACCGGGGCCGGGGTGTGGGCCACCCCGGCGAACTTGTCCGCGCCGCTGACGGCGAAGGACCGGCACAGCTCGCCCTGCTCGGCGCCGAGGATGTTCACGCAGAACACCCCGGCGCGGGCGATCCGCGGCCAGGTGGTCGACGTACGGGCCACCATGAAGGTGACCAGGGGCGGGTCGAGGGACAGCGAGGCGAAGGACTGGCAGGCGAAGCCGGCCGGGCCCGCCTCGTCCTCGCCGGGCGGCGCGGTGATGACGGTGACCCCGCTGGCGAAGTTCCCGAGCACGGCCCGGAACTCGGCGGGAGAGACCGGCGCGCGCTCGTCCTCGCCGACGGCCCGCAGGTCCGGGCGCGGCGACACGTCCACGGGCTCCGGACCCGCCGCGGCGGAGGTGGGGGAGCCGACTGACCTGAGGTACCGGACGACGGTGGCCGCCATCCCTGCATGTCCCATCACGTCAACGATTGAAGCTGACGGTTCGTCAGATGGGAAGGGGGGTGTGGGCTCCGCGTCGGTCGAGCGCGTTCAGGGGTGGGGCACAGGGCCCCCACCTGCGCTTCGCCCGCTCGCCCCCAGTCCCCGCTTTGGCGGCTCAACTCCCTTGTGACAAAGGAGACATGATCTCCGGTCATGCCCGTGACAGTGCCTGTGTACAGTCGTCGCCAACGACAACGACGTCGGGGGCTGGGGTGGGCATGGGGAACGGTTTTCGCTACCGGGCCGAGCGGATCTCACTGGGCACGATGGCGGCCGCGGGCATCGCGGTCCTGGTCGCCGATCTCCTCGGATGGCTCGACAAGATGGCCCCCGGGGGCACGCTCCCGAAGATCACGCTGCTCATCCTGAGCACGGTCACCCTGTTCCTCCTGATGGAGTTCGACCGCCTGAAGGTGCTCGACAACATCAACCGGCAGATCTCCGGGCTCACCGTCGACGGCCTGACGGGCGACCTCCGGCGCCGGCACTACCTCGGCGTGGTCCAGGTGCACGAGTCCTTCCCCGAGCAGGCGTTCATCGGGCTCGTCCGGGCCGCCGAACGCGAGGTGGCCATTCTCCAGACCTGGATCCCCAACCTGACCAGCTTCAAGGACGAGCTGGCACAGGCCGTCAAGGAGCGGCAGGTCGAGGTGAACATCCTGCTGCTGCATCCGTCGTCCCCCGTGGCGGGGCTGCGCGACGAGGCGCTGGGCAGCGAACCGAGTTCCGGGGTGGTGGACGTGGACGCGAGCCTGCGGATCCTCGGAGTGATCCACAGCCAGCTTCCGCCGGACCTCCGGGGCAAGCTGCGGGTGAAGGTCTACAACTCCCTGCCGTCGATCGCCGTGTACAAGGCCGACGAGCGCTACCTGGTCAGTTCGTTCCTGCACCGCCGCCTCGCGATCGAGTCCACCCAGACCGAGATCGAAGGGAGCGACACCGTGATGGGCCGGGAGGTCCAGAACGAGCTGAACACGTTGTGGGGCATCGGCAGCGATGTGGACCTCAGGGACTGGCACAGGTCGATCGAGAGCACCAATCAGTGATGCGGAAGAGGAGTTACGGTCGTGCGTGAACTGGACATGTTCGAGGACGAACTGATCGGGCGGTACGAGCAGCACCCGGTCCTGGCGAACATCGCGCTGCTTCCGGACGAGGACTTCGCCGCGATCCTGCTGCAGCGGCGCTTCCTCTCGCTCGCCTTCACGCCGGCCTACGACCTGGCGATCGATCTCCTGCGCGACGAGGTGGGGCTGCGGATCGCCCGGGTCATCCTGCGCGAGGAGTATCCGGACCGGCGCGGGAACACGCCCTCGCACCGCGAGGACATGACGCAGGACATGTCGAGACTCGGCGTCTCGCGGACCGATCTCGTCCACACCAGGCCGACGCCTGCGACGAAGCGGGCGATCGGCGACACCTTCGACCTGATCGCGGACGCGGGCACCCATGACGACGCCGACCTGCGGCTGTTGACGGTCCTGCGCTTCTGGGGCGAGATCCTGGTGTCCGTCGAGTACGGGCGGCTGTGGCAGCGGATGGAGCCCTTGCTGACCCGGGACGGCGAGAACCTCTCGCGCTTCTACCACCCGCACCACGTCCACGACGCCAAGACGCGCACGCTCGCGGCCGGGGGCATGCTGTCCACGGCCCACCCCGACCGGCTGGCGACCCGGCTGAGGGAGTTCCTGCTGGGCGGGGGCGAGGGGGCGGCCGACGCCTTCAGGGAGTCCGAGGAGCGTTCGCTCCAGGTCAAGGTGAGCTTCTACGACCAGTTCCTGCCGGCACTGGACCGCGTGGGGATCTGACGGACCGGGGACCACTCCGCGATCCCCACGCGCGGATCGCGCTCGTCGAGCCGGTGAGCCGGACCGCGCCCGTACGGTACGCCCGGCAGGTGTACCTGGAGACGGCGCACGGCGCACTGCAGGACGTGAAGGTACGCCACCCGCAGGCGGCCGACGTGGCCTGGACCGCGAACGGCGAACCCTGGCCCGAGATCGCGCCGGGCGACCCCGGCGGGCCGGCCGCCCTGCGGGCGGTACTCGCCCTCAGGCGCCGCGGCTCACGCGTCGGCCCGCTCACCGAATCCGGGGACCGGGTGGTCACCTCGTTGCGCGGCGCCGCGCTCGCCCTGCTCAGCGTCGGATACGCCCTGTTCGGCCTGAACCTGTGGATACGCCTCGCGATCGCCTTCGTCGTCGGATCGGCCACCTGCGGGCCCGGACCGGATTCGCGGATCCCGCCGCCCTGCGCGCCCAAGGGCCGGGTGCTCGCCACCGGGCCCGGGCTGTCGGTGCCCGCGCCGGTGCCTGCGCCGGTCGCCGTGGCCCTGTCGCCGGCGCCCACGCCTCCCGGCTCGACGGATCCCCGCTGCGCTACAACCGGCGCGACCCCCGGCTGCCGGACCTGCTCGTCTGCCGCAAAGGCCTGGAGGAGACCTTGCGAGAGGAGATCGCGCGGCTGGAGTGGTGAGCCTCGCGGTTCCCCCCAACGGGTGAATCCACCGTCCCCGCGGGGGGAAGTGCGGGCGGGCGGCAGGGGACGGTCGGCATCGTGGCCCGGGTCGTCGTCCACCCCACCCGCAGGAGGCACCATGCTCGGCACCGACTTCCGTACCGGATCACCCAACTGGCTCGACCTCGGCAGCCCCGACACCGACGCCGCGGCGCGCTTCTACGGCGCCGTGTTCGGCTGGCAGTTCCAGTCCGCAGGGCCCGAGGCGGGCGGGTACGGCTTCTTCCGGGCGGACGGGAAGACCGTCGCCGCGATGGGCCCCCTCACCGAGGAGGGGGCCACGTCCGCGTGGATGGTCCACTTCATGAGCCCCGACATCCAGGCCACCGCCCAGGCCGTCAGGGACGGCGGCGGGCGGGTGCGGATGGAGCCCATGGACGTCATGGGCGAGGGCTGGCTGGCGCAGTTCACCGACCCGCAGGGCGCCGAGTTCGCGTGCTGGCAGCCCGGGAAGACCGCCGGGCTGGAGCTGACCTCCGCCGAGAACTCCGTGGTGTGGGTGGAGCTGCACGTCCCGGACCCCGTCGCCGCCATCGCCTTCTACTACGGGCCGTTCGGGTGGCGCCACGAGGAGATGCAGACGCCCGGGATGACGTACCGGGTGCTGAGCCTCGCCGAGGGCGACAAGCAGCAGACGTCCTTCGGCGGGATCGCGCCGCAGGGCGAGGGCGCGGGCGGCGGGTCGGCGATGGTGCCGCGCTGGGTGCCGTACTTCAACGTGGGCGACGTGGACGCCACCGTCTCGGCGATCGAGGGCAACGGCGGTGCGGTGCTCATGCCCGCGGCGGACGTGCCGGACGTCGGCCGCATCGCGTGGGCCTCGGACCCGGCGGGCGCCGTGTTCGCGCTGCTGAAGCCCAGCCCGCGGATGTAGCCCGCCGCGGCGCGCTCAGCGGCCGAGGTACTTGGGCGTGCGGCGCTCCACGAAGCTGCTCACGCCCTCATTGGCGTCGGCCGTGGTCATGTTGAGCTCCTGGGCGGTGGCCTCGGCGGCCAGCGCGGTCGCCCGGTCACTGTCCAGGGAGGCGTTGACCAGCTGCTTCGTCATGGCGAGGGCCCGGGTGGGGCCCTGGGCGAGGCGCTCGGCCCACGCGCGGGCGGTGGCCTCCAGCTCCTCGGCCGGGACCACCTTGTTGACCAGACCGAGGCGCTCGGCCTCGGCCGCGGGGACGGCGTCGCCGAAGAACATCAGCTCCTTGGCCTTCTGCGGGCCGACCAGGCGGGGCAGCAGGTACGCCCCGCCGCCGTCGGGAACCAGGCCGCGGCGGACGAACACCTCGATGAAACGGGCCGGTTCGGCGGCGATGACCAGGTCGCAGGCGAGCGCGAGGTGGGCGCCGATGCCGGCGGCCGTGCCGTTGACGGCGGCGACGACCGGTTTCTCGCAGTCGAGCACCGCGGTGATCAGGCGCTGCGCGCCGAGGCGGATCATGCGGGCGACGTCGCCGGTGACGCGGTCGCCGACGGCGGGGCCGCCCCGCAGATCGGCGCCGGCGCAGAAGCCCTTGCCGGTGGCGGTGATGACGATGGCGCGGACGCCGGGGTCGGCGGAGGCGTCGGCGAGCAGCGCGATGACGCGCTCGCGCTGGTCCCAGGTGACGGCGTTCATGGCGTCGGGGCGGTTCAGGGTGATCCAGGAGACGCCGTTGTCCAGGCGGTGCAGGATCTCGTCCGTCATGGGTTGAACTCCCGTTCAGGGGTCGTTGGGCGAGGCCGGGTGCCGGGCGCGGCACCGCTGCCGGGGGTCCGGCCCCCGGACCCCCGGTAGTGGTTCGCGCCGGTCAGCGGCAGATGGCGAGGGCGTCCAGCGCCACCGCACCCTGTCCGCGGGGGAGGACCATCAGCGGGTTGATGTCCAGCTCGGACAGCTCGTCGCCGAGTTCCAGCGCCATCCGCTGGATCCGCAGGATGACCTCCACCAGGGCGTCGACATCGGCCGGCGGCGCCCCCCGTACGCCCTCCAGCAGCGCGTGCCCGCGCAGTTCCGTGAGCATCCGGCGCGCCTGGTCCTCACCGAACGGCGGCACCCGGACCGCCGCGTCGTGCAGGACCTCCACGAGGACCCCGCCGAGGCCGACGGTGACGGTGGGACCGAAGAGGTCGTCCTGGGTGACGCCGACGACCATCTCGACGCCCCGCTCGACCATCTGGCACACCAGGATGCCGTCCAGCGGGACGTTCTCGTAGCGGGCTATGTCGGTGAGCTCGCGGTACGCGTCGCGGATCTGGCTGGCCGAGGTCAGGCCGATCTTGACCAGGCCGAGTTCGGTCTTGTGGCCGAGCTGGGGGCCCGAGGCCTTCATGACGACCGGGTAGCCGACCAGACCGGCCGCGCGGACGGCCGCCGCCGCGCTCGTCACCAGCTGCTCGCGGGGGACCCGTATCCCGTACGCCCGCAGCAGCTGCTTCGCCGCGTGCTCGCTGAGCTGCTGGCCCGGGCGCATCAGGGCCTGCGCCTTGCGGTACGAGGGGGAGGGCGTGCGGGGGGCCTCGTCGAAGGGGGAGCGGTAGGACGCGGTGAAGCGGTGGTGGCCGAGGTAGGCGCGCACCGCGGTGATGCAGTTGCCGAAGGTACGGAAGGTGGCCACGCGGGAGGAGCCGAGCAGGGTGGTCCGGTAGGCCTCCTCGGTGCCGACCGGGGAGCCCCAGATCACGCAGATGAGCTTGTCCGTGGCTTCGGCGGCGTCCACCAGGTCCTGGGCGAGCTTGTCGCTCATCGGCGGGAAGGGGCCGGTGATCGGGCAGATCAGCACGCCGACGGACGGGTCGGCGAGGATCGCGTCGATGATCTTGCGGCCGCGCCAGTCGCCGACGGGGTGGCCGCCGTTGTCGACGGGGTTGGCGACGTTCAGGTACTCCGGGATCCACTGGTGGAGCTCGTCCTGCTTGGCCCGGGAGAGGGCGGGGAGGGTCAGGCCCGCCTCGGAGGCGAGGTCGGAGAAGTGGGCCCCGGTGCCGCCGGAGATGGAGTAGACGACCACGCCGTCGGCCTTGGGCTCGCGGGCGCGGGCCAGGAGCGCGGCCGTGTCCTGGAGTTCGTCCAGGCCGTCGACACGGATCACGCCGAACTGGCGCATGGCGGCGTCCACGACGGTGTCCGCGCCGGTCAGCTTCCCGGTGTGGGAGGCGGCCATCCGGGCCCCGGTCTCGGTGCGGCCGACCTTGACGGCGACGACCGGGACCCCGTTTCGGGCCGCCCGGTCGGCGGCGAGCAGGAAGGACCGGCCGTCCTTGAGGCCTTCGACGTAGCAGGCGATGGCCCCGACCTCGGGCTGCTCGGCGAAGTAGGAGATGAAGTCGGCGGTCTCCAGGTCGGCCTCGTTGCCCGTCGGCGCCCAGTGGGAGAGGCGGATGCCCAGCTCCTGGAGGGTGTAGACGGGCCGGCCCTGGTGCCCGGACTGGGTGATCAGAGCGATGGCCGGGCCGTCGAGGTCGTCGCGGAACTCCTCGAAGGCGTTGAGGTTCGTGTTGGGGCCCAGCAGACGCAGGCCGGAGCGGCCGACGGCGGCCGTGAGGCGGGCCTGGGCGGCGGCGCCCGCGTCGCCGGTCTCTGCGAAACCGGAGGCGAACGCGACGGCGAACTTCACCTTGGTCTCGGCGAGTTCCTCGATCACGGGGAGCGGGTCGGCGACGAGCAGGACGGCGAGGTCCACCTGTTCGGGCAGGGCCGCCACCGAGGGCGCGCACGGCAGCCCGAAGACGCTCTCGCGGGTCGGGTGCACGGGGTGGAGCCGGGCGCCGACGCGCTGCGCCCAGGCGATGAGCTGGCGGGTGATGCCGGTGTTCGGTCTGCCCTCGGCGTCGGAGGCGCCGACGACGGCGACCGACTCGGGCCGGAAGAACCGGTCCAGGTCGGGGACGTCGGAGTGCAGGGGCCGCCCGCTGACGTCCACGGCGACCGCGTCCTCGGTGGCCTTGGCCGCGGTCGAGTGGACGGCCGTCCTGGGGGACTCCCCGCAGGCCTCGACACGTGCGCGGAAGTCGGTGGTGAGGGTGCCGTGAGTAGATCCAAGCATCGTTCCGCCCGCTCCTGCTCGATGAACCTCGATGGAACCTCAATAACTGACGCGTAGTCAGATTACTGAACTGACGTGCCGTCAGGAACAGGGCTGCGCAGGAAAGCTGGTGGAGGTGGTGTGTAAAACGGTGGCAGATTTCCTCTGATCGGGTCCAGAGTGCCGTTCAGGCCGCTCTGCGCAGGTGCCGCTGCACGGCCTTGGCGATCTTCTCGGCGTCCAGGGCCAGCTCCCGGAGCATCCCGCTGATCGGGTTGGTGAAGCCGGTGAAGTACAGGCCGGGGGCCTGGGCCGGGGTGTCGGCGCCGTGCGTACGGGGCCGCCCGTGCTCGTCGAGCACCCCGTCCAGGTGGCCCACCAGGCCCTCCAGCGCGCGGCGGTATCCGGTCGCCGCGACCACCGCGTCCGGGGTGATGCGCGAGCCGTCCGCGAGGACCACCTCGGCGCCGTCGAAGGCCTCGACGGCCGCGACCGGCTCGACCCGCCCGGCGCGGACCGCCTCGATCAGGCCGACGTCCTGGACCGGGATCGCCCCCTCCTTGACCCTGCTGTACAGGCCGGGGCCGGGGCGCGGGAGCCCGTACGCCGACAGGTCGGGGACGGAGGCCTTGGCGACGGGCACGCACAGCCGGTCCACGAGCCGCACGGGCAGCCGGCGTACGAGGATCCCCGTGCGCTGAGCCGGCCAGCCCGCGGTGGAGCGGCGCACGATGTGCGGCGCGGTGCGCACGGCGAGCCGCACCCGGGCGGCCCCGCCCTCGGCGAGGTCGACGGCTATCTCGGCGCCGGTGTTGCCGACGCCGACGACGAGCACGTCCTGGCCGGCGTAGGGCTGGGGGTTGCGGTAGTCGGCGGCGTGCAGCAGCCGTCCGGTGTAGCCGTCCAGGCCCGGCCGGTCGGGCAGCACGGGCGTGTGGTTGAAGCCGGTGGCGACGACCACGGCCCCGGCGGTGAGCACCCGCCCGCCGCTCGCGTGCAGGGTCCAGCCGCCGTCCGCCTCGCGCTCGATCCGGGTCACCTCGACGCCGGTGACGATCTCCAGCCCGTGGAACTCGGCGTACTTCTCTAGGTACCGCACCACGTTCTCGCGGGCGACCCAGCGGCCGAAGCGGCGCGGCATGGCCAGGCCCGGCAGGGCCGAGAGCCGTCGCGTGGTGTGCAGGTGGAGGCGGTCGTAGTGGCGCCGCCAGGAGGCGCCGACCTCGTCGGACTTCTCGACGACCACCGCGCGGACCCCGCGGGCGCGCAGCGCCGCGGCGGCGGCGAGACCGCCGGGACCGCCGCCTATGACGTACACGGGGCGGGGCTGGGTGCTCATGTCGGGTGCTGCGGGGACTCCTGGCATGAGGTGTGATCGTATCGCCACGCTGGGTTGATGGGTCTCGGACGAGGAGGGAATCGATTGCGGATCGGTCACGGGCCCCGGCGCGCCGGGATACTGCTGCGGTGCTTCTGACGTACATCGCGGAAATAGCGGACGAGCCCCTCGTGCTGGACCCGGCCGACCGGCAGGCCGAGCGGGACACCAACACCTGGTGGCTGAGCGCGCAGGACGAGGACCGGCGGTCCCTGTCGGTCGCCGACGTGGCCGGTGCCTTCGAGCGGACGGCCGGAGCCATCCGGCGCCGCATTCTCGAACGGGGCTTCGCGGGGCCGGCGACGTTCTACGTCTGGCACGACGAGCAGGCCGGCCAGCTGCGCTGCTCGACCGGGTCGGTGGCCGCGGACGAGCTGCCGTTCGGGGGTGCCTACGTGCCCGTCACCGACCTCGGGCCCGTCGTGGAGGCCTTCCTCGCCGACGGGGATCCCGGGCTCATCGCCTGGTCGGAGCTCGACGAGGTACGGGAACCGGCCGAGCCGGAGTTCCCGCCCTTCCCGGTCTGGGTCAGTGATGTCGCGGCGCCCGACCCCGGCCGGGCCCTTGCGTGATCGCCTCCGATCCGCTGAACTGACGTACCGTCAGATCGATTGGGTGGGTGAGGGTGGGATGCAGACCATCTGGCTCAGTGGGGCAGAGTGGCTCGCCGTGCTCCGGATAGGCCTCGGCCTGTGGTGGCTGGAGAGCTGGCGGCACAAGGACAAGAAGGGCTGGTTCGAACGCGGCACCGGCATCGCCTGGGCCGCCGACGTCGCGGGCAAGCACCGCTGGACCTTCGTCAGGGGCGGCTTCGAGCTGGTCGTGGGGCCGCGGCCGAAGGTGATGGCCTACATCGTCGTCTACGCGGAACTCGCCCTCGGGCTGGGCCTGGTGTTCGGCTTCCTGACCCCGGTCGCGCTGGTCGGAGGGCTGCTGCTGAACCTGCTCTACCTCGTCCTGATGATCCACGACTGGGCCGAGCAGGGCCAGAACGCCATGATGGCGCTCATCTCGCTCGTCGCGCTCTTCGCGATGGCCTGGCAGACCTGGTCCCTCGACGCGGCGATCGGACTTTTCCTGTGAACGCACCCCTGAGCGCCGTACGGTACGACCTCCCCGAGGCGGACGACTTCACCCGCCCCTACTGGGACGCGGCGGCCGACGGCCGGCTCCTGCTGCGCCGCTGCGCGCAGTGCGGGCGTACGCACCACTACCCGCGGGAGTTCTGCCCGTTCTGCTGGGCGGGTGAGGACCGGGTGGCGTGGGAGGCGGCGAGCGGCCGCGCGACCCTCTACACCTGGTCGGTGATCCACCGCAACGACCTCCCGCCGTTCGGCACGCGCGTGCCGTACACGGCGGCGGTCGTCGACCTGGCCGAGGGTCCGCGGATGATGACGGAGGTCGTCGGCTGCGAGGCGGCGGACCTGCGCGTCGGCATGCCGCTCACGGTCACCTTCCGCGAGGCGGCGGACGGGGTGTGGGTGGCGGTGTTCCGTCCGGCGGACTGACCCCGGGGGCCAGTCGGCGGGGTCAGTCGACGGGCCGTAGCGCCCGCTCGCCCCGCAGCGCCGCCCAGGCGGCCACGGCGGCCAGGGCCGCGACCGCGGCGAGGGCGAGGCCCCCGGTCAGGGGTGACGGATCGGGCGGGGCCTGATTCCAGAGGTACAGCTGGTACTGGGCCTCGGAGGGCAGGTTCAGCAGATCGGCGATCCAGCGGTGAGGCAGGAACGGCGCCGCCGGAAGCAATACGAGCGGCGCGGTCACCAGCAGGGGCCCGACCCCGAGCGCCAGGGTCCCGATGACGCTGCGCAGCAGGGCCGCTGCGAGCCCGGCGAGGGAGACGAAGAGGACCTGGACCAGGAGGGCGGCGGCGATGGCGCCGATCGCCTGGCCCCAGGTCGCGGACTCGACGGGCAGGGGAAGGGGAGTGTGGACGGCCCCGCCGCCGAACCCCGGGGGCACCGCGGGGGGCCGCACCGGCCACAGCCGCGCGAGCGCCGACGTGGCCAGCCACAGCAGCACGCCGGTGACGATCTGACCGGCGAGCGACAGGACGAGTGCGGCGCCCGCCTTGCGCGCCCACAGCACCCCGACGCGGTTCTCGAACAGGCGCAGGGCGCTCCAGGTGCCGCCCTCCAGGGTCTGGCCGAGTCCCGTCGCGACGACCACCGCCGTGAGGACGAGCCCCAGCAGGGTCGCGAACTGCCAGGCCGCCGCCCGCAGTGCGGACGGGAGCGAGGTGAGTGCCGACACCGAGGGGTCGAGCACCCCGTACGGGGCGCCCGAGATCCAGAGCCGGCCGACGAGCGCCAGGGCCAGCAGCACCACGGCCGCGGTCACGCCCCACACGGGAACGGTCCACAGGGCCCGCAGCTCGCCGGCCCAGGCGGCCCCTTCCCCGCGTACCGGCCGCCGCCGGGTACCGGCCATCAGGCGCGGTCCCGGGTCCGGTTGAGGCGGTCCAGCCCGAGCCAGAGCAGGCCGATGAGGACCAGGGTCGGCAGGACGCGGAGCAGGACGGGGACGGTGGAGGGGTCGGTCGAGATCCAGAAGTGGTCCCAGACCCCGTCGACCGCGCCGAAGCCGACGAGGTCGGCCAGCGCCCCGCCGGGGAGCCAGGCGCCCAGCCCCGGGGCGGCGGAGGTGCGGACCACGAGGACGAGCACCAGCATCCCGGCGAGGAAGGTGCGCATCGGCTGGCGCAGCAGTGCGCCGAGGGCGACCGCGACGGCTGCGGCCCCGGCCAGCACGGCAGCCCCGGCCAGTACGCCGAGTGCGGTGTCGGCGAGGACGGTGCCGAGGGCGCCGGGCGAAGGCAGCGGATAGGCGCCACGGCCGTACAGCAGGCCGAACGCGGCCGTCACGGCGGCGGACGCGCACAGCAGCGCGAGGCTCCACACCCAGACGGCCAGGGCCTTGGCGGCGAGGAGCCGGCTGAGGCGGGACTCGTAGAGGAGCAGCGGCACGATGCTGCCCCGGGTCCACTCGCCCGCGACGGAGAAGGCCGCCAGCATGACGAGGAGCGCGAGCCCCGGGACGGACGTCATCAGCCGTACGGTCCACAGCAGGGCACCCGCGGGATGCTGGGCCTGCGCGGCACGCACCCCTTCCGCGACGAACCGGTCCTGGATCCGCTCCAGCCCGACGGCCTGCAGGGGCACTTCGGCGAGGCACTTGGCCTTCTGCTCCGGGGTGTTCTGCTTGGACTCGCACGAGGCGGGGAGGAAGTCGAGGTTGGACTGCACCTGTTGGATGTTGTACGAGGCCATGTTCTGGCTCACCCAGGCGCAGTAGAGGGAGCCGAAGACGAACAGCGCGGCGAGGGTGAGGGCCAGCGGGTGCCGCAGCAGCCGCCGGGTCTCGGCCCGGACGAGGCGGTTCACCGGCGGCCGCCGTCTCCGACGAGCCCGAAGAACCAGTCTTCGAAGGCGGCCGGACCGCTCTCGGGGTCGTAGCCGAGTGCGCCGAGGGTGCCGGCGGCGACGATATGTCCCTGGGCGAGCATGATCACGCGGTGGCAGATGCGCTGGATCTCGTCGAGCTGGTGGCTGGAGACGAGGACGGCGGCTCCGCGGGCGGCTTCCTCGGCCACGATCCGCCGCACCATGCGCAGTCCCTCGGGGTCGAGCCCGTTGGTGGGCTCGTCGAGGATCAGCAGATCGGGCTGCTTGAGCAGCGCCGCGGCGATGGCCAGCCGCTGCCGCATGCCCTGCGAGTACGTCCCGAGCCGCCGGTCGGCGGCGCCGCTGAGCCCGACGCGGTCGAGCGTGCGGGCGATGCGCCCGCCGTCGGGCAGCCCGGCGGTGTCGAGCAGGGTGCGCAGCATGGCGCGTCCGGTGGACCACCGGTGGAAGGCGGGCGCGTCGAGCGCGGCTCCGAGCCGGTCGAGCTGCCGCGGCCGCATCGGCAAGGCCTCCCCGAACAGCCGCACCTCACCGGAATCGGGGGTGGACAGCCCGGTGATCACCCGCATCAGGGTGGTCTTGCCCGCGCCGTTGAGCCCGAGGAGGCCGACGATCTCGCCGGCCTCCAGGCTGAGATGAACCCCTGCCAGCACGGAGTGCTTCCGGAAGCTCTTGGTCACTTCGTGACAGGAAAGGACGCTCATCGTCTGAGATTACTTCGCAGGTCCTACGGCCAGAGCAGTTCGCGGACCCAGGAGCCGTCGGCGGCGCGGCGGTAGCGCAGCCGGACGTGGCGGCGGGCGGCGTCGCCCTGGAAGAACTCGACCTCCACCGGGTCGAGCACGTACCGCGTCCACGTCGGGGCCGGGGCGTCCGGCTCGGCCCCGGCCCGCTCCCAGGCGGCCGTCGAAGCCCGCGTCAGCTCCTCGGCGGAGCCGAGGACCTCGCTCTGGCGGCCCGTGAGCGCGGCGGCCAGCGCCCCGCGCGAGCGCACGGCCAGGTCGGCCCGGCTCTCCTCGGGCCCGCAGGCGGTCACCCGCCCCCGGATACGTACCTGCCGGGCCACGGCCGGCCAGTAGAACCCGAGCGCGGCCTCCGGCTGCCCGGCCAGCTGCCTGCCCTTGGCGCTGGTGGCGTGCGAGGCGAAGTGCCAGCCCCGCGTGTCGGCGTCGTGCAGCATCAGCGTGCGCACGTCGGGCCGCCCCTCGCCGTCCACGGTCGCCAGGCTCATGGTGTGCGGCTCGGCCTGCCCCGCCCGCGCGGCGTGCGTGAACCACTCCCGGAACAGCGCCAACGGCTCCTCGGGCGCCTGTCCGGCATCGAATCCGGGAAGCGGGCCGTCCCACACCCGCAGGGAGTGCAGGGTCTCGCGGAACTCGTCGGTGCCGATCTCACGGGTCATGCCGCCTATGGAACACCACGGGCCCAGCCGACGGCCGACCGTGCGTAGGTGAAGCGGTGCCTCGCCAAACTCGAAATGAGCCGCACCATCACCTGGGGCTGAGGAGTAGCGTCGTTGCACACCGGGTCAGGGCCCTGTCCTTGCCCCAGACCGATTGGTGCCTGCGTCTATGACGACCCACCCAGTTTTCCCCCATTGCCCCACCCGCCCCGCCGCCCATGCGCACCCTCGGAGAGGTCCGCGCAGCCCTCGCAGCCGGTCTCGGGTTCCCCGGCGATCTGGCAGGCATGGAGGCTGAACTCGCCGCGACTCTGGAGCGCGTCGACTACACC
Source organism: Streptomyces sp. NBC_00190 (assembly GCF_036203305.1). Taxonomy (GTDB): domain Bacteria; phylum Actinomycetota; class Actinomycetes; order Streptomycetales; family Streptomycetaceae; genus Streptomyces. Next base: position 3,630,916 of record NZ_CP108131.1, on the reverse strand, counting down.
GACCTGAGTGAAGTGTCCGAGATCATCGCCGCCTACCGGGGTCACGTACTGACGCGCTGCGACCCGGGGTTCGAGGAGGCCCTCGCCGAGGGGATCGCGCTTGTGCAGTCCCTGAAGGAGGAAAGGGGCCGTTGAGCAATCAGGGGGAGCCGGTGGTCGTGGAAATCACCCACGCCGCCGCCAAGCGTGTCGCCGAACTGGGGGACGAGGTCTCGACCGCAGTCGAAGAGCTGCAGACGGAGCTTTCGGCGACACCGCGCCTGGGGCGCCTGGTGCAGGTCAGGCCCGGCGGTGTCCAGGTGTGGACGACTCGGATCGAGCAGCGAGCAACGATGCCTGCACTGTCCGTGACGTACGTGTTCGTGCCCGATCCCCGTCCGCCGGCCGACGCCATCGTCTCGGTGGTTTCGGACGACACCAGCGCCGACGACTGATGTCCGCCGCATGACGAAGGCCCCTGCCGATCGAAGCGGCGGGGGCCTTCTGCCGGCCAGGGTATTCGAGGTCGCCTCTGGGCACACCGACCTCGCCGCCCAGGCCGGTGCCGACGGCGAGGATTGCGGCAGGGCCGCCCCCTCACCCCCGTCCCAGGAGCACCGTCCCCGACGAGCAGAACCAGCCGCCCGTGCCCGAGGCCAGGGCCACCTCCGGGAGGCGGTTGCCGGGTTTGGTGACCTGGCCCGGGCCGGCCTCGCCGCGGAGCTGGCGGACGGCCTCGACCAGCAGGAACAGGCCCCGCATGCCCGGGTGGCAGGCCGAGAGGCCGCCGCCGTCCGTGTTGACCGGGAGCTCCCCCTCGCGCAGCAGGCGGCCCTTCTCCACGAAGGCCCCGCCCTCGCCCTTCGCGCAGAAGCCGAGGTCCTCCAGGGTCACCAGGGTCATGTACGTGAAGGCGTCGTAGATCTCGGCCACATCCACGTCCGCCGGGGTCAGGCCCGCCCGCTCGAAGGCGGTCCGGCCCGAGACCGCCGCCGGGGACACCGTGAAGTCCTCCCACTCCGACATCGTGGTGTGGGAGACCGAGGTCCCCGTCCCCAGGATCCAGACCGGTGCCTTCGCCGTGTCCGGTACGTAGTCCTCCGCCGCCAGCAGCACCGCGCAGCCGCCGTCCGAGCGGATGCAGCAGTGCAGTTTCGTGAACGGGTCCGCGATCATCTCGCCGGACAGGACATCGTCCACCGTGATCGGGTCGCGGAACATCGCGTCGGGGTTCGTGGCCGCGTTCGCGCGGGCCTGCACGGCCACCGAGGCGAGCTGTTCCAGCGTCGTCCCGTACTCGTGCATGTGGCGGCGGGCGGCCATCGCGTACTTGGAGACCAGCGTGTGGCCGTACGGGACCTCGAACTGCAGTGGTCCGCGCGCCCCGAAGGAGAGGTTCGAGGTCCGCCGCCGGGCCTTGATGTCCGCGCGGGCCGTGGATCCGTAGACCAGCAGGACCGCGCCCGCGTGCCCTGCGGCGATCGCGTCCGCCGCGTGGGCGGCCATGACCTCCCAGGTGGAGCCGCCCACCGAGGTGGAGTCGACCCAGGTGGGGCGCAGGCCCAGGTACTCGGCCACCTCGACCGGCGCGAGCGTGCCGAGGCCGGCGGAGGCGAAGCCGTCGATGACCGAGCGGTCCAGGCCGGAGTCGGCCAGGGCGCGGCGGGCGGCCTGCGCGTGCAGGGCGTACGGGGTGGGCCCGTCCACCCGGCCGCAGTCCGAGATCGCGACGCCGACCACCGCGACCCTGCGGCGGGGGCGGGGCGCACGACCGGGGGCGGGTCCGGATGCGGGTCCGGAAAGGGGTCCGGGTGTGAGTCCAGGCATGAGGGGACGGTACATCTGACGCATCGTCAGAAGCTAGCCCGCGATTGCGGCCCGTTCCGTCCGCCCCCTGTGCATCTGCGTCCGCCCGCCCTAACATGACGGCCCGTCAGATACCCCCGGCTGTCGCTGGGAGGTGCCCCCGGGAGGAGCCCGACGATGGATGCCGCCTTCACCGCGGAGCAGGAAGAGATGCGCCGTACCCTGCGCGAGATCCTGGGCAAACGCTGCGGCCCGGACGAGGTCAAAGCCGCCGTCCGCACCGCCTGCGGACACGACCGCGAGCTGTGGCAGCAGCTCTCCCAGCGGCTCGGACTGCCGGGCCTCGCCGTCGCCGAGGAGTACGGCGGCGTCGGCTGTACGCCCGCCGACCTGGCCCTGGCCTGCGAGGAGACCGGGCGGGCGCTGCTGCCCTCGCCGCTGTTCGCCACCGCCGCGCTCTGCGTGCCGCTGATCACCGCGCTCGGCACCGCCGCCCAGCGCTCCGCGCTGCTCCCGCCGCTGGCCGCCGGCGGGCTGACCGCCGCCCTCGCCGTCCCCGGCCCGGCGCTGGCCACCGCCCTCGCGCTGACCGGCGACAACACCGCCGGCCCGTGGTCCGGCGGCGGCCGTGCGGGCGGGGTCCAGGCCCGCCCCGACGCCGACGGCGACGGCTGGCGGCTGTACGGGGAGGCCGCCCAGGTGCTCGACGGGCACAGCGCCTCGCTGCTGCTGGTCGCCGCGCACACGGGCGGATTCGCGCGCAGCCGTACGCTGCTGTTCCTCGTACGGGAGGACGCGCCCGGACTCGTCCGGTCGAGGCAGGCCACCTTGGACGAGACCCGCCCCCAGGCCCGGATCGAGCTGAGGGACTCCCCGGCCGAGTTGCTGGGCGAGGCGGACGCCGACGGCGAGGTACTGCGCGCCCTCGCCGCGACCGGCGCCACCGCCTGCGCCGCGCTCGCCGCCGAGGCGGTCGGCGCGGCCGCCCAGGCGCTCGCCCGCACCGTGGACTACGTCCAGCAGCGCGAGCAGTTCGGCCGGGCGATCGGCTCCTTCCAGGCGGTCAAGCACCGCCTCGCCGACCTCTACGTACAGGTGCAGGCGGCCCGCTCGGCGGCCTACTACGCCGCCTGGGACCCGCGGCAGGGCGGCCTCGGCCTCGCCCAGGCCCTGGAGGCGCTGCGCGTGACCGCGGGCGAGGCGATCCAGCTGCACGGCGGGATCGGCTTCACCTGGGAGCACGACGCGCACCTCTACTTCAAGCGCGCGGCGGCCGACGAGCTGCTGTTCGGCCCGGTCCACCGGCTGCGGGCGCACGCCGCCGACCGCGCGGGCCTGTTCGCGTCCCCGACCGCACACGTGAAGGTGGCCGTCTGATGGCTCGCGCGGACCGGGTGGCTCCCGGCGTCAGGCTGATGCAGAAGGTCTCCTCGACCATGCTGTTCGCCAAGATCGCACCGCACTTCATCCCCGCCATGGACAAGGCGGTGCACAAACTGACCCGCGGCAAGGTCATGCTCAGCGCCCAGATGCTGCCGGGCGTGATTCTCACCGCCAAGGGCGCCAGGACCGGCGAGCCGCGCACCACCCCGCTCGCCTGCATGCCGGAGGGCGACGGGGCGAGCTGGCTGCTGATCGGCTCCAACTTCGGGCGGCCCGGGCACCCGGCGTGGACCGGGAACCTGCTCAAGCACCCGGACGCGTCCGTGAGCTGGAAGGGCCGGGACATCGCCGTACGGGCCCGGCTGCTGGCAGGTGAGGAGCGCGCTGCGGCGTGGCAGGCGGTGCTGAGGTTCTGGCCGCCGTACGCGACGTACCAGGCGCGCATCGAGCGCGAGATCCGGCTGTTCCGCCTGGAGCGACGCTGATCGCAGGCGTACGGAAGCAGTACCGGGGCGGCGGACCCGGGAGGGGCCCGCCGCTACTTGGTGGGCTTCTTGCCCGTGATGCCGAGGTGGACGAGCAGCGCCAGGTTCGGCTTGAGTTCGGCCTGCTTGACACCCCAGGTCTGGAAGCCCTTCTGGTGCGAGGCGACCGCGGCCAGCATCGCGACCAGCGAACCGGCCATCGCCGCAGGGCTGATGTCCTTGTCGACCTTGCCCTTGGACTGGAGCTCCTTCACCGACTCCGTGAGGGAGTTGGTGACCGAGTTCAGGATCTTCATGCGGATCTTGTAGAAGCGCTTGTCGCCCTCGGCCGCGCCGAGGTCGACGACCCGCAGGATCGCGTCGTTGCGCCGCCAGAACTCCAGGAAGCCCTCGACGAGTTCCTCCGCGGCGGCCCAGCCGGCCTTGCCGACCCAGTTCCGGCCTTCGACCAGTGCCGTCAACTGGGCACCTTCGGTGGCCATTTGCTCGGCGATCTCCAGGACGGCGCCTTCGACGTCCGGGAAGTACTGGTAGAAGGTCGCGGGCGAGGTGCCGGCCTTGCGTGCGACATCGATCACCTTGACGTCGCGGTACGGCGAGGAGCTGAGCATCTCGCCGAGGCAGTCGAGCAGCTTCTGCCGCGTCGCCTGGCCGCGCCGGCCTGCGACACGCCCGTCGACGGTGCGTACTTGTCCTGTCATGCCGTCAGCTTACCGAGGGGTGATGGGCGCGCTATTCGGCCGCCTGCAAATGGGGTTACGGGGTCCCTGGCCTGGGCGGAAGCCGGTCCCGTGCGGCCAAGGCGGCGAAATCCGGCCGCGATCCGGCCGCTGTCCGGCCGCGGTGCGCCCACGCGACCGCCCGCACGACCGGCTCCGGAGCCCGGTCCGGGCGTGTCGCCCGGTTCCTCAACGTTTCCCCCGATTAGTCTTATCAACAGGCTGTGGACAAGTTTTCGGGCGGATCATGGCTGGGAGGGGTGAGAGGGTACACACCCCCGCACAACGGAAGGAACCGGGCCCATGGCCGCATTCGCGGAAGGCGCACCCTGCTGGGTGGACGCCTCGCTCCCGGACGTCGAGGCGGGCAAGCGCTTCTACGGTGAGCTCTTCGGGTGGACCTTCTCCGAGGGCGCGGGTGCCGAGTACGGCCACTACACGCAGGCCTACAGCCGCGGCCGCAACGTCGCCGCCCTCGCCCCCAAGCCCGACGGCCGGATGCCCACCGTATGGGGGATCTACCTCTACACCCGCGACGCCTACGCCTGCGCCCAGCGCATCCGCGCCGCCGGAGGCCAGATGGTGATGGACCCGATGCCGGTCGGCCCGTACGGGACCGCGGCCATGGCCGCCGACCCCGGCGGGGCCGTCTTCGGCCTGTGGCAGCCCGGCACCCACCACGGCTTCGAGGCCCAGCAGGAGCCGTACACGTACTGCTGGACCGAGGTCTACACGCGCGCCCGCGACGCCGTGGACGTCTTCTACGCCAAGGTCTTCGGCTACGTCCCGCAGGACCAGGACGACGCGGGCGTGGAGTACCGCCTCTGGTCCCCGCCCGGCAGCGCGCCCGGCACCGGCACCGCCGTCATGGGCCGCAGCCTGATCACCGACGCCTTCCCGGAGATCATGCCGGCCCACTTCCTGGCGTACTTCGCCGTCCCGGACTGCGACCGGTCCGTGGCCGCGGTGCAGCGGCTCGGCGGCCGGGTCACCGCCGACCCCTTCGACACCCCCTACGGGAGGATCGCGGTCGTCGCCGACAATCAGGGGGCCGTCTTCGGGCTGCTGTCGGAACCGGGCACCGAGCCGGCGGACCGGGCCTGAACCACGCCTGAGCCGTGCCCCGGGCCGCGCCCGGGCCATGTCCGGCCGACGCCCGGCGCGAGCGTGACCTACGCGACAGGACCCGGCGTCCGCCGTGCCGGGGCCGGACCGGGCGCGGGCCTGACAGAATCGGGGTGCGCGACCCGGGCGGCGTCCGGGGGTGAGACGCTGCACGGGGCACGACCAGGGCCCCGTACCGGTGCGCGTGCTGGTGGAAGCGGGCCCGGCGAGGGTTCGTACGGGGAGGTGTGGAGGCGAGTGGTGGAGCAGCTGACGCAGCACGACCCGAGACGGATCGGCCCCTTCGAGGTGCTGGGACGGCTCGGCGCCGGCGGCATGGGGCTGGTCTATCTCGCACGGTCCGCGTCCGGACGACGGGTCGCGATCAAGACGGTGCGCACCGAGCTCGCCGAGGACCAGCTGTTCCGGGTCCGCTTCACCCGCGAGGTGGAGGCGGCCCGCGCCGTGTCCGGCTTCTACACCGCGGCCGTGGTCGACGCCGACCCCCGCGCTGCCGTCCCGTGGCTGGCCACCGCCTACGTCCCGGCGCCCTCCCTGGAGGAGATCGTCAACGAGTGCGGGCCCATGCCCGCCCAGGCCGTACGGTGGCTCGCGGCCGGGATCGCCGAGGCGCTGCAGTCCATCCACGGCGCCGGCCTGGTCCACCGCGACCTGAAGCCGTCCAACGTCCTCGTCGTCGAGGACGGGCCGCGCGTGATCGACTTCGGCATCGCGAGCGGGGTCTCCAACACCCGCCTGACCATGACGAACGTCGCCGTCGGCACCCCCGCGTACATGTCGCCCGAGCAGGCGAAGGACTCGCGCAGCGTCAAGGGCGCCAGCGACGTCTTCTCGCTCGGCTCGACGCTGGTCTTCGCCGCGACCGGGCATCCGCCGTACCACGGGGCCAACCCGGTGGAGACGGTCTTCATGCTGCTGCGCGAGGGACCCAACCTGGAGGGGCTGCCCGAGGAGCTGCGGCCGCTGATCGACTCCTGCATGCAGATGGACGCCACGCTGCGGCCGACCCCGGCCGACCTACAGGCGCAGCTCGCCCCGCACCTGTTCGACGGCGGCGACGACAGCGGGACCGCCTCGGCGTGGCTGCCCGGGCGGGCCGTCGCGATGATCGAGGCCCGGCGGGCCGGCAACCGTACGCCCGCCGCCGCCGTGGTGCCCGCGCCCGGCCACGGCCGGGACGGCGGGGGCGGCGCCTCCCGCGGGCCGGGCTCCGCGGCCGCCACGCACCGCCGCCCGCGCGGCGCCGAGGGATGGGTCGACCCGCGCACCGGCCAGGCCGTTCCGCAGCGCCCGCACCACCCCCCGATGACCCCGGCGCCCTCCGGCGAGCCCGTCCGGCTGGGCGGCTCCCCGGTGCCGATCGGTCCCGGGCCGCGCGCGAGCGCCGCGGCGCCCGCCGCGCACGCCTCCGTGGACTCGGCGACCGGCTGGGTCCGCCCGCCCGGCGGCGCGGCGTCCGCCACCCCGTCCGGCTCCGCCGTGGCGTCCGTACCGGCCCCCGGGCCGGCCCCGGACAGCGGCCGCTGGCGCCCGTGGCGCTTCCGCATGTCCAACGAGGTCTGGGGCACCCCGACCGTCGCCGGCGACCTGCTCTACGTCACCTCCTTCGAGGTGCACGCCCTGGACGTGGCGAGCGGCCGCCGCCAGTTCAAGACCCGGGACGTCGCCTGGTCCATGGCCGTCGCCGACGGCCGCATCCACGCCTCCGACGGCCCCTCGCTCTACGCGCTCGACGCCTCCGACGGCTCCGAGCGGTGGCGGCTGGCCTCCGACGCCTGGGTGTACGCCCTGCGCGCGGAACGCGGCACGGTCGTCACCGCCACCCGCGGTGGCGGCGTACAGGGCTGGGAGGCGTCCAACGGCCAGAAGCTCTGGGAGCTGACCGGCGCGCAGACCGACTTCGAGACCCCGGAGGCGGCCCCCGTCCTGCACGACGGCACGGTGTACGTGTGGGCGGACGCCCGGCTGCGCGCGCTCGACGCACGCAGCGGCCGCGAGTCCTGGTCGTACCCGGTCGGCGACGCCGCCTCCTGCGGGAACGTCCCCGTACGGGTCACCCCGGCGCCGGACGGCAACGTCTACGTCGCGGCCGGCACCCGGGTGCTGTCCGTGGACCGGGCGTCGGGGCGGGTCCGCTGGCACTTCGAGGCCCCCGCGGTCTTCCTGGCGCCGCCGGCCTTCGCGCCGGGCGCCGCCGTCACGGGCGGCGGGGTCTACCTCGCCGACTATCTGGGCACCGTGTACGCGCTGGACGCGGCCACCGGGCAGGACCGCTGGCGGATCGCGACCGAGGCGCGCTCGTCCGCGGACCCGGTGCTGGTGGCGAACGGCAACGTCCACCTGGGCGCGGGCAGCGCGCTGTACACGCTCGACGCGGTCACCGGCACCCCCAAGTGGCGGTTCGCGGCGGGCGGCGAGATCACCGGCCTGCCCGCGGTCGCGGACGGCCGGGTGCACTTCGGCTCGGCCGACCACTGCCTGTACACGCTGGACGCGGCGGGCGGGCAGCTGCGCTGGAAGCTGGCCACGGGCGGTGAGATCACGGGCGCCCCCGTCGCCGAGGCGGGCGTGGTCTACGCGTGCAGCAAGGACCGCTGCGTGTACGCCCTGGACGCGGCCAAGGGCACGGGCACCCGTACGAGCGGCTGACCTGTCCGGTGCGCCACCCGGCCGGGCCGCGGCCCCGCCGGGTAGCGCACCGGACGGGGAGTGACAGGATGGACCCCATGAGCAACGTCTACTTCGACATCAACATCAACGGCGAGGCCGCCGGCCGCATCGTCTTCAACCTCTTCGACGAGGTCGTCCCGAAGACCGCCCAGAACTTCCGCGAGCTGGCCACGGGCGTCCACGGCTTCGGCTACGCGGGCTCGCCGTTCCACCGCGTCATCCCGGAGTTCATGCTCCAGGGCGGCGACTTCACCAACCAGAACGGCACCGGCGGCAAGAGCATCTACGGCGAGAAGTTCGCCGACGAGAACTTCCAGCTGAAGCACGACCGCCCGTTCCTGCTGTCGATGGCGAACGCCGGCCGCAACACCAACGGCTCGCAGTTCTTCATCACGACCGTCTCGACCCCGTGGCTCGACGGCAAGCACGTCGTCTTCGGCGAGGTCGTCGAGGGTTCGGACCTGGTCAAGAAGATCGAGTCCCTGGGCTCCCAGTCCGGCGCCACCCGCGCCAAGATCGAGATCGCGGCCTCGGGCGTCGTCGACGCCGCCTGATCACCTCTCCGCCAGTACGGCCGGTCGGCCCCGCCCCCTCTCCGGGGGCCGGGGCCGCCGCCGTTTCCGGCGTGCGGCGTGCGGCGTGGGCCCGTGTCCCGTGTCCGTGGGACGGCCGTCGTGCAAGGCACGGAAGGGGCTCGGACGGCGGCCGCCGCTTCGATGAGACCCCTCGGGGAGCCGGGTACCTCGCGGACACGCCCCGACCCGCGAGGTGCGGGCCTCGATCCCGACGCTACGCCCGGGCACCGGCCCGCGCACCCGGGGGACGCGCGCAAGGCCGGTGCCTGCCAGGAGGGGGCCTGGTAGCGTGACGCGCCGTCTGTCCAACGGGAGGGGTTCGGGCCATGGTGGCTGGACGTCACATCAGATTCACCGCGGTGCTCGTCGCCGTCGTGTTCGCGCTGACCGGGTTCTCGTCGCACGGCGGGAGCAGCAGCAGCGGAAGCAGCGGCAAGAGCAAGAGCAAGAGCAGCGGCGGAGGCGGCTGCTCCAGCTCCAAGACGAAGAAGAAGTCCCACAGCAGCGGCAACGGCAGCTCCAGCAGCCCGACGCCCTCACCCGGCAACACCGCTCCGCCCGCGCGCGCCGAGGTCGTCAGCTGCGTCGGCGCCGGGAAGACGGAAGCCACTCTCAAGGTCACCTCCGCCGTGAACACGCAGCGCGCGGTGGACGTGCCGGTGGTGTTCGAGGGCGCGACCGGGGCCGCGGTCGACCGGAACACCATCCGGCTCACGCTGGGGGCGAACGAGACCCGGATCGTCACCGTCCCGATGACGCAGGCGGACAAGGCGTCCGAGGTCAAGAACTGCCGGCTCGGCCGGATCACCCCCTCCTAGCGCTCAGCGGTCTCGCCCGGGCCTCACCGCACCCGCGGCTCCGGCGCCCGCCGCCGCCCCGCGAACAGGTCCGCCTGGCGCTCCGGCGCCAGGTTCCCCAGCGCGATCAGCGCCGGAGCCTGCGCCAACGCCTGCTGCAGCGCCGCCTGCTTCGCCGACCACAGGGCCCGTACGGTGCCCTGCACGGCCTCCGTCGGGAAGCCGGCCAGGGTCTGGGCCGCGCGCAGGGCCGCCGGGAGCAGGTCACCGGGCTCGGCCAGCTCCGACACCAGGCCGATGTCGTAGGCCCGCTGCGCGGAGAGCCGTTCCGCCGTCCCCATCAGGGACATCCGGGCGGCCTCCCCGAAGGGCATCCGCTGCGCCATGTAGACGGCCTCGTAGGCGCTGACCATCCCGTACGAGGTGTGCGGGTCGAAGTACGTCGCGGACGTGGACGAGATGATGAACTCCGCCTCGCCCAGCAGGTAGAAGGCCCCGCCGCACGCCATGCCGTTCACGGCGGCGACCACCGGCTTCCACAGGTCGCCCGCCTTCGGGCCGATGGAGAGCAGCGGATCGTCGGCCGAGTACGGGGAGCCGGGCTGGGGGACGTCCACGCCGCGGTCGATGCCCGTGCAGAAGGCCGCCGTCCCGGCTCCCGTCAGCACCACCGCCCGTACGTCCTCGGCGAAGCGGAACTCCCGCCACACCTCGCTCAGTTCGGCCGCGGTCCCCAGGTCGACGGCGTTGTGCCTGTGCTCCCGGTCCAGGGTGACGACCGCGACCCCGGTCGCCTTGTCCCGCTCCACCCGCACGGTCATGACCGCTCCAGGATCCAGCGCGGCACGGCCATCCCGCCCGTCTCGGTGAAGACCACCTGCACGCGCGCGCCGATGCGCAGCCGGGCCGGGTCCACCGAGTTCAGCGGGGCGTCCGCCGAGGCCACCAGGTTCCCGGCCAGCCGGATGTGCGGGGCGTCGGCGAGCTCCACGAGGATCACGTTGTACGGGGCCTGCGCGGCGTACGCGGGCAGCAGCGGCGGGTGCGGCCGCACGTAGGACCAGATCCGGCCGCGGCCGGACATCAGGCGCCACTCGGAGTCGAAGGACCGGCAGTGCGGGCAGCAGGGGCGCGGCGGGAAGCGGAGCCTGCCGCAGGCGGCGCAGGCCTGGACGCGGAGTTCGCCCCGGGCCGCGTACTCCCAGAAGGGGGCGCCGTCCTCGTCGGGGACCGGGAGCAGCAGCTCGTCGGTGGCGGGTGCGGTCATCGGTCGGCTCCTCAGGCTCGCAGCAGGATCGCGGACGTCGGGACACCCTCGCCCGCCGTCACCAGGCAGGTGGCGGCGTCGGGCACCTGGGCGGTGGAGACGCCGCGCAGCTGCTTGACGCCCTCGTTGATCAGGTTGAAGCCGTGCACGTAGGCCTCGCTGAGGCCGCCGCCGCCCGTGTTGATCGGGAGCCGGCCGCCCATCTCCAGGGCCCCGCCCTCGGTGAAGGCGGCGCCCTCGCCGCGCCCGCAGAAGCCGTAGCCCTCCAGGGAGAGCGGGATCAGCGGGGTGAAGGCGTCGTAGATCTGCGCGACGTCCACGTCCTGGGGCCCGAAGTCCGCCTGCTTCCACAGGTGCCGGGCCGCGGTCCAGGCGGGCCCGGACAGCGGGTCGTCGTTCCAGTAGTTGACCATGCCGTGGTGCTGGGCGGGCAGGCCCTGCGCGACGGAGTGCACGTACACGGGCTTCTGGCGGCAGTCCCGGGCCCGCTCGGCGGAGACGATCACGCAGGCCAGCGCCCCGTCGGTCTCGAGGCAGTTGTCGAAGAGGCAGAGCGGGTCGCTGATCATGCGGGCGCTCATGTACATCTCGCGGGTCAGCGGGCGCTCGTACATCATCGCGGCCGGGTTCTCGTTGGCCCGGTTGCGGCAGGCCATCGCCACGTTGAAGAGGTGGTCGCGGGTGGCGCCGTACTCGTGCATGTAGCGGCGGGCCAGCATGCCGATCTCGTCGGCGGGGCGCAGCAGGCCGAAGGGGCGGGTCCACTGTCCGGGGGTGGGCAGCTGGACCGCGGTGTTCTTCCAGGGGCGGGGTCCTGAGCCGCGCTTGCGGGAGCGCCAGGCGACGCCGACGGTGGCCTGGCCGGTGGCGACGGCGGAGGCGAGGTGGCCGACGGTGGCGCAGGAGCCGCCGCCTCCGTAGCCGACCTTGGAGAAGAAGGTGACGTCGCCGGCGCCGATGGCCTTGGCGACCTCGACCTCGTCGGTCTCCTCCATGGTGTACGAGGCGAAGGCGTCGACCTCGGACGGTTCGATGCCCGCGTCGGTGAGGGCCGCCAGGATGGCCCGGCAGGCCAATTCTTTCTCGGACTCCGGCAGTTGTCTGGCAAAGGCGGTCTGGCCGATGCCGACTATCGCCGTAGCGTCCTTGAGCGTTGCCGCCATCGCCACCTCCGGGGTGCGCCAGTACTGACAGCCGCGAAGGCTACAGCTAATCTGACGGATAGTCAGCTACTGGTACCGGGGAGGGGCGGACGATGGACGAGGACGCGCACGGGGACATATACGGGGACGCGCGCGAGGTGCGGCGCGAGGACGAGCACGACGACCCCCGCGGGGACCTTCGCTGGGGCAGCATCGCCGGACTGGTCCGGGCGTCGGCGGCACGGTACGCCGACCGCGAGGCCGTCGTCGACGGCCGCGTCCGGATCAGTTACGCGCAGCTCGGCGAGCGCGTCGAGCGCGCCGCGGCCGCCTGCCTCGCCGCCGGAGTCGAGCCCGGCGACCGGGTCGCCGTCTGGGCCCCCAACACCCTGGAGTGGATCGTCTCCGCGCTCGGCGCCGTCTCCGCGGGCGCGGTCCTCGTCCCCCTCAACACCCGTTTCAAGGGCACGGAAGCCGCGTACGTCCTGCGGCGCAGCCGGGCCAGGCTCCTCTTCGTCACCGGCACCTTCCTCGGCACCTCGTACGTCGCCTCCCTGCGCCGTGCCGCGGCCGAGGGCCCCGGCACCGGGCCGCTGCCCGGGCTGCCGCACCTGGAGCAGGTCGTCGTCCTCGCCGAGGACGCCCCCGAGTCCTTCCGCACCTGGAAGGACTTCCTCGCGGGCGGGGACCCCGTACCGGCCGAGGCGGTCCGCGAACGTGCCGAAGCGATCCGGCCCGACGACCCCTCGGACATCATCTTCACCTCCGGCACCACCGGCAGCCCCAAGGGCGCCGTCATCACCCACGCCCAGTCCCTGCGCTGCTACGCCGTCTGGAGCGAGCTCGCCGGACTGCGCGAGGGCGACCGCTACCTGATCGTGAACCCCTTCTTCCACACCTTCGGCTACAAGGCCGGGATCATCGCCTGCCTGATGCGCGGCGCCACGATGGTCCCCCAGCCCGTCTTCAACGTGGACACCGTCCTCGCCAACATCGCCGCCGAGCGCATCTCCGTACTCCCCGGCCCGCCCACCCTCCACCAGTCACTCCTCGACCACCCCCAGCGTGACCACCACGACCTGACCGCCCTGCGCCTGGTGGTCACCGGCGCGGCCGTGGTCCCGCTCAGGCTCGTCGAGCGGCTCCGCGGAGAGCTGCACATCGGAGCCGTCCTCACCGCGTACGGGCTCTCCGAGGCCAGCGGCATCGTCACCATGTGCCGGCGCGGCGACCCGGCGGAGGTCATCGCCGCCACCTCGGGCCGGCCCATCCCCGGCACCGAGGTCCGCATCGCCGGACCCGAAGGCGGCGCCCTGTCCGCCGGCACGGCCGGCGAGGTGTGGGTCCGGGGCCACCACGTCATGCGGGGCTACTTCGAGGACCCGGCCGAGACCGCCGATGCCGTCACCGCCGAGGGATGGCTGCGCACCGGCGACGTCGGAGTGCTCGACGCGGGCGGCAACCTGCGCATCACCGACCGGATCAAGGACATGTTCATCGTCGGCGGGTTCAACGCCTACCCCGCCGAGATCGAGCAGCTCATCGGCCTCCACCCGGACATCGCGGACGTGGCCGTGGTCGGCGTCCCGGACCCGCGGCTCGGCGAGGTCGGCAAGGCGTACGCGGTCCGCCGGCCCGGCTCCACCCTCACCGCCGACGACCTGATCGCCTGGTCCCGGCGGGAAATGGCCAACTACAAGGTGCCGCGCGCGGTGGAGTTCGTCACCGAACTGCCGCGCAATGCGAGCGGAAAGGTCCTCAAGCGGGAGCTGCGCGAAACGAGGTAGGCCGTACGAGGGAAGCGTCGGCGAACCTTGGCGCGGACAGAAGCCGGTGACGGGCCCGTCCGATAGACACCCGGTCGTGATCACCGGCTACCGCAGGACACCGACCGCCCGCTGCCGATCCGCAGGCGGGACCGCACTTCCGACAAGGGCCGAAGGGGGGAGCCCATGTCGTCGAGACGCCTTCTCCGAGTGAACCGACGGGTGATGCGCGCCGTACGCGGCTGGCCGCGCGCCCTTCTCCTCACGCTCGCCGTGACGCTCACCGTGGCCGCACCCGTCGGCGGGGCGGCGGCCGAGCCGCGTCCCAGCGCCCCGTCCACGGCCAGCAGCCCGTCGCGAGCGGACGGCGAGGGGAAGCTGTCGCGGGTCCGTGTGAAGAAGCGCGTGGACGTACGCACGCTGCCCCGGCCGAAGCGGCCCGTCGAGAAGCAGGTGCGGCCCTACCTCGTCCCTCCGAGGCGGGCGGCGGCCGCGGAACCGGGGCGGCAGCCGACCCTGCCGGTCACCACCGCGCTGCTGACGCCGAAGGCCACGGCGTCCCCGAAGACGGTGCCGTCCTCGGCCGTCGTGGAGCGTCTGAAGACCTTCTCCACACTCGGGAACGTGAACACCAACGCTCCCTCCGACACCAATCTCGCGGTCGGGCCCACCTACATCATCCAGATGGTGAACACCACGGGCCAGATCTACGACAAGGCCGGCAACGCCGTGGGCTCCCCGTTCGACCTGGGAACGTTCTTCGGCTTCCCGGCAGGTGACGGTACCGATCCTCGGGTGCACTACGACGAGGGGTCCGGTCGCTTCTTCGCCGCGTACGAGGGGCTCCCCGCCGGCGGCGACGAGGTCGACGTCGCGGTCAGTGACAGCTCCGACCCCCGCGGGGACTGGTCCGTCTACATCGCCGGGAGCAACACCTCGAACGTCCAGCAGGACCGGCCGAACCTCGGCTACAGCGGCGACAAGGTCACGCTGACCTGGAACAACTTCGACAACAGCAAAGCCGAGCCGCCGTTCCTGGGCTCGGCGACCGTGGTCGCCAACAAGGCCGACCTGCTGGCCGGAGGAACGGTCAGCTTCACGACGTTCGCGCAGGACATCAGCAAGTCCGACGTCGTCCCGGCCACCTCGCTCTCGGCGATCAACGACCAGCTCGCGATGGAGCACGCGGGCACCGACGTGAAGGTGACCACGATCACCGGCGTGCCCGGCGTCAGCACGGTCAACCAGTCGGTGAACACCATTGCCATTGGAGCCGCCGCCCCGCCGCCTGCGGCTGCCCAGCCGGCCGGGGGCGATGCCACCATCGAGACCAACGACGACCGGATGCTGTCGGTCGCCTGGCAGAACAACCACCTGTGGGGCGTCTTCAACGTCATCTGCACCCCCATCGGCGACACCGCGACCCACGCCTGCCAGCGCTTCGTCCAGATCGCGACCGGCGGGGGCCAGAGCCTGGCCACCAACCTCAATCTCGGTCTCGTGGGCGGGGACATCTACTACGGCTCGCTGACCCTGAACGACGAGGACGACCTGTTCGCGGGCTTCACCGCCTCCTCGTCCACCCTGTTCCCCGGCGCGGTCGCGATCGGAGTGCCGGGCGGCAACTTCCCGGCCACCACCTTCGGTGACTTCTACGCCGCGGGCAGCGAGGCCTACGCATGCCGCTGCAACGGCGAGAGCCGCTGGGGCGACTATTCGGGTACGGCCCGCGATCCGAGCAACCGCAAGGATGTCTGGACGGTCCAGCAGATTGGCGCCATCGGGCACACCACGACCTTCGGCGGCGACTGGGGCACCGCGATGGACCGCGTCACGCTGTCCCCGCCGACCGTTACGAGCGTCGCCCCGAACCACGCGCCCGAACTGGCCCAGTGCGTGAACACCGTGACGGTGCGCGGCACGGAGTTCCCCACGAGCGGCACTACCGTGCGCTTCGGCTCCGTGGCCGCCACGAACGTCAACGTCATCGGGCCGGAGGAACTGACCGCGCGGGTACCCCCGCAGGCACGGGGCACGGTGGACGTCACCGTGACCACGCCCAACGGCACCAGCCCGATCACCGGCGCCGACAAGTTCACGTACGACGCGGACACGTCCGCGCCGACCGCCTCCGCGAGCGTTACGCCATCGCCGAACGGCGCCGGCTGGAACAACAGCAGCCCGGCGACCGTCAACATCAGCGCCGGTGACGGGTCCTGCGGCTCGGGCGTCCAGAAGATCACGTACAGCGCGAGCGGCGCCCAGCCGATCGCATCCACCGACGTGTCCGGAGCGAGCGCCGCCGTGCCGGTCACGACGGACGGCGTGACGACGGTGACGTTCACCGCCACCGACAACGCCGGCAACACGTCCGCGCCGCGGACGGTCACCGTGCGCCTCGACACCGCAGCGCCGACGATCACCATCGTGCGCCCGACGGCCGGCACGTACCTGTTCCACGAGTCGGTCACGGCGTCCTACTCGTGCGCGGACGCCACCTCCGGTGTGGCGAGCTGCGTCGGTACGGTCCCGAACGGCAGCCCGGTCGACACCTCGACGTTCGGGTCGCGCACCTTCACGGTGAACGCCACGGACGTCGCCGCCAACCCGGCCACCAAGAGCGTCACGTACACCGTGGCGTACCGGATCTGTCTGCTCTACGACCCGAGCCGGCCGATCCGCGGCGGGAACAGCACGATCCCGATCAGGCTCCGGATCTGCGACGTCAACGGAGTCAACCTGTCCAGTCCTGGCATCACCCTCACACCCAGCCAGGTCGTCGGCCCCACCACCAGGCCGTTCACGACCCCGTTCCGGTACGACGCGGGTCTGGGCGGCTACATCGTCAACCTCCCCACCAAGGGGATGGCGGACGGCAGCTACAACCTGCGGTTCACCATCAGCGGAGCGGACACCACGACCCACGTGGCACCGTTCACCCTGCGCTGAGCCGCATCGGCCCGCACCGGCCCGGACCCGACCTCGGGTCCGGGCCGGTGCGCGTGGGGGGCTCTACGCCCGCGCCGTGTCCGAGGGGCGGCGCCGGGCCAGGACCAGCCGCCAGCGGGGTGCGCCCTGCGGGGTGCGGCCGAAGTGCTCCAGCGGCACGGTCTCCACGGTGAAGCCGGCCGCCCGCAGGTCGGCGCGGACACCGCCCAGCGGGAAGGTCCGGTAGTACATGACGAAGGGGGGCCGCCACACCGCGTTGCGCACCCGCATCACCGCGTCGAAACCGGCCACCGCCCACCACAGCGGCGAACTCGGCGGGATCGGGGCGCCGATCGGGAAGGCGAAGACCCCGCCCTCGCGCAGCGCGCCGTGGACCTGGGAGAAGAGGGTGGGCCGCTCGGCCGGCAGGAAGTGCCCGAACGCCC
This sequence comes from Streptomyces sp. NBC_00190, assembly GCF_036203305.1. Lineage (GTDB taxonomy): Bacteria > Actinomycetota > Actinomycetes > Streptomycetales > Streptomycetaceae > Streptomyces. Next base: position 3,613,828 of record NZ_CP108131.1, on the reverse strand, counting down.
CGAAGCTCACCGCCAGGTCGTACGAGTCCCCGAGCGCGGGCGGCAGGGCCCGCGCGTCGGCCCGTACGAAGTCCACGCGCTCGTCCGGGTACGACCGCGCGGCCTCGGCCAGCATGCCCGTGCTCAGGTCCACCCCGGTGACGCGCTCCCGGCACAGCCGCCGCAGCATCCCGATCGCCGCTCCCGTGCCGCAGCACACGTCCAGCCCGGCGCCGAAGGAGCCCTCCCGCTGGGCGAGGGTCTCCTCGACGGCATCGAGCATCCGGTCCGGGGTGCGGAACGGCGTGTGGTCGAACTTGGGCGCCAGCAGGTCGTAGCCCCGCTCGACGGAGGAGAGGCCCTGCACGGCGAGTTCTCGGACGCTCGGCCCGTGGGTGGTGAACACACACCCAGCGTAGGGGCACGCGGACGCACGCGTGCGGCGGCCGCGGTGGCTCCCCCTCCAGGCCACCGCGGCCGCCGTTCCCCCGTAATTCCCCCGCTGATCCCCCGTACGTCTTTCGCTGTGCGTCGTACGTCGTGCCGTGTGCGTCTTACGGGCGCGGGCCGGACGCGTGGTTGTCCAGCGTCTGGATCTCCTCGCCCGAAGCGTGGTTGTCGAGCGGCTTGATCTCGATGCCGGAGGCGTGGTTGTCCATCGGCGTGATGTCGACGCCCGGTGCAGGGCTCTCCAGCGGCTTGATCTCGATGCCCGAGGCGTGGTTGTCGAGCGGCTTGATGTCGCCGTCGGTCGGCAGGATGTTCTCGTTCGTCGTCATCGGATCTCCTGATGGATGGGTCGGGCCCGTTCGGCGATTCCCCCGAGGATCGCCGAACGGGTAGTCCTCCAACCGACCCGGATGCCCCCCGACGCGCCGGGTCGATGCACTAATACTGTCGTGGGGCGATAAACGAACGATGAACGCCTCATTCATCGGACGTCGACCTGACGCCGACCTGCTCCGTCGCAGGTCAGCGCCTTGCGGAGCGCGCCAGGCGGAAGCCCACGTCGTCGACCCGGAAGGTCGGGTGGCTGCGGCGCCGCGCCGAGGCCCGGCAGCTCCAGTGCTCGTCGAACCAGCCACCGCCGCGCAGCACCCGGTAGGTGCCGTAGACCTCGGGGTCGTAGACGTCCCAGCACCAGTCCCAGACGTTGCCGAGCATGTCGTGGAAGCCCCACGCGTTGGGCCGCTTGCCGCCCACCTCGTGGATGCGCTCCTGCGAGTTGCCCCGGTACCAGGCGATCTCGTCGAGCGGCCCGTAGTGCGGTCCGGTCGTACCGGCACGGCAGGCGTGCTCCCACTCGGCTTCGGTCGGCAGCCGGTACCCGTCGGCGGACGCGTCCCACTCGACGCCGACGCCGGCGCCGGCGCCGAGCTCCTCGCCCTCGGCATCGAGCCGGTACGCGGGCGTGAACCCGTCCTGCCGGGACAGGGCGTTGCAGAACCGCACCGCGTCCCACCAGGAAACGCCCTCGACGGGCAGCCCGTCCCCCTGCCCGCTTCCCGGCCGCTCCCCGGTGACCCGCGCGTACAACGCCTGGGTGACCGGGAACGCCGCCAGCCGGTACGGCGGGACCTCGACGGTCCAGCTCCGCTGTGTCCGCCGGTCCGACAGCGTCACACGCCCCGGCGGGACGGCGATCAACTCGTTCATATCGTTCCTCGTGCTTGTGCCCGTTCCGGTACCGGTGCCGGTGCCCAAGGGTCAGGCCGCGAGCTCCGAGGCCAGCAGGGCCTGCACTTCGGCCAGTTCGGCCGATCCCAGCTGCCTGAACACCGTCTCCGCCTCCCGCCAGCACGCCCGCGCCCGGTCCGTCTGCCCCAGCTGCCGCAGCGCCCTGCCCAGCACCGTCAGCACGGTCGCCCGCCGCCACTCGCCGCCGATCCCGCGCAGCGCGATGGCCTGCTCGGCGTGCGAGGCGGCCAGCGTCGGCCGGCGCGCGGCCAGATGGGCCTCGGCGAGCCTGAAGTGGGTCACGCCCTCCCACAGCGGCTGGCGGTTGTCGTGGAACAGCGACAGCGCCTCGGCGAGCTGCGCCAGTGCTTCGCCGAGCCGGCCCGCCTGGGTGAGGGCGATGCCGAGCGCGTAGCGGCCGTTGGCCAGCCGCAGGGTCAGCCCCATCCGGTCGTAGATGGCGATGCCCTGCTGGGCGAGGTCTATCGCGCTGGCGAGGCGGCCCAGCTCCACGTGGATGCGGGAGAGGTTGCACAGCGCGCTGGCCTCGCCGATGTTGTTGCCGTCGGCGCGGAAGTTCTCGATGGCCTCCAGCAGGTACCGCTCGCCGTCCGCGTGCCGGCCCTGGTAGAGGGCGATGATCCCGCGGTCGTTGGGCGCCCAGCAGCTGGGCAGCGGGTCGCCGGCCTCGCGGGCGAGCGCCGTGGCCTGGCGGGCCTCGTCGTCGGCCTCGGCGAATCGGCCGGTGAAGAGGTGGACCATGGTGAGGGTGGTCCGGGCCCGCCCCTCCGAGCGCGGGTCCTGCGCGGCGTGTGCGGCGTCGCGCAGGGCCATGGCGGCCGACTCGTACTGCTTGGAGTTGGCTCCCGACTCGGCGAGGTCCTTGGCCGCCCACAGCAGGTCCACGGCCCGGCGCAGGACCTCTGTCTCGTCGGTGCGCGCGGAGGCCTGCCGTACGCACGCCAGCAGCGGGTCGGCCTCGGCGTACAGCCAGTCCAGGGCGGCGCGCGGCTCGCCGAAGACCAGCCCGGGGTAGTTGGTGTCGGACAGGTGCGCGGGGAGGCGGTCGCCGGGGCGTTCCAGGGCGTAGACCCCGGAGGCGGTGGCCAGGTAGAAGTCCAGCAGCCGGTCCAGGGCGGCGTCGCGCCCGCCCGGCGGCTGCTCGTCGCGTTCGGCGCACGCACGCGCGTAGAGGCGTACGAGGTCGTGGAAGCGGTAGCGGCCGGGGGCGGCCGATTCCAGGAGGGAGCAGTCCACTAAAGCTTCGAGGAGGTCCTCGGTGTCGTACTCGGGCAGGTCGAGCACGGCGGCGGCCGCGGACAGCGAGATGTCGGGGCCGTCGGCGAGGCCGAGGAGGCGGAAGGCGCGCTGCTGGGCCGGCTCCAGCTGGCCGTAGCCCAGCTCGAAGGTGGCCTTGACGGCGAGGTCGCCGGTCTGGAGCTCGTCGAGGCGGCGGCGTTCGTCGGCCAGTTTGGCGGCGAGGATCGACACGGTCCAGGTGCGGCGGGCGGCGAGGCGGGAGGCGGCGATCCGGATGGCGAGCGGCAGGAAGCCGCAGGCGCCGACGACGTCGAGGGCGGCCTGCCGTTCGGCTCCGACGCGCTCGGCCCCGACGATCCGGGTGAAGAGCTGGAGGGCCTCCTCGGGGCTCATCACGTCGAGGTCGACGAGATGGGCCCCGGCGAGGCCCGCCATGCGGACCCGGCTGGTGACCAGCGCGGCGCAGCCCGCCGTGCCCGGCAGCAGCGGGCGGACCTGGGCGGCGTCGCGGGCGTTGTCGAGCAGGACCAGGACGCGGCGGCCGTCGAGGGTGGAGCGGTAGAGCGCGGCGCGGTCGGCGGGGGAGTCGGGGATGGCGGTGTCGGGGGTGCCCAGCGCGCGCAGGAACGAGCCGAGGACGGCCTCCGGCTCGGCGGGGCGGGCCTCGGTGCCCTGGAGGTCCACGTAGAGCTGGCCGTCCGGGAAGTGCGGGCGGGCGGCGTGCGCGACGTGCACGGCGAGGGTGGTCTTGCCGACGCCGCCGATCCCGGCGAGCGCGGAGACGGCCATGACCTGGCCCTCGGCGCCGCCGGAGAGGATGGCGCCGAGTTCGTCGACGAAGCTGGTGCGGCCCGTGAAGTCGGGCACGGTGGCGGGCAGCTGGGCCGGCCTCACATGGGCGGCGGCGGCCGCGGGGGCCGGGTCCTCGGCGCGGGCCAGGTCGGCGTCGGCGTTGAGGATGCGCTGCTGGAGGGCGGCGAGTTCGGGGCGCGGGTCGACGCCGAGTTCGTCGGCGAGGAGCCGGCGGGTGTCGGCGTAGACGGCGAGGGCCTCGGCCTGCCGACCGCTGCGGTAGAGGGCGAGCATGAGCAGCTCGCGCAGGCGCTCGCGCAGCGGGTGGGCGGCGGTGAGCGCGGTGAGTTCGGAGACGGCCTCGGCGTGGTGGCCGACCTCCAGGTCGAGGTCGAGGCGGGTCTCCAGCAGTTGCAGGTGCCACTCGGCGAGCCGGGTGCGCTCGGTGGCGGCCGCGGGGCCGGGGACTCCGGCGAGGGGCTCGCCGTCCCACAGGTCCAGGGCGCGGGCCAGCAGCGTACGGGCGAGGGCGCGGTCACCGGCTTCGCGCGCCGTCTCGGCGTCGGTGACGAGGCTGCGGGCGACGCCGAGGTCGAGGGTGGCGGTGGAGCGCAGCCGGATGGCGTACCCGCCGGACTCGGTGACGAGCAGCCCGGGGTCGAGGACCTTGCGCAGGCGGGAGGCGTACGTCCGGATGGTGGCGAGGGCCTGCTGCGGCGGGTCCTCGCCCCAGATGGCGTCGATGAGCTCGGGCGCGGTGGCGGTGCGGCCGTCGCGCAGCAGGAGCGTGGCGAGCAGGGCGCGCTGCTGGGGGGTGCCGGAGGGCAGTGCTTCGGCGCCGCGCCAGGCGCGGATGGGGCCGAGGACGGCGAAGCGGGACCCTGCGGGGGTGGGGGCGGGGGCCGAGGCCGTGGCGGCGCCGTCGGGGAACGCGGCGGCCGGTTTCGCGAGGGCGGCCGGGTCCGTGGGGGCGGCCGGGTCCGTGGGGGCGGCCGCGCGTGCGGGGGCTGCGCTCTTGCGGGTGGTCCGGGATGCCTCGGGGTGGTTCCGCGGGTTCCGCGGGTGCGGGATGGCCGGTACGCCGTCCATCTGTCGTCCCCCCTGCCTTCCGTCGGTGTAATGGTCAGTCTGCCCTGTCTCGCGCGTACACGTCAGCCCGTCCCGGGCCGATCGGCCTCCAACTAGCTGACGACTCGTCAGATCAGCGCTACCGTATGGGCCATGGAGACCTTCCCGAAGATCATCTCGGTGGACGACCACACGGTTGAGCCCCCCCACGTCTGGCGGGACCGGCTCCCGTCCAGGTACAAGGACACCGGCCCGCGGGTCGTCCGCGCCCCCTTGAAGGAAATGACCTTCCTCGGCGGCAAGTTCGCTCCTGTCATGGGGGCCAAGGGTGACGACGGCCCGATCGGCGACTGGTGGGTGTACGAGGACCTGCACCGGCCGCTCACCCGCCTCGACACCGCTGTCGGGTACGACCGCGACGAGATCAAACTGGAAGTCATCACCTACGAGCAGATGCGCCCGGGGTCCTTCTCGGTTCCCGACCGTCTCGCGGACATGGACGTCAACCACGTCCAGTCGGCGCTCTGCTTCCCCACCTTCCCGCGCTTCTGCGGCCAGACCTTCACCGAGGCCAAGGACCGTGAGCTGGGGCTGCTCGGCGTCCGGGCGTACAACGACTGGATGGTGGAGGAGTGGTGCGGCCCGGACGCGCGGGGCCGGCTGATCCCGCTGACCCTGATCCCCCTGTGGGACGCCCGCCTCGCCGCGGCCGAGGTCCGCCGCAACGCGGCGCGCGGCGTCCGGGCGGTCGCCTTCTCGGAGATACCCCCGCACCTGGGCCTCCCGTCCATCCACACGGACGAGTGGGACCCCTTCCTCCAGGCGTGCGACGAGACCGGCACGGTCATCGCCATGCACATCGGCTCCTCGTCCCGCATGCCGTCCACCTCGGCGGACGCCCCGCCGGCGGTCGGCTCCACCATCACCTTCGCCAACTGCTGCTTCTCGATGGTCGACTGGCTGATGAGCGGCAAGTTCGAGCGCTTCCCCAACCTGAAGATCATGTACGCGGAGGGCCAGATCGGCTGGATTCCGTACATCCTGGAGCGCGCGAACGTGGTCTGGGAGGAGAACCGCGGCTGGGGCGGCGTGGCCGACAAGGTCCACCGCCCGCCGTCGGAGCTCTTCGCGGAGCACGTCTTCGGCTGCTTCTTCGACGACGCCTTCGGCTTGAAGAACCTGGACTCGATCGGCGTCGCCAACGTCCTCTACGAGACGGACTACCCGCACTCGGACTCGACCTGGCCGAAGTCCCGCGAGGTCGGCGAGGCCCAGATGGGCCACCTGCCCCCGGACGCGATCGACCGCATCGTGCGCGGCAACGCGATCGACCTGCTGGGCCTGACGCCGGAGGGCCTGTGGGCGGGGCCGGGGGCGTAGCCGGGCAGCCCGGGCGGAGCGGCCGGCACGGGCCCTGAGGTGCGCGGCGCCCCACTTCCGGTGGGGCGCCGGTGTCGCGGCCGTGGTCCCCGGCGACTTCGCCACGGCCCCGCAGGGCAGCGGGAGGCGGGGATCGGCCGATGGGCCCCTTGCAACCGAACCCGCCTCCGGGGCATGCTTCGCCAGGGCAAATCGGAAGGATCATCATGCCGGTGGACAAGCGGACCCTGGTGACAACGGTGCTGTGTGCTGCGGCGGCTCTGGGAGCCTCCGCCGCGGTGGCCGAGCTGGTGCCGCCGCCCGACGGGGCTCAGTCCGTGCGGGTGAAGGCGGGGCCGACGGGTTCGCCGACCGCGCCGTCACGTTCGCAAGCGGCAAAGCCTCAGCTCTCCACCCCGCCCGGGGGCTCGCTGCCGCCCGCCGTCACACCCCCGCCCGGTGGGCCCGCGGCCTTCACCGGCGCCCTCTTCACGGACGGTCTGGACAGCGATCACTTCTGCACCGCCACGGTGGTGCACAGCCCGGGCCGGAACATGATCGTCACCGCCGGGCACTGCCTGCTCGACGGACAACAGGGCAACGGCACCGCCGTCTTCGCACCTGCGTACGCGAATGGCCAGGCCCCGTACGGCACATGGAAGCTGGAGGAAGTCTTCGAGGACGGCCGCTGGGCCGAGGGTACGGACGACGACTACGACCTCGCCTTCGCCCGCCTGGCCCCCGACGCCAAGGGCCGCACCATCGAGAGCGTGACCGGCGCGGCCGTGCTGGACACCAGCGGCCGCGCGGGCGAGGAGGTCACCGTCACCGGCTACCCCGCCGACCGCAAGGTTCCCCGTACCTGCACGGCGGTCGCCGTCCGCGAGAGCGAGACCGAACAGCGCTTCGACTGCGCCGACTTCCCGGGCGGCACCAGCGGCAGCGCGTGGATCGCCCGCGACGGAAAGATCATCGGCATCCTGACGGGCGGCGACACCGACGACGTGTCGACCAGCACCGTCCTCGGTGACTACGCGGCCGCGCTGTACGCCAAGGCCACCGGCGCCAAGCGCTGACCCCGGGCAGCCACTCGGCAGAATCGTCCCCATGCAGAAGAAGATCGAGGACATGGCCGGCCGCCTGGCCGAGGTGCCCGGGGTCGTCGCCGTGCTGCTCGGCGGCAGCCGGGCGCGCGGGGAGCACCGGCCGGACTCCGACTGGGACCTCGGCGTCTACTACCGCGGCGCGCTCGATCTCGCCGCGCTCGGCGCGCTCGCCGGCCCCGGGGTGGAGGTGGCCGGGCCGGGCGGCTGGGGGCCGTGGGTCAACGGCGGCGCGTGGCTGACGGTCGACGGGGTGGCGGTGGACTGGATCCTGCGGGATGCGGACCGGGTCGGGCGGGTCTGGGAGGACTGCCGGGAGGGCCGGTACGAGGTGGGCGTGCAGGCGGGGCATCCGCTCGGGTTCTGGTCGCCCTGCTACGCGGGCGAGGTGGCGCTCGGCCGGGTGCTGGCCGACCCGAGCGGCGAGCTGACGGACCTCCGGCGGCGGACCGCGCACTACCCCGAGGCGCTGCGGCAGGCGCTCATGGCGGGTGCCTGGGAGGCGGAGTTCCTGGTCGCCGCCGCGGCGAAGGGGGCGGCCCGGGCGGACGTGCTCCACGTCTCGCTCTGCCTGTCCCGGGCGGTGGGCGTGCTGGTGCAGGCGCTGTACGCCGAGGACCGGCGCTGGTGCCTCAACGAGAAGGGCGCGCTGGCCGTCGCCGAGACGCTGCCGGGCGCGCCGCCCGGCTTCGGCCCGCGGGTCCGCGCCCTGCTGGGGGCGCCCGGCGCCACGGCCGAGCAGCTGGTGGCGACGGTGGCCGAGGCGCGGCTCCTGGCCGAGGAGACCGTCGCCGCGCTGCGGCCCTCGGCCGCCACCTGAGCCACCCACCCCTACGCGAGCAGCCCCAAGTGGACCGGTTCCGCCGGTGCGTTCGCCAGGAGGTCGGGCAGGCGCGGTGGCCAGAGCGGTTCACCGAGGGTGGCCAGGCGCTCCTGGGGCAGCCACTGCCAGTGGATGCCGGGGTCCTCCAGCACCGGCTCGCGGCGCGGGCCCGAGGTGAGGTAGATGTGCTCGTGCTGGCGGACGGGGATCCCCTGGTGCGTGAAGTCGTGCTCCCAGGTGCACAGCAGCCGCCCGGGCTCCAGGTCGGTCCAGCCGGTCTCCTCGCGGAGTTCGCGGCGCACGCACTCCTCGGGGCTCTCGCCGGGGTCCATCCCGCCGCCGGGCGGCAGCCAGTGGATGCCGACCTCCACGTTGTCCTCGCGGAAGAGGAACACCGACCCGGCGGGGGACAGGATGACAACACGCGCTGCGTGACGTGGAGTTCGCATCGAATCAGCGTACGCCCGTGATCCCTCGCAGGGGCATGCCCTGCGCCGGGCGGCGGCCCGATGGGTACGGGCCGGATTCCCGGTGGCAGACTTTTTGTCGGAAGCGCAGCGTTCAGCCGCGATGAAGACCGGCTGATGTACGGTCGGTTTGATGAGCAAGCACCGCCGAGCCCGCTCCCGTTTCCGTACCCGCACGCCTGCCCGACCTCGCAAGACGTCGGGCAGGTCCCGCCGCCGGGTGGTCCTCGCCGCCGCCCTCGGCCTGGTGACCTTCGCCGCGGGCTGGGTGTACGCCGTCGACCAGAAGGCCGTCGGCAGTGTGTCGCAGGCGCGGGCGGACCACCGGCCGCCGGCGTCGGACCGCGCGGCGCGCGACGCCCACCGCGACGCGCCCCGCGACACCCCCCGCGACGCGCCCCGAGACGTCCTCCAGGGCCTGACCGGCATCAGCGAGCAGACGCTTGCACGGATCCCGGCCGAGTCCCGTCAGCTCGTCCTGGTCACCGGCAAGGCCCCGGACTCCTCGGAGTCCACCGCCACGCTCTACACCCGCCCGGCGGCCGGCGCCGACTGGGCGCGTGTCGAGAGCTGGCCGGCCCGCAACGGCGCGAAGGGCTGGTCGACGACCGAGGAGCGCACGTACGGCGACCTGACCTCTCCGCGGGGCGTGTTCGCGCTGACCGACGCGGGCGGCCTGCTGGCGCCGCCGTCCGGCACCCGGCTCCCGTACGACAAGGACCGCGCCTTCGTCGCCTCGGGGCGCGGGGTGAACGGCGAGTCCCTGGCGGGGTCCTTCGACTACGTCGTCGCCATCGACTTCAACCGCCGACCGGGCCGCTCGCCGCTGGACCAGGCCAAGCCGGAGGGCGAGGAGAAGGGCGGCAACATCTGGCTCCACGTGGACCACGACGGTCCCTCCCAGGGGTGCGTCGGCATCCCGAAGGAGGCGATGAAGAAGGTCCTGGAGACCCTCGATCCGGCGGCGAAGCCGGTCATCGTGATGGGTCCGGAAGGCTTCTGACCGGAGCGGGGGCCGAAGCCGCCGCCTCTGCCCCAGCCTCTGACTCTGCCCGGTCCGGGCGGCGGCGGTCTCGGAGCAGCAGCCCGATGTAGACCAGGTCGAAGACGCTGCACAGGAGACCGAGCCCGAGGACGAAGGGCGAGTGCTCCAGTACGCCGAACAGCAGGGTCGGGGCCAGCGTGCCCAGCCACTTGGCGACGGCGATGGTCGGGGACTGCCCGCGCGGCCCCTGCCGGGCGGCGTAGAGGCCGATGAACAGGCCGGACATCAGCAGGTTCTGCAGGAACGCCGAGTAGCGGGAGGCGTCGTGCGCCCCGAAGTGGGCGAGGAACAGCCCCTGCACGGCGAACCCGGTGGCGAACACCAGGACCGACCAGGCGGCGAAGAGCGGACGGGTCACGAACCGCGGGAGCTCGGGCCGCCCGAACCGCAGGTAGGTGGAGATGATCACGATGTCGGCGGCCGCCCACACCACGTTCACCACGCCCTGGGGAGAGACCCCGGTCGCGAAGTCGCGGACGGCGTAGACCGACTCCCAGGCGAAGTTCAGCGCGAGCGCGGCCAGGGGCATCGCGTACGTCCGGTCGCGCAGCCCGACGCGGATCGCCTCCACGTACACGACGGTCCAGGCGATCCCGCTGACCAGCGTGAGTATGAGGTCCATCCGCCGCACCCTAGGGGGTCTCGTAGCTCTGGAACCAGTGGGTATCGAAGTACCGGGCCGTCGAGAAGGGGTGCCCGCGGTCGGTGAGCAGGCGGTGGACGAACTCGGCGGTCGTCCCGTCGAACCGCCGCCACGAGTCGGGGACGTCCTCCTTCATGAGGATGGGCCACCGGTCGGGGTCCGCGCCCTCGGTGAGCCAGAAGAACTGGTCGGCCTGCTCGGAGGAGGCCCACTCCAGCAGCCCGCCGGGGACCGGATACACCTCGTACGGTTCCCACAGGCCGCTGTCGTGCGACGCGGCCCACTCGCCCAGCCACTGGGTGTGCAGGACGATGTCATCGCTCCTGTACGGGGCGTCGGGTATGTGGAGCTGGAGGTATCCGTCGAAGGCGCCGTACCCGAACAGCTCGGCGAGCTGCTTGTAGTCGGCGGGCAGCGCGGTCCCGATCCGGGCCTCGACCGCCTCCCAGTCGACGGTACGCGCGCGGGTCGTGTCACATCCCGTGACGGCGACGACCCCGTCCACCCAGGACGTCACCTCCGCCAGGTCCGCCGCCGGATCCTCCCGCTCCGCGACCAGCGCCACGATCCGTACGCCGTCGTCGAAGCGGGCGGTGCCGCAGCCGATCCACCGGCCCGCGTGCGCCCACGCGCGCATCTCCACGATCCGTTCGCCGAACGGGGCCAGCAGCGGCAGCCCGGTCCGCGTGCTCACGGTCGGATCGGCGTACCCGCCCATGGCGAGGTTGCGCGGCTGTCCGTACCGCCCGCTGAGCGCCTCCTGGATCGAGTCGAGGCCGTTCTCGTCCGAGAGCGGCAGACACACGTGTCCCGCCGGGTGTCCTGCCTCGTCGCACGCCAGATCGCCCGTACCCGGCCAGGCCAGGTGGTGGACGGCCGAGAGGAGTTCTTCCTGTTCGTCCATGACGGCCATTGAAGCGGGCGCCACCGACAGCGGCGGGGCCGGACCCGTCGGACCCCTTGCCTGACGGATCGTCAGCTACGACGATGGCCCGGCACCGATATGACGAATCGGCAGACGCAGCAGTCGAGGCCGACGAAGCAGACGACTAGTCGAAGGCGAGGCGGGTCCGCCATGGCGCGCGTGTTTCCGGAAGGGCGGCTGGTCCACGGGATGCAGCTCCCGGTCCAGTCGCAGAGCACCATCTACGCCGAGCCCTGGGAGGCGTCGGCCACCGCCGCCGATCTCGCCGAGGTGGCGCGGGCCGCCGACCGGGCCGGCTTCGGCTACGTCGCCACCTGCGACCACGTCGCCATCCCGCGCCGGCTCGCCGGACCCATGAGCACCGTCTGGTACGACCCGGTGGCCACCCTGTCCTTCCTCGCCGGCATCACCGAGCACGTGCGGCTGCTGAGCCACGTCGCGATCCTCGGCCTGCGCCACCCGCTGATCAGCGCCAAGCAGTACGCCACCCTCGACCACCTCTCCGGCGGGCGGCTGATCCTCGGCGTCGGCGCCGGGCACGTGCAGGAGGAGTTCGAGGTCCTCGGCGTGGACTTCGCCCGGCGCGGAGCCGTCCTCGACGAGACCCTCGACGTGCTGCGGGCGGCGCTGGGGCCCGAGGAGTACCCGGAGTTCGAGGGCGAACTGTTCTCCTTCAAGGACCTCGGCCAGCTGCCCCGGCCCGCCCAGGAGCGGATCCCCGTCTGGGTGGGCGGCTCCTCGCCCGCCGCCGTGCGCCGGGCCGCCGTCCGCGGCGACGGCTGGCTCCCGCAGGGCGACCCGCGCTACAGGCTCCCGGCGCAGATCGCCCGTATCAAGGAGCTCCGCGAGGCGGCCGGAGTCACCGGGCCCGTCGAGTTCGGCGCGATCACCGAGCCGCTGTACGTCGGCGAGCCCGGCTGGGACACCGGCCGCCGCGCCCTCACCGGCAAGGCGGAGGCGCTCGCCGAGTCCCTGCGGGAGTACAAGGCGCTCGGCGTCGACCAGATCCAGGTCCGGTTCCGCAATCGCGACCGCGCCGAACTCGTCGACCAGATCACCGCTTTCGGGGCCGAGGTGGCCCCGCTTCTCAACGACTAGGAGTCGTGACCATGGGCAAGCTGGACGGGCGCGTCGTGATCATCACCGGCGCCGCACGGGGCCAGGGCGAGCAGGAGGCCCGCCTCTTCGCCGCCGAGGGGGCCAAGGTGCTCCTCGGTGACGTGCTGGACGAGCAGGGCGCCGCCGTGGCCAAGGAGATCGGCGAGGACCGGGCCCGGTACGTACGCCTCGACGTGAGCCGCGAAGAGGACTGGGCCGGGGCGGTCGCCGCCGCGAAGGAGGCCTTCGGCCCGGTCGACGGCCTCGTCAACAACGCGGGCATCCTGCGCTTCAACGAGCTGACCGCGACCCCGCTGGAGGAGTTCCAGCAGGTGGTCCAGGTCAACCAGGTGGGCGCCTTCCTCGGCATCAAGTCCGTCGCCCCCGAGATCGAGGCGGCCGGCGGCGGCACGATCGTCAACACCTCCTCGTACACGGGCCTGACGGGCATGAGTTACGTCGGCGCGTACGCCGCGACCAAGGCGGCCATCCTCGGCTTGACCCGGGTGGCGGCGCTGGAGCTGGCGGGCAAGGGGATCCGGGTCAACGCGATGTGCCCGGGTGCCGTGGACACCCCGATGGCCAATCCCGGCCTGCTGGACCCGGCGAACATGACCGACGAGGCCAGGGACGCGATGGCGGAGCTGTACAAGCGGGTCGTCCCGATGGGGCGGGTGGGGCAGCCGGAGGAGATCGCGAAGCTCGCCCTCTTCCTGACCGGCGAGGACTCCTCGTACATCACCGGCCAGCCCTTCGTGATCGACGGCGGCTGGATGGCCGGCGTCAGCATCCTCTAGCCACCTTCCAGTCATATCTGATGGAGCGTCAGGTATTGACGCTCCGCCCCCGCCGATGGAACAGTCGAGACATCGAATCTGACGCAACGTCAGAAATCAAAGGACGGTGAACCCCCTTGGAATTCGGGCTCTTCGTGCAGGGATACGTGGCCGAGTCACGGTCCAAGGTCGACCCCGAGGCAGAGCACAAGGCGCTGATCGAGGAGACCGACTACGTCATCCAGGCAGACAAGTCGGGCTTCAAGTACGCCTGGGCCTCCGAGCACCACTTCCTGGAGGAGTATTCACACCTCTCGGCGAACGAGGTCTTCCTCGGGTACCTCGCGCACGCCACCGAGCGGATCCACCTCGGCTCCGGCATCTTCAACCCGCTCGCGCCGGTGAACCACCCGGTGAAGGTCGCCGAGAAGGTCGCCATGCTCGACCACCTCTCCAAGGGCCGCTTCGAGTTCGGCACCGGCCGCGGCGCCGGCAGCCACGAGATCCTCGGGTTCCTGCCCGGCATCGAGGACATGAACGGCACGAAGGAGATCTGGGAGGAGACCATCGCGGAGTTCCCCAAGATGTTCCTCCAGGAGGAGTACGAGGGGTTCCAGGGCAAGCACTGGTCGCTGCCGCCGCGGAAGATCTTCCCCAAGCCGTACGGCAAGGCGCACCCGGCGATGTGGTACGCCGCCGGGTCCCCGTCCTCGTACGCGATGGCGGCGAAGAAGGGGCTCGGGGTCCTCGGCTTCAGCGTCCAGAAGGTCTCGGACATGGAGTGGGTGCTGGACCAGTACAAGACGGCGATCCAGGAGGCGAAGGCCATCGGCGCCTTCGTCAACGACAACGTCATGGTCACCTCGACCGCGATATGCGCCGAGACCCACGACAAGGCGGTCGAGATCGCCGTCAACGCCCACATGAACCGCTTCCAGTCGCTGGTCTTCCGCTACCACGACACCTTCCCGCGGCCGGAGGCCATCCCGCAGTGGCCCGAGCTGCTGCCCGAGTACAACGCGGAGATCATCGAGCTGCTGATCGCCGAGGAGCTGCTGATCTGCGGTGACCCGTCGGAGGTCCTCCAGCAGTGCAGGCGCTGGGAACAGGCGGGCGCGGACCAGCTGTCCTTCGGCCTGCCGACCGGGGTGTCGTACGAGGACACGATGACCACGATCAAGCTCATCGGCGAGCACGTGATCCCGGAGATCGACACGGACCCGGTCCACCGCACGACGCGCTTCCGCCAGGCCGTCTGACTCCCCCAGCTACCGCTGGGAGGGACCCCCAGGCGGGGAGAACGGGGACGGCGTCTTCCCGGACCGCCGTCCCACACCGGCCCCGGCCGGAGGTCATGCCGAGGCCGCGGCCGCCCGGCGGCCTCCGGCCGGGGCACGCGGGGGCAGAGCCCCAGCACACGGCGCGCAACGCGAACACCGGCAGAAGGGACGTCATGCTCGACCACCTGATCAAGGGCGCCACCGTCGTCGACGGCACAGGCGCCCCCGCCCGCGTCGCGGACGTCGGCCTGCGCGACGGCCGGATCGTCGTCATCGCGGCGCCCGGCACCGTCACCGAAGAGGCCCGCACCAGCGAGGACGCCACCGGCCTCGTCCTCACCCCCGGCTTCGTCGACCCGCACACGCACTACGACGCCCAGCTGTTCTGGGACCCGTACGCCACCCCCTCCATGAACCACGGCGTCACCACCGTCGCCGGCGGGAACTGCGGCTTCACCCTGGCCCCCCTCAACCCGGCCCGCCCGGAAGACGCCGACTACACCCGCCGCATGATGAGCAAGGTCGAGGGCATGGCCCTCAAGGCCCTGGAGGAGGGCGTCGACTGGACCTGGTCCACCTTCGGCGAGTACCTCGACGCCCTGGAGGGCCGGATCGCCGTCAACGCCGGCTTCATGGTCGGCCACTGCGCACTGCGCCGCCACGTCATGGGCGAGGACGCCGTCGGCGGCCAGCCCACGCCCGAACAGCTCCAGCAGATGATCGACCTCTTCCACGACGCCATGGACGCCGGCGCCTGGGGCCTGTCCACCACCCAGTCCTCCACGCACTCCGACGGCGCCGGCGCCCCCGTCGCCTCCCGGCACGCCGGGCCCGGCGAACTCCTCGCGCTCTCCAAGGCCGTCGCCGAACACGAGGGCACCCAGCTGGAGGCGATCGTCGCGGGCTGCCTCGACCAGTTCTCCGACGAGGAGATCGACCTCTTCGTCGAGATGAGCGCCGCCGCCGGACGGCCCCTGAACTGGAACGTCCTCACCATCGACGCCTCCGTCCCCGAGCGGGTCCCGCGCCAGCTGATCCCCAGCGAACGCGCCCGCAAGGCCGGCGGCCGCATCGTGGCGCTGACGATGCCGATCCTCACCCCCATGAACATGTCGCTGGGCACCTTCTGCGCGCTCAACCTCATCCCCGGCTGGGGCGAGGTCCTCGCCCTGCCCGTCCCCGAGCGGATCGCGAGGCTGCGCGACGCGGACGTGCGGGCCGAGATGCTGCGCCGCGCCGACAGCAAGGAGGCCGGAGTCTTCCGGCGCCTCGCCAACTTCGGCCGCTATGTCATCGGCGACACGTACAGCAAGGAGAACGAGGGCCTCTCCGGCCGCGTCGTGCGCGACATCGCGGCCGAGCGCGGCCAGGACCCCTTCCACTGCCTGGTGGAGATCTGCGCCAACGACGACCTCCGTACGGTCCTGTGGCCGATGCCCACCGACAACGACCCCGCCAGCTGGGCGCTGCGCGCCGAGACCTGGCAGCACGAGGACGTCATGCTCGGCGGCTCCGACGCGGGCGCGCACCTGGACCGCATGTGCGGGGCCCCGTACACGACCCGCTTCCTCGGCGACTGCCTGCGCGGCCGCAAGCTGGTGCCGCTGGAGCAGGCGGTACGGATGCTCACCGACGATCCGGCCCGGCTGTTCGGGCTGCGCGAGCGAGGCCGCATCACCGAGGGCTACCACGCGGACCTGGTGCTCTTCGATCCGGCGCGCATCGAGGCCGGACCGGCGACGCTGGTCCACGACCTGCCCGGGGACAGCCCGCGGCTGGACGCGCGGGCCATCGGGATCGTCTCGGTACGGGTCAACGGCGTGGAGACCATCCGCGACGACGAGGTGACGGGCGCGATTCCGGGCGTCGTGCTCCGGTCGGGCCGGGACACGAGGACGGTGAGCACGCGGTGACCGAAGCGCAGAGGCTCTTCATCGGCGGCGAGTGGGTGGAACCCGACGGCGGCCACTACGAGGTGGTCGACCCGGCGGACGAGTCGGTGGCCGGGCTCGCGCCCGAGGCCTCGCGGGCCCAGGTCGAGGAGGCGGCGCGGGCCGCGGCCGAGGCATTCGGCGCGTGGTCCCGTACGAGGCCGGAGGAGCGGGCGGCGATCCTCGACCGGGCCGCGGACATCATCCAGCGGGAGTTCGAGCCGTGGGCGGCCCTGGCCCGGGCGGAGACGGGCGCGCCGACGGGCATCGCGCGCGGGATGCAGGTCGGCGTCGGGGTCTCGCGCTTCAGGCGGTACGCGAAGGGCGCCCTGGAACCGGTGGAGAGGGGCCTTCCGCCGCAGGTCACCGAGGCCGGCCCGATGGGGAAGGCGAGTGTCCTCGGAGCCCTGGAGGTGCGCCAGCCGGTCGGCGTGGTCACCTGCATCACCTCGTACAACAACCCGTGGGCCAACCCGGCGGGCAAGGTCGCCCCGGCCCTGGCCATGGGCAACACGGTGGTGGTCAAACCGGCCCCGCAGGACCCGCTGTCGGTGTTCAAGATGGCCGAGGCACTCGCGGAGGCCGGGGTTCCGGCGGGCGTGGTGAACGTGGTCGGCGGGCAGGCGGTGGAGGTCGGCGAGGCCGCCGTGGACTCCCCGTACGTGGACATGGTGTCCTTCACCGGTTCCACGGGTGTCGGCCAGCGCATCGCGGAGGTCTGCGGCCGGACGATGAAGCGGCAGCTGATGGAGCTGGGCGGCAAGGGCGCGGCCGTCGTCCTGGAGGACGCCGACCTGGACGCGGCGGTGATGGGGATCGGGACGACCTTCTCCTTCTACTCCGGGCAGATCTGCACGGCTCCGACGCGGGTGATCGTGCACCGCTCGGTCTACGGGCAGCTGGTCGAGAAGCTGACCGGCTACCTGGCCTTCATGAAGGTCGGCGACCCGAAGGTGCAGGGCACGGTGGTGGGCCCGGTGATCTCGGCGGCGCACCGGGACCGCGTGGAGTCGTACGTCGAGCTGGGCCGCAAGGAGGGGGCGCGGATCGCGTACGGCGGCGAGCGCCCGGTCGTCGGGGACGGCCGCGGTTTCTACGTGGCGCCGACCCTGCTGGTGGACTGCACGAACGACATGCGCGTGGTCCGGGAGGAGATCTTCGGCCCGGTCGTCGTGGTCGTGCCCTTCGACGGGGGCGAGGACCAGGCCGTCGAGCTGGCCAACGACAGCGACTTCGGCCTGCTCAGCTACGTGTGGTCCGGGGACTCCGCACGCGCGTTCCGCGTGGCGCGGCGGCTGCGGGCGGGCGGGGTGGGCGTGAACACCATCGGCCGGAACATGGAGGCGCCGTTCGGCGGCTTCAAGAGGTCGGGCGTGGGCCGGGACGTGGGCTCGTACGCCTTGCACGCGTACAGCGAGATGCAGTCGATCGTCTGGACGGGCTGAGACAGGGCGGCGGCGGGCGGCCGGCCGGGGGAGTGTCCCCCGGCCGGCCGCCCGTTCCTACGCCTCCTGGCCGGATCCGCCCCAGGCGTACCCGAGGGCGGCGGCGAGCCCGCTGCTGCCCCGCTGGAGCCGGGCGAAGCCCTTCGGGTCGGATTCCGCGATGCGTTCCAGAGCGGAGGCCGCCCGGTCCTCCGGCGGGCTGCCGTCGTCGGGCAGGTGCCAGTCGAAATACAGCCGCAGCGGGTTCCCGTGCGGGTCCTCGGCGCCGTCCGGGGCGGAGAACACGAACCGCAGCACCGTGATGTGCGGCTCGCGGTGGTCCGTGTGGATCCACACGGGTGCGAGGTCCCACCGTCCCAGCAGGTCGGGCCGCTCCCGCAGGCCCGCCGAGATGAGCCGCGCCGTGCGGCGGGCCGGCCAGCACCAGGAGTGGTCCCGCTCGGCGCGTTCGAGCTCGGCGTCGTAGGCGGCCGCGTCGAAGCGGTACGGGGGCGGCTGCGGGCCGACCGCCCCGCGCCAGCCGTCCCACACCACCGCGTCGCCGTCCCGGCGGATCGTCACGTACAGCGCGCCGCAGCAGCCTTCGGTGCACTGCGCCTCGGCGAGCTGCACCTCCCGGGGCTCCGGTCCGGCGCGGAGTCCGCCGCCGTCGACCAGGTACTCGGGTGACAGGCCCGGCCCCTTCCCGAACAGTGCGGGGACGAGCGGGAGCCCGTCCACCAGGATCCGGGTCTCGACGGAGTTCGAGTCCGCGGCGTCGTGGACCACGGCCACCTCCCAGCGCGGGTGCGGGCCCGTCGCCGGCGTACCGGCGAACGGTTTGCGCCCGGTACGCCGGATCCAGTCCGCGCGGCGCCGCTCCGCTGCCCGCGCGGGGTCCTCGCCCCCGGGCGGCGCGCCGGACCGGAGGGCCCACGCGGGCCCGGCCAACAGCCGCTCCAGGCCGCCGAGCAAGGCCTCCCGCCGGTGGGGCCGCCAGTCCAGCAGTGCGGCGGGCCCGCTGTGCAGGTCGAGGGCGATGGAGAGGAGCAGCTCGTGGAGCTCCGGGCCCGGGGGCAGCCGGTCGGCCTGCCCGAGGACGTACGCGTACACGTTCGTGGCGGGCAGGTAGTCGAGGATCTCGGCCCGGCGCCCCAGATCGCGGGACATCCGGTGCACCAGGCGGGCCGCCAGGGCCAGCAGTGCGGGGTCCCCCGGGTGGGCGCGCAGCAACCCGTCGAGGTCGGCGGCCTCGGCGATGCGCCGGGCGCAGAGCAAGGCCCGTGGATCGTCGGGCACCGCGACGAGCGCCGCCCGGACGGCTTCCGCGTCGCCGGTGGCGATCGCGTCGACGAGCGGGGTCAGCAGCTCGGACCGGTCCCGGCCGCGGATCACCAGGAGGGCGGCCGCCTGCCGGTCGAGCGGGTCGAGTGCGGCGGTCGCCACGGACGAGAGGCCGCAGAGCGTGCCGAGGGCCTTAAGGACGGGCACGTCCTCCGGTTCGCCGAGGCGGATCAGCAGGGCGATCCCGATGCCGACGGCCGCTGCGGTGCTACCGGTACGGGTCAGATGGCGGGCGGTGGCCCGGGCGGCGTCCTCGTCGGGCAGGTCGAGGCGCGCGGTGTGCGCGCGGACGGTGCGCAGGGGCATCCCCAGCTCGCCGGCCCGCCGGTGGACGGCCTCGGCGGCCCGTACGGGGTCGGGGTCGGCCAGCAGGGGGGCGAGGGCGGCGCTCACTTCGGCCCGTGCCCGTTCCCAGGTCGGGTGAGGGCGGTCGGGTGCCGGCGGGGGCCCCTCGGGCAGGGGATGGCCGCGGCGCGGAACCCGCCCCTCCGGCTCGATGCCGATCCGGAAGAGGGCGTAGTCGTACAGGGAGGTCGTCCGGGGGTCGAGCGGCTCGCGCTCGTCGCGGACGGTCATCGGGCGGGGTGGGACTCGATTCCATGGGTCATGCGGCGAGCCTGCCAGGCCGGGTCAGGACGCGTCCAACGAAAATCCCGCCTCGCCGCGGACCCGGCCGTTGACCTGGAGCTGCACCAGGTGCTCGCCGGAGTGGTAGCGGCGGGTGGTGATCGGCTTGAAGGAGTGCCGCTTGGTGCCGCTGAGGGTTTCGCCGGGGGCCACGGCGCGGGTGAGGAGTTTGAAGACCTTGGGCGTGCGGGCGCCGTTCGCCTTCGTGTGGTGCACGACGTAGTCGACGACGAGTTCGGCCGGGAGCGTGCCGGTGTTGGTGACCGCGTAGTCGAAGACGAGGTACTCGCCGACGGTGACCCGCGGGGTGGTGACCTGCGGCCCGTGGACGGCGACCGGCACGTCCGGGGAGTGCCCGAGCAGGGTCAGCGCCTCGGGCCGCCCGGCCTTGATCAGGGTGCGCAGGCCGTGCCGTACGACGCGGTCCGTCGTGCCCGTGGGCCGGGCCAGCCAGCGGGCCGCGGTCTCGACGGCGAGGGCGGGGTGGTCGCGGCTGATGTCGTTGAGGTGGTTGGAGACGGAGCGGCGGACGTACTCGGACTCGTCGCGGTAGAGGGCGTCCAGCACCGGAAGGGCCGGGCGCGGGTCGGCGACGAACGCGGGCAGCTGCGGGGCCCAGGGCAGCCGGGGCCGGGTGCCCTCGCTGGCGAGGCGCCGCACGTGGGGGTCAGGGTCGTCCGTCCACGTCCGTACGACGGTCAGGGCGCGCGCAGGGTCGGCGCGCAGGAAGGGCCGTACGGCGGATTCGGCGGTCAGCCGGGAGGTGAGGTCGTGCAGCAGTGCCAGCCCGGGCACGAACACCTCCAGCCCGCGGACGGCGACGGCCTCGTTGACGGGGAAGGTCATCCAGCCCGTGAAGCCGGGGTCGGCGAGGGCGGTGCGCACGACGGCCTCGAAGCCGGGCCAGTCCTCGGGGAGGTCGGCGAGCACGGCGTCGCGGACGGCGCCGACGCGGCCGCTGTACGTCAGTCCGTCGAGCGCGCCGGCCCGGGCGCGCAGGGCGGGCGAGGACCGGCGGCCGCCCGCCCGGGCGAGCAGCCGGGCCAGGGTGCTGACGGTTTCCGCGCTGAGGAGCTCATCGGCCGTGGGCATGGGGACAGTCTTGCGGATGCCGCCCCGGTCCGGGGGCTCCCGGACGGGGCGGCATCCGCTGCGCTGCGGGCCCGGTCGTGCCGGGTCGCCCGCTCAGTCCACGTAGTAGTCGGTGAGGACGCAGCCCTTCACCAGGGCGGGTTCCTTCCGGTAGCCGCTCGGCGCGGTGAACTCCGGGTGGCAGTTGAGCATCAGGAGTCCGGCCTGCGGGGTCAGCAGGGAGCTCATGGCGTCCGAGCTCTCGGATCCCACGGCGAAGTCCTGTCCGATGACGATGCCGCCGTTGGGGTTTCCGCCGCCCCCCTTCGCGGCGATCTCGGCCTTGAAGGCGGTCTGGAAGGCCTTCGGATCCTTGATCATGTAGATCGAGGTGCGGCCCCTGCTGCCGCAGGTTCCGTGCTCGGTGACGGTGGCGGCCTTGATGAACTTCTCGTCCGGGCCCGTGCTCGATCCGTTGCTGCCCGAGGTGACGGGCTTGATCGGGTCGCAGCGGGTGAATCCGTTGACGAAGCGGGCGGCCGCGGCCATGGTCGCCGCCTTGGGGAGCTTCTGGAACGCCGTCCCGTTCTTGGGGGCGTTGCCGTTGACGCCGCCGTTCTTCGTGGGGTTCTCGAGGGTGCCCTCGTGGGGGCCGCCGTCTCCCTCTCCGTTGGCGGGGCCGGCGACGGAATCCCCGCCGATGCCGCCGAGCGAAGGGTTCCCGCTGCCTCCGCAGGCGGTGAGGGTGAGCAGGGCCGTGACGGCTGTGGCCGTGATGACTATCGACTTGTTACGCACGGCTGGGACTTTAGATTCATGATCATGTCCACAGCAAGCGACCCGCCGCGGGTGACGGCGGTCACAGGGGAAAGTTTGAAAGCGGGCAAAAGGGGCACGGCTGCGGTTTCCGCATCATGGAACGAGATGTTCGGCGCCTGTCGATCCATGGGCACGTATCGCGTGAGCCTTGTATTGCGCTCTCGTGAACCGTCTTGATCTCGGCTTCCAAGGGCCCCAGGCCGTCCGAAATTCGGACTTAAGACTTCCGGATATGGAAAACGCACCCTCTAACGTCCTGACCCATGACTCAGCTGGACGTTCGGCCCCGGGCCGCAGACACGGTGAACGGCGTCGCCCAGGGCGGGGGAGACGTGCGCGGCAAGGGCCTCGGCAAGGGGTCCGTCGGGCTGGTGGGCAGCGCCGTCATCGGCATCTCCACCGTCGCCCCCGTCTACTGCCTGACCTCGACCCTCGGGTCCACGGCAGGTGAGGTCGGCGTCCAGATGCCGGCGGTGTTCCTGGCCGGCTTCCTCCCGATGCTGCTGGTCGCCTTCGCGTACCGCGAGCTCAACAAGGCCATGCCGGACTGCGGCACCTCCTTCACCTGGACCGTCAAGGCCTTCGGCCCGCGGATCGGCTGGATGTGCGGCTGGGGCCTGGTGATCGCCACGATCATCGTGCTCTCCAACCTGGCCGGCGTCGCCACCTCCTACTTCTGGCTGCTGGCCGGCGAGATCACGAGCGATCCGTCGATCGCGGCCCTGGACGACAACAAGCTCGTCCACATCGCCACCTGCCTCACCCTGATCGCCGTCGCGACCGCCATCAGCTACCGCGGCATGACGGCGACCAAGGGAGTCCAGTACGCGCTGGTCGGGCTCCAACTCCTGGTCCTCGCCGTCTTCGTCGCGATGGCCTTCCGGAAGGCCTCCGCCGGCACCTTCGACACCGGCCTGGACTTCTCCTGGTCCTGGATGAACCCCTTCGCGGTCGAGTCCATGGCGGCCTTCACCGCCGGACTCTCGCTCTCGATCTTCATGTACTGGGGCTGGGACGCGTGCCTGGCCACCAACGAGGAGACCACCGGCTCCACGAAGACCCCCGGCCGCGCCTCGCTCATCGCGATGGTCGTCCTGGTCGGCTCCTACCTCGCCACCGGCGTCGCCGCCCAGATGGCCGTCGGCGCGGGCGGCGAAGGCCTCGGCCTGGCCAACGAGGAGACCTCCGGCAACGTCTTCGCGGCCCTCGCCGGTCCCGTCATGGGCCCGCTGCTCGGCATCCTGCTCTTCGTCGCCGTCCTCGCCTCGGCCGCCGCCTCCCTGCAGACCACCTTCATCCCGGTGGCCCGTACGGTCCTCGCCATGTCGACCTACGAGGCGCTGCCGGCCTCGTACGCCAAGGTCCACGAGCGCTTCAAGACCCCGGGCCGCGCCACGGTCGTGGCGGGCATCGCCACCGGCGCCTTCTACACCGTGATGACCCTGGTCAGCGAGAACGTCCTGACCGACACGATCTTCGCGCTCGGGCTGATGATCTGCTTCTACTACTCGCTGACGGCCTTCGCCTGCGCCTGGTACTTCCGCGGCGAGCTGCGCCGCAGCGTCCGCGACCTGTTCTTCAAGGGCGTCTTCCCGGTCCTGGGCGGCCTGCTGCTTGCCGCGGTCTTCTCCAAGACCCTGTACGACGCCTGGGACCCCTCCTACGGCTCCGGCTCCACGATCCCCGGCCTGGGCGTCGGCAACGTCTTCGTCATCGGCGTCGGCCTGCTCGCCCTCGGCCTGGCCGTCATGTTCGTCACCGAACGCCGCAGACCGGCCTTCTTCCGCGGCGAGGTCCTGACGAAGTCCACCCCGGCCCTGGTGGTCGAGGACTGACTCCACCCCCGCCCCACCCGCCGAGCCATCCCCGGACCGTGGATGGCCGCCCGCTCACTCCAACGTGGGGGTGGGCGGTGACCCGAGGTGCGGCGGGGTCGTTGGGCCGGGCATGAATGCCATGAAGCGCACCCTTTCCGCCCTGGTCCTCACCGGCGGCGCCGCCCTCGCACTCACCCCCGTCGCCGCCCACGCCGACGAGCCCGCCGTCCAGGGGCCCCCGGTCGCCCAGCGCGTCGGCGAGATCGTCGACCACCCGGCCCAGACCGTCCAGGACACGAAGCTGGCGTTGGGCGCGACGACCGCGGCGGCCGGCTCCGCCACGGCGGGCGCCGGTACGGCCCTGTCCGGGCTCCCCAAGACCCCCAAGGTCGGCTGACCTCAGCCGGTACGGGAGTCCCATGGCCGGCCCGGCGAGTGACCGCCGGGCCGGCGGCCAGGAGGCGGGGCTTTCGGGTGGGGGCGCTCGTTGAGCAGCGCATGATCCTCTGGTTGCTCAATCACGTCAGCACACTGGTCATCGCCGTCCTCCTCGTCGGCGGTCTCACGGGCCTCGCCGCGGCCGGGAGCCTGGCCGCCCGCCGCCGCTTCCCGCACCTCGCCAAGGGCGAGCACAACGAGATGGTCGGAGTCGCGCTCGGCATGTTCGGCGCGATCTACGGCATCATCCTCGCCTTCGTCGTCGTCACCCTCTGGACCCAGCTGGAGAACACCCAGAACATCGTCGCGACCGAGGCCACCGACCTGGCCCTCGTCGTGCGCAGCGCCGACACCTTCCCGCCGGCCGACCGCGCGCGGGTGCTTCAAGCGGTGGGCGCGTACTCGCACGCCGTCGTCGAGGTGCAATGGCCGCTGATGCGCGACGGGCGGCCGAGCTACGAGGCGACCGCGCCGCAGACGCACGACCTCTACCGGGCCCTCCAGGCGTACGAGCCGGCCGGAACCCGCGCCGAGACCTTCTACGCCGAAGCGGTCACCCACCTCAACGACGTCGCCGCGCAGCGCCGGGCCCGCATCACGATGGCCGAGAGCTCACTGCCGATCCTGCTGCAAGTGCTCGTGTACGGCGGGGCATTGGTGATCCTCCCGCTGACGTTCCTGTTCGGGCTGCGCAGCCTGAAGATGCAGCTGCTGTTCGTGTCGGCGGTGGCGGGACTGATCGGCTTCAGCCTGCTGCTGGTGGTGGCGATGGACCGCCCCTTCGCGGGAGACCTGAGCGTGAGCCCGGCGCCCTACAAGGAGGCGGCCCTGTCGCAGTTCTGGGCTGCCCCTCAGCCCCAGGAGCGGGAGCAGAGCACGAGTCGGTAGCCGTCGGGGTCCTCGACGGTGACCCCCCACTCGTCCCAGTACGGGTTGTGGGCGGCCACGCGCGTCCCGCCGTGCTCGACGAGCCGCCGTACGAGGGCCTCGTCGGGCTCCTCGCCGAGGTAGACGACGAACAGGTCGTCGACGGTGGGCGTGGGGAGCACCGGGTTCCGCGGGTCCCGGGTGAGCTCGAAGTGCCAGGCGCCCCCGGCGGGCCCGACCATCAACAGGTCGTGCGCGCCGGGCTCGCTCACGGCGCTGCGCCACTGCACTTCGAGTCCGAGCCCGTCCACGTAGAACCGCTCGGCGGCCTTGAGGTCGAGGGACGGCCGGGCGACGCGTATGTGGGCATGTGAATCGATCATGCGCCGCAGCCTACGGCGGCAGCGCCGGACGTCAGAGCCAACAGGGCGACCAGTAACAGATGTTGCGGGTCGCGGTCGTTCCCGTGGCGGGCCGGTTCAGCCCGAACTGGGTGCTGTGTTCGCCGTCGGTCGCGCACCCCCACTTCACCGTGACCGTCATGGTGGACGTCGGCACCCGGTTGAACTGGAAGCTGTAGGGCCGGGTCATGCCGCCCGATCCCAGCGCCGCCCAGCCGCTCTCCCCGTTGCTGCCCGAGACCCACGCCCACTTGACCGTGTTGGACGCCGCGTAGTTACAGCCGATCTTGCCCTGCAGGCGGACGCTTCCGCTGGTGGGCCAGGCCTGCGCCGATGTCGCCGCGAGCGGCACCAGTGCGGTGGCCGCGAGCACGGCGGCCGACAGGACGGCTTTGAGTCGAAGGCTGCGGTTCATATGAGTTCCTCCCCTGTGGTCCCCGGCTCCCACCGGGGGCGCCGACGTTGCCATGCCCCGAGGGGGAGCAGAAAGGCACGAACGGGGGCGCTCGGAACGCGTGGAGCGCGCGACGACCCGACCACGCGCCCCCTGGGCGGTTAAGATCCGCCTGCCCGTACGTCCTGTGGTGGTCACAGGGCCGGGGCTCGCCTGGACCTGGGGGGTTCATGAGATTGCTGCCACTGGGCAGAAGAGTGCGCAAGAGACCGGGGCGGGGCAGGGCCGCACTTGCTTCCGGAGCCCTGCTGCTCGGCGTGCTGGGGTCGTTCACCGGTCAGACGGGTGCCGCTGCCGCGGCGCAGCCGCCCGCGGCCACCGCTTCACCGCAGCCCGGCACGGGCGCCGGTGCCGCCGGCACCGCGGGGCCGGGGCCCAAGGCCGCCGCGCCGAAGGCGGATCCGGCGGCCGCCCACGAGGCCGCCGTGCGGTCGCTCCCGCAGGGCGTCACGGCAGGTGCCTGCCCGGCGGCGCTCCAGCCGAGCACGGTGGTCAACTGCTCGGTGGAGCCGAACGCGACGGGGTCCTTCCAGATCGCGCTGTCGCGACCGGACGTGGTCGTGCTCCAGCTCGTCTCATCGCCGGGGATCATCCGGCCCAAGCTGATGTCGCCCAGTGGCACCACGGTGACGTGCGAGCACGTACTGGGTGCGGGCGACTACGCGTTCGGAGCGGTCCGCTGCCCCGCCACTCAGGCGGGCACCTACACGGTGAAGGCCGAGAACGGCACCGGCTCGCAGACCCAGATCTGGGTCTCGTACCTGCCGCTGCTCTCCTCCACCACCTGCAAGGAGGTCGCTCCCGCCGACCGCAGGCTCGGCGCCCCCACGGTGTTCCAGGGCTCGCTGCCGGCCGGCTCGGCGGGTGACTGCTACACGCTGGACCTGGCCGCGAACGACGTGCTCCGCGGCTACACGTCCTCGAAGGACATGCTGCAGAGCGTCTACGACGCCACCGGCAAGCAGCTCTGCGTCACCACGCGGGTCTGGTCGGACACCGAGGGCGTCCCGCTCGACTGCAAGCTCACCGGGACCGCGCCGTTCCGGGTGATGACGGTGCGGCCCGAAGGTGCGAGCCAGGCCTACGACCTCACCCTGGCGCGGCTCTCCAAGCCGGAGGGCTGCGTGCTGGTGGAGCCGCAGGCGTTCGGACTCTCCCCGGACCTGAGCTCCACGGTTCGCTGCCGCACGCTGCGGGCTTCCCAGTCCGCCTGGCACGCCTTCGGCCCGGTCGCCTCCGCCGCGGCTCCCTCCGGGACGCTGTTCACGGCGGACGGCGCCGCGACCGCGCGTGAGTGCGCGTTCGGCGGCTGCGAGCTGACGGCCGGCGACTACACCTGGGCGGTCGATCCCAAGACCCCCGCCGCCGGTGCGTACGGCATGGCCTTCCACTCCGCCAAGGAGACCCGGGGCTGCACCGCGACCCACGACAACGGGCTGGTGGCCGGCCCGGTGACCGGCACCTTCGGCGGCCCCGGGCAGCAGCTGTGCCTGACGCTGCCGACCGCCACCGGCAAGGGCGTGTACCTGCTCAACCGGACGCCCGCCGGCGGCAAGGGCGCCGATGCCGTGGTGTACGACGCGTCCGGCGTCAAGCAGTGCGAGTACTCCGGGTACCTCCCGGTCTGCAAGCTGACCGGCACCGCTCCGTTCCGGGCCGTCCTGACCGGCACGCCGTCACAGGTGTACGGGCTGGCGATCCACCGGACCGGCGAGGCCGCGGGGTGCGCGGCCTGGCCGCAGACCGGTTTCGACGGATCGGTGGGAGTGGAGGCGGCGCTGACCTCGGACAGGCTGCAGGCCTGCCTGAGCCTGCCGGCCGACAAGCACTCCGCCGCCGAGATGCTGCACTACTCCGCGCCCTCGAACCGGGAGTGGGCGACCTTCTACGTGGCCGACGCCGCGGGCGACGTCGCGTGCGGCGGCAGCGCGGTCCTCACGTGCTCCCTCACGCCCGGCGCCCCGTACACCGTCATGCTGGTCGGGCAGGCCGCGGACACCCACAAGCTGGCCCGGCGTGACATCTCGGGGACGGCGAAGTGCCCCGCGCCGGCTTCGACGACGGTCGGCGGCCGGTCCACGCCCTTCGACCTGACCTCCGCTCTCGACGCCCGCTGCCTGCGGGTGAGCGGCGCCGCCACGGACAAGTTCTGGCTGAGCGCCCGGACCGCCGGGGGGAAGGACGACCCCTCGGCGACGTTGCAAGTGGTCGACGCAGGCGGCAAGCACCTGTGCCGGCAGTACACCGTGTCCTGCCGGGTCACCGGCTCCACGTCGTACGTCGTGCTCGTGCACACCACGGGCTTCCAGGGCAAGCCGGTCCACGCCGATGTGGACACCTGGAAGGTCGGCACGTCCGCGGGCTGGGCGCCGGAGTGCACCGCGAACCGGATCTCGGTCGAAGGCTTCCCGGCCCGCAGCGGGGTACTCACCGAGTCCTCCACCGCGTACTGCGCGGTCGTCGACATGAAGCCCTCGCAGAGCTTCGCCGTCAGCGGGCAGAGCATCTCCAACGACACCAGCAGCTACGCGACTCCTGAACTGAGCCTGCTGAGCGGCCGCAAGTGGGAAGGCTCCGGCTCCGATTCCGGCTACCGGTGCGACGGCGGTTTCGGCAGCCGTTGCTCCGCCGCGAGCGACGCCGAGGCCGGCCAGGCCGTCCTGATGCTGAGCGCCGCCAAGACGGTCGTACCGGTCGAGTACACGATGCGGGGATCCTGCGTCACGACGTGCACCGGGCAGCAGCCTTCCCCATGGGTGTCCGGGATCAGCCCGGCGACCGGCCCGGCCGGGACGTGGAACCAGGCGGTCATCCACGGGGTGGACCTCACCCTCGGCATGGAGCTGATGCTCACGCCCAGCGATACCCCTTACGGCACGGGTCCGTTCATGAGGTCGCTCTCCGTGAGCCCTGACGGGACCTGGCTCAAGGTCCTGGTGGACACGACCGGCCTGGCGCCGGGCCAGTACGACGTGAGTCCCGTCCTCGGGCACAGGCTCGCCAAGGCGTACACGGTGACGGCGGCCGGAGCCCCGGCGAAGAGCCGGTTCGTGCCGATCACGCCCTCGCGGTTCCTGGACACGCGCGACGGCACCGGGGCGACGAAGACGAGGGTCGGTCCGGGTGGTGTGGTCACGCTGCAGGTTGCGGGTGTGAAGGGCGTTCCGGCGAGCGGGGTGACCGCGGTCGTGATGAACGTGACGGCCGTCGACCCGACCGAGGCGGGGCACGTGATGGTGTACCCGAACGGGCAGCCGAAGCCCGCGGTGTCGAACCTGAACTTCGCGGCCGGGCAGATCGTGCCGAACCTGGTGACGGTTCCGGTGCTGAACGGGAAGGTGGACCTGCGCAACAACGCCGGTTCGGTCGACCTGATCGCCGACGTCACCGGCTACTACACCGACAAGGCGGACACCGGTTCCGCGCTGACGCCGATCACTCCGGCCCGGTTCCTGGACACCCGTGAGGGCACGGGTGCGAACAAGGCGCGGGTCGGTCCGGGCGGTGTGGTGACCCTTCAGGTGGCCGGCGTGAAGGGCGTCCCGGCGGACGGGGTCACCGCGGTCGTGATGAACGTGACGGCCGTGAACCCGACGGAGGCCGGGCACGTGACGGTGTACCCGAACGGGCAGGCGGCGCCGGAGGTCTCCAACCTCAACTTCACCGCCGGGCAGATCGTGCCCAACCTGGTGACGGTGCCCGTCGTGAACGGCATGGTGGACCTGCGCAACAACGCGGGCTCGGTGGACCTGATCGCCGACGTGACGGGTTACTACTCGGCGAACGGGTCGACGTTCTCGGCGGGTTCGCCGGTGCGGCTGCTCGACACCCGTGACGGGACCGGCGCCCGTGCCGGGGCCGTGGGCCAGGGCGGGATCGTCAGTCTGCAGGTCGCCGGGGTCGAGGGCGTTCCGCTCAACGGGGTGAAGGCGGTGGTGCTCAACGTCACCGTCACCGGTCCGACCCAGGACAGCCACCTGATCGTCCACCCGCACGGGACCGCGCGTCCCAACGTGTCGAACCTGAACTTCAGGTCCGGGCAGACCGTTTCCAACCTGGTGGTCGTGCCGGTGGTGGACGGCCGGGTGACGTTCTTCAACAACGCGGGTTCCGTCGATGTGATCGCCGATCTGAACGGCTACTTCACCTCCTGACGACGGGGCGCGGTACGACGAGGGGCCCGGCCGATCGTGACATCGGCCGGGCCCCTCGTCATTTCCCGTGCACGCGGATCCGGGCTGCCCCGTCTCACGTGGTCCGCTGCGAAGGCGGCGCGGACGGCCGGGGCAGGCCGCGCCCGCGGCGTTGCCGCTCCAGGATGTCCCGGTCCGAGCGGCGTCGCATGCCGCCCGAGAACATGGACGCGCCGACCAGGAGGAAGAGGCCTCCGCTGATGCCCGGGCCGAGGGGGTCGAGGGTGCGGTCGCCGGTGGCCTCGACCCTCGGGTCGAGGAGGCCGAGCGGGTCCTCGAAGAGGACGACGTGCTGGCCCCGCGTGAACTCGCCGTAGCAGTTCTGCTGTTGACCGAGTTCCCGGACGGTGCCCGAGGGGTCGGCCACGCGGCAGAAGGACCGGGCGTCCCCCTTGAAGTTGGTCCGCTCACCGGTTTCGATGACCACCGCGTCGACCCGCTCGCCGAGCCGCATCGCGTAGGCCTCGTACAGGCTGGGACCGGCGAAGACGCCCAGTGCCATGGTCCCGAAGCCGACGACCGTGGCGACTCCCGCCCGGTTCCAGCCCGTACCCGCCACGGCCGCGCCGGTCCCGGCCGCGGCGAGCACGAGGAGCACGCCGAGCCAGAGCAGGCCGTACGGGTACTGGGCGAGGAAGCCGCCGAACGTGGCCGTCACCGGAATCAGCGCGGCCCAGAGCAGGCTGTTCCGGGTCCGCGCCGGACCCGGTGGAAGGCCCTCGAAAGCCCGCTTCCTGCGCTCGGCCATCCGGGTCTCGTCCACCCCGGCCCCCTCCACCCACGTCGTGTGCGATTCGCCCCCACCCTATGCAGGCGCGGGGACGAAGACGCTGACCCGGTAGGTGGTCGGGTGCTGCAGGCGGCCGCAGAACTGGTCCAGCCGCACGAGGTTCGGGTCGGTGGCGAGGCCCTGCGCGTACATGCGGTGGACGAAGGTCCGGAACTCCTCGTGGTCCTCGGTGGAAAGGAGCGTCTCCCACCGGCCCGGTCCCACCGGGAGGGAGCGCCGGTCCGCCTCCCGGAGACGTCGCTGCTTGCGTTTGCGCTGGCCTGGCATGCCGACCATGGTCGGCGAGGCGGAGCCGTGCCGTCGAGGGGGTTTCACAGGTACTGGGCGAAGTCGTCCAGCGCGCGCAGGACCTCCGCCTCCCGGGCCGAGGGGAGTTGGAGGACGACCTCCTCGATTCCGAGATCGGCGTAGTGGGCGAGCTTCCCGGGGCTGGGCTGGACGGCGTACGGGACCACCTGGAGGGTCTTCGGGTCGCGCCCGGCGGTCTCCCAGACCTGGCGCAGCACCGGCAGCGACTCGGTGAGGCCGCCGCCGCCGATGGGGAGCCAGCCGTCGGCGTGGTCGGCGACGGCGGCGAACAGCTTCGGGCCGGCCTGGCCGCCCATCAGCGTACGGGGGCCGTACAGGGGCACGCCGGGGCCGAGTTCGCGCGGCGCCTGGGCCGGCTTCGGGTGGGCGTGGCTGGCCTGGACGGAGGAGTACTCGCCGACGTAGGCCGTCGGCTCGGGCGCCCACAGGGCGCGCATCAGCGCCATCCGGTCCCGGACGAGCTCGCGGCGCGTGCGCCACTCGACGCCGTGGTCGGCGGCCTCCTCGACGTTCCACCCGTAGCCGACGCCGAGGGTGACGCGGCCGCCCGAGAGGTGGTCCAGGGTGGCGACCTGCTTGGCGAGGTCGATCGGGTCGTGCTGGGCGACGAGCGTGATGCCGGTACCGAGGTGCAGCCGCTCGGTCACCGCGGCGGCCTGCCCGAGGGCCACGAAGGGGTCGAGGGTGCGCCCGTACATCTCGGGGAGCTCACCGCCCATGGGCGCGGCGGTGTTGCGGGAGACGGGGATGTGGGTGTGCTCGGGCAGATACAGCCCGGAGAACCCCCGCTCCTCCAGACTCCGCGCGAGACGCACGGGCGAGACGGTGCGGTCGGTGAGGAAGATGGTCGTGGCGATCCGCATGGCTTCTGGCACCTCCGAGACGTGGGACAGTCAAGGTACGGCGTTCCCCCTGCACACGGCAGGGCGCATCCGCCCCCAAGTCCTCGGGATCGAGGTCGAATTCGGCCAGGCGGCCGAGCGGCGGCCGACCGCGGTTTAAGCGGCCTCGGGGAAGTACGGCACGTCCCCGAGGCCGCTTAGCCGCGCGGGTAGCGGGACAGCCAGGCGGGGGATGCCAGGGACGGGCCGTGGAGGGCCGGGCCCTGGGTCATCTCCAGGGCGAAGTCGTCGGCGAGCTCCAGGACCGTGGGGCGGCCTTCGAGGTCGGCGAGCCAGGCGGCCGGGAGGGCCGTCTCGCCATGGAGGGCGCCGAGCAGCGCCCCGCACAGGGCGCCGGCCGCGATGGAGTCCCCGCCGTGGTTGACGGCGAGGCGCAGGCCGTGGGCGATGTCCTCGGCGACCAGGGCGCAGTAGACGGCGATGGCCAGGGCGTCCTCGGCGTCGTGACCGGCGCCGGTGGTGAGGGCCTCGACGACGTGGGAGCCCGGCACGCCCTGGGTGACCGCCGACAGCGCGTGCTGGAGGGCGTCGGTGACGGGCTGGTGGCCGGGACGGGAGCCCAGCAGCCCGAGGGCGCGCTGGACGGCGGAGTCGAGGGATTCGCCCCGGGTCAGGCCGTGGACGATCACGGCGAAGGCCCCGGCCGAGAGGTACGCGGTGGGGTGGCCGTGGCTCTGCGTCGCGCATTCGACGGCGAGCTGGAGGACCAGGGCGGGCTCCCAGCCGACCAGCAGCCCGAAGGGGGCCGAGCGGGCGGTGGCGGCGGCGTCCCGGGCGGTGGGGTTCTTCGGGTGGGCGAGGGTGCCGAGGAGACCGTCGGCGAAGCCCGTCATGCAGGCGCGGGCCGGGTCGCGGCGGGCGTAGAGCCACTCCTCCTGCGCGAGCCAGCCGTTGTCCGAGCGGCGCTCGTCGGGGCCCCAGTCGTGCTGGGTGGCCGCCCAGCGGAGGTAGGCGCGGTGGACGTCGGTGGGCGGGTGCCAGGCGCCGGTGTCGCGGCGCACGTGGGCCCGTATGAGGCCGTCCACGGTGAAGAGGGTGAGCTGGGTGGCGGCGGTGACGGCGCCGCAGCGGCCGTGGACGGGTACGGGGTGGGTCAGGCCCTGGGAGCCGTGGATCTCGCGGATCGCGTCGAGGGAACGGCCGGCGAGGGGCGCGCCCAGGGTGTCGCCGAGGGCGGAGCCGAGGAGCGTGCCGCGGACGCGGCTGCGGAAGTCCTGCTGCTCGGCGCGGCCCCACAGGCCGGTGTTCGAGGAGACGGTGCGCATGCCGCGGCCGTCCGTGGGTCCGGAAGGACCGGCCTGGCTCATCTGCCCCGCCGGGTACATCTGCCCCGCCTGGACCATCTGCCCCGGCGGGCCCGGCCGGCTCGCGAAGGCCGGTCGGCCGGGTGTGTCGGTACCGCCCGCCGCGCCATGGATGACCACCGCACCAGCCCCGATCGACTCGTCCACCGACCTCACCGTCCCCCGCCCGTGCAGGCCACCGTCCCCGCGACAGCACTGGCGGGCACTGTAGTGGACACCTTCGGCCGCGTCCGGAGGGAGTCCGTCAAGCGGCCCGTATGAGAGCGCAGAACGGCTGGAACCCGAACACTTCCGGCCGCCACCCTGGCCGATGGCACGTTTTGCCACTTGCCTTCGGAGGTGCTGTTTTCGGCCATGCGTCATTCATCCGTCGTTCTTTGTGGCCGCCCAGCCTCACAGGCATGAAGAAGGCACTCCTCGCCGCGACCGTCGTCGCCTCCGCCGTCACCGCTTCCCTGATCGCGGCCCCCCTCGCCTCCGCCGGCGGCTGGGACCGGCACGACCGGTCCGCCGCCGTCCCGTTCACCGAGGCCACCGTCACCGCCGGTGCCGATGGTTCCTTCACCCTGAAGTGGAAGGCCCAGGGCACCAAGCGGGTCGAGATCAAGGCGAACGGCAAGGTCGTCGCCAAGGGCGGAGCCCAGGGCCGGGCCGTGGTCACCGGGCTGCCCGCCGCCGACCGCCAGTGGTTCGACTTCGAGCCGCAGCACGGCCGGGGCCTGCACCTCGCCGACCGTCTGATCAAGCTGGACGGCACCGCCAACTTCCGCGACGCGGGCGGCTACCGCACCACCACCGGCCAGTGGGTCAAGATGGGCGAGGTCTACCGCTCCGACGCCCTCAACAAGCTGACCGAGAACGACCTGGCCAAGCTCCAGCGCCTGCGCGTCAAGACGGTCTTCGACCTGCGCATGCAGGACGAGCGCACCAAGGACGCCGACAAGGTCCCCGCGGGCACCTCCTACGTCGTCGCCGACGTCTTCGCCGGCTCCGGCTCCTTCCAGACCATGCCCAAGACCCCCGACGAGTCCGTCCAGGCCATGATCGGCGCCGAACGGGCGATGGTCTCCGGCGAGGGCGGCAAGAAGGCGTACACCCAGGTCCTCGACGGGATCCAGGAGGTCGCCCACCACGACCGCAGCCGCACCGTCCTGTTCCACTGCACCGCCGGCAAGGACCGCACCGGCTGGGCGAACGCCGCCCTGCTGACCGCCCTCGGCGTGCCCCGCGAGACCGTCGAGGCCGACTACCTGGCCAGCAACGACTACCGCAAGGCCGCCAACGACGCGATCCTCTCCCGCCTGCCCGCCCCGCAGGCCGCCGTCTACAAGCCGATGCTCGACGTCCGCCCCGAGTACCTGAACGCGGGCTACGACGAGGTCGACGCCACGTACGGCTCCTTCGGCCGCTACCTGAAGGACGGGCTCGGCATCGACGCCCACGAGCTGGCGCAGCTCAAGAAGGACCTGCTCGTCGGCTGACCCGCCCGGCGCAGCGCAGGAGCGCGGCCGCCCCCCCCGGCCGGGCTCCCGCGCGTACCGCCCGGTCCCGCCGGTCCGGTCAGTCCAGCACCGGCAGCAGCTCCGGCAGGTGCCCGTCCGAGGCGCGCGCCGCGTCCTGGCGCTCCCGCGGCACCTCCCCGTACAGCGTCGTACGGGCCTTGGCGGGCCGCCCCGCCGCCTCCGCCACGGCGATCAGGTCCTGCACCGACTTGTACGAGCCGTAACTCGACCCCGCCATCCGTGAGATGGTCTCCTCCATCAGCGTCCCTCCGAGGTCGTTGGCCCCGGACCGGAGCATCTCGGCCGCGCCCTCCGCCCCGAGCTTGACCCAGCTGGTCTGGATGTTGGGGATGTGCGGGTGGAGCAGGATCCGGGCCATCGCCGTCACCGCCCGGTTGTCGCGGACCGTGGGACCGGGCCGGGCGATGCCCGCCAGGTACACGGGCGCGTTGGTGTGGATGAACGGAAGCGTCACGAACTCCGTGAAACCGCCCGTCTGCTGCTGGATCCGGGCCAGCGTGCGGAAGTGGCCGAGCCAGTGCCGCGGCTGGTCCACGTGCCCGTACATCATCGTGGACGAGGACCGGATCCCGAGCTCGTGCGCCGTCGTGATGACGTCGATCCAGTCCGCCGTCGGGAGCTTGCCCTTGGTCAGCACCCAGCGGACCTCGTCGTCCAGGATCTCCGCCGCCGTCCCCGGGATCGAGTCCAGCCCGGCCTCCTTGGCCGCCGTCAGCCAGTCCCGTACGGACATCCCCGTACGCGTGGCGCCGTTGACGACCTCCATCGGCGAGAAGGCGTGCACGTGCATGCCGGGGACCCGCTGCTTCACCGCGCGCGCGATGTCGAAGTAGGCCGTCCCGGGCAGGTCCGGGTGGATGCCGCCCTGCATGCAGACCTCGACCGCGCCGACGTCCCAGGCCTGCGCGGCGCGGTCGGCGACCTGGTCCAGGGAGAGCGTGTAGGCGTCGGCGTCCGTGCGGCGCTGCGCGAAGGCGCAGAAGCGGCAGCCGGTGTAGCAGACGTTGGTGAAGTTGATGTTGCGGGTGACGATGTACGTGACCTCGTCGCCCACGACCGACTTCCGCAGGTCGTCCGCGATCCGGCACAGGGCGTCCAGCGCCGGGCCGTCCGCGTGCAGCAGAGCCAGGGCCTGCGCGTCCGTCAGCTTCGTCGGGTCGTCGGCGGCCTGCGCGAGGGCGGCCCGTACGTCGGTGTCGATGCGCTCCGGCACCATGCCCGGCGCGGCGGCCTCGCGCAGCGCCTCCCAGTCGCCGTAGACGTCGTCGAAGTCCTCCCGGCGGTCGCCGGTGCGGCCCTCGGTGTCGATGGTGGCGTGCAGATCGGTGCGCCCGTACGCGCTGAAGCCCTCGTCAGGCTCCTGCCACGGCCGCCCCACGACCTGCGCCGACTCGTCCGCGAGCCCGGTCTGTCCGTCGGCCAGCGCGCGTACGTGCGGCAGCAGCCGGGGGTCCAGCCAGGGCTCGCCGCGCTGGAGGAACTCGGGGTAGATCGTGAGGCGTTCGCGCAGCTCGAAGCCGGCGGCGGCGGTCCGCGAGGCCAGCTCCTCGATGTGCGGCCAGGGGCGCTCGGGGTTGACGTGGTCGGGGGTGAGCGGGGAGACCCCGCCCCAGTCGTCGATGCCCGCGCCGATGAGCAGCGCGTACTCGGCGTCCACCAGGTTCGGCGGCGCCTGGATCCGGGCGCTCGGGCCCAGGATGTGCCGGGCGACGGCGATGGCCGCGGCCAGTTCCTCCAGCTCCGCGTCCGGCATGCCGCGCATCGCGGTGTCCGGCTTGGCGCGGAAGTTCTGGACGATGACCTCCTGGATGCCGTGGTAGCTGCGCTGGATGCGGCGCAGCTCGAAGAAGGCGTCGGCGCGCTCCTCGTAGGACTCGCCGATGCCGATGAGGACGCCGGTGGTGAAGGGGACGTTCGAGCGTCCGGCGTCCTCCAGCACCCGCAGCCGCACGGCCGGCTCCTTGTCGGGGGAGCCGTGATGGGGGCCGCCCGGCTCGGACCACAGACGTGTGGCGGTGGTCTCCAGCATCATGCCCATGGACGGGGCGACGGGCTTGAGGCGCTGGAGGTCGGACCAGGTCATGACGCCCGGGTTGAGGTGCGGCAGCAGGCCCGTCTCCTCCAGCACGCGGATGGCCATGGCGCGCACGTAGGCGAGGGTGTCGTCGTAGCCGTGCGCGTCGAGCCACTCGCGGGCCTCGGGCCAGCGGTCCTCGGGGCGGTCTCCGAGGGTGAAGAGGGCTTCCTTGCATCCCATGGCCGCGCCCTGGCGGGCGATGTCGAGGACCTCGTCGGGGGAGAGGTACAGGCCGTGGCCGCTCTTGCGCAGCTTGCCGGGGACGGTGACGAAGGTGCAGTAGTGGCACTTGTCGCGGCAGAGGCGGGTGAGGGGGATGAAGACCTTGCGGGAGTAGGTGATGACACCGGGCCGCCCGGCGGCGGCGAGCCCGGCGTCCCTTACCCGTGCGGCGGAGGCGGCGAGGTCCCCCAGGGCCTCGCCGCGCGCCTGGAGGAGTACGGCCGCCTCGGTCGCGTCGAGCGCGACGCCGTCGCGGGCCCGCCGGAGCGCACGGCGCATCGCGTTTTCGGTCGGAGCGTCACTCGGAGTGGTCATGGGCCGAGCATACGATCCGACGTTCCCGTCGCGGGGCGGCTGTGGGATGGCTCATCTCATCAGCTCACCGGCGTTGACCAGCAATGACTGGCCGGTTATCGCCCGCGCCCGGTCGGAGGCGAAGAAGACGGCGGCGTCGGCGACGTCCCCGTCGGTGGCGAGGTCGGGCAGTGCCATGCGCTCGGTGAGGCGGGCGTGGACCTCGGCCTCGGGGACGCCCTCGGTGTGGGCGGAGAAGGTGACGAAGGCCTGCACCGGCGGCCCCCACATCCAGCCGGGCAGCACGGTGTTGACCCGGATCCGGTGGGGGCCGAGCTCGCGTGCCATGGAGTACATGGCGGAGGTCAGGGCCCCCTTGGAGGCGGCGTAGGCGGCCTGTTGGACCTCGTTCGGCGCGGCGACCGCGGACTGCGTCCCGATGATCACGACGGACCCGCCGTGTTCCTTGAGCGCGGGCAGGCAGGCCCGGGTCATGCGCAGGGTCCCGAGCAGGTTCACGTCGATGATCTGCTGCCAGGTCCGGAAGTCGGCGTCCTGGAGGCCGCCGAAGTACGAGTCCAAGGCGGCGACGTGCACGACCGCGTCGATCCGGCCGAACCGCGTCCGCGCCAGCTCGGCCAGGGCCTCGCACTGCCGCTCGTCGCCGATGTCGGTGGCCAGATGGGCGGTGTGCGCGCCCCCGGGGTCGATCTCGGCGGCGGACTTGGCCAGATTGGCCTCGGTGCGCGCCCCGAGGACGGCGTTCCCGCCGTCGCGCACGACGGCGGCGGCCACCTGGTGCCCGAGCCCGGCCCCGACTCCGGAGACGATGACGGTCTTCCCTTGCAGCAGCATGACGAGCCTCCAGGCGGACGCACTGACCTGACGGCCCGTCAGGCTACGGGGGCGGCGCGGCGATGTGAAGGGGAGGGGCGGCGGCTCCCCCTGAGGAGGACGGGGGCGGCCGCCTCCATCCGGTTGACCGCCGGGCGGGTCGGCCCCGCGGTCCCGTGGACGGCTGGAAGCATGCGTCCATGGCATCCCGGGCAGGCACGGCCGAGAGTTCGGCGAAGGCTCGACTGGTGCTGGCGACGCTCGCGGCCGGCCAGTTCCTGATGGCCCTCGACAGCTCCGTCATGAACGTCTCCATCGCCACGGTGGCCGAGGACGTGGGCACGACCGTGACGGGCATCCAGGGCGCCATCACCGCCTACACCCTGGTGATGGCGATGTTCATGATCCCCGGCGGCAAGGTCGGGGCGCTGATCGGCCGCAGACGGGCGTTCGTGATCGGCTGCTGCATCTACGGGGCCGGCTCCCTCACCACGGCGCTCGCACCGAACCTCACCGTGCTGCTGCTGGGCTGGTCGTTCCTGGAGGGAATCGGGGCGTCGCTCATCCTGCCCGCGATCGTGGCGCTCGTCGCCGGCAACTTCGCCGTCGAACGCCGCCCCGCCGCCTACGGACTCGTCGTGGCGGCAGGGGCCGTGGCGATCGCGCTCGGGCCGCTCATCGGCGGTATCGCGACGACGTACTTCTCCTGGCGGTGGGTGTTCGCCGGCGAGGTCCTGGTGGTGCTCGTCATCCTCGTGTTCGCGCGCCGCATCGCGGACGCCCCGCCCGGTGAGCGCCGGCGCATCGACTACGTCGGCGCCGTCCTGTCCGCGCTCGGGCTCGGGCTCTTCGTCTACGGCGTGCTCCGGTCCGACGAATGGGGCTGGTTCAGGCCGAAGCCCGACGCGCCCGCGTGGCTCGGGATCTCCCTGACGGTGTGGCTGATGCTGACGGGTCTGCTGCTGATCAGGCTCTTCCTCCGCTGGGAGGCCAGGGTCGTGGAGCGGGGCGGGGATCCCCTCGTCGATCCCGGCATGCTGCGCAACAGGCAGCTCAGCGGCGGGCTGACGATGTTCTTCTTCCAGTACCTCGTGCAGATGGGCGTGTTCTTCCTCGTCCCGCTCTACCTGTCCGTCGCCCTGGGCCTGTCGGCACTGCAGACAGGCGCCCGCCTCCTGCCGCTCTCGGTGAGCCTGCTGGCGGCCGCGATCCTGATCCCGCGCTTCCTCCCGGACGTCTCGCCGCGGCGGGTGGTGTTTCTCGGGATCGTCGCGCTGCTGGCGGGCGCGGTGGTCCTGATGGCCGCGCTCGACCTGGACGCCGGGGCGGAAGTCGTCACCGTCCCGCTCCTGCTGATCGGGCTCGGCATGGGAGCACTCGCGTCCCAGCTCGGGTCGGTCACCGTGTCCGCGGTGCCGCAGGCACAGAGTGCGGAGGTCGGCGGCGTACAGAACGCCGTCACCAACCTCGGCGCCTCGATCGGTACGGCGCTCGCCGGATCGGTCATGATCGCCGCGCTCGCCACGTCCTTCCTGACCAGCATCACGGCGAATCCGGCGGTCCCGGACAGCGTCAAGAGCCAGGCGACCGTCGAGCTCCAGAGCGGCGCGCCCTTCCTGTCCGACGCCCAGCTCCAGACCGCCCTCGACGAAGCCGGCACGAGTGCGGCGGTCTCCGACGCGGCACTGGACGCGAACGCCGAGGCCAGGCTCGACGGCCTGCGTGCGGCACTGGCCATCCTCGCCCTCGCCGCGATCATCGCCCTGTTCTTCGTGAACCGGATCCCGTCGACCCAGCCGCGCTCGCCGGAGCCGTAGCCCGGGCCGCAGCCCGCAGCCCGCAGCCCGCGTGGAATGCGGGTCCGGGGCCGGGCGCGCAGCATGGAGGCATGGCCGTCAAGGCGCCCCGTGTGTCCCGCCGTCCGCCGCCCGGGCCGCCGCGGACGGCCTTCGCGGCTGTCGCGGCCTTCCTCGCGGCCGCTCTGGCCGCCGGGCCGGCCGGTCCCGCCCGTGCCTTCACCGGTGACAACCACGAGGACATCACCCGGGCCGCCCTGCCCTGGCAGCCCAGGACGCTGGCCGAGATGTCCGACGCCCACCTGGGGGCGATCAACGCCAACGACCGCCGTCCCTACTTCGACGTCGGACCCCTGCACTGCGACAACGCCGACTACCTCGACCCCCGCCACGCCCCCGGCTACCCCCGCACCCGGGACGAGGCCACCACCGAGCTCCTCGCCTGCGTCCGCACCTCCGTCGCCCGCTTCCGGAGCGCGGTCCGGGCCGCCGACGGCCTCGTCGACGCAGACGGCAAGGTGCGCGCCGACCAGAGCGACCTCTCCTCACCCTGCACGTGGGAGGAGAAGCCCGGGCGGGCCAAGTGCGTCCTCATCGAACAGCTGGGCCGCGGCTGGCACCAGATCGAGGACTTCTACGCGCACTCCAACTGGAGCGACCGGCCGGCCCCCGGTCCGGTCGGCCCCGCCAACCCGCCCGGCCTGGAGCGTACGGACGTGGCGCCGTTCCTCGACATCCGCCGCTACAGCGCGATGAAGGACGCCGACTGGACCCGGGAGGCGCGGGAGCACATCCCCGCGGACCTCGCCACCGGCTGCTACCCCGACGTCGACTCCACCGGCTTCAAGCCCGCCGACTGCGACGGCCGCGTCTCGCACAACCGCGACCTGAACAAGGACACCGCCGCGTCCGCCCGCTCGAAGACGGGCGACAACTTCCGCCGCGCCACGGCCGGGGCCGCCGCCGAGATCACGCGCCAGTGGAACGACTTCGAGGCCGAGCTCCTCGCCGCGTACCCCGAGCACCGGCGCGGGGCGCAGATGATCTGCGCCCTCGTCCACGACGACCCGGCCACGGCCTGCCCGTGACGGCGCGGGGAACGGTCCGCCGCCGCTACCACCGGCCCCCGTGTTCCGTCAGTGCTGCGCCCAGGCGGGCCACGCCCTGCGAGATCTCCTGCGGCGTGTGCGTCGTGAACGACAGGCGCAGGGTGCGGGGGTCCGGGGGGCCGGTGAAGAAGGAGGAGCCCGGCACGAAGGCGACCTCGTGGGCGATGGCCGTCTTCAGGAGGGCCGTCGCGTCGTGGCCCTCCGGGAGGCGGGCCCAGACGAACATGCCGCCCTCCGGGCGGTTCCACTCGGAGCCCGCCGGGAGGACGTCGGACAGGCCCGCCAACAGGGCGTCGCGGCGCGGCCGGTAGGCGGCGCGGACCGTGTCCACGTGGGTGTCCAGGTCCGTCGTGGCCAGGTAGCGGGCCGCGGCCAGCTGGTCCACCGTCGACGTGTGCAGGTCGGCCGCCTGCTTCGCGATCACCGCGGCCCGCAGCAGCGCCGCCGGGGCCCGCAGCCAGCCCAGTCGCAGCCCCGGCGCCATGATCTTGGAGAAGCTGCCGAGCAGCGCCGTGCGGTCCTCCGCCCCCGGGTGGGCCGCCAGCCAGGGGACCTCCGCGCCCTCGTAGCGCAGTTCCCCGTACGGATCGTCCTCGACCAGCCACAGTCCGAGGCGTGCCGCCGTCCTCGCCACCTCCGCCCGCCGGTCCCCCGGCAGGGTGCGGCCCGTCGGGTTCTGGAAGGTGGGGATCGTGTAGAGCAGCTTGGGGCGTTCCCGTACGACGGCCTCGGCCAGGGCCTCGGGGATGATGCCCTCGTCGTCGCAGGGCACGGCCACCACCCGCGCCCCGGCCAGTGCGAAGCACTGGAGCGCCGCCAGGTAGGTGGGGTTCTCGACGAGGACCACGTCCCCGGGCTCTATCAGGGCGCTCGTGATGAGCGTGAGGGCCTGCTGGGAGCCCGAGGTGACGATCACGTCGTCCACGGCCGTCGCCAGCCCCCGCGCCGTCGCCCGCTGCGCGACGGCGGCGCGCAGCTCCGGCGCCCCCTCGGTCGTCGAGTACTGCAGCGCCCGCCGCGCGGAGTCCGTGAAGGCGGCGTCGTACGCGGTCCGCAGCCCCTCGGTGTCGAAGAGCTCCGGGGCGGGGAGGCCGCCGGCGAAGGAGATGATCCCGGGGCGTGCGGTGAGCGCGAGGATCTGGCGTACGGACGAACTCTCCACCGAGGTGGCACGCGCGGCGAACGCGGGCGGCGCCGACACGGCGGCGGAAAGGGCGGCTTCAGCGGGCACGGGAGCTCCTTGGGGAGTCGGGTGCGCGCATCGTAGCCCCGGAAAGATGCAGGTGGCACGTATGTATGTCACGTCGTGAACCGGCCCCGGCCCCTCCCCATCTGACGGCATATCAGCTAGACCGGTCCCATGACGACAGGAGAGCAGGGCCGACGGCCCCAGGACCGTCAGCCGCAGCAGGACACCCGCGCCGACGACTACGCCGCTCTCGCGGCCGTCGGCCCCTACGGCGTCCGCCCCGGCCATGCGCTGATCACCATGGTGGAGCCGCACCCGGGGCACGAGTACGCGTACAACCGCTGGTACGAGGACGACCACTACTACGCCGGCGCGATGGCCATGCCCTGGATGTACGCGGGCCGCCGCTGGGTGGCCACCCGCGAGCTCCAGGAGCTGCGCTACCCCGAGAAGTCGGCCGTCGCCCAGCCGGTCACCGCCGGCTGCTACATATCGACGTACTGGGTCACCGAGGGCCGCTACGACGAGCACATGAAGTGGACCGTCGGCATCAACAAGCGCCTGAACCGCGACGGCCGGGTCTACCAGGACCGTACCCACGTGTTCACGGCCTTCCAGGACCACGAGGCCACCGTCTACCGCGACGGCGCCGCCGGCCCGCGCGACTTCCACGCCCTCGACCACCCGTACGCGGGCCTCGTCGTGCAGGTCGTCGACGCCGAAGGCCCCGAGCAGCGGGCCGAACTGCTGGAGTGGCTGCGCGCACGCGCCCTGCCCGGGCGGCTGCACGGCTCTCCGGCCGCGATGGTGACGGTCTTCCGGCCCACGCCGCTGCCCGGTGACCGGATGACGTACGTCAAGCAGGTCGAGGGGGTCGACACCCGCCTCACGCTGCTGTGGTTCCTGGAGCAGGACCCCCGGGAGCCTGCCTGCTGGGGCCACTTCCAGGGGCTGGACGCCGAGGTCGCGGAGGCGGGGCTGGGACGGGTGGAGCTGGTCGCGCCGTTCATCCCCACGGTCCCGGGGACGGACCGGTACGTCGACCAGCTGAGGTGACCGGCTGAGGTGGCCGGCTGAGGTGGCCGCACCCGGGTGCGCCCGGACGTGGCCGAGCCCCCTCGGCCAGGACGGCGGCCAGTCGAGAGGGCTCTAGTCAGTACTGCGGAAGTTCGGACGGCCCGGTGGTGCCGACGGCTGATCCGTGGCGGCTGGGGCGTCTGCAGTGACGTTCAGGCTAGACGTCCCAGCCGGCCCTCGCTGACACCGTCGACGAACGAGGTCCAGGAGCCGGGCGCGAAGGTGAGGGACGGGCCGTCCTGCACCTTCGAGTCACGGACCGCGATGGCCTCCATGACGGGGGACTTGACCTCGACGCAGGCTCCGTTGGCGGAATAGGAGGACTTGGTCCAGTTGTCCGTGGCGCCCTGGCGAATAGCCATGTTTCTCTCCGGTTCAGCGAGTAGTTCTGCTGGCGTGTCGGCCACTTGTCCGGCTGACGTGATCGACGCTACCCGCAGCTCCTGATAGGTGAAGGAGCCGTTCACCCGACCGAGTGGCATATTCCAGTCAGGGCTTATGTGGCCGGGGAGTGACGGTGTACCGTGCCGACCCGCCGCGCCGCCCTCCCGGACTCGCCCTGTTTCCGGCTGATTTACTCGCCTTCGCCCGCGTAGTGGTCGATGATCCCCGAGATGAACTCCCGCGTCTGGCCGACGTTGAGGGCCTGGGCGCGCAGGTGCTCGTACATCACGCTGTACTTCTGCACGTCGTTGGCCTTCTCCAGGTACAGGTCGCTCGTCACGCCCTCGATGTAGACCACGGTCGAGTCGGACGCGTCCGGGAATTCCAGGATGGCGTACTGGCCGTTGACGCCGGGGTGCGCCCCCAGCGAGAACGGCATCACCTGCACCGTGACGTGGGGCTGCTCCGACTGCTTTATCAAGTACTCGAGCTGCCGGGTCA
This sequence comes from Streptomyces sp. NBC_00190, assembly GCF_036203305.1. Classification (GTDB taxonomy): domain Bacteria; phylum Actinomycetota; class Actinomycetes; order Streptomycetales; family Streptomycetaceae; genus Streptomyces. Next base: position 3,569,836 of record NZ_CP108131.1, on the reverse strand, counting down.
TCAGCTGGGCGTCGCCCACGCACCGGCGCAGCGCGGCCTCGTCGATCACCGCCCACAGGCGCAGCGGTCCGAGCTCCGGGTTGTTGTTGTCCGTCTCGGAGAGCCGCTTCTGGCGGTGCATCCGGACCTGGACGCGCTTCTCCACGTCCGCCGGAGCGGTCTCCGGCCACGCGCCGCGGACGAGGGCCTGGGCGTACTCCGTGGTCTGGAGCAGCCCCGGGATGACCAGCGGTTCGTAGGTGCGCAGGCTCGCGGCATCCGTCTCCAGGCCGATGTAGACGCTGTACGGGATGTCTCCGAAGGCGTGCCACCAGCCCTGCTGGCGGGAATCCTTGGCCATCTGCATGAGCGAGTCCACCAGCCGGAGGTCCTCCACCTCGTACACCTCGCACAGGTCGCGTACGTCGCGCTGGCTGATGGAACGGCGGCCGTTCTCCAGCCTGCTGATCTTGGACTGGGAGACGAGCAGGCGCTCGGCGACCTGCTCGGCCGTCATGCCCTTGTCCTCGCGGAGCTTGCGCAACTCCATGCCCAGTCGGCGGCGTCGGACGGTGGGATTGACATTGGACGCCACGTGAACGGCACCTCCGCCTTCTTCTGTCGCGGTCTCTCTGCGTGTCTGATGTCGAGCAGACTGCCACCGAAGCGGGCGCCACCGCTGGGGAACGGCCGGGAAAACAGACGCGCGGGGCGACGCGGCCCGTGTGATGGCCTCGTCACCCCGCGCGCTGGCGGCTCCCGAACCGGGTCTTCGCGGACGTCGGTTACGGCGATGGCAATGCGGTGGAGCGGGTGGATCAGTGCGCGGCCGCGCGGGCCATCGCACCGGTCCGGCGCGGCTGCAGCGGGACGCTGCTCGCCGTGGCACGGGCCGGCGGTGCCGGTGCGCGGTCACGGCGCGGCTGTGCGGCCACACCGTTCTGGACGTCCATCACGGCATGCGCCACGAGTCCGCCCATCGGGTCGTGCCGGATCAGGTCCCGCAGCCGGGACCTGGACGACCGCCCCTCGTTGCCGGGGTACAGGTGCTTGCCGAGTCCGACCGCGTGGGCCAGCGCGGCAAGCGCCGCGGTCCGCGGGTCCGGCGGTACGCCGGTGCGGATCGCACTGTCGAGCCGGGCACGGATCTCCCGGCTGATCGCCGTGTCCGTCGCCTGGTAGCGAGTCGTCGGCAGCACCCCGCACATCTGTCCCGCGACGGCGTGGACCATGCCGCAGCGCTCCAGGTGGGCGAGGTAAATCTGGCGGAGCCCCAGCCGGGGTCCACCGATCCAGTGGACGGCCCGTACCGGACTGCCGCGCCTGCGCAGCAGTTCCAGTGCGGAGTCCAGAGTCGGATCTCCTGTCGGCCGTGGCATCACCACGGCGATACGATCCCCGTCAGGGGCTATCCGTCCTGCCAGAGCCAGCTCCACTAGCTGTGCCCCGGCCAGGCCGAGGTCGAGCGACTGCGGCTGCGCCGTGGTACCCGTGGCCGGGTCCAAAGCGAGCAACAGAAGCTCCTCCGGAATTGTTCTGCGGCTCCTGCCCATCCATGCCTCCCCGCGTGGATGAGTGACAGGGTGACGCCTCTCACATTCATCTGTCGAGAGCGCGTGGCCGCTTTGTGGGGGAACCCGCAGCTATGTCGTTCTCGTCTAGCACGTGGGCGATGCCCCCTAGACGGGACACTGTTAGACATTCGGACAGCCGGACGTGGCGGCGATGGAGGAGGAACTGGTGGCGGGCGAGTCCCCCGACAAGTCGGTTGATGAAGGAACGCCGGGGGCGGCGTCGACCTCCGCGGAGGGTGACCCGAGGCTTTCGGTGTTCAGGCCGCGGGATCCCGAGGCCCCCGCCGCTGAGCGGGATGCGCTGCGGGACGTGGTGGCGGCGTGGGTCGCCACGTCCGAGGAGAAGGCCTCCGAGGAGGACCGGGCCCCGGAACGGGGGAGCGGGGCGGCGAGTTCGTCGCCGGACCCCGACTCCGCGGGGTCCTCCGTACGGGCGGAGTCGGCCTCGGCTTCGGATGGTGACGGCGAGGCCGACGGCGAGGCCGAGACGGCGGATTCGGGTTCGGCACCGAAGCCCGCTGATTCCGCTTCGGGTCCGGCCGAGCCGAAGCCGGCCCCGGCCGACCGGCCTGCCGATTCCGCTCCGGCGGAGCCGAAGGCTGCCCCGGCGGCCGAGAAGCCTGCCGCCGTCGAGCAGCCGGCCGATTCTGATTCGGCTGCGCCGAAGGAGACCCCGGCCCGGAAGGCGGCCCCTGCCGCCCGGCCCGCGGATTCCGCTTCGGCCGAGCAGAAGCCCGCCGTGACCGACGGGTCGGCCGACGGTGAGCGCACGGCCGTCTTCCGGGCCGCGAAGCCGGCTGCCGCCAAGCGGCCTGCGGATTCCGGTTCGGCCGAGCCGAAGGCTGCCCCTGCCGACGAGTCGGCCGGCAGCGAGCGCACCGCCGTCTTCCGGGTCGCGAAGTCGGCCGCTGCCGATTCCGCTCCGGCCGGTTCGAAGGAGACCCCGGGCGACCGGTCCGGCGATGCCGGTTCGGCGGCCCCGAAGTCTGCTCCTGCCGAGGAGCCGGCCGGCAGCGAGCGCACCGCCGTCTTCCGGGTCGCGAAGTCGGCCGCTGCCGATTCCGCTCCGGCCGGTTCGAAGGAGACCCCGGGCAACGGGTCCGGCGATGCCGGTTCGGCGGCCCCGAAGTCTGCTCCTGCCGAGGAGCCGGCCGACAGCGCGCGCACCGCCGTCTTCCGGGCCGTGAAGCCGAAGGCTGATTCCGCTTCGGCTTCCGCCTCCGCCTCCGATTCCGCTTCCGAGGGCGAGTCCGTCAAGGAGCCCGCTCCGCGTGAGCGGACCGGGGTGTTCCGGATTCCGAAGGTGGATTCCGACGCGGATTCCGCCGACAGCGAGCGCACCGCCGTGTTCCGTGCGGTGAAGCCGAAGCCGGCCGCCGATTCCGGTCCGGCCGAGCCGACGGCCGCCCCCGCCGACGAGTCGGCCGACAGCGAGCGCACCGCCGTCTTCCGGGCCGTGAAGCCCGCCGCTGCCGACTCCGCCGCGGCGGCGCCGAAGGCCAGCACCTTCGTGCCGCTGCGGACCGACGAGCCCGGGCAGCAGCCGAAGCCGAAGCCGGCCGAGACCCCGGCTCCGAAGACCCCGGCCGCGAAGACCCCGGCTCCGAAGACCCCGGCTCAGGGGGCCCCGGCCGCGAAGGCCCCTGCTCCGGAGGCTCCGGCCGCGAAGGCGCCCGCCCCGAAGGCCCCGGCCCCGAAGGCCCCGGCCCCGAAGGTCCCGGCGCCCGCGTCCGGCCCCGCGTCCGGCTCCCCGTCCGCGCCCGCGATGGACCGCGCGGAGCGGACCACCCAGCAGCCCCTGCCCCCCAGGCCGCCGCTCGACATGCTGGCGGACCTCACGAACAACCCGCCCCCGCCGCCGAGCCCGCTCCGCACCGCGATCCGGCGGTTCAAGATCTACTTCCCGCTCGTCGTGCTCCTCGCGATCATCCTGGCCGTCGTGCAGCTGGTGCGCCCCCTGCCCCAGCCGAAGCTCGTGATGACCGCGAAGTCCCAGTACACCTTCGGCGGCTCCAAGCCCGACCTGCCCTGGCCCAGTGAGGGCCAGGCCTACATGGCCGCCGCCGGCCTCGGCACGCTCGGCCAGTCCGGCGAGCAGAAGCCGGTGCCGATCGCGAGCGTCACCAAGTCGATGACGGCGTACATCATCCTGCGCGACCACCCCATCAAGAAGGGTGAGCAGGGCGCCTTGATCGACATCGACAAGACCGCCGAGACCGAGGGCAAGAAGAACAACTCGACCGACAACGAGTCCACCCTCGACACGGTCAAGGAGGGCGAGAAGATCTCGGAGTACGACGCGATCGCCGCCCTCATGATCCCGTCGGCCAACAACATCGCGCGGCTGCTGGCGCGCTGGGACTCCGGTTCCCAGGAGGCGTTCGTCAAGAAGATGAACGACACCGCCAAGGAACTCGGCATGAAGAACACCACGTACACGGACCCCTCGGGCCTGGACGCGACCACGGTGAGCACCGCCGAGGACCAGGTCAAGCTGGGCCTGAAGCTGGTGGAGATCGAGACGCTGCTCGAGATCACGAAGAAGCCCAACTGGACCGACCCGTCGGGCAAGTCCTGGCGGAACTGGAACGGCCTCGTCCCGGCCAACGACTCACTCGGCATCAAGACCGGTACGACGACCAAGGCCGGCGGAAACCTCCTCTTCGCCGCCCAGAAGAAGGTCGGCAAGACCAACCAGCTGATCGTCGGAGCCGTCCTCGGTCAGCACAAGCCGCCGATCATCGACAGCGTCGTCGCCGCGAGCAGGCAGCTGATGATCGCCACCCAGAAGTCCCTCGACGGCGCGCCCGTCGTGAAGAAGGGCGAGGTGGTCGGCTACGTGGACGACGGCCTCGGCGGCCGGACCCCGGTCGTCGCCACCGCCGACGTCCAGGCGGTCGGCTGGGCCGGCCTCACCGTGGACGTGAAGCTCGCCGACGGAGGCAGCAAGATCCCGCAGACCGCCACGGCCGGCACCGAGATCGGCGTACTGACCGTCGGCGAGGGCGCGAGCCAGGTGAAGGTGCCGGTGGCCCTGCAGAGCGACCTCGCCGCGCCGGGCATCGGCAGCAAGCTGACGCGCGTCGGCTGACAGCAGGTGGGAGCGTGGATCCGGCGTCCCGGGCAACCCCGGGACGCCGGAGCACGTCTCACGTCCCGGGACCCGGGACGTGTCCGCGGGTGTGGAGCCATGTGTCGATCCACGTGTTGGGGAGTGCGGCAGTGACCACCGCTGAGCAGCAGGGACGCCCGCGGGCAGCCGTTTTGTCGGCCGCCGGCGGCGAGGGCGACACCGCGCTGCCCGCTCCCGCCGCGCCCGGCGGCATACCCCGCCGGGTCCTCGACCGGGTCCGCCGTCACCCGGTCGCGGTGTCGACGCTGCTCGCCGGGGTGCTGCACGTCGTCTGGTTCTTCAGCTTCGCCAACAGCGGCGGCGATCTCGCCGCGCAGGACGCCTGGGCGGAGTTCGTCGGCCGCCACCCCGACTCGGCGTACAACCTCGCCTGGTACGGCGGCATGCACCCCGTCTCGTACAGCGTGGTCTCGCCGTACCTCATGCACATGCTCGGTGTCCGGACCACGATGATGATCGCGGGTACCGTCTCGGCCGGGCTGCTCGCCCTGGTCCTGACCCGCTGCCGCGGGGCCGTGCGCGAGCCCCTGTGGCCCGCCCTGGCCGGGGTGTACGGGCTGCTCTGCAACGCCCTGTCGGGCCGCGTCACCTTCGGCCTCGGCGTGATGTTCGCGCTCGGCGCGGTCGCCGCCGTCTTCTGCTGGCCCCGCAAATGGGCGGAGCGGCGCTGGGCCAAGGCGGCCGTCGCGGCTCCGCTGGCCGGGCTCGCGACCGCCGCCAGCCCGGTCGCCGGGCTCTTCCTCGGGGTGATCGCGGCCGCGCTGTTCCTGAGCGGGCGGCGCCCGGGCGCGTACGCGCTGGGGCTGGCCCCGATGGCCGTGGTCGGGCTGTCGGCCTGGCTGTTCCCCTTCTCCGGGACGCAGCCGATGAAGCTGGGCTCGGCCGCGCCGCCGTTCGTGTTCGCCCTGGCGGTCCTCTTCCTCGTCCCCAAGCGCTGGAAGACGGTCCGGATCGCCTCGGCCGTCTACACCTTCGGCGTCTACCTGACCTGGCAGATCGACTCCCAGGTCGGCTCGAACGTGACCCGGCTGGTCATGCTGTTCGGCGGGGCCGTGCTGCTCGCGGCGCTCCCGTACCCGGTCCGGCGCTCGCGGCACTGGTACGCGGTGCTGCTGGCCTTCGCCGGGCTGAACATCTGGATCACCACCAACAGCATCACGGACATCGTCCGCACCACCCCGGTGGCCGCCTGGAACCGTGAGCTGGCCCCGCTCGTCGACCAGCTGCAGAAGGCGGGCGCCGACCGGGGCCGGGTCGAGGTGGTCCCGGCCAGCAGCCACCGAGAGTCCTCCGCCTTCCCCTCGTACGTGAACCTCGCGCGCGGCTGGAACCGGCAGGCCGACCTGGAGCGGAACCCGCTCTTCTACGACGACACCCTCACCGCCGACAGCTACCGGGCCTGGCTGGGACGCTGGGCCGTGCACTACGTGGTGCTGCCCGCCGACAAACCCGATTCGGGCGGCGAGGACGAGGCGAAGCTGGTGCGTGGCGGGCTCCCGTACCTCCAGCAGGTGTGGGGCGACGCGAACTGGCAGCTGTTCAAGGTGCACGAGCCGACGGATCTGGTGTCCGGGCCGGCGACGGTGGTGCGGGCGGGCGCCGACCGGCTCGTCATCGACGTGAAGCAGCCCGGGCGGGTGCTGGTGCGCATCCCGCACTCGCCCTGGCTGGGGCTGGTGGACGCGGCGGGCAAGCCGGTGGCGCCGCCGGAGGAGACCTTCGCGTCGAAGGCGAAGACGGCCGCTGCGAAGGAGTACGCGAACACGGCCGGATGCCTGTTCAAGGCCGCGCCGGACGAGTCCGGCGACGTGTGGACGGAGCTGCTCGCGCCGGCGCCGGGGGAGTACCGGGTGGCGGCGAAGTACCAGCTGCCGCGTGGCACGCCGTGCCCGGAGGAGCTGGTCTACGGCGTGCTGGGGCCGCCGGAGCGGCCCGCTCCGCCCCGTCCTTGATCCACGGGGCGATCCGGAAAACTTTGCGTCCGGTCCGGGTGCGTTGTCCCGTATATCTGCTTACGATCCCAGTAGTCCGATTGGGTGCTTCCCGAGGGAGTTGACGACGGGATGAGCAAAGAGCAGAAGCAGGACTTCCGAGAGGCTTTCCAGGCCCCGGAGCCGGATCGGCCGCCGCGTCCGGCGGGCCACGGCTTCGACGGCCTGCTGCGGAGCAAGGTGAAGGGCGGGGCGCACACGAAGGCGGCCCTGAAGCGGTCCGGGACTCCGCAGGGTGACCGCATCGGCGAGCGCAGCAGAGGCCTGAGCTGACCTTCTCGTAACTACTCGGACAGCCCTTCCGGCTACTGCCGGGAGGGCTTCGTGCGTCCTGCGCGGCGCCCTCGCCGCGCCGCGATCCGCCGCGATCTGGCCTGATCTGGCGTGATCTCGACCGGAGGCCGCCTGATGCCCGCTCAGGCAGGCCGATTACGGTGGGCTGGCCGGGGAGCCCGGCGCCGGACAACTGAGGACGGACGGGTCCGCAGGATCATGAACGAGACCCAGCGCACGATCAGCCTCCGGCTGCCCGCCTGGACCTCCACACTGACCTGGAAGGCCGCCCTCTTCATCACCTTCATGTGCTGCGGCCTCGCGGCCCTGCTCGGCGGCCTCGTGCACAACGCCATGACGCACCAGACCGTCGGCACGGCGCGCGAGAAGGCGCTCGCCAAGCTGGAGCGGACCGTCGCGTCGTACGAGGCCGGCGCGCGCATGGCGCGGGGCGAGGGCATAGACCCGGTCGGTCTGCCCGCGGAACTGCGCCGGCTGGCGATCAGCGGCAAGCGCGGCACGGCCATCGGCGAACACCGCGGCCGGTCCGCCATGTGGGCGGCGGCCCCGGCCGACCACGACAGCGCCATAGCCGTCTCCGTCGACTTCACCGCCGCCGAGCGGACCATCGCCGAACTGGACCGGGCCATCCTCGGCTCCTCGGTGCTCGCCATCGGCGGCACCCTCCTGATCGGCGCGCTCGGCGTCACCCGGATCACCCGGCGGCTGCACCTGACCGCGCAGGTCGCCCGCCGGATCAGCGCGGGCGACCTGGACGCGCGGGTCGGCGACAGCCCGCGGAACAAGGACGAGGTGGCGGCCGTCTCCCGGGCCTTGGACACGATGGCCTCCTCGCTCCAGTGCAAGCTGGAAGCCGAGCGGCGGTTCACGGCGGACGTCGCCCACGAGCTCCGCACCCCCCTGACCGGCCTGAACGCGGCCGCCGAGCTCCTGCCGCCGGGCCGCCCGGCCGAGCTCGTACGGGACCGCGTACGGGCCATGCGCGCGCTCACCGAGGACCTGCTGGAGATCTCCCGGCTGGACACGGGCACGGAGCGCGTGGACCTCGACTCGTACGACCTGGCCGACCTGGCGGCCCGTACGATCCGCGCCTCGGGCGCGGACACGGCCCTGGAGGTGGTCTCGTCCCTCCGGGTGGAGACGGACCGGCGCCGCCTGGAGCGGATCCTGGGCAACCTCATCGCCAACGCCCACAAGCACGGCGCGGCCCCGGTCACGGTCACGGTGGACGGCCGGACCCTGACCGTGACGGACGCGGGCCCGGGCTACCCGGAGTACCTCCTGACCGCCGGCCCGCAGCGGTTCCGTACGGAGGGCATGAACAAGGGCCACGGCCTGGGCCTGACCATCGCCGCGGGCCAGGCCCGCGCCCTGGGCGCCACCCTCGCCTTCCGCAACCCCGCTCGGGGGGGCGCCGAGGCCCGCCTCGCCCTCCCCGCACCGCCGGCCACCGAAGGCGCGGAGTAACTCCCGCACCGGGCCCGCCTGTTGGGCCACGACGACGAGGACCCCCGGCCGAAATCGGCTGGGGGTCCTCGGTCTGTGCCCTCGGCAGGATTCGAACCTGCGACACCGGCTTTAGGAGAGCCGTGCTCTATCCCCTGAGCTACGAAGGCGGGGCTTGACGGAGACCGTGAGGGAAACCCCAGTGGGGTTCGCCCTCCCCGGCGCATCAAACGCCCTGGTCAGCTGGCAGGTGCAGGTGTCGGGTGGGGTGCCCGGGCGGACACTTTCGCCAACACGCGCGCAGTAGCCGACTGACCACCGACAGCCTAGCGGATCGTGCTGGGACTGGTCGCATGGATTGCCGTGGGAGTGGGGTTGTGCTGACGGCAGGGCTGTGACCTGGGGGTTCTGGTCGTTTGTCGTCGGCGATGGGCTGGTGCCGCTGGGGGTTGCTCAAGGAGCGGCGCGCTTCGGGAGGGGGAAGGTCCTGACGCACGGCGTGGGCGAGGCGGGTCGGCGAACGTATCGGCGAGCTCTCCCAGTTGGGGGATGAGGGGGGTGCTCCGGTCATGCTGCCGCTGGTGGCGGCTGGGGCCGGCCTCCGCCGCCGCGTCGGCCCACCCTCGGGGGCCGGTTGATCTTGGCGATTCCTCCAGGGCTATATCAAGCCAGACTCGCATATGTGGACGTTCCTCCAGTGCTGTGGACATTTTTGCCGTGCGAAGAAATCGAGACCCCCGTCTGGAGCAGGTCTCCTGCGTGTATTGACCAATCGGGAATGTCCGATTCCGGCCAAGAGGGGGCGATTGGTGACTGGCATGATCAACGGAAGCGAACGAATGTTCGCTACTGACGGGTGTGCCGACTGACGCAGGCGTGCCCGGACAGTCGATGAAGGGGAGGTGCCATGAACACACTCGACATCGAGTTCGAGGAGTTCTCGCTCGAGGAGATCTCCGTGGAGGACGTACCCGACACCACCGGCCTGCCGGTGATGGGGGCATCCGACGGAGCCTCGTGCTGCCGGGCCAGCTGTTCCTGCTGCAGCAGCAGCAGCTGATCAGCCGTTGCCGAGGGCCGCGTCCATGGTCCTCGGCAACACCTCCCGATCACGGGGACAGGCAAGACCGGCCGGCACGAGCGGCCGCGGCAAGAAAGAGGGGGACCGCCTGCATGAGGCGATTCGTCGTGGCCGAAACAGCCACCACGCGGGTCAATCCACTTCCGTACACCCCGCTGGTGCGGCCCCGGGCCGCCGCCTCGTGGGACCGACTGCTCACCACGGCCGTGCAGGCACTCGGGGCGGCCCGTGCAGCGGACGACGAACTGAAGTCCGCCGCAGGGCAGGATGGCGGCCGCCCCGAGTACGTACGGCTGCGGCGCAGGATCCGCGAAAAGCCGATGACGCCACTGCCCGATACGCGCGCCGCCCAGGCCCACTGCGAACCGGCAGTGCGCCGCTGGCACGCGGCAGCCGCCGCCTATCGGGACCTCCTGGCCGCCGTGACACGCGAACGCGAGGGCGAACTGCTCCATGAGCGCTTCGCCTTGAGCACCGTGTGCGCATGGCCGACCCTGTCGTCATCGGTCGAGCTGGTGAGCCCTGACCTGGGGCACGCGGTACGCCGCTACGCGGCGGGAGCGGGCACGGCGGACCGGGCCGACCGCAAGTCGGAGCCCCGTATCACCGCCTACGCCCTGCGGAGCATGACCCGCACCAGTCCGCGCTCCGTCTTCACCGTCGTCGCGATGTCCGCCCTCGCCGCTTCCGACGCCACGCCGGCCGATGTTGCGAGCTGGGAGGCCGCCCCGCCATCCGGCATCCTGCGCGCCGTCGATGTGCAGCGCGGTGCGCTGCTGTCCGCTCTCGAACCCGATCCGGGTACGGCGGGGCACGTACGGCTCGCTCCGCTGCTGCCCGCGGCCGCGTCCGAGACGGCCTTCATGGCGATCACGGGTCGGCCGCCCCGGCCGCGGAAGGTGACCCTGCGCCGCAGCCGCGAGCTGGGCGAACTGATCGCCGCCTGCCGCTTCGGCGTGCACCCCTGGGAGACGCTGGCCGACTCGCTCGCCTCGGCGCTCGACTGCTCCGTCAGCCGGGCTCTGCAGGTGATGCGCGCCGCCCTCAAAGCCGGCCTGCTCGCCCCCGCGCTCCCCGTGGACGACCAGGACCCGCGCTTCCTCCAGGCGTGCCTCGACGCGCTGCCCGAAGACGACGGAACGCAGGACGGCGGCCGGCAGGACGGCGGGCGGCAGGACGGCGGTCTTCGGCCCACGCTGCGGGACATCACCGAGCTGACCGGCCTCCTGGCCACCGACGACGCGGAGTCCCGGCCCGGGCTGATGGGACGCCTGCGTGCGGCGGCCGAACGGCTGCCGCACCCCGACACCTTGCCGCTGCGGGTCTACGAGGACGCCGTCGCCGACCTGCCCGCCACCCCGCGTCCCACGACCGTGCTGCGCGCCGCGGCGGATCTGCTGCCCGTGCTCGCCGCCTTCGACCTCAAAGCCGATCTCCGGCTGGCCCTGCAGGCCGCGCTGCGCGTACGGGGAGGCAGGGCCCGGCTGCTGGAAGACGCGGAGGGCCTCGCGGACGAGGCCGCCCGGCTCGCCACCTCGGCGGCGGCCGGGGGGCGGCTTCCGGACCCGGAGATCCAAGCCTCCATGGACGAGCTGTGGCGGTTCCGGCACCGGATCCTGGCGGACCTGGCCGCGTTGCTGGCCTCGGCGGCCGCAGCCGGAGACGGCACGGAAGCCGTCATCGGGGAGGAGTCCGTACGGACATGGGCCGCGGCCCTCCCCGCGTGGCTGCACCAGGACAGCACCTCCTACGCGTTGATGGCCCAGCACGCGGCGGGCGACTGGGTGGCCAACAGCATCTTCGGCGGGCTCGGCGCCACCGCGGCACGCTTCCTCCACCTTGACGCCGCCGCGGGTGGCGACGCCACAGATCTGCTGAAGCTGCGCCTGCGCCGGCTCCTCGGCCCCGGAGCGGCCGAGGACCGGTCCGCCCACGGATTCAACACCGGCTGCCATCCGCAGCTCCTCGACGACGTCATGGGTCCGGCGGACTGGGCACGGACGTTCCTGGTCGACGACGGGCCTCCCGGCCGGCTCTCCTGGGAGATGCCGCGCGCTCTGCACCCGGTGACCGTCACCTCCACCCGGTGGGACCTGCTGCCCGCGCCCAGCCGGATCGCACTGTGGCTCCAGGGCGGCGGGTTGCTCAGCTGTTCGTATGACCACGTGTACCGCGATACGGTCCGGCCCGGCGCCGACGGTGTCCTCGCCGTCCCCCGCCTGCGCTACGGGAACCTCGTGCTCCAGCGGCGACGCTGGTACCTGCCGGACGCCTCCGTACTGACCGATGCGCACCGGGGCTCGGCCGACGACCTGCACCGCCTGGTGCGGACCCTGGCCGAACACGGAGTTCCCGCACGGTTCTTCGTCAAACAGCTGCCGCCGTGGCAGCGAGGCGAAGCGCTCGTACCGGACGTCACGGCGCGCCCGGCCCCGCAGCCCAAGCCCCGTTTCGTCGACACGGCCGGCGCGCTGGGACTCGGCTCGTTCGCCAAGGACGCGGCCGACTTCACCCACCCGTTCCTGGAGGAGTGCCTGCCCGAGCCGGTCGCCGGCAGGTCCGTCCGCGAGGCGGTCTACGAGTTCGACGCGGCGAACGCCGACGCCGACGCCGACGCACCACAGACACCGGGGAGGGGATGACGGCGTGCTGACCACCGTGCGCGTCCATGACTACCGGGGGGACCCCTTCCCCCTGCTCACCGGCGGCGTGCTGCCACTCGTGGCGGACTTCGCGGCGGACACCGCCGTCCCCGTGTGCTTCCCCACCCGGCACTGGGACGGCGGCCCCCACCTCGCCCTGCACCTGGGGTACGGATCGCCGTCCGCCGCGGCTCTCGCGACCGTGCGGGAGCGGCTCGCGGCGGCGGCCGGGACGGGAGACGCCTGGTCCGCCGGGGAGTACCGGCGTCGCGTCCGCTCGCTGGCGGCGTCCGAGGGCACCGAGGTCCGGCACGCCCTGCCGTATCCGCACGCGGCCGTGGCCGTCTCCACCGACCCCGTCGCCCCCGGCCCGGTGGAGGCGGCACGGCACCGGTTCCTCACCGAGCTCGCCCTCCTGCTCCCCGAGGGGCTGACCGAGGACGCGGCGACGGCCCGGTCCCGCGCGCCCGGACTCGCCCTGCAATGGATGGCGGCCGTGGCGGCGGCCTACCCGGGCGGAGCACGGTTCGGTTCTCTCTCGTTCCACTCCCACGCAGAGGCGTTCCTCGCCTCCCGCCCGGACGGCGAGGAGTTGCGGGTCCGCTTCACCACCGCCGCCGAACGCCACCGCCCGCAGACCGACCGGCTGGTGGACATCGCGCTGCACCGGCCGGAGCAGCTGCCGGGGCACGCCGCGTGCGTGGCCGCCTGCCGGCAGCTGAGCGACCCCGCTCTGCGCCCGGATCTCGACGTGCTCGTCGCGGGGGGCCGCGCCCCGGACACGGGCAGCGCGCCGAGCGCCTTCCACCGACAGCTCGCCGAAGGCGGTTTCGGACAGAACGCGCCGGCCGCCTTCACGGCCTTCAGAGCCGTCGTGAACTGGCTGTACGAAGCCCTGCAATGGCTCGGCGTCACACCGCTCAACCGCTACCTGTACTGCCACAGCCTGGCCAACGCCATAGACGTTCGGCTCGGCGAGCCCTGGCAGGACCGACTCAAAGTGAGGCCCGCCTGACATGCTCGTGAAACTCCGCCCCAGCACCGTGTACGGGGCCGTCGCGGGAGGCGTGTTCGTCCAGACACCAGGCGAGTCCTTCACCCTCAAACTGCCGGCGCCCCTGGTGGAGCCGGCCTGCGCCTGGATCCGGGCGCTGGAGGAGCCTCGTACGACCGACGAACTCGTGGCGGCGACCGGCAACCCGAAGGCGGCGCCCTTCGTCGAACGTGTCGTGGCGCAGCTGCGCTCCCATGGCGCGCTGGTGGACGCGTACGACGTCCCGCCGGGCGTACCGGAGGCCGCCGTGGCCTACGTGGAGAGCTACAGCGACCGCCCGCAGGAGGCGCTGAACCGACTCGCGGCCGCACAGGTGACGGTCACGGGGCCGACGGCCCTCACGGCGGCGGCCGAGGCGTCGCTCGCCGAGCGCGGCGTGGCCGTGCGCACCGTGGCGGACGGCACCGAGCCGGATACGGGTGAGTGGACCCTGACCATCAGCCAACAGGGTCTCCGCGTACGCCTGGAGCCGGCGGGAGCCCGCCTGTGGGTTGCCTCCTCCGGCCTCGCCGACCCGGCCAGCCGTGCCGCGCTGCGCGCCCGGCTGGCCGTACCGGGGGAGCCCGGTGCGGTGGCCGCCGGACTCGCCGCGGGGCTCGCCGCCGAACAGGCCTTCCGCGAGCTGACCGGACTTGCGGCCGATGGTGCACGCACCGTGCACATCGTGGACTCCCGACCCCTGGGCTGGCGGTCGGTGGAGCTGCGGCCCGCTGCCGGGCCGGCTGACGGGCCCGGCCCGGTGCCCGCTATGAGCGGCCCCGGGGCCGACGAGCTGATCGGCTGTCATCGCCATGACACCCCCGTCGACTGGCCGCAACTACCCGTGTGCGTGGGCCGCGTCGTGCCTGGCCCCGGGCGTCCTGACGCGTCGTCGGCCGTGGGCTGGGGACGCACCCGGGGCGAAGCGGACCAGGAGGCGCTGCGGGCGTTCCTGCGCGGTGGTGATCCGGCCGGCGGCGCCGGTGCCACGGAAGACGTGGCCCTGCTGGACGCGGCTTTGCGGCTAGCGGCCGCGGAGCGGGTGGGCGACGCACAGCCGGAGTGGGTCGACGGCGTTGCGGACGAGCGCGCCGAAGACGGCACGGGATGGCGGTACCGGGTGCACGAGACCGCCGTGGGGCTGGTGCTCGCCGAGGCCGAGTACCGGGCCGACGGGGCCGTCACGGCGCGGGGGCCGTGGCGGGGGAGCGCCTGGGGCCTCGACCGGGCCGGTGCGCTGGAGTCGGCGGCGGACTGCGCCCGAGCCCGAGCCCAGCTGTCCCCGCACTCGGCCGAGTTGGCGCGGTCTTTGGGTGTCGACTGCCGGATCGCCGCGGACGTCGCACGGGAACGGCCCGACACCACGGCGGTCGCGACCGCCCTGCTGGGGTACGAGGTCGCCTTCCGCGCCGCGGAACCCGATGCGCTCCTCGGCGCCGCCCCGCTGGCGTGCGGTGTGCTCGTGCGGATCCCGCGAGGTGTGCGATGACTGCCCCGCTCGCGGTCCACGAAGCGAGTCGGCTCCCCGAGCCAGCCGCAGAGGCACTGGGTGAACTCGCCGCCGGATACGGCGCACTGACCATGCTGGTGGCCGGACACGACGCCGCCTGGGAGCAGGAGCAGATGGTGCGGGCCACCGCGCTCGGCGTGCCCCTGCTGCCCGTACGCCTGTGGGGCGCCGAGGTGGAGATCGGGCCGCCGTGGCGGGAGGGCGTGGCAGGCGGCTGCCCCCTGTGCCAGGTGTCCGCGCATCTGCGTACCCGCGGAATCACCGACCCTCCGCGGCGGCTGGCCGCCGGAGCGGACCACGCGGAGGCGGCGCTGCACGCGCTGAGCGCCGCGGTCCGCCTGGCGTGCCACGAACGGCTGCAACCTGGAGAAACGGTACTGGTCTCGCCCCGAGGCAGCTCCCGGCACCGCGTGGCGCCCCAGACCGGCTGCCCCGCATGCGAGCACACCGCCGGCACACCGATCCCGTCCGGCGTGGCCGACAGCCCACACGGGGTGGACCCGGACCTTCACGACGTGGACCTGGACGCGGACATGAGGCAGATCCCGGGACCGGACCTCGCGCTGGAGTCCTTGACCGGGCTCCTGGTCGATGACCGGTACGGCCCGGTGGTGGGGCTCCAGTCCGTCCCGGACAGCCCCGCCTCGCTGGTGGCCGCGGTGCACGCCCGGCACGGATCGGCCGCCGAGGCGGCGGGCTACGGCCGGGGCCGCACCGTCGCGGCCGCGTCCCGGCTCGCCCTGCTGGAGCGGCTGGAGCGTTCCGGTTCGGAAGCCGTGGTGCGCGCCGCCCGACCGCTGCGCCGCGCCTACGACGCGCTGCCCGGGCGGGCGCTGGACCCGCGCCGGCTCGGCGTCCTCGCACCGGAGCAGCACGCACATCCGTCGTGCCGGGTCGACCCGTTCGCCCCGGAAGACGTCCTGCGGTGGATTCCGGCCCGGGTCTGGGGCACGGCGGACACCTGCTGGGTGCCGCTGGAAGCGGGCTCGTACCACGTGCACCCCGAGCCCCGGCCGGGCCGGAAGTGGGGGCGGGTGCTGTACGAGTCGTCCAACGGCTGCGCCCTGGGCGCCACCGTCGACGAGGCGGCGCTGCACGCGCTGTTGGAAGTCGTCGAACGGGACGCGTTCCTGCTGACCTGGTGGGCCGGGCAGCCGGTCCCGCGCGTCGACTGGTCCTCGGTGTCCGACACCACGGCCCTCGAGCTGCGGGCGGCGATGCGCGCAGCCGGTTACGAGGTGCACTTGTGCGTCATCACCCAGGACGTGCCCGTGCCGGCCGTGTGGGCCCTGGCCGTCAACCCGCGCTCCGCCGAGAAGTACAGCCTGACCACGGCGGCCGCCCACCCCGATCCGGCCACTGCCGTGCGCGCCGCCGTGGCCGAACTGGCGCCGCTGGTCCTGGGGGACGTGGTCACGCCCGACCCCGCCCGCGCCCGTCGGCTGCGTGCCGACCGCTGGAACGTGACCGATCTCGACGACCACATCCAGTGGTACTCGGTGCCCGAGGCGGCCCCTGCCTTCGAGCCGTTCCTCAGCGGTCCGCCGGTGCCCCTGGCCGACGCCTTCCCCGCCTCGCCCCTCCACGGGGCGCGCACGCTGGGGGAGGCACGCGACACGATGCTCGCGCTGCTCACGAAGGCGGGCATGGACGAGGTGCTCGTCGTGGACCAGACAGGGAGGGAGCACCGCGCGGCGGGCCTGCGCGCCGTACGGGTTCTCGTACCCGGATCCATCCCGCTGACCTTCGGTTTCGCCCATCAGCGTGTCTTCGGTCTGCCCCGGCTCCTGGCGGCGACGGGACCACTGGGCCCGTCCCTGGACCGGCTCACGGTCCACCCCTTCCCCTGAACCGGCCTCCCCGTCCCGCCCCCGGACCCTCCCGTGTCCTGACTCCGAAAGAAGTGGCTGCCGTCCGTGGTCGTTCCTTCCCCCTCCCCCACCTCACCAGGAACCGGCCGACCCGACGACGACCGTCCGGCCGAGCTCCGCACGATCCTGGCGGCCAAGCCGTCCGGTGACACCCGGGTGGACCCCGAAGCCCGTCCCGAGCTGCAGCGGGTGCGCGCCGCGGTCGCCGCACTCGCCGACGGCCCGGCCGGCGGGGTGCCCGCCCGCTGGGACCTGCTGGAGCGCACCCGCTGGCCGGCGGCCGGGCCGCCGGCCGGTGTCTCCTTGCAGGAGATCGCCGCCACCGTCTGCGCCCCGGTCCGTTTCGAGACCGACAATCCGTACAGCGAGCACCGGGCGTACCCGTCGGCCCGCTGCAAGTTCCCCGTTCGGCTCGTCGCCCACGAGGCGGGCGCCGCAGGCTTCCTGATACCCGAGGCATCAGGGACGCTCCGGGTACCCGCTGCGCCGGGCGGGGCGCCGGACCACATCGAGACGTTCTCGCTGCCCGCCGCCCTGCCTTCGTTCTACGGCCCGCTGCGGGCGGTCCTGGCCGGTCTGGAGACCGGCCACGTCCTGGCCGCGACGGCGCTGCTGGGCCGGGCCCTGGGCCGTCCCCTGACGGTCACCGGTCCGACGGACGGCGCACCTGCCTGGACCGCCCCGCTGCCGGGCCCCGCCCTGCCCGGCTACCGGATGACGGACGACAGCAGTGCGCGGCCCCCCGCACCGCCGGACGCCCCCACCACCGCACCGACCTGGAACGAGGTGCTCTGGAATCGCAACAGCGGCCGAGTGCCGCGCGGCGTCTCGGGTTTCACCGGCACCCACCGCACGGTCACGGCACCCGTATGGCGCGACGCCCTGGCCGCGCTCGCAGCCGGTGACCAGAGCCTCGGAGCGCTCCGAGCAGCCCGCTCCGCCCTCGGCCTGTACTGCTGGGTGCGCGATGTCGAAGGCGTGGAACCCGGTTGCCACCGAGTTCACTTCGACGGCTCGGCCCACCGTGTGGGCGACCTCGCGGCCGCGCGCGGCGCGCTGCTCATCGACTCCGCTCCCGCACCCGGGCTGGCCTTCGAACTGAACGCCTGCAACCTGGTCTGGCTGCTCACCGCGGACCCGGGCCTGGCCTGCGCCACGTCGCCGGCCCCCGCCCCGCGGATCGCCGCCGATCTGCTGGCAGCGGCCGGCTGGACGGCGCAGCACCTGTCGTACGCCATGGCGGCGCACGGGCTGTTCGCGCGGCCGCTGCGCAGCTACGACGCCGAGCTCGCCGCCCAGGCACTCCGGCTCGACGCGGGCCAGGTGCCGATCTACCAACTGGCCTGCGGCCCCGGCCGATTCACCGAGCCCGCCCTGGACGTACGACAGCCCCCCACCCTGTCCGGCGAAGACGAAGGCACCACATGACCAGTCCCCACCCCAACGCATCCGGCTGGCTGGCCTGGCACGTGCACGTGCCGGCGGACGGCTCCGGGACCGACCGCATCTCCCCGCTCGTGCGGGAGAACCTTCCCGCGCTGATCACACCGCTGCGGGAGGCCGGACTGCTGCGCCGCTGGTTCTTCATCCGCTACTGGGAGGGCGGCCCGCACCTGCGGATCCGGCTCCTGCCACAGGCGGGCGCACAGCCGGCGGAACTGGACGCGGCCGTACGGCGGGCCTTTGCCGGTCTGCCGTCGGACGGCCACGCTCCGCAGGAGTACCTGCGCTCCATCGGCGACCTGGCAGCAGCCTCGACCGCGAGTGATCCAACGGTGGACCAGCGTCGGGCGGGCACGGTGCTCGCCCCTGGCGTGCACCCGGCGGTCTACGAGCCCGAAACGGCACGCTACGGAAGCGGTACGGCCCTGGAGGCCAGTGAGGCCGCCTTCACGGTCTCCAGCGAACTGGCGCTGCGGGCCGCAGGGTCCCCTCTGGACGGTCTGAGGCTACGACTCCTGGGCGTCGAGGTTCTCCTCAAGGCCGCCGTGCTGTCCGCTCCGGACCCGTCGGCCGGCGATCCCGTCGTACGCCAACTGCGGCGTCACGCCGACTTCTGGCGGCGCTGGTCCGCATCCGCTCCCCGAGAGGTGTTCCCGTCGGGAGAACTGGCCCGGCAGGCGGCCCGATGGGCCGACGTGCTCGCAGGGCAGGGCGGCGTCAGCGCCCGTGCTCTGGCCGAGCGCTCCTCCGCGGTGTCTCCGTGGCTGGAATCGCTCACCGCTCTGCTGCCGCTCGGAGTTGCCTCTCTGGGCGACGATGCGGAAACCGGCCTTCTCCTCTCTCACACCCATATGACGCTGAACCGCCTTGGTATCTTCGTGCATGATGAATTTATTCTGGCGGAGGCAGCCCTGCGGCTCTGGGCCGCGAGCGGGGAAGCGGGCGGCGGGGAATGACTGACGCACCGGACACGCCGCGGCCGGATCTCCTGCGGGTCGGCGGCGTCCACGTCGAATATGACGGCGAGGCCGTGCTCGAGGACGTGAACCTCGCACTGGGACCGGGCCGTTGCCTGGTCTTGGCGGGCGCCAACGGTTCCGGGAAATCGACGCTGTTGCGTGTGTGTGTCGGCCGCCAGCAACCGGACCGGGGCGAAGTGCGCTTCGCCGGCGCCCCGCCGCGTGAAGTGGACGTGGCCTTCCGCCGCGACGTCGCGCTGCTGCTCGACGGGGCGGACTGCTTCCCGGATCTGACGGTCGCCGAGCACGTGGGCATGGTCGCCACTGCCCACGGCCTCGGCGCGGACGCAGGGCCGGCGGCGGCCCGGGTCCTGGCGGAACTGGGGCTGGCGGAGCAGCTCGACGCCTTCCCCGGCACCTTGTCGGCGGGACAGCGGCAGATGCTCATGCTGGCCTCGGTCCTGGTACGGCCCGCACGTCTGATCGTCGTGGACGAGCCCGAACAGCGGCTGGACGTACGGGCCCGGCGCAGGCTCGCGGCCGCGCTGCGGGCCGCGACGGGGAACGGCACGGCCATCCTGCTGGCCTCCCACGACCGCGGAGTCGTGGACGAGGTCGCCGACGAGGTACTGCTGCTCGAGCGGGGCCGCACGGCCGCCGTCGGAACGCCCGCCGAGGTGACCGCCGAGTCGGCGGCGTGGCCATGGCGGTGACCGCACGCAGCGCGGGCGAACGGCGCGCCGCCGCCGATCCGGCGGCCGCCACGGCCGAGGCGATCGCAGGAATGACGGCGGCCCGCCGCGAGCGGGGCTCGGGGCGGCTGCGCTTCGACGACGTATGGACCTGGGCGTGTGCCGCCCTCGCGGTCGCCGTCATGCTCGCCGGCCTGATACAGACGGCGCCGGTCGTAGGACACTCCCTCGGCTGGTCCGGCGGCGCGACGGCCCGTGCCGTGCTGGTCGGCGCCAACCTGCTGCTGTGGGCCGGCGAACTGGCGGTGTGCACGAGGCTCGGGCCGGTGCTGCTCGCCGCCTCCGAGATCACCTGGCTGCTACCGCTGCCCGGTGACCGCGGACGACTCCTGCGGCCCCGCCTGATGCGTGCCGTGTCCGCCGCCTCACTCGCGGGACTGCTCATCGGCACCCTCATGGCCGCCCTCGCGCTCCTGCTCGAAGGACGACCGCGGCTCACCGTGCTGCCCGTGGCCATCGGCGCGCATGTGGCACTGGCCTGTCTGGCCGTGGCCGTGGGGGCATGGGCAGAGGCCCGTCCGGCCCTGGCCCCCAAGGCCCGGGCCCTGGGCATCTGTCTCGCCGTGGCCGGCGGCGTGGTCGTCGCCGCGGGCCCGTCCGTGCCCGCGCTGACGGCGACGGCCGCGTTCTGCGGACCGTGGGGCTGGTCGGGGTGGGCGACGGTAGCGGCGTCCCATGGCGACGCGACCACCTGGGCGACGGCGCTCGGTGTACTCCTGCTCTGTACGGCCGCCGCACTGCGGTCGGCCTTCGAAGTGGCCGGGAGCATCCCGGCCACCGAACTGTCGAGCCGGGGCGGGACCAGTCGGCAGGCCGCGCAGGGTGCGGCCCTGCTGGACCTGCGAGCACTGACGCTGGTGATGCAGTCAGCCGCACGCGCCGGACGGCGGCGCCCACGGCTGCGTCTGCCGCTGCCTCGATCGCGCTGGGCGGTGGGGCCGTGGCGGGACGCCGTCGTCTTCCTGCGCCACCCCGGCCGCTCGGCCGCAGCCCTCGCGGTGCTGGCCGTCGGCGTCACCCAGCTCCAGCTGGTCGCCCACTGGATGCGGGACACCCCGCACGGCCCGGTCGGGCCGCTGCAAGCCACTGCGCTGGGCCTGTTCCTGGTCGTGCCCCCGTATCTGGCCGCGGTCGCCCTGGCCGAACCGGCCTACCAGGACACCGACCGGCCGCGGCGGACGCTGATGCTGCCCGTCTCTCCCGCCGCCCTGGCCGTCGGCCACCTGGTGGTGCCCGTCCTGCTGCTCTGGGCGGCGGCCGCGGCCGCCCGGTCGGCCGCTCTCCTGCCGGGCGCCCCCGCCGGAACGCTCACCGCCTATGCGGTGACGCTGCTCGTCGCGGGGCCGGCGCTGGTGGCAACCGTGCTGGTCGGCGCCTACCGGGGCGCGCCCCGGTACGACCTCCTGGCGCTCTCGCTCGACTGGTACGCCGCCCTGCCGTTCCTGCTGTGGCGACTGGCACCCGCCCTGGCCGCAGGGTTCGTGACCGCCCCCTGGCTCTGGCACACCGTGGCCGGACCGTCCGCCGGTCCGGATGCCTCCGCGGTGCTGTGGCTCGCCGCCCGGTCGACTGTGGTGATCGCCTGGGCGGTCCGCCGGATCAGCCGTCAGGCACGCGACTTGCACACGTGAACTGTCCCTGGACCCTCCTCGCAGCCGACATCGCCAGCGATAAGGGCAGCCCGGCCGGCTGTGCTTCCTGCACGGCCTCGGCCGGGGCGATCACGGCTGTCATCAGATGTGTCGGATGCACGGAATCGCGCGGCCGTATTTCGGGGATTCCCCGATGGAGGTGGGTGGCTCACCCTGCGAGGATCAAAGGGCATGTGAGCGGCACGGGAGATGCCGTGCGCTAGGGGGGATGTGTCAGTGGCGAAGGGTCAGGCGCCGTCGCCGGTGCCGTCGACGGGCTCCGTGCCTTCGGCGGTGCCGAAGCGCGGCGGGGCGGCCAGTGTGGCGTCCACCAGCCGGGCCAGGGCGTCGTCGTCGTAACCGCCGTCGTAGAAGACGCTGCGGAACATCATCGCTCCCGCCCACATCTCCAGTGTCAGCGAGATGTCGGTGTCCTCGGGGAGATCGCCACGGCTGATCGCCCGCTCCATCACCGTGCGCGAACGGGCTCGGCGCGGCTCGATCACCTCTTCGCGCAACTGCCGGCGCAGTTCGGGGTTCTGTGCCGTGTCGGCGACGAGCGCGGGAAGGATGGCCTGCACCTGCGGGGACCCGAAGAAGCTGGCGAGGGCTTCCTTCGCGACGCTCAGCAGCTCGTCGCGGGTGTTCCCGGTCTCGACGGTGGGCACTTCCTTGAGCCTGCTCCGCACAGCGTCGAGGACCAGGGCCGCCTTGTTGGGCCATGACCGGTAGAGAGTGGCCTTGCCGACCTTGGCGCTGACGGCCACCTGCTCGATGGTCAGGCGCGCGTACCCGCGCTTCTCCAGCAGCTCGAGTGTGGAGGCGAGGATGCGTCGCCTCGCTTCGAGGTCCCGGCGGTGAGGGCCGCCTGCGTCCACGACGTTCTGCAAGGTTCGCTTTGTCCCCATTCGCCTCTCCTGCAACGCGTGTTCATGGACGGGTCGGATGTCGGCCGCCTCGCCGTAGAACGAGTCGGATCGTGTTCATTATGAGCCGCTAGCGCGTGCCGGGAGCCCACTCCGGCAGATAGGGAACCGGGCACGACGGTACGGCGTGCGCAGCGAGCCTCGTATGCCGGGCGGAGCGGGGCGCCTGGCTGGCGCACGTGGACTGGTCCGCTCGCAACGCGCGGAGCGTGCTGGCGCGGCGACGCGTTCCGTCGCGTCTGCTGATGCTCAATCACCTCGCGACCCTGGAATACCGGCCCTACGGCGTCATCGGTGTGATCGGGCCGTGGAACTACCCCGTGCACACACCTGTCGGGTCCATCGCCTACGCCTTGGCGGCGGGCAACACGGTGGTCTTCAAGCCCAGCGAATACACCCCGGCCATCGGGCGGTGGTGATCAGCTGGCTGTACTCCCGGTGAGCGCGCCACGGCGCACTGCCGTGGGAGGATCGGGCCGTGCCCCGTCATCCACCGGCTCGGCCCGTCCGGTGGATGACGGTACGGCTCAGACGCATCCCACGGCCGTGCGGGAGGTGACGAGCCCCATGTAGTCGCGGTGGTCCGGGCCGGTGAGCTCGTGCCAGCGGTCCAGCCGGTAGGTGAGCGTGTTGGCGTGCAGGTGCAGGGCGCGAGTGGGCGCCGCCGGGGCGGGCGGGGTCAGGGGGAGGGGAGGGCCGGAGCCGGAGGAGGGGCCGTGAGCCGGCCCAGTTCACGGTGGCCGCGGACGAGTACCCGGCTGAAGGTGTCGGGGTCCGTGAGGCACAGCACGTGGGAGCCGGGGACGTGCGCCAGCCGAACCGGGGTTCCGGCGCTGCGCACGGCCTCGACGAAGTCCCGTTCACCGGAGCGGAAGAGCCGGTCCCGACGGCCGTTGACGAAGACGACCGGCGTGGTGATGCTCCCGGCCATGGCCAGGAAGTCCCTGCCGGCGAGGTCGGCGACGACTTGACCGAAGCCGCGCACGGCGAGCCCGCCGCGCAGTACCGCGGCACACACCTCGGACGGCAACGCCCTCCGGAACAGCCACCTGTTGAGACGGTCCGCGCGTGATTCCCCCATGGCGCGGAGGACCCGGTCCGCGGTTGCGTACACGCGGCGGACTCCTCCGGTGGTCCGTGCGGTGGCGCCATTGACGAGCAGGCCGGCCGCCCGGCCGGGGCGGGCTGCGCCGTAGGCGAGCGTGGCGTAGCCCCCGAGTGGCGAACCGGCGACCCACGGGGAGAGTCCGGTGGCGTCGCGGGCCTCGGCGACCGCCGCGTCGATCTGCTCGACGGCCCCCTCCAGAGTGAAGGGATCCGTGCGCAGCGCTCCGTGCCCCGGCAGGTCGCACGCGGTGATCCTGAAGTCGGGTGCGAGCCGGGCGGCGTACGGGGCCCACATCCAGGCCGACAACCGGATGCCGTGGACGAGCACCAAGGGCGTGCCGTCTCGCGGGCCCGCTGTGTAGAGGCCCGGGCGTCCGGCCGGCCGCCAGTGGGTGTTCACGCCGTATCGCCGGACGCGGGGCGCGGCAGGCCCGATGGATGGGCCCGGCTACGGGCATTCTGCAACATCTACTCCTCCTGAGTTTGCCGCAACGGATTCCACGACACGGAATCGGGTGGATCTCTACCGGGAACCCGTCGACGACTCGGTCCGATGTCGATGTGTGTGCGTCCCATACCGGAAAGGTGAGGCGGGGCAACTGGGCGGAGAGTCCGCCAAAAGCGGCGATGCCGGTGCGGTCCGCCGCCTCGGCGCGTCCATGCGCCGTGCTCGCTCGGCGACCGCCGCTGCCCGCCCGACGACGGCCGGACGTGCCTCCACTCGTCACTCCCGTCGCCGCCGCGTCACGAGGTCGGCGTGTGCGACCATGGCAGGGTCAGAACGATCCGACTCGTTCTACGTTAGGAGTGTCGCCGTGACGCCGTCAAGAGAGATGGGCTGGGAATCTCGGCGTACCCGACGTCCTCGCCGATGGGGACGACGGTCTTCCGCTTTTCTGGCACTCCTCTGTTGCGCCCCACTTCACGCCTGGCTAAGGTCCGGCCGGTCCGGAATCGTGACATCCCTTCGATCCACCCGGGGAATTGTGAACCGTTTATGGAAAGTCGAGGAGAGCGTCCTGGTCGGCGCCTCTGTCGAGGATGTGTACGCCGCGGTCTCGTGCGTGCGGAACATGGGCAAGTGGAGCCCGGAGTGCTTCGCCGTCTGGCATCGCGGTCACGTGGCGCGCGAGGGGACGACGTTCGTCGGGTTCAACCGGAAAGGGCTGCTGGTCTGGTTCACCACGTGCCGGGTGACCCTGTCCGATCGACCCTCCGAATTCGCTTTCCGGGTCACCGCGTTCGGACTGCCGGTGGCGCTGTGGGGCTACCGCTTCCGGTCGGAGGGCGGTGTCACCAGGGTCACGGAGTACTGGGAGGACCTGCGGACGGGCCGAGGTGCCCGGACCGCCGAGTTCCTCGGGCGGGTGTTCACCGGTACGCGCCCGGCCGACCGCGCGGAGGCCAACCGCGCCGGCATGCGCACCACGCTCGGCCGGCTCAAGGCCGCCTTGGGCGGCTGAGGTCAGACCCTGGGTCGACCCGTCAGGCCTCCACGCCGACCCAGGGCCGTCCCGTCGCGCCGCCCCGGTCACCGTTTGCGCGTGGTGGGTGCTGGGCGCCTATGCCGTCGGGGCCGCGGTCATCGGTTGGGCGGTCTGCCGCTGGTACGACCGTCGCGGCTACCACCGTGCGGAGGAGCACGAATTCCAGCCCCTGCGGGCCGCCGAGCCCGTGGCTCCGTTGTCGTAGCCGCCTGCCGGAACCGTGGCGACCGCCCACCCCATCACAGTGGGGTGGGCGGTCGCCACGGGCGTGAACGCAGCTCTCCCGGGACGTCGAGACGTCGAGGGCGTGATCGGGGAGATCGCCCCGGAGCCGAGGGCGGCCCGAGCGGGCCGATCGGCGTCCCGTCAGTACGGGCGCGGGGACATGACCTGGGGATCGGCTCCGACGACCTCGAGGAAGCAGCGCGGCACCCCCGGACCGGGCGTGGCGCGCACCGACACCGTGCTCGGCGGATCCGTGGGCAGTTCCACGGGCACGCTGACGGGGTGGTCGTCGTGCGTCGTCGCGTGGCCCGTCTCCTTGCCGTCGACGAGCACCTCCACCTCCACCCGGCGGCCCGTCTGGACGGTGGCACTGACCGAGTGCCCGGCGTGATCGACGTGGAAGTGATGGCGTCGTCTCATCAGGGGGCCTCCCACCGGTCGTCACGGTTGGCTTCCGCGTCTCCAGCGTAACCACGAGCTACCAGGGCGGCATGCCCGGCGGCCGGCCGGTGCCCCCGGTCTCCTCGGCGTACGGGGGCCAGCGCTCGATGCGCGTCCCGGCGAGGTGGTCGGGAACCCCGCGGACCGGCTGGGGCACTTGCGCCGGCACCTGCGCCGGCACCTGCACCGAGGGGTGCGGCTGCGGCTGTGGCTGTGGCTGCGGCTGCGGCCGGGAGCCGGATTCCGCGGGGGCCTGGAGGCTTCCGTAGCGTTCCGAGCGCTGCCAGCGCAGGCGGGACCCGGCGATCGCGGTGAACACGGACTGGATGACGACCAGGTACATCAGCTGGCGGTAGACGAACTGCTGGAGCGGCAGGCTCCACAGCGGCCCGGGCCGCTCGCCGTCGAGGCGGAAGGCGTAGAGGCCCATCAAGACCTGGAGGGCGAGGAAGGCGCACCACAGGCCGATGATCCGGAGGGGGTCGAGGAAGATGAGGCCGAAGACGGCGATGATGTCCACGACCGGGGCGAGCAGCGGCAGCAGGACCTGGAACATCAGCAGGTACAGCAGGCCGCGACGGCCGAGCTTCCCGGCCTGGCCCCGCTGGGTGAGGGCGCCGCGGTGCTTCCACATGGCCTGGAGGGTGCCGTAGCACCAGCGGTAGCGCTGCTTCCACAGTGCGCCGAGCGACGCGGGAGCCTCGGTCCAGGCCTTGGCCCGCTCCTCGTAGACGACGCGCCATCCGTCCCGGCACAGCGCCATGGTCAGATCGGTGTCCTCGGCGAGGGTGGTGTCGCTGACGCCGCCGACGCGCAGGAGGGCCTCGCGGCGGAACGCGCCGATCGCCCCGGGCACGGTGGGCATGCATTCGGCGAGGTCGAAGAGGCGGCGGTCGAGGTTGAAGCCGACGACGTACTCGATGTGCTGCCAGCGGCCGAGCAGGCCGCCGCGGTTGACGACCTTGGCGTTGCCCGAGACCGCGCCGACGCGCCGGTTCGCGAAGGGCTGGACGATCATGCGGACCGCGTCCGGCTCGAAGACGGTGTCACCGTCGACCATGACCACCAGGTTGCAGGTCGCGGCGGCGATGCCGGTGTTGAGCGCGGCCGGCTTCCCGGCGTTCCGCTGGCGGATGACGTGCACGCCGCGCAGGCGCAGGGCCTCGACGATGTCGGCGGTGCCGTCGGTGGAGCCGTCGTCGACCACGATGACCTCCACCTGGTGGTCCGACGCGACCAGGGAGCGGACGGCTGCTTCGATCCCGGCGCTCTCGTTGTAGGCGGGGACGATGACGCTGACGGGTTCGGTGACCGGGTTGCCCCAGGGCTTGCGCCGCATCCGCACGTGGCGGCGGGCGGCGACGAACACCGCCACCGCGCGCAGCACGCTGATCGCACCGGCCGCCCACATCAGCCAGGCGAGCGCTTCGAGGACCCAGTCGCTCGTACGCAGCGCCTGGCTGAGGGCGAGTCCCTGCCACCGGTCGACGGTCGAGGCCGGCCGGGTGGGCGCCGGCAGGCCGACCGCGTCGCCGACGGTGGCGAAGCGGAAGCCCGCGCCCTTGAGCCGGGGGACGAGCTGCTCCAGGGCCGCGACGGTCTGCGAGCGGTCGCCGCCCGCGTCGTGCATCAGGACGACCTGCCCGTCGGCGCCCTTGGGGGTGGCGTTGGCGACGATCTGCCCGACACCCGGGCGACGCCAGTCCTGGCTGTCCAATGTGGTGAGGACCGTCAGGTAGCCCTCTCGTCCGGCCTGGGTGACGGTGGCCCAGTCCGCGTCGTCCAGCGCCCGGTTGGTCGACGAGTAGGGCGGGCGCAGCAGCGGGGTGGTGACTCCGGTGGCGCCGGCGACGACCAGCTGGCTCTCGCGCAGTTCCAGGGAGCGCCGCCATGCGGAGACCGCGCCCAGGTCGGTGTGGGTGAAGGTGTGGACGCCGAGCTGGTGGCCGTCCGCGACGATCTGCCGGGCCAGTTCCGGATGGGCCGCCACCTGCGAGCCGACGGTGAAGAACGTCGCGTGCACATCGTTGCGGCGCAGGACGTCCAGGATCTTCGGCGTCCAGACCGGGTCGGGACCGTCGTCGAAGGTCAGGGCGATGGTGCGGGGCGCGGGGCCGACCGTCCGCGCGGCGGCGCCGTCGATGACCGGGCCGCCCGACCGGATCTGCGCCGGCACGGCAGCCGCCGCCGACCCGGCCCCGCGCGGTGCGCCGTCGGGCGTCGCGTCGAACATGTGCTTGCTGTAGCCCTGCAGCAGCAGTGCGGCCGAGAGGGTGAGGACGAGCGCGGTCAGCAGCAGCCAGTGGGTGCGCAGGGGGACGTCGCGCACGGTGCTGTGCCGGCCGCGGGGCAGGCGGCGGTTCTTCGACAAGGGGTGTGCTTCCTGCCTGTGGTGGTCCGGGCGGGTCACGGGTGAGCGGTGGGCTTCCCTCCCTGGCCGGGCGGGGAGGTCGGCCGGCCGTGGCCGCCGGATCCGTTCCCCGGCGCCGGACCGCTCCCCTTGGAAGCGGCGGGAGCGGGCCCGGCGGTGGTGCCGGGCCGCCCGTCCCCGGCCGGGGTCTTTCCGGTGGCGCCGGGCGGGGACGGGGACGTCCGGGGCGTGGTGCCGGGCGCGCCCGTGCGGCGTGCGGCGCCGGGTGAGGGGGCGCCCGGCTCGGCCACGGGAGGCCTGCTCTGCGCGTTCTCCGGGACGCGCGGGGACGGCAGGAACGGGGAGCGGAGCGTGGGTCCGCCGAACAGCGAGCTGATCAGGAGCACGATGTACGCGGCGGCGGGGACGACCAGCAGCCAGCCGAGGCGGCGTACCCGGCGCTGGCGCCGGCCGGAGGAGTCGACGAAGACCGGTCTGGGGGCGGGGGCGGGGACGTCCGTGGCGACCGCGGAGATGCGGGGGAGCGGCATCGTGTCGTCGTCCAGGTGAGCCGGTTGTTGCATCGTGGACAGCCTCTACGGGTGGCGGACGAGGAGTGGCGGGGTCACCCGGCGGGGCGAGTGGCCGGTGGGTCCTTGCGGGGCGGGGACGGGGCGGTGGCCGGCGGGCCGGTCGGGCGGGCGGCCGGCGCCCCCGGGCTCCGCGTCGGCCGCGGGGTGCCGGGGCGATCACCTGCCTCGTGCCGGCCGTTCTGCGCCGGTGGTGCGGCGCCGTGAGGGCTGTCCGTCGGCCGCGGAGCCGGCGGGTCGCCCGTCGCCCCGCTCGGACCACCCGCCAGGTCGGGAGGTGCCGCGGAGGACGAGCCGGAGGGCGCGTCGGCGGGCGTGCCCGGGGCCCGCGCGCCGGGTGCCCGGGTACCGGCCGAGGGCGGGGCCGAGGGCGAGTGGCCCGGAGCGCCGTCCTCGGACTCACCGCCCATGACGGCGGGCAGGTGGCCCGTCCCGGCGGCGACGGCGACACCGCCGACAGCGGTGGCCAGCACGGCGACCGCCACCTTCGCGGCGAGGAACACGGCCGGCGTGCGCGCCGGCCGCCTCCTGTGCGAACGGGACGTACAGGACGTACGGGATCTGCCGGACGCGGCGGCCGGGGCGAGGCGAGCCGTCCGGAACACGGCCACGGCCGCCTCCTCGCCGGGCAGTTCGTGCTCGGCCGCGGGGGCGGCGGCGGCAGCGAGCAGCCTCGCGAGGGCCTCGTGGTCGGTACCGGCCCCGGCCCCGGCGCCGTCGAGCAGCCGCTCGGCAGTGTCGTGATCGATCCGGTGGGTTCGGTTCGTGCTCATCTCGTGCTCTTCAGCGTCGAAGGCGTCGTCGGTGTCACTCCTGTGGCGAAACCCTTCCCACGCGGCTTCGGCCGGACCTCCCCCTCTGCCCCGTCCGCGCCCCCTCCACGCCCTCCGCTCCCCGGCGGATTCGCCTCTTGCTGTTCGATGAGCTCGGCGAGCTTGCGCAGGCCGCGGTGTGCCGCCAGGCGTACCGCAGCGGGTCTCCTGCCGAGGACGCGGGCGGCGCCGTCCGTGTCCAGGTCCATGGCCACCCGGAGCATGACGGCCTCTGCCTGATCGCGCGGCAGCCGGGATATGAGTGTCAGCGCTCCGGCCGTACCGGACGCGGCCGACGCGGCTCCCCCGGTGTCCTCGGGCGGCGGGCCGGCAACCGGCCGACGGCGCAGCAGGTCCAGCGCGCGGTTGCGGCCGATCGTCGAGACCCAGCCGCGGAACCCGCCGAAGTCCCCGCTGAAGCAGACCAGATCGCGGGCCGCCTGCAGCCAGGTCTCGGACGCCACGTCCTCGGCGTCGGCCCCGACCAGCACGGTCAGGTAGCGCAGCAGCCCCGGCTGCACCGCCCGGAACAGCGCCCTGAACGCCGCCTCGTCCCCCTGCCGTGCCGCTCTGATCTCGTCGGACATGGCGTCCGGATCCCGTATGCCACCGGGGACGCCTGCTTCGCTGTCGGCCGGGCCGAACTCCTCCGCACTGTGCACGCGGGACATGATGCGGCATGCGCCCGGGGCGGCTCAGCCGATGCGCTCAGCCGGTCCGCTCAGCAGGTGCGCCCGGTCCGCTCAGTCGCGGTCGATGTGCACGCTCGTGGACTTCACCCGGGCGGTGGCCCGCATGCCGACCTCCAGCCCCAGTTCCTCGACGGCCTCGCGGGTCAGCAGAGACACCACCCGGTGCGGTCCTGCCTGGATCTCGACCTGCGCAGCGACATCGCCGAGCTTGATCCCGGTCACGATGCCGGGGAAGGCGTTGCGGACCGAGGTGTACGGGGCGTCCGCATCCTCGGAGCCTTCCTGGGCGGCTTCCACGCAGAAGGCCGCCAGGTCTGGCCCGTCGACGATGCGGCGCTTGCCGTCCCGGCGGGTCGGGAAGCGGGCGGCGTCCGCCCACCGCCGAGCGGTGTCGACGCTCACGCCCAGCAGCCGCGCCGCCTGTCCGATGGTGTAGGACTCCATGCGCTCACCCTAAGCTGCCGCGGCGCCGGCGGTCAGGGCCGGATGATCCGCACCTGGTAGCTGCCGTTGCGCAGTTCGCCCACCACCGAGACGCTGATGCCCGCCTTCTCGTCGGTGAACGTCTCGCCCGGCCGGAACGGCGCGTCCGACAGTTCCGCGTGCACATTGGGCCGCCGGGTGCAGCCGCCGCTCGCGTTCCCGCTGTCCGACACCGTCACCGGGCCGCGCCCGGTGTCCACGTCCGAGTCCACCTTGTAGACGAGGACGCCTGGCTTGCACACGGCCTCGTCGTTGCCGGCCCGCGTCCGTACCTCCACCGCGTACCCGGTGCTCTCCGACAACGGGACGAAGGCCAGTTTCGTCCCGCCCTCCACCGCCAGCGGCGACAGGACGTGGTCGCTGGCGCCCGACTTCGACGCGCAGCTGATCTGTGAGCCGTCCAGCCAGCCCAGCTTCCACTTGTGCCAGCCCAGCAGGTCGTTGTTGGCGCCCCAGTCCTCGCTCATGATGTCCCAGTGCCCGACCGTGCTGCCGCCGTCGGTGGTGTAGAGGTCGGGCAGTCCGAAGACGTGTCCGTTCTCGTGCGGGAGCACCCGGTAGCCGGTCTCCCGGTAGGTGCCGGAGCCGTCGTCCTGGCGGCTGTAGACGAAGGACGTGTTGGCCAGGGGCACCCCGTCGGCCGTCGGCGCCTCCCCGTTGCCGGAGAAGGTCACCGACAGGACCGTGTCCAGGGCGGAGGGCCCGGCGTTCGGGGTGACCAGGATGTTGATCAGGTCGTACCTGCTGAAGTCCACCTCGGAGTCGGCGGCCTTCGCGATGTGCTCGACGAGCTGCCGGTAGCCCGGTTCGTACGCCGACCCGCGCTCGATCCCGTACGCCGCGAAGGGCATCGGCATCCGCAGCCAGGTCCTTATCGGCGATTCGGCCCGGTAGCTGAGCCGCCCGTAGGAGCTGGTGCGGAACCAGTCGGAGGTCTGGGGGAAGAACTCCGCCAGCCGGTCCAGCGCCGAGCCCTCGCCTTTGGCGTCGGGGAAGTCGATCATCAGGTTCAGTGCCCTGACCTCGCCGGTCGAGCGCGAGTACCCGGGCGGGGTCGGCATGCCCTCGGACATCTGCACGCCCATCGTGCCGGTGATCCGGCACGGCGCGAGAGCCGATTCGGTGGTCGTGGCCACGGGCCCCGCCGCCGAGTGGGTGCGGCTGGATATCCCCGTGCTCGCCGTCGCCGTGACCCCGAGCGCCAGCGCGGTCAGCGCGATGAACGCGCTGGTGCGGCGTGGTCTGCGTATCCGGTGGCGGGTCTGCGGCATGGAGACCGCCTTCGGGTCCGCGGCAGCCGGCCCTGCCCGGTCTGCGCTCTGTTCGCCACCCTCCGACGGCTGCGGCGCGCCCGCGCGTCGGGAGAGGCCGAACGTGAAGGGGCGTGTGGGTCAGGTCACACGGGTGAGTGAAATAACCGGGGATCGGATCCCCGTTTGTACGTGAGTCCGCCCAAGTGGGGACCGGCTCCCCGTTTTGGGCGGGCCCGTACGTGTCACCGAGTCAGGGAGGCTCCGGAATGAAGCGCCACACCACCACCGCCCCGGCGGCCCCGCCCGTCCCGGGCGCGGCCGTGGACCTGGCGCCGACGCCCGCCGGCTCCGCCGCCCCGGCGGCCGACGCGACCCCCGCGTCCCCCGCGACCCGTGTCCCGCGCCCGCGCGCCGACGCCGTCCGCAACCGCGAGCGGATCCTGGCGGCGGCCCGCGAGGTGCTCGTCGAGCACGGCTCCGGCGCCCCCTTCGACGAGGTCGCCCGCCGGGCCGGAATCGGCAACGCCACCCTCTACCGGCACTTCCCGGACCGCCCGGCCCTCGTCCACCACGTCGTGCTCTTCGTCATGGACAAGGTCACCGCCTCGGCCGAGGCCTCCCTCGCCGAGGAGTCCGACGCCTTCGCCGCGCTGTGCCGGTTCACACACGCCGCCGCCGACGAGCGGATCGGGGCCCTGTGCCCCATGCTCGCCGACGACTTCGACCACGACCACCCCGAACTCCTCGCCGCGCGCGGCGCCTTGGAGGCCGCCGTGGAGACCCTGGTGGCGGCCGGCCAGGACGCCGGGCTCGTCCGCACGGACATCGGCGTCGGCGACCTGATGATCGCCCTCTCCCAGCTCAGCCGCCCCCTCCCCGGCACCGCATGCCTCGACGCGGACCGCTTCGTCCACCGTCATCTCCAGCTGTTCCTCGACGGGTTGCGCACCCCGGCGCGCTCCGTGCTGCCGGGTTCGGCCGCCACGCTGGAAGACCTGAGGCAGAAGACCATGTAACGCGCCCAAGCTTCTCGAACTAGCTTTTTTCAGTCATTCCGCACAGTGAAGTGGGTACCCCCATGTCAAAAACAGCCGCGACACCCCCGCTGGCTGCAGACCCCAGCCGCTGGAAGGCACTCGTCTTCATAGCCCTGGCCCAGCTGATGGTCGTCCTCGACGCGACCATCGTGAACATCGCCCTCCCCTCCGCCCAGACCGACCTCGGCATCTCCGACGGCAACCGCCAGTGGGTCATCACCGCGTACGCGCTGGCCTTCGGCGGACTGCTCCTCTTCGGCGGCCGCATCGCCGACAAGTGGGGCCGTAGGAACGCCTTCGTCGTCGGCCTCATCGGCTTCGCCCTGGCCTCCGCCCTCGGCGGCGCCGCGAACGGCGAGGCCATGATGCTGGGCGCCCGCGCCCTCCAGGGTGCCTTCGGCGCACTGCTCGCCCCGGCGGCCCTCTCCCTGCTCGCGGTGATGTTCACCGACGCCAAGGAGCGCGCCAAGGCCTTCGGCATCTACGGTGCGATCGCGGGCGGCGGCGGCGCCGTCGGCCTGATCCTCGGCGGCTTCCTCACCGAGTACCTCAACTGGCGCTGGACCTTCTTCGTCAACATCCCCTTCGCGATCGTCGCGGCCGCGGGTGCCTGGCTGGTCATCCGTGAGCCCGCCGGCGGCCGCAACCGCGCTCCGCTCGACATCCCCGGCGTGGTCCTGTCCACGCTCGGTCTCGTCGCCCTGGTGTACGGCTTCACGCGCGCCGAGTCGGCCGGCTGGTCGGACGCGACGACCGTGGGCATGTTCATCGCCTCGGCGGTCCTGCTGGCGGCCTTCGTGTACACCGAGTCCAAGGTGAAGTCCCCGCTGCTGCCGCTGCGCGTCCTGCTGGAGCGCAACCGCGGCGGTGTCTACCTCTCGCTCGGCCTGGCCGTCATCGCCATGTTCGGCCTGTTCCTCTTCCTCACCTACTACCTCCAGGTCGTGAAGGGCTTCTCGCCCGTCAAGACCGGCTTCGCCTTCCTGCCGATGATCGCGGGCATGATCACGGGCTCCACCCAGATCGGTGCCCGCCTGATGACCCGGGTCGCGCCGCGCCTGCTGATGGGCCCGGGCTTCCTGCTCGCCGCCACCGGCATGCTCCTGCTGACCCAGCTGGAGGTCGGGTCCTCCTACCCGGCGCTGATCCTGCCGGCGCAGCTGCTGCTGGGCCTCGGTATGGGTACGGCGTTCATGCCGGCCATGTCCCTGGCCACGCACGGGGTGAACCCGGCCGACGCCGGTGTCGCCTCCGCCATGGTCAACACCTCGCAGCAGGTCGGCGGCGCCATCGGCACCGCGCTGCTGAACACCATCGCCGCCTCGGCGACCACCGCGTACCTGACCGACCACGCGGCCGAGGCCGCGGCGGGCGGCGCCGCGGCCAAGCTCGTCCAGGCGCAGGCCATGGTCGAGGGCTACTCCTCCGCCATCTGGTGGGCGGTCGGCATCCTGGCCACCAGCTCGGCCATCGCGCTGACCCTGATCAACACAGGCCGTCCCGGCGCGGGCAGCCCGGTGGCCTCGGGCTCCGGCTCCGGCGCTGCCGAGGAAGCCGAGATCAAGGTTCCGGTGATCGCCCACTGACGGGGGCGCCCACCCGGGAATGACTGACCACCCCGCTTGGTTCAAATTTGAACCAAGCGGGGTTAGGCTTTTCGGGCGACCCCGTACCGACGACCGAGGAGCGCCCCCGTGACCACCGCCCAGACCCGTATGCCGGCGCTCTACCTCAGTCACGGCGCGCCGCCGCTCGCGGACGACCCCGTATGGCCGGGCGAGCTGGCCGCCTGGTCCGCGGAGCTGCCCCGCCCCACGGCGATCCTGATGGTCTCGGCCCACTGGGAGGAAGCCCCGCTCGCCCTCGGCGCGACCGTTTCGGCCCCGCTCGTCTACGACTTCTGGGGCTTCCCCGAGCACTACTACCGGGTCCGGTACGACGCCCCGGGCGCCCCGCGGCTCGCCGCCTCGGTGCGGGGCCTCCTCCAGGCTCCCGGCACCCCGGTCCAGGACATCCCGGACCGCGGCCTGGACCACGGCGCGTACGTCCCGCTGGTGGAGATGTTCCCGGAAGCCGACATACCGGTCCTGCAGATCTCCATGCCGACGCTGGACCCGCGCCGCCTGATGGACATCGGCCGCAAGCTGGCGCCCCTGCGTGACGAGGGGGTCCTGATCGTCGGCAGCGGCTTCTTCACCCACAACCTGGCCGCGCTGCGGCACACGGGCCCGGGCGTGCCGTCCTGGTCCGCCGAATTCGACGCCTGGGGCCACGAGGCGCTGGCCGCGGGCGACCTGGACTCCCTGCTCGACTTCGAGGCCAAATCCCCGTCGGGCCGCCTGGCCCACCCCCGTACGGAACACTTCGCCCCGCTCTTCGTCACCCTCGGCGCGGCGGACGCGGCAGGCGACCTCACCGCCCGCCGCGACGCGGTGGACGGCTTCTGGATGGGCCTCTCGAAGCGCTCGCTCCAGTTCGGCTAAGCGTCGCTTAGACCGCCCGCCGTGCGCGAGGCGACCGCGCATCGCCGAGCCGGCCGTCACCTCACCCGTGCAGGCGGTCCGGCCCCAGGGTCTTCTCGTACCAGCGCACGTCCCAGTAGCGGCCGAACTTCCAGCCCGCCTCCGTGAACTCCCCGACCCGGCGGAAGCCGAAGCGTTCGTGGAGGCGGACCGAGGCCTCGTTCGGCAGGGCGACGCCGGCGAACACGCGGTGGACCGGCTCCTCGGCCAGGGCCGTGAAGAGGGCGTCGTAGAGCACCGTTCCCACGCCCCGGCCCACCGCGTGCGGGGCGAGGTAGACGCTGGCCTCCACCGACGTCGCGTAGGCCGGTTTCGGACGGAAAGGACTGCTTGTCGCGTATCCAGCGATTCGATGGCCGGCCCAGGCAACCAGAAGGCGGTGAGGGCCGTCTTCAGGGTGGGAGTGCAGCCATGGGCGGCGCTGTTCCGG
This sequence comes from Streptomyces sp. NBC_00190, assembly GCF_036203305.1. Lineage (GTDB taxonomy): Bacteria > Actinomycetota > Actinomycetes > Streptomycetales > Streptomycetaceae > Streptomyces. The sequence goes on along the minus strand of NZ_CP108131.1, from coordinate 3,534,142 downwards.
AGTGAAGACGGCCGTGTCGAAGGTGACGGCGGTCTCGCGGACGTAGTGGTTGTACACGTCCGTGAGGGCTGCCAGGTCGGCCTCCGTTCCGGGCCTGACCTGCACCTCTTCGAGTCCTTGCGGCACCCTGCCCCCTCTCGTGGCGAGGCAGGATACTGCAAGATCTCGAAAATGAGAGGGAGACGTGGGAATTCTGTCCTGATTCCAGTCGTTGTTTCCTTCGGATGCGGGCACTCGGGAGAGTGTCCGGGGACGCACACCGCACCACCGGTGCCGTCCGGCAGCCGCACCGCGACCGAACTCATCGCAAGGGAGCACGCATGGCAACCCGCGCCGTCGCCCGCCAGCAGTCCACGAGCAGCGCTCGCGCTGTGGGCGGGGAGATCGCAGACCGCGACCTGGTCGGCATGTACCTGGACGAGATCGCACGCACCCCGCTGCTCGACGCCGCCAAGGAAGTGGAGCTCTCCCAGATCATCGAGGCGGGCGTGTACGCCCAGCAGATCCTCGACGGCGTCATCGAGCGCAAGGGCGAGACGCCCGCGCGCGAGGAGCTGGAGGCGCTGGCCGCCGAGGGTGAGCGCGCCAAGGAAGTCTTCATCCGGTCCAACCTGCGCCTCGTGGTGGCCGTCGCCCGCCGCTACCCGCGCAGTGGTCTGCCCCTCCTCGACCTCATCCAGGAGGGCAACGCCGGTCTGGTCCGCGCGGTCGAGAAGTTCGACTACGCCAAGGGCTTCAAGTTCTCCACGTACGCGACGTGGTGGATCCGCCAGGCCATCACCCGCTCCATCGCGGACCAGTCCCGCACCATCCGCCTCCCCGTCCACCTGGTCGAGGAGCTCGGCCGGATCCGCCGCATCCAGCGCGAGTTCAACCGCGAGAACGGCCGGGACCCGGAGCACGCCGAGATCGCCGCCGAGCTCGACTCGACGGAGAAGCGCGTGGGCGACGTACTGGACTGGGCGCGCGACCCGGTCAGCCTGAACATGTCGGTGGACGACCAGGGCGAGACGCAGTTCGGTGACCTCCTGGAGGACACCTCCGCGATCTCCCCCGAGCAGTCCGTGCTCTCGCTGCTGCGCAGCGAGGAGCTGGAGGACCTGCTCGGCAAGCTCGACCAGCGCACCGCGTCGATCATCAAGATGCGGTACGGCATCGTCGACGGCCGCGAGCGGACCCTGACGGAGGTCGGCAAGCAGCACGGCCTGACCCGTGAGCGGATCCGCCAGATCGAGAAGCACGCCCTTCTGGAACTCAAGCGCATGGCCCGCGACACCGGCTTCGACGCCGTGGCCTGACGCCCCCCGGACGAGCCTCGGCACCTATCCCCCCAGGTGCCGGGGCTCCCTCGCGCCCCGGAAACCAGGGCGCCGGTACGCCTCCCGCTACGCCCCGGCCCCCGCCAGCCGCGCCCCCAGCGTCCGAGCCGCCGCCGCCAGCGCGGCCGGCGCCTGCACCGTGAACGGCACCCCCGTCAGCGCCAGCCGCGCCACCAGCCACTCCGGGGCGTCCGCGGTCTCGAACCGGACCCGCGTCCGGCCGTCGCCGCCGCCCGCAGCGTCACCCGCGTCGCCGACCGCCGACTCCCGCAACCACCCCGGCAGCTCCGCCACGTCCGCCGCGAAGGTGACCTCGACCGCGTACGACGTCTCCCGGCCCCGCAGCCCCCTGCGCACGAACTCCTCCGGGTCCATCGGCAGCTGCCGCGCCACGAACCGGGCCCCCGTCGCGAACACCTCGCCCACCCGGTCCACCCGGAAGGTCCGCCAGTCCTCGCGCTCCAGGTCATAGGCGACCAGGTACCAGCGGCTCCCCGTGCTCACCAGCCGGTACGGCTCCACCAGTCGGCGCGACCGGACCCCGTCCCCCGCCCGGTACGCGAACCGCAGCCGCTCGGGACCCGCCACCGCCGACGCCATCGTCGTCAGCGTCCCCGGGTCCACGCTCGGCCCGTCCCCCCGGGCCAGCGCGGTCGTGGCCGACTGCAGCACGCTCACCCGGCGCCGCAGCCGCGACGGAAGCACCTGCTCCAGCTTGGCCAGGGCCCGTACGGAGGCCTCCTCGACCCCCTCGATCGCATGCCCGGCGCCCGCGCGCAGCCCCACCGCGATCGCCACCGCCTCCTCGTCGTCGAGGAGCAGCGGCGGCATCGCAGCCCCCGCCACCAGCCGGTATCCGCCCTCCGCCCCCAGCGTGGCCTCCACCGGGTACCCGAGGTCCCGCAGCCGCTCGATGTCGCGGCGGATCGTCCGGGAGCTCACCCGCAGCCGCTGCGCCAGCTCGCTCCCGGGCCATTCGCGCGGGGTCTGGAGGAGGGACAGCAGGGAGAGCAGCCGTGCCGGGGTGTCGGTCATGGAATCCAGGTTGCCAGCGAAATAGGACACCGCCTGACCTACATCCCGTCTAGGTTTCTCTCCATGAGCACCGAGACGTCCAAGACATCGCCCGAAAGAGAGAACGGGCCCGTACAAGAAGAGCGGACCGAGACAGCCACCGCACCCGTGAACGGCTCACCCACGAACGGCTCAGCCGCCGACCGGCGCCGCTGGCTGGCGCTCGCCATCGTGATGACCGCGGCCTTCATGGACCTGGTCGACGTCACCATCGTCAACATAGCCATACCCAGCATGCGCCAGGACCTGAACGCCTCCACCAGCGCGATCCAGTGGATCACCGCCGGTTACGCGCTCGCCTTCGCCGCCGGCCTGATCACCGGCGGTCGCCTCGGTGACATCTACGGCCGCAAGCGGCTCTTCCTCATCGGTATCGCGGGCTTCACGGCCGCCTCGCTGCTCTGCGGCATCGCCGCCAACCCGAGCATCCTCGTCGCCTCCCGCCTCCTCCAGGGCGGCATGGCCGCCATGATGGTGCCGCAGGTGCTGTCGATCATCCACGTCACCTTCCCGCCGCACGAGCGCGGCAAGGTCTTCGGCATGTTCGGCGCGATCGTGGGCCTCGGCGCCGTCTCGGGCCCGATGCTCGGCGCGCTGCTCACCCAGTGGAACCTGTTCGGCCTCGAATGGCGCCCGATCTTCCTGATCAACCTGCCCGTTGGCATCGCGGGCGTGATCCTGGGCCGCAAGTTCATCACCGAGTCCAAGGCCCCGAACGCGCTGCGCCTGGACCTGATCGGTGTCGTCCTCGCGACCGCCGCCATGGTCATGCTGATCTACCCGCTCACCCAGGGCCGGGAGAACGACTGGCCGCTGTGGGGCTTCCTCTGCATGGGGGCGGTGCCCCTCGTGATCGTCGGCTTCATCGCCTACGAGAAGCACAAGATCAAGAAGGACGGCTCCCCGCTCGTCGAGCTCTCCCTCTTCAAGGTCAGGAGCTTCGCCGGCGGTATGGCCGTCCAGCTCACCTTCGGGATCGCGACCGGCATCTTCTTCCTGGTGTGGACGCTCATGATGCAGTTGGGCCTCGGCTGGAGCGCGCTGCGCGCCGGCACCACCGGCATCCCCTTCTCCATCGCCGTCTCGGTCGCCGCCGGCATGTCCGTCCAGAAGCTCGTACCGCGCTTCGGCCGCAAGGTGCTCCAGGCGGGCGCGCTCACCATGGCCGCGGGTGTGCTCCTCTACATCTGGGAGTCCGGGCACTACGGCATGGAGATCGCCTCCTGGCAGATGGCCGCGCCGCTCGCCGTCATGGGTCTCGGCATGGGCCTGATCGTGGCCCCGCTCACCGACGCCGTGCTGTCCGAGGTGCCGCGCGAGCACGCCGGATCCGCCTCCGGGCTGATCAACTCGACCATGCAGATGGGCAACGCCCTCGGCCTCGGCCTCACCTCCGTCGTGTACTTCGGCGTGATCGAGAACGAGATGGCCTTCGGCGCCCCGTACGTAGAGGCGTTCCGCAGCGCCATGTGGTGGATCGTCGCCGTCCTCGTCGTGATCTGGGCGGTGATGTTCATGCTGCCGCGCACCTCGATCCCGATGGAGCAGCGCGAGGGTGGCTCCGAGCACCAGGCCCCGGACACGGCGCAGGCTCCGGACGCGGCCACGGACAAGGTCCCGGCCGTCTGACGCGGGCCGACTCCCGTCCACGGACATGCCCGCCCTGATGGGCGGGCATGTCCGTTTCCGTCACCGGACCCGGGCGCGAAGTTCCATGGCTCCCCGCGCGGCGGTCTCGCTCTCGTACACCTCGCACATGTGCCGCCCGTCCGGCGTCGCCGTGTGCTCGACCTCCCACAGGCTGACCTCGCTCCCGTCCAGCAGGACGAAGGCGTGCTCGTACAGGCTGAAGGCCACGTCCCGCCCGCCCGGCAGGAACGGCCCGCCGCCGAACGACTGCGTGATCTGGTGGGCATACGCCGACCGCAGGCGCTCCGCCACCGGCTTGCCGGGCCGGTCCGGGTTCTCAGCGCGGCGCAGCACCCGCCGGGCGTGGTCGGCGGACTGCTCCACCGCGTACTCCCGGTGCCGGTGCGCCGGAGCACCGGCCGCGAACAGCGCGGCCAGCGCGGCCACGTCGTCGTCGGGCTCCTCGTCGCCCGGGAGTAACGCCGGGTCCAGGGCGGCCTGGGCCGGGACCTCGCCGAACAGCCGGGCCACGGCCAGGCAGGTCTCCGCCTTGCTCACGAAGATCTCGTGCCGGACCGTCCGGTCGCCCTCCTGCCGGTACGCCAGCTCCCACAGCGCCGCCGAACCGCCGTCGGCCAGCAGGTAGGTGTGCTGGTGGGTCTCCCGCCAGACGCCCGTCGCCGGGCTGTGGTGGGTGCTGTACAGCGAAGAGCTGTGCGCGAGCGCCGTACCGAGGCGCTCGACCAACCTGTCGGGCAGGTCGAAGGAGTTCAGGGCGCGACCGAGGAGTCGGTCGAGGTGCGCCTCGGTTGTCTCGTACGGATCGCTCAAGGTGGGTCTCCAGGCCGTCGCAGCTTGTCACTTCGCGGAAGCTCAAAGTAACCCCTGGGCCTGACATCACGTCCGGCGTTCGGTAAAACGTCCGGGAAGCAACAGGGGTTCCCGCCACCCCTTCAGGTCAACTTGCGTATGGATGGGCACGGTTAGGTCCGCTCTGTGGTGGAGAGCGGGACTATGGGCCACATGGCAACGAATACAGTGGGCGTTCCCCGTCAGCAGGGGCAGCCCAGCACCCGGACCGAGAGCGAACAGGCGGCCGCACCGAGAGGGTTGGCCTGGCTGCTGGCACTGACCGGGGCGGCCGGGCTGCTGGCCTCCTGGGTGATCACCCTCGACAAGTTCCTCCTGCTGGAGGACCCGGACTTCAAGCCCGCCTGCAGTCTCAACCCGGTGGTCTCCTGCGGCAGCGTGATGCAGAGCGAGCAGGCGCAGGCCTTCGGCTTCCCCAACCCCATGCTGGGGCTGGTCGGTTACGCCGTCGTGGTGTGCGCCGGCGCGGGCCTGCTGGCCGGCGCCCGCTACCGTGGCTGGTTCTGGTTGGGCCTGAACGCGGGGACGCTCTTCGGCGTCGGCTTCTGCTCCTGGCTGATGGTCCAGTCGCTCTACGAGATCAACGCGCTCTGCCTGTGGTGCTGCCTGGCCTGGGTGGCCACGCTGCTGATGTTCTGGGCGGTCACCGCGCACAACGCGCGTACGGGCGTACTCCCGGCCCCCGGCCCGCTACGGGGCTTCTTCACCGAGTTCGGCTGGGCGCCGCCCGCCCTGCACACCGGAGTGATCGGCATGCTGATCCTCACCCGGTGGTGGGACTTCTGGACCGGCTGACGGCGGAGGGCGCGCACGAGGGCCCCGGCAGCTGGACGCCGCCGGGGCCCTCTATGCGTCACGCATCGCTCCACGGGCACGGGGCCCGGCGATCAGCTGCCGACGGAGGCGTTGCCCGAGAGGATCGGGATGTTGTCCAGGATGTGCGAGAGCGGCTCGTCACCCTTGGCCTGGGTGGAGTTCTCGGTGCACTGCTGGTTCTGCGGGTTCGACAGGACGTTGATGTCCTGGACGCCGATGTTGAGCGCGGCGATGAGCGACTGGGCGTTGACCTTGGCCGGCAGACCGATGCAGGGCTTGTTCAGCGTGCCCTGGACCAGGCTGAGCTGCGGGCTCAGGTCGCCGTGGGTCTTCTGGTTGCCGTAGATCTGCTGGGATCCGTTGCCGTTGACGGTGTTGATCCCGTTGTCGTTGCCGATGGCCATGGCCGGGGCCGCGGCGGCAGCGCCCGCGCCGACCGCAACGGCGGAGACCGCGGCGGCGGTCATGAACTTCTTGAACATCTTGTTCCTTCTGTCGCACGAGTGCCCGCTGATGGAGCGCCCTGGTCAACTGCCCTGCCAGGGGGTTGGTTCCGCTGCTTCACTCAAACGGCCTGCGGGCGGCGGGGTTTTCCCCGTCCCGGGTGAGAGGCCCCCGGACGCCTGCGCGAAGCCCGTACGAAGCCCGCAGTCACCGGATCTCCGGTTGCGCTCCGTGTGAGGTGTTCGCACGGTGGGTGAGGGAGCGGATCGCTCAAGGTCCGTATCCGCGCGACCACCAGTGAGGAACATCCATGCACTCCATGAAGCCCGCCCGTGCGCGCCGCGCCCGTCTCCTCGTCCCGTCGGCCCTCGCCGTCGTCATACTCTCCGGCGCGGCGGCCCCCGCGGGCGCCGTGGAGAGTGACCACGGAGTCGCCCACCCCCGGCGAGCGGCGGCGGCCGGTCCCGTCGACGACCTGGTGAAGGGCATCCTCGACGCCATCAAGGCCCTCCTGCCACCGGGCGTCAGCCTGCCGGACATCAAGATCCCGGAGATCAAGCTCCCCGAGATCAAGCTGCCGGAGATCCCGGGCATCAATCTCCCGGCCATCCCGGGCGTGGTGCTCCCGGCGATCCCGGGCGTGGAGATCCCCGGGATCCCGGGGATCGAACCGCCCACGCTGCCGGATCCGGCGGCGCCGGTCGTGCCGGAGGTCCCCGACGTCGAGGTCCCGGCGATCCCGGACCCGCTGAGCGATCTTCCTTAACGGTCCGGACGGTGCTGCGGTTACGACTATTGAGCTGAACAGGTGTGATCGCGGACGTGGCCGTGTCGTCAGGGGAGGCGGACCGTTTCGCTCGGTGTGAGCCCCGGCATCGGGGCAGAACATCGAACAGAAGGTGCACTTCCCATGAACTCTGCCAAGAAGGCTGCCCTGGTCCTGGCCACCGCTGGTCTCGCTGCGGCCGGTGCCGCCGGCTCCGCTATGGCCGACTCGTCGGCCGAGGGCGCGGCCGTGGGCTCCCCCGGTGTCCTCTCGGGCAACCTGCTCCAGGTCCCGGTCCACGTTCCGATCAACGTCTGCGGTAACTCCGTGAGCATCATCGGCGCGCTGAACCCGGCGTTCGGCAACGTCTGCGTCAACGACTGACGTCGGCTGCACGAACCGACTGTGGGCGCCCCGGCCTCGCCGGCGGCGCCCACAGTCGTGTCGGTGTCGCTCAGTGCGCGCCGCCGTTGAGCTTCACGCCGCCCAGGAGCGGGGACGCCTGGGTGGCGCCGTTCGCAAGGCCGAGCACCTCGCCGGGCGCGTTGTTGCGGACCTCGTTGACCCTCTGGACGGTGCCCACGACCTTGTTGACGTTCTCGCCCTGCTCTGCCAGTCCGTTGCCCAGGGTCTGCGGCAGCGACTCGGAGACGGGGTTCACGGCTTCGGTCACCGCGGTCACCCCGCTCGTCAGGCTCATGGGCATCGCGGCCGGGGCCTCGGCCGCGAAAGCGGTGGCGGAGGAGCCGAGGGCGGCGACGGAGCCGACGACGACAGCGGCGACCTTCGTGAGCTTCATTATCGAAATCCTCTTCTTTTCGTGTGCAGAGGCGTCAGCGGCGACCGTCGCGCCGCTTTCGCCCTGGGTAACGATTCCCGGCCGCTACGGAAACGCCGGCGCGCACGCGGTTGGGAACAAGGGCATGACAGCGGCCGGAGAATCCGACAAGGATTCTCCGGCCGATATTTCTTCTGATTACCGGTAATGCCGGTCAGGCTTCGCGCGACCGCCGGTACAGAATGGCGCCGCCCAGGATCAGCGCCGTGGCGAGGGCCGCCGCGGCCGCGGGCTGACCCGCGCCGGTCGCGGCCAGCACGGGCGAGCTGACGTGAGCCGGTGCCGGTGCCGGTGCCGGTGCCGGTGCGGGAACCGGAGCGGGGGCCGGAGCCGGAGCCGGAGCTGCCGGGAGCTCCACCGGCTGGCTCCCGTGCGGTGGCCGGGGCGCGGGAGCCTCCGGGCCCGGGCCCGGGCCCGGGGCGGGAAGCGGTGCGGGCGCTTCCTCGACCGGGGCCGGAGCCGGCAGCGGTACGGGCGCCTCCTCCTCGACCGGGGCCGGGAGCGGCTGGGGGGCCTCCTCGACGGGGGCGGGGAGCGGATGGGGCGCCTCCTCGACCGGGGCGGGCTCCTCCGGCGCCGGGGCCGGGAGCGGAGCCGGGTGCTCGTCGACCGGCTCGGGCATCGGGTGCGGCCGGTCGGGTGCGGGGGGTGCGGGGGCCGCGGGGGGCGCGCGGTGCGCCGGCGGGGCGGGGGGCGGCGCGGACTCGGGGTGGTCGTCGCACCCTTCCTCGTGCTGCTCCTGGTGCTGCTCTTCCTCCGGGCCGCCGTAGCCGCCCTCCTCACGCTGCTCCTCGTGGCGGGGAGCAGCATGACGGGGAGCCGCGTGCCGCGGCGCCGGGGTCTCGTGCCGCGGTGTCTCCTGGCGCTGCTCCGGCACCCTGTGCCGCCCCACCCCTTCCCGTTCGTGGAGGTAGCGGTCGAAGGCCTCGGCGTTCTCGGGGCTGAGGTAGCGCCCGTAGTCGTAGCCGTCGCCGGTGTGCGAGCCGGTCGTGGTGACGCAGGTGTTCCCCATCGCGGGGTTGAGCGCGGCACCCCCGTCCACGCTGTTGCCGCACACGTTGGGCGCGAAGGTGATCGGTACCGAGACGCTGTTGCCCGCCAGCACACCCGGTGAATGCGAGGCCTCGGCCGTCGCTCCGGAATGTGCGTAGGCCACGCCGGTCGCGATCGACAGCAGACTCGACGCGGCCGCCGCCGTGAGCATCCCCTTGCCCAGTACCTGTCGGCTCAGTACCTGTCGCATGGGTCCTTCCCTGTCTACCGGCGCTGCTGCCGGTGCTGAATCGGAGGCGGCCCCGGAGTGCACCGCCGTGCACTCCGGGGCCACCCCGAGGAGGCTTGCCCTCGCGGGCGCAAGCGTTGCGTCAGTGGTTGACGCAGACGTTGCCGAACGCGGGGTTCAGCAGCGCGGCGACGTTCACGGTGTTGCCGCAGATGTTGATCGGGATGTTGATCGGCACCTGGACGTTGTTGCCGGACAGGACGCCGGGGGAGCCCACGGCGTTGCCTGCGGCTTCACTGTCGGCCATGGCGGGAGAGACGGCGCCGACGGCCATCAGAGCGCCGGCGGCCAGCACCACTGCCTTCTTGTACTTCATTTGATTTCGATCCTTCCCGCAGAGGCGTATCCGCTGCAGAAATAACAACGAGTGGTCCGGGAAAAAGAAACCGCGTAATTCCGGCGGCCGGCCGGGAATTCACCCCGATGGTCCGGGTGAATTCATGGGGTCCGGATTTCGCGTCACTATTCGCGGAGCCGGATCCCGGGCGGCGGATTCTTACGCGGCGAGGCCGTCGCGACCCGAAGGTGCGACGGCCTCGCAGGGACGTTCGCGGTCAGCTGCCGGCGGAGACGTTGCCGGAGAGGATCGGGATGTTGTCCAGGATGTGGGAGAGGGCCTCGTCGCCCTTGGCCTGCGTCGAGTTCTCGGTGCACTGCTGGTTCTGCGGGCTGGACAGGACCGGGATGTCCTGGACGCCGACGTTGAGCAGGGCGAGCACGGACTGCACGTTGGCCTTGGCGGGCAGGGCGATGCAGGGCTTGTTGAAGGAGCCCTGGATCAGCGCCATCTGCGGGCTCATGTTGCCGTAGGTGGCCTGGTTTCCGTAGATCTGCGCGGCGCCGTTGCCGTTGACGGTGTTGACGCCGTTGTCGTTCCCGATGGCCATCGCCTGCGGCGCCATGGCGGCGCCCATGCCCACGACCGAGGCCGCAACCGCTGCCGTGGCCATCATCTTCTTGATCATTGTCGTCCCTTTTTTGCAGGATTGCCCGGTACTGGAGCACCCGGAACAACGGCCCTGCCCCCGCTCGGGTTGCGTGGCTTCACCCGGATGCCGCCGTTTGGGGCGGCGCGGTTGACGCTCAGGCGTTCACGCAGGTGTTGCCGAACGCGGGGCTCAGCAGGGCGATCACGTTGACGGTGTTGCCGCACACGTTCACCGGGACGTCGACGGGGATCTGGAGCAGGTTGCCGCTCCCGACGCCGGGGGATCCGGCCGCGATGCCGTCCGCCGTCGCGCCGCCGCCGTGCGCGGAGGCGAGGCCCGCGCCGCCCAGCAGCACGGCGGCGCCGGCGAAGGCCAGGGTGGTGCCGCGCATCAGCGTCTTCTTCATCTCCGCTTTTCCTTTCGGTTCGAACGATGGTGCAACCCATAACGACCCGCCCGCTTCAAGGGTGCGTGCTATCGCCCAAAAGGCCGTACGAGCGAGTCCGACGTGATTTCCAGCCCGATTTCTGACAAAGTTCACTCCTGTTTTGTCCCCTTGATCGAAAATGGAGACAGGGTCATGGGTTCCTCCCGCAGAATCCTCGGCACGCTCGGTCTGCTGTCCTGCCTCGTCCTTTCCGTGAACGTCCCGGTGGCGGGGGCGATCCCACCGCGCAAAGCCCCAGCTCCCAAAGAGCTACCCCGGGTCCCGTTCACCCAGCGTTACCAGGCCGTGCAGCACGGCGGGCTGGTACGGGCCTCCAACTCCGGCATCAGCTGCCGCCGGGAGGAGTCCCCGCAGGCCGAGCCGTGCGCCGACGTGAAGCGGGGCGCGGCCGGGGTCAACGGCGACTTCGAGATGTTCTACAGCGAGGTCGACAAGGACCCGGACACCTACAACTCCACCCGGGCCGAACTCAAGGTCCCGCAGGGCGCGAAGGTCTCGTACGCCCGCCTGTACTGGGGCGGGAACCTCCGGGTGGGCGAGCAGAAGCCGCCGGAGGACAACGGCCGGGTGCTGGTCGCCGAGCCGGGCGGCGCGTACAAGGAGGTCATCGCCGACACGATGATGGGCCACCGCTCGGACGCGGGCAGCGACGCCTACCAGGCCTCCGCCGACGTGACCCCGCTGGTCCGCAAGGGCGGCGCCGGCATGTGGACGGTGGCCCAGCTCAACATCGCCATGGGCCACTCCGAGGTGGGTGCCTGGGGCGGCTGGACGCTGGTCGTCGCCTACGAGCACCCGCAGCAGCCGGTCCGCCGGATCTCGCTGTGGGACGGCTTCGAAGGACTCGCCGCCCGCGCCGGCGAGGGGCTGGTCGAGCTCGACGGCCTGGACGCGCCCCCCGGGACCGCGGGGAAGGTCGGGGTGGTCGCGTACGACGGAGACCGGGGCGTCCTCGAAGACTCACTCACCGTGACGGCCGACAGTGGCCGCCGCGTCGCCCTCAGTGACGCCGAAAATCCCTTTAATGATGTTATGAATTCCACGATCACGGAATTCGGACAACAAGCGTTCGTGCGGCAGCCCGATTATGTGAACAATCTCGGCTATGACGCGGACGTGTTCGACCTGACCCCCGCCCTCTCCGGTGGGGCCCGCAGCCTGAGTTTCAAGTTCACGGGTGAAAGCCAGGGTCATTTCCTCGGCGTGCTCTTCGTTCAGACAGACGCGCGCCGCTGAACGTAGGAGACCACTCCACCGTGCCCGCACAGCCATGGGCGGCAAAGCCCACGACCGTCCTCCATCTAGCCCAGCCCGTAGACGGCGGTGTCGCCCGGGTCGTCGCCGACCTCGTGCGCGCCCAGACCCGCGCCGGCCTGCGCGCCGTCGTCGGCTGCCCGCCCGGCGGCACGCTCGCCGAAACCGCCCGGGAAGCCGGCGCCGAGGTGCTCACCTGGCACGCAGGGCGGGCCCCCGGGCCCGGGCTGCCCGCCGAGGTGCTCGGCGTCCGGCGGCTCCTGCGCCGGGTCCGGCCCGACCTCCTGCACGCCCACAGCGCCAAGGCCGGGCTGGCCGGGCGGCTCGCCGCGCGCGGGTCCCTGCCCACCGTCTTCCAGCCCCACGCCTGGTCCTTCGACGCCGTCACCGGAGCCACCGGCGCACTCGCGCTGCGCTGGGAGAGGTACGGGGCACGCTGGGCCGACCGGGTGCTCTGCGTCAGCGAGGCCGAGCGCCGCGCCGGCGAGGCCGAGGGCGTCACCGCCCGCTGGTCGGTGATCCGCAACGGCGTGGACCTGGAACACTTCCGCCCCGGCGGACCCGAACCCGGCCCGGACAAGGCCCGGGCCCGCGCCGGGCTCGCGCTGCCAGCCGACTTCCGCGGCGACGGTCCCCTCGCCGTCTGCGTGGGCCGGCTCTGCCCCCAGAAGGGGCAGGACATCCTCCTGCGGGCCTGGCCGGAGCTGCTGGGCACCGTCCCAGGAGCCCGCCTCGCCCTCGTCGGCGACGGCCCCGACACCGAACGGCTGCGCCGCACCGCCCCGCCCGGAGTGCTCTTCGCCGGCACCGCCACCGACATCCGACCGTGGCTTCGGGCCGCCGATCTCGTTGTACTGCCGTCGCGGTGGGAAGGCATGGCGCTCGCCCCGCTCGAAGCCATGGCCTGCGGTCGCCCGGTCCTGGTCTCGGACGTCAGCGGTGCCCGGGAGAGCCTGCCGCCCGGCCAGGGACGCCTGTGCCTGGTGCCGCCGGAGGACCCGACGGCGCTGGCCAAGGCCCTGGGACGGCTCCTCGCCGACCCACGGCTCCTCGCCGAACTCGGGGAGCAGGCCCGGCAGCACGCCCGGACCGACTTCGACGTGCGGCGGACCACGGACGCGGTCACCGGTCTGTACCACGAACTGCTGGGCAGGCCCCGGCCCTCGAACCAGGAGCGCATCAGCCGATGACGATGGACAGCGCACCCGCCCGGCACACCGGGCAGGGCGGCAAGGGGCCCGCCGGCGTCACCGCCGTTCGCCGTTCCGCGACCGCCATCCACCCCCCGCGCGGGCCCAGGGCCGGCCAGGCCCGGCCCGCGGTACGCCCGAACCGCCGCCACGGGAGTACGACGGGGGTGCTGCCGCTGCTCACCGCGGACGCGCTGGCCGCCGTACTCACCGTGGCGTCGCTGTCCGGACCGGGCCTGCCGGCCCCGGCGGCCGCGCCGATCGCGGTGCTGCTCGCCGCGCTGCACGCGCAGGCCGGGCTGTACCGGCCGCGGCTCGCCCCCTCGGCCCTCCTCGAACTGCCCGTGGTGGCCGGGCGGTCCGCCGTCCTGTGGTGCACGGTCGCCACGGTCGTGGCCGCCGTGGACCCGGGCCGGGCCCTCGGCTGGAGCGTGCTGCTCACCGCCATGTGCCTCCAGGTCGTACTGGCGTGCGCGGGGCGCGGGTTCGTCAACCAGCTCCGCCGCCGCACCCGCATCCGCCGGCCCGCCTCCGTCCTCGTCGTCGGACCCGGCGCGGCGGCGGGCGCGGTGGCCGCCGCCCTGCACGGCCGGCCCGAGTACGGGCTGCGCCCCGTCGGGCTCGCCGACACCGGCGCAGCCGAGGGGGACACCGGACCCCTGCCGGTGCTCACCACCCACGAGGACGTCCGGCGCGCCGTCATCCAGAACTCCGTGCGGCACGCGGTGTTCAGCCGCCCGCCCGAGGCCGACGAACGCACCGCTTCCCTGGTCCGCCTCTTCCACGACCACGGCTGCCGGCTCTGGCTCGCCGACCCGGCCGGCACCGCCAAGATCACCGGCATGCGGGTGGCGGACCCCGCCGACCAGCTGTGGGGGTACGCAGTACAGCCGCTGCTGCCCCGGTCGGCGCGGCCGCTGGAGCGCTGGGCCAAGCGCGGCCTCGACGCCGTGCTCGCCCTGCTCGCCCTGGTCGCCGCCGCGCCCGTGATGGGGGCCTGCGCGCTGGCCGTACGGGTCTGGGACGGGCCTGGGGTGATCTTCCGGCAGGAGCGGGTCGGCCTCTACGGGCGCTCCTTCACCCTGCTGAAGTTCCGTACGCTGCGCGCCGACGAGCACGAGTCCGCCACCCGCTGGACCGTGGCGGGCGACCGCGCGATGAGCCCGGTCGGCTCCTTCCTGCGCAAGTCCTCGCTGGACGAGCTGCCGCAGCTGTGGAACGTCGTACGCGGTGACATGAGCCTGGTCGGCCCGCGGCCCGAACGGCCGTTCTTCGTCGCCAAGTTCTCCACCGTCCACCCCGGCTACGAGGCCCGGCACCGGATGCCCGTCGGCATCACCGGGCTGGCCCAGATCAACGGCCTGCGCGGGGACACCTCCATCGAGGACCGGGCCCGCTTCGACAACCACTACATCGACACCTGGTCGCTGTGGCAGGACCTGTGGATCCTCGCCCGCACCGCGGCCTCCTTCTTCCGCTTCCGGCTGGGGGGCAGCTGATGAGCCTTGCCGTAACCCTGAACGGTGTACGGTCCGACGTGCCGGGCCTGGTGCGGCGGCACTGGCCGCTGCTGCCGCTCGCCGCGACCGTGCTCTTCCTGCTCGCCCCGCTCCCGGCGGGGGACGCGGCCGCCTCCGGGAAGGTCGGTCCGGCCGATGCGGCCTCGCTGCTGCTGGTGTTCGCCTGCGTGGTGCAGGCGCTGCGCGGCCGGGTGCGGGAGCTGACCCCGCTGGGCGTGCTCGTGCTCGGGATGCCCGCCGTCGGGCTCGCGGTCGCGACGACGACCGCGGGGGACCCGCACGCCGCCCTGCCCGGCTTCGTGCGCTACCTCCAGGTGTTCGTGCTGGTCCCGGCGGCCGTGGTGCTGCTGGTGCAGGGCGCCCGGGAGTTCCGGATCGCCGCCGGGTGCTTCGTGGTCCTGGCGCTGGTGCAGGGCGCGGTGGGGGTCGTGCAGTACGCGACCCACACCGGGGCCTCCTACCAGGGCCAGGACATCCGGGCCGTGGGCACCTTCGGCCCCGGCGACGTCATGGGCATGGCCACCGTGGTGGCGTACGGGCTGGTCGTGGCGACCGCCGTCGCGCTGGCACCGGGGCAGGCGCAAAGGACCCGGCGCATCGCCGGGGGCGCGGCGCTGGTGCTGGTGCTGCCGCTGGTGCTGTCGTTCAGCCGGGGCGTGTGGATCGCCACCGTCGGCGCGGCGGTGCTGGTGATGGTGCTGGCCGGGATCCGGCGGGCGCTGAAGGTACTCCTCGCGCTCGCCGCGGCGGGCATGGTCCTGGTGGGCGGGCTCGGGGTCGGCTCCGAGATGGTCACGGAGCGGCTGACCTCCATCACGCAGGTCTCCAGCGCCCCCGACCAGTCGGTGACCGACCGCTACACGATGTGGGCCGCCGCCGAGTCGATGTGGCAGGAGCGGCCGGCGGTGGGGGTGGGGCTGAAGGGCTTCCCGGCCAACCGCGACGGACACTCCTCGCTGGGGCTTTCCTCCGGCAGCGACACCGCGGGCGCGGGGCAGGCGTACCTCCGCCAGCCGCTGCTCTCCCCGCACAACATGTACCTCCTGATCCTGAGCGAGCAAGGGCTGACCGGGCTGGTCGCGCTGGCGGGCGGCTGGGCGGCGCTGCTGGTGGCGGGGCTGCGCCGGATCGCCTCCGGCGGGCGCACGCGGGACTGCGGGCTGATCGCCACGGGACTGTTCGTGTGGCAGCTGACCGACTTCCTCTACGCGGACATCGGCGGGCCGTCCACCGTCCTGACCGGAGTGATCATCGGGCTCGCCGCCTGGTGGGCCCTGCCCTCCCCGGGGGACGCCGGTCCACCGCGTGGGGCCTCCTCGGCTGCCGGGTCCGTCTCCGGTTCGGTTTCGCGGGGCAGCGCCCCCCGGGTTGCGGCCCGCACGTGACGGACACCACGCCTTGGCGGCCCGCCTCCGGCCCCCCGGCCGGGGCGGGCCCCGCCCGTGTGCCGGGCGGCCCCGCCGTCCCCGCCCGTGTGCCGGATCCGGTCCCGGGGCCGCTCCGGGGCCCGGTCCTGCCCGGCTCCGGCGACGAGTCCGGACCGGGTGAGGCGGCCCGGGCCGAGGTGGGTCCGGCGGCGAAGGACCCCGGCTTCATCGCCGGAGCGATGCCCGGCGCCGCCGGGCGGTCAGGCGTGCGGGTGGCGGCCTACGCCACCGCCGACGCTTCGCGCGCCCGGGCCCGCCGCGCGGACGGAGCGCCCGCGGCGCCCGCCGCCCCCGGTGGCGGCGGACCGGCGCCGCTGGGGCGGTTCCTGGCCAAGGCCGCCGCCGTCACCGCCGGGCTGACCGCCGCCGGGGCGGTGTTCGGGCTCGTGCGGGACCAGACCATCGCGCACCTCTTCGGCGCCGGGCACGACAGCGACGCCTTCCTGATCGCCTGGACCGTGCCCGAGATGGCCTCGACGCTGCTCATCGAGGACGCCATGGCGCTGCTGATGGTGCCCGCCTTCAGCCAGGCCCTGGCCCGGCGGGCGGCCATCCGGGTCGGGCTCACCCGCAAGGAGGCCCGCGCGCAGGACCCCGTACGGCTGCTCGTGGGGGCGACCCTGCCGCGGCTCGCCGTGTTCCTGGCCGCCGTGGCCTCCGTACTGGTCGTGGCCGCGCCGCTCGTCGTCTCCGTGCTCGCGCCCGGTCTGCCCGACCCCGAACTGGCCGTCCAGTGCACCCGTATGACGGCCCTGACCGTGATCTCCTTCGGCCTCGCCGGCTACTTCAGCGCGGCGCTGCGGGCACACCGGTCCTTCGTGCCGCCCGCCGCGATCTACGTCTCGTACAACATCGGCATCATCGGCACGATGGTCGCGCTGCACGCCCTGTGGGGCGTGCGGGCGGCCGCCGCCGGGGTCGCCGCCGGCGGACTGCTGATGGTCCTCGTCCAACTGCCCTCCTTCATCCGCAACGTGGGCTTCGGCCCGCCCCGGGCCAAGGGCGCCCCGCGCAGCCAGCGCGACCGCGACCGCCCCACCCTCCTCGCCTTCGGCCTCATCGCCCCCGTGATCTTCTTCGCCGTCTTCCGGCAGTCGCAGGTGCTCGTCGAGCGGTTCCTCGCCGCCTCCCTGCCACCCGGGGCGATCTCGCACCTCAACTACGCGCAGAAGGTCGCACAGATGCCGATGGTGCTCTCCCTGATGATCTGCACCGTCACCTTCCCCGTCGTCGCCCAGGCGATGGCCGACGGCGAGCGCGAGAAGGCCCGGCGCCGGGTCGAGCAGGACCTCGCCCTCGCCGCCCTCGCCGTCCTCCTGGGCAGCGCACTCGTCATCGGCTACGCGCCGCAGATCATCCAGGTCCTCTTCGAACGCGGCGCCTTCACCCACCGGGACACCCTCGCCACCGCTTCCGTCATGCGGGTCTACGGACTCGGACTCCTCGGCCACTGCCTCGTCGGGGCACTGTCCCGGCCCTTCTTCTCGACCGCCCGGCCCACCTGGTTCCCGGCGCTCGCGATGGGCGCCGGACTGCTCGTCAACATCGTGGCCGGAGCCTTCGCCGTCGACTGGTGGGGCATCTACGGCATCGCCGCGGCCAACGCGGCCGGCATCACCACGACCGCCGTCCTGCTGCTCACCGGCCTCGGCTCGCAGATCATCGCCATCCACGTCCGCCGGGTCGCCGTCAGCATCGCCCGGCTCGCGGTGTCGGCGGCCGCGGCCTGCGCCACGGGCTGGATCGCCGGGCCCATGGTTCCCGACCCGATGCTCAGCGCCGCGCTCGGCTGCCTGCTGGTCCCCGCCATGTTCGGAGCCACCGGCGTGGCCATACGCGCCCTCGAAATCACTGCCCTGCCCGGTCAGATCGCCCAGTCCTCCTCCCAGTTCACGCAGAGGTTCCGCAATGTCCGCTGACACCGACACGGCGCCCGCCGCCGTGGTGGTCCCCGCCCGCCGGACCGCATCGCCGTGGGTCCTGATGTACCACTCGGTCGCCGAGTTCACCGACCCCGCCGAGGACCCGTACGGCATCACCGTCACGCCCCGCGCCCTGGAGGTCCAGCTGCAGTGGCTGCGCTCCCGGGGCCTGCGCGGCGTGTCGGTCGGCGAGCTGCTCCGGGCCCGGGCGGCCGGGACCGCGGCCGGGCTGGTCGGACTGACCTTCGACGACGGTTACACCGACTTCCTGACCCAGGCGCTCCCGCTGCTGCGCCGCTACGACTGCACCTCCACCCTGTTCGTGCTGCCCGGGCGGCTCGGCGTGGACAACGTGTGGGACCCGCTGGGGCCCCGCAAGTCCCTGCTCACCGCCGAGGGCATCCGCGAGGTCGCCGAGGCCGGGCAGGAGATCGGCTCCCACGGGCTGCTCCACCAGGACCTCACCGCGGCCCCCGACGACGTGCTCCAGCAGGAGCTGCGGGGCAGCCGCGACCTGCTGCGCGAGCTGACCGGGACCCTGCCCGAGGGGTTCTGCTACCCGTACGGGCACCTCGACGCCCGGGTCGTCGCCGCCACCAGCGCCGCCGGGTACCGGTACGCCTGCGCCATCGACCCCGGGCGGCTCGAAGGCCCGTACGCCCTGCCCCGTACGCACATCAGCCAGGCCGACGGAGGCGCGCGGCTGCGGGTCAAGCACCTGCGCCACCAGGTGCGGGAGCTGCGGCGGGCGGTGCTGCGGTGAAGGACCTCAAGGCCCTGCACGTCATCACCGGGCTCGGGGTCGGCGGCGCCGAGCAGCAACTGCGGCTGCTGCTGCGGCACATGCCGATGCGCTGCGACGTACTGACGCTGACCAACCCCGGTCCGGTGGCCGAGGGGCTGCGCGCCGACGGGGTCCGGGTCGTGCACCTGGGGATGCGGGGCAACCGGGACCTGGGGGCGCTGCCGCGGCTGGTGAGGTTCATCCGGCGCGGCCGGTACGACCTGGTGCACACCCACCTGTACCGGGCCTGCCTGTACGGGCGCCTCGCGGCCCGGCTCGCGGGCGCCGGGGCGACCGTGGCCACCGAACACTCCCTCGGCGAGGGTGAGATCGAGGGAAGGCCGCTGTCGGGCGGGGTGCGCGCCCTGTACCTGGCCAGTGAGCGGCTGGGGGCGGCGACCGTGGCCGTCTCGGACACCGTGGCCGCCCGGCTGGAGGCGTGGGGCGTGCCGGCCGAGCGGGTGCACGTCGTGCCGAACGGGATCGAGGCCGTCCGTTTCCGCTTCGACGAGGGCGTACGGCTGGCCGCCCGGGCCCGGACCGGGCTGCCGGAGCGGGCCTTCGTGGTCGGCGGGGTCGGCCGGCTGGTGCCGGGCAAGCGGTTCGACGTCCTGGTGCGGGCCGTGGCCGCGCTGCCGGGGGCGCACCTGCTGCTGGCCGGGGACGGGCCCGAGCGCGCCGCCCTGCGCACGCTCGCCGCCGAGCTCGGCGCGCAGAGCCGGATCCACCTGCTGGGCGAGCGGGACCCGCTGGGCGACAGCGCGGACGGCCGCACCCCGGGGATCCCGGCGCTGCTGGCCGCCATGGACGTCTTCGTCTCGCCGTCGCGGGAGGAGGCCTTCGGCCTGGCGGTGGTGGAGGCGCTGGCCGCCGGGCTGCCGGTACTGCACGTGACCTGCCCCGCCATCGACGACCTGCCCGCCGCGCAGGCCCCCGGGGCCCGGCGGATCGGAACCGGCACGGAGGAGCTGGTCGCGGCGCTGCGCGGGCACATGGAGGCGGGCGCGCGCCGGCTGCCCGCGCCGCCGGTGGTCCGGCGCTACGACATCGCGCGCAGCGCGCGGCAGCTGCTGGACGTGTACGACCTCGCCCTTTCGGCCGCTCCGGTGCCGGGCTTCGCCCGGGCCCCCCGGGGCTCCGCCCCGGACCCCGCGCCGCACGCTCCCCGGGCTGCCGCCGAGAGGCGCGGCGCCGGCGCCCGTTGATCCCTACCCCCGCCCGCAGGACCCCGTACTTCATCCAGGAAGCGAGCACGAACATGGCCGACACCGCCGAGCAGAAGACGTCCGAGAAGAAGGCCGAGAAGCGGCCCGAGAAGAAGGCCGACCACCGCTCCGAGAAGAGGCAGCGGCGGCGGTTCAAGCGGCCTCCCATGTGGTGGCCGCTGCCCGCGTGCGCTCTGCTCGGGCTGGCCGCGGGCGGGGCGTACGGGGTGCTCAAGGCGCCCGAGTACGCCGCCACCAGTTACGTCGTCGCCGTGCCGGACGACACCACCGAGCCGGCCACCGCCCTCGGTTTCGCCCAGGCCTACGCCCGCATCGCCACCAGCAGCTCCACCCTGGCCTACGCCCAGCCCCGCGCCGGCATCGGCGCCCAGAAGCTGCGGACCCAGGTGCGGGCCGAGACCTCCCCCGAGTCCCCGATGATCGCCATCACCGGTACGTCGACCAGCCCCGCCGAGGCCGCCGACATCGCCAACGCGGTCGCCGACGCCCTGTCGCTGAGCAGCAATCAGGCCGCCAAGAACACGGGCGTGCAGCTGCTCCTCTTCAACCAGGCCGTCGCGCCCGGCGCCCCCGCCTCCCCGTCCGCCCCCATCAGCGGCGCCGTCGGGATGTGCGCCGGCGGCCTGCTCGGCGGGCTGTGGCTGCTCGCCCGGCCCGGCCGCCGCAAGGAGGAGCGGGAAGGCGGTCAGGAGAGCGGGCCGGAGAACGTGCAGGAGAACGGGCAGGAGAGCGGTCAGCCGGTCGTCGAGGAGTACGCCTCGCTCCCCGCGCAGGGTGAGCCGACCTCGGCCAAGGAGAAGGAGTCCGTGCGATGAGTCCGGGCTCCGCCGGGGCTCTGTCGGTTGCGCTGTGCCGCGACTCCCGGCAGTTCGCCGCGCTGGAGGAGCCGTGGAACCGGCTCCTGCGCGCCTGCCCCACCGCCACCCCCTTCCAGAGCCACGCCTGGCTGCACTCCTGGTGGCTGTCGTACGGCAAGGAGGGCCGGCTCCGGATCGTCCTCGTACGGCGCGGCGAGGAACTGGTCGGTGCGGCCGCGCTGATGCTCGTACACCGGCCGCTGCCGCTGCTGGTGCCGCTCGGCGGCCCCATCACCGACTACTTCGACGTGCTCGTGGCCGCCGAGTACGCGGGCCAGGTCGTCCCGGCGCTGGCCCGCGGGCTGCACCGGGCCGCCCGGGGCGCCGTCGTCGACCTGCGCGAGGTGCGCCCCGGGGCCGCCGCCGAGGCGGTGTACGAGGCGTGGACCGGCGCCCGGGGCAAGCTCACCGACTCCACCTGCATGGAGCTGCCCACGCTGCCCTTCGACGAGCTGGTCAAGCGGATGCCGGCCTCCGGCGCCCAGCGGGTGCGGGCCAAGCTCCGCAAGACCGACGCGGCCGGGATCGAGGAGCACGAGGTCACCGAGCAGGAAGTGCCGCGTGCCGTACGGACGCTGCTGCGGCTGCACGAGAAGCAGTGGCGCGGCCGCGGGGTGACCCCGGAACACCTGCGGCCCCGCTTCGCCGAGCACCTGACCCGGGCCACCCGGCGGATGGTGCGGGCGGGGGAGGGCCGGCTGACGGAGTTCCGGCTGGACGGGAAGGTGGTCGCGGCCAACGTCACGCTGCTGTCGGCAGGGCTGAGCGGCGGCTACTTGTACGGCGCCGATCCGGACCTGCGCGCGCGCAAGGTGGACGTGGCGACGCTGCTGCTGCGCTACGAGGCCGGGCGGGCGCTCGCCGACGGCCGGCCGGTGGTGAGCTTCCTGCGCGGCAACGAGCCGTACAAGAACCACTGGCGGCCCGAGACCGTGGTGAACCAGCGGCTCCTGCTGGCCACGAGCGCGCTCACGCCCCTGCTGCGGCTGCACGAGTCGCAGCTGACGGGGCGCGAGCGGGCGGTGGACGCGCTGCGGGAGGCGCTGCCGGCCGCCCGGGACTGGCGGGCGCGGCTCAACGAACTGCGGGTGCGATGACCCGTCTAGAAGGGCCAGAAGCCCGACCTCTCGTCCCAGTCGAGCTCGACGCAGACCGACTGCATGCCGACCAGCTTGGAGAGCCACTCGCCGAAGTTGAGCGGGATGCACCACTGCCTGCTGTTGACCGACGGCTTCTCCGGTTCCGGCAGCGGCCGGGGCGGCGGGGTCGGCGTGGGTGCCGCCGTCGAGGGCGCCGGCTCGGGCTTCGGCACGACCGGGCTCGGGACGACGGGGGACGGCACGGGGCTCGGGGTCGGGGTCGGGGTCGGCTCGGGGACCTCGGGCTCGGGGACCTCGGGCGTCGGGACGAGCGGGCTGGGGGTCACGGGGAGCGGGGTCACCGGGACCGGGACCTCGGGCGAGGGCTTCGGGGCCGCGGGCGTCGGGGCCGTGGGGCTCGGGACCTCGGGCGTCGGGACGGCCGGTGTGGGCACGACGGGGGTCGGGACCACGGGCGTGGGCACCACCGGGGTCGGGATCACCGGGTCGGGCTTCTCCAGCTTCAGCGCCTTGCGGAAGACCTTGGCGGACTCCGGGTTCTGCTTGCACTGCCACACGCCGTGCGGGCAGTAGTCGGTGATGGTGTGGTAGAGCGGCTTGTGCTCCTCGATCCACTTCAGCATGCGCCGGACGTACTCCGCGTTGTCCCCGCGCCGGAAGAGCCCCCACTCCGGGTAGGAGATCTCCTTGCCGTGTGCTTTCGCGAAGTCGACGTGATGCTGGAGTCCGTACGGCTGGGTGATCTGATCGTCGAAGTCCCGGCCGGGACCCTGGTCGTACGAATCCATTCCGATGACGTCGACCACGTCGTCGCCGGGGTAGCAGGACGTCCAGCCGATGGCGTCCGTACCCCTGTTCGGGGCGAAGTCGAACGTGAACTTCTGGCCGGGTACCGAGCGCATCGAGTTGACGACGCGCCTCCAGTACGCCTTCCAGTTCTCCGGGTCGGGCCCGCA
Source organism: Streptomyces sp. NBC_00190 (assembly GCF_036203305.1). Lineage (GTDB taxonomy): Bacteria > Actinomycetota > Actinomycetes > Streptomycetales > Streptomycetaceae > Streptomyces. The sequence continues at coordinate 3,511,491 of NZ_CP108131.1, read as the reverse complement.
GCGGTGGGAGTAGGTGCTGCCGTTCATCTCCCAGCCGAGCACGATCACCGTGTCCGGGACGCCCAGGGACACCAGCCGCTCGGCGAGCCACTTGAAGTGGAAGTCGTACTGCCCCGACGCGCCCGCCCTGATCAGCCGGGCCACCTGACGGTCGGACAGCCCGCCTTCGTTCCGCTCCTGCATGGGCACGTTGAGGACGAGCATCCGGTCGTCCTCGGCCCGGCGCCACTGCGCCCAGCTCTCCAGGAACGTGACGTTGCCCTCGATGCCCGCCCACCGGTCGCCGGGCAGGTACGTGTGCCCGACCCGGATCTTCCTGCCGCCGAGCCAGCGCGACAGGTAGGGGATCCGGGCCACGCCGGGCGGGCCGTAGTCGAGGTAGGCGCCCATGGCGATGTCCGAGCCCTGGGCCCGGTCCCTCTCGGGTTCCGCGAGGGCGGCCCCGGTGGCGAGCAGTCCGGCCGTGACCGTACCGATGCAGGTGCTCGCCAGTCGGCGGCGTGGTGTGGGCATGGCGTCTCCCGAGCTTTCCTGAACCGGTGTGCTTACCAAAGACGTTAGACATCAGATCTGACGAATGGCCTGTCCGGTGACTGCCGCATAGGCCATTCGCAGCTGCGTATCACCCCCGCTTGGTCCGACTAGGTGAAAGACACCGTTGCCATGCACGCGTATCTCAACCATGTGCCCGCAGTTCTGCTCAGACTCGATCGGAATCCGTTCCACCACGGAACCCTTGGCGCCGTCAGATCCCTTGGCCGCGAAGGCGTGGAGGTGCATGCCGTCGTCGAGGCCGGGGGAGGACCCATGGTGCGTTCGAGGTATCTGCGCGCCGTGCATCCGGGGCCGCCCGGCGGACTGGACCCCGAGGCGCCCGAGCCGTTGCTGGAGTGCCTGACCGGGGTGTCGGAGCGGATCGGCCGGCCGGCGGTGCTCGTCGCCATGGACGATCTGAGCGCCATCGCCGTGTCCCGGGTGGCGTCGATGCTGACGGACCGTTTCCGGATTCCCCATCAGCCCGACAACCTGCCCGCCCGGGTGGCCGACAAGGGCGAGCTGGCGCGGCTGTGCGCGCGGTGGGACATCCCGCACCCGGAGACCGTCGTCCCGGCGAGCGGCGCCGAGGCGGCGGAGGCGGCGTGGCGGCTCGGCCTGCCGGTGATCGCCAAGTGGAGCCGGCCCTGGCTGCTGCCGGCCGGGTCCGACGGGTTGCGGAGCACCACGCTGGTGCACACCGCCGCCGACGCGCGGCGGCTGTACGAGCGCTCCGCCGAGGCGGGGAGCCGGCTGCTGCTCCAGCGGTTCCTGCCGGCCGGGACGGACACCGACTGGTTCTTCCACGGCGCCTTCGGCCGCGGCGGGCAACCGCTGCTCGTGGGATCGGGCCGCAAGGAGCTGTCCTGGCCGGTGCGCACGGGACTGACGGCGGTGGGGCGCTGGCTGCCGGATCCGGCGGTGGAGGAGGCGGGGCTGCGGCTCGCCGGACGCCTCGGCTACCAAGGGATCCTGGACCTGGACTTCCGCCGGGACGAGCGGGGCACCTTCCGGCTGGTGGACTTCAACCCCCGCCCGGGCGCCCAGTTCCGGCTGTTCACGGATTCCGCCGGGCTGGACGTCGTACGGGCGATGTACCTGGATCTGACGGGCCAGCAGGTGCCGGCCCCCTCGGGCGGACCGGGCCGGGTGTTCGTCGCGGAGAACTACGCGCTGCTGGCGGCGGTTCGGGGCCGCTCGCTGCCGCGCCGTCCGACGGCGGTCCAGGCGGGCCCGCCGGAGCCGGGCGCGGCGCCTTCGCCGGCGGGCACGGGGACGGCGGCCGCGGCGGGGCATCCGGGCGGCCGCGGGCGGGCCCGGACGGCGGGGCCGCCGCCGAAGGCCGAGCGGGAACGAGTCGAGACCGCCTGGTTCGCCTCCGACGACCCGCTGCCGTTCCTCGCGATGCTCGGCGCCTTCCTCGGGCGCGGGTTCGGAAAGGGCGCGCGAGTCCTGCGGGGCGTCCCCGCGCAGGGGCGTCGCACGGCCCGTGCGGTGGTCCGGACACCCCGTCAGCGGGGCCGCGAGCAGCCGGAGCCCGCTCCGGCGCTCCTCCGGCCCGCGCCGCCGGAGGCATCCGCGGAGCCCGACGAGCTGGTGACCCGTTGACCCCGCCCGGGCCGGGTCGATGACCATGGAGCTGGAGGAACGGCCGTGAGGCGGATGGACGATCTCGTGGTGGTCGGCGCGGGCCCGTACGGGCTGTCGATCGCCGCGCACGCGGCGGGTGCGGGGCTGTCCGTACGGCTGCTGGGGCGGCCCATGGCGTCCTGGCGCGACCACATGCCCGAGGGCATGTACCTGAAGTCGGAGCCCTGGTCCTCCAACCTGTCCGCGCCGGACGGGCGGTACACGCTGGCCGACTACTGCGCCACGCGCGGACTGGCCGCGGAACACGGCACTCCGCTGCCCATCGGCACGTTCAGCGCGTACGGGATGTGGTTCGCCCGCCTTGCCGCGCCCGAGGTGGAGGAGGTGACCGTCACGGAGGTGACCCCGCAGGGCGACGGTTTCCGCGTCCGCATCGCCGAGGGACCGCCGCTGCTCGCCCGTACGGTCGCCCTCGCGGTCGGGGTGATGCCGTTCGTCCACCTCCCCCCGGCGCTGCGGGACCTGCCGCCGGGCCACTGCTCGCACAGCAGCGGCCACCGGGACCTGACCCGCTTCGCGGGCCACGAGGTCGCCGTGCTCGGCGCCGGGCAGGCGGCCCTGGAGACCGCCGCCCTGCTGGCCGAGCACGGCGCCCGGCCGTGCCTGGTCGCGCGGCGCTCCCGGCTGAACTGGAACACCGTGCCGCAGCCCCTGGCCAGGCCCCGGCTGCGCGCGCTGCGCGATCCGCACAGCGGCCTCGGCACCGGCTGGCGCAGCTGGGTGTGGTCGGAGCTGCCCTGGGCGGTCCGGCAGCTGCCCGCGGCCACCCGGGAGCGGATCGCGGCGACCGCGCTCGGCCCGGCCGGCGCCTGGTGGCTGCGGGACCGCTTCGAGCGGCGCGTCCCCGTACTCCTCGGGCACCACCTGCACCGGGCCGTCGCGGTGGGCGAGCGGACCCGGCTCGGGCTGACCACCAGGGCGGGGGAGTCCGTGGTCCTGGACACCGCGCACGTCATCGCGGCCACCGGCTTCACCCCGGACCTGGGCCGGCTGGAGCTGCTCGACGCGGGGCTGCGGGCCGCGCTGGAGACCGTAGGGGGGAGCCGGACGCCGGAGCTGAGCCCCGGCTTCGAGTCCTCGTGGCCGGGACTGTTCTTCGCGGGGCTGCTGACGGCTCCCTCATTCGGCCCTTCCATGCGATTCGTGCATGGTGCGGGCTTCACGGCGGGGAGACTGGTGAGAGGAGTCCGAAAGCGCCTCGGTGCCCGGGGCCCGCTGTCGGGTTCCACCGCTGACGTCCGGTACTCCCCCGGACCAGGTCCGGGAGGACCCCCGGGGGCCGCGGCCGGGCATCCGAAGACGTATCCGCGGTGAGACGCGGTGAGAGGGGTCCGCGATGAGCGCGGAGCGAGCACAGGGCCGCGGCTGGGTACGCATTCCCGCCAGCCGTGCGGAACAGCCCGCCGCGGCCAGGCCCGCCGCGGCCAGGCCCGCCGCGGCCAGGCCCGCCGGGTACGACCGTGCCCCGTACGCGACGGCCCCCCATGCCGCCTCGCCCCCGATCTACCTCTCCCTCGTCAAGCGCTGGAGGGAGGCCGGCCGCACCCTTCCCGGTCATCCCGACGAGGAGTGGGAGCGGCTGATCTCCCAGCCGTACTGGCCCGGCCGTTAGGTGGTGTGAGTCTCTTGGCAGCGGCGGAGCGCGAAAGCCCCGAGCAGAGCCGGCCGTCCCCCGTGACCGGGCCCGGGGAACGGCTCGCGCTCAACGGCATGGGCAGTTTCGAGTGGGACCTGGACGCGAACACGCTCGTCCTGGACGAGGCCGGGTCGGTCGTCTTCGACGTCGATCCGCAGGAGTACGACGGCACCCCGGAAGGGCTCGGGCGGCGGATCCCGCCGAAGGACGGCGTCCGGCTGCGCGACGGCGTCGCGGCGGTCCTGGAGAGCGGCGGGGAGTCGTACGGCGCCTACTTCACGGTGCAGCGGCGCGACGGCCGCGACCAGTGGACGCACACACAGGGCCGGGTGATCCGGGACGAGGACGGGCACCCGCGGCGGATCGTGGGGATCGTCCGGGACGCGACGGCGGAGCTGGCGCAGGCCACGCTCCTGCGCAAACTGGAGACGGCCCGGGCCCAGCAGACGACGATCGTCCAGCGGACCACGGAGGCCCTTTCCCGGGCGGTGACCGTCGACGACGTCACGGCCACGCTGACCGGCGCGGGCGCGCTGGAGCGGCTCGGCGCGGACGGGCTGGCCCTGGGACTGGTCGAGGGCGGCACGATCAAGATGATCGCGATGAGCGGGGAGACGCTGGAGATCCTCAGCGAGCGCAACCTCACCCGGCTGGACGGGACACTGCCGCTGTCGCACGCGGTGATCACCCGGCAGCCACGCTTCGTCACCTCGCTCACCACGCTCGGCGAGGAGTTCCCGCTGCTCAGGGACTATCTGAACCGGATCCAGTACGACGCGGCCGCCTATCTGCCGCTGATCGCCCAGGCCAAGGCCATCGGCGGGCTGGTCCTCTTCTACCGCCGGCGCGTCGAGTTCAGCCCGGAGGAGAAGAACCTCTGCCTGGGTCTGGCGGGAATCGTGGCCCAGTCGCTCCAGCGGGCGCTCCTCTTCGACCAGGAGCGGGAGTTCGCGACGGGTCTGCAGGCGGCCATGCTGCCGCGCCGGATCCCCGAGATCACGGGCGGGGAGATCGCGGTCCGCTACCACTCCGCCTGGAGCGGGCGGGAGGTCGGCGGGGACTGGTACGACGTGATCTCGCTGCCCCGGGACCGGGTCGGCATCGTCGTGGGCGACGTACAGGGCCACGACACGCACGCGGCGGCCATCATGGGCCAGCTGCGGATCGCGCTGCGGGCGTACGCGGGGGAGGGCCATCCCCCCTCCACGGTGCTGGCGCGGGCCTCGCGCTTCCTCGCCGAGCTGGACACCGAGCGCTTCGCGACCTGCATGTACGCCCAGGTGGACCTGGAGAGCGGCGGCGTACGGGCCGTCCGCGCGGGCCACCTCGGCCCGCTGATCCGGCACACCGACGGCCGTACGGGCTGGCCCAACGTGCGCGGCGGCCTGCCGCTCGGGCTGGCCTCGGTCTTCGAGCAGGAGGAGTTCCCCGAGACCCGCCTCGACCTGGTGCCCGGGGAGACGCTGGTGCTGTGCACGGACGGCCTGGTGGAGGAGCCGGGCACGGCCATCAGCCAGGGCATGGAGGCCCTCGCCCACGTGGTGCGCAGCGGCCCGCAGGAGGCCGGGGCGCTCGCCGACCACCTCCTGGACCGGCTCTGGGAGCGCTGGGGCTCCGGCGACGACGTGGCCCTGCTGGTGCTGCGCCGGGCCCCCGACCCGGGCACCCACCGGGCCCCGCGCATCCACCAGTACGTCCACCAGGCCGACCCGGAAGGGCTGTCGGAGGCCCGCTACGCGCTGCGCCAGGCCCTGCGCGACTGGGGCATGCCGGACCTCGCCGACGACGTGGAGCTGGCGGCCGGGGAGCTGCTGGTCAACGCCCTGCTGCACACCGACGGCGGGGCGGTGCTGACCATGGAGGTACTGCCCGAGCCGGTCCGGCGGATCCGGCTGTGGGTCAAGGACCGTTCCAGCGTGTGGCCGCGCCGGCGCACCCCGGGCGAGGCCGCCACGACGGGGCGCGGGCTGCTGCTGGTGGACGCGCTGGCCACGCACTGGGGTGTGGAGCCCCGGGGCGACGGCAAGGCCGTGTGGTGCGAGTTCGATGTTGCGGGCAGCCCCCGGAGCGCCGGGTGAGCGTGCCGTCACGTCGAGTTGTGGGGCGCCGGGGGCGGGGTGATGATGCGGACCATGAAACGGAACGTGCTGTGCGCAGGCTGAGCAAGGGCGCCGTGACGGGCATCCTGGCCGTGCTGCTGCTGGCCGCCGGAGTACCGACGGTCGTGGACTGGACGACGGGGCGGCCCCACACGGACCCCGGCTGCCAGTCGGTGGCGTTCATGTCGATGACGGGCGTCGCGCCCGAGTGCCGGTAGCGGCTGCTACCGGCACTCGCGTCCCCTCGGCCGCTGCGGCCCCGGTGGCCCGGTGGCCCGGTGCCCCGGTTGCCCCGGTTGCCCCGGTTGCCCCGGTTGCCCCGGTGGTCCTAGCGGTGGGCGGTCAGCTTGATCTCCTGGCGGTCCTCCGCGACCGTGTCGACGGAGCGCGGCATCAGGCCCGAGAAGTGGATCTCGTTGAGCTGGGCCTCGGCGAGCGCCGGGCCGGGGTGGACGTCCGGGGTGAACCGGAGCGAGCCGGAGGCCTGCCACTTGTGCTCCTGCCCGTCGCAGTCCGCCTCGCCGCCGCCGAAGGCGAGCCGGGTGCCGTCCTGGACGACGGCGGCCGAGATCTGCAGCTTCGTCCCCTTGGGTGACGGGGCGTTGCAGTGGTAGGTGCCGAAAAGGGTGACCGTGCCGTCCTCGGAAATGTGACCATACGGCCGTACGGAAATTCCCTGGTCGAAAACGGTGGCCTGTGCCGAGCCGGTGAATACCGTGGCGGCGGTCAGTGCGGAGAAGGCGGTCAGGGTCAGCCGGCGGCCGATGGTGCGCATTGTTCCTCCTGGTGGAAGCGGGGGCGGTGATCCGCCGGAACGCATTGTGCTGGCATATGGGCGGCAACTCTCTTCCCACGCTCGTGTCGGTGTGTGCAATTGCCCGCTCGGGCGCGTGAGACTGACCGAAATACATCCCCCGAAGGGATCCCGCATGCGCCAGTCCGCCGTTCCCGCCCGTTTTCCCGCCCGGCTCCCGGTCCGTTCCGCGCTCCGCCGTCCCGTCCTCGCCGCCGCTCTCCTCCCGCTCCTCCTGCTGGGCGCCACGGCCTGCCAGAGTGCGCCCGAGGGGGCCTCGCTCGCGCCCGCCGCGGCGCCCCCCGTCCCCGTGGACGGCGGTGTGATGGACGACGGGGCGCCCGGTGCGGAGGAGGCTCCCGTACGGACCGGGGCGAAGGATGCCCATGTGGGTGAAGCCGTGCGGGTGCACGGTGACCAGATCGGCCGGCACCTGCAGGCCGTACTGGGCGCGTACGTGGACCCCGCGGTCAGCGTGGAGAAGAACTTCGCCCCGCCGGCCGGCAAGCGCTGGGTGGCCGCGTCGATGTCGTTCGTCAACGTGGGCGGGGCCTCGTACGGGGCGCTCGGACGCATGTGGGCGCACGACAGCGCGGGGCAGCGCCACCCGGTGGTGCCCACCGGTGAACTGACGACCGGCAAACCACTCGTCTTCGATTCCCTCGCGGTCGGTGAGCGGGCCGAGGGATGGGTGGTGTTCGAAATCCCGGAAAACGCGCGCATTGTGCGCCTCCAGTACCAGGACGCGAACATGCAGGCGAATTCCGGATCGGGATTCTGGGCCGTCTAGCCCACGTCTAGCCCGCCCGGGTGAAAGGCCGTGAAAGGGCCGGGCATCAGACCACTAGGGTGCGGCGCATGACTTCTACTCAAGCCGAAATCGACCGGTCCGTGCTCGGCACCCTTTCGGTGCTCGCCTGGATCGGCGACCCCTCCGAAGGCCACGACATCCCGTACCTCCTCGCCTACACCCTCGGCGACGGCCCGAAGGGCGAGAAGGCCAGCGGGGAGGCTGCCCGCGGGCTCCTGGAGGAGATCGGCCTGCCCATCGGCGACGTGGTCATGGACGGCACCCGCAGCCCGCGCACCTTCGCGGTGCAGATCCTGCTCGCGGGCAACCAGATCGCGCTCACCCTGCCCGGGCTGAACGCGACCTGCACCGCCCCGGACGAGTGGGTCGCCGCGGCCCGCGAGAGCGGCCAAGCGTACTTCCTCTTCGCCACGCGGCCCTGGGCCGAAGCCGTCCCGGGGCAGCCGGTGTCGGCCGAGGTCCTCCAGGCGTTCGCGGGTGACGAGGAAGTGCTGACCAGCAGCGCCCACTGCGTCATCACGGTGCAGAGCCTGCAGCAGTAGGCGCGTACCGGGCCTGCCGCCCCCTCGCTCCGGCCGCCGGGCTCCCAGCCTGCCCGGTGGCCGGTTCCGTGTGCCCGGGCCCACGGGTTCCCGTGTCCGGGATTCCGCGCCCGGCTCCTGTTCAGGGCCGTTCGAAGGCGAACTTGAGCGAGCGGACCCGGTTGTCGAAGTTCGACCCGGCCAGATCGGGCAGTCCCACCGCGCGCAGCCCCACCGGGCGGGTCAGCAGCTCGCGGAAGAGGGCCTTCATCTCCACCCGGGCCAGGTGCGCGCCCAGGCAGAAGTGCGGACCGCCGCCGCCGAAGCCCAGGTGCGGGTTGGGCGAGCGGGTGATGTCGAAGGCGTCGGGGTCCGGGAAGACCGCCTCGTCGCGGTTGGCGGAGGCGTAGTACAGGACCACCTTGTCGCCGGGCCTGAACAGGTGCCCGTCCAGGGTGTGCTCGGCGGCCACCGTCCGGCGGAACTGGATGATCGGCGTCGAGTGGCGGATCATCTCGTCCACCGCGCCGTCCGCGTACTTCTCGAAGTCCGAGAGCAGCAGGTCGCGTTGGTCCGGGTTGTCGGTCAGCAGGGTCAGCCCGTGCGTGATCGCGTTGCGGGTCGTCTCCACCCCGGCCACCATCAGGAGCGAGAAGAAGGCGCCGAGCTGGCGGGCACCGAGGGCCTGGCCGTCGACGTTCGCGCACACCAGAGCCGAGATCAGGTCGTCCGTGGGGTTCTTGCGCCGCTCCCGTCCGATGCCGGCCACCATCCGCTGCATCCTGGCGAGCGCCCGCAGGCCGCGCCCGGGCATCCGCAGCCGGGCGGCCAGTCCGCGCTCCACGCCGATGTTCTCGGAGGCGTGGTTGACGCGGTCGGCGATCTCCGCACGGAAGTGCTCCGGGATGCCCATCATGTTGCAGATGACCTCCAGGGGCAGCCGGGAGGCCACCGCCGAGACGAACTCGTCGGGCTCGTCCGCGAGTACGTCGTCCACGATGCGGGCCGCCACCGCGTGGATGTCCTCCTCGGCGGCCGCCAGCAGGCGGGGCGTGAAGGCACGCTGCACGATCTTGCGCAGCTGGGCGTGGTCGGGGCCGTCCAGGTTGACCATCGAGTCCCCGAACAGGGCGCGGACCCAGCGGGCGGGTTCGGGGGTGGTGACGCCGGGGGCGCTGGCGAAGACCTTGGGCAGCCGGCTCGCCTCCTGCACCTGGGCGTGGCGGACCAGAGCCCAGTGGCCGCTCCCTTCGGGTACGAAGACGGGGGAGTCGAGGGCGCGCAGGCGGGCGAAGGCCGCCAGGCGGTGCGAGGGGGGTTGCTGCCAGAAGCCCGGCTCGGCCAGCTCCCCTCCGGGGCCGGTGCCTTGGCGTTGTGCGGGGAGTGTCATGGCATGCCTCCAGTTGCTGCGCGTCGTTCTGCGCTGGAGAACGGCGGCGGTGGTGCGGGAGTGACGGGTTCGGGGCGGCGCCGTTGCCGGGCGCTGCCCCGGAGCCCCGTGCGTCAGGCCGAGTCGGACCTGGCGGCCAGGGTGACGCCGATCGCCACCGTGGCCGTCGCGACCAGGCCCGCGTAGAGGACCGCGTACGAGCCCGTCCAGGTGCAGGCGAGGATCGCGGCGGCGGAGAGCGGGATGGTCAGCTGCTGGGCGGGTCCCCGCTTGAAGTGGCGGGAGTGCAGCAGCCAGACCATGAACAGGAAGAGCGCGGCCGGGACGGTGACGGCCGCGTTGGCGGACAGCTGCGAGATGTGGGCCTTGCCCACCGTGTGCTCGACCGCGACCTCGATGCCGGCACCGATCGCCGCACCCGAGGCGAAGATCAGCAGATGGCCGTAACCCCAAGGGATGGCCTCGCGGTTCGAGGTCAGGTGCTCGTGCATCGGCACCGCGAAGTAGATCCACCACGCGGCGAAGACGATCAGCAGTCCGCCGGCCGCGATGGGCAGCAAGTGCCCCAGCTCCTCGTGCTCGCTGATCGCCGACTGTACCGCCACCGTGCTCGCGGCGATCGTCTCGCCCAGCACGATGATGGTGAACAGGCCGTACCGCTCCACGATGTGGTGCGCGTGCCAGGGCGTCTGGTGCCCGTGCTCGGCGATCACCGGGACGATCAGCTCGGCGGCGGCCAGGATCAGGAACAGCCAGCGCTTGGCGTCGTCCGGGACGAACAGCAGCGACACCCAGCCGACCTGGCAGATCACCAGCCCGGCCGCGTACTTCAGCGCCGCCGACCGTGCCTCGCCGCTCTCCCCGGCGGCGGCCCGCAGCCACTGCGCCGTCAGGGCGACGCGCATGATGACGTAGCCGATGACGGCGACCGTCCAGTCGTTCTCGTCGAAGGCCTGGCCCACCCCGGCCGCGTAGACGAGCACGCCGGCGATCTGCACGAGGGTCGCGATCCGGTACGGCACGTCGTCGACGTCGTAGGCGGAGGCGAACCAAGTGAAGTTCATCCACGCCCACCACACGCCGAAGAAGACGAAGAAGTAGCCGATCACTCCGGCGCCGGGATGGCCCTCCGCCAGCGCGTGCACCAGCCGGGCTCCGGCCTGCGCGATCGCGACGACGAAACAGAGGTCGAAGAACAGCTCCAGCGGGGTGGACGCGCGGTGGTCCTCGTCGCGGCTGCGGGCGGTCATGGGGGTGTAGGCCATACAGGCCAGCACACCAGAGGACGCGCCCTTCGCCGGGCCGGACGCGCTGACGGACGCCGTGCGGGAGAGGGCCTGCTAGTCGGCCAGGCGGACGGGCATCAGGAGCGAAAACGTGTCCTCGGTGTCGGTGCGGCGGATCGCCAGGGGGGCGTCGGGGGCGCCGAACTCCAGAATCAGCCGGTCCGCGGCTCCGGCGGTGAGGGCGTCCAGCAGGAAGTCCCGGTTCACGGCGACGGTGTCCCGGTCGGCGTCACCGTCCTCGCAGACGGTGACGGCGCCCTCGGACGTCACCTTGAGGACGCTGAGGTCGCGCGACGGACCGTCCTGCTCGCGCACCTCGCTCGCGCGGACGGGACCGGTCGCCACCGCTTCCCGGAACGCCCGGACATCGACGACGGCTCGGCGCCGGTCGGCGGGCAGGCGGACGAGGCGACGGTAATCGGGGAAGTCGTGATCGAGGCACTGGCCGGCGGCCTGGCGGTTCCCGGTCTCCAAGGCCACGCGGTCACCGTCGACGGTGAGCTGGACGGACGCGTCGTCGGTCAGCAGCGCCCGCATCGCGTCGGCGAGCGGGGACGGCACGATGACCTGCACACGGGGACCGCCGTGCCCGTCGGCACCGGCTCGGGCGACAGCCATCCGGTACCGGTCGGTGGCCACGACACCGAGTGCGTCGCCCTCGATGTCGAACAGGACGCCGCCGAGCATCGGCAGCTCCGGGTCGGTACTGGCGGCGAAACGGACCGCGTCCAGCGCGGCGGCCAGCTCGGGGGCGGAGACGACCGACCGGACGGAGGCGGTGCGGAGCGAAGTCATGGGGTTCTCCCTGTGTTCGAGTAGCGCTCGGATCGTGGAGAACTCGACTCGGGCGTCGGACAGCCCCCGTTCCAGACGGCGCAGGTGCCCCTGAAGCAGGTTCCGCACCAGGTCGGTGTCCGCACGGGACCAGCCGGCCAGCACGAGCCGGATGTCCGCCAGCGGCATGCCCGCCCGGCGCAGCCGCGCCAGCAGCAGGGACTCGCCGAGCTGCTCGGGGGCGTACCAGCGATAGCCGCTCACCGGATCCACCCAGGCCGGGACGAGCACGCCGGCACCGTCGTAGAACCGCAGGGCGCTCACGCCCAGTCCACTGTCCCGAGCCATTTCCCCGATACTGCGCATCTCGCTCTCCACACCCCGAACTCTGAGCCCTGGACCAGGTCGAGGGTCAATCACCGTCGGCGGACCCCCGGGGGGCTGTGGGCCGTCTGGCCCCGCTCGGCGTCATCGTGGATACGGCATAACGGGCTGAATCGGAACATGCCGCCTAGCGTGGTGATGTGCCCGAGCCCTCAGAAGCCCTTGACGTCCCGCCTCCGCCACCCGGGGGCCCCGGCACTGCCAGTTCCGACGGGTCCGGCGGGACCCCGTCGGACCCGGGAACCGCCCCCGCGGGGCGACGGCCCGTCACCGCCCGGGCCACCCTGGCCGGCACCGTCGTCTCGCTCCTGCTCATCGCGGCGATCGTGCTGGGCAGCCGGCTGCTGCGCGACTTCGACTCGGCCCTGCTGCCGTACGCCGTCGCCACCGTCTTCCTGGCCTTCGGCGTGGCCTACCGGTACACGGTCTGGGTCTCCGCGCCCGGCGCCCGCCGCCTCTTCAGACAAGGCGTCGGCAGCCTCTTCTCGGCGGACAACTTCAAGAAGGCGCCCACCGCGCTGCCGAGGATGATCGCCACCTACCTCGGCTTCCAGAAGTTCCTCGGCGCCCGCTCCCACGCCCGCTGGGCCGCCCACCAGCTCATCTTCTGGGGCTGCGTCCTGGCCGCGCTCATCACCTTCCCGCTGACCTGGGGCTGGTTCACCTTCACCTCCGACAGCGGTTCCGGCCCCGGCTACGAGATGCGGATCTGGGGCTTCAAGGTCCTCGGCTTCGACTCGCTGAGCCTCCTGGGCTGGGCGATGTTCCACGGCCTGGACGTCGCCGCCGTACTGGTCATTCCCGGGGCCTCGTACTTCCTGTGGCGCCGGATGAAGGACCGCGGCGCCATCACCGGCCAGCGCTTCGCCTACGACCTGCTGCCGCTGATCTGCCTGATCGTGATCTCCGTGACGGGGCTCCTGCTGACCTTCTCGTCGATCTTCCTGCACGGCGGCGGCTACGAGTTCCTCGCGATCCTGCACATGGTGTCGGTGGTGTTCACCCTCATCTACATCCCGTTCGGGAAGTTCTTCCACATCGTCCAGCGCCCGGCAGCCGTCGGCATGCAGCTCTTCAAGTACACGGCCCGCCGGGACGAGCAGGTCTTCGCCTGCAAGCGCTGCGAGGAGCCCATCGACACCACCCCGTACGTGGAGAACCTGCGCGGCACGATGAAGGACCTGAAGCTCGACTTCGACGCCTGGGCCGAGTACTGCCCGCGCTGCAAGCGGGTGCTGCGCGGCAACGCCTACCTGACCCGCGTCAAGAAGGGCTTCAAGTGACCTCGGCCGAACCCGACGAGGCCGCGTCCCGGCCCGTGCCCGTCTCCATCGACCCGTCCATCGCCCCGCCCGGCACCCGGAACTTCCGCGACGCCGGCGGCTTCCCCGCCGACCGGTGGCACGCCGACCAGAACGGCGAGACCCTCGTCCCCACCCACTGCTGCTTCTGCGGCGTGCAGTGCGGGATGTACCTGCGCGTGGACAAGGGCGGCAAGGTCTTCGGCGTGGAACCCCGCAACCACGACATCAACCGGATGCGGCTGTGCCCCAAGGGCATCAACGCGTACCAGCAGGTCAACCACCCCGACCGGCTGACGGCCCCGCTGATGCGCCGCTCCCGGGACGAGGAGTTCCGGGAGGTCTCCTGGGACGAGGCCCTCGACTTCACCGTCTCTCCGACTACCACCCCGGGAGCGCCCAGCCCCGGCTGAACCGGCCGGTGCGTGAGCGGTATCCGCAGATCCGCTCCACCAGCGGCTACGGCGACCCGCGGATCCGGCACACGGGCCCCGGCCCGGGAGCCGGCACGGAACAGGAGCCGGAGCGGTCCTCGAAGCTCAACGCCCGTCTGGCCCTGGCCCTCACCGTCGTCATCGGGCAGCTCTGGGGGCTGACCGTGACCGTCAACGAGTGGATGAAGGGCAACACCGGCACGGCCTGGTGGGGGGCGGGATTCCTGATCCTGTCCTTCGTCGTCGTGATCGGACTGTGGCTCCTCGACCCGAAGGACCGGTGACCACGTCCGTCCGCACGAGCAGCGGCTCCCCGGTGCCCCCCGGGCGACCGGGGCCGGAGGCGGGAACGCGCGTGGGGGCGGCCGTACCCTGGAGGCATGAGCACCGCCCCCGCCTCCGACCCACAGCCCGCGCAGCCCGTGCCCGGGGCCGACAAGCCCCGGCCGAAGCCCAGGCTGGTCTTCGACGACCCGCTGGACCAGCAGTCGTCGGACGACACCGACCGGGGCTGGGGCGAGCGGCCGCACGCCGGCGGAAGCGCGGCCGACCTGGCCCGCTTCCTCGACGAGAAACCCCCGCACCACATCTGACCGGCCGGGGCGGCCGGAGCGGCTAGAACACGTCGCGCGGACCCGCGGAACCGGTCCCGCCACCGTTGGTGCGCTGCGCGACGAGCGCGTCCCGGATCTCCTTGAGGACCTCCAGCTCGGTGATCTCCATGGTCTCCTGGACGCCCTGCCGGGCCTTGCGCCGCGCCTCCTGCTTGGCGAGGTACTTCGCCATCGGCAGCACCATCAGGAAGTAGACGACCGCGGCGGTGATCACGAAGGTCAGCGTGGCGTTCAGCACGGAGCCCCAGAGGATCTCGACCCCCGTCGGCTGGCCGTCCGCGCCGATGGCGCAAGGGTTCTTGATGCACGTCTTGTAGCCATCCAGGCTCTGCGTGCCCACCGCGCCCACCACCGGGCTGATGATCCCCTTGACCACCGAGTTCACGATGTTCGTGAACGCGGCGCCGATGACCACGGCCACCGCCAGGTCGACCACGTTGCCGCGCATCAGGAAGGCTTTGAAGCCCGCCAGGACGCTCTCCTTCTTCTTCTCGCTCACCACTGAGCCTTTCTTCGCATGTGCCGAACACGGAGCCAACGGTTCCGAAAGCTACGGCAGTCCGGGCGCGGCGTGTCCAATCGGCCCCCACCCTGAGGCGACTTGACTGCCCGCATGTGGGAATCAACACAACGTCACCGCCAGTCGGGCCGTCGTGCCCACCCCCACGAGCGCGCGTGCGGTATCCCGGGGCACGGACAGGACCACGAGCGCCCCACCGTCCCCAACACCCTGGTCGGGATCGGGCAGTTCGGCAACCCGGGCCCCCTCGGCCACCACCCTGGGCGGTCCGGCGCGCTCCGCCGCGACCACGTCGACGCGGTCCCCGGGCCGCAGCAGCCGCACCGTCGCCGCGTCCGCGATGCGCACCGGGGCCGACACCATCCGCACCGCCGCGGGCTGCTGCGCCGGCTCCGGGGAGACCCGTACCGCCGCGGGCGCGGCGCCCCGCGAGGCCTGAGCCTCCGTCCCGCCGACGGCCAGTGCCGCCGCCGCGACCGCCAGCCCGGCCGAGACGGCCCGCCGCCGGCGCCGCAGGGCCCTGCGCAGCCGGTCCCCGCCCCGTCCGACCCGCAGCGGGGGAAACGGCGGGACCGGCCGCGCGGGGGGACACGCGGACGAGCACGCGGAAGGGAAGACAGGAACGGACGACGAGGAGGAACTCGAAGAGGGCGCCGAGGGAGAAGCCGAGGGTGAAGCCGGGGAAGATGCCGAAGAGGGCGTGGGCGTACGGGACATGAGGGCCACCACCAGACGGAGTGAGTCGCTGTGCCCGGACCTTGCGCCCGGACACACCTCACGATCCGGCCTCCCGCCGGATCCCGCTCCGCCCTGTGGACGATCCCCAGGTTGTGGACGACGGCGTCACCCGCAAGGGTTCAGAGGCCCGCCCGGATCCGCTCCAGCGCCGCCACCGGGTCCGCCGCCCGCGTCACCGATCGCCCGACCACGATGTGCGACGCCCCCGCCCCGAAGGCCGCTCCCGGCGTCCCGCCCCGCGCGTGCCCGCCCCCGGCCCCGCCCGGCATCGTCACCCCCGGGGTGACGATCAGCGGCTCCGGTCCCAGGGCGGCACGCAAGGCGCCGGCTTCCCGGGGCGAGGCGACGAGTCCGTCGCAGCCGGCGGCCACCGCGAGCCGACCCAGGCGCAGCACCTGTTCGTCGGTACTCGCGGCGACGACGCCGACGTCGGCGAGGTCGCTCGCGGTCATGCTCGTGACCACGGTCAGCGCGAGCACCTTCAGCCCGGGGAACTCCCGCGCCGCTTCGACCGCCGCCGTCAGGATGCCCGTACCGCCCATGGCGTGCACGGTCACCATCGACGCGCCCAGCGTGCCCGCCACCCGGACCGCGCCGGCCACGGAGTGGGGTATCTCGAAGAGCTTCAGGTCGAGGAAGACCTCGTACCCCCGGGCGGCGAGGTCCCGGACGAGCCCGGGGCCCGCGCTGGTGAGCAGTTCCAGGCCGACCTTGTAGTGGCCGCAGGTGTCGCCGAGCCGCGCGACGAGTGTCTCCGCGGCCGCGTGGTCGTCGAAGTCGAGGGCGACGATGATCCGGTTCTCGGTGTTCACGTCGCCATTGTCGTGGCCGCCGCTTCCCCGGGAACGTGCGGGAAGGCGCGGGATCCGATCACGCGAGGTCCAGGCCGAGGGCCGTGAGCAGCCGGTCGGCGAGGTCCTCCGCGAAGGGCTCGGAGCCGGTGAGGGCGGTCCGGACTCCCGCCGGGTCGGCGGTCAGACCGGCGGCCGCCGCCCAGTCGAGCGCGCCCTCAAGGGCCGGCTGGACGGGGAACCGGTCGAGCGGTATCCCGTAGTCCTGTGCCGTGTCCCGGTTCAGCAGGGCCTTCCAGTGACCGCCGGCGAACGTGGCGGCCTCGACGAAGCCGACGTCGCTGTCGAGGTAGGCCACCGTGATCACCGGCGCCCCGGTCCGTCGCGACAGTGCCGCGGCCCCGCCGGCCGGCTGATCGGCGACGTGCAACATCACCCAGCCTCCGCCCAGCTCAGCGGCTTCCTCACCGCCCCCGGCCGCACCGAACCCGGCCTCGGCCGCGAACTCCCGCAGCTCCTCCACCGTGGCGCGGGCCACGGCCGTCCCCCCTGAATTCCCCATGCGTGGAGGCTAGGCCGAGGCGCTGACAAAGCCTCCGCTAAGGCAGCTCGATGCCCAGGTCCCAGCCGTCGTGGGCGTGCGTGCACAGGCAGGCGCGGGATTCCGTCGCCGGCAGGGCCGCCACCGCGTCGAAGAGCACCTCGCGCAGGCGGCCGACGTTCTCGCCGAAGACCTTCAGGACCTCCGTGTGCGACACGCCCTCACCGGTCTCCGCGCCCGCGTCCAGGTCCGTGACCAGCGCCATCGAGGTGTAGCAGAGCCCCAGCTCGCGAGCGAGGACCGCCTCCGGGTGCCCCGTCATGCCGACCACCGACCAGCCCGCCGCCGCGTGCCACCGCGACTCGGCGCGCGTGGAGAAGCGCGGCCCCTCGATGACGACCATGGTGCCGCCGTCCACCGGCTCCCAGTCCCGTTCCCGTGCCGCCGCCAGCGCCACCTCGCGCCCCACCGGACAGTACGGGTCCGCGAAGGTGGTGTGCACGACGTTCGGGACGCTGCCGTCGGGCAGCGGCTCCCCGTCGAAGAAGGTCTGCGCCCGGGACTTCGTACGGTCGACCAGCTGGTCGGGTACGAGCAGCGTGCCCGGACCGTACTCGGCCCGCAGGCCGCCGACCGCGCACGGGCCGAGTACCTGGCGGACGCCGACCGAACGCAGGGCCCACAGGTTGGCCCGGTAGTTGATCTTGTGCGGCGGGACGGTGTGGCTGCGCCCGTGCCGGGGCAGGAAGGCCACCTGGCGGCCGGCCAGCTCACCCACGTACAGGGAGTCGCTCGGGGGCCCGTACGGGGTCTCCACCTGGATCTCGGAGACGTCCTCCAGGAACGAGTAGAAGCCCGAACCGCCAATGACACCGATCTCTGCGTTCACCATGCGGCCCACCCTAACCGGGCATGCCGAAGGCCCCGCTGCCGGTCAGGGCGGGCGGGGCCTAGGGGGAAACGGTCAGGCGGCCGAGGTCGAGCTGCTGCCCGTGCTCGACGACGTCGAGGAGGACGCTGCGGCGGGGGCGGCGGCAGCCGTCGTCGTGGACGACGAGGCCGGCTTCGAGGCAGGCGTGCTGCTCGACGAGGCGCCACGGCTGTCGTTCCGGTAGAAACCGGAGCCCTTGAAGACGATGCCGACCGCGGAGAACACCTTCTTCAGGCGTCCGTCACAACTCGGGCACACGGTCAGTGCGTCATCGGTGAACTTCTGCACGGCCTCAAGGCCCTCACCGCACTCGGTGCACTGGTACTGGTAGGTCGGCACGAATATCCTCCTGGCACTCTGACTCAATGAGTGCTAACGACGCTCCATGGTGACGTATTCCGGTCGATCAGTCCACCGTCACCGGCACGCGGTGACCCATCCCACGCTCGTTCACGCGGTTCCGGGCGGCCGGCGAGGCGGTCCGCGCGGTACGCGGGGCGGTGCTCGGCGCCTCGGCCGCGGTGGCGGCCTCGGTAGGGGCGGCGGCCTCTGCAGCAGCGGCGCCGGCCGGCGCGGACGCGTTCACGACCCGGCTCGGAGCCTTCGGCGCCAGCTTCGCGCGCAGCGCCAGCAGCGTGGCCAGCGCGAGCGCCGTGGCACCCATCGGCACCAGGAAGCCGTACGAGGACCCGTGCGCGTCCGTCAGGCGGCCGGCCAGGGTGACCGCGATGGCCTGCCCGAAGGCGATGGAACCGGTCAGCCAGGTGAACGCCTCGGTCCGGGCGTTGGCCGGGACCAGCTGCTCGACCATCGTGTAGCCGGTGATCAGGGCGGGGGCGATGAACAGGCCGACGACCAGGCCGAGCGGGCCCAGCAGGATCATCGAGTGGGCGGCCCACAGCACGGACGCGGCGGCGGTGAGGCCGATGTAGCCGAGGATCAGGCGGCGACGCGGGCCGATCTTCCAGGCGACGGCACCCATCGCGATGCCGGCGATCATGTTGCCGGCCGCGAAGACGCCGTAGAGCAGGCCGTTGGCGCCGGGGTTGCCGATCTCGTTGGAGAAGGCGGCCAGCGAGACCTGCATGCCGCCGAAGACGGCGCCGATCCCGAGGAAGGCGAAGATCAGGACGCGCAGGCCCGGGAAGGACAGCGCGAAGGCGCGCTTCTCGCCGGCGGCCGACGGGGCGTGCGGCTTGGGCTGGGTGGCCCGCCGGGCCGCGAAGAGCAGACCGCCGAAGAGCGTCAGCGTGGCCTCGGTGACCAGGCCGGCGGCCGGGTGGACGCCGGTGCACAGCGCGGTCGCCAGGACCGGGCCGACGACGAAGGTGAACTCGTCGGTGACGGACTCGAAGGCGGCGGCCGTCGGCAGCAGGGGCGAGCCCTCCAGCTTGGCGGCCCAGCGCGCCCGGACCATCGGTCCGACCTGCGGTACCGAGGCGCCGGCGGGTACGGCGGCGAGCGCCAGCGCCCAGACCGGCGCGTCCAGCAGGGCGAGCGCCGCCAGGCCGCTGACGGAGGCGGCGTGCGTGAGCACGACGGGGACCAGGACGGCGCTCTGGCCGAAGCGGTCGGTGAAGATGCCCATCAGCGGGGCGGACAGAGCCATCGAGACGCCGGTGACGGCGGCGACGATGCCGGCGCTGCCGTAGGAACCGGTGGTGTGCTGGATGAGCAGCAGCATGCCGATGGTCAGCATGCCGAAGGGGAGCCGGGCGGCGAAGCCGGGGAGTACGAAGCCGAGGGCGCCGGGTGTGCGCAGCAGCTGCCCGTAGCCGGGGCGGGCGGACGTGTCGGTCGTGACCGCGGATGTCACGGCCTTGCCTTTCCGCTGCCTGGTAGAGCGTCCCCGTCTGCGGACGGTGCTTCGCCTTGTGAGCGGCCGCACCCGTACATGTGGGAGCCCCGAGAGCTGTCCTCTTGCGCAGAACCGAGTGATACCTGGGCGCCCACTGCGGGAGGGTGCCACGGCCGCTTTGCGGTCGCGCCAGCTCTGCGTCAGGCAGAGTTGGTTCGATCTGGTGTGCCTTCATCGTACAGGGGGATGCATTACCACGCCCTGTGATTACGGTGACAAGGTGTGTCTTCACCTGCGATTAACGGGAGCTTCGCCATCCCAGGCCCCGGTAAACAGGGGCAAAGCAGTTCAGAGTGCACCGAAAATGGCCGAATTAGAACGCCGCTCTAAACTGTTCCTCTATCGGAATGTCCGATTCCGGGTGTTGTCCGATTCCGGATGTCAGCTCCGGGATCGCGGAGACCCGTCCCCGCCCGTCCCCAGCCACCCGGCCAGCTTTCCGCCCCGGGCCACCGCCCGCAGTCGCGCCTCGGCCGCGTCCCGCACCGGATCCGTGGCCACCACCAGCAGCTCGTCCCCGCGCCGCAGCACGGTCGACGGCATCGGTACGAAGCTCTTCGCGTCCCGGACCACCAGCGTGACCGAAGCCCCGGGCGGCAGCCGCAGCTCGCTGACCTCGACGCCGTGCATGCGCGAGGCCGGCGGGATCGCGAAGGAGAGGAGGTGTCCGCGCAGCTTCTCCAGCGGAGCCGACTCGATGCCGAGGTCGGAAGCGGTCTCCTCCGACTCCCCGAGCCTGAGCTTGCGCGCCAGCCAGGGCAGCGTCGGCCCCTGCACCAGGGTGTAGACGACGACGAGCACGAAGACGATGTTGAAGACGCGGTCGCTGCCCTCGATCCCGGACACCATCGGGATGGTCGCCAGGATGATGGGCACGGCGCCGCGCAGGCCCGCCCACGACATCAGGACCTGCTCCCGCCACGGAATCCGGAAGGGCAGCAGGCTGACGAAGACCTCCAGCGGCCGCGCCAGCATCGTCAGCACCAGCCCGATGACCACGGCGGGCCAGAAGTCGTTGACCAGCTCGTGCGGCGTGACCAGCAGGCCGAGCAGGACGAACATGCCGATCTGCGCGATCCAGCCGAGGCCGTCCGCGAACCCCCGGGTGGCCGGCCAGTGGGGGAGCTTCGCGTTCCCGAGCACCATCGCCGCCAGGTACACGGCGAGGAAGCCGGAGCCGTGCGCCAGCGCGCCGGCCGCGTACGCGGCCACGGCGATCGCCATCACGGCGATCGGGTAGAGGCCGGAGGCGGGCAGTGCCACGTGCCGCAGGCCGTACGCGCCGAGGAAGCCGACGGTCAGGCCTATCGCGACGCCGATCGCCAGCTCAAGGGCGATCTTGCCGACGAGGACGTACCAGTCGTCCACCGGTCCGGCGGTGGTGGAGAAGGTCACGACGAGGATGACGACGGGGGCGTCGTTGAAGCCGGACTCCGCTTCCAGGACGCCCGTGATCCGGGAGGGGAGGGGGACCTTGCGCAGGACGGAGAAGACGGCGGCCGCGTCGGTCGACGAGACGACCGCGCCGATCAGCAGTGCCTGGCGCCAGTCCAGTCCGACGAGGTAGTGCGCCCCCGCGGCCGTGACGCCGACGCTGACCGCGACGCCCACCAGCGACAGCACGATCGCGGCCGGCAGGGCCGGTTTGATCTCTTTCCACTTGGTGCCCAGACCACCCTCGGCGAGGATCACGACGAGTGCGGCGTAGCCGATGACCTGCGTCAGCTCGGCGTTGTCGAATACGACGTGCCCGATGCCGTCCTGGCCTATCGCGATGCCTATGCCGAGGTAGATGAGCAGGCTGGGGAGGCCGCTGCGTGAAGAGATGCGTACCGCCGCGACGGCGATGAGCAGCACGAGCGAGCAGACCAGCAGAAGCTCATTGAGCGTGTGGACAGTCAGCGGGCGGCCCTTTCCTCAAAGCGCGCCGACGGATCCGTCCGCCGGTGGCATATGTCGGCAAGTACTTCGTTACCTTACCTAATCTTTGACGGAGTTTTTACGTGATAACCACATTGTGAAACGCATGTTCGGCCCTGTCCTCGGATGCCGGTCCGCGTCCCGCCGAATCCGGCTCTCCACCCTGGCGGATCAACGGGTACGGTCCTGCGCCTATGGTTGCTCCCAGCACTCCCAGGACCACCCTGCCCCTCTAAGGACAGCGATGCCCGCCAACGAAACCGCTCCTCCCGTCAAGAAGAAGGGACGACGCGCCCGTCTGATCGTGCTCGTCCTGGTCCTGGCTCTCTTCGCGGGCCTCGGCTACGGGGCGTACTGGGGCGTCGACAGCGTGCGCGCCTCCTTCCCCCAGACCACCGGCTCTCTCAAGGTGCCGGGCCTCACCGGGACCGTCGAGGTCAAACGCGACGCCCACGGCATTCCCCAGCTCTACGCCGACAACGACGACGACCTCTTCCGCGCACAGGGCTTCGTGCACGCGCAGGACCGGTTCTGGGAGATGGACGTTCGCCGTCACATGACGTCGGGGCGGCTCTCGGAGATGTTCGGCTCCGGCCAGGTCGAGACCGACGCCTTCCTGCGCACGCTGGGCTGGCGCCAGGTCGCCCAGACCGAGTACGACAAGAAGCTCTCGGAAGAGACGAAGAAGAACCTCCAGGCCTACGCCGACGGGGTCAACGCGTACCTGAAGGGGAAGTCCGGCAAGGACCTCTCCGTCGAGCACGCCGCCCTCAAGCTCAGCGACGACTACCAGCCCGAGCAGTGGTCGCCGGTGGACTCGGTGGCCTGGCTCAAGGCGATGGCGTGGGACCTGCGCGGCAACATGCAGGACGAGATCGACCGCGCGCTGATGTCGAGCAAGCTCTCGCAGGCGCAGATCGACGAGCTCTACCCGCCGTACCCCTTCGACCGGAACAAGCCGATCGTCGAGGGCGGCAAGGTCGAGGGCGGCAAGTACGCGCCCCAGAGCCCCGGCGGCTCCGGCGGCTCCGGTTCGACGGGCGGCGGCTCCGCCTCCGCCACGGGCTCCCAGACCTCCACGGGAACGGGCACCGGCACCGCCACCAGCACCGCGTCCGGCCTCGCCGACAACGCCACCGCCCAGGGCGCGACCGTGGGCCTGCGCACCCAGCTGACCTCCCTCGCCAAGACCCTGGACGAGATCCCCGCGATCCTCGGCCCCAACGGCAGCGGCATCGGATCGAACTCCTGGGTGATCTCCGGCCGCTACACGACCACCGGCAAGCCGCTGCTCGCGAACGACCCGCACCTGTCCCCGCAGCTGCCCTCGGTCTGGTACCAGATGGGCCTGCACTGCCGCACGGCCTCGCCCCAGTGCCAGTACGACGTGGCGGGCTACACCTTCTCCGGCATGCCCGGCGTGGTCATAGGCCACAACGCCGACATCGCCTGGGGCATGACCAACCTCGGCGCGGACGTCACCGACCTCTACCTGGAGCAGGTGAAGCCCGAGGGCTACGTCTACGACAACAGGGTGGTCCCCTTCGAGACCCGCGAAGAGGTCATCAAGGTCGCGGGCGGCGCCAGCAAGAAGATGACCGTCCGCACCACGAACAACGGCCCGCTGGTCTCCGACCGCAGCGACGACCTCGCCACGGTCGGCGCCCGCGCCCCGGTGGGCAGCTCGGCCCCCGACCGCGGCAACGGCTACGCCGTCGCCCTGCGCTGGACCGCCCTGGACGCGGGCAAGTCGATGGACGCGGTCTTCAAGCTGGACAAGGCCAAGGACTTCAAGTCCTTCCGGGAGGCGGCCGCGGACTTCGAGGTCCCCTCCCAGAACCTGATCTACGCCGACGGCAAGGGCAACATCGGCTACCAGGCCCCCGGCCGGATCCCGGTCCGCAGCCAGGGCGACGGCCGCATGCCGGCCCCCGGCTGGGACTCCAAGTACGCCTGGAAGGGCGGCAAGGACGGCAACGCCGGATACATCCCGCAGAACGAGATGCCCTGGGACTTCAACCCGTCCCGCGGCTACATCGTCACCGCCAACCAGGCGGTCGTGGAGTCCGGCACCGGCTCGGGCAAGTACCCCTACATGCTGACCACCGACTGGGGCTACGGCGCCCGCAGCCAGCGGATCAACGACCTCATCGAGGCGAAGATCAAGGACAGCGGCAAGATCTCGACCGACGACATGCGGGCCATGCAGATGGACAACAGCAGCGAGATCGCCGCGCTGCTGACCCCGATGCTGGCCAAGATCGAGGTCTCCGACCCGGACGTGCGCTCCGCGCAGAAGCTCCTGGACGGATGGAACTACACCCAGGAGCCCGACTCGGCGGCCGCCGCCTACTTCAACGCGGTCTGGCGCAACATCCTCAAGCTGGCCTTCGGCGACAAGATGCCCAAGGAGCTGCGCATCGAGGGCAGCTGCATGAACGTCCGCGCCGACAGCAGGGGCCCGGCCGACGAGCTCGCCGAAGTGGTCCGCGAATGCGGTACCCGCGGCCCCGACTCGGCGCAGCCGGACGGCGGCGACCGCTGGTTCGAGGTGGTCCGCCGCCTGGTCAAGGACGAGAAGTCGCAGTGGTGGTCCTCGCCCAAGAAGGGCTTCACCCAGCCGGCGACCGCCACCCGCGACGAGCTGTTCGCCCGGGCCATGCACGACGCCCGGTGGGAGCTGACCGCCAAGCTCGGCAAGGACCAGTCCACCTGGAGCTGGGGCCGGCTGCACCAGCTGACGCTGAAGAACCAGACCATCGGCAAGGAGGGCCCCGGCTTCATGCAGTGGCTCCTCAACCGCGGCCCGTGGAACCTGGGCGGCGGCGAGGCCACCGTCAACGCGACCGGGTGGAACGCCTCCAGCGGCTACGGGGTCACCTGGGTGCCGTCGATGCGGATGGTCGTCAACCTCAACGACCTCGACAAGTCCCGCTGGATCAACCTGACGGGCGCCTCGGGTCACGCGTACAACGGCAACTACACGGACCAGACGACGATGTGGGCCAAGGGCGAACTGCTCGACTGGCCCTTCGGGAAGGACGCGGTCGACAAGGCCACGGTCGACACCCTCACGCTGAAGCCGTGAAACGGACCACCCCCGACGGGGTGGCCACCGCCTGAACGGGGTGGTCGTGCGGTTCCTCCGGGACCCGCGCGACCACCTCGTCGTCGTAGAGGAGCACGACCAGCGCGGGATCCGCCCCGGCGCGCTCCAGCCGCTCCAGGACCCGGTCGTACGAGCCCCCGCCGCGGCCCAGGCGCATCCCGCGCGCGTCCACCGCGAGCCCGGGCAGCAGTACGGCGTCGGCCGCCGTCACCGCGTCCGGCCCGAGCGCCGGTCCGGTCGGCTCCAGCAGCCGCATCTTCCCCGGGTGCGCGGCCTCGGCGAGGCTGCCCGGACCCTCGTACGCCGCCCAGTCGAGGTCGTTGTCGGGCAGCAGCAGGGGGAGCAGCACCCGCTTGCCGGCCGAGCGCAGGGCGTCGAGCAGGGCGCGGGTGCCGGGCTCCGTGCCGACGGAGACGTACGCCGCGACCGTGCGGGCGTCGGCCAGTTCGGGCAGGTCCAGTGCGGTGACGGCGAGCGCGGTGGCCGCCGTACTGCAGGTCTCGGGGGACAAGGCGCGGCGGGCGGCGAGGAGTTCTCGGCGCAGCTGCGCCTTGGCGGAGACGGGGCGCGGGTTCTCTGTCACAGGGGATTCAAATCTCGTCGTGAAATCGGCACATAAGTGGACCTACCTACCGGGATCTGGGCTGGCGTTCGGCAGGACCCACTATCGTTCGGGGCATGACTATGTTGCACCCCGTGATCAAGAAGGCCGTGATTCCGGCTGCTGGCCTCGGCACTCGCTTCCTTCCGGCGACCAAGGCGACCCCGAAGGAAATGCTCCCCGTTGTGGACAAGCCGGCCATCCAGTACGTGGTCGAGGAGGCCGTGGCGGCCGGGCTCGACGACATACTGATGATCACTGGGCGTAACAAGCGTGCGCTGGAAGACCACTTCGACCGGAACTACGAGCTGGAGTCGGCCCTCATCGCCAAGGGCGACGACGACCGGCTGAAGAAGGTCCAGGAATCCAGCGACCTGGCCACCATGCACTACGTCCGCCAGGGCGACCCGCGAGGCCTCGGCCACGCCGTGCTGTGCGCCGAGCCGCACGTCGGCCGCGAGCCCTTCGCCGTCCTGCTCGGCGACGACCTGATCGACCCGCGCGACCCGCTGCTGCGTCAGATGTCGGACATCTACGCCCGCACCGGCGGCACCGTCATCGCCCTCATGGAGGTGGACCCGGCCAGCGTCCACCTCTACGGCTGCGCCGCCGTCGAGGCCACCGGCGAGGAGGACGTGGTCCGGATCACCGGCCTCGTCGAGAAGCCGGAGCCCGAGGACGCCCCCAGCAACTACGCGGTCATCGGACGTTACGTCCTCAACCCCGCGATCTTCGACATACTGCGGGAGACCGAGCCGGGCCGAGGTGGGGAGATCCAGCTCACCGACGCCCTGCAGAAGCTGGCCGCCGACGAGACCATCGGCGGTCCGGTGCACGGAGTGGTCTTCCGGGGCCGCCGCTACGACACCGGCGACCGCGGCGACTACCTGCGGGCCATCGTCCGCCTCGCGTGTGAGCGTGAGGACCTGGGCCCGGAGTTCCGCACCTGGCTTCACCGTTACGTCACGGAGGAGATGTAGCACCTTGACCAGTTCCGCACCGCAGGACACCGGCCACCGTCTGTGGTCCGTGGACGAGCACCTCGCGGACGTCCTCGCCACCGTCCGGCCGCTGGAGCCCATCGAGCTCCAGCTGCTGGACGCCCAGGGCTGTGTCCTGGTCGAGGACGTCACCGTGCCCGTCGCCCTCCCGCCCTTCGACAACAGCTCCATGGACGGCTACGCCGTCCGTACGGCCGACGTCCAGGGTGCGAGCGAGGAGTTCCCCGCGGTGCTGACGGTCATCGGGGACGTCGCGGCGGGCAGCGGCGAGCTGCCCACCGTGGGCCCCGGCGAGGCCGCCCGCATCATGACCGGCGCCCCGCTGCCGCCCGGTGCCGAAGCCGTCGTACCGGTCGAGTGGACCGACGGCGGTACGGGTGAAGGCGCGGCCTCCGGGATGACCCCGGCCAGCGCCGCCCCCGAGGGCGCGGGCGGCGAGGTGCGGGTGCACCGCGCGGCCGAGGCGCGGGCGCACGTCCGCTCGCGGGGCAGCGACGTACAGGCCGGCGACCTGGCCCTGGCGGCCGGCACGGTCCTCGGGCCGCCGCAGATCGCCCTGCTGGCCGCCATCGGGCGCGGCACCGTACGGGTGCGGCCGCGCCCGCGCGTGGTCGTGCTGTCCACCGGCAGCGAGCTGGTCCAGCCGGGCGAGTCGCTGGCCGCCGGGACGATCTACGACTCCAACAGCTTCGCGCTGGCCGCGGCCGCACGGGACGCCGGGGCCATCGCCTACCGGGTCGGGGCCGTCGCGGACGACGCCGACACCCTGCGCGCCACGATCGAGGACCAGCTGATCCGGGCCGACCTGCTGGTCACCACCGGCGGCGTCAGCGTCGGGGCGTACGACGTCGTCAAGGAGGCGCTGACCGCGGTGTCCGCGGGCGACGCGGCCGCCGGGGACATCGACGGCGGCGGGATCGACTTCCGCAAGCTCGCCATGCAGCCCGGCAAGCCGCAGGGCTTCGGCACCATCGGCCCGGACCACACCCCGCTGCTGGCGCTGCCCGGCAACCCGGTGTCCTCGTACGTCTCCTTCGAGCTGTTCGTGCGGCCCGCGATCCGCGCCCTCATGGGCCTGCCGGAGTCCGAGGTGGGCCGGCCGACCGTACGGGCGGTGCTCAAGGCCGACAAGGCGCTCGGCTCCCCGGCCGGCCGCCGCCAGTTCCTGCGGGGCAAGTACGACGCGCAGGGCGGCACGGTCAGCCCGGTCGGCGGATCGGGCTCCCATCTGATCGCCGCGCTGGCCCACGCGGACTCGCTGATGGTCGTACCGGAGGACGTCACCTCGGTGGAGCCGGGGAGCGAGCTGGAAGTGGTCCTGCTCAGCTGAGGACCGGCGGGTGCGGGTAGCGTGTTGCACCACACAGGCCCCTCGGGGGCCCGGACGGAAGCGACGCGCAGAGTATGAGTACGCAGAGCAGGCTGACCCACATCGACGAGGCCGGCGCGGCCCGGATGGTCGACGTCTCGGAGAAGGACGTCACCACCCGGACGGCCCGCGCCAGCGGCCGCGTACTCGTCTCCCCCCGGGTGATCGAGCTGCTGCGCGGCGAGGGCGTCCCCAAGGGCGATGCCCTCGCCACCGCGCGGATCGCCGGGATCATGGGCGCGAAGAAGACCCCCGACCTGATCCCGCTCTGCCACCCGCTGGCGGTGTCGGGCGTGAAGGTCGACCTGTCGGTCGCCGACGACGCCGTCGAGATCCTCGCCACGGTGAAGACGACCGACCGCACGGGCGTCGAGATGGAGGCCCTGACCGCCGTCGCGGTCGCCGGGCTCACGGTGATCGACATGGTGAAGGCCGTCGACAAGGGCGCGGTCATCACGGACGTCCGGGTGGAGGAGAAGACCGGCGGCAAGTCCGGCGACTGGACGCGCTCGTGAACGCCCCGCGCGGCGGCGAGGTGCACAGCCACGTCCCCCCGGCGGCCGAACCCTCCGCCGCCCCTGCCGGCTCCGCGGCCCCCGCGCCGCGCGGCCTGGTGGTGACGGCCTCGAACCGGGCCTCGCAGGGCGTGTACGCCGACAAGGGCGGCCCGCTGCTGGCCGAGGCGCTGGAGAAGCTCGGTTTCCAGGTGGACGGCCCCCGGGTCGTCCCCGACGGGGATCCCGTCGGGCAGGCGCTGCGCGAGGGCGTGGCAGCCGGCTACGACGTCATCCTGACCACGGGCGGGACCGGCATCTCGCCGACCGACCGGACGCCGGAGGCCACCGCGGCGGTGCTGGATTACGAGATCCCGGGCATCCCGCAGGCCATCCGCGCCGAAGGGCTGGCGAAGGTGCCGACCGCGGCCCTGTCCCGGGGAATGGCGGGCGTGGCCGGACGCACGCTGATCGTCAACCTGCCGGGGTCGACGGGCGGCGTGCGCGACGGCCTCGCCGTCCTGTCCCGCCTCCTGCCGCACGCCGTGGAGCAGATCCGCGGCGGCGACCACCCCAGACCGGCGGACGCCCCAGGGAGCACGAGCTGAACGGCCCCTCCTGGCCGGCGGTCCTGACGGACGGCGACGTCACGCTCCGGCCGATAAAACTGCGGGACCAGAAGGCCTGGCGCGAGGCCAACCGGCGCAACCGCGACTGGCTGCGTCCGTGGGAGGCGACGATTCCGCCTCCCGCGCCGTGGGGGCCGGTGATCCAGCGGCCGACGTACCGCCAGATGGTCCGCCACCTGCGAGCGGAGGCGAACGCGGGCCGGATGCTGCCCTTCGTCATCGAGTACCAGGGCCGGCTCGTCGGACAGCTGACGGTCGCCGGGATCACCTGGGGCTCGATGTGCGCCGGCCACATCGGCTACTGGGTGGACCGCGACGTGGCGGGCCGCGGTGTGATGCCGACGGCGGTCGCGCTCGCGATCGACCACTGCTTCGGGAAGGTCGGGCTGCACCGGATCGAGGTGTGCATCCGCCCGGAGAACAAGCCGAGCCGGCGCGTCGTGGAGAAGCTGGGCCTGCGCGAGGAGGGACTGCGGCCCCGGTACCTGCACATCGACGGGGCCTGGCGCGACCACCTCGTGTACGCGGTCACGGTGGAGGAGGTGCCGGACGGCCTGCTGCGCCGCTGGCACCGGACCCGGCAGTCGCTGAAATGACCCGTGCCCGCTGAAACCATAGGCGAATATCTGTTCGAATTCATGCGGGCGCGGAACCGATTCGCCCATAACCTGATCCGAAGAATCACAAAAAAAGTCCGTGATATCAGCGAGATCGCGCGACACACCGGCCCAATTGGCCGATCCCCTCGCCCGTGTCCCTCTACGGTGTGATGTGTGAGCAGCAGCGGCCTCATCTACGCAGTCATTGTCGGGGCCTGGGCCGCCTACTTGGTGCCCATGTGGCTCCGGAGGCAGGACGAGCTGAACGAAGCCCGTCCGACGGAACGCTTCTCCACTGCCATTCGGCTGCTTTCCGGCCGGGCGGGAATGGAGCGCCGTTACGCCAAGGGGCTGCGTGAGCGCGGTGACGAGCAGGCGGGGCCCCAGCCCCACGCGGACCCGGACGCCGCGACGGAAACGGTGAATTCCGTGGACGCCGACGCCCGGGCCGTCGTCGTGCCCCCGACCAGGGCGGAGCCGAGACCGGCCACCGCCGAGCGGGAGCACCGCGCGGAGCGGGCCCGGCGCGAACAGCGGCTCCAGGTCCTCGCGCGCCGTCGGCGCACGACCGCGCTCCTCTTCCTCGTCTTCACCCTCGGCGCGGTCGTCGCCGCGGTGGGCGGGCTGCGCTTCCTGTGGGCCCCCGCCGTGCCGGCCCTGCTGCTGAGCACCTACATCGTCCACCTGCGGGTGCAGGAGCGGCGGCGCTACGAGTTCACGATGGACCGGCGGCGTGCCGAGGCGGCCGCGCGGCACCTGCGGGAGAACCGCCCGCGCCGCCGCCACCCCGAGGACACCGCCGCCGCGGACACCGAACCGGACCCCGCGCCACCGGTCTCCCCGCAGGAAGCCGGACGGCGCGCGCTGGTCGAGCAGACCGACCACGCCGAGTGGGTGGACCAGCAGCGCGAGCGCGAACGCGGCCCCGCCCGCGGTGACAGCTGGGAGCCGGTCCCGGTCCCGCTGCCCACGTACGTGACCGCTCCGGTCGCCCCGCGCGCCACGGGCCCGGCGTCCCCGGACGCGTGGAGCCCGACCCGCTCCAGCACGGCCGAGCCGACGGAGCCGCGCCTGCGCGCCCAGCCCGGGGCCCCCAAGCCGGAGCCGAAGACCCCGAGCACCCCGCGCCCGCGCGGCCGCGAGCGCGGCCGTACCCCGCTCTTCGACCAGTACGAGAGCGACGGCCGGCCGCGGGCCGCGAACGAGTGATCGGTGACCTGCGCGGACGCTCCCCGATACCGGTTTTGGAGCACCCGCGTGGGGATGCTAATGTTTCACACGTCGCAAGGGCCTGTGGCGCAGTCTGGTAGCGCACCTCGTTCGCATCGAGGGGGTCTGGGGTTCAAATCCCCACAGGTCCACAGACGACAGTTCTCGAGTAGCTCTCGGGAATCGTCACGAGATCCCGTTCAGCCGAAAGGCTGGGCGGGATCTCGGCGTTTGTGGGTGCGTTCGAGGTGATGTCCGAACGCGGGCGGGAACCCGGGCGGTTGCCCGGCGGAGGACCGGCCTGGGGTTCGCGGTGGCTCGGGTGCGCGAGGGGCGGCGGGGCGCTGCTCCGCTTCCATGCCCCTGGAGGCCCGATGTCCGTGACGCCGGATACGTTGCGGCGGACGTACACACCGCTGGAGGGGCCATGTCTCCTGAAGAAACACGTCTCGCCGCACTCCTGGCCGTCATGCCGGCCCATGACGGTGCGGATGAGCAGGTGGACTGGGACGCGCTGCGAGGAGCGTGGCGGGTCGGATTCCCGTCCGACTACAGAGCCTTCATGACCACTTACGGAGCCGGGGGCATCGATGACGCGTTCAGCGTCCTCACTCCCGAAGCGGCCACGCAGCCGGCCTTCGGGCAGGAACTCGGGAGCATGGCGGGTGAGACCGCCACCATGCGGCACCTATGGGCGACCGAAGGAGGCCCCGACGGAACCACCGCCGGCCCTGACTCCGTCATCGCGTGGGGTGTCAGCTGCGGAGCCGACATCCTCGGCTGGGTCGCCGTTGACGAGGACCCCGACCACTGGCCGGTCATCGTGTGGGAACGGCACGGCCGGCCCCACTGGAAGATCTACGACTGCGGTATGGCGGAGTTCCTCCGCCGTCTGTTCGTCGAGGGCTTCGACGAGTGCCCGCTCAGCGATGCGTCCCTCTGGGGAGAGCCCGCACCGCACTTCGTCCACTGGCGCGAGGAGCAACGGCGCTGGGAGTCCGGCATCGACCCCTACACGGGCGAACCCGACCCGTACTTCGGCACGGAGTTCGAATGATCGGGCGTCCCTGATCCTGCCTCCGGCCCCAGCGCCCTGCCCACGGGAAACGATCTGCCTGACTTCGGCCGTCAGTTCACCGAGTCGAGCGTGGCGCGCTGCTCCGCCGTCAGTTCGAGTTCCACCGCGCCCAGGCTCTCCTCCAGCTGGGCCACCGAGGAGGCGCCGACCAGCGGGAGCACCGGGATGCCGCCGCCCATCAGCCAGGACAGGACGACCTGGTTGACGGTGGCGCCGGTCTCGGCGGCGACCTCGCGGACCGCGCGCAGGCGGGGCTCGGTGCCCGCGTGCTCGAAGCCGGGGCCGAGCGGCTTGTCGTCGCGTACGTAGGCGCCCGCGATCAGCGGGGAGTACGAGACCTGCGTGAGCGACGGGTTGTCCCGGAGGTAGCTGAGCAGGTCGCCGCTGACCAGGCCCTGGTTGCCGTCGGGCGAGCGCAGGCTGGGGATGTCGGTGCGCTGGCGCAGGTAGCTGTGGTGGTGCTGGAGCACCTCGTAGCCCGGTACGCCGGCCGCGGCGGCCAGCGTACGGGCGCGCTCCACGCGCCAGGCCCAGTGGTTGCTCGCGCCGAGCAGGCCGGCCGTGCCGTCCGCGACGACCTCGGCGAATCCCCGGACGGTCTCCTCCAGCGGGGTGTTCTCGTCCATGACGTGCGCGTACAGCAGGTGGATGCGCTCGATGCCGAGACGCTCGCGGCTGCGCTCCGCGGACTCGCGGATGACCTTGGCGGACAGGCCCTCCACGTCGAGGCTGAAACCGCTGGTCGGCTGGTTGGGGCGGGCGCCGAGCTTGGTGGCGACGGTGATCTCGTCGCCGATGCCGCGGTTGCGCAGCCAGCGGCCGACCAGTTCCTCGCTCTCGCCGCCCTGCGTGCCGTTCACCCAGAAGGCGTAGTTGTTGGAGGTGTCGATGAAGGTGCCGCCCGCCTCCGCGAACCGGTCGAGGATCGCGTACGAGGTGGCCTCGTCGACGGTGGTGCCGAAGGTCATGGTGCCGAGGCTCAGCACGCTCACTTCGCGGCGCGTTGCGGGCGCCGAGCCGATGACGCGATATTTCACGGTGGTGCCTTTCGAGAGCGGGATCCGCACAACCTATCCAAGCCGCAAGGGTGTTGAGTGGGTTGAATGGATCCCATGACGATCACGAGCGGGCGGGACGGCGCGACGGCGCAGGCGTGGGTCGCGCTCGGCGGGGCACCGGAGCTCGCCGGGCGGGTGCGGTACCGAGGGGCGCCGGGGCTGGGGCGGGGGCCGCTGCCCGTACGGGAGCTGGCGCGGGCCACGGTCGGGGCGTGCGCGCTGGCCGCGGCGGAGCTGGCCGCCGTACGGGCCGGGGGCGGGGCCGGCGACGCGGCCCCGCCCGTCGTGGACGAGGGCGCGGTCGCGACGGCCTTCGTCAGCGAGCGGCACCTGCGGGTGCGGGGGCGGGAGCCGGTGGGCTTCGCGCCGCTGTCCGGTTTCTGGCGGGCGGCCGACGGCTGGGTGCGCACCCACGCCAACTATCCGCACCACGAGGCCGCGCTGGTACGGGCACTGCGGCTGCCGTCCGCGACGCCGGAGGCGGTACGGGCCGCCGTGGCGGGCCGGGCGGCCGCAGAGGTGCAGGAACGCGTGTACGGGGAGGGCGGCCTCGCGGTGGCCGTGGCGCGGGAGTACGGGGACCCGCGGCCGCTGGTCGAGGCCGCGGAGGAATCCGGGGCGCAGGGCCGGCCGCTGGGGCCGGCCCCCGCGGGGCTGCCGGCGGCCGGGGTGAGGGTGCTGGACCTGACCCGGGTGATCGCGGGGCCGGTCGCGACGCGCACGCTCGGGCTGCTGGGCGCGGACGTGCTCCGGATCGACCCGCCCGGGCTGCCGGAGGCGGCCGACGCGTACGCGGACACCGGATTCGGCAAGCGATCGGCGCTGCTGGACCTCGCGGCCACGGCGGACCGGGCGGTGTTCGAGGGGCTGCTGTCCGAGGCGGACGTGGTGGTGACGGGCTACCGGCCGGGGGCTCTGGAGCGGCACGGGCTCGGGGCGGCGCAGCTGCTGGAGCGGCGGCCGGGGCTGGTGGTGGCCCAGCTGTGCGCGTGGGGCTGGGACGGGCCGTGGGCCGGCCGGCGGGGGTTCGACTCGCTGGTCCAGGCGGGCTACGGGATCGCCGCCCGGTACGCCGGTCCGGACGGCGTGCCGGGGGTGCTGCCGGCGCAGGCGCTCGACCACGGCACGGGATACCTGGTGGCGGCCGGGGTGCTGAGGGCGCTGGCGGACGGGCGCGGGCGCGCGCTGCGGTTCTCGCTGGCGGGAACGGCGTCGTGGCTGGCCCGCGACGTCCCGGCGGCCGGGCCCGGCGCACCGGGCTACTCGGCGCGGCCGTGGCTCCGGGAAACGGACTCGGGATACGGACGGCTGCGGTACGCCATCAGTCCCTTCGGGGACTGGGCGGCGGGTCCGTCCCGCTGGGGCACGGATCGCGCCGCCTGGCTCCCGCGCCGGCCCTGAGCCGCCTCGGGGAAGTGGGGCACGTCCCCGTGCCGCTTCCCCAGCTACCGCTGGGAGGTGCCCCCAGGCACGGCACCTCGCCGCGTTGTCGCAGTACCCGAGTACGTCCAGTACAACGGCACTGCTCCGCCTTGCGATGCACCGCACCGGACGACGCGGAAACGCACCCCGCTTCCCCGAGGCCGCTTAGTCCTGGCTGTGGAGCGGCTTCGTCATGCAGCGGCTGGAGTCGTGGAAGCGGTAGTAGCCGAACTTGGCAGACAGGGCGTAGCCGGACGACAGGTAGAGGGCGATCGCCTCCGGCTGCTGGTCGCCCGTTTCCAGGACCATCCGGGTACGGCCCGCCGCGCGGGCGTCGTCCTCCAGGACTGCCAGGATCCGGCGGGCCAGGCCCAGGCCGCGGGCCTCCGGTATGACGTACATGCGCTTCAGCTCGGCGTCGCCGTCCGCGTAGCCCTCGTCGTTCAGCTCCTGGCTGCGCCACCCGCCGCTGGCGACCGGGGCGCCCGCGGCGTCGTACGCCAGCAGGTAGAGGCCCTGCGGCGGGGCGAACATGGCGGGGTCGAGGAACGTGGCGTCGCCCTCACCGTCGTCGTAGCGCGCCTGGTACTCCAGCTGGACCTGGGCATCGAGCTTGGCCGCGTCCGGATGGTCGTACGGCACAGCGTGGAGGTTTATACCGTGAGACATTTGAATATCGTACGGAACCATCCCGCTAAGGTGCAGGGATGCTCACCGTGACCTCCGTGAATGTGAATGGGATCCGCGCCGCCGCCAAGAAGGGCTTCGGGGCGTGGCTCGAAGGATCCGACGCCGATGTGGTCTGCCTTCAGGAGGTACGGGCCGAGGAGGGGCAGATCCCGGAGGAGGTCCGGACTCCCGCGGGCTGGCACACCGTGTTCGCGCCGGCCGCCGCCAAGGGACGGGCCGGGGTCGCGCTGTACACGCGCCGCGCGCCCGAGCGGGTGCAGGTCGGATTCGGGAGTGACGAGTTCGACGCCAGCGGGCGGTACCTGGAGATCGATCTGCCCGGTGTGACGGTCGCCAGCCTCTACCTGCCCTCCGGCGAGGCCGGGACCGAGAAGCAGGACGAGAAGTACCGGTTCATGGCGGAGTTCCACACCTACCTCCGGGCGCTGAAGGCGCGGGCCGCCGCGGACGGCCGCGAGGTCGTGGTCTGCGGCGACTGGAACATCTGCCACCAGGAAGCCGACCTCAAGAACTGGAAGACCAACCGGAAGAACGCGGGCTTCCTCCCCGAGGAGCGGGAGTGGCTGGGGAAGGTGTACGGCGACGCCGGCTATGTCGACGTGGTGCGCGCGCTGCACCCCGACACGGAGGGCCCGTACTCCTGGTGGTCCTACCGTGGGCGGGCCTTCGACAACGACGCCGGCTGGCGCATCGACCTCCAGGTCGCGACGCCCGGGCTGGCCGCGAAGGCGGTGAAGGCGTTCGTCGAGCGCGCCGAGACGCACCCCGAGCGCTGGTCCGACCACGCGCCCGTGACCGTCGTCTACGAGCTGGGTGTTTGACCGGATCCGGACGCCAGGAGGCGGTCCATCGCCATCGCCAGTTCGGCCTCGACCACGCTCTTGGCCAGCGGGCGCAGGCGCGGGAGGGCATCCTGCGAGATGTGGACCGTGATCAGCTCGGTGAACAGGGCCGCCATCGCGTCCGCGTGCTCGCGCACGCGGCGGCCCGTCTCCAGGACGGCCGAGAGCGGGACGCCCTCGCGGACCAGGGCCGAGGAGACGTCCAGCAGGCGCCGGCTGACGTGCACGATCTCGTCGCCGTCGGTGGCGAGGTAGCCGAGGTCGAGCGAGGCCGCCAGGTTCTCCGGGGTGACCTCGCCCTCGAAGTAGTCGGCCAGCGCCTCCGGGGTCAGCCGGACCGGGGTCTCCTCCGACCAGCCGATGCCGAGCAGCTGACCGAGCTGGCTGACGTCGCGGCCGCTCTCGAAGGCGGCGGTCAGCTCCGCGATGCCGCCGAGGGTGTGGCCGCGCTCCAGCAGGGCGGCGATGGTGCGCAGCCGGGCCAGGTGGTGGTCGTCGTACCAGGCGATGCGGCCCTCGCGGCGCGGTGGCGGCAGGAGCTTGCGCTCGCGGTAGAAGCGCAGGGTGCGGACGGGGATGCCCGCCGCCTCGGCCAGTTCCTCCGTGCGGTACTCGCGCACTGTCTTCGCTTCCGTCTCTTCCTTCGCCACAGCCGCAGCCTATGGCGTACCAGCAGTAACTTTCCGGGTGTGACCCCTACCCATGAGTACGGGGCTGCTCTACTCTCCCGATTGTGCCAGTGATTGCTGGCAGTGTTGCGGGCGCGGATGCGGAAGGCGGCGGGCATGGGCGGCATGAACGGCAGTGACATCGCACAACGTGAGCACGTACGCGTGGCGGTGATCGGGTCCGGATTCGGCGGGCTCGGCGCGGCCGTGCGACTGCGACGCGAGGGGATCACCGACTTCGTCGTACTGGAGCGGGCCGACTCGGTCGGCGGGACCTGGCGCGACAACAGCTACCCCGGGTGCGCCTGCGACGTCCCCTCCCACCTGTACTCCTTCTCCTTCGCGCCCAATCCCGACTGGCCCCGGACCTTCTCGGGACAGCCGGCCATCCGCGCCTACCTGGAGCACGTCGCCGACACCTTCGGCCTGCGCCCGCACATCCGCCTCGACTCCGAGGTCCGGGTGATGCGCTGGGACGCGGACGCGCTGCGCTGGGAGATCGAGACCTCCGCCGGTGCGCTCACCGCCGACGTGGTGGTGTCGGCGACCGGGCCGCTGTCCGACCCAAAGATGCCGGAGATCCCCGGGCTCGCCGAGTTCCCCGGCAAGGTCTTCCACTCCGCGCGCTGGGACCACGACTACGACCTCCGCGGCAAGCGCGTCGCCATGATCGGTACGGGTGCCTCCGCCATCCAGATCGTGCCGGCCATCGCCCCCGAGGTGGAGCGCCTGACGCTCTTCCAGCGGACCCCGCCGTGGGTGATGCCGCGCACCGACCGGGCCATCACCGCCGTCGAGCGCTGGCTGCACCGCCAGCTGCCGTTCACCCGGGCGGCGCGGCGCGGGCTGCTGTGGGGCATCCGGGAACTCCAGGTCAGCGCCTTCACCAAGCGGCCGAACCAGCTCGGGCTCATCGAATCGCTCGCCAAGGCCAACATGGCGCGCTCGATCAAGGACCCGGCGCTGCGCGCCAAGCTGACCCCCTCGTACCGGATCGGCTGCAAGCGGATCCTGCTCTCCAGCGAGTACTACCCGGCCCTGGCCCGGCCCGATGTGGACCTGGTCGCCTCCGGGCTGAAGGAGATCCGCGGCTCGGTGCTGGTCGCCGCCGACGGGACGGAGACAGAGGTCGACGCGATCGTCTTCGGCACCGGCTTCCACGTCACGGACATGCCGATCGCGGACCGGGTGGTGGGCGCGGAGGGCATGACCCTCGCGGACGAGTGGAAGGACGGGATGCAGGCGCTGCGCGGGGCCACCGCGGCCGGCTTCCCCAACTGGATGACGATCATCGGCCCGAACACCGGGCTCGGGAACAGCTCGATGATCCTGATGATCGAGTCGCAGCTCAACTACATGGCCGATTACCTGCGGCAGCTGAGCGTGCTGGGAGGGCGGGTCGCGCTCGCGGCCAGGCCGTCCGCCGTCAACAAGTGGAACCGGCACGTGCAGGCCCGGATGGAGCGCACGGTGTGGAACACCGGCGGCTGCACCAGCTGGTACCTGGACGCCCGGGGCCGCAACACCACCGTCTGGCCCGGCACGACCGGCGAGTTCCGCAAAGAGACGAGGGGCGTCGACCTCTCGGAGTACGAGGTCCTGCGCGTCCGGGACCGCGAGCCTGTACCGGCCGCCGCGAAGGCCGCCTCCAGGGGCGCCGCGAGGGTCGCCGCGAAGGCAGCCGGGACAACAGCCGAGGCGAGCGTCGAGGCGACCGCCGAAGTCACCGCCGAGGAGAGCGCCGCGTGAGCCGCCCGCCGCACGTCACCACCGGCCGGTACGCGCCCCCGGTCGCGCGCCGCGAGTTCGCCGCCGTCTCCGCCGACGGGGCCCGGCTGCACGTCGAGGTCCACGGGGACGAGGGCGCGCCGGCCGTGGTGCTGGCGCACGGCTGGACCTGCTCCACCGCGTTCTGGGCCGCCCAGATACGGGAACTGGCCGAGGACCACCGGGTCATCGCCTACGACCAGCGCGGCCACGGGCGCAGCCCCGCCGCCCGGGAGCACAGCACCACCGCCCTCGCCGACGACCTGGTCGCCGTACTCGAAGCGGCCCTCGCCCCGGGGGAGCGGGCGGTCGTCGCCGGGCACTCCATGGGCGGCATGACGATCATGGCGGCCGCGGCCCGCCCGGAGTTCGCCGAACGTGTGGCGGCCGCGCTGCTGTGCAGCACCGGCAGCGCCCGGCTGGTCGCGGAGGCGCGCGTCGTGCCCCTGCGCCCCGGGAGCGCGCGGACGCGTATCACCGGCGCGGTCCTCGGCTCCCGCGCCCCGCTCGGGCCCGTCACGCCCGTCACGAAGAAGGTCCTCAAGTACGCGACCATGGGCGCCGGTTCCGCGCCCGACAAGGTCGAGGCGTGCGCCCGTATCGTGCACGCCTGCCCCACCGCGGTCCGCCGCGCGTGGTCCCACGTGCTGGCCGGACTGGACCTGGACGCAGACGTTGCCCGGCTCACCGTGCCCACCGCCGTCATCGGCGGCAAGGACGACCGGCTCACCCCCGTCGTGCACGCCCGCGGGCTCGCGGCCGCGCTCCCGCACTGCGTGGGGCTCACCGAGCTCACCGGCATGGGGCACATGACACCGATCGAGGCCCCGGAGGCCGTCACCGACGCCGTGCGCGAGCTGGCCTCGCTGTATCTCGCCGCGCCGAACACCACCGAGAAGGAGAAGACGCCGTGAGCGCTCGCAGGAGTCTGGAAGGCCAGGTCGCCGTCGTCACCGGCGCCGCCCGCGGGGTCGGCGAACTGCTCGCCCGCAAACTCTCCGCGCGCGGCGCGAAGATCGCCCTCGTCGGCCTGGAGCCGGAGGCCCTCAAGGAGGTCTCCGAGCGGCTGCACACCGACAGCGAACACTGGTACGCCGACGTCACCGACCACGAGGCAATGGCCCGGGTCGCGCAGGAGGTCAAGCAGCGCTTCGGCAAGGTCGACATCGTCGTCGCCAACGCGGGCGTGGCCTCCGGCGGGCCGTTCGCCGACTCCGACCCCGACGCCTGGCGCCGGGTGATCGAGGTCAACCTCATCGGCGGGGCCGTCACCGCCCGGGCCTTCCTGCCCGTCCTGACCGAGAGCCGCGGCTACTTCCTGCAGATCGCCTCGCTCGCCGCGATCACCCCGGCGCCCATGATGACCGCCTACTGCGCCTCCAAGTCCGGCGTCGAGGCCTTCGCCCACTGCCTGCGCGCCGAGGTCGGCCACAAGGGCGTCAAGGTCGGCGTCGGCTACCTCTCCTGGACCGACACCGACATGGTGCGCGGCGCCGACCGGGACGAGGTCATGCGGGAGCTGCGCCAGCGGCTGCCGTGGCCCTCGAACCGCACCTACCCGCTGGGCCCGGCCGTCGACCGGATCGTCGCGGGCATCGAGCGGCGCTCGGCGCACGTGTACGCCCAGTGGTGGCTGCGCGGGATGCAGGGCGTGCGCGGCTACCTGCCCGGGATCATCGGGGCCGTCGGGCAGCGCGAGATGAAGCGGTTCGAGCCGCGACTGGCCGGTGTCTCCAAGGGACTTGTGGGGGCGGGCGGGGCCGCGGACGAGCAGGCGCGCACCGGGGGCACCTCCGCGCGGTAGCGGGGAGTGACTGATCGAAATGCGTGCTGTGTTCCCTCGTGCAAGTCTGGTCGAGGCCCCACCACCAACACCCCTCATGGAGTGAAGAGCATGGGTATCAAGGACCAGTTCCAGGACAAGGCGAAGCAGCTCGCGGAGCAGGCCAAGGCCAGGGCGGCAGGCACCAAGGACCAGGCCTCCGAACGCTCCCCGCAGCACCGGCAGGACGCGAAGGACCAGTCGAGCAAGGCCCGGGACGTCTACGGCGACCGCTTCGAAGACTGATCCGGCGTACCTCAGGTACCTCGCGTACTAGGTGAAGGGGCGCGGCCCGTGCGGTTCCACGGGTCGCGCCCCTTCCGCGCGCCTACGGCCTGGGCGGCAGCTTCGGGCGGCGCAGGTCCGGCACGTCCGTGTAGCCGGGCGGCACCGCGGCCGGGTCCTGCTCCAGCAGTTCCAGCGCCAGGTTCACGGCGTCGTCCAGCCCCGCGTGCCGCCCCTCCGCCCAGTCGAGCGGGGTGCGCAGGACCGCGAAGTCCGGTTCCACGCCGTTGTTCTCCACCGACCACCCGTACTCCGGGAACCACGCGGCATTCATCGGCACGGTGATCACCGTGCCGTCGCCCAGGGTGTGCCGGCCGGTCATGCCGACCACCCCGCCCCAGGTGCGCTGGCCCACCACCGGGCCCAGACCCAGCAGCTTGAAGGCCGCGGTGATCATGTCCCCGTCCGAGGAGGTCGCCTCGTCGGCGAGCGCCACGATCGGACCGCGGGGAGCGTTGGAGGCGTAACTGACCGGCTGGGCGTTCCGCGTCAGGTCCCAGCCGAGGATCGAGCGGGTCAGCTTCTCCACCACCAGCTCGCTGATGTGCCCGCCCGCGTTGCCGCGTACGTCCACGATCAGCGCGGGCCTGGACATCTCCATCCGCAGGTCGCGGTTGAACTGCGCCCAGCCCGAGCCGCCCATGTCGGGGATGTGCAGGTAGCCGCACCGGCCGCCGCTGAGCTCCCGGACCACGGCCCGCCGCTTGGACACCCAGTCCTGGTAGCGCAGCGGCCGCTCGTCGATCAGCGGCACGATCGCGACCCTGCGGGCCCCGCCCTCGCCATCGGCGGGCCGGAAGGTGAGCTCCACGGTCGTTCCGCCTGCCGCGGACAGCAGCGGGTACGGGCCGGCCACCGGGTCCACCGGGCGCCCGTCGATATGGGTGAGCACCGCGCCGTCCCGGATGCCGGTGCCGGCCAGCGGGGAGCGGGCCTTGGAGTCGGAGGACTCGCCGGGCAGGATCCGGCTGACCACCCATGTCCCGTCCCGGGGAACGAGGTTGGCACCGAGCAGCCCGATCGCCCGCTGGTAGTGCGGAGGGCCTTCGTTGCGGCGGGCGGGGGAGACGTAGGCGTGCGAGGTGCCCAGTTCGCCGAGGACCTCGCGCAGCAGGTCGGCGAACTCGTCGGGGGACGCGACCCGTTCGACGAGGGAGCGGTACTGGTTCAGCACCCCGTCCCAGTCGATGCCGCACATCTTCGGCTCCCAGAAGTAGGCGCGGATGATCCGCCCGGCCTCCTCGTAGGCCTGGCGCCACTCGGCCGCCGGGTCCACCTCGTGCAGGATGCGCCGCAGGTCCAGGTAGACGGTCGAGTCGCTGTCGCCGGACTCGGTGGCCGGGACGGCCCGCAGGTCGCCGTCGTCGTTGATCACGAGCCGGGTGCCGTCACCGCTGAGTGCGAACCAGTCCAGTCCGGAGGCCAGTTCCGTCTTGCGGGCCTTGGTGAGGTCGAAGTGCTCCAGCGTGGGCTTGCCGCTGATGTCGGCGGGGTTGGCGAAGGTCTCGCCGAGCGCGCCCGAGATCGGCCAGCGCAGCCACACCAGCCCGCCGCCGTGCACCGGGTACAGGGCCGAGTACTTGGACGCCGACACCGGGAAGGGCGTGACGCGGCTCTCCAGCCCCTCCACCTCCACCATCACCGCGCCGTCGCCGGTGTCGCCCGAGTCCCCTTCCACCGGGTCGAGTCCACCCGCCGCGGGCCGCCCCTCGGCGGACAGCGCGAAGGGGGAGGGGGTCGCCGAGGACAGCGGTACCAGGTACGGGCGGCAGCCCAGCGGGAAGGACAGGTCGCCGGTGTGCACGTCGTACACCGGGTCGAAACCGCGCCACGACAGGAAGGCGAGGTAGCGCCCGTCCCGGGTGAAGACCGGACTCTCGTCCTCGAAGCGGCCGTTGGTGACGTCGATGACCGCGCGTCCGCCCGGGCCGGAGATCCGGGCCATCTTGATCTGCCGCAGCGACCGTCCGATGCCCGGATGGGACCAGGTCAGCCAGCATCCGTCGGGGGAGAACGCCAGGTCGGTGACGGGCCCGTTGATGGACCGGATCAGCTCGGTGACTCCCCCGGAGCCTTCGGACTGCTCGGTGGTGTCGAGCAGCAGCAGCCGCCCGTCGTTGGAGGCGACGGCGAGCCGCTCGCCGTCCGGGTCCGACAGCAGCTCCAGTACGCGCCCCAGCTCGCCGGAGGCCAGCCGGCGCGGCTCGCGCTCCCCGGAGGCCCGCGGCAGGTAGGCGATCTCGATCGCGTCCTCGCCCTCGGCGTCGGTGACGTAGGCGACCTGCCCGCCGCTGCCGAGCATCTCGGGCAGCCGCACCCGTACGCCAGGGGTGTCGGCGATGGTCCGGGCGGGGCCGTCGCGGTGGGTCAGCCAGTACAG
The DNA here is from genome assembly GCF_036203305.1 of Streptomyces sp. NBC_00190. Taxonomy (GTDB): domain Bacteria; phylum Actinomycetota; class Actinomycetes; order Streptomycetales; family Streptomycetaceae; genus Streptomyces. The sequence goes on along the minus strand of NZ_CP108131.1, from coordinate 3,468,942 downwards.
GCTGCCGCGCACCACGACCGCGCTGGCCCGCCCGGTGGCGTCCACGGACAGCGAGTCGACGTGGCTGGCGGCCGGCACCTGGTACGTGCGCCGGCCCGCGCGCGGGCCGCCGAGCCGGACCTCCAGCTTGCGCGCGGCGGCGCCCTGGGCCAGCGAGTCCACCAGCCAGATGTCCCCCGCGCACTGGTAGACGATCCGGGAGCCGTCGCTGGAGGCGTGCCGGGCGTAGAACTCCTCGTGGTCGGTGTGCCGGCGCAGGTCAGTGCCGTCGGGCAGGCAGGAGTAGAGGTTGCCGATGCCCTCGTGGTCGGAGAGGAAGGCGATCCGGCCGTCGACGAACATCGGGGAGTCGAGGTGGCCCTCGATGTCCTCCAGGAGCCGCCGGCCGTGCAGCCACAGCCGGCCGGTGGCGCCGCCGCGGTAGCGCTTCCAGGCGGCGGGTTCGTGCGGGGGTTTGCCGGTCAGCAGCAGGGTGCGCCGCTCGCCCGACTCGTCCTCGTGGACCTGGATGTCGGAGACCGGCCCCCAGGGCAGGCGCCCGCCGGGGCTGCCGTCGGTGGGCAGGCTGTACGCCCAGGCGAAGTAGGAGAAGGGCTGGCCGTGCGAGGAGACGGCCAGGATGTCGCTGCGGCCGTCCTCGTCGGGCGGGGTCCAGCCGCAGACGCGGGTGTCGGTGGCGCCCCAGTAGCTCAGCTGGCGGGCCGGGCCGCCGTCGACGGGGGCCAGGTGGATCTCGGGGTCGAGGCTCCGCCAGGTGGTGTAGGCGATGTGCCTGCCGTCCGGGGAGAAGCGCGGGTGGCTGACCCGGGTCCGGTCGACGGTGATCCGCCAGGCCCGGCCGACCGGATCTCCAGGGGGAACCAAGGGCGCCACCCAAAGATCGTCCTCGGTGGCGAAGCACAGCAGGTCGTCGTGGAGGTGCGGGAAGCGGAGGTACGCGACGTCGTGACTCACCCCCCAATGCTTTCCGCGCCAGGGGGGCCTGGCAACTCGTACACGTGATCCATGCCACTGCGTGAAGCGAAACGGAACGGTTTCGTTTCGCTAGGGGCGGGGGTATCGTCGTATGCGTACGGAACACTTTCGTTTCGATAAGAGACGTGTTCGGACGTTCGGACGGAGGCACGGAGATGACCGAGGCGATGGCGGCCCGGCGCAGCCGGATCACCCCCGAACGGGAAGCCGAACTCCACGGGGCGGTCCTCGACTTGCTCCGCGAGGTGGGCTATGAGGCGCTGACCATGGACGCGGTCGCCGCCCGCACCAAGTCCAGCAAGGCCACCCTCTACCGCCAGTGGGGGAGCAAGCCGGAGCTGGTCGCCAAGGCCCTGCGATGTACCCAGCCCGTCTCGCTGCGGGAGATCGACACGGGCAGCCTGCGCACGGACTTCGCGCGCATGGTGGAGCACTCGGACGACGCGCAGATGGCCAAGGACACCGCGCTGATGCGGGGTCTGGCCCATGCCGTCCACGAGAGCCCGGAGCTCCACAAGGCACTGCGGGACCTGCTGGTCGATCCGGAGATCAACGGCCTGCAGGCGATGCTCCAGCGCGCGGTGGACCGGGGCGAGATCCGCCCGGACTGCCCTGCACTGGCCTTCGTGCCGCACATGCTCATCGGGGCGTTCATCGCGCTCCCGCTGATCGAGGACCGGTCGGTCGACCGGGCCTTCCTCGGTGACTTCATCGACGCAGTGGTCTTCCCCGCCCTCGGCGTCTGACTCCCCTTCTCCTCTTTCCCGTCCCCGCTGCTTTCCCGCTGTTCCTGACACGCCGCTCTCGTCGTCGGGCCGGCTCCTCATGCCCAGATCCGGTTTTCCGGATCCATCCCACGACCCGAACGGGAGAACCACCGACGTGGCCACCTTCCTTTACAGACTCGGCCGGGGCGCCTTCCGGCGCCGCCGTCTCGTCGCCCTCCTCTGGGTGGCGCTGCTGTTCGTCGCCGGCTTCGGCGCGGCCTCGGCGTCCGCCCCCACTTCAGGCTCCTTCTCGATACCCGGCACGGAGGCCCAGAAGGCCTTCGACGTGCTCGACAAGAAGTTCCCGGGAATGTCCGCCGACGGCGCGACCGCCCGGATCGTCATCAAGGCCCCGGCGGGCGCCAAGGTCACCGACCCGGGCACCAAGACCGAGGTCGAGAAGATCGTCGAGGGTCTGAAGTCCGGTCCGGGCAAGGACCAGATCTCCTCGGTCGCCGACCCGTACCAGAGCCAGGCCGTGAGCCAGGACGGCTCCACCGCCTACATCAGCGCCAAGTACAAGGTCAGCGGCATGGAGCTGACCGACGCCACCCGCGACGCGCTCAAGGAGTCCGGCAAGGACGCCCAGGGACACGGGCTCACCGTCGAGATCGGCGGCGACGCGCTCATGGCGGCCCCCGAGACCGGCTCCGGCGAGATCATCGGCATCCTGATCGCCGCGATCGTCCTCGTCATCACCTTCGGCTCGCTGATGGCGGCCGGGCTGCCGCTGCTGACCGCGCTGATCGGCGTGGGCATCGGCGTCTCCTCCATCACCGCGCTGGCCAACGTGCTGGACCTCGGGTCCACCACCTCCACCCTCGCGATGATGATCGGCCTCGCGGTCGGCATCGACTACGCCCTGTTCATCGTCTCCCGCTACCGCGTGGAGCTCGCCGAGGGCCGCGAACGCGACGAGGCCGCCGGGCGGGCCGCCGGAACGGCCGGCTCCGCCGTCGTCTTCGCCGGCCTGACCGTGGTCATCGCCCTCGTGGGCCTGGCCGTCGTCAACATCCCGATGCTGACCAAGATGGGCTTCGCGGCCGCCGGAACCGTGGTCATCGCGGTGCTGGTCGCCCTCACGCTGGTCCCGGCCATCCTGGGCTTCGCGGGCAAGAAGGTCCTGCCGGCCGGCGAGAAGAGCAAGCTGTTCGGCAAGGGGAAGCAGGCCTCCGGCGCCGAGAAGAAGGCCAACGGCGGCACCCGCTGGGCCCGCTTCGTGCTGCGCCGTCCGGTCATGGTCCTGCTGGCCGGCGTGATCGGCCTCGGCGTCATCGCCATCCCGGCGAGCAAGCTGGAGATGGGCCTGCCGGACGACGGTGCCCAGCCGGTCTCCACCACCCAGCGCCAGGCGTACGACCTGCTGTCCGACGGCTTCGGCCCGGGCTTCAACGGCCCGCTGATGGTCGTCGTGGACGGGGACAAGGCTCTGGCCGACTCCACCGTCGAGCGGATCAAGGGCCTGGAGGGCGTGGCCGCGGTCATGCCGCCGATGCCCAACGAGGCCGGCGACGCCTCGATGATCACCGTCATTCCGAAGGACCGTCCGTCCTCCACCCAGACGGAGGACCTGGTCCACACGATCCGCGACGGCAGCGGGGACGACGTCATGGTCACCGGCGCCACCGCGATGAACATCGACTTCTCGCAGAAGATGAACGACGCGCTGCTGCCCTACCTCGCGCTCGTCGTCGGCCTCGCCTTCCTGCTGCTGATGCTGGTGTTCCGCTCGGTCCTGGTCCCGCTCAAGGCGGCCCTCGGCTTCCTGCTCTCGGTCGTCGCCGCCCTCGGCGCGGTCGTCGCGGTCTTCCAGTGGGGCTGGCTGGGCTCGCTCTTCGGCGTGGAGCAGACCGGCCCGATCATGTCGATGATGCCGATCTTCATGGTGGGTGTCGTCTTCGGCCTGGCCATGGACTACGAGGTCTTCCTCGTCACCCGGATGCGCGAGGCGTACGTGCACGGCGAGCGCCCGGGCCAGGCCGTCGTGACCGGCTTCCAGTACAGCGCGCGGGTGGTCGTGGCCGCCGCCATCATCATGATCGCCGTGTTCGCGGGCTTCATCGGAGCCAGTGAGCAGATGGTCAAGATGATCGGCTTCGGTCTGGCCGTCGCCGTCTTCTTCGACGCCTTCGTGGTCCGGATGGCCATCGTCCCGGCGGTGCTCGCACTGCTCGGGCACAAGGCCTGGTGGCTGCCGCGCTGGCTGGACCGGCTGCTGCCGAACGTGGACGTGGAGGGCGAGAGCCTGCGCAAGCACCTCTCCGGCAGCTCCGACGGCCACGGCAAGGACCGCGAACTGGTCAACGCCTGACGTCCAGGCCCGTACGTACGACAGCCCGGCCCCGCACCTGAGCCTCAGGTGCGGGGCCGGGCCCGTTGCGCCTAACGGGTGGACCGGGTGGCATACGTACGGCGCAGGAAGCGGCGCAGCCCGGCGATGTCGAACTGGACCACGGCCACGCCTTCGGGGGAGTGGAACTCGACGACGGCCTGGACGCGGCCGCAGGGCCAGACGCGTACGTCCCCGGTTCCACTCGGGGCCTGCAGGCCCGCCTCCAGGAGGGCGCGGGGGAAGACCCACTCGTTGTCGGTGCCCTCGGGGGACAGGTCCGCCGGGAAGACGATCCGTACGGCCAGCGGTTCCGCGGGGACGAAGCGCAGGACGACGGGGATCGCCCGGAAGAGCGGATCATCGGTGATCACGCGGGCTCTGACGCGCTCCTCGACGAGCGGGACGGTCGCCGTGGCGGTCGCAGCGGCGGTCGCGGTGGCTGGTGGATTCTCGGCGGTGGATGACATCGACAAGACTCCTCGCGTCGGAGCGTTGAACAAAAGTGCCGTATGTGCTCTTTTGTCCCGTCCAGCCTCGCACATTCCGACGGAAGTGCGAGAGCGTATTTGTGCCGGAGACGCTGTTGCCAACCATTTGCAAGAGGGCACTATTCTTGGACGGCTGAAAACTGTGAGAAGCGGAGCCATTTCATGCATGTGCCCGACGGATTCATCAACGCACCCGTCTCGGTGGCCGCCGGAGTGACGGCCGCCGCCGCTGTGGCCGTCAGCCTCCGCGGCGCCCGGCGGGAACTCGACGAGCGCACGGCGCCGCTCGCCGGTCTCGTCGCCGCCTTCATCTTCGCCGTGCAGATGCTGAACTTCCCGGTCGCCGCCGGCACCAGCGGGCACCTGCTGGGCGGGGCGCTCGCCGCGATACTCGTCGGCCCGTACACGGGTGTGCTGTGCGTGTCCGTGGTCCTGCTCATGCAGGGCATCCTCTTCGCCGACGGCGGGCTGACCGCCCTCGGCGTGAACGTCACCGTCATGGGTGTCGTCACCGTCGTCGTCTCCTACGCGATCTTCCGCGGGCTGCTGAGGGTGCTGCCCCGCACCCGCCGCTCGGTGACCGTCGCCGCCTTCGCCGGCGCCCTGCTCTCGGTGCCCGGCGCGGCCGCCGCCTTCACCGCGATCTACGCCCTCGGCGGCACCACCGACGTGCCCATCGGCAAGGTGTTCACCGCCATGGTCGGCGTGCACGTGCTCATCGGCATCGGCGAGGCCGTCATCACCGCCGCGACCGTCGGCGCCGTGATCGCCGTACGGCCCGACCTGGTGCACGGGGCGCGCGGACTGGCCACGCCGCTGAAGCTGCGCGTGGGCGGCGCACTCGTCGACGCGCCGGCCGCCGCCCCTGCCCCCGTCGCGGCCCGCTCCACCACGAAGGTGTGGGCCACCGGCCTGGTCACCGCGCTCGTCCTCGCCGGGTTCGTCTCCTTCTACGCCTCGGCCAGCCCCGACGGCCTGGAGAAGGTCGCCGCCGACAAGGGCATCGACGCCAAGGTCGAGGAGCACGCCGCGAAGGACTCCCCGCTCGCCGACTACGCCGTCAAGGACGTCGCCGACGCCCGCCTCTCCGGCGGCCTCGCGGGCGCCCTCGGCGTCGGCGCGACCGTCGCCGCAGGCACCGGTGTCTTCTGGGTCGTGCGCCGCCGTCGTACCGCCGAGCCGGCCGCGGCCGGGGCATCGGCGGTCTGAGATGGGTGCGGGCCACGCCCACCGGCTCTACCGGCACGGGCACTCACCGGTGCACGCGCTGCCGCCGCACTGCAAGCTCGCCGCGACCTTCGCCTTCGTGGTCGTCGTCGTCTCCACACCGCGCGAGGCGGTGTGGGCCTTCGGGCTGTACGCCGTCCTGCTCGCCGGGGTCGCGGCCGCGGCCCGGGTACCGGCCGGCTTCCTGCTGCGGCGGCTGCTGATCGAGATCCCGTTCGTGGCGTTCGCGGTGCTCATGCCGTTCGTGGCCGAGGGCGAGCGGGTGGACGTACTGGGCCTGTCGCTCAGCGTCTCCGGACTGTGGGGCGCCTGGAACGTCCTGGCCAAGGGCACGCTCGGGGTGGCCGCGTCCGTACTGCTCGCCTCGACGACGGAGCTGCGGGCGCTGCTGCTGGGCCTGCAGCGGCTGAAGCTGCCGCCGCTGCTGGTGCAGATCGCCTCGTTCATGATCCGGTACGGCGACGTGGTCACCGGCGAGCTGCGGCGGATGTCCATCGCCCGGCGCTCGCGCGGGTTCGAGGCGCGGGGGATCCGGCACTGGGGGGTGCTGGCCAAGACGGCGGGCGCGCTGTTCATCCGCTCCTACGAACGCGGCGAGCGGGTCTACCTGGCCATGGTCAGCCGCGGCTACGCCGGTTCGATGCCGGTGATCGACGAGGTGGTGGCCACGCGTGCGCAGTGGGCGTACGCGGCCGCGCTCCCGGTGACGGCCCTCGCCGTCTGTCTGATGGGATGGACCCTGTGACCGACCCCGTGACCGATTCCGCGACCGCCCCCGTGAGCGAGCCTGTGATCAGCGCCCCTTCGCCCTCGCTGGAAGTGACCGGCCTCGCCTACGCCTACCCCGACGGCCACCAGGCCCTCTTCGGGGTCGACCTGGCCATCGCACAGGGCGAGCGGGTCGCCCTCCTCGGACCGAACGGCGCCGGCAAGACGACCCTGGTGCTGCACCTCAACGGCATCCTCGGCGGCGGCGTCGGCACCGTGACCGTGGCCGGGCTGCCGGTGGAGAAGCGCAACCTCGCCGAGATCCGCCGCCGGGTCGGCATCGTCTTCCAGGACCCCGACGACCAGCTGTTCATGCCGACCGTCCGCGAGGACGTGGCCTTCGGCCCGGCCGCGGCCGGCCTGCGCGGCGCCGAACTGGAGGAGCGGGTCCGCCACGCCCTGGACCAGGTGGGGATGGCCGAATTCGCCGACCGGCCGCCGCACCACCTGTCCTTCGGGCAGCGCCGCCGGGTCGCGGTGGCGACCGTACTGGCCATGCGGCCCGAGATCCTGGTCCTGGACGAGCCCTCGTCCAACCTGGACCCGGCTTCGCGGCGCGAGCTCGCCGACATCCTGCGCTCGCTGGACGTGACGGTGCTGATGGTGACCCACGACCTGCCGTACGCGCTGGAGCTGTGCCCGCGCTCGGTCATCCTGAGCGGCGGCGCGATCACGGCCGACGGCCGCACCCAGGACCTCCTGTGCGACGAGGACCTCATGCGCGCCCACCGCCTTGAGCTGCCCTTCGGCTTCGATCCGCGTTCGGTCTCGGTGGCATAAGCACCGGTCGCCGGTTGTTGGACTGCCCGTGGACATCCAGGGTGTGGTGACGGAGGGCTTCGAGCCCGTCAGGGACGCGTTCGTACGCAACTTCGAGGTGCTCGGGGACCGGGGCGCGGCGGTGGCCGTGTACCGGGACGGGCGCAAGGTCGTCGACCTCTGGGGCGGCACCAAGGACGCCGACGGCACCGAGCCGCGGCCCCCTTGGACCGCAGACACCGTGCAGATCGTCCGCTCCGCGACCAAGGGAGTGGCCGCCGCCGTACCGCTGCTGCTCCACCAGCGCGGACTGCTCGACCTGGACGCGCCCGTGGCCTCGTACTGGCCGGAGTTCAAGGCGGGCGGCAAGGAGAAGACCCTGGTCCGCGACCTGCTCGCGCACCGCGCCGGAGTCCCGGCCCTGGACCGCGGGCTGACCGTGGCGGAGGCCTCGGACGGCGTGTCCGGGGCGCGCGCGGTCGCCGCGCAGCGGGCCTTCTGGGAGCCCGGCACCGAGCACGGCTACCACGCGCAGACCTTCAGCTGGCTGCTGTCCGAGCTGGTGCTGCGGGCGACCGGCCGCACCATCGGCGGCATCCTGGCCGAGGAGATCGCCGAGCCGCTGGGCCTGGACTTCTGGATCGGGCTGCCGGAGGCGCAGGCGCACCGGGTGGGCCGGGTGGCCCCGGTCGACCCGCCGGAGAGCGCGGGCCTGCTCAGGACCCGGCCGAGGCGAAACGTTTCGGAGGCCTACGCCGACCCGGACTCCCTCACCCGCCGCGCCTTCGCGGCCATCGACCCCCTGCCGGACGAGAACGACCCCGCCTACCGGGCGGCCGAGCTGCCGGCCTCGGCGGGCATCGGCACGGCCCGCGCCCTGGCCCGCTTCTACGGGGCCACCATCGGCGTGGTGGAGGACGGCGCGCGGATCTTCACACCGGCCACCACCGCGCTCGCGGGCAAGGAGTTCTCGTCGGGCCCGGACCGCGTCCTGGTGGTGAACACCCGCTTCGGCCCCGGCTACATGCTGCACGGCCCGGCCTCGCCGCTGCTTTCTCCGGCCTCCTTCGGCCACCCGGGCCGCGGCGGCTCGCTGGCCTTCGCGGATCCGGAGGCGGGCATCGGATTCGGCTACGTCACCAACGCCCACGCCAAGTCGGTCACCGCCGACCCGCGCGCGCAGGCGCTGGTCCGGGCCCTGCGCTCCGTGCTCTGACGGGACCGGGACCGACGGGACCGCGACCGACGGGACCGGGCGGTGTGGCGCCCGGCCCCGCGCGTTAGCCCGCGTTCAGGACGGCGGCCACGATCGGGCCCGCCGCTTCCCCGCCGTGGCCGCCGCCCTCGACCATGGCCGCCGCGGCCACGTCGTCGCTGTAGCCGGTGAACCAGCTGTCCGGGCTGCCCGAGCCGCCGACCTCCGCCGAGCCGGTCTTCGCGCCCTTGTCCGAGCCGCTGACCGTGGACATCACCTTCTGGCCGGTTCCGCTCGTCGCCGTCAGCCGCATCATCGATACCAGCTGCTGCTGCACCGAGGACTTCATCCGGCGCTGCGCCGTGGCGATCGTACGGCCGTCGAGGTCCGGCGAGACCAGCAGCGGCTGGCGGAACACGCCGGTGCGGGCGGTCGCCGTGATGGAAGCGACGTTCAGCGGGTTCATGGTGATCTTGCCCTGGCCGATGTACGCGGCGGCCGCCTCCGCGCCCGTCGCCGCCGGGACCTTGCCGTCCGTGGACTTGACGCCCGTCTTCCAGTCCAGCCCGATGCCGAAGACCTCCGTGGCTTCCTTCGCCAGCGCGCCGTCGTCGTCGACCGCCGAGATCTGCTTGATGAAGGCGGTGTTGCAGGACTTGGCGAAGCTGGTCGCGAAGGTCGCGGTGCCGGGCAGCTCGAAGTTGTCCAGGTTGTGGAAGGAACGGCCGCCCCAGGACACCTGCTTCGGGCATTCCGCCGGTTTGTCGGCCGCCACCTTGCCGCGGTCCATCAGCATCTCGCCGGTCACGATCTTCATCGTCGAGCCGGGCGCCCGGTTGCCGGTCAGCGCCGCGTTGTAGCCGTCCTTGCGGTTGTTGGCGACGGCCAGGATGTGCCCGTTGCTGGGCTTGACGGCGACCACCGACGCCTCGGGGAACCTGGTGACCGCCTGCTCGGCGGCCGCCTGCACCTTCGCGTCCAGGTACGTCTTGATGGTGCTCGGCTCCCCCTCGACCAGGGCCAGCAGCGTCCGCTTGGGCTCGTTCGGGGTGGCCGGCTCGATCCAGACCTCAGCCCCCGGTTTGCCGCCCGCCTTGCTGCCGTACGTCTCGCGCAGCTGGTCGAGGACCGGCCGCAGCGAGGGGTACTTCTCCGCGGTCAGCTCCTCGCCGTTGCGGTCGACCGCCTTGACCGGCGGGCTCGCCGGGGCGCCCGCGCGCAGCTTCTCGTCCCGCTGGAGCTGCGGGTGGATCACCGAGGCCTGCCAGTCGACCAGCGGCTTCCCGCTGGTCAGGCCGCGCACCACGGTCAGCTTGGACTCGTAGGCGAGGGGCTTGGTCGTGCCCTCGTACGAGATCTCCGCGGCGACCGTGAAGGGCACGGTGTCGCCCTGCGGTGTGCCGGGGGCGATCACGGCCTTGGAGACGTACGCCTTGGCCTTGAAGTCGGCCACCGCGGTCCGGGCGGCCTGGTCGTTGTTGGTCAGTTCGGCGGCCGCCTGCTCGTTTCCGTCCGCCCACGCGGCCAGGAAGGCCTTGGCGGTCGCGGCGGTCTCCTTCTCGGTGACGGGCCCGCTGCCCTTGGTCGGCTGGGCGGAGGCCTCCGCCTTCCCGCCCCCCTTGCCGTCGCCGTCGCCGGCGTCCCCGACCAGGGCGTACACCCCGTACCCGGCGCCGCCGACCATCGCGAGGAATACCCCGCCGATGACGGCGCCCTTCGCTACCCCGTTCACTTGAGTCCCCTCCAGAGTCCCCGTTCCCTGAACGTGTTCAAAGAACCTCTGGTGCGGACCTTACGCTCCGCGAGCGGATGGGGCGCCTCTTGTTACCTGACCGGAACATCGATGGCCGAAAAAGAGCGTGAAACGGCAGGAGGACCCTCCCTGCCCGGGAAGGCCCTCCTGCGAACGCGGCGCCGGACCCCCTGTCGGACGTTCGTCACGCCGGGAAGTGGCCTGTCCGGCACGGCTGTTGTGCGCACAGGGGATCGCCGGTGTCCCCGATAAGGATTTGTCCGCGGAGAACGATGTCTCTACCCTGAGCCGGAGCGGGAGCGCGCGCATTCCCGCAGGTTGCGGTGCCGTGGCAGAGCGGCCCAATGCGATCGACGTGGGCGAGGTCCCTCCCACGACGACTTACGGAGAAGGGGCGGACCTGCTCCCATCTGTCCGCGGGTTCGAATCCCGTCGGCACCGCAGCCGACCTGCACTTGGTCCAGGGCGCGGCACTGCCGCGTCGCGATCCCCCGTACAGCTTTGAACACCGTCAACCCCTCTGACTCCTGGATCACTTGACGTGCGGACTCAATCGCATCGCGATGCCGGGTGCCAACTGTCCGGGGACGGGTGGCGGCCAGGCGGCAGGAGCCGGTGCCGGTCCTTCCCGAGGCGAGAGGGTGAGCACGAAGGCCCCGACGCCTGGCAGGCGTCGGGGCCTTCGCTTTCGTTGTTGCACCCAGGTGCCCAGTCACATACGGGCTAGCAGAACTTGTCCACTGCGGCCTTCGCGCCGGCCGCGAATCCCTTGTTGAACTGCTCCTCGTTCGCAACGGCGCCCCGCGGCATCGCCGTGTTGCAGGTGGCCTTGCCCCTCTTGAATCCCATCTGCCAGCCCTCGTCGAACGAGGCCTTGCTTTCGGACGCCTCCTGCTCCTCGACCGTTCCGCATTTGACCGCAGGTCCATTGAGCTGCTGTGCGGTGACCGTGCCTGTTGCGTCAGGCAACGTCACCGTGAAGGCGCCGGTGACGTTCGCTTTGATACTGGCGTCCGAGCCGCCGGAGTCGACGATCACGGTCTTGTTCGGCACGAAACTCTTGCCGGTGACCGTGACCGGAGTTCCCGCTGCGCCCTGGGCCATCGCGCAGGAGGGACCGGCCGATTGTGCCGGTGTCGCGAACAACGTCACCGACCCGAGCGCCAGTGCCGAAATCGTGAGGGGAGGCAGTACGGCCATTCGCATACGCCTGTTCATCGTTGCACCTTCTTCGTGGGGAGGTCGCGGGCAAACCGGTATGCCGTACCAGCCTGGGTAGCCCGTATCAGCCCCCGAGAGGCCACCCGGTCGTAAACCCTCTGTATTGCAGGGCCGACCGCGGCTCCAGAAGTCCCGGGACGCCGTTCCATGGTCCCGCCGGATACACGGCATGTCGAATCGGGGGAACGGCGAGAGGATGTGCCGGTCCCCGCGCGTGCGCAGCGGTTGCGAATCGTTTCGTGCGGGAACACGTCGGAGGGGAAATCACGGTGGGCGGTGAACCGGCGGAGCCGGAAGAGCCCCGCGTGCGTCCCGTAAAGGGGGCATGGACGCGTGGAGTTGGCCGGCAACTCCAGCAGGATCCGGACCTGACGTCGCCTCTGCTCGGCCCTGCCCCGGTGACGCCCGCCGACGACCCACGACGACCACGACGACCGCGACAACCACGACGGCCCCGGCGCTCACCGAGCGCCGGGGCCGTCGTTCTCGCTGCTACACCCAGGTGTCCAGCCACATGCGGGCCCGCCAGGAGTCCATCGGGATGCTCTGGCCCGTGTAGATCGGCCAGAAGTAGATGAAGTTCCACACGATCAGCAGGACCAGCACCCCCGCCCCGATCGCGCCCAGCGTCCGGCGTCTCTCGGTCGAACCCGCCGGACCGAGCAGCGCGCCGATCATCATCGCCACCGCCAGGCACAGGTACGGCACGAAGACCACGGCGTAGAAGAAGAAGATGGTCCGCTCCTGGTAGTTGAACCAGGGCAGCAGGCCCGCGCCCAGCGCGCACGCGATCGCGCCCGCCCGCCAGTCGCGGCGGAAGAACCACCGCCACAGCACGTACAGCAGCGCGAAGCAGCCCGCCCACCACAGCAGCGGTGTGCCCAGGGCCAGTACCTCGCGGGCGCACTTGCCGGCCTCCGTCGCCGGGCAGCCGTCGGTGCCCGGCTCGGGGGACTCGTAGAAGTACGACACGGGCCGGCCCAGGACCAGCCAGCTCCACGGGTTCGACTCGTAGGTGTGCCCCGACGTCAGACCGACGTGGAACTTGTACACCTCGGTCTCGTAGTGCCACAGGCTGCGCACCCACTCCGGCAGGAACGACAGCGCACTGCCCTGGTCGTTCTTGGCGGCCCAGTCGCGCAGATAGCCGCCCTTGCCGTTGTCCGGGCTGAAGATCCAGCCCGACCACGAGGCCAGGTACGTCACGATCGCCACCGGCACGGTGGACACGAAGGCCGGCAACGCGTCGCGGCGCAGCATCGCCGCGTACGGGGCGCCCGCGCCCGCGGTGCGCCGCGCGGCCGCGTCCCACAGCACCGTGAGGACGCCGAAGAAGGCCAGCACGACGAAGCCGTTCCACTTCGTGCCCGCGGCCAGGCCCAGGCAGACCCCGGCCAGGATCCGGTACGGGCGCCAGCCCAGCCGCAGCGTCTCGGCGATCTTCGTGTCGGGCCGCGTCCGGCCTCCCCCAGCCCCAGGGGGCTGGGAGGCACCCCCACCGTCGTCCAGCGGGAGCGCGTCCGCGAGTCGGGCGCGGGACTTGTCCCGGTCGATGAGCAGCGCCCCGAAGGCGGCGAGCACGAAGAACATCAGCACCAGGTCGAGCAGCGCGGTGCGGCTCATCACCAGGTGCAGGCCGTCCACCGCCAGCAGCGCGCCCGCCAGGCAGCCCAGGAACGTCGAGCGGAAGAGGCGCCGCCCGATCCGGCACAGCATCAGCACCGACAGGGTGCCGAGCACGGCGGTCATGAACCGCCAGCCGAAGGGGGTGAAGCCGAACATCCACTCGCCGAGCCCGATGACCCACTTGCCGACGGGCGGGTGCACGACGTAGCCCGGGTCCAGCGGGAGGGCGACCCCGTCCGGATTGGCGAGGATCGACTTGTCGATGTCCTTGGGCCAGCTCGCCTCGTAGCCCTGCTTGATCGTGGCCCAGGCGTCCTTGGCGTAGTACGTCTCGTCGAATATCACCGCCTTGGGGCTGCCCAGGTGCACGAACCGCAGCCAACCCGCGACCAGCGCCACCAGCAGCGGCCCCGCCCACGACATGATGCGCTGCCACGTGCCCCACACCTGCTGCGGCAGGCCGAAGGTCAGCCACAACTGCGGGGACGGCTGGGCGTACGGCGGCACCAGGCGGGTGCGGACGTCCGTGCGCCGCGCCGCGGCGCCGGGCGGCGCGTAGCCGAAGGCGCGCAGGCGGCGCAGCCAGGTGGGCGGCTCTTCTTCGCGTCCCGCCGACAGGGCGGGAGGGGCCCCCGCGGGGCTGGGCGGCGGCGTCGCGGTCTTGGTCACCGGGCCATCGTAGGGAAAGGATCTGTGAGTGCCCCAGTGGCGGGGAGGGTCGGGGTGCGGGGCTGAGAGGATGGACGGGTGACGACTGACCAGCCCCTCGGCTCCGAAACCCCCGCCTCCGCCGCCGACGCGACGGGCACGCTCGTGCTCGCGGGCACCCCCATCGGCGATCTCGCGGACGCCCCGCCGCGGCTCGCGGCCGAGCTGGAGCGCGCCGACGTGATCGCCGCCGAGGACACCCGGCGGCTGCGCCGGCTGACCCAGGGGCTCGGCGTGCACACCACCGGGCGCGTCCTGTCGTACTTCGAGGGCAACGAGTCGGCGCGCACCCCGGAGCTGGTCGAGGCCCTGGCCCGCGGGGCGCGGGTGCTGCTGGTGACCGACGCGGGGATGCCCTCGGTCTCCGACCCCGGCTACCGGCTGGTCGCCGCCGCCGTGGAGAAGGACATCAAGGTCACCGCGGTCCCCGGGCCGTCCGCGGTGCTCACCGCGCTGGCCATGTCCGGGCTTCCGGTGGACCGGTTCTGCTTCGAGGGGTTCCTGCCGCGCAAGGCGGGCGAGCGCCTCGGCCGACTGCGCGAGGTGGAGGGCGAGCGGCGCACGCTCGTCTACTTCGAGGCCCCGCACCGGCTCGACGACACCCTGGCCGCGATGGCCGAGGTCTTCGGCGCCGAGCGCCGCGCCGCCGTGTGCCGCGAGCTGACCAAGACCTACGAGGAGGTCAAGCGCGGCGGGCTCGGCGAGCTGGCGGCCTGGGCCGCCGAGGGCGTCCGCGGGGAGATCACCGTCGTCGTCGAGGGCGCCCCGGCGGCCGCCCCCGGAGATGTGGACGACGAGGAGCTGGTGCGCCGGGTGAAGGTGCGCGAGGAGGCGGGGGAGCGGCGCAAGGAGGCCATCGCGGCGGTCGCCGCCGAGGCAGGGCTACCCAAGCGCGAGGTGTTCGACGCGGTGGTCGCGGCAAAGAATGCGGCACAAAAGATGCCGTAGGTCGGTAAAGAGCTAACCTGAAAAGCAAAGCTCAGACCGCGCACCGGGCGCTTTGGGGCATGAGTCGCCCAAAGACCGTCCAACAGTAGACAGGGCCTGATGCGCTCCCGCCCGAAGAGGCGTCCACTGGCAATGGCACCAGTGGAACAAGAGGAGCTGGCATGAGTGAGATCGCTGACACCCCGGTACCTGTTTCCGTACCCATCGAGACGGCCGCCGGCGTGCACACCGTGCGCGAGGCGTACTCCTTCGCCTGCATGAGGTGCGGCTACGGCTGGGAGCAGGCGTACGCGATAGAACACCACGTCGACGGCAAGGGCCAGCCGTTCATCATGTACACGGTCAACAGCGAGCGGGTGCCCTCCCCGCTGTCCAACCCGACCTGCCTGAACTGCGGCGGACACGTCGTACGGATCATGCGCGCGGGCCAGGTCTCCTCGGTGCTCGGCACGATCGACCGGATCTACCACCACCAGATCGCGCCCGGGATCGCCGGGCCCGTCCCCGCGGGCGCGGACGTCCCCCGTACCCCGAAGGCGCGCAGGGCGCCCCGGCACCACGACGCCCCCGGACCCGTCGCCATCGACGAGCCCGAGAAGCGCGGGGGCCTGATCTCCCGTCTGCTGGGGCTCTTCCGCCGGTCATAAGATCGGCCGTATGAGCTCTTCCTCTGCTTCGAAGGACGCACCGCCGCCGCTGCCCGAACCCCTGCGGGTGGCGGTCGCGGACTCGCACACCCACCTGGACATGCAGTCCGGCACCGTCGAGGAGGGCCTCGCGAAGGCCGCCTCGGTGGGCGTCACCACGGTCGTCCAGGTGGGCTGCGACGTGAAGGGCTCCCGGTGGGCCGCAGAGACGGCCGCCGCGTACGAGAACGTCCACGCGGCCGTGGCCCTCCACCCGAACGAAGCGCCCCGGATCGTGCTCGGCGATCCCGACGGCTGGTCGCGCCAGGGAGCCCGGACCGGCGGCGGCGAGGCGGCGCTGGACGACGCGCTCGCCGAGATCGAGGCCCTCGCCGCGCTCGACCACGTCAAGGCCGTCGGTGAGACCGGGCTGGACTACTTCCGCACCGGACCGGAGGGCATGGCCGCGCAGGAGCGTTCCTTCCGCGCCCATATCGAGATCGCCAAGCGGCAGGGCAAGGCACTGGTCATCCACGACCGCGAGGCCCACGCGGACGTGCTGCGCGTGCTGCGCGAGGAGGGCGCGCCCGAGCGCACCGTGTTCCACTGCTACTCCGGGGACGCCGAGATGGCCCGGGAGTGCGCCGCCGCCGGGTACTACATGTCCTTCGCCGGCACGGTCACCTTCAAGAACGCGGCGCCGCTGCGCGAGGCCCTGGCCGTGGCCCCGCTGGAACTGGTCCTCGTCGAGACGGACGCGCCGTACCTGACCCCGGCCCCGTACCGCGGACGGCCCAACGCGCCCTACCTCATTCCGCTGACCGTACGGGCCATGGCGGCGGTCCGCGGCCTCGACGAGGACGCGATGGCCACCGCCCTGGCCGCCAACACGGCTCGCGCCTTCGCCTACTGAGCCCCTCCGCGACACCTCGTCAATCCGACACGCTGTGTAGCCGTCCGACTTTGTTGGGTGATGTCCGCTCCGCTATCGTGCCGTGCCCGAACCATGAGGGTCCGGACCAGTGGAGCGAGCTTCGTGAGCGATACACAGGGCAGTCACCGCCGCAGCGGTCCCGTCCCGGAGGCGTACGAGGCCGATCCCACGGCCCGAACAGCCCGGCCGGCCGGACCGGGGGACCCCGACCCCGCAGTTCCCGCGCCGCGCGACGGCGACCGGCGGGCGGGCCGCCGCCGGGCCCGCGGCCGCTCGGCCCCGTCCGCCCGGCCGGACGCCGGGGATCCGGACACCCCATGGCCCGACGCGGCCCCCGCACCCGGCCCGGGCCGCCGCCGGGCCCCGGGGCCGACGCCCGGCGCCGACACGGCCGTCGCCGCCGGCACGGGGGGCTCGGGCCGCCGGGCCCGTGGCCGTGCCACCACCGACGAGCCCCCGGCGGGCACCGGCCGGCGCCGCGGCCCCGGAGAACCGCTCGGGCCCGACCCCGTGCCCGCCACGGCGGGCACCGGCCGGCGCCGCGCGGCGGCTCCCGCGGCCGCGGGAGCCGCCACCGGCAGCGGCCACCGCTCCCGCGGCCGGTCCGCCGGGCCCGGACTCCTCACCCTGGAGATCCCCGGCGGGGACTGGCGGCGGATCGTGCCCCAGGCGCTGGTCGTCGCCTTCCTCGCAGGCGGCACCACCGCCTTCGTCGCCGCCGACAAGTCGGTACGGCTCACCGTGGACGGCGTCCCCCGCACCCTGCACACCTTCGCCGACGACGTCGACGAACTGCTGGCCGCCGAAGGCCTCGGCACCGGACCCCACGACCTCGTCGCCCCCGCCCCCGGCGAACCCCTCGAAGACGGCGAGCAGGTCGTCGTCCGCTACGGCCGCCCCCTGCTCCTCACCCTCGACGGGCAGCAGCGCCAGATGTGGACCACCGCCCGCACCGTCGAGGGCGCACTGCGCCAGTTCGGCATCCGCGCCGAGGGCGCCTACCTCTCCGCCCCCCGCACCGCCCCCGTCCCACGCGCCGGCCTGACCCTCAGCGTCCGCACCGAACGCAGCGTCACCTTCATGGCCGACGGCCGCGAACGCACCATCCGCACCAACGCCTCCACCGTCCAGGAGGCCCTCGACCAGGCCGGAATCACCCTGCACGGCCAGGACACCACCTCCGTGCCCCCCACCGCCTTCCCGCGCGACGGCCAGACCGTCACCGTGCTGCGCATCACCGGCACCCGAGAGGTCCGCGAGGAGCGCATCCCGTACGCGACGGAGCGGACCGAGGACGACACCCTCTTCGCCGGGACCGAGGTCGTCGAGCGGGCCGGCCGGCCCGGGGCGCGCCGGGTCACCTACAGCCTGCGCACCGTCAACGGCGTCCGGCAGAAGCCCCGCCCCATCGCGGAGGAGACCGTCCGCGAACCCGTCACCCAGCTCGTCAGGGTCGGCACGCAGCCGCTGCCGGCCTCCGTCTCCGGCGCCGACGACCTCAACTGGGAAGCCCTCGCCCAGTGCGAGTCCGGCGGCCGCCCGACCGCCACCGACGCCTCGGGCACCTACGGCGGCCTCTACCAGTTCGACGTCCACACCTGGCACGCCCTCGGCGGCAGCGGCCGCCCCCAGGACGCCTCGGGCGCCGAGCAGACCTACCGGGCCAAGAAGCTCTACGTGCAGCGGGGGGCGAGTCCGTGGCCGCACTGCGGCCGTACGCTTAGCCGGTGAGCACCGCAGAGCAGCAGCCCAACGAGAACCCTTCTGACGCCCTCCTCGGCCCCGCCGACATCCGGGAACTGGCCGCCGCCCTCGGCGTACGCCCGACGAAGCAGAAGGGCCAGAACTTCGTCATCGACGCCAACACGGTGCGCCGGATCGTGCGCACCGCCGAGGTGCGGCCGGACGACGTCGTCGTCGAGGTCGGTCCCGGGCTGGGCTCGCTGACGCTCGCGCTGCTGGAGGCCGCCGACCGGGTCACCGCCGTCGAGATCGACGACATCCTGGCGGCGGCGCTG
This sequence comes from Streptomyces sp. NBC_00190, assembly GCF_036203305.1. Lineage (GTDB taxonomy): Bacteria > Actinomycetota > Actinomycetes > Streptomycetales > Streptomycetaceae > Streptomyces. The sequence goes on along the minus strand of NZ_CP108131.1, from coordinate 3,450,597 downwards.
CCCGCGACCATCGAGGCCCGGATGCCCGGGCGCAAGGACCGCTTCGCGCTGGTCCACTCCGACGCCATGCTGGTGACCGAACTGCCCGGCCCGGCGCCGACCGCGCTCGTCGCGAACCTGCCGTACAACGTGGCCGTGCCCGTCCTGCTCACCATGCTCGACCGCTTCCCGAGCATCGAACGGACCCTGGTGATGGTGCAGGCCGAGGTCGCCGACCGGCTCGCCGCCGAGCCGGGCAACAAGGTGTACGGGGTCCCCTCCGTCAAGGCCAACTGGTACGCACACGTCAAGCGCGCCGGATCCATCGGCCGCAAGGTCTTCTGGCCCGCGCCGAACGTCGACTCCGGCCTCGTCTCGCTGGTGCGGCGCGCCGAGCCGATCAAGACCACCGCCACGAAGGCCGAGGTCTTCGCGGTCGTGGACGCGGCCTTCGCGCAGCGCCGCAAGACCCTGCGCGCGGCCCTGGCCGGCTGGGCCGGCTCGGCGGCCGGGGCCGAGGCCGCGCTCGTCGCCGCGGGTGTCTCGCCGCAGGCCCGCGGCGAATCGCTGACGGTGGAGGAGTTCGCCGCGATCGCCGAGAACAAGCCCGCGGCGGAGAGGCCCGCGCTGTGAGCTCCCGCACGAGCGTGACCGTACGGGTCCCCGCGAAGGTCAACGTGCAGCTGGCGGTGGGCGCGGCCCGCCCCGACGGCTTCCACGACCTCGCCAACGTCTTCCTCGCCGTCTCCCTCTTCGACGAGGTCACGGCGACGGCGGCCGACGGACTGACCGTGACCTGCGCCGGCCCCGACGCCGACCAGGTCCCCCTGGACCGCACCAACCTCGCCGCGCGCGCCGCCGAGATCCTGGCGGCCCGGGCCGGCATCGACCCCGCCGTCCACCTCCACATCGCGAAGAACATCCCGGTCGCGGGCGGCATGGCGGGCGGCAGCGCGGACGGCGCCGCGGCCCTGCTGGCCTGCGACGCCCTGTGGGGTCTGGGCACCCCGCGCGCCGAACTGCTCGACATCTGCGCCCAGCTGGGCAGCGACGTCCCCTTCAGCCTCGTCGGCGGCGCCGCACTCGGCACCGGGCGCGGCGAGCTGCTGACGCCGGTCGACGCGGGGTCGTTCCACTGGGTGTTCGCGGTGGCCGACGGGGGCCTGTCCACCCCGGCGGTGTTCCGCGAGTTCGACCGCCTCACCGCCGGTACGAGGATCCCCGAGCCCGAGGCCTCACCGGCCCTGCTCGCGGCCCTGGCCTCGGGAGACCCGGACGCGCTGGCCCCCGTACTGGCGAACGACCTCCAGCGGGCGGCCCTGTCGCTGCGCCCGCAGCTGGCCGGGACGCTGGCCGCGGGCACGGAGGCCGGGGCGCTGGCCGCACTGGTCTCCGGATCGGGCCCGACGACGGCCTTCCTGGTCCGCGACCCGGAATCCGCCGAGAAGGTGGCCGCGGCCCTCGAAGCCTCGGGCACGTGCCGCACCACCCGCGTGGCGTCCTCCCCGTCGCCGGGAGCCACGGTCCTGCCGGCCTGATCTGCGGGCCGACCGCCGGGGCTCCGCCCCGGACCCCCCTCCGGCGGGGCAGCCGGGTACTCAGGCGGGAGTTGAGTATCCGCGCCCTGTCGGGAGGCCCCCGCCGGCGGCGACCGTGAGGCCATGACAGTCAGCGCACGCGACATGGCCGCCGCCACCCCTGCCACGCGGGACCGGTACGTCGACCTCCTGCGGGTCGCCTCCCTCGCCACCGTCATCGCCGGGCACTGGCTGATGGCCGCGGTCAGCGGCGACGGCATAGGGAACCTGCTCGCCCTCGTGCCCCCGCTCCAGGTCCTCACCTGGGGGCTCCAGGTCATGCCCGTCTTCTTCTTCGTCGGCGGGTTCTCGCACGCCCTGTCCTACCGCTCCCTGGCCCGCCGGGCCGACGGAGGGCCCGTCTACGCCGCCTTCCTGCGGGCCCGGCTCCAGCGGCTGTTGCGGCCCACCCTCGTCTTCGTCCTCGTCTGGACCGCGGCCGCGTTCGCCGTGCAGCTCGCGGGCCACGGCGCGGGCGGGCTGACCGGGGCCGCGCTGCGGCTGGTCACCCAGCCGCTCTGGTTCATCGGGATCTACCTCGCGATGGTCGCCTTCACCCCGCCGCTGCTGAAGCTGCACGAGCGGTGGGGGTGGGGGGCCTTCGCCGGGCTCCTCGCCGCCGCCGCGCTCGTCGACGTACTGCGCTTCGCGCTCGGGATCCCGTACGTCGAGTTCCTGAACTTCGCCTTCGTCTGGCTCGCCGTCCACCAGCTCGGCTTCCTGCGCGCCGACGGGCGGATCCGCTTCCCCGCCGCCCTGGCCGCAGCCGGGCTCGCCGCGGCCGCGGCGCTGGTCGCCTACGGCCCGTACCCGCTGTCCATGGTCGGGATGCCGGGAGAAAAGGTGTCCAACATGGCACCGCCCACCCTCGCCCTGCTCGCGCACGGCATGTGGCTCGTCGGCGCCGTCCAGCTCCTGGCCCGCCCCGGCACCGCCTGGCTCGCCCGCCCCCGCGTCTGGCGCGGGGTCGTCGCCGCCAACGGGATCGCCATGACCGCCTTCCTCTGGCACCTCACCGCCATGCTCGCCGTGTACGCCGCCCAGCTCGCCCTCGGGATCGGGCTCCCCGCACCGGCCTCCGCCGCCTGGTGGGCCCAGGTCCCGGTCAGGTTCCTCGCCGCCGCGGCGCTGACCGGCGTGCTCATCGCCCTCTTCCGGCGCTTCGAGGGCCCCGGCCGCGCTGCCGCCGCCCCCGGCAGCGGCCCCCGCGCCGCCGCGGGCATCACCCTGTGCCTGCTCGGCGTCCTGGGCCTGTCCATGACCGGCCTCGGGGGCCTGCTCGACGGCCACAGCGCCGTCCTCGTCGCCCTTCCCGTCACCGCGCCCGCCGCGATCGCCATGGCGCTGGGCGGCTGGGTCCTGGTGGAACGGTCTGCGTCGTCCCGGAGCGTTAGGCTGAGGGGCTGATCCATAAACCCTTCCCTGGAGCGCGTCTGATGGCCGTCAATCTGGTCAATGTCGAGGCAGTCAGCAAGGTGTACGGCACACGTACCCTGCTCGACGGCATCTCCCTCGGCGTGTCCGAGGGGGACCGGATCGGTGTCGTCGGCCGCAACGGCGACGGGAAGACCACCCTCATCCGGATGCTGGCCAAACTGGAGGAGCCCGACAGCGGCCGCGTCACCCAGAACAGCGGCCTGCGCATGGGCGTCCTCACCCAGCACGACTCCCTCGATCCCGCGGCCACCATCCGCCACGAGATCATCCGGGACATGGCCGACCACGAGTGGGCCGGCAACGCCAAGATCCGCGACGTGCTGACCGGCCTGTTCGGCGGACTCGACCTGCCCGGCTTCGGCCAGGGCCTCGACACCGTCATCGGCCCGCTCTCCGGCGGCGAGCGCCGCCGCATCGCGCTCGCCAAGCTGCTCATCGCCGACCAGGACCTCCTCGTACTCGACGAGCCCACCAACCACCTCGACGTCGAGGGCATCGCCTGGCTCGCCCGACACCTCCAGGAACGCCGCTCGGCCCTGGTCTGCGTCACCCACGACCGCTGGTTCCTCGACCAGGTCTGCACCCGCATGTGGGACGTCCAGCGCGGCGACGTGCACGAATACGACGGCGGCTACAGCGACTACGTCTTCGCCCGCGCCGAGCGCGAGCGGATCGCCGCCACCGAGGAGTCCAAGCGGCAGAACCTGATGCGCAAGGAGCTGGCCTGGCTGCGCCGCGGCGCCCCCGCCCGGACCTCCAAGCCCCGCTACCGCATCGAGGCCGCCAACGAGCTCATCGCCGACGTGCCGCCGCCGCGCGACCGCTCGGAACTGATGCGCTTCGCCAACGCCCGCCTCGGCAAGACCGTGTTCGAGCTGGAGGACGTCACCGTCCAGGCCGGCCCCAAGACGCTGCTGAAGCACCTCACCTGGCACCTGGGCCCCGGCGACCGCATCGGCCTCGTCGGCGTCAACGGCGCCGGCAAGACCTCCCTGCTGCGCGCCCTGGCCGAGGCCGCCCGCACCCAGGGCGAGACCCAGCCCGCCGCCGGACAGATCGCCGTCGGCAAGACCGTCAAGCTGGCCTACCTCTCCCAGGAGGTCGGCGAACTCGACCCGTCCCTGCGCGTCCTGGAGGCCGTCCAGCGCGTCCGCGACCGCGTCGACCTCGGCCAGGGCCGCGAGATGACGGCGGGCCAGCTGTGCGAGCAGTTCGGCTTCACCAAGGAGAAGCAGTGGACGCCCGTCGGCGACCTCTCCGGCGGCGAGCGGCGCCGACTGCAGATCCTGCGCCTGCTGATGGACGAGCCCAACGTCCTCTTCCTCGACGAGCCCACCAACGACCTCGACATCGAGACCCTGACCCAGCTGGAGGACCTCCTCGACGGCTGGCCCGGATCGATGATCGTGATCTCCCACGACCGGTTCTTCATCGAGCGCACCACCGACACCGTGATGGCGCTGCTCGGCGACGCGAGCCTGCGGATGCTGCCGCGCGGCCTGGACGAGTACCTGGAGCGCCGCCAGCGGATGATCGAGGCGGCCGCCCCGGCGCCCGTCCCGGCCGCGGCCGCCGCGAAGTCCAGCGCCTCCGGGGACTCCCGCGCCGCGAAGAAGGAACTCCAGAAGATCGAGCGGCAGCTGAACAAGCTCTCGGACCGCGAGAGCAGCCTGCACGCCCAGATCGCCGAGCACTCCACCGACTACGACAAGGTGGCCAAGCTCGACGCGGAGCTCCGGGAACTCCTCGCGGACCGCGACGATTTGGAGATGCGCTGGCTGGAGCTGGCCGAGGAGGCGTAGGCCCCGGGCCGCCCCGCGCGGCCAACTGGCCGGATAACGGGGGCGTCACGGGCCGGTCCTCCCTTGGGAACAGGGGGCGGACCGGCCCGGCCCAAGGCCGGTGTGAGTGATAGAAAGGTCATCTTCCACCACCCTGACACCGAAGGTACGCGCTGATGACCGAGCCGCCCCAGCCGCCGAACCAGCCGCCGACTCCTTCCGGTTACGGGCACCTCCCCGGCCCGCCGCAGCCCGGCTACGGCTACCCGCAGCAGGGCGAGAACCCGTACGCCCAGCAGCCGCCCACCGCGCCGCAGCAGGGCGAGAACCCGTACGCCCAGCAGCCGCCCACCGCCCCGCAGCAGCCGGCCTACTACCCGCCGCCGCCCCCCGGCCTGCCGGGAATGCCGCAGCCCTCCTCCGGCATGACGCCGAAGAAGAAGCGAGGCGTCCTGATCGCCGCCTCGGTCGCCGCCGTGCTCGTCGCCGGCACCGTCGCATACGTCGGCTTCCTCAAGGACGACAAGGACCCCAAGCCGCCCGTCGCGCAGGAGTCCACGTCCCCCGACGCCAAGCCCTCCGGCTCCCCTTCCGTCGACAACGGCGACGGCAGCGGCAACGGAGCCGGGGAAGGCGACCTCAACTCCGCCCGCAAGCAGGGCGAGGACAAGGTCCTCTGGCTCAAGACCGCCAAGATCGACGGCCCCGGCGTCGGAGCCGACACCGACGGCCAGTGGGTCGTCGGCGACACCGTCGCCAAGACCGTCTGGAAGAACCTCACCGGCTACGGCGCGGCCGACGGCAAGGAGAAGTGGACGATCTCCTTCCCCGGTGACATCTGCGCCGTCACGGACCAGATGACCGCCGACGGCAAGACCGTCGTCCTGTTCAGGAACGGCGAGAGCGACACCGCCGACTGCAACCAGATGCGCATGGTCGACCTCAAGGCGGGCAAGGAGGGCTGGACGAAGGAAGTGCCCAAGGACGGCATCTTCGACCTCTTCGCCGGTCCCAGCCTGAGCCTCACCGGCGACGCCGTCTCCGTCAACCGGGTCACCCGCGCCAGCGTCTTCAAGGTCAGCACCGGCGACAAGCTCTTCGCGACCCCGTCCGAGGGCTGCATGACCGGCTCCTACCTCGGCGGCAACGGCAAGATGATCGGCATCGCCACCTGCCAGGACGCCGACCGCACCGTCGAGGTCAAGGACGCCGACCCGGCCACCGGCAAGTCGACCTGGTCCTTCAAGCTCCCCAAGGGCTTCAAGGTCTCCAGCGTCTACTCGGTGGACCCGCTCGTCCTCGACATCGGCAACGAGGAGAAGAAGGAACGCTCCATCGTCGTCATCGGACCCGACGGCAAGCAGCGCGCCACCGTCACCGGCGAGGGCAGCTTCGCGAGCGGCTGCAAGAGCTCCTTCAGCCGGTCCCTCCAGGGCTGCGCCGCAGGCCTCGTCGACTCCAACACGCTCTACCTGCCCACGGCGACCGAGGCCGGCACCGGCAACGAAATCGTCGCCTTCGACCTGGCCTCCGGCAAGGCCAAGTGGCGCACCCCGGCTGGCGACAAGCGCACCCTCACCCTCGTCGAGGCCGCGAACGGCCAGCTGATCGCCTACCGCAAGGCGGAGTACGACAAGGGCGGCGAGGTCCTGTCGATCCCGGCCGCGGGCGGCGAGCCCACCGCGCTCCTGCGCCACCCGTCAGGCCCGGCCGCCCCGGTGGAGAGCTCCTTCTACTCCCCGAAGGCCGACTACGTGGACGGGCGGTTCTTCCTCTCCGTCACGCATCTGCTCGCCCGGGGCAAGGACGAGAAGTTCCTGATGGTCTTCGGCAAGTGAACGCGTCCCCGAGCAGTCCACCGAGAGGCAGTAGCGACACATGAGTACCCCGCCGCCCCCCAGCCAGCCGCCGTCCGGCGGCTTCGGAGCGCCGCAGGATCCGCCGCCGGGCGGGTTCGGTCAGCCGCCGGCACCGCCCGTACCGCCGGCGCCCCCGCAGCAGCCACCCGCCGCGTCCCCGCAGCAGCAGCCGCCGGCCGCGCCGCCCGCCGGGCAGCCCGCGTACGGATACCCGCAGCAGCCCGGACCCGGCTACGGCTACCCACAGCAGCCCGGCACCCCGGCGCCCTTCGGACCGCCCACCACGCCCATGCACACCGCCCAGCCCCCGGCGGCAGCCGGCGCGGGCGGCGGCGGCAGCAACGACAAGCGCAACCAGCTGATGATCGTCGGCGCGGCCCTCCTGGCCATCGTCCTCATCGTCGGCGGCGGCCTCTGGTACGTCTCCGGCGACGGCGGCGGCAAGCAGGACACCGCGGACGGCGGTCCCGCCAAACCGGGCGAGGACAAGGGCCAGGCAGGCGCGGGCGGCACCGAGAAGGTGCCCGCCAGCACCAAGTCGAAGGTGCTGGTCAACCAGCCGAGCCCGACGCCGGAGGAGATGGTCCAGGTCGCCGGCTCCTGGCTGACCGACACCACCTACATCAAGTCCGACGTGTCGAAGATCGTCGGCTACAACCTCGTCGACGGCGGCAAGAAGTGGGAGGTGCCCCTCCCGGGAGAAATCTGCGGCGCCACCTCGCACGTCAGCGACAACAAGTCGGCGGTGCTCTTCAGGCCCGCGGCGGCCACGCCGGAGAACAAGTACCCGCCGTGCACCGAGGTCGGCGTCGTCGACCTGAACGCCGGCAAGCTCGTCTGGACCGGCAACGCCAAGAGCGCCACCAGCGGCGACAAGCCCGCGTCCTACTACGAGGTCACCCTCAGCGGGCAGACGGTCGCTGCCGGCGGCTCCTCGGGCGGCGCCGCCTGGAACCTCGCCGACGGCAAGTCGCTGTGGGTGCCCAAGACGGACGGTGAAGGCTGCTACGACGCGGGCTACGCCGGCGGCGAGGCCCTCGCCGTCATCCGCAAGTGCGGCCGGAGCCCCAACCAGACCCTGCAGGCGCAGATCCTCGACCCGGCCACCGGCGCCCCGCAGTCCACGTACAAGCTCTCCGCGGGCATCGAGAACGCCGGCATCGTCTCCACCAAGCCCCTGATCGTCTCCGCCGACGTCGGCAAGACCGCCAAGAACGCCAGCGGCGTCAGCGACCTCTTCGTCGTCGACCCGGCGGGCCAGCTGAAGGCGCGCATCTCGCTCTCCTCCGGTAACTTCGGCGGTGACTGCGGCACCGAGGTCGAGACGTGCACCAGCTTCGTCGTCGGCAACGGCAAGCTCTACCTGCCCTCGTACGAGCACCAGGGCCAGGACCCCTACGCCAAGACCAACGAGCTGCTCTCCTTCGACCTGGAGACCGGCAAGCAGACCAGCGACCGCGCCGACGCGGGCGAGCGGTACCAGCTGTACCCGCTGCGCATGGACGGGTCGAACATCATCGTCTACAAGGACCCCCCGTACGACAAGGGCGGCCAGATCGTCAGCATCGACGGCAAGACGATGAAGGAAACCGTCCTGATGGAGAACCCGTCGGACAAGGTGACCCAGCGCATCGAGACGGCCTACCTGCCCGACCACCACGAGTACCGCTACCACAACGGCAAGCTCTTCATCGCGCGTACGACGGTCAAGAAGCCGTACTCCGCCACGTCCGACCCGGAGTACATCTTCACCGCCTTCACCGCGAGCTGACCGGCCCCGCGTCCACGAAGCCCCCGGAAGGTCCGCCTTCCGGGGGCTTCTGCGCGGTAACACCCGCGCGCCGTCGAACAAGCGTGTAGCTTGCCGGGGCAGAAGGGTGGGGGGTGGGTGCCGCAATGGGCGTACGGGTCGTCGTGGTCGACGAGCACCGGCTGCTGGCCGAGGCGCTCGCCTCTGCCCTGAAACTGCGGGGACACCGGGTGCTCGCCGCCGCCGCCCCGGCCGCGGGAGCCGCCGAACTGGTCGTCGGCCGCGCCCCGGAGGTCTGCCTCTTCGGCACCGCCACCCCCGCCGAGCCGGGCGTGTTCGAGCCCGTCGTCCGCATCAGGCGGGAGCGCCCGCAGATCGCCGTCGTCGTCCTCGGCCCAGTGCCCAGCCCGCGCGGGATCGCGGCCGCCTTCGCCGCCGGCGCCTCGGGGTACGTACGCCACGACGAGCGCATCGAGGGCGTGGAGCGGGCGCTGGCCAAGGCCAGGGCGGGCGAGGTGGCGATCGCCCCGCAGCTGCTGCACGGAGCCTTCGCGGAGCTCCTCAACCCCGCGGCCCAGCCCGACGACGAGGGCAGCCGGCTGCTGCGGCTGCTCACCCCGCGCGAGGTGGAGGTGCTGGTCCGGGTCGCCGAGGGCGAGGACACGCGTCTCATCGCGGCGGGCATGGCCATCGCGCCGAGCACCGCCCGTACCCACGTACAGCGGGTGCTGATGAAGCTGGGCGTGGGCTCCCGGCTGGAGGCCGCCGCGCTGGCCGCCCGTACCGGTCTGCTGGACCGGGCGGTGCCGGCGGCGCCGCCCGCTGCCGTCCAGGCCTGACGGGGGCCGATTTCCCCGCGGGCGCCCTCATCGGGTAAGCCAGTGTCTGCATGCGCAGACACCCGGCGCGTGGTCCCCCGCGAGAGGCAGTAGGCGAGTGAGCAAGACGGCGAACAAGTACCTGGTGACCGGCGGCGCCGGCTACGTCGGCAGCGTGGTCGCGGCCCACCTCCTGGAGGCGGGCCACGAGGTCACCGTCCTCGACGACCTCAGCACCGGCTTCCGCGCAGGAGTGCCGGCGGGTGCCGAGTTCATCGAAGGCCGGATCCAGGACGCCGCCGAGTACCTGGACTCCTCCTACGACGCGGTGCTGCACTTCGCGGCCTTCTCGCAGGTCGGCGAGTCCGTGGTGAACCCGGGCAAGTACTGGGAGAACAACGTCGGCGGCACCCTCGCCCTGCTCGCCGCCATGCGCGGTGCGGGCGTGCGCAAGCTGGTGTTCTCCTCCACCGCCGCCACCTACGGGGAGCCGACGGAGGGCCTGCTGACGGAGGCCTCGGTGACCGCGCCGACCAACCCGTACGGGGCCTCGAAGCTGGCCGTGGACCACATGATCGCGGGGGAGTGCGTGGCGCACGGCCTGGCCGCGGTGTCGCTGCGGTACTTCAACGTGGCGGGCGCGTACGGGGAGTTCGGTGAGCGGCACAGCCCCGAGACCCACCTGATCCCGCTGGTCCTCCAGGTCGCCCTGGGCGAGCGGGAGTCGATCTCGGTGTTCGGCGAGGACTACCCGACCCCGGACGGCACCTGCGTACGCGACTACATCCACGTCGCGGACCTGGCGGAGGCCCACCTGGCGGCGCTGCAGGCGGCCGCCGTCGGCGAGCACCTGATCTGCAACCTGGGCAACGGCGCCGGGTTCTCGGTCCGCGAGGTCGTCGAGACGGTCCGCAAGGTGACCGGGCAGGAGATCCCCGAGGTGATCGCCCCGCGCCGGGCCGGCGACCCGGCGACGCTCGTCGCCTCCGCCCGCACCGCCCACGAGCGCCTGGGCTGGACCCCGAGCCGCCCGGACCTCACCGGCATCATCACGGACGCGTGGAACTTCGCGAGGACGCACACCTCCTGAACCACGGGTGCCCACCCGCACCACCGCTTTCCCCGCACGCCCCCCGGCCCCCCGGCCCTCCGGTCCGGGGGGCGTGCGCACATCCGGAACGCGCTGGCGCCGGGCGCTCTGCGCGGGCGCCCGGCGTGCACACGCCGGGTGAAACGCGCAGCGTGCAACTGCCGGTGGCACGCGCCGGTCCGCAAGCCGCCATCCGGGCCATCAGTGCAGGTGAAATCAAGCCACCATAAAGGCGGTTCAGCACTCCCTCGCCGGAAAATCGCGGGAAAAACTTCTGCTATTCGGCCAACCCCGAGCCCCCGGCGCCCTACGCTGATGCGTGACACCGGTGGGGGCCGGTGTTGATCAGGGGTCGAGACAAGTCGGGTACGACGTCCGGTCCGGGGTAGTGCAGAGATGTCACGGCGGCGGTCGCGGCAGCTGCGGATCACCCGGTCCGGGCGTCGTACCCGCCGTCGTCCGTTCCCCGACCCTTGGGGGTTTTGTGGCTCGTATCCGGATTCTCGTGGTCGACGATCACCGCATCTTCGCCGAATCGCTCGCGGCCGCGCTCACGGCCGAGCCGGACGTGGACGTGTCCGCGGCCGGCAGCGGCCCCGCCGCGCTGCGCTGTCTCGAACGCGCGGCGGCCGAGGGCCGCCGCTTCGACGTCATGCTGGTCGACGCCGATCTCGGCGCCGTCGTGGGCACCGCCGCCGGGGGAGTGCCCGGCCAGCGGGAGCCGGGCTCCGGCTCCGGGCCGCCGCCCGCATCGGACGGGATCGCGCTGGTCGCCGGGGTGCGGGTGTCCCACCCCGGGGTGCGCACGGTCGTCCTCGCGGAGCGCGACGACCCCCGCCGGGCGGCCCTCGCGCTGCAGGCCGGAGCCTCGGGCTGGGTGGCGAAGGACTGCTCGCTCTCGCGGCTGCTGGCCGTCATCCGGGGTGTCCTGCGCGAGGAGACCCACCTGCCGCCCGCGCTGCTCACCGGAGTCCTGCGCGAACTGACCGCGGCGCGCAAGCACCGTACGGACAGCGAACGTCTCGTCGAGTCGCTCACCCCGCGCGAGCACGAGGTGCTGCGCTGCATGGTGGCGGGGCTGGGCCGCAAGGACGTGGCGGCGCGGCTGTTCCTGTCCCCGCACACCGTCCGCACCCACATGCAGAACGTGCTGGGCAAGCTCGGGGTGCACTCCACCCTCGCCGCGGTGGCGCTGGCCCGGCGGGCCGGCGTACGGCCCGCCGACCTAGCCGGGGATGTTGTCGAACGGAGCGGTCAACTGGCGTAGCAGCGCGGCGAGATCGCCGCGCTGGTTCTGCGAGAGCTGGGCCAGGATCGCCCGTTCCTGGGCCAGCAGTCCGGCGAGGGCCTGGTCGGCGCGGTCCCGGCCCTCGGGGGTCAGCCGCACCAGGACCCCCCGGCGGTCGCTGGGGTCCGGCAGCCGCTCGACGAGGCCCTTCTTGGCGAGCCGGTCGATGCGGTTGGTCATCGTGCCGGAGGTGACCAGGGTCTGCGTCAGCAACTGGCCGGGAGAGAGCTGGTAGGGCGCGCCCGCGCGCCGCAGCGAGGTCAGGACGTCGAACTCCCACGGCTCCAGGCCGTGCTCGGAGAAGGCCAGCCGACGTGCCCGGTCGAGGTGGCGCGCGAGCCTGCTGACGCGGCTCAGCACCTCGAGCGGTTCCACGTCGAGGTCAGGGCGCTCCCGCCGCCATGCCGCTACAAGTCGGTCGACCTCGTCCTCCATGCGGATCAGTGTAAGGGGTCTGTCGACATGAAGTCTCTTCATGTCATGCATCTCGTGATCAAGTATCTTGACATCGAGATATAAAGGGAGCGAGCATGGGGCATGGAGGGGCCGGAGCAGATTCCGCTTCCGACCGACCCGCCAGCAGGGAGGCTCGAACATGCATTCCGACACGGCACAGGCCGGGATTCCCGCGGCCACCGCGCCCTCCGCACCCACCTGGGATCCCCATCAGTACCTCCGGCACGCCGGCCATCGAACCCGCCCGTTCCTGGACCTCCTGACTCGCATACCCGAACTCCCCACCAGGCCCGCCCGCATCGCCGACCTCGGCTGCGGACCCGGCAACGTCACCGCCCTGATCGCCGGACGCTGGCCCGAGGCCCGCATCACCGGCTTCGACCTCTCGCCGCAGATGCTCCACCGCGCCGCCGAGGAGTACGGCGGCCCCACCGACGGCGGCGGCAGCCTCGACTTCCGCCACGCGGACCTCGTCGGCTGGCTGCCCGAAGAGCCCTACGACCTGATCGTCTCCAACGCCGCCCTCCAGTGGGTCCCGGGCCACCCCGGCTCCTTCGGCGCCTGGATCAACGGCCTGCGCCCCGGCGGCACCTTCGCCTTCCAGGTCCCCGGCAACTTCAGCGCCCCCAGCCACGCCATACTCGCCGAACTCTGCGACGCCCCGCGCTGGCGGTCCCGCCTCGCCGGGCACGGCACCCGCTACATCCATCTCCTCGAACCCGCCGAATACCTCGCCCGGTTCACCGAGCTCGGCTGCGCCGCGGACGTCTGGGAGACCACCTACCACCAACTGCTCCAAGGCCCCGACCCGGTGCTCGACTGGGTCAAGGGCACCGCGCTGCGGCCCGTCCTCACCGCCCTCGGCGACGACCGGGACGCCGTGAACGCCTTCCTCGCCGAGTACCGCGACCGGCTGCGCGAGGCCTACCCGTCCGGGCCGCGCGGCACCGTCTTCCCGTTCCGAAGGATCTTCGCCATCGCCCGCAAGGAGGCCTGACCGTGCTGACCGCCGTCGACCACGTCCAACTCGCCGCGCCGCCCGGATCGGAGGGCCGGCTGCGGGCCTATTACACCGAGGTCCTCGGCATGAACGAGATCCCCAAACCGGCCGTCCTCGCCGCGCGGGGCGGCTGCTGGTTCGCCGCCGGCCCGGTCCAGCTGCACCTCGGCGTGGAGGAGGACTTCCGGGCCGCCCGCAAGGCCCACCCGGGACTGCGGGTGACCGGCATCGTCGCCTACGCGAGCAGACTCCGGGAGCGGGGCGCCACGGTCGTCTGGGACGACAACCTGCCGGGCCACCGCCGCTTCTACTCCGAGGACCCCGTGGGCAACCGGCTCGAATTCCTGGAACCGCACAGCCCGCAGCCGCACGGCCCGGACCCGGTCGGCTGACGCCGGCCGTACGACGGCGCCCCGCCACCGGAGATCCGGTGGCGGGGCGCCGTCGTACAGGGCCGCGTACGGTACGCGGCTCAGCTCTTGCGCCGGCCCACCAGCTGCGGCTTCGACTCCAGCCCGTCCAGCCCGTGCCAGGCCAGGTTCACCAGGTGCGCCGCCACCTCGGCCTTCTTCGGGCGGCGGACGTCCAGCCACCACTGCCCCGTCAGCGCCACCATTCCCACCAGCGCCTGCGCGTACAGCGGGGCCAGCTTCGGGTCGAAGCCCCGGGCCTTGAACTCCAGGCCCAGGATGTCCTCCACCTGCGTGGCGATGTCACTGATCAGCGAGGCGAAGGTGCCCGTCGACTGCGCGACCGGGGAGTCACGTACGAGGATCCGGAAGCCGTCCGTGTAGGACTCGATGTAGTCCAGCAGCGCGAACGCCGCCTGCTCCAGCAGTTCCCGCGGATGCCCTGCCGTCAGCGCGCCCGTCACCCCGTCCAGCAGCTGGCGCATCTCCCGGTCCACGACGACCGCGTAGAGCCCCTCCTTGCCCCCGAAGTGCTCGTACACCACAGGCTTGGACACCCCGGCCTTCGCCGCGATCTCCTCCACCGAGGTGCCTTCGAAACCCTTCTCCGCGAACAGGGTCCGGCCGATGTCCAGCAGCTGCTGGCGCCGCTCCGCGCCCGTCATCCTCACCCGGCGGCCACGCCTGGGCTTGTCGCTGCTGGAATTACCGCCGTCGATCGCCACACCCCCCATCATGCCGCGTTCGGTTCGTTTTCCCTGCGCCGGGCGTCGATGCGGCCCTGCGAGGGCCAGCGCACGTCCGTGGCCCAGCCCAGCTGCTCGAACCAGCGGATCAGCCGGGCACTGGAGTCGACCTGGCCGCGCAGCACCCCGTGCCGGGCCGACGTCGGGTCGGCGTGGTGCAGGTTGTGCCAGGACTCCCCGCAGGACAGCACCGCCAGCCACCACACGTTGCCCGAGCGGTCCCGGGACTTGAACGGCCGCTTGCCCACCGCGTGGCAGATCGAGTTGATCGACCACGTCACGTGGTGCAGCAGCGCGACACGCACCAGCGAGCCCCAGAAGAACGCCGTGAACGCACCCCACCAGGACATCGTCACCAGACCGCCCACCAGCGGCGGGATCGCCAGCGACACCATCGTCCAGAAGATGAAGTCCCGCGAGATGCGCCGGATCGCCGGATCCTTGATCAGGTCAGGGGCGTACTTCTGCTGATCGGTCTGCTCCTCGTCGAAGAGCCAGCCGATGTGCGCCCACCACAGGCCCTTCATCAGCGCCGGCAGCGTCTCGCCGAACCGCCACGGCGAATGCGGGTCGCCCTCGTGGTCCGAGTACTTGTGGTGCTTGCGGTGGTCCGCCACCCAGCGCACCAGCGGGCCCTCCACCGCCATCGAACCCATCACGGCGAGAACGATCCGCAGCGGCCGCTTCGCCTTGAAGGAACCGTGCGTGAAGTAACGGTGGAAGCCGATCGTGATCCCGTGGCAGGCCAGGAAGTACATGAAGACCATCAGGCCGAGGTCCAGCCAGCTCACCCCCCAGCCCCAGGCCAGCGGAACCGCCGCCAGCAGCGCCAGGAAGGGAACGGTGATGAACAGCAGGAGGGCGATCTGCTCGATGGAACGCTTGTTCTCGCCGCCGAGCGTCGCGGAAGGCACGGACGACGCGGACGGCGTGGACGTGCCGGAGGACGCGGCGACGTCCTCGGCCAGATCGGGACTGATGGTCATAGGTGTCCCCTGGGGGGTGAGGAGAGGGTGAGGAGCAAGGAAGCCTGATCGCGGACCCTACGGACCCGTAACCTACGGCATCGTAAGTATGGCAAAGGGCGGGCCCGAGGCAACAGGAGCGCGGCCGGGACGGCCGGACGGCGGCGAAGTGACCGCAACGAGGCGCCCCGGTTACCACACAAGAGCGCGCCGCGAGCGGTTCACCAGCCGCCTGCTGAGACATTTGCCCAGGCACGCGCCTCGGACACCTATCCTGGTCCCGTCGGACAGCGCGGTCCGCACGGGCAGCCCGAGCTGCGCACCTCAGGAGCGGCGACGCCGCGCACGGCCGGGAGCCCACCGCCCAGTAGCGCTCGAACACTGCAAGGAGCCGCACCTGTGAGCAGTGCTGACCAGGCCCCCCAGGGCCAGGCCCCCGTCACCCCGGCCGCCACCGCCACCGCCAACGCGGAGCTGCGGGCGGACATCCGCCGCCTCGGCGACCTCCTCGGGGAGACCCTCGTCCGCCAGGAAGGCCAGGACCTCCTCGACCTCGTCGAACGCGTCCGTGCCCTCACCCGCACCGACGGCGAGGCAGCCGCCGCCCTCCTCGGCGACACCGACCTGGAGACCGCCGCCAAGCTCGTGCGCGCCTTCTCCACCTACTTCCACCTCGCCAACGTCACCGAGCAGGTGCACCGCGGCAAGGAACTGCGCGCCCACCGCGCCGCCGAAGGCGGGCTCCTCGCCCGCACCGCCGACATGCTCAAGGACGCCGACCCCGCGCACCTGCGCGAGACGGTCAAGAACCTCAACGTCCGCCCCGTCTTCACGGCGCACCCCACCGAGGCGGCCCGCCGCAGCGTCCTGGGCAAGCTGCGCCGCATCGCCGCCCTCCTGGAGGAGCCCGTCACCGGCGCCGGCGACCGCCGCCGCCACGACCTGCGCCTCGCCGAGAACATCGACCTCGTCTGGCAGACCGACGAACTGCGTGTCGTCCGCCCAGAGCCCGCCGACGAGGCCCGCAACGCCATCTACTACCTCGACGAGCTGCACGCCGGCGCCGTCGGCGACGTCCTCGAAGACCTCGCCGCCGAACTCCAGCGCGTCGGCGTCGAACTCCCCGCCGGCACCCGCCCCCTCACCTTCGGCACCTGGATCGGCGGCGACCGGGACGGCAACCCCAACGTCACCCCCGACGTCACCCGCGACGTGCTGATCCTCCAGCACGAGCACGGCATCACCGACGCCCTCGAACTCGTCGACTTCCTGCGCGGGCTGCTGTCGAACTCGATCCGCTACACCGGCGCCACCGAGGAGCTCCTCGCCTCCCTCCAGGCAGACCTGGAGCGTCTCCCCGAGATCAGCCCGCGCTACAAGCGGCTGAACGCCGAGGAGCCGTACCGCCTCAAGGCGACCTGCGTCCGTCAGAAGCTCGTCAACACCCGCGAACGCCTCGCCAAGGGCACCCCGCACGAGGAAGGCCGCGACTACCTCGGCACCGCCGAGCTCCTCACCGACCTCACCCTCATCCAGACCTCCCTGCGCGAACACCGCGGCGCCCTGTTCGCCGACGGCCGCATGGACCGCACCATCCGCACGCTGGCCGCCTTCGGCCTCCAGCTCGCCACCATGGACGTGCGCGAACACGCCGACGCCCACCACCACGCCCTCGGCCAGCTCTTCGACCGGCTCGGCGAGGAGTCCTGGCGCTACGCGGACATGCCGCGCGACTACCGCGGCAAGCTCCTCGCCAAGGAACTCCGCTCCCGCCGCCCGCTGGCCCCCACCCCGGCGCCCCTCGACGCGGCCGGCCACAAGACCCTCGGCGTCTTCTTCGCCATCAAGGACGCCTTCGAGAAGTTCGGCCCCGAGGTCATCGAGTCCTACATCATCTCGATGTGCCAGGGCGCCGACGACGTCTTCGCCGCCGCCGTCCTCGCCCGCGAGGCCGGTCTCCTCGACCTCCACGCCGGCTGGGCCAAGATCGGCATCGTCCCGCTCCTGGAGACCACCGACGAGCTGCGCGCCGCCGACGTCATCCTCGACGAGATGCTCGCCGACCCCTCCTACCGGCGCCTGGTCTCCCTCCGGGGCGACGTCCAGGAGGTCATGCTCGGCTACTCCGACTCCTCCAAGTTCGGCGGCATCACCACCAGCCAGTGGGAGATCCACCGCGCCCAGCGCCGGCTCCGCGACGTCGCCCACCGCTACGGGGTGCGCCTGCGCCTCTTTCACGGCCGCGGCGGCACCGTCGGCCGCGGCGGCGGCCCCTCCCACGACGCGATCCTCGCCCAGCCCTGGGGCACCCTCGAAGGCGAGATCAAGGTCACCGAACAGGGCGAGGTCATCTCCGACAAGTACCTCGTCCCCTCCCTCGCCCGCGAGAACCTCGAACTGACCGTCGCGGCCACCCTGCAGGCCTCCGCCCTGCACACCGCGCCCCGCCAGTCCGACGAGGCCCTCGCCCGCTGGGACGCGGCCATGGACACCGTCTCCGACGCCGCGCACGCCGCCTACCGCGAACTCGTCGAGGACCCGGACCTCCCCTCGTACTTCTTCGCCGCGACCCCGGTCGACCAGCTCGCTGACCTCCACCTCGGCTCCCGCCCCTCCCGCCGCCCCGACTCCGGCGCCGGCCTCGACGGCCTGCGCGCCATCCCGTGGGTCTTCGGCTGGACCCAGTCCCGCCAGATCGTCCCCGGCTGGTACGGAGTCGGCTCCGGCCTCAAGGCCCTGCGCGAAGCCGGCCAAGGAGACGTCCTCGCCGAAATGGGCGAGCGGTGGCACTTCTTCCGCAACTTCCTGTCCAACGTCGAGATGACGCTGGCCAAGACCGACCTGCGGATCGCCCGCCACTACGTCGACACCCTCGTACCGGACGACCTCAAGCACGTCTTCGCCCGCATCGAGGCCGAGCACGAGCTCACCGTCCGCGAGGTCCTGCGCATCACCGGCGGCGAGAAGCTCCTGGACTCCCACCCGGTGCTCCAGCAGACCTTCGCCGTACGCGACGCCTACCTCGACCCCATCTCCTACCTCCAGGTGTCCCTGCTCGCCCGCCAGCGCGCCGCCGCCGCCCGCGGCGAGGAGCCCGACCCGCTCCTCGCCCGCGCCCTGCTGCTCACCGTCAACGGCGTCGCGGCCGGCCTGCGCAACACCGGCTGACGCGGCGCCCCGGTATCCGTGTCCGTCACCCTTTGTGATGACGGACGCGGATACCGGGCGCTACCGTGGGTTCCCAGGATCAGAATGCCGTCCATGGGAGCAACCATGACTGCCGAGCCCGTACACGACTGGTCAAGGCCGCCGTTGGACGGGTACACGGTGGACGACCTGCTGACGCTGCCGGACCTCCCGCGACACACAGAGCTGATCGACGGGAGCCTGGTCTTCGTGAGTCCGCAACGCTTCATCCACTCCGATCTGATCGACTTCCTTGTCACCCGGCTGCGGCTGACTGCCCCCCGGCACACGAGGGTCGCGCGAGAGATGACCGTGGTGATCGACAAGCGCAACGGGCCCGAACCGGACATCTCAGTCGTGCGGCGAGAAGCCTGCACGAGCCCCATGCAGACCCACTTCTACGCCGCCGACGTCCTGCTCGCAGTCGAAGTGGTCTCGCCCGAGTCCGAGGCTCGGGACACCAAGACCAAACTGCACAAGTACGCCGCTGCCGGCATCCCGAACTACTGGATCGTCAAGATCGAGGGCGACGAAGCGATCGAGCCGGTCGTGTACGTCTACGAGCTGGACCCCCACACACGCGCCTACGTCTGCCAGGGGATCCACACCAAGCCGTTCAGCGTCGACCGGCCCTTCGCCGCTGAAATCGACTTCGACGGGCTCGACGAGCTGTAGCCCTCAGGAGTTGTAGGTGGACTGGGCCCGCTCCAGGCCCTCCTGGATCAGGCACTCCACGGAATCCGCCGCCCGGTCCACGAACCAGTCCAGCTCCTTGCGCTCCGTCGAGGAGAAGTCCTTCAGCACGAAGTCCGCCACCTGCATCCGGCCCGGCGGCCGGCCGATACCGCAGCGCACCCGGTGGTAGTCCGGACCCATCGACTTCGTCATCGACTTCAGACCGTTGTGACCGTTGTCCCCGCCACCCAGCTTCAGACGCAGCGTCGGGTAGTCGATGTCGAGCTCGTCATGGATCGCGACGATCCGCTCCACCGGCACCTTGTAGAAGTCACGCAACGCCGTCACCGGCCCGCCCGACAGGTTCATGTACGTCATCGGCTTGGCCAGCACCACCCGCCGATTGGCCGGCCCCGGCGGGCCCATGCGACCCTCCACCACCTGCGCCCGGGCCTTGTGCGCCTTGAACTTCCCGCGGATCCGCTCCGCCAGCAGGTCGGCCACCATGAAACCGATGTTGTGGCGGTTGCCCGCGTACTCCGGCCCCGGATTGCCGAGGCCGACGATCAGCCAGGGCGCCGTGTCGTCCGACATCAAAAGCTCCTTAGGTCCTGGGCGAAACACGACCGCCGTCCCGCTCCAGTGGAGCCGGACGGCGGTCGGTCAGCAACTGCTGAGGGGAGAGGGCGAGGCTCAGGCCTCGGCGCCCTCGGTCTCCTCGGCGGCCGGCTCCTCGGCCTGCGGGGAGACGACCTGCAGGACGGCGATGTCGCCGTCGACGGCCAGGGTGGTGCCGGCCGGCAGGACCAGGTCGGAGGCGTGGATGGTGGCGCCGGCCTCCAGGCCCGCGATCGAGACGGTGACCTCGGTCGGGATGTGGGTGGCCTCGGCCTCGACGGAGATGGTGTTCTGGAGGGTCTCCAGCATGTTGCCGCCGGCGGCCAGCTCGCCCTCGGTGACGATCGCGACGTCGACGGTGACCTTCTCGCCCTTCTTGACGATCAGGAAGTCGACGTGGGAGATCGAGCGCTTCAGGGGGTGCTTCTGCACGGCCTTCGGGATGACCAGCTCGGTGCCGCCGCCCGCGATGTCCAGGGAGATCAGGACGTTCGGGGTGCGCAGCGCCAGCTGCAGCGCGTGGGCGTCGACGTTGACGTGCTTCGGGTCGGTGCCGTGGCCGTAGATGACACCCGGGGTCAGGGCGTCACGACGGGCCTGGCGGGCAGAGCCCTTGCCGAAGGAATCACGGAGCTTGGCGGAAAGCTTGACCTCGGACATGCTCACTCCTCGTGGGGTGACGGAAAAAGGACGGCAGTCACCCGGCCGGAACGGCCTGCTACGAAGAGCGCGTCGATAACGGAGTGCCCGCACATGAAAGTGCGGCCTCCCTCGCCGAGCAACTTCATGAGTCTACCCGGCGGGGAGGCCGCCCACAAAAATGATCACAGCATAAGGATCTGCTGTGACGCCTACTGCTGCTCTTCGAACAGGCTCGTGACCGAGCCGTCCTCGAAGACCTCGCGCACCGCGCGCGCGATCATCGGGGCGATCGACAGCACCGTGATCTTGTCGAGCTCCAGGTCGGACGGGTCCGGCAGGGTGTTCGTGAAGACGAACTCGCTGACCTTGGAGTTCTTCAGACGGTCGGCGGCCGGGCCCGACAGGATGCCGTGCGTGGCCGTCACGATGACGTCCTCGGCACCGTGCGCGAACAGCGCGTCGGCCGCGGCACAGATGGTGCCACCCGTGTCGATCATGTCGTCGACCAGGACGCAGACGCGGCCCTTGACCTCACCGACGACCTCGTGGACGGTCACCTGGTTGGCGACGTCCTTGTCACGGCGCTTGTGCACGATCGCCAGCGGCGCGTCCAGGCGGTCGCACCAGCGGTCGGCGACACGCACGCGGCCGGCGTCCGGGGAGACGATCGTCAGCTTCGTACGGTCCACCTTGGCGCCCACGTAGTCCGCGAGGACGTTCAGGGCCGACAGGTGGTCCACCGGGCCGTCGAAGAAGCCCTGGATCTGGTCGGTGTGCAGGTCGACCGTCAGGATGCGGTCCGCACCCGAGGTCTTCAGCAGGTCCGCGACCAGGCGGGCCGAGATCGGCTCGCGGCCCTTGTGCTTCTTGTCCTGGCGGGCGTACCCGTAGGAGGGGATGATCACGGTGATGGAGCGCGCCGACGCGCGCTTCAGCGCGTCGATCATGATCAGCTGCTCCATGATCCACTTGTTGATCGGAGCCGTGTGGCTCTGGATCAGGAAGCAGTCCGCGCCACGAGCCGACTCCTGGAAGCGGACGTAGATCTCACCGTTCGCGAAGTCGAAAGCCTTGGTCGGCACGAGGCCGACTCCCAGCTGGTGCGCGACCTCCTCGGCCAGCTCGGGGTGGGCGCGGCCGGAGAAGAGCATCAGCTTCTTCTCGCCGGTCGTCTTGATCCCGGTCACAGCACTGTCTCCTCAGACGTGTTGAAAGCTGCTCGCCCCCGCGTGCGTCCGTCCCGCACACGGTGAGCCAGCCGAATTGCGTGCACCTATCACGGTACGCCGTCCCAGGCGTACCCGTTTCCGGTCAGTTCACCTCAACGGCTGTCGGAGTCCACCTGGACCGCCGACTGGGCCGCCGTCGCGGCAGCGCTTCCCGGACGCTTGCGGGCCACCCAGCCCTCGATATTCCGCTGCTGGCCACGGGCCACGGCCAGCGCACCGGGCGGAACGTCCTTCGTGATCACGGACCCGGCGGCCGTGTAGGCGCCGTCCCCGATGGTGACGGGCGCCACAAACATGTTGTCCGAGCCCGTCTTGCAGTGTGAGCCGACGGTGGTGTGGTGCTTGTGCTCACCGTCGTAGTTCACGAAGACGCTCGCCGCGCCGATGTTCGTGTACTCGCCGATCGTCGCGTCGCCCACGTACGACAGGTGCGGCACCTTGGTGCCCTCGCCGATCGTCGCGTTCTTCATCTCCACGTACGTACCGGCCTTGGCCTTCGTGCCGAGGGTCGTCCCCGGACGCAGGTACGCGAACGGACCCACGGAAGCCAGCTCGCCGATGACGGCACCGTCCGCCACCGTGTTGTCCACGCGCGCGCCCTGGCCCACCCGGGTGTCCTTCAGCCGGGTGTTCGGGCCGACCTCGGCCCCCTCGGCGATGTGGGTGGAGCCGAGGAGCTGCGTCCCCGGGTGGATGAGGGCGTCCTGCCCGAAGGTGACGGTGACGTCCAGAGACGTGCTGGCCGGATCCACGACCGTCACACCCGCGAGCATGGCCTGCTCCAGCAGCCGCGCGTTCAGCAGGGCACGGGCCTCGGCGAGCTGGACGCGGTTGTTGATGCCCAGGATCTGGCGGTGGTCGCTGCCGACGGCCGCGCCGACGCGGTGGCCGGCCTCGCGCAGGATCCCCAGCACGTCGGTGAGGTACTCCTCGCCCTGGCTGTTGTCGGTGCGCACCTTGCCGAGCGCGTCGGCGAGCAGGGCGCCGTCGAAGGCGAAGACGCCGGAGTTGATCTCGCGGATGGCGCGCTGGGTGTCGGTGGCGTCCTTGTGCTCGACGATGGCGGTCACGGCGCCGCCGGCGTCCCGGACGATGCGCCCGTAGCCGGTGGAGTCCGGCACCTCGGCGGTGAGCACGGTGACGGCGTTGCCGTCGGCCTCGTGCGTCGCCGCGAGCTGCTTGAGGGTCTCGCCGGTCAGCAGCGGGGTGTCGCCGCAGACGACGATCACGGTGCCGTCGACGACCCCGCCGAGCTCTTCGAGGGCCATCCGGACGGCGTGGCCGGTGCCGTTCTGCTCGTACTGGACGGCCGTGCGCACTCCGGCGTCGATCGCGCCGAGGTGCGCGGTGACCTGCTCCCGGGCGTGCCCGACGACCACGACGAGGTGCGCGGGGTCCAGCTCACGGGAGGCGGCGACGACGTGACCGACGAGCGAGCGCCCGCAGATCTCGTGCAGGACCTTGGGAGTGGCCGACTTCATGCGGGTGCCTTCACCCGCTGCGAGTACGACGACGGCTGCCGGGCGGTTGGCGCTCACGGGGATGCCCTTCGGCTTCGGGGGTGGACCCGTGAAGGATACCGGGGCGTTAAGGGCCGGAAACGAGGGCGGGTCCTGACCGTGGAGGTCAGGACCCGAACCCATAAGGCTCCCCCGCCAGGACTCGAACCCGGACATAAGGCACCAAAAGCCTCAGTGCTGCCAATTACACCACAGGGGACTATTTCCGACTGAAACGGACATCTCTGCCCGGTGATCTAGCCGACGGCTCCTACTATGCCGCACCAGGCGCCTTCGATGCGACGGTAGATGTCCGCGCTTCGGCTGACGCAAAGGACGGGGCAGCCCCGGTAGTTCTCGCCGACGTTCTTCCGGGTGGTCTTGGGGTTGTGCTTCTTGAGGGTCGTCCTGGCGAACGCGCCGCCGACTCTTTGGCGCGGCTCCGCTGCTCGTCCCGGACGGTGTTCTCGTGCTCCCAGCGACGACGTGAGGCCGGTCGGGCCTGTTCCGCGGGGGTCCTTCGTCCGGTCGGCTTCGGGAGGGCGCGGACCCAGAGGGAGATCGAGCTCTTCGAGTAGTCGAGCTCGACCTGGATCCGGTCGTAGGTCATGCCCTGGAGGCGGAGCTCGCGGGCCCGGTCGCGCAGGTCGTCCTCGGCGTTGGGGCGCTTGGTCCGTTCCGGGGGCGGCTCGCCCTCCAGGAGCCGGTTGAGGATGTCGTTGTTGTGGACGGCCGGGCGGTCGCGGATCTCGCGGCGGCTGAGGCCCTCGCGGCGCAGGGCCACCGCCTTCTCGCGGAGGGAGTCGAAGGTCGCGGTGCCCGTGCGGAGGCCGCCGGTGCCGTCGCCGGGGCGACGTCGGATTGCGGTCATGCCGCCAATGTCGTCCGGAATGCGGGATTCAGGTCTCGGTCAGCGGACGGTTCAGTCGTGCGTGCGATGACCGGGGGTTTGCCGGAATTCCCACCCTGTCTGTGCTGGGGGCGCTGCGTACGCTGGTCGGCATGACCGGTACGGGGGAAGTGGAAGGGCGCGCTGGGCCGCCTTTGTGGTGGGCGCGGCGGCGGGATGCCGTCGCGGACGTGGTGCTCGGCGGCGTGTCCGCCCTGGAGTGCGCCTGGGAGGGCATCGACTTCGCGCGTGCGGCCGGGGTGCCGACCGCGGTCGGGGTGCTGTTCGGGTTCGTCGTGGGGGCCGTGCTCGTGCTGCGGCGGCGGTGGCCGGTCGCCGTGGTGCTGGTGGGGATCGCCGTGGCGCCGGCCGCGATGGGGTTCCTGCTCGCGGTGGTGGGGCTGTACACGCTGGCCTCGTCCGAGGTGCCGCGGCGGATCATCGCGACGCTGGCCTCGATGTCGCTGGCCGCGACGTTCGTGGTGATGTATCTGCGGACGAGGGGGGATGTCGAGGCCGACCCCCTGCTCGTGGTCGCGCTGTCCGGATTCGTGGCGGTGGCGCTGACCGTGCCGCCGGTGCTGTCCGGGCTGTACATGGGGGCCCGGCGGCGGCTGATGGAGAGCTTGCAGGAGCGGGCGGATTCGCTGGAGCGGGAGTTGTCGCTGCTGGCGGACCGGGCGGAGGAGCGGGCCGAGTGGGCCCGTACGGAGGAGCGGACCCGGATCGCGCGGGAGATGCACGACGTCGTGGCGCACCGGGTGTCGTTGATGGTGGTGCACGCGGCGGCGCTGGAGGCGATCGCGGCGAAGGATCCGGCGCGGGCGGCGAGGAACGCCGCGCTGGTGGGGGACATGGGCCGGCAGGCGCTGACGGAGCTGCGGGAGATGCTGGGGGTGCTGCGGGCCGCCGAGAAGCCGGTGAGGCCCGCGGTGGCGGCGGTGGCCGCCACGTCGGTGGCTCCCCCGGCTACGGCTGGGACGTACCCCCACGTGGGGGGTTTCGACGACGGGCCTTCGCTGGACGAGCTGGAGGCGCTGGTGGGGCAGTCGCGCGCGGCCGGGATGGCCGTGGAGGTGGTGGTGCAGGGCGAGGGGGCGGGGTACGCGGCGGAGGTGGAGCAGACGGCGTACCGGGTGGTGCAGGAGGCCCTCACGAACTGTCACAAGCACGCTCCCGGCGCGCGGGTGACCGTCCGGCTCGCGCACCGGGAGGGGGAGGTGGCGATGCAGGTGGAGAACGGGCCGTGCGACGGGATGGCCGCCCAGCCGGGTCTGCCCAGCGGGGGCAACGGGCTGGTGGGGATGCGGGAGCGGGTGCTCGGGCTGGGCGGGGTGTTCGTCTCGGGTCCGACGGACGCGGGGGGTTTCAAGGTGTCGGCGGTGCTGCCGGGCCATTGTCCGTAGGTCCTCGCCGGTGATTCGTGGATCGCCCCGCCCCGACCCGACCCGCCCCGCCTCGTCGCTACGGAGCGGGGTCCTGGCCGGTGGTGAGGCGGGTCGGCTGGAGGCCGGTGAGGAGGAGGGTGAGGGCCTCGTCGAGGCTGCCGCCGAGGTACCAGTCACCGGTGTGGTCGATGCCGTAGACGCGGCCTTCGCGGTCGATGGCGAGGTGGGAGCTTCCGTCGGCCTCGACGCCGAGTGGGCAGAGCTGGGTGGACAGGGCGCGGCCGAGGTCGGCGAAGGTGCGGGCGAGGTGCAGGCCGGTGAGCGGGTCGAGGCGGATGGTGACGGGGGCTATCTGGCGGCCCGTGCCGGAGGCGTTGACGGTGAGGCCGCCGAATTCGGCCCAGGCTTCGACGGCGGCGGGGAAGACCTCGTGCCGGTGTCCGGCGGGGGTGGTGTGGTCGCGGAGGGCATCGGCCCAGAATTCGGCCTGTTTGATGTCCCAGCGGCCGGATTCCCAGCCGGCGGTGCGCAGGGCGGAGTCCACGGCGACGGGGAAGCGGGTGGCCGAGGAGCGGTCGTAGGAGGCTGAGGCGGTGGTCATGGCTACTCGGAGGGGGTGAGGTCGACGGGGCGTACGCCGAAGTGGGCGAGGAGTGCGTCGCAGGAGCGGCAGGGGGGTGCGTAGCTGCCGTGGAGGGGGTCGCCGTCCTCGCGGATGCGGCGGGCGGTGATTTTCGCGTGTTTGAGGGAGCGGCGGGCTTCGCTCGGGGAGAGGGGTTTGCGGGAGGCGCGCCGGGAGCGGGCGCCTTCGACGGCGGCGAGGTGGCGGGAGAGCAGGATCGCTTCCGGGCAGCGGCCGGTGAACCGTTCGCGCTGGCCGCTGGTGAGGGTGTCGAGGAAGTCCTGCACGAGGGGGTGGAGTACGGGTGGGTGGTCGGCTTTGCCCGCGGTGCCGGTGAGGGTTTCGCCGCGTACGGAGAGGGCGGCGGCGATGGTGGGGAGGATGCCGTCGCGGCGGAAGCGCAGGACGGGTGCGGCGGGGCGGCCGTCGGTGCTGCTCCAGCGCAGGCGGGGGTCGCCTGTGGGGCCGCCGGCTTCGGAGGCCGTGGCCGGTGGTGGCATGGGGACGGGTGGTCCCACGGGTGCCGGCGGTCCGGGTGGGCCTGCTGGTCCGGGGGTTCCCGGGGTGGCGTCGGCCGGATCTGTGCGTGCTGCCGTGTTGTGCATGGTCGCGCTTTCCCTCCCGTGGCGGCGGTGGTGGCCGCTGTCGCGCACGCCCCCGTGCTGAGGGCCCAGCCTGCCAAATGGCACCTGTCATGCGGAAGCGGGGTCGAATATTCGTATCAATTCGGATGTTCCCGGCCGCGGGCCGGGTGTGCCGGTCGTGCGCGGGTGAGCCCCTTGCCCCAGCGCATAGGCTGTGGTGAACCAGCCAGATCCAGCAGGGGGCTACCGCCATGACGACAGGTCGGCTCGGGCAGCAGGCCGCGCCACCCAACGCCGCTTATTCGGGGCAGGTCGTGCATTTCCCGGACCCGGTCCGGGCTGCTCGGCATCCCCATGGAGTGCGGATGGGCGGCAACGGGCATCCGGACTTCTCCGCGTACGCGCGTGCGGCCGTGGAGATCGCAGAGCCGCCGGAGGGCTTCGGCGTGGACGAGTTGCGGCTGACGGACTACGTGTCCGCGAACGCCGCGATGAAGGCGGCCGGGCACGACTTGTGGGACACGGTCGGCGCGGTGGCCACCCCGCACGGCTGGACCTGGCACCACGTGTCGGGTTCGCGGCGCATGGAGCTGGTCCCGGTCGAGGTGAAGGCCCTGCTGCGGCATCACGCGGGGCTGGTGACGGCGCCGGTGGACCACACCAAGCGCGGGACGCGTCCGTTGCAGGAGCTGCGTCCGGCCCATCTGGGGCTGCCGAAGTCGGTGGTGTCGGTTTCCGAGCAGCAGGTGCAGGGAGTCGAGGAGGACCTCGGCTACCGGCTGCCGGAGGCGTACCGCTCGTTCCTGAAGGCCGCGGGCGGCTGCGCGCCGGTCGGCGCGGCGCTGGACGTGGACCTCGGCCTGCTGGTGGACCAGCCGTTCTTCACGGTGCGTGAGGAGGCGGCGGTCAACGACCTGGTGTACGTCAACAAGTGTCTGCGGGACCACCTGACGAAGGACTACCTGTGCGTGGCCTTCGTGCAGGGCGGCCTGCTCGCCCTGAAGGTGAAGGGCGAGGGCGTCGGTTCGGTGTGGTTCTCCCCGTACGACGATGCGCGTGACCAGGACGGCTGGTCGGTGCAGGAGCGCGTGGAGCGGCTGTTGCTGCCGTGCGGCGTTGATTTCGACGCCTTTCTGGAGCGGTTGGCGGGCAATCCGCCGGAGCTTGAGACGGTGGCCGGTCTGATGGTGGACGGCGGATTCGCGCGGTCGGTTCCCGTGGCGGGGCCGGCTGCGGCGATGCGTGCCGGTTCGGATGAGGGGTGACGGCGCGGTGGTGACATTTGCGCAGGCGCAGGAGCGCGCTGAGGAATGGATCAACGGCGATGTGCCCGCGTACCAGCACCGTGAGGTGCGTGTACGGGAGTTCGGGCTCGGGTTCGTGGTGTGGGCGGAGGACCGCGCGGCCGGTCCGGTGTCCGGTGGTGGGCGGCAGCGGCTGGTCATCGCGCGGGACAGCGGGGAGGTGACGCTGTGGCCGGGGCTGCCGGTGGGTGAGGTGATCCGCCGGTACGAGGAGGAGTACGGGGCGTCGGCTGCCGCGGCGGCTTCGGAGGCTTCGGTTCCGCCGCCGCGGATCGACTCGGAGCAGACGTCGTTCATGCTGAGCCCGCCGGAGTGGCTGCAGGAGGCGGCGGACCGGGCGGGGATTCCGGCTGCCGTGCCTTCGTCTTCGGCCTCGTCTTCGCCGGTTCAGGCTCCGGCCGATCCGGCACCGGCACCCGTTCCGGCCGTTGCCGCCGCGCCGGCGCCGACGGACGCGGTGCCGCTGCGGCGCGGGGGCGAGGTCCCGTACGAGCCGACGGCCAACGACGGGGTTCCGGCGGCTGCTGCGGCGGCCGTTCCGACCGGGGCCACGCCGTGGGCCGGGACCGATGTGAATCCGGGTGCGGACGACGCGTCCGTGCCGCTGCCCGCGACCGTGTTCGCGCCGCCGCTGTCCGGGTCGGACCTGGACGAGGCGCTGTCGTCCAGGTCGGCGCCGGAGGCCCAGACCACGCTGATGCCGGGTGGCAGCCAGCTGCCGCGGACCGCTGTGGTGCCGACGCTGGCGCCGCAGGCGGACAGCATCGCCGACGCGCCGACGAGCAAGGCCCAGATCTCCCGGCCGGTCTCCGGTCAGGGTGGCCCCGCCGGTGCTCCCGGTGCTCCCGGTGTTCCGGGTGCGGGTCAGCCGCCGCAGCCGCCTGGTCCGCCTGGTGTTCCGGGTGGTTCGCAGGGGCGTGGGCTTGATCATGCGGCGACGATGCTGGCGGGTCCTGCGGTGACGGGTCAGCCGCCGGCGCCTCCCGGTCCGCCCGGTGCTCCGGGTGCCGGTGTGCCGCAGCCGCCTGGTCCGCCTGGTGTTCCGGGTGGTTCGCAGGGTCGTGGGCTTGATCATGCGGCGACGATGCTGGCGGGTCCTGCGGTGACGGGTCAGCCGCCGGCGCCTCCCGGTCCGCCCGGTGCTCCGGGTGCCGGTGTGCCGCAGCCGCCTGGTCCGCCTGGTGTTCCGGGTGGTTCGCAGGGTCGTGGGCTTGATCATGCGGCGACGATGCTGGCGGGTCCTGCGGTGACGGGTCAGCCGCCGGCGCCTCCCGGTCCGCCCGGTGCTCCGGGTGCCGGTGTGCCGCAGCCGCCTGGTCCGCCTGGTGTTCCGGGTGGTTCGCAGGGTCGTGGGCTCGACCATGCGGCGACGATGCTGGCCGGTCCCGCCGTGACGGGTCAGCCGCCCGCGCCTCCCGGTCCGCCCGGGCCGGCGCCTGCCGGTCCCGTCGCGCAGCCCCCGGCGCACACCGGTGCGCCCACGGTCGGCCCCGGCTACCAGGCCGTACTGCGCTACCGCGCTCCCGACGGCTCCGAGCAGCAGCTCATCCGCCGTTCCGCGCCCGGTACCCCGCACCCCGAGTGGCAGATCCTGCACGAGCTGCGCGCCATGAACGTGCCGCCGCAGCAGGTGCTGGAGCTGCACACCGAGCTGGAGTCCTGCGAGCTGCCCGGCGGTTACTGCGCCAGGATGATCCGGGAGACCTGGCCGCAGGTGCGGATCACCAGCGTGGCCCCGTACGGCCAGGACCACGCGGGCCGTCAGCAGGGCATGCGTCACCTGCTCACCCATCAGGGCGAGCTGCACCAGGTGGCGGACGGTCCGGCGCGCCCCGCGCCGGTACGGGTGCCCCTGCCGCAGGTTCCGCTCCAGCCGGCGATCCCGCTGGACGCGATCGCGCAGGAGCTGGTGGGGGCGTTCGGCCCGCAGGGCGTGTTCCGCTTCGACCAGCGGGCGGTGTCCCGTCAGGGTGTGCCGGAGATCGTGGCGCAGACGCTGATGTGGTCGGGCCTGCCCGTCGATTTCGGGCCGTTCTTCTGGGCACAGGCGGTGCCGGGCCAGCCGGTGCCGACGCTGGCCGAGATGGCCGCGCAGCGGCAGGTGGCGCCGGCTTCGGACGCGGGCTCGTACCTCGTCGTCGGCAGCGACTTCGGCAAGGCGCTGTGCGTGCAGTACGGCACCGCGCACATCGTGGCGGTGCCGGTGGAGGGCGGTCCGGGCGGTGCTCCGGTGCCGCCGCAGTTCGTGAACTCCAGCCTGCCGCAGTTCGTGCGGTCCCTCGCGATGCTGGGTCACATGTGGCGCCTGCGCCAGCATCTGACGCCGGAACAGGCGGGTCGCTGGACCGTCGATTTCCAGGCGAATCTGGCGGGGCTGGACAGTGCGGCGCTGGCCTCTCCGGAGAGCTGGTGGTCGGTGCTGCTGGAGCAGATGTGGGACGGACTGCTCTGATCGGATGATCAGTTGAGTGGCCGGGCCGAGACCCCCGAACAGGGTCTCGGCCCGGCCATTCCGGCTTCTGGGAGCAAATGGCGCATCCTTGACAGGAATCCCCGCGAGAGAGGCGCTTCCAGGATGAGTGCACCCATTGCGACTGTGCGCGGTCGTGGCTACCGCACGGAAGAGGTCGACCGGTATCTCGCGCGGCTCTCCGGCAGCCGTGACGAGGCCTGGGAGCGCGTGGCCCGGCTGACCGTCCTGGCGAGGCAGATGGAGGAGGAGGCGGCGCGGCTGCGCGAGACGGTGGCCGCGCTGGCTCCGCAGACGTACGAGGACCTGAGCGAGCGCGCCCGCCGGATCCTGCTGCTGGCGCAGGAGGAGGCGGACTGTGTTCGGGCGGAGGCGCGGGCGGACGCGTCCGAGACGCTGGGCGCGGCCGAGGCGCATGCGGACCGGGGGGCGGAGCTGGCGCGGGCGGACGCGGAGGCGGTGCGCGAGCAGACGGAGGTCCGGGCCCGGCAGGGGCTGCTGCGGGCGCAGCGGGAGGCGGACGACGCGCGGGCGGAGGCGCGGGCGGACGCGGAGGGGTGGCGGGCGGAGGCGGTGGCCGCGCTGACGCAGATGCGGCGGCGGTCGGACGCGTTGCTCGCGGAGCGCGAGCAGGAGCAGGCGGAGCGGTGGGAGGCGGCCGAGCGGGATCTGGCGGCGCGGGAGGCGGAGTTCGCGGCGTGGGCGGAGGAGGCGGAGCGGTACGCGGAGGGGCGGCTGGCGGAGGCGCGTCGGGGGTTCGCGGAGGCCGAGGAGTCGGCGCGGCACGGGCAGGAGGACGCGGAGGCGCTGGCGGCCGAGCTGGTCGCGCAGGCGCGGGTGGCGGAGGAGCGGGTGGGTCGGGAGACGGAGCGGATCCTGCGGGAGCATGCGGAGTCGCAGGAGGAGATGCGGGCGCACATGAGCCATGTGCGGTCCAGTCTGGCGGCGCTGACGGGCCGGGCTCCTGCGGAGGGCTGAACTGGGTGGGGGCTCGGCTGTGCCGGTGCCGGTGCCGGTGCCGGGGTGGGGTGCCGGCCGGGACTGCATGATTTATGGCTTCTGATCGGGATCAGGTGGCGCGACCTGCGGTCGCGCCACACATCACGTTTTACGTCCCGGCCGGCACCCCACCCCGTCCCCGTCCCCGGCCCCGGCCCCTCCGTCTTGGTTCCTGCTCGGCTAGGGGAGGTTCGTGAGGAAGGTGGCGATCAGGGGGGTGATGGCGGGGAGGTGGGTCTCCAGGGCGAAGTGGCCCGCGCCGTCGAAGACGTGGACGGCGGCGTCGGGGACGTCCCGGAGGTAGGCCTTCGCTCCCGCCGGGGTGAAGAAGGGGTCGCCCGCGCCCCAGACGACCAGGACCGGCGGCCGTGCGGTGCGCAGCCAGGACTGCCAGGCCGGGTAGTGGGCGAAGTTGGAGGCGTAGTCGAAGGCGAGGTCGGCCTGGGCGTCGGCGCGCCCGGGCAGGCCGAGGTAGTGGATGTCGAGCGTCCAGTTGTCCGGGGAGATCAGGGTGGTGTCCGCGACCCCGGTCTCGTACTGGAAGCGGGTGCCTTCCGGGGTGAAGAGGCCCCGGACCCGCTCCTCGTTGCCGGACACCTCGCGCCGCAGGCCGGCGAACTCGCGGGCCGCCTCGGAGAGTCCCTCGTCGTACGCGTTGCCGTTCTGGACGATCAGGCCCGTGACGCGGTCCGGGCGGCGGGTGGCGAGCCGTAGGCCGACCGGGGCGCCGAAGTCGAAGACGTACAGGGCGTAGCGGTCGAGGCCGAGGGCGTCGGTGAAGCCCTCCATGACGTCGGCGAGCCGGTCGAAGGTGTAGGCGAAGCCGTCCGGTGCCTCGGTCCGGCCGAAGCCGGGGTAGTCGGGGGCGATCAGGCGGTACGGGGTGTCGCCGAGGGCGTCCATCAGGCGGGCGAACTGGTGCGAGGCGGTGGGGAAGCCGTGGAGGAGCAGCAGGACGGGGCCGTCGGCGGGGCCGCTTTCGCGGTAGGCGACGCGCACACCGTCGACGTCGACGGTTCGGTGCTGGACGGACGCGATCATCACATGCCTCCTGGTGGCTTAGTTCCATTAGTTTTGCCCGGGGATGGCTAACGGGTCAAGTGCTTCAGGTAGCGTTAGTGGCGTGACAGTCTTCCCGCTGACCGGCGAGCCCCTCGCCCTGGACCTCCTCAACACCCTGACCGCCGAGGGCGACCTGGTCGCCGGGCCGGAGGGTCTCGCGGCATGGCTGGCCGAGCAGGCCGGCCGACTGACCCCGGTCGTGGACGTGGGTGCGGCCGAGGTGGCCGCCGTACGGGCCGTGCGGGAGGCCGCGCGGCCCGCGCTCGCGGCCGTACGGTGCGGGGAGCGGCCGCCGGGCGATGCGCTGCGCGCGCTGAACGAGGCCATGGCCGCGGCGCCCGCCCACCGTGAGCTGGCCTGGAGTGCGCAGGCGGGCCTGGCGGCGGCTTCGCACCGGGCGGCGGACCCGGCGCGGCGGCTCGCGGCGGAACTGGCCGAGGTGGTCGCGGAGTTCCTGACGGACCCGCGTGTGACGTCGGTCCGAGGCTGCGAAGCGCAGGACTGCGTCCTGCTGTTCCTTCCGCTGCACCCGAGGCGCCGCTGGTGCGTGGCGTCGGCCTGCGGCAACCGGGCCCGGGTGGCTCGCTACTACGCCCGCCACAAGCTCCCGTAGCCGCGGCGCTCAGCCCGCGGCCGGGGCCTCGTAGCGGTAGGGGTCGCTGCGCAGGCCGCGGGAGGTGACCACCACCGTGAACGGGGGCTGCGTCGTGGCCGGCAGCGGGGCCGTCAGGGCGCCCGTCACGGGGTCCGGGGTGGCGGGCAGCGTGGTGTCGGCCACCGTGAGGCGGGGGTCGGTGAAGCCGCCGCCCTCGACCGTGAGCAGGCCGTCGGAGACGGTGACGTCCGTGATCACCGGGTTGGCGCGGGTGGCCATCTTGTTCACGAGGTACGCCCCCGCCGGTGCGCCCGTAAGAGCCCAGATCTCGTCGGGGAGGCGGGGGAGTCCGGCGCCCACGTCGGAGAGGAAGAACAGGACGACGTAGAGCATCGTGACCGCGCTGAGCGCGACGTACTGGAGGTCGACGAGGTCGGTCCGGCCGCTGTCGT
Organism: Streptomyces sp. NBC_00190; assembly: GCF_036203305.1. Taxonomy (GTDB): domain Bacteria; phylum Actinomycetota; class Actinomycetes; order Streptomycetales; family Streptomycetaceae; genus Streptomyces. Next base: position 3,417,227 of record NZ_CP108131.1, on the reverse strand, counting down.
TCGCGATCAGCTCCCGCAGCGGGCGGCCGCCCGTGGCCGCCGGCTTCGGCGCCGGCTTGGCCATGCTGCCGTTCTCCACGCGGATGCCGACCACCGTCTTCGCGGCGATCATGGCCGCGTACGGGCCCCCGATCAGCGGCAGGTACACCGTCGTCAGTGAGGACAGCGGGCCGTGCTCGCCCTGGAACCAGCCGATGCCGCCGCCCGCGGTGAGTCCGTAGCCGAGGGTCGTGAGCAGCAGCCAGACCAGGACCACCGTCCACGCCAGGGCGAGCGCGGTGGAGGTGGAGAGCCGGCCGTCGCGCCCGGTGACGAAGGCCGGGTGGCGGCGCAGCCGCTGGGCGAGCGGCCCGGCGAGCGCGGCGAGTAACGCCAGTGCGAAGAGTGCGGATGCCATGTCGTCCCCCCGGAAACGGTTGTGCCCCACACTTACCCGTTGGCTGAGGGCATGACAAGTCGCTTCCTGGGAAGGCCCGTTACTCCTCGCTCTGCTCGGGCAGCACCGGGAACCTGCGCGGCGCCACCAGCAGCAGGATCAGCAGCGAGGCCACGGCTGCGCCCGTCGCGCCGAGGAAGATGTGGTCCACGGCGGCGGCCACGGCCTCCCGCAGGTAGTCGGCGGCGGCCTGGGGGAGCAGCCCCGGCTGGTCCAGGGCCTTGGACACGTCGTCCAGCTTGTCCGGAAGGCCCGGCATGGGGGCGTCCACCAGCCGGGCGGCGATGGTGGCGTTGGCGACGGCGCCCAGCAGGGCGGCGCCGATGCTCTGGCCGACCTGGCGGGAGAACAGCACCGAGGCCGTCGCGGTCCCGCGCTCCGCCCAGCCGACGGTGGACTGGACCCCGACGACCAGCGGGAGCTGGAAGATGCCGAGGGCGCCGCCCAGCAGCAGCATGATCAGCGCGGGCTGCCAGGGCAGGGCGGGATAGGGGAGCAGGGTGAAGGAGTACAGGATCACCGCGGCCAGCCCGATCCCGACGGCCGCGGTGTTCCGGAAGCCGATGCGCCGGTAGACGTGCTGGCTGAACGCGGCGGTGATGGGCCAGCTGAGGGTCATCACGGACATGACCAGCCCGGCGCTGATGGGCCCGAGCCCGAGAACGGACTGGGCGTACGTGGGCATGAACACCATCGGGGCGACCATCAGCAGGCCGAGCGCCCCCATGGCCAGGTTGACGGCGGCGATGGTGCGCCGGCGCCACACCCAGCCGGGCAGGATCGGCTCCTCGGCCCGGCGCTCGATCCGGACCACCACGGCGGCCAGTACGGCGCTCGTGCCCAGCAGTCCCAGCGAGGGCGCGGACAGCCAGGGCCAGGCGACCCCGCCCTGGACGAGCGCGAACAGCAGCAGGCCGCCGCAGGCGAAGATGCCCAGTGCCCCGGCCCAGTCGACCGGGCCCCGGCGCCCGGGGGACCGTACGGGCTCCGTGAGGTGACGGGCGATCATCCACAGGGCGAGGGCGGCCAGCGGCAGGTTGATCAGGAAGATCCAGCGCCAGTGCGCGTACGAGGCGAGCAGCCCGCCGAGGGCCGGCCCGGCCACGGCGGAGGTGGCCCAGACGGTCGACATCCGGGCCTGGATCTTCGGCCGGTCCTTGAGCGGGTAGAGGTCGCCGGCCAGGGTCTGGACGGTGCCCTGGAGGGCGCCGCCGCCCAGGCCCTGGATGATCCGGAAGGCGATGAGGGCGGCCATGTTCCAGGCGAGCGCGCACAGCAGCGAGCCGACGAGGAAGAGCCCGATGCCGAAGAGCAGCACGGGCTTGCGGCCGAAGGTGTCGGACAGCTTCCCGTACACGGGCAGGGTGACGGTGACGGACAGCAGGTAGCCGGAGAAGAGCCAGGAGAAGACGGAGAACCCGCCGATGTCGCCCACGATCTGGGGCACCGCGGTGGAGACGATGGTGCTGTCGAGGGCGACGAGCGCCATGCCGAGCATCAGTGAGGCGACCACGGGGGCGGGCGGGCGCCCCGGCGCCGCCACCCCGGCCCCCGCCGCCGTGCCGGGCCCCGCGCCTTTGGCCGAAACCGTGCTCCCGGAGGGGCCGTCGCTCCCCCCGGCTATGCCGTCCGGACTTCCGTCCGCTCTCTCCCCAGACCCCACGAAGATTCCTTCCCCCTGCACGCACATGCGGGGAACACCTTCTCACCGCTGCCGTATGCGGCGGTATCCCCCAGAGCAGGTCCCCCGAAGGGCGGAGAACCCCTAGGGGACGCTCCGCACAAGGTGCCGGGGGTCTTTCGTCCCGGCGGAGGAGGAGACGGGCCGCGGCGCGTCCTTAACTGGTTCACATGGGGCCGGGAGCCCGAGGGGTGGGGTTAACCCCCGGACCGATACGGCAATGGGCACCAGCGCGCCGGAGCCCGCCGCGCAACAGACTTCACGACGGCGACGCACGCAGAAGACGAGAAGGAGAAACACCGTGACAACGGCTATGACCGAAACCAGGCACGGGGACGGCCAGGGGCACGCAGCCGTCGCGGCCCGGGCGCGGAAGGTCGTCAAGGCCTACGGCTCCGGCGAGACGCGCGTCATGGCCCTTGACACGGTGGACGTGGACATCCACCGCGGCCAGTTCACCGCGATCATGGGTCCTTCGGGCTCCGGCAAGTCCACGCTGATGCACTGCCTCGCCGGTCTCGACACGGTGACCAGCGGGCAGATCCACCTCGACGACACCGAGATCACCGGGCTGAAGGACAAGAAGCTCACGCAGCTGCGCCGTGACCGGATCGGCTTCATCTTCCAGGCGTTCAACCTGCTGCCCACCCTGAACGCCCTGGAGAACATCACGCTCCCCATGGACATCGCGGGCCGCAAGCCCGATGCCCAGTGGCTGAACCGGGTCGTGGAGACCGTCGGCCTGGCCGGGCGCCTGAAGCACCGCCCGACCGAGCTCTCCGGCGGCCAGCAGCAGCGCGTGGCGGTCGCCCGCGCCCTCGCCGCCCGCCCGCAGATCATCTTCGGCGACGAGCCGACCGGAAACCTGGACTCGCGGGCCGGCGCCGAGGTCCTCGGCTTCCTGCGCCGCTCGGTGGACGAACTCGGCCAGACCATCGTGATGGTCACGCACGACCCGGTGGCCGCCTCGTACGCGGACCGGGTCATCTTCCTCGCCGACGGCAAGATCGTCGACGAGATGTACGGGCCCACGGCCGAGCAGGTCCTGGACCGCATGAAGGACTTCGACGCGCGCGGGCGGACCTCGTGAGCAACACCGTCCTGAAGACCTCCCGGCGCAACTTCGTCGCGCACAAGGGACGGATGGCGCTCTCGGCCGTCGCCGTCATGCTCTCCGTCGCCTTCGTCTGCGGCACCCTGGTGTTCACCGACACCATGAACACCACCTTCGACAAGCTGTTCGCCGTCACCAGCGCCGATGTGACGGTCAGCCCGAAGGAGGCGAAGGGCGGGGAGGAGACCCCGGAGCGCGGCAAGCCCGAGACGCTGGCAGGGCCCACCGTCGAGCAGGTGAAGAAGGCCGAGGGCGTCAAGAGCGCCGAGGGCGCCGTCATGTCGACGTCCGTCACGGTCGTCAACTCCAAGAACGAGAACATGGGCTCGACCACCGGTGCCCCGACCATCGCGGGCAACTGGAACGACAACGAGCTCAAGTCCATGAAGATCACCGCCGGCCGGGCGCCGCGCGGCCCCACCGAGGTGATGGTCGACTCCGACACCGCGGAAAAGCACCACCTGGGGCTCGGTGACGAACTGCGCACCATCGCCGTCACCGGTGACATCCGCGCCAAGATCACCGGTATCGCCGCCTTCACCGTCACCAACCCGGGTGCGGCCGTCGTCTACTTCGACACCGCCACCGCGCAGCAGGCGCTGCTCGGTTCCCCCGGCTCCTTCACGCACGTCAACGTCACCGCCAAGGACGGGGTGAGCGACGAGCAGCTCAAGCAGGGCATCGCGAGCGCCGTCGGCGCGGACACGTACAAGCTGCAGACCGCCAAGGAAGCCGCGGACGCCAACCGCAAGGACGTCGGTTCCTTCCTCGACGTCATGAAGTACGTGATGCTCGGCTTCGCCGGGATCGCCTTCCTCGTCGGCATCTTCCTGATCTTCAACACCTTCTCGATGCTGGTTGCCCAGCGCACCCGCGAGATCGGCCTGATGCGCGCCATCGGCGCGGACAGCGGACAGGTCCTCAAGTCCGTCGTCCTGGAGGCCTACATCCTCGGCTTCGTCGGCTCCGTGCTGGGCGTCGGCGCGGGTGTGGGCCTGGCCGTCGGCCTGATGAAGGTCATGGGCCAGATGGGCATGCACCTGTCCACCGACGATCTGACCGTCGCCTGGACCACCCCGGCCATCGGCCTGCTGCTCGGCATCAAGGTCACCGCCGTCGCCGCCTTCATCCCGGCCCGCCGGGCCGGCAAGGTCTCCCCGATGGCCGCCCTGCGCGAGTCCGGCACCCCCGGGGACAAGAAGGCCGGCGTCGTCCGCGCCGTCCTCGGCCTGGTCCTCACCGGCATCGGCGGCGCGGGGCTCTACCTCGCCTCCGCCGCGGAGAAGGCCGGACCCGGATCGCTCTGGCTGGGCCTGGGCGTCGTCCTCACCCTCATCGGCTTCATCGTGATCGGCCCGCTGCTCGCCGCGGGCGTGGTGCGGGCGCTGTCCGGCGTGGTGCTGCGGCCCTTCGGGTCCGTGGGCCGGCTCGCCGAGCGCAACGCCCTGCGCAACCCGCGCCGCACCGGCGCCACCGCCGCCGCGCTGATGATCGGCCTGGCCCTGGTCGCCTGCCTGTCGGTGGTCGGCTCCTCGATGGTGGCCTCCGCCACCGAGGAACTCGACAAGTCCGTCGGCGCCGACTTCATGCTCAGTTCCCAGTCCGGGCAGATGGTCGTGCCGCAGGCCGAGCAGGCGCTGCGTGCCGTCAAGGGCCTCGACCACGTCACCGCCTACCGCCAGGTGGAGGCGAAGGTCACCGCCCCCGACGGCTCCACCGTCGAGGAGGGCATCGGCGCCACCGACCCGACGTACGCCGGGGACATGCGGCGCAAGATGGTCGCCGGAGAGCAGGCGGCGGCGTACGGCAAGGGCTCGATGTCGGTCGGTTCGATCTACGCCACCGCGCACCACGTCAAGCTCGGTGACGAGCTGACGGTCGCCTTCACGGGCGGCAGCACCGTCAAGCTGAAGGTCGCGGCGATCACCAGCGACGAGGGCACCTTCGACAGCGGCATGATGTTCGTCAGCACCGCGGTCGCCCAGGCGAACGTGCCGGCCGACCGGATGCCGCTCCCCTTCATGCTGCTGGCCAGCGCGAAGGACGGGGAGTCCGACGCCGCCGCGTACCAGGCGGTCAAGGCGGCGGTGGCGGAGTACCCGCAGTACGACGTGCGCAACCGGGCCGACTACAAGCAGGCGCTCAAGGACCAGGTCGGCCAGCTCCTGAACATGGTCTACGGGCTCCTCGGCCTCGCCATCATCGTCGCGGTCCTGGGGGTCGTGAACACCCTGGCCCTGTCGGTGGTGGAGCGGACCCGCGAGATCGGCCTGATGCGCGCCATCGGCCTCTCCCGCCGCCAGCTGCGCCGCATGATCCGCCTGGAGTCGGTGGTCATCGCCCTCTTCGGCGCCCTGCTCGGCCTCGGGCTGGGCATGGGCTGGGGCGCCACCGCGCAGCAGCTGCTCGCGCTCGAAGGCCTCAAGGTTCTGGAGATCCCCTGGCCGACGATCCTCGGGGTGTTCGCCGCCTCGGCCTTCGTGGGCCTGTTCGCCGCGCTGGTCCCGGCCTTCCGGGCGGGGCGGATGAACGTTCTGAACGCGATCGCGAGCGAGTAGGGGTACCTGCCGCCGCGTTCGTACGGGGGAAAGCGGGGGGAAGCGGGGGAGCACGGGGGAGGCGCCGGTCCGGGACCTTGGGGTCCCGGACCGGCGTCGCGTCATTCGTGGCGCATCAGGACGACGCCCTCGGCCTCGCCCACGAGCTCGAACCGCTCGCCGGGGTGCAGCTGCCGGGCATAACCGGTCGGGTCCTGACCGGCCCACTTGGAGGAGTTGTCCAGGGTGATCCAGTCGGGGACGACGCCCTTGCTGCCGCCGATCCACAGCACGCGGCAGCGGGAGGTCAGCCGGGTCAGCGGCGCGGTGTCGGCCTCCACCGTCGCCCCGTCGGGGATCCGGTCGAGGAGTTCCTCGATCGCGGTGACCCGGGCGGGCTTCTCGTACGTACGGGCCTGCGCGAGCTTCTCGGTCGGCAGGCTGGTCACGCTGAGGGCGAGGCCGGCGGCGAGGACGGCGGTGGGCAGCTGGAGTGCGTACGCGCGCAGCCAGGCCCGCTCACCGCGCCGGGCGGTGTCGATCGCGTCGATGAGGGCGAGGGCCACGACGGGCATGAGGACGGCGCTGTAGTGCCAGTCGGTGGACCAGTAGTGGTCGTCGCCGGACAGGAACCGCCAGCCGAGGGTGGGGGCGGCGACCAGCAGCAGCGGTGAGCGCAGGGCCAGCAGTCCGGAGGTCGGGATCAGCACCCAGGCCAGGGTGGTGAGCTTGGTGCCGAAGCCGTCGAGGGGGCCCGCGCCGTGGATCTTGTCCCAGTAGCCGTAGCCCGCCGTGGCGAAGGCCGGTATGACGACGGTGAACACCAGGGCGGCGAGGACGGTGGCCAGGGCGGCGACGCCGAGGGCGACCGCGGCGGCCCGCCGGTCGGTGGGCCGGGCCCGCCAGGCGACGACCACGGCCAGGGCGGCGAGGGTGAAACCGAGGTCCTCCTTGACGAGGAGCAGCGGCAGCCCCCACAACAGGGCGGCCCGCCAGCGCCGGGCGAGGACCGCCTCCAGGGCGAAGGCCAGCAGGGGCACGGCGAAGGCGATCTCGTGGAAGTCGAACTCGACGGCCCGCTGGATCCCCCAGGACAGCCCGTACGCGATCCCGACGGCGAGCCCGCGGGGCCGGCCCAGGAACCGCCCGGCCGCCCTGGTGACGGGGACGGCGGAGAGCGCGAAGAGCGCGGCCTGCGCGACGAGCAGGGTCACGGGGCCCGGGAAGATCCGGTAGAAGGGGGCGAGGGTCGCGATGACCGGGCTGAAGTGGTCTCCGAGGATGTTGGCCCCCGGCCCCTTCAGATCGGCGACGGGCTCGCGCAGGTGCGCGTACGCGCGGATCGCCTGCTCGAAGATGCCCAGGTCCCAGGAGGCCCACTCCATCCGCCGGAACCGTCCGACGGACAGCACGAGGTAGACGAGGAACAGCCCGGCGGCCACCATCCAGGGCCCGGCCCACCGTCGGCTCCCCGCCTTCACGGCGGCTGTGGCCGCCGGCGCGGCGGGGCGGGCTATCGCATCGCTCGTCACGGACTCGTGCTCCTCGGCCGGTCGGCGTCTCTCCGGCGGAAAGCGTCGCGGCGAGCTCAGACGGTCAGTACCGGGACATCGTAAAGCGGGATGAACTTGTCACGCGTGACGAGGGTCAGCCCTTCCGACTGGGCCTGGGCGATCAGCATGCGGTCGAAGGGATCCCTGTGGTGGAGGGGCAGCTGTCCCGCCCGGATGCCATGGAGCGCGGTGACCGGCAGCGGCCTGAGCTGACAGTCCCTGGCTCGCTCCGGCAGGTCCTCCGGGCCGTCGAGCTTGCCGAGAGCCTGCTTGACCGCCAGTTCCCACGGGGTGACCGCGCTGACGTACGCGAGGCGCTCGGTGTCCAGCAGGTCCTTGACCTCGTCGGACAGCTGTGGGGAGTCCGTCAGCCACCACACGATGACGTGAGTGTCCGCCAGGAGCTTCACTCGGCGGCCTCGGTGTGGGGGAGTAGCCCGAAGGCCTCGGCGAAGCCGGCGTCATCGGACATGTCGTCGAAGTCGTCGGCGAACACCACGGGCTCCCTGACGGATCCTCGCGAGGTCCGCAAGACTTTCCCCGCGAGCGGGATCACCTTGGCGACGGGCTCCCCCGCCTTGCTGATGATCACCTCCTCGCCGGTGGCGACCGCCTCCAGGATCTTGGAGAAGTTGGTTTTCGCCTCGTGGACGTTGTACTGCCGGGCCCCTTCCATGGGGACTCCTTCGACGGGGACGCCAGAGGTGGACTAATTGCTGGACCAAGCGTAATCGGATCGGCCCAGTGGGCGCCAGCTCCGTCACCCCCACGGGTGACCCGAATCCCCCGCGCGTGGCGCCGGGGGGCGTCGTAGGGTGGGAACCCCCGGCCCGCGAGCGTGTCGGGCCCTTCGCGTTGCCCCCTCACCGGATGGAAAGCCTCTACATGAGCCTGCACGGACTGCTCGACGCCGTCACCCGGGATCCCGCCCTCACCGAGGCGGTCACCGCGGCCGGGGACGGCAACCGCATGCATGTGGACCTGGTCGGCCCCGCCGCCGCGCGGCCCTTCGCGATCGCCGCGCTGGCCCGGCAGACCGGGCGGACCGTCCTCGCGGTCACCGCGACCGGGCGCGAGGCCGAGGACCTGGCCGCTGCGCTGCGCTCGCTCATGCCGTCGCCCGACGAGGTGGTGGACTACCCGTCCTGGGAGACGCTCCCGCACGAGCGGCTCAGCCCGCGCAGCGACACCGTGGGCCGCCGGATCGCCGTACTGCGCCGCCTCGCGCACCCGAGCAAGGACGACCCGGCCGCAGGGCCCGTCTCCGTGGTCGTCGCGCCGATCCGCTCCGTGCTCCAGCCGCAGGTCAAGGGGCTCGGCGATCTGGTGCCGGTGGCCCTGCGGCAGGGGCAGAGCGTCGACCTCGGCGAGGTGACGCAGGCGCTGGCGGCGGCCGCGTACGCGCGCGTGGAGCTCGTCGAGAAGCGCGGCGAGTTCGCCGTGCGCGGCGGCATCCTCGACGTGTTCCCGCCCACCGAGGAACACCCGCTGCGCATCGAGTTCTGGGGCGACGAGGTCGAGGAGATCCGTTACTTCAAGGTCGCCGACCAGCGGTCGCTGGAGATCGCCGAGCACGGCCTGTGGGCACCGCCCTGCCGTGAGCTGCTGCTGACCGACGAGGTACGGGAGCGGGCGGCGGCCCTCGCCGAGGACCACCCCGAGCTCGGCGAGCTGCTGAACAAGATCGCCGAGGGGATCGCCGTCGAGGGCATGGAGTCCCTGGCCCCGGTCCTGGTCGACGACATGGAGCTGCTGATCGACGTCCTGCCCGCCGGGGCGATGGCCGTCGTCTGCGACCCCGAGCGGGTACGGACCCGGGCCGCCGACCTGGTCGCCACCAGCCAGGAGTTCCTGATGGCGTCCTGGGCCGCCACCGCGGGCGGCGGCGAGGCCCCCATCGACGTCGGCGCGGCCTCGCTGCGCGGCCTCGCCGACGTACGCGACCACGCCCGCGAGCTCGGCATGATGTGGTGGTCGGTCTCCCCCTTCGCCGCGGACGAAGAGGCGGTTGGCGGCGACACGTTGAAGCTCGGCATGCACGCCCCCGAGGCCTACCGCGGCGACACCGCCCGCGCGCTCGCCGACACCAAGGGCTGGATCGCCGACGGCTGGCACACCGTCTACCTCACCGAGGGCCACGGCCCGGCCGCCCGCACCGTCGAGGTGCTCGGCGGCGAGGGCATCGCGGCCCGCCTGGAAGCGGACCTGGGCACGCTGGAGCCGAGCATCGTGCACGTCGCCTGCGGCTCGATCGACAACGGCTTCGTCGACCCGGCCCTCAAGCTGGCCGTCCTCACCGAGACCGACCTCACCGGGCAGCGCACCGCCACCAAGGACCTCGGCCGGATGCCGACCCGGCGGCGCAAGACGATCGACCCGCTGACCCTGGAGGCCGGCGACTACATCGTCCACGAGCAGCACGGCGTGGGCCGCTACATCGAGATGGTCCAGCGCACCGTCCAGGGCGCGACCCGCGAGTACCTCCTCGTCGAGTACGCCCCCGCCAAGCGCGGCCAGCCCGGCGACCGCCTCTACATCCCCACCGACCAGCTGGAGCAGGTCACCAAGTACGTCGGCGGCGAGGCCCCGACCCTGCACCGGCTCGGCGGCGCCGACTGGACCAAGACGAAGGCGCGCGCGAAGAAGGCGGTCAAGGAGATCGCCGCCGACCTCATCAAGCTGTACAGCGCGCGCATGGCGGCCCCCGGCCACGTCTTCGGCCCGGACACCCCCTGGCAGCGCGAACTGGAGGACGCCTTCCCGTACGCGGAGACGCCCGACCAGCTCACCACCATCGCCGAGGTCAAGGAGGACATGGAGAAGTCGGTCCCCATGGACCGGCTGATCTGCGGCGACGTCGGCTACGGCAAGACCGAGATCGCCGTGCGCGCCGCTTTCAAGGCGGTCCAGGACGGAAAGCAGGTCGCCGTCCTCGTTCCGACGACGCTCCTCGTGCAGCAGCACTTCGGCACCTTCTCCGAGCGCTACAGCCAGTTCCCCGTGAAGGTGAAGGCGCTGTCCCGGTTCCAGGGCGAGGCGGAGTCCAAGGCCACGCTGGAGGGTCTGCGCGAGGGAGCGGTGGACGTGGTCATCGGTACCCACCGGCTGTTCTCGCAGGAGACGAAGTTCAAGGACCTGGGCCTGGTCATCGTCGACGAGGAGCAGCGGTTCGGCGTCGAGCACAAGGAGCAGCTGAAGAAGCTCCGTGCCAACGTCGACGTGCTCACCATGTCCGCGACGCCGATCCCGCGCACCCTGGAGATGGCGGTGACCGGCATCCGTGAGATGTCGACGATCACCACCCCGCCGGAGGAGCGGCACCCGGTGCTCACCTTCGTCGGTCCGTACGAGGAGAAGCAGATCGGCGCGGCCGTCCGCCGTGAACTGCTGCGCGAGGGCCAGTGCTTCTACATCCACAACCGGGTCGAGTCCATCGACCGGGCGGCGGCCAAGCTGCGTGAGATCGTGCCCGAGGCGCGGATCGCGACTGCGCACGGTCAGATGTCCGAACAGGCCCTGGAACAGGTCGTCGTGGACTTCTGGGAGAAGAAGTTCGACGTGCTGGTGTCGACCACGATCGTCGAGTCGGGCATCGACATCTCCAACGCCAACACCCTGATCGTGGAGCGCGGCGACAACTTCGGCCTTTCCCAGCTGCACCAGCTGCGCGGGCGTGTGGGCCGAGGCCGCGAGCGCGGGTACGCGTACTTCCTGTACCCGCCGGAGAAGCCGCTGACCGAGACCGCGCACGAGCGGCTCGCGACGATCGCCCAGCACACCGAGATGGGCGCCGGCATGTACGTGGCGATGAAGGACCTGGAGATCCGCGGCGCGGGCAACCTGCTCGGCGGCGAGCAGTCCGGTCACATCGCGGGCGTCGGCTTCGACCTGTACATCCGGATGGTCGGCGAGGCGGTGGCCGACTACCGGGCCGCCGTCGAGGGCGGGGTGGAGGAGGAGCCGCCGCTGGACGTCAAGATCGAGCTGCCGGTCGACGCGCACGTCCCGCACGACTATGCGCCCGGCGAGCGGCTGCGCCTGCAGGCGTACCGGTCCATCGCCTCGGCGAACTCCGAGGCGGACGTCAAGGCCGTACGGGAGGAACTCACCGACCGCTACGGCAAGCTGCCGGAGCCGGTGGAGAACCTGCTGCTGGTGGCCGGGCTGCGGATGCTGGCGCGTGCGTGCGGGGTCGCCGACATCACCCTGCAGGGCGCCAACATCCGTTTCGGGCCGGTGGAACTGCGCGAGTCGCAGGAGCTGCGCCTGAAGCGGCTCTACCCGGGGGCGGTGCTCAAGCCCGCCACCTCGCAGGTGCTCATCCCGCGCCCGAAGACCGGGAAGATCGGCGGGAAGCCGTTGGTCGGGCGGGAACTGCTGGCATGGACGGGGGAGTTCCTCGCCACGATCCTCGGCTCGTAGGAACACGGCCGGCCGCGGCCGGGGACCGGAGGGTCCCGGACCGCGGCCGCACCCGCGCGGCTTCCGATCCCGTTCGTGGTGGTACGCCCGCTTGGGGTGATCCGCTCGCCGCGGTCCGCGACCCGCAGTCGGGACCGCCTCTGCGGCGACCGTGCAACGGTTGGGCCCATCCCCTCACCATGGCCGGAATCGCTGTATACGCTCAGACCCTGAATCCCTTTTCCGCACGGCCTGTCAGGAGCACCGATGCACGGCCCCGGCTACCCGCCGCAGCATGGTCACCAGCCCAATACCGGGGCTGTGGTGACCCTGCGCGTGCTGTTCTCGCTGCTGCCGATCCTGACCTGTGGCTTCCTGGCCTGGGGCTCGATGCTGAGGCTCGCGCTCGTGACCCGCGCGGCCCGCGACTGGGCGCTGCTCGCGGTCAGTTTCGTGCTGTCCGTCAGCTGGGTCGTGCTGATCGGCCTCGACCCGACCCCCGACACCGACGGCTGGCAGGGCAACACCGGAGCCTTCGGCACCCTCATCACCGGCCTCGCGACCTGTGTGTACTTCCTCGTCGCCGACATCCGGCACTACGAGAAGCGGGCGGCCGTCCCGTCCGCGCAGTGGTACCCGCCGGCGCAGCCCGCCCGCCCCGCCTACGGCTACCCGCCCGCGCAGGCTCCCGCCCCGGCGCCCCTGCCCCCGCAGGTCCCGCCGCAGCCGACCCCGCCCCCGCGCATCGGGCAGGTCCGCGCCGAACTCGACGAGCTCAGCGAACTGCTGCGCAAGCAGACCCCGCCGCCCGGCGGTCCCTACCAGGACCCGAACACGACCGCGATCCAGGACCCGAATCAGTGACCGACCGGCTCATCGGAGACCGCTACCAGCTGGCCTCCATCCTGGGACAGGGCGGCATGGGCCAGGTCTGGACGGCGTACGACAAGCGCTTGGACCGCCGCGTCGCCGTCAAACTGCTGCGTCCCGACAAGGTCGCCGGCCCCGGCACCGTCGCCGAGGAACTGCGCCGCCGTTTCGTGCGCGAGTGCCGGGTCACGGCGCAGGTGGACCACCCCGGTCTGGTCACCGTGCACGACGCGGGCAGCGACGGCGACGAGCTCTTCCTCGTCATGGGATACGTCGAGGGCACCGACCTCGCCGACCACATCGCCCAGCACGACCCGTACCCCTGGCAGTGGGCGGTCTCGGTCGCCGCGCAGCTGTGCTCGGTCCTCTCGGCCGTGCACGCCGTACCGATCGTCCACCGCGACCTGAAGCCGCGCAACGTGATGGTCCGCCCGGACGGCACCGTCCTGGTCCTGGACCTCGGCGTGGCCTCGGTGATGGACACCGACACCACCCGCCTCACCAGCACCGGCACGCCGATCGGCAGCCCCGCCTACATGGCGCCCGAGCAGGCCATGAGCGGCGCGGTGGGCCCGTACACCGACCTCTACGCGCTGGGCGTGCTGCTGTACGAACTCCTCAGCGGAAACGTCCCCTTCGCCGGGTCCACCGCCCTGGGCGTGCTCCACCGCCACCTGTACGAGCCCCCGGCCCCGGTCCGCCCCAAGCGCCCGGAGATCCCGGCGGAGCTGGAGGCGATCCTGCTGCGCCTGCTGGCCAAGGACCCGCAGGACCGCCCCGCCTCAGCGCAGGAGGTCTACGAGGCCCTCGCGCCGCTGCTGCCCGCCGCCGGCAGCCGCACCCCCGTGGGCCCCCTCGACCCGACCCGCCCCTTCCTGCGCCCGCACGCCCCCTGGCCGGACCGGGCCACCGTGATCCCGCCCCAGCCGACGTCCCCGCCCACGGCGCAGCCCGACATCCCCGGCGCCGTGGACGAGGCGCGCAAGCTGCTGGACCAGGGGCAGCTGACCCAGGCCGGCGACATCCTCGGCGGGATCCTCCCGGCCGCCGCCGCCCAGCACGGCGAGCACTCGCCGGTGGTCCGCTCCCTGCGCAAGCAGTACGCCGCCACGCTGATGGACGACGGCCAGTACCGCCGCGCCCTGCCGGAACTGCGCCGCCTGGCCGACGAGTTCCCGGCCGGTGACCCCCAGTCGCTGCGCTTCCGCTACGACTCGGCGCAGTGCCTGGAGCAGCTCGGCGAACCGGCCGCGGCCCTGGCGGAGTACCGCTCGCTGCTGCCGCTCTTCGAGAACCACTACGCCAACCCGGACCCGGGACTCCCCCTGGAGGTCCGCCGCCGGATCGCGCACCTGCTGCTCTCCCTCGGCGACCGGCAGGCGGCCCACGAGACCCTGGCCCGCCTGCTGTTCGACGCGGAGCGCCTGCACGGCCCGAACCACCCCTTCCCGGGTGAGGTCCGCCGCACCCTGCACTGGCTCGGTCAGGTCCGCTGACGCCGCTGCCCGTGACGCCGCTGCCACAGGGCAAGGACCGGTACGACGGTCAGGGCCAGGGCGGCCACCGCCGCGCCCGGGATGAGACCCGGGGGGCGGAAGGTGCAGTCGAGGCGGGTGGTTCCGGGCTCCAACGGGACCGCGACCAGGCCCAGATAGGCCGACGCCGGACGGTCGTTGCAGCTCCACCCGGAGATCGCGGGGACCGACAGGACCGCCGTGCCCGTGCTGCCCGGCGGGAGCGTGGCCCGGACCCGCGAGGAGCCGACCACGACCGACGTGGCGGCCGTGGCGCGCAGCCGGTCCACGGCCGCGTCCAGCCGGCCCCGGTCCAGGCAGGACAGCGTCCACCGCGCGGGCGCGGCCTGGTCGAAGACCAGCGGTGAGGACTCCCCCCGCGAGACGCCCAGCGGCTGGACGGCCGCCCGGTTGCGCGGGGCGTTGCCGTTCAGCCGCAGCGGCGGGCCGCCGACGAGCCGGGCCGTCGCGTTGTACTCCGGCGCCCACAGGTAGGCCTCCGTGCCCGCGCGGCAGATCCCCGGCGCAGCTGGGTCCTCGTACACCCGCGCGCCCAGCAGCAGTTCCTGGTTGGCGAAGGGGGAGTCGCCGTAGGCGGCGGGAGCGCCCGGCGGGCGGGTCGTGACCAGCGGAGGGACCTCGGCGCGGGCGACCGTGCCGTCCGGCCGCAGCCGGGCGCCGACCGCGAAGACGGCGTCCGTCACCGGGTTGTCGATGCTCTGTACGTTGCGCCCGCGCGAGGTCCAGCCCGCGCCCAGCGCCACCATCGTCCGGGTGAACACGTCCGGGGTGTGGCTGCTGTAGTACGAGCCGCCCTCCCCGCCCAGCAGCATCGGGTCGTTGCCCGTCAGGGCCGGCCGGCTCGGGTCGGTCCGGTACGCCGGCCAGCCCTCGGCGCCGGCCAGGGCCTCGGCGCGCGCGGTGTGCGCCGAGGACCAGGACGGGTAGTCGTCGAGGCCGCCCAGCTTGCCCTTGTGCCCGTACGCGGTCGTCGCGGCGGCCTGGCCGACGAGTACGGCCGCCAGGAGCGCGGCCGCCGGGAGCGCCAGGCGGCGGTGGCGCAGCTGCAGCGCCCACCAGCCCGCGGCGGCCAGCGCCAGCCCGCCGCCGAAGAGCACGTACCCCCACGCCGTCGTCAGCGTGCTGCCGCGTGCCCACAGCGCCGCGGCCGCCAGCAGGCCCGCTCCCGCCGCCAGCGCGCGCGGCCCCGGCAGCCCCGCCGAAAGTCCGGTCCAGGCGGCGAGCACGGCGATCCCGGCCAGCACGAAGGCCTGCCGGTACGGGCTTCCGTTCGGGGTCGCGAACAGGTGCCAGGCCAGGTGCGTCGGCGCCCACTGGAGGGAGAGCGCCACGGCCGCCGTCAGCCCCGCCCACGCCAGCCGGGTGCGCGGCGGCACGGTCCCGTGGAAGGGGAGCGCGGCCACCAGCAGCAGTGTCCCGGTGCCCAGGAAGACGGCGGGGGAGGAGAAGGAGTACGTGGCCGGCATCAGGCGGGCGAAGAGGTCCGCCCAGGACACCGGCCTGAACTCCTTGACCCAGCCCGGGTAGGCCTGCCCGGAGCTGAGGAACAGGGGGGCCAGGACCGGCGCCGCGAGGGCGATCCCCAGCACGGTCGTCGCGGCCGCCCGCCCGATCACTGCGAGCCGGGTCCGGACCCCCTCACGCGTCAGTACCACCCGTACCAGCAGCACCAGCGCCGCACCCAGCGTCGCCATGTAGGCGGTGTAGAAGTTCGCCGTCCAGCAGACGGCGACGACCAGCGGCGACAGCACGATCCGCCGCCCGCGCAGGGCCCATTCACCGGTCAGGCACAGCAGGGGGAAGGCGATCAGCCCGTCGAGCCACATCGGGTTGTAGGAGGCCTCGATCACCGACCAGCCGCACAGCGCGTACGAGGCCCCGAGCAGCCCCGCCGCCCACCAGGCCCCGCGGCGCTGCGTGCGCAGCAGCCAGGTCATCGCCGCCGCCGCGGCCGCCGTCTTCAGGACGGTGACCACGTACACCGCGAGGTCTATGCCGTCGCGCGGGAAGAGACCGACCAGGACGGAGAACGGGCTGGTGAGGTAGGTCCCGAGGTCGGGCAGGAAACTGGTGCCGTATCCGGACTGCCAGTTGAACAGCAGTCCGCCCCGCGCGCGGCCGTGCAGGAGGTCCCACAGGTGCGCGTGGAAGGGGACGAACTGATTGCCGAGGTCGTTGATGCTGCGGTGGCGTGGGCCGTACGGGAAGACGCGGGCCACGGCGTCCCCGGCGCACACGGCCACCACCGTGAGCAGGGCGGCCAGGGCCGAGCCGAGCAAGCTCAGGCGGCGCGGTGAGCCGTGCGGCGAGCGGTGCGGTGTCGACATGGTGGGCCGACCTTGGCAGCACGGGAGGGCCGGAGGGTGGCCGCGGAGTGACCCCGACACGAACAACCGCGCACCCCGACACCTCGGGAATCGTTGGTCGAACCGGTGGCCCGGACCACCGCGACCTCATACCATCGATCACCGCACGGCCCTTGTGCACCGACGCACAATCTCCCGGCCCTGGAGGCTCCTTTGCACCGTCGCACAGCGCTCTCCGTCTCCGCCGCCCTGCTCCTGGCGGCCCCGCTGCTGGCCGCCTGCTCGGGCGAAGCCCGCCCCGGTACCGCGGCCGTCGTCGGCGGCGAACGCATCACCACCTCCGCACTCCAGGCACAGGTCAACGACGTGCGCGCGGCGCAGAACAAGACCGGGCAGGCCGCCGCCGAGCTCATCGCGAGCACCCCGAACCTGGAGCGGGAGCGGCTCGACTCGATCCTCCAGAACCGGATCATCGACAAGATGGCCACGACGGCCGGAATCGCGGTCTCCACCAAGGAGATCGAGGACGAGCGCAAGGCGTACGTGGAGGACAACAAGGGAGCGGAGCAGTTCGAGGCGCTGCTCCTGCAGAAGGGCCACATGGCCCCCGGCCAGGCCGACCGGTTCATCCGGGACCGCGTGCTGCTCACCAAGCTGGCCGCCAAGTACGGGAACGGGAAGCTGGAGGAGCCGGCCCGGGCCGCCGCGAAGGCCCTGCGCATCGAGGTCAACCCGCGCTACGGCGCCTGGGACGCCCAGCAGATCAAGCTCGGCACCGGACAGACCCCCTGGATCACCCAGCGGACCCGGCCCGAGCAGGAACCCGCCGGAGCCTGACACCGACCGGGGCCCCTCCGGGCCGCGGGACGGCGGACGGAGGTAGGTTCGGAGGGTGACCGACCACGACCCCTCCGAATCCACCACGGCCGAGCCCACCGGCCGCATCGTCCTGCTGACCACCAGCCACCGGGTCGCCCCCGGCGTGCTGTCCTGGCCCGCGTGGCAGGCCCTGCACGCCGCGGACCGGGTGGTCTGCGCCGACCCCGGCCACCCGCAGCTCCCGTACCTGCGGGAGGCGGGTGTCGAGGTGGTCCACGAGAGCCCGGAGGCGCACGCGCTGGTCGAGGCCTGCGCCGGCGGCCGCACCGTCGTGGTGCTCCCGGGCGGCGAAGGTGACCAGCGGCTCACCGACGGGCTGGCGCGCCTGGCCGGATCGGGCCGGGTCTCCATGCCCGACCTGGAACTGCTGCCCGGCTCGTACGACCTGCCGGGTGCCCGTCTGCTCGACCTGGTCCAGGTGATGGACCGGGTGCGGCGCGAATGCCCTTGGACGTCGCGGCAGACCCACCGGGGGCTGGCCAAGTACGCGATCGAGGAGGCGTACGAGCTGGTCGAGGCGATCGAGGACGGGGACCGGGAGGAACTGCGGGAGGAGCTCGGCGACGTCCTGCTCCAGGTGGTCTTCCACGCCCGGATCGCGGAGGAGGGCACCGGGGACGGCGACGAGGCGTTCTCCATCGACGACGTGGCCGGGGCCCTGGTGGAGAAGCTGATCCACCGCCACCCGCACGTCTTCGGCGACGAGACGGCCGAGACTCCGGAGGACGTCAGCGCCCACTGGCAGCGCACCAAGGCGGCCGAGAAGCGGCGGGAGTCCGTCACGGACGGGATTCCGGTGGGCCAGCCGGGCCTCGCGCTCGCGGCCAAACTTGCGGGCCGGGTGCGTACGGGCGGCGTGGCCGTCGAACTGCCCCGCGGTGAGGGCATCGGGTACGAGCTGCTGGAACTGGCGGCGCGCGCCGAGGCGGAGGGGATCGACCCCGAGACCGCGCTGCGGGCGGCGGCCCGCGTCTACCGGGACGCGATCCGTGCGGCCGAGGGCGTCGGCGAGTAGCCCTCAGCAGCGGTATGGCGTCTCAGTCGGCCCGGGGCGCGCGGCCCGCGGGGTCGTGCCAGTGAGGCGGCGGGCGGTTCAGGAACCATTCCCCGAAGCCCAGCGGGCGGCCGTTCGGGCCGTGGCCCTTTCCGGCGTCGGGGACGGAGTCGTAGAAGATCCGGCCCGGTCGGGCGCCGAGCTCCTCCAGGAGGTACGCGGTCTCCTCGACGAACGGCGGCGGCCCGCTGAGGTAGACGTCCTGGTCGGGCCACAGGGCCCGGTTGCTGAGCGCGGTGGCCAGCCGGTCGGTGGCCTGGTTGCGGTGCCGCCCGGGAGCGGGCGTGATGTAGGTGACGCCGAGCCAGTCGCAGGCGGCGGCCCACTCGTCGATCAGCGGGCGGTCGTAGAGGTGGGCCGGGTCCCGTCCCACCACGAAGAGCCGCACGTCCTGGTCGGGCGGGTGTTTCCCGAGATCCTCCAGCATGGCCCGGACCGGCGCCCAGCCGGTCCCGGCGGCGATGAAGCTGGCCGGGCGGTCCGCGCGGCGGAAGGTCAGCTGCCCGCCGGCGGCGGCGAGCCGCAGGCGCTCGCCCGGCTGGACGTCGCGGACCAGGGCGGTGCTGACCCGCCCCCGCTGGATCCGGCTGACGTGCAGGTCCAGGGTGCCGTCCGGGCGGGGTGCGTTGCCGATGGAGTACGTGCGCCAGGTCTTCGGGACCCGCTCGCTGCTCACGCTCGTGTACTGGCCGGGTACATACGGGAAGGGGGCGTGCGGCGCCAGGGTCAGCACGCCGATGTCCTTTCCGTACTGGAGGTGGCGCACGACCTCCGCGTCCCACCAGGGCGGGTCCTCGGCCGCGGCGGCGCCGGCCGTCATCGTGTCGGCGATCACCTGGTACGCCTCGCTCCATGCCTTCTCCACCGTCGGGGTCCACGCCGATCCGGAGGTCGCGGCGAGGGCGGCGAGCAGGCTTTCGCCCACGGCCGCGTAGTGCTCGGGGCGGGCCTGGAACTTGCGGTGGTCGCGGCCCAGCTCATGGAGATAGGGGACGAGGGTCTCGTTCTCCAGGTGGGCGATCACGTGGGTGAGCGCGGCGAAGAGCCGGTCCCGCTGTCGCTCCATTTCCTCGAAGGAGGCCGGGAAGAGCTCACGGACTCCGGGGTTGTGCCAGAACAGGTGGGAGTAGAAGAACTTGACCGCGTGCTCGGCCCGTCTCTCCACCACCGCGAAGCTGCTTTTCAAG
This sequence comes from Streptomyces sp. NBC_00190, assembly GCF_036203305.1. GTDB lineage: Bacteria > Actinomycetota > Actinomycetes > Streptomycetales > Streptomycetaceae > Streptomyces. Next base: position 3,397,674 of record NZ_CP108131.1, on the reverse strand, counting down.
ATCCTCACATCCACAAAACCGAAAGTAGGAATGTCGGAGAAGATGAGGTCAAGTGATGGCAGATCTACGGACAGCCGCGACGAACCACCCATATGGGATCGGGGTCGGGTGCCGGGATACGGTCAGCAGGTGCATGAGCAGACCCCCGCAGCCTCCGCCGACACCCCTTCGACCTCCCCTTCCCGCCGGGGACCGACCCTGTTCGACTGGGAGTTCGCGACCGATCCCTACCCCGCCTACGCCTGGCTGCGCGAGCACGCGCCGGTGCACCGCACCAAGCTCCCCAGCGGGGTCGAGGCCTGGCTGGTCACCCGGTACGCGGACGCCCGCCGAGCGCTGGCTGACCAGAGGCTGAGCAAGAATCCGGACCGCCACGAGGGACACGCCAAGGGCAAGACCGGGATCCCGGGGGAGCGCAAGGCGGAGCTGATGACGCATCTGCTCAACATCGACCCGCCGGACCACACCCGCCTGCGGCGGCTGGTGGCGAAGGCCTTCACCCCGCGCAGGGTCGCCGAGTTCACCCCGCGCGTGCAGGAGCTCACCGACCACCTCATCGACGGGTTCGCGGACAGGGGGGAGGCCGACCTCATCCACGAGTTCGCCTTCCCGCTCCCCATCTACGCCATCTGCGAGATGCTCGGCGTACCGCGCGAGGACCAGGACGACTTCCGCGACTGGGCCGGGATGATGATCCGGCACGGCGGCGGACCGCGCGGCGGTGTCGCCCGCTCGGTGAAGCAGATGCGGACCTATCTCGGTGAACTCATCCATCGCAAAAGGGATGATCTGGGCAATGATCTGATCTCGGACCTGATCCGGGCGAGCGACCACGGCGACCACCTCACGGAGGCCGAGGCCACCGCCATGGCTTTCATCCTGCTTTTCGCCGGTTTCGAGACGACCGTGAACCTCATCGGCAACGGCGTCCACTCCCTCTTCATGAACCCCGGCGAGCGCGAGCGCCTCCAGCGCTCCCTCGCCGCGGGCGAGAGCGGCCTGCTGGAGACCGGGATCGAGGAACTCCTGCGCTACGACGGCCCGGTGGAGCTGGCCACCTGGCGGTTCGCCACCGAGCCGCTGACCCTCGGCGGGCAGTCGATCGCGGCCGGGGATCCGGTCCTGGTCGTCCTGGCGGCGGCCGACCGCGATCCCGGGCGGTTCGCCGAGCCGGACACCCTCGACCTCTCGCGCACCGACAACCAGCACCTCGGATACGGGCACGGCATCCACTACTGCCTGGGTGCTCCGCTCGCGCGACTTGAAGGAAAGACGGCGCTTGCGACTTTGCTCACGCGTCTGCCGGATCTGGAACTCGCCATTCCGTCAACTGACCTGCGTTGGCGCGGTGGTCTGATCATGCGCGGTCTGCGCACCCTACCCGTGCGCTTCACACCCCGAAACATTTGAAGGTCATCTGACCGTAAGTCAGTAGCAGACCCGAGTTGTGACAATCGTTCGAGGGCCGCTAGGTTCTGCCGTTACCCAGCCGTTATGCGAAAGGTGCAGCCTCATGCGTTCCGGGAACGGCCGTCACAGACGCCCCCGTCAGGTGCCCGCGATAGTCGTCACCGCAGGAGTCACAGGCTCCGCGCTGGCACTGCCGCTTCTTGCCGCCACCAACGCCTCCGCGGCCGACACCTCCACGTGGGACAAGGTCGCCGAATGCGAGAGCGGCGGCAGCTGGAGTGCCAACTACGGCAGCGGCCAGTACGGCGGCCTCCAGTTCAGCCAGGACGAGTGGCAGAGCGCCGGCGGCTCCGACTTCGCCAAGCGGCCCGACCTCGCGAGCCGGTCCCAGCAGATCGCCGTGGCCGAGCGCATTCTGGCTTCCCAGGGCCCGCAGGCGTGGCCGCTGTGCGCGGCGTCGGCCGGGCTGGAGGGGCAGAGCCCCGCCGCGGTCGTCGACCCCGGCCTGCCCGGCGGTTCCGCCGTGAAGGGCCCGGCGCCGACCCGGCCGGACGAAGACGTGCCCTCGACGGGGAAGGGGAAGCCGTCCACGGACTTCGGCGCTCCCACCCCCGCCCCGAGCCCGTCGGCCACCCCGTCGTTCGTCATTCCCGACGGCCCGCTCGCGCCCTCCCTCGGACTGCCCGTCATGCCCTCGCCGGACGAGGTGACGCCGACCCCGACCGCCCCGGGCACACCGACCGCCCCCGTGGACCCGAACGCGCCCACCACGCCGCCCGGCACCCCGGGCCAGCCCCCGGTGACCCCGGCCGACCCCGCGGCCCCCGCCACTCCGGGCGCCACGACGGACCCGACGGCACCGGCCACCCAGGGCGCCCCGGCCGCCCCGGGCACCTCCACCGGCCCCACCGCACCGCCCGTCACGGCAGCTGAGGGCAACGGCAAGCACCGCGGAGCCCCCGCGACCGAGACGCCGGCCGCATCTGATGCCGCGTCGGCCCCCTCGTACACCGTGCAGGCGGGCGACAGCCTGGTCACCATCGCGGATGCCAAGGGGGTCAAGGGCGGCTGGAAGGGGCTCTACGCGGCCAATGAGCAGGTCATCGGCGGCAACGCGGATCTGATCAAGCCCGGACAGAACCTGGATCTAACCGCGCAATAAGGACACTTGAGCCATCCGGAAAGAGTCGATTGTCCGTTTTCTGTAAGTGAGACATGCGTCTCTTCCGGTCAACTGGCGTGTCTCGCCCCGGGGCTTCCGCAAACCCCGCCCTCACCTGCGCAAACACCCGTACGGGCAGCGCAAGTAGGGGTCGTCTCCCCCCGATGTCGGTCGTTGAACATCGGGGGGAGACCTGTCTACCTTCTGAATCGCTCGCCACCGCGAGCTCCTTCGACCGCATCGCCGAGTCCTGCCGGCGGACGGAGGGAACAGTCGTCGCGTCAAGCGCCGAAGGCAGGAGCGGGGGAACCAAGGTAGGTGCCGGGAGCGGCCGTTGAGAGACGGTCACGCCACCGGCTAGGGGTTAAGACGTGCGCTAGGTCGCACGGCCGGGCAACTCACTCGCCCGAACCCGACAGCTCACCTCGTAGGCGTCGGTGAGGAGAAACTCCATGCTGCTTTCCGGCAAGGGCAAGCACCGCCGCGGTACCGCCATCGAGCGCACCGCCCGCATCGTCACGCTCGCCGGTGTCGCCGGTGTGGCCGTCGCCGCCCCCCTGATGGCCGCCGGCTCCGCCAGTGCCGCCACCTCCTCCGAGTGGGACCGCGTCGCGCAGTGCGAGTCCGGCGGCAACTGGGCCATCAACACGGGCAACGGCTACTACGGCGGCCTGCAGTTCTCGTCGTCCACCTGGGCCGCGTACGGCGGCAAGGCGTACGCCGGGCAGGCCAACCAGGCCTCGAAGTCCCAGCAGATAGCCGTCGCGGAGAAGGTCCTCAAGGGCCAGGGCAAGGGCGCCTGGCCGTCCTGTGGCGTGGGTCTGTCGAACTCCTCCTACAGCGGGGGCGGCGCGGCCGAAACCCCGAAGCAGACGGAGAAGAAGACCGAGACCAAGAAGACCCAGCCGAAGAAGACCGAGCCGAAGAAGGAGACGAAGCGCTCCGAGGCCCCGGCCCCGACCACCCGCTCCGAGCGCTCCGAGGCCCCGGCCCCGAAGACCGGCAACGGCTCGTACGAGGTCAAGTCCGGAGACACCCTGGGCACCATCGCCGAGGCCAACGGCGTCAAGGGCGGCTGGGAGAAGCTCTTCGAGCTGAACAAGGACATCGTCTCGGACGCCGACCTGATCTTCCCGGGTCAGAAGCTGAAGCTCAGCTGAACACTGCGGCAATAGCCGCAGGAGTCGCAGCAACGCTCACCATCCCCACCGCCCGGCGCGTCTCCCCCCACGCGCCGGGCGGTGGTGTGTGCGGCTGCAGAACCCCCGTCACCGAGGCCTCTATGTCCGGGAAGAGGGGTATTCGGGCCCTTTTTCGTCCCAGGAACCGGGCGGTCGGCAGGGTGAGTGCCCGGATCCGGTTAGGCTCTAGTCGGCCAGGCCGTCCCACGGCCTGACGCCACCGCACACCCAGCGTCACATCCCAGAAGGAGATGCTCGTGCCGTCCATCGACGTCGTCGTAGCCCGGGAAATCCTGGACTCCCGAGGCAACCCCACGGTCGAGGTCGAGGTGGGCCTCGACGATGGCAGCACCGGCCGTGCTGCAGTTCCGTCCGGCGCCTCCACCGGTGCATTCGAGGCCATCGAGCTCCGTGACGGTGACCCCAACCGTTACATGGGCAAGGGTGTCGAGAAGGCCGTCCTCGCCGTCATCGAGCAGATCGGCCCGGAGCTCGTCGGCTACGACGCCACCGAGCAGCGTCTGATCGACCAGGCCATGTTCGACCTGGACGCCACCGACAACAAGGGCTCCCTCGGCGCGAACGCCATCCTCGGTGTGTCCCTCGCCGTCGCGCACGCCGCGTCGGAGGCCTCGGACCTTCCGCTCTTCCGCTACCTCGGCGGTCCGAACGCGCACCTGCTGCCCGTTCCGATGATGAACATCCTCAACGGTGGGTCGCACGCCGACTCCAACGTGGACATCCAGGAGTTCATGATCGCCCCGATCGGCGCGGAGTCCTTCTCCGAGGCGCTGCGCTGGGGTGCCGAGGTCTACCACACCCTCAAGAAGGTCCTGCACACCAAGGGCCTGTCCACCGGTCTCGGTGACGAGGGCGGCTTCGCCCCGAACCTGGAGTCCAACCGCGCCGCGCTCGACCTCATCATCGAGGCCATCAAGCAGGCCGGCTACACCCCGGGCAAGGACATCGCGCTCGCGCTCGACGTCGCCGCGTCCGAGTTCTACAAGGACGGCAAGTACGAGTTCGAGGGCCAGTCCCGCTCGGCCGCCGAGATGACCGACTACTACGCCGAGCTCGTCGAGGCGTACCCGCTGGTCTCCATCGAGGACCCGCTGTTCGAGGACGACTGGGCCGGCTGGAAGACCATCACCGACCGCCTGGGCGCCAAGGTCCAGATCGTCGGCGACGACCTCTTCGTCACCAACCCGGAGCGCCTGGCCCGCGGTATCGAGGAGGGCTCCGCGAACGCCCTGCTCGTGAAGGTGAACCAGATCGGTTCGCTGACCGAGACCCTGGACGCCGTCGAGATGGCCCAGCGCAACGGCTTCAAGTGCATGATGTCGCACCGCTCCGGTGAGACCGAGGACGTCACCATCGCCGACCTCGCCGTCGCCGTGAACTGCGGCCAGATCAAGACCGGCGCCCCGGCCCGCTCGGACCGCGTCGCCAAGTACAACCAGCTGCTGCGCATCGAGGAGATCCTCGACGACGCCGCGGTGTACGCGGGCCGCAGCGCCTTCCCGCGCTTCAAGGGCTAATCACGCTCTTGCTTCCGTACGTCCCCGCACTCGGTCCCGTACCGTGTGCGGGGACGTATTGCGTAGTGCGTACACAGGGGAGGCGGGACCAATGGCCGGGAACCGTGATCGGTTCTCCACCTTCTCGACCGCGACCAGGCTCAAGCAGCTCGGCGAGCGGACCGCCGCCCACGTCTACCGCTCGCAGTCGCGCCGCCAGGTCCGCCGCAGCCGGCTCACCGGCCGCGCGGCCCTCCTCGTGCTCGTCCTCTGTACGCTGGTCGTCGCCCTCGCGTATCCGATGCGCCAGTACGTGTCCCAGCGCTCGGAGATCGCGAAGCAGCAGCGGGCCGCCGCCGCCGCGCGGGACCGCCTGGAACGGCTCCGCGACGAGAAGGCCCGCTGGCAGGACAACGCCTACGCGGAGCAGCAGGCGCGCAAGCACCTGCACTTCCTGCGCCCGGGGGAGATCGGCTACATCATGACCGACCCCGGGGCGCAGGGCGCCGAGCAGCACCGGACCGGCCAGGCCGGCTCGGACCGCCCCTGGTACTCCAACGTCTGGGACGGCGTCGACAAGGCCGACCGCCCCGGCGACTGAACCAGTTCCACCCGTCATAGAACCGCGAACGAAGAGACTCCCTCCAGGCATGCAGACGCCCCCGCCCCAGACCGACCGGACCGAGCCGACCGACGCGGACATCGAGGCGTTCGAGCAGCAGCTCGGACGCCCGCCGCGCGGGCTGCGCGCCATCGCGCACCGCTGCCCCTGCGGCCAGCCGGACGTGGTGGAGACCGCGCCGCGGCTCCCCGACGGCACCCCCTTCCCGACGCTGTACTACCTGACGTGCCCGCGCGCGGCCTCCGCGATCGGCACGCTGGAGGCCAACGGCGTGATGAAGGAGATGCAGGCCCGGCTCGTCGAGGACCCCGAGCTCGCCGCCGCCTACCAGGCCGCGCACGAGGACTACATCCGGCGCCGCGACGCCATCGATGTGCTCCAGGGCTTCCCGAGCGCCGGCGGGATGCCGGACCGGGTCAAGTGCCTGCACGTCCTGGTCGGCCACTCCCTGGCCGCGGGCCCGGGCGTGAACCCGTTCGGCGACGAGGCCCTGGCGATGCTGCCGGAGTGGTGGGCCAAGGGCCCCTGCGTCACCCCGTGCGGGGACAAGGAGGACCGGGCGTGACCCGGGTCGCCGGCATCGACTGCGGTACGAACTCCATCCGGCTGCTCGTCGCGGACTATGACCCCGCGACGGGCGAACTGGTCGAGCTGGACCGGCGGATGATCATCGTCCGCCTCGGCCAGGGTGTGGACAAGACCGGCCGCCTCGCCCCGGAGGCGCTGGAGCGCACCTTCGCCGCCTGCCGCGAGTACGCGGCGGTCATCGAGGAACTGGGCGCCGAGCGGGTGCGCTTCGTGGCGACCTCGGCTTCCCGGGACGCCGAGAACCGGGACGAGTTCGTCCGGGGCGTCGTGGACATCCTGGGCGTCGAGCCCGAGGTGATCTCCGGCGACCAGGAGGCGGAGTTCTCCTTCACCGGCGCCACCAAGGAGCTCACCGCGCACGAGCTCCCCCAGACTCCGTCCGGGGGGACCCCCATGGAGCGGCCGTTCCTGGTCGTGGACATCGGCGGCGGCTCGACGGAGTTCGTGGTCGGCGAGGAGCACGTCCGGGCGGCGCGTTCCGTGGACGTGGGCTGCGTCCGGATGACCGAGCGCCACCTGGTGGTGGACGGCCAGGTCACCGACCCGCCGACCGAGGCGCAGATCGCCGCCGTACGGGCCGACATCGAGGCGGCGCTGGACCTGGCGGCCGAGACGGTCCCGCTGGCCGAGGCCCGCACCCTGGTGGGCCTGGCCGGCTCGGTGACCACGGTCGCCGCGATCGCCCTCGGGCTGCCGGAGTACGACTCGGCGGCCGTCCACCACTCCCGGATCTCCTACGACCAGGTCCGCGAGATCACCGGCCGGATGCTGACGTCGACCCACGCCGAGCGCGCGGCGATCCCCGTGATGCACCCGGGCCGGGTGGACGTGATCGGCGCCGGCGCGCTGGTCCTGCTGGCCATCATGGAGCGCATCGGAGCCTCGGAGGTCGTGGTCTCGGAGCACGACATCCTCGACGGCATCGCGATCAGCGCCGCCGAAGAGGCCGAGACCGACAAAGGGCGGGTCTGACCTGCCGAATCGCTGAACGACGGTGCTCCGGTCAGTCGACCGGAGCACCGTCGTCGTGCCGGAGTCAGATGGTGCGGTAGATGTCGCGCCGGTCGCCGACCTTGACGACGAGGATGACGAGCTCGCCGTCCAAGACCTGATAGGCGATCCGGTACGTACCCACCCGGAGCCGGTAGAGCCCGGACGGCCCGGTGAGCTTCTTGACGTCGGCGTCCTCGCCGTACGGATCGTCTTCCAGCGCGGTCAGTGCGGCGAGGACGCGCATTGCGGCCGGTGCGACCCTTCGAATCCTCCGCCCATGAGGGGGACTTCGAAGGAAAAGGGGGGTCCGAGGGGGCCTTAAGTCCCTTGATCCACATGAACTTCGTGAAGTTCTTCACAAGGAAAAGACGCCGGACGGGTCGACGGAAGGGCCGTTCGGGCCTCTTCGGAGGCCCTCGGGGCCGTTTCGGCGCCCGTTTGTGCGAAGTGCGGACACGACGTGTTCCGTGTCAGAGGTACCGGCGAAACCTGGTGGTCCAGTCCGCTTGAGCGCCTGAAGGCCAGCTCAGAACGGGTATTCAACGACTCCCGTTGCACCGTGGTTCCCGTTGCGCGGCATGACCCACGTCACGTGGGCCGCGGAGTGTAGCAGAGGCCCTCCGACTCCTTGTGAAGGGGCTCACGAGCGACACCCCATTGGGTGCTGGATACTCGTTCCATGAGCACCACGGAGCGTCCCAGGATCCTCGTTGTAGGAGGTGGGTACGTAGGCCTGTACGCGGCCAAGCGGATCATGAAGAAGATGCGCTATGGCGAGGCGACCGTCACGGTCGTCGACCCGCGGTCGTACATGACCTACCAGCCCTTCCTCCCCGAAGTGGCCGCAGGCAGCATCTCGCCTCGGCACGTCGTCGTCCCGCTGCGACGCGTGCTGCCCAAGGCAGAGGTTCTCACCGGCCGGGTCACCAGCATCGACCAGGACCGCAAGGTCGCCGTCGTCACGCCGCTGGTCGGCGAGGCGTACGAGCTGCCCTTCGACTACCTGGTCATCGCGCTCGGCGCCGTCTCCCGCACCTTCCCGATCCCCGGCCTCGCCGAACAGGGCATCGGTATGAAGGGCGTCGAAGAGGGCATCGGCCTGCGCAACCACGTCCTCGAACAGCTCGACAAGGCCGAGTCCACGACGGACGAGAACGTCCGCCGCAAGGCCCTCACCTTCGTCTTCGTCGGCGGCGGCTTCGCCGGTGCGGAGACCATCGGCGAGGTCGAGGACATGGCCCGCGACGCCGCGAAGTACTACTCCACGATCAAGCGCGAGGACATGCGCTTCATCCTGGTCGACGCGGCCGACAAGATCCTTCCCGAGGTCGGGCCCAAGCTCGGCACCTGGGGCAAGGAGCACCTCGAGTCCCGCGGCATCGAGATCTACCTCAACACCTCCATGGACTCCTGCGTGGACGGCCACGTGGTGCTGAAGAACGGCCTCGAGGTCGACTCCAACACCATCGTGTGGACCGCCGGCGTCAAGCCGAACCCGGCCCTGGCCCGCTTCGGCCTGCCGCTGGGCCCGCGCGGCCACGTCGACGCCGAGCCGACCCTCCAGGTCAAGGGCACGGACTACATCTGGACCGCCGGCGACAACGCCCAGGTTCCGGACATGGCCTCCCGCAAGGCCGGCGTCGAGAACGCCTGGTGCCCGCCGAACGCCCAGCACGCGCTGCGCCAGGCCAAGGTCCTCGGCGACAACGTCATCTCGGGCATGCGCGGCTTCCCGCAGCACGAGTACTCGCACTCCAACAAGGGTGCGGTGGCGGGCCTCGGCCTCCACAAGGGCGTCGCGATGATCGTCATGGGCAAGATGAAGATCAAGCTCAAGGGCCGGCTCGCCTGGTACATGCACCGTGGCTACCACGGCATGGCCATGCCGACCTGGAACCGCAAGATCCGCGTCTTCGCCGACTGGACCCTCGGCATGTTCCTCAAGCGCGAGGTCGTCTCCCTCGGTGCGCTGGAGACCCCGCGCGAGGAGTTCTACGAGGCCGCCAAGCCGGCCCCGGCCGCCGCGGCTCCGGCCCAGAAGGCCAAGGCCTCCTGACCCGGCTGCGACCGGAGCTTTCCAGCACGACCCCGAAGGGGCCGCCCGCCATCCGTGGTGCGGGCGGCCCCTTCGGCGTGTTTTCCGATTGACCGCCGCCGGAAATGGGTAGGCCGATCCGTCGGAACTCATCGGAGGTGCCTGCCATGACCGACGCCGCGCCGCGGCTGGCCGCTCTTGCCGAGACCTTGCTGGGCGCCCCGCTGCCCGTGCGCATACGGGCCTGGGACGGCAGTGAAGCCGGACCGTCCAGCGGTCCCGTCCTCGTGCTGACGAACCGGCGCGCCCTGCGCCGCATGCTGTGGAAGCCGGGCGAGCTGGGCCTGGCCCGCGCCTGGGTCGCCGGGGACCTGACGGTCGACGGCGACCTGTTCGAGCTGCTCGACCGGGTCGGGGGCCTGCTCTGGGAACGGGAGAGCCGCACGGCCGCCCCGGCCCTTCCCCGCGCCGGCCTGGCCAAGCTGGCCGTCCTGCGCCCGTACCTGCCCGCGCGCGCCTCCGGCGCCGTCGGGACCGCCTCCGGCACGCTCGCGCTGCTGCGCGACCCGGCCGCGCGGGCCGCCGTACGCGAACTCACCGCGCTGGCCCGCCCGTGGCCCGCGCCCGCGCCGCCGCCCGAGGAGGCGAGCGTCCGCCGCAACGGAGCCGCGCACACCAAAGGCCGCGACCGCGCGGCCGTCATCCACCACTACGACGTCGGCAACGAGTTCTACGGGCACGTGCTGGGCCCGTCCATGGTGTACTCCTGCGCCTACTGGAGCCCCGGCTCCACCCTGGAGGACGCCCAGCGCGACAAACTCGACCTGGTCTGCCGCAAGCTCGACCTCGCGCCCGGCACCCGGCTCCTCGACGTCGGCTGCGGTTGGGGCTCCATGGCCCTGCACGCGGCCCGGGAGTACGGAGCCCAGGTCACCGGCATCACGCTCTCGCGCGAGCAGGCCGCCCACGCCCGCAAGCGGGTCGCCGAAGAGGGTCTCGCCGACCAGATCGAGATCCGGGTCCAGGACTACCGGGACGTCAGGGACCGGCCGTACGAGGCCATTTCCTCGATCGGCATGGCCGAACACGTCGGCTCCGCCCGCTACCGCGAGTACGCGGGCACCCTGTTCGGCCTGCTGAGCCCCGGCGGCCGCCTGCTGAACCACCAGATCGCCCGGCCCCCGGAGCCCGACGAAGAGGCGTACAGGGTCGACGAGTTCATCGACGCGTACGTCTTCCCCGACGGGGAGCTGTCCCCGCTCGGCAGCACCGTGGGCGAGCTGGAGCGGGCCGGCTTCGAGGTCCGCGACGTGGAGGCGCTGCGCGAGCACTACGCGCTGACGCTGCGGGCCTGGGTGGCGCGGCTGGAGGAGCGCTGGGACGAGGCCGTACGCCTGACCTCCCCCGGCCGGGCCCGGGTCTGGCTGCTGTACATGGCGGCCTCCGCGCTCGCCTTCGAGCACGGCCGGCTCGGCGTCAACCAGGTGCTGGCGGTGCGGCCGGGGTACGGCGGCGCGTCCGGGCTGCCGCTGCGGCTGCGCACCTGGGGCGCCGGGTAGGAACGCCGGAAGGGCCCGGGGCGTGTGCCCCGGGCCCTTCCGTGTCCCGATGTTCCGTCCGCGTTCCGCTTCCTGACGGGGCTACTCGGTCTTGATGGCCGTCAGCATGTTCAGGCGGGCGGCGCTGCGGGCCGGCCACATGGCGGCCAGGACACCGACCAGTCCGGCGAGCGCGAGGAACACTCCGATCCGGTCGTAGGGGATGACCAGCGCGTAGCCCGGGATGGAGGCGGCGATGGTCTTGCCGCCGGCCCAGGCGAGGAAGATGCCGACCCCGATGCCGAGGACCGCGCCGAAGAGGGAGATGACCACGGCCTCCAGGCGGATCATGTTCTTGACCCGGCCCCGGTCGAGCCCGACCGCCCGCAGCATGCCGATCTCCTGCTGGCGCTCGTAGACGGACATCGCCAGGGTGTTGATGACGCCGAGGACGGAGATGATCAGGGCCATGCCGAGCAGTCCGTACATGACGTTCAGCGCCATGTTGATCTCGCCGGCCATCTGGTCGCGGATGTCGGCCTGCGTGGAGACCTTGATGGCCGGGTTCTTGCCGAGGGCGTCGATCACGGCCTGCTGGCTCGCCTTGGAGGGGCCGCCGTCGACCTTGACGAGGACCTCGGGCAGGTACTGCTCTTCGTTGTGTGCGGCGAGGATCTTGTAATCGAAGACGTAGTCGCCGAGCTGGCCCTTGTTCTCGAAGATCGCGCCGATCTGGAGCTTGGCCTGCTGGCCGTCCTCGTACTGGGCATCGACGGTGGAGCCGGGCGCCAGCCCCTGCTTCTTCGCTTCCTCGGCGGAGACCAGCAGCTTGCCCTGGCCCAGGGAGGCGAGGTCGCCGCCGGTGGTCTTGACGGTCAGCACCTGGGACAGGGCAGCCGGGTTGACGCCGCTGACGAGCTGGAATTTGCCGCCGATCTTGAACATCTCGGTGGTCTTCGGCGAGACGGCGCTGACGCCCTTGCCCTTCTCCAGCGCGGGGAGCACGGACTTGTCGAGGTTCATGCCCTCGGCGGCCATGGTGACCCGGTAGTCGGCCTTGATGTTCTGCGTGGTCGCCTTGTCGATGGCCTGGCCGACGGTGATGCCCATGACGGACATCGCGGTGACCAGGGTCAGGCCGATGGTCAGGGAGGCGGCGGTGACGGCGGTACGGCGCGGGTTGCGGACGGCGTTCTGCGCGGCGAGCTTGCCGGCGACGCCGAAGACCTTCTCCAGCGGCGGGCGGACCAGGGCGATGACCGGGCGGGACAGCATCGGCAGCAGCACGAACAGGCCGATGAGCAGGAAGAACGCGCCGCCCGCGATGACCATGCGGCCGTCGCTCTTCTGGCTGACCCCGAGCATGACCACACCGACGCCGATGAGGGCGAGGAGGCTGCCGATGATGTTGCGCACGACGAGGGACTTCATGGTGGCCGGGAGGTGGGCACTGCCCATGGCGGCGACCGGGGCGATCTTGGCGGTCCGGCGGGCGGGCAGCCAGGCGGCGAGCATCGTCACGAGGACACCGATGACCAGCGCGATGACGATGGTGCCCGGGGCGATGATCAGCGGACCGGCGGGGATCTTGGCGTCGAAGAGGTCCATCGCGGAGCGCATGGCGACCGCGAGGCCGATGCCCGAGACCATTCCGATGACCGAGGAGACGAGGCCGACGACCCCGGCCTCGGCGAGGACCGAGCGCTTGACCTGGCCGCGGTTGGCGCCGATGGCGCGCAGCAGGGCCAGTTCCCTGGTGCGCTGGGCGACCAGCATGGTGAAGGTGTTGTAGATCAGGAAGATGCCGACGAAGAGGGAGACGCCGGCGAAGATCAGCAGGCCGGTGCTCATGCCGGACATGGCCCGCTCGATGTCCTTGGCCTGCTGGGCCGCGAGGGCGGCGCCGGTCTTGGCCTGGGAGTTCTTGGAGATCAGCGGCTTGACATCGGCCAGCAGCCGGTCGGCGGTGGTGCCGGCCTTGGCCCCGATGGAGAGCTCGCTGTAGAAGCCGGGCTGGAGGTAGAGCTCCTGGGCGACCTTGGTGTCGAACAGGACGAGGCTGCCGCCCGCGTTGACCGCGCCGTCCTCGGTGGTGAAGATGCCGGAGAGGGTGTACTCCTTGACCGGGCGGTTGGTGGCGACGCCGATCTTGTCGCCGACCTCGTACTTGCCCTTGGCCGCGCTCTCCTTGTCGAGGGCGATCTGGTCGTCCTTGACCGGGCCCGTGCCGTCCGTGAAGTGGTAGCGCGGGTCCTTGCCGTCCTTGACGGGGTCGAAGTTGGAGCCGGCGTTGGCCCAGCCGCTGCCGATCAGCTTGCCGTTCTCGTCGCCGACGCCGGCAAAGCCCTGGACGCGGCCGGAGACGGAGTCGACCCCGTCAAGGGTCTTGATCTTGTCGAGGGTCTGCTGGCTGATGCCGGGCTCGCCCTGCTTCTGGCCGTCCTCGTCACGGTGGCGGCCGTAGTCGGTGACGGAGACCGCGACGCCTTCGTAGGACTTCGCGGACTGGCTGGACATGGCCTTGCCGAGCGTGTCGGTGAAGACGAGGGTGCCGGAGACGAAGGCGACGCCGAGTGTGACGGCGAGCACCGTCATCAGCAGTCGGGCCTTGTGCGCGAGGACGTTGCGCAGGGCGGTACGGAACATGGGATCTCAGTCCTGGGGCTGGAGGTCTGTGTGCGGAGGGCTGCGGGAAGCCGCTGGGCGGCGGGGCTTCAGCTGGTGCGGCCCTTGGCGTCGAACGCCTTCATGCGGTCCAGCACGCCGTCGGCGGTGGGGCTGAGCATCTCGTCGACGATGCGGCCGTCGGCGAGGAAGATGACGCGGTCCGCGTAGGAGGCGGCGACCGGGTCGTGGGTGACCATCACGACGGTCTGGCCCAGCTCGCGCACCGAGTTGCGCAGGAAGCCGAGGACTTCGGCGCCGGAGCGGGAGTCGAGGTTTCCGGTCGGCTCGTCGCCGAAGATGATCTCGGGGCGGGAGGCCAGGGCGCGGGCCACGGCGACGCGCTGCTGCTGGCCGCCGGAGAGCTGGGTGGGACGGTGGGTGAGGCGGTCGGCCAGGCCGACCATGCTGATCACCGACTCCAGCCACTGCTTGTCGGGCTTGCGCCCGGCGATGTCCATGGGGAGCGTGATGTTCTCCAGGGCCGTCAGGGTCGGCAGCAGGTTGAAGGCCTGGAAGATGAAGCCGATCTTGTCCCGGCGCAGCTGGGTGAGCTGCTTGTCCTTGAGGGAGCCCAGTTCGGTCTCGCCGATGCGCACGGAACCGGAGGAGAAGGTGTCCAGGCCCGCGACGCAGTGCATCAGCGTGGACTTGCCGGAGCCCGAGGGGCCCATGATCGCGGTGAACTGCCCCTGGGCGAAGTCCACGGAGACGTTGTCCAGGGCGACCACCTGGGTCTCGCCCTGGCCGTACACCTTGGAGAGGCCGGTGGCGCGGGCGGCCACGGCCTGGATGGTGTGCGGGGCGTAGTTCGTGGTGGTCACGGAAGCGACTCCTGTCAGGGCGGGGGACTGCGGACCGGTCGCGGTCCGCTCATCGGCGGGACGTTTCCATCGTCGCCGCGCCCACCCCCGCTCCGGATCAGCCGAGGTGCCCCTTTCCCTGGCCCACTTGAGTCTGACGCGGGCATGCCGCTCTCCCCCTCTGGTATGACAGGAGCCCTGACGGGGAGGGAGAAGCCGGGGCGGAAGCCCGGCCCGGGAGCGGGGTGGCGTACGGGTGGCGCGGCCATCGAAATCCCGTCAATCCCAGGTCGCGCGTGATCGTCGCCGAGAAGGGGCCCACCGTGCGTTCTCGGGCCTGACGCACCCTCAAGCGCCAATAAAATCAGACAACATCGGATAGACGGCCCGTTGGCCGCGATGGCGTTCCGGATAGGCTCGGCTCAGCGTTCAAGGCTTTTTCACGGGGGCCGCCACGCCCTGCCCGGATGGTGGAATGCAGACACGGCGAGCTTAAACCTCGCTGGCCTTCGGGCCGTGCCGGTTCAAGTCCGGCTCCGGGCACTCCGCAGCTCCCTGCACGTCCCGCGAGGCCCGGCGGAGCTCCCCGAGGTCCCCTTCGTTTATCACCTGCGCTTCGCCGCGCCTTCTCTTAAGATCCTCCTCCAGCAGTAGGGTGCTTTCTTTGCGAGCGCATTACTCTTGATGCGAGGCCGCGCTCGGTGGCCACGGAGGAGTGAGATGAGGAGCAGTAACCCGGTCTTCTCGCGACGGGGGTTCAGCCGCGACAACGGTGGCTACGCGGGGTTCGACGCGCAGTACCAGCAGGCCGGGACCGCGACCAACCCGTACGCGACCAACCCGTACGCGACCGACCCGGCCATGGGCATGCCGCAGGCGCCGACGCGCGCCAACGTGATGACCATGGACGACGTCGTGAGCCGTACGGCCATGACGCTCGGCACGGTCATCCTGACGGCGACCCTCGCCTGGGTCCTCCTGCCCGTCGACCCGGCCAACCTGAACAAGTCGTACGCCATCGGCGTCGGCGCGGCCATCGTCGCGTTCGTGCTGGCGATGGTCCAGTCGTTCAAGCGCAAGCCGGTCCCGGCGCTGATCCTGGGCTACGCGGCGTTCGAGGGTGTCTTCCTCGGCGTCATCAGCGCGGCCACCAGCACCTACCTGGGCGCCGGCGTGGTCATCCAGGCCGTGATGGGCACGATGTGCGTCTTCGCCGCCGTGCTCTTCGCCTACAAGATGGGCTGGATCCGGGTCAACCGCCGTTTCTACGGCTTCGTGATGGCCGCGGCCCTGGGCTTCATCCTGCTCATGGTGGCGAACACGCTCTTCGCGGTCTTCGGCGGCGGTGACGGCCTCGGCTTCCGCAGCGGCGGCCTGGGCCTCCTGTTCGGCGCCATCGGCGTCATCCTCGGAGCCTGCTTCCTCGCCCTGGACTTCAAGCAGGTCGAGGACGGCGTGGCCTACGGCGCCCCGCGCGAGGAGTCCTGGCTGGCGGCCTTCGGCCTCACCATGACCCTGGTGTGGATCTACATGGAGATGCTGCGCATCTTCCAGATCCTGTCGGGCGACGACTAGCAGGGACGGCGGTCGTCCCGACCGCCGTCCACAGCCTGGGGAAGGCCCCGCGAGCACACGCTCGCGGGGCCTTCCCGCATCTGGGGGTCGGGAGTCGGGGGGAGGGCTCAGCCGAACCGGCGGGCGGCTCTGCGCAGGTCGTACTCGTGGATGATCGCCTTGGCCTGGCCGTACGACAGTTCGTGCGCGCCGCGCAGCCAGCTGACCTTCTCCTCGAACCGGACGAGGGAGGGGCCTTCGTCGACGGTGCGGAGCCAGTCGGAGAGCTCACGACCGGTGGCCTGGGGGATTCTGTCGATCATGTTGCGGTGGGTCTGTTCGGAGAACTCTACGGACATTGGCGCCTCCGGAAGGTTGCCGTGCTGTTCTCTTCACGTCACCGTGCCGGAGAGTTCGCCCGTTGGCAATGGTGCCGGGGCGGCGCGTAAGGTCGGCCGGGTGCTCGATACTTCACCCCTGACCGCCGCCGTGGAACGTTTCGCAGACCGGCTGCGGGCCGCGCCTCAGAGCCGCCTGCAGCAGGGAGCCGCCGCGGCGGCGCTGGAACTGGCACGCGAACTCTCCGCACGGGCGCAGACCTTGGAGGGCGTGCCCGTACGGCAGATGCCGGACGCGGGGATGTTCGTCGTCGGCGACCAGGTGGCGGTGGCCGGGCTGGACCTCGCCGAGGCGCTGCGCGCCGTACGGGAGGGGGACGGCACGACGGCCCCGTCCGGGATGCTGGACGAGGCCGTGGGGCTGGTGGAGCAGGCGGAAGTCAGAGCGATGCGATGACGCGGTCCGCGAGGATGTAGACGTTGCTGTCGGGGTCCTCGGCGTCGCCGCAGGAGAAGGTGAGCGCGTAGGCGCCGGAGATGCCCGAGCCGCCCAGCAGGACCGGCGCGGTGCCCGAGCGCAGGGCCTCGGCGAGGCGCTCCGCGGTCTCCCTGTGGCCGGGGGTCATGCAGAGCGTGGTGCCGTCCGTGAAGACGTACACGTCCAGCGTGCCCAGCGGGCCCGGGCGGACGTCCGCGAGGGCCGTACGGGCCTCCGCGAGCTCCTCCAGGCGGCTGACGGTGCGCTCGTGGTCGGCGCCGGGGGCCGGGGCCTGGACCGGCACGAAGTCGGGGTGCGAGGGGTGGCGCCGGCGGGCGGCGGCCAGCTCGGCCGAATCCTCGGGGTACTCCTCCACGGAGTCCTCGCCGAGCAGCGGCTCCAGGCCCACCAGGTCGGCCTGCCGGGGCAGGAAGACGGGGGTGTCCTCGCCGAGGCCGGGCAGGCCGCCCAGCAGCGACGGGGCGTCGGCGGAGTCGCGGGCCTCCTGCGCGGCCCAGAAGGCGCGCGCCTCGGCGAGCTCGCGCTCGCGCTCCTCGGCGAGGGCTTCGGCCACGGCGGCTCGTATCTCGGCGGCGGGGGACTCCACGGCGCTGCGGGCGTGCGGGACGGTCGCGGCGCGGGCGTGGGCCGGCATCGCCAGCTCGCCGCGCAGGGCCGTGACCTGCTTACGGAGACCGTGGACGGCGTGCAGCGCAGCAGCGCCCACGGCCGTGGCAGCGGCCGTGGTCAGCAGCAGGGCAAGAGACATGGCGCTCACTGACTAACTCCTGAGGTGATTCGATCCCCCGACTTCCTACATCAGAGTGTCCCGACCTGGGAATGGCGTGCAGTGCATTACGTCACGAATTGGACAGGGCTTTGGTCACACCCGGCCCATCCGTACCATCTCTGACCTGCGGACATGCCACTCCCCCGGGACATAGGTCACATCCTGGGGGAGATTCGGTCACAGGTCGGCCGCGACGCGGTTAGATCCGGTGTCAGTACGGGGCAAGGGATCCGGCCGGATCCCTTGCGGCGACTGGGGCCCGCGTCGGCTCAGCCGCTCGGTACCGATCTTCGCCACCGCTGCGGGCAGGTGCCGCCCTCGTTCCTCGGGCGACCCCTACCCTCCGCTCCGGCTCAGCTCAGCCGCTCGATGACCATGGCCATGCCCTGGCCGCCGCCCACGCACATCGTCTCCAGACCGAACTGCTTGTCGTGGAACTGCAGGCTGTTGATCAGCGTGCCGGTGATGCGGGCGCCGGTCATCCCGAACGGGTGACCGACGGCGATGGCCCCGCCGTTGACGTTCAGCTTGTCCAGCGGGATCTCCAGGTCCCGGTAGGACGGGATGACCTGGGCCGCGAAGGCCTCGTTGATCTCGAACAGGTCGATGTCGCCGACGGTCAGCCCGGCCCGCTTCAGGGCCTGCTTCGACGCCTCGACCGGGCCGAGGCCCATGATCTCCGGGGAGAGGCCGGTGACACCGGTGGAGACGATCCGCGCCAGCGGGGTCAGGCCCAGCTCCCGCGCCTTGGTGTCGCTCATGATGACCAGCGCGGCGGCGCCGTCGTTGAGCGGGCAGCAGTTGGCGGCCGTGACCAGGCCGTCGGGGCGGAAGACGGGCTTGAGGCCCGAGACGCCTTCCATGGTGACACCGGCGCGCGGGCCGTCGTCGGTGGAGACGACCGTGCCGTCGGGGGTGGTGACCGGGGTGATCTCGCGGGCCCAGAAGCCGTTCTTGATGGCCTCCTCAGCCAGGTTCTGGGAGCGGACACCGAACTCGTCCATGTCCTGGCGTGTCACGCCCTTGAGCCGGGCCAGGTTCTCCGCGGTCTGCCCCATCGAGATGTAGGCGTCCGGGATCAGGCCGTCCTCGCGCGGGTCGTGCCAGGAGGAGCCCTCGCTCTGCGCGACGGCGGCCGTACGGGCCTCCGCGTCGGCGAAGAGCGGGTTGTGGGTGTCCGGCAGGCCGTCCGAGGAGCCCTTCATGAACCGGGAGACCGTCTCGACGCCCGCGGAGATGAAGACGTCGCCCTCGCCGGCCTTGATGGCGTGCAGCGCCATGCGGGAGGTCTGGAGCGAGGAGGAGCAGTACCGGGTGATCGTGGTGCCCGGCAGGTAGTCCATGCCCATCTGCACGGCCACGATGCGGGCCAGGTTGTGGCCCTGCTCGCCGCCGGGGAGGCCGCAGCCGAGCATCAGGTCGTCGATCTGGCGCGGGTCCAGCTCGGGGACCTTGGCGAGGGCGGCCTGGATGATCGTGGCGGTCAGGTCGTCCGGACGGACGTCCTTGAGGGACCCCTTGCCGGCGCGCCCGATCGGGGAGCGGGCAGTGGAAACGATGACGGCTTCGGGCATCGAAGGCTCCAAGGGTGTGTTGCGGCTCTATCCGGACCGCAAGCGAAGTTACCGCCCCGTATGGTCGAGGTCACCGGCCTTGGGGTGTGATGCCGGTCGCTCCGCTGCTCGCCGGGGTGTCCGGGGCCCCGGCGCCCGGGGCGGCCGCCCCCGTCGCCCCGGCCGCGTGGACGGCCGGGAGCTCCTCGCCCGGGACCCGCCGACGGCGCCGGTGCTTGAGCAGGGCCCAGGGGCCGCGGGCCGCCGTGACCTCCGTACCGGCCTGTCCGGCCGCGGCCGAGGCGGCCTTGGCCACCGGAAGCATGTCCTCGTCCCGGGACACGTCCAGCCGGTCGGACTCCGGCCACAGTTCGAGCGCCGCGCACAGGGTCGGCAGCATGGCCATGGCGGCGGTCGCGTAGCCCTCCGCCGACGGGTGGTAGGAGTCCGGGCCGAACATCTCGCGCGGGTTCGCGGCGAACTCGGGGCCCAGCAGGTCCCCCATCGAGACCGTACGGGCGCCCAGGGCGACCACCCCTATGGTCTGCGCGGCGGCCAGCTGGCGCGAGACGCGCCGGGCCAGCCACCGCAGCGGCTGGTACACGGGCTCGATGGTGCCCAGGTCCGGGCAGGTGCCCACGACGACCTCGGAGCCCGCCAGCCGCAGCCGGCGTACCGCCCCGGTGAGGCACCGCACGGAGTGGGTCGGCGGCATACGCCGGGTCACGTCGTTCGCGCCGATCATGATCACGCACACGTCCGGGGCGGGCGCGTCGCCGTCCAGGAGCACCGTCACCTGCCGGTCCAGGTCGTCCGACATGGCACCCGACAGGGCCGCGTTGCGCAGCTCGACCGGCCGCTCGGCCACCGCCGCCAGCCCGGAGGCCAGCAGGGCCGCCGGAGTCTGCCGGGCCCGCCGTACGCCGAGCCCCGCGGCCGTGGAGTCGCCCAGCATGCCCAGGCGCAGCGGGCCGGGGCTCAGCTCCGGGCCGCCGAACTCGCTCCCGTACAGCCCGTCCGCGCGCGGCGGATCGCCGAGCCCGGTGCCCACGGTCCGCTTGGCGAACTGGACCTCCGCCAGCACCAGCCCCACGGCGGCGACTCCGACCAGCCCGAGTCCGCCCCCGCCGTACGCTGCGCCCGCCGCGATCCGGCGGGCCGTTCTCGCCCTGGACACCCTTCAGGCCACCTCGCTCCCTTGTCGGGCCTTGTTGACGTACCTGCCCCGTACGTACGGTCGGTCAATCCCTTTCCGCATAGTCTGGCCATGCCTCCCGGAGAACCCGTGGAGTCCCGTCCTTGGAGAACATGGTGCAATTCCACGACTCGATGATCAGCCTCGTCGGCAACACCCCGCTGGTGAAGCTCAACCGTGTGACCGAAGGCCTGCAGGCCACCGTCCTTGCGAAGGTCGAGTACTTCAATCCCGGTGGATCCGTGAAGGACCGGATCGCCGTACGGATGATCGAGGCCGCCGAGCAGAGCGGAGCCCTCAAGCCCGGTGGCACCATCGTGGAGCCGACCAGCGGCAACACGGGTGTAGGACTCGCCATCGTGGCCCAGCAGAAGGGCTACAAGTGCATCTTCGTCTGCCCTGACAAGGTGTCCATGGACAAGATCAACGTGCTGCGCGCGTACGGCGCCGACGTCGTGGTCTGCCCGACCGCCGTCGACCCCGAGCACCCGGACTCGTACTACAACGTGTCCGACCGCCTCGTGCGCGAGACCCCGGGCGCCTGGAAGCCCGACCAGTACAGCAACCCGAACAACCCCCGTTCGCACTACGAGACCACCGGTCCCGAGCTGTGGGAGCAGACGGACGGGAAGATCACCCACTTCGTCGCCGGCGTCGGCACGGGCGGCACGATCTCCGGTACCGGCAACTACCTCAAGGAGGTCAGCGGCGGGAAGGTCAAGGTCATCGGCGCCGACCCCGAGGGCTCGGTGTACTCCGGCGGCAGCGGCCGTCCGTACCTCGTCGAGGGCGTCGGCGAGGACTTCTGGCCGACGGCCTACGACCCGAACGTGACGGACGAGATCATCGCGGTGTCCGACAAGGACTCCTTCCAGATGACCCGCCGCCTCGCCAAGGAGGAGGGCCTCCTCGTCGGCGGCTCCTGCGGCATGGCGGTCGTCGCCGCGCTGAAGGCGGCCGAGGGCCTGGGCCCGGACGACGTCGTCGTCGTCCTGCTGCCGGACAGCGGCCGCGGCTACATGAGCAAGATCTTCAGCGACGAGTGGATGGCGGGACACGGCTTCCTGGAGGAGGCCGGACCGTCCGCCCGCATCGGAGACGTGCTCGACGACAAGGAGGGCGGTATCCCCTCCCTCGTCCACATGCACCCCGAGGAGACGGTCGGCGAGGCGATCGACGTGCTGCGCGAGTACGGCGTCTCGCAGATGCCGATCGTCAAGCCGGGCGCCGGTCACCCGGACGTGATGGCCGCCGAGGTCATCGGCTCCGTGGTCGAGAAGGAGCTGTTGGCGGCGCTGTTCGCGCAGCGGGCCTCGCTGGGCGACCCGCTGGAGAAGCACATGAGCTCGCCGCTGCCCCAGGTCGGCTCCGGCGAGCCGGTGTCCGAGCTGATGGCGGTGCTGGGCGAGGCGGACGCGGCGATCGTGCTGGTGGAGGGCAAGCCGACCGGCGTCGTCAGCCGCCAGGACCTGCTGGCGTTCCTGGCCAAGGGCGCGAAGTAGCGGCTACGCAGAGGCGCACGGCCGTCGCGCAAACGGTACGGGCACGACACGTGACGGCAGCACCGTCTTAACACGCCTCCGGCACAGTGGTGGTTGTCGGCAGGGAAGCCCGGGAGACCGGGGCCCGGTCGGCACCACCGAACGGCGTTGCGTGCCTCCGGAGCGGCTCCCGGACCGCGTGGACGCCACCGGACGCGGACGGCCCTGACCCGGCCCGTGTCCTTCGCGGGGACCGCCGTCGTCCCGACCCCGGGCAACCGGGGTGCGGCGGTCCCCGCGCTAACTCTTCCCCGCGCTAACTCTTCCCGGGGCGCCGCAGCCGCTTCGAGGCGTGGACGAAGTTCACGCCCAGGATCCCGGCCCAGGCGACCAGGAGCCCGCTCAGGTGGGCGTGGGCGGCGCCGATGGCCGACAGCGGGATCGCCAGGACCAGCGTGACGATGGCGAAGCCGAAGCGTTCGCCGAAGTTCCCCTCCGCCGGGGCGGACGGACCGGCGGGGCCCCGCGCGGCGGACAGGCGGTCCTCCGCGAGCCGCCGCCTGACCTGCGTGTCGACCTTCTCGACGAACGAGTCCACCAGCGCGGCCTCGTACTCCGGACCCAGCTCCCGCCGGGCGTCCAGCGTGGCGGCGAGTTCCTTCTTCAGCTCTCGGGCATGCACGTCCATCCCCCCACCGTAGGAACGGCCGCGGGCCCCGGCACTGGGGCTAGCCCCCGAATCCGGATCGCGGGCGCGGCTTGCCGTGCTGCATAACCACATGCAGAGTGCTCGGTGACTGAATATCTCACCGGGACGGAGGGGACGGGCATGAGCGACAGCCCGGCCGCGCGGCTGCAGAAGCTCTTCGAGGGGCACCGGCTGACGCCGACCCAGCGGCGGATCGCGCACTGCATGGTGCGCGGAGCGGCGGAGGTGCCGTTCCTGTCGAGCGTGGAGCTCGCCGAGCTGGCCGGGGTGAGCCAGCCGTCGGTGACCCGGTTCGCCGTGGCGCTGGGCTTCGACGGGTATCCCGCACTGCGCCGGCACCTGCGCGAGGTGGCCCCCGCCGAGCGGGCGGAGACGGGGCACGAGGACGCGTACAACGAGTACCAGCAGGCGGTCCAGGGCGAGATCGAGAACCTGCGCCGGCTCGCGGCGATGCTCGCCGATCCCGCGCCCGTCCAGGAGGCGGGCCGGCTGCTCGCCGCCTCGACCCCGCTGCCGGTGCTGGGGCTGCGGGCGGCGTCCTCGCAGGCGCGCGGGTTCGCGTACTTCGCCGCGAAGGTGCATCCGGACGTACGGCTCCTCGACGAGGGCGGCTCGATGCTGGAGGACCGGATCGACGCGGCCGTCGGCGCGGGCGCCTCGGCGCTGCTCTGCTTCGCGCTGCCCCGCCACCCCCGGGAGGTCGTGGACACCCTGGAGCGCTCCCGGCGGGCCGGGCTGACCGTGGTGACGGTCGCGGACTCGGTCTTCGCGCCGGTGGCCCGCCACTCGGACCTGCTGATCCCGGCGCCGGTCGGGACCGGGCTGGCCTTCGACACGGCGTGTGCGCCGATGCTGCTGGGCCGGGTGCTGCTGGAGGCGATGGCGGACGCCCTGCCGGACGCACAGGCCCGGCTGGAGGTCTTCGACACGCAGGCCGCGGCGCGGGGACTGTTCGTGGAGTAGGGCTCAGCGGTAATTGAGCTCGGCCAGCTCGGTGGCCAGGCGGGTGCGCAGCGCCGGGATGCGGGCGAGGACGGGGAGCAGGGTGTTGCGTAGGGCGCGCAGGGCCGGGTTCCGGGTGGTGGCGACGCGGGTCATCCGGTCGGTGAGGGCGACCACCCGCAGGGCGACCGGGCGGCGGCGCGCCTCGTAGCCGTCGAGGTCGCCGGTGGCCAGTGCGCGGCCGAGGGCGTACGCGTCCTGGACGCCGGTGTTCATGCCCTGCCCGCCGGCCGGGCTGTGCACGTGGGCGGCGTCACCGGCGAGGAGCAGCCGGCCGACGCGGTAGCGGTCGGCGACCCGGTGGTGGATCCGGAACCGGGAGGACCAGACGAGGGCGGTGACGGTGGCCTGGCCGGGGGCGCGCTCGTCCAGCAGGTGCTGCACGAAGGCGAGGTCCGGCTCGGCGGGGGCCTCGGCGGCCGTCGCGACGACCCGGTAGCGCCTTCCTCCGGGGCCTGCGGCGGGGGAGGTGCCCGCGGGCAGCGGTGCGACCACGGCCAGCCCGGCGGCGCCGAAGGTGAGGGAGACCTCGCCCGGGCCCGGAACCCAGTCCATGGCGACGTCGGCCAGCACGAAGGACTCCTCGTAGGGGCTGCCGCTGAAGCCGATCCCGGCGGCCTCGCGGACCTTGCTGTGCATTCCGTCGGCGCCGACGGCGTAGGAGGCGCGCAGGGTCTCGCCCGTGGCCGTCGTGAGGGTGGCCCCGTCCGCGCTCTGGGCGACTGCGGTGACCTCGTACGGGCGGTGGACGTCCCCGCCGAGGGCGCGCAGGCGCGCCAGGAGCACGGCCTCGGTCTCGTACTGGGGGACCATCAGCGCGTACGGGTGGGCGGTGCGCAGGCCGTCGAAGGGGATCGCGGCGAGCGGGCGGGCCCCGTCGCGGATCCGGAACCGGCTGACCGGGATGCCGCGGCCGATCAGGTCGGCCGAGAGGGCGCCGGTCGGGTCGAGCTCGTCCAGGACCTCCAGGGTCCGGGCGTGCACGACGGCCGCGCGGGACGTGTTGGCGCCCTCGGCCTGCCGGTCGAGGAGGACGAAGCCGAGGCCCGCCTCGGCCAGGGTGACGGCGAGGGCGAGACCGGTGGGTCCGGCGCCGACGATGGCGACGTCCGTGGTGGCGGGGAGTGCGGTGCTGGTCATGCGGGCCTCCTCCGGCGGGCCAACGTTTGTTGGCCAACGGCTGTTGGCATCAGGATGCGCCTGCCGGGGCTGGCATGTCAACGGCTGTTGGCCTACGGTTGTTGGCATGACGGCGCGACGCACCTCCGACACCACCAAGACGGCCATCCTGCGGGCGGCGCGCGGGCGCTTCGCCGCGCAGGGGTACGAGCGCACCACCATCCGGGCCGTCGCGGCGGACGCGGAGATCGACCCGTCGATGGTCATGCGCTACTTCGGCAGCAAGGAGCAGCTCTTCGACGCCGCCCTGGCCGTGGACCTGCGGCTGCCGGACCTGGGTGCCGTGCCCGTGGCCGAGCTCCCCGCCGCCCTCGTACGGCACTTCGTGCAGCGGTGGGAGGGTGATCCGGCCGACGACGCGCTCCTGGTGCTGCTGCGCTCGGCGGTGACGAACGAGCGGGCGGCGGAGCGGATGCGGGAGGTGTTCGCCGCCCAGGTCGCCCCGGCGCTGGCGGCGGCCCTCGGTCCCGAGCGGGCCGCCCGCGTGGCGGGCCTGGTCTCCACCCAGCTGCTGGGCCTGGCCCTGACCCGCTACCTCCTGCGGCTGCCCGCGGTGACCGCCCTGACCCCGGACGGCCTCGTCGCGGGCCTGGCCCCGGCCCTGGCGGTCACGCTCGCCGGCTGAACCCCGTCCGGGCTCCGTCCGGCTACGTCGCCCCGCGCCACGACAAGGCCGTCAACGGCCAGGCGGACAGCGCCTAGAGCAGCAGCGCGTCCCCGAACGCGCCGCCGGCCTCCGCGACGATTTCCGTGAGGGACTGCGCCGGGCGGACCAGGGCGAAGCGGACCTCCCCCTCCGGGGTGACCGCGAAGCCGTGGACCGCCGGGCGCGGCAGGCTGTTGTAGCCGTAGTGGGCGGTGAAGAAGTACGCGCCCGTGTCGGGGACGCCGATCAGGTCGCCCGGGTCCAGCCGCGGCAGCTCCCGGGCCGTGGCGAGCAGGTCGCCCGCGAAGCAGGCCGGGCCGGCGACGTCCTGGGCGACGGGGTCACCGTCCTTCGGGGCGCCCTTCGCGTCGTACGGCAGGATCCGCAGCGGCCAGGCCGCCGGGGCGTACACCGTCCGGGTCGCCAGCTGGACCCCCGCGTGGGTGAGGGCGATCGGGCGGGCCCCGGTGGTCTTGGTGTACTCCACCCGGGCGAGGACCAGCCCGTGCTTGGCCAGCAGGGACCGGCCGAACTCCGTGACCAGGCCGTACGAGCCGTCGAAGAGCGCGGGAGCCGCCTCGCGCAGGGCGCTCACGTACTGCGCGTACGTCGGGGTCCGCTCGTCCGAGGCGAAGTTCACCGGCAGGCCGCCGCCGATGTCGAGGGTGTCGACCTGGCGGCGTCCCGCCGCCGCGTTGATCTCCTCGGCCAGCGCGTGCAGCTCCCGCACGCCCTGCGCGATCAGCGGCAGCGGGACGCCCTGCGAGCCCGAGTGGGTGTGCAGCCGGGTCAGCCACGGGCGGTCGAGGAAGGCCCGTACGAGCCACTCGCGCGCGCCCGGGTCGCGCAGCGCGATCCCGAACTTCGAGGTCGCCGTGGCGGTGGACAGGGCGTCGATGGATCCGGCCCCGGTCTGGGGGTTGATCCGGACCCCGATCGGGGACCGGGACGGGGCCGCGGCGACCAGGGCGTCCAGCCGCTCC
This sequence comes from Streptomyces sp. NBC_00190, assembly GCF_036203305.1. Lineage (GTDB taxonomy): Bacteria > Actinomycetota > Actinomycetes > Streptomycetales > Streptomycetaceae > Streptomyces. The sequence continues at coordinate 3,371,253 of NZ_CP108131.1, read as the reverse complement.
AGCTCCTGCCGGTTGTCGGCGTTGACGGCGACGCCGAGGTCCAGGGCCTCGCGCAGCTCGGCCGCCGTCTTGGCGGGGGAGTCCAGGACGGTCCGCTCCGCCTCCACCCCGGCCGCCCGGGCCAGCGCCAGCTCGCCGGGGCTGGCCACCTCGCAGCCGACCCCCGAGTCCGCCAGCAGCCGCAGCACCGGGACGAGCGGGGCGGCCTTGACCGCGAAGGTGTGCAGGACGGGGGTCCCGGGCGCCACCGCGGCCTCGAATGCGCTGGTCAGGGCGGTGGCGGAGGACCGGATCCCGGCCACGTCCAGCAGGCAGACCAGGGGATCGGAGCCGTCCGCCCCGCCCACCAGACCCTGCTCGACCGCGGCCCGTACGGCCAGGTCACGGCGCGCTGTGGCGCCCTCCTCGTGCGTCCTCGCGTGCATGCCCGAAGGCACCTCGGCAGCCATGTCCGCCAGCCAATCATCCGGCGGGTCGGCCCGCAGCTGTTGACTGAATCTATTCAGGAAGTCAGGATGTGAATAGATTGAACCAACACCGGAGGAGGCACCGCCATGTCAGGACCCCGCCCCGTACGCGCCGCGCGAGGCACCGAGCTGAGCACCCTGGGATGGCAGCAGGAAGCCGCCCTCCGCATGCTGCAGAACAACCTCGACCCCGAGGTCGCCGAGCACCCCGACAAGCTCGTCGTCTACGGCGGCACCGGCAAGGCCGCCCGCGACTGGCGCTCGTACGACGCCATGGTCCGCACTCTGCGGACGCTCAAGCAGGACGAGACGATGCTCGTCCAGTCCGGCCGCCCGGTCGGCGTCATGCAGACCCACGAGTGGGCCCCGCGCGTCCTGCTGGCCAACTCCAACCTCGTCGGCGACTGGGCCAACTGGGAGGAGTTCCGCCGCCTGGAGCACCTCGGCCTGACCATGTACGGCCAGATGACCGCCGGCTCCTGGATCTACATCGGCACCCAGGGCATCCTCCAGGGCACCTACGAGACCTTCGCCGCCGTCGCCGCCAAGAAGTTCGGCGGCACCCTCGCCGGCACCATCACCCTGACCGCCGGCCTCGGCGGCATGGGCGGCGCCCAGCCGCTGGCCGTGACGATGAACGACGGCGTCGCGATCTGCATCGACGTCGACCCGCGCGCCATCGAGCGCCGCATCGAGCACCGCTACCTGGACGTGAAGGCCGACAACCTCCAGCACGCCCTCCAGCTCGCCGTCGAGGCCCGCGACGCCCGCAAGCCGCTCTCCATCGGCCTGCTCGGCAACGCCGCCGACCTGCTCCCGCAGATGCTCGCCGAGGGCGCCCCGATCGACATCGTGACGGACCAGACCTCCGCCCACGACCCGCTCGCCTACCTGCCGACCGGCGTCGACTTCGAGGACATGGCGGACTACGCGGCCAAGGACCCGGCCGGCTTCACCACGCGGGCCCGCGAGTCCATGGCCAAGCACGTCGAGGCCATGGTCGGCTTCATGGACGCGGGCTCCGAGGTCTTCGACTACGGCAACTCCATCCGCGGCGAGGCCCAGCTGGCAGGCTACGACCGCGCCTTCGCCTTCCCCGGCTTCGTCCCCGCCTACATCCGCCCGCTGTTCTGCGAGGGCAAGGGCCCCTTCCGCTGGGCGGCGCTGTCCGGCGAGGCCTCGGACATCCACAAGACCGACAAGGCGATGCTGGAGCTCTTCCCCGAGAACGAGTCCCTGCACCGCTGGATCAAGATGGCCGGCGAGCGCGTCCACTTCCAGGGCCTGCCCGCGCGCATCTGCTGGCTCGGCTACGGCGAGCGCGACAAGGCCGGCGAGCGCTTCAACGAGATGGTCGCCGACGGCACCCTCGCCGCCCCGCTGGTCATCGGCCGCGACCACCTCGACTGCGGTTCGGTGGCCTCCCCGTACCGCGAGACCGAGGCCATGCTCGACGGCTCCGACGCGATCGCCGACTGGCCGCTGCTCAACGCCATGGTCAACGTCGCCTCCGGCGCCTCCTGGGTCTCGATCCACCACGGCGGCGGCGTCGGCATGGGCCGCTCGATCCACGCGGGCCAGGTCACCGTCGCCGACGGCACCAAGCTCGCGGGCGAGAAGATCCGCCGCGTCCTCACCAACGACCCGGGCATGGGCGTCATCCGCCACGTCGACGCCGGCTACGACATCGCCGAGACGGTGGCCGACGAGCGCGGCGTCCGCGTCCCCATGCGCGAGGGTGACTCCGCGTGAGTGAGGCTTCCTCCTTCCACACCATGTGGGCGGAACTCGCTCCCGTCGGGCGCGACGCCGGCAGCGGCGGGTACCGACGGTACGCCTGGAGCGGGGCCGACGCCGACTGCCGGACCTGGTTCCAGGAGCAGGCCGAGGCGCGCGGGCTGACGTACGAGACCGACCGCAACGGCAACCAGTGGGCCTGGCTCGGCGACCCCCTCGCGGGGGACGCCGTGGTCACCGGCTCCCACCTGGACTCCGTCCCCGACGGCGGGGCCTTCGACGGCCCCCTCGGCGTGGTGTCCTCCTTCGCGGCCCTGGACGAACTCCGCAGGAAGGGCGCGGAGTTCACCAGGCCGCTCGCCATCACCAACTTCGGTGACGAGGAAGGGGCCCGCTTCGGGCTCGCCTGCGTCGGCTCCCGGCTCGCCGCCGGGCAGCTGACCAAGGAGAAGGCGTACGAGCTCCGCGACGCCGACGGCATCTCCCTGCCCCAGGCCATGGAGGCCGCCGGATACGACCCCGAGGGCATCGGGGCCGACCCCGACCGTCTCGGCCGGATCGGCGCCTTCGTCGAACTGCACGTGGAGCAGGGCCGGGCCCTGGACCTGTCCGGGGACCGCGTCGGCATCGCCTCCGCGATCTGGCCGCACGGCCGCTGGCGGTTCGACTTCCGCGGCGAGGCCAACCACGCGGGCACCACCCGCCTGGTGGACCGCCGCGACCCGATGCTCACGTACGCGGCGACCGTGCTGGCCGCCCGTACCGAGGCGGCCCTCGCCGGGGCCGTGGCCACCTTCGGGAAGATCTCGGTCGAGCCCAACGGGGTCAACGCCATCCCCTCCCTCGTGCGGGGCTGGCTCGACTCCCGCGCCGCCGACCAGGCCACCCTCGACACGGTCGTCACCGCCATCGAGAAGGCCGCCCGCGAGCGCGCCGACCAGGACGGCATCGACCTCGGAATCGTCCGGGAGTCCTTCACCCCGGTCGTCGAGTTCGAGCACGCCCTGCGCGACGAGATGAACCGGATCCTGGGCGGAGCCGTCCCCGTACTCGGCACCGGGGCGGGACACGACGCCGGAATCCTCTCCGCGGCCGTCCCGACCGCGATGCTGTTCGTGCGCAACCCCACCGGCGTCTCCCACTCCCCGCGGGAGTTCGCCGCCGAGGACGACTGCGTGGCCGGCGTCCTCGCCCTCGCCGACGTACTGGAAGGTCTGGCATGCCGTTGAACACGCACGGCCGCAAGACGTACTGGCTGGAGCACGCCTGGCTCGGCACTCGTGTCGAGCCGGGCGTGGCCCTGGAAACAGGGGCCGACGGCCGGATCGCCGCGGTGCGCACCGGCGTCGCGACCCCGCCCCCCGGCGCGGAGATCCTGCGCGGCCTCACCCTCCCGGGTCTGGCCAACGCCCACAGCCACGCCTTCCACCGGGCCCTGCGCTCCACGGTCCAGGTCGGCTCCGGCACCTTCTGGACCTGGCGCGACTTCATGTACAAGGTCGCCCAGAACCTCACCCCCGACACGTACTTCGCGCTCGCCCGCGCCGTGTACGCGGAGATGGCGCTGGCCGGCATCACGAACGTCGGCGAGTTCCACTACGTCCACCACGCCCCGGGCGGCGCCCCGTACGCCGACCCGAACGCGATGGGCGAGGCCCTGATCGAGGCCGCCGCCGAGGCGGGCATCCGGATCACCCTCCTCGACACCGCCTACCTCTCGGCGGGCTTCGGCGAGGCCCCGAACCCGCACCAGCTGCGCTTCTCCGACGGCACCGCCGACGCGTGGGCGGAGCGGGTGAGCGCCCTGGGGCCGCGCGAGCACGCCCTGATCGGCGCGGCGATCCACTCGGTGCGCGCCGTGCCCGCCGAACAGCTGGCCACCGTCGCACGCTGGGCCGAGGAGCGCCGGGCCCCGCTGCACGTCCACCTCTCCGAGCAGACCGCGGAGAACGACGCGTGCCAGGCCGCGCACGGCCGGACCCCGACCCAGCTCCTCGCCGACCACGGCGTGCTCGGGCCGCGCACCACCGGCGTCCACAACACGCACCTCACCGACGGGGACATCGCCCTCCTCGGCACCACCACCACCGGCACCTGCATGTGCCCCACCACGGAACGCGACCTCGCCGACGGCATCGGCCCGGCGACCCGCCTCCAGCGCGCGGGCAGCCCGCTCTCCCTCGGCAGCGACAGCCACGCCGTGATCGACCTGCTCGAAGAGGCCCGCGCGATGGAGCTCGACGAGCGCCTGCGCAGCCGTACCCGGGGCCACTGGACGGCGAACGCGCTGCTGACCGCGGCGACCGCCGACGGCCACGCGGCGCTCGGCCGGCCCGACGCGGGCCGCCTGGAGGCGGGCGCGCTCGCGGACTTCACCACCATCGCCCTGGACTCCGTACGGACGGCGGGCCCGCTGCCGAGCCTCGGCGCCGAGACGGCGGTCTTCGCCGCGACGGCCGCCGATGTCCGCCACACGGTGGTGGGCGGCCGTCACGTGGTCCGCGACGGAGCCCACACCCTGGTCCCGGACGTCCCGTCCGCCCTGACCGAGTCCATCGCGGCCGTCCGCGGCTGACGTTGTGGGGGTTCCCCCCAGGAACCCTCTGAGAGGAACCCCCATGGCCACCACCGTCATCACCAACATCGCAAGCCTCGTCACCAACGACCCCGCCCTCGGCGACGGATCCCCTCTGGGTCTGATCCAGGACGCCGCGGTCGTCGTCGACGCGGACCGCATCGCCTGGGTCGGCCCCGCCGACAAGGCTCCGGCGGCGGACGGCACGTACGACGCCGACGGCCGGGCCGTCATCCCCGGCTTCGTCGACTCCCACTCGCACCTGGTCTTCGCGGGCGACCGCACCGCGGAGTTCAACGCCCGAATGTCCGGCCGCAGTTACTCCGCCGGCGGCATCCGGACCACCGTCGCCGCCACCCGCGCCGCCACAGACGCCGAGCTCGAAGCCAACCTGGTGCGCCACCTGGACGAGGCCCGCCGCCAGGGCACCACCACCTTCGAGACCAAGTCGGGCTACGGCCTCACCACCGCCGACGAGGCCCGCGCCCTGCGCATCGCCGCCGCGCACACCGAAGAGGTCACCTACCTCGGCGCGCACATCGTCTCCCCGGACTACGCCGAGGACCCGGCCGGCTACGTGGACCTCGTCACCGGCGAGATGCTGGCCGCCTGCGCCCCGTACGCCCGCTGGGTGGACGTCTTCTGCGAGAAGGGCGCCTTCGACGGGGACCAGGCCCGCGTGATCCTCACCGCGGGCGCCGGCGCCGGGCTGATCCCGCGCGTCCACGCCAACCAGCTCTCCTACGGCCCCGGCGTCCAGCTCGCCGTCGAGCTCGAAGCCGCCTCCGCGGACCATTGCACCCACCTCACCGACGCGGACGTCGACGCCCTGGCCCAGGCCGCCGCCACCACGGTGGCCACCCTGCTGCCCGGCGCCGAGTTCTCCACCCGCGCCCAGTGGCCCGACGCCCGGCGCCTGATCGACGCGGGAGCCACCGTCGCGCTGTCCACGGACTGCAACCCCGGCTCCTCCTACACCAGCTCGATGCCGTTCTGCATCGCGCTCGCCGTCCGCGACATGCGGATGACCCCCGACGAGGCCCTGTGGTCCGCGACGGCCGGCGGCGCCCGCGCGCTGCGCCGCACCGACATCGGCGCCGTCACGCCCGGAGCCCGCGCCGACCTGGCCCTCCTGGACGCTCCCAGCCACGTCCACCTGGCCTACCGCCCCGGTGTCCCGCTCGTTTCCGCGGTGTGGCAGAAGGGTGTCCGCGTCCGCTGACGAACAGTCAATTCCGGCCTGCCCTTTGTCTTCCCTCCGCAAGGTCCCGGGCGTACCTTGAGCCACCAATCTGATGTGTCGTCAGGAATTTGTGGCCCGAGGGGAAGACGAAGGTGTCCGACCGGAAACGCTCCACCGCGCTCGCGCTGGCGTCCGCGCTGGCCGGATCGGCGGTCCTACTGGCCGCCCCCGCAGCGCACGCCGCCGTCGTCGACGTGGCCTACGACTGCAAGACCCCGATCGGGGACAAGTCGGCGGTATCGCCCATCGACATCAAGGCCGTCAAGGAGGGCGACGCCTACAAGCTGACGATGTCCTTCCAGAAGGGTGTCTCGTCCAGCCCGATCGAACTCGGCAAGGGCGCGATGAGCCCCAGCGCCGTCATCCTCGTCGGCGGGGCCGAGAAGGTCTCCGTACCGGTCTCCGGCCCGCCCAACCCCGAGGCCGCGCCCGCCAACACCCCGATCAAGATCACCGACCTGTCGGGCACCTACACGCCCAAGAAGAGCGGCAAGGTCACCTTCACCGCCGGAGTGCTCACCATCAAGGCGATGGGCACCACGACCACCTGCACCCCCGGCAACAGCCCCGGACCGTCCCTGGAACTGGACGTCACCGCCGCGGGCGGCGCCGCCGCGCAGTCCGGCGGCGACACGGACGGCACCCTCCCGCAGACCGGCCCCACCGACTCCGCCCTCGCCCTCGGCACCCTCGGCGGCACCGTGCTGCTGTCCGGCGCCGCCGGCGTGCTCTGGCTGACCCGGCGCGGCCAGCGGGCCCGGTCCTGAACGGAGCACCCCGGCCATGCGCGTGCTCCACACCTTCCGACGGCTCGGGGTGCCGCTCCTCGCGGCCACCGCGCTGTACGCGGCCGCCGCGGCCCCCGCGGCGGCCGACGACCCGGGCTGGACCGCCGAGCCCGCCGCCGGGACGGCCGCCCGGCCCGGCGCGGTCCGCCCGTACTTCCCGCGCCCGTATTACTACATGTCAGGCACCCCCGGCACCGTGCTGGAGGACCGCCTCGCCCTGGCCAACACCACCGACCGGGAACGCACCGTCACCCTGCGCGGGGCCGACGCCTACAACACGGCCGACGGCGCCTTCGCGGTGCGCCCGGCCGGGCCCGCGGCCGAAGGCAGCTCGGCGGGTGCCGTGCACGGCGCCGGAGCCTGGATCAGCTTCGGCGCCGGAGCCACGGTGAAGATCCCTCCCCGCACCCGCGCGGTGGTCCCCTTCACCGTCACCGTGCCGCCCGCGTCCCCGCCCGGCGACCACCCCGCCGCGGTGGTCGCGACCGAGAGCGGCCACGAGGTGGGCGTACGGATCCATCTGAGGGTCAGCGGCCCCACCCTGGCCGCCCTCACCGTCGAGGACGTCGCCGTACGGGGCCGGGGCCCGGCCGCGGTCGTCGCCTACACCCTGGTCAACCGGGGGAACGTGGCCCTCGCCCCCGAGCTCGCGATCCACGCCGAGGGCCTCCTCGGCGAGGTCCCGGGCCGCGGCGCCCGGGCCTTGCCGGTGGAACTGCTCCCCGGCCAGCGGGTGGAGCTGACCGAGCCCTGGCCCGGCGCCCCCGTGGCGGACCGGGTCCGCGTCACCCTCACCGTCACCGCCCCCGGCGCCGCCCGGGCCGTCGGGAGCGGTACGCGCTGGCTCGTGCCCTGGGACCTCGCCGGCTGGACGGGTCTCGGCCTGCTCGGCCTCGGCGGGACCGCCGCGGCCGCGCTGTTCCTCGTACGCGGCCGGCGGCCCCGCCGGCGCCCGTCGGACGACGAGCCGCCCGCGCCGACCCCCGCACCCGAACACGAACTGACGGGAGCCTCCAGGTGAGAAGAGTCGGAGCCCTGCTCGCGGTGGGGCTGGCGGTGTGCGCGCTGGCGCTGTTCCCGGCGACCCCGGCCGCCGCCGACGAGGGCAAGCCCGCCGTGGCGCTCTCGCTCCAGGAGGCCGCCATGGGCACCGAGATCACCGTCACCGGCACCGGGTGGCGGCCCAGGACGCTGGTGATGCTGCTGGTCTGCGGGCAGAACATGATCGGCGGCACCAACAGCTGCGCCAACGCCGACGGTGCGGCCGTCTCCGTCGCCGAGGACGGGCACTTCGCCGCAGGGCTGCCCGTGGTGGCCCCGCCCAAGCCCTGCCCCTGCGTCGTCAACGTCACCTCCGTCAACGGCGACCAGTCCACCGTCGCTGCGCCCCTGAAGATCACCGACCACGCGGTGGCCGAGCTGCCCGCCGAATCCGGCACGCCCCGCCTCGCGATGCTCACCGGGGTCCGGCTGGAAGGCGAGGACGGGGTGCTGACCTGGTTCGGAGCCCCGCCCAGCCGGAAGTTCAAGGTCACCGTCGGCAACCTCGGCTCGGCCCCGGTCAAGGACCCGGTCTTCCAGCTCGGCACCGCCCACGGGGTGTTCGCGCCCCTGTGGGAGGAGGCCCGGTGGAAGGGCAGCATCCCGCCGGGCGGCAAGGCGGAGATCGCCCTGGACGTCGCCCTCACCGCGGGCGCCTACGGCGACTACACGATCTCCCTCAAGTACGGCGAGACCGTCGTGGCCACCCAGCCCTGGGGCGTGGACCGGCCGTACGGGGTCCTGCTCTTCTGGGGTCTGCTCCTGCTGGTGATCCCGGCCGCCCTCTTCCGCGTCGGCATGGCCGCCGTCGACAAGGTCCGGCCGCGCGCCGCGGCCGCCGGAGGCCGCCACCGGGGGCCCCTTCCGGCCCGCTCCGCGAAGGCACCGGAGCCTCCTGAGACCACCACGGCGGTCCTGCCGTGGTTCAACCCGGACAGCGCGCCGGAGACAGCACCACAGACGTCCGCACCGTCTGAGAACCGTTCGACGACGAAGGGACATTCGTGAAGACCCAACGGAGGGTGAGCGCGGCCGTGGTCGCGCTGCTGCTCGGCGGCGCGGGTATCGCCATTTCGGCTTCTCCCGCCGTGGCCGCCGAGGCCACGTACAAGGTCAAATGCGTGCCGCCGGCCGGCGGTGGCGACCCGGTGGAGGGCGAGACCACTGCCAAGATCACCGCCCCGGCCGCGGCCAAGGTCGGCGACGAGGTCGACGTGGTCTGGGAGACGGTCAAGCCCGCCTCGAACAACACGGACCTGATGGACATCCCGAAGGACGCGGTCCAGCCCACCGGCTGGATCACGCTGGGCGGGGGGATGGGCGAGCTGAAGGTCGTCGGGGAGAAGAAGAACCCGCCGATCCCCAAGAAGGCCCCCATGGTCATGTCGCCCATGAAGGGCAAGCTGAAGCTCACCAAGGCTGGCAAGATCACCCTGACCCCCGGCAAGTACGACGTCGCCGTCACGTTCTCCTTCGGCACCTTCGTCACCAAGTGCGCACCGGTGGGCGAGGTGAAGGGCGGGGCGACCATCGACGTGTCGGCCGGCTCCAGCGGCGGCACGACGAGCGGCGGCACGACCACGGGCGGGGCGACCACCGGCGGATCCACCACGACCGGCGGCTCCACGACCGGCGGATCCACCACCTCGGGCGGCTCCACCACCGGGGGAGGCGGCGGCCAGACCGACTTCCCGGGCAAGCCCGTCGAGGTTTCCTTCGACTGCGGGCCGGTCGTCCCGGGCGGCATCAAGACCCCGGTCACGATCAACGCTAAGAAGAACGGCGGCAGCTACGACCTGACCGTCAAGACCGCCAAGGGCGCGATGGCCGCGCCCGTGCCCCTGCCGGCGGGGGCCCTCAAGCCCTCGATGGACGTCAAGCTCGGCGGCGCCGACAGCGGCACGGTCAAGGTCTCCGGCCCGGCCAACGCCGAGGCGATCCCCGACAAGGGGCCGGTCAGCCTCAGTGACATGACCGGCACCTACAAGCCCGGCAAGACCGGCAAGGTGACGCTCAGCCCGGACCGGCTGACGATCGACGTCACGATGGCCGCGGGCTCGCCGCCGATCAACGTCCCCTGCAAGGCGGCCAGCAGCGGCGTCTCGCTGGAGCTGGACACCACCGCCCAGCCGGGCGGCTCCGGCTCCTCGACCAGCACGGGCACCAGCACCGGCACCGGCACTTCGGGCGGCCTCGCCGAAACCGGCGCCGAGGACGAGGGCGGCATCCAGGCCCTGGCCCTCGTCGCCGGCACGGTGATCCTGCTCGGCGGCGCGGTCTTCACCTTCACTCCGTGGCGCCGCCTGCGCGGCACGCGCTGACCCGCGAACGCGAGCGGCCCGGCACACCGTTCGGTGTGCCGGGCCGCTCACGTGCCAGGGGGGTGCGTCAGTGCACGCCGCCCATGAGGGTCTGGACCTTCTTGCGGTACGTGTAGACCGCGAAGCCGGCCAGGACCGCGGCGAGCGCCTGGAAGGCGATCACCCAGGTGCCGTTGAGGTCCACCCCGCCGATCGACAGGAGGCTGGTGATGCAGTCACCGGCGGTGACCGCGAGGAACCAGACACCCATCATCTGGGAGGCGTACTTCTGCGGGGCCATCTTCGTGGTGACGGAGAGGCCGACCGGGGAGACGCACAGCTCGCCGATGGTCTGGATCATGTAGATCGAGACCAGCCACATTGGGGAGACCTTGACGTCGCCGGTCGCCATGCCCATCGGGACGATGAAGACGAAGAACGAGGCGCCGATCAGGACCAGGCCCATCGCGAACTTCACGATGGTGTTCGGCTCCTGGTTCTTGCGGGCCAGCCACAGCCACAGCCAGGCGAAGACCGGGGCCAGGGCCATCACGAACAGCGGGTTCAGCGACTGGTACCAGGTGGCCGAGAAGTCGAAGCCGAACATGGTGCCGGCGGTCTTGTCGTCCGCGAACAGGGACAGCGTGGAGCCACCCTGGTCGTAGATCATCCAGAAGACGGCGGCCGCGATGAAGAACCAGATGTACGCGGTCATCTTCGACTGCTCGGCCCCCGACAGGTCCTTGTCGCGCTTGATGCGGGCCAGGACGGCGATCGGGATGAACAGGCCGGCCAGCGTCAGCGGGACCAGGGCCCAGTTCAGCGTGTAGGCACCGAGGGCGACCACGGCGCCGTAGAAGACGGCGATACCCAGGACCGCGAAGACGAGCTTCGTGAGGACGGCCTTGCGCTCCTCCGCAGACAGCGGGTTCGGGACCACGCTGCTCTTCGGGCTCAGGTGCTTGGTGCCGAGCAGGAACTGGGTGAGACCCAGGCCCATGCCGACGGCGGCGAGGGCGAAGCCCAGGTGCCAGTTGTGCTCCTTGCCGACCGTGCCGACGACGAGCGGGGCGACGAAGGCGCCGAGGTTGATGCCGATGTAGAAGAGGGTGAAGCCACCGTCGCGGCGCGGGTCCTCCGGGCCGTCGTACAGGTGGCCGACCATCGTGGAGATGTTGGCCTTCAGCAGACCGGAACCGGCCGCCACGAGGATCAGACCGACGAAGAACATCGCCTGGCCGGGGAGGGCCAGCGAGAGGTGACCAGCCATGATCACGAAGCCGGCGATGGCGACGGTCTTGCGGGCGCCCCAGACGCGGTCACCGAACCATCCGCCCGGCATGGCCATCAGGTAGACCATGGAGACGTACACGGAGTAGATCGCCGTGGTCGTGGCCGCGGTCATGGCCAGACCGCCGCCCTGGCTGCCCGTGGCTGCGTCGGCGCCGCCCGAGACCAGGTAGTACACGAGAAGTGCGCGCATGCCGTAGTAGGAGAAGCGCTCCCACATCTCGGTCATGAACAGAGTGGCCAGGCCACGGGGGTGGCCGAAGAAGGTCTTCTCGGTGGACGGATCCGCCGAGTCCCTCGTCAGGCTGGAAGCCATGGTCGAGATCCTTGCTTGGTCGGGACGCGCTTCGCTTCGTGAGCTGTTCAACGCCCGGTGGGGGGTGGCCGGCACCGGCAGCGGGTGACCCGCCCCACGCCCCGGGGTCCCGCCTCCGACGGATCGGAGGCGAAGGGTCAGCCGTAACCGGGATCCACGCCCTGTCGCGCACCTTCGCGCTGACAAGGCCCGGCCCACAGGTCATTCACTGCCATCTGGGTCGAACAAACCGACCAGAGCAGAATTTGAGGTCTTTGGCTCGCTTTTCGGCACAAAGATCCCCTGAGTGGTGCATCAGGCGTCTCGCCACCATACGACAGGACACTGCGGCATATGGAAGGACTTGAGACATGGATCACAGGTAAGCCGGGAACCGATCAACCATATTCGAAGGCACCCCCTCGCTCATAACCACAGATCAGGAGGGTCCCGCAGGCGTGCCCCTCCTGGCAGCCGCTGCGGACTACCATCACCCACATGACGCGTGTACTGCTCGCCGAGGACGACGCATCCATCTCGGAACCCCTGGCCCGCGCCCTGCGCCGGGAAGGGTACGAAGTCGAGGTCCGGGAGGACGGCCCCACGGCCCTGGACGCCGGACTGCAGGGCGGCGTCGACCTGGTCGTCCTGGACCTGGGCCTGCCCGGCATGGACGGCCTGGAGGTCGCCCGCCGGCTGCGCGCCGAGGGCCACGGCTTCCCGATCCTGGTCCTCACCGCCCGCGCGGACGAGGTCGACACGGTCGTGGGCCTGGACGCCGGCGCCGACGACTACGTGACCAAGCCCTTCCGGCTCGCCGAACTGCTGGCCCGGGTCCGGGCCCTGCTCCGGCGCGGCGCGAACGAGGCCGCCCAGGCCCCCGCCACCCACGGCGTGCGCATCGACGTCGAGTCGCACCGCGCCTGGATGGGGGAGGAGGAGCTCCAGCTCACCGCGAAGGAATTCGACCTGCTGCGGGTCCTGGTCCGCGACGCGGGCCGGGTCGTCACCCGGGACCAGCTCATGCGCGAGGTCTGGGACACCACCTGGTGGTCCTCCACCAAGACCCTCGACATGCACATCTCCTGGCTGCGCAAGAAGCTCGGCGACGACGCCGCCAACCCCCGCTACATCGCCACCGTCCGCGGCGTCGGCTTCCGCTTCGAGAAGAGCTGAGCGTTGACTGAGCCATGCGCCGCCGCCTGATCAACTCCACGCTCGCCGTGGTGCTCGTCGTGATCGCCGTCTTCGGGGTCTCCCTGGTCATCGTGGAGACCCGGACCATCACCAGCAGCGCCCAGGACCGCATCGAGTCCGAGGCGCTGCGTCTGGTGGGCATCGTCGAGGCGAACGTCCTCGAGAAGAAGCCCATCGACCCCCAGGCGCTCGCCGACCAGCTCGACATCGGCCACCACGCCAGGATCACCGTCCCCGGGCAGCCGCCCGTGGAGGTCGGCGACCGCATCGACGACGACGTCATCCGGGGCACCTCACGCGGCGAGCAGGGCGAGATCGTGACGGTCGAGGAGTCCCGCGCCACCGTGACCAAGGAGGTCGGGCGGACCCTGGCCGTGGTCGGCGCCGTGGCGCTGCTGGCCGTCGTGGCGGCCGTACTGCTCGCCGTACGGCAGGCGAACCGGCTGGCCTCCCCGCTCACCGACCTCGCCGAGACGGCGGAGCGGCTGGGGTCCGGCGACCCGCGGCCCCGGCACAAGCGGTACGGGGTCCCCGAGCTGGACCGGGTCGCCGACGTCCTCGACTCCAGCGCCGAGCGGATCGGCCGGATGCTGACCGCAGAGCGCCGCCTCGCCGCGGACGCCTCCCACCAGCTGCGCACCCCGCTCACGGCGCTGTCGATGCGGCTGGAGGAGATCACCGTCACCGACGACCTGGAGACCGTGCGGGAGGAGGCGTCGATCGCCCTCACCCAGGTGGAGCGGCTCACGGACGTCGTGGAGCGCCTCCTGACGAACTCGCGGGACCCGCGGACCGGCTCGGCGGTCCCCTTCGACCTCGACGAGGTCGTCAAACAGCAGGTGGAGGAGTGGCGCCCCGCCTACCGCAGCGCGGGCCGGGCGATCGTGCGCTCCGGCAAGCAGGGCGTACGGGCCGTCGGCACTCCGGGAGCGGTCTCGCAGGTGGTGGCGACCCTGGTGGAGAACGCGCTGATGCACGGCGGCGGCACCGTCGCGCTGCGCACGCGGGTGGTCGGCAACCAGGCGGTGCTGGAGGTCACGGACGAGGGGCCGGGGGTCCCGCCCGATCTGGGGAGCCGGATCTTCGAGCGGGCGATCAGCGGCCGCAACTCCACGGGGATCGGACTGGCCGTCGCCCGGGACCTCGCGGAGGCGGACGGCGGGCGCCTCGAACTGCTGCAGGCGCAGCCGCCGGTCTTCGCGCTCTTCCTCAGCCGTACGGCACCGCCGCGGGCCGAGCCGGAGGAGGCCACCGTCCGGTAGGGGACCGGTCGGGTCCCGCCAGGACAGGTCTAAGCGGTCTCGGGGACGTGCCCTACTTCCCCGAGGCCGCTTAGGTGCTCGCGGGCGCGGGGATCGGACTGGGCACCGGATCCGGCAGCGGATCGGGCATCGGCTCCGGCCCGGGCTCGGGCCGGGGCAGCGGCGCCGGATCGGGCATCGGCTCGGACTGCTCGAATGCCGCTGCGGCCACGGGTACGGCCACGGGCAGGGCCTTGAAGACCCAGGTCCGGTACGACCAGAAGCGGAAGACGGTGGCGGTGGCGATGCCGATGAACTTGAAGACGTTGCTGGCGACCGGAGCGTCCCAGCCGAGGCCGTACGTGGCCGCGTACAGCACGCCGTTCTCGATGACCAGGCCGATCGCGCTGAAGGCGGCGAACAGGGTCAGCTCGCGGGTGCGGCCGCTCTGGGCGCGGTCCCGGTAGGCGAAGTAGCGGAAGCCGAGGTAGTTCGTGGCAATGGCGACGACGGTGGCTATCACGCTCGCGCGCACCACCTGGAGGTCGGTCGTGCTGCGGATCAGGTTGAAGACACCCAGGTTGACCAGCACACCCAGACCGCCGACCGCCCCGAACTTGGCGACCTCCCGAACGAGACCGCGTACGCGTTCGAGAACCGATCCGTTCCCCGGCGTGCTCATCTGAATGGTCAGTCCCTGTCGGTCACCGCCCCGCTCGGGGCGTCCGGTCTTGTCCGTCAACCCCCACATGGTAAGTCTCCCCCCTGTGGCCCGTCTGTGCCTTCGGACACCGTGCGACGCACGGCACACCGGGGCCTCACCGACAGGTCCGCGCCAGGCCACGTCCATATGGCGGAATCCCGCCGGATACCCTGGAGGCGTGACGTTCCCGGTAGTCGGCATGGTCGGCGGCGGACAGCTCGCCCGCATGACCCACGAGGCGGGCATCCCCCTCGGCATCAGATTCAAGATCCTCAGTGACACCCCACAGGACTCGGCGGCCCAGGTCGTGAGCGACGTCGTCATCGGCGACTATCGCGATCTGGAGACGCTGCGCGCCTTCGCGCGCGGCTGCGACGTGATCACCTTCGATCACGAGCACGTACCCACCGAACACCTCAGGGCTCTGGAAGCGGACGGCATCCCCGTCCGCCCGGGGCCCCACGCGTTGGTGCACGCCCAGGACAAGGGGGTGATGCGCGCCAAGCTCGACGAGATCGGCGCGCCCAGCCCCCGCCACCGGATCGTGCGCGATCCGGCGGACGTGGCGGCCTTCGCGGACGAGGTGGGCGGCTTCCCGGTCATCCTCAAGACGGTGCGCGGCGGATACGACGGCAAGGGCGTGTGGTTCGTCCGCACCCCCGACGACGCGGAGGCGCCCTTCAGGGCGGGCGTCCCCGTCCTGGCGGAGGAGAAGGTCGAGTACGTCCGCGAGCTCGCGGCCAACATCGTCCGCTCCCCGCACGGCCAGGCGGTGGCCTATCCGGTGGTGGAGTCCGTCCAGGTGGACGGGGTCTGCGACACGGTGATCGCCCCCGCCCCGAACCTCTCGGAGGAGCTGGCCGGCGAGGCGCAGGCGCTCGCCCTGCGCATCGCCAAGGAGCTCGACGTGACCGGCCACCTGGCCGTGGAGCTGTTCGAGACCGCCGACGGCCGGATCCTGGTCAACGAACTGGCCATGCGCCCGCACAACAGCGGCCACTGGACCCAGGACGGGGCCATCACCTCGCAGTTCGCCAACCACGTGCGGGCCGTCCTGGACCTCCCGCTGGGCGACCCGCGCCCGCGTGCCCGCTGGACGGTCATGGCGAACGTGCTCGGCGGGGACTACCCCGACATGTACGCGGCGTACCTGCACTGCATGGCCCACGACCCGCAGGTGAAGATCCACATGTACGGCAAGGACGTGAAACACGGCCGCAAGGTCGGCCACGTCAACACCTACGGCGACGACCTGGACGATGTGCTGGAGCGCGCACGCCACGCTGCCGACTACCTCAGAGGAACGGTCACGCAATGAGCACTTCCGCCGCTGGTCCCGTCATCGGCATCGTCATGGGCTCGGACTCCGACTGGCCGGTCATGGAGGCCGCCGCCCAGGCCCTGGACGAGTTCGAGATCCCGTACGAGGTCGACGTCGTCTCCGCCCACCGGATGCCGCGCGAGATGATCGAGTACGGGGAGCAGGCCGCCGGCCGCGGCCTCAAGGCGATCATCGCGGGTGCCGGCGGCGCCGCCCACCTGCCCGGCATGCTCGCCTCCGTCACCCCGCTGCCGGTCATCGGCGTGCCGGTGCCGCTGAAGTACCTCGACGGCATGGACTCGCTGATGTCGATCGTCCAGATGCCCGCGGGCGTTCCCGTCGCCACCGTCTCGGTCGCCGGGGCGCGCAACGCGGGCCTGCTGGCCGTACGGATGCTGGCCGCGCACGACACCGAGCTGCTGGCCCGGATGCGCGACTTCCAGCAGGAGCTGAACGACCAGGCCACCGAGAAGGGCAAGCGGCTGCGAGCGAAGGTCGCGGGCACGGAGTCCTTCGGATTCGGCAAGTGAGCGCGGCGCAGCGCCTGGACGAGGCGCGAGAGCTCCTGGCCGAGCACCCCGTCGTGGACGGCCACAACGACCTCCCCTGGGCGCTGCGCAAGCAGGTCCGCTACGACCTGGACCAGCGGGACATCGCCGGCGACCAGTCGGCGTACCTGCACACCGACATCCCGCGGCTGCGGGCCGGCGGGGTCGGCGCGCAGTTCTGGTCGGTGTACGTGAGCACCGAACTGACCGGCGACGAGGCGGTCAGCGCCACGCTGGAACAGGTGGACGCGGTGGACCAGCTGATCGACCGTTACCCGGGCGACCTGGTGCGGGCGCTGACGGCGGACGACATGGAGGCGGCCCGCGCCGACGGCCGGATCGCCTCGCTGATGGGCGCCGAGGGCGGCCACTCCATCAACAACTCGCTCGCCACCCTGCGGGCCCTGCACCAGCTGGGCGTGCGGTACATGACGCTCACGCACAACGACACCATCGACTGGGCGGATTCGGCGACCGACGAGCCCCGGCACGGCGGCCTCACCGACTTCGGCCGCGAGGTCGTCCGCGAGATGAACCGCGTCGGCATGCTGGTGGACCTCTCGCACGTGGCGGCGACGACGATGCGCGACGCACTGGCCGTCTCGGCCGCGCCCGTGGTCTTCTCGCACTCCTCGGCGCGCGCGGTGTGCGACCACCCGCGCAACATCCCGGACGACGTGCTGGAGCGGCTCCCGGCCAACGGCGGGGTGGCGATGGCCACCTTCGTGCCGAAGTTCATCCTCCCGGAGGCCGTCCAGTGGACGCTGGCCGCGGACGCGAACCTGCGGGCGCACGGCTTCCACCACCTGGACACCACGCCCGAGGCGATGGCCCTGCACCGGGCCTTCGAGGCGCAGAGCCCGCGCCCGGTGGCCACCGCCGCCACGGTCGCCGACCACCTGGACCACATGCGCGAGGTGGCCGGGGTCGACCACATCGGCATCGGCGGGGACTACGACGGCACGGCCTTCACCCCGTCCGGCCTGGACGACGTGGCGGGCTACCCGAACCTGATCGCGGAGCTGCTGGCGCGCGGCTGGTCGAAGGCCGACCTGGCCAAGCTGACCTGGTCCAACGCGGTACGGGCGCTGCGCGACGCGGAGGCGGTGGCGCGGGACCTCTCGGCGTCCCGGGGCCCGTCCAACGCGGTGATCTAGCGGGAGCGGGGCGGATACGGCGACCGGGTGTGACTCGCTGACCTGCGAGTTACACCCGAATGCCACATCTGCCGGGCGACCCAGGCGTCCCACATGTCACGGTGGCACCATCTCTCCCTGCTGCCGCCGAGACCGGAGCGAACGCCATGGCCGACCTGCAGGATGAACCCCACTCCGTGGGCATCGGAGCAGAAGATCTCCCCGCACCAGCCGAAACGGCGGTCGGCGCCCTGGAACGGGCCGCCGCGCTGCTGTCGGCGCAGCCCGTCGCCGACGGGTGCAACACGCTCGTCTGGACGCTGCGCCAGAGCCCGTACCACGACATCGACAAGCCGGGGGACAGCGGAGTCGACACCGACATCCCCCGGCTGCGCGCGGGCGGAGTCGGCGCGCAGTTCTGGTCGCTGCTGACCCCGCACGAGGCGGGGACCCCGACGGACCAGGTCGTCTCCGACACCCTGGAACAGATCGACGTGGCGCTGGCCCTGATCCGCCGCTACCCGGACAGCCTCTGCCTCGCGCTGACCGCCGACGACATGTCCGACGCCCGCAACCGCGGCCGGATCGCCTCGTTCCTCGGCCCGGTGCCCGGCCGGACCCTGACCGACTCCCTGGGCGCGCTGCACGCCTTCCACGCGCTGGGCGTACGGATCTTCGCGCCCGCCGGAGCGCCCTGGGCCCAGCAGGACCTGACGGCCTTCGGCCACGAGGTGGTCCAGGAGGCCAACAGGCTGGGGATCGTGCTGGACCTGACCGGGTGCCCGCCGACCGTGGCCCGTCAGATCGCGGCGGCCTCCAAGGCCCCGGTGGTCATCTCGAACACGGCGGCCGCGGCCCTGAACCCGCACCCGGGCAACGCCACGGACGAGGTCCTGCTCGCGCTGCGGGAGGCGAACGGCCTGGCGATGGTCACCTTCGACGCCACGCGGACCGGGGACTCCCTGCACGCGGTGGCGGACCACGTGGACCACGTCCGCGCGGTCGCCGGCCCCCACAGTGTCGGCCTCGGCGCCGCCTTCGGCACCGAACAGGGCACCTCCCGCCCGACCGGCCTGACCGACCCCTCGGGCTACCCCCGCCTGATCGCGGAACTCCTGGACCGAGGCTGGCCGGAAGCCGACCTGGCCCTGCTGACCTGGGGCAACGCCCAACGGGTCCTGCGCGACGTGGAATTCACCTCCCGCGCCGCCCAGCACCGGCGCAGCCCTTCATGACGCACCGCCCGACGGGCCCTCGCGCGCCCCGGCCCCGACCGGGTCCCCGGGCTTCGGCGAGGCGGGGTCCGGGGCGGCGGCCGGGCGCTACGCGCGAGGGCGGCCCATCGCCCGGTACGTCCAGCCCGCCGCGCGCCAGAGCTCGGGATCGAGGGCGTTGCGGCCGTCCAGGATCAGCGGGTCGGTGACGACGCGGCCCAGCTCCACCGGGTCCAGGTCGCGGAACTCGCGCCACTCGGTCAGGTGCAGGACCACCTCCGCACCACGCGCCGCCTCCAGCGCGGAGTCCGCGTACCCCAGGGTGGGGAAGACGCGACGGGCGTTGTCCATGCCCTTGGGGTCGTAGACGGTGACCTGGCCGCCCTGGAGGTGGATCTGCCCGGCCACGTTCAGGGCGGGGGAGTCGCGTACGTCGTCCGAGTCGGGCTTGAAGGTCGCACCCAGAACCGCGACCCGCTTGCCGAGGAAGGACCCGCCCACCGCTTCCCGGGCCAGCTCCACCATGTGTCCGCGGCGCCGCATGTTGATGGAGTCGACCTCACGCAGGAAGGTCAGCGCCTGGTCGGCGCCGAGCTCGCCCGCGCGCGCCATGAAGGCCCGGATGTCCTTGGGCAGGCAGCCGCCGCCGAAGCCGATCCCGGCCCGCAGGAACTTCGCGCCGATCCGCTCGTCGTAGCCGATGGCCTCCGCCAGCTTCACCACGTCACCGCCCGCGGCCTCGCACACCTCCGCCATCGCGTTGATGAACGAGATCTTGGTGGCGAGGAAGGAGTTGGCGGCGGTCTTCACCAGCTCGGCGGTCGGGAAGTCGGTGACCACCAGCGGGGTCCCCTCCGACATCGGCGTCTCGTACACCTCGCGCAGCAGCTTCTCCGCGCGCTCGCCCTGCACGCCGATCACGATCCGGTCGGGGTGCAGGGTGTCCTGCACCGCGAAGCCCTCGCGCAGGAACTCCGGGTTCCAGGCCAGCTCCACGTCCGCGCCCGCCGGAGCGAGCTCCACGAGCTTCGCCGCCAGCCGCTCCGCCGATCCCACCGGCACCGTCGACTTGCCGACCACGAGGACCGGCCGCGTCAGGTGCGGGGCCAGCGAGGCCATCGCCGCGTCGACGTAGGACATGTCGCAGGCGTACTCGCCGTGCTTCTGCGGAGTGTTCACGCACACGAAGTGGACGTCGCCGAACTCCCCGACCTCCTCCCAGGAGGTCGTGAACCGCAGCCGCCCCGTCGAGCCCGGCAGCCCGGCCACGTGCGCGGCGAGCAGCTCCTCCAGCCCGGGCTCGTACATCGGCACCCGGCCCGCCGCCAGCATCTCGATCTTCTCCGGCACCACGTCCAGCCCCAGCACCTCGAAGCCCAGCTCCGCCATCGCCGCGGCGTGGGTCGCGCCGAGGTATCCGGTGCCGATCACAGTGATCCTGAGGGGGGCCATGGGTGCTCCAGAGGTGCGGGGCCGTTTGCGGCCACTGAGCATAGTCGGGCCCACCCCCGGGGACGTTCCCCAGGAGCACCACCGCTGTCACGCAACTCACGTCGGCCGTCCATATCGCCATCCGTGACCGGGCGACTAAGCTTGGGTTACTTAACGGTAGTTAGCATCACGCATCACCCTTGGGGAGTGAGAGATCTTGGCGGGTTCTGCCGACTTCGACCTGTACCGCCCGGCCGAGGAGCACGACATGCTCCGCGAGTCGGTCCGCTCGCTCGCCGAGGCGAAGATCCTCCCGTTCGCCGCCGCGGTCGACGAGGAGTCCCGCTTCCCGCAGGAGGCCCTGGACGCCCTGGTCGCCAGCGACCTGCACGCCGTCCACGTGCCCGAGACCTACGGCGGTGCGGGTGCCGACGCCCTCGCGACCGTGATCGTGATCGAGGAAGTGGCCCGCGTCTGCGCCTCCTCCTCCCTGATCCCGGCCGTCAACAAGCTCGGCTCCCTCCCGGTGATCCTCTCCGGCTCCGAGGAGCTCAAGGCCAAGTACCTCGGTCCCCTGGCCAAGGGCGACGCGATGTTCTCGTACGCGCTCTCCGAGCCGGACGCGGGCTCCGACGCCGCCGGCATGAAGACGCGCGCCGTGCGCGACGGCGACTTCTGGGTCCTCAACGGCGTCAAGCGCTGGATCACCAACGCGGGCGTCTCCGAGTACTACACGGTCATGGCCGTCACCGACCCCGAGAAGCGCTCCAAGGGCATTTCCGCCTTCGTCGTCGAGAAGGGCGACGAGGGCGTCTCCTTCGGCGCCCCGGAGAAGAAGCTCGGCATCAAGGGCTCCCCGACCCGCGAGGTCTACCTCGACAACGTCCGGATCCCCGCCGACCGCATGATCGGCGCCGAGGGCACCGGCTTCGCCACCGCGATGAAGACCCTCGACCACACCCGCATCACGATCGCCGCCCAGGCGCTCGGCATCGCCCAGGGCGCCCTGGACTACGCCAAGGGCTACGTCCAGGAGCGCAAGCAGTTCGGCAAGCCGATCGGCGACTTCCAGGGCGTTCAGTTCATGCTCGCGGACATGGCCATGAAGGTCTCGGCCGCCCGCGCCCTGACCTACCAGGCCGCCGCCGCCTCCGAGCGCGGCGACGCCGACCTGACGTACCTCGGCGCCGCGGCCAAGTGCTTCGCCTCCGACATCGCCATGGAGGTCACCACGGACGCCGTCCAGCTCCTCGGCGGCTACGGCTACACGCGTGACTACCCGGTCGAGCGCATGATGCGCGATGCCAAGATCACGCAGATCTACGAGGGCACCAACCAGGTCCAGCGGATCGTCATGGCCCGCAACCTGCCGTAACCCGGGTCTGACCTGCACCGACGCGAACGCCCCCGGCAGCCCGCCGGGGACGTTCGCGCACGGGGCGGCGGGCTAGGCTGTGCGCCGGTCCAGTCGTCGGTGCGTGGTGCGTGGGGTGGGGCGGAAAGACATGTCCGTGGAACGCGAGATGGCGGGGCTGCTACGGCAGATCGCCCACAAGGACGTCATCGAGATCGGCCCCTCGGCCGCCCTGGGGCGGATGGCGGCCCTGGCCCACGTGGCGGAGCACTACGGCTTCGAGTACGGGCGCACGCACCGGACCGGGCACAAGAAGCAGCTCGCCCTGGTCGAGATGTACCGGGACCCCAGCCCCGGGGCCCGCGCCCGCGGGGCGGCCACCATCGCCGCGTACCCGCAGGCGGGCAACGGCGGCGCGGTGCCCGGGATGCTCCAGGGGTCCTACCGGCCCCTCCCCGGGGCGGCCGACGCCGTCGCCCGGGTCAAGGACCGGATCATGTTCGACGCCCTGTCCTCCCACGCCGCGGACGGCGGCCGGAAGATGGTCGGCTACGCGATGTGCGTGGTCCTGGCCCTCGTCCTGCTCGTGTCCGGGAAGCCGTTCGTCGCGCTGGCCGGCGGAGGCGCGCTCGCCGCGTTCCTGGCCGGCGCGTTCAAACTGGGCGACATCCGCCGACAGCGGATCGCCCGGCGGCTGACGGACGCCGGGTTCATCCAGGTACGGGACGAGCGCGGCAGGCAGAGCTTCCTGCGGCCCGGGCAGCAACTGCCCGGCCACGCCAATCCGTTCGCCCCCTGACCGGGCGAACAACACACTCATTCCATGACATACCGAGCGCGGCGTCCGTATGCGTGCGCGCGCCGGTCGACACATCCGGCACCGGCCTCCGGGCGCTCCCGGATGGGCTAAATTTGGACCTTCGTACGCCGGAATCGGTTGGGGAGAACGCAATGACGGAAGCGATCCTGCTGGTCGGCGGACAGGGGACGCGGCTGCGTCCCGTGACGGTGAACACGCCCAAGCCCATGGTCCCCACGGCCGGCGTCCCGTTCCTCGCCCACCAGATAGCCAGGGCCGCCGCCGCCGGTGTCACGCACATCGTCATGGCCACCTGCTACCTCGCCGAGGTCTTCGAGCCCTACTTCGGCGACGGATCCGAGTTCGGCGTCCACCTGGAGTACGTCGTCGAGGACGAGCCGCTCGGCACCGGCGGTGCCATCCGCAACGCCGCGCAGCTGCTCACGGGCGGCCCCGACTCCTCCGTCCTCGTCTTCAACGGCGACATCCTCACCGGCCTGGACATCGCCGGCCTCGTGGAGGCCCACGAAACGGCCGACGCCGACGTCTCGCTGCACCTGGTGCAGGTCGACGACCCGCGCGCCTTCGGTCTGGTCCCCACCGACTCCGAGGGGCGGGTGCTGGCCTTCACCGAGAAGCCGCAGACCCCCGAGGAGATCATCACCGACCAGATCAACGCCGGCTGCTACGTCTTCCGGCGCAGCGTGATCGACTCCATCCCGGCCGGCCGCCCGGTCTCCGTCGAGCGCGAGACCTTCCCCGGTCTGCTCGCCTCCGGGGCCACGCTGCACGGCGTCACCGAGAACACGTACTGGATGGACCTCGGCAGGCCGGAGGCCATCGTCCAGGCCTCCGCCGACCTGGTCCGCGGCGTGGTGTCCTCCCCGGCCGTCCCCGGACGGCGCGGCGAGTCCCTCGTGCTGCCCGGCGCCCAGGTGGACGCCGGGGCCAAGCTGTCGGGGGGCACCGTCGTGGGCGCCGGCGCCCGGATCGAAGCGGGGGCGGTCGTCCAGGGCTCCATCGTGCTGGAGGGCGCGTTCATCGGCCCCGACGCGCAGGTGACCGCCGGCCTGATCGGTGCCCGCGCCTCGGTGGGCGCGCGGACCGTGCTGGACGGCGCCGTCATCGGTGACGACGCCGTCGTGGGGGCCGACAACGAACTCCGCGCGGGCGCCCGGGTGTGGTGCGGGGCGCAGCTGCCCGCCGCCGCCATCCGCTTCTCCCCGGACGCCTGATCACAGACGCCTGACCCCGGGCTGCCTGATCCCCGGGCTGCCTGATCCCCGGGCTGCCTGATCCCCGGGCTGCCTGATCCCGGGCGCCTGGAGACCAGGCGCCCGGACCGGCCCGGTCAGTTGCCGCGGACGGTGACCTTCTCGTCGTTCTGGATCTGCTTCACCAGCTGCTGCACCTTCGCCTTGTCCCACACGAGGTTGCCGCCGCGCTGGCCGGAGATCGGCATGTTCATCGAGACGCCGTCACCGCCGTTGACGCCCTTCATCGCGAAGAACATCTGGCCCATGTCGTACAGGCCCATGTCCTTGTCCACGATCAGCGTGTCCAGGCCCGCGCCCATCAGCGGGTAGAGCTTGAACGGGTTGAGGATCGTGGACGGGGTCGCCGCCTGGTTGGCGAGCGCCGACAGGAACTTCTGCTGGTTCTTCGTCCGCTGGAGGTCCGACTCCGCGAAGGCGTACCGGGTCCGGACGAAGGCCAGGGACTGCTCGCCGTTCAGCGTCTGCTTGCCCGCCTTGAAGTCGGCGCCCGACTTCTCGTCCTTGAAGCCCTCCTCGATGTCCAGCTCCACCCCGCCCAGCGAGTCCACGATGTTCGCGAAGCCGGCGAAGCCGATCTCCGCGTAGTGGTCGATGCGCAGGCCGGTGTTGAACTCCACCGTCCGCACCAGCAGCTCGGGGCCGTCCTCGGCGTACGCCGCGTTCAGCTTGGTGCGCTTGCCCGTGCCCGGGTACTTCTTGCCGGACTGGGAGCCCACGAAGGACGGGATCTCCACGTCCGAGTCGCGCGGCAGCGAGATCATCGTGTTCCCGCTGGAGCACTTCGCCAGGATCATCATCGAGTCGGTCCGCTTGCCCTCGGCCGAGCCCGTGTGGAGCTTCTTCTTCTCCTCGTCGGACATCCCCTCGCGGCTGTCGGAGCCCACGATCAGGTACGTCGTGCAGTCGCCCTCCTTCGGGCGCTCGATGACCTTGGAGAGGTCCACCTCGCGGCGCACCTTGGAGTCGGCCCAGAAGTAGGTGGAGACGGTGGTCACCAGCAGCGCGGAGACCAGCACGATCGAGCCGATCTTGATCCGCTTGCGCCAGTCCGGCGCCGGGCCGGGCGCCCGCCCCGGGCCGCCGGGGCCGCCGGGCCCGGACGGCGGCTGCGCGGGGCCGCCGGGCCCCGCGGGCGAGCCGTAGACCTGGCCCGTGTTGTAACCGCTGTCGTAGCCGCCGTACGTGTCGGGGCTCTGGGTCTGCTGCGGGGGCACACCCGGTGCGGACGGCGGCATTCCGGGCCGTCGGGCGGGCGCCGGGACCGCCGGGCGCGCAGGCTGCTGCCGCTGGACGTGCCGCATCCGCTGCGCGCCCTCGGGCTGCGCCTGCCCGCTGCCGCGTCCGTACCCGTCGTCACGGCGGCCACGCTCGTCGCGGTCGCCGCTCCACCCCTCTGGCCAGTCATTCATGCGCCCAAGGATGCCTGCCCGGGCGCGTCGTCCGACAGCCCGGGGTGCGATCCGTGCCGGGGCTGTTGCAGAGCTGATGCCTCCGATACGCATCTAAGGTGTCCGTATGACACAGATACCGGGCGAGCTGCCCGGGAAGCCGACCGCGGCCTCCCGTACGACCCTCAGCCACATCATGACCGCCAACGACACCAACCTCCTGGGCACGGTGCACGGCGGCGTGATCATGAAGCTGGTGGACGACGCGGCGGGCGCCGTGGCCGGCCGCCACTGCGGAGGCCCGGCGGTCACTGCGTCCATGGACGAGATGGTCTTCCTCGCCCCCGTACGCGTCGGTGACCTCGTGCACGTGAAGGCCCAGTGCAACTGGACCGGCCGGTCCTCCATGGAGATCGGCGTACGCGTCCTCGCGGAGCGGTGGAACGAGTCCACGCCCGCCACCCAGGTCGGCAGCGCCTACCTCGTCTTCGCGGCCGTGGACGCCGAGGGCAAGCCCCGCAAGGTCCCGCCCGTCCTCCCGGAGACGGAACAGGACGAGCGGCGCTACCAGGAGGCCCAGATCCGCCGCACGCACCGGCTCGCCCGCCGCAAGGCGATCATGGCCCTGCGCGAGGAGCGGGCGGCGCGGGGCTTCGACGAATGAGCGCCGCCGGGCTCCGCGGGGCAGACGGGAATTGACGAGAGGCCCTAGCTCCCGCAGACCACGTCGTCGCCCGTGATCACCCCGGTCTCGCCGCCCTGGTACGGGTCCTCCGCGCGCACCGGCACCACCTTGCGGTAGTCCGAGCCCGCGACCACCAGCACCGTCCGCCCCTGGCCGGCCACCGCCCGCAGCTCGCTGCCCGGCAGCGCGGTCGCCAACGAGCGGGCGGAGCGGTCCCAGCGCGGGTCGTAGGAGACCACCGTGCGCTTGACGTCGCGGCTGGCGCCGTTGCCCGGCGCCCGGGTGGTGTCGAAGCCGGTGGCGCGCAGCGCCGCGTCGACCCGGCCGCCCAGTCCGTCGATCCGGGTCCCGTTCTCCACCTGGACCCGGATCTGCTGAGGGGGCACGTCCACCGGTACCGCCGCCGGCTGGCCGCCGGGTTTCCCGGGCCGGGCCGGGGCGAGCGGCCGGTCCTGCCGCAACGCCTCGAACAGCTTCGCGGCCTTCGGCTCGTCCCACTTCACCGTGGAGCCGATGCCCTTGACCGGGTACGAGGGGTCGCCGACGGGCACGGAGGCGAACTCCGAGGACGACGGGGTGAAGTCCCGCATGGCCTGCCCGAGCGCGAGCATCTGCTCCGAGCCGAAGCCCGTGTCCGCCCGGACCGAGCCGAGCAGCGTGGAGCTGACCTGCTTGAACTTCACCGGGTTGAGCAGTACCCCGCCGCCGGTCGCCTGCTGGATCAGGGCGGCGACGAACCGCTGCTGGCGCTGCATCCGGCCGAGGTCGGAGGCCCCGTCGACGTGGCGTGAGCGTACGTACTGCAGGGCCTGCCCGCCGGTCAGCCGGTGGGTGCCGGGCAGCAGGTCGAGGCCGGTGTTCGCGTCGCGCATGGTCTTGGCGGTGCAGATCTCCACGCCGCCGACGGCGTCGACCGTCTTCATGAAGCTGGTGAAGTCGACCTCCAGGTAATGGTCGATCTTCACCCGGGTCATGTTCTCGACGGTCCGCACGGTCAGGTTGGGCCCGCCCTCCGCGTACGCGGCGTTCAGCTTCACGGGGTGCCCCTTGTGCGGCTTGCCGCTGTTCAGGTCCTGGTGCTCGGGGATCTCGGCGTAGCTGTCGCGGGGCAGGCTGATCACGCTCGCCCGTTTCCGGTCCGCCGACAGGTGCACCAGCATGATCGTGTCGGTGCAGTGGCAGGGCGCTCCGCCGAGGCGGTAGTCGCGCTTCTCCTCGGGGCTGACCTTCTCCCGGCCGTCGGTGCCCACGAGCAGGAAGTTCAGGCCGTGCCCGGCCTGCGGGCGGTTCTTCATGTCCTTGAACGGGTCCACCCGCTCGATCCCGGTGTCCAGCCCGGTCATCACGGCGTGCCCGACGGCCCCGGAGCCCAGCACCACCACCGACAGCCCGGCCGCGATCCGCACCCCCCACCGGGGTCTGTCCCCCCGGTGCCGGGCCGGACCGCCGCCCCCACCGCCGCGCCGTGCGCGCTGCGGCTGCGGCTGGGGCGGCCTGGCGGGACGGGCGGGACGGTGCGGCTGGGGCACGGTGGACACCTCCGCGGGGATCGGCAGGAACCCCGGTCGACGGACGGGCCAGATCGGTCTGATTCGCCAGAACAGTAGGCCCATACGATCAGCATCTGTCCGTACCGCTCGCTCGGCGCGCACCCGGTTCCCCCGTAAGCGGTAACGTGACACCGATACCCGACCTTGAAGGACCACATGCCCGCCCAGCAGCCCGCAGTCTCGGTGATCATGCCGGTGCTCGACGAGGAGCACTACCTCCGCGACTCCGTCCGCCACATCCTGGAACAGGAGTACGCGGGCGAGATGGAGGTGGTGATCGCGCTCGGGCCGTCCACGGACCGCACCGACGAGATCGCCGCCGAGCTCGTCGCCGAGGATCCCCGAGTCCACACCGTCCCGAATCCCACCGGCCGGACCCCGGCGGCCCTCAACGCCGCCATCAAGGCTTCGCGTCACCCGATCGTGGTACGCGTCGACGGCCACGGCATGCTCTCGCCGAACTACATCGCCACCGCCGTCCGCCTCCTGGAGGAGACCGGTGCGCAGAACGTCGGCGGCATCATGCACGCCGAGGGCCAGAACGCCTGGGAAGACGCCGTCGCCGCCGCGATGACGTCCAAGATCGGCGTCGGTAACGCTCCCTTCCACACCGGCGGCCAGGCGGGACCGGCCGAGACCGTCTACCTCGGTGTCTTCCGCCGCGAGGCGCTGGAGCAGCAGGGCGGCTACAACGAGGAGTTCATCCGCGCCCAGGACTGGGAGCTGAACTTCCGCATCCGTGAGGCCGGCGGCCTGATCTGGTTCTCCCCGGAGCTGAAGGTCCAGTACCGCCCGCGGCGTTCCGTACGGGCCCTGGCCAAGCAGTACAAGGACTACGGCCGGTGGCGGCACGTGGTGGCCCGTTACCACGAGGGCTCCATCAACCTGCGCTACCTGGCCCCGCCGACCCTGGTCTGCGCGATCGCGGCCGGCGTGGCCGTGGGCGTGACCGTGAGCCCGCTGGGCTTCGCCGTTCCGGCCGGCTACCTCGCGGCGATCGCCGCGGGCTCCGTCCCGGCGGGCAAGGGCCTGTCCCTCAAGGCCCGGGCGCAGATCCCGGTCGCCCTGGCCACCATGCACCTGTGCTGGGGCTACGGCTTCCTGACGAGCCCGCGCTCGCTCGCGAACAAGCTGATCGCGAGCCGCCGCCCGGCCGTGCACCGCAACGCCTCGCAGGTCTGAGACGTACGAAGGGGCCCGGCGCGGCGGCTGAGTTGATCACAGCCGCAGCGCCGGGCCCCTTTCGCGTACGCGCCTACCAGGTGAAGCCCTGCTGCACCTCCATGCAGGCCTGGTCGTTGTCGCCGTTGAGGGCGTGGGCGGAGTCCGGGGCCTTGGTGGGGGCGGGCGGCGGCGCGGTCGGTGCGTCGCCGGTCCGCCAGTCCTTGCCGACGAACAGCGTGATGCCCGGTACCTCGTCGGACTTCTGCACGGAGGAGGCCGGCAGGCCGAGCGCGGTGGCCAGGGCGGCGGCGTCGGCCGCCTGCCCGTCGGAGGCGAAGCGGATCACGGTGGTGTCCTCGGCCCCGGTCTGGCTGTCGGCGGTGGCCTTGGTGAAGCCCTTGCCGGTCAGCAGCGTGGCGACCTCGCTCGCCCGGCCCTTGGCCTTGGCCTGGGCGCCGTCCTTGCCGCCGGTGGAGTTGCGCACGGAGACCGCGATCTTGGCCGGAGCGGATGCGGGAGCCGTGGTCGGGGCGGCCGAGGGAGTCGGGGCCGTGGAGGCGGCCGCCCCAGGGGAGGCGGCGGCGCCCGGCGTTCCCGATCCCTTGCCGTCGAGCGCGATGTCCTCGCGGACCATCCGGAACACGTCCTCGGCCTCGCCCGCCATGGGCTCGACCCGTCCGTCCATGCCGGGCTTCGTGCTGTAGACCCACGGCATGGTGGTCATGGTGATCCGCCCCGGCGGGACCTTCTTGAGCTCCATGCTGAGGTCGTACAGCTTGTCGATCTTGTTCAGGCCGGGGTCCACGACCATGGCCTGGATGGCCGCCTGCGCCAGGCTGTTGAGCTTGACCGGGTTGGTGAGCTTGGCGTTCTTGCGGAACTCGCGGGCCATCGAGTTCATGTACTGGTGCTGGGCGTGGGTCCGGCCGATGTCGGTGCCGTCCTCGAAGCCGTAGCGGGTGCGCAGCCACTGCAGGGCCTGCTCGCCCTGGATGACGGTCGTGCCCTTCGCCAGCTTCAGGCCGGAGCCCTTGCCCTCGCGGTTGCGGGAGTAGACGTTCTCCTGGACGCAGACGGGGACGCCTCCGATGGCGTCCGCCATCGAGACCACGCCCTTGAAGTCGATCATCATGAAGTGGTCGATGGGAATCTTCGTCAGCTCGGTCCAGGTGGCGACCGTGCAGCCCGGTCCGCCGCGCTGGAGCGACTCGTTCGTCTGGACGAGCCCCTTGCTGGCGGGGTGCACCTTGCCGCCCGGCTCGGTGCACTTGGGCATCATCAGGATCGTGTCGCGGGGCATCGACACCACGGACATGTTGCTGCGGTCCGCGGACAGGTGCAGGAGCATCTGCACGTCCGCCAGCGGCGGTCCGCCGAAGGTGTTGGTCGCCCCGCCGAGGGCCTGGTTCGCCGCGTCGTCGCGCGCGTCGGAGCCGATGAGAAGGATGTTCAGCGGGGTCTGCCCGAAGGCGTTGGGCTTGGAACCGCCCAGTTTGGTCTCGCCCAGGTTCAGCGGGTCCGTCTTGATGCTGCCGTTGAGATGGCGGTAGTACAGGTAACCGGCCGCCGCCGTTCCGAGTATGAGCAGGGCCAGTACGGAGGCCACCCAGCGCAGCACGCGCCGGCGACCCCGCCTGCTCGGGCGGCCGCCGGCCGCCCGACGGGCGGCGCGGGATCCGCCCCGCGGCGGGGGCGGCGAGCCGGTCGCGCCCGTACCACCCCCGGATATGTCCCCGGACGTGTCGTCGGCGGCGCGGGCTGTCGCCCCCTCCCCCCGCACACTGCTCTGCCTCACGCGTACTCCCCCTCAAGGTCCTGATGACTCGGCATGGTGCCGGTACTGCCCGCTACGGGCGCTTATTTGGCGCAGACGGCCTTGTCGGCCTGGGCCTGCTGGACGTCCTTGGGCAACTCCTGCGGAGCGGGCGCCGCCAGAGGGCTGCCCGGCTGCTGGAAGTCCGGGCCCAGCGTCAGCTTCATCGGCGTCTTCGCCGCGGCGTCGGCCGTCCCGATCTTCATCGCCGAGGCCGACAGCCCCATCATCTCCGCCAGCGCCCGGGCCTGGTCGGCCTGGTTGGGCGCGTACTCCAGCTGCGTGGCCCCGACCTTCGCGGGCGCGTTGCCGAGGTTGCTGGCCTTGGACACGCCCTTGGTGATCTGCAGCCACTTCAAGGTGGTGGAGGCGGAGCCCGAGGGGCCGCCGCCGTTGTACACGTTCACCCGTACGTCCGCGGCGGGCGCCTTGTTGCCCTGGAGCAGCGCGTCCTGCTTGGCCTTCGCGTCCGCGTCGGCCGCCTCCTTGGCGGCCTGTTCCTTCTTCTCGACCTCCGTGAGCGAGACGTCCCCCCGGATCATCTGCAGCAGCGGTTCGGCCAGGGCCTTGTCGAGGACGACGGTGGCCTTCTTGCCCTCCGGTTCGGCCGGGTTGTCGAGCACCGGAAGGGTGGTGAAGGTGATGTTCTTCGTGTCGATGCCCTTCAACTCACCCGCCAGATCGGTGAGTTTGCCGATGGACCCGATCCCCGAGTCCACACCCAGCGACTTGGTGGCGGCCTCCGCGAGGGAGAGGAACTTCTTGGGGCTGGTCAGCGTCTCCTTCGACTTCATCTCACGCATCATCGAACCCAGGAACTGCTGCTGGATCTTGATCCGGTCGAGGTCGCTGTTGTTGCCGAAGCCGTGCCGGGTGCGGACGAAGGCGAGGGCCTGTTCGCCCTCCAGCCGGTGTTCGCCGGCGTCCAGCTTGAGGTGGGAGCCTTCCTCGTCGTTGACGGGCTTGGCCAGGCACACCGGTACTCCGCCGACCGCCGTGCTCAGCGTCTTGACGGCGTTGAAGTCGGCCATCATGAAGTGGTCGACCTCGATGCCGGTGAGTTCCTTGACCGTTCGCATGGTGCAGCCCGCGTCGCGGCCTTCCTGGCCCAGGCTGGTGTTGAAGCGGGTGCCCTTGGTGGGTGGGATCGTCTTCGTCGATCCGTCCGGCTGCTTCGTCGGGCAGGCCGGGATGTTGCTGATCAGGTCGCGGGGGATGGACAGCGCGGTCGCGTTCGTCCGGTCCTTCGAGACGTGGAACAGGATCGTGGTGTCGGCGTGGCCGACGCTGTCCTTGTCCCCGTAGCTCTCGTTGCCCGCACCGGTGCGCTTGTCGGTTCCGATGACCAGGATGTTGATGGGCTGGTCCTTCTTGAAACCGCCGGTGCCCGCTCCCGCCACGTCGGTGACGCTGAGGTTGCCGTTCAGGTGTTCGTAGTAGAGGTACGCGCCCACCGAGCCGGCGACCAACAGGAACGCCAGGGTCCCACCGGTGATGATCAGCGCCTTCTTGCGGCCTCCGCCGCCGATCTTGCGGGAGCGTCCGCCGCGCCTGCCGCCGGGAGGCGGGTCGCCGCGCCGCGGCTTCGGCACGGAGGGGGAGGGGGAAGGGGAGGGGGCGGTGGGCGCCGAGGGCGCCGCCGCTCTGCGGGGGGCTGAGACTTTGGGCCGCTGCTGCGCTGCGGAGTCGGCCAGTCGCAGTTCGTAGTGACCGGTGCGGGGGTTGAGCACCCACTGGTCTGCGGGGTCGATTTCCTCGGCCCGGCCACGGCTTTGCGCATCCACGGTTGCTCGAATCCTCCGTCGGTGCCTCGCGACGCGCCTCCCCCAAGGCGCACGGTCAACGTCCGGCTACTGGTGCCAGGCCTCTGGTTCGGCCGGGGCACCGGATCGCTCACCCTATCCGTCAGGTTCGGATGCAAACCATGCTGGTGACAAATTCCACTCCCCTTATAACGGGGCGAACCACCCATCCCACTCGGTTCGGTCACCGGCTTTTGGGATTGCTTTACCGGCAGTCGGCGACTCCCGCCGTCGTTCCGGTAAAGGTGGGGACGGGTGCGGAGGGCGTGGCGGTTCCCTCGCGCCCCTCATTCGTTCCGCCCGTCCGCGCCGCGCTCGGCGCGGACTCCACCGGCGCGATCCCGCTCTCGGGCTTCGGCGGGGCGACCGTCACGGGCCTGTCCGTCCGCAACTGCTCGAACAATTGCGCCGCGTCGGGCTCCACCAGCTCGTCGCGGTTCGGATTCCCGGAGTACGGTCTGCGGGGAACGGTCAGGAACTTCACCTGGTCGGTCGGTATGTCCCGTGCGCCCCGTACGAGTTCGTACAGGCCGCGCAGGGAGGCCAGCCCCGGATCCGTGGTCACCGAGGAGGTCGCCGCGTCCAGCAGCGGATACAGCCGGGCCGGGTTCAGCAGCACCCCGTTGCTCTGCACCTTCTTGACGAGCGAGCCGAGGAACTGCTGCTGGCGCTCCATCCGTTCCGTGTCGCTGCCGTTGCCCAGGCTGTAGCGGGCGCGCACGAAGCCGAGCGCCTGCTCGCCCTGGAGGGTCTGCCGCCCGGCGGGCAGCCTCAGTTTGGCCTCGGAGTCGTTGACCGGCTGCTTGAGGCAGACCTCCACGCCGTCTATGGCGTCGACCATCTGCTTGAAGCCACCGAAGTCGATCACCATGTGGTGGTCGATCCGGATCCCGGTGAGCTTCTCGGCCGTACGGATCGTGCAGGCGGCCCCGCCCCACTGGAAGGCCCAGTTGAACTGGGCGAACTGTTCGCGGGTGCGCCTTCCGTCCGCCATCAGGCAGGCGGGGATGTCCGTCATCAGGTCCCGCGGTATCGACACGGCCGTCGCGCTCAGCCGGTCCGCCGGCAGGTGCAGCAGGATGGTGGTGTCCGAGCGCTGCCCGCTCTGGTCCTGCCCGTACCGGGCGTTGTCCTTGCCCGAGCGCGAGTCCGAGCCGATCAGCAGGATGTTCTGGGCGCCGCTCGCGAGGTGCGCCGGCCGGTCGCGCTCGTAGCGCCGCAGCTCGGCCTCCGCCGAAGCGTCCTCGGTGATGTTCCCGTCGAGCTTGCGGTAGAGCCACCACCCGGTGGCCGAGCCCGCCAGGACCACGGCGGTCGCCCCGACCCCGATCCAGCGCAACAGCCGGCGCCGACGGCTGCGCGGAGGCTTCGGGGAGCCCGCGGCCGTCTGCTTTCCGCCTGGTATGCCTGCGCTGTCCGTCACTGGCGTCTACCTCTCGCCGCTGCGACCGCGGGCCGTACGGGTGAGTGCGGCCACTGCCGATCCTGCCCCTGGGCTGTGGCAGCGGCCCGGGGGCAGGGGCGTGTCTAGAGCCATGCGGGTGACAAATCGCCCGTTTCCGCCGTTGGCCAGTCCGGGTGACGGGCGGGCCGACGGCGGGCCGAAGGCGGTCAGGCGGCGGTCAGGCGGGGATCAGACCGTGTGGGTGACGCGCTCGCTCTCGATCCGCTGCGCCAGCGCGTCCTTCGACAGCCGGTCCAGGTTCCGGCACAGCACCACGGATCCGCCCGACGCCAGTGCGGCGTAGAGCCCGGCCGAGAGGCCGTCCCACGTGTCGTAGCCGAGCCCGCTCAGCACCCGGGAGCCCTCCCCGAGGCCGAGCCTCGCCGCGTCCTCGCGGGCGCGGTCCGTCAGCTCCGCGTACGAGAGCTCCTGGCCGCCGACGACCAGCCCGGGCCCCTCGGGGTCCACCGGCGCGAACGGCGCGAACCGGTCGCCCTGCCCCGGCACCTCCACCGCGTAGTCCGCGAACCCGGCCGGCGGCTGCGGGAACCGCCCGCCCAGCGGCCGCAGCGCGAGCGCCACGCGCTCCCCGGAGCAGGCCCGGGCCTCCTCCAGCGAGTCCGGCCCGCTGACGACGAGGTCGGCACCGGCCGGGTCGCCGCCCACCTCGGCGACGACCCCGACCGAGGCGCAGGCGAGCAGCCAGGCGGCACTCTGCCAGTGCGCCGGCAGCATCAGCGCGAGCCGGTCACCGGGCCCGGCGCCCAGGTCGCCCTGGAGCAGATTCGCGGTCTTGGCCACCCAATTGGCGAAGGTGGCGACGGACAATTCCACGCGCTCGCCCGTGGCGTCGTCGTAGAAGGTGACGAGCGGGCGGCCCGGATCGGCGGCGAGCGCGGATCGCAGCAGGTCGGCAGGGGTGCGGTCAGTGGAGTTCACCCGGCCCAGGTTACGCGGGCGCGTCCTCCGTCCGGTGGCCCGTGACTGCGCCGTACGGGGGAGGGGTGTCGGCGTGTCACCAGACGGAGCGTCAGTTCCCGGATGGCGCCGGGCGCTGAGCGTACTCACCATCCTTTTCATGCGTGGATTCCTTGCTTCCTCGATCGGCGTCGTGACGGCTGCCGCACTGGCCCTCCCCGTCGCGCTCCCTACTCCGGCCCTGGCAGAGGCCTCCCCGGTCACCCCCGCCGGGACCACCCAGTCGCTGCCGCTCGTCCCGCTGGGACCCTCGGCGGACCGGACCCCCGGCGTTCCCGGCATGAGCGCCTCGCCCCGCCTCCCCGAGGCACAGGGCCTGGCCGCACGTGAGGTCAAGACGTTCTCGCTGGTCGGCGTCGTCTGGGACGACGTCGCCACCGAGCTCCACGGCCGGGTCCAGGTCCGTACCCGCTCGGCGAAGACCTCGGCCTGGTCCGGCTGGCAGGACGTCGAGACCCACAACAGCGAGCACGCGGCCGACCCCGACGCGGTGGAGAGAGGTTCCGGCCGGGTCCGCGGCGCCACCGCCCCGCTGTGGGTCGGCGAGTCCGACGGCGTGGAGGTCCGCGTCCAGGCGGAACCGGCGGCACCGTCCACCCGCGCTCCGTCCCGGCTGCCCACGGGCATGCGGATCGAGCTGGTCGACCCGGGCGCGGAGGCGCCCGGCGCGGGGCCGGACGGCAAGAACGGCGGCCCCGTGGGCGACGACAAGGGAGACGGCCTGACGATGGAGATGGCCGAGTCCTCCGCGGCGAACCTCCCGCACGCCGAGCTGGGCGCGAACGAGATCATCGCCCTCGACAAGGCCGACTCCACCGCCGACGCGATCTACGCGAGTGACGGTGAACTGAGCGAGGCGGCCGCCCCGTTCATCGGTCCGCGCCCGCGGATCGTCACGCGCAGGGGGTGGGGCGCGGACGAGAGCCTGCGAGAGCCCGGCTTCGTCTACACGAACACCGTGAAGGCGGCCTTCGTCCACCACAGCGCCTCGGGCAACAACTACGCCTGCAAGGACGCCCCGGCGGTGCTGCGCAGCCTGTACCGCTACCACGTACTCAGCAGCGGCTGGCGCGACTTCGGCTACAACTTCGCCGTCGACAAGTGCGGCACGGTGTACGAGGGCCGCGCGGGCGGAGTCTCCAGGCCGGTGCTCGGCGCGCACACCATGGGCTTCAACACCGACAGCATGGGCGTGGCGGTGCTGGGCACGTACACCTCCACGGCGCCCCCCGCGGCGGCGGTCGACGCGATCGCCCGCCTCACGGCCTGGAAGCTCGGCCTCTTCGGCAGGGACCCGCGCGCGAAGACCACCCTGAGGTCGGGCGGCGGCAACCTCTACACCAAGGGCACGAACGTGAAGATGAACGTGATCTCGGGCCACCGGGACGGCTTCGCGACCGAATGCCCGGGCAAGAAGCTCTACGGCAAACTCCCGACGACCCGCACCTCATCGGCGAAGCTCCAGGGCCGCCCGTAGCCACCAGGGCTGCGTCCGGACTCGGGCCCGGGCCGCGGGTCCGGGCCCGGGTCCCTGTTTCCGGGGGCACCCGGCGGTGGCCGGGGGAGAAGGGGGCGGGGTGGGCCGGAGCCCCGCAGGGCTACGCTCGACGCATGGCCGGCCGCTTCGACCCCGTCGATCCCCTCACCCGCACCACCGTGCGCGGCGGCCGGACCGCCGTGCCCGCCGGGCAGGGGCGACCGGTCGGCGCGGGCGCCAAGGAACGCCGGTGGACCCCCGAGGGGCCGGTCGACCTCGGGCTCACCCTCGGCCCGCTCAGACGGGGCCCCGCCGACCCCACCTTCCGCACCACCCCCGACGGCTCGGTCTGGAGGGCGACCCGGACCCCCGACGGCCCCGCCACCCTGCGCCTGGCCGGGCGGCCCGGCCAGGAAGTGCATGCCGAGGCCTGGGGCCCCGGCGCCGACTGGATCCTCGAACAGCTGCCCGCGCTCCTCGGCGCCGGCGACGACCCCGCCGTCTTCGTCCCCCGCCACCGCCTCGTGCACGCCAGCCACCGCCGCCGCCCGGGTCTGCGCCTCACCCGTACCGGCCTGGTCCTGGAGTCCCTGATCCCCACCGTGCTGGAGCAGAAGATCACCGCCGACGAGGCCTACCGCGCCTGGCGCCGCCTCGTACGCCAGTACGGCGAGCCCGCCCCCGGTCCGCAGGACCTCGGCCTGCACGTCATGCCCACCGCCCGCACCTGGGCGATGATCCCGTCCTGGGACTGGCACAAGGCCGGGGTCGACGCCAAGCGCGCCGCGGCGATCGTCCGGGCCGCCCGCGTGGCGAACCGCCTGGAGGAAGCGGCCGCCATGGCCCTGCCCGAGGCCGCGCGACGGCTGGAGGCCGTTCCCGGCATCGGCCCGTGGACCTCCGCCGAGACCCTCCAGCGCAGCAACGGCGACCCCGACGCCGTCACGACCGGCGACCTCCACCTCCCCGGCATCATCGGCTACGCCCTCGCCGGGGACCGCGACGCCGACGACGCCGCCATGCTGGAGCTCCTCGCCCCGTACGCGGGCCAGCGCCACCGCGCCGCCCGCCTCATCCTCCTCGCCGGTCACACGCCGCCCCGCCGCATGCCCCGCATGCCCCGGACGGACATCGGAAGGCTCTGACAGCTCCGTCAGCTCCGGCAGCGCTGACCGATCCGGCTACCGCACCTCGATGAAGTCCGCGGCGGACCGCGAGGGCCGCTCCCGTGGCGGCTGGGCCGCGTGACCCACGGCCACCGCCCCCATCGGGTCCCAGTCCTCCGGCAGCCCCAGCACCTCCCGGACCACGTCCCGGCAGAACATCGTCGAGGACACCCACGCCGAGCCCAGCCGCTCCCCGGCCAGCGCCACCAGGAAGTTCTGCACGCCCGCGCCCATCGCGACCACGAACATCTCGCGCTCCGCCGCGTCCCGGCGGGCGTGCCCGTAGTCGTGCGAGCCGTCCGTCACCATGCACGGCACCACCAGGTACGGCGCGCCGCGCAGCACCTCACCCCGCCGCACCCGCTTGGCGATGGACTCCTCGGACTTGCCGTCCGACCGCAGGTCCGCGATCCACGCGTCCCGCATCGCGTCCAGGAGCCGCACCCGCGAGGCCTCGGACTCCAGCAGCACGAACCGCCACGGCGTCGTGTGGTGCGGGGCGGGCGCCGTCACGGCCGCCGCCACCGCCCGCCGTACGGCGCCCGGGTCCACCGGCTCGGCCGTGAAGGCCCGTACGGTACGGCGCTGCGTCACGGCCTCCCGTACCGCCTCCGAGGTGCCCAGCCGGAACATGTCGTCGGCCGGGGTGCGCACCAGGTCGCGCGCCGCGGAGCCCTCGCCGAGTACGTGGGCCAGCCCGCGGACGACGGCCACCGGCAGCCCGGCCGCCTTGCCCTTGACCAGGTCGCCGGCGGCGGCCAGCTCGTCCGCGGTCGCCACGACCGTCGCGCTCAGGGCGTTTCCGTGCGCGTCCGTGCCTCCCCGCAGGTCGTCCAGGACCCGCACTCCGGCCGAGCCGATCGCCACGTCCGTGAGCCCGTTGCGCCAGGGCCGCCCGAAGGTGTCGGTGACGACCACGCCCACGTCCACGGAGAGGACGTCGCGCACCCCCGCGCGGATCGCGGCGGCCGAGGCGTCCGGGTCCTCGGGCAGCAGCAGCACCGTGCCGGGGGCGGTGTTGGAGGCGTCGACCCCGGCGGCCGCCATCACCAGGCCCTGCCGGTTCTCGACGATCCGCAGGTGACCCCGGCGCGCGACCACGCGTACGGTCTCCGCGTCTATGGCGTCCTCGCGCGAGTCCGCCGCCACGATCCGGCCCTCGGCCTTGGAGACGATCTTCGAGGTGACCAGCAGGACGTCCCCGTCCCGCAGGTCGGGCGCGGCCACCGTGATCAGTTTCGCCAGGTCGTCGCCCGGCCTGACCTCGGGTATGCCCTCGACGGCCCGTACCTCGTAGGAGGGAACGGGCGCGGCGGAGGCGTGCGCGTCGGTCACCGCGAGGCCTCCGCCAGTTCCAGCGCCGCCCGGGCCATCTCCGCGGTGGCCTCCAGGTCGGTCATCATCAGCGGCACCGCGCGGCAGGAGATCCCGGCGGCCTCGACCTCGGCGACGGCGTCCGCGTCGGCCGTGTCCACCAGCCAGCCGTCGAGCAGCCCGGTCCCGTAGTGGCGGGCGACCGCGGCGGCCGTGGCCTCCACGCCGACCGCGGCCAGCACCTTGTCCGCCATTCCGCGCACCGGCGCGCCCCCGACGATGGGGGAGAGGCCCACGACGGGCGCCCCGGCGGCGGCCACGGCCTCCCGGATGCCGGGCACGGCGAGGATCGTCCCCACCGAGACCACCGGGTTCGACGGCGGGAAGATGATCACGTCGGCGGCCGCGACGGCCTCCAGCACGCCCGGCGCGGGCTTGGCCTGCTCGGCCCCGACGGGGACGACGGCCTCCGCGTCCACGGCGGCGCGCAGCCGGACCCAGTACTCCTG
Organism: Streptomyces sp. NBC_00190; assembly: GCF_036203305.1. Lineage (GTDB taxonomy): Bacteria > Actinomycetota > Actinomycetes > Streptomycetales > Streptomycetaceae > Streptomyces. The sequence continues at coordinate 3,332,006 of NZ_CP108131.1, read as the reverse complement.
GAAGTGGACGACCCGCCGTTCGCCGGTGGCGGGATCGGTGATCGCGACGTGGGTCTCGACCCGGTCGTCGGACATGGGCAGCAGCCGTACCCCGGGCTGCCAGCGGTCGCACAGGGCCTCGGTGACGGCGCTCAGCGGGTAGCCCGCGCCGAGCATCTGCGTACGGACGATGTGGGTGGCGAAGTCGCGGTCGCCGAGGCCGAACCAGGTGGGCCCGACCCCGTACGCCGCGAGTTCCTCCTTGACGGTGAAGGACTCGTCGGTACGGCCCCAGCCCTGGTCCTCGTTGATGCCACCGCCGAGGGTGTACATCACCGTGTCCAGATCGGGGCACACCTTGAGCCCGAACAGGTGAATGTCGTCACCGGTGTTGCCGATGACCGTGATGTCCGCGTCGGGGACTGCGACCTTGAGGCCGCGGAGGAACCGGGCGCCGCCTATACCGCCGGCCAGAACAACAATGCGCATGCGCCGAAGTCTGTCAGGCCGCAGGGCCGCGGTCAGGCGGGGACCGACTCCTGGCGCGCCGGGGAGCAGCTGTGCATCGGCATCTCGGTCAGGCCGGGGAAGTAGACGTGCAGGCTGACGGCGCCTTCGAGGGTGTCGTTGACGACCTCGTGGGCGTAGCCGGGGGCGAAGACCCGCTGGGAGCCGGCGCCGAGGGCGAGCCGTCCGCGGGTGTGGTGTTCGGTGAGCTCGCCTTCGAGGACGGTCAGGACGCCGGAGGAGGCGCCGTGGTCGTGCGGGCCGCTGCCCTGGCCGGGGACCCAGCTGAGCAGCCACACCTCGTAGCCGGGGCCGGTGCGCAGCCGGTGGTACCAGCGGGTGGTGGCGTCGTACTGGACGAGGTGCTCCCAGGAGGCGCGGTCCTCGGCGATGGAGCGGGCGAGGCCGACGAACTCGGCGACGGTGGCCGGGTGCTCGCGGGCGGGCTGGAGGAGGTGCTGGACGGCGAGGATGTCGCCGGCGATCTGGAGGTCGCTCTCGGCGTACGTGGGGGTGCTGGCGCTGTTCATCGTGGGGATACCTCGACGGATGTCAGTGGTGCTGGCGGTTGCTGCGGGGGCGGGCTGGAGCCGGTACGGAGTCGGAGCTCCGGAGGCATCAACAGCTGCAACAGCAACAGCGAACCTGGGCAGCGCACAGGAACCCACGAATGGGGGTCCGGGTGGTGGCTGCGGTCGCTGACATGAGAACAAGGAGAGCGGGTCGGGGGTCGGACTGTCAACCCAATGTCCGGTTTGGCGGAAAAGTTTCACCTCATCCGGTTGCTGTGCACGGAGAAAGGTTTGTGCAGTCGGCGTCCGGGGATGTGGCGCTGCAACCGAGTTCAAACCACACCCGCAGCTTCGTGACCGGAATGTGATCTGCGCCGCTTCTTTGGCTGGATCGCAACCCTGCCCCGGGGTGGCGCGTGGATTACGGGTAAAGGCGGGCATCATGTGACGCCCGTTGCATGTGTCACGATTTTTGGCGATATGAACACTTTCTGCATAGGCTTGGTTCCGCAGAGTGAATAAGGGGCCCAATAGCAGATCTCGGCTTGACTGCTCCGGAGCCACGCACTTGTAATTTCACTCGTGTCGTTACGTAGCAATCAGTGACGACGCCACCACGGGGACGCATAGACAGAGCGAGGGGCGCACATGACCGAGCTGTTTCAGGAACTGCTGGTCGAGGAGGCGGACGAGGAGCTCGGCTGGCAGGAGCGCGCTCTGTGCGCCCAGACCGACCCCGAGTCCTTCTTTCCCGAGAAGGGCGGCTCCACCCGCGAGGCCAAGAAGGTCTGCCTCGCCTGCGAGGTCCGCTCCGAATGCCTTGAGTACGCCCTCGCCAACGACGAGCGATTCGGCATCTGGGGCGGTCTGTCCGAGCGCGAGCGCCGCCGGCTGAAAAAGGCAGCGGTCTGATACGCCCGGGACGCTTCCCAACAGGTACCTTCCGCACCTATCGCACATCGCACGACATATCGAACTGCCCGGCCCGCAACGTACCGAGCAGAGCAAACGGTCCGCCTCCTGCACCTTCCCCGCAGGAGGCGGACCGTCGCTTTTCCAGCCGTTAGTGTGGCGCTGTCCAGCAGCCTCCGAGGGCACACCACCCCCGGACCCTCCCCCCGGACTCCGTCCGGGAGGACCCCCAGGCCGGAGGGCCAGTAGCGCGATGTCCCCGCACAGCCAGTCGACGGCCTCTTACCAGGCCCCCGCCACACCCGAGTTCCCCCGGCACGTCGTCACCGCGGTCCTCGTCGCCCACGACGGCGCCCGCTGGCTGCCCCGGACACTCGCCGGCCTCCTCGGCCAGGAACGCCCCGCGCAGAACCACGTCGCCGCCGACACCGGCAGCGCCGACGACTCCGCGCGGCTGCTCACCGAGGCGTTCGGCGACGACCGCGTCCTGCACCTCGCCCGCCGCACCGGATTCGGCACCGCCGTCGACGAATCCGCCCGCAACGCGGGCACCCTGACCCCCGAGGACCTCCCGTACCTCAAGCGCCCCAGCGGCTGGGACCCCGTCAGCCGCACCTGGCGCGACGACGCGTACGACCTGCCCGACCTCCCCCACGGCGAACCCGTCCAGTGGCTCTGGCTCCTGCACGACGACAGCGCGCCCGAGCCCGACGCCCTCACCGAGCTGCTCCGCGTCGCCGAGGAGAACCCCGACGCCGCCGTCATCGGCCCCAAGCTGCGCGGCTGGTACGACAAGAAGCAGCTCCTCGAAGCCGGCGTCACCATCGCCCGCAGCGGCCGCCGCTGGACCGGACTCGACCGCCGCGAACAGGACCAGGGCCAGCACGACCAGGTCCGCCCCGTCCTGTCCGTCTCCACGGCGGGCATGCTGGTGCGCCGCGACGTCTACGACGAGCTCGGCGGCTTCGACAGACGCCTGCCCCTGATGCGCGACGACGTCGACCTCTGCTGGCGCGCCCAGAGCGCCGGCCACACCGTCCTCGTCGCCCCCGACGCCGTCATGCGCCACGCCGAGGCCTCCGCCCGCGAACGCCGCACCGTCGACTGCGCGGGCCGTACGAGCGCGAGCCCGCACCGCGTCGACAAGGCCGGCGCCGTCTACACGATGCTCGCCAACAGCTCCGGCCGCGCCCTGCCCTACGTCCTGCTGCGCGTCCTGCTCGGCACCGTGCTGCGCACCCTCGCCTACCTCATCGGCAAGGCCCCCGGCCAGGCCGTCGACGAGTTCACCGGCCTCCTGGCAACCCTGCTCCGCCCGGGCCGGATCCTCGCCGCCCGCAAGCGCCGCCGCCGACCCGTCGTCCCCGCCGCGGACCTGCGCCCGCTCTTCCCCCCGCCGGGCGCCTCCCTGCGGGCCAACGCCGAACAGCTCGCCGGCTACTTCGCCGACGGCCGCGACTCCGAGGCCGCCCCCGCCGGCCGGCACGGCGGCGGCAGCATCCTCAACGCGCCCGGCGAGGACGACTTCCGGGACACCGAGCGGTTCGCGCGCCTCAAGCGGATCGCCCGCAACCCCGCGCCCGTCCTCTTCGGCCTCCTCCTGCTCGTCTCCCTCGCAGCCTGCCGCTCCCTCATCGGCGGCGGCTCCCTCATGGGCGGCGCCCTGCTCCCCGCCCCCGACGGCGGCTTCGAGCTCTGGCGTGCCTACACCGACGGCTGGCAGCCCGTCTCCACCGGCTCCACCGCCGCCGCACCCCCATACATCGCCGTCCTCGGCGCCCTCGCCACCCTGCTCTTCGGCTCCACCCAGGCCGCCCTGACCCTGCTGCTCGTCGGCTCGGTCCCGCTCGCCGGACTCACCGCGTACTTCGCCTCCCGGCCGCTCGTCGCCTCCCGGCTGCTGCGCGCCTGGGCCGCCGTCGCCTACGCCTTCCTCCCCGCCGTCACCGGAGCCCTCGCCGGCGGCCGCCTCGGCACCGCCGTGCTCGCCGTCCTGCTCCCGCTGATCGCCCGCTCCGCCGTCGCCGCCTTCGCCCTCGGCGCAGCCGACGGGGAGCGGACGAGCTGGCGCGCGGTGTGGACGTACACCCTCCTGCTGACCGTGGCCACCGCCTTCACCCCCGTCGTGTGGCCGCTCGCCGCCGCCCTCGGGGCCGCCGCGCTGGTCATGCGCCGAGCGCAGTGGAAGACGTACGGACCGCGGCTGATCGCCGGCCTCGCCGTCCCCGTCCTCGTGCTCGCCCCCTGGTCGCTGGGCCTGTTCACACACCCCGGCAGCCTCCTGCACGAAGCCGGACTGCCCTACGGAGCCGGCTCCGCCTCCGCCCTGGACCTGCTCGGCACCAGCCCCGGCGGCCCCGGCACCACCGGCGGCGTGCTGCTGCTCGGCATCGTCCTCGCCGCCCTGGGCGCCCTGCTGCGGACCGACCGGCGGTTCGCCGTCCGCGCCGCCTGGGCCACCGCCCTCGCAGGGCTGCTCCTCGCCGTCCTCCTCAACCGGACCGCCTGGGCCGGACCCGCCACCCTCGTCTACGGGCTCGCCCTGCTGGTGGCCGCCGCGCTCGGCGCGGACGGCGCCAGGGAGCGGGTCGCCGCCCGCAACTTCGGCTGGCGCCAGCCGCTGGCCGCGCTCATCGCCCTCACCGCCGCCGCCGGACCGCTCCTCACCGCGGCCGGCTGGCTCATCGCCGGAGCCGACGGCCCGCTCCAGCGCCGCGACCCGGTGCAGGTGCCCGCCTTCGTCGCCGAGGCGGGCGGTGACGACAACCAGACCCGCACCCTGATCCTCGCCGTGGACCAGCCCGCCACCGTCTCCTACAGCCTCGTCCGCGGCTCCGGCGGCCGCCTCGGCGACGCCGAGACCGCCGCCCGCACCGGCAGCGACCCCCGCCTCGACAAGGTCGTCTCCAACCTCGTCGCCGGCTCCGGCGCCGACCAGTCCAGCCAGCTCAGCGCCTACGCCATCCGCTTCGTCATGTTCCGCCCCGGCGGACCCGAGGACATCCGCCGCGTCCTCGACGCCACCCCGGGGCTCAGCCGGCGCCACCAGCAGGACGGCACCGCGCTCTGGGGCGTCGAGCCCTGGCTGCCGCGCGCCGTCATCGTCTCCGGCAAGCAGGGCGAGGCCCCGATCCCGGTCGCCGCCGGTCCCGTCGAGGCCCACGGCAAGATCCCGGCCGGTGAGGCGGGCCGCGTGCTGCGCATCGCCGACCGCGCCGACTCCGGCTGGCGGGCCACCCTCGACGGCAAGCCCCTCAAGCCGAAGACCCTCGACGGCTGGGCACAGGGCTTCGAACTGCCCGCCGACGCCGGCCGCCTCGACCTCGTCCACGAGCACTCCCTCGTGCGCACCGTCTGGCACTGGGCGCAGGGCGTCCTCGCCCTGGTCCTGCTCGTCATGGCCCTGCCCGGCCGCCGCGAACGGCTCGACGACGACCTGCCCGAGGAAGAGGCCGTGATCCCCGCCCAGCCCGGCCCGGGCGAGGCCGGCGAGGGCCGCCGCGCCCGCCGCCTGCGCGAACAGGCCGCGCCCGCCCCCGTACCGGTCGAGGCCGCCGTGGCCGCCGACCCGTACGCGGACATCCCGGCGCAGCCGGTGTACGGCGAAGAGGCGTACGGGCAGGACGCGTACGCCTACCAGCCCCACCCGGACCAGGGCGGCTACGCCTACGAGCCGCAGGCGCAGCCGTACGGTCAGGCGCCGGGGTACGAGCAGTACCCGTTCCCGCAGCAACAGCAGCCGGTCCAGGACCCGGACCAGCAGCAGTACCCCTACCCGTACGACACCTACGGACAGTACGACCCGCGTCCGGACGGGAGCCCCCAGCAGTGAAGCAGCGCGCACCCCTGACGCTCGCGGCCGTGACCGCGGCGCTGGCCGCCCTCACCGCCGTCGCCGCCCTCACGGCCCCCGCCGCCGAGGGCACCGCGGCCGACGGCAAGGCCGCGGCCGCCGCCCGGATGCCGGTGGAGCGGTCCCTGCTGGTCTGCCCGGCGCCGAGCTCCTCGGACATCGCGGACACCACGTACACGGCGTTCACCCCCGGCTCGGCCGGATCCGCCGAGGGCAAGGGCTCGGCCCGGCTGCTCGGCGCCACCAAGGACGCCAAGCCGGTGCTGGAGCCCAAGGAGGCGGGCAAGCCCTTCGGGGCCACCGCCTCCGGCGCCGACGCCCCCGCGCTCACCGGCAGCGCCGATGGGATCCTCGCCCCCGGCTGGACCGCGCAGCTGACCACCAAGGTCTCCGTCGGCCGGGCCCGGGGCGTCCTCGGCGCCGGCTGCACCGCTCCCGGCACCGACTTCTGGTTCCCCGCGGTGAGCACCGCCAAGGGACGCGAGGACTACGTACACCTCACCAACCCCGACGACGCCGCCGCCGTCGTCGACATCAAGCTCTTCGGCCCGGACGGCGTGGCCAAGCCCGACGCGGGCACCAGCGAGAACATCCGCATCGACCCCAAGTCCAGCAAGTCCGTCCTGCTCTCCTCCCTGATCCCGGGGGCGCAGCTCGCGGACGCCACCGCCCACGTGACGACCCGGGCAGGCCGGGTCGGCGCCTCCGTGCAGGTCGGCGAGGAAGGCGTGGGCGCCGACTGGCTGCCCGCCGCCACCGACCCGGCGGGCTCCCTCGTCCTGCCGGGCATCCCGGCCGACGCCGCCTCCGTCAGGCTGGTCGCCTTCGTACCCGGCGAGGACGACGCGGACGTGAAGATCCGGCTGGCCGGGCCCGGCGGCACCATCACCCCGGCGGGCAACGAACAACTGCACGTCAAGGCCGGTATGACGGCGAGCGTGGACCTCAAGGACGTGACCCGCGGCGAGCCGGGCTCACTGCTGCTGACGCCGGTGGACGCCAAGAAGGCCGCCCCGCTGGTCGCGGCGGTACGGGTGGTGCGCGGCTCCGGCGCGAAGCAGGATCTGGGCTTCGTCCCCGCCTCCGGGCCGGTGGGCACGCGGGCGACCGTGGCCGACAACCGGCCCGAGGAGAACGCGACCGTCCTGTCGCTGACGGCGGTGGGCGACAAGGACGCGAAGGTCAAGGTGACGGCCTCGCCGGGCACCGGCGGCGGGGAGGCGTCCTCCCAGGAGGTGACCGTCAAGGCGGGCACCACCCAGACGGTGGCCGTGGCCCCGGCAGGCGCCAAAGGCTCCTACGCCCTCACCGTCGAAACCCTCTCCGGCGGCCCGGTCCACGCGGCCCGCACCCTGTCCCTCCCGCACGAGGGCATCGCGATGTTCACCGTCCAGACCCTGTCGGACGACCACTCCACGGTCTCGGTCCCCCGAGCGACGCAGGACCTGTCGGTCCTGACCCGCTGACCCCTGACCCGCTGACCGCCCGGCCCCGCGCTACGACAGGACCCGGCAGGACCCAAGCGGCCTCGGGGACGTGCCCTACTTCCCCGAGGCCGCTCAGTCCTGGCCGTAGCGCGGGTCCACGGTCTCCGGCGAGAGTCCCAGCAGCTCCGCCACCTGCTCCACCACGATCTCGTGGACCAGCAGCGCCTTCTCGTCCCGCGTCTTGGTGCGGATCTCCACCGGCCGGCGGAAGACCACGATCCGGGCCGGCCGGCCCTGGCGGGACTCCGCGACCGCGCCCAGCGGCACCGCCTCGTCATTCCAGCCGCCGTCCGCGCCACCCGACGGCCCCGGCACGTCACCGACCAGGAACTCCACCTCGGCCAGCTGCGGCCAGCGCCGCTCCAGCCGCTCCACGGAGTCCCGTACGAGGTCCCCGAACAGCTCCGACCGGCTCGCCGACAGCGGCACCTGCGGCGGCGCCACCGGCCCGCGCATCCCGCGCCCGTGCCGGTCCCGCCGGCGCGGCCGAGGCTCGGCGGGGGGCTCTGCGGGACGGGAAGTCAGAGGGCTGTCGGTCACCCCCGCAGGGTATCTCCCGGTACGACACGGGGGAGTGAGCGGCGGGAGAGTCGTCGCGGCCCGGTCAAGAGTGCGGTACCGTCCAACGTCGTGAGCCTTGTACGTCGTTGTTCGCGCACCGCGTGCGGCCGCCCTGCCGTCGCGACACTGACGTACGTCTACGCCGATTCGACCGCAGTTCTCGGCCCGCTCGCCACCTACGCCGAACCCCACTGCTACGACCTGTGCGCCGAGCACTCCGAGCGCCTGACCGCCCCGCGCGGCTGGGAAGTCGTCCGCCTGTCCGACGGCTCCGCGCCGTCGCGCCCCAGCGGCGACGACCTCGAAGCCCTCGCCAACGCCGTACGCGAGGCGGCTCGCCCGCCCGAGCGCGCCGCCGAGGCCTGGGGAACCGCCCGGAAGGACTCCGGGGGAGGTCCCGGCCAAAGGGGCCCGGCCACGGGCGAGACCCGCCGCGGACACCTGCGCGTCCTTCGTTCGCCCGATTCCTGACACTCCGATCGCCTGAAGAGCAGCGCAGTGGGCAGGGTAGGTTTGCCAAACCGCACAGGACCTTCAGGAGGGCAGGCAGTGGCCGCAGATCTTTCGAACATCGTCAAGGCATACGACGTACGGGGCGTCGTACCGGACGAGTGGGACGAGTCCCTGGCCGAGCTGTTCGGTGCCGCGTTCGTCGAGGTCACCGGCGCCACGGCGATCGTGATCGGCCACGACATGCGCCCCTCCTCCCCGGGCCTGTCCGCCACCTTCGCCCGCGGCGCCGCCGCCCGCGGTGTCGACGTGACCCTCATCGGGCTGTGCTCCACCGACCAGCTCTACTACGCCTCCGGTTCCCTGAACCTGCCCGGCGCGATGTTCACGGCCTCGCACAACCCGGCCAAGTACAACGGCATCAAGCTGTGCCGCGCGGGCGCCGCCCCGGTCGGCCAGGACACCGGCCTCTCCCAGATCCGCGAACTGGTCGAGAAGTGGTCCGACGAGGGCGCGCCCGCCGTCGCGGCCGGCACCGTCCCCGGCACGATCACCGAGCAGGACACCCTCACCGGCTACGCCGCACACCTCAAGGGCCTGGTCGACCTCACCGCCGTCCGCCCCCTCAAGGTCGTCGTCGACGCGGGCAACGGCATGGGCGGCCACACCGTCCCGACCGTCTTCGAGGGCCTCCCGCTGGACCTCGTACCGATGTACTTCGAGCTGGACGGGACCTTCCCCAACCACGAGGCCAACCCCCTCGACCCGAAGAACGTCGTCGACCTGCAGGCCCGCGTCCTCGCCGAGGGCGCCGACCTCGGCATCGCCTTCGACGGCGACGCCGACCGCTGCTTCATCGTCGACGAGCGCGGCGAGGGCGTCTCCCCGTCCGCGATCACCGCCCTCGTCGCGGCCCGCGAGCTCGCCCGCAACGGCGGCACCGGCACTGTGATCCACAACCTGATCACCTCGTGGTCCGTCCCCGAGGTCGTCCGGGAGAACGGCGGCACCCCCGTCCGCACCCGCGTCGGCCACTCCTTCATCAAGGAGGAGATGGCCAAGACCGGCGCCATCTTCGGCGGCGAGCACTCCGCGCACTACTACTTCAAGGACTTCTGGAACGCGGACACCGGCATGCTCGCCGCGCTCCACGTCCTCGCGGCCCTCGGCGGCCAGGACGGCCCGCTGTCCGAGCTGGTCTCCTCCTACGACCGCTACGCCGGCTCGGGCGAGATCAACTCGACCGTCGCGGACCAGGCCGCCCGCCTCGCCGCCGTCAAGGAGGCCTACGGCAGCCGCGACGGGGTCACCCTCGACGAGCTGGACGGCCTGACCGCCACCGGCGCCGACTGGTGGTTCAACGTCCGCGCCTCCAACACCGAGCCGCTCCTGCGCCTCAACGTCGAGGCCCGCGACACGGCCACCCTCGCCAAGGTCCGCGACGAGGTCCTGTCCCTCATCCGGGCCTGACGGGACCGGGCGGGACCGGACCGCGCTCCGCGCGGACCGGGCGGGACCGGACCGCGCTCCGCGCGAATCCGGCCCTGCCCGGCGCCGAGGCCATCCGGCCCCCCCCCCCGGGGACACCCCCCCCGGGGCAGGGAGCCGGGATCGAGCCCCGCGGAGCCCGGGCCGCGGCGCCACACCCGCCCTCGCGGCACCTCCGGACGGCACAACACCGCACCGGAGGTGACTCGGCGGTACGCTGACCACGCCCAATCCGCATGTTCGAAGGGAAACGCGCCCCATGCCGCTCGAAGCCGGTCTTCTGGAGATCCTCGCCTGCCCCGCCTGCCACTCGCCCCTCGAGGACAAGTCGGCCGACGAGACGGCACCCGAGCTGATCTGCACCGGCCAGGACTGCGGCCTCGCCTACCCGGTCCGGGACGGCATCCCCGTGCTCCTCGTGGACGAGGCCCGCCGCCCCGCCTAGGCCGCGCCGCTCCCCTCCGCACCACGAGACGCGCAGACTGGTTCCGTCACACAACAGCCGGAGGCCACCATGCTCGACGAGTCGCTCCTCGACGCACCGGACGATCTCGCCCGCGCCGACCGACGGGGCCTGCTCCGTGGCGCCGCCGAAGCCGGGGCCAGGGTCCGCACCGCGGCCCGGCACGCGGCCGAGGCGGGCCTGGGCGACCTTCACCCGGACGGCCGCCCACGCTCCGTCCTGATCGCCGGGCCCGGCACGGCCGCCACCGGCGTCGCCGACCTGCTCGGCGCCCTCGCCGGAGCCTCCGCGCCCGTCACCCGGCTGGACCCCACCGGCGTCGCACACGCCGCCGGAGCCCTGCGCTGGGCCCTGCCCGGCTGGGTCGGCCCCGTCGACCTGCTGCTCATCGCCACCACCGACGGCACCGAGCCCGGGCTCGGCGTCCTCGCCGAGCAGGCGTACCGGCGCGGCTGCAGCGTCGTCGCCGTCGCCCCCGAGCGCTCACCGCTGAGCGAGGCGGTGGACGGCGCGCACGGACTCCTCGTACCGATGGCCAAGGCCCCGTACCAGGAGTACGACGAGTCCGCCGCGGCCGGACCCGGCGCCCTGTGGGCCCTGCTGACGCCGCTGCTGGTGCTCCTCGACAAGGTCGGCCTGATCTCCGCCGCCCCCGACACCCTCCAGCTCGTCGCCGACCGGCTCGACCGCACCGCCGAGCGCTGCGGGCCCGCCATCGCCACCTACTCCAACCCGGCCAAGACCCTCGCGGCCGAGCTGGCCGACTCCCTCCCCCTCATCTGGAGCGAGGGCGCCGGAGCCGGACCGGCGGGACGGCGCTTCGCCGCCACCCTCGCCGAGCTCGCGGGCCGTCCCGCCCTGTCCGCGGCGCTCCCCGAGGCGCTCCCCGCCCACGGCGTCCTGCTCGCCGGCTCCTTCGCCGCCGGCGCCGACCCCGAAGACTTCTTCCGTGACCGCGTCGAAGAGCCCCAGGCCCTGCGCGCCCGCGTCGTCCTGCTGCGTGACCGGCCGGCCGGCGGCCTCACCGCCGCCCCCGCCGCACGCGAGCTCGCCCTCAGCCACGACACGGCCGTCAGCGAACTCGAACCGGAGGAGGGCGTGGAGCTGGAACAGCTCGCCGAACTCCTCGCCGTCACGGATTTCGCCACCGCCTACCTGGCGTTGGCTTCCGCGGGTCACAGCTGAGGTACGTCCGTACCCGGCTCTATCCAGGAAGACGACGATGGACCGCCTGACGAACACGATCCGCCCCTACGCCTGGGGGTCGACCACCGCCATCCCCACGCTCCTCGGCGTGGAACCCACCGGTGAGCCCCAGGCCGAGATGTGGATGGGAGCCCACCCGGGCGCCCCCTCCCGCGTCGACCGCGGCGCCGGAGAGACGGCTCTGTCGGAGGTCATCGCCGCCGACCCCGAGGGCGAGCTGGGCGCCGCCGTCGTCGCCAAGTTCGGTCCCCGGCTGCCCTTCCTCCTCAAGATCCTCGCCGCGGGCGCCCCCCTCTCCCTCCAGGTCCACCCCGACCTCGCCCAGGCCAGGGCCGGCTTCGAGGACGAGGAGCGCCGCGGGATCCCGATGGACGCGGGCCACCGCAACTACAAGGACCCCAACCACAAGCCCGAGATGCTCTGCGCGCTCACCCCGTTCGACGGACTGTGCGGCTTCCGGCCGCCGCAGCAGTCCGCCGATCTGCTCGAAGGCCTCGGGGTCGACTCGCTCAAGCCGTACGCCGACCTGCTGCGGGCCCACCCCGAGGACGCCGCGCTGCGCGAGATGCTCACCGCCGTCCTGACCGCGGACCGCGAGGAGATGGCCCACACCGTCACCGAGGTCGCGGCCGCCGCCGAGCGCCTGGGCGGCCCGTACGCCCCGTACGCCACCCTGGCCCACGAGTTCCCCGGCGACCCGGGCGTCATCGCGGCCATGCTGCTCAACTACTTCCGACTCCAGCCGGGCGAGGCGGTGTTCCTCGGCGCGGGCATCCCGCACGCCTACATCCAGGGCCTCGGCGTCGAGTTGCTGGCCAACTCCGACAACGTGCTGCGCGCGGGACTCACCCCCAAACACGTGGACGTGCCGGAGCTGATGAAGATCGTCAAGCTGGAATCGGGCGACCCGCACCTGCTGCGCCCGGAGGACGAGGGCGAGGAGGTCTACGAGACCCCCATCGACGAATTCCGGCTCTCCCGCTTCCTCCTGGCGCCCGGTGCGGCCTCCCGCGTGCTCCCCGGGGACACCCCGCAGATCCTGCTCTGCACGGCGGGTTCACCGCGGGTCGGCGAACTGGCCCTGGCCCCCGGCGAGTCGGTCTTCGTACCGGTGGGCGAAAAGGCCGAACTGTCCGGAACGGGTACCGTCTTCCGGGCCACCGTGCTGGTCTGACGTAGCGTCCCCGGTGCCAGCTGCAACAATGTGCGGCCGGTAGTCAGCGGCTAGGAAGGACACCCTGCACCCATGAGCGCGTCGGGCGGTACCAAGGCGATCGTGGCGGCACTCGCCGCCAACCTCGCCATCGCTGTGGCCAAATTCGTGGCATTCGTCTTCAGCGGCTCCTCGTCGATGCTCGCGGAAAGCGTCCACTCGCTGGCCGACTCCGGAAACCAGGCGCTGCTGCTCCTGGGCGGAAAGAAGGCCCAGCGCGAGGCGACGCCGCAGCACCCCTTCGGGTACGGGCGCGAACGCTACATCTACGCCTTCCTCGTCTCCATCGTGCTCTTCACCGTCGGTGGCATGTTCGCCATCTACGAGGGCATCGAGAAGATCCAGCACCCGCACCCCATCGAGGACTGGTACTGGCCGATCGGCGTGCTCGTCTTCGCGATCATCGCCGAGTCCTTCTCCTTCCGCACCGCGATCAAGGAGTCGAACGAGCTCCGCGGCCGCCAGACCTGGACCCAGTTCATCCGGCGGGCCAAGGCCCCCGAGCTGCCCGTCGTCCTCCTGGAGGACTTCGGGGCCCTGGTCGGCCTGGTCCTGGCCTTCGGCGGCGTCGGCCTCGCCCTGCTCACCGAGAACGGCGTCTGGGACGGCATCGGCACCCTGTGCATCGGCACCCTGCTGATCGTCATCGCGATCATCCTGGCCGCCGAGACCAAGTCCCTGCTGCTCGGTGAGGCCGCGGGCACCGAAGAGATCGAGAAGATCAAGACCGCGCTCGTCGACGGGGTCACCGTCACCCGCCTGATCCACATGCGCACCCTGCACCTGGGCCCGGAGGAGCTGCTGGTCGCGGCCAAGATCGCGGTCGAGCACGACGAGACCGCGACCCAGGTGGCGCACGCGATCGACGCCGCCGAGGCGCGCATTCGGGAGGCCGTCCCGATCGCCCGCGTGATCTACCTGGAGCCGGACATCTACCGTCCGGACGCCGCCAAGTAACCCACGGACAACCGAAGGCCCCCCGCGAGCAGCAGCCCGCGGGGGCCTTCGTACATTCCCCCTCGGCCGACTGGGGCGCGCCGCGTTGATCGGTGTAGATTCGTCATCAGTGTCAGGCGTCGCTGCTGATGGCGGTCGGGCGGTCTCGCGACCGGCCGAGGGGAGAGAGGGCCCCCGACGGACTGTGCTCGGTGCGCCGCCCGCTGCTCAGGCACGGCAGGCGCACGGCTCAGCCGTACCCACCCTCTCGAACCATGAGGAGCAGCACCCATGGACTTCAAGGTCGCAGACCTTTCCCTTGCCGCGTTCGGCCGCAAGGAGATCACGCTGGCCGAGCACGAGATGCCGGGCCTGATGTCGATCCGCGCCGAGTACGCGGCCGCCCAGCCGCTGGCCGGGGCGCGCATCACCGGCTCGCTGCACATGACCGTGCAGACGGCCGTGCTCATCGAGACCCTCGTCGCCCTCGGCGCCGACGTCCGCTGGGCCTCCTGCAACATCTTCTCCACCCAGGACCACGCGGCCGCCGCCATCGCGGTGGGTCCGAACGGCACCCCGGAGAACCCGCAGGGCGTCCCCGTCTTCGCCTGGAAGGGCGAGACGCTGGAGGAGTACTGGTGGTGCACGGAGCAGGCGCTGACCTGGCCGAACACCCCCACCGGCGGCCCGAACATGATCCTCGACGACGGTGGTGACGCCACCCTGCTGGTCCACAAGGGCGTCGAGTTCGAGAAGGCCGGCGCGGCCCCGGACCCGTCCACGGCGGACTCCGAGGAGTACGCGCACATCCTCACCCTGCTGAACCGCACCCTCGGCGAAGCCCCGCAGAAGTGGACGCAGCTCGCGTCCGAGATCCGCGGCGTGACCGAGGAGACCACCACCGGTGTGCACCGCCTCTACGAGATGATGGACGAGGGCACGCTGCTCTTCCCGGCGATCAACGTGAACGACGCCGTCACCAAGTCGAAGTTCGACAACAAGTACGGCTGCCGCCACTCGCTGATCGACGGCATCAACCGCGCCACCGACGTCCTCATCGGCGGCAAGGTCGCGGTCGTCTGCGGCTACGGCGACGTCGGCAAGGGCTGCGCGGAGTCGCTGCGCGGCCAGGGCGCGCGCGTCATCGTCACCGAGATCGACCCGATCTGCGCGCTGCAGGCGGCGATGGACGGCTACCAGGTCGCGACGCTGGACGACGTGGTGGAGACGGCGGACATCTTCATCACGACCACGGGCAACAAGGACATCATCATGGCCTCGGACATGGTCAAGATGAAGCACCAGGCGATCGTGGGCAACATCGGCCACTTCGACAACGAGATCGACATGGCCGGTCTGGCCAAGGTTGAGGGCATCGTGAAGGACGAGGTCAAGCCGCAGGTCCACACGTGGAAGTTCCCCGACGGCAAGGTCCTGATCGTGCTGTCCGAGGGCCGTCTGCTGAACCTGGGCAACGCGACCGGTCACCCGTCGTTCGTGATGTCGAACTCCTTCGCGGACCAGACGCTGGCCCAGATCGAGCTCTTCACCAAGCCGGCCGAGTACCCGACCGACGTCTACGTGCTCCCCAAGCACCTCGACGAGAAGGTCGCCCGCCTCCACCTCGACGCCCTCGGCGTCAGGCTCACCACCCTGCGCCAGGAGCAGGCCGACTACATCGGCGTCCCCGTCGAGGGCCCGTACAAGCCGGACCACTACCGCTACTGATCTCCCGCGGATCCGCAGCACCTCAGGCAGGCCCCCGGCACCTCCGCCGGGGGCCTGCCCCGTACCCAAGGATCGTCATGCCGCGCGGCCGCTACTCCCTCCACGACCCGCACGACCACACCCCTCTCGGCGAGGAGCACTTCCACTGCGCCCCCGGCCCCTCCGGCTGGCGCTACGTCTCCCAGCTGACGGCCCCCAACGGCGACCACCGGGGCTCCGTCGACCTGGCCGTCGACGAACTGGGCCGGCCCATCCGCCTCGAAGTGAACGCCTCCAGCTGGCAGGTCCGCGGAGCCGCCATCGACGGCGTCACCTGGGTCCGTACCGACCCCACCGGCGCAGAGGCCACCGAGGGCAACGTCCAGGCCCCCGGCTTCACGGGCACCTCACCGGCCTTCCTGATCGCGACGGCCCGCCTGCTGCGCCTGACCCCGGGCGCCCCGGCCACCCGCGTACGTCTCCTCGCCCTCACCGACCCGGTCCTGGCCCCGCGTACGGTCGACCAGGCCTGGGCCCTGCTGCGCCGCGAGGAGCACCCCACCGACAGCGGCCCGCTCCTGGTGGACGAGTACCAGGTCAGCGCCCTGGACACCGGCGAGGTCCATACCGTCCACATCGCCGGCGACGTGGTCCTGTCCGCCCCGGGCATCGAGCTGGAGCACCTGGAGACCCCGCCCTCGACCTTCGAGCAGTAACCCTCAGGCGGGCGGCGCGAACCCGCCGGCGCGCGGCGGCGCCGAGGGCGCGGCGGGTACGACGGGCGGAGCCGTCAGGGGGGCGGGGGTGGCCACAGGGGTCGTCACAGGGACGGGCACCGCGGCGGGAACTGCGCCGGGCATCGCGGCAGGCACAGGCCCGGAAACGTGCCGGGGCACCGGGGCGAAAGCCCGCGCCGCGTCCCGCGACTGCCGCTCGTGCACCACGGCCATCAGGAACGCGGCCGCCGGGATCCCGGCCGGCGGCGGCGCCCCCGTACGGGACACCAGGTCGTCCGCGAGCCGCGCCGCCATCGCCGCACCCACCTGCGGATCCAGCTGGTTCATCCGCGTCAGGTACTGGCGGATCGCCAGCCACAGCCCGTCCGGCACCGCCGACAGATCCAGTCCGGAGAACCGCCCGGCCAGCCAGGGCGGCGGCGGAGGCACCGGCATCACCCGCGTCCCCGGCACCCGCTCCCGGATCACCAGGGTCCCCGCGAAGACGTCCCCGAGCCGCCGGCCGCGCGCCGACACCAGCGAAGCGATGCACGCCACCGCGCCGAAGGTCATGATCAGCTCGACGACCCCCATGGCCCCGCGCACCAGCGCGTGACGGAACCGGATCGGCCCGCCGTCGTCCCGCACCACCCGCAGCCCGCACGCGAGCTTGCCCAGGGACCGTCCGTGGCTGAGCGTCTCCACCGCGATCGGTACGCCGACCAGCAGCAGCACGAAACCGGCCACGCCTACGGCCGCCTGCGCGGCGTCGTCCAGCGAGGCGGTCGCGACGGTCAGGCCGACCGAGAGGATCAGGTACCCGGCGATGTACACGGCCAGGTCGAGGACGATCGCCAGCGCCCGGCTCGGCACCCTCGCCGGCCTCAACCCCAGGACGACCGCGTCCCCCGTCACCAGATCGCTCACCACATCACCTTTCACGTGACCTGCCCCGCCCCATCGTCATTCAGTCTGCCAAGCTGACCACACGAGGAACAGGCAGAAGCAGGGGCACTGGGGCAGGGGAGCGGCAACCGGATGGATCTCGACGTCTTCGTGACGGCACACCGCGCGGAATGGGACCGCCTGGAGCAGCTCCTGGGCCGCGGCCGCAAGCTCACCGGCGCCGAGGCCGACGAACTCGTCGCCCTCTACCAGCGCACCTCCACCCACCTGTCCCTCGTCCAGTCCAGCGCCCCGGACCCGATGCTCACCGGCCGGCTGACCCAGCTGGTCGCGCGGGCCCGTGCCACGGTGACGGGCACCCGCCGCGCCGGCTGGCGCGACGCGGTCCTCTTCTTCACCGTGGGCTTCCCGGCAGCGGTCTACCGCAGCCGCCGCTGGTGGATACCGACCGCGCTGATCTCCACGGCGCTCGGCGTGCTCATCGGCTGGTGGATCGCCACGCACCCCGAGGTCCAGGGCGCCATCGCGGCCCCCGAAGACCTCCAGGCCCTCACGAAGCCGGGCGGCGAGTACGAGACGTACTACTCCAGCCACCCGGCGAGCTCCTTCGCCGCGAAGGTGTGGACGAACAATGCCCAGGCGGCGGCGATCTGCCTGGTGCTGGGTGCGTTCCTGGGGATCCCGGTGCTCTGGATCCTCTTCCTGAACATGGCCAACCTCGGCGTCGGGCTCGGCCTGATGGCCTCCGCCGGCCGACTCGACGTCTTCCTCGGCCTGATCCTCCCCCACGGCCTGCTCGAACTGACGGCGGTCTTCGTCGCCGCGGGCACGGGCCTGCGCCTGGGCTGGACGGTCATCGACCCGGGCCCCCGCACCCGCCGCGCCGCCCTCGCCGAACAGGGCCGCGCCGCCCTCGGCATGGCCATCGGCCTCGCCGTGGTCCTGTTCGTCTCGGGCCTGATCGAAGGCTTCGTGACCCCGTCGGGCCTGCCCACCTGGGCTCGCGTCACCATTGGCGTCGTGGCCGAGGCCGCCTTCCTGCTCTACGTCTACATCCTGGGCGGCAGGGCCTCCCGCGCCGGCGAGACGGGCGACGTGGAGGCCGCCGACCGCACGGCGACGCTCCCGACGGCGGCCTGATGTGCGCCGGACCCCACTGAGCTGCTAGTCTCCACAGGTCCCAGAACGGGTGTTGACACATCCGCGACGGGGAGGTAGATTTGAACGGTTGCCTGGGCTGGACAGGTCCGGCAGCGACGGTTTATAATCTCTCTCGCTCCTGCTGAGGAATCAAGGAATTGAATTCCGGTGGGACGCAGTCGACTCCTCATCCAGGAATCCGAAGCCGGTAAATCCGGTGGAGAACTTCTGATAGAGTCGGAATCGCCGGAAAGGGAAAGCGCGAAAGCGCAGAACCTGGAAAGCGCCGAGGAAGTCGGACACGAAAGAGTCTGATAGAGTCGGAAACGCAAGAACACAGAACGAAAGCCCGGAGGAAAGCCCGAGAGGGTGAGTACAAAGGAAGCGTCCGTTCCTTGAGAACTCAACAGCGTGCCAAAAATCAACGCCAGAAGTTGATACCCCGTCCACTTCGGTGGATGAGGTTCCTTTGAAAAAGACCTGTGAGGCTTCCTCGTGGAGCACTTGCAGGCAACAACACAGCGAGGACGTTGTGGCGCGTCGGTCATATTCCGACATGACGTGCCCGCTCTAAGTGATGTGTGCACCCGATTACGGGTAAACATTCATGGAGAGTTTGATCCTGGCTCAGGACGAACGCTGGCGGCGTGCTTAACACATGCAAGTCGAACGATGAAGCCCTTCGGGGTGGATTAGTGGCGAACGGGTGAGTAACACGTGGGCAATCTGCCCTTCACTCTGGGACAAGCCCTGGAAACGGGGTCTAATACCGGATACCACTCCTGCCTGCATGGGCGGGGGTTGAAAGCTCCGGCGGTGAAGGATGAGCCCGCGGCCTATCAGCTTGTTGGTGGGGTAATGGCCCACCAAGGCGACGACGGGTAGCCGGCCTGAGAGGGCGACCGGCCACACTGGGACTGAGACACGGCCCAGACTCCTACGGGAGGCAGCAGTGGGGAATATTGCACAATGGGCGAAAGCCTGATGCAGCGACGCCGCGTGAGGGATGACGGCCTTCGGGTTGTAAACCTCTTTCAGCAGGGAAGAAGCGAAAGTGACGGTACCTGCAGAAGAAGCGCCGGCTAACTACGTGCCAGCAGCCGCGGTAATACGTAGGGCGCAAGCGTTGTCCGGAATTATTGGGCGTAAAGAGCTCGTAGGCGGCTTGTCACGTCGGATGTGAAAGCCCGAGGCTTAACCTCGGGTCTGCATTCGATACGGGCTAGCTAGAGTGTGGTAGGGGAGATCGGAATTCCTGGTGTAGCGGTGAAATGCGCAGATATCAGGAGGAACACCGGTGGCGAAGGCGGATCTCTGGGCCATTACTGACGCTGAGGAGCGAAAGCGTGGGGAGCGAACAGGATTAGATACCCTGGTAGTCCACGCCGTAAACGTTGGGAACTAGGTGTTGGCGACATTCCACGTCGTCGGTGCCGCAGCTAACGCATTAAGTTCCCCGCCTGGGGAGTACGGCCGCAAGGCTAAAACTCAAAGGAATTGACGGGGGCCCGCACAAGCAGCGGAGCATGTGGCTTAATTCGACGCAACGCGAAGAACCTTACCAAGGCTTGACATATACCGGAAAGCATTAGAGATAGTGCCCCCTTGTGGTCGGTATACAGGTGGTGCATGGCTGTCGTCAGCTCGTGTCGTGAGATGTTGGGTTAAGTCCCGCAACGAGCGCAACCCTTGTCCTGTGTTGCCAGCATGCCCTTCGGGGTGATGGGGACTCACAGGAGACCGCCGGGGTCAACTCGGAGGAAGGTGGGGACGACGTCAAGTCATCATGCCCCTTATGTCTTGGGCTGCACACGTGCTACAATGGCCGGTACAATGAGCTGCGATACCGTGAGGTGGAGCGAATCTCAAAAAGCCGGTCTCAGTTCGGATTGGGGTCTGCAACTCGACCCCATGAAGTCGGAGTTGCTAGTAATCGCAGATCAGCATTGCTGCGGTGAATACGTTCCCGGGCCTTGTACACACCGCCCGTCACGTCACGAAAGTCGGTAACACCCGAAGCCGGTGGCCCAACCCGTAAGGGAGGGAGCTGTCGAAGGTGGGACTGGCGATTGGGACGAAGTCGTAACAAGGTAGCCGTACCGGAAGGTGCGGCTGGATCACCTCCTTTCTAAGGAGCACAGTACCGATTGCAGACAAACGTTCTGCACGGTCAGCTCATGGGTGGAACGTTGATTAGTTGGCACGGTTCTTCGGATGGATCACGAGTACTGCTTCGGCGTGGAAAGTGACTCACTGATGAGGGATCGTGCCTGGCACGTTGTTGGGTCCTGAAGGTACGGCCGTGAGGTTGAGATCTTCAGTGCCGGCCCCAGTGAACTCGCCAGCTTGTCTGGTGGGGTGATGGGTGGCTGGTCGTTGTTTGAGAACTACACAGTGGACGCGAGCATCTGTGGCCAAGTTTTTAAGGGCGCACGGTGGATGCCTTGGCACCAGGAACCGATGAAGGACGTGAGAGGCCGCGATAGGCCCCGGGGAGCTGCCAACTGAGCTTTGATCCGGGGGTGTCCGAATGGGGAAACCCGGCAGTCGTCATGGGCTGTCACCCACTGCTGAACACATAGGCAGTGTGGAGGGAACGAGGGGAAGTGAAACATCTCAGTACCCTCAGGAAGAGAAAACAACCGTGATTCCGGGAGTAGTGGCGAGCGAAACCGGATGAGGCCAAACCGTATGCGTGTGATACCCGGCAGGGGTTGCGCATGCGGGGTTGTGGGAATGAGCTTGACCGGTCTGCCGGCCGGTCGGCGAGTCAGAAACCGTTGATGTAGTCGAAGGACATGCGAAAGGTCCGGCGTAGAGGGTAAGACCCCCGTAGACGAAACATCAGCGGCTTGCTTGCTCATCTCCCAAGTAGCACGGGGCCCGAGAAATCCCGTGTGAATCTGGCGGGACCACCCGCTAAGCCTAAATATTCCCTGGTGACCGATAGCGGATAGTACCGTGAGGGAATGGTGAAAAGTACCGCGGGAGCGGAGTGAAATAGTACCTGAAACCGTGTGCCTACAAGCCGTGGGAGCGTCGCCGTTGTTCTTCGGAACAACGGTCGTGACTGCGTGCCTTTTGAAGAATGAGCCTGCGAGTTAGCGGTGTGTAGCGAGGTTAACCCGTGTGGGGAAGCCGTAGCGAAAGCGAGTCCGAATAGGGCGATTGAGTTGCACGCTCTAGACCCGAAGCGGAGTGATCTAGCCATGGGCAGGTTGAAGCGGAGGTAAGACTTCGTGGAGGACCGAACCCACCAGGGTTGAAAACCTGGGGGATGACCTGTGGTTAGGGGTGAAAGGCCAATCAAACTCCGTGATAGCTGGTTCTCCCCGAAATGCATTTAGGTGCAGCGTCGTGTGTTTCTTGCCGGAGGTAGAGCACTGGATAGGCGATGGGCCCTACCGGGTTACTGACCTTAGCCAAACTCCGAATGCCGGTAAGTGAGAGCACGGCAGTGAGACTGTGGGGGATAAGCTCCATGGTCGAGAGGGAAACAGCCCAGAGCATCGACTAAGGCCCCTAAGCGTACGCTAAGTGGGAAAGGATGTGGAGTCGCAGAGACAACCAGGAGGTTGGCTTAGAAGCAGCCACCCTTGAAAGAGTGCGTAATAGCTCACTGGTCAAGTGATTCCGCGCCGACAATGTAGCGGGGCTCAAGCGTACCGCCGAAGTCGTGTCATTGCAGCAATAGGGCCAACGCCCGCTGTGATGGGTAGGGGAGCGTCGTGTGCCGGGTGAAGCAGCAGCGGAAGCTAGTTGTGGACGGTTCACGAGTGAGAATGCAGGCATGAGTAGCGATACACACGTGAGAAACGTGTGCGCCGATTGACTAAGGGTTCCTGGGTCAAGCTGATCTGCCCAGGGTAAGTCGGGACCTAAGGCGAGGCCGACAGGCGTAGTCGATGGACAACCGGTTGATATTCCGGTACCCGCTTTGAAACGCCCAATATCGAATCAGGCGATGCTAAGTCCGTGAAGCCGTTCCGGACCCTTCGGGGAAAGGAAAGTGGTGGAGCCGACGAACCAGACTTGTAGTAGGTAAGCGATGGGGTGACGCAGGAAGGTAGTCCAGCCCGGGCGGTGGTTGTCCCGGGGTAAGGGTGTAGGCCGAGGGGTAGGCAAATCCGTCCCTCATTAAGGCTGAGACCTGATGCCGAGCCGATTGTGGTGAAGTGGATGATCCTATGCTGTCGAGAAAAGCCTCTAGCGAGTTTCATGGCGGCCCGTACCCTAAACCGACTCAGGTGGTCAGGTAGAGAATACCGAGGCGTTCGGGTGAACTATGGTTAAGGAACTCGGCAAAATGCCCCCGTAACTTCGGGAGAAGGGGGGCCATCACTGGTGATCGGACTTGCTCCGTGAGCTGGGGGTGGCCGCAGAGACCAGCGAGAAGCGACTGTTTACTAAAAACACAGGTCCGTGCGAAGCCGTAAGGCGATGTATACGGACTGACGCCTGCCCGGTGCTGGAACGTTAAGGGGACCGGTTAGTGCACTTTCGGGTGTGCGAAGCTGAGAACTTAAGCGCCAGTAAACGGCGGTGGTAACTATAACCATCCTAAGGTAGCGAAATTCCTTGTCGGGTAAGTTCCGACCTGCACGAATGGCGTAACGACTTCTCGACTGTCTCAACCATAGGCCCGGTGAAATTGCACTACGAGTAAAGATGCTCGTTTCGCGCAGCAGGACGGAAAGACCCCGGGACCTTTACTACAGTTTGATATTGGTGTTCGGTTCGGCTTGTGTAGGATAGGTGGGAGACTTTGAAGCAGCCACGCCAGTGGTTGTGGAGTCGCCGTTGAAATACCACTCTGGTCGTGCTGGATGTCTAACCTCGGTCCGTGATCCGGATCAGGGACAGTGTCTGATGGGTAGTTTAACTGGGGCGGTTGCCTCCCAAAGGGTAACGGAGGCGCCCAAAGGTTCCCTCAGCCTGGTTGGCAATCAGGTGTTGAGTGTAAGTGCACAAGGGAGCTTGACTGTGAGACCGACGGGTCGAGCAGGGACGAAAGTCGGGACTAGTGATCCGGCGGTGGCTTGTGGAAGCGCCGTCGCTCAACGGATAAAAGGTACCCCGGGGATAACAGGCTGATCTTCCCCAAGAGTCCATATCGACGGGATGGTTTGGCACCTCGATGTCGGCTCGTCGCATCCTGGGGCTGGAGTCGGTCCCAAGGGTTGGGCTGTTCGCCCATTAAAGCGGTACGCGAGCTGGGTTTAGAACGTCGTGAGACAGTTCGGTCCCTATCCGCTGTGCGCGTAGGAATATTGAGAAGGGCTGTCCCTAGTACGAGAGGACCGGGACGGACGAACCTCTGGTGTGCCAGTTGTCCTGCCAAGGGCATGGCTGGTTGGCTACGTTCGGGAGGGATAACCGCTGAAAGCATCTAAGCGGGAAGCCTGCTTCAAGATGAGTATTCCCACCTCCTTGAGAGGGTAAGGCTCCCAGTAGACGACTGGGTTGATAGGCCAGATGTGGAAGCCCGGTAACGGGTGAAGCTGACTGGTACTAATAGGCCGAGGGCTTGTCCTCAGTTGCTCGCGTCCACTGTGTTAGTTCTGAAATAACGAACGGCTGTGAAAACACCAGCGTTCAAATTTCATAGTGTTTCGGTGGTCATAGCGTTAGGGAAACGCCCGGTTACATTCCGAACCCGGAAGCTAAGCCTTTCAGCGCCGATGGTACTGCAGGGGGGACCCTGTGGGAGAGTAGGACGCCGCCGAACAATCATTGCGGAAGCCCCGCACCAGACCTTTACGGGTCCGGTGCGGGGCTTTTCTGCGTTCACCGGCCGCGCAGCTTGGCGCGACCCTGCGCTTCACCAGTCGGCGGGATAGCTTTTGAGGCTGCTCGTGTCGAGCGTCCAGCGGCCGGCAATGACGGTGTCCCCGAAGGCGTAGGGGACCGCCTTGCGGAAGCGGATGCCGTCGGGCCCCGTGAGGGGTCGCTGTGCACGGTGACGGTTTTCTTGTCCTTGCGGGGGTCTACGACGACGTACAGCGGGACCCCCATCCTTGGGTAATCGTGCAGCTTGTCGCGGATGTCGGTGAGCGAGTTCGTGCGTGAGACGACCTCCACCACCATCAGGACATCACGGGAGTTGATGGGGTCTGGGACTCGATCTGGCGGCGCAGCCGCACCACGTTGAGCCTGTGGGGAGCCGTGGGGCTCACCATCGTGAGGGAGATGTGCATGCGGCGCATCTGCTCGGGGGTGAAGTCGGCCATGGTGTCCTCCAGGGGGTGCCCGACCGGGTATCCAGCCCCGTCGCTGTGAAGCCTAGAGACGGCCGGAGGACTTCAGGGCCAGGTACGCGTCCGCGAGGGCGGGGGCCAGGGTGTCCGGGGTGGCGTCGACCACGTGGACGCCGTGGCGGGTGAGCTGGTCGGCGGTGCGGCGGCGCTGGGACTGGGACTGGGTGCCCGCCGCGGCCTCGTAGACCTCCTCCACGCCGCCACGGGATGTCGTCATCTCCGCGACGTGGGGGTCGGCCACCGAGGCCAGGAGGACCGTGTGGCGCTGGGTGAGACGCGGCAGGAGGGGCAGGAGGCCCTCTTCTACCGGGGCCGCGTCCAGGCTCGTCAGGAGGACCACCAGGGAGCGGCGCGGGGCGCTGCGCAGGATGGTGGAGACCAGGGTGCGGGAGTCGGTCTCGACCAGCTCCGGTTCCAGCGGGGCCATCGCGTTCACGAAGGACGGAAGGACGTCCGCCGCCGGACGGCCCTGGACCTGGGCGCGGGGACGGCGGTCATGGGCCAGCAG
Source organism: Streptomyces sp. NBC_00190 (assembly GCF_036203305.1). Taxonomy (GTDB): domain Bacteria; phylum Actinomycetota; class Actinomycetes; order Streptomycetales; family Streptomycetaceae; genus Streptomyces. Next base: position 3,307,205 of record NZ_CP108131.1, on the reverse strand, counting down.
GTCCACGCGGTCGCCGGCGCGGGTGGCCAGGGCGGCGAGGAGCAGGGCCGCGTCCATCGCCGAGTCCAGGCGCGGGGCGTCACCGACGCGGCCCGCCGAGGTGCGGCCGGTGTCCAGGCAGATCAGGATGTGCCGGTCGCGTTCGGGGCGCCAGGTGCGGACGGCCACCTTGTTCTGGCGGGCCGTGGCGCGCCAGTCGATGGAGCGGGTGTCGTCGCCGGGTACGTAGTCGCGGAGGCTGTCGAACTCGGTGCCCTCACCCCGGGTCAGGACGCTCGTACGGCCGTCCAGTTCGCGCAGGCGGGCCAGCCGGGACGGCAGGTGCTTGCGGCTCGTGAAGGGCGGCAGGACACGGACCGTCCACGGGACGACGTGGGCGCCCTGCCGGGAGAGCAGGCCCAGTGGGCCGTACGAGCGGATCGTGACCCGGCCGGCCTGGCGGTCGCCGCGCCGGGTGGGCAGGAGGCGGGTGGTCAGTCGGCGGCGTTCGCCCGCGGGGACCACGACCTCGTGGCGGGAGGCGGCCGTCTCCGTGCCCGGGACCCAGCTGCTGGGGGGCCAGGCGTCGCGGACGTGGGCCCGCAGCGTGCGGCGGCTCGGGTTGGTGACGGTGAGGTGGACGTCCGCCCGTTCGCCGAGGCGGACCGAGGTGTCGCCCGAGCGGGTCAGGCCGAGGGAGCGGACGGGCGCCGCCAGGGCGTAGTCGACCGCGCAGGCCAGCGCGAGCGGGCCGTTGACCGCGAGCATCCCCGTCCAGCTCGGTTCGAGGATGCCGACGGGGATGCTGCCGAGGGCCGCCAGCAGGGCGGCGCGTCCGGTGAGGGCCATCAGCGCGGGACGGGGACGTGGGAGAGGATCGCCGTGATGACGGCGTCGGCGGTGACTCCCTCCATCTCCGCTTCCGGGCGCAGCTGGACGCGGTGGCGGAGCGTCGGCAGGGCGAGGGCCTTGACGTCGTCCGGGGTGACGTAGTCGCGGCCGGTGAGCCAGGCCCAGGCGCGGGCGGTGCCCAGCAGGGCGGTCGCACCGCGCGGGGAGACGCCGAGGGTGAGGGACGGCGATTCGCGGGTGGCGCGGCAGATGTCGACGACGTAGCCGGCGATCTCGGGGGAGACCGAGACCTTGGAGACGGCCTCGCGGGCGGCTTCGAGCTGCGCGGGTCCGGCCACCGGGCGGATGCCCGCGGCGTGCAGGTCGCGGGGGTTGAAGCCGGCGGCGTGCCGGGTCAGGACGCCGATCTCGTCCGCGCGGGAGGGGAGGGGCACGGTGAGCTTGAGGAGGAAGCGGTCCAACTGGGCTTCCGGGAGCGGGTACGTGCCCTCGTACTCGAGGGGGTTCATGGTGGCGGCGACGAGGAAGGGCTCCGGGAGCGGGCGCGCCGTGCCGTCGACCGTGACCTGGCGTTCCTCCATCGCTTCGAGGAGGGAGGACTGGGTCTTGGGCGGGGTCCGGTTGATCTCGTCCGCGAGGAGGAGGTTGGTGAAGACCGGGCCGTTCTGGAAGGAGAACTCGGCGGTGCGCGCGTCGTAGACGAGGGAGCCGGTGACATCACTGGGCATCAGGTCCGGGGTGAACTGGACGCGCTTGGTGTCGAGTTCGAGGGACGCGGCGAGGGCCCGTACGAGGAGGGTCTTGGCGACGCCGGGGACGCCTTCGAGGAGCACGTGGCCGCGGCACAGGAGCGCGACGACGAGGCCGGTGACGGCGGAGTCCTGACCGACCACGGCCTTGCCGATCTCGGTGCGGAGCGCTTCGAGGGAAGCGCGGGCGCTGTCCGCGGTCGCAGCCGTGGACTCGGTGGCCGGGTACGTCATGACGTACGGACCTCTCTTTCGAGGGCGTTGAGGTGGTCGGCGAGCGCGACGAGTGCCGCGTCGTCGGAGGGGGTGGGGCCGAAGAGCAGGGCGGAAACGTCCCTGGTCTGCGGCTCGCCGGTGAGTCGGGCGGAGACGGCGGGCGTCAGCGCGGACGGGTCGTGGGCCTGGGTGTGCGGTACGCCGAGCAGTGCGGCCAGGCGTTCGCGGGTGGCGGCGCGCAGCACGGTGGCGGCGCGGTCGCGGGCCCCGGCCTTTCGGTAGAGGCGGGCGCGGCCCTCGGTGGCCTCGGAGGCGCGGATGACGACCGGCAGCTTCTCGGTGACGAGGGGGCCGAGGCGGCGGGCGCGCCAGAGGGCGGCGAGGACGGCGGCCACGAAGAGCTGGAGCAGGGCCCAGGACCAGCCGGCCGGGATGAGGTCGAAGAGGGACTTGTCCTCGCCGGAGCGGGTCGCGGCGTCGGGGTCGGAGTCCGCGAGGGACGGCATGTACCAGACGAGGTCCGGGCGGGAGCCGAGGAGTTGGAGGGCGAGGGAGGCGTTGCCCTCCTCGGCGAGGCTCTCGTTGAGCAGGATCGTCCCGGCGCCGAGGAGGACGGTGTCGCCGCCGGGGGTGCCGGTGGGGAGGACGAGGAGGGTGGGGTGGCCGTCGCTGGGGTAGCAGGCGGTGGCCCGGGGGAGGGTGGTGGTGTAGCGGAGGCCGCCGCCGGTGCCCGCGCGGCCTGCGGAGGCGGCGGCGGGCAGGGTGCAGGCCGGGGCGAGGGTGTCCGACGCGGCGTCGCCCTTCGTGTGCACGCCGGGGGCGAGGTCGGTGAGGCTGTGGCCGCCCGGGGAGAGGAGGACGGTTCGGCCCCCGGAGAGGTCCATGGCCGAGCGCAGGACGCCGCGCTGGGTGGTGCCGAGGAGATCGGGGTCGGTGACCAGGAGGGTGGTGCGGGGGCCGGCCGCGTCGGCGGCCTCGCGGGCGGTGGTCACGACGCGGGTGGTGACACCGCGGTCCCCCAGGAGCTCGGCGACGGCCCGGCTGCCGTAGGGGTCGGCGGAGCGGGGGTCGAGCGTGCCGTGGCGGGTGCCGGAGTCGAGGGCGGCGAGGGCGAGTCCGCCGACGGCGAGCACGGCGAGGAAGGCCAGGACGCGCCGCGTCCGCCGTATCCGCTGCGCCCGGCCGGCGCGGGGGGCCGCGGTTGCGGCAGGGGCGACGCTTCCGCCGGCACCGGTGCTGGGCGTGGTCGGGCCGGGGATGGGGCCGGTCATGCGGTGGGTCCCGTCAGGAGCGGCTTGGCGCGGTCCAGGGTGAGGTCGAGGGCGCGCATGCGGGCGTACGCGTCGGCGTCGGCGGTGCGGCCGCCGTAGGTGACGTCGTCGAAGGTACGGGCGGCCGCGCGGAGGTCCCCGGCGTGGTCCGGGAGGCAGACGGCGGCTTCGGCCGCGGCCTCGTCGGCGGTGCGGCCCGGCCGGGGGTCGAGCAGGGTCCGCTCCTCCAGGGAGCGGACGACGGCGCGCATGCGCTCCTGGACGGCTTCGGTCCAGCGGCCCGCGGCGGCGTGGGCCTCGGCGGCCGTGCGGTGGTCGGCGGCGCTGCGGATGCCCTCGTCGAAGAGGACGCCCGCGCCGGAGGCGGCCCGGCTGGGGGAGCCGAGCCGCCACCACAGGGCGCCGACGGCCAGGACGACCAGGAGGACGATCACGACGACGCCGAGCCCGCCGCCGGGGGTCGCCCCGGAGGCGGCGCCGAACAGGTCGTCGAGCCACGCGAAGAACTTGCGCAGGGCGCGGTCCAGCAGCCCCGGGTCGTTCTGGTGGTAGATGGGCTTGGACAGTTCGCGCTCGGCCGCCTCCTGGGCGGGCTCGCGCGGTGTCGTCACCGGTGGTGTCGCCGTGCCCGGCAGGAGCGCCGTGGCGCGGGTGATGAGGCCCCCCGTACTCATCATCGGTGTGTCAGCCTCCGGTCGTGCCGTAGTTCTCGACGCCTGCGGCCCGGGCGAGCTCCAGGTCGAGCCCCTCGCGGCGGATGCGCTGGTCCACGTAGAGGAGGACGGTGACGCCCGACTGCATGGGCATCACGATGGTCTGCGCGATGATCGCGCCGATGCCGGAGAGGATGAGCGCTCCCCAGGCGGTGGAGGCCGTGCCGGCCTGCAGGCCGCCCATGCCGCCGCCGAAGAGGGCGACGCCGAGGAACGTCAGCGGCCAGACGATGATCGCCGCGATGATGCCGGTGATGATGCTGGTGAGGAGCGTGATGCCGAAGATGCGCCACCACGCGCCCTTGACGAGCTTGGAGGAGCGGCCGAGGGACTTGAAGACGGTGCCCTTCTCCAGCATCAGGGCGGGCGAGGCCAGGCTGTACTTGGTCCACAGCCAGATGGCCAGCGGGAGCGCGGCGAAGCCGCCGAGGACGGCCAGTCCCACACTCCGGGCGAGGATGCCGGGCACGATCAGCACGACGACGAGGAGGGCGAAGCCGAATCCCATCAGCAGCGTCAGTCCGAACAGGCGCAGCAGCTGCGGACGGGCCTCGCGCCAGGCGGCGGAGACCGTGGAGGTGTTGCCGAGGACCGCCCGGCTGAAGATCATCGTGAGCATCGCGGTGGCCACGATGCCCCCGAGGGCCTGGATGAAAACGGCTCCGAACGAGACCGCCGAGGCGGTGCCCAGGGTGTTGATCGTCTGCTCGATGTCCGCCGCGGGGTCCGCGGCGAGGGCCAGGTCGGACATCACGTACTTCTGCAGGAGCACGCTCATCACCTGCACCACCGTGGCCACGACCAGCGTGATCGGCAGCACCGAGCGCCAGTGGGCACGCATGGTGGCGACCGCGCCGTCGAGGATCTCGCCCATGTCCAGCGGGCGCAGCGGGATCACGCCGGGCTTGGCGGCCGGGGGCTTGCCCCACTGGCCGGGGCCGCCCGGGTAGCCGTACTGGCCGCCGTACTGGCCGCCGTACGGGCTTCCGTACTGGCCTGCGTGCTGCTGGCCGCCGTACGGTCCCCAGCCCTGGCCCTGCTGCGGCGGTGCCTGCGGAGGCGGTGTCGGGCCGGCGGCCGGGCTGGACCAGTCTCCCGGCGGCGGCTGCTCGGCGGACCACTTGGAGTCGCCGGAAGCCTGCTGATCGGAGGGTGCCCCTGGTCGCTCGCCGTCGGACGGAGAGGATCCGGGCGAAGCCCAGCCCGGAGAGTCGTTCATCGTCGCTCCTTCACGTGCACCTGCTGCGGCGGGGGCGCTGGTCGCTGCCATCGTGCCACGTGAGCTCCACGAACGGACCAGCCGTCCCCCCGGATCCTCGACAGCCCGTACCTTCAATTGTCACCCGGATCCGGGGCAGACTGGTTGACCTGATCTCCACGCAGGTCCGAGGGGCGATTTCCAGCCCTTTTGGCTGTGGGACAGCTCACCGCCAGGTAACGATTAGCTAATGGGATGATGTCAAGCATGAAGGGACGAGTCCTTGTCGTCGACGACGACACCGCGCTGGCCGAGATGCTCGGCATTGTGCTGCGTGGAGAAGGTTTTGAGCCGTCGTTCGTAGCGGACGGTGACAAGGCGCTGGCTGCCTTCCGGGAGGCGAAGCCCGATCTGGTACTGCTCGACCTCATGCTGCCCGGACGGGACGGCATAGAGGTGTGCAGGCTGATCAGGGCCGAGTCGGGCGTGCCGATCGTGATGCTCACGGCGAAGAGCGACACGGTCGACGTCGTCGTAGGCCTGGAGTCCGGCGCCGACGACTACATCGTCAAGCCGTTCAAGCCGAAGGAGCTGGTGGCCCGCATCCGGGCCCGCCTGCGCCGGTCGGAGGAGCCCGCTCCCGAGCAGCTGACCATCGGTGACCTCGTCATCGACGTGGCCGGGCACTCGGTCAAGCGGGACGGCGCCTCCATCGCCCTGACCCCGCTCGAGTTCGACCTGCTGGTCGCGCTCGCGCGCAAGCCCTGGCAGGTCTTCACCCGTGAGGTGCTGCTGGAGCAGGTCTGGGGCTACCGGCACGCGGCGGACACCCGGCTGGTCAACGTGCACGTGCAGCGCCTGCGCTCCAAGGTCGAGAAGGACCCGGAGCGCCCCGAGATCGTCGTGACGGTGCGCGGTGTCGGCTACAAGGCCGGACCCAGCTGACGTGCAGTCCGGCAGGGACCGGGCCGGTTCCCGCTGGGGAGCGCTGAGGGGCGGCCGGCTGCTCCAGGACGGAGCGCCCGGCGGCCCTGTGCTGCGGCTGTTCGTGCGTCTTCTGCGCCGGCCGCTGCTTCCGGCTGTCCGGCTGTGGCGTCGCAACATCCAGCTCCGGGTCGTCGCCGCCACGCTGCTGATCTCGCTCGCCGTGGTCCTCGCCCTGGGCTTCGTCGTCATAGCCCAGGTCAGCAAGGGCCTCCTCGACGTCAAGGAGGAGGCGGCGCAGAGCCAGGCCGCGGGCGGGTTCGCGGTCGCACAGGAGAAGGCCAACGCCCCCGCGAGCGTGGACGGGCCCGACGCCGCCGACAACAAGGTCGGGCTCGATGCCAGTACGTGGATGAACTCGCTGGTCAAGCAGCTCGCCAGTGGCGGCCAGTCCGCCTTCGAGGTGGTCGCGCTCGGCGCGGGCACCGGCGAGCAGGTCATGCCCGGCACGCAGGGGGTCAAGGGCGCCCGCGCCTCGGGCAACGTGGATCCGGCCGCCAGCGTGCCGATCGCGCTGCGCCGGGCCGTCAACCACTCCGCCGGTACCTTCAAGACCTTCTCCGAGATCCGGTACACCGCCGGGGCCGGGGAGAAGACGCCCGAGGCCGCGCTGGTCGTGGGCAAGCGGCTCACCGACATCAACGGGGACCCGTACGACCTGTACTACCTCTTCCCGCTCACGCAGGAGGAGGAGTCCCTCAACCTGATCAAGGTCACCATCGTGACCGCGGGCCTGTTCGTCGTCGTCCTGCTCTGCGGCATCGCCTGGCTCGTCGTGCGCCAGGTCGTGACCCCCGTACGGATGGCCGCCGGGATCGCCGAGCGGCTTTCGGCGGGCCGTCTCCAGGAGCGGATGAAGGTCACCGGCGAGGACGACATCGCCCGCCTGGGTGAGGCCTTCAACAAGATGGCGCAGAACCTGCAGCTCAAGATCCAGCAGCTGGAGGAGCTGTCGCGGATGCAGCGCCGGTTCGTCTCGGACGTCTCGCACGAGCTGCGCACCCCGCTGACGACCGTACGGATGGCCGCGGACGTCATCCACGACGCCCGGGTCGACTTCGACCCGGTCACCGCGCGCTCCGCCGAACTGCTCGCCGGGCAGCTCGACCGGTTCGAGTCGCTCCTCGCCGACCTGCTGGAGATCAGCCGGTTCGACGCGGGCGCGGCGGCGCTGGAGGCCGAGCCGATCGACCTGCGCGACGTCGTACGCCGGGTCATCGACGGTGCCGAGCCGCTCGCCGAGCACAAGGGGACCCGGATCCGGGTCCTCGGCGACACCCAGCCGGTCATCGCCGAGGCGGATGCCCGGCGGGTGGAGCGGGTGCTGCGCAATCTGGTCGTCAACGCCGTGGAGCACGGCGAGGGACGTGATGTGGTGGTCCGGCTGGCGTCCGCGGGCGGGGCCGTCGCGGTCGCCGTTCGGGACTACGGCGTCGGGCTCAAGCCCGGCGAGGCCACCCGCGTCTTCAACCGCTTCTGGCGGGCCGACCCGGCGCGGGCCCGTACGACGGGCGGCACCGGCCTCGGTCTGTCCATCGCCGTCGAGGACGCCCGGCTGCACGGCGGCTGGCTCCAGGCGTGGGGCGAGCCGGGCGGCGGCTCACAGTTCCGCCTGACCCTGCCGCGCACGGCCGACGAGCCGCTGCGGGGCTCGCCCATCCCGCTGGAACCCGAGGACTCCCGGGCCAACCGGGCCAGGGCCGCCGCCGACGCCGCGGGCAGTCCGGCGGACCGGCAGCCGGCGGACGGCGGCGACCGGTCGCCGATACCGCCGCGGTCGCCGGTCGCCGGCGCGCTGCCCGTACCCGCCGACCCGACGGCCCTGCCGGGCAACGGAGCCAGGGTCGTGGCCCGGCCGGCCGAGCAGGCACCACAGGAGGATCGAACCGATGCCGATGCCGACGCCGATGGCGATGCCCGTGGACGCTGAGGCCAGGGCCGCACGCGCCCGGACACGGGGCAGGCGGTGGCGCACCGTGCGGGCGTACGCCCTCGGTGTCGCCGGGCTGCTGCTGGCGGGGTGCGCCTCGATGCCCGACCACGGTGAGATCCGCTCGGTGCAGGGCTCGCAGGGCGTCGACTCCCAGGTCCGGGTGTTCGGCGTACCGCCCGCCGACAAGGCCAGTGCGGCCGAGATCGTCGACGGCTTCCTGGAGGCGATGACCAGCGACGACCCGCAGCTGGAGACGGCTCGCAAGTACCTCACGCAGGAGCAGGCCAAGAGCTGGAAGCCCGGCTCCGCCGTCACCGTGCTCAGGGGCGGCCTCGACCGGTCCCCGGTCCGCGGCGAGAAGGACCCCGACGGGCCGCGTTGGAAGGTGACCGGCAAGAAGCTGGCGACCGTGGACGAGCGCAGCGCGTACCAGCCGGAGACCGGCGGCGGGGCGTTCGAGGAGTTCCTCCAGCTGGTCCAGGAGGACAAGCAGTGGCGGATCGCGACTCCGCCGCGCAGCCTCGTGCTGAGCGAGTCCGACTTCCAGCGGATCTACATGCCGGTCAACAAGTACTACTTCGCGGGCGACAGCCTGGTCGCCGACCCCGTGTACGTGCGCCAGCGCAGCGACCCCGACTCGCGGATGGACCCCACCACGCAGACGGTGCAGTCGCTGCTGGCCGGGCCGTCCAGGTGGCTCAGCCCGGTCGTCGAGTCCAGTTTCCCGAGCGGCACGGAACTGCGGCCGGGCACCAAGTCCCTGTCGTACGACGGCCAGAACACGCTGCGCGTGCCGCTCAACGACAAGGCCGACAACGTCGCGCAGCCGCAGTGCCGGAAGATGGCCACCCAACTCCTCTACACGGTCAAGGATCTGACGGGTTCCCGGCTCGAACAGGTCGAACTGCTGCGCTCCGACGGCAAGTCGTCCTCGCTGTGTTCGGTGACCGAGGTGAGCGCCGCGGCGATCGCCAACCGGCCGAAGATCCCCGAGTACCAGTACTTCGTCGACGACGCGGACCGGCTGGTCCGGCTGAAGCTCGACATTTCGAGCGAGGTCCAGCAGAACAAGCCCGAGCCGGTGCCGGGGCCGCTGGCCACCCCGCCGGGGTTCAAGGTCCTCTCGGCCGCCGTGTCGTACGACGAGCGGCGCGCGGCCGTGGTCTCGCAGGACGGGCACGGGCTGTACGTCGTGTCGATGTCCGGGTCCGGTCCCATGCCGCAGCCGGTGTACCCGGGCAAGCCGAACAAGCCGAACACGCTGACCGCGCCCAGCTGGGACGCGGCGGGCGACCTGTGGTTCGCCGACCAGGATCCGCAGCACCTGGGGCTGTGGCGGGTGCCCGGCGGTACCGGGGTTCCGGAGAAGGTCCAGGTGGCCGGGTTGGACGGCGGACGGATCACCTCGCTGAAGGCGTCCTCGGACGGGGTGCGGATCGCGCTGCTCGTGCAGCGGGACGGCGCCCGCAAGAACCTGTACGTCGGGCGGATCGAGCGGCCCGACGGCAAGGGTGACGTCTCGGCGGTGTCGGTGCGCGAGCTGCGCCCGGCGGCTCCGCAGATGGCGGACGTGACGGCGATGAGCTGGGCGCCGAGGGGCCGGCTGCTGGTCGTGGGCCGGGAGAGCGGTGGGATCGTGCAGGCCCGCTACATGCTCGCGGACGGCTCGCTGGTCGCGGCGGGTCTGCCGGGGGCCACGGGGCTGATCGAGGTCGCGGTGGCCGCCACGGAGGACGAGTCGAAGCCGAAGCCGGTGGTGGCCTTCTCCGAGGACGACGGGATCGTGTGGCTGCCGCCGGGGGCGCAGTGGCGCACGGTGATGGCGGGCGGCCGGGCTCCGGTGTATCCGGGCTGACCTGCTTCCGCGCCCGTTGTCCACAGGGGTGGCGGGCGCCCGTGGGCGGTCGGCAGAGTGGACGCATGCGGGGGTTGTGGCAGGAGCTGGCCGGGCTGGTCCTGCCGGTCGACTGCGCGGGCTGCGGAGCGTCCCGGGTACTGCTGTGCGTCGGCTGCCGGGAGGCGCTGAGCGGAGCCGTCGCGGCGCGGGCGAGGCCGTTTCCGCGGCCTGAGGGGCTGCCGGTGGTCCATGCGGCCGCCGTGTACGAGGGGCCCGTACGGGCTGTCCTGCTGGCGCACAAGGAGCGCGGGGCGCTGCCCCTGGCCGGGGCGCTCGGCGCCGCCCTGGCGGCGGCGGTGCGGGCGGGTGGGGCGGGGGAGGTGGCTCTGGTGCCGGTCCCGTCGGCGCGGCGGCAGGTCCGGGCGCGCGGGCACGACCCGGCGCGCAGGATCGCCTTCGCCGCGGCGGGCCGGCTGCGGCGGGCCGGTGTGCCCGCGCGCGTGGCGCCCGTACTGCGGCTGCGGCGGGCGGTGGCGGACCAGGCGGGGCTGGGGGCCCGGCAGCGCCGGGAGAACCTCTCCGGGGCCCTGGAGGTGTGCCGGGGCGGGGCGCGGCTGACCGGCGGGGCGGCGGTCGTGCTCGTGGACGACCTGATCACCACCGGGGCGACGCTGGCGGAGGCGGCCAGGGCGGTGCGTGCCGCGGATCCGCAGGGCGTGGCGGGCCTGCGGGCGGCGGTGGTGGCCGCAACTCAGACAGACCAAAAATCCCGTGAATAGATTTGGAACTGCCGGGGAAGGCCCATCGTTGCAGGTAGTAAGAGGGAACGGCCACCTGAACGGAAGTACGTTCCGGTAGCGGGTGCCGACAACCGTCATAGAGGGATATGTTCGGTTGTGAGGACTGGCGAGCCTTAAGGCCCCACGCATCGCTGTCTCTCGACTCCGAAGTCGGTGGGGTGTAGATCTTGCCGATGGGGGAGGAGGAGGTGAAAGTCGCCAAGTCCGAGGCTCCGGCCTTCACCGGAGTCTGGTGCGAAAGGGAGACGCTTCGCCCTGTCGGGCGGAGCTATCCGGGAACGGAGTTCTGCGTGGACATCGTCGTCAAGGGCCGCAAGACCGAGGTGCCCGACCGGTTCCGCAAGCACGTGGCCGAGAAGCTGAATCCGGAGCGGATCCAGAAGCTCGACGCCAAGGTGATCAGCTTGGACGTCGAGGTGTCCAAGGAGCACAACCCGCGCCAGGCCGACCGTTCCGACCGCGTGGAGATCACTTTGCGTTCGCGGGGCCCGGTGATCCGTGCCGAGGCCGCCGCCGCAGACGCGTACGCGGCGTTGGACCTGGCTCAGGACAAGCTGGAGGCCCGGCTGCGCAAGCAGCACGACAAGCGCCACACCCGCCGCGGCAGCGGCCGGATCTCGGCGGCGGAGGTCGCCGACGTGGTACCGGACGCCGCCACCCTGAACGGGAACGGCGAGCCGGTCACCGCGGAGAAGGCGGACGCGATCCCGACCACCCGGATCGGATCGCTGGAAGTCCAGGGCGAAGGCCCGCTCATCGTCCGCGAGAAGACCCACTCGGCCGCACCCATGTCGCTCGACCAGGCACTCTACGAAATGGAACTGGTCGGCCACGACTTCTATCTGTTCGTCGACTCCGAGACGAAGCTGCCCAGCGTCGTCTACCGACGTCACGCGTACGACTACGGCGTGATCCACGTGAACCCCGACGGGGCTTCCAGCTCGGAGCAGCCCCGCGGCGGTGCCGGGGGCGCGCTCGGCGGCTGAGCACATCATTCACCGCCCCCCGCGGGACGCTCCGGCGCCCCGCGGGGGCCTCTTGTGCGGGCCTCCTGTGTGGCGAGTATGCGCCGGGCAGTCATCGTCGGCCCCCGCGCCGTGCCGCGGGCATGGAATCATGGCGGGCAGTCAACCGGCGGCGGAGCCCGTCCGGTTGGCCCAGCGGTTCGGCACATGCAGGGGCAGGGGCAGGGGGAGGAACGATGGCGGACAGCTTCGGGCCGGTGCGCGGTGACGACGGTGCGGGCTGCCGTGCGGCGGACGCGGCGGCGGAGCTCGCCGGCTCGCCGGCCGGGGAGCCCATCCGGGTACTCGTGGTCGACGACCACGCGCTGTTCCGGCGAGGGCTGGAAATCGTCCTCGCGCAGGAGGAGGACATCCAGGTCGTCGGTGAGGCGGGGGACGGGGCGGAGGCCGTGGACAAGGCGGCCGACCTGCTGCCGGACATCGTGCTGATGGACGTACGGATGCCCCGGCGCGGCGGGATCGAGGCGTGCACCTCGATCAAGGAGGTGGCCCCCTCCGCGAAGATCATCATGCTGACGATCAGCGACGAGGAGGCGGACCTCTACGACGCGATCAAGGCGGGTGCGACCGGGTACCTCCTGAAGGAGATCTCGACGGACGAGGTGGCCACGGCGATCCGGGCGGTGGCGGACGGCCAGTCGCAGATCAGCCCGTCGATGGCGTCGAAGCTGCTCACCGAGTTCAAGTCGATGATCCAGCGGACCGACGAGCGGCGGCTGGTGCCGGCGCCGAGGCTGACGGACCGGGAGCTGGAGGTCCTGAAGCTGGTGGCCACCGGCATGAACAACCGTGACATCGCCAAGCAGTTGTTCATCTCCGAGAACACGGTGAAGAACCACGTCCGCAACATCCTGGAGAAGCTGCAGCTGCACTCCCGGATGGAAGCCGTGGTCTACGCGATGCGCGAGAAGATCCTCGAAATCCGCTAGCCGCCTCCGTGGCAGGTCGGCCGGACCGGGTCAGCCCGCCGGCCCGGCCCGGCCTGGCCCGCCAGCCCGGCCTACCCCGGCAGCACGGCCAGCTCCGCCACGACGGCGGCGGCCTCCTGGGGGCTCTGGGCGCGCTCGACGCGGACCGCGTCGCAGCCGACCCACTCCGCCGCCTCCCGCAGGGCCTGCGCCATCGGGCGGGCAGCCTTCGGCGACGTCAGGGAGAGCTGGCGGGCGACCAGGGTCTTGCCCTCGCGGCCCGGATCGACGCGGCCCTGGAGCAGGCCGCCCGCGAGCAGCGGCATGGCGAAGTACCCGTGTATCCGCTTCGGCTTGGGGACGTACGCCTCGAGGCGGTGCGTGAAGCCGAAGATCCGCTCCGTGCGGGGGCGGTCCCAGATCAGCGAGTCGAAGGGGGAGAGCAGCGTCGTGCGGTGGCGGCCCCTGGGGGCCGTCGCGAGGGCCGCAGGGTCCGCCCACGCCTGCTTCGCCCAGCCCTCCACCGTGACCGGTACCAGCCCGGAGTCCGCGATCACCGCGTCGACCTGCTCGCCCCCCAGCCGGTGGTAGTCCGCGATGTCGGCGCGGGTGCCCAGGCCCAGTGACCGGCCGGCGAGGGCGACCAGGCGGCGCACGCACTCGCGGTCGTCCAGGTCGTCGTGGAGCAGTGCGTCGGGGACGGCGCGCTCGGGCAGGTCGTACACCCGCTTCCAGCCGCGGCGCTCGCAGCACACCACCTCACCGGTGTCGAGCAGCCACTCCACCGCGATCTTGGTCTCGGACCACTCGAACCACTCGCCGCCGTTCTTGGCGCCGCCCAGCTCGGTCGAGGTCAGCGGGCCGTCGGCCCGGAGCCGGTCGAGGACCGCCTTCGTCGAGCGTTCCTTGTCCTGGAGGACGTGCCAGCGGTGGCCGCGGGCCCGGCGGGCGCGGCGCCGGAAGGCGAAATGCGGCCATTCCTCGATGGGGAGGATGCAGGCCGCGTGCGACCAGTACTCGAAGGCGTGATGGCCGGACCAGTAGGCCCGCTCCACCGTGCCGCGGCCGACGGCGCCCAGGCGGGCGTACGGGATCAGTTCGTGCGAGCGGGCCAGGACCGAGATCGTGTCCAGCTGTACGGCGCCCAGGTGGCGCAGGACGCCGCGGACCCCGCCGCGGCGGTCGGGCGCCCCGAGGAGGCCCTGCGCGCGCAGGGCGATCCGGCGGGCCTCGTCGGCGGAGAGGGACACGGTCGGCGGCGGCAGGCTGGTCATGCGCCGAAGCCTAGGCGGCGCCACTGACGGCGGGCTCGTACGGGAGGCGGGAGGGCAGGCCCAGGTCGGACGGGAGCAGCGCGCCCGCCCAGCAGTCCAGCAGCGCGCCGCCGTGTTCCATGCCGGCGCGCTGGACGCCCTCGATCAGGAAGCCCGCCCGCTCGGCGACGGCGCGGGAGCCGTCGTTGCCGACCCCGGCGCGCCAGACCAGCCGTACGACGCCCGCCTCGGTGAACGCCCAGCGGACGGCGGCCCGCAGGGCTTCGGTCATGTAGCCGCGGCCGCGGTGACCGGCGACGGTCCAGTACCCGATCTCGTGGGTGTGCGCGCCCGTCCGGTGCACGGCGAGCGTGGCGACGAGGGGGCCCTCGGCCCCGAGCCGCACGGCGAAGTTGTACGCGGTGTCCTCGCGCCACCCGGCCGGGACGCTCTGCGTCACGTACTTCTCCGCGTGCGCGGGCTCGTACGGGACGGGCACCGAGATCCAGCGCTGGATCTCGGGGTCCTGGCAGGCGGCGTGCACCTCGGCCGCGTCCCCGGGCGTGTGGGGACGCAGCACGAGGCGCTCGGTGGTCAGTGTGATCGGCTCCATGACCGGATTCTGCCGATCGGCTAGTCGGCGGCCGACGGCAGGTAGGGCACCGCGGAGGTCAGGCCGAGGTCCGAGGGCAGCAGAGCGCCCACCCAGGAATCGCGCACGGAGCCCGCGCGGTACAGGGAGGCCCGCAGGAGCCCTTCCACCCGGAAGCCCGCCTTCTCGGCGACGGCCCGCGAGCCGGCGTTGCCGGCCTCGGCGCGCCACTCCAGGCGTACGGCGCCCAGCTCGGTGAAGGCCCAGCGGGCGACGGCGGTGACGGCCTCGGTCATGTAGCCGTGCCCGCGGTACTCCTTGGTCGCCCAGTAGCCGATCTCGTACGAGTTCGTCCCGAAGACCTCGTGTACGTGGACGCCGACGGCGGCGACCAGCGGGCCGCCGGGGCCGAGGCGGACGGCGAAGGAGTAGCCGGTGTCGTCTCGCCAGCCGCCCGGCACCAGCTCGCCGACGAAGCTGCGGGCGTGTTCGCGCTCGTAGGGGGAGGGGACCATCGTCCAGCGCTGGATGTCCGGGTCCTGGGCGGCCGCGTACACCTCGTCCTCGTCGGAGGGGGCGAACGGCCTCAGCACGAGCCGGTCGGTGGTCAGTGTGGTGGGCTCCATGAACGGATTCTGCTGCCGCCGCCGGTTCCCGGGCGAACACTTTTCGGGAATCTCGGGGAGGAAGCGGCACCTTCCGTGTCACCCGTACGTTCTCAATACGGGCACCCGCGCCCTCGCGGCTACGGCGGACCTCCCGGCGCGACCACGTCCTCGCTTACGATGGCCGTTACGGTGGGGCCCACCTGCCGTGCCCGTGTACGTACAGTGCCCAGGCCCGACCGGCAAGGAGACAAACCTCGGTGTCCGTCTTCAACAAGCTCATGCGTGCAGGCGAAGGCAAGATCCTGCGCAAACTGCACCGCATCGCGGACCAGGTCAACTCCAT
The DNA here is from genome assembly GCF_036203305.1 of Streptomyces sp. NBC_00190. Lineage (GTDB taxonomy): Bacteria > Actinomycetota > Actinomycetes > Streptomycetales > Streptomycetaceae > Streptomyces. Next base: position 3,291,944 of record NZ_CP108131.1, on the reverse strand, counting down.
CGAAGAGGACTTCGTCAACCTCTCCGACGCCGAGTTGCGTGCGCTCACGGACGAGTACAAGCAGCGTTTCCAGGACGGCGAGAGCCTGGACGACCTGCTGCCCGAGGCCTTCGCGACGGTGCGCGAGTCCGCCAAGCGCGTCCTCGGCCAGCGGCACTACGACGTCCAGATCATGGGCGGTGCCGCGCTGCACCTCGGCTACGTGGCCGAGATGAAGACCGGTGAGGGCAAGACCCTCGTCGGCACCCTGCCCGCGTACCTGAACGCGCTGTCCGGCAAGGGCGTCCACCTGATCACGGTGAACGACTACCTCGCCGAGCGCGACTCCGAGCTGATGGGCCGGGTGCACAAGTTCCTCGGCCTGGAGGTCGGCTGCATCCTGGCGAACATGTCGCCGGCGCAGCGTCGCGAGCAGTACAGCTGCGACATCACGTACGGCACGAACAACGAGTTCGGCTTCGACTACCTGCGCGACAACATGGCGTGGTCCCAGGACGAGCTCGTCCAGCGCGGCCACAACTTCGCCGTGGTCGACGAGGTCGACTCGATTCTCGTCGACGAGGCCCGTACCCCGCTGATCATCTCCGGTCCGGCCGACCAGGCCACGAAGTGGTACGGCGACTTCGCGAAGCTGGTCACCCGCCTGAAGAAGGGCGAGCCCGGCCAGCCGCTGAAGGGCATCGAGGAGACCGGCGACTACGAGGTCGACGAGAAGAAGCGCACCGTCGCCATCCACGAGGTCGGTGTCGCCAAGGTCGAGGACTGGCTCGGCATCGAGAACCTCTACGAGTCGGTGAACACCCCGCTCGTCGGCTACCTGAACAACGCCATCAAGGCGAAGGAACTGTTCAAGAAGGACAAGGACTACGTCGTCCTCGACGGCGAAGTCATGATCGTCGACGAGCACACCGGCCGTATCCTCGCCGGCCGCCGCTACAACGAGGGCATGCACCAGGCGATCGAGGCGAAGGAAGGGGTGGACATCAAGGACGAGAACCAGACCCTTGCGACGATCACCCTGCAGAACTTCTTCCGCCTCTACTCGAAGCTGTCGGGCATGACCGGTACGGCCATGACCGAGGCCGCCGAGTTCCACCAGATCTACAAGCTCGGTGTCGTCCCGATCCCGACCAACCGCGACATGGTCCGCAGGGACCAGCCGGACCTGATCTACCGGACCGAGGTCGCGAAGTTCGCCGCCGTCGTCGACGACATCGCGGAGAAGCACGAGAAGGGCCAGCCGATCCTCGTCGGTACGACGTCGGTCGAGAAGTCCGAGTACCTCTCCCAGCAGCTCTCCAAGCGCGGCATCCCGCACGAGGTGCTCAACGCCAAGCAGCACGACCGTGAGGCCACGATCGTCGCCCAGGCCGGCCGCCGGGGCGCCGTCACCGTCGCCACGAACATGGCCGGCCGCGGTACCGACATCAAGCTCGGCGGCAACCCGGACGACCTCGCCGAGGCCGAGCTGCGCCAGCGCGGCCTGGACCCGGAGGAGCACATCGAGGAGTGGGCGCACGCCCTGCCCGAGGCGCTCACCAGGGCCGAGGCGGCCGTGAAGGCCGAGTTCGAGGAGGTCAAGGAGCTCGGCGGGCTGTATGTGCTGGGCACCGAGCGCCACGAGTCGCGCCGTATCGACAACCAGCTGCGCGGCCGTTCCGGCCGTCAGGGCGACCCGGGCGAGTCCCGCTTCTACCTGTCGCTGGGCGACGACCTGATGCGCCTGTTCAAGGCGCAGATGGTCGAGCGCGTCATGGCCATGGCCAACGTGCCGGACGACGTGCCGATCGAGAACAAGATGGTGACGCGCGCGATCGCGTCGGCCCAGTCGCAGGTGGAGACCCAGAACTTCGAGACGCGCAAGAACGTCCTGAAGTACGACGAGGTCCTCAACAGCCAGCGTGAGGTCATCTACCGCGAGCGCCGCCGCGTCCTTGAGGGCGAGGACCTCCAGGAGCAGGTCCGCTTCATGATGGACGACACGATCGACGCGTACATCGCGGCCGAGACGGTCGAGGGCTTCGCCGAGGAGTGGGACCTGGAGCGCCTGTGGGGCGCCTTCAAGCAGCTCTACCCGGTGAAGGTCACCATCGAGGAGCTGGAGGACGCCGCGGGCGACCGGGCGGGCATCACCGCCGAGTTCATCGCGGAGTCCATCAAGGACGACATCCACGAGCAGTACTCGGCGCGCGAGAAGACGCTCGGTTCCGACATCATGCGCGAGCTGGAGCGCCGCGTGGTGCTGTCGGTGCTGGACCGCAAGTGGCGTGAGCACCTGTACGAGATGGACTACCTGCAGGAGGGCATCGGCCTGCGGGCGATGGCCCAGAAGGACCCGCTGGTCGAGTACCAGCGCGAGGGCTTCGACATGTTCAACGCCATGCAGGACGGCATCAAGGAGGAGTCCGTCGGCTACCTGTTCAACCTGGAGGTCCAGGTCGAGCAGCAGGTCGAGGAGGTTCCGGTGCAGGAGGCGGCGCCGTCGCTGACGAAGGAGCCGGCGGGTGCGATGGCCCGTCCGGAGATCCGGGCGAAGGGGCTGGACGCTCCGCAGCGGCCGGACCGGCTGCACTTCTCGGCGCCGACCGTCGACGGTGAGGGCGGTGTGGTCGAGGGCGACTTCGAGTCCGACGGCGCCGGTGACGGTGACGGGATGACGCGGGCGGAGCGCCGCAAGGCGCAGAAGGCCGCCGGCGGGCGTCGCCGCAAGAAGTAGCCCCGCTGGGGTCGAGTCACCGGCCGGGGCCGGACACCGTACGTGGTGTCCGGCCCCGGCCGCGTTGTGCCGGTGTCCCGGCCCCGGTGTCCCGGCCTCGGTTCGGGGTGGGCCGCGCGGGCCGCTGGGGCCGTCGAGGGCCGCCTCTTGCGGATCAGGGGCGCGGGCCCTGGATCTCGATCGCCGCGCAGCGCCAGCGCAGGTCCGGGCCCTGCTCCAGGCGGAAGGCCATCGCCGTCATGCGGTCGCCCGTGGCGATGCGGGCGAAGGCCTCGATGACACCGGGGCCAGGGGTGAAGCGGCCGCACTGGCGCACGACCGGGCGCGGGCGGCCGAGCCCGGTCCCTCCCCAGCCCGAAGGAGCGAGGGTGACCAGCTGCTGGTAGGCCGGGCCGACGGTGTGGCCGAGGAGCGAGTGGACCGGCCTGAGGCCGCTGACGACCGCCAGGAGGCGTTCGGCGAACCAGTGGTGCGGGCCGAGCCGCAGGGCCCGCGGCGGGGCCGCCGGGCGCCGGGTGTCGCGCCGCCCGGCCGGCCGGGTCCGGGACGACTGGCCGCCGGTCCCGCGGCGGGCCGCCTCGCCGCCGATCGTGCCGCGCATCGTGGTGTCCATCGCGATCTGCCCCCGAACAGGCCGGGCCCGGAGCGGTACCGGGCGGTAACTTGATGGGGATCTTCTACGGCCGGCGAACACGCTCCGCAACCGTCCGGGCACCCCCGCCCCGCCCGGGGCACGGTTCACCTATCCGAGTGCCCGGCCTGCCCGGCCGGGGCCTCGGCGGCGGGCGCGAAGGGACCGGGGTGGACGGCCGCGGGTCCCGCCGGGGCACCCCGAAGGGGGACGACGGCCGTCACCCACAGGGGGCCCGGCCGTCCGTCTCCCGGTGGCGGCGGGCGCGGTCGTATCCTGAGGACGTTTCCGACTACCGAAAGCAGCCGGCCATGCGCGTGTACGTCCCCCTGACCCTCCCCGGGCTCGCCGAGGCGCACAAGGCGGGTGAGCTGGGCCCCGCCCCGCTGCGTGCGTACGCCGTCACGCCCGGGCTGCGCGAGTGGTACGTGTCGGACGACATCGAGGAGCTGGAGTACGCGGCCCTCAGCCGCGCCGCGGCCGCCTCCCTGCGGCTGATCGCCGCCGACCCGGCGGCCCCGCGCAGGCGGGTCGTCGTCGCCCTGGACGTCGCCGACAAGGCCGCCACCGCCACGCCCGGGGTCGACGAGGCCGCCCTCGGCCAGGTCGCCCTGGCCGACGCCGTACGCCTCACCGTGGCCGCCGCCGTGCACGTCGACGCCGACGACGCCGAGGAGACCGTGGCCGCCGCCGCGGCGGCCGTCGACGCCGCCGACGCCGGGGACGACGACGCGCAGTTCACCGTCGACGGCGCCGAGGACCACGAGCTGCTGTGGTTCGGCGTGCAGGAGATCCCGGGGCTGCTCAAGTGACACACATAGTCTGGGACTGGAACGGCACCCTCCTCCACGACATCGACGCCGTGATCGCCGCGACCAATGCCTCCTTCGCCGAGTTCGGCTTCGCGCCGATCACCCTGGAGACCTACCGCGAGCTGTACGTCGTACCGGTGCCCAAGTTCTACGAGCGCCTCATGGGCCGGCTGCCCACCGAGGACGAGTGGCTGGTCATGGACGACACGTTCCACCGGCACTACTGGGCCGCCGCCGAGGACGCCGGGCTCACCGAAGGGGCCCGGGAGCTGCTCCGGGACTGGCAGCGGGACGGGCTCACCCAGTCGCTGCTCTCGCTGGCGCCCCACGACAAGCTCGTGCCGCTGGTACGGTTCCACGGCATCGACGGGCACTTCCTGCGCGTCGACGGGCGGATCGGTCCCTCCCACACCAGCAAGGCAGGGCATCTCGTACGCCACCTGACCGCCCTGGACGGGACGGGCGTGACCGCGGAACGTACGGTCCTCATCGGAGACGCCGTGGACGACGCGCTCGCCGCGGCCCACGTCGGCGCCCGGGCCGTGCTCTACACGGGCGGCTCGCACAGCCGCGCCAGTCTCGAATCGGCCGGTGTCCCCGTCGTCGACACCCTGGCAGACGCCGTTCGGACAGCTCGCGAGCTGTCCGAATAAGGGCTGGACACGCCAGTGCACGGACTGCTCGTCCCGTCGCTGGCCAGAGTGTCAAAGTTCTACCCCAAGATTTGTACAGAAGCAGTGCATGACGACCTGGGGGTGGGGCGAGATAGCCTTGTACCCGTGATCAGCGCGATAGTCATCGGGGGCACTGGAGCCTCCGGCCTGCGCCCGGCGCACAACCGTGCCCGGGCCTTCGCTGATTTCCGCCGCCGGGACCTCTCGCCGATCATGGCCGATTCCCTCCCGGCAGGCCTTCTCGACGGCATAGCGTCGATCCCGGACGGACATCCCGCCTCGCGGCGCTACGCCATTCCTTCCTTCACCTACGTCACGCAATGGCGCGCGACAGGAGCCAGAGGACATGCAGACCAAGCTGGACGAAGCAAAGGCCGAGCTGCTCGCGCGGGCGGCCCGGGTAGCTGAGAACAGCCCGGCCGGGGGGCTACTTCCGACTGGGTCCGAGCAGGGGGAGCATCCCGACCGGGACACAGTGCTCTCCTACCTCCAGCGCTACTACCTGCACACCGCCCCCGAGGACCTGTTGGACCGGGACCCGGTCGACGTGTTCGGTGCGGCGCTCTCGCACTACCGGCTGGCGGAGAACCGCCCGCAGGGCACCGCGAGCGTGCGCGTGCACACGCCCACCGTCGAGGAGAACGGCTGGACCTCCAGCCACTCCGTCGTCGAGGTCGTCACGGACGACATGCCCTTCCTCGTCGACTCCGTGACCAACGAGCTGTCCCGGCAGGGCCGCGGCATCCACGTCGTGATCCACCCGCAGGTCGTCGTCCGCCGTGACGTCACCGGCAAGCTGATCGAGATCCTCGGTCCCGACTGCGACGCGCACGGTCCCCGCACCGCGCGCCCCCACGACTCCCTCGTCGAGTCCTGGATCCACGTCGAGATCGACCGCGAGACCGACCGCGCCGACCTCAAGCAGATCAACGGCGATCTGCTGCGCATCCTGTCCGACGTGCGTGAGTCCGTCGAGGACTGGGAGAAGATGCGCGACGCGGCGCTGCGCATCGCCGAAGGCCTGCCCGACGAGCCGACCGCCCCGGACCTGCGCGAGTACGAGCTCGAAGAGGCCCGCGAGCTGCTGCGCTGGCTCTCGGACGACCACTTCACCTTCCTCGGCTACCGCGAGTACAACCTCGTCGACGGCGACGCCCTCGCCGCCGTCCCCGGTACCGGCCTCGGCATCCTGCGCTCCGACCCGCACCACAGCGGCAAGGACGACGGCCACCCCGTCTCGCCGTCCTTCAACCGGCTGCCCGCCGACGCGCGCGCCAAGGCCCGCGAGCACCGCCTGCTGGTGCTGACCAAGGCCAACAGCCGCTCCACCGTGCACCGCCCCTCGTACCTCGACTACGTGGGCGTCAAGAAGTTCGACGCCGACGGCAACGTCGTCGGCGAGCGCCGCTTCCTCGGCCTGTTCTCCTCCGCCGCGTACACCGAGTCGGTGCGCCGCGTCCCGGTCGTCCGCCGCAAGGTCGCCGAGGTCCTGGAGCGGGCCGGTTTCGCGCCGTCCAGCCACGACGGCCGCGACCTGCTGCAGATCCTGGAGACGTACCCGCGCGACGAGCTGTTCCAGACGCCCGTCGACCAGCTCCAGTCGATCGTCACCTCCGTCCTGTACCTCCAGGAACGCCGCCGGCTGCGGCTGTACCTGCGTCAGGACGAGTACGGCCGCTACTACTCGGCCCTCGTCTACCTGCCGCGTGACCGGTTCACCACCGGCGTCCGGCTGCGCCTGATGGACATCCTGAAGGAGGAGCTCGGCGGCATCAGCGTCGACTTCACGGCCTGGAACACCGAGTCGATCCTCTCGCGCATCCACTTCGTCGTCCGCGTCCCGCAGGGCAAGGAACTGCCCGTCCTCACCGACGCCGACGTCGAGCGCATCGAGGGCCGCCTGGTCGACGCCGCCCGCTCCTGGGCCGACGGCTTCGGCGAGGCCCTGGTCGCCGAGCTCGGAGAGGAGCGCGCCGCCGAGCTGCTGCGCAAGTACGGCACCTCGTTCCCCGAGGGCTACAAGGCCGACCACTCGCCGCGCGCCGCCGTCGCCGACCTCTGCCACCTGGAGCGGCTCTCCGCCAGCGAACGGCCGTTCGCGCTCTCGCTGTACGAGCCGGTCGGCGCGGCCCCCGGCGAGCGCCGCTTCAAGATCTACCGCACCGGCGAGCAGGTCTCGCTCTCCGCGGTCCTGCCGGTGCTGCAGCGCCTGGGCGTCGAGGTCACCGACGAGCGCCCGTACGAGCTGCGCCGCACCGACCGGGTCAGCGCCTGGATCTACGACTTCGGTCTGCGGATGCCCGCCGCCGGTACCGGCGACGGCGCGGCGGCGTCGAACTACGCCGGCGACGACGCCCGCGAGCGCTTCCAGGAGGCCTTCGCGGCCGTATGGACCGGCAAGGCGGAGAACGACAACTTCAACACCCTGGTGCTGAGCGCCGGGCTGACCTGGCGGCAGGCCGTCGTCCTGCGCGCGTACGCCAAGTACCTGCGCCAGGCGGGCTCCACCTTCAGCCAGGACTACATGGAGGACACCCTCCGCAACAACGTCCACACCACCCGGCTGCTGGTCTCGCTGTTCGAGGCCCGGATGTCGCCCGCACGGCAGACCGCCGGCACCGAGCTCATCGACGCCATGCTGGAGGAGCTGGACGGGGCCCTGGACCAGGTCGCCTCGCTCGACGAGGACCGCATCCTGCGGGCCTTCCTCACCCTGATCAAGGCGACGCTGCGGACCAACTTCTTCCAGGAGGCCCGGGGCTTCGAGTGGCACGACTACGTGTCGATGAAGTTCGATCCCCAGGCCATCCCGGACCTGCCGGCGCCCCGCCCGGCGTACGAGATCTGGGTGTACTCGCCGCGGGTCGAGGGCGTGCACCTGCGCTTCGGCAAGGTCGCGCGCGGTGGTCTGCGCTGGTCCGACCGGCGTGAGGACTTCCGTACGGAGATCCTCGGCCTGGTCAAGGCGCAGATGGTGAAGAACACGGTGATCGTGCCGGTCGGCGCCAAGGGCGGCTTCGTCGCCAAGCAGCTCCCGGACCCGTCCGTGGACCGTGACGCATGGCTCGCCGAGGGCGTCGCCTGCTACCGCACCTTCATCTCGGCGCTGCTCGACATCACCGACAACCTGGTGGCGGGCGAGGTCGTGCCGCCGCAGGACGTGGTCCGCCACGACGAGGACGACACGTACCTCGTCGTCGCCGCCGACAAGGGCACCGCGACGTTCTCGGACATCGCCAACGAGGTCGCCGTCTCGTACAACTTCTGGCTCGGCGACGCTTTCGCCTCCGGCGGCTCGGCCGGTTACGACCACAAGGGCATGGGCATCACCGCCCGCGGCGCGTGGGAGTCCGTCAAGCGGCACTTCCGCGAGCTGGGCCACGACACCCAGACGCAGGACTTCACCGTCGTCGGCGTCGGCGACATGTCCGGCGACGTCTTCGGCAACGGCATGCTGCTCTCCGAGCACATCCGCCTGGTCGCGGCCTTCGACCACCGGCACATCTTCATCGACCCGGAGCCGGACGCGGCCACCTCCTACGCCGAGCGCCGCCGCCTGTTCGAGCTGCCGCGTTCCTCGTGGGCCGACTACGACACCTCGCTGATCTCGGCGGGCGGCGGCATCCACCCGCGTTCCGCGAAGGCCGTCCCGGTCACCGCGCCGATGCGCGCGGCCCTCGGCATCGAGGCGGGCATCACCAAGATGACCCCGGCCGAGCTGATGCAGGCGATCCTCAAGGCCCCCGTGGACCTGGTGTGGAACGGCGGCATCGGTACGTACGTCAAGGCCACGGCCGAGACGCACGCGGACGTCGGCGACAAGGCCAACGACGCCATCCGCGTCAACGGCTCCGACGTCCGGGCCAAGGTCATCGGCGAGGGCGGCAACCTGGGTCTGACCCAGCTCGGCCGGATCGAGTTCGCCCGCTCCGGCGCCGACGGCGAGGGCGGCAAGATCAACACCGACGCCATCGACAACAGCGCCGGCGTGGACACCTCCGACCACGAGGTGAACATCAAGATCCTGCTCAACGCGGTCGTCGCGGACGGCGACATGACCGTCAAGCAGCGCAACAAGCTGCTCGCCGAGATGACCGACGAGGTCGGCGGTCTGGTGCTGCGCAACAACTACGCGCAGAACACGGCGCTCGCCAACGGCGCGGCGCAGGCCCCCAGCCTGCTCCACGCGCAGCAGCGCTTCATGCGCCGCCTGGAGGGCGCGGGGCTGCTCAACCGGGAGCTGGAGTTCCTGCCCGCCGACCGGCAGATCCGTGAACTGCTCGGCAACGGCAGGGGCCTGACCCAGCCGGAGCTGGCCGTCCTGTTCGCCTACACCAAGATCACGGTGGCGGACGAGCTCATCGCCACCGGGCTGCCGGACGACCCGTACCTGCGCCGCCTGCTCTTCGCCTACTTCCCGGCCGCCCTGCGCGAGAAGTTCCCCGAGCAGGTCGACGGGCACGCACTGCGCCGGGAGATCATCACCACGCTCCTGGTCAACGACACGGTCAACACGGGTGGTTCGACCTTCCTGCACCGCCTGCGCGAGGAGACCGGCGCCTCCACGGAGGAGATCGTCCGGGCGCAGCTCGCGGCCCGCGAGATCTTCGGCCTGGCCGAGGTGTGGGACTCGGTCGAGGCCCTCGACAACAAGGTCGCGGCCGCCGTCCAGACCCGGATCCGGCTGCACTCGCGGCGCCTGGTCGAGCGCGGTACGCGCTGGCTGCTGAACAACCGGCCGCAGCCGCTCCAGATCACCGAGACCATCGACTTCTTCGCGGAGCGGGTCGCGCACGTCTGGGCCGAGCTGCCGAAGCTGGTGCGCGGCGCGGACCTGGAGTGGTACCAGTCGATCATGGACGAGCTGACGGGCGAGGGTGTCCCGGAGGAACTGGCGGCCAAGGTCGCCGGCTTCTCCTCGGCCTTCCCGACGCTCGACGTCGTCGCGATCGCGGACCGCACCGGTGTGGCTCCGCTGGACGTCGCCGAGGTCTACTACGACCTCGCCGACCGCCTCGACATCACCCAGCTGATGGACCGGATCATCGAGCTGCCGCGGGCCGACCGCTGGCAGTCCATGGCCCGCGCCTCCATCCGCGAGGACCTGTTCGCGGCGCACGGGGCCCTGACCGCCGACGTGCTGTCGGTGGGCAACGGCAGCTCGACTCCCGAGGAGCGCTTCCAGGCCTGGGAGGAGAAGAACGCGGCGATCATCGGGCGGGCCCGGACGACCCTGGACGAGATCCGGGGCTCGGACGACTTCGACCTGGCGAACCTGTCGGTGGCGATGCGGACGATGCGCAGCCTGCTGCGCGCGCACACCTGAACCCGCTGAGCACAAGGCCCCGGCCCCCGGAACAACTCCGGGGGCCGGGGCCTTCGGCTTGCGCGGCCGCGTTGCGTGGACGAGGCCGCTCAGCCCCTGGTGAAGGCCTCGTACGCGTCGCAGACCTCGGCGGAGGGGCCGTCCATGCGCAGGACGCCCGACTCCAGCCAGATCGCGCGGTCGCAGGTCTCGCGGACCGTGTTGATGCCGTGGCTGACGAGGAAGACGGTGCCCGCGTGCTCGCGGAGTTCCTCGATGCGGGCCTGGCTGCGCCGCTGGAAGGCGGCGTCGCCCGTGGCCAGGGCCTCGTCGATCATCAGCACGTCGTGGTCCTTGGCGGCGGCGATGGAGAACCGCAGCCGGGCGCCCATGCCGGAGGAGTACGTACGCATGGGCAGGGAGATGAAGTCACCCTTCTCGTTGATGCCGGAGAAGTCGACGATGTCCTGGTAGCGCTCGTGGACCTGCTGCCTGGACATGCCCATCGCGAGGCCGCCGAGGATGACGTTGCGTTCGCCGGTCAGGTCGTTCATCAGGGCCGCGTTCACGCCGAGGAGCGACGGCTGGCCGTGCGAGTAGACCGCGCCGGAGGCCACCGGCTGGAGGCCGGCGATGGCTTTGAGCAGGGTGGACTTGCCCGAGCCGTTGGAGCCGATGAGGCCGATGGCCTCGCCCCTGTACGCGGTGAAGCTGACGCCCTTGACGGCGTGCACCTCGCGCACGCCGGGGGCGGGCTTGCGGGAGAAGATCCGGCTGAGCGCGGCGGTGGCGCCGCCCCTGCGGCCGCCCGCGTGGACCTTGTAGACGACGTGGACCTCGTCCGCGATCACCGTGGGGACGCGGGTCTTCGTTGCGGTGTCAGCCACGGCCGTACTCCTCCTCAGCCTTCCAGAAGTAGATGAATCCGCCGACGCCGGCGAGCAGGGCCCAGCCGATGGCGATCGGCCACACGTGGTGCGGGAGCGAGTGCGCCTGGAAGCTGTCGATCAGCGCGAAGCGCATCAGGTCGATGTAGACGGCCGCCGGGTTGAGCCCCAGCAGCATCGACACCCAGTGCGGCAGGTGGTCCGTCTTGAGCATCGAGTCGATGGACCACATGACGCCCGAGGAGTACATCCAGGTGCGCAGGATGAACGGCATCAGCTGGCTGACGTCCGGGCTCTTGCTGCCGATGCGGGCCAGCACCATCGCGCAGCCGGCGGCGAAGAAGGCCGTCAGCAGCAGGGCCGGGACGGCCAGGAACCAGGACAGGGCGGGTGCCTGGCCGAAGGCGAGCAGCAGGATGACCAGGGCGCCCATGGTGACGAGCAGCTGCTGGAAGAGCTGGATGACGGTGGAGATGGGCAGGCTCGCGCGGGGGAAGTGCAGGGCGCGGACCAGGCCGAGGTTGCTGTGGACGGCGCGGGTTCCGGCGTTGATGGAGCTGCCGATGAAGTCCCAGACGAAGACGCCGGTGATCAGGAACGGCACGTAGTCCGGCACGCCGTGGCTGGCGCGCATGACGATGCCGAAGATGAAGTAGTACACCGTCGCGTTGAGCAGCGGGGTCACCAGGTGCCAGACCTGGCCGAGCTTCGCCGTGCTGTACGTGGCCTGCATGCGGGCCGTCGCGTAGGCGGTGACGAAGTGGCGGCGGCCCCAGAGCTCCGCGATGTAGCGGGGGAGCGTGGGGCGGGCGCCGCTGAGCGTCAGGCCGTGGGCGGCGGCCAGCTCCGCGGGGGTCGCGGGAGCGGGTGGGGTCTTGGGTGCGGTCGCGGTGGTCACAAGGGTCGCTTTCGCCGGAGTCGGGGGCCGGTGGCGATGGGACGGGTCCGTATCGTCGCTACGGTGAGGTTAGGGCGCGACGCGTCGGAACGCAACCGTATCGTCGTGACGCGCGAAGCTATGCTGTGTGCATGACCACGGAGCCTGCCGCCGCTACCCCCGCCCGCCGTGCCCCCGCCGGGGCCGCCGTCCTGCGCGAGGACGTGACCGAGGCGATCCGCGACGCGGTCGTCGAGGAACTGGCCGCGGTCGGCTTCTCTCGGATGTCCATCGAGGGCATCGCCCGGCGCGCGGGCGTCGGGAAGACCGCGGTCTACCGGCGGTGGAAGTCGAAGCTGCACCTGGTCCTGGACCTGGTGGGCGCTTTCGCGGCCGACGGCCTGCCGGTGCCGGAGACGGGGTCGCTGTACGGGGACGTACGAGCCCTGCTGGAGGTCATGTCGCACGTGATGCGGCACCCGGTGGCCTCGGCGGTGATCCCCGACCTGCTGGTCGAGGCGGCGCGCAATCCCGAGATCGCGGACGCGGTGCGCGGTGCGCTGCTGGACGGGCAGCGGCGGATGGCGGAGGGGATCGTCTCCGGCGCGGTCGCGCGGGGCGAGCTGCCGGAGGGCACCGACCCGGGGCGGGCGCTCGATCTGGCGATCGGGCCGCTGTACTGGCGGCAGGTGGTCGTCCGCGACGCCGTCCCCGCCGGCTACCTGGACGAGCTGGCCCGCTCGGTCGTCGCGGGCCTGCGGGCCGCCTGACGCCTGGGCCCCGGCGGGCGCTCCGGCAGTCGCCCCGCCAGCCGCCCGCGGCCGCTACGGCCGGACCGGGGACAGAGCCGGGGCAAGGGCCGGCGCCGCGGGGGTGGGCCGGCGGTCCTCCAGCGGGACGACCGGCGGGAGCGGGGCGGACTGGCCCAGGAAGACGCGGCGCACGACGCGCTCGGCCGCGTGCCCGTCGTCGTACGGGCAGAAGCGCGTGCGGAAGGCGGACCGCAGCTGGGCGGAGCGCGAGCCCCGCCAGTGGCCGGTGGCGAAGATGTCCACGAGCTCGTCCTCCGTGCGGGCGATCGCCCCCGGCGGGCAGGAGCGGAGGTCGAAGTAGGTGCCGCGGGCGGCCTCGTACGCCTCCCAGTCGTCCGCGTGGATCACGATCGGCCGGTCCAGCGCCGCGTAGTCGAACATCAGGGACGAGTAGTCCGTCACCAACGCGTCCGAGGCCAGGCAGAGTTCCTCCACCGAGGGGTACGAGGAGACGTCGATCAGGCGGGGGTGCGGGTCGCGGGCGGCCGCCGGGGCGCCCGCGTACGTCAGGTGCGTGCGCACCAGCAGCGTGAACCGCGGCCCGAGATCGCGCAGCACCCGCTCGAAGTCCAGGTGGTCCGGCCGGCTGCGCCGGTAGTCGCGGTGCGTGGGCGCGTACAGGACCGCCGTCGAGCCCGGCGCGATGCCGAGCCGCTCGCGGAGGTCGAGGACGTCCGCCTGGGTGGCGCGGTGGAACACGTCGTTGCGCGGGTAACCGTATTCGAGCGTGGAGTAGGCGGACGGGACGGCCTTCTCCCAGACCAGCGTGGAGTGCCGGTTCGCGGAGAGCAGGTAGTCCCACTGGTCGGCGCCCCGCAGCAGGCCCGCGAAGTCCGTGGTCGGGGTGGCCGCCGGCCGGTCCTGGAGATCGAGGCCGACCCGCTTGAGCGGGGTCCCGTGCTGGGTCTGGACCAGGATCTGGCCTGGGCGCTTGACCAGGCTGCGCTCGAAGTTGACGTTCGTGACCAGGTACGTGGCCCTGGCGAGGGCCGACCAGTAGGCCGCCGATCCCGGGCGCAGCGCCGCCGTCTCCCGGGGCAGGGTCGGCGCGTGCGCAGGGTCGCAGATCCACGCCGTCCGCATCCGGGGCGCCAGCTCCCGCAGCTTCGCCTCGATCGCCGCCGGGTTGCAGGCGTAGCCGCCGTGCCAGTACGCGGAGAAGACCGCCAGCTCCGGGCGCAGGGGCAGGAGCCGCTGGATCCGGTAGTGCAGGCGCAGAGCGGTCTCGCGCAGCCCCCGCCACAGGGCCGAGCCGCCGCGCCCCGCCGCCAGCGCCGCCGAGCGCAGGACCGACAGCAGCCGGTACGTGCGCCGGGTGCCCAGCCGCATCAGGGTGTGCCGCACGCGGTCGGTCCGGGACAGGGGCAGCGGCAGGGGGCCCGCGCCGCCCGGGGCCCGGTGGCGGCGCAGCAGGGCGCAGGCCCGGCCGAAGAACTCGGGCCGGCTCGCGCGCGGGAGGCGGCGCGGGTCGGCGTACAGGGCGCAGAAGTGCTCGGCCATCCGCCGGTGCACGGCGGGGCGCCAGCGCTCCAGCTCGGGACGGCCCGCGAGGTAGCCGAAGACCCGGTCGTACTGGTCGAAGATGTCGAGGTGGCGGCGGCTGGAGGTGGTCAGGATCGACCCCGTGCGCCGCTGGCGGTAGTGCACGCAGACCCGGTCCAGGACGGCGACGGACTCCGCGGCCAGCAGCGCCGGGTAGGTCCATGGGGTGTCCTCGTAGAAGCCGGGCGGGAACGTGAAGCCCTCGCGCTCCACGTACTCGCGGCGGTAGGCCTTGTTCCACACCACCATCAGCATGCCGAGCAGGGCCGGGCGGTCGGCGAGGCGGAAGCTGGCCGGGCCCTCCTCGGACAACCGGTGCGAGAGGCGGTTGCGCACCAGTTCGCCGGTCCAGAAGGTGCGCGCGTAGTCGTAGACCAGGACGTCGGGGGAGCCGGTGGCCTTCAGCCGGTCGGTGATGGCCTGCAGGGCGCCCGGGGCCAGGGTGTCGTCGCCGTCGAGGAAGACCAGGTAGTCGCCCGTGGCCCGGGCCAGGCCCGCGCCCCGGGCCGGGCCCAGCCCGAGGTTGTGCGCCAGGTGCACCGCGGTGACCCGGGGGTCGCGGGCCGCGTACTCGTCGATGATCGAGCCGCAGGCGTCCGGGGAGGCGTCGTCGACCGCGATCAGCTCCAGATCCGGGTACGACTGCGTCAGGACCGAGTCCAGACTCTCCTGGAGGTACGCCTGGACCTTGTACGCGGGCACGATGACGCTGAACCGGGGCACGGCACATCCAGGGGTCGGCGGGCAGGCATCTGGCTCCCCCAGCTACCGCTGGGTGGGGGTCCCCCCCGCCGGAGGCTGGGGGAGTGCCCCAAGGAACCCCCCGCGTGGCGATCGGGTTACGCGGTGTGCGGCAATCGGGTTACGCAGCGTCAACACCGCACGTCGGTCACTTGATCGCGCCCGCCATCACCCCCGAGACGAACTGCCGCTGGAAGGCGAAGAAGACGACGAGCGGCACCACCATCGACAGGAACGCGCCGGGCGCCAGCACGTCGATGTTGTTCCCGAACTGCCGGACCTGCTGCTGGAGCGCGACCGTGACCGGCGGGTGCGCCGAGTCCGCGAAGACGAGCGCGACCAGCATGTCGTTCCACACCCACAGGAACTGGAAGATGCCGAGCGAGGCGATCGCCGGACCGCCCAGCGGAAGCACCACCCGTGTGAACAGCCGCAGTTCGCCCGCGCCGTCCAGGCGCGCCGCCTCCAGCAGCTCCCGCGGGATCTCCGCGAAGAAGTTCCGCAGCAGGAACACGGCGAAGGGCAGCCCGAAGGCGGTGTGGAACAGGACCACGCCCGCGGTGGTCTCGAACAGCCCGATGGCGCCGAAGAGTTCGGAGACCGGGATCAGCGCCACCTGTACGGGGACGACCAGCAGCCCGACGACGACCAGGAAGAGCCAGTCCCGTCCGGGGAACTCCAGCCAGGCGAAGGCGTATCCGGCGAGCGCGCCCAGTACGAGGACGAGCAGGGTCGCCGGGACGGCGATCGCGACCGTGCTCAGCAGCGAGCCGGTGATCGTGTCGTTGGCCAGCAGCCGCTCGTAGTTGTCGGCCGTCAGCCGTGACGGCGCGGTCAGCACCTGCCACCAGCCGCCCTTGTTGAGGTCGGTGGGGGAGAGGAAGGAGGAGAGGAGCAGGCCGAGGGTGGGCAGCAGCCAGAAGAGCGCGGCCGCGACCAGGAAGACGCGCACCAGGCCGCTCGCGGCGAGTTTGGCCAAGCCGGTCCGGCCCGCGGCCCGCCGGCGGGCCGCGGGCGCGGCCGCCGCCGGTGACACCACCGTCGGTATGGCCGCCGCCATCGGGTCCGGCGTCCGGTGGGAACCGCTCATCGGGCCCCCTCCTTGCGCAGCCTACGGATGTTCACCAGCATCACCGGGACCACCAGCACCAGCAGGAGGACGGCGATCGCGCTGCCCAGGCCCGGATCGGCGTCCGTGCCGAAGGAGGTCCGGTACAGCTGGAGCGCGAGCACGTTCGCGTCGTCCTGGACCGCTCCCGGCGCGATCACGAAGACCAGGTCGAAGATCTTCATGACGTTGATGACGAGGGTGACGAGCACGACCACCAGGACGGGCCCCAGCAGCGGGACGGTGATCCGGCGGAACACCTGCCACTCGTTCGCCCCGTCCACGCGCGCCGCCTCCAGCAGCTCCCGCGGTACGGAGGCCAGCCCGGCCCCGATCAGCACCATCGCGAACCCGGCCCACATCCACACGTACGCCCCGATGATCGCCGGGGTGACGAGTGCCGGACCGAGCCATTCGACTCCCCCGTACGCCTCCTGGAAGTTCACCGCGGGCAGGCGCAGCAGCGCGCCGTCGGCCTTCGCGGACAGGGTGAAGGTGCCGTCGGCGCGGGTAGTCGCCGTATCGACCACCTTGCCGTCCTTGACCGCCTCGATCCGCATCCCGGCGAAGGCCTGCTCGGTGGGGTCGACCGCGTTCGTACGGCCGCCCCCGCCGCGGGTGAAGTCCTGCCAGGTGGTCCCGGTGACCTTGCCGGGCTCGGCGGGAGCCGCCTTGGCCGTACGGGTCCCCTCGGGCAGCGCCTCCGGGGCCACACCGACCAGCGGGAGCAGCACCGGGGTGCCCGCCCGTACGGGATCCCGGGTCACGAAGGCGCCTGCGCCGGCGTCCGTCAGCGGGGAGTCCCGGCCCGGGCGGGCCTTGGGGAAGGCCGAGGACTCCGCGAAGGTGTCGTGGACCCCGACCCAGATCGCGTTCGCGACGCCCCGGTCGGGGTCGTGGTCGTAGACGAGACGGAAGATGATGCCCGCCGCCAGCATCGAGATCGCCATCGGCATGAACACCAGCAGCTTGAACGCCGTCCCCCAGCGCACCCGTTCGGTGAGCACCGCGAAGATCAGGCCGAGGGCGGTCGCCGTGGTCGGGGCGAGCACCACCCACAGTGCCGTGTTCTTCAGCGCGGTGCGGATCGTGGGGTCGTGCACGATCTCCCGGTAGTTGTCGCCGCCGACGAAGGCGGACCCGGAGCGGTCGAAGAAGCTGCGGTAGACCGAGTAGCCGATCGGGTGCACGACCAGCGCCCCGAGCAGGACGAGAGCCGGCAGGAGGAACGCCGCCGCGACCAGGCGGCGGCGCCTGGCCTCGGCGTCGCGGGCGGTGTTCCTCACGGTGTTCTTCGCGGCTCCGGTGACCTTGGCCGTCACCGGGATCAGTTCCCGTAGGCCTTGGCCGCGTCCGCCTCCAGTCTGGCCTGGGTGCCCGCCACGTCCGACGGGTTCGCCAGGAAGTCCTGGAGCGCCTTCCACTCACCGGCGCCCGGGGTCCCGCCGAAGGCCGCCGGAGCCTGGTCCGACATGTCGAAGCGGAAGTCGTCGCCCGCCGCGATCAGTGACTTCGCGATGCCCCGCTGGATGTCGTTGGGGTAGGCGGCCGGATCGACCCCCTTGTTCGGGGAGAGGAAACCGCCCTCGCGGGCCTGGATCTCCGCCGCGTCCGGCGACGCCAGGAACGTCAGCAGCGCCTGCGCGCCCTTCGTCGGCTTCAGCGCGACCGCCACGTCACCGCCCGAGACCACCGGCGCCTTGCCGCCGACCGCCGGGAAGGGGAAGACGAGGGCGTCCTTGCCCACCTTCGCGTCGGTCTGCGCGATGTTCACCGCCACGAAGTCGCCCTCGAAGACCATCGCGGCCGCCGGGCGGTCGCCGCCGGTGAAGGTCTGCGTCACCGACTTCGGGAACTCGGTGGCCAGGGCCCCGCTCGGGCCGCCCGCCAGGAAGTCCTTGCGGCCGAACAGCTCGCCCAGCGTGGTCAGCGCCTGCTTGACGCTGTCGTCCGTCCACTTGATCTGGTGCTTGGCCAGCTGGTCGTACTTCTGCGGACCGGCCTGGGACAGGTACACGTTCTCGAACCAGTCCGTGAGCGTCCAGCCGTCCGCGCCGGCCACCGAGACCGCCGGCGTACCGGAGGCGGAGAGCGTGTCGGCCGCGCTGATCAGTTCCTTCCAGGTCTTCGGGGGCTTGACGCCCGCCGCCTCGAAGGCCTTCGCGTTGTACCAGATCAACGACTTGTTGGCGGCCTTGTAGTACACGCCGTACTGGACGCCGTCGACGGCGCCGAGCGCCTTCCAGCCCGGTGAGTAGTTCTTGTCGAGCTGCGCCTGGGCCTCCGGGCCGACCGGCTGCGCCCACTTGTTCTGGACCGCCGAGACCAGCGCCCCGACCTGCGGGAGCAGCGCGACGTCCGGCGGGGCGCCGCCCGCGATCTTCGAGCCGAGGAAGGTGACGATCGGGTCCTGGGCCGGGACGAAGGTGACGGAGGCGCCCGTCCGCTTCTCGAACTCCTTCAGGACCTTGGTGAAGTTCTCCTGCTCCGGGCCCGTCCAGACGGCGGCGACCGAGAGCTTCTCACCCTTCAGCTGCGGTAATTCCACCGTGGGCCCGGCCGTGGTCCCGGCCTGCGGCGGATCCGCCTTCGAGTCCGGGTCGCCCCCGCACGCGGTGAGCGCGAGCGCTCCGGCCGCGGCCAGGGCTGCCCAGCGATACGTCGTACGGCTCGTTCCGTGCTTGCGCATGGCTCTGCCCCCGAGGTTCGATGTGTCCCGGACCACAGGTCTACGCCGAGCCGTGCGCCCCCGCAATACCGCGTCCCGCCATCCGGGCACCCCCTCCGGGGCGCTCGGGGAGCCGTCAGGGGGCCGCCGGGAACAGCACGGGTATCGCCGAGACCAGGTGCGAGGCCCGGTCCAGGGCACTGGCCAGCAGCGCGAGGTCGGTCGGTCCGTTGCCCAGTTCACGCACCGGGCGACGGGCCGGCGGATCACCCATACGATCCCACTCCACCGGGACCACGGTCGGCCGCAGGGTGGCCGTGCGGGGGATCCGGCCGGTGACCCGGCCCGCCTGGAACGGGACCGTCCGGCCGTCGGCGTACCGGAGCAGGCCGCGGCCGGGGCCCGGCTGGTCGGGGGCGTCGAGTTCCACGCGCAGGGTCGTCAGCCGGGCCAGCCCGGTGTCGGCCGTACGGTCCGGGCGGGCGCTGGTGGCCACCAGGTGCACGCCGAGCCTGGCGCCCTCGCGGGCCACCGCCTCCAGGACCCGGACCACCGAACCGGCGGCGGGGCGGCCCGTGGCGCCGAGCCCCGGCGCGACCAGCGCGTCGAAGTCGTCGACCAGTACGACCAGGCGGGGCAGCGGGCTCGGCACCGCGGGATCGGTACGGATGGCCGAGGCGCGCAGCCGGAGCGTGCCCGTGCGCTGGCTGTCCAGGTCGCCGCGCAGCTCACCGGGGGTGGGCTGGCGCGGCGAGACCATCCGGTCGGAGACCTCACGGCGTGCGTGCCACTCGGCGAACGCCATCCCGTCCAGTAGCTCGTCGCGGCGCTTGAGCTCCGCTCCCAGCGCCTGGGCGAACTCCCGCATCCGCAGCGGATCGGAGGCCACCAGATGGGCCGAGACGTGCGGCAGTTCGGTGCAGGGCTGCAGTCCGTCGCCGCGCTCGCCGCCCGCCCCGTCGAGGAGGACCAGCCCCAGCCGGTCGGGCCGGGCGGCCGCCGACAGGGACGCTGCCACGGACCGCAGCAGCTCGGTCCGCCCGCTTCCGGCGGGCCCTTCGACGAGCAGGTGCGGGCCGTCGTGGACCAGCTCGGCGCCGACGACGCCCTGGCGCCCGCTGCCCAGCACGATCTCGGCCAGGCCGCCCACTGCCTGCCCCTGCTCGGTGGCGGCGGCCCAACGGGCCATCAGCGAGGCCGGGGTGGCCCGGGCCAGCCCCAGCTCGTCCAGCAGCCGCGCGGTGGCCGGCAGGGTGGCGGCGGCGGGCCGGTACGGCTCGACCGTCCCGCTGTCGCCGCGGAGCGGCGCCAGCGCCCGGGCGAAGCGCTCGGCCCAGGCCGCGGAAACGGCGTCGGCGGTGGCGGTGTCGCCGCTCGGGACCGGCCGGCCGCCGCTGACCGCGAAGGTCCGTACGGCCGTGGCCACATCGCCGCTGAGCAGGGCGACCGCGCCGCAGTCCCGGAAGGCCGGGATGCTCGCGCAGGCGGCCTCGTACGTATCGGCGACCGGGGAGGCGGGCGTCGCCGCCGGAGCCTCGGCCAGCGCCAGCACGTGGATCCCGGCGGCCGGGCCGTGCGAGGCGAGCCGCCCGGTGATGTCGCGCAGCGGGCCGGCGCCGGGGTCGCCGTCGAGGACGACGAGCGTGTACGGGCCTTCGTAGGCGTCGGCGGCCTGCCGTACCTGCTCGGCATCGGCGGCGGCCCAGTGCGCGCCGAGCGGACCGTCGTCGAGGCGCCGGGTCAGCTCACCGGTACGGGCGGCGGCCTGGTCGCGGTCGTACGCGAGGAGCAGGCGGCAGTCCTGGCCGTGCGCGGGCCGTACGTGGGGCAGCCAGCCGAGCCAGCCCCAGTCGCGGCGGCGCTCGGCGAGCGGGCGCGCCCGGTCGGTGGAGACGAGCACGATCTCCAGCTGTCCGGGCGCGTGCAGGCCCGCGAGCTGGGCGATCACGCAGCGGGCGACCCCGGCCAGCCTGGCCCGCGGACCGGCGATGCCGAGCGCGCCGGCCGTACGCAGTGGCACCCGGCTCCCGGCGCCGAGGCCCACCTCCAGGACCCTGGGGTGCCCCGGGCGCCGCGACCACAACCGTTCGGTGGGCCCCAGCGCGGCCAGCAGCAGTGCGGCGGGGTCGTCGGGGTCGGGCGCGGCCGAGGCGGTCTCCGGCGCGGCCTCGGGCTCGGGGACCTCCTCTCCCCGCACCCACTTCCGGGCCCAGGCCCCGAGCCCCTTGCGGCGGCCTGCCGGCGCGGGGCCGGCGGCGGAGCCCAGATCCGGGCCGGGGGCGCCGTACGGGCCCGGGCCCGGGGCGGGGGCGCCCGCGTGCTCCGTACCGGAGGTGCCGGACGTACCGGAGGTGCCGGACGCGGGGCGCGCACCCGGCAGGGGGTCGGGGGCGGGGCTCTCGGCGGCCTGAGGTCCGGCGGCGGCGCCCGCGGGGAGGGGCTCCGCGGACGCGGCGCGGCCGGGGAGCGAGAGGTGGCCCTCCAGGTCCGGTACCACCGGCAGGGCGGCGGCGCCGTCCGCACTCGCGGGCGCCAGCCGCAGAGTGGACTCGCCCACCCGCAGCAGCGCCCCCGGCGGCAGGGCCACCGGCTGCGGCCCCACCGGGGAACCGTCGAGGGTGGTGCCGTTCGTCGAGTCCAGGTCGGCCACGGCCACGCGGCCGTCCCGCATCACCGTGACCGCGCAGTGCAGCCGGGAGACGTCCGGGTCGTCCAGCGGGACATCGGCGTCGGCGGAGCGGCCCACCCGGATCTGCCCGCTGTGCAGCAGGTGCACCCCGCCCGCGTCGGGCCCGGCCACCACGTGCAGCTGGGGCGCGCCGAGGCTCTCCTCCGGCAGGACGTCCGGCACCGGGCCGTGCAGCGCCACCACCGCCCCGTCCACCAGCGGCGGTTCGCCCAGCACGCGCCGCTGCAGGTCGAGCCGCTCGGCGCCGGCGTAGAGCACGACCGTGCCCCCGGTGTCCGGCCCGCCGACGGTCGCCGCGAGCCCCGAGGCGACCGCGGCCAGCACGGTGCCGGCGGGTGCGGTGACGAGCACGTCACAGCTCACCGGGGCGGTCGCGGGCTGGTGGCCGCTGCGCGACCCGAGGACGGTCAGCCGGATCTGCATCGCCGTCAGCGGTCCCTTCTGCGCGGTGCGCGGTGCGTGCGCCCGGCAGGGGAATTCCGGGACATGGCCGCCCGATCGCCCCCCACCCGGCACGGACGCGTCGTCCGGTCAGGTCTGCCGGAAGGCGGGGCTCCCGTCCCGTGCCGTTCCGTACGTGTGCATCCTCGCACCTGTCGCCCACAACACGCCCGGCGCCCACCGACAATTGATCTTGATCGGTCGCGGCGGGGCGCGGACCTCACGCTTATCGGACAACGAGCGGGGGAAAATCGCCTCCGGCATACCCCGCAAACATCACCCTTCGCACATATGTGCGGCAACCAACCTTCGGCGCCCGGCGTCTTCCACGGGGACACCCCCTAGAGTGGGCCGGAAAAAACCAGTCAACCCATCGACTACTGCAGACCACAGCAGACGACAGCAGGGGAGCGCGAGACGTGCGGCCAGTCGGCAGCAAATACCTGCTCGAGGAGCCGCTCGGGCGCGGCGCCACGGGCACTGTCTGGCGTGCTCGCCAGCGTGAGACCGCGGGCGCCGAGGCGGCCGTCGCCGGACAGCCCGGCGAGACGGTGGCCATCAAGGTCCTCAAGGAGGAGCTGGCCCAGGACGCGGACATCGTCATGCGCTTCCTGCGCGAGCGCTCCGTCCTGCTGCGCCTGACGCACCCCAACATCGTGCGCACCCGCGACCTCGTCGTCGAGGGCGATCTGCTCGCGCTCGTCATGGACCTGATCGACGGCCCGGACCTGCACAAGTACCTCCGCCAGAACGGCCCCTTCACCCCCGTCGCGGCGAGCCTGCTGACCGCCCAGATCGCGGACGCGCTCGCGGCCAGCCACGCCGACGGCGTGGTCCACCGCGACCTGAAGCCCGCCAACGTGCTCCTCGACGAGCGCGGCGGGCAGATGAAGCCGATGCTCACCGACTTCGGCATCGCCCGCCTCGCGGACTCCCCGGGTCTGACCCGCACGCACGAGTTCGTCGGCACCCCGGCCTACGTCGCCCCCGAGTCCGCGGAGGGCCGCCCGCAGACCTCCGCCGTCGACATCTACGGCGCCGGCATCCTGCTCTACGAGCTCCTCACCGGCCGTCCGCCGTTCGCGGGCGGCACGGCGCTCGAAGTGCTGCACCGCCACCTGAGCGAGGATCCGCAGCGCCCCTCGACGGTCCCCGAGCCGCTGTGGACCGTCATCGAGCGATGCCTGCGCAAGGAGCCGACCGAGCGCCCCAGCGCCGAGAGCCTGGCCCGCGGGCTGCGCGTGGTCGCCTCCGGCATCGGCGTGCACTCCACGGCCGCCGAGGTGGAGGCCGCGCTCGGCGTCGGTGCGCTGCTCGCGCCCGACCCCTCGCCGGCGCCGGTCCCCGAGGCCCCGGGCGCCGCGGACGCCACCCAGGTGCTGCCCAGCGGCGCCGGGGCGATGCCGGCCGGGGCCTACGACCCGAACGCGATGACCAGCGTCATGCCGCCGGTCGGCGCGGCCGACGCCACCTCCGTCATGCCGCCGGTGCAGCGGCCGGACCAGCCGCACCCGTGGGAGTCGCAGATGCGCGCCGCCCGCGACCGCAACGAGCAGACGCAGGTCCACTACCTCGACCCGAGCGAGGACCCGCTGCGGCGCCGCCCCCAGCGGCAGGCGCCTCCGCCGCCGCAGCACCAGCCGCAGCAGCAGTACCAGCAGGGCCCGCCGCAGCAGCAGTACCAGCAGCCGCCGCAGCAGCAGTACGCGCCGCCGCCCCCGCAGCACTACCAGCCGCAGCAGCAGCGCCAGCCTCAGCAGTACCAGCAGCCGCAGCAGCCCCAGTACCGCCAGCCGCAGCCCCAGCAGCCGCCGCAGCAGCAGCCCCCGCAGAGCCCGCCGCCCCGGCAGCAGCCTCCGCAGGCCCCGCGTGAGCCGCGAGAGCCGCGCCGCCGCAGCGCCAACCCGGTGCGGATCCCCGGCCTCGGCTGCCTGAAGGGCTGCCTGGTCATGATCCTGCTGCTGTTCGTCGGCGGCTGGCTGATCTGGGAGCTGACCCCGCTCCAGGAATGGGTCGGCACCGGCAAGGGATGGTGGGACCAGGTGTGGAGCTGGGGCACCGGCATCGTCGACTGGGTCAGCGCCATCGGGGACGCGACGGGCTCCACGGGACCCTCCGCGCCCTGAAACGGAACCCTGTAGCGCTGAGTTCGTGGATTTGTCGACTTCTGGGACGTGATTTCGCCCGCAGAAGTGAAGGTCGCCGCAAATCCGGGCCCCTGCGTGCCTCCAACGCCCACCCGGCCGCGTAGCTTTGGTGCGTACGCCAGCCGCTGAGGGAGCAGTCGTGGCACGGAAGATCGGCAGCCGGTACACCGCGCACCAGATCCTGGGGCGCGGCAGCGCGGGCACGGTGTGGCTGGGCGAGGGGCCTGACGGCCCCGTCGCCGTCAAACTCCTGCGCGAGGACCTCGCGTCCGACCAGGAGCTGGTCGGACGCTTCGTCCAGGAGCGCAGCGCGCTGCTCGGCCTGGAGCATCCGCACGTCGTGTCCGTCCGCGACCTCGTCGTCGACGGCAACGACCTCGCCCTCGTCATGGACCTCGTCCGCGGTACGGACCTGCGCACGCGCCTCGACCGCGAGCGCCGGCTCGCCCCCGAGGCGGCCGTGGCGATCGTCGCGGACGTCGCGGACGCGCTGGCGGCCGCGCACGCGGCCGGGGTCGTCCACCGGGACGTCAAGCCCGAGAACGTCCTGCTGGACATGCAGGGCCCGCTCGGCCCGGGCGGCTCGCACCCGGCGCTGCTGACCGACTTCGGCGTGGCCAAGCTGATCGACACCCCGCGCCGCGCCTCCGCGGGCCGGGCCTCGGCCCCGACCACCCGGATCATCGGCACTCCGGACTATCTGGCGCCGGAGATCGTCGAGGGCCTGCCCCCGCGCGCGGCCGTGGACATATACGCGCTGGCCACCGTCCTGTACGAGCTGCTGGCCGGCTTCACCCCCTTCGGCGGGGGCCACCCGGGCGCGGTGCTGCGCCGGCACGTGACGGAGACCGTCGTCCCGCTGCCGGGGATCCCCGACGAGCTGTGGCAGCTGATCGTGCAGTGCCTGGCCAAGGCGCCCGCGTCGCGGCTGCGCGCCTCGGAGCTCTCCGTGCGCCTCCGGGACCTGCTGCCGCTGCTGGCCGGGATGCCGCCGCTGGACGTGGACGAGCCGGACGACGCGGAGCCGGAGCCCGGCCCCTCGGAGGAGCCTGCCGCCGATCCGGTACGCCGCCGGGGCGTGGTCCCGCTGGTGCCGGGCTCCGCGACGGACTCCAACCGGGACACCCACACCTCGATGCGGGTGCCGGGGCCGGACGAGCTGGCGGGCGGCGCGCTGGGCACCGCGCGGGTGCCCAGGCCGGCCGGCGGCCACCGACCGGGCTCCGCGCGGCACCGGGCCGAGGCCGCCCGCAAGCGGCGCCTCGCCCTGTCGGCCGCGGCCGCCCTGCTGGCCGCGGCGGTCGGGCTCGGGACCTGGCTCGCCGTCTCGGGCGACGACGAGCCGGTCTCCCGGCAGGACACCAAGCAGTCGGGCCCGAAGAAGCCGTAGCGCCCCGGGCGGGCAGCCGGCCCGCCCGCCCGGGCAGCCGGCCCGCCCGGTGACGGGGGCTACGCCCCGACCAGTTCCGGGTGCCAGCGGCGTGCGACGGCCGGGTGGGCGCGAACCCAGCCCTTCAGCTCGTTGCGGCCGTACTCCGCGTGCAGCGGGTTCGACGCGTCGTGCGCGACCCCGGGGGCCGACGCGAGGTAGGCGCCCGGGACGGTTTCGATGACCGCGTCCAGCCGCGGGTTGTAGAAGAACGGCACCGAGTACCGCTCCACCGCCCCCGGCGGGCTGACCACCCGGTGGTCGGTCGCCGTCAGATAGCCCTCGGTCGCGATCTCCAGCAGCTCGCCCAGGTTGACGACGAACGCACCCGGCAGCGGCGGCACGTTCAGGTAGCCCCCGTCCCGGACCACCTGGAGCCCGCCCACCGAGTCCTGGAGGAGGAGGGTCAGGAAGCCGTAGTCCTTGTGCGCCCCCACGCCCTGGTCCGCGCCCGTCGGGGCGGATCCCGGGTAGCGGATCAGCTTGGTGTGCAGGTGGGGGCGGTCCGCGAAGGCCTCGTCGAAGAAGTCCGCCGGGGCGCCGATCGAGACCAGCAGCTCCTGGAGGAGCCGGTGGGCCACCGCGGCAAGGCGGGACTGCCACTCCAGCACCGCCGTACGGAGCTCAGGGAGGGCCTGCGGCCACAGGTTCGGGCCCTCCAGCCACAGGTAGGGCGGGTCGTCCGGCCCCACCACCGGCGCGGGCCGCTCGGCCCCGACGTCCAACTGGTCCCGCCAGTCGGAGGCCCCGCCGGTCAGCTCGTGGCCGATCCGGGTGTAGCCGCGGAAGTGCGGGGATTCCAGATTGCTCACGGCGAGCCGGTCGGCCTCCGGGAGCGCGAAGAAGGCCTTGGTCAGGTCCAGGATGCGGGCGGTCTCGGCGTCCGTGACGCCGTGCCCGGTGAGGTGCAGGAATCCGGTGTCCCTGGCCGCTGCGTGCAGCTGCTTCAGGAAGTCGGCCCGCTGGGCCGGGTCGTCCGCCTGGGAGAGGTCCAGGACGGGGAGGGAGGAGTGCGCGGACGGCATGACGGCTCCGTTTCGGATGTCACGGGGTCCTGTTCCCCTTGAGGTGGCGGGGGTCGCGGGAGGGAGTGGGCCGCCGGCAGGGATGGCGCCGGGGCCGCAGGGCCGCGAACAGGACCAAGTCGGATCGGCGTGGATCAGGCTTGGAGGTGGTCCGGCGGCAGACAGCTGGTCGTCGTGACACGCATGTGGTCCACATGGCGGCGCTTGACGAGAAGAACGGTCATACGGTGAGCGTACGCCTGTACCCACGTTCACCAGTACGGGTGATTTGGCCTGCCCGGACGGCACGCTCCGATGACCGGCTACGCTGGACCCGTGGCAGTCGTCGATGTTTCCGAAGAGCTGAAGTCCCTCTCCTCGACCATGGGGTCGATCGAGGCCGTCCTGGACCTCGACAAGCTGAGGGCAGATATCGCCGTGCTCGAGGAGCAGGCCGCCGCGCCGTCCCTGTGGGACGACCCGGACGCCGCTCAGAAGATCACGAGCAAGCTTTCGCACCTCCAGGCCGAGGTCCGCAAGACCGAGAGTCTGCGCGGCCGCATCGACGACCTCGCGGTCCTCTTCGAGCTGGCCCAGGAGATGGAGGACGCGGACACCCTCGCCGAGGCGGAGACCGAGCTGGTCGCCGTCCGCAAGGCGCTGGACGAGATGGAGGTCCGGACCCTGCTCTCCGGCGAGTACGCCGAGCGCGAGGCCCTGGTCAACATCCGCGCCGAGGCCGGCGGCGTCGACGCCTCCGACTTCGCCGAGCGCCTCCAGCGCATGTACCTGCGCTGGGCCGAGCGCCACGGCTACTCGACCGAGGTCTACGAGACCTCGTACGCGGAGGAGGCCGGCATCAAGTCGACCACCTTCGTCGTCAAGGCCCCGTACGCCTACGGCACCCTCTCCGTCGAGCAGGGCACCCACCGCCTTGTCCGGATCTCGCCCTTCGACAACCAGGGCCGCCGCCAGACGTCCTTCGCGGGCGTCGAGGTGCTGCCGGTCGTCGAGTCCAGCGACCACGTCGAGATCGACGAGGGCGAGCTGCGCATCGACGTGTACCGCGCCTCCGGCCCCGGCGGCCAGGGCGTCAACACGACCGACTCGGCTGTGCGCATCACGCACCTGCCGACCGGCATCGTGGTCTCCTGCCAGAACGAGCGCTCGCAGATCCAGAACAAGGCCAGCGCCATGAACGTCCTCCAGGCCAAGCTGCTGGAGCGGCGCCGCCAGGAGGAGCAGGCCAAGATGGACGCCCTCAAGGACGGCGGCAGCTCCTGGGGCAACCAGATGCGGTCCTACGTCCTGCACCCGTACCAGATGGTCAAGGACCTGCGGACGGAGTTCGAGGTCGGCAACCCGCAGGCGGTGCTCGACGGCGAGATCGACGGCTTCCTGGAGGCCGGTATCCGCTGGCGCAAGCAGCAGGAGCAGACCGCGTAAGCGTCACGACGCATGACGAAGGGCCCGGACACCCCTGGTGTCCGGGCCCTTCGTCATGCTCCGTCAGGCATCCGTCATGATCGGTACGCCTACGCGGTCTGCTGAGCCACCAGTACCAGAGCGGCCACGAGGACCACCATGAGGACGATGAGGGCCACGGGGTTCAGTCCGGAGAAGGGGCCCTCCTGCTGGAGGCGCTCCCGGTTCGCCCGGCACACAGGGCAGCGGCCCTGGCTCACGGGTGCCGCGCAGTTCGCGCACACGAGCCGGTCATATGTCATGCGCTCCTCCTCTCGTCCCCTCGTACAACGCCAGGGGGAACGAGACCGTTCCCTCTACCACTGTGCCAGCTCCGCCGACATTCGGCGCGGCCCGTCCGGGCAATCGCGGTCCCTGTCCTTCCGAACCAGGGGATAAAGGGGACAAATCGGGATGCCGGGTCCACACCGCGCGCCCGTTCGCGTATGGTCACGCACACCTACTCCCGGCGACCGTGGTGCACCCGTGATCCGATTCGACAGCGTCTCCAAGTCCTACCCGAAGCAGAGCCGTCCCGCACTCAGGGACGTCTCCCTCGACATCGCCAAGGGCGAGTTCGTCTTCCTGGTCGGCTCCTCCGGCTCCGGCAAGTCCACCTTCCTGCGGCTCATCCTCCGCGAGGAGCGGGCGAGCCACGGTCAGGTGCACGTGCTGGGCAAGGACCTGGCCAAACTCTCCAACTGGAAGGTCCCGCAGATGCGGCGCCAGCTGGGGACCGTGTTCCAGGACTTCCGCCTGCTGCCCAACAAGACGGTGGCCGAGAACGTCGCCTTCGCCCAGGAGGTCATCGGCAAGCCGCGAGGCGAGATCCGCAAGGCCGTCCCGCAGGTCCTGGAGCTCGTGGGCCTCGGCGGCAAGGAGGAGCGGATGCCCGGCGAGCTCTCCGGCGGTGAGCAGCAGCGCGTGGCCATCGCCCGCGCCTTCGTCAACCGCCCCGCCCTGCTGATCGCGGACGAGCCCACCGGCAACCTCGACCCGCAGACCTCCGTCGGGATCATGAAGCTGCTGGACCGGATCAACCGGACCGGCACCACCGTGATCATGGCGACACACGACCAGCAGATCGTCGACCAGATGCGCAAGCGCGTCATCGAACTCGAACAGGGCCGACTCGTGCGCGACCAGTCGCGCGGCGTCTACGGCTACCAGCACTGAAAGGTCCCTGAGACGCAATGCGCGCCCAGTTCGTCATGTCGGAGATCGGCGTCGGTCTCCGTCGCAATCTCACCATGACCTTCGCGGTCATCATCTCCGTGGCCCTGTCGCTGGCCCTGTTCGGTGGCTCCCTGCTCATGCGCGAGCAGGTCAGCAGCATGAAGGGCTACTGGTACGACAAGGCCAACGTCTCGATCTACCTCTGCAACAAGCAGGACGCCGAGCAGGCGACCGAGGCCGCCAACAAGGCGGCCGGGTCGGCGGGCGACCTGGGTGTCGCCACCTGCCGCAAGGGTGCGGTGACCGACGAGCAGAAGAAGCAGATCGAGTCCGAGCTCAAGCAGATGTCCCTGGTCAAGTCCGTCGCCTACGAGTCGGCGGACGAGGCGTACAAGCACTACCAGGAGCAGTACGGGCACACGGCGCTGGCCTCCTCCATCACGCCCGACCAGATGCAGGAGTCCTTCCGGGTCAAGCTCAGCGACCCGGAGAAGTACAAGGTCGTCACCTCGGCCTTCGTCGGCCGCGACGGCATCCACACCGTCGACGACCAGCGCCAGTCGCTGGAGGCCCTCTTCGGGCTCCTCAACTCCGTCAACATCGCCGCGCTCGGCATCATGCTGATCATGCTGATCGTGGCGCTGCTGCTGATCGTCAACACCGTGCGCGTCTCGGCGTTCAGCCGGAGGCGGGAAACGGGGATCATGCGGCTGGTGGGTGCCTCCAGCTTCTACATCCAGTTCCCCTTCATCATGGAGGCGGCCGTCGCCGGCCTCATCGGCGCGGTCCTCGCCTGCGGCATGCTCGTCTCCGGCCAGTACTTCGTGATCGACCACGGCTTCGCGCTGCGGGACCGGATGGAACTGATCGACTTCCTGGGCTGGGGAGCGATGATCGGCAAGCTGCCGTACGTGCTCTTCATCGGGCTCCTGATGCCCTCCATGGCGGCCTTCCTGGCGTTGCGCAAGTACCTGAAGGTGTGACAAGCGCCCCGCGAGTGGTCCGGTCAACCATCCGTGCCAGCGCGGGGCTTGTCCTAGACTCGGCGCCATGCCGGGTCCTCCCGCCTTCTGTCTCCGGCCCCGCGACCTGCGTCGCGGGGCCGTCTTGACGTTGGCCTTCCTCGTGGCCGTCGGCACCGCCGCGAGCACCGGCTGCTGGGACCGCGAGGACGCCACTGCCGCCCTCGCCGCCCGTGCGGGGGCCGCCGCGCCCGAGGAGCCCCGCGCGACGGGCACCGCCGACCGTGAGGCCGTGGCCCGCGCCGCCGCCGAGGCGGTCGCCGAGGGGAAGTCCGGCAAGAAGGCCGCCCAGGAGGTGGTCAGCCGCAGCGGCGACCGCTGGGGCACCGTCTACGACCAGGCCGAGTACGCCGCCTTCGCCGAGGGCCTCGACGGCCGCTGGACCGGCGTCGGACTCTGGGCCGAGCGCGGCCGTGACGGCCTGATCGAGGTCGACAAGGTCCAGCCCGCCAGCCCCGCGGCCCGGGCGGGCCTGCGCGCCGGGGACCGGCTGCTGAACGTCGACGGGCACGCCGTCACCGGCCTGCCCGTCACCGAGGTGATCGCCCTGCTGCGCGGCGAGGCCGGCACCCCCGTGGTGCTGAACCTGAGCCGCGACGGCGTCGGCCTCACCGAGACCGTCCGCCGCGAGCAGCTGCGGACCGAGCCGGTGACGGTACGGCAGCTCGCGGGCGGGATCACCGTCATCAAGGTGGCTTCCTTCACCCGGGGTTCGGGTGAACGCGTCAAGGCCGCCGTCCGCGATGCCCCGCCCGGCGGCGGGGTCATGCTCGACCTGCGCGGCAATCCGGGCGGACTGGTCGTCGAGGCGGTGGCGGCCGCCTCCGCCTTCCTGGACGGGGGGCTGGTGGCGACGTACGACGTGCGGGGCGACCAGCGCGCCCTGTACGCGGAGCCGGGCGGCGACACGGTCCGGCCGCTGGTGACGCTGGTCGACGGCGGCACGATGAGCGCGGCCGAGCTGGTGACGGGCGCCCTCCAGGACCGCGGCCGGGCCGTGGCCGTGGGCAGCCGGACCTTCGGCAAGGGCTCGGTGCAGATGCCCACCGAGCTCCCGGACGGCTCGGTGGCCGAGCTGACGGTGGGCACGTACCGCACGCCGGCGGGCCGCAGCCTGGACGGCAGGGGCATCACCCCGGACCTGGCGGCGGGTGACGGGGCCGAGGAGCGGGCCGCCAAGGTATTGGGTGGCCGCGGGGTGGGTCCGTAGTGCGAAAATGGCCGCACTATGGCTAAGGAAAAAGGGCGCAAGCTGATCGCCCAGAACAAGAAGGCGCGGCACGACTACGCGATCCTCGACACCTACGAGTGCGGTCTCGTGCTCACGGGCACCGAGGTCAAGTCGATGCGCCAGGGCCGGGCCTCGCTGGTGGACGGCTTCGTGTCGGTGGAGGGCCGCGAGGCCTGGCTGTACAACGTGCACGTGCCGGAGTACAGCCAGGGCACCTGGACGAACCACAGCGCCCGCCGCAAGCGCAAGCTCCTCATGCACCGGGAGGAGATCGACAAGCTGGAGCGGAAGGCGGACGAGTCGGGTCACACGATCGTGCCCCTGTCCCTGTACTTCAAGGACGGCCGGGCTAAGGTCGAGATCGCGCTGGCGAAGGGCAAGAAGGAGTACGACAAGCGGCAGACGCTTCGGGAGAAGCAGGACACCCGCGAGACGAACCGTGCGATCTCGGCGGTCCGGCGCAAGCAGCGCGGCACCGTTTAACCTCCTGGCACGCGGTGGTCCACTTCGCGTACCATGGCGTCAGCACCACCCCCTCGGGGGCGGAGCACTTTGTGCAGCATCTAATTGAATAGCGTGAAACATGGGGATGATCGGTTTCGACAGCGGATGTCGATGCAGGGGAAGCGAGCCGAGGAAGCGGCAATGATCTCGCTAACCATATGTCGCAAACAATAATCGCCAACTCCAAGAGCGATAACTCCCGCTTCACCCTCGCTGCCTAATAACAGTGAGCTGAAGCCTCTGTGAGGAGCGTCAGCCCGGAAGTGGTCCCGGTCCGGATCCTGGCGTCAATTAGGGATCTAAACCTCTAGCCCCGGTCACGGGGGTTGGAGGGAAATCAAACAGTGACTGAGCCCGTCGGAGACTTGTCCGTGTGATCTCCGGGGCTGAGAAAAGCGCAGCGGACTGCGCTCGGAGAAGCCCTGCTTCTGCACCGTTGGACGCGGGTTCGATTCCCGCCATCTCCACTCATCCCATGTGGGCAAAGGCCCCGCAGCCTCACGGCTGCGGGGCCTTTGTCATGCCGGTCGTACCACTAGAGGGCGCGATAGATCTCGTGGCGGTGGCCGACGGCCACGACCCACACCGTGACGACGAGCTCGCGGTCCGGACCCTCCTCGACCGTGTACACGGCGCGGTAGTCGCCGATCCTCAGTCGCCAGTGTGCGGGGTGCCCCTGGAGCGCTTGAGGACGGCGTCGCCGTTCTTGGATGTGATGCGCACCGGGTCGTGGTCGGTGTTGACGCGCTCGATCAGGGGGAACAGGGTCGCCCTGGCTTCGCTGGCGCTTATGGACATGGTTCGCCCCTCTCGGACTGACGCTGGTATGAGTTTCTGGTACGGGATCAGTACCGGAAACTCGTACGACTCGTGCCGCCGATGGCCAGGGCGGCGAGGGCCGCCGCCGCGGGGAGGGCGTAGGGGATGGTGGGGCCCAGGTGGTCGATCAGGGTGCCGGCCGTCGCCGAGCCCAGGGAGATGCCCGCGAAGATGGCGGTGACCGCGAGGGTCATGCCCTCGTTGAGACGGCCCTCGGGGGTGAGGGCATGGACCCGGGACATCGCCGTGACCATCGTCGGGGCGGTGGCCATGCCCGCCAGGAGCAGCGCGAGGGCCAGCAGCGGGACGGAGCCCGTGGCCGCCGCCGCCCAGGGCAGGGCCATCGCGATGCTCAGGGTGGTCAGGCAGGTCCGCAGGCCGCGCGGGCGCAGGGTGCCGTACAGCAGCCCGGCCGCGCAGGAGCCCGCCGCCTGCAGGGCCAGGACCAGGCCGGAGGCGGCGCCCAGGCCGCGGGCGTCGAGGTGGGCGATCGAGGTGACCTCCATCGAGCCGAACAGCACGCCCAGCGGGAGGAAGAGGTACAGCACCGGGCGGAGCGCGCGCAGCGGGGAGTGGCCGGGGTGCGGCGCCGACACCGGGGGCTGCGTGGCCCGCTGGGACGTGAAGAGCAGCATGCCGCCGAGGAGGAGGGCGGCCGCCGTGAGGGTGCCGGCCTCGGGGAGGACGGCCGAGCAGAGGAAGGCCGCCAGCACCGGGCCGAGCATGAAGCACAGCTCGTCGGCGGCCTGCTCGAAGGACATCGCCGTGTGGTGCGAGGCCGGGGAGTCGCGCAGCAGGTGGGTCCAGCGGGCTCGGGACATGCCGCCGATGTTGGGGGTGGTGGCGGTCGCGGCGTACGAGGCGAAGAGGGTCCAGGCCGGGGCCTGCGTACGGACGCACACGATGAGGGAGAGGGAGCCGAGGACCGCGATCAAGGTGGCCGGGAGGGCGATCCGGGCCTGGCCGTGACGGTCGACCAGCCGGGCCGTCCAGGGTGCCACCAGCGCCGTGGCGGCCAGCCCGGTCGCGGTGACCGCGCCGGCGAGGGCGTACGAGCCGCGCTGCCCGGCGATCATCATGACCGCGCTGATCCCGAACATGCCCATGGGGAGCCGGGCGAGGAGGTTCCCGGCGGTGAAGGCGCGGGTGCCGGGCAGGGCGAACAGGCGGCGGTACGGGCCGGGGGTGCGGCCCCGGGCGGGGGCCGCGGCCGGGGCGGTGAGGACGAGCGTGGTGCCGGTGACGGTCATGAGGGGCATGACGACCACTCTCGGTCGGGACCCGGTCCGCGGTCCAACACCTGTTCGGACCCCATTCACGCCCTTCTGTTGTTAGTCTCCGGGGGTGATGCCCCGTGATGTGGACCCCCGGCTCCTGCGCGGGTTCGTCGCGGCCGCCGAGGAGTTGCACTTCACCCGCGCCGCCGCCCGCCTCTATCTCGCCCAGCAGGCCCTCAGCCGTGACGTCCGGCGGCTCGAACAGGCCCTGGGCGTGACCCTGTTCGTACGGACCACCCGACAGGTGGAGCTGACCCCCGACGGGGAGCGGCTGCTGCCGCTGGCCCGGCGGGTGCTGCGCGCGCACGAGGAGCTGGCCGCCGCCTTCACCGCCCCCAGGGCGCTGCTCGTCGACCTGAACACCGACGGGCCCAGCACCGGGCGCGCGGTGCTGGAACGGGCCCGCGAACTCGCCCCGGACTGCGAGCTGATGGCCCGTTTCGAGAGCGGGCTCACCCACGCCGCCGCCGAGATCGCGGCAGGCCGCCTCGACGTCGCCTTCGGGTACGCCGACGGGCTGGCCCCGGCGCTGCGGGCGCGGCTCGCGCAGTCGCCCGTACGGTACGAGCCGCTCGCCGTGCTGCTGCCCGAGGGGCACGCCCTGGCCGCGCGGGCCGCCGTACGCCTGGACGCGCTGGCCGGGGAGACCGTGTACGCGGGAGCCGGGAACCCGCGGACCGCGGAGTGGACCGGGCTCGCGCGCGAGCTGTTCGCCGGGCGCGGGATCGAGATGGCGCCGCCCGCCCCCGTGGCCATGGGCAAGGAGGAGTTCGGCCGGGTGATGGCCAAGACCGGCAACCCGGTGCTGGCGACGGTGGACTTCCTCGACATGCCCGGCTGCGTGAAGCGGCCGCTGACCGACCCCGTCCCGCTGTCGCCGCTGTCCATGGTGTGGCGCAGGGGCTTCGCCCACCCCGGGCTGGACGCCCTGCGCGCCGCGGCCGCCGAGCTGGCGGCGGAGGGGGACTGGCTGGAACCGCCCCCGGGCAGCTGGACCCCGGCACGGCTCACACACAGCCCCGGCGGCGGGTGAGAGCAAGGTTTCCCGGCGGTCATCCGGCGGGGACCGGGGCCGAAACGCGCCGTTCCTACGGTCGTCACCACGGACGCGACAGCTGTGGAGGCGTGTGATGACCAGTACGACCGCACCGCGCAAGGGGGGCCGCTGGATCGAGCGGTGGGATCCCGAGGACGAGACGTTCTGGAAGGAGACGGGAGAGCGGACCGCCCGCCGCAACCTCCTCTACTCCGTGCTCTCCGAGCACATCGGGTTCTCCATCTGGTCGCTGTGGTCCGTGATGGTCCTCTTCATGGGCCCGCAGTACGGGATCGACCCGGCGGGGAAGTTCTTCCTCATCGCGACCGCGACCCTGGTCGGCGCCCTGGTGCGGATCCCCTACACCTTCGCCGTCGCCCGCTTCGGCGGCCGGAACTGGACCGTCGTCAGCGCCCTGCTCCTGCTCGCGCCGACCGTGGCCGCGCTGGTGGTCATGGAGCCCGGGACCTCGTACGGCACCTTCCTCGCCGTGGCGGCACTCACCGGCGTCGGCGGCGGCAACTTCGCCTCGTCGATGACGAACATCAACGCCTTCTTCCCGCTGCGCAAGAAGGGCTGGGCGCTCGGGCTGAACGCGGGCGGCGGGAACATCGGCGTCCCCGTCGTGCAGCTGTCCGCGCTGCTGGTCATCGCCACCGCCGGGGCCGGGCACCCGCGGCTGCTGCTCGGCGCGTACATCCCGCTGATCGTGGCCGCCGCGGCGCTCGCGGCGCTGCGGATGGACAACCTGGCGCCCGTACGCAACGACACCGGCGCCGTGCGGGAGGCCGTCCGCGAACCGCACACCTGGATCATGGCCTTCCTCTACGTCGGCACCTTCGGGTCCTTCATCGGCTACAGCTTCGCCTTCGGGCTGGTGCTCCAGACGCAGTTCGGCCGCACCCCGCTCCAGGCGGCCTCGCTGACCTTCATCGGGCCGCTGCTCGGCTCCCTGATCAGGCCGGTGGGCGGGGCGCTGGCGGACCGGTTCGGCGGCGCGCGGATCACCCTGGCCACCCTCGTGGCGATGGCCGCCGCGACCGGGGTCGTGATCCTGGCCTCGGTACGGGAGTCACTGCCGGTGTTCCTGGTCGGATTCGTGGCGCTGTTCGCGCTGAGCGGCCTCGGCAACGGGTCGACGTACAAGATGATCCCCGGGATCTTCCAGGCCAAGGCGCTGGCCCGGGGCATGAGCGGCGAGGACGCGGCCGCGTACGGCCGGCGGCTGTCCGGGGCCGCCATGGGGCTGATCGGCGCGGTGGGAGCGCTCGGCGGGCTCGGCATCAACCTGGTCTTCCGGGAGGCGTTCCTCAGCTCCGGGTCGGGGACGGCCGCCTTCGTGACCTTCCTCGGCTTCTACGCGGTGTGCTGCGCCGTCACGTGGGCGGTATACCTTCGCCGGCCGGCCGTGGTGGCCGTCCCGGACGCCGGGGTCGCGGCGAAGCCGCAGCTCACATCGGTGTAACCGGGCTTTACCGCGGTGAAATACGGCGGAACCGAGTCTGACACGCCGACTTGGCAGTCTCGGTTCCGCTCCCGCGACGCGATACCGACCCACTGGGCAAGGCAGGTCACCATGGACGATGACAGGAACACCGGTCCGCTCGCGGGCTTCACGGTCGGGGTGACCGCCGCGCGGCGGGCCGACGAGCTGATCGCCCTGCTGCGCCGGCGCGGGGCGGCCGTGGTGCACGCGCCCGCTCTGCGGATCGTGCCGCTGGCCGACGACAGCGAACTGCTCGCCGCCACCAAGGAGCTGATCGCCTGCGCCCCGGACGCGGTGGTCGCCACCACCGCCATCGGGTTCCGCGGGTGGATCGAGGCCGCCGACGGCTGGGGGATCGGCGAGGAGCTGCTCGCGCGGCTGCGGGCCGCCGAACTGCTCGCGCGCGGACCGAAGGTGAAGGGCGCCATCCGGGCCGCCGGGCTGGTGGAGGCCTGGTCGCCGGAGTCGGAATCGCTCGCCGAGGTACTGGAACGGATGCTGTCGGCCGGGGTGGCCGGGCGGCGGATCGCGCTCCAGTTGCACGGGGAGCCGCTGCCCGGCTTCGTCGAGGCGCTGCGGGCCGGCGGGGCCGAGGTGGTGGTGGTCCCGGTGTACCGGTGGATGGCGCCGGAGGACCTCGCGCCGCTGGACCGGCTGCTGGACGCGGTGGTCTCCGGCGGGGTGGACGCGGTCAGCTTCACCTCCGCCCCGGCGGCGGCCTCGCTGCTGTCCCGGGCCGAGGAGCGGGGCGTACGGGAGGCCGTGCTGGAGGCCCTGCGGGGCACGGTGGTGTCGGCGTGCGTGGGGCCGGTGACCGCGCTGCCGCTGCAGGCGCACGGGGTGGACACGGTGCAGCCGGAGCGGTTCCGGCTGGGCCCGCTGGTGCAGTTGCTCTGCAAGGAGCTGCCGGGTCGGGCGCGGGTGCTGCCGTTGGCCGGGCACCGGGTGGAGATCCGCGGGCACGCGGTCCTGGTCGACGACGAGCTGCGGCCCGTGCCGCCCGCCGGGATGGCCCTGCTGCGGGCGCTGGCCCGGCGGCCCGGATGGGTGGTGGGCCGCGCGGAGCTGCTGCGGGTACTGCCGGGGGCGGGGCGAGACGAGCACGCCGTGGAGACGGCGATGGCCCGGCTGAGGGCGGCGCTGGGGGCGCCGAAGCTGATCCAGACCGTGGTCAAGCGGGGGTACCGGCTGTCGCTGGACGCGGGCGGGGAGGTCAAGTACGGGGACGCTCCGCCC
Organism: Streptomyces sp. NBC_00190; assembly: GCF_036203305.1. Classification (GTDB taxonomy): domain Bacteria; phylum Actinomycetota; class Actinomycetes; order Streptomycetales; family Streptomycetaceae; genus Streptomyces. Next base: position 3,254,210 of record NZ_CP108131.1, on the reverse strand, counting down.
GCGTGAGCGCCGTGGGGTGCCCGTCGGCGGCGGCCCGGGTTAGCGTGCCCGGATGGTTATTGACGGGGTGGAGATGAGGGGCCTCGCGCTCGGCGACGCCGCCGGGCTGGCCGAGGCGTTCGCACGGGGCCGCGCGTACATGGCGCCCTTCGAGCCGGTCCGGCCGGAGGACTACTACACCGAGCAGGGGCAGCGGGTCCGGATCGAGGGCCTTCTCGCCGAGCGCGACGCGGGGCGGGTGGTTCCGTACGTGCTGGCCGACGCGGCCACGGGCGCGCCGGTCGGCGCGATCAACCTGGGCTCCATCGCGCTCGGCCCGCTGTGCAGCGGAGGCGTCGGCTACTGGGTCGACCCGGCCTGGCACGGCAAGGGCCTGGCCACCGCGGCCCTGCAGGAGGTGTGCCGGGCCGCCCGCGACGACCTGGGCCTGCACCGGGTGGAGGCCCAGACCCTGCTCGACAACGCGGCCTCGCAGCGGGTGCTGGCGAAGGCGGGCTTCGAGCCGTACGGCGTCGCGCCGCGGTACGCCCACATCAACGGGGCCTGGCGGGACCACCGCCTCTTCCAGCGGCTGCTGCACGACGACCCGCCGGCGTCTTAGCCGCCGCGCCGCACCCGCACGGGGGGTTCCGCTGTGCGGCGGCGAGGGGCACTCTGGTGGGGCGCCCCCGAGACGCGAGGCGGTGACGGGCATGCGGTTCGACGCCGGGCGGGTCTGCCTGGACCTGGTGGCCGAGGAGATCCGGGACGGCGACGAGCTGCGGCAGTGGCTCGCCGGGGCCGGGCTGGTGCCCGACCGGACGCCGCTCGCGCGGGTGGGCCCCGACTGGGCCGCCGCCTTCCGGGACCTGCGCGGCGATGTGGAGACCCTCGTACGGGCGGAGCTGGACGGGACCGGCCCCGACGAACAGGCGCTCGCCCGGGTCAACGCGCTGGCCGCCGGACCACCCCCGGGCCTGTGTGCCGTACGGGACCAGGAAGGCCACCTCGTACGGGAGCTGTGCGGCGGCGTGGAATGCGGGGCGCTGCTCGCGGCCGTCGCCCGGGACGCCGTCGAGCTGCTGACCGACCCCGGCGACCTGGCACTGCTGCGGGCCTGCGAAGGTGACGGCTGCACCAGGGTCTACCTGGACACTTCCCGCGGGCACCGGCGCCGCTGGTGCTCCAGCGAGGTGTGCGGCAACCGGGAGCGCGTCGCCCGGCACCGCCGCCGGGCCCTGGCAGCGGGGTCTGTGTAGCTCCCGCCCCGCCGGTTCCGGAACGGGCGTGCGGACAGGGTGCCGATTCGCGTACGGTTGACGGTCGCCCATGCACGTCAGAAGGGGGCTTTGGTGGCCGCGCAGAATGCCGCTGTCGACAGCACGGCGGATTCCGTCCGCGATCGGGAGATCGCGGTCGAGCAGACGCATCTCGACCAGGTGTACCGACGCCTCGAGGAGAAGATCCACGAGGCCGAGTTCCTGATGAACGACGCCGCCAAACGCGGTCAGGTGGGCACCCCCGGGGCCCTCGCCGAGCGCGACGCGCAGGTCTTCCGGGCGGGCATCCACCTGAACCGGCTCAACAACGAGTTCGAGGACTTCCTCTTCGGCCGTATCGACCTGGTGCTGGGGAAGGACGGGGAGAAGGGGCCGGACGGCGCCTACACCTCGGTCGAGCCGGCCGACGACGCGATCCGCGGGGACCTCACGGCCGACATCGCCGAGACGCTGCACATCGGCCGCATCGGAGTCCTGGACTCCGACTACGCGCCGCTGGTCATCGACTGGCGCGCGCCGGCCGCCGCGCCGTTCTACCGCTCCACGCCCAAGGACCCCGGCCGCGTCGTGCGCCGCCGCGTCATCCGCTCCAAGGGACGCAAGGTGCTCGGCGTCGAGGACGACCTGATGCGCCCCGAGGTCACCGCCTTCCTCGACGGCCAGGAGCTCCCCGCGCTCGGCGACGGCGCCCTGATGGCCGCGCTCGGGCGGGCCCGTACGCACTCCATGCGGGACATCGTCTCCTCCATCCAGGCCGAGCAGGACCTGGTCATCCGGGCCCCCGCCGCCTCGGTCGCCGAGGTCGCGGGCGGGCCCGGCACCGGCAAGACCGCGGTCGCCCTGCACCGCGCCGCGTACCTGCTCTACCAGGACCGGCGCCGCTACTCCGGCGGCATCCTGATCGTCTCGCCGACACCGCTGCTCGTCGCGTACACCGAGGGCGTGCTGCCCTCCCTCGGCGAGGAGGGCCAGGTCGCCATCCGGGCGCTCGGCTCGCTGGTCGACGGCGCCGAGGCGACCACGTACGACGATCCGGCCGTGGCCCGGATCAAGGGCTCCTCGCGGATGCTGAAGGTGCTGCGCAAGGCCGTACGGGGCGCACTGGAGCTCGGTGACGCTCCGGACCGGCTGCGCGTGGTGGCCTTCGGCCGCCGCCAGGAGCTGGAGGCCGACGAGCTGAACCGGATCCGGCAGAACGTGCTCGGCGGCACCGCCCCCGTCAACCTGCTGCGCCCCCGCGCCCGCAAGCTGCTGCTGGACGCGCTGTACGCGAAGTCCGGCGGGGCCGGCCGGCACAGCGACCCGGAGCTGGCGGCCGAGCTGCGCTCCGCCTTCGACGAGGACATCTCCACCGAGGACGCCTTCATCGATTTCCTGAACGCCTGGTGGCCGGAGCTGACCCCGCGGGGGGTGCTCGCCGCCATGGCGGACGAGCGCAAGCTCGGCCGCTGGTCGCGCCGGGACCTGAACCCGCGCGAGACCCGCCAGCTGGCCCGCTCGCTGCGCCGGGTGGGCCCGGACGGCAAGGGCCCGCTCTCCGTGCACGACGTGGCGCTGCTGGACGAGCTCCAGCAGCTGCTCGGTGCGCCCGCGCGGCCCAGGCGCAGGCGGGAGATGGACCCGCTGGACCAGCTCAGCGGGCTGGAGGAGCTGATGCCGACCCGCGAGGAGACCCAGTGGGAGCGGGCCGAGCGGCTCGCGGCGGAGCGCACCGAGTACGCGCACGTCATCGTGGACGAGGCCCAGGACCTGACGCCGATGCAGTGGCGGATGGTGGGCCGCCGGGGCCGGATGGGCACCTGGACGGTGGTCGGCGACCCCGCGCAGTCCTCGTGGACCGATCCGGAGGAGGCGGCCGCGGCCCGCGACGAGGCCCTGGGGACCCGGCCGCGCCGACGGTTCACGCTGACCGTGAACTACCGCAACCCGGCCGAGGTCGCCGAGGTCGCCTCCCGGGTGCTGCGCCTGGCGATGCCCGGCATGGAACCGCCGTCGGCCGTGCGTTCCACGGGCCTGGAGCCCCGTTTCACGGCCGCCGGGGACGATCTGGGCGCTTCGGTACGGGAGGAGACCCGCAGGCTGCTGGAGCAGGTGGACGGCACCGTCGGCGTGGTCGTGGCCATGGACCGGCGCGCGGAGGCGGCGGGGTGGCTCGCCGACCTCGGGGCGCGGGCGGTGGCGCTCGGCAGCCTGGAGGCCAAGGGCCTGGAGTACGACGCCACGGTGGTCGTCTCCCCGGCGGAGATCGCGGACGAGTCCCCGGCGGGCCTGCGGGTGCTGTATGTCGCGCTGACGCGCGCCACGCAGCAGCTCACGGTGGTCTCTGGCGAGCGGGACAGGCCCGGCGCGGACGGGGTGCCGGAACTGCTGCTTCCATAGGGCTCCGGGGCCGTACGGCCGTATGGTCCGCGGCCAGGAGCGTGGTGCGCAGAACCAGCCGTCTGCAGGGGGACCGTATCCGGCGATCCTTTGTTAGCCTGGTGAAGGCACCGACTCGATCCAAGCCCCCGGGCCCAACCTTCGTCGCTTAGAGCGACCACTTGCCGCGAGGCGAGCATGGCGGGTCGGTGTCTTAAACGTGTGCATCACCAGGTCCGCGCCCTCCACTCCGTGGGGGGCGCGGACCTGTTTTGTATGGACCCACCATTCCACAGCCCTCAGGTATCTCGTATGGTGGAAGTGTTCTTCCGAAATTTGTAGCTGGTTACCTTGTACCGGCGGGTAGGTGGGACGATCGGACAACAGGTCCTGCCACACCTGCGGTGTGCCGGGCCCTGTGTGTACAGCGAAAACCAGGGACAGAAGAGGAACACGGCCATGGCAACGGCGCCCAGCGTCTCGTATTCGATGACGGTCCGTCTGGAAGTGCCCGCGAGCGGAACCGCGGTCTCCCAGCTCACCACCGCCGTGGAGTCCTCCGGCGGCTCGGTCACCGGCCTCGACGTGACCGCCTCCGGCCACGAGAAGCTCCGGATCGACGTCACCATCGCCGCGACCTCCACCGCGCACGCGGACGAGATCGTCGAGAAGCTGCGCGGCATCGAGGGCGTCAGCCTCGGCAAGGTCTCCGACCGAACCTTCCTCATGCACCTCGGCGGCAAGATCGAGATGGCGTCCAAGCACCCCATCCGCAACCGTGACGACCTGTCGATGATCTACACCCCGGGCGTGGCCCGCGTGTGCATGGCCATCGCCGAGAACCCCGAGGACGCGCGCCGCCTCACCATCAAGCGAAACTCCGTCGCAGTCGTGACGGACGGCTCCGCCGTGCTGGGCCTGGGCAACATCGGCCCGATGGCCGCGCTGCCCGTCATGGAGGGCAAGGCGGCCCTCTTCAAGCGCTTCGCCGGCATCGACGCGTGGCCGATCTGCCTCGACACCCAGGACTCCGACGCCATCGTCGAGATCGTCAAGGCCATCGCCCCCGGCTTCGCGGGCATCAACCTGGAGGACATCTCCGCGCCGCGCTGCTTCGAGATCGAGGCGCGGCTGCGCGAGGCCCTCGACATCCCCGTCTTCCACGACGACCAGCACGGCACGGCGATCGTCGTGCTCGCCGCACTCACCAACGCACTTCGCGTCGTGGGCAAGGCAGTTGGGGACGTAAAGGTGGTCATGTCGGGCGCCGGCGCGGCCGGTACGGCCATCCTCAAGCTGCTCCTCGCGGCCGGCGTCAAGAACGCCGTCAGCGCGGACATCCACGGTGTCGTGCACGCGGGCCGCCCCGACCTCGTCGACGCGGCCCCCGACTCCCCGCTGCGCTGGATCGCCGACAACACCAACCCCGAGGGCTACACGGGCACTCTGAAGGAGGCCGTGGTCGGCGCCGACGTCTTCATCGGCGTCTCGGCCCCGAACGTGCTGTCCGGCGAGGACGTGGCCGCGATGGCGGAGGGCGCGATCGTGTTCGCGCTCGCGAACCCGGACCCCGAGGTGGACCCGGCTGTCGCCCGCCAGACGGCCGCCGTGGTCGCCACGGGTCGCTCCGACTTCCCGAACCAGATCAACAACGTGCTGGTCTTCCCCGGCGTCTTCCGCGGCCTGCTGGACGCGCAGTCGCGGACGGTAAACACCGACATGATGCTGGCCGCCGCGACCGCCCTGGCGGACGTCGTCGGCGAGGACGAGCTGAACGCGAACTACATCATCCCGTCGGTGTTCAACGACAAGGTCGCGGGTGCGGTCGCGGGTGCCGTCCGCAAGGCGGCCTCGGCGGTGTGACGGCCGGCGCGGCCGCCGACGCGGCCGCCACCGTGGGGGCGCTCCGGCAGCGCTGTGACCGCCCTCACGGACGTCTGATCCCGGCGCGTCGCGGGATGCAGGCCCGCCGGGCCGCCTCTAGGGTTGCGGGGATGCCCGCGAGGTCCGCGGTCCGCAGCAGAGTCTGAGCGAGGACGTGGACGGAGGGTCACCGGGGCGTGACTGTGGCGCTTTTCGTGTGACCCCGGCGGGTGCCGGATTGGCTTTCCCGCCGCTGGTGGGGGCAGGATGCGTAACCGGGCGAGAGGGTCTGACGTTCAGACCCGGGTCCGGGGACTGTCCAAGGGCCCTGGCAGCATCGGCTTCGATCTCACGCCTCTAAGGCAAGTTGAACACGGGAGTACAACATGAACCGCAGTGAGCTGGTGGCCGCTCTGTCCGAGCGCGCCGAGGTGACCCGCAAGGACGCCGACGCCGTTCTGGCCGCGCTCGCCGAGACCGTTGGCGAGATTGTCGCCAAGGGCGACGAGAAGGTCACCATCCCCGGCTTCCTGACCTTCGAGCGCACCCACCGTGCCGCTCGCACCGCGCGCAACCCGCAGACCGGCGACCCCATCCAGATCCCGGCCGGCTACAGCGTGAAGGTCTCCGCGGGCTCCAAGCTCAAGGAAGCCGCCAAGGGCAAGTAGTCCTGCCCCCGGCGCCGAAGGCCGCGAAGGCCTTTGGAACGGTGAGTAGTACGCGCGCCGGTCACGTGGACGGCAGCGCAGACGCGTAGAAGCGTGGAACGGCGAAGGGCGGCCACCCCGGACGGGGTGGCCGCCCTTCGGCCTGTCCCGGTCCGTCCTCCGGCCTGTCCTGGGCCGCTGTCGGGCCCGTCCGGGCCGCCCGGGGACGCTGTGCGCCGCCCGTGCGCCGCCGTGAGCCCCCGGGGCCACGAGAAAGCCCCCCGGGGCCCTTGCGGGGCCCGGGGGGCTTTCTGACGGCCGGTTACGGCTCAGACGAGGTCGCCGCCCGGCAGTTCGACCTTCGCGCCGAGCTCGACGAGCTTCTCCATGAAGTTCTCGTAGCCGCGGTTGATGAGGTCGATGCCGTGGACCCGCGAGGTGCCCTCGGCCGCCAGCGCCGCGATCAGGTACGAGAATCCGCCGCGCAGGTCGGGGATGACCAGGTCGGCGCCCTGCAGCCTGGTGGGGCCGGAGACGACCGCCGAGTGCAGGAAGTTGCGCTGGCCGAAGCGGCAGGCCGAGCCGCCCAGGCACTCGCGGTACAGCTGGATGTGAGCACCCATCTGGTTGAGCGCCGAGGTGAATCCGAGCCGGGACTCGTAGACCGTCTCGTGCACGATCGACAGGCCGGAGGCCTGCGTCAGGGCCACCACGAGCGGCTGCTGCCAGTCGGTCTGGAAGCCGGGGTGCACGTCCGTCTCCAGCGCGATGGCGTTCAGAGGGCCGCCGGGGTGCCAGAAGCGGATGCCCTCGTCGTCGATCTCGAACGCCCCGCCGACCCGGCGGAAGGTGTTCAGGAAGGTCATCATCGAGCGCTGCTGGGCGCCGCGCACGTAGATGTTGCCGCCGGTCGCCAGGGCCGCGGAAGCCCAGGAGGCGGCCTCCAGGCGGTCCGGGAGCGCCTTGTGGTTGTAGCCGCCGAGGCGGTCGACGCCCGTGATCCGGATGGTCCGGTCGGTGTCGACGGAGATGATCGCGCCCATCTTCTGCAGTACGCAGATGAGGTCCTCGATCTCCGGCTCCACCGCGGCGTTGCTGAGCTCGGTGACGCCCTCGGCCAGGACGGCCGTCAGCAGCACCTGCTCGGTCGAGCCGACCGACGGGTACGGGAGGCGGATCTTGCAGCCGCGGAGGCGCTGCGGGGCCTCCAGGTACTGGCCGCCCTCGCGCTTCTCGATGGTCGCGCCGAACTGGCGGAGCACGTCGAAGTGGAAGTCGATCGGCCGGCCGCCGATGTCGCAGCCGCCCAGGCCCGGGATGAAGGCGTGGCCGAGGCGGTGCAGCAGGGGGCCGCAGAACAGGATCGGGATGCGCGACGAGCCCGCGTGGGCGTCGATGTCGGCGACGTTCGCGCTCTCGACGTGGGTGGGGTCGAGCACCAGCTCGCCCGGCTCCTCGCCGGGACGGACCGTCACCCCGTGCAGCTGGAGCAGACCGCGCACGACCCGGACGTCACGGATGTCGGGAACGTTGCGCAGCCGACTGGGTTCGCTGCCGAGCAGAGCGGCGACCATGGCCTTGGGCACGAGGTTCTTCGCACCGCGGACACGGATCTCGCCCTCAAGCGGGGTACCGCCGTGGACAAGCAGTACATCGTCACTGACTGTGCCGGTCATGAATCTCGCGTTCCGGAGTGGGGTGGGCAGGGGACCAGAGAAAAGAGTAAGGGTCATCACCCCTTTATTCGCATGGCTGACGCGGCCATAGGACTGTCATCAATTCCGTACAACACCCTCCGTATCCACCTCATGGCGGAGTGTCGCATTCCGGTCGCTCCGCCCGCGCGCCCTCCCTCCTGCTGCCGTGCGCCCTGAGCTGCGTGAGATCCGATCCCCCCGCGCGCTCCCCGCGGATGGCGAATGTGGGGGATCATGGCGGCATGACCCAGGTGTCCTCCCTCACAGGGCGGCTGCTCGTGGCCACCCCCGCCCTCGCGGACCCGAACTTCGACCGCGCGGTGGTGCTGCTGCTCGACCACGACGAGCAGGGCTCGCTCGGTGTTGTCCTCAACCGGCCGACCCCGGTGGGCGTCGGTGACGTCCTGTTGCCGTGGGCGCCCCTGGCGGGCGATCCGGGCGTGGTCTTCCAGGGCGGGCCCGTCGCGCTGGACTCGGCCCTGGGCATCGCGGTCATCCCGGGCGAGGAGGGTCCCCTCGGCTGGCGCCGGGTGCACGGGGCGATCGGCCTGGTCGACCTGGAGGCGCCGCCGGAACTGCTGGCCGCGGCGCTGGGATCCCTGCGCATCTTCGCCGGCTACTCGGGCTGGGGCCCGGGCCAGCTGGAGGACGAGCTGGGCGACGGAGCCTGGTACGTGGTGGAGTCGGAGCCCGGTGACGTGTCCTTCCCGGACCCGGAGCGGCTCTGGCGGGCGGTGCTGCGCCGCCAGCGCAACGAACTCGCGATGGTTGCCACCTATCCGGACGACCCGTCGCTGAACTGACGCGCACGGGGATCGGTACCCTGGTGGCATGAGCACTCTTGAGCCCGAGCGCGGGACTGGCACGGGGACCCTCGTAGAGCCGACGCCGCAGGTGTCCCACGGTGACGGCGACCACGAGCGCTTCGCCCACTACGTCCAGAAGGACAAGATCATGGCGAGCGCCCTCGACGGGACCCCCGTCGTCGCGCTCTGCGGCAAGGTCTGGGTACCGGGCCGGGACCCGAAGAAGTACCCGGTCTGCCCCATGTGCAAGGAGATCTACGAGTCCATGGGCCCCGGCGGGGACAAGGACAAGGGCAAGGACAAGTAGTCCCGCCCTCCGCGGCAGTACGAAGGCCCCCTGGGTACGCACCGGCGTATCCAGGGGGCCTTCGTCGTACTAGGGTCGGCGCGACGAGCACTCTGCGGAACGGGCGTTGCGCAGGGCGCAACAGGCTGCTGCGAAGGGCTGACGCATGGACCTGATTCCCGCACCCCGGGCCGCCGTCTTCCACGGGGACGGGCTCCGCTTCGAGTTCGGGCCCGAGCCGACGCTCGAAGCCGGGCCGGGTGGCGAGGGCGTCGCCCGCTGGCTGCGCCGCGAGCTCGGCGCGGCCACCGGCTGGAGCCTGCCGTCCGCCGGGCCCGGCCGGGCCGCGGACATCCGGCTGCGCGTCGACCCGGAGCAGGGGGCGGGGGTCGGGGCGCCGGACGGGGCGGGCGCGGGGCTCGAGTCGTACGGGATCACCGTCGACGCCGCGGGGGCGCTGCTGGTCGGCGCGAGCGGGGCCGGACTGTTCTGGGCCGCCCAGACGCTGCGTCAGCTGCTGGGTCCGGACGCGTACCGCAAGGCCCCGCTGCCCGGGCGTGCGTGGAGCCTGCCGTACGCCGGGATCGAGGACGGTCCCCGGTTCGGGTGGCGCGGGATGATGCTCGACGTCGCCCGGCACTTCACGCCCAAGGACGGGGTGCTGCGGTACATCGACCTGCTCGCCGCGCACAAGCTGAACGTGCTGCACCTGCACCTGACGGACGACCAGGGCTGGCGGGTCGAGATCAAGCGTCACCCGCGGCTGACCGGCGTCGGCGCGTGGCGGGCGCGCAGCCGGCGGGGCCATCGGGCCTCCCCGCTGTGGAACGAGACCCCGCACGGCGGCTACTACACGCAGGACGACATCCGCGAGATCGTCGCGTACGCCGCCGAGCGGCACGTCCGGGTGGTCCCCGAGATCGACGTACCGGGGCACTCGCAGGCCGCGATCGCCGCGTACCCGGAGCTGGGCAACACGGACGTGGCCGGCACCCGGGCGCCGGAGGTCTGGGACGACTGGGGGATCAGCGAGAACGTGCTCGCGCCGACCGAGGCCGTGCTGCGGTTCTACGAGGGGGTCTTCGAGGAACTGCTGGAGCTGTTCCCCGCCGAGGTCTCGCCCTTCGTCCACGTGGGCGGCGACGAGTGCCCCAAGGCGCAGTGGAAGGCTTCCGCGGCCGCCCAGGAGCGCATCCGGGAGCTGGGCGTGGACGGGGAGGACGGGCTGCAGTCCTGGTTCATCCGCCACTTCGACACCTGGCTCGCCGAGCGCGGGCGGCGGCTGATCGGGTGGGACGAGATCCTGGAGGGCGGGCTCGCGCCCGGGGCGGCCGTCTCCTCGTGGCGGGGGTACGAGGGCGGGATCGCCGCCGCCGAGGCCGGGCACGACGTGGTGATGTGCCCGGAGCAGCACGTCTACCTGGACTACCGTCAGGCGGGCGGCGCCGAGGAGCCTGTGCCCATCGCGTACGTGCGCTCGCTGGAGGACGTGTACCGGTTTGAGCCGGTTCCGTCGCAGTTGTCGGCGGAGGCGGCCGCGCACGTGCTCGGCGCGCAGGCCAACGTGTGGACCGAGGTGATGGAGGACCAGGGCCGCGTCGACTACCAGGTGTTCCCGCGGCTCGCGGCCTTCGCGGAGGTGGTGTGGTCGCGGCTGGCGGAGCCGCGGGAGCGGGACTTCGCCCGGTTCGAGGCCCGGATGGAGGCGGCTCACTGCGCGCGGCTGGACGCGCTGGGGGTCGGCTACCGGCCGCCGGGCGGCCCGCTGCCGTGGCAGCGGCGTCCAGGGGTGGTCGGGCGGCCGATCGAGGGAGCGCCCCCGAACGTGTGACAACGAGAACGGGAACTCTGGCTGGATTTCTGGTGATACGGGGAAAAACAGGCAGTTGAGGGCGGGGGCCCGGACCACGCCCGGGAGAGGGAATTCGGCAGCGGGGCGGCCGTGGGGCGCCGGACCGACCCTCGCGCGGGGCGGCCGGGAAGATGTGCCAGAGTTGCCACGTCCCGGCGGTGAGGACGTACCGTACGGCGGACAGGCGTGAGCGCCGTGACCGGGACATCGGGAAGGGGCAGCTGGGTTGACCACGCACGCACCGCATTCAGTTCAGGGGCCGCAGTCGGCGCAGTCCGTGACGCTGCCGACCTCGCTCGACGAGGCCGTGGCGGCGCTCACCGCCATGCCCGCCGCCGTGCCCGTGGCCGGCGGCACCGACCTCATGGCCGCCGTCAACGCCGGACTGCTGCGACCCGCCGCGCTGGTGGGCCTCGGGCGGATCAACGAGATCCGCGGCTGGCAGTACCAGGACGGGCACGCGCTGCTCGGCGCCGGGCTGACCCACGCGCGGATGGGGCGGCCGGATTTCGCCGCTCTGATCCCCGCGCTGGCGGCCGCCGCGCGCGCCGCCGGTCCCCCGCAGATCCGCAACGCGGGCACCCTCGGCGGGAACATCGCCAGCGCCGCGCCCACGGGTGACGCCCTGCCCGTGCTGGCCGCGCTGGAGGCCGTACTCGTCATCGTCGGCCCGGACGGGTCGCGCGAGATCCCCGTGTCCCACCTGCTGGCCGGCCGCGAGATGCTGAGCCCCGGCGACCTGATCGGCTTCGTCCGGGTGCCGCTGCTGCACGCGCCCCAGGTGTTCCTCAAGGCGACGGGGCGTACCGGGCCGGGGCGCGCGGTGGCGTCCGTGGGGCTCGTACTGGACCCCGCGCGCCGGGGTGTGCGCTGCGCGATCGGCGCGGTGGCCCCGATGCCGCTTCGGCCGCTGGAGGCCGAACAGTGGGTGGCCTCGTTGATCGACTGGGACGGGGAGCGGACCCTGGCCCCCGAGGCACTGGATGCCTTCGGCGAGTACGTCGCGGCCGCCTGCGTGCCCGACCAGGGCGAACCGGTGGCCCCCGGTGTACTGCATCTGCGGCGGACGGTGGCCGTGCTGGCGCGCAGGGCCCTCGGGAGGGCACTGACCTCATGAGCGAGAACGAGAACGAGAACGTGACCCAGGGGAACGGTACGGCGGGCTGGGGCTGGGAACCGGTCCCGCAGGGCGGCGAGTACGACTCCGACGCGACGGCCTTCGTCAAGCTGCCACAGGACATGCTGGACGCGCTCGGCACGGGGGAGCCCCTCGCCGCGCCCGGGCACGGGTACGTGCCGCCGCCGATGATCGTGCCGCTGGGCTCGGCCACCACGGATCCGGCTGCCACGGGTACGTGGACGATTCCGGTGCAGTGGCCGGAGGCCGGGACCTCGGATCCGGCTTCGGCGCCCGCCCAGGCCCACGCCCCGGCGCCGGTCGGCGGGCCGATCCCGGCGTCGATCCCGATCCCGGCGTCGGTGGCCGCGGCGTTCGCGGAGCCGGAGCCGGAGCCCGATCCGGGGGCGACGGCGGAGTGGCGCTTCCCGGACGAGGACGCGGCGACCGGGCAGTGGGCCGTGGCGGACTCCGCCGGGCAGCCCGCCGACTTCCGGCAGAGCGCGCTGGACGCCGACTGGAGCCAGGCTCCTGCGACGCTGCCGGGCGGGGCCCCGGCCCCGTGGGCGAACCACCCCGACTTCGCGGCGCTGCAGCAGGACCAGGGGACCTTGCCGGGTACGGACGAGGCGGCCGCTGCTTCGGCCGCGGCGGCCGCTGGCACGGCGGCCGCCGGGCGGCTGCTCGGCGGGCCCGGGGTCGGCGCCCCGCCGCGCGGGCCGCGCGTGCTGGGCGGCCCCGGTGTGGGCACCCCGCTCCCGGAGGCGGGCGAGCCGGTGCGCCCGGCCCCGCACGACATCGAGGCCACGCACGGTGCGGCGGCGATGCCGGTCGAGGGGGAGCGGCCGCACCCGGTGGCCGAGGCGGCGGAGCGGCCGGCGGCCGCGGACGGCCTGGACCTCTTCGGCGGATCGCGGGCCGCGGCGGCCGCGGAACCCGTGGCGTCCGAGCCCGCGCCGTTCGAGCCTGTCGCGTCCGAGCACGTGGTGCCCGAGCCCGTGCCGTTCGAGCCTGCGGCGTCCGAGCACGTGGCAGCCGAGCACGTGCCGTTCGAGCAGGCCGCTGAGCCCGTCGGCAGTGATGGGCGGGGCTTCGCGGCATTCGGGCACGAGCCGCAGGCGGCACCCGAGGCCGAGGTTGAGGCCGAGGCAGGGCCTGGGCCCGAGGCGGGGCCCGAGGCCGAGGGGGAGCGGGCCGGCGCGGAGCCGGCCGACACGGACGGGCACGGCTTCACCGGAGCCGACCCGGCACCGGCCGGGATCCCGACCGGGCCCACGCCGACCGGCGACACCGCCGACACCGCTGTGGCACCGCCGACCGAGGACACCGCCGAAGGTTTCCCGGCCGGGGGGCCGACGTACGAAGAAGACGCAGCGGCGGCCGAGGCCGTCGCCCATCACGAGCACCCGCAGGCTTCCTACGTCCTGCGCGTCAACGGCGCCGACCGGCCCGTCACCGGAGCCTGGATCGGCGAGTCCCTGCTCTACGTGCTGCGCGAGCGCCTCGGCCTGGCCGGCGCCAAGGACGGCTGCTCGCAGGGCGAATGCGGCGCCTGCGCGGTGAAGGTCGACGGCCGGCTCGTCGCCTCCTGCCTGGTGCCGGCCGCGACGGCCGCCGGGAGCGAGGTCCGTACCGTCGAGGGTCTCGCGACCAACGGGGAACTCTCGGACGTGCAGCAGGCGTTGTGCAGGTCGGGTGCGGTGCAGTGCGGATTCTGCGTGCCGGGCATGGCCATGACCATCCACGACCTGCTGGAGGGCAATCACGCCCCCAGCGAGCTGGAGACCCGTCAGGCGCTGTGCGGCAACCTGTGCCGCTGCTCCGGCTACGCGGGGGTCGTCGACGCCGTGCGCGAGGTCGTGGCCGAGCGCGAGGCGACGGCGTCGGCGGCGGCTTCGGCGGCTGCCGAGCACGCCGGTCAGGTGCCGGCTCAGGGATTCCCTGAGCCGCGCATTCCGCATCAGGCACAGCCCGGCGAGGGCGGCATCCACCACGGAGGCACGGTGTGAGCGCGCAGGACGCGGCGACGGCCACGACGACGACCATGAACGCCACGGTCACGGCCTCGGCCGCCCCCGAGGCCCCGGAGCACCAGGTACCGCGCGGAATCGGAGCCTCCGTTCCGGCCGCCGACACCCGCGCCAAGACCGAGGGCACCTTCCCCTACGCCGCCGACCTGTGGGCCGAGGGCCTCCTGTGGGCCGCCGTGCTGCGGTCCCCGCACGCCCACGCCCGGATCCTCTCCATCGACACCTCGGCCGCCGCGGAGATGCCCGGCGTGCGCGCCGTCGTCACCCACGCCGACGTCCCCGGCGCCACCACGCACGGCCGCCGCATCGCCGACCGGCCGGTCTTCGCGCACGACGTCGTCCGCCACCATGGCGAGCCCATCGCCGCCGTCGCCGCCGACCACCCGGACACGGCACGGCTCGCCGCGGCCGCGATCGCCGTCGAGTACGAGCTGCTGGACCCGGTGACCGACCCCGAGCAGGCCTTCGGCGCGCCCGCCCTGCACCCCGACGGCAACCTGATCCGGCACATCCCGCTCCGCTACGGCGACCCGGAGGCCACCGGCGAGGTCGTCGTCGAGGGCCTGTACCGGATCGGCCGCCAAGACCCCGCGCCCATCGGCGCCGAGGCCGGGCTGGCCGTGCCGCGGCCCGACGGCGGCGTCGAGCTGTACACCGCCTCCACCGACCCGCACACCGACCGCGACCTGGCGGCGGCCTGCTTCGGCCTCGAACCGGACCGCGTGCGCGTCGTGGTCACCGGAGTCCCGGGCGCGACGGCCGACCGCGAGGACGCGGCGTTCCAGCTCCCCCTCGGCCTCCTCGCCCTGCGCACGGGCTGCCCCGTCAAGCTGGCCGCGACCCGCGAGGAGTCCTTCCTCGGCCACACCCACCGGCACCCGACCCTGCTGCGCTACCGCCACCACGCGGACGCGGAGGGCCGGCTGGTCAAGGTCGAGGCCCAGATCCTGATGGACGCGGGCGCGTACGCGGACTCGTCCTCGGAATCCCTCGCGGCGGCGGTGGCCTTCGCCTGCGGCCCGTACGTCGTCCCGCACGCCTTCGTCGAGGGCTGGGCGGTCCGTACGAACAACCCGCCGTCGGGCCACGTACGCGGCGAGGGCGCCATGCAGGTGTGCGCGGCGTACGAGGGCCAGATGGACAAACTGGCCGCCGCGCTCGGCATCGACGGCGCGGAACTCCGCATGCGCAACGTCCTGGCGACCGGCGACCTGCTCCCCACGGGCCAGACGGTGACCTGCCCGGCTCCGGTGGCGGAACTCCTGCGCGCGGTCCGCGACTTCGAGCTGCCGTCCCTCCCGAAGGACACCCCGGAGGACGAGTGGCTGCTGCCGGGCGGCCCGGAGGGCGCCGGTGAGCCGGGCGCGGTGCGGCGCGGGGTCGGCTACGGCGTCGGCATGGTGCACATGCTGGGCGCGGAGGGCACCGACGAGGTCGCCACGGCCACCGTGAAGGTGGTCAACGGCGTGGCGACGGTCATCTGCGCGGCGGTCGACACGGGCCAGGGCTTCGCCACGCTGGCCCGTCAGATCGTCCAGGAGGTCCTGGGCGTCGACGAGGTGACGACGGCTCCGGTCGACACCGACCAGCCTCCGGCCGGCCCGTCGGCGCACGGCCGCCACACGTGGGTGTCGGGCGGCGCGGTGGAGCGGGCGGCGAAGATGGTCCGCACGCAGCTCCTCCAGCCGATGGCGCACAAGCTCGGCATGTCCACGGAACTCCTCCAGATCGCGGACGGCCGGATCACGTCGTACGACGGCGCGTTCTCCACGACGGTCACGGAGGCGATGGAGGGCAAGGAACTCTGGGCGACGGCCCAGTGCCGCCCCCACCCGACGGAACCCCTGGACGGGGACGGCCAGGGCGACGCGTTCGTGGGCCTCGCGTTCTGCGCGATCCGCGCGGTGGTGGACGTGGACATCGAGCTGGGCTCGGTGCGCGTGGTCGAACTGGCCGTGGCCCAGGACGTGGGCCGCATCCTCAACCCCCGTCAGCTGGCGGCCCGTATCGAAGCGGGCGTGACCCAGGGCGTGGGCGCGGCCCTGACGGAGAACCTCCGCACGGTCTCCGGCCTGGTCCGCCACCCCGACCTGACGGGCTACGCCCTGCCGACGTCGCTGGACGCCCCGGCGGTGCGCATCGTCAAACTGGTCGAGGAACGCGACGTGGTGGCCCCCTTCGGCGCGAAGGCGGCGAGCGCGATTCCTGTGGTGACGACTCCGGCGGCGGTGGCCTCGGCGGTCCGGTCGGCCACGGGCCGCCCGGTGAACAGGCTCCCGATCCGCCCCTCGGCGGCGGTCGCGGCGCCCAACTCGTGACCGTGTGACCCGCATTGCACGTGCAACCCCGGACTTGGGGGTGTCGGTGCCGGTCGCTAGAGTGATCGGTGAGATTGTGCACGCGCGCGTGCGAACGGGTGCGAACGGGGACGGGGAGCGGCGCCAACTCAGGCCGCGACCGCGGGGAGACGGGGAGTCGGGGAGGCCATCGTGGCAGCGGAGAACGGTTCAGGTCTGTTCGGAGCAGGCCCTACGGCGGGTTTGGCGGACGCGATCCGGGCGCAGGCCGACGCGCAGGCGAAGGCCGCGGCACTGCGGATCGAGTACGACTCGCTGAAGGACTACAAGAACCTGGTGGACGGCCTCCTGACGTCGCTGGAGGAGTCTCCGGCACAGCACGGGAAGCTGTCCCACGGCACGCTGCCGGCGGGTGTGCTGGGCACGGGCTTCCCGGAGGCCGACGCCCTCTTCAAGTCGTACAACACCGTTCACGCGGAGCTGCAGAAGCTGTCGAAGGGCCTCGCGGACCAGATCGAGGCCCTGGGCATCGCGATCCTGACGGGGGGCAAGGGCTTCGGCGACGTGGACGAGGAGACGAGGCGGCGCATGGCGGCCATCGCCAAGGATGCCCGCGAGAACTACGTCCGGAAGCGTGATCCGTACGCGGACAAGACGGGCGGTGTGCCGAACACCCCGAGCGTCAACGGCGGAGCGAAGAAGGGCGCTGTGATCTGATGACGGAATTCGAGGGATACTCGCACGCGCAGCTCGCCGCGATGGTCGCTTCGCTCGACTCCAAGACGGTGTCGCAGCGGGGTACGCAGCTCACCGAAGCGGCCAAGGCCATCAAGGAGATCGGGCAGAAGCTCAAGGACCACAAGGTCAAGGACTGGGAGGGTGAGGCAGCCGTTGCCTTCCAGGAGTGGGTGAACAAGGCGGGCAGCGCAACGCTGGTGCTGGCCGACTTCAGCGCCACGGGCGGTCACTGGATGACCTTGGCTGCCCAGACCATGTCCGAGATCCACATGCCCACGTACGACGCTGGGGCAGAGGCCAAGCTCAAGGAAGATCTCGCGACCGCGCGGAAGTACCACAATGAGCCGGATGCGCAGCAGATGGGCCAAGAGGCTTGGTCAAAGCTGAGCGGGGACCACACGGCGGCGGTGGACGCGCTGAGGAAGCTCTCTCAGTCGTACAACTTGTCGTCGGGGGAGATGGACAAGGCGGTGATCCCGACTTTCCCGGCCCCGCCGCAAGTGTTCGTGCCGTCGGACTACTACGGCGGAGAGGATATGGCTCGCCCGGGCGGCAGTTCCGGTCCGGGGAACTATTCGGGGAGCTCGTCGTACGCATCGTCGGCACCCGGCAGCAGTGGCTCTGCGAACGAACCCGGTTGGGTTCCCGGGCATCCGCCGCAGTCGGATAACACCGTCCCGACAACGACGATGCCGTCTGTGCCGGTGACTCCGGACCGCAACGTGGACGTGGACCTCGACACCGTCACCACGCTTCCGAATCCGACCTTGCCTCCGACGACCACGCCCGTCGGCCCGCTGCCCACGGGCCCCAGCGGTCCCAACCCCGTAAACCTCGTCCCGTCTGTGCCTCCGCCGCCGTTCGGCGGGTTGAAGGCGATCCCCGGCATCGGACCCGTCGGCTTCCCCCCTAGTGGCCCGATCCCGGGCACGAGCGGTCCTCTCGGCAAGCTTGGTATGCCGGGCCTGCCCCCGCGGGACACCGGGATCATGGGCGGCCGCCAGGTGACTTCCACCGGCCCCAGCTCGGGCATCCCGCGTGGCACGGTCATCGGCACCGAAGGCACGCAGGCCGGCCGCGGCATGATGGGCGGCGGTATGGGTCACGGCGTCGGTGGTCCGCACGGAGGCCAGGTTGGTTCGCCGACCGGCCGTCGGCTGGCCTCGGAGCCGGGAGGTATCGTCGGCGGGCGTCAGCCTGCGACGGGTGGCCGCTCGACGCCGTTCACCCAGGGCGGCTCGGGCCTCGTGCGCAACAACGCCGGTGGCATGGGCGCCGGTGCGCGCACTCCGGGCAGCCGACGCGATGACCACGCGGGCGAACGCCCCGACTACCTGGCCGAGGACGAAGAGACCTGGCAGGGCAACCGTCGTGTTGTTCCGCCAGTGATCGACTGAGCAGAACGGACATTGCACGGGATGCGCATGCGTAAGGCGACCTCGGCCCTGGTGGGTCTGCTGCTGGCCGGGGTCGCCGCGACCCCGGCCCACGCGGAAACGATTCGATCGCAGCAATGGCATCTCGACTCGATGAAGGCCGACGACATCTGGAAGATCAGCACGGGTAAGGGCATCACCGTTGCGGTGATCGACACCGGTGTCAACCAGATCCCGGAACTCGAAGGGCAGGTCCTTCCGGGCAAAGCCTTCCCTGTTGGTGATGCCGAGGGCGGCAGAGACAACGACTACTTCGGTCACGGTACTGGCATGGCTGCAATGATCGCCGGAACCGGAAAACACCCGAGTGGTGATGGAGCTTTCGGGCTTGCACCCGGCGCCAAAATCCTCCCGATCCGCGTGCCAGACATGCTGGAGGATGACACGACCCCGGCGTGGGTTGCAGCCATCCGCTACGCAGCGGACTCGGATGCCAAGATCATCAACATTTCTCAAGGTAGGTCCGGCAATCCCGAGGCTGATCGAGAGCGGGCAGCAGCGGTGAAGTATGCACTCTCGAAGGGCAAACTGATTTTCGCCGCTGCGGGTAACTCCGGGGACTCGACCAACGAGATCAACTATCCCGCTGCGACGCCTGGAGTTGTGGGAGTGGGCGCGGTGGACGTCAATGGTGAACCGACCAAGGAGTCGCAGCACGGCGCGCAGATCGACCTGTCGGCGCCGGGCATCGACATCGTTACTGCATGCAAGGGCAAGACGGGGCTGTGCAAGACCCACGGCACCAGTGACGCCTCCGCCCTCGCCTCCGCCTCCGCAGCCCTCCTCTGGTCCGCCCACCCCGACTGGACCAACAACCAGGTGCTCCGGGTCCTCCTGAACACCGCCGGAAAGCCCGTCGACGGCTCGCAGCGCAACGACTTCGTCGGCTACGGCGTCGTCCGCCCCCGCATCGCGGTGCCCACCCCCGGCGACCCCGGCCCGGCGGACGTCTACCCGCTGCCCGACCTCGCGGCGGCGGACGCGTCCAACAAGCCCTCGGCCTCCCCGGACGGCAAGGCTCCCGAGTCGGCGGCGCCGAAGCCGGTGCCGCAGGCCGAGGAGAAGAAGGACGGCAGCCTGCTTCCCTGGATCGGCCTCGGTCTGGGAGCCTGCCTGCTGATCGGCGGAGCCGTCACCGCCGTCGTGGTGCGCCGTAACAGCCGCTGACCGCTGAACCACTACCGGATCTGACAGGGGAGTTCTACGCGATGTCGTTCGACGAGGAATGGTCGGCGGCGCGTGCCACGGCCGCCGCCAACGCTTCCATGCGGCTCAACCACGTACCCGTGGAACCCGGTGGCGGTGGTGGCGGCGACCTCGATCTCAACCAGGACCACATCGGCGCCATCGGCTCCGAGGCGTACAAGCTGCACACCCGTCTGCTGACCGACGGCAAGCACGCCGCCACCGCCACCGCCGAGGCCGCGGGCGCGCTCACGAAGGAGAGCTTCGCGAGCGGGGCGGCACTGCTCAAGGTCAACACCACCTGGGAGAGCCAGGTGAAGACCCTCGTGTCCGCCTGCGCCAACATCTCCAACGGGCTGAACTACTCGCTCAACTCCCACGCCAAGGACGAGCAGGAGCTCCACGCCGACTTCACCGTTTCCGCGCTCGACAAATACCTCAAGTAGGCGCCCGCATGCTGACGTACGAGAACGTGATGAACGCCCCGCTGGACAAGCTCCAGACGGCAGTCACCGACTGGAAGGCGCTCGTCGACAAGCTGGACGAGCTCGCCGAAGCGGCGCGCAACGGGATGAAGGCCAAGGCCGACAAGGCCGAGTGGAGCGGGGTCACCGCCAGCGTGGGGCGGGGGTTCGTCGACAAGACGGCCAAGGAGTTCGAGGACGCGGCCAAGGAGGCCAAGGGCGTCCACCAGCTCCTCAGCGACGGCCACACCACCATCAAGACGGCCCGGGACGCCCTGAAGAAGGCGGCCGACGAGGAGGCCCCGGCCGCCGGGTTCCGGGTGGACGCGGCGGGCAAGGTATCCGCCGTTCCGATGGACCCGAAGACCGAGTTCGCGGCCCGGCACGACCCGGACTACCCCGAGTTCAAGCGCAAACAGGAGGAGAACCGGAAGGCCTGGCAGGCGAAGGTGGACCGGCTCGTCGAGGACTGCGCGGACGCCGACGACTCACTCGCCCGCGCACTGCGCGCCAACGTCTCGGACGACCACGACTTCACCGCGCCGAAGTACACCACCCTGGACGGCGAACAGGCCGACCGGGCGGCCGAGCTGATGAAGAAACTCAGCAAGGAGCCGGGCGGCGTGGCCCGCAACCCCGAGGCGCTGCGCGAGCTGGAGGACCTGCTCGACGACAACCGCAACGACGCCGACTTCTCGACGGACTTCTACCGCAAGCTCGGCCCCGAAGGCACGCTTGAGGCGTACGCGAAGCTGTCCATCGACGCGTCGACCCTGGGCGATGCGGGCAAGGACCGCCTGGCGATGGTCGGCAACATCCAGAACGACATGGGCGCGATGCTGGGGCTCGCCACGCAGAAGGACTCGCCGAACCACCTGGATGCGGCGTGGACGACCGACCTGATGAAGGCCGGCCGCAAGGAGATGCAGGTCACCGGTGATCTGACCAGCAAGATCTACGGTTACCAGGCGCTGGGCGCGCTGCTCCACGAGGGCAAGTACGACAAGGACTTCCTGACCTCGGTCGGCCGGGACATGGTCGCGTTCGACCGCGAGAACCCCAAGGCCTGGGAGCACGGGTCCCCGTACGACCCGAAGACGGTGCTCAGCCAGGGCAAGGACGGCAGCCGGGGCTTCTACCCGCTGACGGGCCTGATGGACGCGATGTCCCACAACCCGGACGCGGCGACGGCCTTCTTCACCGAGCCGGTCCGCCAGGACAGCAACGGCGACGGCATCGTCACCCTGGCCGACAAGGTGGTGGACGGAGAGCACGGCAAGGCCCGGGGCATGGTCGACTACATGCTGGACAAGGAGTCGTGGGCCGACGCCTTCGACCAGGCCCCCGGCCACCCGTACGGCGACGCGCTGCCGGCCCAGGAGGCGCTCGGCGGCGCGCTCGAGGCGGCCGTCTCGGGCCGGGTGCCGGGCGACGAGGACGCGAAGCCCGTTCCGCACACCAAGGAAATGGCGGCGATCATGGAAGACGTCGTCCAGAAGGTCGGCGACGACCCGTCGCTGGTGGCGCAGGACCCGGAAGACGAGGACAAGAAGCCGCGTCTGGGCCCCATGGCCGGGCACCTCGGCAACATGGCGGCGGAATACATCCCGGACCTCCAGGCCGCCGCCGAGAACGGCGGCCAGCAGAACAAGATCTTCGGCGTGCAGGCGGAGTTCGAGAAGTCCAACATGGCCCGGTTCCTGGGGGCGGTCGGCCAGGATCCCGAGGCGTACGGTGCCATCACCAATGCCTCGCAGACGTACACCACGGCTCTGGTCAGCGACCTCCTCGCGCATCGCGCCGATCACAACGAGATGGACGCCGCGGTGGCGAACGCGGTCAACCCCGGCGGCCAGATCGCGGGCATCCTTTCGGAAGCCCGTGCTCAGGGCACCTTCGGCGAGGCCGCCCACACGAACGAGGAGTACGTGAAGGGCGTCGAGGACGGCGCCAAGTGGATCAACCGGGGCATCGGCGCGGTCGGCGGCAAGTACCTGGAGATGGTTCCGCTGGCCGGAGACGCCCTGGAATGGCTACAGGAAGACATCACCGAAGCGGTCGTCGACGGGGCGAAGAAGGACGCCGCCGACAAGATGGGCGAGACGGAGAAGGGCGTGGCGGCCGACTACGCGAAGGCGGAGAAGGCGGCCAGCGAGAATGCGGCAACCGCGGTGCACAACGCGGCGCGAGGTTCCGGCATGAGCGAAACCGACATCAACGACCTCGCCGGTGTGGCCTCGAAGGAAACCGGAATCGCCCACTCGGTCGGCCGGGACCACATGGCTTCGGGGAAGGGAAAGTCCTGAGATGGCCTGCCGCAAATACTCCTTCGTCATCGGCCTCGCGTCCGCCGTGCTGCTGCTGTCCGCCTGCTCCGGGGAGTCCGAGCAGGCGGCGGCGGTGCTGCCGGATCGTGTCTGCTGGGGCAGCACAGGTGCGTTCTCGGGGAAGGACCTCGGACCGGTGACCGGCAGCGGCCAGAAGGTCCGGGACGATTCCCCCGCCGCGTTCGACCTCCCGCAGGACAACAAGAAGACGTCCTGCACGCTGTACGTCGACGGCGACATCAGGTTCCACGCGGGTGCCTGGCGGCTCGGTCCGGGGCAGGACTTCTTCTGGGACACCCAGGAGAAGCAGCACCCCGACAAGCTCGACATGGGCAACAAGGGACTGGTCTGGGACGACGGGGCCGTGGTCGCCCTCACGTGCAAGCGGGGGGACGCCACGTTCGAGGTGGAGCTCAGCCTCGACAACGGATCGCTCCCGGGCGTGCCCGAGGATCCGCGTCCCTACTTCACCGGGCTGATGAAGCAGTACTACGCGTTCGCGACCAAGCAACTCACGTGCGGTTCCTGACCGTGGACGGGGTGCGATCCGAGCGGTGGCACCCGGCGCCGTGAAGGCCGATGGCTTCTGAAAGATCAGCACGCACGAGGGTGGCACGTCGCGGTGATCGACAGTGGTGCCAACGATGGGGCTCTGCCTTCCCGAAGCCGCGACGTACGGCGCGGGCCGGGTACTGCCGGACGGCAGCGAGAAGGCCGCTCAGGAGTCCTGAGCGGCCTTCGCCTCGAAGCCGTGGCGGGAATCGAACCCGCGTAACCCGCTTTGCAGGCGAGTCCCTCAACCACTCGGGCACACGGCTGCGGGGTGGTGATGTGCACGACCGTACGGGGGGCCGCGGGGCCCCGGAAGGGCTGCGCGGCGGCCGCAACACGACTGCCATGCCGCGTTCATGGACCTAGGTCCGGCGGCCGAGGCGGGATCCGCCGAATTGACAGGGACCAAACCGGGGGACGCCTCTTACTCTGGGGCGATGAGCGCCCTCGAACCCCGCGTGCCCGAGAAGACCGCACCCGTCCCCCCGCCACCGTCGCGCGCCGGCATCCTCGGACCCGCGTACCGGACGCTCAGCATCGGGATCATCTCCGTCATCTTCCTGATCGCCTTCGAGGCCACCGCCGTGGGCACGGCCATGCCCGTCGCCGCGCGGGAGCTGGACGGGATCGGGCTCTACGCCTTCGCCTTCTCCGCCTACTTCACGACCAGCCTCTTCGGCATGGTCCTGTCCGGCCAGTGGGCCGACCGTCAGGGGCCGCTGCGGCCGCTGACCGTCGGGATCGCCTCGTTCGCCACGGGGCTCGTGGTCGCCGGAACCGCCGGCACCATGTGGGTCTTCGTCCTCGGCCGGGCGATACAGGGCTTCGGCGGCGGGCTCGTCATCGTCGCCCTGTACGTGGTCGTCAGCCGCGCCTACGAGGAGCAGCTGCGCCCCGCGATCATGGCGGCCTTCGCCGCCAGCTGGGTGGTCCCCTCCATCGTCGGCCCGCTCGCCTCCGGCACGGTCACCGAACACCTCGGGTGGCGGTGGGTCTTCCTCGGGATACCCGCCCTCGTCGTCGTACCGCTCGTCATCGCGCTGCCCGCGATACGGCGGACCGCGTCGGGGCCGGTGGACCCGGGCGCGCCGCCGGTGGCGTTCGACCGGCGCCGGATCCGGCTGGCCCTCGGTATCTCCGTCGGCGCCGGGCTGCTGCAGTACGCCGCCCAGGACCTGCGGTGGCTGTCGCTGCTCCCGGGCGCGGCGGGCGTGGCCCTGCTGGTGCCCGCCGTGCTGGGACTGCTGCCGCGCGGCACCTACCTGGCGCGGCGCGGGCTGCCGTCGGTGGTGCTGCTGCGCGGGGTGGCCGCGGGGTCGTTCATCGCGGCGGAGAGCTTCGTGCCGCTGATGCTGGTCACCCAGAGGGGGCTGAGCCCGACGCTGGCCGGCTTCTCGCTCGCGCTGGGCGGGCTGACCTGGGCGGGCGGCTCGTGGGTGCAGTCGAAGGGGCGGATGGCTCCGTACCGGGAGCGGCTGATGGTCGGCGGGATGGTGATGGTGGCCGTCGCCATCGCGGCCGCGCCGGCCGTGCTGATCGAATCGGTGCCGGTGTGGACGCTGGCTCTGGCCTGGGCCGTGGGGTGCCTGGGGATGGGGCTCGTCATCGGCTCGACGAGCGTGCTGCTGCTGAAGCTGTCGGCGCCGGAGGAGGCGGGGGCGAACTCCGCCGCGCTGCAGATCTCGGACGCGCTGGCCAACGTGGTGCTGCTGGCCGGTGGCGGGGCGGCGTTCGCCGCGCTGGGCGGGGGAGCGGTGGGGGCGGCGCACACTGTTGCCGCGGACGGCGCGGCCGCCTCGCACCCGGCCGCGTTCGTGGTGGTGTTCCTGCCGATGGCCTGCGTGGCGCTGGTGGGGGCGTGGGTGGCGACCCGGCTGGACGGCCCGGTCGGAAAGTAGTACCACAGTGACCCCATCCGAGTGGTACCGTTTTGGTATGGCGATGAACCTGCGTCTCCGCGACGACCAGCAAGAGGCCCTCAAGCTCCGTGCCGAGGAGGAGGGTCGCAGCATGCACGCCATCGTGCTCCAGGCGATCGACCGCTACCTCGAACAGGAGGCGGACCGCGAGACCGTCCGCCGGCTGGGTGAGAAGTACGCGAAGAGCCACGCCGACCTGCTGCGCCGCCTGGGGGAGTAAGTGAAGTACCTGACCGTCCAGGAAGCCCTTGACCTGGCGGAGCTTGCCATGGGCGGACAGCAGGTCGCGGTGCGCGATCTGGGCCTGCTCAGCTCCGCCGCGCACCGGCCGCAGTCCCAGATGTTCGGCGTCGAGGCGTACACGGACCTGTTCGAGAAGGCCGGCGCGCTGCTCCAGTCCCTCGCGGTGAACCATCCGCTGGTGGACGGCAACAAGCGCATGGCGTGGATGTGCACGGTCGTGTTCCTCGACTTCAATGGGACCGAAATGGTCGACGTCGATCAGGACGAGTCGTACAAGCTGGTGATCGAGGTGGCCGTCGGCAGCCTGGAGGACGTGGCGCAGATCGCGCGGAGATTGCGGGAACTCCACGAAGCGATGTGACGCTCGCCGCACCCGCCGAGGTCACGGGCCTGTCCCTCCGCGAGGGGCGGGCCCGTCCCGGTAAGGTGGCCCGGTTGTCCTACGTACGACTGCCCGTACCAGTACGCGAGTACGCCGAGAGCCCGAACCGGAGACCGTGACTACTACCGCCTCCCACCACCTCTCACCCGCCTTCCCCGGCCGTGCCCCCTGGGGTACCGCCAGCGCGCTGCGTGCCTGGCAGCAGGGGGCGCTGGACCGCTACATCCAGACCCAGCCGCGGGACTTCCTCGCGGTCGCCACGCCCGGCGCCGGAAAGACCACCTTCGCGCTGACCCTCGCGTCCTGGCTGCTGCACCACCACGTCGTCCAGCAGGTGACGGTGGTCGCACCGACCGAGCACCTGAAGAAGCAGTGGGCGGAGGCGGCGGCACGGATAGGCATCCGGCTGGATCCCGAGTACTCCGCCGGGCCGCTCAGCAAGGACTACCACGGCGTCGCCGTCACGTACGCGGGTGTCGGCGTGCGGCCCATGCTGCACCGCAACCGCTGCGAGCAGCGCAAGACCCTGGTGATCCTCGACGAGATCCACCACGCCGGCGACTCGAAGTCCTGGGGCGAGGCCTGCCTGGAGGCTTTCGACCCGGCGACCCGGCGCCTGGCCCTGACGGGCACGCCCTTCCGGTCCGACACCAACCCCATTCCCTTCGTGACCTACGAAGAGGGCAACGACGGGATCCGGCGGTCGTCCGCCGACTACACCTACGGGTACGGGAACGCGCTCGGCGACGGAGTCGTCCGGCCCGTCATCTTCCTCTCCTACAGCGGGAACATGCGCTGGCGGACGAAGGCGGGCGACGAGATCGCCGCCCGGCTCGGCGAGCCGATGACCAAGGACGCCATCTCGCAGGCCTGGCGTACGGCCCTGGACCCGCGCGGCGACTGGATGCCGAACGTGCTGCGCGCCGCCGACCAGCGGCTGACGGAGGTCAGGAAGGGCATCCCGGACGCGGGCGGCCTCGTCATCGCCTCCGACCAGGACTCGGCGCGCGCGTACGCCAAGCTGCTGAGGGAGATCACGGGCAGCAAGGCGACCGTGGTGCTCTCCGACGACACCGGCGCGTCCAAGCGGATCGACGAGTTCAGCGCGGACGGCAGCCGCTGGATGGTCGCGGTCCGGATGGTGTCCGAGGGCGTCGACGTGCCCAGACTGGCCGTCGGGGTGTACGCCACGACCATTTCGACCCCGCTGTTCTTCGCCCAGGCCGTCGGGCGCTTCGTGCGATCCCGCAGGCGTGGCGAGACCGCGTCCGTGTTCCTTCCGACCATCCCCTACCTCCTCGGCTTCGCGAACGAGATGGAGGTCGAGCGCGACCACGTCCTCGACAAGCCGAAGAAGCAGGGCGAGGAGGACCCGTACGCCGAGTCCGAGAAGGAGATGGACGAGGCGAACCGGCAGGAGGACGAGGACACCGGCGAGGACGAGCAGATGTCCTTCGAGGCGCTGGAGTCCGACGCGGTCTTCGACCGGGTCCTCTACGACGGCGCCGAATTCGGCATGCAGGCGCACCCGGGCAGCGAGGAGGAGCAGGACTACCTCGGCATCCCCGGGCTGCTGGAGCCGGACCAGGTGCAGATGCTGCTGCAGAAGCGCCAGTCGCGGCAGATCGCGCACAGCCGGCGCAAGCCCGACGCGGACGCGGACCTGCTGGAGCTGCCGGCCGACCGGCGGCCCGTGGTCTCGCACAAGGAACTGCTGGAGCTGCGCAAGTCGCTGAACACGATGGTGGGCGCGTACGTCCACCAGAGCGGCAAGCCGCACGGCGTCATCCACACGGAGCTGCGCCGGGTGTGCGGCGGGCCGCCGAGCGCGGAGGCGACGGCGGGCCAGCTGCGCGAGCGGATCAAGAAGGTGCAGGAGTGGGCCACCCGTATGCGGTGATCTGTTCCCACAGGCGTGAGCCGGGGGGCGTACGGAGCTTCGTACGCCCCCCTCGGAGATCCGAGGTCACGAAACGACGCCAAGGGCGGTCAGGAAACGGCATAAAGGGGTAGTGTGCGCCCGGATTCTGGACGAGCCCTTCCGCTGAGCGGACCTGCTCGCTAATGTCCCCGCATCGAACGCACCGTGGCAGCGCCGCCGCGGGAGCGCAGCCGGTGCAATGGCCGCTACCGGCGGCCTCTCCGTGCGCCGCCGTGGGACCGGCGGCGTGCCGCCAAGAGAGTCACCGCCGCTCACCGAAAGAGGGAGAGGCGTCGTGACCGCGGAAACCTCCCAGACTCTCGACAGAGGGCTCAGAGTCCTCAAACTGCTCGCCGACACCGACCACGGTCTGACCGTCACCGAGCTCTCCAACCGCCTCGGTGTCAACCGCACCGTGGTCTACCGGCTTCTCGCCACCCTGGAGCAGCACGCCCTGGTCCGCCGTGACCTCGGCGGCCGGGCCCGGGTCGGGCTCGGAGTGCTGAGGCTGGGCCGGCAGGTGCACCCGCTCGTACGCGAGGCCGCCCTGCCCGCGCTGCGGTCCCTCGCCGAGGACATAGGCGCCACCGCGCACCTGACCCTCGTCGACGGCACCGAGGCGCTCGCCGTCGCCGTCGTCGAGCCGACCTGGACGGACTACCACGTGGCCTACCGGGCCGGCTTCCGCCACCCGCTGGACCGCGGGGCCGCCGGGCGGGCCATCCTGGCCGCCCGTCAGGGCGCGCTGATCGAGCCGGGGTACACGCTGACCCACGGGGAGCTGGAGGCGGGAGCCAGTGGCGCCGCCGCGCCGCTCGTGGGGATCACCGGGCTGGAGGGCAGCGTCGGGGTCGTGATGCTGGCCGACGCCGTGCCCGAGCGGGTCGGTCCGCGGGTGGTCGACGCGGCGCGCGAGGTCGCGGACGCCCTTCGCTGAGCCGCGGGCCCGGCCGGGTCACCCGATGCCGGCGCGGCGTCGGGTGCGTCGCCGTTGCGGGAGCCGTCGCCGGGAGCCGCTGCCGGGAGCCGTCGCCCCGGGCCGGCCGGGCCGCACTGCCCGGCGGGGCTGAGTGGCGCCGCGGGGCGGCCAGCTAGATTGGGCGGGTGCTCTCTCGTCTCACACGTCTGCCGCGTCCCGCCGCCCTGGCCGTCTGCGCCGCGCCCGTGGTCGCGCTGTTCGCCGTCGCGGTCTTCGCGCCTCTGCCCTTCGTGATCGCCCAGCCCGGGCTCACGGCCGACGTGCTGGGCGAGCGGGACGGCAAGGCCGTCATCGAGGTCACCGGCGCCCCGGCCCGGCAGACCACGGGCCAGCTCCGCATGACCACGATCCAGGCCACCGGCCCCTCCGCGACGGTGAACCTCCCCGAACTCCTCGACAACTGGTTCGACACCTCCCGGGCCGTCCTGCCCAAGGAGGCCGTCTACTCCTCGGGCGGAACCGACAAGGAGATCGAGGAGCACAACCTGGAGGAGATGGCCAAATCCCAGTCGGCGGCCGCGCAGGCCGCGCTCGGCTACCTCCACAAGGACCCCAAGGACGTGAAGGTCGACCTGAACCTCGCCGACGTCGGCGGTCCCAGCGCCGGGCTCCTCTTCTCCCTCGGCATCGTCGACAAGCTCGACGGCGACGGCAGCGGCGGCGACCTCACCGGCGGACGCACCATCGCCGGTACGGGCACCATCGACGCGGACGGCAAGGTCGGCGCGGTCGGCGGGGTGGCCCTGAAGACCCAGGCCGCGCGGCGCGACGGGGCGAGCGTGTTCCTCGTACCGAAGGCCGAGTGCTCGGACGCGCGGTCGGAACTCCCCGAGGGGCTCCGGCTGGTCCCCGTCACCTCGCTGACGGATGCGGTGAACGCCCTTCGTGCGCTGAACCGGGGAGAGCCCGCTCCGTCGTGCTGACGGACGGAGCGCGGTCCATGCCGCGCCATGCCGGGAACACCAGCGGCGACAGAGTGGTCAGCAGGTACGTGCCGCCGAACAGCAGCAGCGCCTTCGACACGCCGAACCCGTCGACGAGCAGGCCCGCCGCGAGCCCGCCCAGCGGCATGGTCAGCTCACAGCCCGCCGTGGTCACGCCCGAGACGCGGGTGCGCAGCTCCTCCGGTACGTGCTCGTAGATCACCGTGGTCAGGACCGGGTTGAGCATGCCCGCGCCCAGCCCGGACAGGGCCATCGTCAACGCGAGCGGCAGCGGCGTGTCCGTGACGGCGGCCGTCACGTAGCGGGGCGCCCCGGTGATCAGGAACGCGGCCGCGAAGACCGCCCTGCGCGGGAAGCGCTCGCCCCACGCCCCGTACAGCAGGGCGCCCAGCAGCGCGAAGCCGCCGAAGAGCGAGATCATCAGGCCGAGCGCCGCGGGGCCGCCGAGGGCCTCCCGGCCGTGCACGGGCAGCAGCACCGAGGACCAGCCCTGGTCCAGCCCGTTGGTCATCATCACCATCAGGGTGATGCCCAGCAGTAGCGGCGTGCGCCTCAAGAAGGCCCAGCCCTCGGCCAGTTCGGCCCGGTAGGCCGCGAACGACACCTTCCCCGCCGCGCGTTGCGGCTCGGCGGCCGCGATGCCGCGCAGGAAGGCGGTGACCAGCAGGGCCGACGCCCCGAAGGTCGCCGCGTCCAGCAGCAGTACCGTCTCGGCGCCGAAGGCCGCGATCAGTACGCCGGCCACCGCGGCCCCGAGCATCCGGGCTCCGCGCGAGACCGCGTCGTAGAGGCTGGCGGCCCGCAGCACCGTGGTGCCGGCGTGCTCGGCGAGGTGCGGCAGCAGGACGGCGCGTGCGGTCAGGCCCGGGGTATGGACGAGGCCGCCGACGGCCATCAGCGCGCACAGCATCCAGAACTCCAGCACGCCCGCGTGGTGCAGCAGCGGGATCGCGCCGACGGACAGGGCGCAGATCAGGTCGGAGGCTGCGGAGACCCGGCGGCGGCCGATCCGGTCGATGACGGGCCCGCCGGCGAGGGCCGCCACGATCACGGGCAGGGTGGCGCAGAAGGCGACGACCCCGGCCCGCGCGGCGCTGCCCGTGGTCTGGAGCACGAACCACGGGACGCCGATGAGGGTGAGCGAACTTCCGGCTATGGAGATCGTGTTGGCGGCCAGGACCGCCGTCAGGGGCCGACGGCTCATGCGGTCTCGCCCCCGCGCGGGAGGACGTGGGTGTGGATGCGGACCTGCTCCGTGCCCTCCTCCGTCGGCAGATCGCGGTAGCTGTTGACCAGCTCGTGCATCCTGTGGATCAGTTCGAGGCTCTGCGCGGCCGTCAGGCGCAGGGTGAAGTCGCTCATGTCCGCGCCGCGCCGCCACTCCTGCGACCAGGTGTGGGCGTTGCCGAGCCAGGTGCTCACCTCCTGGGTGTGGATCGTCGCGATCTCGTGCCGGAAGAGGTCGGCCGCGCCCCGCGTGGCCGGGTCCTCGTCGTAGACCAGCTTCTCGTCGAAGACGGTGCCGTCGTGGGTGGCCTTCCACCACCGCTCGCGGCCCTTGCCGTGCTCGGGTGCGTCCTCGACGAACCCGTGCGCGGCGAGCTGGCGCAGGTGGTAGCTGGTGGACCCGCTGGATTCGCCCAGCCGCTGGGCGAGTTGGGAGGCGGTGGCCGGCCCGTCGTGGCGCAGGGTGGCCAGCATGCGGATGCGCAGCGGGTGGGCGAGGCCCCGCAGGGAGCGGGCGTCGAGTACCCGTGCGTTGGGTTCGGAGGGGTCGGGGGACGCTGCGTTCGTCTCGGACATGCCCCGAGCCTAGAGTTGCAAAGAAGTCTCTGCAACGGTTTGTTTGCAACGTCTTCTTTGTAACTCCGGTTCCGGGTCGCCCCGCCCTAGCGGTTGTCGTCCTCGGCGGCCTGTTCGACCAGCGGGATGATCCGCAGGGGTACGGGATTTTCCATGACGATCGCCGTCGAGGCCCGCACGATGCCGTCGAAGCCGACGACGAGGTCGATCACCCGCTGGAGATCCGCGTTGGACCGGGCCACGAGCCGGCACAGCATGTCCCCGTGCCCCGTGGTGGTGTGCAGCTCCAGCACCTCCGGCACCCCGTCCAGGTGGGCCCGTACGTCGGCCCCCTGCCCCTGTTTGATCTCCAGCGTGGCAAAGGCGGTCACCGGGTACCCGAGGGCCGTCGGATCGACCTGCGGGCCGAAACCGCGGATGACCCCGTTCGACTGGAGCCGGTCCAGACGGGCCTGCACGGTCCCGCGCGCCACCCCCAGGCGGCGCGAGGCCTCCAGCACCCCGATCCGGGGCTCGCGGGCGAGCAGGACGATCAAGCGGCCGTCGAGGTCGTCGATTCCCATGAGTGCGCTCCGGGGTCCTCAGAGGTGGTCATAGTGCACAGATGTTTCAACCATGCTCCGGCGGAGCTGGGCAGTTTGTACAGTCAAATAGGAAACTATTGCGCAGCTTGTGGATCGGCGGGACTCTGCGCTCATGACTGAGACCCTCGACACCACCCCGCACACCGCGCGTGAGGCAGACCCCTTCCCGGTGAAGGGCATGGACGCGGTCGTCTTCGCCGTCGGCAACGCCAAGCAGGCCGCGCACTACTACTCGACCGCCTTCGGCATGAAGCTCGTGGCCTACTCCGGACCGGAGAACGGCACCCGCGAGACCGCCAGCTACGTCCTGACCAACGGCGGCGCGCGCTTCGTGCTGACCTCCGTCATCAAGGCGACGACCGACCACGGCCGCTTCCTCGCCGAGCACGTCGCCGAGCACGGCGACGGCGTGATCGACCTGGCCATCGAGGTCCCCGACGTGCGGGCGGCCTACGCGTACGCCGTGGAGCACGGCGCGCGCGGCCTGGACGAGCCGTACGAGGTCAAGGACGAGCACGGCACGGTCGTGCTGGCCGCGATCGCCACCTACGGCCAGACCCGCCACACGCTGGTCCAGCGCGGGGACTACACCGGCCCGTACCTGCCGGGCTTCGTCGCCGCCGACCCGATCGTCGAGCCGCCGGCCAAGCGCACCTTCCAGGCCATCGACCACTGCGTCGGCAACGTCGAGCTCGGCCGCATGAACGAGTGGGTCGCCTTCTACAACAAGGTCATGGGCTTCACGAACATGAAGGAGTTCGTGGGCGACGACATCGCGACCGAGTACTCGGCGCTGATGTCCAAGGTGGTCGCGGACGGCACCCTCAAGGTCAAGTTCCCGATCAACGAGCCGGCGATCGCGAAGAAGAAGTCGCAGATCGACGAGTACCTGGAGTTCTACGGCGGCGCGGGCGTCCAGCACATCGCGCTGGCCACGAACGACATCGTCGCGACCGTCCGCTCCATGCGCGCGGCGGGCGTGGCCTTCCTGGACACCCCCGACTCGTACTACGACACCCTCGGCGAGTGGGCCGGCGAGACCCGCGTCCCCGTCGAGACCCTGCGCGAGCTGAAGATCCTCGTCGACCGAGACGAGGACGGCTACCTGCTGCAGATCTTCACCAAGCCGGTGCAGGACCGGCCGACGGTCTTCTTCGAGATGATCGAGCGGCACGGCTCCATGGGCTTCGGCAAGGGCAACTTCAAGGCCCTGTTCGAGGCGATCGAGCGCGAGCAGGAGAAGCGCGGCAACCTGTAGGACGCCACGGCCGGCCCCTCGGCTCCCGCCGGGGGCCGGCCCGTCACGCGGCCGACGCGGACGGCTTCGGCTTCGGATCGGCCGGTGGGGCCGCCGGCTTCGGCTTGGCGGCCTTCGGGAGTTCCGGGGCCACCCACGGAGCGGTCGGCTGCAGGTGCTCCGGGCCGCCCGGAGGCGGCTGGCCGATCGCCGCCAGGGCCTCCTTCGCCAGCGGCGCCCGCAGCGGCGAGAAGTACGGGTTCGTGCGCATCGCCTCCTGCAGATGGCGCCGGGTCGCCGCCTCGTCGCCGATGCCGCGCTCGATCATCGCCCGGTGATAGGCGAACTCCCCGCTGCGCAGCCCCGGTTCCGTCGCCTTCTTCGCGTACTCCAGCGCCGCCTCGTCCTCGCCCGCCTTGTGCAGAGCCCAGCCCAGCGCGTCGGCGACCGGCATGCTCTTGTGCCGCGACCACTCCTCCTCCAGCCGCCGCACCGCCGCCGCCGGATTCCCGTGGTCCGCCTCGTACAGGCCGAGGACCACGTCGTCGTCCACGCCGTTGGTGTTGTCCCGCGCCGCCAGCGCGCCCAGCATGTCGTACGGCACGCGCGCCTCCTGATCCCGCCCCAGCGACTCCAGCAGCTCGCCCAGCTCCCTCGCCAGCTGCGGCGCCGGCGTCCGCCCCAGCGCCAGCCGGTAGTCGCGCACCGCCTCCCCGGTCCGCCCCAGCGCCGCCAGCGCCCTGGCCCGGCCGCCCAGCGCCTCCGCCTGCGCCGGATCCGTCCGCAGCGAGCCCTCGTACTGCCCCAGCGCCTCCGCCGGGTCGCCCCGCTCCCAGGACAGCTCCCCGAGCCGGAACAGCGCGTACGCCTTCTCCGCCGGGGCCTTGGCCGCGCCCGCCGCGTGCTCCATCGACATCGCCGCGTCCTCGCGCCAGCCGCGGTCCCGGTAGACCTGCGAGGCCCTGACGTACGCCGCCAGGCCCGGCCGGAGCTCCATCAGCTCCTCCATCGCCTTCTGCGCGGCCTTGTAGTCGCCCAGGCCCGTGTACGCGTCGACGAGCACCGGGTACGCCGCCCACCGCTTCGGCGACTGCGCCCGTACGAGCTCGCCCCACTTCTTCCCGGTCCCGAAGTCCCGCCGGGCGTTGGCCAGCGCGCCCATGCCGGTCATCGCGTCGAGGTTGCCCTTCTCCGCCGGACGGGCCTCCAGCGAACGCTTCAGCGCCTTCTCCGCCTTGGGGAACCAGCCCGAGTCCGCCGAGCGCCGCGCCCGTTCCACGTACGCGGCGCCCAGGACGGCCCACGAGGCCTCGTCGTCCGGGTGCGCGGCGACCCACTTCTCCCGGTCCGCGACCAGCGCCGCCAGGTCCACCGCGGCCGCGGGCGCGCCCATGCCGACCGCCGCCGCGGCCCGCTCGCTCGGTCCCGGCGGGCGGGCGTCGTCACCGCCGCGGGCGGGCCGGATCAGCAGGGCCCCCGCGATCAGGACCACCGCGATCGCGGCCGCCACGAGGGTCTTTCGGCCGGTGAAGGTCACGGGCGGTGCCGGGGTCTGCGATGCCTCGTCGAATCGGTCGATACGGTCCATGGGCTCACTGTGCGTCAATATGAAGAGCTCGCCGAGATGTCCGAAGCCGGTCGCGGCCGTGTTCACACGCATGGCCCCCGCTGTCACGCTGGCTCCATGGATGACGATCTCTTCGCACGTCTGCGCGCACGCCTGCTGCAAGGACTCCCCGCCGAGGCCCTGCTCACCGATCCTCAGGTAACCGCCTCCTACGCCACCGACATGGCCAGCTTCTGCGCCGCCGGCGCCCCGGCCGCCGTCGTCCTGCCCCGGACCGTCGAACAGGTCCAGCACGTGATGCGCACCGCCACCGCCCTACGGGTCCCCGTGGTCCCGCAGGGCGCCCGAACGGGCCTGTCGGGCGCCGCCAACGCCTCCGACGGCTGCATCGTGCTCTCGCTCCTCACGATGGACCGGATCCTGGAGATCTCCGCCGTCGACCGGATAGCCGTCGTCGAACCCGGCGTCGTCAACGCCGTGCTCTCGCGGACCGTCGCCGAACAGGGCCTGTACTACCCGCCCGACCCCTCCAGCTGGGAGCAGTGCACCATCGGCGGGAACATAGGCACCGCCTCCGGCGGGCTGTGCTGCGTCAAGTACGGGGTCACCGCCGAGTACGTCCTCGGCCTCGACGTGGTCCTGGCCGACGGGCGGCTGCTGCGCACGGGCCGGCGTACCGCCAAGGGCGTCGCCGGATACGACCTCACCCGGCTCTTCGTCGGCTCCGAAGGCAGCCTCGGCGTCGTCGTCCAGGCCGTCCTCGCCCTGCGGCCCGCGCCGCCACGCCGGCTCGCGCTGGCCGCCGAGTTCCCCTCCGCCGCGGCCGCCTGCGCGGCCGTCTGCGCCGTCATGGAGGCCGGACTGACGCCCTCCCTGCTGGAACTGATGGACCGTACGACCGTGCGGGCCGTCAACGCGCTCGGCAAGATGGGACTGCCCGAGACCACCGAGGCCCTGCTGCTCGCCGCCTTCGACACCCCGGACGCCCCCGCGGACCTCGCGGCCGTGGGAGAGCTGTGCTCGGCCGCCGGGGCCACCGCCGTGGTGCCCGCCGACGACGAGGCGGAGTCCGAACTGCTGCTCCAGGCCCGCCGGATGTCGCTGACCGCGCTGGAGACGCTCCGGCCCGCCACGATGATCGACGACGTCTGCGTACCGCGCTCCCGGCTCGCCGAGATGCTGGACGGGACGGCCGCCGTCGCCCGCTCGTACGGCCTGCTCATCGGGGTCTGCGCGCACGCCGGCGACGGCAACACCCACCCCGTGGTCTGCTTCGACCCGGCCGACGAGGACGAGACGCGGCGGGCCCGCGAGTCCTTCGACGAGATCATGGCGCTCGGGCTGGAACTGGGCGGCACGATCACCGGCGAACACGGCGTCGGGGTCCTGAAGAAGGAGTGGCTGGCCCGCGAACTCGGGCCGGTGGGCCTGGAGATGCAGCGCGCCGTCAAGCAGGCCTTCGACCCGCTGGGGCTGCTCAATCCCGGCAAGCTCTTCTGACGGCATCACAGCTCCCCGTCCGCCGATTCGTCCGACGGCCAGGGGTCGCGCAGCCACAGGTCGTCCGCCGGGGTCGGGGCGAGCAGCTCGGCCAGGGCCGCGTCCAGGCCGAGCCGCTCGGCCTCGGTGCCGGGCGGGACGATGCGCAGCGTGCGCTCCAGCCAGGCCGACACGGAGGCGGCGGGGAGCTCCAGCAGGGCGTCGCCGTCGGGTGAGCTGAGGGCCATGCAGAGCACGGCCTTGTTGTCGATCTTGGTGGGCCAGATCCGGACGTCGCCGTTGCCGGACGGGCGGAACACGCCCTCGACCAGCAGCTCGCGGGCGAAGGTCCAGTTGACCGGGGCGCTGGAGCCGGTGTGGAAGGTGATGTGGACGGCGTACGGGTCGTCGGTGAGGTAGAGGAGCCGGGCCGGTACGGGGATGCTGCGCTCGGGGGACAGGACCAGCTTCAGTTCCAGCTCACGCTCGATGACGGGGTGGTGCATGACGGCCTCACTTCGGTTCGGTGCGTGGGGCCGATAGCGCCCCACAACCGGAGAGAGCTCCGGTGTACCCGGGTATGACGCGACTTCGGGCGAGGAACCGAAGGTTGGCCGAATTCTGTCGGGTGACCGGAAATAGCCGCA
The DNA here is from genome assembly GCF_036203305.1 of Streptomyces sp. NBC_00190. Classification (GTDB taxonomy): domain Bacteria; phylum Actinomycetota; class Actinomycetes; order Streptomycetales; family Streptomycetaceae; genus Streptomyces. The sequence goes on along the minus strand of NZ_CP108131.1, from coordinate 3,217,591 downwards.
TACACCAGTTTCGCTCGAAGGTTGACAATCTCCCGTTACCGGACCTGGCGGGGGGCGGTTCTTGGCTATGGTCCTCCCCTGCACATGCCTCAAGCCACGATCGGAGTTGGGGACATTGACGGCCTCCCCTGGTGACGGCGAGCACGCGGCCCGCGAGGGCTACTACCCGGATCCCTCCATCCCTGGGTACGTCCGGTACTGGAACGGTGCCGCCTGGGTTCCGGGTACGAGCCGCCCTGCCCCCGCCCCTGCCCCCGCCGCGCCGGTCGAGGAGACGGGGCCGGTGTTCCTGGACCGGACCTCGGTGACCGAGGCGCTGGCGGAGCCCGAACCGGAACCGGAACCGGAGGCGGCACGGGAGCCGGAGCCGGTGCTCCGGGCGGTCGTCCCGCTCGCCGAGCGTGGCACCGAGCGGGCGGCCGAGCAGGCGGTGTGGCAGGCCGATCCCCTTCACCAGGCCGGCTTCGGCGGGCCGCGCGACCACCGCGTCTCGTGGGGCAGCCCGGCGGAGCCCCCGGCGGCCACGGGCCCCGGGATCTCCCTGGCCCGTACGCCGTCCGCCGCGGCGGCGGCCGCACCGGCCCCGCGGTTCCCGGCCCAGTCGGCGGCCGGGATCCTGTCGGCGCGCTCCCCGGCGGCGGCCCCGTCTCCGGCTCCGACCCCCGCCTCCGCCCCTGTCCCGGCCCCGGCTCCCGAGCCGGTCCCCGAGCCCGCCCCGGCTCCGGCATGGCCCGACGCCCCCGGCGGCAGCGGCTCCGGCCTGACCTCCTCCTGGCCCGAGGCGGAGGCAGCCCCGGCACGGCCGCGCACGGCGGGCGCCGCGCCCGCCGCCCCGGCCGAGCCGTCCCCGCGGCAAGCGCCCGTACGCCGCTCCCCGATCCCGGCCCCTGCCCCTTCCCCGTCCTGGCGGCGCCCCGCCGAGGCCCCGCCCGCCGAGGAGTCCCGCTTCGAACCCTGGCAGCCCCGGACCGGCGGAGCCCGTCCCAAGCTTCCGGCGAGCGGGACGGCGGCCCCGGCCGAGTCCCGGTCCGAACCCCGGTCCGAGCCCCGGTCCGAGCCCCGGTCCGAGCCCCGGTCCGAACCGCGGCCCGAGCCCCGGTCCGAGCCCCGGTCCGAACCGCGGCCCGAGTCCCGGACCGAACCGCGGTCCGAGGGGACCCGTACGCCCCGAGCCGTGTTCGAGCGGATGGCCGACCGGGCCGTACGCCCCGCCGGGCTGGTGCGCCGGGCCGTGGCCCGCGCCCTGGACACCCTCGTCCTCGCGGCGGTCGCCGCGGCCGCCGCCTGGCCCCTCCTGCCCGCCGCCACCGCCCACGTCCAGGGCAAGGTGGACGCCGCCCGGACCACCGGCCGCACCACCACCGTCTGGCTGCTGGACGGCACCATCGCCGGCCAGCTCGGCCTTGTCCTCGGCGCGGTCCTGCTGGTCGGCGTCTTCTACGAGGCCCTGCCCACCGCCCGTTGGGGCCGGACCCCGGGCAAGAAGCTGCTCGGCGTCCGGGTGCTGGCGGCCGCCACCCTGCGCCCGCCCACCTTCGGCGCGGCCCTGCGCCGCTGGCTGGTGTTCGTCCTTCTCGGCGTCCCCGGCAGCCTCTGGTGCCTCGTGGACCGCCCGCGGCGCCAGGCCTGGCACGACAAGGCGGCCGGGACGTACGTGGCCCGCTGAGCCCGGCCCGGGCCCCCGATCGGACGCCCTCACGTTGCGGGGTTGACGGAGCCGGGTTCGACTCGGGCCATGAGTACCGATCAGCCGCCGCCCGGCGAGCCGCCCGAGGAAGACCCGTTCCTCAAGAAGCCCCGGGGACCGACGCCTCCGTCGGGCGGTTCGCCGTACGACTCACCGCCACCCGGCAGCGGGGGCGGCAGCGGAGGCGGGGGCGGAGGTGGCGGATATCCGCCCCCGCCACCCCCGTACGACGCGGGCCGCGACCCGTACGGAGGCAGCGGCGGCTACGGCATGCCCGATCCGCTCGCCGGGATGCCCCCGCTCGCCGACTTCGGCAAGCGGCTCGCCGCCCGCATCATCGACGTGGTGATCATCGCCGTGCCGCTGTTCCTCATCCAGCTGGCCTTCGGCCCGAACCGGTACACCGTCGAGACGAACAAGGGCGAGGACGTCACCGAGGTCATCACCAAGTCCTACAGCGGCAGCGGCCTGGTCATGACGCTGATCTCGATCGTCGCGTACGTCGGCTACGACTGGTGGTTCACCAAGAAGAGCGGGCAGACCGTCGGCAAGAAGGCGCTGGGCCTGCGCGTCGCGATGCTCAACGACGGCAGCGTCCCGCAGTCGAACGCGGCCCTCTCCCGCGCCGCCGTCCTGTGGCTGCCGACGCTGCTCTGCTGCTTCTGCCTCTGGCCGATCGCGCTGATGATCTCCATCCTCGTCGACAAGCCGTACAAGCAGGGCCTGCACGACAAGGTCGCCAGGACCGTGGTCGTCCAGACGGCCTGACGCCCGCAGGGGCTCAGTGGTGAACGGGGTGTTCGGCGGCGGCCGTTCGGGGTTCCGGTACCCGGGCGGCCGTCGGCGCGTCCGCGTCCGCGTACGGGACGTGGGCCGGCGTCGGCGTCGGCGACGGGGCGGAGACCGGGACAGGGGCCGCGGCGGCCGCGGGAGCGCCCGTACGGGCCGCGTGGCGGCCGCGGCGCCTCGGGTGGGGCACGGTGACGGCGACGAGCAGACCGAGCCCGAGGGCGGCCGCGGAGATGACCGCGATCCCGAACCCCGTACTCGTCCGTGAGAGCAGCAGCATGGCGATCGTCGACATGACGACGGTGGCGGACCCGTAGGCGAGCTGTGCGACAGTCGGACGCGGCATGGCGATATCCGTCCTCAGGGAGGGGAGGGGAGTCGGCTCAACTAGGTCGCGCGTCAAGTGACTCTACGAGGGGGAATGCCCGAGCGGAACCGCCAGTAAGCGTGACCTAACCCACGGTGCCGCAGCACGGGGGGCGCACGGGGGTCACGTCTTGCGCCGCGGCATGCCCGAAATGCCGCCCTGGAAGCACGTGATGGACGGCCGGGAAGCACCCTTCGCCCCGAATGGCAGCCGAACGTCCGAATAGCGGAACTCGCTGACCGCATAGTGCAGTTGTAAGGAACAAGTCAAGGTCTGTCTTTTCTCTCGACTCTCCGGTCAAATGTCGTCACTTGAGACGCGCGCCGCGCGGAACCCCCCGCTCCTATGGAGACGTTCCGACCTACGTTGCGGCCGCGGGAGGGGAACGACATCAAGTGACCAGCAATTCCGCCCGTCGGCGTGCGCTCCGCGCTGCCGCCGTCACCGTGACCATGGCCGCCTGTGCGACCAGCGCCACCTTCTTCACCGTCACCGCGGCCCAGGCCAATCCCGGTGCCGCCGCAGTGCCCGCGGCCGACCGGCAGGACCCGACCGCTCCTGCCAAGGTCGTCGAGCATGACCTGAAGGGCCCGTTCAGCGAGCAGCAGGCGCAGCAGCGCAAGGCCGCCCTGGAGCAGGTGCTGAGCGGCAAGAAGGACGTCGAGCAGCGCGGCGCCTCCAAGGTCGTCAAGCTCGACGACAAGAAGTACGTCGAGCTCGGCCGCGAGAAGACCGACAAGATCTTCACGATCCTCGTCGAGTTCGGCGACCAGGTCGACAACACGACCACGTTCGACCCGGACGGCCCCGGCCCGAAGCCGGCGGTCCCGAAGTACGGCGGCACCCCCGGTCCGCTGCACAACACGATCGCGCAGCCCGACCGCGCGAACAACAACAGCACCGCCTGGCGCAAGGACTTCAGCCGCGACTACTTCCAGGACCTGTACTTCGGTACCGGTGAGGGCAAGGACTCGCTGAAGACCTACTACGAGAAGACCTCCTCGGGCCGTTACTCGGTCGAGGGCGAGGTCGCCGACTGGGTCAAGGTCCCGTACAACGAGGGCCGTTACGGCTCGAACTACTGCGGCCAGACCAACTGCTCCAACGTGTGGGACACCGTCAAGGACGGCGTCACCGCGTGGACCGCGGCCCAGAAGAAGGCCGGCAAGACCGACGCCGAGATCAAGGCCACGCTGGCCCAGTACGACCAGTGGGACCGCAACGACTTCGACGGCGACGGCAACTTCAACGAGCCCGACGGCTACATCGACCACTTCCAGATCGTCCACGCGGGCGAGGACGAGTCGGCCGGCGGCGGCGTGCAGGGCACGACCGCGCTGTGGGCGCACCGCTGGTACGCCTACGGCACCGACGTGGGCAAGACCGGCCCGGCGAACAACAAGGCCGGCGGCACCCAGATCGGCGACACCGGCATCTGGGTCGGCGACTACACGATGCAGCCGGAGAACGGCGGCCTCGGCGTCTTCGCGCACGAGTACGGCCACGACCTCGGTCTGCCGGACCTCTACGACACCTCCGGTGGCGGCGAGAACTCGGTCGGCTTCTGGTCCCTGATGTCGGCCGGCTCCTGGCTCGGCTCCGGCAAGGACTCCATAGGCGACCTCCCGGGCGACATGACCGCCTGGGACAAGCTCCAGCTGGGCTGGCTGAACTACGACAAGGCCAAGGCCGCGACGAAGTCCACCCACAAGCTGGGCGTTTCGGAGTACAACACCAAGGACAAGCAGGCGCTGGTCGTCGAGCTGCCGAAGAAGCAGGTCAAGACCGACGTCGTCGCTCCCGCCGAGGGCTCCTCGCAGTGGTGGAGCAACATGGGTGACGACCTCAAGAACACCCTCACCCGGTCGGTCGACCTGACGGGCAAGACGTCCGCCGCGCTGTCCCTCAAGGGCTGGTGGGACATCGAGGCCGACTACGACTTCCTCTACACCGAGGTGTCCACGGACGGCGGCGCCACCTGGACCGCCCTCGCCGGCACCGCCGACGGCACGGCCATCCCGGCCGACGCCTCCGGCAGCCCGTCGCTCACCGGTGTCTCCGGCGCCTGGAAGTCGCTGAACTTCCCGCTCGACGCCTACGCGGGCAAGAAGGTCGACCTCCGCTTCCGCTACCAGACGGACGGCGGCGCGGGCGGCAAGGGCTTCACGGCCGACGCCGTCACCCTGACCGCGGACGGCTCCGCGCTGTTCACCGACGGCGCCGAGAACGGCGACAACGGCTGGACCGGCAAGGGCTTCTCGCGCATCGGCGCCGGCTTCACCAAGGAGTACGCGCAGTACTACCTGGCCGAGAACCGTCGCTACGTCTCGTACGACAAGACCCTCCAGGTCGGCCCGTACAACTTCGGCTTCGGCAACACCAAGCCGGGCTGGGTCGAGCACTACCCGTACCAGGACGGCCTGCTCATCTGGCAGTGGGACACCTCCCAGAAGGACAACAACACCAGCCAGCACCCGGGCCAGGGTCTGATCCTTCCGATCGACGCCAACGCCAAGCCCATGAAGTGGGCGGACGGCACCCTGCTGCGGAACAAGATCCAGCCGTACGACGCCGCGTTCAGCGCGTACTCGACGGACGCGTTCACCCTGCACAAGAACGGTGAGGCGCTGTTCCTGAAGCCGAAGCCCGCCCAGCTGGTCTTCGACGACCACAAGGGCAAGTACTACTACGACGAGAACCCGACCGGATCGGTGAAGGTCACTGACACCAACACCAAGATCAAGATCCTGAAGGAGACCTACGACGGTGAGGTCATGACCGTCGAGGTTGGCTCCTCCTCGAAGTAATTCGGTAAAACCGCAGGTCAAAGCGTGATCGGCCGTCGCCCCCTAGCGGGCGGCGGCCGATCGCGTTTAGATGCGCGGTACGAGTTTCTTATTGACGGGGGAGATGACATCCATGCCAGGTGGAGGTTTCGTCAGATTGCCGGGCGGCAGTGTGGTGGTCGCGCTCACCCTGCCGAGGCCGTCACCCGGTGACGGCGACGACAGCGGAAACGTCCGCGTCCTCGTGCACGCCGCGAACCGGGCCCGCGCCCTGACCAGGCTGCGGAACCTCGGCATGCGTGCGGTGTACCTGCGCGGCAACGCGCAGCCGCCTACCCCCGACGAGGTCACCGCCGTCCTGCACCATCCGGACGGCCTCCTGTGGCGCGGCGCACCCGACCGCGCGCAGGAGCTGTGGCACCCCATCCGGGCCCTGCTGGGTACCTAGGAGGCCGTGCCGCCGATCAAGGTCACTCCGGCCGCCCGGAGCTCCTCCAGCGCCCTCTCGGTGGTGTGCGGGGCCACGGCGGCCGTCAAGTCGAGCAGTACGCGGGTGGCGAAGCCGGCGCGGGCGGCGTCCAGGGCGGTGGCCCGCACGCAGTGGTCCGTGGCGATCCCGACCACGTCCACCTCGGTGACGTGCCGGTCCCGCAGCCACTGGGCGAGGTCCGCCCCGTTCTCGTCGGCCCCCTCGAACCCGCTGTACGCGGCCTCGTAGGCGCCCTTGTCGAATACGGCCGCGACCGAGCCCGAGGCCACGGCGGGGGCGAAGTTCGGGTGGAACCCGACGCCCTCGGTCCCGGCGACGCAGTGCACGGGCCAGGAGGTCTCGTAGTCCGGCTCGGCCGGCGGGTGCGCGAAGTGGCTGCCCGGGTCGACGTGGTGGTCACGGGTGGCGACGACGTGCCGGTAACCGGGGGTGGCCTGCCCGATGAGCTCGGTGATGGCGGCGGCGACGTCGGCCCCGCCGGCGACCGCGAGGCTGCCGCCTTCGCAGAAGTCGTTCTGTACGTCGACGACGATCAGTGCGCGGTGCATGACGTGTCCTTCGGCTCAGTGTCCATTGTGCGGCGGCGGGCGGCCCCCCGGGCCCTGCGGGGGCTCTTCCCCCACCCCGCCCCTACCCGAAACCGGGGGCTACGCGTACTCCGTCGGGATGACGGCCTCGCCGCGGGAGAGCTGGGTCGCCGAGAGCGGCAGGGCCGCGCGGGCGGTGCGATGGCGGTCGCGCGCGGCCTCCAGCGGTTCGCGGGCGACGACCTCGCCGGCCTTGACCAGCTGGGTCAGGAGCTGGTGGTCGGCCAGGGCCGTCGGAACCGGCCCGGTCCCGACGACCTCGGCCTCCGCGACGCCCTCCGCGTCCACGCGCCGCGCCGCCCACTTGCGTCCGCCGATCGAGGTCTTCCCGCCGGTGGACCTCTTCGCCACCGGCAGCAGCGGAGCCTTCGGGTCCGCCGACGTCGCCCGCGCCACCAGCTTGTAGACCATCGAGCACGTCGGGTGCCCGCTGCCCGTCACCAGCTGCGTGCCCACCCCGTACGCGTCCACCGGCGCCGCCGCCAGTGAGGCGATGGCGTACTCGTCCAGGTCTGAGGTGACCACGATCTTCGTCGAGGTCGCGCCCAGCTCGTCCAGCTGCTGCCGTACCCGGTGGGCCACCAGCAGCAGGTCGCCCGAGTCGATGCGCACCGCGCCGAGGTCGGTGCCCGCGATCTCCACGGCCGTCCGTACGGCCTCGGCCACGTCGTAGGTGTCCACCAGCAGCGTGGTTCCGCCGCCGAGCGAGGCCACCTGCGCGGTGAACGCGTCGCGCTCGCTGTCGTGCACCAGCGTGAAGGCGTGGGCGCTCGTGCCGACCGTGGGGATGCCGTACCGGAATCCGGCCGCCAGGTCCGAGGTGGAGGTGAAGCCGCCCACGTACGCGGCCCGCGACGCGGCCACCGCGGCCAGCTCGTGCGTGCGGCGCGCGCCCATCTCGATCAGCGGGCGGTCGCCCGCCGCCGAGGACATCCGGGAGGCGGCCGCCGCGATCGCCGAGTCGTGGTTCAGGATCGACAGGATCACGGTCTCCAGCAGCACGCACTCGGCGAAGCTGCCCTCCACCCGCAGGATCGGCGAGCCGGGGAAGTAGACCTCCCCCTCCGGGTAGCCCCAGATGTCGCCCGAAAAGCGGTACGAGGACAGCCAGTCCAGGGTCCGCATGTCGACGACGGCCCGCTCGCGCAGGAACTCCAGCACCGCGCTGTCGAAGCGGAAGTTCTCCACCGCGTCGAGCACCCGGCCGGTGCCGCCCACCACGCCGTACCGGCGCCCCTCGGGCAGCCTCCGGGTGAACGCCTCGAAGACCGAGCGGCGGTCGGCGGTGCCGTTGGCCAGGGCGGCCTGCAGCATCGTGAGCTCGTAATGGTCCGTGAAGAGCGCTGTCGACGGCACGTCCACCGGCAGGCCCAGGTCCGCAGGGTTCATGTCACGGATGCTAGCGCACATCTCGTCAAAGTGACGAGATGTAGGGCCCGTTTGTGCGACGGACCCGTCACTCCCTCCGGAGCGAAGCCGATGTTCACTCGAACAGCACCGCGTGTGGAGTCGTCTCTCCACGGGACAAGAACTCCGCGCGTGTGATGTCCCCCAGCTACCGCTGGGAGGTGCCCCCACGTCCGGGCTGGTCTGAACCCGGCTGGTGCTGATCGCGGAAGACCTGCCGGACCGCAGGTCCCGCAGGCAGCGTGAGCCAGGCAGCCCCCCCTTTGGGCAGGGGCGCAGTCAAAGTGGCAGCATGGGACGAGTGAGTGTTGCTCCTGTAGAGATCGAACGCACCGAATCGGCCGAAGAGACCTTCGCGGTCCCCGAACCCGACGTCCCCTGGGTGACCCTGGTGCACAACGACCCGGTCAACCTCATGAGCTATGTGGCGTACGTGTTCCAGGCGTACTTCGGCTATTCCAAGGACAAGGCGCACAAACTGATGCTCGACGTCCACCACAAGGGGCGGGCGGTCGTGTCCAGCGGCAGCCGCGAGGAAATGGAGCGCGACGTGCAGGCGATGCACGGCTACGGCCTGTGGGCGACCCTCTCCCAGGACCGCAACTGATGGGCGGCACGTTCCAGCCCCTCAAGGGCGGTGGCGCCGCCGTGGCGCTGGAGGAGATCGAGATCTCCATCCTGCGGTCCCTGGCGGTCCAGCTGCTCGAGCTGATCGGACCGGGCGAGCCGGAGCCCGCCGCGGACGCCGACCCGCTGGCCGCGCTGTTCGCCGCCGACGGCCCGACCGAGCCCCCGTCCGACCCGGCGCTGGCCCGGCTCTTCCCCGACGCGTACGGGGGGCCGGGCGCGGAGCCCGCGCAGGACCCCGATGAGCTGCGCGCCCGGTCGGCGGAGTTCCGCCGGTTCACCGAGAACGACCTGCGCACCCGCAAGCGGGAGGACGCGCTGGCGGTCGTGCGCAGCCTGGACGCGCTCACCCCGGCCGGTGACGGGGTGGCGGTCCTGGAGCTGACCGGGGAGCTGCCGCTGCGCTGGCTCGGCGCCCTCAACGACCTGCGGCTGACCCTCGCGGCCCGCCTCGACGTCACCGAGGACGACGAGAGCGAGTCGCTCTTCCGGCTTCCGGACGACGATCCGCGCAAGCCGATGGTGATGGCGTACCTCTGGCTCGGCGGTCTCCAGGAGACCCTCGTCGAGACGCTCGCCGAGAGCCTCTGATCTTCCTCAAGGGCGTGCGCCGTTCGCTCAGCGGACGCTCAAATCCGGATAACGATCAGATCACCGTCATACGGTGATCTGATTCGTTTCTAGACCTTTGTCCTGGAATCGCCGTGGCCTGTGCCACTTTCCCCGCCCTCGTTCACCCGTGAGCACGTGATAGATCTTCACGACCGTCGACGGGACGCCACCCATGTCCCGCGGCGTGCTTGAACCGGCTGACCGCCGGGTGCAACTCCATCCGTATCCGGGGGGATCGAGGACCCGATCCGCGGCCTGCAGAAGGCGCGGGTCGGCGTGGAGAAAGGCGCACCAAGACATGACCTCTGTGCAGGTCGAGCAGCACGGCAGGACGCCCGGCGAGGGCACTTCGGACGACGGCGACGGCGAGGGTTACCACCGTGCGCTCGGCGCCCGCCAGATCCAGATGATCGCGATCGGCGGAGCCATCGGCACCGGCCTCTTCCTGGGCGCGGGCAAGGCCATCTCCAAGGCCGGACCGAGCCTGATCCTGGCCTACGCCATCGCGGGCCTGGTCATCTTCTTCATCATGCGGGCGCTGGGCGAGCTGCTCATGTACCGCCCCGTCTCCGGTTCCTTCTCGGACTACGCCCGCGAGTTCCTGGGCCCGTTCTGGGGTTACGCGACCGGCTGGACGTACTGGCTGTTCTGGGTGGTCACCGGCATCACCGAGGTCACCGCGGCCGCCAAGTACATGTCGTACTGGACCCACGACAGCTTCCCGCAGTGGGCGTACGCGCTGATCTTCACCGTCATCCTCTACGCCGCCAACCTGATCTCCGTGAAGCTCTTCGGCGAGCTGGAGTTCTGGTTCTCGATGGTCAAGGTCACGGCCATCGTCGGCATGATCCTGATCTGCGCCGGCATCCTCACGATCGGCTTCTCCGACGCCGCCGCCACCGCCTCCGTCTCCAACCTGTGGAGCGACCGCGGCTTCTTCCCCAACGGCATCGGCGAGACGCTGATGACGCTGCAGATCGTGATGTTCGCCTTCCTCGCGGTCGAGCTGGTCGGCGTCACCGCCGGCGAGTCCAAGGACCCCGAGAAGACCCTGCCCAAGGCCATCAACACCGTGCCGTGGCGCATCGCCGTCTTCTACGTCGGCGCGCTCATCATGATCATGTCGGTCATCCCGTGGTCGAACTTCAAGGCGGGCGAGAGCCCCTTCGTGCTGGCCTTCGAGAAGATGGGCCTCGGCGTCGGCGCCGCGATCGTCAACTTCGTCGTCCTGACCGCCGCCCTGTCCTCCTGCAACTCCGGCATGTACTCCACCGGCCGCATGCTGCGCGACCTCGCGCTCAACGGCCAGGGCCCGAAGGTCTTCACCAAGCTCACCAAGAGCGGCACCCCGCTGGTCGGCACCACCTTCTCCGCCGCGCTGATGCTGGTGGGCGTCTGGATCAACTACGTCGCCCCGGGCAAGGCCTTCGACTACGTCGTCTCCTTCGCCACGATCTCCGGCATGTGGGCCTGGATCATGATCCTGGTCTGCCAGATCCGCTACCGCGCCAAGGCCGACCGCGGCGAGCTCCCGCAGTCCGCCTTCCGCGCCCCCGGCGCCCCGTGGACCAGCTGGTTCGCACTGCTCTTCATCGGCATGGTCATCGTGATGATGGGCATCGACAAGGACTCCCGCGTCTCGCTGTACTGCGCCCCGCTGTGGGGTCTGATCCTCGGAGTGTCCTACCTGGTCCTCAAGGCCCGCAACCCGGCCGGAGCGGCCTTCACCAAGGCCTCCTGAACCACTCCTGTCCAGCATTCGGGCCCTTCCGTACCACCCCTCGGTACGGAAGGGCCCGTCTGTCTATCCTGTCGCTCATGCTGACCCTCACCCAGGCCCTGTACGACCAGATCGTCGAGCACGCCCGCCAGGACCACCCCGACGAGGCGTGCGGTGTCGTGGCCGGCCCGGCGGGCACCGGCCGCCCGGAGCGCTTCATCCCGATGCTCAACGCGGCCCGCTCGCCCACGTTCTACGAGTTCGACTCGAAGGACCTGCTGAAGCTCTACCGCGAGTTGGACGACCGCGACGAGGAGCCGGTGATCGTCTACCACTCGCACACCGCGACCGAGGCCTACCCCTCGCGCACGGACGTCACGTACGCGAACGAGCCCGGCGCCCACTACGTACTCGTCTCCACGGCCGACAAGGACGGTCTCGGGGAGTTCCAGTTCCGCTCGTACCGGATCGTCGACGGTGTGATCACCGAGGAAGAAGTGCAGGTCGTCGAGGCCTACTGACCAGTATGTGGGCAATGGGCGTCCGAGATGCGGGATCACACTCCAAACCGGGGAGCGGGAATCGTTAACATGACCGCATGGTTCCCCAAGACGTGAGCATCGAGACGCCCGGCAGGCTGCTGCTCGTGGCGCGGCTGCACGTCGACCTGTGCCGCCTCGCCAGCGCCATCTGTCCTGCCTCCTGAGCACCGGAGCCCTCTTGCGCGGGGGGCCGACGAACCGCGCGCTTCACGTTCTCACGCCCTCCCTCACGATCCTTCACGACTGGAGCCAGCCATGGCCATCGAGGTCCGCATCCCCACCATCCTCCGCACCTACACCGACGGCGAGAAGGCCGTGACCGGTGAGGGCGCGAACCTGGACGAACTGTTCACGGACCTGGAGACCCGCCACAAGGGCATCCGCGAGCGCATCGTCGACGAGTCGAAGGGCGGCGAGCTGCGCCGCTTCGTGAACGTCTACCTCAACGACGAGGACGTCCGCTTCCTCGCCGGCATCACCACCGAACTCACGGACGGCGACAGCGTCACCATCCTCCCGGCCGTCGCCGGCGGATCGAAGTAATGCGATACGACTCCCCGCTGGCCGCGGTCGGCAACACGCCGCTCGTCCGGCTGCCCCGGCTGTCGCCCTCGGACGACGTCCGTATCTGGGCGAAGCTGGAGGACCGCAACCCGACCGGCTCGATCAAGGACCGCCCCGCGCTCCACATGGTCGAGCAGGCCGAGAAGGACGGCCGGCTGTACCCCGGCTGCACCATCCTGGAACCCACCTCGGGCAACACCGGCATCTCCCTGGCGATGGCGGCCAAGCTCAAGGGCTACCGCATCGTCTGCGTGATGCCGGAGAACACCTCGCAGGAGCGCCGGGACCTTCTCGCCATGTGGGGAGCCGAGATCATCTCCTCGCCCGCCGCCGGCGGCTCGAACACCGCGGTACGCGTGGCCAAGGAACTGGCGGCGGAGCACCCCGACTGGGTGATGCTCTACCAGTACGGCAACCCGGACAACGCGGGCGCGCACTACGCGACGACGGGCCCCGAGATCCTGGCGGACCTCCCCTCGATCACCCACTTCGTGGCGGGCCTGGGCACGACCGGCACCCTGATGGGCGTCGGCCGCTACCTGCGCGAGAACGTCGAGGGCATCAAGATCGTCGCCGCCGAACCGCGGTACGACGACCTGGTGTACGGCCTGCGCAACCTGGACGAGGGCTTCGTCCCCGAGCTCTACGACGCCTCCGTCCTGACCACCCGCTTCTCGGTGGGCTCGGCGGACGCGGTCACCCGGACCCGGGAGCTCCTCCAGCTGGAGGGCATCTTCGCCGGAGTCTCCACCGGCGCCGCCCTGCACGCGGCGATCGGCGTCGGCCGCAAGGCGGTGGCCGCCGGCGAAACGGCGGACATCGTCTTCGTCGTGGCCGACGGCGGCTGGAAGTACCTGTCGACCGGCGTCTACACGGCCGCGACGACGGAAGAGGCGATCGAGGTCCTCCAGGGCCAGCTCTGGGCGTAGCCGGACCCCGAAGGTCGCCCGGCGGGCGGATGTGGCGCCGCGGGAACACCGCCACATCCGCCCCCGCCACATCCGGCCCCGCCCGGAGGCCACCGGACGGGGGCACCGCCTCAGCGGCCTCCCCGAGGCCGCTGAGCCGACGCTTAGCCGCGCAGCACTTCCGCGAGCACCGCCGCGTGGCTCGACTCCGGATCCTTGACGGCGGTCAGGAGCGTGACCGGCCCCGCCGCGGCCAGCGCACGCAACCGGTCCAGCTCCGCCACCGCGTCGGCGGAGGCCAGTTCCGCCTCGTACCGCCGCCGGAACTCACCGGCGGAGCCGCCCCCGTGGAACCACTTCCGCAGCTCGCTCGACGGGGCAACGGCCCGCGGCCACTCGTCCACCCCCGCCGCCGCCTTCGAAAGGCCCCGCGGCCACAGCCGGTCCACGAGCACCCGGACACCGTCCTCCTCGGGCTCCAGCGGGTCGTACACACGCCGCAAACGGATCACCGGCCACCTCCGAGCCCCTTGATCTCGTCCCACACCGCCGGGTCCAGCACCCCCAGCCGGCCACGGAACTCCCACAGTGACACCTCCGCCGGCCGGTCCGCCTCCAGGAAGCTCGCCCGGCCCTGCGCCCCCACCGTCCCCGGCGGCAGCGGGACCACCCCGGCCCGCCGGTCGTCGTACTTCCCGGTGATCCACGCGACCCGCGCCCGGTGGCCCCGTACCTGCGCCACCGCCAGGACCAGACAGACCCGGCCGTCCGTCAGCGACCACAGCTCACTCGGCCGCGGCACCGGCGGCGCACCGGGGCCGTGCGCGGCAGGGGCCCGGCGGGGGAGCCCCAGCCGTGCCCCGGCGAGCAGCATCACCAGTGCCACGGCCACGACCGCGGCCACCGCGGGCCACCAGGACGTGTCCATGTTTCGACCGTAGCCGCGCGGGAACGCCCCGGCATGACAACCTTTGGCAACGCCCGTACCCACCGTCGCTCCCCCGGGTGACAGTGCAGGTGATTCCCCCCACAACGGCCCGCCGTGGAGGAGCGACGGGCCGTTTCGCGCCTTACGCTCAACGCACGCACGGCCCGCATTCCGTCCACGGACCGTCCACGGAGGTTCACGCTCCATGAAGCTCACCGTCGTCGGCTGTTCGGGGTCGTTCCCGTCCGCGGAATCGGCCTGTTCGAGCTACCTCGTCGAGGCCGACGGCTTCCGGCTGCTTCTCGACATGGGCAACGGCGCCCTCGGCGAGCTCCAGCGCCACATCGGTCTCTACGACCTCGACGCGATCTTCCTCAGCCATCTGCACGCCGACCACTGCATCGACATGTGCGCGTACTTCGTGGCCCGCTACTACCGGCACGAGGGCGGCCGCTGCGGCACCATCCCCGTCTACGGTCCCGAGGGCACCGAGAAGCGCCTGACCACCGCCTACGACGACGTGCCCGACGAGCGCTCGATGAGCGAGGTCTTCGACTTCCGCACCCTGAAGTCCGGCAGCTTCGAGATCGGCCCCTTCCAGGTCCGTACCGAGCGGGTCAGCCACCCCGTCGAGGCGTACGGCATCCGCATCGAGCACGGCGGCCGCTCGCTCACGTACTCCGGGGACACCGGAACCTGCTCGGAGCTCGGCCTGCTCGCCGAGGGCACCGACCTCTTCCTCTGCGAGGCCTCCTTCACCCACGGCAAGGAGGACATTCCCGGCCTGCACCTCAACGGCCACGAGGCCGGGGAGTATGCGCGCGGCGCCAGGGTCGGCCGCCTCGTCCTCACCCACATCCCGCCGTGGACGGACGCCCAGCAGAACCTCGCCGACGCCCGCTCGGCCTACGACGGCCCGATCGACCTGGCGTACGCGGGCGCCGTGTACGAGGTCTGAGGTCCGAGGCCCGGCGTGTCCGAGGTACGACGAAGCCCCCGCCCTCCCTTCGGGGAGAGCGGGGGCTCCGTCGTACCGGAGGCGGTGCGGCCTACTTGGCCTCGGCCTTCGCCAGCTCGGCGAGCTCCTCGTCGGACTCGCGGCCCGGGGTGGGGAGGTTCCACCTGGTGATCGCGAAGCGGAAGACGAAGTAGTAGACCACCGCGAAGCAGAGGCCGACGGCGGCCAGGCCCAGCGGGTTCTCGGCGATGCCGAGGTTCAGCAGGTAGTCGACCAGACCCGCCGAGAACCCGAAGCCGTCACGCATGCCCAGGGCCCAGGTCAGCGCCATGGAGATACCGGTGAGGACCGCGTGGACCGCGTAGAGCACCGGGGCGATGAACATGAAGGTGAACTCGATCGGCTCGGTCACACCAGTGACGAAGGAGGTGAGCGCGAGGGAGAACATCATGCCGCCGACGACCTTGCGGCGCTCGGGACGGGCGCAGTGGACGATCGCGAGGCAGGCCGCCGGGAGGGCGAACATCATGATCGGGAAGAAGCCGGTCATGAACTGTCCGGCGGTCGGGTCACCGGCGAGGAAGCGGCCGATGTCACCGCTCTTGCCGTTGTACTCGCCGGCCTGGAACCACGGGAAGGAGTTGAGCAGGTGGTGCATGCCGACCGGGATCAGCGCACGGTTGGCGACACCGAAGATGCCCGCGCCGACGGCGCCGGAACCGACCAGCCACTCACCGAAGTTGTGCAGACCCGTGCCGAGGACCGGCCAGATGTAGCCGAAGACGATGCCGATGAACAGGCCCGCGAAGGCGGAGAGGATCGGGACCAGGCGGCGTCCGCCGAAGAAGCCCGCCCAGTCGGGCAGCTTGGTGCGGTAGAAGCGCTGGTAGAGGAGCGCGACGACGATGCCCATCACGACGCCGCCGAGGACCTTGGCGTCGACGGGGGCGTCCACCAGGACGACCTTGTGGTCGACGACCTTCTCGATCTGCGGCAGGCTCGGATCCGTGAAGGTGGCCAGGACCTTCGAGAAGACCAGGTAGCCCGTGACGGCGGCGAGTGCGGTCGAACCGTCGGCCTTCTTGGCGAAGCCGATCGCGATACCGACGGCGAACAGCAGCGCCATGTTGACGATGATCGCTTCTCCGCCGGCCGCCATGTACGTGGCGATCTTGTTGACGAAGTCGGGCAGCGACGCCTTGCCGAGCATGTCGTCCTGGCCCAGGCGGATGAGCAGAGCGCCTGCGGGCAGCACCGCAACGGGGAGCATGAGGCTCCGGCCGATGCGCTGCATGACGGCCATCACGCCAGCGCCCTTCTTCTTCTCCGCCGCGGGGGCGGTAGCCGTGGTCACAACTTCCTCCAGTGGGCAAGGCGCCGCCAGGGGGTGAGCCGGGGGACGGCGACGTCTCGTAAAAGGGGGGAACGCGAGCGCAGACAGGCCCACGTGGTCTACACCAATTGATGGTGTAGACCAGTTGTAACACGGTGAGGGTTAGATAAGGAACCTTCGATTTCCTGTGGTCTACGCCACAACAGGTTTGGGTCCGCCGCGAACATGGCCGAAGCCCCCGGATCCGGAGATCCGAGGGCCTCGGGGAGGCGGGCCGCAGGTCCGGTGAACCGCCGGACGGGGCCTACGCCTTGATGTTGTCCTTCTCCATCTCGTCGATCTCCTCGTCCGACTCCCGGCCCGGGGTGGCCAGGTCGAACTTGGTGATCGCGAACCGGAAGACAGCGTAATAGACCACCGCGAAACCCAGGCCGATCGGGATGATCAGCGCCGGCTTCGTCGCCAGGCCCCAGTTGATGACGTAGTCGATCAGGCCGGCCGAGAAGCTGAAGCCGTCGTGGACGCCCAGCGCCCACGTCACCGCCATCGAGGCGCCCGTCAGCAACGCGTGGATCACGTACAGCACGGGCGCGACGAAGAGGAAGGAGTACTCCAGCGGCTCGGTGATCCCGGTGACGAAGGACGTCAGCGCGACCGACAGCATCAGGCCGCCGACCTCCTTGCGCCGCCGCGGCTTCGAGCAATGGGTGATCGCCAGCGCCGCCGCCGGGAGGGCGAACATCATGATGGGGAAGAACCCGGACAGGAACTGCCCGGCCTGCGGGTCGCCGTTGAGGAACATGTTGATGTCGCCGTGGACCACCTTGCCGTCCGGCGTGGTGAAGCTGCCGAACTGGAACCACACCGGCACGTTCAGGAACTGGTGCAGGCCGATCACCAGCAGCGCGCGGTTCGCGACACCGAAGATCCCGGCGCCCCACGAGCCCAGGCCCACCAGCCAGTCGGAGAAGCTCTCCAGCGCGTCACCGACCGGCGGCCAGATCCACAGGCACAGGGCCGCGAACCCGATCGCGACGAACGACATGATGATCGGGACCAGCCGGCGCCCGTTGAAGAAGCCCAGCCAGTCCACCAGCTTCACCCGGTGGTAGCGCTGCCAGAACCAGGCCGCCAGCAGGCCCATGATGATGCCGCCGAAGACACCGGGATTCTGGTACGTGTACGACACGAAGGTGTCGTTCGGCCCCAGGCAGCCGCCCCCGATGTCCTTGGTCCCCGCCGGGCAGGGCTTCTGGAACGCGTGCAGCACCCCGCGGTAGACGAGGAACCCCGCCACCGCCGCCAGGGCCGTCGAGCCGTCCGCCTTCTTCGCCATGCCGATCGCGACGCCGACGCAGAAGAGGAGCGGCAGCCCGAGGTCGGGATCCAGCAGCGCCCCGCCCGCGCCCGCCATCACCTTGGCGACGTCCGTCCAGCCGAGGCCCTCCACACCGAAGACATCGGGCTGCCCCAGGCGGTTCAGGATGCCCGCGGCGGGCAGGACGGCGATCGGCAGCTGAAGGCTCCGCCCCATCTTCTGCAGCCCCTGGAACAAGCCGTTCCACCACTTCGGCTGCGGCGCTGCTGCAGCGCTGCTCGCACTCATCGGCGTCCTCCCTGACCGGCCCGTTTTTGGCAGTTGCGGCACGTGCGGCACACTGGTGTAGACCAGTCGTGGGGCAGGCGACTGCTGATCGTCATCATTCGACAGACAGCAGTCATGCGCTCGCATAGATGGGCCAACCGTGCGTTACCGTGGCAAAGCGGATCACGCAGGTGGGTATCCGGATACCTGGCCGCCGAGACTCGTTCTTCGTAGAACTCAGGGAGAAACACATGGCCACCAAGGCTGAGAAGATCGTCGCCGGGCTCGGCGGCATCGACAACATCGACGAGATCGAGGGCTGCATCACCCGCCTGCGCACCGAGGTCCACGACCCCGCCCTCGTCGACGAAGCCGCCCTGAAGGCCGCCGGCGCCCACGGCGTCGTCAAGATGGGCACCGCGATCCAGGTCGTCATCGGCACCGACGCCGACCCGATCGCCGGCGAGATCGAAGACATGATGTGAGCTGAGCCCCACAAGGCTCGCCCGCCGAACGACAAGACCCCGTTCCGGATACACCCGGACGGGGTCTTCGCGTTCTGCCGCAGGGACTAGGCTCGGAGCCATGTCTCGCATCGACGGCCGTACGCCCGAACAGCTCCGCCCGGTCACCATCGAACGCGGATGGAGCAAGCACGCCGAGGGCTCCGTCCTCATCTCCTTCGGAGACACCAAGGTCTTCTGCACCGCCTCCTTCACCGAAGGCGTCCCGCGCTGGCGCAAGGGCAGCGGCGAAGGCTGGGTCACCTCCGAGTACTCGATGCTGCCCCGCTCCACCAACACCCGCGGCGACCGCGAATCCGTCCGCGGCAAGATCGGCGGCCGCACCCACGAGATCTCCCGCCTCATCGGCCGCTCCCTGCGCGCCGTCATCGACTACAAGGCCCTCGGCGAGAACACCATCGTCCTGGACTGCGACGTCCTCCAGGCCGACGGCGGCACCCGCACCGCCGCCATCACCGGCGCCTACGTCGCCCTCGCCGACGCCGTCGCCTGGGGCCAGCAGAAGAAGCTCATCAAGGCCGGCCGCAAGCCGCTCACCGGCACCGTCGCCGCCGTCAGCGTCGGCATCGTCGACGGCGTCCCGCTCCTCGACCTCTGCTACGAGGAAGACGTGCGCGCCGAGACCGACATGAACGTGGTCTGCACCGGCGACGGCCGCTTCGTCGAGGTCCAGGGCACCGCCGAGGGCGAGCCCTTCGACCGCAAGGAACTGAACGCCCTCCTCGACCTCGCCGCCGGCGGCTGCGCGGACCTGGAAGCCATCCAGCTGGGCGCGCTGGAACTGTAAGCGGCAACCGCGGCGCGCGGATTCGCGTCCGTCCTGGTACGGGCGCACGGTGTCAAAGCCGTGCGCCCGTCCACGCATCCGACTCCCCGGGGACCAGAAGATGAAGACGCTGAAGTCCGTCAAGCCGAAGCACCGCATCGCCGCCGTGGCCGTCGCGGCCGCCCTGGCGATACCCGCCCTCACCTCCTGCGACGCGATCTCCACCGCGATGGACTGCGCGAACACCGCGGTGGCCATCACCGACGGCGCGAACGACCTCCAGCAGGCGGTCTCCCAGGCCGGCAACAGCCCGCAGGACGCCCAGAACGCGCTCAACCAGATCGAGACGAACCTCAAGAAGATCGGCGACCAGACGGACAACGCCGACCTGGGCAAGGCCATCGACTCGATGAGCACGGCGGTGAAGAACGTCCGCACCGCCATCCAGAACGGCGACGCCACCCCGGACATCCAGCCGGTCGCGGACGCGGCGAGCGAGATCTCCAAGGTCTGCACCCCGGGCTGACCCGGCCGGCGACCGCGAAATAATGGGGGCCATGACCTCCACGCCCAGCCGCCTCATCCTCGCGACCCGCAACGCGGGCAAGATCGCCGAACTCCACGCCATCCTGTCCGACGCCGGCCTGCCGCACGAGCTGGTCGGCGCGGACGCGTACCCCGAGATCCCGGACGTCAAGGAAACCGGCGTCACCTTCGCCGAGAACGCCCTCCTCAAGGCCCACGCCCTGGCCCGCGCCACCGGCCTCCCGGCGGTCGCCGACGACTCCGGCCTGTGCGTGGACGTCCTGAACGGCGCCCCCGGCATCTTCTCGGCGCGCTGGGCCGGCGCCCACGGCGACGACGAGGCCAACCTCCGCCTCCTGCTGGCGCAGCTCGGCGACATCGACGAGGAGCACCGCGGCGCCCACTTCTTCTGCGCGGCGGCCCTGGCCCTCCCGGACGGCACCGAACGCGTCGTCGAGGGCCGCCTCCTGGGCACCCTGCGCCACGCCCCGTCGGGCACGGGCGGCTTCGGCTACGACCCGATCCTCCAGCCGCTGGGCGAGTCCCGCACCTGCGCGGAGCTCACCCCGGCGGAGAAGAACGCCATCTCCCACCGCGGCCAGGCCTTCCGCGCCCTGGTCCCGGTGGTCCGCGAACTCCTGGGCTGACGAGACAGGGCCTGTTCTCCCGAGTCCGGGAGAACAGGCCCTGTTCATCGAGTGCGCCCGGTCGGATTCGAACCGACATACGCGGCCACCTAAAGACCGCCGCTCACCAGGTGGCGTACGGACGCAAGCGAGGAACACTCTACTGCGCGCGCCGCAGCCGTGGTCGATGTACCCGTGGTCTAACGACTGTGCCGCCCTGCTCGACACCAGGTGTCCGTTACCGCGTGGCAGTTGGGGCAGAGCAGCCGCAAGTTTTCCCGCTGGTTGTTGCGCCAGTCGCCGTCGATGTGGTCGACCTCCAGCGGTAGCGGATAGCCCTGCCAGGTCGGCTCGATACCGCACATCGCGCACCGCTCGGGGATGCCGAGTGCGGCGAGTGCACCCTTGAGGTGCTCGCTCTGGGCCCGGCGGGCACGGGTGTCGTCTTGCCTGACCAGGATCGATTCCGGAGTGCGCCGCGTGTTGGGGCGTCCCGCACGTGAGGGCAGTTTGAAGTGCGAAGTGTCGGTGCCGAACGCCTTCACCTTGCGACTGATGTGCGTGTGGTGGCCGCCCGCGACGTCACGGCCGAGGCGCCCGAGGACCTCGCACATGGTGGTCGACGCGGCCACGGCCTCGGCCAGGATCTCCCTCGTCCACTTCATCCCCTCCGGCTCGAAGTCGGCATCCTCGCCCCCTCCGCATCCCGGCCGCCCGTGCGGCTCTCGTACGGAGTAACGGGTCGATAGTCGGAGAGTTGCGGCCGATTTCGTCCGATAAACGGAGCGGCCCGCACCGGTTGGGTGCGGGCCGCTTCCTGCGGGGCAGGGGGCTGGGTCAGATGCCCAGGTCCTTGATGATCTTGGCCACGTGGCCGGTCGCCTTGACGTTGTAGAAGGCGTGCTCGACCTTGCCCTCCTCGTCCACGACCACCGTCGAGCGGATGACCCCCGTCACCGTCTTGCCGTACAGCTTCTTCTCGCCGTACGCGCCGTACGCCGTCAGGGTCTCCTTCTCCGGGTCGCCGACCAGGGTGACCTTCAGGTGCTCCTTCTCGCGGAACTTCGCGAGCTTCTCCGGCTTGTCGGGGGAGACGCCGATGACGTCGTAGCCGGCCGTCGCCAGGACGTCGAGGTTGTCCGTGAAGTCGCAGGCCTGCTTGGTGCAGCCCGGCGTCAGGGCGGCCGGGTAGAAGTAGACGATCACCTTGCGGCCCTTGTGGCCGGCCAGCGAGACCTCGTTGCCGTCCGCGTCGGGCAGGGTGAAGGCGGGGGCGGTATCGCCCGGCTGAAGTCGCTCGCTCATGTCGGCAGTCTCCTCAAGAGGGGATCGGTATGGCACGAGACTAAGCTGCTGACAGACTGTTCATGGCGGACTACGCCCCCACAGACGACACGACGACGGAGGCAGCGCGGTGCCGGAAGCCAGGACCCCCGCACAGATCGAGGCGGACATCGTCCGCCGCCGCGAGCAGCTCGCCGAGACGCTCGACGAGATCGGTGTGCGCATGCACCCGAAGACGATCATCGGGGACGCGAAGGCCAGGGCCGCCTCGACGGTCGACCACACCGTCGGGCGGGCGTACGTCGCGGTGAACCGCCTCGTGACGGACGTGAATGGCGCGCTGCGCCACGAGGACGGGGCTCCGCGCATGGAGCGGATCGTGCCCGTCGCGCTGCTCGCGGCGGGTGTGGTGGGGGTAGTGGTGCTCTCGGTGCGGCGCAAGCGCTGATGACCCTGCGGAGCGCGGCCTCGACGCGGGCGGGTAGGTTCGGGGCGTGAGCGAGAACACCACCCACGACAAACTGCCCATCCGTATGCTCCACGACCGCGTGCTCGTGAAGTCCGACCTGCCCGAGGGCGAGCGGCGCTCCGGCGGCGGCATCCTCATCCCGGCGACGGCCGCGGTCGGCAAGCGGCTGGCCTGGGCCGAGGTGGTCGCGGTCGGGCAGAACGTACGGAGCGTCGAGCCCGGCGACCGGGTGCTGTACGACCCCGAGGACCGTGCCGAGGTCGAGGTGCGGGGTGCGACGTACGTGCTGATGCGCGAGCGGGATCTGCACGCCGTGGCCGCCGAGCGGCTGGAGGGGTCGAAGGACTCCACGGGTCTCTACCTCTGACGCCTCTGACGCCTCTGACGCGCCTGACGCCTCTGATTCTTCTGAGAACTGCCGTGAAAAGGGCTGGTGGCCTAGGTCACCAGCCCTTTTCACCTCTCTTTGCTACGGTTGAGGGACCCCGACGAGACGCGCCGTACCGGGTACGACAAGACGACGCACCCGTATCGCCCGATGTCTCGGAGGTGCCGTCATGGCCTGGGTCCTGCTGATCGTCGCCGGTCTGATCGAAGTCGGCTGGTCGATCGGAATGAAGTTCACCGAAGGTTTCACCCGGCTGTGGCCCAGTGTGTTCACGGGTGCCGGGATCGTCGCCAGCATGGTGCTGCTCTCGATCGCCGCGAAGTCCCTGCCCATCGGTACGGCGTACGGGGTGTGGGTGGGCATCGGCGCCGCCGGTGCGGCCGTGCTCGGTATGGCGGTGCTGGGTGAGCCCGTCACCGCGGCCCGGATCTTCTTCATCTGCCTGCTGCTGGTGGCCGTGGTGGGGCTGAAGGTGACCTCCGGTCACTGACCGGACCGGAGACCACCCGCCGCCCCCTCGGATCATTCGAGGAATGCTGAGGGCGGGCGCGTGCCATCGCCCGCGCCGCGGTCGGCGCCCTGCCCGCCCGTCCTGCCCGTGGTGCCCATCGTGCCCGCGGTGGTGCCGCCCTGGTCGCCCTGGGTGGCGCCGCCGTTGGTCTGCCCGCCCTGTGTCTGGCCGCCCTGCGTCTGCCCGCCCTGTGTCCGGCCGCCGTTGTCCTGGCCGCCGTTGTCCTGGCCCCCCTGGTTCTGACCGCCTTGGTTCTGACCGCCGTTGTCCCGGCCCCCGTTGTCCCGCCCGCCGTTCGGCTCGGTGGGCCGGCCCGGCCGGGTCGGCCGTTCGGGAGGGGGCGGCGTGTCCTCGTCCGGGGTCTCCTCGGGCCGGCCCGTCTGGGCCGGCGGCGAGGGCGGCGGCTGGGCCGCGCCCGGCTGGAGTTCCAGGTCGAAGTCGGCGGGGTCGCTGCCCTCCAGGGCGGTCTTGGTGTACGCGGCCCAGATCCGGGCCGGGTAGCCGCCACCGCCGATACGGGGCTCCCCGAGGGCGTTGTACAGGGACTCCAAGGCGCCGGTGTCCGGGTCCTGGCCCATCATCGAGACCACCGTGACCAGGTCCGGGGTGTACGCGGCGAACCAGGCCGAGCGGTCCAGTTCGCCGGTCCCGGTCTTGCCCGCGGCCGGGCGGCCGGCGGCGAGCGCGGCCGTACCGGTGCCGTTGTCGACGACGCTGACCAGCATGGACGTGGTGGTGTCGGCGGTCTCGCGGCTGACGGCCTGGGTGGGCGTGCGCTCGGGCAGGCCGATCGTGTCGCCGCCCTTGGTGATCTTCTCCAGGAAGGTGTACGGGGTGCGGCGGCCGTGGTCCGCGAGGGTCGCGTACGCCTGGGTCATGTCCAGGACGCTGGCCTGCAGGGTGCCGAGGGCCATGGCGGGGACGGGCGGGAAGTTCGGGGTGTCCGCGGGGATGCCGAGGGCGATGGCCGTGTCCTTGACCTTCGCGGTGCCGACGTCGACCGCCATCTGCGCGTAGACGGCGTTGACGGAGAGGTCGGTCGCGGTGTTGACGGTGATGTTCCCGTACGACACCTGGCCCTCGTTCTCGGGGGCGAAGCGGATGCGGCCGCCGACGACCGGGTGTTTGTTGTCGCCGTTGTAGATCGTGTTCGGGGTGATCCGGCGGCCGTCCTGGGTGCGGGAGTCGTTCTCGACGGCGGCCGCGAAGACGAACGGCTTGAAGGTGGAGGCGACCTGGTAGTCGTGCCGGGTCGCGTTGTTGACGAACTGCTTGGTGTAGTCGATGCCGCCGTACATGGCGACGACCTTGCCGGTGGCCGGGTCGATGGACACTCCGCCGGCCCGCACCACCCGGTCCGCCTTGCGCTTCTCCGGGTCGAGTTCGCGGACCATCTGGGCGTCGACGGCTTCGGTGAAGGCGTTCTGGCGGCGTCTGTCGATGGTGGTGGTGATGCGGTAGCCGCCCTCGGCGAGGGTTTTGTCGTCGAGGATCTTGTGATCGACGATGTAGTCCTTGATGGCTTCCACCAGGTATCCGCGCTGCCCGGACAGTCCGGCGGCGGCGCGGACCTTGCCCGGCTCGGGGAACCGTGTCGTCGCGCGATCGGCGGCGGGCAGCCAGTTCTTCTTGACCATGCCGTCGAGTACGTAGTTCCAGCGGGCGAGGGCGCGGGGGCGGCTCTGGGGGTGGGAGACGACGTCGAAGGCGCTGGGGGAGTTGAGGAGGGTGGCGAGGTAGGCGCCCTCGGCGGTGGTGAGGTTGGCGGCGTCCTTGCCGTAGTAGGCCTGGGCGGCGGCCTGGATGCCGTAGGCGTTGCGGCCGAAGTAACTGGTGTTCAGATACCCCTCCAGGATGTAGTCCTTCGACTTCTCGCGACCGAGTTTGATCGCGATGAAGAACTCCTTGACCTTCCGTTTGATCGTCTGTTCCTGGCCCAGGTAGTAGTTCTTGACGTACTGCTGGGTGATGGTCGAACCGGACTGGGTGCCCTTGCCGGTCGCGGTGTTCCAGGCGGCGCGGACCATCGCCTTGGGATCCACGGCCCGTTCGGAGTAGAAGTCCCGGTCCTCGGCAGCCAGTACGGCCTCCTGCACGGTCCGGGGGATCTGTGAGAGCGGGACGTTGACGCGGTTGACCTCGCCGTCGCTGGCGAGCTGCGAACCGTCGGAGTAGAGGTAGACGTTGGACTGCGCGGTGGCGGCGGAGTTGGCGGGCGGGATGTCCACGAGCAGGTAGCCGGCGACGAGGGCGCCGATGAGCAGCAGGGCGAGGAGCAGGAAGCCGCCCAGCAGCATGCGCCAGGTGGGGAGGGCGCGTCGCCAGCCGGTCCGCTTGCTGCGGGCCTGCTTTCCGGGCTCCCGTGCCGTGCCGGGCCTCTGCCCTGTGCCGGGTGTCTGCGGCTGCGTCGGGGGTCCCTCCGGCGGAGTGTCCGGATCGCGAGGGGTCCAGCCCGGGGGCGGTGACTGGTCGCTCATCTCCAGAACTCCTCGACGCTGTGCGAAATATCCACTTCTGTACCTCATGGTGTCTACCCGATGGCCGGTGATTACGCGCCGGACGGGGGTAAATCGGTCGCGTGGCTCGCCCCTCCGCACTAAGCTCGCGCGCTTTGGCCGACGTAGGAACGACGTGGGAAACGGAGGGATACGGTGCGTCGGAGAGTGCGGCTCTACTTGGCCGTCGCCGCAGGCGGATTCCGCCGGTACGCCACCTACGGGACGGCGACGGCGGCCGGTGTGTTCACCAACACCGTGTTCGGGTTCATCGTCGCGTACACGTACATCGCGCTGTGGGACGAGCGGCCCGGACTCGGCGGCTACGACCAGGCACAGGCCCTGACCTTCGTATGGGTGAGTCAGTCACTGCTCGCCGCAGGGGCGCTGATCGGGGGCGGCTTCCAGGAGGAGCTCCAGGAGCGTGTCCGTACGGGCGACATCGCCGTCGACCTGTACCGGCCGGCGGACCTGCAGATGTGGTGGCTCGCGGCCGACTTGGGGCGGGCGGCCTTCCAGTTGGCGGGGCGCGGGGTGGTTCCGCTGGTGGTCGGGGCGCTGGCGTTCCGGCTGGCGCTGCCCGCCGATCCGCTGCGCTGGCTGCTGTTCCTGGTCTCCGTCCTGCTCGCGCTGACGGTGAGCTTCGCGGTGCGCTACCTGTTGGGGCTGGCGGCGTTCTGGCTGATGGACGGGTCGGGGATCAACATGATGGCGACCGTCGTCACGATCTTCTTCTCCGGGATGCTGTTGCCGCTGACCGTATTCCCGGGCGGTTTCGGCGAGTTCGTGCAGGCGCTGCCGTGGGCGGCGATGCTCCAGGTCCCGATGGACGTGCTGCTGGGCAGGCACGCGGGGGCCGGGAGCGCGGCGGGTGCGCTGGGGTTTCAGGCGGTGTGGGCGTTCGTGCTGCTGGGCGCGGGGCGGCTGTTGCAGTCGGCCGCGACGCGGAAGGTGGTGGTCCAGGGTGGCTGAGGCGGTACTGGAGCGGGAGTTCGCGGCCGTCGAGGTGCCCCGGCGCGGTCGGGCGCGGGAGGGGCTGCGCGGCTACGGGCTGATCGTGGCGATGTGGATCCGGTCGACGATGACGTACCGGACGTCCTTCGCCCTGTCGGTCGTCGGCAACGCGGCGATCACCCTCCTCGACTTCGTCGCGGTCTGCATCATGTTCTCCCACGTCGACGAGCTCGGCGGTTTCACCCTCCCCGAGATCGCCCTGCTCTACGGATCCTGCTCGGCCTCCCTGGGCCTGGCGGACCTGCTGCTGGGCAACACGGACCGGATCGGTGTCCGGATCCGTGACGGCTCGCTCGACACCATGCTGGTGCGCCCCGTGCCGGTGCTGGCGCAGGTCGCGGCGGACCGGTTCGCGCTGCGCCGGCTGGGGCGCGTCGGGCAGGGGGTGGGGGTGCTGGCCTGGGCGGTCTGGGCGCTGGGTCCGCAAGTGGAGTGGACGGCCGGCAAGGTGCTGCTGGTGCCTGTGATGGTGCTGGCCGGGGCGGGCATCTTCGGTGCGGTGATGGTGGCCGGGGCGGCGTTCCAGTTCCTGGCGGGGGACGCGGCGGAGGTGCAGAACTCGTTCACCTACGGCGGCTGCGCGATGTTGCAGTACCCGCCGACCGTCTTCGCGAAGGACCTGCTGCGCGGGGTGACCTTCATCGTGCCGCTGGCCTTCGTCAACTGGCTGCCCGCGCTGTACGTGCTCGGGCGGCCCGATCCGCTGGGGCTGCCGGGGTGGGCCGCGTACCTGAGCCCGCTGGTGGCCTTCGCCGTGTTCCTGCCCGCGTCGCTGGCGTGGCGCGCGGGTGTCCGTTCGTACCGAAGCACGGGGAGCTAGTGGTGGTGGATGCGCTGATCTCGCTGGACGGGGTCGAGAAGGTCTTCGACGTACGGCGCCGGGTGGGGCTGATGCGCCGGGAGAAACGCCAGGTCAGGGCGGTGGACGGGATCAGCTTCGAGGTGGCGCGGGGCGAGATGGTCGGCTACATCGGGCCCAACGGTGCCGGGAAGTCGACCACGATCAAGATGCTGACCGGGATCCTGACGCCGAGCGGCGGCCGGCTGCGGGTGGCGGGCATCGACCCGGCGCGGGAGCGGATGCGGCTCGCGCACCGGATCGGGGTGGTGTTCGGGCAGCGGACCACGCTGTGGTGGGACCTGCCGCTGAAGGACTCGTACGGGCTGATGCGGCGGATGTACCGGATCCCGCGGGCGCGGTTCGAGGAGAACATGGAGCGCTGCGTGGACCGGCTGGACCTGGCCGAGCTGCTCGACGTGCCGGTGCGGCAGCTGTCGCTGGGGCAGCGGATGCGCGGGGACATCGCGGCGGCGCTGCTGCACGATCCGGACGTGCTGTACCTGGACGAGCCGACGATCGGCCTGGACGTGGTGAGCAAGGCGAAGGTACGGGGCTTCCTGCGGCAGCTGAACGCGGAGCTCGGCACGACGGTGCTGCTGACCACGCACGACCTCCAGGACATCGAGCAGCTGTGCGAGCGGGTGATGGTGATCGACCACGGGCGGCTGATGTACGACGGGCCGCTGGCCGGGCTGCATGCGGCGGGTTCGGCCGGGGAGAGCGAGCGGACGCTGGTGGTGGACCTGGAGCGGGAGCTCGCGCCGATCGAGCTGGCGGGCGCGCGGGTGGTGAGGGTGGAGGGGCCGCGGCAGTGGCTGGCGTTCCCGGCGGGGGCTTCGGCGGCGCCGCTGGTGGCGGAGGTGGCGGCGCGGTATCCGCTGGTGGACCTGTCGGTGCGGGAACCGGACATCGAGGACGTGATCGCGCGGATGTACGCGGGGCGGGGGTGAGGGGGGACGTGGCGGCGGGGGGAAATCAGGGTCATCCCGGGGGTAGGACAGGGGGTCAAGCCGTACAACTCCCGGGAATCCCTGCATAGTCTGGGCGGCATGAGTGACGAGCGGCCGGAGAAGCCGTTGCCGGAGCTGAGGGCGTCGGATGCCGACCGGGACCGGGTGGTGGAGCGTCTGCGGGACGCCGTCGCCGAGGGTCGGCTCGACATGGAGGAATTCGAGGAGCGGCTGGAGGCGGCGTACAAGTCCCGTACGTACGCGGAACTGGAGCCGCTGACGCGGGACCTGCCGACGGAGGGCGCCGCGGCGCCGCTGCCGACGCCCGTGGCGGCCTCGGGTTCGTCCTGGCCGGCCCGGATCGGCGGGTCGGGGACGTCGACGAACGCGGTCGCGGTCATGTCGGGGTTCCAGCGCAAGGGTCCGTGGACGGTGCCCGCCCGCTTCGACGCGGTGGCGTTCTGGGGCGGCGGTGAGCTGGACCTGCGCGAGGCGAACTTCGCGCAGCGCGAGGTGGTGATCAACTGCGTCGCGGTCATGGGCGGCATCCAGATCACCGTGCCGCCGGGCGTGGAGGTCGACGTACGGGGCATCGGCGTCATGGGCGCCTTCGACCAGCGCGTGGGCAGCGGCCCGGCGCAGCCGGGGGCGCCGCGGGTGATCGTGACGGGTTTCGCCTTCTGGGGCGGGGTGGAGATCAAGGTCAAGCCGCCTAAGACGCCGAAGCGGCCGAAGCTGAGCAAGGAGCTGTAGCGCTCCGTCCCGTCCGTCCCGTCCGTCCCATGGGGGGGTGGGCGGGGCCTGGGTCGAGCGGGGCGGGGCCTGGCTCCGACGGCCCGGGCCGCGGCTGCGGCCTGCGGCCGTACCGGTCCCGGCGTGGCCGCGACCGCGGGACCACTACCCCCCTCGCGGGAGCGAAACGGCGTGCCGGGAACTCCTCGCGCCTCCCAGTAGTCGGATGCTATGCAGACAAAACCGGCGCCCCCGGGGGAAGGCAGGAGCACGTGGACAACCGCACCACAGTCGGAGGTGCCGCCCCACCGCCACCACGCGGGGGAGCGGCGACGGCACCGACCCCTGCCCCGCCCGCCCGCGGCGCGTTCGTGTTCAGCGCCGCCGACGAGGAGCGCCGCCGCGGTGTCCGCCGGATGAAGGCCACCGCGACCGGCCTGCTGATCCTGGTCTCGCTGGTCTACGTACTGGCCACGTGGGCGCGGGACGCCGACGCGGGCGCCTGGGCCGGATACGTCGCGGCGGCCGCCGAAGCCGGCATGGTCGGCGCGCTCGCGGACTGGTTCGCCGTCACCGCCCTCTTCCGGCGGCCCCTCGGCCTGCCCATCCCGCACACCGCGATCATCCCGACCAAGAAGGACCAGCTCGGCGTCTCCCTCGGCGAGTTCGTCGGCGAGAACTTCCTCTCCTCCGACGTGGTCAGGGCCCGCCTCCACTCCCTCGGCATCGGCGGCCGCCTCGGCACCTGGCTGGCCGAGCCGGCGCACGCCGACCGGGTCACCGCGGAACTGGCCACCGCCCTGCGCGGAGCCCTGACCGTACTGCGCGACTCCGATGTGCAGGCCGTCGTGGGCGAGGCCATCACCCGGCGTGCCGAGACGGCCGAGATCGCGCCCGGCATCGGCAAGACCCTGGAGCGGGTCGTCGCGGACGGCGGCCACCACCGTGCCGTCGACCTGGTGTGCGCCAAGGCCCACGATTGGCTCGTCACGCACGGGGAGTCGGTGATGGACGCGGTCCAGGGCGGGGCGCCCGGCTGGACCCCCCGGTTCGTGGACCGCAAGATCGGCGACCGCGTCTACAAGGAGCTGCTGCGGTTCGTCACGGAGATGCGGGACATGCCCCAGCACCCGGCGCGCGGCGCCGTGGACCGCTTCCTGACGGACTTCGCGGCCGATCTCCAAACGGACACGGACACCCGGGCCCGGGTCGAACGGCTCAAGTCCGAGCTGCTGGCGCGCGGCGAGATCCAGGACGTGATCGCCTCCGCCTGGACCGCGATCCGCTCGCTGATCATCTCGGCGGCGGAGGACGAGCAGAGCGAACTGCGCCTGCGCGTCCGGTCCTCGCTGATGTCCCTGGGGGCGCGGCTGGCCACGGACGGCCGTCTCCAGGGCAAGGTGGAGGGCTGGATCGAGGGCGCGGTGGTGTACGTCGTCACCAACTACCGGACCGAGATCACCTCGCTGATCACGGACACGGTGGCGGGCTGGGACGCCGAGCACACGTCCCGCAAGATCGAGGCCCACATCGGCCGGGACCTGCAGTTCATCCGCATCAACGGAACGGTGGTCGGCGCCCTGGCGGGCCTGCTGATCTACACGGTGTCCCGGGCCTTCGGGGCGTAGGGCTCCCGTAGGGAGTAGGGCCCGGGCCCTTGGGGCGGGGCCGTCAGCCGCGGTCGGCGACGGCCCAGGACGCGGCGGCCACGACGCCCGCGGCCCCGAGGACGGCCGGCCATGCGCCGACCTTCTTGGCCAGCGGGTGCGCGCCCGCGAAGCCGGCCAGGTACAGCGCCCCGAGCCCGGCCGCCGCGGGCGCACCGCCCCGGCGGTGCCACTCCCGTCCGGCCGCGATCCCGGCGGCGCCGAGGACGACACCGCCCAGGGGCCGCTTCTTGGTCCACCGGGCGACGGCGTATCCGCCGACCAGCCCGGCGGCGGCCACCACGGAACTCGGTACGCGCGCCATGTCGAACTCCTTCGCTCTTCTTGTCGTTCGTCGTTCGTCGATCGTCGTTCGGATACGAGGCTAACGCGGCCGTCCGGCCATCCGATGGGCGCCCAGCACCCACCCCAGCACCAGCACGGCTCCGCCGATCACGGCGTCCGGCACCGCGTCCCGCAGCGCGCGCGGCAGCAACGCCACGACGCCCAGGACGAGAAGGAAGGCGAGCGCGCACCGGCCGGCCGCCCGAAGCAGTCTGTCCACGAGCTGCTCAACGCGGGTGCCGGGTTTCCCGACACGGACGGTGGGGAGGGGATTTGTCGCACACTCGCCGGATCCGTGCGATGTCCGCCCGCAGGAACCCGAAGCGCATAAATTGACTCTCCCCACCCAAAGGGGGAAATCCCGCCTCCCCACTCGACTTCAGGAGCCAGGACATCGTGATCTGCTACGGACAGGCCGTCCTCGACCTCGCGGACGAACTGGTCGACGCCTACGCCGACGTCTTCTCCGGCCCACCCTGGAACGAGGGCGAAGAAACCATTCGCCAGTTCGCCACCCGCCTCCCGGTCGACGCGCGGCGCCGTGGATTCCGTACGGCCATCGCCCAGTCCGCGACCGGCATCGACGGCTTCGCCACGGGCTGGATCACGCCGGCCGCCTTCCCCAGGAACCGCGCGTACGCCCAGGTCGCCGCGCAGCTCGGCGCGGGCCGTGTGAAGGAGCTCCTGACCGGGGCCCTGGAGATAGACGAACTCGCCGTACGCCCGTACGCGCGCGGCCACGGCACCGGCCGGGCCCTGCTCACGGAGATCACCGCCGACGCCCCGGACCGGCGCGCGTGGCTGCTGACCTCCCGCCTGGCCACCGACACCGTGGCCACCTACCGCCGCCTCGGCTGGCACGAGGTCGAGGCCCGGCCGGGCACGCAGACGGGGGTGATCGTCTTCCTGTCCCCGGACCACCCGAGCCGCTAGGACGGCCACGACCGCCAGCCGCCAGGCCTGCGAGGGCCGGTCCGGCCGGTTCGGGGGCGCCTTCCTGGCCAGCCCGGACGCCTACTGGCCCGACGAGGGCGTCGCCCTGGAGATCGACTCGGCGGAGTACCACTGCACCCGCGACGCTCCCCCAGCTACCGCTGGGAGGTACCCCCAGGCACGCCACCCTCCGCCGCCGCCTCCGCCTGGAGTCCCACGGCGTCCTGGTGGTCAGCGCCACCCCGTCGATGATCCGCGACACCCCCACGGAGGTCGTAGCGGCCCTCCGCACCCTCCTGACCCTCACCACCCCCCCCGCCCCACCCCACCCACAGCCCTGGCCTGCGGACGCCAACAGCTCCCACTGCCGTTCTGATGCGGCCGGACGGAACGGGGAGAGCGCGGTCACAGAGGCAAGGGGTACGTCTTGTTCCACCGCTGCCCCGCCGGCCGGATATCGTAGGTTGGTTCGCTGTGGCCAGTGGTGCCTTCCTGGCAGGCGGTCAGATCGTGGGAAAGGGTGTTGTCAGTGCCTTCTGTCACCCTCTGTGAGGGCGGAGTACAAAGCGTTTCCGCCGCGAGAGTTCTGGAGGAGGGTGCATGACCAGCACTGAGTACGAGTTCACCTCGGTCGAGATCTGCGCCGGTGCGGGCGGTCAGGCGCTCGGGCTTGAGCGGGCGGGCTTCGGGCACCGGCTTCTCATCGAGATGGACGCCAGCGCGTGCGAGACCCTCCGGGCCAACAGACCGGAATGGCAGGTGCTGGAGCAGGACCTCCGCGTCTACGTGGAGAGTGAAGAGGCCCTTCAGATGAAGGGCCAGATTGATCTCCTCGCCGGAGGCGTGCCCTGCCCCCCTTTCTCGCTGGCGGGCAAGCAGCTCGGCCGTGACGACGAACGTGACCTGTTCCCGACGATGATCAAACTGGCGCGGCAGTTGGACCCTTCCGCGGTGATGATCGAGAACGTTCGCGGGCTCATGCAGTCCAAGTTCGACGACTACCGTGCGGAGATCGTCGCCGAGCTTGAACTGCTCGGCTACAAGTGTGACTGGCAGGAGCTCCAGGCCAGTCACTTCGGAGTGTCGCAGCTCCGTCCCCGCAGCCTGCTCGTCGCGCTGAAGCCCGAGTACTGGGAGCACTTCGACGTCGAGGGCTGGTACAAGCCGCAGCCTGGCCAGGAGAAGCCGCTGACGATCGGCGAGCTCCTGCGGGATTCGATGGTGGAGCGTGGCCTCAAGGGGGCCGCTCTCGAGAACTGGTACCAGAAGGCCTCCAGCGGCATCGCCCCGACACTGGTGGGCGGTTCCAAGAAGCACGGCGGTGCTGACCTCGGTCCCACCCGGGCGAAGAGGGCCTGGGAGAACCTCGGCGTGTCCGGGCTGGGCGTCGCGGACGAGCCGGACAAGGAAGGCAACACCAAGAACCCCGCGCGTGACCTCGGTGAGCCCGGCAAGACCCTGCCCATGATCACGGTGAAGCAGGCCGCGCTCGTCCAGGGCTTCGGCCCGGAGGAGGAGGGCGGGGAGGGATGGATCTTCCAGGGGCGCAAGACTGCTGCTTACCGGCAGGTGGGCAATGCCTTCCCGCCCCCCGTGGCCAAGGCCGTGGGTCTGCAGATCAAGGCCGCTCTTGAGGCCGGTCCCCGGCTGTCGAAGCAGGACGGGAGCCTGTCAGCTTCGATCCCCAGCCCCTCTGATGCTGGCCACCGTGAGGACGATGTGGTCAGCGCTCGCCTCGGGTGATTCGTGCTCCCAGAAGCGCAGCACGGTCCAGCCCGCCTCGAGCAGCCGCGCGTCGGTGTCACGGTCGCGGGCCATGTTGCGCGCGACCTTCTCTGACCAGTACCCCTGGTTGATCTTCGGTGGCACGTAGTGCTCAGGGCATCCGTGCCAGTAACACCCGTCGATGAAGACCGCCACCTTCGTGGGGCGGAAGACCATGTCCGCCGTCCGCCGGACCTTCGGCAAGGGCTTCGCTGCCACCCGGTAGCGGAGCCCCCGCGCGTGCACCAGCTTGCGCACCAGTTGCTCGGGCTTGGTATCCCGGCTCCGGATCGCCTGCATGTTCCGGCGGCGTGCCGCCGAGGAGGCCCAGGACCCTTCCGGGCGGTCCCAGTCTTCGGTCATCGTCGGTCGTCCTGCTTCCAGGGCTAGCTCTGGCTCAGCCGTGCCCTCGAAAATCCCGGAGGGCACTCCTTCAATCTACGACGCGGTGCGCGGGGCCTTACAGTGCGGCGGCGTCCGTGTGCTTGGGCAGGAAAGGGGCCGCTTCCACCGGATCGCTGGCCTCGGCCAGTACCCACGTCCGGCCGTCCAGCTCG
Organism: Streptomyces sp. NBC_00190; assembly: GCF_036203305.1. Classification (GTDB taxonomy): domain Bacteria; phylum Actinomycetota; class Actinomycetes; order Streptomycetales; family Streptomycetaceae; genus Streptomyces. The sequence continues at coordinate 3,183,331 of NZ_CP108131.1, read as the reverse complement.
ACGCGCGGCCGGTCACCGTGATGGGGCCGCGCCTGCGCGACGCGGAAGCTGACCAGTTCCCCCAGGTGGGGCACCGCGGCGCCCAGGGTCCGTGCGATGGCCTGGTGGCTGCTGAAATGGCCCGGGATCAGCAGGCCCTCTTCACGTAGCACGGTGCGTGCCCGGCCTTTCGCCTCACGTACCCGGGCCATGTAGTCCCGCTGCGTCGCGACCGTCCGTACCACTCCGCGGCCGATCCGCCGGTTCTGCACCCGGCGGAAGAGTTCGTTCACTCGCTGTTGCCCGGAAGCCGACGAGAGGATCGCGTCCCTCGTCTGTGCGGTGAGGTGCAGCAGGACGTTCTCCGGGAGCTCCGCTTCGTGCCAGAGCCAAAGGATCTTGTTCCTGTGCTCCGCCTTCACGGTCAGTTTGAGGTCGCGGTTGCTGCCGCGGTTCAGCCAGGCCTCGTCTATGCGCAGCAGTCCGGCGCTCCAGCGGCTGGTGTAGTCATCTGCCCAGACGAGCAGGCACAGATGCCCCATGGCCTCGGGCGGAATCATCCAGCCGCCGAATGCCTGCGAGTACTTGCAGTCGACGTCCACTCCGGCGATCCGGTAGTCCATCTCGACACCGTCGTCGAACTTGAACGCCCTTTGGAGGTTGATCTCGACGAGTGTCCCGGCGTGCGTCTTCTCCGTCTTGAACAGGGTCTTCCAGTCGAACCGCCCTGTGACCTCCCCGTTCAGGAGCTGGTCGATCGTGTCCCGGAGCACTGAGGCGAACCGCTGCCCCGTGGGGTCCAGACGCCGGATCTCCGCCTCGACTGCCGCGAGCTCCGGGTCACCGTGCGCGAGGCGTTGCGCGTGGATGTTCGTAGCGGCGGAGATGTCCAGGGGCAACATGAGCAGGGTCCTGTTCGGTCGGATTCTCTTGCCGAGTAGGGGCGGCCCGGCCCGTGGGCCGGGCCGCCATCATCACTCGCTGGGTCCGCTGCCGGAGCGCATCGCCCGGAAGCGGAGCAGGCGATTCGACGAGTCGTTGGCTGCGGTGGGGGAGACGACCGTGAACGCCATGATGACCTGCTTGGGATCTGCTGTGCCGTCCGTGACGGCGGACAGGAGCCCTGAGTCGTTGGACGTGTCGACCACCGGATAGAGCAGGACGATGCCCGTGCGAGGCCCTACTCCCATTGCGCCCGCACGGGCGCTGTTGACGTCCTCGCCCGCTTCCTTGATGAGGGATTCGGCCCATCGGCGGTGCTCCATACCGGAGATACGGCCGAATGCGGCTTTGTCGAGCTGACGCTTACGCCGGACCAGCGAGGTCGGCGCGGAGCCCAGCAGACTCGCTTCCACCCGCCGGTTCGATGTCGTCTGCGGTGCGACGAGCAGCCAGTCGTCCACCTTGGCGAGCTCGCCGTCGAGCTTGGAGAGGTAGTTGAGGTGCGGGGCGAAGTGGTTGTCGCCTTCCCACTCCAGCTGACGCAGGACCGCGAGGAGGCTGGCATGCGGGATCAGTGACGTCCTGGCCTCGAACCTCCGGGTGAGAGGACTTGTCTCGTCCGGCGGCAGCTCCAGAGTCTGCGCGGCATGGCCGAACACGTCGAGGAGCGGCAGCCAGCGCTTTACATTGGCTTCGATCACCGCAGCATCCCGGGGATAGGCCGCCGGCTCGATCGGCCGCCCCGGAGAGCGGATCTCCGTCAGTTCCGCGTTGAACATCTTGTTGCGTGCTGTCGGCTTGACGAGACCGAGGTGCTGCGAGACCAGCGGGAGCACCTTCCGAGGCGTCAGCTGGGGCTCGCCGTCGATCATCTCCGCGTACTGGGCGAGTTCGGAGCGGAATGCCTCCTCGTCCTGACAGATCGCTTCGAACGCCTCGTACAGGTCGAGCGTCTTGTCCTTCCCGAAGGGTTCCTCGCGGCCGATGTAGAGGCGGACGAGATCCCGGTAGCCGGCGCGGAACCCGAACCAGCGGCCCATCTGCATCAGGGTGTCGGCCTGCTGGGTCTTCCTGCGGTAGTAGGTGACGGTCAGACCCTCCACGGTGAAACCGCGGGAGAGTTTGGTGCCGCCGACGAGGATCTTCCACACGTTCGGTGTGCGGTCGAAGTCAAGTCCGGGCTGCGCATAGTCCTTTTCGTTCGCGCCATTGACGACGAGGACGGGACTCCCGCCAGATGCGATGAGCTGCCGGGCGCGGCTGACGTGGGGGCGCAGCTCCTCGTACGAGCCGGGGACGGGCAGACCGTCAGCACGGGCGCCGCACACCGGCGCGTGGTCCGCTTCGAAGAGAGCGGCCAGACGGAGGTGAGATTCGCTGCTCATGTAGGAGGAATCCCAGAGCGCCCTGATGCGGTCGGCGAGTACCGCGTGGTCCGCTACCCGTACGGACTCGTGCACCAGCATGGTGTGGTGGCGGAAGGCACCTTCGGGAACCCCGTTCGCCACACGGTAGAGCTTCAGCGCCCCGGCCAGCACGAACGCGTCCATCGCTTCCAGCAGGCGGTCACCGGTACCCTCGCCGATGCCGCGCACATGAGCGGCTTCCTGCGAGGTGGTGACCGTCCGTTCGGAGGCGGGCAGGTCGGAGTGCAGGTCGTGGAAGTCCTCCACTCCCATGTAACCGGCCGGGCGGGGGAGGGAGATCAGGAAGTCGCGCGGGAAGAGGTCGGCGGAGTCGTCGGGGTCGACGAAGACGTTGGCGAAAGGGGTCGCCGTGTAGCCGATGTACTGGGCTCGCGGCATCAGGCGCAGAAGTTCGCAGACCAGACCATTGATGGCGGACCGGTTGGCCTTGCCCTCTTCCCATGCGGCCGGGTTCGTGGTGTTGACGGACGCCTGGTCGGACTCGTCATCGATGATGAGTGCCGGCACCTCGCCGAGGATCGGGCCGATCTTCTTGAGATCGTTGACGAGCTTCGTCAGGACCGACTTGTTCTTCTTGACCACCATCACGCGGGCTGCCGCATGGTGCAGGTTCGCCGGGTCATGGAGGGGGAGAGCCTTCTCCACCTTCTCGATATCGAGGGCCCGGATGCCCCGTTCCAGGGACTGGTAGTCCTTGTCCTTCGTCGTGAGGCGTTCGATGTCGAACGCTCCGCGATGCGAAGGCCTGCCGCCGTGCGAGACGAACTTCGCGGGCCAGTCCTCGTCGTCCTGGTAGTCGACACCGATCAACGCGTCGATGTCGTCAGGATCCGCGCCGCGGAGAATGTTCTCCTGTCCGATCAGTTCCATGTCGAGCCGCCGCTGCGTCTGGCCGCGCAGCAGGTTCAGCGTGCCGCCCAGCACGATGACCAGTCGGTACCCGGCGTCCATAGCCTTGGCTATGACACCGGTGAAGTTGGCGGTCTTGCCGGACTGCACATAGCCGACGACCAGGCCCCGGGCCGCGTACGCCTCCGGCCGTGCCGGGTCCGCCAGCCGCTCGACGACGTTGTGGGCCGCCTCCGAGAGGCTGGTGATCGCCGTCTCGCTCCAGCCCTTGCCCCGCAGGAGGTCCTCGTACGCCGGCCAGTAGAACGCACGGGCCAGCGCCTTATCCCGGGTGTACCAGGCCTGGTTGCTCTCGCTGATCACTACGGGTTGGGGGCCCTTGTCGACGGGAACCGCGGCGTCCAGCGCCTTGGACAGGTCGTCATCGAAGCGCAGGAGCGCGTACACGTCGGCCCGCCGGGCGTCCGAGCAGGGCGGTGTGCTGGACCAGTCGGCGGTCAGTGCGGCGTCCCATTGGGCCAGGGAGCGGCTCCAGACCGTGATGAGACCCGGGTCGTTCGCGGCGAGGCGTGCCCGGAAGACGTCCAGGTCGGCGTCGTGGCCGTCGTCCGTTTCCGACAGCCCGGCCGCGATCCGGCTGAAGCCCTTCGGGGCGCGGCGCATGGCGGCGAGCACATCAGTGTGAAGGTTGAGCAGATGGTCAGTCACAGGGGCTACGGCTCCAGTCCGCGAGACATTTCACAACGCGCGGCAGACAGCAGCACACTGTTCCACAAGGCCATCTCGTCGTTGCGCTGGGCGCTTGACCGGCCCATCCGGAAGTTCTTTTCGAGCATCAGGTAGAGCAGGCCCTTCAGCGCCGGAGCGTCATTCGCCCCGGCTCTCCGGCCGTTGCTGAACGCTGGGCGGAACTCCTTGTTGAGCCGGACGGCGTGATCCTCGCGGTCGATGTCGAAGAAGACGTCCGGCGGAAGTGATTCCCAGCGGAAGGTGATCGGGTCCTCGCCCTCGATCTGCGGAAGCTCGTCCCGGAGGGTGCGCTTGAGCTTGGGATCGATGCCCTTTCCTGGCGGAACGGCACTCGTGCGCTGCACTTCAGTGGAACGACGGGCAGCCTCGCGATAGACCGCTTCCGCTTCTGTCACGTAGGCGGCGAAGGAATGGCCGTCCGCGTCAGCGGCCTTCTCGATACCGCGGGCGAATGCCGGGGTGACGCTCACCCCGTCCTTCTTCACGGTCAGGCTGAACACGCCGTTCGCTGACGAGGGAAGATCCAGCGAGATCCGGGCCAGGCTGTGGTGCGTCTCCGCACTGCGGATGCCGTTCCAGCCGCCGGCCTGGACGAGGCGGTCGTTGCGGTAGATGTAGAAGCCCTGCCGGTCCGCCAGGGGGCCGATGCCCCGGAAGGAAACGAGCTGGGACCGGGGCGGCCACACATGGGCCTGAAGAGCGACGTCGCCGACGCCTTCGATGGGAGCCGTGTAGGTCCGCGGGTAGCCCGCTCGCCCCGGAATCCGGTAGCCGAAGGGGTCGATCGGCTCTACTCCGCGGTGGTCGAGTTCCTCCTTGGTGCGGACGTCCTCCACGACGAGGTCTATGTGGAACCCGTCCCGGGCGAGGAACCGGTGCAGGTAGAGACCAAGATGGGTCTCCAGCTTCTCGATCTGTTCGTTGAGGAACCGGTCGCTCTGGCCGGAAAGCACGGTATCGAAGGCGCGGACGCCATCCCAGCGGACGATGGTGCCGTGCCATCCGATGACGCCGTCGTAGCGGTCGACCAGGTCCTGGCAGTAGCGCGGATCCACGATGTCGCAGCTGAAGTCCTGCTGTGCCTGAGCGGTCAGCCAGCGCCTTCCGGTGGCAGGACTGCGCTTCGTGCGGCTGATAACGGTCAACGAGTCCGCATGGGAGAGAGAGGCTGCTTTCAGGCCCGCTCCGAAATGCCCCAGCGCCCCTTCGCCGTAGCCCTCACGGCCTCCGACGACCATGGCGACGTCGAGAGCGGCGTCATCCATCCCATGACCGTCGTCGATCACCAGCAGGCTGACGAGCCGGTCGCGGTCGCGCAGGAAACTGACGACGACATTGCGGGCGCCCGCGTCGATCGAGTTGTCGACGAGGTCGGCTATCGCCGCCTCGAATCCGTACCCCTGGTGTGCCAGGGACTCGACGTAGCGTGCAGCGGGCGGAAGCTGTTTGCTCCCCAGCGTGGGTATGTCGAACTGCCAGTCGCCGGAGGGGGAATAGGGCATGTGGGCGGCAAACCTCTGGAGCGCAGGGATGGATGCATCCGGAAGTGGAGGATGTTTCCCTCGATATCCGCGGATGTCAGACGACGCTAACGCACGGAGACGATCTCGGGCAGTCCCATGTCAGGTCTTCCCGGGATGCGATTCGCGGTGTTGCGCTGAGCGTGTTCGGCGGTGCTGACCGGGCTACCGCAGCGGCGTCCCGTGGCATTCCGCGTACGGCTTGCCCGAGGTGCACCAGCACGGGGAGGTGGGGGTGGGGGGCCAGGGGGTGGCTTTGCCGCGGGCCGCGAGGGTGGTGGCGTATTCGGCCAAGAGGGACGGGGAGGCCGGGGAGGTCTTCTCCGAAGCGGCGAAGGCCTCGTACGAGGGGACGCTGCCCGTGACGATGCCGAGGTTGGTGGTGCCCGAGGCGGCGAGGGTGCGCAGGGAGGATTCCACCTGCGCCAGGTGGGCCTCGTGCGAGGGGTACTCCACGGCGAGGGTGGGGTAGCTGGTCAGGAGCTCGGCGAGTTCGCGCTGGGGCCAGTGGAGGATCGCCACCGGGAAGGGGCGGGAGAGCGCGGCGCGGCGGTCGCCCAGTTCGGCGCGCAGGCGGGCGATCTCGGCGCGGAGTTCGGCCGGGTCGTCGGAGCCCAGGGCCCAGATGCGCTTGGGATCGTGGAGTTCGTCGAGCGGGATCGGGCCGATGTGGCGGGTGTCGGCGACCATGTCCCAGTCGTCGTGGGGGAGGGCGAGGAGGCGGCGTACGCGGTGGCGGCCCGTCAGGAGCGCGGTGGTGGCCGGGGTCAGCGGTGCGTCGTCCGCGATGAGGAGGGCCGCCGCCTCGGTGAAGCAGTCGTGCGAGGCTTCCAGTTCGTCGTGGGTCTCCAGGGCTTCCGCGATGACTTCCCAGGGCGCCGGGTCCTTGGGCGCGGCGGCGCGGATGCCGTTGATGAGGGCGCGGGCTTCGGCCTCGTGACCGTACTCCCAGAGGTTCGCCGCCTGGAGGGCCTTGATCAGATGGGGGTTGGCGGGAGAAGCGGAGAGTAGTTGGTCGTACAAGCTGCTCGCCCGATCGCGTGCGTCGGCCAACTCGAGGTGGGCCGCGGCCTGGAGGAGCAGCGGCTCCTGGTCCTCGGGGTAGCGGGTCGCCGTGCGGATGAGGCGCTCGGCTTCGGCGATGTGCTCGGCAGGCGTGTCGGGGCGCATGGTTCACACCGTACTGCCGCTGGTCAGTTGACGGGGGAGGTCTTAAGGTGCCGCCCGTGCGGGATCCCATGCGTGTGGTGGTTCAGGGGCGCGGCGGGCAGGAGCGGCGGGTCGTGTTCGCGCGGGTTCTGTGGGTGTGCGCCGAGGTGATCACCACGGTGGGTGTGGTGGTGGCGCTCCTGGTGGTGCACCAGGTGTGGTGGACCAACCGGCAGGCTGCGGCCGCCGCGCGTGAGCAGGTCAGGGCCTTGGAGAGCGAGTGGGCCGGCTCCCCTTCCGGGCCGGTCGAGGAAGCCCCTGACGTCCTTCCGTCCGTCGTGCCGTCCGCTTCTTCCGGGGGCGCGGAGCACGGCGTGTCGCCGTCACCCGCGCGCTCGCCCGCCGCCGGCGCGCCGGGGCGGGGGTCGGGGCCGGCGCCGGGCCCGGCCCGGACCGCCCGGGAGCAGGCGTACGCCGTCCTGCGCATCCCCCGCCTCGGCCTCGTCGTCCCCGTGGCGCAGGGGGTCGACAAGCGGACCGTGCTCGACAAGGGGTACGCCGGGCAGTACCCCGGGACCGCACGGCCCGGGGCGCAGGGGAACTTCGCGCTGGCCGGGCACCGCAATACGCACGGGGAACCCTTCCGGTACATCAACCGGCTGCGGGAGGGGGACGAGCTGATCGTCGACGTGCAGGGGCGGCGTTACGTGTACGTGGTCGGGAAGGTCCTGAACGAGACGACCGAGCGCGACACCGGGGTGATCGCGCCCGTGCCGCACAGCGTGGTGAAGCCGGGCCAGGGGTACAGCGAGCCCGGCGCGTACATCACGCTCACCACGTGCACGCCCGAGTACACCTCCAAGTACCGGCTGGTGGTGTGGGGGACCCTCAGGTCCTGACCCCCGCCCCCGGACCGTTGTCAGGGGGCCCGGTTAGTATCGATCGCAAGTGGCGGATCTCGTACGGAGGTTCGTGCCGCGGGAGTGGAAGGGGGAGGTCCGTATGGCTCGGCACTTCCTCCTGTTCGTCTCCCGGGCCTCGCGGGCGGCGGCCCTGCTGCTGCCCGTGCTGGTGCTGCTCGGGGGAGCACTCGGGTTGTTCGCCGGCGAGGGGGGTGGGCTGGGAGCGGTCGTTGTCGCTCTCGCCGTCACCGTCGCCGTGGGAGCCGAGGCCCTGGCCGCCGCCGCACGGCTGGTGCGGCCCGTGCCGCCGCACCGAATACGCACCGCGATCCGTGATCGCGAGCAGCGCACGGCGTTCCTGCCGCAGCGCGATCCCGACGCTTCGGGCCGGTCGCGGCCCAGGGCGCCCGGCCGTCTCGTCCCGACGGCCGCGTAGGGGCGCGCAGTACCTCACGCCTTCTGCTGACTGAACACTGTTGTCGCCCCTCGCGGGTCGTCACGCCGAAACGCATCTCTTTCGACGTTCGACGAGACCCTTCGGAGGGCCCGCGTGTCCGTTTTCACCCATCTTGTTGTTGAGCTGGGCCGGCTGCTGGAGCCGGTACTGGCCGAGTCCGCGACCGCTGCCGCGATCGTGCTGTTCACCGTGCTCGTACGGCTCGCCCTGCATCCGCTGAGCCGGGCCGCGTTCCGCGGGGCGACGCCCGTGGCGGGGTGCCTGCCGGTGCTGCTGCAGCTGCCGGTGTTCTTCCTGATGTACCGGGCCTTCTCCTCGGCGGACGAGCTGCTGGCGCACCGGCTGTTCGCCGCGCCGCTCGGGGCCCGGTGGACCGAGGCGCTGGGCGAGGGCGGCCTGTTCGGCGCGCAGGGGCTGGTGTTCCTCGGGCTGTTCGCGGCGATCGCGGGGGTGGCCGCGTGGAGCGCGGTACGGGGACGCCGGGCTGCCGCGTCGGCGGCTGCCGCGCCCCCGGCGGCGCTCACCGGGCGGGGCAACGCCAAGGCCAAGGCCGGCGCCGGGGCGGTGGCCGAGCTGAGTGCCGAGCAGCAGCAGGTCATGCGCAAGCTGGGCGGCGTACTGCCTCTGCTGTCGTTCGGGACGCTGATCACCGCAGCCGTGGTGCCGCTGGCCGCCGGGCTCTACCTGCTGACGACCACCGCGTGGTCGGTGGCGGAGCGCGCCTGGCTCCAGCGCCGGGCTGCCGGAGCGGCGCGTTCCAGCCTGTGAACAGGGTCTTGCGGATTGGTCGGGCATCTTGGAGGATCAACCAATCCTCCGATGGCCGCAACCCATCGGCCGGCCCGTGGCACGCCCATGGGCCGACCACCCACGACCACGGGAGAATGCCCATGAAGCTGCTGCGTGTCGGACCCGTCGGGTCGGAGCGCCCCGCGCTTCTCGACCAGGACGGCACCGTGCGTGACCTGTCCGGCCTGATCACGGATGTGGACGGGGCTCTCCTCGCCGACGGCTCCGTCCTCTCCCGGGTACGGGACGCGGCGGAAGCGGCCGAGCTTCCGGTCCTGGACGCCGAGGGGCTGCGGATCGGCGCCCCGGTCGGCCGCATAGGCAAGATCGTGGGCATCGGGCTGAACTACTTCGGGCACGCGGCCGAGATCGGCGCGGAGCCGCCGGCCGAGCCGATCCTGTTCCTGAAGGCCGCGGACACCGTGGTCGGCCCGGACGACACCGTGCTGATCCCGCGCGGCAGCGTGAAGACCGACTGGGAGGCCGAGCTCGGCGTCGTCGTCGGCAGCACCGCCCGCTACCTGGGGTCCGCCGAGGAGGGCCTCGCGCACGTCGGCGGGTACCTGCTGGTCAACGACGTCTCGGAGCGCGAGTTCCAGATCGAGCGCGGCGGCACCTGGGACAAGGGCAAGAACTGCGAGACCTTCACCCCGCTCGGCCCGTGGCTGGTCACGGCCGACGAGGTCCCGGACCCGCAGGGCCTCGATGTGAAGCTGTGGGTCAACGGCGAGCTCAAGCAGGACGGCAACACCGCGGACCAGATCTTCCCGGTCGGCGAGGTCGTCCGGTACCTGAGCCAGTTCATGACCCTGTACCCCGGCGATGTCATCGTCACCGGTACGCCGGCCGGCGTGGCCATGGGCCAGCCGGAGCCGAAGCCGTACCTGCGGGCCGGTGACGTCGTGGAGCTGGAGATCGAGGGCCTCGGCCGCCAGCGCCAGGAGTTCAAGAGCGCCTAGCCGCGCATGCGCGAGGGGCGGGGCCGCCACCGGCAGCCCGCCCCTCGCGCACATGCGGTCCGGCTCCGGCTCCGGGTCCGTTCCGTTCCGGTCCCGTCGCCGTCGCGGTCCTGGGTCAGCCCTCGGACGAGGTGCGGCGACGGCGGTTGGCGAGCACCAGGCCGGCGCCCGCGGCGAGCGCGGCGGCGCTGCCGCCCGCGAGCCAGACGTTCTCGGAACCGGCGCCGGTGTTCGCGAGCGAGGTGGATCCGCCCGCCGGGGCCACGTTCGTGTTGCCGGTGGTGTGGGACACGGCCTGCGTGGTCCCCGTCCCCGTCCCGGAGCCAGTACCCGTCCCCGTACCGGCGGACCCGTCCTTGCCCGTCTTGCGCGCCGCGTCCTCGGCGGCCTTGTCCTTGGCGCGCGCCTCGTGCTGGCCGGTCTTCAGGAACGCGGCGCGGTCCTCGGGCGTGCCCTTGATCGCGGCGATCGCGGCCTTCTTCAGCTCCGGACCGGCGTTGTTCAGCATCGACCAGATCAGGACGCTGTTGTCCTCGTCGCGCAGCGTGTGCTGCGTGGTCTTCACGAACTCGCGCAGGACCGCGTTGGACGGGTTCCCGTCGAGGAGTGCGTTGATGGCGGCCTTCAGGCCCGGGCCGGCACCGTTCAGCATGCGCGCGATCTCCACGCGGTCGTCGCCCGCGCGGACGTCGTGCTGGCCGGTCTCGATGAACTGGCGCACCTGCTCCGGAGTCCCGTCGCGCAGCAGCTTCACGACGGCGTCGTGGATGCCCTTGCCCGCGCCGTTCAGCATCCGGAAGAGCTCCACCTGGTCGTCCTCGTACCGGGCCTTGTGCTGCCCGACCGTCAGGAACTCCTTCAGGGCGGCGTGCGTTCCCGCCTTGAGCGCCTTCTGGGCCTCACGCTTCACGGCGACGCCGCCGGCGTTGTGGATCTGGCTGACCCGCACCTGGTCGTCGGTGTACTGCTCCTGCTGCCAGACGACCTCCAGGAAGTGCCGCATCTGCGCGGCCGTTCCCTTGAGCGCCTTCTCGGCAGCCGCGCGCACGCCCGGTCCGCTCGCCGGGTCGGCCAGGATCGCCTGGATCTTGGCCCGGTCCTGCGCGGCCTGGGTGCCCTCCGCAGGCTTCTCCTCCGCGGGTCCCTTGTCGGGCGCGGTCGGCGCGCTCGGCGCGGTCGGCGCGCTCGGCGCCGACGGTGCGGACGGCGATCCGGTGTCAGCCGCGAAGGCGGGGGAGGAGAGCAGGACGGCCGGGGCTATCGCGGCGGCCGCCACGACCGACGCGATCCGGGGCAGCTTCACAGGGTGAGTCCGTTCTTCACATGTGTGATGATCGACAACCTGTGCAGGATAGATCGTTTATCAAGCACGAAGTACTGGTTTTCGGGATGAAGCGGCTCACAACTCGACGACCGCGCCGTCCCGGGACGACCTGCGGGCCGCCTCCAGCACATCGAGGCACCGCGCGGCCTCGTACGCCGTGACCGGGTTGGGCCCGCCCTCGCGCAGCGCGGCGGCCACCGCCGCGTAGTACGCCGGGTAGTCGCCCGGAGCCGTCGGAACCGGAGTCCCGCCTCCGGTCAACGGGGACTCGCCGGAGCCCAGTTGGCCCCAGAGGTGCTCGGGCTCCTCGCCCCATGGCGCGTCCGCCCCCGGCCGCAGCCCCTCACGCAGGGCGCCCTCCTGCGGGTCGAGCCCGTACTTGACGTAGCCGGCCCGGGAGCCCAGGACCCGCAAGCGTGGCCCGAGCTGGGCGGTGGTGGCGCTGACGTAGAGGTGCGAGCGGATCCCGTTCGCATGCGTGACCGCGATGAAGGTGTCGTCGTCGGCCTCGGCGCCCGGGCGGCGCACGTCGGTCTCCGCGTAGACCCGTACCGCCGGTCCGAACAGCACCAGCGCCTGGTCGACGACGTGGCTGCCCAGGTCGTACAGCAGCCCGCCGATCTCCTCCGGCGCGCCCGACTCCCGCCAGCCGCCCTTGAGCTGCGGGCGCCAGCGCTCGAAGCGGGACTCGAAGCGCTGGATCTCGCCGAGTTCGCCGTCCGCGAGGAGGCGGCGCAGGGTGAGGAAGTCGTTGTCCCAGCGGCGGTTCTGGAAGACGGACAGGAACGTGCCGGTCCGCTCGGCGAGTTCGGCGAGCTCGCGCGCCTCGGCGGCCGTGGCGGCGAGCGGCTTGTCCACGACGACGGGGATCCCGGCGGTGAGCGCGGCCGTCGCGAGCGGGACGTGGGTCTTGTTGGGGGAGGCGATCACCACGAGGCCGAGGGCGTCCGCGCCGCCGGCGCGCGCCCACAGCTCGTCGGCGGAGGCGGTGATCTCGACGTCGGGGAACTCGGCGCGGGCCTGGGCCTGCCGGCCCGGGTCGGAGGTGACGACCGTGTCGAGGACGAGGCCGTCGGTGGCCGCCACGAGGGGGGCGTGGAAGACGGAACCGGCGAGTCCGTAGCCGATGAGGCCGACGCGGAGGGGGGCGGGGGAGGAAGGGGAGGCGGGGTTGCTCATGGAACCACTTTGGCAACAGTGTTGCCGAAGTGCAAGGAAGGTGGACAATGGACTCGTGAACAGGGGTAGCGGGGACGGGCGCGGCGGGGTGAACCTGCCGGCGCTGCGCGGGTACAACGAGGCGCTGATGCTGGATCTGCTGCGCGGCGCGGGCCCGGCGGGCCTGGGCCGCGCCGAGCTCGCGTCCCGTACGGGGCTCACCCCGCAGGCCGTCAGTAAGATCACGGCCCGGCTCGGCGCGGACGGGCTGGTCGCCGAGGCCGGGCGAGCCGCGTCCACCGGCGGCAAACCGCGCACCCTGCTCCGGCTGGTGCCGGACGTACATCACGCCGTCGGAGTGCACCTGGACCGCGATGAGCTCCGGGCGGTACGGGTGGACCTGACCGGCCGCGTCGTCGCCGAGGGCGGTGGCCCGCTGGACTTCGGGGCCGGCCCGGAGTCGGTGGTGGAGGCGGTCGTACGGGCGGTCGCGCGGGTCGGAGACCCGGCCGGGCTGCCGCCCCTGGGCGTCGGGGTGGCCGCACCGGGGCCGCTCGACCACCGGGCCGGGACGATGGGGCGGGTGACGGGGTTCCCGAGCTGGAAGGGCTTTCCGCTGCGGGGGGTGCTGCAGGGGCGGCTGGGTCTGCCGGTGCTGCTGGACAAGGACACGAACGCCGGTGCGGCCGCGGCGGCCGGGGTGTGGCTCCGGGCCGCCTGGCCGGATGCGGCTGCCGGGCGTGTCGCCGATGCCGCGCCGGATGCGTATGCCCATCCGTTTGCCGGCGGAGGGCCCCGCACCTGCGTGTACCTGCACGTCGGGACCGGGCTCGGCGCGGGGTTGTGGCTGGGCGGCGAGGTCTACCGCGGTGAGCGCTCGGCGGCGGGGGAGTTCGGGCACCAGGTGCTCCTGCTGGACGGCCCGCCGTGCCGGTGCGGGGCGCGCGGCTGCGTGGAGGCGCTGTGCCTGGGGGCGGTGGCCCGGGGTGATCTTCCCGAGGCGGCGCGGATCCTGGGCGAGGCCGCGGCCAATCTGGTGGCGCTGCTGGATGTGGACCGTGTGCTGCTCGGCGGGCGTGTGGTGGCGGCGGCGCCGGACGTCTTCGTGGCCGGGGTCGGGGCCGTTCTCGCGGTGCGCGCGCTTGATCCGGCCCGGCCGGTGGTCGCCCTGGCGGAGGCGGGGGTGGCGGAGGGGGCGGCGGAGTTGGCGCTCGGGCCGGTGTTCGGGCGGGCGGGGTGACGTCGTGCCGGTGCCGGTGCCGGTGCCGGTGCCGTACCGTGCTGGGTGCCGGGGCGGTGTGCCGGGTGCGGCGCCGTTGCCGGGGGCGCTGCCCGCGGACCCCCGCGGGCAAACGCCGGCGGGGCTGAAAGGTCGCCTCAAGCGCCGGCGGGGCTGGATTCGCCGGCTGGCTTGACCTCGTGCGCCGTTCGGGCGTAAACCGGAACGACTCGGGCGCGGTGCGCGGCGACGGTTCGCGCGTGCGTGGCAGGGTGCGGGCAGGACCGGGGTGATTGTCACCTGGTCCGACCATCGTCCCGTCCGGCGAGCAGCGAAGGTCTTCCATGCGACTGCGCAAAGCCCTTGCCCTCGGCGCCGTCCTCTCCGCCGCGCTGATCGCCACCACCGCACCCACCGCCGGAGCGGACATCGGCACCGGCGGCGGGGCCCGCCCAGCCCCCGCGCTGCCCTCCCGCGCGAAGGCCACCTGCGGCGATGGGAAGAGCACCGCCTTCCCGATCGGCGCCCGGATCCGCGGCGGCCCGGCCGTGTACCGCACCGGCGGCGGGCCGCAGACCTGGTACCTGGACCTGACCAACACCACGGACTCCGTGTGCACGGCCATCCATCCCGTCGTCGTCTTCACCGACAAGGCCCGCGCCCTGCGCCCCGCCCACCTGCGGATGGAGTTCGACGCCCCGGGCGGCACCCTCCCCGTCAGCCTGGAGCGGTCCGACCGGGACGAGATCATCGCCGTCTTCGACGGCGGCGACGCCTTCCCCGGTTTCACCGTCGCCGCGGGCGGGTCGCTGACCGTCAAGGTCGGCCTCGCCTTCGCGCCCGACGCCCCCAACGGTGAAGTCCTCGCCGACGCCGCGCTCGTCCAGCGCAAGGGCGACGACGGCGACTGGATCGGCGAGGCCGGCGGCTACCGGTTCTCCGTGGAAGGTCCGCAGGACCCCGTCGAGGCGGGGTCCCTCGCGCACACCGGCCCCCGTGGCCGGGCGGTCGGGGCCGCGGCGGCCGCCGTGGCCGCCCTCGCCGTCGGCGGCGGACTCGTGATCGGGGGCCGGCGGCTGCGCGCCCCCACCCGCTGATCTTCGTACATCCGCCCCGCATAGAGTCCCAGCGTGGAAGAACAGATCCAGCCCCACCGCCCCGGCTCGCCCGTCCGCTCCGGCATCCCCGAGCACGGCCGCATCCCCAAGTACTACGCCGTCAAGGCCCGGATCGCCGAGCTCCTCGACGAGCTCGGCGAGGGCGGATCGCTGCCCACCGAGCGCGATCTCGCCGAACGCTACGAGGTGTCCCGCGAGACCGTCCGCCAGGCCCTGCGCGAGCTGCTGCTGGAAGGCCGGCTGCGCCGCTCCGGCCGCGGGACCGTCGCCGCCGGCCCGAAGCTGGAGCAGCCGCTCTCACTGGCCAGCTATACGGAAGGGGTACGGCGCCAGGGGCGCAGGCCCGGCCGAAACCTCATCGGCCTGGAGCAGTTCCCCTGCCCGCCCGACCTCGCCCCCGGCATCGGCGCCGAACCCGGCGAGGCGGTCTGGCACCTGGAGCGTGTCCTGCTGGCCGACGACGAGCGCGTCGGTCTGGAGAGCACCTACGTCCGGGTGGCCCGCGCCCCCCGCCTCGACAGCGATTTCCAGCCGGACTCCTCCTTCTACGGATATCTCCGCGACAGCCTCGGCATCTCCTTCGGCGACGCCGACGAGAAACTGGAGACGGTCCTCGCGACGCCCCGCGAGGCACTGCTGATCGGCACCCCGCCCGCCCTGCCCATGCTCCTCATCCACCGCTTCTCGCGGGACCAGGACGGCCGGCCCCTGGAGCGGGTGCGTTCGCTCTACCGTGGCGACCGGTTCAGCTTCACGACCCGCCTGAGGCCCGAATAGCCCCGAGCCAATCCGTCCGTACCCGGCGCAAAGGGACGCATCTGCATCACGGAACGATAACGGGTCTAGTCCAAGCGTCGAGGGCTGTTCACCGGGGCGTTGCCCGTCGGATCCTCAAGGGTCATGGGCCGTGCCCACCGTTGAGGTGTGAGAGTCATAGTCGTCGGAGGCGGCGTGGTCGGCACCATGCACGCCTGGCAAGCAGTCCAACGCGGCCACGAGGTCGTCCAGATCGAGCGAGAAGCGGAGGCCCGCGGCGCGTCACTGCGCAATTTCGGCCAGATCTGGGTCAGCGGGCGGGCCGGGGGCGAGGAGCTCGACACCGCCCTGCGGGCCCGCGAGCTCTGGGAGCGCATCGGCGCGGAGGTGCCCGGCCTGGGCTTCCGTGCCATCGGCTCCCTCACCCCCGTCCGCAACTCCCTTGAGTACGCGGTCGCCGAGGCGGCCGTGGCCCGCCCCGACGCCGCCGCGCGCGGGTACGAACTGGTCACCGCCGAGCAGGCGCGGAAGATCAACCCGGCCCTGCGCGGCGACTTCGAGGCGGCGCTGTGGTGCGAGCGGGACGCGGCCGTCGAACCGCGCACCGCCCAGCTCCACCTGCGCGAGGCGCTCCGGGCGACCGGCCGCTACACCTTCCTCCCGGGCCGCGAGGTCCGCGAGGTGACCGGCCCCGGCGCCGTCCGCGACGACCACGGCGACGTCCACCGCGGCGACGCGGTCGTCCTGGCCACCGGCGCCTGGCTGTCCGGCCTCGTCCGCGAGCTGGTCCCGGAGCTTCCCGTGCGCCGCGTCCGGCTGCAGATGATGCAGACCGCCCCGCTCGGCGAGCCGCTGACCACCTCCGTCGCGGACGCCGACAGCTTCCGCTACTACCCCGCCTACCGGTCCGCCGCCCTCGACCGGCTGGGCGCCGAGCAGGCCCAGGCGCCGGTCGCCGCCGAGCACAAGATGCAGCTGCTGATGGTCCAACGCCAGGACGGCGGCCTGACCATCGGCGACACCCACGAGTACGAGCACCCCTTCGCGTTCGACACCCTCGAAGACCCCTACGAGCACCTCACCGAGGTGGTCGAGTCCTTCCTGGGCCGCCCGCTGCCGAAGATCCGCCACCGCTGGGCGGGCGTGTACGCGCAGTGCACCGACACCACCCGCGTCGTCCACCGCCAGCAGGTGGCCGACGGCGTCTGGCTGGTGACCGGACCCGGCGGGCGCGGCATGACCTGCTCGCCCGCCATAGCCGAGACCACCGCTGACGAACTGGGCTGGTAACTCAGATGACCGAGCACACCAAGAACACCGAGCACACCGAGAAGAACCTGATCGTCCTCGACATGGCCGGCACCACCGTCGCCGACGGCGGCCTCGTCGAGCGCGCCTTCGAGCGCGCCGCCGAGCGCCTCGGCGTCGAGGCCGGCACCCCCGACCACGCCGCCAAGCTCCAGTACGTCCGCGACACCATGGGCGAGTCGAAGATCTCCGTCTTCCGCCACCTCTTCGGCACCGAGGAGCTCGCCCAGCGCGCCAACTCCGCCTTCGAGGAGGCGTACGGCGAGCTCGTCGACAGCGGCCTGATCGCCCCGGTCCCCGGAGCCCGCGAGGCCATCGAGAAGCTCCGCGCCGACGGCCGCACCGTCGTCCTGACCACCGGGTTCGCCCGCGTCACCCAGGACGCCATCCTCGCCGCCCTGGGCTGGCAGGGCCTCGCCGACCTGACGCTCTGCCCCGCCGACGCGGGCGGCCGCGGCCGCCCCTACCCGGACATGGTGCTGGCCGCCTTCCTGCGCACCGGCGCCGTGGCCGGCGTACGCGAGATCGTCGTCGCGGGCGACACCGCCTACGACATGCTCAGCGGCGTCCGCGCCGGAGCCGGGATCGTGGCGGGCGTCCTCACCGGCGCCCACGACCGCGCGGCGCTGGCGGAGCACGGCGCGACGCACGTCCTCGGCTCCGTCGCCGAACTCCCCGCGCTCCTGGCCCGGGAGTCCGGCTCGTGAGCGGCATCCGCTTCGACTCGGTCTGCGTCGCCTACGGCGGCAACACCGTCCTGGACTCCCTCGACCTGACCGTCGAGCCCGGTGAGGTGATGGCCCTGCTCGGCCCCTCCGGGTCGGGCAAGACCACGGCGCTGCGCGCGGTCGCCGGTTTCGTACGGCCCGTCGCGGGCCGGGTGCTGATCGGCGGCCGGGACGTCACCGCGCTCCCGCCGTACAAGCGCGGCATCGGCATGGTCGTCCAGCAGTACGCGCTCTTCCCGCACCTGCGGGTGGAGGACAACGTGGCGTTCGGCCTCAAGGCGCAGAAGGCCCCCAAGGCCGAGATCCCCGGCCGCGTCGCCGAGGCGCTGGAGATGACCGGCATGGCGGCGTACGCCAAGCGCTACCCGCGCGAGCTCTCCGGCGGCCAGCAGCAGCGCGTGGCCATCGCCCGCGCCCTCGCCATCCGGCCCGGGGTGCTGCTGCTGGACGAGCCGCTGTCCGCGCTCGACGCGCAGCTGCGCTCCGGGATGCTCGCCGAACTGGCCCGGCTCCACCGCGAACTGCCCGACGTCTCCATCCTGTACGTCACCCACGACCAGGTCGAGGCGCTCACCCTGGCCGACCGGATCGCCGTCATGGACAAGGCCCGGCTCCAGGACTGCGGCACCCCGCAGGAGCTGTACCGGGCCCCGCGCACCGAGTTCACCGCGTCGTTCGTCGGCAACGCCAACCTCCTGCCGGTGACCGTCGCCGACTCGGGGGCGCTCTTCGCCGGGCGGGCGCTGCAGCTGGACCGTGGACGGGCCGCGCCAGGCTCCACCGCCACCCTGTGCGTACGGCCGCACCTGCTCGGCCTCGGGGCCGGGCCCAACGCGCTGACCGGCACCATCGCCGAGGTGCAGTGGCGGGGCTCGACCCACCGGCTGTACGTCGACGTCGACGGCCACCGCGTCAAGGCGGACCTGCCGGAGCTGCGCGAGACGCCCGCGCTGGGCGACACGGTGACGCTGCACTTCGAACCGCGGGACGCGGTCCTGCTGTCGGCGGGGGTCTCCGATGGCTGAGGTCCCCGCCCCGGCCGCCGCGACCGTCCCGCACCAGGCCCGGTCCGAGGGCGAGGGCCGGTCCGAGCACCAGAACGGGGGCAAGACCCGGACCGTACGAAGCTTCGCGCCGGGCGGCCCCGACGGCCCGGGCGGAGCCCCAGGCGGCTTCGCGGCCCCCGCCGCACGGGCGCCCCGTACCGTACCCGGCTGGCTCTGGTCCGTACCGCCCGTGGCCGTCCTCGCGCTGGTCTTCCTCTACCCGCTCGCGCTGGTCGTCCAGCAGTCCCTCACCCCCGAGAACGGCGGCGGGGCCTTCGACGCCTACGCGCAGGTCTTCGCGTCGCACGCCTTCCGCGAAGCGCTGGGCACCACCGTCTGGCTGGCCGTCGGCGCCACAGCCGGCTGCCTGGTCCTCGGCTTCGTGCTCGCGCTGGTGATCGCCTTCGTGCCTTTCCCCGGGTCCCGCGGCGTCGCGAAGTTCATCGACGTGTTCCTCTCCTTCCCCTCCTTCCTCATCACCCTCGCCCTCCTCTTCATCTACGGCACCGTCGGCATGGCCAACGGCGCCTGGACCGGCCTCACCGGCGCCGCCGAGGGGCCCTTCCACTTCCTCACCACCCCTTGGGGCGTCCTCCTCGCGGAGATCACGTACTTCACCCCGTTCGTGATGCGTCCCCTGCTCGCCGCCTTCTCCCAACTGGACACCGCCCAGCTGGAGGTCGCCGCCGGCCTCGGCGCCCGGCCCGCCCGGATCGTCCGGCAGGTGATCCTCCCCGAGGCGCTCCCGGCCCTCGCGGCAGGCGGCAGCCTCGTCCTCGTCATGTGCCTCAACGAGTTCGGGATCGTCCTGTTCACCGGAGCCAAGGACGTCACCACCCTCCCGATGCTCATCTACGGCAAGGCGATACTCGAATCCGACTACTCGGCCGCCTGCGTGGTCGCCGTCGTCAACATCGCGATCTCCGTAGGTCTGTTCGGCCTCTACCGGGTGGTGAGCAAGCGTGCTGGTGCATAGCAAGGCCGGCCGCTGGGCCGCCTGGAGCCTGTTCGGTCTCCTCTTCCTTCCCCTGTTCGCGCTGCCCCTGCTCGTGGTGGTCGCGGCCTCCTTCTCCACCCACTGGTCCGGCGCCTTCCCCTCCGGCCCGACCACCGGGAACTACGCCTCCGCGGTGCGGGGCGAATCCCTCCAGGCCCTGACCACCAGCCTCGTCACCGCCCTGGCGGCCAGCCTGCTCGCACTCACCGTCGGCACCTGGGCCGCGCTGGCCGCGGCCGGCCCCCGAAAGCGCGGAAAGCGGGCCCTGGACGCACTGTTCATGCTGCCCGTCGCCGTGCCGTCCGTGGTCGTCGGCCTCGCCGTGCTCGTCGCCTTCAGCCGGCCGCCGCTGCTCCTCAACGGCACCAGTTCCCTCGTCATCCTGGCGCACACGATTCTTGTCACGGCGTTCGCCTACCAGTCGGTCGCGGCCGCGATCGTACGACTCGACCCCGCGTACGAGCAGGCGGCGGCCTCCCTCGGCGCCCGCCCCGCGTACGTGCTGTGGCGGGTCAAGCTGCCTCTGCTGCTGCCGTCCCTCACCGCGGCGGCCGGGCTCTGCTTCGCCCTGTCCATGGGTGAGCTGAGCGCCACGATGATGCTCTACCCGCCGGACTGGATGCCCCTTCCGGTCCGGATCTTCACCGCCACCGACCGCGGTTCGCTCTTCAGCGGCTCCGCCGTCGCCGTGGTCCTGCTGGCCACCACCCTGCTGGTCCTGCTGGCCGTCTCCCGCATCCGCACCAGAGCCTCGTACCGCTGAACCCCTGCTGATCCCCTGCCGACTCCCTTTCCCCGTGAGGAAGTTCCATGCCCAGCAAGCTCCTGCTCCGCACCGCCGCCGCCGTCACCGGCAGCCTCGCCCTCGCCGTCTCCCTCACCGCCTGCGGCGGCGCCTCCGCCACCGACTCCAAGGACGGCGGCGAGAAGGTCGTCACCGTCTACAGCGCCGACGGCCTCAAGAGCGACAAGGGCGACGGCTGGTACGACAAGGTCTTCGCCGACTTCACCAAGAAGACCGGCATCGAGGTCAAGTACGTGGAGGGCGGCTCCGGCGAGATGGTGCAGCGGGCCGTCCGCGAGAAGACCAACACCCAGGCCGACGTACTGATCACCCTCCCGCCCTTCATCCAGCAGGCCGACGGCAAGGGTCTCCTCCAGGCCTACAAGCCGCAGGGCTCCGACAAGGTCAACGGCGCGAACAAGTCCGCAGACGGCAAGTGGACCTCGGTCGTCAACAACTACTTCGGCTTCGTCTACAACAAGAAGGAGCTCGCCGAGGCCCCCAAGACCTGGGAGGAGCTGCTGGACGCCGAGTACAAGGGCAAGCTGCAGTACTCCACCCCGGGCGTCGCGGGCGACGGCACCGCCGTCCTCATCAAGTCGATGCACGACTTCGGCGGCAAGGAGCCGGCGGCGGAGTACCTGAAGAAGCTCCAGGCCAACAACGTCGGCCCGTCCTCCTCCACCAGCAAGCTGGCGCCGAAGGTCGACAAGGGCGAGCTGCTCGTCGCCAACGGCGACGTCCAGATGAACTTCGCGCAGTCCAAGTCCATGCCGAACCTGGGCATCTGGTTCCCGGCCAAGGACGGCGGCAAGCCCACCACCTTCGCCCTTCCGTACACGGCCGGCCTCGTGGACAAGGCCCCGCACACCGAGAACGGCAAGAAGCTCCTGGACCACCTGCTCAGTGAGGAGGCCCAGCAGCTGGTCAGCGGGGTCGGCGGCGGCTTCCCGGCGCGTACCGACGTCAAGCCCACCGACGCCAACGCCGTCGAACTCACCAAGATCATGACGGGTGTCGAGATCTTCGAGCCGGACTGGGCCGACATCGACAAGAACCTCGCCACCTACGTCGACGCGTGGAAGTCGGCAACCGGAAGCTGACCGGTCACCCCCCGGTCATCCACGGCCGGGACAGTGACGAATGCATAACGGGTCTGGACCGAACGCGACGTCGGTGCGGACCCGGCGCATGTCCCCGCAGTGCCCGCAGTGCCCGCACAGTCCCGCACGTCCACCGCTCACTTGCTCCCAGGAGGAGTACGTGTCCACTGTCCTGCCCGGACGCACCGGCAGCCTCGCCGTGGCCGCCACCGCCACGGCCCTGCTCGCCACCGCCCTCGGCGTGCACACCGCCACCGCCACCGCCGCCGACGCGGCCGCCACCACCGACAAGGTCCTCGTCATCGGCATCGACGGCACGGTCCTCGACCGCGTCAAGGCCGCCAACGCCCCGAACCTGAACGGTCTGATGGCCCAGGGCCTGACCGCCCGCAGCACCCTGTACGCGAACCCGATGGCCGCCACCTCGTCGGGCCCCGGCTGGTCCACCATCGCCACCGGCGTATGGCCCGACAAGCACGGGGTGAAGGACAACTCCTTCACCGGCAAGAACTACGCCGCCTACCCGGACTTCCTGACCCGCATCGAGAACGCCAACCCGGCGCTCAACACGTACGCGGCCGCCGACTGGGAGCCCATCACCTCCACCGACGCGGGCGGCCCGGTCTTCTCGGCCAAGGTCGACAAGCGCCTCTCCCTCAAGGGCGACCGCGACGGCTACGGCCCCGAGGACCCGAAGATCGCCGCCGCGGCCTCGGCCGAGCTGCAGGGCCAGAACCCGGACGCCGCCTTCGTCTACTTCGGCCAGGTCGACGGCGCCGGACACTCCTACGGCGCCGCCAGCCAGCAGTACCTCGACGCGATCGCCCGCGTCGACGTGATGGTCGGCCAGCTGCTCACCGCCGTCCAGAACCGCCCGACGTACGCCCAGGAGAACTGGAAGATCCTGGTCACCACCGACCACGGCCACACCGACGCCGGCGGCCACGGCGGCTCCAGCATCCAGGAGCGCGGCACCTTCGTGATCGCCAAGGGCGCGGGCATCCCGGCCGGTTCGGTGCGCAGCGACGTCAAGCTGGTGGACGTGGCCGCGACCGCGCTCCAGCAGGTCGGCGTCGCCACCACCGGGCTGGACGGCGTCCCGCTGAACGCCCCGGACGACGACCCCTTCGACACCCTGCGCCCCAGCCTCCAGGGGCGCGTGGACGAGACGGGCATCCCTTCGGGCACCAAGGGCTTCACGCACACCCCGCCCGCCGGCTGGTCCGTCGACAACTCCAAGATGGGCACGGGCGGTGTCACGGAGTGGGCCGGCTGGGCCTTCGCCACCGACGAGTTCTGGAGCCAGGCCCAGCGCGACCAGTGGCGCGAGCTGAACGTCCGCTCCCGTGACGTCTTCGCCGTCGCCGACTCCGACGAGTGGGACGACAAGAGCCACACGGGCAGCTACGACTCCACCCTGATCACCCCCAAGTGGGCGGTCACCGGCGGCACCACGCGCACCCTGACCTTCCAGACGCACTACCGCCAGGAGGCCGGGCAGACCGCCCAGGTCCTCGTCTCGTACAACGGCGGTGCGTCGACGGCTCTCAAGAGCTACACCGCCGACGCCGTCGCGAAGAGCGAGTCCCTCGCCCTGCAGATCCCGGCCGGCGCCACCGACGTCCAGATCCGCTTCCGCTACGCCGGCAGCAACAACTGGTACTGGACCGTCGACAACGTACGCCTGGTCTGATCCAGCCCCCAGGGGTCCGGGCTGTGGACGGGCGGAGCGTCCCCGGCCCGGCCCCGATAGGGAGGTACAGGCCAGCGGTCCCAGGTCAGCGGCCCAGGGCCGCTTCACCGCCCACTGCGGGACGGGCAAATTCAAGGCGTCGGGACCTTGGTGACTTTGGAACCGATCTATTTTCGCCGCAGGGGTCACAGGCCGCCAAGAGCGGAGAACAGTCCATTGACCTCGCCTCCCCGCGCTGAAGCACGGGGATTCTCCGTCCGTCCTGGGCTCGCGTGAGCGGCCGTGGACCACGGTGTTTCCTGGTTCCTCCCAACGGATGTCGGGGTTGTGCGCGTTGCCTGGCTGCTGCCGGGTCTTATGTGCGCTCCGCAGGCGTTTACTCGCGCCGTTGCCGGCGTGAGGCCCCCGGTCCGGGGGTGTGTGGTTCTGCCGCCATGAGGATGCGGCGGCCTTCGTTGCGGACGTTGAGTCCTGCGTTCCAGTCCCGGTCGTGTCGGGTGTCGCAGTTCGGGCAAGTCCAGGTGCGGATGTGCAGCGGCTTGGGGCCGTCACGGAACCCGCAGGCGGAACATATCTGCGAGCTTGGGAACGTCTGGTCCACCTTCGCAAATGACCGCCCCCGCCGGATCGCCTTGTATTCGCAGAACATCACGAACTGCGCCCAGCCCGCATCATGGACGCTTTTGGCCAGCCTCGTTCGCGCCAGTCCACGCACGTTCAGGGTCTCCGTGAAGACGGCTTGGTTCTCGCTCGTCAGCTTGTGGGACCACTGGTGATGGAAGTTGCGGCGGCTGTCCGCGACCTTCGCGTGAGCGCGGGCGACCCGTACACGGGCCTTGTCCCGGTTCTTCGATCCCTTCGCTTTGCGCGACAGCTCCCGCTGTCGCTTCTTCAGTTTCTTCTCCGCCCGCCGCAGATACTTCGGCGAGACGACGTGCGACCCGTCGGCCAGGACCGCGAAGCGGGTCAGTCCCAAGTCGATGCCCTGGTCCCCGTCGGTGGGCGGGAGCATGTCGGCGGCCGGATCGGTTTCGACCACGAAGGAGACGAAATACCGGTCGGAACGGTCCTTGACCAAGGTGACCGACGACGGATCGGACGGCAGATCCCGGCTCCACTCCACCTCGACGTCACCGATCTTCGGAAGTGCGGGCCTGGACGATGGCCAGGGCGTCGTTCCAGACCGCACGCCGGCACCCGAACACCCGGCGGGCACGTAGGGCCTGACCGGGCGTCGGGTAGACGCGGTACTGGTAACGAAGCTGCATACAGATCACCGTACGACAGCTCGATTATCGGCGAGCGCCTTACGGTCGTACCGACAGAAAGTGGACGTTTCTCGTGCACGTGCATGCGGTTTCGTGACGCATTCCGGCGCAAAGTGTGCGCCGACTTCGAGATCGAACTGGTGGAGTTCAGCAGCGGGAACAACCACGTCCGCTTGCTGGCGAACTTCCTTCCCAAGGTCGCCGTCTCCAAGCCGGTCAATTTCCTCAAGGGCGTCCCCTCCCACCACCTGCGCCAGTCGGCGGGGCTCCCCCTGTCGATCGTCCGCCGGTACATCGAAATCCAGAACCGTCTGCTCTGAACTGCGGGTCAGAGCAGACGTGAGAAGTCATTCCCTATCGCCCTGAAGGGTGCTGCTCCTGGCTAGAACTGGTGGCAGAGTAAAGCGGGTCGAATCCTGGCTCACCGACATGGACGGGTCCTCATTCACGAGGGCGCCCCGATCTCCGGGGACATCCTGACCGACCACGAGCCCGATTACGTGGTCCTGGGCGAGACCGGGACGACCAGTGGCGACCAGCGGTCACCAACAGAGCGGGCTCTCTCGAGGTACCGGGAGGGCCTTCTCTGTGTCTATGGGGAGGATCAGATGCGGTCGACGAGATCCGCGATCGAGTCAACGACCGTGGTCGGCCGGTACGGGTAGCGGTCGATGTCGCCCCGGCCTGTCAGCCCCGTGAGGACGAGGAATGTCTCCATGCCGGCCTCCAGCCCGGCAAGAACGTCCGTGTCCATACGGTCGCCGATCATGGCCGAGGTCTCCGAGTGCGCCCCGATGGCGTTCAGGCCGGTACGCATCATCAGCGGGTTGGGCTTGCCGACGAAGTACGGGTCCTTCCCCGTCGCCTTCGTAATGAGCGCGGCCACCGCGCCGGTGGCCGGAAGCGCCCCCTCGGCGGACGGGCCGGTCTCGTCGGGGTTCGTGGCGATAAAACGGGCGCCCGCGTTGATCAGGCGGACAGCCTTCGTCATCGCCTCGAAGGAGTAGGTTCGCGTTTCACCCAAGATCACGAAGTCGGGCTCGTGGTCGGTGAGGATGTAGCCGATGTCGTGCAGGGCGGTGGTCAGGCCGGCCTCGCCGATGACGTAGGCGGTGCCGCCCGGAGCCTGATCGTGGAGGAACTGAGCCGTGGCCAGGGCCGAAGTCCAGATGTTCTTTTCCGGCACTTCCAGGCCGATGCGCGTCAGCCGGGCGTGCAGGTCCCGCGCGGTGTAGATCGAGTTGTTGGTCAGCACCAGGAAGGGCTTACCCGACTCGCGGAGCTTCTTGATGAAGGCGTCGGCACCGGGGATGGGCACGCCCTCGTGCATGAGCACGCCGTCCATGTCGGTGAGCCACGATTCGATGGGCTTGCGCTCTGCCATGGGGTACGGACTCCTGCCGTTGAGGGGTAACTCGTGAGTCGATCATTTCACGCTGAGCAGGCAGTCGGACTTGGGGGCTATAGACCTCTTTGATGATTGATAGGCGCGTCCGATGATGCGCACCGGCCTCAACGCCATCGGCGCGCACTCGGAGACCAGCGCGATGATCGGCGACCGGATGGACACCGACGCGCTGGCCGGCCTGGAGGCGGGCATGCAGACCTTCCTCGTCCTCACCGGCCTGACCTCCGTGGCGGACACCGAGAAGTTCCCGTACCGGCCCACCAGGACGGTCGACTCGATCGCCGACCTGGTGGACCTCGTTTAACGCCTACGGCTGACACGTACGGCGCCGCTCCGGATGCGGAGCGGCGCGCCGCGCGTGAATCTCCTTGTTGAGGAGGTTCACCATGCGCAGTGTTCAGATCGCTCTCCGTGCCGCCGGGGTGGCCGTCGCCCTGACGGCGTTCTCCGCGGTGACCGCGCCCACCGCCCTCGCGGGCGAGGAGGACCGCGGTGACCGTGGCGACCGCGGCGGCGTCTCGGTCGATCCGAACCCGGCCGCTCCGGGAGCGCAGGTCAAGCTGCGCGTCAACGGCTGTGACGGCACCAGGGGCTCGGCCAAGTCCCCGGTCTTCACGTCGGACGTCGAGCTGTTCGGCCGCGACGGCGGCCGCAGCCCGCTCTACGGCGAGGCCATGATCAGCTCGCACGCCTCGCCCGGCTGGCACTCCGTCCGGGTGACCTGCGACGGCCACGACAAGGTGAGCGGCTCCATCCAGATCTCGCACCGCGAGCCGTCCCACCACGCCTCGCCGGTGTGGCCGGTCCACGCGGGCGGCGGCGGCATGTCCGCCGAACTCGCGGAGACGTCCCGGCTGGCCGCGGCGGCGAAGAAGGACCACGGGGGCGACGGGCCGGGGATGCCGCACACGGTGATCGGCGCCATCCTGGCCGCCGTCGCGACCCTGGCCGTCGCCGGCCGGGCGCTGACCCTGCGCCGCCGCCGCAGCGGTGACTGAGCGAGGCACGATGAGTGAGGGCAAGGCCTCCGGTGGAGGCCGGCTGCTGACCTTCGCCGCCTGGTCGGTGCTGGTGCTGGGCCTGTGGCTGTGGGGCCGCCAGATCACAGGGGTCCCGGCCCCGCTCGCCGGCCAGGCCGGCGGGGTGGTCGGCCCGGGGCTGCCCGCGGCGCACGCACCGCTGGCAGCGGCCTCGCCCCAGCGCGTCGACGTGCCCTCCATAGGTATCCAGGCCCCGGTGATATCCCGCGGCCTGGACGCGGACGGGGCGATCGAGCCGCCCCCGTACGACAGCCCGGGCACGGTGGGCTGGTGGGGCAACGGCGTCCGGCCGGGGGCGGCCGGGGCCGCGCTGTTGGTCGGGCACGTGGACACGAAGTCCAAGCCGGCGGTGTTCTACGGCCTGAGCTCGGCGCAGCCGGGCGACAAGGTGCGGGTGGTGCGGGCGGACGGTTCGGTCGCCGAGTTCACCATCGAGGACGTAAAGGTCTACGAGCGCTCGGGCTTCGACCCGCACAAGGCGTACGGCCAGCGGATCAAGGGCCGGGCCGAGCTGCGGCTGGTGACCTGCGGGGGCTCCTACGACAAGGCGGCCAAGGAGTACACGGCGAACGTGGTGGTCTCCGCCTACCTGACGGGCTCGGGAGTCCGGCCGGGCACGGCGGCGTAGCCGACGGGACGCCTCCGTACGGGCGAAAACGGAGCGTGACGAAGAAGCCCCCCGCAGCTTTCGCTGCGGGGGGCTTCTTCCGTCTGTGCGCCGCCAGGGACTCGAACCCCGGACCCGCTGATTAAGAGTCAGCTGCTCTAACCAACTGAGCTAGCGGCGCTTGCTGACAGGGAAAACTCTACCCCACCTCTGCGGGTGCTCGTAACCAGCCACGCCCGCCTTGTCCGATTAACCCATGTTTGGCGGGTTTATCGTGCACGATATGTCTGCGCCGTACCGCATCTGATGCCCCGCCAGACGCGGTCCCGGCTGACCAGTGGACGAGCAGGGGAGTGGACGGAACCGCATGACGATGCAGCCTCCGACGCATGTGCCGATGCCGATGCCCGTTTTCCAGGAGTACGAGCCCGCGGGTGACTGTGCGTGCCGGGGCTGCGTCCAGCGCCGCCGTTCCCTCGCCCGCGCGCGGGCCATACCGCTACGGGACGGGGGCCACCGCGCCGCCCGCGGGGCCCGCCGGGCGCTGGTCCTGGCCACGGCCGCCGGAGTGGTCCTGGGCACGGGCGGCGGAGCCGCGGTGGCGGTGAGCACCCCGCCCCCCGGACCCGTGGCCCTGGACGACCCCGGCTCCCCGCAGGGCGGTCGTACCCCGCTGCACGGGCCGAAGGGCGGGCCGGTCGGCCAGCCCGGTGCGCCCGCCGCCGTGAAGCGGATCGACCGGACGACGATCATCAACCGGGCGAAGCTGTGGCTGGACGCGAAGGTCCCGTACAGCATGTCCGAGTACTGGACGGACGGGTACCGGCAGGACTGCTCGGGCTTCGTCTCCATGGCCTGGAACCTCGGCACCAACGAGTGGACCGGCAGCCTCGACAAGTTCGCCACCAAGATCGCCAAGGACGACCTGCTGCCGGGGGACATGCTGCTCTTCCACAACCCGGCGGACCCCAACAACGGCTCGCACGTCGTCATCTTCGGAGGCTGGGCCGACGACACGCGCACGAGCTACATCGCCTACGAGCAGACGCGGCCCACGACGCGGAAGCTGGCCACGCCCTACGGCTACTGGGCCAACGCGACGAAGTACCTCCCCTACCGCTTCAACGGTGTGACGGGCGGGATCCTCCCGGAGGACCCGGTGCCGGGCCCGAAGCCCGGGGATTCGACGGTGTTCCCGGGCACGGCGAAGTTCGGCCCGGGCGCGACGAACGACCACGTGGCCCAGCTGGGCCGGATGCTGATCGAGCGCGGCGCGTACCGCTTCTACCCGAAGGGGGCCGGCCGCACCTGGACGGAGGCCGACCGGCTGGCCACCCAGGCCTTCCAGCGCGCCCAGGGCTGGACGGGCGCCGACGCGGACGGCATCCCGGGCGCGCAGACCTGGCGCCTGCTGGTCGAGCACCAGGGCAAGGACATCCCGCCGACGGTGGACGCCGCACCCGCGCCGGGAGGCGCACGGACCTACCCGGGGGCCTCGGTGTTCCGCCCGGGCGTGTCCCACGCGGCCGTCACGGCCCTGCGCCGCCAGCTGCTCAAGAAGGGCTTCGGCAAGTACTACACATCCGGTCCGGGCCCCAGCTGGGGCGAGGCGGACCGCCGCAACGTCGAGGCCTTCCAGCGCGCGCAGGGCTGGCGCGGGGCTTCGGCCAACGGCTACCCGGGCCCGGAAACCTGGCGCCGGCTGTTCGCATGACGGAGGCAAGCATGTACCCCACGCGCACCACCTCGACCACGGGCACCCTCCGAGTGCCGGCGGCGGCACCCCCCGTCGCCCCGGTGGCCCCTGCCGCGCCGGCGGAACCGGCGTACGGGCCGGTCCGGCAGGCACCGGCCCCGGTCCGGGGCGTCGCCGCGCCCCGTGGGGCGGCCGGGCCGAGTGCCCCGCCGGCACTGGTGGGTGCCGCCGTCGCGGCGCAGCCGGAACCGGTGGCCGCGGCCGAGACCTCGACGGGCTGGGCCTTCGTGCCGGCGGTCCGGACGGTGGAGGAGGCCGTACTACCGCTGCCGCAGGGACTCGACGTGCCGGCCGCCCGCGCCCAGGCCGAGCCCGAACAGGTCCACACGGGCCTGGGCATCCCGCACCCGCAGGACGAGGCGGCCCACGCCGGGGTGGCGACCCTGCGCCTGCGGATCACCGACGCCGAGGCCGCCGTGGCGCATCCGCGGGAGGCCGGACCGGAGCCCACGAAGCCGGCGCCCGCGTGGCCGACGCCCACGAAGCCGGCGCCCACGAAGCCGGCGCCCACGAAGCCGGCGCCCACGAAGCCGGCGCCCACGAAGCCGGCGCCCGCGTGGCCGGCGCCCACGAAGCCGGCGCCCGTGCGGCCGGCGGCCGTCGTCGAGCCGGAGCCCGAGCCCGAGCACGCGTCCGAGGCGGAACCCGAGCCCGACCCCGAACCCGGATCCGAGCACCCGGCCGTGCGCTCCGGTGTGCCCGGCCCCGGTGTGGCCGAGATCGTCGCCCACGCCGTGGCGCGCGGCCTGGAGCAGCCGGCGCCGGACGACACCCACGGCGTCCCCCGCTTCGGGCGGCAACGCGGCACCGCGGTCACCGAGGTGCCGGTGCACCTGCCCTTCCACGGGGAGCCGAACCGGGGGCCCGCTCGCGCCCGCGACTCGGCTCCCGCGGCAGGCGCGCGGCGCGGCGCCCCCCGTCCCGCCCCCGGCCGCCGGGTCCCCCGGGGTGACGACCGGCTCCGGGAGCACCGCGGCCCGGTACTGCCGGGCTGGATCGGCGTGGGCGTCGGCGGCCTCGCCCTCGCGGGCTGCGCGGCCGTGCTCTGGCGGGCCGGTGTCGTCCCCCCGGTGCTCGTGGCCGCCTTCGGGGGAACGCCCCGCGCCTACCAGGGCCTGCGCGCCACCCGCTGGCCCCCGCTCGCCTTCCTCGGCATCGTCGCGCTGCTCGCCCTCGGTGGCCTCGGCCGCATCCGCACCGGCCACGCCTGGGTGCTCACCCTCTTCGGCCGCTACCGCGGCACCGTCCGCCGCACCGGCCTGACCTGGGTCAGCCCCCTCCTCCTGCGCCGCCGGGTCGACGTACGGCTGCGTCACTGGCGCAGCGAGCCCATGCCCGCCGTGGACTCCGGCGGCCTCGCCCTCCAGGTGGTCGTCCAGGTCGTCTGGCAGGTCAAGGACACGGCCAGGGCCACCCTCGCCGTCGAGGACCACGTGGAGTACCTGGCCGAACAGGTCGAATCCGCCATGGCCCGAGTGCTGTCGCAACTGCCCGCCGACGCCTTCCACGAGGACGCCCCGACCCTGCGCGACGCCGAGGCCGTCGGGGACGCGCTGACCCGGATGCTGGCGGCGGAGACCGAGGCCGTCGGGATCGAGGTCTTCTCGGCCCAGCCGACCCGGATCGAGTACGCGGCCGAGGTCGCCGAAGCCATGCGCCGCCGCCGGGTCGCGGCGATCGACGCCAAGCACCGGGACACGGTGCTGACTTCGGTCGTGGACGCCGTCGACGACACCGTCCACCGGCTGACCTCGCGCGGGCTCGTCGAGCTCGACGACTACGAACGCAAGGCGCTGGTGAAGGACCTCACGGTCGCCTTCTACACGGGCCGCTCCGAGTAGGGCGGCGGGGGACACGGGAACGGGTGGCCGGAAGGGACCGGACCGCCCGTTCCTCCGTTGGTATGGACATGGCCAACTCTCGTCAATAATCTGGGACTTGGTCTAGACCTGAAGTGTCCCCACGCGTGCGCACGCTCTCATCGAACTCCCCCCACGTTCAAGGAGCATCATGCGTAACCTCCGCATGCCCGGACGGGCCGGCGCCGCCGCGCTCGGCCTCGGCCTCGTCGCCGGAATAACCCTCCTCAGCGCCCCCAGCGCCAGCAGTCACGGCTACACCGACACCCCCATCAGCCGCCAGAAGCTCTGCGCCAACAAGACCGTCCTGAACTGCGGCGCCATCCAGTGGGAGCCGCAGAGCGTCGAGGGCCTCAAGGGCTTCCCGACCGCCGGCCCCGCCGACGGCAAGATATGTTCCGCCGGCCTGCCGCAGTTCGCGGAGCTCGACGACCCCCGCGGCGGCGCCTGGCCCACCACCAAGGTCACCAGCGGGCAGAGCTACAGCTTCCGGTGGCAGTTCACCGCCAACCACTCCACCACCGACTTCAAGTACTACGTCACCAAGAACGGCTGGAACGGCACCAGAGCCCTCACCCGCGCCGACCTCGAACCCCAGCCCTTCCTCACCGTCGCCTACAACGGCGCCCGGCCCGCCATGACCACCGTCCACCAGGGGGCCATGCCGAGCGGCCGGACCGGCCGTCACATGATCCTGGCCGTCTGGACGATCAACGACACGGGCAACGCCTTCTACGCCTGCTCCGACGTTCAATTCTGACGTAGCGTCAGCTATCCTCCGGCGGCATGCGGACGACCACTGCACCGGAGACCGTCGCGGAACTCATCGCGCGCCGATGGGGCGACCACCGGCCGGGACTGAAGCACGAGGACGGCGTCCTCACCCACCACCGGGCCGCCCAGGAGGCGGCCGCGCGCGCCGCGCTCCTCGTCGACCTCATGCCTCCGGGGGTCGAACCGCACCTGGGGCTGCTGCTGGACAACATCCCCGAGTTCCCGTTCTGGCTCGGCGCGGCGGCCCTCGCGGGGGCCGCCGTCGCCGGGATCAACCCCACCCGGCGCGGCCCCGAACTGGCCCGCGACATCCTGCACACCGACTGCCGGATCCTGATCACCGACCACGCCCACCTGCCGCTGCTGCGCGGCCTCGACCTGCCGGGCGTACGGCTCCTGGTGACAGGCACCGAGGAGTACGCGGCCCTGCTCGCCCCGTACGCGGCCGCCAAGCCGGGCGAAGCGACGCTCGCCGCCCCCGGCCCGGCTTCCCGGCTGCTCCTCTACTTCACCTCGGGCTCCACCGGCGCCCCCAAGGCCGCGATCTGCACCCAGGGCCGGCTGGCGGCCGCCGGCTCCGCGCTGGCCCGCCGGTTCACGGTCACGCCCGACGACGTCCACTACGTCTGCATGCCGCTGTTCCACGGCAACGCCGTCATCGCCGACTGGCTCCCGGCGCTCGCGGGCGGGGCCGCGGTGGCGCTGCGCCGGCGCTTCTCGGCCTCCGCGTTCCTGGACGACGTACGGGCGTACGGGGCGACGTACTTCACCTACGTCGGGAGGGCCGTCCAGTACCTGCTGGCCACCGAGCCCCGCCCCGACGACCGCGAGCACACCCTGCGGCTCGGCTTCGGCACCGAGGCCGGGGCGGTGGACGCGGCGCGCTTCGCCGAGCGGTTCGGCGTCCGGCTGGTGGAGGGCTACGGGGCCACCGAGGGCGGAGCCTCCGTGCTGGGGGTACCTCCCAGCGGTAGCTGGGGGAACACCCCGGACACCCCGCCGGGCGCCCTGGGCCGGGCCGGGGAGGGGGACGACCTGGCGGTGATCGACCCGGAGACGGGCACGGAATGCCCGGCGGCGCTGCTGGACGGGGACGGCCGCCTGCTGAACGGCTCCGAGGCCATCGGGGAACTGGTCAACCGGGGCCGCAGCCTGTTCGAGGGGTACTGGCGCAATCCGGACGCGGAGGCCGCCCGTACGCGGGACGGCTGGTACTGGACGGGGGACCTCTTCTTCCGGGACGCCGACGGATTCCTCTACTTCGCGGGCCGCACGGACGACCGCCTCCGGGTCGACAGCGAGAACCTCGCCGCCGCGGTGATCGAGAACATCCTGGCCCGCTGGTCCGACGCGGCGGCGGTCGCGGTGTACGCCGTCCCCGACGAGGTCGCGGGTGACCAGGTCATGGCGGCGCTGTCCCTCCGGGAGGGCGCGGTCTTCGACCCGGAGGCCTTCGAGGCCTTCCTGGCCGCGCAGCCGGACCTGGGCACGAAGATGTCGCCGCGCTACGTGCGGATCGTCCCCGAGATGCCGGTCACGGCGACGAACAAGGTCCACCGCGTCGCCCTCCGCCGCGCCGGCTTCCGCTGCGACGACCCGGTCTGGCACCGATCCCCCGCCGGCGACTACCGCCCCCTGGACCACTCCGCCCTCACCACGCTCCTGGCGGCGTACGAGACCCAGGGCCGCCTCGACCTCCTGGACCGCTAGGACGCGGCGCGGCGTGGAGGAAAGGCTCCGCGCAGCGGCCCGCCCGGGCCCGGACGGGGCGGGACGAGGCCAGGCGTACCCCACGCAGGCCCTGGCCGGGGTACCCCTCGGCTATTGGTTTGGAGCACCCCTGAGGACCAGGTAGTATTTTCTCTGTCAGCAGGCGCCGCTAGCTCAGTTGGTTAGAGCAGCTGACTCTTAATCAGCGGGTCCGGGGTTCGAGTCCCTGGCGGCGCACCTGTCCTTCGGGCGGTTTCCGGTTTCACCGGGAACCGCCCGAAGTGTTTTCCGGGCCGGTACCCGACAGAGCGCAGGAGCGCCAGGGGTACCGCGGGTGCCGGGAGCGCTACAGCGTGAGCGACAGCAGCAGTGGCGCGGCCTTCCGGTTCAGCACCTCCGCCGCGGCCCGCAGCCGGTGCGCGTGCTCGACCGGCATCGACAGGGCCAGGCACCCCACCGAGGCCCCGGCGGTGATCGGGACGGCCGCGCAGACCGTGCCCACGGCGTACTCCTGCAGGTCCAGGACGGGCACGGTGGCCGGCTGGGCGTCCAGCTTGGAGAACAGGATCCGCTCGTTCACGATCGTCTTCGACGTGAGCCGTGCGATCTTGTGGCGGGACAGGTGGTCGCGCCGCCCGTTCAGGTCGAGCTGCGTCAGCAGGCACTTGCCGACCGCGCTGGCGTGCGCGGCGGAGCGGAAATCGACCCATTCGTGCACCTTCGGGGTGCGCGGACTGTCCGCGAACTGCGTGATCCTGACCTCGCCGTCCACGTACCGGCTGATGTAGACGGCCGCGCCGACCGAGTCCCGCAGCCGGTCCAGCGTCTCCTGGAGCTTGTCCGTGAGCGCTTGCTGCCGGTCGACGCCGGAGCCGAGCAGGACGAGGGAATCCCCTATGGCATAGGCACCGTCGGACACCTGCAGTACGTATCCCTCCCGGCGCAGCATGAGCAGCATCGGGGCGAGATGGACTGCGGGCAGGCCGGTCTCACGCGCGATCTGCACCTCGGTCACACCACCGGTGTGCCGTGCGATCGTTTCGAGTACGCGTAGTGCGTACTGCACCGAGTGGAACGGCGCGGTCGGCTCGGGCTTCAGCGCCACGGTTTCCCCCTACCAGGTTGTTACCGCTTGCCCTACCACGATAGCCATCAAGAGGCCCGTGTGGAGCGCCTGTTGGGGAGATTGATGGCTCAATCAAGTCCCCCTGCCAGGGCCTACGCCACTGGCATATGCCAAGGTCACGGGCATCGCCCCGGCGCGCCGGGAATGCCCGGCACCGGGCCATGGTTCGCATTCCTCGTACGGTGCCGAACGGGTGCCGAACAAGTGTCGTAGGGACATGGACGCGGGACGGGAGCGACGATGAGTGACGTCGGGGACGCCAGGGGCGCCGATCAGGACGCCGGCCGGCGGGAGGGCCGCGACATGATCCGCGGCACCGCGCGGGGCCGGGCGCCCGTACCGCTCTCGGTCCTGGACCTCGTCACCGTGGGCGCCGGCGGTACCGCCCACGCCTCCCTGCGCACCAGCGTGGAGATCGCCCGGCTCGCAGAGTCCCGCGGCTACCACCGGCACTGGGTCGCCGAGCACCACTCGATGCCCGGCGTCGCCAGTTCCTCCCCGGCCGTGATCCTGGCCCACCTCGCCGCCCACACCTCCCGGATCCGGCTCGGCTCGGGCGGCGTCATGCTGCCCAACCACGCCCCGCTCGCCGTCGCCGAGCAGTTCGGCACCCTGGAGGCGCTCGCCCCGGGGCGGATCGACCTCGGGCTCGGCCGGGCTCCCGGCACCGACGGGCGCACGGCCGCCGCGCTGCGCGGGCCCGGGCGCCTCGACGAGGCCGCGGAGGAGTTCCCCCGGCAGCTCGCGGAGCTCACCCGGTTCCTCGACGACGACTTCCCCGACGGGCACCCGTACGCCCGCGTGCACGCCGTACCGGGCCCGGTGCAGGGCCCCGCCGGACGGCCGCCGCTGTGGCTGCTCGGCTCCTCCGGCTTCAGCGCCCGTCTCGCCGGAGAGCTGGGCCTGCCCTTCGCCTACGCCCACCACTTCTCGGCGGCCGGAACCCTGCCCGCGCTCGACCTCTACCGGCAGAGCTTCCGGCCCTCGGCCGTCCTGGACGCCCCGTACGCCGTCATCGGCGTCTCCGCGCTGGCCGCCGACACCGAGGCGCAGGCGCGCGCCCAGGTGCTCACCGGGGCGCTGTCGATGCTGCGGCTGCGCAGCGGGCGGCCCGGACTGGTCCCGACGCCCGAGGAAGCGGCGGCGTACCCCTTCTCCCCGCTGGAGCGGGAGTTCGTGGACGGCTGGCTCGTGAACATCGTCCACGGGACCGCCGACGAGGTCCGCTCCGGGCTGGACGACCTGGCCGGGCGGACGGGCGCGGACGAGCTGATGCTGACGGCCAACGCCCACAGCGGGGCGGCCCGGTTGCACTCCTACGGGCTCGTCGCAGATGCGTACGGGATGCCCGCGGCAGGCTCGGACCTGACCTGAGCCCATACGAACGGGGTTCGGCTGGTTTCTTGCCGAAACCTTGCCGGAGCATGTCCTAAGGGACCCTTAAACCGCTCGTCACCTGGGGTGGCGAGCGGTTTTTGACGTGCGCTCAGGTCTCTGACTAGGGCATTTGACCGTTCAATGGTCTAGTCCTTCTTTGGTCCAAACCATTGACTGGGGCGTGAGGCGATCGCTATCTCTTCTCTCACCTGAAGCTGACGCTCTCCCCTCCCACCCCCCGGAGGCAGTTCATGCACATCCGTAAACCCCTCATCGCGGCCGCCGCCACGGCCGCGCTGGCAGCCGGAGCGTTCGCCTCCTTCGCCGGACTCGGTACCGCCCAGGCCGTGAGCGCCTCCGCCTCCTCCACCGTCAGTGCGGGCGGCGTGAAGATCGCGTACTACGACCAGTGGAGCGTGTACGGGAACGCCTTCTACCCCAAGCACCTCGATACGCGCGGCATAGCGGGCAAGCTGGACGTCATCAATTACTCGTTCGGCAACATCCACCCCACCGACCTCACCTGTTTCGAGGCGAACAAGGCGGCGGGCGACGACAACAACCCGAACGCCGGTGACGGTGCGGGCGACTCGTACGCCGACTACCAGAAGTCCTTCAGCGCGGTGGACAGCGTCAGCGGCGTCGCCGACACCTGGAACCAGCCGATCGTCGGCGTCTTCAACCAGTTCAAGCAGCTGAAGGCCAAGTACCCGCACCTGAAGATCAACATCTCGCTGGGCGGCTGGACGTACTCGAAGTACTTCCACAACGCGGCGCTGACCGACGCCAGCCGCAAGAAGTTCGTCTCCTCCTGCATCGACCAGTACATCAAGGGCAACCTGCCGGTCGACGGCGGCTACGGCGGCGCGGGCACGGCGGCCGGGATCTTCGACGGCATCGACATCGACTGGGAGTACCCCGGCTCCTCCGGCGGCCACCTGGGCAACAACTACGGTCCCGAGGACAAGGCCAACTACACGCTCCTGCTGAAGGAGTTCCGTACCCAGCTCGACGCCTACGGGGCGGCCAACGGCGGCAAGAAGTACCTGCTGACCTCGGCCCTCCCGGCCGGCCAGGACAAGATCAAGTACATCGAGACCGACAAGATCGGCTCGTACCTCGACTACGCCAACATCATGACGTACGACATGCACGGCGCCTGGGACGGCGACGGGCCGACCTACCACCAGTCCCCGCTCCAGCCCTCGGCGGCCGACCCCACCGACCCGATCGCGCCGGGCACCGAGAAGTACAGCATCGACAACGCGATCGACTCCTGGATCGACGGCAACCCGGCCTACGGCATCGCGGGAGGCTTCCCCGCGAGCAAGCTGACCCTGGGCTACGAGTTCTACTACCGCGGCTGGAAGGGCGTCCCGGCGGGCGCCGCCAACGGCCTCGCCCAGCCCGCCACCGGCGCCTCCGGCGCCCGGCCCACCAGCCAGCAGGCCGGCATCGCGTTGTACAAGGAGCTCGGCGGGATCGTCGACAACCCGGCGACCACCTTCTGGGACGACCGGGCCAAGGCCTCGTACTTCTACAAGGACGGCGAGTTCTTCACCGGCCTGAACCAGCGGTCCATCCAGGCCCGGGTCGACTACGGCAAGCAGCGCGGCCTGGCCGGCGCGATGATGTACTCCCTGCTCGGCCTGGACGGCAACACCACACTGGTGAACCAGATCTCGGACGCCCTGGGCGGCAGCACGGTCCCGCCGACCACGCCTCCCACGACGCCGCCTACCACCCCGCCGACGACGCCTCCGACGACCCCGCCGACCACGGGCTGCGGCTCGACCCCGGCCTACGTCGCGGGCACCGTCTACACCGCCGGCAACGAGGTCTCCCACAACGGCCGCAAGTACAAGGCCCAGTGGTGGACGCAGAACGAGACGCCGGGCACCACCGGTGAATGGGGTGTCTGGAAGGACCTCGGCGCCTGCTGATCCCCCCACCCCGCGCCGAGCGACGCCCCCGCCCTGTCCCCTCTCCCGGGGGCGGGGCGGAGGTGTGTGACATGGTTGCCGGATTCCCGACATCGGTACGTGTCGACGTCGCTACTCTCGGCCACAAGCTCGTTCTCCGCTTGGGGGTGCCGTCTCATGGTCCAGGCCCGTGACATCGATCCCAGTGCCTCGCCGCTGGACTACTACAGCTACGAGTTGCGACGGCTGAGGGAGGAGGCGGGCCTGAAGCAGGCGGAGTTGGGCAGCATCATCTTCTGCACGGGTTCCCTGATCGGAATGATCGAGAACGGTAAGCGGGTACCGACCCGGGACTTCTCCGAACGGGTGGACGCGGCACTGGGCACGGACGGGCACTTCTCCCGGCTGGTGGGGCTGGTCCTGCGGAGCGTGCTGCCGACGTGGTTCCAGGCGTACGCGGAGATGGAGGCCCGGGCGGCGTTCATCTCCACGTTCCAGTGTCAGTTGGTGTACGGACTCCTGCAGACGGAGGACTACGCGCGGGCCGTTCTGGGCGTCGAGAAGCCCGACATGCTCGACGCCGCCGTGGCGGCGCGCATGGATCGGCAGCGGATACTGGCCCGCGACAATCCGCCGGTGCTGTGGGTGGTGCTGGACGAGGCGGCGCTCCATCGGGAGATCGGTGGCCGTGAGGTCATGCGCAACCAACTTGCCCACCTGCTGGACCTTCAGGACCGCCAGTGGCTGGAAATCCAAGTGCTGCCCTTCCAGGCCGGCCAGCACGCGGCAATGATGGGCTCGTTCAACCTTCTGCGGTTCGACGACGACCCGGACATCCACTACAGCGAGAGCTACGACTGCGGCCACATGACGGCCAATCCGCAAGTGATCAAGGAGCGTTCGGTCGGATACGCTCGCTTGCAGGCCGAGGCCCTCTCTCCCCGGGCGTCGGCAGAGCTGATCGCTCGCGTAATGGAGGAACGCTATGGGAAGCATCCAGAACCTGCCGAGCGTGCTGTGGCGTAAGTCGTCCTACAGCGGCTCCAGCGGTGGCGATTGCGTCGAGTGTGCTCCCCTCGGCACCGCCGCCTGGCGCAAGGCTTCGTACAGCGGCTCCAACGGTGGCGAGTGCGTCGAGGTGGCCGCGCAGCCCTGCCTCGTCGCCGTCCGCGACTCCAAGAACCCCGACGGCCCCGCCTTCGCGGTCGGCCCGGAGGCGTTCACCACCTTCGTCCGCAGCCTCTGACCGTACGCAGGGCTGGTTCAGAGCCAGCCCTGCTGTGCTGCTTTGAGGCCGGCTTCGAAGCGGCTCGTGGCATGGAGGCGTTCCATGAGGGCGGACATCTGACGTCTGACGGTGCGCATGGATACCCCGAGGCGCTTGGCGGCTGCCTCGTCGGTCATCCCGGAAGCCAGGAGTTTCAGCAGTTCCAGTTCGGTCGCGGTGGGGCGTGTGTCGCTGGGGCGGGGGCGGTCGGCTCCGAGAGGTACGGCGGAGTCCCACGTCTGCTCGAACAGGGTGGCGAGGGAGGCCACGATTCCCGGCGCGCTGGTGCACAGAGCGCCCAGACGGGAATTGTCAGGGTCGATGGGAACGACCGCCACGGTACGGTCGAACACCAGGAGGCGTGGCGGAAGGAGCGGGCTGGTGCGCACCTGGCCCCCCTGCTCGGTCAGCCACCGGGCGTAGGCCAGCGTCGTCGGATCGTTGCGGGCGCTGTCCTGGTACACCGAGCGCATCTCGATGCCGCGGCCCAGCGCACGCTGGTCCAGCGGTCGGGAGGCCTCCAGGCTTGCCTCCGACAGCGCGCCGCCCGGCAGGATCGCCAGGCATTCCCGGGCCAGTCCATGGGCGAGCTGCTCCAGTCGGCTTTGGATGGCGTCCATCCCCACGAGCCGTTCCGCGCCGTCGACCTCGGTGTTCGGG
The DNA here is from genome assembly GCF_036203305.1 of Streptomyces sp. NBC_00190. Taxonomy (GTDB): domain Bacteria; phylum Actinomycetota; class Actinomycetes; order Streptomycetales; family Streptomycetaceae; genus Streptomyces. Next base: position 3,143,600 of record NZ_CP108131.1, on the reverse strand, counting down.
CTGAGCTCCGCGAATTCGGAGACCACCTGTGCCGCAGCCGCCTTGCTGCGAGCCAATTCCTGCTGCTGCCGGGCCAGCTCCTCCTCCTGACGGCGCAGCAGCAGCTCCAGGCCCAGTTCGGGTCTCACCGCTCGCAGCGCGCCCGGGCTGTCCCGGGACGGTCTGAGCAGGTCGAGGTCGACGAGCCGGTCCAGGCCCTCGCGGACCTGCGGCTGGGTGAGGCCGAGGCGGGCGCTCAGCTCGGCGATCCCTCCCGAGGGATCGGCCAGCATGCCCCGGTACACGGCTTCCACATCGGCCCCGAGCCCCAGTGTTTGCAGCATGTCCCAGCCCCCCGGCTGTAGTTGGGCCGCCTCCGGCGAGCGCCGCCCCCGTGATCGTAGGCGAAGTCTGTCACCAAGGTGCCAGGCCTGTTGGTGACAGCCGGAACCTCTTTTTCACAGGTCGCGAGGGCAGCAACATGGTGTTCACCGGGACGGCGGGGACGAGAGTCCCCGACTCAGGCCAGAGCCGCAAGGACGATCCGGACAGCGCGCAGCACACCGCACCGAACGAATCGCTTCCCGGCTTTCGACCTTGGGGGAAACCATGTTTCGCACCGCCCGCACCGCCCGCTTCGCCGCTGTCGCCGCCGTCTTCGCCGCCCTCTGCGCCGGCGCCTTCACCACCACCTCGGTGACCGCCTCCGCCGAAAGCCGCCACGTCAGCGCCTCCGGCGATGGCAGCATCAACTGGGACACGGCGCCCACGTCCATCGCGGACAGCATCAACTGGGACTAGCCCGCATGCGCGTCATCCGGGCTTCCCTCTCAGGATCTTGTCATGAGCCTGACGAGAAGGGGGTTCTCGCCCTCGTCTGCGATCTGATCTGGGCCCACACTCCCGCGGCGTACGGACTCGAGCACTTGCGGGCCAAAGCCGTCGGCGACGGTGTGGACGTCTACCTCTTCCTGCGTGCCGCTTCGGAAGCCGCAGCTCTCCACCAGGCCCACGCCATCATCGACGGCGCCCGCGCCCCTCTGCAGGCGCACGGCTACAGCACCACCGGCCCGCACCACTGACGGCAGCGCGACGCCGCCGCCCCTTCGGCCCGCCCGCGCACGTTCCCAAGGAGAACGCAGTGACCACCACCCTCCGTCAGGCTGCCCGTAAGAGCGCGGTCGCCGCCCTCTCCAGTGTCATCGGTGCCGGACTGCTCACCGCCGCGACCGTCGCCACCGCCCCGGCCGCACAGGCCGCCACCACCTGTAGCGGGACCGCCTCGATCTACGGCATCCTTCCCGACGGCCGTCTCACCTTCAGCACCATCACGCCGGCCACCGGAGAGTTGAAGAAGGTGCGCATCGGAGCGGACCTGGGGTTCGAGCCCAAAGCGATGGCCACCCTCAACTTCAATACGGTGCTGGTGACATCGACAGCCGGCGCGCTCTATCGCCTCGACGTTCTCACCAACAACGAGTCCCTCGTCCTGGAGCGCCCGCCCGTCAAGATCTTCGACAGCGGCTGGACCCACGACAAGCTCACCTATGACGGACACGGGCATCTGTACGGCACGGCGGGCGGCGCCCTGCTCCAGTACCTGGTCTCGCAGCCCAAGCCGACCGGATCGGCGCACATCGGTCAGCGCAAGGAGATCGGCAGCGGCTTCGTCCTGAAGACCCTCACGGCCGCCGGCGACGACCGGCTGCTCGCCACCACCTCGGCCGGCGCGCTCTACTCCTACAAGATCGGCACCGACGGAACCTGGGACCGCGACGACCTCAAGACCTCCGGCTGGTCCGGCTTCGACAAGGTCGTATCGCCCGGCGGGGGTCTCTACTACGGCCGGATCGAAACCACGGGCGCCATGTACTGGTACAAGGACGCCAACCCGGCCGATGGCACCGGCACCGACATCGCCTACCACAACGACACACCCGTCAATACCGGCGGCTGGACGCAGCAGCTGCTCTCCGCCCAGCCGGAGACCTTCAGTTGCACCACCACCGCTGACCCGCTCGACGGGACCGACATACCCGCTGTGAAGGCGGCCGGCCGCGACCTGATGAACAAGCACGACGGCGGAGCCTGGAACAGCACCACCCAGTGGAACTGCCTGGAGCAGCTGTGGGACAAGGAGAGCGGCTGGCGCTACTGGGCCGACAACCCGGGCTCCACGGCGTACGGCATCCCCCAAGCCCTGCCCGGTTCCAAGATGGACGCCTTCGGCGATGACTGGCGCACCAACCCCATCACCCAGATCAAGTGGGGCCTGTCCTACATCGACGGCCGGTACGACACGCCCTGCGGCGCCTGGAACCACTTCCTGAACAACAACTGGTACTGAGCCGCCCCCGCGTCACGCTCGCTCTCCCCTTCGCTCTCCCTCTTCTCCCCCCTCACACCTCGGCCCGGCGCGCGTACGTCAGGGCTGCCCTGAACCCGGAGACATCCATGTTCTCGTCGTCCCGCAAGCACCGCTTCGCCGCCTCCACCCTCGCCGTCGCCGCCACCACCCTCGGCATGGTCACCCTCAGCTCGGCGCCGGCCCAGGCCGCCGCGATCTGCGGCGGCGACGTGTCGGTCTACGGCACCCTCCCCGACGGACGCCTCACCTACACGGCGATATCCCCCAACACCGGCGACCGCGTCAAGACCCTGATCGGCGCGAACCTCGGCTTCACGCCCAAGGCGATGGCCACCCTCAACTTCAACACCGTCCTCGTGACGTCGACGGCCGGCGACCTGTACCGCGTCGACATCCAGACCAACGACAACGCCCTGGCCCTGGCCGGAGTCACCAAGATCTGGGACGGCGGCTGGACCTTCGACAAGATGACCTACGACGGCGCCGGGCACCTCTACGGCACGGTCGCCGGCCAGCTCCACCGGTACAACGTCTCCCAGGCCAAGCCCAGCGGGCCCGCCCACATCGCCAAGCACGCGGTGATCGACGAGGGCTTCGTCCTCAAGACGCTCGCCGCCGCCGGCGACGATGTCCTCATCGCCAGCACGGCCGACGGCAGGCTGCTCTCCTACCAGATCAACGGCGTCGGGGACTGGGAGAGTTCGGAGCTCAAGAGCGACGGCTGGTCGGCGGTCGACAGCCTGGTCTCGCCCGGCGGCGGCCTCTACTACGGCCGTACGAACGGCGGGATGTACTGGTACCACGACGCCGACCCCACGGACGGCAAGGGCAGCGACATCGCCTACCACTCCAACGACCCGGTCGACGCGAGCGGCTGGACCCAGACCCTGCTCTCCGCCTTCGCCAACGACTGCACCTACCAGCCGCCGGCGCCCCCCACTCCCACCCCCTCCAGCAAGGGTGGGCAGATCGCCCGCAGCGAGATCATGAGCCGCGCCGTGAACTGGCTGAACCGCGACATCCCCTACAACCAGGGTGCTTACGCCACCGACCCGGACGGGGACCACACCTACCGCACCGACTGCTCCGGCTTCGTCTCCATGGTCTGGCACGCCGACAGCAGCTACACGACCTACAGCCTGCCGGGCGTCGGCAGCACCATCTCCAAGTCCGACCTCCTGCCCGGTGACGCGCTGAACACCCAGGACGGGCACGTGGTGCTCTTCGAGAAGTGGGTCGACAAGGCCGCCGGCAAGTTCTCGTACATCCACGAGGCCAACACCGCGGACGACATGATGCGCGGTCAGGACTACCTCAACGGCGGCAGCGACGGACGCATCGCCGGCCACGCCGCCTCGGGCTACGTCGCCCTGCGCTACGACAAGGTCGTCAACGGATAGCACGTACCCCGGCCCGCCCGCCCCGTGCCCCTCCCGGTTCTCAGACGAGGGGGTGCGGGGCGGGCTCGTCGGGCTGTGCGGCGGCGGAAGCCGAAGCGGAATCCGAGGCAGCGGCCGCGGCCGCCGCCTGGCGGCCGATCATGCGGGCGATCACGTCCGGGGCCACCGCGCGGGAGTAGAGCCAGCCCTGCCCCGTGTCGCAGCCGACACGGCGCAGCCGGGCCGCCTGCCCGGCGGTTTCCACGCACTCCGCCGTCACCGTCAGACCCAGCCGGTGCGCGAGCTGGACCAGCGCCTCGACGATGGTCTCGTCGGCCGGATTCGGGTGCGCGCCCTCCTCGTAGCGGAAGCCCCGTACGAAGGAGCCGTCCAGCTTCAGCACCGAGACCGGCAGCCGGCTGAGGTAGGCCAGGTTCGAGTACCCGGTCCCGAAGTCGTCGATCGCGATCCGCACGCCCATGTCGCTCAGCGCCTGGAGGGCCTGGAGCGGCCGGCCCGCCGAGCCCATCACGGCCGACTCGGTCAGCTCCAGCTGGAGCAGCTGCGGCGCCAGCCCGGTCTCGGCCAGGATCTCCGCGACATCGCCCACCAGGTCCGAGTCCCACACCTGGCGCACCGCGACGTTGACCGACACGAAGACCGGGGAGTCGCTGGGCTGCTCGATCTGCCAGCGCCGCGCCTGCCGGCAGGCCGTGCGCAGCACCCACTGCCCCAGCTGGACGATGGATCCGTCCTCTTCCGCAATTCCGATGAACCGATTCGGCGTGAGCGTGCCGAACTGCGGGTGGACCCAGCGCACCAGCGCCTCCACCCCGCGCACCGCCCCGCTCTCCAGGTCCACCAGAGGCTGGTACTCCAGCTCGAACTCCCCGCGCTCCACGGCAGGCCGGAGGGTGGAGGACAGGGCCTGCCGCGTCACGCGGTGGGCGTTGCGCTCCGGGTCGAAGAGGGTCCAGCGGGCTTTGCCGTCCGCCTTCGCCCAGTACAGGGTCGTGTCGGCGGCCTGCATCAGCCCGGTCGCCGAGGTCCCGGCGGTCGCCCGCTCCACCACCCCGATCGACGCGGAGACCGACAGCCGCTGACCGGCCAGGTCGAACGGCTCCTGGAGGGCGGCCAGTACGCCGCGCGCCAGGTCCGCGAGCTGTTCGGTGCCGGTGGAGTCCTCGACGAGCAGGGCGAACTCGTCGCCCCCCAGCCGGGCCACCAGGTGCCCGCTCGTGCGCCCGTACCCGGACTGGTCGGCGCACTGGGTCAGCCGCGCCGCGACGGCGGCGAGCAGCCGGTCGCCGACCCGGTGGCCGAGGGTGTCGTTGACCGCCTTGAACCCGTCGAGGTCCAGGTAGCACAGCCCGATCCGGCCGGTGCCGCCGCCGTGGTCGTACGAGGACGCCTCCAGGGCGGCGGAGAGCCGCTCGAAGAACAGCGCCCGGTTGGGCAGCCGGGTGACCGGGTCGTGCATCTGGAGGTGCCGCAGGCGGGCCTGGAGGTCGCGCCGGTCGCTGATGTCGGCGACGGACAGCAGGACGTCGCCGGTCCCGGGTACGGGCCCCAGGGTGACCTCGGTCCACAGCGAGTGCCCGTCGGGGTGCTTGAGGCGGCGGGTGCAGCGCAGCCGCGCCTGCCGCCCGCGGAGCACCTCCTGGTACGCGGCCCAGGTGCGGGCCTCGGCGGCCAGGTCCACCAGGTCGGCGGCGCACCGGTGGACGAGTGCGTGCGGCTCGGCGCCGAGCAGGCCGGCGAAGGCCTGGTTCGCGGCCACGACGTAGCCGTCGCGGTCGACGACGGCCATGGGGAGGTGGGCCGCGTTGAACGCGGCCCGGTAGTCGCGCCGTTCGGACTCGTCCCGCGGCGGGGTCCGCGACGGGGCTGCCGTCGCCGACACTGCTCCGTGACGCTCCGTAGTGGCCGATCGGATGCTGTCGGCCGCCGAACCGGTTCCTTCTGAGGTTCCGCCCACCGTTGGCCCCGCAGTGCTCGTGAGTGTCCGTGCAGGAAAGTGTGCCGATCATAGAGGCTGCCGGGAGGCCTCATCCAGCGGCGTCGCCGTGTGAGGGGCGGGAGTTCGGTGTGATGACGGATTGGCCGACCAAGATCGGTTGATCGTTTCTGCGCGGCTCTGAGCGTGCGGGGGCGGCTGCTGATCCCGCGTGATCGGGCGTGACGTTCTGTAGGCAACCGCGTGAATCCCGGGGGTCACCGGCTTGCCGTATCGCTCACTCGTGTGGGGCAGCGGAACAGGGCATTAGTAAGACAAGCGCCTCAAGGTGGACGAGATGGTACGAATCCACCACCGGAGGTCGATGTGCCGCGACAGGAGACACCCGGGGGAGTGGACCGCTCCCGCATCCGAAGTGCGGCGGCAGCGCTCACATCCCTGACGGCACTCGCCGCCATGTCGCTCGTCGCGGGGCCCGCGGTGGCCGCCCCCGGGGCCGGGCCGTGCGCGCTGACCCGTACGGACGCCCATCACTCGCTGGGCCTCGACACCTGGAACCGCGCCTACCCGCGGCCCGAGCGCACCCTCGACGCGGTCATGGTCTTCCTCTCCTTCCCCGACCACCGGACCACCCTGCGGCCCGAAGAGATCGCCGGCGACTACTTCCCCGCCACCAGCGACTTCTTCGAGCGGGCCTCGTACGGCAGGTTCAACCTGGTCCCGCACCCGCAGAAGCAGTGGATCCGGATGCCCAAGCCGGCCGCCGCGTACGGGATACAGCGCGACTGGGCCCCCGAGGACCGGGCGGCCTACCTGCGGGACGCGGTGGCCGCCGCCGACCCCGAGGTGGACTTCGCCAAGTTCGACGTCGTCTACTTCGTCGCCGACCCGGACGCGCCCGGGGTGGACTCCGATGCCACCAAGGTCGTCAACTTCGACCGCCCGCTCCGGGCCGACGGCACGGACCTGCGGCGGATCGTCACCGTCTTCGAGCGGCACCCGCCGGACCGCAACGTGCTCGCGCACGAGACCGGGCACGTCTTCGACCTGCCCGACCTCTACCACCGGCCGAGCGACGGCAAGGGCGACTGGGACACCTACGTCGGCGACTGGGACGTCATGGGCAGCCAGTTCGGGATGTCGCCGGACCTCTTCGCCTGGCACAAGTGGAAGCTGGGCTGGCTGGACCCCGCCCAGGTGGACTGCGTGCGGTCGGGCTCCTCGCTGCACACCCTGCAGCCGCTGGCGGAGGTCCCGGTGCGGGGCGGTACGGGCGGGACCCGGCTCGCCGTGATCCGTACGGGCCCCGGCAGCGCGATCGCCGTCGAGGCGCGGGGCTCCGCCGGCAACGATGGGGACACCTGCACGGAAGGGGTCCTGGTCTACCGGGTCCGCAATGAGGCGGCCTCGGGCGGCGGCCCGATCGAGGTCCTGGACGCCCATCCGTCGACGGAGGCGTGCTGGGACCGCTCGGTGTACCCGCCGCTGGCGGACGCGCCGCTGGAGGTGGGCGAGACGTACACCGTGCCGGGGGAGCGGATCACGATCGAGGTGGCGGACCGCACCCCGTCGGGTGCGTACACCGTGAAGATCACGACGTGACGGAGGAGCGCGAAGGCGAGCGGATACGAAGAAGGCCCCCACTCTGCTGAGTGGGGGCCTTCCTCCGTCTGTGCGCCGCCAGGGACTCGAACCCCGGACCCGCTGATTAAGAGTCAGCTGCTCTAACCAACTGAGCTAGCGGCGCTTGCTGACGTCGTAGACATTAGCATCCGGATCCGCGGAACGAAAAATCGATATCCGCAGCTCGGGCGGCGCGGACGAACGCCCAGAGGAGGGCCTCGGGCCCGGGGAGCCACGGCAGGCGCGCGTCGGGGGCGACGAGCCAGCGCGAGGGGCCGGGGGCGTCGGCCAGCGGAGGCACGGTGACGGCGTCCCCGTGCCCGTGGCACAGGGGTGCCGGGACGGTACGGGAGCCTCCCCACTCCTCCCACGCCAGCAGGGCGGGCAGCCGGTGGGCGGTGCCCGCGGCGGCGAAGAGCAGCATCCGGCCCCGGTGCACGGCGACCGGGCCGCAGCCCGGACCCTCGGCCCAGAGCAGGTCCAGCACGCGGCGCCCGAGGACGGCCGGGACGTTGACGACGTCGAAGGCGCTCCCGCAGGGCAGCACCGCGTTCGCGGTGGGCCGGGCCTCCCAGGCGGCGAGGGTGCGCCGCGGATCGGCGCACGCGGAGACGAGCCACGCGGCGCCCTGCGGGGTGACGTGGGTGGCGGGGGCGGTGCGTGCGTCGAGGGCCGGGCAGCCGGGAGCCGTCGTCAGGGTCGTCATATGCCAGATCTACCCGGCGTGACATCCCGGTTTCCAGGAGTTACCGGAAACCGGGACAGGGTGGCTGTTGCTGGGGTATGTTGCGCCCCGCATATGCCGCGCCGCCGCATCCCCGCACCGCCGCGCCCGGCGGTGCGGGGACCGGATCCGTCAGGGCACGTCCAGGCCGTGTTGCAGGGATTCGCCGAACTCGATCATCTTGAGGGCGTAGTCCTCGGTCCACTCCGCCCGTTCCGCGATCGCCGCCGGCGAGAGCCGGTCGAACCGCCGCGGGTCCGCCAGCTGCGCCGCCGCCAGTGCCTGGAACTCCACCGCACGCTCCTGCGCGGCCCGGAAGGCCAGCGTCAGCTCGGTGGCGCGGGCCAGCAGCTCGCGAGGATCCTCGATCCTCTCCAGGTCGAAGAAGTGCTCCGGGTCCGTGGCGGCCTCCGAGGGCTCGAAGAGCAGCGGTGCGGGCCGCAGCCTCCGCTCGGTCCGCTCGGGCTCTGCCATGCGCGTCCTCCTGCTGCGTGCGAAATCCTTCCGGGCCACCGTCCATTGTCCAACGCCGCGCAAGAGCGCACAGCGCCCGGATGGAACGTCCGTACGGCCCGTGAGGTGCGGGAGGAGCCGTGCGGGCCCCGTGGCGGGGGAGTCGAGCAGATGGCCGACCGCGGCGCGGTACGTCACGCCGTGACGGTCTCCGCGGCGCGGCGCGCGGCCAGCTCCGCCACGTCGTCGAGTACGCCGGCCAGCTCGCCCGCGAGCCCCTCCGGAGCGGTGAACCCCTCCGGCCCGACCAGCTTGGAGATGCCCGGGATCGCGACGGACCGCTCGGCGGGCCGCATGCCGAGGCGGGTGAGCACGGGCAGCAGCATCTCGGCGGCCGGGGCGCCGCCGGTGGGGCCCGCGCTGTAGCTGACGAGGCCGACCGGCTTGTCGCGCCACTCGCTGTAGAGGAAGTCGATGGCGTTCTTGAAGGGGGCGGTGTAGCCGCCGTTGTACATCGGCAGGACGAAGAGGAAGGCGTCCGCGGAGTCGACCACGGCGCTCCAGTCACGGGTGTGCTGGTGGGTGTAGACCCCGGTGGAGGCGTACTCCGGCTCGTCCAGGAAGGGCAGTGCGATCTCCGCGAGGTCGACGGGAGTGACCTCGAAGCCGCCCCGCGCACGGACCTGCTCGGTGACCCACCGGGACAGCGGGCGGCCGGCGGACGTGGGGCGGGTGGCGGCGGAGATGACGTGCAGGCGGGTCATAGGAGTGGGTTCCCCGTTCGGTGGTTGTTGACGTGTCACCTATAAAACCCGGAGGTGTGTGACGTGTCAACCAGATAGGTGATGTGTCATCAATCTGATTAGAGTGCCCCCATGACCGCACCCGAGCCCCGCTGGCTCACCGAGCCCGAGATGGATGCCTGGTACGCCTGGCGGCGGATGTTTCCCCTGGTCAATGCCGGTATCGCGCGCGACCTCAACCAGGACAGCGGCCTCTCCGAAGCCGACTACGACGTCCTGTCGGTGCTCGGCTCCACGGCGGGCCACCGCATGCGGATCAGCGCCCTGGCCGTCCTGATGCAGTGGTCGCGCAGCCGGCTGTCCCACCAGCTCACCCGAATGGAGCAACGGGGCCTGGTCCGCCGCGAGGAGGTACCGGCCGACGCCCGTGGCGCGGAGGTGGTCCTGACCGGGACCGGCGTGAGCGCGATCACCTCGGCGGCCCCCCTCCACGTGGAGTCCGTACGCCGCCACCTGATCGACATCCTGACCCCGGAGCAACTGCGCACCTTCGCCGAGGTGGGCGAGGCCCTGCGCACCCGTATGGGCATCGAGCGGAAGTCCTGATTCCCTACGGCTTCCAGCGCACCCGGTGCTCCGCGAGGTGCGCCAGGACGGAATGGTTCGCTTCCCATCCATCCGGGCTGTATCCATTGGCCGCCTCCGGCGGCGTGCCGGACTCCGTCCGGCGGTCGGGGCGCCGCACCCGGGTCGGCGTCGGGCGTGGCGGGGCGCCTCGGCTCACGGCCGCCACCGGACGCGGTGGTTCGACCAGAAATCCCACGTGGCCATCATGGCCTCCCAGCCGTCCGGGAATTTGACCGTCACGCCCAGCTGGACCGGCTCCGTCGAGGGGTGGTCGTCCAGGAGTTCCGCTATGCCCGCCCGGGCCACCACCACACAGGCGTGCCGGTGGCGGGAGGCCAGCACGCACAGGCGGCCCGTCTCCAGGTGGAAGGCCGTCGCGTCCGGGCGGCCCGACAGGGGGTGGAGCACCACGGTCAGGTCGTACTCGCGGCCCTGGAGGCGGTTCGCGGTGTCCACGGTCACCCCGGTCACGCCCAGCGAGGCCAGCGCCGCGCGGACGGCCGCCGCCTGGTCCCGGTGGGCGGTGCCCACCGCGATCCGGTCCGCGGTCAGCGGGGCCGGCTCCGGCGACTGCTCGTCGGAGGTCACCGCTCCGCGGTCCAGGGCCCGGCGGACCACTTGGGCCACGGCGCGGACCGCCTCCGGGTCGGTGCGCGGCGTGTGCCGCGCGGGCAGTTCCAGCAGGCCCCAGCCCGCCTCGGCGGCCTCGTCCAGGACCCGGTCCGGGCCCGACCCGTCCGAGGGGACCCCGTACGAGAGCCGCCGCTCACCGGGGCCCGTACCGCTGCGGAACTGCGTGTACGGGTAGAACGCCCGCGAGACCAGCGGCGCGGCCGTCGCCGGGAGCCGCCACGAAACCGGCAGCCGGTGCTGCGGGAGCTGCGGGTTGTGGGCGAGCAGGGTGGTCACCGCCGAGGCGGACGGGTCGTAGGACAGCCCCGCCCACTGCTCCGCGCCCACCACGCTGAAGGGGTCCAGCTGCCCCGGGTCGCCCACGAACAGCGCCCGCTCGAACAGCCCGGCCACGGCCAGCAGCGCGTCGGAGCGCATCTGGTACGCCTCGTCGACGATGGCGTGCTCCCAGGGCTCGGCGTCCTTGACGAACGCCCACTTAGCCGCCGTGGAGATGGTGATCGGCAGCTCCGCCAGGTCACCCGGCTTGGCGGAGAGCGTCACCGAGGGCAGCTCGCGCAGCGCCGGGTCGTAGGCGTCCCCGTCGCTGCTGTGCAGCCGGCCCACCTTCAGCTCCGGGTCCTTGTCGGCGAGCCGCAGCACCAGGTCGTCCACCTGCGCGTTGGTCTGCGCGACCACCATCAGCCGACGCCCGGCCGCGGCCAGTTCCCGGGCGGCCCGGACGACGAGCGTGGACTTGCCGGCGCCGGGCGGGGAGTCGACGACCACGCCCCGCTCGGCCCCGTGCAGGGTGTCGTGCAGGATGGCGGCGGTCGCCTGGGCGGCCGCGGCCCCCGGGTCGAAGGAGTTCACAGCACGTCCTCGGCGGTCACGGGGTCGGGCAGTGCGGGGGCGGTCAGGTGTCCGGGCGGGCCGCCGTGCGTCCACGGTGTCTGCTCCGGGTCCGGGAGCTTCGGGCCGCCGCGCGCGTCGTGCTCGAAGAGCGTCCAGCACACCCGGTCGCCCTTCTCCGGCACCGAGCCCGGCTCCGGCTCCTTGCCGCGGCCCATCTTGTCCAGCAGCCGCAGCACGACCTGCCCGTCCTCCTCGTAGCGTACGAAGGCGGCCGACTGCGGGCGGCCGTCCAGCGAGCGGAACACCTTCCCGCCGCCGCCCTCCGCGAGCTGCGGCCGGTCCTCCGTGACCACCGTCACCAGCGGGCGCGGGCTCGGCCGCTTCGACTCCGTCCACTCCATCACCACCTCGGTGACCTCGCCGGCGAAGGCCTCGCCCGTCAGCCGCCGGCCCGCCATCACCAGGGGGTCGTCCAGCGCCTCCTGCGCGTCGAGCCGCACCTGCTCGGTCTCCCGGGTGGCCAGCTTCTGCGCCGCCGTCACCGCGTCGTCGCGGCGCGGCTGCGGGGGCTCGCCCGCCCGGACCCGGTCCCGGTGGCCGGTGTACGACCAGCGGTCGCGCGTCCAGCGCTCCTCGGCCCGGGCTCCGGCGGGCAGCGCGCGCAGCAGCTCCAACGACTGCCACACCGCGTCCCAGGTGGGTCGCATCTGGTCCACGACGAGCCCCCGGAGCGCCCGCTCCGCGCGCTCCACCGCCTCCGGGTCGTCCGCGGTGCGCGCCGCGTCGTAGCGGGCCATCGCGGGGGCGAGGAGCCGGTTGTCGAAGGCCGGGTCGGTGGCCGGTCCGGCGGGCGGGACCAGCAACTGGCCGTCCCGGTCCCGGGACAGCTCGGCCCGCAGCGCCGCCCCGGCGCCGGATTCGCCCTCCGGGGGAGCTATCCAGGACAGCAGCGCGCCCAGGTGCTGGTCCTCCAGGTTGCTCTGGCCGCTGGCCCAGTGCCGGCCCAGCAGTTCCGTCGCCGACAGCAGCATCGAGGATCCGGGGACGCGGGAGCGCTCGCCGAAGTGCGTGAACCAGCGCCCCAGCAGCGGCACCCGCGCGGGCGCCGGATACGGGTTCTCCGGGTCCTCCTCGGCCGTCCGCCGGAACCGCATCGACCGCCCCAGCAGGCGTACGTACTCGATGCCCGCCCGGCTCGGCACGACCAGCTGCGGCGCGTCCAGGCAGAGCTCCGCCTCGACCTTGGTCCTGCGGCCCGTCTCCGGGTCGGTCTCGTTGCGCTCCACGAGCTCGACCTCGTCGCCGTACGAGTCGACGTACGGCAGCACCTCGTCGGCGAGGTCGGCCAGGAAGGCCCAGCGCAGGTTCCGGTCGCGCGGCTGGGGCACCACCAGCAGCCGCGGCTCCCCGGGGTCCGTGCCGACCAGCGCGCCGAGCGGGGCCCCGGTCTCACCGGCGGTCGTCAGCGGTACGAGGACCAGCGGGCGCTCGCCGAGGTGCCGGTGCCGAACCGTCGCCAGCGGCTGGGCCCGGCCGGTGCGGACGGCCTCCAGCCGGGCGAGGGTGCCGAGGAGGGTCATCCGGACGCCTCCAGCGCCTCGGAGCGCAGCCGGGCCGCCCGGCGCAGCGCCTCGGCGGTGGGATCGTCGGCGGGGCCGTGCCCGGCGGCTGCCGCGAGGGCCGCCCCGACGGTGGTCAGCGCGCCCAGCTCGCCCCGTACGGAACGGCCCAGTGCGGTCACCTCGTCGGCGGCGCGGGCCTGCTCCCGGCAGTGGAAGGCCAGCTCGCAGGCGGCCAGGCACTCGGGGGCGTAGGCGGCGTCCACCGCTGAGACGGCTTCGGCCAGCTCCTCGGCGGTGCGCGCCGGGTCGAAGCTGAGCCCGTCGGGCAGCGCCGCGGCCAGCTCCTCGACCCGGGTCAGCCGGTCCAGCTGGCGCCGGGTCACGGAGTGCTCGCGGCGGATGTCGACGGGCGCGGCGGTGGGCAGGTTGGAGAAGTCCTTGGGGCAGACCAGCAGCACCGTGTGGCCGACCTCGGCGCCGGCCAGTTTCGCAGCGGTCTTCTCCAGGGCCAGCACGTAGACGGCGGCCTGGCGGGCGGCGGCGCCGACCTTCGCGGCGTCGGCGGATCCGTCGATCATCGGGAAGGACTTGATCTCCACGACGGTCCAGCGGCCGTCGGGGTGTACGACGACGGCGTCCGGCTCCAGGTAGGCGGGGGAGCCGGCCACCTCCAGGGCCAGCATCGGGTGGTCCAGCAGGGTCCAGGCCCCGGTGTCCCGCCCGGCGGCGGTGGCCTCGCGCAGGGCGAGCGCGGTCCGCGCGGCACGGCCCTCGGGGCCGGCGGCGGTCAGGTCGGGGACGAGGGCGCCCCGTCCGGGGGGCTCGGACCCGGCGCCGAGGTGCTCGTACACCAGCCGCAGCAGCTCGGATCCGCCGTCGCCCTTGATCTTGGCCTCGAAGGAGTTCCCGCGGACGATGGCGAACTGCGACTGCCCGAAGGGGGCGGGGGAGCCGAGCGCCGAGGCGAGGACGGTCTTGTCCACACCGGCGCCGTCGAGGAGGGCGCGTCTGCCGCAGCCGGGGTTGGCGGCGAGCGCCGCCAGTGCCCGGGCGTCGAGCGGGCGGGGCGGCACGGCCGGGCCGCGCAGGCCGGCGAGCCGCTGCCGCAGTGTCGTCTGCGGAGCGCTGCTGGGCGGGTAGGAGCTCACGGGCGGAAGTGTCCCATCCGCCACTGACAATCGTGGACTTATGGCGGAATGGGCGGCTGGGCAGCCCGCAGTTCAAGTGTTGGATGATGTGCGGACGACGGAATGAGCGTAAAAGTGCGCGAAATCGTCCGAACCGCACCGGGAGAACTCACATGGCCCCCCGCATCCTGCTGGCCCGCCACGGCCAGACGGCGTGGTCCCAGCTCGGCAAGCACACGGGACGCACGGACGTACCGATGCTGGAGGAGGGCAAGCGGGGCGCCAAGCTGCTCGGCGAGCGGCTGGCCCGTGACCCGTGGCGGGGCCTGCCCGGGGTGGAGGTCCGCACCAGCCCGCTGGTCCGTGCGAGCGAGAGCTGTGACCTGGCGGGCTTCGGGGTCCGGGCGGAGCCGTGGGACGCGCTGATGGAATGGGACTACGGGGACTACGAGGGCATGACTCCGGCCGAGATCCAGGCGGTCCGCCCGGGCTGGCTGATCTGGCGGGACGGGGTCCCGGGCGGCGAGTCCGTCGCCGATGTCGCGGCGCGCGCGGACGAGGTGGTCGCCTGGGCCCGCTCGGCGGAGCGCGACGTCCTCGTCTTCGCGCACGGGCACATCCTGCGCACGCTGGCCGCGCGCTGGCTCGGCTTCGAGGCCTCCTTCGGCGCCCGGATCCGGCTGGAGCCGACCTCGCTGTCGGTGCTCGGCTGGGCCTACGGGGCCCCCGCGCTGGAGCGCTGGAACGACACCGGGCACCTGGACGCGTAGCCGGTCGGCCGCGCGGCGGGCGCCCGGTCGCCGGCGCCGCCGTCAGACGGCCGCGTGCCGGGTGAGGAAGGCGCCCACGCGAGGTGAGCGCTGGTGCGGCACCAGGGCGCGGGCCGTCTCCGCGAGCATCGAGCGGACCCGGGTGGACTGCACCTCGGCCAGCAGGTCCAGTACCCGGCCGCCCGCCCAGGCCGCCTCGTCGGGGGCACCCGCGTGGGCCAGGTCACCGGCCAGCTCGGCGGTGTAGAGGGCCACGTTCCGGGCGAAGTGCGGATCCTGGAGGTCGGCGGCCCGGCGGGCGTGCCGGGCCGCGCGGGCGTGCTCGCCGAGCGTCGCCCAGCACCTGGCCTCCAGCGATTCCAGTTCGGCCTCGCCGAAGAAGGACATCCACTCGGGGTCCGCGCCCGCCGCGCCCCGGGAGAACTCCGTGTGGGCCCGGGTCAGCGCCTCCTCGCAGGACCTGCGGTCGGCCAGGCCCGCCCAGCCTCCCGCCTCCCGCAGCGCGAGCAGCGACAGCAGCCGCGGGGAACCCAGGGAGCGGGCGGCGCGGCGGCCCGCCTGGGCCGCCCGTACCGCCTCGCGGGAGCGGCCGCAGTCCCGGGCCAGGAAGGCCATGTTGCTGAACGCGTGCGCCTCCAGGCCCGCGTCCCCCGAGACCCGGGCCGTCGCGAGGGCCTCCGCGTAGTGCGAGCGGGCGTCGTCGAACCGGCCGGAGTCGTGGGCCAGCCAGCCGACCGAGACGGCCAGTTCGCCGGCGCCCGCGTGCAGCCGGTCCTCGGTGGACTGCCGCGTCGCCCCCGCGTCGAGCAGCGCGTAGGCGGCGCGCAGCGGCTCGGCGGCCCTGCGGTACAGGGCGTCCGCCCCGTGCCGGTCGTCGAGCAGCCGGATCTGGCGTACGGCGTCCTCGACGGCCGCGGCCGCGGACTCGCCGGCGCGGGAGGGCAGTCGGCGGGTGTCGCCGAGCAGGGTCAGGCTGATCGTCGCGGCCGCCACGGTCGCGGAGCCGCCCGCCATGAACGCGCGACGCAGCACGTCGCTCTCCTTGGAACTGGTGAGGTGGGAAGTGGTACGGGGGCCCTGCTGCGCCGAGCGGCCGCGTACGGCCTCGCGCGGTGAGAAGCCCAGGTCGGCCAGGGCGCGGCCGGGGAACATGTGCAGGAAGACCCGCTCGTACGCGTAGTTGGGGCAGCGGATCTCGCCGGATTCGACGCGGCCGATGTAGCGGGCGTCGCAGGAAACCGTTTCTCCGATCTCCTTGGCGGCCCGGCGCACCAGCGCCGCGAACTCGGCCGGGGAGTGCTGCCCGCGCAGCCGCCGGAACGTGGAGTTGGGTGAGTGGGGGGACGCCGCCATGGACGTGGCCTCTCTGGCAAGGAACGCAGCGCCGGTGCGTGACGTGTGAGGGTGCGGCCCGGCGCGCATGAACGTACCGCCAGCGAGAGGTCGTTCACGCGATTATTGGCTACAAAACGGATATCTCACCCACGATCCGCCATGAACTGCCATCCTTTGCGGCGTCTTGCCGCCGCACCCGTTGACGTTCCCGTGCGTTGAACCCATGCGGAGTGGGAGGCGACTGCCCGCTCCCGGCTCGTACGCGGATCGAGGAGGGGTTCCCTTGGTGGAGGCCGGCATGGAGAGCACTGGAACGAACACCGCGCCCGAGCCCGGTGCGACCGCGACCGCCGCTCCGGACCTGGTGACCGTGCCCGCCCGGCAGGGGCTGGAGGCGGTCGACATCATCCGCCGGGCCGCCAGCCAGGTGGCCGACGGGGTCGGACCCGTCCTGCACGACGGATCCGGCGACACCCTCGGCTTCCTCGTGCCGCCCGGCACCGCCGACGCCTGGGACCTGCCGGGCAGCGCGTGTACGCAGACCAACGGGCGCGGGATGCGCTTCGGCGACCAGGCCTCGCCCATCGCGGGGGACACGGGCTGGCTGCTCCCGCCGGAGGCCGTCGGGCCGGTCACCGACCCCGAGGTGCTGCGCGCGGCGCTGGGTGAGGCGGCCCGGCTGATCGAGGCCGCTGACGGCTGCCGCTGACGACCTCCGCTGACGGCTGCCGCCGGTGACCGCACGCCGCTGGACAGCCGCTGACCGGCGACAATGGGTGAGTGGCGAGCAAGGACAGAAGCAAGGGCAGAGGCAGGGCCGAGCAGCGCGGGCGCGGCGGCGCTGAGGCGGTCGTCGGGCAGGTGGCCGGCGGGCGGGCGGAGCTGGAGCCCGACCGCGAGCGTACGGACGCCTGGACCCTGCTGATCGACGGCGCCCCGCAGTCGCACGTGGACCTGGCCGACCCCGGGTACCTGGACTTCGCGTACCAGCGGCGGATCGGCCACCTGATCGACCTCGTCGCGCCCGCCCGGCAGCCCCTGAACGTGGTGCACCTGGGCGGCGGCGCCTTCACCCTCGCCCGCTACACCGCCGCCTCCCGCCCCCGCTCCACCCAGCAGATCGTGGAGATAGACGCCGAGCTGGTGGCCTTCGTACGGGAACACCTGCCGCTGGATCCGCAGGCGCGGGTCCGGGTCCGCGCGGTGGACGCCCGGGCGGGCCTGGCCAAGGTGCCGGACGGCTGGGCGGACCTGGTGATAGCGGACGTGTTCAGCGGTGCGCGCACCCCGGCGCACCTGACGAGCACCGAGTTCCTGGACGACGTACGCCGTGCCCTCGCGTCCACCGGGTGGTACGTGGCCAATCTCGCGGACGGTCCGCCGCTGGCGCACCTGCGGGGGCAGGTCGCGACGGCCGCGTCCCGGTTCGCGGAGCTGGCACTGGCGGCCGATCCGGTGGTGTGGCGGGGCAAGCGCTTCGGCAACGCGGTACTGGTGGCGGCCGACCGTGAGCTGCCCGTCGCGGAATTCACCCGCCGGGTCGCGAGCGACCCGCACCCGGGCCGGGTCGAGCACGGCCGGGCCCTGGCGGACTTCACGGGCGGCGCCGCGCCGGTCGCCGACGCCTCGGCGGTGGCTTCGCCGCAGCCGCCGCCCTCGGTCTTCCGCTAGGAGGTTGCGAGAGGTCTGGGACCGGCTCCTGCGGCAGCTCTTCCGGCGGCCTTCGGACAATTGATCAAGCCGGATCCCAAGAGGACTCCCGAAGGGCGGCATTCCATGCGTAGTGTGTTGATTCCTAGGAGGGTTGCCCTTCCTACGACGCGCTCAGGAGACGGCCGACGATGTCTGATTCCCCTGCCCCTCACGGTTCCCCCGCCCCCAGCACCGCCACGTCCGATTACACCGCGCGGCTCGCCCGCCTGGAGCACTCCGGTCTCAAGCGGCTGCTCCCGACCCAGGCGCCGTACCGGTGGAACCTGCAGAGGCTACGGCTGGGCCGGGTCCTCGACATCGGCTGCGGCCTGGGCCGGAACCTGCTCAACTGCGGTCCGGACAGCGTCGGGGTCGACCACAACCCGCACTCCGTGCAGACCTGCCGCGAGCGCGGGCTGACCGCCTACACCCCCGACGAGCTGGCCGCCGCCCCGGACTGCGGGCCCGGCTCCTTCGACAGCGTGCTGGCCGCGCACGTGCTGGAGCACGTCGACGAGGAGACCGCCTCCGAGCTGCTGGCCCAGTACCTTCCGCTGGTGAAGCCCGGCGGCTCGGTCGTGCTGATCACCCCGCAGGAGGTCGGCTTCCGCTCCGACGCCACCCACATCCGCTGGGTCGGCTTCGAGGAGCTGCGCGGCCACGCGGCCCGGGCCGGGGTCGCCGTGCGGCGCACCTACTCGTTCCCCTTCCCCCGCCCGATGGGCAAGGTCTTCCCGTACAACGAGTTCGTGCTGGTGGGCACGGTCCCGGCGGCCGACAGGACCTAGGCTCGACTAGGGGTCGACGATCTCCACCACGGGCGGGTGGTCGTGCCAGGTGCAGAAGACCGACACCTCACGGCCGTCCCGGGTGAAGGTGACCCGGATCCAGAAGTCCTGCTTCCACACCTGCATGCGCCAGCCGGCCGCCGGGGTCGCCGAGACCAGGTCGGCCGAGGAGGCGCCCAGGTCGAAGACCGCCCGGCCGCCGGAGACGGGATAGGCCTTCACGTTCCCCGAGGCCCCCGCGTCCGGCTGCCGGTACGGGCTCGGGCCGGGCGGCGGCTTCGGCGAGGACCGGTCGGGGGTGGGCGACGGGGACGCCGAGGGGCTCTGCGACGGCGACTCCGACGGGCTCGGCGAGGGCGCCGGGGAGGAGGGCGACGGCCCGGCCCGGTGGGTCGAGGAGGACAGCGGCTGCGCGGCCAGCGGCACCGCGAGCGGGCGATCGTAGGCCGTGCCGGACATGACGGTGTGCACGCCCCACCACGACAGCGTCACCGCTGCCCCGGTCGCCAGCGTCCAAGCCATGGCGTGTACAAGTCCTCTACGCATCAAGCGACATACTGCACCACCCGCCACAAGAGCGTCCCGACACCCCGGTGGGTCCTCCGTATGGGCTACCGTGCGGGCCATGGCAAGTGTGCTCGTGGTCGAGGACGACCAGTTCGTACGTTCCGCCCTCATCCGGCACCTGACCGACGCCTCGCACACCGTGCGCAGCGTCGGCACCGCCCTGGAGGCGCTGCGCGAGGTCGCCCACCACGGTTTCGACGTGGTCATCCTCGACCTCGGGCTGCCCGACCTCGACGGGTCGGAGGCGCTCAAGATGCTGCGGGGCATCACCGACGTGCCCGTGATCATCGCGACCGCGCGCGACGACGAGGCGGAGATCGTGCGGCTGCTCAACGACGGCGCCGACGACTACCTGACCAAACCTTTCTCCGTGGAGCACCTCTCGGCCCGGATGGCCGCCGTCCTGCGCCGCTCGCGCGCCGCCGCCGGCGCGGAGCCCCCCTCGCGGGTCCTGCGCGTCGGCGGGCTGGCCATCGACCCGCTGCGCCGCCAGGCCGAACTCGACGGGACGGTGCTCGACCTCACCCGGCGGGAGTTCGACCTGCTGGCCTTCCTCGCCGGGCGGCCCGGTGTGGTCGTGGCCCGGCGCGAGCTGCTCGCCGAGGTCTGGCAGCAGTCGTACGGGGACGACCAGACCATCGACGTCCACCTGTCCTGGCTGCGCCGCAAACTCGGCGAGACGGCCGCCCGCCCGCGCTACCTGCACACCCTGCGGGGTGTCGGGGTCAAGCTGGAGCCACCCCGGTGATGCCGCGATGAGGTGGGCCCTGGTCAAGGTGTGCCTCGCGGTCACGGCCATGGTGGTCGTGGCCTTCGCCGTGCCGCTCGGGCTCGTCGTCCAGGAGATGGCCAGCGACCGGGCGTTCTCCAACGCCGAGCGGCAGGCCGCGACCATCGGACCGACGCTGTCCATCACCACCGACGCCGTGCAGCTGCGCAAGGCGGTGGAGTCCACGCAGATGGGCGCGGCCCGGCGGATGGCCGTCCACGTGCCCGCGATCGGCGACAGCGGGCCCGTGGACATCGGCACGGGCCGGGCGGGCGAGCGCGCCGTCGCGGAGACCCGGCGGATCGGGCGCGCCACCACGACCAAGGTGGCGGGCGGGGGCTCGACGCTGCTCCAGCCGACCGCCCTGGGCTCCGGGGACATCGCCGTGGTGGAGGTATTCGTACCGGAGAGCGAGGTCAGCAACGGCGTCGCGACCGCCTGGCTCGTGCTCGCGGGCGTCGCCCTGGCCCTGATCGTGGGCTCGGTGGCCGTCGCCGACCGCCTCGGCGCCCGGCTGGTACGGCCGGCCGAGCGGCTCGCGGACGCCGCGCACCAGCTGGGCGAGGGCCGGCTCGGGGCCCGGGTTCCGGAGGGCGGACCCAAGGAACTCCGGTCGGCCGCCGTCGCGTTCAACGCGATGGCGGACCAGGTGGTCGAACTCCTCGCCAACGAGCGGGAACTGGCCGCCGACCTGTCGCACCGGCTGCGGACGCCGCTGACGGTGCTGCGGCTCAACGCGGCCTCGCTCGGGGACGGTCCGGCCGCCGAGCAGACCCGCGCGGCGGTGGAGCAGCTGGAGCGCGAGGTCGACACCATCATCCGCACGGCCCGGGAACAGCGCGCGCCCGCCGCCACGGGCGCCGGAGCCGGCGCCGGGTGCGACGCCTCCGAGGTGATCCGCGACCGGATGGCCTTCTGGTCGGCGCTCGCGGAGGACGAGGGCCGCGAGGTGCGGCTCGCGGGGGTGGACCGTACGGTACGGATCCCGGTGGCGCGGCCCGAACTCGCCGCCGCCCTCGACGCCATGCTCGGCAACGTCTTCCGGCACACGCCCGAGGGCACCCCCTTCGCGGTGGACGTCCACGACGCCTCGGACGCGGTCATCGTGCTCGTCTCGGACGCGGGCCCCGGCATCGCCGACCCGGACGCCGCCCTGCGCCGCGGCAACGACGGCGGGCGGGACGGCTCGACCGGCCTCGGCCTGGACATCGTGCGCAGGGTCGCGGAGTCGACCGGCGGCGACGTCCGGCTGGGACGCTCGGTCCTCGGGGGCACCGAGGTGCGGGTCTGGATCGCCCTGGACGGCCGGACCCTCGGCACGGGCGGCGTGCGAACCCGGCACGGCCGGCGCAAGCGGCGCAGCAACTGACGTAACGCAGGAGGGCCGGGGGCGCGCCTCGTGGGCGGTATGTCCGTCCGTCGATACGGTCCGCGGCATGGACACCCTCATCTTCGGCGGCCTCCTCGCCACGCTGATCGCCATGTACCGGGAGACGTCCCGGACGTTCATGCTGGGCGCGTGGTGGACCATGCTGCTCGCCGTGATCCTGCTGATGGCGCACCACGTCAACAGCAGCCTCGCCCTGACCCTGAGCTACTGACGGTGGCCGTGATGCACACCCTCCTCCCGGAGGAGACGCCGACGGGCAGCCTGCTCGGCCGGGTCCAGTACTGGTTCGCCTGCTTCTTCGCCATCGGCTGGACAGGTGTGGTCTGCGGTGGCCTCTTCCACCAGTTCGCACTGTGGGAGCACCCCTGCCCGCTCTGCATCGTGCAGCGGATGTTCATGCTGCTGGCGGCGATGGGAGCGGCGTACATCGTCCGGACGGCACTCGCGTACGGCGCGGTGACCAGCCGCGACTACATGATGGGCTGGGGCATGTCCCTGGTCGCGCTGATCGCCGGCTCCTTCGCGTCCTGGCGGCAGACGATGCTGCACATCCTGCCGAAGGACAAGGGGTACGGGAGCGAGGTGCTCGGCCTGCACCTGTACGTGTGGGCGTGGCTCCTCTTCCAGGCCTCGGTGGTCGCCATCGGCATCGCCCTGTCCTTCGGCCACTCGACGACGGACAGCTCCGTCCCGGCTGCCAAGCCGGGGGCCCTGCGGACGGCCGGATTGTTCGTACTGGGCTTCCTGGGCGCGGTCATCGCCGTCAACCTGGTGGCCGTGTTCTTCGAGGAGGGCCTCCACTGGTTCCTGCCGGATGCCCCGAACCGCTACCGGTTCTTCTACGACGTGGGGATCCTGGAACGGGCGGCGCCCACCGGCGCCGGCCACCGCTGACCGGAAGGAATCAGGCATGCGCTACGCAGTCCTCGGCACCGGGATCGTCGGCCGGACGGTGGCCGCCAGGCTCGCCGACCTCGGCCACGACGTGGTCGTCGGGACCCGGGACCCCGCGGCCACCGCGGCCCGCGAGGAGTACGCCGGCTGGCAGGCGGGGCAGCCGCGGGTGCGGCTGGCCGCCTTCGCGGAGGCCGCGCGGGAGGGCGACACCCTGGTCAACGCGACCGGCGGGCAGGTCAGCATCGCCGCCCTGACGGAGGCGGACGCCGCGCACCTCGACGGCAAGGTCCTGATCGACATCGCGAACCCCCTCGACTTCTCGCAGGGCTTCCCGCCGAGCCTGGACCCGGTGAACACCGACAGCCTCGGCGAACTGATCCAGCGCACCTTCCCGGGGCTGCGGGTGGTCAAGACGCTGAACACGATGAACTGCCGGATCATGGTCGACCCGGCCCGGGTCGAGGGCGAGCACCACGTCTTCGTCTGCGGCGAGGACGCGGACGCGAAGAAGGCCGCACGCGAGCTGCTCCACTCCTTCGGCTGGCCGGAGCGGAGCATCCTCGACCTCGGCGGCATCGAGGCGGCGCGCGGCACCGAGATGCTCCTGCCGGTCTGGCTCCGCCTGATGGGAACCCTCGGCCACACCGACTTCAACTTCCACGTCCAGGGCGCCTGACGCACGGACGGGGGCGCAAATATTGCCGCGCCCCCGACCCGCGCCGAGGGTGGGCTTGACGGAAGGAGCCACGCATGAAAGTCATGCTCCGCGCCCACCTGGACACTGCCGCCACCAACGAGGGCATCACGACCGGCGCCCTGCCCCAGGCGATCAAGACGCTGATGGACAAGGTGAAGCCGGAGGCGGCCTACTTCGGGCTGCACGAGGGAGTGCGCTCCTGTTGGATCGTCTTCGACCTCCAGGACAGCACGCTGATGCCGGCGCTGACATGGGACCTGTTCCACGAGTTCAACGCTGAGGTCGAGGTCGGTCCGGTGATGAACGCGCAGGAGCTGGCGAAGGGTCTGGCCGCGGTGCACTCCTCGCCCTAGCTCCTGTCCGGCCGGCCGGGTACGTCACCGGGTGCCGAGGACGCCGTCGCGGGCCAGCCGGGCGTACCAGCGGGCGCTGGAGCGCGGGGTGCGGGCCTGGGTCTCGTAGTCCACGTGGACGATGCCGAAGCGCTTGCTGTAGCCGTAGGCCCACTCGAAGTTGTCCAGCAGCGACCACAGGAAGTAGCCCCGCACCGGGGCGCCGTCCGACAGGGCGCGGTGGACGGCGGCCAGGTGGGCCTCCAGGTAGCCGATGCGTTCGGGGTCGTGCAGGTCCGGGGCGTACGCGGCCCCGTTCTCGGTGACCAGCAGCGGCAGGCCGGGGGCCTCCTCGGTGAAGCGCATCAGCAGGTCGTACAGGCCCGTCGGGTCGATCGCCCAGCCCATGTCGGTCCGTTCGCCCGGCGGCTGGTGGAAGGCGACCGCGTCGGCGCCGGGCCACGGGGAGTGCTCCGCGGCCCCGTGGCCGTCGGCGCGCGGGCCGCTCCCGCCGGGGGCCGCCGAAACCACCGCCGGGGTGTAGTAGTTCACGCCGAGGAAGTCCAGCGGCTGGTGGATCAGCGCCTCGTCGCCGGGGCGGACGAAGGACCAGTCCGTCACCGCGGCGGTGTCCGAGAGCAGGTCCTGCGGGTACGCCCCGCGCAGCAGCGGCCCGGTGAAGATCCGGTTGGCCAGGGCGTCGATCCGGCGCCGGGCGTCCAGGTCGGCCGCCGAGCCGGTCAGCGGCCGTACGGCGCTCGTGTTGAGCGCGATCCCGACCCGCGCCGAGGCGGGCAGGGCGGCGGCGGCCAGGCCGTGCGCCAGGCTGAGGTGATGGGCGGCGCGCAGCGAGTCGGCGGGGGAGGTGCGGCCGGGGGCGTGCACGCCGGAGGCGTAGCCGAGGAACGCGCTGCACCAGGGCTCGTTGAGGGTGGTCCACAGCTCCACCCGGTCGCCCAGCGTCTTCGCGACCTGCTCGGCGTACCCGGCGAAGGCGTACGCCGTCTCCCGCTCGGGCCAGCCGCCCGCGCTCTCCAGCTCCTGCGGCAGGTCCCAGTGGTACAGGGTCACGCACGGCTTGATCCCGTACGAGAGCAGCTCGTCGACGAGCGCGTCGTAGAAGCCGATCCCGCCGGAGAGCACCCGCGGCCAGGACACCGAGAACCGGTACGCCCCGAGCCCGAGGCCGGCCATCAGCCGGACGTCCTCGCGCCACAGCCGGTGGTGGTCCACGGCGACGTCGCCCGTGTGGCCGCCGTACACCTTGCCGGGCGTACGGCAGAAGGTGTCCCAGATGGACGGCCCCCGCAGTCCGGCGGCCCCCTCGATCTGGAAGGCCGCAGTGGCCGTGCCCCAGAGGAACCCCTCCGGGAACCGCACGCTCTCCATCGGCACAGTCGTCATCCTTTCACTGCTCCCTGCATGATGCCGCCGACGATCTGGCGGCCGAAGACGAGGAACACCAGCAGGAGCGGGAGCGTGCCCAGCAGCGCACCCGCCATGATCACCGACTGGTCGGGGACGTAGCCCCGGCCCAGCCCGGTCAGGGCCACCTGCACCGTCGGGCTGCCGTTCTGGGTCAGCGCGACGATCGGCCAGAAGAAGTCGTTCCAGGCCATGACGAAGGTCAGCATGGCCAGCACCGCCATGGCCGGGCGGGCCGCCGGGAACACCACGTGCCACACGATCCGCAGCGAGCTCGCGCCGTCCGTGCGCGCCGCCTCCACCAGCTCCGACGGCAGCGCCTGGGCCAGGTACTGCCGCATGAAGAAGACCCCGAAGGCGGAGACCAGGGTCGGCAGGATCACGGCCTGGAGCCGGTCCGTCCACGACAGCCGGGCGATGAGCATGTACAGCGGGACCACGCTCAGCTGCGGCGGGATCAGCATCGTCCCCACCACCAGCGACATCAGCAGCCGGCGGCCCCGGAAGCGGAGTTTGGCGAAGGCGAAGCCCGCCAGGGTGGAGAAGACGACCGTCCCGGCCGCCACCGTGCTCGCCACGATCACCGTGTTCAGCAGGGCCGCGCCCATGTTCGCGTCGGTCCACGCGACCTGGAGGTTTCGGCCGAGGTTCCCGCCGAA
This sequence comes from Streptomyces sp. NBC_00190, assembly GCF_036203305.1. Taxonomy (GTDB): domain Bacteria; phylum Actinomycetota; class Actinomycetes; order Streptomycetales; family Streptomycetaceae; genus Streptomyces. The sequence goes on along the minus strand of NZ_CP108131.1, from coordinate 3,118,270 downwards.
CCAGAACGGCGGCGGGGTCTGCGCCAGCCTCGTGTTGCTGCGGGAGGCCGCGATCGCCGTCCACATCAGCGGGAAGAGCGAGCCGGCGGTGAACAGGACGAGTACCGCGTACGTGAGCCTGCCCGCGCGCAAGGACCTCATCGGGAAGCCTCCCGTCCGCGCAGCAGCCGCGCCGCGCCCGCGATGACCAGCAGGATCAGGAACATCGCCCACGCGATCGCCGAGGCACGCCCCAGGTGCAGGTTCACCCAGCCCTGCTCGTACAGGTACAGCCCGAGCGTCTGGAACTGGTGGTCCGAGCCGCCCGTGGCGCCCGCCCCGCCGTTGAACAGCAGCGGCTCGCCGAACAGCTGGGTCGCGCCGATCGTCGACACGACACAGGTGAAGAAGATCGTCGGCCGCAGCGAGGGCACGGTCACGTGGATGAACTGCTGCAGGCGCGAGGCCCCGTCCAGCGCCGCGGACTCGTACAGCTCACCCGGTACGGCCTGCATGGCCGCCAGGTAGATCAGCGCGTTGTAGCCGGTCCACCGCCAGATCACGATGGTGGAGACCGCCAGCTGCGAGGCGAAGGTGCCGTTCTGCCAGTCCACCGCGTCGAAACCCACCGTCGACAGCGCCCAGTTGACCATCCCGTAGTCCCGGCCGAAGAGCAGCACGAACACGAGCGTGGCCGCGGCCACGGAGGTCGCGTACGGGGTGAGCACCGCCACCCGGAAGAAGGCGGAGCCGCGCAGCTTGTAGTTGAGCAGGTGCGCCAGGCCGAGGGCGATCGCCAGCTGCGGAACCGTCGACAGCAGCCCGATCGTGACGGTGTTGCGCAGCGCGTTCCAGAAGAACTCGTCGTCCCACAGCCGGGTGAAGTTGCGCAGCCCCACCCACGTCATGGAGTCCGGATCGGTCAGCTCCACCTGGTGCAGCGCCGCCCAGCCCGTGTACAGCAGCGGGAACAGCCCGAAGGCGGCGAAGAAGAGGAAGAAGGGCGCCACGAAGGCGTACGGGCTCCAGCGCAGGTCCCAGCGGTAGCGGCGCGAGCGCCACACCTGGCCCCGGCCGTCCCCCTCGTCCCCCCGCACGGAGCGGGAGGACGAGGGGGACAGGACAGCCGTCTCGTCCGTCACGGGCGCCTCACTGGTCCAGGGCGTTGTTGATCGCCTTCACCGCGGCCTCCCAGCCCTCCTGCGGGCTGCGGCCCTTCTGGTCGACCTGGAGCATCCCGATGTCCGCCAGGTTCTGTGCGATCACCAGGTCCTTCGGGCCGACCACCGTCACCGGGATCCCTTCGGCCGCCTTCGCGAAGATCTCGCCGATCGGGGCGCCGCCGAAGTAGGCGTGCTGCGCGCCCGAAACCGTCGGCAGCTTGTACGCGGCGCTCGCGCTCGGGAAACTGCCCCGCTTCTCGAAGAGCTTCGCCTGCTGCGCCGGAGCCGTCAGCCAGGCCGCCAGCTTCGCCGCCTCCTCGGCGTGCTTGCCCGCCTTCGGCACCACCAGGAACGAGCCGCCCCAGTTGCTCGGCTTCGGCGCCGGCGCCACGTCCCACTTGTCCTTGCCCGCCGGGCCCGCCTTGTCCTGGATGTAGCCGAGCATCCAGGCCGGGCAGGAGACAGTCGCGAAGGTGCCGTTGGCGAAGCCCTGGTCCCAGGCCGGGGTGAACTGCTGGAGCTTGGCGCTCAGCCCCTCGGTGGCGAAGGAGGCCGCCAGGTCGAAGGCCCCGCGCACGGCCGGGTTGGTCTTGTAGACGACCTTGCCCTGCTCGTCGTAGAACCGCTGGGCGCTGCTCCCGGTCACCGCCGCCATCACGCCCGAGGCGGAGTCCACGAAGGCCTTCCCCTCGCCCGCCTTCGCCTTGTACGCCTTACCCGCCTCCAGGTACTTGTTCCAGTCGCCCGCCCACAGCGCCCCGACCGCCGCCCGGTCGCCCGGCAGGCCCGCCGCCTCGAAGAGGTCCTTGCGGTAGCAGATCCCCTGCGGCCCGATGTCGGTGCCGAGGCCGACCGTGGCCCCGCCCTTCGCCGCGCTCGCGGTGCCCTGAGCCCACTTCCACGGCAGGTACGAGGCCTTGTCCACTCCCGGCGCCTTGCCCAGGTCCACCAGCTTGTCGGCCTGCGTGGAGGTGATCTCGGCGATGTTGTTGACCTCGACGGCCTGGATATCGGCGAGCCCGCTGCCGGTGCCCAGGTGGGTGAGGAGCTGGGGGTAGTAGTTCTCGTTGCGCTCGATCGAGGTCTGCTCGATCCGGATCCCGGGATTCTGCGCCATGTACTCGTCGTAGAGCCCGGCCTCCTGGAGGCCGAAGGCCCCGAAGACCCCGACGGTGAGGGTGGTCTGGCCCTTGCCGCCGGCCGGTGCGCCCTTCCCGGGGGTCTCGGCCGGGTCCTGCGCGCATCCCGCGAGCAGGACGGCCGCCGCGCCGAGCAGTCCGGCCGTGGTGACAAGATTTCTTCGGGCTCGCATCTGGGGCCTCCCTGGAGGACGGAACGTGCCGGGTGTCGTGTGCCACAGTGTGGGAGCGCTCCCACGGTCGTCAAGAGGTAGATTCACAACTGGGAGGAAGCCATGAGCGGGCACGGGCGAAGCGGGGGACGGCCGACCCTGGAGGAGGTCGCGGCACGCGCCGGAGTCGGGCGCGGCACGGTCTCCCGGGTGATCAACGGTTCCTCCAAGGTCAGCGAGCATACGAGGGCGGTGGTCGAGGCGGCCGTCGCGGAGCTGGGGTACGTGCCCAACCGCGCCGCGCGCGCCCTCGCGGCCAACCGTACCGACGCCGTCGCGCTGGTGATTCCCGAGCCGGAGGCCCGCTTCTTCGCCGAGCCGTACTTCTCGGACGTGGTCCGCGGGGTCGGTGCCGCCCTCGCGGAGACCGACGTCCAGCTCGTCCTCACCCTGGCCGGCAGCGACCGCGAGCGCCGCCGCCTCGCCCAGTACCTGTCCGGGCACCGCGTGGACGGGGTGCTCCTCGTCTCCGTCCACGCCGGGGACCCGCTGCCCGACCTGCTGGCCGAGCTCGGCATCCCGACGGTGATCAGCGGCCGGCGCTCCGCCGCCGAGCCCCTGCCCTCCGTGGACTCCGACAACCTGGCGGGCGCCGCCGAGGCCGTACGCCACCTCCTCGGACGGGGCCGCCGCGTGATCGCCACGATCACCGGCCCGCTGGACGTGTACGGGGCCCAGTGCCGCCTCGACGGCTACCGCCAGGCCCTGGCCGCCGCCGGGCACCCCGTCGACGAGCCGCTGATCGCCGTCGGCGACTTCACCGAGGACGGCGGCCGCCGGGCCATGCGGGAGCTGCTGGAGCGCCGCCCCGGGCTCGACGCGGTCTTCGCGGCCTCGGACGTGATGGCGGCGGGCGCCCGGCGGGAGCTGCGCGCGGCCGGGCGCCGGATCCCGCAGGACGTGGCGCTGGTCGGCTTCGACGACTCGGTGGTGGCCCGGCACATGGACCCGCCGCTGACCAGCGTCCGGCAGCCGATCGAGGAGATGGGCCGGACCATGGCGCGCGTGCTGCTGGAGCGGATCTCGGGGAAGCCGGGGGGCGGGGCGGCGGCCGTCGTGCTGCCGAACCGGCTGGTGGTCCGCGAATCGTCCTGAGGGCGAGGGCGAGGGCGAGGGTGAGGGCGGGGCGCCGACGTAAACGCAGAGGGCCCGGTCCGCTTTCGCGGACCGGGCCCTCTCGCAGGGTGAGTGACGGGACTTGAACCCGCGGCCACCTGGACCACAACCAGGTGCTCTACCAACTGAGCTACACCCACCATGTCCGGTCGGAGAACCGACCGGCCGAAGAAAAGGGTACAGGGTCCGGGAGGGTGCTCGCTCCCCCCTTCTCGCCGCCCTCGCTCCGGGGTGGCTATCCGCCGGGCAGGACGTGCTTGGCGGCGATGGCCCGCGCCGTGTCCGAGTCGGGTCCGGGCTGCGGGACGAAGACCGCCTCCCGGTAGTAGCGCAGCTCGGCGATGGACTCCTTGATGTCCGCCAGCGCCCGGTGGTTGCCGTTCTTCGGGGGGCTGTTGAAGTACGCCCGGGGGTACCAGCGGCGCGCCAGCTCCTTGACCGAGGACACGTCCACGATCCGGTAGTGCATGTAGCTCTCCAGCGCGGCCATGTCGCGCAGCAGGAAGCCGCGGTCGGTGCCGACCGAGTTCCCGCACAGCGGGGCCTTGCGGGGTTCCTTGACGTGTTCCCGTACGTACGCGAGGACCTGGGCCTCGGCGTCGGCGAGGGTGGTCCCGCCGGCCAGCTCGTCGAGCAGTCCGGAGGCCGTGTGCATCTCGCGCACCACGTCGGGCATGGTCTCCAGGGCGGTGTCCGGCGGGCGGATCACGATGTCCACGCCTTCGCCGAGCACGTTGAGCTCCGAGTCGGTGACCAGTGCGGCCACCTCGATAAGTGCGTCGTCCGTCAACGAGAGCCCGGTCATCTCGCAGTCGATCCACACCATGCGATCGTTCATGTGTCCCACCTTATGCGGTCCCCGGGATCCGGGGAGCTGATCGCACGTCGCCGGCCGCACACGCGGAAGGTCCCCCATCGGAGGTGACCGATGGAGGACCTTCTCTTGCCGTACCCGTTGTGAGGGTTACGCGTGTTCCCGCAGGACCCGGCCCGGGGCGTACAGCTCGGTCACCGTCGGGCCCGTGGCGGCCAGGGCCGCCGCCGCCCGCTGGGGCTGCGGAGTGCGCTGGTGCGGGACCGGGCTCTCCGAGAGCTGGGACACCTGGGCCACGTCGGCCTGCGGCCGCCGTGCCCGGTAGGCGGAGCGGTAGGCGGCCGGGGAGGACCCCAGCTGCCGCCGGAAGTGCCCGCGCAGGGCGACCGGCGACCGGAACCCGCAGCGGCCGGCGACCTCGTCGACCGAGTAGTCGGAGGTCTCCAGCAGCCGCTGTGCCTGGAGCACCCGCTGGGTGATCAGCCACTGGAGCGGCGCGCTGCCGGTCAGCGAGCGGAACCGCCGGTCGAAGGTGCGCCTGCTCATGTAGGCGCGGGCCGCCAGGGTCTCCACGTCGAACTGCTCGTGGAGGTGTTCCAGCGCCCAGGCGACGACCTCGGCCAGCGGGTCGGCGCCGATCTCCTCCGGCAGCGACCGGTCGAGATACCGCTCCTGGCCGCCCGAACGGCGCGGCGGTACGACGAGCCGGCGGGCCAGAGCCCCGGCCGCCTCACTGCCGTGGTCCGTGCGCACGATGTGCAGGCACAGGTCGATTCCGGCCGCGGTGCCCGCGGACGTGAGCACGTCGCCGTCGTCGACGAACAGTTCGCGCGGATCGACATGGACGGACGGGTACCGCTTGGCCAGCGTCGGCGCGTACATCCAGTGCGTCGTCGCGGGCCGGCCGTCCAGCAGACCGGCGGCGGCGAGCACGAAGGCTCCCGTGCACAGTCCGACGATCCGGGCTCCCTCCTCGTGCGCCAGACGCAGTGCGTCGAGCGCCTCGGGGGGCGGTGGTGAAGTGATGGAACGCCACGCGGGCACGACGACCGTGCCTGCCCGGGCGATCGCCTCCAACCCGTACGGCGCGGTCAGTTCGAGTCCGCCGGTGGTCCTGAGCGGACCGTCCTCACCGGCGCACACGAGCAATCGGTAGCGTGGAACTCCCGCGTCCTGCCGGTCAATGCCGAACACGGAGAGTGGAATGGAGCTCTCGAAGATCGGTCCGCCGCTGAAGAGCAGCACCGCGACGATCTCCCTGCGGCGACGCCCCGCGAGCTTCCGGCCGGCGTCTGCGACGACGGCGGTGGAATCCTGGCTCATGGCGCTAAGCCCCCCTTGGGTGTCGCGACTCCTTGGTCTGGTCGCACCTGCACGTTTCCCCTCGGCCTTGCACGTGGATCCCCCGCCGTAAATACATGATCGAATCTACTGCGTCCCGTGGTGTCGGCGTGACAAGTTCAGCACGCACCGCTATGTCGACTTCTCAACTTGGCGAAAAGCATTCGATCAGGAAGCGTTCCGCTCCGCTACCTGCCGGAGGTGCGTCACGTCCGGCCGTGGCCAGTACCCGTAGGGTCGAGACACCCCCCGGCGTCTGTCGTCGCTGGTGGTAGGGGGGTTGGGGGGACATTCCGGCAAGGGGGGCACCCTGTCGGGAAGTTGGCTGAAAACGTGCGGGTGTGGGTGTGCGAATGAGTCAGTCGTGCGGGGACACGGGCTCGGAACGTCCGCACGCCCGGTGGGTCCCGGACCCGCCGCGCGAGTGCCGGCCCCGGTGGCCGGGCGGAATCCGGTCCTCCGACCGGACCCGGGCCGTGGCCCGCAGTGTCCTCTCCGACTGGCGCAGCAGCACCCGGCACGCGGCCGTGACGGCGAGCAGGCCGAGGGTGGCGACTGCCGCCCCGCCGAAGGATGTTCCGTAGACGACGAGGACCACGGGGACCAGCAGGCAGCTGAAGGCGGCCCAGCGCACGACGTCACCCGCGGGGTCGTCGTGACGGCGCCCGGCGGGACGCACGGACGGGTGAAGAGCGGGGCGGGCGGAGGCGGGGTACTGCGCGACGGTGTCGGCGTAGTGGATGGAATGCGTCGGCTGGGCTGGCTGGACGGGGTGAACCGGATGGCCGGGCACGGCGTACTCCCTGCGGGCTCTTCCTGGACGGTCGGTCGCATGCCCAACGCGGCCGGGTCGGGCTCGGTCACTGCGCGCACGGGTGGCAACGAGCCGGAATGTCACTGGCTGTAGGGGACAGCGGACATTGCCAAGGCGCGCTCACTCCGGCATGCTCCCTGGGACGCTCTCCTAGGGCGGCAAGCCCTGTGCTGCCCTGTGCAGGACAGGAGTGTCGCCGTACCCTGGTGGGTATGGGCTTGGGAAGATGCTTCCCGGACAGAGCTCCGTCACCCAGCGTCGCCGAAATTCGCCCCTGTTGCTTCCTCCAAGGACCTCTTCGCCGAGACACCCATGGCCGGTCACGAATTCTCCGATCCCGCGGACCGCAAGCGCAAACGCCTCGCCGACCCCGCGTCGGCCGCCGATCTGCGCGCGGTGGAACAGACACGCCTGCACTGCGATCCGGCCTTCCGGCACGGAGTCGTTGTGGGATTCGACGGATCCACCTCCAGTGAGCGCGCCCTCGCGTACGCGATCGGTATGGCCCGCCGCTCCGGATCCGGACTGATCATCGTCCATGTCGCGAACCGGCTGCCCACCACCGTGTGGGCCGGCTGCGAGCCTCCGGTGTTCGTGGACGTGCCGGACCACCGCACCGAGGTGCTCGGGCTGGAGCTGGCCTGCGCGGACTATCTGTCCGAGGTGCCGTGGATCCTGGTCGAGCGGGGCGGGGACATCTGCCACGAGCTGGAGGAGGTCGGCCGGGAGTACTCGGCCGACGCCATCGTGGTCGGATCGACGCACGGCATCGTGGGCCGGATCTTCGGCTCGGTGGCCGGCCGGCTGGCCAAGCGCGCACAGCGACCCGTCGTTGTCATTCCTTGACTGCTCCCCTCCCTGAAGGGAGGGGATTTTCTGGCTCACGCAGCCTCCCGGGGCGGCGCCTCGGGAGGTCTTCCACGATCAATGCCAACCGGGGTCAGACCAGCCCGGACGAGCATCACGCGCGCGGAGTTCTTGTCCCGTGGGGACACGGCCCCGCACGCGGTGCAGGTGTATGTGCGCTCTCCCAGCGGCAGTGCGTGCTTGGCTCTCGCTCCGCACTGCGCGCAGTCCATCGTGGTGTGCGCGGGGTGTACCAGGTGCACGGTGCGTCCGTGCTTGCGGCCCATTTCGATCAGGGCTTGCTTGGTGGCGCCGATGGCGGCGTCAGCGGCCTTCCTGGCCATGGTGGTCTTCGCGAGGAACTTCGGCCGGAAATTCTCCATCGCAAGGGCGTCGTGGTCGCGGACCACAGACTTGGCCCACTTGCGGGCTGTGTCCTGCCGCTGCCGGGCGACCTTCTTGTGCAGCTTGGCGCGCTGCCTCTTCACCTTGCGGTGGCCCTTCGACGCTGCCCGCCCCTTTGCGGATTTCCGGCGGGCCATCATCCGGTCGTACCGGGTCAGCTTCGCGGCGGCTCGTCTGCCGTACTCGGCGTGCGGCAGATCGTGGGTGTCGCTGGTGGTGGTCGCGGTCTCGCGCACGCCCCAGTCGATACCGATCACCCGCCCGGTGGCAGGCAGCAGCTCGGCTTGGACGGGGAGGACGAATGAGCAGTACCAGTGTCCGAGGCTGTCCTGATAGACGCGCACGCTGGACGGGTCGGCGGGCAGCTTGCGCGACCACACCACCGTCAGGATGATCCCCCCGACCAGGTGCAGAGCGCCGTTCTTCAGGCGGAAGCCACGCTTTGTGTAGTTCAGCGACGGGGCGGCCTCACGCTTCTGCTTGTACTTGGGCATCCCGGCTCGACGCGCCATGGGTAGGCGGTCCCTGATGTCTTTCTGCGCCTTGGCCCTGGACCTGCCGAAGTCGCGTATCAGTTGTTGCTGCGGGACCGAGCCGCCTTCTCTCAGCCAGGCGTTCGCCTTCCGGGCTTCGGTCAGTATTTTGTCGAGTTGCGCGGGACCGCAGGTGCGCTTGTCCATGCCGTCGGGCCTGGCTTTGTTCCATGCGTGGACTTGCTTGGACTTGGCCACGCACTCGTTCCAGATCCACCGGATCCGGTCCCACTCGCCCAGCAGAGAGGCACGGGCAGTGGATGGCACCCGAAGCCTGAAGGTGTACCGGGCGGCGTGCCCGGCATTCTCGGCTATCCGTGGTGTCGTCATGACGCGACCGTAACGCCGTGTTCTTCGCTGTCCGCCCGGATTTTCCGACGATCCCCCGAACGAGTGGCCGATCCGGTCGGCGACTGGCTCCCCATCTCGACCAGGTGACCGCGCGCGTTGGGGCGGGTGCTGTGGGTTATGCACCCGTGTAAAGGGTAGATAAATGCTGCTGGGACGCAGCAAACAACTGCAGATCGAAGGGAGCCCGCCGTGGACAATGGTGTCTCTGCGGGAAGCACGGCCTCGACTTCGACCCTGGGGAACATCGCCCTGGGTCTGACCCTTCTCGCATTCGGTATCGGCCACACCGGCGTCATCGACGGCGTGACCGCTGCCAGTTCCGTATCGCTCGCGATGTACGTCGGCGGCGTCGCCCTCTTCCTCCTCGGGCTCCTGGAGTACCGCGGCGGCAACGGGTTCAACGGCACCGCGTTCGCGGGCATCGGCATCTTCTGGTTCACGTGGGCCAAGGGCGCGGGAGCTTCGGTCTCCGACGAAGCCGCCGGAGCGTTTCTTGTCCTCTTCGCGCTGCTCGCGCTGACCCTCACGGTCGCCGCCGCGAGCGGTCTGTTCAGCCAGGGCGTCTACGCCCTGCTGACCCTGTCCCTGCTCCTGCTGGCGATAGGCGCCTTCGCGGGCAGCGGCGGGCTCGCCAAGGCCGGCGGCTGGGTCGCCGCCGTGGCCGGCCTGCTGGCCTGGTACGGGGCCACCGCGGCCCTGGCGCACTGGCCGATGGCCCTCGGCAGGGCGGGGCGCGGCGCGGTCGCCGCGGGCTGAGCACCACATGGAGAACCCCCGTGCGCGGTGCGCAGGGGGGTTCCTCACGTGGTGGGGCGGGTCGGCTACTCGACCGTGACCGACTTCGCCAGGTTGCGCGGCTTGTCGATGTCCCGGCCCATGGCCAGGGCCGTGTGGTACGCCAGCAGCTGGAGCGGGATGCCCATCAGGATCGGGTCCAGCTCGTCCTCGTTCTTCGGGACCACGATGGTGTGGTCCGCCTTCTCCTGCTCGCGGTGGGCGACCGCGAGGATGCGGCCGCTGCGAGCCTTGATCTCCTCCAGCGCCGCGCGGTTCTTCTCCAGCAGGTCGTCGTCCGGGACGATCGCGACCGTCGGCAGCGAGGGCTCGATCAGCGCCAGCGGACCGTGCTTGAGCTCGGAGGCCGGGTAGGCCTCGGCGTGGATGTAGGAGATCTCCTTGAGCTTCAGGGAGGCCTCCAGCGCCACCGGGTAGCCGCGCACCCGGCCGATGAACATCATCGACTTGGCCTCGGCGAACTCGGCGGCCAGCTTCTTGATGTCCTCTTCGCCGTCGAGGATCTCCTGGATCTGCGCGGGCAGCTTGCGCAGGCCCTCGATGATCCGCTTGCCGTCGGTGACCGACAGGTCCCGGATCCGGCCCAGGTGCACGGCGAGCAGCGCGAACGCCACGACCGTGTTGGTGAAGCACTTGGTGGAGACGACGCAGACCTCGGGGCCGGCGTGCACGTACACGCCGCCGTCGGCCTCGCGGGCGATCGCCGAGCCGACCACGTTGACCACGCCGAGGACGCGGGCGCCCTTGCGCTTGAGCTCCTGCACGGCCGCGAGCACGTCGTACGTCTCACCGGACTGGGAGACCGCGATGTACAGGGTGTCGGGGTCCACGACCGGGTTGCGGTAGCGGAACTCGGAGGCCGGCTCGGCGTCCGCGGGGATCCGGGCCATGCCCTCGATGAGGCCGGCGCCGATGAGGCCCGCGTGGTACGAGGTGCCGCAGCCCAGGATCTTGACCCGGCGGATGCCGCGCGCCTCGCGCGGGTCCAGGTTCAGGCCGCCCAGGTGGACGGTGTTGAAGCGGTCGTCGATCCGGCCGCGCAGCACGCGGTCGACCGCGTCGGGCTGCTCGGAGATCTCCTTGTGCATGTAGGTGTCGTGGCCGCCCATGTCGTACGAGGCGGCCTCCCACTCCACGGTCTCCGGCGTGGCGGTGGTCGTCGTACCGCTGGTGGTGTAGGTGCGGAAGTCGTCGGCCTTGAGGGTGGCCATCTCGCCGTCGTTGAGGGTGACGACCTGGCGGGTGTGGGCGATCAGCGCGGCGACGTCGGAGGCGACGAGCATCTCCTTCTCGCCGATGCCGAGGATGACCGGGGAGCCGTTGCGGGCGACCACGATGCGGTCGGCGAAGTCGGCGTGCATCACGGCGATGCCGTAGGTGCCCTCGATGACCTTGAGCGCCTCGCGGACCTTCTCCTCGAGGGTGTCGGCCTGGGCGCGGGCGATCAGGTGGGTGATCACCTCGGTGTCGGTCTCGGAGGCGAACACCACGCCTTCGGCCTCCAGCTTGGCGCGCAGCTCGGAGGCGTTGTCGACGATGCCGTTGTGGACGACGGCGACCTTATTCTCGGGGTCCAGGTGCGGGTGCGAGTTGACGTCGCTCGGGGCGCCGTGGGTGGCCCAGCGGGTGTGGGCGATGCCGGTGGTGCCGGCGAAGCGCTTGGGGACGCGGGACTCCAGCTCGCGGACCCGACCCTTGGCCTTGACGGCCTTGAGGGCCGGGGCCTTCGGGCTGTTGACGACGATGCCCGCGGAGTCGTATCCGCGGTACTCCAGTCGCTGCAGGCCTTCCAGCAGCAGCGGTGCCACGTCACGCTTGCCGATGTAACCGACGATTCCACACATACGGTTCTGCCCCTCCTGAAGTTCGGTTCTGTACTCGTCCGCGGCCGCGTGCGGCGGCCGCTCAGCCGTAGACGATGCGGCGCAGCTGCCGGAGCGAGAGCTCCGAGGGCGCCACGGCGCGGTGCGGCAGCTCGGCCGCGATCCGCTCGAAGATCTCCGCGTTGACCGCTCCGCCGGACTGCAGTTCCCGGTGGCGGCGGCGGACGAACTCCTCGGTCGTCTCGTCGAAGTACGCGAGCACGTCGAGTACCACCCGGGCGGCCTCGCCGCGCTGCAGCGCGGTGCTGCGCACCAGGTGGTCGACGAGGTCGTCATGCGACGGGCGGCGATCGAGCACCCGTAGATACTGGCGGGTGATGGCGCCGAATGCAAAAGATCCTGCCCGAATCCGGGCAGGATCCTTCTGGTATGGACCAGCGGAATGGATGGATCCGGTCAGAAACGCCGCAAAACGGCCTGCTTGGCGGCCGCGAACTCCTCAGCCGTGAGGATCCCCGTCTGATGCATCTCGCCGAGCTCGCGCAGGCGGCGCAGGAGCGTGTCGTGGTCCGCCGCGGTCTCCTCCGGCGGCGCCGCGGCCGCACTGAGGACGGGGACCGCGGCGGGGGCGCCGTCGGCCGCGGCCGCCGCCGGGTGGGGCAGCCGCAGCGCCACCGCAGCCGCGACCAGCGCCATCAGCGGGTCGTTCTTGAAACCGAAGAGCTCCACCGTGAAGGGGTCGTACTTGGGCGCGGCGGCCGACGCGACGCCCACCGGGAGGAAGCGCAGCCAGCCGTTGCTCAGACCCTTCGACGGGGACCACTCCACCGTCCGGAGGTCGGCCAGGCCGAAGCCCCGCGTCCCGCCGGACCGCTTGGCCTCCTCGGCCGTCCAGTTCCACTCCAGGGTGACCCGGTCCCCGTCGAAGGCCACGGTCCCGTCGCCCGCGGCCACCGTGATCGGCACCGCGGGACCCGGCAGCAGGTACTCACGGGTGGGGCCGGTGTCCACCTGCTCCAGCAGCAGCGCGGCCCGCACCTCGTCCACGAAGTACTCCGCCACCCCGGTCCGGTCCTGCTCCACGGTGAGCCGGTACGGGTCGGAGGCCTCCGACAGCCGCCCGCCGGTCACCTGGAGCAGAGGATCCGCGCCGTCACGCAGCCGTAGTCGGAGCCGGCCCGCCTTGCGCCCCGGCTCGAAGCTGATCCCGGCCAGCGCGCGCAGCGGCACGGCCACTTCGCCGAGCGTCTGGCGCAACGGGCCCACCCCCTTGTCGCGGCCCGGCACGATGCGCACCGTGTCCCCGTCGAAGGTCCAAGTGCCGTCCTTCTGGATGATTTCCGCCATCCGATGATTCTCGCACCGGCCAGGACGGCCCACTTGGCCTATACCTGCCTCATGAGAGTCCTGCGACGCACGCTCGGCACCCTCCTCGTCCTCGGCGCCCTCGGTGTCTCCGTCTCGTGTACCGACGCCCGCGGTGACGACGCCAGGGCCGGCGACGATCCCCCCGCCGCCCTGGCCCCCTTCGAACGGCTCCTGCCCGCACCCGTCTCCGCGAGCGCCGAAGGCCCCGGGTACGCCGTCGGGCCGGGCACGGTCATCCGTACCGGCCCGGGGCCGGACGAGGAGGTCCGGCGGGTCGGTGAACTCCTCGCGGAGCAGCTGCGCGGCCCGAGCGGGCTGCCGCTGCCCGTGGTCGGCGGGGCCGGCGGGGACGGGATCTTGCTGCGGATCGACGAGGAGACGGAGGGGGTCGGCGACGAGGGGTACCGGCTGGAGTCCCGCCCGGACGGGATCACCCTCACCGCGCGGACCCCGGCGGGGCTGTTCCACGCGGGGCAGACGCTGCGCCAGCTGCTGCCGGTGGCGGGCCCCGGGACGGTGCCGGGCGGGACGGTCACCGACCGGCCGAGGTTCGCGTACCGCGGGGCGATGGTGGACATCGCGCGGCACTTCTTCACGGTCGAGCAGGTCAAGAGGTACGTCAACCAGATCGCCCAGTACAAGGTCAACACCCTGCACGTGCACCTGACCGACGACCAGGGGTGGCGCCTGGCGGTCGACTCCTGGCCGCGGCTGGCGGAGTACGGCGGCGGCAGCGAGGTCGGCGGCGGACCCGGCGGCCACTGGACGAAGGACGAGTACCGGGAACTCGTCGCCTACGCGGGGCAGCGGTACGTCGACGTGGTCCCGGAGATCGACATGCCGGGGCACGTGAACGCGGCGCTCGCCTCGTACGCGGAGCTGAACTGCGACGGCAAGGCCCCCGCGCGGTACACGGGGATCAAGGTCGGTTTCAGCTCGCTGTGCGTCGGCAAGGAGCGGACGTACCAGTTCATCGACCAGGTGCTCGGCGAGCTGGCGGAGCTGACGCCCGGCCGCTACCTGCACATCGGAGGCGACGAGGCGCACTCGACGCCCGCCGCGGACTACGCGGCCTTCATGGACCGGGCGCAGGCGGTGGTGGGCCGGTACGGGAAGACGGTGGTCGCCTGGCACCAGCTGGCGGCGGCGCGTCCGGCGCCGGGCGCGGTGCTGCAGTACTGGGGCCACGACCGCACCCCGGCGGCGGACAGGACACGGGTGGCGACGGCGGCCGCGGCGGGCCACCCGTTGATCCTGTCCCCGGCGGACCGGCTCTACCTGGACATGAAGTACGACCTGGCCACGAAGCCGGGCCTGGCCTGGGCCGGCTTCGTCCCGGTGCGGCGGTCGTACTTCTGGAACCCGGGCTCCTACCTGCCCGGCGTCCCCGAATCCGCGGTCCTGGGGGTGGAGGCCCCGCTGTGGACGGAGACCGTCGCGACGCGCGCCGACTGGGAGTTCATGGCCTTCCCCCGGCTCCTGAGCCTGGCGGAACTGGGCTGGTCCCCGCAGGCCGCACTCGGCTGGACCTCGTACAGCCGCCGCCTGGCGGCCCAGGCACCCCGCCTGGAGGCCCAGGACATCACCTTCTACCGCTCGCCGGACGTCCCCTGGTCCTAGGACCTGTCGTGGTCCCGCACCGGGATCCACGCGAGGCGTGTCCGCGAAGAGGGCCGGTCAGGGCTTCGCGGACACGCCTCGCGGGTGAGGGAGCGGTCGCGGCGTCGAGGGACTGTATCGAGACCGCGACCGCCCCCGGTCACCGCCGGGCGAAGGCCGCGACGGGGTTCCTGAGGGTGCCGATCAGCTGGAGGGCGGCCGACGGGTCGGCGAGGTCGACCATCTGCTTGTTGTTGCGCAGCTGGAGGCGGTTCAGGCAGGACAGCTGGAACTCGTCCGCGAACAGGTCGTAGCGGGCGAAGCGCTCCGCGAGGGCCGGCACGGAGTCCTGGTACGCGTGGGCGCAGTCCGCGACCGCCCGCCAGAACGTGTCCTCGTCGCAGATGCCCTCCGTGACGAGGATCGGGCCGAGGAAGCGGAAGAAGCAGTCGAAGACGTCCGTGAAGACCGACAGCAGCTTCATGTCCTCCGGGATGTCCGCCCGGACCCGCTCGACCGCGGGCGGCAGGACCGCGTCCGGGTCCATGACCACGATCTCCTCGGCGATGTCCTTGAAGATCGCCCGCTTCACCACGCCGCCCTCGATGACGAGGATCGTGTTCTCGCCGTGCGGCATGTACGCGAGGTCGTACCGGTAGAAGCAGTGCAGGAGGGGGACCAGGTACGCGCGGAGGTAGGACGCCAGCCACTGCGACGGGGTCAGGCCCGACTCCGCGATCAGGGCGCCGACGAAGGAGTTGCCCTCGGCGTCCACGTGGAGGAGCGAGGCCATGGTGGCCAGGCGCTCGTCGCCCTGCAGGGAGTTCACGGGGGACTCGCGCCACAGCGCGGCCAGCATCTTGCGGTACGGGGAGTACCGGTCGGTGGCGCGCTCGTACTGGCGGTGGTGGTAGCCGATCGCCGCCCGCTCGCGGATGATCGAGAAGTCGACGGACCGCAGGACGGGGTCCGACTCGATCAGCTGGTGGAGCCAGTCGTTGATGGCCGGGGTGGCCTCCATGTACGCGGCCGACAGGCCGCGCATGAAGCCCATGTTGAGGACCGAGATGGCGGTCTTCACGTAGTGCTTCGCGGGGGTGGTCGTGTTGAAGAACGTACGGATCGACTGCTGGGGCAGGTAGGCGTCGGAGCCTTCGCCCAGCAGGACCAGGCGCTGGTTCGCGATCTCGGCCGCGAAGGTGACCGTGGTCTTGTTCCACCACTGCCAGGGGTGGACGGGGAGCAGGTGGTAGTCCGCCAGGTCCAGGCCGAGGGAGGACAGCTTCGCGGAGAAGCCGGCGATGGCCGCCTCGCCCAGTTCGGCGCGCATGAACGCGTCGTGGTCCAGGTCCGCGCCCGCCGTGAAGGTGGAGACGTCCTTGCGGGCCGCCACCCACACCAGGTGGACCGGGCTCGCCGTCTCGGGGGCGTACGAGAGGTACTCGTGCACGCCGAAGCCGAGGCGGCCGTTGTTCGCCACGAAGCAGGGGTGGCCCTCGGTCATGCCCGTCTCGATGTCCTGGAAGGAGGACGTGGCCAGCACCGACGCGGGGACCTGCGGCTTGGTGTACTTGAAGCCCGTGCCGGCCAGGGTGGAGGAGATCTCCTCCAGGTAGACGGGCAGGACCTCGGCGCTGAGGCCCAGGGTCCCGCTGAGCTCGATGTGGAAGTCGAGGGCGTCCAGCGGGAGCTCGGCGCCGTCCTGGTGGCGGGTGATCGAGGACTCGTCCACCGACCAGTGGTCCAGGGCGTGGAGGTCGGCCTTGAAGCGGTACTCGACGGTGGAGTCGTCGCTCAGCACCGAGTAGAAGCCGGAGTCCAGCGGCTTCGGAGTCAGCAGGCGCTCGTGGGAGAACTCCGCGAGGGCCTTGCGGACGAGGGCGCGGTTGGCCCGTGCCCACAGCTCGGGGGAGAGGTGGGAGACGGCGTCGGCGAGGCTCATATCGAGAGTTCCTTCGTGGTGCTGATGCCGGTGGCGGCCTCGAACCGCGCACGGGTGCAGAAGCTCAGCAGGGCTTCCTTCTCCGGCTTCTGGACCGGGCCGTCCGGCAGGAAGCCGACGGCCTCGTTCAGGGCGTGGACCGCCGTGTTGCGGACGTCCGGTTCGACGACCACACGGGCGGCCGCCGGGTCCGCGAACACGGCCGCCATGACCGTGGTGATGACCGCGCGGGTGAACCCGTGCACGGGGGTGTCGCTCGGCGCGACGAGGAAGTGCATGCCGACGTCGCCGGGCTGGGCGTCGTAGAGGCCGACCAGCTCCAGCTCGGCCGGGTCGTACGTCTCCATCAGGAAGGCCGGCCGGCCCTCGTGGAGGCCGATGAAGGCCTGGTGGTGCTCGGCCGCGGCGATCTTCATGTACTCGCGCTCGACGTCCGGCAGCGAGGCGTCCTGCATCATCCAGAACGAGGCCTTGGGGTGCGTGACCCAGCCGTGCAGGAGTTCCGCGTCCGAGAAGGGGTCCAGCGGGCGGAGGGAGAAGGTCCCGAGCGCCGCGTCGGTGCGGGCGTACAGGATCTCGGAGGTGGTGCTCATGCGTGCGTGCCTTCCGGGGCTGCGAACTGCTGGAACGCGATGGACTTCTCGACCTTGTAGTGCTCGCGGCCGAGGAGCTCACCGATGATGTACGCGTTGCGGTACGCGGCCATGCCCAGGTCGGGCGAGGTGAGGGAGTGGTTGTGGGTCGCGCCGTTCTGCAGGTAGACCTCGCGCCCGGTGGTGTCGACGCTGTAGTTGCGGGCGGCGTCGAGGCGGCCGCGGCCGTCGAAGTTCAGCCGGTCGCGCAGGGGGGCGAGGAACTCCGGGACGGTGTACTTGTAGCCGGTGGCCAGGACCAGGCCCTCGGTCGCGAGGGTGAAGTCCCGCTCCTGCTCCTCCTGGCGCAGGCCCAGGGTGTACGTGCCCGTGGTGGTGTCGTAGGCCGTGCTGTTCAGCGAGGTGTTGGTCAGCAGGGTGGTCGGGACGGCGCCCGGCATGCTGATCTTCTTCTGGTAGAGCAGGTCGAAAATGGCGTTGATCAGGTCGCCGTCGATGCCCTTGAAGAGGTTCTTCTGCTGGGTCTCCAGCCGGTAGCGGGTGTCCTCGGGGAGGGCGTGGAAGTAGTCCACGTACTCGGGGGAGGTCATCTCCAGCGTCAGCTTCGTGTACTCCAGCGGGAAGAACCGCGGTGAGCGCGTGACCCAGTTGAGCTGGTAGCCGTACACGTCGATCTCGGCCAGCAGGTCGTAGTAGATCTCGGCCGCGCTCTGGCCGGAGCCGACCAGGGTGATCGACTTCTTCTTCTGCAGCTCCGCTTTGTGTCGCATGTAGGCGGAGTTGTGCAGGAAGTCCCCGCCGAGGCGGGCGCAGGCCTCCGGGACGAAGGGCGTGGTGCCGGTACCGAGGACCAGGCGGCGGGCCAGGTGGGTCTCGCCCCGGTCCGTGCGGACCTCGTACAGGCCGGCCCGCTCGTCGTAGGTGACCTCGGTGACGGAGGTGGAGTACAGGACGTTGTCGAGCCGGTCGGCGGCCCAGCGGCAGTAGTCGTTGTACTCGGCCCGCAGCGGGTAGAAGTTCTCCCGGATGTAGAAGGAGTACAGCCGGTCCTGGTCCTTCAGGTAGTTCAGGAAGGAGAAGGGCGACGTCGGGTCGGCGAGGGTGACCAGGTCCGACATGAACGGCGTCTGCAGGTGGGCGCCGTCCAGGAACATTCCGGCGTGCCACTCGAAGTGCGGCTTCGACTCGATGAACAGGCCGTCGAGTTCGTCGATCGGCGCCGTCAGGCAGGCGAGTCCCAGATTGAAGGGTCCCAAGCCGATGCCGATGAAGTCGTGGGGCTCAGTGGTGGACGGCAAGGGATTCTCCCAGGAACTGCTCGGCGTGTGCGGCGAGAAGGTCGAGGACGGCCGTGATGTCGGCCGTCGTGGTCTGAGGGTTGAGGAGGGTGAACTTCAGGTACTGGTCCCCGTCCACCTTGGTGCCCGCGACGACGGCCTCGCCGGAGGCGAACAGGGCCTTGCGGGCATGCAGGTTGGCCTCGTCGACCAGGTCCCCCCGGACCTCGCCCGCCGGGACGTAGCGGAAGACGAGGGTGGAGATCTGGGGCCTTACGACGACCTCGAAGCGCGGGTCGGCGTCGATGAGGTCCCAGCCGGCGGCGGCCAGGTCGACGACCTCGTCGAAGAGCGAGCCCACGCCGTCGGCGCCCATGACGCGCAGGGTCATCCAGAGCTTGAGCGCGTCGAAGCGGCGCGTGGTCTGGATGGACTTGTCCACCTGGTTGGGGATGTGCTCCTCGGCCATCCGGCGCGGGTTGAGGTAGTCCGCGTGGTACGTGGCGTGCCTCAGGGTGTCGCTGTCGCGGACCAGCACGGCGCTGGAACTGACGGGCTGGAAGAAGGACTTGTGGTAGTCGACCGTGACCGAGTCGGCGCGCTCGATGCCGTCGAGGAGGTGCCGGCGGGTGGGGGAGACCAGCAGTCCGCAGCCGTACGCGGCGTCCACGTGCATCCACGCGCAGTGCTCAGCGGCCAGGCGGGCGATCTCGGGGAGCGGGTCGATGGACCCGAAGTCGGTGGTGCCTGCGGTGGCGACGACGGCCATCGGGAAGAGGCCTTCGGCGGCGCACTCCTCCAGCTCCAGGGCGAGCACCGCGGTGTCCATGCGGCGGCTGCGGTCGACGGGGACGGCGATGACGGCCTCGTAGCCGAGTCCGAGCATGGCGGCCGACTTCTTCACGCTGAAGTGGCTGGCCTCGGAGGTGAAGATGCGCAGTTTCGGGAGGAGTTCGGCCTTGGTGAGCTCGCGGCCCTCGTCCAGCGCCTTCTTCATGACGATGCGGCAGGCCTCGTCACGGGCGAGGAGCAGCGCGTGGAAGTTGGACTGGCTGCCGCCGGAGGTGAAGATGCCGTCGGCGCCGGGGCCGAGGCCGATGCGCCGGGCGGTCCAGTCGATGAGACGGCGCTCGATGAGCGTGCCGCCGATGGACTGGTCCCAGGTGTCGAGGGAGGAGTTGACGGCCGACAGGACCGCCTCGCCGAGCACCGCGGGGATGACGACCGGGCAGTTGAGGTGGCCCAGGTAGCGCGGGTGGTGGAAGTAGACCGCGTCGCGCAGGTAGACGTCCTCCAGCTCGTCGAGGGCGGCGGCCGGGTCTTCGAGCGGCTTGTCGAGGTCGATCCCGTCGATGACCGGGGCGAGTTCGTCGACGGAGATGCCGGTGTGGGGCCGCTGCGTGCTCGCGAGTTTGGCCGCGACGCGTTCGACTCCCTCGGTGACGGAACGCCGGTAGAGGTCCGCGGTCGTCTCGTTCAGCAGATGCGAGCGCATCAACTTTCCTCCGGGCAGGCAGAGCGGGGGGTGGGGTGGCATGGCTTAGGTTAGCCTAACCTAAGTATTAGGCCAAATGGAGATGGGCCCCGGCCGAAAGCCGGGGCCCATCTCCAACTGCGTTGTGACGTACGGGAATTGACTACAGCTCGGAAGCCGGGTCCTCGCTCGGGGCCTGGCCCGCGTACGCCTCGGCGAGGAGCTGCTCCTCGCTCGCGCCGAGTCGCCAGTAGCCGGTGAAACGCACCGCGCGGCGATCGACAGATCGTTCCTGCACGAAGTGCCGGCGCACGGCCCGGATCGTGCCGGACTCGCCCGCCAGCCATACGTACGGCGCTTCGGCGGGGCGCGGTTCCTCGGCCCGCAGCACGCTCAGCAGCTGCTCGGTCCGCTCCCGGCCCGCGCTGCCGCGCACGATCCAGGTGATGTCCGCCTCGGCGAGGGTGTCCAGCGGCAGCCGGTCGTCCTCGTGCGGGACCTCCAGCCACGCCCGGACCCGGGTGCCCGCGGGCAGCCGGTCCAGGATGGCGGCGGCGGCCGGGAGGGCCGTCTCGTCGGCGTACATCCAGATCGCGTCGCCGCCGGCCGGCGGCTGGAACCGTACGGACTTGTTCTCCGCGACGGCCGGGCCGATCGCCATGATCCGGCGGCCGGTGACCGCCCGTCCCGCCCAGCGGGAGGCGGGGGACGCGTCCCCGTGCAGGACGAAGTCGATGTCGACCTCGTCCACGCCCCCGGCCGTACGGCGCTGCTCGCGCACGGTGTAGGAGCGCATCACCGGGCGTTCCCCGTCCGGCATTCCGCGCCAGGCGGCGAACCAGGTGTCCTCGTCCGTGGACGGGAGCACCGTGTGCTCCTGGTCGCCCGCCGGCAGGAAGAGCGACAGGCTCTGGTCGAAGCCGCCCGAGCGGAAGTCCGCGAGGGACTCGCCGCCGAACGTGACCCTCAGGAACGAGTGGCCGAGGCGGCGCGTGCGGAGCACGTCGAGCGCGAAGAACCGGAAGTGCGCTACGGCCGGGGCGTCGGACGCGGTGGCGGTCATGCGGAGAGTCCCCCCTGGGATTCAGCCGGAGTGAAGGGTGGTCAGCTGACCTTCTTGGCGCTCTGGACGGCCTTCGTGAGGTCCTCCAGGATCTGGGCGCACTTGTCGTACGAGTAGATCGGCTCGGTGACGCGCGGGGTGACCTGGCCGGCCTTGACGGCGGGGAGCTCGGCCCACGTGGCCTTCGCCTTCAGGTCCGTCGGCTGCAGGGTGCCGGTGCGGTTGTCGAGCAGGACGACGTCGGCCTTGTACTTGCCGGCGTTCTCCCAGCTGAGGCTCTCGAAGAAGCCGCCCTCGTCCAGCTTCTCCGGGGTGACGAACTCGACGCCGAGGGACTTGAAGTACTTCAGGTCGGCCGAGGTGTCCGGGGTCGAGACGTAGAAGAGGTCGGCGGAGCCGGACCCGACGAGCACCTTGACGCCCGGGTTGGCCTTGGTGGCCTCGCGCAGCTTCGCGGCGGCGGCCTCGAAGCGGGCCTTCGCGTCGACGGTGTTCTTGGCGTTCATGTCGGCGCCGAGGGACTTGGCGAGGTCCGCGGTGCGCTCCAGCGCCTTGTCGAGGGTGACGTCGCCGCCCACCTTGATCGCGGCGGCCGGGGCCAGCTTCAGGATCTTGTCCTTGGAGGCCTCCGGGACGTACCAGTACGTGCCGTCCCAGGTGTTGGTGACCAGCAGGTCGGGCTGGAGGGCCGCGTACTTCTCGACGTTGAACTCGTCGTAGACGTTGCCGAGGATCTCGACCTTGGAGATGTCCATCGAGCCGGCCTGGACGTCGGGCTTGCCGTCGGCGGTCTTGGTCGGGCCGAACACGCCCTTGACCGGGACGCCGTAGTCGTAGAGCGCGGCGGCGGTGCCGGTGAACGCGACGACGTTCTTCGGCGTGGACTTGGTGCTGACGTCCTTGCCGAGGTCGTCCTTGAACGACCAGGGGCCCGAAGCCGCGGCGCCCTTGTCCTTGCCGCCGTCACCCTTCGCCGAGTCGGTGCCTCCGCACGCGGCGAGCGCCGCGACGAGGCCGAGGGCGCCGCCGGCCGCGACGAATCCGCGGCGGGTCAGGGAGGAGGTTCGGGACTTGGGCATGTCGATGTCCGCTTTCGTGCGTGCAGGGCGGCCAGCCACCGGGCCGTTCGGAAGGAAGGTTAGCCTAACCTTGGCCGAAAGCGGTAAGGGGGCCCTAACTTTCAGGGCCCCCTCCGTGCTGTCCTGCGTCCGTACGAGTCCTGCGGCTAGGCGGAGAAGCCCAGTTCACGCGCGATCAGCATGCGCTGGACCTCGCTCGTGCCCTCGCCGATCTCCAGGATCTTGGAATCCCGCCACATCCGGGCCACGGGGTACTCGTTCATGAACCCGTAGCCGCCGTGGATCTGAGTGGCCTCGCGGGCGTTGTCGACGGCGACCGTGGAGGAGTACAGCTTCGCGATCGCCGCCTCCTTCTTGAACGGCTCCCCGGCCACCAGCCGGGAGGCCGCGTCGCGCCAGCCGACGCGGGCCATGTGCGCGCGCATCTCCATGTCGGCCAGCTTGAACTGGATGGCCTGGTTGTCGCCGATCGCCTTGCCGAAGGCGTGCCGCTCCCTGGCGTACTTCACCGACTCGTCCACGCAGCCCTGGGCGAGCCCGGTGGCCAGCGCCGAGATGGCGATGCGGCCCTCGTCGAGGATCCGGAGGAACTGGGCGTAGCCGCGCCCCTCTTCGCCCACCAGGTTGGCGAGCGGGACCCGTACGCCGTCGAAGGACAGCTCACGGGTGTCCGAGGAGTTCCAGCCGACCTTCGAGTACGGCGCGGCCACCGTGAAGCCCGGCGTGCCGGACGGGACGATGATCGAGGAGATCTCGGGGCGGCCGTCCGCCTTGCGGCCCGTCACGGCGGTGACGGTGACCAGACCGGTGATGTCCGTACCGGAGTTGGTGATGAAGCACTTGGAGCCGTTGATGACCCACTCGTCGCCCTCGCGCACGGCGGTGGTGCGGGTGCCGCCCGCGTCGCTGCCCGCGCCGGGCTCGGTCAGGCCGAAGGCGCCCAGGATCTCGCCGGAGCACATCTTCGGCAGCCACTCCCGCTTCTGCTCCTCCGAGCCGAAGAGGTAGATCGGCATGGCGCCGAGGGAGACGCCGGCCTCCAGGGTGATGGCGACCGAGGAGTCGACGCGCGCCAGTTCCTCCAGGGCGATGCCGAGGGCGAGGTAGTCGCCGCCCATGCCGCCGTACTCCTCGGGGAAGGGCAGGCCGAACAGGCCCATGCGGCCCATCTCGCGGACGATCTCGTACGGGAACTCGTGGCGCTCGTACAGGTCGCCGATCTTGGGCGCGACGACGTCGTGCGCGAACTCCTCGACGGTGCGGCGGAGTTCCTCGTGCTCAGGGGTGAGCCGGTGGTCGAGGGACATGATGTGACTACTCCTTGTGGGAGAGGGCGCGGACGGTACGGGAGGGGCTGGGGCGCCCCAGCTGTTCGGCCATCCACACGCTCGTGGCGGTGAGGGCGGCCAGATCGACCCCGGTCTCGATGCCGAGACCGTCGAGCATCCACACCAGGTCCTCGGTGGCGAGGTTGCCGGTGGCGCTCTTCGCGTACGGGCATCCGCCGAGGCCGCCGGCCGAGGCGTCGACCGTGGTCACGCCGTGCTGGAGCGCGGCGAGGGTGTTGGAGAGGGCCTGGCCGTAGGTGTCGTGGAAGTGCACGCCGATGCGGTCGGTGGCGACGCCCGCCTCGTTCAGGCCGCTGAGCAGTGCCTGGACGTGGCCGGGGGTCGCGACGCCGATCGTGTCGCCGAGGCTGAGCTCGTCGCAGCCGAGGTCGAGCAGGGACGTGGCCACGGAGACGACCTGGTGGACCGGGACCGGGCCCTCCCAGGGGTCGCCGAAGCACATCGAGAGGTAGCCGCGGACGTGCGCCTTGCCCTCCTTCGCGCGGGCCACGACGGGCTCGAACATGGCGAGGGACTCGGCGACGGTCCGGTTGAGGTTGCGGGAGGCGAAGGTCTCGGTGGCCGATCCGAAGACGGCGATGCGGGTGGCACCGAGGGCGAGGGCGCGGTCGAGCCCGCGCTCGTTGGGGACGAGGACGGGCAGGGCCGCCTGCACGTCGCCGAGGAGCGGGAACAGTTCCTCGGCGTCGGCGAGCTGCGGCACCCACTTGGGGTGGACGAAGCTGGTGGCCTCGACGGTGGTGAGGCCGGCCGCGGCGAGCCGGTGGATGAACTCGGCCTTGACGGCGGTGGGGACGGCCGTCTTCTCGTTCTGCAGCCCGTCGCGGGCGCCGACCTCGTGGATCCGGACCCGGGCCGGGAGGCCGGGGGCCGGGACGGTCATGGGCAGACGGTTCATGCGGCCGCCTCCTCTTCCGGTTCCGGGGTGACCACGGCCAGGACCTGGTCCATGGCGACGGTGGTGCCGGGGGTGACGTCGAGCTCGGTGACGGTCCCGGCGTGCGGGGCGGAGATGACGTGCTCCATCTTCATGGCCTCGACGACGAGGAGGCTCTGCCCGGCCACCACCTTGTCGCCGACGGCCACCTTGACGACGGTGACGGTGCCGGGCATGGGGGCGGCCAGGGTGTCGGCCCCCGCGTGGCCGCTCCCGCTCAGGGCGGCGGCCACCGGGTCGTGGGCCTGCACGTGCCAGGAGTCCGCGTCGCGGCCCAGCCAGGTCCCCTCCGGGGAGGTGGCGTGGCTGAAGGTGTGCGTGACGCCGTCCAGCTCGATGGTGAGGTGGTCCGGTGTGCGGGTGACGATCCGGGCGCGCGCCGGTGCGCTGGGGCTCTGCCCCAGACCCCGCGCCTCAAACGCCGGCGAGGCTGGATCGGTGCCGGAGTCGGCCAGGACGAGCTCGGTCCCGGAGCCCGACGGCCGAGTGCGGACCTCCACGGGATCCTGGCCGGGGAGGCGGAAGCGGTGCACGGTCCACGCCGGAGTCCCGCCGAGGCGCCAGCCGTTGACGGCATCGAACGGGTCGACCCACCTACCCAGCCCGTCCGGCGTTTGAGGACCGGGGTCTGGGGCGGAGCCCCAGGTTCGGGAAGGGGCGGGGTGGGGGCCAGACAGCAGCGCAGCCGCTGCGTACACCTCGGCCGGGACGCCGTCCGGGAGGAGGGACGGGAGGTCGCGCTCGACCAGGCCCGTGTCCAGTTCGCCCGACACCACGTCCGGGTGCGCGAGCAGACGACGCAGGAACCCCGCGTTGGTCTGGACACCCAGGATCACCGTGTCGGCGAGGGCGGCCCGCAGCATGCGCAGGGCACTGGCCCGGTCCGGCCCGTGGACGATGACCTTCGACAGCATCGGGTCGTACGTCGACCCGACCGGCACGCCCGCCGTCAGCCCGGAGTCCGTACGGACCGGGCCGCCGTCCGGCTCGGACAGCGCCAGGACCGTACCGCCGGACGGCAGGAACCCCCGGGCGGGGTCCTCCGCGCAGACACGGGCCTCGATGGCGTGGCCGGTCAGCGTCACGTCGGACTGGTCGAACCCGAGAGGAGCCCCCGCGGCCACGCGCAGCTGCTGCTCCACCAGGTCCAGGCCGGTGATCAGCTCCGTCACCGGGTGCTCGACCTGGAGGCGCGTGTTCATCTCCATGAAGAAGTACGAGGAGGGGTCCCCGCCCGGGACGATGAACTCCACCGTGCCCGCGCCGACGTACCCGCAGGAGCGGGCCGCGTCGACGGCCGCCGCGCCCATCGCCGCGCGGGTCTTCTCGTCGAGCAGGACCGAGGGGGCTTCTTCGATGACCTTCTGGTGGCGGCGCTGGAGCGAGCACTCGCGCTCGCCCAGGTGGACCACGTTCCCGTGGGAGTCCGCCAGCACCTGGATCTCGATGTGCCGGGGCCGGTCCACCCACCGCTCGACCAGGAGGGTGTCGTCGCCGAAGGACGAGCGGGCCTCGCGGCGGGCCGCCGCGATCTCCTCGGCCAGCACCGCCTCGTCGCGTACGAGCCGCATGCCCTTGCCGCCGCCGCCCGCCGAGGGCTTCAGCAGCACCGGCATGCCGATCTCCGAGGCGGCCGCGACCAGTTCGGCGTCGGTCAGGCCGCTGCCGGAGGAGCCGGGGACCACGGGCACGCCCGCCGCCTTCACCGTCTCCTTGGCCCGGATCTTGTCGCCCATGAGGGAGATGGCGGAGGCGGGCGGCCCGATGAAGGCCAGTCCGGCGTCCGCGCAGGCCTGGGCGAAGGCCGCGTTCTCGGCGAGGAAGCCGTAGCCCGGGTGCACGGCCTCGGCGCCCGTCCGCTTCGCGGCATCCAGCAGCCGCTCCACCGACAGGTAGCTCTCGGCGGCCGCCGCCGGGCCGATGCGGACGGCCGTGTCGGCCTCCCGTACGTGGCGGGCGTCCGCGTCGGCGTCGCTGAAGACGGCCACGGAGCGGATGCCGAGCTCCCGCAGGGTGCGGATGACCCGGACCGCGATCTCGCCGCGGTTCGCGACCAGAACAGTGCTGAACATCGAAGAGGTCCTCACGTCACATACGGAAGATGCCGAAAGCGGAGTCGCCCAGCGGGGCGTTCGCGCACGCGGTCAGGGCCAGTCCCAGCACCTGCCGGGTCTCCATCGGGTCGATGACCCCGTCGTCCCACAGCCGGGCCGTGGCGTAGTAGGCGTTGCCCTGTTCCTCGTACTGCGCGCGGACCGGGGCCTTGAAGGCCTCCTCGTCCTCGGCCGGCCACTCCTGGCCCGCGCCCTCGATCTGGTCGCGCTTGACCGTCGCCAGGACGGAGGCGGCCTGCTCGCCGCCCATCACCGAGATCTTGGCGTTCGGCCACATCCACAGGAACCGCGGCGAGTACGCCCGCCCGCACATCGAGTAGTTGCCCGCGCCGTACGAGCCGCCGACCACCACCGTCAGCTTCGGCACCCGGGTGCAGGCGACCGCGGTCACCATCTTGGCGCCGTGCTTGGCGATGCCGCCCGCCTCGTAGTCCCGGCCGACCATGAAGCCCGAAATGTTCTGGAGGAAGAGCAGCGGGATCCCGCGCTGGTCGCACAGCTCGATGAAGTGCGCGCCCTTCTGGGCGGATTCGGCGAACAGGATGCCGTTGTTGGCGATGATGCCGACCGGGTGGCCGTGGATCCGGGCGAAGCCGGTGACGAGCGTCTGGCCGAACTCGGACTTGAACTCCTGGAAGCGGGAGCCGTCCACGATCCGGGCGATGATCTCGCGGGCGTCGTAGGGGGTGCGCGAGTCGACGGGGACCGCGCCGTACAGGCCGTACGGGTCCACCTTCGGCTCCTCGGGAGCCTCGACCGACCAGGGCAGGGCCCCGCGCTCGGGCAGGGTCGCCACGATGTTCCGTACGATCCGCAGCGCGTGCGCGTCGTCCTCCGCGAGGTGGTCGGTCACGCCCGAGACCCGGGAGTGGACCTCGCCGCCGCCCAGCTCCTCCGCCGTGACGACCTCGCCGGTGGCGGCCTTCACCAGCGGCGGGCCGCCGAGGAAGATCGTGCCCTGGTTGCGGACGATGACGGCCTCGTCGCTCATGGCCGGGACGTACGCGCCGCCCGCCGTGCAGGAGCCGAGGACGGCGGCGATCTGCGGGATGCCGGCCCCCGACATGCGCGCCTGGTTGTAGAAGATGCGGCCGAAGTGCTCCCGGTCGGGGAAGACCTCGTCCTGCATGGGGAGGAAGGCGCCACCGGAGTCGACCAGGTAGAGGCAGGGGAGACGGTTCTCCAGGGCCACCTCCTGGGCGCGGAGGTGCTTCTTGACGGTCATCGGGTAGTACGTGCCGCCCTTGACGGTGGCATCGTTCGCGACGATCACGCACTCGCGGCCGCTGACCCGGCCGATGCCCGCGATCACCCCGGCGGCGGGGGCCGCGCCCCCGTACATGCCCTCGGCGGCCAGCGGGGCCAGCTCCAGGAAGGGGGATCCGGGGTCGAGGAGGGTGTCGACGCGGTCGCGCGGGAGGAGCTTCCCGCGGGCGGTGTGGCGGGCGCGGGCCTTCTCGCCGCCGCCGAGCCGGGCCGCGTCGAGCCGGGCCCGCAGCCCCTCGGTGAGCTCGCGGTGGGCGGCCTCGTTGGTCCGCCAGGCCTCGGACGCCGGGTCCGCGGCGCTCGTCAGCACTGGTGCCTGCTGCATCGGTCGAGCTCCCTTGCTCGGTGCACGCTGTTAATGAGCGTTAACGCATGTACGGCTTAGGTTAACGACCGCTAACGGCCCTGTCTAGAATGGTTTCCCATGAGCACCAGAGCGGCCGCCCCGACCCGTCGCGAGCAGATCCTCAGTGAGGCCGCACGCCTCTTCGCCGCGCGCGGATTCCACGGCGTCGGCGTCGACGAGATAGGGGCCGCGGTGGGCATCAGCGGCCCCGGCCTCTACCGGCACTTCGCGGGCAAGGACGCCATGCTCGCCGAGCTGCTGGTCGGCATCAGCGAGCGTCTGCTGACCGGCGGCCGCCGCCGGGTGGAGGAGGCGGAGGGCGATTCCGCCCTGGTCCTGTCCTCCCTCATCGACGGGCACATCGACTTCGCGCTGGACGACCGGGCGCTGATCACCCTGCACGACCGGGAGCTCGACCGGCTGCGGGACACCGACCGCAAGCTCGTACGGCAGCTGCAGCGGCAGTACGTGGAGCTGTGGGTGGCGGTCGTACGGGAACTGCATCCGGAGGTGGGCGAGGCACAGGTGCGGGTCTCCGTGCACGCCGTCTTCGGCCTGCTGAACTCCACCCCGCACCTGGCGGCCCTGGGGCGGGAGGCGACGGAGTCCCTGCTCCGGCGGCTCGCGCACGGGGCGTTCGGGGCGCTGTCGGCGTGAGCCGGGGCGTCCGCGGGCCGGGATGGACGGGACGCTTCCGCCTGGGCGGCGGCAGAATGGCCCGTATGCCGAAGCCGATAGAGACGCCCGTACCCAGCCGCGCAGAACTCATCGACCACCTGGTCGCCACCCGGATCGCGGGGCAGGTCGCGACCCCGCGCGAGAACAACCTCTCCCACTACCGCAAGCTCGCCAACGGCGACCGGCACTACTGGCTCGGCCTGGAGCTGGGTGACCGCTGGACCGACGAGCAGGACGTCCTGGCGGTGATGGCCGAGCGGTGCGGGGTCGTGGACGACCCGGAGCTCCGCTTCGGCCAGGACACCATCGACCCCGAGCTGACCGTGGCGGGCCTGGACCGGCTGGCGGCGAGGCTGCGCAAGGCGGCGCTGGACCGGCAGAGCGTGCTGCTGGCCACCGGGCACCCGGGCGGGCTGCTGGACGTCCACCGGGCCACGGCGGCGGCCCTGCGGGCGGCCGGGTGCGAGATCGTCGTCATCCCCTCCGGCCTGACGGCCGACGAGGGCTCGGTGTGGCAGTTCGCCGACGTCGCCGTGCTGGAGCGGGGCGCGACGCTGTGGCACACCCATTCGCCGGAGCCGATGGCCGCGATCCTGGACGGGCTCACGGCGGCGGGCCGTCCGCAGCCGGACCTGGTCGTCGCCGACCACGGCTGGGCGGGCTGCGCGGCGCAGCGCGGCCTGGACGCGGTGGGCTACGCGGACTGCAACGACCCGGCGCTCTTCCTCGGCGAGGCCGAGGGCACCCTCCAGGTGGCGATCCCGCTGGACGACCACGTCCGCGACCCGCGCCACTACGACCCGATGGTCGCCTACCTGCTGGACGCGGCGGGCCTGCTGGACTCGTAGTCCCGGGCTCGTAGCCCTGGGCTCGACTGTCAGTGCTGGCGGCTAGGTTCGGCCCATGTCGAAGCCCGCGAAGCCGCGCGATCCATTGTCCGTACTGGCCGACGATCCCCAAGGCCGGTCCCTGGGGCTCGATGTGCCGCCGGGCACGGTGATCGACAGGCCCGGTCGGCGCAGGTGGGGCAGGGCGCCCGAGCCGCTGCTGTGGGTCTCCGACGAGGCCGTGGGTGTCGGCGCGCTCGCCGCGGCCCGCAGCCCGGCCCTCGCCGCCGCCGGGCTGCAGGCGGTGCTGTTCCAGGGCCGTCGCGGGCTCGAACGATGGTGGCAGGACAGGGAGTTCGTGCCGGAGCGGATGTCCGACCCCGACGACCACCACGTCGAGCCGGTGCTCCGCGAGTTCTGGTCCAGGGTGGTTCCGGACCCGGAGGAGGGCGCGGAGGGCGAGGAGATCATCGCGCCCTTCGGCAGGGGCTGGCCGGGGCTCGCGGAATCCGGGCCGGAGGGCGGGCCGGATCCGCAGGCCGCGGCCTGCGAGCTCGCGGACGAGCTGATCGGGGACGGCTTCCTGCCGAGCCCCCGGCTCGCACTGGTGCCCGCCGGCCGCGGGGCCGACGTACCCACCGCGCTGGGCTGGGGCGGTCCGACCAACTACGAGAACGACACCGCCCTCATGAGCGCGGTCCTGCGCTCCTGGGAGGACCGCTTCGGCGCCCGCGTCGTCGCCCTCGGCTTCGACGAACTCCACGTGTCGGTCGCGGCCCCGCCCCGCACGCTCGTCCGGTCGCTCCCCGTCGCGGCGGAGCACTTCGCCTTCGCGCCCGACAACATCTGGCAGGGCTCCGGCACCCTCCGCGCCTACACGGACGAGGCCGTCACCGGCGCCGCCCACTGGGGCTTCTGGTGGGACTGAGGCGGCCCGCCGACTGAGACCGCGTACGGGACACGGGCGTCAAGGAATTCTTGACAACTCGGCCGCGTCAAGGTTTCCTTGACGCATGTTGATCTTGAAGTCGAAGGCCCGGCACCGGGACCTCTTTCCCGCCACCACATCCATGGCCGCCGTGCTGCCGCTGGCCGTGAGCCTGCCGGCCGTGACGGTGATGTCCGGCGACCGGTTCGGCACTTCCGCCACCGTCGCCCTGATCCTCGTGGGCCTCGCACTCATCGCCTGCACGGCCGGCCTGACCGCCCGGGCCGCGGCCCGCAACGACGCCGCCGCCGAACGGATGCGCCGTGACGAGGCAGTCCTCGACGCCCTCGAACCCCTTGCCGGACTGAGCCGATGAGCAACGAACCGCTGCTCCACCCGGTGGAGATGGACCGGATCCGCGAAGGGATCGCCGCAGCCGTACTCGGCGCCCCCGAGGGGCTGGCCGAATCGCTCGAACACGACGCCTTCGGGTACCTGCGCCTGGTGGACGCCTCGCGCGTCGGCGCCGAGGAGGCGAGCCGGCTGCTGCGCGAGGCCGTCCAGGGCGCCCGGGCCGCCGGCCACAGCTGGGACACGGTGGGCCGCGTCCTGGGAGTGAGCCGCCAGGCCGCCCAGCAGCGCTTCGCGGGCAAGGCCGCGGGCCCGTCGGCGCCGGCCGCCGGGGGACCGAACGCCCCGAAGCGCCGCACCCTCAGCGGGTTGACCGCGTTCAACGAGATGGCCGCCCTGGAGGAAGCCGGCCGCGACGGCTGGCACATGGTCGGCTACGGCCCCTTCTTCCACGAGGTGGAGGCGTCCGGCCACCCCTGGGAGCACTGCCGGGTGACGCTCCCCTCCCTCGCGCGACACCGGCGGATGGAATCAGAAGGCTGGATTCCGGTCGGCGCGGGATGGTTCCCGTGGCGGTACTACAAGCGGCCCGTCAACCCCGTCGACCCCGGCAACCCCGGCGCCTAGGCCCGGTCGCGCGGGACGCGGACCACGCCTTCCTGGATGACCGTGACGGCCAGGCGTCCGTCCTGGGTCCAGATGCGGGCCTGGCCGAGGCCCCGGCCGGCGGCCGCCGAGGGCGACTCCTGGTCGTACAGCAGCCACTCGTCCGCGCGGAACGGCCGGTGGAACCACATCGCGTGGTCCAGCGAGGCGCCGACCACGTCGCCGACCGCCCAGCCGCCGCGCCCGTGGGCGAGCAGCACCGAGTCCAGCAGGGTCATGTCGGAGACATAGGTGGCCAGGCAGGTGTGCAGCAGGGGGTCGGTGCTGTCCAGCTTCCCGGCCGTGCGGAACCACACCTGCGAGCGCGGCTCCACCGGCTCGCCGATGCTGCCCCAGGGCGGGGTCGTGGCGTACCGCAGGTCCACCGCCTCCCGGGTCTCGATCAGCCGCTCCACCGTGCCCGGGTCGCGGAAGATCTCCCGGTACGCGGGCAGGGACTCGGCCGCCGTGGGCAGGGACTCCGGGTCGGGGGCGGGCGGCATCGCGACCTGGTGGTCGAGGCCGTCCTCGTACTTCTGGAACGACGCGGAGAGGTGGAAGATCGGCTGCCCGTGCTGGACGGCGACGACCCGGCGCGTGGTGAAGGAGCGCCCGTCGCGGATCCGGTCCACGGAGTACACGATGGGCGCGCCGGTGTCCCCGGTGCGCAGGAAGTACGAGTGCAGGGAGTGCGCGGTGCGGTCCGCCGGGACGGTCCGCCCGGCCGCGACCAGTGCCTGGGCCGCGACCTGACCGCCGAAGACGCGCGGTACCAGGGAAGGCCTGCTGGTACCGCGGAAGATGTTCTCCTCGATCTGCTCGAGGTCGAGCAGATCGAGGAGCGTCGTCAGTGCCTCGTTCATGGGTGAAGGCTAAGTGCCCGAACTTCCTCAGAGACCCATGGACTTGGCGATGATGGACTTCATGACCTCGCTGGTGCCGCCGTAGATGCGGTTCACGCGGTTGTCGGCGTACAGGCGGGCGATCGGGTACTCGTTCATGTAGCCGTAGCCGCCGTGCAGCTGGAGGCACTTGTCGATGACGCGGTGCGCGACCTCGGTGCAGAACAGCTTCGCGGACGCGGCCTCGGCCGCCGTCAGCTCACCGGCGTCCAGGGCCTCCAGGGCGCGGTCGGCGACCGCCTCGGCGGCGTCCACCTCGGCCTGGCAGGCGGCCAGCTCGAACTTGGTGTTCTGGAAGTGCGCGACCGGCTTGCCGAAGACGGTGCGCTCGGTCACGTACTGCTGGGCGAACCGGATGGCGGCCTTGGCCTGCGCGTACGCGCCGAAGGCGATGCCCCAGCGCTCGGAGGGCAGGTTGGCGCCGAGGTAGTAGAAGCCCTTGTTCTCCTCGCCGAGGAGGTCCTCGACCGGGACCTTCACGTCGACGAACGCCAGCTCGGCGGTGTCGGAGGTGCGCAGGCCGAGCTTGTCCAGCTTGCGGCCTATGGAGTAGCCCTCGGACTTGGTGTCCACGGCGAACAGGGAGATGCCGAAGCGGCGGTCCTCGGCCGAGGGGGCGGAGGTGCGGGCGCAGACGATCACGCGGTCGGCGTGGACGCCGCCGGTGATGAAGGTCTTGGCGCCGTTGAGGACGTAGTGGGTGCCGTCCTCGGAGAGCTTGGCGGTGGTCTTCATGCCCGCGACGTCGGAGCCGGTGCCCGGCTCGGTCATGGCGAGCGCCCACATCTCCTCGCCGGTGACGAACTTCTCGAGGTAACGCTTCTTCTGCTCGTCGTTGGCGAGCATCTTGATGTAGGGGAGGGCGAGCAGCACGTGCACGCCGGAGCCGCCGAAGTTCACGCCCGCGCGGGAGGTCTCTTCGTACAGGACGGCCTCGAACTTGTGCGTGTCCAGGCCCGCGCCGCCGAACTCCTCGGGCACGTTGATGCCGAAGACGCCCAGCTCGCCGAGCTTGTAGTAGAAGTCGCGCGGCGCCTGGCCGGCCTGGAACCACTCGTCGTAGACGGGGACGACCTCGGCCTCGATGAAGGCGCGGATGGTCTCGCGGAACGCCTCGTGGTCCTCGTTGAATACGGTACGGCGCACGGCCGGCTCCCTTCGGTCGCGGCGGTCCGCCGCCATGGCTAAGCGCTTGCTCAGATTAAGTTACCGGCGAGTTATCGGTGCTGTCCAGAGCACGTAGCGCAAACCACAGTTCCATCCGGGCGTCGGGGTCGTCGAGGTCCAGGGCCAGCAGGCCGGCGGCGCGGGCCACGCGCTGGCGGACGGTGTTGCGGTGGACCCCGAGGGCGGCCGCCGTGCGGTCCCAGCTGCCGTGGTGGGCGAGCCAGGCGCGCAGGGTCTCGCGGTGCGCCGGGCCGAGCGGGGAGAGCAGGGACTCGGCGTGGGCGCGGGCCTCCGCCGGGTCGACGAGGGCGGCCAGGCCCCCGCCCGTGTGCCGGGCCAGCGGGGTGCGGGCCGCCTCCGCGCGGTCCAGGGCCCGCCCGGCCTGGGCCGTCGCGGTCGCCAGCCCGGCCGGGCCGGCCGGGGCGCTCACCCCCAGCCGCCATCCGGGCTGCGGGGCCGGCTCCCGGTCGGTGAGCAGCCGTACGCGGTCCCCGCGCGGATCCAGCAGTACGGTGCCCAGCGCGGCCGCCAGGGCGTGGGGGTCACCGGAGCCGCGGGCGTGCACGACGTGCCAGGGCCCGGGAGCCAGGGCCCCGGCGGGGTCCCCGTCCAGCAGGAGCCGGGTGAGGGCGGCCGCCGCGTCCCCCTCGGGCCGGGGCGCGGTGAGCAGCGTCAGCAGCACGGCCGCGATGGCGGTGACGGCGTGGTCGCCGGGGGTGCGGTCGGGGCGGGCCACGCCGAGGACGGGGCCGTCGCCGAGGGCGTAGGCGGTCAGGCTCCAGCCCGCCGCGGAGTCCGTGGCGGTGGCCGCGCCGCCGGGCGGGCCGACGCGGGCCAGCAGGGCGGACAGGGCCTCGGCGGTCTCGGGCGGCAGCGCGCGCCCCGCCGACCGCCCCGCCGACGGGCCGGCCGGGAGCAGGACGACGTGGCCCCCCAGGCTCGCCGCCAGCCGGGACAGCACCGCCGGGACCGGGTCGGGCCGGGCGGCCGCGGCGGCCAGTGACTGCTGGGCCTCGGTGACGCGGCGCAGCTCCCGCGTACGGGCCTCCGCCATCAGCCGCCAGACCGCACGGGCCACCGCGGTGAACGGGGTCCCCGGCGGCACCTCCAGCAACGGCAGCCCGTACCGGTCGCAGGCCTCGGCGAGCCCCGGCGGCACCTCCTCGTGCACCGGGGCCACGCCGAAGCCGAGCGCCGCCACCCCGGCCTCGGAGAGCCGCGCGACGTACGCCTCGGCGTCGGTGAGCGCCGCCCCCGCCGTCAGGAGCAGCTCGCCGCCCAGCAGGTAGGGCGACGGGTCCGCCATCTCGGAGGCGTGCACCCCGTGCACATCCGCCTCGACGGGCCCCGCGAGGTGGCGCAGGCCCAGCTCCCGGGCGGGGAGCAGCGCGCCGAGGGGGACCGGAGGAGTGAGCGGGGCCTCCATGGATACTCCGTACATGTCAGGGGCTGTCTATGGATAGAACGTACACTTCGCCGTCCTGTGGGCACCGGCTTACGCTCGAAGGACCGCACTTGTAGGACCTTCAGAAGGGCACCCCCCATGAGCACGCAGCCGCGCGGACCCGTCGACTCCTCCCGCATCCCGCGCTACGCGGGCCCGGCGACCTTCGCCCGGCTGCCGCGCCTCGACGAGGTCGGCTCCGCCGACGTCGCCGTCGTCGGCGTGCCCTTCGACTCCGGCGTCTCCTACCGTCCCGGCGCCCGCTTCGGCGGCAACGCGATCCGCGAGGCCTCGCGCCTGCTGCGCCCGTACAACCCGGCCCAGGACGCCTCCCCCTTCGCCCTCGCGCAGGTCGCGGACGCCGGCGACATCGCCGTGAACCCCTTCAACATCAACGAGGCCGTCGAGACGGTCGAGGCCGCGGCCGACGAGCTGCTGGGCTCCGGCTCCCGCCTGATGACCCTCGGCGGCGACCACACCATCGCCCTCCCGCTGCTCCGTTCGGTCGCCAAGAAGCACGGCCCGGTCGCGCTGCTCCACTTCGACGCGCACCTGGACACCTGGGACACCTACTTCGGCGCCGAGTACACCCACGGCACCCCGTTCCGCCGCGCCGTCGAGGAGGGCATCCTCGACACCGAGGCGCTGTCCCACGTCGGTACCCGCGGCCCGCTGTACGGCAAGCAGGACCTGGACGACGACGCCAAGATGGGCTTCGGAATCGTGACCTCCGCCGACGTCTACCGGCGCGGCGCCGACGAGGTGGCCGACCAGCTGCGCCAGCGCATCGGCGACCGCCCGCTGTACATCTCCATCGACATCGACGTACTGGACCCGGCGCACGCGCCCGGCACCGGCACCCCGGAGGCGGGCGGCATGACCTCCCGCGAGCTGCTGGAGATCATCCGCGGTCTGTCCTCCTGCAACCTCGTTTCCGCCGACGTCGTCGAGGTCGCCCCGGCGTACGATCACGCGGAGATCACCTCGGTCGCGGCCTCGCACACCGCGTACGAGCTCACCACGATCATGAGCCGTCAAGTCGCTGCGGGCACGCAGCGCCGATAAGCACAGTGCGGCGGCGAAGCCGAAGGGCAACTAAGAGCGTGACGCACGACCACGACCTGGTACTCCGTCCCACCGAGGCCCAGACGGCCGCCGCCCTGGCGCCGCCGCCGGGCCGCACGGGCGGGGACCTGGTCGTGGAAACGCTGCGCTCCCTCGGCGCGACCACCGTCTTCGGCCTGCCCGGGCAGCACGCGCTGGCCGTCTTCGACGCGGTCGGCCGCTCGGACCTGCGCCTGATCACCCTCCGCACGGAGAACAACGCGGGCTTCGCCGCCGACGCGTACGGCCGGATCACGGGCGAGGCCGTGCCGCTACTGCTGTCGACGGGCCCGGGGGCGCTGATGGCCCTGCCCGCGCTGGCGGAGGCGGCGGCCGCGTCCGCGCCCGTCATCGCCGTCTCCTCCCAGGTGCCCGTGGCGGGCCTGGGCGGGGGCCGGCAGGGGTACCTGCACGAGCTGCGCGACCAGTCCGCGTCCTTCAGGGACGTGGTGAAGTCGGTGCACGTGGCCCGTACCCCCTCCCAGATCCCGTCGGCGGTCGCGGCGGCCTGGGAGTCGGCGCTGTCCGCCCCGCACGGCCCGGTCTGGGTGGAGATCCCGGAGGACGTCCTGCGGGCCGAGACCCTCGTTCCGCAGGTCACGGGCGTGGACGCGACCCCGCACGAACTCGCCCCGCGCCCGGAGCTGACGGCGCTGGCGGCGCACTGGCTGTCGCGGGCCTCCCGCCCGGTGATCATCGCGGGCGGCGGTGTCATCCGCTCGGACGCGGCGGGCAAGCTGAAGCAGCTGGCGGAACGCCTGGGCGCCCCGGTGGTCACCACCTTCGGAGGCAAGGGCGCCTTCCCCTGGACGCA
Source organism: Streptomyces sp. NBC_00190 (assembly GCF_036203305.1). Taxonomy (GTDB): domain Bacteria; phylum Actinomycetota; class Actinomycetes; order Streptomycetales; family Streptomycetaceae; genus Streptomyces. Next base: position 3,081,672 of record NZ_CP108131.1, on the reverse strand, counting down.
CCCGCTCTCCCTCCAGTCCTGGCTGGAGGACCGCTACATGACCGACTTCCTGGAGGACGCGGACGTCCTCCTCGTCGTCGGCTCCGGTCTGGGCGAACTGTCCTCGAACTACCACACCTTCTTCCCCACGGGCCGGGTCATCCAGATCGAGGCCGACCTCGGCAAGCTGGAGTCCAACCACGCGGGACTGGGCATCCACGCCGACGCCCGCCTGGGGCTCCAGGCCCTGCTGGAGACGGTGGCCGAGCGCGAGGACCCGTACGCCCCGGACCGCGTCCGCATGGTCCTGTCGGCCGTCGCGGACCGCCTGTCCGGTCAGGACGTCGCGCGGGAACAGGAACTCCTGACCTCCGTCCGCGCGGCCCTGCCGCCTCGCTCCCCGTCCTTCTGGGACATGACGATCCTGTCCTACTGGGCGTGGTCGGCCTTCGACGCGAAGCACCCGAACACCATGCACTCGGCCCAGGGCGCGGGCGGCCTCGGCTACGCCTTCCCGGCGGCCCTCGGCGCGTGCGCGGCGGAGCCGGGCACCCCGGTCCTGGCCGTCTCCGGCGACGGCGGCGCGATGTACTCGATCGCGGACCTGGCCACGGCGAAGCAGCACGACCTGGACGTCACCTGGCTGATCGTGGACGACGGCGGCTACGGCATCCTGCGCGAGTACGGCTGCGAGACCGGCACGGAGCTGACCCGCCCCGACTTCGTCGCCCTGGCGGCCTCCTTCGGCGTCCCGGCCGCCCTCACCACCGCGGACACCCTCCGCGAAGACCTGGCCACGTCCCTCGCCACCCCGGGCCCCTCGGTCCTGGTCCTCCCCACCACCCTCAAGATGTTCGCCGCGACCCATCTCGGAACGTGATCTCGGCGCTCTCGCCGACGAGCCTGAAGCTCAGCTCGGAGTCCATGGCCCGTGCCAGCCGTGCCAGCAGCGGCACGGCCGCCGTGGTGGCGCCGAGTTCCAGCCTGGACACTTCCGGCTGCGTCATCCCGGCCCGCCGCGCCAGTTCGCCCTGCGAGATCCCGAGCTCGTTGCGCCGGTCGTAGACGGCCTGGCCGATCGCGAAGGCGAGCCGGACTTCCTCCCGAAACCTCAGCATGCGGGTGCCTCCTGCATCCAGCGGATCTCTGCCCAGACGGCCTTCCCGATCCCGTGGCGCCGGGGGCAGCAGCCCCAGCGCTCGGCCAGTGCCGCGACGATGGCGAGCCCGCGCCCCCGCTCGTCCCAGTCCGCCACGACCTGTGGCGTGAGCTTGACGGCGGGGCCCGCGTCGGCCACCTCCACACGCAGCACCCCGTCGTACCGCGCGAGGCGGACCCCGATGTCCCGGCCATGGGGCGCGCGGGAGTGCCGTACGGCGTTGGTGACCAGCTCGGAGAGCAGCAGCTCGGCCGCTTCGGCGGGGTCTGCGCCGGCATCCCACTCGGCGAGCTGCTTGCGGAGCAGCGCGCGGGCGTGTCCCGGAGTGCGGTGGCTGCAGGGCAGCAGCCAGAAGATCTCATCGGCGTGAACCAGCGCCATGAAGTCACCTCTCTAGAGATACCTCCTCAAGTGAAGCGGCTCACCGGGCAGGCGGTCAAGTCGATTCTCTAGAGATGTTGGGCGTGTGTCACGGATTGGACGAGCGTGCCGTCTCATCGGCGCGAGGGGGTGCCTAGGATGACTAGAGATGATCAGGGAGGACCGCATGCCGAGTGACGGCGCCGTACGGCAGCCCAAGTACCAGCGCATCGCTGCCGCACTGAAGGCCGCCATCGAGGCAGGCGAGTACGGGCCCGGGGACCGGCTGCCCGGTGAGAACGACCTGATGAGTAGGTACGGGGTCGCCCGGATGACCGCGCGGCAGGCGCTCGGCGTGCTCCAGTCCGAAGGGCTGACCGAAGCGCGTAAGGGAGCCGGGGTCTTCGTACGGGAGTTCCGGCGGATCCGGCGGCGCGGGATTCAGCGGCTGGCCGCCGAAGTCTGGGGTGAGGGGCGGTCCATCTGGGTCGCCGACACGGAGGACCGGGAACCCGTCGTCGAGCTGCTCGGCGTCTTCGAGGAGACCGTGCCCGATGCGGTCGCCGGCGTGCTCGGGCTCGCGGGCGGGGCGCCCGTATACGTGCGGCGTCGCAGGTTCCTGCTCGACGGGAAGCCGGTGATGCTCGCGAGCTCGTACCTCGATGCCGTTCTCGTGGCCGGCACGCCCATCACCGAGCCCGACACCGGCCCCGGCGGCATCTACGCCCGCCTCGCGGAGCTCGGCGTCGGGCCCGCCCGGTTCCGCGAGGAGGTCCGGTCGCGGATGCCGGGCCCTGACGAGGCCGCGCAGCTCGGGCTGGCCGCCGGGACGCCGGTCGTGCTGGTGTGCCGTACCGCCTTCGCCGCCGACGGGCGGGTGGTCGAGGTCAACGAGATGGTCCTCGACGCCTCCGCGTACGTCCTGGAGTACGAGTTCGACGCGCCCCAGTAGTCCGTCGCGACCCGGCGTCCGGTCGTTGTCCAGCGGCCAGTGGTCCCCTGATCGGGTGCGGCCCCCGTGCCCGGCGCGCGCTCCGGTGCGATTGTTGCGGCGGGATGAAATCCGCCGGTCGGGGCGTTGGGGCTTCCGGTAGGACAGGCGAACGGGGAGGCACCACGTGGCGGCGGCAGAGACGGCGGCTGGGGAGAAACAGGGCTGGGCCAGGCGGCTGACCGCCTACACCTGGCGGTACAAGGTCAACGTGCTGCTCGCGCTCGGGTCCTCGCTCGGCGGCATGGCCGTCATGGCGCTCGTGCCGCTGGTCACCAAGGTGATCATCGACGACGTCATCGGGGACGGGACCAAGCCCATGGGTCCCTGGGCCGGGATGCTCATAGGCGCGGCCCTGCTCGTGTACGTACTCACCTACATACGCCGGTACTACGGCGGGCGGCTCGCCCTCGACGTCCAGCATGACCTGCGCACCGACATGTACGACACCATCGCCCGCCTCGACGGGCGGCGGCAGGACGAACTGTCCACCGGGCAGGTGGTGGGGCGGGCCACCAGCGACCTCCAGCTCATCCAGGGCCTGCTCTTCATGCTCCCGATGACCATCGGGAACTTCCTGCTGTTCGGGATATCCCTCGGGATCATGCTGGCCCTCTCGCCGCTGCTGACCCTCGTCGCGCTGCTGATGGCCCCCGCCCTCTGGTTCATCGCCAAGCGCAGCCGCAAGAAGCTCTTCCCCGCCACCTGGTACGCGCAGGGCCAGGCCGCCGCCGTCGCGACCGTCGTCGACGGCGCCGTGACCGGCGTCCGCGTGGTCAAGGGCTTCGGGCAGGAGGAGCAGGAGACCTCCAAGCTGCGCGCCGCCGGCCGGCGGCTGTTCGCCGGCCGGATGCGCACCATCCGGCTCAACTCCCGCTACACCCCCGCCCTCCAGGCCGTCCCGGCCCTCGGGCAGGTCGCCATGCTGGCCCTCGGCGGCTGGATGGCGACCAACGGGCAGGTCACCCTCGGCACCTTCGTCGCCTTCTCCACCTACCTCGCCCAGCTCGTCGGCCCCGTCCGCATGCTCGCCATGGTGCTCACCGTCGGCCAGCAGGCCCGCGCCGGCGTCGAGCGGGTCTTCGAGCTCATCGACACCGAGCCCGAGATCCAGGACGGCGACCGCGAGCTGCCCGCCGACGCGCCGGCCACCGTCGAGTTCGACGACGTCCGCTTCGGCTACGACCCCGCGCGGCCCGTCCTCGACGGTTTCTCGCTCTCCGTCGCGGAGGGGGAGACCGTCGCCCTGGTCGGGTCCTCCGGCAGCGGGAAGTCCACCGTCTCGCTCCTGATGCCGCGCTTCTACGACACCGACGGCGGCACGGTCCGCGTCGGCGGCCACGACGTGCGCGAGCTGACGTACGAGTCGCTGCGCGGCGCCATCGGGCTCGTGCCCGAGGACTCCTTCCTCTTCTCCGACACCATCCGCTCCAACATCGCCTACGGGCACCCCGGCGCGACCGACGAACAGATCCGCGCCGCCGCCCGCGCCGCCCAGGCCGAAGGCTTCATCGAGGCCCTGCCCGCCGGGTACGACACCAAGGTCGGCGAGCAGGGGCTCACCCTTTCCGGCGGCCAGCGCCAGCGCATCGCGCTCGCCCGGGCCATCCTCACCGACCCCCGGCTGCTCCTCCTCGACGACGCCACCTCCGCCGTGGACGCCCGCGTCGAGCACGAGATCCACGAGGCCCTGCGTGGCGTCATGGCCGGCCGGACCACCCTGCTGATCGCCCACCGCCGCTCCACGCTCGGGCTGGCCGACCGGATCGCCGTACTCGACCACGGGCGGCTTGCCGACATCGGGACGTACGAGGAGCTGGAGCGCCGCTCCCCCCTCTTCCGCAGGCTGCTCACCGACCCCGACGCGCTCGGCGCCGGCTCGCCGCGGACCCCGGACGCCCCGGTGATGGCCGAGTTCGAGCGCGATCTCGAAGACCACCTCGAACGCGACATCGAGCTCGAAGCCGAGATCGACTCCGAGCCCGTCAACGCCAAGCGCCGCGTCGCGGCCGGGATCACCCCCGAGCTCTGGCGGCGCCGCGAGGCCCCCGACAACGCCGACAAGCCCGAAGGCTCCGCCCCCGCCGCCGGCACCGGCGCGCCCGGAGCCGGGCACTCCATGGCCGGCGCCGTCGCCGGGATGCCGGCGACCCCCGAACTCCTCGCCCAGGTGGCGGCCCTGCCGCCGGCCGACGACCAGCCCTACGTGGACGAGGACCGCGCCACGGCCCCCGAGGAGAGCTACGGCCTGCGCCGCCTGCTCCGCGGGTTCTGGGCTCCGCTCGCCATCAGCCTCGCCCTCGTCGCCGTCGACGCCGGCTCCGGTCTGCTCCTGCCGATCCTGATCCGGCACGGCATCGACCAGGGCGTGGAGAAGGCCGCCCTCGGCGCGGTGTGGGCCGCCGCGGTCCTCGCGCTCGGGGTCGTCCTCGCCCAGTGGGCCGCGCAGTTCGCCGAGACCCGGATGACGGGCCGCACCGGCGAGCGCGTGCTCTACGCACTCCGCGTCAAGATCTTCGCCCAGCTCCAGCGCCTCGGTCTCGACTACTACGAGCGCGAGCTGACCGGCAAGATCATGACCCGGATGACCACCGACGTGGACGCCCTGTCCAGTTTCCTGCAGACCGGCCTCGTCACCGCCGTCGTCTCCGTCTTCACCTTCTTCGGCATCCTGATCGCCCTCCTCGTCCTCGACGTCGAACTCGCGCTGATCGTCTTCGCCACCCTCCCGGTGCTCGTGATCGGCACCGCCGTCTTCCGCCGCAAGTCGGTCGCCGCGTACGAGCTCGCCCGGGACCGGGTCAGCCTGGTCAACGCCGACCTCCAGGAGTCCGTCGCCGGGCTCCGCATCGTCCAGGCCTTCCGCCGCGAGGGCTCCGGCGCCCGCCGCTTCGCGGAGCGCAGCGACTCGTACCGCGAGGCCCGGGTCCGGGGCCAGTGGCTGATATCCGTCTACTTCCCCTTCGTCCAGCTGCTGTCCTCGGGCGCCGCGGCCGCCGTGCTGATCGTCGGCGCGGGCCGGGTCGAGGCCGGGACCCTCACCACCGGCGCGCTGGTCGCGTACCTGCTCTACATCGACCTGTTCTTCGCCCCGGTCCAGCAGCTCTCCCAGGTCTTCGACGGCTACCAGCAGGCCACCGTCTCCCTCGGCCGCATCCAGGGGCTGCTGCGCGAGCCCACCACCACACCCCGCCCGGAGCGGCCCCGCGAGGTCTCCGGGCTGCGCGGGGAGATCGCCTTCGAAGGCGTCCGCTTCCAGTACGGCACCGCCGAGGAGCGGGGCGAGACGGGCGAGGCGCTGGCCGGAATAGACCTGCGCATAGCCGCCGGGCAGACCGTTGCCTTCGTGGGCGAGACCGGAGCCGGCAAGTCGACGCTGGTCAAGATGGTGGCCCGGTTCTACGATCCGACCTCGGGCCGGATCACCGCCGACGGCACCGATCTGCGGGAGCTCGACCTGACGGCGTACCGCCACCGCCTCGGTGTGGTCCCCCAGGAGTCCTACCTCTTCCCCGGGACCGTCCGCGACGCCATCGCCTACGGGCGGCCCGGTGCGAGCGACGCCGAGGTGGAGGCCGCCGCCCGCGCGGTCGGCGCCCACGACATGATCGCCACGCTGGACGGCGGCTACCTGCACACCGTCGCCGAACGCGGACGCAACCTCTCCGCCGGCCAGCGCCAGCTGATCGCGCTGGCCCGGGCCGAACTCGTCGACCCCGACGTGCTGCTGCTCGACGAAGCCACGGCCGCCCTGGACCTGGCCACCGAGGCCCAGGTCAACCTGGCCACCGACCGGCTCGCCGGCAAGCGGACCACCCTGGTGGTGGCCCACCGGCTGACCACCGCCGCCCGCGCCGACCGGGTCGTGGTCATGGACCGCGGCCGGGTCGTGGAGGACGGTACGCACACCGAACTCCTGGCGCGCGGCGGCCGGTACGCCGAGCTGTGGCGCACCTTCGCCGGGGAGGACGAGCGCGCCGCGGCCTGACGGCCGAACGGGTCAGAGTTCGCCGAAGAGCAGATTGCCCGGGGCGTCCTCGTCGGTGCCGATGTAGTACTCGCGGACGGCGGCGACGAGTTCGTCCACGGTCAGCGTGCCGTCGCCGTCCTTGTCGATCCGCCGGAACAGCGCCTCGGCGTCGGCGGGGCGCAGCTCCGGGTTGAAGGCCTCCTGGGCCTTGTGGAACTCCTCGGGGCTGATGCGCTGGTCGTCGTCCTTGTCGACGACCGTCAGGATCGCCGTCACCATCGGCCGGAACGACCGGTCGTAGGCGGGCCCGCCCTGCGCGTACAGGCGCGTCATGCCCGCCTTGTACTCCTCGGGCGTGACCTTGCCGTCCCGGTCGGTGTCCAGCTCGGTGAAGAGGTCCTGCCAGAAGTCGGCCAGGCTGCTCATCACCAGCTCTGCCTTCCGCGAGTCGGGCTGCTCTCCGAGGGCGGCCAGGAGGCGGGCTCCGAGGGCGATGACGTCGTCGGCGTCGATCACACCGCTCCCGTCGGCGTCGAAGTGGGTGAAGGCGCGCTCCAGCTTGCGGTCGAGCAGGTCGTTCGTCATGGCAACTGCCTCTCACGGCTACGTTGAGGAGTGAATCGATCACCTAGCGTAATTCGTGGCGGGGTCGTGAACTCGCGCCCTCCCGCTGGGGTGTTGTGGATGCACCCGTACGAGGTAGGTGGTCGCGGACCCTTGCCGGCCGCAACCTTCCGGGGAGTCTGGGCGTCGTACGTGCGTACGCACGCGGTACGTACGACCGAGCGGGGGACAGGGTGTTGGACGGGTGGACGGGGCGCGGCCGATGGGCAGCGCCCCTCGGGGTGTTCGCGGCGGCACTGTGGCTCTGCGTCGGCGGGCTGTTCGCGGCGCCGCCCGCGCAGGCGGCGGCGCCGCCCGTCCGGACCGAGCGGGCCGGCGGGGGAGGCGGCGGGGGTGGCGCGCACGCCGAAAGCGGCGGATGCGCGGGCCGCCTGGCCAGGACGCTGCCGATCGCGGCGGGCGAGGTGCGCGTGTACAAGACCCACACCCAGGCGTGCGCGGTGGCCGTGGCCCGTGTCCCCGGCGAGCGGCGGGGGATGGCGGTGAGCATCCAGCCGCGTGGCGGGGCCGCGATCCGCGATATCGGGCGATTCACCCGTTATGCCGGGCCTGTCACCGTGGGTGCGATCGGCCGCTGTGTGTATGTAAAGGGGAGCGTGGGGGCCGGATCTGCCGATTCCGGCTGGATCCTGTGCTGAACGACCGGCCCAACTAGGTCTGTTCAGCAGCGCGTTCACCCCGCTAGGTTCACGGCGACCGAAGTGAACTCAAGGGGAGGGTGAATGCGCAAGACGCTCGGATGGCTGCTGTCGCTCGTGGTGCTGATCGGCACCATGGGTGCGGCCGGCTTCACGGCACAAGCGGCCACCGCCGCAGGGCCGGCGGCCGCCACGGACATCAAGGACCAGATCCTCGGCATTCCCGGGATGAGCCTGATCGAGGAGAAGCCGTACCCCGGCTACCGCTTCTTCGTACTGAACTACGAGCAGCCGGTCGACCACCGGCAGCCGTCGAAGGGCACCTTCAAGCAGCGCCTGACCCTTCTGCACAAGGACGTCTCGCGGCCGACGGTGTTCTACACCTCCGGCTACAACGTCAACACCAGCCCGCGCCGCAGTGAGCCGACGACCATCGTCGACGGCAACCAGGTGTCGCTGGAGTATCGATTCTTCACGCCCTCGCGGCCCGACCCGGCCAACTGGGCGAACCTGGACATCTGGCAGGCCGCCAGCGACCAGCACCGCATCTTCACCGCCCTGAAGAAGATCTACACCAAGAACTGGCTGGCCACGGGCGGCAGCAAGGGCGGTATGACGGCGACGTACTTCGAGCGCTTCTACCCGCGCGACATGGACGGCGTCGTCGCGTACGTCGCGCCCAACGACGTCGTCAACAACGAGGACTCGGCCTACGACCGGTTCTTCGCCAAGGTCGGCACCAAGGAGTGCCGCGACAAGCTGAACGCGGTGCAGCGCGAGGCGCTCGTACGCCGCGAGCCGCTGGAGGCCAAGTACGCGACGGCCGCCGCCGAGAACGGCTGGACCTTCACCACCGTCGGCAGCCTCGACAAGGCCTACGAGGCCGTCGTGCTCGACTACGTGTGGGCCTTCTGGCAGTACAGCCTGCTCTCCGACTGCGCCTCCATCCCGGACGCCAGGGCCGCGAGCGACCAGGAGATCTGGGACACCGTCGACGCGATCTCCGGCTTCTCCGCCTACGCCGACCAGGGTCTGGAGACGTACACCCCGTACTACTACCAAGCGGGCACGCAGCTCGGCTCCCCGGACATCAAGCAGCCGCACCTGGCCGGCCTGAGCCGCTACGGCTACCAGCCGCCGCGCACCTTCGTGCCCCGCGACATCCCCATGACCTTCCAGCCGGCGGCCATGCGGGACGTGGACAACTGGGTCCGCAAGAACGCCAACCAGATGCTGTTCGTGTACGGGCAGAACGACCCGTGGGGCGCCGAACCGTTCCACCTCGGCTACGGGGTGCGTGACAGCTACGTGATGATCGCGCCGGGCGCCAACCACGGTGCGAACGTCGCCAAGCTCATGGACGAAGAGAAGGCCCTCGCGACCGCGAAGATCCTCCAGTGGGCGGGGGTGGCCCCGGCCGCCGCGCTCGCCGACGCGGGGAGGGCGACGCCGCTGGCGGCGCCGGACGCACAGCTCGACCAGCGCGACCTGGAGCGCGAGCCGCAGCTGCGGCCGTAACGCGCCCTGCCGGGCCGCGGGCTGACGCCTAGTAGGTCAGCCCGTGGCCCAGCGGGTAGCGGCCCGGGACCGGCACCGGGAGGCGGCCGGCCGGCCGCACCGCCCCGGTGAGCACCCGGGCCGCCGCCCGCATCTCCGCATCGCCCCAGGAGTACGTCGCCACCTCCGCCGCGCAGGCCGGCAGCCGCGCCGAGTCGTACGGGTTGCGGATCGCCACCGCGATCACCGGGACGCCGGTGGCCAGCAGGCCGGCCACCAGGGTGCGCTGCGGATCGTCCCCCTCGGGGACGTTGTACGTGCACACCACCACCGCCGCGTGACCGGGCGCCGCGGCCGCCGCTCGGGCGGGCGGCAGGGCCGTGGCCCGGCAGCCGAGTGCGGTCAGCTCCTTGGCCAGGACGGCGGTGGGGGGACCCGTGGTGCCGCTGGGGGAGACCGGGTCCGTCCCGGTGACCAGCAGCCGGGGCCCGGCCGACGCGTCCAGCGGCAGCAGCCCGGCCGGATTGGCCAGCAGGGTCGTCGTGGCGCCCGCGATCTCGTCGGCCGCCGCCAGGTGCTCCGGGACGCCGACCACCGCGTCCACCTCCCCGGACCGGGCGCCGGCCTCGTCGAACAGGCCTCGGCGCGCCTTCAGTTCCAGGATCCGCAGCACCGACTCGTCGATCCGCTCCTGCGTCAGCTCGCCCGCCTCCACGGCCGCCAGCACGCTGCGGTACGCGAGGCCCAGGTCCGGCGGGTTCAGCAGCTGGTCGCAGCCCGCCTTCAGTGCGAGTACCGGCACCCGCTCGTTCCCGTACTTCTGGCGGACCCCCGCCATGTCGAGCGCGTCGGTGACCACCACCCCCCGGAACCCCAGGCGTTCGCGCAGGATCCCGGTCACGATCGGCCGGGAGAGGGTCGCCGGGTCCCCCGAGGGGTCGAGGGCCGGAAAGACGATGTGCGCCGTCATGACCGCGTCCACGCCCGCCTCCACGGCGGCCCGGAAGGGCGGCTCGTCCAGCTCCTCCCAGTCGGCGCGGGTGTGCCGCATCACCGGCAGCCCGACATGGCTGTCGGTCTCCGTGTCCCCGTGGCCCGGGAAGTGCTTGGCGGTGGCCGCGACCCCGGCCCGCTGGTAGCCGCGGACCTGGGCGGCGACCAGCTCCGCCACCGCGCCCGGGTCGGCGCCGAAGGACCGTACGCCGATGACCGGATTCGCCGGGTTCACATTCACGTCGGCCACCGGCGCGTAGTCCTGCCGGATGCCCATGGCCGCCAGCTCGGCCCCCGCGATGCGCGCGGCCCGGCGGGCACCGGCGGCGGAACCGGTCGCGTTGTGCTGCGCGCCGAGCGCCATAGCCCCCGGGAACAGCGTCGCGGGCCTGCCGATGCGGGCGACGGCGCCGTGCTCCTGGTCGGTGGAGAGCAGCAGCGGGATCCCGGGACCGGCGGCGAGCGCGGCCTCCTGGAGACCGGCCGACAGCGCGGCGATCTGGTGCGGGGTGCGGGTGTTGTGCGCCCAGGCGAAGTAGATGATCCCGCCCAGGTGGTAGCGGGAGACCAGCTCGGCCGCCGTGCGCACCCCGAACAGCTCCTGGTTCTTCGCCGCGTCCGCCGGGTCGGGGTCGGTCGCCGAATGCCCGTACGCCCGGGAGACGAAGAGCTGCCCGACCTTCTCGGCGAGGCTCATCCGGTCCACCAGGCGGCGCAGCGCCGCGTCGGGTGGGCGGCCGGGCGGGAGCGCGCCCGGGGCCCGGCGGGCCGCCGCGGCGTCGGCCGCGGCGGGGGAGGCCCCGGAGGCCGTGACGGCGGCCAGAGCGGCCGCGGCGAGCAGGGTGCGGCGGGAAGCGTGGTTCGGCACCCGCCGGACCCTACTGCCGCCCCGCGCCCCGCGGGCCCCGGACACTCGGAAGTCCCCCGGATGACTCGCTACGGGGTCCAGTGCTCCTGCACGGTCCGTACGGCCTCGGTGATCGCGGGGCGGCGGGCTGCCCCGGTCCGCCACAGCGCGTACAACCGGCGTACGGGGCCGGGCTCCAGCGGCACGGCCACCGCGCCCGGCGGCAGCGCGCCGGTGCCCAGCCGGGGCACCACCGCCACCCCGAGCCCGGCCGCGACCAGGGCGACGATGGTGTGGTTCTCCTCCGCCACGTGCGCGATGTCGGGCTCGAATCCGGCCGTGCGCAGGGTCCGCATCAGCCAGTCGTGGCAGACCCGCCCGGGCGGCTGGCACACCCAGCGCTGGCCGCCGAGGTCGGAGCGGTGGATGACGGAGCGCTCGGTGAACGGATGCCCGCTCGGCACGACCAGGTCGCAGGGGTCGTCCCCGATCACCGCGTGCTCGACCCCTTCGGGGGCCGGCAGCGGCGCGATGTCCCAGTCGTGGGCCACCGCCAGGTCGGTGACGCCGCGGGCCACCAGGTCCACCGACAGGTGCGGGTCCACCTCGGTGAGCCGGACGTCGAGGGCCGGATGGCGGCGGGCCAGATCGGCCAGCACCCCCGGCAGCAGCCCGCGCGCCGCGGAGGCGAACGCGGCCACCGTCAGCAGCCCGCTCGGCTGCCCGCGCCGCTCCTCCAGGGTGGTCTCGGCGCGCTCCACGATCGCCAGCAACTCCTGGGCCGTGTCGGCCAGATGGCGGGCCTCCTCGGTGAGGGCGACCCCGCGCCCGCGCCGCTCCAGCAGGGTGGTGCGGGTCTCCCGCTCCAGCTTGGAGATCTGCTGCGAGACCGCCGAAGGGGTGTAGCCGAGGGCGGCCGCGGCGCCGGCGACCGAGCCGTGGACGGAGACGGCGTGCAGGGCGCGCAGCCGGGACAGGTCGAGCATGCGCCAAGCGTAAGCAATGCTTCATCCATCCCGGAAGAGATCTGCGCTGGTGCTACACGATCAGGGCGCCGATGCTCGGAACATGCGTCCCGTACACACCGCACTCGCCGTGCTCGTCGCCGCCGTCTGGGGCTTCAACTTCGTCGTCATCCAGATCGGACTCGGCCACTTCCCGCCGCTGCTCCTGTCCGCCCTGCGCTTCCTCGTCGCCGCGCTGCCCGCCGTGTTCTTCGTCGGCCGTCCCAAGGTCGCCTGGAAGTGGATCATCGGGGTGGGCGTGGCCCTCGGCATCGCCAAGTTCGGCCTGCTCTTCACCGGGATGGCCGCCGGGATGCCGGCCGGGCTGTCCTCCCTCGTCCTGCAGGTCCAGGCCGTCTTCACCGCCGTTCTCGCCGCCGTCGTGCTGCGCGAACGGCCCGGCCGGGTACGGCTGCTCGGCATGGCCGTGGCGCTCGCCGGGATCGGGGTGGCCGCCGTGGACGGGGGCACGTCCGGACCGGTGCTCGGCTTCACGCTGGTCGTCGCGGCCGCCGCCTGCTGGGGCGTCTCCAACGTCCTGACCCGCAGGGCCTCGCCGCCCGACGCGCTGAACTTCATGGTGTGGGTGTGCACGGTCCCGGTGCTGCCGCTGTTCGCGCTCTCCCTGCTGCTGGAGGGGCCCGAGCGGGACCTGGCCGCGCTGCGCGCCCTGGACTGGTCCGGGGCCGCCGTCATCGGCTACGTGGCCTGGGTGTCCACCGTCTTCGGCTTCGGGGCCTGGGGCTACCTGCTGCGCCACTACCCGGCCTCCTCGGTGGCGCCGTTCTCGCTGCTGGTCCCGGTGTTCGGGATGTCCTCGGCGGCCCTGGTGCTGGGCGAGTCCGTCTCGGGCCTGCGCTGGCTGGCGGCCGTACTCCTGGTCGGCGGGGTGGCCCTCACCTCGCTGGCCCCCGCGCGCGCCTCGAACCGTACGGGGGTCGGTTCGGGCGTCAGCGCGGGGAGCCCTCCTGCAGCGGCAGTCGCCAGTCCTGCCCCGTGAGGGTGACGCCGTACGAGCGGTGCGGGCGCTCGGCGACCAGGGTGAAGCCGGCCCGCAGGCAGAGCGCGCGGGCTTCGGCCAGCACGTCGTCGGCCGACAGCGCGAGCTCGCGGTAGCCGACCGAGCGGGCGAAGCCGACGACCGTGTCGACCAGCAGGGATCCGAGGCCGCGGCCGCGTTCCTCCGGGTCGACCAGGAGCAGCCGCAGCCGGGCGGTCCCGGGCGCGCCGTCCTCGCGGACGCACATCACCGAGCCGACCGGACGCCCGTCCAGCTCGGCGATCCAGACGCGCTCCAGGTATGGGTCGTGGTCCTCGGCGAACTCCGCGACGATCCGGGCCACCAGGCCCTCGAAGCCGGTGTTCCAGCCGTACTCGGCGGCGTACAGCGCGCCGTGGCGCTGCACGATCCACCCCAGGTCCCCCGGCTGCGGGTCCCGTAGCCGCACGCTCTGAGCCATGGGCCAACTCTAGGGGGCCGAGGCTGCCGCGGGCCACGCCGTCGTCGTCATCGACTCACTTCCCTCGTGCCTGAAACACGGCTTCTGTGCCGGTTCACCGGCACTTTGAGTAGGCATTGGGTAACGGAAAGGCAAAGCTGTGGATCCGGGTGCAACCCTCCGGGGGAATCGCGGGTCGTATGGTGCGTCGGTACTTCCGGGAGGGGATCTGGGGGGATCGGGAAGTCCGACACGGGAGGGGTAACCGTGATGGGGGTCCGGCCGCGAGGCTGGACCCCTTTCTGGTGCCGCCCACAGGCTTCCGGTGCCGTCCACAGGCCTGACGCGTTGTCGGCGCCGGACGGTAGCTTCGTGCCATGGCAACCAACGGGGCGGCGGTACAACAGGCTGTGGTCGAGGGGGTGCTCGAACGCATCACCTACGCCAACGAGGAGAGCGGGTACACGGTCGCCCGCGTCGACACCGGCCGGGGCAGCGGTGACCTGCTCACCGTCGTCGGCTCGCTGCTCGGCGCCCAGCCCGGCGAATCCCTGCGCATGGAGGGCCGCTGGGGCTCCCACCCGCAGTACGGCCGGCAGTTCACGGTGGAGAACTACTCCACACTCCTGCCCGCGACCATCCAGGGCATCCGCCGCTACCTGGGCTCCGGTCTGATCAAGGGCATCGGCCCGAAGATCGCCGACCGGATCGTGGAGCACTTCGGCCTCGACACCCTCGACGTCATCGAGGACGAGCCCAAGCGGCTCATCGAGGTGCCCGGGCTCGGCCCCAAGCGGACCAGGCTGATCGGCGAGGCCTGGGAGGAGCAGAAGGCCATCAAGGAAGTCATGGTCTTCCTCCAGGGCGTCGGCGTCTCCACCTCCATCGCGGTGCGCATCTACAAGAAGTACGCCGACGCCTCCATCTCCGTGGTGAAGAACCAGCCCTACCGGCTCGCCGCCGACGTGTGGGGCATCGGGTTCCTCACCGCCGACCGCATCGCCCAGGCCGTCGGGATCCCGCACGACAGCCCCGAGCGGGTCAAGGCCGGGCTCCAGTACGCCCTGTCCCAGTCCACCGACCAGGGCCACTGCTTCCTGCCCGAGGACCGGCTCATCGCCGACGGGGTCAAGCTGCTCCAGGTGGACACCGGGCTCGTGATCGACTGCCTGGCCGAGCTCGCCGCCGATCCGGAGGGCGTCGTGCGGGAGCCCGTCCCCGATCCCCAGGGCGGTCCGGATCCGCTGACCGCCGTGTATCTGGTGCCCTTCCACCGGGCCGAGCTCTCGCTGGTCGGGCAGGTGCGCCGGCTCCTGTACGCCGAGGACGACCGGATGCCCGGCTTCCAGGACGTGGACTGGGACAAGGCGCTGGGCTGGCTCGCCGGGCGGACCGGGGCCGAGCTCGCCCCCGAGCAGCGGGACGCGGTCAAGCTGGCGCTGACCCGCCGGGTCGCCGTCCTCACCGGCGGGCCCGGCTGCGGGAAGTCCTTCACCGTGCGCTCCATCGTCGAGCTGGCCCGGGCCAAGAAGGCCAAGGTGGTGCTCGCCGCCCCCACCGGCCGGGCGGCGAAGCGGCTGGCCGAGCTCACCGGGGCGGAGGCCTCCACGGTGCACCGGCTGCTGGAGCTCAAGCCGGGCGGGGACGCCGCCTACGACCGGGAGCGGCCGCTGGATGCCGACCTGGTCGTCGTCGACGAGGCCTCGATGCTGGACCTGCTGCTGGCCAACAAGCTGGTCAAGGCCGTGGCACCGGGTGCACACCTGCTGCTCGTGGGAGACGTGGACCAGCTGCCCTCGGTCGGCGCGGGCGAGGTGCTGCGCGACCTGCTGGCCGAGGGCGGCCCGGTGCCCGCGGTCCGGCTGACCCGGATCTTCCGGCAGGCCCAGCAGTCGGGCGTGGTCACCAACGCCCACCGGATCAACACCGGAGTGCCGCCCATCACGGACGGGCTGCCGGACTTCTTCCTCTTCCCCGAGGAGGACACGGAGGCGGCCGGGGTGCTCGCCGTGGACGTCGCGGCGCGAAGGATTCCGGCACGGTTCGGGCTCGACCCGCGCCGGGACATCCAGGTGCTCGCGCCCATGCACCGCGGTCCGGCGGGTGCCGGAAACCTCAACGGCCTGCTCCAGCAGGCCATTACGCCGGCCCGGCCGAACCTGCCGGAGAAGCGCTTCGGCGGACGGGTGTTCCGGGTGGGCGACAAGGTCACCCAGATCCGGAACAACTACGAGAAGGGGGCCAACGGTGTCTTCAACGGCACGGTCGGCGTGGTCACCGGCCTCGACCTGGACGAACAGCGCCTGACGGTGCGGACGGAGGAGGACGAGGAGATCGGCTACGAGTTCACGGAGCTCGACGAGCTGGCCCACGCGTACGCCGTCACCATTCACCGCTCCCAGGGGAGTGAATATCCCGCGGTGGTGATCCCGGTCACCACCGGCGCTTGGATGATGCTCCAGCGAAATCTCCTCTACACGGCGGTGACCAGGGCGAAGAAACTGGTCGTCCTCGTCGGGTCCCGCAAGGCCCTCGGTCAGGCTGTGCGTACGGTTTCCGCAGGCAGGAGGTACACGGCGGTCGCTCCCAGACTGTCCGGCCGGATACCGGTGGGAAACATCACCTAAATGATCGATCATTTGGGGTTCCGACAACCGGCGGGGAGGGGCAGGATGAGCGGGTTGAAGGCACTCAGTGCCGTCAAATGGACCAAACGCCGACCCCGAGTGCACTCTCCTGCGCCAAATGGGGGAAGGTAGAGGCAGTCAGGGCACCTCGAAGAAGAGGCACTACGTCGGTGAGGGATGACGTGAGCGACAACTCTGTAGTACTCCGGTACGCGGACGGTGAATACACCTACCCGGTGGTCGAGAGCACCGTCGGTGACCAGGGCTTCGACATCTCGAAGCTGCGGGCCCAGACCGGGCTCGTCACCTTGGACAGTGGCTACGGCAACACCGCGGCCTACAAGTCCGCGATTACCTACCTCGACGGTGAGCAGGGCATCCTGCGCTACCGCGGCTACCCGATCGAGCAGCTCGCCGAGCGTTCGACCTTCATCGAGGTCGCGTACCTGCTGATCAACGGTGAGCTGCCGACCGTCGACCAGCTCGCGTCTTTCCGCAACGAGATCACCCAGCACACGCTGCTGCACGAAGACGTGAAGCGCTTCTACGACGGCTTCCCGCGCGACGCGCACCCGATGGCGATGCTGTCCTCCGTGGTCAGCGCGCTGTCGACGTTCTACCAGGACAGCCACAACCCGTTCGACGAGAAGCAGCGCCACCTCTCGACGATCCGGCTGCTGGCCAAGCTCCCGACGATCGCGGCCTACGCGTACAAGAAGTCGGTCGGCCACCCGGTGGTCTACCCGCGCAACGACCTCGGCTACGTCGAGAACTTCCTGCGCATGACCTTCTCCGTGCCGGCCCAGGAGTACGACCTGGACCCGGTCGTGGTCTCGGCGCTCGACAAGCTGCTGATCCTGCACGCGGACCACGAGCAGAACTGCTCGACCTCCACCGTGCGCCTGGTCGGCTCCTCGCAGGCGAACATGTTCGCCTCGATCTCCGCCGGCATCTCGGCCCTGTGGGGTCCGCTGCACGGTGGCGCCAACCAGTCCGTTCTGGAGATGCTCGAAGGCATCAAGAACGACGGCGGCGACGTCGACGCCTTCATCCGCAAGGTGAAGAACAAGGAAGACGGCGTCCGCCTGATGGGCTTCGGGCACCGCGTCTACAAGAGCTTCGACCCCCGGGCGAAGATCATCAAGGCGGCGGCGCACGATGTCCTCTCGGCGCTCGGCAAGAGCGACGAGCTGCTCGACATCGCGCTCAAGCTGGAAGAGCACGCGCTGGCCGACGAGTACTTCGTCTCGCGCAACCTCTACCCGAACGTGGACTTCTACACCGGCCTGATCTACCGGGCCATGGGATTCCCGACCGAGATGTTCACCGTGCTCTTCGCGCTCGGCCGCCTTCCCGGCTGGATCGCCCAGTGGCACGAGATGATCAAGGAGCCGGGTTCCCGCATCGGCCGCCCGCGCCAGATCTACACCGGCGAGGTCCTTCGCGACTTCGTACCGGTCGAGGCCCGCTGACCCGAGGCTTCCCACCCGGTCGGCCGGCCCTTCGTGGCCGGCCGGGCCGACGCTTGCGAAAAGCGCCCCGCCGCCGATCCCCCCACGGGTCGACGGTCGGGGCGCTTTCCTGTCCCCGGAACGGATTCCCCCCACGGGACCCGAACCGGGGTGTCGGTGTCTGCCGGGACCCGTATCGGGTCGGGAGGGCCGCTCAAAGCTTCCCGCGGGCACGCGTCCCGGCCGGCTGATGCCCCCGGACGTCCCCCAAGACCTCCGCGGAACGTCCCCCAAGACGTTCCTGGCATCGCCCCATTAGACCCGTGACGACCCCGAATGGTTACGTTGCGATCACTGTGATCTGCGTCTCGTGTGAAGAACCTGTGTGCTCGATGCGAAGGCGAACCGCTAGCGGAAGGACCTCAACCGGAGGCTGTTGGTCACCACGAAGACGGATGAGAAGGCCATCGCGGCCCCCGCGATCATCGGGTTGAGCAGCCCGGCGGCTGCCAGCGGCAGGGCCGCCACGTTGTAGCCGAAGGCCCAGAACAGGTTGCCCTTGATGGTGGCCAGGGTCCGGCGGGACAGCCGGATCGCGTCCGCCGCCACCCGCAGGTCTCCCCGTACGAGGGTCAGGTCGCCCGCCTCGATGGCCGCGTCCGTGCCGGTGCCCATGGCCAGGCCCAGATCGGCCTGGGCGAGCGCGGCCGCGTCGTTGACCCCGTCGCCGACCATCGCGACCGTACGGCCCTCGGCCTGGAGGCGGCGTACGACGTCCACCTTGTCCTGCGGGAGCACCTCGGCGATCACCTGGTCGATGCCGACCTCGCGGGCCACCGTCTCGGCGACGGCCTTGTTGTCGCCGGTCAGCAGGACCGGGGTCAGGCCCAGTGCCCGCAGTCGGGCGACGGCCTCGGCGCTGGTCTCCTTGACCGCGTCGGCCACGGTCAGCACCCCGCGCGCCGCACCGTCCCAGGCCACCAGGACGGCGGTGCCGCCCGCCGCCTCGGCGGCCGACTTGGCCTGCGCGAGTTCGGCCGGCAGGGCGATCGACCAGTCCGCCAGCAGCTGCTCGCGGCCCACCAGGACGGCGTGTCCGTCGACGACGCCCTGGACGCCGAGCCCGGCCACGTTCTCGAAGCTCTCGGGGACCGGCAGGCCGCCGGCCCTGTCGGCCGCCGCGACGGCGACGGCCCGGGCGATCGGGTGTTCCGAGGAGTGCTCCAGGGATCCGGCGAGGCGCAGCAGCTCGCGCTCGTCGGTGCCTGCCGCGGTGAAGACGCCGGCGAGGGTCATCCGGCCGGTGGTGACGGTCCCGGTCTTGTCCAGGACGACGGTGTCCACGCGCCGGGTGGATTCGAGCACCTCGGGGCCCTTGATCAGGATGCCGAGCTGCGCGCCCCGGCCGGTGCCGACCATGAGCGCGGTCGGCGTGGCCAGGCCGAGGGCGCACGGGCAGGCGATGATCAGTACGGCCACGGCGGCCGTGAACGCGGCGGTGGGGTCGTCGGTGATCAGCAGCCAGGCGACCCAGGTGCCCAGCGCGAGCAGCAGGACGACGGGCACGAAGACGGCGGAGAGCCGGTCGGCGAGCCGCTGCACCTCGGCCTTGCCGTTCTGCGCGTCCTCGACCAGCTTGGCCATCCGGGCGAGCTGGGTGTCGGCGCCGATCCGGGTGGCCTCGACGACCAGGCGCCCGGCGGCGTTGACGGTGGCGCCGGTGACGAAGTCGCCGACCGTGACCTCGACGGGGACGGATTCGCCGGTCAGCATGGACGCGTCCACGGCGGAGCTCCCCTCGACGACGGTGCCGTCGGTGGCGATCTTCTCGCCGGGGCGGACGACGAACCGGTCGCCGACCGCGAGCGCGCCCACCGGGACGCGGACCTCCCGGCCCTCGCGCAGCACGGCGACGTCCTTGGCGCCGAGTTCGAGCAGGGCCTTCAGCGCGGCGCCGGCCTTCCGCTTGGAGCGGGCCTCCAGGTAGCGGCCGAGCAGGATGAAGCTGACGACCCCGGCCGCGACCTCCAGGTAGATGGCGGAGGAGCCGTCGGTGCCCGTCGCTGCCGTTCCGGGGGTGAAGTCGAATCCGTGCCGCATGCCCGGCATGCCGGCGTGACCGAAGAACAAGGCCCACAGCGACCAGGCGAAGGCGGCCAGCGTGCCGATCGAGACCAGGGTGTCCATGGTGGCGGCGCCGTGCCGGGCGTTGGTCCAGGCGGCCCTGTGGAAGGGGAGGGCGCCCCAGACGACGACGGGGGCGGCGAGGGTCAGCGAGAGCCACTGCCAGTTGTCGAACTGGAGGGCCGGGACCATGGAGAGCAGGACGACGGGGAGGGCGAGGGCGGCGGAGACCAGCAGCCGCTGGCGCAGCGCGGCCAGCTCGGGGTCCCGTACGGTCGGCGCCGCGTCGTCCGGGGCGCCGAGGTCCGGTTCCGGTTCCGGCGGCGGGGGCTCCTCGGCGGTGTATCCGGTCTTCACGACGGTCGCGATGAGGTCGGCGACCCGTACGTCACCCGCGTACGAGACCTTCGCCTTCTCGGTGGCGAAGTTCACCGTGGCGGTGACCCCGTCCATCCGGTTCAGCTTCTTCTCGATGCGGGCCGCGCAGGAGGCGCAAGTCATCCCGCCGATCGTGAGCTCGACCGCCGTTATGGGTCCGTCGTGCACTGTGCTGGTCATGTTCCGGCTCCAGGGGGAGGGCCGGGGCGTACGGAACCAGTATGAGCTGGCCGGCACGCCCCGGCGGGGTGCTGCCGAAGAGGGGGCGCTCAGGCCTGGCCGGCGAACTCGTAGCCCGCCTCGTCCACGGCGGCGCGTACGTCCTCCTCGGCCAGCGGGGCGGCGGAGGTCACGGTGACCTCGCCGGTCGCGGCGACGGCCTTGACCGAGCTGACGCCCGGCAGGGCGGAGAGTTCGGTGGTCACCGCGCCCTCGCAGTGCCCGCAGGTCATGCCGGTCACCCGGTAGACGGTGGTGGTCTGGGTGTCCGTCTCGGCGGTCATGTCGTTCTCCTCTTCGAGGGTGCGTGCGGTCGCCGGGGAACGGCGAGTCGCTCCACCGTCCTCCCGACACTCCGAGACTATACCCCTAGGGGGTATGTATGCGAGTAGCCGCGCCTGCTCTCTCGGGGTGGCCGAGCCGGATGAACCGTATGCAATTGGGTGATATGGACCGTCCGGGAGCCTTCGCGGTCAGTGGGGGTGGGTCGGGGTGATCACCGGCTCCAGGTAGCGCAGCAGGACGATCTTCAGCTCCGCGACGTACGCGGCGCGCTCGGCGCCCTCGTGCGCCAGGATCAGGTCCAGGGACGCCTTGAAGATGCCCAGGATCATGTTCGCGGTGCGGGTGAGGTCGGCGGGCCCGGCCTCGGGGCAGAAGGTGCGCAGGACCCCTTCGACGCGGGCGAGCAGGCCGGAGTGCAGCTCCTCGTGCTCCTGTGCGATGCCCGGGATGCCGGAGCCGTGCATGAGCGCCCAGAAGGCGGGGTTCTCGCAGTTGAAGGCGATGACCGGGTCCAGGACGGCGTCCAGCAGCTCGGGCAGGGGGCGGTCCAGGTTCTCGGGCAGGAAGGCCTGTCCGTGCATCTCGTGCGCGCGCTGCAGCAGCTGGCCGCCGAGCTCGACCGCGATGGCCTCCTTGTTCGGGAAGAACTGGTAGAGCGTGCCCGGTGACACGCCGGCCTCGCGGGCGATGGCGTTGGTGCTGGCCGCGGCGTACCCGGTGCGGCAGAACACTCCGGCGGCGGCCGACAGCAGCTGGGAGATCCGTCGCTCACCGCGCGCCTGTCGGCGGCGTGGAGTGGTGGCTTTTTCACCGCTTTCAGTTGTTTTGCCCTTGGGGGTTCCCGGCATGCCCCATCCCTTGCTTCCCGTGGGTGATTGACAAACGCGAGTGGTCGCTCGCATTCTGAGGAAACGCGAGCGACTGCTCGTGTTTGCCAGTCTATTTGGCCTGGCAATCACGGTGAAGGGGACACCGAGTCATGTCCGAAGTCAAGAATCCGCCGTCGCCCGGGGAGAGCGGCGGGTGGACCCGGTTCGTCACGGCCCGGCCGCGGCTCTCGCTGCTGCTCGCCCTGCTGGTCACGGCACTGGCCGTGTTCGCGGGCGGCGGTGTCGCCGACCGGATGGGCAGCGGCGGCTGGGAGGACCCGGGCGCCCAGTCCACCTATGCCGCCGCGGCCCTGGAGCGCGAGTTCCCGGCCTCCCAGCCCAATCTGCTGCTGCTCGTGGACGCCGGCGCGGGGACCGCCGGGGTGGACGATCCCGCCGTCGCCGCCGAGGCGGAGCGGCTGGCCGCACAGCTCGCCGCGGAGCAGGGGGTCGCCGGAGTCGGCTCGTACTGGCGCACCGGGCTGCCCGCGCTGCGCTCGCAGGACGGCCGGCAGGCCCTGATCGCGGCCAGGGTGCTGGGCGACCAGAAGGCCGCCACCGAGGTGCTGGAGCGGATCGCCCCGCGCTACCGGGGCGAACACGGGCCGGTGAGCGTCTCCCTCGGCGGGCCCGCGGCGGTCCAGCGTGAGGTGACCTCGACCATCCAGGAGGATCTGCTGCGCGCCGAGCTGATCGCGCTGCCCGTCACCCTCGTCCTGCTCATCCTCGTCTTCGGCAGCGCCGTCGCGGCCCTGCTGCCGCTCGGTGTCGGCATCGTGGCCATCCTCGGCACCAACGCGGTGCTGCGCGGCCTGACCGAGGTCACCGACGTCTCCGTCTTCGCCCAGAACCTGACCACGGCGCTCGGTCTCGGACTCGCCATCGACTACGCCCTGTTCATCGTCCGCAGGTTCCGCGAGGAACTCGCCGGCGGACGGGATCCGGTGGCCGCCGTCGGAGCCACCCTGCGCACCGCGGGGCGCACCGTGCTGTTCTCCGCGCTGACCGTCGCGGTCTCCCTCTCGGCGATGATGTTCTTCCCGATGTACTTCCTGCGCTCCTTCGCCTACGCCGGGGTCGCGGTGGTCCTGCTCGCGGCGGCGGCCGCGCTCATCCTGCTGCCGGCGGCCCTGGTGCTGCTGGGCGAGCGGGTCAACTCCCTGGACCTGCGCCGGCTGTGGCGCCGGGGTCCCGCGGCCGACGCCACAGCGGAACCGGGCCGGGGCTGGGGGCGGGCGGCCGCGCTGGTGATGCGCCGGGCCCCGGTGTTCGCGGTGGCCACCACGGCGGGGCTGCTGCTCCTCGGACTGCCCTTCCTCGGCGTGAAGTTCGGCACCGTGGACGACCGGCAGCTGCCGAAGACCGCGGAGTCGCACGTGGTCCAGCAGCACATCCGGGACGGCTTCCCGGGCAGCCCCGGCGGCGGGCTCACCGTGCTCGCCGAGGGGGAGGCCGGGCCCGCCGAGCTCGCCGCCTACCGGGACCGCCTGGCCGTCCTGCCCGGCGTGGTCCGTGTCGACGGGCCGGTGAGCGCCGGGGCCGGGGCGCGGTACGCGTACTTCTCGGTGACCGCCGAGGGCGAGACGGTCGGGCCGCAGGCCCAGGACCTGGTCGGCGAGGTGAGGCAGGTCGAGGCCGGCTTCCGGACCTCGGTGACGGGGCAGGCGGCGAGGCTCGTCGACGCCCAGAAGGCCATCGCGGACGCTCTGCCCGCCGCGCTGGCCCTGGTGGTGCTCGCCACGCTCCTGCTGGTGTTCCTGCTCACCGGGAGCCTTCTGATACCGGTCCAGGCGGTGCTCCTCAACGCGCTGAGCCTGACCGCGATGTTCGGGGCGGTGGTGTGGGTCTTCCAGGAGGGGCACCTCTCCGGACTGCTCTCCTTCACCTCCACCGGGGACATAGAGACCACCCTGCCGGTGCTGATGTTCTGCATCGCCTTCGGACTCTCCATGGACTACGGGGTGTTCCTCATATCCCGGATCAAGGAGGAGTACGACCGGACCGGGGACCACGAGGGGGCCGTGCGCACCGGACTGGCCCGCACCGGCGGGCTGATCACCGCGGCGGCCGTGATCCTGGCCGTGGTGATGGTGGCCATCGGTACCTCGCGGGTGACCAACACCAAGATGCTGGGCCTCGGGATCGCGCTGGCGGTGCTGATGGACGCCATGGTCGTGCGCAGCCTCCTGGTCCCGGCGGTCATGAAACTGACCGGGAAGGCCACCTGGTGGGCGCCGGGCCCGCTGCGCAGGCTGCACGAGAGGTTCGGGCTGAGCGAGGGGGAGTCGCTGCCGCCGGCGGAAGTGACCGCCGAGCCGGAGCGGGTGCCTGCCGGGGCCGCCTAGCGGGGCCCTGGGGGACGGGGCCCGGGTGGGCCCCGTCCCCCCGAGTGAGGAATGAGGGGTGAGCGGGGTCAGTGAGCGGGGTCAGTCCTCGTGGCGGCCTCGGTTGCCGGGGCGGCGGGCCACCCAGGTGCGGATCGTTTCGGCGTACCAATAGGGCTTGCCGCCCTCCACATGGTCGGGCGGGGGGAGCAGTCCGTGCTTGCGGTAGGAGCGCACGGTGTCCGGCTGGACCCGGATGTGGGCAGCGATCTCCTTGTACGACCACAGCTGTCGGTCGCTCATTGCACGACACCTCCTTGTCCACGCCGCGGGGTCGGCCGGAAGGCCGTCGGGGGAGCCGGGGTGTGGACAGTGACGATCACTCGGGTTGTGCCCGGGGAACGACGCCGGGTGAGGGCAGGGGAGGGGCTGTAGGGCGCCTGTGACGGAAAGCCCGCGTAATGCGGACATGTGTGACACAAAGGCGACCCCTGTGACAGAAGCGGCACAGGGCTCGCCAGGCAGGAAGGCGGGCAGACGGGCTCAGCGGTAGAGGGCCGGCCGCTCCACCAGCTCCACCAGGGTCCGTACGCCGGTGCGCGCGGCCGCGAGGCCCGCCTCCGAGACGGCGGCCGCCGTGTAGCCGTCCCACGCGTCCGGTCCGGCCACCGTGCCCCGCGCGGCCGCGGTCACCCAGCTGCGCAGCTGCCGGTCGTAGGCGTCGGCGAAGCGCACCGTGAAGTCCTGGTCGATCTCGCCGCCCCACCGGCCCGCCGACTGCACCACCATCGCGTGGCCGTCGCCGATCCGGGCGCTGCCCCGCTCGCCGACCGCCTCGCACTGCACCTGGTAGCCGAAGCCGCAGTTGACGAAGATCTCCACGTCGACGACGGCTCCGCCGGACGTTTCCAGCAGCACCAGCCGGGGATCGCGCAGCCCCTCGGGAGCCGCCGAGGACGCAGTGGGGGAGAGCACGGTGACCG
The DNA here is from genome assembly GCF_036203305.1 of Streptomyces sp. NBC_00190. Taxonomy (GTDB): domain Bacteria; phylum Actinomycetota; class Actinomycetes; order Streptomycetales; family Streptomycetaceae; genus Streptomyces. The sequence continues at coordinate 3,056,911 of NZ_CP108131.1, read as the reverse complement.
CCGTGATCTCCTGCCCCAGCAGCCAGCGGGCCGCGTCCACTTCGTGCACCACCGAGTCGCTGATCAGCATGTCGCTGGTGAAGAAGGACGGCGAGGCGGCGTTGCGGTGCCGGCAGTGCAGGAAGAGCGGCCGCCCGATCCCGCCCGCGTCCAGCAGCTCCTTCAGCCGCCCGTACTCGGCGTCGTACCGGCGCATGAACCCCACCTGCACCAGGCGCCGCCCCAGACGCCGTTCGGCCTCCATGACGCGCACCGCCCCCGCCGGGTCCGGGGTGAGCGGCTTCTCGCACAGCACCGGCAGTCCGCGCTCCAGGGCCAGCCCGATGGCCTCCTCGTGGGCGGGCCCGGGAGAGGCGATCAGTACGGCGTCCACCCCGGGCGCCGCTATCGCGGCCGCCGGGTCGGTGTGCGCGCCGGCGCCGTCCAGGGCGCCCGCGACCTCTTTGACCCGGTCCCCGTCCGGGTCGGCCACGGCCACCACCCGGGCCCCGCCGACGGTCCGGCCGATCCTGCGGACGTGGTCGGCGCCCATCTTCCCCGTGCCGATGACGGCGATACCGAGCGTGCTCATGTTCGTGTTCCTCCCGGGAAGGGTCAGCGGGCGCCACAGGAGCGCAGGTAGGCGCGGGTGCGGCGGGCGATCGGCAGCGGCCGGTCGGGCTCGCAGGGGTACATGTCCTGTTCCACGATGGCGAACAGGTCCACGCCGAGCCGCTGGGCCGCCGCCAGCACCGGTTCCAGCGGCGGCACCCCGGACGGCGGTTCGCACATCACCCCGCGGCCCACCGCCGGTCCGAAGGGCAGCTGCTCCGCGACGGCTTCGGCGAGGATCCGCGGGTCCACCTGCTTGAGGTGGAGGTAGCCGATCCGCTCGCCGAAGGTCTCGATCGCCCGGACGCTGTCGCCCCCGCAGTACGCGTAATGTCCGGTGTCCAGGCACAGCGAGACCAGGCCCGGGTCGGTGGCGTCGAGGAAGCGCGCCACGTTCGAAGGGGTGTCGATGTGCGTGTCGGCGTGCGGGTGCACCACGATCCGCAGCCCGTACCGGTCCTGGACCTCCCGGCCCAGCCGCTCGGTCTGGGAGGCCAGTTCACGCCATTGACCGGGGGTGAGGACGCGGTCCTCCAGCAGCTCGCCGGTCTTGTCGTCCCGCCAGAAGGAGGGGATGACCACGAGATGGGCCGCGCCCATGGCCTGGGTGAGCGCCGCGATCCGCGACACGTGCTCCCAGGTGTCCTCCCATACGGCCGGCCCGTGATGGAGTCCGGTGAAGACCGTTCCGGCCGAGACCCGCAGCCCGCGCTTGGCCGTCTCCTCGGCGAGTCGTGCGGGATCGGTGGGCAGATAGCCGTAGGGGCCGAGCTCGATCCACTCGTACCCGGCGTCGGCGACCTCGTCGAGGAACCGCTCCCAGGGCGTCTGGCGGGGGTCGTCGGGAAACCAGACACCCCAGGAGTCCGGAGCCGAACCGACGCGGATACGGGTCAACGCGGGCGGGGAGGACGTCATAGCGGCCACCTTAGGGTGCGAGGCTCGAAGGGACGGTGAGGACGAGTGGGAGGAGTGGACGTGACCGGCGATCCGATCGGGTTCGACCTGATCACGATGGGGCGGATCGGGGTGGATCTCTACCCGCTGACGACCGGCGTACCACTGGCCGAGGCCGAGACCTTCGGCAAGTTCCTGGGCGGCTCCCCGGCCAACGTGGCCGTCGCCGCCGCCCGGCTGGGGCGGCGGGTGGCGGTGATCACCCGCACCGGCGCGGACCCGTTCGGTGCGTATCTGCGCGCCGAACTGCGGGGGTTCGGGGTGGACGACCGGTGGGCGACGGAGGTCGCCGGGCTCCCCACACCGATCACGTTCTGCGAGATCTTCCCGCCCGACCGCTTCCCGCTGTACTTCTACCGGCTGCCGAAGGCCCCCGATCTGGAGATCGCGGCGGAGGAGCTGGACCTGGAGGCGGTACGGGAGGCCAGGGTGTTCTGGATGACCGGCACCGGCCTGAGCGAGGAGCCGAGCCGCGCCGCCACCCTGGCGGCGCTGGACGCCCGGGCGAAGTCCGGGACCACGGTCTTCGACCTGGACTGGCGGCCGATGCTGTGGCGCGAGAAACCCGGCCCGTACTACGAGCGGGCGCTGGCCGGGGCGACGGTGGCCGTCGGTAACACCGAGGAGTGCGCGATCGCCACCGGCGAGTGGGACCCGTACGCGGCGGCGCGGGCGCTGCTCGCGGCCGGGGTGGAACTGGCGGTGGTCAAGCGGGGCCCGGAGGGCGTGCTGGCGGTCCACCGCGACGGGACGGTGGCCGAGGTCCCGCCGGTGCCGGTGGAGGTCGTCAACGGGCTCGGCGCGGGCGATGCGTTCGGGGGCGCGCTGTGCCACGGGCTGCTCGCCGGATGGAAGCTGGAGCGGGTCATGCGTTTCGCGAACGCGGCCGGGGCGATCGTGGCGTCGCGGCTGGCGTGTTCGACCGCGATGCCGTTCTCTCACGAGGTGGAGGAGGTGCTGGGGCGTGCCGGTGGTGTCTGAGTGGGGGATGGAATGGACTCGGCTGCGGGTGCTCGCCCTTGAGCCGGGGGAGGCGTACGGGTTCGAGGCGGGGGAGTGCGAGTGGATCGTGCTCCCGCTGTCGGGCGGGTGCGAGGTCCGCTGCCGGGCTCTGCCCGGACCCGCGCCTCAAACGCCGGCGGGGCTGGATTTTCCGCCGGGCGGCGGTGAAACGGGGGTCATCGGCGGAGCCCCCGCAGCGGAGCCGCAGGCGTTCGAACTCCGCGGACGAAACGGGGTTTTCGGCGGCCCCACCGATTTCGCGTACGTGCCCCGGGACGCGCACGCGGAGGTCACATCGAGGGACGGCGGGCGGTTCGCCCTCGCGGGGGCCCGGTGCGACAACCAGCTGCCCGCCCGGTACGGACCGGCAAAGGCCGTGCCCGTCGAACTGCGCGGCACCGGGCAGTGCTCCCGTCAGGTCAACAACTTCGCCGCCGCCGGCCCCGCCGGATTCGACTGCGACCGGCTCATCGCCGTGGAGGTCCTCACCCCCGGCGGGAACTGGTCCTCGTACCCGCCCCACAAGCACGACGAGCACCACCCCGGCGAGGAGTCCCGGCTGGAGGAGATCTACTACTTCGAGATCGCCCCGCACGGGGACGTCCCCGGGCTCGGCTACCAGCGCGTCAGCCCCTCCCGGGCCGGGAAGACCGACATCCTCACCGAGGTGCGCACCGGGGACGCCGTGCTCATCCCCGACGGCTGGCACGGCCCGTCCATCGCCGCCCCCGGCCACGACATGTACTACCTCAACGTGATGGCCGGTCCGGGCGCGACGCGGGAGTGGCTGATCCGCGACCACCCCGACCACGGCTGGATCCGGTCCACCTGGGACGGCCAGGACGTCGACCCCCGGCTGCCCTTCACCGAGGCGGAGGCACCCCGATGAGACTCACCGTCTCCCAGGCCCTCGTCACCTTCCTCGCCCGGCAGTACACCGAGCGCGACGGACAGCGCCGCCGGCTGATCGCGGCCACCTGGGGGATCTTCGGACACGGGAACGTCGCCGGGCTGGGGCAGGCCCTCCTGGAGACCGGCCCGGACGCCATGCCCTTCCTCCAGGGCCGCAACGAACAGGCCATGGTGCACGCGGCCGTCGGGTACGCCCGGCAGAGCGGGCGGCTCTCCGCGCACGCCGTCACCACCTCCATCGGGCCCGGCGCCACCAACCTCGTCACCGGCGCCGCCCTCGCCACGATCAACCGGATCCCGGTGCTCCTGCTGCCCGGGGACACCTTCGCCACCCGGCCCGCCGACCCCGTGCTCCAGCAGCTGGAGGTGCCCTACGCCGGGGACGTCTCCGTCAACGACGCCCTGCGGCCCGTCTCCCGCCACTTCGACCGGATCACCCGCCCCGAGGCCCTGATCCCGGCCGCCCTCCAGGCGATGCGCGTGCTCACCGACCCCGTGCAGACCGGCGCCGTCACCCTCGCGCTGCCGCAGGACGTGCAGGCGGAGGCGTACGACTGGCCCGAGGAGTTCTTCGCCGAGCGCGTCTGGGGGGTGCGCCGGCCCCGGCCCGACCGCCACGAGCTCGCCGTGGCGGCCGAAGCGGTACGGGGCTGTGCCCGGCCGCTGATCGTCGCGGGCGGCGGGATCCGGCACAGCGCGGCCCAGGCGGCCCTCGCCGCCCTCGCCGAGGCCACCGGGATCCCGGTCGCGGTCACCCAGGCCGGCAAGGGCGTCCTGCCGTACGACCACCCCGCCGACCTGGGCGGGATCGGCCACACGGGGACCGTCGTCGCCGATGCCCTGGCCCGGGAGGCCGATCTCGTCATCGCCGCCGGGACCCGGCTGACCGACTTCACCACCGCCTCCGCGACCCTCTTCCGGCATCCGGCCGTCCGGTTCATCGGCCTCAACCTCGACCCGTACGACGCCCACAAACTCGCCGCCCTGCCCCTGGTCGCCGACGCGCGCGAAGGCCTCGACGAACTGCGCCTCGCGCTGTCCGGCCACCGCGTGGATCCCGCGTACGAGACGGCGTACCGTCAGGGCAGGGGCCGCTGGGAGGCCCGCGTCGACCAGGCCTACGCCGTGTCCGCCCCCGACGAGGACCTGCCGCCCACCCAGGCGCAGGTGCTGGGCCTGCTCGACGCCCTCGCCGACGACACCGACATCCTGATCAACGCGGCCGGCTCCCTCCCCGGCGACCTGCACAAACTGTGGCGGGTCCGCTCGGCGGACCAGTACCACGTCGAGTACGGGTACTCCTGCATGGGATACGAGATCCCGGCCGCGATCGGGGTCGCCCTCGCCGCGCCGGGCCGCCCCGTGTGGGCGCTGGTGGGCGACGGCACGTACCTGATGAACCCGACCGAGATCGTCACGGCCGTACAGGAGGGTGTCCCGCTCAGGCTGGTGATCCTCGACAACCACGGCTACGCGTCGATCGGAGGCCTTTCCGGGGCCGTGGGCGGCGAGGGCTTCGGCACCGCGTACCGCTTCCGCGCGCCGGACGGCTCGTACACGGGAGAGCCCCTCCCGGTGGACCTCGCGGCCAACGCGGCCTCCCTCGGGATGGCCGTGATCCGCGCCCGCACCGTGCGTGACCTGCGGGAAGCTCTCGCCGAGGCCCGCTCGGCAACATGTCCCACATGTGTCTACGTACAGACCCGAACGCCCGACACTGTGTCGGGCCCGCCCCCCGCACAGGCGTGGTGGGATGTTCCTGTGGCCGAGACCGCGACCCGCAAGGCGGCGGCCCAGGCCCGTGAAGAGTACGACCGGCAAGCCGCGCAGCGACGTCGCCATCTGTGAAGGAGCAAAGGCATGAAGACCGTCAACCACTGGATCGGTGGCAAGACCGTCGAGGGCGCGTCGGGCAATTACGGCCCGGTCACCGACCCGGCCACCGGCGAGGTCACCACCCAGGTCGCGCTCGCCTCGGCCGCCGAGGTCGACGCTGCCGTAGAGGTCGCCAAGGAGGCGTACCTGACCTGGGGCCAGTCCTCGCTGGCCGCCCGCACCAAGGTGCTGTTCGCCTACCGCGCCCTGCTGGACGCCAACCGCGACGCCATCGCCGAGCTGATCACCGCCGAGCACGGCAAGGTCCACTCGGACGCGCTGGGCGAGGTCGCGCGCGGCCTGGAGATCGTCGAGCTGGCCTGCGGGATCACCACCCAGCTCAAGGGCGAGCTGTCGACCTCGGTCTCCAGCCGCGTCGACGTCTCCGCCATCCGCCAGCCGCTGGGCGTGGTCGCGGGCATCACCCCGTTCAACTTCCCGGCGATGGTGCCGATGTGGATGTTCCCGTTGGCCGTGGCCTGCGGAAACACCTTCATCCTCAAGCCGAGCGAGAAGGACCCCTCCGCCGCCAACAAGCTCGCCGAGCTGATGAGCGAGGCGGGTCTGCCGGCGGGCGTGCTGAACGTCGTGCACGGCGACAAGGTGGCCGTGGACGCGCTCCTCGCGCACCCCGGCATCGCGGCCGTCTCCTTCGTCGGATCGACCCCGATCGCCCGGCACATCCACACCACCGCCTCCGCCAACGGCAAGCGCGTCCAGGCGCTCGGCGGCGCCAAGAACCACATGCTGGTGCTCCCGGACGCCGACCTGGACGCGGCCGCCGACGCGGCGGTCTCCGCCGCCTACGGCTCGGCGGGCGAGCGCTGCATGGCGATCTCCGCCGTCGTGGCCGTCGGCTCCATCGGCGACGAGCTGGTGGAGAAGATCCGCGAGCGCGCCGAGAAGATCAAGATCGGCCCCGGCAACGACCCGACCTCCGAGATGGGCCCGCTGATCAGCGCCGCCCACCGCGACAAGGTCGCCTCGTACGTGAAGGGCGCGGCCGCCCAGGGCGCCGACGTGGTCCTGGACGGCACTGGGTACACGGTGGGCGGCTTCGAGAACGGCCACTGGATCGGCCTGTCCCTGCTCGACAACGTGAAGACCGACTCCGACGCCTACCGCGACGAGATCTTCGGCCCGGTCCTGTGCGTGCTGCGCGCCGAGACCTACGAGGAGGGCGTGGCCCTCATCAACGCCTCGCCGTTCGGCAACGGCACCGCGATCTTCACCCGCGACGGCGGCGCCGCCCGCCGCTTCCAGCTGGAGATCGAGGCGGGCATGGTCGGCGTCAACGTGCCGATCCCGGTCCCGGTGGGCTACCACTCCTTCGGTGGCTGGAAGGACTCGCTCTTCGGCGACCACCACATCTACGGCAACGACGGCATCCACTTCTACACGCGCGGCAAGGTCGTCACGACCCGCTGGCCGGACCCCGCGGACGCGCCCGCGGGCGTGGACCTGGGCTTCCCCCGCAACCACTGACCCGCGCCCGTAGGTCCGCTCGCCCCCCGCAACCCTCACCGCGGGGGGCGAGTCAGCGCTCGCCGTGACCCTCGCTGTGACCCTCCCTGGCGATACCCCGACCGGTCACAGCGAACGGGCCAAGTCCGGTGCGGACCCGGTGTGTTCCGGGACCGTGCGGCGCCGGCGCCGCACCACCCGGAAGGCGATGCCGGCTCCCGCGAGCACCAAGGCCGCGCCCACCGCCGGCCACGGCACGGCGACGAAGTCCGTTCCGGACTCCGAGACGAGCTCGGGATGGGCGCTCGCCCCGGCGGCTATCGTCACGGTCACCCAGTCCGACTGCGGTGCGTCCGGCCACGGTTCGGTCAGCTCGACCCGCTGGCCCGGCAGCAGCACCAGCTTCAGCTCATGGGTCGGCCGGTTCAGCACCTGACGCCCGAACAGCCCCTCGGCCGTGACCGTCACCTTCGGCTCGACGACCACGTTGCCCCGGTTGACCAGGGCGTACGAGATCGTGGCGCGGGCGTCGCGGACCCAGGGCAGCAGCGGTGCCGACCGGCTGACCTTCACGTCCTCCACGCTCAGCCCCGGCGTCAGCGGGCCCGGCACCCGGAAGTACAGCCGGGCGCCCACCGAGCGCTTCACCCCCACCTGGACCTTGCCCTCCTGCTGCACGCCCTCCACGGCGGTGTTCAGGGCGACGATCCCGCCGACGTGGTCGCCGGGCGTCGCGTCCGCGGGGACCTTCACCGTGAAGGGGACGTCCTTGCGGCCCTTGGGCGGCACGGTCACCGTGGTCGCGGTCTCCGGCGGCAGCGCGATCCACGCGCCGACGTCCTTGGGCCCGGTCTCCACCGGCAGCAGGGCGAAGGCGCCGCCCACCGGAGTGTTCACGGCGTCGGTGGCGAAGACCTGGAACGTCAGCTCCTTGTCGGAGGAGTTGAGGATCGTCGCGCTGTCCTGGACGGTGGTCCCGGCCGCGCCCTGGTGGAAGAAGTACGCGCGGTCGGTCATCGCCGCACCGGCCGGGGGCGTGGGGAAGACGCCCCAGGTGCCGTTGTCCGCCGCCGAAGCGGTCGCGGCCGGGAGCAGGCCCGCGCCCAGCAGCAACAGGCCGACGAGCAGACCGTACAGAGAGGTGCGGGTGCGCATGGGCGGTTCTCCAGTCGGCACGGAAACGGGGAAGGGGTGGTGCGGCGCCGGAGCGCCGCACCACCCTGGGGCCCGGGGGCCGGTCAGGCGATCGAGAAGGTCACGACCGTCTGGTAGGTGTCGGCGAACATGAACGGCGGGAGCTGGATCATCCCGGCGCCGCCGACGGCGAACTCACCACCGGTCAGCTCGTCCCCGCCGGGGCCTTGCGAGGCCACCTTCATCGGGGTCCCGGAGATCGCGCCGGGCGCGCCCGCGGTGCAGGTGCTCGGGCTGTCCGGGTTGGTCACGGTGCAGGACGGCTGGATGCCGATCTGCGCCTTCGCCATCGAGTGGCCGGTCGCCTGGTTCAGGAACGGCGTACGGGTCGCCGTCACGTCCCAGCCGAGCGAGCCGCCGCGGAAGTCCTGGACGGTCGCGGCGTTGAAGACGCCGACCACCGACTGGGCCTTGCCGTTGATGGTCACCGCACCGAAGCTGACGGCCGGCTGGCCGTCCTTCGGGCCGAGGGCCAGCGGTCCGGGCAGGACCTCGACGTCGACCGGATTCTTGACGCCCGCCTGCTCCTCCAGGAACACGAAGGCCTTGTACGGGGTGACCGAACCGTCGATCTTGATCGTGTCGGCCTTCTTGGTGACCGTGATGTTGCAGGTGGCGGCGCCTGACACGGCCGCCGTGCCCGTCCCGGTGTCACCGGTCGCCACGCCCCCGAGCAGGGCGGAACAGGTGACGGGGCCGGCCGGGAAGTTGGCACCGGTGACGACGACGGCGGTGCCCGCCGGGCCGCTGTTGGGCGTCAGCTTGGTGGTGACCGGGTCCTTGGGCAGGGCTTCGACGGCGACCGATCCGAGGGAGGCGCTGGGGCGCGGCGCCGGGGTGCACGTGGTGGTGAAGACCGACCCGGAGAGGTCCGCGTCGGTCACCGCCAGGTCGAGTGCGACGTCGACCGTGGTGCCCTCGGTGCCGTCGGGGATCTTGATGGTTCCGGAGAACGCCTTCGGGTCGAGCGGCTGCCCGGCCACGACGGTGACGGTCTCGGGCGGGCTGGTGACCACCTGGGTGGTCGTCCCGACCTTGAGGGTGATCTTGGAGGTGTTCACCGTCGTGACGGAGAAGCCGGGGACCAGGGGGCTCGCACCCGGGTCGATCGTGATCGGGACGACGTCGCCGGCCTTGGCGCCGTCGGGCAGTGTGATCGTGTAGTTCTGGTTGCCCGAACCGTCCGGCTGCGGCGCCGGGGCGTCGCAGTTCTCGAACACCGCGGTGGTCTTCGTCGCGGCCTGGGCGGAGCCTGCCAGGCCCACCACACCACCCGTCAGGGCCAGGGAAAGGGCTCCCGCCCCGGCCAGCACTCTTCGTCGAAGCGTTTTGGTACTCACTGGGTCGCGACTCCTTCGTCATGACGAACCCCTCCCCCCACCCGCTGTGTGGGGGAGGCCGAGCCGGTGCGGTGGCCGACATTGACGCGTCGCGGTGATGAGAAGTCAATGACTTGTTTTCGCCCGAAGCACACAGAAATTGATGTGCCATCAGAACGGGTCTGCTGGCACATCGGATACCGACTGGTCGGTGACCGACGTTAGCGGTCGCTCGGGGTGTGCAGCAGGAGGTTCGGGGTGCCGGGAGGGAGCGCGGTGATCCGGTCGGGCACGGCGCTGCGTACCAGCGTCTGCGACACCTGCGACGGGGTCTTCGCCGTGCCGTCGGCGAGGACGAGCGCCGCGACTCCGGCCACGTGCGGGGCCGCCATCGAGGTGCCGGAGGCCCGCGCGGTGGCGGTGGCGGAGCCCTTCCAGGCCGAGGTGACGGACACGCCGGGAGCCGAGAGGTCCACGCAGCGGCCGTGGTTGGAGAACGGCGCGCGCCGGTCCGCGGCGTCGGTCGCGCCGACCGTGACGGCCTGCGGGACGCGGGCCGGGGATACGGCGCAGGCGTCCTCGCCCTCGTTGCCGGCGGCCACGGTGACGGTGATCCCGGCGGCGACGGCCCGCGCGACCGCGGTGTCGAGGGCGTGGCTGGGGGCGCCGCCCATGCTCAGGTTCGCCACCGCCGGGGTGGCGGGCGACCTGGCGGCGTTCTTCACCATCCACTCGATCCCGCCGACCATGGCCGACAGCCGTCCGTCGCCACGGCAGTCGGCCACCTTCACCGCGACGAGGGAGGCCCCCTTCGCGACGCCGTACGTCCTTCCGCCCACGGTCGCCGCGACGTGCGTTCCGTGGCCGTTGCAGTCGCGGGAGGTTTCGAAGAACACCCCGTTGTAGCCGGTCCGGGCACGGCCGCCGAACTCCTGGTGGGCGGTGTTGATCCCGGTGTCCACCACGTAGACGGTGACGCCCTCGGCCCTGGTCGCGTACGAGTACGAGCCGTCGAGCGGGAGTTCGCGCTGGTCGATCCGGTCCAGCGGCCAGGGCGCCTGCGGCTGGGTGTCGGTGATGTGGAACTCCGCGTCCGGCTCCACGGAGGCCACCCGGGGGTCGGCGGCCAGGGCGGCCGCCCTGGCGGCGGTGGTGCGGACGGCGAAGCCGCTCAGGACGGTGTCGTAGACGGCGCCGACGTGGTCACCGGCCTGCGCCGCCTCGCCGGCCAGGGCGTGGGCCGGGGCGCGGGAGGTGGTGTCCTTCAGGACGACGACGTACGGGGCGGTGGCAGTGGCAGTGGCAGTGGCGGTGGTGTCGGGGGACGGCGGCAGGGCGGTGGCCGTGGTGGCCGCCACGAGGAGGGCGGCGGCGGCCGGGAGGAGGGCGGCGAATGCGGTCATGTGGCCGATGCTCGGCGACGGGCGGCGCAGGCGCGCGGAGGGTGCGCCGACTGGGCGCACGACACGCCGCCGCGGGAGCTACTTCGCGTCCAGGGGCCAGCCGCGCATGGCGAAGACGCCCTCGTCGCGGGCTCCGGCGGAGGCGTACGTGGCCAGGGCCGCCTCGTTGTCCGTGTCGACCCCCACCCACATGCCGTAACAGCCGCGTGCCCGGGCCTCGTCGGCGAGCGCCAGGGCCAGGGCGCGGCCGATCCCGCGGCGCCGGTAGCCCTCGTCCACGGAGAGCTCGTACAGGCACATCTCGGTGCCCTTGTCGGGGTGGCTCATCTCGACGCCGGAGACCATGCCGGCCGGTACTCCGTCCACGTACGCGATGAGCATCAGGTGCCCCGGCGCGGCGAGGAAGCGCTCGCACCACTCCGCGCGGGCGGGCCCGTCGAAGAGGGACTCGGCGGCGGTGAGTTCGGCGGTGGTACGGGCCCGGCGGATGTCCATGGCGACGATGATGCCGGGACGGCATGCGCGGACGCGGATTTCGACGCGGCGTGGCGGGCGGCGCCCGGGGCAGGACCCGGGGCGGGACCCGGGGCGGGACCCGGCCGAGGCGGCCGCCGGGCCTGCCCCGACGGCTGTGGCCGCGGCGCGCGCCGGGCGGGTGCGAGCCCTCAGGCCCGCACGGCCACGGCCGCCGCGTAGCCCGCGGGGGCCGGGAGGTCCCGTAGCGTCCAGCCCGGTACGGAGGCCGGGGCGGCGGCGGAGCCGACGTACGGTTCGGTCACGCCGCGGGCCAGGCCCGTGCCTTCGGCCTTGAGGCAGGCCTCCTTGCGGCTCCAGACACGGGCGAGGGCGGGCCTGCGGGCCGGCTCCGGGAGCGCGGTCAGCTCGGCGACCTCCGCCGGGTGCAGCAGGGGCATGACGTCGGCCACCGCGTCGGGGCCCGGTGTCTCCTCCACGTCGACGCCGACCGGCACCCCGGCGAAGGCCAGGTAGGCCACGTCGCCGCTGTGCGAGAGGGAGAAGTGGACCGCGCCGCCGGCCACGGCGGGCCGCCCGTGCGGGCCTCCGCAGCAGGGGCACTCCTCCCGGACCAGCAGGACCTGCTCCGGAGCCTGCCCCAGGTAGCTGCCGAGCAGCACGCGCAGCGCCAGGTGCGAGGCGAGGTACCGCTGCCGGTCCGCGGGCCGCAACAGCTTCCCGGCGCGCTCCTGTTCGCCGGCGTCCAGCAGCGCCACCGCCGCGGCGACCTCGTGCCCGCCGACCGACTCCAGCGAGGTGTCCAGGGACCACACCGCGACGGCCGCGCCCTCGGGGGCCGTGCCGGTCCGCGGTGCGTCGCCGCCGAGCGGGTTCATGTACTCGATCACCTGACCGAGGGTAGACGAGCCGGGATGCGCCCGTCGGGGGCTGGCTATCCTCGGCCCCACGGGAAGTACCGGCAAGACCGGCAAGTACCGGCAAGTGCCGGGAAGTACGGGGAAACACACGGGGGAGTACATCGTGCGAAGCGCTGCCGTCACCGCGAACGGCGACCGGATCCGCTGGGTGGAACTGCCGGGGGAGGAACCGGCCCGGGTCTACGTGCACGGGCTCGGGGCCAGCTCGCCCGCGTACTTCGCGGCGAGCGCCGTCCATCCGCTGCTGGCGGGGCGCCGTTCCCTGCTGGTCGACCTGCTGGGCCACGGGCACAGCGACCGGCCCGGGGACTTCTCCTACACCCTTGAGGCGCATGCCGACGCGCTGGCGGCCGCCCTCACCGAGGCCGGGGCGCACGGCGCGGAGCTGATCGCGCACAGCATGGGCGGATCCGTCGCCATCGTGCTCGCCGCCCGGCACCCCCGCCTGGTCTCCCGGCTGGTGCTCGTCGACGCCAACCTGGATCCGCTGCCCCGCGTACCCGGTACGTCCGGGAGCAGCGGGATCTCCTCCTACACCGAGGAGGAGTTCCTGGCGGGCGGGTGGGCCGAGGTGCGCGACCGTGTCGGGGCGCACTGGTGGTCCACGATGCGGCTGGCCGGCCGGACCGCCCTGCACCGCAGCGCCGTCCACCTGGTCGCGGGCACCGAGCCCACCATGCGCGAGCTCCTGCTGGGCCTCAGGATTCCGCGCGGCTTCCTGCTGCCCGAGGCGGACGGCCCGCTTGCGGGAGCCGACGCGCTGCGGGCGGCGGGTGTCGCCGTACTGGCCGTCCCCGGCTGCGGGCACAACATCATGCTGGACAACCCGGAAGGCTTCGCCGAGGCGGCCGCCCGGGTGCTGGCGCGGGCCGGGGCCGGGGCCGGGGACGGGGCTCTTTGACGGACGGGCGGAGTGCCGCCCGGCGGTGGCGGCAGGCGATACGGAGCGGCCCCGTCCGTCGTTGAGAGGGCGGCGCAGGGCGACGGTGCGCGGTCCGTGGCCGCACGGGGAGTCCGGGCGCCGTCCGCCGCCCGCTCCAGGAGGAATGCCATGCGCCGCCGCCTCACCCCCCTCCCCGCCTTCGCCGCAGCCGCGATGGCCGCCGTCCTCGCCGTCGCCACCCCGGCATCGGCAGCCCCCGCGGACAAGCCCCTGGTGCTCAGCACCTGGACGCAGACCAGCGAGGCGAGCTACGAGGCCTGGGCGACGGCGCGCGAGAACCGGGCCGGCTGGGCGGCGTACGGCTTCGACTGGTCGACCGACTACTGCACCAGCTCCCCCGACAACCCCTTCGGCTTCCCCTTCCGGATGGCCTGCGCACGGCACGACTTCGGCTACCGCAACCACCGGGCGGCAGGGCTGTTTCCGGCCGCCAAGTCCCGGCTGGACCTCGCCTTCCACGAGGACCTGAAGAGGGTCTGCGCGCACTACTCGAGCACCCGCAAAGGCTCCTGCGACAGCACGGCGTGGACGTACTACCAGGCGGTCCGGGTCCTCGGGATCTCCTAGCCGCACGCGCCCGGCACGGCCCGCGCCCAAGGGGCGTACGGCTTCGGCCGTGAGGAGCGCTCCTCGTCCGATCGAACGGCCGGGCCCTATCGTTCGAGGTGTCGATCCATTCGGGGAGGGACGTACCGATGGCCGGAATCTCGGGCGTGGCCGGTCCGGGAGTCGAGATGACTCGCGTGGGTGACCGGTGGCGGGTGACCCGGCCGTGGCCTCCCCAGTTGCGCCCGTTCGTGCACAGCTATGCCGGCTACTGGGAGGCGGCGGCCTCGCCGTACCGGGTGCGGCTGGTTCCCACCGGCCGGGCCGTCGTGGTGATCAGCCTGGGGGAGCCGTTCGCCCAGGTCCGACGGCTGGGGGAGGCGAGCCCGGACAGCCAGGTGACCGGCTCGCTGGTCGCGGGTCTGGAGGACGGGCCCCGGGTGTGCGACCACCCCGGTGGCCAGGAGGCGATCCGGCTCGAGTTGACCCCACTGGGTGCCTTCCGGCTGTTCGCCGTGCCGATGAGCGAGTTGACCAACAGGGTGGTCGAGCTCCGCGACGTCCTTGGACCCGAGGCCGGAGTGCTGGTGGAACAACTGGCGGCCACCGGCGACTGGGGAGCCCGTTTCGACCTGCTGGACAACGCCCTGTCGGCCCGCATCGGGCGCGGCCCGCGTCCCGCGCCCGAGGTGAGCCACGCCTGGCACCTGCTGTCCCGCGCCGGCGGGGCGATCCCGGTCGGCCGGATCGCGGCCGAAGTGGGCTGGAGCCAGGGCTACCTGGTCCGACGGTTCACCGAACAGATCGGCCTGGCGCCCAAGATGTCCGCCCGGGTACTGCGTTTCCACCGGGCCGTAGGGCTGCTCACCCGCGAGGGCGCGAATCTCACCGACGTGACCGCTGTCTGCGGCTTCTACGACCAGGCTCATCTCAACCGCGAGTTCCGCGCCCTGGCCGGGACCACCCCCGGCCGGATGTCCGCCGCCCGTGTGGCGGAGGGCGCCCTCACCCTGTGACGGGCGAGGTCAGATTTGTCCAAGCCAGGCCGCCCGCACGTCGCTAGTGTCCCCGTTCGTGGTCGATCGGCGACCCGGCCCAGAGGGGGAGTACTCGATGGAAGACCTGCTGCGCATCCTCGTGGGCGGCGCGCTCACAGGCGCCTTGATCGGTTTGGCGGGAGCCCTCGGCCGGCGCAACCGCAGGCGCCGGGAGAGCGGCGGCGGCACGACCGGCCGCTGACGCCTCGTCCGAAACAGGTGCATGGCCGGGGCAGCGCCGCGACACGGGGCGGTCAGAGGTGATAAAGGACGAACGCGGAGGGCGGGCCCCGGACCGGGGACCCGCCCTCCGGCGTGTCTCCTCGGCGCGCCGAGGACCCTTACCCCGCCGCTACGGGTGCCCCGATAAGCTGCTCTGACCTGCACGAAAGCCCTCCGCGGAGGGAGGGCTCGGGGTGGTGCGGAAAGAGTGCCCCCGGCAGGACTCGAACCTGCGGCCAAGTGCTTAGAAGGCACCTGCTCTATCCACTGAGCTACGGGGGCCGGAAGGTGGCCGTGGTGGGCCTGGAGCCCCTGGTGGGGGTGGGACTGTGGTCCGTGCCGGGTCAAGGATAGGGCTCCGGTCGCCTTGTCCCGGTTGCTTCACCCGCGTGCCACGATGTGGAGGTTCGGTGAAGCGGTCCCGATAATCGCAGGCAGGTGCGATTCTCGCATCGCTTTTGCGCCGCGGCGCCCCTGGTGTTGTGCACTCGTTATGCCTGCGCCCCACTCGTCCGTCGTGTCCAGGATGTCCCACTGGGGTAGCGGTCGGCGCGCAGGGGACGTATAAGCTTCAAAAATGGTCCCAAATTGGGCATTCTTCGCATGTGGTGACCTTGGATGTTCGGCCTCAGCTGCTCGATGCCCTGTCCGCCCTGCGCGACCGGGTCGCGTCCGTGCGTCTGCCGCTGCCCCTGCCCGGCGCTCCGCGCGCCCGCCAGACCAGAGCCGAGCTGCTCGCACAGCTCGATGACTACCTCGTACCCCGGCTGAAGGCGCCCGAGGCGCCGATGCTCGCCGTCGTCGGCGGGTCCACCGGGGCCGGCAAGTCCACCCTCGTCAACTCACTCGTCGGACGGCAGGTCAGCGAGGCCGGGGTACTGCGCCCCACCACGCGTACGCCGGTGCTCGTCTGCCATCCGGATGATCACCACTGGTTCGCCGGGATGCGGGTGTTGCCCGACCTCATGCGGGTCTGGGTGCCGCACGGCGAGGAGGAGCCGCCTTCCGCCGCCAAGACCGGGCCCCGCGACCGCGGCCACCCGAACGCCCATCGCCGCGGCCACCCGAACGGCCACGGCCGCAGCCACGCCACCCGCGAGATGAGGATCGAGACCGTCTCCACCCTCCCGCGCGGACTCGCCATCCTCGACGCCCCCGACATCGACTCCCTCGTGGTCGAGAACCGGACACTCGCCGCCGAACTCATCTGCGCCGCCGACGTCTGGGTGATGGTCACTACCGCCTCGCGGTACGCCGACGCCGTCCCCTGGCACCTGCTGCGCACCGCCAAGCAGTACAAGGCCACCCTCATCACCGTCCTCGACCGGGTCCCGCACCAGGTGCTCGCCGAGGTCTCCCGGCAGTATGGGGCCCTGCTCACCCGGGCCGGGCTGGGCGACGTACCGCGCTTCACCGTGCCCGAACTCCCCGAATCCGCCGGCGGCGGCGGGCTGCTCCCGGGCAGCGCCGTCGCGCCGCTGGCCGCTTGGCTCGCCCACCACGCCCAGGACCCCGCCGCCCGGCAGTACGCCGTCGGGCGGACCGCGCTCGGCGCGCTCGACTCGCTCGGCCGCCGGATGCCCGAACTCGCCTCCGCCGTCGCCGCCCAGTACGCCGCCGCCGTACGGCTGACCACGGCCGTGGAGCAGGCGTACAAGAGGGAGGGCAAGCGCGTCCGCAACCGTCTCGACCAGGGCGCCGTGCTCGCCGGGGACGCGCTGACCCGGTGGCGCGGCTACCCCCTCGACACGACCGCCGACGAACTCCTCGACTCGCTCGCCGAATCCCTCGCCTCGCTGCTCCAGTGCGCCGTCGCCGCCGCCGACGAGCGGATCGCCGAGTCCTGGCGGCGCGAGCCCGCCGCAGGCGCCGTACCCCTGCCCACGCCCGACAGGGAGGCGGGGGAACGTATCGGCATGGCCGTACGGCGCTGGCGGCGCGTGCTGGAGGAACTCGCCGAGGAGGAGGTCGCGCAGCTCGACCGGCAGCCCGCCCCCGACCCCGACGCCGTCGCGGCGCTGCTCGTCGCCGCCCTCCTCGGTGGCAAGCGGGCCCGGCCCGCAGGGGAGAAGCTCGCCGAACGGGTCGGCGCGCAGGCGGCCCTGCGGCTGCGCGACCGGGGCGCGGAGCTGGTCGGCGACCACCTCGACCAGGTGCTGCGCGCCGAACGCGACCGCCGGCTCGCACCGCTGGAGGCGCTTGAAGTGACCCCGGAACCACAGGCCGAGCTGATTGCCGCGCTGTCCGTACTGCAGAAGGAGAGGTGACGCGGTGACCGCTCTGACCGACCGCACCGACGACCGCTGGGACGACGGACTCATCGCGCGCTCGCGCCCCAAGGCCGTCGAGGCGGCCGAGGGCGCCGAGGGCGACGGCGAGGGCAACGAGGGCGAGGAAGGCGACGAGGGCGACGAGGCGCTCGTCCGGGCGGTCTCCGGCGCGGGCAGCGACGGCGGCAAGGCGTCCGCGCCCCCGCTCAGCCCCGAGGGGCGGGCCCTGCGCGCGCGCCTGGACGCGCTGCGCCAGCTGGTCGGGCTGTCCCGGACCCGGCTCGACGGCAAGACCCTCGCCGAGGCGGGCCGGGTGCTGGACGAAGCGGCCGCGCGGCGCGGGCTGTCACCGCAGCACACGGTCGTCGCGATCGCCGGGGCCACCGGAAGCGGCAAGTCCACACTGTTCAATTCACTCGCGGGGGTGCAGATCTCCGAGACCGGGCTGCGCCGGCCGACCACCGCCGCCCCCATCGCCTGTAGCTGGTCGGACGGGGCCGCCGGGCTGCTGGACCGGCTGGAGATCCCCGGGCGGCTGCGGCGCCGGCCCCGCGAGACCTCGGAGGCGGAGGCACTGCGCGGGATGGTCCTCGTCGACCTGCCCGACCTCGACTCGGCGGTCGGCGCGCACCGCGACCACGTGGACCGCGTACTGGCGCTGGTCGACGCGGTGGTGTGGGTCGTGGACCCGGAGAAGTACGCGGACGCGGTGCTGCACGAGCGGTACCTGCGACCGCTGGCCGGGCACGCGGAGGTGACCTTCGTCGTGCTCAACCAGGTGGACCGGCTGCCCGGGGAATCCGCCGACCTCGTACTGGACGACCTGCGGCGGCTGCTGGACGAGGACGGGATCGCACTGGGCGAGCACGGGGAGCCGGGGGCCACGGTGCTCGGACTTTCCGCGCTGACGGGTGAAGGCGTCGGGGAACTGCGCGAGCTCCTCGGACAGTTCACCCAGGAGAAGGGCGCCGCGACCCGGCGGATTTCCGCCGACGTCGATCGCGCGGCGGTGCGCCTGCGGCCGCTGTACGTGGCGGCCGGGCACTTGGGGCCGGAGATCGGGGAGGCGGCTCGCGCCGAGTTCGAGGACCGGCTCGCCGAGGCGGTCGGCGCCTATGCGGCAGGGATCGCGGCCGAGCGGGCCTGGCGGCGCAATGCCGGAAAGGCGTGCGGGACACCGTGGCTGCGGCTGTGGCGGTGGTACGAGAGCCGCCGCGCGCCGCGCACGCTGGCGGGCCTGGCCGCCCTCGCGGCGATCGGCGGGCGGGGCGCGCCGGTTCCCGAGGCGCCCGTCGAGGAGGAGGTGACCGCGCGCCAGAAGGTGGAGCTGGCCGTGCGGGCGGTCGCCGACGAGGCGGTCGCGGGCCTGCCCGAGCCGTGGGCGCAGGCGGTACGGGAGACGGCGGTGCGCGGCGCCGAACGGCTCCCGGAGGCGCTGGACGAGCTGGCGGTGACCCTCGGCGCGGCGGTCGCGGTGCCCACCGTCAAACCGCCGCGGCCCGCGTGGTGGCCGGCGGCGGTGCTGGGGCAGGCGGCGATGACGCTGCTGCAGATCTTCGGGGGCCTTTGGCTGGTCGGGCAGATCGTCGGGGTCCTGGAGCCGCAGCTGATGCCGCCGGTGCTGCTGATGGTGGCGGGCATCGTCGGCGGGCCGCTGGTGGAATGGGCCTGCTCGATCGCGGCCCGCGGCCCGGCGCGCAGGTACGGGCAGGACGCGGAGCAGACGCTGCGGCAGGCGGCGGCCGGGTGCGGGCGGGCCCGGGTGCTGGAGCCGGTGGCGGCCGAGCTGCTGCGCTACCGGGAGGTGCGGGAGCAGTACGCCGCCGTCGCCGCAGGGGGGACGCGGTTGTCCACAACCCGCCAGTAGTCCACAGGCCGGAGCGGGGATCCGCGGGCGGCCCCAGCATGGTGCGTACCCCGTGCGGACGGTCCGTGCGGGTGCGAATCACGGGGGAGGGCGGCCGGGATGAACGACACCCAGGTGACGCTCGTGGGGTACGTGGCGACGCAGATCGACTACAAGGAGACGGTGGGCGGCCCGTCGGCGAGGTTCCGTTTCGCCGTGACGCCGAGGTACTTCGACCGGCGCAAGGAGGCCTGGACCGACGGGTCCACCAGCTTCTACACGGTGTGGGCGCGGCGCACCCTCGCGGTGAACCTGGCCGGTTCGGTGTCGGTCGGCGAACCGCTCGTGGTGCACGGCCGGCTGCGGGTGCGGGAGGACCCGCCCGACGGGGAGGGCCAGCGGTGGGTCTCGGCGGAGATCGACGCCACGGCCGTCGGGCACGACCTCAACCGGGGGACGGCCGCGTTCCGCCGCGTGGTCAAGACCGATACGCCGCTGATGGGCAATCAGAAGGCGGCGGTGGTCTGAGTGTTCGAGCCGGATAGGATTCCCCGGTACTCACGGGCACCTGGGTCTTTGGCCCGAAGGGGAAGACTGTGTCGATTGCCGTTCCCGCATCCTCCGTTCCTGCTTCCGTTCCTGCTTCCGCTCCGGTTTCGGCTCGTCCTTGCGGTCGCTCTGCTTCCGGCGCCGTGTCGGTACGGGGCTCCGCGCGCCGCCCGCTGGCGGTGGCCCTGCTGGCCGCGGCCCTCGCCGCCGCGCCCGGCGCCCAAGCGGCCGCCGATTCCGACCCCGCGGCTTCCCGGGCGCCGGAGGGTGCGAGCGCCGTGCTGGACGGGCTGAAGACCTACGGGCAGGCGGTCCTCCGCTCCGGGGACGGATCGGTCCGGCAGATCCCGGCCGGCCTCTATGAGATGCGGGTCGACGGCGGCGGGATGCTCCAGACGTACGGGGTCGGCGTCGCGGGCAACGCGCAGCCGCAGGCCCGGTATACCGAAAGCGGCTGGGCCGGCAGCCCGCTGGCCGGGAACCGGGAGGCGGGCCGGATCCGCTGGGTCCTGGAGCACTCCTATCCCCAGCTGAACGATCTGGCCGGGCTCGCCAAGGTGGCCGGGGCCGGGGCGCTCACCGCGGAGAGCGCGGCGGCCGGGACCCAGGTCGCGATCTGGCGGCTGGCGGACGGGGTGCAGGTGGAGGCCGCGGACCCGGCGGCGGAGAAGCTGGCCGACTATCTGCAGCGGCAGGCCGGACAGCTGCCGGAGCCGCCCGCCTCGCTGGGGCTGGACCCGGGCGGCGTGTCCGGGGCGGTGGGCACCCGGCTCGGCCCGGTGACCGTGCGGACCGGGGCGCGGAGCGTGTCGGTCGTCCCTGACGCGGCGGCCGTCGCGATGGGGGTGCGGGTGGTGGACGCCGAGGGGCGGCCGATGGAGTCCGCCGTCAACGGCAGCCGGCTGTACTTCGAGGTGCCCGCGGGCACCCCCGACGGGACGGCCTCGGTCACCGTCCACGGCGCGACCAAGGTGCCGGTCGGGCGGTTGTTCACCAGCGGGGTGCCCGCCCGGGCGCTGATCGTGGCGGGCTCCAGCGAGTCCGCGGCCGCCGCCACGGCCACGGCGGTCTGGCCGGAGCCCCCGGTCGTCGGGACGGCCGCCACGGCCGGCGGGAACGCGGTCACGCCCGCCGGGCAGCAGGGCGTCCAGTCCGCCGCCGCCCAGGCCACGCCGGACTCCCCGGACGAGGAGCGGCTGGCCACCAGCGGCAGTTCGGCGGCCACCCCGGTCATCGCCTCCCTGGCGGTGGGCCTGGTGGTCCTGGGCGGCCTGGTGGTCCTCCTGCTCCGCAAGCGCCCGCTGGACGAGGGGGAGGACGGCCAGGCCTGATTTCGGATCCACGCCCCGGGGTAGGGGCAGACAATGGTGGATCAAGAACTGACCTGGCAGGGCACGGTGGTGCGGTGGGATCGCGCGCTGTTCGACATGGTGGCCCGGCGGCACTGGCACGGGGCGGACCGGGTACTGCCGCGGCTGGGGCGGGCCGCGAACCACGGGATGCTGTGGGGCGGGGCCGCCGCCGCGCTCGCCGTCTTCGGATCTGCCCGGGCCCGTAAGGCCGCCGTGCGCGGAGCCGCCTCGCTGGCGCTGGCGTCCGCGACCATCAACACCGTCGCCAAATGGTCCGTACGCCGCCCGCGGCCGCTGCTGGACGGCGTACCCGCGGTGCGGCAGCTGGCCACGCAGCCGCAGACCACCTCGTTCCCGTCCGGGCACTCGGCGTCGGCCTTCGCCTTCACCGCCGGGCTGGCGCTGGAGTCCCCGGGCTGGGGCGCCGTGCTGGCGCCGGTGGCCGCGTCCGTGGCCTTCTCCCGCGTGTACACCGGGGTGCACTACCCCTCCGACGTGCTCGCGGGGGCCGCGCTGGGCGTGGCGGCGGGCTTCGTCGTGGACCGGCTCGCGAGGGACGCCCAGGAGGCCAGGATCGTGCCGGGCGACGAGCGGACCGCCGTCGGCGTGCCCGCGCTGCCCGACGGGGAGGGGCTCACCCTGGTGGTCAACACCGGATCGGGGACGGCCGCGACCGCCGGGCTCGACGTACTGCGCACCCGGCTCCCCAAGGCCGAGGTGATCGAGTGCGAGGGCCCGGACCTGGCCGCCCGGCTGGACGAGGCGGCCTCCCGCGCCACCGTCCTCGGCGTCTGCGGCGGAGACGGCACCGTCAACGCGGCCGCTTCCGCCGCCCTGCGGGCCGGGCTTCCGCTGGCGGTGTTCCCCGGCGGCACCCTCAACCACTTCGCCATGGACCTGGGCCTCGGCGGACCCGAGGACACCTGCCGCGCCCTGGCCTCGGGCCACGCCGTCCGCATCGGCGTGGGCCGCTTCACCCCCGGACCGGAGGGCCGGTCGGGCTATTTCCTGAACAACTTCAGCATCGGCGCCTACCCGGAGCTGCTGCGCCACCGGCTGCGCTGGGGCCCGCGCATCGGCGGAGCCGCCGCCGCGCTGCTGGCGGCCTGGCAGGTACTGCGCGCCGAGCGGCCCGTGCGGCTCCGGCTGGCCGGGAGGCCCCGGAGCGTCTGGCTGCTCTTCGCGGGCAACGGCACCTATCACGGGACCGGCCCCACCCCCCGGCGCCGCGACAGCCTCGGCGAGGGCCTGCTCGACGTCCGGCTCGTCTACGGCGGCGGCCGTCCCGGCCCCCGCCTGCTGGCCGCCGCCTTCGCGGGCCCGCTGACCCGCTCCCCGGTCCACACCGCGACCCGGCTGCGCAGCCTGCGGATCGGGGACATCCCGGCGGGCACCCCCCTCGCCTACGACGGCGAGTACGCCGAGTCGCCGACGGCCCTGGTCCTCGACGAGCTCCCCGACGCGCTCACCGTCTACCGGCCGCGGACGTGACCTGACCGGACCGGACGGGACGGGGCCGAGCGGGGAACAGGACAGAGGGCAGGGCCTACGCGTCCACGCCGAGGTCGGCCCGCATCGCGGTGCCCATGACGCCGACCAGTGCCACCGCCAGTGCCAGCATCGTGTTCCCCATGGAGCCCCCCGGCCGCTCGTTCCCGTCGCCTTCAGGGGAATCCTGCCGTGCCGTCCGTCGCCCCGGGCGGCTCCACGGGAAAGTGCCCGCCCCGCCCGATGCCCCGCCCCTTGCGTGCTCGACCGGCCTTCATGACCGGAGCGTGAGGTCGGCCTACGGCCGCGCCCCAGCTCAGGGGCCCCGACCTTACGCGTTTCCCCCGGAGGGTGGACGGCTGGCAAGATGGGGTGTATCTGCCTGCCCATCGATCTGCCGGACGGTTTCTCTTGGCTGAGTACATCTACACCATGCGCAAGACGCGCAAGGCGCACGGCGACAAGGTGATTCTTGATGACGTCTCCTTGAACTTCCTGCCCGGCGCGAAGATCGGTGTGGTCGGCCCGAACGGTGCCGGTAAGTCCACCGTTCTGAAGATCATGGCGGGCCTGGAGCAGCCGTCCAACGGCGACGCCTTCCTGTCGCCCGGCTTCACCGTCGGCATCCTCATGCAGGAGCCCAAGCTCGACGAGTCGAAGACCGTCCTGGAGAACGTCCAGGACGGCGCCGCCGAGATCATGAGCAAGCTCAAGCGCTTCAACGAGGTCGCCGAGGAGATGGCGACCGACTACACCGACGCGCTCATGGACGAGATGGGCAAGCTCCAGGAAGTCCTGGACCACGCCAACGCCTGGGACCTCGACGCCCAGCTGGAGCAGGCCATGGACGCCCTGGGCTGCCCGCCCGGCGACTGGCCCGTCGTCAACCTCTCCGGTGGCGAGAAGCGCCGCGTGGCGCTCTGCAAGCTGCTGATCGAGGCCCCGGACCTGCTCCTCCTCGACGAGCCCACCAACCACCTCGACGCCGAGTCGGTGAACTGGCTGGAGCAGCACCTCTCGCAGTACAAGGGCGCCGTCGTGGCCGTGACCCACGACCGGTACTTCCTGAACAACGTCGCCGAGTGGATCCTCGAGCTCGACCGCGGCCGTGCCCACCCCTACGAGGGCAACTACTCCACCTACCTGGAGAAGAAGGCCACCCGCCTCAAGGTCGAGGGCCGCAAGGACGAGAAGCGCCAGAAGCGCCTCAAGGAAGAGCTGGAGTGGGTCCGCTCCAACGCCAAGGGCCGCCAGACCAAGTCCAAGGCCCGTCTCGCCCGCTACGAGGAGATGGCGGCCGAGGCGGACAAGATGCGCAAGCTCGACTTCGAGGAGATCCAGATCCCGCCGGGCCCGCGTCTGGGCTCGATCGTGGTCGAGGTCAACAACCTCTCGAAGGCGTTCGGCGACAAGGTCCTCATCGACGACCTGTCCTTCACGCTGCCGCGCAACGGCATCGTCGGCATCATCGGCCCGAACGGCGCCGGCAAGACCACGCTCTTCAAGATGATCCAGGGCCTGGAGGCGCCGGACTCCGGCACCGTCAAGATCGGCGAGACCGTCAAGATCTCGTACGTCGACCAGAGCCGCGCCAACATCGACCCCAAGAAGACCCTCTGGGCGGTCGTGTCGGACGAGCTGGACTACATCAACGTCGGCCAGGTCGAGATGCCGTCCCGCGCGTACGTCAGCGCCTTCGGCTTCAAGGGTCCGGACCAGCAGAAGCCGGCCGGCGTCCTGTCCGGTGGTGAGCGCAACCGCCTCAACCTGGCGCTGACGCTCAAGGAGGGCGGCAACCTGCTGCTCCTCGACGAGCCCACCAACGACCTCGACGTCGAGACCCTGTCCTCGCTCGAGAACGCGCTGCTGGAGTTCCCCGGCGCGGCCGTGGTCATCTCCCACGACCGCTGGTTCCTGGACCGGGTCGCCACGCACATCCTCGCGTACGAGGGCGAGTCCAAGTGGTACTGGTTCGAGGGCAACTTCGAGTCGTACGAGAAGAACAAGGTCGAGCGCCTCGGTGCGGACGCGACCCGTCCGCACCGTGCCACCTACAAGAAGCTCACCCGAGGCTGAGGTCCGCACCATGGCCAGACACCACTACCGGTGCCCCCTGCGCTGGTCGGACATGGACTCCTTCGGACACGTGAACAACGTGGTCTTCCTCCGCTACCTGGAGGAGGCGAGGATCGACTTCATGTTCCGGCTGGCGCCGGGGGAGGGCAGCGAGTCCTTCACGGGCGGGTCCGTCGTGGCCCGCCACGAGATCGACTACAAGCTGCCCCTCGTGCACCGTCACGAGCCGGTGCTCATCGAGTCCTGGGTGACCCGGATAGGCGCCGCGTCCCTGACCATCGGCTACGAGGTCAAGGACGAGGCGACCGAGGACGCGCCCGAGAGGATCTACGTGCGCGCCTCGACCGTGGTCGTGCCCTACAACCTCGCCGAGGGGCGGCCCCGCCGCATCACGGCGGAGGAGAAGCACTTCCTCGAGAAGTACCTCGACGAGCCCGTCGGCTCGGAAGGACGCCTCGCGGCATGAACGAACGGCTGCACTTCGCCGACTCCGGGGAGGCGGCGGACCTCGCCGCCTTCCTGGGCCGGCTGGTGCACTACGACCGCGCCGCCGCCGTCCGCCTTCAGGCCGGCGGCGGCGCGCTCGCCGTCTTCGGACGGCCGCCGTCCTTCGAGGTCCTGGCCATCCGCACGGTGCGGCTCGCCGCGCCCGTCGAGGCGCCGCTCGACTTGACGGTCTCCGCCGGTGAGCTCCTGGAATCCGTGGACGAGGCCTCGGCCGCGGCCACGGTGCCGCGGCCGGTCACCGGCCCGCCGTGGACCGGGGTGCTCCCGCCGCGCGGCGGCTGGCGGCAGCTGCCCGGGCTGCCCGGGCCCCAGGAGATGGGGGCGGCCGTGGCGGGTGCCGTCGCCGAGTTCCGGGCCCGCGACGAGGCCCTGCCCGAACAGCACCGGACCCGGTCCGAGCGCGACCGCATCGGCCGCGAGATCTGGTCGCGGACGCTGGGCGACACCGAGCTCCCGCTGCGCGCCGTGCACGCCGCGCAGTCCCTGGGCTTCCTGCGGCCGGTACGGGCCACCGTGCCCGCCGCCAGCCCGCGTACGGAGACCGCCCCCGACCCGGTGGCCCTGCTCGCCGCCGGGAGCTGGCTGCGGCTGCGTACCCCGTACGGCTCCGTCGCCATGCGCAGCCCCGGCCTGGGCGGCGGCCTGGGCGCCCTCCAGGTCCGCCCGGTCCGGACCTCGGGCTGATCTCCGGCTGAATCCCGGGGCTGAATCCCCGGCCCGGCTAACCCGCCGTGTTGATCATCGACGCGGCGGCGTACGTGAGGTACTTCCACAGCTGGGCCTCGTGCTCCGGCGCCAGGCCCAGCTCGTCCACCGCGACCCGCATGTGGCTCAGCCACGCGTCGTGCGCCGCCGCGTCCACCTGGAACGGGGCGTGCCGCATCCGCAGGCGCGGATGGCCGCGGTGCTCGCTGTAGGTGGTCGGGCCGCCCCAGTACTGGATCAGGAACAGCGTGAACCGCTCCTCGGCCGGGCCCAGGTCCTCCTCCGGGTACATCGGGCGCAGCAGCGGGTCCTCCGCGACCCCCTGGTAGAAGCGCCGGACCAGGCGGCGGAAGGTCTCCTCGCCGCCCACCTGCTCGTAGAAGGTCTGCTCCTGAAGCGTGCCCCGCGGAATCTCGTTCACCCGACCATCGTCTCAGACGCCCGGACGGAGGACCGGGGTCCTAGGACCCCCTGCACCGCGCCCGCGCGGACTCCGCGAGGTCGCACCCGAGGGCGGCCCGCAGGACAGTTGAGTCATGGGCGCACACACCTCTCGCACCACCCGCGTACGGGACCTGCGCGAAACCGCGCACGCCGCACAGGTGCGCGAGCTGACGGCGGCCGGGGTGCTGGACGACCCGGCCTGGCGGGCGGCGTTCGCCGCCGTTCCCCGGCACGTCTTCGTCCCCTACTTCTGGACCAGCCGCGGCGCCGGCCACGAACGGCTCTGGGCCGAGGACCCCGACCCCGAACGCCGGGCCCGCTGGCTGCGCGGGGTCTACGAGGACACCCCGCTCGCGACCCGGCTGCGCGACGGCGAGCTGGTCTCCTCCAGCAGCCAGCCCTCGCTGATGGCGAAGATGCTCCGGGCGCTGGACGTGCGCGACGGCGACAACGTGCTGGAGATCGGCGCGGGCACCGGCTACAACGCCGCCCTGCTGTGCCACCGGCTCGGCGACGACCTCGTCACCACCGTGGACCTCGACGAGGAGATCACCGAGTCCGCGCGTGCCCACCTGGCCGAGCTCGGCTACCACCCGGTGGTGGTCACGGGCGACGGGGCGCGCGGCTGTCCCGCCCGGGCCCCGTTCGACCGGATCATGGTGACCTGCACGCTGCCGCTCGTCCCGCACACCTGGCCGGCCCAGTGCCGGCCCGGGGCGCGGATCCTGGCCCCGCTGTCGACCGGGCTGATCGCGCTCACGGTCAGGGACGCCGACTTCGCCGAGGGCCGCTTCCTGCACAACCCGGCGTACTTCGTTCCGCTGCGCGGGGCCACGGCGGCGCCGCAGCCGTCGGCCGGGGTGCCGTACGGGCTCCCGTACGAGCTGGTGGAGAACGAGCGCTTCCAGTTCATGCTCGTGCTGACCGCGGGCGTCCTGCATCCCCGGGAGGCCCTGGACCTGTGGCGGCGCGAGGGCCGCCCGGCCCGGGAGCGCTTCGGGGTCACCGTCACCGCCGAGGGCCAGTGGTCATGGCTCGACGACCCCCAGGGGCCCTACTCGTGGCCCCTGGGGGAGGGGTGAATCAGTCCGGCGGAATCAGCCCCGGCGGATGGTGATCGTGGTCCAGGCGCCCACGTGGACACGGTCGCCGTCGGTGAGCGGGACCGGGACGTAGGGCTGGATCGGCTCCTCGCCGCCGTTGATGGTGGTGCCGTTGGTGGAGTTCTGGTCCACCACCGCCCAGCTGAGGTCGGGCTGCTGGACGAGGACCGCGTGCTGGTGGGAGACGCCCGGGTCCTCCGGGGGCACCGACAGGTCGATGTCGGGGGACTCGCCCGTGGAGGCGCGGCGGCGGCCGATGGTGATCTGGCCGCCGGAGAGCGGCAGGTGCTGCTCCGGGGAGTACGCGGGCAGGTTGAGCCCGGCCGCCTCGGGGCCGCTGCGCTGCATCATCGCCATGAAGTACGAGCGGTCGGGGCCGATCGTCGCGGTCCAGGAGCCGCTCTGGGACGGGTAGGACTGCTGCTGTGGCGGAGGCTGCTGCTGGTACTGCTGCGGCTGCGGGGGCTGGTGCTGCTGGTATTCCTGCTGGTACTCGCGCTGCTGCGGCGGCGCCGGGGGCTGCTGCTGGTACTGGGGCTGCGCGGGCTGCTGGTACTCCTGCTGCGGCTCGTGCGCGGGAGGCGGCAGCAGCCAGTCGTCCTCGCGCTGGAGCGGCTCGGCCGGCCGGTTGACCCGGGACGGCCGCGAGCCCTGGTACTCGAAGTGGTCCTGGGAGTACGCCCCGGGCGTCGGCACGGGCGGCTGAGGCGCGGACGGCGGCGCGGACGGGGGTGCCGACTGCGGCGCGGCGCCGGTCCCCTGGGGCCCCGGGTCAGGGGCGAGAGGGGTGTACGAAGTCGCCGTACGCGTCAGGAAGTTGTACCGGCACTCTTCGCAGAACGGGGCCATGGCCTCGCGCGGGGTCCGGCACTGCGGGCAGAGCTCCGCCTGGGCGGTCGGCTCACCGGCGGTCGGGGGGAAGCCGTAGCCGTAGGAGGGAGCCGGAGGGGGACCCTCCGGGGCAGCCATGCGGTGGCCGCAGACCTCGCACCAGTCGTCGGAGGCGGACTGGTGCCCGTTCGGGCAGGTCGGCATGGCGGCGCTTCCCCCTTCTTCTCCCTGCGTCATCGCGTCAGGTGTTCTCAGGACTTCTTCACTCGGACGGTCTGCGTCGAACGCGTTTCGAGGGTCATCTCGTCGGCGTCCGCAACCTTCGCTTTCAGGCGCACAGTACCCGCCGCGGCATCCACGACATCCACCACCTTCGCGAGGAGTTTCGCGGTGTCGGCGTTTCCGGAGGCACTGGCCAGCTGCACGGCGCGCCCGAGTTTGGCCGTGGCCCCGTCCACATTGCCCAGTTTCCGGGCTTCCAGTCCCTGCTGGATGGCCTGCGCGAGTTCCGCCTGCCCGGTGTAGTGGGCCACCTGCGGATTGATCGCGGTGGAGGCGGCCAGGTCGTCCGTCCACACCGCGCGCACCAGCCCCTGCGCGAGGACGAGCGGGCTCTGCCCCGGCGTGCCCGCCGCGCCCGGCAGGACGAGCGTGGCGCGGGCGGCGAGCATCTCCTGACCCACGGACGCATTCGGGACGCGCACGCACACGTGGTAGTCGCGGGACTCGTCGCCCCAGGAGCCCGTCGGGTAGTCGCCGGCGCGCGGGCCCGCCTCGGTGCGGCGGTCGGTCAGGTCATGGACGGCCGGCGCCACCTGCTTGACGTACTGGATCTCCGCCCCGACCGGGGTCCACAGGCGCAGCGCGACGTCCGCGACCTCCTTGCCCATGACGTTCTCCATCATGCGCGTGAAGTCCTCGGCGAGGTGGGCCGGATCGGCCACGATGTCGGCGGAGCCGAGCAGCGCGCTCGCGATGCCGGTGACCTCCTTGACCTCCCAGTCGGTGCCCACCCCGCGGGCGTCGCAGGTGAAGCGGCCCGCGCACGCGTCGAGGGTGGCGCGCAGCACGGCCGGGTCCTCGTGCTCGTTGCGGCCGTCGGTGAGCAGGATGCCGTGCCGTATGGCGGCGGGCGCCTGGCGCAGCAGTCCGTCGGCGAGGCGCAGCCAGGTGCCGATGGCGGTGCCGCCGCCGGAGCTGAGGCCGCGCAGCGCCTCCTTGGCCTGGGCGCGGGTGACCGGGTCGGCGACGGCGAGGCGGCCCTGACCCGGGTAGACCTCCTTGGCCACGTGCGTGCCGGCGATCACGGCGAAGGAGGTGCCGTCGCGCAGGGTGTCGACGGCCGCGGCCGTGGCCTCGCGGGCGCCGCGCATCTTCTCCGGCGGGTACTCCATGGAGCCCGAGCAGTCGACCATGATCACGACGGCCGCCGTGCCCTGGGCGGCCGTCGCGCGGGTGGCGGTGGCACCGCCGGTGGAGGTGACCGTGACGATGGCGTGGACGTCCCGCCCGCCCTGCGGGAGGAACTCGTTCTGGTACACCTCCACGCTGAAGCGCGGGGCGCTGGGCTTGGCGAAGTTCGCCATCGGTGGGACTCCTAGGGGCTGGCTCGGGCAGGCGGGTCAGGCCTGAGGGCGCACTTCCGGTTCCGTTTGTCTCTCCGGGCCCGGTTCCGGTTCCGCGCCCGGCTTCGGTTCCGGTCCGCTCTCCGCGGCGGGCGCGGCGGCGAACGGCACCACGGCCACGGTGATGTTGTCGTGTCCGCCCCCGTCGAGGGCGTGCCCCACCAGGACTTGTGCGCTGTGCAAGGGCCGGACGGCGGCGTCCGCGGGCAGCACCTGGGCCATCTCCCGTGCGGACTCAGCGTAGTTCCACAGGCCGTCGGTGCAGACGACGACCACACCGGGGTGGTCCGGCTTGAAGATGGCGGTGTGCGGTTCGAGGTCGTACGCGTCGGCCCCGAGCCAGCCGGTGATGGCGTGGGCGCGGACGTCGGCGTAGGCCTCGGCCTCGCCCATCAGCCCGGCCGCGACCATCTGGGCGGCCCAGGAGTCGTCCTCGGTGAGCCGACGGGGCAGGGCGGCACGGTCGTCGGGGACCCAGTACGCGCGGCTGTCGCCCACCCAGCCGATGGTCAGCAGGCCGCCGCTGACGACGGCGCCGACCAGGGTGCAGGCGGGGGCGTTCTGCGCGCCGGGGGTCGGCGGTGCCAGCGCGTTGACCGCGGCGGCCGCGGCCAGGATCGCGTCGTGCATGGCCTCCTGGGGATGGGCGCCGCGCGGGAGCGCGTCGAGGAGGGCCTCGTTGGCGGCGGCGGCCGCGGCCGCCGATGCCTCGTCGGGGCGGCTCGCGGAGGAGACGCCGTCGCAGACGATGGCCACGGTGGCGGCGGAGCCGTCGGGCAGGGCGGTGGCGGCGACCGCGAACGAGTCCTCGTTGCGGTGGTGGCGCAGCCCGCGGTCGCTGACGGCGGCGACGCTCCCGAGCTCCTCTTCGAGGTGGTCCCGCTCCCGGGGCTGGGCGTGCCCGCAGTGCTCGCAGTACCCGTCGGTGTCCACGTAACCCGAGCGGCAGGCGACGCAGGTCTTGCCCCCGTCCGCCTGTCCCGGCGCGGTGCCGTACGGGGCTTCGTGCTCGGGCCCGGCGCCCCGCGGGCTCTCCTCCGGGGGCGTGCCGGCGCCGCCGGGCGTGTCGTACCGGGCCTGCGGCCCCTCCGGCGCGGCGCCGTGCGTGTGCTCGGCCGAACTCCACGGGACGCCCTCCGACGGGGTGCCGGTGTGGTGCGGGCCTTCGCCCGCCCCCCACGGCGTCCCCTCGGGCGGTGTGCCGGGGCCGCCGGGCAGGTCGTACCGGCCGGCCGGCGCGGCGGCGGGCACCGCGGGCGCGGCCGGGCGCGGCTCCGGCTCCGGCTCCGGCGTGGTCCAGTCGGCCGGGCCGTCGACCAGGGTCGGCGCGGCCGCGGCCGCGCTGCCCCACCCCGGGGCGGGCCCGGGGGCGGGTCCGGCGGCGGCGACCGGTGGCGCCGTCGGCAGGGGGATCGTCGGATGGTCCGCGGACGCAGCCGGGGGAGGTGCGGTGACGGCGTAGCCGCAGACTCCGCAGAAACGGTCACCCTCCTCCAGCGGTTCCGCGCAGCTGGGGCAGCCCGACAGCCGATGCATCGACATCAATCACACCCACGTCCGGGGACGGAAACGGTTTGCCCGCTCCACCAGTTCGATCCTCTCCTCGCCCCGCTGCGCCAGCCGTGCGAGTACGCGGTACGAGCGCTCCAGGCCGAAGCGCAGGCCCCGTTCGTCCAGTTGACTGCCGAGCAGCGAGGTCCTTGCGGGGTCGGAACCCCGACAACCCGACAGTACCCAGTCGAGGGCCGAGCCCAGAACTTCCGTCGTGAGCCGCTCGTGGCGCTCCGGGTCCAGCCCGAACCGCCGCAGCGCCTCCACCTGGTCGGCGGCGGCCGTCAGATCCTCCAGCAGGGGCTCCTGAGGGGACCGGTCGCGCAGACGTGCGCGTACGGCCGCCACCCGCGCGGCGGTGTAGTGGATGGAGGCCTCCGGTACGGACTCCAGGGTGCGCACGGCTCCGTCCCGGTCACCGGCGGCCAGCTGGACCCGGGCCAGCCCGAAGGCCGCGCTCACGAATCCGGGGTCGGTGATCCAGACGAGGCGGTAGTACTCGGCCGCGTTGTCCAGCTGGCCCAGGACCTCCGCGCACAGCCCGAGGGCCAGCTTCGGCGCGGGCTCGCCCGGGAAGGCGTCGTAGATCGCGTCGAAGGACAGGGCCGCGATCTCGTCCTCCCCGGTGGCCAGCGAGGCGGTCCCGCGGGCCCACACCACCCGCCAGTCGTCCGGATGCCGGGCCTCCAGCTCGGCCAGGGCGCGGCCGGCCGCGGCCGGCTCGCCCAGCTCCAGCCGGGCCCGCAGCTCCCGCAGCCGCAGCTCGGCCGAATCGGCGGGCGCCGAGCCGAGGGCGCCCAGGAGGTCGCCGGGCGCGGTGGCCAGCAGGCCGGCGAGGAAACCGGCGTTGGGGTCGGAGGCGTCCACGAGCGGTACGGGCAGCGCCAGCGCGGTCTCACGGGCGTCGAGCGTCGTCGCTCCCGCGGGCGGCGGGGACACGGCTACGGGTGCGGCCCCCGGGGCCCCGGCCGGATCGGGCGGATTCGGCGGTGTCCCCGGTCTCGCGGACGCCGACCGCGGTCCGGGCACCGGCGCACCCGTCACATGCGTGGCCGTGGTCCCCAGCGAGGGCACGGACGCCGCGCCGGGCGGGGTCCCGCCGAGGGGAGGCTGGGGCCACGGGCCGGGTGCGCCGGCCGCGAGCGGGGCGGCGCCTGCCGACGGCCCGGCCACGGGAGCCGCCGCGGCCAGGGCGGCGGCCGGGGCGCGGCCGGCGCCGAACAGCCTGCTCCGCCGGGAGACCACGACCCGCTCGCCCAGCCGGGAGACCGCGGCCCCCGGCGCGTCGGTGAACAGCCGGGTGTCCGCAACGCGCAGCTCCGGGCCGAAGAGCGTGGACAACTGCGGCCGCGGCCGGCCCGTCTGGAGGGCGACCACCTCCCGCAGCACGCCCGTCAGCTGGTCAGCCATCTCCTGCGCGGACGAGAACCGCCGCCCCGGATCCGGGTCGGTGGCCCGTACGAGCAGCCGGTAGAAGGACTCGTACCGCCCGAACACCTCGATGTGCTCCGGGTCCGGGAGCGAGTCCACGAACACGTTGGTGTAGCCCTGGAAGTCGAAGGTCAGCACGGCCAGCGTGCGCGCCACCGTGTACAGGTCGGAGGCGACCGAGGGACCCAGCTCCGCGACCTCCGGGGCCTGGTAGCCCACCGTGCCGTAGATGGCCGACTGTTCGTCGTCCATCCGCCGCACCGCGCCCATGTCGATCAGCTTCAGCTGGTCCTGCTGCTGGATCGCGTTGTCGACCTTGAAGTCGCAGTACAGAAGGTTTCTGCTGTGCAGGTGGCCGAGTGCCTCCAGGGCCTCGATGCCGTACGCGCACGCCTGTTCCACCGGCAGCGGATCACGTCGGCCGTCCGGCTGGCGCCGCTCGTTCGCGATCTCCTTCAGGGATTTGCCGCCCACGTACTCCATGACGATGTACCCGTCCAGCGAACCGGTCCGCTGGTCCAGGTGCTCCACGAAGTTGTAGATCCGCACGATGTTGGAGTGCTCGATCTCCGCGAGGAAGCGCCGCTCGGAGATCGCGGCCTCCATCGCGTCCTGGTCCCCGGTGTCCAGCAGGCCCTTGAGCACCACCCACCGGTCCGAGACAGCCCGGTCCACCGCGAGGTACACCCAGCCGAGCCCGCCGTGCGCGAGGCAGCCGGCCACCTCGTACTGGCCGTGCACCACATCGCCCGCGCGGAGCTTGGGCACGAAGGAGTACGGGTGCCCGCACTTGGTGCAGAACCCCTCCGTACGGCCCGGCCGCTCGCCCCGGGCCCGTCCCACCGGGGCGCCGCAGTCCGAGCGCGAGCAGAACCGCTTGCGCTCCGGCACCTCCGGGTTCTCCAGGACCGCGGCCGAAGGATCCGGACGTGGTACCTCCGGTACGTTGACCAGCCCGGCCCCGAGGCGCCCGCGCCCCGAGGACGAGGGCGCCGAGCCGGAACTGCGCACCGACACCGACCGGGTGGAGGCGCTGCCCGACAGCGAGCGCGAGAGCCGCCCCGACACCGAGCGGCGGGACCCCGACGAACGCGACGAGCGCGCCGAGGCCGAGGACCGCGCCGAACCGTGCGAGCCCTGAGACCCCTGAGATCCTTGAGACCCGTGTGAGCCGAACGACCCCCGGGACCCGGCGGACCCCAGGGAGCCGCGCGCGGCGCTCGTCATCCCCGTCGGCGGCGACACCAGTTCGTCGGCACCCGCCGCGACGGAGCCGACGGGCGCCAGCCCGCAGGTGTCGCAGTACAGCTCGCCGCCACCCATGTCCTCGTACGTCCCCGGGCAGCCGGGGCGAACGCACGCCGTTCCTATCAGGCTCATGCGCCGTCCTTTCCGGGAGCCCCCGTGCCCTGCAACGCCTCGGCCGCCGACTGCTGGTAGCGCAGAACGGCCTGCTCGGCGACCCGCAGGTCGCAGGGCGCGCTCCACAGCATCCGCCGGGCCGTGTCGTACCGCTCCATCAGCAGCGGGTCCTCCGCCAGCCCGTGCCGGGCGACCTTCGCCTTGTACGCGTCGAGCCGCCCGCGCAGTTCGGCCCGTACCGCGAGGGGCGCCGTCACCGCTGTCAACGATTCACGGGCCCTGCGGAGTTCCTCCTCGGCCCGCTCCTCCAGCGATTCGAGCAGCGGGGAGAGCCGGTGCCAGCGGGACCGGCGCCGGTGCTCGGCCGCCGCCGCGAGCTGCTCCTGCAGCGCCGTCGGCGGGCCGCTCACCGCGGGCACCTCCGACGCGGCGATCTTCGCCAGCACCTCGCCGCGCGCGGTCCGCGCCTCCGCGAGCGTCCGGTCGGCCCGCGAGAGCACGTCCCGCAGGCTGATCAGCCGCTGCTCGGCGTCCTGCCGGACGTCCAGCACGGCCTCGACCTCCCGGCGTACGTCCTCCAGCGCGAGCGCGGCGCGGTCGTAGCGCCCGGTGTCGGGCCGGCCGCCGCCGGGCGCGGAGCTGCCCGCCGCCGGCACCCAGAACGCCAGCGGGTCGGCGATCACCTGCGCGCGCAGCTCCGCCAGCTCGGCGGTGATGGCCTCCAGGTCGTCGCCCGAGGGGTGTTCACCCGGGCGCACCCCCACCGAGTGGGCCAGGGAGCGGGTGCGGTGCAGCTCGGCGGCGAGCAGGTCGATCCGCGCGGGCAGCGCCGACCACACCGCGTCGGCCGCGACCACCACGTCCAGCGAGCTCGCGTACAGCTCGTTCATCCGGGCCACCAGCTCGGCGAGCGAGAGCCGCTCCGCCAGCGCGACGCCCTCCTCGGCGGCGCCGGCGATCAGCACGCCGGGCCCGCGCAGCCGCTCGGTCAGCTCGACCAGGTCCTCGCGGTTCGGCCAGCGGCGCCGCTCCCGGACCTCCCGGGCGGCGCTCAGGGCCCCGCTGTAGGCGTCGAAGTACCGCCACAGCCGGGTGATGTCCGCGTCGGCGGCCGCCCACCGCTCCTTGGTGATCCCGGTCAGCCCGGCGCCTTCCAGCAGCCGGCGCCCCGCGTGGTCCTGGAGGGCGAGCAGGGAGGTCTCGACGGCCTCGTGCTCCGCGCCCAGCCGGGCCAGCGCGCGGTCGACGCCGTCCCGGTCCATCACTGCCGGCCACGCCTCCAACGACTGTGCCTCCGCTTCCGCTTCCGCCTCCGTGACCGGCCGGGTGCCCGGCCCGGTGTCCTGCCCGGTGTCCTGCTCCGCCTCCGGTCCTCTGCCCGCCACCGGCCTCAGCCGTCCCGGTACTTGGGCGCGGGCGGTCCGGTCACGCCGGGCAGCACGGGCGCCAGGTGCTTGAGGTACGACCTCATCCAGGGGCTGTCATTGCCGCCCGCACGGTAGCCCTCCAGCACCTTGTTGACCCGGCGGACCAGGTCGGAGGCGTCCTTGTTCATCGCCACACCGTAGAACTCACGGGTGAAGGGCGAGCCGACCAGCTGCACCGAGGGGTCCTGCGCGGCCTGGCCGGCCGCGAGGGCGTTGTCCGTGATGATGCCGTCCACCTCGCCCAGCTGGAGGCGGACCAGGCAGTCCAGCTGGTTGGGCACGGCGACCGGCACCGAGCCGTACGACTGCGACTTCAGCGCCGCCTCAGCCGTGGAACCGGAGGCGAAGCAGATCCGCTTGTCCTTCAGGGAGGTGTCGTACCCGGTGATGGGCGAACCCTTGGTGGCCAGCACCTGCTGCCCGGCCTCGAAGTAGGCCGTCGAGAAGGCGACGTCCTCCAGCCGCTTGCAGTTGATGGTCATGGTCCGCACGACGATGTCGACGCGCCCCTCCTGGAGCGCCGGAACGCGCTGGCTGGTGGGGATGGCCCGGTAGATGACCGCGTTCGGGTCGCCCAGGATGTCCTGCGCGATGGCCTTCACGAGGTCGATGTCGAAGCCGTCGAGGCCGCCGCCCTCCTTGGCCTGGTTGCGGTAGCCCCAGCGGAAGCTGTTCTGGTCCACGCCCGCGACGAGTTTGCCGGCCGCCTTGATCCGGGCGATCGCCACGCCGTCCAGACCGGACGGGCGCAGGCTGGCCTCCGGGTCCGGGCAGGTGTCGGTGAGCACCCAGGGCGCGGCCGGGGCCACCGCCACCGAGGCGGGCTCGCGGAGCGCCGGCGGGCGGCCGGCGTCCGGAGTCGCCCGGGCCAGCGGCAGCAGCACGGCCCCCGCCGTCACGGCGCAGGCGGCGGCCATCGCGGTCACCCCGCCCCAGCCGCGCAGCCGGCCCGCCAGCCGCCGCACTCCGGACGCCCGGGACACCCCGGACATCTCGCTCCCGGCGGTCCCGCCGTTCCCGTGACGTTCGGCGGCTCGCATCGCTCGTATCCGCATCGCTCTCACCTGTACTCCGAAAGCCTGCGCCCGATGCCGAGCAGCGCCGCCGCCGCGCCGGCGACCACGAGGACCGCCGTGCCGGCCAGCAGGCCGCCCAGAGCGCCGAGCCCGCCCCGGGCCGCCCCGGTGAACTCCTGCTGCTCGTGGGCCACCGCCTGCTCCAGGGAGGCGTCCACGACGTCGAAGGCGGCCCCGCTGCTGTCCTTGTGGTCCTTGTCGCCGACGACCTGGGGCAGCGCGGCCTCGTAGTCGCCCTTCAAGTCCGCCTCCCGGGCCGCCGTGTGCCGCTGCTTCCACTGCTTCACGCCGTCCGCGGCACGGGTCACCGGCGCCCGGCCGGCCTCGTCGTCGGCCAGCCGCAGCGCGGTCGCGAGCCCGGCGTCCAGCTCCTTCATGTTGGTCGTGAAGTCCACGTCGTACTTGTCGGACTTCTTGTCCTCGGCCAGTACGGCGCCCCGCGCGATCAGGGTGAGGTTCTCGCCCGCCCGAGCCTGGAGGGAGGCGATCCGCGCGTCGTTGAGCACCTTCAGGGACTCCTGCCCCTGCGTGCGGGCCTCACTCAGCGAGGAGCGCGCCACGGCGTGCCCCACGGCCAGCCACAGCAGCACCACCAGGGACGCGGCGGTCGCCGCCAGCAGACCGTGGTTGAAGACCCTGTTCGTACGCCGGTAGTTGCGCCGCTGCGCCCATGCCAGGGCGGCGAGCGCGACCAGGCCCGCGGCGAGCGAGGCCAGCGGCCAGGACCGGGCGTCGTCGTAGTCCGTGTAGAGCCGGCCCGTCTCCGCCTCGTACAGCCGCTGCGCGGCCGGCAGCAGCTGGGTGGTCATCTGCTCGTTCGCGTACCGGAGATAGGCGCCGCCCAGCGGCAGGCCCTGCCGGTTCGCGGCCCGGGCCTGTTCGACCAGGCCGGTGTACCGCGGCAGCTGCTCGCTCAGCAGGGTGATCTGGGCGCGCCCGTCATCGCTGCCCCCGGTATTGGCGGCCGCGCTCACCAGCAGCCTGGAGGCGTTGGCTATGTCCTTCTCGTACCGCTGGCGGACTTCGCGCTCGTCCGTGGCACCCAGCAGGAAGCCGCTGGACGAGGCGGTGTCGGCGTCCGCGAGGGATCGGTAGATGCTCGCGGCGTCCGCGCTCAGCGGCTGGCTGCGGCCCACGACGTCGTCGGCGGCGGCGGACCGGCCGGAGATCTCCCAGAGGGCGACCGCGCCGAACAGCAGGACCAGGGCGGCCAGCGCGGCACCGATGATCCGCAGCCGGCCGGGCTCGGTCGTCGCTGCGGCGCGCAGCCGCTCCACGCCCTCGGCCCAGGCGGTGCCCCGCCCCGGTGGGGCACCCGGCGGCATCGCCTGCGGCCCGGCGGGCGGCACGGCGAGACCGCCCCCCGGCGCGGGCGCGCGTGATGTCATGGCCACCGTGACCTCCCCCTCGGTCCTGTCCCTGCTCGTCCTGTCCTTGCTCCGCAGCAGTATGGACGTAGCGACGGCGGGCCACAGCACCCGGTGCTGCTTCCCGGGTGATCCGCCCCCGCCACCCCTTCACCGTCAATACGTCCTTACGACCGCCACGGTTCCAGACAGGACGCCCCCCGGGGCAGGTTCACCCGAAATGGGCACGGAGTTTGCCGTGGGCGGACGGCGGGGCCCCGAGCGCGTCCAGCCCGAGCAGTCCGGCGCCCAGTACCGGAGGGGCCGTCACGACCGACATCCTCGCGCGCGGGGCCCGTGCGGCGAGACCCGCCGCGATCCGCTCGTCCAGCTGCGGGTGCCGGGCGGTCAGCACACCGCCGCCCAGCACCACCGGGACCTCCCGCTCCAGCAGGCCCAGGCGGCCCAGCGCCACCGCTGCCATGGCCACGATCTCGTCCGCCTGCCGGTGCACCAGCGACAGCGCCACCGGGTCCCCGGCGGCCGCCACCGCGAACAGCAGCGGGGTCAGCTCGTGCCGTCGCGTGCCCGGGATGCGGTCCAGGTGCATCTCCTCGATCAGCGCGTACACCGTGTCGAGGCCGAAGTGCGCGGGCAGCGCCCGGGCCAGATCCGTCGCCTCGCCCCGCCCGTCCTCGGCGCGGGCCGCGAACCACAGGGCCTCCTCGGCCAGTCCGCCTCCGCCGCCCCAGTCGCCGGAGATCCGGCCGACCGCGGGGAAGCGCGCCGTCCGCCCGTCCGGGGTCATCCCGACGCAGTTGATGCCCGCCCCGCACACCACCGCGACGCCGCACGGCTCGGCGTCCGCGGCCAGCCCGGCGCGCAGCAGCGCGAAGGTGTCGTTGTGCACCGCCGTCGCGCGGCCCCAGTTCCGGCTCCGGATCTCGCGCGCCAGCTCCCGTTCCTCCACCGGGAAGTCGGCGTTGGCCAGACAGGCCGACACGTGCAGGGCGCCCGGTCCGCGGTCCGCGCCGAACCGCAGCCCGGCCGCCGCCATCGCCTCGGCCAGCACGTCGACGGCCGCGGGCACACCCGTCCGGAACGGCTGGAAGCCCCCGGCCTGCCCGGAGCACAGCACCGAGCCGTCCGGACCGAGGAGCGCCACGTCCGTCTTGCTGTTGCCCGCGTCGATCGCCAGTACGGAAGGGAGGGCCGGGAGGGTCACGCCCATGCGAGGTGCTCCTTGTTGTGCGCGAGGAGCCGGGCCGTCAGCCCCTCGGCACGGTCGAACTGGCCGACCAGCGGGTGGGCCAGCAGCGCCCGGAAGACCCGGTCGCGGCCGCCGCGCAACGCCGCGTCCAGCGCGAGGTCCTCGTACGCCGTCACGTGCGCGATCAGGCCGGCGTGCAGCGGGTCCGGCCGCGGCACGGCCAGCGGTACCGGACCGGAGCCGTCGACCCGTGCCTGTACCTCGACGACCGCGTCGTCCGGCAGGAACGGCAGCGTCCCGTTGTTGAGCGTGTTGACCACCTGGACGGCCGGTCCGCCGTCGCCCAGCAGCGAGGCCGCCAGGTCCACGGCCGCCTCGGAGTAGAAGGCGCCGCCCCGCTTGGCCAGCAGCGCCGGCTTCTCGTCGAGCGCGGGGTCCCCGTACAGGGCGAGCAGCTCCCGCTCCATCGCGGCGACCTCGGCGGCCCGCGAGGGCTTGGTCGCGAGCTCGCGTACGACCTCGTCGTGCGCGTAGAAGTACCGCAGGTAGTACGACGGTACGACGCCCAGCCGGTCCAGCACGGCGCGCGGCAGGCGGAGGTCGGCGGCGACGGCGTCGCCGTGCTCGGCGAGCAGCCGCGGCAGCAGGTCCTCGCCGCCCGGGCCGCCCCTGCGCACGCCCAGCTCCCAGGTGAGGTGGTTGAGCCCCACGTGGTCCAGGTGGATGTCGGCCGGTGCCAGGTCCAGCAGGGCCGCGAACTTCCGCTGGAGGCCGATGGCGACGTTGCACAGGCCGACCGCCTTGTGACCGGCCTGGAGCAGCGCCCGGGTGACGATGCCGACCGGGTTGGTGAAGTCGATGATCCAGGCATCGGGGTTGGCCCGCCGGACCCGCTCGGCGATGCCGAGGACCACCGGGACGGTGCGCAGCGCCTTGGCGAGCCCGCCCGCGCCGGTGGTCTCCTGCCCGACGCAGCCGCACTCCAGCGGCCAGGTCTCGTCCTGGAGGCGGGCGGCCTGCCCGCCGACGCGCAGCTGGAGCAGGACGGCGTCGGCGCCGTCGACTCCCGCGTCGAGGTCGGAGGTGGTCGTGATCAGGCCGGGGTGCCCCTGCCGGGCGAAGATCCGGCGGGCCAGGCCGCCGATCAGCTCCAGCCGCTCGGCGGCGGGGTCGATCAGCACCAGTTCCTCGATCGGCAGGGTGTCGCGCAGCCGCGCGAAGCCGTCGATCAGCTCGGGGGTGTAGGTGGAACCGCCACCCACCACTGCGAGTTTCATGTCGGTCTCCTTGTGTGTCCGACGGACGCGCGGGCAGCTGAGCCGCCGCGGACGTCGCTAGCCCTTCACCCCGGTCAGGGTGACTCCCTCGACGAACGCCTTCTGGGCGAGGAAGAAGAGGACGATCACGGGCGCCATGACCAGTACGGTCGCGGCCATGGTCAGGTTCCAGTTGGTGTGGTGCGCCCCCTTGAAGGACTCCAGTCCGTAACTGAGGGTCCAGGCGGCCGGGTTGTCGGAGGCGTAGATCTGCGGGCCGAAGTAGTCGTTCCAGGCGCAGAAGAACTGGAACAGCGCCGCCGCGGCTATCCCGGGCTTCGCCATGGGCAGCACGACCCGCAGCAGGGTGCGCACCTCGCCGCAGCCGTCGACACGTGCCGCGTCCAGGTATTCGCCGGGGATGGTCAGCAGGAACTGGCGGAGCAGGAAGATGGTGAAGGCGTCGCCGAACGCCATCGGGATGATCAGCGGCCACAGGGTGCCCGACAGGTCGAGCTGCTTGGCCCAGAAGAGGTACATCGGGATGACCACCACCTGTGGCGGCAGCATCATCATCGCGATCACCAGCAGCAGGGAGAGCCGCCGCCCGCGGAAGCGGAACTTGGCGAGCGCGTACGCGACGGGCACGGAGGAGACCACGGTCAACAGGGTGCCGAGTCCGGCGTACAGAAGGGTGTTGCGCCACCAGGTCAGGAAGCCCGGCGTGTTCCACACCTGGGCGTAGTTGTCCCACTCCCAGGTGTCCGGCCACAGGTCGCTGGTCAGCGCCTGCCGGTCGTTCATCAGGGAGGTGAGCAGCAGGAACACGAAGGGGAGGACGAAGAACAGGGCGGCCGCCACGCCCAGGGAGTGGACGGCGATCCAGTGCAGTACGGGCTTGTTGACGCGCGTGCTCATTCACCCGCTCCGATCAGTCCGCCACGGCGGCGCATCAGGAGCGCGGTGAAGGCCATGGAGAGGGCGAACAGGACCAGTGCGACGACGCACGCGGTGCCGTAGTCGAAGCGCTGGAAGCCGAGGTTGTAGACGAGCTGGGGCAGGGTCAGGGTCGACTTGTCGGGGTAGCCGGGCTCGAACTGCTGGCCCGAGCCGCCGATCACCCCGGCCGCCACCTTCCCCGCCACCAGCGGCTGGGTGTAGTACTGCATGGCCTGGATGACCCCGGTGACCACCGCGAACAGGATGATCGGCGAGATGTTCGGCAGGGTGATGTGCCGGAAGCGGGCCC
Source organism: Streptomyces sp. NBC_00190 (assembly GCF_036203305.1). Lineage (GTDB taxonomy): Bacteria > Actinomycetota > Actinomycetes > Streptomycetales > Streptomycetaceae > Streptomyces. Next base: position 3,015,348 of record NZ_CP108131.1, on the reverse strand, counting down.
AGGCCCCGGCCCCGTCCAGCTCGGCGGCCTCGTACTGCTCCTTCGGTACGTCGAGCAGCGCGGCCATGAAGATGACCATCAGGTCGCCCACCCCCCACAGCGCGAGGGCGGTCAGCGCGGGTTTGGACCAGCCGGCGTCGGTGAACCAGCCGGGAGTGGGCAGCCCGGCCGCGTCCAGCAGGCTGTTGACGGGGCCGGTGCCGGGGTTGAGCAGGAAGACGAAGGCCAGGGTCGCGGCGACCGGCGGGGCCAGGTAGGGCAGGTAGAAGAGGGTCCGGAAGATCCCTGCGCCCGTCTTGATCTTCGTGATGAGCAGGCCGATGCCGAGGCCGAAGAGGACGCGGCAGGAGACCATCACCACGACCAGCCACAGGGTGTTGCGCATCGCCGGCCAGAACAGCGGGTAGTCGGAGAAGACGTAGCCCCAGTTGTCCAGGCCGTTGAAGACGGGCGGCCGGAAGCCGTCGTACCGGGTGAAGGAGAAGTACACGGTGGACAGCAGCGGATAGGCGAAGAAGACGCCGAAGCCGATGAGCCAGGGGGACATGAAGGCCGCGGTCCGCAGCGCGGAGCGCCGGTGCTTCGTCCGCAGGGTGTGAGTGGTCGTGGAGGGCATCGGGGCTACTTGGCCTTCGCGATGTCCGTGTCGATCTGCTGGTCGGTCTTGGCGAGACCAGCCGGGATGTCGGTGACATCGCCCTTCTCGACCCCGTAGGCGAGGTCCTGGAAGGTCAGCTGGTAGGTGCCGCCGTCGGCCTGGGCCGGGGTGGTGCTGGACTTCGGGTGCCGGGCTATGTCGAGGAAGGTCTTGAACTCCGGGGACACCTGGAGGTTCGGGGACTCCAGGGCCGCCAGGGTGGACGGGACGTTGTGGATGGCGTTGGCGAAGGCCACCACCGCCTCGGTGTCGGTCGTCATGTACTTCACCAGTTCCCAGGCGGCGTTCTGCTTCTTGCTGCCCGCGGCGATGCCCATGATCGTGCCGGAGAGGTAGCCCTTGCCGTAGTCGGCGGCCTGGTCGTCGGGGACGGGCAGCGGCGCGGTGCCGATCTCGAACGGGACACCGGCCTCCTTCGCCATCGAGGCCCGCCATTCGCCGTCGATCTGCATGGCCACCTGGCCGGTGTGGAAGGGGTGTTCGGCGCTCCACTCGTCACCGAAGGTGTTGCGGAACCTCTCCAGCTTCTCGTAGCCGCCGAGTTTGCCGACCAGGTCCTTCTGCGCGGTCAGCATCTTCGTGAAGGCCGGGTCCTTGGCCAGGTTGGACTTGCCGTCGGCGCCGAAGTAGGAGGGGCTCCACTGGGCGGCCAGCCGCATGGGGGTCGTCTCGTAGCCGTGGAAGGTGGGCATCAGGCCGACCTGCTCGTACGAATCCCCCTTCGGCTTCGTCAGCTTCTGCGCGACCTCGGTGAACTCGCTCCACGTCTTGGGGGGTTCGCTGATGCCGGCGGCCGTGAAGGCGGTCTTGTTGTAGACGAGGCCGTACGCGTCGTGCAGCAGCGGCAGCGTGCACTGGTTGCCGTTGAACTGGGTGTATTCCAGCAGGGTCTTGGGGAAGACCTTCGCCTTGTCCACGCCGGACTTCTTGAGGAAGGGGCCCAGGTCGGCGAAGGCGCGGGAGTTGCAGAACTTGCCGACGCTGTCGGTGGTGAAGGAGGAGACCACGTCGGGGGCCTTGTCCCCGCCCGCGCGCAGCGCCTGGTTGATCTTGTCGTCGGTCATGTTGCCCGTGACCTGGACCTTGATGTTCGGGTGCGCCTTCTCGAACCGGGCGATGTTCTCCTCGATCGCCTTGGTCTCGCTCGGCGCGGACCAGCCGTGCCAGAAGTTGAGGGTGACGTCCTTGGCCGGGTCGTCGGCGGCCTCGGTGCCGCTCTGGCCCGTACAGGCGGTGGCGAGGACGGATATCGCGGCGAGGACGGCCGCGGTGGTGGTCAGGCGTCCGGTTCTGGGCATGGCGGGGCTCGCTCTCTGAGGGAGGAACTTCCTGTGGGGTGCCAGTGAGGGGTGTGGGCCTGTGGGGGTGGGTGTTGCGGGAGGGACGGGTGCAGCGGGAGGGACGGTTCAGCGGGAGGTGTCGAACACCTCGTCGCGGGTGGCGGCCAGCGCGTTCTCCAGCGCACCGCGCAGCACCGGCCCCTTCGGTACCTCGCCGGAGACCAGGCGGGGCCGGGACGGTGCCAGTTCGGCGAGCTCGGCCTCCAGCAGGCCGCGGAGGGAGTCGCCGCCGGCGGCGATCACGGCCCCGGACAGCACGACGATCTCCGGGTCCAGCACGGCGACGAGCGAGGCGAGACCGGTGGCGAGCAGGGTGGCGTACGCCTGGAGGAAGCGCAGGTGCGCCCCCTCGGGCGTGGCCGCGGCCTGCCCGAGCAGCGCGACGGCGGCGGCCACCTCCGGGCTGTGCGAGCCCTCGGAGGCGGGGAGCGGTGGGGCCTCGACGCCCAGTTCCGCGGCGAGCCCGGGTACCACCTGGGCGCCGGCCAGTTCCTGGTAGCCGCCGGTGTTGGCCCGCGTGACCTGCCGGACCAGGGGGTGGCCCGGCACGGGCAGGAAGCCCACCTCGCCGGCGCCGCCGGTCCAGCCGCGGTGCAGCCGGCCGCCCAGCACCAGGGCGGCGCCGAGGCCCTCCTCGTTCCAGAGCAGGACGAAGTCCTCGTGGCCGCGCGCCGCGCCGAGGCGCTGCTCGGCGACGGCGGCGAGGTTGACGTCGTTCTCGTACTCGACCGGCATCGGCAGGGCCGCCGCCAGCTCGCCGAGGAGGGTGGGGGAGTGCCAGCCGGGAAGGTGGCTGGCGTAGCGCAGCCGGCCGGTCTGCGGGTCGAAGGCGCCCGGGGTGGCGATGACCGCCCGGTGCAGGTCGGACAGGTGCAGTCCGGCGGCCTTGACGGCTCCGCCGAGGGCTTCGACGACCTGTTCGACGGCGTCCTTGCCCTCCGTGTACGGGACCTCGTGCGTGCCGGTCACCGTGCCGGTGAGGTCGGCGACGGCCGCCAGTACGCGGCCCGGCGTGACGTCGAGCCCGCCGACGTACGCGGCCCGGGGATTGACGGCGTAGAGCTGGGCGCTGGGGCCGGGGCGGCCGCCGTCGGTGCCGGTGGCCACGACGAGCCCGGCGGCCTCCAGGCGGGCCAGGAGCTGGGAGGCGGTGGGCTTGGACAGCCCTGTCAGGTGCCCGATCCTGGTCCGGGACAGCGGGCCGTGCGTCAGCAGCAGCTCAAGAGCGGCCCGGTCGTTCATGGCGCGCAAGAGGCTGGGCGTTCCGGGCGTGGCGGCGGGCATGGTGCGCTCTCTCCCTCACCGAGGTCAACTGTTAAGTAAGTTTCCTATTGGTGTTCGCGCCGTGTCAATGCCGCTGCCCCGCAGGCTGACATTCCGGTGAATGGCCTGCGGGGCAGCGGGGAGCGCCTTCGGGGGTTACTTGGTGATCCGCGGGCCGTTCTGCGGCGGGATCGGGGCGGTGGCCAGCGACTGCGGGGAAGCCGGGTTCGCCAGGGCGGACGGCGCGGCGACGGCGGTCGCGGGGTCCGCCTCCTCCTCGTCCGCCTCCGCGACCGGCGGACCGCCGATGATCCGGATGCCCGCCGCGTCGAAGGCCTCCTTGATCCGCCAGCGCAGCTCCCGCTCCACCGCGAACTGCTTGCCGGGCATCGTCTTCGCCGACACCTTCACCGTCATCGAGGCGAGCAGCACCTCGTCCAGGCCCAGCACCTCCACCGGACCCCACAGGCGCTCGTCCCAAGGGGACTCCTTCGCCAGGGTGTCGGCGACCTCCTGGACCACCTCGCGGATCCGGGTCAGGCTCTCCGTCGGCTTGACGTGGACGTCCACGCCCGCGGTCGCCCAGCCCTGGCTGAGGTTGCCGATCCGCTTGATCTCGCCGTTGCGCACGTACCAGATCTCGCCGTTGTCCCCCCGCAGCTTGGTCACGCGCAGGCCGACCTCTATGACCTCGCCCGAGGCCACGCCCGCGTCGATCTTGTCGCCGACGCCGTACTGGTCCTCCATGATCATGAACACGCCGGAGAGGAAGTCCGTCACCAGGTTCCGGGCACCGAAACCGATCGCCACACCGGCCACACCGGCACTCGCCAGCAGCGGGGCCAGATCGATCTTCAGTGCGGCCAGCACCATCAGCGCGGCCGTGCCGAGGATCAGGAACGAGGCGACCGAACGCAGTACCGAACCGATCGCCTCCGAACGCTGGCGGCGCCGCTCGGCGTTGACCAGCAGCCCGCCGAGCGCCGTGCCCTCGACCGCCTCGGCGCTGGTGTTCATCCGGTTTATGAGCTTGGTCAGCGCCTTGCGGACCACCGAGCGCAGCGCCGCCGCTATCACGACGATGAGGAGGATGCGCAGTCCGATGCTCAGCCAGGTGGCCCAGTTCTCCTCGATGAAGCTCGCGGCTTCGGTGACGCTCTCGTGCGTCTCCTTGAGCGTCGTGGTCGCGTCCGGGGTGTCTGTTGCCAGGGGCAGCAGGGCGGCAGGCCAGGGCACGGCGGGAACCTCCAGGTGTAGCGGTCCGCCCGCGGGACTCGGGGTGTACCCCGGACGGGATCCGGGGAGTGCGGGCAGACCAACCACACTAACGGGGCATTCCTGTCGCCGTATTTGGTTAGGGGGTCGGTGTTCGAGGGAGAGACCAGACTCACGTGGGGATGACGTGGGTGTGGTTGAAAACACCTCGGACCCGTTACGGGCTCGTGGTGGCGCTTCGACCAGCCGTAAGGAGAGACTGGAGAGCAGATCGTCCCGGCGCGAGCCACGCGCCGCCGGCGTACAAGGAGGCAGTCCGTGCCGCACGTCCTGGTCCTCAATGCGTCGTACGAGCCGCTCGGCGTCGTACCGCTCCGCCGCGCGCTCGTCCTCGTCCTGGAGAACAAAGCGGTCTCCCTGGAGGAATCCGGCGCCTATCTGCACAGCGCGACCAGAGCCGTCCCCGCGCCCAGCGTGGTCCGGCTCAAGCGCTTCGTACGGGTCCCCTACCGGGGGCCCGTTCCGCTCACCCGGCGCGCCCTGTTCGCCCGGGACGGCGGCCGCTGCATGTACTGCGGCGCCGTCGCCACCAGCGTCGACCACGTCATCCCCCGCAGCCGGGGCGGCCAGCACGCGTGGGACAACGTCGTCGCCGCGTGCCGCCGCTGCAACCACGTCAAGGCCGACCGGCACCTGCTGGAACTCGGCTGGCGCCTGCGCCACCAGCCGGCGCCTCCGTCGGGCCTGGCCTGGCGCATCATCGGGACGGGGCACCGGGATCCGCGGTGGATGCCGTACCTCCAGCCGTACGGGGCCGAGGACGCCCTGGACCGCATCGGCGTCGCGGCGTCCTGACCCCGCGTCCTGGGGCCGAGCCCCAGGACGCCGGGCCCGCAGGGCTACGGGGTGACCGCGTAGGCCTCCGCCGACCAGAGCGAGCAGCCGTAGCGCGTCGCGCGGGTGTCGCACGTGACGCGCACGAAGCGGGTCCCGGGGGCGTCCAGGCGCAAGGATTCACGGCCGCCCGCCGACGCCGCCACGGTGGCGGCCGGCCGCCAGGTCAGCCCGTCCACCGAGGTCTCCACACGGTAGGACGAGGGATGGGCGTCCTGCCAGTGGAGGTCCAGGCGGCCGATCCGGGCCGGGGCCGGGAGCTCCGCCTGCCACCACGCGCCGTCCACCGGCGGCGAGGACCAGCGTGTGGCCGAGGAGCCGTCCACGGCCGCCGAGGCCGGGAACGCGGGCGTCTCGTTCGCCGAAGAACTCGCCCGCGCCGTGCGCAGCAGGTCCGGCCCGCCGGTGCGGAGCACCGCCCGTACCGTCAACGTGCGTGCCTCCCCGTCGAAGACCACCGGCACCTGGTAGGTGCCGGGCGGCACGTCCCGCGCGACCGCGACCTCGAACGGGATCGTCACCCGCCCGCCGCGCGGCGCCACGGCGTTCTGCGGCAGCCGGACCTCGATGCCCTGCGGCGGCCGCGCGGACAGCCGTCCGCGGACCTCGCCCGGTCCCAGCGCGGACAGCTCCGCCGAGAGCGGCCGCGCGGCCCCGCCGATCTCGGCGTCGACCGCGCCCCCGTCCTTCAGCTCGAAGCCGGCCCGGGGGCCGTCCCCGAGCCAGGGGACCACCCGGTGCACGGTGGGCGCGGTCCCGGCCCAGGACAGCCGTACCGCGTCGGCGCGCAGCCCCGCCGTGTCCACCTGGGTCCAGCCCGACGGCGCGGCGTCGCCGACCTTGCGCCAGCCCTCGCCCGGTACGTGGGCCTCCACCGCCGCGCCCCGGACCCCGGCCGGGAACGGATCGGTCGTCACCGTCACCGCCACCACCGGGCGCTGCCCGTCCAGCCGTACGGTCCAGGCGCCCGCGTCCTTCGTCACCTCGCCCGTCTGACGGCCGGCCCCGGTCCACGCGTCCGCCTCGGCCGTCGCCTTCGCCAGGAAGGGCTCCAGGACGGCCTTGTCCACCGTGGCCGGGCCCGTCTCGGCCAGTGCCTGCCGGGCGCGCGCCAGCGCCTGCGTGGCCTGCCAGGCGGCCGCGCCGTCGCCGCGGGCCTGGGCCCGCAGGACGTCGACCGCCAGCTCGCCCGCCGCTCCGTAGCGCGACAGCCGCTCCAGCCAGGGCCCCGCCTCGTCCGAGAGGGCCGGCAGTCGGCCGGGGGCCTCGCGAAGGACCGTGAACGCCTTGCGCAGTTCGGTGCCGGCCGCCGGGTCGCCCGCCGCCCGCGCCTTCCAGAACTGTTCGACGAGCGGTTTCAGGTACGCGGACTCCTCCATCTTCAGACCGGACGAGGCCGTGTTCCCGGCCAGCGCCGCGACCGCCTCGCGCGTGCGGGGGTCGGGGCCGGACAGCTCGCGCACCGCCGCCGCCCAGGACTCCCCGGGCCGGTAGCCGCGCGGATTCCAGGCGAAGTCCGCCGCCGTGAAGACCGGGATGCGCGACAGCGTGCCCTGCGGCATCGCGTTGGTCAGCAGCGCCGCCGAGCCGCCCGCGACCGCCGGATCGCGTCCCGCGTACGGTCCGAGGAAGATCCGGCCCGGATCCCAGTCGTTCACCGGGTAGTTGTCCATGGTGACCAGCGGGTGGCCCAGCGCCGAGCGCGCCCCGGCCAGCTCCCTGCCGGTGATCGTGCGGGGCACCACGCCCACGCCCGTCCAGGCCACCTCCACCCGCGGGTCCAACGCGGCGGACAGGGCGGTCCGGTAGGCGGTGGCGCCCTCCTGGTAGAACTCCGTCGGCAGCAGCGACAGCGGCGCCGCCCCCGGATGCCGTGCGGCCAGGTGCGCCGCCAGCTCGGCCGCGACCTCCGCGTGCGCCTTCGCGGCCGCGGCCGGGCCCTTCCCGAACCGCTCCCGGTCCGCCTTGCAGCCCCACTCGGTGTAGCTGATGTCCTGGAACTGCACCTGGAAGGCCCGGAAGCCCAGCTCCCACATCGCGTCCAGCTTGCGCGCGAGCGCCGCCCGGTCGCCCACGGAGGACAGGCACATCGACTGGCCGGGGGTCACCGCCCAGCCCAGGACGACCCGGTTGGCGCGGGCCCGTTCGGCCAGCGCCCGGAACTCCTCCTGCTGCTCCGCAGGGTACTCCTGGCGCCAGGCCGTCGTCCGGTACACGTCGTCACCGGGCGCGAGCAGCAGCCGGTTCTGCTTGGTGCGGCCCATGAAGTCCAGCTGCGCCAGCCGTTGCTCCTGCGTCCAGGGCTGCCCGTAGAACGCCTCGGCGATCCCGCGCACGGGCGCCGTGGGCCAGTCCCGAACCAGCACGCCGGGCGCCTTCCCGCCGCCCGCCGCGAGCAGCTGACGCAGCGTCTGCGCCGCGTGGAACAGCCCGTCCTCCCCTACGCCGGCCAGTGCGATCGTGTCCCGGCCGCCGGGCTTGCCCACCGCCAGCCGGTAGCCCCCCTCCGGCAGATCGCGGGCTTCGGCCGCGCCCAGCGCCCGCAGTGCCTCCTGCGCGTCGGGGCCCTGGAGCCGTACCACGGTGCCCCGCTCGGGCAGCGGCGCCCCGGGGGCCCGCTCGTGCACGGTCCGCACGCCCGCCGCGCGCAGGGCGTCCCGGACCACCTGGACCGCGTGCGGATCCGCGTCGGACGGGGCCACCAGCACGGCCTCCGCGCCCAGCGGCACCTCGCGCGCCGGGTCGGCGGCCATCGACTGCGGCCGCGGCCACACGGCCGGGCCCTCGGCCGCGGTGCGCGGGGTGTCGGCTCCCGGGTCGAGGAGGGGTCCGGGGGCGGAGGCGGCAGCCGCCTCCTTGGCCGCTGTACCGGAGCCGCCCGGTGTGGACGGTACTGACGGCGCCGAAACGGCCCCCGGAGGCGAGGACGCCACGGCTCCGCCCAGCAGTGTGCCGAGCACCGCGACGGCAGCCGTCGCCCGCTTGCTGCCCCTCAGCTGCACAGAGTCTCCTCGTCGCGAGACGTCCCCCACCCGTACGAATGAGCCCGAGCCCACCACCCGTGCGGCTCATGTGTCAATCCGAGAAGTCGTTTTGTGGATTCGGCCACAGCGGGCGGACCACGGCGGCGAGGGATGGCCGGTCGGCCCTCGGGTATCTCGTTTGGGTGAACGGGGTCGCGGAGCGCCCACTCGGCTAGGAGCGGTGAACACCGCAGCTGTACAACCTTCTGACCCACCATCACGCACGAAGGAGTGCCCGTAGATGGACGACCTGGCCCGGCTCGCGGCCCTGCACGGCATCGCCACCGCCTACCAGCCCGCCGCGGACGTCACCGTCCAGGTCCCGCGGGCCACGGTCGCCACCGTGCTCGGGCTGCTCGGCATGGCCACCGACACCCCCGAGGACGTCCGCCGGCACCTCGCCGACGCGCAGCGGGAGGCCGAGACCCGGCTGCTCCCGTCCGTGCTGGTGTGCTGGGCGGGCGAACCGCCGCCGTCCGCGCTGGCCGCCCTGCCGCCCGGTACCCGGATCCGCCTGGAGCCGCAGGAGGTACCGGACGAGGCACCGGACGAGGCACGGGGCGTACCGGACGAGGCGCCGCACGCGGCCGCCGAGTGGCTGACCGGCCCCGGGGAGCCGCTGCCCGACGGGCTGCCCCTGGGCGTCCACGGCATGACCGCCACCCTGCCCGACGGCCGCACCGCCGAAGCCACCCTGATCGCGGCCCCGGACCGGGCCCCCGCCGCGCCCGAGCGCACCCACGGGCTGCTCGTCCAGCTCTACTCCCTCCTCTCGGAGCGCTCCTGGGGCATGGGCGACCTGGGCGACCTCGCCGACCTCGCGCGGTGGGCCGGACACACCCACGGCGCCGGCTTCATCCAGGTCAACCCGCTGCACGCGGCCGTGCCCGGCACCCCGACCGACCCGTCCCCCTACCGGCCCTCCTCCCGCCGCTTCCCCGACCCGGTCCACCTGCGCGTCGAGGACGTGCCCGAGTACGCCCGCTGCCCCGACCGCGGGGCCCTCGCCGAACTCGCCGCCCGGGGCGGTGAGCTGCGCCGCGAGGTGCTGGAGAAGGGCGCGCTGATCGACCGGGACGCCGTCTGGGCGCTCAAGCGGGCCGCCCTGGAGCTGCTGTACGCCGTCCCGCGCACGCCCGAACGGGAGGCCGCCTACGGCGAGTTCCGCGCCGGGCAGGGTCCGCCGCTGGACAAGCACGCCGCGTGGTGCGCGGCGGCGGCCGGCGAGGACCCCGGTCAGCGGCTCGACTTCCACCGCTGGCTGGTCTGGCTGACCGACACTCAGCTCGCCGCCGCCCAGCAGGCCGCCCGGGAGGCCGGCATGGCCGTCGGCATCGTGCACGACCTGGCCGTCGGGGTGCATCCCGACGGCTCGGACGCCCGTACCGGACCCTTCCACGCCCGAGGCATCTCCGTCGGGGCCCCGCCGGACGCCTTCAACGCGCGCGGCCAGGACTGGGGCCTGCCCCCATGGCGCCCGGACCGGCTGGCGGCCACCGGTTTCGCACCCTTCCGGGCCCTGCTGCGCGGGGTGTTCCGGTACGCGGGCGCCCTGCGGATCGACCACGTCATGGGCCTGTTCCGGCTCTGGTGGATCCCGGAGGGGAGCACGCCCGCCGAAGGCACGTACGTCGGCTACGACGGCGAGGCCATGCTGGCGATCCTGGTGCTGGAGGCCCATCGCGCCGGGGCCCTGGTCATCGGCGAGGACCTGGGCACGGTGGAGCCGCGGGTGCGCCGGGCGCTGGCACGGCGCGGGGTGCTCGGGACCTCGGTGCTCTGGTTCGAGCGGGACTGGGCCGGCGGCGGGAACCCCCTCGCCCCGCGGGACTGGCGGGCCGACTGCCTGGCCACCGCCACCACCCACGATCTCCCGCCCACGGCCGCCAAGCTCGCCGGCAGCCACGTGGAACTGCGCCACCGGCTCGGGCTGCTGACCCGCGAGGTCGGGCTGGAACGGGCCGAGGACGCCGCCGACACCGCCGAGTGGCTGGCCGTACTGGACCACCTCGGCCTGGACGCCAAGGGCGAGGAGGCCGCCGTACGGGCCCTGTACGCCTTCCTGCTGCGCACGCCCGCGCGGCTGGTCGGCGTCTGGCTGCCGGACGCGGTGGGGGACCGGCGGCCGCAGAACCTGCCGGGCACCTGGGACCAGTACCCCAATTGGCGGCTCCCGGTCGCCGATGCCACGGGGCGCCCGCTGACCCTGGAGGAGCTGACCGCCTCGCCACGGGCGAACGCCCTGCTGAGCGCGGTACGGAAGGGGCTCGCCGAGGAGGGGTGACGAGGAGGGCGGGGAGGAGGGGCGGGAAAGAGGGGCGGCGAGGACGGGTGACCCCGTACGGCACCCCCGGGCGCGCGGCCCGTTCGGCTGTTCGCTACGTTTGCACCGTGGACAAGAAGAACGCTCTGCGCGCCGGCGCCGTCACGGCCGGAACGACGCTGATGATGCTGCTGATGACGTCTCCCGCCCTGGCGCTGACCCGTGACGACGGCGACGACCCGGGCACGGGCCTGAGCATCGGCCAGACGCTCGGCCTGTACGTGGCCCTGCCGATCGTGCTCTTCCTGGTCATCACGGGCCTCGTGATGGTCCTCGACAAGTCGCACAAGCAGCAGCAAGGCTGACCCGGTCCGGCCCGGCGGGCCGGACCGCATGACTTCCGGGCGCCGGGGGTCCGCACGACCGACACGATCGGCCGTGTGGCGACCCTCGGCGCCTTGTCGTGTCCTCAGACCCCGGCCATCAGCTTGCGGAGCAGGCCGGTGAGCACCTTGACCTCCTCGTCGCTGAGGCCGGTGAGCGCGGCGCGCTGTACCTCCAGGCCGGCGGAGACGGCCTCGTCGATGAGGGCGAGGCCCCGGTCGGTGATCGTGACCTGGAGCCCGCGCCGGTCGTGGGGATCGGGCTTGCGGCAGAGCAGCCCGGCCTTCTCCAGCTTGTCCAGACGCCCGGTCATGCCGCCCGTGGTGAGCATGAGCGTGGCCGACAGCTGGCGGGGCGAGAGCGTGTACGGCGCCCCGGAGCGGCGCAGCGTACCGACGACGTCGAACTCCCCGCGCGAGACGCCGTAGCGGCCGTAGGCCTCCTCCATCGCGTCGCCCATGGCCCTGGCGATCCGGTAGATGCGGCCGAAGACGGCCATGGGGGCCGTTTCCAGGTCGGGGCGCACCACGGCCCACTGCCCGATGATCGCGTCGACGGCGTCCTTCTCGTCCTTCTCGTCCTTCATGGCTGGAGTATCCGGCTCCGATCGGTCGTTCGCAAGAAAGTAGCTTGACGAAAAGTAGCTTAAGGCTAAGCTACTTTCAAGCAAGCGATTCTGGTGGGGGGACGACATGAAGGCAGTCGGCGAGGTACGGGTGGCGGGGGAGCGGTCCCTGCTCCTCGGCATCGGGATCAGCTCGGTCGGGATCGGCATGTACGTCCCGTTCTCGCTGGTCTTCTTCCACCACGTGACGGGGCTCTCCTTCACCCTGGTCGGCCTGGTCATGACCGTCACCGGGGTGGCCGGGCTGGCCTTCATGCCGCTGGCCGGCACGGCCGTCGACCGGTTCGGCGCCAAGAACGTCAACCTGGTGCTCTACGGGATACGGGCGCTCGGCTTCGCCCTCTATCCCCTCGCGGGCTCCCTGCCCGCCTTCGCCGCGGTCGCCCTCGTCACCGCCCTCGCCGACCGGTCCTTCGGCGTCGTCCAGCAGTCCCTGATCGGGGAGGTCGCGCACGGCGCCGCCCGCGACCGGCTCCAGGCCTCCACCCGGGCCCTGCAGAACGCCGGGATGGGCGCGGGCGCCCTGCTCGTGTCCGGGGTGCTGGCGCTGTGGGGCACCGGCGGATTCACGTACACCGCCTGGGCCAACTCCCTGGCCTTCGCCCTCGCCGGACTGCTCGTCGGCCGGGTCCGCCCGGTGCGCGCGGCCGCGGCCGGCGCCCCGGGGCGGGCGCCCGCCGGCTACCGGACGGTGCTGCGGGACCGGCCCTTCCTCGGGCTCACCGCCGCCAACTTCCTCACCGCGCTGGGGTACTCCGCCCTCTCCGTGCTCTTCCCGCTCTACCTCTCCACCTGGCTGACGGCCCCCGACTCCCTCACCGGAGCCGCGTTCACCGTCAACACCGTCCTGTGCGCGGGTGTCGGCGTCCTGATCGCGGGCCGGGTCCGCCGCTCCGGCGCCCGCCGCACCCGCTCCGCGGCCCTCGGCGCACTGCTCTTCGCCGCCGCCTTCGTCGGGCAGATCGTGCTCGGGACGCTCCGCCCCGGCCAGGGCGTCACACTCGTCGCCCTGCTGTTCATCGTCGTCGTCTACACCGTCGGCGAACTGGTGCACAGCCCCTCCGGGGGCGCCCTGTCGGTCTCCGCGGCACCCGAAGCCGTCCGCGGCCGCTACCTGGCCACCTACCAGCTGTCCTACTCGCTGGCCGGCGCCCTGGCGCCCTCCCTCTTCACCGCGCTGCTCTCGGTCGACGGCCGCCTGCCCTGGGCCGTCCTGACCGTCGCCGCGCTCGGCGCCGCCCTCGCGCTGCTCCGGCTGGAACGGCACCTGCCCGCCGGGGCCGTGTACGCGCAGCCGTCGGCCGCCGCCCCGCGCGTGCCGGCGCACGCCGCCGCCTGAGCCGCTCCCGCCGTTCCTCCTTCTCCTTCCTCCCTCCCCTCTTCCTCACCCGATCGAGGAGCCATCACCATGAAGCGTTTCGCCACCGTCGCCCTGACCGCCCTCGCCCCCGTCTCCTGGGGTTCGACCTACTTCGTGGCCACCGAGCTGCTCCCGCCCGACCGGCCCCTGTTCACCGGGGTGATGCGGGCCCTGCCCGCCGGACTGCTGCTGACCGCCCTGGCCCGCACCCTGCCCCAGGGCCGGTGGTGGTGGAGGTCCGCCGTCCTCGGCACCCTCAACATCGGCGCCTTCTTCCCACTGCTGTTCCTCTCCGCCTACCGCCTGCCCGGCGGGGTCGCGGCCGTGCTCGGCTCCGTCGGCCCGCTGTTCGTCATAGGACTCGCCGCCCTCGTCCTCGGGGAACGGGCGAGACTGCGCACCGTACTCGCCGCCGTCGCGGGGGCGTTCGGCGTGAGCATGGTCGTCCTCACCGCCGAGGCCAGACTCGACCTCGTCGGCATCGTCGCCGGCGTGATCTCCTCCGCCTCCATGGGCGCGGGCACGGTCATGGCCAAGCGCTGGGGCCGCCCCGAGGGCGTGGGCCCGCTGGCCGTGGCCGGATGGCAGCTCGTCGCGGGCGGTCTGGTCATCATCCCGGTCGCCGCGCTCGTCGAAGGGGCGCCGCCCGTGCTCGACGGCAAGGCCTTCCTCGGCTACGGCTACATGATGCTGATCAACACCGGTATCGCGTACTGGCTCTGGTTCCGCGGCATCGGGCAGCTCAGCGCCACCTCGGTCACCCTGCTCTCGCCGCTCTCCCCGCTCACCGCCGCCGTCATCGGCTGGGCCGCCCTCGGGCAGGCGCTGACCCCGGTACAGCTGGTGGGCATGGCGATCGCCTTCGGAGCCACCGTCGCCGGTCAGCTCGCTGCCGCCCGTACGGCCGGGAAGGCGGAATCTTTCAGTTCAGCTGAACAGATCGATCGAAACATTTCGATGGACCTGGGCGATGAGCGGGTGCGACGGTAGTCCCCTCGACAACGGACAACGACCCCGAGGGGGAAACACACAGTGGCCGTCATGGACCGCGTCCGCGCCGTTTCGCAAGGCAAGCCGGCAGCGCCGGGGAAGAAGGGGGCGGCCGGACTCGGCGTACTCCTCGCCCTGCTCGCGACGGTCGTCTGGTCCGGCAGCTTCGTCGCCACCCGGGGGATGGCCGACAGCGTTCCGCCCGTCCAGGCGGTCTTCTGGCGCTGGATCATCGCCACCCTCGCGGTCGCCCCCTTCGCCGCCCGTCAGGCCTGGCAGCAGCGGGCCCTGATCGTCAAGCACCTCGGCTTCATCGCCCTCGCCGCCCTGTTCGGCGTCGCCCTCTACAACACCCTCGTGCACCAGGCCGGCCTGACCACCTCCGCCTCCAACATGGGCATGATCATGGCCGCTTCGCCGGTCGTCATGGCGCTCTACGCCCGCCTCGGCGGCGAACGGCTCGGCGCCCGGCGCACCTTGGGCCTGCTGCTCGCCGCCCTCGGCGTGCTGCTGCTGGTCGGCGACGGCTCCCTCGGCTTCGACTTCGGTGCCGGAGACCTGTGGATGTTCGCCGCCGCCCTCTCCTTCGCCACGTACAGCGCACTGCTCAAGCGCAAGCCCGCCGAACTGGGCGGCCTGGCCTTCCTGATCACCACCTTCGTGCTCGGCGCGCTGATGCTGGCACCGGTCTACGCCGTCTCCCTCTCCGTCCAGGGCGGGTTCGAGCTCACCGCCGGAACGGTCGGACCCCTCCTGTACGTCGGCGTGTTCTCCTCGGCGGTCGCCTTCTTCGCCTGGAACAAGGCCATCTCGATCATCGGAGCGGCCCGTGCCGGAGTCGTCTACTACCTCCAGCCGGTCTGCGTGGCGATCCTCGGCTTCCTGCTCCTCGGCGAGGCGACCGGACCGGCGCAGCTGCTCTGCATGGCGCTGATCCTGGGCGGAGTGGGCCTGGGTGCCCGGCGGTAGGTTCGGGCCCATGACCGAGTGGGACATCAAGAAGCTGCGGATCCTGCGGACCCTCGCCGAACAGGGGACCGTGACCGCGACGGCCGAGGCGCTGCACATGACGCCCTCGGCCGTTTCGCAGCAGCTGACGAACCTCGCCCGCCAGCTGGGGGTGGTGCTGCTGGAGGCGCAGGGCCGCAGGGTCCGTCTCACCGACGCCGCGCATCTCGTACTGCGGCACGTGGAGGCGGTGTTCGCGCAGCTGGAGCGGGCCGACGCGGAACTGGCCGACTATCTCGCCGGGGACGCGGGGGAGGTGCGGGTCGGCGCCTTCTCCACCGCAGTGCCGGCGCTCGTCGTTCCGGCGGTGGCGGCGCTGCGGCGGTCGCACCCCGGGGTGGAGATCCGGGTGCGGGAGACGGAGGCGGCGGAGTCGTACGAGCTGCTGTCGGCCGGAGCCGTGGACGTGGCGCTGTCACTGGCGGCCCACGCACCGACCGCCCGGGATCCCCGGTTCACCCGGGTGCCGCTCCTGGAGGACCCGCTGGACGTGGCGCTCCCGCCGGGCCATCCGCTGGCGGCCGCGCCGGAGCTGCGGCTGGCGGACCTGTCCGGCGACCCCTGGATCTACGGGGGCAGCGACCCCTGGTCGGAGATCGCCCGGGGTGCCTGCGAGGCCGCGGGCTTCGTCCCAGAGCAGGCGCACTCGGCGTCCGGCTGGACCGCGATCCTGGCCATGGTCGAGGCGGGGATGGGCGTGGCGCTGGTCCCCCGCATGGTGTCGAGCCGTGCCTCGGGGGCAGTGGTACGGGTGCTCGCCGGTGACCGCCCGACCCGGCACGTGATCGCGGCGGTCCGGCGCGGCGCCGAGTCCGCTCCCGCGCTGGCCCACGTCCTGACGGCCCTGCGCGAGGCGGCGTCGGCCCGGCGGTGACGCCTGCGCGCCCGCCGGACCCCGACCGCGGGGTGCGGGCCGCCGCTGCGCGGAGCCGTCTCCCCGCTCCGCCCTTTCGCCGTTTCCCCGCGGCTCCGCCCCGGACCCCGTACGTGCGCTCCGCGCCCGTGCCCTCAAACGCCGGGCGGGCTGGATCTTCCAGCCTCGCCGGCGTTTGAGGCGCGGGGGTTCGGGGCCCCTAGACCTGAGCGGCAGCGGCGGCCGCGTCGGCCGCCTGGGCCTTCAGCGCACGCTCGACGCCCGAGCGGGACTCCGAGACCAGGCGGCGCAGGGCCGCGTTCGGCTCGGCCGAGGCCAGCCAGGCGTCCGTGGCGTCCAGAGTCTCCTGGGAGACCAGCAGGGACGGGTACAGGCCCACCGCGATCTGCTGGGCGATCTCGTGGCTGCGGGTCTCCCAGACCCCCTTGACCGCCGCGAAGTACTTCTCGGCGTACGGGGCCAGCAGCTCGCGCTGGTCGCTCTGGACGAAGCCGCCGATCACGGCCTCCTGCACCGCGTTCGGCAGGTCGGCGGACTCCACCACCGAGGCCCACGCCCCGGCCTTGGCCTCCGCCGTCGGGAGCGCGGCCCGGGCGGTCGCCGCGTGGCGCTCGCCCGCCGCCGTGGAGTCCCGCTCCACCTCGGCCGCGATGGCCGCCTCACCGGCGACACCCGTCGCGGCGAGGCGCTCCAGGAACGCCCAGCGCAGCTCGGTGTCGACGACCAGGCCCTCGATCTCGGCCGCGCCGTCCAGCAGCGCCGAAAGGTAGGTCAGCTGGCCCTCGGTGCGGGCCGTGGCCGCGAAGGCACGAGCCCACGCCAGCTGGTGGTCGCTGCCCGGCTCGGCCGCGCGCAGGTGCTCCAGCGTGGCCTCGGTCCAGGTCGCCAGGCCCTCTTCGCGCCACGCCGGGTCGGCGTACAGGTCGACGGCGAGCTTCACCTGACGGTGCAGCGACTGGACGACGCCGATGTCGGACTCCTTGGCGATGCCCGTGAGGACCAGCGCCAGGTAGTCGCGGGTGGCGAGCTCGCCGTCGCGCGTCATGTCCCAGGCCGACGCCCAGCACAGCGCGCGCGGCAGGGACTCGGTGAAGTCGCCGAGGTGCGCGGTGACGTTGGCGAGGGAGGCCTCGTCCAGGCGGACCTTCGCGTACGACAGGTCGTCGTCGTTGAGCAGCACGACGGCCGGCCGGGTGCGGCCCACGAGCTCCGGCACCGCCGTCAGCGCGCCGTCGATGTCCAGCTCGATCCGGTCGGTGCGCACGAGGCGGCCGTCCTGGAGCTCGTACAGGCCGATCGCGATCCGGTGCGGGCGCAGGACCGGCTCGCCCTTCGCACCCGCCGGCAGGGCCGGGGCCTCCTGGCGGACGGCGAAGGCGGTGATGACACCGGCGGCGTCGGTGGTGATCTCCGGCCGCAGGATGTTGATGCCGGCGGTCTCCAGCCACGCCTGCGACCAGGCGGTCAGGTCGCGGCCGGAGGTCTCCTCCAGGGCGCCGAGCAGGTCGGACAGGCGCGTGTTCCCGAACGCGTGCGCCTTGAAGTACGCCTGCACGCCCTTGAAGAAGGGCTCGATGCCGACGTAGGCGACGAGCTGCTTGAGCACCGAGGCGCCCTTGGCGTACGTGATGCCGTCGAAGTTGACCAGGACGTCGTCCAGGTCACGGATGTCCGCCATGATCGGGTGGGTGGACGGCAGCTGGTCCTGCCGGTACGCCCAGGTCTTCATGGAGTTGGCGAAGGTGGTCCACGCATGCGGCCACTTCGAGCCCTCCGCGTAGGCCTGGCAGGCGATCGAGGTGTAGGTGGCGAACGACTCGTTCAGCCACAGGTCGTTCCACCACTCCATGGTCACGAGGTCGCCGAACCACATGTGGGCGAGCTCGTGCAGGATGGTCTCCGCGCGCAGCTCGTACGACGCGTCCGTCACCTTCGAGCGGAAGACGTACTGGTCGCGGATGGTGACCGCGCCCGCGTTCTCCATGGCGCCCGCGTTGAACTCCGGCACGAAGAGCTGGTCGTACTTGGCGAACGGGTAGTCGTACGCGAACTTCTCCTGGAACCAGTCGAAGCCCTGCCGCGTCACGTCGAAGATCTCGTCCGCGTCGAGGAACTCGGCGAGCGAGGGGCGGCAGTAGATGCCGAGCGGCACGGACTGACCGTCCCGGCCCTCGTAGGAGCTGTGCACGGCGTGGTACGGGCCGACGATCAGCGCGGTGATGTACGAGGAGATGCGCGGGGTCGGCTCGAAGGCCCACACCCGGTCCTTGGGCTCCGGCGTCGGCGAGTTCGAGATGACCGTCCAGCCCTCGGGGGCCGTCACGGTGAACTGGAACGTGGCCTTCAGGTCGGGCTGCTCGAAGCTGGCGAAGACCCGCCGCGCGTCCGGCACCTCGAACTGGGTGTACAGGTAGGCCTGCTGGTCGACCGGGTCGACGAAGCGGTGCAGGCCCTCGCCGGTGTTGGTGTACGCGCAGTCCGCGACGACCCGGAGCTCGTTCGATCCGGCGGCGAGACCCGCCAGCGCGATGCGGGAGTCCCGGAAGACGGCGGCGACGTCCAGCGCCTTGCCGTTCAGGACGACCTCGTGCACGGCCGGGGCGACCAGGTCGATGAAGGTCTCGGCCCCGGCCTCGGCCGACTGGAAGCGCACGGTGGTCACGGACGGGTACGTGCCGCCCTCCTGCGCGCCGCTGAGATCGAGTTCGATCTCGTAGGAGTCGACGGTCAGCAGCTTTGCCCGCTGCTGAGCCTCTTCACGGGTGAGATTCGTGCCTGGCACGCGTTCATCTCCTTCGATGGTGACGGTGTCCGTCATCTTTCCACGAGGCCCGGGCCACCGTGGCGGAGTAATCCACGGGCGAACGCGAGGTCGGAAACCTGCCGGACAGGGCCGCCGCCCGCGGGGACCCTGGTGGGCATGAGCATCGGACATAAGGCAAGGCCCATCGGGGCGGCGGCGCTCGCGGAGCTCCGGGCACGTGACGACGCGGGGCGCGGCCGCGTCCCGTACACCGACGAGGAGGGCGGCGCGCCGCTGAGGTGCTGCCTGCGGCCGAGTGCCGCCGGTGAGCGGATCGCGCTCGTCTCGTACGCACCACTGCGGCGCTGGGCCGCCGCGGCCGGCGCGGACCCGGGCGCGTACGACGAGCAGGGGCCCGTCTTCATCCACGCGGAGGACTGCGGCGGTCCGGCGGGCGGCGGAGCGTATCCGTTCGCCGGGCCGGGCGTGCGGCGCACCGCCCGGCGGTACAGCGCCCGGGGGCACATCCTCGGGGGCCGGGTGCTGGAACTCGGCGAGGAGCCGGACGGCGTCGTCGACCGCGCCCTCGACGAGGCGTTCGCCGATCCCGAGGTGGCCCTCGTGCACGTGCGGGCCGTCGAGTTCGGCTGCTTCCTCTTCGAGGTGCGCAGGCCCTGACACGGCTGAGGGGCGGCACCGTCACGGTGCCGCCCCTCAGCCGTACGACCGGGATCAGCCGCGGAGCTCCTCGGCGACGAGCTCGGCGATCTGGACCGCGTTCAGGGCCGCGCCCTTGCGCAGGTTGTCGTTCGAGAGGAACAGCGCGAGGCCGTTGTCGACCGTCTCGTCGGAGCGGATGCGGCCCACGTACGAGGCGTCCTTGCCGGCGGCCTGGAGCGGGGTCGGGATCTCCGACAGCTCGACGCCCGGAGCGTCCTTCAGCAGCTCGTAGGCGCGCTCGACGCTGATCGGGCGGTCGAACCGGGCGTTGATCTGGAGGGAGTGGCCGGAGAAGACCGGCACGCGCACGCAGGTGCCCGAGACCTTGAGCTCCGGGATCTCCAGGATCTTGCGGGACTCGTTGCGGAGCTTCTGCTCCTCGTCGGTCTCGAAGGACCCGTCGTCCACGATCGAGCCCGCGAGCGGGACGACGTTGAAGGCGATGGGCCGCTTGTAGACGGCCGGCTCCGGGAAGTCCACCGCGCCGCCGTCGAAGGTCAGCTGGTCGGCGGCCTCGGAGACCGCGCAGGCCTGGCCCTTGAGCTCGGCGACACCGGCCAGGCCCGAGCCCGACACGGCCTGGTAGGTGGTCGCGATCATCGCGGACAGGCCGGCCTCTTCGTGGAGCGGGCGCAGCACCGGCATCGCGGCCATGGTCGTGCAGTTCGGGTTCGCGATGATGCCCTTGGGGCGGTTGCGAACCGCGTGCGGGTTGACCTCGGAGACGACGAGGGGGACCTCGGGGTGGCCGCGCCAGGCGGAGGAGTTGTCGATCACGACGGCGCCCTGCGAGGCGACCTTCTCGGCGAGGACCCTGGAGGTGGCGCCGCCCGCGGAGAAGAGCACGATGTCCAGGCCGGAGTAGTCGGCCGTGGACGCGTCCTCGATGGTGATCTCCCGGCCCTCCCATTCGAGGGTGGAGCCCGCGGAACGGGCCGAGGCGAACAGCCGCAGCTCGTCCACCGGGAACTTCCGCTCGGCGAGGATGCCGCGCATGACTCCGCCGACCTGTCCGGTGGCTCCGACGATTCCGACCCTCACGGTGACTCCTTTGGTACGTACGACGCGGGCGCGCGTGGAGCCATCATGCGTTCGACCCCACGAGCCTTGTCCAATCCATTGTCCGAGGAACGGACGGTGTCCGGAATGTGAACCCCGCGACGGCTGTGTGGAGGGGAGTGTCGCACGACCCTGGCAGGCCCGTTTCACCAGGTCGGAGCGGGTTGGCAGCCGATCCGGAATGTCCGGTATCCGGGCGCGGCGGACCGTAGGGGGAACATCCGGCGGCGGGCAACGCGAAGGGGCCGGTGCTCGTCGCGAGCACCGGCCCCTCCTTCAGGCGGTCGCCGTTACGGGTTGACCTTCTCGATCTTCACGTAGCCGGTGCCGGCGGCGGTGCCGCGGGCGTTGAGCAGGTGGACCTGGCCGAACAGTCGCCGGCCTTCGGGGGCCGCGCCGTTGACCTGCACGTTCGCCGAGACGGTCGCGGTGGCGCCGTTGGCGAGGTTCACCGCGGCGCTGTCGTCGACCAGGACGTTGCCCAGGGCGTCCGAGAAGTACACGTCGCGGTAGTCGTACGTGGTGGAGCCGGACGGGATCGCGTAGCCGATCACCTTGACGGTGTAGGTACCTGCGGCCGGGTCGGCCAGGCTCACGGCCTCCTCGGAGTCGCCGTCGGCGGAGGAGCCGACCTTGACGCCGTCCTTGTAGACCTCGAGGTCGAGGTCGGCGGCGGTGTCGGAGACCTTGCCGATCGAGATGTCGAGGCGGGAGACGCCCGCGCCGATCGTGACCTCGCTGGTCTGGGTCTCACCGGTCGCGATGGTCGGCACGGCGACCTTCGCGGAGCCCAGCTGGCCGCCCTGGAGCTTGCCGCCGGAGATGGCCGAAGCCTCGTTCCTGATGGCCCACTGGACCGGCGCCGGGGTGCCCACCTTGACCTCGGCCAGTTCCGCGACCTCGGGGTTGAAGGCCGCGCCGAGCACGGAGACGTCCAGCTTGAACGGGTTGTCGAGCAGCGGCGACGTACGGCGCGACTCGACCTCGATCTCCCAGACGCCCGGCTGCGGGTCGGCGTACGAGCGCAGGTCGGGGCGGCACTTGTTCGCCGGGTTGTCGTAGTTCGGGTAGCACTGGGTCGTCGCGCTGTCCTCGACGCCCACGCCGTACGGGTGGATCGAGATGAAGCGCGTCTGGCTGCCCGCCGCGAGACCGCCGAGGGCGACCTCAAGGGTCTTCGCGCCCGCCGGGACGGTCACGAAGTACGACTTGTGGCTGTTGCGCTGCACGGAGGAGGTGTCCGACAGGGCGAAGGACGGGGTCGCCAGCGGGGTCGCCGCGACGACGGTCGTCAGGATCTGCTTGTCGATGCCCTCGGTGGTCTCGTCGTCCAGCTGCAGGATGCCGCTGTGGACGCCGCCCGACTTGGCGTTGGCCTCGACCTTGATGGTGACGGGCTTGTTCAGCGGCAGGGTGACGTAGTCGTAGCCGCCGATGACCTTGAAGGTGCCGTCGTTGTTGCGCCAGCTCAGGTTGTGCCGGGTGCCGTACTTGACGCCCGTGGTGCGGGTGACGACGACGTTGTAGACCTTCTTCTGGCCGACCTTGAGGCCGCCCTCGCGGTCGTACAGGCCGGTGCCGAAGCCCGGGTTCTTCAGGAACTGGTCGATCGCGGTGTCGACCGGCGCCTTGACCGTGAAGTCGTTGGCCTTCGCGCCGCGCTGGATGGACTCCCACGCGCCGATGACGTTGATGAGGCCCGAGCCCTGGGCGTGCGCCGGGACGTCCTCGATCTTCTTCGCGCTGCTGGTGAGCGCGGTGCGCAGGGACGCCGGGGTCAGCGCGATCTTCTGCTGCTTGGCGGCCGAGATCAGCAGGGCGCTGGCGCCCGCCGCCTGCGGCGAGGACATCGAGGTGCCCTGGAGCATGCCGTAACCGGCCGGCAGGTTGTAGCCGGCCTCCTTCACCGGGGCGCCGGGCAGCCAGGTCTGGATCGTGTTGATCGAGGCGCCGGGGGCGGTGATGGTCGGGGTGAACCCGCCGTCCTCACGCGGACCGCGCGAGGAGAAGGGGAACATGTTGTACTTCTTGGTCACGCCGGAGCCGTAGTTGGCGGCCCAGGTCTCCTTGGAGACGGCGGCACCCACGGAGATGACCTTGTCCGCGAGGCCGGGGTCGCCGATGGTGTTGACACCGGGGCCCTCGTTGCCCGCCGAGATGACGAGCTGGACACCGTAGGTGTCGATGAGGTTCGTGTAGAGCTCGGAGCGCGCGTTGTTGCCGTCGTTCAGCGCCGGGAGGCCGCCGATCGACATGTTGATGATGTCGACGCCGCGGTTGACGACGAGGTCGATCATGCCCTCGGTCAGCGCGATGTTGGTGCAGCCGCCGGACCAGGTGCAGGCGCGCGAGGAGACGATCTTCGCGCCGGGCGCCTCGCCGTTCATCTTGCCGCCGAACAGGCTGTTCGCGGCGGTGATGCCGGCGACGTGCGTGCCGTGCTCGGACTCGATGATGCCGACGTTGACGAAGTCGGCCTTCTTGCCGACCCAGTCACCGCCCAGCGGGTCCATCGGGACGTCCTTGCGGATCTCGATCACGAACGGGATGCGCTCGGCGACGTCGGTCGCCGGGTTGTCCGTGCCGAACCAGCCGATCTGGTAGCCGTCCTTGTACGGCTTCATCGGCTCGTTGTTCGTGAAGTCGCCGTCCTGGTCGGTGTCGACGCGGACGGTGCCGGCGGCGACGTCGTAGAGCATGCCGAACCGGTCGGTGGTGTCCCCGTCCCGGTTGACGTCGCCCTTCATGTCACCGTTGGCGGTGATCGACTCGCTGAAGCGGCTCCACTGGAAGCTGCCCTCCGGGGCCTTCCAGCTCTGGCCGCCCGCGGTGAAGGTGCCGCCGGTGGACGTGACCGGGGTGATCTGGGCGCGCCAGGTGGCGTCGCCGTCGGCGATCGGGTCGGTCGCGGTCACCCAGTCGACGATCTTGCGCTCGCCGGTGGTGGTCTTCTGGAGGGCCGGGTGGCTGACGTCGACGCCCGAGTCCAGGATGCCGATGGTCACGCCGCGGCCGTCGGCCTGCGGGTTCTTCGCGACGAAGTCGACCGCGCCCGTCTCGAAGGACGGGTTGTACGGGTTCTTCGCCGGGGTGTTCTTGTCCGGCGCCGCGTACGTCTCGGCCGCGGTCTTCTTGACCGCGCCCGACTCGCCGTGGGTGTCGGGGCGCGGGTCCGGCAGCTGGATCTCGTGCCGCAGGTCGATGCCGTGCACCGAGGACAGCTTGGCCGCCGCCTTCAGCGCGGCCTCCGCCTTGCCGGTGGGCAGGGTGGCGCGCACGTAGCCGAGCTTGTCGTACGTCCGGCCCACCGAGGCGCCCTGGACGGCGTCGAGCTGGTCGGCCACCTGCTTGGTCTGGCCGGGGGCGGTCGCGACCATGACGGTGACGGTCGCGTCACCCTTGGCCTTCGCCTCCTGGAGCAGCTCTGCGTCGGCCGAACCGATCTTCTGATCGGCGGACTTCACGGCCGGGTTGGTGCCGGGCTTGTCGGCGCCCGAGGCGGCGAAGACGGGCGCGGCGCCGGTGGCCGCGAGAGCGGCGACCAGGCCGGCCGCGGCCGCGACGCGCGCCGCGCGTCTGGCCCCGGGTATGGAGCTGGGGGATTCGAGGGTCATCAGCATCCCTGGTAAGTGAAAGAAACGGTCCGGATTTCGGTGCCGGATGACCGGTCAGCTTTCCTCACGCGACAGCTCTTTGGGGAGCCTTGTCTTGACCGAGACCTGTCATGGCGGACTCTCGCCAGTGCGGGATATCCGCCAGCGAGGCCGTACCGGGGCAGAACTGGATGAACCCAGTGGCTGATGAGTGTATTTGTCGACTTCCCGACTGCATGTCAGGACTGGACCAGGGCTCTGTCAGGGATCGACCGGGGGTCGAGTGTGACAACTTCCGGGGTTTCAGCGCTCGCGCGTGCGCGCGTAGTGGCGGGAGGCTTTGGCCCGGTTTCCGCAGGCGGCCATGGAGCACCAGCGCCGGGTGCCGTTGCGCGAGGTGTCGTGGAAGTGAAGGACGCACGATTCGGAGGCGCACTTGCGGATCCGGTCGGGTGCGTGGCCCAGCAGTTCCAGGTAGTTCCGGGCGGCCGTCCAGGCCGGGCCCCAGGTCGGATCGTCGAACTCGGTCCGCTCGCCCGGCCCTTCGGCGGTCAGGGTGGCCCGGATCCGGCCGTGCTCCAGTACCGCGTCGACCAGGGCGCGCGCGCTCGCGTCGGCCGGGTCCGCCACCGCGCGGGCCAGCGCCTCGCGGGCGGTCAGCAGGTGGACGAGCGTCGCCGCGTCCGCGCGGAAGCGGCCGGCGAGGCCGGTGCTCTCCAGCCAGACCGCGAGCCCTTCGACCCGGGTGAGGCCGGTGGCGCCCGCGAAGAGGTCCAGGGGTTCGCCGTCCGCGATCCAGCGGGTGTTCAGCAGGTCGAGGGCGACCGGCTCTCCGGTCAGGGGTCGTGGATCCGCCGCCGCCATGTCTCCGACCCCTCTCGTACTCCTGCTAACCCCTCAAGGGTACGTGACCGGTTGACGCCCTCCGCTCTAACCCTTAATCTCGATTTAGAAGGTTAGGGCCATCCGGTTTAAACAGCCTTGGGGAAGGAACCGCCATGACGTCCGTCATCAGCAAGCTCCGCACCGGCCACGTGGGTCTGAACGTCACCGATCTGGACCGCTCGCTCGCCTTCTACCGGGACGCCCTCGGCTTCCAGGTGCTGGGGGAGGGCAAGGAGGAAGAGCGCCGCTTCGCCTTCATCGGCCAGGACGGAGAACTCGTCCTCACCCTGTGGCAGCAGGCTCGCGGCGCGTTCGCCCCGGCCTCGGCCGGCCTGCACCACCTGGCGCTCTCGGCCGGCGCCATCGAGGAGGTACGGCAGTACGAGGAGCGGCTGCGGTCGCTGGGCGTGGAGTTCGCGTACGAGGGGGTCGTGGCCCACGGCGAAGGGGCGGCTTCCGGCGGCATCTTCTTCCACGACCCCGACGGCACTCGCCTGGAGATCTCCGTACCGACCGGCGCCGAGGGCGCTGAAGCCCCCACATCGGGGGCTCCGACCTGCGGATTCTTCTAATGGGCGGGGCATATCACCGGGGCTCGCTGGCCGTGCAGGAAAAGGTCGGCGTACGGGACCTCGCCGAGCACGTGGGCCGCTCGATCGGCACCGGCATCCGGGACGTCGCCGCGGCCTTCCTGGAGCTCCAGCCCCACCTGGTCGTCGGGGCCGCCGACGGTGCGGGGCGGATGTGGGCCTCGCTGCTCACCGGCGCGCCGGGGTTCGTACGGGCCACCGGGCCGGACCGGATCACGGTCGCCGGCGGACTACCGGCCGGCGACCCGCTCGCGGAGGCGCTCGCCACCGCCGGGACCCGGGTCGGCACCATCGCGCTCGACCCGCGCACCCGGCGCCGGATGCGGCTGAACGGGACCCTCGAAGTCACCGCGCGCGGCTTCGCCGTCCAGGCCGAGCAGGTGTTCGCCAACTGCCCCAAGTACCTGCAGAAGAGGCAGCCGCTGGACCTGGTGGCCGAGGGAGCCGGTGTCGTGCGGCACGGGCGGACCCTCACCCCGGACCAGCAGCGGGCGGTCCGGGCGGCCGACACCTTCTTCGTGGCCACCACGGCGGAGGCGGACGGCGCCGACGCCAGTCACCGGGGCGGGCTGCCGGGCTTCGTGGAGGTGCTCTCGCCGGTGGAGCTGGCCTGGCCGGACTATGCGGGCAACGCCATGTTCCTGACGCTGGGCAACCTGGCGGCCGATCCGCGGGCCGGGCTGCTCTTCCCGGACTGGGAGAGTGGCGCTCTGCTCCAGCTCAGCGGCCGGGCTCGGACCGAGTTCGGGGCCGACGGGGAGCGGCGCGTGCGCTTCCATGTGGAATCGGTGGTGGAGAGCGTGCATCCGGGGCGGCTGCGGTGGAGCGCCCCGGAGTACTCCCCGGCCAATCCGCCGCTGCCGCCTCACCGGGGGAGCACCACCAGATAGGCGGCGGGCTCGCGGTCGCCGGACGCCGTCAGGGCGGTCCGGACGACCGCGGCCTGCTGCTCCGGCCAGTCGCAGAGCTTGCGCGGGGTGATGTGGATGACGGTCACCCCGAGCCGCTCCAGCGTCTCCCGCTTGCGCACGCACTCGGACCACTGCTCGTCCTCGCCCTGACGCGGGGCGCGGGTGTCGATCTCGACGGCGACGGAGTGCTCGGGCCAGTACGCGTCGACCCCGCCGAGGTGCGGGCCGCCGGGCAGCCGCAGGTCCACGTTCCACACGGGCTCGGGCAGGTCGTAGCCCCGTACGAGGTGGTAGAGCCGGTCCTCGGCCATGGCCCGGCCCTCCGCGAGGAGCGACTCGACGGCGTCGACGACGTGCGGGCGGTTCAGCAGCCGGGCCAGCGTCAGCTCCCGTACGACGGCGGCCGGTTCGCAGTGTCCGCCGCGCACGGCCTCGCTGAGCAGACGGCGTACGGTGCCGGCGTCGGAGAGCTGGGCGACGGCGTCGGCCACGGCCCGCGCGGCGGGGGCCACCGGCAGTCCGGTCACCTCCTGGGGGCGCGGCGCGGCGTGCGAGCGGACGATGCGCACGTCCCCGGTGGAGCGCAGCCGCCGGGTGCCGGGCACGAGCACGTCGATGTGGGAGAGGGAGAGCAGCGGGGGCGTGGAGGCGAACCGGTACAGCGCGAGCGCCGCCAGCCCGGTGATCATGGCCTCGCCGCCGCGCCGTCCCGCGTAGAGCAGCGCGGCGTGCAGCCGCTCCTCGCTGGTCGCGGGGCCCGGGTGGAGCAGGAACACCCCGGGCAGGATCTGCTGCCAGGGCCGCCCGGCGGCGTCGGAGGCGGTGACGCCGTGCTCGCGCAGCTGGGCCAGGGTCAGCACGCGGGGGCGGCTGCCGGTGAGGTGGGTGAGGGGGAGGGGTGCGTTGTGGTTCATGACGCGGTGATTCCCTCAGGCCGCGGTCCCGCTAACCCCTGTTACACGCCCGTCGGCAAATCGGGACAAGCCGGGGCTAAAGTACGGGCGTTCGACTGCCGATGGGCTGCGCCGACCGGGGGACCCGGCGCGCCGCCGTTGTCGGGGGCAGTGCCCCCGACAACGGCGCCGCGGGCTACTTGCCGGCTGCCGCGTCGCAGGCCTGGCCGCCCAGCGCCCTGGCCAGGTCGTCCCGGGACTCGAGGACCAGACGGCGCAGGGCGGGGGCCGCGTCCGGGTGGGAGGACAGCCAGGCGTCCGTCGCCGACACGGTGGACCCGGAGTCCTGGAGGGCGGGGTACAGCCCCTTCACCACGTCCATGGCGATCTGGATCGACCGGTCCGCCCACACCCGCTCGATCACCTCGAAGTAGCGCTCCGTGTAGGCCGCCAGCAGACCCCGCTGCGAGGACTGCTGCATACCCGCGATCGTCGCCTCCACCAGCGCGTTCGACAGCGCGTCCGACTCGACGACCGCCGCCCACGCCTGGTCCTTCACGGCCGCCGACGGCCGCGCCGCCAGGCACCGGACCTCGTGCCGCTTGCCCGAAGCCGTGTCGTCCCGCGCCAGTTCGGCGGTGAGCACGCCCTCGTCGACCGCGCCGTGCGCGGTCAGCGGCAGCAGGAAGTCCCAGCGCAGCTCCTGGTCCACCTCCAGCCCGTCGATCCGCGCCGAGCCGTCCAGCAGCCCCAGCAGCAGCTGGAAGTCGCCCTCCGTCGCCGCGCTCGCGGCGAAGAAGCGGGCCCACGTCAGCTGGTGCTCCGACCCCGGCTCCGCAAGCCGCAGCTCGTGCAGCGCGCCCGCCGCCAGCTCCCGGCCGCCCTGCTCGCGCCAGTCCGGCGCCGCGTAGTGCTTGACCGCGCTCAGCGCCTGCGCGTGCAGCATCTGCAGCACGCCGACGTCCGTCTCCCGTCCCGCGTGCGCGAGCAGCAGCGAGACGAAGTCACGCGCGGGCATCAGCCCGTCCCGCGTCAGGTTCCACAGCGCCGACCAGCTCAGCGCCCGGGCGAGGGGGTCCGTGAGGTCGCCCAGGTGCGCCCGCAGCGTGGCCAGCGAGGTCTCGTCGAAGCGGATCTTGCAGTACGTGAGGTCCTCGTCGTTGACCAGGACCAGGTCGGGCCGCTCCTCGCCCGCCAGCTCCGCGACCACGGTCCGCACGCCCGACACGTCCGTCCCGGCCCGCGCGTAGCGGACCAGGGTGCCGTCGGACTCCAGCCGGTACAGGCCGACGGCGACCCGGTGCGGCCGAAGCTCCTCGCCCTCCTGCACCACCGCGAGCTCGGTCACGCGTCCGCCCGCGTCACAGGTCACCACCGGGGTCAGCACGTTCACCCCCGCCGTCTGCAGCCAGGCCCGCGACCACTCGGCCATGTCCCGCCCGGAGACCTCCGCGAGCACCGACAGCAGGTCGTCCAGCGTGGTGTTCCCGTACGCGTTGGCCTTGAAGTAGCGCCGCGCGCCCTCCAGGAACGCCTCCCGCCCCACGTAGGCGACCAGCTGCTTGAGGACCGCCGCGCCCTTGGCGTACGTGATCCCGTCGAAGTTCAGCTTCGCGTCCTCCAGGTCACGGATGTCGGCCGTGATCGGGTGCGTGGACGGCAGCTGGTCGGCGCGGTAGGCCCACGCCTTGCGGCTGTTGGCGAAGGTGACCCACGCCTGGTCGAAGCGGGTCGCCTCGACCAGCCCGAAGGAGCCCATGAAGTCCGCGAAGGACTCCTTGAGCCACAGGTCGTCCCACCACTTCATGGTGACGAGGTCGCCGAACCACATGTGCGCCATCTCGTGCAGGATCACGTTCGCGCGCCGCTCGTACGAGGCCTGCGTGACCTTGCCGCGGAAGATGTACTCCTCCCGGAAGGTCACCATCCCCGGGTTCTCCATCGCGCCCAGGTTGTACTCCGGCACGAAGGCCTGGTCGTACTTGCCGAACGGGTACGGGTAGTCGAACAGCTCGTGGAAGAGGTCGAAGCCCTGCTTGGTGACCAGGAAGACGTCGTCCGCGTCGAAGTGCCTGGCCAGCCCCTTGCGGCACATCGCGCCGAGCGGGATGGTCAGGTCCCCGCGGGTGTAGGTGTCCGTCACGTAGTGGTACGGGCCCGCCACCACGCACGTGATGTACGTCGAGATCGGCTGGGTCTCGGCGAACCGCCAGACCCCGCCCTCCCGGGACTCCTCCGCGCCGTTGCTCCACACCTGCCAGCCCTCGGGCGCGGCCACCTCGAAGCGGTACGGCGCCTTCAGGTCCGGCTGCTCGAAGTTCGCGTACACCCGCCGGGCGTCCGCCGGCTCGTACTGGGTGTAGAGGTAGACCTCGCCGTCTTCCGGGTCCACGAAGCGGTGCATGCCCTCGCCGGTCCGGCTGTACGCGCAGTTCGCGTCCACCACCAGCACGTTCTCGGCGGCCAGGCCGTCCAGGGCGATCCGCGACCCGTCGAAGACGGCGGCCGCGTCCAGCGCGCGCCCGTTGAGGGTCACGGAGTTCACCGAGGGGGCGATCAGGTCCGCGAAGGTGGAGGCGCCGGCCACGGCGGCCCGGAAACGGATGGTGGTCACCGAGCGGAAGGTCCGGGGGCCGTCGGCCGGTTCGGCCTCGTCCACGGCGGACCTGATGTCGAGGACCACCTCGTACCCGTCGACGGACAGCAGTCCGGCACGCTCGCGGGCCTCGTCGCGGGACAGATTCTCTCCGGGCACCTGCACTCCTTCGTGCGTGATCGCGTTCTTGTGAAGAATCCTCGCATGGGGAATGTGTGCGACTCCTGACCGGTTGGGGACGAAAGAAGGCGCGCCGGTGACGCCTTCTTTCCGGTTGAGGACTCAGGACTGAGGAGAGACATGACCGACACCCAGGTGCGCGAGAGGACCCCGGTCGACTTCTGGTTCGACCCGCTCTGTCCTTGGGCCTGGATGACGTCGCGCTGGATGCTGGAGGTCGAGAAGGTCCGCGACGTCGAGGTCCGCTGGCACGTGATGAGCCTGGCCGTCCTCAACGAGAACAAGCTCGACGAGCTGCCCGAGTCCTACCGCGAACTGCTCGGCCCCAAGGGCTGGGCTCCGGTGCGCGTGGTGACAGCGGCTCAGCAGAAGCACGGTGACGAGATCACGGGCAAGCTGTACACCGCGCTCGGCACCCGCATCCACAACGAGGACCTGGGCCCGACCCGCGAGGTCATAGCCGCCGCGCTGGAGGAGGTCGGCCTGCCGGCCGAGCTGCTCGCCTACGCCGATTCCGACGAGTACGACGAGGTGCTGCGCGCCTCCCACAACAACGGCATCGACCGGGTCGGCCAGGAGGTCGGCACCCCGGTGATCTCGGTGCCCGGCTCTGACGGCGACGACGTGGCCTTCTTCGGCCCGGTCGTCACGCCGACCCCGCGCGGCGAGGCGGCCGCCCGGCTGTGGGACGGCACGCTGCTCGTCGCCTCCACCCCGGGCTTCTACGAGATCAAGCGCACCCGCACCAAGGGCCCGTCTTTCGAGTAGGCCCTGCCGGTACACACAGAAGACCCCCGTGAGTCACGTCCTCACGGGGGTCTTCCGTTCGACACGCCCGCACGTGAAGGCTGAGAAGACGATCACGAGGCGGACGGGCTTGTGGTGGCGCGATCAGCCCTTGGCGGGGATCAGCAGCGGGGTGTTCGCCTTGGCGTCGGCGTAGCGCCCGGCCACGTCCTGCCAGTTGACGACGTTCCACATCGCCTCGATGAAGTCCACCTTCTGGTTCTTGTACTGCAGGTAGAAGGCGTGCTCCCAGGCGTCGAAGACCAGGATCGGCGTGCTGGCGACGCCCACGTTGCCCTGGTGGTCGTAGACCTGCTCGACGACCAGGCGGCCGCTGACCGGTTCGTACGCGAGAACGCCCCAGCCGGAGCCCTGCGTCGCGGAGGAGGCGAAGGTGAGCTGCTTCTTGAACTTCGCGAAGGAGCCGAAGGACTCGGTGATCGCGGCCGGAAGCTCGCCCAGGCCGTCCTTCTCGTCGGGGACGCCGCCTCCCTCGCCGGTCTTCGGGCTGGCCATGTTGTGCCAGTAGATGCTGTGCAGGATGTGGCCGGAGAGGTGGAAGGCGAGGTTCTTCTCCAGGCCGTTCAGCGCACCCCAGTTCTCCTTGTCGCGTGCCTCCGCCAGCTGCTCCAGCGTGGTGTTGGCGCCCGCGACGTAAGCCGCGTGGTGCTTGTCGTGGTGCAGCTCGATGATCTGCGGGTTGATCACCGGCTCCAGCGCCGCGTAGTCGTACGGAAGCTCAGGAAGCGTGTAGATGGCCATGCGTGTTATCCGGTCCCCTCGGCGTGCCAACTGCTTATTGCAATCAATGCGCAACTGCACGCTAGCAGTATCTATTCCGCCTCACACGTAAGGGATACCTCTGTACAACGCAGGTCGGCCCCGTGCGGACGCACGGGGCCGACCTTTGGCCGAGCGGGTGTCAGCGGGCAGCCGCGGCCCGGCGCTGCATCACGTATCCGGTCACCGCGAGGGCGGCGGTGAGCCCGCCGGTGAAGATCACCTGGACCCGCGTGTCCTCGCCCAGGGCCATCAGGACCAGCACCCCGGCCACCCCGGCCAGCGCCACCCAGGTCAGGTACGGGAAGCCCCACATCCGCACGACCAGCTTCCCGGGGGTCTCGCGCTCCAGCCGGCGGCGCAGCACGAACTGGGAGACGGCGATGAAGCCCCAGACGACGAGGATGACTCCGCCGACCATGTTCAGCAGCCACGCGAACAGGGTGTCCGGGTACCAGTAGGACAGCAGCACGGTGACGAAGCCGAAGCCGGAGGAGGCGAGCACCGCCCGGCGCGGCACACGGCCGGCGAGCTTGCCCAGGGCCTTGGGCCCCTGGCCGCGGGAGACGAGGGAGTAGGCCATGCGCGAGGAGCCGTAGATGTTGGCGTTCATCGCGGAGAGCAGGGCGATCAGGATGACCACGTTCATGATCTGGCCGGCCGCCGGGATGCCCAGCTTGTCCAGGGTGGCGGCGTACGGGCCGTCGGCGGTGACCGCCGGGTCGTTCCACGGGAGCAGCGTGACGATCACGAGCATGGAGCCGACGTAGACGATCGCGATCCGCCACATGGTCGTCTTCACGGCCCTGGCCACGCCCCCCACGGGGTCCTCGGACTCGGCGGCCGCGATGGTCACCGTCTCCAGCCCGCCGTACGCGACGACCGAGGCCAGCAGTCCGACCAGCAGGCCGTCCATCCCGTTGGGGAGGAAGCCGCCGTCGTGGTGCAGCAGGTTCGCGGCGCCGGGGGAGCCGGTACCGGGCAGCAGGCCCAGGACGGCCAGCACGCCCAGGCCCAGGAAGAGCCCGATGGCTCCGATCTTGAGGGCGGAGAACCAGAACTCGAACTCGCCGAAGTTCGATACGGCGGCCAGGTTGGACCCGCAGAAGACCGCCATGAAGACCAGCACCCACATCCAGGAGGGGGTGCCCGGGAACCAGCCGGTCATGATGTTCGCCGCGCCGATGGCCTCGATGGCCACCCCCACGCACAGCAGTGTCCAGAACATCCAGCCGACGGTGAATCCGGCCCAGGGGCCGACCGCCCGCTCCGCGTGAACGGAGAAGGAGCCGGAGGCGGGGTTGGCGGCGGACATCTCGCCGAGCATCCGCATCACGAACATCACGAGCAGCCCGGACGCGGCGTACGCGAGCACGATCGAGGGACCGGCGGCGGCGATGCCGGCGCCGGAGCCGACGAAGAGTCCGGCGCCGATGACACCGCCGAGGGCGATCATCGAGAGGTGGCGCTGCTTGAGTCCGCTGCCGAGGGGTGGTCCGGCGTCGGTCCGCTGTGTTTCCGGGGGTGTCAGGGTGCTGGTGCTGTGACTCATCGAGGGGTGTGCCTGTCCGGTGTGCGGGGAGAGGGGACGAGGTGCCCCACTCTGCCGAGTGTCCGATCACCGGACGTTTTCTGTCCGATATCCGGACGTCGGCTTCACGGTTCGTGATCACGCCCGTACGCTCACGGCGACGCCGCAGACACCGGATCGAGGGGGCCACCGATGGACCGGACCGTGACACCGCTTCCCGACACCGGCCGGGGCGTACTCGTCACCGGCGCCTCCCGGGGCATCGGCCGGGCGATCGCGGCCGCCTTCGCCCGGCAGGGCGACCGGGTCGCCGTGCACTGCTCCGCCCGGCGGGCGGATGCGGAGGAGACCCTCGCCTCGCTGGAGGGGGAGGGCCACGTACTGCTCGCCGCGGACCTCGCCGACCCGGCCGGGGTCGAGGCCCTGGCGGCCGGGGCGGACGAGGCGCTCGGCGGCGTGGACGTCCTGGTCAACAACGCCGCCGTGATGCTCGCCCACCCGCTGCCCGAAACCTCCTACGAGGACTGGCAGCAGGCCTGGCGGCGGACCGCCGAGGTGAACCTCTTCGGCGCCGCCAACCTGACCCACCGCGTCGCCCGCCGCATGATCGACGCGGGACGCGAGGGACGCATCGTCAACGTCGGCTCGCGCGGCGCCTTCCGCGGCGAACCCGACCACCCCGCCTACGGCGCGACCAAGGCCGCGCTGCACGCCCTGGGCCAGTCGCTCGCCGTCTCCCTCGCCCCGCACGGCATCGCCGTCGCTTCCGTGGCCCCCGGATTCGTCGCCACCGAGCGCGTCGCCGGCCGGCTGGAGGGGCCCGAGGGCGCGGACATCCGGGCGCAGAGCCCCTTCGGCCGTGTCGCGGACCCGCGGGAGATCGCCTCCGCCGTGCTCTACCTGGCCTCCCCCGGCGCGGTCTGGAGCTCGGGCACGGTCCTCGACGTCAACGGGGCCTCCTACCTGCGCACCTGACAACGGCCAGGACCCCCGCGCGGCGGCGCGGGGGTCCTGGCCGTCATCGGCCCCGTGGGCCGGGTCCGGTTTCAGGCCCTGCGGGCCCGGATCTCCCGCACCCACGCCACCACGAGGACGAGGGTGGCGGCGCCCGAGGACCACAGCAGCTGCGGCCGGGCCGAGTCGTCGAACAGCATCAGGACCAGCACCGCCGCCATACCCAGCAGCGCCGCCCACGTCGCGTACGGGAACAGCCACATCGGCAGCGTCAGGCGCTCGGGCATGTCCCGCTCGATCACACGGCGCAGCTTGAGCTGCGAGACGGCGATCAGGGCCCACACGAACAGCAGCACCGCGCCGACCGCGTTGAGCATGTAGAGGAAGATCGTGTCCGGCCACAGCAGGTTCAGGACCACCGACACGAAGCCGAAGGCCACCGAGGCGAACACCGCGCGCAGCGGCACCCCGCCGCCCGAGACCTTCAGCAGCGCCCTCGGCGCCTCGCCGCGCTCGGCCAGCGAGAACACCATGCGCGAGGACCCGTACAGGTTCGCGTTCAGCGCCGACAGCAGCGCCACGAACACCACGATGTTCATGATCTGGCCGGCCGCCGGGATGCCGA
Source organism: Streptomyces sp. NBC_00190 (assembly GCF_036203305.1). Lineage (GTDB taxonomy): Bacteria > Actinomycetota > Actinomycetes > Streptomycetales > Streptomycetaceae > Streptomyces. The sequence continues at coordinate 2,980,605 of NZ_CP108131.1, read as the reverse complement.
TGGAGTCGAGGACGGCCACGTACGGGCTCATCCCCGGCTTCAGCGAGTCCCACGGCAGCAGGGTCACGATGACCAGCATCGAGCCGACGTAGAAGAAGAGGATGCGCCACACCGCGCTGCGCACGGCGCGGGCCACGGAGCGGGCGGGGTCGTCGGACTCGGCGGCCGCGATGGTGACGACCTCCAGGCCGCCGAAGGCGAAGATGACCGCGAGCATGCCGGCGACGACCCCGGCGATGCCGGCCGGGAAGAAGCCGCCGTGGCCGGTGAGGTTGGCCGTGCTGACCGGGTCGGTGTCCGGGAGCACGCCGAAGATCGCGAGGGTGCCGAGGATCAGGAACAGCACGATCGCGCCGACCTTGAGGGCGGCGAACCAGAACTCGAACTCGCCGAAGTTCCGCACGGCGGTCAGGTTTGCCACGGTGAAGACCACCATGAAGATCAGTACCCAGACCCACTGGTCGACCGAGGGCACCCAGCCGTTCGCGATCTTCGCGGCGCCGGTCGCCTCCACCGCGAGCACCACGACCAGCAGGAACCAGTACAGCCAGCCCGCCGAGAAGCCGGCCCAGCGGCCCAGGGCCTTCTCCGCGTAGACCGAGAAGGAGCCGGACGCGGGCATCGCGGCCGACATCTCGCCGAGCGCGCGCATCACCAGCATCGCGAGCACGCCCGCGAGCAGGTAGGAGCAGATGATCGCCGGACCGGCGATGCCGATGCCGGCGCCGGAGCCGACGAAGAGCCCGGCGCCGATCACGCCGCCGAGGCCCAGCATGGTCAGGTGGCGCTGCTTGAGGCTGTGGCTGAGGGGTTCCGCGGGCAGGTCGCCCGTCAGGGGAGGAGCTTCGGGCAGGCTGTCGCGCATGAGGGGGTGCTCGTACTCTCGTTCGGCCCAGCGGCGGTGGGGACTCCGCATCAGGATTGGCGGGACCCTACAGTCTCACTGAGCGGCGGCCTTCCGTGCAAAACGGACGTGCTGTTGGATCTGCCCCGTGACGCGGATCACGCCGACGAGGGTGTGGGTCGGGGTCTTTGTGTGGTCTCCACCAAACCGGGGAGTATGCCTTTGTGTCGGGCGGCGGTGGGACGGCGTCGGCCCGCGGACTAACGTCGGTGATCGTCCAGTCACCACGATCTTCCGGAGCCCCCGATGAGCACCGCTTCCGTCTCCTTCCGGCCCGGCGCCGTCCTCGCCGATCTGCTGCCCGCGAGCCGCGTCCGCGACCTCGCGCTCGTCGTCGGCGGAGCCGCGCTCACCGGGCTCGCCGCGCAGATCGCCGTGCCGGTCCCCGGCTCCCCGGTCCCGGTCACGGGCCAGACCTTCGCGGCGCTGCTCGTCGGCACCGCGTTCGGTGCCCGCCGCGGCTTCCTCTCGCTCGGCCTGTACGCCCTCCTCGGCGCGGCCGGCGTGCCGTGGTTCGCGGACGGCACCTCCGGGGCGGGCGGCGCCTCCTTCGGCTACGTGCTCGGCATGCTGCTCGCCGCGACCCTCGTCGGAGCCCTCGCGCAGCGCGGCGCCGACCGCTCGGTGGCCCGTACGGCGGCCACGATGGTGCTCGGCTCCGCGGTGATCTACGCGGTGGGCGTGCCGTACCTGATGGCCGCCACCGGCATGTCCCTGAGCGCCGCCGTCGCGGCGGGCCTGACCCCGTTCCTGATCGGCGACGCGCTCAAGGCCGCCCTGGCGATGGGCGCCCTGCCGTCCGCCTGGAAGCTGGCGGGCCGCCGCGGCTGAGCGGTTCGGTTCCCCGACGCGCCGGAGCCCGGCCCGCCTGTGAGGCGGGCCGGGCTCCGGCGTACGTACGCGACCAGGGGTCAGCCCTGCAGCGCGGCCCGCTTGCGGCGGAAGTCCAGCACCACGCCGACGGCCACGACCGCACCGGCGACCAGGGTGGACAGGGTGACCACCTCGCGGTTGGCGTCGTCCACGAACATGTAGCCGATCACGAACATGATCAGTGCGGCGGTGGCCCAGGTCAGCCACGGGAACAGCCACATCTTCACGGTCAGCTTCTCCGGGGCCTCGCGGACCAGGATCCCGCGCATCCGCAGCTGGGTGAAGCAGATCACCAGCCAGACGAAGAGCGCGATGGCACCCGAGGAGTTCAGCAGGAAGTTGAAGACCGTGTCCTTGAAGGCGTAGTTGAAGTAGACGGCGACGAAGCCGAAGACCGTGGAGCCCAGGATCGCGGCCACCGGGACGCCCCGGGAGTTGACCTTGGCGAACGCCTTCGGGGCGTCGCCGCGCTCACCGAGCGAGAAGGCCATGCGGGAGGCGGTGTAGAGACCCGAGTTCAGGCAGGACAGCACGGCGGTCAGGACGATGACCTCCATGATCGTGCCGGCGTGCGCGATGCCGATCGAGTCGAGGGCGGCGACGTACGAGCCCTTCTCGGTGATCGACTTGTCGTTCCACGGGAGCAGCGTCAGCACGATGAAGATCGAGCCGAGGTAGAAGACGCCGATGCGCCAGATGACGGAGTTGGTGGCCTGGGTGACCGCCTTGCGGGGGTTCTCCGACTCGCCGGCGGCGAGGGTGACGATCTCGCTGCCCATGAAGGAAAAGACGACCATCAGCACGCCGGTGAGGACGGCGCCGTAGCCGTTCGGGAAGAAACCGCCGGCGTCGGTCAGGTGGGCGAAGCCCGCACCCGGGTTGTCGGAGCCCGGCAGCACACCGAAGACGGCCAGCATGCCGATGATCACGAAGGCGCCGATGGCGACGACCTTGATGCCCGCGAACCAGAACTCGAACTCACCGTAGGAGGCGACGGAGCCGAGGTTGGTGGCGGTCAGGACCGCCATCACGATCAGGGCCCAGGCCCACTGCGGGACGGCCGGGATCCAGCCTTCGAGGATCGAGGCACCGGCGGTGGCCTCCACGGCCAGGACGACGACCCAGAAGAACCAGTACAGCCAGCCGATGGAGAAGCCGGCCCAGCGGCCGAGCGCGCGGTCGGCGTAGGCGGAGAAGGAGCCCGAGTTCGGGCTGGCGGCGGCCATCTCGCCCAGCATCCGCATCACGAAGACGACCATCGCGCCGACCAGCGCGTAGGAGATCAGGATGGCGGGGCCGGCCTTGGCGATGCCGCCACCGGAGCCGACGAAGAGGCCGGCGCCGATGACACCGCCGATGGCGATCATGGACAGGTGGCGGTTCTTGAGACCGGCCTTCAGACCGTCGGAGGGCTGACCTTCACCGTTGTTTCCGGTGGGGTTGCCTTCCTTCTGAAGGGTCGTCGTGGAGCTCATGGACGGATCCTTAGGTTCTCGGGTTGCGAGCCCCGGCATTCAAACCTGAGATGAACGCAGGGCGGAAGACCCCAATCCGGATCGTTGCGTAGGGACGAACGTCCAGAACCGCGGTCCCCCCTGTCCCATCTGCGTTCTTTGGGTTTACTTGAGCTTTAGAAGTGACTTACGCGACACCCCCTGCGGGCTGCCGGGCCCGTTCGTGCCACACTCGTCCCATGCGCGTGTACCTCGGATCCGACCATGCCGGCTTTGAGCTCAAGAACCACTTGGTGGACTGGCTCAAGAACAACGGCCACGAGCCCGTCGACTGTGGGCCCCACATCTACGACGCGGTGGACGACTACCCGCCGTTCTGCCTCCGCGCCGCGGAGAAGACCGCCGCGGACGCCGACAGCCTCGGCATCGTGATCGGCGGCTCCGGCAACGGCGAGCAGATCGCCGCGAACAAGGTCAAGGGCGTCCGCGCCATCCTCGCCTGGAGCGTCGACACCGCGAAGCTCGGCCGTGAGCACAACAACGCCAACGTGATCTCCGTCGGCGGCCGGATGCACACGCAGGACGAGGCCGTCAGCTTCATCGAGGCCTTCCTGGCGACCCCGTACTCCGACGAGGAGCGCCACACGCGCCGCATCGAGATGCTCTCCGCCTACGAGCAGACCGGCGAGCTGCCCCCGATCCCGGCCCACCACCCGCAGGGCTGATCTTCCGCTTCGCCGTGCCGCCGGAGTCCCCGGCGGCACGGCCGTTTCCAGACGTAGGAGCAGTGCCGTGCCCGAGGGGCATACGATCCACCGCCTCGCCCAGGACCACACCGAGCGGTTCGCCGCCCGCCCGGTCCGGGTCAGCAGCCCGCAGGGCCGCTTCGAGGAGAGCGCGGCCCTGCTCGACGGGCGCGAGCTGGAGAGCGCGGAGGCGCACGGCAAGCACCTCTTCCTGGAGCTGGGCGACGCCTGGATCCACATCCACCTCGGCCTCTTCGGCAAGCTCGGCTTCGGCCCCGCCCCGGCGCCGCCCGCGACCGACACGGTCCGGCTGCGCCTGCTGAACGAGGAGCACTACGCCGACCTGCGCGGGCCCACCGCCTGCGCGCTGATCGGCGAGGGCGAGAAGAAGGCGATACACGACCGGCTCGGCCCCGACCCGCTGCGGCCCGCCGACGACCCGGACCGGGCCTGGAAGCGGATCTCCCGCTCCCGCACCACGATCGCGGCCCTGCTGATGGACCAGAAGATCGTCGCGGGCGTCGGCAACGTCTACCGCGCCGAGGTCCTCTTCCGGCACGGCATCGACCCGTACCGCCTGGGCAAGGACCTCACGCGCGCCGAGTGGGACGCCATGTGGGCGGACCTCGCCGCGCTCATGCGCGAGGGCGTGCGGAACAACCGGATCGACACCGTCCGCGACGAGCACCTGCCCGAGGCCATGGGCCGCCCGCCGCGGGTGGACGACCACGGCGGCGAGGTGTACGTCTACCGGAGGGCGAACATGCCCTGCCACATCTGCGGGGGCGAGGTCCGCACCGCCGGTCTCGCCGCCCGCAACCTCTTCTGGTGCCCGGGCTGCCAGTCCCGCTAGAAGCCGTGCGGGAGCCAGGGGGCCACGTCCCCCGCGAAGGCCCGCGAGGCCTCGGCCAGGGCGCCCCCGCGCAGCTCGCGCACCAGGCCCGCCGCCGCCAGTGAGGTGAGGGTGATCCCGCCGAGGTACGCCGATCCCAGCTCCCGGACCGACAGCGCCAGCTCCGCCGGCTCCTCGGTCCGCGTGCAGGAGGCGGCGCCCTTCCCGTCGGCGGTCAGCCGCCACCGGCCCCCGTTCCACGGGCAGAACGCGTCCTCGACGTCCAGGACCACGTCCGCCGGGGCCCCGTACGTCCGCGCCTCCAGCGCGGCCGGCAGGTCGACGAGCCGTACGTGCAGCGAGTCCCGCAGACGCGTCCGCGACCGCCGGACGTCGCTGACCAGGTGCAGCAGCGGGTCGTCGAGCGGCCGGGACTTCGCCCGTACCGCCCACGTCAGGTCGATCTCGAAGAGGTAGCGCCACAGCGCCGCGTACGCAGCCGGGTCCAGCGCGTCGAGGTCGGCGACCTCGACCTTGCCGTCCGAGCCGGTGTGGTCCCAGTCGGGCTTGACCCGGTAGCGGGCGTACCCCACCACCTCGCCGTCCTCCCCTTCCGCCACCACGCACTTGAGTGCCGACCCGCCGCCGCGCAGCGCGGGCCCGTCCAGCAGTGCGTGCCGCTCCCAGCCCGGCTGCCGGGCCGGCATCCCGGGGCGCAGGGGGACCAGCGCCGCGTAGACCCGCTCGCAGTCGGCCAGCGCGCCCTCCGGGTCGACCAGGCGCAGCCGCACCTCGTCCGTCCCCGGCGGCACGGTGAGCCGTACCCGCGTCGTGTCGATGTCCACGCCCAGGGCGTACGTCGCCGTGCCGTAGCCGAAGCGCCCGTAGATCGCCGGATCCGAGGCCGTCAGCACGGCGAGCGGTTCGCCACCCGCCCGGATGTCGTCCAGCTGCCGGTGCATCAGGGACCTGAGCACCCCGCGCCGCCGGTGGGTGGGGGAGACGCCCACCGTCGTCACGCCGGCCGCCGGGACGATCGCCCCGCCCGGCACGGAGAGGCGGAAAGCGAAGGATCCGGCCGAGCCCACGCACGTGGCGCCGTCCCAGACACCGAGCGAACGTTCCGTCTCCGTCAGCGACTTGTACAGCGGTCGCTCCTGCGGGGAATCGGGCACACCGCCGAAGGCCAGTTCCAGGTGGTCGTACCAGACATCCCACTCATCGGCCTGTAATACGCGCATCTCAAGAGCCATACGCTCATCCCTATCAGGGCATTCCGTTGCAGTCGACCTGTTTTCGGGCGCCGTCGGACCTCAGGTCCAGGGGTACCCCTGCGCATCCACAGCCGGGATGGATAAGGTCCCGAAGCAATGGCCGGAGCACGCGTGGAATCCCTCATGGCCCGGATGCGCATGCTGTCGCGCCGGGCGCGCACCGCCCTGCGCAAATCAGCCGTCGACTACTTCCGCGGCGACGCCTCGGACTGGCTCGCCTTCGCCGGCCTGCTGGCCACCGTCCCCGCCATCGCCTGCGGCACCCTGATGCTGCCCGTCTGGTTCTCGCCGTCGGCGCTCGTCCTGCCGATCGTGGCCGGCGGCCTGCTGCTGCGCCCCGCCAGCCTCCTCGCGCTGTACGCCGCCTCCGCGGCCGCGCTGATCGTCGAGGCCCTGGTGCTCGGCCCCTACACCCAGGGCCCGGCGCGGGTCACCCCCGGTACCGTCCTCGTCGTCGCGGCCTGCGGCTTCTTCGGGCTGGTCATCGCCCAGTTCCGCAGCCGGGTCGGCGTGCCCTGGCGGCGCGGCGGCACCATGCTCTTCGACCTGCGCGAACGGATCCGCGTCCAGAGCAAGCTGCCCGCCCTGCCCCGCGGCTGGCACCGCGAGATGGCGCTGCGCCCGGCCGGCGGCCAGTCGTTCTCCGGTGACTTCGTCGTCGCGGCACGCACCAACGGCGGCCGGACCCTGGAGATCGTCCTGACCGACGTCTCCGGCAAAGGAATGGAGGCGGGCTCCCGGGCCCTGCTGCTGTCCGGCGCCTTCGGCGGCCTGCTCGGCGCGCTGCCACCGCACGGCTTCCTGCCCGCCGCCAACGGCTACCTGCTCCGCCAGGACTGGGACGAGGGCTTCGCCACCTCCATCCACCTCGTCCTGGACCTGGCGACCGGCGACTACGAACTCCTCTCCGCCGGCCACCTCCCCGCCCTCCAGCTCTCCGCGGGCACCGGCCGCTGGCAGGAGAAGACCGGTGAGGGCCCGCTGCTCGGCGTCTACGACGGCGCCGAGTTCACCCCCGCCCGCGGGAACCTCCGCCGCGGCGACGTCCTGATGCTCTTCACCGACGGCCTGGTCGAGACGGCCGACCGCGACATCAGCGAGGGCATGGACCGCCTCACCGGCGAAGCCGACCGCTACGTCGCCGCCGGCTGGGAGGGCGCCGCCTGGCACCTGATCGAAAAGGTCGCCAAGGACGTCAACGACGACCGCGCGCTGCTGCTGATCCGCCGCTCCCCCTGACCGGGGTGGGGTTTGCCCCACCCCCGTTCCGCCGGGCGCCGTCATGGCCGCCGCCCCGCCATGATCCGTAGCGTCGGCACCACGAACAGCGACGTCACGGAAGGCTGCACACCATGGGGATCCGGCGAACCAAGCGGCGGCACGACGAGACGGCCGAGGGGCCCGGCACCTCGGCCGCCGTGGAGCTGCGCGGCGTACGGCGCCAGTACGGGAACGGGGCCGGCGCCGTGCACGCGCTGCGCGGGATCGACCTGAGCCTGCCGCGCGGCAGCTTCACCGCCGTGATGGGCCCCTCCGGCTCCGGCAAGTCCACCTTCCTCCAGTGCGCCGCAGGACTCGACGTGCCCACCGAGGGCTCCGTCCGCCTCGGCGGAACCGAGATCACCGGCATGGACGAGAACGAGCTCACCGAACTGCGCCGCAGCCGCCTCGGCTTCGTCTTCCAGGCCTTCAACCTGCTGCCCTCCCTCACCGTCGAACAGAACGTGCTGCTCCCGACGCGGCTCGCCACAGGCCGCTCCACCGGCCACGACCGGGACCGGGCGGCCGACCTGCTCACCCGCGTCGGCCTGGAGGGCAAGGGCCGGCGCCGCCCCGCAGAGCTCTCCGGCGGCCAGCAGCAGCGTGTCGCCATCGCCCGCGCCCTCGTCACCCGCCCCGACGTGGTCTTCGCCGACGAACCCACCGGCGCCCTCGACACCACCACCGCGGCCGAGGTGCTCGGACTGCTCCGGACCGCCGTCGACTCCCTGCGCGCCACCGTCGTGATGGTCACCCACGACCCGGTCGCCGCGGCCCACGCCGACCAGGTGCTCTTCCTCGCCGACGGCCTGATCGCGGACCGGCTGGCGCACGGCTCCGCCGCTGCCATCGCCGCCCGGATGACGGCGCTCACCGCACGCCCGGCCCCGGCGCACGCCGGAGCGGCGGCCTGACCCGGCCTGCGCCGGCCGTTGGGGACGGGCCGGTCAGGGCGGGCGGTCAGCGCGGGCGGTCAGGGGCGGCCGGTCAGGGGCGGGCGGTCAGGGGCGGGCCAATCACCCCGGATTGGCCCGCCCCCGCCACCCCGGCTGCGCCTAACGTGCTTCCATGGACCGCACGCTCGCCGCCGACCTCGCCCGGCTCCCCGACCTCCTCGACATCACCCGTCGCGCCGCCGCCGACGCGCTGTCCGCCCTGGACGCGCGTCCCGTCGTACCGCCCGCCGGAAAGCCGGACGGCCTCGAGCCCCTCCCGGAGCACGGCGCCGGCACGGAAGCGGCCCTCGCCGCGTTCCAGGACCGCTGGGAGCCCCGGCTGTCGGCCTCCGCCGGGCCCCGCTACCTCGGCTTCGTCACCGGCGGCGCCACCCCCGCCGCCCTCGCCGGGGACTGGCTGACCGCCGCCTACGACCAGAACTCCAACTCGGCCCTCGACGGCGCGGGCCAGGACCTCGAGCGCGAGACCGTCGGCTGGCTCCGCGAGCTCTTCCACCTCTCCGACGCCCACACCGGCACCTTCGTCAGCGGCGCCACGATGTCCAACACCACCGGCCTCGCCATAGCCCGCGAATGGCTCGGGGAACGCCTCGGCGTCGCCCCGGCCGAGGACGGCGTCGCCGCCCTCGGCCCCGTCCGCGTGCTCTCCGGCGCCCCGCACTCCTCCATCGCCAAGGCCCTGTCGGTCCTCGGCCTCGGCCGGGGTTCGCTCGTCAAGGTCCCGACCCTGCCCGGCCGCGAGGCCGTCGACCCGGCCGCACTGGAGCGGGCCCTGACCGACACGCCCGGCCCGGCCGTGGTCGTCGCCAACGCGGGCACGGTCAACACGGTCGACTTCGACGACCTCCGGGCCGTCGCGTCCCTGCGCGAGCGCCACGACTTCTGGCTGCACACCGATGCCGCTTTCGGCGCCTTCGCGGCCCTCTCCCCGGACCACGCCCACCTCGCGGACGGCCTCGACGCCTCCGACTCCCTCTGCGTCGACCTGCACAAGTGGCTCAACGTCCCCTACGACAGCGCCGTCCAGTTCACCCGCCGACAGGACCTCCAGGCCCGCGTGTTCCAGAACGCCGCCGCCTACCTCGGCCCCCTCGGCGACTTCCCCGACCTGGTCCACCTCACCCCGGAGAACTCCCACCGGCTGCGCGCCCTCGCCGCCTGGTTCACGCTCCGCGCGTACGGCCGCCAGGGCCACCGGGAGATCGTCGAGCGGGACATCGCTTGCGCCCGCGCCCTCGGGGAGCACCTCTCCCAGGACGCCGCCTTCACCCTGCTCGCCCCGGTCCGGCTCAACGTCGTCTGCTTCACCCTGGCCGCCGACCCCACCCAGGCCCGGCTCGCCGCCCTGCGCGAGGCCGTGGCCGACGAGGTCTTCGTCACTCCGACCGTCTACGGGGGAACCCCCGCCCTGCGCGCCGCGTTCTCCAACTGGCGTACCACGCAGGCGGATGTGCACCGGGTCGCGCAGACCCTCAAGGCAGCGGCAAGGGAGATCGCATGACGAGCAGCCCCCTGACCCTCATCGAGGTCGAGGCCCTCGCCCGCACCGCGCACGAGGGGCAGACCGACAAGGCCGGCCGGCCGTATGCGGAGCACCTCGCGGCCGTGGCCGAGGGAGTCCGCGTGCGCGGCGGCAGTCCCGAGCAGCAGGCGGCGGCCTGGCTCCACGACGCGATCGAGGACGACGCCCTCAGCCTCACCTGGCTGGATTCCGCCGCCCTCCCGCAGTCCGTGAAGGACATCGTCCTCGCCGTCACCAAACACCCCGGCGAACCGGTGGAGCAGTACACGGCCCGGATCCTCGCCACCCCCGGCGCCCTCCTGGTCAAGGAGGCCGACCTCGCGCACAACGCCGATCCCGTTCGGCTCTCCGTACTGGACGGTCCCACGCGCGAGCGGCTGGCCGCGAAGTACGCCCATGTTCGCTCCCTGCTCGGCCTCACCGCCCCGTAACCCCCGCCCCGTGCCCGAAATATGCCTTGTGCACGTGTGGTTGGCGGAAACGGAACGATGGTGATTCGTCACGGGGCGGATAGGTGGGGCCCGTTGGTGGGAGGATGGTCCATGTGGGGGTGTGCGTGGCCGTGCGCCCCGGGCCGACCAGGGGACGACCGAAGGTGTGATCAGTAGTGGCCATTTCGCTGTCAGTGGTGGTTCTGTTGGCGGTCATCCTGGTGGTGCTGATCCGCGGCAACCACATCAAGGCAGGACCCGCCATCGTCGCGGCCCTCTTCGGCTTCTTCCTGGCGTCCAGCTCGATCGCCGACGACGTGAACCGTTTCCTCAACTCCCTCGCGACGATGATCGCGAACATCAAGCTCTAGAGGTCCCGGCGTTCCTGCCGGGCTTCGGGGATGACGTACTGGGCCTGGAGGTCGGCGTTCACCTGACCGCCCAGGGTCATGACGTTCAAGGTGGCGGAGTTCTCGTTGGCGATGGCCTTCTCCACCCGTGACACCAGCCTCGCGAAGGACTCGGTGTCCGAGAGGCCGGCGTACGGCCCCACCCCGGTCTCGAAGTAGACCCGCTCGTGGCCGAGGAGTTGCTCCGTCGACCTGTAGTTCTTCCACATCTCGCGGTACCGGTACACGCTCTCCAGCGACACGGAGCCGACGACGACCAGGCTGAGCACCGTGGCGGTGATCCTGGCGAACGGCAGGTCGATGTTCACGAGCACGGGGACCAGTGCGCCGCCGACCACGGAGACGGTCCGCATCCTGAGATGCATGGCCTTCATCCTGACGGCTTTCCGGTCGTACCACTTCTGATACTGGGACAGCCTCGTCTCCAGGTACTGCTGGGTCGCTTCCGCATCCGGCATGCGTGGGAGTACACCGGCGAACGCGCGCGGCGTCAATCGAAAACCCTGCAAAGACCTGAAAACGCCTCAGGGCCGGATCGGGGAATCGTCCTCCGATCCGCCCCGCCGATGACCTCCCGCCAGGACGCGCGGGGGACGCGGCCCGCTGGGGCCCCCGGGGGTATCTGCGTCGGCGGTTTGCGCACCTCCGCCGACAGAGCGCGAGAGCAAGGACACCTCCGCGTCACCGGCGGCCATTCAGGCGAGGGCCTCTCGGCTGAATTCTGGTCGTAGCTGGGCGTGTTGTCTTCCCGCTAATTAATCCGACATTAATTATTTCTGTTGATGTTTCGGTATTGCTTTCCGGAACGACATGCGCGATCCGCCCGAAGGAGCCCCGATGCGTCTGAGCATCTCTCGTACCGCCCCCATTTTCATGGGACTCACCCTCGCCGCTTTCGGCGTCGTCACGCCGCCCGCTACCGCACAAGCTGACACGCCGGGTCCGGACCTACTCGGCGTGTCGCAGCCGGCCGCGGCGCCTGCCAGCCCGATGCTCGGCATTCCCTCCGCCGAGGAAGGCAGAACCACCCGTGCCGCCGGCCGGGCGCTGATCGTGAACGTGACCAGCTGCAGCGAGAGCGACCTGCAAGCCGCGATCGGCGCTGTCGCCACAGTGGGCGGCACGGTCAACCTCAGACCCGGCTGCACCTACACCCTTGCCGACGCCACACCACCCAACGACGACAACGGACTGCCGGTCATCACGAGCAACGTCACGATCAACGGAGTGGGCGACACCATCACCCGAGCCGTAACCGCGGCCAATTTCCGTTTCTTCGAAATCGACGGCCCCAATGGAAACCTCACTCTCAATGCCCTGACCCTCAGCAACGGTCACGCGTCCTCCAGCCTCGGCAACGGCCGGGGCGGTGCCATCTGGCTCAATGGCGCCGGTCCCGCACTGACGCTGAACAGCACCAGGCTCACCGCCAACATCGCCGACACCTTTGGTGGGGCCGTCGACAACGACAACGGCACGGTGAGCGTCAACTGGAGCACGCTCTCCAACAACACGGCGGGGGCCGGCGGAGCCGTATTCGTCAGCCCGTTCGGAGGTTCCGGCACGGCGACCGTCAACGGAAGCAGGATCACCGGCAACCACGCAACCTCCCTGGCCGGCGGGATCGCCGCCGCCGTCGGCACGGCGGTCACGCTGAACAGCACCCCGGTCACCGGCAACGACGTCACCGGCAACAACGCGCAGGGCGGCGGCATCGCGCAAGCCGGAACCTTGAAGCTGAACGGAAGCCTGGTCACGGGCAACACCACCACCGGTAACAACGCACAGGGCGGCGGCGTCTTCAACATTTCCGGCGCGGTGCAGCTCACCAGCAGCCCGGTCACCGGAAACACCGCCAACGGCACGAACTCCCGCGGTGGCGGCATCTTCAACACGTCCTCCGGCACGGTGGCTCTCACCAGCAGCCCGGTGACCAACAACCGGGCGCTGGGAACGGGTGCGGACGGTGGCGGCATCTTCAACGCCAGCGGCACGGTGACGCGGGTGGCCAGTCTCGTCGCCGGCAACCAGCCCAACAACTGTGGTAGCCCCAGCACCGTACCCGGCTGCGTCTGAAGAGCGCCGACGCGCTGAGCGGGCTCGTACGGGAATGACGAAGGGCCAGGCTGAGGAATTCTCCTCTGACCTGGCCCTTCAGTACTCAGAGCGGGCGACGGGAATCGCCTGGGCCGTCACAGCTCGACTGGCTGTCGATCACGTCCATATGGTCAATTCCGCATGACTCCGAATGAATGTAAGAGCATCTATAGATCGGCGTGGGTCACCTTATTCGCGGCATATCCGACATTACCCTGCCGTTGCTGATCAGCGACGTCGAAAGGAAAGCCGTGCCCCTCGAACGCGATCATGGCCGTCGGTCGTCCACGGAGCCTGTGCTCCCACGCCTGAAGTACCGAGGCGGCAGGCGCCTGGGACGGCTACGGGCCGCCGTCGTGGCCGGTGCCCTGCTCGCCGGGCTGAGTCCGGTGGCGGCCGGTGCGCCGCAGGCCGCCGCCGTGGCACGGCACGAGGACGATCCGACGCAGTACTGGAACAAGGTCCTGCTGCAGACGTTCCGCAATGCGCGGGGCTCGGACGCCTCGCCCGGCAAACTCTCCCGGTCCGGGGCGATGGTCTTCGCGGCGATCTACAACGCCGAGAGCGCCTATCAATACACGTACGGAACGCTGAAGTACCAGCCGTACCTCAGCAAGCCGGTGAAGTACGCCGACAGATCGTCGCGGCCGCATCCGAACGAAGAAGAGCGGCTGATCGACCGCACGGCGTACCGAATGATTTCCGAGCTGTACCCGGGCGATCAGGCCTACATCGACGCCCGGTACGAGGCCCGGACCGGCCGCTCCCCCCACTCCTACGACCCCCTCGACCGCCTCGTGGTCGACCGCGTGGTGAGGCAGATCAACAGAGCCCGGGCGGACGACGGCTCGGACAACCCGGATGTCTACGACGGTGACACCACCACCCCTGGAGCCTGGCGGCCGACGGGCGAAGAGGCGACGCCTGACGAAGGCGCCTGCAAGGAGCCGAGCGACGCGGTGACCCCGAACTGGGGCAAGGTGAAGCCGTTCGTGCTCCGCTCCGGCTCGCAGTTCCGGCCTCCGACCCTGCGGGGCTTCACGTCCTACGACGAAATGCTGGCCAGCCCGGAGTACGCGCGCCAGGTCGACGAGGTGCGACGGGTCGGTGCCGTCGACTCCACCGAGCGCACCTACGATCAGACCGTCGTCGGCTGGTTCTGGGACCACGACCTGAACGGCACCTACCACCCCCCGGGGCAACTGCTCGAGCTGACCGGGACCGTCGCCAAGAAGTTCAAGCTCGACACGTACGAGACCACCCACTTGTTCGCGCTGTCGGCGCTGTCGTTGGCGGATGCCGGGATCGCGGCCTGGGACAGCAAGCTCGACTCCCCGATCAATGAGTGGCGCCCAGTGTCCGCGGTCCAGGCGACGGGCGGCGCGAACGCGAACTGGCAGCCCCTCACCTCAGACCGCTCGGGGACACCGTGGACCCCGTGCTTCCCCGCCTGGACCTCCGGGCACGCCAACTTCACGGCTGCGTGGGCAACTGCGATGCAGCACTTCTTCGACCGTGACGACGCCTCGTTCACCGCGCACTCCGAGGACCCGCACACCCTCGTGGCGTACCGCCAGATGAACAGCTTCAGCCAGGTCGCCGAGGAGGGCGAGTTCAGCCGACTCTGGCTGGGCGCGCACTTCCGCTGGGACGCCGAGGACGGGAGGGAGATCGGTACCAACGTCGCGGACTACGTGTTCGCCAACGCGCTGCAGCCGACACATCACGGCCGTCCGGATCACCGGTGAAACGGCCCGGCCGCTCGATCACCCGGATCGCCGAACTGCTCGGCGCCGGCATGATCACCCTCGACCACCGCATCCCGGACCCGGGGGGACGGCGCCCGAGCGCCGTCCCCCGTCGGCTCGAAGCCTGACCGCGCGGGTCCACTCATCCTCTGGATGCCCGACAAGCCGTCAACGCCTTTGTCCAGCCCACCTGGTGAAGGCGCTGACGGCACGTTCGCAGCGGCGGTGAAGGCGCCGCATCCAGGCGATCCGCGCCGTGCGGGCAACGGCCCTGGGCGTGGGTCTGAGCTGTTTGGCAGTGCGTCCCTCGTCCTTTCGTGTGGCGGGTCCGGCGAGTGGGCCTTCGACGGGGATGGCGCCGGTCGACGATCAATGGACTGGCCGATGGCATCGCAGGGGAGTCTGCGGCCGCTGTGTGAGGGTAGGTCGTCGTGATCGACAGGCGGAACGTGCTGCGGGCGGGTGTGCTGGGCGGCATCGGCGGCGCGCTGGGGCTGCAGGCACCGGAGAGTGCGGCTGCGTCAGCTCAGGCGGCAGGGGCGGTCGACGGCCGGGACTGGAAGCGGCTGGCTGATGCGCTGTCGCCCGGGGCCACCCTCTACCGGCCGCATGGCCCCGTATACCCGTCGCTGGCCTTGCCGTACAACCACAGGTACGACGGAATTCAGCCTGCCGGCATCGTTGCCTGCGCGACCGCCGAGGACGTGTCCGAAGCGATCCGCTGGGCTCGCTCGGTAGAGATGCCCGCCGTGCCGCGCTCGGGGCTGGGACACAACTACGCCGGGTATTCGACCACCACGGGCCTGCTGCTGAACATGGCCCGCATGAAGAGCATCGTCTCCACTCCGACGCCGGGCCGAGCCCGCCCTCGGACCTACGGGCCGATGAGGGTCGTGCACGACGCCGGTACCATCACCGTAGGGGCCGGCGTCACCAATGGCGACCTGCATCCGCTGTTGGAGGACGACGGCATGTTCGTGCCGACCGGTCGCTGCCCCAGCGTCGGGGTCGCGGGGCTGGTGCTCGGCGGCGGTATCGGGTTCAGCGACAAGATGTTCGGCCTGACCTGCGACCGGCTCGTTTCCACGACCGTCGTCCTCGCCGACGGACGCACGGTCAATGCCAGCGAGGATGCGCACCCCGACCTGTTCTGGGCCTGCCGCGGCGGAGCCGGCAACAACTTCGGTGTCCACACCTCGTTCACCTTCCAGTACGAGCAGTTCGAGGGCACCGTGGGCTTCTACCAGCTCCGATGGAGCCTGGACTCCGTACTGCCGGCGGTCGCCGCCGCGCAGCGCATCGCCCAGGACACCGTGGGCGACAGGCGGTTCCATCTGCGTCTGGGCATCGGTACCGACGGGAGGACCAAGGCGCAGATCCGTGCGAACGCCAACGTCAACGCCATCGGCCAGTTCTACGGCACTGTCCGCGAACTGCGGGCCATCCTCGAACCGCTGCTCGAGATCGGCACGAGCGAGGAACGCGCCCGCAACAGCGCGTCCGTTCGTCAGGTCACGCCCGGTGAGGCGAGCGTACTGCTGAGCGCCACCACACCGATCGAACGCTTCGCCACCAAATCGGCGATCCTGGACTCCCGCACTCTCTTGACCGATCAGCAGGTCAGCGCGGCAGCCGAGCGCCTGCTGGACTGGCCCGGCAGCGGCAACGAGGACGGAGCCGGGTTCGCGATGTTCGCCCTCGGCGGTGAGATCAACCAGGTACCGCCGAACGCGACCGCGTTCGTACACCGAGACGACCTCTTCGTCTTCGCCGCCGAGACCTCGTGGGCGGACTACGACCTCCCCAGCGTCGCCAAAGCCAACCTCCGCTGGGTCCAGCAGTTCTACGACGACATCTTCCCCGGCAAGGCCCCCGAACAGGCGTACCAGAACTTCCCGGATCCGACGCTGAAGAACTGGCGGGAGGCCTACTACGGCACGAACTACCCCCGTCTGGTCGACGTGAAGAGGAAATACGACCCGACCGGCTTCTTCGACTACCAGCAGGCGATCGGCACGCGCTGAGCCCGAACGGCGCGTGGGAACGACTGAGGGCCAGGCGGAGGAAACGTCCTCTGACCTGGCCCTTCGTCATTCAGAGCGGGCGACGGGAATCGAACCCGCGTAGCTAGTTTGGAAGACTAGGGCTCTACCATTGAGCTACGCCCGCAACGCGCGCGCCGCAGGTCCGGGGACCGCTGCACGGACAGCATCCTAGCGGGTCGAGCCAGGGGAACGCACACCACATTCGCGCCCGCGGCGAGGACCTGCCGGAAACCGGTCGGGAAACCCAGCGCATCAGAGGGTCTCCGGGCATGTACCCTACGTGTCGCACCGACGGGGTGTGGCGCAGCTTGGTAGCGCGTCCGCTTTGGGAGCGGAAGGTCGTCGGTTCGAATCCGGCCACCCCGACCAGCAGCAGTGTCCCCTCCGAGTCCGTAGAAGGGGTCTCCACAAGATCGCGTTGTGGGCTGATTGCCGCTTGCGGTTACTATGCAAGCTGCGTGCCCGTGTGTCTGATGTACCGGGCCGAAGTCCGCTGAACCGCTGAATCGCAGCGTGACGGCAGAACCCCCAGCAGTCAGCCACAAGGAGACCGAACCGTGAAGAGCGCCGTGGAGACCCTGAACCCGACTCGGGTTCGGCTCACTGTTGAGGTGCCCTTCGAGGAGCTCAAGGACAGCCTCGACGCGGCGTACAAGAAGATCAACCAGCAGGTCACGGTGAAGGGCTTCCGCAAGGGCAAGATCCCGGCCCGCGTCATCGACCAGCGCTTCGGCCGCGGTGCGGTGCTGGAGGAGGCCGTCAACGACGCCCTCCCGAAGTTCTACACCGAGGCGGTCAACGAGGCCGACCTGAACCCGCTGGGCCAGCCCGAGGTCGACATCACGGAGCTGAAGGACGGCGAGCTGCTGGCCTTCACCGCCGAGGTCGACGTCCGCCCCGAGATCGAGATCCCGGACTACTCCGGCATCGAGGTCGAGGTCGACGCCATCGAGGTCTCCGACGAGGAGATCGAGAAGTCGGTCGAGCAGCTGCGCGGCCGCTTCGCGTCCACCAAGGACGTCGAGCGCGCCGCCCAGGACGGCGACGTCGTCACGATCGACCTGGAGGCCAAGGTCGACGGTGAGGTGCTGGAGGACGGCGTCGCTTCCGACGTGTCCTACACCATCGGCTCGGGCGAGCTGCTCGAAGGCATCGACGAGGCCGTCAAGGGCCTGGAGGCCGGTGGCGAGGCCACCTTCACCTCCCAGCTGAAGGGCGGCTCCGCCGAGGGCAAGGACGCCGAGGTCACCGTCAAGGTCACCAAGGTCTCCGCCCGTGAGCTTCCCGAGCTGGACGACGAGTTCGCGCAGATGGCGAGCGAGTTCGACACCCTCGAGGACCTCAAGGCGGACAGCCGCAAGCGCCTCGAGAACATGAAGCAGTACGACCAGGCCACGCAGGCCCAGGAGCGCGTCCTGGAGAAGCTGCTGGAGCTCGTCGAGGTGCCGATCCCCGAGAAGCTCCTCGCGGACGAGGTCCAGACCCGCAAGCACAACCTGGAGCACCACCAGCTCGGCCAGATGGGTCTGACCATCGAGAAGTACCTGGAGTTCCAGGGCAAGACGGTCGAGGAGTTCGACGCCGAGACTTCCGAGCAGGCCATCAAGGGCATCAAGACCCAGTTCGTCCTCGACGCGCTGGTCAACAAGGAGAAGCTGGGCGTCGACCAGGAGGAGCTCACCGAGCACCTCATGCGCCGCGCCGCTTCCTCCGGCATGTCCCCCGACCAGTTCGCCCAGGCCGTGGTCGAGGGTGGCCAGGTCCCGATGCTGGTCGGCGAGGTCGCCCGCGGCAAGGCCCTCGCGGTCGTCGTCGAGGCCTCCAAGGTCGTCGACACCAACGGTGAGGTCGTCGACCTCTCCGACGAGGACGAGGAGCAGGCCGTCGAGACGGTCGAGGCCGCCGTCGAGGGTGACTCCGAGGACAAGGCCGAAGAGGCCAAGTAACACCCCGGGCCAAGCCCACTGAGCAGTGCCGAGAAGGGCCCGGACGCAGCCGCGTCCGGGCCCTTCTGCACAGGCCCCGGAAGGCCCTGGGAGCTTGCGCTCCGAGCGAACAGTTCGGGAAGCGGGATGGCGTTGTCCGACCTGCGCGTTAGGGTCCATGAATACGAGGGCACGTGAGTACCCGGATGCCGGCGGACTTGTCCGCACCGGCCGGACCGCGCCCCAGAACGAGACGCTGAGACGGCACATGGCCGTCGGAGACGAGCAGGTGGATACGTGACGAATCTGATGCCTTACGCCGCGGGTGAGCCGTCCATCGGTGGCGGCCTCGGCGACCATGTCTACAACCGGCTGCTCGGCGAGCGCATCATCTTCCTCGGCCAGCAGGTCGACGACGAGATCGCCAACAAGATCACCGCGCAGCTCCTCCTCCTGGCCGCCGAACCGGAGAAGGACATCTACCTGTACATCAACAGCCCGGGTGGCTCCGTGACGGCGGGCATGGCGGTCTACGACACCATGCAGTACATCCCGAACGACGTCGTCACCATCGGTATGGGCATGGCGGCCTCCATGGGCCAGTTCCTGCTCACCGGTGGCGCCAAGGGCAAGCGCTTCGCCCTGCCGAACACCGACATCCTGATGCACCAGGGTTCCGCCGGCATCGGCGGCACCGCGTCCGACATCAAGATCCAGGCCCAGTACCTGCTGCGCACCAAGCAGCGCATGGCCGAGATCACCGCGTTCCACTCGGGCCAGTCCGTCGAGGCGATCATCCGCGACGGCGACCGCGACCGCTGGTTCACCTCCGAGGAGGCCAAGGAGTACGGCCTCATCGACGAGATCATCTCGGCCGCGTCCAACGTGCCGGGCGGCGGCGGCACCGGGGCCTGATCCCGGCGCGCGACCTCGCGTACGCCCGCCCGCACAGGCAAGCCTCAGCCCGCAGAACGCCACCAGGATGGTGAACACCCAGATGCACATGAACAACCTCTCTCCCGCGAGCGGCCTCTACACCGGCGCTCAGGTGGACAACCGCTACGTCATCCCGCGCTTCGTCGAGCGCACCTCGCAGGGCGTGCGCGAGTACGACCCGTACGCGAAGCTCTTCGAGGAGCGCATCATCTTCCTCGGCGTGCAGATCGACGACGCCTCCGCCAACGACGTCATGGCGCAGCTGCTGTGCCTGGAGTCGATGGACCCGGACCGCGACATCTCGATCTACATCAACAGCCCCGGTGGCTCCTTCACCGCGCTGACGGCGATCTACGACACGATGCAGTTCGTGAAGCCGGACATCTCGACGGTCTGCATGGGCCAGGCGGCCTCCGCCGCCGCGGTCCTGCTCGCCGCCGGCACCCCCGGCAAGCGCATGGCCCTGCCGAACGCCCGTGTGCTGATCCACCAGCCCTCCGGCGGCACCGGCCGCGAGCAGCTCTCCGACCTGGAGATCGCGGCCAACGAGATCCTGCGCATGCGCGACCAGCTGGAGACCATGCTGGCCAAGCACTCGACGACGCCGATCGAGAAGATCCGCGACGACATCGAGCGCGACAAGATTCTCACTGCGGAGGACGCTCTCGCGTACGGCCTGATCGACCAGGTCGTTTCCACCCGCAAGAGCTCGCACTGATCCTTGCCGCCAATTGGCGTGGACACGCCGTCGAATTCGGCGATGTGAACCACGTCAAGGGGGCCCCGTTCGGGGCCCCCGGCAAGGTACCGTCGGATATGAGGCACCAGGAGCGCTGAACCAGGCGTCTCCCAGGCGAAGGGGAAGCACCTCGTGGCACGCATCGGTGACGGCGGCGACCTGCTCAAGTGCTCGTTCTGCGGAAAGAGCCAGAAGCAGGTGAAGAAGCTCATCGCAGGACCCGGTGTGTACATCTGCGACGAGTGCATCGACCTCTGCAACGAGATCATCGAAGAGGAACTCGCGGAGACCTCCGAGGTCCGGTGGGAGGAACTCCCCAAGCCCCGTGAGATCTACGAGTTCCTGGAGAGCTACGTCGTCGGCCAGGAGCCGGCGAAGAAGGCGCTCTCCGTCGCGGTCTACAACCACTACAAGCGGGTCCAGGCCGGCGAGAACGGCGGCGCGCAGGGCCGGGACGACGCGATCGAGCTCGCGAAGTCCAACATCCTGCTGCTGGGCCCCACGGGCTCGGGCAAGACCCTGCTGGCCCAGACGCTCGCGCGCATGCTCAACGTCCCGTTCGCCATCGCCGACGCGACGGCGCTGACGGAGGCCGGGTACGTCGGCGAGGACGTCGAGAACATCCTGCTCAAGCTGATCCAGGCCGCCGACTACGACGTCAAGAAGGCCGAGACCGGGATCATCTACATCGACGAGATCGACAAGGTCGCCCGCAAGAGCGAGAACCCGTCGATCACCCGCGATGTGAGCGGCGAGGGCGTGCAGCAGGCCCTCCTGAAGATCCTGGAAGGCACGACGGCCTCCGTCCCGCCGCAGGGCGGCCGCAAGCACCCGCACCAGGAGTTCATCCAGATCGACACGACGAACGTGCTCTTCATCGTGGGCGGCGCCTTCGCCGGCCTGGAGAAGATCATCGAGTCGCGTGCGGGCGCCAAGGGCATCGGCTTCGCGGCGACGATCCGCTCGAAGCGCGAGATCGAGGCGAGCAACCAGTTCCAGGAGGTCATGCCGGAGGACCTGGTGAAGTTCGGGATGATCCCCGAGTTCATCGGCCGCCTCCCCGTCATCACCTCCGTGCACAACCTGGACCGCGAGGCCCTGCTCCAGATCCTCATCGAGCCGCGTAACGCCCTGGTGAAGCAGTACCAGCGGTTGTTCGAACTCGACGGTGTCGAGCTGGACTTCGAGCGCGAGGCCCTCGAAGCCATCGCGGACCAGGCGATCCTCCGCCAGACGGGCGCGCGCGGCCTGCGCGCCATCATGGAGGAGGTCCTGATGTCGGTGATGTACGAGGTCCCGTCCCGCAAGGACGTGGCCCGCGTGGTCATCACCGCCGAGGTCGTCCGCTCCAACGTCAACCCGACGCTGGTCCCGCGGATCGTCCCGAAGGACCAGGGCCCGCAGGAGAAGTCGGCGTAGCCGACGACAGAACCTACGCGAAGGGGGCGCTCCCGGTCGGGGGCGCCCCCTTCGCGCGTTCAGGACTCCGATGCGCAGCAATCGGTCAATTGTTCTAGACCATCTGGCGTGGGGACGTCCCCCTTGATCAACTTCATCTCGGGAAATTCTTCTACGGAGGGACGAGAGAATGAAGAAGCGTACGCTCGGCGTTCTGGCGGCCACATTTGCTGCGGCTGCACTGCCGATCGTGGCGGCCTCACCCGCGTCGGCCTCGTCGGCTGACTGTCAGGTCTACATGCGCAACTTGGGTTACACCGTGGGTCCGAGGGTGCAGGATGCGTGCGATGTCGGCGCCACATGGGATCCCAATGGATTCAACCGCCTTGCCTGTCTGCGGGCATTGGTGGACCTTGGAGTGAAGGCCGATGACGCTTCCACGGCGTGCTACCAGCTGGCGTGAGAATGTGGGACAGGTCGGCGCGGGGCGCGTCGCCCTGCGCCGACCGCCCTCCTGATCAGGACTTGACGCGGGCCGTGTTGTAGAGCTTCGCCGCCAGCTCGGAGGTCTGCTCCAGGGTGTAGCCCGTCTTGCCCGCCATCACGGAGGCCAGGTCGGTCGCGCTGACCATGGCCAAGGTGCTGTAGTCGCCCCAGATGCAGACCGGCAGCGTGAACTGCTTCGGGCCCTTGGCCGTGGTGCTCGTGCTCGTCGAGGTGAACTTCATCTCCTGGCACTTCATCACGGCTCCCTTGAACCCCGACGGCGTCACCGCCTGGGGGCTCCCGATCAGCTCCACCGACATGGACTTGTCCTTGCCGGCGTTGAGCTTGGCCGTGGCGAAGTAGGCGTCCACCGTCTTCTCGGGGTCCGCGATCTCGCCGTAGAGGCCGGAGAAGTTCAGGGCCTTGGCCGACAGCGGGTTGCTCGGGTCGCCGGACTGGTACTGCTGCCCCACCTTGGTGGGGTTCTTGATGCCGACGGCCTCCGCCTCCGTCTTGTCCTTGTCGGTAATGGGCTTGTCCTGGTACTTCGGGTCCTTCTTGAAGTCGTCGACCGACTCCGGAGCGACCAGCTTGTAGCCCTTGGTGTCGGAAGCGACCGAGCCGCCTGCGCCGCCGCCCTTCGTGAAGTACCAGCCGGCGCCCGCGATGACCGCGACCGCGACGACCACCCCGATGATGACGCCCGCCTTGGACTTCTTCGGCGGCTGCCCGCCGTACGGGGCCTGCTGCTGCGGGTAGCCGTACGCGGGCGTCGGCGGCTGCTGGGGGTAGCCCTGCGGGGGGACGCCCGGCTGCTGCTGCGGGTAGCCGTAGCCCGGCTGGGGCGCGGGCTGCCCGTACGGGCCCGGCGGCGGGGGCTGCTGCCCGTACGGTCCGGGCTGCTGCGGCTGCTGACCGTAAGGCCCTGGCTGGTTGTAGCTCATCCCTGCGTCCCCCTTAGGAACTTCTTTAGGAACTTCTTATGTGGCTCACATCCTTGCGGAAGATCGATCGCGGCCGGGCTCCGGGGTCCCAGGCGTTACGGAACTACTACGACGTGGACACTTCCATCACGGCCCGCAGCTCACGGGCGCGCGCCGCGAGCGCGTCGATGGTCACCGGCTTGTTCTCGATGGGGACGGTGACCGTCACCAGGGAGCTGTGGTCCGCCCACATGCACATCGGCATCGAACCTTCGGCTATCACGACCGTGCCGCAGCGCATCGCGCCGCCCGCCGGGTTCCCGGCCTCGTGCGTCGTAATCTCCGCCTCCTTGAGGCCCATCCCCTTCAGGGCATTGGTGAGTTCGGCGCCGGGATCCTTGTCGTGGAAGCTGCCCGCCGCGCCGCTGACCACCAGTTGAGCGGTGCCCGCCTGGTCGGCGTACACGACGGCCACCCTCGTCGTGCCCGGCTTCGCGGGGCCCGACTGGTTCTGGCCCTGCTTGATCGCGTCGACCCGCGGTCCGGAGTCCTGCAGGCTCAGGCTCTGGAAGGTGGCGGGCGGCACGAGCTTGTAGCGGCCAGCGTCCGCGGGGCCGTCGGTCCCGCCGAGGAGCGCGGCCACGGCGAGCTTGCCGATGACGACGCCCGCGGCGATGCCCAGCACCGTCCCGACGGTCTTGAGGGCGCGCTTGCTCTTCGGCGGCGCGGGCGGCGCGGGCGGCGCGGGCGGCACGGGTGGCACGGGTGGCGCAGGTTGGGCAGGCTGTCCGGGCTGCGCCGGGAAGGTCTGCCGGCTGATCTCGTTCATGCCCGCATGAGACGGGTCCGCCGCGGCCAAGGTCAACGGGCGGCCGCTCTGCGGTATCGATTCGTAACGGAGGTGGGACCGCCCGTATCCTTTGGCTCGTGACCGAGAACACGCAGACACCCAGCAGCCCCAACTCCGAACTGCCGACCCAGTACGCGCCGGCCGAGGTAGAGGGGAAGCTCTACGAGCGCTGGGTAGAACGTGGGTATTTCGAGGCCGACGCGAAGAGCGAGAAGCCGCCGTACACCGTCGTCATCCCGCCGCCGAACGTCACGGGCTCGCTCCACCTGGGCCACGCCTTCGAGCACACGCTGATCGACGCCCTGACCCGCCGCAAGCGCATGCAGGGCTTCGAGACGCTGTGGCAGCCCGGCATGGACCACGCGGGCATCGCCACCCAGAACGTCGTCGAGCGCGAGCTCGCCAAGGAGGGCAAGTCCCGCCACGACTTGGGCCGTGAGGCCTTCGTCGAGCGCGTCTGGCAGTGGAAGGCCGAGTCCGGTGGTCAGATCTCCGGCCAGATGCGCCGCCTCGGCGACGGCGTCGACTGGTCGCGCGAGCGCTTCACCATGGACGAGGGCCTCTCGCAGGCCGTCCAGACGATCTTCAAGAAGCTCTACGACGACGAGCTGATCTACCGCGCCGAGCGCATCATCAACTGGTGTCCGCGCTGCCTCACCGCGATTTCCGACATCGAGGTCGAGTACCAGGACGACGAGGGCGAGCTCGTCTCGATCCGCTACGGCGAGGGCGACGCGTCCATCGTCGTCGCGACCACCCGCGCCGAGACGATGCTCGGTGACACCGCCGTCGCCGTCCACCCGGAGGACGAGCGCTACAAGCACCTCGTCGGCACCGAGATCGAACTGCCCCTGACCGGCCGCCGGATCCCGGTCGTCGCCGACGAGCACGTCGACCCCGCGTTCGGCACGGGCGCCGTCAAGGTGACCCCGGCGCACGACCCGAACGACTTCGAGATCGGCCAGCGCCACAACCTGCCGAACCTCGCCGTCCTGGACGAGCACGCCATCATCACGGCCCACGGCCCCTTCCAGGGCCTGGACCGGCTGGAGGCCCGCTCCGCCATCGTCGCCGCGCTGCGCGCCGACGGCCGGATCGTCGCGGAGAAGCGTCCGTACACCCACTCCGTCGGCCACTGCTCGCGCTGCAAGACCACCATCGAGCCGCGCCTGTCCATGCAGTGGTGGGTCAAGGTCGGCCCGCTGGCGAAGGCCGCCGGTGACGCGGTCCGCGACGGCAAGGTCAAGATCCACCCGCAGGAGATGGAGAAGCGGTACTTCGACTGGGTCGACAACCTGCACGACTGGTGCATCTCGCGCCAGCTGTGGTGGGGTCACCGCATCCCGGTCTGGTACGGCCCGAACGGCGAGGTCGTCTGCGTCGGCCCCGACGAGCAGCCGCCGAGCGGCGAGGGCTGGACCCAGGACACGGACGTCCTGGACACCTGGTTCTCCTCCGGTCTGTGGCCGTTCTCCACCATGGGCTGGCCGCAGCAGACCGAGAGCCTGGCGAAGTTCTACCCGAACTCCGTCCTGGTCACCGGCTACGACATCCTCTTCTTCTGGGTCGCCCGGATGATGATGTTCGGCCTGTACGCGATGGACGGCACCCCGCCGTTCCACACCATCGCCCTGCACGGCATGGTCCGCGACCAGTTCGGCAAGAAGATGTCGAAGTCCTTCGGCAACGCGGTCAACCCGCTGGACTGGATGGACACCTACGGTTCGGACGCGGTCCGCTTCACCCTGGCCCGCGGCGCCAACCCGGGCGTCGACGTCCCGATCGGCGAGGACTGGGTCCAGGCCTCCCGCAACTTCGCCAACAAGATCTGGAACGCCACGCGCTTCGCGCTGATGAACGGCGCGACGATCGAGGGCGAGCTGCCGCCGGTCGAGCAGCTGTCGGCCACCGACCGCTGGATCCTGTCCCAGCTCAACAAGACCGTGGCCGAGGTCGACGCGTTCTACGAGGACTACCAGTTCTCGAAGCTGTCGGACGCGCTGTACCACTTCGCGTGGGACGAGGTCTTCAGCTGGTACGTCGAGCTCTCGAAGACGACCTTCTTCGCGGGCGGCGAGCAGGCCCAGGTCTCCGGCCGGGTCCTCGGCGAGGTCCTCGACGTCATGCTGCGGCTGCTGCACCCGGTGGTCCCGTTCGTCACCGAGACGCTGTGGACCACGCTGACCGGCCGCGAGTCCCTGGTGATCGCCGACTGGCCGAGCGACAGCGGCTTCCGCGACGAGGCGGCCGAGGCCGAGATCGACCTCGTCAAGGCCGTCGTCACCGAGGTCCGCCGGTTCCGCAAGGAGCAGGGTCTCCAGGACGGCCAGAAGGTCCCGGCCCGCCTGGACCTGACCGGTACGGCGCTGGCCGCCCACGAGGGCGCCATCCGCCAGCTGCTGCGCCTCCAGCCCGAGGGCGACTCCTTCAGCGCCACCGCGACCCTGCCGGTCGCCGGCGCGACCGTCGCGCTCGACCTGTCGGGCACCATCGACGTGGCCGCCGAGCGCAAGCGCCTCTCCAAGGACCTCGGCGCAGCCGAGAAGGAGAAGCAGCAGGCCGAGGCGAAGCTCGGGAACGAGGCGTTCATCGCCAAGGCCCCCGACAACGTCGTGGACAAGATCAAGGGCCGTCTCGCCAAGGCCGAGGCCGACATCGCGCGGCTCCGGGCCCAGCTGGACGCGCTGCCGGCCGGCTAGCCGCCGCAAGCGAGTGAAGGCCCCCACACCGTCGGTCGATGTGGGGGCCTTCCCCGTATGCCTTCCCCGCGCGGGGGGCGGTGTCGCAGGAACTTCCGGCTTGTCTGAAGTGCCCTAAATCACTCGATATCCGGTCCCTGTGGATCCGATCCGTGGCGCTGTGCACGGATGATGGAGGGCATGCACGTCAAGCCCGTCGCCTCGGCGTTCCACCGGGCCGCGGCCCACGGCCGCCGGCTCAGCGAGGGGTGGGCCGGCTCACCGCGGGCGCTGGACGTGCTCACGGCCCTCAGCTGCCTCGCCCTGATGGCGCTGGACCTTCCCGGCCTCGCCGCCGCCGACAACTCGCTCAACGGGCCGCTCGCCGCCGTCGTGCTCGCCGCCGGCTGTTCGACCCTGCTGGTGCGGCGCCGGGCGCCCTGGGTCTCGTACCTCGCCGCGCTGCTGTTCATCGGCTGGCTGCACGAGCTCACCCTGATCCAGTTCGCCCTCTACTCGGTCGGCCGCTACCGGGGCCGCCGGGCCGGGATCCTCGCCACGCTCGGGTACGTGGCTTTCGCGCTGCTGGTGTTCAGCGTGCCGGGCTGGCCCGAGCCCAGGGTGGAGAGCCTGAGCTCCTTCCTCAGCCTGATCGTGCCCATCGGCGTGCTCGCGGCCGCCGTGGGCATCGCCGCCTACCGGCACGACCTGGTGTCGGAGCTCACCGCCCGGCGGGCCGAGTCGGCCGTGCTCCAGGCGGTCCAGCAGGAGCGCACCTCCGTCGCCCGCGACGTGCACGACTTCGTCGGGCGGGAGCTGACCCTGCTCACGGTGCGCTCCGAGGTGCTGTCGACGCGGGCGCGCGAGACCTCGTACGGGCCGGACTTCGAGGAGCTGGCCGACACCGCGCGCCGGGCCCACCTGGTGCTCAACGAGATCATCGTGCAGCGGGGGGAGCGGGCCTCGACCCCGGGGGTGGAGGGGCTGCCGGCGCTGGCGGAGGAGAGCGGGCGGGCCGGTTCGCCGGTACGGCTGGCCCTGGATCCGGACGCGCACGCGCTGTCGCCGCTGCGGCAGGCGGCGGTCTACCGGGTGGTGCAGGAGTGCCTGACGAACGCCGCCAAGCACGCGCACGGCGAGACCATCGACGTGTCGGTCACGGCGGACGGCCCCCGGCTGCGCATCGCCGTCAGCAACACCCTGCCCGCCCGGACCCCGGGCCGGGCCCCGGTCTCGGCGGGCTCGGGCACGGCGAGCATGTCCGAGCGCGTGCGCAGCCTGGGCGGAGAGCTGACGGCGAGGCGCACGGAGGAC
Organism: Streptomyces sp. NBC_00190; assembly: GCF_036203305.1. Lineage (GTDB taxonomy): Bacteria > Actinomycetota > Actinomycetes > Streptomycetales > Streptomycetaceae > Streptomyces. The sequence goes on along the minus strand of NZ_CP108131.1, from coordinate 2,952,804 downwards.
TCGTACGAGGTCGTCGCGACCCTGCCCCGCGGCGAGGCCGTGGCCGGCTAAGCGCAATGCCGTTGCTTTATGGCGGTTGGATCACGATGGCGTCGTGTGAGGGCCGGGTTGGCTGGGGCCAGTCGCGGTGGCGACTGGCCTTGGCCTTGTAGTTCGACATCTTGCGTTTGACGACCCGGGGCTGGCTGCGCAGTCGCCTCGGGGGCAGGAGCCGCTCGGTGACCTCGGCGCGGAAATGCCGCCAGGCCCTGTGCAGGTGGTCAGGGGGAAAAAGAGCCGGGCAGGATGGTCACGGTGCGGCGGGCCGCCCGCAGGGCGGTGGTGAAGGAGAGCCGGTCGCAGTCGACCGGCTCGGGACCACCGGCCGCCGCTTCGGCCATCAGCGCGCGCAGGGCGTGGTGCACCAGCAGGTGGGCATAGATCTCCTGGCGGACGCCGGTGGGGGTCTTGCTGGCCAGGACAACGGTCTTGGCGCCGCGCTGATGGGTCTTGATCTCGTCCAGGACGCTCTCGCACTCCCAGCGTTGCGGGTAGAGCGCGGCCAGGTCGGCGGCCGGGGCCCGGACCGGGTCCAGGACCGAGGTCAGCAGCACGTACTGGTCCTCGCCGGGTCGTCCCGGGTCGTCCAGGCGGTAGCGGATCACGCGGACCGCCATCGGCTCGCGGCCGGCCTTCTTGTCGTCTCCGGCCTGGATCACGGTGAGCCAGGACCCGTCGGGCAGTGTTTGCAGGACGGGCAGGCGGCGGTTGGTCTTGGCGCGGAAGCACAGGTCGGCGCCGCTGCTGGTCAGGGCTCGCCATAACCGGGTCGAGGGCAGGTTGCGGTCGCCCAGGACGAGCATGTCCTCGGTCAGTGAGCGTTCCAGGTCCTCGGCGAGGCGGACCTCGCCGTCATGCCAGCCGCCGAGCACCGCATCGACGACGGCGTGGGTGCCGCATTCGACCAGAGCGACGACCTGGACCTGCGGATATCCGCCGGTGCCTTCCCCGCGGCCGGTCCCAGGGCGGCCGAACTCAGCGGCGTTCGCCGCACTGTCGGCGACATCGAAACGGGTGCCGTCGATGGCCATCAGCCGCCAGCCCCTCCAGAACACCCCGGGCATCGCGGGCGTGCCCAGCGGTCGGGCGCATCTGTCGAACAGCGCGGCCATCGGTTCGACCCCGAGCCGTCCACGCGCCCGGAAGATGGCAGCCTTGCTCGGTGGATGCCACGACCCCCACAGCCCCGCCCACCGCAGGCCCTCAGCAAGGTGCCGCATGACCTCCAGATACGGCGCGGGCGAGAGCAATGCCATCGCCAGCAGGAAGTACACCACCAGCCGGGCCGGCAACAGCCGCCGACGCTTCTCCGTCCGGTCGCACTGGGCCACGACCTCGTCCACCAGCCACGGCGGATACATCCGGGTCAGCACACCCACCCCGGCCAGATCCGGCAGAGACGACGCCATGCCACCACCCCCGATGACGTCGTCTCACCGATCCAGATCAATGTCAACGGCATTGCGGCTAAGCGTCGCCTAGGCCTTCGCCGGGGCCGGCAGGGCGCCCGGCGTGTCCAGGTCCTCGACGCAGCGGCCCGAGCCCAGGGCCACGCAGTCCAGCGGGCTGTCGGCCACGAAGACCGGGATGCCGGTCGCCGAGGTCATCCGCAGGTCGAGGCCGGGCAGCAGCGCGCCGCCGCCGGTCAGGACGATGCCGTGCTCCATCACGTCGCCGGACAGTTCCGGCGGGCATTCCTCCAGCGTGGTGCGCACGGCGGCGATGATCGCCTCGACGGGCTCGTCGAGCGCGGCCCGTACCTCCGTCGCGGCCAAGGAGAGCGTCTTCGGCATGCCGCCGACCTTTTCGCGGCCGCGCACGGTGAAGGCGAGCGTCTCCAGCTCCGGCCGGTCCGGCACCGGCCGGGCGGATCCGATGCCCACCTTGACGTCCTCGGCGGTGCGCTCGCCGATGAGCAGGGAGTGCTCCTTGCGGACGTAGTCCATGATCGCCGCGTCGAGCCGGTCCCCGCCGACGCGCAGCGACCGGGACGTGACGATGCCTCCCAGCGAGATGACGGCGACCTCGGAGGTGCCGCCGCCGATGTCCACGACCATCGAGCCGCGGGCTTCCGCCACCGGCAGCCCGGCGCCGATGGCCGCGGCCATCGGCTCCTCGATCAGGTGAACGGTCTTCGCCCCGGCGCGGGTGGAGGCGTGGACGATGGCCCGCCGCTCGACCGGGGTGACGCCGGACGGTACGCAGACCACCATCCGGGTGCGGGGGCGCCGACCGGGGACGGCCTTGCGCACGAAGTGCCGGATCATCTCCTCGGCGGCCTCGTAGTCGCAGATCACGCCGTCCTTGAGGGGGCGGATCGCGGTGATGGACCCGGGGGTGCGGCCGATGGTCTCCTTGGCCTCCGTCCCGACGGCCAGCGCGGTGGTCGTGCCCGCCTTTCACGGCGACCACGGACGGCTCATTGAGGACGATTCCGTGGCCCCGTGCGTAGACGAGGGTGTTGGCGGTGCCCAGGTCCATCCCTATGTCGCGGCTGGAAGCTGTCTTGTTGGTGCTGGCCTGCGGCATTTGTTCCCCAATCTCCTGCCCGCAAGGCTTGCATAACGATCTCGTCGCCCCGCCCGCCGAACGTCCCGGAATGCCCGGGCCGAAAGTCCCGCGGGTCCTCGTCCGTAGACTGGGTTCCGTGAGTGAGCAGCAGCCCGAGAGCCCCGAGAGTCACAACAGCCCCTTCGATGGATCCGACGAATTCGACCAGATCATCGCGGAGGAGTCCGACCGCGACCCCGACCTGGCGGTGATCGAGGCCGGCAGCCGCACCCTGCGCGCCCAGGCCGGACCGCCCCAGGGTGACCCGGTGCCCGCCCTGCCCGCCGACCCGGAGGTCGCCAAGGCGCTGCAGGAGGTGGAGCAGGAGCTCGCCACCCGCTGGGGCGAGACCAAGCTGGAGCCGTCCGTGTCGCGGATCGCCGCGCTGATGGACGTCCTGGGAGAGCCGCAGCACGCGTACCCCTCCATCCACGTCACCGGCACGAACGGCAAGACCAGCACGGCCCGCATGATCGAGGCCCTGCTGAACGCCTTCGAGCTGCGCACCGGCCGCTACACCAGCCCGCACGTGCAGTCGGTCACCGAGCGGATCAGCCTCGACGGGGCGCCGATCACCGCCGAGCGGTTCATCGAGACGTACCAGGACGTCAAGCCGTACGTGGAGATGGTCGACGCCGCGCAGGAGTACCGGCTGTCGTTCTTCGAGGTGCTCACCGGGATGGCGTACGCGGCCTTCGCGGACGCTCCCGTCGACGCGGCCGTGATCGAGGTCGGCATGGGCGGCACCTGGGACGCGACCAACGTCATCGACGCCTCGGTCGCCGTGATCACCCCGATCAGCCTGGACCACACCGACCGGCTCGGCTCCACGCCCGGCGAGATCGCCCTGGAGAAGGGCGGCGTCATCAAGCAGGGCGCCACCGTGATCCTGGCGCAGCAGCCGGTGGACGCGGCGCAGGCGCTGCTGAAGAAGGCCGTCGAGGTCGACGCGACCGTGGCCCGCGAGGGCATGGAGTTCGGCGTGGTCTCGCGCGAGGTCGCGGTCGGCGGGCAGCAGCTGACGTTGCGCGGTGTGGGCGGCGAGTACGACGGCATCTTCCTGCCGCTGTACGGCGCGTACATGGCGCACAACGCGGCGGTGGCGCTGGCGGCGGTCGAGGCCTTCTTCGGGATCGGCCAGGAGCACGCACGCGTGCTGGACCCGGACACCGTACGGAAGGCCTTCGCCTCGGTGACCTCGCCGGGCCGCATGGAGGTCGTACGGCGCAGCCCGACGGTGGTCCTGGACGCGGCGCACAACCCGGCGGGCGCGGCGGTCACCGCGGCGGCGGTCACCGAGTCGTTCGGCTTCAGCCGGCTGATCGGCGTCGTGGCCGCGAGCGAGGGCAAGGACGTCCGGGGGGTGCTGGAGGCCTTCGAGCCGATCTTCGCCGAGGTGGTGGTGACGGAGAACTCCAGTCACCGCTCGATGGGCGCCGACGAGCTTGCGGCCGTCGCGGTCGAGGTCTTCGGCGTGGACCGGGTGCAGGTCGAGCCGCGGCTGGACGACGCCCTGGAGGCGGCGATCACCCTGGCGGAGGAAGAGGCCGAGTACGGAGGGGCCGGGGTCCTGGTGACCGGTTCCGTGATCACGGTGGGCGAGGCCCGCCTGCTGCTGAAGAGGGGCTGAGGATGCGCACGCTGTGTGCGAGCACGCTGATCGGCGAGTTCTTCGTGATCGGCTTCGCGGGCCTGGTGGCCATGAAGGACCCGGACCTGACCCAGGCGGCGGTCTGGACGGTGTGCGGGGTCAGCATGCTGCTGTCGGTGCTGCTGTGCGGGATGCTCTCGCGTCCCGGGGCGGTACAGCTGGGCTGGGCCCTGCAGATCGGCCTGATCGCGAGCGGGTTCGTCGTCCCGACGATGTTCTTCCTCGGTGCGGTCTTCGCCGCCCTGTGGTGGTGCTCGGTGCACTACGGCCGAAAGATCGACGCGGTCAAGGCCCGCTGGGCGGCCACCCAGGAGGCCGCGGCGGCCCCCGGGGCGCCTGACGCTGCGTGACGGGTCACCTTGATGGCCCTGTAGATTCGTCCTACCGCACCCGTATGCCGCAAGGAGCCGCAACATGACCCAGCGCACCCTCGTCCTGCTGAAGCCCGACGCCGTCCGTCGCGGTCTGGTCGGCGAGATCATCGGCCGTATCGAGCGGAAGGCCGGCTGGACCATCCCCGCGCTGGAGCTGCGCACGCTGGACCAGGAGACCCTGGAGGCGCACTACGGCGAGCACAAGGGCAAGCCGTTCTACGAGCCCCTCATGGGCTTCATGGCCAGCGGCCCGATCGTCGCCCTGGTCGTCGAAGGGGAACGCGCGATCGAGGGCGTCCGCCAGCTGGCGGGCCCGACCGACCCGATCGCCGCGGCGCCCGGCTCCATCCGGGGGGACTTCGGCACCATCGTCCGGGAGAACCTGATCCACGCCTCGGACTCCGAGGAGTCCGCCGAGCGCGAGCTGAAGCTGTTCTTCCCGGCGCTCTGACCCCGCGCTTCGATAACTCCGCGATCACACTTCCTGACGCGACATCAGCCGAATAGCGCTCATGACCTGGGGCGACCGAAGTAATTTCGGTCGCCCTGCGGTATTTCCGGCCGATACCGGGAACGCCTGGGCAGTACACGTCGTCACCACTGAGGGGGCGGGTATCCATTCCGGCGGGATTGCCGGAGTCCCGTCGCGCGGTGTCCGTACTCCCGGCACTACGATGGGGCCTCCACCCACACACCCACCTCGCCGACCTGACAGCAGCCGCTATCAACTGGAAGGCCAGACGCTCCTCATGGGGAACAAGGGGAACAACATGTCGTTCATCGGCCGTGACATGGCGATCGACCTCGGGACCGCCAACACGCTGGTGTACGTGAGGGGCCGGGGGATCGTCCTGAACGAGCCGTCCGTGGTCGCCATCAACACGAACACCGGTGGCATTCTGGCGGTCGGCTCCGAGGCGAAGAAGATGATCGGGCGCACGCCCGGCAACATCGTCGCCGTACGGCCCCTCAAGGACGGCGTCATCGCCGACTTCGAGATCACCGAGCGTATGCTCCGGTACTTCATCCTCAAGATCCACAAGCGCCGCTACCTGGCCCGTCCGCGTGTCGTGGTCTGCGTTCCCTCCGGCATCACCGGAGTCGAGCGCCGCGCCGTGATCGAGGCGTCCACGCAGGCCGGCGCCCGTCAGGTGCACATCATCGAAGAGCCCATGGCCGCCGCCATCGGCTCGGGCCTGCCCGTCCACGAGGCCACCGGAAACATGGTCGTGGACATCGGCGGCGGCACCACCGAGGTCGCCGTCATCTCCCTCGGCGGAATCGTCACGGCACAGTCCATCCGGGTTGCCGGTGACGAGCTGGACAACGCGATCATCCAGCACATCAAGAAGGAGTACTCGCTCCTCCTCGGCGAGCGCACCGCCGAGCAGATCAAGATCACCATCGGGTCGGCGTACGACCTCGACAAGGACGAGCACACCGAGATCCGCGGCCGAGACCTGGTCTCCGGCCTGCCCAAGACGGTCGTCATCTCGGCCGCCGAGGTCCGCAAGGCGATCGAGGAGCCCGTCAACGCCATCGTCGACGCCGTCAAGACCACCCTCGACAAGTGCCCGCCGGAACTCTCCGGCGACATCATGGACCGCGGCATCGTCCTGACCGGCGGCGGCGCCCTGCTGCGCGGCCTCGACGAGCGGCTGCGCCGTGAGACGGGCATGCCCATCCACATCGCCGAGGACCCGCTCGACTCCGTCGCCCTCGGATCGGGCAAGTGCGTCGAGGAGTTCGAGGCACTGCAGCAGGTCCTGGACGCCCAGCCCCGTCGCTGACACACACCCCTCCGAGCCGGAGGGACCATGCGGAACACACAAGGATCCGCCGTACGGGTGCTACCGAGCCCGTGCGGCGGATCGTTGATATACAGGCAAAACAACATTCCGACGAGGAAGGCACGGCCGCCGCACGTGAGGGACACACGAGAAAGCCGGCTGCTCCTGGTGCTTCTGATCGCCATCGCGTTCGCATTGATCACGGTGGACATCAGGGCAGGCGAGGAGTCTCCGGTCGACGGTGCCCGACAGGCCGCGGCAGCGGTCTTCGGCCCGGTCGAGAAGGGCGTGGCGACCGCCGTCGACCCGGTCGCCAACGCCATAGGGGCGGTACGGGACTCCGGCGAGCGCCACAACCGCATCGCCGTGCTGGAGCAGCAGAACGCGGCCCTGAAGGCCAAACTGGGCAGCGACGACCAGACCCGCAGCCGCATCCACGAGCTCGACGAGATGCTCAAGCGGGCCGGCGCCGGACAATACGGCATCAAGGGCGCCGAGGTCATCGCCATAGGAGCGGCCCAGGGCTTCTCCTGGACCGTCACCATCGACGCCGGCAGCAAGGACGGCATCGAGCGCGACATGACCGTCCTGAACGGCGACGGACTCGTCGGCCGGGTCAGCACCGTCGGCCCGGACACCGCCACCGTCGTCCTCGCCAACGACCCGGACTTCACCGTCGGGACCCGCCTGGAGAAGACCGGCGAACTCGGCTTCGCCACCGGCCAGGGCGACCGCGCGCTGTCCGTCCAGATGCTCAACGGCAAGGCCAAGGTCAGCCCCGGGGACCGCCTGGTCACCTTCGGCTCGCGCGGCAACAAGCCCTTCGTGCCCGGCGTGCCGATCGGCGAGGTCGTCAAGGTCGATCCCTCGCGCGGCGACCTGACCCGCACGGTCTGGGTACGCCCGTTCGTCGGCTTCTCGCGCCTGGACATCGTCGGCGTCGTCGTGATGCCGCCGCGCGAGGACCCGCGCGACGCCGTCCTGCCGCCCAAGCCCGAGGCCCCCAAGCCCACCCCCACGGTCACCGTCACGGTCACGCCCTCGGGGTCCGCCAGTGTGCCCGGCAAGCCGGCCGACGACTAGGAGCAGACCGACCATGCGCTTCAACCGGATCCTGCTCTCGGCCACCCTCGTCGTGGTCGCGCTCGTCATCCAGGTCACCGTCCTCGGCCGGCTCCAACTGCCCGGCGCCGTGCCCGACCTGGTGCTGCTCACCGTCGTCGCCCTCGCGCTCGTGTACGGGCACGTCAGCGGCGCCCTCATCGGCTTCTCCGCCGGCCTCCTCGCCGACCTGGCACCGCCCGCCGACCACGCCGCCGGACGGTACGCACTCGTCCTGTGCGTCATCGGCTACGTGGCCGGCCTGGTCCGCCCCGACAACGGGCGGTTCCGTTCCGCCTGGGGCCCGATGCTCACCGTCGTCGCCGCCGCGATCGGCTCCACCCTGCTCTACGCGAGCGTGGGCGCGCTCGTCGGCGACACGGCCGCCCGCCACGTGGGCCTGACCGGGCTGCTGTTCACCGCCACCCTCTACGACCTGCTGCTCGCGCCGTTCACCGTGCCGTTCATCATGGCGCTGGCCCGGCGTGCCGAGAACGACCCGATGGCCGTCGAGGCCGGCGGCGGCCCCGCCGGCAAGGCCGCCGACGTCTCCTCCGGCTGGCTGGCCGGCGGTACCGGCCTGCGCATCGGCAGCCAGCGCGGAGGCCTGCGTCTGAAGACCGCCCGGTCCCGGGCCAACAAGGCCGTCCGCATAAAGGGCGTCAAGCCGTTCAAGGGTGTGAAGAGCATCAAGAAGCTGTGAGGGAGGAGCAGGCGTGACCAACGTTCCGGAGACCGGCCGCACCTCCCGGGTGCAGATCCGGCTCGTCATCATCCAGGTACTCGTCCTCTCGATGCTGGTCACCCTCGGCGGGCGCCTCTGGTACCTCCAGATCCGCAACGGCGAGGAGTACTACCACGAGGCGAAGAGCAACCACGTCCAGCGGGTCGTCCGGCCCGCTGTGCGCGGGTCGGTCCTCGATGCCCGGGGCGTGCCGCTCGCCGACAACGAGACCCGCCTGGTCGTCTCCGCCAGCCGCACGGCGCTGATGAAGATGAAGGACCGGGGCAAGGGCGTCATGACGCGCCTCGCCGACGTCCTGGACATGACCGCCAAGGAGGTCATGGAAAAGGTCCGGCTCTGCGACTCCCAGACCCCGAAGCCCTGCTGGAACGGCTCCCCGTACCAGCCGATTCCCATCACCCTCGAAGCCACGACGCAGCAGGCGCTGCAGCTGCGCGAACGCCCCGAGGAATTCCCCGGCATCACCGCGGAGCCCACCGCCGTCCGCCGCTACCCGGCACCCGCCGGGGCCCGTACCTCACAGGTGCTCGGCTACCTCTCGCCGGTCACCGACGAGGAGATCCAGAAGGCCAAGGACACGGACTCTCCGCATCTGCGCTCCGACCAGGTCGGCCGCTCCGGAATCGAACGCACCTATGACAAGCAGTTGCGCGGCAAGGCGGCCGTCACCTCGTACGAGGTCGACAACCTCGGCCGGGTCATGCACCAGACCGAGGCCGACCCGGGCGTGCCCGGATCCACCCTCATCACCAGCATCGACGCACGGGTCCAGTCCGTCGCCGAGTACGAGCTCCAGCAGGCGATGAAGACCGTCCGTCAGGAGACCGACAACATCACCGGCCGCAAGTACGAGGCCGACTCGGGCGCCGTCGTCGTCATGGAGACCAAGACCGGCCGCGTCGTCGCGATGGCCTCCCAGCCCGACTACGACCCCAACGCCTGGGTCGGCGGCATCTCCGGCAAGGACTACGCCAACCTCACCAGCAAGAACTCCAACTACCCGCTGCTCAACCGGGCCATCCAGGGCCAGGCCCCCGCGGGCTCCATCTTCAAGGTGGTCTCGGCGAGCGCGGCCGTCCGGGCCGGCTACGCCTTCGACGACAAGTACAACTGCAGCGCGTCCTACAACATGGGCGGCCGGAGCTTCGCGAACTTCGAGTCCAAGGGGCACGGCCCCATCACCCTCGCCGAGGCCCTCAAGTTCTCCTGCAACACCGTCTTCTACGCCCTCGGGCACAAGGAGTGGCAGCGCGACGGCGGCCTCTCGCCCAAGAAGGACGCCCACGACTGGTTCTACCGGACCGCCCGTGAATTCGGACTCGGCTCCGAGACCGGGATCGACCTGCCGAACGAGGTGACCGGCCGCATCCCCGACCGCCGCTGGAAGAAGAACTTCTGGGCGGCCAACAAGGACGCCTGGTGCAAGCAGGGCAAGAAGGGCGGCACCTACGTCGAGCAGATCGCCTACGAGAGCTGCCTCGAAGGCAACCAGCTGAAGGCGTTCGACAGCATCAACTTCGCCATCGGCCAGGGCGACGTCCTCGTCACCCCCATCCAGATGGCCACCGCCTACTCCGCCATCAGCAACGGCGGCACCCTCTACGACCCCACGGTCGGCAAGGCCGTGATCAGCCCCGACGGCAAGCGCATCGATATGATCAAGCCCAAGCCCCACGGCAGGCTGCCGGTCGACGCCGAGACCATCGGCAACCTCGACAGGGGCCTGCGGATGGTCGTCGAGCCCGGCGGCACCGCCGCTTGGCGGTTCGGGGGCTGGCCGCTCGACAAGATCCCGATGCGGGCCAAGACCGGCACCGCCCAGGTGTACGGCAAGCAGACCACGTCGTGGCTTGCGACGTACACCGACGACTTCGCGATCGTCATGACGATCTCCCAGGGCGGCACCGGCTCCGGGGCCTGCGGCCCGGCGGTCCGCGCCCTCTACAACGCCATCTACGGCCTCGACATGGAGGGCAAGCAGGACCTGAAGAAGGCCCTGCTGCTCCAGCCCGAGGCCAAACTGCCCAAGATCCGCCCCGACGGCTCCATCGACTCCCCCGAGATCAGGCCGTACGTGCCGCCGTCCCCGGAGGAGCCGGCGCCGCCCGTGCTCGCCGGGCCGCCCTCCGCGCGGCAGGACTGAGGACCGAAACCGACATGCAGACCGCCAACAAGTTCTCCGTCTCCCGGTACGCGCCCGAGCGCGGGGCGATGGCCAAACTCACCGCCCGCGACTCGGTGGTGCGCCGGCTCGACTGGCCGATACTCCTCTCCGCGCTCGCCCTGTCCTTCATCGGCTCCCTGCTGGTGTGGTCGGCGACCCGTAACAGGACCCAGCTGAACCAGGGCGACCCGTACTACTTCCTGGCCCGGCACGCCCTGAACACCGGCATCGGCCTGGTGCTGATGATCGGCACCGTCTGGCTCGGCCACCGCACCCTGCGCGGAGCGGTGCCGGTCCTCTACGGGCTCTCGCTCGTGCTCATCCTCGCCGTGCTCACCCCGCTCGGCGCCACCATCAACGGCGCCCACGCGTGGATCGTGATCGGCGGCGGATTCTCCCTCCAGCCCTCCGAGTTCGTGAAGATCACGATCATCCTGGTCATGGCGATCCTGCTGGCCACCAGGGTGGACGCGGGCGACCTCACCCACCCGGACCACCGCACGGTCGTCAAGGCGCTCTGCCTGGCCGCCGCCCCGATGGGCATCGTCATGCTGATGCCCGACCTCGGGTCCGTCATGGTCATGGTCGTCATCGTGCTCGGCGTGCTGCTGGGCTCGGGCGCCTCCAACCGCTGGGTGCTGGGCCTGATCGGCTCGGGCGTGGGCGGGGCCGTCCTGATATGGCAGCTCGGCGTCCTGGACGAGTACCAGATCAACCGCTTCGCGGCCTTCGCCAACCCCGAGCTCGACCCCGCGGGCGTCGGCTACAACACCAACCAGGCGCGCATCGCGATCGGCTCCGGCGGCCTGACCGGCTCCGGCCTCTTCAAGGGCTCACAGACCACCGGCCAGTTCGTGCCGGAGCAGCAGACGGACTTCGTCTTCACCGTGGCGGGCGAGGAGCTCGGCTTCGTCGGGGCCGGACTGATCCTGCTGCTGCTCGGCATCATCCTGTGGCGGGCCTGCATGATCGCGCGGGAGACCACCGAGCTCTACGGGACGATCGTGTGCGCCGGGATCATCGCGTGGTTCGCCTTCCAGTCCTTCGAGAACATCGGGATGAACCTCGGGATCATGCCGGTGGCCGGCCTTCCGCTGCCGTTCGTGTCGTACGGCGGGTCATCGATGTTCGCGGTGTGGATCGCGGTCGGACTACTGCAGTCGATCAAGGTGCAGCGACCATTGTCGGCCTGATGCTCCGTTCACCCTGCCGCCGTGATCCGTTCAGGACTAAGTTCGGTCTATGGCGGACACGAAACGCGAGATCGAGCGGAAATTCGAGTTCACTCAGTCGAAGTCGGCCCGGCACGGGGTGCCGGACCTGACGGGCACGGCCGCGATCGCGGCCGTCTCCGACCAGGGCACCGTCGACCTCGACGCCGTCTACTACGACACCCCCGACCAGCGGCTCGCGGCCGACGGTCTCACCCTGCGGCGCAGAACGGGCGGGGCCGACGCCGGCTGGCACCTCAAACTGCCCGTCTCCCCGGGAGTGCGCGACGAGATCGGGGCCCCGCTCGGCGACGACACCGTCCCGCGCCCGCTGGCCGCCCTGCTCCGCTCCCGGGTACGCGGCGCCGCGCTGGAGCCGCAGGTCAGGCTCCTCTCCTCGCGCCGGGTCAGCCATCTCCTGGACGCCGACGGAGCCGTGCTCGCGGAACTGAGCACCGACACGGTACGGGCCGAGCGGGGCGAGGCCACCGCCGACTGGACCGAGGTCGAGGTGGAGCTCGCCGACGGGGTCGACCCCGGGCTGCTCGACGCGGTCGAGAAGACGTTCCGCAAGGCCGGGCTGAAGGTCTCCGCCGCCCCCTCGAAGCTCGCCCGGGCGCTGGCCGAGACCGGCACGGCGCCCCCGGCCCGGCCCGGGGGCGGGGGCTCCGACGGTACGGCGGGCGCGTACGTCCTGGCGTACCTGCGCGAACAGCTCGACGCCCTGATCGCCCAGGACCCGGCGGTGCGGCGGGGCCTGCCGGACTCCGTCCACCAGATGCGGGTCGCCTCCCGCCGCCTGCGCAGCGCCTTCAAGACGTACCGCAAGGTGCTGGACCGGACCGTCACCGACCCGATCGGCGAGGAACTGCGCTGGCTCGCCGCCGAACTCGGCGTCGACCGCGACCAGGAGGTCCTGCTGGAGCGGATCCAGGCCCGCCTCGACGAACTGCCGCGCACCCTGCTGCTCGGCCCGGTCCGCGGCCGGCTGCGGACGTGGAACGCCACCCGCCGCTCCGGATCCCGCCGCCGGGCCCTGGCCGCGCTCGACAGCGCGCGCTACCTCGCCCTGCTGGACTCCCTCGACGTCCTGCTGGACGCGCCCCCGCTGCGCAAGGCCGCCCGCGGCCGGGCGGAGCGCGTCCTGCCGAAGGCCGTGCTGCGCGACTTCGAGCGCCTCGCCGGCCGGGTCGACACGGCGCTCGCCCTCGCCGAGGGCCACGAGCGCGACCTGGCCCTGCACGAGGCCCGCAAGGCCGCCAAGCGCGCCCGGTACGCGGCGGAGGCGGCCACGCCCGCGCTCGGCAAACCGGCGAAACGCCTGGCCAAGGCGATGAAGTCGGTCCAGACCCTGCTCGGTGACCACCAGGACAGCGTGGTCGCCCGCGACGCCCTGCACGGCCTCGCCGTCCAGGCGGCGGGCGCGGGGGAGTCCGCCTTCACCTGGGGCGTGCTCTATGCCCACGAGGAGGCCCTGGCCGCACGGCGCGAACAGGAGCTTCCGGACATCTGGGCGAAGGCCTCCGGACATGGGCTGAGGGCCGCACTGGGATGATCATGTGGGTGGAGGCGCCTGAGCCTGGGGGTACGCTTGAGAGCTGCCCCCTTGCCCGCTTCACGAAAGTCGCGTGATGACCGAGTCGGTCTTCCCTCAGCTTGAGGCCCTGCTTCCGCACGTGCAGAAGCCCATCCAGTACGTCGGTGGTGAGCTCAACTCCACGGTGAAGCCGTGGGAGAGCTGCGACGTCCGCTGGGCGCTGATGTACCCGGACGCGTACGAAGTCGGGCTGCCCAACCAGGGCGTCATGATCCTCTACGAGGTGCTCAACGAGCGCGAGGGCGTGCTCGCCGAGCGCACCTACAGCGTGTGGCCCGACCTCGAAGAACTGATGCGCGAGCACAACGTGCCGCAGTTCACCGTGGACAGCCACCGCCCGGTCTCCGCCTTCGACGTGTTCGGCCTGTCCTTCTCCACGGAGCTGGGCTACACGAACATGCTCACGGCGCTCGACCTCGCGGGCATCCCGCTCGAGGCCAGGAACCGCACGGTCGACCACCCGATCGTCCTCGCGGGCGGCCACGCGGCCTTCAACCCCGAGCCGATCGCGGAGTTCATCGACTGCGCGGTCATCGGCGACGGCGAGCAGGCCGTCCTCGACATGACCGAGATCATCCGCACGTGGAAGGCGGAGGGCCGGCCGGGCGGGCGCGAGGAGGTCCTCCTCCGTCTCGCCAAGACCGGCAACGTCTACGTCCCCGGTTTCTACGACGTCGAGTACCTGCCGGACGGCCGCATCGGCCGTGTGGTGCCCAACCGCTCCGGCGTGCCGTGGCGCGTGTCCAAGCACACCGTCATGGACCTCGACGAGTGGCCCTACCCCAAGCAGCCGCTGGTCCCGCTCGCCGAGACCGTCCACGAGCGGATGTCTGTGGAGATCTTCCGGGGCTGCACCCGAGGCTGCCGTTTCTGCCAGGCCGGCATGATCACGCGCCCCGTGCGGGAGCGAAGCATCACCGGCATCGGCGAGATGGTGGAGCGCGGGCTGAAGGCCACGGGCTTCGAGGAGGTCGGCCTCCTGTCGCTGTCCTCCGCGGACCACACCGAGATCGCGGACATCGCCAAGGGCCTCGCGGACCGCTACACGGACGACAAGGTGGGCCTGTCCCTGCCGTCGACCCGTGTGGACGCGTTCAACGTGGACCTGGCCAACGAGCTGACCCGCAACGGCCGCCGCTCCGGGCTGACCTTCGCCCCCGAGGGCGGCTCCGAGCGCATGCGCAAGGTCATCAACAAGATGGTCTCGGAAGAGGACCTGATCCGGACCGTCTCCACGGCGTACGGCAACGGCTGGCGCCAGGTGAAGCTGTACTTCATGTGCGGCCTGCCGACCGAGACCGACGAGGACGTGCTCCAGATCGGCGACATGGCGGTCAACGTCATCGCCAAGGGGCGCGAGGTCTCCGGCCAGAACGACATCCGGTGCACGGTGTCCATCGGCGGTTTCGTGCCGAAGCCGCACACCCCGTTCCAGTGGGCGCCGCAGCTGTCGGCCGAGGAGACGGACGCCCGCCTGGGCAAGCTCCGCGACAAGATCCGCGGCGACAAGAAGTACGGCCGCTCCATCGGCTTCCGCTACCACGACGGCAAGCCGGGCATCGTCGAGGGCCTGCTCTCGCGCGGTGACCGCCGCATCGGCGACGTCATCCGCGCCGTGTACGAGTCCGGCGGCCGCTTCGACGGCTGGCGCGAGCACTTCTCCTACGACCGCTGGATGGAAGCGGCGGAGAAGACGCTGCCCGCGTACGGCGTGGACGTGGCCTGGTACACGACCCGTGAGCGCACGTACGAGGAGGTCCTGCCCTGGGACCACCTGGACTCCGGTCTCGACAAGGATTGGCTCTGGGAGGACTGGCAGGACGCCCTCGACGAGACCGAGGTCGACGACTGCCGCTGGACCCCGTGCTTCGACTGCGGTGTCTGTCCGCAGCTCGACTTGGACATTCAGATCGGCCCGACCGGCAAGAAGCTGCTGCCGCTGTCGGTCGTGAAGTGACCTCGGGCTGACGCAGCCCGCGAGATGCCCCTCACCGGGAACGGTGGGGGGCATCTCACGTGCAACGGCTCGGGCCCGTGCTGCGTCGTCGTAGGTATGGACCTGGAGAAACACGGCCGGCACGAGCCGGAACCCGGCGGCGAGGGCTGCGTCTTCGCGCTCGTCCGGATCCCGGTGCGGATCCTGGCCGTGGTGATCGTGCTCCCGCTGCGGATGGCCTGGGACCTGCTGGTCCTGGTGGCGCGCGGCGTGCACCGCCACGCCCTGCGCCCGGCCGGCGACGCGGTGGCCTGGCTGTTCACCCGGCTCGACCGGTACGTCCTGACGCCGCTCGGGCGCGGACTGGCCTGGCTGGCCCGCTGGACGGGAACGGTCCTGAAGTGGCTGGCCCTCGCCGTCTTCTACTGGCCGTGGGCCGCGCTGTGGGATCACGTCCTCGCGCCCGCGGGCGCCGCCCTGTGGCGCTGGGTCCTCGTCCCCCTGGGGCAGGCGGTCGGATGGCTGGCGAAGGCCCTGTTCGTGTGGCCTTGGGTGGCGCTGTGGCGGTACGCGGTCGTCCCGGGAGCCGCCGCGCTGTACCGGTACCTGCTGCGGCCGGCCGGCGGCGCGGTCGTCTGGACGCTCACCGCCGTGTACCGGTACCTGCTGCTGCCGTCGGCCCGGGGCATCGCCTGGCTGGCCCAGGGGCTGTACCGGTACGTCCTGGTCCCGGCCGGCCACGGCCTGGCCCGGCTGGCCCGCGGCACCGGGGCCGCGCTGGGCTGGCTGGCGAAGGCCCTGTTCGTCTGGCCGTGGGTCGCCCTGTGGCGGTACGCCGTCGTCCCGGTCGCGGCCGGGACGTACCGCTTCGTCCTGACCCCGCTCGGGCAGGGCGTCGCCTGGGCCGCACGGGGCCTGTACCGGTACGTGCTCACACCCCTCGGACACTTCGCCGCCGCCGTCTGGCACCTCGCCGGCCGCGTCAGCCGGGCCGTCGGCCGCGGACTCCTGTGGCTGTGGCGAGGCCTGGTCGCCCGGCCCGCCGCCTGGGTCCGCCGCCAGGTGCTCACTCCCGCCGGACACCTCGTCCGAGAGGTGTGGCGCAGCTCGCGGCTCGCGGTGCGGGAGGCGCGGGCCTCCGTACGGCAGGCGCTCTTCGGTCCTCCGCCCCGGGAACCGGCGAGGTCACGGGCGCGTACTCTGGGTAGTACGACAGCCGCAGGCAACACGCCCGCTCCCGAGATCTCCCTGCACGAACGGCAGGGGTGAGCCGGAGGCAGGGCGTGGCCGGCAGGTCCCACAGACGCTCAGGGCGACGCGCGAGCCGCGGAGCCCCGCACAAGGAGAAGAACCACTGGGCAAGCGACAGCCCGAAGGCCCGCCTCCCGCACCGGTGGTGCAGCGCATCCGACTGCGCTACACCAAGCGCGGCCGCCTCCGGTTCACCAGCCACCGCGATTTCCAGCGCGCCTTCGAGCGGGCCCTGCGCCGGGCCGAGGTGCCGATGGCGTACTCGGCCGGCTTCACCCCGCACCCCCGCGTCTCGTACGCGAACGCCGCCCCGACCGGGACCGGCAGCGAGGCCGAATACCTGGAGATCGCCCTCGCCGCGCCCCGCGACCCCGAGAAGCTCCGCGAGCTGCTCGACGAGTCGATGCCGGCCGGGCTCGACATCATCGACGCCGTGGAGGCCCGCACCTCGGGCCTCGCGGACCGGCTCACCGCCTCCGTGTGGGAGCTGCGCCTGGACGGCGTGGAGCCCGCCGAGGCCGAGCGGGCCGTGGCGGCCTTCCTCGCCGCCGAGACCGTGGAGGTGCAGCGCCGCACCAAGAACGGAATGCGGACCTTCGACACGCGCGGCGCCGTCGTCACTCTGGAGGCCCTTCCCGCCCAGGCTGATAGGCCCCTGGACAATGCCTGTGCGATACTG
This sequence comes from Streptomyces sp. NBC_00190, assembly GCF_036203305.1. GTDB lineage: Bacteria > Actinomycetota > Actinomycetes > Streptomycetales > Streptomycetaceae > Streptomyces. The sequence continues at coordinate 2,935,716 of NZ_CP108131.1, read as the reverse complement.
CGGCTGGTTGTTCGGCATCTGACACCTGCCGTGCGACCCGACGACGTCCTGTCCGGTCTCCGAGCTGTGGCCGACCTGGCGCCGCCGGTCCCCTCAGCGGTGACCAGGCTGGCGCAGGGGCTCTTCGACGAGGAGTCCGGCACGGTGACCGACCCGCTCGCGCCCGACCGCGAGGCTGATACGGCCGCTCCACCCACGGCCGCCGTAGCCGCCGACGCGAAGGCGCCGGAAGGTCCCGCCGCGTAAGGAACGTCGTCGTCGCGCAGCCCTGGCACTCGGGAGCCACCTGGGTCGGGCCGCGCACTGACCTGAAGACTTCCGCCAGGCCGTACGGACAACACGTACGGAACCGGCGGCCATGAACTGAGCTCCCGTGTGGCGAACGCGCCCCGGAGGCCGGTTCCGCGCTCATTACGCGGAGCCGTGCCGGACCGGAAGTCAGCCGCGGCGCCCGGGAGCGTGACGGGAGAACCGCCCGCAATGCTCAACAACGAAAACGACACCACCACCGCCGGTAACGCCGACAACGGCAGCCCGAGCGACAACCTGCCTCCGCGCAGGCGCCGCCGCGCCGCCTCCCGGCCCGCCGGGCCGCCCGGCGCCGCCGCCGCAGAGGCGACCCCGGTGACGGAGGCCGCCCCGGCCGCCCCCGTGGAGGAGGCCGCTCCGGCCGCCGCCCCCGCCCGTACCCGCCGCCGCGCGACCCGCGCCGTGGCCGCCCCCGAGACCGCTGCCGCCGAGGCTGTCGCCGAGGCCGCCGCCCCGGCCGCCCCGGTCGTGGAGACCCCCGCCGCCGTCGCCGAGGAGCCCGCCGCTCCCGCTCCGCGTGCCCGCCGCCGTGCCACCCGCGCCGTCGCAGCCCCCGAGGCTCCGGTCGCCGAGGCCGCGCCCGTGGCCGAGGAGGAGGCTCCGGCCGCTCCCGCCCCGCGTGCCCGCCGCCGTGCGACCCGCGCCGTCGCCGCGCCCGAGGCCGTGGCCGCCCCGGCCGAGCCCGTGGCCGAGGAGGTCGAGGAGGCTCCGGCCGCTCCGGCTCCGCGTGCCCGCCGCCGTGCGACCCGCGCCGTCGCCGCCCCGGCCGCCGAGGCCGCCCCGGCTCCGGTCGTCGAAGCCGCCCCGGCTCCGGTCGCGGAGGCCCCGGCCGCCGTGGTCGAGGAGGCCGAGGAGGCTCCGGCCGCTCCGGCTCCGCGTGCCCGCCGCCGCGCCACCCGCGCCGTCGCCGCCCCGGCCGCCACCGCCCCCGTCGAGGACGAGGCTCCCGCCGTGGCCGAGGAGGCCCCCAAGGCCGCCGCCCGCGCCTTCACCGTGGCCGACGCCCTGGACTCCCCGAAGCGCGGCGGCCGCCGCCGCGCCACCCGTTCCACCGCTCCGGCCGCCCCCGCGCAGCCCGCCGCCCAGCCCGCCGAGAGCGCCCAGCCCGCGGCCCCGGCCCGTGCCCGCCGTGCCGCGCGCCCCGCCGTGGCCGTCTTCCAGGCCCCGGTCTTCGCCGAGCCGATGTTCCAGACGCCCGAGACCGCGGCCATGGCCGCCGCGGCCGCCCGCGCCGCCGCCCCGGCCGAAGAGATCGAGGAGGAGGAGACGGAGGCCGCGGCCGAGGTCGTCCAGACCTCCGCCCCGCAGCCCGCCGGCCGCCGCCGTCGTCGTGGGCGCGGCGCCGCCGAGGCCGCCCCGGTCGCCGAGTCCGCGCCGGTCTCCCTCCCCGAGGTACTCGCCGAGGAGGAGCCCGAGGCTGAGCTCGAAGAGGAGTCCGCCGAGTTCGAGGAGGGCGACGAGTCGGGCGAGCGTCCCTCGCGCCGTCGCCGTCGCGGTGGCCGTCGTCGCCGTCGTGGCGAGTCCGCCGACCTCGACGAGGCCGCCGAGGAAGAGGCCGAGGAAGAGGCCGAGGCCGCCGAGCAGGAGGCCGAGGGCGAAGAAGAGGCCGCCGAGTTCGACGAGGCCGACGAGGCCCTCGGCTCCAGCTCCAGCCGCCGTCGCCGCCGTCGCCGTCGCCGCAGTGGCGAAACCGCTGCCGAGGCCGCCGAGGCGGGCGAGGAGGACGGCGTACGCACCGTCGTCAAGGTCCGCGAGCCGCGCCCGGCCCGCGAGAAGGCCGAACCCGGTTCGGGCACAGACGAGGTCCAGTCCATCAAGGGCTCGACCCGCCTGGAGGCGAAGAAGCAGCGCCGCCGCGAGGGCCGCGAGCAGGGCCGCCGCCGCGTCCCGATCATCACCGAGGCCGAGTTCCTGGCCCGCCGTGAGGCCGTCGAGCGAGTCATGGTCGTCCGCCAGTCCGGCGAGCGCACCCAGATCGGCGTCCTCGAGGACAACGTGCTCGTCGAGCACTACGTCAACAAGGAAGAGGCCACCTCGTACGTCGGCAACGTCTACCTGGGCAAGGTCCAGAACGTGCTGCCGTCCATGGAGGCCGCCTTCATCGACATCGGCAAGGGCCGCAACGCGGTCCTGTACGCCGGTGAGGTCAACTTCGAGGCGCTCGGCATGGCCAACGGGCCGCGCCGCATCGAGTCCGCCCTCAAGTCCGGCCAGTCGGTCCTGGTGCAGGTCACCAAGGACCCGATCGGCCACAAGGGCGCCCGCCTGACCAGCCAGGTCTCGCTGCCCGGCCGCTACCTGGTCTACGTGCCCGAGGGCTCGATGACCGGCATCAGCCGCAAGCTGCCCGACACCGAGCGCGCGCGTCTGAAGACCATCCTCAAGAAGATCGTCCCCGAGGACGCGGGCGTCATCGTGCGCACCGCCGCCGAGGGTGCGAGCGAGGACGAGCTGCGCCGCGACGTCGAGCGTCTGCAGGCCCAGTGGGAGGACATCCAGAAGAAGTCGAAGCAGATCTCGACCTCTTCGCCGAGCCTGCTGTACGGCGAGCCGGACATGACCGTCCGTGTCGTGCGCGACATCTTCAACGAGGACTTCTCGAAGGTCATCGTCAGCGGTGACGGCGCCTGGGAGACCATCCACGGCTACGTGAACCACGTGGCCCCGGACCTGACCGACCGGCTGTCCCGCTGGACCTCCGAGGTCGACGTCTTCGCGACGTACCGGATCGACGAGCAGCTCGCCAAGGCGCTCGACCGCAAGGTGTGGCTGCCCTCGGGCGGCTCGCTCGTGATCGACAAGACCGAAGCGATGATCGTCATCGACGTCAACACCGGCAAGTTCACCGGTCAGGGCGGCAACCTCGAAGAGACCGTCACCAGGAACAACCTGGAGGCGGCCGAGGAGATCGTGCGCCAGCTGCGGCTGCGCGACCTGGGCGGCATCGTCGTCATCGACTTCATCGACATGGTCCTGGAGTCCAACCGCGACCTGGTCCTGCGGCGCATGCTGGAGTGCCTGGGCCGTGACCGGACCAAGCACCAGGTGGCCGAGGTCACCTCGCTGGGCCTGGTCCAGATGACCCGCAAGCGGGTGGGCCAGGGTCTGCTGGAGTCCTTCTCCGAGACCTGCGTCCACTGCAACGGCCGCGGTGTCATCGTGCACATGGAGCAGCCGACCGCGATCGGCGGCGGCGGCAACGGCAAGCGTTCCAAGCGCCGCGGTGGCAAGGCGGAGTTCGACCAGCACGACCACGAGGTCGAGACGGTCGAGGTGGAGTTCGAGTCCGAGGCCGAGGTGGCCGCCGAGGCCGCCGCGCCGCAGGCGCTGCCCGAGCCCGAGTTCGTCGCGGACGAGGAGCTGTACAGCAGCCCCGCCGAGGCGGAGGCCGCGGCGGGCCTGAGCGGCCGCCGCAACCGTCGCCGTGCCACCCGCAAGGCGACCGCTCCGGCGGGCGCCCCGCGCGGTGCGACCGCTCCGGCGCAGGCACCGGCCCCCGCGGCCGAGGCCGTCGCCGAGGTCGTCGCCGAGCCGGTCACCGAGCCGGCCGACACGGTCCTGGAGCCGGCCGCCGAGGCCGCCGAGGCCGTGGAGGCCGCGGAGGCCGCGGAAACGGTGGAGGCCGCCCCCGTCGAGGAGGCCCCCAAGGGCCGCACCCGTCGCCGTGCGACCCGTAAGGCCACCGCCCCGGCGGGTGCCCCGGCCCCCGCGGCCGAGGTGGCCCCGGAGCCGGTCGTCGTGGCGGAGCCCGAGCCGCTCGTCGCCGAGCCCGAGCCCGAGCCCGAGCCGGTCGTCGCCGTGGCCGAGGAGGCCCCGGTGGCGGAGGCCGCTCCGGCCCGTCCGCGCCGCCGTGCCACCCGTAAGGCCACCGCGCCCGCCGGTTCCCCGGCAGGCGCGGCGGAGGCCGCCGTGGTGGTCGTGGAGGCCCCGGTGAGCGAGCCGGAGCCGGAGCCGCAGGCCCCGGCCGAGGCCGAGGAGGCCGCTCCGGCCAAGAAGGCCGCCCGGAAGGCTCCGGCCAAGAAGGCGACCGCGGCGAAGAAGGCCACCACCGCCAAGAAGGCGACGGCGGCCAAGAAGACCGTGGCCAAGAAGGCGGCCACGACCAAGAAGACCGCGACGAAGCGGGCGACGAAGAAGACCGCGGCGGCCGAGCAGCAGACGCTGCCCTCCGTCTCGGCTCCGACCGAAGCCTGATCGACGCGTCCGAAGAAGAGCAGCATGACCGTGGGCCCCGCCGCGAGGCGGGGCCCACGGCCGTGCGGGTGCCGGTTTGACCCCTTGGGACCGGCCCCGTAACCTAGACCGTCGGCGTGTTTTGAACGATTAGCGTTCAGCGCGCGCCGCGCTCCTGAGCACCTTCCTCCCGCTTCGTACGCGCAAGCGTCGGCATGGGAGAGGCCGCTCGTCCATTCCGGATCAGCGTGGGCCCGTCGGAAGACGGAGTCCTCCTGAGCGGCTGGCTTCAGGAGCATCCGCCCCGAGTGAGAGAGAGATCCGCGTGTACGCCATCGTGCGCAGCGGTGGCCGCCAGCACAAGGTTGCTGTCGGCGACATCGTTGAGGTTGACAAGATTTCCACTGCCAAGGTTGGCGACACGGTCGAGCTCTCGACCCTGCTCGTTGTCGACGGCGACGCCGTGACCAGCGACCCGTGGGTCCTGGCCGGCATCAAGGTCACGGCCGAGATCGTGGACCACCACAAGGGCGCCAAGATCGACATCCTGCGCTACAAGAACAAGACCGGCTACCGCCGTCGCCAGGGTCACCGCCAGCAGTACACGGCGATCAAGGTCACCGGTATCCCCGCGGCTGCGAAGTAAGAGGGACTGAGACATGGCACACAAGAAGGGCGCATCGTCCACCCGGAACGGGCGCGACTCCAATGCCCAGCGGCTCGGCGTGAAGCGCTTCGGCGGTCAGGTCGTCTCCGCTGGTGAGATCCTCGTCCGCCAGCGCGGCACCCACTTCCACCCGGGTTCGGGTGTCGGTCGCGGTGGCGACGACACGCTGTTCGCGCTGCAGGCCGGTGCCGTCGAGTTCGGCACGCACCGTGGCCGCAAGGTCGTCAACATCGTTCCGGCCGCCTGATCCAGCTTCTGCTGATCAAGCGTTCGTAACTTCCCGAGGGCGGATCTCAGCTCTTTCCGGCGCAAGCCGGGAAGAGAGGTCCGCCCTCGGCGTGTTGGTACGTACAGACGTTTAATGGGCAGCAAGGCCTGCCCGGGACATTCCCGCATGTAACTGGAGGAACAACCATGACCACCTTCGTGGACCGCGTCGAGCTGCATGTCGCCGCGGGTAACGGAGGCCACGGCTGCGCCTCCGTTCACCGGGAGAAGTTCAAGCCGCTCGGCGGCCCCGACGGCGGCAACGGCGGCCGTGGCGGCGACGTCATCCTGGTGGTGGAGCAGGCGATCACCACCCTGCTGGACTACCACCACAGCCCCCACCGCAAGGCCACCAACGGCAAGCCCGGCGAGGGCGGCAACCGCTCCGGCAAGGACGGCCAGGACCTGGTCCTGCCCGTGCCGGACGGCACCGTCGTCCTCGACAAGGAGGGCAACGTCCTCGCCGACCTCGTCGGCCAGGGCACCACCTACGTCGCCGCCGAGGGCGGCCGCGGCGGCCTCGGCAACGCCGCGCTCTCCTCCGCCCGCCGCAAGGCCCCCGGCTTCGCGCTCCTCGGCGTCCCCGGCACCACCGGCGACATCGTCCTGGAGCTCAAGACCGTCGCCGACGTGGCGCTCGTCGGCTTCCCGAGCGCCGGCAAGTCCTCGCTGATCTCGGTGCTCTCCTCCGCCAAGCCGAAGATCGCGGACTACCCCTTCACCACCCTCGTCCCGAACCTGGGCGTCGTCACGGCCGGCTCGACCGTCTACACGATCGCCGACGTCCCGGGCCTGATCCCCGGCGCCAGCCAGGGCCGCGGCCTGGGTCTGGAGTTCCTGCGCCACGTCGAGCGCTGCTCGGTCCTCGTGCACGTCCTGGACACCGCCACGCTGGAGTCCGACCGCGACCCCATCGCCGACCTCGACGTCATCGAGGAGGAGCTCAAGCTCTACGGCGGCGGCCTGGAGAAGCGCCCGCGCCTCGTCGTCCTGAACAAGGTCGACATCCCGGACGGCCAGGAGCTCGCCGACATGGTCCGCCCGGACCTGGAGGCCCGCGGCTACAAGGTCTTCGAGGTCTCCGCGGTCGCCCGTACCGGGCTGAAGGAGCTCTCCTACTTCCTCGCCGAGGGCATCGCCAAGGCCCGTGCCCGCAAGCCGAAGGAGGAGGCGACCCGTATCGTCATCCGCCCGAAGGCCGTGGACGACGCCGGCTTCACGGTCACCTACGACGAGGCCGAGGACGTCTACAACGTGCGCGGTGAGAAGCCGGAGCGCTGGGTCCGCCAGACCGACTTCAACAACGACGAGGCCGTCGGCTACCTCGCCGACCGCCTCAACCGCCTCGGCGTCGAGGACGCGCTGAGGAAGGCCGGCGCCCGGGCCGGCGACGGCGTGGCCATCGGCTCCGACGAGAACGCGGTCGTCTTCGACTGGGAGCCGACCATGATGGCCGGCGCCGAGATGCTGGGCCGCCGCGGCGAGGACCACCGCATGGAGGCTCCGCGCCCGGCCACGCAGCGCCGCAAGGAGAAGGAAGCCAAGCGCGGCGACTCGGCGCAGCAGGAGTACGACGAGTTCCGGCCGTTCTAGTCCCGTTCCCCCGCAGGGCACCCGGGCGGCATTGAAGGCGTCCTTACGCGGGTCGCCTAGGATCCTTCGGGTGAACAGCACCAACCTCCCCACCGTTTCCGTCGTGGTGATCGCGTACAACGACGCCGGGCTCGTGGGCGAGGCCGTCTCCTCGGCACTCGCCCAGGGCCCGGTGGTCGCCGAGGTCATCGCCGTGAACGACGCCTCGTCCGACGGCACCGCGCGGGTGCTGGACGAGCTGGCAGCCGTACACCCCCGCCTCAAGGTCGTGCACCGCACGGAGAACAGCGGAGGGTGCGGCACCCCGCGCAACGACGGGATCGCCGTGGCGACCGCCCCGTACGTCCTCTTCCTCGACAGCGACGACATCCTGCCGACGAGCGCGGCCGAGGCCCTGGTGCGCGCTGCGGAGGAGCACCGCGCCCAGGTCACCGTCGGCGCCGCCGTGCGGCGCGAGCTGCCCCAGCACCACGACGTGCCGTGGATGCCGGGGCTCTACACCCCCGGCGACGTCATCGAGCGGCCGGCGGACCACCCGGAGCTGGTCCGGGACACCCTCTGCGTCAACAAGCTGTACGACCGAGCCTTCCTGGAGAAGCACGGCCTGCGCTTCCCTGACGGCCGGTTCGTCTACGAGGACTTCGCCTTCACCGCCCGGGTCCTGGCCGCCGCCCCGCGGATCGCCGTCATCGGTGACCTCGTCTACGTCTGGCACGTGCGCCGCAGCGCGGCCCAGGTGTCGATCTCCCTGGACCGCAAGGACGTCTCGAACTGGCGCTCCCGCATCGAGGCCCACCGCACGGCCTCCAGGACCCTCGCCGCCGCCTCCCCGGTGCTGGGCAGCGCCTGCCAGGTGAAGTTCCTGGAGTACGACCTGCGCATGTACCTGCGCGAGCTCGGCAGGGACCCCGAGTACCAGGCCGCATGGTGGACGCTGACCCGCGAGTACGTCGACACCTTCGCCGAGGCCGACATCGCGTCCGCCGCGGCCCACGCCCGCTGGATCGTCGCGTTGCTGCGTGCCACCGCGACCCCGCCCGCCGACATCGAGCGGCTCACCCGGCTGGCCGCGGAGCCGCCGCGCCTGCTGCCCCCGTACGCGGCCGCCGCCGACGGGACGCCGGTGTGGAGCGAGGCGCTCCCGGTCGAGCTCGACGGCCTGGCCACGCTGCCGACGGCCGAACTGCCCGTCACCGTCGACGCCGAGCCGGCCGGCCGGGGCGCCGTCCGGATCCACGTGCACGACCTGTACGGGCGCCTCGCCGAGGCCGGTCCGCTCACCGCGCAGCTGCGCTTCCTGCCCCGGGCCGGCGGCGACCCGGTCCTGGCCCAGCCGGTGGAACTGCGCCCCGACCAGAAGGGCGGGTGGGTCGCGCTGCTGCCCTTCCGCCTCGCCGACCTGGCCGTCACGGGCCGTCGGCAGGGGCTGCGCCGGATGCAGGCGTGGAACGTCGCGGTGGGCGTGCAGTGCGCCGACGGCACCTCCGCGTTCACCTCCCTGCGCCCCCGGGGCCGGCTGCTCCGCCGCCGGGCGTTGCCCAGCAGCCGGTACGGTGTGCTGCTGGCGCAGCCGTACCGCACGGGGGCCGGCGCCCTCGCGCTGCGCCTGGCGCCCGGCGCCGAGGGCGCGCTCTACCTCGTACGCAACCGCCTCCACCGGGCTCGGGCAGGCCGCGGGACGGGCTGAAGGCCCTCTTTTCACACCGAAATCGGACAGGACCAGGGAGATACACATGACGTTTCTGATCACCGGTGGCGCCGGATACATCGGCGCGCACGTCGTCCGGGCGATGCTGCTCGCGGGGGAGAAGGTGGTCGTCCTCGACGACCTCTCCACGGGCAACGAGGATCGCGTCCCCGAGGGCGTACCGCTGGTGGTCGGCTCGGTCCTGGACCGGCTGATCCTGGAGAAGACCTTCCGCGAGCACAAGATCACCGGCGTGGTGCACCTCGCGGGCAAGAAGCAGGTCGGCGAGTCCGTCGAGAAGCCGCTGTACTACTACCACGAGAACGTGCAGGGCCTGACGGTCCTGCTCCAGGCCGTGGCCGAAGCGGGCATCCGCAACGTCCTCTTCTCCTCCTCCGCCTCCGTCTACGGCATGCCCGACGTGGACCTGGTCACCGAGGACACCCGGTGCGCGCCGCTGAGCCCGTACGGCGAGACCAAGCTGGCCGGCGAGTGGCTGATCCGCGCCGCCGGCAAGGCGCACGGCATCGCCACCGCCTGCCTGCGCTACTTCAACGTGGCGGGTGCCGCGACCCCCGAGCTCGCCGACACCGGCGTCTTCAACCTGGTCCCGATGGTCTTCGAGCGCTACGACGCGGGCCAGGGCGCCAAGATCTTCGGCAACGACTACCCGACCCCGGACGGCACCTGCATCCGCGACTACATCCACGTCGAGGACCTCGCGGAGGCCCACGTGGCGGCGGCCCGCAAGCTCGCCGAGTGGGCGGCTGCCGGGGACTACAAGGACCTCACCGTCAACATCGGGCGCGGCGAAGGCGTCTCGGTCGCCGAGATGGTCGAGCTCCTGAACACCCACACCGGGCACGACATCCCGCCGGTGATCGTCCCGCGCCGCGCAGGCGACCCGGCGAAGGTCGTGGCCTCGGCCGACAAGATCACCGCCGAGCTGGGCTGGAAGGCCCGGCACGACGTCCGAGAGATGGTCACCTCCGCGTGGGCCGGCTGGGAAGCCAACAAGGCTGCTCACAAGATCGCGCACAAGGACGTTCACAAGCCCTGATCGTGGGCGGCACACGACGAAGCCGCCCGCCCGGAGGTGTCCGGGGCGGGCGGCTTCGTCGTGTGCCGTGGGGTGTTCAGCGCTCCAGGAAGGAGAACAGGACTTCCCACCGGTCGGTGATCTCGGCGCTGGAGTACCGCTTGACCGACTGGAAGGCGGTGTCGCCGAGCCGGTCGCGCAGCTCGCGGTCCGACATCAGCGCGTCCAGGTGCCCGGCCAGCTCCATCGTGTTGCCGAGCCGGGCCAGCAGCCCGTCCTCACCGTGCTCGACGATCTCCCGTACGCCCGGCGCGCAGTCGAAGGCGGCCACCGGCACGCCCGCCGCCATCGCCTCCAGCAGCGTGATCGGGAAGCCCTCGGCCCGCGAGGCCTGAGCGAAGACCGAGGCCCCGCGCAGCGCGCCCAGCACGTCGTCGGTGCTGCCCATCCACTCCACGGAGTCGTCCAGCCCCAGCGAGGTGCAGTGCGCCCGCAGCGTCGGCTCCTCCAGGCCCGCCCCGTAGATCCGCAGTACCCAATCGGGGTGGTGCGGGGCGGCGTCGGCCCACGCGTCGAGCAGCAGGTCCACGCCCTTCTCGAAGGCGAGGCGGCCGACGCTCGCGACGACCTTCTCCGTGCGCGGGGCGGGGGAGTCCGGCATGAAGGGCAGCGGGTTCGGCATGCTCCCGACGTTCTCCATGCCCGCCCGGATCCACAGGTCCGCGTCCTCGGCCGTCAGCACCAGCAGCCGGTCGACCTCGGGGTAGTGGCGGCGGACCCGCTCACCGCGGGTGGACTTCTGGCTGGCCTGGAAGGACTCGTGGCTCATGCCGATGACGCTGAGTCCCTTGGTGTCGGCGAGCGCCACCCACTCCATCGCCCAGACCTGGGTGACGATCACGACACCGCCCGGGCGCGCGGCGCGCAGCAGCTCGCTCAGCCGCTCCGCCTTGGCCCGCATGCCCGCCCGCCGGGCCGCCTGGCGGCGCCGCTCGGGCGCGTTCAGCCGGCCCTTGATCCCGTGCAGCCGGCGCGCGGCCGGCGGGTGGGCGTCGTACAGCGTGGTCATCTCGTATGGCAGGTCCTGCGGGAGCTTCTGCCGGACCTCCTCGGCGACCGGGGCGATGCCGACGATGTGCACCCGGTGCCCGCGCTCGGTGAACAGCCGGGCCATCTGGTGCGACCAGGTGGTCACGCCGCCGAGCTCGTCGACGTTGTTGGAGACGAGGAAGATGTCACGGCCGCCCGGGGTGGCGGTCTGCTGGCTCACTTGCCGCTCCTGGTGAAGAACTTCTCGACGATCTGGCGGGCGGCGTCCCCGCGGTCGTACTCGCCGAATTCGGTGAGGAAGCGCTGCCGCGCCTCCGCGTACTTGGCGTCCGCCTCCTCGAAGGCGGCGAGGGCCTGCAGGAGTTCGTCCGCCGTCGCCACCACCGGGCCCGGGGCCTTCTCCTTCAGGTCGAAGTACGTACCGCGGATGTCGTTGGCGTACTTCTCGTAGTCGTACGCGAAGAACACCATCGGCCGGTCCAGGACCGCGTAGTCGAACATCACGGACGAGTAGTCGGTGATCAGTCCGTCGGCGAGGGCCAGCAGCGGGGTGATGTCGTGGTGCCGGGACACGTCGATGACCCGGCCCGCGACCGACGGCGGCAGCGAGACGCTGTTGAGGTAGTGGGTCCGCACCAGCAGCGTGAAGCGGTCGCCGAGCCGGTCGGCGAACTCCTCCACGTCGAACGGGAAGCTGAACCCCTCGACCGCGCCGTCCGCGCCGGCCCGGAAGGTCGGCGCGTACAGCAGCACCTTCTTGTCCGGGTCGATGCCGAGTTCGGCCGCCAGGGGGCCGCGTACCCGCTCACCGCTGTCCGCCTCGGCGCGCTGCGCCTCGACGAGGGCGTCGTTGCGCGGGTAGCCGGTGCGCAGCAGCACCTCGTCGCGCAGCCGGAAGCCCTTGGCGAGGGTGCGGGTGTCGTGCTCGGACCGGATCAGGAAGTGGTCGAAGCGGTCGACGGCCGCCTGGAAGCGCTTCTGGCCCGCGCGGCCCTGCGCCTTGGTGCGGGGCTCGTGGAAGCCCATGCGCTTGAGCGCGGAGCCGTGCCAGGTCTGGATGTACGTGGTTCCCGGGCGCTTGGCGAGGGCCAGCGGAAAGCCCTGGTTGTCGACCCAGTACTCGGCCTGGGCCAGGGCGCGCAGGTACGGCCAGCTCCAGCGCCGCACCAGGGTGGCCTCCTTGGGGAAGCCGGTGGGCTTGGCACCTGCGTACGACCAGATCGCCTCGAACGGGGCGCCCTGGCGGACCAGCTCCTCGTAGATCGCCTTCGGGCTGTCGCTGTACTGCTTGCCCATGTGGCTCTCGAAGACGACCGTGCCCTTCTTGATCGGCAGCTTCGAGAAGACCTCGTGGTAGAGCTTCACCTTCTGCTCGCCGGAGCCCATGCTCCGGCGGACCCGCAGGGCCTTGCGCAGGCCCCGCTTGACCACGCCCGCCGTCCTGCCCTGTATGGCGTTGTTGATCAGGCTCTGAGTGCGGACGGCGGCGGCGCTCTCGGCGGTCAGGACGTAGGAGAGGTTGCCCTTCTTGGTGACCTCCGGCTCGAAGCGGTCGGAGACCAGCCGGGTCAGCCGGGGCCGCACGCGCAGGCGGGCCGCCGACTCCAGGTCGACACCGCCGACCGACACCCGGGTGGTGACCCGGTCGTTCCCTGCGGTCAGCTTCAGCCGGACGTCCCAGACGGCGTCGATGATGCCGAGGGGGCGGACGGTGCTGCCGACGTCGGCGGTACCGGTCCACTCGATCGTGTCACCGGCGTGGCGCACGGTCGTCACCGGGAAGCTGAACGAGCGCACGCCGATCTGCCGACGGGCCCGGAATTCGAGCGAGGCCTTCAGTTCCGCGTCGGCCGGGATCCGGCCCAGCGGGTTCACGACGGCGCCGGACAGCGTGACGGTGCCGCGCCCGTCGTCCTCGTACGAGGTCAGGCGGTTGCCCAGCTGGAGGGAGGCGAGCGGGGCGGTGTGGAAGCCCTGCTCGGTGACGTCCAGTATCCGGCGGGCCTCGGCGTCGTCGAGATGCTGCCCGCACCAGTAGACGCGCCCGTCGCGCTCCGCGAGGGAGGAGGAGAGCCGGCCCTTGTTGGTCATGGCGTCGGCGGCCGGGAGCAGGTTGTCCCAGTCCTCCTTGCCGAGCAGGTAGGCGCAGATGGCCTGGAGGTAGGTGACGTTCTCGTACGCGGCCGGGTCGATGCCCGCGAGGTAGCCGTTGGCGAGGCGGGCGAACTCCTGGCGGTACTCGTCGCTCAGCAGCGGCAGGTCGCGCAGGTGCAGGACCAGGTCGTGCTTGAGGAACTTGGCGTCCTTCGCGGACTTGATGTCCGTGTGGCCCTTGGCCGCGAGCAGCTGGTCGACGCGCCGGTGGATCTCCATCCGGTGGACGAAGTTCGCGATCTCGTGGCGCCGGTTGCTGATCGACTTCGCCGCGGACTTCTCGACCACGTTCCAGAAGTAGACGCGGTTCGGGATCAGCGTGATACGGCGGGCGGCCACGTACGCCTGGGCGGAGAACAGCAGGTCCTCGTAGTGGATGCCGACCGGGAACTCCAGGCCCTGCTCCAGCAGGAACTCGCGCCGGTAGCACTTGTTCGTGGAGAGGGTGTCGTAGACCAGCAGGTCGGGGAAGTCGGTGATCGACTCCAGCGTGCGCGTGCGCGAGTAGATCCAGGGGTACCACTCGGTGGTCTTGCCCCACCGGTTGTCGAGGTGCACGCGCACGCACATGCCCGATACCAGGTCGGAGCCGGTGCGCTCGGCGGCGTCCAGCATGTTCCGGCAGGCGTTGCGCTCCAGTACGTCGTCGCTGTCCAGGAACATGACGTACTTGCCGGTGGCCTGCTGGATGCCGTGGTTGCGGGGCGCGCCGCAGCCGCCGCTGTTCTCGGGCAGCCGGAAGGCACGCACTCTCCCCGGGTGCGCGGACTCCAGTTCCTGGGCGACCGCGTACGAGCGGTCCTTGCTGCAGTCGTCGACGATCACGACTTCGACCCCGTGCAGGGTCTGGTCCAAAACCGACTGGACTGCTGTCGACAGACGCTCTGCGTCGTTGTAGACGATGACGACCACGGAGACGTCGGGCACGTGCACCTCGATCCCTTCGTTTCGTTGCGTTTCGTTCAGCTCATTCCGCTTATCTCGTCCACGCTACCGCGTGCCGCCCTCGACTCCGGCAGGCCCACTCTCGCCGTGCATACTTCTAAGGAAGAGGTGAGTGGCGGGTCCGGTCGCCGACAATCACCCGTTCGGACCCAGCAGGAAGTGTTCATGACGAAGCTGTCCGTAGTTGTCCCTTGCTACAACGAAGAGGCCGTCATCGACAGCTTCGACGTCGAGATCCGCAGGGTCCTGGACACCCTGCCCGTCGAGTACGAGGTCTGCTACGTCGATGACGGCAGCCGCGACGGCACCCTCGACAAGCTGCGCAAGATCGCCGCCGAGCACGGGAAGGAGACCCGGTACGTCTCCTTCAGCCGCAACTTCGGCAAGGAGGCCGGCATGCTCGCCGGTCTGCGCGAGGCCACCGGCGACGCCGTCGTGATCATGGACGCGGACCTGCAGCACCCGCCGGAGCTCATCGCGACCATGCTCGACCTCTACCGGCAGGGTCACGACCAGATCATCGCCCGCCGCACGCGCGAGGGCGACAAGAAGCTCCGCTCCGCGCTCAGCCGGCTGTACTACCGCGGCGTGAACCGCTGGGTCGACGTCGAGCTCGCCGACGGGGTCGGCGACTTCCGCATGCTCTCGCGCCCGGCCGTGGACGCGCTGCTGTCGCTGCCGGAGTGCAACCGCTTCTCCAAGGGCCTGTTCTCCTGGATCGGCTTCGACACGGTCCACTTCGACTACCAGAACGCGCAGCGCGAGGCCGGCGAGACGAAGTGGAAGTTCGGCTCCCTGCTGAACTACGGCATGGACGGCCTGATCTCCTTCAACAACAGGCCGCTGCGGATCGGGATCTGGCTCGGCGTGTCGCTGGTCGCGCTGACCGGCCTGTACGCCCTGTGGATCACGATCAAGGCGATGACCCACGGTGTCGACTCGCCCGGTTACGTCACCCTGGTCGCGATGATCGCCGGCATCGGCGGCGTACAGATGATCATGCTGGGCCTGATCGGCGAGTACATCGGCCGCATCTACTACGAGACCAAGCGCCGCCCGCACTTCCTGGTGAAGGAAGCACACGGCGCCGACCCGCTCCCGCGCACCGCCCGGGCGCCGCGAGTGGCGGAGCCCACGATCTCGGAGCGCAGCACGCGATGAGCCGCAAGGACCAGCTCGGCCAGATCGTCCGCTTCGCCCTCGTGGGCGGGGTCAACACCGCCACCTTCTTCGGCATCTACCTGCTCCTGCACCCGTGGATGCCGTACTTCGCCGCCTACTCCCTCGCCTTCGTGCTGGCGATGGTCGGCTCGTTCTTCATGAACACCTACTTCACCTACCGGACCCGGCCGACGTGGAAGAAGTTCCTTCTTTTTCCGCTGACCAACGTCACGAACTACGTCATCCAGTCGGCGGGTCTCTACGCCCTGGTGACCTGGGCCGGGATGGACACCCGGATCGCCCCGCTGGTCGCGGCGGTCGTGGCCATCCCGTTCACCTTCCTGCTCTCCCGCAAGATCCTCGTCCCCGGGGCCGCCCGGGCCGCGGAGCAGGAGCGGACCAGGACCTCGTCCACGGTCTGAAACCCCTGAGCGGCCGCTGTCCACCACCCCGTAGATTGAGGTGGCAGGCATTTCGGCAAGGGGCAAGGGGACAGACGTGTCAGCGGCTAGGCAAGGTGTCGTGGACGCCCGCAGGATCGTGGTCAAGGTCGGCTCCTCCTCCCTGACCACCGCGGCCGGCGGACTCGACGCCGACCGGGTGGACGCGCTGGTGGACGTCCTGGCCAAGGCCCGCAGCGGCGGTGAGAAGGAGATCGTCCTCGTCTCCAGCGGAGCCATCGCCGCCGGACTCTCCCCGCTCGGCCTGCGCCGCCGCCCCAAGGACCTGGCCCGGCAGCAGGCCGCCGCCAGCGTCGGACAGGGACTGCTCGTCGCCCGGTACACGGCCTCCTTCGCCCGGTACGGCGTCCGCGTCGGCCAGGTGCTCCTGACCACCGACGACACCAGCCGCCGCGCCCACTACCGCAACGCGTACCGCACCCTGGACCAGCTCCTGGAGATGGGGGCCCTCCCCGTCGTCAACGAGAACGACACCGTCGCCACGGACGAGATCCGCTTCGGCGACAACGACCGCCTGGCGGCCCTGGTCGCCCACCTCGTCCGCGCGGACCTCCTCGTCCTCCTCTCCGACGTGGACGGCCTCTACGACGGCGACCCGTCGCTGCCCGGCACCACCCGCATCGAGGAGGTCCGCGGCCCGGAGGACATCGCGCACGTCACCATCGGCAGCGCGGGCAAGGCGGGCGTGGGCACCGGCGGCATGGTCACCAAGGTCGAGGCGGCGCGGATCGCGGCGGCCGCCGGGATCCCGGTCGTACTGACCTCCGCGAGCCAGGCCGCGGACGCCCTGGCCGGCCGGGGTACCGGCACGTTCTTCCACTCCACCGGTCGCCGCTCGGCGGACCGGCTGCTCTGGCTCCAGCACGCGTCGACCCCGCAGGGACACCTCGTACTCGACGACGGGGCGGTGCGCGCCGTCACGGAGCGCGGAAGCTCGCTGCTGCCGGCGGGCATCGCGGCGGTCGAGGGCGACTTCGTCGCCGGGGACCCCGTCGAACTGCGGGCCACCGACGGCCGGGCGGTCGCCCGGGGCCTGGTCAACTTCGACGCCAAGGAGCTCCCCCAGCTCCTCGGCCGCTCCACCCGAGAGCTCGCGCGGGAACTGGGATCCGCGTACGAACGAGAGGTCGTCCACCGGGACGATCTGGTGCTGCTCCAGGGCTGAGGTTAGGTAAAACCGCCGCGCGGGGGCCCGTGGACTGGTCAACTGTGAGGGGCGGGCGACATGCGCGGCGGAGACAGGAGGCGACTGGTGAGGCGAGCGCTGACCAGCGTCGGGCCGGGCGACGGTGACGGCGGCGAAGAGGGACGGGACGACCGGGCCACGGATTCCCGCCTGTGGCACGTGACCCTGAGCGTCTCCGGCAAACCGGCGTCGCTGTCCGAGGTCCGGCGAGGGCTGGAACAACTGGCCCACGACCACCCCTTCCTGCTGACCAGCCGGTACGCCGACGACCATGCGGAGATCCGCTACTGGGAGGAGGCGCGCGACCTCCACGACGCGGCGGCCGTCGCCCTGCGCCTGTGGGGCGAACACCGCTCCTCGGCGCAGCTCCCGCCGTGGGAGATCGTCGGCCTGGAGGTCATCGACCGCGCCACCTACCACCAGCGGGTGGCCGAAGGCTACGGCCCGCCCCCGGCCCACCCCGTCGGAGTGCACCCCTACTGACCGCGCCGCCCCGCCGCCGTGCCGCCCGTGCCGTCCGCACCGCCGCGGCCCGCACAGCGGCAGGCCGCGGAGGCCGTCTCGCGGGGTGGAACCCCGTCGGCACGGCCACGGCCGGGGATTACCCTGGGCGGCATGACCTCGCTCGATGCCGCCACCTCGCCCGTCCTCGCAACGGCCCGCGCCGCCCGTACGGCCGCCGCCGTCATCGCTCCCCTCCCGCGGTCCGCCAAGGACACGGCCCTGCTGGCGATCGCCGACGCGCTGGAGGCCCGTACGGCCGAGATCATCGAGGCCAACGCCGTCGACACCGGCAAGGCCCGTGCCGCCGGCACCAGCGAGACCGTCATCGACCGCCTCACCCTCACCCCCGAGCGGGTCGCCGCCATCGCCTCCGACGTACGGGACGTCGCCGCCCTCCCCGACCCCGTCGGCGAAGTCGTTCGCGGCAGCACCCTCCCCAACGGCATCGACCTCCGCCAGATCCGCGTCCCGCTCGGCGTCGTCGGCATCATCTACGAGGCACGCCCCAACGTCACCGTCGACGCCGCCGCCCTCTGCCTGAAGTCCGGCAACGCGGTCCTCCTGCGCGGCTCCTCCTCCGCCTACGCCTCCAACACCGCCCTCGTCGCCATCCTGCGGGACGCCGTCGAAAGCGCCGGCCTGCCCGCCGACGCGATCCAGCTCGTCCCCGGCGAGTCCCGCGACTCCGTCCGCGAGCTGATGCGCGCCCGCGGCCTCGTCGACGTGCTCATCCCGCGCGGCGGAGCCTCCCTCATCAGGACCGTGGTCGAGGAGTCCACCGTCCCGGTCATCGAGACCGGTACCGGCAACTGCCACGTCTATGTCGACGCCCAGGCCGACCTGGACATGGCTGTGGACATCCTCGTCAACTCCAAGGCCCAGCGGCCCTCCGTCTGCAACTCGGCCGAGACCCTCCTCGTCCACCGCGACATCGCCGACGCCTTCCTGCCGCGCGCCCTCGACGCCCTCGCCGACGCCGGTGTGACCGTCCACGGCGACGCCCGGGTGCTCGCCGCCGCCGAGGGCACCAAGGCCACCGCCCTGCCCGCCACGGACGAGGACTGGGCCGCCGAGTACCTCTCCTACGACATCGCCGCCGGTGTCGTGGACTCCCTCGACGACGCCGTCGCCCACATCCGCCGCTGGACATCCGGCCACACCGAGGCCATCGTCACCACCTCGCAGGCCGCCGCCCGGCGCTTCACCCAGCTGGTCGACTCGACCACGGTTGCCGTGAACGCATCCACCCGGTTCACGGACGGTGGCCAGTTCGGTTTCGGCGCCGAGATCGGGATCTCGACCCAGAAACTGCACGCCCGGGGCCCGATGGGCCTGCCCGAACTGACCTCCACCAAGTACATCGTCACCGGCGACGGTCACATCCGGTAACCGAGGGCTGAACACGGGGTGGCCGGATTTCGGCATACGCCCTGCCCAAAGCAGCCCCCCAGGTCTACCCTGGTCCTGTGCCGGACGACGTGGGGGGCAAGCCGTTCCCGGACGACGGGGAGCCCGACGACGACCGCGGAGGCGCGGACAAGGACTTCGCCTCCGTGGTGTTCGACGAGGACTTCGTCCGGAACGCCGAGATCCATGAACCGAGCGCCGCCGAGCGCCAGCGGGCGGCCGACCGGGCACGCGCGGAGGCCGAAGCCGCCCGCGCGGTCGCCGGCGGATGGACGGGCGACGACGACTACGACAGCTACGGATACGGCCACCCCGAGGGGTACGGCCACGACGACGGCTGGGCGTACGAGCGAGGCAGCGGCAGTGCCGACGGCCCGTACGGGGCCTACGGCGGCAGTCTGCGCCCCTACCGCGGCCGCTCGCCGTGGCTCCGTCCCGTCGCCTGGGTGCTCGCCTTCGTGATGGGCCTCGGCATGGTCGCCCTCGCCTTCAGCGCCGTCTACCGCAGCGCCGCGGGCGAGACGGACCCCGCCCCGGCGCCCGCCAGCACCCCACGGAAGGAAGTCACCGGCATCGGTGCGTTTACGTACCCCTCCCACCGCCAACCCTGAAGGTACGACCCCACTCGCATACCCAGGAGCTGGGGGCTTCTCTGAAGCGGGGACAGCGGGGAGAAGCGATGGCCGTACCAGGAGATCCACCCAACGGCACCCCCGACGGCATCGGCGGCGGTGACGACGAGTTCCGGTCGGACGAATACCGCTCGGTCGTGTTCGACGAGGACTTCGTCCGGGCTGCCCGCCTTCAGGAGTACTCCGCCCAGGAACGCATGGGCGAGCACGCCCGGGCCGTCCGCAGCCGCTCCCTCTGGTCGACCGGCGGCCCCGGCTCCCGGACCGGCACCCCCGGCCGTGGTGCCCGGCAGGGCATGCTGCTCGTGCTGCTCATCGCCACGGCCTTCGCCGCCGCCGTCTACCTGGGGCTGCGCAACCCGTACGTGCCACCGCCCGGCGGTCCCGCCGAGCCGTTCAACAGCACCGTCGTCCCGCTCGCGCCCAGCTCCACCGTGCCCGGCGGGCGGCCCTCCGACCTGTACGCGAACAGCCCCGCCGCCGACTACCGCGTCGGGGCGGCCGGAATCACCCTGCCGGCCGTGCGCCGCACGCACCACTTCACCGACGCCCAGGTCGTCACCGCGCTGTCCATCGCCAAGGATTACCTGGTGCAGTCCTCGCTGGACCCCGACGTCCTGGCCGGCACCGCCTCCCGGCCGGTGCGGGTCCTGCTCGACCCCGACCAGCTCGCCCAGTTCGACCGCAGCATGACCACGCCCTCCGGCGACGGCCGCCACGCGGCCACCGGCTGGCTGGTCCGCTTCGACCCGGGCACCGCCGTCGTGGCCGACTCCCGGGTCCGCGTGAGCGGCCTGCTCGCCTTCGAGGAGGTCACCCCCGACTTGCTGGAGGTGACCACCGATCACACCTTCGTGTACGCCGTACGCCCCACCACCGGAGCCCCGGCCGCTGCGGACGGCGCCTCGCTCTTCACGATCCGGCGCGAGCTGCGGCTGCGCTTCGACCGGGAGGACCTGGGCGCCCGGCGGGCGGAGCTGGTCTCTGCCTACGTGATGGCCGGACCGCAGGCATGTTCCAGCGACCCGGCCGCAGGCTTCCGCCCGCTCCTCGCCGGAGCCGGCCCGACCACCGTGGGCCCCGCCGCGAGCGACCCTTACGCCACCGGCCGTTCGAGGCGCACCGCCGGACTGTGCGGCGTCCTCGCGCAGCCCGAGGGCCCCGTGGCGACCCCGGTCAGCCCTGCTCCGTAGCCCCGCCCTTGCCGTCCGGGCCGCCGGCGGAACCCGTACCGGCGCCCGTACCGGCGCCGGTGAACTTGTCGCGGAGCTTGCCGCCCAGGTCGCCCGCGCCACCCGCGATGTCGCCCACCAGCTTCATCAGCGGATCCTTGCTGGTACGCACCGAGTCGGCGTAGTGCGCTGCGGACTGCCGGAAGGAATCGGTCACCGAGGTGTCCTTGTCCTCGTCCCGTCGCGGGTAGTGGCCGTCCATGATCCGCTGGAAGTCGCGGTTCTCCGACCACTTCTTCAGCTCGGCCGCCCGCACCGTGGTGAAGGGGTGCGTCCGGGGCAGCATGTTCAGGATCTTCAGCACGGAGTCGCGCAGATCGCCGCTCGCCTCGTACTCCTCGGCCTGGGCCAGGAAGGCGTCCACATTCATCTCGTGGAGGTGGTTGCCGCCCGCGATCTTCATCAGCCCGCGCATCGAGGCCTGCACGTCCTGCCCCACCAGCAGCCCGGCCCGGTCGGCGGAGAGCTCGGACTTGCGGAACCACTCCCGCAGCGCCGTCACGATCGCGGTGATCGCCACGTTGCCCAGCGGGATCCACGCCACCTTCAGCGCCAGACTCGTCAGGAACAGCAGGACCGTGCGGTACACGGAGTGCCCCGACAGCGCGTGGCCCACCTCGTGGCCCACCACCGCCCGCATCTCCTCCTCGTCGAGCAGCTCGACCAGGCCCGTCGTCACCACGATGATCGGCTCGTCCAGCCCGATGCACATGGCATTGGGCTTCGGGTCCTGCTGCACGTACATCTGCGGGACCTTCTCCAGGTCCAGGATGTAACAGGCGTCGCGGAGCATCTCGTGCAGGTGCGGGAACTGCGTCTCGCCCACCCGCACCGTGTCGGACAGGAACAGCAGCCGCAGACTGCGCTCCGGAAGCAGCCCGCTCAGGGCCTTGAACACCGTGTCGAAGCCGCTCAGCTTGCGCAGCGCGACCAGCGCCGAGCGGTCCGCCGGATGCTCGTACGCGCGTGAGGAGATGCCGGGAAACCTCTTGCGGTCCCGCGCCGGCACCTTCTCGAATCCTGTCTGCGTCATAGCGCCCTCCCCTGGATCGGCCTGACCGGACTTGCGTCTATCCTCTCCAACGCCTGAGTCGGCGTGAGCGTGCCCCAGGCCCCCGCATACGATGTGAGCGAAGTCTCCGCCCGCTCCCCGACTCGATAGGTACCTGCCTGATGAGCCTCTCCTCCACCGCCCACAACCTGGTCGTCCTCGCCTCGGAGGGGGCCGAGCAGCACGGCGGCAACCACGACAGCCTCAACCCCTACGTGACCGGCGGCGGCGCGTTCCTCGTCCTGTGCCTGATGCTGTGGATCACCACCCGCCTGAACCGCGACCGCTAGGCCCGTGATTTAGCACTCTCGCCGAGGCCGCCGGTACCGCCGGGCCAGTAGGCTCTGCGCTCATGGGAGAGCAGGAGATGCCTACCGGTCCGGTCAAGCGCCGGCTCGGCGTGATGGGCGGCACATTCGACCCGATCCACCACGGACACCTGGTGGCCGCCAGTGAGGTGGCCGCCCTGTTCCACCTCGACGAAGTGGTGTTCGTGCCGACCGGCGAGCCGTGGCAGAAGTCGCAGCGGGCCGTGTCGCCCGCCGAGGACCGCTACCTGATGACGGTCATCGCCACCGCCTCGAACCCGCAGTTCTCGGTGAGCCGCATCGACATCGACCGCGGCGGGCCGACGTACACGATCGACACCCTGCGCGACCTGAAGGCGCTGAACGACGACGCCGACCTGTTCTTCATCACCGGCGCCGACGCGCTCGCCCAGATCCTGACCTGGCGGAACGCCGACGAGCTCTTCTCGCTCGCCCATTTCATCGGGGTCACCCGGCCGGGCCACGTGCTCACCGACGACGGGCTGCCCAAGGGCGGCGTCTCCCTCGTCGAGGTGCCCGCCCTGGCCATTTCGTCCACGGACTGCCGTGCCCGGGTCGCCAAGGGTGATCCTGTCTGGTACTTGGTGCCGGACGGCGTGGTGCGCTACATCGACAAGCGTGAGCTGTACCGGGGAGCCTGAGCTTCCGGAGAGAGGGGCCCCGCGGTGAACGACCGACAGGAGCCGTACGACCCGTACGCCGCCCACGAGCAGCAGCTCGTCGGCTACGACGCGTACGGGCGGCCGGTGTACAGCCAGGCGCCCGCGCAGCCCGCCCCCGAGTACGGGCAGCAGCAGTACGGCTACGACTACCAGGCCCAGGCGCAGGGTTACGGCCAACAGCCGCAGCAGCAGTACTACGAACAGCCTGCCCAGGAATACGGGCAGCAGCAGTACTCCCAGCCTCCCGCCGCCCCCGGCTACGGGTACGACACGCAGCAGACCCAGCAGTGGATCCCGCAGCAGATGTCCCCGGAGCAGATGGCACCGGAGCCGGAGGCCGAGCGGCTGCGGACGCCGCAGGTCCCCGAACCGCGGCGGCCCGAGGCCGAGCCCGAGCGCGAGCGCGAGGCGGGCCGGGACTACCGCACCGAGATGTTCGCCTTCATCGACCAGCCTGACGAGGACTCCGAGGACGTCATCGACTGGCTCAAGTTCACCGAGAGCCGGACCGAGCGCCGCGAGGAGGCCCGCCGCCGCGGCCGCAACCGGGTGGTGGCGCTGATCGTCGTCCTCGCCCTGTTCGTCGTCGGCGGCATGGGCTACCTCTGGTACGCGGGCAAGCTGCCCTTCCTCGACGCTCCCGGGCGCGGCAAGGCCCCCGCGGCCGCCGACGCCGGGGCACAGAAGCGCGACATGATCGTCGTCCACCTGCACAACACCAAGAAGGGCGGCACCTCCTCGGCGCTGCTCGTCGACAACGTCACCGCCCAGCAGGGCGCCACCGTCCTACTGCCCAACACCCTCGGCGTGTCCGGCGCCGACGGGACCGCCACCGGCCTCGGCAAGGCGGTCGAGGCAGGCGGCCTCGGCACCCGCGAGGCACTCGACTCGGTGCTCGGCACGCACATCGGCGGCACCTGGCGCCTGGACACGCCCTTCCTGGAGAACCTGGTCGAGCTCGTCGGCGGGATCGAGGTCGACACCGACACCGCCGTCCCGGCCGACGACGCGGCCAAGGCCCCGGCCGTGGGGCAGGGCCAGAAGCAGAGCCTGAGCGGGCCGATGGCCGTCGCCTACGCCACGTACCGCGCCCAGGGCGAACCGGAGGCCAAGCAGCTGGAGCGCATGGGCAAGGTGCTGTACGCGGTCCTGCGCAAGGTCCCGAGCGACCCGAAGGCGGCCGCGCTCACGGTCGAGAGCATGGGCCAGATCCTCGACCCGGCCTTGAACGCGCAGACGCTCGGTGCCCTGCTGTCCCGGCTCGGCGCGCACGCCAAGGTGGGCGCGTACCGCACCGACGTCCTGGGGGTGAAGCCGGACGGCGGCCTGACGGACGACGCCACGAAGAAGGTCGTCAAGGAGGTCCTCGGCGGCTCCGTCGGCGCGGCGCAGCCCGGCGCGGCCCCGCGCGTCGGCCTCAAGGACGCGACCGGCGACGAGAAGACGCAGGTCGCGGCGCGGGCGGCGCTGCTCAACGGCGGCTACGACTTCGTCGACGGCGGCAAGGCGGACAAGACCGCGGCGGCCTCGCAGATCACGTACCAGGACGACTCCCAGCGGGACCGGGCGATCGAGGTCGCCAAGACGCTGGGGCTGCCGGAGACCGTCGTGAAGAAGGCGGAGAACGTGGTGAACGCGGACGTCGTGGTGATCCTCGGCAAGGACTTCAAGGCGTCCTGAGGCGTTGTCGGGGCGCCCTGACCCGGCTCTGACATGTGGCTTCGCCCGCGCGGAACATTCCGCGCGGGCGGTGACGGCGGTACATGAGACCCTTGTATGGATCTGCCCGCCAACCCGAAAGCATGGCCAGTGACCGCCACGGACCGCTCCATCGAGCTCATCACCACCGCCGCCCAGGCCGCGGCCGACCGGCTCGCGCACGACATCATCGCGTACGACGTCAGCGACGTGCTGTCGATCACCGACGCCTTCCTGCTCGCCTCCGCGCCCAACGACCGCCAGGTCAAGTCGATCGTGGACGAGATCGAGGAGCGCCTGCTCAAGGAGCTCGGCGCCAAGCCGGTGCGCCGCGAGGGCGACCGCGACGCCCGCTGGATCCTGCTCGACTACGTCGACATCGTCGTCCACGTCCAGCACAGCGAGGAGCGGGTCTTCTACGCGCTGGAGCGCCTGTGGAAGGACTGCCCCGAGATCGAGCTTCCCGAGGACGCCAAGCTCACCATCGGCAAGGCCGAGGAGCACGCCAAGCTGCGTGAGGCGGCCGGCGACGACGATCTGGACGGTGATCTGTTCTGAGTACGACCACCTCGGGGAAGTCCAGCAGGAAGATCGTCCTCTGGCGGCACGGCCAGACCTCGTGGAACCTGGAGCGGCGCTTCCAGGGCTCCACGGACATCGAGCTGACCGAGACCGGAGTGGCGCAGGCGCGCCGCTCCGCGCGGCTGCTCGCCTCGCTGAAGCCGGACGCCATCGTGGCCTCCGACCTCCGGCGTGCCGCCGCCACGGCCGCGGAGCTGGCCGCCGTCACGGGGCTGCCCGTGGCGCACGACGCGGCGCTGCGCGAGACCTACGCCGGTGAGTGGCAAGGCCTCACGCACGACGAGATCCTGGGGAAGTACGGCGAGCAGTACGCGGCGTGGAAGCGCGGCGAGCCGGTCCGCCGGGGTGGCGGCGAGCTGGAGACCGAGGTCGCCGACCGCGCCGCGCCCGTGGTGATGGAGCACGCCGGCCGGCTGCCGGAGAGCGGAACGCTCGTCGTCGTCAGCCACGGCGGCACCATCCGTACGACCATCGGCCGCCTGCTGGGCCTGGAGTCGTACTACTGGGAGGGCCTGGGCGGGCTCTCCAACTGCTGCTGGTCCGTCCTCGGTGAGGGCGCGCGCGGCTGGCGTCTGCTGGAGCACAATGCCGGCACGCTGCCGGAACCGGTGCTCGGCGACGACGACTGAGCGGCTCCTGCGCCGGTCGTTCGGCGGTCCCCGCCGGGGCTGCCACCCGGATTTCACTTTCCGGCTGGTCACAGGCTAGAGTTCTTCTTGTTCGCAGCGCGGAACACCGGAGACGGGGGGAGCGCAGCGGAGAGCGGGGCTATAGCTCAGTTGGTAGAGCGCCTGCATGGCATGCAGGAGGTCAGGAGTTCAATTCTCCTTAGCTCCACAATCAGGATCCCGTCCCCAACAGGGGGCGGGATCCTTGTTTTTGCCCCTTTTGCGTTTGCTGACCTGGCCCGCACCGGCATGGCAGAATCGGAAAGCCGGAGGGGGGAGACGACGGCCCGATGCGGGAGGGAGTCGCTGACGGATGGGTGCACACCGGCGCAGGTGCGACTGGTGCAACAACGGCACGCCGATCGTGCGGGACATGGACCCGGTCAACCCCGACTACCAGTACTGGTGCGAGGAATGCGCGCGGGCGCTGATCATAAAAGGCGACCCGATCGAGACGTACCGTGAGCTGGAGGGGGAGCCGATCTACGGCCGGCTGCTCGACGAGCACTGCACGCTCAAGCGGTTCTATCAGTTCGCAAGAGCGTGACGGAATAGGTTAAATCGGACATGGCCTGCGGTCGACGGAAACCGATTTTTGGACCAGGGCCATGACCGTGTAATGTTTGGGACGTCGCCAAGGGGAACCGGAAACGGAAGCCCGAAGCGGCAGGCAAGACAAGGGGCTATAGCTCAGTTGGTAGAGCGCCTGCATGGCATGCAGGAGGTCAGGAGTTCAATTCTCCTTAGCTCCACAGTGAAGAAGCGGGCCACCCGGATCGGGTGGCCCGCTTCTCGTTGTGCCCACCGTTCGGAACGGCCGAGCGTCGGCCGGGACTGCTGCGGTACCCTGACGCCATGCGTGCCGTACGCCTTCTGCTTACCGAGCCGCGCTGATCAGTACCGACCCTTCGAGACGGTCGGCATCGGCGCGGCGTCCCCTCCTGTGCGAGGGGTTTTTTCGTTTGGGCAGGCAGAGACGGCAGAGACGATCGATGGAGCTTCAGAAATCATGAGCGAGACGAACACCCCGGCCCCCGAGGCGGCCGAGGGGCACCGTTACACGGCTGCCATGGCCGCCGACATCGAGGCACGCTGGCAGGACGTATGGGACGCGCAGGGCACGTACGAGGCCCCGAACCCGACCGGTGACCTGGCCGGGGACCCCGCGGTGGTCGCACGGCCCAAGAAGTTCATCATGGACATGTTCCCGTACCCCTCCGGTGCGGGCCTGCACGTCGGCCACCCGCTCGGATACATCGCCACCGACGTCTTCGCCCGCCATCAGCGGATGACCGGCCACAACGTCCTGCACACCCTGGGCTTCGACGCCTTCGGCCTGCCGGCCGAGCAGTACGCCGTGCAGACCGGCACGCACCCGCGCGTGTCGACCGAGGCGAACATCGAGAACATGAAGCTCCAGCTGCGCCGGCTGGGCCTGGGCCACGACAAGCGCCGCTCCTTCGCGACGATCGACCCGGACTACTACAAGTGGACGCAGTGGATCTTCCTGCAGATCTACAACTCCTGGTACGACGCGGACGCGAAGAAGGCCCGGCCGGTCGCCGAGCTGGTCGCCGAGTTCGAGGACGGTACCCGTGAGGTCCCCGGAGGCCGCGCGTGGGCGCAGCTGACCGCGGGCGAGCGGGCCGACGTACTGAACGAGTACCGGCTGGCGTACTCCTCGGACGCGCCCGTCAACTGGTGCCCCGGGCTGGGCACCGTACTGGCCAACGAAGAGGTCACCGCGGACGGCCGGTCCGAGCGCGGCAACTTCCCGGTCTTCAAGGCCAAGCTGAGCCAGTGGAACATGCGCATCACCGCGTACGCGGACCGGCTGCTGGACGACCTGGACGCGCTGGACTGGCCCGAGGCCATCAAGCTGCAGCAGCGGAACTGGATCGGCCGCAGCGAGGGCGCGCGCGTCGACTTCCCGCTGGGCGACCAGGCGGTCACCGTCTTCACCACCCGCCCGGACACCCTGTTCGGCGCCACCTACATGGTGCTGGCGCCCGAGCACCCGCTGGTGGACAAGTTCATCCCGGCCGCCTGGCCCGAGGGCACGCACGACGTGTGGACCGGCGGGCACGCCACGCCGGCCGACGCCGTCACGGCGTACCGCAAGCAGGCCGCCTCGAAGTCGGACGTCGAGCGCCAGGCCGAGGCCAAGGACAAGACCGGCGTCTTCACCGGTGAGTACGCGACCAACCCGGTCAGCGGCGCGAAGGTCCCGGTCTTCATCGCCGACTACGTGCTGATGGGCTACGGCACCGGCGCGATCATGGCCGTTCCGGCGCACGACAGCCGCGACTTCGAGTTCGCGCGCGCCTTCGAGCTGCCGATGCGCTGCGTCGTACAGCCCGGCGACGGGCGGGGCACCGACCCGGCGGAGTGGGACGACGCGTTCGTCTCGTACGACGCCGCGCTGGTCAACTCCACCGGCGAGGGCATCGCGCTGGACGGCCTGGGCGTCGTCGAGGCCAAGGCCGCGATCACCGACTGGCTGGCCGAGCGCGGCATCGGTGAGGGCACCGTCAACTTCCGGCTGCGCGACTGGCTGTTCAGCCGTCAGCGCTACTGGGGCGAGCCCTTCCCGATCGTCTACGACGAGGACGGCGTCGCGCACCCGCTGCCCGAGTCGATGCTGCCGCTGGAGCTGCCGGAGGTCGAGGACTACTCGCCGCGCACCTTCGAGCCCGACGACGCCGCCTCGAAGCCGGAGACCCCGCTGTCCCGCAAGGCGGACTGGGTCGAGGTCGAACTGGACCTGGGCCGCGGCGAGGGCGTCAAGCGCTACCGGCGCGAGACCAACACCATGCCGAACTGGGCCGGTTCCTGCTGGTACGAGCTGCGCTACCTGGACCCGAACAACTCCGAGGCGCTGGTCGACCCGGCGATCGAGCAGTACTGGATGGGCCCGCGCGAGGGTCAGCCGCACGGCGGCGTCGACCTGTACGTGGGCGGCGCCGAGCACGCGGTGCTGCACCTGCTGTACGCCCGCTTCTGGTCGAAGGTGCTGTTCGACCTGGGGCACGTCTCCTCGGTCGAGCCGTTCCACAAGCTGTACAACCAGGGCATGATCCAGGCGTACGTGTACCGCGACGAGCGCGGCTTCCCGGTCTCCGCGACGGAGGTCGAGGAGCGGGACGGCAAGTTCTTCTTCGAGGGCGAGCCGGTCAAGCGCGAGCTGGGCAAGATGGGCAAGTCCCTGAAGAACGCCGTCACGCCCGACGAGATCTGCGAGGAGTACGGCGCGGACACCCTGCGCCTGTACGAGATGGCGATGGGTCCGCTGGACGTCTCGCGCCCGTGGGACACCCGGGCCGTGGTCGGCCAGTACCGGCTGCTGCAGCGCCTGTGGCGCAACATCGTGGACGAGGAGACCGGCCAGGTCACCGTCGTCGACGGGGAGCCGGGCGAGGACACGCTGCGCGCGCTGCACAAGGCCGTCGACGGGGCCGGCTCGGACATGGCGGGGCTGCGTTTCAACACGGCCATCGCGAAGATCACCGAGCTGAACAACGCCCTGACGAAGGCCGGGCGGCCGCTGGAGCGCCTGGTCGCCGAGGCGCTCGTGCGGCTGGTCGCCCCGCTGGCCCCGCACATCGCGGAGGAGCTGTGGCACCGCCTGGGCCACAGCGACTCGGTGGTCCACCAGGACTTCCCGGTCGCGGACCCGGCGTACGTCGTGGACGAGAGCGTGACGTGCGTGGTGCAGGTCAAGGGCAAGGTCAAGGCGCGCCTGGAGGTGCCGCCGACGATCTCGGACGCGGAGCTGGAGCAGCTGGCCGTCACCGATGAGGGTGTGGTCGCGGCGCTGGGCGGTGCGGAGATCCGCAAGGTCATCGTGCGCGCCCCGAAGCTGGTGAACATCGTCATCTGACGTCGCCCGTCCTTGAGGGGACAGGCATGGGGGACATCCCGTACGGGCAGGTTGGGGGTTCGATTGGAACCCCCGACCTGCCCGTGGCGTTTACGGTGGAGGGGACGGAAAAAGAGCTGCGGGAACTGGGGAAGGGACACTCATGGAGGCCGCGTTGATCATCTTCGCGCTGATGGTGCTTTTCGCCTTCCTGGGCCTGGGTGTGTATGTCACCACCAAGGTGGTGCGGGCGGCCAAGCGCGGTGTGGACCGTACGATCACGCAAGCCCGCCGGACGGTGGAGGACACCACCCTGAGGGCGAAGAGCTTCGGCCAGGTCGGGGTCGCGGGGGCGCTGGCGCAGCTGCGGCTCGATCTGCGGACGTCGATGCGGGCCACGCAGGAGGCGCTGTACGCCGGGGTCCGGACGGATGCCTCGCTGAAGGAGTCCATCGGGCTGTTCGAGCGGCTGAGCGAGCACGGGCACGAGCTGGACGCCGAGCTGAAGCGGCTGGAGCAGGAGCCGGACCGGCAGCGGATCGCCGAGGGCCTGCCCGGCTTGCGGGAGCGCACGGCCAAGATCACGCAGGCGGCGGACTCGCTGCGGTGGGCCGCGCGAGACCGTGCCCGGCGGTTCGCCTCCGACGACCTGTCCGCCCTGTCGGAGCAGATCGAGGTCGAGTCCGGTGCGCTGCAGGACTGGTCCCGTGAGTCGGTGGACGATCTGACGGCGGCGGCCGCGGAGTGGGACGCGGCGCAGACGCCGGGGACGGCAGGGCCCGCGGCGGGCCCGGCGGCGGGCCCGGGGCAGGCTCGGGATGCGGGCGGGTGGGGCGCGGAGCCCCGGCCGGCGGCGCTGAACCAGGCCGCGCCGACGACTCCGTACCCCTGGCAGAAGACGCCGCGCCCGGAGAGCACGACCTGACGCGCCCCGTGGGCCCGGCACGCCGACGGGAGCCCGGCGGCGGGCCCGACGGGGAGCCCAGGCTGCCGACCCACCCCGACTGGCGGTAACCTCCGGCTCATGTCCCGCCATGTCGCCATCGTCACCGATTCCACGGCCTACCTGCCCCAACCGGCCATGGCGCGGCACGGAATCACCTCCGTACCGCTCACCGTGGTACTCGGCGGTGAAGCGCTGGAGGAGGGCACCGAGATCTCGGCGCGCAGCCTCGCTCTGGCCCTGCAGAAGCGCCGCTCGGTCACTACCTCACGCCCCAGCCCGGAGGAGTTCGTCCGGGCCTACCGGGCGGCCGCGGACGCCGGTGCGAGCGGCATCGTCAGCCTGCACCTGTCCGCCGAGTTCTCCGGTACCTACGACGCCGCCGTGGTGGCCGCGAGGACCGCTCCCGTGCCCGTGCGGGTCGTGGACACCGGCATGGTCGCGATGGCCCTCGGTTTCTGCGCGCTGGCCGCCGCCGAGGTGGCGGAGGCGGGCGGTTCCGTCGACGATGCCGTGGCCGCCGCCGAGAAGCGCGCGGCGGACATGTCCGCGTACTTCTACGTCGACACCCTCGACTACCTCCGCCGCGGCGGGCGGATCGGGGCCGCCCAGGCCCTGCTCGGCTCCGCCCTGGCGGTGAAGCCGCTGCTGACCCTGGACGGCGGGCGGATCGAGATGCTGGAGAAGGTGCGTACGGCCTCCAAGGCCATCGCCCGGCTGGAGGAGCTGGCCGTCGAGCGCGCCGGGTCGGGCAGCGTCGATGTCGCGGTGCACCATCTGGCGGCCCCCGAGCGGGCCGAGAAGCTCGCCCAGCGGCTGCGGGAGCGCATCCCGGGCCTGGTCGAACTGCATGTCAGCGAGGTGGGCGCGGTGATCGGGGCGCACACCGGGCCGGGGCTGCTGGCCGCGGTCGTCTCGCCGCGCTGATCATCCGCCGCGTTGATCACTCGACACGCCGATCACTCGACACGCCGATCACTCGCCGTGCTGATCACCGGAACGAGTGACCTGGATATCCACAACGGGGTTGCTGTCCACCGGAATTGAGCCCTCCGAACGGGCTTCGGGATTCGCCCCTACGGTCGTGGCATGACTCTTCGAGCGCGTACCTCGCATCCGTCCTCCCGCCGCTCGGGCGCCACCAGCGGCCCGGGCCGGCCCCGTTTCTCCGACAGCCGTCTGCGCCGCCGCGGTGGCCATGGCGTGCGCCGTGACCACCGGGCTCCGCACGCGGATCCCGAGGCGGTGCGGCGGCGGGCCGAAGCCCTGCTGGGCGGCAGCAGTCCGCCGACGGCCTCTCCGCAGCCCCTGGCGACGGCCTCGCCACCGTCGGTGGCCGAGGCGGATCGCGGGGCTCCGCCGGGGGCGCCGCCTGAGGAGACTGCCGGGCCGGCTGCTCCCGGGCCAGCCGCTCCCGGTCCGGCGCGGAGCCTGGCCCTGCGGGAGCGGCTGCCGGTGTGGTTCCAAGCCCGCTGCGGGGTGGAGCCGCGCACGGTGGCCGCCGTCGGGGTGGTGCTGGTCGTCGCTGTCGGCTTTGCAGGGCAGCAGTACTGGTCGGCCCGGCCGCGGGCGGTGACCGCGCCCGCCGTGGTCGCCCAAGGGGCGGTACCGGCCGCGGCCACGGCGCCGGTACCGGCACCGGCGGGGGGCTCCGGAGGCGGCCCGGCGCGGATCGTCGTCGACGTCAGCGGCAAGGTCCGGGACCCGGGCGTACGGCGGCTGCCCGCCGGTTCGCGCGTCGAGGACGCGCTGTCCGCCGCGGGGGGAGTGCGGCCCGGTACGGACACCACGGGCCTGAACCGGGCCCGCGTGCTGGTGGACGGCGAGCAGGTGCTGGTGGGCGCCCCGGCGCAGCCTCCGGAGGTCGCGGGCGGGGGCGGAGGCGGGCCGGGCCGGGGCCCGCTCAGCCTCGGCTCGGCCACCGTCGAGCAGCTGGACGGTCTGCCGGGAGTCGGGCCGGTGCTGG
This sequence comes from Streptomyces sp. NBC_00190, assembly GCF_036203305.1. Lineage (GTDB taxonomy): Bacteria > Actinomycetota > Actinomycetes > Streptomycetales > Streptomycetaceae > Streptomyces. Next base: position 2,903,491 of record NZ_CP108131.1, on the reverse strand, counting down.
CCCAGCACATCGTGGACTTCCGCACCGCCAGAGGTGGCTTCCGTTCCGTGGAGGAGCTCCGGCAGGTCAACGGCATCGGGGAACGGCGCTTCGCCGACCTGCGCACCCTGGTGCGGCCGTGAACCGCCCCGAGGCCCCGGGAGCGGCGGACCTGCGGCTGGTGGGACCGGCCCTGGCCGCCTGGGCGGCGGCCGCCCTCGCCCTGGACGCGCCCGCCGGCCGGACCGCCGCCGGGGTGGCCGTGGGCCTGGCCGTGGCGGGGCTGCTGATGCTGGCCGCGTGCAGGCGTCCCGGGCGGCTGTGGAGGGCCGCTCCGGCGCTGGCAGCGGCCTTGCTGTGCGCCTGTGCCGGAGCCGGGGTGGCGGGGCTCCAGCGGGCCGAGGCGCGAGCCGGGCCGGTGGCGGATCTGGCCCGGGACCATGCCCGCGTCCTCGTGGAGCTGACCGTCGGCTCCGATCCACGGGTCGCCGGGAGCGGGAGCGGCAGTGGCAGCGGGCCGCCGGTGGTGGTGCTGGACGCGCTGGTGACCGGGGTGACCGGGCCGGACGGGGCACGGACCCGGGTCGAGACCCCGGTGCGGGTGCTGGCCGGGCATCCGGGCTGGGCCCGGCTGCAGCCCTCCACCCGGGTGTCGGTGGTCGCCCGGCTGGCCCCGGCGCGCGGTGGGGAGCGGGCCGTGGCGCTGCTGCGGCCGGCCGCCGACACACCGCCCGGGGTGACGGGCGGCCCGGACACCGCACAGCGGCTCGCCGGGCGGCTGCGGGCCGGGCTGCGCGAGGCCACCGGCGGGCTCGCGCCGGATGCCAGGGCCCTGCTGCCGGGGCTGGTCGTCGGGGACACCTCCCGGGTGCCCACCGATCTTCAGGAGGCGTTCCGGGCCACCGATCTGCTGCACCTGTTGGCCGTGTCCGGGTCCAACCTGACCGTGGTGCTGTTCCTGCTCATCGGGCCCCCGGCCCGCGCGCAGCAGGCCGAGCGGCGCGGGCTGGCGCCTCGGATCGGGCTCTCGCTGCGGGCGACCGCCCTGTGCGGGGCGGGCCTGACGCTGGCGTTCGTGGTGGTGTGCCGGCCGGAGCCGAGCGTGCTGCGGGCCGCCGCCTGCGGGGCGGTGACCCTGCTGGCCATCGCCACCGGGCGGCGCAGATCCCTGATCCCGGCCCTGGGGGCCGCCGTGCTGCTGCTGGTCCTCTACGACCCGTGGCTGGCCCGCAGCTACGGCTTCCTGCTCTCCGTCCTGGCCACGGGCGCCCTGCTCACCCTCGCCCCCCGGTGGAGCGAGGCCCTGACCCGGCGCGGGATGCGGCCCCGGCTCGCCGAGGCGCTCGGGGCCGCCGCGGCCGCGCAGGCGGTGTGCGCGCCCGTGGTCGCCGTGCTCGCCGCCCGCGTCAGCCTGGTGGCGGTGCCCTGCAACCTGCTGGCCGAGCTGGCGGCCGGTCCGGCGACGGTGCTCGGCTTCGCGGCGCTCGCGGTGGCCCCGCTGTGGATGTCCGCCGCGAAGGTGCTCGCCTGGTGCGCGGGGGTGCCCGCCGGGTGGATCGCCGCCGTGGCCCGGGCCGGGGCGGGGCTGCCGGGAGCTGAGCTGGCCTGGCCGGGCGGGCTCACCGGAGGGCTGCTGCTGGCCGCCGCCACCCTGGCCGTCATCGTGCTCGGCGCCCGGGTCGGGCGCCGGCGCCTGGTCTGCTCGGCCCTGGCGGTGTTGCTGCTCCTGGCCGTACTGCGGCCGCCGCAGCTCACCCGTACCCTCTCCGGCTGGCCTCCGCCCGACTGGAGTTACGTGCAGTGCGCGGTGGGCCAGGGGGACGCCGCGGTGCTCGCCGTCGGACCGGGCGAGGCCGTGGTCGTGGACGCCGGACCGGATCCCGGCCCGGTGGACGCCTGCCTGCGTTCCCTGGGTGTGATCCGGGTGCCGATGCTCCTGCTGACGCACTTTCACTCCGACCACGTGGCGGGCCTGTCCGGGGTGCTGCGGGGCCGGTCGGTGGGTGTGATTCAGACCACCGCGCTGGAAGAGCCGCCGGGGCAGGCGCAGTTCGTCCACCGGACCGCGGCGGGCGCCGGCGTACCCGTCGTACGGGCGGTGGCGGGGGAGCGCCGACGGGCCGGACCGCTGGAGTGGCAGGTGCTCTGGCCACCTGCTGCCGGGGCTCCGCCGGAGGGGCCCAACGACGCGAGCGTCGCCCTGCTGGTGCGTGGCGCGGGGCTGACCCTGCTCCTGCTCGGCGATCTCGAACCGGCCGCGCAGCAGGGCCTCTTGAGGGACCATCCGGAACTGGGTCCGGTGGATGTCCTCAAGGTCGCGCACCACGGCTCCGCCCACCAGGATCCGGTGCTGTACGCCCAGGTGAGACCCCGGATCGCCCTCGTCCCGGTCGGCGCGGGCAACCGCTACGGGCACCCCGCGCCCGGTACGCTCGCCCAGCTGCGGGCGATGGGGGCGACCGTACTGCGCACCGACACCGACGGCTCCATCGCCGTCACCGGCAGTGGCCCCCGGATGCGTGCGTTCCCGGCTGGCCGACGGCGGAGCCGACACGCCCATACCGGGCAGGGCCGTTCTGTTTGCCCACAACCCGACAGCATGATCGAATGCGTCTTCGCCAGAGCGGTCCAGATCCACACAGCACGGGGGTGCATCAGCCATGTTCGGTCGCCGACGGGGGATGGAGACGGCCGGAAGTTCCAGCCCACACACATCCGCGACACTGACACTGCCGCCGACGGCGCGGCTGCTCAGCTGCCGGGTTCTCGACACGGTCCACCAGCCGGTCCGGCAGGCCGCGTTCGAGGTGACCGACCCGATCGGCCGACGGATCGTCAGCGGCGAGACGGACCCGTACGGCGGGTTCACGGCGGCCGTACCCGAGGGCGAGTACCGGCTCTCCGTCACCGCCGAGGGGTACGCGCCGTTCCACGGGGCGACGCTCGTGGGGGACCCGGCACAACCCGGTACCGGGGAGATCATCCTCGACGCCGTGGAGCCGCCGCTGCTGCCGCAGCCCGGCCACTGGGAGCTCGACCCGACGCACTCGTCCATCGTCTTCACGGCCCGGCACATCGGCTTCGCCCGGATCGGCGGACGGTTCAACACGTTCGCCGGCGCGGTACGGATAGCTGAGCGCATGGAGGACTCCTCCATGCACGTGATCATCGACGCGGCGAGCATCGACACCGGGGTCCGGATGCGCGACGACCACCTGAGGTCCGGCGACTTCCTGGACGCGGCCCGCCACCCGACCGTGGAGTTCTACAGCGAACGGTTTATCCACCGCAGCGGCAGCCGCTGGACCGTCGCGGGCGCCCTCACCCTCCACGGGGTGAGCCGCTCCGTCACCCTGGACACCCAGTACCTGGGCCTGGGTACGGGGCTGGAGGGCGAGCCGCGGGCGGCCTGCCGGGCCACGACCGAACTGCACCGCGAGGACTTCACCTTGAACTGGCAGTCGGTGCTGGCGCACGGGATCGCGGCGATCGGGTCGAGCGTGGAAGTGACCCTGGACGTACAGATCGTCCACAAGGCCTGAGCTCTCGAGTACTCCAGGTACTAGGGGGCTTCCAGCCAGCCCTCGTACTCGGCCGCGAGGGCGTCCAGCGAGGTGGTGTCGAGCCGTTCCCGCGGATCCTCGACGACCACCAGCCACTGGGCGTCCTCGGCGTCGTCCTCGCCGGCCAGCGCGTCGCGGACCAACTGCGGCTCCTCGGGGAGGCCGAAGCGGTCGACGGCCTCCTGCGCCACCTCCTCGGCGGCGTCGCGGTCGGGCAGGACGAGTACATGTCGCACGTTCACGCGACCATTCTCGGGCACGCGGCGAAGAGGGCTGTCAGTGCGGCGTGGGATGCTGGAGCCGATGGCCACCAGGAAGAACTCCACCGACGATCCGCTTGCCCCGCTCACCCTCGCGGTGGGGCAGGAGGACCTGCTCCTCGACCGTGCCGTGCGGGAGGTGGTGGCGGCCGCCCGCGCCGCCGACGCCGACACCGACGTCCGCGACCTCACCTCCGACCAGCTCCAGCCCGGCACGCTGGCCGAGCTGACGAGCCCCTCGCTCTTCTCCGAGCGCAAGGTCCTGGTCGTACGGGGCGCCCAGGACCTGTCCGCGGACTCGGTCAAGGAGGTGAAGGCGTACCTCGACGCGCCCTACGAGGAGATCATCCTCGTGCTCCTCCACGCGGGCGGAGCCAAGGGCAAGGGCCTGCTGGACGCGGCCCGCAAGGCGGGTGCGCGGGAGATCGCCTGCCCGAAGATGACGAAGCCCGCGGACCGGCTCTCGTTCGTACGCGGAGAGTTCCGCACGCTGGGCCGCTCCGCGACCCCGGAGGCGTGCCAGACCCTGGTCGACGCGATCGGCAGCGACCTGCGGGAGCTGGCGAGCGCGGCGGCGCAGCTGTGCGCGGACGTCGAGGGAACCATCGACGAGGCCGTGGTCGGCCGCTACTACACGGGCCGGGCCGAGGCCTCCAGCTTCACCGTCGCCGACCGGGCGGTCGAGGGGCGGGCGGCCGAAGCCCTCGAAGCCCTGCGGTGGTCCCTGTCCACGGGGGTGGCGCCGGTCCTGATCACCAGCGCCCTGGCCCAGGCCGTGCGCGCGATCGGCAAGCTGGCCTCCGCCCCGCGCGGAGCCCGCCCGGGCGACCTCGCCCGGGACCTGGGGATGCCGCCCTGGAAGATCGACCGGGTCCGCCAGCAGATGCGCGGCTGGTCGGCGGACGGCGTCGCGGACGCCCTGCGTGCCGTGGCCGCCGCCGACGCGGGCGTCAAGGGGGGCGGTGACGACCCCGAGTACGCCCTGGAGAAGGCGGTCGTCGCGGTGGCCCGCGCGGCCCGCCCCCAGCGCCGCTAGAGCCTGTCCGGACAGGTCCCGGTAGCACGAAGGCCCCGGCCGTCACCCTGGGGAAGGGTGGCGGCCGGGGCCTTCGGTCACTGCTTTGGTTGCGCCGCACCCGCGTGGCGAACGCTTCGTGTGCGGCGCGGGGTGCCGGTCAGGAGCGGGAGAGAGGGCCCGCTGGGTCCGTTCCGGCGATCACATCAGAGCTCAGCCCTGGAGGGTGGCAACCTTGGAGGCCAGCGCCGACTTCTTGTTGGCGGCGGCGTTCTTGTGGATGACACCCTTCGAGACAGCCTTGTCGAGCGCACGCGCGGCGGCGCGGGAAGCCACGGTGGCCTTCTCGACGTCACCGGCGAGGACGGCCTCGCGGGCCTTGCGGATCGCGGTCTTGAGCGAAGACTTGACGGCCTTGTTGCGCAGGCGCGCCTTCTCGTTCGTCTTGTTCCGCTTGATCTGGGACTTGATGTTCGCCACGAAAGAGCCTTTTCAGGTTCAGAGATTTGATCTTCGGATTGTGTCCCTCCCCCAGACTCCGTCCGGGGGGACCCCCAACTGAGAGGGCATACGAGACACAGCTGCCCAGGCTACCAGGCGCGCTCCGGGCGGCCCAAACCGAGCGCACTGCCCCGTCCATGGGACCATGGGAGTCTGCGTATAGATCCGACATCGCGCCGCCGAGAGCGACGGGAGCCGGACTTTCGCTCCGACCGACGCTCCGCAAACGCTTCCGACTGCGACCGAGAATCAGGACACTGCGTGCCCGCGATCCCCAGCCACGTGCCCGAGCCGAGCCGTACCGACTCGGCGCTGATCCGCAACTTCTGCATCATCGCGCACATCGACCACGGCAAGTCGACCCTTGCCGACCGGATGCTCCAGATCACCGGTGTGGTCGACCAGCGGCAGATGCGCGCCCAGTACCTCGACCGCATGGACATCGAGCGTGAGCGCGGCATCACGATCAAGTCCCAGGCGGTCCGGCTGCCCTGGGCGCCCACCACGGGCGAGGGTCAGGGCAACACCCACATCCTCAACATGATCGACACCCCCGGGCACGTCGACTTCACCTACGAGGTCTCCCGCTCCCTCGCCGCGTGCGAGGGCACGGTCCTCCTGGTGGACGCCGCCCAGGGCATCGAGGCGCAGACCCTCGCCAACCTGTACCTGGCGATGGAGAACGACCTCGCGATCGTCCCCGTCCTGAACAAGATCGATCTGCCGGCCGCCCAGCCGGAGAAGTTCGCCGAGGAGCTCGCGAACCTGATCGGCTGCCAGCCCGAGGACGTGCTGCGCGTCTCGGCCAAGACCGGTCTCGGCGTCGAGGCGCTGCTCGACAAGGTCGTCGCCACGGTCCCGGCCCCGGTCGGCGTCAAGGACGCCCCGGCCCGCGCCATGATCTTCGACTCGGTCTACGACTCGTACCGTGGCGTCGTCACGTACGTCCGTGTGGTCGACGGGCAGCTGAACAAGCGCGAGCGCATCCGGATGATGTCCACCGGCGCCACCCACGAGCTGCTGGAGATCGGTGTCTCCTCCCCGGAGATGACCCCGTCCGACGGCATCGGCGTCGGCGAGGTGGGCTACATCATCACCGGCGTGAAGGACGTCCGCCAGTCCAAGGTCGGTGACACCATCACCAGCCTGCACAACGGCGCCACCGAGGCCCTCGGCGGCTACAAGGACCCGCGCCCGATGGTCTTCTCCGGTCTGTACCCGCTCGACGGCTCGGACTACCCGGACCTGCGCGAGGCGCTGGACAAGCTCCAGCTCAACGACGCCGCGCTCGTCTACGAGCCGGAGACCTCGGCGGCGCTCGGCTTCGGCTTCCGCGTCGGCTTCCTCGGCCTGCTCCACCTGGACGTGGTCCGCGAGCGCCTGGAGCGCGAGTTCGGCCTCGACCTGATCGCGACCGCGCCCAACGTGGTCTACCGGGTGGTCATGGAGGACGGCAAGGAAGTCACCGTCACCAACCCGAGCGAGTTCCCCGAGGGCAAGATCTCGGACGTGTTCGAGCCGGTCGTCCGCGCCACCGTGCTCGCGCCCACCGAGTTCATCGGCGCGATCATGGAGCTCTGCCAGACCCGCCGCGGCACCCTGCTCGGCATGGACTACCTCTCCGAGGACCGGGTCGAGATCCGCTACACCCTCCCGCTCGCGGAGATCGTCTTCGACTTCTTCGACCAGCTGAAGTCCAAGACGCGCGGCTACGCCTCTCTCGACTACGAACCCACGGGCGAGCAGTCCGGCAGCCTGGTCAAGGTCGACATCCTGCTGCACGGCGACAAGGTCGACGCCTTCTCCGCCGTCACGCACAAGGACGCCGCCTACGCCTACGGCGTGCGCCTGGTCGCCAAGCTGCGCGAGCTCATCCCGCGGCAGGCCTTCGAGGTGCCGATCCAGGCCGCGATCGGCTCCCGCGTCATCGCCCGCGAGACCATCCGCGCCATCCGCAAGGACGTCCTCGCCAAGTGCTACGGCGGTGACATCTCCCGTAAGCGGAAGCTGCTGGAGAAGCAGAAGGAAGGCAAGAAGCGGATGAAGATGGTCGGCTCCGTGGAGGTCCCGCAGGAGGCCTTCATCGCCGTGCTGTCCAGCGACGAGTCCGGCGGCAAGAAGAAGTAGCCCCGCAGCACCGTTGTGTACGAAACAGGCCCCCGCGCGGATGCGCGGGGGCCTGTTTCGTTATGAATCGGCCGCTCGGAGGCTCTTACGCACCAGGCGGAGGGCCCCTAGTCTGATCACTGCTCGATGGTTACTCGCCAGTTACAAGCCCTGAGTCACCGCCCTGAATGACAGGCCCTGCCGCGTGGTCCGGAGGACGTCCGTGAGCGACACACAGACCTTGATCGAGAACCGCCCGCCCACCGTGGCGGCCCTCTTCCTTGAGCGTGTCTCGGCCACGCCGGATGGAGAGGCCTATCGGTACCCGGTGCCGGCCGCCGCCGGTACCGGCGGCCCCGACGACTGGAAGTCGCTCAGCTGGGGCCAGGCGGCCGAGCGGGTCTTCGCCGTCGCGGCCGGGCTGATCGACCTCGGCCTGGGCTCGGAGGAGCGCGTCGCGCTCGCCTCCAACACCCGGGTCGAGTGGATCCTCGCCGACCTCGGCGTGATGTGCGCCGGCGGCGCGGTCACCACGATCTACCCCAGCACCAACGCGGAGGAATCGGCGTTCATCCTCTCGGACTCCGAGAGCCGGGTACTCATCGCCGAGGACGCGAAGCAGCTGGCGAAGGCGCGCGAGCGCCGCGCCGACCTGCCGAAACTCGCCCACGTGGTGGTCGTGGAGGCCGCCGACGCGGTCGCCGCCGAAGGTGACCCCGAGGGCTGGGTGCTCTCGCTCGCCGATCTGGAGGCGCGCGGCAAGGAGTACCTCGCCAAGCACCCCGAGGCGGTCAAGGAGCGGATCTCGGCCATCACCGCCGACCAGCTCGCCACCCTCATCTACACCTCCGGCACTACCGGCCGCCCCAAGGGCGTCCGGCTGCCGCACGACAACTGGTCGTACATGGCCAAGGCCACCGTCGCCACCGGCATGATCCACTCGGACGACGTCCAGTACCTGTGGCTTCCGCTGGCCCACGTCTTCGGCAAGGTACTGACCTCCGGTCAGATCGAGGTCGGGCACGTCACCGCCATCGACGGCCGGATCGACAAGATCATCGAGAATTTGCCGGTCGTGCAGCCGACGTACATGGCGGCCGTCCCGCGCATCTTCGAGAAGGTCTACAACGGCGTGGCCGCCAAGGCGCGAGCCGGCGGCGGAGCCAAGTACAAGATCTTCCAGTGGTCGGTCGGCGTCGCACGCGAGTACGCCAAGGTCACCCAGGACAACTTCCGGCGCACCGGGCAGGCGACCGCCCCCTTCGCCCTCACCACCAAGCACAAGATCGCCGACGCGCTCGTCTACTCCAAGCTCCGCGAGGCCTTCGGCGGCAAGCTGCGCGCCGCCGTCTCCGGCGCCTCCGCCCTCGCGCCCGACATCGGCTACTTCTTCTCCGGCGCCGGCATCCACATCCTGGAGGGCTACGGCCTCACCGAGTCGAGCGCGGCCTCCTTCGTCAACCCGGGCGAGGCCTACCGCACCGGCACCGTCGGCAAGCCGCTCCCCGGCACCGAGGTCCGCATCGCCGACGACGGCGAGGTGCTGCTGCGCGGTCCCGGCATCATGCAGGGCTACCACGGGCAGCCGGACAAGACCGACGAGGTCCTGGAGTCCGACGGCTGGCTGCACACGGGAGACATCGGCGAGCTGTCGCCCGACGGCTACCTGCGCATCACGGACCGCAAGAAGGACCTGATCAAGACCTCGAACGGCAAGTACGTCGCCCCCGCGGAGATCGAAGGCCAGTTCAAGGCGATCTGCCCCTACGTGTCGACCATCGTCGTGCACGGCGCCGACCGGAACTTCTGCACCGCCCTGGTCGCGCTCGACGAGCCGTCCATCCTCACGTGGGCGGCCGAGAACGGGCTGGAGGGCAAGACGTACGCGCAGGTGCTGGCCGCGGCGGAGACCACCCGTCTGATCGAGACGTACATCCAGACCCTGAACGAGGGCCTGCAGAAGTGGCAGACGATCAAGAAGTTCCGGCTCCTGCCGCGCGACCTCGACGTCGAGCACGGTGACCTGACGCCCAGCCTCAAGCTGAAGCGCCCGGTCGTCGAGCGTGAGTTCAAGCACCTGATCGACGAGATGTACGAGGGCGCCCGCGAGGCGTAGCCCGAGGCGGGAAACGACCTTGGGGCAGTGCGGGACAATGGGCGCATGCCTTCCGCACTGCCCGACGGTGAACCCATGCCCGAAGACGGCTCGCTGCCGTCGCACGCCCTGGCGGGCGCGGGCGAGCGGCCGCTCGGCTTCTACCTGCACGTTCCGTACTGCGCCACGCGCTGCGGGTACTGCGACTTCAACACCTACACGGCCACCGAGCTGCGGGGTACCGGCGGCGTGCTCGCCTCCCGGGAGAACTACGCCGACACCCTGATCGACGAGGTCCGTCTCGCCCGCAAGGTGCTCGGCGACGACCCCCGGGCCGTCCGCACCGTCTTCGTGGGCGGCGGCACCCCGACGCTGCTGCCCGCCGGGGACCTCGTACGGATGCTCGCGGCGATCCGGGACGAGTTCGGTCTGGCCGAGGACGCGGAGATCACCACCGAGGCCAATCCGGAGTCGGTGAATCCGCAGTACCTGGCCGAGCTGCGGGCCGGCGGCTTCAACCGGATCTCCTTCGGCATGCAGAGCGCCAGGCAGCACGTCCTGAAGGTGCTGGACCGCACGCACACCCCGGGCCGCCCCGAGGCCTGCGTCGCGGAGGCGCGGGAAGCGGGCTTCGAGCACGTCAACCTCGACCTGATCTACGGGACGCCCGGGGAGTCCGACGACGACTGGCGGGCGTCGCTCTCCGCCGCGCTCGGGGCCGGGCCGGACCACATCTCGGCGTACGCGCTGATCGTGGAGGAAGGCACCCAGCTGGCGCGGCGGATCCGCCGGGGCGAGGTCCCGATGACGGACGACGACGTCCACGCGGACCGGTACCTGATCGCGGACGCGGTGATGGCCGGGGCGGGGTATTCCTGGTACGAGGTGTCGAACTGGGCCACGACCGAGGCCGGCCGGTGCCTGCACAACGAGCTGTACTGGCGCGGCGCCGACTGGTGGGGCGCGGGACCCGGCGCCCACTCCCACGTCGGCGGGGTCCGCTGGTGGAACGTGAAGCACCCCGGCGCCTACGCGGCGGCGCTGGCCGAGGGCCGCTCCCCGGGCGCGGGCCGCGAGCTGCTGTCCGAGGAGGACCGGCGGGTGGAGCGGATCCTGCTGGAGCTCCGGCTGGTCGAAGGGGTCCCGCTCTCGCTGCTCGCGCCGGCCGGGCTGGCCGCGTCCCGCCGCGCCCTGGCCGACGGGCTGCTGGACCCGGGTCCCTACGAGGCCGGGCGGGCCGTGCTGACCCTGCGGGGGCGGCTGCTGGCCGACGCGGTGGTCCGGGACCTGGTGGACTGACGGAACCACCGCGCGAGCCGGGGCGGCGGGTCAGCCCGGGTAGTTCTCCCGCCAGGGCTGGTAGTACGGGTTGTCCTGGCACTCGTTCATGATCTCCGTCTTGGTCGTCTTGTCGACCGGGCAGACCCCGACGATGAACGAGCGCTCGATGCCGCCGGGGAAGGCGACCTCGACCTGCGAGGCCCACTTGTGGGTGTCGCCGATGGTCTTGTTCACGTCCACCCCGCCGGGGGCGTCGATGTAGTAGTTCCAGCCGCTCTTCCACCACGTCTTGTACAGGTCGTGGTCGTAGGTCGTCGAGACGTACGGGGAGGGCTGGTTGACCAGGACGTATTGCTCGATGTCGTACTGCCCGTCCACCGTGGCCTTGGGGTGGAAGCCCTCGGCGAACACGATCGACGGCGGGCGGCCGTCCGCGCGGTAGAGCTGCTTGCAGTTGGTGCGCCAGGACGGGGTCGGGGTGATGCGGGACAGGTCGGCCCGCTGGTCCGCGGCGGCGAAGAGGTGGTCGTCCACGCGCGGGCAGGAGTTCGCCGGAGCGGCGTGCGCGGCGTGCGCGGCCTGTGTGGCGTGCGTGGGAGCCGAGGCGGCAGAGGCGGAGACGGAAGCGGACGGCAGGAGGGCGGCGGCGAGCACGGTCGCGATGAGCACGACGCGCTGCCGCAGAGCAAAGGTGATCATGAAGAGCACCCTTGCGCGCCCTCCGCGGCCGACCACGCACCGTCACCCGAAGGTGAGCGTGTCCGCCGCACGGGTGACGGGGCTACGGGGCCGTCACGAAGTCGATCAGTTCCTCGACGCGGCCCAGCAGGGCCGGCTCCAGGTCGCGGTACGAGGTCACCCTGGACAGGATGTGCTGCCAGGCGGCCCCGGTGTTCTCCGGCCAGCCGAGCGACCGGCAGATGCCCGTCTTCCAGTCCTGGCCCCGGGGGATGACCGGCCACGCGGCGATGCCCAGCGCGGACGGCTTCACCGCCTGCCACACGTCCACGTACGGGTGGCCCACGACCAGCACGTCCGGCGAGGTCACGGACGCCGCGATACGGGACTCCTTCGACCCCGGCACCAGGTGGTCCACCAGGACCCCCAGCCGGGCGTCCGGGGCCGGGCCGAACTCCGCCACGACGGCCGGGAGGTCGTCGATGCCCTCCAGGTACTCCACCACCACGCCCTCGATCCGCAGGTCGTCACCCCAGACCCGCTCCACCAGCTCGGCGTCGTGCCGGCCCTCGACGTAGATCCGGCCCGCCCGCGCCACCCGCGCCCGGGCGCCGGGTACGGCGATCGACCCGGACGCGGTGCGGGCCGGGGCCGCCGGGGCGCGGGACGGGCGGACCAGGGTGACGACCGCCCCCTCCAGCAGGAACCCGCTCGGCTCCATCGGGAACACCCGCCGCTTGCCGAACCGGTCCTCCAGAGTCACCGTGCCCGCCTCGCAGGCCACCACCGCGCCGCAGAAATCCGTACCGGCCACCTCGACCACCAGATCGGGTTCCGCCGCCACCTCCGGCACGGCCTTGGGGCGCTTCCACTGCGGGGTCAGGTCGGGGGAGTACTCGCGCATCCGGCCGACAGTAGGAGAGCCGCGGCCGTCATGCCTCCGACACGCCGAAACGGGCGGCCAGTGTGGCGCGTTGCGCACGGACGAAGTCCGCGGAGACCACCGCTCCGTGACCCGGTACGTACAGCGCGTCGTCCCCGCCCAGCGACAGCAGCCGGTCCACGGCCGCCGGCCACTGCGCCGGCACCGCGTCGTCGCCGGCCTGCGGTTCGCCCGACTCCTCGACCAGGTCCCCGCAGAAGACCGTCTCGCGCTCGCCGGGCACGAAGACGGCCAGGTCGTGCCGGCTGTGCCCGGGCCCCACGTTCGCCAGCAGCACCTGCACCCCGCCCAGCTCCAGCGTCCACTCGCCCGACACGGCGTGCCGGGGCAGCACCAGCAGCTCCACGGCCTCCGCGGCCTCGGCCTGCGCCAGTCCGTGCCGTACGGCGGACTCGCGCAGCTCCTCGCGGCCCGTGGTGAGCAGCGAGTCCAGCCCGACCGCCCCGAACACCTCGGCCCCGGGGAAGGCCGCCCCGCCCAGCACGTGATCGAAATGGCCGTGCGTGAATGCGATATGAGTCACGTGCCGGCCCGTCAGCCGCTCCGCCTCGGCCCGCAGCTGAGCGCCCTCCCGCAGGCACGAACCGGGGTCGACGAGGAGGACGGAATCGTCCCCCACCACCAGTCCCACCGTGCAGTCCCACACCGGAAGCCGCCGCCGGCCGGTCCGCCCGGTCAGCCGTTCCCAGCCCGCCTCTTCCCAACGCACGTCCATGCCGCGACGCTACCCTGGCAGGCCTCCCTTGCCAGGGTCTTACTACCCGGCCGTACACTGAGCGGGGGTTCTCTGGCACTCGAACGCCCAGAGTGCCAGTCAACAAGCAGCGAACAAGGCAACGGACCACAGCTGGAGGTGTGCGCGATGCTCAGCGAACGCAGACTCGAAGTGCTGCGCGCCATCGTCCAGGACTACGTCGGGACGGAGGAGCCGGTCGGCTCCAAGGCGCTCACCGAGCGCCACCGGCTCGGGGTCTCGCCCGCCACCGTGCGCAACGACATGGCCGTGCTGGAGGACGAGGGCTACATCGCCCAGCCCCACACCAGCGCCGGCCGGATCCCCACCGACAAGGGGTACCGGCTCTTCGTCGACAAGCTGGCGGGGGTCAAGCCGCTGTCGTCGCCCGAGCGTCGGGCCATCCAGAACTTCCTCGACGGCGCCGTCGACCTCGACGACGTGGTCGGCCGGACGGTGCGGCTGCTCGCGCAGCTCACCCGCCAGGTCGCGGTCGTCCAGTACCCCTCGCTGACGCGCTCCACCGTGCGCCACGTCGAGCTCCTGTCGCTGGCCCCGGCCCGGCTGATGCTCGTACTGATCACCGACACGGGCCGCGTCGAGCAGCGGCTCATCGACTGCGCGACCCCCTTCGGCGAGACCTCGCTCGCCGACCTGCGGGCCCGCCTCAACAGCAGGGTCGTCGGCCGCCGGTTCACCGACGTACCCCCGCTCGTCCAGGACCTCCCCGAATCCTTCGAGGCCGAGGACCGGGCCACGGTCTCCACCGTGCTCGCGACGCTCCTCGAAACCCTGGTCGAGGAAGCCGAGGAGCGGCTGATGATCGGCGGTACCGCCAATCTCACCCGCTTCGGACACGATTTTCCCCTGACGATCAGGCCGGTGCTCGAAGCGCTGGAGGAGCAGGTCGTGCTCCTCAAGCTGCTGGGCGAGGCCAACGAGTCGGGAATGGCCGTACGGATCGGGCATGAGAATGCTTACGAGGGACTGAACTCCACGTCCGTCGTCTCGGTCGGTTACGGTTCGGGCGGCGAAACTGTCGCCAAACTCGGCGTGGTCGGACCGACCCGCATGGACTACCCCGGAACGATGGGAGCGGTACGCGCAGTGGCACGTTACGTCGGACAGATCCTGGCGGAGTCGTAAGTGGCCACGGACTACTACGCCGTTCTCGGCGTGCGCCGCGACGCATCGCAGGACGAGATCAAGAAGGCCTTCCGGCGCCTCGCGCGTGAACTTCACCCGGATGTGAATCCGGACCCGAAGACGCAGGAGCGCTTCAAGGAGATCAACGCGGCTTACGAGGTGCTCTCGGACCCGCAGAAGAAGCAGGTCTACGACCTCGGCGGCGACCCGCTGTCCTCTTCGGGCGGCGGCGGTGGCGCGGGCGGATTCGGAGCGGGCGGCTTCGGCAACTTCTCCGACATCATGGACGCCTTCTTCGGCCAGGCCTCGCAGCGCGGCCCGCGCTCGCGTACCCGCCGCGGCCAGGACGCCATGATCCGCCTCGATCTGGAGCTGGACGAGGCGGCCTTCGGGACCACCAAGGACATCCAGGTCGACACGGCCGTCGTCTGCACCACCTGCTCCGGCGAGGGTGCCGCCCCCGGCACCTCGGCGCAGACGTGTGACATGTGCCGCGGCCGCGGTGAGGTCTCGCAGGTCACCCGGTCCTTCCTGGGCCAGGTCATGACCTCGCGCCCCTGCCCGCAGTGCCAGGGCTTCGGCACCGTGGTCCCGACCCCGTGTCCCGAGTGCGCGGGCGACGGCCGGGTCCGCTCCCGCCGCAGTCTCACGGTCAAGATCCCGGCGGGCGTCGAGAACGGCACCCGCATCCAGCTCGCGGGCGAGGGCGAGGTCGGCCCCGGCGGCGGCCCCGCCGGCGACCTGTACGTGGAGATCCACGAGCTGCCGCACCCGACCTTCCAGCGGCGCGGGGACGACCTGCACTGCACGGTCACCATCCCGATGACGGCGGCCGCGCTGGGCACCAAGTGCCCGCTGGAGACGCTGGACGGCCTGGAGGAGATCGACATCCGGCCCGGCACCCAGTCCGGCCAGGCGATCCCGCTGCACGGGCGCGGCGTCACCCACCTGCGGGGTGGCGGGCGCGGCGACCTGATCGTGCACGTCGAGGTCACCACCCCGGGCAAGCTGGACCCGCAGCAGGAGGACCTGCTGCGGCAGCTGGCGAAGCTGCGCGGCGAGGAGCGGCCGACCGGCCAGTTCGCGCCGGGGCAGCAGGGTCTGTTCAGCAGGTTGAAGGACGCCTTCAACGGTCGCTGACCGTCCTGACCTCATCGACGAGCCCGGCCCGGGGATGCCCCGGCCGGGCTCGCCGCATTCCCCGCGAGGCCGCTTCCCGGCCACGCCAGGAAGCGGACTATGCCAGGCGAATGCCGTGATTCGGCCCCCTGGGCGGGACATGGCACGATGCAGTCCATGTCCACCGCACCGAACGGTCTCTCCCCCTACCCGATCGTGCAGGCACCCATGGCGGGCGGCGCCTCCTGTCCGCCGCTCGTCGCCGCCGTGTGCGAGGCGGGCGGGCTGGGCTTCCTGGCCGGTGGCTACAAGACCGCCGACGGCATGTACCAGGAGATCAAGCAGGTACGCGCGCTCACCCGGCGCCCGTTCGGGGTGAACCTCTTCATGCCGCAGACCGGTTACGTGGACCCGGCCGCGGTCGAGGCGTACCGCGGGCAGCTGGCCGGAGAGGCGAGCTGGTACGAGATCTCGCTCGCCGACGAGGACATCATCGGTACCAGCGACGACGGCTATGACGCGAAGCTCGCCATTCTGCGGGAGGACCCCGTTCCGGTCGTCTCCTTCACCTTCGGCTGCCCCGCCCCGGCGGTCCTCGCCTCGCTGCGCAAGGCCCGTACGTACACCGTCGTCACCGCGACCTCGGTCGAGGAGGCCCGCGCCGCGCAGGAGGCCGGAGCCGACGCCGTCTGCGTGCAGGGGGTGGAGGCCGGCGGCCACCAGGGCACCCACAGGGACGACCCGCAGGCCGACGGCACGGCGGCGGTGGGCCTGCTCGCGCTCGTGGCGCAGGTACGGGAGGCCGTGGCCCTCCCGATCATCGCGGCGGGCGGCCTGATGCGGGGCTCGCAGATCGCCGCGCTGCTGGCGGCGGGCGCGGAGGCGGCACAGCTCGGGACGGCCTTCCTGGCCTGTCCGGAGTCGGGGGCGGACCCGCTGCACAAGAAGGCGCTGACCGACCCGCTGTTCGTCCGGACCGAGCTGACCCGGGCCTTCTCCGGGAGGCCGGCCAGGGGGCTCGTGAACCGGTTCATGCGCGAGCACGGACCGTACGCCCCCGCCGCCTATCCGCAGATCCACCACCTGACCTCGGGGCTGCGCAAGGCGGCCGCGGCGGCCGGGGACCCGCAGGGCATGGCGCTGTGGGCGGGCCAGGGGCACCGGCTGGCGCGGACGCTGCCGGCCGGGGAACTGGTGGAGGTGCTGGCGGCCGAACTGGCCGAGGCGCAGAGCACGTTGAAGGCAAGGCAGATGAGGAGTGCGTCATGACCGCCCCGGTGTTCGTGGTCGAAGAGGTCCCGTCGGGACCGGAGTTCGTCCTGGACGGCCCTGAGGGCCGGCACGCGGTGTCCGTGAAACGGCTGAACCCGGGTGAGGCGGTGGTCCTCACGGACGGCCGGGGCGGCTGGGCGGAGGCGGTCGTGAAGGCCGCCGAGGGCAAGGACCGCCTGGTCCTGGCGGTGTCCTCGGCCGGGCTGGAGGCCGAGCCGGCGGTCCGCATCACGGTGGTCCAGGCCCTGCCCAAGGGGGACCGCGGCGAGCTGGCCGTGGAGACCATGACCGAGACGGGCGTGGACGCGATCGTGCCGTGGCAGGCCTCGCGCTGCATCACGCAGTGGCGCGGCGACCGCGGGGCCAAGTCCCTGGCCAAGTGGCGGGCCACGGCACGGGAAGCGGGCAAGCAGTCCCGCCGGGTCCGCTTCCCGGAGGTGTCCGAGGCCATGTCCACCAAGCAGGTGGCGGCGCTGCTGGCCGGCGCCGACCTCGCGATGGTCCTCCACGAGGACCGCGACACCCCTTCCGGGGCGCTGGCCGCGGCCGAGCTCCCGGCGGCCGGGTCGATCGTGCTGGTCGTCGGCCCCGAGGGCGGGGTCTCCCCGGAGGAACTGGCCGTCTTCGCCGAGGCGGGGGCCCACCCCTACCGCCTGGGCCGCTCCGTCCTGCGGACCTCCACGGCCGGCACGGCCGCGACGGCGGTCCTGCTCGCCCGTACGGGGCGCTGGGCCTAGCCGTTCGCCTCGAGCGCTCCGGGGATACGATGCCCGGAGCGATCAACGACACGGAGGCGAAGCGATGGCCGGGGAACCGCAGGCCGACTGCCTGTTCTGCAAGATCGTCGCGGGGAACATCCCGGCGACCGTGGTCCGGGAGACGGAGACGACCGTCGCCTTCCGGGACATCAACCCGCAGGCACCCACGCACGTGCTCGTCATCCCCAAGGTGCACTACCCCGACGCGGCCTCCCTCGCCGCCGCCGAGCCGGCCGTCGTCGCCGACATACTGACCGAGGCCGGGCGGATCGCCGCCGAGGAGAAGATCGACGACCACGGCTACCGGGTCGTGTTCAACACCGGCGCCGGCGCCGGCCAGACCGTCTTCCACGCCCACCTGCACGTCCTCGGAGGCCGCGGCCTCCAGTGGCCCCCCGGATAGACCGTGTCCGTACGCGAGTTCGTGGTGCTGGGCACCGCCAGTCAGGTGCCCACCCGCCACCGCAACCACAACGGCTACCTGCTGCGCTGGGACGGCGAGGGCATCCTCTTCGACCCGGGCGAGGGCACCCAGCGCCAGATGCTGCGCGCAGGGGTGGCCGCGCACGACATCAACCGGATCTGCGTCACCCACTTCCACGGTGACCACAGCCTCGGCCTCGCCGGGGTGATCCAGCGGATCAACCTCGACCGGGTCCCGCACGCCGTCACCGCCCACTACCCGGCCTCGGGGCAGAAGTTCTTCGACCGGCTGCGGTACGCCACGGCCTACCGGGAGACCGTCCTGATCGACGAGGAACCGGTGGCCGGGGACGGGACGCTGACGCTGGCGCGCGGGACCTCGTACGTCCTGGAGGCGCGGCGGCTCTCGCACCCGGTGGAGTCCTTCGGCTACCGGATCACGGAGCCCGACGGGCGCCGCATGGTGCCGGAGCTGCTCGCGCGGCACGGGATCAAGGGGCCGGACGTCGGCCGGATCCAGCGCGAGGGGCGGCTGGACGGGGTCACGCTGGAGGAGGTCAGCGAGCCGAAGCCGGGGCAGCGGTTCGCGTTCGTCATGGACACCCGGCTGTGCGAGGGCGTGGAGGCGCTCGCCGAAGGCTGCGACATGCTGGTCATCGAGTCGACCTTCCTCGACGAGGACGCGCAGCTGGCCGCCGACCACGGACACCTCACGGCCGGGCAGGCGGCGCGGACGGCGCGGGACGGGGGCGTGAGGCACCTCGTGCTGACGCACTTCTCGCAGCGGTACACCGATCCGTCCGTGTTCGAACGCCAGGCCCGCGAGTCGGGGTTCGAGGGCGAACTGACGGTGGCTGCGGACCTGGTACGGGTGCCGCTGCCCAAGCGCACCTAGCCCGCCTCTTTTCGGATCCCGCCGCGCCCGCGCGGCAGCTGGACGCGGTCGCGCGCGCGGCGGGGGAGCCGACGGACGGAGATCTCCGCGACCTCCGGATCCGCACCGCCGACCCCCGCCCCGCGCACCCCCGCACCCCCGCGCCGCCCGCCAGGACCGTCGCGGACGCGCAGCGCGACGGCGGTCATCGGCCCCGCCGCGGGAAGAGCGGGGCCCATGCCTCTCAAGTGGCGGGAGCCGGGGATAAGGTCATGTCGGTGGTGATCTGCGCCACACTGGGTTTCAGGTCTACCCGAAGCGGGAAGGGCTGGCAGCTTTCCACCGCAAACCCTCGTGCAGAAACGGCCCTTCAAGAACAACGGGGAGTACACCGTGACCAGTCGGGACAGCGACGACATCCGCGCAGCAGCAGTGGACCCGCTCGGTCCGCTGCGTGACCCCCAGGAGCCGGGCTGCGACGTCTTCCTGACCGGAACGGTCTTCCTCGACATCATCTTCACGGGCCTCGACTCGGCCCCGGTGCGCGGTACGGAGTCCTGGGCGCGCGGCATGGGCTCCAGCCCGGGCGGCGTCGCCAACATGGCCACGGCCCTCGCCCGCCTCGGCCTGCGCACCTCGCTCGCCGCGGCCTTCGGCGACGACCACTACGGGGAGTACTGCTGGGACGCCCTCGAACAGGGCGAGGGCATCGACCTCTCCATGTCGCGGACCATCCCCGGCTGGCACAGCCCCGTCACCGTCTCGATGGCGTACGAGGGCGAGCGCACGATGGTCTCGCACGGCCACGAGGCACCTCCCCCGGCGGGCCCCGGCCCCTTCCCGCAGTGCCCGCCGCGGGCCCGGGCGGCCGTGGCCTCACTGGGGCCCGGCCGGGGCGCGGAGTGGATCGGCGAGGCGGCGCGGCGCGGCTCGCGGGTCTTCGCGGACGTGGGCTGGGACGAGAGCGGCCGCTGGGAGCTGGGGGCCCTGGCCGACCTGGAGCACTGCGAGGCCTTCCTGCCGAACGCGGGCGAGGCCATGCGGTACACGCGGACCGACTGCCCGCGCGCGGCGGCCCGGGCGCTGGCGGAGAAGGTGCCGATCGCCGTGGTGACGATGGGCGCGGAGGGCTCGTACGCGGTGGACGGGCGCACCGGCGAGACCGCGCGGGTCCCGGGGATCGCGGTGGACGAGCTGGACCCGACCGGGGCGGGGGACGTGTACGTGGCGGGCTTCGTCACCGGCACCCTCGCGGGCTGGCCACTGGCGGACCGGCTGGCCTTCGCCGGGCTGACGGCGGCCCTGTCGGTCCAGGAGTTCGGCGGCTCCCTGTCGGCCCCCGGCTGGCCGGAGGTGGCCCACTGGTGGCGGGCCGCCCCGGACGGGCTGCGCGGCCGGTACGGCTTCCTGGACGACCTGATCCCGCCCGGCTCGACCCCGGCGGCGCGGCGCAGGGCGGTGCCGACGATCGGCTTCCGGCACTCCGCGTAACCGGCCGGGACCGGCGGGGAAAACCCCTCGGTGAAGGCCCGGGGGCGACGTACGCTTGGTACTCCGGAGGTCGTCGATCGGCGCGGCCCCTCAGCGGGAGGTATGCGCAGGCCACAGTGCCGGCCCATGACTCAGACACCCACAGCCCAGATCCCAGCGCCGGGCCAGGCGCGAGCCCACTTCACCGTTCCGGCCACGCACCCGATGGTGACGGTGCTCGGCTCGGGTGACGCCCTGTTGCGCGTGATCGAGAGGGCCTTCCCCAAGGCCGACATCCACGTGCGGGGCAATCAGGTCAGCGCTGTCGGGAACGCGACGGAAGTCGCTCTGATCCAGCGCCTGTTCGACGAGATGATGCTGGTGCTCCGCACCGGGCAGCCGATGACGGAGGACGCAGTGGAACGCTCGATCGCCATGCTCCGGGCCAATGGCAGCGGCGTGGAAGGAGGGGAGGAGACGCCCGCCGAGGTGCTCACCCAGAACATCCTCTCCAGCCGCGGCCGCACCATCCGGCCCAAGACCCTCAACCAGAAGCGGTACGTCGACGCGATCGACAAGAACACGATCGTCTTCGGCATCGGCCCCGCCGGTACCGGCAAGACCTACCTCGCCATGGCCAAGGCGGTCCAGGCCCTGCAGTCCAAGCAGGTCAGCCGGATCATCCTGACCCGGCCGGCCGTCGAGGCGGGGGAGCGGCTCGGCTTCCTGCCGGGCACGCTCTTCGACAAGATCGACCCGTACCTGCGTCCGCTCTACGACGCGCTGCACGACATGATCGACCCGGACTCGATCCCCCGGCTGATGGCCGCCGGGACCATCGAGGTGGCGCCCCTGGCGTACATGCGCGGCCGCACCCTGAACGAGGCGTTCGTCGTCCTCGACGAGGCGCAGAACACGACTCCGGAACAGATGAAGATGTTCCTGACCCGGCTCGGTTTCGACTCGAAGATCGTCATCACCGGTGACATCACCCAGGTCGACCTGCTGCCGGGCGGCACCAGGAGCGGTCTGCGCCAGGTGCAGTCGATCCTCGAAGGGGTTCCGGACATCCACTTCTCGCGGCTCACGTCCGAGGATGTCGTCCGGCACAAGCTGGTCGGCCGTATCGTCGACGCGTACGAGAAGTACGAGGACGGCCAGGACGGCCGGAACGGCCAACACGGGAAGTAGAACTCAGCGCACCATGTCGATCGACGTCAACAACGAGTCCGGAACCGAGGTCGACGAGCGGGCGATCCTCGACATCGCCCGCTACGCGCTCACCCGGATGCGGATCCACCCGCTCTCCGAGCTCTCCGTCATCGTCATCGACGAGGACGCGATGGAGCAGCTCCACATCCAGTGGATGGACCTGCCCGGACCCACCGACGTCATGTCCTTCCCGATGGACGAGCTCCGTCCGCCGGCGAAGGACGACGAGGAGCCCCCGCAGGGGCTCCTCGGTGACATCGTGCTCTGCCCCGAGGTCGCCAAGAAGCAGGGCGAGGAAGCCCCGACGCAGCACTCCATGGACGAGGAGCTCCAGCTCCTGACCGTCCACGGGGTGCTGCACCTGCTCGGTTACGACCACGAGGAGCCGGACGAGAAGGCCGAGATGTTCGGCCTGCAGGCGGCCATCGTCGACGGCTGGCGCGGTGAGCGCGGCATGACGGGCCCGTCCCCGGCGCCCACCGTCTCGTGAACGCCCCCCAGCTGATCACCGGCGCGGTCCTGCTGGTGGTGGTGGCCTGGTTCGCGGCGTGCGCCGAGTCCGGGATCGCCCGCATCTCCAGCTTCCGCGCCGAGCAGGCCGTACGGGAGGGCAGGCGCGGCAGCGAGAAGCTCGCCCAGGTGGCCGGCGACCCCACCCGCTACCTCAATGTGGCGCTGCTGGTCCGGGTCACCTGCGAGATGGCGGCGGGGGTCCTCGTGACTTACGTCTGCCTCGACGAGTTCGGCGATACCTGGACCGCGCTGCTCGTGGCCATCGCCGTGATGGTGCTGGTCTCCTTCGTCGCCGTCGGGGTGTCCCCGCGTACGATCGGCCGCCAGCACCCCCTGAACACCGCGACGGCGGCCGCGTACGTCCTCGTGCCGCTCGCCCGGGTGATGGGCCCGATCCCGCAGCTGCTGATCCTCATCGGCAACGCGCTCACGCCCGGCAAGGGCTTCCGCAAGGGGCCGTTCGCCTCCGAGGCCGAGCTGCGCGCGATGGTGGACCTCGCGGAGAAGGAATCGCTGATCGAGGACGACGAGCGCCGGATGGTGCACCAGGTCTTCGAGCTCGGCGACACCCTGGTGCGCGAGGTGATGGTGCCGCGCACCGACCTGGTCTGCATCGAGCGGTACAAGACGGTCCGTCAGGCGACCACCCTCGCACTGCGGTCGGGCTTCTCGCGCATCCCTGTGACCGGGGAGAACGAGGACGACATAGTCGGGATCGTCTACCTGAAGGACCTCGTCCGCAAGACCCACATCAGCCGGGAGGCCGAGTCCGACCTGGTCTCCACGGTCATGCGGTCGGCGGTCTTCGTGCCGGACACCAAGAACGCGGGCGATCTGCTGCGCGAGATGCAGCAGGTGCGCAACCACGTGGCCGTGGTCATCGACGAGTACGGCGGCACCGCCGGCATCGTCACGATCGAGGACATCCTGGAGGAGATCGTCGGCGAGATCACCGACGAGTACGACCGGGAGCTCCCGCCGGTCGAGGACCTCGGTGAGGACCGCTACCGGGTCACGGCCCGCCTGGACATCACCGACCTCGGTGAGCTGTTCAAGGTCGAGGCGTTCGACGACGAGGACGTGGAGACGGTCGGCGGACTGCTGGCGAAGGCGCTGGGCCGGGTGCCGATCGCGGGCGCCTCGGCCCTGGTGGAGCTGCCGGACGGGCGGCCGCTGCGGCTGACGGCCGAGTCCCCGGCCGGGCGGCGGAACAAGATCGTGACGGTGTTGGTGGAACCGGTGGCCGCGGCCGACGCCGCGGGGGAGGAGGGGGAATGACCCCGGCGCAGCTGCGGGAGTTCTGCCTGAGTTTCAACGCGGCGGTGGAGGAGTTCCCCTTCACCCCGGAGACCTCGGTGTTCAAGGTGCTGGGCAAGGTGTTCGCGCTCACGTCGCTGGACGCCGAGCCGCTGAAGGTGAACCTCAAGTGCGAGCCGGAACTGGCGGTGCGGCTGCGCGAGGAGCACGCGGCGGTCGTGCCGGGCTATCACATGAACAAGCGGCACTGGAACACGGTGACCGCGGGCGGGCCGGGCGCGCTGCCGGACGAGATGGTCCGGGAGTTGGTGGAGGACTCGTACGACCTGGTGGTCGCGGGCCTGCCGAAGGCGGAACGGCTGCGGCTCGACCGGCCGTGACCGGCCAGTCCCGGCGGGGGCGTTGCACGGCCCCGCCGGGACGCTCCCTATGCTTTCGACCATGACCGACAGCACCGGGATCGACCCCGAGGACAGCAAGATCATCACCCTGGCACGCAGCGCCCGGGCCCGCAACGGCGTGCCCGAGGGGGCGGCGGTGCGGGACGAGACGGGCCGCACCTACGTCGCCGGGACGGTGGAGCTCGACTCCCTGAAGCTGAGCGCGCTGCAGACCGCGGTCGCGATGGCGGTGGCGAGCGGGGCCGAGTCCCTGGAGGCGGCGGCCGTGGTCAGCTCGGCGGAGTCGGTGGCCGACGCCGACCGCGCGGCGGTCCGCGACCTCGGTGGCCCGGCCACCCCGGTCCTCCTGGCCGCCCCGGACGGCACCCTCAGGTCCGCCACCCCGGCGGGCGGCTGATCCGGAGGCGGCGCGGGCCTTCGCCCCGGCCCGCGTGCCCGCCTGCGTACCGGCCGGCGTGCAGGACTTCGTACCGGCCGTGTGCCCGCCCTCCTGTCAGCCTTCGCGCCAGACCAGCGTGTACCGCCAGAACAGCCTCCGGCGCAGCCGCGCGCCCGGCAGCACGGCCTCGGTCTCGCTGACGACGGCCCGGAACCCCATGTCCGCCGGGCGCGTCGGGGCCGTCATCGAGGGCGGCCGGGGAGCCGTACGGCCCTTGTTCTTGATCCACCCCAGGGCGGCGTTCAGCGGAATCGCGGCGGCGCCGAGCAGGTGGTCGCCCGGGGTCTGCGCCCGCGCGAGACCGACGACCACCAGGGTTCCGCCCGGGGCCAGGTGCCGGCGGAAGTGGCGCAGGGCATCGCCGAACGGCAGATGGTGGATCGTGGCGACGCAGGTGACGACGTCGTACGGACCCGGCGGCACGTCCGTCAGCGCGTCCCCCACGGCGAACGCCACCGGGACGCCCGGAGCGGTCAGTTCCCGCGCCCGGGCGACGATCGCCGCATCGGCGTCGACCGCGTGCACCGCCCCGGCCCGGGTGGCCAGGAGCCTGGCCAGGTCGCCGCTGCCCGAGCCGACGTCCAGCGCCCGGCCGAACCGACCGGGCAGCTGCCGCAGGATCCAGCGGTGGTAGTGGGCGTTGTGGTCCCAGGGGTGGGCGGCGTTGAACCGGCCGATCGCCTCGAAGGCGCGCTGCGTCAGTGGATTCACACGGTGAGTGGATCATTTGTGCGGCGGCGGATCACCATCGCCATCAGCGCGGCCATCGCGCACAGCGCGCCCGAGGCGTACCAGACGACGTCGTACGAGCCGAAGACGTCCCGCGCCAGGCCGCCCAGGAAGGCCACGACCGCCGCCCCCACCTGGTGCGAGGCCAGCACCCAGCCGAAGACGATCGCGCTGTCGTCCCCGTACTGCTCACGGCACAGGGCGATGGTCGGCGGGACGGTCGCGACCCAGTCCAGACCGTAGAAGACGATGAAGAAGACCATCGGCGGGTGGACCGACGGGGCCAGCAGCATCGGCAGGAAGAGCAGCGAGACCCCGCGCAGGGCGTAGTAGACCGCCAGGAGCCGGCGCGCCTCGAAACGGTCCGTGAACCAGCCGGACGCCACCGTGCCGACCACGTCGAACACGCCGATCACCGCCAGCAGTCCGGCCGCCGCCGTCACCGGCATGCCGTGGTCGTGGGCCGCCGGTACGAAGTGGGTCCTGACCAGGCCGTTCGTGGAGGCGCCGCAGATCGCGAAGGTACCCGCGAGCAGCCAGAAGGGGCCGGTCCGGGCTGCCTTGACCAGGACGGTGACCGCCCGGCGCGCGGCTCCCGGCACCGGGGCGGGCTTCTGCGCGTACGTGCCCCCGTACGGAGCCAGGTCTACGTCCGCCGGGTGGTCGCGCAACAGCAGCCACACGAACGGGACCACGCACAGGGCGGTGAGGGAGACGGTCACCGTCGCCGGGCGCCAGCCGTGGTGCTCCACCAGCCAGGACAGCAGCGGAAGGAAGACCAGCTGCCCGGAGGCCCCGGCCGCCGTCAGGATCCCGGTGACCAGGCCGCGCCGCGCCGTGAACCACCGGTTGGTCACCGTCGCCGCGAAGGCCATGGCCATCGAGCCGCTGCCCAGACCCACCAGCACGCCCCAGAACAGCACCAGCTGCCATGAGGCGGTCATCCACACGGTGGCGGCCGAGCCGCCCGCGATGACCGTCAGCGCGCACGCGACGACCTTGCGGATGCCGAATCGGTCCATCAGGGCGGCCGCGAACGGCGCGGTCAGCCCGTACAGCGCGAGGTTCACGGAGACGGCGAGGCCGATCGTGCCGCGCGACCAGTCGAACTCCTCGTGCAGCGGCTCGATGAGCAGTCCGGGGAGGGAGGCGAAGCCCGCGGCGCCGATGATCGTCACGAAGGAGACCGCCGCGACGAACCAGGCGCGGTGGATGCGTCCGGGCTGCGGCGGGGCCTGCAGGGGGGCCGTGGAGGCCGTGGAGGTAGGGGCTGTCTGCGTCACGCCGACAGCTTCCGGCCCGCCGTACCCCTGACGACAGTGGCCCGGCTGTCATGCTTCGATATGATCGGGCCATGGAGCCGCAACCCCGGACCCACCGCGTCGTCGTCCTCGCCCTCGCCGGGCTGCTGCCCTTCGAGCTCGGCATCCCGCACAGGATCTTCGGGCGTGCGAAGGATCCGGCCGGGCGGCCGCTCTACGAGATCCTGACCTGCGGCCTCGCCCCCGGACCGGTGCGCACGGACGCCGACTTCGCGATCCAGGTCGAGCACGGCCCGGAGCTGCTGGCCACCGCCGACACCGTGGTAGTGCCGGCCTCCTACGAGCTGGGGCCGGTCCACGAGCACGGCCGGCTGACCGGTGAACTCGCCGCGGCCCTCGCGTACATCCGGCCCGGCACCCGGCTCGTCTCCATCTGCACCGGCGGCTACGTCCTGGCCGCCGCGGGCTACCTGGACGGCCGCCGGGCCACCACCCACTGGGCCTCCGCCGACCACTTCCAGCGCCTCTTCCCGGCCGTCCGGGTCGATGCGGGCGTGCTCTACACCGACGACGGGGACGTGCTGACCTCTGCCGGCGTCGCCGCCGGGATCGACCTGTGCCTGTACATCGTGCGCCGTGACCACGGCGCTGCCGTCGCGAACGACGTGGCCCGGCGGACCGTCGTACCGCCCCACCGGGACGGCGGGCAGGCGCAGTTCATCGAGCGCCCGGTGCCGCAGCCGCAGCTGGCCAGCACCACGGCCGCCCGCGCGTGGGTGATGGACCGGCTGCACGAACCGCTGCGCCTCACCGACCTGGCCCGGAAGGAGGCCATGTCCGTACGGACCTTCACGCGCCGCTTCCGGGAGGAGTCGGGAGTCAGCCCGGGCCAGTGGATCGTGGGGCAGCGGGTGGAGCGGGCCCGGCGGCTGCTGGAGGAGACGGAGCTGCCGATGGAGCAGGTGGCGCGGGAGGCGGGCTTCGGGACGGCGCAGTCGCTGCGCAAGCACGTGCAGGCGGCGCTGGGGGTGAGCCCGACGGCCTACCGGCGCACCTTCCGCGCGGCCGCCTGCACCAGCACGCCGCCATCTCCTGATGGGCCATCAGTTGATGCCGGGTCCGTGCATTGACTTCTCCTGCCGCCCGCTCGTGAATGGCCCCCTGTCGGGGCGACGGAACGCAGGGGGCGGGCAGTGCGAACAGGCGCGCGCAGCAGGAGCAGGAGATGGTCGGCAGCCGTCGGCATGGCCGCGCTCGCGGCAGCGGCCGGGGGAGCGCTGAGCGCACCCGCCGCCGCCGTCGACGAAACGCCCCCGGGCCAGGTGAACTTCCCGACCCACTGCCTTCCGCCCCAGGAAGCCGGACTCCCGCCCGCCGACGGGCCGACCACCGCCCGGATCACCGTCGACAACCCGGCTCCACAGGTCGGCGACACCGTCACCGTGACCTACCAGGTGATCGCCACCCCGGCCGTGGCGGACCCGGACCGGAGCCCGGCCGCCGCCGGACTCCCCGCCGACGCGCCGACCCCGACGGGCCGGGTCCTGCTGGCGGGCGCCCAGAGCGGCGAGGTCACCGTGGTCGGCGGCCGGCGCGACGTCCCCGCCGCGCCCGCCAGCCCCGCCAACCCCGGCGCGGCCCTGCCCGCCCTCACCATGACCGGCACCTTCACCGTCACCGCGCCCGGCGAGATCACCCTGGCCCCCGGCGGCTACACCCTGCACACCAGCCACCCGGTGGACCTCGACACCGTGTGCACGGCCGCCGAGGCCCCCGTCTCCGTACGCCTCACCGCGACGCCGCTGCCCACGGCCAACCTGCGCAGCGTCTTCCTCGCCGCGCCCGCCGGCGCTCCGGGAGCCCGGCTCAAGGTCACCGCCGCCGGTTTCACCCCGGGTGCGACCGTGACGGTGGCCGGGCGCGCGGGCGCCGCCGAGACCGCCGACCGGGCCGTCGCCACCGCCGACGAGCTCGGGGTGGCCCTGGCCGAGCTGCCGGTCACCGACAAGGCCACCACCGCGGTCGTCGCCTACGAGGGGACGGCCTGGTCCGCGCGGCTGGGCTCGGGTCCGGCGGCGTACACCGTCATCGGGGTCACTCCGCCGCCGCCCGGCACCCAGGAGATCACCGCCACCGTCGAGCCCGGCACCCTCGCCATGACCCAGGCGGGCGAGGCCATCACCCTGGGCGCGGTGCCCTACGGCGACGGCGGCGGTGCCCCCGGCCGGATCGGCACCGTCACCGTCAAGGACGCCCGCGGCGGCCCGGCCGGCTGGTCCCTGATCGGCAAGGTCACCGACTTCACCGGGCCCGGCGGTCTGCGCATCCCGGGCGGCTCCCTCTCCTGGACCCCGACGTGCGCCGCCGCGGCGGGCAGCCCCAGCCCGTGCACCGCGGGCAGCGCGGGCACGGTCGGCCCGGACGGCGCGGTCCTGGCCTCCACGCCCGACGGCCCCCTGGTCGGCGGCACCTTCACGGTCGACGCCGCGGTCACCCTCCACGTGCCCCCGTACACCCCGCCGGGCGCGTACACGGCGGTCCTGACGCTGACCCTGTCGTGACGACGGGCCGGGTGCCGTCGCGCGGGGCCGTCCCCGCCGCCGTGCTCACCGCACTGCTCGCCGCCGTGCTGCTGCTCGGGCCCGCCGGGACGGCCGCGGGCGCCGACAACGGCCAGTGGTCCGTGCTGCCCGCCGCCAACGCCGTCGGTCAGCGGCCCTACTTCTACCTCGCCGCCGCACCCGGCCGGTCGGCCGCCGACACCGTGACCGTCACCAACCGCTCCGACCGGCCCCGTACCTTCCGGCTCTACGCCGCCGACGCCTACAACACCGCCCGGGACGGCGGCTTCGCGCTCCGCGGCCCCGACGAGCCGCGCCTGGCCACGGCCGCCTGGGTCACGCTCGACCGGGAGCGGGTCACCGTACCGGCCGGGGGGTCCGTCAGCGTCGCCTTCACCCTCGCCGTCCCCGAACGGGCGGAACCGGGCGACCACCCCGGCGCCATCGTGGCCCTGGAGGACCGGCCCGCCGCCACCACGGCCCGGGGGATCGGCGTGCAGCAGGCCGTCGCCGCCCGCCTGTACCTGCGCGTGACCGGCCCCACCGCCCCGGCCCTCGCCGTCCGGGACGTCTCCGTCCGGCGTCACGGCGCCGGCGCGGAGGTCTCGTACACGCTCCACAACCTCGGCAACGTCACGCTGCGCCCCCGGGCCGCCCTCACCGCCACCGGAGCCCTCGGCCGGCCGCTGCTCGCCCGCGGCCTCACCGGACTGCCCGGCGAACTGCTGCCCGGTCAGGAAGCCCGGCTCAGCGCCCCCTGGGACGGTCCGCCCGCGGCGGAATGGGCCGACGTGACGGTACGGGCCACGGCCGACGGAACCACAGCTCAGAGCCGTGCCGCCTACGCCACCCACCCCCGTCTCGGCAGCCTCCTGGCGGCCGCCGGCGTCCTCGCGGCCATGGGCTGGTCGGCGCTGGGAGCGGCATCGGGGAGAATGGCCCGTATGAGCGATCGTTCCCCCGAGTCCACCGCCCCGCACCGTGCGGGCTTCGCCTGCTTCGTCGGCCGCCCCAACGCGGGGAAGTCGACCCTCACCAACGCACTCGTGGGCACCAAGGTCGCGATCACCTCCAACCGGCCGCAGACCACCCGCCACACCGTCCGCGGCATCGTGCACCGCCCCGACGCCCAGCTCGTCCTGGTCGACACGCCCGGCCTGCACAAGCCGCGCACCCTGCTCGGCGAGCGCCTCAACGACGTCGTACGGTCCACCTGGGCCGAGGTCGACGTCATCGGGTTCTGCCTGCCGGCCGACCAGAAGCTCGGCCCCGGCGACAAGTTCATCGCGAAGGAACTCGCGGGGATCAAGAAGACCCCCAAGATCGCCATCGTGACCAAGACCGACCTGGTCGAGTCCAAGCAGCTGGCCGAGCAGCTCCTCGCCATCAACCAGCTCGCCGCGGAGCTCGGCTTCGAGTGGGCCGAGATCGTGCCCGTCTCGGCCGTCGGCGACAGCCAGGTCCAGCTGCTGGCCGACCTGATCGCGCCGATGCTGCCGGAGAGCCCGCCGCTGTACCCGGAGGGCGACCTCACCGACGAGCCCGAGATGGTCATGGTCGCGGAGCTGATCCGCGAGGCCGCGCTGGAGGGCGTACGGGACGAGCTCCCGCACTCCATCGCCGTGGTCGTCGAGGAGATGATCCCGCGCGAGAACCGCCCGGCCGACCGGCCGCTGCTCGACATCCACGCCAACGTGTACATCGAGCGGCCCAGCCAGAAGGGCATCATCATCGGCCCGAAGGGCGCCCGGCTGAAGGAGGTCGGGATGAAGTCGCGCAAGCACATCGAGGCGCTGCTCGGGACCCCGGTCTTCCTCGACCTCCACGTGAAGGTCGCCAAGGACTGGCAGCGGGACCCCAAGCAGCTGCGCAAGCTGGGCTTCTGACTCCAGGCCCTAGCGCAGCCGCCTCACCTTCAGCGCGTTGTCCGGGCGGGTCCCGGGACGGCCGTCGGGTGCGGTCAGGTCCTGCACGTGTTCCGCCGCGAGCAGGACCTCCCAGTCGCCCTCGGGCAGTTCCAGCTGCGCCAGGACCTCGTCCGGGGTCGGGAAGCCCATCTCCGCGTGCTTGTCCGGGTCCCACGAGGGCCCGCCCGCGTGGCCCGCGATCAGCAGGATCCCGCCGGGGGCCACGGCCGCGGCGGCCGTCCGCAGGATCCGCTCGCGGGGGAAGTCCCCGTACGAATGCAGGAAGCACGCGGAGACCAGGTCGAACTCCCCGGCGGGGAAGGACTCGCCGAGGTCGTGCCGCTGCCACTCGACGCGGCCGGTGAGCTCCGCCTCGCCGGCGTGCCGGGCCGCCCGCTCCAGGGCCACCCCGGAGATGTCGGTCCCGGTGACGTGCCAGCCCTGCCGGGCCAGCCACACCGCGTCGGCGCCCTCGCCGCAGCCGAGGTCCAGGGCCCGGCCGGGGGTGAGGTCCGCGACCTCGCGGACCAGGACGGCATTGGCCCGGCCGCTCCAGATGCGGTCGCTCTCGCTGTAACGGGCGTCCCAGAACTCCTCGCCCGCGGCGTGATCCTGGTGCTGGTGGTGGGACATGGTGGCCTCTTCCTGTACGGGTCTGCCGGTACGGCCGATGCTGCGGCGGTACCGCCCCGGCGGGCAAATACCGTTGCCGTTCCGGCAAAACCGTCACCAGCAGAACCCGTCAGGGCAGCCCTCAGGCCGGGGGCTCGGCGATCAGGGCCGTCGCCACGCGGCGGAATCCGATGCGGCCGTAGACACGGGCCACGTCCTCGTCCCCGGCGGAGAGGAAGACCGTACGGGCGCCCCGCTCCAGTGCCTGCGCGACCAGGGCCGCCGTGACCCCGAGGGCCAGGCCCTGCCGGCGGGCGGACGGGAGGCAGCCGACGCCCACCACCTCGGCGACGTCCCCGACCGGGTTGTACTGGCCGGAGCACAGGACCACGCCGTCCCGCACGGCCGCCGCCATGCCGGTACGGCCCGACGCGAGCATCTGCGACACCCGCGCCCGGCGCGCCCCCGCGTCGGGGTCGGCCATCGCCGCCGCCAGCTCCGCGGGGCCCGCCTCGCCCATCGCCGTGCCCGGAGCGGCGAAGGCCAGGGCCGGGACCGTCACCGCCGCCGTCAGCAGCGGGTCGTCGGCTCCGAGGAGGCGGACCTCCGGATGCGCGGGGCCCGGTACGGCGGACGGGTCGAGGACCATGAGCGGGTGTGCATGGACATGCAGCCCCGCCGCCTCCACCGCGGCCCGCAGCGAGGGGCTGGTTTCGGCCACCCACTCGAAGGCCTCGGGTACGTTCAGCTCCCGCTGCCGGGCCAGTACCCGCTCCACGTCCGCCGCGGTCGCGCCGGGGCCGCCGAGCGCGGGCCGCGCGTAGTACTGCCAGCCGTCGCCCTCCTGGACGAACAGGGTCAGCGGCCCGAAGTCCTCGGCCCGCGCCCCGCCCACCCGCGGCACCGTGTCGTAGTACCGCTCCAGCTCGGACAGCAGTGAATCGATCATGTGGTCGGTCATCCGGTCATCCAAGCAAAGCGGCAGGTCTCAGGCACCTTCTTTCAGGACGCGCGTGATCAGGGCCCGTTGCGCGTCCGACAGGTTCGGCTCCTGGCAGGACACCGTCCGCCCGTCCACCGTGATCCGGTACGAGAACCCGTCCCGGATCCGGCCCGCCGCGTGCCCCGGCGGACCTGGCCGCAGCGCGAGCTGGGCCAGTGCCTGCCACTCGGCCTCGTCCTCCAGTCCCGAGGTGTCCACCTCGACCCGGCGCTCGATGCCCGCGAAGCCGCCCGTCCGTACCACCTGAATCCGCATGCGTGGCCTTCTACCCCGCCAGCGGGACGCCCACCGCCGACCACGCCTTCTGGAGCGCCTGGTGTTCCGCGCCCCCGTTCCCGTACCGGGCGACGGCCGCGGCGGTCGACAGCCGGGCGAAGTCCGCGAAGTCCGCGTCGGAGGCCAGCTGCCCGCCCGTGAGGGTGTCGTACCAGATCTGGCCGGCCCGCTCCCAGGCCTTGCCGCCCAGCTCGGTCGCCACGATGTAGAAGGCGTGGTTGGGGATGCCGGAGTTGATGTGGACCCCGCCGTTGTCGCGCGAGGTGGTCACGTAGCCGTCCATGGTCGCCGGCTGCGGGTCCTTGCCGAGCTCGTCGTCGTCGTACGCCGTCCCCGGTGCCTTCATCGACCGCAGCGCGACCCCGGTGACGTTCGGTCCCAGCAGCCCGGATCCGATCAGCCAGTCGGCCTGGTCGGCGGTCTGCTCCAGCGAGTGCTGCTTGATCAGCGAGCCGAAGACGTCCGACATCGACTCGTTCAAGGCGCCCGACTGCTGGTGGTATTCCAGGTTCGCCGAGTACTGGGTGACCCCGTGGGTCAGCTCGTGCCCGATGACGTCCACCGACACCGTGAAGTCGAGGAAGAGGTCCCCGTCCCCGTCGCCGAAGACCATCTGCTGCCCGTCCCAGAAGGCGTTGTTGTAGTCCTCGTCGTAGTGGACGGTCGCGTCCAGCGCCAGCCCGGCGTCGTCGATCGAGCGCCGCCCGAAGCCCTGCAGGAACAGTTCGAAGGTGGCCCCGAGCCCCGCGTACGCACGGTTGACGGTGGCGTCCTTGCCCGCCGGGCCGCCCTCCGAGCGCACCTTCTTCCCGGGCAGCCGGGTGCGGTGCTGGGCGTCGTAAATGGTCCGGTCCGGTTCGTCGGAGGCGGGCGCCCCCAGCGTGGGCACGATCCCGCGGACGGCGGTGACCCTGCGCCGGGTGCGCAGCATGGAGTCGCGTTCCAGCGTGCGCTGTGCGAGATCGGCGCGCCGCGAGTCGGCGGACCGGGCGGCCTTGTCGAGCAGGTGGGGCGGCACGACGGTGCAGAAGACGGGGTGGCGGTGGTGAGCGTGGGAGGCATCCATGCCCGGCAATGTGGCAGTGGGTCATCGTCGTGTCACTACCTGCGACCATGATTCATTCACTTGTCTGAAATCCGTGGCGCCCGGTTGACGGATCGGCCTGACTCGGGGGGATGGGGAGAGGCGTAGCTCACATTAGGTACAAATCGGACAGGCGGGTCTTGCATACTGAAACAGGTCCTCGCTTTACGGCGCGGCTCGGCTAGGCTCGGCCCATCATGCGTATCGGGCTGCTTCTCCTTAGCTGCCGCGGCGAGGGTCTGTAGTCGTAGGCCGACCCCCTCCCCGCGGAGTTTGGTGTTGCGGTTTTGCGACCGTTGTCGGCCGTCCCAGCGAACTACACGCGGACACGCGAGGAGCCCAACGCCATGAGTCAGCACACTTTTGTCGGTCGCCCCACGCCCATCACCAACGCGACCCACACCCAGAAGCCCTCCGGGATGCCCATCCACAAGTACGGCCAGTACGAGCAGGTGGACATCCCCGACCGCACCTGGCCGGACGCCCGCGTCACCAAGGCTCCCCGCTGGCTGTCCACCGACCTGCGTGACGGCAACCAGTCGCTGATCGACCCGATGACCCCCGCCCGCAAGCGCGAGATGTTCGACCTGCTGGTGCGCATGGGCTACAAGGAGATCGAGGTCGGCTTCCCGTCCTCCGGCGAGACAGACTTCGCCTTCGTCCGCTCCATCATCGAAGAGGGCGCGATCCCGGACGACGTCACCATCTCCGTACTGACCCAGGCCCGCGAGGACCTGATCGAGCGGACCGTGGAGTCCCTGGTCGGCGCCAAGCGCGCCACCGTGCACCTGTACAACGCGACCGCCCCGACCTTCCGCCGGGTCGTCTTCCGCGGCTCCAAGGAGCAGATCAAGCAGATCGCCGTCGACGGCACCCGCCTGGTCATGGAGTACGCCGAGAAGCTGCTGGGCCCCGAGACCGTCTTCGGCTACCAGTACAGCCCGGAGATCTTCACCGACACCGAGCTGGACTTCGCCCTGGAGGTCTGCGAGGCCGTCTGCGACGTCTGGCAGCCGTCCGAGGGCCGCGAGATCATCCTGAACCTGCCCGCGACCGTGGAGCGCTCGACGCCGTCCACGCACGCGGACCGCTTCGAGTGGATGGCCCGCAACCTGACCCGCCGCGAGCACATCTGCATCTCCGTGCACCCGCACAACGACCGCGGCACCGCCGTCGCCGCCGCCGAGCTGGCCCTGATGGCCGGCGCCGACCGCATCGAGGGCTGCCTGTTCGGCCAGGGCGAGCGCACCGGCAACGTCGACCTGATCACCCTGGGCATGAACCTGTTCTCCCAGGGCATCGACCCGCAGATCGACTTCTCGCAGATCGACGAGATCCGTCGCACCAGCGAGTACTGCAATCAGATGGAGGTCCACCCGCGCCACCCCTACGCGGGCGACCTGGTCTACACCGCCTTCTCCGGCTCCCACCAGGACGCCATCAAGAAGGGCTTCGACGCCATGGAGGCCGACGCGGCCGCCCAGGGCCCGGGCGTCACCGTCGACGACATCGAGTGGGCCGTCCCGTACCTGCCCATCGACCCGAAGGACGTCGGCCGCTCCTACGAGGCCGTCATCCGGGTCAACTCGCAGTCCGGCAAGGGCGGCATCGCGTACGTCCTGAAGAACGACCACAAGCTGGACCTGCCGCGCCGCATGCAGATCGAGTTCTCGCGGATCATCCAGGCCAAGACCGACTCCGAGGGCGGCGAGGTCACCCCGAAGGCGATCTGGGACGTCTTCTCCGACGAGTACCTGCCCAACCCCGAGAACCCGTGGGGACGCATCCAGCTGCGCTCGGGCTCGACCGCCACCGACAAGGACGGCACGGACACGCTGACCGTCGAGGCGGTCGTCGACGGCGTCGAGACGGTCCTGACCGGCACCGGCAACGGCCCGATCTCGGCCTTCTTCGACGCGCTGGCCGGCATCGGCGTCGACGCCCGCCTGCTGGACTACACCGAGCACACCATGAGCGAGGGCGCCTCCGCCGTGGCCGCCTCGTACATCGAGTGCGCGATCGACGGCCGCGTCCTGTGGGGCATCGGCACCGACGCCAACACCACCCGCGCCTCCCTGAAGGCGGTCATCTCCGCCGTCAACCGCGCGGGCCGCTGACCCGCTCGTACGTGAACCCCGTCCCTCCACCCGGAGGGGCGGGGTTCCGCCGTTTCCCGGCGCCTCACCGGGCCAGGTAGCCGCCGTCCACCGGCAGGACCACGCCCGTCACGAACGAAGCCGCGTCGGACGCCAGGAAGGCGATGACCCGGGCGACCTCCTCCGGCTCGCCGAGCCGGCCCATCGGGTGGGCCCCCGCCATCTCCTCGAGGTACTCCGGCCCTCCCGGCTCGTCCTTCAGCGCCAGCACCCGCTCCGTACGGATGGTCCCCGGGGCCACCGCGTTGACCCGGATCCCGCGCGCCGCCCACTCCACCGCGAGGTGCTTGGTCAGCCCCGACGCCACGAACTTCGCCGGCCCGTACGCCGCCTGCCGGGCCTGCCCGGCCACCCCCGAGATCGAGGACACGCAGACCAGCGCCCCGCCGGGCCGCGGCTGCGCGGTCATCGCCTCGATGGCGTACTTGCAGGTCAGGAACATCCCCCGGCCGTCGACGGCCATGACGTGGTCCCAGTCGTCAGGACTGGTCTCCCGTACATCCGAAAGGGGGAGCACCCCGGCGTTCGCCACGGCGACGTCAAGGCGCCCGTAGGCCCCGACCGCGGCGGCGATCATCGCGCGGTTGGCCTCCGGATCGGCGACGTCACCGGCGACCGCGGTGACGGCGTGCCCCTCGTCGGCCAATTCCGTGCGCAGGGCCTCGACCCCGGGGCCGTTGACGTCGGCGGCGGTCACCAGGGCACCCGAGCGGGCGAGCAGCACGGCGGTGGCCCGGCCGATCCCGCTCGCGGCACCGGTCACCAGGCAGGACTTCTGATTCATGCCGCAGACCATAGGGGGCGCTCGCGGGGGGCGCAGATCGGCCAAGTCCGGGTCCCGCGACAGGTTGTCTTGTCACACGACTGACGCATCCTCATCGATGTGGCTAACATCACGCCAACCCGGCGACGTTGCCGGTGGGGCCCCGCCCGTGTCCGAGGGACCACGGGGGAGTTACGGAGGTGCGACGTGCTGCCAGTTCGGGGTGGGGACGGCCGGAAGCTGACGGTCTGGGGCATCCGTACCACCTGGAGCACCGTGGGCGACGGGGAATTCTTCTGCCCCGCCTGTGGTGGAGACCGCAACTACCGCAGGCGCACCGGGCGCCGCCGGTTCACCGTCGTCGGCGTGCCGCTGCTGCCGCGCGGCTCCGCCGGGCCCGT
This sequence comes from Streptomyces sp. NBC_00190, assembly GCF_036203305.1. Lineage (GTDB taxonomy): Bacteria > Actinomycetota > Actinomycetes > Streptomycetales > Streptomycetaceae > Streptomyces. The sequence continues at coordinate 2,866,699 of NZ_CP108131.1, read as the reverse complement.
CGTCGAGTGCCAGGGCTGCCGCGAGCGCTTCGAGACCGACGTCCTGGACCACCTCACCACCACCCGCTTCACCGCGATGCTGCGCGACGCGGTGCACACCGTGGCGCTGGCCGTGCTCGCCGCGGGCGGGACGGCCTCGCGCAGCGCGCTGGAGACCGCGGTGAGCGCCGTACGGGCCGCGGGCTTCCAGGACTGCGCGGAGGAGCAGCTGGAGTCCCTCGTGGAGGCGCTGTCCACCGACCAGGGGCGGCTCGGGCTGTACGACGTTCCGGAATGCTGCGGGGCCGCGCTGTCGATAGAGCTCCACGAGGCCCTGGAGCCGCTGGCCCCGCACCTGGCGGGCCCGGGCCGTGAGTCGATCCTGCTGCAGGGTGCCCGTATCGCGCTCGCGGACGGTCCGTACACCCCCGCGGAGCGCGAGGTGCTCTCCACCGTGGGCGCCGCGCTGCGCATCGACACGGACGAGGTGGTCCGGCTGCTGTCGGCGGTACGGGCGCCCTGAGCGCGTGAGCGCGACCGGACAGGCACTCCCCGGGGCCCGGCGGACATCCGCCGGGCCCCGGCTCGTGTACGGGCGGGCTCGCCTCCTGTACGGGCGGGCTCGCCAAAGCCGCCCGAAACGGCTCCGCCGGACGTAACGATCCGGCCTCGTGCGACCGGATTCGTACCCTCCGGGCGGCCGTACGGGCCGGGTGACGCCCGCTCGGGACACCACGCGTCCCACCCCTTGGACGGCAGGAGCGGGGACTGCTGCTTTGCGGGCCCGAAGTGCACAACGGGCCGTGGCGTGGGGAGTTGCCGCGGCGCTTCGCAACTGCGCGGTGGTCATGCATGCTTTCGGGCGGTGTTCCGCATACTCCAGCGCCGAGGTCTCCACCACTGGAGAAACCGACAGATCGAAGATCGCTGATCGTCAACAATTTGTAGACGTCGACGATATCTGTGAGGCCTCCCACAGGCGTTCAATTCCGGTCACACGACGAGACGACGCCCGTAACACAGCGGGGCTTCGATTCACGTGAACGCACTGACAACCCTGGCGGATCAACGGGTTAGCGACCCACTCCGGCCAGGGATAACCAGATCTCCTCTCACTTACCTCACCTCTTTGAAGGGCAAGGCAGAGATGGCACGTGTCGCCGCCCGGCTTTCCGTCGACGGAGAGCAGAGCACGCACCCGGTCGACGAGGTGCTCCCCCTCCCCAAGCTCGCGCTGTACGGCTTCCAGCACGTACTCGCCTTCTACGCCGGTGCGGTGATCGTTCCGATCATCGTGGGCAACGCGCTGAAGCTGAGCCCTGAGCAGCTGGTCTACCTGATCAACGCGGACCTGTTCACCTGCGGTATCGCCTCCATCATCCAGGCCTGGGGCATCGGCCGGATCGGCGCGCGGCTGCCGCTCATCCAGGGCGTGACCTTCACGGCCGTCTCCCCGATGATCGCCATCGGCCTCGGCGCGGGCGGCGGGACCGCCGCGCTGCTGGTCATCTACGGCGCGGTCATCACCGCCGGCATCGCGACCTTCGCCTTCGCCTGGCTGCCCGCCAAGGCGTTCCGGACGGTCATGCGGCTCTTCCCGCCGGTCGTCACGGGCACCGTGATCACCGTGCTGGGCATCGTCCTGATCCCGGTCGGCCTCAACGACGCGGCCGGCGGCCTCGGCAGCCCGGACTTCGGCGACCCGAAGAACTTCGCGTACGCCGGCGGCACGATGCTCTTCATCCTCGTCCTGATGAGGATCGGCAAGCCGTTCCTCTCCAGCATCTCCATCCTGCTCGGCCTGGTCGGCGGCACCGCGACCGCGTTCCTCCTCGGCGACGCGAAGTTCGGCGACGTCGGCAACTCCGCCTGGATCGGGGTCACCACCCCCTTCCACTTCGGCGTCCCGAAGTTCGAGTGGTTCCCGATCGTCCTCATGCTGATCGTCATGCTGATCACGATGGTCGAGACGACGGGTGACACGTACGCGGTCGGCGACATCGTGGGCAAGGAGGTCGACAGCGAGACCGTGGCCCGCGCCCTGCGTGCCGACGGCGCGGCGACCGCCCTCGGCGGTGTCCTGAACTCCTTCCCGTACGTGGCCTTCGCCGAGAACGTCGGCCTGGTGCGGATGACGAAGGTCAAGAGCCGGTTCGTGGTCGTCGCCGCCGGCGTCTTCATGATCATCCTGGGTCTGCTGCCCAAGGCCGCGGCGATCGTCGCCGCCGTCCCGCACGGGGTCCTCGGTGGCGCCGCGACCGTGATGTTCGGCATGGTCGCCCTGGCCGGTATCCAGACCCTGGGCAAGGTCGACCTCAAGGAGGAGAAGAACGCGCTGATCGTGGGCGTCTCCCTCGCCTTCGCCCTGCTCCCCGCGACCGTGCCCGTCTTCTTCACCAAGCACATGAACGCGGACCTGTCCTCGCTGCTCAACAGCGGTGTCACCCTCGGTGCCACGGCCGCCATCGTCCTCAACCTGATCTTCAACGGGCTGACGAAGGCCGAGGCCCCGGCTGTCCCGGCCGCCCCTGAGTCCGCCGATGCCGATGCCGACGCCGTCGCCGCCGAGGTTCCGGCCGAGCCGGAGGAGTCCGCCGCTGCTGAGCCGGTCGCCGCTGCCGAGCCGGTCGCCGCGGCGGTGCCCGCCCAGGCCGCCGCCGCCCCGGCCGGGGCGGAGAAGGCCGACGACGCGGGAACGCCGGCCCCCTGACCCTCCCAAGGGGTGATCGCCCCTCGCCCGGACTTCCCCCCGTCCGGACGAGGGGCCGTCGCCGTCCCGGAGGTGTCCCCGTACGGCCCCCCGTACAGGCGACAATGGGCGCATGAGTCTGTTCCGCGACGACGGCATCGTGCTGCGCACCCAGAAGCTGGGTGAGGCGGACCGCATCATCACGCTGCTGACCCGAGGCCACGGCCGGGTACGGGCCGTCGCCCGCGGGGTGCGGCGTACGAAGTCCAAATTCGGTGCCGGGCTGGAACCTTTCTCCCACGCCGACGTGCAGTTCTTCGCCCGCGGCAGCGAGCTGATCGGCCGCAGCCTGCCGCTCTGCACCCAGACCGAGATCATCGCCCCCTACGGCAACGGCATCGTCACCGACTACGCCCGCTACACCGCCGGCACCGCCATGCTGGAGACCGCCGAGCGCTTCACCGAGAACGAGGGCGAGCCCGCCGTACAGCAGTACCTGCTGCTCGTCGGCGCCCTGCGCACGCTCTCGCGGGGCGAACACGAACCGCACCTCATCCTCGACGCCTTCCTGCTGCGCTCCCTCGCCGTCAACGGCTACGCGCCCAGCTTCGAGGACTGCGCGAAGTGCGGGATCCACGGTCCCAACCGGCATTTCTCCGTCGCCGCGGGCGGGGTGATATGCGGGGACTGCCGTGTGCCCGGCAGCGTCGTACCCTCGTCGGAGGCCATCGCCCTCCTCAGCGCGCTGCTGACGGGCGACTGGGGGCATGCCGACGCGTGCGAGGCGCGTCACGTGCGGGAGGGCAGCGGGCTGGTCTCGGCCTATTTGCACTGGCATCTGGAGCGCGGGCTACGCTCCCTGCGATACGTCGAGAAATAGGAGCTGGGCACATGGCACGACGCGGGATTCTGGGACGCTCTCGCCGCGAGTACAAGGTTCCCGAGCCGCACCCGTCCGGTGCGGTCCCGCCGAAGATCCCCGGCGAGCTGGTCCCGAACCACGTGGCCATCGTCATGGATGGCAACGGCCGCTGGGCCAAGGAGCGCGGCCTGCCGCGCACGGAGGGCCACAAGGTCGGCGAGGGCGTCGTCCTCGACGTGCTCAAGGGCTGCCTGGAGATGGGCGTCAAGAACCTCTCCCTCTACGCCTTCTCGACGGAGAACTGGAAGCGCTCGCCCGACGAGGTGCGCTTCCTCATGAACTTCAACCGCGATGTCATCCGGCGCCGCCGCGACGAGATGAACGAGCTGGGCATCCGCATCCGCTGGGTCGGCCGCATGCCGAAGATGTGGAAGTCGGTCGTCCAGGAGCTCCAGGTCGCCCAGGAGCAGACCGTCGACAACGACGCGATGACCCTGTACTTCTGCGTCAACTACGGCGGCCGCGCGGAGATCGCGGACGCGGCGCAGGCCATCGCCCGCGATGTCGCCGCCGGGAAGCTGGACCCGTCGAAGGTGAACGAGAAGACCTTCGCGAAGTACATCTACTACCCGGACATGCCGGACGTGGACCTGTTCCTGCGCCCGAGCGGCGAGCAGCGGACCTCCAACTACCTGATCTGGCAGAGCGCCTACGCCGAGATGGTCTACCAGGACGTGCTGTGGCCGGACTTCGACCGCCGCGACCTGTGGCGGGCCTGCCTGGAGTACGCCCAGCGCGACCGCCGCTTCGGCGGGGCCGTCCCGAACCAGCCCGACGCCCCCACCGGCTGACGGGCGGCCGCGCGTCCCGGCGATAGGCTCCGCTGTCATGGACATGGATATGGACATGAACGCGCAGGCGGCCCGGCAGGACGGGCAGGCGGTCGAGCTCGTCTACCGGACGACCAAGGCGGACCTCGCGCAGGCGCTGCGCGTCCGGGACGCGCGCACGGCCCAGGGGCGCCGTCGGCGGGGGATGTTCGTCTTCGCCGGGACGCTGTTGCTGGGGCTCGGCCTGCTGGCGCTGGTGGATGCGCAGAGCGCGGCGGGGAGACCGGCGGGCCTCCTCGTCGGCGGGACGGTGCTGTGGGCCTTCGTGCTGTTCGGCCCGCGGCTCCAGGCGCGCGCCTTCGGCGGACTGCTGGAGAAGGCGGGGGAGGCCCGTACCGTCGTGGACGCGGCCGGAGTCGAGGTGACGACGGCCGCCTCCCGGACGCGAATCGGCTGGGCGGCGCAGCCGAGGTACGCGGAGACGGCCGAGGCGTTCGTCATGCTCAGTGACGACAAGGGGGCGGTGGCCATGACGGTCCTGCCCAAGCGGGGTGTCCAGGACCCGGCCGACGTCGACCGCCTGCGGGCGATCCTCGACCGGAACCTGAAGCGACTCTAGGAGGCGGCGGCCGCGCACTCCGCGCAGGTGCCGAAGATCTCCACCGTGTGGGCCACGTTCACGTAGCCGTGCTCGGCCGCGATGGACTCCGCCCACTTCTCCACGGCCGGGCCCTCCACCTCCACCGCCTTGCCGCACTTGCGGCAGACCAGGTGGTGGTGGTGGTCCCCGGTCGAGCAGCGCCGGTAGACGGACTCGCCGTCGCTCGTGCGCAGCACGTCGACCTCGCCGGCGTCCGCGAGCGACTGGAGGGTGCGGTAGACGGTGGTCAGGCCCACGGAGTCGCCACGGTGCTTGAGCATGTCGTGGAGCTCCTGGGCGCTGCGGAACTCGTCCACCTCGTCCAGGGCCGCCGCCACGGCGGCGCGCTGCCGGGTGGATCGTCCTCGTACTGGCGCGGTATTCGTCTCGCCAGGCGCAGTCGCCACCGGTTCCTCCTCGTATCGGCCTGCCGCCATTGTGCCAGGCGGCCGGTCCGGTCAGACCTTCACATCGTCCCGCGTACAGACCTCTTCGGCGGCGATCCGGGCCGCTTTCGCCCGGCGCCTGGCCAGTGGCGTCGACACGGCCGCCATCACCGTGAAGACGGCGATGGCGAGCAGCACGATCGTCGCCCCCGAGGGCGCGTCGAGGTAGTACGTGGCGGTCACGCCCGTCAGGGAGACCACCACGCCGATCGCCATCGCGAGGGACAGGGTCGCGACGAACCCGCGGGTCACGCGCTGGGCTGCCGCGACGGGGATCACCATCATCGCGCTGACCAGCAGCAGGCCCACGATGCGCATGGCCACCGTGACGGTGACGGCGGCCGTGACGGCCATCAGGAGGTTCAGTGCGCGTACCGGCAGGCCGGTGACCCGGGCGAACTCCTCGTCCTGGCTGATGGCGAACAGCTGGCGGCGCAGTCCGATGGTGACGGTGATGACGAAGGCGGCGAGGATCACCGCAGCCGTGACGTCCTGCGGCGCGACGGTGGCGATGCCGCCGAAGAGGTAGCTGCTCAGGTTGGCGGTGGAGCCGCCGGCCATGTTGATGATCAAGACACCGCCGGCCAGGCCGCCGTAGAAGAGCATGGCGAGCGCGATGTCGCCGCTGGTCTTGCCGCGGGAGCGGATGAGCTCCATGCCCACCGCGCCGACGACGGCGACCAGGGTGGCCATCCACACCGGGCTGGTGTTGAGCAGGAAGCCGAGGGCGACACCGGTCATGGCCACGTGGCCGATGCCGTCGCCCATGACGGCCTGGCGGCGCTGGACGAGGTACGTACCGATCGCGGGCGCCGTGATCCCGACGAGGAAGGCCGCGATCAGGGCCCGCTGCATGAAGGCGTAGTCGAGGAGGTCCATCAGCTCAGCAGTCCGCTCCGCAGGGGCTCGGCGTCGTGCGCCGCGTGGGGGTGTACGTGGTCGTGGCCGGGCAGGGCGTGCTGGCCGACGGCCTCCGGGGGCGGGCCGTCGTGGACCACGCAGCCGTCGCGCAGGACGACGGCGCGCTCGATCAGCGGCTCCAGCGGGCCCAGCTCGTGCAGGACGAGGAGGACGGTGGAGCCGGCGGCGACCTGCTCGCGCAGGGCGTTCGCGAGGACCTCCTGGTTGCCGAGGTCTACGCCGGCCATCGGCTCGTCCATGATCAGGAGTTCCGGCTCGACGGCGAGCGCCCGGGCGATCAGGACGCGCTGGTGCTGGCCGCCGGAAAGGGCGTTGACGGAGGCGTCGCCGTGCGTGTCCATGTCCACGAGGGCCAGGGCGCGCTCCACGGCGGCCTTGTCGGCCTTGCGCAGGATGCCGAAGCGGGTACGGGCCAGCCGGCCGGAGGAAACGACCTCGCGGACGGTGGCGGGGACGCCGCTGGCGGCGGTGGTGCGCTGCGGGACGTATCCGATGCGCGACCAGTCCTTGAAGCGCTTGAAGTCCGTTCCGAAGAGGGACAGGGCGCCGTCGGTGAGCGGGACCTGGCCGACGACGGCGCGCACGGCCGTGGACTTGCCGGAGCCGTTCGCGCCGAGCAGCGCGACGACCTCGCCGCGGTGGACGGTGAGGTCGATCCCGCGCAGCACGGGGCGCGAGCCGAGCGAGGCCGTGGCCCCGCGCAGGGATATGACGGCCTGGTCATCTGCCTGTCGGGGCGTGGACTGCATGGCTCGCGCCTCCGTTGCTGCTGCTGTCATCACTTGCTACCGAGTGCCTTCTGGAGGTTCTTCAGGTTGGACCGCATGACCTCGAAGTAGTCAGCGCCCTGGGACTTGGCGGTGATTCCCTCGAGCGGGTCGAGGACGTCGGTCGTCAGGCCGGTGTCCGTCGCGAGGGTCTTGGCCGTCTTGTCGCTGGCCAGGGTCTCGAAGAACACGGTGGTGACATTCTCCTTCTTCGCGATCTCCTGGATCTCCTTGACCCGGGCCGGGCTCGGCTCGGCCTCGGGGTCGACGCCGGAGATGCCCTCCTGGTCCAGGCCGTAGCGCTCGGCGAGGTAGCCGAAGGCGGAGTGGGTGGTGATGAAGGTCCTGGTGGCCGTGTCCTTCAGGCCGTCCTTGAACTCGGTGTCGAGCCCGGTCAGCCTGCCCACCAGCGCGTCGGTGTTCTTCTTGTAGTCGGCTGCGTGGCCGGGGTCGGCCTTCTCCAGGGCCGCGCCGACGCCCTTGGCGACCTCCGCGTACTTGGCGGGGTCGAGCCAGATGTGCGGGTCCGCGCCGGCCTCGCCGTGGCTGTGGTCGTGACCCGCCTCGCCCGCCTCGCCCTCGTGGTCGTGGCCGGACGCGGCGTGGACTTCGAGCGTGGTCAGGGTCGCGGCGTCGACGACGTTCTTCACGCCGGACTGGACGATTGCCTTGTCGACGGCGGGCTGGAGGGACTTGACGTAGAGGATCACGTCGGCCTCGCCCATCCGGCCGGTCTGCCTCGGGGTGATCTCCAGGTCGTGCGGTTCGACACCCGGCTTGGTCAGGGTGTCGACCTTCACGTGGTCCTTGCCGATCTGCTCGGCGAGGAACTGCATCGGGTAGAACGACGCCGTCACGGCGAGCTTGCCGTCCTTGCTGCCCGCGGCACTCGCTCCGGAACAGGCGGTGAGGGCCGTGGCGCCGAGGGCGACGGCTCCGGCGAGGGCGGCAGCGGGTATGAGGCGTCGTACGTTCATGACATCCATTTTCATCAAAGATGGAAACGATTGTCAAAAACCCAGGTGGAGGGCCCAGGGCCCGGGCTGCGGAAGGGGAACCGACTTGAAAGCGGGGGTGCGGGCGCCGGTAACCTAAAGACTTCGCCGTTCGTCCTCGTAATGAAGAGAGCACCGTGGCCGCCGACAAGATCGACACCATCGTCAGCCTGAGCAAGCGCCGTGGCTTCGTTTTCCCGTGCAGTGACATCTACGGCGGTTCCAGGGCTGCCTGGGACTACGGTCCGCTGGGTGTCGAGCTCAAGGAGAACATCAAGCGCCAGTGGTGGAAGGCGATGGTCACCGGGCGTGAGGACATCGTCGGCCTCGACTCGTCCGTGATCCTGGCCCCCGAGGTCTGGGTGGCCTCCGGCCACGTCGCCACCTTCTCGGACCCGCTGACCGAGTGCACCGCCTGTCACAAGCGCCACCGCGCGGACCACCTTGAAGAGGCGTACGAGGCCAAGCACGGCCGTCTGCCCGAGAACGGCCTCGCCGACATCAACTGCCCCCACTGCGGTGTGAAGGGCCAGTTCACCGAGCCCAAGCAGTTCTCCGGCATGCTGGAGACCCACCTCGGCCCGAGCCAGGACACCGCCTCCAAGGCGTACCTGCGCCCCGAGACCGCCCAGGGCATCTTCACCAACTTCGCCATGGTGCAGACCACCTCGCGCAAGAAGCCCCCGTTCGGCATCGCGCAGATGGGCAAGTCCTTCCGGAACGAGATCACTCCGGGCAACTTCATCTTCCGCACGCGCGAGTTCGAGCAGATGGAGATGGAGTTCTTCGTCAAGCCGGGCGAGGACGAGCAGTGGCAGGAGTACTGGATGGCCGAGCGGTGGAACTGGTACCGCGACCTCGGCATCCGCGAGGAGAACATCCGCTGGTACGAGCACCCGAAGGAGAAGCTGTCCCACTACTCGAAGCGCACCGCCGACATCGAGTACCGCTTCAACTTCGGCGGCAACGAGTTCTCCGAGCTCGAAGGCGTGGCCAACCGCACCGACTTCGACCTCAAGGCCCACTCCGCCGCCTCCGGCCAGGACCTCACCTACTTCGACCAGGAGGCCGGTGAGCGCTACACCCCGTACGTCATCGAGCCGGCGGCCGGTGTGAACCGCGCCATGCTCGCCTTCATGCTCGACGCGTACATCGAGGACGAGGCCCCCAACGCCAAGGGCGTCATGGAGAAGCGCACCGTGATGCGCCTCGACCCGCGCCTGGCTCCGATCAAGGTCGCCGTCCTGCCGCTGTCCCGCAACCCGCAGCTGTCGCCGAAGGCCAAGGGCCTCGCCGCCGACCTGCGCAAGAACTGGAACATCGAGTTCGACGACGCGGGCGCCATCGGCCGCCGTTACCGCCGCCAGGACGAGATCGGTACGCCGTTCTGCGTCACCGTCGACTTCGACACCCTGGACGACAACGCGGTGACCGTGCGCGAGCGCGACACCATGAAGCAGGAGCGCGTCTCCCTGGACCAGATCCAGAGCTACCTCGGCAGCCGCCTGCTCGGCTGCTAGGTTCCGCCGCTCGGAAGGCCGGTGGCCCGGTGCGCTCGTTGCGCACCGGGCCACCGGTCTTTGCGTGTGCTCCGTCTCAGGCGGCCGAGGCCTCGGCCGCCGCCGCGGCGGCAGCGCGGCGCTCGCCCTCCGCCTGGGACCGCTTGCCGTACAGGGCGGTCCACACGCCCAGAGCGCCGAGCACCCCGTAGATCATGATCGGGCTGAGGGTCACCATGGTCTTGGTGCTCAGCACGTACGCCAGGGCGATGCGGACTACAGCCTCGGTGACGTACGCGACGCCCCAGACCAGGGTCATCCGGGTCAGCGTGGTCCGGAAGCCCTCGTACTGCCACAGGCCGTTCCACCAGGCCGTGCTCTCCGGGGTGCCGTCGGTGGCGAACTTACGGCTGAAGTAGAACATCAACGGGCGCGGTGCGAGCAGCGTGGCCAGGCAGAGCAGCCCGAACAGCCCGGTCACGCCCGAGTCCTTGATGAGCAGGGCGCGGGCCGAGTGCGCGCCGATCAGCGAGACGACGGCCGTGATCACGATGAACACCAGGGTGACGATGGCGAACTCGTCGAGCTTGCGCCGCCAGGCCACGCTGATGGCGGTGTCGAGCACCGGCCAGGCGCTGCTGAGGAGGAGCGCCGAGAACTCGCTCCAGCCGTGGTCGTCGACGAGGGTGTTGTACGTGATGATCGGCGCCACGACATTGAGGCCGATGGTCAGGATCCAGCCGAGGGCGGTTGCGGCTCCCGAGCGGGCGGGAGGTGCGGGTCGTGCTACTTGGGCGGACAAGGTTCCCCCTGGAACGTGCCTGATGAGTGCGTAAGGGGACCGTAAGGACATCGGGGTGGCATGTACAAGGCGAACACGCCCAAAATGATCATCAAGCTGTCCGGACTGAAGGATTCCGGATGAGCCGGGCCGGGCTGCGCGTCAGGCGCGCAGACCCCGGACGACCAGCGCGGTGACCGCTTCGAACTCCGTGAAGATCGTGGGCGAGAGCCAGTCGGCCGCGTACTGCGGGTCGTGAAAGCGGCCGGTGGCGTCGAAGACCGCGCGGGCGGCGGCCGGTACGTCCTCGGCGGCGAGCGTGCCCGCCGCGACGCCCTCGGCGATGATCCGGGCCAGCTGGCCGATCAGCTCGGCCAGGTGGGTCTCCACGATCCCGCTGTTCTCGGCGAGCAGCACGGTGTAGGTGGCGAACAGCTCCGGATCGTCACCGGCCTTGTGGCGCTTGGCCTCGAACAGCGCCTCCAGCCACGCCTCCAGCTTGGAAGGGGCACTCTCGGCGGGCGCCGCGGTGATTGCCTCCAGCATGACGACGCTCTTGGCGAGCCAGCGGTCCGTGACGGCCTCGCGCAGCGCCGCCTTCGACGGGAAGTGCCGGTACACGCTGCCGTGGCTGACGCCCAGCGCGCGGGCCACGTCCACCACGGTCGCCTTGGTCGGGCCGAAGCGGCGCAGTACCTCCTCGGTGGTTTCGAGGATGCGCTCGGGTGTCAGGGGCTCGGCAGCTGCGGGGGACATGGGACGACCGTACCGCCAGCTCAGTGCTCGCTGTCGAGGTGGGCCATCTGGGCCGCCGGGTAACGGTCCCCGGCCGCGGCGCCCGCGGGCACGGCCTCCTCGATCGCGGCCAGGTCGGCGGCGCTGAGCGATATCTCCATGGCACCCAGTGCCTCGGCCAGCCGGTCCCGGCGCCGGGCACCCACCAGCGGCACGATGTCCTCGCCGCGGGAGAGCACCCATGCGATGGCGGTCTGGGCCACGCTCACGCCCTTGCCCTCGGCGACCTTGCGCAGGGCGTCGACCAGACCGAGGTTCCGGTCGAGGTTGTCACCCTGGAAGCGCGGACTCATGCCGCGGAAGTCGTGCGGGCTCAGCTTGCGGTCCCGGGTGAAGTGGCCGCTGATCAGGCCGCGGGACAGTACTCCGTACGCCGTGATGCCTATGCCGAGCTCGCGGGCGGTCGGCAGGATCTCGTCCTCGATGCCGCGGGAGATGAGCGAGTACTCGATCTGGAGGTCGGCGATCGGGGCCACGGCGGCGGCCCGGCGCAGCGTGTCCGCGCCGACCTCGGAGAGGCCGATGTGGCGCACGTGCCCCGCCTCGACGGCCTCGGCGATGGCCCCGATGGTCTCCTCGATCGGGACGTCCGGGTCCACGCGGGCGATCCGGTAGATGTCGATGTGGTCCCGGCCGAGCCGCTGGAGCGAGTAGGCCAGGAAGTTCTTGACGGCCTCCGGCCGGCCGTCGTAGCCGGTGAAGCCGCCCTCGACCGTGCGCAAAGCGCCGAACTTGACGCTGGTCAGCGCCCGCTCGCGAGCCGCTGCGGGCGCGGTGCGGAGGGCTTCGTTGATCAGTAGTTCGTTGTGGCCCATGCCGTAGAAGTCGCCGGTGTCGAGCAGCGTGACGCCGGCGTCCAGGGCGGCGTGGATGGTGGCGACGGACTCCGGGCGGTCGGCCTCCCCGTACAGCGCTGACATCCCCATGCAGCCGAGGCCGAGCGGGAAGACGGACGGCCCGGTGGCCCCGAGGGTGCGGGTGGTTGCGGTGGTGTTCTCGTTCGTGGTCATGAAACGAGAATGACATGACGAGTGACAGATTTCAATATCTGTCACTCGTCAGCGTGAAGGTGACGGCTACGAAAGGACCCGCAGGGCCAGGGCAGCGGCCGAGACCGCGGTCAGGACGGCGGCCGGGGCGAGCTCGTAGTCCTTGGCGCGGAGATGGGCGATGACCGCACCGGCGAAGTAGAGGGTCACGCCGATGGCGGCGGCGACACCGAGGGGGGTGACCCACAGGCCCGCGACCAGGCCGATCGCGCCGGCCGCCTTGAGGGCGGCCAGGCGTGGCAACCAGGAGTCCGGGACCTGGACCTTGCGCATGCTGGCGACGATCTGGTCGTTGCGCTGCAGCGTGAAGGTGGCGGAGGCGGTCAGGACGAGGGCGAGGAGGCCGCCGACGACGGCGTAGGCGATGAACATGGGGATCTCCAAGGGTTGATTATTCAGAATCATTGAACATTCTCAATGATATTGCAAATATAATCATTTCTTGATTGCTACGATGTGGACCATGACGGCAGACCAGGACACATCGCACCCACCGCAGCGGCTGGGCCTGCTGCTGGCCTGGCACGGATCGGTCACCCAGGCCCGGATGAAGAAGGCGCTCAGCACGGCGGGGCTCACGCCGCGGCACGCGATGACGCTGATGCACTTGGAGGACGGCCCCATCAGCCAGCGGGCGCTGGCCGAGCGGCTGGAGGTGGACCCGAGCGTGCTCGTCGGGATCCTGAACGACCTGGAGGGCGACGGCCTGGCCGAACGCCGGCGGGACCCGGCGGACCGCCGTCGCCACAACGTGGCCATCACCGTCGCGGGATCGACGGCACTGGGCAGGACGAACGCGGCGCTCGACGAGGTCGAGCAGGGCCTGTTCGCAGGCCTGTCGGCCGGTGACCAGGACGCGCTGCGCGCCCTGCTGGCGCGGATCGACACCCGCGCGGACGACTTCGACTGCCAGGAGTAGCCCTGCCCCGTCCCTGGGCGTCGGGTCAGGCCAGGTGGCGGAGCTTGTCGGGGTTGCGGATGACCCGGATCTCGGTGATCCGGCCGTCCTCGACCTCCACGCAGGCGACGGTGTCCGGCCGTCCGGCCGTGGTGAGCAGCAGGCCCGGCCGGCCATTGACGTCGACGGCCACGACGCGCGGGGCCTCCATCGGCTGGGCGAGCACGGCTGCGAGGAAGCGGGCAACGTTCTCGGCGCCGTGCAGCGGGCGCAGGGCCGCCTTGACCTTCCCGCCGCCGTCGTTCCACGCGGTGACGTCGGGGGCGAGCAGTTCCAGCATGCGGTTCAGGTCACCCCCGAGGCACGCGGCGAGGAACTCGTCGGTGACGTGGCGCCTCACCTCGGCCGGGGCCTCGTGGCGCGGCCGGCGTGCCTGGACGTGCGACTTGGCCCGGGAGCCGACCTGGCGTACCGAGGTCTCGGTGCGGTCGAGCGTCTCGGCGATCTCCCGATACGAGAAGCCGAAGACCTCCTTGAGTACGAAGACCGCCCGCTCCAGCGGTGAGAGGCTCTCCAGAACCACCAGCATGGCGAGCGAGACCGACTCGGCCAGCTCCACGTCCCCGGTGGCGTCCGGCACGGTGACCAGCGGCTCGGGCAGCCAGGGGCCGACGTACTGCTCCCGCTTGACGGCCGCAGAACTCAGCCGGTTGAGCGCGAGGTTGGTGATCGTACGGGCCAGGTAGCCGCCCGGGCTGGCGACCTGGGCGGACGCCTGGCTGCAGCGGAGCCAGGTGTCCTGGACCAGGTCCTCGGCATCCGCGACGCTGCCGAGCATCCGGTAGGCGATGCCGAAGAGCATCGGCCGGTGCTGTTCGAAGACGGCGATCTCGATCACGTACGGGACGGTACCGCGCAGGCCTCGGAGAAGCCCTGGCTGGTCAGGCCGAAGGCGCTGTTCATCCGGGAGCGCAAGTTCTCCAGGGCGACCGTGGCGGTGAGTTCCACGAAGGCGGCCTCGCCCAGCCGTCCCAGCAGCGCCTCGGCGAGTCCGTCGGTGACGGCGGGCTCGGTCTCGGTCATGGCCTCGGCGTACTCCATGACCTGGAGTTCCAGCTCGGTGAAGGCCTCGCGGTGGTCCCGCCACTGCGGCACCTGGGAGATCTTGTCGAGCGGCAGGCCGAGTCCGCTGCCTTCCCAGTGGCCGAAGTCCATGCACCAGGAGCAGTTGATCCGGGCCGCGGTGGCCATCACGGCGAGATGCCTCAGGGCCGGTTCGAGCGCGTTCCACTTGGCGACGGAGCGCTCCAGCTTGACGTAGGCGAGCAGGACCTTCTGGTTGTGGCCGATCGCGAGCCCGGGTTCGAGCACCTTGCCGTACGTCCGTCGGGAGTACCAGGACCCGATGCGGTTCAGCAGGGTGCGGGGCGGGGTGAGCGAGATGCGGGCGGTCATTTCGGGCCTCCAGGCTTCCGGTGGATGCGTCTGGAGGTAGGACAGGACAGCTGCCGAGCATGTGACATCGGAGCCCGTTGCCGGGCGGTCGCCCGGGTCAGGCGTCCCCCCGAGTCATGCCTTCGGCTCGGGTCAGGCGTCCGCCCGGGTGCGGGGGGTCGAAGGGTCCAGGGTGCGGGCCGTGCGGGCCGCCGTCGCGCGGGCCCAGGGGCCGCTCGTCGCCGCGCCCACCCCCAGGACCAGCAGGCCGCAGGCCGTGATGATCCACCACGCCGGGCCCGTCGCCCCGGCGAAGTCGGAGCCGTTAGCCAGCCCGGCCGCCAGGACGGCGCCGACGATCGCGACGCCCAGCGTGCTGCCCGTCTGCCGGCTGGTGGAGGCGATGGCGGCCGCGACGCCCGCCTGGGATCGAGGCATCCCGGACACCGCCGTATTGGTGATCGGCGCGTTCACCATGCCGAAGCCGAGGCCGAAGAGCACGTACCCGGTGAACATGAGCGGGGTGGACGTCTCGGCCTGGAACGCGGCGAAGAGCAGCCCGCTCGCGGCCATCGCGACCCCCGCGACGAGCAGCGGAAGCCGCGGCCCCCGGCTGCCCACCAGCCGGCCCGAAATCGGTGCGACGAGCATGGTCAGCGCGGCCATCGGCAGCATGTAGAGCCCGGCGTGCAGCGCGTCCAGCCCCCGTACGTCCTGCAGGTACAGGGTGTTCAGGAAGAGGAACCCGGCCATCCCGGAGAAGGCGCTCACGGCGATGACCGTGGCCCCGCTGAAGGGCGCGCTCCGGAAGAACCGGAAATCGATCAGCGGCTCCTCGCGCCGGGGCTCGTAGATCAGCAGCCCCACCAGCGAGGCGAAGGCCGCCAGGGCGCAGCCCATGATCAGCGGCGAGCGCCAGCCCGCCGACGGCGCCTCGATGATGCCGTACGTCAGCGTGCCCAGCAGCGCCATGACCAGCAGCTGGCCCACCGGGTCAGGGCGCCGGGCCCGCGCCGCGCGGGACTCGGGGACGTGGCGCAGGGTCAGTACGAGGGCCGCCAGCCCGATCGGCAGGTTCACCCAGAAGATCGAGCGCCAGCCCACGGAGTCCACCAGCAGACCGCCGATGAGGGGACCCGCCGCCATGGAGACGCCCGCGACCGCCCCCCACACGCCGATCGCCCGCGCCCGCTGGGCGGGATCGGTGAAGGTGTTGGTGATGATCGACATCGCCACCGGGTTCAGCATCGCGCCGCCGACGGCCTGGACCATCCGGTACGCGATCAGCCATTCGAGGCTGGGCGCGAGCGAGCACAGCAGGGATCCGGCGGTGAAGAGCACCAGACCGGCGACGAACACCCTGCGGCGGCCGATCCGGTCGGCGGTGGAGCCCGCGAGCATCAGCAGCGAGGCGAGGACCAGGGTGTAGGCGTCGATCGTCCACTGCATCCCCGCGACCGAGGCGTCCAGATCCTCGCGCATGGACGGCAGCGCGACGTTCAGGACGGTGTTGTCGAGGCTGACGATCAGCAGACTCATGCAGCAGACAGCCAGGACGATCATGCGCTGTTTGCGACTCGGCTGACTCGGCTCGATCATGCCGCC
The DNA here is from genome assembly GCF_036203305.1 of Streptomyces sp. NBC_00190. Classification (GTDB taxonomy): domain Bacteria; phylum Actinomycetota; class Actinomycetes; order Streptomycetales; family Streptomycetaceae; genus Streptomyces. The sequence goes on along the minus strand of NZ_CP108131.1, from coordinate 2,850,509 downwards.
GATCGTACGTCTGCACCACCGCCCCGGCATGCGGGACAATGGGCGGATGACCACGCTCCCTCCGCCTCTCGCGATCGGCCCGCACACCGTGCAGCCCCCGGTGGTGCTCGCGCCCATGGCCGGCATCACCAATGCCCCGTTCCGTACCCTCTGCCGGGAGTTCTCGGGCGGCAAGGGGCTGTTCGTGAGCGAGATGATCACGACCCGCGCCCTGGTCGAGCGCAACGAGAAGACCATGCAGCTGATCCACTTCGACGAGACCGAGAAGCCCCGCTCGATCCAGCTGTACGGAGTCGACCCCGCGACGGTCGGCAAGGCGGTCCGCATGATCGTCGAAGAGGACCGCGCCGACCACATCGACCTCAATTTCGGCTGCCCGGTCCCCAAGGTCACCCGCAAGGGCGGTGGCTCGGCCCTCCCGTACAAGCGGAACCTGCTGCGCGCGATCCTCCGCGAGGCCGTCGCCGGCGCCGGCGACCTGCCGGTGACCATGAAGATGCGCAAGGGCATCAACGACGACCACCTCACCTACCTCGACGCCGGCCGGATCGCCGTCGAGGAGGGCGTCACCGCGATCGCCCTGCACGGACGCACCACCGCCCAGCACTACGGCGGCACCGCCGACTGGGACGCCATCGCGCGGCTCAAGGAGCACGTGCCGGAGATCCCGGTGCTCGGCAACGGCGACATCTGGTGCGCCGAGGACGCACTGCGCATGGTCCGCGAGACCGGCTGCGACGGCGTGGTCGTGGGGCGCGGCTGCCTGGGCCGCCCGTGGCTGTTCAACGACCTGGTGGCGGCCTTCGAGGGCCGCCCCGAGGACTTCCACAAGCCCACGCTGCGCGAGGTCGCGGGCACCATGCACCGCCACGCGCAACTGCTCGGGGAGTGGATCGGCGACGAGGCGCGCGGGGTGATCGACTTCCGTAAGCACGTGGCTTGGTACCTCAAGGGGTTCTCCGTCGGGTCCGAGATGCGCAAGAAGCTTGCGGTCACCTCCTCCCTGGCCGAACTGGACGCTCATCTGAGCGAGCTTGATCTGGATCAAGCCTGGCCGGAGAGCGCGGACGGTCCGCGGGGTCGGACGTCCGGAAACAACCGAGTTGTCCTGCCGGACGGCTGGCTGAAGGACCCGTACGACTGCGCGGGCATCAGCGAGGAAGCCGAACTGGACACTTCCGGAGGCTGACAAATCGCCCTCCGTGTCGCGTGATATACGCCACGCATGGGAGAGGTTTCGCTCAGATGAGCGCGAAGATCACGGGTAAGACTTTCAAAGGGTGGCACTGGGTGCCACCCTTTGTGCGTTCAATACTTGAACGCAAATAGATCGATGATCGCTCATCCGAGCGTGATCAAGCCTCAAAACGCCCTTCGGCCTTCGGGATGTGAAGGCTCTTGGTCCGTTCTGATTACCCATGAGTTACTTTCGATCTGCTGGCGCACGGGTGGTTACAGCCACATGACGACCAAGTGGACGTACCCAGAAGCCTTCGATCTGGGTATGTTCCTGGCCGTCAGGGCAGCCACCGAGCCTCGAGGAGTCGAGACCCGTGTCGGAAAACAAAGATCAGAAGTTCGTCTACGACTTCACCGAGGGCAACCGGGACCTCAAGGACCTCCTCGGCGGCAAGGGAGCCAACCTCGCCGAGATGACCAACCTTGGTCTCCCCGTCCCTCCCGGCTTCACCATCACCACCGAGGCCTGCAAGGTCTACCTCGAAAGCGGCTCGGCCCCGGCCGAACTGCGCGACGAGGTCAGCGCCCACCTCGCGGCCCTCGAGGCGAAGATGGGCAAGAAGCTCGGCCAGTCGGACGACCCGCTGCTGGTCTCCGTGCGCTCCGGTGCCAAGTTCTCGATGCCCGGCATGATGGACACCGTCCTCAACATCGGCCTCTCCGACGAGTCCGTCACCGGTCTCGCCTCGCAGTCCGGTGACGAGCGCTTCGCGTGGGACTCGTACCGCCGCCTCATCCAGATGTTCGGCAAGACCGTCCTCGGCGTCGAGGGCGAGCTCTTCGAGGACGCCCTCGACGAGGCCAAGGCCGCCAAGAAGGTCACCGTCGACACCGACCTCGACGCCGCCGACCTGAAGAAGCTGGTCAAGGTCTTTAAGAAGATCGTGGCGAAGGAAGCCGGCCGCGAGTTCCCGCAGGCCGCCCGCGAGCAGATGGACCTCGCCGTCGAGGCGGTCTTCAACTCCTGGAACACCGACCGCGCCAAGCTCTACCGCCGCCAGGAGCGCATCCCCGGCGACCTGGGCACCGCCGTCAACATCTGCTCCATGGTCTTCGGCAACCTCGGCCCCGACTCCGGCACCGGCGTCGCCTTCACCCGCGACCCCGCCAGCGGCCACCAGGGCGTCTACGGCGACTACCTCCAGAACGCCCAGGGCGAGGACGTGGTCGCGGGTATCCGCAACACCGTGCCGCTCGCGGACCTGGAGGCCATCGACAAGGCCTCGTACGACCAGCTCATGACGATCATGGAGACGCTGGAGACCCACTACAAGGATCTCTGCGACATCGAGTTCACCATCGAGCGCGGCCAGCTGTGGATGCTGCAGACCCGCGTGGGCAAGCGCACCGCCGGTGCCGCCTTCCGCATCGCCACCCAGCTCGTGGACCAGGGCCTGATCGACGAGGCCGAGGCCCTCCAGCGCGTCACCGGCCACCAGCTCGCGCAGCTGATGTTCCCGCGCTTCGACGAGAACGCGAACACCACGCTGCTGGGCCGCGGCATCGCCGCCTCCCCGGGCGCGGCGGTCGGCAAGGCCGTCTTCGACTCGTACACGGCCGTCAAGTGGTCCCGCTCCGGCGAGAAGGTCATCCTGATCCGCCGCGAGACCAACCCGGACGACCTGGACGGCATGATCGCCTCCGAGGGCATCCTGACCTCGCGCGGCGGCAAGACTTCGCACGCGGCCGTCGTCGCCCGCGGCATGGGCAAGACCTGTGTCTGCGGCGCCGAGGAGCTCGACGTCGACACCAAGCGCCGCCGCCTGACGGTCGGCGAGACGGTCATCGAAGAGGGCGACGTCGTCTCGATCGACGGCTCCACCGGCAAGGTCTACCTCGGTGAGGTACCCGTCGTACCGTCCCCGGTCGTCGAGTACTTCGAGGGCCGGATGCACGCCGGTGCCGACGACGCCAACGAGCTGGTCCAGGCCGTCCACCGGATCATGGCGTACGCGGACCGCGTCCGCCGCCTGCGGGTGCGCGCCAACGCCGACAACGCCGAGGACGCACTGCGCGCCCGCCGCTTCGGCGCCCAGGGCATCGGCCTGTGCCGCACCGAGCACATGTTCCTCGGAGAGCGCCGCGAGATGGTCGAGCGCCTGATCCTTGCGGACACCGACGGCGAGCGCGACGAGGCACTCAGTGCCCTCCTGCCGCTGCAGAAGAAGGACTTCGTCGAGCTGTTCGAGGCGATGGACGGCCTGCCCGTCACCGTCCGCCTGCTCGACCCGCCGCTGCACGAGTTCCTGCCCGACATCACCGAGCTGTCGGTGCGCGTCGCCCTCGCCGAGTCCCGCAAGGACGCCAACGAGAACGACCTGCGCCTGCTCCAGGCCGTGCACAAGCTGCACGAGCAGAACCCGATGTTGGGTCTGCGCGGTGTCCGCCTCGGCCTGGTCATCCCCGGTCTGTTCGCCATGCAGGTACGGGCGATCGCCGAGGCCGCCGCCGAGCGCAAGAACGCCAAGGGCGACCCGCGCGCCGAGATCATGGTTCCGCTCGTGGGCACCGTCCAGGAGCTGGAGATCGTCCGCGAGGAGGCCGACCGGGTCATCGCCGAGGTCGAGGCCGCCACCGGCACCAGCCTCAAGCTGACCATCGGCACGATGATCGAGCTGCCGCGCGCCGCCCTGACGGCCGACCAGATCGCCGAGGCCGCGCAGTTCTTCTCCTTCGGCACGAACGACCTGACCCAGACGGTGTGGGGCTTCTCCCGCGACGACGTCGAGGCCAGCTTCTTCACCGCGTACCTGGAGAAGGGGATCTTCGGGGTCTCGCCCTTCGAGACCATCGACAAGGACGGCGTCGGCACGCTGGTCCGCAGCGCCGTCGAGGCCGGCCGGGCCACCCGCCCCGACCTCAAGCTCGGCGTCTGCGGCGAGCACGGCGGCGACCCCGAGTCGGTCCACTTCTTCCACGAGGTCGGCCTCGACTACGTCTCCTGCTCGCCCTTCCGGATTCCGGTGGCGCGCCTGGAGGCCGGTCGCGCGGCCGCCGAGGCGAAGGGCAGCGACAGCCGCTGATCCCCGGCCCTGAGAAGGGCCTCACAGACCGCGCCTGCCCCCGGGTTCCCTGACGCCCTGGGGGCGGGCGCGCCTATTTTTTGCTGTTCAACAAATCTTTACGCCAGCAGGCGGTGGACGGATCCCCACCCGTCCACCGCCGCTGTCATTCTGCCGGGCACGTCGGCGCTTCCCGGTGCGACCGACCGCCAGGCCCCGCAAAGCCCCCCACGGCCTTCGCGGAGCGTTTCGGTCGCATCGGAGTGTGCCCGGCGGAGTACAGGATTTCGGTTGTCACGCCCCTGCCGAAAGGGGTTTCAACTGTGGCCGAAAGGGCGTGGTGACCACGTGTGACTGCATGCATACTCATGGGGCGGGGGGATTGCGGTTGCACAGGTGGGGGTTCGGTGCTGCGTATCCATTTCACTGGAGTGGACCTGGCACGCGTACGGATGGCAGGGCGTCCCGATGCGTTGTGGGAGACGATTCTCAGCTTTCACCGCTTAAGAGACCGGCGTGATGCCCGGTTGTTCGGTGAATGGCGTACGGAAACCCGGAGCAGGTTGAATAGTGAAACACGCTTGATCGGTGCGCTCATACCGAGTCGCGGCTATTTCCCCGATTTCCTGACCCCTGTGGAGGGGCAGTACGGGTGGGACCTGGGCCTCGACGCCCTGCGTGCCATCCGCCCCGAGCGGATGCGCCGCGAGCTGGCGCTGCTGGGCGCGGGAACGGGCCTCGGGGCGGCCTTCGGGATGCCCTCCGCCGTGAGCGGGGGCCCCGACACCACGGTCCCGCGGCGGTTGCGGGAGTTCATGGACGGCGGCACCGAGCAGCTGCCGAGGCTGCTCGGCGAGCTGCGCGGATACCACCGGGCGGCCGTGGAGCCGTACTGGACGCACATCCAGGCCCAGATCGAGGCCGAGCGGGCCGCGCGCGGCCGGGCCCTGCTGGACGGGGGCGCGGACGAACTGCTGGCCTCGCTGCCGCCGATGCTGCGCTGGCGTGCCCCGGTGCTGGAGTGCGACTACCCCGTGGACCGGGACGTACGGCTGCGCGGGCGGGGGCTGCTGCTCCAGCCGTCCTTCTTCTGCCGGCGCACCGCGGTGACCCTGCACGACCCGGAGCTGCCGCCGGTGCTGGTCTATCCGGCCGCCGCGCACCTGGCCTCGGCGCCCGCGGGCGGCGAGTCGGCCCGGCCCGTGGAGGAGCACCGCCAGCGCACCCTGGGCAAGCTCGTCGGGCACACCCGCTCGGTGGTGCTGCGGGCCATAGGCGACGGCGCCACCACCAGCGAACTGGCCCGCCGGGCCGGGGTCTCACTGGCCTCCGCCAGCCAGCACGCCTGCGTGATGCGCGAGGCGGGGCTGGTCACCACGCTCCGCCACGGGAACGCGGTGCTGCACACGGTGACCCCGCTGGGCGCCGCGCTGCTCCGGGGCGGGGCCGTGGCCTCCTGAGGCACGTGCGGCCCCGGCCCGGTGAAGGGCCGGGGCCGCACGGGACGGATGCGGATCCGCGGGTACCCGTCAGGTACGGAACGGGCCCGTCACCTCGTAGGTGATGCCGCCGGTCGAGCTTCCGCTCGTACCGCGCTGGCTGCTGAAGAAGAGGCGGCTGCCGTCGGGGGAGAACGCCGGGCCGGTGATCTCCGAGGAGGACTGGCCGGTGATCCGCAGGAAGGGGGCGACCACGTCGTCCGGCGTGATCAGGCAGATCTCCATGTTGCCGCCGTCCTCGGCGACGTACAGGTCGCCGTACGAGGACCCGGTGACGTTGTCCACGCCCGTCAGCGGGGCCGCGCCGCCGGGTACGAGCGAGTCGTCGTAGGCCAGCTCGTACGTGCTGCTCGCCAGGTTGAGCTGCCAGACCCGGTTGTCGCCCTTGGTGGTGAACCAGACCGTGTCGTTGGCGTAGTGGCAGCCCTCGCCGCCGTTGAACTTCTTGGAGCCGGAGACCTGGGTGCGGGTGGTGGTCGGGGAGCCGTCCGGGTCCGGCACGTTCTGCCAGGTGAAGGACCCGGAGGTGGCGGTCCCGGCGACGAGCACCTGGAGGGTGCCGGAGGCGAGATTGCCCCAGGTGGCCGGGATGAAGCGGTAGAAGCAGCCGCTGGTCTCGTCCTCGGTCAGGTAGATCACCTGGCGCACCGGGTCGGCGGCGGCCGCCTCGTGCTTGAAGCGGCCCATCGCGGGGCGCTGCACCGCCGCGTTCACGCCGTAGGGGTCGGTCTCGTAGACGTAGCCGAGGCTGACCTCCTCGCAGGACAGCCAGGTGTTCCACGGGGTCTTGCCGCCCGCGCAGTTCTGCCGCGTGTTGGAGAGGATCCGGTAGGAGCCGGTGATGGTGCCCGAGGAGTCGAACTTCACCGCGCTCACGCCGCCGGAGGGGTTGATCTCCGAGTTCGACACGTAGATCCAGCCCGTGCCGTCCGCGAAGCACGCGCCGCCGTCCGGGGCGCTGTGCCACTTGTAGGTGGTGGGTCCGACGTTCTGGCCGGAGCGGGCGATCACCCGGCTGCTGAAGCCGGCGGGCAGCTGGATGCCGTTGGCGTCCGCCGCGCCGAGCGCGCCGTAGGGCCCGGCACCGGGCTGGGCGGGGGCGGCGTAGGCGGCCCCGTGCATCAAGGTGCCGCCGAAGGCGGCGGCCGACGAACCGATCACCGCGCCGCGCAGGAAGGTACGACGTTCCACGGTCACTCCTGGGGGGAGGAAGGCCCCGCGGCCGGTCGGGCGCGGAGTCGCTCGCACCGGGGAACCTAGGGGCACCGAATTGACGCGACATCAATTCCTCGTGACGTACAGCGGGACTTTCGCCCCTGGAGAAGAGCGCCGTGGGGAAGGATGGTGGAACGATGAGCCAATTCGCCGCCGCCGGGGACATCTCGGGCCGCGCCGACCTCGACGTCGTGCTGCGCCGCTTCTACACGGCCGCCTTCGCGGATGCGCGGATCGGGCCCTTCTTCACGGAGATCGCGGGCACGGACCTGGAGGCCCACCTGCCCCGGATCACCGACTTCTGGGAGCGGGCCCTCTTCCGCACCGCCGACTACCGGCGCGACGCCTTCGCCCCGCACGGCGCCCTGCACTCCGCCCGGGCGATGACCGCCGCGGACTTCGGCCGCTGGGTGCAGCTGTGGCGCGCGACGATCGACGGCCGGCACCACGGGCCGAACGCCGAGCGCGCCAAGGAGCTGGGCGAGCGGATCGCGCTGGCCCTCCACAAGCGGCTGGCCGGTACGGACGCGGAGCTGCTGCGCGGCGAGGGCGCGGCCGGCTTCGTACCGCTGGCGGCCCTGAAGCTGCGCTCGGCAGCGGCCTGACCTGCGGTTTCTGACGAAGTCAAAAAAACTCGCGCGGAAGCGATGAGTTTCCCGGGCCGCCACGGTCTCACTCTCGAAAGCGCCGAAGTGCACACGAGAGAAGAGAGACCGAGATGTCCGCGACCATGATCTTCGTCAACCTGCCCGTCAAGGACCTGGGCGCCAGCAAGGCCTTCTGGGGCAAGCTGGGCTACTCCTTCAACGCCCAGTTCACCGACGAGAACTGCGCCTCCATGGTCATCAGCGACACCATCGTGGCCATGCTGCTGACCGAGGCCCGCTACAAGGACTTCACCCACAAGGAGATCGCGGACGCCACCAAGACCTCCGAGGTCCTGCTCTGTCTGAGCGCCGAAAGCCGCGCCGCGGTGGACGAGCTGGTCGACGGGGCCCTGGCGGCCGGGGCCACCGAGCCCCGCCCGGCCCAGGACCACGGCGTCATGTACGGCCGGGCCTTCGACGACCTCGACGGCCACACCTGGGAGATCATGTGGATGGACCCGGCCATGGTCCAGGGCTGAGCGCCCGGCCCCGTGGTCAGGAGGTCGCGGCGGTCCGCACCGGGTAGGTCCGGACCGCCACCTCCTCGTCGTCCAGGCAGCGCCCCGACTCCAGGTCGAAGCGCTGCTTCAGCAGCGGCGAGGCCACGAAGGGCCGGCCCGCCACGGTTCCCAGCAGTCCCCGCGAGAGGACGTGCGCCCCGGTGAAGGGGTCCTGGTTGCCGATGGCGTACGCACGCCCCGCGCGGTCGACGAACACGGCGGCCTGGCTCCCGTCGGGCAGCAGGGCCGCCACCCCGCGCCCGGGGGTGAGCGCGGACAGCTCGCACACCGTCAGCCAGCCCTCCGCCACCTGCAGTTCCACGGTCATCGGACTCCTCCGATCGTCAGGACGGCCAGGTCGGGCTTGACCTGGTCGCGCTCGGGGACGAACTTCACGGTCGGGTCGGGGGCGCCGGGCGCGTTGACGAAGGACACGAACCGGCGCAGCCGCTCCGGGTCCTCCAGCGTCTCGGCCCACTCGTCCCGGTAGTGCGCCACGTGGTCGGCCATCAGGGACTCCAGCTCCGCGCACAGCCCGAGCGAGTCGTGCACGATCACGTCCCGCAGGTGGTCCAGTCCCCCCTCCAGCCGCTCCAGCCAGCTGGAGGTCCGCTCCAGCCGGTCGGCGGTGCGGATGTAGAACATCAGGAACCGGTCGATCAGCCGGATCAGTTCCGCGTCCGACAGGTCCTGGGCCAGGAGGTCGGCGTGGCGCGGGGTGGCCCCGCCGTTGCCGCCCACGTAGAGGTTCCAGCCGCTCGCCGTCGCGATGACCCCGAAGTCCTTGCTCTGCGCCTCCGCGCACTCGCGGGTGCAGCCGGAGACCGCCGACTTGAGCTTGTGCGGGGCGCGCAGCCCCCGGTAGCGCAGCTCCAGGTCGATGGCCATCCGTACGCTGTCCTGCACTCCGTACCGGCACCAGGTCTGTCCCACGCAGGACTTCACCGTCCGCAGGGCCTTCCCGTACGCGTGCCCGGACTCGAATCCGGCGTCGACGAGCCGCGCCCAGATCCGGGGGAGCTGGTCCACGCTCGCGCCGAAGAGGTCGATCCGCTGACCGCCGGTGATCTTCGTGTAGAGGCCGAAGTCGCGGGCCACCTCGCCGATCACGATCAGCTTGTCGGGGGTGATCTCGCCGCCGGGGATGCGGGGGACGACCGAGTACGAGCCGTTGCGCTGCATGTTCGCGAGGAAATGGTCGTTGGTGTCCTGGAGGGCGGCCTGCTCCCCGTCCAGGACGTAGCCGCTCGCGCCGAGGGTCGCGGCGAGCGAGGCGATGACCGAGCCGACGGCGGGCTTGCACACCTCGCAGCCGTCACCGCCGCGGGCCTCGGGGCGGCCGTGGCCGTCGAGGAGCTCCTGGTACGAGGTCAGGCGGCGGGTGCGGACGATCTCGTAGAGCTCGGCACGGGTGAAGGGGAAGCAGCCGCACAGCCCCTTGTCGGCGGCGGCGGGCAGCAGCTGCCCGATCACCTTGAGGCACCCGCCGCAGCCGGTGCCCGCCTTGGTGCACTTCTTGACCTCGGGGAGGGTGGTGAAGGCGGTGATGGCCTTCTTGGTGACGTTGTGGCAGGAGCAGATCACCGCGTGGTCGGGGAGCGAGGACGGGCCGAGCGCGACGGGCGCGCCGACACCGGCCGGCAGGACCAGCTGCTCGGGGGCGACGGGCGGGACGCTGCCGGTGAGCGGGCGCAGCAGGCCGTACGAGTCCGCGTCGCCGACCAGGACGCCGCCGAGGAGGATCCCGTCGGGGGAGACGACCAGCTTCTTGTAGACGCCGGAGCGGGAGTCGGACCAGACGACGTCCAGGCTGCCCTCGGTGGCCCCGTGGGCGTCGCCGAAGGACGCCACGTCCACGCCGAGCAGCTTGAGCTTGGTGGAGAGGTCGGCTCCGGTGAACTCCTTCTCGCGGCCCAGCAGGTCCTCGGCGGCCGTCTCGGCCATCTCGTAGCCGGGGGCGACCAGCCCATAGACCCGGCCGTCGCAGGCGAGGGCGCACTCGCCGACGGCGTAGACGTGCGGGTCCGAGGTGCGGCAGCGGGCGTCGACCGCGATGCCGCCGCGCTCGCCGACGTCCAGTCCCGCGTCGCGGGCCAGCTGGTCGCGGGGGCGGACACCGGCGGAGAAGACGACGAGGCCGGTGTCGACGGTGGAGCCGTCGGAGAGCCGCATCCCGCTGACCCGGCCGTCCTCGCCGGTCAGCACCTCCTGGGTGCCGACACCGGTGTGCACGGTGAGGCCCATGGACTCGATGGTGCGCAGGAGGGCGGCGCCGCCGCCTTCGTCGACCTGTACGGGCATCAGGCGCGGGGCGAACTCGACGACGCGGGTGGCGAGGCCGAGCCCCTGGAGGGCGCCGGCGGCTTCGAGCCCGAGGAGTCCGCCACCGACGACCGCGCCGCTGGTGTGGTCCTTCGCGTACTCCTCGATGGCGAGGAGGTCCTCGATGGTGCGGTAGACGAAGCAGCCGGGGGCGTCCTTGCCGGGGACGGGCGGCACGAAGGGGTAGCTGCCGGTGGCCAGGACCAGGACGTCGTACGGGAACACCTGCCCGGACCGGGAGGTCACCGTGCGGGCCGCCCGGTCGATGTGCTCGGCGGGGTCGTCGAGGTGGAGCGCGATGCCGTGCTCGGCCATGAAGCCGGGGGGCGTCATGGACAGGTCCTCGGCGGTGCTTCCGGAGAAGTACGAGGTCAGGTGTACGCGGTCGTAGGCGGGCCGGGGCTCCTCGCAGAGCACGGTGATCCGGTGGGTCCGGGTCGCGCCGCGTTCGGCCAGGGCCTCCAGGTAGCGCTGGCCGACCATGCCGTGCCCGATGAGCACGATCGCGGGCAGGGGCTCGGTCATGTCAGTGGCCTCCGTCGTCGGTGAGCAGGTGGAACAGGTCGTGCGGTGATTCGTCGCCCTCCCAGGTGCGGGCGAGGGCGCCCACGGTGGAGAGCTCGCCGAGCAGCACCCCGCCGACGAGGCGGTCGCCGCGGACGACGACCGTCCGGTAGGTCCGGCGGGTGGCGTCGGCGAGGCGGACCACGTCGTCGCCGGGGCGGGGGTTCGGTTCGCCGAAGGCGGCGAGGTCGAAGTGCGCGTCGGCTCCGCCGAGGGTGAGGCGGGTCAGGGCGCGGGTGCCGGTGTATTCCGTGGGGGAGCCGGTGAGGGTGGCGGCGAGGGCGTCGGCCTGCTCCAGCGCCGGGCCGGCCAGGCCGTACACCCGGCCGGCGTGCTCGGCGCAGTCGCCGATGGCGTGGATGCGGGGGTCGCTGGTGCGGAGCAGGCCGTCGACCACGATGCCCGTGAGGACGTCGAGGCCGGCGGCCTGGGCGAGGCCGGTGCGGGGCCGGACGCCGCAGGCGAGCACGACGAGGTCGGCGTCGAGCCGGTAGCCGTCGGCGAGCTCGACCCCGGTGACCTTCCGCAGCCCCGGCGCCGACGCCGCGGGTTGCGTGGTCAGGCCGCGGACCCGGCACTCCGTGTGGATCTCCACGCCGAGACCGGTCAGGTGGGCGTCCAGCAAGGCCGAGGCGCCCGCGTCCAGCTGCCGCTCCATCAGGCGCTCCGCCTGCTGGGCCAGGACCACCTGCGCACCCCGCGCGGCGAGCGCGCGGGCCGCCGAGACGCCCAGCAGGCCCCCGCCGATCACCACCGCCCGCACCCCGGGGCGTACGGCCGCCGACAGGGCGAGGCAGTCGTCCATCGTGCGGAACGCGTGGACCCCTTCGGGCAGATCCCGCCCCCCGGGATCGAACAGGCCGCGCAGCGGAGGGAGCACCGGGTTGGACCCGGTCGCCAGTACCAGGGTGTCGTACGCCAGCGCCGCGCCGTCGTCGCAGTGCACCAGGCGGTCGGCCCGGTCGACGCGAACCGCCCGGACGCCCCGCCGCAGCGCCGGGCCGGGCGCCGGGAGGGCGGCCACCTCCGGCGCGTACCGGCCCGCCAGCACCTCGGCGAGCAGTACCCGGTTGTACGGGACGTGCGACTCCTCGCCGAGAACGGTCACCTCCGCGCTCCCGCCCAGCCGCGCAGCGAGCCGCAGGCCCGCGAGGCCGCCGCCGATCACCACCACACGCTGCTCCGATGTCATGCCCCGAGCGTGCGCGACCGCTGTTTCCCCGCCGGATCGCTGCTGTTACCCAGGGGGAACGCCCACCTCAGCACCCGGGTTAAGCGCCCGTGAGGCTTTCCTCAAGGCCGACTTAAGGATCACCACCGGCGCCGTACGGGCCCCTAGCGTGGCCCGCATGCGAGATGCGGCGGTGCGGGTCAGGGGCGGGATGCTGGGCGGGGCGGGGGTGGTGGTCCTGCTCACCGCCCTGCCGTTCTCGCTGTCCGCGCCGGTCCGCGGGAACACCCTGCGCATCACCGTCAAGGGGCTCGGCGGCCACTCCCGCCGGATCCGCCGACTGCGCCCCGGCGCGCGGGTCCTGGCCACCGGGCCGTTCGGGGCGCTCACCGCCGCCCGCCGGACGCGGCCCAAGGTGCTGCTGATCGCGGGCGGGGTCGGGATCACGCCGATGCGGGCCCTGTTCGAGACGCTGCCCGGCGGCCCCGGGGACATCACCCTGCTCTACCGGGCCGGGGCCGAGGAGCACCTCGTACTGCGCTCCGAGCTGGAGGCGATCGCCGCCGAGCGGCAGGCCGGGCTGCACTACCTGCTCGGGTCCTCCGGCGGCGCCTACGATCCGCTCGCCCCGCAGGCATTGGCCGCGCTGGTGCCGGGCCTGGCCGAGCACGACGTGTACCTGTGCGGGCCGCCTGGCATGGCCGAGGCGGCCCGGGCCGCGCTGCTGCGGGCCGGGGTGCCGGCCGGACGCATCCATTCCGAGTGCTTCAGCTTCTGACCTTCCGAGAGGACCCGCCCCGCCGTGCGTCACCCGCTGCACATCGCCCTGTCCGTGCCCGCACCGGCACCCGCACCCGCACCCGCGCCCGCCGTCACGCGCCGGGCCGCGGCTCGCCACCGCAAACCCTCCCCCCTGCGGCTGGGCGCCGGGCTGGGGATCGCCAGTGTGCTGGCCGCGAGCGTGCTGACGGCGGTCGTGGACCCGCGGGCGCCGGAGGCCCCGGACCGGGCGCCGGCCAGACAAAGCTCAACCTTTGCGCAAGTTTCCGGGGATTGATGGCTCATGCAGCCAACTGCTCCATAGGGTCATGACCGTGCCTGACATATCGACAACCATGATCATCGTGCTGTGCGTGGCCGCAGCCGCCGCGGGCTGGATCGACGCGGTCGTGGGCGGTGGCGGCCTGCTGCTCCTGCCCGCCCTGCTCCTCGGCCTGCCCAGCGCCCACCCGGCCACCGTCCTCGGTACCAACAAGGCCGTCGCCATCGTCGGTACCACGGGCGCGGCCGTGACCTACCTCCGCAAGGCCCCGGTGAACGTGAAGCTCGCCGTCCGCATCGGCCTCGCGGCGCTCGCCGGCTCGATGGGCGGCGCCGCGCTCGCCGGGGGCATCAGCAAGGACGCGCTCCGCCCGCTGATCATGGCGGTGCTCGTGGTCGTCGCGGGCTTCGTGCTCTTCCGGCCCGCCTTCGGCACCGCCCCGAGCGCCTCGCCCGTCAGCCGGCAGCGGGTGCTGCTCACGATCGGCCTCGGCGGGCTCGGCATCGGCTTCTACGACGGCCTCATCGGGCCGGGCACGGGCACCTTCCTGGTGCTCGCGCTCACCGCGCTGCTCCACCTCGACCTGGTCACCGCCTCCGCGACCGCCAAGATCGTCAACGTGTGCACGAACGCCGGGGCGCTCGCGATGTTCGCGTACCAGGGCATGGTGCTGTGGCAGCTGGCCGCGCTGATGGCGGTGTTCAACCTGGCCGGCGCCATGATCGGCGCGGGCATGGCGCTCAAGAAGGGCAGTGGCTTCGTCCGCGGCGTGCTGCTGACGGTGGTGGGCGCGCTGGTGATCAAGCTCGGCTTCGAGCAGTGGGGCTGACACGCCCCGGTACGTCCGCTAAGCGGCCTCGGGGACGTAGGGCACGTCCCCGTGCCGCTCCCCCGGCTACCGCTGGGAGGTGCCCCCAGGCACGGCACCTCGCCGCGTTGTCGCAGTGCCCGAGTGCGTCCAGTACAAGGGCACTGCTCCGCCTTGCGATGCACCGCACCGGACGACGCGGAAACGCACCCCACTTCCCGAGGCCGCTTAGTACGTCCCGGTGAGGTGGGCGAAGACGACCACGTTGCCGCGGTAGCCGGTGCGCGGTGAGAAGTCGCCGCCGCAGGTGATCACCCGCAGCTCGGCGCGCGCCGAAGGCCCGTAGACGCGGGTGTCGGGGAAGCCCTTGGCGTCGTAGACCTCGACCGCGTGGACCGTGAACACGGCGGTACGGCCGTCCGCGCGCGGGATCTCGACGGCGGCCCCGCGGCGCAGCGCCCCCAGGTGGTAGAAGACCCCCGGCCCGGCGGCGTCGTCCACGTGCCCGGCGATGACGGCGGTGCCGACGGCGCCCGGTGTGGTGCCGTCGCGGTACCAGCCGGCCAGATCGCTCCGGTCCGGCGGGGGCACTTCGAGGCTGCCGCCCGGCTGCAGGCCGAGCCCGGTCAACGGGGCGTCGACCCGGATGGAGGGGATCCGGATCCGGGTGGGCGGGGATCCGGTCAGCGGCGCGAGACCGGGACCCCAGGCGGTGGAGGCGGTCAGGGCCTCGGCGGGGGAGGGCAGCGGCGGGCCGACGGGCTCTCGGGAACCGCTCGTCACGAGCCAGATGCCGACACAGGCGGCGATGGCCACGAGGCCCCCTTGGCGGGCGGTGAGGATGCGGCCGGATCGGCCGGATCGGCCAGGGGAGGCCGTACCCGGTCCAGGGCGGTCGCAGGCCCTGGGGGCCCTGGGGTCGTTCCTGGGGCCGGGCGTCGGCCAGGGCTGCCGGTCGCGGCCCCGGATTCCTCCGAAATCGCCACCCATCCGTATCCCTCGGCTTCCGTTTCGGGGTGACTGGCCGTCGCCCGGCCCCGCGACGGGGGGACCTCGCGGGGCGGGCGACGGGGGACGGTACCGGTCGGACCGCGGCCGGAGCCGCGGTGGGCGTCCGTCAGCTCCGCGTGCCGCTCGCCCGGCGACGCAGGAGCCAGGTACCGCCGACGGCGGTCGCGGCCAGCACTGCCGCTCCCGCCGCGATCTTGGCGGGGTCGGTGGCGGTGGTCGTGCCACCGCCCACCCCGGTCTGGACGTGGCCCTGCGGGCCGCGTTCGGTGACGACCAGGTCGCCGGTGGCGAACTTGCCGTTCGCGCAGGTCACCCCGATGCCGTAGCTGCCGGGACGGGTGCCGTGGGCGACCTGGAACTGCCCGACTACCACCTCCTTGCGGGTGCCGGGGGCCAGCTTGAACCGGCCGCCGCCCACCGTGGTGGCATCACCCTCGGCGTGGCTGCCGTGCCCGCAGGCACTGGTGTTCACGGTGACCGTGGTGCCGGGAGCGGCGGACTTGGGCCACACCTCCAGCGCGGCGAAGTCGCCGGGCGCGAAGCTCCCCATGCCGAGATCCGCGGCGGCGACCGCACCGGCGACCGGGCCGGCGAAAGCGGCGCAGGTCAGCGTGGCGGCGGTCAGCGCGTGGGCGGTACGTCGGCGCATGGGGACACTCTCCCTGGAGACACGGGGTCGTGGTTCCGAGGTAACCCGGCCCGCCCGCCGTGCGCCTGCTGATGTCCCGTCAGGTCCGCCTGTGGACGCTCCGCCGTGACGTTGTTTCCACAGGTCAAGCAGCTATCACCGCCATTCGGGCCGCCCGCGCCGTCCGGGTGACGGGAGGTCGTGCAACAGCGGTGCGTACGGTGGGGGTACGCAGCCGAGTCGGGACCTTCGTCCCACCTGCGGAGTATTCCGCCGCACCCCAGGGAGGGCCCCGTGACATCGGTCGTTCGGCCACAAGATCCGACCGCTCCGCTCCCGTTCTTCGTATACGGGACCCTGCGCCCGGGCGAGGTCAACCACGACCTGTTCCTGCGCGGCCGCACCCTCTCGGAGGAGCCCGCCACCCTTGCGGACGTGGCTC
This sequence comes from Streptomyces sp. NBC_00190, assembly GCF_036203305.1. Classification (GTDB taxonomy): domain Bacteria; phylum Actinomycetota; class Actinomycetes; order Streptomycetales; family Streptomycetaceae; genus Streptomyces. The sequence continues at coordinate 2,834,419 of NZ_CP108131.1, read as the reverse complement.
TCTACGACGGTCCCGGCTACCCCTTCGCGGTCGAGGACCCCGGTTCGGCCGTCGCCGGGGAGCTGGTCACCGCGGAGCCGGGCGCGTACGAGGAACTGCTGGCCGCGCTGGACCGGCTGGAGGAGTACGCAGGCCCGGGCCGCCCGGGGAACGTCTACGACCGGATCGCCCGTGAGGCGCTGCGCCCCGACGGAACCCGGGTGCTCGCCTGGGTCTACCTGGCGTCCCCGCTGGTCGCCCGCGACCTGCGGGAGTCCGGCACCGGGATACCGGGCGGCGACTGGCTGAAGCGGATCCAGGGCCCGTCGTCCTAGCGACCCGTGGCCCGCCTTACAGGCACTCGGCCGGCCTACAGGCCCTCGGCGCCCCGGTTGCGCAGCCGCTGGCCGTACTGCTGGAGCACCCACAGCTCCTCCTGGACCGCGGCCAGTTGCTCCGGCGGGGCCTGCGGGCCCAGCCGGGACAGCGTGCCCTGGATCTCGTGGACCCGGCGGTCGACGGCGCGCAGCCGCACCTGGACCAGCTGGACCCCCGCGTAGATCTCGTCCACCGTCTTGGCGTGGATGGCCTCGACCGCCAGCTCCGTGACGAGCGCGCGGACGGTGTCGTTCGGGGCGGCGTCACGCACGCGGGCGAGGTAGTCCTCGGTGCCGAGCGAGGCGCCGCCCGCGTCCTGGATGGCCTGGCGCACGGCCGCGTAGGGCGGGGCGGTGAACTCGTCCATCCCGTACGCGTCGAAGGCGGGGGAGACCAGGGCCGGGCGCTGGAGGGCCAGCTTCAGCAGCTCGCGCTCGGTGCGGTGGGCCGGGCTGCGCAGGTTCAGGGCGGGGCCGCCGCCGGTCTGCTGGGCGGCGGGCGCGGGGGTGGCCTCGTACGACGGGCGGGCGCCGCCCCGCTGCGGCCGGGCCTCGCCCTGTCCGCCGCGCTCGCGGGCCCAGCGCGCCAGCTGCGCGACGCGCTTGACCACGAACTGCTCGTCGCGGATCCCCAGCATGCCCGCGAGCTGGACCGCGGACTCGTGCTGGATCGCGATGTTCTTGATGTTGGCGACGACCGGTGCGGCCTCGTCCAGCGCGGCCGCCCGGCCCGCCGGGTTCTCCAGGTTGTGCCGGGCGACGATGTGCCGCAGCGCGAACTCGAAGAGCGGAGTGCGGGACTCCACCAGCCCGGACACGGCGGCGTCCCCCTCCGCCAGGCGCAGGTCGCAGGGGTCCATGCCGCCCGGGGTGATCGCGATCGAGGTCTCGGCGGCGAACTTCTGGTCGTCCTCGAAGGCCCGCAGCGCCGCCTTCTGCCCGGCCGCGTCACCGTCGAAGGTGAAGATCACCTCGGCGGTCGCGTTGTCCATCAGCAGCCGGCGGAGGATCTTGATGTGATCCCCGCCGAAGGCCGTGCCGCAGGTCGCGATCGCGGTGGTGACCCCGGCCAGATGGCAGGCCATCACGTCGGTGTAGCCCTCGACCACGACGGCGCGCGAGGTCTTCGCGATCTCCTTCTTCGCCAGGTCGATGCCGTAGAGCACCTGGGACTTCTTGTAGATCGCGGTCTCTGGCGTGTTCAGGTACTTGGGGCCGTTGTCGTCGTCGCGCAACTTGCGCGCGCCGAAGCCCACCACCTCGCCGCTGATGTCGCGGATGGGCCACATCAGCCGGCCGCGGAAGCGGTCGATGGGCTTGCCGCTCCGGCTGTCCTGGGCGAGCCCGGAGGTGATCAGCTCCTTGTCGCTGAAGCCCTTGCCGCGCAGGAAGCGGGTCAGGTGGTCCCAGCCGGCCGGGCTGTAGCCCACGCTGAAGTGCGTGGCGGCCGCCTGGTCGAAGCCGCGCCCGGCCAGGAACTTGCGGCCGATCTCCGCCTCGGGACTGTCCAGCTGGTCGACGTAGAACTGGGCGGCGGCCTTGTGCGCCTCGACCAGGCGGATGCGCTCACCGCGGCCGCTGGTGCCGGCGGTGTAGCCGCCCTCCTCGTACCGCAGGGTGATGCCGGCCTGGCCGGCCAGGCGCTCGACCGCCTCGGAGAAGGAGAGGTGGTCGATCTTCATGATGAAGTCGAGGGTGTCCCCGCCCGCCTGGCAGCCGAAGCAGTGGTAGAGACCCTTGCTGGGGCTGACCTGGAAGGACGGGGACTTCTCGTCGTGGAAGGGGCACAGGCCCTTGAGGTTGCCGCCGCCCGCGTTGCGCAGCTGGAGGTAGTCGGAGACCACGGCGTCGATCGGGACCGCGTCCCGTACCGCCTTCACGTCGTCGTCGTTGATCCGTCCTGCCACGCGTGAAGTCTACGGCCGGACGCCGACAAACCCGTCAGGCCCCCTCCGCCTTGATCAGCGACGCGAGCGGAACCGAGGGGTCGGCCAGTGCCTCGCGGTCCACGGGCGCCTTCGACCTGATCAGGGCCTGGATCTGCTCGGTGACATCCCACACATTGACGTTCATACCGGCCAGTACCCGGCCCTCGGAGAGCCAGAAGGCGATGAACTCCCGCTTCACCACGTCCCCGCGGATCAGCACCTGGTCGTAGCCGCCCGGCGGCGCGTACCCCGAGTACTCCAGGCCCACGTCGTACTGGTCGGAGAAGAAGTACGGCACCCGGTCGTAACTGACCTCCTGCCCCAGCATCGCCCGCGCGGCGGCCGGACCGCCGTTGAGCGCGTTGGCCCAGTGCTCGACCCGCAGCCGGGTCCCGAGCACCGGGTGGTGGGCGGCCGCCACGTCCCCGACCGCGAAGACGTCCGGATCGGAGGTGCGCAGCGACGCGTCCACGGCGATCCCGCCGCCGTGTTCCCGGTCCACCAGGGTCAGCCCGGAGGTCTCGGCGAGCGCCGTCCGCGGCGCGGCCCCGATCGCGGCGAGCACCGCGTGCGCCGGGTGCTCCTCCCCGTCGTCCGTACGGGCGGCCAGCACCATGCCGTCGTGGCCCACGATCTCGGTCAGCCTGGCCCCGAAGTGGAACCGCACCCCGTGCTCGGCGTGCAGGTCCCCGAAGAGCCGGCCGATCTCCGGGCCGAGCACCGCGTGCAGCGGCGTGGCCTCCGGCTCGACGACGGTGACCTCCGCGCCGTACCCGCGGGCCGCGGCGGCGACCTCCAGGCCGATCCACCCGGCGCCCGCGATCAGCAGGTGGCCGTTGTCCCGGCCCAGGGAGGCCAGGACGCCCCGCAGCCGCTCGGCGTGCGCGAGCCGGCGCAGGTGGTGCACCCCGGCCAGGCCCGTGCCCGGGATGTCCAGGCGGCGCGGCTCGGCGCCGGTGGCCAGCAGCAGCTTGTCGTAGGGCAGCGCCGTGCCGTCGACCAGGACCACCCTCTTGGCGTCCCGGTCCAGGTGGACCGCGGGCTGGCCGAGGTGCAGCTCGACATCGGACGCCGCGTACCAGGACGGCTCGTGGACGAAGACGCTGTCGCGGTCGTCCTTGCCCATCAGGTACCCCTTCGACAGCGGGGGCCGTTCGTAGGGATGGTCGCGCTCGTCGCCGATCAGGATCACCCGCCCCGTGAACCCCTCGGAACGCAGCGTTTCGGCCGCTTTTGCCCCGGCCAGCCCCGCGCCGACGATGACGAATGTCCGGTGTGCGTCGACCACCTGATGCCTCCTCATAACCTCTCCGCCACATGCGACCACATGCGAGCGTCCCGCACCGAGCCTGCCGCGTGAAGGGGGAGTGGCCCGATCAGCTCACCCTTCGGCGCGTCGGGCACGCCGGGTGAGGCGTGCGTGCAGGGAGCGTGCGGCCGCGTCCGTGAGGCACGCGATCTGGTCGACGACCGCCCGCTTTCTGGCCTTGTCGTCCGCCGCCGCGTCGAAGATGGCCCGGAACTGCGGGTCCAGGCCCTCGGGGGCGCGGGCGCTGAGCGCTTCTGCGAGTTCGGCCAGGACGATGCGCTGATCGGCCCGGATCCGCTCCTGCTCGTCGCGCTGCATGACGTACAGATCGGCGACCGCCTTGAGGACCGCGCACTCGTTGCGCGCCTCGCGGGGGACCACGAGTTCGGCGCCGTACCGGGTGAGGCGGCCGGAACCGTACGCCTCGCGGGTGGCGCCCTCGGCGGCCAGGCAGAACCGGCCGATGAGCTGGCTGGTCGCGTCCTTCAGGCGGGCCTGGGCGACGGCCGAGCCGTCGTACCCGTGCGGCCACCACTCCTGCTCCATCAAACGGTCGAGCGCGTCCCGCAGTTCCTCCGGCTCGGTGTCGGCGGGCACGTAACGGCCGATGGCGACCCGCCAGATCGCGGTGCGCTCGGGCTCGGAGAAGAGCAGGTTGGGGTCGAGGTGGCCCGCGTGCAGCCCGTCCTCGAAGTCGTGGACGGAGTACGCGACGTCGTCCGCCCAGTCCATGACCTGGGCTTCGAAGCATTTGCGGTCGGCGGGCGCGCCGCGGCGCAGCCATGCGAAGACCGGCAGGTCATCCTCGTAGGCGCCGAACTTCACCGAGCCGGGGTCGGTGGGGTGGTCCCCGCGCGCCCACGGGTACTTGGTCGCTGCGTCCAGGCAGGCCCGGGTGAGGTTGAGGCCGACGCTGACGAGTTCGCCGCCGGCCGGGTCGGGAACGAAGCGCTTGGGCTCCAGGCGGGTCAGCAGGCGCAGCGACTGGGCGTTGCCCTCGAATCCGCCGCAGTCCTTGGCGAACTCGTTGAGCGCCTCCTCGCCGTTGTGGCCGAACGGCGGGTGGCCCATGTCGTGGGAGAGGCAGGCGGCCTCGACGAGGTCGGGGTCGCAGCCGAGCGCGGCGCCGAGCTCCCGGCCGACCTGGGCGCACTCCAGGGAGTGCGTGAGGCGCGTACGGGGGCTCGCGTCCCAGTCGTACGAGCGGGTGCCCGGGGTGACCACCTGGGTCTTTCCGGCGAGGCGGCGCAGGGCGGCCGAATGCAGTACGCGGGCCCGGTCGCGCTGGAAGGCGGTCCGGCCGGGCCGTTTGTCGGGCTCGGCGGCCCAGCGCTCGGTGTCGGCTGCGTCGTAGAGGTCGTCTGCGGTGGCGTGCGTGGTGCCTTCCATGAATCGACGGTAACCGGAACCTCCGACAAACCGGGATCAGGCGGAGACGAGTTCCGGCCGCAAGACGCCGCGGGGCAGCGCCAGGGCCTGGTCGTAGCGGTGCAGCAACAGCCGGGCGAGGGCCGGGTGGTCGCCCAGCGGGGCCGCGGCGAGGGCGGGCGAGGCCGCGGCGGTCTGGGTGGCGAACCGGCCGGGAGCGGCGAAGTACGAGGCCACGGCCGTCCGGTGGTGGCCGCGGGCGGCCAGTGCCCGGACCGCGTCGGGTGCGCTCGGCCCGGCGGCCGAGGCGTAGGCCGGGACCACCGGGACGCCGCCGAGGCGTTCCGCGAGCAGGTCGGCGGTGCTGCGGGTGTCGGCCGCCGAGTCGGGGTCGCGGGAACCGGCGGCGGCGAGGACCACGGCGTCGCCGGGGGTCCAGCCGGCCTCCAGCAGCCGTTCGTAGAGGGCCTCGACGAGCAGCGGATGCGGGCCCAGCGGCGGGGCGAAGGCGACGCGCAGGTGCGGGGCGCGGGCGGCGGCCGCCGGAAGGTCGCGCTTGACGTGGTACCCGCGGCCGAGGAGCAGCGGGACGAGGACCGCCTCGCCGCGCAGCTCCCGCAGCACGTCGTCGAGGAGCGGCTCGCTCAGCTCGATGTGGCCGAGCCGGACGTCGAGGCGGGGCCGGAGTTCGCGGACACGGTCGAGGAGGGCGCGGGCGGTGTGCGCGGCGCGGGGGTCGCGGCTGCCGTGCGCGACGGCGACGAGGGTGGGCTGCATGGGCGGACTCCGGGTCGGCGCAAGGTGCTGAGCTGTGTGCCCAGCTGGATGGTGATGAGGCTGAGCAGCTCGGCCGCGCTGTCGAAGGGGAGGGGCAGGATGTCGGGAGGGTGCACCGGCTCCGTCATGAACCGATCCTGCGCGCCGGAGGTTGCCGCCGCGTTGCGCCGGGATGACGGGTGTTTTCCTGTTGCTCACCCACCCGCTCGGTCATCCGTGCGAGTGAATGGCGGGGAGGGCGGAACTGGAGGACGGGGCTCGCTCGTCAATCCGTGCGAACGATGTGTGGAACGTGTGGTGCATGGGGGGCGATCATGAAGGTCACGGAGCGCGTGCGGTCGGCGGCGGCAGCGGCGGCAGCGGCGGCGGCGGGGAGGCGGCCGAGGCTCCCGCTCGGTGTGCCGGGTCGGCGGCGGGCCGTGCGGGTGGTCATGGCGGGCTGCGTGCTGGCGCTGCTGCCCTCGGCGTGGACGCACGCGGCGGCCGCGGACCGGCTGCGGACCACGGCCGACGCGCCGGCCGCCGAGGTGGCCGTGGTGTTCGGGGCGGGCCTGTGGAACGGGCAGCCCACGCCCTATCTGGCCAGACGGCTCGACGCGGCCGCCGAGCTGTACCGCGCGGGCAAGGTCAAGGTCGTGCTGGTCACCGGGGACAACAGCCGCCAGGAGTACGACGAGCCCGACGCGATGCGCACGTATCTGGCCAAGCACGGGGTTCCGGACGGGCAGATCGTCAGCGACTTCGCCGGCTTCGACACGTGGGACTCGTGCGTGAGGGCCAAGGAGATATTCGGGGTCAAGCGTGCCGTGCTGATCAGCCAGGGCTTCCACATACGCAGGGCCGTCGCCCTGTGCCAGGTGGCGGGCCTGGAGTCGTACGGCGTCGGCGTGGACGACGAGCACGACTCCACCTGGTACTACGGCGGGACCCGCGAGGTGTTCGCGGCCGGCAAGGCGGCGCTGGACGCGGTCTTCAAGCCCGCGCCGCACTTCATGGGGCCGAAGGAACAAGGGGTGTCGCGGGCCCTGGGCGCTCTGACAGACTGACGCGGCGTCGGCTTATGCCGATTAGTCATATGCCGGTCTGTCGGTCCGAGCGTCAGAGGTGTGGAACGTGGCTGTTGTGGATCTGGGCGGCAAGGTCGTCGTCGTCACCGGTGGAGCCCGCGGCCTGGGCGCGGCGACGGCACAGGCCGTCGTGGACGGCGGTGGCAAAGTCCTGATCGCCGACGTGCTGGAGGCGGAGGGCGCGCAGACGGCCGCGAAGCTCGGCGGCTCGGCGCGCTTCCTCAGGCACGACGTGACGAGCGAGGCCGAGTGGCAGGCGGCGCTGGAGTACGCGGTCGCCGAGTTCGGCCGCCTCGACGGCCTCGTGAACAATGCCGGCATAGCCACCGGCCAGTTCCTGGAGCACGAGAGCGTCGATCACTTCCGCCAGGTCGTGGAGATCAACCTGGTCGGTGTGTTCATCGGTATCAAGACCGCGATCCCGCTGCTGCGGGCGAACGGCGGCGGTTCCATCGTCAACATCTCCTCCGCCGCCGGCCTGACGGGACTGGCCCTCACCGCCGGGTACGGAGCCTCCAAGTGGGGCGTGCGCGGCCTGTCGAAGATCGGCGCGGTCGAGCTCGCCGAGGCGAAGATCCGCGTCAACTCCGTACACCCCGGCATGACGCTGACCCCGATGACCGCCCCCGTCGGCATCCAGGCGGGCGAGGGCAACTTCCCCGGTACCCCGATGGGCCGCGTCGGAGTCCCCGAGGAGATCGCCGCCGCCGTCGCGTTCCTGCTCTCGGACGCCGCCGGGTACATGACGGGCGCCGAACTCGCGGTCGACGGCGGCTGGACCGCGGGCCTCACGGCGAAGCACATGACCGGCCAGTGATCCCGGTCCGGCCGGTGGAAGAAAACACGCACCCCTCCCGCGTGACGTCTTCCCCGACCCGGCGGCCGGGCCGGCCACCGCAGCGCCGGGCCTCACCGCAGGCGCCGGGCGGCGCTGAGGCAGAGCACCCCGGCCCGTAACGCGGGGCGGCTGCCGGCGTAACACCGACGACGCACGCTGGCGTCATGCACACCTCGGACTCCGTCACCGCCACGCACTGCCCGTACTGCGCGCTGCAGTGCGGCATGAACCTCCGCTCCGCACCGGGCGTCGTGGACGGCGCCGGTGTGACGGTGGAGGAGCGGCCGGACTTCCCCGTCAACCGGGGCGCGCTGTGCGGCAAGGGCCGCACCGCCCCCGCCGTGCTCTCCTCCCGGGTGCGCCTGACCGGTCCGCTCGTCCGCACCCACGCCGGGCAGCTCGAACCGGCCACCTGGGAGGAGGCTCTCGACGCCGTCGCCGAGGGCCTCGCCCGCACGGGCCGCGCGCACGGCCCGGACGCGGTCGGCGTCTTCGGCGGCGGCGGGCTCACCAACGAGAAGGCGTACGCGCTCGGCAAGTTCGCCCGCGTGGCCCTGCGCACCTCGCAGATCGACTACAACGGCCGCTTCTGCATGTCCTCGGCCGCCGCCGCGCACCAGCGGGCCTTCGGGCTCGACCGGGGCCTGCCCTTCCCGATGGAGGACATCCCCCGCACCGGCTGCGTGATCCTCGTCGGCTCCAACCTGGCCGAAACCATGCCGCCCGCCCTGCGCTACCTCACCGAACTCAAGGCCAACGGCGGCACCCTGATCGTCATCGACCCCCGCCGCACGCGCACCGCCGAACAGGCCGACCTGCACTTGGCCCCGCGCCCCGGCACCGACCTCGCGCTCGCCCTCGGCATGCTGCACCTCGTGGTGGCGGAAGGGCGTACGGACGAGGAGTTCATCGAGAGCCGCACCACCGGCTGGGAGGAGGCCCGGGCCGCCGCGATGGCCCACTGGCCCGAGCTGGTGGAACGTGTCACCGGCGTTCCCGTGCCCAAGCTGCGCGAGGCGGTCGCCATGTTCTGCGCCCCCTCCTCCGCGATGGTCCTCACCGCCCGCGGCCCCGAGCAGCAGTCCAAGGGCACCGACACCGTCGGCGCCTGGATCAACCTGTGCCTCGCCACCGGCCGGGCCGGCCGCCCACTCTCCGGCTACGGCTGCCTCACCGGCCAGGGCAACGGCCAGGGCGGCCGCGAGCACGGCCAGAAGGCCGACCAGCTCCCCGGCTACCGGAAGCTGACCGACCCGGCGGCCCGGGCACACGTGGCCGGGGTCTGGGGCGTCGACCCCGCCGACCTCCCCGGCCCCGGCCGCAGCGCGTACGAACTGCTCGACGCCCTCGGCACGGACGTCCGGGCCCTGCTCCTGATGGGCTCCAACCCGGTGGTGTCGGCCCCGCACGCCTCCCACATCGAGGACCGCATCCGCTCCCTGGACTTCCTCGCCGTGGCCGACGTGGTCCTCTCCGAGACCGCCGCCCTCGCGGACGTGGTCCTCCCGGTCACCCAGTGGGCGGAGGAGACCGGCACCACCACCAACCTGGAGGGCCGCGTCCTGCTCCGCCGCCGGGCCCTCACCCCGCCGCCGGGAGTCCGCACCGACCTCGAGGTACTGCACGGCCTCGCCGGCCGCCTCGGCGTCGAGAAGGGCTTCCCCACCGCCCCCGAGGAGGTCTTCGACGAACTGCGCCGTGCCTCGGCCGGCGGCCCGGCGGACTACTCGGGCATCACCTACGCCCGCATCGAAGCCGAACAGGGCGTCTTCTGGCCCTGCCCGGAGGAAAGCCCGGGCACGCCCCGCCTCTTCCTCGACCGCTTCGCCACCGAGGACGGCCGGGCCCGCTTCGTCCCCGTCGTCCACCGGGGCGCCGGCGAGGTCCCCGACGCCGAATACCCGCTGCTGCTCACCACCGGGCGCGTGGTCGCCCAGTACCAGTCCGGCGCCCAGACCCGCCGCGTCGCGGAGCTCAACGAGGCCGCCCCCGGCCCCTTCGTGGAGCTCCACCCCCGCCTCGCCGCCCGCATCGGCGCCGTCGACGGCAGCCCCCTTGCGGTGATCTCCCGCCGCGGCCGCGCCGTGGCCCCGGCCCGCATCACCGACGCCATCCGCGCGGACACCGTCTTCATGCCGTTCCACTGGCCGGGCGAGGGCCGTGCCAACACCCTGACCAACCCGGCGCTCGACCCGGTCTCCCGGATGCCGGAGTTCAAGGTGTGCGCGGTCCGCGTCGAACCGGCCACCTAGGATTCCCGCCCCGGAGGCCGGGCCTGGACGAGAAGCGGATCGGACATGAGTCCGATCCGCTTCGGCGTTCCCGCCGGGGGGTAACCATCCGGTCACGCACCGGACGCAGAAAGTGTTCGCACGCCCCTCGTGGCAGTGGTGTGTCGTACCCCACACTGAAGTGCGGTGCCCCCGTCCTCGGAGCCCTGGAGGTCGCCCCCGTGCAGACCCGGATCCTGACCGTGACCGTGAACGTGAGCGAGTCCTCGGAACCCGCAGAGGCCGAAGCCGTGGACGAAGAGCACGAAGAGCCCGAGGTACTTGAGCTGATCGAGCCGGTGCCCCCGCAGCGCAAACGGACCTCGGCGGACGGTGGGGCGGGCCCGTCCGCCGATCTGTTCCGGCAGTACCTGCGCGAGATAGGCAGGATCCCGCTGCTGACCGCAGCCGAGGAGGTGGACCTCGCGCGGCGCGTCGAAGCCGGACTGTTCGCCGAGGAGAAACTGGGCAGCACCCCGGACCTCGACTCCCAGCTCGCCCTGGACCTCGACAAACTCGTCGTCATGGGGCGCATGGCCAAACGCCGGCTGATCGAGTCGAACCTGCGGCTCGTCGTCTCCGTCGCGAAGCGGTACGTGGGACGCGGGCTCACCATGCTCGACCTCGTGCAGGAGGGGAACCTCGGGCTCATCCGGGCCGTCGAGAAGTTCGACTACGCCCGCGGGTACAAGTTCTCCACCTACGCCACCTGGTGGATCCGGCAGGCGATGTCCCGGGCCCTCGCCGACCAGGCCCGGACCATCCGGGTGCCCGTCCACGTCGTGGAGCTGATCAACCGCGTCGTGCGCGTACAGCGCCGCATGCTCCAGGAGCGCGGGTACGAGCCCACCGCCGAGGAGGTCGCCGCCCACCTGGAGCTGACCCCGGAGCGGGTCCTGGAGGTGCTCCGCCTCGCCCAGGAACCGGTCTCGCTGCACGCCCCGGTCGGTGAGGAGGACGACGTCGCGCTCGGGGACCTCATCGAGGACGGCGACGCCGCCTCGCCCGTGGAGTCCGCCGCGTTCTTCCTGCTGCGCGAGCACCTGGAAGCCGTGCTGTCGACCCTCGGCGAGCGCGAGCGGAAGGTCGTCCAGCTACGGTACGGGCTCGCCGACGGGCGCCCGCGCACCCTGGAGGAGATCGGCCGGATCTTCGGCGTGACGCGCGAGCGGATCCGCCAGATCGAGTCCAAGACCCTCAGCAAACTGCGCGACCACGCCTTCGCCGACCAGCTCCGCGGCTACCTGGACTGAGGGGCGAGGACCGGGGCGGAAAGGCCGGGGCGCAAAGGCCGGGGCATAAACGCGAAAGGGGGCGCCCCGAAGGGCGCCCCCGATCACCACCCACACCGACCGGCCTAGTCGACCTCGGCGACCGCCTGGGCGAACTGCGCCGCGTACAGCCGCGCGTAGGCGCCGCCGGATGCCAGCAGCTCCTCGTGCGTGCCCTGCTCCACGATCGAGCCGCTCTCCATCACCAGGATCACGTCCGCGTCGCGGATCGTGGACAGCCGGTGCGCGATCACGAACGACGTACGGCCGTGCGCCAGGCGCGCCATCGCCTTCTGGATCAGCACCTCGGTACGGGTGTCGACCGAGCTCGTCGCCTCGTCGAGCACCAGGATCACCGGGTCCGACAGGAACGCCCGGGCGATGGTGATCAGCTGCTTCTCGCCGGCGCTGACGCCCGCGCCCTCGTCGTCCAGCACGGTGTCGTAGCCGTCCGGGAGGGTGCGGATGAAGCGGTCCGCGTGGGCCGCACGCGCCGCCTCCTCGATCTCGGCGCGCGTGACCTCGCGCGAGGCGCCGTAGGCGATGTTGTCCGCGATGGTGCCGCCGAACAGCCAGGTGTCCTGCAGCACCATGCCGATGCCGCCGCGCAGCTCCTCGCGCGTCATCTTCGCGATGTCCACGCCGTCCAGGGCGATCTCGCCGCCCGTGACCTCGTAGAACCGCATCAGCAGGTTGACGAGCGTCGTCTTGCCGGCGCCCGTCGGGCCGACGATCGCGACCGTCTGGCCCGGCTCGACCGACAGCGAGAGGTTCTCGATCAGCGGCTTGTCCGGCTCGTAGCGGAAGGCCACCTTGTCGAGCGTGACCTGGCCGCGCAGCTCCTCCGGGCACTCCGGAACCTCGGCGTCCGGCTCCTGCTCCTCCGCGTCGAGCAGCTCGTAGACCCGCTCCGCCGAGGCGATACCGGACTGCACGAGGTTCGCCATCGAGGCGACCTGGGTCAGCGGCATCGAGAACTGCCGCGAGTACTGGATGAAGGCCTGCACATCACCGATCGACAGGGTGCCCGAGGCGACCCGGAGCCCGCCGACGACGGCTATCAGCACGTAGTTGATGTTCGAGATGAACAGCATCACCGGCTGCATGATGCCGCTGACCAGCTGCGCCTTGAAGGAGGCCCGGTACAGCGCCTCGTTCTGCTCGGCGAAGACGGCCGCGGACTCCTTCTGCCGGCCGAAGACCTTGACCAGCGTGTGGCCCGAGTACATCTCCTCGATGTGGGCGTTCAGCGCACCGGTCGATTTCCACTGCGCCACGAACTGCGGCTGCGACTTCTTGCCGATCTTCGCCGCGACGAAGACGGAGACCGGTACGGTCCCCAGCGCGACCAGCGCCAGCAGCGGCGAGATCCAGAACATCATCACCAGCACGCCGACGATGGTCAGCAGCGAGTTCAGCAACTGGCCCATCGTCTGCTGCAGCGTCTGGCCGATGTTGTCTATGTCGTTGGTGGCCCGGCTGAGCACCTCACCTCGCTTCTGCTGGTCGAAGTACGACAGCGGCAGCCGCGACAGCTTCGCCTGGAGCTCCTCGCGCATCCGGTAGACGGTGCCGTTCATCACGTGGTTCGACAGCCTCGTGGCGACCAGCATGAGCAGGCCCGCGAGGACGAAGACCACCAGCGCCCAGAGGGCGACGACCCCGACGGCACCGAAGTCGATGCCCTTGCCCGGGGTGAAGTCGGTGCCGGACAGCATGTCCGCCATGCCGCCCTGGCCCCTGTCGCGCAGCCCGTCCAGCGCCTGCTGCTTGGTGAGCCCGGCCGGCATCTGCCGGCCGACGATCCCCGCGAAGACCAGGTCGGTGGCCTGGCCGAGGATCTTCGGACCGACGACCGCGCAGCCGACGCTGCCGACGACGGCCGCGACCATGCCCCACAGCTTGACCCGGTCCTGTGCGAGCTGACGCAGCAGCCGCTTCCCCGAACCCTTGAAATCCATGGACCGCTGGGCCGGCCCCGCCATCATCCGTCCTCCGGGCCCGCTCATGCGGCCTCCGCCTCCGTCAGCTGGGAGAGCACGATCTCCCGGTAGGTCTCGTTGCCGGCCATCAGCTCGTGGTGGCGCCCCTCGCCCACCACCTGGCCCTCGTCCAGGACGATGATCCGGTCGGCGTCGCGGATCGTGGAGACCCGCTGGGCGACGATCACCACGGTCGCGTCCTCGGTCTCGCGGGCGAGTGCCGCGCGCAGCGCCGCGTCCGTCGCGTAGTCCAGGGCCGAGAAGGAGTCGTCGAACAGATAGATCTCCGGGCGCTGCACCAGGGCGCGGGCGATGGCCAGACGCTGGCGCTGGCCGCCGGAGACATTGGTTCCGCCCTGGGCGATGGGAGCCTCCAGGCCACCCTCCAGCTCGGACACGAAGTCCTTCGCCTGGGCCACCTCCAAGGCCCGCCACAGCTCTTCGTCGCTCGCGTCCGGGCGGCCGTAGCGCAGGTTGGAGGCGACGGTTCCGGAGAAGAGGTACGGCTTCTGCGGGACCATGCCGACCGTCCTGGCGAGCAGTTCCGGTTCGAGCCGGCGTACGTCCTCGCCGTCGACCAGCACATCGCCGCCGGTCGCGTCGAACAGCCGCGGGACCAGGCCCAGCAGGGTGGACTTGCCGCTTCCGGTGGAGCCGATCACCGCGGTGGTCTCGCCGGGGCGGGCCACCAGGTCCACCCCGCGCAGCACCGGGGCCTCGGCGCCCGGGTAGCGGAAGTCGGCGCCGCGCAGTTCGAGGAGCCCGCGCCGGGCGAGCTCGCGGACCGGGTCGGCCGGCGGGACCACGCTGGAACGGGTGTCCAGGACCTCCTGGACGCGCTCGGCGCAGACCTCGGCGCGCGGCACCATCATGAACATGAAGGTGGCCATCATCACGGCCATGACGATCTGCAGCAGGTAGGCGAGGAAGGCCGTCAGCTGGCCGATCTCCATGCCGTTGCTGTCGACGCGCATCGCGCCGAACCAGATGACGGCGACGCTGGAGATGTTCACGACCACGATGACCGTGGGGAACATCAGGGCGAGGAGCTTGCCGGCGGCCAGCGAGACCCCGGTGAGGTCCTCGTTGGCCTCCCGGAAACGATCCTTCTCGTACGTGTCGCGGACGAAGGCGCGGATCACCCGGTTGCCGGTGATCTGCTCGCGCAGCACCCGGTTCACGGTGTCCAGGCGGGCCTGCATCAGGCGGAACAGCGGCCGCGTCTTGAGGACGATGGCGCCGACCGACAGACCGAGCACGGGAACGACGGCGAGCAGGACGCCCGACAGCTTCACGTCGAGCGACAGCGCCATGACGATCCCGCCCACGCACATGATCGGCGCCGAGACCATCAGGGTGAAGGTCATCAGGACCAGCATCTGGATCTGCTGGACGTCGTTCGTCGAACGGGTGATCAGGGACGGGGCCCCGAACTGGCCGAGCTCCCGCGCGGAGAAGCTCTGGACACGGTCGAAGACGGCGGCGCGCACGTCCCGCCCGAAGGCCGCCGCCGTGCGGGCTCCGTAGTAGACGGCGCCGACGTTGCAGACGAGCTGGACGAGGGAGACACCGAGCATCAGCGCACCGAAGCGCAGGATGTAGCCGGTGTCGCCGTTGACGACACCGGTGTCGATGATGTCCGCGTTGAGGGTGGGCAGATAGAGGGTCGCGCTGGTCTGCAGCAGCTGCAGCAGGACCAGCAGGGCGATGGGTTTTTGGTACTGACCCAGATGGGTCCGCAGAAGTCGTATGAGCACGCGCAGGCTCCGGTCGGCAAGATCGAGGGGGATTCACCCCATCTTCTGCCAACGGGCGGCCCGATCCCCACCGCTTTTCGCAAAGGCCGGTCAAAAGGAGTAGGCCGCCCTGCGACCCGGGACCGAGCCGTCGTACGGCGGACCGGCAGGCCCGAGGGCCTGCCGTCGAATTTCCGTCCGCCCCGCGACGGCAGGGCCTAGAACGCGCCGGGGTGGATCTGCTCCCTCGTCGCAATGTACTGCTGGCGCACCGCCTGCCACGCCGGGAACTCCTCGCCCGGCTCGAACACCTGCGCCGCCGGGGCGGGCCACACCGGCGGGGTGTGCGGGGCCAGCGTGCCCTGCGCCACTCCGAGCGCCCACGCCGCCTGGCGCGCCGCGCCCAGCGCCGCGTAGTCGGCGGGCGCCGGTACGACGATCTGCGTCCCGAACAGCCCGGGGGCCGCGGCCTGTACGGCGGGCAGTTCGGCCGCCGCGCCCAGCAGGAACACCCGGCGGATCTCGACCCCGCGCGAGCGCAGCACGTCGAGGGCGTCCACCAGCCCGCAGAGCATGCCCTCGAAAGCGGCCCGGGCCAGGTGCTCCGGCTTCATCGAGTCCCGGCGCAGCCCGGACAGGGTGCCGGCGGTGTGCGGCAGGTTCGGCGTCCGCTCACCTTCCAGGTACGGCAGGAGTACGAGGCCGTGCGCGCCCGGCGTCGACTTCAGCGCGAGCTCGGACAGCCCCTCCAGGTCGGTGCCCAGCAGCTCGGCGGTGCCGCGCAGCGCCCGTACGGCGTTGGAGGTGTTCACCACCGGCAGGTGCATGCCACTGGCGTCGGCCAGGGAGGTGATCAGACCGCCCGGCTCCGACAGCGCCTCGTGGTGCACCGCCATCACCGAACCGGACGCCCCGAGCGAGACCACCGCGTCGCCGGGGCCGAGCCCCAGCCCGAGGGCGGCGGCCATCGTCTCGCCGGTGCCGGCCGATATCAACAGCCCCTCGGGCGTGGTCCCGGCGGTGTCGGCCGGGCCGAGCACCTCGGGCAGCAGCGCCTGGTGCCCGAGCGCCAGCTCGACGAGGTCGGGACGCCAGGAGCTGGTGGCGGCCGACCAGTACCCGGTACCGGAGGCGCCGCCCCGGTCGGTGGTCCGGCGGACCGGCCGGCCCAGCAGCTGCCAGACGAGCCAGTCGTGCGGGGACATCACGACGGCCACCCGGCGGGCGGCCTCGGGCTCGGTGCGGGCCAGCCAGGCCAGCTTCGCCAGGGGCTGCGCGGAGTGCGGGACCGAGCCCACGGCCTCGGCCCAGGCGTGCCGCCCGCCGAGGGCGTCGATGAGGTCGGCGGCGGCCACCTGCCCGCGCTTGTCGTTGCCGACCAGGGCGGGGCGCACCAGCCCGCCCTGCGTGTCCAGCGGCAGCAGCCCGTGCTGCTGGGCGGAGACCCCTATGGCCTGGACCCCTTCGAGGAGCCCGCCGCCGGCGGCCTCGCCCAGCGAGAGCAGCCAGGCCTGCGGATCGGTCTCGTGGGGATTGGCGCCTTCGGGTTCCCCGGCGGGCTGTGGATGGGGTGCGTACCCCTGGCGCAGCACGGCACCCGTTTCGGTGTCGCAGACGACTATGCGAGTGAAGGCTGAAGAGCTGTCCAGCCCGGCGACTATCCCCATACGGAGAATTCTGCCGCACGCCGGGCCGGACTCATCCGCCTCGGACGCCTCAGGTGTTGCTGGTGCCCCAGTCGTCGTCGACGCCGCCGACCCGGTCGCGCCGTCCCCGTACCCGGCCGGACAGGGAGGCCGGTACGGCGTCACCGACCTTCTCGCTCACCGCGGAGAAGGCCTTGCCGGCGTACTCGCGCCCGGTGTGCCCGGCGGTCTCGGCGGCGTTGCGCACCGCGGGGTTCTGCGTGAACTCCCGCAGGGACTTCTTCATGGATTCGTAGCGCTCGCGCCCGGCCCGGGTTCCGAGCACGTACCCGAGGGTCAGTCCGACCACGAACGTGACCTTGTACCGCATGCCTGCCACCCTTCGTCGTGTGGTGCCCGGCCTGCTGTCGATACCGATTGGCGGAGCACCCCCCTGCTTGCGCTAATCTATGACTCGCAACGGGCGCTCGCCCCCCGGCAAGGCCGGAGGTGGGCTGTTCGATGCACCGCAGCAATCCCCTGTAGCTCAATTGGCAGAGCAGCCGGCTGTTAACCGGCAGGTTACTGGTTCGAGTCCAGTCGGGGGAGCGCGGTCCCCTGTAGCTCAATTGGCAGAGCATTCGGCTGTTAACCGGAGGGTTGCTGGTTCGAGTCCAGCCGGGGGAGCCAAGAGACGAAGAGGGCCCCTCGTGGGTCCTCTTCGTCTTTTTTGTCGCCTCCGAACGGAACCGGGCAGCCCTCAGCGCGGTCTCTCTGAACAGGCGAAGCCGATCATGCGAGGCATCCGAGGCAGGAGATCGTATGAGCGGCTATGCTGCGGCAGACGGCGCGCACACATGTACGCGCCACGCCGTGAAGGGGCGGTAGCTCAGCCGGTTAGAGCAGCGGACTCATAATCCGTCGGCCGTGGGTTCGAGTCCCACCCGCCCCACTGCGCACCAGGTGTGCAGAAACGATCTGGCCAGCATCTTTGCTGGCGGCGTGAGTCGCTGCGGTGATCTTGGCGGCCCTTCGGGGCCGCCTTTCGCGTTCCATGGGCGCTGCGGGGACACAGCGGGGACGCGAGGGGGCGGACGCGGGGACAGACGTCACCCGCTGCCGACGGAAGCCTTTCGGGTGCCTGCCAGGAACCGGCTCACCGGCTCGTCGCGGCCGCTTGCCGACGTGCGGTCGATCACAAGACGAACCAGCGCCAGGGTCGCCTTGTGGTCCTCCGGGATCCGGTCGGCGAGGTTCTCGCTTCGGATGACCTCGTAGCCCTGCTCCGTGCAGTACGCCCGAAGCCACGCCTCGGCCGCCTCGACCGCACGCTCCGCTGCTTGGGCCTCCGTGTGGATCCGGCCGAAGACATCACCGCCGGCGGTCGCTTGAACCTCAACGGCCCACCGCGACTTGTGCCCCGTGCTGGCCGCGCGGGCGAACAGCACCGCCACATCCTGCGCGAAAACGCTGCCGGGGATCTTGAGGGCCTTCTTGACCGTGTAGGAGACCTCACCGCCGCGAGGTACGACTGCGACCGTCGACTCGGCCTCGGTCCGGAACAGCTCGGGCAGGACGCTGGTGTAGGTGTCCGAGGTGATCTGCCGCGAGCTGTGGCCAAGGCGCTCCTGGACCACCTTGATGTCGGTACCGGCGAGCAGGGCGAGGCTGGCCGAGAGGTGGCGCAAGTCGTGCAGGCGTACGGGCGGGAGGCCGGACAGCTCGACCAGCCGCTTGAACCGCCGGCTGATCCAGTCAGGGTGGAGCGCCGCTCCGTTCTCCATGGTGAAGACGCAGCCCGATTCAACCCACGCCTCCTCACCTTCCCACTCGGAGCGTTCGTGCTCCTGGTGGGCCTGGTGCGCGGTGAGCACCCGGCCTGAGTGCGTGCTGATGCTCATGGTGCGGACGCTGTCGGCCTTTGGCTCCTCGCCGTAGACGCGGTACGCGACTTCAACGAGCTGGGCTGAGATCCGCATGGACAAGGCGGTGAGGCTGACCTCCGTCCAGGGGAGGGCTGCCATTTCGCCGCGGCGCGGGCCGAGGAAGGTGAACGTGTCCCACAGGGCGTAGAGGCGGTCGTCCGCCACGAAGTCCAGGAAGGCCCCGGCTTGCTCGGGCGTCCAGACCATCACCGGGCCGGGCTTCTCGCCCGTGCGCTGCCAGTGCTCGACGCGCTCGGGCGTCCACACCAGCGGCTTCGGCCGCTTGACGGGAGGCAGCTCGATGAGCGACGCCCAGTTGGTCTGGTATTCGAGCCGCTTGATCCCGCTGTTCAGGAACGAGCTCAGGGTGGCGTTGATGCGGTGGAGCGTCGCCGGCCCTGTGATCTTCCGCAGGCCCCGACGTCCCTTCCTCAGGGCAGCGTTGGCGTCGAGGTAGGCACTGCGAGCCTGGCGCCGTTCCTCACCCTTTCCGGAGGCGCGTATCCAGGCTTCCTTTGCGGCGTCGCGTGCCTCGGCGAGCTCTACGACTCGGCCGTGGTGGAGCAGGCGTTCGGCGTTCTCCTTCTTGATGGCGGCGTACATCGCTTCGATGTGCCGAGCGTGGAGATCCTTGCGCTTGATGTGCCCTAGGTGGGGCATCAGGTAGAGCCGGATGTGCCCCTCGTACCCGTGTGAGGTGGTGCGGGCGAGGCTTCCCTTCCGCTCCACCCAGGCGGTGAGGTCATCACCCACGGTGGCCGAGCTCAGGATGTCTGTGCCGCCCTCGGCTTTCTTCAGCTCCTTTTTGGCCGCCACCTTGGCGTCGTCCTGCGTCTTGAAGCCGCCGCGGCGGATTCGTCGGCGCTTGCCGTTCTCGCCGGACTCCAGTTCGAAGTAGAAGTACCAGGTCGAGTGCCCTTTCTGCTTGAGCTTCGGGCAGGTGGCTCCGACCTCCTTCATCTTGGGCGTGCCGTCGCTCAGGAGCACCGGTTCGCCGGCGCCGTTGAGGACCGGGACCTTGCACGCGCACCTCCTGAAGTAGCTGATGTCAGTCATGACTCTCCCCCTGCTGATGTGGCCTGTGTGCTGATCTTTGCCGCTCTGTGAGACATGTTGCCCCAACACTGGAGTGTTGGAGTATTCTTATGTCTACGTTGGCGCGGGGGAGAACGCGACGACGAGATGACAGTGAAAGAGAGTTCGGGAACCGGCTCCGCAGCCGCTGGGATGACCTTGGAGGAGCTGCTGACCCTTCCGCCGACGGTGAACGTGTCGACGGCGGCTCGGGCGCTCGGCATCGGTGTGCACAAGGCGTACGCCTTGATCAGGTCAGGCGACTTCCCCGTGAAGACGCTGCCGCTCGGCGGTACGACGCGCGTGCCAGCTGCCGCCTTGTGGCGTGTGCTGGGCGTTGAACCGCCGGGCCGCTAGCTGCGGCGACGGCCGTCGATCTTGAGGCGGAGCGTGCCATTGGTACGGACCGTGACCTAGGATCGGCCCGCCACGGGGGAGAACAAGAAGAGATCGGACGGAACCGCATGCCACGGCTCTACGGATTCGAGGACAACTCGCGGCGCCGCCTCCACGAAGACGAGGTCGGGCCGCTGCGAGAGATGGCCAGCCGCGCCCTTCTGGACCCTCCGCAGTCCGACGCGGATATCGCTGTGTGGGCCAACGCCCAGGGCTACCGGGGGACCCTCGGGGGTGAGTGGAAGGACGCGAGCATCGGCCGCCTCCTCAAGAACCCTGCCATCGCCGGGCTGCGGCGAGACGAGAATGGCGAGCTGGTCGACGCCGGCCACCCCGGGGCGATCACCCCTGACGAGTTCAAGGCCCTGGAAGAGCGTCACGCCAAGCGGAAGAGGGCAACGCCCGACGCCCCCTACTCCTATCTCCTCGCGGGAGACGTAGGCGGCATCGCTTCGTGCGGCAAGTGCAAGCAACACCTGACCGGAGCTCGCAACAACGCGGGGAGCCCCGGGTACCGCTGTCGTCCGAAGGATAAGCAGGGAGCGGGCGGGTGCGGAGAGGTCCGTGTGAACGCGGAGCTCCTTGAGACCTACGTCGCCGAGTACCTCGTTGCCGAACTGCTCAAGCCCGACGTGCGGGCGAGCATTGAGGCTGCACAGGAGGCCGCTCGCGCGCAGGTCGAGGACCTCAAGAGGACGATTGCGGAGCAGGAGCAGCGGGGGCGCGAGGTCGCCGAAATGTACGGCCGTCGGCAGATAGGCCGAGACGCCTTCCTCGTTGCTCAGAACGCCGCGACCGAGGAGCTCAAGGTCAGCCGAACACGCCTCCGGTTCGCGGAGCAGATGGCCAACTTCAAGCTGGGCGACGCCCGGGACCTCGTCCGGTGGTGGAACACGGCCCCGCACGCCTCCAAGCAGGTCATCGCGTTGCTGCTCCTGGAGGGCGTGCGGGTGTTCCCGGCCAGCGCGAAGGGCGTGCGATCGATCGAGCCCGGCCGCGTGGTGTTGGACTGGCGGAAGGGCCGAGCCGTTACGCCGTGACCTGGTCTGCCTTCCGCTGAGTGAGCCGTCGGCCGACCATGGCCATCGTGAGACCGGTGATCAGAGCCACTGTTGCCAGGCCGGCGAGGAGGGGGGAGATGATCTCTTCGTACTGCAACGGCCAGGGGTGCCGCAGGTAGTTCAACAGCAAGTACGAGCCCTTGCTGATCGCGTAGGCGACGCCGAGGACGGCTGCGGCCGCTGAGGTGGCGAGTCCCCGAGAGGTCCAGGTGTGGCCCCGGCGAGACGCCGACATGGCCATGCCGGAGCAGAGGAAGGCAATCTCGCCACACGTGATGGCGACGTAGGTCAGGTAGGCCAAGAGGTAGACGGTTACGCCAGGTTCCGCCGCGAAGGCGGTGGTGAACTCCATCTCGGGCCCGGTGGTCGTGGCGAACAGCGGCAGCATCGCAGCCAGCACGGCGACGCCGAGAGCGACTCGCGCGTAGAGGCTGGCCTTAAGGACCTCATGGTTGTACGACCAGTCCACCAGCATCAGCTGGAGGCTTCCGCACCACAACACGGCGCAGAAGTGCGCCCCGAGCTTGGCCGAATTGTTCATGCCGGTTAGCTCTTCGAGCAGCCCCTCGACCGTTGGCACGGCCAGGAGGACGCCAACCGTGCAGACACCGAAGGCAACTGCGCGGGCGGCGCGGGCGATCCGGTAGTCACTCCGATCGCGCAGCCGCCAGGCATCTCGGGCGGAGTACCACGTCCCGACGATCCCGACCAGAGTGCATATGCCAAAGACGATGCCGTCCATGATGGTCTTTCAGAGTCCTTCCAGGTCAGAGACGGCCCGTTCGGCAGCCTCGGTAAACGACAGACGGCGACGCCGGCCGGGTCGCGGCGGCTCCACCATGGGCGGCAGCTCCGGCACCTCCGGGATGTTGGTGTCGGTCTTGCCGTGCCGTCGTCGGATTGCGCGGGCGGCCTCTGCCAGCTCCGCGGCGCCCGTTTCCCCCAGGTCGTGAATGAGCCGCAGCGCCTCCCGGGCATCCGCTTGCGCTTCGTAGACCTCCAAGGAGGTCAGGCCGTTGTACCCGGGAAGGAAGAAAGCTACCGGAGCATCGAATGCGCGTGCGAGTCCTAGGAGCTGAGAGGCCTTCGGGTCTCGCTTGCCGTCGTAGTCATTCAGGAGTTCGTTGATGACCTGGTGGGTCATCGCCGGCTTGCCGCCGGCGGTGACCGCGGTGGCCTTCTCCAGGGTCCGCACGCTGGGTCTCTGGCCGGTTCGGTCGACTATCCGGCGCAGCAGCAATGCCAGCTTGCTAGCCAGTGTGACGTCAGGGCCGGAGGCCATAGGCGGGGTCCTTCGTGGCGGGCCGGTCGAGCGGCCGCGGTGCGGGCAGGGGTAGGGCGTGGCTGATTCCCGCCACGCCTGGGTGAATTGGAGCCAGGTCTTCCGAGCTATTGTCTATGTTCATTGACATTAGGTCACTGTGCGAAGCAGGATCGTTGTAGATCCTTTGGGTCAACATGCTAGAGGTGACGCTCGCGCGGCCCACCTTGGGCTGCGACTGCGCTGGCGACCGGATGTACGTAAAGGTGTGCCGCAAGTGCAGGTGTGTCGGGATCTAAGTCCCGCGCCCGGAGGGTGGGGGAAGTGAACGTGCGACACGGAGGGGTGCGGTGTGGCGGTCGAACTGGAGAGGGTGCTCGCGCGACTGGGGGAGTCGCGCGGCGAGCGGTGCGTAGACCTCGGGGGCGACGAGGCGCATGAACTGCTCGGAGCCCTCGCGATCGTTGCCCCATCGACCATCCCTCGTCGACACCAGGATCCACCTCGCGTGAGCTCTGGGGATTGCGGGAGTGCAGAGTGAACCGGGCCCGGCGTGACCTTCTGGTCGCGCCGGGCCTTTGACGTGCAGAAACTTTCAGCCGAATGTGGACCCACCTTCAGAATGCATATAGAATAGAACTGGAAGGAGCGGGGAGGAAACCTCACTCCGAACGACCTCTTGGAGAATCAAATGGGCACCAAGCACACCAGCCTGAAGCTCGCTCAGATCCACCGCAACGAGAGCCAGCCCCGCGAGCACTTCGACGAGACCGAGCTCCAAGAGCTCGCCGACTCGATCAAGGAGCACGGCCTGCTCCAGCCGATCGTCGTCCGCAAGCGCGAGGCTGGCGGGTACGAGATCGTCGCCGGAGAGCGCCGCTTCCGGGCCCACGAGATCGCGGGCAAGATCACCATTGACGCCCGGATCATCACCGGGGCCGACGGCGGGGCCATCGACGACGCGAGCGCCTTCGAGAAGGCCATGGTCGAGAACCTCAACCGCGCCGACATGCTGCCCCTCGAAGAGGCCAAGGGCTTCAAGAAGCTCCTCGACATGCAGGGGACGAACGTCGACCCCAAGGAGGCGGTCCAGATCGTCGCCAAGAAGGTCTCGAAGTCGGTGCCGTTCGTCAACCAGCGCCTCGCCCTCCTCAACCTGCGGCCCGAGGTTGCCGCCGCCGTCAACCTCGGCCACATCGGCACCCAGGCCGCCGTGCAGATCGCCGCCCTGACCAAGGACAACCAGAAGGGCGTGTTCGAGAAGTGGAAGAAGGGCGACGTCACCGACAACCAGCTCGTCCACATCGCCTACGCCATGCGCAGGCAGGAGAAGGCGGCGACCCAGGAGTCCATGGTCGCCGTCGAGGAGATGACCCCCGAGCAGAAGGCTGACCGCACGAAGGAGACCGCCAAGACCAAGACCGCCCTCGACGAGATCGAGCGGCTGTGCGGCCTGCTGGAGGGCATCGCCAAGACCGACCCCCTGCACCTCTCCAAGCTCCTCGCCGGTGAGGTCGGCCAGCGCCTCGAGCAGCTGGACCGTGCCGCCAAGTTCCTGGCGGACGCCCGCTTCCAGGTCCGCCAGGCCAAGGCGCACGCGGAAGCCAGCGACATCATCGTCAACGCCGAGGCGGAGGCACCTGACCTCGCCGCCGAGGCGGAGGCCCTGATGGCGGCTGCCATCGAGCCGGAGGGTGACATCGACGCGGGAGCGGCCTCCGACCCGGAGGACGCCGCCGCCCCGCAGGTCGCCGACGAGGAGTCGGACACGGACACGGAGACGGTCGACGCGCAGACGACCGAGACCGCAGCCTGATCGACCAGCCCAGGGTGGGCGGCCCCCGAGGCCGCCCACCCTCTTTAAGGAGCTCGCAGTGATCAACAACATCCACCGCATGCGTAACGTCAACCGGTGCCTGTTCTCGACCGTGGAGGCAGGCAACGCCCTCAAGGAGTACGACCCGGAAGCCCAGGAGCTCGTCGAGCGCGCAGCCGGACGCCTCGTCCTCGCCCGCGCCGGTCAGGGGGACGACGTCGCTCAGGAGGCGGACGATCTGACCCGTGCCGCCACGGCCGAACTCCTGCGCGCGGCTGGTGGTTCCGTCTCCGTGCGATTCGCGCTCATGGTCGCGGCCCGTCTCGTCGAACTCGAAACCGAGCTGATCCAGGCGCGCGCCGCCACCGGCGAGCCCGGGATCGGGGGCCGGTCGTGAAACTCGACGCCGACGTGCTCGATGTCATCCGAACTGCCCGCTGCGACGGGTCGGCGCTGCACCTCAGCGGCCAGCTCGCAGACCGCCTGTACCAGCGCGTGAACCTCGCCCTCTCGGCAGTCGGGGGAAAGTGGGACCGGTGGAAGCGCGCCCACGTCTTTCCTATCAACGCGGCTGACGCCATCGCCGGTCTGCTCGCCGAAGGGGAGGTGACCACAGACGCCGAGCGCGGCTACTTCCCCACGCCGGCTGCGCTGGTCGATGAGATCCTCGACCTCGCCGACCTGAGCGCCGGGCACGAGGTCCTTGAACCTTCGGCCGGTGCGGGCGCCATGGCCGAGCGGGTCGCGAATCGTGGGGGCGTAGTCGATTGTGTCGAACTGGACCCGGGGCGTGCGAAGGTCATCCGCGACAAGGGCTACGCCCGGGAGGTGATCACCGCAGACTTCCTCACACTCCGGGTGTCCGCCCGCTACGACCGTGTGGTGATGAACCCGCCGTTCGCCGGGCAGCTCGACATCCAGCACGTCCAACGCGCCCTGCGCTGGTTGCGCCCCGGCGGACGGCTCGTGGCGGTCATGTTCGGGAGCCTCACCTTCCGTACGAATGCACAGGCGCTGGACTTCCGCAGTCGAGTGCGCGAGGCCCGTGGCACCATCACGCCGCTCCCGGACCGCTGGTTCAAGGGCGTCAGCACGGTCGTGACCGTGATTCCCGCCAGCCCACTGCCTGAGCTGGTGGGGCGCCGCACCACCCAAGTGTCAGCGTCAGGGCAGAAGGCATCTCAGGACAGCCTCTTCTGACACCAAAAGATAGATACCAACACTGCGTAGTGTTAGTGTCTACTTGCTGGTCGGCGGTACGAGGACGCCGACCAGCGACGCCGTGGCATGCGGCAACTCCTCGGTGCCTGGCGGGTGGCCAACCCCCCGCGCCCTGCCCGCCAGGCACCGTCCTCGCTCCCAAGCGAGACCGGGGAGCTGCCCTCCACTACCTCACGACCGTGGTGAATCCGCCCCCCAAGGGGGCGGATTCCGCGTACTAGGAGCGTCACGTGGACGACGGTTCCGTCGATCCGGACTTCCGCGGCCACCCCGCGGACTACCCGCTGTACCTCCGGCTTCTCGCCGAACGAGACCGACTCCCCGCGAGACTCCGGCCCGCGAAGCCCGATCCCGAAGGACCGCGAAACTTCGCTGCCCTCGATGAAGCCATCAGTAGCCGACCAAGGAAACGAGCGTCATGAACGACCCGCAGCAGCCTGCCCGTACCACCCAACGCAAGCCGCCCGTACCCGGCGCCATCTGGTGCAAGGCCTGCGACTCCTGGTGCCTCCCGTCCGGGATGTGTCGCTGCAACAACCGCTGACGTACGTGGAGGCCGACACCCCGGGGTATCGGCCTCCACGGCTATCGCTCTCTGCTCGCCAGCAGCAGAGCCCTAGTCCAGGTTGCCAGCTGCCTGACCATGCGCTCCGGGACAGGGTGTCGTGAGGAGAAGAAGGGGAGCAGCAGCAACGCCGGCGTAAACGCCAGCGTCACAAGGGTCACCGGGATGAGGGCGATCAGGACGATGAACATGCGTTGCATCCAACGCGCTTGAGCAAGAAGGCCGGTCCATCGGGCTGGCATTTCGAGTGTGTCCCTTCAGTAGTCCGATCGATGACGTCGAGCCTGCGGGCATCCGGTACGTTGCGAAACAGGCACTGCGTTGCCGAGAGGTTGTCAACGTGCAGGGGGCGCGTCGTGAGCGAACTGGCCAGGAACGAGACGGCATCGGCAGCCATGGAGCGCGGCTCGATCCCGGAAGTTGCGGCCCTAGGCAACGTGTTGACAGGGCTGTTCAACACTCTGGGCGTGTCTCAGGCTGCCTACGCGCACCGCGTCCACCTCGACAAGTCGGCCGTCTCTCGCTACCTAAGCGGGAAGAGGTTGCCTCCCCAGGCATTCATTGATCGTTTGCTGATGGAGGTCCAAGAGCATCGAGAGTCTCCCGTGCAGGAGCAGGTCAAAGAGGCGATCCGTCAGCAGCGGTTGCGGGCGTTGCAGGTTACGAATCCGGGAGAGTTCGAGCTGGAGTCGCTTCGGGAGGATCTGCTGCGATCGCAGAGGACGGTCAAAATGGCGCGGAGGCAAATCGAAGCGTTGCATGATCTTCTGGAAAAGAGGGAACAGCAGATTTCCGACCTGTCCTCCGAGTTCGAGCAAGCGCGAATCGATTGGGTTGCGGAAGTTGGTTCACGAGGTGTCGCCGCACGCTGGAATGGGGACCCGGAGCATGCGGCGAGTGAATATGATCGCTTGAGGGAGGAGGTTGCCCGACTTAGGGATGACCTTCGAGTTGTTCAGGGGCAAAGAGAAGAAGCGGAGGGGCGTAGCAGAGAACTCAAGAGTCAAGTTCTCCGCTTGGAGGAGGAGCTAGCGAAGGAGCTGTCTGGGGTAGGGGATCAAGTCCCCCTGATGGCATTTCAGGAGCAACTGGAAGCATTGATTGTTGCGGAGAACTCCGTAGGTGTGTCCCTTGAACTCAGTGATGCTGGAAGGACTCGCTCCTACGCAGACCTCATCCACACCTACCGGTGGCTGGAAGATTATAAACGCAAGAGGTTGAGTAGGGAATTCTTTACGGAAGTTGCGAAATTTCGACCGATTGAAGACGTTGAGGCCTTTGGTGCTGACCTGCTTAAACGGCATTCGGAGGAGCTCGATAGATTCCTGGAGGTGGTGGTTGCTCGTGTATCGGGGTATGAACTCTCCTACCTCTTCGGAAAATGGAGCCAGCGTACCGTGGGTGAAGGGGCGCAGCTTCAATTTGGGAGGGATGTTCTTCCTACCTCCCTCTCTGACATTCTGTTGGCATCCTTACTCCGGCATGCGCATGAACTTGACTCGGTCCGATCGGTGTTGATGGCGGTGCACGAATCCGACCGCTTTGACAGTTTCCCGGTGGCGAGTGCCGTAATCCGGTCTGACGGTAGCCGGGCTGTGACAGTAGGCCTGGCGCGCCATATCGACCAAACGGGATGGGCATCGCTGGCTCGCGTAATGGTCGGCGGATTGGTACGCGCGAAACAGGGAATGCGCTTTTTTGATTGGTTCATCCGGCTATCTCAGTATGAGGTGGATTGGCTGTTTGACTACATCGCCGCTGACTGTGGCGGGTGGGTGGTCGTGGAGTTTGCCAACAAACTGCACCAGTGCCTCGCTGAATTCAGAGGGTTGTCGATGGAACGCACCCTGGAAAAGTTCCATGACCATGTGGAGCAGGCTGGGGCGACGAGGTTCTTCACCGAGGAGGCCGGCTTGTCCACCGAACTTCGGCAATACCTAGTCGAACGGTCTGGCTAGAGCCTGGTTAGAGTGAGTGTCTGTAGGGCGCGGGGAACGGCCTACAAGAGGGACGCCCGTGAACGCCACGCCACCCAACATCCCCGACGAGCTGCTGCCCTTGGCGGTGCCCGTCGCCGACCTCACGCCGTTCCACCGCAACCCCAGGAACGGCGACCTCGTCTCCATCCGCGAATCGCTGACGGTCAACGGCCAGTACAAGGCCATCGTCGTCAACCGGGGCACCCACACCGGGCGCCCCGGCGAGATCCTCGCTGGCAACCACACCTTCCAGGCTGCCGTCGAGCTCGGGTGGGAGAACATCGCGGCCACGTGGGTCGACGTCGACGACGATGCTGCGACCCGGATCGTGGTCGTCGACAACCGGACCTCGGACCTCGCCGGCTACGACTCGGCCCTGCTGGCCGAGATCCTCGAGGAACTCCCGGACCTCCAGGGCACCGGCTACGACCAGACGGCGCTCGACGAGCTCCTCGACGCCTCCCTGCCCGCGGTCCTCCCCGCCGAGACCATCGCCGGTGAGGGGGAGAAAATCAAGGACGAGCACCTCCAGTGGGGCTTCATCCAGTGGGGCACCACCCGGGTCCAGATCACCGCGGACGAGGTCGAACGCCTCAACACGGCCCACAACGCGTACTACGAGCGGCGCGGCACCGACTCCGGCTTCGGCCACTACCTCCTCGACACCGGGGCCGCCGGCGACGACCAGGAGGCCGCCGATGCCTGAGTTCGTCGCGGACTTCCCCCTGGCCGGACTCAAGCCCGCTCCCTACAACCCGCGGCGCCTGTCCGAGGACGCCTTCGAACGCCTCAAGCAGAGCCTCGCCTTGTTCGGTTGCGTCAAGCCCGTCATCGTCAACGGCAACGGCATCCTCATCGCTGGCCACCAGCGCACCAAGAGCCTCAAGGCCAACGGTGAACAGACCGTGCCTGCCCTCCTGCTGGGCAAGCACGTGACCACACACGACGAGGTCCAGTTCAACCTCCTCCACAACTCTGTGGAAACCGACGGCTCTCGGGTCCGTGCCCCTGTCGCAGCCGACGACGTCCACGGGTGGGAGTGGATCCAGCCCCAGGACATCGCCGTCGTGGCGCGCGGCAACGCTGCCGTCCAGGAAGAGATCCGTCGCCTCGTCACCAGGTACGGGCCCTGGGGCTCGATCGTTGCCGACTCCGCCGGCCGCGTCATCCTCAACAACGACTACGCAGTCGTGGGGCACGACCTGAAATACCCGGTGCTGTGCTACCGCGTGTCCGTACAGGAGGCCGACGAACTCATCGAATGGTTGGAAGGCGACTACGGCGTCTACGACTACACCCAACTCGGCATCAAGGCGTACAACCAACACTGGTGCCAGATGCACCGCCTCGGCGGCGACGAGGGGGACTCCCACAAGTCCACCACCTACGAACGCTACGTGCTGCCCGAAATCAAGCGGGGGCAGCGCATCGTCGACTTCGGCGCCGGCGAAGCGGCGTACATCAAGCGCCTCAAGGAACAGGGGCACGACGCCCACTGGTACGAGCCCCACGTGAAAGCCTCCGGCAAGAAGAACGCGCTCGACATCGCGGCGACCGTGTCCCACATCCGGGACCTCCAACGAGACGTCCAGGCCAACGGCCTCTACGACGTCGTCGTCCTCGACAGCGTCCTGAACTCCGTCACCTCGCTGGAGTTCGAAGAGCACGTCATCGCCTCCTGCAACTCGCTGCTCAACGCCTCGGGCGTTTTCTACACCGGCACGCGCTCCCTCGGCTCCGTCGAACGGAAGCTCGCAGGCCGCAAGCACCGGAACAACGGCAACTACCGGCGAGCCCTGGAGTTCCTGGACGAGAACGGCTTCGCCGCGACGTTCCGCAGCGGGGTGTGGACCATGCAGAAATTCAACACCCCAGAGACCCTGCGCGCCCTGCTGTCGAAATACTTCGCGGACGTGGAGATCCTGGGCAATCCGAACGGCGGGAACATCTACGCACGGTGTCGCCGGCCGCTCGCCATCGCCCCCGTGGACCGCCGTAAGTCGCTCGAAGTCGAATTTAACATGGAGTATCCCCAGGGATACCGGCACAATCGGCACAAGCCGCTCGTGCAGGCGCTCCTTCGCCTATGTGGGCAGCGGAATGCATAAATCGGAATTCCCCTCAATTCTTATATAATTAGAGGGTGAATGTCTATTTCCGAGGGGGGAATTCAGTGAAGCCACCGACAATTCGAATTGAGCGTGGGGAGAGGCTGTACCACTACTTGTGGCTCAAGTACGTCACGGGTATCGACCTCACTCAGCACTGCGCCCGCTCGCTGCACGGCCCCTACAGCCGAGCCGTGCAGCAGGACGGCCCGCAGGACCTCACCACCACGCTCGATGCAAACCGGTACGCCATCGCCTACTACCTGTGCGGCGTCACCACCAGCCCCTACCGATGGCAGGACAACCCGCACCTCGCCTTCGAACGGGCGCCCGGCTGCCACGTGGAGATCCAGGTCAAGGACCTCAAGGTCACCCTCACCGACGCCCGGCCGATCCCGTTCACCAACCGGCACATCCCGCCCGACGACCCCAATGCCGGCGACAAGGCGTTCGCCACCTGCCGGAACTGGCAGTTCGCCCACCACCTGAGCGCCGCAGGCGTCGTCACAATCCCGGGTGAGCGCCCCCGCGGCCTCGGCACCGGCAGCGTCCCCGGACAGATGACGCTCATGTAGAGCCAGCGGCCGGGCCCGTGGTAGGGCCCGGCCGCAGCACACCTCACCGTCCTCCGGTGCAGTCCTGTTCGTCGTCGCGCTGTGAAAGGCGAAGTCCACTGCTGTCCACGCCGGTCCTCTTCCATGTATCCATCACCGTGCGGCATGAGGCAATCAAGGGTGGCAGCTGATCCAGAAGCCCTTTGAGGACGAACAGTATGACGGACACCACGCCGCCCCAGCCCAGCAGCAAAAGGATGGCACTCGATTCCACCGGTCCAGCTTCCTCTCGATCGAGGCCGAACCGGTGTGCGGATGCACTCGGCTCGACCTAGGCGGTCAAACCGAGTTCCATCCGACGCTGAAACCCAGAAACTGCACGTGTGCAGCACTGCGTTCGGGAGTTGAGCCCCGGGTTGCTCTCCCGGGGTTGCCATGCGTGCGCGTCCTAACACCGTCGGATGCTCGGACGTCGGGCCACGCGGGGCCCGCCGTATTCGGCGTGTTCTCCCTTACAACGGTAGCAACTCGCCAGCCTGAGGGTCTAGTTACTCCGCAATCAACCTCCGGGAGGCTCACCTCAGGTGGTGTGAGGCCGTCGCAAGCCTGTTGGTGCGATCATGGATCGGGGCGCGGGGGCGCACCGAGCTGTGGAGGAGCCCCGCGGTGGGACGCCCTAACAAAGCCGCGCGTGCGGCCATTGCGCGCCGCCGCTCGGACGCCATCGACCTACGCCTTGCCGGCGTCGACTGGCTGACCATTGCCAGGAAGCTGGCTGCAGACCCGGCCGTGAACGCCGACGGAGCCGCCTACCCGCAGGGCTACGGCATCGAGCGGTACCGCAAGGGCCAGGAGCCCCCGGACGACCCGGCGCTCATCCACGCTGCCTGCCGAGACGTCCGCAAAGCCCTCGATGACCGGCGAACCGAACTCAATGACGACGTCGACCAGATGCGGGCACTGGAGGCCGACCGTCTCGACCGTCTCTTCCTGGTCGCCTACAGGAAGGTCGTCCGCGACCAGGACCTGACCGCTATCGACCGTGCTCTGCGCGTGATGGAACGGCGCGCACGACTGCTCGGCCTCGACATGCCCACGAGGACCGAGGTCGCCGGCCCCGAAGGCGGGCCGCTCCAGGTCGCGAACACCACCGCCGACGAGCTCGCCGCGCTCATCGACCTCACCGACCCGGCCGCCAGCTGATGGCCATCACGGATCACGAGGCCCTCCTCGCGCAGTACCGCACGCTGCCCACCTTGCGGCGCCGAGCCATCGCCGCACAAGCCTCGCCGGAACTCCGCGCCCGGCTCCTCGTCGTGGAGAAGCGTCTCGCCATGGACCGCTCCCCAGGCGCCCTGGCCGCCGTGCTCACCGACGGCCGAGAGATGCAGGCTCCCCACCTCGACCTCATCGACAAAGCGTTCATCGACATGGCTGAAGGCCGCCTCGATCGCGTCATGCTCACCATGCCCCCACGGCACGGCAAAAGCCGCCGAGCCAGCCGATGGGCGCCGCTCTGGTACCTGCGACGCAACCCAGGCCACCGGATGATGATCGCCAGCTACTCTTCCGACCTTGCTGACGACCACGGCCGCTGGATCCGCGACGCCATCATCACCTGGGGCGACGAGCTCGGCATCCACCTCAAGACAGGCAGCTCCGCCGCCAACCGGTTCGACATCGCCGGCGGCGAAGGCGGACTCCTCGCCGCGGGCATCGGCGGCGGCCTCACCGGCCGCGGCGCCCACATCGCCATCGTGGACGACCCCGTCAAGGACATGGCCGACGCGGACAGCCCGACCATGCGCAAAAGGGCGTGGGACTGGTGGACCTCCGTCCTCCAGACCCGAATCGAACCCACCGGGGCGATCTGCGTCATCCAGACCCGCTGGCACGAAGACGACCTGGCCGGTCGCATCCTCGCGACAGAACGGGACGCCTGGCACGTCATCGACCTGCCCGCTCTCGCCGACAGCCCCGACGACCCCCTCGGTCGCCCCCTTGGCCAGCCCCTCTGGCCCGAGCGATTCGACACCACCCATCACGCCAAGACCCGCAAGCGCGTCGGCGAACGAGTATGGGGAGCCCTCTACATGCAGAAGCCGCGCCCACCCGAGGGAGGCGTCTGGAAGCGGAAGTGGATCGACGCCGCCCGCATCAACGCCGTCCAGTTTTCCGGCCTCGACATGGCGCGGATCGTCGTCGCCGTCGACCCCGCCGGCGGCGACTCCACCGTGAACGACGAAACCGGCATCATCGGCCTCGGCCGCGACTTCGACCGTCACCTCTACCTGCTGGCCGACCGCTCCGGGCCCATGGGCGCCAACGACTGGGGCATAGCCGCCTGCCGCCTCGCCCTCGAACTCAAGGCAGACGCACTCGTCGTCGAAAGCAACTACGGCGGCGACATGGCCAAGCAGATTCTCCGCCAGGCATGGGAGCAGCTCCGCGCTGACGGCGTCACCAAGGGCCTGCTCATGCCGATGATCCTGGAAGTCACCGCCAAGGTCGGCAAGCGGCTCCGCGCCGCACCCGTGGCGCAGCTCTACGAGCAGGGACTCGTCCACCACGTCGGCGAGTACACCGAACTCGAAGACCAGATGGTCACCTGGGTCGAAGGCATGGACAGCCCCGACCGGATGGACGCCGCAGTACACGGGCTCACGGAACTCGCAGACCCTGACCAGCTGGACGTCATCGTGAACGACACCGAGGACGGCCGCTTCGATGGGCGGAGGTAGCCCCACTTCCCACGCATCCGCACTGTACGGATTCGCGCATGACGCGAATAACTTGACGCTGCCGGAGTACATTAACTTTTATGTGTCAGGGACCTGAAACGGTCGGTCGGGTACACCCATCCGTACGGTGCCGGTCACTGAGCTGAGGATGGTGCCGGGCTGCCAGCGCAAAGGCCAGCAACCCGGCAACCGGTGCAAGGCGGGGGACGTTGTTCAGGCGAGCCCCTACCTCGCGGTGGTACAGGAACGGCGGCTGATCACTGGTTCGTGAACCAGCCTGCGATCCAGGCTGCAACCTGGATTAACAGGAAGGCCAGCCGGCCGTTCCTCTCCCTCTCGGACGGATCGTCGGGGCGGCGGTGCCGCCCACGGTCCTTGGGCATTGAACTCTCCCACCTTCCAGGCACCATCCCCGGTAGCTGGTGCGCAATGTGCCGGGGAGGCAGGCGAGTTCAGCGCGTCCATTCCTCAACATAGGCGACCGGGCCAACGAGCGTGGCGGACTTGTGGATATCCCCAGACCTGTGGAAGCCGAATCGAAACGGCCCGATGAGGAAACGGCCCCCCTGTAGCCTCGCGATCACGCTGATACGCGGAAGAGTGGTGCAGACAACGGCTGTTGGGGCCGCCCTCCTGGCGGGATTGGCCGCGTGCGGTGGTGGATCCGGTGAGCCCTCCTACGAGGAGAAGCGGGACCAGCACGTCGCCGAGCTGAAGGCCGCCGGCGACCAGGGGCGCCGGGAGGGCCTCCTCGTTCAACGGCGCAAGCTGGCCGACGGCATCCCAGCAACTGCGGCAAGCCCCACCCGCGCCGAGTGCGAGCAGCGGTGGACGGACGCGGACCGTAAGGAGCGGACGGCCGGCGCCCGTGACGCGTTCGTCGGAGCCTGCGCGAGCTTTCCCATCCCCGGCCTGCCTGGTCACGCCGCGGCGGTCGCCGAGGCCGAGAGGTTGTAGGGCTAATCCCCGAGCATCAGGCTCGCCGGGAAGTAGCAGCTGCCCGTCTCGTTCGCGTGTCGCTTCTTGCGGGCCAAGAGCTCATCGAGCCGGACGCGATCGTCCAGCACGCAGAAAAGGTCGGTGCCATCCATCGTGATGAAGGACGTGCCTTCGCGAAAGACCGCGCGGGCTCCAGACGTGAAGCCGTTCACGCTGACAAAGAGCCCGAGCGCGTTCTTACCCTTGCTGCGCACCTTGTCGTTGAACTCCCTCAGCCGTCCTGCCTCCACGGCCTCCTTCAGCCACTTCGCCTCGATCACGTAGTCGTCCGTGTCGAAGGTGAAGGATCCGTCGATCTGCTCGTATTCCAACTCGTAGGCGAGGCGCGGCTGCATGTCGTGCAGCCTGAACAGGCCATTCAGGAGCATCTCGAACTCCCGACCGGCTTGCTGGCGGTTGGTCTCCATCTGGAGCCGGAGGAACTCCTCCTTGAGCTCGGCGAGCCGCTCAGTGAACCCGCGGCGGTACTTCTCGCGCTCCTCGGCAGCAGCCTGCTCCGCCTCCACGGCAGCTCGCTCCTCCAGGAGACCCTGCAGACGATCAGTCCAGGTCCGAAGCTCGGCAACAGCGTCACGAGCCTCAGCCAGCAGCTTTTCTGAGTTCTCGTGCCTCTTGAGGCTGGGGAAGGAGTTCCGCTGGGCCACTTCGAGCATGATGGACAGGGTCAAGTCCCTGAAGCGGTCCTCGCCGGCCTTCAGGCGTGCGACGAAGGCGCCGGCAAAGCGGATCTTGTAGTCGGTGAAGTCGAGGCCAACTACGAGCTCCGGGTACTCCTCGGACCGAACCCGGATGAACTCGGCGAGCTCAGGTTTGTACCAGAAGATCCTGGCCAACGCCTCGGTGAGAGCCTCGTACGCCGCTGGATGAATCCGCTGTGCTCGCATAGTCACGTAGCTCGCGCTCCTCCCCGTCGCGGTCAGGCATCCGTGCTGACCCCAGCCCGATGATGTTACCCAGGGACACTGATTGAGTGCTCTGTGAAGTGCCACATCGTCCGGTGAGCGGCCGGTGGTCGGGTGCGCCCGGCGCTAACCTGAACGGGCGGCGTGGGGGCCGACTGCCTGGAGAACGCTGTGGGCCTACGCAAGCTGATCACCGACGTATGGAGCTGGCTCGACTACAAGCCGGTCATGGCCGACCCCCGCCGGCCTGGCCGCAACGCTTGGTCCGAGCTCACGTCCTCGTGGGTCCCGGACGAGGACTTGCGGCGGTTGTCTGCGTACCGGCTGCTGGCTGCCTACGACTCCAACCAGGCGGGCCAGGTCGCCGCGATCACCGGGGACGACAGCGCGGGCGGGGAGCGGCGGGAGCTCGGCGACGCGAGCAAGCTGATCGACACCGCCTTGGGCTACCTGCTCGGCTCGGAACAGACGATCATCGTTCCCGGTGCGGAGCAGGCAGCCGGCGAGCAGCCCGAGGGGCATGCCGAGGCCGCCGCCGTTCAAGAGCGTCTTCGGGCCTGGGCGGAGAAGGAGCTCCTGCCGCTGCGTCTTCAGCAGGCCGAGCGGGCCGCGATCCTCCTCGGCGACTCCGTCTACTCTCTCGCCTGGGACCCCGCCAAGGGCCGCGTCCTGCTCCGAACCTGGGACCCGGGCCTTTACTTCGCCGAATGGCCAGACGACGAGCAGGACTCAGGGGAGTTCCCCACGCGGGTACACCTCGCCTGGGAGATCCCCGAGGACGTACGCCGCGGCACCAAGGCCAAGCTGCGTCGCATCACGTACGAGCTCGCACCGATCGCGCCAGCCAGCCGCCCCGCCACGACCAAGGACGGCGCTCGCTTCCGTGAGCCTGTTGCCGGAGACGACGGTGTCGCCCTGCTTGTGTCCGGCGACGTCCAGGACCCTGCGACCGGGGTCATCACCCGCACCTACCCATGGGCGGCAGGACGGCCTTCCCCGTACACGTGCTACCTCACCGACGCCGAATGGGACCTCGACGACCTCAAGCACTCCGACCTGCTGTACGACCTGCCCCTCCACAAGGCGACCTTCCGAGCCCGCTCCGACGGCGAGGTCCTCGACCGGCTCGACCTCCAGGTCGACTTCATCCCGCTCATCCACATCACCAACAACATCCCCCACTCCGGTGACCATTGGGGCAAGCCCACCCTGGCGACCGTCCTCCAGGCCCTCGACGAGCTGTCCGCAACCGACACGGACGCCTCCGCCGCCAGCGCCACGACCGGCTCCCCGATCATCGGGCTCGCCGGCGCCCGGCTCCCGATCGACCGGAACACAGGACAGCCCCTGCCGGTGAAGATCCGAGCAGGCACGGTCTGGCAACTCAACGACGGTGGCCGCATGGACGTCCTCGACACCTCCGCCCAGCTCGCCGAACTCCGCTCCCGCGTCGACCACCTCCTCGACCGCATCGCAGCTAACAGCCGCATCACCGCCGCCGGCCTCGGCACACTCGACCCCACCGCCCTGCCCTCCGGCTACGCCCTCCAACTCGCCCTCGGGCCGCTCGACTCCCTCGTCGGCGGCATGCGTCTGGCCCGCGCCCACAAGTACGTGATCATGCTGCGCATGGTGCAGCGCCTCCACCAGGCCGGACAGGTGCAGGGCTGGCCGGCGGGGGAGTCGGCGCCCGCCCACCTGGCATGGGGGCCCCACACCCCGACCGACCGAGCCGCCGTCCTCGAGGAAGTCGTCAAGGGCGTCGGCGCCGGAGTCCTCTCGGTAGAGACCGGCATACGCCTGCTCCAAGACGCCGGGTATCCGATCGACGACGCACAGCGCGAGATCGAACGCATCCAGGCCCGGGCGTTCGACGCTGCGGCCCGCCTCGCCGACGCCACCGGCGACAACGGGGCAGTTCGGAAGTTCCTACGAATGCCGCCGGCTGAGAGTGAGATTGCTTTGCCGAAGCTCCCTCGTGACGACACGTAGAGTCGCCCCAAAGGGCAAAGGGGGCAGGTGTGGTGAAGGAACCACGAGTCTTGCGGTTCGCTGTCCGCCGCGGCGATGCCACGGGTGAAGGGCTTGACCAGATGGTCACTCTCCACGTGTCAGGCGAATGGTCAGATGGCGTCACCAGCGATGTGCTCGACGTGGTCAGGGTGCGCGATCACTTCCCGTCGATCGTCAACGCGATGCTGGGCATCGACCGACAGGTGAGAGCCGATCACCCGGGGGAACGGGTACTCGTCAAACTGTTGGAAGCCGGTGAGGAGTGGGACCAACTTCCCCTGTGGCCAAAGAAGAGGGACGTACCCCGCGCGCTGAGGGCGGCTGTCTTCGCTGCCTGCGAGTCGAAGTGCGTCCTCTGTGACGTGGACGATCCGGACATGCTGGATTACGGGCACATCCTTGATCGTCCCGCCACCCAGGAGGAGATCCCGTGGCACCTCGCGTCCAGGGACGAGTGGGCGAATCGGCATGCCGACAGGCTGGAGATGGGGGTTGTGCCGTCTGACCACGGTTCCACTCACAGGATGAGGCCGAGTGGTCGACGCTGACCTAGTCGATGCCGACGCTGTCGAAGCCCTTGTGGGTCGCATTAGTGGCTTTTGCAGGTTGCGACAAGGTCTGGATGACTTGGAGGAGTCCGTCTATGAGCATAGGTCTCAGGAGACGCATGCGTTCGGCATCAACCCGAATCTCCTGGTCGGGCGAGGGGTTCTCAGGAAGTTCCTTGAACCCCTCAATGAAGCTCGACACTGCATCCCGGTACCCGTCCGTGAAGTTGGCAATGCTGGTTTGTTCTCGCGGGAACCGCTTGAGTTTCGAATTCAGCGACTGGAGGGTGCGAATCACATCGCAGTGGGTACGGAAGTCGAGGAGCGTGAGTGTTCTCTCCCCCTGCGCTACTTCGTCGGCAGTTCGCTCCTCCATGCCCCAGTGCTTAGCTGAGTGAGCAAAGAAGAGGTATTTGACCTCGGTTGCAAGCTCGTGAAGCGTAGGGACTAGGAATCCGGCGACATCGGACGCGTAGAAGGCTTGGAGGATGGCAGCATAGTGTTCCTCAAGCC
The DNA here is from genome assembly GCF_036203305.1 of Streptomyces sp. NBC_00190. Classification (GTDB taxonomy): domain Bacteria; phylum Actinomycetota; class Actinomycetes; order Streptomycetales; family Streptomycetaceae; genus Streptomyces. The sequence continues at coordinate 2,796,216 of NZ_CP108131.1, read as the reverse complement.
GCTTGCGGATCGAATTCCAGCCGTCCAGGGAGAGCACGTCGTGGACATCGATGTAAGCGGACAGGGTCGAGCGACCAGACGACAACTGACCCTTCGGGTCACTGATGGCATCATCATGCCACCCGAAGTATGCCGTGTTGACTGAATCTTCGAAAGCGACCAAGAGTAGGGGAGTAGGATTCGCGAACCAATAGCGTACCGATTCCAGGTTGAGGCCTGAAATGGCAACCTTGGACCCCCGCTTCGGGAATTTTTTTGACGTCTTAATCTGAACCCTGAATTCCAGCCCGTTCAGAATGCCAGGCTCCGTTACAACCACGATTCCGTCGACGCCCAAGTCTGTCGACGGCCTCTGAAAGAACCATCCTTTCGGGAGCTGCCCGACGAACCACCGCTCACCCGCATCGCCCCTTGCCTGCTCGTCCGTTATTCGCGGCATGTCGATATTCCACCGATCCAATGCGCCGGAACGCGTCACCATCTTGAGCCTCTTGGGGCTCACTTGTTTTCGGTGATCCATCCGTTGATTTCATTCACCTTGTTATTGATCCTCTTGGAAATGATGCATACGCAAATGAACATACCCAGGAGGAATGTAATCACAAGGATTAGGCCTGCGCGAACGGCGTCAAACGGAGCTCCCAAGCTAACCCTCCCTAACACCTCAATGAATAGTGGTGCCAAGATGGCGACGATGAGCACTATGACCACGTTTAGCCCTATCATGAGCCACAATTGCCGTCGAAGTAGGTCCCTCCTTTCCTCCAGTGTGAAATTATCGCTCACTTTCCTTTTCGCCATCTCTGATTCGGCTTGTTGCCAAACTCCAGAAAAGTATGCGAATACAAACACCAGCAGCAGGCCAACCAGGCTGAAGACATCAACTATTTCGTCATTTAGGGTGCTCATGGGTGAGGCCTCGGTGAAAGCTGAAAAAAGCCTCGCAAGTGCTGATAGCTAGAGTCCGGGTAGCGCCATACGCTGGCACGATCCGAGCGGTGAGGATTTGGCTTATTACTCTTTCTGATTTGCTCGTGCATCCACTTCCGAACCGCCTCGCACGGCATCGAGATCTCCCAGGCGCCATCAGACCATTTGGCTAGGTGCTCATCTTCAATTACTTTCTTGACCGCTTCCACCACGAAGGGCCTCAACTCGATGTCGAATCGAGAAATTGCATCGTCGATATATTTCCTAGCCGAAGGAGATGAGACCTTGAACAATGCTGTTACGACACCCTCCGCCTCATTCACGCTGAGTCCAGCCCGAAAAAGCGACCGGATGCGAAAGAATCGCAGCTCCGAGAAGGTTGTGGGCATACCTTTTCCAGTCGCCTGGTCTAGGGCCTCAGTCGCTCCCGCCCGCGCCACAAGGGTCGCAAAACGATCGACCTGTGCTTGTGAGCCAAGCGCCTCGCCAAGACGCTGCTTATCTTCCTGCTCAAAGGGGACATCGACGCGCATATAAACTATTTAGGCATTGATCACTCCTGTGTGCATCTCGTGCAAGCCCGTCCGTGGAGGCAGGGGCAACCAATCCCCAGGAGCGGTTGCGTGTGGAGTGGGACTCCATGAGGTCCAGTGGCTCGCCCGACGCGGCAATAGCGTGGACACAACCGCCACTGAGGCGGGGTTGACCGACGGTGCAGGAGCCTGCTTTGGCCGCGGTGCCTACCTGCACGACGCCTGGTGTCGCACACGGCAGGAATCCACAGACGAAGGCGAACGGCCCCTGCCGGAGCGGGGGGCGGTTCAGGGTCTCTTGGAGAACATGGCAGTCGAGCACGGTTCGATGGCGTGCGCAGACCGCCCCGGCCGCGACCACCCATGGGACATCGGCTGACCGCTGAGCCCTGAGCGGGCATGCTGGGCAAGATCTAGACGCAGTCGAGGCATGAGTACCGGTGCGGTCAGGACGTGGCTGCCGCAGGATTGCACCACCCCCCAGCTGGGCGGCGGGGGCGGAGCGAGCTACGCCCCTGGTCAGCACGTCCCTGCTCTGCGCTAACAGCCCGAACAGGAAACTGCCCGCGACGCCGCGCCGGCTAGACTGATCAACGGCGTGGGGGCGCTGGAGACGTTGACGAGGTTCACGCATGACGCGCCCGCTCCCTTCGCCGTTCGCGCCGGTCGGCTACCGCCGAGATGGTCGCCCGATCTATCCGATTCTCGGTGCTGCTCCGAACGACCCGTCGGCCGATCCCGCGGACCCGGCGGATCCGCCGGCCCCGACCGTGTCCCAGGACGACCTGAACCGCCTCCTCGCCCGGGAGAAGAATCAGGGCGGCCGATCAGCAGTAAAGAAGCTCCTGGGTGACCTTGGCTTCGACACCCCCGAGGCGCTCGGCGCGTTCATCACCACGAAGCGCGAGGCGGACCAGGCCGCGCTGTCGGAGGTCGAGCGCCGCGAGCAGGCGGCGGCCCAACTGGAGCGGCAGGCCAGCCAGCGACTCGCCGACGCGGAGGCCCGGGAGAGGGCAGCGGTCCGCCGTGCCGTGCTCGCCGGACTGGGTGCAAGCGGCGAGGACCTGGCGGACGCCGTCGTACTCGTCGAGCGGGCCCTCGCCGATCAGCCGGAAGCCGACGAAGCCGCCGTCACCGCCGTTGCGGAACGGCTCAAGGAGCGACGGCCGAGCCTGTTCGGGCAGCAGACCCCGCCGCCGGCGCCCGGAGGTTCGCCCGCTGGGGGCCCGCCGAGCCGTGGGGGACTGCCGTCGCGACCGGGCGCCGCCGGTCTGGAGATGGCCCGCCGCCGCGGCTTCGTCACCGGCTGACCTGCCCGGCAGCCAGCCACTCCTACCGGCGGGCAAGCCGGACCAGGGGACCACGCCCCGTTCTTCCGTGGACGACGCCACCGCCCTGGTGTGCGCCTGCCCCGCTTCGCGTCCCACGGAAGGACAGGATGTGACCATCCAGCCCATCACGACGTCGGTGTCGTACACCGCTGACCGGTCCTGGCTCGGCAGTCTGCACGGCACGGACTCCACCGAGACGATCACCCTCGACGTATCCAAGCTCGCCGCCGCGCACATCCAGGCGTCCACCGACACCAGCCAGCCGTACGGCCGGGTCCTGTCGGGGGCGCCGGTCGGGAAGATCGCCGCCTCTGGGTTGTACGGGTCCTTCGATCCGGCCGCCGCCGACGGCCGCCAGAACCTGGCGGGCTTCGTGTTCGCCGAGACTCTGTACGCCCCGTCGGCGGCGAAGGTGCCCGCGCCGCTGCTGTGGCACGGCGTGGTCGTCACGGCGAAGGTGCCCGGCGGCATCGACACCACCAAGGTCACCGCGTCGGTGACCGGCCCGCTGATCCGGTTCGTGTGAGGAGACGACGATGACCATTCAGGACCTGATCAAGAACGTCTCGGTCAACGACCTGACCACCTTCGCCCGCGCTATCCCCTCCCAGGCTGACCACCTGCTCTCCAAGGTCGGCGGGATCATCCCAACCTTGGAGCAGGACGAGGTGAAGTGGCGGGTCAAGGACAACGGCCGGTACGTCAACGTCGCCAAGTACAGGGCCTTCGACGCATCCGTGCCGTTCGCGACCCGCGAGGCGTGGCAGACCACCCGCGAGGGCATGCTGCCCCCGCTCGGCCAGAAGCTGCTCGTCGGCGAGCAGGAGCAGATCCTCCTGGAGGCGTCGCGCGGTGCGGACGAGGACCGCCTGATCGAGCTGCTCTACGACGACACCGAGCGCCACGTCGAGGCCGTCCGCTCCCGCATCGAACTCGCATGGGGCGACGTGCTGACCGACGGCAAGTTCACCCTCGCCGCCGAGAACGGCCTGACGATCGAGGTGGACTGGGGCGTTCCGGCGGGCAACATGCCCACCGTCCCCAAGCTATGGAGCGACCCGACGTCTGACCCCATCAAGGACGAGCTCGCCTGGATCCAGTACCTGGACGACCGGGGTGCTCCGGCGCCGGAGATGGTGCTGACCAGCCGCAAGGCGTTCTCTTTCCTTGCGGCCAACAACGCCTACCGCGCCGCCTACTACGGCAGCGTTAACCCGTCGAACACGCCGACGGCGACGCTCACGCCGCAGCAGATCAACGTGGTGCGTGACAACTACGGTCTGCCGCCGGTCACGTTCTACAAGGGCCAGGTCCGCGTCGACGGCGTGCAGACCAAGGTGCTGCCCGAGGACCGGTGGATCCTGCTGCCCCCGGACCGCTCCAAGTGGGGCCAGACCATCTTCGGTGTGACGGCGGAGGCGCTCGCCCTTTCGCGGGGTACGAACCCCGAGATCACGAAGGAGGACCGGCCAGGCATCATCATCACCCGCGGCGCGCAGGACGACCCGGTTCAGATTTGGACCAAGGGCGCCGCTGTCGGCATGCCGGTCCTGCACACCCCGGACGCCCACATCGTTGCGAAGGTGATCTGATGGCCCGCCTCTCTGTCGCTGTCCACGTCCAGCATCCGACGACCCGGGAGTGGGTGGTCTTGGAGCCTGGCGAGGAACCGGCACTCGAACTCGCTGCCGAGATCACCAACCCCGGCGCCTGGGAGGGCGGCGTGCTGCCGGAGCCCGAGGACCAGGCGGAGGGCGAGGGGCCGCCCCCCTTCGGCTTCGCCCCGGACGAAACGTCCGATCCGGAGCCGGAGCCGGATGCCGACCTGGAGTCAGCGCCTACTCCGCAGCGCCGGCGCAAGACCGCCACCACGTAGCCGTACCCCGACTGGGACCGCCGACTCGCCAAGAGCGGCGGTCCCCCGGGCACGTAGGGAGAGCCCGTGAACCCCGCCGTCCTCGCTTGGCTCCTCGCCCAGCTCGGGCCGACCACCGACCAGACCGGCCTCACCGCCCGCTACGCACGACTCGCCAGCGCCCGAGAGGTCGCGCGCGAGGTCCTCTCCGAACGCCGCGCCAACCTGCTGGCCGAACCATTGCGGATGACGGTCGACGGCGTCGTCACCATCGACCAGAGCAACAACCTCCAGGGCCTCGAACGCCAGCTTGCCGCGCTCACCGACACCTCGGCCCCTGACGATCCAGTCGCCGGCGAGCCAGGCATCGAGCTGGTCACCGCGCCGCTCGTACCGGCCCGCCGGACTCGGTAGCCGCCATGGCGTACGACTGGCCGCCGCTGGTGCCCGGCGACCCGGACGAAGTCGCTCAGCGTGTCGCGGCCGTACTCGACGAAGCCTGGCACCGACTCGCCGCGCAGCAGGAACGCGTGCTCAAGACCTTCGAGCAACAGCCCCGCGGCCGCCTCGTGCTGCTCACACTGGAGGAGTTCAAGCGCGCCGTCCAAGCGTTCCGTCGCGAGGCCGACACGGAGGCCGTCGCCTTCGTCCGCCGACAGCTCCCACACCTCTACCAACAAGGCGCCGAGCAGGCCGCCGCACGGCTCGGCGCGCGGTTCACATGGACGATGATCCACCGAGACGCGCTGCTAAGCCTGGCCAGCGACTCTTACGCAGACTTCCTCCGCCGGTCCGAAGAGGCCGAGCGGATGGCCGCAGCGTTCTACCGCGCCGCCCGGGCAGCCGCACGCCGCGAAGTCCCGCTCCTGACCGCAGGAAACGTCACCGCGAAGCAAGCGGCCGCGAACCTGGCTGCCCGACTCCGCGACGATCACCAGCTGGCTCACGTCGTCTACCGCAATGGAGCCCGCGTTCCGGTCCGAGCGTGGGCGGAGGCGGCAACACTGGCGAAGAGCGCGGTGGCTTACAACGCGGGCACCCTCAACCGCACCCGTGAGGCCGGCGTCAGATACGTGGAGGTCTTCGACGGCATGGACTGCGGCTGGGTCAGCCACCAGGACCCCGACAAGGCCGCCCGCAGCATCCGCAGTGTTGAGGACGCAGCCGAGTTCCCTATCTCCCATCCGCGCTGCCGACGGTCCTTCGGCGCTCGCCCTGACGTGGCCGGTAGGAACGCGGAGATGGCTGACCCTTTGTAGGTCCTAGATGGGGTCCCTGCGTGCGGATATGTGCAGGTGGACTAGCGTCCGATGCTGAAGGGGCCTATCTGGAGGACAGTGTTCGCGAATGCGTCTGTCAGCGCCCGTGAGCGCAAGCCGGGCGGTACGGAAGCCTCCTCCACGTCAACGAGCGGAAATCGCGTGCACCGTACAGGCTTCTCGTCGCCGTCGATCAGCAGGGTCACGGTGACCAGCTGCCCTCGACGCAGCAAGCACGGTTTGATTTCGAGCCAACTCTCACCCGACGTCTCGTTCGCCGTGACCGTCCATCCGGCCGTATTGGTGCGTGGCGGCACGCTTCCGGTCGGGGAGGTAGTGAGATCAAGGACCGTGCACACGTCAGCTTCGAAGTCGAACTGAATCGCTTCGCCGTTGTGGAACATCCCTGCCGTGATGTCGCGGCGACCACCATTCTGAATGACAAGCTCCACGATGCGCGGATTGGCCACCGGGACCCCGACGAAGTGGACGGAGAGGTTCCCGCCAGCGAACTGCTCTCCCATCAATGGTGTGTTGGACTGTACCCACCAGTTGACTTCACGTTTCGGGTTGTTCGCCCGAATCGTGGCCCAAGCGGCCAGCGCGCCGACCGCGAGGCTGGCCGTGATCGTGACGGCGAGCTGCCACCAAGAGCCAGACTCCCACCATTCCCCCGCGGCGATCTCCATGGGGACGGATTCAACCACCTATAGCCGTGATGTGAGAGTGGTTTCGCGGGACTCGAAGAGTGGCATCGGTTTGCGCCCCCTACATCAGGCTCGTGGCAGCAACCAGCTCGGCGACGCCGGTATCGCGGGGGATGGCGGCTGTGCAGCTCCGTGACGTCTATGGGCCGTTGGCGTAACCCGGCGTCGGGACGCGCGGCTTGGCTAAGGGCGGGCGACGGGCCTGACCATGGCGGCGTACTTCGGGGAATCGGGGAACGGCTGCTGATGACCGACGACACGGTAGCCCCACGCCTCGTACACGGCCTGAACTGCGCCGTTGCCGTTGGCCGGGTTGACCAGCAGCGTCACGCGCTCTTCGGTTCGGGGAGCGAGCCAGGTCTCATGAAGTTGCCAGGCAACGCCGCTTCCGCGCCACGGTCGGCGGACAACGATCTCGTTGAGCGCGACGGTTCGTTTGCCGTCCTCCTTTATGAACTCGGCCGGAAGGGGTTCCGTCATCGTGGACCACCACTGCGTATCGGGACCGAGGGGAACGCCGAAGGCGAAGCCGACAGCTTCACCGTCCTCGTGACCGATCACGGCGGTCCAGCCAGGGCGGGACGCGTAGTTGGCGAGGCGCTCGTCGAACCTTTCCACTGACTGGAACTCGGTCAGGATCTGGAAGTCGCGGTGTCGTACTTCCTGGTGGATGCGAAGGATCTCTTCGCGGATGGCGGGCAGTTGCTCGGCGGTGGCCTGGCTGAACACGACGGTCACGACTGCTGTCCCTTGTTCGTCACGTATCGAGCTGTCCATTCGGATGTGCATTGGGCGCCTGGGGCCATGCTGGTGAGGCCCTTGTCGAACCGGTTCAGCAGTAGGCCCGTGCGTCCGGTCAGTGAATCACTGGCCTGGTCAGGGAGAGCACTGAGAGCCGTCGCGCATGCTTGCTCGGGCTCTCCTTGGTGCAGCTGGGCCAGCGCGAGACTGGCCGTGTAGTACCTGCGGTTGCGTACGTACCCGGGGCGCAGTCCACCGAGGGTGCGGTGCAGGTGTGCCTCAGCCTCGGCGTGGCGTCCAATGCGCGACATGACCACAGCGGAGAGCCCGTCCAGTTCCGCAGCGTCGTAGAACCCGATCCAGGCCGGCCGCTGCGCTCCAGGGTCGGCCTTCTGGAAAGCCCTGCGAGCGATTTCTATTGAGCGAAGGGAGCCGTTGTGATCACCAGCTTGGGCCTGCACTCCAGCGAGACGAGCCGACGCGAACGAGCCGAAGAGAGGGTCGCGGCGACAGGCTGCGGAACGGCGAGCGATCTGGGCAGCGTCCAACGCTTCTCGGAGACCGCCCGGGCGCTGAGCCGCCAGCAGAGCGGCGTGCCCCCATAGTCGAAGCTCGATCTCCGGGTTCTTGGACAATCGCGCCATGTGCAGGGCTCGCTCGAGGTGGCCTCGTGCGCGGTCGGGCGCGTGATCGTCCACCGCTGCCCACAAGGCCGTCCCGGTGAACGCTGCCGCCAGGAGGTAGAGCCGGTCCTTCACCCGCTCGCTCATGGTTCCGACGGCCAGCCGTTCCTGGGCGTGGTGGGCGAACGCCAGGGCACGCGTTTCCAGCTTGACCGTGCCGCCGGCCAGGTTGTCCGATGCGACGAGCTGATCGAATGCTGTCTCCAGCTCGTCGAGGTCTCCCATGCCGATGCGGCGTCGTGATGCTGCCGCGGGTACCGGCAGCAGCGCGGAGGCTGCGAAGCCGACAGCCGCCGAGGTGAAGCGACGTCGCTTCACTGGATCCTCCGATGGTGCGTGTGATGAAGCCGGGTGCTCGCTGCTGCCGTGCCTCATAGGACGCCGGAAGCCGAGCGCCTCGGCAGGAACATCGAATTCTGCTTCTAAGGCCAGTCGCTGTCGCGTCTGAGGCCATGAAGTTTTTCCGGTCAGCCAGTTCCGGATGTGCCGGTCTTGCAGCGTTCCGGGCCTGCCGGTGAGGCGTTCGATGTGCTTGTTCAACCGCTGTGCCAGCTCAGCCTGTTTGAGCCCTGCGGCTTCCATGTGCGACGCGAGGAGCACGTTCTCCGTCATGGGCCCACCGTAACGGCGTCACATCGTTGCGTGACGGTCGCAAGGTAAAAATTACCGGTTCTGCGCAAGCCGAGAGCGACGCAAATTGCCTGTCCCTGCACGCCGGTTGGGCGTTTCCTCTTCGTGTGGCTCGGCCAGCCCGTGCACGTCGAAGGAAGTGGTTGCCGAGCACCGCGTTCTCCTTCCTCACACACGTTCTCTACCGATCGGACAGGTGTCAGGTCATGACGCAGACGATTGCCCGGCCGTGTCCGGTGGCGGAGAACACGGCTATGAGCCGACCGGCCGTGGACCTCATGGCGACATCCTTCGCTATCGAGGGCCAGGAGGTCGGCGTCGTGTCCGCCACTGACGCCAGGCGGGTCGGTCACATCCGCCGCATCGTGGCTGCCAGGCTCCGCTACCTCGGGCTGTCGAGCCTGCGGGACTCGGCGTTGACGATTGTCAGCGAGTTCGTGTCGAACGCCATCCGGCACTCCGCCCGCGGCAGCGGGGAGGGCGCTTCAGTGACCGTGACGCAGCTCTACGCGAGGGGACAGCTGCACATCCTCGTGCAGGACGCGGGCGGCGGACAGCCCAAGGTGTGCGACGCCGGCGCGGATGCGGAGTCCGGCAGAGGGCTCGCAATGGTGGAAGAGATCACCGCCGAGATGGGCGGGCGATGGGGCGTCGCCTCAGACAGCAGGACCGTCTACTGCGTGATCCCGGTTGCCTCGGTAGCGCGGTAGGCCCGGCCGGCGCTGCGCGTCGGCACACATCCCAAACCATCAGGTTCCTGGAGGAATTCGTGTACGAGGTCAGCCGATCCGGCTTACCGGAACTCGTTCAGTCCGAGCCCAGCCCGCTCCCGCCTCGTGAGCCGGGCTCCGCCTGGCAGCAGGCCGAAGCGGACCTGCCCATGCCCAAGGCGCTGCCGCGAGACCTGGAGTACGTGAGCCCCGACCGGGTCCAGAAGGTCACGAGGCTGTCCGGCCTGCGTCGGCGCGGCCGCGGGGCGGCCCGCTCCGACGAGGGCGTGTGACGTGGCTCGGCTGGGTGCTGATCGCATGCATGGGGGTGCTGGTCACCGTCGGCTCCCGGTACGGCCGATAGCTGCGCACCGTCATCGTCACTTCCCTCGCCTCCGCTGGGCGGTACGGCACCCCTGTGGCGCGCTGGAGCGCAGCGGCTTCGGGCTCTGGACGGCCGGTGGACCTCTGATGTTCACCGCTGGGGTGCTGGCTTGGCTGACCTGGCAGTACGTCTCGCGCTTCTCCTGACCGCCGTCTCCCTGGAGCTGTGTACTGCCGCTCCGGGGAGGCGGCTCTATCGGGCCCTGCTCGCTCCCCGTACCACGCACCCCTCCGCGTGATGACCGGGCAGCTGAGCGAGCGGGGCGCGGCGCCTCGCTGATGCTGCTCCGCCTCCCAGCGGCGAGCGGGAGCGCCCCGGCCGCCCCCAGCGAACGGGGGGCGGCCGGCCATCCACCGGACTTCGGACTGAGGAAAGGCATAGTGGCCAGACGAATCGATGCCGAGTCACCCGATACGGCGCAGCGGACGAAACTCCTCGACGCGGCCCCTTGGATCGTCGTGTGGACGGGTGAGCCCGCCATCCCCGGGGAGATCATCGCCCGGTCCAACGGCATCGCGTACGTTGACGAGATTCCCGCCGATCGGGGCAGGCACGGTGAGCTGCTCCGACGCGGTGTCCGGCCGGTGCAGGACGACCAGCGCGGAAAGCCGCTGTTCGCCGACATCAACCACGCCAAGCAGCGCCGAGCACTACGGCTGCTGCTGTGCCAGGTCTGCGCCGAGCCCGCCGGCTGCACCGAAGCGGGCACCTTGTGGATTCTCACGGTGGACGCGTACGAGAAGGCGCTTGAGATCGGGTTCGTCCAGGCGCCGGTGTGTCTTCCCTGCGCCCGGATCGCGGTTGAAGTGTGCCCCCGGCTCCGTGCCGGTCACGTGGCCCTACGGGCCAGGGCGGTCCGTCCGACTGGAGTCGTCGGCACGCTCTGCGCGCCTAACCCCAACCCCTTGAATCCGAACGAGATCCGCGTAGTCGAGCGGGACTACGCGGCCTACTTCCACGACCCCTTGCTTCCGTGGGTCCTTGCGAGCGAGATCCGAGTCGAGCTGTCGGACGTGACAGTTGTCGATCTCGACGAGGACTGGACCACGCAGGCCACGAACCGACCTCACCCGAAGGCAACCACCCCATGTACGTGATGACGCCTCTCACCAGCAAGCACTCCAGCGCCCTCGACGAGCTGCTCGACAGCCGCATGGAGCGGCAGATCGAGCGGCAGCACGTGTTCGACGGAGAAGCGGCCAGGCTCGTCGACCTCGTCCAGCGCGCGGACTCCCTCAGCGGCAAGACGGCCGTCGGCCTGTGGGACGGCGAGGTCCTTATCGGCGCCATCGCACTTCAGTGGGCCGCGCCCGAGGACGGATGGACGATCGAGGAGCGCCAGGAGCCGACCCTGCTGGTTGCACTCGCCCATGCCCACCCGAGCCACAGGAGAGTCGGGCGCCTGCTGACACCGTGGGTCCGCGACTACGCAGCCCGTCAGCCCAACCCACCGGCATGGGTCCGATGCACCGTCCGCGTACCGCGCCTGGCGGACTACTTCCAGCGCACCTGCGGGTGGCAGAGCGTCCGCGAGGTGGCGCTGCCGGGGAAGCGGACGATGCACCTGCTCCAGCAGACCCCCAAGACCGATGACGGACTGGGATCCCTGATTCGCAGTGAAGGGCAGATCGCACCCACGCCGGCAGAACAGGGCGGCTTGGGATGAAGCGGCAGACCGTTGACTTCACGCCTCGTGAGATCGAGGCTATGGCCCTCCTAGCCGAAGGCAGGTCGGCGACGGAGATCGCGGAGGCCGTGGGCAGATCTGCGGAGACCATCCGATCTCGCACGGAGCGAGCCCGGCACAAGATCGGGGCCCCCACCATCGCGTGCCTACTGGACTACGCCTACCGCAAGGGAGTCCTGCCCCTCCCTGAGCCGGAACAGCAGGGTTTCAAGACCTCGCCGGCCGAGCTGGCTGCGCTCAGGCTCGCAGCTCAAGGGCGCAGCAATACGCAGATCGCCACGGAGCTGCTCACCAGTCGCCAGAACGTGGTCGCCGACCTCCGCAAGCTCCGCGATCGCTTCGGCGCGAGGAACCTTCCCCACATGGTCAGCCGCGCATGGGCGCTGCGACTCCTGCAAGAACCCGAGACCACGACCGCCAGCGCGCAGAAGGAGAAGGACCAATGACGATCCTGCTTCCGAAGGCCGAGTGGCTGGCCAGCCTGCCCCAGGTGGTAGCTGTCGGCTCGATGCTCGTCACCGATGAGGACGGCCTGGTCCTTCTCGTCAAGGCGAACTACGGTGCCCGCGCCTGGCAGTTCCCCGGAGGCATGCTCGACCCCGGGGAGTACCCGATGGTGTGTGCCGAGCGCGAGCTCGCAGAAGAGACAGGCCTGAACTGCCAGGCGGCCGGCCTGCTCGCAGTGATGTGGCACATCCCGAAAGAGTCGACCGGCGGCCGGGCGGTCGTGCAGTTCCTCTTCGACGGAGGCCAGGTCCCGGCCGACACCTCGGTTCGCCTTCAGGAGAGCGAGCTATCCGAAGCCCGCTGGGTCCGCGCGGCCGAGGCCATGACGCTTCTCGACGCCAAGCGTGGCGCCTGGCTGGAGGCAGCCCTGCGCGCCCAGAAGGGCGAGCCCGTGCAAGTCCTATCCCGCTGATTCCGAGCTCGTCGCTGCACTCCGATGGCGGCCTTCATCCCTTACTGCCCCCGGCACCGGATCGCGCCTGAGGCGACCCTGGCACCGGCCTTTGACCTGCACAGCACCGTGCCAGTGAGGAAGGACATGCCCGTCCGGGCAGCAGCACCCGAACGACACTCCGAGACCCCAAGAGATAGGAAGTTCCCCGTGATCATCGACCTCCCAAGCGAGCTCGAAGGCGCCCTGATCAACCTTCCTCTCCCGCCCTGGGAGCTGGACGTCCCGTTCCTGGCGAAGTCCACCAGGGAGCGGTACCGGGCCGGGCTGACGGCCGTCCCGCGGTTCGAGGAGACCGCCACGGCGCTGCGCCGCGCGCTGACTGGGGAGGGCGGCGGATACGCCGTGCTGCGCCTGGGGAGTCTCGCCAAGGCTCTGGGTGGGGCTGACGACCAGCGGTTCCTGCGGCTGGCGACGGCCTTAGCAGCCGAGGTGGCCGTCCCCTTCTCACCCTTCCCGCGCTGGCCCCTGTGGAAGGACATCGGAGTCAAGATCGACAAGGATCCCGGGAAGTCGAGCGGCATCGGATACAACGCGTTCCACATGGACCTGGTGAACGGGACCCTGCCCCCTGACTACACCACGCTCCTGTGCGTCCGCCGCGACCCGCTCGGCGGCGGTCCCAGCATCCTCTCCGACGGCCACGCGGCCGTGTCGCGGCTGTCGGAGGACTGCCGCGCGCTCTTGGCCGAGGCGGCCTACCACTACGGGACCTTCTTCGACCTGCACGGCGTCGGCGAGGAGTACGCGCAGTTCCCCGTCCTGGACGGCTCCAACGGATTCGTCCGGTTCACCGCCAAGATGCTGGAGCGGTCGCAGCTCGGCCAGGCGCACGCCGACGCCGCCAGGCAGCTCGCCGAGGAGCTCGTCCGGGGGCAGGTCGCCTTCATGCTCGAATCCGGGGACTACCTCATCGTGAATCAGCGCCGCTTCCTGCACGGCCGGGAGGCGCTCCAGGACGGCCAGGAGACCATCGGGGCCACAGACAGGCGGCTGCTGCTCCAGCTGTTCCTGCGCGCGCCCGCCGTCGCAGGCCCGGCCGCGTAATCGGCCGACGGCACTGCGAGCTTCCGATCTTCGCCCCGAGTCCTGCCGTCGAGCCTGCGGCAGGTTCACGGGGCGGGGACGGGCCGGGGAATTGTCGCGCGCCGGGCTCCCCGGGCTCCCGCCGGATCTAGATACGCGAGTTGCGCATCGACTGCCAGGCAGCGCCAACCAGTGCCTGCGTCGCCCGCGGGACGGACAGATGCTCGTGCTGGCGGTAGAGGGCCCAGTTGTACTGCACGAGCGAGAGCTTGTTGGAGGACAGCGATCCCGCCTGGTGGGCTCGGTACACCGCGAGGGGCTCGGCCAGGCCCCGGGCGTCGAAGCCGTCCCGCATGATCGACAGCCAGAGGGCGTAATCCTGCCTCTTGCGCATTTCCGGCATCAGCCTCGTGCCCAGGACGTTGCGGTCGTACATGGCGGTGAGGGCACCGATGTGGTCCTGGAACAGCATCGCGCGGTAGTCCACATGCTTCCGCGCGCGGACCACTCGGCCGTTCGGGACCCAGTCGGTGCTCTCGCCGTCGTAGTCGGCGTCCATCTTGAAGTACGAGGTGAAGGTCAAAGGCGCTGCGCCCTCCGCGGCGAAGCGGAGCTGCCTTTCGGTCTTCTCCGGGAGCCACATGTCGTCGCTGTCGAGGAAGGCGATGTAATCCCCGCGGGCCCGCTGCATCGCGAGGTTGCGGGCTCGGCCCGCGCCGCCCTGTTCGGGTGCCGATTCCGGCAGGACGCGCTCGTCCTCCTTGGCGACTTCGCGGAGCAGGTCCATGGAGCCGTCGGAGGACTGATCGTCGGTGATCAGCAGCTCCAGGTCGCTGTGGGTCTGCGTGAGCACCGACCGGACCGCTGCGCTCAACGTCGCTGCCGAGTTGTACACGGGCATCACGACAGACACCAAGGGCACAGCGATTCTCCTTGCCAGACCAGGAACGACGGTCCATTCAAGCACCGCAATCGAGAAGGAGCTGCCATGCAGATAGTTGTCGCTGGTCAGGGCTACGTAGGGCTTCCGCTGGCCGTACGTGCCGCCGAGGTAGCTCACCGTGTCGTCGGCTACGACGTGGATCCGCACCGCGTCCAGCAGCTCGCCGCCGGCGATTCGTACGTGGAGGACGTCGCCTCGTCGCGGCTCCGCGCGGTGCTGGACACCGGCGCGTACTCCGCGACCGCCGACTCCGGCGCGCTGGCTGGCTACGACCTCGCGGTGATCACGGTGCCGACCCCGCTGCGGGACGGCGTACCCGACCTGACCTACGTCGAGACCTGCGGCCGGACCCTGGGCGCGCACCTCTGCCCCGGCGCGACAGTGATCCTGGAGTCCACGACGTATCCCGGCACCACCGAGGAGGTGCTGCTGCCGATCCTGGAGGAGACCTCGGGTCTCAAGGGCGGGGTGGACTTCCATGTCGGATTCAGTCCCGAACGCATCGCGCCGGGCAACAAGCGGTGGTCGTTCGAGGGGACACCGAAACTGGTGTCCGGAATCGACGCCGCATCACTCGAAGTGATCAAGGAGTTCTACGACGGCATCTTTCACACCACGGTGCCGGTGTCCGGGCCCAAAGTCGCCGAGCTGGCCAAGCTGATCGAGAACACGTTCCGGCTCGTCAACATCTCCATGATCAATGAGCTGGCGACGCTGACTGACCGTCTCGGCGTGAACATCTGGGAGGCGATCGACGCCGCCGGCACCAAGCCCTTCGGCTTCACCCGGTTTACCCCGGGGCCGGGAGTCGGCGGGCACTGCCTGCCCGTCGACCCGCTGTTCCTCGCGTGGAAGATCCAGCAGGAGCTCGGCGAACCCTTCCGGTTCGTGGAACTCGCCGACGACGTGAACCGGCACATGCCTGACTACGTCGTCCAGCGCGTCGTGGACGCCCTCGACAGGCGCGGCATCCCCGTCAGTAGGGCCCGGATTCTGCTGCTCGGCCTGACCTACAAGATCAACGCCACCGACCTGCGCAACTCGCCGTCGGCACGTGTCGCCGAGCTTCTGACCGGCCTCGGCGCCGACGTCCGCGGCGCCGAACCCAACATCCCGGACGGCGCCAGCGCCGAGGTGACCGTTCGGCGGGTGGACGCTTCGCCGGAGGAGGTCGCGGCCGCCGACGCCGTGGTGCTCCTCATGGACCACGCACGATTCGACCTCCCGATGATCCAGCAGCACGCGGCCTGGGTTCTCGACTGCCGCAACCGCATGTCCGGAGCGAACGTCGAAGTCCTCTAACCCTCGCCCCTGACCGGCTCTGTTCCTCCATCCCCAGGAGTTCTCTTGCGCGACGAATGGGAGCACGCGCACACGGACTACACCGTGCCCGCGCAGCGTCGCAGCCCTGCCTCGCTGGCCGACAGCGAGGGCGACTGGCGCGACCACCTGGAACACTCGACCCCCAACGGCTGGCTGATCCGGAACAGCGCCATGACCGAGGCCCTCCTCAGCGGCAGGCCGATGTACCTGCTGCACACCACCCGGGGCATCGACGCCATCCGCACCAGCGGGCAGGTGCACGTCTCCAGCGGATGCCTGGTCGGCGCCCTGTACTGCTCGCCCCTCGCCAGCCAACGCGAGGGACTGCGCCCCCACAACCTCGGCGCCTACCTGATGGCGACGAAACCCGACACCACGCCCGTGATCCTCGAAGTCACCCCGGATGCCCCGATCCCGCCCAAGGGCGTCGACTACCTGCATCTCGGCGCCATCCACCTGCGCACCTACCTCCGCTACCAGAGCTTCCTCACCCCGGCCGAGACCGACCAGCTCGACCGCGCCGTCCTGGCCGGCCTGCACGCCGCGGCCGTGTTCCTCGACCTCGCCCTGCGCAACGCCACCGGCCACGCCACGCCGGCACCCGACTTCATCAACCAGCTGGCCGACGCCGTACGTGCCGTGCCGTTCCTCGGATACCTGTACTTCGAGGTGCTGTCCGAATACCTGATGCTCCACTCCACCACCCCGGAGACCAAGACCTACGCTCAGGCGGGCGAGCTGAACAACCTGCTCTACAAACGGCTCGCCTTCGCAGCCGTGGACGGCATGGACCAACTGTTCGACCTGGCCCGTTTCAAGCCGCGCCATCACCGGCTCGTCCAGCTCATCGAGGGCATAGAACCCGCTCTCGGCCCGGGAGTTGCCGAGTACGTCCGCCGACGGCTGTCCCACCTGCTCGCCCGGACTGCGCTGCACCCGTCCCAGGACGCGGCATCGGTCACCTTCCAGGGCGCTGACCTCAGCACGATCCAGAAGACCGCGCCGGGACTGCTCGGCCAGATGGTCTTCCGCGAGACCCGGTACATGGGCCGCTATCGGGAGTTGTACCACTGCTTCGAGAAATCCAAGGCTCTTGAGGCGTGGGACTACTGGAACAGTGAGGGAATAGCCACGCCATTCAACGGAATCCTCCCCAAGGGCGAGATTGGAATAAGTCCCGTCTATCCCCGAGCGTCAGTCAGGATGTGGGCGGCAGAACAGGACGGTAAGGGCTATTTACATCCGGTCGAGGAGGTCGTGGCCGTTGTCACGCCGCACCTGGCGTCGTGGTGGGCACCTCCCCGCCGGCGCGAGACGTAGAACGCACCCCTGATGCACGAGTCGTCGAGGCGCGATCTCCAATTTCAACCCACCGGTTCTTTCGATGATCGGGGTTCCGCATGGCCGCCAAGTTCCTGAACATCCTGACTGGCATCAATCGCACCTCGGCGCCTTCTTCCGGCAGCATGATCCTCGTCAATGATCTCTACGGCGCGATGCCCGAGACCCACACGACCTTCCTCGGCAGGGAACCGGTCGATCAGGTCTGGCAGACCGCGTTCGGTCAGCTGATCACCCTGTCCACGACGAAGCGCCCACACGGCCCGGGCTTCGACCCCTACCTCGACGAACTGACGCGTGAGGTCGGTGCGCTCATCGAGACGATCCAGCCGCACGCCATTCACGCCCAGTACCTCGGATTCGCTCTCAGCCAGGCCTTCGCCCGAACCGCCGGAAACATCCCGATCATCGCCATCGCCCACGGCCCCGACATCATGGCGGCCGAGCACAGCGCCCGGGAGCGCGAAGGCCTGAACGAAGTCGCTGCGGCGAGCGCCGCGATCGTGGCCCCGACCTTCGCCTTCGCGGACCGCATCGACCGTCTCACCGGACAGCGATTCACCGACCGTCTCACCGTCATCCCGTGGGGGATCCATCTGAGGCACGCCCGGTTACGCGACCGGCCGCCAACCGGCAGCGGCCCTCTCTCCCTGGTGCACGCCGGCCGCCTGGACGACAACAAATCCACGATCACCGCCGTCGAAGCCCTCGCCCTGACCCATCAGCCGCACCACCTGACCATCATCGGCCACGGAATTCGACGAGAACACCTGGAACAGCGGGCCAACGAACTCGGGCTACAGGAACGGGTCCATTTCGACCCGTTCCTTCCCCGCGCCGAACTGTGGCGCCGCCTTCCGAACTTCGATGCCTTCGTCTTCACGACCAGAGGCATGGAAGCCTTTGGACTCGTCGTGATCGAGGCCCAAGCCCACGGCCTTCCCGTGGCCTACTCCGACCTTCCCGGCGTGAGGGAAATCCTCGGCAGCACCGGCGTTCCCTATATCCCCGGCGATCCGCGCTCGCTGGCCGACGCCCTGGACGAGATGGGCCGGGACCACCACCACCGCAAGGCCCTCACCAAGGCGGCTCTCAACAACGCGCGCCGATACGACATCATCACCACCGGCCGCCGGCTTCGCGAACTGACGCTGCGCGTTACCCCCTAGAGACTGTCCGGTGGGTCATGCAGCCAGACGACAGGAAGCTCCACTTGGACGGAAGCCAGGTGGAGCCTTGGTCGTGCAGTGCTCAGTAGCGGATAGCAACAGATCCGCAGGGCTACAGGCGGCCGCCACCGTAGAAGAGGTGGTAGTAGCGGGCGTCGTAGTAGCCGCGGAAGTAGTTTCGGCCCCCGTAGTAGCCGCCGGGGTGGTAGAAGCTGCCGGGGAAGTAGGTGGTGGAGTAGCCCTGGTTGGAGTCGCCGCCGTCGAGGGTGCTGCCGACGCCCTGGTTGCCAGGTGTGGGTTGCGCCTGAGCAGATGCGGCGATGCCGCCGACGAGTGCGGCCGCGAGGAGCACACCCCCCGCAAGATGCGCTTTGCCAAAGATGGTCATGCCCGGTCAACGAATGGATCGGTTGCGAGTCACGTCTGTGCTGCTCGGCTGCGTCTTGACCCTGTTGGTCCCCCCCCGGGTTGGGGGCTGTCCGGTGCGACGGGTGACCCATCGAACACGCCATAACCCCTTACCCCGACTCATCCAGACCAGGAGGTGTATCAGACGGGGCGTGGCCGACTGTGTCAGTGGATCGGCATACCCTCAGGGCATGAGCACTCCCACTGAGGGGCTGACTCTGGGGGGCGTCAGCGCGATCGTCGAGAAGAAGATCCTCACCAGCAGGGTCAGGATCGAGCGCAAGGGTGAACCGGTGTTCAACCCGGACACCGGTCAATACGAACCAGGGCCTCCGGTCGTGGTCTACGAAGGGCCTGGTGCGCTCTTTCCCGCTGACGGGCCTTCCGTGGTTCTTCACCTGGCGGGGCAGGCGTACGTGGACGACACACGCTCCCGGTACAGACTCCTGACGCCCCTCGATGCGCCTGTCGCCTCCAGAGAAGACACCGTTCGCGTCATGCAGGCGGCCGACCCGTCAGCGATCGGCCGCACCTGGCGCGTGCTGGACATAGGTGAGACCGCCACCCTCAGCGTGGTCCGCACGACATGGGTCGACCAGGACACGCAGCGAACAGGTGGAACGCCGTGACGACAGGCATCGACCCGGAAGAGGTGCGCCGCCACCTTGAAGCCGCCCTTCTGGTCGACACGGTCCGCATCACCCGGCCAACCGGGACCGCTCCGCTTGACCCGGCCACCGGCCTCGTGGGCGAGGTGCCGGTAGAGCACGTCTACGAGGGCCCCGGTGCCGTCCTGTCCGGGCATGGGCAGGTGACAGCAGAGGGAATCGTCGGACGGCAGTGGCTGGACGACACGGTCTCCTGGTACCGACTGCTCACACCACTGGGAGCTCCGCTCCCAGGCCGGTACGACCGGGTACAGGTCATCGCCGCGAGATCCGGAAGCCCCGCGACGCTCGGCCGGGTCTGGCAGGTCCTCGACCCGTCAGAGGCATCGACCGTTGAGCTGGTCCGAGTGACTCGCCTCGACGAAGTCACCCCGCCCTAGAGCGAATCCGGGCCGCCCGAGATCGCGCATACGCTCGAATCATGGAGATCGCGAACAGTCCGCTCACAGATCCTCACCACGTCCGAATCACCTCCCACGCCGGCGGAGGGGCAGTCGCCCTCGACGGGGTGGACATCTCCAGCCTCGTCCACGGCTACAGCCTGCACCACGTAGCTGGGCAACCAGCTCAACTGGTGCTCCAGTTCGCGCCCGGGCGTCCTGTCACCGAGTACAACGGTCTCGCCCAGGTCGCAGTCGGCATCCCCCACGAACCCGGCGAGGCGGCCGAACGCTTCCTCGCGGCGATCGACATCCCGCTCCTGGAACAGGCCGCCATGCACCGATTGGACTTGGCCGGCGGGCGGCACGGGTTCACAGCAGCCATCGTCGAACAGCTTCGGCAGTGGGCCCGAGGCGAGGAGGAGGAGCCCGATGCCCTCCGCGTCTAACCCCCACCCGAACGCCCACGGCGCCGCAGGCGTCTACACGAACGCCGCTCAGATCGCGGCGCTCCTGGACGCCCGGGCGGTCCGGACTTTGCCGGAAACGCTCTCGGTCGTCCAGCACCACGCCATGCTCCTGGAGACCCGCATCAAGGCACGGGCCTCCGGACGGCCGGGGCCCAACGCACCCACCGGCGACTACCGGCGCAGCTGGACCCACGAGGTCTCGACAGACGGCGTCACGGTGACCGCCACCGTCGGCACGAACAAGCCCCAAGCCCGGCGCTTGGAGTACGGCTTCGTCGGATCGGACAGCCTCGGCCGGATCTACAACCAGGCTCCGCTGCCACACGTCGGGCCCGCGATCGAAGAGATACGGCCCATCTTTCTCGCCGCCCTCGGCGACTCAATCAGTGACTGACCGGCCCGAAGTGCAGTCGCCTAACGGACCACGCCTGCGGCCAGGTTCCGCAGCCAGATAGGAGGAGCAGTGCCCGTCTCCGGCCGCGAGGTCTCCCTCGCCGTACAGAAGATGCTGGCGACCGCCACGACCAGGAGCTGCGGGTACGGCACCGCGCCAACGGCGTCCAGCACGCCCACCGGTGCCCAAGTCCCGTACGCGGTTCTCTACCCCCTCGGTCTGACAACCGACGGGCCGCCGTACGGCCAAGCCGACGGCGACGCCCGCGCCCTGCTGCAAGTCACGAGCGTGGCCACGACAGCTGAGCAAGCCGAATGGATGGCCGACCGTGTCCGGACCGCCATGCTCGGGCGAAAGAGCAGCGGCAGCGGCTCCTACACCACCGACATCACCATCCCGGGATGCGCTGTGCTCCGCCGTGGACTGGACAAGGAGGAGGGCGTCGCTGTCGCCGGCGGCATATACAGTTACGTGCAGCGGTATGTGGTTGAGGTGACGTCGCTCTCCTGAACAGCACCGCCCTCACCGCGGAGGCCCCCTCGCGGACGTCCGGCCGATTCCGGTACGGGCTGATTCCCCTGTCGCGCTGTGCGCGGCGTCGTGGGGACGGGCCTCCGGTGCGTGCCGCTCCAGGGGTGTCCCCGGAGAGCGAGAATCAGTGGGTACCACCCAGCAGCGATTCATGCGGCGTGGAACGACGCAGTTCTACTTCCTGAAGGCGATTGCCGCAGCCTCGAACATCCCGACCCGGCCGGAGTTGACCGGCGCCAACGCCACCGACCTCGCCGAGGCCATCTCGGACATCGAGGGTTGGTCCCTGGAGAACGTTCCCATCGAAACGCCGGACATGGCCTCGGAGTTCACGACGTCCATTCCCGGTGAGGACAAGGCGGACAACAGCTCCTTCACCCTGTACGAGGACAAGGTCGACGACACCCTGGAGACCCTCCTGTCCAAGGGCAGCGAGGGGTACGTGGTGATCCTCCGCAAGGGGGACATCGCGCAGTCCAAGTCGATGGATGTCTTCCCGGTGCGTGTGGGCAGCCGGTCCGCCACGTACACCGCCGGCGCCGAGCCCGCCAAGTTCAAGGTCAGCTTCGGCATCACGGCACGGCCCACACTCGACGCCGCGATCCCGGCGAAGGCGTAAGGGGGAAGCCGCATGTCCACGCACACTCCGCCCCCCGCCGCGGTTGCCCGAGACCCCCACTGGGCAGCGAAGATGGAGCGCCTGCGCGCACGCCGCCTGGCCGAGCGAACCCTGTCGATCTGCGACGACCCGACGCTCAAGGCAGCCGTCACCGAAGCCGCCCTCCGCCTCGCACGTGCCCGCACCGAAGCCGGGTCCGCCTCAATCGAACAGGGCATCTCGGAGGCGGCCCGTGCCGAGTGGGTGGCTCAGCAGCCCGAGGTGCTCGCAGCCGAGGGCGAGCTTGACGACGCCCAACGGGAACTCGACGCCGCAACGCTACGGCTGACCTTCCGAGCTCTGCCGCGTCCGGCGTGGGAGCAGCTGCTGCGGGATCACCCGCCCACGGAAGCCCAGGCTGATATCGGCATGGAGTACAACGTCGAGACGTTCCCCGCCGCCCTGATCGCCGCGTGCCACCTCGAACGCGACGACACCGGCACCGAGGTACCGAGCATGAGCGAGACCGACGCCCAGGAGCTCCTCGACGCCTGGGCGGACGCGGACGCCAAGGCGCTGTTCACCACCGCCCTGGTCGTCAACCAGACCCTGCGCGCCGACCTGGGAAAAGGCTGATCCAAGACCCGGCCTTCCGGGCTGAGATGCAGCTGTGCGCCTCCTACGGAATCCCGCACAGCCACTTCTCGGGAGCTGGAGACGGCCGCTGGTCGGCGCTGGACCGGGCGAAGGCGCTCGCCTACCTCGCCTACACCCAGGCGTCATGCGACGGCTGCGGCACACGCTCCGCCGAGTGGGACGAGCGAGTGGGCGGCGACCGGTTCGCGTACGTCCCCGAGCCCTACCGCTGTCCGGGCTGCGAGCTGATCGAGATGGAGCGCGAGCAGGTCCCCGATGGGGCCGAGGGCCGGGGGATGAAGATCGGGCTGCGGCCCCGGAAGGACGTGACGCCGTGAGCGGCGCCTACAACCTCTACGTCAACCTCATGGCCAACACTGGCGGCCTGACCACCGGGCTCCGAGGCGCCGCCGGGCAGCTGAGGAGCTTCGACGGCGGGCTGGCCGGAGTCGGCACACGCCTGGGATCGGTACGTGCCGCGACCGAAGCCCTCGCCCGCGCGCAGGCTGCTGCCTCCGCAGAAACGCTTCGCTCGCAGGCCCGCGCCACCCAGGCAGCAGAGCGAGCAGCTGCCGCACAGCAGGTCGTATCCCGGGCACACCGCGCGCAGTCCCTCTCCTTGTCCCTTGCGACCAGGGCACAAGAGGCGCACACGGCCGCCACCCTCGCCGGCGAGCGCGCCGCACGAGCTCAGGCGCTCGCCCAAACCATGGCGGCACGTGCGCAGGCCGCCGCCGGTAGCGGTGCGGCGGCCGCCGCACGCACGGCGCAGGCCGCCCAGGTCGCAGCCGACCGCGCCGCACAGGCCCACACCGCCGCGCAGAGCCGAGCCGCCGCCGCGACTCTCGCCGCCACCCGCGCCAGCGGCCTCGCCCAGCGCGCCTCCACGGGTCTCGCGGATGCGGAGAACCGCGCCCGCACTGCGGTCACCGCCCGGGATGATGCCCAGCGCGCCGCAGCACGCACCGCGCAAGCCTCCGCACGCCAGATAGCGGACGCCGAGAGGGGAGTAGCCGCCGCCTCGGCAGCCCGGGCCACAGCCTTCGCCCAGGGCGGGCTCATCATCGGCGCCGCACTGGGTGTGGGCGTCGCCAACGCGATCCAGCTCGAAAAGGCCATGGCGAACGTCATGACGATCTCCCAGGAGATCACGGCGAAGAACGTCCAGGCCTTCACCGACGAGATCGTCCGCCTGTCCACGGAGCTCCCCCAGACAGCAGAGCAGCTTGCCGAGGGCCTCTACCAGATCGTGTCCACCGGCTTCGACGGTGCCGAAGCCATGTCCATCCTCCACGTCTCCGCCCAGGGCGCGTCCGCCGGCCTGACCACCACGGAGACCTCCGCCCGCGCACTCCTCGGGGTGCTGAAGGCGTACGGGCTGCCCGCGTCCGCCGCCACGGACGTGATGGACACGATGTTCCAGACCGTCAACCTGGGCGTCGTCTCCTTCGAGGAGCTCGCCCAGCAGCTCGGCGACGTCGTGCCGATGGCGGCTGCAGCAGGCGTCGAGTTCGACGACCTCAGCTCGGCCCTGGCCGCGATCACCCTGGCAGGCATCCCCGCGGCCGAGGCCGCCACCGCGCTCAACATGATGATGACGCGGATGGTGAAGCCCACCCGAGAGATGCGCGACGCCATCAAGGACCTCGGGTACGAGTCCGTGGCGTCCGCCATTGCCCAGGACGGGCTCTACGTCGTCGTCAACAAGCTCCGGGAGGTCACCGGCGGCTCCGCTGACGCCATCGCCAACATGTTCAAGGACATCCGGGCGACGAGGGCGATGCTGGCGCTGTCCGCCGCGGACGGGAAGAACTACGCCGACACCTACAAGGGCATCGCGATCGAGGTGGCACGGGCGGGCGCCGCACAGAAGGCGTACGCCATCCAGCTGGACACCACCGGCGGGCAGTGGGCGCTCTTCCGTAATCAGGCAACCGCCCTGGGCATCGACCTCGGCAGGGCCCTCCTTCCTGCCCTTCAGACCATCGGCGAGTACTTCAAGGTCCTTGCCGGTGCTATCAACGACCTTCCCGGGCCGGTGAAATCGCTGATCGGCGGGTTCCTCGCCCTCGCCGCGGCGGGTCTCCTCCTGCGCGCGGCTGTGGAGAAGGCCGGCGTGCAGCTTGCCACGTTCCGCACCCAGGTAGCCGCCGCACGCGCGGGAGGGTCGGCACTGCCAGCGGTGCTCTCCGGGGCGGGCCTTGCGGTCACCGGTCTGGCTGCGCTCCTGACGATCGGTGTTGCCGCCTACGCCGCCTACTCGGCTTCCAAGCAGAAGGCGAAGGCTGCAACGGAGGAACTCGTGGAAGCACTTCGAGCTGAGAGAAGCGAAGGAGAACAGGGGGCAGGCCTGCGGAAGTTGACCGAGCAGCTGACGAGCGGTGGCGACGTGGACAAGCTGCGCAAGGCGGGGGTCGAAGTGGAGGAGGCTCTCGACGCGATCCTCAACGGAGGGAAGCGGTACCAGGACCTCCTCGATGAGCTGAACGCGAAGAAGAACGCGTCTGCGAAGGAAGTCGGCAAGGCCGTCACCTACGACGAGAGCTTTGACCGCGCCCGGGACGTCCTGACCAAGCAGCACAAGATGTGGGACGACGCGGTGAAGAAGGAGTCCGCGCTCGCCGCCAACATGGACATCGTCAACGCCAAGATCAAGAACAACCGTGTCGAACTCGCCGGCATGTGGGACCTGACGGCAACGCTACCGGTCGACAAGAACGGTGCACCCAAGTTCAGCGAAGAGATGCAGGCCATGGGCAAGGCCTTGGCCGACATCGTCGATCCGGCCAAGGCGTGGAAGGCGGCTCAGGACGAGGTCGCAGAGGCCAACCGCAAGGCAGGGCGGTCAGCCGACTCGGCAAAGGCGAGCCTGGCCGACTACATGGAGCAGCTCCGCAAGCAGCTGACCGCGCAGAGGGACTGGCAGAAGAACCTCGGCACTCTGGCCGCCAGCGGCCGGCTTGAACTTGTCGACCACTTCGCCAAGCTCGGCGTCGACGCGGCACCGATGCTCGACGAGCTCGTACGCCAACTCGGCAAGGGCGGTACGAAGGTCGCCGACGAACTGGAGGCGATCATCCAGGAAGGCGCGGCCCGCTCCACACCGGCCTTCCGGGCCGGCCTGGAGCAGCTCCCGGCGATCGCCGAACGCTACGGCAAGGAGATCGCCCAGGCGTGGGCGGACGCCTCCGCCACCAACAACCCCGGGCAGCTCTCCCAGGTCATGCAGCGCATGGCGCTGGCCGACATGGGCCGCGCCGCGCAGAAGCTGCCGCAGGACGCCCGGGCAACGATGCAGCAGGGCATGAAGCTGCTGGCCGAGACGGCCGCCCGCGGAGGCAAGGACGCTGCGGAGGCCATGAAGACCGCTCTCCTCGGCGGTGACCTCGAAGGGGTCCGGACACAGCTCCAGAACATCTTCGGCGCCGACATGCCCATCAGCGCGCCAGACCTCTCCGCCGTCGTCACGGCATTCCAGTCCGCCGGCGGCCAGGCCAATATGGAGTGGAATGGCGCCCTCACGCTGATCCAGACGGCGGCGGCGACAAAGGGAACCGCAGCGGCCCAGGCTCTGACCTCTGCCCTGCTGTCCGGGGACATGGCCGCAGTGAAGTCGACGCTGGACGCCATCAGCATGTCCGTACAGAACATCCCGGGCTCGAAGAGCATCTCGGTCAACGTGACCGCCAACCAGCCACCGCCGGTCGTCATCTCGATCCTGTACCGCCGTACCCCCATGCCGAACGACAAGGACGGCAACGGCATCTCCGACTACATCCAGGCCCCACAGGCGAACGGCAGCGTGCTGTCCTTCTTCGCGAGTGGAGGAGTCCGAGAGCAGCACGTCGCGCAGATCGCCCCGGCCGGAGCCTGGCGCGTCTGGGCCGAACCAGAGACCCACGGCGAGGCGTACGTGCCTCTGGCGGAGTCGAAGCGCCCCCGATCCAAGTCGATCGTGGAAGAGGTCGTCCGGCGCTTCGGCGGAGAGGTCTCCTGGTACGCCAACGGCGGACTGTCCGGATGGTCCTACCGGCCGGGAGCGGCAGAGCTGTCCTCCCTGTCCTCGATCCGCACGGACTCCATGCGCAAGGTGAAGAAGGGGGGTAAGGAGGAAGAGGTCTTCGACCTGGACCTGTTCGAGAGGAACCTGGACAAGGCTGCGAGCAAGGCCGCCGCCTGGCGCCGTGACCTGGCCACCGTGGCACGACGCGCCGGCCAGGATGTCGCCGACGCCCTTCAGGACATGGGCGAAGACGGTGTCGAGTTGACCAAGCGGATGGCCAACGGCAGCTCCAAGTACATCAAGGACATGACCGACGACCTCCAGGCGCTGGGAAAGGTCGCCCGAGCATCCCTGGGTGACTTCACTACGCAGCTGAAGGCGGCCATCGAGAACCAGGAGGCCTTCGAGGCGAACCTGGCCAAGATCGCCGCCTGGGGCTACACGGATCTGGCGACCCTCTTGGCTGAGCAGGGGGACAAGGCGGCCGAGACGGTGGCCGCCGAGGCCGCGCGTTCTCAGGGGGCGGCGCGGGATGCCAACGACGTGAGCAAGCGCGCCAAGGAAGTCGTATCCGGTGATGCCCTCACCGACCTCATCCAGATCATCGGCGCGATTCGCTCAAGCGGGACAGGCATTCACGACGTCGCCGACACAACGAAGCTGGACGAGGACCGCATCATCGAGGTTGCTCTGCTCGGGCAGGCGCGCATTCAGCAGGTCCTGGGCGGTACCGCGGCGAAGTTCCTGGAAGACCTCGCGCGGGCGAAACGCGGACTGTCCTACGCGAACGGCGGCATCCTGACGCCTGGTGTCTACGCCACGAGCAACGGCATCGTCCGCTTCGCCGAGCCCGCTACGGAAGGCGAGGCGTTCATCCCGCTGGGGGCCTCCAAGCGGGGCCCGGCTCAGCGGGTGCTGGCTGACGTGGCTGGCAGGTTCGGATACCAGCTGGGGCGCGCCGGGGTGAACTCGCCTCGGGTGGTGGAAGCCAGACCCGAAAGCCGCACCGTCGTCGTCCTCCGTGACGAACGCCCGACCCCCTTGATCGGGACCCAGAACATCCGCATCGACCGCCCCGGGGCGACCGAGCAGCAAATCTCCGCCGCAGTCGGGTATCAGCTGCGCCGCGCCAAGCGAGGTGGGATCCGATGAACGCCGACCTCAAGGATCACCGTCACGAGCTGGGCGGCGTCGCCATCGGCTCCGGAACCCCGGTCGTGATCGCCACGATCGAAGGTCTGGGGCGTCCCGAGGTCCGTACCGGGGACGTGGACCCGCCGCACGCCGACGGTGTCTGGCTCGGCGCCGACTACTACGCCGGCCGCACGGTCCGCATTGACGCAGCCATCAAGACTCCAGGCGACCAAGCAGCCGCCCTCGACGTGCTCGCTGCACTTCAGCAGGTCCACGATGATCCCAGCCTGCGCCTGACCGGAGGTGCAACCACCGACCTGCGACTCAAGCTCCCCGGCCGGGATGTTCGCGTCCTCAAGGGACGTCTCCGCCGGCTCGACGCCGACCTGACGTCCTTGGTGTATGGCTGGGTACCCCTGGACCTGGAGTTCTTTGCTGCCGACCCCCAGTTCTACAGCGACGCCGTCCAGCAGGTCACCTTGCCGCTCGGCATGATCGCTGACGGGGGCTTCACCGCCCCCCTGGTGCCGCCCATCGTGGTCAACCCTGGCCCAGACGCGAATCGCCGACCAGGGTGGATCAACGTCGAGGGCGCAGCCCCGGCCTGGCCCGTACTGCGGATTACAGGCCCCTGCGCCAACCCGTCCATCACGCATGTGCAGACCGGCCGCGTCCTTCAGCTGAACACCACTATCGACGCCAGCGACTGGATCGAGATCGATACCCGCCCCACCTGGCGATCCGTCCTGCGCCGCAACGGCGGCAGCGTGAACCTCACCCCGCGATCACGAATCGACACCTTCAACCTCTTGCCTGGCCGCAGCGAGCTGCGCTGGCAGGCCGTCGACCCCACCAACCGCGCTCAGCTGACCGTCACCTGGCGGCCGGCCTGGCCCACGCTCTGATCGGGAGCCTCCGTGACCCTCACCCCCGTCCCCCTTCTCACCAACGGCGGCACCCACAGCGCCCAGAGCTTCCGCATGATGGTCCGCGACCTTGCCCGAGGAGCCGAGGGCGTCACGGAGGGCAGCGACCTGAAGGTCACGCCGCTGACCGTCCCGGCTGGTGGCGTCCTCGTCGGCGACGGCTCCGGCGTCATTCGCGGCCGAGCAGTGCCGTGGCAAGGCCACTACACCGCGTACAACATCGGTACAGAATCCGTTCCGGTTGCCCCCACCGGAGGCACTCCACGGACAGACATGGTCGTGATGCGGGTACTCGACCCGGAGTACGAAGGCACTCGCAATCCGGCGCGGGACAAGATCGTCGCCTTCGAAGTGATCCCCGGCGTCTCCGTAACAGCGACGGCCCCGCCCCCGGGCTTCTCCGCGATCCCGCTTGCTCGCATCAACCTTCCAGCCAATACGGGGACCGTCACCGCCGCGATGATCACCGACCTGCGGCGAATCGCAAACCCTCGCCGGGAGCGCCGCATCCAGATGATCCGAGGCTTCCCCTACAGCCAGTCGCCGGCCACCCCGGACAAGTGGAGCGACTGGCCCACCGAGGCTCGGGTCCAGGTCGAGGTGCCTTCCTGGGCAGTCACGGCAAACATCGTCACCCAGCTCGGCGTGCGCTTCTCCGGCAACCCGTACACGCGCCTGCGTCACAAGTTCGGATCCCTCTTCGGCGCCGAGATCACCATGGACGACGATGCTGTGACCGGATGGTCCCGCGAGAACATCATGCTCGGCGACACCCCGCAGATCACCCCCGCCCTACGTGGTACCACCCAGACCCTCAGCATCCAGACCAACCCGATGGCCGGATCCGTCTTCGTCCTGGACGTCAACGGCGGCTCGAACTGTGTCTTCGACGTGGAGTTCGTCGAGGGGGTGCTGTGACGCGCACCGGCTACCGCTACATCGCACAGCACGCACTCACCGGCGAAGTTCTCCATCCGGACCTTCCGCTCACGGATGTTGAGTACGGCCCCGAACTGAACGGACCGGGAGCTCTCACGGCGTCGCTCGCCCCGCGGTTCGGGCGAACGCGACCGGACATCATGGACGAAGGCAACACGATGCTGTACGTGGAGCGGGAGGGCCACCTGCGGTGGGGAGGAGTCCTCTGGCAGGTCACGCCGGAAGACCGCACGCTTACCCTCGAAGCCGCCGGCTGGTCCAGCTACCTCCAGCGGCGACACGACATCCACGGCGAGTACGACGGACGAGGCCCGTACGTCTACGCGGACCCCTGCCAAGTGATCCGCGACATCTGGGCGTACGCGCAGTCCCTCCCCGACGGCGACCTCGGCGTCGCGGTCGACCCCACCGTGTCGACCGCGAAGGTCGGCACACCCGCCGATCCACTGAAATCCGCGTGGTGGGAGGAGCCCGTCCTCGGCGACGCCGTGGATGACCTTGTTGCCGCCGTGGACTCCCCGGACTACACCTGCGACACCCAGTGGGGAAGCGACGGGACCATCCGCCGGCGGCTACGACTCGGATACCCGCGTCTGGGCACACGTCGTACGGACATCAGCTTCACCAGCGGAGTCAACATCCTGAACAGCCCAGCCGTCCCGCGCAGCGCCGACGAGTTCGCACAGACCGTCATCGCGACCGGCGCCGGTGAGGGCCGATCTAAACGTCGGCATGTCGACTCGGTCCGCGACGGCCGCCTGCGCATGGAGACAGTTCTCGCCCTGCCGGACGTGAAGGGAACCGACGTCCTCGCTCGCCGGGCCACTGCAGAACGCACCCGCCGGCAGCTCCGTGGCACCGTCGAGCAGATCAGCATCCGCCCTGATCATCCTGCGGCACCGCTCGGCAGTTTCCAGGTCGGGGACGACGTGTTCACGACGGTCAGCAACGACTGGATCGACTTCGCCAGCTGGATGCGGATCGTCGGATGGAGCGTACGGACTGGTGGAGCGGACGGCGAGACCGTCACCGTCCTCCTGGCCCGCGCGGACTCTTTCCACTACGGGGAGGCAAGCTCATGAGCAACATCGACATCGGCGGCCGCCTGGCTGCCCTGGAACGGCAGATCGCCAACCTCCAGAGGTCAAGCCGCCTCGGCCACTCCTCCATCGAAGACGCCGCGATCGAGGTCTACGACGAGAGCGGCTCGCTGCGCGCCGTCATCGGCCAGCAGGCAGACGGCACCTCCGGCGTCGTCGCCGTCAACGGACCTCCGCCGCCCCAGCCGTCGCGCCCGTACGTCTCCTCCGTCCTCGGCGGAGTCGCGGTCACCTGGGACGGGACCTTCCTCGAGGAGGTCGCGGCACCGCTGGACTTCGCCCGCGTAGAGATTCACATCGGCGCCACGGACGGCTTCATCATCGGGGAGTCCACCCTCCGCGCCACGATGGAGTCCCCGCGGGGCGGCACGCTCATCGTTGCAGCGGTCGACCCGATGTACTTCCGGCTGATGGCGCGCACTACATCCGGCACGGCCTCCGACCCGTCGCCGCAGGCAGGCCCGGTGGGCCCGGCTGCCGTCGTGGCCCAGGAGGTCCTCGACGGGATCATCGACGAAACCGCCCTGGCCGAAGAGGCCGTGGGGCGGATGCACCTCCAGGTGGGTGCCGTCGGGCACACCCAGCTGGGCATCGGAACGGGCAATCTCCTGCCCGACCCGGGCTTCGACGGGCCGTATACCGACCAGAACCTCACCGGCAAGACCGGATGGATCCTGACCACCGGCAACAACTCCGCACGAGCCCTGCAGGCGGGGCCGAAGGGGCCTCCTCCCAGCACAGGGAGGGCTCTGATGATCACGGAGCTACCCGTCTCTCCCGGCGACCGCTTCTTCCTTGCCGTCGACTACCGAGTGTCGGCGGACTGGGCCGGTGACTCAATCCGGCTCTTCATGGAGTGGCAGGACGCCCAGGGCGCCGTGCTGAGCTACGGCATCCTTGCGGTGACCCCGGCCCCAGGCGGACCCTGGACGAGGACCAACCGCCAGGTGCAGGCCCCCGCCGGGGCGGTCAAGGCGGCTGTCTGGATCAAGAACCACGAGGCGACCGCCGGGACTGCGGACTTCGACAACGCCGAGGTACGCAGTGTCATCGGCGCCGGCATGGTCCTGGCCGACTCCATCGGCACACCCGAGCTCGCGGCGGGTTCCGTCGTAGCGTCCAAAGTGGCAGCTAAGACGCTCACCGCGCGCGAAGTCAAAGCCCTGTCGATCACCGGGGCCGAGATTGCGACCAACACCCTCGTTGCCCGTCACATCGCAGCCGGTGCCCTCACGGCCGCGCACCTGGCCATTGGTGTGGACGGCAACTTGATCGCTGACCCCTCCTTCGAGGGCGCCATCACGACGGGCCGCCTCGGTACCGACTGGACCGTGGTGGCTCCAGGCAGAGACAGCCCCAAAGCCCTGCGTGTGGACTGCACCTCGGCGACGCCGGTCGACAAGACCATCACGCTCGGTACGTTCCCCGCGATGCCTGGCCAGCGTGTCTGGCTCTCCGCCGACTACCAGCTCTCGACCGACTGGGTGGGGGCCCGGGTGAACGTCTACGTCCGCTGGGAAGACGCTGCTGGAGCTGTCCTTGCTTACAGTCGGATCACCAGCGGCAGCGCCGCGGCGGGGTCCGGCTGGAAGACGATGTCCGGAGCACCGGAGACGGCCGCTCCCGCTCAGACCGTGCTGGGGCGGATCAAGCTGGCCGCCGACGACGGCAAGGCCGGGTCGGTCCTCTTCGACAACTCGACCTGCCGCATCGTGATCGGCTCCCAGCCGAGCGGAACCCGAGCCGAGATCTCCCCGGCTGGCCTCGTCCTCTTCGATGAGGGAGGCGACGAGCGCGTCAGCCTGGTCACAGGCAGGGCCAACTTCCTCACGCTGTCGGGTACCAACGGCGGCGCGGTCGCGACGATCGACGAAAAGGGTAACGCGGGCTTCAACGACGTGTCCGTCGCCGGCGGGCTCACCGTCGGCGGCATCAGACTCGACTCGCGCCTCGCGGAGTCTCCCCGTGGTCTGGTCGCGATCAGTCGCCAGTACAGCGCGGTCACCGGCAGCGCCGCCGAGATGGGGTTCGTCGAGCTGGCCTTCCAGTCAGACGTGACCCGGATGTACCGCATCGTCGTGGATTGCTATGTGACCGCGTCAGCCGAGACGGGAGAGGTCCACGTAACCCTCCGTGACGGCGGTGCATCCACTCCCACCGTCAGCAGTCCCGTCATTCAGAATCGCGTGTTCCCGATCAATGGCCTGACCTGGCGGTCGGTCCGGGTCGAGCTGATCAGGTCCGGAGCGAGCCTCGGGGGCGGCCTTCATCGGCTTTTGTCCACCTTCCACGCCCAGTGGGCGCCGGGCGGAACCACCGTGACGCTGTTCGGCAAGAGCGAGCAGCCAGCCCACATGTACGTGGAGGACATAGGGCCGGCGATCCCTGACACGGGCGTTTACAACACCGGTGGTGGCGTGACTACCCCTCCCAGGCAGCAGTACGAGCGGACCTACACCGCTTCATGGTCGGGCAGTTACGCCAACCGGGGCGCGTACAACTCGTACTACGGTTCCCAGTGCATTCAGGGGTACTACTCCAGCAACAACGGGGTGCAGGCTGCCCTGATCGGATTCCCGTCGTCCTTGGCATCGGACCTGGAGGGAGCCTCGATTCAGTCGGTCGAGCTGTACCTGTACTACGCCCACTGGTACTACAACGCCGGCGGAAAGGCCGTGATCAAGGCGCATGGTCACGGGTCGAGGCCGGGGACCTTCAGCTGCGACGGTGACTCGCGGACGATCGACTGGGGCAGAAACGTCGGCAAGTGGATCGACATCACCTCGATCTTCGACTCGACCAGCTGGAGGGGAGTGGCACTCGACCCCAACAGCACCTCCCTGGACTACTACGGGCGTGCCGAGGGCGTGGGGGAAGAGCACCCGCCGCAGCTCAAGGTCACGTACGTGAAGTGAATCGGCGTGATCGCGGACAGCCGTAGAATGAGGACCGGCGTGGGGCCGACTGACTGGGGAGCATCGTGACCGGCCCGACCCAAGATCCCACGCCCTGGGAGCTGCTGCGCGCGGTTCAGCAGCTGCGTGACGATCTTCGCGCCGATTTTGCCGCTCTGGCCAGCCGGCTGGAGCAGATGGTCACCAAGGACGTGTACGCCGCGGACCAGAGGGCTGTCGAGCAGCGGATCGGCACCCTCGAAGGTGACCTCGGCGAGCTCCGGGAACAGCGCGAACGCGAGGCGGCCGACGCCCGGACCAACCGGCGCCTGGCTCTCTCCGCTCTCGTTGCACCCGTGGTGGTTGCACTTCTGGTCGCGGTACTGCTGGCCAAGCTGGACATCTAACACCCATCTCGGCGCGGGGGAGTTCGGGAAAGCGCCTGATGGCAACACCGCTCACTGCGGACCGAGTCCTGTCCGCGTTCAAGGCCGCCGGCCTCACCGTCGAGGAGGTGGGCGACTGGCGGAACCACAACAGGAACCACCGAGGGCCGTTCGGCCCCGTCCACGGCGTCATGATCCATCACACGGTGAGCCGGGGCACCGCCTACTCCGTTGAGCTTTGCTACGACGGGCACAGCGACCTGCCGGGCCCGCTCTGCCACGCCGTCATCGACAAGGCTGGCGTGGTTCACCTCGTCGGCCACGGGAGGACGAACCACGCCGGCAAGGGCGATGGTCGGGTCCTCCAGGCCGTCCGCACCGAGTCCGAGCTGCCGACCGACAGCAGGGCCGACACCGACGGCAACACCCACTTCTACGGCGCCGAACTCGTCAACATGGGTGACGGCGAGGACCCCTGGCCGCCGGAGCAGGTCGAGGCGGCCGCGCAGTGGGCGGCTGCCCTGTGCCGGGCGCACGGGTGGACGGCGGCCTCCGTGATCGCCCACAAGGAGTGGCAGCCCGGCAAGGTCGACCCGACGTTCGATATGGATGACTTCCGTGCCCGGGTGTCGGAGATCCTGGCCGACTCCGGAAGCAAGCCGCCCACCGGCACCAAGCCTCCGCAGGGGGGTGGAGCCCCCGCGTTCCCCGGCCGCAATGCCTTCGGCCCGGGGGAGTCCAACGAGCACATCCTGCGCCTGGGGCAGCAGCTCGTGGCGCGAGGCTTCGGCTCGCACTACCGCGTGGGCCCGAGTCCCGAGTGGGGCGAGGCCGACCGGCTCAACACCGCCGACTTCCAGCGGGCCCAGGGGTGGAGCGGCGACGACGCCGATGGCTTCCCCGGCCCCGAGACGTGGCGACGTCTCTTCGCCTGACCGACCCCGACTTCGAGGAGCAGCCTTGAACCTGTACGCATCCCTGATCCGCACCGGTGTTCCGGCGGCCGTCGGCTGGCTCGTAGCCCTGGCCCTGAAGGTCGGCCTGGACCTGCCCGCCGATGCGGTCACCGGGGTCCTGACCCCGGCCGTCATCTTCGCCTACTACGGCCTGTTCCGCCTCGCCGAGGAGCACGTCTCTCCGCGGTTCGGCTGGCTGCTGGGTTACGCGCGGCCGCCGAAGTACGACGCGTCGAGGCTGACGCCGGCCGCCTGATCCACCTTCGGATATGGAAGAGGGCCCCCGCCTCACGGCGGGGGCCCTCGACCTCTTGGAACCACCACCATACCAAGCTGACCGCCGCATCCGGACCCCCCGACACCGTGGATACAATCTATATGCACAGTCGGCGCGGGTGAGGAGTGGCAGTGGTTCGTCAGGCGAAGGACGGCAAGCCGTACCTGGTGGGGGTCCGCGAATTCGCGGCGCTCTACGGAGTGCGCCCGCTTCAGGTCAGCCAGTGGATCAGCCGCGACAAGCGGCTCGACTACGAGTACGCACGGATCATCTCGGGCTCGCCCTACTGGCTGCTCGACTTCGCGAAGCGGTACGGCACGACAACCCCCCGGCCGAAGCAGCTGGACGAAGCCGTTCTCAAGCACCTGGTAGAGGAACAGCAGCCGGGGTACTGGGAGTCGCGCGTCGAAGACCTCCCTGCGCTGGTGGGGCAGTCGGAGATCGCGGTGCTGTTCGGGCTGACCGACAGCGCGGGGGTCCGCAATGCGGCGAAGACGGGGCGGCTCCGTCCGGCGGACTACACCCTCTCCGGCTCGCCGATCTGGCTTCTCGAACCTCTTCTCGAGGACGCGCCGGCGCTCAAGGCGAGCGCCCGCGGTGGTGGGTGGACGATCAACGAGAGCGTCCGTGACGCGCTCCTCGCGGGCACGTACGACGGCCACGGATCGAGGATCATCCCCCGCGGGCCAGGAGCCGCAAAGGGCGCCGAATAGCCACCATTTAAGGTGATCGGTTCTTGTTTCAACCCCTATTTGCATATAGAATAGAGGTACGTTGTCGCGTTCGAGCGGTGGCGCGAGCTGCAAATCGACCGCCATGGAGGTGTGCATGCGAGACCCGCCGGAACCCGTCGAAGCTGTTCGAGATCGACATGACCCCACATCGAAAGATAGATTCCAACACTGAACCGTTGGTCATCATCCCGAGGGGGGATCATGTCGCTTGAGCAGCCCACCCTGTTCGGCCTGGACGACATCCAGCCCGTGCGCCTCCCGGAATCCGTCCGCGATCTCACCATCCAGCAGCGATTCGAGGCCTTCCACGCCTTGAACCCCTGGGTGATGCGTCACCTGGAGAACCTCGTCCAAGACGCGATCGGCAAGGGATTCCAGCGCATCGGCATCGGAATGCTCTTCGAACTCCTCCGCTACCGCTACGGCGAAGCGACGCGAGGCGATGAGTTCCGGCTGAACAACGACTTCCGCAGCCGCTACGTGCGCGAACTCATCGGCGCCCGCCCCGACTGGGCGGACCTCTTCGAGACCCGCGCACTGCGCGCTGCCTGACCACACCACGACCTCTTGGAGAGACGTGTCCCAGCAGCAGGCGCCGGCGCGACCGGCGTCCCCCAAGCTCAAGACCCGCAAGCCGACCGGCCAGGTCCCATATCCCCTGCTCGTCCTCGAAGGCGAGGAAGGGAGCGGCAAGTCCTACGCCGCCGCCGAGTTCTCGGCCTCCCCGCTCACCGGGCAGACCTACTGGATTGACCTGTCCGAAGGGTCCGCCGACGAGTACGCCGCCATCGACGGCGCCGACTACCTCGTCATCGACCATGACGGCAGCTACCGCGACATCCTGGAGCAGATAGAGGCCGTCCACGCGGAGGCTTGCCGTGCGGCCGAGGCCGGTGAGCCGCCCGTGGTCCTCGTCATCGACTCCGGATCCGCGCTGTGGCGCATGCTCACCAACTGGACCCAGGAGAGGGCCAGGCGGACGCGGAAGAACAAGGCCGTCCTTGCCTCGGACCCCGACGCCGGCATCGACATCCCCATGAACTTGTGGAACGACGCCGTGGACCGCTGGGGGCGGGTCATGCACCTCCTCCAGACCCTTCCCGGAATCGCGATCGTGCTTGCTCGCGGCAAGGAAGTCTCTGCCGTAGACGAGAACGGCAACCCCATCTCGGGCCGTAAGGAATGGAAGGTCTCCGGCCACAAGGACCTCGGATTCGACGCCACCGTGTGGGTGCGCATGAAGCGCGACGAAGACCCGCACATCATCAAGGCAAGGTCACTTCGCCTCCGAGTCGAAAAGCGCCGCCCGATGCGGCTGCCTGACTTCTCCATCGAGGACTTGGTCTTCAACCGGCTGGGCTGCTCCGCAAAGTCCCAGCCTCGCGTCATGCCCCTGCTCGCCGGCGACAGGCTGGCACCGTGGCTCAAGCGCGTGGAGGAGACCTCGGCGAAGGAAGCCCTCGCCAAGCTGTGGCGCGAGACGCGGCCGGACACCTCGGGCCTCACCAGGCAGGAGGCATCGACCATCCAGGCGGCCATCAGCGACCGACTCGTACAGATCGAGAACCCCCGTGACGACATGGACCAGGCGCTAGGCGACGACGTCGCCGCAAAGCTGCGCGCAGCCGTCGAGCGCGGCAAGCGCGTCGACGGCGCGTCCGAAGGGGAGGCGGCCTGATGACCGCCCAGCCTGTGAGCAGCCCGTCTCTGTGGCCCGCAGCGCACATCCAGGACGCGCGGCGCCCCCGGTCGCAACAGCGTCAGCTGGGAGCTTCCGACACCGTATGCGAGCGCCGAGCCGCCTACATCCTGTCGGGCGCCGAACGTACGGACACCTCCGACAAGCGAGCCGCGATCCTGGGCACCTACCTCCACGAGGGACTCCTCGGATCGGCCCGTTCGGAGTACGGCTGGCTGGTGGAGACGGCGGTGGCCGACGACAGCATCCGTGGCCACGTCGACGCCGTCCACCTTGACGCGTCCACCGCCGCGCGGCTCCCCAAGCGCCTGCGGCCGACGGCGCCGGCCGACGTGGTCACCGTCGAGGACATCAAGACGAAGTCCACCTTCCTGTGGGACCGGGTGATCCGGTACGGCGCCACCGCAGCCGAGATCCGCCAGGCGTACCTGTACGCCGACCTCCTTCGCACGGTGGGCTGGTTGGACATCCACGGGCAGAAGCCGATGGCCAGGCTCGGCCCGATCGACGTCGGCCGCATCCGGTTCCGCTTCGTCAACCGGGACAACGGGGCCGAGTACGTCCAGGAGTTCCCCTTCGACAAGGCCGAAGCCACCCGCGCTCGGTGGTGGGTGCAGCGCGTCATGGAGTACGAGAGCCCCGAGGAAGCCACCCGGTCGTTCGACGGGCCGGGGCTGGACCCCATCTGCGACAACTGCCCCTTCCGGACACCATGCTGGGGAGAGCCCAAGACTCCCGGAGTCGCCGTGCAGACGGTCCTCGTCCACGACGACGCGGACCGCGAGACGGCTCTGTCCGAGTACGTACGCGGACACGAGATGGAGGCCGAAGGCCAGCGGATCAAGAAGAAGGCCCGCGCGAAGCTCGACGACTCACCGGCGGGCATCTACGGCCCGAACCAGCTGAGATGGACCGGAGGCAACCCGGTCCAGGAAGTTGACCGCGAGGCCATGATCGACACCTTCGACGTCCTCGGCGTACCGATACCCGAGAAGACCGGCGCCGACTTCCAGCGCATGGAGGCCGTGATGAAGGAAGCCGGGGTCGCGATCCCCATGAGAACGGCCGCGAAGAAGACAACGCGCGCCATCCGGGTCACCGCCGTTCAGCGGTAGCCCAGGCCCCGCCCGCCTTCCAGCCCCGCCACCGCGACTGCCGCGGTGGCGGGGCCCCCTGTCCTGCCAGAAACACCGCCTCCGAGGGGCCCCGTGTCTATCCACCTGATGGTCGTTGCCAGCTACCTGCCGAAGGAAGTGATCACCCAGAGCCAGAAGCTCGCGCTGCAGAAGCTCGCCGACTCCGCCGATGACGAGACCCGTCTGTCCCGTCCGGGCCTGGCGCGACTGGCCGCGTGGGTCGGCGTCAACGAGAAGCGGGCCATCACTCTGGTAACCGAGCTTGTCGCCAAGGGCCTCGTGGAGCGTGTCCAGACGGGCAAGGCCGGGCGGGCTGCGGTCTACCGCGTCTTCCCGAACGGCATCCCTCCGATCCCCAGCACCGCCGACCTCAAGGCACGCCTGGAGACCCAGCGGGCCGCCCCGAAGAACCCCGCCAAGGCGCGGCCGGGCGTCAAGCGGGCGGCTCCGGCCAAGCCGGCGATGACCGCCCAGGACGTCGAGGACCGAGTGAAAGGCAAGGCGCAGGCCCCGCAGGAGAAGCCTCCACAGGGTGGGTTCCACGAGGGGAACCCTGAGGGAGGCGAGGGTCAGGTTCCACCGGTGGAACCCGGGGAGTTCCAAGCGGGGAACCCTGTCGGTTCCACCGGTGGAACCCCTTCCTTCCTTGGTTCTTCCTCTGTTCTTCCTTTCCCCCCTACCCCCGCGGCTGTCGCCGCAGGGGAGCCTTCCGGCGACGTCGGTACCACCGACCAGCAGGCTGCGCCACAGAAGCCGGGATGCTCCAAGCACGCGGGCAACCCCGCTCCCTCCTGCCGCGCTTGTGGCACGAACCCGCGCGCGGAACGCAAGCGGCAGCAAGCCCGGGAGCGCGACGCCGAGCGGCGGGCCAACGATGACCACTGGGACCAGTGGCACCGGGACGCGGACGAGCGCCGGCGTCGCGCCGACCTCAGCGCCGGCGCGGTGCTGGAGGCGCGGAGTGCGGCCAGGAGCGCGGTTCGGAACTGGAAGGACGCGGCCCGGGAAGAAGTTCCGTCCCGGGGGCGAAAGTCCCGCAGGAATGTGGACACCCCCACGGATGCATATAGAATAGAAGAAGCAGGGGAGGGGTTCGGTTCTGCGGAGGCGCCCTGAAACGCCTTCAAAGATAGATCCCAACTCTGTACTGTTGGCCACAACGACCTCTTGGAGAGATCATGAACAGCGAGGCTTCGCAGCTCGCCCCGTTGCCCGACCACGGCAACACCGACGACCGGGTGTGGCAGGCCCTGTGGTCGGCTTACGAGCCCGTCATCACCCCGCTCCGCCGCATGGGGCTCGTCACCGACGTCGAGCTGTGCGGCGGGATGTACGGCATCACCGCCGAACTGAACGACGGCTCCTACCTGCTCATCACCTCCGAGCACACGCTGCCCGCCGACCCCGACGAGGTGGAGGGGTGGCACGTCCAGCGAATCAAGGACGACGTCGCGACGATCCAGGAGATCGTCTACGACTCCACCGAGACCGGAGCGCAGACCCACCACGGCAACCAGCACCTGCCGCTGTTCGACGCGATCGCCACCTTCCTCAAGCAGCGCGCCCTCGGGGTCCGCTTCAAGCCCCTCAAGGCAGTCAGCATCACCGGCCTCAAGAACGACCACTCGACCGTCGAGCCCATCACCGACTTCTTCCCCAAGCCCGAGGGCGCGATCGCCCGGTACGGCCGGGAGGTCGCCGAGCTCCGCTCCATGGGCTGGCGCTGCCTTCACCAGCAGGGCGGCAACGACTGGCCGCTCTCGGTCTGGGCCGGTGACGGAGGCGTCGTCACGGTCGCCGTCGCCCTCATCGGCCAGACCCCGGAATAGGCGAGGGCCACATGACCGAGTCCCAGGCTCAGAATCCCGAGCCCTCCTGCAACCACCTCTTTGCCCACCCGCAGACCCCGGAGCAGCGCGAACGGGTTGAGGCCGCCCTCGAGAACGCGCGCCTGACCGGAGACGCACAGGGCGTGTTGGTCGCGATGGCTCAGCTCCTCGGCCCGTGCGACGTCCGTGACGGGAGGCAGTCGTGACCTGGCTTCTCGCCTTTGCCTGCGGCATCGCTGCCGGGCTCGCCGTGATCGTCGCGCAGGAGCTGCGCTACGAGGCCCGCATGCGGGCCCCGCGCTGCATGACCTGTGGCGGGCAGCACCGCATGCACGCCGCTCACAAGTAGCACCCCGCCCGGCCGCCTCTTTGGCGGCCGGGCCATCCAGACCACTCGGAGACTTCCTCGTGACCCAGCCCACCGGCCAGAGCTATCAACTTCCTGAAGCACTGCGCCTCCACGAAGCCCACCTTCGGGCCGATGCCCGCGAAGCAGATGCTGCCGTGGTAGCCCGATCTATCTGCCTACTCCTTGCGGCAACTGTCCGCGACCTACTCACCGACTGCGACCACGACGCCGCGTTCGACGCCACCGGCCTGGAACTTGTGCTCAACCGCACCACCGAGGTCGCCACAGCCACCGGCTTCTACTGGACGTCCGGCGGCCAGTACGCCGAGTTCACGGGCACCTGGGACATCTTCCACCTCCGCAACTGGAGCAGCGGCCTTACCAGCCACAACCGCGAGACATGGGCCCAGCTGTGCGAGGTCCTCGGTGAGGACGACGAGTACGCCCGGTACCGCCTCGACCTGACCCGCGCCGCCGCGCTCTGACCTTTGGGCCGCCGCAGCGGCGGCCCGACCCAGACCTCTTGGAGACCGAACATGGGCTACGACTTCTTCATCGTGGGTGAGAACCGCGCCATACGCGGGACCGGCCCCAACGACTCCCTTTACCTGTCCGCCTTTCAAGGCGCAAGCGTCATCGACACCATGGCCCACTTCGGAATGACGGTCGAGAAGGACCGCCCGCAGTGGCCCACCTTCGAGGAGTACGGCGTGGACCCCGCCGACTTCTCGGACACGGCCGACCTCACCGAGGAGCGGCAGAAGGCTAAGGCCGCGTTCGTAGCTGCCTACCAGGCCGTTCGTGAAGCAGCCGACGACGAACCGGACGCCATCCCCGCGTACAAGCTCCGTTTCTGCGACGGGTTCTGGGTCACGCCGAGCGAAATCGCCGCCGCGCTCAACCGCTACGAGGCGCACCCGAACTACGACTGCGCCGAATTGCCCTTCGGCGACCAGACCTGGGCCCGCTGGATTGCCTTCCTCCGCGTCGCCCAGGCCGCGGGCGGCCTGCGCACCGTCTGACCCCTCACCCGCCTTACCCCCGCCCCGGCGCTTCCCGCCGGGGCGGGGCCCCGGCAGACCTCTTGGAGCACCACCACCGTGAACCGCGTCATAGACCTTCTGTGCGGTGCCGGCGGCAGCAGTACCGGCCTCACCGAAGCCGGGTACGAGCTCGTCCTCGGCGTCAACCACTGGCAGCTCGCCATCGACAGCCACGCCGCCAACCACCCCAACGCCGACCACGCCTGCATCGACATCACCGGCTTCCCCATGAAGTACCTGCCGCGCGCAGACGTGCTGTGGGCGTCCGTCATCTGCACCGAGATCAGCCCCGCCGGCGGCCGCCGCCGCGAATCCGAACAGCTCGACATGCTCGACGGCCTCGACGGCTGGAATTCCCTGCCCAAGGACGCCTTCGAACGGACCCGAGCCACGGCCTGGTGCGTCGTCCGCGCCGCCGAGGCCAAGAAGTTCAAGGCCGTCATCGTGGAGAACGTCGTCGAGTTCGGGCTGGACTGGATCCTCTTCTGGGTGTGGATCGACGCCATGGACAAGCTCGGCTACCGCGCACAGATCGTCTCCGTCTCCAGCGCCCACGTCGGAGACGAAATGAATCTGCGCGCCCCGCAGTGGCGCGACCGCATGTACGTGGTCTTCACCCTCAAAACCATGCGCGCCCCGAATGTCGAGCCTCGCCCCCTCGCCTTCTGCATGGACTGCGGCGAGGACGTGCACGCCCGCCAGTCCTGGAACAATGAGAACCAGCGCATCGGCAAGTACCGGCGTGACTACATTTACCGCTGCCCCAACACGGCCTGCCGCCACGCCATGGTCGAGCCCTACGTCCGGCCAGCCAGCGACATCATCAACTGGGGCGACCTCGGAACCCGCATCGGCGACCGCCGCAGGCCCCTGGCGGACACCACCATGGCACGGATCCGCGCCGGCCTGGCCAAGTTCCCGTACGAGCCGAGCGGCATCAACCTCGTCCACGGCAAGAACGGAGGCGACCGGGCGTTCGGGGTAGGGGGTCAGCCGCTGCCGACCCGCACCGCCAAGCAGGGCGACGCGCTCCTCGTTCCCACCGGCGGATCGTGGAACACGGAGGCAGCGCCCGTTGACGTCCCGCTGCGCACCCGCCTCACCCGGGAGAGCGAGGCCCTGGTGACCGTGGACCCGTTCATCATCGAGTACCGCAACAACGCCACGGCGTCCCGGGCCTCCGACCCGCTGGCGACTGTCACAGCCCAGGGCAACCACCACGGGCTAGTCGTGCCCGGCGGCGCGGCCCCGGCCATCGCCCGGAACACCCTCGTCATCCCCTACCGCAAGGCCGCCGTCAAGACCGCAGCCGAACCGTTCCACACCCTCGCCACCCGCGACTCCGCCGGCCTCGTGCGCACCGCACCCGCCGTCGAGGACTGCCACTTCCGC
The DNA here is from genome assembly GCF_036203305.1 of Streptomyces sp. NBC_00190. GTDB lineage: Bacteria > Actinomycetota > Actinomycetes > Streptomycetales > Streptomycetaceae > Streptomyces. The sequence continues at coordinate 2,753,123 of NZ_CP108131.1, read as the reverse complement.
ATGTTGAACCCCCGCGAGCAGCTCCTCGGCCAGCGGTTCCCCGAGAAAACCGTCGTCTACGGCACCCAGGCCGAGCAGACCATGCAGGCCGGGAACGCCGTCTCGGTGAACGTCGCAAAGTGGCTGGGCCAGCAACTGGAGGCCGTCCTGTGACCGGACCCCGGCAGACCACCGACACCCACGTGACCGACCACGCCCCCTGCTTCGGAGACGGCGACTTCTCGCCCGCCGCAGACCGGTGGGACGACATCAGCGGCCTACGCGACATCTGCGACCCGATCTTGCACGTCTGCGGCCGCTGCCCGTTCCGAGCCGCCTGCATCCTCCAGGTCAACCCGGCCAAGGCCGCGTTCGACGGCGTGTGCGGGGGCCGCATCTGGAACGACGGAACCATCCTCGCCGCGGTCGACGGAGCCGACGACAGCGAGCTCCTGCCGCCTGTCAGCCGCCAGTCCTGCGGGAGCAAGCAGGGCGTGCGCGCCCACCGACGTGCCGCCGAACGCATGTGCACCAAGTGCGACAACCACCTCAACCGCCACGAGCAGCTCGCCCTCGTCCTCGACGAAGCATCCTGACAGGAGCCACCATGACCGACCTCACCATGCGCGATCTCCTCGCCCCCGTGGCCGCCATAGCCCTGATCGCCCAGGCCAACCCCGACCTGCCCGTCCCCCGGATCGACCTCGGCCCCGTCTACGACGACACCGACGCCCACCGGATCGGCGTCCAGCTCTACTTCGACCGGCCCTCCACCGGCACCTACGAGCGGTGGGCGGCCCTCATCGGCAGCGAGAACCCCGACTCCCACACCAGGCCCTCCAACGCCTACCCCAACGCGATCGTCCGGCGCACCTACGGCACATACGCCGGCGTCGTCATCGAGGCCGTCGCCCACCAGGACGACACCGCAGCAGCGGCCGTTACCGCTGAAGCCGCCTGACCTGCTCTACGGCCGCCCAGGGCCAGCCCCGGGGCGGCCACCCGAAGGGGATCCACTACCGATAACCGAACACGTCGACCCTGTCGCCGACCCGGAGACCAGAACCGTACGGATCTGCGCGGACCGATGCCCCACGTGCATCTTCCGCCAGGCAACCTGATGCACCTGGCGCCCGGCCGCCTCGCCCGACTTATTGCCCTAGCCAGCGCAGATGAGGGGCACATCGTCCAGTTTACCGACCGTCGAACTTGCCGTGTTGGCTCTGAGCTGGGGTTATGCGTCGCGTAGGCGTCAGTGATGTGGTGGGGGTTGGGCGGTCCCGCCGGACGGAGTCCGGCGGGACCGCCTGGCACGAGGGTCAGCCCTCAGACAGTGTCCCGCTCGCGGTGTTGTAGTTCATGGTCTCGGCCTTGCCGAAGTCCGGGTTGACGGGCTGAACGTGGAATTGCTGGGTGGGGACGTCGGCTGTGATGTGGATGCTGCTTCTTGCGTCGTCCATGCGGGATTGGACGGCGGGTGTGGTGCCGACGACGGACGTGGTGTTGGTGGTCACCAGGGCATAGGCCCGTGCGAGTTCTTCCAGGGCCTTGGATGCCTGGCCCGGGAACTTGTCCGTGAGGTTCTGAGCTTCCTGGCCGATGGCCCGCAGCAGCGCGTCGCGGGCGTCTGCGACGGCGGGCAACTCCGTCACGCTCATTACGATCGGGATCTGCTGGATACCCTCGCCGGCGGTCGCTTCGGCGGATTCTTCGGGGCTGGCTGAGGTCATGCGATGGTTCCGTCCTCGTTGGCGGTGATGCATGGTGTCGCGTGCCAAGCGAAGCGGACCGACTACGGAGAGCGAAAGAGCCAAATCGGGCCACTCAATCTGGCCAACAGACGTTTCCTGCTGTTCCAGGAGCTGGGCTTCGAGGGGGCGGCGATGCGTTTATCGGCGAAGCGGATGTTGGAGCGGGCGCCTTCGAGCCGCTCTTGGAGCTTGCGGTGTTCTTGGGTGAGCTGGTGAACGCGGTGCTTGAGGGTGGTGTTCTCGGTGGTCAGATGCTGGACGGACTCGCCGGGACCATCTGGTCGAAGTCTCGGAACTGGCCCATGAGCTCGCCGATCTGCTGCCGTTGGGCGAAGACCTCTTTCTGGGTGCGGGTCAGCTCGCTCTCGGCGTTGAGGGCTCGCTCCCGCCAGGACGCCTCGACTCGGTCGTGTTCTTGCTGGGCCGTCCGGTCCTGGCGGCTGCGCGAGTCGGCGACGGCATTCTTCACGAGTGCGCGGGCGGCCTCGTTCTCGTAGAGGAACGTGGCCGAGACGCCGGCGCGGTCGGCGATGGCCCGGACGGTCAGTCGGCCGCGTTCGCGGCGAAGCTGGCCGATGGCCGTCTCGACCTGGACGAGCTTCTGTTCGGTCTGCCGTTGTCGTGCGGCGATGGCGGCCGCGGTAGAGCCGGTCTTCATGCGGCGTCGCCGTCCTCTTCGCCTCTCGCGGCGTGCCGAAGCTTGACCGGGCCCACGTCATAGGCGTGTTCCACGAGGACCGCCGGCGCCGCGACCCGGCCAACTGGTACCCGAGTTTCAAGGCGCTCTTGGACGGACTGGTGGACCAGGGCGTGCTCCAGGACGACGACCACACACGGCTTGTCGGCCCCGACATGCGCATCGGAGAGGTGGCGGCCGGGTCCCGGCTCGCCCTCCACATCCGGGATCTAGGGTCCTCTGACCTGGGCAAATAGTTCTGGTCCGCAGTGAAATTTCTGCCTGGCGATCTTTGCCACTTCATCGAACGCATATAGAATAGAAGTAGAAGGAAGGGGGAGGCCCTTCCGAAAGCAGGGGAGGTACGCACGATGATCGGCACCTGCGGGCAGTACGACATCGAGGCCAAGCTGATCGCCGACGGCCGGCTCACCCGCCCGGAGGCCGAGGGGGTGCTCGACATCATCTACGAGGTTCTCGCCCAGGCGGCCCAGCGTGTGACTGGCTCCGACGAGGTCGACTGGCCGGGCCTCTTCGCCGACGAGGTCATCGACCTGCTCGTCGCGCTCCTCATCCCCATCGCCGACCGGCCGCACCTCGCCGAGGAGATGTATGCGGCCGCCGTCATCTTCCAGGCCCTGTGCGACACCCTCACTCGCCGCGGCTGACCCCCACCCCCGGGCGGCCGCCGCCGGCCGCCCGGGCCTCGACCCAACCGAAAGGCATCCAGTGACCCTCCAGTAGATCGCCCTCGGCCTCCTGGGCTGGATCGGCATCGACATCCTCATCGTCACCGCGTACGCCTGCATCCGGGCCCGCGAACGCTCCTGACGTCCCGCACCCCACCCCCTCCGATCCTTCTGTGCGCCGCCCACCCCTGCCCTGAGTGCCTATAGAATAGATATTCAAGGCGGGGTGGTCGGGCCTTACCCACCCAGGAGTCACCGTGAAGCGGCACGAACCCGCCTCCATCCCCACCCACGCCCACCACCTCGGCACCATGGCCCTACTCCTCTTCGTTCACCAGCCGGACGAGCACCACCTGAAAGCCGCACTGAGCAACATTGAGAAGGCCCTCGACCGCAGCTGGCGAGAGCGCCCCGAAGACCTGGCGAACCTCCCGCTCACCCACTACCGGGACCTGCTGCGCTACTTCGCCGCCCCTCAACTGCTCGACCTCGCCTTGCAGCTCGCCGGCGCCGATGCCGTCCCCCGCCTGGCCAGCGAGGCGCAGGCCCACCTCACCGCGGTGCTGGCCCTCTACCCTCCCCGCCCCATCTGGTGGGTCATCTTCCGCGCAGACGGCAACGCCATCCGCCCCGTCACCGTCGAGCGGCCACCGGTCGGGGGTGCCGCCCACGACAGTCGGCTTCAGCGGATCGAGGACGACGGCCTCGCCGTCGCCGCAATCAACGCCCCCACCAAAGAAGACGCCCTCCGCGAGATGACCCGCCTGTGGGACCAGCTCGTGGCGAAGGGAAGCCCCGCCACCCGCCCCCTCGGCCACCAGTAGCCCCCAGGTGAGGGCGGCTGTGGCCCGGCCGCCCTCACCTCAACGAGAGAGACGCCATGCAGCTCGATCTGTTCAGCGAAGACCAACCCCGCAAGGCCCCCGCATCGACCGCGCCGGCCACCTTTCGTCCTGCACTTGCCGACCTGCCCCCTCCGCCTGCCCCCGTCACCATCGCCATTCCGGCTCGCGGCCCGCACCAGGCCGCCAAGCCGATCCCGCCCGCCTCCCGCCCGTCGAACCGGCGTTACGTACCTCTCCAGCGCAACCCCCACCACGCCGCACACGACATCGCCGAAGCCGTCGAAGCCGCCTGGTATGGAGCCCAGGGTGGCAACCGGATCGAGATACCCGTAGGTGTCATCGCCGCCCTCGCCCTCTGGCCGCTGCGCGGGCCGGATGCACCCCTGGCCGCCCACTGGTGGCTCGACCTGAACGACGACGACTTCCTCGCCGCCCTCCGGGAGTGCTGGACCTACTGGTGGATCCGGCGACCCGACCTCATCGACCGATCCGTCGTCCTCTCCGGCTGGCTCGACGATGAACGCCCTGAGCGCAACCGCATCCAAGCCGTCCGCGCGGCCGCCCGCGCCGCCCTGACCGGCGGCCTGCTCCACCTCACCAGCGCAGCCCGAGACGCCGGAGGCAACTCCGACGCGGATGTGCTCGGCGCGGTCATCACCGTCATGAGGTCCCATGGGGCCCGCGACGCGCTGGCGGAGTTTCACACGCCGCCCGAGCTCAGCGACCTGATGGCGCGCATGCTGCTCACCGACAAGCCGCCGACCCCGGGGATGAAGTTCAACGACCCGTGCAGCGGCACCGGGGGGATGTATCGCGCCGCGGCCCAGTGCCTGCGCGACCGGGGGATGAACCCCCATGACTTCGGCTGGGCCATGACGGACGTCGACCCCTTGGCCGCCGCCGGCGCTGCCGTCAACGCCATCCTGTGGGATCTCGGCCCGCACGTCTTGGTGGCCTGTGCCGACACGTTGGCCGAAGGTGACCCGTACGTTCGCGCGGCGACCGAGTACCGGAAGTCGCATGAGCGCCGGGATTGGATGGTGAAAGGCGCTCAGTTCCTGGCGCGCATCCGCCGTCTGGAAGCTGGCCTGACGGGCGCCGCATAGGGGCTCTGACCTGGTGAAACTGATTGCGGCACGTTCTTGTGCCCCTCGTGAATGCATATAGAATAGAAGTAACGAAAGGGAGGGAACCACATGATCCGCAACCAGGCAGTCGCCGTCCAGATCCACGCCGACCGCTACACGATCATCGGCGACAACATCCTCATCACCCCCAGCGACGGCGACGTCCGCCGCGTCAAGGCCCACCTGGCGCCCAACCGCGACGGCGACGTCGCCATGCACCTCACGCTCATCCACCCCCACCGCGGCCCCATCGACGCCATCGAGGCCGCCTACGGCCGCAACACCCCCGCCAGTCGCTTCGCCGGCATCGTCGACGACTACATCGGCTTCTGGTTCGGCGACCGGACCAGCACCTACCCCGAGCTCTAACCCGACCCGAGGGCCCTCCCCTCCCTGGGGCGGGCCCTCCCGTACGACCTCTTGGAGACCGAAGTGCTCATCAACGACGAAGCCACCCGGCAGGTCGCCGAAACTATCGGCAACGCCCTGGGTATCGGCTTCACCCTCCGCAACGCGGTCCTCGTCGGCGGCGCAGCCGAACTGGGGTACCCGGACGGCAGGGTCCTGGGCTTCCGCCCCATCTTCGGCGGCGCCTTCGTCCAGCTGTGGATCATCGGAAACGCCAAGCCCGCCGGCGAAGGCGAACCTCCCACCCTCGGCCTGCTCGACGGCCAGCTCTACCACGCAGCCATCTCCCTCATCGACGCCGAGGACACCGACCCGGCGGACCTCATCCTCGACAAGCTCACCAACGACCTCCTGCCCGCCTTCGAGTTCAAGCCCCGCTACGTAGGCCACCGCCCCTGGGAGGTCGCCTTCGACAACGCACTCGCCGCCGCCATCGCGGAGCAGGGCAACCGCAGCCGCGACGCCAACGAAGACCCGACCGGCGAAGAGCCGCCCACGGAGCCGCCCATCGACGCCACCCCTGGCCCTGAGCTGGAGGAATCCGCCCCCGCGTCCACCGATGAGCCGACGGCGGCCAGCGAGCCCGCGGCTGAGCCGGATGCGCCCGAAGGGGAGGCGCAGGAACCGGCGGCCGAAGAAGTGGAGAAGACGCCTGCCCGACCCCGCAGGACCCGTCGCCGGACACCGGCCGCGTCCAGTACTGGCTGAGCCGACGGCGCTCGCCACGCGGGAGCCGTTCGAGATAGGCTGACCGAGACGTGAGGCCGAGCAGGCCAAGAGGCTCCACCCCCTCGAACTGAGGGGGTGGAGCCTCTTCGCGTTGGAAGTGGAATCCGCTGCTCGGGAGTTTGGCGCCCGTCTCTGACCGCGGGCTTCCCGACTCTGGGAGCGCGCAGGGCCCCGCGCGAGGACGCGCAGGGGACGCCAAGGGGACGCTACGGGGACACAAGGACAGGAAAAGACCGGCAAAGACAGGAAGGGGCAGGCGCAGCACATGCCATCTGACCTGCGAAAACGTCACAGATGCGCGTTGATGCGCAAGGGCCGCCAAGATCCCAAGAGGACTCATAATCCGTCGGCCGTGGGTTCGAGTCCCACCCGCCCCACCGCGAGCCGCAGGTGCAGAAACGATTGCACCTGCGGCTTTGGCGTTTCCGGGGGATCCGGGGATCCGGTGCCCGGCTAGAAGTTCTCCGTTTCGTCCGTGAGGTAGCGCAGTACGTCCGCCAGGTCCTGGCGGCGCGCGAAGGCAGCGCGTTGGCGGTGGGCGCCCGAGCCGTCCCGGAGGAGGGCGCCCAGGGTCTTGGCCGCGTGGTCGAGGTCGCCGGCGGCGGCCAGCGCCGGGGCGACCAGGTCCAGCAGGGCCTCCGCGAGATCGGCCGCCGGAAGTTCGGCGCCCGTGTACGGGTCGAGGCCGAAGCCCTCCAGGCCGTCGTGGGCCGCCCGCCAGCGCGCCAGGCGCAGTACGTCGTCCCGCAGGGCCGGCTCGGGCCGCTGCTCCGCGATCTCCTGCAAGGCCGTGGTCACCAGGGCGCGGACCAGCTCGCCCTGGAGGACGGCCGTGTCGATGTCCGGGGACATGTCCGGCGCCCTGACCTCGAGCGTCGGCCAGTGACCTGACGGGCGGACGTCCCAATAGACCATCTTGGTGTCCAGGGCCGCCCCGGAGCCGAGCAGGGTCTGCACCGAGAGCCGGAAGTGGGCCGTGGACGTGAAGTGCGGGGGCAGCCCCGCCGAGGGCCAGCCCGACCAGGCCATCGCCCGCCAGCTGGCGTGGCCGGTGTCACGGCCGCCCCAGAAAGGCGAGTTGGCGGCCAGCGCGATCAGCGTCGGCAGCCACGGTCTGACCCGGTTGGACACGGCCACCGCCGTGTCCACGTCGAGCGTGCCGATGTGGACGTGGCGGCCGCAGCTCACGAGGGTGTCGGTGAGCGAGCCGAAGCGGCGGTGCTGCTCGCGCTGGCGCGGCTCGTCGTCGGTCAGGTGCAGCGGCCCCTCGACGGCCACGACCGGCGAGGGTGCGGCCAGCAGGCGGCAGCCGTGGGCGCGGGCCGCCCGCCCGAGGGTGCGCCGCAGGGTGGCGAGCTCTTCGCGCAGCGAGGCCGCCGAGTGGGCGATCGGGGTGGAGATCTCCACCTGGTAGCGGGTGCCCTCGGGGTGTATCTCGCCCGGCACCCCGCCGGCCGTGGCGAGGACGAGCGGGGCGGCGGGGACCACCCGGAAGGTGCGGGCGTCGACGAGGAGGAACTCCTCCTCGATACCGACGGTGAGGGGAACGGCGGGGCGCACCGTGTTCTGCGCGCTGCCGGTGCTCGTGGTGCTGTTGCCAGGTTCGATCACTACGCCTCCCTGGACATACGAGTCTTTTCATCATGAGCCGAACGCGAGGCGGGGAGCGTACGCCGATTCGGTCAAAAGTCCGGTGATAGTGGCGAGTTAGCGGCAAGGGGCGCCCCGGTGTGGGGCCCGGGGTCCGGGTGGGGTGACTGTTGCCGGTGTGCGAACGCCGGAAAAATGACCAGAGGGCCGCAGCGCCCCCTGGTTATCATCCGCTGTGACCCGTACCGCCGTGCCCGACCGCCCGCAGCGGCGAATATTCGCCGACCTCACCCCGCTCCGCACGTCCCTTGACTACCGGCGGCTGTGGATCGGCGGCACGGTCTCCTGGCTCGGCCAGGCGATGACCGCCCTCGCGATCTCGCTCCAGGTCTACGACATCACGCGGTCCAGCTTCTCCGTCGGGCTCGTCGGACTCTTCTCGCTCGTCCCGCTCGTCACCTTCGGGCTCTACGGCGGAGCCATCGCCGACACCGTGGACCGGCGCAAGCTCGGCCTCTACAGCTCTCTGGGCGCCGCCGGGCTGTCGGCCGCGCTCGCCGCGGCCGCGCTGCTCGGCTACCACCGGGTGTGGTTCCTGTACGCCGTCGTCGCGCTCCAGGCGGTGTGCGGGGCGCTCTCCGGACCGGCCCGGTCCGCCATGATCCCGCGGCTGCTGCCGTCCGGGCAGCTGCCCGCCGCCAACGCGCTGAACTCCGTGACCATGACGTCCGGGATGATGGCCGGCCCGATGCTGGGCGGGCTGATCGTCGGCTGGTGGGGGTACCAGGCGGCCTACCTCATCGATGTCGTGACCTTCACGGCCGCCCTCTACGCGATGTGGCGGCTGCCGTCGATGAAGCCCGACCGCGCCGAGGGGACGCGCGGCAGGGCCTCCGTCGCCGACGGTCTGCGCTTCCTCGGGACCCGGCCCAACATCCGGATGACCTTCTTCTCCGACATGGCCGCCATGGTGCTGGCGCAGCCGAAGGCGCTGTTCCCGGCCATCGCCGTGCTCTGGTACGGCGGCGACGCGAAGACGGTCGGCCTGCTGGTGGCCGCGCCCGCCGTCGGGGCGCTGCTGGGCGGGCTGTTCTCCGGCTGGCAGGGCCGCGTCCGCCGACACGGGCTGGCCATCCTCGTGGCCGTCGCCGCGTGGGGCCTGGCCATCGCCGTCTTCGGGCTCACCCGGAACCTGTGGCTCGGTCTGTTCTTCCTGGCCCTGGCCGGGTGCGCGGACACCATCTCCATGGTGTTCCGCACCACCATGCTCCAGGCCGCCACCCCGGACGACATGCGCGGACGCCTCCAGGGCGTCTTCATCGTGGTCGTCGCGGGCGGACCCCGGCTCGGGGACTTCCTCGCCGGGACCACCGCGGACCTGACCTCCCCGGCCGTGGCGATCACGGGCGGCGGCCTCGCCTGCGTGGCCATGCTGGCCCTGCTCGCGCTCCGCTGGCGGGCGTTCGCCCGCTACGACGCACGCTCGCCGCAGGCGTAGGACGCCGGGCGCAGGACGCCCGCGGCCCGGTGTCCTGCGCCCGGGGCCTTACGCGTCCACCGGTTCCCGGGTGCGGTCGCCGCCCGTGCTGCCGGTGTTGGTGGTTCCGGTGGGTTCGAACAGCAGGATCTCCGCCTCCTCGTCCGCCGCCGGGCAGTGCTCCACCCCGCGGGGGACGACGTACATCTGGCCGGGGCCCAGCACGACGTCCCCGTCGCGGAGCCGGATCGTCACGGTGCCGCTGACCACGAGGAAGAGCTCGTCGGTGTCCTCGTGCGTGTGCCAGACGAACTCACCCTGGATCTTGGCGGCCTTGACCTCGTAGTCGTTGACGCGGGCGATGCGGCGCGGGGCCCACCGCTCGCTGAAACCGGCCAGCTTCTCGGCGATGTCGACCTTCTGCGGCGTTGTCATGCGGACAGCCTGCCGGGGTGCCCGCGGGCGGTCTTGTACGTTCCTGACATGGCCGCGATACGTCCGCGCAGCACCGTTTCCGCCTGGCAGCCGACAGTGCCGGGCATCGCCGAGGTCTTCCACGCCCGGTTCACCGACCACGCGTACCCGGCGCACGTGCACGACACCTGGGCGCTGATGATCCTGGACGGCGGGCGGGTCGACTTCGCGCTGGACCGGGAGCGGCACGGCGTCGGGGTGTCGGACGCGGTGGTCCTGCTGCCGCCCGGCGTCGTCCACGACGGGCGGACCGTGACGGAGGCCGGCTTCCGCAAGCGCGTCCTGTACCTGGACACCTCGGTGCTGCCGGAGCGGCTGACCGGAGCCGCCGTCGACACCCCGCTGCTGCTCGACCCGGCGCTGCGGGACCGCGTGCACCGGCTGCACGTGGCGCTGGGGGAACGGGAGTCCTTCGAGTCGCAGGCGCGGCTGGCCTTCGTACGGGAGCGGCTGCACCGGAGGCTGACCGGGCGTGAGGCACCGGCGGGCGGGCCGCCGGGCGCGGGTGTCGCCGTACGGCTGCGCGAGCTGCTCGACGAGCGGGTGGCCGAGGGGATCACGCTGGAGGAGGCCTCGGCGGAGCTGGGGCGGGCTTCCGGTAACCGCTGCCACCCCACGCACCTGATCCGCAGCTTCACGGCGGCGTACGGGCTGCCGCCGCACGCGTACCTCACGGGGCAGCGGGTGGCGTTGGCGCGGCGGCTGCTGCTGGCGGGGGCGCGGCCGGCCGAGGCGGCCACGGCGGCGGGCTTCTACGACCAGGCCCATCTGACCCGGCACTTCGGGAGGCACGTCGGGATCAGCCCGGCGCGCTACGCCCGGTCGGGCCGGGGGTGAGCACCCGCGCCGGGTCTACAGGGCCTGGCCTTCCGGGGCGACGATGCCGCGGGCGACGCCCAGCGCCACCAGGTCCTGGGGGCGGATGCGGAGTTGGTCCGCCGTGGCGGGGGCGGCCGCCGGGGGGCGCTTGAGGATGGCCGCCGCCAGTTCCGGGGCGATCACCGAGAAGTAGCTGTCCGGGGTGACCCAGGTGTTGCCCGGCGCGGCCAGCGCGAGGGCGCCGCCCGAGCCGCCCTCGCCGATCAGCAGGGTCGTGACGGGGACCGCGGCCGCGGCCAGTGCCGCGAAGGTGTCCGCGATGGCCGCGCCCGCGCCCTCGTGTTCGGCGGCGGCGTCGTTGGCCGCACCCGGGGTGTCCACCAGGGTGAGCACGGGGATGCCGAGCCGGTCCGCGAGGCGGACGACGCGGGCGGCCGTACGGTATCCCGCCGGGCGGGTGGCGGTGCCGCACTGGGCGGCGTACGCCACGGCCCGGCCCTCCCGCAGCCCGAATCCGCACAGCATCCCGGGGTCGGTGCCGCCCACCCGGTCCCCGGAGACGGAGAGGCGGAGGCCGAAGTACGCGTCCAGGTACGCCCCGGCGCGCGGGCGGTCCGGATGACGGGCCTGGCGGACCGCGTCCCAGCCGGTCGCCGGAGGCGGTACGTCGTCGAGCGCGGCCGGGGGCGGGGCGGGGGCGTCGGCGCGGGGCGCGGTCAGGACGCGGAGCCAGTCGGACAGGACCCCGGGGAGCTCGGCCGGGGGGACGACGGCGTCCACGTGCCCGGCGGCGTACTGCCCCTCGGCGCAGTAGGCCGCCGGGTCCGCGTCCGCGGGCCGCACCCGGGACCCGGCGAAGCCGACCTGGGCTCCGGGCAGCGCGAGGACGACGTCGGCCCCGGCACCGAGCGTGGCCCAGCCGCCGCCGGTGGTCGGATCGCGCAGGACGGCGATCTGGGGCAGCCCGGCGGCGCGGGTCAGGACGCACTGGCGGGCCACGCGCTGGAGCTGGGTCAGCGCGAGCATCCCCTCCTGCATGCGGGAGCCGCCGGTGGCGATGAGGGAGACGAGGGGGAGGCGGTGCTCGCGAGCGTGGCTGTACGCGGCTTCGAGCCGGTCTCCGGTGCGCTCGCCCAGCGAACCGCCGAGGAAGCCGAACTCGAAGGAGATCACGGTGGCTTCGAGGCCGCCGATGAGGGCGGTGCCGGTGACGACGGACTCCTGCTCGCCGGTGTGCGCGCGGGCGCGGGCGCGGGAGTCGTCGTAGCCGGTCCAGGCCAGGGGGCCGTCGGCCGGTGACTCCCGTCGCGGGGCGGGGAGTTCGGTGAAGCTGCCGGGGTCTGTCACGGAGGCGATGGCCGCGCGGGCCGAGAGGCGGGTCGTCGTCACGGGCTCACCCTAGGGGTTGTTCACGGAAGGGGAAGGGCGATCTTGATCGCATAGGCGGCGACGAGGCCGTAGCCGAGTCGGAAGGTCCACGCGCGGGCGCCGTCGGAGATCCTGCTCCCGGCGAGTGCGCCGAGTGCGACGAGGGCCTGCTGCCACAGGAGCGAGGCGGCGCCGACGCCGAGGAGGAAGGCGGCTCCGGCCGGGCCGGTGCGCAGCGCGGCGCCCTGCGCGGTGGTGAGGGCGGCGAAGTAGAGGGCGGTGGTGGGGTTGAGGGCGGTGAGGCCGACATACCGCGCGAAGGCCTTGGCCGGCCGGGGGCCGGTTCCGGCTCCCGGCCCGGTGGCACGGGCCGACGGATCGCGCGGTGGTGGGGGTGCCAGTCCGGGGCGGCGGCGGGACGCGGCGATGCCGCGGGCGGCGATGGCCAGGAGGATCGCGGCCGAGGCCAGCCGGACCCAGGCCTCGACCGGGGAGATGTGGGAGGCCACCCACGGGCCCAGGGCGGTGGCCAGCGCGGCGTACCCGAGGTCGACCGCCGCGATGCCCGCGGCGGCCGCCACCGCCGCCCGGCGGTGGCGCATCGCCTCCTGGAGCAGCAGCACGCTCATCGCACCCATCGGCATCGCCACGCCCAGGCCCGCGACCGCGCCCGCCAGGGCCGGTGTCGTCAGTTCGCTCATGGGGGGAGGGTCCGGCCCCCGGGCCGCGGGACGGGCACCGATATCGGCTCCGGCTGCGAGAATCGCGGCATGGACCGCCTCGACAGGGAAATCCTCGGCATTCTGCAGCAGGATGCGCGGATCTCGTACCGCGACCTCGGCGTCCGGGTCGGCCTCAGTGCCAACGCGGCGGCCGACCGGGTGCGCCGGATGCGCCGGGACGGTGTGATCCGGGGGTTCACCATCGTGGTCGACCCTGCCGCCGACACCCGCGGCGGGCTCGTCGTCTTCATCGACGTCATCCTGCGCCAGGACACGACGAACGAGGAGTTCGAGCGGCAGGTCGCCAAGCTCCCGGGAGTCACCGAGGTCGTGCACGTGACGGGCGAGCACGACTACCTCGTACGGGCCCGGGCTGCCGACCCCGCCGCGCTCGACGGCCTGCTCCGCCGCCTGAAGCGGGAGGCCGGGGTGGCGCAGTCCAGCACCCGCATCGCGCTGCGCGCCGCCAACCGGCCGGGCCGGCCGTAGGACCCCGCCGGAGCCGGCCCGGCCCCGGCCGGCCCGCCAGGGCTACAGCGCCGACTCCCAGGTCAGCGCCGTCCCCCGCGTCCCCGACTCCGTGCGGCCGTCGTCCGCCACGGTCAGGCGGACCCGGTACGGCGTCGCGTCCACCTCCACCTCGATGGAGGTGACCTCGCCGCGCCGGTGCGCCGCGGCCAGCGCGCCGCGCAGGGCGGCCAGCAGTTCGTCCGCCGCGGGCTCCGGCAGCAGCGCGTCCACCGCTCCGGTGAAGTGCACCGAGGGCTGGAAGCCGAGCAGCACCGCCGCGCCGCCCGTCTCGCGCAGGACCCGCCCGCGGAAGCTCGTCGGGGCGTCGGTCGGCGGCTGCTGCAGGGCGAAGATCGCGGTGCGGACCTCCTGGATGGTGGAGTCCAGCTCGTCGACGGCGCGGCTCAGCTCGTCGCCCACCGTGTCGCCCGACGGCGCGGCCGAGGAGCGCCGCCGGGTGCTCTCCAGCATCATCTCGGTGGCGAACAGCCGCTGGACCACCAGGTCGTGCAGGTCGCGGGCGATGCGGTCGCGGTCCTCGTACACCGCGAGCTGCTCCCGGTCGTGCTGCGCGTCGGCGAGCACGAGGGCCAGCGCCGCCTGGGAGGCGAACTGCGAGGCCAGCAGCCGGTCCACGGCGTCGTACGGGGGACCGCCCCGGGCGCGCGGCAGGGCGAGGGTGCCGATCAGCTGGCCGCCGCTCTGGAGCGGGAGCATCATGCTGGGCCCGAACCGCTCCCGGACGTGCGTGGTCATCCGGGGATCGGTGGCCGAGTCCTCTATGAAGACGGGTTCGCCGCCGAGTAGTTGTTCCAGCACCGGCGAACCGGGGGCGATCGCCGTCCCCACCAGGTCGCCCGGGTCCCCGTGGGTGGAGGCGGCGACGATCTCCATGCCGCCCTCGCGGGTCGGCTGGAGCACCACCCCGGCCGCCGCGTCCGCCAGCAGCCGGGCCCGTTCGGCCACGCACATCAGCGCGTCCGCCGCCGGGCGCCCGGCCAGCAGGGTGGTGGTCACGGCGGCGGCGCCCTCGATCCAGCGCTCCCGGCGGCGCGCGGTCTCGAAGAGCCGGGCGTTGCCGATCGCCATCCCCGCCTGCGAGGCGAGGACGCGCAACAGGGCGAGGTCCTCGTCGGTGAAGGGGCCGCCGCCCCGCTTCTCGGTGAGGTAGAGGTTGCCGAAGACCTCGGTGTGCACCCGGATCGGTATGCCGAGGAAGCTGTGCATCGGAGGGTGGCCCGGCGGGAACCCCGCCGAGCGCGGGTCCGCCGTCAGATCGTCCAGCATCAGCGGCCGGGGATCGGTCACGAGCGCGCCGAACACGCCGGAGCGCACGTCGGGCAGCCGGGGGATGGCCGCCCGCTCGGCCTCGGTGATCCCGGTGGTGAAGAGGGCGGTCAGCCGGACGCGCTCGGGGTCGATGACCCCGAGCGCTCCGTACCGTGCCGCGCAGAGCTCGGTCGCCGAGTCCACGATGTGCTGGAGGGTGGTGTTGAGTTCCAGCTCGGAGCCGACGCCGAGCACCGCCTCCAGCAGCACCGGGAGGCTCGCCGGCGACTCGCCGGGCTCCTCTTCGGACTCCTCCGGGGATTTCTCGTCGGGCTCCGTCCCGGCGTTCGTCATTCGGCCAGCGGGTTGAGGACCATGGGGGCGATCTTCCCTTCCAGCATCGCGCCGAGACCCAGTACGGCGCACACGTCCGGCCGTTCCGCGATGGCGACGGGCATCCCGGTGGAGTCGCGGAGCATCTGGTCGAGGCCGGGCAGCAGGGCGCTGCCGCCCACCATCATGATCCCCCGGTCCGTCAGGTCCGCGACCAGGTCCGGCGGGCAGTCCCGCAGCACCTTGCCGATGCCGTCGAGGACGGCGGTGAGCGGGGTGTGGATGGCGTCGCGCACCGCCGCCGTGTCCACGTGGACGGAACGGGCCAGCCCGGTGGCCACGTCGCGGCCGTGGATGAGGGTGGAGGCCGGCCCCTCGGCGGTGATGCCGTTGCCGTGCAGGGCCAGCTGGAGCGGCCGGACCGCCTGGCTCGGCAGCATCAGCTCGTGCGCGTGGCGCAGGTGCTGGACCACGGCGTGGTCGATGGCCTCGCCGCCGACCGGGATCCGCTGGGCCGTGACGATCGAGCCGAGGGAGAGGACGGCCACCTGGGTGGCCGCCGCCCCGCACACCATGATCATCGTCGCGGTCGGCTGCTCCACGGGCAGGCCGCAGCCGACGGCCGCCGCGATCAGGGTGTCGACGAGTTCGACGCGGCGGGCGCCGAGCCCGACGAGGGTTTCCACGGTCGCCCGCTGGGCCAGCGGGTCCGCGTCGTGCGGGGTGCAGGCGGCGGCCCGCAGCCGGGGCTTGCGGCGCAGGGCGCGCCGCAGCTTCTCGCCGAGCAGGTGGCGCAGCATCCGCTGGGCCATCTCGATGTCGACGACTGTGCCGCCGGAGACGGGGCGTACGACCCGGATGTAGTCGGGCGTGCGGCCGGTCATCCGCTCGGCGAAGGTCCCGACGGCGATGAGCGCGCCGGTCCGTGTGTTCACCGCGGCGACGCTGGGCTCGTCGACGACGAGGCCGGCGCCCTTGACGTACACGCGGGTCCTGGCGGCTCCCAGGTCGACGGCGACGTGGCAGCGGCGCAACTGCTCAAGACTGACGGTCACGGCAGATCCTCCGAGAGCGCTGACGCAAGAGGACCGGCGGAATGCCGGTCACTTCTCATATCATCTCGGACATTTGGCCCTAACCGCCCGTTGGGCTGCTCCGGCCGGGGGTGCCTCGCGCGTGCATGGGGGTGGATTTCTGTACCGACAGGCAGCACCATGCGCGCACCGCACGCGCTACCCACGCGTAACAAGGTAAAGGAGACCCGATGCTGACGGCCCGCCAGAGAGCGCTCGCACTCCTGACGCTCTGCCTGGCGCTGCTGGCGCCCTTCCCCTCCCATGCCGCCGACCGGGGGGTGGGCCACGCCTCTGACCAGGCATCATCGCGCAATCCGGTGGTCTTCGTACACGGTTACAACGCCGATCCGGGCGTCTGGGGAGCCCTGCGCGGCGACCTGCGCGCCGCCGGGTACACCGACTCGGAACTCTTCTCCTGGGGGTACGACACCCACCAGTCGGTCAACGAGGTCCTCGCCGGGCGGCTCGGCGCGTACGTCGAGGAGGTCCGCCGGCAGACCGGCGCCGCCAGGGTCGACGTCGTCGCGCACTCCTTCGGCTCCCTGGTGAGCCGCTGGTACGTGAAGTTCGGCGGCGGCGCGGCCACCGTGGGCCACTGGGTCTCGCTGGCCGGGCCCAACCGGGGCACCTCCACCGCGTGGGCCTGCGCGCTGTGGGACCAGGCGTGCCGGGACATGACCCCCGGCTCGTACGTGGTGAAGAACCTGAACGCCGGGGACGAGACCCCGGGTACGGTGAAGTACGCGACCTTCTGGTCGAACTGCGACGAGATCGTCAACCCGGACGACAGCGTCCCGCTGACCGGGGCGGCCAACACGCCGGTCGGCTGCCTGAAGCACAACGACCTGCTCGGCGACGACGCCACCTCGGCGGGCGTCCGGTCCTTCCTCGCCTCCTAAGCGGCCCCGGGGACGTGCCCTACTTCCCCGAGGCCGCTGAGGGCCGTGTCGGGTCGTGATCGATGAGCATCGCGGCGTGCGGGGCGGGTGCCCGTCCGGGGTACGGGGCCCGGCGGTCTGCGGCTCGCCGTGTGGGCGCGAGTGACCGGAAGCGATGCCGCAGGCAGGTAGCGGCGGGGCCCGAGAGCCCCGGCTGCGTGCCCGCCGGGATGGCGTGTCAGATCATGGCGAGCCGGTCCACCAGCAGCTCCACCCTCCGTTCGGCGTCCCCGGGAGGCAGCCGTCCCGCCCGGGTCAGAGTCGCCAGGCCGTGCAGGGACGCCCAGAACACCTCGGTGAACAGCCCCGGGTGGACGCCGTCCCCGGCGACCTCGCCGAGGCTCTCCAGCAGCGCGGCGAAGGCGTCCTTCAGCGGCTCGGGGGTGTCCTCGTGTGCGAACGCCAGGCCGCCGTCGAGCTCGAACATGGCGTCGTAGACCGCCGGGTTGCGTTCGGCGAAGCCGAGGTAGGCGCGGGCGAGGGCGGTGACCCGGGTGCGGGGGCCGTCCGCGGCGGAGGTCGCGGCCCGCAGCGCCGCGGCCATCTCGGCGGCACCCTCCAGGGCGACGGCGCCGATGATCTCGCGCTTGCCGCGGAAATGGCTGTAGAGGACGGGCTGGCTGTATTCGATGCGCTCGGCGAGCCGGCGGGTGGTGACCGCGTCCCAGCCCTGCTGCTCGGCGAGTTCGCGGGCCGTCGCCACGATGAGGCGCTCGCGGTCCGCCCGTTCCCGCTGCTTGCGTTCCTGTACCGACATGATTCGATCCTAGCATCGCTAGACAATCGAGCGGCAGTAGGTCTAGCGTTGCCTCATCAACTAGCAACGCTAGATCCCAGGAGGAGCCGTCATGCTCAACGCACTCGAGGTGTTCACCACCGTGGTGGTCGGCGTGATGGTGGGGGTGGAGTTCTCCGTCGCCTTCGTCATCAACCGGATACTCGACGCACTCCCCGGCGACAGCGGCCAACTCGGCCGCGCCCACGGGGGCCGGATGCTCGGCGCCGTGATGCCGGTCTGGTACATCACCTCGCTCATCCTCGTCGCGGTCTGGGCCGTCGCCGGATGGCACCACCACGGCACCGGCCTCGTCGTCACCGCTGGCGCGCTGCTGATCCTCAGCGTGATCATGTCGATCCTGCTGCTCGTCCCGATCAACAACCGGAGCAAGACGTGGACCCCTGACAACCGGCCCGCCGACTGGGAGCAGCAGATGAACCGCTGGGACCGCTTCCACTACGTCCGCGTCGCCGTCATCATCGCCGCCTTCGCCCTGCTGGTCGCCGCCCTCATCTGACCCCGCGGGCCGACACCGCGCCCGCGGCGCACAGTCCCGCTCCCCGGGCGGCGGCGGGCCACCGAAATCCCGGCATCCGGGAATGCGGCTGCCGCTCAGAGCGCGCAACTGCGATCCCGGCACACCACTCCCCTCGATGACCTGCGCGGCTCCCGGCTCCGGTTCGGCTGAGGTCTTTGATCCAGATCACCGAGGTACGCAGCCGAAGCCCGGCGAGGCCCCTAGATCCCGGGTTCCCCGAAGGAGACCCGCTGGAGCAGGCCGTACGTGAACTCGGCCACGCACGGCTTCGCCGCCGCGGCGAACGCCAGACGCCAGCGGGTCGGCGCGGTGCCCTCCAGCGGCCGCGCCGGGGCGAAGGCGCGCGCCACCTCGTCCACCGTCGCCGACCAGGGCCGCAGGTCGTCCGCCGACTCCAGTACGGGCCCCCGCGCGCCCGGGGCCCGTACCAGCCACTCGTTCCACACCGCCCCGTCCGGCGCGGCCAGCACCTCGAAGCGCAGGTCCGGCCAGAGCGGCACCGGCCACAGCAGGGCCTCGCACTCCAGGTCCCCGATCCTGCGCGGCTGCGCGGACTGCGGCGGGCCGAGCACCGAGCGGTAGCGGGCGAGGGCGCCGCGGGAGCGGGGTGAGCGGACCATCGCCTGCCAGCGCTTGTTCGCCTCCCGCTGCTCCGCGAGCGAGGCGCCGAGCCGCCTGCGGGCCTCGTCGGCGAGGTCCGGCTGGAAGTCCGCCATCCTGCGCAGCAGCACCAGCTGGAAGGCGGCCGGACCGAAGGGTCCCCGGGCACCCGGAGTCGGGTTCGCTGTCATGGAGCCCACGATTCCACACAGGATCCTTACGTTCCCGGGATCCGTATGTTGCCGGGGACCACGTAGCCTGCGGGCGCTATGAACTACTGCCCCGCCTGTCGGAGGCACCTCAACGGCGCGCTGGCATGCGCCGGGTGCGGAACCCCGGCCGAGTACCTCATGCCCGCCGCGCCCGCCGCCGCGCCCACGACCGCGCCGGACGAGCCCGCGCCGCAGCCCACGCTGGCCGGTGTGTACGCGGACTCGCTCGTCGTGCTCTCCGTACCGAACGAGCGCAGAGCCGGTGCCCGCCGCCGCAGCACGCAGCGCAAGCGCCGCCGGACCGTGCTGGCCGTCGGGCTCGGACTGCTGCTGGCGACCGCCGGCTCGGTGGGGGTGGCCACCATGGCCACCGACGGCCAGAGCACCGACCGGGCCGCCACGGTGGTGCTCACCGATGACGCCGGTCCGCAGCAGCCCGAGCCGCTGCCGGACCTGCCGACGTCCGGCGCGCCCGCGGGCCCGTCGGGGAAGGCCACCGCGAAGGCCGCCGCCGGGCCTGCGAAGAAGAGCGGCAGCGGAGCGCCTTCCGCGGGTGCCGCGCAGCCGGCGCCGGTGTCCTCCGCCCCCGCGCCCTCGACGTCGCGGTCGGCGTCCGGTACTTCCCGCCCCGGGGTGAAGCCGACCACGTCGGGGAAGCCGTCGCAGAGCGCCACCGGCGGCCCGCAGCCGCCGACATCCACCCCGACACCGCCCGCGCCCACGCCGACGCCGCCCGAGGACTGCGGCTTCCTGGGCTGGAAGTGCTGGTAGGGGCCGCGGTCAGCCGCCGAGCATCCGCCTGAGCAGGTCCCGCAGCGCCGTCCGCTCTTCTGCGGACAGGCCGGCCAGCGGCTCGCGCGCGAAGTCCAGCGACTCGCGCAGCCGCTCCGCCGTCTGCAGGCCCTCCTCCGTGGGGGCGGCCAGCTTCACGCGGCGATCGGCGGGGTCCGGGCGGCGCTCGACCAGGCCGCGCGTCTCCAGCCGGTCGACTATGCCGGTCACGTTCGAGGGCTCGCACCTCAGCTTCTGAGCGATGCGGCGCATCGGCATGGGCTCCAGGGAGAGCAGGTTCAGCACTTTGGCCTGCGCGCCGGTCAGCTGGTGGCTGGCGGCCGCATGCTCGTACTCCATGTGGTACCGGGTCACGACGTCGCCGATGAGTTCGACGACCTCGACGGTCACTGGGTCTACGCGACGACTGGGCATGGATCCAGAGTACCCATTTACTTGACAACATGAAATATCCAGGCGCATGGTTGTTTCACCTAGTGAAGCAATTTCGTTCTTACCAGGAGCGCCGCATGTCTCAGATCCCCGCCGTCAGCCGCGAGTGGCACCTCGTCCGTCGCCCGCAGGGCTGGCCCGTCGCCGAGGACTTCGCCCTGCGCGAGGTGCCCGTGTCCGCCGAGCCCGCCGCCGGCCAGATCCTCGTGCGCAACCTCCACATGTCCGTGGACCCGTACATGCGCGGCCGGATGAACGACGTGAAGTCCTACATCCCGCCCTTCCAGCTCGACGAGCCGATGCAGGGCGGCGCGGTCGGCGAGGTCGTCGCCTCCGCCGCCGAGGGCTTCGCCGTCGGCGACCACGTCCTGCACCACCTGGGCTGGCGCGAGTACGCGGAGCTCGACGCGAAGTTCGCCACCAAGGTGGACGCCTCCCTCGCCCCGCTCTCCGCCTACCTCGGCGTGCTCGGCATGCCGGGCCTGACCGCCTACGCCGGCCTCTTCGAGGTCGCCTCCTTCAAGGAGGGCGACTCCGTCTTCGTCTCCGGCGCGGCCGGTGCGGTCGGCAGCCTCGTCGGCCAGTTCGCCAAGATCAAGGGCGCCTCGCGGGTGATCGGCTCGGCCGGCTCGGACGAGAAGGTGACCCTCCTCACGGAGAAGTACGGCTTCGACGCCGCCTTCAACTACAAGAACGGCCCCGTCGCCGAGCAGCTCCCCGCCGCCGCCCCCGAGGGCATCGACGTCTACTTCGACAACGTCGGCGGCGACCACCTGGAGGCCGCGATCTCCTCGATGAAGGTGGGCGGCCGGGCCACCCTGTGCGGCGCGATCGCCGGATACAACGACACCGTGCCCACCCCCGGTCCGCGCAACCTGATGATGGTCATCGGCAAGCGGCTGCGCCTGCAGGGCATCCTCGTCAACGACCACGCCGGCCTTCAGCAGCAGTTCGTCCAGGACGTCGCCGGATGGCTGCGTTCCGGGGAACTGCGGTACGACGAGACGGTCGTCGAGGGCGTCGAGAACGCGACGTCCGCCTTCCTCGGCATGCTGCGCGGCGAGAACACCGGAAAGATGATCGTTTCTTTCACCGGCTAGGCTCACCCCACACCGTCGTGACCGTGGGCGCGAGTCGCGGCGATTACCAGGAGGATCTCTTTACATGTCCATCCAGTACTCCGATGTCGCGTACACCGCTGTCGCCACCGCCGAGAACGGCCGTGACGGTCGCGTCGCCACCAACGACGGCCAGCTCGACGTCGTCGTGAACCCGCCGAAGGAGCTCGGCGGCAGCGGCGCCGGCACCAACCCGGAGCAGCTGTTCGCCGCCGGCTACAGCGCCTGCTTCCAGGGCGCCCTGGGTGTCGTCGCCAAGAACGTGAACGCCGACATCTCCGGCTCCACCGTCACGGCCGAGGTCGGCATCGGCAAGAACGACGAGGGCTTCGGCCTGATCGTCAAGATCTCCGCCGTGATCCCGAACGTGGACGCCGCCACCGCCAAGGACCTCATCGAGAAGGCCCACGAGGTCTGCCCGTACTCCAAGGCGACCCGCGGCAACATCACGGTCGAGCTCGCCGTCTGATCCGCCGCAGCCTGAGCGAAGGCCGTACCCCCGATCGGGGGTGCGGCCTTCGCCGTAGACTGACGCCATGCGTGATCTTGCGGGGGGTTTCCGGTATCTGCTGGCCGGACAGCGGTGGGTGCTGCGGCACGGACGATGGCTGGGCTTCGGGCTGCTGCCCGGGCTGGTCTCCCTCGTCCTGTACGCCGGAGCGCTGGTCGGGCTCGGCTACGGCGCCGACGACCTCACTGCCTGGGCCACTCCCTTCGCCGACGGCTGGGGGTCCCCGTGGCTCGCGCTCTTCCGGGGCTTCCTGACCGCCCTGGTCTTCGGCCTCGGACTCTTCCTCGCGGTCATCACCTTCACCGCCGTGACCCTGCTGATCGGCCAGCCCTTCTACGAGTCCCTCTCGGAGCAGGTCGACCGGAGCGAGGGCGGCGAGGTCCCCGAGTCCGGGCTCCCGCTCTGGCAGGAGCTGTGGATCTCGGCCCGGGACAGCGTGAAGGTGCTCGGCCGGGTGGTGCTGTACGGGATCCTGCTCTTCGCCCTCGGATTCATCCCGGTGATCGGGCAGACCGTGGTGCCGGTGCTCGGCTTCTGCGTCTCCGGGTACTTCCTGACCCAGGAGCTCACCTCTGTCGCCCTCCAGCGGCGCCGGGTGGACCTGGCCGAGCGGCTGGTGCTGCTGCGGTCGCGACGGATGCTGGTGCTGGGCTTCGGCGTGCCGCTGGTGCTGGCGTTCCTGGTGCCGCTGGTCGCCGTGTTCCTGATGCCGGGCGCCGTGGCGGGGGCCACGCTGATGGTGCGGGACCTGACGGGGGCCGACGAGGCTCCCGGGGCCGACGCCGGGACCGTGGCCGACACCACGGGGGACGACGCCGCGACCACGGCCGGTGGGGTACCTCCCAGCGGTAGCTGGGAGAGTTTCGGTCCGCCGCCGCCCGCCTACTCGTGACTAGCGCCTGAGCAGGGTGATCGCCCCGACCGTGTCCTCCCCGCCGTGGGCGGCCGGGTCGGCGGTCAGCCGGCGCCGCATCAGGTCCAGGTACGGGGAGATCAGCTCGGCGCTGACCCCCTGGTCCTCGGCGGTGCGCAGCAGGGTGCCGCTGGCGGCGACCTGCATGGCCAGGTTGGACACCACCCCGGTGGTGAAGTCCCGCGAGGTCAGCCGCTCGGCGGCGTTGCCGACGAAGAAGCCCATCGCGCCGAGCCACTCGGACAGCAGCGGGGACAGGTCCTTCGGGGCGATGTCCTCGCCCTCGATCAGCGCGTAGGCGTGCGAGATCCCGGCGAACAGCCCCGTCATCGCGCTGAGCAGTGCCACGTCGTGCAGCGCGGCGTGCCCGGGGTCCTCGCCGACGAAGCGGGCCCCGGCCGGGACCTCCAGGGCCGCCCGGTGCGTGTCGAAGAGCCCGCGCGAGCCGCTGTAGAAGACATATCCCCCGGCCTCAGGGGCGCCGATCATCGTCGGCGTCGCCATGATCCCGCCGTCCGCGAACCGGGCCCCGCGCGCCTCGGCCCAGGAGGCCCGTGCGCGGCCCTCGGCCGGGGTGCCGGTGGTGAGGTTGACCAGGTCCTTGCCGGTCAGGTCGGCGCCGTCCAGGGCCGAGCCGACGGAGGCGTCGTCCAGCAGGCAGACCACGACGAGCCGGTTCGCGGCCACTGCCTCGGCGGGGCTCGCGGCGACGACGGCCCCCTCGGCGGCCAGGGCCTCGGCCTTGGCGGCGGTGCGGTTCCAGACGGTGAGGGGATGCCCGGCGGCGAGCCAGGTGCGGGCCAGGGCGGTGCCCATGTCGCCGAGGCCGAGCAGGGTGAGGGGGACGAACGGGGCGGGCGAAATCTGCGGTGTGTTGTCAGTCATGGCGTTTAGCCTGCTGGCAGGCCATGAGGCGCTCAAGTACGCACTTTGGAGTGGGTGGTTACCCCAAGGTGAGCGAGCAGGTGGGAAGGATGTGCGGTGGCGGTGGCACGGAGGCCCGGTGCGGAGCACTGCGGGATCGCCGCGGCGATGTCCGTGATCGACGGAAAGTGGAAGGTCTCGCTCCTGTGGGGGCTGGAGCAGCGCCCGCGGCGCTTCGGTGAACTGCGCCGTCTCGTCCCGGGCGTCTCGGAGAAGGTGCTCGCCGCCCAGCTGCGCGAGCTGGAGACGGACGGCATCGTGCACCGCGAGGTCTACGACGAGGTCCCGCCGCGCGTCGAGTACTCCCTGACCCCGCTGGGGGAGGAGCTGAACGCGGCCCTGGAAGACCTCGGGAAATGGGGCGCCAGGCACCTTCTCCCGGATTCGGCGTAGGCCCCGGTCCGGCCGCCGGCGGTCCCTTCCCGAGCCCCGCTGTTCCCAGGCGGGGCCCGTAGTATGCATGGCGGCAAGTGCCAAGGCTGTCGCTCACCGCCCTTGAGTCCGCCCCGCCCGGAGCTTCGGCACGGGCGTCCGGAGCCGGGCAGAGGCTTGCCCCAGCAACGACCGGCCGTCGGGCCGAGGACCGACCAGCAGTAGGGACACAGCAGTGACAGTCAGTACCGCGGGCCCGGTGTCCGTGCTGCCCACGGGCGGACCGGCCGCGCCCGCCCGCCCGATACCGGCGGTCTCGGGCACGCTGCGCTCCCGGGGCACGCTCCTGCTCCTCGAAGCGGCCGTCGCCTTCGCGGCGGCGCTCGTCCTCCCGGTGCTGGCCCGCGGCTTCAGGCTCAACCCGCTGGACCGGATCGCGCAGGTCAGCGGCCTCGCCGCGATCCAGCTGCGGTTCGCGCTGGTCGGCCTGCTGTTCATCGCCGCGGTGGGGCTCGCGATGCGGCTGCGCCGGGGCCGCCACTTCGACCTGGCCGCCCGGATCGCCGCCGCCGCCATCGCGGGTCTGGCCAGCGGCTTCGTCGCGGCCGGCGCCGTCGTCGCACTCCACGGCACGCCGTGGCCGATGTTCGGCCTCAACGGCGACAGCGGCCGCATCGTCGAGTGGGCCCAGGCGGTCGCCAACGGCCGGCCCTCGGGCTCGCCGGTCTACCCGCCGGCCCCCCTCTACACCCTCGGCTACTACGCCGAGTGGTTCCGCGGCGGCAACACCGCGTACGCCTTCAAGGACCTCCAGATCCTCGGCGCCGCCGCCTTCGGTCCGCTGGTCTACCTCTGCTGGCGCATGCTGCTCAGCCCGGTCCGCGCGCTCGCCTTCGGCGTGGCGCCGGCCTTCGCGCTGATCGACGCGTACAAGCCGTACAGCCAGACGGTCCTCGTCCTGCTGGTGCCCGTGCTCGTGGCGATGGTGGTGTCGCTGCGCCGCAGCGGGACCGACGGCTGGCGGCCCCTGCTGCTCAAGGGCGCCGGCTTCGGCGCACTGCTCGGCCTGCTGTTCCTCACGTACTCGGGCTGGTTCCTGTGGAGCGCGGCGGGCGTGCTGTTCGCCGCGCTGCTGTACTTCCCGTGGCGGACCGGCCGCCTCAAGGGCGCGGCGTTCCTCGGCGCCACCCTGGGGGCCTTCCTCGTGGTCGCCGGGCGCTACCTGGCGGTCATGCTGACCGAGGGGCAGACCACCAAGGACTACAACTTCCGCTTCGACAACTTCACCGACCCGGCCTACTACCTGATGTGGCGCACGGACATGCCCGGCAAGGTGGGCGACTGGCCGCCGCCGGGCGAGTACGGCGGGGTCGGGCTCTTCGCCCTGGTCACCTTCCTCTGCCTCGGTGCCGCGATCTGGCTGGGCATCCGCAGGCCGATGGTGGTCACCGTCGCCGCCATGTTCATCAGCGCGTGGGTGATGCGGATGTACATCGCCGCGCATATGTACGAGACGCAGACCGTCCAGCTGTACACCCGGACCAACAACCAGCTGCTCTACTGCGGGCTGCTGCTGTGCGCGCTCGTCGCCCACCTGGTCTCGCAGCGGATGGCCGCCGCCCGGCGTACGGCAGAGGGCGACGGCACGTCCCGTACCGGCTTCCCGGGACGCGAAGGAGCGGTGATCGGGGCCCTGTGCGCCCTCCTGCTGCTCCTCGGTACGGTCTCCTCCTCGATGGCCGACCGGTACATGCCGGCCAAGGACGGCACCTACCGGATCCTGCCGTGGGTGTCGCACACGATCACGGAGCGGGACGGGAGCTGCCCGAAGTTCGCCCCGGGCGGTACCTGCTCCAAGGACGGCGACCAGAGCTGGCTGAGCTTCATCCGATGACTCGAGGAAACCGATGATCTCCGCACTGACGCGGCTGGCCGACTGGTCGGCCAGGAGCCCCAAGCGGTTGTGGCTGGTCGCCTTCGCGCTGTTCTTCGCGCTCACGGGCTCCTGGTCCGCCGCCAGCCCGCTCGCGAGTTCTCCCGACGAGCACGCGCACTTCATCCGCGCGGCGGCCGTCGCCAGGGGGCAGATCGGCGGACCCAAGGTGATGGTCCCGCACGTGGTGGCGGGCATCGAGGGGCAGTTCGCCGAGACCGGCGTGCAGGTCCCGGAGTGGTACAAGGACCTCCCCACGCTCCACGAGTGCTACTCGTGGAAGCAGCGGACGCCCGCGTCCTGCGCACCCTCGCTCGGGAACTCCGAGAAGATCACGCAGGCCACCACCGCGGCCGGCCGCTACCACCCGGCCTACTACCTGGCGACGGGCTGGCCGAGCCTGCTGGTCGACGGCCCCAAGGGGCTGTACCTCATGCGCTTCGTGTCGGCGCTGCTCTGCTCGGCCATGCTGGCCAGCGCGCTGGTCACGGCCGCCGAGTGGCGGCGGCGCTCGCTGGCGGTGCTGGGCGTACTGGCCGCGGCCACGCCGATGACGCTGTACATGGGCGGCATGGTCAACCCCAGCGGCGGCGAGATCGCCGCGGGGATCCTGGTGTGGACGGCGATGCTGTCGATCGTGCTCTCCCCGGACCCGCGGCTGCTGAACCGCCGGCTGGCCAGGCTGGGCACCGCCGGCCTGGTGCTGATAAACATCCGGCCGCTCGGGCTGATCTGGTTCGCGGGGGCGGTGGTCTTCAGCCTGCTGCTGGCGGGCCGCGGCCTGATCGGGTCGGTGCTGCGCCGCAAGGCCCTCTGGCTGTGGACGGCCCTGCTGGGGCTGGCCGCGGCCGGTGCGCTGCTCTGGGCGGCGACGCACCCGGACAACTCGGCGATAGACATCCCGGAGGACCTGACCACGGCGGTGGCCGCGAAGCACACCCTCGGCTTCACCAACGACTACATCCACCAGATGATCGGGTTCTTCGGCTGGCTGGACACGCCCGCGCCCGCTCTCACCTGGCTGTTCTGGTTCGGTGTGATCGCGACGTTCGCCGCGCTGGCGCTGGCGTACGGCCGTGGGCGCGAAGTGGTCGCGGTGCTCGGCATGACGGCGGCCGTCGTGATGGTGCCGGTGATCGCCCAGGCCTCGCAGGCGGAGCGGATCGGCATGGTGTGGCAGGGCCGCTACCTCCTGCCCTTCGCGGTCGGACTGCCGCTGATGAGCGTGCTGATCTGCGCCACGCGCTCCCCGGACCGGGGATTCCCCTGGCGCCGGCTGGCCGGGTTCTCCGTCGTCGCCCTCACGGCGGCCGACGTGGCGGCGTTCTACTGGACGCTGCGCCGCTTCGCGGTCGGGACCAGCGGCTCGTGGGTGGCGACCCACGCCCACTGGGCCCCGCCGGGCGGCTGGGCCGTGTGGGTCGGTGTGTACACGGTCGCGGCCGCGGCGCTCGTGGTGCCGGCCCTGGTGTCGGACCGGAGGCCCGTCGCGCCGCAGCCCCCGGACCGGGACACCCCGCACCCCGGGCGCCACTCCCGGGTGCCCGAGCCCGCCTGACGGCCGGGGTCGTCAGACCCGGCCACCGCGACCTCGACGGTCACCACGGACGGCGTACGGTCGTCCGCCTCGGCCAGCAGCGCACCGTCCGGGCCCCATACGGCCGCGCCGCCGCACCCGGTCCACGGGCCCGCCGGGCCGACGTGGTTGGCGAGGACGACGTACAGGCCGTGCTCCTTCGCGATCCCCGGGTGGACGGTGGCGCGCTCGTGGATCCCGTCGCCCGTCCCGTAGAGGGAGCTCGCGAGGTGGACGCGGCAGCCGTCGGCCGCGGCGCGGCCGGTCAGCTCCGGGAAGTGGTTGTCGTAACAGACGCCCAACGAGAAGCGGATCCCGCCGAGTTCGAAGCGCCCGTCGTGCTCGCCGGGCCGGAAGACGCCCTGCTCGTGCCGGTAGAGGTGCTGCTTGGCGTACGTGGTCACGTGCGCGCCGTCCGCGTCGTGCACCAGCGTCGCGATGGCGGGCCGCGCGCCGCCGGTCGGCAGGGCGACATTGACCGCGGTGGCGATGCCGGCGGAACGCAAGGGGTCCAGCCGGGGATCGTCGGCGCCCGTCCACAGGCCCGGGTCGGCTGCCAGCGTGTCCAGTTCGTAGCCGGTGAGCGTGAACTCGGGGAACACCACCAGCTCGGCGCCCTGTTCACGGGCCAGGACGGCGAGGCCGGCGGCCTGCGCGGCATTGGCGCGGACGTCGGCGGGTACGCAGGTCAGCTGCGCTGCGGCGATCTTCACCCGGCTCAGCCTAAGGGGCGTCCGGGCCCCTCAGCAGGGTGAGGAAGGCGCGGAACGCGGCGGGCATGTCCACCGATTCGGGGGCGAGGAGCCACTGGTACTGGAGGCCGTCGCTGACGGCCGCCAGCAGCGGGGCCGCCTGCTCCGGGGTGAGGCCCGAGGGGAGGCGCTCGCCGAACTCGGCGCGCAGCATCGCCGCCATCTCGCCGCGGACCTGGGCGTAGCGCTCGGTGAAGAACTCCCGCGCCGGGTGCCCTTCGGTGACGCTCTCGCCCAGCAGCGCCGAGAAGGTCTGCACGATGCCCGGGCGCATGGCGTTGTACTCCACCAGCGAGGCCAGCAGGTCCAGGCGCCAGCTGCCGGCCGAGGCGCGCGAGCCGCCGCCCGTGTCCCAGCGGTCGCGCTCCTCCAGCACCGCGACCAGCAGGGCCTCCTTGGTCGGGAAGTAGTGCAGCAGCCCCTGCTGGGTCAGGCCCACGCGCTCGGCGACCGCGCCCAGCGACGCGCCGCGGTAGCCGCGCTCCGCGATCACTTCGAGGGCCGCGCGGACGATCTCCCCGCGACGCTCCTCGCTCCTTGCCCTGACCATCGCCCCGGCACCCCTTCCGTTCACAGCTGCCAGCAGGACCGTACGCCATTCGTGTATCACGAAGAGATTACGAACCCTACCGCTTGCCAGGTATCCGGTCCACGATGGGGGCACCGCACCGCACCCGCACCGCACCCAACGAGGAGGCACGGCTGTGACCGATGCCGATCAGGCCCGCGAGAACGCCGTCGAGGCGGCGCTGGGCAAGCTGGATCTCGACACCAAGGCCCGCCTGCTGGCCGGCCAGGACATGTGGTCCCTGCCCGCCCTCCCCGAGATCGGGCTTCAGTCCCTGGTCATGTCCGACGGCCCCATCGGGGTGCGCGGCGTGCGCTGGACCGCCGACGACCCGTCCATCGCGCTGCCCTCCCCGACCGCGCTCGCCGCGGCCTGGGACCCCGCGCTCGCCCGCCGCGCCGGCCGCCTCCTCGCCCAGGAGGCCCGCCGAAAGGGCGTCCACGTCCTCCTCGCGCCCACCGTCAACCTGCACCGCTCCCCGCTCGGCGGCCGCCACTTCGAGTGCTACTCCGAGGACCCCTACCTCACCGGCGCCATCGGCACCGGCTATGTGAACGGCGTCCAGGACGGCGGGGTCGGCACCACCGTCAAGCACTTCGTCGGCAACGACGCCGAGACCGAGCGCTTCACCGTCGACAGCGTCATCGCCCCGCGCCCGCTGCGCGAGCTGTACCTGGCGCCCTTCGAGGCCATCGTCGCCAATGCCCATCCCTGGGGCATCATGACCGCCTACAACCAGGTCAACGGCACGACCATGACCGAGCACCGGTACCTGGTGAACGAAGTCCTGCGCGGCGAATGGGGCTTCGACGGGTACAACGTCTCTGACTGGATGGCCGCCCGCGCCACCACCGGCGACATCGAGGGCGGCCTCGACGTGGCCATGCCCGGCCCGCAGACCGTCTACGGAAGCGCCCTCGCCGAGGCCGTCCGCGCCGGCGAGGTTCCCGAGTCCGCCGTCGACGCGGCCGTACGCAACGTGCTGCGGCTCGCCGCCCGCGTCGGCGTCCTGGAAGGTGCCCCCGCGGTCGTCGCCGAGGCCCCGGAGGCCATCGACGGCCAGGCGCTGGCCCGCGAGCTCGCCGCCCGCGGCTTCGTCCTCGTCCGCAACGAGGCCGCGCTCGACGAAAACCCGGTGCTGCCGCTCGACGCGGCCGCAGGCCGCACCGTCGCCCTGATCGGCGCCGCCGCCCGTGATGCCCGCGTCCTCGGCGGCGGCTCCGCCACCGTCTTCCCCGAGCGGGTCGTCTCCCCGCTCGACGGCCTCACCGCCGCCCTCCGCGACCGGTCAGGGGTACCGCCCACCTACGCCCTCGGCGCCGACCCCTCCGACGAACTGACCCCCGCCGGGCAGGGCTTCGAGCTCCGCGCCGTCTGCCGCGACGCCTCCGGCGCCGTCCTCGGCGAAGGCAGCCTCCCGTCCGGCCAGGTCCAGTGGATCGGCGAGGACCTGCCCGCGGGCGCCGCGTACGAGACGATGGCCACCATCGAAGTCACCGGGACGTTCGTGCCGCGGGAGAGCGGTGAGCACGCCTTCGGCACCCGGGGGCTGGGGGCCTTCACCCTCGCCGTCGGCGGCGAGACCTTGTGGCACGGCGTCCAGGAGATGGGCGATGAGGCCGACCCGTTCGAGGCCTTCTTCGGCGCCCCCAGCGAGCGCGCCCGGCTCACCCTCACCGAGGGGGAGCCGGTGGAGGTGTCGTTGACCTACCAGGTCCCCGACATGACCGCGATGCCGCTCAAGGCGATCATGTTCTCGCTGCTCCACCTCGGTCCGCGGCGCGACCCGGAGGAGCTGATCGCCGAGGCCGTGGCGGCCGCCCGCGCCGCCGACACCGCCGTCGTGGTCGTCGCCACCACCGAGCGCGTGGAGTCCGAGGGCTTCGACCGCCGAGACCTCACCCTGCCGGGCCGTCAGGACGACCTGGTCCGCGCGGTCGCCGCCGCCAACCCGAACACCGTGGTCGTCGTCAACGCCGGCTCCCCGGTCGAGCTCCCGTGGCGCGAGGAGGTGGCCGCCGTACTGCTGACATGGTTCCCCGGGCAGGAGGGCGGGGCCGCGCTGGCCGACGTACTCCTCGGGGACGCGGAGCCCGGCGGCCGGCTGCCCACGACCTGGCCGGCCCGGCTCGCCGATGCGCCCGTCGCCGAGGTCGTGCCCACCGAGGGGCGCCTGGAGTACCGCGAGGGGCTCTTCATCGGCTACCGGGCGTACGAGGCCGGGTCCATCACTCCGGCCTTCCCCTTCGGCCACGGCCTCGGCTACACCGACTGGGCGTACGAGTCCCTGGAGGTCACCGGCACCACGGCCCGGGTCCGCGTCACCAACACGGGCAGCCGGCCCGGCCGCGAGGTCGTTCAGATCTACCTGGCGCCCGTGGTGACCGGGTCCGACGGCGCGCGGAGCGCGACGGTGGAGCGCCCGGCGAGCTGGCTGGCCGCCTTCGCGGGCGTCGAGGCGGGCCCCGGCGAGAGCGTCGAGACCGAGATCGCCCTGCCCGCCCGGGCCTTCGAGATCTGGGACGAGGAGACCCGCGGCTGGCAGCGGATCGGCGGCACCTACGAGGTCCGCGCGAGCCACTCGCACGGCGATACGCGGCTGTCGGCCACGCTCGACATCCCGTAACACACCGTAACAACAGGAATGGCCGGAAAACACCCCCAAAAACCGGGCAGGGGGCGGGTCCTGACGCCCGCCCCCTGCCCACCGGCGTCAACGCGGCGGTTCGGCCGCCGTCACCTGGCGGTGGGCCAGTTCCGCCAGCCGCGCCTGCCCGTCCTTGCCCGGATGGAACCAGTCCCAGCGGCTCAACTGGTCCGCCGCGAAGGGGTACTGGAAGACCGCACCGCCGTCGTAGCGGCACAGCGCGTCCTTGGCGCACACCTCGCGGAGCACCTCGTTGTACTCGACCACCCGTGCCCGCACCCGCTCGCGCCGGGCCGTCGCCCCCGAGGCCGCCGACAGCGGATCGGCGAGCATCGACTGGCAGATGCCCAGGCTCCAGATCTTCCGCACCATCGGGTCGTCCTTGCCCTGCTCCCACAGCCGTTGGAGGTCCGGCACGCTGGAGACGTACACCTGGGTGGCGGGGGACGCGGCCCGCAGCGACGCGAGGGCCTGCTCGAAACTGGCCCGGAACTCCGCCACCGGGGTCATCGACGAAGCCGCGGGCCGGCAGGCGTCGTTCGAGCCCACCATCACCGTGACCAGGTCGGGCTTGTGTCCGGCGGCCTCCGCCAGCTGCCCCGGCAGGTCCGCCATGCGCGAGCCCGTCACCGCGTGGTTCCAGCTGTGGACGGGTGCCTGCGCCTCCCCGAGCAGCCGCGCGGCCAGGGAGTGGACCGCGGGGTCGTTGCCCGTGACCCAGGAGACCTCCGGGCAGTCGGCGAGCACCGAACAGGCGTCGAAACCACGGGTGATGGAGTCGCCCACCGCCGCGATCGAGGTGGGCGCCGTGTTCCAGCGCGGCGCGGCCTGGGCCCCGCGCTCGCCCTCGTCGCCCGAACCGCTCGGCCCGCACCCCGTCACCGCTCCGGCCAGCAGGACGGCCGCCGCTCCCGCGCCCGCGAGGGTCCGGCGCGCGCGGCGGCGCGGAGCGGTGGTGCGCATCGGATGGTCTCCCCTTCGACGCCCCCGCATCGTTCGGGGGGTCCTGCTGAGTGAAAGCTCTGTGTTTACGGGCCTTGGAGCGACCGTACGTCACACCATGACCTCTGACGCACGGTAGCTTTTTCCCGTGGCGTTTCGGCCGCAGGTCCCGTTGCGCAATGTCAAATAATTTCCGTTACATTACATCACGTCACATACTGTCCGTTTTCTGGAGTTTATTCCCGACCTCGTCCCACACTGGAGGTCCCGGTGACGACACGTGGAGTTCTGTACGTGCATTCCGCACCGCGCGCGCTCTGCCCGCACGTGGAATGGGCTGTGGCGGGCGTGCTCGGGGTGCGGGTGAACCTCGACTGGATCAGGCAGCCCGCCTCCCCGGGCACCTGGAGAGCCGAGTTCTCCTGGCAGGCCGAAGCGGGCACCGCCTCGAAACTCGCCTCCGCGCTGCGCGGCTGGCACCTGCTGCGCTTCGAGGTGACCGCGGAACCCTGTCCGACCGCCGAGGGGGAGCGCTACAGCTCCACCCCGGAGCTCGGCATCTTCCACGCCGTCACCGGAATGCACGGCGACATCCTCATCCCGGAGGATCGGCTGCGCGCCGCCCTCGCCCGGTCCGCACAGGGCGAGACCGACCTGGAGGCGGAGATCGCCAAACTGCTCGGCAAGCCCTGGGACGACGAACTGGAGCCCTTCCGCTACGCGGGCGAGGGCGCCCCGGTGCGCTGGCTCCACCAGGTCGTCTGAGCGGCCCGTACACGCGAAGGGCCCCGCCTGGCAGATGCCGGGCGGGGCCCTTTCGTGCGTACGGGGTCAGACGGTGCGGAACGCGAGGGTCACGTTGTGTCCGCCGAAGCCGAACGAGTTGTTGATCGCCGAGATGGGGCCGTCGGCCGGCAGCTTGCGCGGCTCGCCGCGCACGATGTCCGCGTCGATGTCGTCGTCGATGTCGTCGAGGTTGATCGTCGGCGGGGCCAGCCGGTTGTGCAGCGCCAGCACGGTCGCGACGGTCTCGATACCGCCCGCGCCGCCCAGCAGGTGACCGGTCATCGACTTGGTCGCGGAGATCGCGATGTGGTCGAGGTCGTCGCCCAGCACCTTGCGCAGGGCCTTCAGCTCGGCCGTGTCACCCTGCGGGGTGGAGGTGGCGTGCGCGTTCAGGTGGACCAGCTCGGCCGGGTCGAGACCCGTGTTGTCGAGCAGGTTCTGCACCGCGGCCGCGACACCGCGGCCGGTCGGCTCGGGCTGCGCGATGTGGTGGCTGTCCGCGGACAGGCCCTGGCCCAGCACCTCGCAGTAGACCCGGGCACCGCGCGCGGCGGCGTGCTCGGCGGACTCCAGGACCACGACACCGGCGCCCTCGCCGAGGACGAAGCCGTCGCGGGCCTTGTCGTACGGGCGGGAGGCCGTGGTCGGGCTCTCGTTGTTCTTGGACATCGCCATCATGTTGGCGAACGCCGCGATCGGCAGCGGGTGGATCGCCGCCTCGGTGCCGCCGGCGACGACCACGTCGGCACGGCCGGTACGGATCATCTCGACGGCGTAGCCGATGGCCTCGGCGCCGGACGCGCAGGCGCTGACCGGAGTGTGCACGCCCGCCTGGGCGTTGACCTCCAGGCCCACGTTGGCCGACGGGCCGTTCGGCATGAGCATCGGGACGGTGTGCGGGGAGACCCGGCGCACACCCTTCTCCTTCAGCACGTCGTACTGGTCGAGCAGGGTCGTCACGCCGCCGATGCCGGAGGCGATGACGGTGCCGAGGCGCTCGGGCGCGATACCGGCGTCCTCGCCCGCGGGGGCGGTGTAGCCGGCGTCGGCCCAGGCCTCGCGGGCCGCGATGAGGGCGAACTGCGCCGAGCGGTCGAGCTTGCGGGCCAGCGGCCGGGGCAGGACCTCGCTCGGGTCCACGGCGGCCGGTGCGGCGATACGGACCGGGAGTTCGGCGAACCGCTCGCCCTCGAGGGGCTTTACGCCGGAACGGCCGGCGAGCAGACCTTCCCAGGTCGAAGCGCTGTCGCCACCCAGCGGAGTGGTTGCGCCGATACCGGTGACGACCACGGTGCGATTGGTCGGGCTCACAGGAATTCTTTCTCCACGTCTCAGGGGGTGCTGAATTGTCACGGCGCCACCGCCAGGTGGCGACAAACGCTCGTCAGGCTCAGGCCTGGTGCTTCAGGATGTAGCTCGCGGCGTCGCCGACCGTCTTGAGGTTCTTGACGTCCTCGTCCGGGATCTTGACGTCGAAGCGCTCTTCGGCGGCGACGACGACCTCGACCATGGACAGGGAGTCGACGTCCAGGTCGTCCGTGAAGGACTTGTCGATCTCGACGTCCTCGACGGGGATGCCGGCGATCTCGTTGACGATGTCCGCGAGACCGGCGACGATCTCTTCCTGCGTGGCGGCCATGTGGCGCTCCTTCTCTGGGTAACGGGGTAAAGCAGGACCGGAATGTGGTTCCCGGTCCTAGGGGAGAGTAACGACCGTCGCGGCGTAGACGAGTCCCGCCCCGAAGCCGATGACGAGCGCGGTGTCGCCGCTCTTCGCCGCTCCGGTCGCCAGGAGCCGCTCCATAGCGAGCGGGATCGAGGCGGCCGAGGTGTTGCCGGTCGTCTCCACGTCACGGGCGACCGTGACGTGCTCCGGCAGCTTCAGAGTCTTCACCATCGAGTCGATGATCCGCATGTTTGCCTGGTGCGGAATGAAGACGTCCAGGTCGTCGGCGGTGATCCCGGCGGCGTCGAGAGCCTGCTGGGCCACCTTGGCCATCTCGAAGACGGCCCAGCGGAACACCGCCTGACCCTCCTGCGTGATGGCCGGGAACTTCTCGGCGCTGTCCTTGCTCCGGTACTCGTCCCACGGCACGGTCTGCTTGATGGTCTCGGACTTGTCGCCCTCCGAACCCCACACCGTGGGGCCGATGGCCGCCTCGTCCGAGGGGCCGACGACCACGGCGCCGGCGCCGTCACCGAACAGGAAGGCCGTCGCGCGGTCCTCAAGGTCGGTCAGGTCCGAGAGCCGCTCCACGCCGATGACGAGCACGTACTCCGCCGACCCCTCCACCACCATGCCCTTGGCCAGGGTCAGGCCGTAGCCGAAGCCGGCACAGCCCGCGGAGATGTCGAAGGCGGCGGGCTTGACCGCGCCGATCCGGTGCGCGATCTCGGTCGCGACGGCCGGGGTCTGCTTGAAGTGCGAGACCGTCGAGACGATCACGGCACCGATCTGCTCGGGGGAGACACCGGCGTCGGCCAGTGCCTTCCCCGAGGCCTCCACCGACATCGCGGCGACGGTCTCCTGGGGCGAGGCCCAGTGCCGGGTCGCGATGCCCGAGCGGGAGCGGATCCACTCGTCGGACGAGTCGATCGTCTCGAGGATGACCTCGTTGGGCACCACACGGGTCGGGCGGTAGCCGCCGACACCGAGGATGCGGGCGTACGGGGAGCCCTTGGCCGGCTTGATCTTGGACATGCTGTGTGGGCTCCTTCTCTCAGGCCGTCTGCTCGGCGACGAGCGCCGCGGCCTTGTCGAGATCGTCCGGGGTCTTCAGGGCCACGCTCGGTACGCCCTTCAGCGCGCGCTTGGCCAGACCCGTCAGAGTGCCGCCGGGGCACAGCTCGATGATCCCCGTGACACCCAGCTCCGCGAACGTCTCCATGCACAGGTCCCAGCGGACCGGGTTCGCGACCTGGCCGACCAGGCGGGCGACGACGTCGGCGCCCGTGGTGACGACGAGGCCGTCCTTGTTCGAGACGTACTTCAGCGCCGGGTCCGCCGGGGAGAGGGCCTCGGCGGCCTTCTCCAGCGTGGCGACCGCGGGGGCCATGTGGTGCGTGTGGAAGGCGCCCGCGACCTTGAGGGCGACGACCTTCATGGAGCCTTCGGGCTTGTCGGCCTCCAGGGCAGCGATCTGCTCCATGGTGCCGGCGGCCACGATCTGGCCCGCGCCGTTGATGTTGGCGGGTGTCAGACCCAGCTTCTCCAGGTGTGCGACGACCACGTCACGATCGCCGCCGAGGACCGCTGCCATGCCGGTCTCGGTGACAGCGGCGGCCTCGGCCATGCCCAGACCGCGGGTACGGACGAACGACAGCGCGTCGGCGTGGTCGAGCACACCGGCGTACGCGGCGGCGGTGATCTCGCCGACGCTGTGGCCGGCGACGGCGCCGAAGGCCGAACGGCCGTGTCCATGGGAAGTGGCCAGTGCGTCGGCGGACAGCAGACCCGCGGCGACCAGCAGCGGCTGGGCCACGGCCGTGTCGCGGATCTCGTCCGCGTCGGCCTTCGTGCCGTAGTGGGCAAGGTCGAGCCCGATGGCGTCCGACCATGCGGCGACGCGGTCAGCGGCACCGGGAAGGTCGAGCCAGGGAGTCAGGAAGCCGGGCGTCTGAGCGCCTTGGCCGGGAGCGACGAGTACGAGCACCCTCACACTCTCTCTTGTGGATGGACCCTGCCGCCCGTGGGGACAGGGACCAAGAACCGTCGGGGTAATTGTTGATGTCCGACAAAAGTCTAGGACTGAGGATCGCCGTCGGCTAGACGCCCGAGAATCAGGGCGATCCGCAGAGTGAACGCCGAACGGACATCAGAGGGTGACCAGCCGGTGACGTCGGTCACACGTCGCAGCCGGTAGCGCACCGTGTTGGGGTGCACGAACAGCATCCGAGCAGCCCCTTCGAGGCTGCTCGCCTGCTCCAGGTACACGCTCAGCGTCTCAAGCAAAGCTGAGCCCGCTTCTTCAAGCGGTCTGTAGATCTCCTCCACCAGCTGCTCCCGGGCGGAGGGATCCGAGGCGATCGCGCGCTCCGGCAGGAGATCGTCCGCCAGGACCGGGCGCGG
Organism: Streptomyces sp. NBC_00190; assembly: GCF_036203305.1. Lineage (GTDB taxonomy): Bacteria > Actinomycetota > Actinomycetes > Streptomycetales > Streptomycetaceae > Streptomyces. The sequence continues at coordinate 2,715,880 of NZ_CP108131.1, read as the reverse complement.
AGCGTCCTGCCACGCCGTACAGGCCTTCAGCCCGGCCGCGGCGGCCTGCGCCGACTTCGTCGCGTTCAGCAGGTCGGGCACCACCGGGCCGGCCACCACCGGGCCGGCCGCGAACGGTCCGATCAGCGACTTCGCGACCTGCATCGGGTTGTCGCTGCCGCCCGCGATGACCACCAGGCGGTCCCCGAGCACACCGGTGAGGACCTGGAGCTTGTGGTGGCGGGCTGCGCGCCGGATCGCTTCGACCGTCAGCTCGCTGTCCCCCTCCGGCGCGGTGCCCAGCACCACGCACACGTGCTCCGGGGAGTTCCAGCCCAGCGCCGCCGCCCGCGACAGCGCGCCCTCGTCGGCCTCGCCGGACAGCACCGCGTTGACGACCAGCGACTCCAGCCGCGCGTCCCACGCCCCGCGCGCCTCGGCGGCCTGCGCGTACACCTGGGCCGTCGCGAAGGCGATCTCCCGGGCGTACACCAGCAGCGCCTCGCGCAGGATCTGCTCGTCGCCCGGGGCCGCCACCTCGTCGATCGCGGCCTCCATGACCTCGATCGTGGTGCGGACCATCTCGACGGTCTGGCGCAGGGTGATCGCCCGGGTCAGCTCGCGCGGAGCCGTCCCGAACACGTCGGTGGAGATCGCCTGCGGGGTCTCCGGGTGCCGGAACCACTCCGTGAACGCGGCGATACCGGCCTGTGCGACCAGGCCGATCCAGGACCGGTTCTCCGGGGGCATCGCCCGGTACCACGGCAGGGTCTCGTCCATCCGCGCGATCGCGTTGGCGGCGAGCCGGCCGGAGGACTTCTCCAGTCGGCGCAGCGTCGCGGTATGCGGATGGACGGGCGCGGGATGCGCGGTGTGTGTCGCGGGGGAATGCTCACGTTCGGGTTGGGGCACGGGACAAGACTGCCTTATCGGGAACGCTGTGCGGAGTCCGGTCCCGTGTCCGGGCCGGGCCCCCTCCCGTGGCTGGGGCTACGGTGGCCCCCATGATTGATGTACGCCGCGGCGCCGACCGGTACGAGGGCGGGGACCCGGCCGCCGGGATCACGACCCGGCACGCCTTCTCCTTCGGGTCCTTCTACGACCCGGACAACCTGCGCTTCGGACCGGTCCTGGCCTGCAACGAGGAGACCCTCGCCCCGGGCGCCGGCTTCGACGAGCACCCGCACAGCCACACCGAGATCGTCACCTGGGTGGTCGAAGGCGAGCTCACCCATCAGGACAGCACCGGCGAGAAGGGCGTGGTCCGGCCGGGGGACATACAGCGGCTCAGCGCCGGATCCGGGGCGCGGCACGTGGAGCGCAACGACGGCACCGGGCGGCTCCGCTTCGTGCAGATGTGGCTGGCGCCGCTCGCCGCGGGCGGGGAGCCCTCGTACGAGGTGATCCGGGACGTCAGCGACGCCGCACCCTGCGAGGTGCCCGGGGCCGGCGCCGTGCTGCACGTGCGGCGCCCGGGCGCGGGCGAGCGGGTCCCCGTACCGGCGGCGGGCCGGGTGTACCTGCACGTGGTGCGCGGGGACCTGCGCCTGGACGGCGAGGAACTCGGCCCGGGGGACTCGGTCCGGATCACCGGCGAGCGGGACCTGGAGATCGTCGCCGGGTCCCCGGGCGAGCTGCTGATCTGGGAGCTTCCCGCTTAGCGGGCGGCGAGCTCGGCCAGGACCGCGTCGGTGAACGGGGGCCAGGCCTCGACGGCCCACGGACCGAAGGCGCGGTCCGTCAGGGCCACGCACGCGGCGCGCGCGTCCGGGTCCACCCACAGGAAGGTGCCGGCCTGGCCGAAGTGGCCGAACGTGCGCGGCGAGGAGGAGCCGCCCGTCCAGTGCGGGGACTTGCCGTCGCGGATCTCCAGGCCGAGCCCCCAGTCGTTGGGCGCCTGGTGCCCGTACCCCGGCAGGACGCCCTTGAGGCCGGGGTGGACCACGGACGTGGCCGCGGCGACCGTGCGGACGTCGAGCAGCCGGGGCGCCTGCAGTTCGGCGGCGAACCGCACGAGGTCGCGGACGGTCGAGACGCCGTCCTTGGCGGGCGAGCCCTCCAGGGTGGTCGCCGTCATGCCCAGCGGCTCGAACACCGCCTGGTGCACGTACTCGGTGAACGGGATGCCGGTGGCCTTGGTGATGTGGTCGCCGAGCACCTCGAAACCGGCGTTCGAGTACAGCCGGCGCTGCCCGGGCGGGGCGGTCACCCGGTGCTCGTCGAAGGCCAGCCCGCTGGTGTGCGCGAGGAGGTGACGGACCGTCGAGCCCTCGGGTCCGGCCGGCTCGTCCAGCTCGATCGCACCCTCCTCGTACGCGACGAGGGCCGCGTACGCGGCGAGCGGCTTGGTGACCGAGGCCAGGGCGAAGCGGTGGTCGACCGGCCCGTGGGAACCGGCCAGGCTCCCGTCGGCGCGTACGGCGGCCGCCGCGGCGGTCGGCACCGGCCAGCTCTCGATGATCCGCAGGCTTTCCATGCTGTTCACGGCCTCCAAGCTCTCCATGCGGCCGAGCCTACTTGCTTGGAGTGCGCTCAAGGGTTTTAGCGTGGAGGCCATGGACCAGAGCCTGATGCAGACGCGGTACACGATCAGCGAGGTCGAGGCCCGGACCGGGCTGACCCAGCACACGCTGCGCTGGTACGAGCGGATCGGCCTGATGCCGCACGTGGACCGCTCCCACTCGGGACAGCGGCGCTTCAGCGACGGGGACCTGAACTGGCTGGCCTTCGTCGGCAAGCTGCGCGCCACCGGGATGTCGGTGGCGGACATGGTCCGCTACGCCGAACTGGTGCGCGAGGGCGAGCACACGGTCGACGAGCGCCGCGAGCTGCTGGAGCGGACGCGGCGCGACGTGCGGGCGAGGCTGTCGGAGCTGACGGACGCGCTGGCCGTACTGGACTACAAGATCGATCTTTATGCGATGAAAGAGATCGCGGGGAAGGCACAGTCATGACGGAGTACGACGGCACCACCCTCGCGCAGGCCGAACTCGGCAAGGGCGGCCCGCTGGTCGGCGTCCAGGGCCTCGGCTGCATGGGCATGAGCGAGTTCTACGGGGACACCGACGAGGTGGCGGCCCGCGAGACCCTCGACGCGGCGCTGGCCGCCGGGGTCACCCTCTTCGACACCGCGGACACCTACGGGCAGGGCCGGAACGAGGAGTTCCTCGCTCCGTTCGTGGCCGCGCACCGGGACGAGATCACCCTGGCGACGAAGTTCGCCATAGAGCGGAGCGACGACCCGCACTACCGGGGCGTGCGCAACGACCGCCCGTACATCCGCCGGGCGGTGGAGGACAGCCTGCGCCGGCTCGGTGTGGACGTCATCGACCTCTACTACATGCACCGGCGCGACCCGGCCGTGCCGTTCGCCGAGTCGGTGGGCGCCATGGCGGAGCTGGTGCGGGAGGGGAAGGTGCGCCACCTCGGGCTCAGCGAGGTCACCGGCGCGGAACTGCGCGAGGCGCACGCCGTGCACCCGATCGCGGCGCTGCAGTCGGAGTGGTCGCTGTTCAGCAGGGACGTGGAGCGCAGCGCGGTGGGTGCGGCGGCCGAGCTGGGCGTGGCCTTCGTGCCGTATTCGCCGCTGGGCCGGGGCTTCTTGACCGGGGCCTTCGCGGACGCGTCCGTGGAGCTGTCGCAGGACGACTTCCGGCGCCACCAGCCGCGGTTCTCCGGTGACAACGCGCAGGCCAACGCGGCTCTGCTGGCACCGGTCCGGGCGATCGCCGAGGCGCGCGGGGCGAGCCCGGCGCAGATCGCCCTGGCCTGGGTGCAGCAGCGGGCGCGGGTGCACGGGCTGACCGTCGTCCCGATCCCGGGCACCCGCAAGGCGGTCCGCGTCCGCGAGAACGTCGCGGCGGCCCGGATCACCCTGTCGGACGCGGAACTGGCCCTGCTGGAGCCGATCGCCTCGCAGGTCGCGGGCGACCGCTACCCGGACATGACCTTCACCTCGGCGGCCCGCGAAGCCTGACCGCCCTGGCCCGGCCTACCGGGAATCGGCGGCGAAACGATCCCGCAGTGCCGTGTACTCGGCGTCCGTGAGCAGCCCCTCCGAGTACAGCTCGCTCAGGTGCCGCAGACGGTCGTCGCCGGAGCGGGCCCGGGGGACCGCGGACACCGCGGCGCGGCCCCGCACGGCGGCGAGGACCGCCGCGGCGAACGGCAGCGACTCGTGCGCCGCCCCGTACCCCACGCCGAAGACGGCGGCCGCGAGGTCGTGGTCCGGCCGGGGGTCGGCGGCGGTGTCCCGCTCCCGCAGCAGCAGCCGCAGGTGCCCGCCGGATCCGTCCGGGGACCTCCACTCCACGCCGGTCACGGCCGAGAGGGGGTAACGCTGGTCGCCCGCCTTCCACTTGGTGGAGGTGGCGCCCGTACGGGACCAGTGGAAGGCGACCGCCGAGCCGTCGAAGCCCACCCGCGCGTCGTACGCCTTCAGGTGCCGCGGCGGGCCGGGTACGTCGACCAGGAAGCGGTCGGCCGGCTCGGCGGCGTCCGGCCCGAGCCGCAGGCGCAGGGCTTCGGCGAAGGCGGCGGCGCGCGGGGCCCGCTCGCCCGGCAGCACGAGCCGGTACGGGTCGCAGGACTCCTTCAGCTGCCCGGCCGCGGCCTCCATCAGTGGATCGGCGCCCGGCCGAGGGCGGGCGCGCAGCACCACCGTGTCCCGCTTCCCGGCGGTCACGGTCACCCCGGACACCGCTTCCACGGGGATCCGGCGCGAGCCGAGGGCGTGAAAGAGTCTCGGCGTCCTTATCCCCCGTGCGAAGCGGATGAGCACCGAGTCCGAGTCGAACTCCCAGACGGCATGGTTTCCGGCCAGTACGTCACCCATGCGGCACATGGTAAGGGGAGAGGTCCCCGCACGTCCCCCTCGGCGCGAGGGCCGATTTCCGCTCCTCTACGCGCGTCAGTCCGTCTCTGTTCCGGAAGTTCCACGGCGGCACGCGTCGTCGCCGGTCGCGCAGACCACGGAGGCGAACGCGCCGGTTCCGATTTTGGCGAAGTTGTCCACCGAGTCGGTCCCTGGCGTGAAATAGCCGGTGTGATTCTTGGCCGTCGCCGAGGACAGCAGCCGCGCGCCGAACGCCGGGGACACCGGATCGGCACCGTGGCCCAGCCCGCCGACCTCCAGGTGCGGCACGTCCGCGATCCAGTCGCCCTCGTCCCGCGTGGCCCAGACCCGGGCCGAGGTGTGCAGTCCGGCAACGTTCTCCGCGCGCATCCCGGGGCTGCCCGCCACGACGACGTCCGTCACGCGGGCGGGCAGTTCGTGCGCGGCGACGCCGCACACCACCGATCCGTAGCTGTGGCAGAACAGCGCCACGCGGGAGTCCCCGGGCAGGGCCATGGTCAGCGCCCTGAGCCGGGCGGCGCCGTCGACGGCCATCCGGCCGGTGGCGGCGTCCATGCCGACCCCGGTGGGAGCGGTGTAGCCGGCCCAGGCGATGACCGCGGTCCGGCTGTCCGGCGCGGCCGCGCGCTGGGCCTGGTACAGGGACTCGGCCATGCCGACCGGGGCGGTGAAACGGCGCTGGGTGCGCTCGAAGGTGAGCGCGTCGGTGTCGACGCCGGGGACGATCACCGAGACGCGGCGGGCCTCGTCGAGGTCGCCGAAGACCTCGGCGACGAGGCCGTCGCCGGTGGGGTCGAAGGTGAGGATCTGCCGGCGGGGCTCGGCGAGCGAGGCGAAGCGGTGGGAGCGGCGGACTGCCGTGGCGCGGTCGGCCGGGGTCAGGGCGACGTCGCGGCCGCGGGCTTCCTCGACCTGGACAGCCTGCTCCAGGCCGATCCGGTTGGCCCGGTAGCGGGTGTCGGCGGGGACCCCGCCGAGATTGCCCACGACGAAGGGGTAGCCGTCGGCGAGCCGGGCCCGCTGGGCGTCGTCGAGCCCGGCGAAGAAGCGGGCCACCGTCCGTACGGGGGCATCCGCGGGCGGTACCGGGCGGCCGTCGACCCGGGCCGCGGCCCAGGAGGCGAGGCTCGCGGCCCGCAGCGGGGTGCCGCCCTCGGGGCGGTGCACGGCCGTCCAGCCGGTGGTCGCCAGCAGGACGAAGACCACCGCGAGCGCGAGCAGGGTGCGCAGGGCGGCGGGGCGCGGGTCGGCGCCGGGGGCGGTGGGGTGGGCAAGGCCTGACAGTTTCACTGCGACCAGCGTAGGAGACGCCTTCCGGCCACGGCGCCCCGGGTGACGGGACTCACGGCCCACCGGGTCGCTCCACAACTCCGGTCACCCTGCTGCCCGGCAGGCCCCGGCAGCGCCGGTCAGTCCCGGCCCGTGGCGGGCGTACGGCGCCAATCCGCAGCCAGGGCGGGGCCGATCTGGTCCAGGTACGCCTCGGTCATCCGCCGGATCGCGGCCACGCTGGTGTCCTCGCCCTGCCCCCACAGCCGGCCCGTGACTCGCATCACACCCGAGAACGCGGCGACGGCCACCCGCGGCCGGGGATCGGCGTCCACGTCCAGTCCCTCGCGGGCGGCGATCAGCCGGGCGATCCGCTCCTCCAACTCGGTGGAGCGACGCAGGTGCACGGCGAGGAGGGCCGGGGTGGACTCGATCAGCTGGTAGCTGCGCATGTAGAGGTCGACGGGGACCACCTCGGAGATGGCCTCCTCGACGGTGTCCCAGGCGGCGAGCACCGCGCCCCGCATCGCCGCGAAGGGGCCCTCGGAGGGCGGCCGGGCCTGCAGCTCGGCGAAGAAGTGCGACTCGACCAGGTCCTGGACGGCGAAGGCGACCTCCTCCTTGTTCGCGAAGTAGCGGAAGAAGGTCCGCTGCGACACGTCCACGGCGTCGGTGATCTCGTCGACGGTGGTCCGCTCGTACCCCTGGGAGATGAAGAGCAGCAGGGCGGCGCGCAGCAGCGCGTCCCGGGTGCGCCGCTTCTTGCGTTCGCGCAGGCCCGCCGCCACCGGTGCGGCCGGCGCCGGCCGTTCGTCGGTCATCACCGGGGGGGCTCCTTTCCGATGTTCTTCTGCTCTTCTGACGCCGGGTGAGCGGTCAGGTTACCTGTGACCCACGCGACAAAGACTGTCCCACTGAGCCGTTTGTGAACTGTCAGTCGCTGTCACTAGCCTGTTCGCATGACTAGTCAGATCACCGTCGACGAGCAGGTGCCCGCCAAGGAACCAGGATCGGCACCGGCCCGTACGGGCCTGCGCGGCCACCCCTGGCTGACCCTCTTCGCCGTCGCGATCGGCGTCATGATGGTCGCCCTCGACGGCACGATCGTCGCCGTCGCCAACCCCGCGATCGCGGCGGACCTCGATGCCTCGCTCGCCGACATCCAGTGGATCACCAACGGGTACATGCTGGCCCTCGCGGTCTCCCTGATCACCGCGGGCAAGCTCGGCGACCGCTTCGGCCACCGCCAGACCTTCCTCATAGGCATCGCCGGCTTCGGGCTCTCCTCCGCCGTGATCGGCATGTCCGAGGGCGTCGAGCTCGTCATCACCGCCCGTGTCGCGCAGGGCCTCTTCGGCGCGCTGCTGATGCCCGCCGCGCTCGGCCTGCTGCGCGCCACCTTCCCCGCCGAGAAGCTCAACATGGCCATCGGCATCTGGGGCATGGTCATCGGGGCCTCGACGGCCGCCGGGCCCATCATCGGCGGCCTCCTCGTCGAGCACCGCAGCTGGCAGTCCGTCTTCTTCATCAACGTCCCCGTCGGGGTCGTCGCGCTGCTCCTGGGCCTGTTCATCCTCGTCGACCACCGCGCTCCGAACGCCCCCCGCTCCTTCGACATCCTGGGCATCCTGCTGCTGTCGGGCGCGATGTTCTCCCTCATCTGGGCCCTGATCAAGGCCGGGGAGTGGGGCTGGGGCGACTGGAAGACCCTGTTCTTCCTCGCCGCCTCCGTGCTCTGCTTCGCGTTCTTCGCCGTCTGGGAGACGAAGGTCGCGGAACCGCTGATCCCGCTGGGCATGTTCCGCTCGCTGCCGCTGTCCGCGGGCACCGTGCTGATGGTGCTGATGGCCTTCGCCTTCATGGGCGGCCTGTTCTTCGTCACCTTCTACCTGCAGAACGTGCACGGCATGAGCCCGGTCGACAGCGGTCTGCACCTGCTTCCGCTGACCGGCATGATGATCGTCGGTTCGCCGCTGGCCGGCGCCGTCATCACCTGGGTCGGCCCGCGGATCCCGCTCGTCGGGGGCATGGTCGCCACCGCCGTCGCCTGCTTCGGGATGGCCCGGCTGACCCCGGGCACCGGCACGCTCACGATGTCGCTCTGGTTCGCCCTGCTCGGCCTCGGGCTCGCGCCCGTCATGGTCGGCGCCACCGAGGTCATCGTCGGCAACGCCCCGCTGGAGCTGTCCGGCGTGGCCGGCGGGCTCCAGCAGGCCGCCATGCAGGTCGGCGGCAGCCTCGGCACCGCCGTCCTGGGCGCGGTCATGGCCAGCGCCGTCGGCAACTCGTTCGGGGACAACTGGCACGCCGCCGGGCTGCCTCCGCTCGCCCCGCAGGAGCAGGCTCTCGTGGAGAAGGGGGTCCAGGTCGGCATGGCCCCCGTCCAGCCGGGCACCCCGGAGCCCGTCGCGCAGGCGATCGCCGACGTCGCGCACGACACCTTCGTGTCCGGCATGAGCACCGCCTTCACCGTCGCCGGCGTGGTCGCGGTCCTCGCCGCCGTCGTCGCCTGCTTCACCAAGCGCGGCGAGAACGCCGCCGCGGGGGTGGGCGCCGCGCACGTCTGAGGCCCGGCTCCAGCGCCCGCGGAGGCGTCAACTCCGTACGTACGACAGCCCTGCCGGACGGTTCCGGCGGGGCTGTCGCCTATCAGGGTGGACCTGCCCGAGGCCTCTTCCGCCCGGCCGTCGGCGCAGGTCAGCGTGGTGTCGGCGGAGCTCCGGCAACAGCCCGGGGCACGTTTCGTCCACAAGGAGTTGACCCGTCATGCGTACGTGGAGCACCACTTTCGCCGTCGCCGGCCTGGCCCTCGCCGCTCTCGTCCCGAGCACGTCCGGCGCGGCGCACGCCGCCGGCCCGGCCACCCTCGGGGCCTGTGCGACCGGACAGCTGTGCCTGTGGGCGAAGCCGGAGTTCAAGGGCACCCGGAACACCCACGAGCTGAGCACCCTGGACATCAACAGCTGCACCGCCCTGCCCGCGGGGACCAGCGCCCAGTCCCTCACCAACCGGCTCGGCCGCCCGGTGACCACCTACCAGTCGGCGCAGTGCGCCGAGACCGGCGAGTTCCAGACCTACCCGGGCGACGGGGTCTGGCTGCCGCAGTCGCCGTACCAGGTCAGGGCGTTCAAGGTGTGGGAGACGTAGCCTCGCGCGGCGCCGGGGCCCCGGCCAGCTCGGCCGGACCGGTCGGATCAGCCGGCCCGGCCGGTCCGGCCGCCCCGCCGCCCAGCGTCGCGACCTCCGCGCGCAGCGCCCGTACCTCCGCCTGCAGTTCCCGAAGGGCCGCCACATGAAGCCGCTCCGCCTGGTCGTCCCGCTCGAAGCGGGCGATGAACCAGGCGGCGATGTTGGCGGTCACCACACCGAGCAGGGCGATCCCGGACAGCATCAGCCCGACGGCCAGCACCCGGCCGAGGCCGGTCGTGGGGGAGTGGTCGCCGTACCCGACCGTCGTCATGGTGGTGAAGGACCACCACACCGCGTCGCCCAGGTTCTTGATGTTCCCGTCGGGGGCGTCCCGTTCCACGCTCAGCACCGCGAGAGAGCCGAACATCAGCAGCCCCACCACCGCCCCGGCCACATAGGTCGTCAGCCGGATCTGCGGAGCCATCCGGGCCCGGCGCCCCACCAGCATCAAGGTGGCGACGAGCCGCAACAGCCGCAACGGCTGGACCAGCGGCAGCACCACCGCGGCCAGGTCCAGCCAGTGCGTCCGTACGAAGACCCTGCGGTCCCTCGCGAGCACCAGCCGCACCAGGTAGTCGACGGCGAAGGCCCCCCACACCACCCACTCCGCGTGCGTGCACGCCCGGTGCACCGACGGATCCGCGTCGGGCGCGACGATGGGCACGGCGTAGGCGACGGCGAAGGCCAGGGCGAGCACCAGCAGGGGCGTCTGTGTACGGCGCTCCCAGCGCGCCTGGCGGGAGGGTTCCTTCATGCCAGCATCGTAAAGAACGCGTAAGGGGCGCTGGGACAGATGTCCCAGCGCCCCCACGGAAGGGTGACGGCTACGCGTCTCCGCCCGCCGCGCCCGGGTCGGCCGCCGCGACGTCCAGCAGCTGGTAGCGGTCGACGGCCTGCTTCAGCACCGAACGGTCGATCCGGCCCGCCTTGGCGAGCTCGGTGAGCGTGGCCAGGACCACCGACTGCGCGTCGATGTGGAAGAAGCGCCGGGCCGCGCCGCGGGTGTCGGCGAAGCCGAAGCCGTCCGCGCCCAGCGAGGTGTACGGGCCGGGCACCCACCGCGAGATCTGGTCCGGGACCGACCGCATCCAGTCGGAGACCGCCACGAACGGACCTTCCGCACCCGACAGCTTCCGCGTCACGTACGGGACGCGCTGCTCCTCCTCCGGGTGGAGCAGGTTGTGCTCCTCCACCGCGACGGCATCGCGGCGCAGCTCGTTCCAGGAGGTCGCCGACCAGACGTCCGCCCGCACGTTCCAGTCGGCGGCCAGGATCCGCTGCGCCTCCAGCGCCCACGGCACCGCCACGCCCGAGGCCATGAGCTGCGCCCCGATGGTGCCCTCCGTGCCCCGCGACACCCGGTGGAGGCCCCTCAGGATCCCGTCCACGTCGACGTCCGCCGGCTCGGCCGGGTGCTGGATCGGCTCGTTGTAGACGGTCAGGTAGTAGAAGACGTCCTCCGACTCTGGCCCGTACATGCGCCGCAGACCGTCCTCGACGATGTGCGCGATCTCGTAGCCGTAGGCCGGGTCGTACGCGACGCAGCCCGGGTTCGTCGAGGCCAGCAGCTGGGAGTGGCCGTCGGCGTGCTGCAGGCCCTCACCCGTCAGGGTGGTCCGGCCGGCGGTCGCACCGAGGACGAAACCGCGCGCCAGCTGATCGGCCATCTGCCAGAACTGGTCACCCGTGCGCTGGAAACCGAACATCGAGTAGAAGACGTAGACCGGGATCAGCGGCTCGCCGTGCGTCGCGTACGCCGAACCCGCGGCGATCAGCGAGGCCGTGCAGCCCGCCTCCGAGATGCCGTCGTGCAGCATCTGGCCGGTCGGGGACTCCTTGTACGCGAGCAGCAGGTCGCGGTCGACCGCCTCGTACTGCTGGCCCAGCGGGTTGTAGATCTTGGCGCTCGGGAAGAAGGCGTCCATACCGAAGGTGCGGTACTCGTCGGGCGCGATCAGCACGAAGCGCTTGCCGATCTCCTTGTCCCGCATCAGGTCCTTCAGGATGCGGACGAACGCCATCGTGGTGGCGATCGACTGCTGGCCCGAGCCCTTCTTGGCGGCCGCGTAGGTCGCGTCGCCCGGCAGCTCCAGCGGCTTCGCGCGCACCACGCGGGTCGGCACGTAGCCGCCGAGCGCGCTGCGCTGGTCGTGCATGTACTGGATCTCGGGCGACTTCGGGCCCGGGTGGTAGTACGGCGGGGCGCCGCTCTCCAGCTGCGCGTCCGTGATCGGGATGTGCAGGCGGTCGCGGAAGCGCTTGAGGTCGTCGACCGTCAGCTTCTTCATCTGGTGCGTCGCGTTGCGGCCCTCGAAGTTCGGGCCGAGCGTCCAGCCCTTGACCGTCTGCGCCAGGATCACCGTCGGCTGGCCCTTGTGGGCCTTGGCCGCCGCGTACGCCGCGTAGACCTTCTTGTGGTCGTGTCCGCCGCGGCCCAGGTGCTGGATCTGGTAGTCGGTCATGTTCTCGACCATCGCGCGCAGCCGCTGGTCCCCGCCGAAGAAGTGCTCACGGATGTACGCACCCGACTCGGTGGCGTACGTCTGGAACTGCCCGTCCGGGGTGGAGTTCATCTTGTTGACCAGGATGCCGTCACGGTCCTGGGCCAGCAGCGGGTCCCAGGAGCGGTCCCAGATCAGCTTGATGACGTTCCAGCCGGCGCCGCGGAACTGCGACTCCAGTTCCTGGATGATCTTGCCGTTGCCGCGCACCGGGCCGTCGAGGCGCTGGAGGTTGCAGTTCACGACGAAGGTCAGGTTGTCCAGACCCTCGCGCGCCGCGATGGACAGCTGGCCGAGCGACTCCGGCTCGTCCATCTCGCCGTCACCGAGATACGCCCATACGTGGGACTTGGAGGTGTCCGCGATCCCGCGCGCCTCCATGTACCGGTTCATCCGGGCCTGGTAGATCGCACCGAGCGGGCCGAGGCCCATCGACACGGTCGGGAACTCCCAGAAGTCCGGCATCAGCCGCGGGTGCGGGTAGCTGGAAAGGCCGTACGGGGCCTTCGACTTCTCCTGCCGGAACGCGTCGAGCTGCTGCTCGGTGAGCCGGTCCAGGAGGTAGGCGCGGGCGTAGATACCGGGGGACGCGTGGCCCTGGAAGAAGATCTGGTCGCCGCCGTCGCCCTCGTCCTTGCCCCGGAAGAAGTGGTTGAAGCCCACGTCGTAGAGGGAGGCGGAGGAGGCGAAGGTCGCGATGTGTCCGCCGACCCCGATGCCCGGGCGCTGGGCGCGCGAGACCATCACGGCCGCGTTCCAGCGGGTGGCGTTGAGGACCTTGCGCTCGATCTCCTCGTTGCCGGGGAAGAACGGCTCGTCCTTGGTGGCGATCGTGTTGACGTAGTCCGTGCTGCGCATCTCGGGCACGGCCACGCGCTTCTCACGGGCCCGCTCGATCAGCCGCAGCATCAGGTAGCGGGCGCGTTCACGGCCCCGCTCGTCGACTGCGGCGTCCAGGGAGTCGAGCCACTCCTGCGTCTCCTCCGGATCGAAGTCCGGGACCTGACTCGGCAGGCCGCCAATGATGATCGGATTGCGATCGGATGCGGAAGCCACGCTGTTCCTTCGCTGTCGGGGGAGTCGTGCCTTGGGTTCGCCGCCTCCCATGGTCTTACGCTCGGCCGAAATCGTCATCTCTACCACTGGGTAATCCCTGGAGACGGTAGGGAGTCTTGAGGAGGGGGTCGGTGGCAGGTGCGGCCAAATCGCAACCTTACGCCCAACTCGGTCACCTCCTTCGTGAGGCCGTTCGTCCCTCAAACAGGTAGGAAAGTCCTGAAGCGATGACGAATGAACCGGAATGGTGTGGGATGAATCACCCGAGGTGTATACGGAGGGGCTGAAAGTTGCGGCGAGACGGCCGCAATCGTCACCGTTTCGACGGTCTCGGCGGCCGGGTACTTGCGCGATCCGCCGCGCCCGTGTGGACTACGTCCAATGCTGCGCGTACGCGCGCCGCCGAAGAACATTCACCGAACATGAGCAGGAGGCACCCCGTGAGCGCGACCGCGGACCACGCGGAGAACCTGGCCGCCCGGCTGGGTTTCCAGTCCGAACAGGTGGTCCAGGAGATCGGCTACGACGACGACGTCGATCAGGAATTCCGTGACGTCGTGGACGGGCTCGTCGGCGAACTCGTCGACGAGGACTTCGACGACGTCGCCGACGCCGTGTTGCTGTGGTTCCGGGAGGACGACGGCGACCTGGCGGACGTACTGGTCGATGCCACCGAGCTGATCGAGGACGGCGCACTGATCCTGCTGCTGACCCCCAAGACGGGCCGCCCCGGCTACGTCGAGGCCAGCGACATCAAGGAAGCCGCGGAGACGGCCGGCCTTTCGCTGGCCAAGGGTCTCCCGGTGGGCAAGGAGTGGGGCGCCACCAAGCTCGTGACGCCCAAGACCGCCGTCAAGTCCAAGCGCTGAGCCGCGTCCCGCAGCCGAGCGGACATATCGCCACCCCGTCGACCCCGGTCGGCGGGGTGCGTGCGTTCGCGGCCGGTGCGTGCATAGGCTTTGCCTCACCCGAACAGCCCAACGCAGGTATGCAGGAACGAAGGGACGCGAGAGATGGCGATCCAGGTCGGCGACAAGGCCCCCGACTTCGAGCTCAAGGACAACCACGGCGCCACCGTGCGGCTCTCCGACTTCCGGGGGGAGAAGGCCGTGGTGCTGCTCTTCTACCCGTTCGCCTTCACGGGCGTCTGCACCGGCGAGCTGTGCGAGCTGCGCGACCAGCTGCCGCGCTTCCAGAACGACGACGTCCAGCTCCTCGCCGTCTCCAACGACTCCGTGCCGACCCTCCGGGTCTTCGGCGAGCAGGAGAGCCTGGACTACCCGCTGCTGTCGGACTTCTGGCCGCACGGGGAGACCTCCCGCGCGTACGGCGTCTTCGACGAGGAGAAGGGGTGCGCGGTCCGCGGCACCTTCATCATCGACAAGGACGGCGTCGTGCGCTGGACTGTCGTCAACGGACTGCCCGACGCGCGTGACCTGAACGAGTACATCAAGGCCCTCGACAGCCTCTGAGGCCCGTCGTCGGCTCGTCGGCCGCAGTTCGCTGTGAAAATCGCGTACAGGCGGGAACCCGTCACTAGGATCGAAACGTTGATCCGGTAGCTCCCCCAGCCAGCGCTGGGAGGGGCCCCCAGCACGACGGGGCACCGCCCCATACACATGAACCCAATGGAGGACCCGTGGGAGTCAGCCTCAGCAAGGGCGGCAACGTCTCGCTGACCAAGGCCGCGCCTAACCTGACGGCGGTCATCGTCGGTCTGGGCTGGGACGCTCGCACCACCACCGGTGTCGACTTCGACCTCGACGCCAGCGCGATCCTGACCAACGACCAGGGCAAGGTCGCCAGCGACGCGAACTTCGTCTTCTTCAACAACCTGAAGAGCCCCGACGGCTCGGTCGAGCACACCGGTGACAACACCACCGGTGAGGGCGAGGGCGACGACGAGGCGATCAAGGTCAACCTCGCCGGTGTCCCGGCCGATGTCGCCAAGATCGTCTTTCCCGTCTCGATCTACGAGGCCGAGAGCCGCCAGCAGAGCTTCGGCCAGGTCCGCAACGCGTACATCCGCGTCGTGAACCAGGCCGACAACAGCGAGCTCGCCCGCTACGACCTCTCCGAGGACGCCTCGACCGAGACCGCCATGGTCTTCGGCGAGCTGTACCGCAACGGTGCGGAGTGGAAGTTCCGCGCCATCGGCCAGGGCTACGCCTCGGGCCTGCGCGGCATCGCGCAGGACTTCGGCGTCAACGTCTGACCCCGAGAGTCATCACCCGTCCGGCGCCGTGCACTGTGTGTACGGCGCCGGACCGGCTTTACGGCCCTTCCGGGGGCCGCACGGCCCGCGCACGGCAGGACCCGCCACACACCCGCCACACCGCCACCATCGCCACACCGTCGTCCGGGGAGGACCACAGCATGGGCGTCACACTCGCCAAGGGGGGCAATGTCTCCCTCTCCAAGGCCGCACCGAACCTCACCCGGGTCCTGATCGGCCTCGGATGGGACGCGCGCTCGACCACGGGCGCGGACTTCGACCTCGACGCCAGCGCGCTGCTGTGCCGCGACGGCCGGGTCCTGGGGGACGCGTACTTCGTCTTCTACAACAACCTGAAGAGCCCCGACGGCTCCGTCGAACACACGGGGGACAACCTCACCGGCGAGGGTGAGGGCGACGACGAGTCGATCATCATCGACCTGACCAAGGTGCCGGCCGAGGTCGACAAGATCGTCTTCCCGGTCTCGATCCACGAGGCGGAGTCCCGCCGGCAGAGCTTCGGCCAGGTCAGCAACGCCTTCATCCGCGTGGTGAACCAGGCGGACGGCCAGGAACTGGCCCGCTACGACCTCTCCGAGGACGCCTCCAGCGAGACCGCGATGATCTTCGGCGAGGTCTACCGGTACGGGGGCGAGTGGAAGTTCCGTGCGGTGGGGCAGGGGTACGCGTCGGGCCTGAGGGGCATCGCTCTAGACTTCGGGGTCAACGTTTCGTAAAGCCGTACAAGACGATGGGGTGCCAGTGGTTCTCAAAACCTTCGGCTGGTCGTTCGCAATCACTGCGCTCGGTCTGGTCGCAGCGGTGTTCTACGGGGGGTGGCAGGCTTTCGGGATCGTCGCGATCCTGTCGGTCCTTGAGATCTCGCTGTCCTTCGACAATGCGGTGGTCAACGCCGGAATCCTGAAGAAGATGAACGCCTTCTGGCAGAAGATCTTCCTCACTGTCGGTGTGCTCATCGCCGTCTTCGGTATGCGACTGGTCTTCCCCGTCGTGATCGTGGCCATCAGTGCCAAGATCGGTCCGATCGAGGCCGTGGACCTCGCCCTCTCCAACAAGGTGATGTACGAGCAGCTGGTCACGGACGCCCACCCGTCCATCGCCGCCTTCGGCGGCATGTTCCTGCTGATGATCTTCCTCGACTTCATCTTCGAGGACCGCGACATCAAGTGGCTGGCCTGGCTGGAGCGCCCGCTGGCCAAGCTCGGCAAGATCGACATGCTGTCGGCGTGCATCGCCCTGATCGTCCTGGTCATCACCTCGATGACCTTCGCCACCCAGGCCCACCAGCACGGTGGCGTCCACGTGGACAAGGCGCAGACCGTCCTGGTCTCCGGCATCCTGGGCCTGATCACCTACATGATCGTCGGCGGTCTCTCCGGCTACTTCGAGAACAAGCTGGAGGAAGAGGAGGAAGCCGAACACGAGGCGGAGGAAGAGGCCAAGAAGAGCGGCAAGCCCGTCTCGGTCGTCGCCATGGCCGGCAAGGCCGCGTTCTTCATGTTCCTCTACCTCGAAGTCCTCGACGCCTCCTTCTCCTTCGACGGAGTCATCGGCGCCTTCGCCATCACCAACGACATCGTGCTCATGGCGCTCGGCCTCGGTATCGGTGCCATGTACGTCCGGTCGCTGACCGTCTACCTGGTCCGCCAGGGCACCCTCGACGACTACGTCTACCTGGAGCACGGCGCGCACTACGCCATCGGCGCCCTCGCCGTGCTCCTGCTCGTCACCATCCAGTACGAGATCAACGAGGTCATCACCGGCCTCGTCGGCGTCATCCTGATCGCCTGGTCCTTCTGGTCCTCGGTCCGCCGGAACAAGCGCCTGGAACTGGAGGGTTCCGCCGCCGAGGCATGACCGCGGCGGTAATGCGGAACGCTCCATCTGCGGGGCGGCCCACGGGGTCCACGGACCCGGCGGGCCGCCCCGCTTCCGTACGTATCAGGGGACCAGGGGACCAAGGGATCAAGGGGGGTAGGGATGGGCTTCTTCGACGGCATCATGGGCAGCCGCGCCGTGCAGTTCCAATCGGGCAGCGCCTCGTCGAACGCGATCGAGCTGACCAAGCGGCATTCGACCGTGTCGCTCACCAAACAGGGGGCGGTCCACGGCAATCTGCGCGTCAACCTGTCCTGGCGCATGCGCACCTCGGACATCGGCGGCAGCTCCGGCCAGAGCGGCCAGCTCTTCCGGCATCCGTTCAAGCTGTTCAAGCCCGACATGGTGCAGGCGCACACCCAGGGCATGGTCAATGTCGACCTCGACATGGGCTGCCTCTACGAGCTGGCCGACGGCACCCGCGGAGTCGTCCAGCCGCTGGGCAACCTGCTCGGCGACATCAACGACCCGCCGTACGTCAAGCTCAGCGGGGACGACCGGTTCGGCTCGGCGTCCGGCGAGACGCTCTACGTCAATCTCGACCACGCCGACGAGATCAAGCGGCTGCTGGTCTTCGTCTACATCTACGACCAGACCCCGGCCTTCGACCGGACCCACGCCCTGGTCACCCTGTTCCCGGTGACCGGGCCGCGGATCGAGATCCCCCTGGAGGAGCGGCACCCGCAGGCCCGCTCCTGCGCGGTGGTCTCCGTGGAGCGCGTCAAGGGCGAGCTGGTCGTGCGGCGCGAGGTGAAGTTCGTGTACGGGTTCCAGGCCGAGCTGGACCGGCTGTACGGCTGGGGGCTCCAGTGGGGGCGGGGCTACAAGAGCGCCAAGGCCTGACCGGGGCCCCGGTCGGGGCCCCGGGCGGGGGCGTCACGTCAGCAGTGGTGTCGGCAGTGGCGTCAGCGGCGGATGAACTGCGGGCCCTGCACCGGCAGCCGGAACGACGGATCGGCGGCCGGACCGGGCACGGGGGCCGGGGACACCGGCTGCGGGTACCCATAGGCGGGCTGGACCGGCGGCGGGGCCTGCGTGGGCGGTGCCGGCGGGGCCATCGCGGCCGTCTGCTCGGAGGTGGCCCCCGCGCCGGGTCCGGCGGCGGGCCCGGCATCCGGGGCCGCGGCCGGCTCGGCGGCGTTCTCGTCGACCGAGATCCCGTGGTCGGTCGCCAGCCCGACCAGCCCGTCGGAGTAGCCCTCGCCCAGGGCGCGGAACTTCCACCCCTCGCCCCGGCGGTACAGCTCACCGCAGATCAGCGCCGTCTCGGCACCGGTCTCGGGCCGTACGTCGAAGTAGGCCAGCGGTTCGGAGCCGCCGGCCGCCGTGGCGTCGTACAGGAGGATCCGCAGGTCGCGGACCTGCTGGAAGGGGACGTCCTCGGCGGAGGCGACCACCAGGATCCGGTCCACCGCCGGGGTCACCGTGCGCAGGTCCGCCTGGACGGCGTCGGTGACCGCGTCGCCGATCTGCTTCTTACCGAGTCGCCAGACGGCCCCCGAGGGGTGCCGCGGCTGGTTGTAGAAGACGAAGTCCTCGTCCGAACGCACCCGGCCGTCGGCGCCCACGAGCAGGGCGGAGGCGTCCACGTCCGGCACCTCGGGGCCGGCCGTCCAACGGAGCACAGCCCGGACCGCCACGGGGGCCACCGGGATGTTCGAGCCCTTCTGCATCGCGTGCGTCATGCACGTCATCCTGCCCTCCCGGGGTGGACCGGGACAATGCGGCCCCCCGTAGGGCCTTGTCCCGAACGCGAGAGCTGGGCATCGTGCAAGAGGGTTACCTGAACTTCATGTGCTTGAGGAACTCTTGACTCACGTTAGTACGTACTATTACCGGCCACGCCAGTTGGGCCGCCGAGGCAGTACGGGGGAAGCACATGCGTCACTTCGGGCACATATCGCCCACTGTCCGCAAGGACCTCTTCCACCAGGAACCGGCGGAATTCACCGGAGCCTCGCCCGCCCGCGTCCTCGCCGCGGCCCTGGGGGCGACGCTCTACAGCCCCGCCACGCGCCCCCAGCTCGCCCGGGACATCCGCAAGCAGGCCGGCCGCGGAGTCGTCTCGATGGTCCTCTGCCTGGAGGATTCCATCAGTGACGGCGAGGTCGCCGCGGCCGAGGAGAACCTCGTCCGGCAGTTCGCCGAGCTCGACGCGGACACCGCCGAGCTCCCGCTCCTGTTCATCCGCGTCCGCACGCCCGAGCAGATACCCGACCTGGTGCGTCGCCTGGGCGGCTCCGCCCGGCGACTGGCCGGATTCGTACTTCCGAAGTTCAACGAGAGCAGTGGCACTCCCTTCCTGGACGCCGTCGCCCAGGCCGAGGCCGCCTACGGCCAGGGCCGGCTGTACGCGATGCCCGTCCTGGAGACCCCGGACCTCCTCCACCTCGAAACCCGCGTCGAGACCCTCGCCGGCATCTCCCGCACCGTCAACGACCACCGCGACCGGGTCCTGGCCCTGCGGCTCGGCGTCACCGACTTCTGCTCCGCCTACGGCCTGCGCCGCACCCCCGACATGACCGCCTACGACGTCCAGATCGTGGCCGGCGTGATCGCGGACGTCGTCAACGTCCTCAGCCGCGCCGACGGCACCGGCTTCACCGTCACCGGCCCGGTGTGGGAGTACTTCCGCAGCCAGCAGCGCCTCTTCAAGCCCCAGCTGCGCCGCAGCCCCTTCCTGGCGGAAGGCGTGGAGGAACTGCGCACCGCCCTGATCGAACACGACCTGGACGGGCTGCTGCGCGAGATCGAGCTCGACCGGGCCAACGGACTGCTCGGCAAGACGTGCATCCACCCCGCCCACGTCACGCCCGTCCACGCGCTGTCGGTGGTCTCCCACGAGGAGTTCAGCGACGCCCAGGACATCCTGCGCCCCGAGCGCGGCGGCGGCGGAGTAATGCGTTCCGTCTACACGAACAAAATGAACGAGGTGAAGCCCCACCGGGCCTGGGCCGAGCGCACCATGCAGCGCGCCGAGGCCTTCGGTGTGGCGAAGGAGGAGGTCGGCTTCGTCGACCTGCTCACGGCCGGGCTCCAGGTGTGAGCGGGCCGGTGACGACGAGGGAAGGCAAGACGATCGACACGGTGTGGTCGGGAACATGGGTCGCGGACCGGCTCGGGGTGCGACTGCGGGACGCCGAGGGGGGAGCCGGGGGACCGCGGCTGACGGAACTCCTCGGGCTGGCGCTGCGGCGCAACCCCAAGCGGGCGCACCTGCTGGTCTCGCAGGTCCTGGGCAAGCACGTCCCGCAGTCCCCGGCGGCCGTCTACGCCGCCGGATACGGGCTCGGCGAGCGGGTCCGGGCCCTGCTCGGCGCGGACGGGGCCGCCTCGGCGGTGGTCCTCGGCTACGCCGAGACCGCCACCGGCCTCGGCCACTGCGTGGCGGACGGCCTGGGCCCGGCCCCCTACCTGCACTCCACCCGTCGGCCCGTGCCCGGAGTGGAGCCCGCGGGAGGCTTCGAGGAGGCCCACTCGCACGCCACCTCACACCTGCTGCTCCCCGAGGACCCCGCGCTGCTGGCCGGCAGCGGCCCGCTGGTCCTCGTCGACGACGAGTTCTCCACCGGCAACACCGTGCTGAACACCATCCGCGACCTCCACACCCGCCACCCGCGCTCGCACTACGTGGTCGTCGCCCTCGTCGACATGCGCTCCGCGGCCGACCGCGACCGGCTCACCGCCTTCGCCGCCGAACTGGGCGCCCGCGTGGACCTCGTCGCCCTGGCCTCGGGCACGGTGTCCCTCCCGCCCGGCGTCCTGGCCGAGGGCCAGGCCCTGGTCGAGGAGCACGAGGCGGCCGCCGACGGCATCGCGCCCCGCCCGCAGGCACCGGCCCCGGCGGACGGCCCGCGCCCGGACCACGAGCGCGTCGACCTCGGCTGGCCCGCCCGGGTCCCGGACGGCGGCCGCCACGGTTTCACGTCCGCGCACCGCGAAGCGCTGGACGCGGCCCTGCCGGCCCTGACCGACCGGCTCACGGCCGCGCTCGGCGAGCGGCCCGGCCGTGTCCTCGTACTCGGCAACGAGGAGCTGATGTACGCGCCGCTGCGCCTCGCCAAGGCCCTGGAGGAGGCGGGCGCGGCCCGCGAGGTCCGCTTCTCCACCACCACCCGCTCGCCCGTCCTCGCCGTGGACGACCCGGGCTACGCCATCCGCACCCGGCTGGTCTTCCCCGCGCACGACGCCCCGGCCGACGGCCCCGGAGACCGGTACGCGTACAACGTCGCGGGTGCCGGTTTCGACGCCGTCGTCGCCGTCGTCGACTCTGCAGGGGACACCCCCGAGCTGCGGTCGGGACTGCTCGCGAGCCTGGCTCCGCACACCGGCCGCGTCCTGCTGGCCGCCGTACCTTCCTACGTACCCGACCGGCAGGAGCAAGAGCCGATCATGACCGAGCCGATCACGGACGAGCCGATCACGCACGAGACGATTACGCGCGGGCCGTTGCGCGAGCCGTTGCGCGGGCCCGCCTTCTCCTCCTACGCCGCCGAGGACGTCGGCTGGCTGCTCCAGGACCTCTCCGGCGCCGAGCTGGAGGCCCCGACCGAGGAGCGCGAGGAGGCGATACAGGCGGGCGGCGCCCACTACGCGGAATCGCTGCCCGTCGAGTACCAGCCCTCCCCGCAGTACCAGAACCTCTACCAGAGCGCCCTGACCGCCTCGGCGGCCCGCATCGCCCGAGCGGTCGGCACCGTCACCGAGACCGTCCTCGCCGAGCGCACCCCGTCCCCGGTCCTGGTCTCCCTGGCCCGCGCCGGAACGCCCGTCGGCGTCCTCATGCGCCGCTGGGCCCAGCTCCGGCACGGCCTGGACCTCCCGCACTACGCCGTCTCCATCGTGCGCGGCCGCGGCATCGACGCCAACGCCCTGCGCTGGCTGGCCGCCCACCACGACCCGGCCGACGTCGTCTTCGTCGACGGCTGGACCGGCAAGGGCGCCATCACGCGCGAGCTGGCCGCCGCCCTCACGGCCCATCAGCAGGAAGAAGGGGGCCCCGGCTTCAACCCGGAGATCGTGGTCCTCGCCGACCCCGGCTCGTGCGTGCGGACGTACGGCACCCGCGAGGACTTCCTGATCCCGTCCGCCTGCCTCAACTCCACCGTCTCCGGTCTCGTCTCGCGTACGGTGCTGAGGTCCGACCTGGTCGGGCCCGCCGACTTCCACGGTGCCAAGTTCTACCGCGAGCTCGCCGGAGCCGACGTCTCCGTCGACTTCGTCGACACCGTCGCCGCCCGCTTCGGCGAGGTGGCCGACGCCGTCGCCGCCGAGGTCAAGGAGCTGCTCGCGGCCGACCGCACGCCGGCCTGGGAGGGCTGGGAGGCGGTGGAGCGGATCAGCGAGGAGTACGGCATCCACGACGTGAACCTGGTCAAGCCCGGAGTCGGCGAGACCACCCGGGTGCTGTTGCGCCGGGTGCCGTGGAAGATCCTCGCGCAGCGCGGCGCGGGCGCCGACCTGGACCACGTACGGCTGCTCGCCGAGCAGCGCGGTGTCCCCGTGGAGGAGGTCGACGGGCTGCCCTACACGTGCGTCGGACTCATCCACCCCCGATTCACGCGCGGCGCCACCGGCGCCGACGGAAAGGCTGTGGCCTCGAAGTGACTGTCCTGGTAGCCAGTGATCTCGACCGTACGCTCATCTACTCGGCGGCGGCCCTCGGCCTGACCATGCCCGACCCGGAGGCCCCGCGGCTGCTGTGCGTCGAGGTCCACGAGAGCAAGCCGCTGTCCTACATGACGGAGACGGCGGCGGGACTGCTGGCGGAGCTGACGGCGGACCCGTCGGTCGTCTTCGTCCCGACGACGACGCGGACCCGCAAGCAGTACCAGCGGATCCGCTTCCCCGGCCGCCCGGCCCCGTACGCGATCTGCGCGAACGGCGGCCAGCTGCTGGTCGACGGGGTCCCGGACCGGGACTGGCGGCGGCAGGTCGCGGCGCGCCTGGCGCGGGAGTGCGCGCCGCTGGAGGAGGTGCACGCCCATCTGCTGGCGACGGCGGACCCGGCGTGGCTGCGCAAGGCACGGGTGGCGGAGGACCTGTTCGCGTACCTGGTCGTCGAGCGTGCCCTGGTGCCCGACGAGTGGCTCAAGTCGCTGACCGAGTGGTCGCAGGAGCGCGGCTGGACGGTCTCGCTCCAGGGCCGCAAGATCTACGCCGTGCCGCGTCCGCTGACCAAGAGCGCGGCGATGCACGAGGTGGCCCGCCGGACCGGCGCCACGGCCACCCTCGCCGCCGGCGACTCGCTCCTGGACGCCGACCTGCTGCTGGCGGCGGACGCGGCCTGGCGCCCGGGCCACGGCGAGCTGGCGGACGCCGCCTGGACGGCGCCGACGGTGACGGCCCTGTCCGCGGCCGGAGTGCTGGCAGGTGAGGAAATCGTCCGCGCATTCGGCAGGGCGGTTGCGACACTGGCCGTATGACCAAGGGCAACAGCACCAAGATCACTGACGATCTCTACCGGTACATGCTCGACCACAACCCCCCGCTGGACGAGGTCCAGCGGGGGCTGGTGGAGACGACGTACGCCAAGTTCCCGGACGTCGCCGGAATGCAGTCGGCGCAGGAGCAGGGGCCGCTGCTGGCCTTCCTGGTCCGGCTGACGGGCGCCCGCCACATCGTGGAGGTGGGCACCTTCACCGGCTTCTCGGCCCTGTCGATGGCCCGGGCACTGCCCGCGGACGGCCGTCTCATCGCCTGCGACGTCTCCGAGGAGTGGACGGCGTACGGCAGGGAGGCCTGGGCGGCGGCGGGCGTCGCGGACCGCATCGAGCTGCGCATCGCGCCGGCGCTGGACACGCTCCGAGCGATGCCCGCCGAGCCGCACATCGACATGGCCTACGTGGATGCGGACAAGGAGAGCCAGATCGCGTACTGGGAGGAGCTCGTGCCGAGGCTGCGTCCGGGCGGCCTGATCGTCACGGACAACACCCTGTTCCACGGCACGGTCCTCGACGAGTCGGCCACCGGCTCGGCGGCCGGTGTCCGCGCCTTCAACGAGCACGTCGCGGCCGACTCCCGCATGGAGTCCGTGATGCTGGCGATCTCGGACGGCCTGACGCTCTCGCGCAAGCGCCAGACCGTTTAGCCGCAGCCGCCCCCACCACAGCAGCCCCCGCCGCCTCCCGCCCGGGCGGGCGCGGGGGCACTGCTGGTACCGCCCACGGCGACGGCGGAGAGCAGCTTGACGGTGTCGGCGTGCCCGGCGGGGCAGTCGGCGGGCGCGGAGGACTCGGCCATCGGCCGGCTCACCTCAAAGGTGTCGTCGCAGGTCCGGCAGCGGAATTCGTATCGAGGCATGCGGCCAGGTTAACGGCGGCGGGAGGAATTACGGCAGGGCCTGGACCCGCCTCCCGGTCTGTGCCGCCGCCCGCTGCTCCCGGGCCGCCTGCTCGGGATGGCGGGCCCGCCAGTACGGATTGTCGTGCGGCAGCGCGCTGCCCACCCGCCCGTACATCCCGAACCACATCAGCATCACGCCGACGACGAAACTGAACAGCACGTTCTGGATCTCGAAGGCCAGGAAGTTGAAACCGGTGTCCAGCAGGGCGAGATTGACGAATCCACTCAGGATGAACAGCACCCCGAGCACGATGTTCAAGGTGGAGGCGAAGGTCCCGCCGATCACCATCCCGACGAACAGCAGCACCCCGATACAGATCGACAGGACACTCAGCGCGCCGTTGGTGTTCAGCGCGAGCACCGTGTCTCCGCCGGTGTCGAAGAACCCGATCTCGTCGATGAGCCCCAGGATGCCGAAGACGACCAGCAGCAGTCCGGTCAGGCCGGCGCCGACCCGGTAGACCTTGCCGAGCTTGTGGTCGACGGGCAGGTGCTCGTCGAGCTCGGCATTGACCGGGTGCAGAAGGCGCTGCAGCCTGCCGGGGCCGGCCGGCGGCTCGTGGGTCTCGTACGGCTCGTGGGGCACGTACGGTGCGTAGTTCTCGTGGGGCTCGGTGCACCCGTAGAGCGCGTGAGCCGTGTAGGAATCCTGCGGTGCGGACGGTGCCTGGGGTGCACGGGCTGCACGAGGCTTGTGGGACGTGTGGGCAGCCATTGCGCCCTCCTCTGCTCCGTTTCCGGCCCCTCCAGCATCCGCCGATGCCTGCCCCCCGACAACCCCGGCCTCAGCCTGCGGCGCTCCGGCCCCGCATATCCGCCACCACCCGGCCCACCGCCATCCGGACCTCCTCCATCTCCTGCAGGAAATGCCAGTAGTCCGGGTGCCGCCCCTCCAGCCCCGCCAGCGCCCGCTCCATCCGGGCCACCGCCTCGTCCAGCGGCCGCGCGTGCCGCGGATCGGGCACACTGCGGCCCGCCATCGCGAGGCGCTGCGCATCCCGGATCGCGAACCGGGTCCGGTCCACCTCGGCCTGCGGGTTCCGCGCCACTTCCTCCAGCCGCGTCAGCCGGTCCTGCGCGGCCGACACCGCCTCGTCCGTGGCCTCCAGCGAAGCCCGTACCCCGTCGATCAGCACCCCTACGTCGGCCCAGCGCTGCTCGTCCCGCGCCCGGGAAGCCTCCTCGAGCCGGTCCTCCGCCAGCGCGACATCCCGTATCGCCTGGTCAGGGACGTGCTGCAGGTCCTGCCAGCAGGCCGCGCTGAACCGGCGACGCAGCTCGCTCAGGACCGGATCCACCCGGTCCGCCCGGTTGCGCAGCGCCTGGGCCCGCGTCCGCAGGCTCACCAGCCGCCGGTCGATCTCCGCGGCCCGCTCCGGCAGCCGCGCCGCCTCCGCCCGTACGCCCTCGGCGTCCCGCAGGATCCGGTCGGCGCGCTGCACGGTCTCCTGCACCCCGTGCTGGGCCGCGCCCTGGTTCAGCTTGGTCAGCTCCGGGCCCAGCGCGGCCAGCCGCGCCGCCAGATCATCGGCCCGCATCCCCTTCGCCCGTACGGCGTCCAGCGCGTCGCTGGCCGCCAGCAGCGCGGCCTTGGCCCGCTCCCGGGCCGGCGCGACCCGGGCGAGCTGCGTCTCGGCCTTGTCCAGCAGCGGCTGCAGCCCCTGCGCGAACCGGTCCAGCTCCCCTTTGGCCCGCACCAGCTCATCGCGCGCCCGGGTCAACTGCTCCCGGGCCTGCGTGGCGACGGAGGCCTCAAGATCCACCCGGTCCAGGTCGTGCGCGTCGACGGCCTCGATGTACACATGGCTGACCTGGTCGATCCGCTGCCCCAGCGCGGCGAACCCCTCGCTCGCCTGCCGCGCGGCGGGCGACCCGTCCGCGGCGGCGATGGTCTCGATCGAGATCCGCAGATCCCGCTGCGCGGTGTCCAGCTCGTAGAACGCCGCGGCGGCGGCATCCTTGGCCGCCTGCGCATCCGCCCGCCGACTCTCGTCCCGCCCACCGAACCAACGCCGGGATGCTGTTGTCACAATCCCTCTCCCGTACCGCGTCCGCCATGCCCCGGACCATTCTCCCTCACGGGAACGGGTTTGCGTGGGGGGTGCGCTCGCCATGTAGGCTGTTCACTCATCCACGGGTGCGTAGCTCAGGGGTAGAGCGCTGCTCTTACAAAGCAGATGTCGGCGGTTCGAAACCGTCCGCGCCCACCAGTCAAAAGGCCCCCAGCCGCATGCGGCTGGGGGCCTTTGACGGTAGTTCTTGACGGCAATCAGCCTCGCGGACCCCGCCGCCGCAGCATCCGGTCCATGTGCCCGATGGCCTCCCTCCGCGTCTCCTCGGACACGTGCGTGTAGATGTTCATCGTGACGGCGATCTGCGAGTGGCCGAGGATCTCCATGACCACCCTCGCCGGCACCCCAGCGGCGAAGAGCAGGGTGGCGCACCCGTGTCGGGCATCGTGCAGCCGCACCCGGGGGAGTCCCGCCCCGTCCGCGATCCGCTCGAACGACCGGCTGATGTTCCGCGGCTCCACCGGACGGCCGGTACGCGTCGTGAACACGTAGTCGTTCTGCTGCCAGGCCGTTCCGGCGGCTTCCCGCTGAGCGGCCTGGCGCAGACGCTGCCACCGGAGCGGGGCCACGCACATCAGCGGGATCGGAATGACCCGGGTCCGGCGGTTCTTGGTCGAGTCCGCGTACAGCTCCTTCTGCACCCGCTGGATCTGGTTCCGCACGGTCAACGTCCGGCGCTCCAGGTCGATGTCCTGCCAGCGCAGCCCCAGAATCTCCCCGCGCCGCAGCCCGAGCGTCACAGCCACCACGAACGCGGCGTACAGAGGGTCCTGCCGGGAGGCCTCAAGGAAGATCACCGTCTGATCGAGGTTCCACGGCTGGAGTTCCCGCGGCTGCACTCGGGGCGCCGGCACGAGCTGGACGACGTTCCTGCTGATGAGTTCCTCCCGGCATGCTGCGGAGATGGCACTGCGCAGTACGCGGTGCGACTCCTTCGCGGTGGCGGCCGACGCCCCGCGGGTCGTCGCCGCCGGGGGGCGCTCCGACTTCGGGATGGCCGGGGTGCCGCTCGCCTCGCCGACGCGGGAGCCGATGTGGTGATGCTTGACGTGCAGTCAGTGGCCGCCACCGGCCCTTCCTGCTCACCCGTAGGAATGAAGGAGTACACAAAGACGGGGGTCATCGGATTTCCTTCCCGTGTCACAGCAGAGAAGGGGCAACTGGTGCTCTACAGCCTGATGACTAGTTTCACTGGGCGCCTCACGGCTTTGGGGGAATAGCTTTTGAGGCGCACCAGAGATGCGCTGCCTCACAGCCCGTCACGAAGGATCTGTGACAAGTCTGCTCCCCAAGGTCTGGATGTCAATTCGGCTAGGAGTGCCAAGCGTCTGGCCCCAAGTTGGCACCCCCAACTCGGCAAAATCCCGGAATTAATCATGGCCTCCGACGGTTCAAGGCGAGCGATGCACCAATAAGAGCCGTTGCAAATGAACTTCCATACAGGTCTTTCTTGATATGCGGCATGGCTGCGGGTGCTGACGTACCCAGCGGCTTCTCGCTAGTACCCCCCAGAGCGCCAACCACGTGAAGTGTGAGACCCTCTGGGGTGCGACAATTGTATGTTGCCACCCGGCCGTACCAGTCAAGTCCACAGGCAACGATGAAGCCAGGAACTGTTGCTGGGTATGCCATATAATCTGGCCCTTCGTTCCCTGCTGCGCAAACAACGAGGGGCATCGTAACGCCCCTCTTGTAATTGGTCTGCGCGATCCGAAGGAACCCAGCGTGACCGCTTTGGTCCCTCACTCCTAGCATGGCCCGCTGTGCGACGACTATGACTTGATATCGCCCTATCTGCCACATTGCCTCGTTGAGGCCGTTAATGAGCGTAGGGGATTCGATGTATTTATCGCCAGGCTTGAGCGCTCGAAAGCTGTTCATATGGGTATTCGGAGCTACGGCTCGGAGAAGGCTTCCAATAGACGTTCCGTGCCCGTCTGGATCGTGAGGCGACTCCGGACCCCCAGCGACACCCGTCAAGTTAACCTGAAATGATGCATCCTGGTCGCCTGTATCGAGCAGCGCAATGCACGGTTCTGCGGGCCAGGAGTCGATGGCATCCAACCCCAGCACTTCATTGCTCAGTGAGATCTGAATCGAATCATTCAGTCTCTCATGAATCTCCGGAGCCCAATTGATTGACCATTTCCTGGGATGCAGAGTCTCTCCTGAGGCGGATACAGGAGAGAAGAAGTAGCCCGCCTCGATGTAGGCGGCATCATTTTGATACAACTGGAGCGCGCGAGACACGTCACGAACAATCCTCGGGCCTTCATCAGGTGAATGACGCAGCTCGGCCACACGCAGGGCCCACTCCGGTCGCCTATTAGTGTCCAGCCTGGGCAAGAGATGCGGTGCTGTGATCCAAGGCGGGAGCTCAGCTCTATCGCGCAACTGAGGCCAGCCGCGCAAGACCCCTAGTAGATCAGCTTCAGGCCCGATCAACGTCGAAAAATCAGCCGCCGGTACATCCATGCTTTCGGCCAATGCGCCCTTAGGGGGTTGCGCTCCTGGCGCATTTAGCATCCTGGAAAACCACTCGACACTTGGGAAAATTGGCCTTGTCTGATCTTGTGACACTCCGACCTCCAAGGCGTTGGAGTGAACGTACACATCAAGGGCGCGGCGCTCGTCACCGAAATGGCCGACCGGTATTAGAGTCGGCAGGTGCATCCACTCCCATTTTAAGGGGCTCTCATGACAGACGCATCTGCACTCGTTTATGCCCATGAGTTCATTACGGTGAGCGACGACCAGATCTCGCATTGGGAGGTGCATGACCGTTATAGGAAACTGCCCATTCTAACCGGGCTGTGCCCGACGTGCGGCCATGATTGCGAAGTCGAGGTGAGAGACACCGTAGTGGTGGGTGGGCTGGGTGCGTCGGCGAAAGATCAAGCAACGCCACGGGAATGGACCGCGCAGATCATCTGCAATTGTCGGCGCGATCACAAGCAGCCTGAGGGGGTGCGGGGAGGCTGTGGGCGATACTGGCTTGGAAGGCTTACTAAGCAGGAAGGTGGAACCTATGCATTGAGCACAGAGAAGAACCTTCGGCTATTGCCCGCAGCAGCGGCGCTAAATGAAGCTCTGGCCGCTCAGGACAAGCGTGTTCAATATTCCGCAGAGAAATGGCTGGGGGCTGTTTCTGCTATCTATGCACTGTTTTCCCTGACCGGTATTGCCACGGCAAAGGATGCGTTGACAGGGATGAATGCTGCTTCGAAGTGGGGTGTGGCACTAGCACTCGTGGCTGGCGTAACGCTAGCGGTTCTTGCGGTCATCTCTGGCTACAAGGCCGCATATGGCTGGCCGCGAGCAGTCAGAGTCGGCACAGAGAATCTTGAGGATTGGTACGACCAATATCAAGGGTATGCTGTTACAGCCGCAGCGCAGCTCCGGGTAGCAGTTTTCCTCTCTTTGTTTTCTCTGGCTGCCATCATCGGCGTGATGGTGTTGGTGTGGTTCTTGCCGCGGGGGTAAGATCGTAAGTTTGCGGATTCGAGGTGTTTTCACTCGAGGGACAATGTGGTCGGTGAGCTCCAGGTGCGGTTATGATTCCCGATCGAACGGCTATGCGGTGTTCAGCTGGCCGTGGACTATCCGCCTTCTCGTCCCACCTGATCCGCCACGTGCAGGGCCGTGACCTGCTGCGCTGTCCGGATTCCAAAAAGCCTCCGGAGTCGTGTCTTGCTCAGTAGGACCGAGCGACGGCAGGACCCAGACGAGCCCGTTGACCTTTTGGTGGACCATTGCAGTGACGGCAGTTTTTGACGGCAACGTCAGGGAACATGAAGGGACTTGAAGGCCTCTCGCTGCTTGGGTTACGTCTTGCCATTGGCCAGGCAGGTAGGCCAGCCAGTTGGTCGAACTTACAAAGCAGTTTTCGGCGGTTCGAAACCGTCCGTGCCCACCAGTCAAAAGGCCCCCCGCCGATCACGGCGGGGGGTCTTTCGCATCCCATGCTGCCTGGGCACTGATCCGTGTCTCCGATGTCAGCGATGCGCAGCAGTGACACGGTGAGGGCGGCAGAGGTCGTACTCGGCGGGCCGGGGGCGTTGTGCGGCGGGCGGTGGTCGCGCTGTTGGTGGCCGGTGCTGCCGTCGCCTGCGGGCCCGCCGGGGGTGAGGGGCCGGCGGTGTCCGCGCCGCCGACCCTCCCCTCGGTCTCGGCGGTGCCGACTAACGCCTCCCCGAGCCCGACTCCGCCGCCGTCTCCGTCCCTCGCTCCGTCACCTTCTCCGACCGCGGTCCCGAGCCCGTCGGACACCCCCGACCAGAAGGCACCCAGCACCGCCCCGGCGCCCAAGCGCACGACCAAGGCTCCGACGAGTCCGCCGGCCGAGCCCGCGGACCCCGCGTGCGAGATCGTCTCCAACGCGGGGAACTGCTACAACGCGGGCCAGTTCTGCCGCAAGGCCGACCTCGGCCGGTCCACGCACGCGGGCAACGGCCGCCTGATCTACTGCCGCCAGGACGGCAGCCAACCGCGCTGGGGCTACTAGGTCTTGGCCGGACGATCGGGCCGTGGGATCGTCGGGGGATGGGCGAGTGGCTCGCGTGGGGTGGGGTGGCCGTGGCGGTGGCCGCGGTCCTGGTGGTGATGCTGGAGCGGGCGGTCGGGGCGGGCTTCGAGCGCAAGCGGGACGAGGAGCGGGCACGGTTGCTCGCGCACGTCGCCGAACCGGTGGCCGAGCCCGGTGGTGAAGCCGTCGGCGGGCCGGGACACCCGAAGTTCGACGACGTCGGCGGCATCCGGCCGCACCCACCGGCACAACTCGGCGACCGCCGCGACGACTTCACACCCATCCTCGTGGAGTACTACGCCTACGGGCTGACCCAGGCGCGGAGCAGCTTCGCGACCAGCCAGCGGTTCGCCGGGGTCGGAGCGGCGATCCTCCTCTGCGGGGTGGCGCTGGCCGTCTGGAAGGCCGAAGGCGGCGGGGAGCTGTACCTCGGGGTCGTGACCAGCTCGGTCGGCCTGGTCACGACCCTGGTCGGGCAGCTCTTCCACCGGCGGGCCGACATCGCGCTCAGGCACATGGCCGACCAGACCGCCTCGCTGCGCGACGACCGGCGGGCCGCCGAGACGACCCAGCAGGCCATAGGGCTGCTGGACGAGGTCACGGACCCGGAACTCAGGGGCCGGCTCCAAGCTGGATTGATCATGAAATTGTCCGGGGCGGAGCTGCCTCGCTAGCGGGATAGTAGGAGTATGTGCCGTTCCATTAAGACCCTGCGCCCGCCCGCGATCCCCGAGAAGGCCACCGAGGAGGAGATCCGCTCCGCCGCGCTGCAGTACGTACGCAAGGTGTCCGGGTTCCGGGTCCCCGCCGCGCACAACCGAGAGGTGTTCGAGGCGTCCGTGGACGCCGTCGCAGAGGCCACCCGGCTGCTCCTCGACGGTCTGCAGGTACGGGGCCAGGCCACCGCAACCGCCACCGCCTGACCCGGGGACCTACGGCCTCCCGCGACGCGGGAGGTCAGGCGGCCGCGCGGCGCCGCACCACCCACACCCCGGCGCCGAGCGCGCCCATGACGAGGGCGCCGCCCATGGCGATCTGACCCGGGCTCACCGAGTCGATGCTGCCGCCCGTCCCGCCGCGCGCGCCCCCCGGGGCGACAGCCAGCGAGACGGTGACGCGCTCACCGCCAGGACCGCCGCACTCGAAGGTGACGCGGTGCGTGCCCTGACCGGCATTGTTGTAGACGGTGGCGTTGCCGAAGAGGTTGTTCGCATCCACACTGCCGGCGGTCAGGCGTGCCTCGCCGAAGGCGCTGGAGGTGACCCGGGCGGTCTGGGTGCCGCAGCCCGCGATGTTGAGGGAGACCCGGCCACCCGGTGCGACCGTGGTGGGGGAGACGGAGGCGGTGGGGGCGGCGTAGGCGAGTGAGGCGGGAGTGGCGGCGGCGATGGCGAGCGACGCGGCCGCGACGGCCAGCAGCCGGCGCGGCGCGGCGGACCGCCGGGCGGGCGGTCGCGCGAGCGGTCGGGCGAGAGGGGAGACGGGTGGCGTGACAGGCGGCTTGGCGGGCATGGAGAGAACTCCTCGGGCTCCTCGAAACGGCGCGGCCAGGGCACGGATGTGACGCGGATTCGGTTGCGCACCGTGCTGTGGACGCTAGGAGCCCGGGCCGGGCACGGCGATCGGGGCCGGGTGAACGGGTGAGCCACTGCTCCATCAGAGGGAGCACGCCGCCGCAGGACCGGACCGGCTCACGCTGCCGGCGCCGCCGTCGGCGAGGCCGGGCGGCGGACGAGGAAGGCGGCCACCGCGCCCGCGGCGAACAGGGCGACGACGGAGACGGCCGTCCCCAGCCACTGGGTACCGAGCCACTGGGTACCGAAGTAGCCCAGCGACACGCTGTAGCCCGCCCAGGCCATGCCCGCCAGGACCGACCAGGGCAGGAACTCCGCCACCTTGCGGTGCGTCTTGCCCGCTCCCAGGGACACCACCGAGCGCCCGGCCGGCGCGAAACGGGCGATCACCACCAGGGCGCCGCCGCCCCGGGCCAGAGCCGTACCGAGCCGCTCATGGGCCCGTGTCAGCCGACGGGAGCGGGCGATGGCCCGGTCCAGCCGGGCCCCGCCGCGCCGGGCCAGCCGGTACGCGGCCATGTCCCCCAGCACCGAGGCGGTCGTGGCGATCACGAGCAGGGCCAGAATGTCCGGCACCTGCGCGGGCACGGCCACCGGCCCCGCCGCTCCGGCGGCCGCCGCGGCCGCCGCAGCGGTGATCACCAGAACCCCGCTCGGCAGCACCGGAAGGAACACGTCGAGCACGACGGACACCGCCACCACGGCGTAGATCCATGGGCTCGCGGTCAGCGACCCCAGAGTCTCAAACAAGGCGGGACTCCCCAGTCCGGTGGACGTTCAGCGGCATGAAGCGCCGCGACGTCGCGGGGGAGCGGCAGGAGCGGCTTGACAGCCATACAGCGTACGCCCGCGGTTCGCTCCCCGGATGCCCGGGGCAGCCCCTACTCCGCCGCGGTGAGCTCACGGTCCAGCACCTTCACCAACCGGGCGCCCGTACGGTTCTTGTGCGCCTGATCCAGCCGTACCCGAGCCGTCCGACCCGCCAACGCCAGCGTCATCAGCTGGTTCCCGAACCACGGCCCGCCCGTACGCCGCCAGCTGAGCGGCGGCCGCCCCGTCCGCCCGTGCCGGGAGAAGCCCCGCCCCAGCCACCGCCCCGTACGCGACCAGCCCAGCCGGAAGCCCAGCTTCACCACCGTGTGGATGGAGTTGTGCACCGGCGAGCACGTCAGCTGGAACACGCGAGCCGTGCTGGGTATGTGCGGCTCGGCCACATACGCGTGGTGCACGTCCCCCGACAGCACGCACACCGTCGCCGGCGCCCGCGGCCCCGTCCCGACCTCCTCGATGAGATCGGTCAGCGCCGCGAACGAGGCCGGGAACGCCGCCCAGTGCTCCAGATCGCTGCGACGGCGCAGATCCTCGCCTATGCGCGCCCACCGCGGCCCCCGCTCCCCTCGGCACATCGCGGCATTCCACGTCTCCGCATCGTGGATCAGATGCGGCATCAGCCACGGCAGGGAGGACCCGATCAGCAGATGGTCGTAACCTCCGTGCCCCGCGAGCGCGTTCTCCCGCAGCCAGCTCTGCTCCGCCGGGTCGAGCATCGCCCGTCCGTCCTCGGCCAGCACGCGCGCGCCCCGGGTGTCCACCATCAGCAGCCGGGTCCCGCCGAAGTCGCGCCGGTAGCTCCAACGCACCGAGGCCGGGTCGGCGTCCGCCGCGGACGCGAAGGAGCGCAGCAGATCCGTGCCGTCAGGGGCCTGCCGTATCGCCTTGTAGAGCCCGTCGGCCGCCAGTTCGGCGGGCGAGAGATTGCCCAGGTGCTGGTACACCCAGTACGACATCAGCCCGCTGAGCACCCGCTCCTGCCACCACGGCGTCGCTCGCATCTCCGACAGCCAGGCCGCGCTCGTGTTCCAGTCGTCGATGACGTCGTGGTCGTCGAATATGTGCAGGCTCGGCACGGTCGACAGCAGCCAGCGGATCTCCGGGTCGAGCCAGGACTCGTCATAGAGCCGGGTGTACTCCTCGTAGTCCGCGACCTGGGCGCCGGGCGCCTCCCGCAGATCCCGCCGGGCCGCGAGCCACTGCCGGGTCTCCTGGGACAGGGCGTCGGCATACACCTGGTCGCCGAGCAGCAGCAGGACGTCCGGCCGCACCGCCTCCGGGTCGGCGGCCAGCCGCGCCGCGAGGGTGTCGAGCGCGTCCGGACCGTGGGGGCCGTGCCGTCCGGCGGGCGGCGCGGCCTGCCGGCAGGAACCGAAGGTGATGCGCAGCCCGTCGGCCGCCGGCCGGCCGGAGCCGGCCACGGCCGGGGCGGTGATCGTGCTCGGCGGGAAGCCGCTGTCGGGCAGCGGCCACACGCGCACGCCGTCCAGCAGCACCTCGTACGCCGTCGCCGTCCCCGGGGTCAGGCCGGTCACCGGTACCAGCGCGTAGTGGTGCCCGGCGATCTGGAAGGTACGCACGCTGCCGCCCGCCCCGTCGGCGCACAACACCTCGGCCGTGCAGGGGCGGTCCGCCTCGACCCATATCGTGGCGGACCCGCCCGTGTCCCAGTCGACGTAGCGAAGCAGCGGCCCCAGACGCAGTCCGGCCATGGAACTCCCCCTCATCCGTAGCGCCTGTGATCACGGTACGACGGCGAGGGGGAGCCCCGCCTCCCCCTGGCGGGGGAGATGATCGGCCGACTTCGTCAGCAGCGGGACGGCGCTGGTCCCGGCGGCACTCCGGCGTCGGTCTCAGCAGCCGTTGAGGATGTTGACCAGGGCCGTCTTCTCGCCGGAGTCCATGCTCAGGCCCCAGTACTGCTTCACGTTGACCCACATGCGCGCGTACGTGCAGCGGTAGGCGGTCCGCGGCGGCAGCCACTTGCCGGGGTCGAGGTCGCCCTTGGCCTGGTTGACGTTGTCCGTGACCGCGATGAGCTGCGGGCGGGTGAGGTCGTTGGCGAACTGCTGGCGCTTGGACGTGGTCCAGGAGCTGGCGCCGGAGCGCCAGGCCTCGGCGAGCGGGACCACGTGGTCGATGTCGAGGTCGGAGGCGGCGGTCCAGGTGGCGCCGTCGTACTCGGAGTACCAGCTTCCGCTCACGGCGGCACAGGCGGAGTCCTGGACGACGTTCACGCCGTCCCGCTTGAGGACGGTCTCGCGGGTGTTGCAGGTGCCGGAGACGGTGCTCCAGTGCGGGAAGAGGCTCCGGCTGTAGCCAGCGGTGGATCCCTCGGCGCTCGGCGTCACGGTCGCCAGGTACGAGCGGGCGGCCGCGGCGCTGATGGGGGCCGGCGGGGCGGCCTGGGCGGTGGGGGCGTTGACGAGGGAGGTGAGGGAAGCGAGGGCGACCGCTGATGCGAACACGCCGATTCGACGCGCGTAGACGGCAGGTATGAGTGCCATGAGGGGCTCCCTGGATGCGGGGGGATGTGGGCCGTGCGGCCCCGGAGGGGCGCGGCCATGGTTGCGGCGCCAGGTTTCGCCGGGATGGGCGCCAGGTGACAGCGTGGCGACATGAG
The DNA here is from genome assembly GCF_036203305.1 of Streptomyces sp. NBC_00190. GTDB lineage: Bacteria > Actinomycetota > Actinomycetes > Streptomycetales > Streptomycetaceae > Streptomyces. The sequence goes on along the minus strand of NZ_CP108131.1, from coordinate 2,679,948 downwards.
CACGTCACATCAAGTGCCGCAACACAGCCCACTCAAGCGGAAGTTGAGGCTCCGGTGGGGGGCGGAGGGTCCCGGCGGGGGTGGGTGAGGCGCTGGGGAGGCCGCCAGGGCGGGAGCGGGAGCGGGACCGAGGGTGGGGGCGAGAGCGGGACCAAGGTCTTATTCCGGGCGCGCGTCGGCGTCGCGTACCCTGATGGAGCAGAAGGGGAGTAGCTCTTCGCCGGACCGTCGACATACTGCTGGGTCACCCCAGCCGGCGCCCGGAGGCAGGCCGCGGACAACGGTCGGCCAGCGAGACCTTCGGCCGCAGTGTCCTGTTCATGCACGGGTGCGTTCGTATTTTCGTACGCGCACGCGCAAGCCAGGGCGCCGCCGAGCCGAAGCGACCCCTGACACATTCCAGGTCTCTCGGTCCCGATGGCGTCCTGCCAGACCGATTGAGGTTTCACCCCTGTGTTCAGCTTCACCGTCACGGCGATCGCGTTCGGCGTCGTCTTCCTCGCCGAACTCCCCGACAAGACGGCCCTCGCCGGCCTGATGCTCGGCACCCGCTACCGCGCCTCGTACGTCTTCGCCGGCGTCGCCGCCGCCTTCGCCGTGCACGTATCCCTCGCCATCGCCGCGGGAAGCGTCCTCACGCTGCTCCCGCACCGGATCGTCCAGGCCGTCGTCGGCGTCCTCTTCCTTGCGGGCGCGGCCATGCTGCTCCTGAAGAAGGACGACGGGGAGGAGGAGGTCAAGCCGCCCGCGGACCAGTCCTTCTGGAAGGTCTCCGGCGCCGGATTCATGCTGATCCTGGTGGCGGAGTTCGGTGACCTGACCCAGATCATGACCGCCAACCTGGCTGCCCGGTACGACAACCCGGTGTCCGTCGGCATCGGCGCCGTGCTCGCCCTGTGGGCGGTCGCGGGCATCGGCATCCTGGGCGGGCGCACCCTGATGAAGTACGTGCCGCTGCGGCTGATCACCAAGGTCGCGGCGGCGGTGATGGGCGCGCTGGCCGTGTTCTCGCTGTACGAGGCGATCACGGGGTGACCGGGGCGCGCTCGTCGGCCACCTGGGCGAGAGGGGGCTGACGCCGGCGCCTGTGTGCGGGGTGGGGGCGGCCCCGGCCCCCCGGAGCCACCGCCCCGCGTCCCCGATGCCGACCAGCGGACATCCCGCCCCCGAAGCCCCCGCCCGCACGTGCTGTCCGGCGGAGCCTTGCCCCTTATGCCCCGGCTGTGATCCTCAGCTGGATCGAGCCGTCCGGGGTGGTCGTGATGTGGAGCGTGGTGAGGTCCGGGACGTGGGTCGTGGGGGTGTGGGCGGCTGCGCGGGGGCCCACGCCGATCACGCGCATGCCCGCCGCCCGGCCCGCGGCTATGCCCGCGGCCGAGTCCTCGAACACGATGCAGTCGGCCGGGTCCACGCCCAGCGCGGCGGCGCCCTTGAGGAAGCCCTCGGGGTCGGGCTTGCTGGCCTGGACGGACTCGGCCGTGACCCGTACCGCGGGCATCGGCAGGCCTGCGGCGGTCATCCGGGCCGTGGCGAGGCGCGCGTCGGCGGAGGTGACCAGGGCGTGCGGCAGGCCTTGGATCGCGGCCATGAACTCCGGGGCGCCCGCGACCGGGACCACGCCGTCGGTGTCGGCGGTCTCGCGGGCCAGCATCACGGCGTTCTCCGCGTGGTTGACCTCCATCGGGCGGTCAGGCAGCAGGACGGCCATGGTGGCGTAGCCCTGGCGGCCGTGGACCACCTTGAGGGCCTCCTCCGGGTCCAGCCCGTGGAACAGCGCCCAGTCGCGCCAGCAGCGCTCGACCACCGCGTCGGAATTGACGATGGTGCCGTCCATGTCCAGGAGCAGGGCCTTGGCGGTGAGGGCGACGGGCGCGGTGGTGGTGCTTGCCGGCATCGGCGGTGCTCCAGACGGGGCGGGAAAAGAGAACAAGTGGTTCCGCCCACCGGTCAGGGAGTGAAGGCGGAACCACTTTGTTCCTCCACGATACAAAAGAGGATGGGTCCGCGCCACCGGGCGTCGTGTGAGCCTCGTCCCTAACCCCGTCCCTAACCCTCCAGCGCCTTGCGGGTCGCAGGGCCGTAGACGCCCCACTCCTCGTCGATGTTGTTCTCGTACTGGAAAGTCGACACGGCGTTCTCCACCCGCCAGTCGAACTTTCCGTTGAACTTGCCGCTGTACAGGCCACGTGCCGCCAGCAGCCGCTGCAGTTTCTCCACATCCCCGCCCGAGTCCCCGTACCGCAGGGTCGGCGCCTTCGGGGGCGGCGACGGGCTGGGGGCGCGGGGCGGGGTCGGTGACGGGGTCGGGGAAGGGGGCGTCGACGAGCGGGACGCGCTCGGCGAGGGGGACGGCGACGCCGACTTGGAGGCGCTCGGCGACGGTGAGGCCGATGCTGAGGCCGAGGGGGACGGGCTGGTCGTCCGGGTGGCCTGGGTCGGGGACGGCTCGGCCGGGGCCAGGCTCGTCACGGGCGTCGAGGCCTTCGCGTCCAGCAGCGCAGTGTCGCTCCCGGCGGAGCTCGGCAGCACCCACAGTGCGACGGCGGTTCCACCGAGGGTGACCACCGCGGCGGATGCGATCAGGAGCGGCAGCAGGCGTCGGAAGGCCGGGCCGGTCCGCTTCTCCCGGCCCCCGCCCCCACCCCCACCCCCTCCTCCGTCTCCGCCGGGTCTGGGCCCGGGGGCCGTGACCTGCCGGAGACGTGTCGTCTCGGCCGGGTCCGGCACGGGCACCGGGCCATCCGGCCATGGCTGGTGCGCCGGCGCCACGGGTATCCCGTACGCCGGGGTGTCGTCCTGCGGCGGCTGCGGCGGCTGGACCACCATGCGCGCCACCGGCGGCGCGGGCACGTCGTCGTCGGGTTCGCGGGGGTCGGGCAACGTCACGTACGGGCGGATGCGCAGGGGGTCGAAACCCGCACCCGGCGCACACCGGCAGGCGGCACCGCGGGCACCGCAATCTGGACAGTGTTCACCGTTCACTGGAATCCCTCCCTGGGCACTGCCAGCGATTATGCAGACCCGCCGGGCACGCCCCAACCCCTGCCGAGAGGCCATAACCGGACACACCACGCAGGATGGAGATGTTGATCCGGCCTGAGGAGGTATCGATGGCTCAGGATGTGACCACGGAAGCCGGGGGACCCGGTCCGGGCCCGAAGAGCTCCGGACCCGCCGCCGAACACTCCTCCCGTGAGGTGCTCGTCTCCATCAGCGCCCTGCTCCTGGGCCTGCTGATCGCCGCACTCGACCAGACCATCGTGTCCACCGCCCTGCCGACCATCGTCAGCGAGCTCGGCGGCATGGCCCACCTGTCCTGGGTGGTCACCGCCTACATGCTCGCCTCCACCGCTGCCACACCCCTGTGGGGCAAACTCGGCGACCAGTACGGGCGCAAGAAGCTCTACCAGTACGCCATAGTCCTCTTCCTCATCGGCTCCGCCCTCTGCGGCCTCGCCCAGAACATGCCCCAACTGATCGGCTTCCGCGCCCTGCAGGGCCTCGGCGGCGGCGGACTCATCGTGCTGTCCATGGCGATCGTCGGCGACATCGTCCCGCCCCGCGAACGCGGCAAGTACCAGGGCCTCTTCGGCGGCGTCTTCGGCGCGACCAGCGTGCTCGGCCCGCTTCTGGGCGGCCTGTTCGTCGACCAGCTGTCCTGGCGCTGGGTCTTCTACATCAACCTCCCCATCGGTCTCGTCGCGCTCGTCGTCATCGCCGCCGCGCTGCACATCCCGGCGCGTCCCTCGAAGCACACGATCGACTACCTCGGCACCTTCCTCATCGCCTCGGTCGCCACCTGTCTCGTGCTGGTCGCCTCGCTCGGCGGCACCACCTGGGCCTGGGGTTCGGCCCAGATCATCGGCCTCGCCGTCCTCGGCGTGATCCTGCTCGGCGCCTTCGTACTCGTGGAGCGCAAGGCCGCCGAACCCGTCCTGCCGCTGAAACTGTTCCGCATCCGCACCTTCACCCTCTGCTCGGTGATCAGCTTCATCGTCGGCTTCGCCATGTTCGGAGCGCTGGTCTACCTGCCGACCTTCCTCCAGGTCGTCCAGGGCGTCTCGCCGACCCTGTCCGGCGTCCACATGCTGCCGATGGTCCTCGGCATGCTGATCTCCTCCACCGCCTCCGGCCAGATCGTCAGCCGCACCGGCCGGTGGAAGGTCTTCCCCATCACCGGCACCGCCGTCACCGCCATCGGCCTGCTCCTCCTGCACCAGCTGCACCGCACCAGCTCCACCTGGGAGACGAGCCTCTACTTCTTCGTCTTCGGTACGGGACTCGGCCTGGTCATGCAGGTACTCGTCGTGGTGGTGCAGAACGCCGTCACCTACGCCGACCTCGGCGTCGCCACCTCCGGTGCCACCTTCTTCCGCTCCATCGGCGCCTCCTTCGGCGTCGCCATCTTCGGCACGATCTTCATCAACCGGCTCGACACCACGCTGGCCGCCTCACTCGCGGGCGTCACGCTGCCGCCCGGTGCGAGCGTCGGTGATCTGGAGGCCGACCCGCGGGCCATCGGCGCGCTCCCCTCCGATCTGCAGCCCCGCGTGCTCGACGCCTACGCCACCGCCATCACGGACGTTTTCCTCTACGCCGTGCCGGTCGTCCTCGTCGCCTTCGTGGTGGCCTGGTTCCTCAAGGAGGACAAGCTCCGCGCCTCGGTCACCGCGCCCGACGTGACCGAGACCCTCGCCTCCAACCCCGTCGAGCGCTCCTCCCGCGACGAGGTCGCCCGCGCGCTGTCGGTCCTCGGTACGAGGGAGGGCCGCCGGCACGTCTACGAGAAGATCACCGAGCAGGCGGGCTACGACCTGCTGCCCGCCACGAGCTGGCTGCTGCTGCGGATCAACAAGTACGGCTCCGCGGAGCCCGCGATGCTCGCCGACCGCACCATCGTGCCGTTGAAGGTCATCACGGACGCCGCCCGCCAGGCCGAGGAGCGCGGGCTCGCCGTACGGGACGGGCTGGCGCTGGTCCTGACCGGCAAGGGGCGGGAGGCGGCGGCCGAGCTCGCCGCCGCCCGGGAGGAGTCCCTCGCCGGACTGCTCGGTGACTGGTGGGGTCCGGACCGCCCGACCGACCTGGTCGAGCTGGTCCGCGAGATCAACGCCGAGCTCTGCGGATCCGATGCCGAGGAGCCCTACGACGCCGCTTCGCGCAGGGACCACGCCGCGCACTGACCGCCGCGGAGCGCCGCCCGGCCGGAGCTGGTCAGACCAGGCGCTTCTCGAACCAGTGCTGCGCATACGGGCCCGAGTTGTACGCGGGTATCTCCGCGTACCCGTGCCGCGCGTACAGTGCCCGGGCCTCCACCAGGTCCGAGCGGGTGTCCAGCCGGACCCGGTCGGCGCCCAGCGCGCGGGCCTCCGCCTCCAGGACTTCGAGCAGGGCCGCCCCACCGCCGGTACCGCGGGCGCGCCGGTCGACGTACACCCTGGTGAGCTCGGCGGTGGCGGGGTCGAGCAGGCGTATCCCGCCGCAGGCCAGGGGCTCGCCGTCCAGCCGGCCGACCACGAACTGGCCCGTCGGCGGGACCAGGCCGTCATCCGGGAAGTCCAGGAGCCCCTGATCGATCTCGGCCTCGGTGACGGTCCGCTTCCAGTACCGGCCGGCGACCTCGGCGTAGTACGCGCGCCGCAGGACGGTGGCGTCGGCGGTGGTGAACGGCTCGGGGGCGACGGTCCAGGCGTGGGTGCGGGCGTGGGTGCGGGTGCCGGTGGTGTGATCGCTGTGAGTGGTCATGGCGTCATTGTGGAGTTCGCCGCGGATCTCCCGCGTGGAATATCCACAGTGGCGGGCTGATGATAGGAAAAAAGGGCAAACCGCGCATACCTGGAGGGTGTGAAACACATGTCCGAGCATCCAGACTGTGCCCTGGTCCGCCGCGGCTACGAGGCCTTCGGCAAGGGCGACATGGAGACGCTGAGCTCGCTGTTCACGGCCGACGTCATCCACCACGTGCCCGGCAGCAGCCCGATCTCCGGGCACCACAAGGGGCGGGAGAACGTCATCGACCTCTACCGCCGGCTCGGAGCGGAGACGAACGGCACCTTCCAGGTGCACCTGGAATCGGTGCTCGCGGACGGGCGGGGGCACGTGATGAGTTTCCACACGGCGCGCGGCGACCGCGGTGACCGCGGGATCGAGATCCGCGAAGGCCTCTTCTTCACCATCATCGGCAACAAGATCACCGACATCGACCAGTGCACCGCGGACATCGACGAGGAAGACGCCTTCTGGAGCTGAGGAGCCGGCGGGGAAGGCGGGGACAGGAAAGGCAGGAAAGGCAGGGAATGTGGGGTGGGTGGAGAGCCGGAGGCCCGGGGCGCGCGCCCCGGGCCTCCCGCCCGCGTCAGGTCTTCTTCACGCGTCAGGCCTTCTTCGGCGCCGCCTGCTGCACGACCTCGAACGACCACACCGTGGACCCGGAAGCAGCCGGCTTCGGCCGCTCGCCGCCACCCGCCCCGCCCTGGTGAGCGGCCTTCATCGGTCCCTCCATCCACGCCTGGAAGTCCTCCTCGGACCGCCACCGCGTGTAGACGAGGTACTGGTCGGTGCCCTCGACGGGGCGCAGCAGCTCGAACCACTCGAACCCGTCCGAACTCTCCACGGCGCCCGCCCGCGAGGCGAAGCGCTGCTCCAGCACCTCCCGCTGCTCGGCGGGGACGGTCAGCGCGTTGATTTTTACGACGCTAGGCACATGACACCTCTCAGGAAACGCAGGCCGGGCACCGCACCTAGCCTTGACCACGTGCGAGCAGTCTCCTATATCCGGTTGGGCTGGTCGGCGTCGATGAGGTGTACGCGGCCGCGTGTTACGGGGTGGGTGGGCGCTGGGGCCGTGAGGCGGATGCGGGGACTGCGCCGCCCGCGACCGGCCCGCCCTCCGAGGTGCGCCGCCGTGCTCGGCGGAAACGCCGACCGTGCGAGGATTTCGGGGCGGGCGGCCCCGTTGTGATCCGGCCTATTCGTCCTTAACCGGAACGGTGATGTCGAGATTTCGGATCACGACGGTGTCCACCTCGGGTTTGACCGGGAAGTAGCCAGACACTTCGGTGTCGGTCAGTACCGGCGGCACCACGCCGTCCGGCTTCTCCTCGACCACCTTGAGAACAAGCTCGTTCGGCTGCGGGTTGATTCCCGGATCGTCTTTTTCCAGGTGCAACGTGAAGCCGATGGACGGGCAGGAGAGCTGCCCCGTGACGGTAACTCGCCGCCCCTCGGTGCCGTGCATGGTTGCGACCGCCGTGAAATGGTCTCTTGTCAGCTCACATTGAAGCGACTTCTTTTCCGCGGCGCTCATGGGTGCTCCCTGAGTGGGTTGGGTGCTGGGCTCATTCCGTTGCTCGGGCAGTTATTCGAGCCTCCCACTGTCGGCGCATCAACCATCAACCTCGAAATGCCGCCCAAGCGGCCATGGATGGGAGGTCGTTGAAGGTCCGATTGCCCGAAACGCTTCCAGTTTGTGCCGGTTTCCAGCCCATTGCCACTTTTGTCGAGCTCCGTCGACGCGCGGTACGCCATGGGGACCGCTCTTCACTACGTCAGCCACGTCACGCCAGGCTTGTTGATCTTCGCGATGCCCGTGCGGGCCACCCTGGGTATCCCGCGCGGGATATCGTCGTCCAGGTAATGGAACGGGGCACGAAACGCGGCAGCCAGGCAAAGTCAGGGTTGCGGTCAACAGGGCGGGAGGCCGGCGAGGCGTGGCTAACGCGGCAGAGCACAGCGGTGCGAACGGACATGCCGGAGTCATAGGCGGTAGCGGCAGGCTCGGGGCGGCACGCCTCCTCCTGTGGGCTCTGGCGGGCGCCCTCGCCGTCAGACAGGCCGCCGCCGTGCTGCGCGTCCCACCGGGCGAGTGGCTCAGCGGCTTCCACCTCCCCGGCGGCCTGCCCGGCTCGCTCTACGACGCCGGACAGTTCACCGGCACGCCGTTCGCCGGGCTGGTACTCAAGCCGCTCCTCGGCCTCGCCGCGCCGTCGCTGGAGCTCGCCTGGATCTGCGTGACGCTGCTGTTCGTCGCCGCCATCGGCCTGGTCGCCGCGCGCGGCCTGCCCGACCCCGTCCCGCGCCGCACCGCCCTGCTGGCCGCGCCCGTGCTGACCGCCCTGATGATGGTCTCGCTGCCCGTCCGCGAGGCCGCCTCGCCCGGCCGGACCGCCGTCCTGCCCGTGCTGCTGGTGCTGCTGGCCGTCTTCCGCGTGCCCGGCGAACGCCCGGCCGGTTTCCTCGTCGGCCTCGCCGCCGCCCTCCAGCCCGCGCTGCTGCTCTTCGCCCCGCTGCTGTGGCTCACCGGCCGCCGCGCCACGGCCAGGTCCGCCGCCGTGACCTTCGCCGGGGCCACCGCCCTGACCTGGGCGGCGATGCCCCGAGACTCCTGGACGTACTGGATCCAGCACCTGGCGGGCACCGGTCTCGGCGTGGCCCCCGACCACCTCGCCAACCAGTCCCTGCACGGCGCGCTGCTGCGCCTCGGCCTCACCGGACCCGTCGAGATCCTCCTGTACGTCGCCCTCGCGGCCGGCATCGCCTGGATCGGCCTGCGCCGCGCGGCCCGCTACGCCGCCGACGGGCAGCTGCTGCTCGCCGTCGCCGTCACCGGCTGCGTGGCCGTCGCCGTGTCCCCGACCGGCTGGCGCCACCAGCTGCTGTGGGTGCTGCTCGCCGTCGCGGGCAAGGTCGGGCGGCGCGCCGCCGACCGGCCCGTATGGCCGGTGGCCGTGGTCCTCGCCATGACCCTGCCGAGCGACGTGCTGCTGCCGAACCTGGCCGCGCTGGCCCCCGTACGCGACAACGTGCTGCTCCTCGCCGCGCTGGCCGCGGCCTGCGCGGTGCCGTTCCTGCCGCGCTCGTCGCCGTACTGGCGCGAACCCGTCCCGACGGCCTACGGGCGCCCCGCGGCCGCCCGGTGGTCGCGGGTGCCGCTGCTGCCGTTCTGGCGGCGCGTGCTGTCCCGCCCCAACCTGCTGCTGGAACTCCTGCTGATACGGGTCGGCTACTCGCTCTACTCGCACATCAGGGCCGCGGCCCCCACCAGCCGCTCGCTCGCCGAGGGCAACGGCAGCCAGATCCACGGCATCGAGCGGGCGCTGGGCATCGACATCGAGCACGCCGTGAACCACGCCGTCGTGAACACGCCCTGGCTGGAGGCGTTCTTCAACTTCTACTACACCTCCTTCCACTTCGTGGTCCCGCTGACGATCCTGGGCGTCCTGTACTGGCGCCGGCCGGGCGACTACCGCTGGGCGCGGGCCTCGCTGGGGCTGGCCACCGTGCTGGCGCTCATAGGGTTCTGGCTCTACCCGCTCGCGCCGCCGCGGCTGATGCCCGGCCTCGGCTTCATCGACACCGTCCACGGACCGCAGGACCTGGCCAATCCGTCGTACGGGGCCATGACCGCGATCTCCAACCAGTACGCGGCGATGCCCTCGCTGCACTTCGGCTGGTCGCTGTGGTGCGGGATCGTGATCGTGGTGCTCGCGCCGAAGGGCTGGCAGAAGCTGCTGGGGGCGCTGCATCCGCTGATCACGGTGTGCGCGATCGTCGCCACCGCCAACCATTGGGTGCTCGACGCGGTGGGCGGCGCGGTCGTCGTGGCCTCCGGATTCGGGCTCGTGTACGCGCTGTCCGGGCCGCGCCGGCTGCGTGCGAGCCTTCCCGGGCAGCGGACGGCCGGCCAGGACGCCGAGGGCGGCGAGGACCGGGAGCGGCGGCTCGACGTGCCGGCCCGGGCGAGGTAGGTACCGACGTGATCGCCGTCGCGCTGCGGGCGGGGCGGGTCGGTGCAAGCATCGGATCATGAGCACGCAGCGGACGGGGAACCCTCAGGCCGCCGGGCCCGATCGGCGCAAGTGGCTGGTGTTCGGCGGCCTGGCGCTGGGCGTGATGGTCGTGGCCTACTTCCTCATGGCCGAGACCGCCCCGCGCTGGTGGTCCCAGCGGGTGGGGGCCGCCGTCGGCGGCCGTCTCGGCACCGGGCTGCTGCTCGGGCTGGTGTTCGGCGTCGCCTGCACGCTGCTGCCCCTGATCGTGGCCTGGATCGGCCTGCGCACGCGGCGGCCCTGGAAGGCCACGGCCGGCTGGCTCGCCCTGGCGGTGGTCCTCGCCCTGCCGAACCTGTGGACGCTGAGCGTGGTGGTGGGCGCGGGCGGCGCCGCGCACGCCGGGCAGCGGGTCATGGACGTGGAGGCGCCGTGGTTCCGGGGCGCGACGCTGGCGGGCGCGATCGTGTCCGTGGTGGCGTTCGCCGGGTTCGTGTTCTACACCCGGCGGCGCGTCCGCCCGGACAAGCGGGTGGCCTGAGCAGGCCGAAGGGGCGCCGGGGCACAGCTGCCCCGGCGCCCCTTCGGCTGGATCGCCGCTGTCAGTCAGGATCGCCCCGCTCGGGCCGGTCCGCCACCCGAGCGGGTGCGGACCAGCGGACGGCAGGGGCCGGGCGTGGGGGGACGTGGCCCCTGCCGTCCTGGGTCACGGGTCAGCCGTGGCTGACCCGGAGCTCCTTGATGCCGTTGAGCCAGGCCGCGCGCAGGCGGCGCGGGCCCTCGCCGGCCAGGCGGAGGCCGGGCAGGGTGTCGGCCAGGGCGTTGAAGATCAGGTCGATCTCCATGATGGCCAGGGACTTGCCGAGGCAGAAGTGCGGCCCGCCGCCGCCGAAGCCGAGGTGGGGGTTCGGGTCGCGGGTGATGTCGAAGGCGTCGGGGTTCTCGAAGACCTCGGGGTCGTGGTTGGCGGAGGAGTAGAAGAGCCCCACCCGGTCGCCCGCCTTGATCTTCTGGCCGCCCAGCTCCGTGTCCTGCGTGGCGGTGCGCTGGAAGGACACCACCGGGGTGGCCCAGCGCACGATCTCCTCCGCCGCCGTCGACGGACGCGTCGCCTTGTACAGCTCCCACTGGTCGGGGTGGGTCAGGAAGGCGTGCATGCCGTGACTGATGGCGTTGCGCGTGGTCTCGTTGCCCGCGACCGCCAGCAGCAGCACGAACATGCCGAACTCGTCGGAGCCGAGGTTGCCCTGGCCCTCGGCCGCCACCAGCTGCGTCACGATGTCCTTGGCCGGGCACTCCTTGCGCTCGGCGGACAGGTTCATCGCGTAGCCGATGAGCTCCATCGCCGCTTCGGCGCCGACCGCCTCGGTGATCGCGTACTCCGGGTCGTCGTAGGCGATCATCTTGTTCGACCAGTCGAAGATCTTGGCGCGGTCCTTCTGCGGTACGCCGATCAGCTCCGCGATCGCCTGGAGCGGGAGCTCGCACGCCACCTGCGTGACGAAGTCGAAGCTGCCGTCGCCCGAGACGGCCGCCGCCTCCGTGACGATCTTCCGGGCCCGGTCGCGCAGGGCCTCCTCCAGGCCGCGGATGGCTCGCGGGGTGAAGCCGCGCTGCACGATCTGGCGTACGCGCGTGTGCTCCGGCGGATCCATGTTCAGCATGATCAGCCGCTGGGCATCTATCTGCTCACGCTGGATGTGCTCGTTGAAGCGGATGATCGCCGTGTTCGTGGTGGAGGAGAAGAGCTCCGGGTGCGTGGAGACGTACTTGACGTCCGCGTGCCGGGTCACGGCCCAGTAGCCGTCGTCGTCGAAGCCGGTGATGCCCCGCCGCTGCGGACACCACCACACGGGTGCGGTCTGCCGCAGTCGTGCGAACTCCGGCAGCGGGACCCGGCTTTGGAGCAGGTCGGGGTCGGTGGCGTCGAAGCCTTCGGGCAGCGCGGGGCATGACATCGGGCGACTCCAAAGTCTGACGGCCCATCAGAAGGTGGCTTGAAGGTAGTAACGAGTTCTAGAAGTGACAAGGGTCGGAGCGCCAACTGTTGCGTGTGGAATCCGTGCAGGGCACGTGCAAGACCCTTGCGTGACGGGGTGTGAGGTCATAAGACTGCGGGGAGAAGTAGAACGCGTACTAGTTCGGGCGGGGCGCCGGGACGGCCCGCCGCGCCGGCACTGTGCAGGAGAGGACGAGCTCATGGCCGCGGAACCCGTCATCGTCGAAGCTGTACGCACCCCCATCGGCAAGCGCGGGGGCGCGCTCGCCAACCTCCATCCCGCTTACCTGCTCGGCGAGACCTACCGCGAACTGCTGGCCCGTACCGGAATCCAGCCCGACTGCGTCGAGCAGATCGTCGGCGGCACCGTCACGCACGCCGGCGAGCAGTCGATGAACCCCGCCCGCAACGCCTGGCTCGCCATGGGGCTCCCGTACGAAACCGCCGCGACCACCGTGGACTGTCAGTGCGGCAGCTCCCAGCAGGCCAACCACATGGTCGCCAACATGATCTCCGGCGGGGTCATGGACATCGGCATCGCCTGCGGCGTCGAGGCCATGAGCCGCGTACCGCTGGGCTCCGGATCCAAGCACGGCCCGGGCAAGCCCTTCCCGGACGAGTGGAACGTCGACCTCCCGAACCAGTTCGAGGCCGCCGAGCGCATCGCCCGCCGCCGGGGCCTGACCCGCGAGGACGTCGACGGGCTCGGGGTGCTCTCCCAGGAGCGGGCCGCCACCGCATGGGCCGAGGAGCGCTTCAAGCGCGAGACCTTCGCCGTGCAGGTGCCGACGACGGAGGAGGAGCAGGCCGCCGGACAGGGCATGTGGCGGCTCGTCGACCGCGACGAAGGGCTGCGCGACACCAGCATGGAGGGCCTGGCCCGGCTCAAGCCGGTCATGCCGACCGCCGTGCACACCGCCGGGAACTCCTCGCAGATATCCGACGGGGCCGCCGCCGTGATGTGGGCCTCGCGCAAGATGGCCCGCGCCCTCAAGCTCAGGCCGCGCGCCCGGATCGTCGCCCAGACCCTGGTCGGCGCCGACCCCCACTACCACCTGGACGGACCGATCGACGCGACGCGGGCCGTGCTCGGCAAGGCCGGGATGTCCCTGAAGGACATCGATCTGGTCGAGATCAACGAGGCGTTCGCCTCGGTCGTCCTCAGCTGGGCCCAGGTCTTCGAGCAGGACCTGGAGAAGGTCAACGTCAACGGCGGCGGCATCGCGCTCGGCCACCCCGTCGGCGCCACCGGCGCCCGGCTGATCACCACCGCGCTGCACGAGCTGGAACGCCGGGACAAGGAATTCGCGCTGATCACCATGTGCGCCGGCGGCGCGCTGGCGACCGGAACGATCATCCAGCGCCTGTGAAGCGGCCTGTGGCACCGTCTGCGGCACCGCCTGTGACACCGACTGCGGGCCTCGCGTGCAGGCGCCTTTGAACCCTGTGGGATGGGATGCAGAAGGCCCCGGTGGCCGGACCTGGGGAGGCCGGCCACCGGGGCCTTCGTATGTCTGCTGTCCGCTGGTGGCTTAGTACCAGTGGTTGGCCTGCCAGAAGTTCCAGGCGTCGACCGGGCTGCCGTAGCGGGAGTTCATGTAGTCCAGGCCCCACTTGATCTGGGTGGCCGGGTTGGTCTTCCAGTCCGAGCCCGCGGAGGACATCTTCGACGCCGGCAGGGCCTGGACCAGGCCGTACGCGCCGGAGGAAGAGTTGGTCGCGGTGTAGTCCCAACCGCTCTCGTGCGAGACGATCTTGTCGAAGGCGGCGAACTGGGCCGGGTCCTTGATCATCTGCTGAGCGATCGCCTTGGCACCCGTCGGGGCGGCCTGCGCGGGAACCGCGGCCAGCATGGAACCGGCGACACCCAGGGCGACGACGGTACCCGCGAGGGACTTCTTGGAAGCGGCGATGCGGCGGATGACAGCGTTGGACACGGATGAACCTTCCGAAGGGAACAAGGGCAGTCGCGGCATGCCGAAGACATGCGTGAGCCACTCACGCGGAGGAGAGGGGTTCGTCGGCGGGAGGTGAAGTACCCCTGCCGCCTTGCGACTCATCCAGTTCTACAGACCCCCCGGAGCCCTGGCAAAGAGCCCGCTTACTAGTGGCCCTCGCAGCAGGGGTGGGGCGTCCGCCCTCGGGGGAGACGGGTATCCCTGCAGGTGGGAGCCGCTATCAGGGGGGTGAAATGTCCTGGATAAAGGCTACTATCCTGATTCGTATGTGACGTGGGCCCTATGGGGCGGGTCACCGCCGAGGGGTCCGGATCTCACCCTTTGTGGCCGTTCGTATCCCTTCAAGGGTTGCAGTCGGGGCGGCTTCCGGTCCCGATGCGAAGGCGACGGGCGCGTCGAAGGCCGCCTTCCGGGTCGCCCGCCGCAGGGCCTTCAGCAGTGTGGCGCCGAGCGTGAGCGTCAGTACGACGGTGAGCGCGGCCCGGCCCAGGTCCCAGCCCACCGACGTCGCCAGGCAGTACGCGGCGAAGCGCGTCAGGTTCGCCGCCACCGGCTCACCGGGGTGGAAGGAGATGCCCTGCCCCATGCCCTGAAGGATCACCCAGCCCTGCAGGTTCATGACCGTGCCGTACGCGAACGAACCCGCGAAGCCGTACGCCGCCAGCATCAGGAGCTCCGCCCGGCCCCGGATCCTCCCCCAAGCTCTCGGCTTCGCTCGAGCAGGGGGGACCCCCATCGCGCCGGGCAGCAGCCCGGCGCCCAGCGAGAACCAGCCCATGGCCAGCATCTGGAACGGCATCCACGGCCCGACCCCCCCGGTGAGCAGAGCCGACGCGAACATCGTCACCGAGCCGAGCACGAAGCCGAAGCCGGGGCCGAGGACGCGGCCGCTGAGCACCATCAGGAAGAACATGGGCTCCAGGCCGGCCGTGCCCGCGCCCAGCGGCCGCAGCGCTGCTCCGACGGCCGCGAGCACGCCGAGCATCGCCACCGCCTTGGCGTCCATGCCGTTGTCGGCGATGGTCGCGACGACGACGGCGACGAGCAGGGGCAGGAGTGCGGCGAAGAGCCAGGGGGCGTCCTGCGAATGCGCGAGACCGGACTGCCGGTCGGCGAGGAGCGGCCAGCCGAAGGCCGCGATGCCGATGAGGGTGACGAGGACCAGGGCGGCGGCGGCCCGCGGGCCGATCCGGACGGGGCGGGTCACGGGGCCGGGCGCGGTGCGGGCGACGGGGCCGGTCGCGGGGCGGGTCACGGGGCCGGTCACGGGGTGTCCGCCGCGGCCAGGGCTTCGGCGACCTGGCCCACCGTGAGCCAGTGGCCGGGCGCCAGGATCTTCGCCACCTGCGGCGCGAAGGCGGGCGAGGAGACGACGACCTCGGCGGTCGGGCCGTCCGCGACGATCTCCCCGCCGGCCAGCACGACCACGCGGTGGGCGA
The DNA here is from genome assembly GCF_036203305.1 of Streptomyces sp. NBC_00190. GTDB lineage: Bacteria > Actinomycetota > Actinomycetes > Streptomycetales > Streptomycetaceae > Streptomyces. The sequence continues at coordinate 2,664,785 of NZ_CP108131.1, read as the reverse complement.
GCTCGGCGGCGAGCTCCACGTCGTGCGTGGCCAGGACGATGGCATGGCCCTGCGCGGCGAGCGCGCGGAGGATCTCGATCAGGCGGGCCTTGGCGGCGTAGTCCAGACCGCGGGTGGGCTCGTCGAGGAGCAGCAGGGAGGGCCGGCCGGTGAGGACCAGCGCGAGGGCGAGGGCCAGGCGCTGGCCCTCGGACAGATCGCGGGGATGGGTGTCGTCGGGGACGTCCGGGAGCAGATCGCAGACCAGGTCCCGGCAGGTACCGGGGGCCGCGCCCGCGTCGGAGTCGGCGGCGGCGCACTCGGCGGCCACCGTGTCGGCGTAGAGGAGGTCGCGGGGTTCCTGCGGGACGAGGCCGACGCGGCGGACCATCTCGGCGGGGGCCGTGCGGTGGGGGGTGCGGCCGCCGACGGTCACCTGGCCGGTGGTGGGGGCGAGGGTGCCGACCAGGGCCGAGAGCAGGGTGGACTTGCCGGCGCCGTTGCGGCCCATGAGGGCCACGGTTTCGCCGGCCGCCACCGCGAGGTCGATCCCCCGCAGGACTTCGGCGCGGCCGCGGCGCACACCGAGGTTGCGGGCCTCGGCGACCTTGTCGGCTGCCGCCGGGGCGGGATCGGGGTCGGGGGCCGGCTTGCTCCGGCGGAGCAGGCGCGTCAGCAGCCCGGAGGCTGCGCCGCTGGGGGCTCCGCCACCGGACCCCCGCGCATCGATCTCCCCCGGACTCCGTCCGGGGGCGCCCCCAGGCGGGGCTGGATCTGGCTCGCGTCGGCCGCCGGGGTCCGGGGCCGGGCCCTGCGCCCCGGCCGCAGCCGACAGGCGGGATTTCAGCGGGGCGGACAGGCGGCGGGCGTCGCGGATCGAGAGGGGGAGCGGGGACCAGCCCGCGAGGCGGCCCAGGGAGACCACCGGGGGGTGGACCGGGGAGACGGCCATGATCTCCGCCGGGGTGCCGAGGACCGGGGCCGCGCCCGGCGAGGGAAGGAGCAGCACCTGGTCGGCGTACTGGACCACACGCTCCAGCCGGTGCTCCGCCATCAGGACGGTGGTGCCGAGGTCGTGGACCAGGCGCTGGAGGACCGCCAGGACCTCCTCCGCCGCCGCCGGGTCGAGGGCCGAGGTGGGTTCGTCCAGGACCAGGACCTTCGGGTGCGGGGTCAGGACCGAGCCGATCGCGACCCGCTGCTGCTGCCCGCCGGACAACGTCGCGATGGGGCGGTCGCGCAGTTCGTTCAGGCCCAGCAGGTCGAGGGTCTCCTCGACTCGGCGGCGCATCACCGCAGGTGGCAGGCCAAGGGACTCCATCCCGTAGGCCAGCTCGTCCTCGACGACATCCGTCACGAAGTGCGCCAGGGGGTCCTGGCCGACCGTACCCACCACGTCCGCGAGCTCCCGCGGCTTGTGCGTACGGGTGTCACGGCCCGCGACCGTCACCCGGCCCCGGAGCGTGCCCCCGGTGAAGTGCGGGACCAGACCGCAGACCGCACCCAGCAGGGTGGACTTGCCGACCCCCGACGGCCCGACCAGCAGCGTCAGCTCGCCCTCGGGGATCTCCAGGTCGACGCCCTGGAGGGACGGGCCCGCCGCGCCCTCGTACGTGACCGAGACCTGCTCGAAGCGGATCACAACGACGCCTCCTTGGGCGGTACGGGTGCCACGACCGCGGGCAGCAGGCCGATCAGGATCGCGGCCGCCGGCCACAGCGGCAGCGAGGGCGCGACCAGCGGGACCACACCCGGGCTCAGGGCCTCGGGGTCGCGGGTGCCCGCGTAGACGAGGAGGGCGGCGACGGCCGCGCCCGACCCGGCGACCAGCCAGGCGCGCGTCCCCCAGCGGTCGGGCCGGTAGCGGGTCCGCACCGACCGGCGCCCGCCGAGGCGCAGGCCGGCGAGGGCCATCGCCAGGCCGATGCCGAGCACGGGGAGTCCGTACGCGGCCCCCTGCGCGGCGAGCAGTCCGTAGGTGCCCGCGCACATGCCGAGCAGGCCGCCGAGGGTGAGGACGTTGGTCGTGTGCCGGACGGCGGGCGGGACCTGCGCGGTGCGCCCGTACCCCCGCGCGTCCATCGACGCGGCCGTGGCGACGGAACGTTCGAGGGCGCCTTCGAGGACCGGGAGGCCGATCTGGAGGACGGCCCTCACCCCGCCGGTGGGGCGGCCGCGCAGCCGGCGGGCCGTCCGCAGGCGGGCGACGTCGGCGACCATGTTCGGCGCGAAGGTCATCGCGACGACGACGGCGACCCCCGCCTCGTAGAGGGCGGCCGGGAGGGACTTCAGGAGCCGGGCCGGGTTGGCGAGGGCGTTCGCGGCGCCCACGCAGACGAGCAGGGCGGCCAGCTTGGCGCCGTCGTAGAAGGCGAAGACCAGCTGCTCGGCGGTGACCTTGCCGCCGAAGCGGATGCCCTGGGCCCAGGCCGGGAGGGGGACCTCCGGGAGGACGAACAGGACGTGCGAGCCGGGGATGGGGGAGCCGAGGAGCATGGAGAAGAGGAGGCGCAGGCCGATGACGACGAGGCCCAGCTTGAGGAAGGCCCCGTAGGAACGGGCCCAGGGGGCGGAGGTCCGGCGGGCCGCGACCACGTAGCCGGCGACGCCGACGATCAGGCCGAGGAGCAGGGGGTTCGTGGTGCGGGAGGCCGCTGTGGCGAGGCCGAGGGCCCAGAGCCACCAGGCTCCCGCGTGCAGGGCCGTGGCCCGGTCGGCCCGGGGTGCCTCCCAGCGCCTTCGGCGGTCGTACGAGGGCCCGTGCGCGGGATCCGGCGCCGAGGGCAGGCTCCGCCGGGCCGGGGTCACGTCGCCGGGTGCGGCTCCGGTGGGGGTGCGCCCGGCCTCCGGCCGGGCGCGGTACCCATCCGCACCACCCGTGCGGCTCGCACTCCGGCTGCGGGTGGCTCCGGTGGGTGCCTGAGCGCCACCGGCGTCCGCCCCACCGTTACGCGGCCCGGCGAGCCGGGGCGTGCGCGGGGCCGGCCCCGCGCCGAGAGACGGCCCGGCTTCCGGCGGGTCCGGCATGACCGTGTCGTCGGAGGTCATCGGGTGCGGCGGCGGGACTGCCAGACGGCGGCCGCGGCCAGGGCGGCCACCGCCGCGATGCCCGCCAGGAGGCCCGCCGACGGGCCGCCGTCCTTCTTCTCACCGTCACCCTTCGCACCGCCGGCCACGGGCTCACCGCCGGCCACGGGCTCGGCCGGGGCGTCCGGCATCGGCTCGCCGCAGCCCTGCCCCGGATAGCCCGAGACCGCGCACAACAGCGCCGCGCTGTTGTAGCGCAGCGGTTTGGCGACCGCCGCCAGCGCCTCGGCCGCCGTGGCCTCCGGGGCCACCTGCGCGCAGGCCGTGCGCGGCTCCGGCTGCGGCGGGGCGTCGCCCGCCGGGGCGTCCGCCGGGACGCCGAAGTCGATGACCAGCGCCACCCGCTTCCTCCCCTCGGCCGCCGGGGTCGCCGCGCAGATCGCCGTGAAGTCCGCCGCCGCCCGCGGCTGCGCCGCCTCGGCCGCCGCGTCCTTGCTCACCGCGAAGCGGAAGCCCTGCACCGAGCCGTCCGCCGGACGGGCCGTCGAGGGGCCCATGGAGGCGTACGCCCACCGGCCGCCCGCGCCGTCCCAGAACGACCAGTAGCGGTAGCTCGAAGCCAGGGCCGGGGTGGCGGCCAGCACGGCCAGCACGATCCCGAGGGTGAGGGCCAGGGCGAGCGGAGGGCGGCGGCGGGGCATCAGAGCTGGTTCTTCTTGCGGCGGCCGCTCAGCAGGATGCCGATGCCCATGCCGGCGGCGGCGCCCGCGCCGACGATCCACCAGAGGTTCTGGCCGCCGGAGGGCTCGTCCTTGTCACTGTCCACCCCGGTCGCGGAGGTGTCCGCGCCCTGCGGGGCCGGGCCCGTCGCGTTCAGCGCCGCCACCAGGTCGGTGCCGCCGAAGGACTTCGGGTCGGTGCCCGTCGCGTGTGCGGCCAGGATCAGCGTGCCGAGACCCGCCGGGCTGCCCTTCGACCACTGCGCCGAGTTGGCCCTGAGCCATTCCAGCGCGCCCGCCGCCGACTGCTTGTGCCCGGCCGCGGCCAGGGCGATCACCGCGTCGGCGGTGTTGCCGGTGTCCGGGGTCGGCTGGTCCGCTCCCGGAGTGACGGCCGTGAGGTGGCCGTCCTTCTTGAGGGCCTCGGCCAGGTAGCCGGCCGCGCCCTGGGCGGCGGCCACCGGGTCGGCGGCGTCCGCCGGGCAGGCCAGTGCCGCCGCGGGGGTGTCCGTGGTGGCGGGCGCGACGGCCGCGCTCTTGCCGAGGCCGGCCAGCGCGGCGGCGGCCGTGGCATCGGCGTTGGCGAGCAGCTTGCCTTCGACCGGCTGGAAGGCGAAGGCGCCCCGGTCGGCGGCGGGCTCGGCGGAGCAGCCCAGCCGGAAGGCGAGCAGCGCCTCGTACGCCGACTTGCCCGCCTTCGACTTGACCTCGGCCGGCTTCTCCCCGGCCGCCACCAGGGCGCTGATCACGATGCCGGTCGAGTTGGCGTCCGTACCGGTGTCCATGGCGCCGCCGGGGTTGCTGCTCCAGCCGCCGTCCTCGTTCTGTACGGACTTCAGCCAGCCGACGGCCTTCTTCACCGTCTCGTCGTGGCCGCCGAGCGCGGCCAGCGCCTGCACGGCGGCCGCGGTGGCGTTGGAGTCGATGTACGTCGAGGCGTCGCACGCCTTGGCGGTGTCCGCGCGGAAGGAGGGGAAGGAGCCGTTCGCGCAACTCTGGCCGGTCAGCCAGTCCACGGCCTGCGCGGCGGGCTTGACGCCGACGGTGTGCTGGGCGAGCAGCGCGAAGGACTGCCGCCACACGCCGTCGTACGTCGGGTCGTTCTTGCCGTAGAGCCCGGACGGGATGACCGGCGGCGCGGAGGGGGAGGCGGGCGGCGCGGTGTCGGCGAGGGCTGCGGGGGCGGCGCCCACGCAGAGCACGGCGGAGGCGGCGAGCGCGGCGGCGCTGCGGCGGACGATCATGGGGGGCGGGTGCCTCTCCTGCTGGGGAACTGGAGGCAGGCACGCTCAGGCACCGGGCTCCGGCTCCGTTTACCTCGACGGTGCCGGCCGCCGGAGGCCCCGGCGGCACGAGCCGCGCACTTCCGGTACGGGGCATTCCGGCTCCCCGCCCCAGCGGTGCCGAGGGCGGGTCACGGTTGCGGGTCAGCGCCGGAATCGCACCGGCTTCCCCCCGTACGGAGGTGTGGACGACGGGTTCACTCTACCGGCCCGTAACCCTCCCGCCCGGGGGCGTCGACCACCCGAGCCCCTTACAGGGCCCGGTACGTCACGGGGTCGGTCCCCGGGACCGCCTCCGCGCGGCCCTGCTTCACCAGTCGCCGCAGGTGGGCCTCCGCCTCCGAGACGGCGATGTTGCGGGAGCCGTACGGGATCTGCTCCCAGGGCCGGTTCCACTCCATCCGCTCCGCCAGTGCCCACGGGGTCAGCGGTTCGGCGAGCAGCGCCCACAGCCCCGTGAGTCGTTCCTCGTGGTGGTCGAGGAGTTCCCGTACGCGGGCGGGGGCGTCGGTGAAGGCGTGCTGGTGGGCCGGGAGCACCTCGGCCGGGCCCAGGCGCCCGATGCGTTCGAGGGAGTCGAGGTAGTCCCCGAGGGGGTCGGTGGCGCGGGTGTCCTCGGGGGCCTCGTACAGGCCGATGTGGGGGGAGATCCCGGGCAGCAGGTGGTCGCCGGAGAAGAGGCGGCCGTTGCCGGGGAGGTTCGCCGGGTGCTGTTCCTCCAGGTGCAGGCAGACGTGGCCGGGGGTGTGGCCGGGGGTCCAGATCGCGCGCAGCCGGCGTCCGGCGAGGGGGAGCAGCTCGGCGGGGACGATCTCCCGGTCGGGGACGGCGGCGTGCAGGCCGGGCAGGGTCCGCATGCGGCCGCTCGTGCGGGCGGCGCGGAGCGGGGCGAGGTGCTCCTCGGGGGCTCCGGCGGCCGCGAGCTTCTCGCTCATGTAGTCGAACCAGACGCCCGGTTCGGCGGACCGGGTCCGTATGACGACCTCGGTGTCGGCGGCGTGCATGGCGATCCAGGCTCCGGACGCGGCGCGGACCTGGCCGGACAGGCCGTGGTGGTCGGGGTGGTGGTGGGTGATGACGACGCCGTGGACGTCGGCGACGGCGATGCCGAGCGCGGCGAGGCCGGCGGCGAGGGTGTCCCAGGATTCGGGGTCGTCCCAGCCGGTGTCGACGAGGACCGGGCCGCGGTCGGTGTCGAGGACGTGGACGAGGGTGTGCCCGAGGGGGTTGTCGGGGATGGGGACCTTGATCGCCCACACTCCTCCGCCGTGGTCGGTCACTTGTGGCGTGTCCTGCGGCGTGTCCTGTGACATGAGACCCCCTGCTCCCGACTGCTCCCGAACCGAACGAGAACTTGTTTCAGTAGTAGCCCAAGTCGACCACCTCCAGGCCTTTCTGACTAGTCGTTGGATCTTCCGGGCTGTTCTGTCCCGGCCGTGGACTCCTCTAACTAGAACTGGTATCAGTTCTGGGACCCCAAGCCGCAGGAGGCATCAGCCATGACCGAGCTCGTGGAACACGGACAACTGTTCATCGGCGGGGAGTGGACGGATCCGCTGGGCACCGACACGATCCAGGTCGTCTCCCCCCACACCGAGCAGGTCATCGGCTCCGTCCCGCACGCCTCGAAGGCCGACGTCGACCGGGCGGTCGCCGCCGCGCGCAAGGCGTTCGACGAGGGTCCCTGGCCGCGGATGTCGCTCGACGAACGCGTCGCCGTCGTCTCCCGGATCAAGGACGCCATAGCCGTCCGGCACGAGGAGATCGCCCGTTCGATCAGCTCCCAGAACGGATCCCCGTACTCCTGGAGCGTCCTCGCCCAGGCGCTCGGCCCGATGATGGTCTACGACGCCGCGATCACCGTCGCGCGCGCCTACCCGTACGAGGAGCGCCGCCAGGGCGTCCTCGGACCGATCCTGGTGCGCCGCGAGCCGGTCGGGGTCGTCGCGGCCGTCATCCCGTGGAACGTGCCGCAGTTCGTGGCCGCCGCCAAGCTCGCGCCCGCGCTGCTCTCCGGCTCGACGGTGATCCTCAAGCCTTCCCCGGAGTCCCCGCTCGACTCGTACATCCTCGCCGACATCGCGCGCGAGGCCGGGGTGCCGGAGGGCGTGCTGTCGATCCTGCCCGCCGACCGCGAGGTCAGCGAGTACCTGGTCGGCCACCCCGGCATCGACAAGGTCGCCTTCACCGGCTCGGTCGCCGCGGGCAGGCGCGTGATGGAGGTCGCCGCGCGCAACCTCACCCGGGTCACCCTCGAACTCGGCGGCAAGTCGGCCGCCGTGATCCTGCCCGACGCCGATCTGGACACCACCATCGCCGGGATCGTGCCCGCGGCCTGGATGAACAACGGCCAGGCGTGCGTGGCCCAGACCCGCGTCCTCGCGCCGCGCAGCCGCTACGAGGAGGTGGCCGAGGCCCTCGCGGCGGCGGCCGGCTCCCTGGTGGTCGGCGACCCGCTCGACCCGGCGACGCAGCTCGGCCCGCTCGTGGCCCGGCGCCAGCAGCAGCGCTCCCTGGACTACATCCGCATCGGCCAGGAGGAGGGCGCCAAGGTCCTGGCCGGCGGCGGCCGCCCGGCGGGCCTGGAGCGGGGCTGGTACGTGGAGCCCACCCTCTTCGGCGACGTGGACAACTCCATGCGGATCGCCCGCGAGGAGATCTTCGGCCCGGTCGTCTGCCTGATCCCGTACGGGGACGAGGCGGAGGCGGTACGGGTGGCCAACGACTCGGAGTTCGGCCTGAGCGGCAGCGTCTGGACGGCGGACGTCGAGCACGGCGTCGACTTCGGCCGGCAGGTCCGGACGGGCACCTTCAACGTGAACACCTTCAGCCTGGACATGCTCGGCCCGTTCGGCGGCTACAAGAACAGCGGCGTGGGCCGGGAGTTCGGCCCCGAGGGCCTGGGCGAGTACCTGGAGCACAAGATGATCCACCTGCCGGCGGGTTACGAGGCGGGTGCCTGATGGGCGACCGCTGGCAGGTCGAGGTGGACCGGGGGGTCTGCATCGGCTCGGGCATGTGCGTGAACCACGCCCCGGAGGGCTTCGCCCTCGACTCCGCCCGGCAGTCGCACCCGCGCACCCCGGAAACCGACGCGAACGAGCCGGTCCTGACGGCGGCGGAGGGCTGCCCGGTCGAGGCCATCATGATCACCCTGGCCGCGACCGGCGAACCGGTCTTCCCGCCGGAGGAGTAAATCCGTTCGGGGTCGCGACGGCGGAGTGTGACACTTCTGCGGGGCCACCGGGCGATCCGGCCCGGGGCCTTCGCGGGGGGAAGCGACGTGAGCAGGATCAAATGGGCGGCGGCGTCGGCCGGGGTGGCGGGCGTCCTCGTGGCCGCGGGGCTGAGCGACCGGGAGTTCGGCGAGGACGCGGGGAACGGCTGGGTACGGGAGGCGTCTGCGTCCCCCGCGCCCGCCCCGGCGGGAGCGGATCCGTCGCGGCCGATGGTGGACGCGCAGTTCGAGGCCGTCCTCACCTCGGCAAGAGCCGGTGGACGGCCCATGTCGCGGAAGGACCGCGAGGAGGAGTTCGGCCTCGCCGCCGAGTGCGCGGTGAGCTGGGACGCTCACGACCTGATCACGCCGGAGAGGCTGCGGGACGTCGTGGTGGGCCTGAACGCCCGCGGCTGGGCGACCACCGCCCACAGGGAGCGCCCGTACGGGCTCGCCATGACCAACGGATCGTGGGAGCTGGTGCTCATCAACTACAAGTCCCGCAACGACCAGCGCCTGTCCCTCGTGGCCCTGCACCACGACGCGACCTGCGACGCGGCGTTCGACGGGGCGCATCCGCCGGGGACGACGGACGCGTAGGGACGGCGGTGGGGGGGGCGACCCGGGCGGGGGCGCCGGGCGGCAGCGCCCGGGTTCGTGTGCGTGCATGCGGCATCGATACGATCGCGGGGCTTTATGCCCCGTTGACGTACCGGTGCCGCGACACCGAAGGAATTCCAGAGGTGTCATGTCCGACAGGTCCGTCCTCGCCGGGGACCGCGTTCCGGCGCCCGCCGGGGCGACGCAGCCGCCCCCCGAACCCGTCCGTCACGGGAGGGTCCGGCCGAGGGGCGGCGGCGGGGCTGTCCGGGCGCCGCGCATCGCGGTGCTGGACGGCCTGCGGCTGCTCGCGGCGCTGTCGGTGGTCCTTTTCCACTACCTGGCCGGCTACGGGACGATCCCCTGGCAGCGGACGGCGGCCGAGCTGTTTCCCGCGCTGCACCGGATCGCCGATTTCGGCTGGCTCGGCGTGGTCTTCTTCTTCATGATCAGCGGTTTCGTCATCTGCATGTCCGGCTGGGGCAAGTCGCTCCAGCAGTTCTGGCAGGGCCGGATCCTGCGGCTGTTCCCGCTCTACTGGGCGGCGGTCGTGCTCTCCTCCGCGGCCGCCCGCCTGGGCCCGCGGACTCCGGGCGAGCCGAAGGTCACCGTCGGCCAGATGCTCACCAACCTCACGATGCTGCAGGAACCCCTCGGTGTGGAGGGCGTGGACCTCGTCTACTGGACGCTCTGGGCCGAGCTGCGCTTCTACCTGCTCTTCTCGCTGGTCGTCCTGCTCGGCACCAGCTACCGCCGGGTCGCGGCCTTCTGCTGGGTCTGGGCGCTGGGCTCGGTCCTGGCGCCGAAGTCGGGCATCCCGTTGCTGGACCAGCTCCTGGTACCCCAGTGGGCGCCGTTCTTCATCGCCGGGATCGCCTTCCACCTGGTCCGCCGGGCGGGCCGGATCGAAGGCGAGACCCTGGGCATCCTGGCGCTGTCCTGGCTGCTGATGCAGCATCGCCTTCCGGCGATCATGGCGGACGAGGGGCACGGCATCGACTGGAAGGTCTGCCTGGCCGCGATCACCGCGATGTACCTGCTCATGGGCCTGATCGCGCTCGGGAAACTGGACCGCATCCAGTGGCGCTGGCTGCCGGTCGCGGGCGCGATCTCCTACCCGCTCTACCTCGTGCACCAGTCACTGGGCGTGCGGGTGATCTGGCGGTGGAACGAGCAGTGGGGCGCCTGGCCGACCCTCCTCGGGGTGATCGCGGGCGCGATGCTGATCGCCTGGCTGCTGCACCGCCTGGTGGAGCGGCCGCTCACCCGGCTGCTGCGCCGCCTGATGGCCCCGCGGGCCGAGCAGCCGCAGAAGCTCGCCGCATAGGCGGCAGGTGAGCCCCGGACCCGGGTATGACCCAGGACCGGTGGACCGGTGGCTTCAGGCCTTTTCCGGGGCCGTCAGGTCGATCAGGCGGCAGACCGTCTCGATGTCGATCTTGACCTGGGCGATCGAGGCGCGGCCCGACAGCCAGGTGATCAGCGCCGAGTGCCAGGTGTGCTCGATGACCCGGACCGCCGAGAGCTGTTCCGCCGTCGGCGGGGCCTCCAGGCCCATCGCGTCCAGGATGATCGCCGTGGTCAGCCGGGACACCGTGTCCACCTCGGGGCTCACGCTGCGGTCCGCGAAGGTCAGCGCCCGCACCATCGCGTCCGCGAGGTGCGGCTCCCGCTGGAGCGCCCGGAAGGCCCGCATCAGGGTCTCCGCGACCCGCGCCGCCGGGTCGTCGCCGGCCGGCGGGTGCTTGCGCAGCGTCGTGTGCATGTGCTGGAGCTGGTCCTGCATGGTGGCCACCAGCAGGTGCACCTTGGACGGGAAGTACCGGTACAGGGTGCCCAGCGCCACGCTGGACGATTCCGCGACCTCGCGCATCTGGACGGCATCGAAGCCGCCCCGGCTCGCCAGCTGTGCACTGGCGTGCAGGATCCGGCGGCGGCGCGCCTCCTGGCGCTCCGTCAGGGGAGGGGACGCCGGGGTGTGGGCGGCCTTCGCTTCCGCTGTCATGTGTCCCGTTCCGAGTCGTTGCGGGGCTGATCCGGAGCCAGCATGTCAGGCGCCGCAGCCGTGGCGCGAATCACCTGCTCCGCCTCTTACGGTGTGGTTTCCGGCCGGTAGATTCAATGGTCTCAACGGATCAAGTCTGAAACTTGTTCTACATTATCCGAGCGGTTACGCTCCGGCGAAAGTGCAGGGATGAAGGGGGCCAGGAGTGACCGCTGAGGCCATGGTGACGAGCCCTTTCCCGGGTTCCGCCACCGACGGCGACCGCCCGCTGCGCATCGCGCTCCTCACCTATAAGGGGAACCCGTTCTGCGGTGGCCAGGGCGTCTACGTCCGCCACCTCTCGCGCGAGCTCGTACGCCTGGGGCACTCCGTCGAGGTCATCGGCGCGCAGCCCTATCCGGTGCTCGACACGGGGGCCACGCTCACCGAACTCCCGAGCCTCGACCTCTACCGGCAGCCCGATCCCTTCCGCACTCCCAAGCGCGGCGAGTACCGGGACTGGATCGACGCGCTGGAGGTCGCCACCATGTGGACCGGCGGATTCCCCGAGCCGCTGACCTTCTCCCTGCGGGCCCGGCGCCACCTCGCCGCCCGCGCCGGTGAGTTCGACGTCATCCACGACAACCAGACCCTCGGATACGGGCTGCTGGCGGATCTCGGCGCACCCCTGGTGACCACGATCCACCACCCCATCACCGTCGACAGGCAGCTCGACCTCGACGCCGCCAAGGACCGCATGAAGCGGGCCTCCGTGCGGCGTTGGTACGCCTTCACGCGCATGCAGGGCCGCGTCGCCCGGCGCCTCCCCTCCGTGCTCACCGTCTCCGGCTCCTCCAAGCAGGAGATCGCCCAGCACCTCGGCGTCCAGGACGGCCGCATCCACGTCGTGCACATCGGCGCCGACACCGACCTGTGGTCCCCGGACCCCTCCGTCGCCGAGGTACCGGGCCGCATCGTCACCACCTCCAGCGCCGACGTCCCGCTCAAGGGGCTCGTCCACCTCGTCGAGGCGCTCGCGAAGCTGCGCACCGAGCAGCCCGACGCCCACCTCGTCGTCGTCGGCAAGCGTGCCGAGAAGGGGCCGGTCGCCCGCGCCATCGAGTCGTACGGGCTCCAGGACGCCGTCCGCTTCGTCAAGGGCATCACCGACGCCGAACTCGTCGACCTCGTCCGCAGCGCCCAGGTCGCCTGCGTGCCCTCCCTCTACGAGGGCTTCTCGCTCCCGGCGGCCGAGGCCATGGCCACCGGCACCCCGCTCGTCGCCACCACCGGCGGAGCGATCCCCGAAGTCTCCGGCCCCGACGGCGAGACCTGCCTCGCGGTGCCCCCGGGCGACGCGGGCGCGCTGGCCGCCGCGCTGGGCCGGATGCTGGGTGACCCGCAGCTGCGGGCCCGCCTCGGCGCCGCCGGGCGCGAACGGGTCCTGACCCGCTTCACCTGGGCCAAGGCCGCCGAAGGCACCGCCGCGCACTACCGGGCCGCCATCGAGCAGGCGGCCGCCGGCCGTGCCCGCCGCCCTCGGTGACCTTCCGCCACATCCACACCACCCCCGTACACCCCCGCGACCGCGAAGGCAGGACCCCGTGCTGACCGTCGATTTCTCCCGGTTCCCGCTCGCCGCAGGCGACCGCGTGCTCGATCTGGGCTGCGGCGCAGGCCGGCACGCCTTCGAGTGCTACCGGAGAGGCGCCCAGGTGGTCGCCGTCGACCGCAACGGCGAGGAGATCCGCGAGGTCGCCAAGTGGTTCGCCGCCATGAAGGAGGCCGGCGAGGCCCCGGCCGGCGCCACCGCCACCGCCATGGAAGGCGACGCGCTCGCACTGCCCTTCCCCGACGAGTCCTTCGACGTCGTCATCATCTCCGAGGTGATGGAGCACATCCCCGACGACAAGGGCGTGCTCGCCGAGATGGTCCGCGTGCTCAAGCCCGGCGGCCGCATCGCCATCACCGTGCCGCGCTACGGCCCCGAGAAGATCTGCTGGGCGCTCTCCGACGCCTACCACGAGGTCGAGGGCGGCCACATCCGCATCTACAAGGCGGACGAGCTGCTCGGCAAGATGGAGGCCGCGGGCCTCAAGCCATACGGCACGCACCACGCGCACGGGCTGCACTCCCCGTACTGGTGGCTCAAGTGCGCCTTCGGCGTCGACAACGACAAGGCGCTGCCCGTCCGGGCGTACCACAAGCTCCTGGTCTGGGACATCATGAAGAAGCCGCTGGCCACGCGGCTCGCGGAGCAGGCCCTCAACCCGGTCATCGGCAAGAGCTTCGTGGCGTACGCGACCAAGCCCCACCTGCCCGTCGACGCCGCGGGCGCCGCACAGTGACCTCGCCCGGGCGCACCGCACCCGAACACCTCGTCCTGGACGGCGTCCTGACCGCGGAGCAGGCCGCCGAGACCGTCGCCGGCATCCTCGCCGCGCAGCGGGCGGACGGGGCCATACCGTGGTTCCGCGGGCACCACCTCGACCCGTGGGACCACACCGAGGCCGCGATGGCGCTGGACGCGGCCGGGGAGCACGCGGCCGCCGAGAAGGCGTACGAGTGGCTCGCCGCCCACCAGAACCAGGACGGCTCCTGGTACGCGGCCTACGCCGACCGGCCGGACGGCGTGGACACCGCCGAGCCGCAGGACTCGAGCCGGGAGAGCAACTTCACGGCGTACATAGCCGTCGGCGTCTGGCACCACTACCTGTCCACCGGTGACGACGCCTTCCTCGACCGGATGTGGCCCGCGGTGTACGCGGCCGTGGAGTGCGTGCTCTCGCTCCAGCAGCCCGGCGGCGAGATCGGCTGGAAGCGGGAGGCCGACGGCACGCCCGTCACGGACGCCCTGCTGACCGGCTCCTCCTCCATCCACCAGGCCCTGCGCTGCGCGCTGGCCATCGCCGAGCACCGCGAGGAGCCGCAGCCCGACTGGGAGCTCGCGGCGGGCGCCCTGCGCCATGCCATTCGCCGCCACCCCGAGCGGTTCCTCGACAAGAACCACTACTCGATGGACTGGTACTACCCGGTCCTCGGCGGCGCCCTGACCGGCGCCGAGGCCAAGGCGCGCATCGAGGAGCGCTGGGACGAGTTCGTCGTCGCGGACCTGGGCGTGCGCTGCGTCCTGCCGAACCCGTGGGTGACGGGCGGCGAGTCCTGCGAGCTGGCGCTCGCGCTGTGGGCGACGGGGGAGTCGGACCGGGCGCTGGAGATCCTGCGCTCGATCACGCACCTGCGCGCCGACAACGGCATGTACTGGACGGGGTACGTGTTCCAGGACAAGGCCGTCTGGCCGGTCGAGCAGACCACCTGGACGGCCGGGTCCCTGCTGCTGGCCGTCGCGGCGCTCGGCGGGGACGAGGCCACCACCGAGGTGTTCGGCGGGACCTCGCTCCCGGCCGGGCTGGAGCCCGACTGCTGCGGTTGAGCGGCGCCGGCGCCACTGGCTCTACCGGCCCTAACGCCGGTAGAGCCAGCCTGCGACGGCGTGTCCGACGAGGACGTAGACCACCGCGGCCAGGCCGTAGCCGACCACGACCTGGACCCATTCGCGGCTGAAGGTGAAGAGGTCGTAGGACCAGCCGGCCAGCCAGGACGCGGTGTCGTGGACGAACTCCACCAGTTCGTTGCCGCGGTTGGCGTCCAGCAGGTACAGCAGGATCCACAGGACGATCACGAAGGCGAGCACGTCCGCCACCAGTGCGACGGCCCGGCCTGCCTGACTGCTTCCTCGGGCGTGTACTCGGGTGTGTGTGGGCATGTCACGCGTCTTGCCGTGCGGGCGGGCCGCAAACCCGAACGGGTCCCCCAAGTGGTGGAGCCGTGGGGAGCGGGCGAGGCTGCGGGGGACGCCTCAGTCCCCGGAGGAAACCGTGCCCGTACCCACGACCGTCCGAATCCGCCGTGCCCTCACGGCGGTGGTCCTGTCCACAGCGCTGCTGGCCGGCGCCACCGCATGCGGCAGCGACGGTGGTGGCGCCGGGAGCCGGAGCGAAGAGCTCTCCTCCGCGTCGATGGGGGAGCTGGCGGCCCTCGCGGCCGCGGAACCGGCCGCCGTCGAAGCCGACGAGCTGGCCGCCGCGACGCCCTCGCCCAGCACTTCCGCCGAGAAGCAGAAGTTCGCCAAGGCGCGCTTCGTCGCCAACGCGGGGCTCGCGGCCGGGGCGACGTACCAGTGGATCATCAAGCCGTACCGCGCCGGCAAGTTCAAGAAGGGCGCGAAGGGCCGTACGTTCGCGCTCATCAAGGCCGGCCTCGCGGGTGCCTTCGCCTACAACCGGCTGAAGGCGGCCGCCGACAACGCCAAGGGCGACCCGCTGCTGTCGAAGGCGATCGCACCGCTGACGGCGGGCATCGAGTCCCTCAAGGGCCTCGGCACCAAGCTCCGCAAGGGGCAGGCGGGTGACGGCGACATCAGTTCCTTCGACAGCGTCATCGACGGCGTCAAGGATGCGGGCAAGAGCGCGGGCGCCACGGTGACCGACCAGGTCCCGAGCGTCTCCCAGCTGGGCGGATAGGGACAATGGCCGGGTGATCGAGATCGTGGTGGCCGTCCTCGCCGCCGCCGGAGCCGGCTGGCTCCTGCGGCGCAAGCACCTCGCGCGGACGGCCGCCGGGCCCGTGCCCGGGATTCCCGGCATGGCCCGCGAGCCGGCCGGCGAGGGCCGCTGGCGGCCCGGCCGGGTGTACGCGGGCCCGGGGGCGGCGCGCTGGGTCCCGCAGCGCGGTGAGCCCGTGCCGCTGCCCGGAGGCCGCGCCACGGCGGTACGGGCCCCCTCCGTGAAGGAGGGCATGTCCATCAACCCGGGCTCGCGGATCGTCACCTGCGCCTACGGGGGCGGCGGGAGCATCGAGATCGCCGTCATGGCGCTGGACCTGCGCGAGCTGCTGGACGCCATCAAGCAGACTCCCGACGAAGCCTGAGAAGGACGCCTGAGGCAGCAGGGAGCCCCGGTCGCCGCGAGTCGCGGTGGCCGGGGCTCCGGTGTGCTGCGGGTGGGGTCAGCCCTGGGTGAAGTAGCCGAAGAGGTCGGTGATCACGTGGGTGCTGCCGCCGTAGCTGTTGGAGATGCTGACGCGGCCGTCGGCCACCGGGGTGGTGACGTGGTTGGGGACGGTGTCGCCGGGGCGGGTCTGGAGGCTGCTGGCCTCGGGGCGGGCGGCGCCGTGTCCGTGGACGGTGAGGAAGCCGGGGCCGGTGGTGTCGGTGGCGGTCACGTTCAGGGCCGCGCCGATCGCGTTCGCCGGGATCCCGGCGACGGTGGTGGTGGCGCCGGGGGCGAGCTTTCCGGTGGTGCGGGTGTCGGCGAGGCGCTGGGGGACGACCGGGGTGAAGAGGGCCTTGCCGTCCTCGGCGTAGTAGCCGACCGCGTCGAGGATCAGGTGGGTGGAGCCGGTGTTGGTGTAGAGGGTGATGGTGCCGTTCGGGCCGACGGGGACGATGGCCTGGTTGGACTTGTCCTTGCCCGGTTCCACGTTCAGGTTCGAGGTGGTGGGCCGACGGTTCGGGTCGGGGTCCGGGTAGGCGATGACGTGCGCCTGCTCGGTCGCGCCGGTGCCGGTGAGGTTGAGGGCGACGGCGGTGGCGTCGGCGGGGATGCCGCCCACACCGGCGACCTTCACCGTGCGGGTCTGGCCACCGCCCAGCGCGCCGCCCGTGGTGCGGGTGTCGACGAGGCGGGCCGGGGCGAGCGGGGTGAAGCGCTGCCCGGCGTTCGGCTGGTAGTAGCCGACGAAGTCGACGATCAGCGCGGCCTTGCCCGAGTTGAGCTGCGCGGAGACCTTGCCGTCGGCGCCGATGGGCACGGTGACGGTGTTGGAGGAGGTCCCGCCCGCCTTGACGTTGACGTTCGAGGTGACCGGGCGGGGCTGGCCCGCGGGCCAGACGCTGAGGTGGGTGTCCTCGGTGGCCCCGGTGACCGTCACGTTCAGGACCGCCGCGGACGCGCCGGCCGTGTGGTTCGGGCCCGAGCCGGTGAAGACGATCGGCAGGGTGACCGGGGTGGCGGTGCCGCCCTGGACGGGAGTGCCGGAGGTACGGGTGTCCAGTACGCGGGTCGGGGTGAGGGGGACGTAGCCGGCCGGGGTGTAGGCGACCTGGACGGTCCGCTCGGCCGTGGAGGTGGCGCCCTTGATGTCCTGGAGGGTCACCGTCACCTTGTAGGTGCCGGGCTGCTTGTAGGCGTGCCGGACCGGCTCCAGTGCGCTGCGGCTCTCCTTCGCGCCGTCACCGAAGTCCACGTCCATCCGCTGGACCGGCCACGGCGCGGCGGTGGTCCGCGCCTCGGCCTCGACGGACAGCGGCGGGACGAACTCCCTGGGCGCGTCCGCGCTCGGCAGGACCGGCGTGGCCGTGAAGGCCGTGGCCAGCGGAGCGGCCGGGGTGACCTTCGCCGTCTGCTGGCCCTGGACCTGCTGCCCGGCGACGTTGGTGGCCGTCACCTTCACCGTGCACTCGCACGGCGCGCCGTACACGTGCTCGGCGGAGGTGGCCTTGGTGACCACCGGGGCGGTGCCGTCGCCGAAGTCGTACCGGTAGCTGAGCGCGGCGGCCCAGGTGCTGTTCGGGACGGCGTTCGCCTTCACCGTGGTGCCGACCGGGGCCCAGCCCTGTTCGAGCTCCACCCGGACGGACTGCAGGTAGTCCTGCAGCTCGCGGGAGCCGCGGTCGACGTACCCGCCGTCCTTGCCGGTGTTGGGCACGCGCGGGTCGTCCCCGACGGGCCGCCCCAGGAAGTCCGTGGGCAGGACGCCCGGCGCCGTCGGGTCGCCGGAGTCGACGGTGGGGGATCCGTCCCACGGGCCGACGTTGATCCGGGACGGGGTCAGGATGTCGTGGGCGCCGTGGCCGGTCGCGGCGTGGAAGGCCGCCTGGTCCCGGTAGGGGGTGTCGGCCCACTTGTAGGCCACCCGGGCATCGCTGAAGGGGCCGGTGACCAGGTTGTAGTCGGCGCGGGTGCCGGAGGCCGCGCCCTGCGCCACGGCGATGCCGTAGCGCGGATCGGGCGCCGGGCACCCGGCCGCGGACTCCGTGTGGATCACGTTGTTGAACAGGGCCGAGGCCGTGGAGCCCTCACCCAGGGAGACGGCCGCCTCGCAGGAGAGGTAGACCGTGTTGTTGGTGACGACGGTGCCGGGCGCGTTGTACGCGGTGACCGCCGCGTTGGCGTAGCCGTGGATCTCGTTGCGGCTCAGTACGGTGCCCTGCGCACCCTCGATCCGGACGGACGAGTCCAGCCGGCTGCGGCTGAGGCGCACGTCCGTGCTTCCCCCGTCGACCGTGACGGCGCCGGGGTTCTTGAGGGCGTTCATCCGGTCCACCTCGACATCGGTGGAACCGGTGACCCTGAGACCGGCTTGGGTGCCCAGCCCGCGGACCACGACGTGGGAGGCGCCGCTGACGGTCAGGGGCCTGCCCGCCGCCAGCCAGAACTGGGACGACCCGGTCACGCCGCCTTCGAAGGTGATCGGCTTGCCCGGCTGGCCGGACCGGTCGATGGTGACGGCCTCGTCGTACGGCTTGCCCGGCACGATGCGCACGGTCTGGCCCGGCTGTACGGCCTTGGCCGCGGCCGAGATCGTGCAGAGGGGCGTGTCCTGTGAACCGGGGCCGCTGTCCGAGCAGCCGGAGCCCGTGGTGTGGTCCACGTAGAGGGTGGTCGGATTTTCGGTGGCGGCCGCGGTGGCGGGCAGCCCGAGGAGGGAGACGAGACCCGCGGTCAGCAGGACGGTCGCACGAGTGGGACGCACGAAGAGGGTTCCTTGGGGCAGAGGACGACGTGGGTCGCCACGGGTGCGGCGCTTCGCGACCGTTGTGCGGCCAGTTCCCCCCGGCGGCAGTCGGGCGCACGCGAAACCCGTAGCGGCGACGATCATCATCCACTTTCGGACAGCCGCTGTCACGTCACATAGTCACATCGGGGCCCTAGTTGTTGAGCTCCGCCAGCACCCGCAGGGTGTGCGGGTCGGGGGCGGTGACGAGAAGGTCGGTGACCGGGCCCTTGCGCCACAGCTCCAGGCGTTCGGCGATCCGCTCCCGGGGGCCGATCAGCGAGATCTCGTCGGCGAACGCGTCCGGGACGGCGAGGACCGCCTCCTCCCTGCGTCCGGCGAGGAACAGCTCCTGGATGCGGCGGGCCTCCTCCTCGTACCCCATCCGCGCCATCAGGTCGGCGTGGAAGTTGCGGGCAGCGTGGCCCATGCCGCCGATGTAGAAGCCGAGCATCGCCTTGACCGGAAACAGCCCCTCGGCGACGTCGTCGCACACCTTGGCGCGGGCCATCGGCGCGATCATGAAGCCTTCGGGGAGCTCGGCCAGCGAGGCCTGGTAGACGTCGGTGCGGGTCGGCGACCAGTACAGGGGGAGCCAGCCGTCGGCGATCCGCGACGTCTGCGCGATGTTCTTCGGCCCCTCGGCGCCCAGCAGGACCGGCAGGTCCGCGCGCAGCGGGTGGGTGATGGGCTTCAGCGGTTTGCCGATGCCGGTGCCGTCCTCGCCCCGGTACGGGTGCTGGTGGAAGCGGCCCTCCAGCGCGACCGGTCCCTCGCGGCGCAGTACCTGCCGGATGACGTCGACGTACTCGCGGGTCGCGGTCAGCGGGCTCGCGGGGAAGGGGCGTCCGTACCAGCCCTCGACCACCTGCGGGCCGGACAGGCCCAGACCCAGCATCATCCGGCCGCCGGAGAGGTGGTCCAGGGTGAGGGCGTGCATGGCGGTGGCGGTGGGGGTGCGCGCGGCCATCTGCGCGATGGCGGTGCCGAGCCGGATCCGGGAGGTGTGCGCGGCGATCCAGGTGAGCGGGGTGAAGGCGTCCGAGCCCCAGGCCTCGGCGGTCCACACCGAGTCGTAGCCGAGGCTCTCCGCCTCGGTGGCGAGGGCGAGGTGGTCCGCGTGGGGGCCGCGGCCCCAGTAGCCGAGTGCGAGTCCGAGGCGCATGTACGGTCCCTCCGCGATGCCGGCAGCCATTTCTGACGGTGCGTCAGGCGACTGTAGGGCAACGGCCCCCCGCCCGGAAGGGCGGGGGGCCGTCGGCCGTGCGGGAACGGGGATCAGCCGCGCTGGATGCCCGAGGTGTCGTTCAGGACGCCGCGCCGGCCGTCCTGGGTCTGGGCGATCAGGGTGGCGGCGTCGCGCTGCTCGACCGCCAGGTACCAGGTGCCCGGGGCGAGTTCGGCGATCGGGGTGGGGGAGCCGTCCTCGGCGAAGAGGGGGCGGGCCACCGGCACGGCGAACCAGAACGGGGTGAAGTCGCCCGCCGGGGCGGGCGCCGGAGCCGGGGTGTGCTGGCCGGAGTCCTGCGGGCCCGGGCCCGGGGCCGGGGTGGGCGTGCCGCCGTACGGCGGGACCGGCTGCGGAGTGGTGCCGTACGGCTGCTGCTGGGCGCCCGGGTAGCCGTACCCGGCGCCCGGCTGGGGCTGGCCCCCGAACGGCGGAACGGCGGCGGGCCGCGGCTCCGGCATCAGCTGGCCGGCCAGCGCCGGGACCTTCGCGCCGGCCACGGCCACACCGGCCAGGGCCAGGGTGGCGAGGAAGGCGAGGATGGCGCCCGCGCCGAGGTCGAGCTGGCTCGGGCAGGTGATCAGGGCCCACAGCGCGGACCAGGCCGCCGAGACGGCGAGCACGGTGCCCCACGCCACCAGCGGAAGGCCCAGGACCTTGCGGGTCTCGGGCTGGAAGCGGCCGGCGACCAGCAGGCCGGCGGCGATGAAGCCGAGCAGGAAGACGCTGGGGAGCACCAGGCGGTAGGAGTCGGTGTCCCATGCGCTCGGCAGGTCGCCACCGGTGGTGGAGTAGAAATCGAGGAACGAGGCGATGAACAGCAGCACCGCTGCTCCGATCACCACGCCGTCGCCTCGAGTGAGGGAGCGGATGTTCACGTCTTAGGTGTCCTTCTCGGTCTCGGTCGTCTCGTGGTGCCGCGGTCACAGAGCTTGCCTGGAGCGGGGCGGGCGGCACCATGGTACGGAGGTCTCGCGCGGCCGAGAGGATCGGGGCTGCGAGCAGTCCCGGCGGGACTGCCCGTGGACTTACCCCCCGAGGAACCCTACGATGCCGTCCGCGATGCCCTGGGCCGCCTTCTGCCGCCACTCCGGACTCGTCAGCTGCGCCGCGTCCTTGGCGTCACGCATGTTGCCGCATTCGATGAACACCTTGGGCCGCGTTGACAGGTTCAGTCCGCCGAGATCGTCGCGGACGACCAATCCGGTACCGGAGCCAAGGTAGTTGGCGGGGGCCGATCCGGTGGTCCGGGCGAAGTTCCCGGCGATCCGCTCGCCGAGCAGCCGGGAGGGTTCGACGATCGCCGCGGTGTCGGCGGCGCCGCCCTTGACCTTGGCGGGCAGGATGACGTGGAAGCCGCGGTTTCCGGCGGAGACGCCGTCGGCGTGGACGGAGACGACGGCGTCGGCCTTGGCCTCGTTGCCGATGCGGGCCCGCTCGTTGATGCACGGCCCCCAGGGGCGGTCGGCCTCGTGGGTGAGCACCACCTTGGCGCCCTGGGCCTCCAGGGCGGTCCGCAGGCGCAGCGAGACGTCGAGGGTGAACTCCGCCTCCATGTAGCCGGAGTTGGTGGTGGTGCCGGTGGTGTCGCACTCCTTGCGGCCGGTGCCGATGTCCACCTGCTGGTCGATCTCGTCGGTGTGCTTGAAGTTGCCCGTGTTGTGGCCGGGGTCGATGACGACGGTCCGGCCGGTGAGCGTTCCCTTGGCGGGCGCCGCGGAGGGCGTGACGGGGGAGGAGGCCGGCGTGACCGGGGTGGCGCTCCACGCGGCCGTCGGCTTCGCGTCGCGGCCCTCAGGCCCGGCCCCGGTCAGCACCTGGGTCAGGACCCAGCCGGCCAGGGCGGTCGGCGCCAGCGCGGCGACCGCGATGACGAGGGTGGAGCGCCGCGTGAACCAGGTCCGGTGGTCCGGCCCGGTCGGCGCGGCGGCTTCGGGAGGCGGGGGGCTGTCGTCGTTGCGCACGCCGCGATGCTAGACGCAGGGCCCCGGAGGGCTCGGGCAGTGGGCCATCCGGGGGCGTGGTGCGATTGTCGGTTAAATGCCGGATCCGATGCGGCTCAGCACGCGCAGGGAGTCCGTGACCGAGACCTCCTCGAAGGCGCCCGAGGCGAGGGCGCGCAGGTAGATCCGGTACGGGGCCTGGCCGCCGTCGGCCGGATCCGGGAACACGTCGTGGATGACGAGCGTGCCGCCCGGGGCGACGTGCGGGGCCCAGCCCTCGTAGTCGCCGGTGGCGTGCTCGTCGGTGTGGCCGCCGTCGATGAAGACGAAGCCGAGCGGGCCGCCCCAGGCGGCCGCGACCTGCGGGGAGCGCCCCACGATCGCGATCACGTGGTCCTCCAGCCCGGCCTTGTGGAGGGTGCGGCGGAAGGTGGGCAGGGTGTCCATCAGACCGATCTCCGGGTCCACGACCGTCGGGTCGTGGTACTCCCAGCCCGGCTGCTGCTCCTCGCTGCCCCGGTGGTGGTCGACGGTGATCGCGCTGACCCCGGCCTCGCGAGCCGCGTCGGCCAGCAGGATCGTCGAGCGCCCGCAGTAGGTCCCGACCTCCAGCAGCGGCAGCCCGAGCGCCCCGGCCGCGGCGGCGGCCTCGTACAGGGCGAGCCCCTCCCGTACGGGCATGAACCCCTTGGCTGCCTCGAAGGCGGCGAGGGTCTCCGGCTTGGGGGTGGCCATGGTTCCTCCGACGGTGAGCGTGTGTGGCGGCCCATGCTGCCCTACCGGCTGGTAGGGCGCTACGCCCGGGGGGCCGTGACCTGCGGCTGCGCGCGGGGAGCCGGGGTCAGGGGTTCGCCATTCAGCTCTGCTTCGCCGAGGCAGGACCACCACAGTTCGCGTTGCGGGGTGAGGTACGGCACGTCCCCGTCGACCTCGCCGCCGTGGTCGAGGGCGTCCGCGACCGCGGTCAGGTAGGAGGCCAGGGACGGCCAACCGGCGGCGAAGTGCCCGGTGTCGTTGGTCGCTGCGGTGCCCAGACGGCCCTGGCGCGGCCCGTCCCGCATGTCGATGACCTGCGCGGTGTTGTGGCTCTGGGCCCACGGAATCCACTGCGGGTGCCACCAGGGCTCGCCGCTCTCCTCGTCGGGCTCGCAGAAGTCGGAGTCGTCACCGGCTGCCTCCACGCGCATCCGCCAGTGGTCCAGGATGTCCGCGATCGACTGGGGCGGCTGGTCGGGCAGCAGGTTGGCCCACTCTGTCAGCCCGTCGTGGCAGGCCAGCGACTCCACCAGGTCGGCCGGGAAGCGCAGTCCCATCTCTGCCTGGGCGGCCTCGATTTCGGCCGGATCGGCTGGCGGCGCGAGCAGGGCGTACGAGGCCGGGGCGTGGGCCAGCATCCATGCGTCGATCCGGGCCCATGACTGCCGCACCGGCTGGGCGGGCACGAGGACTTGCCGCAGGGAGCGGAGCGTCCGGCGCCAGTCGAGCTCCTTGTCGGACCCGCCCCAGAGTTCCATCAGTTCGGACGGCTCGGTGACGACACGGTCGAGGGCCCGGACGGCGAGTTCGCGCAGGTCGACGGGAAGCTCGGGGAGCGGCAGGTCCGGGCCGTACGCGGTGGTGACGGGCTCGCCGGCGGGGCATTGCCCGGCGACGAGGGCCGCTGCGGCCACCGCTTCCACCGCGATGTCCTGGTCGAGGTGGTCGTGGGTGATGAGGACGCGGGCGAGCGCGCTCCTGATGATGCCGGCCCGCTCGCTCTCGGCTGCGTCGTCCAAGTCGCCGGAGAAGTCCGCGGCGGTGTCGTTGTCGAAGGGGCCGACGTCCCAGGTGCCCATGGTCTCTCCTCGTGGTGCGCGTGTCCCCGGATCGTGGCAGGTGCCACTGACACGCCCCTACGCGTCGCACTCGAACCAGACCGTCTTGCCCGTGGGCAGCGGCGTCGTGCCCCAGCGGTCGGTGACGGCCTCGACCAGGAGCAGCCCCCGGCCGCCCTCGGCGAGTTCCGCGCCGCCGCGCGTCACCCGGGGCGGGGCGGAGCAGCCGTCGGACACCTCCACCCGCACCCCCGCCCGACGGCACCGGATCAGCACCGAGCAGTCCCGGCCGGGGACGTGGCGCACGACGTTGGCGACCAGCTCGGTCAGCGCCAGCTCGGCGGCGTGGGCCAGCCCGCCGTGACCCCAGCTCGCCAGCAGCACCCGCAGCACGCGCCGCATGTGCCGCGCCGAGTGCGCACCGACGGTGAAGCCCATTCGGTAGCTGTCGCCGGTCTCCGCGGGGGAGAGGTCAGTTGCGTGATTCATGTCACCAGCGTGCGGTGGTGTGGTTACGCTCGGCTACGGACCGAAACGAACGCCGCACGGCGTGGACTTGGGGGTGACCGCCTCATGGTCAACATCCGCGATCTGGATCCCAGCGCATCGCCGCTGGACTACTACGGCTCGGAACTGCGCCGCCTGAGAGAGGACGCGGGGCTGAAACAGGGGGCGCTGGGCGGCATCGTCTTCTGCACGGCTTCGCTGATCGGGCAGATCGAGACGGCACGGAAGGTCCCGACGCGGGACTTCTCGGAGCGGGTGGACGCGGCGCTGGGGACGGGCGGGGTGTTCTCCCGTCTGGTGGGGTTGGTGCTGCGGAGTCAGTTGCCGCACTGGTTCCAGGCGTACGCGGAGATGGAGGCGCGGGCTGCCTATATCTCCTCGTTCCAGGCGCAGCTGGTGTACGGCCTGTTGCAGACCCCGGACTATGCACGTGCGGTGCTTCGAGCAGGCTGGTCGGACAAGCTCGATGAAGCGGTGGCCGCAAGGATCGAGCGGCAGCGAATTTTGAGCAGAGAACGCCCGCCGCTGGTCTGGGTAGTGCTGGACGAGGCGGTGCTGCACAGGCCGTTCGGTGGCTCTGAGGTTATGCGGAACCAACTCCTCCATTTGTTGGGGTTCCGCGACCGGCGCGAGGTTCGAATCCAGGTGCTGCCATTCGGTGCCGGTGAACATCCGGCGACGGTAGGGTCGTTCAACGTTCTGAGGTTCGAACGGGACCCGGACGTTGTCTACGCCGAGAGCTATGGCTCGGCCAACGTGACCGCCAATCCAGACACGGTCAGGGACTGTGCGCACCGATACGATCACTTGCAGGCCGCAGCCCTCTCCGTGGAAGACTCGGCGGCACTGATCGCCCGCGTACGGGAGGAACGTTATGGGGACCAACCAGAACCTGACGGGAGCGCTGTGGCGTAAGTCCAGCTACAGCGGCGGCACCGGAGGCGATTGCGTCGAGTGTGCCCCCCTCGGCGCCACCGCCTGGCGCAAGGCCTCGTACAGCGGGGACACGGGCGGGAACTGCGTCGAGGTCGCCACCCAGCCCACCCGGGTCGCCGTCCGGGACTCCAAGAACCCCGAAGGCCCTTTCTTCACCGTGAGTCCTGCCGCCTTCGCTGCGTTCGTCGGCGTCCTCTAGGAGTGGAGCGGCACATAGGGCCGTTCCGGACGGTCACCGTGCTCGGCCAGGGCGGGATGGGCCGGGTGGTGCTGGGGGTGGCGCCGGACGGGCGGTACGTCGCGGTCAAGCAGGTGCATGCCGAGCTGGCCGAGGACGACGGGTTCCGGGCGCGGTTCCGCCGCGAGGTGGATGCCTCGCGGCGGGTGGCCGGCGGCTACGCCGCGGCCGTGATCGACGCCGACCCCGATGCCGAGATTCCGTGGCTCGCCTCGCAGTTCGTGCCGGGGCCCTCGCTGAGCCGGGCCGTGGAGACCGCCGGGCCGCTGCCCGAGGAGGCGGTGCGCAGGCTGGCCGCCGGGCTCGCGCACGCCCTGGCCGACGTACACCGGGCGGGGCTGATCCACCGGGACCTCAAACCGTCCAACGTGCTGCTCGCGGAGGACGGCGTACGGGTCATCGACTTC
The DNA here is from genome assembly GCF_036203305.1 of Streptomyces sp. NBC_00190. Lineage (GTDB taxonomy): Bacteria > Actinomycetota > Actinomycetes > Streptomycetales > Streptomycetaceae > Streptomyces. Next base: position 2,639,127 of record NZ_CP108131.1, on the reverse strand, counting down.
GGCATCGTGCGCGCGGTGGGGGACCAGACGCGGATCACGCACGACGGCTCGCTCATCGGGTCGCCCTCGTTCATGTCGCCCGAGCAGGTCCTGGGGCAGGAACTCACCCCGGCCAGTGACGTGTTCTCGCTCGGCGCGACCCTCGTCATGGCCTGTACGGGGAAGGCGCCGTTCGTCGGGAGTTCGGTGCCGCGGATCCTGCACGAGGTCGTGCACGCCGAACCGGACCTGAGCGAGGTACCGCCCGGCCTGCGCGGGATCATCGCGCCGTGCCTGGCCAAGGACCCGGCCGACCGGCCGACGCCGCAGGAGCTGCTCGCGCTGATCGGCCCCGTCGAGCCGTCGGCGCGGCCGTGGCCGGAGGCGGTGAACACGCTGATCCACGACCAGCTGGTCGTGATGGGCGCACTGGTGCGCCAGGCCACGCGTCCCGAAACGGCTCCCGAAGCGGTTCCCGTGTGGCGCCGCCGCCGGACCCGGCCGCTGATCGCGGCCGTGGCGGGCCTGGCGGCCGTGGCCGCCATCGGGCTGACCGTGGGGCGGCCCTACGTCGTGGAGGCCTACCGCCAGGTCGTACCCGAGCCCGTGCCGACGCCCGGCACGACACCGCTGGCACAGCGCAAGGACGTGTACCCGGCGTCGCCCCCGCACTGTGAGCAGACCGTTTCCAAGCTGAGCGTGCCGTCCGGGTTCGAACCCGCAGGCGGGGGAAGTCCGCAACAGGCGTCGGGCGCGGAGGAGGTCGACTGCAACTGGGCAACCCGGACCGGTGACCAGATCCGGGTCGAGTGGCGGTTCTTCACGAGCTTGAAGGGCAAGGGCACCGGGGCCGAGCAGGCGAAGAAGTACCACGAGGCTTCCTACGCCCGCGGCAAGACCCGGCGCGAGCTCGCCCTCGGGTTCGCCGAGGAGGGGCTGTGGCAGCCGCCGGACTTCGAGGCGGATCCGAGCTGCAAGCTGCGCGTACGGGACGTCAACATGACGGTCGTCGTCTCGGTGAACGGGCCCCATTACCCGCCCGGCGAATGTGAGGCCTTCACCCGGGAGTTCGCCGGGCGGGCCGTGGACGTGGTGAGGGGATCATGAGACCACTGGGGGCGTCGGATCCTGCCGTGGCGGGGCCGTACCGGCTGCTCGCCGAGATCGGCCGGGGCGGCATGGGCCGCGTGCTGCTCGGCGCCGCACCGGACGGGCGGCTCGTCGCCGTCAAGCAGGTGCACGCCCGCCTCGCCGACGACGACGGCTTCCGCGTCCGTTTCCGGCGTGAGGTCGCCGCCTCGCGCAAGGTCTCCGGCGCCTACACGGCGGCCGTCCTCGACGCCGACGCGGAGGCGGCCGCTCCGTGGCTGGCCTCGGTGTTCGTGGCCGGGCCCGCGCTGGGGGCCGCGGTGGAGAGCGCGGGGGCGCTGCCCGAGGAGACCGTACGGCGGCTCGCCGCCGGGCTGGCGACGGCCCTCGCGGAGATCCACCGGGCGGGCCTGGTGCACCGGGACCTCAAGCCCGACAACGTGCTGCTCGCCCGGGACGGGGTACGGGTGATCGACTTCGGCATCGCCCGGGTGGCCCGGCCCGGCGAGGTCACCGAGCTGACGCGGGCAGGGACGGTGATCGGCTCGCCCGCGTTCATGTCGCCCGAGCAGGCCGAGGGCGGTGAACTGACCCCGGCGAGCGACGTGTTCTCCCTGGGGTCGGTGCTGGTCATGGCCGCGACGGGGCGCAGCCCCTTCGTGGCGCCGACGGTGGCGCTGACCCTGTACAACGTCGTGCACACCGAACCCGACCTCCTCGGCCTGCCGCCGGGCCTGCGCGGCCTGGTCACCCGGTGCCTGGCCAAGGACCCGGCAGCCCGGCCGTCCCCGGCCGAGATCCTGGGCCTGACCGGCACGGCCGACGGCACGCAGTGGTCGCACGCGGTCGACCGCATGGCCGCCGCACAGCAGGAGGAGATCGACCGGCTGCTCCGGGACCCGGACAGCACGGCCCGGCCGGCGGATGCGCCTTCCGGCCCGGACGCGGACCCGGACGCGGCGACCGCCACCGCCCCGCGCGCGGTCCGCCCGGAACGGGCGCACGCGCCACGCGGCATGCGCCTGCGCCGCAGGAGCCTGCTGCTGTTGGCGGGGGCCCTCGTGGCGGCCGTGGCCGCAGCCACGTACCTGCTGCGCGAGAAGGAGGAGCCGCCGCCGCGCCCGCCGGCCGAAGCGGACCGGTACCTGAGCGTGCCGCGCTGCGCGGAGGCGGCCGGGAAGCTCCCGCTGCCGGCCCGGAACGAGAAGAAGGACACGTACAGCAACGAGGCCAGCTGGGCGTCTGCGCACTGCGCGTGGCTGCCGGCCTACGACGCGGCCCACGAGAACGAGCCGCCGCCGTACGCCTCCGTCGATTGGAGACTGGAGCGCAGCGGCCGCAGCGGGGACAGCGGGACGGAGCGCCTGCGGATCGGCTTCGGCCACACTCGCACCGAGACCGGTCTCGGGGTGGGGGACCAAGCGGAGTGGAGGCCGAAAGCGCTGGAAACGGAAATCTGCCGGCTGCACGTGCGCGACGGCAACCTCGTGGTGGAGGTGGCCCTCGGCGGTGCGGAGCATCCCGCCGCGACCTGTGAGGCCGAGGCCAAGGAGGTCGCCCGCGCCGCGCTGGCGGCCGTCCCGCGCTGAGCGCGGGCCGAGTGGAGAGATTGGGACGGGGCGGGATGGAAGACCTGGAGCCCTCGGGGCCGAAGCACGTGGGGCCGTTCGACGTGCTCGGAGTGCTGGGGCAGGGCGGTATGGGGCGCGTGCTGCTGGCGGCCGGGCCGGACGGGCGGCTCGTCGCCGTCAAGCAGGTGCTCGCGCACTTCGCCGACGACGAGAGCTTCCGGGCCCGTTTCCGGCGTGAGGTCGCCGCCTCGCGCAAGGTGTCCGGCGCCTACACGGCGGCGGTGATCGACGCCGACGCGGACGCCCCGACGCCCTGGCTCGCCTCGGTGTTCGTGCCCGGGCCGTCCGTGGGCGCCGTCGTCGAGAAGGCCGGGGTGCTGTCGGAGGACGTCGTACGGCGCCTCGCGGCCGGGCTGGCGTCGGCCCTGGCGGAGATCCACCGGGCCGGGCTGGTGCACCGGGACCTCAAGCCCGCCAACGTGCTGCTCGCCGAGGACGGCGTACGGGTCATCGACCTGGGCATCGCGCGGGCGACGGAGCCGGAGGCCGAGGGGGACACCGGGCTGACGCGGACCGGGTGGGTCGTCGGCTCGCCCTCGTACATGTCGCCCGAGCAGGCCGAGGGCAAGCCGCTCACACCGGCCAGTGACGTGTTCTCGCTCGGCTCGGTGCTGGTCATGGCGGCGACCGGCCGCAGTCCGTTCACCGGGTCCTCCACCCTCCGGACGCTCTACGACGTGGTGCACGCCGAGCCCGACCTGAGCGCCGTTCCGGCGGGGCTGCGCGAGATCGTCGCGAGCTGCCTGGCCAAGGACCCGGCCGCCCGGCCGTCCCCGGCGAGGCTGCGCGAGCTGATCGGTCCGGTGGCTCCGGCGGGCCGCCAGTGGCCGTCCGCCGTGTACGGGATGATCGCCGCGCAGCGGGCGGACATCGACCGGCTGCTCGACGGCCACGGCCCGGCCGAGCCGTTGGAGCCGACCGCCCCGGCCCCGGTACCCGAACCCGCACCTGAACCGCGGAAGGGACCGGCCACGGCGGACACGGAGGAGCCCCCGCCGAGTGACCCGCGGATCCCGCCCGTCCCGACTGCCCCGCCCGTCGCGCCGGAGGACGCTCGCCCGCGCAGCCCGTGGCGACGTCCGCGCCGGATCGCGGCCCTGGCGGCGGCCGGTGTGCTCCTCGTGGCCGGTACCGGCGTCGCGCTGTACGTACGGGACCGGGTCACGGCTCCCCTCGCCTACACGACCGTCCCCAGCTGCAACGTGGCCCACAAGGAACTGCCGTTGGTGGGGGAGCTGTCGGCCTTCGACACCTGGTCCGAGACGGCCGAGCGTGCGCAGTCGGGCTGCAACTGGGAGGGGCGCCGGAACTCCGCCTCACCGGCCGCGCAGGTCCGCTGGGACCTCACTCTCGGCGGGGAAGCGACTGCCAACGCGGGTACCCAGCGGGAGCGTTTCCGCCTGGAGGCCGCCGGTCAGCGCGAGGCACCCCGCCTCGGGTTCGGTACCGAGGCCTACTGGGGCTCCCCCACGACCGACTGGAACTGTGTCCTTTCCGTCCGGGAGGGCAACCTCTCCGTCTGGGTGGGCCTCTCCGCGAAGCCGTACGCCAAGGGCGACTGCGAGACGAAGGCGAAGGAGGTCGCCCGCGCCGCGCTGAAATCCGCCACCCGCTGATCCGGCCGTGTCCGGGCGGTCTAACCGCGGCGGGAAACAGGGGCCTCGGCCGTCACCATGAGGCGGGCGGTCAGGCCCGCGAGGAGCAGGCAGACGACCGCCCACCAGGGCGGGGCGTGGATGCTGCCGACCAGCGCCCCGCCGATCCCCTGACCCACGAGCTGGGCCGTGACGACGGCGGCCGAGGCCGCGCCCGCGTGCTCGGGGAGGGTGGCGGCGGTCGCGGTGGCGAAGATCGGCATGAACGCCAGGCCGACACCCAGGCCGGCGAGGATCATGAAGGGGAGCAGGGCCGGGTATCCGCCCCCGGTATCGACGCCGATGATGGTCAGGGCCACCCCGAGCGGCGTGATCACCAGGCCCGCCACGATGAGGACACGGGGCGCCACGCCGCGGTGCAGCAGGCGGGGGGAGACCTGGGTGGAGCCGATGGCGATCGCGGCGGCCATGGGTGACATGGCCAGTCCGGCCTGGGGTGCGGAGTAGCCGAGGACCGCCACCAGAATGCGGGCCAGGGCCGGCAGCAGGGCGAGGACGCCCGCACCGGCGAGGAGCATGGTGAGGAAGCCGCCGAGCCTGCTGCGGTCCCCCAGGACGTACGGCGGAAGGAGCGGGTTCGACGAACGGCTCTGCCACCACAGGAAGGCCGCGAGCAGGACGACGCCCCCCGCGAACAGAGTCACGATCCCGGAGTCGGCCCAGCCCGACGACGCTTTGACGGAGCCGTAGACGAGGCCGGCGGTCCCGAGGGCGCTGAGCAGCACGCCGGGCAGGTCGAAGCGGGTGCCGGTGCGGTCCGGGCGGTCGTGCGGCAGGACGCGCGTTCCGGCCAGGGCGATCAGGGCGAGGAGCGCGACGACGGCCAGGACCGGCCTCGGGGGCAGCCCGCCGGCCGCGATTCCCAGCACCGGCCCGCCGATGCTGATCGTGGCGTAGACCCCGAAGGCCCTGATCCGTTCCTTCGGTTCGGGGAAGCCGGTGGCCACCAGGGTCAGCGCTGCCGCCGTCACCAGTGCGCCGAAGCCGCCCTGCAGGGTGCGGGCCAGGTTCAGCGGCCCGAAGAGCGAGGCTCCGGTCGAGCTGCCGAGCGCACAGGCAGCCGCGAGCCCCACCAGGCCAATGCCCAGCGTCCGTTTGCTCCCCACGCGGTCGGCGATGTGCCCGCCGAGCAGCAGCAGTGCGCCGAAGGGGACCGCGAAGGCGTAGAAGTCCTCGACATCACGGCTGAGGGTGAAGGGGTTCCAGGTCGTCGCCGCGAGCAGCACCGCCAGCTGTGCCAGCGCGACCACCGCCAGGCCCCGCCGGCGGCGGGACGACGGGTCGGGGACGCCGTCGGCCGGAGCGGTCGGGGTGTAGGCAGGGGCGGCCGGGGCGCGGGGAGCGGTCTCCGTCACGGGCATGGCAGCGGGGGTTTCGGGGCGCGCCGCGGGAACGTAGTCCAGCAACTGGGCGGCATGCCGCCCCAGCTGGGCCAGGACCTCGCCCGGCAGCCAGATCCCTCCATCGTCCCCGCCGGTGCGGGCGGCGATCTGCGCCGGGGTGGGCCGGTTGGCCGGGTCCTTCTCCAGGCAGGCGCGTACGAGGTCGAGGAGTGGCTCCGGCACGTCCGTGAGGTCGGGCTCCTCCTCGGCGATCCGGAAGAGGTGGGCGTTCAGGCCGGTGTCGGTGGCGCCGAAGAGGAGGCGTCCGGTGGCGGCGTACACGAGGGTGGCGCCGAGGCAGAAGACGTCGCTGGAGGGGGTGAGTGCGAGGCCGCGGACCTGTTCGGGCGACATGAAGCCGGGGGAGCCGATCAGCATGCCGGTGCGGGTGTGCAGGCTGTCGCCGGTCAGGCTGTCCATCGCCCGGGCGATGCCGAAGTCGATGACGCGGGGTCCGTCCACCGTCACCAGGACATTGGACGGTTTGAGGTCGCGGTGGATCAGGCCCGCCTCGTGCACGGCCTGCAGCGCGAGGGCGAGGCGGTTGGCGAGAATGCGGACCGAGTGCTCGGGCAGCGGGCCGAAGTCCCGGGCGACGACGCTGGTCAGATCGGGTCCGGCGATGTACTGGGTGGCCACCCACGGCACTTCGACCTCGGTGTCCGTGTCCGCGTCGAGTACGTCCGCCGTCCAGCTCCCGCCCACCCGCCGGGCCGCCGCCACCTCGCGGGCGAAGCGCCTGCGGAACTCGGGCTGGGCCGCGTACTCGGGCTGCACGACCTTGACCGCGACCGTGCGGCCGACCTCTGAGCGGCCGAGGTAGACCAGGCCCATGCCGCCCGCGCCCAGGCGGGCGATGAGGCGGTAGGGGCCTACGTGCGTCGGGTCATCGACGGTTAACGGGTCCACATCAGGAATCTAGCCGAGGCCGTCGGCACAGGGTGAGGAACAGGTGAGATCGGCGACGGCGTGCGCGTCCACCCCGCGATGAAAGAACACGGCGATCTGACCTTCCGTCAGATTGGAACGTGTTCTAGTCTGCCGCGCATGGGCATCGGAATCACGCAAGAGCAGCGGGAGTTGGCCGAGGCTGTGCGCGGGTGGGTGGCGCGGGCCGTGCCGCCCGAGGCGGTGCGCAAGCTCCTCGACACCCCGCCGCAGACGGGGGTGCGGCCGGCCTACTGGGACGCGATGACCGCTCAGGGGCTGCTGGAGCCGCACCTTGAGGGCGGGACCCTCCTCGACCTGGCCGTCGTGGTCGAGGAGGCGGGCCGGGCCGCTCTGCCCGGGGCCTTCCTGCCGAGCGCGCTGGCCTCCGTGCTGCTGGACCGGGCCGGGGCGGAGCCCCTCGCGGGCCGGGTCGGGGCCGTCGCGCTCGGACCCGGCACCCTGACCGCCGTCGCCGTCGAGGGCGGCGGGCACCTGCTCGACGGGCTCGCGCCCCCGGTGCTCGGCGCGGGCGAGGCCGACCTCGTCCTGCTCGCCGCCGAAGCCGCGCACGGCACCCGCTGGTTCGCCGTCGCCGCCGCCGCGCTGGACATCCGTACGCACGAGAGCGCCGACCCGACCCGCCCCACCGCCGAGGTGCGGGCGCGCGGGGTCACGGTCCCGGCCGGCCGGCTGCTGGAGCTGGACGCGACCCTGGTCCGCGACCTGGCCTGCACGCTCTTCGCCGCCGACGCCTGCGGCACCGCGGCCTGGGCGCTGCACACGGCCGCCGAGTACGCGAAGGTGCGCGAGCAGTTCGGTCGGCCCATCGGGCAGTTCCAGGCCGTCAAGCACCTGTGCGCGGACATGCTGGTCCGGCTCGAGCAGGCCCGGGCGCTGGCCTGGGACGCGGCCCAGGCGATGGGCGAGGCGGCGGAGGTGCGGTCGCTGGTCGCCGCCCTCGCGGCCGGGAGTGCGCTCGACACCGCCTACACGTGCGCCAAGGACTGCATCCAGGTGCTCGGGGGGATCGGCTTCACCTGGGAGCACGACGCCCACGTCCACCTGCGCCGGGCCCTGGTCGCCCGCCAGCTGCTGGGGCCCGGGGACGGGCACCGCGTACGGGCCGTACGGCTCGCGGCGGCGGGCGCGCGGCGGGAGCTGCGCCTGGAACTCCCGGCCGGGGCCGAGGCGTACCGCGCGAAGGCCCGTACCGCCATCGAGGACGCGCGCGGGCTCGACCCGGTGGCCGCCCGCCGGATCCTGGCGCCCACCGGCTACGCCGCCCCGTACCTCCCGCCCCCCTACGGCCTCGGCGCCGGCCCCGTCGAACAGCTCGTCGTGCAGCAGGAGCTGCGGGCCGCAGGGGTCAAGATCGCCGATCTCTCGATCGCCACCTGGGTCGTGCCCTCGCTGATCGCCTACGGGACGGACGCACAGCGGGAGGCCTACGTCCTGCCGACCCTGCGCGGGGACGTCACCTGGTGCCAGCTCTTCTCCGAGCCGGGCGCGGGCTCCGACCTGGCCTCGCTGCGGACGAGGGCCGAGCGGACCGCCGACGGCTCCTGGAGGGTCAACGGGCAGAAGGTGTGGACGAGTTCCGCGCACAGCGCCGACTACGGGATCCTGCTGGCCCGGACCGACCCGGACGCGCCCAAGCACAAGGGGCTCGGCTACTTCGTCGTCGACATGCGCACCACCCCCGGCATCGACGTCCGGCCGCTGAAGGAGATCACCGGGGAGGCCCTCTTCAACGAGGTCTGGTTCGACGACGCGCTGCTCCCGGCGGACGCGCTGGTCGGCGCCGCCGACGGCGGGTGGAAGGTCGCCCGGAACACCCTCGGCAACGAGCGGGTCCACATGGCCGACCAGATGAGCTTCGACAGTGGCCTGGAGGCGCTCCTCGCCCGCTCCGCCGACCTCGACGGGACGTACAGGGCGCGGATCGGCGCGCTGGCCGCCGAGGCGCACGCGCTGGCCTGCATCGGGCTGCGCACCACGCTCCAGCAGGTCTCGGGGCTGGAGCCGGGCGCGGGCGCGTCCGTACGCAAACTCGTCCAGACCCCGCACCAGCAGCGGACCGCCGAGCTCGCGCTCGAACTGCTGGGACCGGCGGGCGCGGTACGGGAGGGGGCGGGCGAGCGGGCGGTGCACGGGATGCTCATGTCCCGCTGCCTGACCATCGCCGGGGGCACCACGCAGGTCCAGCTCAATGTCGTCGCCGAGCGGATCCTCGGCCTTCCCAGGGACTAGGAGTCAGCGCAATGAAGTCGTACATCGTGGGCGTCGGCATGACGAAGTTCGAGAAGCCGGAGTCGAGGGACTGGCAATACTGGGACATGGCGAAGGAGGCCGGGTCCGCGGCGCTGGCCGACGCGGGGGTGGGGTACGACCTGGTCGAGCAGGTGCCGGTGGGGTACTGCTTCCAGGCCTCCACGGCCGGGCAGCGGGCCGTGTACGAGCTGGGGCTGAGCGGGGTCCCCGTCTACAACGTGAACAACAACTGCGCGACGGGCTCGACGGCGCTGATGATGGCGCGGCAGTTCGTGCAGGGCGGCATCAGCGACTGCGTGCTGGCGCTCGGCTTCGAGAAGATGAAGCGCGGTGCGCTGGGGGGTGGCGCGGACGGTGGTGACTTCAAGACGTCGCCGGTCGCCCGGCACTACGGGATCATGGCCGCGGGCCACGGCTTCGAGATGTCCCCGCCGACCGCGCAGATCTTCGGGAACGCGGCGCGCGAGCACATGGAGCGGTACGGGACCACGGCCGCGCAGCTGGCGGCGGTCGGCGCGAAGAACCACCGGCACTCGGCGAACAACCCGAACGCGCAGTTCCAGGACGTGTACTCGGTCGAGGAGATCCTGGCGGCCAAGGAGATCCACTCGCCGCTGACGAAACTGCAGTGCTCGCCGACGTCGGACGGCGCGGCGGCGGCTCTCGTCGTGTCGGAGCGGTTCGTGGTGATGCACGGGCTGCACGACAAGGCGGTGGAGATCGTCGCCCAGTCGATGACGACGGACACGGAGGCGTCCTTCTCGTCGGGCTCGTGCATCGACGTGGTCGGCAAGCCGATGACGGCGGCGGCGGGGCGGCAGGTGTACGAGGCGTCCGGGCTCGGCATCGAGGACGTCGACGTGATCGAGCTGCACGACTGCTTCTCGGTGAACGAGCTGCTGACGTACGAGGCGCTGGGCATGTGCGAGGACGGCGCCGCCGGAAAGCTGGTGGAGTCGGGCGCGACCACGTACGGCGGGCGCTGGGTGGTCAACCCCTCCGGCGGGCTGATCTCGAAGGGCCACCCGCTCGGTGCCACCGGTCTGGCGCAGGCGGCGGAGCTGGTCTGGCAGCTCCGCGGCGAGGCGGGCCCCCGCCAGGTCGCGGGCGCCCGGGTCGGCCTGGCACACAACATCGGCCTGGGCGGCGCGGCGGTGGTGACGCTGCTGCGCAGGTAGACGGGGCGCGGCGGCTCAGGCGTGCCAGATTCCGAGCAGGGCCGCGAAGAAGCAGACGGCGGCGGCCGGTACCACCCAGGGGGAGGTGCCCGCAGAGCGGGCCGATCGGGAGAAGCGCGCGAGGGCGGCCGCGTTGAACAGCCCCGCGGCGAGGCAGTAGGCCGCCCAGAGCGGCTCGAACAGCCAGGCGGGCGATTCGAAGTAGAAGTTGTAACCCAGCAGCCAGGCGTCGAGCTGGGTGACGACGAGGAAGAGGTGCACGGCGAGGATCCAGGGCATCGTCAGGATGACCGCCAGGTGACGCGGATACCAGCTCGCGTCGTCACCCAGCCCGACGCCGCCGGTCATGGCCCACAGCGCGCAGAACGCGAGGAGGACGGCGTACGTGCGGGAGAGCGGTTCGCTCCAGGCCCGTATCGCGGCCTGCCTGATGAGGAGGGCGAGGGACTCTTCTACGGTGGGCATGGGTCACCTGGTGTCTCATGGGTCGCGCAATGGTAAAGCAAAGGACGGGGTGGTGTGCGCATTGCGCACACCACCCCGTCGAACGTCGCGATTCACGGCGCACCGCCATTTTCAGCGGCGGGATTGAATGAGGTTTGCGTCGGCTCAGTCGATGCAGAACTCGTTGCCCTCGATGTCCAGCATCGGGATGCACGACTCGTTGACGCCATCGGCACGCAGTACCTGCACGCATACCGCACCGAGCGCGACCAGTCGTGCGCACTCGGCCTCAAGTACGGCGAGGCGCTCATCACCCACGAGCCCGGTGCCGACCCGCACGTCGAGGTGCACCCGGTTCTTGGCGACCTTGCCTTCGGGAACGCGCTGGAAGTACATGCGCGGGCCCACACCTGTGGGGTCCATGCAGACGAACGCCGCGCCCTGACGCTCGGGCGGCAGCGAGCGGTCGAAGTCGTCCCAAGTGGCAAATCCCTCCGGCAGCGGCGGTACGACATACCCCAACACCTCGCACCAGAAACGGGCGACGCGCTCGGGTTCCGCGCAGTCGAAGGTGACCTGGAACTGCTTGATCGTTGCCATCAGGTCACCGTAACAGGGGGGCGCTGATGCTCAATTCCTTTTCAGGAGCGGCATGTTGATCGGGCGGATGGTCCTGTAGAACGGCATTTTCAGGGCGCACCGAGGGCCGGGTCGATCACCGTTTCGCCCATCGAGGCGCGGCGGATCGCATCGGCCAGGTCCTCGACCGGGCCGTCGCGCAGGACCAGCCCCGCCGCGCCCGCCGCGAGGGCCGCGGGCAGCAGGCCCGGGCGGGCCGAACCCGCCAGGACCAGCACCCGGCACTCCGGATCCTCCGCCAGCAGTCCGGGAACGGCGCCGGCCTCCTCCACCAGCGCCACCGCGGGCCGCGCCAGCGTGTCCCGTACGACCTCGATGTCCGGCTGGAGGCCGAGCTGGAGCGCCAGGGCCGGGTTCGGGGGATCCAGCAGGACGCGCAGCGCGCGGGCCGGACGGTGTTCCACGGGCATTTCGTCCACCGGGAAAGCCTATCTGACATGGAGTCAGGAGGCTTCCCGACAGTCCCCCCGTGAGTCTTCACAACTGTCGGGGCGTGCGTTATACATTCCCTCACCGGCCGGACCTAGAACGCGTTCTAGAACCAGCCGGTCCCGTATGCGACCTCGGTGCGGCCGACGGTGCGGACGGCCGCACCGAGGTCTTCCACGGCCCGGCTCTTCAACGACAGGGAGCAGCATCCTCATGCCGATCGATGCCGCCAAGGCCCTCGCCGCCGACCCCCGCCAGGGGGACATCGGCTGGGACCACAAGGACATCCAGCTCTACCACCTCGGCCTCGGCGCCGGCCTCCCGGCCACCGACCCCGACGAGCTGCGCTACACCCTGGAGTCCAAGCTCCACGTCCTGCCCAGCTTCGCGACCGTCGCCGGCGCCGGCATGGCCATGCTGGGCGGCCTCGCCGCACCCGGGATCGACGTCAACCTCGCCGCGGTCCTGCACGGCGGCCACTCCATCGAGCTGCACCGGCCCATCCCCGTCAAGGGCCGGGCCACCTCCAGCTCCAAGGTCGCCGCCGTCTACGACAAGGGCAAGGCGGCCGTGATCGTGCTGCGCTCCGAGGTCGCGGACGCCGACGGGCCGCTGTGGACCAGCGACGCGCAGATCTTCGTACGCGGAGAGGGCGGATTCGGCGGCGAGCGCGGGCCCTCCGCCCGCGAGGAGCTGCCCGGCCGGGCGCCGGACCGGGTCGAGGACAGAACCATCCGCGAGGAGCAGGCGCTCCTCTACCGCCTCTCCGGCGACTGGAACCCCCTGCACGCCGACCCCGAGTTCGCCAAGACGGCCGGCTTCGACAAGCCGATCCTGCACGGCCTGTGCTCGTACGGGATGACCCTCAAGGCCGTCGTCGACACGGCCCTCGGCGGGGACGTGTCCCGGGTCCGCGCCTACCGCACGCGCTTCGCCGGGATCGTCTTCCCCGGCGAGACGCTGCGCATCCGGATGTGGCAGGAGCCCGGCCGCGTCCTGGTGTCGGTGACCGCCGTCGAACGGGACGACGCGCCGGTCCTCGCCGACACCGTCGTCGAACACGCGTAGGGGGTGTCCGGCGGATCACGGCCGGGCCCGGGCCGCCTGGCACCGCACCTTGCCGCGTTGTCGTCGGTCGTCGATGCTCCGCATGGACTCCCTCCTCCGCCTTGCAATGCACGGCACCAGACGACCCGGGCAATCCGACCCTGATCCGCCGGACACCCCCTCATCCACAGAAGGAGCCGCACCGTGCGCGCAGCACTGCAGAGCGAGATCGGCCAGGACAAGCTCGAAGTGGTCGACGACATGGAGGCCGTGGGCCTCGGCCCCGGCAAGGTGAAGATCCGGATCAAGGCCACCGGCCTGTGCCACTCGGACCTCTCCGCGATGAGCGGCGTCCTGCCGCAGCCCGCCCCCTTCATCCCGGGCCACGAGGGCTCCGGAGTGATCTCCGACGTCGGCGACGGGGTCACCGGTCACAAGCCCGGCGACCGCGTCCTCGTCTGCTGGCTGCCGCCGTGCGGCCACTGCCCGTCCTGCAAGCGCGGCCAGGGCCACCTGTGCCTGGAGAGCCTGGTCAACGCGGGCACCCCCAACTTCCGCCGCGCGGGAGGCGACATCTTCGGCTTCGCCGCCACCGGCACCTTCGCCGAGGAACTCGTGGTCGACGCCAAGTGCGCCGTCCCGATCCCCGACGACGTGCCCTTCGACATCGCCGCGCTCATCGGCTGCGGCGTCACCACCGGCCTCGGCGCGGCCATCAACACCGCCAAGGTGGAGGCCGGTTCCTCGGTCGCCGTCATCGGCTGCGGCGGCGTCGGCATATCCGTCATCCAGGGCGCCAAGGTCCAGGGCGCGGCGCAGATCATCGCCGTCGACCCGGTGGAGTCGCGGCGCGAGGCCGCCCTGCGGTTCGGCGCCTCCGAGGCGGTCGCCCCGGACGCCTTCGACGACGCCAAGAACCGGATCACCGGCGGCGAGGGCTTCGACTACGTCTTCGAGGTCGTCGGCAAGTCCGCCACCGCGCAGACCGCGTACAAGATGACCCGGCGCGGCGGCAGCGTGGTCATCGTCGGCGCGGGCGCCATGGACGACAACTTCCAGATCGACATGTTCTCGCTCTTCTTCGACGAGAAGAAGATCCTGCCCTCGATGTACGGCGGCGGGGACGTGCTCCGCTCCTACGAGCGCACCATCGCGCTGTGGCGGGCCGGCCGGGTGGACCTGGCGGGTCTGATCACGCACCGGGTGCAGCTCGCCGAGATCAACGACGCACTCGACCAGATGCGTACGGGCGTGGCCCTGCGCACCTGCATCGAACTCTGACCCGCTCCGAGATCTGCGAGAGGAACCGTACAGATGTCACTGCCACTTGAGGGGCTCAGCGCCATCGTCACGGGCGCGGGCCGCGGCCTCGGCCGGGCCGAGGCGATCGAGCTCGCACGGCTCGGCGCGAGCGTGGTCGTCAACGACTTCGGGCAGCCCGGCCGGGACGGCTCCGGGGAGGCCTCGGCCTCCCCGGCACAGGAGGTGGCCGCGGAGATCCGCGCCGCGGGCGGCCGGGCGGTGGCGCACCTGGGCGACGTGGCCGACTTCGAGCAGGCGCGCGAGCTGGTGGACCTGGCGGTGGTCAGCTTCGGCAAGCTCGACATCCTGGTCAACAACGCGGGCATCCTGCGCGACCGGATGGTCTTCTCGATGTCCGAGGAGGAGTGGGACTCGGTGATCCGGGTCCACCTCAAGGGCCACTTCAACACCACGCACTTCGCGTCCGTGCACTGGCGCGAGCGGTCGAAGGCGGCGGGCGGGCCGGTCTACGGCCGGATCGTCAACACCTCCTCCGAGGCCTTCCTCGGCGGCTCGGCCGGCCAGCCGAACTACGCGGCGGCCAAGGGCGGCATCGTGGGCCTGACCACCTCCACCGCCCTGGCCCTCGCCAAGTACGGGGTGACGGCCAACGCCATCTGCCCGCGCGCCCGCACCCGGATGACCGAGGACGTCTTCGCGGGCTTCCAGGTCCCGGAGGAGGGCAAGCTGGACGCCCTCGCCCCCGAGCACGTCTCCCCGCTCGTCGGCTACCTGGCCTCACCGGCCGCCGCGAAGGCCAACGGGCAGCTGTTCGTCGTGCACGGCGGGATCGTGGTCGTGATGGAACGCCCGAGGGTGGCGGCGAAGTTCGACACGACCAAGGAGGCCTTCTCCTACGAGGAGCTCGACGAGGTCCTGACCCCGCACTACGACTCCCGCCCGGCGAACGAGACCTTCGCCGCGACGGAGGTCCTGGGCCTCAAGCACGGCTGATCCGCGGCGCTGCGGCGGCGGGTCCGGGTCGTGCACCCAGACCCGCCGCCGCGCTGGTCAGCGGGCCGACAGGAAGCCCAGAGGCCCGTGCAGATCGGCCGGCTCCCGGTAGTGCACGCCGGTCATCGCCCGTGCCTATCGCAGCGGGGCCTGCTGGAGGGGGATGGGGCGCGTCGGGGGCGGTGGGACGGGGTCCAGGCGGACCGGCGGGGGAGGGGAGACCGGCAGGCTCATCCCGACGATCCCGCAGGGGACTTCGGGGGTCGCGTACGGGAGGTGCAGGCGGCCCTGCGGACTCCACAGGCCCGTCCCGCCGAGCCAGCCCGCGGGCGCCCCGAGCCGGAAGAGGTGCCGGTCGGCGGGGCGCCACAGCCCGATCCCGCCGTCGGGCAGCCGCAGGGCCACCCCGCTGGTCTCCGGCATCAGCGCCTGGCCGGGCTGCACGGCGAACGGGTGCGCGTCCCCCAGCCGCAAACACTCCGGGAAGCGGACCGGCAGCGAACTGCCCAGCACCCCCCAGCCCAGGCGCGGTTCGCCCGGCGCGTCCGATCGGATCAGCAGCAGGCCGCTGTCCGGGTCGGCCAGCAGCAGCCGGTCGTCGCTGGCCTCGGTGATCTGGAGCAGCGGGGAGACCTCGCCGCCGCGCACCAGGTCGACGGCGACGGCCTTGGTGGTGCCGTCCAGCTCGCGGTCCAGGGCCAGCAGCCGGCCCACGCGGTCCAGCCATACGCCGCCGGAGCAGCGGCCCGGGATCCGGGCGACCCGCTCCGGCCCGGAGCGGCCACCGGCCACCCGCCACACCGTGGTCCCGGCGTCGGTCACGGCCAGGGCGAAGGCGTCGCGGCCGTCCGGGGACGGGGGCAGCAGGCGGACCCGTACGTCCCTTCCTTCCTCCGGCTCCACCGCACCCAGCTGGAGCTCCCCGGTGCGCGGCCCGGCAGCGGCGCCCGTCGGGTACAGCAGGGCGAAGGCGTGCCGCTCCGCCACCCGCCGGTGGATCAGCACCCGCCCGTCGGTCAGGGGCAGCAGCTCGCTGTCGGCCTCCTCGGGCTGCGCGAGCGGCAGCGGCACCGCGTACGGCTCGGGCCCGGCCAGGGTCCAGCGCTCCGCGTAGAGCGCCTCGCCGTTCCCTGCGAGGCGGGCGGCGTACGACCCGTCCGCGGCGATCGTGAACGGGCCCGTGGTCGTCATTTCGATGGCACAGACAGTCATCCGTGCTTCACCTCCGGTGGCGAAGCTAGTTTTCGCCGTTCCTGACGAACAGTGCGGCCAAGCCCGCTTCACACATACGGGTGGCCGGGCGGCGATTCGTCTTTGGCTCAGGAGACGGTTGTGCTGTGCAAGATCCGGGCGCTCACCCGCCCCGGCCGTCGTGGGGCCGGGAGCAGGGCCGGGGCGGGGCCCGTCCTGGCGGGGACGGTCGCACCGGACGGTAGCCTTGGCCCGTGCCCCGTCTCTCTGAAGTCATCGCCGCGCTGGACGCTCTCTGGCCCCCCTCGCGGGCCGAGCAGTGGGATGCCGTCGGCACCGTCTGCGGCGACCCCGAAGCCGAGGTCTCCCGGGTGCTGTTCGCCGTGGACCCCGTACAGGAGATCGCCGACGAGGCGGTGAAGCTGGGCGCCGACCTGATCGTCACCCACCACCCCCTCTATCTGCGCGGCACCACCACCGTCGAGGCCGGCACCTTCAAGGGCCGCGTCGTGCACACGCTGATCAAGAACGACATCGCGCTGCACGTCGCCCACACCAACGCCGACACCGCCGACCCCGGTGTCTCCGACGCCCTCGCCGGCGCCCTGGACCTGCGGATCACCGGCCCGCTGGTGCCCGACGCCACCGACCCGGCCGGCCGCCGGGGCCTGGGCCGGATCTGCGAACTGGACCACCCCGAGACCCTGCGCGAGTTCGCAGCCCGCGCCGCGGCCTCGCTGCCGGCGACCGCCCAGGGCATCCGCGTCGCCGGCGACCCGGACGCGCAGATCCGCCGCATCGCCGTCAGCGGCGGCTCCGGCGACAGCCTCTTCGACCAGGTCAGGGCGGCGGGCGTGGACGTCTTCCTCACCGCCGACCTGCGCCACCACCCGGTGTCCGAGGCCCGCGAGCAGAGCCCGCTCGCCCTCGTCGACGCCGCCCACTGGGCTACCGAATGGCCCTGGTGCGAGCAGGCCGCCGCACAGCTCGACGCGATTTCCGAGCGCCATGGCTGGGGTCTGCGTACCCATGTCTCGCGCACGGTCACCGACCCGTGGACGGCGCACGCGCCGTCCGACGTTTCCTCACCTCCCTCTTCTATCTCAGGAGCCCCCAACTGAACGCCGAGCCCGCCGACCAGATCCGACTTCTCGACGTCCAGGCCCTGGACGTCCGGCTGTCTCAGCTCGCCCACAAGCGCAAGTCGCTGCCCGAGCACGCCGAGGTCGACTCGCTGACCAAGGACCTCACCCAGCAGCGCGACCTGCTCGTCGCCGCCCAGACGCAGGCCAGCGACGCCGCGCGCGAGCAGACCAAGGCCGAGCAGGACGTGGACCAGGTGCGCCAGCGCGCGGCCCGCGACCAGCAGCGCCTGGACTCCGGCGTGGGCATTTCGGCCCGGGACCTGGCGAACCTGCAGAGCGAGGTCGTCTCCCTGGCCAAGCGGCAGGGCGACCTGGAGGACGTGGTCCTGGAGGTCATGGAGCGCCTGGAGGCCGCGCAGGAGCGGGTCACCGAGCTCACCGACCGCGTCGCCGGCCTGGAGACCAAGCTGGCGGACGCCATCGCGCGCCGTGACGCGGCCACCGGCGAGCTCGACGCCGAAGCCGCCAAGATCGCCAAGGACCGCGAGGTCATCGTCGCCTCCATGCCGGCCGACCTGATGGCGCTGTACGAGAAGATCCGCGTCAAGCAGGGCGGGGTCGGTGCCGCGCGCCTGTACCAGCGCCGCTGCGAGGGCTGCCGCCTGGAGCTCGACATGGCCGAGGTCAACGAGATCAAGGCCGCGGCCCGCGACCAGGTCGTGCGCCACGAGAACTGCGGCCGCATCCTGGTCCGTACGGCCGACTCGGGCATCTGATGCCGCGCTTTGTCGTGGAGGCGGACGGCGGCTCCCGGGGCAACCCGGGGCCCGCCGGCTACGGCGCGGTCGTCCTCGACCCGGCGACGGGCGAGACGCTGGCCGAGCGCGCGGAGTACATCGGCGTCGCGACGAACAACGTGGCGGAGTACAAGGGCCTGATCGCCGGGCTCAAGGCGGCGCGTGAACTGGCGTCGGACGCGCAGGTCCTGGTCCGGATGGACTCCAAGCTGGTCGTCGAGCAGATGTCCGGCCGCTGGAAGATCAAGCACCCGGACATGAAGCCGCTCGCGGCGGAAGCGGCGACGATCCTGCCCCGCTCCCAGGTCACGTACGAGTGGATCCCACGCGAGAAGAACAAGCATGCGGACCGGCTCGCCAACGAGGCCATGGACGCGGGCAAGCGCGGCAAGCAGTGGGAGCCGTCGGCCTCCAGCGCCGCCCTGGACCACGGCGCCGCGCGCGCCGTAGCCTCCGGCGGTGTTCCGGGGGACGTGGCGAAGGGCGCCGCAGCCGTGCGCGCCGCCCTTGCCTCCGGCTCCGGTACGGGCACCCGCGCGGCCGAGGCCGCGCCCGCGCGGGCCGGCTCCGCCGAAGCGGGCGGCACCGGCACGCTCTTCGCGCAGCCCGGGCCCGGCGCCGCCGGACAGGCCCCCGCGGCGGCCCCCGCCGCGGGCACGGGCTGGGGGCCCGACATGGGCACCCCCGCCACCTTCGTGCTGCTGCGCCACGGCGAGACCGCCCTCACCCCGCAGAAGCGCTTCTCCGGGAGCGGGGGCTCCGACCCCGAGCTGTCACCTGCCGGGCGGCGCCAGGCCGCGGCCGTGGCCGAGGCGCTCGCCGCGCGCGGCACCGTGCAGACGGTCATCAGCTCCCCGCTGCGCCGCTGCCGCGAGACCGCGCAGGCCGTCGCCGACCGCCTCGGCCTCGACGTGACCGTCGAAGAGGGCCTGCGCGAGGTGGACTTCGGCGCCTGGGAGGGCCTGACCTTCGCCGAGGTGCGCGAGCGGTTCCCCGACGACCTCCAGGGGTGGCTGGACTCCCCGAAGGCGGCCCCCACGGGCGGCGGCGAGAGCTTCATGGCCGCCACCCGCCGGATCTCGGCGACCCGCGACCGACTGCTCGCCGCGCACGCGGGCCGTACGGTGCTGCTGGTCACCCACGTGACCCCGGTCAAGATCATGGTCCGCCTCGCCCTGGGCGCCCCGCCGGAGTCCCTGTTCCGCATGGAACTCTCGGCGGCCTCCCTGTCGGCGGTGGCCTACTACGCCGACGGCAACGCCTCGGTACGGCTGCTGAACGACACGTCCCACCTGCGCTAGCCGCACATCCGAAAGGGCCCCCGCCCCGATAGCCCGATGGCGGGGGCCTCTCTCACCGCGTCTTCATCAGGGTGCGGGCTTCAGGTGGCTGAGGGCTTCCACCGACCGGGCCAGGGCGCGGGCCATGTTGCGGGCTTCGGCCTGGGCGGATTGGATCGCGCCGCTCGCCTCCCGCGCGTACCGGCCGGGCCGTTCTCCGTCCGTGGTGGCCCAGTCGTCGTCACGCCGGAGCATGTGCCGCTCCAGGTGGCGTAAGGCGTCTTCGAGGTGACGGGCCAGGTCGAGCAGGCTTCCGGCCACGGAGGCGATCTCGGCGGGGCTTCCGTAGGCTTCGCGGGGGTCGGTGGTCGTTTCGGCGAGTTCGCGTATGAGAGCGGCGGCAGCGGCCGCGGGGTGATCGGTCATGGGTGCGAGCGTGCCCCATGACGTGCCCCTGCGAGGGGCATTCGTGTCAGCTGCCGAGATCCGGGCAGCCGCCGGCGTTCGCGGCACCCCGAACGGAGTGGAAAGGGCAGACGAGCCGGCCTGTACGCCGGGTTCTGTCACCCGGTGACCTCGCGGTCGCCGGGGAGACGGCCATCCATCTAGGACCGGCGTTGCCGCCGGCCTCGTGCGGTCTACCCGCGAACTCGGGCGAGCAGCCCTCAAGCGTCCGCGCAGACCCGTCCGAAGACGGATCCTCTTGACCTTGCTCCGGGTGGGGTTTACCTAGCCGCCTGAGTCACCTCAGGCGCTGGTGGTCTCTTACACCACCGTTTCACCCTTACCGGGGACCGAAGCCCCCGGCGGTCTGTTTTCTGTGGCACTGTCCCGCGGGTCACCCCGGGTGGGCGTTACCCACCACCCTGCCCTGTGGAGCCCGGACGTTCCTCGGCGGGATCCTCAAGATCCCGACGCGGCCGCCCGGCCGACTCGTCTGCCGTGGCGACCATGCTACCGGCTGTGCCGACGCGGCTTGACCTTGCCGCAGCGGCAGGGTTTCTACTGGAGGGCATGCGGATCGGAGAGATCGCCGCGTTGGTCGGGGTCACCACCCGGGCGATCCGGCACTACCACGATGTCGGGCTGCTCCCGGAGCCGGAGCGGCGACCCAACCGCTACCGGGCCTATAGCGTCCGTGACGCCGTCCTGCTGGCCCGCGTACGGCGGCTCACCGAGCTCGGGCTGAGCCTCGACGAAGTGCGGGACGTCCTCGCCGACGACGCCGGGCGCGAACTGGCCGACGTACTCGAAGAGCTCGACGCCAACCTGGCCCGCCAGGAGGCCGAGATCGGCGAGCGCCGGCGGCGGCTCGCGGCGCTGCTGGCCGCGGCGCCCGGGGAGGGCGAGCCGCTCTCGCCCGCGCTCGCCGCGCTGCTGGCGAAGGCGCCCCGACGGTCTCGCGTGCCGCCGCGAAGGACGCCGGGGCAGGTCAGGCCGGGGCGAACAGGACCTTCGCCGTGCCCGGGTCCGCCTCCGCCAGCAGGACCCGCAGGCGCTCGCCCAGCGGCAGCTCCCGCGAGGCGGACACGATGCGGCCGACCACCGCCGGGTCGGTCAGATGGACCGTGCCGACCTTCGGCTCCCGGTCGTCGACGTCGATCACCATCGCCTCGAAGACCTCCCCGACGCGGTTCTTGAGCAGCGCGGCCTCGA
Organism: Streptomyces sp. NBC_00190; assembly: GCF_036203305.1. GTDB lineage: Bacteria > Actinomycetota > Actinomycetes > Streptomycetales > Streptomycetaceae > Streptomyces. The sequence goes on along the minus strand of NZ_CP108131.1, from coordinate 2,618,188 downwards.
CCAGGTCCACGCACTCCCGCTCGGCCTTGTTGGCGAGCCGGGTGCCGTCCGCCATCTCCTCGGGGAGCGCGTCCAGCGCCGCCACCGCCCAGCGCGGGGGCTCAGCCCCGGCCACCGCCGCCAGGCACAGCTCGCCCGAGTATCGGTCGACCAGCCGGCGCAGCGGCGCCGTGCAGTGGGCGTACGGGGCCGCGACCGCCGCGTGGAGCGCCGGGTCCGGGGCCTCGCCGCCGGTGAAGACGGTGTATCCGGCGCCGCGCAGAAGGGCCGTGCACTCCTGGAGGAAGGCCGCGTGGTCGGGACGGTGCGGATCGAGGGAGCGCACGAGTTCGGCGTACGGGACGTGGTGCGGCCAGTCGATCCGCAGGGCCTTCGCCGCCCGCCGGAGCCTGCCGACGGCGCCGTCGGGCGCGGTGGGCAGGGTGCGCAGGATGCCGGTCCCGGCGGCCAGCATCAGATCGGCGGCGGCGATGCCGGTCATGAGGGAGATCTGGGCGTTCCAGCCGTCCGCGGGCAGCGGGGCGCGGTAGGCCAGGGTGTACGAGTCCCCGTGCCCGACGATCTCCTGCTCGGGCACGTTCAGCGAGATGCCGCCGCGCTCCACTTCGAGGGCCTCGCGGAGCAGCCCGATGTCCTTCAGGAGGGCGAGGGGCTCCTCCGCCGTGCCGGTGTCGATGGCCTTCTGGACGCCGTCGTAGTCGAGCCTGGCGCGGCTGCGTACGAGGGCGCGACGGACATCGGTGGTCTCCACCCGGCCCTCGGCGTCGAGGTCGAGGCGCCACAGCAGCGCCGGTCGGGGCTGGTCGGGCAGCAGGCTGGCCGCGCCCTCCGAGAGCACGGCCGGATGCAGCGGGACCTTCCCGTCGGGGAAGTAGAGGGTGGTGACGCGGCGGTGGGCCTCGGCGTCCAGCGGGCCGCCCGGGGTGACGAAGGCGGCGACGTCGGCGATGGCGTAGTGGACCCGGAAGCCGCCGGTGGACCGTTTCGCCAGGTGCATGGCCTGGTCGAGGTCGACGGAGGACGGGGGGTCGATCGTGAAGAACGGGATGTCGGTGGCATCGGCCCCGGGCAGGCGGGGTTCCCGGGCCGCCCGCCCGGCCTCGGCGAGCACCTCGGCCGGGAACTCCTCCGGTACGTCCAGCTTCGTCCGCAGTTCACGCAGCGCGGCCCGCAGGGCAGCCCCGTCTGCGCCTGTCATGTGCATAAGACGGCGTGGCATGGATCGAGCGTATGGGCGGCGGGCCCGGACGGCATGGCGAGCCGTCTACCCTGGCTGCGGGGCCGCATCCCCTGCGCCGTGTCGTACCGAAGGAGAACCACCGTGCTCGTGCTGCTGCCGCCGTCCGAAGGAAAGGCCGCCGGCGGCTCCGGCGCACCGCTGAAGCCGCAGACGCTGTCGCTGCCGGGGCTGGCCCCGGCCCGTGCGGAGGTCCTGGACGAACTGGTCGAGCTGTGCGCCGCCGACGAACTGAAGGCGCGCGAGGTGCTGGGCCTGAGCGAGGGGCTGCGGGGCGAGGTCGCGAAGAACGTGGAGCTGCGCTCGGCGGCGGCCCGGCCGGCCGGGGAGATCTACACCGGGGTGCTGTACGACGCCCTGGGGCTGGCCGACCTGACCCCGGCCGCGCGGAAGCTCGCCGAGGACGCGCTGCTCGTCTTCTCGGGGCTGTGGGGCGCGGTGCGGATCACCGACCGGATTCCCTCGTACCGCTGCTCGATGGGTGTGAAGCTGCCGGGGCGCGGCGCGCTCGGCGCGTACTGGCGGGGGCCGATGGCGGACGTGCTGCCGGCTGTTGCCGGGGACGGGCTGGTGCTGGACCTGCGGTCGGCTGCGTACGCGGCGGCGTGGAAGCCGAAGGGGGAGACGGCGGGGCGGACGGCGACCGTGCGGGTGCTGCATTCGCGGGTGGTGGACGGAGTGGAGAAGCGGTCAGTGGTGAGCCACTTCAACAAGGCGACGAAGGGTCGTCTGGTCCGGGACCTGCTGCTGGCCGGTGCGGTCCCGGCGTCGCCCGCCGAGCTGGTCACGGCCCTGCGCGACCTGGGCTACACGGTCGAGGCCGAAGCCCCCGCGAAGGCGGGCAAGGCCTGGTCCCTCGACGTGGTCGTCACCCAGATCCACCACTGACCCGCCGTTGGCGGTGGCTTCGCCCCCGGACTCCTGCGAACTCAGCTCAGCCCAAAACCAGGCCCGCCGGCGTTTGAGGCGCGGGGTCTGGGGCGGAGCCCCAGGGCGCCCGGGCGCAGCCCGGGGGCGCTTGCGCAGCGGCGCCGCACCCCGCCGGGCTTGGGCGCAGCCCTGGACCGAGCCCCGGCCAGGGCTAGCGGCCCAAGGGCCAGGCGACCGCCGCCGGGGTCTGGGGCGAGGTGCCCGCGTACGTGGCGCAGGCGTCCGTCAGGGTCTCCAGGAGGGTGAGGGGGTCCGGGAGGGGATGTTCCATGCCGCGGATCCAGGTGACCGCCTGGTCACCGGGGAGGGCCGCCGGGGGGACCAGGACGTAGCTGCCGCGGCAGTGCCAGCGCAGGCCCGGGTGTTCGTCCATGGTCTCGGGATGGCAGTCCAGTTCGCACGGCCACCACTCGTCCTCGTCCTCCGGCGTGCCGCGGGTGGCGGTGAAGAAGAGCATCCGGGCCTGGTCGCCCGTGCCGCCCGACTCGGCGACCGGGCCGACCTCGATGCCCGCCTCCAGCAGGCGGGCGAGTGCGCCGGTGCCGGCTTCCAGCGGGACGTCGAGCACGTCGTGGACCATGCCGGTCGCGGTGATGAAGTTGGCCTGGGGCTGGTTGCGCGCCCACCGCTCGACCTGTGCGCGGTCGGTGGTCGACTGGGTCTGCCAGGCGAAGGAGAGGGGGTGCCGTGCGGGCGTCGGACAGCCGATCCGGTCGCACGAACACCGGTAGCCGGCGGGATGGGCGGCGGGGGCGAGCGGCAGACCGGCCGCGGCGACGGCCAGGAGCAGCGCCTCGCGTTCTCGTCCGGGGTCCTCGGCGACGGGTTTCGGCCGCCGACGCAGCCACTGGGAAATCCTGCTCTGCTCGCCGCGTTTGACGCGGCCGGACTCAGACCCCATCGATCCCCTCACCTCACCGTATCCCCGGCGGACCTTCACATGGTCCCACCATCCTGAGCCCCGGGTGACCGGTCTTCGTGACCGGGGGGTTGGGGATGGGTAACCGACGCCCCCTACATACCCATAGAATTCGGGCATATATTCTCGATCGGCCGTAGGTTGCCGGTCCGTTAACGGGCGGTGACGTTGGCCACCCCACCCAACACCCGGTCCACGAGGGCGTCGGTGTAGGCGTGCGTCAGCGGCGCCGTCCGCAGCAGCCAGCGGTACGTCAGCGGGCCGACCAGCATCTCCACCGTCAGCCGCAGATCCGTGTCCGGCGCGAGCTGCCCGGCCTCCCGGGCCGTGCGCAACCGCGCCTCGTACAGGGCGAGCTGCGGCTCCAGCAGCCGCTCGGTGAAGCGGGCGCCGAGCTCCGGGTCGGTCGCCCCGGCCGCCGTCAGGGCGCGCGTGGGGGCCGCGTACTTCTCGTCGAGCAGCTGGTCCACCGTCGCCCGCAGGACGTGCTTCAGGTCGGCCGCGAGGTCCCCGGTGTCCGGGAAGCCGGCCCACTCGGCCGCCGCCTCCGCGTCCCCGGTGAGCGCCAGCGAGGCGTCCAGCAGCACGGCGGCCTTCGACGGCCACCAGCGGTAGATGGTCTGCTTGCCGACCCCCGCGCGGGCCGCGATGGCCTCGATGGTCAGCCTGTTGTAGCCGACCTCCCCGACCAGGGCGAGTGCCGCGTCGAGGATGGCCCGCCGGGAGCGGTCGCTGCGGCGGCTGGCGTCAGGGGTCCTGGTCATGTCCTGAAACTATCAACCGAGACGTCTCGTCTTCCTCTTGCCCGGTAAACCACCCAATCAGTTCACTGCGTTGTCCCGCTTCAGGAGAGACGATTCTCTCCACACTCGTCGTGAGACGTGTAAGTCGAGTGCAAGTCGTGAGGAGCCTTCTTTGCGCAGAGACGCCACACCCCGGCGCTACCTGATGTGCCCACCCGCACACTTCAAGGTCACGTACTCCATCAATCCGTGGATGGACCCCACGAAACCGGTGGACCTGCCCCTCGCACACGCCCAATGGGAAGACCTGAGGGACCGCTACCGCGCCCTCGGCCACACCGTCGAGACCCTCGTACCGGACCCCGAGCTGCCCGACATGGTCTTCGCGGCGAACGGTGCCCTCGTCGTCGACGGCCGGGTGCTCGGAGCCCGCTTCGCCTATCCGGAACGGGCCGCCGAGGCCGAGATCCACCTGGACTGGTTCCGCAGCCACGGCTACCAGGACATCCACGAGCCGTCCCACGTCAACGAGGGTGAGGGCGACTTCGCCGTCACCGCCACCTACATCCTGGCCGGCCGGGGCTTCCGCTCCAGCCCGCTCTCGCACGACGAGGCCCAGGAGTTCTTCGGCCGTCCCGTCATCGGCCTCGACCTGGTGGACCCGCGCTACTACCACCTGGACACCGCCCTGTCCGTCCTCGACGGGGACGAGGTCATGTACTACCCGGCCGCGTTCTCGCCGGGCAGCCAGGCCGTGCTCAAACGGCTCTTCCCCGACGCGCTGCTCGCCGACGGCCGCGACGCGGCCGCCCTGGGCCTCAACGCGGTCTCGGACGGCCGGCACGTCCTGCTCCCACAGGCGGCGACCGGCCTGTTGGCGCCCCTTCGGGACCGGGGGTTCGAGCCGGTCCCGATGGACCTGGGGGAGCTGCTCAAGGGCGGCGGCAGCGTGAAGTGCTGCACCCAGGAGCTGCGGCCCTGACGCGGCCTGACTCGGTCTGACCCGGTCTGACCCGGTCCTGCGCCCGGCCTAGCGCTCCTGCGGCGGCGGCCAGTCCTGGCCCCAGTCGGCGTCCCGCGCCGCCTTGTAGAGGTCGCCGTGGCGCTTGGTCACGTTGACCCGGGTCAGGCCCGCCGAGTCACCGCTCTGCGGGCCGCACAGCTCCAACTGGACGAGCCCCTTCCGGATCTGCGGCTTCCGCGTGATCCGGAAGGCGGCGGGCTCGACCGGGAAGCGGGTCGCGGCGACGTAGCTGAACTTCTCGTCCTCGTACGGGAGGGAGCCGCCCTTGACCTTCCGGTGCAGCGAGGACCGGCTCACCCGCGCCGAGAAGTGGCACCAGTCCTTGCCGACCTCGATCGGGCAGGTCCCGTCGTGCGGGCAGGGCGCGGCGACCTGCAGCCCCGCCGCGATCAGCTGGTCGCGGGCCTCGCGGATACGGAGGTACCCCTCCGGTGTGCCCGGCTCGATCAGCACCACGGCCTGGCCGGCCCGCGCCGCCTCGGCGACGACGGCCGTCCGCGCCTGCGGGGTCAGCTCGCCCAGCACGTACGAGACGGTCACCAGGTCGGCGTCGGGCAGGGCCAGCCCGGAGCCGATGACGGCCCGCCGCCACGCCGCCCCGCGCAGGACCTCCGAGCCGCGGGCCGCCAGCTCCTTGCCGAGCGCCAGCGCCGGCTCCGCCCAGTCCAGCACCGTGGTTTCGCGAGGGCCGTCCCAGGTGGCGTCGACCGCCCAGGTCGCCGCGCCGGTGCCGCCGCCCACGTCCACGTGGGAGCCCGGCGCCCAGCCGGGCGCCGCCTCCGCGAGCCCGTCCAGGGCCGCCCGGACGGCCTCGAAGGTGGCGGGCATGCGGTACGCCGCGTACGCCGCCACGTCGGAGCGGTCGCGCAGTACGGGCGCGTCGGTCGGGGTCTGCCCCCGGTAGCTGGCGATGAGCCGCTCCACGGCGGCCGAGGCCTGCTTGGGCGGGAGTCCGTCGAGCAGCCCGCCGAGCGCGCTGCGGAGGGTCTCGGCGGTGGTGGGGGCAAAGGCGTTCACCCGCCGAGTTTACGGCGCCGGGCGGCGTGGCCCCGTCCGGGTACGGACCGAAGCGGCCCGGACCGGCAGGCCCCCGGCCGAGAGCCCTAGTGTTCTGAGTCTTGAGTTCTGTTCAGATGTGTAGGGTTGGCCTATGGCGCGGATGGGGCGGCCGAAGGCCGAGTTGACGCTGTCGGACGAGGAACGGGTCGCACTGGAGGGGTGGGTGCGGCGTCGTTCCACGCCGCAGGCGTGGGCTTTGCGGTGCCGGATCATCCTGGCCTGCGCCGAGGGTGTCTCGAACAAGGACGTGGCCGTCCGTCTCGGATCAACGCCTCAGGCGGTCGGCCGTTGGCGGGCCCGTTTCGTGCAGTACCGGATCGCGGGCCTGGGAGACATGCCGCGTTCCGGCGGCCCCAGATCGGTGACGGACGGGCAGGTTGCCGCGGTGGTCACCAGGACCTTGGAGTCCAAGCCGAAGAACGCGACGCACTGGTCGACGCGGTCGATGGCGAAGGAAATGGGCCTGTCCCAGTCCTCGGTCTCACGGATCTGGCGGGCGTTCGGCCTGCAGCCGCACCGCTCGGAGACCTTCAAGCTGTCGACCGACCCGTACTTCGTCGACAAGGTCCACGATGTCGTCGGCCTCTATCTGGACCCGCCCGAGCGGGCGCTGGTGTTCTGCGTGGACGAGAAGTCGCAGATCCAGGCCCTGGACCGGTCCCAGCCGGTGCTGCCGATGATGCCCGGGGTCCCGGAGCGGTCAACGCACGACTACGTCCGGGCCGGCACGACCACCCTGTTCGCCGCACTCAACGTGGCCACCGGCAAGGTGATCGGCTCCCTGCACCGCCGCCATCGGGCCGAGGAGTTCAAGAAGTTCCTGGTCAAGCTCGACAAGGAAGTGCCGGCAGGCCTGGACGTCCATCTGATCTGCGACAACTACGCCACCCACAAGACCCCGGACATCAAGAAGTGGCTGCTCGGCCACCCCCGGTTCCACCTGCACTTCACCCCGACCGGGTCGTCCTGGCTGAACCTGGTCGAGCGATGGTTCGCCGAACTCACCAACAAGCAGATACGGCGAGGCGTCCACAAGTCAGTCCAGGCCCTCGAGAAGGACATCCGTGACTGGATCGCCGCCTGGAACACCGACCCCAAGCCCTACGTCTGGACCAAGACCGCAGACGAGATCCTCGAACGCCTCGCCAGCTATCTGAACAGAATTCCCGACTCAGAAGACTAGGGCGTGTTTCGAAAGTCCCGCCTGGCCTGCGGCGTCTGGCACCGCACCTCGCCGCGTTGTCGGGGCGCCCAAGTACGTCCAGTACTCGGGCGCCCCTCCGCCTTGCGATGCACGGCACCAGACGCCGCAGGCCGCGCCCTTCGGGCGCCCGGCGCTACTTTCGAAACACGCCCTAGGCGGCGGACGCCAGCGGGTCGCGGTTCTGCCAGGGCCGGCACAGGCCCAGGAAGCAGCCCACCGACAGCAGCGCGCACACCAGCTGGACCAGCGCCATCGGCACCGCCGTGTCCTCGCCCGCGATCCCGACCAGCGGCGAGGCGACCGCACCGACCAGGAACGACGACGTGCCGAGGAGCGCGGAGGCCGATCCCGCCGCGTGCGGGGTCCGCATCAGCGCCTGCGCGTTGGTGTTCGGCAGCACCACGCCCATCGCCGACATCAGCACGAACAGCGCGGCGGCGATCGGGGTCAGCCCCACCTCGCCGAACACCCCGGTCGACATCAGCAGCAGCGCCACCGCCGCGGTCGTGATGATCCCGAGCCCGACGGACAGGGTCTTGTCCATGCTGACCCGGCCGACGAGCAGCTTGCCGTTGATCTGGCCGACGGTGATCAGGCCGACGGAGTTGAGGCCGAAGAGCAGGGCGAAGGCCTGGGGCGAGGCTCCGTAGATCTCCTGCACCACGAAGGGCGAGGCGGAGATGTACGAGAAGAGCACCGCGAAGGCGAAGCCGCCGGTCAGGGTGTAGCCCGTGAAGACGCGGTCGCCGAGCAGCCCGCGCATGGTCCGCAGCGCGGCACCGACGCCGCCCGTCTGCCGCCGTTCGGGCGGCAGGGTCTCGCCGAGGCCGCGCCAGACCGTCAGCGTGAGCACGAGGCCGACGCCGGTGAGGACGACGAAGACCCCGCGCCAGTCGGCGACGCGGAGCACCTGGCCGCCGATGAGCGGGGCGATGATCGGTGCGGATCCGGATATGAGCATCAGGGTGGAGAAGAAGCGGGCCATCTCGACCCCGTCGTACAGGTCGCGTACGACGGCACGGGCGATGACGATCGCGGCCGCCCCGGCCAGGCCCTGGAGCAGGCGGAAGCCGATCAGCAGCTCGGTGGTCGGCGCGAGGGCGCATATCGCGGTGGCCAGGACGTAGACGGTCATGCCGACGAGCAGGGGCCGGCGGCGCCCCCACTTGTCGCTCATCGGGCCGATGACGAGCTGGCCCAGCGCCATGCCGGCGAGGCAGGCGGTGAGGGTGAGCTGGACGGTCGCGGCCGGGCTGTGCAGGACGCTGGTGACCTGCGGCAGGGCCGGGAGGTACATGTCCATGGACAGCGGGGGCAGGGCGGTGAGCCCGCCGAGTACGAAGGTGACGAGCAGCCCGGTGCGGCGTGCGGCCGTCAGGGGTGCGACGGCGGTGGAGGCGGAGGGCGATTCGGGTGACGGCTCGGGTGTGGGTGCCGTCGCGGGGGCTCTCTCCGACATGCGGGACTCCAGTCCTCTTATCTGATTCATGCACCCCTGACCGACCCATGTTCTCAGCTATCGGAACGTCCGGGGCCCGCAGCCCTGTGTGACGTAGCCTGCGGGCCCATGAGCGAAAGTGCCGAGAAGATCGCCGTGGTGACCGGGGCCGGCTCCGGGATCGGCCGTTCCGTGGCCCTGACCCTGGCCGCGGCCGGCTGGGCCGTGGCGTTGGCGGGCCGCCGGACCGGGCCCTTGGAGGAGACGGCCGCCGCGGCGGCGCAGTCCGCCGGAAACGCGGACGTCCTGTGCGTCCGGACGGACGTCAGCGATCCGGACGAGGTCAATGCTCTGTTCGAGGCCGTACGAGACCGGTACGGGCGCCTCGACCTGCTCTTCAACAACGCGGGCGCCTTCGGCCCGGGCGGCGTCCCGCTGGAGGACATCACCTACGAGGCCTGGCGCTCGGTGGTGGACGTCAACCTGACCGGCGCCTTCCTGTGCGCGCAGGCCGCCTTCCGGCAGATGAAGCGGCAGGACCCGCAGGGCGGCCGCATCATCAACAACGGCTCCATCTCGGCGCACGTGCCGCGCCCGAACTCCGTCGCCTACACCGCGACCAAGCACGCGATGACGGGCCTGACCAAGTCCCTGTCGCTGGACGGGCGGCCGTACCGGATCGCCTGCGGCCAGATCGACATCGGCAACGCGGCGACCGAGATGACCGAGCGGATGCAGACCGGCATCCTCCAGGCCAACGGGCAGCTGGCGGTCGAACCGGTGATGGACGCCGCGGACGTGGCTCGCACCGTGCTCCACATGGCGGAGCTCCCACTGGAGGCGAACGTACAGTTCGCGACGGTGATGGCGACGGCCATGCCGTACATCGGGCGCGGCTGAACAACCCCGTTGCCAGAGCCGGGCGGGGTGACGATCATGACCGCATGACCGACACCGAAGTACTGCGCTACACCGCCTTCTCCCCGGACCCGGAAGGCGGCAACCCCGCCGGGGTCGTGCTCGACGCCGCCGGGCTGGACGACGCCGGGATGCTGGAGATCGCCGCCGGGCTGGGCTACAGCGAGACGGCCTTCCTGACGGCCCCGCCCGAGGGGCTCGGCGGCGAGCCCGGGCGGGCGTTCACCGTGCGGTACTTCAGCCCGAAGGCGGAGGTGCCCTTCTGCGGGCACGCCACCGTGGCCACCGCCGTGGCGCTGGCGGAGCGGATCGGCCCCGGGGACCTGGTCCTCGCGACGCGGGCGGGGACGGTCCCGGTCTCCGTCACCGCCGAGGACGGGCTGCTGCGGGCCACGCTGACCAGCGTGGAGCCGCACGTCGAGGACATCGCCCCGGCCGACCTCGCCGAGGCGCTGGCCGCGCTGGACTGGCCGGAGGCGGACCTGGACCCGGCGTTCCCGCCCCGGATCGCCTACGCCGGGAACCGGCACCTGGTGCTCGGCGCCGCCACCCGGGCCCGGCTCGCGGACCTCGCGTACGACTTCGCCCGCCTGGAGGCCCTGATGCGGCGCCTCGACCTGACCACCGTGCAGCTGGTGCACCGGGCCGGACCGGCGGAGTTCCACGTACGGGACCCCTTCCCGGTCGGCGGAGTCGTCGAGGACCCCGCGACCGGGGCCGCCGCGGCCGCCTTCGGCGCGTACGCGCGCGAGCTCGGGCTGGTCCCCGAGGACGCGGTGCTCACCCTCCACCAGGGCGCGGACATGGGCCGGCCGGGGGAGCTCACGGTGGAGCTGCGCGCCGGGGACCCGCGGGTCCGCGTCGGCGGTACGGGCGTGCGGATCCCCTGATGAGGGTGCTGGCGTACGAGGTCGCCGCGCTCCCGGCAGAGCTCGGCGGCCAGGTCGCGGCCCTGGAGGCGGCGGCCTGGCCGGGCGCTTCACCCGGGCACGACCCGGCCCTGGCGCCGCGCGCCCTGCTGCTCGTCGACGGTGACGGCGCGGTGGCCGCCTCGCTGGCGCTGCTGTACAAGGAGATCGAGGTCGCGGGCCGCACGTACCGCGCGGCCGGGCTGAGCGCGGTCGTGACACGGCCCGCGCTGCGCGGCCGCGGGCTCGGCGGCCGGCTGGTCGCGGCGGCCCGCGCCGGGCTGGCGGCGGACCCGGCCGTCGACCTGGCGCTGTTCAGCTGCGACCGGCCGCTGACGCCGTTCTACGAGGCGGCCGGCTTCACGCGGCTGCCCGGCACGGTCCTGGTCGGCGGCACCCCCGCGGAGCCGCTGGCCACCGACGAGCCGGGCTTCGACAAGGAGGTGGTGGCGGCCTTCTTCACGGACACCCCGGAGCGGGACCGGGCCGCCTTCACCGGTGTCCGCGTCCCGCTGCACCCCGGGAACACCGACAGGCTGTGGTGACCGGCGCGCGAGCCCGTCACCACAGCCTGTCGGCCGGTCATACCTCGCCGGTCAGCCGGCCTGCGCGGCGTCCGCGGGCTGCGCCTTCGGGGCAGCCGGGCGGCCACGGTCGAAGAAGAACAGCGCCAGCACGGGCACCAGGTACAGCGCCCACACCGTGAGCTGGACGACGGTGGGGTCCGGCTGGAAGTTGAAGACGCCCTTGAGGAGCGTCCCGTACCAGCTGTCCGGCGGGATGGTGGCGCTGATGTCGAAGGCCTTGTCGCCGAGGCCGCCGAGGAAGCGGGCCTCCTGGAGGTCGTGGACCCCGTAGGCGAGCACGCCCGCGGCCACGACCACCAGCATGGCGCCGGTCCACTTGAAGAACTTCGCCAGGTTGATCTTGAGGGCGCCCCGGTAGAACAGGTAGCCCAGCACGATCGCCGTCGCGATGCCCAGCAGCACACCGATCAGCGGCGCCGAAGAGCCCTCGCCGCTGGCGCGTACGGACGCCCACACGAAGAGCGCGGTCTCCAGGCCCTCACGGCCGACGGCCAGGAAGGCGGTGGCGACCAGCGCGCCGGTGCCCATGGCGAGCGCCGTGTCGAGCTTGCCGTGCAGCTCGGCCTTCAGATGCCGCGCGGTGCGCTTCATCCAGAAGACCATCCAGGTCACCAGGCCCACCGAGATGATGGACAGGCTGCCGCCGAGCAGCTCCTGCGCCTCGAAGGTCAGCTCCTGGGTGCCGAATTCGAGCATCGCGCCGAAGGTGAGCGAGAGCGCGCAGGCGATCCCGATGCCGAGCCACACGGGACGCAGGGCGTCCCGGCGCTCGGTCTTCACCAGGTACGCGACGAGGATGCAGACGACCAGGCTGGCCTCCAGCCCCTCGCGCAGGCCGATCAGATAGTTGCCGAACACGGCGGTTCCTTCTCTCCGACTGGCTTACGCGAACAGTGCCCGGCCCCACCAGTCGTCCTTGTCGCGGACGCCCGGCGGGACGGCGAAGATCGCCGAACCCACGTGCTGGATGTATTCGTTGAGGACGTCGGACTTCGCCAGCTGGCGCTGGATCGGGATGAAGCCCTTGCGGACGTCGCGCTGGTAGGCGAGGAAGAACAGGCCCGCGTCGAGGCGGCCCAGACCGTCCGAGCCGTCCGTGAAGGAGTAGCCGCGGCGCAGGATCGTCGCACCGTTGTTGCTGTCCGGGTGCGCGAGGCGGACGTGCGCCTCCGGCTTCATCGCCTTCAGGAACGGCTCGTCGCGCTCCTTGGACTTGCCGACCGGGGCGCCCTCGCCCTTGTCGCGGCCGAAGATGTCCTCCTGCTCCTGCAGGGGCGTGCGGTCCCAGATCTCGATGTTCATCCGGATCCGGCGGGCCACCAGGTACGAGCCGCCGGTCAGCCACTCGCTGCCGTCGCCCGCGCCGACCCACACGTGCTTCTCCAGGGCCGCCTTGTCGGTGCCCGAGATGTTCCGGGTGCCGTCCTTGAAGCCCATCATGTTGCGCGGGGTCTGCTCATCGGGCGTGGTCGACGAGGTCTTGCCGAAGCCCAGCTGCGACCAGCGCACCACGGTCTTGCCGAAGCCGATGCGGGCCAGCTGGCGGATCGCGTGCACGGCGACCTGCGGGTCGTCGGCGCAGGCCTGGACGCAGAGGTCGCCGCCGGAGCGGGCCGCGTCCAGGTTGTCGCCCGGGAACAGCTCCAGGTCGACCAGCGCGTCGGGGCGCTTGCCCTCCAGTCCGAACCGGTTCTTGGCGAACAGGCCCGGCCCGAAACCGATGGTCAGGGTCAGGCGGGAGGCCTTCAGGCCGAGCGCCTCGCCGGTGTCGTCCGGCGGAGCCTCGGGGAGGCCGCCGAAACCGCCCTCGCCGACCGGCAGGCCGGCCGTCATGCGGCGGGCCGCCTCGGTCCACTCCTTGAGGAGCTTGATCAGCTCCTCGCGGTCCTTCGTCTTCACGTCGAAGGCCGCGAAGTGCAGACGGTCCTGCACGGCGCTGGCGATACCGGCCTGGTGCTCGCCGTGGAACGGCACGGCCGCTCCGGCGGCGGAGGCCGAGACCAGGTCCGGCCCGCTGCCGAAGGCAGCCACCGCACCGCCGGCCGCGGCCGCGCCGAGCGCGAGCCCGGCACCGCCCCAGCCCAGGACGGCGCGCCGCGAGGGCGCGGCCGCCGACTCGACGGCGTCCTGCTGTTCCGGCTGCTGCTGCGCCGCCGATTCCGACTCGGACATCGTGTTCTCCCGCCTCCTTCGTCCCTGACCGTTACTTCGTGACCGCTGCGGCGAGCTTGGAGAGCGGCTCGCCGAGGGCGCTGACGCCGTCCGAGAGCTCCTTGCGCTCCGCCTCGGTGACCTTGTCGTACGCGGTGAAGTCGTAGGAGGCCTTGTCGGCGCGGTACTTGTCCAGCAGCGTGTTCATCGCGGCGAACTGGGTGTCCAGCTGCTTGACGAGCTCCGGGTCGTTCTTCGCGGCGATCGCCTTCAGGACCTCGTACGCCTTCTCCGCGCCCTCGACGTTGGCCTTGAAGTCGACCAGGTCGGTGTGGGAGTAGCGCTCCTCCTCGCCCGTGACCTTGCCGCTGGCGACCTCGTCGAGGAGCTCCTTGGCGCCGTTGGCGATCGAGGAGGGGGTGATCTCCGCCTGGCCGACCCTCTTCTGCCAGTCGGTCAGGTCCGTGATCAGGGTGTCGGCGAGCTTCTTGTCACCGTCGTCGATCTTGTTGTCGGCCCACAGGGACTTCTCCAGGCGGTGCCAGCCCGTCCAGTCCTTCGCGGGGTCCTGGCCGGCCTCCAGGCCGTCCTCGCGGACGTCGACCTTCGGGTCGATGTCACCGAAGGACTCGGCGACCGGCTCGGTGCGCTCCCAGCCGATGCGGGAGGGCGCGTACGCCTTCTTCGCGGCCTCGAGGTCGCTGGCCTTGACCGCGTCCGCGAAGGCCTGCGCCTTGGGGAGGGTCTCCTCGGCCTGCGCGACCACGTAGGCGCGGTAGGCGGCGACCGCGGCGTCGGCCTCGGGGCTGCGCTTCTCCGCGGCGGCGCCCTTGCCGGTGGCCTTGACCTTCTGGGTGATGCCGTCGCCCTTCATACCGGGCTTGCAGACGACCTCGTACTCGCCCGCCTTGATCTCGGCGGTGATGGAGGCCTTGGTGCCGGGGCCGATGTTCTCGCGCTCGGTCACGATGCGGGCGTCCGGGAAGAGGACGTAGACCTCGGTGACCTTGGAGCCCTTGTTCTCGATGTCGATCTGGACCTTGCCCGCCGGGAACTCCGTCTTCGACACCTCGCAGGCGCTGTCGGAGGCGGCCACCTTGATCGCGCCGTCGCCGCCCGCGTCGCTCTTCTGGGAGCAGCCGGTGACGGCGGTCAAGGCTGCTGCCACGGAAGCGGCGGCGATGACGGTGAGGCGGGCGGGGCGCATAGGGGGCTCCTGGGCGTCGGACGTGTGGGCCGTCCCAAGGGGGAGAGGCCAGTGAGGCGGACCTAACTTAACCGAGGCTTACCTGACCCATACCCACTCGTGCAGTGATTCAGCTCTCACCTTCCGGCGGCGGACACGGGGCCGTCACGGACGATTCACGACAGCCCCAAGGCCGGGTCAAGCGCAAGTCAAGTCGGGGCGACCGTTCCGTACTGCCGAACGTCGCGCCACCTCGCGTACGGGCACCACCAGCGGGGTCCCGGTGCGCGGATGCGGAATGACTTCCACCGGCTGCCGGTAGACGCGGCTGAGCAGTCCGTCCTCGAACACCCCGGCCGGCGGTCCGTCCGCGGCGATCCGCCCGTCGTGCAGGACGGCGGCCCGGTCCGCGTAGGCGGCGGCCAGCCCCAGGTCGTGCAGGACGACCACCACCGCGTCCCCGGCGGCGGCCCGCTCCCGGCAGATCCGCAGCACGAGTTCCTGGTGGCGCAGGTCGAGCGCGGCGGTCGGCTCGTCGAGCAGCAGCAGCGGGGCCCGCTGGGCCAGTACGCGGGCCAGTGCGACCCGGGCCCGCTCGCCGCCGGAGAGGGCGGAGAAGGGGCGCGCCGCGAAGCCGGTGACCTCGGTGGCGGCCATGGCGGCGGCCACCGCTTCCTCGTCCGCGTCGGCGAGGGGGGTGCCGGCCCAGGGCGCGCGGCCCATCCGTACGACGTCCTCCACGGGAAACGGGAAGGACAGTTCGGTCGACTGGGGGAGTACCGAGCGGCGCAGCGCCAGATCGGGGGCGCTCCAGTCGCCCACCGCGCGGCCGTCGACCCGTACCTCTCCGGAGGCGGCGGGGAGGTCGGCGGCGAGGGCTGCCAACAGGGTGGACTTGCCCGCGCCGTTCGGGCCCACCAGGGCCAGTACCTCCCCGGCCCGGGCGGTCAGGTCGATGCCGGCGAGGACCTCGCGCGGCCCGAGCCGGACCCGCAGTCCCACGGCTTCGGCGAAGGCCGCGCCGGGGGCGGGCCGGGCCGGGACGGTGCGCCTGCTGCGGGAGAGCAGCCCGGTCGGTGCGCCGGTCATGCCCAGCCTCCTTGCCTGCGGCGGGTGCGGCGCAGCAGCCAGAAGAAGAACGGGCTGCCGAGCAGCGCGGTCAGTACGCCGAGCGGCAGTTCGGCGGGCTGGGCGACGGTACGGGCGGCCAGATCGCCCGCGACCAGGACGACGGCCCCGGCGAGGGCGCTGCCGGGCACCAGGAAGCGGTGGCCGGGGCCGCCCGCCATGCGCAGCAGGTGCGGGACGAGCAGTCCGACGAAGGTGATGACGCCGGCCACGGCGACCGCGGCGGCGGTGAGCAGCGCCACGACCAGGATGACGGCCAGGCGCAGCCGCTCGACGTCGATCCCGAGGTGGCGGGCGGGCCGTTCGCCGAGTGCGAGCAGGTCGAGCCGGCGGGAGTGGAAGGGGGCGATCAGCAGGCCCGCGGCGGCACAGGGGAGTACGGCGAGCACCTTGGGCCAGGTGGCCTGGGCGAGGGAGCCGAGCTGCCAGAAGGTGATCTGGTTGACCTGGCCGCTGTCCGCGAGGAAGACGAACAGGCCGATGAGGGCGCCGGCGAAGGCGTTGACGGCGATGCCGGTGAGGATGAGGGTGACGACCTCGGTCCGGCCGCCGTCGCGGGAGAGGAAGTAGACGGAGCCGACGGTGATCAGGCCGGCGGCGAACGCGCAGACCGTGACCGTCCAGTCGCCGAGGAAGCTGAGCCCGAGCCCGATGGCGGCGACCGCGCCGACGGCCGCGCCGGCCGAGATCCCGATGACGCCGGGCTCGGCGAGCGGATTGCCGAACACGCCCTGCATGAGGGCGCCCGCGCAGCCGAGGCTGCCGCCGACGAGCAGCGCGAGCACGACGCGGGGCAGCCGTACGTTCCACAGCACGCTCTCCCCGACCCGGTCGAGCGGCGCCCCGCCGAGGCCCGCGCGGTGCTGGACGGAGGTGAGTACGTCCCCGAGCGGGATCCGATAGGCGCCGACTCCCGCGGAGAGCAGGGCGAGGAGGATGAGGCAGGCGACCAGCGCGGCGGTGAGCGCGAACGCCGTGCGGCGGCGGGGCCGTTCGGCTGCGGCGGGATCGGCCGTCGTCGCGCCGGCCGTGGCGCCGGGGGTGGCTGTCGGCATCTCAGGCGCCCTTGCCGTAGAGCTGGGCGACCAGGGAGGCGAGCACCTGGTCCGTGCGCGGGCCGTAGCCCAGCAGGACGCCGTCGTCGATCGTGACCACCCGGCGGTCCATGCCGGCCGGGGTCTGGGTGACGCCCGGGATCTTCACCAGGCCGTCGACGCCGCCGACCGATTCGAGGCCCTTGGACATCACCAGGATCGCGTCGGGGGCGGCGCCCGCCAGGGCCTCACTGGTGATCGGGGTGAAGTCCTTGCCGAGCCCGGACTCCTTGCCGGTGTCGACCGCGCCCGCCGCCTCCAGCAGCGAGGCGGCCCCGGAGTCTGAACCGCCCAGCAGGTAGACGGAGGCGGTGCCGCGCAGGTAGAGGAAGGCCACCCGGGGCTTTGTCCCGGAGCCGGCCGGAACGTCCTTGCGGGCGGCGGCGATCCGGTCGGCCGTGCGCCGGTTCAGGCGTTCCCCGGCCTCCTCGACGCCGAGCGCGGCGGCCACCGCCGCGATCCGCTTCGGCACGTCGTCCAGGGACTTGGCCGGGGCCACGACCAGCACCGGGATGCCCGCGTCGCGGATCTGCTGAACCGCCTCGGCGGGACCGCTGGTGGTCTCCGCCAGCACCAGCGTCGGCCGCAGCGAGAGCACGCTCTCGGCGGAGACGTCGTGGCCGCGGGTCACCACCGGCAGGTGCGCGGCCTGTTCGAAGGTGGCGGTGATGTCCCGGGCCACGACCTGCCCGCCGAGGCCGAGCGTGTGGACGATCTCGCTGAGGCTGCCGGTCAGCGGGACGACCCGGTCCGCCGAAGTGACGCTCACCTGGGTCCCGTCCGCCGAGGGCACGGTCACCGGCAGTGCGGGCAGCGGCGCCGGGGCGAGCGGTTCCACCCGGTCCGCGGCGGCGGTCCGGGCGGATGGGCCCGGGGTGGTGGCCGTACCTCCGCAGCCCGTCAGCGCGAGTGCCAGGGCCAGTGCTGCCACGGCGGGAGCGAGACGGGGAAAGCGGTGTGACGCGGCGGGCGTAGGCACGAAGGCACCGTCCTGATCGTCCGACTGGGGTTTCGGAGAGGTTCCGGAGAGGTTCCGGAGACCGGGGGGTTCCTCACCCACCCGGCAATAACTTAGGTTAGCCTAACCTTACTTCGCCAGCCCTGGAGGGGACATTCATGTCGGCAAGACCCGTCCGCGCGTTCGCCGTCGCCCTGTTGGCGGCCCTGCTGGGCGCCCTGCTCCCGGCCACCGCCGCCCGGGCGGGCACCGTGCAGGGCGGCCGACTGGACTGGGGCGTCAAATCGTCCTTCCAGAGTTACGTCACCGGCCCGGTGGCGAAAGGCGGTTTCAAGCTGAAGGGCGGCGCCGCCACGGTCGGCGGCAGCCTCTTCCGCTTCCACTCGGCGACCGGCTCCTACGACCCCGCCTCCGGCGCCTTCGAGGCCTCCTACTCGGGCGGGGTGACCTTCCAGGGCCACCAGAAGCCCGACGGCGTCCACGAGCTGGACATGACGGTGAGCCGGCCCACCGTCAGGATCAGCGCCGGCAAGGGCACTCTGTACGTGGACGTCTCCAGCAAGGCGAAGGACACCGGCGAGGTCAGCAGCCGGTCCCAGGTGCCCTTCGCCACCCTCGGCCTCGGCGGCGTCGACATGAAGGGCGGCGCGAGCCCGCTCACCCTCACCAACCTCCCGGCCACCCTCACCGAGCAGGGCGCTCAGGCCTTCGCCGGCTACTACGCGGCGGGCGCGCAGCTCGACCCGGTCTCGCTGTCCGCCGACGTCAAGGCCGCACCGGCGGCGGATCCTTCGCAGCAGCAGCCGACCGCGCAGCCGGACACCACGGCCGCCGGGACCCCGCGGGCGCCGGGCGCCTTCACCGACGCCGCCGTCGACTGGGGGGTGCGCCGTACTTTCCGCGAGTACGTCACCGGCTCGGTCGGCCAGGGCGCGTGGACCCTCGCCGAGGGCGCCCAGGACGGCGGCGCGCTCTTCCGCTTCCCGCAGGGCAAGGGCACGTACGACGGCGCGAAGGGCACCCTGGATGCGGCCTTCGCCGGCACGGTCCACTTCACCGGCGCCCACCTGGACCTGAAGCTCGGCAAGGTGGCGGTCACGGTGGAGAACGGCAAGGGCGTGCTGTCCGCCGACGTCACCACCGGCGACGGGACGAAGAACGCCGTCGCGCTGGTGGAGTTCGACGCCGCGTCCCTGAAGACCGAGGGCGGGCTCGCCACCCTCGCCGAAGCCCCCGCCACCCTCACCGAGGGCGGCTCCCAGGCCTTCGGCTCGATGTACAAGGCGGGCACCGGGATGGACCCCGTCTCGCTCGCCGTCGCCCTCGACCCCACCGCGAACCTCCCGGCCCTGCCGGACCTGGGCTCCGCGGCCACGCCCACGCCGCCGTCGTCCGCGCCGCTGCTCGCCCAGCAGGCGGCCTCGGAGTCCTCGCACACCGGGCTGTACGTCTCGCTGGCCGTGGCCGTACTGGTCCTGGCCGGCGGTGCGGCCTTCCTCGTGGTCCGGGGGCGCCGCGCGTCGGCCGAAGCCCCGTAGCGGCGCGGCCGCCCTTCCCGTCCCTTCCTTCCTCCCCTCTTCCCTTCTTCCCCCTTCCTCTGCCCAGGAGTTCTCAGCGATGTCGTCCCTCCGCCGTCCGGTCGCCGCCGCGGCCGCAGTCCTCACCGCCGCCGCTCTCGGCGCCACCGCCCTGGCCGTGCCGGCCACTGCCGCACCGGCCGTCCCACCGATGAAGATCGTCGGCGGCACCCTCGACTGGGGGGTGCTCGCCAGTTACCGCGCCTACGTGACCGGCATGGCCAAGGGCTCCATCACCGTGGCGGACGGCGCCAAGCAGAACGAGGACGGCAGCCTGCGGTTCGGCGAGCCGACCGGTCAGTACGAACCGGCCGCCGGCCACGTGGTGAAGGCGGCCTTCAAGGGAAGCGTCACCTTCTCCTCGCCCGCCCCGCCCGCCGGCCACGGCTTCGAGGTCAAGCTCTCGGACTTCCGTATCGACACCGGCACGAAGAAGCTCACCGCGGACGTCATCAACCGCCGGCACCAAGGCGGCCGTTCCCTTCGCCACGCTCGACCTGTCGAAGAGCGACTACAGGACCAACGGCGGTGTGCTGGCGCTGCGTTCGATACCGGCGGCCTTCACCGCCGAGGGCGCGGCCTCCTTCGCCAACGACACCACCGGCTCCCTGTACAAGGCGGGGGACGCGATCGACCCGCTGACCCTCTCCGTGGCCGTGGACAAGGACGCCACGCTCCCGGTGACCGGTACCGGCGGCACCGGCGGCACGGGCCTCACCGCGGCCACCGTCGGCGGCAGCCTCGCCGCCACCGGCGCGGAAATCCCGGCCACGGCCCTGCTCGGCGCCTCCGGCGCGGCGGTCGCGGCCGGCGCGGGCGCGGTGTACCTCGCGCGCAGGCGGCGTACGGACCTGCGCTGAGCCGTGTTTGAATGCCCGCGTGAACGATCTCGACGTCTTGATGGTCTTCTGCGCGGGTGACGGCCGGTACGGCAACCTGCTCGGTGTCGTCCGCGACGGCCGGACCTGCCCCGACGACGCGTCGCGGCAGGCGCTGGCCGCCGAACTCGGCTACAGCGAGACGGTGTTCGTCGACGACCCCGAGCGCGGGGTCGTCGACATCCGCACGCCCGGCACGCGGATGTCCTTCGCGGGACATCCGCTGGTCGGGGTCGCGTGGCTGCTGGACATCGAGGAGCTCCAGCCGCCGGCCGGATCCGTATGGGCGCGTGACGACGGGGAGTTCACCTGGATCACGGCCCGCCCCGAGTGGGTCGAGGGCAAGCGCACCGAGCAGTACGCGAGCCCCGCCGACGTCGAGGCGCTGCCGGCGCCGCCGCCGGGCGAGGGCTGGCTGTACGCGTGGGCCTGGGAGGACGAGGCCGCGGGACGGGTCCGGGCCCGCGGCTTCCCGCGCCGCGCCGACGGGGTCATCGCCGAGGACGAGGCCACAGGCTCGGCGGCGATCCTGCTGACGGCCCAGCTGAACCGCGCCCTGAACATCACCCAGGGCGCCGGCTCCCAGATCCTCACCGCCCCCGGCCCCGACGGCACGGTCGAGATCGGCGGCCGCGTCCGCTTCGCCCCGGGCGGCATCGGTGGCCGCAGCGGAAGCGGCATCGGCGTCGGCGTCGGGGGCTAAGCGTCGCTTAGGCGGAGAGCGGGAAGCGCTCGCCCAGCTCGCGGAAGACCGCGCCGTTGAAGTCGAAGGCGCGCTTGCACTCGTCGATGATGCGCTGCTTCTCCAGGTCGTCCGCGGCGATCGCGTCCAGCAGCTCGCGGTAGGTCCGCTTGAAGGCCGCCGGGTTGGAGATGTCCGCGAAGACGTAGAAGCGGACGCCGTCGCCCTTGCGTTCGAAGCCCCAGGTGCGCTCCGCCTTGTCGCGGATGATCTGGCCGCCGGAGAGGTCGCCGAGGTAGCGGGTGTAGTGGTGGGCGACGTAACCGCCCGGCCACTCGGCCGCGCACCGGGTCACCCGGGCGGCGTAGGCCTCGGTCGCGGGCAGCGCCGCCACGCGTCCGCGCCAGCCGGGCCCCAGCAGGTGCGCGAGGTCGCGCTCGATCTCTGCGACGCGCATCAGCTCGGGCCGGATGAACGGGCCGGCCACCGGGTCGTCCTTGAGCGAGTCGGCCGCGTCCTCCAGGGCCCGGTACACGAACCACAGCTGCTCGGTGTAGCGCGTGTACG
The DNA here is from genome assembly GCF_036203305.1 of Streptomyces sp. NBC_00190. GTDB lineage: Bacteria > Actinomycetota > Actinomycetes > Streptomycetales > Streptomycetaceae > Streptomyces. Next base: position 2,597,000 of record NZ_CP108131.1, on the reverse strand, counting down.
CGTCCACCCCGAGCCGCCCGCCCAGCAGGTCGCTCATGAAGGTCGACGTCTCGGCCTCGGTGTGCTGCTCGTGCGAAGCGACGCGGATGACCGTAGAGAAGGCGTCCAAGACGGACCTCCAGGGAAGAGAAGAAGACGTGGCGGCACGGCCGCCACGTCCGATCTTCCTACTTAGGTATGCCTAAGTCAATGGGTTCCCGACGCCCTGTCGGTAAAAAGTCACCTGCGCCGGAGCGCCTGCAGCGAGGTGCCTACGGCAAGGTGAGGATCTCCGCGCCGGTGTCGGTGACCACCAGCGTGTGCTCGAACTGCGCGGTGCGCTTGCGGTCCTTCGTGACGACCGTCCAGCCGTCCGCCCACATGTCGTACTCGTGGGTGCCCAGGGTCAGCATCGGTTCGATGGTGAAGGTCATCCCGGGTTCGATGACGGTGGTGGCGTGCGGGCTGTCGTAGTGCGGGATGATCAGGCCGGAGTGGAAGGACGAGTTGATGCCGTGGCCGGTGAAGTCCCGGACCACGCCGTAGCCGAAACGCTTCGCGTACGACTCGATGACCCGGCCGATGATGTTGATCTGGCGGCCCGGCTTGACGGCCTTGACGGCCCGGTTCAGGGCCTCGCGGGTGCGCTCCACCAGCAGCCGCGACTCCTCGTCCACCTCCCCGCACAGGTAGGTGGCGTTGTTGTCACCGTGCACCCCGCCGATGTACGCGGTGACGTCGAGGTTCACGATGTCGCCGTCGCGCAGGACGGTGGAGTCGGGGATGCCGTGGCAGATGACCTCGTTGACCGAGGAGCACAGCGACTTCGGGAAGCCCCGGTAGCCGAGCGTCGAGGGGTAGGCGCCGTGGTCGCACATGTACGCGTGGGCGACCCGGTCGAGTTCGTCGGTGGTCACCCCCGGAGCGATCAGCTTGGCGGCCTCTTCCATCGCCTGGGCGGCGATCCGGCCGGCGATGCGCATGGCCTCGATGGTCTCGGCCGACTGCACCTCCGGTCCGGTGTACGGAGTGGGCGCGGGCTTGCCCACGTACTCGGGCCGGCGGATGTTTCCGGGAACGGAACGGACGGGAGAAAGCTCGCCTGGTACGAGCAGCGACTGGCCAGACATGCAAGCGAGTGTATCCAGGCGGGATGGGGCAGCATGGCGGCAGAGACCGGTATCGAGAGGAGCCCGACAGCGATGGCCCTGTTCAAGAAGCGCCAGGTGGGCAAACCGGGCGAGTGGTACTACTGCCTGGTCCACAAGAAGGTCGAGGAAGGCCCCGAGTGCCCCGCCAAGGACCGGTTCGGTCCGTACGGGACCCCCGAGGAGGCGGCCCACGCGATGCAGACGGCCGAGGAACGCAACCTCGAATGGCAGACGGACCCCAAGTGGAACGACAAGACCCGCGAGGACGACGAGGGCACGACCGCGTAGGGCGGCAGGCCGCCGGGCCTGAGGCTCCTACCAGCGGCTGGGCGGCGGGGCGGTCAGCTGATCGGCCAGCCGCGCCAGCCGGTCCCGGAAGCGGCGCGGCCCGCGCCGCGCCGGCAGGCTGTTCTCCCCGGCCGCCGCGCTGACCAGGTGCTGCAGGGTGTCCAGATCCATCCCCCAGCTACCTCCCCCGGACTCTCCCCCAGCTACTGCTGGGGGTGCCCCCATCCGGGGGGACCCCCAGGGAGGCGCCCCCACCGCGCAGCCCTCCGCCACCGAGAGGGTGTCGTGCGCGAGCGTGCCCAGATCCGGGTCCCCGCCGTCCAGGGACAGTACGGTCGCCCCCGCGCGCCGGGCGTCGTGCACCCGCTCCAGCAGCCCCTCGCCGGGCTTCTCCGGCGCCACCACCAGCAGTGCGTGCCCGCGCCGGGCCGCCTCCAGCCGGCTCAGGCCCACCGACAGGTGCGGCGGCTCCCCGGGCAGCACGCGGTGGCGTACGAGGGTGGGCGCCAGCTCCGGCAGCCCGGACCAGGCGGCCTCGTCCACCAGGTGCGCCGCCAGGTGCCAGGGCTCGTACTGCTCGGTCCCCACCAGCAGCAGGCTCCCGCCGCCCGGTTCGACCGAGCGCCGCAGCGAGCCGGCGAAGCGGCGCGCCGCTCCCGGCCACTGCGTACCGGCGAGGACCTCGCGCAGCAGCGCGACTCTCACGGCATCCATGACGGGCATCCTGCACCACGCACGGGACAAACGGGAGCACTTCCCTCCTCTTCGGCTCTGCGGTACTCGGCAGTACGCTCGCCCCCATGACTTCCTCAGACAGCACGCAGAAGCCGCCGGCCAAGGACCCCTGGGACCTCCCGGACGTCTCCGGCCTCGTCGTCGGCGTCCTCGGCGGCACCGGCGACCAGGGCCGCGGCCTGGCATACCGGCTCGCCCGGGCCGGCCAGAAGGTGATCATCGGCTCCCGCGCCGCCGACCGCGCGCACACCGCCGCGGAGGAACTGGGCCTCGGCGTGGAGGGCGCGGACAACGCCGAGTGCGCGCGGCGCAGTGACATCGTGATCATCGCCGTGCCGTGGGAGGGCCACGCCAAGACCCTCGAAGCGCTGCGCGAGGACCTCGCGGGCAAGCTCGTGGTGGACTGCGTCAACCCGCTGGGCTTCGACAAGCAGGGCGCCTACGCCCTCCAGGTCGAGGAGGGCAGCGCGGCCCAGCAGGCCGCGGCCCTGCTCCCGGACTCCCGCGTCACGGCCGCCTTCCACCACCTCTCGGCGGTCCTCCTCCAGGACGAGTCGATCGACGAGATCGACACCGACGTGATGGTCCTCGGTGAGTCCCGCGCGGACACGGACACCGTCCAGGCCCTGGCCGCCCGCATCCCGGGCATGCGAGGCGTCTTCGCGGGCCGCCTTCGCAACGCCCACCAGGTCGAATCCCTGGTGGCCAACCTGATCTCGACCAACCGCCGCTACAAGGCCCACGCGGGCCTGCGCGTCACGGACGTCTGAGCGAGGACGCCCGGCCGTCCTTACGGGACCACTGCGGGGCATGGGGGACACTGGAGGGGCTCGACCCCGTTCAGTGTTCCCGAGGAGCTCTTCCCATGCCCCGCCTTGCCGTCTTCGCCGTTGTCGTCTGCGTTCTCGCGGTGGCCGCGGCCGTCGTAGCCTTCGTGGAGGGCAGCTTCATCGGGATCGTCTGGGTGCTGCTGGCCGGCCTCACGTCCAACATGGCCTGGTACTACATCCGCAAGGCGAAGGCCGAGAAGGCCGCCGCCGCGCGCGGCGCCAACTAGGACGGGACCTGGCAGAAGCCGTCGGTCTCCACCCAGAAGCGGTAGAGGTCGCGGCCGCAGTAGGTGTCCAGGTCCGACACGCCGAGCCCGGACAGCACACCGCTCACCGCGTCGAAGAAGAACGTGTTGACCTCCGGGATCCACAGCAGCGCGAAGACCGCGATCAGGCCGAACGGCGCCAGCGGCGCCGCCTCGCGGCGCACCCGGTACGACAGCCACGGCTCGATCACCCCGTAGCCGTCGAGGCCCGGCACCGGCAGGAAGTTCAGGATCGCCGCCGAGACCTGGAGCAGGGCGAGGAAGGCGAGGGCGAAGCGGAACGCCGGCGGGACGCCGTCAAGGGCGTCCAGCCAGAACGGGGCCGTGCACACCAGGGCGAAGGCCACATTGGTCAGCGGGCCCGCCGCCGAGATCAGGCTGTGCTTCCAGCGGCCCTGGACGCGGTCGAGTTCGATGTACACCGCGCCGCCGGGCAGGCCCAGCCCGCCGAGGATCACGAAGATCACCGGCAGGACGATGCTGAGCAGCGCGTGCGTGTACTTCAGGGGATTCAGCGTCAGATAGCCCTTGGCGCCCACCGTCAGGTCGCCGCCGTGCAGGGCGGTCCGGGCGTGCGCGTACTCGTGCAGGCACAGGGAGACGACCCACGCGGAGGTCACGAAGAGGAACACGGCGAGCCCGGTGCTCGTCGAGTACCCCGTCCACACGGCCCAGCCGGTGACCGCCATGACGGCCGCGATGCCGAGGAATACGGAACTGATGCGCCGCTCGTCGCGGCTGCCCTGATGACCCATGCGGCGAAACCTATCCCGGGGCCCTGACACAAATGGGGTCGGGGCCGGGCACGGATCCGGGGACAATGGGCCGGTGCGTTACGCGATTCTCGGCACTACCCAGGCCATACGTGACGACGGGACCCCCGTCGCCGTCGGCGGAGCGCGCCTGCGGGCGCTGCTGACCGGGCTCGCGCTGCGCCCCGGGCGGGCGGTCCCGGCGCACCTGCTGGTCGACGAGGTGTGGGACGGCGATCCGCCGGCCGACGCGGTGGCCGCCCTGCAGGCGCTGGTCGGGCGGTTGCGGCGGGCGCTGGGGCGCGAGGCCGTGCGTTCCGCGGAGGGCGGCTACCTGCTGGCCGCCGACCGCGAGGACATCGACCTGTACCGCTTCGAGCGGCTGGCCCGCGCCGGGGGCGAGGCCCTGGAGGCGGGCGAGGCGGCCAAGGCCGCGGCCCTGTACGACGAGGCCCTCGCCCTGTGGCGCGGGCCGGCCCTGGCGGACCTCCCCGACCCGGCCGCGGAGTCCGCGCGCTGGGACGCCGTACGGGGCGACGCGCGCCGGGGCCGGCTCGCCGCGGCCCTGGCCCTGGGCGGGGCGGAGCAGGCGCTGCCCGAGCTGACCGCGCTGTGCGCCCGACAGCCGCTGGACGAGCCCCTGCAGGCCCTGCGCATCCGGGCCCTGCGCGACGCGGGCCGCCCGGCGGAGGCCCTGGCCGCGTACGACACCGTCCGCCTGGACCTCGCCGCCCGCCTGGGCACGGACCCGGGCCCGGCCCTGCGCGCCCTGCACGCCGAGCTCCTGAACCCCGCACCCGACGCCGAATCCGTACCCGCGGCCGCGCCCGAAACCGCCGTCTCCCGGCCGGGAGTCCAGCCCCGGTCGCCGGCTCCGGCCCAGCCCGGGCAGGGCAACCTGCGGGCCCGGCTCACCACCTTCGTCGGGCGCGAGGACGACATCCGCGCCATCGGCGCCGACCTCGCCCGGGCCCGGCTCGTCACGCTGCTCGGACCCGGCGGAGCCGGCAAGACCCGGCTGTCCCAGGAGGCCGCCGAGGCACAGGACGCGGACGGCTGGCCCGACGGGGTGTGGCTCGTCGAGCTCGCCCCCGTCGACGACCCCGAGGACGTGGCCGAGGCCGCGCTCGCCGCGCTCGGCGCGCGCGAGACCAAGCTGCGCGGCGCCGCCGCCGAGGAGATGCGGGTACTCACCGACCGCGCCGGGGACGACCCCCTCGACCGCCTGGCCGAACACTGCGCCCGCCGAAGGCTCCTGCTGCTGCTCGACAACTGCGAGCACGTCATCGGCGCCGCCGCCGAGCTCGCCGAACGGCTCCTCACCCACTGCCCCGGCGTCCGGATCATGGCCACCAGCCGCGAGCCCCTCGGCGTACCGGGGGAGATGCTGCGCCCGGTGGAGCCGCTGCCCGACGCGGTCGCGCTGCGGCTCCTCGACGACCGCGGCGCCGCGGCCCGCGCCGGTTTCACCGTGACCGAAGACCCGGCCGCGGCCGCCGAGATCTGCCGCCGGCTGGACGGAATGCCGCTGGCCATCGAGCTGGCCGCCGCCCGGCTGCGGCTGCTCACCCCGCGTCAGATCGCCGACCGGCTCGACGACCGCTTCCGGCTCCTGACCGGCGGCAGCCGCACCCTGCTGCCCCGGCAGCAGACCCTGCGGGCCGTCGTCGACTGGTCCTGGGACCTGCTCGACGAGCCCGAGCGCGTCGTCCTGCGCCGGCTGTCCGTCTTCGCGGGCGGCTGCGACCTGGCCGCCGCCGAGACGGTGTGCGCCGAAGGCGGCCTCGACGTCGCCGACACGCTCGGCTCCCTCGTCGACAAGTCCCTCGTCGTGGCCGCCCCCGGCCCCGACGGCTCCGGCATGCGCTACCGCCTGCTGGAGACGGTCGGCGAGTACGCCGCCGAGCGCCTCGCCGAGGCCGACGGCGACCGGGAGGCCACCGAACGCCGCCACCTCGTCCACTACCGCGAACTCGCCCGCACCACCGAGCCGCTGCTCCGCGGCCACGGCCAGCGCGCGGCCGCCGACCGGCTCGCCACCGAGTACGAGAACCTCCGTACGGCCCTGCGCCATGCCGTCACCGCCCGCGACGTCGGCGAAGTGCTGTGCCTCACCCACTCCCTGGGCTGGTACTGGCACATGCACGACCTGCGCTCCGAGGCCCGGCACTGGTGCGACGCGGCCATCACGCTCGGCCCCGACCCCTTCGCGCCGCCCGTCGTCCCCGCGGAGCCGGTGTACGAGCGGCTCGTCGACACGCCCCCGCCCTACAGCGGCGAACTGCTCACCGAGGCCTGGCGCGCCCTCCACCTGCTCCAGCTGGCCGCCCGGGACCAGAACAGCGAAACCTGGAACAGCCCGGAGGCCCGCGCCCGGGTCGACGCCGTGCTCGCGACCTACCGGCCCGGCCTTCCGCAGACCTGCCGGACACCGGGCGCGCTGTGGATCTACGCCGTCATGATCGCGGGCGACCCCGGCCTGCTCCAGCGGGCCGTCGACGAGACCGTCGTCGCGGCCCGCGACCTCGGCTACCGCTGGGAGCTCGCCTCGGCCCTCCAGCTCCGCGCCAACATCCTCGCCAACAGGGCCGACTGGGCGGGCGACGCCACCCGCGACGCCGACGAGAGCTTCGCCCTCTTCCGGGAACTCGGCGACGCCTGGGGCTGCGCCGAGGCGCTGTCCGCCCGCGCCGAGGCCCGGGAGAAACGCGGTGAGTACGCCCTGTCCGCCCGCGACTACCGCGAGGCGATCGCCTACGCCGAACGCCTCGGCGCCATGGCCCAGGTGACGGTGCTGCGCGTACGGATGGCCGGGACACTGACCGAGGACGGCCGGATCGAGGACGCCGAGCAGATCCTCACCGAGATCACCGCCGAGGCGCAGCGGTACGGCAACGAGGCCATGCCCGCCGCCCGGATGTTCCTCGCGGGCATCCTCGGCCGCACGGGACGGATCCCCGAGGCCCGCGCCCAGCTCCAGGCCCTGCGCGACGAGTTCGCCTTCGGAGCGTTCGCCATCTTCGACAGCTTCCTGCTCGGCACGATGGCCTGGCTGGACAACCGGCAGGGGCTGTACGAGGAGGCCCTGGGCAGGCTGCGCCATGCCATGGAGACGGCCACCGACCCGATGGCGCGCATGGTGGCCCCGCAGATGCCGGCGGTCTACCTGCTGACCGCGGCCTTCTCACTGGTCTCGCTCGGCGGCCCGCGCCGGGAGTGCGACGCGGCCCGGCTGCTGGGCGCCTACGCCGCGCTGCTGCCGCCCGCGCACTTCCCGGTGACGACGGAACGTGAGGACTTCGCCCGCGGGCAGGAGCTGGCACGGGCGGCGCTGGGTGACGCCGCCTACGAGAGCGCGTACGCCGAAGGCGGTGGCCTCACCCTGGAGGAGGCCACCGCCCTCATCTGACCCGGCCCCCGGCCGGTGTCCGTCCGGGACGCGATCCGGAACGGATCGGTCCGCGGGTCAGGTCTTCTGGCGGAACTTGCGCACCGCGAGCGGCATGGTGACCGCCGTGATGGCGAGGGACCAGCCCAGGGTCATCCACACGGAGTTGCCGATGGGCGTCCCGTTGATCAGGGCGCGCGCCGCGTCGGCGAGGTTGGACAGCGGGTTGTAGTCCGTGAAGGACTGCAGCCAGTCCGGCATGGTGGTCGGCGGGGCGAAGATCGAGCTGCCGAACTGCAGCGGCATCAGGACCAGCATCGCCATGCCCTGGACGGCCTGCGCGGTCTTCATGGTGAGACCGAGCAGGATGAAGATCCACATCAGCGAGGCGCCGAAGACGGCCGACAGGCCGATGGCGTAGAACAGGTCCAGCACGGAGGTCTTGATCGACAGGCCCAGGATGAAGCCCACGGTGAGCAGGATCGCGATGGCGACCAGCATCCGGCCGACCTCGACGACGATCTTCGCGAGGAGCACGGAGGACCGGGCGATCGGCATGGACCGGAAGCGGTCCATGATCCCCTTCTTGAAGTCGTCGTTGACGCCGGTGCCGACCGCCATGGAGATGTTCATGCCCATCATGGCCATCAGACCCGGGATGACGTAGTTGACGTACGCCTCCTGGTTGCCCTTGCCGGAGATCGCACCGCCGAAGACGAACACGAAGAGCAGGGTGAAGATGATCGGCATGAGCACGGCGTCGAACATCGACTCCGGGTCCGCCTTGATCTGCAGGGCGTTGCGGCGCACCAGCGCGCCGATGTGCCGCAGGTTGCCCCGCAGGCCGATCCGGCCCTCGCCGTGGTGCGCCGCCGCCGAGGCCGTGGCGGAGGTGGCGGGAGTGGGCTTCGTCGTGGTAACGGTGCTCATGCCGCGACCTCCTCGGTCTTCTCGGTGGGGACGGAGTCCTCGGCGACGGTCGGCTTCTGGCCGGTGATGGCCAGGAACACCTCGTCGAGGCTGGGCAGGTAGGTGCCGAGATCGGCGATGGCGTACCCGCGGGCGGCCAGCAGGCCGACCACGGCGGTCAGCTGTTCGTCGGTCAGGATCGGGACCAGCAGCACACCCTCGTCGGGCACGGCCTGGGAGCCGGCCACGCCGTCCAGCCCGGCCTCCGACAGCGCACGGGCCATGCCCGGCAGGTCCGAGGGGTCCATGGGGCGGATCTTCAGGGTGCGGCCGCCCACGCGGGCCTTCAGCTCGTCGACCTTGCCGTTGGCGATGACCTTGCCGCGGTCGATGACCGTCAGCTCGTTGGCGAGCTGCTCGGCCTCCTCCATGTACTGGGTGGTGAGCAGGACGGTGGCTCCCTCGGCGACCAGCCGCTGGACCTCGTCCCACACCTCGTTGCGGGTACGGGGGTCCAGGCCGGTCGTCGGCTCGTCCAGGTAGAGCACGGCCGGGTTGCCGATCAGCGAGGCGGCGAGGTCGAGCCGGCGCCGCATGCCGCCGGAGTAGTTCATGGCGGCTTTCTTGGCCGCCTCGGTCAGGGAGAACCGCTCAAGCATCTCGTCGGCGCGGCGACGGGCGTCCTTGCGGGACAGGTCGAGCAGCCGCCCGATCATGTAGAGGTTCTCCCAGCCGGAGAGCTTCTCGTCGACCGAGGCGTACTGGCCGGTCAGTCCTATGGTCCGGCGCAGCTGCCGCGGCTGGCGGACCACGTCGTAGCCCGCGACGACCGCGGTTCCGGAGTCCGGGACGATCAGGGTGGAAAGGCAGCGCACCAGGGTGGTCTTGCCGGCGCCGTTGGGCCCGAGGACCCCGAGGACGGTGCCCTCGCGGACGTCCAGGTCGACACCGTCGAGGGCCTTGGTCTCGCCGTAGTGCTTGACCAGCCCCCGTACTTCCACGGCGTGGGGGTTCTTGTCGTTTCGCGTCATGTCCACCATGGGACCAGCCGCCACTGACAAACCACCGACAGCCGACCGACAGGCAGCCGACAGCCCGCCGACATCGTGTCGGCGGGCTGTCGGAACTAGCTGCAGGAACTACTGGTCAGCTACGTGCCGGTGGCCTCAGTGGAACGCGTGCTCCGGCTGCGGGAAGGTTCCGCCGACCACGTCCTCGGCGAAGGCCTTCGCCGCGTCGTTCATGGTCTGGCGCAGGTTCGCGTACTGCTTCACGAACTTCGGCATCTTGCCGCCGGTCAGTCCCATCATGTCGGTCCACACCAGCACCTGCGCGTCGCACTCCGCGCCCGCGCCGATGCCGACCGTCGGGATGTGCAGGGACCGGGTGACCTCGGCGGCCAGCTCGGCCGGGACCAGCTCCAGGACCACCGCGAAGGCGCCGGCGTCCTGCGCGGCCTTGGCATCGCGGAGCAGCTGGTGCGCGGCCTCGTCGCCGCGGCCCTGCACCCGGTAGCCCATGGCGTTGACGGACTGCGGGGTCAGGCCCAGGTGGGACATGACCGGGATGCCGGACTGGACGATCAGCTCGGTCTGGTGCAGCGAGCGCTCGCCGCCTTCCAGCTTCACCGCTCCCACGCCGGCTTCCTTGACGAGGCGGGTGGCGCTGCGCAGGGCCTGCACGGCGCCTTCCTGGTACGACCCGAACGGCATGTCGCCGATGACGAGCGCGCGGCTGGTGCCGCGTACGACGGCCGCCGACAGCATGGTCATCTGGTCCATCGTCACGGGGACGGTGCTGTCGTAGCCGAGGTGACAGTTGCCCATCGAGTCGCCGACGAGGATGACCGGGATGCCGGCCTCGTCGAAGACGGACGCGGTCATCGCGTCGTAGGCGGTGAGCATGGGCCACTTCTCGCCGCGTTCCTTGGCGAGGGTCAGGTCGCGGACGGTGATGCGCCGGGTGCCCGTGCCTCCGTACAGGGCGGGGGAGGTCGTCGAAGCGGGTTCGCGGGCAGGCGAAACGGCATGCGTCATTGCAACTGCTCCTTGTGTCATCTCGAGGCGCCCTCACGGCGTCCCCGGACTCACTCACCATGGTGGCATCCACGTGGCCCGCGACGGAAGTGGCGGGGGCAGCACGCCCGACGCGTGCGGCCGAATGTGCGCGTTTCGTGACAAGCGGAACCCGTGGCGTACGGTCGTTCGTCCTCCCGGACGTACGACCGTGACAGGAGACGGTCGGTGACGCAGGACACGTAAGGCTTCGGACATCGCCTAGGGTCAAGGGGCGGCGACGGAGCGCGAGCACGGCAGTGAGGGCAGGGGCATGGCACAGGCGTACATGACGGAAAAGGGGAACGGCGGCTCGGAGCCCGAGCCCTCCGGATCCCGCTTCCGGCGCCGGCTGGCCGAACTGCGAGGAGACCGGGGCATCTGGCGGCGCGGGCTGGTACTGACCGGGATCGCCGTGCTCATCTCGCTCGTCATGATCTTCCACGCGGAGCTGCCCAACGACGTGGGCAACCTCGGCAGCCTCACAGAGACCTTCCTGCCCTGGCTGGGGGTGGCCGTCCCGGTCCTGCTGGGCGCCGCCGTGTACCGCCGCTCCGCGACCGCGCTCATCGCGGTACTGCTGACGGCCGGGGTCTGGGTGAACCTGTTCGGCGGCCTGGTCACCGACAAATCCGGCTCCGGCGGCAACCTCGTGGTCGCCACCCACAACGTGGACGCCGACAACCCCGACCCGCGCCTGACCGCCGAGTCCGTGGCGAAGTCCGGGGCCGACGTGCTGGCCCTGACCGAACTCAAGGGGGACGCCGTCCCCGTCTACGAGAAGGCCCTGGCGGGCACGTACAAGTACCACTCGGTCGAGGGCACGGTCGGCGTGTGGAGCAAGTTCCCGCTGAGCGCGAGCCGGCCGGTCGACATCAGGCTGGGCTGGACCCGGGCCATGCGCGCCACGGTGGACACCCCGTACGGGCAGGTCGCCGCGTACGTCGCCCACCTTCCCTCGGTCCGGGTCAAGCTGAACGCCGGTTTCACCGCCAACCAGCGCGACAACAGCGCCGACGCGCTGGGCGCCGCCCTCGCCGGCGAACCGCTGAAGAAGGTCATCCTGCTCGGTGACCTCAACGGCACCATGAACGACCGCGCCCTGTCCGAGGTGACCTCGCAGATGCGCTCCACGCAGGGCGCGGCGGGCGACGGGTTCGGCTTCAGCTGGCCGGCCCAGTTCCCGATGGCCCGGATCGACCAGATCATGGTCCGCGGGATCAGCCCGGAGGCCTCCTGGACCCTCCCGCGCACGAGCAGCGACCACCTCCCGATCGCGGCCCGGGTCACGGTCAAGCCGTAGCTCACGCAGGTCTCGTACGAGGTCGGGCCAGGGCCCCGGCTCAGGCCCCGGCCCGACCTCCGCACCGACGCGTTACGCCTGCTCGCGCCAGCCGTTCGTGATGGGCAGCCGGCGGTCCTTGCCGAAGCCCTTCGCGGAGATCTTCGTGCCCGGCGGGTACTGGCGGCGCTTGTACTCCGCCGTGTCCACCATCCGCAGGGTCCTGGCCACCAGCTCGCGGTCGAAGCCGGCCAGGACGATCTCCTCCATGCCCTGGTCGCGGTCCACGTACAGCGCGAGGATCGCGTCGAGCACCGGGTAGTCCGGCAGCGAGTCCGTGTCCACCTGGCCGGGGCGCAGCTCGGCGCTCGGCGGCTTCACGATCGAGTTCTCCGGGATCGGCGGGATCTCGCCGCGCTCGGCCGCGGACCGGTTGCGGTACTGGGCGAGGCGGAAGACGTCCGTCTTGTAGACGTCCTTGATCGGGCCGTAGGCGCCCACCGAGTCGCCGTACAGCGTGGAGTAGCCGACGGCCAGCTCCGACTTGTTCCCCGGGGCCAGCACGATGTGGCCCTCCTGGTTGGAGACCGCCATCAGCATGGTGCCGCGCAGCCGGGACTGGAGGTTCTCCTCGGCGAGGCCGGTGAGGCCCAGCGATCCCATGTACGCGTCGAACATCGGCTCGATCGGCACGGTCCGGAAGTTCAGGCCGGTCCGCTCGGCGAGTTCGGCCGCGTCGCCCTTGGAGTGGTCCGAGGAGTACTTCGAGGGCATCGAGATGCCGTACACGTTCTGCGCGCCGATCGCGTCGCAGGCGATCGCGGCGACCAGCGCGGAGTCGATGCCGCCGGAGAGCCCGATCAGGACGGAGCGGAATCCGTTCTTCTTGACGTACGCACGCAGGCCCACGACCAGCGCGTCGTAGATCTCCTCGTCGTCGTCGAGGCGGTCGGCGTAGCCGCCCGTGACGACCGCGTCGTACGGCTCCACGGGATCCTCGGAGAGGATCACGCGGTCGATGCGCAGCCCGTCGTCCACCACGCCCTCGGGGGCGTCGGCCCGCGCGGCCGGCAGGTCGAGGTCCACGAGCACGCAGCCCTCGGAGAACTGCGGGGCGCGGGCGATGACCTCGCCGTCGGCGTCGACGACGATCGAGTCGCCGTCGAAGACCAGCTCGTCCTGGCCCCCGATCATGGCCAGGTAGGCGAGGGTGCAGCCGGCCTCCTGGGCCCGCTTCCGGACGAGTTCCAGGCGCAGGTCGTCCTTGTTGCGCTCGTACGGGGAGGCGTTGATCGAGATCAGCAGCCCGGCCCCGGCGGAGCGGGTGGCCGGGACCCGGCCGCCCTCCTGCCAGAGGTCCTCGCAGATGGCCAGGGCCACGTCGACGCCGCGCACCCGGATCACCGGCTGGGTGCCGCCCGGCACGAAGTACCGGAACTCGTCGAACACGCCGTAGTTGGGGAGGTGGTGCTTGGCGAAGCGCAGCACGACCTCGCCGCGGTGCAGCACGGCGGCCGCGTTCTCCGGGGAGCCGGCCGGACGGCCGAGCCGGGGCGCCGCCTTCTCGGTGCGGTCGAGGTAGCCGACGACGACCGGCAGCTCGCCGAAGCCCTCGGCCGCCAGCCGCTCCGCGAGCTCGCGCAGCGCGGTGCGGGAGGCCTCGACGAAGGAACCGCGCAGGGCGAGGTCCTCGACGGGGTACCCGGTCAGCACCATCTCCGGGAACGCCACCAGGTGGGCGCCCTGCTCGGCGGAGTGCCGGGTCCAGTGGACGACCGAGTCGGCGTTGGCGGCGATGTTGCCGACGTGCGAGTCGATCTGATTCAGAGCGAGACGAAGTTGAGGCACGGGCCCAGTCTAATCGTCTTTCTGACGCGATGTCCTGGCTCCGGCCTGTTTCCGGGCCTGTCCGGGCCTCTCCGGGCCTAGAGCTGGTAGCCGAGCACCGTCATCATCCCGGATTCCGAGTGGTAGACGTTGTGGCAGTGCGTCATCCACAGGCCGGGATTGTCCGCGTCGAAATCGGCCGTCAGCGTCCCGCCGGGCAGCAGGATCGAGGTGTCCTTGCGGGCCCCGCCGGCCCCGCCGCCGAGGGCGAAGGTGTGCCCGTGCAGGTGCAGCGGGTGCCACATCGGCGTCGCGTTCCTGAACTCCAGCCGGACCCGCTCGCCCGCCTTCACCGGGTGCCGCTGGTCGGGTGTGTAGGGAGCGCCGTCGAAGGCCCAGTTGTACCGGCTCATGGAGCCGGTCAGTCTGAGCTGGACCGTGCGGTCCGGCTCGCGCGGTGCCAGTGCGGCCGATTCGGCGGGCTTGAGCGCGTCCGCCATCAGCGGGGGCCCGTCCAGCTCGGTCGGCCGGGTCCCGGCGGTGGGCGCCGTACCGCTGCCGGTGCGCAGTACCGCGAGCGCCGACTTCCCCTTTCCCTCGGCCAGCGCGGTGAGCGGGAACACCCCGTCCCCGGCGGTGACCAGGACGTCGTACCGCTCGCCCATGGCCAGCAGCAGCGAGCCCGTCGTCGCGTGTTCGACCGGGAAGCCGTCCGTGTGGGTGACCGTCAGTTCGTGGCCGCCGAGGGCCAGGCGGAAGGCGGTGTCCCCGCCGGCGTTGATGATGCGCAGCCGGATCCGGTCGCCGGGGCGGGCGGTGAAGACCGACGGGTCGTCCGCGACCCTGCCGTTGACCAGGTAGTACGGGTAGGCGACGTCGCCCGCTTCCTCGCCGAGGATGTCGCTGTCGGCGCCCACCAGCAGGTGCGAGGGCACGCCGGTGGCACCCGGTTTGGCCGCCGGGGTGGCGGGGGCGGAGGGACCGGCGGAGGCGGAGGGACCGGCGGGCGTGCCCGGGGTGCGGGCCTTGCCGTGGGCATGGCCTCCGGGCCGGCGCTTGCGGAGCTCGGCGAGGACGGCGTCCGGGGTGGCGCCGCCCACCCCGTCGATCCAGTCGTCCAGCACCACCACCCACTCCTTGTCGTACGAGAGGGGCTCCTTCGGGTCCTCGACGATGAGCGGGGCGTACAGCCCGCGGTCCTGCTGCACACCGGTGTGCGGATGGAACCAGTACGTCCCCGGGTGCGTGACCGCGAACCGGTACGCGAACGAGCCGCCCGCGGCGATGTCCCGCTGGGTCAGCCCGGGGACGCCGTCCATGTCGTTGCGCAGCGAGAGGCCGTGCCAGTGCATGGAGGTGGCCTCGGGGAGGTTGTTGGCCAGGGTGAGGGCGAGGGTGCCGCCGGCGGTGACCCGCACCTCCTTGCCCGGGAGCCGGTCCCCGTACGCCCAGGAGCGGACGGTGCGGCCGCCGCCGAGGTCGAGCGTGGTGGCGGCGGCCGTGAGCTTGACCTCGGTGACCGGCCCAGCGGCCTTGCGGGCGGCCTCGGCGGCCTTGACCTCGGGCCCGGCCGGATCCACGTACCCCGTCGGCCCGTCGGCGGCGGAGCCGCCGTGGTGCGCGGCCGCATGGCCGGTGCCGACACCGGTGCCGGGGCGCGGGCCCCGTCCGGAGGAGCCCGCACAGCCGGCGAGCAGCCCCGAACCGGCGGCGGCGACAGCGGCGGCGGACGCGCCGAGCACGGCTCGACGGGTGGGATGAGGACACATGGGAGCACCTAACGAGTGGGGGAGGACACGCGAAGGTCAGGGCCGGGGCCGGGCTCGGGGCTCGGCGAGGGCGAGGCCGGTCCGCCGCCCGCGCCGATCCCGGCCGGAACACGGGCCGCGCCCCCGAGCGGCGCGGCTCAACGGTCACTGCCCGTCATGGCCCGGACGCTACCCGGGGCGGGTATCCGATCGAAGGAACGACTCCGGGTCTGTCTAGGATTAGTCACACCATGTCCACCAATGGCCTCTCTCTGCGTTCTCCGCGGACCGCCTGGCCGGTCGCCGTGCTCATCGGCCTGGGCGCCGCCGCCTACACCGCGTGGGTGCTCGAAGTCGTCCTCTCCACCGGCCTCAACCCCATCGAGACGTACGTCAGCGAGCTCGCCGCCCAGAACCAGCCGCTCGGCGGCCTGTTCCGGGCCACCGACTTCACCGCCGGGCTGCTCGCCTTCACCGGCGGCCTGCTCGCACTGCTCCGGCTGGTGCGGCACGCGGAGTCCCGCCGCCCCTGGGCGGTCACCGGCTGGGCCGGGGTCACCCTGTTCGGCGCGGCCACCGCCGCCGACGCCTGGCTGCCGCTGAGCTGCGCGCCCACCGTGGACCCCGTCTGCGCCGCCCGGGAGACCGCCGGGCTGGTTCCCGCCACCCATCAGGCCCATGCCGTCAGCAGCAGCCTCGCCATGACGGGCGCCCTCGTCGGTCTGGTGGCCCTCACCGTCGCCGCCCGCCGCTACGGCTGGTTCGCCCCGCTCGCCCGCTACGGCCCCGCGCTCGTCGTCCTCGAACTGCTCGCCACGGCCTGGACCCTGTCGGCCATCGCGCTGTTCACCGCCGGCCACGGGACCTGGGCCCTGGGCGCCGGGCAGCGGCTGCAGGTCCTCCTCGTCGCGCTGTGGCTGGGCCTGCTCGCGTACTCCGTCCACAAGGAGGGCCGTACGTGAGCGCGCGCCGCACGAAGGACACCGCCTCGTTCGTCCGGGTGGACGGGGTCCCGCTGCACGTGGTCGTCGAGGGCCGCGGCCCCGTGGCCGTGCTCGACGCCGGACTCGCCATGGCCTGGTTCGACTGGGATGCGGTCGCCGCCCTGCTGGTGGCACAGGGCCGTACCGTCGTCCGCTTCGACCGGCCCGGACACGGCCTCAGCGGCCCGGCCGCCGCGCCGCCGACCACCGTCGGGGAGGCCCACCGGCTCGCCGCGCTGCTGGACGCCCTCGGCCTCACCGGCCCGGTCGCCGGCCCCGTCACCGTCGTCGGGCACTCGATCGCCGGGTTCTACGCCGAGGCCTTCGCCCGGCTCCACCCTGGGCGCACCGCAGCCCTGGTCCTCCTCGACTCCAGCGTGGAGGAGGCACCCCGTACGGTGCTGCCGGCCGCGCTGCGCACCGGCGCCGCCCGCGCGCTGGGCGGGGCGCTGACCGCCGCCGGACTGCCCGCCGCGCTGGGGCCGCTCGCCCGGCGGGCGACCGTACGGGCCTCACGCACCGGCGGCGGCGACCCGGCCGCGCGGGACCTCGTACGGCGCTGCTACCGCACCGGCCGCGTCTGGTGCGGCGTCCTGCTGGAGAACTCCCGCTATCCGGACATGGCCGCCGAGCTCGTGGCCCTGCGCCGGACGCACCCGCTGACCGCGCCCGCCGTCGTCCTCGCGGGCCACGACGGCTCGTCCGGCCGTGGCGCCCTGCGCTGGCTCGCCCGCCAGGCGGACCTCGCGGACCGGATCGGCGCCCGCTTCGAGGTCGCCGAGCCCGCCGGGCACCTGGTCATGCTGGACCGCCCGGACCAGGTGGCCCGGGCGGTCCGCACGGCGGCCGGTCAGCTGCGTGCGTAGACCATCTCCGCCCAGCCGGCGATCTGCTCCTCCGAGAGGTGCTTCGCGAGGTCGGCCTCGCTGATCATGCCGACGAGCCTCTTGTTCCTGATCACCGGAAGCCGGCGGATCTGGTGGCTCTGCATCTCCTCCAGCACCTCGGAGACGTCCGCGCTCGCCTCGATCCAGCGCGGCGTGCCCTTGGCCATGTCGCCGGCCGTCACCTTCGACGGGTTGTGCCCCTTGGCCACACAGCCCACCACGATGTCGCGGTCGGTGAGGATGCCGCAGAGGCGTTCCGTCTTGTCGCTGATGGGGAGCGCGCCCACATTGAGCCGGGCCATCAGCTGGGCCGCCCGGTCGAGGGTCTCGGTGGCGGGGATCCACTGGGCCCCGGCGTGCATGATCTCTCCGGCGGTGGTCATCGCGTAAACCTCCTGAGTGCCGTCCTCGGCGGGAGCGGATGCGCCCGTCTCGGCGTCCTCGCCCTCATTCGGCCGTTCGGCCCGGCGCGACTGCACGCGGGGCGTACACGCCCGTACGGGTGAGAGGGCGTCCTCCCACCACCGTACGAGCGTGTCGCGTCACCCGCGCGGTGCGGCTCCGCGCTTGCCCAGCATGTCCGCCATCAGGGTGAGCTCGGAGCGCTGCGCGTCGACCATGCCCTGCGCCAGATCCCGCTCGACCGGGGTCCGGCACTGGCGCGCGCAGGCCTCGGCCATCTCCACGCCGCCCTTGTGGTGGTCGGTCATCAGCTGGAGGTAGAGCACCTCCGCGTCCCGGCCGCTCGCGGCGGCAAGCTGCGCGAGCTCCTCCTTGGTGGCCATGCCGGGCATCAGCGCGCCCGGCTTGGCCGCCGTGCCGTGGCCGGAGTGACCGGAGGGGCTGCTGTTCTCGCTGTGGCCGCCGTCGGTGCCGTGCGTGCCGTGCGTGCCGTCCGTGCCGTGCTCGCCGTCCGTGCCGTGGCCGCCGTGCCCGCCGTGGCCACTGTGCTCGCCTTGCTTGCCGTCCTCCTCGGAGGTGCCCATCCAGGACATGGGCGGCTCGCCGGCCACCACCTTCGGCAGCCCCCACAGGTCCAGCCAGCCGAGCATCATGCCCCGCTGGTTGGCCTGGGTGTTGGCGATGTCGTAGGCGAGGCTGCGTACCGCCTCGTCCTGGGTGCGGTCCCGCACGATGAACGACATCTCCACCGCCTGCTGGTGGTGCACCGCCATGTCGCGCGCGAAGCCCGCGTCCGGCGAGTGCAGGCCCGGAGGCCCGGCCGACGTGCCGGCCTGCGTACCGGAGTCGCCGGTCGCTGCGACCGTGGCGGCCGCCGCGAACAGCAGCGCCAGCAGCACGGCCGAGCCCGCGGCCCAGTACGTACGAGGGGTGCGGCTCACTTGCCGGTCACCCCGTTCGTGCAGGCCGCGCCCGGCTCGGGGGTCTGCGGGCCCTGCACGTACTTGGTGAAGAACTGCGTCACGCGCGGGTCGTCCGCCTTCTCCACCGTCACCTGCTTGCCCCACGCGCTGAGCATGATCGAGCCGGCCTGCTCCTTGACCGGGCTCATCAGCGTGTACGGGGTCTTGCCGACCGTCTCGGCGAGCTTGTCCAGGTCGGCCTGGCCGGCCTTCTCGTTGTACGTCACCCAGACCGCGCCGTGCTCCAGCGAGTGCACGGCGTTCACCTCGGGCACCGGGCTCTTGTAGACGTCGCCGTTGCAGTTCATCCAGCGGGGGTGGTGGTCACCGCCGACGGGCGGGTTCATCTCGTACTTCACCGGGGTCTCGACGTGGTTGCGGCCGAACTTCGCCGCGTCCCAGGTCTGCTCGCCTTCGACCGGCGTCTTGCGCGCCAGTTCCACGGCGTCCTTCTTGCGCTGCTCGGTCTGCTTCTGGTCGATCATCACCCACGCGCCGAAACCGACCAGGCCGACGACGACGACCGCCGAGGTCGTGATCGCGATGGCCTTGTTGCGCCGCTCGCGGGCCTTGTCGGCCCGGCGCATCTGGGCTATGCGCGCCTGGCGGGAGTGCTGGTCTGTGGTGTTTCCGGACTTGCTGGCCATGGTGCCCTGGTTCCTTCTGCTGAGGGGGGTGGATGGACGCGGAAGCCGGACCCGTCAGGTCCGCAGCACCTGGAGGGCATGCAGGTCGGGGGCGCGCGAGAGTGGCGCGGGAGGCCGGATCCGCGCCGCCCCGCCGGTCGCGACGGCCGGCGGCGGATCCCCGCCGGCCACGGTCACGGCGGGCGGCGGGACGGGCAGCACACCCGGGATCACGTGCTCGAGCGGAGAACAGCCGGGCAGATCGTCCGGGGACACGCAGACGGCGTGCGCCGCGCCGCGAGCCGCCGTGTACTCCGTCGGGGCATGGTGTTCACCGGGCCGGGCGCACAGGAGGAGTACTCCGGTCAGCACCCCGAAGGCCGTCAGGAGGACGGCGCGCAGCAGCGCGGGACGTGTGTGACGCCCCCGTCGCGTGTACTGCCGGCCCCCCATGGGCGCAGATGGTAATGCTCATGACCGGTCCAAGGTCAGTGCGGGGGTGCCGCGAGCTTTGCGGGGTGCGTAATCTGGCGGAAACCACAGCTGGCGATACTGGGCCGGCCCGACTGTGTCCAGGCCCTCGCGGTGGTGGTGCACAGGCCGTCTGAACTGCGAGGATGAAGGCATGGACAAGCAGCAGGAATTCGTCCTCCGGACGCTTGAGGAGCGCGACATCCGCTTCGTGCGCCTGTGGTTCACCGACGTACTGGGCTTCCTCAAGTCCGTCGCGGTCGCCCCCGCGGAGCTGGAGCAGGCCTTCGACGAGGGCATCGGCTTCGACGGCTCCGCGATCGAGGGCTTCGCGCGGGTCTACGAGTCCGACATGATCGCCAGGCCGGACCCGAGCACCTTCCAGATACTGCCGTGGCGCGCAGAGGCCCCCGGCACCGCCCGGATGTTCTGCGACATCCTGATGCCGGACGGCTCCCCGTCCTTCGCGGACCCGCGCTACGTCCTCAAGCGCATCCTGGCCAAGACCTCCGACCTGGGCTTCACCTTCTACACCCACCCGGAGATCGAGTTCTTCCTGCTGAAGGACAAGCCGCTCGACGGCACCAGGCCCACTCCCGCGGACAACTCCGGCTACTTCGACCACACTCCGCAGAACGTGGGCATGGATTTCCGCCGCCAGGCGATCACCATGCTCGAATCGATGGGCATCTCGGTCGAGTTCAGCCACCACGAGGGCGCCCCGGGCCAGCAGGAGATCGACCTGCGCTACGCCGACGCGCTCTCCACGGCCGACAACATCATGACCTTCCGCCTGGTGATGAAGCAGGTTGCCCTGGAGCAGGGCGTGCAGGCCACCTTCATGCCGAAGCCCTTCTCGGAGTTCCCCGGCTCGGGCATGCACACCCACCTCTCCCTCTTCGAGGGCGACCGCAACGCCTTCTACGAGTCGGGCGCCGAGTACCAGCTCTCCAAGGTCGGCCGCTCGTTCATCGCGGGCCTGCTGAAGCACGCGGCGGAGACCGCGGCCGTCACCAACCAGTGGGTCAACTCCTACAAGCGCATCTGGGGCGGCTCCTCCCGCACCGCCGGCTCGGGCGGCGAGGCCCCCTCGTACATCTGCTGGGGCCACAACAACCGCTCGGCCCTGATCCGCGTCCCGATGTACAAGCCGGGCAAGACCGGCTCCGCGCGCGTCGAGGTCCGCTCGATCGACTCGGGTGCCAACCCGTACCTCACGTACGCCGTCCTGCTGGCCGCCGGCCTGAAGGGCATCGAGGAGGGCTACGAACTCCCGGCGGGCGCCGACGACGACGTCTGGGCCCTCTCCGACGCCGAACGCCGCGCGATGGGCATCGAACCCCTCCCGCAGAACCTCGGCGAGGCCATCGCCCTGATGGAGCGCAGCGAACTGGTCGCCGAAACCCTCGGCGAGCACGTCTTCGATTTCTTCCTGCGCAACAAGAAGCAGGAGTGGGAGGAATACCGCTCGGAGGTCACGGCCTTCGAACTCCGCAAGAACCTCCCGGTGCTGTAGCCGCAGCTCACAGCCCCATCGGGGCATGCACGACACTCCGGGCCGGTGGTCACTGACCACCGGCCCGGAGTCGTTGTGCGTCAGGTGGCCGGGAGTTGCTCCTGCAGCCAGTCGAAGACGACGTCGCAGTGTTGCTGCGGGGCCATCGGGGAGCAGTGCAGCTGGGCGCCGGTGGCCGCGGTGAGCTTCAGGTAGTCCTTGTTGGGAGTCGTCAGTTTGTCGAACATCAGGCGCGGCTGGCCGGGATAGAACTGCTCGTAGTCGTAGTCGAGGACCAGCGTGGGGATCTTGATGCGGCCGATGACGTTCGTGATGTCCAGCGACTCGATGAGTTTGGCGGGGGTCCAGAAGTCGGTGAACATCTTCCCCTTGCGGGCGTCCAGCATCGCCGGCACGGAGAAGGGCTCGATGCGCTTCTTCATCGTCGCGGCCGCCTCCGGGGGCAGTTGGGGGACGACCTCCTTGTTCCAGATGGCGTTCGTCTCCTCCTTGTCCGGGGTGACGATCTTCCGGAGCTCCGGAGGGAAGCCGAGCCACGGCGACAAGCAGCCGGGCATCGCCACCACAGCGGCGATCCTGCTCTCGAAGGCCGCGGCCCGGGGTGCCAGGTTCCCGCCCATGCTCAGCCCGGTCAGGGCGATCCTGTCCGTGTCCACGTCCGGGCGGGCGACCAGCCAGTCGACGAGCGGCGTCACGACGGTCTCCCAGCGCGGCGTGAAGACCACCTGGTCGACGAAGAGCAGCTGCCCTTGGCCCGGCCCGTCGTACACCAGGGCGTTCCAGCCGCGTGCCAGGGCGGCCGAGACGCCGTAGGTCCACATGTCGACGTCCTGCCCGTCGCTGCCGTTCGTGAGGATCACGGTGGGGCGCCGCTCACCCGAGGTGTCCGGCCGGAAGAACCACACCGGCAGCGGCGTCTTCTGGTACGGGACCTTCGCCGTCACCGGCGCCGGGTCGCACAGTCTGCAGAACGTGTCCCAGGCGCCGCGCCCCGCCTTGTACAGCTGCTCCTCGCTGCCCGGGTCGTCGGAGCCGAGGACGAAGAACAGGGCCTGGGCGTAGTACTGCGCGGCCCGCAGGGCGCGGAAGCGCGTGGTCTGCTGGTCGGGCTTGCTGCCCTGGGGCTGCCCCATGAGCTGATCGCCGAGTTTCCTGAAGGTCTCGGTGTACGTCTGGGCCGAGAGGCCGGCCTTGTTGATCGCGTTCACGGCGGTGAGTACCTCGCCCACCTCGGCGCCGCCGAAACCGGACCCGCCGAGCGCCAGGAGCCCGCTGAAGTTGAAGGCGGGGTCCTTGAAGAGGGTCATCACGCCGGGCGTGGGTCCGCCCGCGGGAGCGGAGGCCGACTCCGAGGGGGCGGGTGCGGGCGCGTTCGCGGGCGTGGCGCCCGACTGTGTGCACCCGGCGGCCAGCACGGCCCCGGTCCCGCCGACGAGCCCGGCAAGCGCGGTGCGACGGGTGGGGCCGGAGGTGCGGTCACTCGGTGCGTACGTCATGGCAGCCGAACGTAGGAGCCGCACCTGCGGCCCTTCTGTGCGCGACACCCGTTGTTCCCCCGAATGGCGCCTCACACAGTGCCTGGATGCGCGACACCGCTACGGGGCCGCGCGCAGGCGTTTGCCCTGCCGGCCCAGCACCACCTTGACCGGGACCAGCACCGCCCACCACAGCTCCGCGGCCACCGGGGAGACGAAGGCGAGCGGCACGGCGACGGCGAAGACCAGCACCGTCGACGCCATGTCGAGCACGTCGTTGTGCGCCACGGGATCGGGCATCGCCGTGCTGCTCAGCCACGGGCGCTTCCACAGCACGACCGTCAGCGCGAGCTGTGCGGCCCCGATGGCCGCGACGGCGCCGGAGTAGACGGCCACCGACTGCGGCTGGCCCCCGTACTCGGCCAGCAGGGTGGTGGGGAAGGGCATCAGGGCGATCAGCCCGAGGTTCAGCAAACCGAGCTTGACGACGGTGCCGTCCACGTCCCGCACGTACCGAAAGACCTGATGGTGGCCCCGCCAGAACGCTGCGATGACCGCGAAGCTGAGGGCGTACGCCCACAGGTTGGGCACCACGTCCGCCAGCGACTCTTCGAAACCGGCCGGGTCCAGTCCGGCGGGCAGCGCGATGTCCAGCGCCAGCAGCGTCATCGCGATGGCGAAGACGCCGTCCGACAGCGCGAGGATCCGGGCCGAGCTCCCCTCGTCGTCCCGCACCCGCTGGTGACCGTTCACCACGCCACCATAGGGTTGAACGGGTAGAAATCTGCTCATATCCGCGTGCGTTACGCGAAGTTCGACCAGGCCGGCCGTCTTGGCCCTGGACGCCCGGGGCGCCCGGAACTTCCGTGCAGGTCTGCATGTCACGAGCCTGTGACAGGGAACGGATAGTTCCGGCGAAGGTGATCGATAGGTTCATATCAGCAGAACCGCCACGCCTCAGCGGCCCCACACGACAGAGGGGGCGGCATTGCGACTCTTCCCGCCCATTCCTCTGCCTGGAGTCGTTCATGTCGACCTACGCCACCGCCATCCGCCGCACCATGTTGTGCGCCGCCGTCGTCACGGCCGCGCTGACGGGTGCGGCCCTCACTCCGGCCGTCGCTTCCGCGGCGTCCACCACTGCCGACCACTGCACCGTGACCGCGGTGAACGACATCGGTGCCGGCACCAGCGCGCGGATGACCATGAGCCCGAAGGGCCCTTCGGTGACCTTCGAAGACGGACCCGGTGACCCGATCAAGAGGCTGGGCACTCTCGACCGCGCACACCCCAAGCTCCCGGCGTCGGCGGGCATTTACGCCGAGATCCTCAACCCCTACAGCGCTACGCCCAAGCTCAAGACCAAGACCCAGGGCGGAAGCACCGGATACGGCACCCAGGACTTCCCCGCGCTGCCCAAGGGCTGCACCCTCGAAGGCGCCGGTAAGAGCAGTGGTACCGGCACGGGCCAGACCAGCGTGGTGCCCAAGGGTCCCGTCGCCGCCGGCGCCGAGTTCGGAGACGGGGACGGGGGCGGCGAGCGGAACAACCTCATCGGCGGAGGCGTGATCGCTGCCGCGGGTGTCGGCGCCGCCGGGTTCGCGCTGCTGCGCCGTCGGGCCGTCGGCCGCGGCTGAGTCCGCACCGTCGCCGGGCCGTACCCGCGAGCAGCGGGTGCGGCCCGGCGCGCTGTGGTACGTGGGGATCCGGCGAATGGCCAGTGGGCCCGGCTTGAGCCGCTGATGCCGCCGGGCATCAAGCCGGGCCGGCCGCAGGTGTCGACGCGCCGGAGCGTTACGGTCTGCGGGACCGGGGCTATGACCCGTCCCGCTGCCCCCTTCGCCCCCCGCCCAGAGCGACACCGCTGGAGCATCGTGTACCTGCCCGGACCGGCCGTCCGACCGCCCTCCTGCTGTCGGCCTCCCTCGTCACCGTGCTCGCCGACGGTCTGGCCGGCTGCTCCCTGATCGGCCCGTCCGTGTCGTGCGAGGACTCGGAGCAGCGGTTGAAGGACATGTCGTCCCTCGCGATCCTCGACGCGAAGCCGCCCCGGGCCTCACCCCCGGCGGGCCACACCGAGGTGGAGACCGCACCCGACTTCGGGGCCGGAACCGGAGTCGAAGTACTGGTCGGCGCAGAGATCGACGGCTCGCCCGCGCCCTGCTGGGACTAGCCGAAAAGGCCGCGCTTGACCTTGGCCGCGTAGAGGAATTCGGGTGGGTAGTTCCCCGAGTGCTTGCGGTCGTAGTGGTCCTGGATGTCCTCCAGGGCCTTGGACTGCTTCGTCAGGGAAGTGCGGTACCGGCACTCCCCGCAGAAGAACTTGAAGCCCTTGATCTTCACCAGAAGCCTCCTCGCACAGGGTTCCGACGCTCCTCGTCGGCCTGGGGATGACGCACGACAAGTGTCGCCCCACGGAAGGCAGTTATGGAATATGTTTCTAGAAAGATCTTCAAATTTCGGGGATTGCGTCACGCCCTTCAGCGGACCGCGCGGTGCCAGGCCGGGGTGGTCGAGGCGCGCGGGGTCGATGTGATGTGGAGTTGCGCGTCCAGCCCGAGGACCGCCGTGGTGGCGCCCGAGAGTTCGAGGACGGCCGCCGGGGCGCCCGCGTAGAGCATCGCGGACTCCGTCCACGCGGGCGGGCCGCCCAGGCCCGTCGTGCCGATGGTGCCGCTGTCCGCGCGGCCCGAGATGAGGCGGCCCGCGCCGGCGACCGCGCCGTAGCCCGCCCGGCCGCCCGCCTCCGCGACGCTGGAGACCTGGGGCTTGCCCGGGCCGGCCGTGACCAGGGCGGTGCGGACGACCCCCGAGTCGGGGCGGCGGAAGTACAGGCGGACGCCCGCGCCGTCCGGGGCCGCCGAGAGGGGGACCGTCGTGGCGGGCAGGCCCGTCTCCGACGGCCCGGACAGCGGGGAGCCCGGGCCGGCCTGGGTCCAGGCCAGGACCGACTTCGTGGTGGTGGCGTACACGTGGCGGCGTCCGGCCGAGTCGACCGCCGTCACCGGGTCGCCCTGCAGGTCCTCGCCACCCAGGCGCCGCCAGGCGGAGAAGCCGCCGCCCGGCAGCTGGGCGGTGGCGCGCAGCGTGCGCCGGGCGTCGCGGAGGTACACGGTGAGCCGGCCGTCCGCGTCCACGCCCGCCGAGGGAGCGCTGATCGCCGACGTGCCGTCCTCGTCGGCCACTTCGGGGCTGCCGAGCGACTGCCACGGGCCGAACGGGCCGTCGGGCGCGGACTGGACGGCGTACACGACCTCGCGCAGGTAGCCCGTCGGTACCGGGCCGAAAGCCGTGCGGGTGGCGACGACCGCGATCCGCCCGTCCGGGAAGCGTGCGGTGCTCGCCCCGGGGTCGATGCCCGTACCCGGGAGGAGGGCCGGTCCCGCCCAGTCGCCGCCGGGTGCCCGGGTCCAGTAGGCGGTCTGCCCGTCCAGCGTGGCGAAGGCCCAGAGCCGGCCGGGCGTGCCCTCGGCCAGCCAGGAGCTGTGGTCGGCGCGGCTGTAGCGCAGCGACTGGGCCCAGTTGCGCCCGGTCGGGTTGCCCGCGACCTTCCGGTCGCCGCAGCCCGAGGGGGAGCCGCAGTAGTCCTGGTGGTCGTGCCAGGCGTACGTCTTCAGGTAGCCGGTCTTCGTCTCGGCCGTCTGCGGGTCCAGCGCGTGCGGGAGGGTGCTGTTGTGGTAGCCGAGGTAGTTCTGGACCGAGAAGTGCGGGCGGTCCGTGACCTGGGCGGCGTACGCGGTGGTGGCGGCCTGCACGAACCGCGCCCCGTACATGTGGTCCTGGTGGTCGGTGTACTTGCCGGTGCCGGGGTCCCCGTACCGGCCCGGCGTCGGGTCCTGCATGCGTATCGTCGTCGGCCGGTAGCGTGCCAGGACCCCGGCTATCGCCTGTATCAGCTGGTCCTTCGTGTACGTGAACTGCTGCTTGACCGGGGTGCCGGAGGTCAGCTGGGCACCCAGCGCGGCTATCTTGCCGTTCCACAGGCCGCGCAGGCTGTCGGGGGTGTCCTCGCCGGTGCTGCGGGCCTCGCGCAGCTGCAGCCAGACCAGGTTGACCTGCGGCTTCGCGATGAGGACGTCGAGCTCGGCCTGGCCCCCGCCCGCGGTGGGTATGACGGTGCGCTTCCAGGCGCTGGTCCGGTCGCCGGTCGCCATCTGGGCGTAGGCGGAGCGGATGCCGTTCTGCCGCGCCTCCGCGTAGTGGGTGCGGTCGGCAGGCTGCTCCGGGTCCTTGACGCTCGCGCCGTGCGCCTCGTTGCGGCCGTCGGCCTCGCCGGAGGTGAGGTAGGCGGTGGTCACCGGTATGCCGGACAGCAGCGACCGGCTGAGGTCGGGGTTCATGAAGAACAGGTCGTCGTCGGGGTGGGCGACGATCTGGACGACCGACCCGGCGGTGACGCTCGCGGGCAGGGCCGCGACCGGGCCCGTCTCCGCCGTGGCCTCGGCCGGCGTCTGCTGGCCGGAGGCCACGGCGAACACGCCGGTGGCACCGGCCGTCAGCGCGGTGAGCAGAGCCGCGAAGCGGCGACGGGTCAAGGGCATCGGTCACGCCTTGGGTTCGTTCCGGGCGGGAAAAACCGCTGAGCAGTCAGAGAGAGGCGAAATCAGGGAACTTGGTTCGCCGATTTCGCCGATTGCTCCTGCTTTCCGAAGACGGCCGGCTGCGCCGGTGCGTTGTGGAGCTTTTGGTCCTGATATGTGACAGGAAAGTGGAGGATATCCGTCCGCACCGCGGTCCCAACCGGCGTGCGGATAGGGGGTGTTGGGCGCCCGGGCGTCGGACCCCCGGCGCTGGGCTCCCACGTGCTGGGGCTCCCGGGCGCCGGGCTTCCGCTACGGAGCCGTGTTGGGCGGGCCCACCGGCTGCCAGGGCGCCAGGTGCGCGTCCGGCGCGTCCGCCGACGAGGTCACGTACAGCCGCGCGTCCATCCCCAGCACCGCCAGGCTGACCAGGTTCTTCCCGGTCATCGTCGAGGAAGGCGCACCGACGAACATCAGCGGCGACCGCTCCCACGGCCGCCCCTCCCCGAGGCCCGAGCCCAGCTGCCCGCCCGCCGTGCGGCCCGCCAGCACGTGCCCGCTCGCCGTCACCGCGCCGAAGCCCTGGAGGCCGCCGAGGTCGGTGAGGTGGTTCACCTTCAGCCCGCCGTCACCCGTCAGCAGGGCGGTACGGACGTTGCCGGATCCCGGCTTGCGGAACCACAGCCGTACCCCGCCCTCGCGGCCCTCCGCGGTGAGCGGGAGCGTGGTGTCGGGCAGCCCGGTGGCGGTGGCCGGCCCCAGCGCGGCGCCCGGCTTCGGCTGCACCCAGCCCACCACCGTCTTGGACGTCGAGGAGAACACCATCCGCCGCCCGGCGCCGTCGGTCGCGGTGGCCGGGGTGCCGTGCAGATCGGCGCCGCCGTACTTCTCCCACGGGCCCCAGCCGCCGCCCGCCTGCTGCACCCGCCCGCGCAGGGTGGACGCGCCGTCGCGGACGTACGCCGCCAGCTGGCCGGTGCCGTCGACCGAGACGGCGGGCGCGCTGATGTCGGAGGTCCAGTTCTCGTCCGCGGTCTCCGGGGTGCCCAGCGACTGCCATTCCCCGAACTCCTCGGAGCCCGGGCGCTGCTGGACCGCGTAGACGACCTCGCGCCTGTAGTCGGCGGGCTTCGCGCCGAAGGAGGTACGGGTGCCGAAGGCGGCTATCCGGCCGTCCTTCAGGGTGACGGTGGACATGCCCGGGTCCATGCCGGTGCCGGGAAGCAGGACCGGCCCGCTCCAGCGGCCGATCAGGCCCGTCCGGTGCCAGACGGCGACCCGGCCGTCGAGCACCTTGAAGGCCCACAGCCCGTACTCCTTGTCGGAGGTCAGCCAGGAGGTGCTGGTGCCGCGCGCGTAGTTGATGGAGTCGGACCAGCGGTTGCCCGCCGGGTGGTCGGAGATCTTGAGGTCGCCGCAGCCGGCGTCGCTGCCGCAGTGGTTCTGCCTGTCGAGCCAGGCGTACGTACCCAGGATGTCCAGCTTCTCCTTGGCCTCGTCCGGGTCCAGGGCGCTGGGCAGGGAGCCGTTGAAGTAGCCGAGGTAGTTCTGCACCGCGAAGTGCGGCCGGTCCTTGACGTCCTTCGCGTACGCCGCGGTCGCCAGCTGCGCGAAGCGGGCGCCGTAGAAGTGGTCCTGGTGGTCGGTGTAGTGCTTGGTGTCGGGGTGCCGGCCGGGGGTCGGGTCCTGGGAGCGGACGGTGGTCGGCCGGTACTGCTCCAGGACGCCGACGAGGGTCTGGACGACCTGGTCCTTCGTGTACGCGAACCGCTGCTTGACCGGGGTGCCGGAGGTGAGCATCGACTCCAGGCGGGGGACCTTGCCGTCCCACAGGCCGTGCAGGCTGTCCGGGACGTCGTCGTACACGTTGCCGGCCTCGCGCAGCTGCAGCCAGACGAGGTTCACCTCGGGCTTGGCGACGAGGACGTCGACCTCGGCCTGGCCGCCGCCCTTGGTCGGGACGACGGTGCGCTTCCAGGCGCTGCTGCGGTCGCCGGTGGCCATCTTGGCGTAGGCGGCGCGGATGCCGTTCTGTCGGGCCTCGGCGTACCTGGGCTTGTTGGCCGGGGTGCCGGCCTCCTTGGCGGCGACGGCGTTGATGCCGTCGGCCTCGCCGGAGGTCAGGTAGACCGAGGTCACGGGGTGGCCGGCGGATATGGAATAGCGCAGGTCCGGATTCATGAAATACAGGTCGTCGTCCGGGTGCGCGACGATCTGGAGCACCCGGCCGGGGTCGGGCGCGTCGGCGGCGGCCGCCGGGGCCGCGGCCCTGCTCTCGGGAGCGGCGGGGGACTCCAGGCGGGCGAGGGCGTCGTTGCCCCGAAGCAGGAGCATGCTGCCGGCGGCGGTGGCCGCACAGAAGGCGACGACCTTGACGAGCCCGGCCCGGTGGCGCCCTTTCGCCTGCGGCGTGGTGCGTGATCCGGTGGCGGCCGGGGCCGAGCCCGCTGCGCGACGGCGCCCGCGCTTCGCCTCCGGCGCGGTGGGCGAGTCGGCGGTGGCGGGAGCCTTGGCCCGGCGCCCGCGCTTCGGCTCCGGCGCGGCGGGGGTCTTCGCCCTGCCGCGCCGGCCGCCGGTGCCCTCGGCCGCGCGGGCCCGCCGCGCGGCCCTGCGCCCGGCGGGGACGTGCGGCTCCGGGGCTTCGCCCGTGCCGGCCCGCCCGTCAGCCGTCGGCGGGGTCGCCCGTTCCCAGGCGGTGTCGGCCGACGGGTCCTGCGGGTCCCAGGTTCCGGCCCCGTGGTGCTGCCACGCGGGACCGGGGGGCGGCGCCTGTTCCCAGCCGGGGTGGCCCGACGGGTCCTGCGGGTCCCAGGCTCCGGCCCCGTGGTGCTGCCACGCGGGACCGGGCGGCGGCGCCTGTTCCCAGCCGGGGTGGCCCGACGGACCCTGCGGGTCCCAGGCTCCGGGGTCCTGCCGAGCCGCACCGGGACCGGGACCAGGGCCAGGGCCGGGGCGTGCGTCGGACATGGGGCTCCTCGTCACCGGTCTGCGGGGAGCGGTCCCCATCACGTCATAAATCTTCGGATAATCGGATAACCGTGATCATGATACGTCGCGGTGAGTCGAACGCCTGCGCCGGATAGGCTCACTCCAGGCACGCCAGGGCAGTGGCAGCGACAACCGCGGGAGGCGGCGGGATGACAGTCCCGGGACGCAGGAGCAGCACCTTCATCCGGCTGCTGCGCAGCGGCTTCACCGACCCCTCCGCCGCGGGCCGGCTGCTCGACGCCGACGTGCTGGCCGCCGTACGCACCGATCCGGTGCTCCTCGACGCCCTCGGGGCGACGGCCGACCCCGACCTCGCCCTCCTCGGACTCGTACGGCTCGCCGAGGCGCAGCCCGCCGACGAACTGCCCGGGCTCCTCGACACCCTCGTCAGCGCCAAGCCGCTGCGCGACCGCCTCCTCGGTGTGCTCGGCGCCTCCGAGGCACTCGGCGACCACCTCGCCCGCCACCCCCGCGACTGGCAGGCCCTCGTCACCTACGAGGCCGCCGACCTGCACCCCGGGCTCCCCGAGTTCGAGCAGGGCCTCGCCGACGCCCACGACCCCGTCGCGCTCCGCGTCGCCTACCGCCGCTGCCTGCTCTCCATCGCCGCCCGAGACGTCTGCGGGACCATAGACGTCTCCCAGACCGCCGCCGAGCTCGCGGACCTCGCCACCGCCACCCTCCGCGCGGCCCTGCGCATCGCCTCCGCCGCCGCACCCGAGGACGCCGCCCAGTGCCGCCTCGCCGTCATCGCGATGGGCAAGTGCGGCGGCAACGAGCTGAACTACGTCTCCGACGTCGACGTCATCTTCGTCGGGGAGGCCGTGAACGGAATCGACGAGGGCAAGGGCATCCAGGCCGCCACCCGCCTCGCCTCCCACCTCATGCGGATCTGTTCCGAGACCACCGTCGAGGGCACCATCTGGCCCGTCGACGCCAACCTCCGCCCCGAGGGCCGCAACGGCCCCCTCGTCCGGACCCTCGCCTCCCACCTCGCCTACTACCAACGCTGGGCCAAGACCTGGGAGTTCCAGGCCCTCCTCAAGGCCCGCGCCGTCGCCGGGGACGAAGCCCTCGGCGCCGGGTACGTCGACGCCATAAGCCCCCTGGTCTGGCAGGCCGCCGAGCGCGAGAACTTCGTTGCCGACGTCCAGAAGATGCGCCGCCGCGTCGTCGACAACATCCCCGCCGCCCAGGTCGACCGCGAACTCAAACTCGGCCCCGGCGGCCTGCGCGACGTCGAGTTCGCCGTCCAGCTGCTCCAGCTCGTGCACGGTCGCCACGACGCCACCCTGCACTCCGGCACCACCCTCGACGCCCTCCACGCCCTGGCCGCCGGAGGCTACGTCGGCCGCGCCGACGCCGCCCAACTGCACGACGCGTACCGCTTCCTGCGCGCCATGGAGCACCGCATCCAGCTCTACCGGCTGCGCCGCACCCACCTCGTCCCCGAGGACGAGGGCGACCTGCGGCGCCTGGGCCGCTCGCTCGGCCTGCGCACCGAACCCGTCGCCGAGCTCAACAAGGCCTGGCGCAGGCACGCCTCCGTGGTCCGGCGCCTGCACGAGAAGCTCTTCTACCGGCCGCTCCTGGACGCCGTCGCCCAGCTCACCCCCGGCGAGACCCGGCTCTCCCCGCGCGCCGCTGGCCAGCGCCTCGAAGCCCTCGGGTACGCCGACCCGGCGTCGGCCCTGCGCCACCTCGAAGCCCTCGCCTCCGGCGTCACCCGCAAGGCCGCCATCCAGCGCACCCTGCTGCCGGTCCTCCTCGGCTGGTTCGCCGACTCCGCCGACCCGGACGCCGGCCTGCTGAACTTCCGCAAGGTCTCCGACGCCCTCGGCAAGACGCCCTGGTACCTGCGGCTGCTGCGCGACGAGGGCGCCGCCGCCGAGAACCTCGCCCGCGTCCTGTCCGCCGGCCGCCTCGCCCCCGACCTCCTCATGCGCGCCCCCGAGGCCGTCGCCCTGCTCGGCGACCCCGAAGGCCTCCAGCCCCGTACCCACGAGGCCCTGGAGCAGGAGGTCCTCGCCGCCGTCGGCCGCGCCGACAGCGCCGAAGCCGGCGTCGCCGCCGTCCGCGGGGTGCGCCGCCGCGAGCTCTTCCGCACCACCGCCGCCGACATCATCCGCTCGTACGGTACGGAGGACAGCCCCGCCGAGGAGGACCACGGAGCCCTCGTCGACCGGGTCGGCGGAGCCGTCTCCGACCTCACCGCCGCCACCGTCGCCGGCGCCCTGCGCGCCGCCGTCCAGTCCCACTGGGGCGACACCCTGCCCACCCGTTTCGCCGTCATCGGCGTCGGCCGCTTCGGCGGCCACGAACTGGGCTACGGCTCCGACGCCGACGTCCTGTTCGTCCACGAACCCCGCGAAGGCGTCGACGAGCAGGAGTCCGCGAAGGCCGCCCAGGCGGTCGTCGCCGAGATGCGCAGGCTGCTCCAGCTGCCCACCGCGGACCCGCCGCTGCTCATCGACGCCGACCTGCGCCCCGAAGGACGCTCCGGCCCCCTGGTGCGCACACTGGCCTCCTACGCCGCGTACTACCGGCGCTGGTCCCTGACCTGGGAGAGCCAGGCCCTGCTGCGCGCCGAACCCGTGGCGGGCGACGAGGACCTCGGCCGCCGCTTCATCGACCTGATCGACCCGCTGCGCTACCCGATGGAGGGGCTCGGCGAGGACGCCGTACGGGAGATCCGCAGGCTCAAGGCCCGCATGGAGTCCGAGCGGCTGCCGCGCGGCGCCGACCCGACCCTGCACACCAAGCTCGGCCGCGGCGGCCTCAGCGACGTCGAGTGGACCGTCCAGCTGATGCAGATGCGGCACGCCTGGGCCGAACCGGGCCTGCGCACCACCCGTACCCGCGAGGCCCTGGCCGCCGCCCACGCGGCCGGGCTGATCCCGACGGAGGAGGCGCAGATCCTGGACGAGGCCTGGGTACTGGCCACCCGGGTCCGCAACGCCGTGATGCTGGTCCGAGGCCGGGCCGGGGACACGTTCCCGTCCGAGGCCCGCGAGCTGGCGGCGGTGGGCCGCTACCTCGGCTACGCCGAGGGCACGGTCGGCGAGATGCTGGACGACTACCGGCGCATCACCCGCCGGGCCCGGGCCGTGGTGGACGAACTGTTCTACGGGGCGTAGGGGCATAGCGGCACAGGACCTCGACGCCGACCCCCGTACGGCGGCGAGGCCTTGCTCTCCGTCCCGTTACGGGATGGTCTTGTTGTAGGACCTGTCCTGGTCGGAGTCGTAGACCTGCGTGCCCTGGGCGTCGTAGCCCTGGATCCGGGGAGTCCTGGTGACGGGCCGGTCCAGCACGCCGGTGGCGGCGAACCATCCGTGGTCGATCACGGCCTCGGCGGTGGCTCCGCCGTAGGTGACGGTGACCCGGGCGACGCGAGGGTCGACGACGGTGCCGATGCTGCCCCAGCGGTAGGGCAGCTTCCACGGGCCTTCGCCGCTCAGCCGCTGGAGGTGGAGCTTGCCCGCGTTCATGTCGGGGACGACGGCCCCGCTCTCGGGGTTCGCGTCGCCGCCGGCCGAGATGTTGACGCCACTCGTCCGGCCGTTCTTGACGTTGCAGATGAGCCGGATCTGCGTCGGGGCGTCCTTGACGGCGACGATGAACTGGCCGTCGCCCGGGCTGTTGTCGTTGCCGGTACTGCGCAGTGCGAGCAGGATCCGGTAGTCGGAGGCCTCGCCCAGGTCCTGCGGCTTGGCCCCCGCCCCGCCGGAGTGCTGGCGGTTGAAGTCGAGGCACTCGACCAGCTTGATGCCGGCCTGCTCGAAGCTGATGTCGTCGGTGAGCTGCCCGGGAGTCGCGGGAAACTGCGGCAGGCGAGTCCGCTGGGGCGGCTGGACCACCCCGCTCGGCGTCGGGCCGCCGCCCGCCGCGGACACCCGGTCGGACGGCCCGCCGCCATCGCCGTCGCCGGTGACGGCGATCGCCGTGGCCGGTACGACGGCCAGTGCGACCAGCGCCGCCCCCGCCACCGCCAGCCTGCGCCGCCGCTCCACGCGGCCCTGCCGCACGATCGCCTGATACGGAACTGCGGCGGGGCGTACGGCCTCCGCGTCCTGGGCCATCCACTCCCGCAGGTCCAGCTCGAATCCGTCCGGTCCGCCGTCGCCTCGCCCGCTCACAGGACCGCCCTTTCACTCATCTCGTTCGTCGTCGTCGTGATCCGGCCCAGCCCGGGCCATGCGCGCAGCTTGGCCAGCGCCTTGGACGCCTGGCTCTTGATCGTGCCCTGGGAACAGCCCAGGACGTCGGCGGTCTCGGCTTCGGAGAGGTCCTCCCAGTACCGCATGACCACGACCGCCCGCTGCCGGGCGGGCAGTTCGGCCAACGCGGCCATCAGTACGTTGCGCTCATCGGCCCACGCGACGGCGTTGTCGCGCACCGACGTGTCCGGCACGGCGTCCGTCAGCCGCTCCGGTACCCGGCGCTTGCGGAACCGGTCGTTATTGCAACTGACCAGCATCCGGCGCACGTACGCCTCCGGACTGTCGCTGCGCGAGACGCGCCGCCACGAGCGGTACGCCTTCGCGAGCGCCGTCTGGGTCACGTCCTCCGCGTCATGCGGATCGCCGGTCAACAGGTACGCGGTCCGCACCAGATGAGACCAGCGCGCGGCCACGAACGACTGGAACTGAGCTTCTTGCTCGGCGTGCATCGCCACCCCCTTCGCCCTCTTGACCACCTCCCGCTCGGATTCGGTTGCCCGGCGACGAGAACGAATTTCAGGCGGGTCCGTGGCTCCCGGGCGCCTCCGACATAGCGTTCACTCTCAATTCATTGCAACGAGTGGGGTGGGGTTTGTTGCGTTAGACGTTAGACCGTTGCAACGATTTCCTGGCTTTGACCTGCGGTAATGGCATTTCTGCGCAACGAGTATGTTGCCCAGTCTTTGAACGCAACGTAGCTTTTCCCTCATCGGAAACAGCGAGTCAAAGGAAAACGCCATGCTGAAGTTCGACACCGCCGCCCCGGTCGCCGCCGTCCTGGACATTCCCGCGGGGCGCATCCGGTTCATCGCCGCGGACCGGGCCGACACCACGGTCGAGGTCCTGCCCGCGGACGCCTCCAAGGGGCGTGACGTGAAGGCGGCGGAGCAGATCGAGGTCGTATACGCCGACGGCGTCCTGCGGATCGCGGCCCCGGCGGCGAAGAACCGGATCCTGGGCAACTCCGGTTCCGTCGAGGTGACGGTCCAGCTGCCGGCCGGCTCCCGCGTCGAGGCGAAGGCGGCCAGCGCGGAACTGCGGGGCGTCGGACGGCTCGGCGACGTCACCTTCGAGGCCGCGCAGGCCACCGTCAAGCTCGACGAGACCGACAGCGCCCGCCTCACCCTCCAGGCCGGTGACATCACGGTCGGCCGCCTGGGCGGCCCGGCGCAGATCAGCACCCAGAAGGGCGACCTGCGCATCACCGAGGCCGTGCGCGGCACGGTCGAACTGCGCACCGAGGCCGGCGAGATCTCGGTCGGCGCCGCCCGCGGAGTCTCCGCCTCCCTGGACGCCGGCACCTCCTACGGCCGCATCCACAACGCACTCCACAACACCGACGGCGCCGCCGCCGGCCTGAACATCCACGCGACCACCGCCTACGGCGACATCACCGCCCGCAGCCGGTAAGAGGGGCACCCCTCAGGCGCGGCGAGCTCGTCCCTTCCATCGGATTTCACAACAGTTCTCAAGGAGCACATCACCATGTCCATCACCCTTACCGACCAGGATCGCCCGGAGCTGCAGGAGGTCATCGAGGAGATGGCCGCGTCCGGCTTCACCGGCGTGACGATGCGTGTGCACGATGAGCGGGGCGAGTGGGTCGGTAGCGCCGGGGTGCGCGAGCTGGGCGCGACCGCCACGCCCCCGACGAACGGGCATGTCCGGATAGGCAGCAACACCAAGACCTTCACCGCGACCGTGGTGCTGCAACTGGTGGCCGAGGGCAGGATCGGGCTGGACGACCCGGTGGCCGACCACCTGCCCGAGTCCGGGCTGGACCGGCAGATCACGGTGCGGATGCTGTTGCAGCACACCAGCGGGGTGTTCAACTTCACCGGCGAGTACTACGACGACGGGACTTTCGCTCCGGGGATCCCCGCCACGACCGCAGGCCAGGAGTGGGTGGACAACCGGTTCAAGACCTACCGGCCGCAGGAGCTGGTGGAGCTGGCGTTGTCCAAGCCGGCGCGGTTCGCGCCGGGGGCGGACTGGAGCTACTCGAACACCAACTACGTGCTGGCCAGGCTGCTGATCGAGAAGATCACCGGCCGTTCGGTCGCCGAGGAGATGCAGCGGCTGATCCTGGGGCCGCTCGGGCTGTCGGACACCGTGGCGCCGACCACCGAGTCGGACATCCCCGAGCCGCACGCCCACGCCTACTACCGGTACGAGGAGGCCGGCGAGGTGAAGACCGTCGACGTCACCCGCCAGAACCCCTCCTGGATCTCCAGCGGCGGCGACATGATCTCGACCACCCAGGACCTCCACACGTTCATCTCCGCACTGCTGGGCGGCAAGCTCCTGCCGGCCCCGCTGCTGGCCGAGATGTGCAAGCCGCATCCCAAGGCCGGCTACGGCCTCGGGGTGTTCGTGCAGGACGCGGGTGAAAACGGCGGCACCGTCATCACCCACAACGGCGGCATGGCGGGTCATGCGGCGCTGATGTACAGCACGCCCGACGGCAGCAAGACCCTGACCGCCGCGCTGAACTATGTCGACGACGCCGCACTGTCCCTGGCAGGGGCCTTCCAGAAGGCGACGCAGAGGCTCCTCAAGGAGGTGTTCGGCGGCGGGCAGACAGCCCTGTGAGGTCACGCGGCCTCGGCCGCGGCGCAGGTGCCGCACTGACCCGGGGTGGCGGAGCGGAAGGCGCGGTCGCAGCCGTCGCAGGTCTGGAAGGGCTGGATCTGCCGCTCTGCGGGCAGGGCGAAGGACGGCCGATCCGGGAGCAGGGGCGGGCGGTACTCCCTCAGGCGGTGGGCCAGAAGGGCGGCGGGAGACCGGATCGGCTCCGCCGGGAGGCACCCCGCCAGGGTGCCGCTGACGGCGGCCGGGCTCAGGCCGCGCTCCAGCCAGGTGGTGACGCCGGGAGCCAGGCGCGCCACGTCGCGCTCCGAGAGCAGCAGCCGGGGGTCGCGCAGCCGCAGGCGGGCGAGGAGCTCGGCGGCCTCCCGGTGTGCCCCGGGGACGGCGGGGGCGGGGAGGGGTGGAGTTGCCTTGGCCCGGGGGATCGGTGCCGGTGCCGGTGCCGGTTCGGGGTCCGGGTCGGGGTCCGGAGCCTGGACCTGGCGCGGTGCGGGGGCCGGCGCGGGGGCTCGGCCGACGGGTTCCGCCGCCTTCAGGCGCTTGGAGAGCGGGATGTTGTACGACACCGTACGGGTGAAGATCTGCCCCGACGGAAGTCGCTCCCGGGTCCGGGACAGGTAGCCGTGGGCTTCCAGTTCGCGCAGGGCCGAGGCGATGCGGGCCTCGCCCTCGGTGAACCGCTGCGCCAGGGCCTTGATCGACACATCGGCGCCGGTGGGCAGTGACTGGATGTGCGTGGACAGGCCGATCGCCGTCAAGCTCAACTCGCCGTGCTGGGCGAGGTTGTTGTCGATCTTGACGTAGCGCTCGGCCTGGGAGTCTTTCTCGTGCATGACACCAGGCCTCAGAATGCGGTACGGAGTGCGCGGAGTGCGCGGAGGCGCGCTAAGGTGCTGCTCAGCCACTGGAAGCTCGATTCTTCCTGAGCGGTGAGGCCCTCGGCCGGGATGCCAGTCCCGTCGGGGGCCGTTCGCATGTTTGGGGTTGTCGAGGCTGAGCCTGCACCTTGAATTGGCCTATCCGCCAGCCAGGTTGGCCGCATTCACCCGACCGAGTGAGCGGTCCTGGTTTGGTTTGGTGAGGTCATTTCCCTGGGTTCTTAAAGCGGTTTACGTCGTGCGGAACCGCCCGGCGGGCAACCGGAACGTGGAAACCCGGATCCGGTGATTCGGGCGCCGGTAGAGCGATTTCCGCCCAGACCGTTTTCAGGGGTACGGGGCCGAGGGTCGTTCCCCACTTGTCCGCGAGCGCCGCGACGAGGACCAGACCTCGGCCCGATTCGGCGTCGGGAGACGGTAGTTCGGCGGCGGATGCGGGTGCGCACGCGCCGCGGGTGTCGGTCACCTCGATACGGAGCGTGGTGTCCGTGGCGGCCATCTGGAGCCGGAACCTCCGCCCGGGTACGCGACCGTGGGTGACGGCGTTGTTGGCGAGCTCGGCGACGACTTGGACCGCGTCCCTGAACGGAACTCCCCAGTCCGCCAGTTGGTGAGCGGCGAGCGCGCGTGCGGCGCGGGCGCCGCGTGGGGTGGCGGGGAAGAGGGCGTCGAAGGCGATTTCCTGATTCACGTGACTCAGCGTGGCGAGGCGTGCGTAACCTGAACAGGAGAGAGGCCGCTGTGTACGGCGGCTGTCCCAGGGTGTCCAACCCTGTCC
Source organism: Streptomyces sp. NBC_00190 (assembly GCF_036203305.1). Taxonomy (GTDB): domain Bacteria; phylum Actinomycetota; class Actinomycetes; order Streptomycetales; family Streptomycetaceae; genus Streptomyces. The sequence goes on along the minus strand of NZ_CP108131.1, from coordinate 2,558,493 downwards.
AGCCTGTCCCTCGGGGGTGGAAGTGAACGCAGACAGCGCCGATGAGTCGAGTGAGTCGAGTTGGGAACTCGATCCGGAGGATGAATCGGGAGCGGTTATCGCGACCGTCGGCCGCCAGTTGAAAATGTGGCGGGAGGCGGCCGGGCTTGACCGCGCGCAGTTCGGTATGCGCATGGGATACGGGCCGAACCTGATCTACAAGATCGAGCGCGGCGCCAGAATTCCTCGCCCGGAGTACCTGGACAAGGCGGACGAGATCCTGAGCGCGGGCGGAAAACTCGCCGCGATGAAGGCCGACGTGGAAAGGGCCCGCTATCCCAAGAAGGTCCGGGATCTGGCCAAGCTGGAGTCCGGGGCGGTTGAGCTGGGCGCGTACGGGAACCACAACCTGCACGGGCTGCTCCAGACGGAGGAGTACGCGCGGGCGCTGTACGACATCCGACGGCCGGCCTTCTCGCCGGATGTGGTGGAGCGGTACGTCGCCGCCCGCATGGCGCGGCAGGAGATGTTCCACCGGCAGCCGTCACCCGCCCTGACCTTCGTACTGGAGCAGGCCACGCTGGAGCGGCCGATCGGTGGGCGGGACGTACTGCGCAGGCAGTTGGAGCACCTGCTCGATCTCGGTCGACTGCGCAACGTCGAGATCCAGGTGATGCCGACGGACTGCGAGGATCACGCCGGAATGGGCGGTGATATCCAGGTTCTGAAGCTCCGGGACGGTTCAACGATCGGGTACGTCGAGGCGCAGCTGATGAGCCGCCTGGTCACCGGCGCCAAGGACATCCAGATCCTCGAACTCCGGTATGGGATCATCCGATCACAGGCCCTCAGCCCTCGGGAGTCGAGAGCCTTCATCGAGAAAGCGCTGGGAGAGACATGAGCATCAAGCCCTCGGTCGGCGACCTTTCCGCACTGAGCTGGGTCAAGAGCAGTTACAGCGCCAGTAGCAGCAACGACTGCGTCGAGGTCGCCTGGGTGAAGAGCAGCTACAGCGCCAGCAACAGCAATGATTGCGTCGAGGTCGCGGTGATGCCCGAAGCGATCCTCATCCGGGACTCCAAGGACGTGGACGGCGGCCACCTGGCCGTGGCCCCCGCCACCTGGACCGGCTTCGTCCGGTACGCCGCGGGCTGATCCCGGCCGGGCGGCCTCTCGGCATGGCCGTCCGGCCGCGGTCAGCTCTGGAGGAAGTCCAGGAGATCCCGGTTGAACCGCTCCTTCTCCCCGGGGACGACGGCGATCCCGTGGCCGGCGCCTTCATAGACCTTGAGGACCGCATCGGGGATGATCTGCGCGGTCTTGCGACCGGTGGCGTCGATCGGCACGATCTGGTCGTCGTCGCCGTGCACGACGAGGGTGGGGACGTCGAACTTCTTGAGGTCCTCGGTGAAGTCCGTCTCCGCGAACGCCGTCACGCAGTCCACACCCGCCTTGATGCTCTGCTGCATGGCCAGGAGCCAGTAGGCGTCCAGATTGCCCTGCGTGACGCTGTTTCCCGGGCGGTTGGCACCGAAGAACGCCGGAGCGAAGTCCTTCCAGAACTGCGAGCGTTCCTTGAGGATGCCGTCGCGGATGCCCTCGAACACATCGGCCGGCACGCCCTCGGGGTTGCTGTCGGTCTTGAGCATCAGCGGAGGGATCGCCGACAGCAGGAGCGCTTTGCTGATCCGGTCGGTGCCGTGGCGTCCGATGTAACGGGCGAGTTCACCGCCGCCCATGGAGTGGCCCACCAAGGTGACGTCGCGCAGATCGAGGGCGTTGATCAGGTCGTTCAGGTCGTCGGCGAAGGTGTCGAAGTCGTAGCCGGCCCAGGGCTGGCCGGACCGCCCGTGGCCCCTGCGGTCGTGGGCGATGCCCCGGAAGCCGTTGTCGGCGACCAGCTTCATCTGGTCCTCCCAGGCGTCCGCGTTCAGCGGCCAGCCGTGGATGAAGACGACCGGGTGTCCACTGCCCCAGTCCTTGTAGTAGATCTCGACACCGTCGCGCGTCGTCACAGTGGGCATGGCGTTCTTCCTTGTCAGGCGAGCCGGCCGGCCGGTCGGCCGGGAAGGCGCTGCCGGGACAGCCTGACGCCGCCAACTGGAGCAACCTGGGACGTTCCACCGAACGTGGCGTGTCGGTCTTCCCGCCGGACAGCCGCCCCATTACCGGACCACCGGAAGATCAGCCGACCGGGAACACCGTTCGAACCGCGCCGTCGCCTGAGCGATGGGACAACAGGTCCTCGGCGTCACGCCAGCTGAGGTGACCGCCGTACTTGGCGCGGCTCCTGCCGGATGCGGCGAGGAATCCCGCGACACCTGCCGCGACGCCGACGACGGTCAACGCGACTGCCTTCTGTAGGGCCATGACGTCCTCCAGGGCGGTTCGGAAGTACCCAGCACTGTGCCCCGCTCCGGTGATCCCGACACGTCATAGACCGCACCGCCGGGACTCCCTGGGCCAGTTTGTTTCACCCGGTGCGGCGGGCCCACCACGTCGTGGCGGATGGCTGGGAATTGGACCTTCGAACCGAGTGGCCGTCCGGGCCCTGGCCGGGAAGGTTTGGAGCACGCGCCGGCGAATGGACTTCGGTATCGCCCGTGACGACACCTCCCGGCACCCGCACCGTCACCGCTACGGGCGTTCCCCCACACCCAGCTCAATCTGCCGGTCGCATAGTGCATTTCAAGCCATCGAGCCGCCGATACTCACGAGTAGGCGCCACTACGGTCAGACCATGGGACCCCTGAAACCGCATCTCTCTGATCTCATAGTCGCCGCGATTTGCTTCGCTGCCGTCTTCGCCCTCATAGCCAAGGTGCTGCTGCCCAGGATCGAGAAGACCCTCGCCGAGCGTGAGAGTGCCACCGAGGGCACGCTGGAGCGGGCCGCGGAAGCCGAGCGGGAGGCGCAGCGCATTCATGCCGAGTACCAGGCTGAGTTGAGTGCCGCCCGGCACGAAGCCGCGCAGATCCGTCAGGCTGCGCACGAGGAAGGCGTGGTGCTCCTCGCTGATATTCGCGCGGAGGGGCATCGGGTGCGTGAGGAGCTCGTCGCCGCAGCCACCGTGCAGCTCGCGGCGGATCGGGTCGTCGCCGAGGCCGAGCTGCGCGAGGACGTCCTCGGGCTGGCCACCGAGCTTGCCGGACGTATCGTCGGGGAACCGCTCACCGACGTTGACCGTGCCCGCGCCATTGCCGACGATTTCTTCGCCGAGGTTGACGCGGAGACCGCCACCACGGCGTGAGCTCAAGGTCGCCCCTAGGCGCTTGATACTTCAGGGCAGGCCCAGATCCTCAGGATCTGGGCCTGCCTTTTTTGACGTACGCACACCGATGCACACCCGACCGGCGACGAGCGAGTGTCGGCCAACTTCCGAACCCCTCACCGGCAACCGACCGGCAGAATGCCGCCCACCTGGATTGCCGGTGGGCGGTATTTTGCCGGTCCGTTTTGCCGGTTAATTTGCTGCCGAATCTGCCTGGGCATCCAGCGAAACCCTGGAGAGCATGAGCTCGATCGAACTTTCGATCACGTTCAATATTTCACAATCGAGAGGAGATTCAGAAGTGTCAAACACTCTGAACGCTGCCGATATCCAGGTCGTAAGGCCTGAAGCCAACGCCATGCAGGCCTGGCCCTGGGGTGACAAGAACAAGGGCAGCGCGGACTTCGAACTCGCCGCCTGGGGCAAGGACCACGGCCTCGACGACAACGACTGATCCGTCGTACCTGCGGTACCCGGGGCCACGGCCCCGGGTACCGCAGGGCCAGCCGTATCGGCGGCCGTCAGGCCTCAATCTCCGATTCATCATTGAGGGTATACGTGGAAACCATTACGCATCAGGAAAACGGCGAATCGATTGCCCAGTCCCACACGGGCTTGGCGCGGCTTATCGCTCCGCTGGATATCGCTACCTTTCAGAATGAATTCTTCGAGAAGAAGCCACTGCTGATACGTCGAGAGAACCGCGAATACTATGCGGATCTGCTGACGCTCGACAACGTGGACGAGATCCTCTCGCTCTCCAGCCTGCAGAACGAGGACGTTCGGGTAGCCGCCGAAGGCAGCATCGTGTCGCTGGACGATCGGCTCGCATTCGGCGCGCACGGCTCCACCAACGCCCAGGAAGCGGTGTACGCGAGTTACCGCGACGGCGCGACGATCATCATGGACGGGTTGCACCACCGCTGGGCTCCCCTTCAGCGTCTCGTCCAGGCGATAGGTACCGAGACCAACGCCAAGTTCCAGGTCAACACCTACCTCACGCCCGGCGGCGGGGCCCAGGGGTTCAAGCCGCACCAGGACAACCACGACGTTTTCGTCGCCCAGGCGCATGGCGTCAAGCGGTGGGCGCTGTACGGACCCCGCTTCGAGCTTCCCTTGAAGCACATGAACCACCAGATCCCGGTCGAGCAGTACGGCGAGCCCGTGCACGAGTTCGACCTGCGTCCCGGCGACCTGCTGTACCTGCCGCGTGGCACGGTGCACGCCGCGCGGTCCACCGACACCGCCTCGCTGCACCTCACGTTCGGCGCACGACCGGTCCTGCGTTCGACCCTCCTCATGGAGGCGATCGAACAGGTCATCACTGCTGACGTGCGGTTCCGTCGGGGTCTCCCGCTGGGGTTCGTCTCCGACAAGGAGCTGAGTCGCCAGGCGGAAGAGGACCTGGCCGGGCTGATCGGCGCCCTGGCGGAGCGGCTGTCCGCTGCGGGGATGCTGGAGAGCGCGATCACGCAGGCGATATCGATCAACGCTCCCGAGCTGCGGAACCATCTGACCGACCTGGAACGGCTCGACAGCATGGACCTGGACACCGGGGTCAGCCGACGTTCCGACATCCGATGGGACATGCGGAAATCGGACAAGTCGGTTCAGCTCCACTTCCACAACAAGATCGTCGAGCTGCCCGTGCACGTGGCTGACGAGGTCCGGTTCGCGGCCGAGGGGACCGAGCCGTCCTTCACCGCGCGGACCCTTCCGGGGCAACTGGACGATTCCGGACGACTGGTTCTCATCAGGACGCTCGTGCGCGAGGGCTTCCTGACCTTCGCGTAGGACCACCTACTGACGAACGGCCTGCTGGTGGGTTCCCAAGGGCTCTCCAGCGGCCGGTCCGGTTGCGCCATCGGGCCCCTTCGGCCTGCGAGGAGACGACATTTCATGCCCCCCGCCGACCAGCCGGCGCACGTGCCGCTGCGCAGGATCATCCGGCTCTTCGTTCCGTACCGCGGCAGACTCGCGGCGGTCTTCGCGCTGATCATCACTTCGGCTCTGCTGGGAATGGTCTCCCCGTTCCTGCTCCGGGGCATCATGGACATCGCGCTGCCAGACCACCGCAACGGCCTGCTGTCCGTACTGGCCGGCGGAATGCTGGCCATCGTGCTCACCGTGACGGTCCTGGGCGTCTTCCAGTCCTATCTGTCGCTCTCCGTGGGCCAGCACGTGATGAACGACCTGCGGATCGCCGTGTACGCGCACCTGCAACGGATGTCCCTGGCGTTCTTCACCCGGACCCGCAACGGGGAGGTCCAGTCCCGGATCGCCAACGACATCGGCGGGATGACGGCGACCGTCACAAGCGTGAGCACCACTGTGGTGAGCAGTGTCACGACCCTGATCGCCAGCCTGGTGGCCATGGTCACGCTGGATTGGCGGCTGACATTGATTTCGCTGCCGATGCTCCCGCTGTTCATGTGGATCACGCGCAATGTGGGGGAGGAGCGGCGGGAATTCACGTTCCGCAAGCAGCAGCAGCTCGCCGTCATGTCGACCCTCGTGGAGGAGTCCCTGTCGGTCAACGGCTTCCTCCTGGGGCGCGTCTCAGGACGCACCAACATGCTCATACAGGAATTCGGCCGTCAGTCAGGGACGCTCACAGACCTCAACGTCCAAGCGTCGATGGCCGGGCGATGGCGCCAGTCGACCCTCCAGATCATCATGGCTGCCATGCCCATTGGGATCTACTGGGCGGCGGGCCTGGTCGATCGGGGCAGCTGGTCGGTGTCCGTGGGCACGTTGGTGGCCTTCACCACCGTCCAGCAAGCCCTGTTCACCCCATCGGTGCAGCTTCTCCAGATCGGCATAACGATCCAGGGCTCCCTTGCCCTGTTCGAGCGGGTCTTCGAGTATCTGGACATGCCGGTGGGCGTTGCCGAATCGTCCCGACCGACGGCAATCCCCGCTCCGCGAGGTCACGTCCGCTTCGAGGGGGTGTCGTTCTCCCATGGTGACGACCACGTCCTACGTGATGTCGACATAGATCTGCCGGCCGGTGAACACCTGGCGATAGTCGGATCCAGCGGCGCCGGCAAAACCACTCTCGGCTACCTCGTGCCGCGACTGTACGACGTCACAGACGGCCGGATCACGATCGACGGTGTCGACGTACGTGACCTGAGCTTCGCCACTCTCGCGGATATTGTTGGAGTCGTGTCGCAGGACACCCACTTGTTCCACACGACCATCGCCGACAACCTTCGCTTCGCCCACCCCGAAGCAACGGATGACGAACTGGTCGCGGCCGCCAGAGCCGCTCAGATCCATGACCTCATCTCGGGCCTCCCAGAGGGCTACCAGACAATCGTGGGTGAGCGGGGCCACCGGTTCTCCGGTGGCGAAAAGCAGCGACTCGCCATCGCCCGCACCATGCTGCGCAACCCCCAGGTGCTCATCCTGGACGAGGCCACCAGCGCACTGGACACACATACCGAGTCCGCGGTTCAGCGGGCCCTCGACGTCTTGTCCGCAGGCCGGACGACCATCACGATCGCCCACCGGCTGTCCACGGTCAGGGAAGCCGACCAGATCGTGGTCCTCGAAAAAGGTGTCGTTGTGGAACATGGCACACATGACGAACTCGTCGCCAGGAGCGGCCGTTACGCGGAGCTCATGCCTTAGCGTCTGCTGTCAGTTTCCCAACTCACAGGAGGAGCGCAGGTTGTCCAACGAAGGGGGGGAGTTGGTCAGGGGGTGGCGTGCGTCCGTCGGCCTCACTCAGGAAGAGCTTGCAGAACGCTCGGGTCTCAGCGTGCGCACCATCCGATATTTCGAACGCGGACGCGGTGCTGCCAGGCCCCGCCTCAAGTCCGTGGGAATGCTGGCAGCAGCGCTGGAACTGGACGATGCGCAGACCGCACAATTGCTGACAGCAGCTCGACAGAGCACTTCGATTTCCCCTCCGCACAGCTCAGCTGAAGGGAGTGCGGCGGCCTCCGGCAGCACGGCCTCACCTGCTCGGCGGTTCGATCCAGCGGCTACGGAAACCACCACATCCACCGGTCGCCCTCAGACGCCGGCAGCCAATTGCCCTAGCGCTTCCACGCACCGTGCAATTCCCGCCCAGCTCCCGTTCGCGATAGCAGAGCTGTTCGGCCGGGAAGAAGCCCGGGAGATCCTGGACCGGCGACTCGCCAGCTGGCCGAGCAGCAACGCTCCGATCCTCCTGGCCATCACCGGCATGCCCGGCGTAGGGAAGACCGCACTCGCGCTGGACTGGGCAAAGAACCGGGCGCATGCCTTCCCCGACGGACAGCTCCACGTCGACCTGCGGGGATTCCAAGACAGCGCCCCCATGACCCCGGCGGCCGCACTGCGTGGATTCCTCACCGCCCTTGGGTGCGCCGCAGACTCCTTGCCGGAGGAAGCGCACGAACTGTCTGCCATGTACCGAACAGTTCTCGCGGAGCGGCGGATGCTCATCCTGCTGGACAACGCGCAATCCGCAGAACAGGTACGCCCCCTGCTGCCGAACAGCCCTGGCAGCGTCACCATCGTCACCAGCCGCGACCGTCTCACCGGCCTGACCGTACGGCACGGGGCCGCGAGGGTCGATCTGGACTGCCTGTCGGAACACGCGTCCGTTCACCTGTTGGCCAAGATCATCGGCTCGGACCGGGTGAACGCGGAGCCCGAAGCGGCAGCCGCACTGGTGTCGCTCTGCGGCAATCTCCCGCTGGCACTGCACATAGCCGGAGAGCGCCTGGCGCGTCATCCCAACACTCCCATCTGTGAATGGGTGACCAAGCTGACCTGGAAGCCCAATAGGCTCGACACTCTCGATATTCCAGGCGATCCGGCGACGTCACTTCGATCGGTGTTCTCCTGGTCCTACCTGGCCCTGCCCGCATCGACATCCCGGCTGTTCCGGCTCCTCGGACTCAGCGACGCCTCGGAATTCGAAGTGTCGCAGATCATGCAGGTCTTCACCGAGGAGAGCGCGGTTGAGATGCACCTGGCCCTGCTGGTGGACTCCCATCTCCTCGGCTCACCCGCCCCCGGCAGGTACCGGTTTCACAAGCTGGTTCATCTGTACGCACGGGAACGCGCCGAGGCTGAAGAGCGTTCCGAGTACCTGACTGCTGTCACCCGGCGCCTACGGCGCAGCCGGAGGGACGAAGCGAGTATCGGAAGGCGCGGTCGCCCACGGGAAATCATTTCGTCGGTCCCTGGCCGGAAGGACGGCGACCACGGCGCGGTGGGGGTCGATGAACTGGGGTGCGCATTTGGTTGTGATCAGGAGGCGGTCCGGGTGGGGTCTTTGATCCAGTTCATCGCGCCGCAAAGGTGAAGGCGAGCCGGGGTGTTACCTGAACTCCGGGACGAGCCTGGCAGGTGCCCGCCTATCGGCCAGGTGAGGGGGTCGAGTACCTCTCACATGCGCAGGGCCGCGAAGACGGCGCGGACCTGTTCGCCGTCCGGTGTGCGCCACGTGGCGCTGACGTGGGTGGCCGGGTCCGGGTCCGGATCCGCCGGGGCTGTCGCGTGCAGGACGCGGGTCACCGACAGCGTCGTGCCGTCCTGGCCGGGGACCACGGTGACCGTGGGGTCCGGGGCGTCGCTCGCGTTCTGGTCCTGGGGGACCGCCTCGCCCCGGAGCAGCGCGCGCAGCTGTGCCACCAGGACCGGGTCCTGGGTGCCGTCGTAGACCCACCGCCGGCCCAGTACGCCGTGCTCCGACGTACCGACCAGAGCCTGTTCGGCGCCGGGGAGCGGGGCCCCGCGGTAGGTCAGGGGCAGGTGGTAGGCGACCGGGGTGTCACCACCGGCGTCGGTGACCACCATGAACTCGATGCCGACCTCGCCCTCGGGGTCGTCCAGCCGGAAACCGCCCGCCTTGGTCAGCTCCGGAGCCTGGCCGGGCCGCCCCTCGTACCAGGGCTGCGCCGACAGCCACGACGCCACGAGTTCCAGCTTGCCGGGGGACATGGTGGTGCGGTGGACGACAGCCATGCGGACGGGCCTCCAGGAGTCGGGAGCAGCGCTACGAAGCCTAAAGCCCGCCCTCCTCGTGAATGTCAGAGCATGATGAGCAGGCGCGTCTTCGGCTTGAGCTTCCTGTTCACCGAACGACTCTGCACGTATACCTCCAACTTGGGATTGCGCCCCGCCTTCACGGAGACGGTCCCCTGGATACCCGTGCCGAACAGAAGGCTGCGTGCCGCGTCGCCCGTGTACGCGCGGTCGGTGTCCTTCTCGACCACGATGACTTCCTTGTCGGGCTGAACCTGGACCCGGCTGCCCAGCTGGTAGTAACACGACCCGCGTTCGTACGTCACGCCCGGATGCGAATCGACGAAGGACCGGATCTCGATCTCCGTGTCGACCTTCAGGAGCCGGTACTTGTCGGCCGGGACCGGTTCGAGACTCGCCCGCACGTCGTCGACCGATATGTCCTGGCCGACCGCGAAAAGGTTCTTCGTGCCGCGCACGCCCTGCTCGCGGCCACGCAGGAAGCTGGTGGCGGCAGCGCGCACGGTACCGATCGCCTCCTCGACACCCTCCGTGGAATCCGCGTCCCAGATGGCGATGTTTCCGGCCGGGAAACCGTAGTTCTGGGCGGTTCGCTTCGCCAGCGAGTTCGGAACGAGGATCGCGGACGTCCAGTGGCCCGGAAGCGCACCCATCTTCGCCGCGATCTTGTCGAGCCAGGGGCCGAGGATGGCCATGTCGCCGTCGTGCCGTCGGTCGCCGCCGGAGGCGTTCTCCTCGCCGTCCGTCACCACGATCTGGAGGAAGCTGTGCTCGCCGTACTCCTCCCAGATGTGGCCCATGTCGTCCAGGGACTTCAGAGAGGCTTCGATGAGGGCCGTAGCGCCGTTGTTGACCTTGTACAGACCCCGCATGGACGGCAGATGCTTCACGTCCATGTCCCAGACCAGGTTCTCCACCTTGTGGTCGAAGGAGTAGAGGCTGATCCGGGTCTCATGACCGAGGCTGTCCGACTCGGCCTTCAAGCCCGCCACGAACTCGTCCACGACGCGGATGAGTTGGTTCTGGTGCTGACGCATGGAACCCGAACAGTCCACGACCAGCGCGACGTGATTCACCTTGTGCTGGATCTTGTTGGCGGGCATGTTTCTGCTCCTTCTCCGAAGCTCCCCGAGTGATGTCTCCACACTATGAGGAGGCACTGACAACGGAGCTTGACGGATGATCACCCGCCTGCGGCGCGGCGGACCCCGGGTCGGGGGGAGCGCCCGGGCTCTACCATTGCCAGCGCAATTCGGGCTGATAGGGGCTGCAAGGTGCCAGAGTCAGCCGGGGGTTCAGCAGGGCCAGGTCGTCCTGGTGGAGACAGCGGCCGCCCGATCCGATCCTCCCGTCGGCGTCACGCCACCACGTCTGGGCGGGCGCCCCGTCGCACGGCGACACGCTGATCTTCGGGGAAGCGGTGAGACAGGCCCCGGACGCGGCGGACCTGATGGTTCCGGACGCGAAGGTCCACCGCTGGGCCGGCCCGCCGTCGCAGTCGGCCGTCGTGACGGGCCCACCTGCGGGTCGGCGGACGTCCCGCTCAAGGCAGCGCTTGACGGCGACGGTCGAGTCGGCGTGGCCTATCGCCGACATGATCTCGCCGGGGCCGGGCCGCCGGTGCGTCCTGCGGTGTTCCCGCTCGATCCAGCGGCGAAAACTCTGGCTGAGGGTGGATCCGGCAGGGCAGGGCAACGTGAAGCATCCCGCGCGCGCGAGGTACGCGTCGTAGACGGCCTTCTTGTCGCGCCGCTGTGCGGGAGTCAGGTCTGCCGGTAGCAGCGGCAGGCCGTAGCCGACGTACGGCGCGACGACCGGGCGGGCCGGAGCGAGGAAGGCGGCCTTCCTGAAGAACCGTCCTGCCATCTCGTGATCGCTGTGATCGGCATGATGCGCCGGCCCGACCCCGAAGGTGGCACTGTCGTAGTCCAGCGTCAGGACGCGTTCCGCCTTCCGCGAGGAAACGACCGCGGAGATCACAGAGGTCAGCTCTTCCTTGGTGTAGGACCGCGTTCCGTCCACTGGGGCGATGGTGGTGATCTGGCCGCGAAACAGCTTCAGCAGGCTCTGTCCGGAGTACCGCGTGCTCCCGGTGCCCGTCGCGAAACCGTCGGGCAGGCGGAAGAAGACGAGCCGAACGTCAGGGCGGTCGCTCAGGACGGACGACACGACCCGGCGGCCCCGCACGGTGAGATTGCTGCGGTGCCAGCGGTTCGGCACACCGGCCATCTTCGCGTAGGACGCCTGCAGGCCTGCTTCCCGGCGCCGCGCGTAGGAGTCCCGGAAGAAGGAGCGCCCGGCATCACCGGCGGTCAGATACACGGTGCCGACGGAGCACCCGTGGCGGATCAACCGCTGGACCTCGGGATTGATGAAGAGCAGATCGTCGTCCTGGTGTGCCACGCCTGTCAGCGTGGGGCGGCACTCCTCCGGGTCCGGCTCCACACCTCTACGGAATCCGGGGTGCTGTTCACCGTGGGAATGCGCGACGTCGACCTGGAGGAACGAGGCGATCCCGGCCAGCACGATGCCCAGAGCCGAGGGAAGCGCCCGCCAACGGCACTGCCGCCCACCCACGCGCAGGGCGCTGTCGGGTGCCTCAGGCCTCACCACGGACCCCTTTTCGCGGACGAGCCGGTCCCGTGGCGCGAGCGGCACCACGTGCTCTCGGTGTGCTGTGCCCGATGCTATGGGCGCCCGGGGAACAGCAGCGACACGAGAGGGTCCGATCGGTGGATGGACCGGCCGCCGGCCGGGGTGCGTACCGCGACCCACGCCATCGGCGACGCGGCGGTCCGCCACGTCATGGACACGGCACTAGCGACGGAAGCGGTTCAGCAGCGCCGCCGCCGGGTGCGGACCCGCGTACTCGGGGTGGCGCGGCAGGCGGTGCGGCAGCGAGCCGTACCAGCTGCGCGAGACGGTGTAGCCGAAGGTCAGGCAGAGCATGCCGCCCACGGCGTCGAGCCAGAAGTGGTTGGCGGTGGCCACGATGACGACGAGGGTCGCCGTCGGGTAGAGCAGGCCCAGGATCCGGGCCCAGGGGGCGGAGGCGACCGCGAAGATCGTCAGCCCGCACCAGAGCGACCACCCTATGTGCATGGACGGCATGGCGGCGTACTGGTTCGACATCTGCTTGAGGTTCCCCGACGCCATGGAGCCCCACGTGTGGTGGACCAGCACGGTGTCGACGAAGGACTGCCCGTTCATCAGCCGGGGCGGCGCGAGCGGGTAGCAGTAGTAGCCGACCAGCGCCACGCCCGTGGTGGCGAAGAGGACGAGGCGCGTGGCGGCGTACCGCCCCGGATGGAAGCGGTAGATCCACACCAGCACGCCGATGGTCACGGCGAAGTGGAGCGTCGCGTAGTAGTAGTTCATGCCCACGATCAGCCACGTCACCGAGTTCACGGCGTGGTTGACGGACTGCTCCCAGGCGATGCCGAGGGTGCGCTCGACGGACCAGATCCAGTCGGCGTTCGCGAGGGCGGCCGCCTTCTGCTCGGGCACCGCGTTGCGGATCAGCGAGTAGGTCCAGTAGCTGATCGCGATGAGCGCGATCTCGAACCAGATCCGCGGCCGGCGCGGGGACCGCAGCCGGGTGAGCAGGGTGCGTTCGGAGCCCGGGCGGGTCTCGCTCTCGGTCACCTGGGGTGACGAGACATCCGTCCGGGTTTCCAGTGTCTTCACGCTCGCTTCACCCATGGGATAGGAGTCTGCCAGATGCGATCTCGCCTTCGATCATCCCTCGGGACGGTCTTCGGCGCCTCCGCTCAGACCTGCGGACTAGTACGCCCCCGAGCTTGCCCGGGGCCGGAGGCCGTCGAGCCGCGGACCACCAGTTCGGGCAGGAAGACGAACTCGCTGTGCGGGGCCGGCGTACCGCCGATCTCCTCCAGCAGGGTCCGGACCGCCGCCTGCCCCATGGCCTGGACCGGCTGCCGGATGGTGGTGAGCGGCGGATCGGTGAACGCTATGAGAGGGGAGTCGTCGAAGCCGACCACCGACACGTCCTGCGGAACCCTCAGTCCCTGCTGCCGGGCGGCCCGGATCGCGCCGAGCGCCATCATGTCGCTCGCGCACACCACCGCCGTGCAGCCCCGCGAGATCAGCGCGGTCGCGGCCGCCTGGCCGCCCTCCAGGGAGTAGAGGGAGTGCTGGATCAGCTCTTCGGTCTCGGCCTCGTCGAGCCCGAGCCGCTCCTTCATCCCGAGCCGGAAGCCCTCGATCTTGCGGACCACCGGTACGAAGCGCTTCGGCCCGACCGCCAGGCCGATCCGGGTGTGCCCCAGCGCGGCAAGGTGTGTCACGGCGAGCTGCATCGCGGCCCGGTCGTCAGGGGAGACGAAGGGGGCCTGCACCTTGTCGGAGAACCCGTTGATGAGGACGTACGGGACGCCCTGGCCGCGGAGTTGGTCGTAGCGGCCCATGTCGGCCGTCGTGTCGGCGTGCAGACCGGAGACGAAGATGATGCCGGAGACCCCGCGGTCGACCAGCATCTCGGTCAGCTCGTCCTCGGTGGACCCGCCGGGCGTCTGCGTGGCCAGTACGGGCGTGTACCCCTGCCGGGTCAGGGCCTGGCCGATGACCTGGGCGAGCGCCGGGAAGATGGGATTGTCCAGCTCGGGGGTTATCAGGCCGACGAGTCCCGCGCTGCGCTGGCGCAGCCGTACGGGCCGTTCGTAGCCGAGCACGTCGAGCGCGGCCAGCACGGATTCACGGGTGCCTGCGGCCACACCGGGCTTGCCGTTGAGCACGCGGCTGACTGTGGCTTCGCTGACCCCCGCCTGGGCTGCGATGTCGGCAAGCCGTGCGGTCACGGGATTGGACTGTACCGGTCGCACGTTTAAATTGCCCACCAGGTGCACGAATCCGCCGGAAGCCGGACGGTGCGCCCGTCCGTCTCCACCGGCGCGCTGGAGAGTACGGGGCGCCCGGGTGCGGGGAGTTCGACCGCGGCGGGCCGGGTGTTGAGGGTGCAGGCGAAGCCGGGCCGGGTGAAGAGGAGTACGTCCTCGGGCGCGGGCAGCCAGGTCAGCGGGCCCGCGTCGGGAGAGCCGAGGCCCGGCAGCGCGCGGCGCAGCTCCAGGGCGGCCCGGTAGAGCTCCAGGGTGGAGTGCGGGTCGCCGGTCTGGGCGGCGACGCTCAGACCGGCCCAGCCGGCGGGCTGCGGCAGCCAGGTGCCGGCCGGCCCGAATCCGTACGGCGGCTCCGCGCCGGACCAGGGGAGCGGCACCCGGCAGCCGTCGCGCAGCCCGTCCTGTCCGGCGGTGCGCAGGAACGCCGGGTCCTGGCGGACGGCGTCGGGGAGGTCGGTCACCTCCGGCAGGCCCAGCTCCTCGCCCTGGTAGACGTACGCCGACCCGGGCAGCGCCAGCATCAGCAGCGCGGCCGCCCGCGCCCGGTCCAGGCTGCCGAACCGGGTCCGGTGCCGCACGACGTCGTGGTTGGACAGCACCCACGTGGTCGGGGCGCCCACCGAGGCGGTGGCGGCCAGTGACTCGTCGATCACGGTCCGCAACATGGCGGTGTCCCACCGGCAGTTCAGGAACCGGAAGTTGAAGGCCTGGTGCAGTTCGTCGGGGCGGACGTAGAGGGCGAGCCGCTCGGAGGACGGGGCCCAGGCCTCGGCGACACCGATGCGCGGGCCCTCGTAGGAGTCGAGGAGCCGGCGCCAGGAGCGGAGGATCTCGTGGACCCCGTCCTGGTCGAAGAAGGGGAGCGGCTCGGTGCCGATGAGCGTGGCCTGCGCGCCGTGGCCGATGTCGGGCAGGCCCGGGGCCTTGACCATGCCGTGGGCGACGTCGACGCGGAAGCCGTCGACGCCGAGGTCGAGCCAGAAGCGCAGGACGGAGGCGAACTCGGCGGCGACCTCGAGGTGGTCCCAGTCCAGGTCGGGCTGCTGGGGGGCGAAGAGGTGCAGGTACCACGCTCCCCCAGCCTCCGGCTGGGAGGTGCACCCATCGCCTGCCGGCGCCGCGACGCGGGTCCAGGCGGGGCCGCCGAAGACGGACTCCCAGTCGTTCGGGGGCGCGGCGCCGCCGGGTCCGCGGCCGGGGCGGAAGTGGTAGCGCTCCCGCATCCCCGGATCCCCGGCGAGGGCGGCCCGGAACCAGGGGTGCTCCTCGGAGGTGTGGTTCGGGACCACGTCGACGATGACCCGCAGTCCCAGCGCGTGGGCGGCGCTGACGAGCTCGTCGGCGTCGGAGAGGTCGCCGAAGAGCGGGTCGACGGCCCGGTAGTCGGCGACGTCGTAGCCGCCGTCCGCCTGGGGGGACACGTAGAAGGGGGTGAGCCATACGGCGTCGACCCCGAGCCGGGCCAGGTGCGGGAGCCGCTCGCGCACCCCGCGCAGGTCCCCGACGCCGTCCCCGTCACTGTCCGCGAAGGACCGTACGTACACCTGATAGATGACGGCATCGCGCCACCAGCCGCCGCTTGCGGTGGCGTTGCTGGAAGCGCTTGCAAGCCGGGATGCGGTCAGCTCATGGGTCATATAGGGGTCAACGCGAGCAGACACCCCCTGGTTGCGGGCCCGGACAGTCGAAGGTGACTCGAACTAACAGCAAGCTGCGGCAACCGTCCGGACACACGGATGTAACGATCAGGGCCTCTTGCAGAAAATTGCCGCAAGCTCTTTCGGACGGCTTTCAGTCTTGTTACGTTCCTGGCAACTCAGGACCGCGAGGGCGCGGCCGGGATCATCGAAGGAGTTCATATGCGGCGTGGCATAGCGGCCACCGCGCTGGTCGCGACCCTGGCGCTCGCGGCGACGGCTTGCGGTGGTGACACCAAGGACGACGGTGCTGAGACCAAGGCCGGCGGCGAGCTTTCCGGCACGGTCACCTGGTGGGACACCTCGAACGACGCCGAGAAGGCGAGCTTCCAGAAGATCGCCGAGGCGTTCACCGCGAAGCACCCGAAGGTGACCGTCAAGTACGTCAACGTCCCGTACGGCGACGCACAGAACAAGGTCAAGAACGCCTTCAGCAGCGGCTCCGACGCCCCCGACGTCATCCGCGCCGACGTCGGCTGGGTCGCCGACTTCGCCTCGCTGGGCTACCTCGACGAGGTACCGGCGGAGAGCGCGAAGAAGGTCGACACCGACTTCCTGCCGCAGGCCGCGGCCAGCGCCAAGTTCGAGGGCAAGACCTACGCCGTGCCGCAGGTCATCGACACCCTCGGCCTCTTCTACAACAAGAAGATGCTCGCCGACGCCGGCGTCCAGCCCCCCAAGACGCTGGAGGAGCTGAAGACCGCCGCCGCGGCCATCAAGGCGAAGTCCGGCAAGGCCGGTCTCTACCTGCGCGGCGACGACTCCTACTGGTTCCTCCCGCTGATCTACGGCGAGGGCGGCGACCTGGTCGACGCGAAGGGCAAGACCGTCACCGTCGACAACGCGGCGGGCGTCAAGGCCTTCAAGACGGCCCGTGACCTGGTCACCTCCGGTGCGGCGGTCACCAACGCCACGGACGGCTACACCAACATGCAGACGGCCTTCAAGTCCGGCGAGGCCGCCATGATGATCAACGGTCCGTGGGCGGTCGCCGACACCTACGCGGGCGACCAGTTCAAGGACAAGGCCAACCTCGGCGTCGCCGCCGTCCCGGCCGGCTCGGTCAAGGCCGGCGCCCCGCAGGGCGGCCACGACCTCGGCGTCTACGCCGGTTCCAAGAACCGCGCCGCCGCGCACGCCTTCGTCGACTACATGACCTCGCAGGAGGTCCAGGTCCAGTCCGCCAAGGAGCTGAGCCTGCTCCCGACCCGTACCGCCGCCTACGAGCAGCCGGACGTCAAGGGCAGCGAGATGGTGCAGTTCTTCAAGCCGGCCGTGGACAAGGCCGTCGAGCGCGCCTGGATCCCGGAGAACGGCTCCCTCTTCGAGCCGCTGAAGGTCGAATACACCAAGGCGATCACCGGGGCGTCGAGCCCCGAGGATGCGGCCAAGGCGGCCGGTGTCGAGTTCCGCAAGATCCTCAAGGGCTGGAAGTAACGAAACCATGGCTGCTCACACCAGCCAGTCGGTGGCGAAGGCCGCGGGCGACGACGTCGAGAACGACGTCGCCGCCCGCGGCCCGAGCCGCAGGACTGACAGCGACAGCGTCGGCAACGGCAGGCGCGGCGGACTGAGGCGTGCCCTCGCCACCCACTGGTACGCCTGGGCCATGGTCGCCCCGGTGGTGCTCGTCCTCGGCGTGATCATCGGCTGGCCGCTCGTCCGCGGCGTCTACCTGTCGCTGACCGATGCCAACGAGCGCAACGTGGCCCGCACCATCGGCGCGCGCCACATCGAGGCCTCGTACGAGTTCGTCGGACTCGACAACTACACGGCCGTGCTCGGCGACCCGGTGTTCCTGCAGCGGCTGGTGTGGACGGTGATGTGGACCGTCGCGTGCGTGTCGATCACCTTCACCCTCGGCCTGGTCCTCGCCAACATGCTCAACCGGGACTTCCGGG
The DNA here is from genome assembly GCF_036203305.1 of Streptomyces sp. NBC_00190. Lineage (GTDB taxonomy): Bacteria > Actinomycetota > Actinomycetes > Streptomycetales > Streptomycetaceae > Streptomyces. The sequence continues at coordinate 2,540,801 of NZ_CP108131.1, read as the reverse complement.
GCCGCGCCGCCTACCGGATGGCGCTCATCCTGCCCTGGGCCGTCCCCGGCTTCGTCTCGGTCTTCGCCTGGCGGTTCCTCTTCAACCGCGACAACGGCATCCTCAACAAGATCCTCGACGGTGGCGGCATCGCCGCCATCCCGTGGCTCGACGACCCGACCTGGGCCAAGTTCTCGGTCGTGGCCGTCAACGTCTGGCTCGGCGTCCCCTTCATGATGGTCGCCCTCCTCGGCGGACTGCAGTCCATTCCCGGTGAGCTCTACGAAGCCGCCGAGATGGACGGCGCGAGCGCCTGGCAGCGGTTCCGGCACATCACGCTGCCCGGGCTGCGCGCGGTGAGCATGACGGTGATCCTGCTCTCCACCATCTGGACCTTCAACATGTTCCCGGTGATCTTCCTGCTCACCCGCGGCGGACCCGGTGACTCCACCGAGATCCTGGTGACGCAGGCCTTCCGCGAGGCGTTCATCGCGAGCCCGCGCGACTTCGCCGGCTCCGCGACCTGGGGCGTGCTGATCCTCGCCCTGCTCATGATCTTCGCGCTGGTCTACCGGCGCTCGCTGCGCAAGCAGGGAGAGGTGTGGTGACCATGACCACCCGCACTCGGGGCGCCCGCGCCCCGCTCGCCTCCGTCGGCCTGCACCTCACGCTGCTCGTCGCGTCCGTCATCGCCGTCTTCCCGGTGCTGTGGATCCTGCTGACCTCGCTCAAGCCCGCCGAGTACGCGGTCACCACGGACTTCGTCAAGGAACCGAGCCTCGGCAACTACACGTACCTGCTGGAGTCGAGCCACTTCCTCAGCTGGTTCGCCAACTCCGTCCTGGTCGCCGGCGTCACCACCGTCCTCGGTGTGTTCATCGCCGCCACCACCGGATACGCGGTCAGCCGGTTCAAGTTCCCCGGCATGAAGCCGCTGATGTGGACCCTGCTCATCACGCAGATGTTCCCGATGGCGATCCTCATCGTGCCGCTCTACAACCTGATGGGCGACCTCGGCCTGCTCAACCAGCCGATCGGTCTGATCATCACCTACCTCACCATCGCCGTGCCGTTCTGCGCCTGGATGATGAAGGGCTTCTTCGACACCATCCCGGTGGAGATCGACGAATCCGGCCGCGTCGACGGGCTCAACCCCTTCGGCACGTTCTGGCGGCTCATCCTGCCGCTCGCCAAGCCCGGCCTCGCCGTCACCGGCTTCTACGCCTTCATCACCGCCTGGGGCGAAGTGGCGTACGCCTCCGCCTTCATGGTCGGCGAGGAGAACCTCACCCTGGCAGGCGGACTGCAGACCTTCGTCACGCAGTACACCTCCAACTGGGGTGCGATGAGCGCCGCCTCGGTCCTCATCGCCATCCCCGCGGCGATCTTCTTCGTTTTCGCCCAGCGTCACCTCGTCGCCGGAATGACCGCAGGCGCCACCAAGGGCTGACCTCCCTGCCTGCTCACCTTTCCGGCCCGATCTCTTCAAGGACGACATGACCCAGCACCTCGCCGACGCACTTCCCACCTCCAGCGGCACCCTGCCCGGCTGGTGGAGAGAAGCGGTGATCTACCAGGTCTATCCGCGCAGCTTCGCCGACTCCAACGGGGACGGCATGGGGGACCTCGAAGGCATCCGCAGCCGCCTGCCCTACCTCAAGGAACTGGGTGTCGACGCCGTCTGGCTGAGCCCGTTCTACGCCTCCCCGCAGGCCGACGCGGGCTACGACGTCGCCGACTACCGGGCCATCGACCCGATGTTCGGCACCCTGCACGACGCCGACGCCGTGATCCGCGAGGCCCACGGACTGGGCCTGCGCATCATCGTCGACCTCGTCCCGAACCACTGCTCCGACCAGCACGAATGGTTCAAGCAGGCGCTGCGCGAAGGCTCCGGTTCCCGGCTGCGGGAGCGCTTCCACTTCCGTTCCGGCAAGGGTGAGAACGGCGAACTGCCGCCCAACGACTGGGAGTCGATCTTCGGCGGGCCCGCCTGGACCCGGGTCGCGGCGCCGGCAGGCGATGGGGGCACCTCCCAGCCGGAGGCTGGGGGAGAGTGGTACCTGCACCTCTTCGCACCCGAGCAGCCCGACTTCAACTGGGAGCACCCGGCCGTCCAGGACGAGTTCCGCTCCATCCTGCGGTTCTGGCTCGACCTCGGCGCCGACGGGTTCCGCGTCGACGTGGCCCACGGCCTGGTCAAGGCGCCCGGTCTGCCCGACCTCGGCGCCAAGGACCAGCTCAAGCTGCTCGGCAACGACGTCATGCCCTTCTTCGACCAGGACGGCGTCCACGAGATATACCGCTCCTGGCGCCGGATCCTCGACGAGTACGAGGGCGACCGCGTCCTGGTCGCCGAGGCATGGACCCCGACCGTCGAGCGCACGGCCCGCTACGTCCGCCCCGACGAGATGCACCAGGCGTTCAACTTCCAGTACCTGACGGCCGACTGGGACGCGGACGCACTGCGCGAGGTCATCGACGGCTCCCTGGCCGCGATGCGCCCCGTCGGCGCCCCCACCACCTGGGTGCTGTCCAACCACGACGTCACCCGGCACGCCACCCGCTTCGCCAACCCCGCCGGCCTCGGCACGCAGCTGCGCGAGGCCGGCGACCGTGAGCTCGGTCTGCGGCGGGCCCGCGCGGCGACCCTGCTGATGCTGGCGCTGCCCGGTTCGGCGTACGTCTACCAGGGCGAGGAACTCGGCCTGCCCGACGTCACCGACCTGCCGGACGAGGTCCGTCAGGACCCGTCGTTCTTCCGCGCGGCGGGACAGGACGGCTTCCGCGACGGCTGCCGGGTCCCCATCCCGTGGTCGGGTACGCAGGCCCCGTACGGCTTCGGCACCGGCGGAAGCTGGCTCCCGCAGCCGGACTCCTGGGCGGCGCTGAGCGTGGAGGCGCAGACCGGCGACCCGTCCTCCACCCTGGAGCTGTACCGGACCGCCCTGCGGCTGCGCCGCGAGCGCCCGGACCTGGGCGCGGGCGAGTCGGTGGACTGGCAGGACGCTCCCGCCGGCGTCCTGGTCTTCCGCCGCGGGGACTTCCTCTGCACCGCCAACACCACCGGCACGGCGGTACGGTTCCCCGTCGAGGGCGAGGCCCTGCTGTCCAGCGGCGAGGCGGTCGAGGACGGCGTGCTGCCGGCCGACACCACGGTGTGGTGGCAGGTGACGTCGGGGTGACCTCCCCCCTCCGGCTGACGGACATCGCCGCGCAGGCCCAGGTCAGCGAGGCGACCGTCAGCCGCGTGCTCAACGGCAAGTCGGGCGTGGCGGCCGGCACCCGGCACAAGGTGCTGGCCGCGCTCGACCTGCTCGGTTACGAGCGGCCCGTACGGCTGCGGCGGCGCAGCAACGGCTTGGTGGGGCTGCTGATCCCGGAGCTCACCAACCCGATCTTTCCGGCGTTCGCGCAGGTCATAGAGCAGGCGCTGGCCGGGCACGGGTACACGCCCGTGCTGTGCACGCAGACTCCGGGCGGTGCCACCGAGGACGAGCTGGTGGAGCAGCTGGAGGAGCGTGGGGTCACGGGGATCGTGTTCCTGTCGGGGCTGCACGCTGACTCGATGGCGGATCCGGCGCGCTACCAGCGACTGGCCGCCCGGGGTACGCCCTTCGTGCTGATCAACGGCTTCAACGAGCAGATCAGCGCGCCGTTCGTCTCCCCGGACGACCGGGCGGCGGCGGACATGGCGGTACGGCACCTGGAGGACCTGGGGCACCGGCGGATCGGCCTGGCGATCGGGCCGACGCGGTACGTGCCGTCGGCCCGCAAGGAGCAGGGCTTCGTCGCGGCCCGTCCTTCGGCGGATGCGGAGGGGCTGATCCAGCGGACGCTGTTCACGGTGGAGGGCGGCCACGCGGCGGGGATCGCCCTGCTGGACCGGGGCTGCACGGGCATCGTGTGCGGCAGCGACCCGATGGCGCTGGGCGTCATCCGCGCGGCGCGCGAGCGGGGGCTGCGGGTGCCGGAGGACGTCTCGGTGGTCGGCTTCGACGACTCGCCGCTGATCCCGTTCACGGACCCGCCGCTGACGACGGTGCGCCAGCCCGTACGGGCGATGGCGACGGCGGCGGTGGGCGCGCTGCTGGAGGCGGTGGGCGGCACCCCCGTCCAGCGCACGGAGTACATCTTCCAGCCGGAACTGGTGGTCAGGGGCTCGACGGCCCAGGCCCCGGCATAGCCCTTGCCCTTGCCCTTGCCCTTGCCCTTGCTCGGGCGGGGCCGGGGTCGGTGCCGGGGCGGGGTGTCGGCCGGGACTGCATGATTTATGGCGCCCTGGGCCAGGCTTCGGCCCTTACGGGCCTGGCAGGCGCCACAAATCACGTTTTACGTCCCGGCCGACACCCCGCCCCGTCCCCGCCCCCGGCGGGCCCGTCAGGTTGAGCCGCCGGGGGCGGCCAGGCGCCCCGCGTCAGACCACGCAGAACTCGTTGCCCTCGGGGTCCTGGAGCACGACCGCGTAGTACGGCATGTCCGGCTCGTCCATGATCCGCAGGATGGTGGCACCGGCCGCGGTGACCCGCTCCACCGTGGCCGTGACCCGCTCCTTGCGCAGGGCGATGTCCACGTCCCGCCCGCCGCCGACCTTCAGGTCGAGGTGGAGGCGGTTCTTGACGGTCTTCGGCTCGGGGACGAGCTGGAACCAGATGCGCGGGCCGCGGCCCTCCGGGTCGACGATCGACTCCGGGGTCTCCCCGGCGTCCTCGCCCAGCTCCTCCGGGGGCACGCCCATGTCCTGCCAGTAGGCCCGCCAGGTCGCGTGCCCGGCGGGCGGGGGCTCCGGTACGTACCCGAGCGCTCCGGTCCAGAAGGCCACCATGCGCCGGGGGTCCGCGCAGTCGATCGTCAGCTGCATCTCCATGGGCCCAAGGGTCGCAGCCACCACCGACAACACCCGGGGGCCACCTTCACGAAACAATTCTGCAATCTCTTGCGCAAGGTCTTGCAGGGCTGGGGCGCGGCCCCTACGGTCGCCACAATCCCCCCTCTCCGCCAGGAGGCCCCACATGCCCCGCCCCCGCAGAGCCGCCGCCCTCGCGGCCCTGGCCGTCGCAGCGGCCACCCTCACCGCGCAAGCGCCGCAGGCCGCCGCCGCGCCTCCCGGCGACAAGGACGTCACCGCCGTCCTCTTCGAGTGGAAGTTCGACTCCGTCGCCCGGGCCTGCACCGACACCCTCGGCCCCGCCGGATACGGCTACGTCCAGGTCTCGCCTCCCCAGGAGCACATCCAGGGCCCCCAGTGGTGGACCTCGTACCAGCCCGTCAGCTACAAGATCGCCGGCAGGCTCGGCGACCGGACCGCCTTCAAGAGCATGGTCGACACCTGCCACGCCGCCGGCGTGAAGGTCGTCGCGGACTCGGTGATCAACCACATGGCCGCCGCCGACGGCACCGGCACCGGCGGGAGTTCGTACACGAAGTACAACTACCCGGGGATCTACTCCGGTTCCGACATGGACGACTGCCGGGCGACGATCTCGAACTACCAGGACCGTGCCAACGTCCAGAACTGCGAGCTCGTCCAGCTCGCGGACCTCGACACCGGCGAGGACCACGTACGCGGAAAGATCGCCGGCTACCTCAACGACCTGGCCTCCCTCGGCGTCGACGGGTTCCGGATCGACGCCGCCAAGCACATGCCCGCCGCCGACCTCGCCAACATCAAGTCCCGGCTGACGAACCCCGGCGTCTACTGGAAGCAGGAGGCGATCTACGGCACGGGCGAGGCCGTCTCGCCGAGCGAGTACCTCGGCAACGGGGACGTCCAGGAGTTCCGTTACGCCCGCGACCTCAAGCGGGTCTTCCAGAACGAGAACCTCGCCTACCTGAAGAACTTCGGCGAGGCCTGGGGCCACATGCCCTCCGCCCAGTCGGCCGTCTTCGTCGACAACCACGACACCGAGCGCGGCGGGGACACCCTCAACTACAAGAACGGCTCGGACTACACCCTCGCCAGCGTGTTCATGCTGGCCTGGCCCTACGGCTCCCCGGACGTCCACTCCGGCTACGAGTGGACCGACAAGGACGCCGGTCCGCCGAACGGCGGCACGGTGAACGCCTGTTACGCGGACGGCTGGAAGTGCCAGCACGCCTGGCGGGAGATCTCCTCCATGGTCGGCTTGCGCAACGCGGCCCGCGGGCAGTCCGTCACCGACTGGTGGGACAACGGCGGCGACCAGATCGCCTTCGGGCGCGGTTCCAAGGCGTACGTGGCGATCAACCACGAGGTCTCGGCCCTGACCCGCACCTTCCAGACCTCCCTCGCGGCGGGCGACTACTGCGACGTGCAGAACAACCGCACGGTCACCGTGAACTCCGGCGGCCAGTTCACCGCCACCCTCCCCGCCGGGACGGCCGTCGCCCTGCACACGGGTGCCCGTACCTGCTCCGGCGGCACGACCCCGCCGCCGACGGCCACCAGCGGTGCCTCCTTCGCCGTCAACGCGACCACCGTCACCAGCCAGAACATCTACGTCACCGGCGACCGCGCCGAGCTCGGCTCCTGGAACACCGCGGCCGCCCTCAAGCTCGACCCGGCGGCCTACCCCGTCTGGAAGCTCGACGTCACCCTCCCGGCCGGCACCGCCTTCGCGTACAAGTACGTCCGCAAGGACGCCGCGGGCAACGTCACCTGGGAGAGCGGAGCCAACCGCACCGCCACCGTCCCCGCGAGCGGCAAGGTCACGCTGACCGACACCTGGCGCAACTGAGCCGCCGCTCCACAGACCAGGGCCGCCCGGCACCACCATCCCCTGCCACGTCGGGCGGCCCTCATCCATGCGACACGTACACAAGGAGAACCGCCTTGATACGCCCTGCCGCAGGAGTGCTCGCCGCCGCCCTGGCCGTGACGCTCCTGCCCGCCCTCCCCGCCGCGGCCTCGGCCGCCGCTCAGGCGCCCGCGCCGCCCTCGGACGCGAAACTGGCCGCCGAACCGGCCCGGCACGACCTGACCCGGGAACAGTTCTACTTCGTGCTCCCGGACCGGTTCGCGAACGGCGACCCGGGCAACGACCGGGGCGGCCTGACCGGCTCCCGCCTGCAGACCGGCCTGGACCCGACGGACAAGGGCTTCTACCAGGGCGGTGACCTCAAGGGGCTGACCGACCGGCTCGACTACATCAAGGGGCTCGGCACCACGGCCATCTGGATGGCGCCGATCTTCAAGAACCAGCCGGTGCAGGGCAAGGGGAACGACGTCTCCGCCGGCTACCACGGCTACTGGATCACCGACTTCACCCAGGTCGACCCGCACTTCGGTACCAACGCGGACCTGGAGCGGCTGATCGACAAGGCGCACGGGAAGGGGATGAAGGTCTTCTTCGACGTCATCACCAACCACACCGCCGACGTCGTGGACTACCGGGAGGCGTCCTACTCGTACCTGTCGAAGGGGGCGTTCCCGTACCTGACGAAGGACGGCGTGCCCTTCGACGACAAGGACTACGCCGGAGGAAAGGGGAAGTTCCCGAAGGTGGACGCCAAGTCCTTCCCGAGGACCCCCTTCGTGCCGGACGCGAAGAAGAACGCCAAGGTCCCCGCCTGGCTCAACGACCCGACGATGTACCACAACCGGGGCGACTCCACCTTCGCCGGCGAATCCTCCGACCAGGGCGACTTCTTCGGCCTCGACGACCTGTGGACCGAGCGCCCCGAGGTCGTCAGCGGGATGGAGAAGATCTACGAGAAGTGGGTCGAGGACTTCCGTATCGACGGCTTCCGCATCGACACGGTCAAGCACGTCAACACCGAGTTCTGGACCCAGTGGGCGACCGCCCTCGACACGTACGCCGCCAAGCGCGGCCGCGACGACTTCTTCATGTTCGGCGAGGTCTACTCCGCCGACACCGCGGTCACCTCCCCGTACGTGACGCGCGGGCGCCTCGACGCCACCCTCGACTTCCCGCTCCAGGACGCGATCCGCGCGTACGCCTCACAGGGCGCGGGAGCCGGCCGGCTGGCCTCCGTCCTGGGCGACGACTACCGGTACACCTCCGGCAAGGCCAACGCCTACGAGCAGGTGACCTTCCTCGGCAACCACGACATGGGCCGCTTCGCCGGCTTCCTGAAGCAGGACCGGCCCGGCGCGCAGGAGCAGGAGCTGCTGGACCGCTACCGGCTCGCGAACGAGCTGATGTTCTTCTCCCGGGGCAATCCGGTGATCTACTCCGGCGACGAGCAGGGCTTCACCGGCGCGGGCGGCGACAAGGACGCCCGCCAGCCCCTCTTCGCCTCCCAGGTCGCCGACTACCTGGACGACGACCAGCTCGGAACGGCGCGCACCCACGCGAGCGACGCCTACGATCCGGGTCACCCGCTCTACCAGCAGATCAGTGCTCTCTCGAAGCTGACCAAGGCCCACCCGGCCCTGCGTGACGGCGTCCAGAGCGAGCGCCTCGCCGACGGCTCCGTCTACGCCTTCGCCCGCACGGACACGCGCAGCCGCACCGAGTACCTGGTCGCCGCCAACAACGCGGCCGAGTCCCGGACCGTCGAGATCGACGCCCCGGCGGGCGCCCAGTACCGCACCCTGTACGGCGGCACCGCGCTGATCCGGGCCTCCGCGGCCGGCAAACTCAACGTCGTCGTCCCGGCCTTCGGCTCGGTGGTGCTCCAGGGCACCGCACCGCTCGCGGTCCCCGCCGCCAAGCCCGCCCTGACCCTCAAGGCCCCGGCCCCGGGCGCCACCGGCACCGTCGAGCTCACCGCGGACGTCTCCGGCGGCGGCCTGAACCGGGTCGTCTTCGCCGCGCAGACCGGCACCGACAGGTGGCAGGTCCTCGGCTCCGCCGACCACGCCCCGTACAAGGTCACCCAGCACGTCACCGCCCCAGCCGGCACCGCCCTGCGCTACAAGGCCGTCGTCGTCGACTCCGCGGGCCGGACCGCGAGCGCCCTCGCCGGGTCCACCGCCGGGCAGGTCCCGCCCACCGAGGTCCCCACCGCCACCCAGCGCGACTACGCGGTCGTCCACTACAACCGCCCCGACGGCGACTACACGAACTGGCGCCTCTACGCCTGGGGCGACCTCGCCGAGGGCGAGGCCACTCCCTGGCCCGCCGGACACGACTTCACCGGCCGCGACGCCTACGGTGCCTTCGCCCACGTCAGGCTGAAGCCCGGCGCCTCCTCCGTCGGCTACCTCGTCATCGACAAGGACGGCACCAAGGACGTCGCCGCCGACCGCACCATCGACGTGACGAAGAACGGCGAGATCTGGCTGGAGCAGGGCAAGGAGCCCGCCCGCACCGACCGTCCCGCCTACCCGCCGCAGGACACGGCGAAGGCCGTCCTGCACTACCAGCGCCCCGACGGCGCCTACGACGGCTGGGGCCTGCACGTCTGGACCGGCGCCGCGAGCCCCACTGACTGGTCCAAGCCGCTGCTGCCCACCCGTACCGACTCCTACGGCGCGGTGTACGAGGTTCCGCTCGCCGCCGGTTCCACCTCCCTGAGCTACATCCTCCACAAGGGCGACGAGAAGGACCTCCCCACCGACCAGTCCCTGGACCTGAAGGCCACCGGCCACGAGGTGTGGATGCTGGGCGGCAAGGAGAAGTACCTCCTGCCGCAGCCCGCGGGTGCCGGCGCCGCCCTCGACCTCACCAAGGCCCAGGCCGTCTGGATCGACCGCGACACCCTCGCCTGGAACGCCCCCGCGGCCGCCGCCTCCGCGCAGCTCCTCGCCTCCCGCGAAGGCGCGGTCAAGGCCGAGAACGGCACCCTGACGGGCCGGGCCGAGTGGCTGCGGCTGACCCGGTCCGAGCTCACCGCCGCGCAGAAGCAGAAGTTCCCGCACCTGGCCGCGTACACCGCCTTCACCGTCGATCCCCGCGACCGGGACCGCGTCCGCGAAGCCCTGCGCGGCCAGCTCGTCGCGAGCGCCCGCGCCGCCAACGGCGCCGTCCTCGCCGCCACCGGCGTACAGCTCGCCGGAGTCCTGGACGACCTGTACACGACGAACACCCCGCTCGGGGCGGTCTTCAAGGACGGCCGCCCCACCCTCTCGGTGTGGGCCCCGACCGCCCAGCAGGTCGCCCTCGAACTCGACGGCCGCACCGTCGCCATGCGCCGCGACGACGCGACCGGCGTCTGGTCGGTGCGCGGCGAACGCTCCTGGACCGGGAAGCCCTACCGCTTCGCCGTCACCGTCTGGGCGCCGAGCACCGGGCAGGTGGTCCGCAACCTCGTCACCGACCCGTACTCCACCGCCCTGACCACCGATTCCACCCACAGCCTGGCCGTCGACCTGGCCGACCCGAAGCTCGCCCCGCCCGGCTGGCGGCAGCTGCGCAAGCCCGCGCCGGTGCCCTTCACCTCCGCGCAGATCCAGGAGCTGCACATCCGCGACTTCTCCGTCGCCGACCGCACCAGCACGCACCCCGGCCAGTACCTGGCCTTCACGGACACCGGCTCGGCGGGCATGCGGCACCTGCGTGACCTCGCCGCCGCCGGAACCTCGTACGTCCACCTGCTGCCCGCCTTCGACATCGGCACGATCCCGGAGAAGCCCGGGGACCGCACCGAGCCCGCCTGCGACCTGAAGGTATACGCGCCGGACTCGCAGGAGCAGCAGGCCTGCGTGGCCGCCGCGGCCGCGAAGGACGCGTACAACTGGGGCTACGACCCGCTGCACTACACCGTCCCCGAGGGCAGCTACGCGAGCGACCCGAACGGCACGGCCCGTACGGTCGAGTTCCGCAGGATGGTCCAGTCGCTGAACGGGGCCGGGCTGCGCACGGTGATGGACGTCGTCTACAACCACACGGTGGCGTCCGGGCAGTCGGACAAGTCCGTGCTGGACCGCATCGTGCCCGGCTACTACCAGCGCCTGCTGGCCGACGGCAGCGTCGCCACCTCCACCTGCTGCTCCAACACCGCCCCCGAGAACGCGATGATGGGCCGCCTCGTCGTGGACTCAGTCGTCACCTGGGCGAAGGAGTACAAGGTCGACGGCTTCCGCTTCGACCTGATGGGCCACCACCCGAAGGCCAACATCCTGGCCGTCCGCAAGGCCCTCGACGAGCTGACCGTCGCCAAGGACGGGGTCGACGGCAAGAAGATCGTCCTCTACGGGGAGGGCTGGAACTTCGGCGAGGTCGCCGACGACGCCCGCTTCGTCCAGGCCACGCAGAAGAACATGGCCGGCACCGGCATCGCCACCTTCTCCGACCGGGCGCGCGACGCGGTCCGCGGCGGCGGCCCCTTCGACGAGGACCCGCGCGTCCAGGGCTTCGCCTCCGGCCTGTTCACGGCGCCGAACGGATCCCCGGCCAACGGCACCCCGGCCGAGCAGAAGGCCCGCCTCCTGCACGACCAGGACCTGATCAAGGTCGGCCTGTCCGGCAACCTCGCCTCGTACTCCTTCACCGACACCGCCGGCCGCCGGATCAAGGGCTCCGAGCTCGACTACAACGGCGCCCCGGCCGGCTACGCGGCCGCCCCCGGCGACGCCCTGGCCTACGCGGACGCCCATGACAACGAGACCCTCGCCGACGCCCTGACCTACAAACTGCCGCCGGCCACCTCCTCGCAGGACAAGGCCCGGATGCAGGTCCTGGCCCTGGCGACGGCCACGCTCTCCCAGGGACCGGCGCTCTCCCAGGCGGGTACGGACCTGCTCCGCTCCAAGTCCCTGGACCGCAACTCCTACGACAGCGGGGACTGGTTCAACGCCATCCAGTGGGACTGCCGCGGCGGCAACGGCTTCGGCCGCGGCCTGCCCCCGGCCGCCGACAACGCCTCGAAGTGGCTGTACGCGAAGCCCCTGCTGACCGGCCCGGCCCCCACCTGCGCGGACATCGACGGCACCTCGGCGGCCTACCGCGATCTGCTGAAGATCCGCACCACCGAGCCGGAGTTCGCCCTCACCACGGCGCAGGCGGTCCAGTCGCGGCTGGCCTTCCCCCTCTCGGGCAAGGACGAGACCCCGGGCGTGATCACCATGACCCTGGGCGACCTGGTGGTGGTCTTCAACGCCACCCCGACCGCCCAGCCCCAGCGCGTTCCCGTCCTCGCGGGCACCGCCTACACCCTGCACCAGGTCCAGGCGGCGGGCTCCGACGCCACGGTCAAGCGGTCCACGTACGACAAGACGACAGGAGAGTTCACCGTCCCCGCCCGCACCGTCTCGGTCTTCACACGACGCTGAGCCGGTCGAGCCGCTTCTCCAGCAGGATCACCCCGTAGACCCTGCCGTCCTTCCCCACCTTGTTGGGGAGCTCCCCGACCACCCGGTATCCCGCACCCTGGTAGTACGCGAGCAGCCGGGGGTTGGTGGAGACGCAGTCCAGCCGCGCCCGCTCCCGGCCGGTCCTGGCGATCCGCCGCTCGGCGTGTTCGAGCAGGCGCCGCCCGGCCCCGGCGGGCGCGGTCTGGCGCTCCACCATCAGCCGGTGCACGTACCCGGCGACCGGCGGCTGGACGCCCCAGGCATCCTCGTCGGACCACCACAGCTCGTACGCCCCGACCACCCGCCCGTCGCAGTCCCCGCCGAGCCACACTTCGCCGTCGCCCATCCGCGCACGGAAGTGGGCGGCGTCCTTGTCGCCGGGCTTCCACTGGTCTATCCCGTTGGCCCGCATCCACCGGGCGGCCTGGTCGTACATCGTCACCAGGGTGCCGGCGTCCTTCTCCACGGCCGGCCGGAACAAGATCCCGTCGTCAATGATCACGCGAGCATTATCGATGATCATGACCGGCCCCCGGAGGCGGGTTCACCGCGGGCCGGGCACCCCGCTCGGAACGAGCGCACCGAGCCGCCCGACCAGCTCCCCGAAGGGCCCGTCGGCGGGCTCGTGGGCCAGGATCTTCACGAGGATTCCCGCCATCTCCTGGTCGTACGCGGCGCTCACGGCGGCCAGCGCGGCGAAGTCGTGCACCAGCTGCAACTCCAGCTCGGACCGCGGGATCTTCCGCCCGTCCAGCCAGATCAGCGCGGTGGACTCGGCGAGCGACACCCAGGACCGCACGACGAGTTCCAGCCGGGCCGGCGGGTCGTCGACGCCGATGCCCAGGTGCGCGAGGATCTGCTCGTACGCCGCCTGCCGCACCTCGTCGATCATGGCGTTGGTCTGGCTGCTCCCCACTGCGGGACCGCCGCGCATCAACGCGGAGAAGCCCGGGCCGTGTTCGTCGACGAAGGAGAAGAACCGCCCCATCACCCGCAGCAGCCGGGCCCCGAGCGGCCCCTCCCGGGGCTCCACGAACCGCTGCGCCAGCTCGTCGGCGGCCCGCCGCAGCGCGGCCTCGTACAGGCTGAGCTTGCCCGGGAAGTAGTGGTAGACGAGCGGCCGCGATATCCCCGCGGCCGCCGCGATCTCGTCGATCGACACATCGTCGGGGGACCGGTTGCTGAACAGCTCCAGGGCAACCCCGATCAGCTGCTGCCGCCGCTCCTCGACACCCATCCTGCGCCGCACCCCGGTTGTCATGCGGACACCCTACTCGGACTGGTCAGAGGTCCAGGGTGAGGTGGGCGCCCTTCGCGCGGGAGACGCACAGGAGCATCGAGTCCTCGCGTTCCCGGTCCGTGAGGAGCTCGTCGCGGTGGTCCACCTCGCCCGACAGGACGCGGTGCTGGCAGGTGCCGCAGAAGCCCTGTTCGCACGAGTACGGGGTGTTGGGGAGGGCGCGGCGGACCGCCGCCAGGGTGGTTTCCGCCGCGCCGACCTCCAGGGCGCGGCCCGAGCGGTGGAGTTCGACCGTGAAGGCCTCGGCCGGGCCGGGGGCCGCCGGAGTGAAGCGTTCCAGGTGGACCGGGACACCGGACGGGACCGCGGCCGTGACGGCACGCATCAGGGGTTCCGGGCCGCAGCAGTAGACGAGCGTGCCCGGCCGGGCCGCCGAGAGCGGGGCGAGGTCGGGCAGGCCCGCCTCGTCCTGCGGGAGGACCGTGACCCGGTCGCCGTGGAGGGCGAGTTCGGGCAGGAAGGGCATCGACGCGCGCGAGCGGCCCCCGTACAGCAGGGTCCAGTCGGCGCCCGCCGCCGTGGCCGCCCGGAGCATCGGCAGGATCGGCGTGATGCCGATGCCGCCCGCGACGAACACGTACGAGGCCGCCGGGACCAGCTCGAAGCGGTTGCGCGGCGGCCGCAGTTCCAGCTCGGCGCCCTCGACCAGCTGCGCGTGCGCCTCGCGGGAGCCGCCCCGGCCGTCCTCGACCAGCCGGATCGCGATCCTGTACGTACCGCTGTCCGCCGGGTCGCCGCACAGGGAGTACTGGCGGACCAGACCGGAGGGCAGGGTGACGTCCACGTGCGCGCCCGGGGTCCACGCCGGGAGCTCGGACGACTGGAGGGTCAGCTCCAGTACGCCCTCCGCCGGCTCCGTACGGGAGACGATCAGAGCGCGCAGCGGGCGGCGCGGCGAGTAGCCCGAGACAGGGGTCTCCAGGGCGGGCAGCGGCCAGAGCGGGGACTTCGCGATGCGGCCGTGCAGGGCCCGCTTCGCCGCCCAGGCCGCTCCCGCGACCGCCGCGACCGTCAGGGCGCGCCTCATGCCTTCACCCCGCCGTTCGCGCCGGGGGACGAGGCGAGGTAGGCCGCCGCCTGGGCCGTGCAGCCTTCCTGTGAGGGGTGGTACGTCCGGGACAGGTACTTCGGTATGGACTTCAGCATCGCGCCCGTCGACGGGAGCACGCCCTGCCGTCCGGCCCGGAAGAACTGCCCGAAGGAGGCCTTGCCGTCCACCAGGTGCGGGTCGTTCTCCATGAAGAAGCGGACACCGCGCTGCCAGAGGAAGACCAGTGCCGAGAAGCCCGTCGCCCAGGTCCGGGCGCGGCGCCGGTAGTTGCCGTCCACGTGCATGAAGAGGTCGAAGGCCACCGAGCGGTGCTCGACCTCCTCCGCGCCGTGCCAGCGCAGCAGGTCCAGCATGGTGGGGTCGGCGCCCCGCCGGTCCAGCTCGTCGGCGTTCAGCACCCAGTCGCCCAGGAACGCCGTGTAGTGCTCTATCGCCGCGATCATCGCGACGCGCTCCATCAGCCACCAGTGCCGGGCCCGGCCCGGCGGCAGGGTCCGGTCGCCCAGCAGCTTCTCGAAGAGCCAGTCCACCTGCGCCGTGTACGGGGTCGGGTCGAGCCCGAGCCGCTTCAGGTGGGGGAGTACGTCGTCGTGCGCGGCGGCGTGCATGGCCTCCTGGCCGATGAAGCCGACGACGTCCGCGCGCAGCCGCTCGTCCTCGATGTACGGGAGCACCTGCTTGTAGACGTGCACGAACCACCGCTCACCCGCGGGGAGCAGCAGGTGCAGCACATTGATCATGTGCCCGGCGAACGGGTCGTGGGGCAGCCAGTGGAGCGGGGTGTCCTCCCAGCCGAAGGACACGTTCCGGGGGCTCAGGTCCATGTGTTCCGACGCCACGGGGGCGGGCGCGAGCGGCCTATTAGACATGGCGTCAATGTACTGATGGGTACAGGCGAGGAAAACCCCTCTGCCGCCACTTCCTAACGCAGGACCCCCGCCTTCGTCCCGTCCGTCAGCTTGCCCGTCAGGTCGACCTGTGCCCCCGCCGGCGCCTTGACCGCGAGCCGGTTCCCGTTCGCGGCCCCGCTCACCCCGCCGCCCGACACCGACAGCGAGGCGAACTGCGCGCTGCCCGCCGCGAGTACGTACCACTGGCCCGCGCGGGACTTCCACAGCACGCCCGCCAGCACCCGCGGCTCCCGCGGACCGCAGGCCGGCGACCCCTCCGACCTGGCCGCCTGCGCGGCGAGCGGGGCGCCCGGCGCCAGGAACTGCGCCTGCACCCGGTCCTCGGCGCCCTGCCAGGTCTCGGCCCGTGTGCACAGCCAGGCCGCCGTCCCGTCGCCCTCGGGCAGCGGCTGCTTGGCGTACGTCCAGGCGTTGACCGTACGGACCCCGTGCGAGCGCACCGAGGGCAGCAGGCAGGCGATCCTGGACCAGTCCCCGAGCTCCGCGGCCTCCGTCACGTCGCGCTCGGCACCCGGCGCGCCCGAGGTGAGCCGGGCCGGGGTCAGCTCGCCGAGGTCGGTGATCAGCCGGGTGGCGCCGTCCCCCGTCAGGGCGAGGGCGTTCCAGCTGGTGCAGCTACCCGCCGGGGCCGGGCCCGGCACCGGCGGAGTGACCCCGTCCGGGGCCGGCTTCAGCGGCGCGGGGGCCTCGCCCGGCTTGAGCAGGTCCCGCAGGGCGGCGCCGGTGACCCAGGGCGCCGTCAGATAGCGGACGTTGCCGTCGACCCGGCTGAGCACGAGGGCGGTCGCGGTGTCCGCCGAGGCCCCGTCGGTCCGGGCGAAGTCGAGGGCCGCGCCGGTGGTTCCGGCGCGCGGTTCGGCGTACCGGACCACGCGCAGACCGTCGTAGAGCAGCACCACGACCGCCTGGTCGACGGCGCCCGCGAACAGCAGTTGCGCCGGTCCCATGGGCGGCCCGGCGGGGGTGCCCGGGGTGGCCGAGACGACCACGGAGGAGCCGGGCCGGGACCAGACGGTCAGGGCCCGCCGCAGCAGTTCGGTGTCGTCGGCGCGGTCGCCGCGGGCGGGCCAGGCGGAGAAGTCCGTACGGGAGGAGGTACGCCAGAGCGTGGGCGCGGCCCGGACCAGCTTCCCCGGATCCAGGGCCTGTTCGGCCACGGCGTTACGGGCGTACAGCGGGGCGGCAGCCCCGTCCGAGCCCCAGCCCCCGCCGGGCAGCGCGAGCAGCGCCCCGCACACGGCGAGGGCGGCCCCGGCGGCGAGGGCGGCCCGCGCGAGCCGGCGCCGGCGCAGCAGGTCGGTGGGCCGGGCCTGGAGCACGCACGGGTCGAACTCGGGGGAGGCGAACAGGGAGTCGTTCGCCGGATCCCCCGATTCCAGAACCGCGGCGGCCGGGTCGGCGACCCCGGCCTCGTCGAGCACCCGGAGCACCTCCGGCTCGGACAGCCGCTCCAGGGCCCGCAGCACGCAGGCGGCGCGGCCGGGCCCGCCGAGGGTGGCCAGCCACTGGTCGAGCGCGAGCTCCTCGGCCCCGCCGGACCGGGGGAACAGCCGCAGCCCCCACACCTGCGGCAGCGCGGGCGGGAGCTGCGTGCGCCGGGGCAGGGCGCGGAACGTCAGCGGAACCCCGGCTTCCAGGGCGGCCCGCAGCACGCGCAGCCTGACGTACGCGTACCCGGCGTCACCCTCGCCGCCGCGCTGGCCCGGCACCCCGCCCCGTACGCCCGTGGCCGCGTCCCGCCGCCCGCGCGGCAGCGCCCGCTGGACCAGCGAATGGGCGGTGAGCACCCGCCGGTTGCGGCCGAGGGCGGGCGGCAGCACCAGATAGGCGAGCCGCACGAGCCGCGGGTAGTGCTCGACGATGGCGGCCTCGGCCTGCTCGACATCGGGAGACAGGGGGCGGGTGGCGGTATCCGGCGCAGTCACATTCAGCAGAACGAGGGAATCGTCGGATGGTCACCCGTCTGCGGCACACTCGCACCCGGCCACCGCGGGGAGCCGCCCGGGGCCGGAGGCGAGAGCTGCGGCTCAGACCACCAGCCGGGCGCGCAGCGATTCGACCGTCTCGTCGGAGACGCCGAGTCCTTCGCGCACGTACTTCTCCATGGAGCCGTAGCGCGTCTCGACCTCGTCCAGAGCCGCCCGCAGGTAGGCGGGGAAGACGCCGATCAGCGCGAGTGCGATGTCCGGGTCGCCGCCGGCGGCCGTGAAGCCCTCGATCATCGGTGCGAAGGCCTGCTTGACCGCCGGGTTCACCGACAGGTATTCGGCCATCAGGGTCTCGTCGTCGGCGCCGAGCAGCGACAGGATGACCGTCGCGCCCCAGCCGGTGCGGTCCTTGCCGGCCGTGCAGTGGAAGAGCAGCGGGCCCGCCTCGGGGTCGGCGGCCTCGGTGAGCAGCATCCGGTACGCGGCGTGCGCGGAGGCGGAGCGCACGAAGGACCGGTAGACGTCGCCGAACAGGGCCTGCGCCTTGCCGTCGCCCAAGTGCTCCTCGGCGACGGCGGGGTCGGACAGCAGGTCCTTGAGCTGGGCCGCGGCGGGCACCCGGCCCGAGTGCATCTTGTCCGCCAGGACGTCGCCGATCAGGAGCCGGGCGCCGGCCGGCACCCGGTCGGGGTGGGCGGCGCGCTCGGCATCGGTGCGGAAGTCGATGACGGTACGCAGGCCCAGCGCGGCCACCACCGGGTCGGCGTCGAGGTCGAGCCGGTCGAGCTGGCCGGAGCGCAGGGCCAGGCCGGTGCGGACGGTGCGGCCGCCGGAGAGCGGGGTGCCGCCGAGGTCGCGGAGATTGGCGACGGTGGTGGCGGGGGTGGCGGTCATCGTGGATGCTCCAGCGACTCGTACGGTGCGGTGATTCATATAATTTTGTGATGTTTCGGGCTGGAAAGACAATCGACGGCCAGTGAGACCCCGATCCCGATTCCGAGCGCCGCCAGGTGTCCGGCGTCCGTGAAGGTCCGGCCGCGTTTGAGCACGGGCACGGCGGCGAGCGCCAGCAGCCCCGCCCGCGCGGCCGTGCGGACCGCCCCGCGCGGCAGGGCCGAGGTCAGCGCGCCGAGTACCGCGTTGAACCCGTAGCTGGTCCCCACGTCCACGGCGCGCCGGGTCGGCCGGTCGGTCGTCCCGCGCAGGGCGCCGTACACGAGGAGGGTCGCGGCGGCGTGCCCGAACAGGAACACCGCGGCCGTCCACCAGGCGCCGTACGCGTACTCGGCGTATCCGAGGACCGCGACCAGCAGCAGCGCGTACGGCAGCGGCATGGGCTCCTCGACGACCAGCGCGCTGGTCAGCAGGGTCTCCCAGCGCCCGGCGGCGAGATTGTCGACGTTCGTCGAGCAGTCCAGGAGCAGCCGCTCCCGCTCGGTGGGCCCCATCCGCTCCAGGGCGTACGCCCCGAGCTGGACCCCGCCGGCGTACACCGCTCCGAGTGGAATCGCATTCACCCGTCCATGATCGGATACGGCCCTCCGACGCGGACCACCGGGCTCCGTGGGATCATGATCCGGCCATGTCCCGAAACCCTGCGCCGATGCGCGCCGCGCGGGCCGCGATGTTCGCGGCGGTGTGCACCGCATTGGGTGCGGTGGGGCATTCGTCCATGTCCAGCAGTGGAATTCCCCTTACGGGCCTTCTGGGTGCGTTCGGGGTGACGGGCGGACTGGCCTGGCTCGCCGCCGGCCGGCGCCGGGGGCCGGTGGGGATCGCCGCGGCGGTGCTCACCGTGCAGGCGGCGCTGCACCTCGTCTTCTCCGGGAGCCAGGCGGCGCCCGCGTCCGGGGCGATGACCGGCGACGGCCCGGTGCACGGCATGGACATGGGCGCGACGGACATGGGCTCGATGGACATGAGCACGATGGACATGGGCGCGATGGCCGCCGGGACATCGGGCGGCATGGCGGACATGGCCGTGCACGGCGGGGCAGGGATGATCGCCGCGCACGCGCTCGCCGGACTGTTCTGCGCCGCCTGGCTGGCCCGGGGCGAGGCCGCCGTCTTCCGGCTTGCCCGGATCCTGGGAGCCGCCGCGCTGCACGCGGCCCGGCCGCTCTCCCGCGCGCTCGCCCTGCTCCGGGCGCGGGTGACGGCCCCGGCCGATCCGCCCGCCTTCCGCCCTCGCCGTCCGTACGAACGCCCCCGCCGCCTGCGCGGGGCCGTGCACGCCCACGCCGTGGTGCGCCGCGGGCCGCCCGCGGGCCGGACCGCCCGCACCACGGCCCCCGGCCGTCCTGCCTGCGCCTGAGTGGCGCACGGCGAGACCTGGGGCCGCTTCCCCTGTCTCGCCGACACTTAGGACCCTCATGCCCCTTGACGAGGTCAAGGACGTCCGGACCCCGGACGCCGACACCACCGGACCCACCGAACCCGCCGGCATAGCCAAGCGCCGCGGCGGTGGCTGGGCCGCCCTGCGGCCGCTGCTCCTGCGCATGCACTTCTACGCGGGCCTGCTCATCGCCCCCCTGCTGTTCCTCGCCGCCGCCACCGGGCTGCTGTACGCCGGCTCCTGGCAGGCCGAGAAGATCATCTACTCCGACGAGCTGACGGTCGCCCAGGTCGGCGAGAGCCCGCTGCCGCTCAGCGCCCAGGTGGCGGCGGCCAAGGGTGCCGCGCCCCAGGGCGACATCGTCTCCGTGTGGCCCGCGCCCGAGGCCGACGCCACCACCCGCGTGATCATGGAGAGCAAGGGGCTCGCGGAGGGCGAGACCCTCACCGTGTTCGTCGACCCGTATACGGCCGAGGTGCGCGGGCAGCTCACCACCTCCGGCGACGCGCTGCCGCTGCGGGCCTGGCTGAGCGAGTTCCACTCCAGCCTCCAGCTCGGCGACTTCGGCCGGAACTACAGCGAACTCGCCGCGAGCTGGCTGTGGGTGGTCGCCCTCGGCGGCCTCGCCCTGTGGATCGGCCGCCGCCGCAAGCGCACGGCGGAGCTCGTCCTCCCCGCCCGCGGGGCCGAAGGCCGCCGCCGGACCCTGTCCTGGCACGGCGTGGTCGGCCTCTGGTCCGTCGCCGGGCTCGTCGTGCTCTCCGCCACCGGCCTGACCTGGTCGAAGTACGCCGGTGAGAACATAGGGCAGCTCCAGGACAGCCTCGGCGGGGCCACCCCCACCGTCTCCGCGAAGCTGAAGCCGGGCCCGGAGTCCGCCGGGGGCGACGAGCACGCGGGGCACACCATGGGCCCCGGCGAGGAGATGCCGCCGCCCGCCCCGACCGCCGACATCGGCATCGACCGCGCCGTCGAGGCCGCCCGGGCCGCCGGCGTCACCGAGTACCTCCAGGTGACGCTCCCGGCCAAGGGCAAGGGTTACGTGGTCAAGGAGAAGGACAAGCAGGTGCCGGTGCACCTGGACAGCGTCGCGATCGACCCCGCCGACGGCCGGGTCATGGACGAACTGCCCTTCGCCGACTACCCGCTGCTCGCCAAGATGACCCGCTTCGGCATCGACCTGCACATGGGCCTGACCTTCGGGCTCGTCAACCAGCTGGCCCTGGCCGCGCTCGCCGTCGCGCTGATGCTCCTCGTCTTCTGGGGCTACCGGATGTGGTGGCTGCGGCGGCCGACGAAGGACCGCAAGCTCTCCGTGGGCCGTGCCCAGCCGCGCGGCGCCTGGCGCAAGCTGCCCGTGTCGGTGCTGCTGCCGCTGGCCGCGGTGACGGCGGTGGTCGGCTGGTTCGTCCCGATGCTCGGGATCAGCCTCGTGGCGTTCCTCGCGGTCGACGTGCTGCTGGGCTTGGTGGCCCGGCGCCGTGTGAAGGCCGCGACCCCGGCCTAGGAAGACCCATCAAGCCGACGGGCCCGCACTCCCTCGGGAGTGCGGGCCCGTCGTGTACGGTCGGCGGCCCGTCAGGGCGCGTACTTGTAGCCCACCCGGCGCACCGTCTGGATCGCGCCGCGGTGGGCCGCGCCCAGCTTGCGGCGCAGACGGGCGATGTGGACGTCCACGGTCCGGCCGTCGCCGACGTGGCCGTAGCCCCAGACCGTGGTGACCAGCTGGTCCCGGCTGTGCACCCGGTGCGGGTGCTTCACCAGGTGGGTCAGCAGCTCGAACTCCAGGTAGGTCAGATCGAGTACGTGTCCGTCGACCTCGGCGGTGCGCTGCGCCGCGTCGATGCGGACCAGGGCGTCGCCCGTGGCGGCCGCGGGCTCGGGGGCGTACGCCGCCGCCGGGGCGGCGACGGCATGGGGGGCGAAGGCGACGGGCGACTGCTGGTCGGCCGGCACCAGGAGCAGGTAGCCGACCATCGGCGGCTGTCCGGGCGCCGTCGGGAGCGTGTGCTGGGGGGCGGGCAGCCAGGTGGCGCCGGGCGGGAGCAGGTCCACCACTCGGGACACCTCGTCCCGGTCCACGGAGCGCAGGCGGTGGCGCGGACTGGGCGGATAGGTCAGGGAAGCGGTCGCGGCGGAGGCGGCGGAAGTGATGGATCGGGTGTTCGCCATGAGTGGTCAGCTCTTTCACGCGGAGTGGTCGGCAGGGAGACGTACCTACGTCATCGATGTCGCACCGCGCAGACCGAAGGCCTGGGGGAAGGTCAGATGGGAGATCCCGGAGGCTTTAGAGGGCCGGCGCGTTCTTCGCGCGGCAACACACCCGGTCGAAATCATGGTCCTGACGGGACGGCCAGAACGGCTCGAGGTCGCTGCGACCTGACGAGGTGTGCGAATGGCTGGCCATGGGCCCATTCAAGCAGACGGACGCGTCCCGGGGCAGGCTCTGTCTCAGGTTGTGGATCCACATCTCATATTCCGGCACGGCACCCCTGGCAAGCCAGGACAAAACGGCAACTGCCCGCCGTGGCGCGCGCCAACGGGCAACGCCCGCCGGGCCTGGGCGGCGCGGCGGGCGTTGTCGGGCTGTTCGGGTGGAGCGGGGCGCTGCCGGTCCTCAGACCAGGCCGTCCTTCTCCAGGCCGGCGCAGCAGGTGTCCGTGATGAGGCGGGTCACCACGTACGGGTCCACGTTCGCGTTCGGGCGGCGGTCCTCGATGTAGCCCTTGCCGTCCTTCTCCACCTGCCACGGGATGCGCACCGAGGCGCCGCGGTCCGAGACGCCGTAGCTGAACTCGTTCCACGGGGCGGTCTCGTGCAGGCCCGTCAGACGCTCGTCGATGCCGGCGCCGTAGTTCTTCACGTGGTCCAGCGGCTTGCTGCCCTCGCCCAGCGCCTCGCACGCGGAGATGATCGCGCGGTAGTCCTCGCGCATCGCCTTCGTGGAGAAGTTGGTGTGCGCGCCCGCGCCGTTCCAGTCGCCCTTCACCGGCTTCGGGTTCAGCGTCGCGGAGACGTTGAAGTCCTCGGCGGTGCGGTAGAGCAGCCAGCGCGCGATCCACAGCTGGTCGGAGACCTCCAGCGGGCCGACGGGGCCGACCTGGAACTCCCACTGGCCGGGCATGACCTCGGCGTTGATGCCGGAGATGCTCAGGCCCGCCGCGAGGCAGTGGTCCAGGTGCTTCTCGACGATGTCACGGCCGAAGATCTCGTCCGAGCCGACGCCGCAGTAGTAGCCGCCCTGCGCGGCCGGGAAGCCGCCCACCGGGAAGCCGAGCGGGCGGATGCCGTCGAAGAAGGTGTACTCCTGCTCGATGCCGAAGATCGGCTCCTGGCCCGCGAACTTCTCGGCGACCGGGCGCAGCA
The DNA here is from genome assembly GCF_036203305.1 of Streptomyces sp. NBC_00190. Classification (GTDB taxonomy): domain Bacteria; phylum Actinomycetota; class Actinomycetes; order Streptomycetales; family Streptomycetaceae; genus Streptomyces. The sequence goes on along the minus strand of NZ_CP108131.1, from coordinate 2,517,753 downwards.
GGGCGCGGGTGTTCGACTCGTGCGGGGTCATGTCGATGTTCAGGACCTCGCACAGGACGAGGAGGTTGTCCCCGCCGCGGATCGGGTCCGGGCAGGAGAAGACCGGCTGCAGGACGCGGTCGGAGGCGTGGCCCTCGGCCTGGTTCGTGCTCGATCCGTCGAAGCCCCAGATCGGCAGCGCGTCGCCGTCGGCCAGGACCTTCGTCTTGGAGCGAAGCTTCGCCGTCGGCTCGGTGCCGTCGATCCAGATGTACTCAGCCTTGTAGCTCACGGGCCCCATCCTCAGACTCTGCGGGTGCTGCTGGTCGCTGCTTCATCGCTGCGGTGATGACCGCAGCGTGCCCGCCCGCGATTTCCCTTCCGTTGCCCGTGTGTGAAGCCCGTGTTACCGACGTTTGCACCGCAGGTCGGGTGGGTTGTGCGGGCGGGGCGCGGGTCGGCGACGGAACACCCGTCCGAGTGGGGCAGACTGGTCGGGTGAGCATTTTGTCTGATGTGACCCCTTCCCCCGCAGGCCCGCCGCCCCGGATCGGGCTGCTGGGCACCGGTCCATGGGCCCACCGCACCCATGCCCCCGCGCTCGCCGCGCACACCGGCTCGGAGTTCGCCGGAGTGTGGGGCCGCCGGCCCGAAGCCGCGGCCGAACTGGCCGACACGTACGGCGTGAAGGTGTACGAAGACCCCGACGCGCTGTTCGCCGACTGTGACGCCGTGGCCTTCGCCCTGCCGCCGGACGTCCAGGCCCCGCTCGCCGTGCGCGCGGCCGCCGCCGGCTGCCACCTGCTGCTCGACAAGCCCGTCGCGACGACGGCCCGGGAGGCCCGGGCCGTCGCCGACGCCGCCGCGCGGCACGGGATCGCCTCCGTCGTCTTCCTCACCCTCCGCTTCGCCGAGCCCACCGCGGGCTGGGTCGCGGAACAGGCCGCCCGTCCGGGCTGGTTCACCGCGGCCGCCCACTGGCTCGGCGCCGTCTTCCCGCCCGACGGCACGCCCAGCGCGTACGCCGCCTCGCCCTGGCGCAAGGCCAAGGGCGGGCTGTGGGACGTCGGCCCGCACGCGCTGTCCGTACTGATCCCGATCCTCGGCGAGGTCACCGCCGTCAGTGCCACCCGCGGCCCCTCCGACGTGGTCCAGCTGGCCCTGCGCCACGCCTCCGGCGCGGCCAGCTCCGCCGTGCTCAGCCTGGGCGCGCCGCGCGCGGCCGCCGGGGTGGGGCTGGAGCTGCGCGGAACCGAGGGCGTACACACGCTGCCCGGCTGGAGCGACGTCCCCGGCGCCTACGGGCGCGCCCTCGACGCCCTGCTCACCGCGGCCCGGACGGGCACGCCGGATCCGTGCGGAGCGGAGTTCGGGGCCCGGCTCACGGAGATCCTGGTGGAGGCGGAGGCGCAGCTCCCTACTTGATCACGGCGTTGGCGACGATGATGGCCAGGCCGATGGTGGCGTCGGCCACGCCGATGAGCAGCGCGGAGGACATCCGGTAGCCGACCCGGCTCGCCACGAACACGCCCCAGCCGAACAGCAGGGCGGTGTTCAGGCCGAGGCCCACGGCGGTCACGCCGTAGGAGTCCCATTTCGTGAGCCCCGCGAGGACCAGCAGCAGCACGGTGGGGAGAGTGGCCGCGACGATCGGCCACTCGTGCCACAGCGCGCGGGCCAGCACCCGCCACCGGTGGCCGACGGAGCCCCGCTGGTGCGTGGTCATGTGGTGCGAGTAGCCGTGCGCGAGCCCGGCCGTGGCCGCCGTGACCAGCACCCAGCTGGCGTCGTAGTACGGGCTGAAGTCCCCGCCCTTCTGGTCGAGTGCGGCCAGCAGTCCGCTGGCCAGCACCGTCCCGTACACCCCGCCGAACATCCAGTCGGCACCCCGTCGTGGCGGAGGGAACGGCTGCCCGCCGGGGCTTGCCTGCGGCTGCTGCTGCTCGTTCACGCCGGGTCCTTTGGTGCGGTACGTACCTATTTGCTCTGGTCACCCTACGAGGTCACGGGTGAGGGCGGGGTGAGTGGCCGGGGAGTCACGCGGGCGGCTCCGGCGCGAAGACGGTGTGGGCGGCGGTCAGGAAGCGGTGGACGGTGTCCCGTTCGCCGGGGCCGAAGGAGTCCAGGACCTGGAGCAGCCCGTCGATGAACGGGCCGAAGAACTCCCGGCCCAGGCGGATCGCCTCCGGCTCCACGCGCAGCAGGATCCGGCGGCGGTCGCGGTCGTCGCGGACCCGGGCCACGTGGCCCAGCCGTTCCAGCCGGTCGATCACGGCGGTGGTGCCTGCCGAGTTGAGGCCGAGCCGGCCGCCGAGGAGGCCCGCCGTGGCCGGCTCGTCCGCGCGGGCCGCGTCCAGCAGGCAGATCAGGGCCCGTACGTCGGTGGGGTGCATGCCGTTGCGGGCGGCGAACTCCGTCTGGCGCAGGCCGAATTCGACGGTCACCGCCCGCAGCAGGTGCACCAGGTGCAGATCGTCGGGTTCCCGGTTGTCGTCCACGGCGCCTCCGGCCTAGAGTCTCTCGCTGAGCGAGATTATCGCCCAGCGAGGCATTGGAGCCAGCCATGTTCCGGACGTCTTCCTCCCGCACCGCTTCCGTCCCCACCGCTTCCTTCCGCACCGCCTACGACGAGGTGCTCGGCCTGTGGCCCGAACCGGTCGAGGCCGCCGTGCTGCCCACCCCGTACGGGGCCACCCGCGTCAACAGCTGCGGTCCGGCCGGAGCCCCGCCGCTGGTCCTGCTGCCGGGCGGCGGGGCCACTTCCACGGTGTGGGGAGCCTGCGCGGCGGCCGGGCTCGCGCGTACCCACCGGGTGCACGCCGTGGACCTGGTCGGGGACCCGGGGCTCAGTGTCCCGGCGCCCGAGCGGGCGCTGCGGGCCACCGGGGACCTCGTCGGCTGGCTCGACGCGGTCCTCGACGGGCTCGGCGACCGGGGCGGCCGGGGTCCCGTCACCCTCGGCGGGCACTCGTACGGGGCCTGGATCGCCGCCCATTACGCGGTCGCCGACGCCGGGCGGACCTCCGCCCGGCTCGACCGCCTCGTCCTGCTCGACCCGACCCAGGTCTTCGCCGGGCTCCGCCCCGGCTACGTGCTGCGCGCGCTCCCCGTGCTGGTCCGGCCCACCCCGGAGCGGATCCGCTCCTTCCTCGCCTGGGAGACCGGCGGGGCCCCGCTCGACCCGGCCTGGCTCCGGCTCCAGGACGAGACGGCCGCCTTTCCCGCCGTCCGGCCGGTGACCGGTCCGCGCCCGGACCTGACCGGGCTTCGGGAGCTGCCGGTCCGCATCCTGTTCGCGGGCCGCACCCGCTGCCACGATGCCGCCCGCGCGGCCCGGGCCGCGCGCGACGCGCTGCCGGGCGCGCGTGTCGAGGTACTGCCGGGGATCTCGCACCACGCTCTGCCGCTGACCGCGGCCCCGGAGATCGCCCGCCTGTTCGACGCCTAGGTGTGTCCAGCGCGCCGCCACCGTGACGACCGAAACGGCCCTTATTTTCCTGACATGTCCTCCAGTCCAGCCATCGCTGCCCCACCCGTCACGAGCCAGCCGCGTCTGCTGTACGACGCCTGTCCGCTCTGCTCCGCCGCCGAGATCTCCGCGCTGAGGACCGGCGACTGCTCGGGCCATCCGCTCTACAAGCCGGTGGTCGGGCCGGCCATCGTCTGGATGCGCTGCGCCCCCTGCGGACACGTCTTCACCGACGGCTACTTCACGGACGAGGTCTCGGCGGAGATCTTCTCCTCGACCAACCCGAACCAGCAGCCGGGCGCGGGGTTCGAGCAGAACCGCTACATCTCGGCCCGCATCGTGGAGCGCGTCGCGCGCTACGTCGCGGACGGCTGCTGGCTCGACGTCGGTTTCGGCAACGGATCGCTGCTGTTCACGGCGCAGGAGTGGGGCTTCGAGCCCCAAGGCCTCGATCTGCGGCCCTCGACCGCCGAGGGGCTGCGCCGGCTCGGCATCGAGGCGCACTGCGCCGACCTCACGTCGCTCGACGCGCCCGGCCGGTACTCCGTGATCAGCCTGGCCGACGTGCTGGAGCACATGCCGTACCCCGGCGAGGGCCTGGTCGCCGCGCACCGCTTGCTGCGGGAGGACGGCGTGATCTTCGCGTCGATGCCCAACTACGACTGCGCGGTGTGGCGGCTGCTGGACGCGGCCGACGCCAACCCCTACTGGGGGGAGCTGGAGCACTTCCACAACTTCAGCCGCCCGCGCCTCTACGAGCTGTTGGCCGAGCACGGTTTCGAGCCCCTGCACTACGCGGTCAGCGAGCGCTACCGCGCGTGCATGGAGGTCATCGCCCGCCGCGTCTAGGCGGTGCGGGACATCGCCTCGCGGACGGCCTCCTCGGAGCGGGCGACCACGGCCGTGCCGTCCTCGGCGGTGATGATCGGGCGCTGGATCAGCTTCGGGTGCGCGGCCAGGTGCGCGATCCAGCGGCCCCGGGCGGCGTCGGTCTCCTCGCGCGGCAGGTCCGGTACCCCCGTCTCCTTGGCCAGCGGGTCCGAGGTGCGCGTGATGTCCCACGGCTCCAGCCCGAGGCGGCCGAGCACCTCGCGGATCTCGTCCTCGGAGGGCACGTCCTCCAGGTAGCGGCGCACCGTGTAGTCGGCGCCCTCCGCGTCCAGCAGGGTCAGCGCGCTGCGGCACTTGGAACAGGCGGGGTTGATCCAGATCTCCATGGTGCCCAGCCTATCCAGAGCCTGCCCGGCCAGGGCTTTTGTCAGTGGTCGCCGGTAAAATCGAGGGAGAACGACAGGAAGCCAACTACCGTTTGGGAGGCTGTAGATGGCCACTGCCACCACCATTGCGCACGTCAAGAAGAAGCCGCTGCCGGCGGGGCTGCCCCGCGAGTGGTACGAGAGCCACAACCGTCGGCTGAAGGCGATGCGGCTGGCGATATCCCTGCTCGACTCGGGGACTTATGACGCCCGGCGCGCCACCAACCGGAAGATCCGGACGATGGCCGTCCGGACGGGGATCCACCGGCCGTCCAATGTCACCTGCAAGATGGTGCGCGCGTTCATCGTCAGCGCCGGCTGACCCCGCCGAGCGGGGCGGGCGTCGACCCGCCGGGGCCACGGTCCCGGCGGGCTCCCGCTCACTTCTCCTTGAAGACGATGTCCCGGGAAGGGTGGGTCATCCTCACGGTGTTGTCGTCGGTGACCTCGACGATGTGGTGCATACCGCGCAGGAGCTTCCCGGAGTCGGGCAGGAGGCGGTACTCGTCGTCCGCGGCTCCTGCCAGATAGGCGCGGAAGCAGTCCAGTGACGCGTCGGGAGCCTTGAAGTCCAGGTAGTCCTTCAGGCGGCGGAACAGCTTCGGCAGGATCACCGCGCCGGTGTCGTCGTCCGTGAGCGAGGCCATTCCGTGGACCGTCACCCCGGTGAGGGTCTTGTCGGCCTTCCACACGCCCTTCGACGACGCCCTCGCCTTCTCCGAGGCGTCGGTGAGGAGTTCGCGCAGGTAATCGGGCAGGCCCGAGTAGAAGGTCGGGTAGGCCAGGCCGAGCAGGAGCAGGCGGTGGTTGGCGGTCCTCTCCAGCAGGTCGTCGTCGACCCCGGTCCAGTAGCCGCTGTACACGGGCGGGGTGCCCTTGCCGACGAAGGCCACGCAGCGGCCGTAGTCGTCGGCCCCTCGGGTGAGGATCCAGCCGTTCACGGTGTCCGGCGTGGTGGCGACGGTCTCGTCCTCGTCGCGCAGGACGGTCTCGAACCCGAGGAACTTCAGCAGCTGGTCCGCGGCCTCGTGGGCGAGGCCCCGCGGCTGGTGCTCGATGTGCGGCTTCTTCTCGCCGTAGTGGGTCTCCAGCGCGTCGATTCCTTCGAGCCGGATGCTCACGCGGCCGTCGGCCTTGGGCACGATCTTCTCGCTCCCGGGCACGAGCTTCCAGTCGGCCACGTTGTCCGGGATGAACGGGAGGGTGTCGCCGTCCGGCTTGGCGCCCCCCTCCACCTTGAACTTTCCTCTGATCAGCAGCATGGCCATGGCGACTCCCATCCTGGCGTCACTGTGGGTGTTCACTGGTTACGCACAGTACACATCTCGGCGCCCGTCGAGGTCATTCCGCGCCCGCCGGGCCGGGAAGTGTCAGCAGCAGCAGGGCCACGTCGTCACGCGGGCCGCCGTCCGTGAAGGCCGCGAGGTCCCGCCACACCGCCCCCACCAGGCCCGCCGGCTCCCTCGCCATCACGGGCAGCCGCGCGGACAGCGGATAGAACTGCCCCGACACGTCCCGGGCCTCCGTCACCCCGTCGGTGTGCAGCAGGAACCGGTCCCCTGGCCGCACCGCCAGCTCGGCAACCGGCGGCAGGGTCAGACCCGCGAGCCCCAGGCCCAGCGGCGGCCCCGGCTCCACGGCCACCTCGTCGACCGCCGGCCCGCGCAGCCGCAGCGCGGGCGGATGCCCGCACGAGACGAGCCGTACGAAGTCCAGCCCGGGCGGGAACTCCAGCAGCAGCGCCGTCGCGAACAGCTCGGGGTGCTCGTCGGAGGCGGCCGCCGAGTCTGCGACCAACCGCCGGTCCAGCCGGGCCGCGACCGCCGCCAGCCCGGCGTCGTCGAGCACCCCCTCGCGGAAGGCCCCGAGCAGCGCCGCCACCGTGGCGACCGCCGCCAGGCCGTGCCCCTGCACGTCGGCGACCAGCGCCCGCACCCCGTGCGGTCCCGCCCGTACGTCGTACAGGTCGCCGCCGACCAGGGTGCCGTGCTGCGCCGCCCGGTAGAGGCCGGAGCAGCGCACCGGACCCACCTGTTCCGGCAGCGGCGGGAGGACCGCCAGCTGAGCCGCCTCCGCCACCGTCCGCACGCTGACCAGCTGCGTGTCCCGGCGCTGCCGGACCCAGGCGATCACCACGCTCAGCAGCCCGATGACGGCCACCGTGGCCAGGTCCGTCCCCCGCGCGTGGCCGACACCGAGGGAGGGCGATCCCAGCAGTACGAGGACGAGCGCGGCGAAGAACGCGGTCCCGCCCGGCCCGTACGCGAAGGCGGCCACCGGTGGCAGACCGGCCAGGAAGAACCCGAGCTCGACGTCGCCCGGGGTGAGCATCTGCGCGAGGACCAGCCCCACCAGGGCCGCCGCGGGCGCGATCCGGGCCCAGCGCGGCGGCGGCTCCCCGTGCAGCCTGCCCGGTTCCTCGCGTCCGCCTCTCACACCTCCACCCTGGTACGGGGGGCGGGCCCGCGCACCCGGACCGGCGGCCGGGTGGCCCTGCCGGTCCCCTGCCGCGACAGTGGTGGCGTGACGGAAGACGATTCCCCGACACGGGCGCACATCGAGGCCCACGGCAGCGGTGGCGGCGGCTCGCAGAGCGCGGAGATCAGCACACGGCTGAACTGGCTGCGGGCGGGGGTGCTCGGCGCCAACGACGGGATCATCTCCACCGCCGGCCTGGTGGTCGGCATGGCCGGGGCCACCACCTCACGCGCGGCGATCCTGGCGGCGGGCGTCGCCGGACTGCTGTCGGGATCGCTGTCCATGGCGGCGGGGGAGTACGTCTCCGTCAGCTCGCAGCGGGACTCCGAACGGGCCGCGCTGGACTTGGAACGGCGGGAGCTGGCCGAGGAACCGGAGGCGGAGCTCGACGAACTCACCGACCTGCTGGTCGCCCGCGGGCTCAGCCGGCAGCTGGCCCGGGAGGCCGCCGAGCAGCTGACGGAACGGGACGCGCTGCGGGCCCATGCCCGGGTGGAGCTCGGCATCAACCCCGACGAGCTGGCCAACCCGTGGCACGCGGCCTTCGCCAGTCTCGTCGCGTTCACGGTGGGCGCGCTGCTGCCGCTGCTGGCGATCCTGCTTCCCGGGCCGTCGGCCCGGGTTCCGGTCACGGTGGCGGCCGTCCTCGCCGCGCTCACCCTGTGCGGTGTGATCAGTGCCCGCCTGGGCGGCGCCCCCACGCTCCGCGCGGTCCTGCGCAACGTCGCCGGGGGCGCCCTGGCCATGTCCGTCACCTACGCGGTGGGCACCTGGCTCGGCACGGCGACCTGACCCCGCCCGCGCCCGGGCTCCGTGCCGGGGCGGGGGCGGATCCGCCAGGATGGGGGCATGCGCATCGCAGTCACTGGTTCGACCGGGCTCATCGGCAGCGCCCTCGTGCGGTCCCTCCGGGAAGACGGGCACGAGGTGGTCCGGTTCGTGCGACGGGAGCCCACGTCCGCGGACGAGGCGCGGTGGGATCCCGCCCGCGGCCACGTCGACCCCGGCGGGCTGGCCGGCTGCGGGGCCGTCGTGCATCTGGCCGGGGCCGGGGTCGGGGAGCACCGGTGGACCTCCGCGTACAAGAGGGAGATCCGCGACAGCCGGGTACTGGGCACCGCCACGATCGCGAACGCCCTCGCCGCCCTCGACGAGCCGCCCGCCGTGTTCGTCAGCGGTTCGGCCGTCGGCTATTACGGGGACACCGGCGACCGCACCGTCGACGAGGACGCCCCCGCCGGGCACGGCTTCCTGCCCTCGGTCTGCGTGGAGTGGGAGGCGGCCGCGCAGCCCGCCCGGGCCGCCGGGATCCGGACCGCCTTCGCCCGTACCGGCCTCGTCGTCGCCCGCGAGGGCGGAGCCTGGGGCCGGCTGTTCCCGGTGTTCCGCGCCGGCATCGGCGGCCGGCTCGGCAACGGCCGCCAGTACTGGTCGTACATCTCCCTCCGGGACGAGATCGCGGCCCTGCGCCACATCATCGACACCCCCTCCCTCGAAGGCCCCGTCAACCTCACGGCCCCCGAGCCGCTGACCAACCGCCAGGTCACGGCCGCCATGGCCCGGGTGCTGCACCGGCCCGCGCTGCTGCCCGTACCGGCGGTGGCCCTGCGCGTCGTGCTCGGGGAGTTCGCCGAGGACGTGACCGGCAGTCAGCGGGCCGTGCCCGCCCGGCTGCTGGAGTCCGGCTTCGTCTTCCGCGACCCCGGCATCGAGCAGGCCATCCGCGCCGCCATGTAGGGGCGTGCGACCGCCGTACGACCGCCGTGCGACCGTTCGTGACCCGGATGCGACCGCCGTGCGACCGGATCCGACCGTAATACCCGGTCGAACTCGGGTTCCCCTGGTGCCCGTTGGGGGAAGAAGGACTCCCACACAGCCGCGCCGACCTCGGGGAGGGGCACGTGCTCAATGCGGACGTCGTCATCGTAGGAGCCGGAGTCTCAGGACTCGCGGCCGCGCACCACCTGATCGCAGCGGGGGTCACGGTCACCGTCCTGGAGGCCGCGGGCGACCCCGGCGGCCGGATGGCCACCGTTTCGGCCGACGGGTTCCGGCTGGACCGGATCGGCCAGTTGCTCAACACCTCGTACACGGAGCTCGAACGCACCCCCGGCCTCCAGGACCTCACGCTGAGGTCCTTCGCGCCCGGGGTCCTGGTCCACACCGACGGCAAACAGCTCCGGGCCGGAGCCCTCACCCCCGCCCGCGCCCTCGCCAGCGGCTCCCTCGACCAGGCGCGCCTCAGCGCCGCCCTCGGGCGGCTGGCCGCCCTGCCCGAGGAACGCCTGCTCGCCCGGCCCGAACGCACCGCGCTCGCAGCATTGCGCACCCGCGGCCTGCCGCCGCGCACCGTGACCGGCGTGCTCCGGCCGCTGCTCTCCACCCTGCTCCGCGACCCGGAACTCACCACCTCCAGCCGCGTCGCCGACCTCGCCCTGCGCGGCTTCGCCCGCGGCCGCCTCGCCGTGCCCGAGGGAGGGGCGGCGGCCCTGCCCGACCTGCTCGCCGGCGCCCTGCCGCCCGGCACCGTCCGCACCGGGGTCCGGGTCCGGTCGGTGGCGACCAACCTCGTCACCACCGAGGAGCACGGCGACTTCGGCTGCCGCTCCGTGCTTCTGGCCACCGGGGCCCGGGCCGCCGCCGAACTCCTGCCCGGCCTGCGGGTGCCCGGCTTCCACGAGGTCACCGTCCTGCACCACGCCACCGCCGCGCCCCTGCCCTGGGACGGGTCGCTGCTGCTGGACGGCGACCCCAAGTGGCCCGTCTCGCACACCACCGTGATGAGCGCGGTCGACCCGACGCGGGCCCCGGCCGGCCGGAGCCTGGTCACCACCACCGTGCTCGGCCCGCCGCCGCCCACGCGTACGGTCGCCTCGCGCCTCGCCCGGCTCTACGACACCAGCACCCGGGACTGGGAGCTGCTGGCCGTCCACCACACCCCGGAGGCCGTCCCCGCCATGCCCCCGCCGTACGACGTGCGCCGCCCGGTGCGCGTCCTGGCCGGGCTGTACGTGTGCGGGGACCACCGCGACACGAACACCGTCCAGGGCGCCCTCCACTCGGCCCGCCGCGCCACCACCGCCGTCCTGCGCGACTTCGGCATCCCGCTCCCGGCGGCGCCGGAGCCCGTACTCCCGGTGGCGGCCTGAGGCAGCCACACCCCTCCTGGCGCGATGAGGGGCCCGGCATCGCACGGGGGAGCCGGGCCCCGGGTTCACGACAAGGCCGCGACCCGGTCGCGGTAGCTCCGCACGGCCGAGGCGTCGCGGTACGGCTCCAGCCGGCGCTCGAAGTCCCGTACGTACTCCACCGCGCGCACCGACCGCATCTCCATCGCCTGCTGCGCCGCCTCGGCGCCCAGCGCGCACGCCTGGTCCAGCTCACCCAGCCCCAGCCGCGCCGTGGCCAGCACCACCCGGCAGAACAGCCGGGACCGCGCGAACCCCGGCGCCCGCAACTGCAGCGAGCGCTCCGCGTGCTGCGCCGAAGCCCGGTACTGCTGCAGGTCCCGGTGGCAGTGCCCGAACTCGTCGGCCAGCTGCGCCTCGTCGAAGTACCGCGCCCAGTGCGGCACGTCGTCCCCGGGCCGGGCCGCGCCGATCGCCCGCTCGGCGCGCACCAGCGAGGCCGTCGCCGCCCGTACCTCGCCGAGCACCGCGTGCCCGCGCGCCTCCGCCGAGTGCAGCAGCGCCTGCACCACCGGCGGCGGGCCGGAGCCGACGCCCTGCTGGGCGACGCGGGCCAGCTGCACCGCCTCCCGGCCGTGGCCCAGGTAGACCGCCTGCCGGCTCATGGTGACCAGCACGTACGAGCCGTACGGGCGGTCCCCGGCCGCCTGCGCCAGGCGCAGTGCCTGCACGAAGTACCGCTGGGCGAGTCCGTGCGCGGCGATGTCGTACGAGGTCCAGCCCGCGAGCCGGGTCAGATCGGCGGCGGCCGAGAACAGCCGCCGCCCGGTGGTCTCCCCGTAGGTCCCGCGGAGCATCGGCTCGGCCTCGTGCTCCAGGTAGCGCACGAGCGCCTGCCGGGCGTGCCCGCCGCCGTAGGCGTGGTCCAGGGTGCGGAACAGCTCGCTCACCGAGCGCAGTGCCGCGATGTCCCCGCCCGTCACCCGCTGCCCGGGCGCGCGGTCGATCTGCCGCTGCCGGGGCACCGCGGCCCGACCCTGCACGGGGACCCGGACCACGGACGGCTCCGCGCCCCGCCCCACCCGTTCGTCGGCCCGCCCGATCAGCCAGTCCCGGCTGGGCACGACGAGCCCGGCCGGGGTGAAGGCGATCTTCCGGAGCTCGGCGTGGGAGCCCGAGTCCTTGCGCCACAGCCCGCTCGCGATGTCGACGGCCTCCTCCGGGGTGGCCGCGAACTCCAGTCCCGCGTACACGGGAGCGCACGCGTCCAGGCCCAGGTCCTGCGCGGAGAGCCGTCGGCCGAGGCGTCTGGTGAAGACCTCGGCGATGAGCGCGGGGGTGGTTCCGCGCGGCTGCTGGCCGCGCAGCCACCGGGTCACGGAGGTCTTGTCGTAGCGCAGATCGAGACCGTGCTCCAGGCCTAGCTGGTCGACGCGGCGGGCGAGCCCGGCGTTGGAGAACCCGGCTTCCGCGATCAGTGTCGCGAGCTGCCTGTTGGGGACGCGCTGGGCAGGTCGTTCCGTCATCGGCTCCACGGTCTCCTGACGTGACGGACCGGAGTCCCGGCCCTGTGAACGGCGTGAATGTAGCGGCGAACTCCGCCCGGGCCGCCCTCTCTGCCCTACATTCATCCGATCGTGTGCAGAATGGATGGGGCCCTTTACGGACCGAACCCCTCCGCCCGCATAGGCTGCGGCCCATGACCCGCCGGACCCACCGGGCGCGCCTTCCCGACGAGCGTCCCGAATCCACCGCTCCGCTTCCCCCGCCCGAGTTGACGGAGGCGGAGTGCAGGCGTTGCGGCACGTACATCGCGGGTCTCGACGGCCGGTACGCCTGCGGGGTGTGCGGCTGGGTCAACGACCACTCCGAGGGGCACCGGCGGCTGCCGCGGGCCGATGAGGATCCGGACCGGCCGAAGGGCAGGCGCCGTCCGAAGCAGCTGCCGTGGCCCCTGCAGGAACCCGCACCGGAGCCCGTCCCGCAGCCCGCGCCCGAACCCCCGCACGAGCCCGCGCCCGGGCCTCCGGAGGGGCCGCCGTACTCTTGCTGAGTGCGATACGTGCACACAGCAGGTTCAACGAGGAGGCGCTGCGGTGGCTGAGCTTGGGTTTGTCCATCTGGGCTTCGGGCCGGAATCCGTCGAGTACACCCAGGCCTGGGAAGAGCAGCGCCGGGTGCACGCCGCCCGCTTCGCGGACGAGATCGAGGACACCTGCCTGCTGGTGGAGCACCTGCCGGTCTACACCGCCGGCCGGCGCACCGCCCCCAGCGAGCGCCCGCTCGACGGCACGCCCGTCGTCGACGTGGACCGCGGCGGCAAGATCACCTGGCACGGCCCCGGCCAGCTGGTCGGCTACCCGATCATGAAGCTGCCCCGCCCGGTGGACGTGGTCGCCCACGTCCGCCGCTTGGAGGACGCGCTGATCCGCACCGCCGCCGAGTTCGGCCTGGAGACCACCCGCGTCGAGGGCCGTTCCGGCGTCTGGGTCCTGGGCGACCCCGTCGAGGAGCGCCCCAAGCTCGGCGGCCTCTCGCTCGAATTCGACCCCCGGCTGCACGACGAGGAGTTCGACGCGCGGCTCAACGGCCCCGAGTACGCCCCGTCCAACGCCGGCCAGCGCCGCGAGGACCGCAAGCTCGCCGCCATCGGCATCCGGGTCGCCAAGGGCGTCACGATGCACGGCTTCGCGATCAACGTGAACCCTGACAACACCTGGTTCGACCGGATCGTCCCCTGCGGCATCCGGGACGCCGGTGTGACCTCGCTCTCGTACGAACTGGGCCGGGAGATCACCATCGCCGAGGTGGTTCCGGTCATCGAGCGCCACCTGAAGGACGTACTGGAGCACGCGGAGCTGCGGCCCCGGGAGATCGAGACGGCCGCCGGCTGACGGCCGGGGAATGGGTCCGGCGCCCCCCAGGTTGGCGGACGTAAGAGCGTACGAATTTACGGGCGTACCCTGGTGGGCGCCGAAGAATCGAAGTCACAGGGAGCCGGTCGTGTCCGCAGTCGCACCCGACGGACGCAAGATGCTGCGCCTGGAGGTCCGTAACAGCCAGACCCCCATCGAGCGCAAGCCCGAGTGGATCAAGACCCGGGCGAAGATGGGTCCCGAGTACACCAAGATGCAGGCCCTGGTGAAGGGCGAAGGACTGCACACGGTGTGCCAGGAAGCCGGCTGTCCGAACATCTACGAATGCTGGGAGGACCGCGAGGCCACCTTCCTCATCGGTGGTGACCAGTGCACCCGGCGCTGTGACTTCTGCCAGATCGACACGGGCAAGCCCGAGGCGCTGGACCGCGACGAGCCGCGGCGCGTCGGCGAGTCCGTGGTCACGATGGACCTGAACTACGCCACCATCACGGGCGTCGCGCGCGACGACCTGGCCGACGGCGGCGCCTGGCTGTACGCGGAGACCGTGCGCCAGATCCACCAGCAGACGGCGGGCCGCGAGGCCGGCCACACCAAGGTCGAGCTGCTGGCCCCCGATTTCAACGCGGTCCCGGAGCTGCTGGAGGAGGTCTTCGCCTCCCGCCCCGAGGTCTTCGCGCACAACGTCGAGACGGTGCCGCGGATCTTCAAGCGGATCCGCCCCGGCTTCCGCTACGAGCGCTCCCTCGAAGTGATCACCAAGGCGCGCGCCTACGGCCTGGTCACCAAGTCGAACCTGATCCTCGGCATGGGCGAGGAGCGCGAGGAGGTCTCGCAGGCCCTGAAGGACCTGCACGAGGCCGGCTGCGAGCTCATCACCATCACCCAGTACCTGCGGCCCTCGCCGCGGCACCACCCCGTCGAGCGCTGGGTGAAGCCGGCCGAGTTCGTCGAGCTGGCGAAGGAGGCCGAGGAGATCGGCTACTCCGGCGTCATGTCCGGTCCGCTGGTCCGGTCGTCGTACCGGGCGGGTCGTCTTTACGCGCAGGCGATGGAGAAGCGCAGCCGAGCCGGAGCGTAGGTTGCGGGTCTGCCCGAGGCACGAGGGCGGGCACGCGGCCGGAGCGGTGGCGAGGTGGAGCTCGACCGGGAACCGAGGAGCGCAGCCACGCCGGAGCGTGAACCCGCGTGGCAAGCGTGTGAACTCGCACACAAAACATTACTAGGCAGTAATACCGCACAGGCGCGGCCCCTAGGCTCTTTCGAGGAAGAGCCCGGCGGGCCGCGTCAGTCTTTGCAACGTGTCAATCACATTTGACCGACCGGTCACGCCCTGGTAACACCGAACAGTGACGCTGAATCCACGCACCGCAATCGCACTGCCGACGTGAGTTCCGTGAAAGGGATCGACATCATGCAGGCCGCGCCCGTACGCGCCATCGCCATCCCGACGCTCTCCGACGCCTTCCGGGGCATCGAGTCGCTGCTCATGAGCGGCGCCCGGCGCAACGCCTGGACGGCGGTGCTGGAGGACCGCCGCCGGGCCAAGGACCGGGTCGAAACCGAACACGTACTTGAGGCCGCGGCGACCCGGACCCCGCAGGCCACGTAAACTTCGCTGTATGGCGAGGAAGTCAAACGCAGAGACTGCTGCGAACCCCGGGCGACTGAAGCAGATCGCCCTGACGTACAAGATGACGCGCAAGGCCGACCCGAAGGTCGGTCTGATCGTCGCGGGCGTGGGAATCGTCACCTTCGGTGTCTTTCTTGCGATCGGCTTCCTGATCGACCACCCGGTCTACCTGGGCATTCTGGGCTTCCTGGTGGCGTTCCTCGCGATGGCGATCGTCTTCGGGCGACGAGCCGAGCGGGCTGCCTTCGGGCAGATGGAGGGACAGCCGGGCGCGGCCGCGGCCGTACTGGACAACGTGGGCCGGGGCTGGACGACCACCCCGGCGGTCGCGATGACCCGGCAGCAGGACATCGTCCACCGGGCCGTCGGCAAGGCCGGCGTCGTGCTGATCGCCGAGGGCAACCCGAACCGCGTGAAGCCGCTGCTCGCGAACGAGAAGAAGAAGCTGGCCCGGATCATGCCGGACGTGCCGGTGCACACCTTCATCGTGGGTACGGGCGAGGGCGAGGTGCCGCTCAAGAAGGTGCGCACCACCCTGCTCAAGCTGCCGCGCGTGCTGGCCGGACCGCAGATCACCCAGGTCAACGACAAGCTGCGGGCCATGGGTGACCTCATGAGCAACATGCCGCTGCCGAAGGGCCCGATGCCGAAGGGCATGAAGATGCCGCGCGGCGGGAAGATGCGCTGACCCGCTGACCTGATTTTCGTATACGACACAGGGGCGCCCCCCGAGCCGCGCGGCTCGGGGGGCGCCCCTGTGTCCGTGTCGTCGTGTGTGCCGTCCTGCCCGTCCTGCCTGCCTGCCGCAGGCCTCAGATGCGCACCTGGACGGCGCGCGCGAGCCGGTCGTGCAGGCCGCGGCCGTCACGGTCCCAGATCAGCGCGGGGATGACCAGGGCCAGCAGCAGCGTGCGCACGATCACCCGGACGGCGCCGAGGCGGCCGCCGTCCTCCGAGATCACTCGGATCCCCACGATCCGCTTGCCGGGGGTGAAGCCCACGGTGCCGACCGTGAGGATGCTCAGGGCCAGGAAGAGCCACAGCGTCCAGCTGCGCGCGGCGGCCATGTCGCCGCCCGTGACCAGCCCGTAGGCGATCAGCAGGCAGCCGGTCCAGTCGAGGGCGACACCCGCGAGCCGGCGGCCGAACCGGGCCACGGACCCGGGCCCCTGCTGAGGCAGGCCGAGCCGTTGGCCCGGATGGCCGAAGTCGACGCCCATCTCCTCCGCGGCCGCGCGGGGGCCGGAGAGCCAGGATCCGAATGCTTGCCTGTTGTCCACCCGACCACGGTACCGGTGCTGCCTCACGGCCTTCGGACGGGACCCTGGTTAACGTGTGCGAAACAAATGGGTCATGCTTGAGAAATCCCGTCTGCTTATGGTCGGGTCAGCGTGCGGCACCGCACTGACGCACCACGAGCTATGCAACCCGTCCCTCCCCCGGGGCCGGGAGTAGGAGGAGTTGGATGTTCCAGAACGCCGACGAAGTGAAGCAGTACATCGAGGAGAACGACGTCAAGTTCGTCGACGTCCGCTTCTGCGACCTGCCTGGTGTGATGCAGCACTTCACCATCCCGGCGCGGGCGTTCGACCCGGCGGAGGAGCTCGCCTTCGACGGCTCCTCGATCCGCGGCTTCCAGGCCATCCACGAGTCCGACATGGCTCTGCGTGCCGACATCACCACGGCCCGCCTGGACCCGTTCCGCCGTGACAAGACGCTGAACATCAACTTCTTCATCCACGACCCGATCACGGGTGAGGCCTACAGCCGCGACCCGCGCAACATCGCGAAGAAGGCCGAGGCGTACCTCGCCTCCACCGGCATCGCCGACACCGCGTTCTTCGGCCCCGAGGCCGAGTTCTACGTGTTCGACAGCGTGCGCTTCGCGACCTCCGCGAACGAGGGCTTCTACCACATCGACTCCGAGGCCGGCGCCTGGAACACCGGTTCCGAGGAGAACAACCGCGGCTACAAGGTCCGCTACAAGGGTGGTTACTTCCCCGTAGCCCCGGTCGACCACTTCGCCGACCTGCGCGCCGAGATCTCCCTCGAACTGGACGCCCAGGGCCTCCAGGTCGAGCGCCAGCACCACGAGGTCGGCACCGGTGGCCAGGCCGAGATCAACTACAAGTTCAACACGCTGCTCGCCGCGGCCGACGACCTGATGCTCTTCAAGTACGTCGTGAAGAACGTCGCCTGGCGCAACGGCAAGACCGCGACCTTCATGCCGAAGCCGATCTTCGGTGACAACGGCTCGGGCATGCACGTGCACCAGTCGCTGTGGGCCAACGGCGACCCGCTGTTCTACGACGAGGCCGGCTACGCGGGCCTGTCGGACACCGCCCGCTACTACATCGGCGGCATCCTCAAGCACGCCCCGTCGCTGCTGGCGTTCACCAACCCGACGGTGAACTCGTACCACCGCCTGGTGCCGGGCTTCGAGGCGCCGGTCAACATGGTGTACTCGCAGCGCAACCGCTCCGCCGCCATGCGCATCCCGATCACGGGCTCGAACCCGAAGGCCAAGCGCGTCGAGTTCCGCGCCCCGGACCCGTCGTCCAACCCGTACCTCGCCTTCTCGGCGCTGCTGCTCGCGGGCCTCGACGGCATCAAGAACAAGATCGAGCCGATGGAGCCGATCGACAAGGACCTCTACGAGCTCTCGCCCGACGAGCACGCGAGCGTCCCGCAGGTCCCGACCAGCCTCGAGGACGTCCTCAAGGCGCTGGAGGCGGACCACGAGTACCTCCTGGCCGGCGGTGTCTTCACCCCCGACCTGATCGAGACCTGGATCGACTACAAGCGCACGCACGAGATCGCCCCGATCGCGCAGCGTCCGCACCCGCACGAGTTCGAGCTCTACTTCGACCTGTAAAAACGCTGTAAAAATGCCTGGTGAAAGGCCCCCCGCCGCACTCCTCGGAGCGCGGCGGGGGGCCTTTCTGCTTTGACAGCGCGACGAGCCCGAGTGAGGGTTGAAATGTCCTAAAGGCCGAATAAGCGAAACGTGTTCGGAGGTGCGTGAACATGCGCCGTAGGATCATCGCGGCTGCCATGGCGGGCGCCGCAGGAGTCGCCATCGGTCTGATGCCGGTCGGCACCGCCTCGGCCACTTCCACCGGTGGCGGTACGTGGAGGTGCTCGGACGGGCGCTGGAGCGACTGGCGCTGGGACGAGTGCTGCAACCGCGACTGGCGCGACCGCCCCAGCTGGTGCTGGGACGACGGCGGAGTCGGCGGCGACGGCCGTAACAACCGCTACGACTGGGGCTACTGGAACGACTCGAACTGGAACGACTCGGGCCGTGGCGGTGACGGCGGCAACTGGAACTGGAACGACTCGGGCCGTGGCGGTGACGGCGGCAACTGGAACTGGAACGATTCCGGCAGCGGCGGTGACGGCGGCAACTGGAACTGGAACGACTCCGGCGGCAACGGTGACTGGGGCAACGGCCGTGGCGGTGACGGCGGCGGCAGCGGTGACTGGGGCAATGGCGGTGGCGGCGACGGTGGCGGAGGCTGGGGCGGCGGCCGCTGACGCCTGTGAGGACACAGAGGGCCACCGGGCGGACCAGATGCCCCTGCCGCGCTGACGATCAGCGCAGCAGGGGCATCGCGCCGGTGAGGTCGTGCAGGCAGCGGACCGCGAGTTCGGCCGGGGAGCCGGGGCCCGACACCGGGTCGTCCGTCGTCGACCACAGCTCCAGCGAGATCCGGATCGCGTCCGTCGCCGCCGCGGCGAGCAGGCGGACGCCCAGAGGGTCCGCCTCGGCGCCGGCCAGCCGGGCGACCACCGGGACCAGGCGCTCCTCGGAGTCCTGGTTCACCCGGTACCAGACCGCCCGCAGGGCCTCGTCGGTCGCCGCCGCGCGCAGCAGGCCGCGGGTCACCTCCAGGCCCTCCTCGACCGTCTGGGAGTCGCTCAGTGACCGCCTGACGGCGCGCTCCAGGGCCTCGGCGAGGGGGGTGCCGGGATCCTCCTCGGCGAGCAGCGCGCGCCAGGCGTCGCCGCCGCCCGCCAGCAGCGGGGCCACCGCCTCCTGCTTGTTGCGGAAGTAGCGGTAGAACGTGCGCAGCGCCACCCCCGCCCGGTGGGCGATGTCCTCGGCGGTCGTGCCGTCGGGGCCGTGCGCGGCGAACAGTTCGCAGGCCGCGCGGGCGATGTCGAGCTGGGTGGCGGCCTTGCGGCGCTCGGTCAGCGACTGGGCTCCGGGGTCGGCCTGGGGGGAGTACGGGCGAGGGGATCTCACGGGGTGAAGCCTACCTCCCGGTACCACGACATATTGCAGTGATTGCCACTCTGGCAAAGCGTGTCATCGCTTCGGTACGCTCACCCCCATGAACCGTTTCGAAGGACGTCGCGTCCTCATCACCGGCGGCGGCTCCGGCATCGGCCGCGCCACCGTCCACCGCATCCTCGCCGAGGGCGGCCGCGTCCACACGGTGGACGTCAGTGAAACCGGCCTGGGTGAGACCGCCGGCCAGGCCGCCGCTGCCGGAGTCGCGGACCGCCTCACCACCGGCGTCCTGGACATATCCGACGAGAGCGCCGTCAAGGAGGGCGTGGCCGCCGCCGTCGGCACGCTCGGCGGGATCGACGTACTGGTCAACGCGGCCGGCATCCTGCGCTCCGCCCACACCCACCAGACCACGCTCGACTTCTGGAACAAGATCATCGCGGTCAACCTGACCGGCACCTTCCTGATGATCCGGGAGTCGCTCCCGGCGCTGCTGGCGGGCGACCGGCCGGTCGTCGTGAACTTCAGCTCCACCTCGGCGTCCTTCGCGCACCCCTACATGTCCGCCTACGCGGCCAGCAAGGGCGGCATCCAGTCCATGACCCACGCGCTGGCCGCCGAGTACAGCAAGCAGGGCCTGCGCTTCGTCTCCGTCGCGCCCGGCTCCATCGAGAGCGGCATGACCACCGGGACCGGCCCCGGCCTGCCCGAGGACACCGACTGGTCCCTCTTCGCCAAGCTCGCCCCGGCCATCGGCCAGGGCTTCGCCGGCCCGCAGACCGTGGCCGGCGTCGTCGCCATGCTGGCGTCCGAGGACGGCGCCTTCATCACCGGTACGGAGATCCGCATCGACGGCGGCACGCACTACTGAGCAGCGCCGTCAGCTTCTGAAGCGGTCCCAGAGCCGGGGGAAGCGCTCCGCGAGCACGGCTTCGTTCTCGAAGTCCAGCGGGGTGCCCTCCGGCTCTGCCGGTTGCAGCGGCACGCCCAGATCCGGCGCCACCACCCCGGTCAGCTGCTCGTACGCCTCGTCGGCCGCGTACCCCAGCTCCTCGCCGTCCCCGTCGATCTCCTCGTCGAAGTCGCCCAGCAGCTCCGCCAGATGGTCCGGGTCGTGCACCCCGCCCTCGAACACCTCCCGCCCCTGGCCGATCAGCCAGCAGCGGAAGTAGTCGAACGCGTCGTCGCTCGCGCCGTCGAGCAGCACCCAGGCCGCGCCCCACAGGTCCCAGGTGTACGCCCGGTTGTACCGGGACTCGAAGTGCCGGGCGAAGTCCAGGACGGAGTCGGGGTCGAGCTGCGCCAGCCGCTCCACGAGCAGCTCGGCGTGCTCCTCGGGGTCGCCTTCGGCGGCCTCGCGGGTACGGTCGACGATCTCCCAGAACTCCGTCTCGTCCATCACCGCTCCAGCATCACGGGTCCGACCCGCCGCCGCCACCTCGTACACGGCGAAAGGCCGGTGTCCACCCCCCAAGGGGCGAACACCGGCCTTCACGATCGGTCGTGCACGGCTCAGAGGCCGTAGCGCTCCCGGGCCTCCTTGACGGCGGACGCCGGAACCTCGCCGCGGCGGGCGAGCTGGGCCAGCGCGGCCACCACGATCGACTGGGCGTCGACACCGAAGTGGCGGCGGGCGCCCTCACGGGTGTCCGACAGGCCGAAGCCGTCCGTACCCAGCGAGGTCCAGTCCTGCTCCACCCACTGGCTGATCTGGTCCGGGACCTGGCGCATCCAGTCGGAGACGGCGAGCACCGGGCTGGTGACGCCCTCCAGCGCGCGGGTCACGTACGGGGTGCGGAGCTCGCCGCGCAGCAGCGCCTCGTCGCACTCCAGCGCGTCGCGCCGCAGCTCGCCCCAGGAGGTGGCGGACCATACGTCGGCGGCCACGTTCCAGTCGGCGGCGAGCAGCTGCTGCGCCTCCAGCACCCAGTGGATGGCCGTACCCGAGGCCATGAGCTGGATCTTCGGCGCGTCGGCGGCCGGGGCCGCCTCCGCCAGGTCCGCCGCCGTGTTGAAGCGGTACAGACCCTTGAGGATGCCTTCCTCGACGCCCTCGGGCATCGCGGGCTGCGGCTTCGGCTCGTTGTAGACCGTCAGGTAGTAGAAGACGTCTTCCGGCTTCTCGCCGTACATCCGGCGCAGACCGTCCTTGACGATCACCGCGATCTCGTACGCGAAGGCCGGGTCGTAGTTGAGCGACGCCGGGTTCGTGGACGCGATCAGGTGCGAGTGGCCGTCCGCGTGCTGCAGGCCCTCACCGGTCAGCGTGGTGCGGCCGGCGGTGGCGCCCACGATGAAGCCCTTGCCGAGCTGGTCGGCGAGCTGCCACATCTGGTCGGCGGTGCGCTGCCAGCCGAACATCGAGTAGAAGATGTAGAAGGGGATCATCGGCTCGCCGTGCGTCGCGTACGACGTGCAGGCGGCGATGAAGTCGGCCATGGCGCCGGCCTCGGTGATCCCCTCGTTGAGGATCTGGCCGTCCTTGGCTTCCTTGTAGTACATGAGCTGGTCGCGGTCGACCGGCTCGTACGTCTGACCCAGCGGCGAGTAGATGCCGGCCGACGGGAAGAGCGACTCCATACCGAAGGTACGGGCCTCGTCGGGGACGATCGGCACCCAGCGCTTGCCGGTCTCCTTGTCCCGCATCAGGTCCTTGACGAGCCGGACGAAGGCCATGGTGGTGGCCATCTCCTGCTTGCCGGAGCCCTTGAGCAGCGGGGCGAAGGAGCGCTCGGCCGGAGCCGGCAGGGCCACGTGCTTGACCTTGCGGGCCGGGGCCGGGCCGCCGAGGGCCGCGCGGCGCTCGTTCAGGTACTGGACCTCGGGGCTGTTCGCGCCCGGGTGGCCGTACGGGACGACGCCGTCGGCGAAGGCGCTGTCCGGGATCGGGAGGCCAAGGAGGTCGCGCATGTCCTTGAACTCGTCGATCGTCAGCTTCTTCATCTGGTGGTTCGCGTTCTTCGACTCGAACCCGGCACCCAGCGTGTAGCCCTTGACGGTCTGCGCCAGGATGACCGTCGGCGCGCCCTTGTGCTCCAGGGCGGCCTTGTACGCGGCGTACACCTTGCGGGGCTCGTGGCCGCCGCGGGAGGAGTGGAAGCACTCGGCGATCTTCGCGTCGGACAGGACGCCCGCCAGCTGCACGAGCTCGGCGTTGGCGCCGAAGAAGTGCTGGCGGATGTAAGCCACGTCGCGGGTCGCGTACGTCTGGAACTGCGCGTCCGGTACCTCGCGCAGGCGGCGTACGAGGGCGCCCGTGGTGTCGAGCTGGAACAGCTCGTCCCAGGCGGAGCCCCACAGCGACTTGATGACGTTCCAGCCGGCGCCGCGGAACTGGGCCTCCAGCTCCTGGACCACGCGGAAGTTGGCGCGGACCGGACCGTCGAGGCGCTGCAGGTTGCAGTTGATGACGAAGGTCAGGTTGTCGAGCTGCTCGCGGGAGGCGAGGGCCAGGGCGGCGGTCGACTCGGGCTCGTCCATCTCGCCGTCGCCCAGGAAGGCCCAGACGTGCGAGTTGGCGGTGTCCTTGATGCTCCGGTTCTGCAGGTAGCGGTTGAAGCGCGCCTGGTAGATCGCGGAGAGCGGGCCGAGGCCCATGGACACCGTCGGGAACTCCCACAGCCACGGCAGGCGCCGCGGGTGCGGGTAGGACGGCAGGCCGTTGCCGCCGGACTCCTGGCGGAAGTTGTCGAGCTGCTGCTCGGAGATGCGCCCGTCGAGGAAGGCGCGGGCGTAGATGCCGGGGGAGGCGTGGCCCTGGATGTAGAGCTGGTCGCCCGATCCGTCGGCCTCCTTCCCGCGGAAGAAGTGCTGGAAGCCGGTCTCGTACAGCCACGCGGCGGAGGCGAAGGTGGCGATGTGGCCGCCGACGCCGTACTTGGAGCCGCGGGTCACCATGGCGGCCGCGTTCCAGCGGTTCCAGGCGGTGATCTTGGCTTCCATCGCCTCGTCACCGGGGAACTCCGGCTCGGCGGCGGTGGGGATGGTGTTGACGTAGTCCGTCTCCAGCAGCTTCGGCAGGGCGAGGCCGGCGGCCTCGGCGTGCTGGAGCGTGCGGCGGAGCAGGTATTCGGCGCGGCGCGTACCGGCGGCCTGTGCGACGGCGTCGAGGGAGGCCGCCCATTCGGCGGTCTCCTCGGTGTCGCGGTCCGGGAGCTGGTCGAGCTCGCTCGGAAGCTTTCCTACGGGGTCGGACATCGGTGTGCGCCGCCTTCCGGACAAAGGAGAGGTGGTGAAAAAATCCCTGACGGGCAGGACAGGGTCGTCGGACCTGGTTGAGGTCCGCGACGACTGTAAATCGCTGATCGATGATCGATCAAATAAAAGTGACGAAGAAACGTCCATATGACAAAAGTCGGCACCGCGTGCCAGGAACCAAGGCACGCAGTGCCGGTCAAATCGGGACGATACGACGCGGTCAGGCGGGGTCGGGCGTGGTCAGGCGCGCGGAGCGCACCCCAGGACGTGCCGCTTCACCAACAGGCCGATGTCCGGATCCTGGCTGCGGAACGCCTCGACGAGGGCTTCGTGCTCCTCCGCGTAGGACTTCTGGACCGTACCCAGCCACCGGATGGACAGGGCCGTGAACACCTCGATGCCCAGGCTCTCCCAGGTGTGCAGCAGCACGCTGTTCCCGGCCGCCCGCACCATCTCGCGGTGGAAGCCCACCGTGTGCCGCACCTGCGCCGTGCCGTCCTTGATGCGGTCGGCCTCCCACAGTGCGGCGACGTGCGGCTCCAGGGCCGTGCAGTCCGTCGCCAGCCGGGGCGCGGCCAGCTCGGCCGCGATCTGCTCCAGGCCGGCCCGGACCGGGTAGATCTCCTCCAGGTCCGCCGCCGACAGATTCCGTACGCGCACACCCTTGTTGGGCGCCGACTCGATCAGCCGCAGCGTCTCCAGCTCGCGCAGGGCCTCGCGTACGGGCGTCTGGCTGACCTCCAGCTCCACGGCGATCCGGCGTTCGACGATCCGCTCGCCGGGCTTCCAGCGCCCGCTGACGATCCCCTCCACGATGTGCTCGCGGATCTGCTCGCGCAGCGAGTGCACGACGGGTGGGGTGATCATCGGCGGTTCATCTCCTGGTGTGTGTGCAGGGTCGATACGGGGCCTGATGCGTAGACAATACGGCGGCGCCCCCGCCCGGGAGTATCCCGGACGGGGGCGCCGACAGTGAGGCTGGTTACAAGCCGTTCGGCTCAGAGACCGAGCTCGACCTCGAACTCGCCGGCCTCGAGGATCGCCTTGACGGCCGAGAGGTACCGGGCCGCGTCCGCGCCGTCCACCAGGCGGTGGTCGTAGGACAGGGTCAGGTACGTCATGTCGCGGACGCCGATGACGGTGCCCTCGGGGGTCTCGATGACCATCGGGCGCTTGACCGTGGCACCGATGCCCAGGATGGCGACCTGGTTCGGCGGCACGATGACGGTGTCGAACAGCGCACCGCGCGAGCCGGTGTTGCTGATGGTGAAGGTCGCGCCCGACAGCTCGTCCGGCGTGATCTTGTTGCCGCGGACCTTGCCGGCCAGGTCGGCGGTCGCCTTGGAGATGCCCGCCAGGTTGAGGTCACCGGCACCCTTGATGACCGGGGTCATCAGGCCCTTCTCGGAGTCCACGGCGATGCCGATGTTCTCCGAGTCGAAGTAGGTGATGGTGCCCTCGTCGTCGTTGATCCGGGCGTTGACGACCGCGTGGGCCTTCAGCGCCTGGGCGGCGGCCTTGACGAAGAACGGCATCGGCGAGAGCTTGACGCCCTCACGGGCCAGGAAGGACGCCTTCGCCTGCTCGCGCAGCTTCATGATCTTGGTGATGTCCACCTCGACCACGGAGCTGAGCTGGGCCTGCGAGTGCAGCGCCTTCATCATGTTGTCGCCGATGACCTTGCGCATGCGGGTCATCTTGACGGTCTGGCCACGCAGCTCGGAGACCGCGGCGGCCGGAGCCTTGGCGGCCGGGGCGGCGGCGGCCGGAGCCGGCGCGGCGGCGGCGGCCTTGGCGGCCTCGGCGGCGGCGAGGACGTCCTGCTTGCGGATGCGGCCACCGACACCGGTGCCCGAGACCGTGGACAGGTTGACGCCGGACTCAGAGGCGAGCTTGCGCACCAGCGGGGTCACGTAGGCGCCCTCGTCGCCGGCCTGGACCGGGGTGACGGGAGCGGCCGGGGCGACCGGAGCCGGAGCGGCGACCGGGGCCGGAGCGGCGACCGGGGCCGGGGCGGCGACCGGGGCCGGAGCGGCCACGGGAGCCGGGGCAGCCACGGGAGCCGGAGCGGCAGCGGCCGGGGCGGCCACGACCGGAGCCGGGGCGGCGACCGGAGCGGCAGCCTGGACCGGAGCCGGGGCGGCGGCGGCCGGGGCGGCGGCGGGAGCCGCGCCCGCGACACCGATGACGGCCAGGCGGGCGCCGACCTCGGCGGTCTCGTCCTCGCCGACCAGGATCTCCAGCAGCGTGCCGGAGACCGGCGCCGGGATCTCGGTGTCGACCTTGTCCGTGGAGACCTCGAGCAGCGGCTCGTCGGCCTCGACGGACTCGCCGACCTGCTTCAGCCAGCGGGTGACGGTGCCCTCGGTGACGGACTCGCCCAGGGCGGGGAGCACGACATCGGTGCCGGACGCGGCCGGAGCGGCGGCGGCGGGGGCGGGGGCCTCGGCGACCGGCGCGGGAGCCGGGGCCGCGGGGGCCTCGGCGACCGGAGCCGGAGCGGCGGGGGCCTCGGCGGCCGGAGCGGCAGCCGCGGCCGGCGCGCCGGAGCCGTCGTCGATGACGGCCAGCTCGGCCCCGACCTCGACGGTCTCGTCCTCGGCGACCTTGATGGAGGCCAGGATGCCCGCCACGGGGGAGGGGATCTCGGTGTCGACCTTGTCGGTCGAGACCTCGAGCAGCGGCTCGTCGGCCTCGACGCGCTCGCCCTCGGCCTTCAGCCAGCGGGTGACAGTGCCCTCAGTGACGCTCTCACCGAGCGCCGGAAGGGTTACGGAAACCGACATGGTTTCTGTTGCTCCTAACGAAAGTGCGGAAGTGGTCGTCGCGCCCAGTGACGATTAGTCGTGTGCGTGCAGCGGCTTGCCGGCGAGGGCCAGGTGGGCCTCGCCCATCGCCTCGTTCTGCGTCGGGTGCGCGTGGATGAGCTGCGCGACCTCGGCCGGCAGGGCTTCCCAGTTGTAGATCAGCTGGGCCTCGCCGACCTGCTCGCCCATCCGGTCACCGACCATGTGGACGCCGACCACGGCACCGTCCTTGACCTGGACGAGCTTGATCTCGCCCGCGGTCTTCAGGATCTTGCTCTTGCCGTTGCCCGCAAGGTTGTACTTCAGGGCCACGACCTTGTCCGCACCGTAGATCTCCTTGGCCTTGGCCTCGGTGATGCCGACGGAAGCGACCTCGGGGTGGCAGTAGGTGACGCGCGGGACACCGTCGTAGTCGATCGGGACGGCCTTGAGGCCGGCCAGACGCTCCGCGACCAGGATGCCCTCGGCGAAGCCGACGTGCGCGAGCTGGAGGGTCGGGACGAGGTCACCGACGGCCGAGATGGTCGGCACGTTGGTCTGCATGTACTCGTCGACCAGGACGTAGCCGCGGTCCATCGCGACGCCCTGCTCCTCGTAGCCCAGGCCCTGCGAGACCGGGCCGCGGCCGACGGCGACCAGCAGCACCTCGGCCTCGAAGGTCTTGCCGTCGGCCAGCGTGACGCGCACGCCGTTCTCGGTGTACTCGGCCTTGTCGAAGAAGGTGCCGAGGTTGAACTTGATGCCGCGCTTGCGGAAGGCCCGCTCCAGCAGCTTGGAGCTGTTCTCGTCCTCGACCGGAACGAGGTGCTTGAGGCCCTCGATGACGGTGATGTCGGAGCCGAAGGACTTCCACGCCGAGGCGAACTCGACGCCGATGACGCCACCGCCGAGGACGATCGCGGACTCGGGCACGCGGTCCAGGACCAGCGCGTGGTCCGAGGAGATGATGCGGTTGCCGTCGATGTTCAGGCCCGGCAGCGACTTCGGCACGGAGCCGGTCGCCAGCAGGACGTGGCGGCCCTGGATGCGCTGACCGTTCACGTCGACGGAAGTCGGGGAGGAGAGGCGGCCCTCACCCTCGATGTAGGTCACCTTGCGGGAGGCGACCAGGCCCTGCAGACCCTTGTACAGGCCCGAGATGATCTCGTCCTTGTACTTGTGGACACCCGCGATGTCGATGCCCTCGAAGGTGGTCTTCACACCGAACTGGGCGGCCTCGCGAGCCTGGTCCGCGATCTCACCCGCGTGCAGCAGAGCCTTCGTGGGGATGCAGCCGTTGTGCAGGCAGGTGCCACCGAGCTTGTTCTTCTCGATCAGGGCAACGTCCAGACCCAGCTGGGATGCGCGCAGCGCCGCGGCGTAACCGCCACTGCCACCGCCGAGGATCACTAGGTCGAAAACGGTGCTGGCGTCGTTCGCCACGTCACGTCCTCCATGCATGTGCGCCGGGCACCGGTCCTCTGTGACCGGGCGGCGGCTGGTAATCGGCCGCTTGTTTCTTCGGCCCTGTGGTGGGGGCCCTGTCCTGCCGAGAACCCATCTTCGCATTTGTCGGGGGAACGCGGGACGGCGGGCCCGGTCTGTGGCAGGTGCTTCTGTCCGAAGCAGGGGTTACCGAAGCGTAGAAACCTACGGATTTCGTTGAGAGCTGAACGCGCCCCGGGACCTGATCATGGTCCCGGGGCGAGTCACGTCTCACATGTGGTGCGTCAGCCCAGGTCGCCCGTGGCCGTACGCTCGGCCAGCCGCACCAGGGTGCGCACGGCCGAGCCGGTGCCGCCCTTGGGCGTGTAGCCGTACGGCGCGCCCTCGTGGAAGGCCGGGCCCGCGATGTCGAGGTGGGCCCAGGTGATGCCCTCGCCGACGAACTCCTTCAGGAAGAGGCCGGCCAGCAGGCCGCTGCCCATGCGCTCACCCATGTTGGCGATGTCGGCGGTGGGGGAGTCCATGGACTTGCGCAGGTCCGCGGGGAGCGGCATCGGCCACGAGGACTCGCCGACCTCCTCGGCGATCTCGTGGATCGACGTACGGAAAGCGTCGTCGTTGGCCATGATGCCGAAGGTGCGGTTGCCCAGGGCCAGCACCATGGCGCCGGTCAGCGTGGCCACGTCGACGATGGCGTCCGGGTTGTCCTCCGAGGCCTTGGTCAGCGCGTCGCCCAGGACCAGGCGGCCCTCGGCGTCCGTGTTGAGCACCTCGACGGTCTTGCCGCTGTACATGCGCAGCACGTCACCGGGCTTGGTGGCGGAGCCGGACGGCATGTTCTCGGCGAGCGCCAGCCAGCCGGTGACGTTCACCTGGAGGCCCAGCTTCGCGACCGCGACGACGGAGGCGAAGACGGCGGCGGCGCCGGCCATGTCGCACTTCATCGTCTCGTTGTGGCCGGCCGGCTTCAGGGAGATGCCGCCCGAGTCGTAGGTGATGCCCTTGCCGACGAAGGCCAGGGTCTTCTCCGCCTTGGGGTGGGTGTAGGTGAGCTTCACCAGGCGCGGCAGGTTCTCGGACCCCTTGCCGACGCCCATGATGCCGCCGAAGCCGCCCTTGACCAGTGCCTTCTCGTCCAGGACCTGGACCTTGACGCCGTGCTCCTTCGCGGTCGCGGAGGCGACCGCGGCGAAGGCCTCGGGGGTCAGGTCGTTCGGCGGGGTGTTGACGAGGTCGCGCGCGATGTTGACCTCGGTCGCGACGACGGTGGCGCGCTCGGCCGCGGTCTTGTGCTCCTTGTCGCGCGGCTTGGCGCCCAGCAGGGCGATCTCGGCGAGCGGCTGCTTGGGGCCGCTGTTCTTGTCGCCGGCGGCCTTCTTCTCGCCGCCCTGGTAGGCGGTGAAGGCGTACGCGCCCAGCAGCGCGCCCTCGGCGACGGCGGTGACGGCGGAGGCGTCGTCCAGGGGAAGGGCGAAGGCGGCCTTCTTGGAGCCGTGCAGGGCGCGGGCGGCGGCGCCGGCGGCGCGGCGCAGCGCCTCCTCGTCGAACGACTCGTCCTTGTCCGGAACGGCGCCGAGTCCGACCGCGAGCACCATCGGGACCTTCAGGCCCGCCGGGGCCGGCAGCTTGGTGATCTCGCCTTCGGCGCCCGAGGCGCCGACCGCGTCGAGCACGGCGGCGAGCTTACCGTCGTACGCCTTGTCCACGGCCTCGGCGCCCGCGGCCACGACCGGGCCCTTGGGGCCCTTCGCGACACCGACGACGAGGGCGTCGGCGCGCAGCGTAGCCGCGCCGGAGGTGCTGAGAGTCAGAGCAGTCACGGTGGTGAAGTCTCGCTTCCGTTTGTATGTGTGGGCCGAGTGGGTGGACGGCCATCCGTAGCGATCGTATTCGGGCCCGACGGCCGCCAGAAATGAGCCTACGCGCACGGGCTCTTCCGTACGTCACTCGAAGGTTTGGCAAGTTGTTCGATCAGGACGCCTGCAGATTCACCCATCTGTGGACTCTGCTCCAGGTTTGCCCCGTAGACCTGACGAGGTCCGAAAGACTCGGTCCACTCTCGCAAGGGGACGCGGGGTTCCTTTGCATGATTTCCACAGAGCCTCCCCGGCCCGGCCGACCGCCATAGGGCCGTGTCGAGGGATGCCTGCGGGGGGAAAGGCCGAAATGGTCAATAAGAACCGGATGAACAGGATCGCCGCCGCCATGGCCGCGGCAGCCCTGGTGTCCGTGGCAGTACCTGCCGCGACCGCCCAGGCGGCCACGGCCGCGCGCATCGACCTGAAGGTGCTGGTCGTCGACGACGGCGGCAGCTCGGTCGAGGCGATCACCGCGGAACTCCGGGACACCGGAGTCCCGTACACCCGTGTGCAGCTGGGCAGCAGCGGCCGCCCGGTCATCAACGCGGGCTTCCTCAGCGACACGGTCGACGGCCGTCCGCGCGCCAAGTACCAGGGCGTCGTCCTGCCGAACGAGAACCCCTTCGGCGAGGGCTCGGCCGAGATGGCCGCGCTCACCGCGTACGAGACGACGTACGGGATCCGCCAGGTGGACGCCTACACCTGGGCCCACCCGGGCGTCGGGCTGGAGTACACCGACAACGGCGGGTACAGCGGCCAGCTCGACGGCACCCAGGCCGCGGTCACCGCGGCCGGCAAGGCGGGCCCCTTCGCCTACCTGGGGGGCCAGGTCACCTTCGAGGACAACTCGGCGCTCGTGCCCGAGAGCTACGGCTTCATGGGCAAGCCGCGCACCGGCTACACCAGCTACCTCGACGCCCCCGTCGGTTCCGGCCGGGCCTCGCTCGTCGGCGAGTACGCCCACGACGGGCGCAGCGAGCTGGTCGTCACCTTCGGCTACAACCAGTACCAGCAGCAGTTCCGGCTGCTGGCCCGGGGCATCGTCGACTGGCTCACCCAGGGGGTCCACCTCGGCCAGAGCCGCAGCTACTTCGCGGTCCACGTCGACGACGTCTTCGCCCCCGACGCCCGGTGGAGCAAGGAGCTCAACTGCACGCCCGGCGACTACGCCTGCGCCGGCGGCGAGGGCAAGGAGAGCACCATCCGGATGACCGCCGCCGACGCCGTCTACGCGGCGCAGTGGCAGCAGTCCAAGGGCTTCAAGCTCGACATGCTCTTCAACGCGGGCGCCGGAGAGGAGTGGAAGGCTTCGAACGGCGGCACCGACGCCCTCACCGCCCAGCTCGTCGCCGACCGGGCCAAGTACCGCTGGATGAACCACACCTACACGCACCCCTTCGTCGGCTGCGTCCAGGACACCACCACCACGCCCTGGACGTGCACGAAGAACGCCGCGGGCGCCATCAACTGGATGAGCCGTGCGGAGATCTCCGCGCAGATCCGCGACAACAACAACTGGGCCGCGGCCAAGGGCATCACCACCGACCGGACCGAGCTCGTCACCGGCGAGCACTCGGGCCTCAAGACCCTCCCGCAGCAGGCCCAGGACAACCCCAACCTGGCCGGCGCGCTCGCCGACAACGGCGTCAAGTGGGCGGGCAGCGACAACTCCCGCGAACCCGCGCAGCGGGCCGTCGGCGCCGCCCTCACCGTGCCCCGCCACCCGATGAACGTGTACTACAACACGGGCACCAACGCGGAGATGGCCGACGAGTACAACTGGATCTACGCCAGCCGCGCGGACGGCGGCAGCGGCATCTGCGAGGACAACCCGGCGACTTCCACCTGCCTGCCGGCCGCGCTCGACGTCAACACCGGCTACCTGAACTACATCGTCCCGCAGGAGGCCCGGACCGCCCTGCGCCATGTGCTGGCCAACGACCCCCGCCCGCACTACGTCCACCAGTCCAACCTCGCCGAGGACCGCACCCTCTACCCGGTGCTCAACCAGGTCCTCGACACCTACCGCGCCCTCTACGCGCCCAGCGCGCCGATCGTCAACCAGACGATGAAGGAAGCCGGCGTCGAGCTCGGCCGCCGCACCGCCTGGGACAAGGCGCTCGCCGACGGCAAGGTCACCGCCTACCGCATCGGCACCGCCGTCACCGTCAAGGCGCCCTCCGGGGTCGTCGCCCCGGTGACCGCCCCCAACGGGACCAAGAAGCAGCTCGTGCTCGGCACCGCCGACTTCGGCACCGCCTACGCGGGCACCCGCTCCAGCTGGACCCAGCCCGAGCTGCTCCAGAGCGCCGTCACGCTCAAGCTGCCCGCCTGACCGTCCGGGCCGACCAGCAGCAAGCCGCTACGAGAACCACCTAGCGCCGGCGCTCCGCGACACCACGGGCGCCGGCCCCTTTTTCCGTCCTGGGGGGACACACCGCATGAGCCATGGGCGTCATGTCACCATGCTCACCGAAGGCACCTATCCGCACGTCCACGGGGGCGTCAGCACCTGGTGCGACCAACTGGTCCGAGGCATGCCGGAGGTCGACTTCAACGTCATAGCCCTGACCGGCTCCGGACGCGAGCCGGTTACCTGGGAACTCCCGCGCAACGTCTACCGGCACACCGTCGTACCGCTCTGGGGGGCCACTCCCCGGCGCGGCCGCCGGTCCGTCCTGCGCGGCAAGGCCCACCGCCGTTTCACCGAGGTCTACGAAACCTTCCTGCTCTCCCTGCTCGACCCTGGCCACGGGGGATTCTCCGGGGCCCTGCGCGAACTGGCCGTCCTCGCCCGGGCCGGGAAGCTCGCCCCGGCCCTGCGCTCCGAGTCCGTCCTGCGCCTGCTGATGGACGTATGGACCCGCCCGGGCCTCGCCGTCGCCGCCGCCGAGCCCACCATCCACGACGCGCTCACCGCCACCGACCTGCTGGAACACGCGCTGCGCCCGCTTTCCGTGCGGATCCCGCCCGACAGCGTCGCGCACGCCGTCAGCAGCGGCCTCGCCACCCTCCCGGCCCTCGCCGCCGCCTACCTCGACAAGGTGCCCTTCCTCCTGACCGAGCACGGCATCTACCTGCGCGAGCGCTACCTCGGCTACCGCAGCGCCGCACAGCGCTGGCCCGTCAAGGCGCTCATGCTCGGCTTCTACCGCGAGCTCAACACCGAGGGCTACCGGCAGGCCGACCTGATCACCCCCGTCAACCAGTACAACCGCCGCTGGGAGGAGCGCGGAGGCGCCGCCGCCGACCGGATCCGCACCGTGTACAACGGCGTGGACCCGTACGCCTTCCCCGAGGCCGGCCCCGAACCCGAGGTGCCCACCCTCAGCTGGTGCGGCCGCATCGACCCCATCAAGGACCTCGAAACCCTCATCCGGGCCTACGCCTTCATGCGCGTGGAGATGCCGACCCTGCGGCTGCGACTCTTCGGCCCGGTGCCGGCCGGCTGCGAGGAGTACAAGCTCCGCCTGGAGAAGCTCGCCGCCGAGCTCGGGGTGACCGACGGGGTCTCGTACGAGGGCCGCATCGAGCAGGTCGCGCAGGCGTACGCGGCCGGCAGCGTCGTGATGCTCTCCTCCATCAGCGAGGGCTTCCCCTTCAGCATCATCGAGGCCATGTCCTGCGGCCGCACCACCGTCTCCACCGATGTCGGCGGGGTCCGCGAGGCCGTCGGCGACACCGGCCTCGTCGTCCCGCCGCGCGAGCCCGAGACCATGGCGCGCGCCACCCTCGCCCTGCTCCGCGACGACGAACGCCGCGCCGAGCTCGGCCGGATGTCCCGCAAACGGGTGGTGGAGAAGTTCACCCTCCACCAGTCCGTGGACGGCTTCCGGCACATCTACAGGGAACTCGCCGGCCAGCCGGTCCTGCCCGTCCGCGAGGGCGACGACTGGACCCAGCGGCTCGCCGACCCCTGGTACCGCGAACTCGCCGCAGACGGGAGCCTGTGGTGAGCGGATCCCTCTGGCTCAAGGTCCCGGGCGGCGACACGCTGCCCGCGATCCCGCGGCCCCGGCGTACCGTTCCTCCGGCCGCCGACCCCATGGACGAACTCGCCGAGCGCTTCGACGTGTTCATCGCCTCCGCCGTCCACCCCGACGAGATCGCCGCCGTCCTCGAATCCGACGGCATGACCGACGAGCACATCCGGCTCACCTACGGCCGCCACGACTCCTTCGCGCTCGCCGAGGAGCTCTACGCCCGGGTGCCGCGCTCCTTCCCGGAACCCGACGGCGTCCCCGACCCCTGGAAGGTCTCCCTCACCGCCTGCCTGCTGCGCGGGGTGATCTTCGCCCTGCCCGGCCTGGCCTACGTGCTGGGCGCCCCCCTGCTCGAAGGGCCGAAGGACCGCCTCGGCCTGCCCGCCGGGACCCTGACCCTGCTCGCCGGGGCGCTCATCGGCTGGGTGTGGGACCAGACCCTCTCCCACCGGGCCTACTCCTGGCTCGGGCTCGGCGACCGGGCCGCCGCCGGGCGGACCCTGCTCGCCGGCGCTCCCGCCGGGTCCCTGCTGGGCACCGCCGCCGCACTGGCCGTGCCCGGCGGGCCGCCCTTCTCGTACGCCTTCGCGGCCGGACAGGCCCTCTACGTCGGCGCCGCCACCGTCCTGCTCGTCCTCGGCCGGGAGCGGGTCCTGCTCGCCGCGCTCGGCCCGATGGCCGCCGGGGCCCTGCTCGCGCTCTTCGTGGACCTGCCCGTGCCGGTCCGCGTGACCCTGCTCGTGGTGTCCCTGCTGGCGGCCTGCACCCTGGCCGTACGGGAACTCCCGCTGGCCGAGGGCGCGCGGGCCGCCGCCGCCCGCGTACGCGGCTGGGCGGCGCGCCGCCCGGGAACGGGTCCCGTGCTCTGGCGGATGCTGCGCGGCCCCGAGGAGGAGTACGCCCCGCGCGGGCCGCGGCTGGGGGACTCCGTCCCGTACGGGGTCTTCGGCCTCGGGACCGGCCTGCTCGTGCTGTACGCCGCCCTCGGGGAGGTGCTCGCCGGGGGGCCCGCCGAGGCCGTCGCCGCCCCCTCGGCGGTGGCGCTCACCCTCAGCATGGGTCCCGCGGAATGGCTCCTGCACCGGTTCCGCAGCGGCAGCCTCGCCGGACTCCGGGCGGCCCGCTCGCCCGAGGCCTTCCGGCGCCGGATGCTCTCCACGCTGGCCCAGTGCCTCGCCGCGTACCTGACGGTGCTGCTGGCCCTGGGACTGGCCGGCACCCTGCTCTGGCCCGGCGCCCCGGCCCTGACCGGGGTCCGCGCCCTGACCCTGCTCCTCCTCGGCGCCGTGATGTGGACCGGGCTGCTGCTCCAGTCGTTCGGGGCGGTCCGGCCCGCGGCCGTGGTCTGCGCCTCGGCAGCCGTGGCCCAGAGCCTGGCCCTGCTGACCGGGCTGGGAGCGCCGCGGGCGGTCCAGCTGGTGGTGGCGGCCGCCGCCGCGGCCACCCTCGCCGTCCTGGTCTGCCTGCGCCTCGGCCGTGCGACGGCCCACCGGTGAACGATGTGAACGCGAAGAAGGACCCCATGCTGCTGGTGCCCCTCTACGAGCACCCCGCCGACCGGCCCGAGGAGTGGGAGCGGCTCATCCGCTCCGCGGGCCGGCTCCACTCGGTGGTGCTCAACCCCGACAGCGGGCCGGGCGACGCCCCCGACGAGCGGTTCGCGCTCGTCTCCGAACGGCTGCGCGCGGCCGGGGTGGCAGTCCTCGGCTACACCGACACCGACTACGGGCGCCGCCCGCACGCCGCCGTGGTGCGCGACCTGCTGCGCCACCGCGACTGGTACGGCACCGACGGCGCCTTCCTCGACCAGGCGGCCTCCGGCCCGGAACTGCTGCCGCACTACGGGCGGCTCGCCGTGGCCGCCCGGGCCGCGGGCGCCCGTACCCTCGTCCTCAACCACGGCGTCCACCCGCACCCCGGCTACGCCGGCCTCGCCGACCTCCTCGTCACCTTCGAGGGGCCCTGGGACGCGTACGAGGACGCGGCCCCCGTACCGCCCTGGACCGCCGACCACCCCGCCCAGCGGTTCTGCCACCTCGTCTACGCCGTCCCGCCGGGCGCGCCCGCCGCCGAACTCGCCGAGCAGCGGCGGGCCGCGGTGCACTGCGCGGTCCCCGGGACGGGCGCCCACCCGTGGGGGACCCTCCCGTACGCCCTGGAGGCCACGGCATGAGGCCCGGGACGCGATGGCGGCTGCTGTTCCTCGTACCGCTCCTGCTCCTCGCCGCCTGCACCACCGAGGGGTCCGACGAGGGGCCCGACGACGTGTCGCCGGCCCCGGCGCCCGGGCAGCGCTGGCAGCCCGGGCCCGGCGTCAGCTGGCAGTGGCAGCTCACCGGGAAGCTCGACACCTCGGTGCGGGCGGCGGTGTACGACGTCGACGGGTTCAACACGACCAAGGAGCAGGTAGCCACCCTGAAGCGGGCCGGCCGCCGGACCATCTGCTACCTCTCCACCGGGGCTTGGGAGGACTTCCGCCCGGACGCCGCCGCGTTCCCCGAGTCGATCCTCGGCGAGGGCAACGGCTGGGAGGGCGAGCGCTGGCTGGACATCCGGCGGCTCGCGGAGCTGGAGCGGCTGATGGCCAAGCGGTTCGACATGTGCCGGGACAAGGGCTTCGACGCGGTGGAGCCGGACAACATGGACGGCTACGCCAACGAGTCGGGCTTCCCGCTGACCGCCGATGACCAGCTGCGCTACAACCGGCTGATCGCGAAGCTCGCCCACGACCGGGGCATGGCGGTCGGCCTGAAGAACGACCTCGACCAGATCCCCCAGCTGGTGGGGGAGTTCGACTTCGCGGTCAACGAGCAGTGCGCCCAGTACGAGGAGTGCGAGCGGGTGACCCCGTTCATCCAGGCCGGGAAGGCGGTCTTCCACGTCGAGTACGAGCTCAGGGCGAGCCGCTTCTGCGCCGCCACGCGCAAGCTGAAGTTCAGCTCGATGGAGAAGAAGTCCGACCTCGGCCCCTGGCGCAAGGCCTGCCCCTAGCCCCTAGCCCTAGCCCCTGGGCCTGTGGACAGGATCTAGCCCACCGGAAGGATCGCGTGCACCCGGTAGCCGCCCCCGTACCGGGGCCCCGCGAAGCAGGAGCCGCCCAGGGCGCCGGTGCGCTCGCGCATGCCGAGCAGGCCGTGGCCGCCGCTGTCGTCGGGCTCCGGCGCGGAGTCCGCCGGGTCGGCGGGCGGAGCGCCTCCGTCGTCCAGGACGGTCACCTCCACCGAGGTTCCGACCCGGACCACGCTCACCTCGGCGCGCGCCCCCGGCCCGGCGTGCTTGCGTACGTTGGTCAGCGCCTCCTGGACCACCCGGTACGCGGCGAGGTCCACCGCGGCGGGCAGCGGGCCGTCCGCGCGCCCCAGCTGGACGATGACCTCCACCGGCAGCCCGGCGTGCCGGAAGGTGTCCACCAGCTCGTCCAGGACGGACAGTCCGGGCGCGGGCTCGGTCGGCGCCTCCGGGTCGCCGGACTGGCGCAGCAGCCCGACCGTCGCCCGCAGCTCGTTCAACGCCGAGCGGCTGGCGTCCCGTACGTGGGCCAGGGCCTCCTTGGCCTGGTCCGGGCGCTTGTCCATGACGTGCGCGGCGACCCCCGCCTGCACGTTCACCAGCGCGATGTGGTGGGCCACCACGTCGTGCAGGTCCCGGGCGATCCGCAGCCGCTCCTCGGCGACCCGGCGCCGCGCCTCCTCGTCCCGGGTCCGCTCGGCGCGTTCGGCCCGCTCCCGGATGGCGTCGACGAAAGCCCGCCGGCTGCGTACGGCGTCACCGGCGGCCGCGGCCATCCCGGTCCAGGCGAAGATCCCGATGTTCTCCTGCGCGTACCAGGGCAGGGGCCCGGCGAGCATGGCCACGCCCGTCAGCCCGGCCATGGTGAGCAGCCCGATCCGCCAGGTCGTGGGCCGGTCGGTGCGCGCGGCCACCGTGTACAGGGAGATCACCGTGCACATGGCGACGGGCGCCCGGGGCTCCCCGGTGGTCAGCTCCAGCAGCGAGAGCCCGCAGGTCACGGCGAGCACGGTGCGCGGCCGTCGGCGCCGGAACACCAGGGCGGCCGCGCCGAGCAGCATCAGCAGCAGCGAGAACGGCTCGGGGGTCCGCGTCCCGAAGGTGGGCCCGTGCGGCCCGTGCGGATCGGCGAACGACCCGAGGACCATGGAGACGAACACCCCGAACGCGAGCACGGCATCGGTGGCGAGCGGGTGGGTCCGCATCCACTGCCGGGTGGGCGCGAACGGCCCGAGGTCTGTCGTCACCCCGATACCGTACGGCCTGCCCCGGCCGGACCGTTCAGGCCGCCCGGCTCAGGCCGCTTCGCCCCGGCCGTGCCGTCCCGTCCGGGTGTCCAGCGGCGGCGGGCGGCTGCCCAGCGGCAGCCGGGAGCGCTCCGGCCCCCATTTCGTGCGGACCACGCAGACGGCCATCACGGCGGCGATGGCCGCGAGGTGCTCCTTGCCGGCCAGGTTGTCCTTGACGAGCACCTCGCCGATCATCACCAGGACCACCGCGGCGCCGGTCACGTACGCCCGGTAGCGCCAGCAGACGTAGATGGCGAGGCCGACCACCGCCGCCGAGGGCCCGGTGTCGTTGACGATCCGGTCGGACACGGGCAGGCCGAAGGGGTGGTCGGGGCCCAGCGAGAGCCCGATCCGCGCGTAGGTGGTCCCGGCGAGCGTGGCGACGTAGCCGATCACCAGCGTGCGCCACCAGCCGATGCAGATCTCCGAGATGCCGAAGACGAGCAGGATCTGCGCGAGCGCGCCCCATACCGGCAGGTCCAGGGCGGGCACGAACAGCGACAGGGGGGTCCGCAGCACGGCCAGCCACAGCGGGTCGACGGCTTTGACCGACCCGAGGTTCTGGACCGGCTGGAACCCCCAGGAGGTGTTCTGCACGATCTGGAAGACCGAGGTCAGGCAGACCGCGCCGAGGGTCATCGGGATCGCGCGCCATTTCTCGTGGACGAGCGCGTCCCGGACGGTCCAGAACAGGGGCCCCCACTCGCGGCGCGCGAACCGCCGCAGTGAGGAGGTGTTCCACGCTGTCAACGGCGCGTCTCCAGGTGTCTGCGGTGCAGCCACTTCGGCAGACCGGGAGCTTCGAGGAAGCCCTCGGCCCGGCCCGCCGCGATTCCGATCCGCAGCAGGTCCGAACTCTTCTCGAAGAGCATGAACCGCGGTTCCCAGATCGGCCGGTATTTGGCGTTGGCCCGGTAGAGGGACTCGATCTGCCACCAGCGGGAGAAGAAGCTCAGCAGCGAGCGCCACATCCGCAGCACCGGTCCCGCGCCGAGCCGGGACCCGCGCTCGAAGACGGACCGGAACATCGCGAAGTTCAGCGAGACCTGGGTGACCCCGATCTCCTTGGAGCGTTCCAGGAGTTCGATGACCATGAACTCCATCAGGCCGTTCTCGGAGTCCCGGTCACGGCGCATCAGGTCCAGCGACAGGCCCTGGGGCCCCCACGGTACGAAGGACAGCACGGCCCGCAGATCGCCGTTGCCGTCGGTGCACTCCAGCATCACGCACTGGCCGTCGCCGGGGTCGCCCAGCCGGCCCAGCGCCATCGAGAAGCCGCGCTCGGTCGCGCCGTCGCGCCAGTCGTCGGCGCGGGTGAGGAGGACGTCCATCTCCTCGGCCGGGATGTCGGCGTGGCGGCGGATGCGGACGGTGTACCCGGCCCGCTTGACGCGGTTGTACGCCTGCCGGACGGTCCGCATGGCGCGGCCCTCCAGGGTGAACTCGGCGGTCTCCACGATCGCCTCGTCACCGAGCTCCAGCGCGTCCAGGCCGTGCCGGGCGTAGATCTGCCCGGCCTCCTCGCTCGCGCCCATCACGGCGGGCACCCAGCCGTGTTCGCGCGCCTCGGCCAGCCACGGCTCGATGGCGCCGGGCCAGGCCTCGGGGTCGCCGATCGGGTCGCCGGAGGCCAGCGAGACCCCGCCGACGACGCGGTAGGTGACGGCTGCCTTGCCGGTGGGGGACCAGATCACGGACTTCTCGCGGCGCAGTGCGAAGTAGCCGAGCGAGTCGCGGTCGCCCTGCCTGGCGAGCAGCGCCCGCAGCCGCTCCTCGTCGTCCTCGGAGAGGGGGTCCACGGCGCGGCGCGAACGGAAGGCCGCGAACAGCACGGCGAGCAGCAGGAGCATCGACACCACGTTGATGAACACGTCCACCCAGCCGGGCGTGGTGATGTTGCCGTAGGTCTTGGCGTCCGGGTCCAGGGTGATGAGCCGCATCGCGCCGTACCGCCAGCGGGTCAGGAAGGTGGCCCCGGCGGCGTCGGGGGAGGTGTTGGTGGCGCCGACGAGCAGGGCCGCGACCAGCGAGGTGAACAGCAGGCCGACGGCCGCGACGACGGTGGCGAGCGCGGGGTTGGACCGGTCGCCCTTGGCGTAGAACTCCCGGCGCCCCAGCAGCAGTGCGGCGACGAAGGCGGCGGTCAGGCCCAGGGAGACCCAGTTCTGCGCGTGCTCGCGGAACTCGGGGTAGCAGTCGCCCGGGGACCAGTCGGCGCACGGGACGAAGGCCGCGCGGGCGAAGTCGAGCAGCATCATCCCGCCCAGGACCAGGTTCAGGATCCAGGCGGCCCGCTTGCGGCGGCCCATGGTGACCGCCAGCAGCAGGCAGAACAGCCCGGAGGCGAAGCCGGCCGTGAGCAGGTACGGGGTGTAGAAGTTCTCGGTGTTGTGCCGACGCAGATCCTGCCCGAGCGAAACCCACACCGCGCTCAGGAAGTTGACGAAGGTGACGGCGCGCAGATACCACACCGCGAACGCGGCCCCGCGCCGTGATCGGGTGCTCCCCCGGCCGGTCTCCCGGCCGGTCTCCCGGCCGCCCCCCGCCGTCTTGCCGGCGGGGTCGCCGCCGGTCTCTTTCCTGCCGGATGCCGGTCCGGGTACCGGTACGGTGCCGCGGTCGGTCTCTGCGCTGGTCAAACGGACCTCTCCCATAAAAAGCGATCATATGGGGCATCGCTGTCCATAGTGGGCCGGTCGGGGTTCGCGGACTGGTCAGGACCGCGGGCCCCGGTGGCTCACTCCGTCGGCTCCTGCGCCGCCATCCCCCAGACTCCGTCCGGGGGTACCCCCACCGGGAGTTCCGCCGCGAGTGCGGCGGCCGCCTGGACCAGGGGGAGTGCCAGCAGCGCACCGGTACCTTCGCCCACTGTGACGCCGTGGTCGAGCACAGGGTTGAGTGCCATCCGGTCCAGGGCCTTCGCCTGGCCGGGCTCGCCGCTCGCCTGACCGGCGAGCCACCAGTCGGGAGCGCGGAACGCGGCGCGCTGGGCCACCAGACCGCAGGCCGCCGAGACGACGCCGTCGAGGATGACCGGCGTACGGCGCACCGCGCACTGGAGCAGGAAACCTGTGATGGCGGCCAGGTCGGCGCCGCCGACCGCGGCCAGCAGCGCGACCTGGTCGCCGAGGACCGGCCGGGCCCGGCGGAGCGCGTCGCGGATCGCCGCGCACTTGCGCATCCACGCCAGGTCGTCGATGGGCAGGCCGCCACGGCCGGTGACCACGGAGGCGTCGGTTCCGCACAGGGCGGCGACGAGGGTGGCCGCCACCGTGGTGCCGCCGACGCTGAGATCGCCGAGCACGACCAGGTCCGTACCGGAGTCGGCCTCCTCGTCGGCGATGCGGATCCCGAGCTCCAGGGCGGCCCGGGTCTCCTCGACGGTGAGCGCGTCCTCCACGTCGATCCGGCCGCTGCCGCGCCGGACGCGGTGCCTGACCACGTCCTCGGGCAGCAGCCCGGGGTCGCAGTCGAGCCCGGCGTCGACGATCCTCACGGTGGCGCCGAGCCGCCCGGCCAGGATCGAGACGGGGCTGGCCCCGTCGAGCACGGCCCGCACCAGCTCGTGGGCGGTGGAGGCGGCCCGGGCGGAGACGCCCTCGGTGGCGATCCCGTGATCGGCGGCGAACAGCACCACGCGGGGGCGCTCGATCGGCTTGACCGGCACCTGCCCCTGCGCGGCGGCGAGCCACTCGGCGAGGTCGTCGAGCCGGCCCAGCGCGCCGGGCGGTACGGCCAGCCGCTCACGGCGTTCCTCGGCGTCACGCCGGACGCCCCCGTCGGGGCGCTCGATCAGATCGGAGAAGTCGTCGAGATTCAGCGTGCTCATCTGCCAGAGAGTACAGCCGGTGAGGCCCTCCCCTCAGGGGGTGTCCCGGTGCCGGCCGGGCCTCGGGGCACCGAGGCGGACGCCGGCACGACGAGGGGCGCGCCCGGCAGCGGACCCACCGTCAGTTCCTCGTCGTGCCAGGCCGACAGCACGATCGTGACCACCGGGACGCGGCATCACCGCGGCAGTTCCTTGAGGACCAGCGGCTGCCCCGCGACGACGAGGAGCACGTGCTCGCACTCCTGGGCCACCGCGTTGTTGAGACGGCCCAGCTCGTCACGGAAGCGACGGCCCGAAGACGTCGCCGGGACGATCCCCGCGCCCACCTCGTTGCTGACGAGCACCACCCGGCGGCGGGTCGCGCGCAGCGCCGCCACCAGCTCGGCGGCCCGGTCGCGCAGCTGCTGCTGCCCGTGCCTCGCCCACTCCGCGTCGTCCCAGGCTCCGGCCCGGTCCATCGCGTCCGTCAGCCACAGGGCGAGACAGTCGACCAGCAGCGGCGGTCCTTCCTCCGCGAGCAGCGGGACCAGTTCGCAGGTCTCCAGCGTCCGCCAGCGCGCCGGCCGGCGCTCCCGGTGCAGGCCCACCCGCTGGGCCCACTCCGAGTCACCGTCACGGGTGCCGCCGGTGGCCACGTAGACGACCTCCGGGAAGGACTCCAGCCGCCGCTCCGCCTCGAAGGACTTGCCGGAGCGGGCCCCGCCCAGCACCAGCGTCCGGCGCGGCAGGTCCGCCCCCGCGTGGTACTCCCCGACGATCACGGTGGTCCCGTCCGGCACCGCCCGGGCCCCGGCGGACGCGCACCGGCGCTCCAGCTCCCGGCCCGGCGGGGTGTCATGGTCGATGTGGACGGCGATCACGTCCGTGGCCGGGCCCACCGCGCCGGTCGCCCGCAGCCGGGCGAGGGCCTCGGGCCGTCCCAGCACGTCGGCGAGGACCACGTCGTACGGACGCAGCCCCGTGGTCCCGTCGGTTCCCGAAGGGGCCCCGCGCGGCGGCAGGTACAGCAGCCGGCTGCCGTCCGGGCCGGTCACCTCGTACCCGGTGCCCGGCGCGTCCATGGGCACGGCCCGCACCCGGTGCCCGGAGATCACCGACAGCTCCCGACCGTCCGGCACCCGCCCCGCGGCCGGCAGCCCGGGCGGCAGCTCCAGGGCGGGCCCGTTGTGCGGGTGGGTCAGCAGGACCTGCCGTACGCCGGCCAGCGAATGCCCGGCCCGGGCGCCGGCCAGCACCGCCCCGGGG
Organism: Streptomyces sp. NBC_00190; assembly: GCF_036203305.1. Lineage (GTDB taxonomy): Bacteria > Actinomycetota > Actinomycetes > Streptomycetales > Streptomycetaceae > Streptomyces. The sequence goes on along the minus strand of NZ_CP108131.1, from coordinate 2,475,054 downwards.
GTCAGGTCGAGCAGCAGGGCCCCGTCGACGAGGACGGCCGTGGCGGCGCGCGCCCGCGTGCCGACGGAGACCGCGCAGGCCGCACAGGGGCAGCCGGGGCGGGGCAGGCCTTCGGGTGTGCCGGTGCCGAGCAGAGTGAGTTCCACAGGATGATCCTCCCGCGTCGCCGAGACTGCTGCGCGCCCGGTTACTCTGCGGGCAGACTCAGGTGAGAAGCGTGCGAGCAGCGGACGAGCAACGGAGGCGGACATGGCGTGGACGTGGCGGTTCGAGACGGCCGAAGGCACCGAGACGAGCCCGTCGGTGGTACCGGAGGAATTCACCACGCAGGGGGACGCGGAGTCCTGGATCGGTGAGTACTGGAAGGACCTGCTGGAAGGTGGCGTCGAGCAGGTCAAGCTGTCCGACGACGCCGGGACCGAGCTCTACACGATGAGCCTGCGCGCGGCCCTGGAGGCCTGAGCCGCGGCCTGGGCCGCCGGGTCCGTACCCGGCGGCCGGTGGCGGGTCAGCCCCGTACGCCGCACAGGTGGAGCAGCGCGGCCACGCCGCGGTAGGGGTCGGTGCGCCCGGCGCGTTCCTCGGCGGCCAGCAGCCGCTCCAGCTCGTCCTCGGGCGGGAGGCTCTCGCCGGCCTCGGTGCCGTCCGTGAAGACGCGTACGCCGTACCAGGCGCCCAGCGGAGCACCGATGCCGTTCAGCGTGGCCGTCAGCCCGGCCAGCCGGTCGGCCCGTACGTCCAGGCCCAGCCGGTTCTTGTAGTCGACGCTGTCGAAGGCGGCCAGCGTGCCGTCCCAGTCACCGCCCAGCCCGGGCCGCATGGCGAGAGCGTCGCCGTTGCGCACGAGCAGGGACAGCAGTCCGCCGGGCGCCAGCATCCGGGCGAGCCCGGCGAGCATGGCGTCCGGCTCGGGCACGTACATCAGCACGCCGTGGCACAGCACGACGTCGAAGCTGCCCGGCAGGAAGTGGGCGCCGGTCTCGCGGCCGTCGCCCTCCATGAGCTGGACCCGGTCGCGGATCCCGGCGGGTTCCGCGTCCAGCGCCTCACGGGCGACGGCCAGCATCCCCGGGTCCTTCTCCAAACCGGTCACCTTGTGCCCGGCGCGGGCGAGGCGCAGCGCCTGGGTGCCCTGGCCCATGCCGACGTCGAGCACGCGCAGCCGCTGCCCCACGGGGAAGCGGTGCGCGATCTGCTCGTCGACCTGCCGGCCCACGAGTTCCTGGCGGACGGCGTTGCGCAGTCCGCCCAGGCCCTCCAGCCACAGGCGGGCTCCCCCCGGGCCTCCCCAGGAGAAACCTTCCCCCGACCCCTCCGATGCCTGCGACGCCCCCGACGCTCCGGGCGTCCCTCCGGTCAGGGCCGTTCCCCGCGCTTGACCTGCGGCTTCGGCAGGCGCAGCCGGCGCATCTGGAGGGTGCGCATGAGGCCGTACGCGACCGCGCCGCGGCGGGGCTCGTTCGGGAAGCGCTCGTTCAGCGCCTTGCGAAGGCGGAACACGAGGCCGATGGAGTCGAGGATGATCAGCGCGATCACGCCGAGCCACAGCATCAGTGCGATGTTCTGGATCGACGACACCCGCACCATGCTCAGCACCAGGATGATCACTGCCAGCGGCAGGAACATCTCGGCGACCGAGAAGCGGGAGTCCACGTAGTCGCGGACGAACCTGCGGACGGGGCCCTTGTCACGCGCGGGCAGGTAACGCTCGTCGCCGTTGGCCAGCGCTTCGCGCTGCTTGGTCATCTCTGCGCGACGGCGCTCGCGGGCTCGCTTGGCATCCTCCTTGCGGTTGCCGGTCGAGGCCACCACGGCCTTGCGCTGCGACTGGGCCACAGCACGCTTCGGCGTAGGGCGGCCCTTCGGGGCCTGCGGGTCACGGGGCTGCGAGAGGTCGGCGCTCACCTTGTCGGTGGCGGCGGCCTTCTCTTCCTTGGAGGAGCGGCTACCAAACACAAAACCCAAGCCTACGTGGTTGCGGGCATGGGCCCCACCCCGGCGGGGAACGATCCGGCAACGGCGGGCGTCTTCCCATTGCAAGGTTCGTGCCACGGGCGCGCTCCCGGTACCGGGGTACCGGTCGGGGGCTCACCTACTCCTCACGCCTGATACGGCGAGGACGCAGTCGTCCTGGAGGAGGAGCGCATCCGTACTCGAACAGTGCGGTAATGGAGACAGGGCCCGTACTGTGGGTTCTGTTGGTGACCTGGAGCACAGTCCGTCTAGAAGGGGGCGCGCGAAGCCCATGAGCGGTGTCATGAAGCGTATGGGGATGATCTTCCGCGCGAAGGCGAACAAGGCCCTGGACCGGGCCGAGGACCCGCGCGAGACCCTCGACTACTCGTACCAGAAGCAGCTCGAACTGCTTCAGAAGGTGCGCCGCGGAGTCGCCGACGTGGCGACCTCCCGCAAGCGTCTGGAACTGCAGCTGAACCAGCTCCAGGGGCAGTCCGCCAAGCTGGAGGACCAGGGCCGCAAGGCCCTCGCCCTGGGCCGCGAGGACCTGGCCCGCGAGGCCCTGTCCCGTCGCGCCTCGCTCCAGCAGCAGGTCAGCGACCTGGAGGTGCAGCACCAGACCCTGCAGGGCGAGGAGGAGAAGCTCACCCTCGCCGCGCAGCGCCTGCAGGCCAAGGTGGACGCTTTCCGGACGAAGAAGGAGACCATCAAGGCCACCTACACCGCGGCGCAGGCGCAGACCCGCATCGCGGAGTCCTTCTCCGGCATCTCCGAGGAGATGAGCGACGTCGGCCTGGCCATCCAGCGGGCCGAGGACAAGACCGCCCAGCTCCAGGCCCGCGCCGGCGCGATCGACGAGCTGCTGGCCTCCGGGGCCCTGGACGACCAGTCCGGTCTGGCGAGGGACGACATCCAGACCGAGCTGGACCGCCTGTCGGGCGGTACGGACGTGGAGCTGGAGCTCCAGCGGATGAAGGCGGAGCTGGCGGGCGGCCCGTCCGCGCAGCAGCAGGCCATCGAGGGCGGCGCCCAGGGCGCCGGCCAGCAGCCCCAGACCCAGCACCGCTTCGACAAGCAGTAGGACGGGGTCCGTCATGATTGTCCGCATCATGGGGGAAGGACAGGTGGAGCTGGCTGACAGCCACTTCGCCGAGCTCAACAAGCTGGACGACGACCTGCTCGCGGAGATGGAGAGCGGCGACGAAGAGGCCTTCCGGCGCACGCTGGGCGCGCTGCTCGAAGCCGTACGGCGGCTCGGCGTGCCGCTGCCCGACGACGCGCTGGAGCCGTCCGAGCTGATCCTGCCCGCCCCGGACGCGAGTCTCGACGAGGTCAGGGAGATGCTCAGCGACGACGGCCTGATCCCGGGCTGACCGGCGCCCCCGGTGAGCGGCCGAGTGCGGTACGACGGCGGGCCCGCCCCCCTTCCCGGGGGCGGGCCCGCCGTCGTACCGCGTCCTCACTGCCCGGGCGGCTTCTCCACGGCCGCCGCCCGCTCGGGGTCGGGGGTTCCGCCGATGAAGTTCTCGAACTTGCGGCGCGGCCCGGCCCAGCGCCGGTCGTGGTGGAAGGCGCGCAGGCCGGCCTTGGCCCGGGCGTGCGGGCGGTTCGCGTAGAACCTCTTCGCGTACGGGGACCCGGGCCGGGCCAGCCGGATCGCGCCGACCAGCGCCACCAGGGGGACCACCGTGCCGAAGATCGCGGTCCGCGCCTTGCCCTTCCACAGGGCGATCAGGGCGAGGAAGAAGTTGGTGGCGGTGTTCATGACGACCAGCCCGCGGCTCTGCCGCTCGTCGGGCGTCAGTTCGTTCACCCCGAAGGGCAGGAAGCCGCCCAGGACCAGGGCCACCAGCGCGGTCGTCAGGACCACGATCTCCACGCTCTTGCGGCCCTGCTCGCTCCAGTAGACGTCGTCGAGGTGCAGGATCAGCGCGAACTCGTCGAGCACCAGGCCCGCCCCCAGCCCGAAGATCACGGCGGAGACCATCGCGCCGAAGCCGTACCCGCCGGTGCCGACCGCCCCGAAACCGCCGATGATCACCAGGATCACCCCGGGCACCACGTGGTGGATGTGCATGCCGCCGGGGGTGACGTTCTTGAACGGCCCCCGTCCGGCCCGGATCAGGCGGGTGATCACGCGGGTGACCAGGAACGACGTCACGAAGGACAGCAGGGCGAGCAGCAGTGGCAGCTTCCCCGGTTCGACGATGTTCCGATACCACCAGTGACCCATCCCACTGACTCCCTGTTTGGACCGTAATGGGTAATTTACCGCCCGTGGTGAGCGGGTAGCGTTCGCGCCGATGACAGATTCGTTCGATGATCCGATCCTGACGCCGCCCCCGGAACGCGCCTCGTTCCCCGACGGCGTCCGCTTCGCGTTCGGCACCCTGACCGTGCTGCCCGCCCGCATCACCCGGTGGGACCGCCCCGCCGCACGCACCGGCATGGCCTGCGCACCGCTCGCCGGGCTGGTCGTGGGCGTGCTCGCCACCGTGCCCGGGGTGCTCCTGCTCGTACTCGGCGGGGGCCCGCTGCTCGCCGCGGCCGTCACCGTCGCCGTACCGGCCGCGCTGACCCGGGGCCTGCACCTGGACGGACTCGCCGACACGGCGGACGGCCTGGGCAGCGCCAAACCGGCAGAGGACGCGCTGCGGATCATGAAGCAGTCCGACATCGGCCCCTTCGGCGTCGTGGCCCTGGTGATCACGATGCTGGTGCAGGTGGCCGCCCTGTCCGACGTGTACGCCGACAGCTGGATCCGCGGCGCCCTCGCCGCCGTGACCGCCGCCGTGACCGCCCGCCTCGCCATGACCCTCGCCTCCCGCGAAGGAGTCCCTCCCGCCCGCCCCGAGGGACTCGGCGCGGCGGTCGCCGGGGTGGTCCCGCACGCCGCGGCCACCGTGATCGCCGCCCTGACCGTGGCGCTGGCCGCCACGGCCGCCCTCCCGCTGGGCCTCCCGGCCGCCGGCCGGCACGCGGCCGCGGTCCTGGCCGCCCTGCTCGCCGCGGAACTGCTGCTGCGCCGCTGCGTCCGCCGCTTCGACGGGGTCACCGGCGACGTCTTCGGAGCCCTGGCCGAGGTCTCCGCGACCACCGCCCTGATCGTCCTCGCCCTGGGCTGACCCGGCCCGGCCGCGCGGGCCCGCGTACCCTCACCCCGTGGACCACACTCCGACGGACCAGACCCCCGCGCCCGGCGCACCGATCAAGGTCCTGCTCGCCGACGACCAGGCTCTGCTGCGCAGCGCCTTCAAGGTGCTCGTGGACTCCGAGCCCGACATGGAGGTCGTCGGGGAGGCCTCCGACGGGGCGCAGGCCTACGAGCTCGCCCGGCGGACGCGCGCCGACGTCGTGCTGATGGACATCCGGATGCCCGGCACCGACGGGCTCGCCGCCACCCGCATGATCAGCCGCGATCCGGAACTCGCCGCCGTGCGCGTGGTGATGCTGACGACCTTCGAGGTCGACGAGTACGTCGCCGCCGCCCTGCGGGCCGGCGCCTCCGGCTTCCTCGGCAAGGGCGCCGAGCCCGAGGACCTCCTGAGCGCCATCCGGGTCGCGCACGCCGGCGAGGCCCTGCTCTCCCCGGCCGCCACCAAGGGGCTCATCGCCACCTTCCTCGCCCAGGGCGGCGGCGCGGACCCGGCCGCCGCCGCGGCCGCCGCCGGATCGCACGCGCAGCGGCTCGCCGCGCTGACCGTCCGGGAGCGCGAGGTCCTCGTACACGTCGCCGCGGGGCTGTCCAACGACGGGATCGCCGGACGGCTGGAAGTCAGCCCCCTCACCGTCAAGACCCACGTGAACCGGGCCATGGCCAAGCTCGGCGCCCGCGACCGTGCCCAATTGGTGGTCATTGCCTACGAATCGGGACTGGTCCGGCCGCGCGCCGAATAGCGGGCGGCGGTACGGGGCAGTGCGGGGCAGTACGGATCTGTACGGAGTAGTGCGGCGTACTGCGGACGCGGTATGCCGCAGATAAGGACAGGACCTGCGAGCGACGCAATCGCGCCGCGGCGTACGAAAGGCTGAAACTGCCCTCGCGTTCGCCACTGCAGAGAGATCTCATACCCATGTCCTGGCTGTCCCGCTTCAGCCTTGCCCAAAGGGCGTTGATCGGCCTCGTGTCGATCGTCGCGCTCCTCTTCGGCGCCATAGCCATCCCGCAGCTCAAGCAGCAGCTGCTGCCCTCCATCGAACTCCCGATGGTCTCCGTGCTCGCGCCGTACCAGGGCGCCTCGCCCGACGTGGTGGAGAAGCAGGTCGTCGAACCGATCGAGGCCATGCTCAAGGGCGTCGACGGCATCACCGGCATCACCTCCACCGCCAGCGAGGGCAACGCTCTCATCATGGCCACCTTCGACTACGGCGACAGCGGCACCAAGCAGCTCGTCGCCGACGTCCAGCAGGCCGTCAACCGGGCCCGCGTCCGGCTGCCCGCCGAGGTGGACCCGCAGGTGGTGGCCGGTTCCACCGACGACATCCCGACCGTCATCCTCGCCGTCACCTCCGGCAAGGACCAGCAGGCCCTCGCCGACCAGCTGGAGCGCTCCGTCGTCCCCGTCCTCTCGGACATCGAGGGCGTCGGCCAGGTCACCGTCGACGGCGTCCAGGACCTCCAGGTCACCGTCACCCCCGACAACGCCAAGCTCGCGGCCGCAGGCCTCGACGGCGCCGCCCTCGCCCAGGGCCTCCAGGCGGGCGGCGCGACCGTGCCGGCCGGCTCCTTCGACGAGGAGGGCAAGAACCGGACCGTCCGCGTCGGCGCCGGCTTCACCTCCCTCGCCCAGGTGGAGGACCTGCGCCTGAGCCCCGCACCGGGCAAGCCGGCGGTCCGGCTCGGCGACGTCGCCACCGTGAAGCAGGAGGCCGCCAAGGCCGTCTCCATCACCCGGACCAACGGCAAGCCCAGCCTCGCCCTCGTCCTCACCATGGACAAGGACGGCAGCGCCGTCGCCATCTCGGACGCCGTCAAGGACAAGCTCCCCGAGCTGCGTTCCACCCTCGGCTCCGGCGCCGACCTGAACGTCGTCAGCGACCAGGGCCCGGCCGTCGCCAAGTCCATCTCCAGCCTCACCACCGAGGGCCTGCTCGGCCTGCTCTTCGCGGTGATCGTGATCCTGGTCTTCCTGGGCTCGCTGCGCTCGACGCTGGTCACCGCGGTCTCCATCCCGCTGTCCGTCGTCCTCGCGCTCATCGTGCTCTGGACCCGCGACCTGTCGCTCAACATGCTGACGCTGGGCGCCCTCACCATCGCCATCGGCCGTGTCGTCGACGACTCGATCGTGGTCCTGGAGAACATCAAGCGCCACCTCGGCTACGGCGAGGAGCGCGAACAGGCCATCCTCACCGCCGTCAAGGAGGTGGCGGGCGCGGTCACCTCCTCCACGCTCACCACCGTCGCCGTCTTCCTGCCGATCGGCCTCACCGGCGGCATGATCGGCGAGCTCTTCGGCTCCTTCTCGCTCACCGTCACCGCCTCCCTGCTGGCCTCGCTGCTCGTCTCGCTCACCGTGGTGCCGGTGCTGTCGTACTGGTTCATGAGCACCCCGAAGGGCGTGAGCGCAGGGGACGCCGAGAGCGCCGCCCGGGCGCGGCGCGAGGCCGAGGAGAAGGAGGCGCGCAGCCGCCTGCAGAAGCTCTACGTCCGCGTCCTGGGCTTCGCCACCCGCCGTCGCCTGACCAGTGTGGTGATCGCGGTCGTCGTCCTCGTCGGCACCTTCGGGATGACCCCGCTGCTGAAGACCAACTTCTTCGACAAGGGCGAGCAGGAAGTCCTGACCATCAAGCAGGAGCTGGCCCCCGGCACCTCGCTGGCCGCCTCCGACGAGGCGAGCCGCAAGGTCGAGGGAGCGCTGGCCCAGGTCGACGGCGTCAAGAGCTACCAGGTCACCGTCGGCTCCTCCGGCTTCCTCGCGGCCTTCGGCGGCGGTACGGGCTCCAACCAGGCCTCGTACCAGGTCACCCTGAAGGACTCCGGCAAGGCGGACAGCGTCAAGGAGCAGATCGAGGGCAAGCTGGCCGCGCTCGACGGCATCGGCGAGACCCGTATCGCGTCGGGCGACGGCTTCGGCAACCAGAACCTCAGCGTGGTCGTCAAGGCCGGTGACGGCGAGGTCCTCGCCAAGGCCGCCGAGCAGGTGCGGGCCGAGGTGGCCACGCTGAAGAACGTCACCGACGTCCAGAGCGACCTCTCCCAGTCCGTGCCCCGGATCTCGGTGACCGCCACGCCCAAGGCGGCGGACGCCGGCCTGAACCAGGCCGCGCTCGGCGCGATCGTCGCGCAGGCCGTACGGGGCAACCCGGCGGGCAAGGCCGTCCTGGACAACACCGAACGGGACATCGTCATCAAGTCCGCCCAGCCGGCCACCACCCTGGCGCAGCTGCAGGCCCTCCCCGTCGGCCCGCTCAAGCTCGGCGACATCGCCGAGGTCAAGGTGGTCCCCGGACCGGTCGCGATGACCCGGATCGACGGCGCCCGCGCCGCCACCGTCACCGCGAAGCCGGTCGGCGACAACACGGGCGCGGTCAGCTCCGAGCTCCAGACGAAGCTCAAGGCCCTGGACCTGCCGGAGGGCGCCACGGCCTCCATCGGCGGCGTCTCGGAGGACCAGGACGAGGCCTTCGGCTCGCTCGGCCTGGCCATGCTCGCGGCCATCGCGATCGTGTTCATGCTGCTGGTCGCGACGTTCCGCTCGCTGATCCAGCCGCTGATCCTGCTGGTCTCCATCCCGTTCGCGGCGACCGGCGCGCTCGGCCTGCTGATCGCCACCGGCACCCCGATGGGCGTCCCGGCGATGATCGGCATGCTGATGCTCATCGGCATCGTCGTCACCAACGCGATCGTCCTGATCGACCTGGTCAACCAGTACCGCGCCCAGGGCCTGGGCGTCGTCGAAGCGGTCATCGAGGGCGGCCGGCACCGCCTGCGCCCGATCCTGATGACGGCCCTGGCGACGATCTTCGCGCTGCTCCCGATGGCGCTGGGCGTCACCGGGGAGGGCGGCTTCATCTCCCAGCCGCTCGCGGTCGTGGTGATCGGCGGCCTGGTCAGCTCGACCCTGCTGACGCTGCTCCTGGTGCCGACCCTCTACACGATGGTGGAACTGCGCAAGGAGCGCCGCCGCGCGAAGCGGACGGCCAAGCGCGAGGCCCGTCTGACGGTGGTCCCGGCACAGTCGTCCGCCCAGGACGACGAGACGCCGGCCACGGTCTGACCGCTCCAACAGGACAGGGGCGCCCGGGACATCCCGGGCGCCCCTGTCCGCGTGCGGCTACGGCAGCGCGAGCATCCGCTCCAGCGCGAGCTTCGCGAAGCTCTCCGTCTCCTTGTCGACCTGGATCTGGTTGACGAGGTTCCCCTCGGCCAGGGACTCCAGGGTCCACACCAGGTGGGGGAGGTCGATGCGGTTCATCGTCGAGCAGAAGCAGACCGTCTTGTCGAGGAAGACGACCTCCTTGTCCTCCGCGGCGAAACGGTTCGCCAGGCGGCGGACCAGGTTCAGCTCGGTGCCGATGGCCCACTTGGAGCCGGCCGGGGCCGCCTCCAGCGCCTTGATGATGTACTCCGTCGAGCCGACGTAGTCCGCGGCCGCGACGACCTCGTGCTTGCACTCGGGGTGCACCAGGACGTTCACGCCGGGGATGCGGGCGCGGACGTCGTTGACCGAGTCGACCGAGAACCGCCCGTGGACCGAGCAGTGCCCGCGCCACAGGATCATCTTGGCGTTCCGCAGCTGCTCGGCGGTCAGGCCGCCGTTCGGCTTGTGCGGGTTGTAGAGCACGCAGTCGTCCAGGGACATGCCCATGTCGCGGACGGCGGTGTTGCGGCCCAGGTGCTGGTCCGGGAGGAAGAGCACCTTCTCGCCCTGCTCGAAGGCCCACTCCAGAGCCTTCTTCGCGTTGGACGACGTACAGATCGTGCCGCCGTGCTTGCCGGTGAAGGCCTTGATGTCGGCGGAGGAGTTCATGTACGAGACGGGGACCGTCGCACCGGCGACACCGGCCTCGGTCAGCACGTCCCAGCACTCCGCGACCTGCTCGGCGGTGGCCATGTCGGCCATCGAGCAGCCGGCGGCCAGGTCCGGCAGGACGACCTTCTGGTCGTCCGAGGTCAGGATGTCCGCGGACTCGGCCATGAAGTGCACGCCGCAGAAGACGATGTACTCGGCCTCTGGCTTGGCGGCCGCGTCCTTGGCCAGCTTGAAGGAGTCGCCGGTGACGTCGGCGAACTCGATGACCTCGTCACGCTGGTAGTGGTGGCCCAGGATGAAGACCTTGTCCCCGAGCTTCTCCTTGGCCGCGCGGGCACGCGCCACGAGGTCCGGGTCCGACGGCGAGGGAAGGTCGCCGGGGCACTCCACCCCGCGCTCGCTCTTGGGGTCGGCCTCACGGCCGAGCAGCAGCAGGGCAAGGGGCGTCGGCTGGACGTCCAAAGGCTGGGCGGTGGTCACGACACGCACCCTTTCTGTTCTGCGACAAGGGGGACTTCTGGAGGTATCGCTACGACTTCTCGTCTATTTGACATTATCTATCATAACCTCTTCACGTCACTTTGACGATGCCGATAGTGTCAATGTGACGCATCAGCCCGTCGATGCGCCGGCTCGCCCGTCCCGCGGTGTGCGAGCATGAATATCTGAAACAAGCGTCGGGTCCCGGAATGAATCCGCGGTCCCGCTCGTTGCCACCGACGGCAAGAGTCCGACGTTTCCCTGCCTCCGGCGGGGAGCCGCCCACTTCGGGAGTGAATGCAGATGTCCGTACAGGACGACAAGACCACTGTGAGCGACGGCATCCTCCTGTCCGACGCCGCCGCCGAGAAGGTCAGGACCCTGCTGGAGCAGGAAGGCCGCGATGACCTGGCGCTGCGCGTCGCCGTCCAGCCCGGTGGCTGCTCCGGCCTGCGCTACCAGCTCTTCTTCGACGAGCGCTCCCTCGACGGCGACGTCGTGAAGGACTTCGACGGTGTGAAGGTCGTCACCGACCGGATGAGCTCCCCGTACCTGCACGGCGCCTCGATCGACTTCGTCGACACCATCGAGAAGCAGGGCTTCACGATCGACAACCCGAACGCCACTGGCTCCTGCGCCTGCGGCGACTCGTTCAGCTAAGCCGGCTCCACGCCGCACGACGAGGGCCCGCCTCCGGTCGCATCCGACCGGAGGCGGGCCCTCGCCGCATCTCCGCCGAGCTACTGCCGGGGAAGCGGCTTGCCCGTGGTGGCGTCGATCACCTTCCGGTCGCCCAGCGGCTGCTGGAGCGTCGCCGTCGCGGACATCTCCTGGGCGAGCATGATGCACGCCTGGCCGGGCTGGTTCGGGGTGTCCGTGATCTTCACCAGGACCGACGCGGCCTCCTCACGGGCCTCCAGGGCGTAGGTGCTGCACACGCTGCCCCAGAAGTTGACCGTCAGCTTCCGGTCGGCCTGCGCGTACGAGAATCCGGGCACCGTACGGCCGTTCTTCGGGCCGGGGGTGGTCTCCTGCGCGGCGGCCGGCTGGGCCACCGTGTGGCTGGGCGCGCCGCCCTGACCCGCCACCTCGAAGAGCCAGGCCGGGACCAGACCGCGCGCGCCGTCCACCGTCCCGGGGGCCAGGCCGAGCACGGCGCCCTTGACCGTCTCCGTGCGCGGCGGCTTCATCGGCCGCGGCTCCGGGTTGCACGGCGGCGTGTCCGTGGGCCCCACCGGATTGTCCGGATCCAGCGGGACCGAGGTCGCGCAGCCGCTGGGGCCCGTGCCGGTGCCGTCCGAACCGCCCGACTTCGCGTTCAGCCGGGCCAGCGCCTCCACGGCGCCGACCACCTGCTGGTCGGCCGCCCGTACCGGGGCCTTCAGCTCGCCGCTGCCCGCCACCACCGACGCGTCGGCGGCCACGCTCACCTTGGTGGACCACCCCTGGGTGGGGAGCCCGCCGATCACCGGGTCCGCGGTCACCACCCGCACCGCGTCCTGGGTGAGCCGGGCGTCGAGCTTCGCCCCCTCCTGGCCGACGGCGGCCAGCACCGCGCTCGCGGCGGCCTTGGCGGCCTCCTCGGACACCGGCTTGCCGGAAGCCGCGGTCCCCGCGTCCTTCGGCAGGGTGGCGGGGCCGCAGGTGTCCTTGCCGCGCTTGCAGTCGTCCCCGGCGCCGTTGCCCTGCACCTGGAAGCGGTTGAAGTTCCAGGTCCCCGGTGCCGTACGGGTCACCGTGAGCCGGGGCCCGGAGCCGTCGGCGGCCTCCCCGGCCACCCAGACGTCCCCGTTCAGCTGCGGCGCGCCCGTGATCCCCAGGGCCGCTGCGAGGCGGGCCACCTCGGCGGAGGTGACCTCGCCCGACGCGGTGTAGCCGGGTGCGGACGCCGGCGCCTCCGGAAGCGGGACGTCGGCCCGGTAGACCACACCGCCACCGGACGGGTCGGGCTCCCCGGGCGCGATGCCGGGCCCCGTGGGACTGCCCGCGTCGCGGGGCGCCGAGGCCGCGCTGCTCTTCGTACGGTCGCCCGAGGCGTCCCCGTGCGCGGTGGACGCCCAGTACGCGGTACCGCCGCCGGTCAGCAGGACGGCGGCCGCGATCGAGCCGATGGCCCAGGACGGCCGCCGTCGTGTGCCGCCTGATGTGCCGGGTTCTTCGCTGGTCACCGCATCGCTCCTTCACCTGTTCCGTCCTGCCTGATGCGGGTGTGACGGAACAGACGCGCAACCGGTTCCCTTGTCCGGCTCCCTTACTGGTCCCCGTACGCGGCGGTGGCGGCGATCAGCCGCGCCGAGGCCGGCGGGACGCTGATCCCGTGGATCTGCGAGGGCGCCACGCGGACCGGGCGCGGGCCCGCCGGGACCGCCCAGTGCGGGGCCATCCGGGCACAGTCGCCCAGCAGGCGTGCGAAGCCGGGCCGCCGAGGGCCTTCCGCGACGCGCGCGTCGGAGGTGTACTCGGAGTAGCCGTAGTCGTCGGTATAGGTCATGAAGGCACCGTAGGCACCGTGCCTCTCGTGAAGAAAGAGCTACTACGGGGTAGTTTCAGCCGTTCGGCCCGGGGCCCTGGACCGGGTAGTTTTGACTGTCCCCTTGCCGTCCTCCGCAGGAGCGTCCACGCCGTGCGCATCGCAGTCACCGGCTCCATCGCCACCGACCACCTCATGACCTTCCCCGGCCGATTCGCCGACCAGCTGGTCGCGGACCAGCTGCACACGGTCTCCCTCTCCTTCCTCGTCGACAACCTCGACGTCCGGCGGGGCGGTGTCGGCCCGAACATCTGCTTCGGAATGGGGCAGCTCGGCAGCCGCCCGGTCCTGGTCGGGGCCGCCGGCTCCGACTTCGACGAGTACCGCGCCTGGCTGGACCGGCACGGCGTCGACACCGAGTCCGTCCGGATCTCCGAGGTCCTGCACACCGCACGCTTCGTGTGCACCACGGACTCCGACCACAACCAGATCGGCTCCTTCTACACGGGCGCGATGAGCGAGGCCCGCCTGATCGAGCTGAAGTCCGTCGCCGACCGCGTGGGCGGGCTGGACCTGGTCCTGATCGGCGCGGACGACCCCGAGGCGATGCTGCGCCACACGGAGGAGTGCCGCACGCGCGGGATCCCCTTCGCCGCCGACTTCTCGCAGCAGATCGCCCGGATGGACGGCGACAACATCCGCACCCTGATGGAGGGCGCGACGTACCTCTTCTCGAACGAGTACGAGAAGGGCCTCATCGAGTCGAAGTCGGGCTGGACGGACGCGGAGATCCTCGCGAAGGTCGGCACGCGGGTGACCACGCTGGGCTCGCAGGGCGTGCGGATCGAGCGCGCGGGCGAGGACCCGATCGAGGTCGGCTGCCCCGAGGAGAACGCGAAGGTCGACCCGACGGGTGTCGGCGACGCGTTCCGTGCCGGGTTCCTGACCGGGCTGAGCTGGGGCGTCGGCCTGGAGCGCGCCGCCCAGCTGGGCTGCATGCTCGCGACGCTGGTCATCGAGACGCTCGGCACCCAGGAGTACACCCTGGCCCGGGCCCACTTCATGGAGCGCTTCACCAAGGCCTACGGCGACGAGGCGGCGGCGGAGGTCCGCGCCCACCTGTCCTAGGCGCCGCCGTGCCCGGGCGGCGGGGCCCACCCCCGCCGCCCCCGCGGCTCCGCCGCACCGTCCGGCCCCGCCGATATGTGAGCCCCGGGCCCGCCCCAGCCCCACCGGGCCCGCCCCAGCCCCACCGGGTCCGAGCCCGGGCCGACCGGGTCCGAGTCCGGGCCGACGGGGTCAGACGGTTCGGCGGACCCGGTACGCCACGCCCCCCGGGACAGGGGCCTCGCCCAGGTAGGCGTGCCCGCGCATCCCGCACCACGCCGGGATGTCCAGCCGGGCCACCTCGTCGTCCGACAGGACGGTCACCGTGCCGCCCACCGGCACCCGCCCGATGGCGCGGGCCAGCTCGATCACCGGCTGCGGGCAGCGCAGCCCGAGCGCGTCGACCTCGACCGCGTCGGCCTCCGGGGCCGCCGGCTCGGGGGCCGTCACCCCCAGCCGGTCCCGTACCCCCGCCACCGCACCCGGCAGCACCTCCAGGAACGCGTTCACCTCCTCCGCGGACGTCCCCGGCGGCAGCGAGACCCGTACGTTCCCCTCTGACAGCACCCCCATCGCCCGGAGCACATGACTCGGGGTCAGCGTGGAGCTGGTGCAGGACGAGCCCGAATTGACCGAGAAGCCCGCCCGGTCCAGTTCGTGGAGCAGGACCTCCCCGTCGACGTACAGGCAGGAGAAGGTGACCAGATGCGGAAGCCTGCGGTCCGGGTCGCCCACCACGTCCACGTCCGGGACGAGCCGGACCACCCGGCGCCGGATCCGGTCCACCAGGATCCGCAGCCGGGCCGCCTCCGCGTCGGCTTCGGCCCGTACGGCACGCAAGGACGCCGCGGCCGCCACGATCGCGGGGAGGTTCGCGAAGCCGGGGGAGCGGCCCGACTCCCGTTCGTCCGTGGGGCCTTGGGGCGAGAAGCGGACCCCCTTGCGCACCGCCAGCAGGCCGACCCCCGGCGGGCCGCCCCACTTGTGCGCGCTCGCCGCCAGGACGGACCAGGCGCCTTCCACCGGCCCCCAGCCCAGCGACTGCGCCGCGTCCACCAGCAGCGGTACCCCCGCTTCCGCGCAGACCTCGGCGACCTCCGCCACCGGCTGGACCGTGCCCACCTCGTGGTTGGCGGACTGGAGGCAGGCCAGCGCGGTCGACGCCCCCACGGCCTCGCGGTAACCCGCCGCCGTCACGGCGCCCGTACGGTCCACCTGAACCTCGGTCACCGTCCCGCCGCGCGCCTCGTGCGCCTCCGCCGCGTGGAGTACAGAACTGTGTTCGACCGCTGATACGACCAGATGCCCGCCGATCCGCCGACGGCCCGCGAGGACCCCCGCCACCCCCGTGTGAACCGCGTGCGTCCCCGAAGGAGTGAACACGAGCTCGTCGGCCCGGCATCCCACCGCCTCCGCGGCCGCCTCCCGCGCCGCGTCCAGCAGCAGCCGGGCCCTCCTGCCCTCCCGGTACAGCCGGGCCGGATCGGCCCAGCCCTCGTCGAGGGAGGCCTGCAACGCCTGCCGGGTCACGGGGTGCAGGGGAGCGGCGGACGCGCTGTCGAAGTACGGCATCCGGTCACGGTAAGGCAGGGGCTCGGCCGGGGGTCCTCCGGACGGGTCCGGGGGAGCGCCGTTGAGGGGTGGCGAACGGGAGACGGGCGGGACGGAGCCCGGACGCGTACGAGGTCAGGGGGCGTCAGATGTGCCCCGGAGCCCACCATTCACGGCCATTCGCGCCGTCCCCCGTACGGCGGATCCATCCCTTCGGGGGCAGTAGCGGCGCGTTGGGCACCCTCCCCGCGCGACCCCAAATAGCGTCCAGTAGGGTTTGGTCCGCATAAACATCCAAACCCCTGCCTGCGTCAGGGCCGGCGACCGACCCGAACACGGCCGCGGCCGGCCGCGCGGGCCGAGACTCTCGGGAAGGCGCTACGTGAGTCCCTACGGCTCCGACCGCTCGCCGCGGCGCCCGATGCGGCGGAAGCTGCTCCAGGCGCTGACTGCGGGCGCGGTCCTGGCGACCGCCACTGGTTGCTCGTACAACTGGCAAGACTTCCCCCGCCTCGGAATGCCCTATCCGGTCACGGAGGAGGCGCCTCGCATCCTGTCCCTGTGGCAGGGGTCGTGGGCAGCTGCTCTCATCACGGGCATCCTGGTCTGGGGCCTGATCATCTGGAGCATCATCTTCCACCGGCGCAGCCGGACGAAGGTGGAGGTTCCTCCGCAGACCCGGTACAACATGCCCATCGAGGCGCTGTACACCGTGGTCCCGCTCATCATCGTCTCGGTGCTCTTCTACTTCACCGCGCGTGACGAGTCGAAGCTGCTCGCGCTCACCAAGCCGGCGCACACGATCAACGTGGTCGGCTTCCAGTGGAGCTGGGGCTTCAACTACGTCGAGAACGTCGACGGCGACGGTGCGACCCCGAAGGCGGGCGAGGTTCCCAAGGCGCTCGCCAACATCCCGGACCGTTTCACCAAGGACTTCCCGCTGGGCGCCGAAGGCGTCTACGAGAAGGGCGTCCCGGGCGACCAGAACCCGCAGACGGGCAACCCGGGGCCGACCCTGTGGCTGCCCAAGGGCGAGAAGGTCCGCTTCATCCTGTCGTCGAACGACGTCATCCACTCCTTCTGGGTGGTCCCGTTCCTCTTCAAGCAGGACGTCATCCCGGGCCACACCAATGTCTTCGAGGTCATTCCTTCGCAAGAGGGTGTCTTCATGGGCAAGTGCGCCGAGCTCTGCGGTGTCGACCACTCCCGGATGCTCTTCAACGTCAAGGTCGTCTCGCCCGAGGAATACCGGGCGCACCTCAAGGAACTGGCCGAGAAGGGGCAGACCGGCTTCCTCCCGGCCGGCATCAAGCAGACTGACCCGGCCCGGAATGCGGAGACGAACAAACTGTGAGCATCCTCAACGAATCTCAGGGTGCCGCCGCCGACTCGTATGAGAACGAGCTGCCGGTACGGCGCAAGCAGCCGGGCAATGTCGTCGTGAAGTGGCTTACCACTACCGACCACAAGACCATCGGCACGATGTACCTGGTCACTTCGTTCGTGTTCTTCCTCATCGGCGGCATCCTGGCGCTCTTCATGCGCGCCGAGCTGGCCCGTCCGGGCACGCAGATCATGTCGAACGAGCAGTTCAACCAGGCGTTCACGATGCACGGCACGATCATGCTGCTGATGTTCGCGACGCCGCTCTTCGCCGGATTCGCCAACTGGATCATGCCGCTGCAGATCGGCGCGCCCGACGTGGCGTTCCCGCGGCTGAACATGTTCGCGTACTGGCTGTACCTCTTCGGCTCGACCATCGCGGTGGCCGGCTTCGTCACGCCGAACGGCGCCGCCGACTTCGGCTGGTTCGCCTACTCCCCGCTGTCGGACGCGGTCCGCTCGCCGGGCATCGGCGCCGACATGTGGATCATGGGTCTGGCCTTCTCCGGCTTCGGCACGATCCTCGGCTCGGTCAACTTCATCACCACGATCATCTGCATGCGCGCGCCCGGCATGACGATGTTCCGCATGCCGATCTTCACCTGGAACGTGCTGCTGACCGGTGTCCTGGTCCTGCTCGCCTTCCCGGTGCTGGCCGCCGCGCTCTTCGCGCTGGAGGCCGACCGCAAGTTCGGTGCGCATGTGTTCGACGCCTCGAACGGCGGGGCATTGCTGTGGCAACACCTCTTCTGGTTCTTCGGACACCCAGAGGTGTACATCATCGCGCTGCCATTCTTCGGAATCGTTTCAGAGATCATCCCGGTCTTCTCGCGCAAGCCGATGTTCGGTTACATCGGCCTGATCGCCGCGACGATCGCGATCGCCGGCCTCTCCGTGACCGTGTGGGCCCACCACATGTACGTCACGGGCGGTGTGCTGCTGCCGTTCTTCTCCTTCATGACCTTCCTGATCGCGGTACCGACCGGTGTGAAGTTCTTCAACTGGATCGGCACCATGTGGAAGGGCTCGCTGTCCTTCGAGACCCCGATGCTCTGGACGATCGGCTTCCTGGTCACCTTCACCTTCGGTGGTCTGACCGGCGTCATCCTGGCCTCGCCCCCGATGGACTTCCACGTTTCCGACTCGTACTTCGTCGTCGCACACTTCCACTACGTCGTCTTCGGCACCGTGGTGTTCGCGATGTTCGCCGGCTTCCACTTCTGGTGGCCGAAGTTCACGGGCAAGATGCTGGACGAGCGCCTCGGCAAGGTCACCTTCTGGACGCTGTTCATCGGCTTCCACGGCACGTTCCTGGTGCAGCACTGGCTGGGTGCCGAGGGCATGCCGCGTCGTTACGCGGACTACCTCGCCGCCGACGGCTTCACCACCCTGAACACGATCTCGACGATCAGCTCGTTCCTGCTGGGCCTGTCGATCCTGCCGTTCATGTACAACGTCTGGAAGACGGCGAAGTACGGCAAGAAGATCGAGGTCGACGACCCGTGGGGCTACGGCCGTTCGCTCGAGTGGGCGACGTCCTGCCCGCCGCCGCGGCACAACTTCCTCACCCTGCCGCGGATCCGCTCCGAGTCCCCGGCGTTCGACCTGCACCACCCGGAGATCGCGGCCCTCGACCACCTCGAGGACCACAGCGCGGCCGCCGCGGCCGTCACCGGTGGCAAGGAGGCCGACAAGTGAAGATCCAGGGCAAGCTGTTCCTTTGGCTCTCGGCCTTCATCCTGATCATGGCCGTCGTGTACGGCGTGTGGTCGAAGGAGCCCGTCGGCACCACCGCGCTCTTCCTGGCCTTCGGCCTGAGCGTCATGATCGGCTACTACCTGGCCTTCACGGCCAAGCGCGTGGACGAGATGGCCCAGGACAACCTGGAGGCCGACGTCGCCGACGAGGCGGGCGAGCTGGGGTTCTTCGCCCCGCACAGCTGGCAGCCGCTCTCGCTGGGCATCGGCGGTGCGCTCGCGTTCATGGGTGTCATCTTCGGCTGGTGGCTCATGTACTTCTCGGCCCCGATCATCGTGATCGGCCTGTGGGGCTGGGTGTACGAGTACTACCGCGGTGAGAACCAGAACCAGTAGTACCGAAAGCGCCGGTCGCAGGACCGGTATCAGCGCTGAACCTGGGGCCCGGACACCTCTTCGGAGGAGTCCGGGCCCCTCGTTTGCAGTCACCCCGCGCGCCGTATTTGTCATATCTTCATAGCGTTGGCCCCATGAAGCACTCACCGCGTCTTTGGACGGTACTCAGCTGCTCCCTGCTGGTCGCGTCCCTCGGGGCCGGCGCCACCGCATGCGGGTCCGACGACAACCCGCTGTCAGCCCGCCCGTACGACGCGGGCGATCAAGTCGCCTTCAACCAGGCGGCCGGCGGTCGCCCCGTGGACCCCGACAAGCCCCTCGAAGTCACTACGAAGGGGGGTGAGGCACGCATCACCGACGTCACGGTCGTGGACACCCACGGCCGCCGCCTGGCGGGCGAACTCTCCGCCAAGGGCGACCGCTGGCACAACACGGTCTCGATGTCCGCCGGTGTCCGCTACACGGTCACCGTCAGCACCGAGAACGCGAAGGGCGCCCCAGGGCAGCGCACGATCTCCTTCGACACCACCCCGGCCAAAGGTGTCCTGCAGGTCGAATTCGGCCCGGACGCGGGCAAGTACGGCGTCGGGCAGCCCCTCACGGCCGAACTCAGCGAACCCGTCAAGGACAAGGCCGCCCGCGCGGTCGTCGAGCGGGGCCTGCTCGTCAGCGCCCCCGCGGGCGTCGAGGGCGCCTGGTACTGGGTCGACGACAAGAAGCTCCACTACCGGCCCAAGGAGTACTGGCCCGCCAACACCGAGGTCTCCGTACGGAGCAACCTGGAGGGCGTCAAGATCTCCGACCACCTCTACGGGGCCGCGGCCAAGCCGCTGAAGCTGGAGATCGGCGACCGCGTCGAGGTCACCACGGACGCCTCCTCGCACTACCTCACGTTCAAGCGCAACGGAGAAGTGATCAACACCATTCCGGTGACCACCGGAAAGCCCGGCTTCTCCACCCGCAACGGGGTCAAGGTGGTACTCGGCAAGCAGTACTTCGTCCAGATGCGCGGCGACACCGTCGGCATCGGCGGCAGCGAGTACTACAACCTGCCCGTTTACTACGCCACTCGCGTCACCTGGAGTGGTGAATACGTCCACGCCGCGCCGTGGTCCGTCGGCTCCCAGGGCTACGAGAACGTCAGCCACGGCTGCACCGGCATGAGCACCGGCAACGCCGCCTGGTTCTACGAGAACATCACCGAGGGCGACATCGTCAAGGTGATCAACAGCATCGGCGACGACATGGACACCTTCGGCAACGGCTACGGCGACTGGAACATGGACTGGAAGGAATGGCGCGAGGGCAGCGCCCTCCTCAAGGGCACCCAGGAAGGCCGCAGCACCATCGACCAGGCCCGCCTGCGCCCCACCGTCTGAGAGCCGGGGCCCGCCGCGGGCCTGCGGGAAACCCCGTAGGCCCGCGAACGCCCTGTCAGGCGGCCGTGAGGCGGCTGGAAGCGGCCGTCAGGCGGCCGAGGACGACAGGCGGGAGCGCAGGAGGGCCGCCAGGGCGTCCGCGAACTCCACCGGGTCCACCGGAAGGGTCACGGCGGCGTCCGCGCGGCTCCAGGTGGCCAGCCAGGCGTCCTGGGGGCGCCCCATCAACAGCAGCACCGGGGGACACCGGAAGATCTCGTCCTTGATCTGCCGGCACACGCCCATGCCGCCGGCCGGAACCGCCTCGCCGTCGAGCACGCACACGTCGATGCCGCCCGCGTCCAGCTCCGTCAGCACCGCCGGCAGCGTCGCGCACTCCAGGAACTCCACCGGCGGCAGGTCCGCGGCCGGCCTGCGCCCGGCCGCCAGCCGCACCTGCTCCCGGGTGCCCGCGTCGTCGCTGTAGACCAGAACCCGCGCAGTCGCCCGCATTTCGTTCCTCCACATGTCACGTGAATCACGTTGATGTTGCGCGGGATGCTACTCCTCCCGATGCGTTGTCAACATCGGTTCGCACGGCCTCGTACGAGACGTTCATGGGGACATCTGATGGGCCGTTCGGGCCTTGCACACGCCCCGGACACTCCGAACGGCACCCCCCGGGGTGAGGGCGGGATAAGCGACCGACATAATGTCGGTCGTGGCGACAGCAACGACAGTAGATACCGGGCACGCGCACCCGACGGTCAACCGGCCGAACCTCGTCAGCGTCGGAACCATCATCTGGTTGAGTTCCGAGCTGATGTTCTTCGCGGCCCTCTTCGCGATGTACTTCACCCTGCGATCCGTGACAGGCCCCGAGTACTGGACAGAGCAGGCTGACTTCCTGAATCTGCCCTTCTCGGCGACGAACACGACGATCCTGGTGCTCTCCTCGCTCACCTGCCAGCTCGGCGTATTCGCCGCCGAGCGCGGTGACGTGAAGAAGCTCAGGACGTGGTTCATCATCACGTTCGTCATGGGTGCGATCTTCATTGGCGGCCAGGTGTTCGAGTACACCGAGCTGGTCACGCACGAGGGCCTGAGCCTCTCGTCCGGACCGTACGGCTCGGTGTTCTACCTGACCACCGGCTTCCACGGTCTGCACGTGACGGGCGGTCTCATCGCCTTCCTGCTGGTCCTCGGCCGGACGTACGCGGCCAAGAGGTTCACCCACGAACAGGCCACGTCGGCCATCGTCGTGTCCTACTACTGGCACTTCGTCGATGTCGTCTGGATCGGCCTCTTCGCGACGATCTACCTGATCAAGTAGCGAACACGTCACCGGGCCCGACCCGGCACTCCATCCAGAAACACCGACGCAGAAGATCCTGACACCGGGGTAATCCGTGAAAAAGCTCTCCGCACGACGACGCCATCCGCTGGCGGCGGTCGTCGTTCTACTCCTCGCGCTGGCGGCCACTGGGGGGCTGTACGCCGCCTTCGCCCCCGCGGGCAAGGCGCAGGCCGATGAAACCGCCCAGTCCCTCGCCATCGAGGAGGGCGCCAAGCTCTACGCCGTGGGTTGCGCAAGCTGCCACGGAACCGGCGGTCAGGGTTCCACTGACGGCCCCAGCCTGGTCGGCGTCGGCTCCGCAGCCGTCGACTTCCAGGTGAGCACGGGCCGCATGCCCGCCCAGCAGCCCGGCGCCCAGGTGCCGAAGAAGCCGGTCGTCTACACCCAGGCGCAGATCGACCAGCTGGCCGCGTACATCGCGTCCCTCGGTGCCGGCCCGATCGTGCCGACCGAGAAGCAGTACGACCCGGCGGGTGCCGACATCGCCAACGGTGGTGAACTGTTCCGCAACAACTGCGCGCAGTGCCACAACTTCACCGGCGAGGGCGGCGCGCTGACGAACGGCAAGTACGCCCCCAACCTTGAGGGCGTCGAGCCGAAGCACGTCTACGAGGCCATGCTCACCGGCCCGCAGAACATGCCCTCCTTCCCGGACAGCACCATGCCGGAGAAGCAGAAGAAGGACATCATCGCGTACATCCAGAACGTGAACGGCGAGAAGTCGGTCAGCCCTGGCGGCCTGAAGCTCGGTGGCCTCGGCCCCGTCTCCGAGGGTCTGTTCGGCTGGATCTTCGGTCTGGGTGCGCTGATCGCTGTCGCCGTCTGGGTCGCGGCCCACACCGCTAAGGCCAAGAAGTCATGAGTAGCCAAGAGATTCCCGAAGAGAAGCACCTGCCGAGCGAGCAGGGCGACGCGCACCACGGTGCCGTAGCGGTCGCGGACGATCCGTTCGCCGACCCGGGCCTTCCGGTCCACAAGCCGCGCATCCAGGACATCGACGAGCGGGCGGCGAGGCACTCCGAGCGCACCGTCGCGATGCTGTTCACGGTGTCGATGCTGGCCACGGTGGCGTTCATCGCCTCCTACGTGGTCATCCCGGTCAGCAAGATCGTGTACATCTTCCCCATCGGGAAGGTGAGCGCGCTCAACTTCGCCCTGGGCATGACCCTGGGCACGGCCCTCTTCTGCATCGGCGCGGGCGCGGTCCACTGGGCCCGCACCCTGATGTCCGACGTCGAGGTGGCCGACGACCGCCACCCGATCGCCGCTTCGCCGGAGGTCAAGGCGAAGGTCATGCAGGACTTCGCGGACGGCGCGAACGAGTCCGGCATCGGCCGGCGTCCGCTGATCCGCAACACGATGCTGGGCGCGCTGGCCGTGCTGCCGCTGTCCGCCGTCATGCTCCTGCGTGACACCGGTCCGCTGCCCGAGGAAAAGCTGCGCAAGACGCTGTGGGCCAAGGGCAAGCTGCTCATCAACCAGAACACGATGGAGCCGCTGCGTCCCGAGGACGTGGCCGTCGGTTCGCTGACCTTCGCCATGCCGGAAGGCCTGGAGGAGGAGCAGCACGACTTCCAGGTCCAGATCGCCAAGGCCGCCCTGATGATCGTCCGCATCAAGCCGGAGGACATCAAGGACAAGCAGGAGCTGGAGTGGTCCCACGAGGGCATCGTGGCCTACTCCAAGATCTGCACCCACGTCGGCTGCCCGATCAGCCTGTACGAGCAGCAGACGCACCACGTGCTCTGCCCGTGCCACCAGTCCACCTTCGACCTCTCCGACGGCGCCCGAGTCATCTTCGGCCCGGCCGGTCACGCGCTTCCGCAGCTGCGGATCGGTGTGAATGACGAAGGCTTCCTCGAAGCGCTCGGCGACTTCGAAGAGCCCGTCGGTCCTGCCTTCTGGGAGCGCGGATGAGCACTGCCACTGAGTCCAAGACGGCGCGCAAAGCGCCCGCCGGCGAGCGCGTAGCGGACTGGGCGGACGGCCGCCTGGGCATCTACAGCCTGGCCAAGTCCAACATGCGCAAGATCTTCCCGGACCACTGGTCCTTCATGCTGGGTGAGATCTGCCTCTACAGCTTCATCATCATCATCCTCACGGGTGTGTACCTGACGCTGTTCTTCCACCCGAGCATGAACGAGGTCGTGTACCACGGCTCGTACGTGCCGATGCAGGGCGTCCTGATGTCCGAGGCCTTCGCCTCGACACTGGACATCAGCTTCGACGTCCGCGGTGGTCTGCTCATCCGGCAGATCCACCACTGGGCCGCGCTGATCTTCGTCGCGGGCATGGTCGTGCACATGATGCGCGTCTTCTTCACCGGCGCGTTCCGCAAGCCGCGTGAGGTCAACTGGATCTTCGGCTTCCTGCTGCTGGTCCTCGGCATGTTCACCGGTTTCACCGGTTACTCGCTGCCGGACGACCTGCTGTCGGGTACCGGT
Organism: Streptomyces sp. NBC_00190; assembly: GCF_036203305.1. Classification (GTDB taxonomy): domain Bacteria; phylum Actinomycetota; class Actinomycetes; order Streptomycetales; family Streptomycetaceae; genus Streptomyces. The sequence continues at coordinate 2,450,882 of NZ_CP108131.1, read as the reverse complement.
GTCCGCTTCATGGAGGGCGCGATCCTGTCCGTGCCGGTCATCGGCACGTACCTGTCGTTCTTCCTCTTCGGCGGAGAGTTCCCGGGCGGCGACTTCGTCGCGCGGTTCTACTCGATCCACATCCTGCTGCTGCCCGGCATCATGATGGGCCTGCTGGTGGCCCACCTGATCCTGGTCTTCTACCACAAGCACACCCAGTTCGCGGGTCCCGGCAAGACGAACGACAACGTCGTCGGCATGCCGCTGCTGCCGGTCTACATGGCCAAGGCCGGAGGCTTCTTCTTCCTGGTCTTCGGCGTCATCGCGGCCATCGCGGCGATCGCCTCGATCAACCCGATCTGGGCGCTCGGCCCGTACCGCCCGGACCACGTGTCCACCGGTGCGCAGCCCGACTGGTACATGGGTATGCCGGAAGGCCTGATCCGAGCCATGCCCGGCTGGGAGATCAACCTGTGGGGCCACACGCTCGTCCTGGGCGTGTTCATCCCGCTGCTGCTCTTCCCGCTGGTGCTGGGCTCGATCGCCGCCTGGCCGTTCATCGAGTCCTGGGTCACCGGGGACAAGCGCGAGCACCACATCCTGGACCGCCCGCGCAACGTCCCGAGCCGTACGGGCTTCGGTGTCGCCTGGATCGCGGAGTACATCGTGCTCCTGATCGGCGGTGGAAACGACATGTTCGCGCAGTACTTCCACCTCTCGATCAACTCGATCACCTGGTTCGTCCGGATCGGCTTCTTCGTCGTCCCGGTCCTCGCCTTCATCGCCACCAAGCGGATCTGCCTCGGCCTCCAGCGCCGGGACCGGGACAAGGTGCTGCACGGTCGCGAGACCGGCATCATCAAGCGCCTGCCGCACGGTGAGTTCGTCGAGGTCCACGAGCCGCTCCCGCAGGGCAAGCTGCACACGCTCACCTCGTACACCACGTACGAGCCGATCGAGATCGGCCCGACGGTCGACGAGAACGGTGTCGAGCGCAAGGTGAAGCTCGGCGAGAAGCTGCGCGCGAAGCTCAGCAAGGGCTTCTACGCCGAGGGCAACCAGATTCCGAAGCCCACGGTGGAGGAGTACAAGGAGATCCAGAGCGGCCACGGCCACCACTGATCTCCCGTACGACCGCTTGACCGCATGAGGGACTGATTTCGGTCAGTCCTGGTGTCGCCACGGCGAGAGCCCCGTCCAGTGTCTGGACGGGGCTCTTTGCCGTCCCTGGGGCTCGATAGGGTGGAGTCCTCAGTGCTTGCCGACGGATCCAGGAGCAGACCATGAGCGGTCAGAGTCCGGCTGACGCCGGTGGGGTGCCGGCCCTCCCCCAGACTCCGTCCGGGGGTACCCCCAATTGGCCGGGCGTTCTCGACGCTCTGCTGACCGGCCAGGACCTGCGCGCCGACGACACCGCCTGGGCCATGGACAAGATCATGCGCGGGGAGGCCACCGACGCCCAGATCGCCGGCTTCGCGGTCGCACTGCGGGCCAAGGGGGAGACGGTCGCGGAGATCAACGGCCTCGTACGGACCATGTACGAGCACGCCAACCTGATCGAGGTGCCCGGCCGGACGGTGGACATCGTCGGCACGGGCGGCGACGGGGCCAAAACGGTGAACATCTCGACGATGTCGGCGGTCGTGGTGGCCGGTACGGGTGCCAAGGTGGTCAAGCACGGCAACCGGGCCGCGTCCTCCGCGAGCGGGGCCTCGGACGTCCTGGAGAAGCTCGGCGTCAACCTCGACCTGACCCCCGCGCGGGTCGCCGAGGTCGCGGAGGAGGCCGGCATCACCTTCTGCTTCGCGGTGAAGTTCCACCCGGCGCTGCGGCACGTGGCCGCGGCCCGCAAGGAGCTGGGCATCCGGACCACCTTCAACTTCCTCGGTCCGCTGACCAATCCGGCGAAGGTACGGGCCCAGGCGACGGGCGTGGCCGATGCCCGGATGGCCCCGATCGTGGCGGGCGTGCTCGCCGAGCGGGGCTCTTCCGCGCTGGTCTTCCGCGGCGACGACGGCCTGGACGAGCTGACCACGACCGCGACCTCGCGGGTGTGGTGGGTCCGCGACGGCAAGGTCTCGGAGCAGCCCTTCGACCCGCGGGACGTCGGCATCGCCCTCGTCGACGTGTCGGAGCTGCGCGGCGCGGACGCCTCGTACAACGCTGACGTCGCCCGCCGCCTGTTCTCCGGCGAGACGGGCCCGGTCCGCGACGCCGTCCTGCTGAACTCGGCGGCCGCCCTGGTGGCCCTGGACCCGGGCGCGGGCACCTTGGAGGAGCAGATCGCGGCCGGCATCACCCGCGCGGCGGAGTCGATCGACTCGGGTGCGGCCCGGGCCGCGCTGGAGCGCTGGGTGGCGGCCAGCAACGCCTGATTCCGATTGATCGTTTTCGGCCAAGCCACCGGTCCGCCATTCGGACCGGTGGCTTGCGCACGGGGGATCATGTGGCAGGATGCTGAACAGGTCACGAGTGACAGCGTTTAGGCCCCGGCTTGCTGTCCGGCAACCCTCCTTCCGTGGCGGGGTGCCCCGGGTGATGACCAGGCCGTAGACAGAAAGGTCTACGGCAAGCGCGGATCCCTCGACACCAGGGGTCCTGGTCTATCGAGGAGCGTTTTTCCGTGAGCAAGCGAATGCGATAGGGCGACTCCGCCCCTTCTTCACCCTCGGATCAGGGTCACTTCCGTGTACCCGCCTTCGGTCCGGGGACTTCCCGTACCCCCGTCGGCCGCCGAGCCGTACCCGCGTACGGGCCCACCGAAGCCATTCACCCCTGCCTGCCGGGAGATTCCGCCATGTCCGCATCCCTGAACGCCGTCACCGCCGCCGCTGTCACCGCTGCCGCCGCCACCGCCGTCGACCCCGCCTGTGCCGAGCCGCTGCCGGTCCTCGGCCGGGACGTCACCGTCCCGCTCGTCACCGGTGGCGAGGTCACCTACGCGGCCCTCGACTACGCGGCCAGCGCCCCGGCGCTCCAGCGGGTCTGGGACGACGTCGCCGCGTACGCCCCGTACTACGGCAGCGTGCACCGCGGCGCCGGATACCTCTCGCAGCTCTCCACGGACCTCTTCGAGCAGAGCCGCGTCACGGTCGCCGGGTTCCTCGACTGCCGCCCCTCCGACCAGGTGATCTTCACCCGGTCCACCACGGACTCCCTGAACCTGCTCGCCGCCGTGCTCCCGGCCGGCTGCCAGGTCTTCGTCTTCGAGACCGAGCACCACGCCTCGCTGCTGCCGTGGGTGGACGCGCAGGTCACCTACCTCAACGCCCCCCGCACCCCGGACGAGGCCGTCGCCACCCTGGAGCGGGCCCTGGCCGACCGGGAGCCCCACGGCCCGGCCCTGGTCTGTGTCACCGGGGCGTCCAACGTCACCGGTGAGCTGTGGCCGGTGAAGGAGCTCGCGGCCGCCGCGCACGCCCACGGCGCGCGGATCGTCCTGGACGCCGCCCAGCTCGCCCCGCACCACCCCGTCTCCGTGCAGGACCTCGACGTGGACTGGGTCGCCTTCTCCGGCCACAAGCTGTACGCCCCCTTCGGCTCGGGCGTCCTCGCCGGGCGCGCCGACTGGCTGCGGGAGGCCGAGCCGTACCTCGCGGGCGGCGGCGCCTCCCGCAAGGTCGCCCGGCGCGAGGACGGCGGTGTGGACGTCGAGTGGCACACCACCGCCGCCCGCCACGAGGCCGGCTCCCCGAACGTCATCGGCGTCTACTCCATCGCCTCCGCCTGCAAGGCCCTGACCGAGGCGGGCTTCGAGAACCTGGTCGCCCGCGAGCGCCACCTCATCGCCAAGGTCCGGGAGGGCCTGGCGGACGTCCCGGCGGTCCGCGTCCTGTCCCTCTTCGGGGACGACGCGCCGCGCGTCGGCGTCATCTCCTTCGTGGTGGACGGCTGGAACAGCTCCCACTTCGCGGCCGCCCTCTCCGCCGAGTACGGCATCGGCGTCCGCGACGGTCTCTTCTGCGCCCACCCGCTGGTCCGCACCCTGCTGGGCAGCGAGCCGCAGGCCCAGGGCGAATGCGGCGCCCCGGAGGCGGCCCCGGGGGAGCGGTCCCTCAACGCCATTCGCGTCAGCTTCGGCGCCGGCACCCCCGACGAGCACGTGGAGCGCTTCGTCCGCGCGGTGAAGGAGCTCGTCGCGGACGGCGCGAAGTGGCAGTACCGCACGGAGGAGGGCCGCTGCGTCCCCGCCGTCTGACGGGCCGCGGGGCATGACGCAGGGGGTTGCGACGGCGACCGCGCGGCCACGTCCGCCGGCTCGCCGAGGGCCGCCCCGCCCGGCCGGGCGGGGCGCTGCCCACGCTGAAAACAGGCCGCTTAGGCGCCGCTTAGGCGTCGAGACCGATCGCGAAGGCGGCTTCCAGGTCGTGCTGGGAGTACGTACGGAACGCCACGTGCGTGTCCGTCGCCTCGACGCCCGGGATCTTGCTGATGCGGCCCGGGATGATGTCCGCCAGGTTCTCGTGGCGGGCCACGCGGACCAGCGCGATCAGGTCGTACGTCCCCGTGACGGAGTAGACCTCGCTGACGCTTTCCAGCGCGGCGATGGCCTCGGCGATCTCGGGGATGCGGTCCACGCTGGTCTTGATGAGCACGATCGCGGTGATCACGGCTGGCTGTCTCCCTCGGTGGCCGTCGCTGGTCGCCCCACTGTAGTCGTACGCCGATAGCGCGCCCACGCGTACAGGAAGCCGACCGAGAAGCCCACCAGGTGGGCCAGATAGGCGACGCCCGGCCCGCTGCCCGCCCGGTGCGCGGCCACCCACTGGAGGGCGAACCAGAACAGCAGCACGATCCACGCCGGGAAGCGCAGCGGCAGGAAGAGCAGGAACGGGAACAGGCTCGTCACCCTGGCCCGCGGCAGCAGGTACAGGAAGGCGCCCAGCACCGCCGAGATGGCCCCGGACGCCCCGACCAGGGTCTGTGAGGACCCCGCATTGGCCGCCGCGTACACCGCCAGGGCCACGTAACCCGTACAGACGTAGAAGAAGAGGAACGCCGGGCGGCCCATCCGCTCCTCCGCCATCGCGCCGAAGACGTGGAGGAAGAGCATGTTCCCGAGCAGGTGCAGCCAACTGCCGTGCACGAACAGTGCGGTCAGCGGGGTCAGCCAGGCCCGCGGGGTGCCGGTGAAGAGCTCGTCCGGGACCACGCCCCAGCGGCGGAAGTAGTCGGTCCCGGCGGTCAGCAGCCCGTCGCCCGTCCCGTAGACGGGGTTCAGCCCCGAGGCCGGGCTCAGTACGAACACCACCGCGCAGCCGGCGATCAGCGCGTGGGTGACCACCGGTCCCCGGGCGGCCTCGCGGACGGCCTGCCACCTTACGATCATGTGACAGAGCATGACGCAACCCGGCCCACCTGAAGCGGTGGCAGGCCGTAGGGTTACGAGCCGCGGTCTGCCCAAACGGCCCGGACGGCTCAGCAGACCGCTTTAATTGAAACAGCTACGAACGCTACGAAGGAGAGAGCGGCCTGATGACGGTTCCCCAGCCGACCGACACCACCCGGTGGCGCTGCACCCTGTGCGGCAACCTCACGCGTTTCGATGTCACCCGTTCGTCGAAGGTCGTGGAGTACATCCACCTGGACCTCGCCGGGGAACCGAAGGTCGAGGAGCGCGAGGTGGTCAATGAGACCATCGAGTCGGTCCGCTGCCGGTGGTGCAACGCGGTGGACCAGATCGAGCTCGTGGACAGGCCGGGCGCGGACTCCTGAGGGAGCCGTGCCCACAGGTAGATCACGGTAGGGGTGACGGATTGTGGAGCCAGCAAGCGGCGCTGAGCCGGCCGACGCGGCCGGCGACGCCGCCGAGGTGCTCGACCGCCCGCTGCCGGAAGGCGTGCGGCGCCGGGTCGTCGCGCTCGTCTCGGACGCCTTCGGCGCGCTGACGGTCGCGGACCTTCCCGCGCAGCTGCGTCAGTACGCCCGGTTCACCCCGACCCGGCGCGCCAAGTTCGCGGGCAACGCCATGGCCGCGGCGGTCGAGACCGACCCGGTGTTCCGCGGTCGGGTGGCCGAGAAGCTGCGCGAGGCGCAGGTGGAGCTGGCCGGCGCGCTGGAGTCCGGTGCCCCGCCCGCCGCCGCCGATCCGCTGGACGTGGCGGCCGCCGCGTACGTCCTGCGGCCGGTCGGCTGGGTCAAGCTGGTGGCCGCCGCGGGCGAGGAGGCGCAGCGCGCCGACGCCGAGCGGGTCGGCGAAGAGACCCGGCGCGAGCTGGACCGGCTCCGCGAGGAGCTGGCCCAGGTACGGGAACTGCAGCGCACCGGCGGCGAGCAGGTGCGGGCCGAGCTGGAGGCCTCGCGCAAGGAAGCGGAATCGCTTCACCGCAAGCTGCGCAGCGCCCTCAGCGACGTCAAGCGCGGCGACGCGGCCCTGCGCAAGCTGACCGCCGAGATCGACGGGATCCGCGGCGAGGCGGCCGCGCGCGTGGCCGCCGCCGAGAGCGAGACCCGGCGGCTCAAGTCCCGGCTCGCGGAGGTCGAGTCGGCGCTGGAGACCTCGCGCCGGGCCACCCGCGAGGGGCGCAGCATCGAGGACATGCGGCTGCGGCTGCTGCTGGACACCGTGCTGGACGCGGCGGCGGGGCTGCGCCGCGAGCTGGCGCTGCCTCCGGTCAACACCCGCCCGGCGGACACCGTGGACGCGGTGGAGCCGGGCCGGATGACGCCCAAGGACATCGCGGCGCGTGCCCTGTCGGAGACCGATCCGGCGCTGCTGGACCAGCTGTTGGCGCTGCCCCAGGCCCATCTGGTGGTCGACGGCTACAACGTGACCAAGACGGGCTATCCGACGATGCCGCTGGAGAAGCAGCGGCTGCGGCTGCTGGGCGGGCTGTCGATGCTGGCCGCGCAGACGGGCGCGGAGATGACCTGCGTCTTCGACGGGGCGGAACTGGCGGCCCCGGTGCTGCTCGCGCCGCCGCGCGGGGTACGGGTGCTGTTCTCCAAGGCCGGGGTGACGGCGGACGAGCTGATCCGCCAGCTGGTGCGCGCGGAGCCGCCCGGCCGGCCGGTGGTCGTGGTCTCCACGGACCGGGAGGTCGCCGACGGGGTGGCCGCCGCGGGTGCGCGGCCCGTAACGTCCGCTTTGTTGCTGAAGCGGCTTTCGCGCGTTTCGTAACTCCTCGCCCTGATGCCGGAATTGATAGGGCTTGCAGGGGACGCACCGTCAAGTGCCCGGCACAGAGCGTGCGCTGCGGGTAAAGAAGCTGGTCGGGGACCAAGTTTTTTCCCGGCAGGATTTGAACTGATCACAGATGGGTCACTAGGGTCTGCTCAAACCTTCGTGCGGTGGATCACTCATTCGGGGTGACGGCGGAGGTGCTGCCGAGTTGCGTTCTTCGGCGGCTCTAGGAAGAAGGAGCTCGCCTCCGTGGCGTCCCACCGTCGACCCAAGCAGCCGAACCGCACCCGCGTGACCGTACTCGGCGCCGCCGCCGCAGCAGTCGTCGCCCTCTCCGCCCAGAGCGCCTCCGCCGCTCCGGGGAAGCCGAGCAAGGACGAGGTCAAGTCCCAGGTCGACGCGCTCTACGAAGAGGCGGAGCAGGCCACCGAGAAGTTCAACGGGGCCAAGGAACGCCAGGAGAAGCTCGAAAAGGAGATCGGGCAGCTCCAGGACCAGGTCGCGCGCGGCCAGGGTGACCTCAACGAGCTGCGCAGCACGCTCGGTTCGATGGCGAGCGCCCAGTACCGCAACGGCGGCATCGACCCCTCGCTCGCCCTCCTCCTCTCCGAGGACCCCGACAGCTACCTCGACAAGGCCTCCACGCTGGAGCACCTGAGCGGCAAGCAGGTCGAGGCGGTCCAGAAGATCCAGGCCAAGCAGCGCACCCTCGCACAGCAGCGCCAGGAGGCCGCCGGCAAGCTCGCCGACCTCGACGCCACCCGCAAGGAGCTCGGCGAGAAGAAGAAGGTCTCGCAGGAGAAGCTCGCCGAGGCCCAGGCCCTGCTCAACACCCTGACCGCGCAGGAGCGCGCGGCGATCAAGGACGACGAGGCCCGCGCCAGCCGCAGCGACAGCCAGCGGGTCGACCTCGGCAACGTGAGCGCCTCCGGCCGCGCCGGAGCCGCCCTGGCGGCCGCCAAGACCAAGCTGGGCTACACGTACCAGTCCGGCGGCACCGGCCCGACCGTCTACGACTGCTCGGGTCTGACCCAGTGGGCGTACAAGCAGGCCGGCGTGAACATCAGCCGCGTCACCTACACCCAGGTCAACGACGGCACGCGCATCAGCCGCAGCCAGCTCCAGCCCGGTGACCTGGTCTTCTTCTACGACGACCTGCACCACGTCGGCCTCTACGCCGGCAACAACATGACGCTGCACGCCTCCAACCCGCGCAGCGGCATCAAGTACGAGTCGATGGACAACATGCCCTTCCAGTTCGGCGTCCGCGTCGGATGACGCGCCGCACACCGCCCATCCGGGCGAATTGAGCGGACCCGCTCTGACCACACGCCCCGCCGGTGACCTGCGTCTCCGGCGGGGCGTCACTGTGTGTGCCCCCCGGTGGTCGTTGGTCGGTGCCCGATCGCGCCGCTACTGTCTGCCAGCGCGGAACCCGGCACACGGCCGTCCACGGAGGGCGGACCCGGGCCCCGCACAGCGGAAGGGAGCGGTTCCACGTGGCATCCCATCGCCGGCCCGGGCCCGGTGGCCTCGACCGGAACACGAAGGCCGCCGTCCTGACCGCCGCCGCGGCCGGCGCCGCGGTCGTCATGACGGGAGCCCCCGCGGGCGCGGACCCGGGCCTGCCGCAGGAGCCCTCGGGCGGTGTCCGCGCCCAGGTCGACCGGCTCTTCGAGGAAGCCGAACAGGCCACCGAGCGCTTCAACGAGGCGGGCGAGAAGGCCGACCGGCTCCGCTCCGAGGCCGACCGGGCCCAGGACGCCGTCGCCCGCGCGCAGGACCGCATCAACACGATGCGGGGCATCCTCGGTACCTTCGCCGGGGCCCAGTACCGCAGCGGCGGCATCGACCCCACCGTCGCCCTGCTGCTGTCCGCGGACCCCGACGCCTACCTGGAGCAGGCCGCCGCCCTGGAACGGCTGACCGGCCTCCAGGCCCGCCAGCTCGACGAACTCCGCGAGGAGCAGCGCCGGCTCGGCCAGGAGCGCCGCGAGGCCGCCGGCAAGCTGGCCGAACTCGACGCCCTGCGCGCCGACGTGGCCCGGCACAAGCGCTCCGTCACGGCGAAGCTCGCGGCCGCCCGGCGGCTGCTGGGCGCCATGAACGCAGAGCAAAGGGCCGACTTCGAGCGCGCCTCGCGCGCGGGCGGCCGCCCCGGCGCCCAGCCCGACTTCCCCTCCTTCGGCCCCTCCTCCGGCCGCGCCGGGGCGGCCGTGATGGCGGCCCGGTCGGCGGTCGGCCGCCCGTACGTGTGGGGCTCCACCGGCCCCTCCGGCTTCGACTGCTCCGGGCTGATGGTCTGGTCGTACCGCCAGGCGGGCGTCTCGCTGCCGCGCACCTCGCAGGCACAGCGGTACGCGGGACGCCAGGTCCCGCTGTCGCAGGCGCGCCCCGGCGATCTGGTGACGTACCGCTCGGACGCCAGCCACGTGGGCATGTACGTCGGCAACGGCCAGGTGGTGCACGCCCCCTACCCCGGCGCCAGGGTCCGCTACGACCCGGTCGGGATGATGCCGGTGTCCTCGGTCACGCGCCCCTGATCCAGGCCGTGCGTACGATCGGGTGATGTTTCCGGGTCGTCGTCTCCTGCGCGTACTGCCGCTCCTGCTGTGCGTCCTGCTGGCCGGATGCGGCGCGCTGCGGCCGGCCGGCACGGCCGAGCGGGACATCCGCCGGGCCGTCACCGACTGGTCGCGGTCCGAGCCGGGGCAGCCGGCGGGGATCCCGGTCGAGGACCGGGCGTACGAGGTGACCTCGGTGCGGCGCGACGGCGTACGGGCCCTCGTACGGGCGGAGCTGCGCTACCGGCTGACCGGCTACGACGCGGCCCCGGCGGGATCGGCGCGCGAGCTCGACCTGGTCATGGACGGCGGGAGCTGGCGGGTCCGCACGGACCGGCCCGCCCCCGGGGCGCTGCCGCAGCTGTGGGACCAGGGCCCGGTGCAGGTGGTCCGGGGCGAGCGCTCCCTGGTCCTGGGCGGGGCCGGCGCCCCCGACCTGGCCGGGATCTCCGCCGAGGCCGACCGGGCGGTGCCCGTGGCGAGCTCCGCGTGGCCGAAGCCGTGGGCGGGGCGGGTGGTGGTGCTGGTCCCCGGATCCCTGGAGCGGATGGCGGAGCTGCTGGGCGGGTCGGCCGACGCGTACCGGGGGCTGGGCGCCGTCACCACCGGCCGGGTGGGCGCGGGACCCGCTCCGGCGGACCGGGTCGTGGTCAACCCGCAGGGGTGGGCCGAGCTGGGCGAGGCCGGCCGGCGGATCGTACTGACCCACGAGGTCGCCCACGTGGCCACCCGGGCGTCGACCACCGCCTCGACCCCGCTGTGGCTCTCCGAGGGCTTCGCGGACTGGGCTGCGTACCGGGGCGGGTCCACCACGCCGCAGCAGGGCGCCCCCGCGCTCGGCCGGGCCGTACGGCGGGGCGAGGTGCCCGGCGAGCTGCCCCCGGCGGAGGCCTTCACATTCGGCGGCGACCCGGAAGCGGTGGCCCGGGCGTACGAGGGAGCGTGGCTGGCCTGCAGGCTGATCGCGGACCGGTGGGGGGAGGCGGCGCTCGTGGGCCTCTACGAGCGGGCGGGGCGCGAGCCGCTGCCGGTGGCGCTGGACGAGGCGCTGGGCGTGGACCTGGCCGGGCTGACGCGCGCCTGGCAGGAGGCACTGCGGGAGGAGCTCCGCTGAGGACGTCCGGTACGTTGGCAGGCGATGCACAAGACGCTGATCGTGACCAACGACTTCCCGCCGCGACCGGGCGGTATCCAGGCCTTCCTGCACAACATGGCGCTACGGCTGGATCCCGACCGGGTCGTCGTCTACGCCTCCACGTGGAAGCACAGCGCGGAGGGCCGCGAGGCCACCGCGGCCTTCGACGCCGAGCAGCCGTTCCAGGTCGTGCGCGACCGCACGACGATGCTGCTGCCGACACCGCGCGTGACGCGGCGGGCCGTGGGCCTGCTGCGCGAACACGGCTGCGAGTCGGTGTGGTTCGGGGCGGCGGCCCCGCTCGGTCTGATGGGCCCGGCGCTGCGGCGGGCCGGGGCTCGGCGCATCGTGGCGACCACGCACGGGCACGAGGCGGGCTGGGCCCAGCTGCCGGCCGCGCGGCAGTTGCTGCGGCGGATCGGCGAGGGCACGGACACGCTGACGTACCTGGGGGAGTACACCCGCTCGCGGATCGCCTCGGCGGTGACGGACCGGGCGGCGGCCCGGATGGTGCAACTTCCGCCGGGGGTGGACGAGAAGACCTTCCACCCGGAGTCGGGTGGTGCGGAGGTCCGGGCCCGGCTGGGTCTGACCGACCGCCCGGTCGTGGTGTGCGTGTCCCGGCTGGTCCCCCGGAAGGGGCAGGACACCATGATCGAGGCGATGCCGCGGATCCTGGCGGCGGTGCCGGACGCGGTGCTGCTGATCGTGGGCGGCGGGCCGTACGAGGCGGACCTGCGGGAACTGGCGGTGTCCGTGGGCGTCGCGGACTCGGTGCTCTTCACGGGAGCGGTCCCGTGGGCCGAGCTGCCCGCGCACTTCGGGGCCGGGGACGTCTTCGCCATGCCGTGCCGGACCCGGCGGGGCGGGCTGGACGTCGAGGGGCTCGGGATCGTCTACCTGGAGGCTTCGGCGACGGGCCTGCCGGTCGTCGCGGGAGACTCCGGCGGAGCCCCTGACGCGGTGCTGGACGGAGAGACGGGCTGGGTCGTCCGGGGCGGCGAGCCGTCCGAGGCGGCGGACCGGGTCGTCGCTCTGCTGCAGGACCCGGCCCTGCGGGCGCGCATGGGCGAGGCGGGCCGTGCCTGGGTCGAGGAGAAGTGGCGCTGGGACCTCCTGGCGGACCGCCTGCGCGAGCTGCTGTAGTCCTGCGGCCGCGCCGGTCGGCGCGGCCGCCGCAGCCATGCCTGACTGTCTCTCAGATGTCTGGCAGCACCGCGTATGGGTGGAGGGCCGGATTCCGCCCATCATGCGGCCATGACACCAAATCTGACGCGCCGTCATGTCCTCGGACTGGCCGCTCTCCAGACCGCCTCCGCGCTCGGGTTCACGCGGATCGGGCTGTCCTCCGCAGCCGCCGCCGAGCCGCAGGCCGCGCAGTACGCGCCCGCCATCGTCGTCGGCTCCGGCTACGGCTCCGCCGTCGCGGCGCTGCGCCTCGGGCAGGCCGGCGTACGGACCGTCGTCCTCGAAATGGGCCGGCTCTGGGACACCCCCGGGCCCGACGGCAAGGTCTTCCCCTCCACCTCCGCCCCCGACCAGCGGTCCATGTGGTTCCGCACCCGCACCGAGGCCCCGCTCGCCCAGTTCCTCTGGCTCGACGTGGTCAACCGCGACATCAGCCCCTACCCCGGTGTCCTGGACCGCGTGAACTACGGCGACATGTCCGTGTACGTGGGACGGGGGGTGGGCGGCGGATCGCTGGTGAACGGCGGGATGGCGCCGACGCCCAGGCGCTCGTACTTCACCGAGGTGCTGCCCGGCGTGGACGCGGACGAGATGTACGGCACCTACTTCCCCCGCGCCCGGGCCATGCTCGGCGTGAACGACATCGACCCGGGCTGGTTCGAGTCCACCGAGTGGTACCGCTTCGCCCGGATCTCCCGCAAGCACGCCCAGAACACCGGCCTGAAGACCGTCTTCGTCCCCAACGTCTACGACTTCGGCTACATGCAGCGCGAGGCGGCCGGTACCGCCACCAGGTCCGCGCTCGCGGGCGAGGTCATCTACGGCAACAACCACGGGAAGAAGAGCGTCGACAAGACCTATCTCGCCGCCGCCCTCGGCACCGGCAACGTCACCATCGAGACCATGCAGCGCGTGGTCGGCGTACGTCCGGACCCGGCCGGGGGGTACGTGCTGACCGTGCGGACCAGCGACCTCACCGGGCGGGTCACCCAGACCCGCGAGCTCGGCTGCCGGCAGCTGTTCCTGGGGGCGGGAAGTCTGGGGACCACCGAGATCCTGCTGCGGGCCCGTGAAACCGGCACGCTGCCCGCGCTCAGCGACAAGGTCGGGCTCGGCTGGGGCCACAACGGCAACGTCATGACCGCCCGCGCCAACCACCTCTGGGACACCGTCGGCTGCAACCAGGCCACCATGCCCGCCCTGGGCATCGACGACTGGGACAACGCCTCGAACCCGGTCTTCGCCGAGATCGCCCCGCTGCCCATGGGCTTCGAGCACTGGATCTCGATGTACCTGGCCATCACCAAGAACCCCGAGCGCGGCCGCTTCACCTACGACGCGGCCACCGACTCGGCCAAGCTCACCTGGCGGCGGGACCAGAACACGCCCTCGGTCAACGCGGCGAAGAACCTCTTCGACCGCATCAACCGGCGGAACGTGACCATCTACCGGTACGACCTCTTCGGCGAGAACAGGGCCTTCGCCGACAACTTCACGTACCACCCGCTCGGCGGCTGCGTCCTCGGCGACGCGACCGACCTCTACGGCCGGGCCAAGGGCCACCAGGGGCTGTATGTGGTCGACAGCTCCCTGATCCCCGGCTCGCTCGGCGTGAACCCATTCGTGACGATCACGGCCCTCGCCGAGCGGAACATGGCGCGGATCCTCGCCGAGGATCCGCGCTAGCCCCGGCTAACCCCGGTAGAGGGCTTCGATCTCGTCCGCGAAGTCCTTCGCCACCACATTGCGCTTCAGCTTCAGCGACGGCGTGATGTGGCCCGACTCCTCCGTGAACTGGGAGGGCAGAATGCGGAATTTCCGCACCGATTCCGCCTTGGAAACCGCCGCGTTGCCGTCGTCGACGGCCTTCTGGACGGCGGCGACGAGCTCCGCGTCCTCGCGCAGTTCCGCCGCCGTCACACCGGCCGGCTTGCCGTGCTCCGCGGCCCAGCGGCCGAGGAACTCCTCGTCGATGGTGACCAGCGCGGCCACGAACGGCCGCCCGTCGCCCACGACCATGCACTCCGCGACCAGCGCGTGCGCGCGGATCCGGTCCTCGATCACGGCCGGGGCGACGTTCTTGCCGCCGGCGGTGACGATGAGTTCCTTCTTGCGCCCGGTGATCGTGAGGTAGCCGTCCTCGTCGAGGGTGCCGACGTCACCGGTGTGGAACCAGCCGTCCGTCAGTGCCTCGGCGGTCGCCGTCTCGTTCTTCCAGTACCCGGTGAAGATCTGCTCGCCGTGCAGCAGCACCTCGCCGTCGTCCGCGATGCGCACCACGGAGCCCGGCATGGGCTGGCCGACCGTACCGATCTTCTGCTTGTCCCACGGGTTGAAGGTCGTGGCCGCGCAGGACTCGGTCAGGCCGTAGCCCTCCAGCACCGTGAAGCCGATGCCGCGGAAGAAGTGCCCGAGCCGCTCGCCGAGCGGGGCGCCGCCGGAGATCGCGTACTCGCCGCGTCCGCCGAGGACCGCGTGCAGCTTGCTGTAGACCAGCTTGGTGAAGACCTTGTGCTTGAGCTTCAGCCCGAAGGACGGGCCGCGGGGGGTGTCCAGCGCCCGGCTGTACGCGATCGCCGTCTCGGCAGCCGCGTCGAAGATCTTGCCCTTGCCCTCGGCCTGCGCCTTGGCGCGCGCCGAGTTGTAGACCTTCTCGAAGACGCGCGGCACACCGAGGATCAGGGTGGGCCGGAAGGACTGCAGCTCGTCGGTGAGGTTCTTGATGTCCGGTACGCAGCCCAGCCGGATCGGCGCCAGCACCGCGGCCACCTCGACCAGGCGGCCGAAGACGTGGGCCGCCGGGAGGAACAGCAGGACCGAGCACTCGCCGGTCTTGAACAGCGGCTTCAGGCGCTCCACCGCGTTCCCGCACTCCGCGAAGAAGTTGCGGTGGCTCAGCACGCAGCCCTTGGGGCGGCCGGTGGTGCCCGAGGTGTAGACGATGGTGGCCGGATCGTCGGCGCCCGCCAGGCTGCTGCGCTCGTCGACCTCCTCGTCGGTGATCGCGGCGCCCGCGCTCTTCAGCGCTTCGAGGGCGCCCTGCTCGATCTCCCAGACCTCGCGCAGTTCCGGCAGCCGGTCGCGCAGGGAGGCCACGGCCGCACCGTGCCCGGGGCTCTCGACGACCGCGGCGACGGCGCCGGAGTCACCGAGGATCCACTGGATCTGCTCGGGGGAGCTGGTCTCGTACACGGGGACGGTGACGCCGCCCGCGGTCCAGATCGCGAAGTCGATCAGCACCCACTCGTAGCGGGTACGGGAGATCAGGGCGACCCGGTCGCCCGGACGGACACCGGCCGCCATCAGGCCCTTGGCCGTGGCCCGGACCTCGGCCAGGAACTCGGTCGCGGTCACGTCCTGCCACCGGCCGTCGACCTTGCGGCTCATGACGGCCGTGTCGGGATGCTGAGCGGCATTGCGGCGGATGAGATCCGTCAGGTTCCCGTCCGACGGGACCTCGTACAGGGCCGGAAGGCTGAACTCGCGCAAGACTGCTGCTCCTCTGGGCGCCATCGCCACCGTGTGGACCGACCGGACGTTACCCACCGGTAGTGGGTTCCCGATAGAGGGAACCGGCCAGATGTTCCGTGCGTCACAAAACGCGGCACTAACACGGCGACAGTAGTCGACCCCGTCCGAGACGCGGAAGTAACCGCAGGTCCGGCCGCCTCTGCCACCCCTGTCTACCCGCCGTAACCCGGCCGCCCTAGGGTTGCCGCATGGGTGGCAGCATGCGGAGCGGGAAGACGGGCACGAGCGGATCGAGCCGTACTCGGGTCCACGTCGTGAGCGATGTGCACGGCAACGCCGAGGCCCTGGCCCGGGCCGGAGACGGCGCCGACGCGCTGATCTGCCTCGGTGACCTCGTCCTCTTCCTCGACTACGCCGACCACTCCCGCGGGATCTTCCCCGACCTGTTCGGCGTCGAGAACGCCGACCGGATCGTGGAGCTGCGCACCGCGCGCCGCTTCGCCGAGGCCCAGGCCTTCGGACGCGAGCTGTGGGCCGGACTGGACCGGGACCGGCTCATCGAGGGCGCGGTACGCCGCCAGTACGAGCAGATGTTCGCCGCCTTCCCCGCCCCGACGTACGCCACCTACGGCAACGTCGACATCCCGGCTCTGTGGCCGGAGTACGCAGACCGCCCCGGGATCACCGTGCTCGACGGGCAGCGCGTGGAGATCGGCGGCAGGGTCTTCGGCTTCGTGGGAGGCGGGCTGCCCTCGCCGATGAGGACCCCGTACGAGGTGGACGTGGAGGAGTACGCCGCCAAGGTGGAGGCACTGGGCGAGGTGGACGTACTGTGCTCGCACATCCCGCCGGAGGTGCCGGAGCTCTGCTACGACACGGTCGCGCGCCGGTTCGAACGGGGGAGCGAGGCCCTGCTCGCCGCCATCAGGCGCACCCGGCCCCGCTACGCCCTCTTCGGGCACGTCCACCAGCCGCTCGCCCGGCGGATGCGCGTCGGGAGCACGGAGTGCGTGAACGTCGGTCACTTCGCGGCGACCGGGAGGCCGTGGGCCCTGGAGTGGTGAGCTCCGCACGCACGGTAGCCTTCGAGCGGCGGCCGGAGGCCGCACACTTCCTCGAATTACTCTCCGGAGGAGCGACCGCGATGGCGGAACACACCAGCTCAAGCGTCACGATCGACGCCTCACCGGCCGACGTGATGGCCGTGATCGCCGACTTCGCCCGTTACCCCGAGTGGACCGGCGAGGTGAAGGAGGCCGAGGTGCTGGCCGCCGACGCCGAAGGACGGGCCGAAAAGGTCCGGCTGCTGCTCGACGCGGGCGCGATCAAGGACGACCACACCCTCGCCTACACCTGGAAGGGCTCGGACGAGGTCAGCTGGACCCTGGACAAGTCGCAGATGCTGCGCCAGCTGGACGGCTCGTACCGGCTGGCCCCGGTGGACGGCGGCAAGCGCACCGAGGTCACCTACCAGCTGACCGTCGACGTCAAGATCCCCATGCTCGGCATGATCAAGCGCAAGGCCGAGAAGGTCATCATCGACCGCGCGCTCGCGGGTCTGAAGAAGCGCGTGGAATCGACCGGCTGAACACCGTGCACACCCTGTTGATCACCGGCCCCGGCGGCGCCGGGCGGACCACGGTGGCCGCTGCCACCGCCCTCGCGGCGGCCCGGCAGGGCCACCGGGTGCTGCTGCTGTCCGGCGACGTCGCGGACCCGCTCGCCGCCCTGACCGGGGAACCGGTGGGGGAGTCCGCCGAGGTCGTACCGGGCCTGCGGGCCGCCACGGCGGCCGGCGGGGTCCGGGTGGCGCGGGTGGACTCCGGCGAGGAGTTCCGCGACGAACTCGTCGCCCTCCAGGAGCGCGGGTCCACCCTCCTCGGCATGGTCGGAGCCCGGCCGCTGGGCGCCGAGGAGCTCACCGAGCTGCCCGGCGCCGAGCAGTTCGCGCTGCTGCGCGCCCTGCGGCGGGCCGCCGCGGCGCCGGGGTGTGACCTCGTCGTCGTCGACATGCCCCCGCTCCACCAGGCCCTGGCCGCCCTCGCCCTCCCCGCCCAGCTGCGCCGCTACCTCGCCCGGCTGCTCCCCGCCGAGCGGCAGGCCGCCCGCGCCCTGCGGCCCGTACTGGCCCAGCTGGCCGGTGTGCCCATGCCCGCGCAGTGGCTCTACGAGGCCGCCGCCCGCTGGGACGAGGAGCTCGCCGCGGTCCAGGCCGTCATCGAGGCCGACAGCACCGAGGTGCGGCTGGTCGCCGAGCCGGGACCGGCCGCGGCCGACGCGATCCGGCTGGGGCGGCTCGGCCTCGCCCTGCAGCAGCTGCCCGTCTCCGCCGTCGTCGCCAACCGGCTCCTCCCGCAGGGCTCCGTCGACCCCTGGCTCGCCGGGCTCGCCGCCCAGCAGGAGAAGTGCACCGCCGGATGGGCCGGGGAGATCCCGGTGACCCGGCTCGCCCACCTCGGCCGGGACCCGCGCGGCCCGCAGGACCTGGAGCTGCTCGCCGCCGCCGGCGGACTCGTCCCCGAGCCGCCCGCGCCCCGCCGGGCCTGGGCGGTCGAGGACCGGCTCGCCGAGGACGGGGTGCTCGTCTGGGCGGTACCGCTGCCCGGCGCCCGCAAGCGCGACCTCGACCTGATCCGCCGGGGGGACGAGCTGCTGCTCACCGCGGGACCGTACCGGAGGATCGTTCCGCTGCCGGCGGCACTGCGCCGCTGCACCGTCTCCGGCGCCGCCCTGGCCGAGGACGTGCTCCGCATCCGCTTCACCCCGGACCCGGGCCTGTGGCCCCGTACCAACACCCGCACGCCCTGAGCCCGCACGCCCCGATCCGCGTACCCCCGTTCGGGTACCGTCGAAGGTAGCCCGTACCGCACGCACAGCAGCCGCCGCAGGAGAGTCCGCCATGAGCGAGGCCACCGACCGCCCCACCGACGACGACGCCTGGGCCAAGGCCTGCGCGGAGGACCTCGCCGCCGAGAAGGAGCGCCTGCGCGGGCAGGGCGGCAGGGACGGCGGGGCCACCGGGACCGCGGCCGAGGAGCTGTTCAAGCTCTTCGAAGCCGTCGCCGACAAGGTCGCCGGGATGAACAACCCGCTCGTCGGCGGCGCCGCCCAGGGCGCCGTACGCCAGTTCGTCAACCAGGCGAAGACCGCCGCCAAACCCGTCATCGAGCGCAACCCCGAAGTCTTCGACCACCTCGCGGCCGCGGGCTCCGAGCTGCTCGCCGCCTACCGCTCGGCCGTCGAGGGCCACGAGCGCCGCTGGACGCGCGGAGAGCCCCCGGCTCCCCGCCGGTCCCAGGAGCGCGACCCCCGCGAAGAAGGTCCCGGCGAAGGCCCCACCGAGCGGATCGATCTCGACTGAACCCCGGCCGCCCTCGGGTACCGTTGGCCGTGGCGGGGTTTGACCGGAAACCGAGGGACTAATGGGACTCACCATCGGCGTCGACATCGGCGGCACGAAGATCGCGGCCGGCGTGGTCGACGAAGAGGGCACCATCCTTGAGACGTACAAGGTGCCCACCCCGCCGACCGCGGACGGAGTGACGGAAGCGATCTGCACCGCCGTCTCCGCAGTCAGCAGCAACCACACCATCGACGCCGTCGGCATCGGCGCCGCCGGCTACGTGGACGACAAGCGCGCCACCGTGCTCTTCGCGCCGAACATCAACTGGCGCCACGAGCCGCTGAAGGACAAGGTCGAGCAGCGCATCGGCCTGCCCGTCGTCGTCGAGAACGACGCGAACTGCGCGGCCTGGGGCGAGTACCGCTTCGGCGCGGGCCAGGGCCACGAGGACGTCATCTGCATCACGCTCGGCACCGGCCTGGGCGGCGGCATCATCATCGGCAACAAGCTGCGCCGCGGACGCTTCGGCGTCGCCGCCGAGTTCGGCCACATCCGGGTCGTCCCGGACGGCCTGCTGTGCGGCTGCGGCAGCCAGGGCTGCTGGGAGCAGTACGCCTCCGGGCGCGCGCTCGTCCGGTACGCGAAGCAGCGGGCGAACGCCACCCCCGAGAACGCGGCGATCCTCCTCTCCCTCGGCGACGGCACCCCCGACGGCATCGAGGGCAAGCACATCAGCGAGGCCGCCCGGGCCGGTGACCTGGTGGCCATCGACTCCTTCCGCGAGCTGGCCCGCTGGGCCGGCGCGGGCCTGGCCGACCTGGCCTCGCTGTTCGACCCGTCGGCGTTCATCGTCGGCGGCGGGGTCTCGGACGAGGGCGACCTGGTCCTCGACCCGATCCGCAAGTCCTTCAAGCGCTGGCTGATCGGCGGCGCGTGGCGTCCGCACGCACAGGTCCTCGCCGCCCAGCTGGGCGGGAAGGCCGGACTCGTGGGCGCGGCGGACCTGGCCCGCCAGGGCTGAGCTTCCTTCGCTTTCTTCGTACGTGACTGCCCGCCGCGCCCCTTGGGGGAGCGGCGGGCAGCTGCGTATGTTGCGGGCATGGACCAGTTGCTGCCTTCGCTGCCGAAGTCTCGTACGGAGCCCGACGGTTCGGCCGTGATCCGGGTGCTCAGCTACAACATCCGCTCGCTGCGCGACGACGAGGAGGCGCTGGCCCGGGTCATCCGGGCGTGCGCGCCGGACCTCGTGTTCGTGCAGGAGGCGCCGCGGTTCTTCCGGTGGCGCAAACACGCGGCGAGGCTGGCCGCGAAATCCGACCTGGTGGTGCTGGGCGGGGGCGCGACGGCGGCCGGTCCGCTGCTGATGTGCTCGCTACGGGTCTTCGTGGAGCGTACGGAGGACGTGCTGCTGCCGCGCACGCCCGGCCAGCACCGCAGGGGCTTCGCCACGGCGGTGGTCAGGATCGGCGGCGCGCGCGTGGGCCTGGTCTCCGCGCACCTGTCGCTCCAGCGGGAGGAGCGCCGGGCCCAGGCCGGGCTGCTGCTGGAGCGGCTGGCCCGCCTGGACGCGCCGTACGGGATCGCGGCGCTGGATGTGAACGAGGGCCCGGGCGGCCCGGCGTTCGAGCGGCTGACCGCGGAGCTCCAGGACTGCCGGGAGGTGGCGCCGTGGGGCGGCGGGCCCACGTTCCCCGCGCAGGCGCCGGACCGGCGGATCGACGCGGTGTTCGCGACCGGGGGCGTGCGGGTGCTGGGCTGCGGTGTCCCGACCGGGCTGGCGGGCGTCTCGCCCGCCGACCTCCGCTCGGCCACCGACCACCTGCCGGTCCTGGCGGCCCTGCACCTGCCGGCCGCGCCGTAGCCCGGCCGCCCCGGGTGCGGCGCCGCTGCCGGGGGCTCCGCCCCCGGCCCCCGGACCCTCCCCCAGACTCCGTCCGGGGGACCCCCAGCGCCTCACACGCCGACGGGGCCCGGGGCGGGGCCCAGGTCAGACCACCGCGCCGCGGCCCGGGTAGTCGTCGTCATCGTCGTCGTCGTGCGGCGACATGCGCGCCACGAGCGTCGCGAACCCGCCCAGGAAGCCGCCGATGCCCAGCGTCGTCAGCCACCACGTCATCTCCCACTGCAGGAGCACCGCCAGCAGCAGCAGCACCGGCCCGCCGACCACCGCGAGCCACGCGAACTTCGCCGTCGTGTCCGCCGGCGGGAGCTCCGGCTCCGGGGGGACGAAATGGCCCTCGTCGGCCCGGTCGGCCGCGGTCAGGTCGTCGTCCTGCGGCTCCGCGAGCGAGTGGTCGCGCGGGCCGGAGAGGCCCACCCCCGGGGCGAAGACCACCGAGCTGCCCAGCGCGGCGGGAGGCTCCGGCCCGGGCTCCGCATCCGGCTTCGGCTCCGGCGGCAGCGGCTTCACGTCCTCCTCCGGCAGCATGAGGTTCTCGATCGGCTTGAACGGCCGCGACCCCGGCGGGTCCGGCGGCTCCTGCCCGTACCCGGCGACGATCGCCGCCCACGCCGCTTCCTCGTCCAGCGGCGGAACCCCGCCCGACTGCTCCTCGTGCTCAGCCACTCGCCTGCGCCCCCTCCCTGCCCACGCTCTCCACCAGTCGGCCGATGAACGCATAGCTGTCCGCGAAGATCCGCTCCGCGTCATGGTCCAACGTCGCGACGTGGTAGCTCTGTTCCAGGAGGGTCTCGGTGACATCGGTGGACGAGATCCGCGCCAGCACCCGGGCCGAGTCGACCGGCGGGACGACGTGGTCCTGCGGGCTGTGCAGCAGCAGCACGGGCTGCGTCACCTGCGGCAGCTCGGCGTCCACGAGCTGCAGGAACTTGCGCAGCGAATGCGCGGCCCGGGTCGGTACGCGGTCGTAGCCGACCTCCTCCGAGCCCTTCTTGGCGATGTCGCTGGCGATGCCCGGCGTCGACCGGATGAAGTGCTTGGCCACCGGCAGGGTGATGGCGAGCGGGTCGTGCACCTTGTTGGCCGGGTTGACGAGGACGATGCCGCTGATGGCGTCCCCGTGCTTGGCCGCCAGCCGCAGGGTCAGCGCGCCACCCATCGACAGACCGAAGACGAACACCTGCTCGCAGCGGTCCAGCAGCTCGCGCAGCGCGCGGTCCACCTCGGCGTACCAGTCCTGCCAGCCCGTGAGCTGCATGTCCTGCCAGCGCGTGCCGTGTCCGGGCAGCAGCGGCAGCGACACCGTGAGCCCCTGCGCGGCCAGATACTCGGCCCAGGGACGCAGCGACTGCGGGGAACCGGTGAAGCCGTGGCAGAGGAGGACGCCGACCTCTCCACCCTCGTGGCGGAACGGCTCGGCTCCAGGGAGGACGGGCACCAGGGTCTCCTTGATCATGATGTACGTCGGGTGGGTGCGTTGCTCTGTGTGACTTCACCGTACGCGACCGGGGTGACACCGACCAGGGCCGTCGGGCCGCTACCGGCGCGGCCAGGCGTTAAGGTCTGTTCGACAGACACAGGAAGGCTTTCGAGTTGATCTACGGCGCAATGAAGTTCTCCATCGGCGGTTCACTGAAGCTCGCCTTCAGGCCGTGGGTGGAGGGCCTCGAGAACATTCCCGCGGAGGGGCCGGCGATCCTCGCGAGCAACCACCTGTCCTTCTCCGACTCCTTCTTCCTGCCCGCGGTGCTGGACCGCAAGGTCACCTTCATCGCGAAGGCGGAGTACTTCACCTCCCCCGGAGTCAAGGGCAAGCTGACGGCCGCCTTCTTCAAGGGCGTCGGCCAGCTCCCGGTGGACCGTTCCGGCGCGCGCGGGGCCGGTGAGGCCGCGATCAAGAGCGGTATCGAGGTCATCGAGCGCGGCGAGCTGTTCGGTATCTACCCCGAGGGCACGCGTTCGCCCGACGGGCGCCTCTACCGCGGCAAGCCCGGCGGCCTGGCCCGCGTGGCGCTGGCCACCGGCGCGCCCGTGATCCCCGTGGCCATGATCGACACGGAGAAGATCCAGCCGCCCGGCAAGGTGGTGCCCAAGCTGATGCGCCCGGGCATCCGGATCGGCAAGCCGCTCGACTTCAGCCGCTACCACGGCATGGACAGCGACCGCTTCATCCTGCGCTCGGTGACCGACGAGGTCATGTACGAGATCATGAAGCTGTCCGGCCAGGAGTACGTCGACATCTACGCGACGGCGGCCAAGCGCCAGATCGCCGACGCCGAGAAGGCGGAGAAGGCGGAGAAGGCCGCGGCGGACAAGGCCGAGGGCAAGGCGGAGTAGGACGGGCGCAGCGCCCGCGGGGGTGGGGGAGATGGCGAAGCGCGAGCGCGTCGTGCGCATGTCGGTGGAGCAGCCGCTGTGGCGCGCCCTGACCGGCTACCGGCTGCTGACCATGCTCTACGCGGTCGGGCTGTTCGTCTCCGCGTACAAGCGGTTCGACCGTCCCTGGATCGCGGCCGGCTACCTCGCCGTCCTGGCGGTCTGGACCCTCGCCACCCACCGCAAGGTGGCGAACGCGGCCAGCTGCACCAAGCGCTTCCTGGGTGCCGACCTCACCGTCGCCCTCGTCGGGATCCTGCTCACCCCGCTCGCCGACACCGCCGAGCGGATCGCCGGCGGCGGCCCCACCCTCCCCACCATCTGGACCGGGGGATCGGTCCTCGCCTTCGCCCTCAAGGGCGGCTGGCGCTGGGCCGGATTCGCCTCCACCTTCGTGGCCGCGGCCAACATCGCCGTCCACGGCGGCAACCCCACGCGGGACACCCTGCACAACGTCCTGCTGGTCTGGGTCGCCTCCATCGCCATCGGCTACGTCGTCGAGGTCGCCCGGGCCAGTGAGGCCACCCTCGCCCGCGCCCTGGAGATCGAGGCCGCCACCCGCGAGCGCGAGCGCCTCGCCCGCGACATCCACGACGGGGTCCTCCAGGTCCTCGCCATGGTCCAGCGGCGCGGCACCGAGCTGGGCGGCGAGGCTGCCGAGCTGGGCCGGATGGCGGGGGAGCAGGAGGTGGCGCTGCGCACGCTGGTCTCCAGCGGCCTGGTGCACCCCTCCCGGATCTCCCGCGACGAGTCGCGCGGCGCGCTGGTGGACGCGTACGAGGTGGACGAGGGCGCGGACGAAGGCGGCGAGCTGGATCTGCGGACGCTCCTCGCCCCGCACGCCGGGTCCAAGGTGAGCTTCGCGGAGCCGGGCACCCCGGTGCCGCTGCCGGTGCCCGCGGCGAAGGAGCTGGCCGCCGCGGTCGGCGCCGCCCTCGACAACGTGCGCAAGCACGCCGGAGAGGGGGCCAGCGCCTGGATCCTCGTCGAGGACTGGGGCGACGAGGTGATCGTCACGGTCCGGGACGACGGCCCGGGCATCCCCGCGGGCCGGCTCGACCAGGCGGAGGGCGAAGGCCGGATGGGGGTGGCCCTGTCCATCCGCGGCCGACTGCGTGACCTCGGCGGCAGCGCCGAGCTGGTGTCCGTCCCCGGGCAGGGCACCGAAGTGGAACTGAAGGTACCGAGGGGGAGGACCCAGTGAGCGAGCCGCACGAGATCAAGGTCATGGTCGTCGACGACCATCCGATGTGGCGGGACGCGGTCGCCCGCGACCTGGCCGCCGCGGGCTTCGACGTGGTGGCCACCGCCGGCGACGGCCCCGAGGCGGTCCGCCGGGCCCGCGCGGTCACCCCGCACGTCCTGGTCCTCGACCTCAACCTGCCCGGCATGCCGGGCGTGCAGGTCTGCAAGGAACTCGTCGGCGCCCACCCGGCGCTGCGGGTCCTGGTCCTGTCGGCCAGCGGCGAGCACGCGGACGTCCTGGAGGCCGTGAAGTCCGGCGCGACCGGCTACCTGCTCAAGTCCGCGGGTGCCCAGGAGCTGATCGACGCGGTCCGCCGCACGGCGGCCGGCGACCCGGTGTTCACCCCGGGCCTGGCCGGACTGGTGCTCGGCGAGTACCGGCGCCTCGCCACCGACCCGGCGCCAGCCGCCTCCGACGAGCCGAAGGCGCCGCAGCTGACCGACCGTGAGACCGAGGTGCTGCGGCTGGTGGCCAAGGGGCTCTCGTACAAGCAGATCGCGGAACGGCTGGTCATCTCCCACCGCACGGTGCAGAACCACGTGCAGAACACGCTGGGCAAACTCCAGCTGCACAACCGGGTGGAGCTCGTCCGGTACGCCATAGAGCGGGGCCTCGACGACGCGTAGGCGGCCGTCGCCGGCGCCGTCGATCGTACTTACGTCCTCGTACGAGTGAACGGGCGTACGCAACGCCCCGCGATTCCACCTGAATTGCCCCTCCAGACCCCTTGCTGTGACCTGGGTCACCACTAGCGTGACCGTCATGGCGAAGGGAGATTGAGATGAAGGTCGGAGTGCTGACCGGCGGCGGCGACTGCCCCGGGCTCAACGCGGTGATCCGGGCCGTCGTCCGCAAGGGCGAGCAGGAGTACGGATACGGGTTCACCGGATTCAAGGACGGCTGGCGGGGCGCGGTCCAGGGGGCCACCGTCCCGCTCGACATCCCCGCCGTCCGCGGCATCCTGCCCCGGGGCGGCACCATCCTCGGTTCCTCCCGCACCAACCCGTTCAAGGTGGAGGACGGGGTGCGGCGGATCAAGGAGAACCTGGCCAAGTGCGAGGTCGACGCGCTCATCGCGATCGGTGGCGAGGACACCCTCGGAGTCGCGGCCAAGCTGTACGAGGACTACGGCATCCCCTGCGTCGGCGTGCCGAAGACCATCGACAACGACCTGTCCGCGACGGACTACACCTTCGGCTTCGACACCGCCGTCGGCATCGCCACCGAGGCCATCGACCGGCTGCACACCACGGCCGAGTCGCACATGCGGGTCCTGGTCGTCGAGGTGATGGGCCGGCACGCCGGCTGGATCGCCCTGCACTCGGGGCTCGCGGGCGGCGCCAACGTCATCCTCATCCCGGAGCAGCGCTTCGACGTGGACCAGGTCTGCGCCTGGGTGACCTCCCGGTTCAAGGCGAGTTACGCGCCGATCGTGGTGGTCGCGGAGGGTGCGATGCCCAAGGACGGGGAGATGGTGCTGAAGGACGCCACCACGGACTCGTTCGGGCACGTCCGGCTGTCGGGCGTGGGCGAGTGGCTGGCCAAGGAGATCGAGGCGCGGACGGGGAAGGAGGCCCGGACCACGGTGCTCGGGCACATCCAGCGCGGTGGCACGCCGAGCGCCTTCGACCGGTGGCTGGCGACCAGGTTCGGGCTGCACGCGATCGACGCGGTACGCGACGGGGACTTCGGCAAGATGGTCGCGCTGAAGGGGACGGACATCGTGCGGGTGCCGATCGCCGATGCGACGGCGAAGCTGAAGACCGTGGACCCGGCGCTGTACGAGGAGGTCGGCGTGTTCTTCGGCTGAGCCGGAGCGCGTCAGCGGGCTGTGGGCCGTATCGGCCGTAAGGTGACGACGGCCCACCGTCCGGTTCTTCGCGCAGCACGGGAGTGAGCATGGAAATCCTGGCATTCGGGGTGCAGGGTGACGAGCGGCCGCTGCTGGAGCGGGCGTTCGCGGCCGCGGGGCACCACGAGGTGCGCTGCCTGGAGGTCTTCCTCACCGAGGACACCGCTCCCATCGCGGCCGGGTACGAGGTCGTCTCGTCGAGCGTCAACGCGGATCTGAGCGGGCGGGTGCTGCGGACCCTGGCCGGGGGCGGGACGAAGATGATCGCGCAGCGCTCCACCGGCTTCAACAACATCGACCTGGACGTCGCCCGGCAGCTCGGCATGACGGTGAGCCGGGTCTCGTACTACTCCCCGTACTCCGTGGCCGAGTTCGCCTGGACCCTGGCCATGGCCGTGAACCGGCGGATCGTCCGCGCGGCGAACCGGACGAGGGACTTCGACTTCCGGCTGAACGGGCTGATGGGCCGCGACATGCGGGGCCGCACCGTGGGCGTGCTCGGCACCGGCAAGATCGGCGAGGCGTTCACCAGGATCGCGCACGGCTTCGGCATGAACCTGCTGGGCTGGGACGCCGTGCAGAACCCGGCGTGCGTGGAGCTGGGCATGAAGTACGTGGACAAGGACGAGCTGCTCACCTCCGCGGAACTGGTCAGCCTGCACGTCCCGCTGCTGGAGTCGACGCACCACCTCATCGACGCGGCCGCGCTGCGGACTATGAAGGACGACGCGGTCCTGGTGAACACCAGCCGCGGCGGGCTGATCGACACGGACGCCCTCGTCGCGGAACTGCGGGCCGGCCGCTTCACGGGAGTCGGGCTCGACGTGTACGAGGCGGAGGCCGGGGTGTTCTTCCTGGACAAGTCCCTGGAGACCGTCGAGGACGACACGCTGGCCCGGCTCATGACGTTCCCGAACGTGCTGGTCACCTCGCACCAGGCGTACTACACGACCGACGCGGTGGGCCAGATCATCGACACCACCGTCGCCAACGTCGTGGACTACCTGGCGGGCCGCCGCTCGGAGAACACCCTGGCGCCGGCCGCTCCGTGACGTCTCCCCGCCCCGGCGGGGCGGGGAGAAGGCCCCGCGCGGCGGTCAGGCCGGGGCCATGACGCCCGTCAGGAGGTCGCGCAGCAGGTCGGCGCCGCGGAGGGTGAGGACCGACTCCGGGTGGAACTGGACCCCCGCGAAGCCGCCCGACGCTGAGCGGACGGCGTGCACCTCGCCCGTCGACGGGTCGCGGGAGACCTCGATGCCGCGCGCGCCCAGCTCGGCGGCCCGCTCGTCGGAGCAGTGCGCGGTGTACGTGTTGTAGAAGCCGGCCACCTCCCGCGTCCCGAACAGGTCGATCCGCGTCTGCGCCCCCTGCGCCGGCTCCGCCTTGCGGATCAGCGGAAGCCCCAGCTCGGCCGCCAGCAGCTCATGCCCGAGGCAGACCCCGAGCAGGCCGCCCCGGTGCCCGGCCAGGAGACCGGCGGCCAGCCCGCGCAGCATCCGCATCTTGGGGTCCGAGGACTCCGCCGGGTTCCCCGGGCCGGGACCCAGCACGACCGGGCCCTCCCATGCCAGGGCCGCCGCCCGCAGTCCCGGATCGTCGTAGCGGCGTACGGTCACCTCCAGCCCGGCCACCCGCAGCACGTGCGCCAGCATCGCCGTGAAGGTGTCCTCGCCGTCCACCACCAGCGCGTGGCCGGTCAGGGTGGAGGGCTGCTCCTGCATCCGGAGCCAGAAGGGGGCCAGGTCCGCCCGCCGGGCCGCCAGCGCCGCCCGCACCCGGGGATCGTCCGCCAGCCGCGCCCCCTCGAAGGCGGGCCGCGGCGCCGCCGCCCGGACCCCGAGGGCCGCCAGCACCCCCGCCGCCTTCGCGTGGGTCTCCGCCACCTCGCCCGCCGGGTCGGAGTGCCGCACGAGCGTGGCACCGACCGGCACCCGCAGCACGCCGTCCGCCGCGATGTCGGCGGTGCGGATCAGGATCGGGGAGTCCAGCGTCTGCGCCCCGGAGCCGTCCAGGCCCAGGAGGGCCAGCGCGCCCGCGTAGTAGCCGCGCCCCCCGCTCTCGTACCGCTCGATCACCCGGCAGGCGTTCTGCACCGGCGAGCCGGTGACCGTCGCCGCGAACATCGTCTCCCGCAGCACCTCCCGCACGTCCAGCGAGGAGCGGCCGCGCAGCTCGTACTCGGTGTGCGCGAGGTGGGACATCTCCTTCAGCCGCGGCCCGACCACGACACCGCCCATGTCGCCGACGGTGCACATCATCTTGAGCTCCTCGTCGACCACCATCGACAGCTCCTCGGTCTCCTTGCGGTCGCCGAGGAACGCGAGGAGCGACTGGGCTGTCGGCCCCCCGGGCGGGTAGCGGTACGTCCCGCTGATCGGGTTCATCACGACCGTCCCGCCCACCCGTCGCCCGCCACCACCCTCAACCGAGAGCGCTTCGCGCTCGCTCCTCCCGCCCACCCGTCGCCCGCCACCACCCTCAACCGAGAGCGCTTCGCGCTCGCTCCTCCCGCCCGACATCCGCACGTGCACCTCGGGGCTGGCCCCGACCAGCGTGCGCCGCCCGGTGTGGACGACGTACGTCCAGTACGCCCCCCGCTCGCCCAGCAGCAGCCGCCGGAACAGCGCGAGGGCGTCGGCCCGGCCGAAGCCGTCGATCCGGCCCTCGTAGGTGCGCCGGATGACGAAGTTCGCGCCCTCCCCGCGCCCGATCTCGTCCCGGATGACGCGCTCCACGGTGGCCGCGTACTCCTCGTCCGGCACGTCGAAGCCGCCGTCCTCGACCCGCACCGGGTGGTCCGGCAGGGCCGCCAGGGCCTCGGCGAGCGGGATCTCGTACGCCTCCTCGGCGACCAGCACGCTCAGCGGCGTGCCGTCGTCGCGTACGTCGAACCCGCGCTCCCGGATCTGCCGGAAGGGGACGAGTGCGAGGGTCGGCAGCTCCCGGACCGGCAGGTCGGCGAGGTGCTCGGCCTCGTGGACCGCGCCGATCAGCACCTCGACGGTGTCGTGGTCGCGACCGGGGGTCCGGCGGCGCAGCAGGGCGAACGGCGGGCAGGAGTCGTCGAGGAGGTCGAGCAGTCGGCTGGGTTCCATGGGGCGGGCGTCCTTCTCCGTGGTCGTGGTGAAGAGGAACGGCCGGGCCCGGAAAGCACCGAAGGCCGCCCCTCGGGCGGCCTTCGCGTCGTGCGTGTCAGTGGGTACGCGCGAGAAGTGGGCCGCCGGGAGCGGGCCACCACCAGTTCTGGTTCGAGAGCGCGTACATACGGGCGACCATAGCCCACCCCCTGCCGGAGGCGAAGCCTCCGCGCCGCCGGAAACGATCCGGAGAGACACCTGTCTCACCCAGTGGGCACAGGGCTGGACGGGGCGCAAGACGCCGTAATGTGTACGAGGTGACCGTGAACGCTGAAACCCAAGCCCCCGCCTCCAAGGCGACCTGGCGAGACCTTCCCGCGGCGCAGCAGCCTTCGTACCCCGATGCCGAGGCTCTGCGCGCTGTCGTCGCGGACCTCGAGTCGTATCCTCCGCTCGTCTTCGCGGGTGAGTGCGACCAGCTGCGCGCCCGCCTGGGAGCCGTCGCCAAGGGCGAGGCGTTCCTGCTGCAGGGCGGCGACTGCGCCGAGGCCTTCGACGCCGTGTCCGCCGACCACATCCGCGCCAAGCTGAAGACGCTGCTCCAGATGAGCGCCGTCCTGACCTACGCGGCCTCCGTGCCCGTCGTCAAGGTCGGCCGCATCGCGGGCCAGTACTCCAAGCCGCGCTCCAAGGACACCGAGACCCGCGACGGCGTCACCCTGCCGACCTACCGCGGCGACTCCGTCAACGGCTTCGCCTTCACCGAAGAGGCCCGGATCCCGGACCCCGAGCGGCTGAAGCGCATGTACCACGCGTCGGCCTCCACGCTGAACCTGGTGCGCGCCTTCACCACCGGTGGTTACGCCGACCTGCGCCAGGTGCACGCCTGGAACCAGGACTTCGTGAAGTCCTCCCCGTCCGGGCAGCGCTACGAGCAGCTCGCGCGGGAGATCGACAACGCGCTGAACTTCATGAAGGCCTGTGGCACCGACCCGGCCGAGTTCAAGGCCGTCGAGTTCTACGCCTCCCACGAGGCGCTGCTGCTCGACTACGAGGGCGCGCTGGCCCGCACCGACTCGCGGACCGGCAAGCTGTACGACACCTCGGGCCACATGGTCTGGATCGGCGAGCGCACCCGCCAGCTGGACCACGCGCACATCGAGTTCTGCTCGCAGATCGCCAACCCGATCGGCATCAAGCTCGGCCCCACCACCACGGTGGACGAGGCGCTGACGTACATCGACCGCCTGGACCCCGAGCGCGAGCCGGGCCGGCTGACCTTCGTCGTCCGCATGGGCGCCGACAAGGTCCGCGACAAGCTCCCCGAGCTGGTCGAGAAGGTCACGGCCTCCGGCGCGACCGTCGCCTGGGTCACCGACCCGATGCACGGCAACACCTTCGAGGCGGCCTCCGGCCACAAGACGCGCCGTTTCGACGACGTGCTCGACGAGGTCAAGGGCTTCTTCGAGGTCCACAAGGAGCTCGGCACGCACCCGGGCGGCATCCACGTCGAGCTCACCGGTGACGACGTCACCGAGTGCGTGGGCGGCGGCGACGAGATCTTCGTCGACGACCTGCACCAGCGCTACGAGACGGCCTGCGACCCGCGGCTCAACCGCAGCCAGTCCCTGGACCTGGCGTTCCTGGTCGCCGAGATGTACCGCGATCAGTAAGTAGGAAAGTACGACAGTGGGGCGCGGATCGATGTGATCCGCGCCCCACTGTCGTATCCGGGTCTTTTAGGCGACCCTAACTTTGGGTACGGTTAGGTAAGCCTCACCGCACCGGGGATGGCTGCAGAACCATCCGCTCAGGAGGTGAACCGCGTGTACGTCTGCTCTTGCTTCGGCATCACCGACAAGCAGGTCAAGGAACACGCGGCCGCCGGGGCCTGCACCCCCCGCCAGATCGCCTCGGCAACCAAGGCCGGCACCGAATGCGGCTCCTGCGTGCGCGCCATCCAGGGCCTCCTCGGCCGTGGGGCCTGCCCGCGCCGGGAACTGCTGGAGAAGGGCAACGCGACGGCCGTGCTCGCCGCCGGCCCGCGGCTGGTCCCCGAGCCCGCGCTGGCCGAAGCGGCCTAGCTCTCCGGCTGCTCGATCAGCTGCGCGATGTAGAGCGGCTCCCCGATGCTCTCGATGAGCTCCAGCTGGGTGTCGAGGTAGTCGATGTGGTGCTCCTCGTCCTCCAGGATCTCCTCGAAGAGCCGTGCCGAGGTGATGTCGCCCTTGCCCCGCATGACCTCGATGCCGCGCTTGAGCCGGTCGATCGCCTCGACCTCGACCTGCCGGTCCGCCTGGAACATCTCCGTGAGCGTCTGGCCGACGCGCACGTGGAAGAGGCGCTGGTAGTTCGGCAGGCCGTCGAGCATCAGGATGCGCTCGGTGATCTTGTCCGCGTGCTTCATCTCGTCGATGGACTCTTCACGCGTGTACTTGGCGAGCTTGGTCCAGCCCTTGTTGTCCTGGATGCGGTAGTGCAGCCAGTACTGGTTGATGGCCGTCAGCTCACCGGTCAGCTGCTCGTTCAGAAACTCAAGGACCTCGGGGTCGCCCTGCATCGCAGAGGCTCCTTCCAGGCAATGTCAGCCATGTGACGGGGTAGGTGGGCGCATCCTTGCACCGCCGTCGGGGGCAGTCCAGTAAGTGCCTCCTTAGTGGGAGTTACCGCGACTTGCCCGATTCGGTCAGGCGCTGGTCATGACCATCCCGCCACGTCTGTCACCATGGAGTCATGGGTCAGCCGGAAAGCCGGGAATCTCCGGGAGCAGAGCAGCTGGAGCTTCCACCGGGGCAGCGGTTGCAGCGGGGCTGGCCGGTCACCCACTACGGTCCCGTGCCCAAGTTCAAGCCGGACCGCTGGGAGTTCCGCGTCTTCGGCGCGACGGCCGACGGTGAGAAGCACTGCTGGAACCACGAGGAATTCACGGCCCTGCCGTTCGAGTCGGTCGTGGCGGACCTGCACTGCGTCACGAAGTTCAGCATGCCGGGGGCCGAATGGGGCGGTGTGCTCGCCCGTACGATTCTCGACCTGGCGCCGCCGGCGCCGCAGGTCACGCACGTGATGGTGTGGGCCGAGTACGGCTTCAGCTCCAACATGCGGCTGGCCGACTTCGCCTCCGAGAGGACCGTCTTCGCCACCCACCAGGGCGGTGAACTGCTCACCGCCGAGCACGGTTTCCCGCTGCGCCTCGTGGTCCCGCACCTGTACGCCTGGAAGGGCCCCAAGTGGGTCCGCGGCGTCGAGTACATGACCGCCGACCGCCGGGGCTTCTGGGAGGAGCGGGGCTACCACAACATCGGCGACCCCTGGCGCGAGCAGCGCTACTCGTACCAGGAGGAGCCCGGGGACGGCCCGGAGCTCTGAGGCCGGCCCGCCCGGCCCGCCACTGTCTCAGTGGTACCGGTGGACGACCGCGTGGCCCTTGCCGCGGCCGATCATCCACTTGTTGACCGGGGTCGTGATCACGAAGGCGGCCGCCAGCGAGATCGTCAGGACGATCCAGAACAGCGGCTCCGACAGGTGCGCGTCCATCGCGCCCGGCCACAAGGCGATCACGCTGTTGTCGATCAGTTCCATGACGGCGATCGAAAGGGTGTCCGCGGCGAGTGCCACCCGGACGGCCGTACGGAGGTCGATGCCGGCAGCGAGGATCCCGCGCAGGGTGAGCGCGTAGCCGAAGAAGAACGCGAGGACGATCGCCGTGACCATCGTCGCGCCGTTCCCCCAGCCCAGCGCGGTGCCGATGACCATGCCGAGCACCTCGCCGATGGCGCATCCGGTGAGGCAGTGGAGGGTGGCCGCGGCGGCCATGGCCCAGCCGGCCCTTCCGCCGCCGTGGGCGTGCTCGTGGTGCGCGTCGTGCTCGTGGTGCTCGTGCGTGTGGTGCTCGTGCGTGCGGTCCATGGAAACCCCCTGGGAGAACGCCGAGTAACGGTTCCGCCGATATGGCAGGAACCGTATACCCCCCAGGGGTATTCCCTCAAGGGCGGAGCCGCTTCAGCAGCGCCACGTCCGCCGCGTGTCCTTCCTTGCCGCCGGGCGTTTCGGTGATCAGCGGTACGCCCGCCATCGCCGGATGCGTGAACAGCTCCGCGAAGGCCTCCTGGCCGATGTGGCCCTGGCCGATGTTGGCGTGCCGGTCCTTGTGGGCGCCGACGCCCTCCTTGGAATCGTTCGCGTGGACCAGCTTCAGCCGGCCCTCGCCCACCGTGTCCACCAGCAGGTCCAGCGTCAGCTTCGTACCGCCCGGCTCCGCCAGATCGTGTCCGGCCGCGAAGATGTGGCAGGTGTCCAGGCAGACGCCCAGCTTCGGGTGGTGGTCGAGCGCCTCGAAGTACGGCCCGAAGTCCTCGGCGCGAGAGCACAGCGAAGAGCCCTGCCCGGCCGTGGACTCCAGCAGCAGGAACGGGTCGTCGTCATGCGTCAGCTCGTCCAGCAGCGGCAGCATGTACTGCCTGACCTGCGCGTACGCCACCTCGCGCGGGCGGCCTCCGGTGGCCGAGCCGGTGTGTACGACCACCCCGAGCGCGCCGATCTCCCGGCCCCGGCGCAGCGAGTGGCGCAGGGACTCCACCGACTTCTCGACGGTCGCCTCGGTGTGCGAGCCGAAGTTGATCAAGTACGGCGCGTGGACGTAGGCGGGCAGGGACTCCTGCGCGCACTGCTCCCGGAAGAGCGCGTCCTGCGCCGGATTGCCCACCGGGGTCGCCCAGCCGCGCGGATTGGCCACGAAGACCTGGACCGCCTCCGCGCCCATCTCCCGGGCGTACGTCAGCCCGACCGAGGCGAGCCCGCCCGCGACGGGGACGTGCCCGCCCACGGGGTTGCGCACGGCCTGAGCCGAGCGGTCCTGCTCCATGTGCCCGGCGTGCTCCACGTACCTACAGTCCCTTGGTCTTGATGATGATCGTGGTGCCTTCGGCGACGTTCTGGCCGCCGGGCACCGACTGGGACTCCACGGTCTTGCTGAAGGAGAGGAACGCCCGTTCCACCTTCACCTTGAAGCCCGCGACTTCCAGCGCCTTGCGTGCCGCGTCCACCTCCTGGCCGGTCACGTCCGGGACCGGGAGCTGGCGGGGGCCCTTGGAGAGGGTCAGCGTGACGGTGTCCCCGGCCGCGGCCTGGGTGCCGGCGGCGACCGACTGGTTGGCGACCGTACCGGCCGGCGAGGGGGCGCTGACCTGCTCGGGGGCCGTGGCCACCTTGAGGCCGAGGCCCTCCAGGGCGGAGCGCGCCTGCTCGAACGGAACGCCCTCCACGCTCGGCACCGGTACCGGGCGGCCCTTGCTCACGATCAGCGCGACCGCCGTGTCGGGGGCCCGCTTCTCGCCGCCGACCGGGTCGGAGCCGATCACGGAGCCCTGGGCGACGTCCTGGCTGAAGGCCTGCGTGACCATGCCGGGGGCCAGCCCGGCCTTCGTCAGCTCGGCCTTGGCCTCCTCCAGCGGCCTGCCCTTCAGGTTGGGCACGGCCACGACCTGCGGGCCGCGGGAGACCGTGAGCGTCACCGCGCCGTTGCCGCGGATCCGCCGGCCGCCGGCGGGATCGGTGTTCATCACCGTCCCGCGGTCGAAGGTGTCGCTGAACTTCCGGTCGACCCGCTTCACGCCGAGTCCGGCCGCGGACAGCTGGGACTTGGCCTGCTCCTCGGTCTTGCCCAGGAGGTTGGGCACCTGGGTGAACTGGCCGGAGTTGATGTACCAGACGCCCGTGCCGAGGCCGAGGGCCAGCAGGACGCCGACGACGGTGAGGAGCGTGCCGCGGCGCGGCCGGCGCCGAGCCGGGGCCGGGGCCGGGGCGGGCGGCGGAGGCGGCATCTCCAGCCGGGAGGTGTGGTGCACGGCCTGCTGCGCGCCCACCGGGCGCGGGATCACGCCGGTGCGGTCTTCGGCGGCCGACCGCTCACCGGCCCGGGCCTGCGGCGGTACGGCGTCCAGCTCGGCGTCGCTGAGCTGCAGACGGGCCTCACGGGTGAGGCCGAGCAGGGCGGCGGCGTCGGTGGGGCGCAGCTCCGGATTGCGCGCGGCGGCGTGCGCGACGAGCTCGTCGAGACCGACGGGGAGCCCGGGAACGGCGGCCGACGGCGGCGGCACGTCCTCGTGGAGGTGCTGGAAGAGCACCTGGGCGGGGCTGCCTCCGGTGTGAGGCTTGGACCCGGTGAGCATCTCGTAGAGGACGACACCGCAGGCGTAGACGTCCACGCGGGTGTCGGTGACGCCGTTCTCGATCTGCTCCGGGGCCAGGTAGGAGACGGTGCCGAGGACGGACCCGGTGGTGTTGGTGACCGAGTCCACGGACCGGACCAGCCCGAAGTCGGCGACCTTGACCCGGCCGTCGTCGCCGATCAGGACGTTCTCGGGCTTCATGTCGCGGTGCACGAAGCCGGCCCGGTGGGCGGCGCCGAGGGCGGCGAGCACGGGCTCCAGGATGTCGAGGGCGGCCCGGGGCTGGAGGGCGCCGCGCTCGCGGAGCACGTCGCGCAGGGTGCAGCCGGAGACGTACTCCATGGCCAGGTAGACGTACGGCCCGTCCGTGCCCTGGTCGAAGACGGCGACGACATTGGGGTGGGCGAGCCGGGCCACGGACTTCGCCTCCCGGATGAACCGGTCGACGAAGGCGGCGTCCGCCGCGAGGGCCGGGTGCATCACCTTCAGGGCCAGGACGCGGTCGAGGCGGGTGTCGACGGCCCGGTAGACCGTGGCCATGCCGCCGGCCGCGATGCGGGCGTCGATGCGGTAGCGGCCGTCGAGCACGCGCCCGACGAGGGGGTCATCCAGGGTCGTATCCACGCCGCGATTCTACGAGCCGGTGTGCTTCCCCCGGCCGGGGTGGGTCGGCTTGCAGCGCAGCTGTGACGTGACCGGCGGGTGCGGCGCCCCGGACCGCGGGGTCCGGGGCGCCGCACGGGTCCGGAACGGAGACCCGATGGCGCCGCAGGTCAGAACGCCGGGCGTTCCGGGTCGAGGGCGGCGCGGCCCTCCGCGGGAGACGAGGCGTGCGCGAAGCGGCGCTGCGGGATGCGCCCCGCGCGGTGCGCGAGGCGGCCCGCCGACACGGCATCCCGCATGGCCGCGGCCATCAGCACCGGCTCCTGCGCCCGCGTCACCGCGGACGCGAGCATCACCGCCGCGCAGCCGAGCTCCATCGCCAGGGCGACATCGGACGCCGTACCCGCCCCCGCGTCCAGGATGACCGGGACGGACGCCCGTTCCGCGATCAGCTCGAAGTTGTGCGGATTGCGGATCCCCATCCCCGACCCGATCGGGGACCCGAGCGGCATGATCGCCGCGCAGCCCGCGTCCTCCAGCTTCCGCGCGAGCACCGGATCGTCGTTCGTGTACGGGAGGACCGTGAAGCCCTCGTCCACCAGGGTCTCGGCGGCGTCCAGCAGCTCGACGCCGTCGGGCAGGAGGGTCCGCTCGTCCGCGACCACCTCCAGTTTGATCCAGTCGGTGCCCAGCGCCTCCCGGGCGAGCCGGGCCGTCAGCACGGCCTCGCCCGCCGTGAAGCAGCCCGCAGTGTTCGGCAGGACCGCGATGTCCAGCTTCGCCAGCACGGACAGGACCGAGCCCTGGACCGTCGGGTCCAGGCGGCGCATGGCCACCGTGGTGAGTTCGGTGCCGGACGCGACCAGGGCCCGTTCCAGGACGTCCAGGCTCGGGGCGCCGCCCGTACCCATGATCAGGCGGGAGGAGAAACTGCGGCCGCCCAGTGTGAAGAGGTCTTCAGCCATGCCGGTCAGCCTCCCTGGACCGCGGTGAGGATCTCGACCCGGTCGCCCTCGCCCACCGGGGTGAGCGGCCACTGCCCGCGCGGGACCACGGTCTCGTTGAGCGCGGCGGCGACTCCGGCGGGGGCCGTGGTCAGGGTGGCGACCACCGCGTCGAGCGTGGTGCCGGCCGCGACCTCGCGCGGCTCGCCGTTGACGGAGATGGTCATGCGTGCGACTCCTGACGTGCGGCGGAGAACCGGCGGGGGGTGAAGGGGCGTGCGATCGGCGGCAGTTCGCCGGTGGTCAGCAGCTCCGCCATCACGTCGCCGGTGAGTGGGGTCAGCAGCACCCCGTTGCGGTAGTGCCCGGTGGCCAGGTGCAGGCCCGGGAGGTCGGTCGGGCCGAGCATCGGGGCGTTGTCGGGGGAGCCCGGCCGCAGCCCCGCGCGGGTCTCGACGAGCGGGAGTTCGGTGATGCCGGGCACCAGCTCGTGGGCGTCGCGCAGGAGTTCGTAGACCCCGCCCGCGGTGACCGTGGTGTCCCAGCCGAGTTCCTCGCTGGTGGCGCCGACGACGAGCTCGCCGTTCTCGCGCGGGACCAGGTAGACGTGGCTGCCGCGCACGACCGCCCGTACCGTCCGCGACAGGAACGGCGCGTAGGCGGCGGGCACCGCCAGGCGCAGCACCTGGCCCTTCACCGGCCGTACGGGGGCCGCCAGCTCCGGCGGTACACCCGCCAGCCGGCCGCTGAGCGAGCCCGCCGCCAGCACCACATGGTCCGCGCGCAGCTCCGTACCGTCGTCGAGCAGCGCCCCGGCCGCCCGGTCGGCGGTGACCAGCAGCCGCTCGGCCGTCGCCCGGTGGACGGCCACGCCGGCTCCCTCGCAGGCGGCCAGCAGGGCGGCCGCGAGCCGCCGCGGGTCGACCTGGTGATCACCGTCGACCCGCAGGCCGCCCCGGACGCCCGGAGCCAGCATCGGCTCCAGCCGGCGGCACTCGCGGCCGGTGAGCCACTCGGACTCCAGGCCGCACCGGCGCTGCAGGGCGTGCAGCTCCCGCAGGTGGAGGCGGTCGTCGGAGTCGAGGGCGACGGCGAGGGTGCCGCAGGCGCGGTAGCCGATGTCCAGGCCGCCGCTCGCGTCGGCGAGCTCGGCGGCGAACTCGGGATAGCGGGCGGCGGAGGCGAGACCCAGGCCCAGCAGGGCCTCCTCGCCGTAGTGCAGCTCGGTGACGGGCGCGAGCATCCCGGCCGCGACCTGGGCGGCGCCGCCGCCGGGGGCCGGGTCGGCCAGTACGGTGCGCAGGCCCTGCCGGGCCGCCCGCCAGGCGGTGACGAGTCCGATGATCCCGCCCCCGATGACGAGGACGTCGGACCCCGTCCGGGACGTCCGAGATGGTCGGGACGTTCGAGATGAGTGCATGGGCGTCCAGCCCCTCCCTTCGCCGGCATGACCCGGATCAGGTTCGTACGGTCGGAGGCCGGCCAGCCTCCCTCTCAGCCCGGTGCGTCCGGACTCCCGCGATAGGTACGGTGGCCAGACTAACCCCGGTGCGGACAGCCGGTAAGGCGGCATCTATTCCTGGCGGCCCGTCAGGTGATTAGGGTGGCCGGGTGAGTGAGCAGACGGAGCAGAACCCGAGCGGCGTCGTGATCGTGGGCGCCGGAATGGCCGGCGTGCAGACCGCGGTCGCCCTGCGCGAGCAGGGCTTCACCGGCACCGTGACCCTGCTGGGCGCCGAGCCCCACCAGCCCTACGACCGGCCTCCGCTGTCCAAGGCGGTGCTGCTCGGCAAGGCCGAGGACTCCGCCTTCGACGTGGACTTCGAGGGGCTCGGCATCGAGCTCAGGCTCGGCACGGAGGTCACCGGGCTGCGGGCCGCCGAGCGCGAGCTGGACACCGAGGCGGGACCGGTCCCGTACGGCGTCCTCGTGCTGGCCACAGGCGCGCAGCCGCTGACCCTGCCCGGGACGGAGGGGGTCCCCGGCGTGCACCTGCTGCGCACGCTGGACGACGCGGCACGGCTGCGCCCGGTCCTGGCCGAGGCGCCCCGGGCGGTGGTCGTCGGCGCGGGCTGGATCGGCGCGGAGTTCGCCACCGCGGCCCGGGAGGCGGGCTGCGAGGTGACCGTGGTCGAGGCGGCGGACCGGGTCCTGGCGGGGGCGCTGCCGTCGGAGGTCGCCGCCCCGATGGCCCGCTGGTACGAGGAGGCCGGCGCCGGGCTGATCACCGGCGCGAAGGTCGCCGGGATCGAGGAGGGCCGGGTACTGCTCGCGGACGGGAGCACCCTGCCCGCCGGCGCGGTCGTGGTGGGCATCGGCGCCCGCCCCGCCACCGGATGGCTGGCCGGGAGCGGGGTGGTCCTCGGCCCCGACGGCTCGGTCACCGCCGACGCGTACCTGCGTACCTCCCTGCCCGGGGTGTACGCGGTCGGCGACTGCGCGTCCTTCCCGTCGGCCCGCTACGGGACGCGGCTGCTCGTGCACCACTGGGACAACGCGCTCCAGGGCCCGCGGACGGTCGCCGCGAACATCCTGGCCGGGGAACCCGCCCAGGTCTACGACCCGGTGCCCTACTTCTGGTCGGAGCAGTTCGGGCGCTTCGTCCAGTACGCCGGCCACCACGGCGGGGCCGACACCCTGCTCTGGCGCGGCGACCCGGCCGACCCCACGTGGTCGGTGTGCTGGCTGCGCGACGGCGT
Source organism: Streptomyces sp. NBC_00190 (assembly GCF_036203305.1). Lineage (GTDB taxonomy): Bacteria > Actinomycetota > Actinomycetes > Streptomycetales > Streptomycetaceae > Streptomyces. The sequence continues at coordinate 2,411,215 of NZ_CP108131.1, read as the reverse complement.
CCTGGTCGCGGTCCTGGCCGTGGGCCGCCCCCGCGACCTGGCGCAGGGCCGCAGGCTCATCGAGACGGGGGCCGCGGTGGACCCGGCCAAGGTCCGCGATCCGGCGGTTCCCCTGAAGTCGACCCCCGTGTAGCCGGGGCCGGACCACGGACGGGCCGCTCCGGTACCGGGTGTCAGCCCGAGATGGCAGGCTTGTACCCGTGACCGAGATTGACGCAAAGATCGATGCCCTTGTCCCCTCGTGGCTGTACCTCCCCGACATCGCGGAGATGCTCGACATCGAGGTGACCCGGGTCCGCCAGATGGTCAAGGAAGGGCAGCTGATCGCCGTACGCCGGGGCGAGAACCGCGCCCTGCAGGTGCCGGCCCCCTTCATCGACGGCGACAAGGTCGTCAAGGGCCTGGTCGGCCTGCTGACCGTGCTGCGCGACGACCGCTTCACCGAGGAGGAGATCCTTGAGTGGCTCTTCACCGAGGATCCGACCCTGCCCGGCACCCCCGTGCAGGCGCTGAGCGAGAATCGCGGCACGGAGGTGAAGCGCCGCGCTCAGGCGCTCGCCCTCTGACCTGATCCGCATCCGCTCCACCGCGGTGTACGGGCCCCGCGGGGTCCGTACACCGCCTCCATCCGGGGGATACACCCATGCAGCTTTCCGACGCCCGGCTCTACCTCTGCACGGACGCCCGGAAGCGCCAGGGTGACCTCGCCGAGTTCCTGGACGCCGTGCTGTCCGGCGGCGTGGACATCGTCCAGCTCCGCGACAAGGGCATGGAGGCCGGGGAGGAACTCGAACACCTGCAGGTCTTCGCCGAGGCCGCACGGCGCCACGGCAAGCTCCTCGCCGTGAACGACCGCGCCGACGTCGCGCACGCCATCGGCTCCGACGTCCTGCACCTCGGCCAGGGCGACATCCCCGTTCCCGCGGCCCGCGCCATCCTCGGCGACCAGGTGCTCATCGGCCGCTCCTGTCACGCCGAGGCCGAGGTCGACGCGGCCGTCGCCGAGCCCGGCGTGGACTACTTCTGCACCGGCCCCTGCTGGCCCACCCCCACCAAGCCCGGCCGCTTCGCCCCCGGCCTCGGACTCGTCCGGTACGCGGCCTCCCTGGAGCAGGACCGGCCGTGGTTCGCCATCGGCGGCATCGACAGCGCGAATCTGGACGAGGTGCTGGACGCCGGTGCCACCCGCGTCGTGGTCGTCCGCGCCCTCACCGAGGCCGCCGACCCGGGTGCGGCCGCCGCCGACCTCGCCAAGCGCGTCCGGGCCCGCCTCGGCTAGAAGGACCAGAGCACCCGGGCCGGGCCTGTCGCTCTGTCCAAAAACGTGTCCAAAAGGCGGACAGTGCTTCGGTGTCCGGCGGGCCCCGTCTAACCTGCCCGTATGGCCTCTGGTACAGCTTCCACCTGGTCGGATCGTGCGCACACGGTCCGCGACCTCCTCGCGTCCGGGAGCTCGTACTCCTTCGAGTTCTGGGCCCCGAAGACCGAGAAGGGCGAACGCAACCTCTGGAACGCGCTGCGCCGGGTGGAAGCCGTGTCCCCGAGCTTCGTCTCCGTGACCTACGGAGCCGGCGGTTCGACCCGTGGCGGCACCGTCCGGGCCACCGAGCAGATCGCCTCGGACACCACGCTGACCCCCGTCGCCCACCTCACCGCCGTGGACCACTCGGTGGCCGAGCTGCGCAACGTCATCGGGCAGTTCGCCGACGCGGGCATCCGGAACATGCTCGTCGTGCGCGGAGACCCGCCGGGCGACCCGATGGGCGAGTGGGTGCCGCACCCCGAGGGCGTGCACTACGCCGCCGACCTGGTCCGGCTGGTCAAGGAGTCCGGCGACTTCTGCGTCGGAGTCGCGGCCTTCCCGGAGATGCACCCGCGTTCGTCGGAATGGGACACGGACATCCGGCACTTCGTGGACAAGTGCCGCGCGGGCGCCGACTATGCGATCACCCAGATGTTCTTCCACCCGGAGAATTATCTGCGGCTGCGCGACAGCGTCGAGAAGGCGGGCTGCGAGACCCCGATCATCCCCGAGGTCATGCCTGTTGTGGGCATCAAGCAGCTCGACCGACTGCCCCAACTCAGCAACGCGGTCTTCCCCGAGGCTGTGAAAGAGCGCATGCTCGCCGTCAAGGACGACCCGGCCGCTGTACGCTCCATTGGCATCGAGTTCGCCACGGAGTTCTGCGCGCTGCTGCTGTCCGAGGGTGTCCCAGGGCTGCACTTCATCACGCTGAACAATTCCACGGCGACTCTCGAGATCTACGAGAATCTGGGCCTGCACCAGCGGGCCTGACCGGCTGGCCCCCGTCTCCCACGCGGTCGGCCGTACCGAGAAGGGCCACGCATGGGTATGACGGTCCTCTACATCGCGTTCGGCTTCGTCGCGCTGTGGCTGCTTGCCGAGGTCCTGATGCAGAACAAGGCCCGGCTCCGCTGGCGCCTGCTCGCCTTCGCCGGCTTCCTCGGCGTGGTCGCCGGGGTGGTCCTGCCGTCGGTTCTGGTCATCGGCGCCGGCGCGGCCGCGTTCGCCCTGGGCCAGACCCTGGTGACGCTCTCCTTCCGCAAGGGCTTCGTGGCCGGCTGGGCGCTGCGCCGCGGCGGGGAACCCGTACGGCAGTCGCGGCGCCGCCGGTCCGGCGGTCCGCGTCCGGAACCGGCGCTCGAAGTCACCGCGCTGGAGTACGAGGACGCCGACGGGGCCCCGAAGGTGCGGCAGTTCCCGACCGAGGCCGAGGCCGACGAGGTCTACAGCCCGCAGCCGATGCCCGAGGACACCGGTTCCTACGGCATACAGAGCTTCGCGCCCGCCCCCGACGCGGGCCAGAACGCGGGCTTCGCCTCGCCGTACACCACGGCCGAGCAGGACGCCCACCAGTACGCGGCGTACTACGACCAGCAGAACCAGGGCGGCGGCGGGTACGACTACTCCGCCGGCTATCCGACGGGCGATCAGCAGCAGGTCTACGCCGCCTACTCGGACCCGTACATCGGCACCGGCGGCGGTGTCGGACCGCCGCCCGCCTACGACTACTCGGCCTACCCCCAGTACCCCGACTACGGGCAGCAGCAGCAGTACGCCATGGACACCCCGCCCGGCGGGGTCTGGGTCCCGCAGCAGCGGGACGTGGCCCAGCCGTATCCGGCGGAGGAGCAGGGCGGGCAGCCGCAGCAGTACCCGTACCCCCAGCAGGGCGAGTACGAGCAGTACCGCTACTGAGCGGGCGGGCGGGTCAGCGGGAGCCGCGGAACTCGGCGCCCTCCACGATCAGCCCGGCCACCAGGGCCCCGGTCATCCCGGCGTGCGCCAGCCCGCCGCCCGGGTGCGCCCAGCCGCCCGCCAGGTAGAGTCCCGGCACGGCCGTGGTGTTGGCGGGGTACAGCAGCCGGCCCCCGGCCCCCGCGAGCGCGGGCGGGGGCACCGCGCCGCCCACCGCGCCGGTCGCGGCCTCGACGTCGGCCGGGGTGCGCGCCTCGTGCCACAAAAGCCGCTCCCGCAGCCCCGGTACGGCCTTCCCGGCGAGCTCCAGCAGCTCCTCGGGCTCCTGGGGCCCCGGGCTCCCGGGCCCGCGGACGGCGCTGACCGTGACGGCCTCGTGGTCCGCGTCGGGGCGGGTGGTGGGGTCGTCGGGGCGCAGGACGGTGACGACCAGGCCGGGGGAGTGCACCAGGGTGCGGTGGACCGGGGGTCCCTGCGGACGGAGTCCGGGAGAGTCCGCGGGGCGGGCGCCGCGCAGCGCGAGGAAGAGCGTGAGCCGGCTGGGCAGGCCCTCGCCGCGGGCGGGAACCGCCTCCGGCGGCCACGGCAGGGAGGCGGCCGGCAGCAGCCGCGGGTCGATCCCGCAGACGACGGAGTCGGCGGCCACTTCGGTGCCGTCGGCCAGCAGCAGACCGGCGGCGCGGCCCTGCGGTGCGAGGACCTCCCGGACCTCCGCCCCGAAGACGAACTCCACCTTCCGTTCCCGGCAGCGCTCGTAGACGGCGGTGGCCAGCGCCCGCATCCCGCCGCGTACGTACCAGCTGCCGAAGGTCTGCTCCATGTACGGCAGCACGGCGGCCGATCCGGGGGCCCGGGCGGGGTCGATCCCGTACGCGCCCACCAGGCCGGTCAGCAGCTCGCCGAGGCCGCCGCCCAGCTCCCGGTCGGCCACCTCGGCGAGGGTCGGCGGGCGGCGGCGCAGCAGGCCGCTGCGGCGCAGGGCGGGGTACGGGTCGGCGGACAGCGCCTGCCGGTCCGCGCGCAGCGGCTCCTCCAGCAGCGGGCGGCGGGTGGTGTCCCAGGCGTCCCGGGCGCGGCCCAGCACGGCGTTCCAGCGCTCGCCCGCGCCCTGGCCGAAGGCCTGGTCGAGGGCGGCGGCGACACCGCCGTGCGAGGCGCCGGGGAGGGTGACGTCGACGTCGTGGCGGGGGAGGACGTGCCGGACGGCCGGGTCGGCCTGGACCATGTCGACGCAGGCCTCCAGGGGCCGCTTGCCGGTCTTCACGAAGAGGTCGCGGTAGACGGCGGGCAGGTGCAGCAGGCCCGGCCCGGTGTCGAAGGCGAAGCCGTCGCGCTCGTACCGGCCGACCGCGCCGCCGTACGTCGCCGCGCGCTCGTACACCGTCACCTGGTGCCCTGCCACGGCCAGCCGGGCCGCCGTCGCCATCGCGCCCATGCCGGCGCCGATCACCGCAATTCGTGCCATGCGGGTGAGCCTATCGAGGCCGTGGGCGGCGGTCGGCGGGGCGGTCGGGCCAGGTGGCGGGGCGGGTGGCCGGGCGGGGTGGCGGGGCGGGCGGTCAGCGGGGTGGCGCTCCGGTGGCCTCGCGGGCCTCGGTGGCCAGCCGCTTCTCCTCGCGGCGCTGGGCGCGGCGGCGCAGGAAGCGGCGGATCCGGGTCCAGAGGAAGATCAGTATGGCCAGCCCGGCGGCCAGCAGGAGGGCTGCGATGACCGCCGCGGCCACGGGGTTGAACATCGCGAACGTTATGAGCGCGGCCACTCCGAGGTCCTCGGCCATGCTCATCGCGACGTTGCTGAGCGGCTCGGGCGAGGTGTTGATCGCCATCCGGGTGCCGGCCTTGACGAAATGGCTGGCCAGCGCCGTGGAGCCGCCGATCACGCCGGCGGTGATGTCGGACAGCGAACCGCTCTGGCCGGCCAGCAGCGCGCCGACCACGCCACCGGCCACCGGGCGGATCACGGTGTGGACGGAATCCCACACCGAGTCCACGTACGGGATCTTGTCGGCGACCGCCTCGCAGAGGAACAGCACCGCCGCGACGATCAGCACGTCGGTACGTTGCAGCGACGCGGGGACCTCGTCGGACAGGCCGGTCGCGCCGAAGATGCCGAGCAGGAGGACCACGGCGTAGGCGTTGATCCCACTGGCCCAGCCGCTGGTGAAGACCAGGGGGAGCACACTCACCCGATCATGATGCCGCAGAAAGGGTGATCGGATGGTCGGAACGCACGACAGAACGCACAGCAGTGAGGGGACGACCGCACACGGCGGCCGTCCCCTCACTCACGATGTCGTGGGGCTACTGCCCCTGTTCGTCACGGCGGCGCTGCCACCGTTCCTCGATGCGGGTCATCATCGACCGACGCTGCCGGTTCCGGCCACGGGCCGAACCGCCTGCACTTCCGGAGACGGGCTGTTCGCCAGGCTTGGGTGCCTTGCGCCAACCGGTGACCACGAGGACCGTACAGCCCAGCATGACGAGAAAACCCACCACGCTGATCCACAGTACGTTCGGCACGATCACACCGGTCATGAGGAGCGCGATACCCACCAGAATGCCTACGACTGCCTGGTAGACCCGTCGCCGGGTGTACGTGCGCAGTCCGCTGCCCTCAAGCGCTGTCGCGAACTTGGGATCTTCGGCGTACAGCGCTCGCTCCATCTGCTCGAGCATTCGCTGCTCGTGCTCCGAGAGCGGCACGGGAGTCCTCCTCATCCGTCGGTCGCGGGGGGTAGCGACCAGGGGTCCCCTTCAGGATAGGCGGGGAATCGCCCCCGTGATACCCGCCCTCTATACCGGGCTGTGAATAAGGCCCACAGCCCGAAAACCCGTACCGCCGCGGGGGCGGTTATTGAGGCGTTCATTCCCCAACGGCCCGTCCACCATGCCGGTCACTGACCCGATCATACGGGGCCGACTGCTGGTTCGGAGGGTGTGTGGAAACTCCGTGCGCGGAAGATCGCAGATCAGGACTGCTTCTCACCCAGCACGTGCAGCTGTGTGGCCACGGCGTGGAAGGCGGGCAGCTCCGCGGCGGCCTCCTCCAGACGCAGCAGCGCCTCCACCGCGCCCGGCTCGGTGTCCACCAGGACCCCTGGAACGAGGTCGGCGAAGATCCGCACGCCGTGGACGGCGCCGACCGCGAGCCCGGCCCCGCCGACCAGCTCGGAGAGCTGCTCGGCGGTGAAGCGGCGCGGCACCGGGTCGCCGGATCCCCAGCGGCCGGCCGGGTCGGTGAGGGCGGTACGGGCCTCCGTGAAGTGCCCGGCCAGGGCCCGTGCGAGCACGGCCCCGCCGAGGCCGGCGGCCAGCAGGCTGAGCGTGCCGCCGGGGCGCAGGGCCGCCACCGCGTTGGCCACGCCCTCCGCCGGGTCGTCCACGTACTCCAGCACGCCGTGGCAGAGCACCGCGTCGTACGCGTCCCGCTCGACGACTTCCAACAGGCCCTGGGCGTCGCCCTGTACGCCGCGCACCAGGTCGGCGACGCCGGCCTCGGCCACCCGGCGCTCCAGCCCGAACAGCGCGTTCGGGCTGGGGTCGACGACGGTGACCCGGTGGCCCAGGCGGGCCACCGGCACGGCGAACTTGCCGGTGCCGCCACCGGTGTCCAGCACGTCCAGCACATCCCGCCCGGTCGCCTTCACCCGGCGGTCGAGCGCCTCCTTGAGGACCTCCCACACCACGGCGGTGCGAAGGGAGGCGCGGGGGCGGGAAGTGTCCGACACGGCTGATGGCTCCTCGGCGCGGTTTGGGAAGGCGGAGCGGTCAGTGCCCCACCCCGCCCCACCCTATTGCCTCCCGCCGCGGGGCAGCTCATCCCGCGTCCGGACGCTCCGGACGCGGGATCGGCACGGCCTGCGGCAGCGTCTGCTGCGGCGGCTGGATCGCGAGCATCCGCTCCACCAGGCGCAGGAACATCGCGACGGCGCGCACCAGATCGTCCGCGTCCCGGACGGTCGCCGCATCGGCTATGCCCGCCTCGGCCCGGGCCCGGCGGGCGGCGCCGGAGGCGAAGAGCGCGCTCCACTCGGTCAGCTCCGGCGCTATCTCCGGCAGCACCTCCCACGCGCTGCGGATCCGCGGCCGCCGCCGCGGGTGGACCGGCTCGGGCCGCCCTCGCGCGGCGAGCACGGCCGCGGCGGTGCGCAGCGCGGCGAGGTGGGCGGTGGCGTACCGCTCGTTGGGCCGGGTCAGCCGGGCGGCCTCGGCCAGGCCGGTGTGGGCCTTGGCGAGCAGGTCGAGGGCGGCCGGGGGAGCTGCTGATCGCCGCAGGACGGGGTGGACAGGGGACGGGGACGGTGTGGCCATGACGAACCTCCTGTCGATGCGTTCCCACCATCGTGACGGGCGCCACTGACAATTGCTCTGACCTGCGGCTTTTCGGTCGTTCCCGGGACAACTGCCCCCGACTGGGCACCCGGTGGGCAGGAAGGTGGTAGTTTTTGAACTGACTGGTCAGTTCAAAAGAAGGGGGACGGCGTGGACAGCCCGCACGGCGCGGCCGTCAAAGCCGAGGACTTCGGACTCAAGGGCCCGCGCGGCTGGGCCTTCCGGGGAGTCGGCATCGACGCGGCGCCCGGCTCGCTCATCGCGGTCGAAGGCCCCTCCGGCACCGGCCGGACCTGTCTGCTCCTGGCCCTCACCGGACGCATGAAGCCCACCGCGGGCCACGCCGAGGTCGGCGGCCACCGGCTGCCGAAGCACATGACGGCCGTCCGCCGGGTAGCCGCCCTCGGACCGGTCGCCGGGGTCACCGACCTCGACCAGGCCCTCACCGTCGCCGAACAGCTGCGCGAGGGCGCCCTGCTCCACCGCCACTACGACGGCCCGGTCCGCGCCCTGCTGCGTTCCCCGGCCGAGCGCCGGGCCGACGCCCGGGCCCGGATCGAGGCCGCCCTGGACACCGCCGGGCTGGACCTCACCACGCTGCCCAAGGGGCCGCGCACCTCCGTACGGGACCTGGAACGCCTGGAGTCCGTACGGCTGTCCGTGGCCATCGCGCTGCTGGGCTCGCCGCGGCTGCTGGCCCTGGACGACCTCGACCTGAAGCTCTCCGACACCGAGCGCACGGAGGCCTGGGCGCTGCTGCGCTCGATCGCCGCCGCCGGGACCACCGTCCTCGCGGTGTGCAGCGAGGCCCCCGACGACGCCGTCGTCGTGCGGACCGGCCCGCAGGAACCGGCCGCGCCGGACGCAGGCGCGGACCCGGCCGCGGACGCAGCCCCGGCCGCCGAGGCGGACACCGAGAACGACGCCGAGAACGAGACCGAAGAAACGAAGGGGGCGGACGATGCGCTCGCCGAAGCTGGCCGCGCTTGAGCTGAAGCGGTTCGGGCGGGGGAAGCTGCCCCGGGCCGCTCTCGTGGCGCTCCTCCTGCTGCCGCTGCTCTACGGAGCCCTGTACCTCTGGTCCTTCTGGGACCCGTACAGCCGCCTCGACAAGGTGCCCGTCGCCCTCGTCAACGCCGACAAGGGCACGAGCGTGGGCGGCGAGCGCCTCGACGCGGGCGGCGCGATCACCAAGAAGCTCCACGACAGCAAGACCTTCGACTGGCGCGAGGTCAGCGCCGAGGAGGCCGCGAAGGGGCTGGAGAACGGGACGTACTACCTGTCCCTCACCATGCCCGCCGACTTCAGCGAGAAGATCGCCTCCAGCTCCGGCGAGGACCCCACCACCGGGGCCCTCCAGGTGCGCACCAACGACGCGAACAACTACATCGTCGGCTCGATCTCGCGCACCGTCTTCTCCGAGGTCCGCTCGGCGGCGTCCACCAACGCCTCGCGCGGATTCCTCGACAAGATCTTCGTCAGCTTCTCCGACCTGCACGACAAGACCGCCGAGGCCGCCGACGGCGCCGACAAGCTCAAGGACGGCGCGGGCAAGGCCCAGCAGGGCGCCAAGGAACTCGCCGACGGCCTCGACACGGCCGAGGAGAAGACCGGCGAGCTCAACAGCGGCCTGAAGAAGCTCAACTCGGGCGCGTCCAAGCTGGAAACCGGCTCCAAGGACGTCGCGGCCGGTACCCAGCGGCTCGCCGACAAGGTCAACGGCGCCGCCGACAAGGCCCGCCCGTTCGTCCAGGACCCCAAGAACCTGGCGGACACCGCCGAGCTGGTCGCCGACACCGCAAAGGTGGTCAAGAACCACCTCGACACCTTCGCCGACAAGGCCCCGGCCGCCGCCTCCGCCGCCAAGAAGGCCTCGACCGGCGCGGACGCGTACTACACCAAGCACTGCGTCACCCCGGGCAAGGAACCGCACCTGGCCTCCTGCCCCGACCTCAAGAAGGTCAAGGACGACGCCGCCGAGGCCGCCGAACTCACCGGCGACGTCAACACCCTCGTCAAGAACGCGAACGGCGACGTCGCCAAGCTCCGCACCCAGCTGACCGACCTGGAGAACAAGGCCCGCAAGCTCGTCGACAGGGCCCCCGGCCTCGCCTCCGACCTCGACGCGGCCGTCGCCCAGGTCAACGCCCTCAACGCCGGCGCCCACCAGGTCGCCACCGGCATGGCCCAGCTGCACACCGGCCTCGGCACCGCCACCGACGGCTCCGGCGCCATCAACGAAGGCGTCGGCAAGCTCGGCGACGGCGCCCACACCCTCGACGGCGGCATGTACAAGCTGGTCGACGGCAACCGCGACCTCGCCGACGGCCTCCACAAGGGCGCCGGCCAGATCCCCGACTACGACCAGCAGCAGCGCGATGCCCGTACCGAGGTCATGGCCGACCCGGTCCGGCTCGCCAACCAGTCCCTGCACAAGGCGCCCAACTACGGCACCGGCTTCGCCCCCTACTTCATCCCGCTCTCCCTCTGGGTCGGCGCGATGGTCGCCTACATGCTCATCGCCCCGCTCAACAAGCGGGCTCTGGCCGCGGGCGCCTCGCCCTGGCGGATCGCCCTCGCGGGCTGGCTGCCCGTGGCGGGGATCGGCGCCGCGCAGGTCGGCCTGCTCATGTCCGTGCTCCACTGGGCCCCGGGCCTCGGCCTGCAGATGGCCCACCCGGCCCGCACCATCGGCTTCCTGCTGCTGGTCACCGGCTGCTTCGCGGCGATCGTCCAGTGGCTCAACGCCAAGTTCGGCGCCGCCGGGCGGATCCTGGTCCTCGCCGTCCTGATGCTCCAGCTCACCTCGGCGGGCGGCACGTACCCCGTGCAGACCAGCCCCGGCTTCTTCAACGCCATCCACCCGTACCTGCCGATGTCGTACGTCGTCGAGAGCCTGCGCCACCTCATCACGGGCGGCGACCTGACCTCCGTCTGGCAGGGCTGCGCGGTCCTGGTGGCCTTCACTGCGGGCGCCCTCGCCCTCACCGCGCTGGCCGCCCGCGGCAAGCAGGTGTGGACGATGGACCGGCTCCACCCGGAACTGAGTCTGTAAGGACCCGTTGACCTGTGAGAATCAGCGCCATGGAACACAAGCCCGGGACGGGCACCAGCGGCGGCCGCCGCCAGGCCACCCGCCAGAAGCTCTACGAGGCGGCCGTGACCCTCATCGCCGAGCAGGGGTTCTCCGCGACCACGGTCGAGGAGATCGCCGAGCGCGCGGGCGTCGCGAAGGGCACCGTCTACTACAACTTCGCCAGCAAGAACGAGCTCTTCGAGGAGCTGCTGCGGCACGGGGTCGGGCTGCTGACCGCCTCGCTGCGGACGGCGGCGGAGGAGACCGAGGCGCGGGGCGGCAGTCGCGTGGAGGCGCTCGACGCGATGATCCGGGCCGGTCTCGTCTTCATCGACCGGTACCCGGCCTTCACCCAGCTCTACGTCGCCGAGCTGTGGCGGACCAACCGGGCGTGGCAGTCCACGCTGATGGTCGTCCGGCAGGAGGCGGTGGCCGTGGTCGAGACGGTGCTGCGGGAGGGCGTCGAGCGCGGGGAGCTGAGCGCGGAGATCGACGTGCCGCTGACCGCCGCCGCGATGGTCGGCATGGTGCTGGTGGCGGCCCTGGACTGGCAGTCCTTCCAGAGCGAGCGGTCCCTCGACGACGTGCACTCGGCGCTGTCGCTGCTGCTGCGGGGCCGGGTCAGCGGAAACCGCTGAAGCCGGGCGGCCGACCCCCCAGTCGGCGGTGCCGCCGGGGCGTCGCAGCCCGTACAACTGGTGGGGCCCGCCGCGGCGACTGAGTACCCGTACCTAGGCACGGAGATGAGTACGCGCACGGATGGGCTCCCACCTGCGCGGACGCCAGACTGGGAGCAACGGACAGGAGACCCGGTCCGCACCGCCGGCACGGGGCTGCGGAGCGGACCGGGTACCTCCTTCCGTGACGCGGTACGCGGACGCGGCGGGGCTCGGGGGGATCGAGCCTCGCCGCGTTCGCGCGTTCACGCGTCCGCGGGTGCCAGACCCCGGCCCGTGCGCCCGGGGCGGGGCTCTGCCCCGTCAGCCCCGGCCGCGGAGCGGCAGGCGCAGCCGCAGTGCGGCCAGGCGGGCGGAGACCGACGAGGTCAGGGCCGACCAGCGGCGGATCAGGGCCCAGGAGAGCCGGGCCGCCGAGCGCGGCAGGAGCAGCGACCGCAGTCGGGCGGGCCGGCCGACGCCGGCCAGCAGGCCCGCACGGGCCAGCAGGACGTCGTCCGCGAGCCCCGGGTACGAGACCTCCGTGCCCGGCGGCGCGTACAGGGCCCGTTCCAGCGCACCCGCGACCCGATGGACCGCGCCCGCGGCCTCCGGCTCCAGACGGCCGAGCTCCACGACGCGGCCCGCCGCCCGGCGCGGCGACAGGGCCTCGTCAGGGACCACACCCACGTCCCATGCGGCGTCGCCCAACTCCCGCCAGGCCGCCGGTACCTCGCCGGTGCCCAGCCGCCGGGCCCGCAGCCGGCTCCGCCACAGCAGGGGCAGCAGCGGCAGGCCGAGCAGCGCCGCCACGCCCGCCGTCCAGCCCAGTACGGCCGTCGCCGACGGCCCGCCGCCACCGGACGCGGCCGGCTTCGGCGCGGCCGCACCGCACTCGCCGAGCTTCTTCGCCTCCGGCGGGCAGTCGTCCGACTTCGACGGCGCGGCGGACGGTGCCACCGCACTCGTCGAGGGCAGCGGCGCCGGCGCGGACGGCTGGGCCGCCGGCACCTGCGGCCGGGAGTAGTCCGGCACCGTGATGCCCGACCGGGGCGTCGGCTCGAACCGCGTCCACCCCACACCCTCGAAGTACAGCTCCGGCCAGGCGTGCGCGTCCCGCATGGACACGTTGACGCTGCCGTCCGACTGCGCCTCACCCGGGGTGAAGCCCACCGCCACCCGCGCCGGGATGCCCAGCGACCGGGACATGGCAGCCATCGAGAACGCGAAGTGGATGCAGAAGCCCTCCTTGTCGGCCAGGAAGCGGGCGACCGCCTGCGGACCCGTGCCCGAGGCCGTCCTCGTGTTGTAGCGGAATCCGCCGTTCACGGCGAAGAAGTCCTGGAGCTTCACCGCCCGCGTGTAGTCGTCCTTCGCCCCCTGCGTCACCGAGCGGGCCGTGTCGGCGACCACCGGCGGCAGGTTGTCCGGCAGCTTCGTGTACTCGGCCTTGATGACCGAGTCCGGCTCCGGGGCCTTCTGCAGCTGCTGCGCCGTCGGCTTGAGCAGCAGGCTGCGCACCGTGTACATCGCGCCCTGGACGTTCTGGAACCTGTCCTTGCCCAGCTGGTCCCCGACCAGGGTCCGGCCGACCGGCTCGAACCGCCACTTCCCGCCGATGTCCACCGAGGTCGCCGGGTACGGCATGGGCAGGTAGCGCTGGGTGTAGCTGTCCGCCGCCGAGATGCTGGTCCGCACCTCGGTCGCGGACTTCAGGACCGGGCCGCCGAGGCCGGGCGGATCCGGCATCCGCTCCGGAACATCGATCAGGGTCCGCCCGGAGGCCTCCCACTTGACCCCGTTGAACTCGTCCAGGGCCAGGATCCGCAGGTACTGTTCGCCCTGCTGCGGGCTGTCCGTCCGGTACTTCAGCACCACCCGGTTGTCCGGCGCGTTCAGGCTGCTCTGCAGGGAGACCAGCGGGTTCACCGCCGAGATCGTCCCGCCCGCCCCGCTGCCGGCCCCGTCGCCGTCGCCCGCCGCGCCCAGCAACCCGCCGCCGAGCGCGGGCAGCGCCGCCGGCACCACCAGCGCCAGGCCCAGGGCCACCGCGCCGATCCGCCGGCCGGTCCGTACCGGGGCCGTCACCTGGCCGCCCGCACCGGCGCCCAGGCCGGAGGCGGCCGTGGTCCGGTCGCGCGCGCCGCCGCCGAAGACCCGGCCCCACTGGGCGAGCCGGTCACGGCCCTCGGCCAGCAGCAGCATCAGGTACCCGCAGCCCGCCAGCAGGAAGGAGATCCAGGAAGCGTTCCCGCCGCCCGACAGGCCCGCGGCCACCGAGTACAGCGCGAGCAGCGGCAGCCCCGCCGCGGCGGCCGTCCGTACGGTCACCGCCAGCAGGTCCACCAGCAGCCCGACCAGCAGCACCCCGGTCACCAGCAGCAGCCGGATGCCGTCCGTCAGCGGGGCCGGTATCGCGAACGTGCTCACGTCCCGCACGCCCTGCCGGAACAGGGCGCCGAAGTCCGTCACCAGGTAGGCCATCGGCCCGGTCCCGGTGGACCCGCCCTTGCCGCCGAAGAGGATCGCGAGCAGCAGCAGTGAGACCAGGAGCTGCGCGGCCACGGTCAGCGACCGTGCCAGCGGCACCCGCCGGGCCCCGGCACCCACGGTGCACTGCACGCCCAGCAGCAGCGCCGCCTGGAGCAGCCAGCCCGCGGTTTCGACCAGCGGAACCAGCGACCAGGAGGTGAGCAGCGTCGCCAGCGCCGCGAACAGCGTCACTCTCGCCCGCCCGCTCATGCCCGGCCTCCGGAGGTTCCCGTGGTGAACGCGGTGGTCCCGGCGTGCCGCCACAGCTCGGCGAAGGCCACCCCGGGCGGGGCGGCCAGCGCGGTCCAGCCCGCGTCGCGGAGTCTGCGCAGCCGCTCCTCCACAGGAGGCACGGCCTGCCCTGGCGCGGGCTGCCCGCCCCAGGTCGCGCAGTCCAGTACGAAGGCCACCGCACCCGAGGCGCGCTGGCGCATCCTGGCCGCCAGCTCCGTCTGTACGTCGTCCAGGTCGCCGAAGAAGGCGATGAGGAGCCCCTCCCCGCCGGATCCGCTGAAGCCGCCGCCGCGCACCGCGTCGTAGGCCCGGGAGAGCCCGGCGCCGTCCGAGTGCCCGACCACCGCGAGGGTGTCCATCATCAGCCCGGCGGCCTCCGCGGACTCGTCCCTGCCGGAGGAGAAGCCGCCGCCCTCACCGGGCACCGAGTCGCCGGTGTCCGTGAGCAGCCGGACCGAGAAGCCCTGCTCCAGGAGGTGCACCAGGGCCGACGCGGCCCCGGAGACGGCCCATTCGAAGGCGGAGTCGGGACCGGCGCCGTCGAAGGCGATCTGGCGGGTGTCCAGCAGGACGGTGGCGCGGCTGCGCTGCGGCTGCTCCTCGCGGCGGACCATCAGCTCGCCGTAGCGGGCCGTGGAGCGCCAGTGGACGCGGCGCAGGTCGTCGCCGCGCCGGTAGGTGCGCGGGATGACGTCGTCGTCGCCGGCCAGGGCCAGCGAGCGGCGGCTGCCGTCGCCGTAGCCGGAGGATTCGCCCGTCAGGCGCACCGGCGGCAGCGGCTCGGTGCGCGGGATGACGGTGAGGGTGTCGTAGGTGCTGAAGGAGCGGGTCAGCTCGACCAGCCCGAAGGGGTCGGTCAGCCGCAGCTGGAGCGGGCCCAGCGGGTAGCGGCCGCGGAGGTCGGAGCGGACCCGGTAGGACACCTCGCGGCGCCCACCGGGCTCGACCCGGTCCAGCACGAACCGGGGGCGCGGGCCGAGGACGTACGGCACGCGGTCCTGGAGCATCAGGAGGCCGGTGGGCAGCCGGGAGGTGTTGTCCATGCGCAGCTGCACCCGTGCCTCGGCGCCCGCGGGGACCCGCCCCGGGGTGAGCCGACGGCTGCCGGAGACCCGGTGGCGGGTGCGGTGCAGGGCGTAGACGCAGATCAGCGGCAGTACGGCGAGCAGCAGGCCGACCCTGAGGAGCTCACCTTGGCCCAGGACGTACGCGCATGCCGCGGCGGCGACCCCGGCGGCCAGGAAGGACCGGCCGCGGGTCGTCAGACCGGACAGCGACGTGCGCAGCCCGCCGCCGGCGCCGCGCGGGGCACCGGCGCTCATCAGAAGCCCCGGATGCCGGCGCCGGGCGGCATCTCGCCGCGGGCGTGCGCCGGGACGGGGGTGCGCTGCAGGATCTCGCCGACGACCTGCTCGGCGGTGCGCCGGTTCAGCTGGGCCTGGGCGGTGGGCAGCAGCCGGTGCGCGAGGACCGGTCCGGCCAGCGCCTGGACGTCGTCGGGCAGGACGTAGTCCCGGCCGGCCAGAGCGGCGGAGGCCTTCACGGCGCGCAGCAGGTGCAGGGTGGCCCGGGGCGAGGCGCCGAGGCGCAGGTCCGGGTGGCTGCGGGTGGCGGACACCAGGTCGACGACGTAACGCTTGACGGGCTCGGCCACGTACACCTCGCGGACGGCCTCTATGAGCTTGACGATCTCGTGGGCGTGCGCGACGGCCGTGAGGTCGTCGAGCGGGGAGAGCCCGCCGTGCACGTCGAGCATCTGGAGCTCGGCCTCGGGGCCGGGGTAGCCGACGGAGACCCGGGCCATGAAGCGGTCCCGCTGGGCCTCGGGCAGCGGGTAGGTGCCCTCCATCTCCACGGGGTTCTGGGTGGCGACGACCATGAAGGGGCTCGGCAGCGTGTACGTCGTGCCGTCGATGGTGACCTGGCGCTCCTCCATCGACTCCAGCAGCGCGGACTGGGTCTTCGGCGAGGCGCGGTTGATCTCGTCGCCGATGACGATCTGCGCGAAGATCGCGCCCGGCTTGAACTCGAACTCGCGGCGCTGCTGGTCGTAGATGCTGACGCCGGTGATGTCGGAGGGCAGCAGGTCCGGAGTGAACTGGATGCGCTGGACCGAGCAGTCGATCGACTTGGCGAGCGTCTTGGCGAGCATGGTCTTGCCGACGCCGGGGACGTCCTCGATCAGCAGGTGCCCCTCGGCGAGCAGCACGGTCAGCGCGAGGCGTACGACCTCGGGCTTGCCCTCGATCACGCTCTCGACCGACTGGCGCACCCGCTCCGCCGTGCTGGTCAGATCCGCGAGGCTCGCTCGGTCGTCATACGTCGTCACCTGGTTCTCCTCGGCCCAATTCCGGGGCCGACGCCCTTGGCGCATGACCGGCCCACCCCGAAAACACGGACACCGCGTCCGGAGGTTCCCGGGGGGTGTCTCCCCGCATTGTTGACGGCGTTACGGCCTTGTGTCACTCAAGAGCTGGGATCGATCTCCCGCAGGAGACCGGTGTGCACATCGAAGACGAAGCCTCGCACATCGTCCCGGTGGGGCAGGAAGGGGTTCGTCCGGACCCGCTGCATGGACTGGCGGACGTCCTGGTCCACGTCGCGGAAGGCCTCCACGGCCCAGGCGGGGCGCTGGCCGACCTCGTCCTCCAGCTCGTGCCGGAAGTCCTCGGTCAGGCTTTCGAGGCCGCAGCCCGTGTGGTGGATGAGTATCACCGCGCGGGTGCCCAGCGCCCGCTGGCTGATGGTGAGCGACCGGATGGTGTCGTCGGTGACCACGCCGCCCGCGTTGCGGATGGTGTGACAGTCACCGAGCTCCAGGCCGAGGGCGGCGTGCAGGTCGAGACGGGCGTCCATGCAGGCCACGACGGCCACCTGGAGGACGGGGTGGGCGTCCATTCCGGGATCGGTGAATTCCGCGGCGTACCGCCGGTTCGCCTCGACCAGCCGGTCGGTGACGGAACGGACGCCGGAAGCCTGGGGCGCGGAGTCGGCAGGCAGGGATGCGGAAGTCTTCATGCATACGACGTTAATGGTCACAGCTTGTGCGGGCATTGAGTGAGGAGGGACAAAGAAGGTCAACCAGCCTTGTTGTGAGCTAACCCACAGGGGTGAGGCGGGGGCGGCCGTCCGGGTGATTCAGGGCTTTTGCCGGTTCACAGAGAGAGACGGGCACGGCGCGCGAGGCGGTTCGTTGACCGCGGCGACCGTTGCACTAAAGTGACGCGAACCGGCCGGAGCCCGGCCCTGACCGGCCGCCCGGCCCCTTGGTAACACTCCGCGTGCGCGGCGCGGCGTATGCCTGCCGCGCCGTTATCTGAGAGGGCGCTTTGACTAGCGAGTCCCGACATGTCCCGGTGATGCTCCAGCGGTGCCTGGACCTGTTGGCCCCAGCGCTGGAGAGGCCCGGGGCCGTCGTCGTCGACTGCACCCTCGGCCTCGGCGGCCACAGCGAGGCCCTGCTGACCCGGTTCCCCGAGGTCCACCTCATCGGCCTCGACCGCGACAAGGAGGCCCTGCGGCTCTCCGGCGAGCGCCTCGCGCCCTTCGGCGACCGGGCCACCCTCGTCCACGCGATCTACGCCGACCTCGCCGAGGTCCTCGACGGACTGCGGATCCCGGCCGTCCAGGGCATCCTCTTCGACCTGGGCGTCTCCTCCATGCAGCTGGACGAGGCCGACCGCGGGTTCGCGTACGCGCAGGACGCGCCGCTGGACATGCGCATGGACCAGACGACGGGGATCAGCGCCGCCGAGGTGCTCAACACCTACGCGCCGGGCGAGCTCGTCCGGATCCTGCGCCAGTACGGCGAGGAGAAGCAGGCCAAGCGCATCGTGTCCGCGATCGTCCGGGAGCGGGAGAAGGAACCCTTCACCAACAGCTCCCGGCTGGTCGAACTGATCCGCGACTCCCTGCCGCAGGCCGCCAAGCGGACCGGCGGCAACCCCGCCAAGCGGACCTTCCAGGCACTGCGCATCGAGGTCAACGGCGAGCTGTCGGGGCTGGAGAGGGCCATTCCGGCGGCCGTGGACCGGATCGCGGTCGGCGGCCGGATCGCGGTGCTCTCGTACCACTCGCTGGAGGACCGCCTCGTGAAGCAGGTCTTCGCGGCGGGCGCGGCCTCCACTGCCCCGCCCGGGCTGCCGGTGGTCCCGGAGAAGTACCAGCCGAAGCTGAAGCTGCTGACGCGCGGCGCTGAGCTGCCCACCGAGGAGGAGATCGCCGAGAACCGGCGGGCCGCCCCGGCGAGGTTCCGCGGGGTCGAACGCATCCGGGAGGCGCGGCTGTGACCAAGGCCGGGAAGGTCGCCACGCTGACCCGCGGGCAGGCGGCCCGCCTCGGCCGGGCACTCGGCGGCCGCCCCGTGCGCCCGGCCCGGCCCGCCCGGCCGGGGTCCGGCGGGCAGGCGGCGCGGATGCCGTTCGTCCTGCTGGTCGTGGCACTGCTCGCGGGCGGCCTGATCAGCCTGCTGCTGCTGAACTCGGCCCTGAACGAGGGCTCCTTCCAGCTCAGCAAGCTGAAGAAGGAGACCACCGCCCTCACGGACGAGGAGCAGGCGCTGCAGCGCGACGTGGACGGCTACTCGGCACCCGACGCGCTGCAGCGGCGGGCGCAGGAGCTGGGCCTGGTCCCGGGCGGCAGCCCGGTCTTCATCGGCCCGGACGGCAAGGTCGCCGGCTCCGCGGCGGCGGCCGAACAGCCTGCTCCGGCGAGCCCGCCGCCCTCGGCCGCTCCTTCGGCCGCGGCGGCCCCCGGGGGCGCCCCCCAGCCTCCGCAGCAGCCCAACCCCAACCCAGGCAGGTGACGTCGTGACGCCGATGGCCGCGGTGCCGTTGCGCAGCCCTGCGGGGCCTTCCCCCACCCCGCCCTTCCCCCTCCCCCGGACTCCGTCCGGGAGGGACCCCCACCCGGGACCCGCCCGGACCCGGCCTTCGAACGCGGTGCGGCCGACGGCGGCGGGCACATGAGCCCGCAGGAGCCGCCGCGGCGGCGCGTGCCCGGGCCGGGGCGGCCCCGCGGCGGAGCCACGGCCCGCCCGGCGGCCTCGCGCCCGGCGACCCGGCGGCCCGCGACGCCCAGACGGCCCCACACCATCCGGCTCGGCAGCCCCCGCCCCCGGCTGCGCCTCGTCGGCGTCGGCCTGACCCTCGTCATGCTCGCCTTCGTCGTGCGCCTGCTCCAGGTCCAGGCCGTCGACGCCTCCGCCTTCTCCGCCGAGGCCTCCAAGAACCGCTACACCAGCGTCAAGCTGGCCGCCGAGCGCGGGGAGATCACCGACCGCAAGGGCGTGGCCCTGGCCACCAGCGTCGACGCGTACGACATCACCGCCGACCCGAAGATGTTCACCCCGCAGGACAGCAAGGCCCCGGACGCCCCCGAGCAGGCCGCGGCCCTCCTCGCCCCCATCCTCGGCAAGGACGCCAAGGAGCTCACCGGGCGGCTGAAGACCAAGAACACCCGGTACGTCGTCCTCGCCCAGCGCCAGACCCCCCAGGTCTGGAACCAGATCAAGGACCTCAAGCGGGTCTTCGCGGAGAAGGCGGCGGCCGACAAGAAGAACAACGGCCCCGGTGCCAACGTCCTCGCCGGCGTGTTCAACGAGGACAGCAGCAAGCGCGTGTACCCGGGCGGCGACCTGGCCGCCGGGATACTGGGCTACGTCAACGCCGAGGGCAAGGGCGCCGGCGGTCTGGAGTCCTCCCTCGACAAGAAGTTGTCCGGCAAGGACGGCGAGGTCACCTACGCCCAGTCCGGCGGCCGCCGGGTCCCCACCGCCGGGTCCAGCGAGAAGCCCGCCGTGCCCGGCGAGGACATCGAGCTGACCATCGACCGCGACATCCAGTGGGCGGCGCAGAGCGCCATCACCGAGCAGGTCCAGAAGTCCGAGGCCGACCGCGGCTACGTCATCGTCCAGGACACCCGCACCGGCGAGGTGCTGGCGATGGCCAACGCCCCCGGCTTCGACCCCAACG
Organism: Streptomyces sp. NBC_00190; assembly: GCF_036203305.1. Lineage (GTDB taxonomy): Bacteria > Actinomycetota > Actinomycetes > Streptomycetales > Streptomycetaceae > Streptomyces. The sequence goes on along the minus strand of NZ_CP108131.1, from coordinate 2,391,193 downwards.
ACCTGACCCGGGCCCGCTCCGCCGCCATGGGCAACGCCGCACTCCAGGACGTGTACGAGCCCGGCTCCACCGCCAAGGTGATGTCGATGGCCGCCGTACTGGAGGAGAAGAAGGCCACCCCGGAGACCCACGTCGAGGTCCCCAACCGGCTGCACCGGGGCGACCGGCTGTTCAAGGACGACATCGACCACCCGACCTGGTACCTGACCCTCAACGGGGTCCTCGCCAAGTCCTCCAACATCGGCACCATCCTGGCCACCGGCCAGCTCGGTGCCACCCAGCCCGAGGCCAACAGGGTCCTGCACTCCTACCTGACCAAGTTCGGCATCGGCCGGCCCACCGGCCTGAACTACCCGGGCGAGTCCCGCGGCATCCTCGCGAAGCCCGAAGCCTGGTCCACCTCCCAGCAGTACACGATTCCTTTCGGCCAGGGCCTGTCCCTCAACGCCATGCAGGCGGCGTCCGTGTACTCGACCATCGCCAACGGCGGGGTCCGCATCGAGCCCACCCTCGTCCGCGGCACCAAGGGCCCCGACGGCCGCTTCACCCCGGCCCCGGCACCCGAACGCAGCCGCGTGGTCAGCCAGGAGACCGCCAGGTCCCTCGCCGAGATGCTGGAGTCCGTGGTCGACGACCAGGAGGGCACCGGCACCAAGGCCCGCATCCCCGGCTACCGCGTCGGCGGCAAGACCGGTACCTCCAACCGGGTGGATCCGGCCACCGGCCGCTACAAGGGCTACACGGCCTCCTTCGCCGGGTTCGCGCCCGCCGACAATCCGCGCGTCACCGTCTACTGCGCCATCCAGAACCCCACGAAGGGCAGCTACTTCGGCGGCCAGATCTGCGGCCCGATCTACAAGAAGGTCATGGAGTTCGCCCTGAAGACCCTCCAGATCGCCCCTACCGGGACCGCCCCCGCCGGGCTCCCCGTCACCTACGAATCCGGCCCGCAGGCCGCCCAGCCGGCCGACCCGCAGCCGAGTACGCAGCCCAGTCCGCAGCCCGGTCAGTGACCCACAGCCCGGCCGGCCCGCCAGAAACGCGATGAGGCACCATCAGTGACAACGATCACCCCGAAACCCGGGAACCAGACGGCCACCGGCACCGAGGCCGGGCCCTCACTTCGCGGGCGGCCCGCCGCGCCCGGTACGCTCACCGCCGTGCCCCACGCTGATCAGCCCAGAAACGCCCAGAAAGACGCCCCGGCAGTGCCGCCGGGAGCGCCACGGCCCGTGTCCGCCCGCCCGACCCCTCTGGGCGAGCTGGCCACCCTGCTGGGCGTCCCGGCGCCAGGCACCGCGGAGATCACCGGCATCACGCACGATTCCCGTGCGGTCCGCCCCGGAGACCTGTACGCGGCGCTGGCGGGAGCCAGGACGCACGGCGCCGACTTCGTCGCCCAGGCGGCCGCCCTCGGCGCCGCCGCCGTGCTGACCGATCCCGCCGGGGCCGAGCGCGCCGCCGCGACCGGCCTGCCCGTCCTCACCGTCGCCGACCCGCGCGGCCGGATGGGCGAACTCGCCGCCACGATCTACGGCCGTCCGGGCGAGCACCTGCTCCAGATCGGTATCACCGGCACCTCAGGCAAGACCACCACGGCGTACCTCGTCGAAGGCGGACTGCGCGCGGCGGGCCGCACCACCGGACTCGTCGGCACCGTCGAGATGCGCATCGGCGACGAGCGCATCAAGTCCGAGCGGACCACCCCCGAGGCGACCGACCTCCAGGCCCTCTTCGCGGTCATGCGCGAACGCGGGGTCGAGGCCGTCGCCATGGAGGTCTCCAGCCACGCCCTGGTGCTCGGCCGCGTCGACGGCTGCGTCTTCGACGTCGCGGTCTTCAACAACCTGAGCCCGGAGCACATGGAGTTCCACACGGGCATGGAGGACTACTTCCAGGCGAAGGCGGGGCTCTTCACCGAGCGCCGGGCCCGCCGGGGCGTGGTCAACCTCGACGACGAGTACGGCCGCCGCCTGGCCAAGGAGGCGCCGATCCCGGTCGTCACCTTCTCCGCCGCGGGCGACCCGGCCGCCGACTGGCGCGCCGAGGACGTCGTGTTCGGACCCGCGAGCTCCACCCTGACCCTGGTCGGCCCCGAAGGACGGCGCGTACGCGCGACCGCGCCGCTGCCCGGCCCGTTCAACGTCGCCAACACCGTCGCCGCGATCGTCACCCTCGCCGCCGCCGGCCTCGACCCGCAGACCGCCGCCGACGGCGTCGCCGCGGTCCCCGGCGTCCCCGGCCGGCTAGAGCGGGTCGACGCCGGACAGCCGTACCTGGCCGTCGTCGACTACGCGCACAAGACCGACGCCGTCGAATCGGTCCTGCGCGCCCTGCGCGAGGTCACCGAGGGCAGGCTGCACATCGTGCTCGGCTGCGGCGGCGACCGCGACACCACCAAGCGCGCCCCGATGGGCGCCGCGGCCGCCCGCTTCGCCGACGTGGCCGTCCTGACCTCCGACAACCCGCGCTCCGAGGACCCCCTCGCGATCCTCGCCGCGATGTTCGAGGGCGCGGTGTCCGTACCGCCCGCCGAACGCGGCGCCGTCCTCGTCGACGCCGACCGGGCCGCGGCCATCGCCGCCGCCGTCGCGCTCGCCCGGCCCGGCGACACCGTACTGGTGGCGGGCAAGGGCCACGAGCAGGGCCAGGACACCGCGGGCGTCGTACGCCCCTTCGACGACCGCGAGGTGCTCCGCGCGGCCATCGAGACACAGCAGCGCAATGCCCGACAGGCCGAGGTGAACCAGTGATCGCCCTCTCCCTCGCCGAGATCGCCGACATCACCGGCGGGCGGCCCCACGACATACCGGATCCGTCCGTGCAGATCAGCGGTCCCGTCGTCATCGACTCCCGCCAGGTCGAGGCCGGCAGCCTGTTCGCCGCCTTCGACGGCGAGCACGTCGACGGCCACGACTACGCCGGGCGCGCCGTCGCCGCCGGAGCCGCGGCCGTCCTCGCGGCCCGGCCGGTCGGCGTACCCGCCATCGTCGTCCCCGACGTGGAGAAGGCGCTCGGCGCCCTCGCGCGGGCCGTCGTCGGGCGCCTCGGCACCGACGTGGTGGCCCTGACCGGCTCCGCGGGCAAGACCTCCACCAAGGACCTCATCGCGCAGGTGCTCCAGGCCCACGCGCCCACCGTGTGGACCCCGGGCTCCCTCAACAACGAGATCGGCCTGCCGCTCACCGCCCTGAAGGCCACCGCCGAAACCCGGCACCTGGTACTGGAGATGGGGGCCCGCGGGATCGGCCACATCGCGTACCTCACCGGCCTGACCCCGCCGCGCATCGGGCTCGTCCTCAACGTCGGGACCGCCCACATCGGCGAGTTCGGCGGCCGCGAGCAGATCGCGCAGGCCAAGGGCGAACTGGTGGAAGCCCTTCCCGCGGAGAGCGAGGGCGGAGTCGCCGTCCTCAACGCCGACGACCCGCTCGTGCGCGCCATGTCCGCCCGTACGAAGGCCCGTACGGTCCTGTTCGGCGAGGCCGACGACGCCGACATCCGGGCCACCGAGGTACGGATGACCCCCGGGGGACAGCCCGCCTTCACACTCCACACACCGACCGGGTGCAGCGATGTGACCTTGCGCCTGTACGGTGAGCACCACGTGTCGAACGCGCTCGCCGCTGCCGCCGTGGCCCATGTACTGGGCATGTCCACCTCGGAGATCGCCACCGCGCTATCCGGAGCGGGCACCTTGTCCCGGTGGCGGATGGAGGTCACCGAGCGGGCCGACGGCGTGACGATCGTCAACGACGCCTACAACGCGAATCCCGAGTCCATGCGGGCCGCTCTGCGAGCGCTGGCCGCGATGGGCGGCGCCGCCAGGGCGAACGGGGGGCGCACGTGGGCGGTGCTCGGCCCCATGGCCGAACTCGGTGACGCATCGCTGGCCGAGCACGACGCGGTGGGACGGCTTGCCGTCCGGCTCAACGTGAGCAAGCTCGTGGCAGTCGGGGGCCGGGAAGCGTCCTGGCTGCAACTGGGCGCATATAACGAGGGTTCGTGGGGTGAGGAGTCGGTGGTCGTGTCCGACGCGCAGGCGGCGGTGGACCTTTTGCGCAGTGAACTGCGCCCGGGGGACGTCGTGCTGGTGAAGGCTTCCAGGTCGATCGGCCTGGAGCGGGTCGCGCTGGCGCTCCTTGAGCGCGAGGGCGAGGTCGCCGACCGATGAGGCAGATCCTGTTCGCCGGTGTCATCGGCATGTTCCTGACCGTTGTCGGAACGCCGCTGCTGATCAAGCTGCTGGCCCGCAAGGGCTACGGCCAGTTCATCCGTGACGACGGCCCCCGCGGCCACGCCGGGAAGAAGGGCACGCCCACCATGGGCGGTATCTCCTTCATCCTGGCCACGCTCATCGCGTACGCCCTGACGAAGGTGATCACCTCCAGCGAGCCCACGTTCTCGGGTCTGCTGGTCCTGTTCCTGATGGCGGGAATGGGCCTGGTCGGTTACCTGGACGACTACATCAAGATCGTCAAGCGGCGTTCGCTGGGTCTGCGGGCCAAGGCCAAGATGGCCGGACAGCTGATCGTCGGCATCGCCTTCGCGGTGCTCGCGCTCCAGTTCTCCGACTCGCGCGGGCTGACCCCGGCCTCCACCAGGCTGTCGTTCGTCACGGACTTCGGCTGGTCGATCGGCCCGGTGCTGTTCGTCGTCTGGGCACTGTTCATGATCCTGGCGATGTCCAACGGCGTGAACCTGACCGACGGCCTGGACGGCCTGGCCACCGGCGCGGCGGTGATGGTCTTCGGCGCCTACACCTTCATCGGCGTGTGGCAGTACCAGGAGTCCTGCGTGAACGCGCAGGACCTGACCAACCCGGGCGCCTGCTTCGAGGTGCGCGACCCGCTGGACCTCGCGGTCGTCGCCTCCGCCCTGATGGGCGCCTGCTTCGGCTTCCTGTGGTGGAACACCTCGCCCGCCAAGATCTTCATGGGTGACACCGGCTCGCTGGCGCTGGGCGGCGCGCTCGCCGGTCTGGCGATCTGCTCCCGCACGGAGTTCCTGATCGCCCTGCTCGGCGGCCTCTTCGTCCTCATCACCATGTCGGTCGTCATCCAGGTCGGCTCCTTCAAGCTGACCGGGAAGCGCGTCTTCCGGATGGCACCGCTGCAGCACCACTTCGAACTCAAGGGGTGGTCCGAAGTCCTTGTCGTGGTCCGCTTCTGGATCATCCAGGGCATGTGCGTGATCGTGGGTCTCGGTCTCTTCTACGCGGGATGGGCAGCCGACAAGTGACCTCCTGGCAGGGCATGAACATCACCGTCGCCGGCCTCGGCGTGAGCGGCGTCAGCGCCGCCCGCGCCCTGGCCGGCCTCGGCGCCGTCGTGACCGTCGTCGACGGCGGCGACAGCGAGGGCCACCGCGCCCGCGCCGCCGAACTCGGCGAGCTGGGGATCTCCGTACGCCTCGGCGACGCGGAAACCCTCCCCGAAGGCACCGGCCTCGTCGTCACCTCGCCCGGCTGGAAGCCCGACAGCCCGCTGTTCGCGGCCGCCGCGAAGGCCGGCGTCGACGTGGTCGGGGACGTGGAGATCGCCTGGCAGCTGCGCGGCCCCGGTGCGGCCCCCTGGCTGGCGATCACCGGGACCAACGGCAAGACCACCACAACCCAGATGCTCGCGTCGATCCTGAAGTCGGCGGGCTTGCGGACCGCGGCCGTCGGCAACATCGGCACGCCCATCATCGACGTGGTGCTCGGCGAGGAGACGTACGACGTGCTCGCCGTCGAACTCTCCAGCTATCAGCTGCACTGGGCGCCCTCGCTGCGCGCCCACTCGGCGGCCGTCCTCAACCTGGCCCCGGACCACCTCGACTGGCACGGCTCCATGGAGGCGTACGCCGCCGACAAGGGCCGCATCTACGAGGGCAACACCGTGGCCTGCGTCTACAACGTCGCCGACCCGGCCACCGAGGAACTGGTCGAGAACGCCGACGTCGAAGAGGGCTGCCGGGCGATCGGCTTCACCCTCGGCGCCCCCGGCCCCTCCATGCTCGGCGTCGTCGACGGCATCCTCGTCGACCGCGCCTTCGTGGAGAACCGGCAGAAGAACGCCCAGGAGCTCGCGCACGTCGCGGACGTCAACCCGCCCGCCCCGCACAACATCGCCAACGCGCTCGCCGCGGCGGCCCTGGCCCGCGCCTTCGGCGTCCCGCCGCGCGCGGTCCGCGACGGGCTGCGCGACTTCCGCCCCGACGCCCACCGGGTCGCGCACGTGGAGGCGGTGCACGGGGTCACGTACATCGACGACTCCAAGGCCACCAACACGCACGCGGCCGAGGCCTCCCTGGCCGCCTTCGAGCCGGTCGTCTGGATCGCCGGGGGCCTCGCCAAGGGCGCGACCTTCGACGAACTGGTCCGGAAGTCGGCGAAGCGGCTGCGCGGCGTGGTGCTGATCGGCGCCGACCGGGCGCTGATCGCCGACGCGCTGGCGCGACACGCCCCCGAGGTCCCGGTCGTCGACCTCGCCCGGACCGACACTGGGGCGATGCTCGCAGCGGTCCGGGAAGCGGCCCGGCTCGCCGAGCCCGGCGACACGGTCCTGCTGGCACCTGCCTGCGCCTCGATGGACATGTTCGCGAACTACAACAAGCGTGGGGACGCGTTCGCGGACGCGGTGCGCGAACTGGCCGCCGAGAGATCCTAGGTCGAACAGGCCGACGGGTCCTCCGGCCGACCGCTCGCCTCGTACGAGTGGAGGGGAAGATCACAGATGCCGGCCAAGCAGATGCTGCCGGGGCGGCGGCCGTCCGCCGTCAAGGCACAGGGCCGCAAGCGCCCCGCGGCGAGTGTGCGGCGGCCCGCCGGGCGCGGGCCGCTGGCCGGTCTGCGGCGCACGCAAGCGCACTTGCGCAAGGCCTGGGACCGCCCGCTCACGGCGTATTACCTGATCTTCGGCAGCTCGCTGCTCATCACCGTGCTCGGCCTGGTGATGGTCTACTCGGCCTCCATGATCAAGGCGCTCCAGCTCGGCCTGGGTGACGCGTACTTCTTCAAGAAGCAGTTCCTGGCGGCCCTGATCGGGACCGGACTGATGCTGATCGCCTCCCGGATGCCGGTCAAACTGCACCGGGCGCTGTCCTATCCGGTGCTCGCCGGCACCCTGTTCCTGATGGTCCTGGTCCAGCTCCCCGGGATAGGGGTCTCGATCAACGGCAACCAGAATTGGATCTCCCTTGGCGGTCCGTTCATGTTGCAGCCCAGTGAGTTCGGCAAACTGGCCCTGATCCTGTGGGGCGCCGACCTGTTGGCGCGCAAGGGCGACAAGGGACTGCTCAGCCAGTGGAAGCACCTGCTGGTGCCGCTGGTCCCGGTGGCCTTCCTGCTGCTCGGGCTGATCATGCTGGGCGGTGACATGGGCACCGCGATGATCCTAGGCGCCGTCCTGTTCGGCCTGCTCTGGCTGGCGGGAGCGCCGACACGGCTGTTCGTCGCGGTGCTGGCGTTCACTGGTGTGATCGTCGCACTGCTCATCAAGACGAGCCCGCACCGGATGGACCGGCTGGAGTGCCTCGGCGCGACAGATCCGGGCAAGAACGACCTTTGCTGGCAGGCCGTGCACGGGATCTACGCCCTCGCTTCGGGCGGATGGTTCGGTTCCGGTCTGGGAGCCAGTGTGGAAAAATGGGGACAACTACCCGAAGCCCACACGGACTTCATCTTCGCCATCACCGGGGAGGAACTGGGTCTGGCGGGGACGCTGTCGGTGCTCGCCCTGTTCGCGGCTCTAGGCTATGCGGGTATCCGCGTGGCCGGACGCACGGAGGACTCCTTCGTACGGTTTGCCGCGGGAGGCGTGACCACCTGGATCACGGCCCAGGCCGTGATCAACATCGGTGCGGTGCTCGGCCTGCTGCCGATCGCCGGGGTCCCGCTCCCGCTGTTCTCCTACGGGGGGTCGGCCCTGCTGCCGACCATGTTCGCGGTCGGACTGCTCATCGCCTTCGCGCGTGAGGAGCCGGCGGCGCGCGCGGCCCTCGCGATGCGGCAGCCGAAAACCGGCTGGAGGCGGACCGGGGTGAGATGGAAGTCGATGAGACGGCGCGTCAAGAAGCGTCCGTCCGGAGAGCGGTGAATTTCGGTGCATGTCGTACTCGCCGGTGGGGGGACCGCCGGCCACATCGAGCCGGCGCTCGCCCTCGCGGACGCCCTGCGCAGGCAGGACCCTTCAGTGGGCATCACCGCCCTCGGCACCGAGCGCGGACTTGAGACCCGCCTCGTGCCGGAACGCGGTTACGAGCTGGGCCTGATCCCCGCAGTGCCACTGCCGCGCAAGCCCACTCCGGAACTGATCACCGTCCCCGGGCGGCTGCGCGGCACGATCAAGGCCGCCGAGGAGATCCTCCTGCGCACCAAGGCCGACTGCGTCGTCGGCTTCGGCGGCTACGTGGCGCTGCCCGGCTACCTGGCCGCCAAGCGGCTCGGGGTGCCGATCATCGTCCACGAGGCCAACGCCCGGCCGGGACTGGCCAACAAGATCGGCTCGCGGTACGCGCACGCCGTCGCGGTCTCCACCCCCGACAGCAAGCTGCGCGGCGCCCGCTACGTGGGCATCCCGCTGCGGCGCTCGATCTCGACCCTGGACCGGGCCGCGGTCCGCCCGGAGGCGCGCGCCGCCTTCGGCCTGGACCCCAACCTGCCGACGCTGCTGGTCTCCGGCGGCTCGCAGGGTGCCCGGCGCCTCAACGAGGTCATCCAGCAGGTCGCTCCGACCCTCCAGCGCTCCGGGATCCAGATCCTGCACGCCGTCGGGCCGAAGAACGAACTGCCGCGTGTCGACAACATGCCCGGGATGCCGCCGTATGTGCCGGTACCGTACGTGGACCGGATGGATCTCGCGTACGCCGCCGCCGACATGATGCTGTGCCGCGCGGGCGCGATGACCGTCGCCGAACTCTCCGCCGTCGGGCTGCCCGCCGCGTACGTCCCGCTGCCGATCGGCAACGGCGAACAGCGGCTCAACGCCCAGCCGGTGGTCAAGGCCGGTGGCGGCCTGCTCGTGGACGACGCGGAACTGACGCCCGAGTGGGTGCTCAGCCAGGTCCTCCCGGTGCTGTCCGACCCGCACCGTCTGTACGAGATGTCCCGGGCCGCAGGTGAGTTCGGCCGCCGGGACGCCGACGACCTGCTGGTCGGCATGGTGTACGAGGCGATCGCGGCCCACCGGTCCCGCTGAGGCGGGTAGCCAAGACGCAGGAGGCGCATCAGTGGCCGGAGCGACGACCGCACAGCGTGGGAACCAGGGCTCCGGCCCGTCCGCCCGCAAGGGCAGCGGCTCTCCCAAGCCGTCCAAACCCCCGAAGTCGTCGAAGGGATCCGGCCCTCAGGGCCCCGGCAGGCGCCTGCGCCGGGGCCCTGCGCTCGCCTCGCTGGCGGCCGCGGTGCTCCTCGCCGCGGGCGGCACCTGGGCGTTCTACGGCTCCTCCTGGCTCCGCGTCGAGAAGGTCACCGCGACCGGCACCGAGGTGCTCACTCCCGAGCAGGTGCTGGCCGCGGCGGCCGTCCCGGTCGGCGCCCCCCTGGTGAGCGTCGACACCGACGAGATCGAAGGCCGCGTCCGCGGTCGCCTGCCCCGCATCGATTCGGTCGATGTGGTGCGGGCCTGGCCGCACGGGATCGGGCTGAAAGTGACGGAACGCAAACCCGTCCTGCTCATCAAAAAGGACGCCAACTTCGTAGAAGTGGACGCTTCGGGTGTGCGGTTCGACACGGTTCCGAAAGCACCCGCGGGCGTTCCGGTCCTCGAATTGAACGCGAAGCGGTCTCCGAGCGCCCGCCGCTTCGACGAGGAACGGCTGCTGCGCGAGGCCGTACTCGTCGCCGGCGCCCTCCCGGAACCGGTCGCCAAGGAGACGCTGCAGGTCAAGGTGGGTTCGTACGATTCGGTGGTGCTTGAGCTGACCCGGGGTCGGACCGTGGCGTGGGGGAGCGGCGAACAGAGCGACGCGAAGGGGCGGGCTCTGACCGCTTTGCTGAAGGCCGCGCCCAAGGCCGGTCACTTCGACGTGAGCGTCCCCACCGCCCCTGCGCTGTCCGGGAGTTGACGCCCGGTCCAACAGCGGAGCACCCTGGTTGGCCAGCGATACGGGTGATCACATAGGGTGAAAAGAAAAACGGGAGGTTCGGCGTGTTCGTTGAACACGCGCTACTTGTCGACTTAGTGTCCTGTTCGGAAGAGTCCAAGGAACAGACATACCCCTAACCCTAAACTTCAGGGTGAGGGTTCGGGTCGGCGCGTTCGGACCGTCCCCATTTCGGCATCAGTCGTCGCAACGCAGGCCGCGAGGCGACGACACGTAATCGAGGCGAGAGGCCTTCGACGTGGCAGCACCGCAGAACTACCTCGCAGTCATCAAGGTCATCGGTGTCGGCGGCGGTGGTGTCAATGCCATCAACCGAATGATCGAGGTCGGTCTCAAGGGCGTCGAGTTCATCGCCATCAACACGGACGCCCAGGCGCTGTTGATGAGCGACGCCGACGTCAAGCTCGACGTCGGCCGTGAACTCACCCGGGGCCTCGGCGCCGGCGCCAACCCGGCCGTCGGTCGCAAGGCGGCAGAGGACCACCGCGAGGAGATCGAGGAGGTCCTCAAGGGGGCCGACATGGTCTTCGTCACCGCCGGTGAAGGCGGCGGCACCGGCACCGGCGGCGCACCCGTCGTCGCCAACATCGCGCGCTCGCTCGGCGCCCTGACGATCGGTGTGGTCACCCGGCCGTTCACCTTCGAGGGCCGGCGCCGCGCGAACCAGGCGGAGGACGGCATCGCCGAGCTCCGCGAAGAGGTCGACACCCTCATCGTCATCCCCAACGACCGGCTGCTGTCCATCTCGGACCGCCAGGTCAGCGTGCTCGACGCCTTCAAGTCGGCCGACCAGGTCCTGCTCTCGGGTGTCCAGGGCATCACCGACCTCATCACGACCCCGGGTCTGATCAACCTCGACTTCGCCGACGTCAAGTCCGTGATGTCCGAGGCGGGCTCGGCCCTGATGGGCATCGGCTCGGCCCGCGGCGACGACCGCGCGGTGGCCGCGGCCGAGATGGCGATCTCCTCGCCGCTGCTGGAGGCGTCCATCGACGGCGCCCGCGGCGTGCTGCTCTCCATCTCCGGCGGCTCGGACCTCGGTCTCTTCGAGATCAACGAGGCCGCGCAGCTGGTGAGCGAGGCCGCGCACCCCGAGGCGAACATCATCTTCGGCGCCGTCATCGACGACGCGCTCGGCGACGAGGTACGGGTCACCGTCATCGCCGCCGGCTTCGACGGCGGACAGCCCCCGGCCCGCCGGGACAACGTCATCGGCGCCGCGTCCACGAAGCGCGAGGAGCCGGCCCCGGCGCCGGTCCGCGCGGCCGAGCCGGTCCGCCCGGCCTTCGGCGGCCTGGGTACGGTCACCCCCCGCGAGGACCCGCCGGCCCCGGTGGAGGTTCCGGTCGAGGCCCCCGCGCCGCAGGTCCCGACGGCCCGGCCGTACCAGGACAGCCCGGCCGAGGAACTGGATGTCCCGGACTTCTTGAAGTGACACCGGAGCAGCATCACGTGGGCGGCGCCCACTTCGCCTTCACCGACCGGTGGGGCGGGGTGAGCGCCGTTCCGTACGAAGAGCTCAACCTCGGCGGCGCGGTCGGAGACGACCCGGCCGCCGTTCTCGCGAACCGGGCGCGCGCGGCCCGGTCCCTGGGGCTCGAACCGGACCTGGTGGTCTGGATGAACCAGGTGCACGGCCGGGACGTGGCGGTGGTCGACGGTCCTTGGGACGCGCAGGCCCGGATCCCCTCGGTGGACGCGGTGGTGACCGCCCGTCGGGGCCTGGCCCTCGCCGTGCTCACCGCGGACTGCACGCCGGTCCTGCTGGCCGACCCCGTCGCCGGGGTCGCGGGCGCCGCCCACGCGGGCCGGCCCGGCCTGGTCGCGGGGGTGGTCCCCGCCGCGGTCGAGGCGATGGTCGCCCTCGGGGCGGAGCCCGGGCGGATCGTCGCCCGTACCGGACCGGCCGTCTGCGGGCGGTGCTACGAGGTGCCCGCCGAGATGCGGGACGCGGTATCCGAAGTGGTCCCGGCCACCCGGGCCGAGACGAGCTGGGGGACACCGGCGGTCGACGTGGTCGCCGGGGTGCACGCCCAGCTCGCGGAGGCGGGGGTGACCGGCAGTCTCCGGTCGGCGGTCTGCACACTGGAGTCGCGGGACCACTTCTCGTACCGCCGCGACCGGGTGACCGGGCGGCTTGCCGGATATGTCTGGTTGGAATAGGAAATGACGGACCGTAAGCCGGAACTCGCGGAGAACCTGGAGCGGGTGGAGGAGCGCATCGCGTCCGCCTGCGCGGCCGCGGGACGCGAGCGGGAAGAGGTGACGCTCATCGTGGTCACCAAGACCTATCCCGCGAGCGACGTACGACTGCTGGCGGAGCTGGGCGTCCGTCATGTTGCGGAGAATCGCGACCAGGATGCGGCCCCCAAGGCGGCGGCCTGCGCGGATCTGCCACTCAGCTGGCACTTCGTCGGCCAGTTGCAGACGAACAAAGTCCGTTCCGTGGCGGGATACGCGCATGTGGTGCAGTCCGTCGACCGTCCGAAGCTCGTGACTGCCCTCTCCGCGGCCGCTTCGAGCGCCGGCCGGGAACTCGGCTGCCTCGTGCAGATCGCCCTCGACGCAGAGTCGGGCGAGCGGGGGGCCCGGGGCGGGGCCGCGCCGGAGCAGCTCGCGGAGTTGGCGGACCTCGTCGCGGGGGCGCCAGGACTGCGGATCGACGGCCTCATGACCGTCGCCCCGCTGTCCGGTCCGTACGCGGGGCGCGAACAGGCCGCTTTCGAGCGGCTGGTGGAATTGTCATCCCGCCTGCGCGCGGACCATCCGGCTGCCACGATGGTGTCGGCCGGGATGAGCGCGGATCTGGAACAGGCCGTTGCGGCCGGTGCGACACATGTACGCGTCGGCACTGCGGTACTCGGCGCGAGACCCCGGCTCGGGTAACGTCGCCAAGAAAGTCGGACCACAGCAGAAAATATGGTCATTACCGCTGATGGGCGGGCAGACCACGTGGATCGCGGGCAGTTGGTGACATTCGTGACACAGCGGCACCTGCGACAGGGCGATCCACCACAGAGCGGAGGACTCGGAGAATGGCCGGCGCGATGCGCAAGATGGCGGTCTACCTCGGCCTCGTGGAGGACGACCGGTACGACAACCCGGGGTACGACCCCGACGACGAGTTCGAGCCCGAGCCGGAACCGGAGCGGGCCCGGGATCGGGACCGGGATCGCCGGCAACCCGTGCACCAAACGCCCGAACCGGATGAACCGGTACGAGTCGCACAGCCTCCGGCGCAGCGGGAACCCATCCCAATCCCGGCGGAAAACGTACGTCCTGCGCGAATTGCCCCCGTGGCGTCCATCACACCTGACCGCACCAACCTGGAGAAGAACGCCCCCGTGATCATGCCCAAGGTCGTCTCCGAGCGGGAGCCGTACCGCATCACGACGCTGCACCCCCGGACCTACAACGAGGCCCGTACCATCGGGGAACACTTCCGTGAGGGCACTCCGGTGATCATGAATCTCACGGAGATGGACGACACGGATGCGAAGCGTCTCGTGGACTTCGCCGCCGGTCTCGTCTTCGGCCTGCACGGCAGTATTGAACGCGTGACACAGAAGGTGTTCCTGCTGTCGCCTGCTAACGTCGATGTCACGGCGGAGGACAAGGCTCGCATCGCGGAGGGCGGGTTCTTCAACCAAAGCTAGACCGATCCGTCAGACACGGGACCGGGAACAGAGCGAGAAACGGGGAGAGGGAAGCGCGGGATGGGCGTCGCACTGCAAGTGGTCTACATCGCGCTGATGTGCTTCCTGATCGTGCTGATCTTCCGACTGGTCATGGACTACGTGTTCCAGTTCGCACGTTCATGGACGCCCGGCAAGGCGATGGTGGTCGTTCTTGAGGCCACCTACACTGTCACCGATCCACCGCTCAAGCTTCTCCGGCGTTTCATTCCGCCGTTGCGTCTCGGGGGCGTGGCACTCGACCTGTCCTTCTTCGTTCTGATGATCATCGTTTACATCCTCATCAGTTTCGTGAGCACCGCTGCGAGAAGCGTGTGAACGATGAGCTTCTCCGCGCGCGCGGGGACAGTCCCGATACGGTCTTGCCGACTGCCGACGACTACGTAGAGGTGAAGAAGACATGCCGCTGACTCCCGAGGACGTGCGGAACAAGCAGTTCACGACCGTCCGCCTGCGAGAAGGCTATGACGAGGACGAGGTCGATGCCTTCCTCGACGAGGTCGAGTCCGAGCTGACGCGCCTGCTGCGCGAGAACGAGGACCTGCGCGCCAAGCTGGCCGCCGCCACGCGTGCCGCCGCGCAGAACCAGCAGCAGCAGGGCATGCGCAAGCCGGAGCCCCAGGACCAGCGCGGCCCCGGTGCCCCCGTGCCCGCGGCCATATCCGGCCCGCCGCAGCAGCAGCAGCCGCAGATGGGCCCGCCGCAGCTCCCGGGCGGCCAGCCGCAGCTCCCGCCGGGCCCCGGCGGCCAGGGCCAGCAGGGCCCCGGCCCGATGGGCGGCCCCATGGGCGGTCCCATGCAGCAGCACCCCATGGGTGGCCCGCAGGGCATGGGCCAGCAGTCCATGGGCGGCCAGAACCCGCTCGGCCAGCAGATGCAGCCCATGGGCCAGCAGATGCAGCCGATGGGCCAGCAGATGCAGCCGATGGGCCAGCAGATGCACCAGCAGCAGCCGCAGCAGCTCCCGCAGCAGGGTCCCGGTGGCGACAGCGCCGCCCGTGTCCTGTCGCTGGCGCAGCAGACCGCCGACCAGGCGATCGCGGAGGCCCGTTCCGAGGCCAACAAGATCGTCGGCGAGGCGCGCAGCCGCGCCGAGGGCCTGGAGCGGGACGCCCGCGCCAAGGCCGACGCGCTGGAGCGGGACGCGCAGGAGAAGCACCGCGTCGCGATGGGCTCCCTGGAGTCCGCCCGTGCCACGCTGGAGCGCAAGGTTGAGGACCTGCGGGGCTTCGAGCGTGAGTACCGTACGCGCCTGAAGTCCTACCTGGAGTCGCAGCTGCGCCAGCTGGAGACCCAGGCCGACGACTCCCTGGCCCCGCCGCGTGGGCCCGCCGGTCCCGCGCTGCCGCCCTCGCCGTCTCCTTCCATGGCTCCGGCCGGTGCCATGGGCCACTCCATGGGCGGTCCCTCGATGGGTGGCCCGTCCCCCATGGGCGGTCCCTCCCCGATGGGCGCAGGCCCGTCGTACGGCGGCCAGCAGCAGATGTCCCCGGCGATGACCCAGCCGATGGCTCCGGTGCGGCCGGCCGCGCCGCAGCCGATGCAGCAGGCGCCGTCTCCCATGCGGGGCTTCCTGATCGACGAGGACGACAACTAGGCGCCGCCGCCGCGTCTGTCGGCAGCCGCTTCACGGGCCGGGCCCGGGTTCCCATCGGAACCCGGGCCCGGCCCGTTCGCGTACCCCGTGGTGCGTCCGGCGGAGGTCCGGGGGCCCTGCCCCCGGACCCCGCGCCTCGAACTCCCCCAGCTACCGCTGGGAGGTGCCCCCGGGCGGGGCTGGATCTGGCCGATGGCGGCTGCCTGGTGCGGTGGAAGGGCGGGCAGGGGACAGCGGAGAGGCCCGCACCCCCACGGGGGGTGCGGGCCTCTCCGGCCTGGGTTACGCCTTGCGGAGGCGGAACGTCAGGGACAGGGACTCGTCCGTGAACGGGTCGCCGTACGCGTCGTCGGCCGGGCCCTGCGCGTAGTCCGTGGACAGGACCTCGTCCGCGATGAGGGCCGCGTGGTCCGTCAGGGCCGTCACGACCTCCGGGGACTCGGAGGTCCAGCGCAGCGCGATGCGGTCGGCCACGTCGAGGCCGGAGTTCTTCCGGGCCTCCTGGATCAGGCGGATCGCGTCACGCGCCAGGCCCGCCAGCCGCAGCTCCGGGGTGATCTCCAGGTCCAGGGCCACCGTCGCGCCCGAGTCGGACGCCACCGACCAGCCCTCGCGCGGGGTCTCCGTGATGATGACCTCCTCCGGGGTGAGGGTGACCTGCTCCCCGTTCACCTCCACCGAGGCCTCGCCCGAGCGCAGCGCCAGTGACAGGGCCGCCGCGTCGGCCGCGGCCACCGCCTTCGCCACGTCCTGCACGCCCTTGCCGAAGCGCTTGCCCAGCACCCGGAAGTTCGCCTTCGCCGTGGTGTCCACCAGTGACCCGCCGACCTCGGAGAGCGAGGCCAGAGAGGAGACGTTCAGCTCCTCCGTGATCTGCGACTGCAGCTCCGGCGACAGGGCGGAGAAGCCGTTCGCGGCCACCAGCGCACGCGACAGCGGCTGGCGGGTCTTCACGCCCGACTCGGCCCGCGTCGCCCGGCCCAGCTCGACCAGGCGGCGGACCAGCAGCATCTGCTGGGACAGGGTCCGGTCGACCTGGGAGGCGTCCGCCTCCGGCCACGACGACAGGTGCACCGACTCCGGGGCCTCCGGGGTGACCGGGACGACCATGTCCTGCCAGACCCGCTCCGTGATGAAGGGCGTCAGCGGCGCCATGAGGCGGGTGACGGTCTCGACCACGTCGTGCAGGGTGCGGAGCGCGGCCGCGTCGCCCTGCCAGAAGCGGCGGCGGGAGCGGCGGACGTACCAGTTCGACAGGTCGTCCACGAAAGAGGACAGCAGCTTGCCGGCGCGCTGGGTGTCGTACGACTCCATCGCGTCGGTGACCTCGGTGACGAGGGTGTGCAGCTCGGAGAGCAGCCAGCGGTCGAGGACCGTGCGGTCCGCCGGCGCCGGGTCGGCCGCCGAGGGGGCCCAGCTCGACGTACGGGCGTACAGGGCCTGGAAGGCGACCGTGTTCCAGTACGTGAGGAGGGTCTTGCGGACGACCTCCTGGATCGTGCCGTGGCCCACGCGGCGGGCCGCCCACGGGGAGCCGCCGGCCGCCATGAACCAGCGCACCGCGTCCGCGCCGTGCTGGTCCATGAGCGGGATCGGCTGGAGGATGTTGCCCAGGTGCTTGGACATCTTGCGGCCGTCCTCGGCGAGGATGTGGCCCAGGCAGACCACGTTCTCGTAGGAGGACTTGTCGAAGACGAGGGTGCCGACCGCCATCAGCGTGTAGAACCAGCCGCGCGTCTGGTCGATGGCCTCCGAGATGAACTGCGCCGGGTAGCGCTTCTCGAAGATCTCCTTGTTTTTGTACGGGTAGCCCCACTGCGCGAACGGCATCGAGCCCGAGTCGTACCAGGCGTCGATGACCTCGGGCACGCGGACCGCGGTCAGGGAGCAGCCCTCGGCGGTGCAGGTGAAGGTGACGTCGTCGATGTACGGGCGGTGCGGGTCCAGGGCGGACTGGTCCTGCCCGGACAGCTCGCTCAGTTCCGCGCGCGAGCCGACGCAGGTGAGGTGGTTCTCCTCACAGCGCCAGATCGGCAGCGGGGTGCCCCAGTAGCGGTTGCGCGACAGCGCCCAGTCGATGTTGTTGTTCAGCCAGTCGCCGAAGCGGCCCTGCTTGACGGAGTCCGGGAACCAGTTGGTCTTCTCGTTCTCCCGCAGCATCGCGTCCTTGACGGCGGTGGTGCGGATGTACCAGGACGGCTGCGCGTAGTAGAGCAGGGCCGTGTGGCAGCGCCAGCAGTGCGGGTAGCTGTGCTCGTAGGCGATGTGCTTGAAGAGCCGGCCGCGCGCGTCCAGGTCGGCGGTCAGCTTCTCGTCGGCCTTCTTGAAGAAGACGCCGCCGACCAGCGGGACCTCCTCCTCGAAGGTGCCGTCGGGGCGGACCGGGTTCACGACCGGCAGGCCGTACGCGCGGCAGACCGCGAGGTCGTCGGCGCCGAAGGCGGGGGACTGGTGGACCAGACCCGTACCGTCCTCGGTCGTGACGTACTCGGCGTTCACGACGTAGTGGGCGGGCGCCGGGAATTCGACCAGCTCGAAGGGGCGCTCGTACGTCCAGCGCTCCATCTCCTTGCCCGTGAAGGACTCGCCGGTGGCCTCCCAGCCCTCGCCGAGGGCCTTCTCCAGCAGCGGCTGGGCGACGACGAGCTTCTCTTCGCCGTTCGTGGCCACCACGTACGTGACGTCCGGGTGCGCGGCGACGGCGGTGTTCGAGACCAGGGTCCAGGGGGTCGTCGTCCAGACCAGGAGGGCGGCCTGGCCGGCCAGCGGGCCGGAGGTCAGCGGGAAGCGGACGAAGACGGAGGGGTCGATGACCGTCTCGTAGCCCTGGGCCAGCTCGTGGTCGGACAGGCCGGTGCCGCAGCGGGGGCACCAGGGGGCGACGCGGTGGTCCTGGGTGAGCAGGCCCTTGTTGAAGATCTCCTTCAGCGACCACCACACGGACTCGACGTACTCGGGGTCCATGGTCCGGTAGGCGTCGTCCAGGTCGACCCAGTAGCCCATCCGGGTCGTGAGCTCGGTGAACGCGTCGGTGTGCCGGGTCACGGACTCGCGGCACTTCGCGTTGAACTCGGCGATGCCGTAGGCCTCGATGTCCTGCTTGCCGTTGAAGCCGAGCTCCTTCTCGACGGCGAGCTCGACGGGCAGGCCGTGGCAGTCCCAGCCGGCCTTACGGGCCACGTGGTAGCCGCGCATGGTGCGGAACCGGGGGAAGACGTCCTTGAAGACGCGGGCCTCGATGTGGTGCGCGCCGGGCATGCCGTTCGCGGTCGGCGGGCCCTCGTAGAAGACCCACTCGGGGCGGCCCTCGGACTGCTCCAGGGTCTTGGCGAAGGTCTTGCTCTCGCGCCAGAAGTCGAGGACGGCGTGCTCAAGGGCAGGCAGGTCGACCTGGGCGGGGACCGGGCGGTACTGCGGCGGTGTGGTCATGAGGCTGAACTCTTCCTCCGGCGGGGTGTCACTTCCGTCCGGAGGGACGAGAGCGCTGCTGCTCCCGCGGTACCACCCTCCTTGGCCTCCGGACGGATCCGGCGGCCCCCTCATTGGGGTGCGAAGCCGGTTCTACTCGCCGTACGGGACCCTGCGGGCGTCCGTGCGCGCTTTCTTCCGGCGGCTCCGGGGTGATCCTTCACATCGCGCTCGCCCCCGGGCTCTCACCGTCCCCGGGTCGCTCCTGGCTGCGTCCGACGCTACTCGTCCCCATCCATGCCTCTCGCTGGGCCCAGTGTACGGGGCCGGGGGGTGCCCGGCAGACCGGTTTACGGGGGCCCGCGCGGGGCCGGGCGCCGCGGCGTGGCGGGGGCGCGGCAGGGCCGCTCGTGTGACCCGAATGGGCCGACGCGCCGGTACGGACTCCTGTGGGGCGGGTGGGGCGGGTTACGGGGCTTCCGGATGGGCACAACGGATGCAGGTTGACCTCGCCGGATGCGTGCCCCGTTGCTGCGGGGCCGGTGCCGATTTATCGTTCCGGCACGAATCGCGAGCAAAGATCACAGTATGTGAAGGGGCCGCGGCCATGGTGGCGAAGAAGACCGCCGGTACTGCCGGGAAGGCGCTGGCCGAGGCACCGGCGAAGAAGGCGCCGACCAGGAGAGCGGGCGCCGCCGAGGCGGCCGCCGTCGACGCGGCACCGGCCGGGAAGGCGACCGCCGGGAAGGCGGCCACGAAGAAGGCGAGCACGAAGAAGGCGACCACGAAGAAGGCGACGACGAAGAAGGCGACCGCGAAGAAAGCGGCGGACGCCGTCGGGGCGACCGCCGTGAAGAAGACGACTGCCGTCGCGAAGCGGCAGGCCACGGCCAAGCCGGCCGGGGCCGAGGGGGCGGCGCAGGCCGCGAAGAAGACGGGAGTCCGCACAGTGGTTGCCAAGAAGAGCACCGGTACGGCGAGGAAGACGGCCGCGGCCGCGACCAGCGGGCTGCCCAAGGCGAGGGTCACGGCGGTCACCGCGCCCGGGGACCTCGCCGTACGGCCCGGGGAGGACCCCTGGACACCCCAGGAGGTCGAGGAGGCCCGCAGCGAGCTGATGAGCGAGGTGCTGCGGCTGCGCGCGGAGCTCGACGCCTCGGAGGTGGCCATCTCCGGCCTCATGCGGGATTCGGGCGACGGCGCGGGCGACGACCAGGCCGACACGGGCACCAAGAACATCACCCGGGAGTCGGAGCTGGCCCTGGCGGCGAACGCCACCTCGATGCTGGAGCAGACCGAGCGGGCCCTGGAACGGCTGGAGGCGGGCACGTACGGCCTCTGCGAGAACTGCGGGCAGCCCATCGGCAAGGCCAGGATGCAGGCCTTCCCGCGGGCCACGCTGTGCGTGGACTGCAAGCAGAAGCAGGAGCGGCGGCACTAGCCCGTGTCCGGGGCCCCGGGCGGGATTCCGGTGGGCCTCGGGCGGGCGGTGGGCCGGTGCCCTGACGTACCCTCGTGTCTCAACCTGGTTCGAGCTAGTTCGAGGGACTCACGTGGCAGAGGCGGAGCGCATCATCGGTACGCCGGAGGTCGGGGACGACGCCGAGCCTGAGTCCGCCGCGCCCAAGGGGCGCCGGCGGATCGTGGCCCTGCTGGTCGTGGCGGTGCTCGCGTACCTGCTGGACCTCGGCAGCAAGATGGTGGTCGTGGCGAAGCTGGAGCACCAGCCGCCGATCGAGCTCATCGGCGACCTGC
The DNA here is from genome assembly GCF_036203305.1 of Streptomyces sp. NBC_00190. GTDB lineage: Bacteria > Actinomycetota > Actinomycetes > Streptomycetales > Streptomycetaceae > Streptomyces. Next base: position 2,370,652 of record NZ_CP108131.1, on the reverse strand, counting down.
TGAGGTTCGAGGCGATCCGCAACCCCGGCGCCGCCTTCGGCTTCGGCGAGGCCTTCACGATCATCTTCACCTGCATCGCGGCCACCGTGATCGTGGTGATCGTGCGGCTGGCGCGCAAGCTCTACAGCCTGCCGTGGGCGATCGCGCTGGGCTTGCTGCTGGGCGGCGCGCTGGGCAACCTCACCGACCGGATCTTCCGTTCGCCGGGGGTGTTCCAGGGCGCGGTCGTCGATTTCATCGCCCCGGCCCACTTCGCCGTCTTCAACCTCGCCGACGCGGCGATCGTGTGCGGCGGCATCCTGATCGTCCTGCTGTCGTTCAAGGGTCTGGACCCGGACGGGACCGTCCACAAGGACTGATCGCGGGAATGCTCTTCTGCCGAGTCCTGCATACTCGACGGGTGAGTACGATTCCCGAGATCCGCACCCTGCCCGTTCCCGATGGCCTCGAGGGCGAGCGCGTCGACGCCGCCATCGCCCGTATGTTCGGTTTTTCCCGGACGAAGGCGGCCGAACTGGCGGCCGAGGGGAAGGTGGCGGTCGACGGCAGCGTCGTCGGGAAGTCCGAGCGTGTGCACGGCGGCGCCTGGCTCGAAGTCGAGATGCCCGCGCCGCCGCGGCCGGTCGAGGTCGTCGCCGAGCCCGTCCCGGGCATGGAGATCGTCCATGACGACGACGATATCGTCGTCATCATGAAGCCGGTGGGCGTCGCCGCCCACCCGAGCCCCGGCTGGACCGGCACCACCGTCATCGGCGGCCTCGCCGCGGCCGGCTACCGGATCTCCACCTCCGGCGCGGCCGAGCGCCAGGGCATCGTGCACCGCCTCGACGTCGGCACCTCCGGCCTGATGGCCGTCGCGAAGTCGGAGCGCGCCTACACCTCGCTGAAGAACCAGTTCCGCGAGCGGATCGTCGACAAGCGCTACCACGCGCTGGTCCAGGGGCACCCCGACCCGATGAGCGGCACGATCGACGCGCCGATCGGCCGGCACCCGAGCGCGGACTACAAGTGGGCCGTGACCCAGGAGGGCAAGGCCTCCGTCACGCACTACGACCTGATCGAGGCCTTCCGCGCGGCCTCGCTGCTGGACATCAAGCTGGAGACCGGCCGCACGCACCAGATCCGCGTGCACATGTCCGCACACCGGCACCCCTGCGTCGGCGACCTGACCTACGGCGCCGACCCGACCGTCGCCAAGCGGCTGGGGCTGACCCGCCAGTGGCTGCACGCCGTGCGGCTCGGCTTCGAGCACCCGTCGGACGGGCAGTGGGTCGAGTTCGAGAGCACCTACCCGGCCGACCTCCAGCACGCGCTGGACGTGATCCGGGCGGAGAGCGAGTGACCACGTCCGTCGAGGTCCGGGTCGCCGTCGGCGAGGCCGACATGGCGGCCTGCTTCGAGGTCCGGACCGAGGTGTTTGTGGTCGAGCAGTCCGTCCCGGAGTCGATCGAGTACGACACGTACGACGCGGATGCGGTGCACGTACTGGCCGTCGGGCCGGACGGGGTGCCGCTGGGCACGGGGCGGTTGCTGCACGGGGCCGGCGCGCTGGGCAAGACGGGTGACCTGACGGTCGGCTCGCTGGGCCGGCTGGCCGTCGCCAAGTCCGCGCGCGGGCTGGGCGTGGGTGTCGCCCTGGTGCGCGCGATCGAGGCGGAGGCGGGGCGGCTCGGCCTCGCGGCCGTGGATCTGGGCGCACAGACGCATGCGCTCGGCTTCTACGAGCGGCTCGGCTACGAGGCCTACGGCCCGGAGTTCGAGGACGCGGGCATCCCGCACCGCTCGATGCGGCGCACCCTCCCGTAGTCACCCACCCTGAGGCCGGGCGGAGCCCGACACGGCGGGGCGCGCGCCTCACCGCGCGAGCCGAGCGCGGCGGGCTGGCAGGGTGGGGGAGTGGATCAGCTTGCTCTGCTGTTCGTGCTGCTGCTCGGGGCCGTGGTCACCGTGCCGCTCGGGGACCGGCTCGGGCTGCCCGCGCCCGTACTCATGACCATCGGCGGGGTGGTCCTCGCGCTGCTGCCGTTCGTGCCCGACGTCGACATCCCGCCCGAGTTCATCCTGCCGCTGGTGCTGCCGCCGCTGTTGTACGCCTCCGCGCAGCGCACCTCCTGGCGGCAGTTCGCCGCCAACGTCCGGCCCATCCTGCTGCTCGCCGTGGCCCTGGTGTTCGTCACGACCGCCGCCGTGGCCGCCGTCGCGAACGCCGTGGTGCCGGGGCTGCCGATCGCCGCCGCCGTCGCGCTCGGCGCGCTGGTCGCCCCGCCCGACCCGGTGGCCGCCACCGCCGTCGCGGGTTCGCTCGGCCTGCCCCGCCGGATGGTGTCGATCCTGGAGGGCGAGGGCCTCTTCAACGACGTCACCGCCATCGTGCTCTACCACGTGGCCGTCGGCGCGGTCGTCAGCGGCAGCTTCTCCTGGCCCGCTGCGCTGGGGGAGTTCGTCCTGTCCGCCGTCGTCGCCGTGCTGGTCGGACTGGCCCTCGGCTGGACGGCCGGCCGGCTCATGGGGCGGCTCGGCGACGCCACGCTCCAGATCGGGCTGACGCTGCTGGTGCCGTTCGTGTCGTACGTGGTGGCGGAGGAACTCCACGGATCGGGGGTGCTGGCCGTCCTGACGACGGCCCTGTTCCTCGCCGAGTACGCGAACGACGCCGACGACGTGCTGGGCCGGCTCGCCGGGCACACCTTCTGGGAAGTCGTCGACATGCTGGTCACGGGCGTGGCGTTCGGGCTGATCGGGCTGGAGCTGCACAACGTGTTCGCCGCGGCGGGCGGCCGCGAAGCGGAGATGGCCGGGTGGGCGGCGGTCGTGATCGCGGTGGTGGTCGGGGTACGGCTGGTGTGGCTGCTCCCGGCGGGCTGGCTCGCGCAGAAGCTGCACACGCTGCGCGACTACGACGAGGAGATCCCGCTGAGCTGGCGGGAGAGCGTGGTCATGTGGTGGGCCGGGATGCGGGGGGTGGCCTCGGTGGCTCTGGCCCTCGCCATCCCCTTGCGGACGGACGCGGGTGAGCCCTTCCCCGCGCGGGACCAGATCATCTTCATCGCCTTCGCCGTGATCATGGCGACGCTGGTCCTGCAGGGTCTGACCCTGCCGTGGCTGGTGCGGCGGCTGGGGGTCGAATCCGACACGGACGCGGAGCGGGAGACCGAGCGGCAGCTGGCGATCCGCGCCGCGAAGGCCGCGAAGCGGCGGCTGAGGGAGATCGAGGAGGTGGAGGATCTGCCCGAGGACCTGGTGGAGACGCTGTACCGGCGCGCGTACGACGTGGGCGCCCGCATCAGCCCCGACATGGTCGACGAGGAGCGGCGGGAGGCGTACGCGCAGCGGGTGGAGCGGATCCGGGACGTCCAGCGGATCCAGCGCGAGATGATGTCGGCCGCCCGCCACGAGGTGCTGTCCGCGCGCAGCGAACCCGGCTCCGATCCGGAGATCGTGGACCGGGTGCTGCGGCATCTGGACGTGCGGAGCCTGCGCAGTCCCTAAGCGGCCTCGGGCACGTGCCCTACTTCCCCGAGGCCGCTTAGGCGACGCTTAGGCGTACCGGCCTTCCGGTGCGCCGGGGATCAGACCTGGTAGCGGTCCGGGGCGAAGAGGTGCGGGTTCGCCGCGATCCACTCCGAGGTGCGGCGCAGGCCCTGTGCCAGGGAGACCTCCGGCTTCCAGCCCGCCCAGTCGCGGGCGCGGGAGTTGTCCGAGAGCAGGCGGTGGACCTCGCTGCCCGACGGCCGCAGCCGGGTCGGGTCCACGACCACCTCCGCGTCCCGCCCCGAAGCCGTGATCAGGGCACGCGCCAGGTCGCCGACGGAGATCTCCTCGCCCGTGCCGAGGTTGACCACCTGGCCCAGCGCCCGGTCGCACTGCGCCACCGCGAGGAAGCCCTCGGCCGTGTCCGTCACGTACGTGAAGTCGCGGGTCGGGGTGGTCGACCCCAGGCGGATCTCACGGGAGCCCGCGTGGAGCTGGGCCAGGATCGTCGGGATGACGGCGCGGGCCGACTGGCGCGGGCCGTAGGTGTTGAAGGGCCGCACCACCGTCACCGGCAGCTCGAAGGCGTGGTGGAAGGAGAGCGCCATCATGTCCGCGCCGATCTTCGACGCGGAGTACGGGGACTGCGGCTGCAGCGGGTGGCTCTCGGCGATGGGGGCCGTCAGGGCCGTCCCGTAGACCTCGCTGGTGGAGGTGTGCACGAGGCGGCGTACGCGGTGGCGGCGGCAGGCCTCCGCCACGTTCTGCGTGCCGGTGACGTTCGTCTGCACGTACGCGCCCGGCGAGGCGTAGCTGTACGGGATCCCGATCAGCGCCGCCAGGTGGAAGACCGTGTCGCAGCCGGCCACCGCGTCGCTGACCCGGCCCGCGTCGCGGACGTCGCCCGCCCACATCTCCACCGGGCCGTCCGGGTCCGCGAGGTAGCGCGCCAGGTGGCCCTTCTCGGCGTAGGGCTTGTAGTGCACGAAGGCGCGCACCCGGGCACCCCGGGACACCAGCAGGTCCACCAGCGTCGAGCCGATGAAGCCCTCGGCGCCGGTGACCAGGACCGTACGGCCGTTCCAGTCGTTCCAGTCGTTCATGTTCATACTCGCTCCAAGGCGGGAAGAGGGACGCCGGCCACGCGGAGGACCTCCGCGGCCAGCAGTTCGGCGGCCCGCGCGTGCGGGCCGGGGTCGGCGGCGCCGGCCATCGTCGGCAGCCGGGCCGGGTCGGCCAGCAGCGGGCCGATGAGACCGGCGAGGCGCTCGGCGGTGGTCTCGGCGTCGGGCAGCAGCAGTCCGGCGCCCGTGTCGGACAGGACCCGGGCGTTGTGGGTCTGGTGGTCGCCCGGGGCGTACGGGTAGGGGACGAGGACGGACGGCACTCCCGTCGCCGCGAGCTCCGCGACCGTCGCCGAACCCGCCCGGCACACCACCAGGTCGGCGGCGGCGTACACCAGGTCCATCCGGTCCAGGTACGGCAGTGCCAGCGCGACCCGGTGCCCGCCTGACGCCGCGAGCTCGGCCACGGTGTCCGCCAGCGCGGCCGGACCCGTCTTGACCAGCAGCTGTACGTCGCCCCGGTGCTGCCAGAGCCCGGCCAGCCCGGTGGCCGCCCGGGTGAGGCGGACCGCGCCCAGGCTGCCGCCGTTGAAGACGACCAGCCGCCGCCCGCCCGGGACCCCGAGGGCCCGCCGGGCCTCCGCGCGCAGCGCCGACCGGTCCGGTCCGGAGAGTTCCGCGAGGCCGGCGAGGGCCGCGGAGATCGGCATTCCGGTGGTCAGCGCCCGCGCCCCGCCCGCCAGATGCCGCCGGCTGCGGTCGAAGGCCACCGCGACGTGCGGGGTGAGCCGGGCCGCGAACCGGTTGGCGCGGCCGGGTACCGCGTTGGACTCGTGGATCACGGCCGGCAACCCCGCCAGCCGGGCCCCGAGCACTGCGGGCGCACTCGGATAGCCGCCCATGCCGACGACGACGTGCGCGCCCTGCGCCCGGATCACGGAACGGGCCTGGTGCGCCGAGCGCAGCAGAGCCGCGGGCAGCAGGTACCGCTTCGCGCCCAGCGCCGGGTCGAAGGGGATCATGTCGACGGTGTGCAGGCGGTGGCCGGCCCCCGGGATCAGCTCGGTCTCCAGGCCCCGCTCGGTCCCGATGAACGAGACCACGGCGCCGGGCACGGCCGCGCGCAGCGCCTCGGCGAGGGCCAGACCCGGGTAGATGTGGCCGCCGGTGCCGCCCGCACCGATGACGACGGAGAGTGCCGCAGGTGTGTGTCGAGTGGTCATGGACGCACACTCGCGGTGCGCTCTAAGAAGGTTCTAAGAGGTTCAGGTCTGCGGCTTTGGCAGGCTTTGGCCCATGAGCGGACAGCGGATTCTGGTGGTGGACGACGAGCCCGAGGTGCGGGCGGCAGTCGAGGACGGGCTGGCCGTCGAGGGATACGAGGTGCGGGGCGCCGCGGACGGGCTGGCGGCGCTGACGCAGGTGGCGGCCTGGGAGCCGGACGCCGTCGTGCTCGACGTGATGATGCCGGTGCTCGACGGGCTCGGGGTGTGCCGCCGGCTGCGCGCGCTGGGCGACCGTACGCCCGTACTCGTACTGACCGCCCTGGACTCCGTCAGCGAACGCGTCGACGGGCTGGAGGCCGGGGCCGACGACTACCTCGTCAAGCCGTTCGCCCTGGACGAGCTGATCGCGCGGGTACGGGCACTGCTGCGGCGGGCCGCCCCCGAACCTCCGGGCGCGGCCCCGCTCGGCTTCGCCGACCTCGTCCTGGACCCGGCGACCCGGACCGGACGGCGCGGCGGGCGGCCGCTGGAGTTCAGCCGGACCGAGGCGGCGCTGCTGGAACTGCTCCTGCACCACCCCGGGCAGGTGCTCCCGCGCGAGCTGATCCTGGAGCTGGTGTGGGGGCGGGACTTCGGGCCGGACTCCAACTCGCTGGCCGTGTACGTCGGCTACCTGCGCCGGAAACTGGAGGCGGCGGGCGAGCCGAGGCTGGTCCACACCGTCCACGGGGTCGGCTACCGGCTGGATGAGGTGTGAGGGGGGCCTGGCGGGGGCGGCGCCCGCTGCGGACCCGGCTGGCGCTGGCCGTCACCGCCGCCGTGGCCCTGGTCGGCCTCGGGGTGTGCGCGGCGGCGTTCCTCGTCGTCCGGTCCGCGCTGTACGAGCAGCTCGACCTCAGCCTGACCCAGTCCGCCCGGCTCGCCGCGCAGCGCAATCCGGGGGCCGCTCCGGGAACGCTGGCCGGGGAGTGCCGCTTCCTGGCCGCCCCCGCCTGCGCGGACGTGGTGGCGGCCGACCCGGCGAAGGGCGGCGGCAGCCCGGGCCTGCTGCCCGTGGCGCCGGCCGCGCGGGAGGTCGCCGGGGGCAGACGGGCGCCGTTCTACACCGACATCACCGTGTCCGGGCATCCCGCCCGGATGCTGACCACGGACTACGCCAAGGGGCGGGCGCTCCAGGTGGCGCTGCGGGCCGACACCGTCCAGGACGGCATCGAGGAGGCCGCGTGGTGGCTGGCGCTGACGGCGGCGGCCGGGGTGCTGCTCGCCGCGGTCCTCGGCCACTGGGTCTCCCGGACCGGTCTCGCCCCGGTCACCCGGCTCACCGCGACGGCCGAGCGGATCGCCGCCACCCGGGATCCGCGGCACCGGATCGAGCTTCCGCCGCCGGGGCGGGAGGACGAGATCACCAGGCTTGCGGGGAGCTTCAACACGATGCTGGGGGAGCTGGAGCAGTCCGTGACCGCGCAGCGCAGGCTCGTCGCGGACGCCTCCCACGAGCTGCGGACCCCGCTGACGGCGCTGCGGACCAATGCAGAGCTGCTGGCGCGCGGCGAGCGGCTCACGGTGGAGCAGCGGGAGCGGGCGTCCGCCGCCCTGGGGCGGCAGCTGCGGGAGGTGACCGGGCTGGTGAACGACCTGATCGAGCTGGCGCGGGACGAGGAGCCGCAGCCGCTGGTGGAGCAGGTCCGGCTGGGGCCGCTGGTGGAGCACTGCGCGGAGGTGGCGCGGGCGCACTGGCCTGCGGTTCCGTTCCGGGTGCGGGTTCCGGAGGGGGCGGCTGAGCCGGCGGTGGTGCCGGGGGTGCCCGCGCGGCTGAGCCGGCTGCTGTCCAACCTGCTGGACAACGCCGCCAAGTTCAGCCCGGCCGGGCGGGAGGTGGAGGTCGAGCTGACGCCTTCGGCCGGGGCCCGCGGGGGGCCGGAGGTGACGGTGCGGGACCACGGTCCGGGGATCTCGGCGCAGGACCTGCCGTACGTCTTCGACAGGTTCTACCGGGCCGGGGCGGCCCGTGCCCTGCCGGGGTCCGGGCTGGGGCTGGCCATGGCGCGGCAGATCGCGCGGGCGCACGGCGCGGAGCTGACGGCGGAGGCCGGTCCCGGGGGCGGAGCCCTGTTCAGGCTGACCTTCGGTGCCTGACGGCCGGCCCGTCGGGCCCCGGGGCTCCGCCCCGGACCGGGCCTCAGGCGTCCGGGCGCGTCGCGGCCTCGGAGGCCGCGACGCGCGGCAGGGCGTACGGGTGGTGGGCCACCAGCCAGGCGATCAGGCGCTCGCGGACCGCGCAGCGGACCGTCCACAGGTCGTCCGCGTCCTTCGCCGTGACCACCGCGCGGACCTGGACCGTGTGCGGTGTGGTGTCGGTCACAGCCAGGCTGGAGCCGCGGGCGTCCCACTCCGGGATGTCCCCCAGGATGTTCTGGAGCTGCTCCCGCATGAGGTCGAGGGGGGCGCTGTGGTCCAGGTGCCAGAAGACCGTCCCGGTCATCTGTGCGCCGCCGCGCGACCAGTTCTCGTACGGCTTGCTTGTGAAGTACGACACAGGCATCGTGATGCGCCGCTCGTCCCAGGTGCGGACGGTCAGGGCCGTCAGGGTGATCTCCTCGACCTTGCCCCACTCCTTGTCGACCACCACCGTGTCGCCGATGCGGACGGTGTCGCCGAAGGCGATCTGGAGGCCGGCGAAGAGGTTGCTCAGCGAGGACTGGGCGCCGATGCCCGCGACGATGCCGAGCACGCCCGCGGACGCCATCATCGAGGCGCCGAGCGCACGCATCGGCGGGAAGGTCAGGAGCATGGCCGCCGCCGCGACCAAGACGACGATCGCGGTGACCGCCCGGTGGATCAGAGTGACCTGGGTACGGACCCGGCGGACCCGGGCGTCGTCCTGGGTCACCGCGGCGTAGCGCGCGTACGTGGAGTCGACGGCGGCGGTCGCGACGCGCACGGCCAGCCAGCACACGGAGGCGATCAGCACCAGGGTGAGGGTCCGGCCGACGGCGAAGGCGTGATCGGGCAGGATCCCGGCTTTGCGGTAGGCCGCTCTGAGCAGAGAGGTGCAGAGCACCACCTGGAACGGCAGCCGGCAGCGGCGCAGCAGACCCCACAGGGGGGTCTCGCTATGCCGGGCGTCGGCCCGGCGCAGCAGCAGGTCCAGCATCCACCCGGCGACCAGGGTGATGACCAGCGTGCCGCCGACGACCGTGACGGGGCGCAGGACGGTCTCCATTTCCATAGGTAGGAACGTAGCCGGAAGCGGTCCGCGCAAACTGGCACGATGGGGGCATGAACATCATGCTTTTCCATTCGACGTACGGGCTGCGGCCCGCGGTGCACGCGGCGGCCGACCGGCTGCGCGCGGCCGGGCACCAGGTCCAGGTACCGGATCTCTTCGAGGGACGCACCTTCGAGACCGTCGAGGAGGGCATGGCCCACCAGGACGAGATCGGCCGTGACGAGCTGCTGAGGCGCGCGGTGCTGGCCTCGGCCCCTTACTCCGACCAGGGCCTGGTCTACGCCGGCTTCTCCTTCGGCGGCTCCGTCGCGCAGCACCTGGCGCTGGCCGACGACAAGGCGCGCGGGCTGCTGCTCCTGCACGGCACGGCCGACGTCGCGGACGACGCCTCGGTGGACGAACTGCCCGTGCAGCTGCACATCGCGGACCCGGACCCCTTCGAGCCGCACGACTGGCTGACGGCCTGGTACCTGCGGATGCAGCGGGCCGGGGCCGATGTGGAGGTCCACAGCTACCCGGGCGCCGGGCACCTGTTCACCGACCCGGGGCTGGAGGACTACGACGCCGAGGCCGCCGAGCAGGCCTGGAAGGTCGCGATCGGTTTCCTCGACACCCTGTAGGACCGACCCGTTCAGCCGCGGGGTGCCGGTCTCGGGGGCAGCGCCGGCGGCGGGCCGAAGCGGCCGCCGGGGGCCGCCGGGCGCCGCGGCGGGGGAACCCGGTCCCGCGGTGCGGGAGTCGGGGCCGACGCGCCGCCGACGACCGCCGCGAGGCGCGCGTCCAGTTCCTCGGGGGCGGGCCGGGCGGCCGGATCGCGGACCAGCAGGTCGGCCAGTACGGGGCCCAGGGCGCCGGCCCGGCGCGGCGGCGGGACGGGATCGTCCAGGACGGCGGCCAGCGTGGCCAGGCCGGTGGCGCGGCGCATCGGGCTGACGCCCTCGACGCACACGTACAGCGTCACGCCGAGCGACCACAGGTCGGAGGCGGGCAGATCGGCACCGCGGATGCGCTCGGGCGCCAGGTATTCGGGGGTCCCGATGACGTCTCCGGCCGGTGTCAGCGGGGGCGCGTCCTGGATGGCGGCGATGCCGAAGTCGGTCAGGACCGCGGAACCGTCCGCCCGTAGCAGGACGTTGGCTGGTTTCACGTCGCGGTGGCGGATCCCGGCGGCGTGGACCGCGCGGAGTCCGGCGAGGACCTCGCGGCCAATACGGGCGGTCTCGGCCGGTTCCAGCGGGCCCCGGTCCAGCCGGTGCTGGAGGGAGTGGCCGGGCAGCAGCTCCATCACCAGCCACGGGTGGGGGTCCTCGTCCACGATGTGGTGGATGGTGACCACGTTGGGGTGGCTGATCCGGGCCTGGGCGCGGGCCTCGCGCAGTACGCGTGCGCGCAGGAGCCGCGCGGGCTCGCCCTCTTCGTGGCCGACGGGCGGCCGGACCTCCTTGACGGCCACATCACGGTGCAGGGCACGGTCCAGCGCTCGCCAGACCGTGCCCATACCTCCGCTGCCGAGCTTTTCAACCAGCTCGAACCGTCCGTCGATCACGTCCCCCGGCGCGCTCATGGCGCCAGGTTAGAGCAGTCAGGACCTGAGTGAGGGTCAGCCGGCCCGGTAGGCGGTCCAGCTGCTCGTCATGCGGGCGACCTGGCCGGCCGTGAACTGGTACATGCAGGAGTCGTACGTGTAGTCCATGAAGTTGTGGATCGGGTCCGCGCCGGGCTTGCTGGCGCAGGAGTCGCGGCCGGTCGGGCACTCGTACGCCGCGGTCTTCTCGGCCGGGGTGTCCGAGACGTAGTCGCCGTTGCCGTTGCAGCCGCCCTGGAAGGTGTGGTAAAGCCCCATCCAGTGGCCGACCTCGTGGGTCGCGGTGTCACCCTCGTTGTAGTTGGCCGAAGAGCCGCCCGGCAGCGAGGTGTCGAGCACGACCACGCCGTCCATCTTGGGGCTGGAGGCGTACGAGGTCGGGAAGGTCGCCCAGCCGAGCAGGCCGCCCGACAGGTTGGCGGTGTAGAAGTTGAGTGCGCCGGGGCCGCCCTTGCGCAGGGTGTTCTTCATGTCCTTCTCGGCCTGGGAGCCGTCGGCCAGGTTGTACCAGGAGGCGTTGTCCGTGTAGTCGGTCGCGGCGAGCGTGAACTGGTAGTTGGTGTTCACGTTGCCGGTGCCCTGGCCGCCGTAGGCTGCGTTGAGGACCGCCAGCTGGTTGCTGATCTGGGTGGCCGACAGCTTTCCGGTGGTGCCGGAGTGCACGACGTGGAAGTACACGGGGATCGTCGTGACGGCCTCGGCGGCACGCAGGCTGCGCTGCGGCTGGTTCTTGAGGGCCTTGTCCAGCTTCGCCTTGAGGTCGGCGTCCATGGCCTTCGCCTGGGTGTCGGTGACCTCGTTGGGCTCGGCCGCCTGCTGGTCGGCGGGGCGCGCGACACGGGCGTTGGCGGGGGCAGCGGTCGCGCCCGAATCGGCGCACGCCTCGGCGGGGGTCTTGGCGGCGGCGATCGTCGTGGGGGCGGCGAGCGGGGAGAACGCCAGGGTTCCGGCCAGGACCGCCGTGCCCATCAGGCGGCGGCGGAGAAGGGGGGATATGCGGGCAACAGCGCGCACGAGTGCTCCTCGCGGTGGGGGGTTTCAGGCCCGAGGGATCTCCTCGGATGGCGCGAAGCTTATGTGTTCATGTCATTATCCGGTCAAGACCCTTACGTAAAAGATTTGTTGCTTCTGATGCACAAGGGGCCCCTGGTCCGCGCCAGGAGCCCCTCGGAACAGCAAAATTGACGGTCTGTCAGCGAACCGGTCGGTCGGCCCGTTCCACCTTCTGGGTGCCGTTCAGCGTGCGGTACGAGCGGGACCACGCGGAGGTGGCGTCCTGCCGGCGCTTGTCGGAGACCACGTAGTAGTCCATCTGCGAGCGCTCGGCCGTGACGTCGAGCACGCCGTAACCGTGCGCGTCCATGTCCAGCCACTTCACGTGCCAGTTCGCGGCCTTGATGGCGGATTCGGCGACCAGCGATGCGGTGTTCTCCGGCACGTGCAGCAGGTCGTCGATGTTGTCGGAGGTCACCGAGGTGACCACGAACTCGGTCGCCGCCGTCCCCGAACCGGGGTAGGTGGCCATGTTCACCGGGACCTCGTTCGCCCAGGCCATGTGGATGTCGCCGGTCAGGAACACGGTGTTCTTGATGTTCCGGTCCTTGAGGTGGCCCAGCAGCTCCTTGCGGTCGTCCGTGTACCCGTCCCACTGGTCCACGTTGACCGCTATGCCGCCCTCGGGCAGGCCGAGCAGCTTGGTGAGCGGCCCCAGGAGGTGCGCGGGCAGCGAGCCGAAGGCCACCGGCGAGATCATCACCGAGGTGCCGACCAGCTTCCAGGTCGCGTTCGAGCCCGCCAGGCCCGACTTGAGCCAGTCCAGCTGGGCGCGCCCGGTGATGGTGCGCTCCGGGTCGTCCACCGATCCGCTGCCGACCTTGACCTGCTGCGAGCGGAAGGAGCGCAGGTCGAGGAGGTGCAGGTCGGCCAGGGTGCCGAAGCGCAGCCGCCGGTAGACGGTGCCCGCGATGGAGGTGCGCACGGGCATCCACTCGAAGTACGCCTGCTTGGCGGCGGCCGCGCGGGCCGCCCACTCGCCCTCGGTGCCCGCAGTGTGGTTCTCGGCGCCGCCCGCCCAGGCGTCGTTGGCGAACTCGTGGTCGTCCCAGATGGCGATGATCGGGTGCGCGTGGTGGAGCGCCTGGAGGTCGGCGTCCGTCTTGTACTTGCCGTGCCGGATGCGGTAGTCGGCGAGCGAGATGATCTCGTTCTTCGGCTCGTGCTGGCGTACGACGTACTTCGCCTCCGGGTAGCCCCCGGTCTGGTACTCGTAGATGTAGTCGCCGAGGTGCAGGATCGCGTCGAGGTCGGTGCGGGCGGCCAGGTGCCGGTACGCGGAGAAGTAGCCCGACTCCCAGTTGGCGCAGGAGACCACGCCGAAGCGGACCCCTGCCGTGGTCACGTCGTGGCCCGCGGTGGTCAGGGTGCGCCCGACGGGGGAGACGGCGGCGCCGGCGGTGAACCGGTACCAGTAGGGGGTCTGCGGCTGCAGCCCGCGCACGTCCACCTTGACCGTGTGGTCGGCGGCGGCGCTCGCGGTGGTGGTGCCGCTCGCGACGATCCGGGAGAAGGCCTTGTCCGAGGCCACCTCCCAGCCCACCTGGACGGCCGGGCCGAGGCCGGAGCCGGGCACGGCCTCGGCGGTGGGGGTCACCCGGGTCCACAGCAGGATCCCGTCGGGCAGCGGGTCACCCGAGGCGACGCCGTGCAGGAAGGCCGGCGCACTGCCGGCGGCATGGGCGGCCGAGGCGCCCAATGAGGTGAGGGGGGCCAGCGTGGCCGTGGCCGCGGCGGCGAGGACGACCGTACGGCGGCGGGGAGTTGCCGCGGCAGCGGAAGAGGAGAGATGACTGGTCACGGATAATCATATTACTGACGGGTATGGAGGCGGGACAGGCTCGGGAATGCAACGGGCGGGCGAACTCTGGGAGTCCGCCCGCCCATTGGCCAGGCCTGTCCGGAAATGCGCCTCCGGAAGGGTGGGGCTCAGCCCTGCAGGGCCTTGTCGATCGCGGCCGTGAACGCCTCCGCCGTCTGCGGAGTGTCGATCTTCTTGCCGTCCATCTTCAGCGTGGGCGTGCCCTTCACGCTGGAGTTGTTGAAGGCCTTGGACATCTCCAGCGCCCACCGGTCGTAGGTGCCGCCCTCGACGGCCTTCTTGAACTCGGCGTTGCCCTTGAGCGCCGGGACGGTGTCCGCGACCTTCAGCAGGTAGTCGTCCTTGGCGAAACTGTCGACGGTCTCCTCGGGGTGCAGGTCCTTGGAGTAGAGCGCGGCCTTGTAGTCGAGGAAGGCCTGCGGGCTGACGTTCAGCGCAGCGCCGAGCGCGCTCAGCGCGTTCTTCGACCCCTCGCCCTTGGACATGTTGTCGATGAAGGTGGCACCGAAGTACTGGAGCTTGTACTTGCCCGCGTCGACGTCCTTCTTGACCTGCTCGCCCGCCGCCTGCTCGAACTGGGCGCAGGCCGGGCAGCGGGAGTCCTCGTACAGCTCCAGGGTCTTCTTCGCCTCGGCCTTGCCGATGACGACCGTGGTGCCGTCCTCGCCCTCGGTGTTCTTGGGCTTGACCAGCGCGGCCTTGGCGGCCTTCTCCCAGTAGCCGGGCTGGTTGGCCTGCACGACCGCGTAGCCGACGCCGCCGGCCAGGGCGAGCACGGCGAGGACCGCGCCCGCCACGATCACCTGGCGGCGCACCTTGTCCTTCTTCGCCTGCGCCTCGCGCTCGGCGCGCAGCCGCTCGCGGGCCGCCGCCTTGTTGGCCTGGCTGTTGCGTGAACTCATCATGATCTCCGTGGGGTGTGACGTGTCAGGGGGTGCCGTACGTGCGTCAGGCGCGCGCGAGCGCGCCCGGCACGGGAGGTCCCCGCCGTCCCACGGAGTGTGCGGGGAAGCGCGTACGGGCCACCGGGCCCGGCCGGACCGGCCGCGGCGACCGCCGCGCGGGGCCGGCGGCGACCGGCGCCCCGGCCTCCGCCAGCAGCAGCGGCCGGAAGGCGAACGCGGCCAGCGCGCGCAGCAGCCGGGCCAGCGCCCGTTCGCCGTGGTGGAGCCAGCCGGCGGCGAGCAGCCCGACCGAGACGTGGGTGGCGAGCAGCAGCCAGGGCGCCCACGGCCCGGGCGCGGACAGCAGCGCGGCCGCATCGGCGGCGGGCCCGGCCACCTCGGCCAGCGGCCCGCCCACCGGCGTCCCGCCGCACAGCTCGTCCAGGCCCAGGGCGCGCAGCGGGCCCGAGACCGGGCCGCCCGCGGGGCCGTAGCAGACGTGCTGCCCGGCGGTGAAGACGGTGTCGGCGGCCAGCTCCAGCGGGACGAGCAGCGCGGCGATCGGGCCGAAGCCGCGCTCGCGGCCCGCCAGCGCGTAGGAGACGGTGAACACGGCGGCGAAGGCCCCGCCCACCAGCACGGGCGGCAGCGGCACCCGGGACATGAGGACGTGCGAGCCCGCCGAGAGCAGCACGACGAGCGCGCTGAACAGCGCGGCCCGCAGCCCTCGTAGCCTCACCCCTGATATGTCCATCGCCGCGAGTCTGCCACGCGTCCCTGTGAAAGCGGCCCTCAGGTCCCGTTCCGGCCTGAATTGCGCCGCCCTTACGGCGTGAGCCGGCCGTTGCGGAAGAGGTCCACGAAGATCTGGTGGTCGGCGCGCGCCCGGGCCCCGTACGCGTGGGCGAAGTCCACGAGCAGCCGGGCGAAGCCCTCCTCGTCGGCCGCGATGGCCGCGTCGATGGCCCGCTCGGTGGAGAAGGGGACCAGCGAGTGGCCGCTCTCGGCCTCGTCCGCCGCCGAGTGCATGGTCGCCGTGGCCCGGCCGAGGTCCGCGACGACGGCGGCGATCTCCTCCGGGTCGTCCAGGTCCGACCAGTCCAGGTCCACCGCGTACGGGGAGACCTCCGCCACCAGCTGACCCGAGCCGTCCAGCTCGGTCCAGCCCAGCCACGGGTCGGCATGCGCCTGGAGCGCCCGCTGGGAGATCACCGTGCGGTGCCCCTCGTGCTGGAAGTACTCCCGCACCGCCCGGTCGGTGATGTGCCGGGAGACCGCCGGGGTCTGCGCCTGCTTGAGGTAGATCACGACGTCGTTCTCCAGGGCGTCGCTGTGCCCCTCCAGCAGGATGTTGTACGAGGGCAGGCCGGCCGAGCCGATGCCGACGCCACGGCGGCCCACGACGTCCTTGACCCGGTAGGAGTCGGGCCGTACGAGGGACTCGTCGGGCAGGGTCTCCAGGTACCCGTCGAAGGCGGCGAGCACCTTGTAGCGGGTGGCCGCGTCCAGTTCGATGGTGCCGGGGCCCGGGGTGAAGCGGCGCTCGAAGTCGCGGATCTCCGTCATCGAGTCCAGGAGCGAGAAGCGGGTGCGGGCGCGGGCCGAGCGCAGCGCGTCCAGCAGCGGGCCCTCGGCCGTGTCGAGGGTGAAGGAGGACAGGTCCGCCGTGTCGTAGTCCTTGGACCCGGCGGCCAGGTGGTGGATCCGCTCCCGGTAGGCGCCCGCGTAGACCCGCACCAGCTCGCTGATCTGGTCGTCGCTGAACGCCTTGGTGTAGCCGATCAGGGCGACGGAGGCGGCGAACCGCTTGAGGTCCCAGGTGAAGGGGCCGACGTAGGCCTCGTCGAAGTCGTTGACGTTGAAGACGAGGCGGCCGTTCGAGTCCATGTACGTGCCGAAGTTCTCCGCGTGGAGATCGCCGTGGATCCACACCCGGCCGGTGCGCTCGTCCAGGTACGGGCCGCCGTGGCGGTCGCGCTCCAGGTCCGCGTAGAAGAGGCAGGCCGTGCCCCGGTAGAAGGCGAAGGCGGAGGCCGCCATCTTCCGGAATTTGACCTGGAAGGCAGCGGGGTCGGCGGCGAGGAGCTCACCGAACGCGGTGTCGAAGACGTCGAGTATCTGCTCGGCGCGCTGCTCGTCGGTCGTCTCGGGAACCGCCATGGCCGGTGCCTCCTGGTGGTGCGGGGTGGATCGCTTGCCGATCACGTATCTGATCCGGAGGGGCTCGGACGGGTGTCCTTCCCCTCTGGCTCTGCAACGGATGAAGGTACCGGTCGGTGCCCCGGATGTGTCACCCGGGAGACGTAGGATTCAGAGCTGCCGCCCCTCTCTCCCCCCGGAGGACTCCCACCGTGACCAAGCCGCCGTTCACGCACCTGCACGTCCACACCCAGTACTCGCTGCTGGACGGTGCCGCGCGGCTGAAGGACATGTTCAACGCGTGCAACGAGATGGGCATGACGCACATCGCCATGTCCGACCACGGCAACCTCCACGGGGCCTACGACTTCTTCCACACCGCCCAGAAGGCCGGGATCACGCCGATCATCGGCATCGAGGCGTACGTCGCCCCCGAGTCCCGGCGCAACAAGCGGCGCATCCAGTGGGGCCAGCCGCACCAGAAGCGGGACGACGTCTCCGGTTCCGGCGGTTACACCCACAAGACGATCTGGGCGTCGAACGCCACCGGTCTGCACAACATCTTCCGGCTGTCCTCCGACGCCTACGCCGAGGGCTGGCTCACGAAGTGGCCGCGGATGGACAAGGAGACCATCTCCAAGTGGTCCGAGGGCCTGATCGCCTCCACCGGCTGCCCGTCCGGCGAGGTGCAGACCAGGCTGCGGCTCGGCCAGTTCGACGAGGCCGTGCAGGCCGCCTCCGACTACAAGGACATCTTCGGCGAGGGGCGCTACTTCCTGGAGCTGATGGACCACGGCATCGAGATCGAGCGCCGGGTCCGCGACGGGCTGCTGGAGATCGGCAAGAAGCTCGGCATCCCGCCGCTCGTGACGAACGACTCGCACTACACGTACGCGAGCGAGGCCGGCGCCCACGACGCCCTGCTCTGCATCCAGACCGGCAAGAACCTCTCGGACCCGGACCGCTTCCGCTTCGACGGAACCGGCTACTACCTGAAGTCCACGGACGAGATGTACGCCATCGACTCCTCGGACGCCTGGCAGGAGGGCTGCGCCAACACGCGGCTGGTCGCGGACCAGATCGACACCGAGGGCATGTTCAAGTTCCGGAACCTGATGCCGAAGTTCGACATCCCGGACGGCTACACCGAGGTCACCTGGTTCCGCGAGGAGACCATGCGCGGCATGCACCGCCGCTACCCGGGAGGCATTCCGGACGACCGGATGAAGCAGGCCGAGTACGAGATGGACACGATCATCTCGATGGGCTTCCCCGGCTACTTCCTCGTGGTCGCCGACTTCATCATGTGGGCCAAGAACCAGGGCATCGCGGTCGGCCCGGGCCGAGGCTCCGCGGCCGGCTCGATCGTCGCGTACGCCATGGGCATCACCGACCTCGACCCGCTCACCCACGGCCTGATCTTCGAGCGCTTCCTGAACCCCGAGCGCGTCTCCATGCCCGATGTCGACATCGACTTCGACGAGCGTCGGCGCGTCGAGGTGATCCGGTACGTGACCGAGAAGTACGGCGCCGACAAGGTCGCCATGATCGGCACCTACGGCACGATCAAGGCCAAGAACGCGATCAAGGACTCGGCGCGCGTCCTGGGCTACCCGTACGCCATGGGCGACCGGCTCACCAAGGCGATGCCCGCCGACGTCCTCGGCAAGGGCATCCCGCTCTCCGGCATCCTCGACCCGCAGCACCCCCGCTACGGCGAGGCCGGCGAGATCCGCGGGATGTACGAGAACGAGCCGGACGTGAAGAAGGTCATCGACACCGCCCGCGGTGTGGAGGGCCTGGTCCGCCAGATGGGCGTGCACGCCGCCGGCGTGATCATGTCCAGCGAGACGATCACCGACCACGTACCCGTCTGGGTGCGGCACACCGACGGCGTCACCATCACCCAGTGGGACTACCCGAGCTGCGAGTCGCTCGGCCTGCTGAAGATGGACTTCCTGGGCCTGCGCAACCTCACGATCATGGACGACGCCGTCAAGATGGTGAAGGCCAACAAGGGGATCGACATCGATCTCCTGGCCCTGCCGCTCGACGACCCCAAGACCTTCGAACTGCTCGGCCGCGGTGACACCCTCGGCGTCTTCCAGTTCGACGGCGGCCCCATGCGCTCGCTGCTGCGCCTGATGAAGCCCGACAACTTCGAGGACATCTCCGCCGTCTCGGCCCTGTACCGGCCGGGCCCGATGGGCATGAACTCGCACACGAACTACGCCCTGCGCAAGAACAAGCAGCAGGAGATCACCCCGATCCACCCGGAGCTGGAGGAGCCCCTCGAAGAGGTGCTCGCGGTCACCTACGGTCTGATCGTCTACCAGGAGCAGGTGCAGAAGGCCGCCCAGATCATCGCCGGGTACTCGCTGGGCGAGGCCGACATCCTGCGCCGCGTGATGGGCAAGAAGAAGCCCGAGGAGCTGGCGAAGAACTTCGTCATCTTCCAGGAGGGCGCGAAGAAGAACGGCTACTCCGACAAGGCGATCCAGGCCCTGTGGGACGTGCTGGTCCCCTTCGCCGGCTACGCCTTCAACAAGGCCCACTCGGCCGCGTACGGCCTGGTCTCCTACTGGACCGCCTATCTCAAGGCGAACTTCCCGGCCGAGTACATGGCCGGCCTGCTCACCTCGGTCAAGGACGACAAGGACAAGTCCGCGATCTACCTGAACGAGTGCCGCCGGATGGGCATCAAGGTGCTCCCTCCGAACGTGAACGAGTCGGAGCCGAACTTCGCCGCCCAGGGCGACGACGTGATCCTCTTCGGCCTCACCGCGGTGCGCAACGTGGGCCAGAACGTCGTGGAGTCGATCATCAAGACCAGGAAGGGCAAGGGGAAGTACTCGACCTTCCCCGACTTCCTGGACAAGGTCGAGGCCGTCGTCTGCAACAAGCGGACCGTCGAGTCGCTGATCAAGGCCGGGGCCTTCGACGAGATGGGCCACACCCGCAAGGGCCTGGTCGCACACCACGAGTCGATGATCGACAACGTGGTCGCCGTGAAGCGCAAGGAGGCCGAGGGCCAGTTCGACCTGTTCGGCGGAATGGGCGACGAGGGCGCGAGCGACGAGCCGGGCTTCGGTCTCGACGTCGAATTCTCCGACGTCGAGTGGGAGAAGTCCTACCTGCTCGCCCAGGAGCGCGAGATGCTGGGTCTCTACGTCTCCGACCACCCGCTCTTCGGCCTGGAGCACGTCCTCTCCGACAAGACGGACGCCGGGATCTCCCAGCTGACCGGCGGTGAGCACTCGGACGGCGCCGTCGTCACCATCGGCGGCATCATCTCGGGCCTCCAGCGCAAGATGACCAAGCAGGGCAACGCCTGGGCCATCGCCACCGTCGAGGACCTCGCCGGCTCCATCGAGTGCATGTTCTTCCCCGCGACCTACCAGCTCGTCTCCACCCAGCTGGTCGAGGACACCGTCGTCTTCGTCAAGGGCCGCCTCGACAAGCGCGAGGACGTCCCCCGTCTGGTCGCCATGGAGATGATGGTCCCCGACCTCTCCTCGGCCGGCACCAACGCCCCCGTGGTCCTCACCATCCCCACCGTCAAGGTCACGCCGCCGATGGTGACCCGACTGGGGGAGATCCTGCGCCACCACAAGGGCAACACCGAGGTACGGATCAAGCTCCAGGGGCCGCGGACCACCACCGTGCTGCGCCTCGACCGCCACCGGGTGCAGCCCGACCCCGCCCTCTTCGGCGACCTCAAGGTGCTGCTCGGCCCGTCCTGCCTGGCCGGATAGGGCCGGACGAGGCAGGTAGGCGGGGTCGCACCGCGTACGGAAGGGCCTGCCCGGCGCCGCCGGGCAGGCCCTTTTCCGGTCACGGGACGCGAAGGCGTCAGTTGTGGCCGAACTTCTTCGTCTTGCTCTTGTGGGCCATGTCCATCGGACTCGGCGCCTGCGAGGTCGACTCGGGCGAGGATCCCGAGGAGCTCCGCGACGGGTCCGACGCGGACGAACGGGTCTGCTGCTGCTTCGGCTGCTTCTGCTGCTTGTTCTTGGCCATGGTGGAGCCTCCGTGAGGGTCTAGGGGCCAGGACCGCCTTCACACTCACACAACGCCAGAAACCGCGCATTTTGGATCATTACCGCGCGTAGTCGGAGTCCGTCCCCTTCCCGCCTGTGAGATCCGCCACGCCGATGATCGAGTTCCGGCCGTCAACACCCTTGCGGTCGGGCAGACTCGGGGAAAACCTATCGAGGACCCCCAGGGAAGAGGGTGGTACGCGTGGACCGCTGCGTCGTCCTGGTGGACGCCGGCTATCTGCTGGGCGCCGCCGCGAGCCTTCTCGCAGGAGAGCCCTCCCGATCCCGCATCACCGTCGACCACGCCGCCCTCATCCAGGGCCTGCGTGAGCGCGCCGAAGCGGATACCGAGCAGCCCCTGCTGCGCATCTACTGGTTCGACGGCGCACCCGACCGGGTGCCCCAGCCCGAGCACCGGCGGCTGCGCGTCATGCCCCGCGTCACCGTCCGGCTCGGCGCCCTGACCCGCAGCGACGGCCGCTGGGCGCAGAAGGGCGTCGACGCCGCCATGCACGCGGAACTCACCGAGCTGGCCCGCAACCGCGCCTGCTCCGACGTGGTCCTGGTGACCGGCGACGGAGACCTGCTGCCCGGCCTGATGTCCGCCAAGGAGCACGGGGTCGCCGTCCACCTGTGGGCCGTACAGGCCGCCGACGGGGACTACAACCAGTCCGAGGACCTCGTCGCGGAGGCCGACGAACGCCGCGTCCTCGACCGGGCCTGGATCACCCGGGCCGTCCGCGCCAAGGACCTCACCGGGCTGTGCTCCCCGCCGCCGGCCCCGCGCCCCGACATCGCCGCCATCCTCTCCGCCCCGCTGCCCGAGGCGGCGCTCGCCGAAGCCGCCCGCAACGGCTCCGCCGACGCCCGGGAGGACGAGGCCGACGGGGTCCCCGTACCCGCGCCCGCCACCCCCGGGGGCCGGGCCGTGCCCACGCCCAAGGACCTCGCCGGCTCGCTGCGCGCACCCGGGCAGCAGGCCGCGCCCGGCTCCAACGGGAGCCAGCCCCCCGCCGGCAGCGCCCTGCGCTGGTCCTCCGACAAGGGCTGGATCGACCGCGCCGGACCGCTCGGCGAACCCGCCGAGACCGCCTCGCTGCCCACCCTCGCCCAGCTCACCAGCGCCGAGCAGCGCTGGGCCGACCGGGAGGAGGACATCACCACCGTCGGCGGCGACCCGTTCGAGGTGGGACAGGTGTTCGCCCGGCGCTGGATGGAGCGGCTCCCGGAGACCGTCCACCTGCAAAAGCTGGCCACGATGTACCCGCGCATCCCGCACCGGATCGACGGGGAGCTGCTGCGCTACGCCGCCCGGTTCGGGCTGCTCGCGCACAAGGACGACCAGATCGACGAGCACGACCGGTACGCCATCCGCGCCGGGTTCTGGCGGGAGATCGACGTCCGGGCGGCCGCCGAACACGTGGCCGCCGTACCGGCCGCGGCGCCGGGATCACCGCCCCTGGGCGCGGCCGCGCCGTCGACCCCGGCGGCCGAGTAGGGGCGGGAGCCGCGTAGGCTGCTCCCTCGTGAGTACGGGCACAGCACAGGCAGGACCCCGCGGGACGCCGGAGTCGTCGGCGACAGCGGCAGCGGCCTCCGACGTCGTCTGCGCCGTGCGTGACCTGGTCAAGACGTATCCCGCCGTACGGGGCCGGCGCGGGGCTCCGGCCCTGCCCGAGACCCGTGCCAACGACGGCGTGTCCCTGGACGTCCGGCGCGGCGAGATCTTCGGTCTGCTCGGCCCCAACGGCGCCGGCAAGTCCACCCTGGTCCGCCAGCTCACCGGGCTGATGCGCCCCGACGCGGGCAGCGTGACCCTGCTCGGCCACGACCTCGTACGCCACCCCGGGCGTGCGGCGCGGCTGCTCGCCTACCTGGGGCAGGAGTCCACCGCGTTGGACGAGCTCACCGTGTCGCTGGCCGCCGAGACCACCGGCCGGCTGCGCGGGCTCGACGCGCGGGCGGCGCGGGCGGCGCGCGACGCCGTACTGGAGGAGCTCGGGCTGACCGCCATCGCCGGGCGGCCCCTGAAGAAACTTTCCGGCGGACAGCGGCGCCTGGCCTGCTTCGCCGCCGCGCTGGTGGGGGAGCGGCCGGTACTGGTCCTCGACGAGCCGACCACCGGCATGGACCCGGTGGCCCGCCGCGCGGTGTGGTCCGCCGTGGACCGGCGGCGCGAGCGGCACGGCGCCACCGTCCTGCTCGTCACCCACAACGTCATCGAGGCCGAGACGGTCCTCGACCGCGTCGCCGTCATCGACCAGGGCAAGGTCATCGCCTGCGACACCCCGGCCGGACTGAAGGCCAAGGTCTCGGGCGAGGTCCGGCTGGAGCTGGTGTGGCGGTCCGCCCCGCCGCTGGAGGTGCCCGAGGTCGCGGCGCTCGCCCCGCTGGCCACCGAGTCCGGGCGCCGCTGGGTGCTGCGGCTGCCGCCCGAGGAGGCGCGCGCCGCGGTGGCCGCCGTCACCGGGGGGCCGGCCTTCGCCGCCCTCGACGATTTCACGCTGGCGACGCCGAGCCTGGAGGACGTCTACCTGGCGCTGGGCGGGCGGATGAAGGGTCTGGTCAAGTCGTGACTACCGCTGCCGTGGGCACCGCGGGTGCCGTGGACGCCACGGGCTCCGCATGTGCTCCCGCCGAGCTGGCTCCGAAGGCGCGGTTCTTCCCCGCGCTGGCCGCCGTGTACCGGGCGCAGCTGTCCCGGGCCCGGGTGGCGCGGATCCCGCTGCTGTTCGTGGCCACCTTCCAGTCCGTCGGGATCATGATCCTGATGCGGGGCGTGGTGGACGGGGGCTCCGAGGCCCGGGCCGTCGTGGCCGGCTCCTCCGTCCTCGTCGTGGCCTTCGTCGCGCTGAACCTGCTCGCGCAGTACTTCGGGCAGCTGCGGGCGGGCGGCGGCCTCGACCACTACGCCACCCTGCCGGTGCCGCCCGCGTCGGTGGTGCTGGGCGCGGCCTCCGCGTACGCCTCCTTCACGCTGCCGGGGACCCTGGTCACCGCCGTCTTCGGGTCCGTGCTCTTCGGGCTGCCGATGGGCGGGCTGTGGATCCTGGCCGCGGTGGTGCCGCTCGCCGGGGCCGCGCTGGCCGGACTCGGCGCGGCGCTGGGGCTGCTGGCGCCGCGACAGGAGCTGGCCACGCTGGCCGGGCAGCTCGGCATGTCGGCGGCGCTGCTGCTGGGAGTGCTGCCGCCCGAGCGGATGCCGGAGGTGATCGTGTGGGCGCGGGACCTGCTGCCCTCCACCTACGGGGTGGAGGCGTTCGCGCGGACCTTCGCCCCGGATCCGGACTGGTCCGCGGTCGCCTTCGACCTCGGCGTGTGCGGGGCCGTCGGGGTCCTGTCGCTGGCCGTCGCCACGTGGGCGTACCGGCGGGCGGCGGTCCGCTGACGCCGACGGCGGACGCACCTGGCACGATGTGGGGGTGACCGAAGCCGTGACCCCGCCGTCTCCTTTCGACCCGCCCTCGCTCCCGCCCGAGAAGCCGGGGGCCGCCGACGCGGCCATCACCCCGCAGGACATCCGGGACGGGGCCGTCGTCGCCCTGGCGGTCGGGGTGGCGGGCCTGCTCCTCGGACTGCTGTGGATGTGGCTGGCGCCGCGGGTGCAGTACGTCTCCAACGGGGAGGCGGTGTTCCTGCGCAACAGCGAGAGCGAGGCGCGGATCGGGGCCGACGGGACCTTCTTCCTGCTGTCCGTGGGGCTGGGCGTCCTGAGTGCCGTCGGTGTCTTCCTGTGGCGCCGGGCCGGCGGTGTGCCGCTGGTGATCGGGCTCGGGCTCGGGTCCCTCTTCGCCGCGCTGGTGGGGTGGCGGTTCGGGCTGTGGCTGGGGCCGTCCTCGGACCTGCTGGCCGCGGCGCTGAAGGCGGGGAAGGGCGTCCCGTTCGACGCGCCGCTGCAGATGCTGGCACACGGGGTGCTGCTGGTCTGGCCGATGACGGCCGTCCTGGTGCACCTGGGCCTGACCGCCCTCTGGTCCCCGCGGGACCCGGACCCGGAGCCCGCCTGGGCCGTCTACCCGCCGCCGCACGTCCACGCCGACCCACAGGCTCCCGATCCGCAGGCCCCGAACCCGCCGGCCCCCGATCCGCAGGCCCCGAACCCGCCGCGCACCTGACCCGCCGCGCCCCCGGGCTCCGCGGACGCTACGGGCGGGCGATGGGGGCCAGCGTGGCCCCGGTCAAGGTGGTCAGGGCCGACGGGGAGAGCTCGACCTCCAGGCCGCGGCGGCCCGCCGAGCAGCAGATGGTCGGGTGGTTGCGGGCCGAGGCGTCGATCACCGTGCGCAGGCGCTTGCGCTGGCCGAGCGGGGAGATGCCGCCCAGGACGTAGCCCGTCGTGCGCTCCGCCAGTGCGGGATCGGCCATCACCGCCCGCTTGCCGCCCACCGCCGAGGCGAGGGCCTTCAGGTCCAGCGAGCCCGAGACCGGGACCACCGCCACCGTCAGGACTCCGTCCACCTCCGCGACGAGCGTCTTGAAGACCCGGTCGGGCGAGACGCCCATCGCCGAGGCGGCTTCCTCGCCGTACGAGGGATGCGCCGGGTCGTGTTCGTAGGCGTGCGTGGTGAACTCGGCGCCCGCCGCGGTGAGGGCCACGATCGCCGGGGTCCCGGCCGGTTTCTTCTTCGCCATCGGTCAGTTCGGGCTCGTCGGGGTACGGGTCAGGTCCACCGCGGGCAGCGAGGGGAGGTGGCGGATCACCGCGGTCTCCGCGCGCAGCAGCTTCAGCTCCTCCGCCAGGCGGGTCGCCGTGTCCGGGGCCTGGAGCAGCCGCTGCTTCGCCGGGATGTCCAGCACCGCCGCCGCTGCCACCAGGTACGAGACCACCGACGGCTCGTCGGGGAGTTCCGCGCCGGTCAGGGACCGCTCGCGGGCTCCGGCCAGCCGCTTCTGGTAGGTGCGGAAAGCCCGCAGCACCCCTTCGGCCAGGGCCCCGGCGCCCTCGCCCGCCTCCTCCGGGAGCTCTTCCAGCTCCGCGGTGAGGAAGGGGCCCGAGGCGTCGACCGAGATCAGCCGGACCCGTGAGGTGCCCGTCGCGAGGACCTCGTAGCTGCCGTCCTCCCGCTCCCGGATCGTCGCCGCGTCCGCGATGCAGCCCACGCGGTGGAAGGCCTGGACCGGGTCCGGGCCGAAGCCCGCGGCGGGGCCGCGCTCGGGCAGGGCCGTCTGGTCGGGCAGGCCGGGCGCGGTCGGGGCGACCTCGCGGCCGTCGCGGATGGCGACGACCGCGAAACGGCGCGGCTCGTCCTCGCTCGTCTTCAGCAGCTCGCGCATCATGGCGCGATAACGCTCCTCGAAGATGTTCAGCGGGAGGACGAGTCCCGGGAACAGCACCGAGTTCAGGGGAAAGAGGGGCAGACGAACGGTGGTCACGAGGCACAGGGTAATGGCCGAGGGCCGACCCGCCCTATCCCCCGTCACCCCCGCCGCAGCAGCCTTGAGGCGCCCGCCGCCACCGTGGTGGCCAGGATCCATCCCAGCAGGACCAGCGCCGCCGCCGCCCACTGCCAGCCGCCCTCCACCTTCCACTGGCCCTGCTGGCCCAGGTCGATCACCGGGAGCAGGAGGTCCAGGGCGTACAGGGCGGCATCCCACGTCGGATGTTCGTCCGCCTTGATCGGGGGCGGCTGGTGCCGGGAGAACAGCAGTGCGCCCGCCGCCCACAGGACCAGCATCCACAGCGCGGCCCGGCCCGGGCGGTACCCGTAGACCACCGTCCAGTCCTGGACGTAGCCCCAGGCCTTGGCCGCGGGAGGCAGGGTGGCCCGGCGGCGGCGCTGCTTGGCCAGCAGCACCTCGCGGGCGTCCGCGTCCTCACCGCTGGCCCGCAGTACGGCGGCCAGCCGCTCGTACGGCTCCGGCGAGTACTCGGGCGTGGCCGCCTCCACCCACGCCAGCCGGCGGGCGAGGGGGAAGTGGCCCCGGGGGGCGAGGTTCTCGTAGACGAAGCCCTCGATCGACACCCCGCCCGGCCCCGGCCAGCTGGTGGAGGTGTCGACGAGCTTGACCACCTTGGACCCCGACACCACGACCCGGCCGTGCTCCGGCCGCTCGCCGACGAAGCGGAACTCGGGGGTCTGGATCCGGCGCAGGGATATCTCCTGCTCGTCGGTGAGCACGAAGCGCGCCCCGTAGAAGTCGATGGCGTCACCGAAGCGGCCGTCGTCCATCCGCAGCCCGCCCCGGCACTCGAAGCGCTGCGAGGGCTGACCGCGCGTCGGCGTCAGCCCCAGTCCGTACGGGGGAGTGGAGGAGTTCGACCCGGGGACGTAGTCCAGGGCGATCGAGGTCAGGTACAGGGTCCGCTCGACGGTCAGCTGCGGCGCGTTCAGCGCGTACCGCCCGTTCGGGTTGCGCAGGCGGGCCCCGCGCAGGTTCATCGACACGCCGACCTTCGCGCCGCGCAGGCTCACCTCGCCGTACGTCTCCAGCAGCTCGCCCTGGAAGTCCTGCGCCACCGACATCCCGTCGGCGGCGATCGCCCGGCCCTTGGAGTCCTTCTGCACCACTGCCTGGCTGATCAGCAGGTCGGTGCCGATCTGCGCGTCGGTCAGCCGGACGCCACGGGCCACCCGGCAGCGCGGCATGTGCAGATCGCCCTCGGTGTGCAGGCGGGCCGCCTCCAGCCGGGGGATCGCGCAGTTCACCAGGCGCAGGGTGCCGAAACGGGCCTCGGACAGCTGGATCTCGCTGTCGAAGCTGCAGGACTGCAGCTCCACGTACGGGCTCACCGTGCCCCCGGACAGGTCGAGCCGCCCGGTGATCCGTACGCCGCGCAGCTTCAGCGAGGCCACCCGGCCCGGCACCGGCGGCGGCCCGTGGAGCAGTAGCAGCGCCACCACCCGGGCACGCACGCTGCGCTCGGGGCCCCAGACGTGCCGACCGTGCGGATCGTCCCGGTCGGCGGCGCGGACGCTCAGGTCGCAGATGCTGCCCGTGCGGTACGCGGTCCACATGCGGCGCTCGGAGGCGGAGAGGTCGGCCGGCTCCTCGCCCACCAGTGCCTCGGTACCCGCGCGTGCCTCGGTCATGGCGGCCCCCCTCCGCTGTCATTACGTGTAGATCCAAGCTAACGGGCGCCTGTGACATCCGGGGCGTGTATCAGCCAGTGATACGGGCGAACGGTGGCGCGAGACGGTCTGAGAGAATTGGGGGGTGATCTCTCGTATCGACCTGCGCGGTGACGCCCTCCCCGAGGGCGGCGCCCTGCGCGATCTGCTGCCCCGTGCCGAGTTCGACGTAGAAGCTGCCCTGGACAAGGTGCGGCCCATCTGCGAGGACGTCCATCATCGTGGCACGGCGGCGCTGATCGAGTACGCGCAGAAGTTCGACGGGGTGACGCTGGAGCAGGTCAGGGTGCCTGCCGAGGCGCTCAAGACCGCCCTCGACGAGCTCGACCCGGCCGTCCGCGCCGCCCTGGAGGAGTCGATCCGGCGCGCCCGGATCGTGCACCGGAACCAGCGCCGCACCGAGCACACCACCCAGGTGGTCCCCGGCGGCACGGTGACCGAGAAGTGGGTTCCGGTGGAGCGCGTGGGGCTGTACGCCCCGGGCGGCCGCTCGGTCTACCCGTCCTCCGTCGTGATGAACGTCGTACCGGCGCAGGAGGCGGGCGTCGAGTCGATCGCGCTGGCCTCCCCGCCGCAGAAGGAGTTCGGCGGCCTGCCGCACCCGACGATCCTCGCCGCGTGCGCGCTGCTCGGCGTGGACGAGGTGTACGCGGCGGGCGGCGCCGTGGCCGTCGCGATGTTCGCGTACGGCACGGAGGACTGCCTGCCCGTCAACATGGTGACCGGCCCGGGCAACATCTGGGTCGCCGCCGCGAAGCGCTACTTCACCGGGAAGATCGGCATCGACACCGAGGCCGGCCCGACCGAGATCGCGGTCCTCGCCGACTCCACCGCCGACCCGGTACACGTGGCCGCCGACCTGATCAGCCAGGCCGAGCACGACCCGCTGGCCGCAGCCGTCCTCGTCACGGACTCCGCCGAGCTCGCGGACGCCGTCGAGCGCGAGCTGGAGCCGCAGGTCGCGGCCTCCAAGCACGTCCACGACCGGATCAAGCCGGCCCTCGCGGGCAAGCAGTCCGCGATCGTGCTGGTCGACAGCCTGGAGGACGGCCTCAAGGTCGTCGACGCGTACGGCGCCGAGCACCTGGAGATCCAGACGGCCGACGCCGCCGCCTGGGCCGCCCGCGTACGCAACGCCGGCGCGATCTTCGTCGGCCCGTGGTCCCCGGTCTCGCTCGGCGACTACTGCGCCGGGTCGAACCACGTGCTGCCCACCGGCGGCTGCGCCTGCCACTCCTCCGGCCTGTCCGTGCAGTCCTTCCTGCGCGGCATCCACATCGTCGACTACACCCGCGACGCCCTCGCCGAGGTCACCCACCACGTGGTGACGCTGGCCGAGGCCGAGGACCTGCCCGCGCACGGCGCCGCCCTGAAGGCGCGCTTCGGATGGAAGGTCCCCCAGGCGTGACCGGAATCGACGACCTCCCCATCCGGGACGAGCTGCGCGGCAAGACCCCGTACGGCGCCCCCCAGCTCGACGTACCCGTCCAGCTGAACACCAACGAGAACCCGTACGAGCTGCCCGAGGAGCTGGTCCGGCGCATCGCCGAGCGCGTCGCCGACGCCGCCCGCACCCTCAACCGCTACCCCGACCGGGACGCGGTCGAGCTGCGCACCCAGCTGGCCGCCTACCTCACCCGTACGGCCAAGCACCCGGTCGCGCGGGAGAACGTATGGGCCGCCAACGGCTCCAACGAGGTCATCCAGCAGCTGCTGCAGACCTTCGGCGGGCCCGGCCGCACCGCGATCGGCTTCGAGCCCTCGTACTCGATGCACGCGCTGATCTCCCGCGGCACCGGCACCGGCTGGATCTCCGGCCCGCGCCGGGACGACTTCACGATCGACGTGGAGGCGGCGGAGCAGGCGATCGCCGAGAACGCCCCCGACGTCGTCTTCATCACCTCGCCCAACAACCCCACGGGCACGGCGGTCGGGGCCGAGACGGTCCTCGCCCTGTACGAGGCCGCGCAGGCGGCCAAGCCGTCCCTGGTCATCGTGGACGAGGCGTACGTGGAGTTCAGCCACCGCGACTCGCTGCTGCCCCTCATCGAGGGCCGCCCGAACCTGGTGGTCTCCCGGACCATGTCCAAGGCCTTCGGCGCCGCCGGACTGCGCCTGGGATACCTGGCCGCGCACCCCGCCGTCGTCGACGCCGTCCAGCTGGTGCGCCTGCCGTACCACCTGTCGGCCGTCACCCAGGCGACCGCGCTGGCCGCCCTGGAGCACACCGACACCCTGCTCGGCTACGTCGAGCAGCTCAAGGCCGAGCGGGACCGGCTGGTCGTCGAACTGCGGGCCATCGGCTACGAGGTCACCGAGTCCGACGCGAACTTCATCCAGTTCGGCAGGTTCGAGGACTCCCACACCGCCTGGCAGAAGATCCTCGACCAGGGTGTCCTGGTCCGGGACAACGGCGTACCGGGCTGGCTGCGGGTCACCGCGGGCACCCCGGCCGAGAACGACGCGTTCCTGGAAGCGGTTCGCGCACTGAAGAAGGAGCAGCACGCATGAGCCGCATCGGACGGGTCGAACGGACCACGAAGGAGACCTCGGTCGTCGTCGAGATAAACCTCGACGGCACCGGCCAGGTCGACGTCTCGACGGGCGTGGGCTTCTACGACCACATGCTCGACCAGCTCGGCCGCCACGGCCTCTTCGACCTCACCGTCAAGACCGACGGCGACCTGCACATCGACACCCACCACACCATCGAGGACACCGCCCTCGCGCTCGGCGCCGCCTTCAAGCAGGCCCTGGGCGACAAGGTGGGCATCTACCGCTTCGGCAACTGCACCGTGCCGCTCGACGAGTCCCTCGCCCAGGTCACCGTCGACCTGTCCGGCCGCCCCTACCTCGTGCACACCGAGCCCGAGAACATGGCGCCGATGATCGGCACCTACGACACGACGATGACCCGGCACATCTTCGAGTCCTTCGTCGCGCAGGCCCAGATCGCCCTGCACATCCACGTCCCGTACGGCCGCAACGCCCACCACATCGTGGAGTGCCAGTTCAAGGCGCTCGCGCGCGCCCTGCGCTACGCGGCCGAGTTCGACCCGCGCGCGGCCGGCATCCTGCCCTCCACGAAGGGCGCCCTCTAACCGTGAACGGGCTCAACACGATCCTGATCGTCCTCGGCCTGTTCCTGGCCGGAGGTGTCTACTCCTTCCAGAAGCAGCAGATGCCCAGGTCGGTCGTCTTCCTGCTCGCCATCGCCTCGGCGATGTGTCTGGCCGCCGGGGTCCTGCGAATCCAAGGAATCTGGGCATGAGCACTGCCGCAACCACCCGTCCCACCAAGACCGTCGTCGTCTTCGACTACGGCTTCGGCAACGTCCGGTCCGCCGAGCGCGCCCTGGCGCGCGTCGGCGCCGACGTCGAGATCACCCGCGACTACGACAAGGCCATGGACGCCGACGGACTCCTCGTCCCCGGCGTCGGCGCCTTCTCCGCCTGCATGCAGGGCCTCAAGGACGCCCGCGGCGACTGGATCATCGGCCGCCGGCTCTCCGGCGGCCGCCCGGTCATGGGCATCTGCGTCGGCATGCAGATCCTCTTCGAGCGCGGCATCGAGCACGGCGTCGAGACCGAGGGCCTCGACGAGTGGCCCGGCACGGTCGGCCCGCTGAGGGCCCCGATCGTCCCCCACATGGGCTGGAACACCGTCGAGGCCCCGGCCGACAGCCAGGCCTTCGTCGGCCTGGACGCCGACGCCCGGTTCTACTTCGTGCACTCCTACGCGGCGCGCGAGTGGACCCTGGAGGTCACCAACCCGGCGATCCGCGCCCCCCGCGTCACGTGGGCCACCCACGGTGAGCCGTTCGTCGCGGCGGTGGAGAACGGCGCCCTGTGGGCGACCCAGTTCCACCCCGAGAAGTCCGGCGACGCCGGAGCCCAGCTCCTCACCAACTGGATCGAGACCCTCTGATGCACAAGACGCTTGAGCTCCTCCCCGCGGTCGACGTCCGCGACGGACAGGCCGTCCGCCTCGTGCACGGGGTGTCCGGCAGCGAGACCTCCTACGGCTCCCCGCTGGAGGCGGCCCTCGCCTGGCAGCGCTCCGGCGCCGAGTGGCTGCACCTGGTCGACCTGGACGCCGCCTTCGGCACCGGCGACAACCGCGCCCTGGTCGCCGGGATCACCGCCGCCATGGACATCAAGGTCGAGCTGTCCGGCGGCATCCGCGACGACGCCTCGCTCGCCGCGGCCCTCGCCACCGGCTGTACCCGCGTCAACCTCGGCACCGCCGCCCTGGAGACCCCCGAGTGGGCCGCCAAGGCGATCGCCGAGCACGGCGACAAGATCGCGATCGGCCTCGACGTCCGCGGCACCACCCTCAAGGGCCGCGGCTGGACCAGCGAGGGCGGCGACCTGTACGAGACCCTCGCCCGCCTGGACTCCGAGGGCTGCGCCCGGTACGTCGTGACCGACATCGGCAGGGACGGCACGCTGACCGGCCCCAACCTGGAGCTGCTGAAGAACGTCTGCGCCGCCACCGACCGGCCCGTCGTGGCCTCCGGCGGCATCTCCTCCCTGGACGACCTGCGGGCGCTGGCCGAGCTGGTCCCGCTGGGCGTCGAGGGCGCGATCGTCGGGAAGGCCCTGTACGCCAAGGCCTTCACGCTGGAAGAAGCCCTGAAGGTGGTCTCCGCATGAGCAGCACTTCCGATGTGCGCCGCATCTCCTCCGGTGGCGCCTACGAGGACGTCATCGGCTACTCCCGCGCCGTCCAGCTCCCGAACGGCCTCGTCCTGGTCTCCGGCTGCACCGCGGCCGACGCCAACGGCCCGTACGACCAGGCCGTCGCCGCCTTCGGCGTCGCCTTCAAGGCCCTCGCCCAGGCCGGTCTCGGCCCGGAGCAGGTGGTCCGCACCCGGATGTACCTCACCCACGCCCGGGACGTGGACGAGGTGGGCCGCGCCCACAAGGAACTGTTCGACGCGGTCCGCCCCGCCGCATCAATGATCATCGTCTCCGGCTTCGTCGACCCCAGCATGGTCGTCGAGGTCGAGGTGGAAGCGTACGGAGGTGCGGCATGACCCTCGCCGTACGGGTGATCCCCTGCCTGGACGTGGACAACGGCCGGGTCGTCAAGGGCGTCAACTTCCAGAACCTGCGCGACGCCGGCGACCCGGTGGAGATGGCCAAGCTGTACGACGCCGAGGGCGCCGACGAGCTGACCTTCCTCGACATCACCGCGTCCTCCGGGAACCGGGAGACCACCTACGACGTGGTGCGCCGCACCGCCGAGCAGGTCTTCATCCCGCTGACCGTCGGCGGCGGCGTGCGCGCCGCCGACGACGTGGACAAGCTGCTGCGGGCCGGAGCGGACAAGGTGGGCGTGAACACCGCCGCCATCGCCCGCCCCGAGCTCATCCAGGAGATCGCCGAGCGCTTCGGCCGCCAGGTCCTCGTCCTGTCGGTCGACGCCCGCCGGACCGCGTCGGGCTCCTTCGAGGTCACCACCCACGGCGGCCGCCGGGGCACCGGCATCGACGCCGTCGAGTGGGCCCACCGGGCGGCCGAACTGGGCGCCGGGGAGATCCTGCTGAATTCGATGGACGCCGACGGCACCAAGGACGGGTACGACACCGAGATGATCGCGGCGGTGCGGGGGCACGTCACGGTCCCGGTGATCGCCTCGGGCGGCGCCGGCAAGCTGGAGCACTTCCCGCCGGCGATCGCGGCCGGCGCCGACGCGGTGCTCGCGGCCTCGGTGTTCCACTTCGGCGACCTGCGGATCTCCGAGGTCAAGGCCACGCTCCGGGAGGCGGGTCACCCGGTCCGCTGAGACCGGACGGGCCCGGCCTGTGGCCGGGCCCGCACCTCATCCCGCACCCAGCAGCCGAAGGATCGCCTGGACCGCGTCGACGACCGGCTGGGCGAGCGGGCCGATCACCGCCGCGACGCCGGCCACGGTCATCAGGGCGCCGTGGCGCTCCTGCGGGGTGCTGCCGGCGGAGGAGATCGTGCGCAGGGAGCCGTCGACGGTCT
Organism: Streptomyces sp. NBC_00190; assembly: GCF_036203305.1. Classification (GTDB taxonomy): domain Bacteria; phylum Actinomycetota; class Actinomycetes; order Streptomycetales; family Streptomycetaceae; genus Streptomyces. The sequence goes on along the minus strand of NZ_CP108131.1, from coordinate 2,337,076 downwards.
CTACGGCGGCGGGCGGGAGCTGGCCGCGCACCTCTTCGAGCAGCCGGATCAGCTCGGCGATGGCCTCCCGCTGGTCGGCGGGCAGCTGCGGGGCGACGGCCGGGAACTGGTTCTTCACGATTCCGGTGTTGCCGCTTCCCTGGTTCATGTTGACGATGTCGCCGTAGTGGTTGCCACCGGTCATTTCTTCACGACCCCCGTGTTCCCGATGCCGCCGTACATGTTCACGGTGTCGCCGAGGTGGTAGTTGCTCGGATTGATGCTCAGACGTTCGACGCGTACGGCGAACTCGGTCTCCGGGTGCTCGATGGCGTGGACGATCTGCCGGACCAGCTGCCGCAGCTGCTCCTTGTCGGGCAGCGTCACCAGGGCGGTGGAGGGGCCCGACGTCTCCACGGACAGAACGTGCCGGGACGGCGCGGCCAGCTGGGTGACCAGCCGGACGAGGAGGATGACCGCCATGATGGCGCCGAGGGTCCACAGGCTGTCCGCGGCGTTGCCCGAGCGGTAGTCCGAGCTGCTGGACGACCCCGCGTCCGCAGAGGCGACCTGGAGCACGATGATCAGCGCTGCCGTGGCACCGAGCCACTTCAGGAACTGGAGGAAGGCTTCCCCGCGGTCGGGCTTGATCTGGAAGGTGCGCACCCGGACGACGTTGTGCAGCGGATAGGCCGCGCCGTCCACCCACAGCAGCCGTTTGCCCACCCGCAGCTCCACACCGGGCTCGGATGCTCTGGGCGGTGGCGCAGGCGGTGGCGCCGCCGGTGGCCGGGGCGGTAACGGTGGCGGTGGGACCGGGCCGGATTCCATGATTTCCCCCGTGCGTTGTCGACGATGTGACCGCGCGAGGCTTCATTAAGCTCGCCCGATGTCACAAGGGCAAGGGAATGTTCACGCCAAGTGCACCCGCCCCGACGCCAGGCTTCCTAGATGCCCAGTCGTGCCCTCGTCAGCATCGCGACGGCCTCCTTGTCACCGTCCAGGTTCACCGCGGCAGCGTCCTGGCGGCCGAAGCAGAACAGGGTCAGCTCGCCCGGCTCTCCCGTCACGGTCACCACGGGCACGCCTTTGTGCGCCACCGCCGTACGGCCGTCGGGCCGCCGCAGGACCAGGCCCACCGGCGAGCGTCGGCCCGTCAGCCGGGCCAGCCTCTCCAGCCGGGTCCACAGGGAGTCCGCGAACACGGGGTCCAGCTCCCGCGGCGACCAGTCCGGCTGGGCCCGCCGGACGTCCTCCGCGTGGACGAAGAACTCCACCGCGTTCGCCGCCTCGTCGATCGGCTTCAGGGCGTACACCGACAGCTTCGGCGGCCCGGTCCGGATCAGCTGGATGAGCTCCTCGTACGGCTTGGCCGTGTACTCCTCCATCGCCTTGTCCAGCCGCGCCTTGAGCACATTCAGCAGCAGGCCCCCCGCCGCGTCCGGCCGGCGCTCCCGGACGACCACGTGCGCCGCCAGCTCCCGGCAGCTCCAGCCGTCGCACAGCGTCGGCGCCTCCGGCCCGGCCGCCTCCAACAGGTCGGCCAGCAGCAGTCGTTCGCGCTTCGCATGGGTAGACATACGGGTCAGCCTACGGCCGGATACCGCCGCGCGCCTGCCCATCAGGCGGACAGAGATCCTTAACAGGCATTCCGGCCCGGCACAATGGCGGCATGAGTACGTCCCCCCGCCCCGACAACCTCGATCCCGCCGTCGCCGCGCGCCTCAAGCGCTCCGCCGACGGCCTGGTACCGGCCATCGCCCAGCAGTACGACACCGGTGAGGTGCTCATGCTCGGATGGATGGACGACGAGGCCCTGCACCGCACCCTGACCACCGGCCGCTGTACCTACTGGTCCCGCAGCCGCCAGGAGTACTGGGTGAAGGGGGATACTTCCGGCCACTTCCAGCACGTGAAGTCCGTCGCCCTCGACTGTGATGCCGACACCGTGCTCGTCAAGGTCGACCAGGTCGGAGCCGCCTGCCACACCGGCGCCCGCACCTGCTTCGACGACGATGTCCTCCTCCGCGACGCCGACTAGACAGGTCCCACGCACATGGATCTCGATTCGTTCCGCAAGCTCGCGGCCGACCGCCGCGTCATCCCCGTGAGCCGCAGGCTGCTGGCCGACGGGGACACCCCCGTCGGGCTCTACCGCAAGCTGGCCGCCGAACGCCCCGGCACTTTCCTGCTGGAGTCCGCCGAGAACGGCCGCTCCTGGTCGAGGTACTCCTTCGTCGGCGTGCGCAGCGACGCCACGCTGACCGTCCGGGACGGCCAGGCGCACTGGATCGGTACCCCGCCCGTGGGCGTGCCCACCGACGGCGACCCCCTCGAAGCCCTGCGCGCCACCGTCGAGGCCCTGCACACCCCGCGCGACCTCGCGGGCGGGATGCCGCCCTTCACCGGCGGCATGGTCGGCTACCTCGGCTACGACATCGTGCGCCGCCTGGAGCGCATCGGGGAGCACGCCGCCGACGACCTGAAGCTGCCCGAGCTGACGATGCTGCTCACCTCGGACCTGGCGGTCATGGACCACTGGGACGGCACCGTCCTGCTCATCGCCAACGCCATCAACCACAACGACCTCGAATCGGGTGTGGACGAGGCGTACGCCGACGCGGTGGCCCGCCTCGACGCCATGGAGGCCGACCTGGCGCGGCCCGCCCCCTACGTCCCGGCCCCGCTGCCCGCCTCCGAGCTGCCGGAGTTCTCCGCGCTGTGGGGCGGCGAGAAGTACCAGGCCGCCGTCGAGGACGTCAAGGAGCGGATCCGCGCCGGCGAGGCCTTCCAGGTCGTGCCCTCGCAGCGGTTCGAGACCCCCTGCCAGGCCTCCGCGCTGGACGTCTACCGGGTGCTCCGGGCCACCAACCCGTCCCCGTACATGTACCTCTTCCGCTTCGAGAACGGCTTCGACGTGGTCGGGTCCAGCCCCGAGGCGCTGGTCAAGGTCGAGGACGGCCGGGCCATGGTCCACCCCATCGCAGGCACCCGCCACCGCGGAGCCACGCCGCAGGAGGACAACGACCTCGCCGAGGAACTGCTGGCCGACCCCAAGGAGCGCGCCGAGCACCTGATGCTCGTCGACCTGGGCCGCAACGACCTCGGCCGGGTCTGCGAGCCGGGCTCCGTGGAGGTCGTCGACTTCATGAGCATCGAGCGGTACTCGCACGTCATGCACATCGTGTCCACCGTCACCGGGCGGGTCGCCGAGGGCCGGACCGCCTTCGACGTGCTCACCGCCTGCTTCCCGGCGGGCACCCTCTCGGGGGCGCCCAAGCCCCGCGCGATGCAGATCATCGAGGAGCTGGAGCCCACCCGCCGCGGGCTGTACGGCGGCTGCGTGGGCTATCTGGACTTCGCGGGGGACTCCGACACGGCCATCGCCATCCGCACCGCGCTGCTGCGCGACGGGACGGCGTACGTGCAGGCCGGCGCCGGGGTCGTGGCCGACTCGGTGCCCGAGCTGGAGGACAACGAGTGCCGCAACAAGGCGGCCGCGGTGCTGCGCGCGGTGGGAGCGGCGAACCGCCTCCACGGCTCCTGAGGGCGTAGGGGATAGTGGGGTACGTGAGTGCCGTACCCCCGCCCCGAACCGATGCCGACGCCGAGGCTCCCGAGAGCAAGGGCGGCCGCCGCAGCGTGGCCGTCGCCCTGCTGCTCGGCACGCTCGGCTCCACCGTCGTCCTGCTCGCCTCCGGCCGGATCTGGGCCCGGGGCACCACCGCGATGGGCGGCGATTCGCTCGCCCTGACCGCGGACGGGCGGGCCGTCACCGGACTCCCCGCCGCCCTGGCCATCGTCGGGCTCGCCGCCCTGGTCGCCGTCTTCGCCGTACGCGGCAAGGGGCGGCTGCTGGTGTCGGGGCTGCTGGCGCTCAGCGGCCTGGGCGCCGCGCTGACCGCGGTCTTCGCCGCCGACGGCCGCCGGGCCCTGGACGCGGAGGCCGCCCGTACGACCGCGGACACCGCGGCCCAGGTGGTGGGGCTGACCCATACGGCGTGGCCGTACGTCACGGCCGCCGGGGCGGCCCTGATCCTGACGGCCGGGCTGCTGGCCCTGCGCTTCGGCCGCAGCTGGCCCGCGATGGGCGGGCGCTACGAGCGGGACGGCAGCCCCCGTGCGCGCAGGCCCGCGGCGGTGGACCCGGACCGCCCGGAGGATCTGTGGAAGGCTCTGGACCGGGGCGAGGACCCGACCCGCTGACGGACCCCCCCCGTGGACGGCGGCCCCGCCCTGTGCGGGACAATGGGCTCCGAGCGTTCGACACAGGCCGCGCGTTTCGACACAGCACAGCGACAGACCAACGAGGAGCAACTCATGGCGGGCACTAGCCACGGACACACCCCGGCCGCCTGGACCGGTGTCATCATCGCCTTCATCGGTTTCTGCATCTCCGGCGCCTTCATGGTGCTCGCGAACCCGCTGGGCTTCTGGGCCGGTCTCGTCGTCGTCGCGCTCGGCGGTGTCGTCGGCATGGCGATGAAGGCCGCGGGCATGGGCATGCCGAAGGCTGCCCACAAGGACCTCGCCGAGGTCATCGCCGCCTCCAAGGTCCCCGCCAAGGTCTGAGCGCGGTACCGCGGATCCGAAAGGCACGGCCCGGTCGGGCTGCGCCTTTTGTCATCCCGCTCCGTCGTGCTGCGCCCGTCGTCATGATCGGCGAGAATCGGCGGGTGGACGCCTCTCACACCCCCGACGCCGCGCCGCCGCGGACCGCGCCCGCCGTACGGGTCTCCCGGGCCCGGCGGCTCGCGGCCCCGGTGCTCACCCTGGCCGCGGCCGCGGCGGCCTTTGCGTATGTGGGCACAGTGGACCCCAACGAGCCGGGCCATTACCCGGTCTGTCCGCTGCTGCGGCTGACCGGAATCCTGTGTCCCGGATGTGGCGGTCTGCGCAGCGCGCACGCGTTCGCCCACGGCGATCTGACCACAGCTTTCGGCGCAAATGCCCTCGCTGTCGTCGGCTACTTCGTCTTCGCGGGATTCATGACCCTGTGGCTGGTTCGCGCCTACCGCGGCGGGCCCGTACCCCGCCTCGCCTTGCGGCCGCCGTACTGGTGGGCCATCGGCGTGGTGGGCCTGACATTCGCCGTTGTCCGAAATCTTTCTTTCGGCTCGGCGCTGGCACCCTGAGTCCCGTGCGGGGCCCGGATGAAGCCCGGATTCCGAATGTCCAGTTACTGGGACGCCGTCAACCGCGTGCGGAGCGCAACGCCTCCTGCGGATACCATTTGATTGCTGACCTTGCAGTTGTACGTGTCTGCAAGGCGGCCGACCGTCATCGACCCGGAAGGGGGCCGCTCGCGTGAGTGTGCTCGACGAGATCATCGAAGGGGTCCGCGAAGACCTTGCCGAACGGCAGGCCCGCGTGAGCCTCGACGAGCTCAAGGAGCGTGCCGCCAAGGCGCCCCAGGCCAAGGACGGCGTCGCTGCCCTGCGCGGCGACAGCGTCAAGGTGATCTGCGAGGTCAAGCGTTCCAGCCCGTCCAAGGGCGCGCTGGCCGCGATCGCCGATCCGGCCGGGCTCGCCGCCGACTACGAAGCGGGTGGTGCGGCGGTCATCTCCGTCCTCACCGAACAGCGCCGCTTCGGTGGCTCGCTGGCCGACCTGGAGGCCGTCCGCGCACGCGTGGACATCCCGATCCTGCGCAAGGACTTCATCGTCACGGCGTACCAGCTCTGGGAGGCCCGCGCCTACGGCGCCGACCTCGCGCTGCTGATCGTCGCGGCCCTGGAGCAGGAGGCCCTCGTCTCCCTCATCGAGCGGGCCGAGTCCATCGGTCTCACCCCGCTCGTCGAGGTCCACGACGAGGAAGAGGTCGAGCGTGCGGTTGCGGCCGGCGCCAAGATCATCGGTGTCAACGCCCGCAACCTGAAGGACCTCAAGGTCGACCGCTCCACCTTCGAGCGCGTCGTCGGCGAGATCCCGGCCCACATCGTCAAGGTCGCCGAGTCCGGCATCCGCGGGCCGCACGACCTGATCGCCTACGCCAACGAGGGTGCCGACGCCGTCCTCGTCGGGGAGTCCCTGGTGACCGGCCGCGACCCGAAGGCGGCCGTGGCCGACCTCGTCGCCGCCGGCGCCCACCCCGCCCTGCGCCACGGGCGGAGCTGACCGCTCCCATGGCCCACGACCGCCCCTCCGTCAGCACGACGCACGCGCCGCAGGCAGCTCGCCGCGGCCCGGTCGCCGTGCCGACGGCGCACGCGCCCCTGGCGCGCGGCTGCCGCCCTCGCGGCTGCCGCGCCCCGGCCCGGCGTGTGCACGGGCGGCGGGTCCGGTACGTGATCGGCTCCGAGCCCGGTCAGGTCAACGGCATGCGATGGCGTCCCGGAGGCGCGCTGTAACGAGGGCTTGCGGCCGACGGTACGAGACGTACCGTCCCGCCGGTCCCCGTACGGCCCACCGCCCGGGCCGACCGGCTCCGGGCGCGGGTCCTCCTTCCCGCAGGCGGCACCGGCCACCCCGTCGTGGAGTGGTGTGCGTGTCGCGGGCGGACGGCGCAATACGGTGAAAACCACTCGTCGCATTCCGTTCCCGTAGGAGCACTGGCATGTCCAGCCAATTCTTCATCCCGGACCCGGAGGGTCACGTCCCCAACGCCGAGGGTTACTTCGGTGACTTCGGCGGCAAGTTCATCCCGGAGGCGCTCGTCGCCGCCGTCGACGAGGTCGCCGTCGAGTACGAGAAGGCCAAGGGCGACCCGGCCTTCGCGGCCGAGCTCAACGACCTGATGGTCAACTACACCGGCCGCCCGAGCGCCCTCACCGAGGTGCCCCGGTTCGCCGAGCACGCGGGCGGCGCGCGGATCTTCCTCAAGCGCGAGGACCTCAACCACACCGGCTCGCACAAGATCAACAACGTGCTGGGCCAGGCGCTGCTCACCAAGCGCATGGGCAAGACCCGGGTCATCGCCGAGACCGGGGCCGGCCAGCACGGCGTGGCCACCGCCACCGCCTGCGCGCTCTTCGGCCTCGACTGCACCATCTACATGGGCGAGATCGACACCCAGCGCCAGGCGCTGAACGTGGCCCGGATGCGGATGCTGGGCGCCGAGGTCATCGCGGTGAAGTCCGGCTCCCGGACGCTGAAGGACGCCATCAACGAGGCGTTCCGGGACTGGGTCGCCAATGTGGACCGGACCCACTACCTCTTCGGTACGGTCGCCGGCCCCCACCCCTTCCCGGCCATGGTCCGCGACTTCCACCGGGTCATCGGCGTCGAGGCCCGCCGCCAGATCATCGAGCGCGCGGGCCGGCTGCCCGACGCCGTCGCGGCCTGCGTCGGCGGCGGCTCGAACGCCATCGGCCTGTTCCACGCCTTCATCCCGGACGCCGACGTCCGCCTGGTCGGCTTCGAGCCCGCCGGGCACGGCGTGGAGACCGGCGAGCACGCGGCCACGCTGACCGCGGGCGAGCCGGGGATCCTGCACGGCTCCCGCTCCTACGTCCTGCAGGACGAGGAGGGCCAGATCACCGAGCCGTACTCCATCTCGGCCGGTCTGGACTACCCGGGCATCGGCCCGGAGCACTCGTACCTGAAGGACACGGGCCGCGGCGAGTACCGCGCGGTCACCGACGACGCGGCGATGCAGGCCCTGCGCCTGCTCTCCCGTACGGAGGGGATCATCCCGGCGATCGAGTCGGCGCACGCCCTCGCGGGCGCGCTCGACCTCGGCAAGGAGCTGGGCAAGGACGGCCTGCTGGTCGTCAACCTGTCCGGCCGCGGTGACAAGGACATGGACACGGCGGCCCGCTACTTCGGGCTGTACGACGCCACCGAGCAGCCGAGGCGGAGCGCGACCAAGAACACCGAGGGGGAGTCGAAGTGAGCACGGCCAGTGAGAAGACCGGGCGCATCCAGCTGCTGAGCGACACGCTCGCCAAGGCGAAGTCCGAGGACCGCGCGGCCCTCGTCGCCTACCTCCCGGCGGGCTTCCCGACCGTCGACGGTGCCATCGAGGCGGTCAAGGCCGTCATCGCGGGCGGCGCGGACGTGGTCGAGGTCGGCCTGCCGCACAGCGATCCGGTCCTGGACGGCGCGATCATCCAGACCGCCGACGACATCGCCCTGCGCGGCGGCGTCAAGATCGCCGACGTGATCCGCACCGTGCGCGAGGCGCACGAGGCGACCGGGGCCCCGGTCCTGGTGATGACGTACTGGAACCCCATCGACCGCTACGGCGTCGAGCGGTTCACCGCCGAGCTCGCGGCGGCGGGCGGCGCCGGCTGCATCCTGCCCGACCTGCCGGTCCAGGAGTCCGCGCTGTGGCGTGAGCACGCGGAGAAGCACGGTCTGGCGACCGTCTTCGTCGTGGCCCCCAGCAGCAAGGACGAGCGCCTGGCCACCATCACGGCGGCCGGCTCCGGCTTCGTCTACGCCGCCTCGCTCATGGGTGTCACCGGCACCCGCGAATCGGTCGGCAACGAGGCCCAGGCGCTGGTGCGGCGCACCCGCGCCACCACCGAGCTCCCCGTCTGCGTCGGCCTGGGCGTCTCCAACCCGGCCCAGGCCAAGGAGGTCGCGGCCTTCGCCGACGGGGTGATCGTCGGCTCGGCCTTCGTCAAGCTGCTGCTGGACGCGCCGGACCTGCCGGCCGGGCTGGCCGCCGTACGGTCGCTGGCGGGCGAGCTTGCGGAAGGCGTACGCAGGAGCTGACGTGAAGCGCATATCCGAGCGGTCCCCCAGCTAACGCTGGGAGGTGCCCCCAGTAGCCCGATCGGGTGGAAGTGGGAGCGGGGAGGCACGCGAGTGCCTCCCCGCTTCGTTTGGCCGAACGTGAGCGAGAAGAACGACGGTGCGAACCGCGATGCGACGAAACGATCGGCCCGGGAGCGACTCCTCGTGGAGCGCGAGCGGCAGAAGACCCGGGACAAGCGCCGGCGGACCCTCGTCGTGTCGGCGGCGGTGGTCGGCGTGCTCGGCCTAGCCGCCGTCGTCGGCCTGATCGCGGCCAACAGCGGCAAGGACGGCGGTGCGGGCAAGGCGGGACCGGTGGTCGCCCCCTCCGGGGCCACCGGCAAGGACGCGCTGGCCATCCGTACGGGCAAGGACGAGGCCAAGTCCACCCTGACCGTGTGGGAGGACTTCCGCTGCCCCGCCTGCAAGTCCTTCGAGGACAACTACCGGGCCACCGTCCACGAGCTGGAGGCCGCGGGGCTCCTCAAGGTCGACTACCACCTGGTCACGCTCATCGACGGCAACATGGGCGGCAGCGGATCGCTGAAAGCGGCGAACGCAGCGGCCTGCGCGCAGGACGCCGGCAAGTTCGCGGAGTACCACGACGTCCTCTTCCAGAACCAGCCGCAGGAGGTCGACGACGCCTACGGGAAGAACGCCAAGCTGCTGGAACTGGCCGGCAAGGTGGACGGGCTGGACACCCCCGCGTTCCGCAAGTGCGTCGAGGACGGCACGCACAACGCGTGGGTGGCCAAATCGCACGAGGCCTTCGCCGCCGGGAAGTTCCGGGGCACCCCGAGCGTGCTGCTGGACGGCAAGGACATCTTCGCCGACCAGGCCCATCCGGTGACCCCGCAGAAGCTGAAGGAGCAGGTGGAGGCCAAGGCCAAGGGCGTCTCCTCGCCGTCGGCGTCCCCGGCCGGCGGCTCCGGGACGGGGTCGAAGGCGTCGTCGAGGACCCCGTCGAGGACGCCGTCTAAGAGTGCCTCGTCAGGGCCCGGGGAGCGCTGAGCGACGCCTGGGGCAGGTGTGGATTTGGTTTCGGCTTGCCGGGCGGGTTGCGGTGGTGCCCGTCCGGCAAGGTAGCGTCGGGTCTGCCATGGACATTGCTTACATCCCCAGTCCGTCGACCGGCGTGATCCATCTCGGACCGATCCCGCTCCGCGGCTACGCGTTCTGCATCATCATCGGCGTCTTCGTCGCCGTCTGGCTCGGCAACAAGCGGTGGATCGCGCGCGGCGGCAAGCCCGGCACCGTCGCGGACATCGCCGTGTGGGCGGTGCCGTTCGGCCTTGTCGGCGGTCGCCTCTACCACGTGATCACCGACTACCAGCTCTACTTCGGCGAGGGCCGCAACTGGGTCGACGCCTTCAAGATCTGGGAGGGCGGCCTCGGCATCTGGGGTGCGATCGCGCTGGGCGCGGTCGGAGCCTGGATCGGCTGCCGGCTGCGCGGCATCCCGCTTCCGGCCTGGGCGGACGCCCTGGCCCCCGGCATCGCGCTGGCCCAGGCCTGCGGCCGCTGGGGCAACTGGTTCAACCAGGAGCTGTACGGCAGGGCCACCGACCTGCCGTGGGCGGTGGAGATCAGCGAGGCCCCGAACCGGGTCGCGGGCACCTACCACCCGACCTTCCTGTACGAGTCACTGTGGTGCGTCGGCGTCGCCCTGCTGGTGATCTGGGCCGACCGCCGCTTCACGCTCGGACACGGCCGGGCGTTCGCCCTGTACGTGGCCGCGTACTGCGTGGGCCGCGGCTGGATCGAGTACATGCGGGTCGACGAGGCGCACCACATCCTGGGCCTCCGGCTGAACGTGTGGACCTCGATCGTCGTCTTCGTGCTGGCCGTGGTCTACCTGGTGCTGTCGGCGAAGCTGCGGCCGGGCCGCGAGGAGGTCGTCGAACCGGACACCGGTTCCGATGCCTCGGGCGCCGAGGGCAAGGGCACCGACGTCCCTGCCGGGACGGAGCCGAAGGACGGCGAGGCCGCGGCTGCCTCCGGGGACCCGGCGAAGCCGGAGACCGCCGAGGCGAAGGCGGCCGTCCTGACGAAGGGCGCGCAGGCCGGGGCGGCGCCGTCGGCTGACGCCGAGCGCGCCGAGGGCGAGGCTCCCGGGGCCGGGAAGCGCTGACCCGAAGGGTCGCTGGAGGGGGGTGCCGCGTACCGCGCGGCACCCCCCTCTCGTTGTCGGAGCCGCCTGGCATGATCAACCCCGATGTCTGTTGATCATCAGGGGGAGACCATGACCGAACAGCCGAAGACCGCCCGCCGGGCACTGCTGACGGGGGCCGTGGCCGGGCTGGCCGGGGCCGCGGTGATGTCCGGCGGCGGGGCCGCCGCGGCGGCCACGGCCGCGGGAACGCCCGACTGGTTCGACGTGAAGGGCCATGGCGCGGTCGGCGACGGCTCCACCGACGACACCGCGGCCGTCCAGCGCGCCCTCGACGCGGCGGCCGCGGCCGGCGGCGGCACCGTGTACTTCCCCGTCGGGAAGTACCTGGTCAAGCCCGCGGCCGGGGCGCCGGCCCTGGCCGTCAAGGCGGACGGCATCCGCCTCGCGGGCGCCGGGGCCAAGGCCTCCACGCTGATCAAGGGCGGCGACGGCATCCTCCTGCGGATGTCCGGCACCGGAGCGGCCTACTCCACCGGCGCCACCCATCGCCGCTACTGCTCCGTCGAGAACCTCGGGTTCAACGGCAACCGCAAGACCGGCCTGCTGCTGGAGCTCTACTACAACAACAACTCCTACTTCCGCGACGTGTTCATGTCATCGAACAACGACATGTGCATCGACGCCGTGGAGTTCTGGGACTCCCGCTTCTACAACCTGGTCATCGAGGACTGCACCGGCACCACCGGCAGCACCACCCAGCCCAACGTCTGGCTGCGCAACGCCTCCTCCGCCACCGAGGGCGCCTGGGGCCACAGCAAGGACAACATCAACCAGATCCACTTCACCGGGTGCCGCCTGGAGGCCTTCGGCACCGGTGCCCTGTGGATCGGCCAGGGCGCGGTCACCACCAACAACCCCAACGGCGTCTACCTCACGGACTGCAAGTTCGAGACCTCCCGGATGCAGGGCGGTCCGCACCTGAAGACCGACGCGGGCTGCAAGCAGGTCTACGCCACCAACATCTACTGCTACGCCGGCGACTTCGCGGCGGGCACCCCGGCCACCGCGCGCAACATCATCAGCTGGGCGGCGAGCTCCAGCGCGCTGGAGAACGTGGTCATCGCCAACCGGGACAAGGCCACCGTCAACGCGGGCGTGGCGCTCTACTCGGGTCCCGGTTCCACCGCCGTGCTGCGCAACGTCGTCGGGCTCTACGGCACCGCGCCCACCGGCACCCACATCTACTACGAGCAGTCGTCCACCGGCGACTTCCGCGTGGAGAACAGCTACGGCACCCTCGGCGCCCAGGCGACCGGCACGATCCCGGTCAAGAACGCGCCGAACCCGCCCCTGCGGCTGGTGCCCGGGCCGGTCACCGACGCCTCCTTCACCCGCCAGCCGCTGGACGGCACCATGGCGGTGGACTCCGTCAACAAGCGGCTCTACGTCCGGGTCGGCGGCCAGTGGCTCTGGTCGGCGCTCAACGCGTAGCCATCCGCCGCGACAGGGCCAGGGTGCGGTGGGCCGCCGCCACGACGGCCGGGTCCACGAACCGGCCGTCGGGCAGGGCCAGCGCCCCCGGGGTGGCCCGCGCGGCGCTCAGCACCTCCTGTGCGGCCGTGACCTCCTCGGGCCCGGGGAGGTAGGCCTGCTCGATCACCGGCAGCTGACGGGGGTGGATCGCCGCCCGGCCGAGGAAGCCGAGCGAGCGGCCGCGCGCGCAGGAGACGGCCAGCGCCTCCAGGTCCCGGATGTCGGGGAACACCGACTGGGCCGGGGGCGCGAGGCCGGCCGCGCGGGCCGCCACCACCACCCGGGAGCGGCACCAGTCCAGGCCCGTCTCCGCGCTGACTGCCAGGTCGGCCCGCAGGTCCGCCTCGCCGAGGGAGAGCCCGCGCAGGGCGGGGTGCGCGCGGGCGATCTCGTACGCGCGTTCCACGCCCACCGCCGATTCGAGCAGGGCGTGCAGGCTCACCCCGCCGGTGCGCACGGCGGCGGCGACGATCTGGTCCGGGGCGTTGACCTTGGGAAGCCGCAGTCCCGCCAGGCCGTGCAGCCCGGCGAGGGCGTTGAGGTCGGCGCCGCCCCAGGGGGAGTCGATCGCGTTGACGCGGACGTGGACGGGGACCGGGGGCCGGCCGGCGAGCAGCTCGGCGGTCGCCGCGCGGGCGTACTCCTTGCGGGAGGCCGGTACCGCGTCCTCCAGGTCCACGATGACGGCGTCCGCCCCGCAGCCCAGGGCCTTGGCCACCACCTGGGGACGGTCGCCCGGCGCGTACAGCCAGGTCAGGATCACAGCGCCCCCTCGGTGCGCAGAGCGGTGATCTCGGCCCGGGTCAGGCCGAGCTCGGTCAGGACCTCGTCGGTGTCCGCGCCGTGCGGGCGGCCGGCCCAGCGGATCCCGCCGGGGGTCTCGGAGAGCCGGAAGAGGATGTTCTGCATCCGGATCGGGCCGAGCTCGGGGTCCTCGACCTCCGTGACCGTGTCCAGGGCCGCGAACTGGGGATCGGCCATCACATCCCGGACGTCGTAGACCTGGGCGACGGCCGCCTCGGCCTCCTCGAAGGCGGTGACGACCTCCTCCGCCTTGTGACGGCCGATCCAGCCGCCGACCGCCTCGTCCAGGACGTGCGCGTGGGCCGCCCGCCCGGAGCCGGTCGCGAACCAGGGCTCGGCGATCAGCTCGTCCCGGCCGACCAGCCGCAGCACGCGCTCCGCGACGGACTGGGCGGAGGTGGACACCGCCAGCCAGCGGCCGTCCGCGCTGCGGTAGGTGTTGCGGGGGGCGTTGTTGGTGGACCGGTTGCCGGTGCGCGGCTGGACGTAGCCGAGCTGGTCGTACCAGAGCGGGTGCGGGCCCAGCACCGTCAGGATCGGCTCGATGATGGCCAGGTCGACGACCTGCCCGTGCCCGGTGCGGTCGCGGCCCGCGAGCGCGGTCATCACGGCGTACGCGGTGGTCAGCGCGGCGATCGAGTCCGCGAGCCCGAAGGGCGGCAGGGTCGGCGGCCCGTCCGGCTCCCCGGTGATCGCGGCGAAGCCGCTCATCGCCTCGGCGAGGGTGCCGAAGCCGGGGCGGCGGGCGTACGGGCCCTGCTGGCCGAAGGCCGTGACGCGGGCCAGGACCAGCCGCGGGTTGGCGGCGGACAGCTCGGGCCAGCCCAGGCCCCACTTCTCCAGGGTGCCGGGGCGGAAGTTCTCGATGACGACGTCGGCGGTGGCGGCCAGCCGCAGCAGGGTGTCCCGGCCGCCGGGGGTGGACAGATCGAGGGTCATCGTCCGCTTGTTCCGGCCGAGCAGCTTCCACCACAGGCCGACGCCGCCCTTGGCGGGGCCGTGGCCCCGGGAGGGGTCGGGACGGCCGGGGTGCTCGACCTTGACGACCTCGGCGCCGAAGTCGCCGAGCAGGGTGGCGGCCAGCGGCCCGGCGAAGAGGGTGGCGAGGTCGAGGACGCGGAGCCCTTCCAGGGGCCCGGCGGTCGTCACGAGGCGGCTCCGGGCCGGGCTGCGGGCCGTGGCCCGGCGAAGGCGTCGGTCTCGGCGCGGGTCGGCATGGAGTCCTGGGCGCCGGGCCGCTGGACGGAGAGCGCGGCCGCCGCGCAGGCCCAGCGCAGCGCCTCGGGCATGGACCGGCCCTCGCCGAGGGCCACGGCGAGGGCGCCGACGAAGGTGTCCCCGGCGGCGGTCGTGTCCACGGCCCGGACCCCGGGCGCGGGCACGGTCAGCGGCTCCCGGCCGCGGGCGGCGTACAGGACTCCGGCCGCGCCGAGGGTGATCACCACCTCGGGCACGTCCTCCAGCAGGGCCTCGGCGGCCTGGCGGGGGTCGGTGAGGCCGGTGAGCGCGGCGGCCTCGTGCTCGTTGGGGACCAGGAGGTCGGTGGCGGCGAGGAGTTCGGCCGGCAGCGGCTGTACCGGGGCCGGGGTGAGGACCGTACGGACGCCGCGCGACCGGGCGGCGAGGGCCCCGGCGAGGACGGCCCGCAGCGGGAGTTCGAGCTGGAGGAGGAGGGTGCCCGCGGCGGCGATCCGGGACTCGTCCCCCGACTCCAGGCCGGTGACGGCGGCGTTCGCGCCGGGGATGACGATGATGCTGTTGCCGCCCTCGTCGTCCACGGTGATGTGGGCGGTGCCGCTGGCGCCCTCGACGGTGCGCAGGGCCGCGGTGTCGATCCCGGCGGCGGTGAGCGCGGAGCGCAGCCGTACGCCGAACTCGTCCGCCCCGACCGCGCCGATCATCACCACCTTCCCGCCGCAGCGGGCGGCGGCGACGGCCTGGTTGGCGCCCTTGCCGCCGGGGACGGTGCGGAAGGCGCGGCCGGTGACGGTCTCGCCGAGGCGGGGGGCTTTGGGGACGTAGGCGACGAGGTCCATGTTCGTACTGCCGAGCACGGCGATGGCCGTCATGAGCGTGCTGCCTCCTGTGCGGTGAGCCGGTGGGTGAGGTCGGCGAGGGCGTCGAAGCCGACGCCGTCGAATCCGGGGACGGTGGTGGCCAGACGGTTCTTGAGGGGTGCGGTCCAGCGGTGCGGGATGGCGTCCGGGGAGCCGGCGAGGAGTCCGGCGAGGGCGCCGGCGGTGGCGCCGTTGGAGTCGGTGTCCCAGCCGCCGGAGACGGCGCGGCACACGGAGCGGGTGAAGTCGCCGTCGGCGTGGGTGAGGGCGGCGGCGATGAGGGCGGTGTTGGGGACGGCGTGCACCCAGTGGTAGTGGCCGTAGCGGGCGTGCAGGCGGTCGACGACGCGGTCGAAGTCGGGTTCGGCGGCGGCGGCGATCCCGAAGCGGACGGCCTCGGCGAGGCGTGAGCGGGGCGGTACGACGGCCAGCCCGGCCCGGAGCGCGGTGTGGACGTCGGCCCGGCCGGTGGCGGCCCGCGCGGTGGCGGCGGCGATGAAGAGGGCGGCGTAGACGCCGTTGCCGGTGTGGGTCAAGGCGGCGTCGCGGTAGGCCTGGGCCGCGGCGGCGGCCGGGTCGCCGGGGTTGGTCCAGCCGTGCACGTCGGCGCGGATGAGGGCGCCGATCCACTCGCGGAAGGGGTTGTGGTGGGTGGCGGTGGCGGGCGGCTCCAGCCCGAGGAGGAGGTTGCGGTAGGCGACGCGCTCGGCGGTGAAGGTCCGCCCGGCGGGCAGTTCGTCGAGCCAGAGCCGGGCGACCTCGTCGGTGGTGAAGCCCTTGCCGTGGCGCCGGAGCAGGAGCAGGCCGAGGAGGGGGTAGTTGAGGTCGTCGTCCTCGGGCATGCCGTCGATGTTCTCGGCGAGGGAGGTGGGGGCGGAGCGGCGGTTCCACGGGTACGCGGCCAGTACCTCCGGCGGCACGCCGCGGGCCGTGAACCAGTCGTTCAGCGGCCAGTTGCCCGCGGCACGGGCCAGTGCCCGGATCCCGTGGAGGGGCAGCTTCTCGACGGGCTTGCCGAGAAGGCAGCCGACGGCCCGCCCCAGCCAGGCGGCCTCCAGCCGGGTCCGCAGACGGGGGTCCCGCCCCGCCGGCGCCGCTTCCGGGGCCGGGGGCAGGACCGCAGGCCCCGGGGCGGTGGGCTCCCGGGCCGTGGAGCCGCCGGGCGTTCCCCGCGGGTCCGGGAGCCAGGTGGCGCGGATGGCGTTCCAGGACTGCGGCTCGGTGGCGGCCGCCGGGGACGGGAGGGCGGCCAGCTCGTCCAGGATGCGGGAGGCCAGGGCGCGGAGCTCGGGTGGCGCGGGGGCGGGGGAGGCGCCGGCCCGGGCCGGCGCCGGGTGGCCGCCCGCCGCCAGCCAGACCCGCAGCGCGGGCCCGGGATCCCGGCCGTCCTCGGCCGCCTGGCGCAGCTCGTGCCCGACGAGGTCCTCGGGCTGCGCCCAGGTGAGCCGTACCGGCGCGGGCTGGTCCGGGCAGGGCGGGGTCATCGGGGGGTCGAGATCGCGGTGAAGGCCGACTCGTGGGAGCGGCGGCGGGAGCGGTCGCGGGCGAAGACCTCGCGGGCCACGGCGGCCAGGGACCTGGCCGGGGCGTGCAGGTCGAGGCGGCTGGCCTCGGCGACCTGCTTGGCCCAGGCGGCCGGGACCGCGGCCTCGCCGCCCAGGGCCCCGGCGATCGCGCCCGCCATCGTGGCGATGGAGTCGCAGTCCCGGCCGTAGTTGACCGCTCCGAGCACGGAGGTCTCGTACCCCCCGTCCGCGATCAGCAGCATGCCGAGGGCGACCGGGAGTTCCTCGATGGAGTGGAGGCGGGACGGGCGGCGGGCGCCGAGCGAGGGGGCGCGGTAGTCCGGGCCGACCGAGTCGTACGGGGCCACCGCCGTGCGCAGCGGTGCCAGCGCCGACTCGAAGTCCCGGTGGCGGGAGGCGACTTCGCACACCGCGGAGACGGCCTCGCGCGTGCCGTCCTTCGCGAGGGACAGCGCGGTGTCCACCACCGAGGCGGCCGTGGCCCCGGGGACGCACGCGGCCGCCACGGCCGCCGCGAACACGCCCGCCGCCTCCCGCCCGTACGAGGACTGGTGCGCGCCGGCGATGTCCAGGGCCTCCGCGTACGCGCCCGCCGGGTTGCCCGCGTTGACGATCCCCACCGGCGCCATGTACATCGCCGCACCGCAGTTGACGATGTTGCCGCTGCCTGCCTCGCGCGGGTCGGCGTGCGCGTAGTGCAGCCGGGTCACGATCCACTTCTCGGCGAGGAAGATCCGCTGGAGCGGGAGGGCTTCGGCCTCCAGCTCCGGGATCCACCGCGGGTTGGTCATCAGGTCCGGCACCAGGTGGTCCGCGACCGCGTAGGCGTCCAGGTGGTCCCGTACCGTCTCGTAGACCCTTACCAGGGCGTGCGTCATGAGGGTGTCATCGGTGACGTGGCCATCTCCCTTGTGGTACGGGGCGATCGGGCGGGCCGTGCGCCAGTCCTCGTGCCAGGGGCCGACGATGCCGTGCACCCGGCCGCCGTGCCGTTCCAGGATCTGGTCCGGGCTCCAGCCCTCCACCGGGCCGCCGAGCGCGTCGCCGACGGCGGCTCCGACGAGAGCGCCGCAGGCCCGGTCCTCCAACGTGAGCGTCATGTCCGAATCATCCCTTGGGTGAGGTGAGTTCCGTGCGAGCGAGGAGCGCGGCGAGTTCCACGAGATCGGTGCCGGCGAGGCGGGGGAGGGTGCAGCCGGACAGGGTGCGGCAGGCCTCCCGCCAGGCGGTGGGGATCGAGTCGCCGCCGCCGAGGGCGCCGGTGAGCGCGCCGGCGAGGGCGGGGGCGGAGTCCGCGACGCGCGACAGGCAGGCGGCGGCCGGGACCGCTTCGGCTGTCCTGCCGCGGGCGGCGGTGGCCAGGGCGAGCGCCACGGGGACGGTCTCGGCGGCGGCGATCCCGTAGCTGTAGACGTGGTCGACGATCTCGTGTTCGAGGACGGGGACGATGGCGAAGGCGCCGCCGCCCTCCGTCTGGGTACGGGCGAGCTTGACGGCGTGCCGGGCGTTGCGGCCGATCTCGGTCGTCCCGGGGAGCTGTGCGAGGGCGGCGTCGACGGCGGCGTCGACGTCCGCGCCGGCGAGGGCGGTCGCGAGGGCGGCGGCCATGGCGCGGGCGCCGTGGACGCCGTCGCCGTCCTGGGTGTAGCGGGCGTCGAACTCGGCGAGGTCGGCCGCCGCGCGGGCGTCGCCGGGGTGGACGACGGCGAGGACGCAGGCGCGGACGCAGGCGGCGTCGTCGAAGAAGTGCGGGTTGTCGTGGCCGGTGGCGGGCGGGCGCAGGCCTGTGGCGAGGTTGCCGAGGCCGGCGCGGACGGAGATCCGGGCGCGCAGGGGCAGGACGGCGGACTCGACCTCGGGCGCGCGTTCCGCCGCGGCGGCCACTTCGGAGGCGAGGGCGTTCCAGGCGAGGTCGATGGCGGCGCGCATCCTCCTGGACCGGGAGAGGTCGCTGAGCAGGACGCCGGCGGCGGTGAGCACGGACTCGGCGACGAAGGCGGCCCACTCGGCGTCGTCGGAGGGGCCGAGGCGCAGGGGTTCGGGCGGCTGGTTGAGGGCGATGGGGACGGGGAGGGTGGTGGTGGCGTTCTGCTCGGCGAAGGTGTCGAGCTCGCGGGTCAGGCGGCGGGTCCATTCGGGCATCCGGCTGGCGCGGTGCCGGGCTGCGGGCCACCCGGCGGCGTCGCCCGCGGCGAGTCCGAGGAGCAGCCCCTCGATCCGGCGGGGGCCGGACGTGTCCCCCACGGCAGGGGCGGCGACGTCCGGGGTACCTGGGGCCGGCCCGGTGGCCCGCGTGCCCGGAGGGGATGCCGCGGGGGGTGCGAAGGCGCGGGGCGCGGGCGGGTCCGGCGGGGCGGGGATCGTGTCCGGGCTGAACGGGGTGGGGGTCATCGGGGGCCCTCGTTTTCCGGTGTGAGGAGGTCCGCGATGTCCAGGACGTGGTAGCCCCGCATCGAGGGGAGGCAGCTGCCGCGCACCGGCCCGATGGCCGAGGCCCAGTCGGCGGGGATCGCGGGGGCGCCCGACATCGCGCCGGCCAGGGCGCCCGCCACCGCCGCGGTGGTGTCCGCGTCGCGGCCCATGTTGACCGCGGTCAGGACCGAGGTGGGGAAATCGCCCCGGCACGCGGCGAAGGCGCCGAAGGCCAGGCCCACGGCTTCGGGCGCCAGGTCCGTCCACGGGTAGCCGCCGATGACGACCGCCGACCGCACGGCCCGTTCGCCGCGCGGGGCGGCGGTGACGGCCCGGCGCAGCGAGCGGGCCGTCCAGGAGTCGGAGGGGATGACCGACAGGGCGGCGGAGACCACCGACGCGGGGCTGCCGCCCGCCATGGCCGCGGCCACGCCCGCCGCCACCGCCTGGCCGCCGTAGATGCCCTCGCCGTCGTGGCTGACGCAGCCGTCGATGGCGACGAGCCGCGCGGCCTCCGCGGGGCGGCCGGCCGCGAAGACGCCGAAGGGGGCCGCCCGCATCGCCAGGCCGTCGCTCCACGCGTGCCGGTGCTGGGCCGAGATGGGTGCCGCCAGGCCCCGGCGGAGGTTCTCCAGGGTGCCGCGCTCCGAGAAGCCCGCGCCGCGGAACGGGCCCTCGTCCAGGTCGGCGATCCAGTGGTGCCACGCCCGCTCCACGTGGGAGACGGTCAGCGCCGAGCCGTGCCGGGCCAGCAGCAGCCCCGAGAAGATCGCGTACTCGGTGTCGTCCGTGCCCGCCGGGTCCTCCGACACGAAACCCTCGATGCGGCCCCACTTCGCCCGGATCTCCGACGGCTTCATGTTCTCCGCGGGGGCGCCCAGCGCGTCGCCCACCGCGAGGCCCAGAAGAGCGCCCCTGGCCCGTTCGAGGAGGACCTGCGGATTGCATGCAATCAGCTCCATGGCGAGCCTCTCCACTTGGTGGGACTCATATTGAGCCCTTGGGGGATTTGTGCCATGGCATACGGTTTGTCGCTCGTTGCGAAACACCGCGCGAACACCCCCGTCACCCGGTCGCCGACCCCCAAAACCCCAGGTAAGTACGGCCTTCCTTGCTGGCGGGCGGCAGAAATCGTGCGTAGTTTCGAGGTGTTCAGGGGGAGCGGGGTGTCTCGCGGCACCCGTTCGCACAAATGGGGAGATATCCGTATGTCCATCATCGACATCGAAGCACCGCTGCACACCGCCCACCGTGACAACCACACCCACCGTGACGTCAACGGCGGGTGGCTGCGGCCGGCCGTCTTCGGCGCGATGGACGGGCTCGTCTCCAACCTCGCGCTGATGACCGGTGTGGCCGGCGGCGCCGTGGCCCCGGCCACCATCGTGATCACCGGCCTGGCCGGCCTGGCGGCCGGCGCCTTCTCCATGGCGGCCGGCGAGTACACCTCCGTCGCCTCCCAGCGTGAGCTGGTCCTCGCCGAACTGGACGTGGAGCGCCAGCAGTTGCGCAAGCATCCGGTCGACGAGATGGAGGAGCTGGCCGAGCTCTACGTCTCCCGCGGCGTCGAGCCCGCGCTCGCCCGCGAGGTCGCCATGCAGCTGTCCCGCGATCCCGAGCAGGCGCTGGAGATACACGCCCGCGAGGAGCTCGGGATCGACCCCGACGACCTGCCCTCGCCGCTCGTCGCCGCCGTCTCGTCCTTCGGCTCCTTCGCCCTGGGCGCGCTGCTCCCCGTACTGCCGTACCTGCTCGGTGCCACGTCCCTGTGGCCGGCGGTGCTGCTGGCGCTGGCCGGGCTCTTCGCCTGCGGCGCGGTCGTCTCGCGGGTCACGGCCCGGTCCTGGTGGTTCAGCGGTCTGCGCCAGCTCGGGCTGGGTGGTGCGGCCGCCGGTGTGACGTACGTCCTGGGAACCTGGATCGGCGGAGCCATAGGCTGACCGGGCGCGGAGTGAGACACTATGCGGTACGCAACATAAGTAGTCCGTTACCCGGCGGTTTCGATCGCGTGTCCGCCGGGCATCACACCATGGCGCCCGGGCAATGATGCCCGCCTCGCGTCCGGACCTTCGTTCCCGTGAAACCGTGAAACGTTCCCGAAGGTCCCCCTTTTCTGCCTCGCGCAGTGTCCGCATGTTGGAATGGCATATCCAGTTCTCGGGATAGTCGTCATCATGTAATCTGCACGAAATTTCGCAGAGGGCCAACGTCGTCCCTCGGCTATGCACATATGCCACGACGACGACGGGAGAGCCGATGCGTTCCGCATCCACGCACTCCGCGACCGGCCTCAGCACCACCGCCTGGTCGCCCATGGACGGTCGCCCCGCCCAGCAGGGCATGTACGACCCGCGCAACGAGAAGGACGCCTGTGGCGTCGGTTTCGTGGCGAACCTCACCGGCGAGGCGACCCACACCCTCGTTGAGCAGGCGCTGACCGTATTGCGGAACCTTGAGCACCGCGGCGCGACCGGCTCCGAGCCGGACTCGGGCGACGGTGCCGGAATCCTGTCCCAGGTGCCCGACGCCTTCCTGCGCGAGGTGGCCGGTTTCGATCTTCCCGAGGTCGGCGCGTACGCCGTCGGCATCGCCTTCCTCCCCGCCGACGCCGCCGCACAGGCCGTCGCCGTGGAGCAGATCGAGGCCATCGCCACCGAGGAGAACCTGACGGTCCTCGGCTGGCGCGAGGTCCCGGTCAGCCCGGACCTGCTCGGCAACGGCGCCCGCGCCACCATGCCCGCCTTCTCGCAGCTGTTCGTCAGCAACGGGAGCACCGGCATCGAGCTGGACCGCAAGGCCTTCGTGCTGCGCAAGCGCGCCGAGCGCGAGGCCGGCGTGTACTTCCCGTCGCTCTCCGCCCGCACCATCGTCTACAAGGGCATGCTGACCACCGGCCAGCTGGAGCCCTTCTTCCCGGACCTCTCCGACCGCCGCTTCGCGTCGACGCTCGCCCTGGTCCACTCGCGGTTCTCGACGAACACCTTCCCGTCCTGGCCGCTCGCCCACCCGTACCGCTTCGTCGCGCACAACGGCGAGATCAACACGGTCAAGGGCAACCGCAACTGGATGAAGGCCCGCGAGTCCCAGCTGGCGTCGGACGTCTTCGGCGACGGCGTGCTGGACCGGATCTTCCCGATCTGCACCCCGGACGCCTCCGACTCGGCCTCCTTCGACGAGGTCCTGGAGCTGCTCCACCTCGGCGGCCGGTCGCTGCCGCACAGCGTGCTGATGATGATCCCGGAGGCGTGGGAGAACCACACCTCCATGGACCCGGCCCGCCGCGCGTTCTACCAGTACCACTCCACGATGATGGAGCCCTGGGACGGCCCGGCCTGCGTCACCTTCACCGACGGCACCCAGGTCGGCGCGGTCCTCGACCGCAACGGTCTGCGCCCTGGCCGCTACTGGGTCACCGACGACGGCCTCGTCGTCCTCGGCTCCGAGGTCGGCGTGCTCGACATCGACCCGGCCAAGGTCGTCCGCAAGGGCCGCCTCCAGCCCGGCAGGATGTTCCTCGTCGACACCGCCCAGAAGCGGATCATCGAGGACGACGAGATCAAGAACGAGCTGGCCGCGGCCGCCCCGTACGCGGAGTGGCTGGAGACCGGCGAGATCGAGCTGTCGGACCTGCCCGAGCGTGAGCACATCGTGCACACCCACGCCTCGGTCACCCGCCGCCAGCAGACCTTCGGCTACACCGAGGAAGAGCTGCGCGTCATCCTCGCGCCGATGGCCCGTACCGGCGGCGAGCCGCTCGGTTCCATGGGTACGGACTCCCCGATCGCGGCCCTGTCCGAGCGCCCCCGGCTGCTCTTCGACTACTTCACGCAGCTCTTCGCGCAGGTCACCAACCCGCCGCTGGACGCCATCCGCGAGGAGCTCGTCACCTCGCTGCTGTCCTCGATCGGCCCGGAGTCCAACCTGCTGGAGCCGACCGCCGCGTCCTGCCGCAGCGTCACGCTGCCCTTCCCGGTGATCGACAACGACGAGCTGGCCAAGCTCATCCACATCAACCACGACGGCGACATGCCGGGCATGAAGGCCGCCACCCTCTCGGGCCTCTACCGGGTCTCGGGCGGCGCCGAGGCGCTCGCCGCGCGGCTCGTGGAGATCCGTACCGAGGCGGACGCGGCCATCGCGGCCGGCGCCCGCCTGATCGTCCTCTCGGACCGCCACTCGGACGCCGAGCACGCGCCGATCCCGTCGCTGCTGCTCACCTCCGCCGTGCACCACCACCTCATCGCCACCAAGCAGCGCACCCAGGTGGGTCTGCTGGTCGAGGCCGGTGACGTCCGCGAGGTCCACCACGTCGCGCTGCTGATCGGCTACGGCGCCGCGGCCGTGAACCCGTACCTCGCCATGGAGTCCGTCGAGGACCTGCTGCGCGCCGGTACCTTCCTGTCCGGCCTGGAGCCGGAGCAGGCCATCAAGAACCTGATCTACGCGCTCGGCAAGGGCGTCCTGAAGGTCATGTCCAAGATGGGCATCTCCACCGTCGCCTCCTACCGCGGCGCCCAGGTCTTCGAGGCCGTCGGCCTGAACGAGGAGTTCGTCGGGGCGTACTTCCAGGGCACCGCCACCAAGATCGGCGGCGCCGGCCTGGACGTCATCGCCAAGGAGGTGGCCGCGCGCCACGCCAAGGCGTACCCGGCCTCCGGCATCGCGGCCACGCACCGCGCGCTGGAAATCGGCGGCGAGTACCAGTGGCGCCGCGAGGGCGAGCCGCACCTGTTCGACCCGGAGACGGTCTTCCGTCTCCAGCACGCGACGCGCGGCCGCCGCTACGACATCTTCAAGCAGTACACGGACCGGGTGAACGAGCAGTCCGAGCGCCTCATGACGCTCCGCGGCCTGTTCGGGTTCAAGAGCGAGGACCGCCCGTCGATCTCCATCGACGAGGTCGAGTCGGTCGCCGACATCGTCAAGCGCTTCTCCACCGGCGCCATGTCGTACGGCTCCATCTCCAAGGAGGCGCACGAGACCCTCGCCATCGCCATGAACCAGCTGGGCGCCAAGTCCAACACCGGTGAGGGCGGCGAGGACCCGGACCGCCTGTACGACCCGGCGCGCCGCTCCTCCATCAAGCAGGTCGCCTCCGGCCGCTTCGGCGTGACGAGCGAGTACCTGGTCAACGCGGACGACATCCAGATCAAGATGGCGCAGGGCGCCAAGCCCGGCGAGGGCGGCCAGCTGCCCGGCCACAAGGTCTACCCGTGGGTCGCCAAGACCCGGCACTCCACCCCGGGCGTCGGCCTGATCTCCCCGCCGCCGCACCACGACATCTACTCCATCGAGGACCTGGCTCAGCTGATCCACGACCTCAAGAACGCCAACCCGGCCGCGCGCATCCACGTGAAGCTCGTGTCCGAGGTCGGCGTGGGTACGGTCGCCGCGGGTGTCTCCAAGGCGCACGCGGACGTCGTCCTCATCTCCGGCCACGACGGCGGCACGGGCGCCTCCCCGCTCACCTCGCTGAAGCACGCGGGCGGCCCCTGGGAGCTCGGCCTCGCCGAGACCCAGCAGACCCTGCTGCTCAACGGGCTGC
This sequence comes from Streptomyces sp. NBC_00190, assembly GCF_036203305.1. Taxonomy (GTDB): domain Bacteria; phylum Actinomycetota; class Actinomycetes; order Streptomycetales; family Streptomycetaceae; genus Streptomyces. The sequence continues at coordinate 2,312,425 of NZ_CP108131.1, read as the reverse complement.
GCGACCGCATCGTGGTCCAGACGGACGGCCAGCTCAAGACCGGCCGCGACGTGGTCATCGCCGCGCTGCTCGGCGCCGAGGAGTTCGGTTTCGCGACTGCGCCGCTCGTCGTCTCCGGCTGCGTCATGATGCGCGTCTGCCACCTGGACACCTGCCCGGTCGGCATCGCCACGCAGAACCCGGTCCTGCGCGACCGGTTCTCCGGCAAGCCCGAGTTCGTCGTCAACTTCTTCGAGTTCATCGCGGAGGAGGTGCGCGAGCTCCTCGCCGAGCTGGGCTTCCGCACGATCGAGGAGGCCGTCGGCCACGCCGAGCTGCTCGACACCAGCAAGGCCGTCACGCACTGGAAGGCGCAGGGCCTCGACCTGGAGCCGCTCTTCTACGTGCCCGAGCTGCCCGAGGGCGCGGTCCGCCACGCCCTGATCGAGCAGGACCACGGCCTGGAGAAGGCCCTCGACAACGAGCTGATCGAGCTCGCGGCCGACGCGCTGAACGCCGACTCCGCCGAGAGCGCCCAGCCGGTCCGCGCCCAGGTCGCGATCCGCAACATCAACCGGACCGTCGGCACCATGCTCGGCCACCGGGTGACCAAGAAGTTCGGTGGCGCGGGCCTGCCCGACAACACCATCGACCTGACCTTCACCGGCAGCGCCGGCCAGTCCTTCGGCGCCTTCGTGCCGAAGGGCATCACCCTCCGCCTGGAGGGCGACGCCAACGACTACGTCGGCAAGGGCCTCTCCGGTGGCCGGATCGTGGTCCGCCCGGACCGCGCCGCCGACCACCTGGCCGAGTACTCGACCATCGCCGGCAACACCATCGGTTACGGGGCCACCGGCGGCGAGATGTTCCTGCGCGGCCGTACCGGCGAGCGCTTCTGCGTCCGCAACTCCGGCGCCCTGGTCGTCTCGGAAGGCGTGGGCGACCACGGCTGCGAGTACATGACCGGCGGACACGCGGTCGTCCTCGGCGAGACGGGCCGCAACTTCGCGGCCGGCATGTCGGGCGGCGTCGCGTACGTCATCGACCTCGACCCGGACAACGTCAACGTCGGCAACGCCGGCGCCGTCGAGACCGCCCTGTCCGACACGGACAAGCAGTGGCTGCACGATGTGGTGCGCCGCCACGAGGAGGAGACCGGCTCGACCGTGGCCGCGAAGCTCCTGGCTGACTGGTCCGTCGCGGCGGATCGCTTCAGCAAGATCATCCCGACCACGTACAAGGCAGTGCTCGCCGCCAAGGACGCCGCTGAGCTGGCCGGACTCTCGGAGTCCGAGACCACCGAGAAGATGATGGAGGCGGCGACCCATGGCTGACCCGAAGGGCTTCCTCACCACCCCGCGCGAGACCGCCTGTACCCGTCCCGTGGCCGACCGGCTGAAGGACTGGAACGAGGTCTACGTCCCGGGCTCGCTGCTCCCGATCATCAGCAAGCAGGCCGGCCGCTGCATGGACTGCGGCATCCCGTTCTGCCACAACGGGTGCCCGCTCGGGAACCTGATCCCGGAGTGGAACGACTACGCGTACCGCGAGGACTGGGGCGCCGCGTCCGAGCGTCTCCACGCCACGAACAACTTCCCGGAGTTCACCGGGCGGCTGTGCCCGGCGCCCTGCGAATCCGCCTGCGTGCTCGGCATCAACCAGCCGGCCGTCACGATCAAGAACGTCGAAGTCTCGATCATCGACAAGGCATGGGACAACGGCAACGTCACCCCGCAGGCGCCCGAGCGCCTCTCGGGCAAGACGGCCGCCGTCATCGGCTCCGGCCCGGCGGGTCTCGCCGCGGCCCAGCAGCTGACCCGGGCCGGGCACACCGTCGTGGTGTACGAGCGCGCCGACCGTGTCGGCGGCCTGCTGCGCTACGGCATCCCCGAGTTCAAGATGGAGAAGGTGCACATCAACCGCCGCATCGAGCAGATGCGCGCGGAGGGCACCAAGTTCCGCACCGGCGTCGAGGTCGGCCGCGACATCACGGCCACCGACCTGCGCAAGCGGTTCGACGCGGTCGTCGTCGCGGCCGGTGCCACGGTCTCCCGCGACCTGCCGGTCCCGGGGCGCGAGCTGAACGGCATCCACTTCGCGATGGAGTACCTGCCGCTCGCGAACAAGGTCCAGGAGGGCGATTTCATGGCGCCCCCCATCACGGCCGAGGGCAAGCACGTGGTCGTCATCGGCGGCGGCGACACCGGCGCGGACTGCGTCGGCACCGCCCACCGGCAGGGCGCGGCCTCGGTCACGCAGCTGGAGATCATGCCGAAGCCCGGCGAGGACCGTAACGCCAACCAGCCGTGGCCGACGTTCCCCATGCTGTACAAGGTCACCTCGGCGCACGAGGAGGGCGGCGAGCGGGTCTACTCCGTCTCCACCACCCACTTCGAGGGCGACGAGGACGGCAACGTCAAGGCACTGCACCTCGTCGAGGTGGAGTTCGTCGACGGCAAGCTCGTCCAGAAGCCCGGCACCGAGCGCGCCCTCCCCGCGCAGCTGGTCACCCTGGCGATGGGCTTCACGGGCACGGACCAGGCCAACGGCCTGGTCCAGCAGTTCGGCCTGGCGCTGGACGCACGCGGCAACATCGAGCGCGACGCCTCGTACGCGACCAACGTGGACGGCGTCTTCGTCGCCGGTGACGCGGGCCGCGGCCAGTCGCTGATCGTCTGGGCCATCGCGGAAGGCCGCTCGGCCGCCCGCGGCGTGGACCGCTTCCTGACGGGCGCGAGCGCCCTGCCGTACCCGGTCAAGCCGACGGACCGCTCGCTGACGGTGTAACCCCGTCGCCCCTCCCTCCGGGGAGACCCCTCATACGGTCCGTACAACGGCGTACGGAACTCTGACACAGCGCCCGCCACGTCCCCGACCAGGGGTGGCGGGCGCTGTGGCGTTCCGTAGCCGTACCAATTGCGTTCCGCTGCCTGCTCCGGGTGGCGAGGACTACGCTTTTCGTGGAGCGAGGGCACTGCGGAAGCAGGGAGTTGGCTCATGGCTGATCCGAAGGGCGAGGGTGGAGCTCAGACACCGGAGGAGTTCGCCCGCGAGGAACTGCGGGGGCGACGCGAGGCGGCCGGGCTGACCCAGGAGGGGCTGGGCGAGCGGATCTTCACCACCGGGTCGTACGTCGGACAGATGGAGAACGGCGTGTGGGTTGTCCTGCACGAGTCGGTGCTGCGGACGGCGGTCGGGGGCCTGCCGTGATGGCCGCTCAGCTGCGCCACATCTCGTCGTACGTCCGGGCCCACCGGATCACCGCGCAGGTCGTGCCGTTCTCGGCCGGTGCCCACGGGGCCCCGGGTTCGATGATGACCATCATGCAGTTCGCCGATGCGCCGGACGTGGCCTATACGGAAGGGCCTCACGCCGGGCAGCTGCTCGATTACCCGGCCCTGGTCCAACGCCACTGGAAAACATACGATCTCGCCAGGGCCGCTGCGCTGTCGCCGGAGGCGTCCTTGACCCTGATCGAGTCGGTGGCGGAGGAGTACGCGGCATGCACGCAGACGTGAACGGCTTGTCCTGGCGGAAGTCCTCGTACAGCAACGGAGAGGGCGGCAGCTGCGTCGAGGTGTCCGACGACCTCCGCGGTGTCGTCCCCGTCCGCGACAGCAAGCTCGCCGGCCTCAGCCCGGTGCTGGTGTTCCCGGCGGACGCGTGGGCTCCGTTCATCCGGGCTGTGAAGGCTCAAGCCTGATCTCGTACCGCAACTGCTGACGCCCCGCCTGCATGACCATCACGTCGTAGGCGATGTGGGCCGGACGGCGCACCGGTTCGCCCGGCCCGAGGCGCAGTTGCTCACGTTCCTCCTGATGGCGGGGTGAGGGGGAAGGGCGGCCGAAGCCAACGCAACTGGCTTCGGCCGCCCCTCGACCATACCGGCGCCCCGGCAAGGGAGGCGCCTCGTTCGGGTGGCAGTGGGCTCTCGACGAACTGGGCCTGGCCGCCGGGGCGGACCGGAGCCCCAGCAGCGGAGCTGCCCCGAGGTGGCCGACGGGTGCTGGGCAAGGGCTAGGCCGAACGGGGCATGTGCCCGGCGGATGCGTGCAGTTGAGGCGGATTTCGTCTGGTAACAGTGGGCCACATGCCCACCCGAACGATGCTGAGCGTGCTGCTCGGCGCCGCCCTGCTGCTCCCCGTCCTGCCGGCCGCCACCGCCGCCGCCGACGCGCGGACCGTCGACTACCACGGGCTGCGCCTGGCCGTCCCCGCCGACTGGCGGGTCGTCGACCTCGACCGCGAGCCCGGCGCCTGCCTGCGCCTCGACCTGCCCACCCTGTACCTCGGCCACGCCGGCACCCAGGCGGAATGCACCGGCCGGGCCGTCGCCAGCCGCGCCGACACCCTGCATCTCGAACCCCTCGACACGGCCCCGCCGCGCGCCGACATCCCCACCGTCGCCGTGGACTCCGCCGACGCCCTGCCCGAGGCCCCGGCCCGGACCGACAGCAACGAACTGCGGTACGCCCTGCTCCGGCCCCGGGTCATGGCCACCGTTTCGTACGGGGACGCGCCCGACGCCGTCCGCAGGGTCCTGTCGCGCGCCCGCGCCCTGTCCGCCGACGCGCCCGCCGCCCCCGGCGCCCCCGCGCGTCCCGCCGCCCCCGCACTGGCCACCGGCGCCGCGCGGACCCGTAACGCCCAGGAGCCCTTCACCGGCGAGGGCTTCGACGCCTGTACCGCCCCGACCCAGGAGTCCATGGACACCTGGCGGGCCGATTCCCCCTTCGGCGCGGTCGGCATCTACATCGGCGGCGGCGCCCGTGCCTGCGCCCAGCCGCAGCTCACGGCCGCGTGGGTGCGCCGGCAGGCCGAGGCGGGCTGGCACCTCATGCCGATCTGGGTGGGCCGACAGCCCTGGAACAGTTCCGGCACCGGCCTGTCCACCGATCCCTCCGAGGCCGACGAGCAGGGCCGGTCCGCCGCCGAAGGGGCGGCGGCCGCGGCCGGGTCGCTGGGCCTGGAAGCGGGCACGGTGCTCTACAACGACCTGGAGAACTACACCGACCGCGACACCTGGGACGCCCCCGTCGTCGCCTACCTGACCGCCTGGACGGTCCGGCTGCACGAGCTCGGCTACCGCTCGGCCGCCTACGTCTCGGCGAGCTCCGGGGCGCAGGCGCTGAGCGCCCACCACGACCAGGCCCCCGAGGCCATGCCGGACGTACTGTGGGTCGCCCGCTGGAACGGCGCGGCCTCCGTCACCGATGCCGACATGGGCCTGCCCAACGGCACGACCCAGTGGCACGGGCCGCGCCGCGCCCACCAGTTCCGCGGCGACCACGACGCGGCCTACGGCGGGGTCACGATCAACATCGACCGCAACTGGGTCGACGTCGATCCCTCCGCCTTCGGGACCGGCGCCGTCTTCCCGCTCAGCTAGGCCTCAAGGCCGGCGCCCGGCGCCGGGTCTTCGCGCGGCGGCTCGTCGTCGTTGCCCCGGCGGATGGTGCGCAGGCCGCGCGCCGGGGTCCACGACCGCACCACCAGGTCATCGCCCTCCACGCCGATGTGGACGACTTCCGTCAGGTCGGCGTGGAAGAGGTGGAACGGGTGGGGGCTCTCCGTCTCCTCCGCGTACCGGTGCAGCTCCGGCGGGTCCACGATCTCGATGGCGCGCCCGGAGATCCGTACGTCGCCGTCCGGCATCTCCTCGCCCGCGCCCGGATTGGTGTGCAGGGCGAACCGCGGGTCGCGCTGGAGGTCCCTGGCCTTCATCGAGCCCGCCATCATGCCGAGCCACAGCTCCCCGCCCCGGAAGTCGACATTCAGCCCGGCCACCCGGGGGGAGCCGTCCTTGCGCAGGGTGGCCAGGACGTGGTGCGGGAACTGCGCGAAGCGGGCCCGGACGGCCGCCGCGAACTCCGGCTCCGCCTTCTCGAATGCTGCCCAGTTGTTCGTCGTCATGCGTCCATCAAAGCGTGTGGGTCCGACGGCCGCCGCTCAGGCGCGCACGATGCCCGCTCCGCGCGCCGCCGCCAGCCAGGCCGGGAAATCGCCGACCAGGCGGTCGTACAGCTCCGGATCGGGGACGGCACGCGGATCCGCCCCCGCGTGGAAGTAGCCCGCGTTGTCCACCACGCGCCGGGACGGGACGGGCAGTTCGTCCAGGCGGCGCAGGAAGTCGAACTGCGTGCTGCGCGTGTTGCCGAAGCCGACGAACTGCCAGAACAGCGGCAGGCGGGCCGCCTTGCACAGGTACTTCTCCGCGGCGAGCTTGTTGACCGGCCCGCCGTCGGTCTGGAAGACGACCAGGGCCGGCTGCGCGGACCCCGAGTCCAGGTAGTGGTCGATCACCGCGTCCATCGCCGCGTGGTAGGCCGTCTTGCCCATGTGGCCGAGGCGGGAGGCGATCTCGGTGACCCGCCCGGCGTGCCCGGCGAGGGTGATCTCCTCCACCGCGTCGACGTCCGTGGAGAAGAAGACCACCGGCACCCGGCCGTCGTCGTCCAGGTGCGCGGACAGGCCCAGCACCCGGTCGGCGAGGGCCTGCACGCTGCCGTCCTCGTAGTACGGGCGCATCGAACCGGAGTAGTCCAGCACCAGGTAGACGGCGGCGCGCCCGCCCTCCAGGCCGTACTTGCGCAGGGAGACCCCGGCGCTCTTGTAGAGGCTCACGAGCGCCGGAGCCGTTTCCTCGACCTTGCGGAGGTTGATCGCACTGCCCGTCATGCGGCCGAGATTACGGGAGGCCCGGCAGCGTGCCTACGGGCGCTTGCCGAGCTCCTCGATGTCGTCGAGCATGCGGGCGGCCAGGTCGCGCTCGGAGGCGTAGTACCGCTCGGCCCACCTGAGGGCGAGCGTCGGGGACCGGATCCGGGTCAATTCCGTGCACCCGGGGGCCGTCGACACGCCGATGGTGGCCGACGCGGTTGCGGCCGGGACTGGTCCCACGTACCGCTGGGGCGGATGGGGCGGCCGCAGGAGGTCGGAGAGCTGGTCCTCTTCCTCTGCTCGGACGCGTCCTCGTACGTGACGGGCGCGGAGTTCGCGGTGGACGGCGGGATGACGGCGGGATGACGGCCGGGCGGGGTTCCCGCCCGGACCCCAGGCATGATGTGTCCATGACTGAATTGGTGCGGAGGGTGACGGGGGCGTTGCTCCGCAACTGCCTGCTCCTGGCGGCGGAGTCCGGCGCCATCTGGCTGCTCCGGGGCCCCGAGGGCGCCTGGATCCCGGTCCTGCTGGCCGTGTTCGTCGTCGGCGCCGCCGTACCGCACGGCACGGACGCGGAGTTCGTGGCCCGCACCGCCGTCGCGCTCGTCGCGGTCGGCGTCGCGGTGCTCGGCGGGATCACCTGGGACCGGCACACCCTCCACGACCGGGGCCGCGAGGAGGCGGCGGTGGTCGCCTCGCGCACCATGGTGGAGGACGGCTCGGGCCGCTCCCCGTCGCTGCGCCTGCGTACGGCGGCCGGCCGCGACCTGCCCGGCCCGGTGTCCCTGGACCTCGCGGTCGGCGCCCGCGTGACGGTGACGGCGGACCCCGACGGCCCGGCCTGGGCCGTGGGCACCCGCCCGGCCCCGCCGGTCTGGCACGCGGTCGGCACGGGGGCCCTGCTCCTGCTCCAGACGCTCACCCTCGGCCGGCTCTCGCTGCGCCGCCCCAGGGCGTGAAAGCCGCTGGTCGACGCATTGCTCATGGCTCTAGGGTCGCCGCATGTCCACGACCACCCTCTGGCGGCCCACCGGCCCCGTCGAGCTCGACCTGGTCCGCGCCCTCGACTGGCGGGCCTGGCCGCCGCGCCTGCCCGAGCAGCCCATCTTCTACCCGGTCCTGAACGAGGACTACGCGATCCGCATCGCCCGCGACTGGAACGTCAAGCACTCCGGGGTGGGCTTCGTGACCCGCTTCGAGGTCGACTCGGCCTTCCTGGCCCGGTACCCGGTGCAGCAGGCCGGCGGCGAGACCATCCTGGAGCTGTGGGTCCCGGCGGAGGAACTCGACGAGTTCAACGCGCACATCGTCGGCCGCATCGAAGTGGTGCGCGAGTTCCGCCCCTACTTGATGGTGTAAGAGCAGCCCTTCGCGGTCTTGACGCCGTCGCTCTCCGCGACCTTCTTGCCGTCGACCTTGATGACACAGGGGGCCTGCTGCAGCTTGCCGTCGGGGCCCGTGACCGTGCCCGGGACGACGTTCACGAGGTAGCCCACCTTCTGCTCCGCGGCGGTGAGTTCGACGGTGCCCGTCTTCGTCCACGGTAGCGTCTGCTGCTCGAACCCGCTGTCGACGCCGCTGTACATGACCGCCGTCCTGCCCGTGCCGCCGACTTCCAGGGTCACCTCGTGCGTCGTGCCGCCGGCCTTGGCCGCAGGCGCCGACGCGGGGCTCTGCGACGCCGCCGCGGGCTTGCCGCCTTCCGCGGCGGCCTTCGGGGTGCCGCTTCCGCAGCCGGTGAGCAGCACCGCCACCGCGGCGCACAGCGTCATCCCGGTCATCGTCCTTCGCATGATCCCCGAACCTCGTTCCGCGTCATCCGTCGATCGTGTCCGGAGATCCCATCACATCCCCTGCCGGCTATTCACCTTGGTGCCGGAGGGCGTGATCGAAAACAATGACCGTATGACGAAACGAGCCCGTTCATTCGACGCCGCCGCCGAGCTCTACCAGGCCTACCGCCCCGGGTACCCGGCCGCGCTCTTCGACGCCGTCGAGGAACTCGCCGGGCGGCCGCTCGCCGGGGCGAGGGCGGCCGACGTGGGGGCGGGGACCGGGATCGCCACCGCCCTGCTGCACGCCCGCGGGGCCGAGGTCGTCGCCGTGGAGCCCGGGGACGGGATGGCCGCCGAGTTCCGGCGGGTGAACCCCGGGATCGCCCTCGTGCGCGGGGACGGCGACCGACTGCCGCTGGCCGACGGGGCGTTCGACCTGCTCACCTATGCCCAGGCCTGGCATTGGACCGACCCCGAGCGCTCCGTCCCCGAGGCCCGCCGCGTCCTGCGCCCCGGCGGCGCGCTCGCGCTCTGGTGGAACGACCCGGACATGTCCGTCCCCTGGATCGCCGAGCAGGACGAGCGGCTCCGGGCCTTCTTCGGGGTGAGCGGGCTCCCCGCGCGGCAGTCGCCAGGGCTGGACGTCACCACCCGCGAAGTGCGGTGGTCCCGGAGGGTCCCGTTGGCGGCGCACCTCGCCAACCTCACAAGCCACTCCGCGTTCCTGCTGCTCGGCGAGGACGGCACCCGCGCGTTCGTCGACGCCGAGCGCGCACGGCTGGAGTCCCTCTTTCCGGACGGCACGGTCGAGGAGTCCTACGTCGTCACGCTCCGCGTCGCCGTCTTCTGAGCCGGCTCCCCACTCGCCGCCAAGGGAGCTACCACCGCCTACCGCCGCACCCGCGGCTGAAGGACCTCCGCCCGGCACGCCGCGGGAGTGCCCCACGCGTCGCGCAGCGGGCGGGCCTTGCGCAGCCACAGGGACAGGTCCAGCTCCTCCGTGTAGCCGACCGCGCCGTGCAGCTGGAGGGCCGTCCGCGCCGCGGCGTACGAGGCCTCGCCCGCGGTGAGCTTCGCCGCCGCCACGTCGCCCGGCGTCAGTGTCAGCGCCGCCGCCCAGAGCAGGGGCCGGGCGAACTCCAGGCCCAGCAGGGTGTCCGCCAGGCGGTGCTTGACCGCCTGGAACGACCCGATCGGCGTCCCGAACTGCGTGCGCTGCTTCGCGTACTCCACCGTCCGGTCCAGCAGGGTCTCGCCGACGCCCAGGCACTGGGCCGCCGTCAGCAGCCGGGCCCAGCGCCCCGCCGCCTCCGCGGCCGCCGCGACGGCCGGGCCCGCCGCGAGCAGTTCCCCGCCGCCCGACGGGACCGAGAGCCTGCGGGCCGGGTCCAGGGAGGCCGCCGCCGCGCCCGCCGCCGTGTCCGCCAGGCGCAGTTCGCCCGACGCCGACACGGTGAAGCAGTACGTGGCCGCGTCCGCGTCCAGGGCGTACGGACTGGCGCCCGGCAGCGTCAGCGTCGCCGAGGCCTCGCCCGTCACCAGCCCCGGGAGGAAGCGTTTCGCCGGCCCCTCGTCACCCAGCTCGGACAGGAGCACCGACACGGCCGCCGTCTCCACCACCGGCCCCGGCATCCCGGCCCGGCCCAGCTCCACGAAGCCGAGGGCCAGTTCCAGCGGGAGCGGTCCCAGGCCTCCCGCGTCGCCGCAGGCCTCCGGCACGGCCAGCGCGAACAGGCCCGTACCGGCGAGCCGCGCCCACAGCGCCCGCCCCGGTCCGTGCCCGCCGCCCGCCCAGGCCCGTACCGCCGCCGGGACGTCCGCCGAGCCCAGCAGGGAGCGCAGCGTACGGGCGAAGTCCGACTGCTCGTCGGTCGGCAGGAAGCGCATCAGCGGCGGCCCTTCGGAAGGCCGAGCAGCCGCTCGGCGATGATGTCGCGCTGGATCTCGTTGGTCCCCGCGTAGATGGGCCCCGCGAGCGAGAAGACCCACGGTTCGGCCCACTCGCCCCCGGCGAGCTCCGCGTCCGGACCCAGCAGGTCCAGGGCCGTCTCGTGCAGGGCGATGTCGTACTCGGACCAGAACACCTTGTTCAGGCTGGACTCGGCGCCGATGTCCCCCACTCTCGGCTCCGCTCGCGCGGGGGTGCCCCCACCGCCCGCCGCGAAGCGGGAGGCGCCCGCCCAGGTGAACAGCTCGTAGGCGCGCGCCCCGACCACCGCGTCCGCGACCCGGTCGCGCAGCGCGGTGTCGGACGGATCGCCCTGCGCCCGCCACAGGGCGACGAGCCGGTCGGCAGCGGCCAGGAAACGGCCGGGCGAGCGCAGTGTCAGCCCTCGCTCGTTGCCGGTGGTGGCCATCGCGATCCGCCAGCCCTGCCCCGGCTCCCCGATCACGTCCCCGTCCGGTACGAAGGCCTGGTCCAGGAAGAGCTCCGCGAAGGCCGGCTTGCCGTCCAGGCGGCCGATGGGCCGCACCGTCACCCCGGGCGCCCGCAGGTCGAACATCAGGTACGTGAGCCCCTGGTGCGGTTTCGGCGCGTCCGGGTCCGTCCGGAAGATGCCGAAGGCGCGATCGGCGAACGCGGCCCGCGAGGACCAGGTCTTCTGCCCGGACAGCAGCCAGCCGCCCTCGGTGCGTACCGCCCGCGACGTCAGCGAGGCCAGGTCGGAGCCCGATTCCGGCTCCGACCAGGCCTGGGCCCAGACCGTCTCGCCGCTCGCCATGGAGGGCAGCACCCGCGCCCGCTGCTCGTGCGTCGCGTGGTCGAAGAGGGTGGGTGCCAGGAGGCTGATGCCGTTCTGCGAGACCCGGCCCGGCGCGCCCGCCGCCCAGTACTCCTCCTCGAACACCAGCCACTTCACGATGTCCGCGTCCCGGCCCCCGTACTCCTGCGGCCAGGACACCACCGACCAGCGGTCCGCGTGCAGGAGCGCCTCCCACTCCCGGTGGGCGGCGAAGCCCTCCTCGGTCTCCAGGGAGGGCAGGGGCACGGCGGGCACGTGGGCGGCCAGCCAGGCCCGGGCCTCGGCCCGGAAGGCCTCCACCTCCGCCGTCTGGGTCAGGTCCATCAGGTGCTCGCCCCCTCCGCGACAACTTCCCTAACAAGTGTTTGGTAGGTTAACGTACGACCATGAGCAGCGTCGAGGAGTTCGCATGAACGAGCCCCGGTACACCGCCGGTCACCACCTGCTGGAGGACCGCACCGCCGTCATCACCGCCGCCGCCGGCGCCGGGATCGGCGGCGCCACCGCCCGCCGCTTCCTGGAGGAGGGCGCCCGCATCGTCATCGGCGACGCCCACGCCCGCCGCCTGGAGGAGACCGAGAAGGCGCTCGCCGCAGAGTTCGGGGCCGGTCGCGTCGCCTCCCTGCCCTGCGACGTCACCGACGAGGACCAGGTGGGAGCCCTCTTCGCGCTCGCCGAGCAGACCCACGGCGGCCTCGACATCGTCGTCAACAACGCCGGCCTCGGCGGCACCTGCGACCTCGTCGACATGACCGACGAACAGTGGTCCCGCGTCCTCGACGTCACGCTGAACGGCACCTTCCGCTGCACCCGCGCCGCGCTGCGGTCGCTCAAGGCGTCCGGCACCGGCGGGGTCGTCGTCAACAACGCCTCCGTCGTCGGCTGGCGCGCCCAGACCGGGCAGGCCCACTACGCCGCCGCCAAGGCCGGGGTGATGGCACTGACCCGCTGCGCGGCGCTGGAGGCCGCCGAGTTCGGCGTACGGGTCAACGCGGTCGCCCCGAGCCTGGCCATGCACCCGCACCTGGTGAAGGTCACGAGCCAGGCCCTGCTCACCGAACTCACCGCCCGCGAGGCCTTCGGCCGCTACGCCGAGCCCTGGGAGGTCGCCAACGTCATCGTCTTCCTGGCCAGCGGCTACTCGTCGTACATGACCGGCGAGACCGTGTCGGTCAGCAGCCAGCACCCGTAGGCCGAGAATGGACGCGTGCCAACCAACAAGCCGACAGCCAAGAAGAAGCCGCAGGTGACGGCCACGCCCGAACGGCGTCGCGAACTCCTCGACACCGCCGCCGAGGTGTTCGCCGCGCAGGGCTACAACGCCACGACCGTCCGCAAGATCGCCGACGCCGCCGGGATGCTCGCCGGCAGCCTCTACTACCACTTCGATTCCAAGGAATCGATGCTCGACGAGATCCTCTCCGCCTTCCTCACCGAACTGTGGGAGGGCTACGACACCGTCCTCGCGGCCGGTCTCGGCCCCAGGGAGACCATCGAGGCCCTCGTCACCGAATCGTTCCGGGAGATCGACCGGCACCGCGCCGCCGTCGCGATCTACCAGAAGGAATCCCGCACCCTCTCCGCCCAGCCCCGCTTCCACTACCTCTCCGACTCGCAGGTGAAGTTCGAGAAGGCCTGGCTCGGGACGCTGGAGCGGGGGGTCGCCGCCAAGGTCTTCCGCGCCGACCTCGACATCCGCCTCACCTACCGCTTCGTGCGCGACACGGTGTGGGTGGCGGCGTCCTGGTACCGGCCGGGCGGCCAGCACAGCCCCGAGGAGATCGCCCGCCAGTACCTGTCGATGGTGCTGGACGGGATCGCCGTACGCGCCTGACCCCGACCCGAGGAGTTCCGATGCCCGAGGCATACATAGTCGAAGCGGTCCGCACCCCCGTCGGCCGGCGCAAGGGAGGGCTGGCCGAGGTCCACCCGGCCGACCTCGGCGCGCACGTCCTGAGGGCGCTCGTCGAGCGGTCCGGCGTCGACCCGGCCGCCGTGGAGGACGTGGTGTTCGGCTGCCTCGACACGGTGGGGCCGCAGGCGGGGGACATCGCGAGGACGGCATGGCTCGCGGCCGGCCTGCCCGAGGAGGTGCCCGGGGTCACCGTCGACCGCCAGTGCGGGTCTTCGCAGCAGGCGGTGCACTTCGCGGCACAGGGCGTGCTCTCCGGCACCCAGGACCTGGTGGTCGCCGGCGGCACCCAGAACATGTCGATGATCCCGATCGCCTTCGCCTCACGGCAGGCCGCGGAGCCGCTCGGCCTCACCGAGGGCCCGTACGCGGGGAGCGCCGGCTGGCGGGCCAGGTACGGCGACGCACCCGTGAACCAGTTCCACGGCGCGCAGCTGATCGCCGAGAAGTGGGGCATCTCGCGCCGCGACATGGAGGAGTTCGCGCTCCGGTCCCACCAGCGGGCGCTGCGCGCGATCGACGAGGGACGTTTCGCGCGGGAGACGGTGGCTTACGGGGACGTGACGGTGGACGAGGGCCCCCGCAGGGACACGTCGCTGGAGAAGATGGCCGGCCTGCGGCCGGTCGTGGAGGGCGGCACCATCACGGCGGCGGTCTCCTCCCAGGTCTCGGACGGCGCCGCGGCGATGCTGATCGCCTCCGAGCGGGCGGTACGCGAACACGGCCTGCGGCCGCGGGCCCGCATCCACCACCTGTCGGTCCGGGGCGAGGACCCGATCCGCATGCTGTCGGCGCCGATCCCGGCCACCGCGTACGCGCTGAAGAAGACGGGCATGACGCTCGCCGACATCGATCTGGTGGAGATCAACGAGGCGTTCGCCCCGGTGGTGCTGGCCTGGCTGAAGGAGACGGGAGCGGACCCCGAGCGGGTCAACGTCAACGGCGGCGCGATCGCGCTCGGCCACCCGCTGGGCGCGACGGGCGTGAAGCTGATGACGACGCTGCTGCACGAACTGGAGCGCACGGGCGGCCGCTTCGGCCTCCAGACGATGTGCGAGGGCGGTGGCCAGGCCAACGTGACGATCATCGAGCGGCTGTAACCGGTGGCGCGGCCCCGCGGCCCCGCGGCTCGCCGGCCGGAGGCCGGCGCAGGCTCGCGAAGCCGGGGAGGCCCCCCGGGGCCGAGCGGTGCGAGGGGGCCGTGAGGGAGGGGCCGATGTGCGAGGGCGGTGGCCAGGTCAACGTGACGATCATCGAGCGGCTGTAAGCGCTCCGTCTGACCGCGACGGCGCGGCGGCCGGACCCGTAGACCTCGGCCGTGCGCCGCGCGGCCGCCGCGCCCGCCTCGGCGGAGGTCTCCTTCGGTGGCGGGGCGCCCGCTTCCGGCGGCCCCGCAGACGCGCGAGTACCACGAAGGGCGCAGGTCACACGCACGCGGCCACACTCCCCGGCAGACGTGTGCTAGCTTAGAGCTCGTTGCAGTTGTGGTACCCATGAACTTTATGTGCGCCTGACGGGAATGTTCCTCAGGCGCTTTTATTGTTTTGCCGGAATCTCCGGATGGGGCCCTTTGCCGCCTATTCAGGAGATTTAAAATGGCACTTGGCACCGTGAAGTGGTTCAACTCGGAAAAGGGCTTCGGCTTCATCGAGCAGGACGGTGGCGGCCCGGACGTCTTCGCCCACTACTCGAACATCGCCACCTCTGGCTTCCGTGAGCTCCAGGAGGGCCAGCGCGTGTCCTTCGACGTGACGCAGGGCCAGAAGGGCCCCCAGGCGGAGAACATCCTCCCCGCCAACTAAGTATTTCAGCTTGCCGGGGTCCGCACCGTGAGGTGCGGGCCCCGGCTTGTCTGCTGTTTCGACCTTTGTTTTACCTGCCGGTTTCAGGAGGGCTTTCTCGCATGACCAGCTCCAGCTCCGCACGACCCAGCCGTCGCCCCACCCGGGGTCGAGGTGCGGCTCAGGGACGTCCGAAGGCTGGCGCGGGACGGCAGAAGTCCGCGCCCGTTGCCAGGCCCCAGGAATTCACCATGCCCGAGCCGATCGCCCCGGCGCTGCCGCCGGTCGCCGCGTTCGAGGACATGGACATGCCCGAGGCGCTGCTGAAGACCCTCGCCGCCCAGGGCGTCACCGAGCCGTTCCCGATCCAGGCCGCGACGCTGCCGAACTCGCTGGCCGGCCGTGACCTGCTCGGCCGCGGCCGCACCGGTTCCGGCAAGACGCTGGCCTTCGGCCTGGCGCTGCTGGCCCGCACCGCCGGCCGCCGCGCGCAGCCCAAGCAGCCGCTCGCGCTGGTCCTCGTACCGACCCGTGAGCTCGCGCAGCAGGTGACCGACGCCCTGGCCCCGTACGCCACGGCCGTCAACCTGCGCATCGCGACCGTCGTCGGCGGTATGTCGATCAACCGGCAGTCCGGTGCCCTGCGCCGTGGCGCCGAGGTCCTCGTCGCCACCCCCGGCCGCCTCAAGGACCTCATCGACCGCGGTGACGCCGACCTCTCGCAGGTCGCGATCACCGTCCTCGACGAGGCCGACCAGATGACCGACATGGGCTTCATGCCGCAGGTCACCGCCCTGCTCAAGCAGGTCGAGGCCGGCGGCCAGACCATGCTGTTCTCGGCGACGCTGGACAAGAACATCGACAAGCTCGTCAAGATGTTCCTGACCGACCCGGTCGGCCACTCCGTCGACCCGTCGGCCGGCGCCGTCACGACGATGGAGCACCACGTCCTGTACGTCATGGACGAGACCGACAAGAAGGCCGTGGCGACGCGCATAGCGGCCCGCGACGGCCGGGTGATCATGTTCGTGGACACCAAGCGCGGTGTCGACCGCATGGTCAAGAAGCTCCTGGCGGACGGCGTCCGCGCCTCCGGCCTGCACGGCGGACGCTCGCAGCCGCAGCGCAACCGGACCCTCGACTGGTTCAAGACGGGCGAGGTCACCGCGCTGGTGGCGACGAACGTCGCGGCGCGCGGCATCCACATCGACGACCTCGACCTCGTCGTCAACGTGGACCCGCCCACCGACCACAAGGACTACCTGCACCGCGGCGGCCGTACCGCCCGCGCCGGCGAGTCCGGCAGCGTGGTCACCCTGGTGCTGCCCGACCAGAAGCGGGACATGACCCGCCTGATGTCGGACGCCGGGATCTCCCCGCGCACCGCGCAGATCAAGTCCTCCGACGAGGAGCTGTCCCGCCTGACCGGCGCCAAGGAGCCCTCGGGCATCCCGGTGGTGCTGGAGGTGCCGCAGCCGACCGCGCCGAAGCAGCGCAGCGGCTCCGGTTCCGGCTCCGGTGCGCGCCGCCGGTCCGGTGGACCCCGTACCGCCTCCGCCACGGGCGGCGCTCCGGCGGCCGGCGGCCGTGGCCGCCGCTCCGGTGGCGGCGCGTCCGGGCAGGCCCCCGCGGCCTCCGGGTCGGGCCAGGCCCGCCGCGGCCAGGGCGGCGCCTCCGGCGCCGGCTCGGCCGGCCAGGGCCGGCGTACCGGGGGCGGCGCCTCCGGTGGCGCGGCCGCGGCTTCCGCGCGCAGCCGGGTCGGCTCCGGCGGCCAGGGCCGCCGCCGGGCGGTCTGACACCCGCAGAGACGTACGACGACGCCGGGCACTGCTTCTCGCGAGCAGTGCCCGGCGTCGTGCTGTCCGCTAGCGGACCATCTTGTTCTGGAGCTTCGCCAGCGTCCGCAGGTCCAGCCCGAGGCCGTCCGTCAGATAGCCGTAGAAGCTTCCGTAGTCGGCCTCCAGCTGCGCCGTCGCGGAATCCAGGTAGTCCTGGCGGACCTCCTGGAGCGGAATCAGCAGATCGGGGTTCTGCATCCGCCCGGACTGCCCCAGACCGGCCCGCACCTGGGCGTCGTAGGCGGCGCGGAACGTGTTCGACGCCAGGTAGTCGCGCCCGGCGGCGTCCTCGGGGACGGCCAGCGCCCGCAGCAGTACGTAGCTCATCCAGCCGGTGCGGTCCTTGCCGGACGTGCAGTGGTACAGGAGCGGGCCCTGGCCGCCGTCCGCGATCTCCCGCACGGTCGCCGCGAACTGCGCCCGGTTCTCGGGGCTGGTCACGAACGTGCGGTAGATGTCGCGCATGTACGCCTCGGCGCGGCCGCCGCCGAGCATCTGCTCCTGCTTGACGGGGTCACCGCTGGAGATCGCGCCGACGAGGGTCCCGTACAGGCCGAGGTCGCTGACCGGGCGGGAGGTGGCGGCGAGCCCCACGGGCAGCCTGTCGGCGCCGTCGTACTGGAGCTCCATCGGGATGCGGAAATCGACGACCTTCGTGAGGCCGAGACCGGAGACGGTGGTGACGTCGGCGTCGGTCAGCTTGCTCAGTGCGTCGGAGCGGTAGACGAGCCCCTGGCGGACCTGGCCGCCGGTGTACGTGCGGTAGCCGCCGAGGTCGCGGAGGTTGACGGCGCCCTTGAGGGGGATCTGACGGATCGATTCCGCCTGGAGGTGGTGGTGCCGGGCACGGGCCCCGGCTCCGGGCGCCGCCGCCGCGTACGCGGAAGCGGGCAAAATGGCGAGGGCGGAGGCGAGGACCGCGGTCGCCAGGCGGATTCGGGCACGGCTCATGGAGGCGACTCCTGTGACGGAGAAGGGGGATCACCCTGGTGGTGGCAGGGTGCGGAGCGAGTGCAGTGACGCGAGTACCTGCTGTGCTTCGGCCATGACGCGGGAGACGAGCTCCGCACAGGACGGGACATCGTCGATCACCCCCGCGACCTGGCCCGATGCCATGACACCGAGGTCCGTACGGCCCTCGACCATGGACGCCTTGAGGAGCATGGGGGTGTTCGCGGCGAGCAGGACCTGGCTCCAGGACAGGTCCTTGCCGTGTTTCATCGCCAGGCCGTCGCGCACCATCTGCGCCCAGCTCAGACCGGAGATCCTGCGGAAGCCCGCCGCGTGCCGCACCGCCCTGGCCAGCGCCCGGGCGCGGCCCGCCCGCTCCAGGGCGTCGACCAGCTCGGTGCGCAGCATCCGGTGCGGCAGGCCGTCGACGGCCGTGGTCACGGTGACGTCCTTGACGGTGGCCTTCAGGTACTCGGCCTTCACGGCGTCCGGGACGGTGGAGTCCGTGGTCAGCAGGAAGCGGGTACCCATGGCGATGCCCGCGGCCCCGTAGGACAGGGCCGCGACCAGGCCGCGGCCGTCGCTGAAACCGCCCGCCGCGATCACCGGGATGTCCACGGCGTCGACGACCTGGGGCAACAGCACCGTCGTGGCCACGTCCCCGGTGTGCCCGCCGCCCTCACCGCCCTGCACGATCACCGCGTCCGCGCCCCACGCGGCCACCTTCTCGGCGTGCCGGCGGGCGCCGATGCTCGGGATGACGACCACGCCCGCGTCCTTGAGCCGGGCGATCAGCTCCCGCGAGGGCGCGAGGGCGAAGGAGGCGACCTTGACCCCCTCGTCGATGATCAGCCGGGCGCGTTCGGCCGCGTCGCCGGCGTCCGCGCGCAGGTTGACCCCGAAGGGAGTCCCCTCCGGGATACGGGACTTGACCTCGCGGACCGCCGACCGCAGCTGGTCCAGGGTCATCGTCGCCGACGCCAGGATCCCGAGGGCTCCGGCGCCCGCCGCGCCCGACACCAGACGCGGTCCCGCGACCCAGCCCATGCCCGTCTGCACGATCGGGTGCTCGACCCCAACCAGCTCGGTGAATGCCGTCCGCATCGGATCAGCCCCGCACTTCGCGGTCGCGCAGGCCCTCGGGGTCGATCACCTCGCGGATCAGCCGCAGCTCCGCCGCGGTCGGCTCCCGCGTGTACGGGACCTCCTCCGCGTTTCCGAGCTCGAAGCCGGTGGCCGCCCGGACCTGCTCGACTGCGACCCCCGGGTGGAGGGAGGCCAGGCGCATCGAGCGGCCGGGGCCCGTGAAGTCGAAGACGCCGAGATCGCTGACCACCCGGGGCAGGCGGTGGTAGCGGGTCACCCCGGCGGCCTCCGCGCGGTCGTGACCGACACCGCTGACCATGTCGACGCGCTCCACGAACACCCGGGCCGAGTGCTTGGGGATCCAGTAACTCACGGGATTGTTCAGGGTGTTGACGGGCGCACCGCGCACGCCCAGGAGCTGGCGGGCCGGCCGCGCCCAGTCGCCGATGCAGGAGATGTTCTGGTTACCGAACCGGTCGATCTGGCTGGCGCCCATCATCACGTGCCGCCTGCCCCCGGTGACCATGGTCAGGTGGCGCCGGTACGGGAGCCAGCCCTCGACCGTGCCGTCGAGGCCGACGAGCATCGCTTCGCCGTCGGTCAGGAGCAGGTCGGGGGAGAAGGTCCGCTTCGCGAGCCTGGCCCCGAAGGAGGGGATCAGGCCCATAGGGCTGGCGAGCACCTCGCCGTTGTCGCGCCAGGCCTCGGCGCAGGCGATCACGCAGTACTCGGCGCGGGTGGGCGGGAGAAGGGGGGCGCGGGTGACGGTCGCGGTGGTCACTGCTGCTCCTCGTGCCAGGTCCGGACGGCTGACTGGTAGTCGTGCTCGCTCCCGCCGGAGAGGAAGCGGGCGGCGAACTCGGGCCAGGGGGTGGTCGCGTAGAGCTTCTGGAAGGCCTCGTCGCGCTCGTAGTCGGGGACGCAGGAGGTGAAGTGCGCGCCGTTGGGGGTCTCGACGACCCCGGTGACGGAGTGGCGGCTGACGAGGAGGGACTGCGGGGGACCGGCCTTGGTGAGCTCGGCGGTCTCGACGAGCTGCTCGCAGGAGACGTACGCGGCGTCCGCTGCCTCGCAGAACAGGTCGTCGAAGTACGGGTCCGGGCCCAGGTACTGGGCGTTGCCGAGGCGGTCGGCTCGGTTCATGTGGACCAGCGCGGCGTCCATGCGCAGGGCGGGGACGGCGACGAGCTCCTCGCCGTCGGCGTAGGGGGAGGTGACGGTCCGCAGCTCCGGGTTGACCCGCATCACGTCCGAGCCGAGGCCGGCCCGGACGGGGAGGAAGGGGAGCCGGTTGGCGGCGGCGTGCAGGCCCCACATGAACATGGCCTCGTCGAGTTCGGTGAGGGTGAAGGCGGCGCGCTCGCGGGCGGCCCGGAAGTGGGGCTCCAGCGGGATCGAGTCGAGGGTGGCGAACGGGGCGACCAGTCTGCTGATGCGGCCCGCGGCGGCCAGCAGGCCGACGTCGGGGCCCCCGTAGGAGATCACGGTGAGATCGGTGATCGTGGAGCGGAGCAGCGCCCGCACCAGTGCCATGGGCTTGCGCCGGGAGCCCCAGCCGCCGATGCCGAGCGTCATCCCGCTGCGCAGCTGCCCGACGACCTCTTCCGGGGTCAGTACCTTGTCTGTCCTGCCGGTCATGGACGCTGTTCCTTCCCGAAGGTGTCACGGACGCGGTCGGCGACCCCGCTGAGGTTGGCCTCGAAGGTGAAGCCCTGCTCGAAGCGATAGCTGCGGCGCACGTCGACGGGGTCGATGCCGTTGATGGCGGCCTTGGCCAGCCGCAGCAGGTAGCCGTCCTTCTTCGCGATCTCGGCGGCCAGCTCCAGGGCCGCGGTACGCAGTTCCCCGCGCGGGACGACCTGCCAGACCGAGCCGTGCGCGTGCAGTTCGGCGGCGGTCGCGGTGCGCGAGGTGTAGTAGAGGGTGCGCATCAGGTGCTGGGGGACCAGGCGGGCCAGGTGGGTGGCGGCGCCGAGCGCGCCCCGGTCCAGCTCGGGCAGGCCGAAGGCGGCGTCGTCGCTCGCCACGATCGCGTCGGCGTTGCCCACGAGCCCGATGCCGCCGCCCAGGCAGAAGCCGTGCACGGCCGCGACGACCGGCACCTCGCACTCGTACACGGCGGCGAAGGCCTCGGAGCAGCCCCGGTTGGCGCCGATCAGGGAGGCGTGGCCGGTGTCGCGCTGCATCTCCTTGATGTCGACGCCGGCGTTGAAGCCCCGGCCTTCGGCGGCGAGGACGACGCACCGGACCTCGGGGTCGCGGCCCGCGGTCCGCAGCGCGTCGGCGAGGTCGTACCACCCCTGCACGGGCAGCGCGTTGACGGGTGGGAAGTCGACTGTGACAAGTGCGATGCCCTTGCCGGGGCTTGAGGTGGAGACACCCATGAGCGGATCAGCTACCTTTCCACCAAACATTTGTTAGGTGAGGAAGGTAGCAGCCCATGGAGCTGGACGGGAGGGTCGTCGTCGTCACGGGCGGAACCCGGGGCGTCGGCGCAGGGATCGCCCGGTCGTTCCTCGCGGCGGGCGCGCAGGTCGTGATCTGTGCACGGCGGCCGCCCGGGGAACCGGTTTCGGCGAACGGCCGCGAGGCGTCGTTCGTCCCGCTGGACCTGCGCGATCCGGCGGCCGTACGGGACTTCTTCGGCGCGGTCGCCGACCGGTACGGGCGGCTCGACTGCCTGGTCAACAACGCGGGCGGGACCCCGTACCGGCTGCTGGGGGAGGGCGAGGCACAGCGCCACGCGCGGGTCGTCGAGCTGAACCTGGTGGCGCCGATGACGGCCTCGCTCGCCGCCCACCCGTGGCTGCGCCAGGCACGGGGCTCGGTGGTGATGATCGGCAGCGTCAGCGGGACCCGGCCCTCGCCGGGGACCGCGGCGTACGGGGCGGCGAAGGCGGGACTGGAGAACCTGGCCCGCTCCATGGCCGTGGAATGGGCCCCCGAGGTACGGGTGAACACGCTGGTCCTGGGCATGGTGCGGACCGAGCTGTCGCACCTGCACTACGGGGACGAGGCCGGTATCGCGGCGGTACGCGCGACCGTACCGCTCGGGCGGCTGGCGGAACCCTCGGACGTCGGGGACGCGGCGGTGTTCCTGGCCTCCGGCCGGGCGGGGTACGTGAGCGGGGCGAGCCTGCTCGTGCACGGGGGCGGGGAGCGCCCGGCGTTTCTTGATGCGGCAACTGTCAACAAGGAGAGCTGAGATGGCCGGTATCGCCGAAGGTCGGGTCGTGATCGTGACGGGCGCGGGGCGGGGGCTGGGACGGACCCACGCGCTGGCCTTCGCGGCGGAGGGCGCGAAGGTCGTCGTCAACGACCTGGGGGTGGGGCTGGACGGGGCGGCGGGGCCGCAGTCCCCGGCGGCACAGGTGGTCCGGGAGATCGAGGCGCTCGGCGGGGAGGCGGTGGCGCACGGCGGGGACGTCGCGACGCCGGAGGGCGCGGCCTCGCTGGTCCAGGCGGCGGTGTCCTCGTTCGGCCGCCTCGACACGCTGGTCAACAATGCCGGGTTCCTGCGGGACCGGATGCTGGTGAATCTGGACGAGGACGACTGGGACGCGGTCGTGCGGGTGCACCTGAAGGGGCACTTCCTGCCGCTGCGGTCGGCGGCCGGGTGGTGGCGGGCGGAGGCGAAGGCCGGCCGGCCGGTGGCGGCCCGGGTGGTCAACACCTCTTCGGGGGCCGGGCTGCTGGGCTCGGTCGGCCAGGGCAACTACAGCGCGGCCAAGGCGGGGATCCTGGGGCTCACGCTGGTCGCGGCCGCGGAGATGGGGCGCTACGGGGTCCAGGTCAACGCGATCGCCCCGGCGGCGCGGACCCGGATGACGGAGCGGGCCTTCGCCGAGACCATGGCGGCGCCGGCCGCCGGGGCGTTCGACGCGATGGCACCGGAGAACGTGTCGCCGCTGGTGGTGTGGCTCGGCGCGGACGCCTCCGCCGGGGTGACCGGGCGGGTGTTCGAGGCGGAGGGCGGGCGGATCACGGTGATGGAGGGCTGGCGCCCGGGTCCCACGGCGGACCGCGGCGCGCGGTGGACTCCCGCGGAGGCGGGGGAGGCCGCGGCGAAACTCCTCGCCGCGGCGGAGCCCGCGCACCCGGTGTACGGCTCGCGCTGAAGGTCGTCGGGCGGGCGGCCGGGCGGCCGGGTGCGCCGCCGTCGCCGGGACGGAGCCCGGGGGAGGTTCCGGGACGGAGCCCGGGCCGTCGGACCGGGTCGTCCGGGATCGGGCCGGGTCGTCCCGGGTCGTCGGGCCGGGTCGTCAGGAGTCCGAGAGGCGGGCCGCCGCGCGGAGCTGGCGGGCGTTCGAGCCCTGGAGGAAGCGGATCACCGTCTCCAGCTCCTCCGTCGTGAACTCGGCGCACAGCTCCGCGACCTCCCGCGCCCAGTCGTCGAACACCGGCCGGATCGCGTCCAGCCGCTCCGGCAGGGCCTCGACCAGGACGCGCCGCTTGTCCGTCGGGTGCTCGGCCCGGCGGACGAAGCCCTTGCGTTCCAGCCGGTCGACCAGGCCCGTCACCGAGGCCGGGGCCAGCCCCGACAGCTGGGACAGCTCCTTCGCCGTCAGTGGCCCGCGCCGCTGCAGCAGGTCCAGCGTCTTCGTCTCCGTCGCGCTCAGCCCCTGCTTCGCGGCCGCCGCCTCGTGGAACACCACCGTCGCCGCGCTGGTCTCCCGGCCCGTGCGGCCCAGCTCCTCCAGTACCTCCGCGCGTCGCGCGTCGACTTCTTCACCCATGGGGCCAGCCTACCAAGTCTTTCGTTCGCTCGAACGAAAGACTTGCGGCCATGCCTGCCCGCGTGCAATTCTTTCGTTCGTCCGAACGAAAGAGTTCTGGAGGCTGCTGTCATGACCCCGATCCCCTATCCACGCCGCTGGGCCGCCGCCGTCGTCATGATGGTGGCCGCGCTCATGGACCTGCTCGACGTCACCATCGTCAACGTCGCCATCCCCTCCATCGGCCGTGACCTGCAGGCCTCGCAGAGCGCCCTGCAGTGGCTCGTCTCCGCCTACCTGCTCGGCTTCGCCGCCACCCTGATCGTCTCCGGCCACCTCGGCGACCGGTACGGCCGCAAGACGCTCTTCCTGGCCGGGACGGCGGGCTTCGGCCTCGCCTCCCTCGCCTGCGGCGTCGCCCAGAGCCCCGGCCAGCTGATCGCCGCCCGCGCCGCCCAAGGGGTCATGGCCGCCCTGCTGATGCCCCAGGTGCTCGGCTCCTTCCGCACGCTGTTCCAGGGCAAGGAGCGCGGCGCCGTCTTCGGGATGTACGGAGCCGTCGCCGGCTTCGCCTCCGCCGTCGGGCTGCTGCTCGGCGGCCTGCTCACCGACGCCGACCTCTTCGGCTGGGGCTGGCGCTCGGTGTTCCTCGTCAACGTGCCCGTCGCGCTGGCCACGCTCGCCGCCGGCGCGGTTCTGGTCCCCGCCACCCGCGAGCGCGGCGCCGGCCGGCCAGACCTGCTCGGCAGCCTCGTCCTCGCCGGCGGCCTGATCGCCGTCGTGCTGCCGCTGGTCCAGGGCGAGGCCAACGGCTGGCCGCTGTGGGGCTGGCTGTGCCTGGCCGCCGGGGTGCTCGCCGTCACCGGCCTCGGCATCCTCGAAGCCCGGCGGCGCGGGGCGACCGTACCGCTGCTGCCCGCCCGGGCGTTCCGGCTGCCCGCTTTCTCCGTGGGCCTCGCCGTCCAGCTCCTCTTCGCCGTCGGCATGCAGGGCTTCTTCCTGGTCTTCGCGATATGGCTCCAGGGCGGCGAGGGGTACACCCCCATGCAGGCGGGCTTGGTCACCGTCGCCTTCTCCGTCGGCGGCTTCCTCACCGCCCCGGCCGCCGACGCCCTCGCCGTGCGCTTCGGCCGCCTCGTCCTCGCCGCCGGCGCGCTGCTGATGGCGGGCGGCTTCGCGGGGGTCTGGTACGCCGTGGCCCACTCCGCCGCGGAGCCCGTCGGCGCCTGGCCGCTCGTCCCCGGCCTGCTCGTCGCCGGCGGCGGACTCGGCTTCCTCGTGGTGCCGCTGGTGAACGTGGTGCTGTCCGCCGTCCCCGCCGACATCGCGGGCGGCGCCTCCGGGATCTTCTCCACCGCCCAGCAGTTCGGCGGCGCCCTCGGCGCGGCCGTCATCGGCTCCGTCTTCTTCGGAGCCCTCGCCGACGGCGGCCCGACCCGCGCCCTGACCACCGCGATGCCCTGGGTGAGCGCCGGATTCCTGCTCTGTGCGGTGCTGTGCCTGACGCTGCCCCGCACCGCGGTGTCCCCCGAGCCCGTGCCGGCGTAGCGGACCGGGAAACGAAGCGGGCCCGGCCCCCTGGCGAGGGGTCGGGCCCGGCTCCATCACTCGTGCGATGGGATATGACTACCCGCTACATCCACCCGCTGAACCGCGTTCCGCCCAACATGTTGGGACGGGCGCGGCCGGCGCGATGGAGGGTCAGGACAGCTTGCCGCCGTAGTCCGGCAGCTTGACGGTGAGCTCGGCGTGGCCGCCGACGAGGTCGCTCTGGTTGTTGCCGACGTTGGCGATGATCGTGTAGCCGCGGGCCTCGATCTCGGCGCGCTTGCCCGTCTTGTACGCGCTCACCTCGTCGAACAGGTCGGGCAGGTCGCGGACGTACAGGCCCGAGACCGGGTAGCCGACGGCCTTGAGGTTGCGCTCGGTCAGGGAGTACACGATTCCCGGGCGGGCCGTGACGAAGAAGATCGCTACCCCGTGGTCGTTCGCGTACCGGGTCAGGTCGCGGACCTTGGAGATCGCGGGGGTCGGGAAGGTCCAGAACCAGTGGAAGTCCGTCTCCAGCGAGCTGTTGTCGATGTCGAGCACGATCGCGGGCTTCTCGCCGGCGGGCGCGGCGGCGATGCGCTGCTCGATGGCGGGGCGGGCCGCGTCGACCACGGCGGCGACGTCGCGCTGCCAGGTGGCGTAGTCGATGCCCAGGATCGCCGCGTTCCCGCCGGGCGCGGACGCGGTGACGGTCCGGGTGACGGGGGCCGCCTCGGCCGCGGTGGCGGGCAGCAGGGTCAGGACGGCGGCCGCGACGGCCACGCCGGCGGCGGTGGCACGCGTGGTGCGGGTCGTGCGGGTGCGGCGGGTGCTGCGCATGGGGGGACGCTCCTCGGTCGCGCATTGGCATGTACGCGACCAGGGTTGGCCAGATCCGACTCCATGTCTACTGGCTGGTAGGAAACTTTTCGTGGCTGGATGATGAATCCCCGTGGATCTTGGTGAATCGCAGCGGATTGTGGTGGATCGGCGGGGACGGCGAGCGGCGGATCGCGGTGGACGGCGAGCGGCGGATCGCCGGGAACGCGCCTACGTGTCGCACTCCAGCACCGTGCGGCACAGCCCGCACCGCGCCCGGAGCGGCCCGCGCACCGCGACCCGCAGTCGCTGCCCGCACACCGGACAGGGGAAGTTCACCCGCAGCCCCGGACCGGCGCCGTCCGGCTCGAAGCGGTACGCCGACCCGTCCGCCGGGAGCGCCCCGGTGCGCCGTGCCTTCGCGTACCGGCGCCGCGCCTGCGGTCCGGCGGCCGCGAGCGGGGCCCGGCGCCGCTCCCGCTCGGCCAGGGCGCGGCCGCGCACGTAGGCCTCGTACGCCTGCGGGCTGGTGAACCAGGTGGAGGGGTCCTCGCCGAACAGGCCGGCGCGCCGTGCCAGGACGTAGCCGAACTCCTCCGGGGTGAGGTAGCCGAGCTTCTGGTGGGTGAGCGCGTCCTCGCGGTAGGCGTCGAGCAGCAGCCAGCCGGCGCCGAGGTAGGCGGCGGCGGTGTCGGTGAGGATCTCGTTCTCCGCGGTGGTGGGGAAGCCCAGGCCCAGCCGGTGCAGCAGGACGTGGGTGACCTCGTGGGCCAGGGCGGCGGCCAGGTCGCGCCGGTGCGTGCGGAAGCGGTCGCTGACCTCGACGAAGTACTCGGGACCCGCGGCCAGTTCCACCGAGGCGGCGTCCCGCATCGGCCGGAAGGCGACCACCATGCGCGCGTCGGGCAGCCGCAGCGCGCGCACCATCGCGGAAGCCACCCGGTGGGCCCCCAGGTGCAGGTCCTCGTCGGCGCCGAAGGCCGCGTCGGCGGGGGCGAAGCTCGTGTCGTAGGCCCGGATCCCGTCGGGGGACAGGCGGCGGAACAGCGCCGTGATCGCCGCGCGGACCGTCTCCAGATGCGGAAATCCGTGCTCGACCGGGCTGCTGTGCCTGCTGTTCTGCGTCATGCCGCCCCCGGGGCCGGAAAGTGTCCGAAAACGCGTTCTTGATGCCCGTCATACGTTCGATGTGTCATGGACTCGTCATTCACCCGATGACGCGCACGGCCCAACCCCCCACGAAAGGCAGTGTGTTGACTGTGAGCACCCTTGTGCGGTTCATGAAACGAACCCTCGCGATCGGCGCGGTCGCCCTCGCCGCCGTCAGCCTCCAGCCCACCAGCGCCGGAGCCTCCACCGCACCCGTCGTCGGCGGCACCCGCGCCGCCCAGGGCGAGTTCCCCTTCATGGTGCGCCTCTCCATGGGCTGCGGCGGCGCCCTCTACACCCAGCAGATCGTCCTGACCGCCGCCCACTGCGTGAACGGCTCCGGCAACAACACTTCCATCACCGCCACCGCCGGAGTCGTCGACCTCAACAGCTCCAGCGCCATCAAGGTCAAGTCCACCAAGGTCCTCCAGGCCCCCGGCTACAACGGCTCCGGCAAGGACTGGGCCCTGATCAAGCTCGCCCAGCCCATCAACCAGCCCACCCTCAAGATCGCCGAGACCAAGCAGTACGACAACGGCACCTTCACCGTCGCCGGCTGGGGCGCCACCCGCGAAGGCGGCGGCCAGCAGCGCTACCTGCGCAAGGCCACCGTCCCCTTCGTCTCCGACGCCAGCTGCCAGGCCTCGTACGGCAGCTCCCTCGTCCCGGCCGAGGAGATCTGCGCCGGCTTCGACGCGGGCGGCGTCGACACCTGCCAGGGCGACTCCGGCGGCCCGATGTTCCGCCGCGACAGCGCGAACGCCTGGATCCAGGTCGGCATAGTCAGCTGGGGCCAAGGCTGCGCCCGGCCCGACTACCCCGGCGTCTACACCGAGGTCTCCACCTTCGCCGCCGCGATCAAGAGCGCCGCGGCCACCCTGTAGCACTCGCACCGCGTCCTTCCGGCCGGGCCGGAACCGGCCGGAAGGACGCGGAGGCGGCGACGGCGATGAGGGCGGCCCCGACATCACCCGGCGCCCCTTCGGCCGGGACACACCGCGCATCGTCATCGTCACCACCTTCGACCTCGACGCACATGTCCGCGCGGCGCTCCACGGCGGAGCATCCGGCTCCCTCCTGAAAGACGTCGGCCCGGCCGTGCAGGTTGAAGCGGTACGGGAACGCCCCGGCGGCACCCCCACCGCCGCCCCACCCCCGAAGGCGGCCGGCTCGGCACCGCGACCCCGCCCCCGTGACCAGAACCCGTCTCACGGACCGACTGCCCGAGGAAACACCCGCGCCCGCCACGTATTCTCGGGAACCATGAACAACAGCGACATCGACAACGGGATCGACGAGTACGTCGCCGCCGAACTCGCCCGCCTGCGGGACAGCATCGACAACATCGACGCGGCCGTCGTCCACATGCTCGCCGAGCGCTTCAAGTGCACCCAGCAGGTCGGCCACCTCAAGGCCCGGCACCAGCTGCCCCCGGCCGACCCCGGCCGCGAGGCCAGCCAGATCGCCCGGCTCCGCCAGCTCGCCGAGAACGCCAAGCTCGACCCGGCCTTCGCCGAGAAACTCCTCAACTTCATCATCGCCGAGGTCATCCGCCACCACGAGACGATCGCTGCCGGCGAAGAGTGAGCGGCCTCGGGGAAGTAGGGCACGTCCCCGTACCCCACTTCCCCGAGGCCGCTTAGCCCGCGCTTAGCCCCTGGGGGACGCCGCCGCCGTCAGGCAGCATGGGCCTCATGTCCGCACTGACGCGCAACGAAGCGCAGCTCCGAGCCCAGCTCCTCGACGTCCACCACTACGCCGTCACCCTCGACCTCACCGGCGACGACGACACCTTCGACTCCACCACCGTCATCCGGTTCAGCGCCCGCACCGCCGGAGACACCTTCCTGGAGCTGAAACCGGACGAACTGCGCTCCGCGGCCCTCGACGGCCACCCCCTCGACCCGGCCGCCCTCGACGGCAGCCGCTTCCCCCTCACCGGCCTCAC
The DNA here is from genome assembly GCF_036203305.1 of Streptomyces sp. NBC_00190. Lineage (GTDB taxonomy): Bacteria > Actinomycetota > Actinomycetes > Streptomycetales > Streptomycetaceae > Streptomyces. The sequence goes on along the minus strand of NZ_CP108131.1, from coordinate 2,283,535 downwards.
CGAGGGCCCCCACGAGCTGCACCTCGACACCCGCATGCGCTACTCCCGCACCGGCGAGGGCCTGCACCGCTTCACCGACCCCGCGGACGGCCAGACGTACGTCTACAGCCAGATGTTCATGGACGACGTCCAGCGGGTCTTCCCGGCCTTCGACCAGCCCGACCTCAAGGCCGTCTTCGAGTTCACCGTCACCGCCCCCGCGCACTGGACCGTCCTCGCCAACGGCATCACCACCCGCACCGGGGAGCGCGACAGCGACGGCGCCGGCATCTGGCGCTCCGCCCCGACCCCCGTCATCTCCACCTACCTCGCCGCCGTCGCCGCCGGCCCCTGGCACAGCGTGACCACCGAGCACGCCGGACTGCCCTTCGGCATCCACTGCCGCCGGTCCCTCGCCCCCCACATGGACGCCGACGCCGACGAGATCCTGTCCATCACCAAGGACTGCTTCGACCGCTACGCGCAGAAGTTCACCGAGCCCTACCCCTTCGACTCCTACGACCAGGCCTTCGTACCCGAGTTCAACGCCGGAGCCATGGAGAACCCCGGCCTCGTCACCTTCCGCGACGAGTTCATCTACCGCTCCGCCGTCACCGACACCGAACGCCAGACCCGCGCCATGGTCATCGCCCACGAGATGGCCCACATGTGGTTCGGCGACCTCGTCACCCTCGCCTGGTTCGACGACATCTGGCTCAACGAGTCCTTCGCCGAATACATGGGCTACCAGACCCTCACCGAAGCCACCCGCTTCACCGACACCTGGACCGAATTCGGCGTCACCCGCAAAGCCTGGGGCTACGACGCCGACCAGCGCCCCTCCACCCACCCCGTCGCCCCCGACCCCGACGACGTCCCCGACACCGCGTCCGCCCTCCTCAACTTCGACGGCATCTCCTACGCCAAGGGCGCCTCCGCCCTGCGCCAGCTCGTCGCCTGGCTCGGCGAGAAGGACTTCCTCGCCGGCATCAACACCCACTTCGCCCGCCACAAGTTCGCCAACGCCTCCCTCGCCGACTTCGTCGACTCCCTCGCCGCCCACACCGACCGCGACGTCCACGCCTGGGCCGAGATCTGGCTGCGCACCACCGGCATCGACACCCTCACCCCGCGCATCGAGGAGAGCACCGACGGCGCTCCCGGCTGGACCCTCACCGTCGACCGCCACGGCAGCCGCCCCCACCACATCGCCGTCGGCGTCTACGACCACGACCCCGCCGACGCGGGCCGCCTGCACCTGCGCGAACTCCTCGACCTCGACGTACCGTCCGGCGAAGTGGTGTCCGAGAGCGGCCCCCGCCCCGCACTCCTCGTCCTCAACGACGGCGACCTCAGCTACGCCAAGGTCCGCCTCGACGAAACCTCCGTCGAAACCGTCCTGCGCGGCCTCTCCCGCATCCCCGAACCGCTCACCCGCGCCGTCGTCTGGAACTCCCTGCGCGACATGGTCCGCGACGGCGAACTCGACCCCCGCGACTACCTGGCGACCGCCGAGGCACACCTGCCCGAGGAACACGACCTGGCCATCGTCCAGGGCGTCCTCACCTTCGCCCGCACCCAGATCGCCACGCGCTACGTCGCCCCCGCCGACCGGACCGCGGCGCTGGCCACCATCACCTCCATCGGCCGCGCCCTACTCCGGCGCTCCGAGGACGGCTCGGACCCCGGGCTGCGGCTGACCGCCGTACGGACCCTCATCGACAGCGCCACCCAGCCCGAGACCGTGGCCGCCTGGCTCGCCGACGACTCCGTCCCCGGCGGCCCCGAACTCGACCCCGAGCTGCGCTGGCGCATCCTCGCCCGGCTGGCCGTCCTCGGCGCCGTGGGAGAGGCCGAGATCGACGCCGCGCTCGCCGCCGACCCCAGCGCCACCGGTGAGGAAGGCGCCGCCCGCTGCCGCGCCGCGCTCCCCACGGCACACGCCAAGGCCGCGGCCTGGGACCGCCTCTTCCACGACGACAGCCTGTCCAACTACCTCCTCAGCGCCACCGCCCAGGGGTTCTGGCAGCCCGAACAGGCCGATCTCGTACAGGAGTACGTGGAGCGGTTCTACCCGGAGGCCGTCGCCCTCGCCGGCCGCCGCGGGCCCGCCATCGGCGAGGCCATCGGACGCTGGGCCTTCCCCGCGTACGCCGTCGACGAGGCCAACCTCCAGGCCGGCCACGCCTGTCTCGCGGGCCCGGACATCCTCCCGCTCCTGCGCCGCAAACTGGTCGACCAGCTCGACGACCTGGCACGCGCACTGCGGGTCCGCACCGCGTAGCCCCGCAGTTCCGGGACGGGCCAGGGGCGGGGGGAGCTCCCCCCGCCCCTGGCCCCGCCAGGGCGGCGGCCGGAAATCGACGCCGGACGGACTCCGGCGGTTACCCCATTCGGGTCGGATCGTTGTACCGGCCGGGTGCCCACCACCCTGCCACGGACCAACGCCCCGGAGGACCCGGATGACCGCGCCGCCCGGTACGCCGACCCCGCCGCCCCCCCTCGCCGGCGGCCCCGGCGGCGCCGAAGCCATGCGGCCCCTCCTCGACACGGTCCTCGACGCACTGCACAGCGGAGCCCGGGAGCGCGGCGGGCCGCTCCCGGCCGGCGGGCCGGACGGGCTCGCGGCCCGCGTCCAGGCCGCACTGGGCGACGTACTCCCCGAACACGGCACCGGGGACCACGAGGCGCTCCGGACCCTCGTGCACACCCTCGCGGCCGGCGCCGCAGACCCCGCCGACCCCCTCTGCGCAGCCCACCTGCACTGCCCGCCCCTCGCCGTCGCGGCCGCCGCCGACCTCGCCGCCAGCGCCCTCAACCCCTCCCTCGACTCCTGGGACCAGGCCCCCGCCGCCTCCGCGATCGAAGCCCTCCTCACCCGCGCCCTCGCCGCCGAGTTCTACGACACCCCCCACGCCGACGCCCTCGTCACCACCGGCGGCACCGAAGCCAACCAACTGGCGCTCCTCCTCGCCCGCGAACGCCACGGACCCGGGCTCACCGTCCTGCACGGTGCCAACGCCCACCACTCCGTCCCCCGCGCCGCCTGGCTCCTCGGCCTGCCCCCCGCCGTCGCCGTCCCCACCCCCACCGGCACCCTCGACCCCGCCCGCCTCGCCGAAACCCTCGCCGCCACCCCCGGCCCCGCCCTCGTCACCGCCACCGCCGGCACCACCGACGCCGGACTCATCGACCCCCTCCACCGCATCGCCGACCTCTGCGACCGCCACGGCGCCGACCTCCACATCGACGCCGCGTACGGGGGACCACTGGCACTCAGCCCCCGCCACCGCGACAAACTCGCCGGACTCGACCGCGCCCACTCGATCACCGTCGACCTGCACAAACTCGGTTGGCAGCCCGTCGCCGCAGGCCTCCTCGCCGTCCCCGACACCGCCCTGCTCGCCCCCCTCGCCCACCAGGCCGACTACCTCAACGCCACCGACGACACCGAAGCCGGCCTGCCCGACCTCCTCGGCCGCTCCCTGCGCACCACCCGCCGCCCCGACGCCCTCAAGATCGCCACCACCCTGCGCGCACTCGGCCGCGACGGCCTCGCCCGCCTCATCGACCACACCTGCGAACTCGCCCACCACCTCGCCGCACTCCTCGACGCCCACCCCGGCTTCGAACTCCACGCGGCCCCCACCATCACCACCGTGCTCTTCAGGCCCACCCACGCCGATGACACCCAGGTCGCCACCCTGCGCCGCACCCTCCTGCACGAAGGCCGCGCCGTCCTCGGCCGCACCCACGCCGACGGCCGCCTGTGGCTCAAAGCCACCCTGCTCAACCCCCACACCACGGCGGGGGACCTGGACACCCTCATCGCCCTCCTGGAAGGCAGCGCCCACCGATGACCGCCCAGCTCGATGCACCCCACGACCTCGTCGGAATCGGCATCGGCCCCTTCAACCTGTCCCTAGCGGCCCTCGCCCACGGCCTGCCGCACCAAGGAGCCGGCGAACTCGCCACCGCCTTCTACGACCAGCGCCTCGACTTCCGCTGGCACCCCGGACTCCTCATCGACGGAGCCACCCTCCAAGTCCCCTTCCTCGCCGACCTGGTCACCCTCGCCGACCCGGCCAGCCCCTGGAGCTTCCTCAACTACCTCAAACACAGGGAACGGCTCTTCCCCTTCTACTTCGCCGAGCAGTTCCACATCCAGCGCGCCGAATACGACGCCTACTGCCGCTGGGTCGCCGGCCGCATCCCCGGACTCCACTTCGGCCACCAGGTCGACGCCGTCCGCTGGAACCCCGAACACGACCTCTTCGAAGTCGACTTCACCCAGCTCGACGACGACGGCGAAGCCGAAGCCCTCGGCCGCACCTACACCCGCAACCTCGCCCTTGGCATCGGCACCGCCCCCTACGTCCCCGAACCCCTGCGTACCCTCGCCGAAGCCCCCACCGTCCCCGTCATCCACTCCGCCGACTACCTCGACAACCGGCAGCGCATCCTCGGCGCCGAACACGTCACCGTCATCGGATCAGGCCAGTCCGGCGCCGAAGTCTTCCTCGACCTGCTGCGCGCCCGCCCCGCCGGCCGCGAACGCCTCACCTGGCTCGCCCGCACCCCCTCCTTCGCCCCCATGGAGTACTCCAAACTCGGCCTCGAACACTTCACCCCCGACTACACCCGCTACTTCCACGCCCTCCCCGAACCCGTCCGCGACAAGCTCGTCCCCGCCCAATGGCAACTCCACAAAGGCATCGACGCCGACACCATCGCCGCCATCCACGAAGAGCTCTACCGCCGCACCCTCCACGGCGGCTGGCCCGACACCGTCCTCACCCCCGGAGTCAGCGTCCGCACCGCCGGCCGCGTCGCCACCACCAAAGTCGAACTCCACCTCGAACACATCGAGCAGGGCGCCCGCTCCCGCATCACCACCGACGCCGTCATCCTCGCCACCGGCTACCGCGAACGCCCCCTCGGCCGCCTCCTCGCCGCACTCGACCCCTACCTGCGCAAGGACTCGGACGGCCGCCCCCGCATCGACGACCGCTACCGGATGATCACCGACCCCGCCGTCACCGGCAGCATCTTCGTCCAGAACGCCGAACGCCACAGCCACGGCGTCGGAGCCCCCGACCTCGGCCTCGCCGCCTGGCGCAGCGCCACCATCCTGAACACCCTCACCGGCAAGAACCCGTACCCCCAGCCCGAACGGACCGCCTTCACCACCTTCGGCCTCGAACAGCGGGAGCACACCCGCCCCCGGCCGGCAGGCGAACTCCGCCCCCTTGTCGACCACCCATAGGCCCTGTCGTCAAAGTCCCGCCTGGCCCGCGACGCCCAGCACCGCACCTCGCCGCGTTGTCGGGGCGCCCAAGTACGTCCAGTACTCGGGCGCCCTTCCGCCTTGCGATGCACGGCACCGGACGCCGCGGGCCCTACCGGCGCTGCTTTGACGACAGGACCTAGGGCCCACCACGCCCGCCGCGTACATTCCCGGCATGACGATGCTCCTCCTCGACGGCGGGCCGGTCGCCCCCGACGCACCGGTCACCCGCACCGGCGGCGTACCCCTCGCCCCCGCCGAGACCACATGGCCGGCCTGCGCGGCGTGCGCCGCACCCCTGCAGTTCCTCGCCCAGATCCACCTCGGCGACCTCCCCGGCACCGCCACGCCCTCCCCGGGCGTACTGGCCCTGTTCATGTGCGCGAACCGGCCCGGACGGTGCGAACAGTGGAGCCCGACCGCGGGCGGCAACCTCGCCCTCCTGCTGCCGGCCGACGGCCTGGAACCCGTACCGGCCCCCGACGCGGACGAGGACCTGCTCGGACTCGGAGCCGTCCGCGCCGCCGTACCCGCCACCACGGCACCGGCCGCCGCCACGGTCCTGGGCCGGCTCGGCGGCACACCCCAATGGCTCCAGGACGAGGAGACACCCCGCTGCCCCGGCTGCGCGCGCCCCATGGACTTCGCCGCCGAACTGACGGAAGGCCCCGACCCCGTCACCGCCATGAACTTCGGCTCCGGCCGCGCCTACGCACACACCTGCACCCCCTGCGGCCGCGCGGCACTCCTCTGGCAGTGCTGACCGCCTGACCGGCGGCATCACCCACGACGCCCCACCCGCACCCCGGGCCCGGCGCCGGCCCCACGCAGACGGCCGGGACCCGCCACGGCAGGCCCCGGCCGCACACCACCGCGAACGGACTAGAACACCGGCACCCCGGCCCGCGTCAGACGCCAGTCCACCGAAGCGAACTGCGACGGGTCGACCGTCCCCTTCGCCTTCACCCACTGGATGATCGTGTTGCGGATCTCGTCCGAGTTCGCCCACAGCTGCTTCGCCTGCGGCACGTGCGGGAACGCCCCGCCACCCGACGCCCGGTAGTTGTTCACCGCCAGTACGAACTGCCCCGCCGGATCCAGCGGCTTGCCCTGGAACGACAGACCCGAGATCCGCGAACCCACCGGCTGCGCGATGTCGATGTCGTACGACAGCCCGTACACGGAGTCGTAGTTGTAGTCCGGCGTGCCCTCGGAATTGGTCAGCTTCGCCGGATCCACCACGTCACCGGGCGCCGTCCGCACGTAGTACCTCGCCGAGTACTCCAGATAGTCCTTCAGCTGCGCACCGGTGAGCAGCCGCGCCTCCATGGTGTTCTCGAACGGATACAGACCGGCCGCGTCCTTGATCGTCACCTGCCCGGCCGGGATCGACGCCGTCCGCGAGAAGCACGACGCCTGCGACAGCACCGGCAGCGCCGCCCACTGCGTACCGGACAGCGCCGCCTTCACCGTCTCCGCCTGCACGTGGTTGATCAGGTCGATGATCGCCACGTCCTTGAACGGGCCCTCCGCCGACGACATCGCCTGCGTCGAGGTGCCTATCACCTGGTTCACGTACGCCACGACCTTGCGGTGCTCGTCCGACAGCAGCCCCGTGATCTTCGGATCCTCCGCGGCCGTGTTCGAGTTCAGCACCCTCGCCGCGACCTTCGCCACCGACCAGCGGCCCTTCGCCCACGTCAGCTCGAAGTCGAACAGCGTCAGGCGCTGCCCCCACTTCAGCGGCTCCGACAGCACCACGTCCTTGCCGGTCGCCTTGTTCTTCACCCGGTACTCGGGAATCTCCGTGTGCGCGTGCCCCACCAGGATCGCGTCGATCCCCGGCACCTGCTCCGCCACCAGACCCGCCGCGTTCTCGACGTACGGCAGCTGGTCACCGTAGGACGACAGCCCGCTCGACCCCGAGTGCGCCGACACGATCACCACGTCCGCACCCATCGAACGCAGCTTCGGAACGTACTTCGCCGCCTGCTCCTCCAGGCCCGGGAACGTCATCTTTCCCTGCACGTTCGCCTTGTCCCAGATCGCGATACCCGGGTTCGTCAGCCCCAGCACCGCCACCTTCACGTCCCGCCCGTGCGGAGTCCGCAGCCGGTGCATGCTGTACGGCGGGAACGCCGGCCGCAGCGTCTTCGCGTCCAGCGCGTTCGCGCCCAGCAGCGGGAAATCGCACTGCTCCTCGAACTTGCGCAGCACCGGAATGCCGTAGTTGAACTCGTGGTTCCCCAGCGCCGCCGCGTCATAGCCGATCGCGTTCATCGCCTGCGCCATCGGGTGCACCGGACCCCGCCGCGCCGTGATCGGATCCACCTTCGCGTAGTAGTACGAAAGCTGCGTGCCCTGGATCGTGTCACCCGCGTCGATCAGCAGCGTGTTGCACCGCCCCTTCTCCGCACGCACCTGGTTCACCAGGGTCGAGATCTTCGCCAGACCGACGTCGTTGTGCGCCTTGTCGTCGAACTCCTTGTCCGTGAAGTAGTCCCAGTTGAAGACATTCCCGTGCAGATCGGTCGTACCCATCACCGTGAACGCATACGTACGCGGACCCGCCTGCGCGGCCGCCGGGGTGCTCGTGGCCCCCGCCAACGCCACGGCCGCACCTGTCGCGGCCGTGGTCCCCAGAAAAGTCCTGCGGTCGAACGCCATGCCATCTCCCCTTTTGAGGCGTGAACAACGCGCGTAGATTCTGACCCACGGGTAACAAGCAGCAACACCCCCACCAGGTTTCGATCCGATGACCACACCCGTACGAGCGACGGTGCGAGAGTGAAACCATGACCCAGGACGCATCGCACCAGCCCTACGGAACCCCCGAAGTACCCCGCGTCGCCGTCCGCGGCGAAGCCCGCATCGAAGTCGACCCCGAGATCGCCCGCATCGGCATCACCGTCAGCGCCCGCGGAACCGACCGGCGAACCGCCCTCGAAGACCTCACCCGCCGCAACAACGCCGCCCTCGACCTCATCAAGAGCTACGGCGACCCCGTCGAAAAACTCGAAACCGGCGCCTTCTCCATCAGCCCCGAACTCACCCGCCACGGCCGCGGCGAACGCATCCGCGCCTACCACGGACGCGTCCACATCACCGCCGAACTCAGCGACTTCACCGCCCTCGGCGAACTCACCACCCGCCTCGCCGACCTCGAACTCACCCAGATCGACGGCCCCTGGTGGGCCCTGCGCCCCACCTCACCCGCCCACGGCCAGGCCCGCCGCCAAGCCGTACTCGAAGCCGTCCAGCGCGCCCGCGAATACGCCGAAGCCCTCGGCGCCCGCCTCGCCGCCCTCGTCGAACTCGCCGACCTCGGCGCCGAGAACGCCGCCCCCTTCCAAGGCGCCCCCGGCGCCACCATGCGCACCATGGCCTTCAGCGGCTCCGAAGACGCCGGCGCCCCGCCCCTCGACCTCGAACCACAGCGCCAGACCATCTACGCCCAGGTGAACGCCCGCTTCACGATGACCCCGCCCCAACTGTGAGGCACAGCTCCGAAATGCAGCCCTGAAAGCCCACCACCGGACGCCCCGGGGGTGCTCATCGGAGCACCCCCATGCACATTCAACAGTTGTCAACAACCTTTTGCCCAAAGGTTGTTGAGTGGACACCCGGAACCAATTTCCTACTGCCTGGTAGGGGAATACGCTCGCCTCATGCGCCGAGCGAAAATCGTATGTACCCTGGGCCCCGCCACCGACTCATACGACCAGATCAAAGCCCTGGTCGAAGCCGGAATGGACATCGCCCGCTTCAATCTCAGCCACGGCACCTACGCCGAACACGAAGAGCGCTACCTGCGCGTACGCAAGGCCTCCGACGAGACCGGCCGCAGCGTCGGCATCCTCGCCGACCTTCAAGGCCCGAAGATCCGCCTCGGCCGCTTCCGCGAAGGCCCCGTACTCCTTGAACGCGGCGACGAGTTCACCATCACCGTCGAAGACCACGAAGGCGACCGCCACACCTGCGGCACCACCTACAAGGGACTCGCCACCGACGTCACCCCCGGCGAACGCATCCTCGTCGACGACGGCCGCGTCACCCTCGAAGTCACCGGAATCTACGGCCCCCGCGTCCACACCCTCGTCGTCGAGGGCGGCATGGTCTCCGACCACAAGGGCCTCAACCTCCCCGGCGTCGCCGTCTCCGTACCCGCCCTCTCCGAAAAGGACATCGACGACCTCCGCTGGGCCCTGCGCACCGGCGCCGACGTCATCGCCCTCTCCTTCGTCCGCAGTGGCCGCGACATCGAAGACGTCCACCGCATCATGGACGAAGAAGGCCGCCGTCTCCCCGTCATCGCCAAGATCGAAAAGCCCCAGGCCGTCGAGAACATCGACGACATCGTCGCCGCCTTCGACGGCATCATGGTCGCCCGCGGCGACCTCGGCGTCGAAATGCCCCTGGAACAAGTCCCGATCGTCCAGAAGCGCGCCGTCAAACTCGCCAAGCGCAACGCCAAACCCGTCATCGTCGCGACCCAGATGCTCGACTCGATGATCGAAAACTCCCGGCCCACCCGCGCCGAAGCCTCCGACGTCGCCAACGCCATCATCGACGGCACCGACGCCGTCATGCTTTCGGGCGAAACCAGCGTCGGCAAATACCCCGTCGAAACCGTCCGCACCATGTCACGGATCGTCGAAGCCGCCGAAGAAGACATCCTCGACAAGGGCCTCCCGCCCCTCACCGAACGCAACAAGCCCCGCACCCAAGGCGGAGCCGTCGCCCGCGCCGCCGCCGAAATCGGCGACTTCCTCGACGCGAAATTCCTCATCGCCTTCACCCAGAGCGGAGACACCGTCCGCCGGCTCTCCCGCTACCGCTCACCCATCCCCCTGCTCGCCTTCACCCCCGACCCCGCCACCCGCTCCCAGCTCAACCTCACCTGGGGCGTCGAAACCTTCCTCGGCCCCCACGTCGACTCGACCGACGCCATGGTCGCCCAGGTCGAAGAAGAACTCCTGCGCATCGGCCGCTGCGTGACCGGCGACGTCGTCGTCATCACCGCCGGCTCGCCCCCCGGCGTCACCGGCTCCACCAACCTCGTCCGCGTCCACCACATCGGCGACGCCGTCCGCTAGCACGTCACACGCACCGCGTCGGGCCGGGAAAGCGCCCGCCCGACGCGGACACGCCGAGACGAGCCCCTACAGCCCTACCAGCCGAACCGGCGATCGACCACCGCGGCGAACTCCTCGAAGCTCAAGACCTCGTCCCCGTTCGCGTCAGCCGCATCGAACAGAGCCGACGAAGCATCCTCATCCCCCACCGCCCAGACCGGCAACACCCCCTCGGCGGCAAGCGTCGGCCCCTTCGACCGCAAAGCCGTGATCACCTCCAGCCGGGTCAGCTCACCGTCCTGGTTGAGATCCAGCGCATCGAACAGCTTGCGAGCCTTCTCGCTCATCACGCGGTCCCCTTCTCCTATGCCTGGACCTCAACCTACGCCGCCCCGAACCCACCCGGACAACGGCCCCACGGACAGACAGCCCTAGGCGAGTTTGGCCGCCAGAACGTCCACCGGCACGATCTCCGGCGCCTCCGCCAACAGATGCGGCGCCCGCTCCATCAGCGCCGCCGCGATCCTGCCCTGCAAGTGCGCCGTACGATCCTCGTCACTGCCGAACGCATCGAAGATCCCGAACGTCGTCGGACCCATGCGCAGAGCGAACCACACCGTGGTGAACGCCTCCTCCTGCGCCAGGGCAAGAGCCCCCGTGAGCAGCTCCTCCACATCCTTCACGTGCTCCGGCTTCGCCTCGATCCGGGCGAGCAGACCGAGGCGGACGGAATCAGTGGACAAGGCCTTGGACATCGCGTTTCTCCTTCGTCAGGGCGCCGGCCGCGCCGTTCGTCGAGATCAACGTATGGCCGCGCCCACCGCCCCACCCAGTGGCAGATCCGACGCGTCCTTTACCGTTTCCGACATGAAGATCTCGGTACTGGTCACGGACGGACTCTTCGACTCCGGACTGGCCACCGTCGTCGACGTACTGCAGATGGCCAACGAACTGAGGGCCGAACTGCCCCAGCCCCCACCACCCTGGGAACTCACCCGCGTCAGCCCCCACGGCCCCATACGCACCGCCGCCGGACACACGATCGAAGCCGTACCCCCAGCAGACGCCCCGCACCCCGACCTCCTCGTCGTACCCGGCGCAGGCCCCAAACAGCCCGAACCCCTCCTGAACTGGGTGGCCGCACCCGAGCGCCAACCCGAACGCAACACCATCCAGCAGGCCCACACAGCCGGCATCCCACTCGCCGCCGCCTGCACGAGCACCTTCCTGCTCGCCGAAACCGGAGTACTCGACGGACTCACCGCCACCACCAGCTGGTGGCTCGCCCCCGCATTCCGCCGCCGCTACCCCCACGTCACCCTCGACGAAAGCCACATGCTCACCCACGCCGAAGGCGTCACCACCGCCGGCGCAGCCATGGCCCACCTCGACCTCGCACTCGCCCTCGTCCGCCGCACCAGCCCCGCACTCGCCGACCTCACCGCCCGCTACCTCGTCGTCGACGACCGCCCCACCCAGGCCGGATACGCCATCCCCAGCCACCTCGCCCGCACCGACCCCACCGTCGGAGCCTTCGAACGCTGGATACGAGAACACATCGACCAACCGCTCACGATGCCCGAAGCGGCCCGCGCGGTCGGCGCCAGCGAACGCACCCTCCAACGCGCCGTGGACCGCGTACTCGGCATCTCACCCCTCCGCTTCGCCCAGACCATCCGCCTCGAACAAGCCGCCCACCTGCTCCGCACCACCGACCTCCCGACCGAAGCCGTCGCCCGCCGCGTGGGCTACGAGAACGCCTCGACGCTCACGACCCTGCTCAGGCAGCGCCTCGGCACCACCCCGGGCCGGCTGCGGAGCCCCGGGCTCTAGTGCTTGGGCCCGATGTGGGCGTCCATCAGCGCCGCGGAGTCCTTCCGGGCGATGGAGACGTTGAAGGGGTCGCTGCCCCGGGCGAGGATGGTCCACTGGACGCCGACCTTGGTGAGCGTGTCGGTACAGAGCCTCCGGATGTCGTCGGACTTGTTGGTGAAGAAGTACCGCGGGTACTCATAGCGCTTCTTGACGCCGCCGACCATGCGGGTGGTCCAGTTGGTGATCCGGCACCCGTCTGAGTGAATGAGGCCCCGGATGAACTCCCAGGGGTGAGCGTCGACGATCTCCTGCTGCCAGCCTTCGAGGGCGATCCGCCGCTCGTGCTTCTTGCCGGGCCCGTGCTGCGGGAACAGGCACGTCCAGTGCCGTCCGTAGCTGGTGACGGCGACGCACCCTTGCCGCTGCAGGACGTAGACCTTGTCGGACGGGCGGACCACAAGAATCGCCGCGCGGCACTGCTCGATGAGGCCGGGCCAAGCGTCAGCGCAGGCGATGCGGAGGTAGTATCCGCCGCGCGAGGGGGCTGATGCAGCCGTCACCGAGATAGAGGCCGAGGAGATAGGCGTATGCGGCCGGGTCGGGTGGGCTCTCACATGGCGTGTGATTCATACGGGGGAGGGGTTCGATGCGAACCCGCCAGGCGCGGATGGCGGCCCGGGATATCCCCGTTTCCTTGCTGACGGAATTCAGGCTCCGCCCACGACCGAGAAGGGTTAGCGCGTGCCGCCGAGTTGCCAGATCGTACATGTGGGCGACAGTGCGGAAGATCCTCTGGATGCGCGCCCGTTTCCCGACAGATTCCCCCGAAAGGGGAAGACTTGCCGCTGCGGCGTGACCTTGGAATTCAAGGAAAGGTGCCCCAGGTGGGATTCGAACCCACACTGTCCGCTGTTTGAGAGCGGCCTCTCTAACCGTTGGAGTACTGGGGCCTTCAAAACGAAGGTTCGGGGGAACCCTGCGTGGCACCACCTTACAGGAGCTCGGTAGGCTCGGGGGAGCTGTTATGCCCCGCAACGAGGAGCCTCCGTGACCGCCGAGCACGAGTCGACGCCCACGCCCGACGCCGACCAGTCGCACGTTCCGCCGCTGACGACCCGCGTCGTCATCGCCGAGGACGAGGCGCTCATCCGTCTCGACCTGAAAGAGATGCTGGAGGAAGAGGGGTACGCCGTCGTCGGTGAGGCCGGGGACGGCCAGACGGCCGTCGAGCTGGCCCGCGAGCACCGCCCGGACCTCGTCATCCTCGACGTGAAGATGCCCGTCCTGGACGGGATCTCCGCCGCCGAGAAGATCGCGGAGGAGTCCATCGCCCCCGTACTGATGCTGACCGCGTTCTCGCAGCGCGACCTCGTCGAACGCGCCCGTGACGCCGGTGCCATGGCGTACCTCGTGAAGCCGTTCAGCAAGAGCGACGTCGTGCCGGCCATCGAGATGGCGGTGTCCCGCTTCGCCGAGCTGAAGGCGCTGGAGAAGGAGGTCGCCGACCTCTCCCTCCGGCTGGAGACGCGCAAGCTCGTCGACCGTGCCAAGAGCATCCTGCAGACCCAGTACGGGCTCACCGAGCCCGCGGCGTTCCGCTGGATCCAGAAGACCTCCATGGACCGCCGCATGTCCATGCAGCAGGTCGCCGAGGCGGTCATCGAGGACGCTGAGGAGAAGAAGCAGAACGCCGGTCAGTAGACGCGGACATGCGTGAGGCCCGCCTCCCCCCGAGGGGAGGCGGGCCTCACACGTTTGTCAGTCCTCGCCGAGGTAGGCCTTGCGGACGTCCTCGTTGTGGAGGAGGTCCTGGCCGGTGCCGGAGAGAACGATCTTGCCGATCTCCATGACGTGCGCCTGGTCGGCGAGCGAGAGCGCCGCCTGGGCGTTCTGCTCGACGAGCAGGATGGTCATGCCCGAGGCCTTGAGCTCTTTGATGGTCGCCATGATCTTCTGCATCATCAGCGGGGAGAGACCCATGGAGGGCTCGTCCAGCATGAGGAGCTTGGGCTGGGACATGAGCGCGCGGCCCATGGCGAGCATCTGCTGCTCACCGCCCGAGAGGGTGCCGGCGGCCTGCTTGCGGCGTTCGCCCAGGATGGGGAACATCTCGTAGGCGCGCTGGATGTCCTTCTCGATGCCGTCCTTGTCGGTGCGCAGGAAGGCGCCGAGCTGGAGGTTTTCGGCGATCGTCAGCCGGGGGAAGATGTGGCGTCCCTCGGGGGAGTGGGCGAGGCCCAGGGAGACGATCTTGTGGGCGGGGACGGAGGCGAGGGGCTGTCCGCCGAAGGTGATGCTGCCGCTCTTGGGCTTGAGGAGCCCGGAGAGGGTGCGCAGGGTGGTCGTCTTGCCGGCGCCGTTGGTGCCGACGAGGCAGACGATTTCGCCTTCGTTGACCTCGAAGGAGATTCCCTTGACGGCTTCGATCTTGCCGTAGGCGACTTTGAGGTCTTCGACCTTGAGCATTGCGGTCACTTGGCCTCTCCTTCCGTGCTGGTGGTGCTGGTGGTGCTGTCCGCTGCCGCGTCTTCGTCCGTGGCTTCGTCCGTGGCCTCGGCTTCGGACTGTGCTTCGGCGGCGGCTTCGGCTGCCTCGACCTCGGCGACTTCTTCCGCGCCGGGGTCGCCCTCGAAGGGGGTGCCGAGGTAGGCGGCGATGACGCGCTCGTCGCCCTGGACCTCTGCGGCCGTGCCTTCGATGAGCTTCTCGCCCTGGACGAGGCAGGCGACGCGGTCGCACAGGTTGAAGATGAAGCGCATGTCGTGCTCGATGACGAGGACGGCGATGCCCATGTCGCGGATGGCGAAGATGAGCTCTTCGGCCGCTCGCGTCTCCTGCGGGTTCATGCCGGCGGTGGGCTCGTCCAGGAGGATGAGACCGGGGTCGCTGGCAAGGGCGCGGGCGATTTCGAGCTTGCGCTGCTCGCCGTAGGGGAGGTTCTTGGCGAGGTGGCCGGCCTTGTTCTGCAGGCCGATGAACTCGAGGAGTTCCATGGCGCGTGCTTCGCTGGCGGCTTCGGCCTTCTTGAAGCCGGGGCCGCGCAGCAGGGCGGACCAGAGGCCTTCCTTGGTGCGGGTGTGGCGTCCGACGAGGACGTTCTCCAGCACGGTCATGTTGTGGAAGAGCCGGATGTTCTGGAAGGTGCGGGCGATGCCGGCCGCGGTGACCTTGTGGGGCGTGGGCGGCAGGACGGTGCCCTTGTAGCTGACGCTGCCCTCGGTGGGGACGTACAGCCCGGTGAGGCAGTTGAAGAAGGTGGTCTTGCCGGCGCCGTTGGGGCCGATGAGGCCGACGATCTCGCCGGCGTTGACCTTGAGGTCGACGCCCTTGACGGCGGTGAGGCCGCCGAAGCGCATGGTGACGCCGCTGGCTTCGAGAACGGTGGTCTTGGTGGTGGTGTCTGTGGTGGTCATGTCGTTCACGCCCCCGCCTTGGCGGTGGCCAGGTCCGTGGGGGCCTGGTCAGCGGTGTCGTCGTGGAACTCGAGCTGCGCGCGCTTGTTGGCGATGAGGCCTTCGGGGCGGAAGCGCATGAGCAGGATGAGGGCGATGCCGAAGGCGAGGAGCTGGTAGTCCTGGAGGAAGGCCAGCTTCGCCGGGATCAGGAAGAGCAGTGCGGCGCCGAGGATGGGGCCGCGGATGGTGCCCATGCCGCCGAGGATGACGGCGGCGAGGAGGAACGCGGAGTTCGGCGGGACGGGCCCGGCGAAGACGTAGTTCTCGGGGACGACCGTGCTGTTGACGTGTGCTTGGACGGTGCCGGCGAGGCCGGCGAGGGTGGCGCCGAGGGCGAAGGCGATGAGCTTGACCTTGAAGCCGTTGATGCCCATGGCTTCGGCGGCGGTCTCGTCTTCGCGGATGGCGACCCAGGCGCGGCCGATGCGGCTGTTGCCGGCGCGGGAGAAGACCAGTACGACTACGGCCATGACGAGGAGCATCAGGAAGTAGTAGTTGGCGTAGGCGCCGAGGACGATGCCGCCGACGGTGTGCGACTCCCCGAAGTTCCACCCGAAGAGGTCGAGGTGGGGGATGTTGGGGATGCCGTTCGGGCCGTTGGTGATGTCCGGGCCGGAGTCGCCGTCGAGGTTGCCCATGGCGATGCGGAAGATTTCTCCGAAGCCGAGGGTGACGATGGCGAGGTAGTCGCCGCGCAGGCGCAGGGTCGGTGCACCGATGATCACGCCGAAGACGAGCGAGGCGAGTGCGCCGACGATGACCGCTGCCCAGAAGGGCAGGTGGATGCCGAAGGCGGAGGCGGTGCTGCCGGAGACCAGGGCGGCGGCGTAGGCGCCGACACCGAGGAAGGCGACGTATCCGAGGTCGAGGAGGCCGGCGAGGCCGACGACGACGTTGAGGCCGAGGGCGACGGTCGCGAAGATCAGGATGTTGACCGCGATGAGCGTGTAGGTGTCGCCGCTCTGCTGGATGAACGGGAAGGCGATCGCGGCGGCCGCGGTGCCGAGGAGCGTGACCTGGCGGTGCTTCGCGGTGAGGCTGCCGAGCCGGTCGAAGAGGCCGGCCTTGAGGAGGGCGAAGCCCGCGATGCCGACGGTGAGCAGGTAGGTGACGAAGAGCTGCGGTTCCTTGTCATCGGTGTCGATGCCGAAGGTGATGACGTAGAGGCCGAGGGCGAAGACGCCGGTGATGATGAGGATCTCGGCCCAGGCGGGCAGCTGCTTGGCGGGGGACGCCTTGTGGCTGTCGTCGGGGAGCTTGTACGCGGCGAGGGCCGGGATGAGCGAGCCGACGAGGGCGACGTAGGCGCCGGGCTCCAGGTGGACGAAGCCGCCGAGGACCACGGCGATGGCGATGACCGTGAACCAGGTGCCGGCGAGGGTGGCGAGCGCGAGGATCCATACGGGCTTGCGGGCGCCGGTGGGGGTGAGCCAGCGCAGGCCCTTGACGCCGAGTGCGGAGAGCGCGAAGGCGGCGGTCAGGAGTCCGGCGATCAGGCTGAGGGACTGGATGGGCGCCGGGCTGCCGTAGTAGGTCAGGTCACCGGGGAACTCGTCGGTCCAGGTCCACGCGAGGAAGGCGCTGATGACGGTCAGGAGGCTGCCGCCGATGACCGCGTAGAGGAGCGCGGCGGGGGCGGTGCCCTGCTTGGCGGCGGCGGTCTGCGGGGTGGTGTTGGTGGTCATGGTTCTCACGCCCGATCCGCGACGCGCTCGCCGAGCAGGCCTTGTGGCCGCACGAGGAGGACGACGATGAGGAGTACGAACGCCCAGACGTTGGACCAGGCTCCACCGCCGAGCTGCGACATGCCGGGGATGTCTTCGATGTATGCGATCGAGAGGGCTTCGGCGAGGCCGAGGACGACGCCGCCGACCATGGCGCCGTAGATGTTGCCGATGCCGCCGAGGACGGCTGCGGTGAAGGCCTTCAGTCCGAGGATGAAGCCCATCTCGAAGTTGATCTGGCCCTTGTCGAGGCCGTAGGCGACGGCGGCGACGGCGGCGAACGCGGCACCGATGGCGAAGGCCATGACGATGATGCGGTCGGTGTTGATGCCCATCAGCTTCGCGGTGTCGGGGTCCTGCGCGGTGGCCTGCATGGCGCGGCCGCTGCGGCTCTTGGAGACGAAGACGCCGAGGGCGAGCATGCAGAGCGGGGCGAGGATGAGGACGAAGAGGTCCGCGCGCTGGATGGCCAGGCTGTCGGTGATCTTGAAGGCGGCACCCTTGAACTCAGGGAAGCTGACTGCCTTCTTGGCGTCCGGGTAGAACTGCCAGACGAGCTGCTGGAGCGCGATCGAGAGGCCGATTGCGGTGATGAGCGGGGCGAGCCGTGGGGCGCTGCGCAGGGGGCGGTAGGCGAAGCGTTCGGCTGCGGTGGCGACGAGGACCGAGGCGAGTGCGCCTCCGACGATCATGACTGGTATCGCGATCAGCAGGGAGGTGCCGGTCGGGAGGATGGCGTAGGCGGAGAGCGCGCCGAAGCCGCCGATCATGAAGATCTCGCCGTGGGCGAAGTTGATGAGCTGGACGATGCCGTAGACCATGGTGTACCCGATGGCGATGAGGCCATAAAGGGCACCGAGGGCAAGGCCGTTGGCCAGCTGTTGCGGCAGTTCGTGCACCGCAGGGCCTCCGATGAGCGTGTCGGATAAGACTCCGCGCGAGGGCGCTGTTTGCGCCCTCGCGCGGCTGGTTCTTTTTGAGGGGGTCAGGCCGTCGGTTCAGACCGGCCCGGGGGTCCCGGCTGGCGGGACGTGGGGATTACTGGTTGAAGGTGTCGCTCTTGACGTCGATCCACTTGCCGCCCTCGACCTTGTAGACCGTGAGCTGCTTGTTGGTGGTGTCGCCGTACTGGTCGAACGCGACCTTGCCGGTCACGCCCTCGAAGGAGACCTTGCCGAGAGCCTCGACGACCTTGGCGCGGGCGTCGGTGGGCAGCTTGCCGCTGTTGGCGGCGACGACGGCCTTGACGGCCTGGATGACGGACCAGCCGGCGTCGTAGGAGTAGCCGCCGTAGGCCGCGTACGGGTCCTTGTAGCCGGCAGCCTGGTAGTCGGCGATGAAGGTCTTGGCGGTGGGGAGCTTCTCGACCGGGTAGCCGATGGAGGTGGAGAGGTCGCCCTCGTTGGCCTCGCCGGAGGCGGTGATGAAGGCGGGGTCCTGGATGCCGTCGCCGCCCATGAGCGGGATGTTGGCGCCGGTCTTCTTGATCTGGTCGGCGAGCAGGCCGCCCTCGGGGTACTGGCCGCCGAAGTAGACGGAGTCGGCACCGGAGGACTTGACCTTGTCGGCGGTGGAGGAGAAGTCGGTCTCCTTCACGGTGACGTGGTCGGTGCCGACGACCTCGCCGCCGAGCTTCTTGAACTCGTCGGAGAAGATCGCGGCCAGGCCGGCGCCGTAGGTCTGCTTGTCGTCGACGACGAAGACCTTCTTCTTGCCGGCGTCCTTGAAGAGGTACTGGGCGGCGAACTTGCCCTGGACCACGTCGGTGGCGGCGGTGCGGAAGTAGGTGTCGAAGGGGCGCTTGAACTCGCCCTTGCCCCAGTTGTCGCCCTGGCTGAGCGCGGGGTTGGTGTTGGCGGGCGAGACCTGCGCCAGCTTGGCGGAGGCGAAGACGCCCTGCATCTGCTGGGCGACGCCGGAGTTCAGCGGGCCGACGACGCCGACGACGTCCTTGTTGCCGACGAGCTTGGTGGCGTTGGCCTGACCGGAGGCGGGGACCGCCTGGTCGTCGAGGGCCTCGACCTTGAACTCGATGCCGGGGACCTCGTTGTTCTTGTTGGCCGTCTTGGCCGCGAGGTCGACCGAGTTCTTGATGCCCTGGCCGAGGGCGGAAAGCGAGCCGGTGAGGGGGGCGTCCACGCCAATGACGACGACGGTCTTCTTGCCGTCGGTCTTGTCCCCGGACTTAGCCTCGTCGCGCGATCCGCAGGCGGTGAGGGTCAGTGCACCCGTGGTGATCACGGTGGTGAGGACGAGCAAAGAACGGTGTCGCACGATTCTTCCTTTCCCTGGCGCGGCTCCCTCTGTGAGGTGCCGTTCGGTCGCCGGGCCGCACTGGGATGTACAGCGGCCGTGCTGGTCGCGCCCAGCGGCGCGGTGACTGGCCGTGACTCTAGGCCCGAGGTGGTGAACACGGGGAGCAGAGAAAGGAGGATGTGACGCTCTTGTTATGCCAAGGCCAAGAATGCGTGGTGGGAGTGTGGACAAAACGGACGTTTTGCGACACCTGGGAATGTCCGCATCGTGAGAATTACCTGCTTCCCTAAGGGGCTTGAGGCCTTCATGCACCTGTCTTAGATCAAATTGCGCCAAATGTGGCTGCACGTGTCCGGAAGAATTCACCGTGTGGCCATTCCCAGGGGAAAAGGCGGGATTACATACGACGTGACCATTACGCAGAGTGATGCGCGAGGGTGGGCAAGGGTGATCCATTTGGCCCGGATGGATCTTCTTCGCGGCGCGAAAGTGCCCCTCACCTGCGGTTGAGTCCCGCGGTGCCAAGTGCCCGGAAGGCGGACAGCGCGCTCGGGAATGCGGTGACCTGGCTCACGTCGGGGGTCGCCAGTTCTCCGAGCTCCAGGTCGCGCCGCCCTGCTCGGCGCAGCGCTGGGCGACGAGCCGGTCGATCAGCTCAAGTGCCTTGTCCCGCCCGGCAGTTCGCTCCTCAGCGCGGCCTGCGGCCACGGCTTCCTCGTGGATCGCGTACTGGTCGTTGGAAAGCCCCTTCTGCTCCCAGTCCAGACCGGACCACTTGGTGCCCAGGAGGGTCTCCTTCGCCCAGTAGGACACGAGGCTGGTGCAGATCTGTGCGGGGGAGGAAGGGCTGGCCGCCGGGGTCTCGGTGCCTGCCGCGGAGGGTGGGGTGGAAGGCGAGCATCCGGTCAGGGTGAGCGCCGCGAGCAGGGTGGAGGCGGCGTACCGGACCGTGGAGCGTGGCTGGGTCCCCATGAGGGGAAGGTAGGCGGTCACCATCGGTGACACAACAGCGGCGGCAGGAACGGGTGCGGACTGGCGGATTCCGGTCGGGTCGGGGCCGGATGGCGGCCGGACGGGGGGCTGGACGGCGGCCGGACGGGGGCAGGCCCGGACCTGCCGCGCGCGGGGCGGGGTCCGGGCCTGCGGGTGGTGCCCGTGTGGGTGTGGCGCCCGTGTGCGGGCCCCGCGGCCGGGGTCAGGCTCCGGCGGGGGCGTCGCCGGCCGGGGCGGCGTCGCGCAGCAGGCAGGTCAGGCGGGCGGTGCAGATCCGCTTGTCCTGCTCGTCAGTGATGACGATCTCGAAGGTGGTGGTGGAGCGGCCGCGGTGCACCGGGGTGGCGACGCCGGTGACGATGCCGCTGCGGGCGCCCCGGTGGTGGGTGCAGTTCAGGTCCACGCCGACGGCGATCTTGTTGATGCCGCCGTGCATCATCGCGCCGACGGAGCCGAGGGTCTCGGCGAGGACGGCGGAGGCGCCGCCGTGCAGCAGTCCGTACGGCTGGGTGTTGCCCTTGACCGGCATGGTGCCGACGACCCGCTCGGCCGAGGCCTCCAGGATGCGGATGTCCATGCGCTCGCCGAGGTCGCCCGCCGAGAACAGCGCGGGCAGGTCGATGCCCAGAGCCGTGTACTCGTCGAGGACCTCCTGCGGGAACTTCACTGCGTGCTTCTCGCCCATGGGCCGGCTCCGTTCGTCAACGCTCGTTAACCTGCTTGTCCTGAGGTCGTTCTATCAGGCCGGTTCAGGCCGGTTCGAAGCGGATGACGACGGACTTGCTCGCCGGGGTGTTGCTGGTGTCCGCGGTGGAGTCGAGCGGTACCAGCACGTTGGTCTCGGGGTAGTACGCGGCCGCGCAGCCCCGGGCGGTCGGGTAGTGCACGACGCGGAAGCCGGGCGCGCGCCGCTCCACGGCGTCGTTCCACTCGCTCACCAGGTCCGTGTACGAGCCGTCCGCGAGGCCGAGCTCCGCGGCGTCCTCGGGGTTGACCATGACGACGCGGCGGCCGCCGGTGATCCCGCGGTAGCGGTCGTCGAGGCCGTAGATGGTGGTGTTGTACTGGTCGTGGCTGCGCAGGGTCTGGAGCAGCAGCCGGCCCTCGGGAACCTTCGGGTACTCGACGGGCGCGGCGGTGAAATTGGCCTTGCCTGTCGTGGTGGGGAAGCGGCGCTCGTCGCGCGGGGCGTGCGGGAGGCGGAAGCCCTCGGGGCGGGCCGCGCGGGCGTTGAAGTCCTCGAAGCCGGGGATCACGCGGGAGATCCGGTCGCGGATGGCCGCGTAGTCCTTCTCGAACTCCTCCCACGGGGTCTTCGAGGCCGCGCCGAGCACCGCGCGGGCCATGCGGGCCACGATCGCGGGCTCGGAAAGCAGGTGCGGGGAGGCGGGGGCGAGGTTGCCGCGGGAGGCGTGGACCATGCCCATGGAGTCCTCGACCGTGACGAACTGCTTGCCGGAGGCCTGTACGTCCTTGTCGGTGCGGCCCAGGGTGGGCAGGATCAGGGCGCGCCGGCCGGTGACCGCGTGGGAGCGGTTGAGCTTGGTGGAGACGTGCACGGTCAGGGAGGCGCGGCGGATCGCCGCCTCGGTGACGTCGGTGTCGGGGGTGGCGCCGACGAAGTTGCCGCCCATGGCGAAGAGGACCTTGGCCTCGCCGTCGCGCAGGGCCTGGATGGAGCGGACCACGTCGTAGCCGTGCCCGCGCGGCGAGGTGATCTGGAATTCGCGGTCGAGCGAGTCGAGGAAGGCGGCCGCGGGGCGTTCGAAGATCCCCATGGTGCGGTCGCCCTGGACGTTGGAGTGGCCGCGGACGGGGCAGACGCCGGCGCCGGGGCGGCCGATGTCGCCGCGCAGCAGCAGGAGGTTGACGACCTCGCGGATGGTGGCGACGGAGTGCTTGTGCTGGGTGAGGCCCATGGCCCAGCAGACGATGGTGCGCTTCGAGGCCAGGATCATGGCCAGGGCCTGCTCGATCTCGGGCCGGGTCAGGCCGGTGGCGGTGAGGGTCTCGGCCCAGTCGGCCTTCTCGGCGGCGGCCGCCAGCTCCTCGTAGCCGTGGGTGTGCTCGCGGATGAAGGCCTCGTCGGTGGCGCCCTCGGTGTCGATGACGAGCTTGTTGAGGAGGCGGAAGAGGGCCTGGTCGCCGCCGATGCGGATCTGCAGGAAGAGGTCGTTCAGGGCGGTGCCCTTGAGCATGCCGACCGGGGTCTGGGGGTTCTTGAAGCGTTCCAGGCCGGCCTCGGGCAGCGGGTTCACCGAGATGATCTTCGCGCCGGCGGACTTGGCCTTCTCCAGGGCGGAGAGCATGCGCGGGTGGTTGGTGCCCGGGTTCTGCCCGGCGACGATGATCAGGTCGGCCTGGTGGAGGTCTTCGAGGGAGACGCTGCCCTTGCCGATGCCGATGGTCTCGGTCAGTGCGGAGCCCGAGGACTCGTGGCACATGTTGGAGCAGTCGGGCAGGTTGTTGGTGCCGAACTCGCGGGCGAACAGCTGGAAGAGGAACGCGGCCTCGTTGCTGGTGCGGCCCGAGGTGTAGAAGAGGGCCTCGTCGGGGGAGCCGAGGGCCGTCAGCTCCTCGGCGATGATCTCGAAGGCCCGCTCCCAGCTGACCGCCTTGTACCGGTCGCCGCCCTCCGGCAGGTACATCGGGTGCGTGATCCGGCCCTGCTGGCCCAGCCAGTACCCGGAGCGCGTGGCCAGGTCGGCGAGCGGGTGCCCGGCGAAGAACTCCGGGGTGACCCGGCGCAGCGTGGCCTCCTCGGCGACCGCCTTGGCGCCGTTCTCGCAGAACTCGGCGGTGTGCCGCTTGTCGCCCTCGGGCCAGGCGCAGCCCGGGCAGTCGAAGCCGTCCTTCTGGTTGACCTTGAGCAGGGTGCGCGCGGTGCGGACGACGCCCATCTGCTGCTGCGCGATCTTCAGGGTGTGCCCGATCGCGGGCAGGCCTGCGGCGGCGTGCTTGGGGGGCGCGACCTGCGGCGCGTCCTGTACGGGGTCACCTGAGGGCGGCTTGGTGGCCATGTTGCTCCCCTTTGAGCAGTCGGACGTCGCAGCGGCGGCCGCTGCATGTGTTCGGGTAGGCGTCCGATCCTGTCACGCCTTGCGGCCATTGCCGACGCCGGAATTGTCAGCGGGGCCGCCTAGGATCGGGGGCGTGGCAGATTCAGCATCGAAGAAGACCGACCAGACGACCGCAGCGGACCGCCCCCGCCTGATGCTCATGGACGGGCACTCCCTGGCGTACCGGGCGTTCTTCGCGCTGCCCGCGGAGAACTTCACGACCGCGACCGGCCAGCCGACCAACGCCATCTACGGCTTCGCGTCGATGCTGGCGAACACGTTGCGCGACGAGGCGCCCACGCACTTCGCGGTGGCGTTCGACGTGTCCCGCAAGACGTGGCGCTCGACGGAGTTCCCCGAGTACAAGGCGAACCGCTCCAAGACCCCCGACGAGTTCAAGGGGCAGGTCGAGCTGATCGGCGAGCTGCTCGACGCGATGCACGTGCCGCGTTTCGCGGTCGACGGCTTCGAGGCCGACGACGTGATCGCGACGCTGGCGACGCAGGCGGAGGCCGCCGGCTTCGACGTGCTGATCGTCACAGGCGACCGCGACTCCTTCCAGCTCGTCTCCGAGCGCACCACCGTGCTCTACCCGACCAAGGGCGTCTCCGAGCTGACCCGGTTCACGCCGCAGAAGGTGGAGGAGAAGTACGGGCTCACCCCCCAGCAGTACCCGGACTTCGCGGCGCTGCGCGGTGACCCGTCCGACAACCTGCCGGGCATCCCGGGCGTCGGCGAGAAGACCGCCGCCAAGTGGATCACCCAGTTCGGGTCGTTCGCGGAACTCGTGGAGCGCGCCGAGGAGGTCAAGGGCAAGGCCGGGCAGAACTTCCGGGAGCACCTGGAGGCCGTCAAGCTCAACCGCGTCCTGACCGAGATGGTCAAGGACGTCGAGCTGCCCAAGACGCCGGCCGACCTGGCCCGCGCCCCGTACGACCGGTCCGCCGTGACCGGGGTGCTGGACGTGCTGGAGATCCGCAACGCCTCGCTGCGCGAGCGGCTGCTGGCCGTGGACCCGGGCGCGGCCGAGGAAGAGGCCCCGGCTCCGGCCGCGGCGGGTGTGGAGCTGGACGGCTCCGTGCTGGGCGCGGGCGAGCTCGCGCCGTGGCTCGAAGCCCACGCGGGCGCACCGCTGGGCGTGTCCACCGTCGACAGCTGGGCGCTGGGACAGGGCAACGTCAGCGAGATCGCGCTGGCCTCGGCTACGGGCGCGGCCGCCTGGTTCGAGCCGTCCGAGCTGGACGAGGCCGACGAGCGGGCCTTCGCGGCCTGGGCGGCCGATGCGGCGAAGCCGAAGGTCGTGCACAACGCCAAGGGCCTGATGCGGGTCTTCCCCGAGCACGGCTGGAGCCTCGCGGGCGTCACCATGGACACCGCGCTCGCCGCCTACCTGGTCAAGCCGGGCCGCCGCTCCTTCGCGCTCGACGTGCTGTCCAACGAGTACCTGCACCGGGAGCTCCAGCCCGCCGCCGCCGACGGCCAGCTCGCCTTCGGCGCCGACGAGACCGCCGAGGCGGAGGCGCTGATGGCGCAGGCCCGCGCCGTCCTCGACCTGGGTGAGGCGTTCACCGGCAAGCTCGCCGAGGTCGGCGCCGTCGAGCTGCTGCACGACATGGAGCTGCCCACCTCGGACCTGCTGGCCCGGATGGAGAGGGCCGGCATCGCCGCCGACCGCGACCACCTGGAGGCCATGGAGCAGCAGTTCGCCGGAGCGGTGCAGCAGGCGGTGAAGGAGGCGCACGCGGCGGTCGGCCACGAGTTCAACCTCGGCTCGCCCAAGCAGCTCCAGGAGGTCTTC
This sequence comes from Streptomyces sp. NBC_00190, assembly GCF_036203305.1. GTDB lineage: Bacteria > Actinomycetota > Actinomycetes > Streptomycetales > Streptomycetaceae > Streptomyces. The sequence goes on along the minus strand of NZ_CP108131.1, from coordinate 2,258,094 downwards.
TTCGGCGAGCTGGACCTGCCGAAGACGAAGAAGACCAAGACCGGTTACACCACGGACGCGGACGCGCTGGCCTGGCTGGCCACGCAGACCGACCACGAGCTGCCGGTGATCATGCTGCGGCACCGGGAGCAGGCCAAGCTGCGCGTCACCGTCGAGGGCCTGGTCAAGACGATCGCCGCCGACGGCCGGGTGCACACCAGTTTCAGCCAGACCGTCGCCGCGACCGGACGCCTGTCCTCCACCGACCCCAACCTGCAGAACGTGCCGGTGCGCACCGACGAGGGCCGCGCGATCCGCCGCGGCTTCGTCGTCGGCGAGGGCTTCGAGTCCCTCATGACCGCCGACTACAGCCAGATCGAGCTGCGCGTGATGGCCCACCTCTCCGAGGACGAGGGCCTGATCGAGGCGTTCGCGACCGGCGAGGACCTGCACACCACCGTCGCCTCCCAGGTGTTCGGAGTGGAGCGGTCCCAGGTCGACGCCGAGATGCGCCGCAAGATCAAGGCCATGTCGTACGGCCTCGCGTACGGGCTGTCCGCCTTCGGTCTCGCCCAGCAGCTGAACATCGAGCCCGCCGAGGCGCGCGGCCTGATGGAGACCTTCTTCGAGCGGTTCGGCGGGGTCCGCGACTACCTGGGCCGCGTCGTCGACGAGGCTAGGGCCACCGGGTACACGGCGACGATCTTCGGCCGCCGCCGGTACCTGCCCGACCTGGGCAGCGACAACCGCCAGCGCCGCGAGGCCGCCGAGCGGATGGCGCTCAACGCCCCGATCCAGGGCACCGCGGCCGACATCGTCAAGGTCGCGATGCTGCGCGTCGACAAGGCGATCGTGGCGGCCGGCCTCAAGTCGCGGATGCTGCTCCAGGTCCACGACGAAATCGTGCTGGAGATCGCCCAGGGCGAGCGCGGACCGGTGGAGGAGCTGGTGCGCCGCGAGATGGGCGCCGCCGTCGAGCTCCGCGCCCCGCTGGACGTCTCGGTGGGCGTCGGCTCCGACTGGGAGTCCGCCGCGCACTGACCCGCGTCCGCAACTGCGGCGCCGCGCCCGTTCCCGCCGCCTACCGGGCGGTGGGAACGGGCGTTCGCGTGTCCCCGTACGAACGGCCGCGGTCGCCCCGGTCGCCCCGGTCGCCGCGGTGCCGCAGCCGTACGAGGACCCCGTACAGCAGCAGGCCCACGGCGAGGCCGCCGCCCGCGCCGAAGCAGACGGTCGGGATGATGTCGAGCGGCGAGCGGATCCGGTCGAAGAACGTGAAGAAGCGGACCACGCGCAGTGTGACCCCGGCCGCCAGGCACGCCACGACCAGCGCGAGCGCACCCCACAGCTCGGCGCGGGTCAGCGCCGGCACGGCCGCCGGAACCGGTGAGGCCGGCAGCCGCCGCAGTGCGGTCACCGTGAACCAGAGCAGAGCGCAGGCCGCGACCGCCGAACTGCCGTACTGCAGGTACGTGTAGAGCGGCAGGCCGAAGGCGAGCGGCTCACCGAGCACCGGCAGGGCGTTCGTCCCCCAGCGGTCGAGGTGGGTGAAGCTGTCCCACACCACGTGCGTGAGGGAGCCGACGACCGCCGAGAGGTAGAACCAGAGGGCCAGTGCGGGCAGTTGGCGCCCCCGCCAGTGCTCGCCGCGCACGAAGGCGTGGACACGGCCCCGCCAGGCGCGCGGCAGGAGCGCGATCAGCGGCTCGCGCAGCAGTAGCCAGCACCCCACGAGGGCCGCGGTGAGAACAGCGTCCGCGGTGAGGACGCCGGGCAGCGAATGCGTGAACGCGCCGTAGGACATGACCCCTTCGACGACCGCGTCGGCGAAGTAGAAGGTGTCCGGCGCGAACGAACCGAGGACCAGCGCCGAGGCGACCAGCGGCCCCCGCGCGCGCCCGGTCCGGCGGACGGCCGGAAGTACGGCGGCCGCATGGCTCAGGGTGAACGGCATGGCACCTCGCGTCGACGTGCGGATGTGGTGAATTCCGGTCAACAGTACGTGCCTCGCACAGGGAGTTGACGTAGGGTCGCGCCCGACGTCGAGGGGGAGGGGTCCGGCTCATGTCGGCTCGAACAGGTGGACGCAGGCTGCGCAGGGGCGGGGCGGCCGCCCTGGTCTGCGCATTGGTGGTCGCCGCGGTGACCGCTTCCCAAGGGCCGGGCGGCGGGCGCCAGGACCGGATCTCCGCGGCCGGAGAGGACGCGACGCCGCCCCTCCCGGCGGCGGCCGGCAGCGGAGGCGACTCCTCCTACTTCACCGAACTGCCGCCCCTGGCGAGCCCCGAGCCGCCGGCCGTGCTGCTGCCGGAGGGCGGCGCGCCGGCCGCGCCGGTGGAGCAGGCGGTCGCCGCGTCCGGGTCCGGGTCCGAGGGCGCGTCGGCTGGCGTCGGCTCGCAGGGGATACCGGCGAGCGTGCTCGCGGCGTACCTGCGGGCGGAAAAGGTGGTGGGGGAGAGCGACGCCCGCTGCGGGCTGCGCTGGCAGCTCCTCGCGGCGATCGGCAAGGTCGAGTCCGGGCAGGCGCGCGGCGGCCGGGTGGACGCGGCCGGGACCACGCTGCGGCCGATCCTGGGGCCGGTGCTCGACGGCAACGGCTTCGCGAACATCTCGGACACGGACGGCGGGGCGTACGACGGGGACGCCCGGTACGACCGGGCGGTCGGGCCCATGCAGTTCATCCCCTCCACGTGGGCGGCCTGGGGCCAGGACGCGGACGGCGACGGCCGGCGCAATCCGAACAACGTCTACGACGCGGCTCTCGCGGCCGGCCGCTACCTCTGCGTGGGGACCCGGGACCTGCGGGTGGACGCCGACCTGGACCGGGCGGTGCTCTCGTACAACCAGTCCGCCGAGTACCTGAAGACGGTGCGGTCCTGGTTCACGTACTACCTCAAGGGGACGCACGAGGTCCCGGACGAGGCGGGCACGGACGTGCCCGTGGTGACACCGGCGAAGCCGAAGCCGACGCCGAGCCCCACTCCCACGCCCAGCCCCTCACGGGATCCGAAGCCGACCCCGTCGCCCACGCCGACCCCTTCTCCGACACCGACCCCCATGCCGACGCCGACGCCCACACCGCCGAGCCCGACTCCTACGCCCACGCCGGTCCCGACGCCGACTCCCACGCCGACGCCGGTCCCGACGCCGACTCCCACGCCGACGCCGGTCCCGACGCCGACTCCCACGCCGACGCCCAGCCCGACCCCGTCCCCGACGCCGACCCCGACTCCCACCGCGACGCCGAGTCCGTCACGCACGCCGAATCCCACGCCGTCCCCGTCCTCCACCCTGTCGGCGCCCCGGCCGACCCCCGGGGAAACCCGTAGCCGAGGCTGACGCCCAGTGGGCGCGGATCGAGCCGGGGTCAGTTCGTGCAGCCGGGAACCGACCCGACAGGCCGGCAGTTGTTGGGCGTGTTGTCGAGGATTCGGCTGTTGATGAGGGTCAGGGCGCTGGAGGAAGGTCCTTGCCAGACGCCGCCGCCGTTGAGCGCGATGTTGCGCCGCACCCGTGAGCCGGTGGGCGTCAAGGCCCCCGGACGGCCCAGTGGTGATCCGTGGCTCGAACGGTTCTCATCTCGCGTCCGCATTGCTACGGTGCCTCCGCCCTGACGACCTATCAGATTCCGGAGGCCCGGCATGCGCGCATTCATCGCCGCCGCCAGCGGGCTCGTCCTCGCGGTGCTCCTCGTCCTCGCCATGACGGCGTTCGGGGCGCCCGAAGGCACGACCTCACCGAAGCCCCTGCTCACCACCGCGCCCGCCGCGCCCGGAAAGTAGAGGAGGGCCCGGCCATGCGACGCAGAGCGAGCCTTGTCCTGCTGGCCCTCGCCGTGTTCTGCGCGGCCCTCGCACCGCTGCTGCGCTGGTACGCGTACCCGCGGCTCGCCAAGATCCCGCCGAGCCAGTACCAGGAGATGGTGCTGGAGGCGAAGGACGCGACCCTCCTCGACTACACCGGCGGCATGCAGCCCAAGAAGGTCGACAAGGTCACCATCGTCCAGACCCTCAAGGGCGACGTGGACGCGTCGCAGGAGATCGAGTCGAGCGCCGGCAAGGACGTCGTCGTCTGGGACACGCTGACCTACATCATCGGGCCGGACGGGAAGATGGTCTCCCAGATCCCCGAGCGCTACATCTTCGACGCCCACACCCAGGACCCGGTGCACGCCACCGGTGAGATGGTCGACGGGGACGCCGTCGAACGCGAGGGCATCGAGTTCAAGTGGCCGTTCTTCACCGAGCCGCGCGACTACGTGTACTTCGACGCGCAGACCCGTACCTCCTCGCCGATCCACTACGTCGGCCCGCGCAAGTACCGGGGCATGGACGTCTACTACTTCGAGCAGACCGTCCCGTGGACCAAGGTCCCCATGCCGAAGAAGATGCCGATCGAGGGCATCGACCCGGCCACGATCGAGGCGGCCACCGGCACCACCCTCTGGTACACGACGAAGGCGATGTTCTGGGTCGACCCGGTGACCGGGGCGCCCGTCAACGCCGAGCAGGAGATCCAGCAGGAGATGCGCGGCGGGATCGCGGCGGGTGGCCCCGACGGCAAGCTCACCGCCTTCGCCGGGCACGTGAAGATACGCGAGGACTACGCCGCATACACCTTCGACCTGGTCGCCTCCAACCGTACGAAGGTCCTCGCGCTGCACACCTACGCGCCGGCCGGCCTGGCGGCCGGCGGGCTGGTGCTCCTCGGGCTGGCCCTGTGGCTGGAAGCGCGCGGCCGGCGCGTGCGGGCGGGAGAGGTCAGCGCCTGAGGCGGGCGTTGGTGTGGCGGGTGGGCTCGGCGCTGGCCGGGTCCTCCGGCCAGGGGTGCTTGGGGTAGCGGCCCCGGAGCTCGGCGCGGACCGCGCGGTAGCCGCCCCGCCAGAACGAGGCGAGGTCGGCGGTGACGGCGGCGGGCCGTCCGGCGGGCGACAGCAGGTGCACCAGGACCGGCACGCCCGCGACCCGGGGGGTCTCGGCCAGCCCGAACAGCTCCTGGAGCTTCACGGCCAGCACCGGCTGCTCGGCGGAGTAGTCCACCCGGATCCGGGACCCGCTGGGGACCTCCAGCCGTTCCGGAGCCAGCTCGTCCAGCCGGGAGGCCTCGCCCGTGGCCCACGGCAGGAGCCGGTTCAGGGCCTGCCCGGCGTCGATCCGCCCGAGGTCCGCGCGGCGCCGGGCGCGGGACAGCTCCGGCTCCAGCCAGTCGTCCGCCCGGTCCAGCAGCGCGCCGTCGTCCGCCACGTCGGGCCACGCGCCGCCGAGCGTCCGGTGCAGGAAGCCCAGCCGGGCCCGGAGCCCTTCCGCGTCCGCGGACCAGCGCAGCAGGCCGAGGCCTTCGGCGCGCAGCCCGTCGAGCAGGGCGGCCCGGACGAGGACCGGGTCGGGGCTGCGCAGCGGGCGTATCGCGAGTTCGATCGCGCCCAGCCGCTGCGCCGAGCGGGCGACGACGTCCCCGTCCTCCCAGCGCACCTCCTCGGCAGCCGTGCGCAGGTGCCCGGCGGCGGCCGCGGCGGTGTCCTCGTCGATGACGGCGGCCAGCCGGATCCGCGCGGACGCCGAGTGCGGGGGCCGGTCGGCGACGGCGACCGCCAGCCAGGGGGCGCGGCGCAGCGGTGACCCGTCGCCGAGCTCGGCCGCCGTGCCCGAAGCCATGAGGAAGGCCGCCTCCCCCTTAGCCCTGGCCACCCGCTCGGGGAACGCGAGCGCGGCGACGAGCCCGGCGGCGAGGTCATCGGGTGCGGCGCCGCCGCCGGGGCGGGGCGGGGTGGCGGGTTGCCCCGCGGGGTCCTGGGCGGCCCGCTCCAGCCGGCGGACCTCGGCGCGCCAGCGCGACGCATAGGGGTCCGACCCCCGCCGGACCTGCCGCCAGGCACCGGCCAGGTCGTCCCCGTACTCCCGCGGCGGCTCCTCGCTCAGCAGCGCCACCACCTCCGCCGCGCGGCGGGCCCCGACGGCCGCGGAGCCGTCCAGCAGCGCCCGGGCCAGCCGGGGGTGCAGGCCCAGCCGGGCCATCCGCAGCCCCCGCGGGGTCGGTCGGCCCGTCCCGTCCACGGCGCCGACCGCGACCAGCACCTCACGCGCCGCGGCCATCGCCCCGGACGGCGGCGGGTCCAGCAGCGCGAGCCCCGCCGCGTCCGGGTCGCCCCAGCACGCGGCCTGCAGGGCGAACTGCGCCAGGTCGGCGATGCGGATCTCCGGCGCGGGGAACGCGGGCAGGCGGACGTCCTCCGCCTCCGTCCAGCAGCGGTACACCGCGCCCGGCGCCTCGCGCCCGGCCCGGCCCGCCCGCTGGCGCCCGGCCGCGCGGGAGGCCCGTACCGTCGCCAGCGCGCCCAGGCCCCGCGCGTGGTCCGTCCGGGGCTCGCGGGCCAGCCCGGAGTCCACCACCACGCGCACGCCCGGCACGGTCAGGCTGGACTCGGCCACCGCCGTCGCGAGGATCACCCGGCGGCGTGCCGATGCCGTCAGCGCCGCGTCCTGCACGGCCGCCGGTGCCCGCCCGTGGACCTGGAGCACCTCGGCGTCCACCGCACCCAGCTGCCCGGCCACCCGGGCGATCTCACCGACTCCGGGAAGGAAGCACAGCACGTCGCCCTCGCGCTCGGCGAGGGCCCGCCGCACCACCGAGGCCACGTGCGTCAGCTGGGCCGGATCCACCCGCATCCCGTGCGGGGGCCGTACCGGCCGGGCCGGAGGGGCCCAGACCGTCTCGACCGGGTACGAGACCCCGGCCGCCTCCACCACCGGCGCACCGCCGAGGCGGCCATGACCAAGGACGTGGGACCACCCGGCCGCGTCGGTCGTCGCCGAAGCCGCGACCAGGCGCAGCTCCGGGCGGAGGGTTTCCCGTACGTCCAGGAGGAAGGCGGCGACCGTGTCGGCGTCCAGGTGCCGCTCGTGGCACTCGTCCAGGACCACCAGGTCCACGCCGGACAGCTCCTGGTCCCGCTGGAGCCGCTGCAGCAGTACTCCGGTGGTGACCACCTCCACCGCGGCCGAAGGGCCCACGACGCGCTCCCCGCGCACGGTGAAGCCCACCGAGCCGCCCACCTGCTCGCCCAGCAGCCAGGCCATCCGTCGCGCCGCGGCCCGGGCGGCGATCCGCCGCGGCTCGGCGACCACGACCCGGCGCCGCGGGCCGCCGCCCACCAGCCCCGCCAGCACCAGCGGCACCAGCGTGGTTTTGCCCGTGCCGGGCGGTGCGCACAGCACGGCGGTGCCGTGGCCGTCCAGCGCCGAGACGAGCGCGGGCACGGCCTCCCGTACGGGCAGGGCGTCGAGGGCGGCCTGGCGGACCCGGGTGCTCAAGGGGGTCAGTCCCTTTCGCAGACGAAGATCGCCGTGCCCGGGATCAGGTTGCCGCGCAGCGGGGACCAGCCGCCCCACTCCTGGCTGTTCCACTCGGGCCACTCGGGCTCGACCAGGTCGACGAGGCGGAATCCGCCCGCCACCACGTCGCGGACCCGGTCGCCGATCGTGCGGTGGTGCTCCACGTACACGGCGCGGCCCTGCTCGTCCTGTTCCACGTACGGGGTCCGGTCGAAGTAGGAGGCGGCGACGGAGAGCCCCTCGGGACCGGGCTCGTCGGGGAAGGCCCAGCGGATGGGGTGGGTCACCGAGAAGACCCAGCGGCCGCCGGGGCGCAGGACGCGGCGGACCTCGCGCATCACGTTCACCGGGTCGGCGACGAAGGGGACGGCCCCGTAGGCGGAGCAGGCGAGGTCGAAGGAGCCGTCGCGGAAGGGGAGCCGGCCGGCGTCGGCCTCGACGAGCGGGACGTCATCGCCGATGCGCAGGGCGTGCTGGAGCTGGCGGTGGGAGAGGTCGAGGGCGACGGGGCGGGCGCCCTGGGCCGCCAGCCAGCGCGAGCACTGGGCGGCGCCGGCGCCGATCTCCAGGACGTCCTTGTCCTTGAGGGAGGCGGCGGGGCCGAGGAGGGCCGCCTCCGCCTCGTCCAGGCCTTCCGGCCCCCATACGAAGCGGTCGTCGCCGAGGAAGGCGCCGTGCTCGCTCTGGTACTCGTCGGCGTTGCGGTCCCACCAGCCGCGGCTCGCCCGGCTGCTCTCCGCTTCCCCGGCGTCACGCCGTGTGGCCTCGGCGTCGTCCCCGGGGCCCGGATCGGCCTCGTACGCGTCTTCGGGGGCGTAGTCCTCTTGGTTCATGGGGCCCGTCGTCGTAGTCTGCGAATGTCTTCGGATGTCCGCGGATGTCTGCGGAACGTGGCAGGGACGTGCCATCACAGCCTCCCCGCCCACGAATTGTGCCGGTTATACGGCGATCCGCCGGGGGTGTCCGCCTTCGCGCATTGACCGTGTCCGGCTGCCCCCGTATGCTACAAGTTGCGCTGCGAGCCTGTGCTCCTCAGACCTAGCAGGCTGCGCTTGCATCTGTTGATGTCCCCTCGGTTTTCGAGGCCCTCCCGCTCAGGCGGATCCGGGCTTCCTTGGCTGTCCGGCTTCTTCGGCAGATGCCGATAAGGGCTCCCGGCGTAGCAGTACCTACGACTTTCTGTCCGTAACCGGAGCCCTTTCCCACATGACGAGCAGCACCGAGACCACCTCTACCACTCCGCAGGTAGCGGTCAACGACATCGGTAACGAGGAAGCCTTCCTCGCCGCGATCGACGAGACGATCAAGTACTTCAACGACGGCGACATCGTCGACGGCGTCATCGTGAAGGTCGACCGGGACGAGGTCCTGCTCGACATCGGTTACAAGACCGAAGGCGTGATCCCGAGCCGTGAGCTCTCGATCAAGCACGACGTCGACCCGAACGAGGTCGTCAAGGTCGGCGACGAGATCGAGGCCCTGGTTCTCCAGAAGGAGGACAAGGAAGGCCGTCTGATCCTGTCCAAGAAGCGCGCTCAGTACGAGCGCGCCTGGGGCACGATCGAGAAGATCAAGGAAGAAGACGGCATCGTCACCGGTACCGTCATCGAGGTCGTCAAGGGTGGTCTCATCCTCGACATCGGCCTCCGCGGCTTCCTGCCGGCCTCCCTCGTGGAGATGCGTCGCGTCCGCGACCTCCAGCCCTACGTGGGCAAGGAGCTCGAGGCGAAGATCATCGAGCTGGACAAGAACCGCAACAACGTGGTCCTGTCCCGCCGTGCCTGGCTCGAGCAGACCCAGTCCGAGGTTCGCCAGACGTTCCTCACCACCCTGCAGAAGGGTCAGGTCCGCTCCGGCGTCGTTTCCTCGATCGTCAACTTCGGTGCCTTCGTGGACCTGGGTGGCGTCGACGGTCTCGTCCACGTCTCCGAGCTGTCCTGGAAGCACATCGACCACCCGTCCGAGGTTGTCGAGGTCGGCCAGGAAGTCACCGTCGAGGTCCTCGACGTCGACATGGACCGCGAGCGTGTCTCCCTGTCGCTGAAGGCGACGCAGGAAGACCCGTGGCAGCAGTTCGCCCGGACCCACCAGATCGGTCAGGTCGTCCCGGGTAAGGTCACCAAGCTGGTTCCGTTCGGTGCGTTCGTCCGCGTGGACGAGGGCATCGAGGGCCTGGTCCACATCTCCGAGCTGGCCGAGCGCCACGTGGAGATCCCGGAGCAGGTCGTCCAGGTCAACGACGAGATCTTCGTCAAGGTCATCGACATCGACCTCGAGCGTCGCCGGATCTCGCTGTCGCTGAAGCAGGCCAACGAGTCCTTCGGTGCCGACCCGGCGTCGGTCGAGTTCGACCCGACCCTGTACGGCATGGCCGCGTCTTACGACGACCAGGGCAACTACATCTACCCCGAGGGCTTCGACCCCGAGACCAACGACTGGCTCGAGGGCTTCGACAAGCAGCGCGAGGCCTGGGAGACCCAGTACGCCGAGGCGCAGCAGCGCTTCGAGCAGCACCAGGCTCAGGTCATCAAGAGCCGCGAGGCCGACGAGGCCGCTGCCGCCGAGGGCGCTGCCGCCCCGGCCGCCGGTGGCAACGCCGGTGCGGGCATCTCGGGTGGTTCGTACTCCTCGGAGTCGGACGAGACCTCCGGCGCCCTGGCGTCGGACGAGGCCCTGGCCGCGCTCCGCGAGAAGCTGGCCGGCGGCCAGAGCTGATCGCAGCGCGCATCACACCCCGGTGTGAGCCCAGCTGGTTGATGTGAACGGTGAGGCCCGTCCCCTTCGGGGGGCGGGCCTTTCCGCTTTCCCCGCGATCCGTTTGGCCAACTGGGGAATGGTGGCGCCTCCTTGGACGTTCTTGGCAGAGAACGCGACGAGGGAGGAGTGGTGACGGTGCTTGATCCACAGGGTCTGTACGAATGGGACGCCAAGGGCCTGGCGGTGGCCGACCTGGCGCTCGCCCAAGACTCTGCCGGGCTGGTCATGCTGTACCACTTCGAGGGGTACATCGACGCGGGTGAGGCCGGCGAGCAGATCGTCGAGCGCCTCCTGGACACCCTGCCCCACCAGGTCGTCGCGCGTTTCGACGCGGACCGGCTGGTGGACTACCGGGCCCGCCGCCCGCTGCTGACCTTCCAGCGCGACCACTGGACCGAGTTCGAGGAGCCCAGGCTGGAGGTCCGGCTCGTCCAGGACGCCACCGGAGCCCCCTTCCTGCTGCTGTCCGGCCCGGAGCCGGATGTGGAGTGGGAGCGCTTCAGCGTCGCCGTCCGGCAGATCGTCGAGCGCCTCGGCGTCCGGCTCTCGGTCAACTTCCACGGCATTCCCATGGGCGTGCCGCACACGCGGCCCGTCGGCATCACCCCGCACGGCAACCGGACCGACCTCATGCCGGGCCACCGCAGCCCCTTCGACGAGGCGCAGGTTCCGGGCAGCGCGGAGTCGCTGGTCGAGTTCCGCCTGGCCCAGGCCGGGCACGACGTGCTGGGTGTCGCCGCGCACGTACCGCACTACGTCGCGCGCTCCCCGTACCCGGACGCCGCGCTGACGGTGCTGGAGGCGATCACGGCGGCGACCGGGCTGGTCCTGCCGGCCGTGGCGCACGCCCTGCGTACGGAGGCCCACCGCACCCAGACGGAGATCGACCGGCAGATCCGGGAGGGCGACGAGGAACTGGTCAGCCTCGTACAGGGGCTGGAGCACCAGTACGACGCGGCGGCCGGTGCCGAGACCCGGGGCAACATGATGGCCGAGCCCGCGGAGATCCCCTCGGCGGACGAGATCGGGCGCGAGTTCGAGCGGTTCCTGGCGGAACGCGAGGGCGAAAGCTGAGGGCCGGACCGCCGGACCGGGGGCGGCCGGGCCGGGGGCCTGTGGCCCGGGCAGGGGCGGGGTCTAGGCTGCGAGCATGCTGAAAGTGGGCCTGACGGGCGGAATCGGTGCCGGCAAGAGCGAGGTCTCGCGGCTGCTGGCGGGGTACGGAGCGGTCGTCGTGGACGCCGACCGGATCGCGCGGGAGGTCGTCGAGCCCGGTACGCCGGGGCTCGCGGCCGTCGTGGCGGCCTTCGGGGAATCGGTGCTGACCGAGGAGGGGGCGCTGGACCGGCCGAAGCTCGGGTCGATCGTGTTCGCCGACCCGGCGAAGCTCCAGACCCTCAACGCGATCGTGCACCCGCTGGTCGGGGCCAGGTCGGCCGAGCTGGAGGCCGCCGCGGGGGCCGACGCGATCGTGGTGCACGACGTACCGCTGCTCACGGAGAACGGCCTGGCGCCGCTGTACGACCTGGTGGTCGTGGTGGACGCGGCGCCGCGGACGCAGCTGGCGCGGCTCACCGTGCTGCGCGGGATGGCCGAGGAGGAGGCGCGGGCCCGGATGGCCGTGCAGGCCACGCGGGAGCAGCGGCTCGCCGTGGCGACGCTCGTGATCGACAACGACGGGCCGCTGGAGGCGCTGGAACCGCAGGTGCGCAAGGTGTGGGCGGAGCTCACGGAGCGGGCGACGCGGGAGCGGGCAGCGGAATAGCGGGTCCGGGGGCGGGCGTTGAAGGCGCCCGCAGAGGGAAGGAACTCACACGTGTCCGACACCACGCCGCACTCCTCGCCGTCCCCGAAGCCGCCGACGAGCCCGGAGACGCACGTCATCGACTACCGGGCCGCCGAGCAACTGCTCGCCGCACGCGACCCGCGCGGCGCGGTCAAGCTGCTCGACTCCGTCATAGCCGCCCACCCCGAGAACACGGCGGCCCGGCTGCTGCGCGCCCGGGCCTTCTTCGCCGCCGCCCAACTACGCCCGGCGGAGCTGGAGTTCGAGCTGGTACTGGAGCGGGAGCCGGACAATGCCTTCGCCCACTTCGCACTGGCCCGTACGCACCAGCGCTCCGGGCGGCACGACCAGGCGCGCAAGCACTTCCGCCTCGCCGCCGCCCTGGACCCGCAGCCGGAGTACCTGGCGGCGGCCCGCTTCGAGGACTGAGCCTCACCGGCTCCCGGGCGGTTCGTACGGCGGGACGTCGGGGCCGGGCTGATAGTGCGGGCCCTGGTGGATGTGGTGGATGACCACGGCCAGGTCCACGGCCGCCAGCAGCACGACCACACCGCAGGCCGCCGCCCAGCCGGGACGGCCGACCAGCGAGAACAGGGCCGTCCCGGCGGCGGCCCAGAGCAGCCCCCACAGACTCAGCCAGAACCGCAGCCGCAGCGGACTGCGGGCGGTCACCGGCTCGTTCCCGGAACGCATGGCCATCGCCTCCTGTCCATGGTCCCACCTCCTGCCGTTTACGGGTTGAGCTTGTTCACGGCCGTCGTGGTCGTCTTCCTGAAGCCGGCGACCGGGGCGTCGGACAGGTCGCCCATCTGGCTCCACTTCACGACCGTGACGGTGGAGCCGTCGCGTCCGATTCCGTAGAGGTGCACGCCGGGCTCGGAGTCGGGGACCGAGGTGTGCACCCCGTAGACGTGCGCGCCCTCCTCGACGGCGAGCTTCCCGTAGTCCTGCCAGGAGGCCGTGCCGCCCGGGGTCGTGCCCAGCCAGTCGGCGGCGCAGGCCGCGACCTTGCGCTCCAGGGTTCCGGCGAGCTTGGCGGCCGCGGAGGGCGAGGCGGCGCGTACGGAGATCTGCACAGCGCCGGTGTCGTACTCCGTGCCGAAGCCGCGGTGCCAGCCGCCCGCCGCCGGGAGCGCGCCGTCCAGGCAGAACGGCGCGAACTCGGGCAGCCCCTTGGTGACCTCGCCCGCGTACCAGGGCGAGGTGGGGTGCGGCGGCAGGTCGGCGCCGCCGATGAACCCGGGCGCGGTGGCCGCCGTGGCAGAGCCCGGGGCGGTGAGGACGAGGGCCGCGGCCGCCGAGACGAGGGCGGTGGTGAGGGCGGCGAGGGTGCCGGAGCGTCGGAACATGATGGGTACTCCCCGTGGTCGTGAGCGTCGTGAGCGTCGTGCTGATCGGTGTGACGGCGTACGTGAACAGCCTTGCCCCGGGCCCGGGTGTCGGGCGACGGATCGCTGCGGATTCGGGACACTGGAATGGCCGTACGTGCTGTCACCTGGGGGAACACCCCCTGCATGGAACGCAGTCGTGGGACGGGGGGAACACCGTGGGCGAGGCGGAGCGGTTCGCGCGGCTCATGCGGGAGCTGAAGGAGCGCGCCGGGCTGAGTTACGGGACGCTGGCGCGCAGGCTGCACACGAGCACCTCGACGCTGCACCGCTACTGCAACGGGGAGGCCGTGCCGGCGGAGTTCGCGGTGGTGGACCGCTTCGCCCGGGCCTGCGGGGCCTCGCCCGGGGAGGCCGTGGAACTGCACCGGGCGTGGCTGCTGGCGGACGCGCGCAGGCGCGCGGCGGGGCGGGCCGACCCGGCGCCCGCCCCGGAACCAGCTCCGGAACCAGCTCCGGAACCAGACCCGGGCGCCGTGGCGGAACACGCTGTCGTACCCGCTGTCGTACCCGCCGCGGAGCCGGAGGGGGCGCCGGTGTCCGTCCGGCCCCGTTGGTACCGGCGGCGGGCGGCCGCCGTCCTCGCCGTCGGGGTGACCGCGGGCGCGGTGGCCGTGGCGGTACTGGCGGCGTCCCTGCCCGAGCGCGGGACGCCGCCCGGCGTGGCGGGGGCGACGGGGTCCGCGGGGGCGGCCACCGCGACCGCCTCCTCGGCGCCGTCGGAAGCGGCCGGGACCCCGGCGCCGGGGGCGTCGTCGCCGTCGTCGTCACCCTCGCCTTTGCCGGCGCAGGGCGGTCCGGCGTCCGACCGGGCTCCGGCTCCGGCCCCGCCGTCCCGGTCGTCGCCGTCGGCGGCGCCGGTACCGCTCAAGGCAGCCGTACGGTCGCACGTGTGGGCCTACGGCTGCGATCACGCCTACCTCGCCGAACGGGGCCCCGGCTCGGTGCCGCCGCCGCCCGTCGAGGCGGACGCGCCCGCCTGGGCCTCGGCGCAGCGTGCCGTCCACGCCGCGGCCCAGATCGTGGAGGTCACCCTGCACGGCACGGGCGCGGGCAGCGTGGTCCTGGAGGACTTGGAGGTGCGGGTGGCCGCGCGGCGCACCCCGCCGGCCTGGAACGTCTACCGGATGTCCCCGGGCTGCGGCGGGTCCCTCACCCCGGCGGCCTTCGCCGTCAACCTGGACGCGCCGCGCCCCCTGGCCCGGCCCGTCGCCGGGAACGACGCCGGGGGCACCGTCCCGGCCCCCGCCTTCCCGCTGCGCGTCTCAGCGTCCGAGCCGGTCGTCCTGCGTGTGGAAGCGGCCACCACGGGCTGCGACTGCGACTGGTACCTCGACCTGCGCTGGACTGGGCCGGCCGGCTCCGGCACCCTGCGGATCGACGACGGCGGACGGCCGCTGCGCACCAGCGCGGCCACCGGCCGGCCGGTGTACGGATACGCCGCGGAACAGGGCCGCTGGGGACGCTGATTCACAGGTCAGAGGCGTTGTCAGCGGTCGCGCCTAGACTCGTCGGCAGAGGGGTCCGTCTGGACATCGACCGGGGAGGGGGGACACCGTGGCAGCGCAGTCGCAGTCGCAGTCGCAGTCGCAGCCGCAGACATCCGCGCTGCTGCGCCACGCGGCCGTCTTCCTGCCCGCAGCCGTTCCCCGGCAGGGCCGCGTCGTGTTCTGGGCGCCCGACGGGGACGCCCTGCCCGAGGCGGGTGCGCCGATGCCGCTCACCGTCGTCCGCCCGCACGGCGACGGGGTCCGCAGCCGGACCGTGCTCGCCGTGGCCTTCTCCGTCACCGCCGCCCTGCCCCTGCTCGTCCGGGCACCCCGCAGCCCGGCCGCGCACCCCGCCACCCGGGCCTGGGGCACCGCCGCCACCCAGGCGCTCACACTGGTCGCCCGGGGCCGCCTGCTGCCCGGGCTCACCCCCGAGGGCATCGACGCCTGGCGGGCCGGGCCGCTCGACGCCGCCGATGTCGACCACCTCCGCGCGATCGCCGCCGCACTGCCCCACGAGGGGTATGCGACCCCGCTGGCCGGCCGCCGCCCGCTCCAGCTGCCCGAACCGGAGGCGCTGGTCCGCTCCTTCCTCGACGCGGTCGCCGACAGCCTGCCCCGCACCCCGGCCGCGCCGGTCGCGGCCGGACGGCCGTTCGCCGCCCGGGAGCCGCAGCGGGTGCCGGGCATACAGGACTGGGCCGCGCAGGTCGCGGCCGGAGCCGACACCGGCGTGGGGATCTCGCTGCGGCTCGACCTGTCGTCCTTCCGCCTCTTCGACGAGGCGGAGGGCGAGGACGTCCGTCGCGCCGGGGCCGCCGTGGTCCAGGTGCACAGCCTCGCCGACCCGACCCTCGTCACCGACGCCGCACAGCTGTGGGCGGGCGCGGCCGCCGCGGGCTTCGGACCGCGCGCCCGGATCGACGCCGTGCTCGCGCTGCGCCGGGCCGCGCGGGTCTGGCCGCCCCTGCTGCGCCTGCTCGACCAGCCGGTCCCCGACGCCCTCGCCCTGTCGGACCCGGAGCTCGAAGACCTGCTGGGCATGGCCGCGACCCGGCTGGCGGCCGCGGGCGTCCTGGTCCACTGGCCGCGCGAGCTGGCCCGTACGCTGTCGGCGACCGCCGTCGTACGGTCCACCGCGCCCGGGTCCGCCACCGACGGCACGGCCTTCTTCGACGCCGCGCACCTCTTCGCCTTCTCCTGGGAGCTGGCGCTGGGCGGCGACCGGCTCACCCCGGGCGAGATGGACGCCCTCGCGCAGGCCCACCGGCCGGTGGTGCGGCTGCGGGACCGGTGGGTGCGGGTCGATCCCGAGCTGGTGCGCAAGGCGCGCAAGCGGGAACTGGGCCTGCTGGACCCGGTGGACGCGCTGGCGACCGTACTGTCCGGGACGGCCGAGATCGACGGGGAGCCCGTCGAGGCGGTTCCGGTCGGGGCGCTGGCCGCCCTGCGGGAGCGGCTGACGGGGGAGCTGGCCCCGCTGCCGCAGCCGGCCGCGCTCAAGGCCACCCTGCGGGACTACCAGGCGCGCGGTCTGGCCTGGCTGGACCTGATGACCTCCCTCGGCCTCGGCGGCTGCCTCGCCGACGACATGGGGCTCGGCAAGACCGTCACCCTGATCGCGCTCCACCTGCACCGCGACCGCCCCGAGCCGACGCTCGTGGTGTGTCCCGCGTCCCTGCTGGGCAACTGGCAGCGCGAGATCGAAAAGTTCGCCCCCGGCACGCCCGTGCGCCGCTTCCACGGCGGCACCCGCAGCGTCGACGACCTCGAATCCGCCGCCGGCGGGTTCGTGCTCACCACGTACGGGACGATGCGCGCCAGCGCCCCGCTCCTGGCCGAGCAGAGCTGGGGCATGGTCGTCGCCGATGAGGCGCAGCACGTCAAGAACCCGCACTCGGCGACCGCCAAGGCGCTGCGCACGGTCCCGGCGCCGGCCCGGGTGGCGCTGACCGGCACCCCGGTCGAGAACAACCTCTCCGAGCTGTGGGCGCTGCTCGACTGGACGACGCCCGGCCTGCTGGGCCCGCTCACCGCCTTCCGGGCCCGCCATGCCCGCCCGGTGGAGCACCAGCAGGAGGAGGACGGCGGCAACGAGGCGGCGGTGGCCCGGCTGTCCGCGCTCGTACGGCCGTTCCTGCTGCGGCGCAAGAAGTCGGATCCCGGTATCGCACCCGAGCTGCCTCCCAAGACGGAGACCGACCACCCCGTCTCCCTGACCCGGGAGCAGGCCTCGCTCTACCAGGCCGCGGTGGACGAGGCGATGGCGGTGATCGAGTCGAGCGAGGGCATCGAGCGCCGCGGCATGATCATGAAGTTGCTGGCCTCGCTCAAGCAGATCTGCAACCACCCCGCGCAGTACCTGAAGGAGGCCGAGCCGCGGATCCCGCACCGCTCCGGCAAGCTCGCCCTGCTGGACGAGCTTCTGGACACGATCCTCGCCGAGGGCGGTTCGGTGCTGGTCTTCACGCAGTACGTGACGATGGCCAGGCTCATCGAGCGGCATCTGGCGGCCCGGGGGATCTCCCACCAGCTGCTGCACGGCGGAACTCCGGTCCCGCGCCGGGAGGAGCTCGTCGACCGCTTCCAAGCGGGCGAAGTCCCGGTCTTCCTGCTCTCCTTGAAGGCGGCGGGCACCGGGCTGAATCTGACCCGGGCCGGCCACGTCATCCACTTCGACCGCTGGTGGAACCCGGCCGTCGAGGAGCAGGCCACCGACCGGGCCTACCGGATCGGCCAGACCCAGCCCGTGCAGGTGCACCGGATCATCGCCGAGGGGACCGTGGAGGACCGGATCGCCGAGATGCTGGAGGCGAAGCGGGCCCTGGCCGATGCCGTCCTGGGCTCCGGCGAGTCGGCGCTGACCGAGCTGACCGACCGTGAACTGGCCGACCTCGTCTCCCTGCGAAGGCCGGCGTGATCACCGCGCGGGACGACCGCCGCCGCACCTTCGAGACCGTGCCCGCCGGGATGGAGGCGGTGAGCTGGTGGGGCCGGGCCTGGGTGTCGGCCCTCGAAGCGGTGTCCCGTGACCCGGCCCGGCTGGCCCGGGGCCGTACGTATGCCGCCGAAGGGCACGTCGACGCCGTCACCGTCACCCCCGGCCGGATCGTGGCGTACGTACGGGGCAGCCGGCCCCGCCCGTACCGCACGGAGCTGACGCTGCCCGCCTTCGCGGACGGAGAGTGGGAGGAGCTGCTGGAGACGGTCGCGGCCGACCCCGCGGCGCTCGCCGCCCTGCTGGAGCAGGAGGTTCCGCAGTCGCTCGCCGAGGCGATCCTGCCCGGCGCGGGCGAGCTCGTGGCGCGCTGCTCGTGCCCGGACGTCGCGCGTCCGCCGTGCAAGCACGCGGCGGCCCTCTGCTACCGGGCGGCCCGGCTCCTCGACGAGGACCCCTTCGTGCTGCTGCTCCTGCGCGGCCGCGGCGAGCGGGAGCTCCTCGACGAGCTGACCCGCCGCAATGCCGCCCACGCCGCACGCGAACAGCCCGACGCCACACCGGATTTCCCCGGCGTCCCGGCCCGGGCGGCGCTCGCCCGCACCAGCCTGCCGCTGCTGCCCGCGCCGCTTCCCGCGCCCGCCGCCGCGGGGCTCCCGCCGGCCTGCCCGGCCGACCCGGCCGCGCCGGACCCGCTCGCCCTGGACCAGCTCGCCTCCGACGCAGCCGCCCGCGCGCTGGCCGTCCTCACCACGGCCGAGGACCCGATCGCCGGGCTCAGCCTGTGGCAGGACGCCGTCCGGCTGGCCTCCGCGTACCCCACGGCCGGGCTCACCGGCGCCGCCCGCGGTCTTTTCCGCGACCTGGCCCGCGCGACCGGCCGTACCACCACCGACCTCGCCCGCGCCGCGGCGGCCTGGCGGCAGGGCGGCCTCCCCGCGCTCGCCGCCCTCGAAGAGCCCTGGGACCCGCCGGCCGGGCCCTTCGACCGGGCCCGCCCGGCGCTCCTCGCCGCCGCCCAGGGCTCCTTCCGCCCCGACCGCAACCGCCTCACGGCCCACACCCGCCAGCTTCGCCTCGGCCGTGACGCCCTCTGGTACGCCTACGAGTCCCGCCCGGACGACGACGACTGGTGGCCCACGGGCCGCCCCTCCCCGGACCCGGTCACCGCCCTGCTGCACTGAGCGGGCCGCGCCCTCCCTATCCGGGCAGTTGGGCCGCCCAGCGGGTCAACGCGGCGAAATCGCGGTCCCGGAGGCCGCGGCGGGGGTGGATGCGCAGGAGGAGGGCCGGGGCCGGGTGGTGGGCGCGGACCCAGGCGCGGTCACGGGCGTTGATCATGTCGTCGACCCAGGCGAAGGGGCGGCCGGCCGCCCAGTCGACGAGGGCGCGGGTCTTCCACGAGAGGCCTTCCGGGTCGCGGGCGAAGAGTTCCGGCCATTCGATGACAGGAAGATCACCGGGAAGTCCGATGTGCGGGGCGATCATCGTGTTGGCCTGGTGCGTCCAGGCGGTGGCCCAGGTGAGTTCGAAGGGCAGGGCCAGCAGCCGGGCGCCGTGGGAGGGATGGAGGCGGACCAGCGCGCCGCGCCGGGCACTGCGGGACTCCGGGTCGCGGTAGCCGAGCCAGACGTCCGGCCGCATCCGGTGGCTCCGGTAGCCGCGCAGTCCGGCGAGGGGTGAGCGGAAGGGGTTGAGCGGGCCGTCGACGTCGAGGAGGAGCAGCGGTCGTCCAGTCATGAAGTAGGCACTACCCAGTACACGATGGAGTGAAATGCCTACCGGTTCTATAACCCGAACGGGTTCAGGGCGTTGTTTCCGGTGCGGGTGCAGCGCCCGCGAACTCCTCCGGAAGGCGGGAAGACTGATGCGTCACAGTCGTCGGAATGGCTTGATCGCGGCGGTGGTTGCGGGAGGCGGGCTGGCGGTCGCGGGCGTGAGCGGATTCGCCTACGCCGATGCGGACGCGGCTGGTCAGGCCGAACGCTCGCCGGGGCTGCTGTCCGGGAACCTGGTGCAACTGCCGGTGCACGTCCCGGTGAACGTGTGCGGGAACACCGTGAGCGTGATCGGCGTACTCAACCCGGCCGCCGGGAACCGCTGTGCCAACGAGGCGCCGGGGGGCGGCGGAGGGCATCTCGAACCGAGGCCCTCGCATCCGTCGAAACACGGAGCCGGAAACAGCGGAGGGGCCGGTGCCGAAGGACGCGGAAAGGATTCACCGGGGGTGCTGTCCGGCAACGGGCTCCAGCTCCCCGTCGACCTGCCGCTGAACATCAGCGGCAACGCGGTGAGCGTCGTCGGCGTCGGCAACGGCTCTCACGGCAACACCTCGGTCAACGGCGGGACGCCCGGCGAAGCCGAGCCCGTCCGGCCCCCCGTCACCTCGCACCCCGTGACCCCGCCCGCACCGCCTGCCCAGCCCGCCCCGCCCGCACCGCCCCGGCACACCGAGGCGCTCGCCCACACCGGGGCCGACGGCGTCGGCTACCTGCTGCCGGGCGGGGGAGCGCTGCTGCTCGGCGGGGTGCTGCTCTACCGCCGCTTCCGCCTCAACTAGGGCTCGTACGCCACCCGTCCAGGATGGCGTCGATCCGGGCGGCCAGCCGGGCCCGGGCCGCGAAGCGCGGGACCCCGGCCATCAGCAGGGCGTCGTACTCGGTGTCGGTGTGCCGCACGGCCGCCCGTACCGCGTACGAGACCGCCAGTTCGTCGAGGGCCCGGCCGGCCGCGCTGCGGCCCACCCGGCCGCTTCCGCGCACCGAGGCGTGGGTGGCGATCGCCACGGCCCGGTCGGCCGGGCAGCCGGGGAACAACCGCACTATCTCGGCCGCGAAGGCCGCCGTGAACAGGATGTCCTGCGCGGCGCGCCGCAGCCGTTCGCGCTCCCGGCGCCGGGCCCGCGCCTCGGCGTCCGCGAGGCAGGCACGCTCCGCGTCCGCCAGGGCGGCGTCCTCGACGAGGAGCCCCTGGCGTTCGTAGCGGCGACGGCGCCTGTTGAAGCGGACGACGACGGCGGAGAGCGAACTCGCCTCGCGGGAGCGGCGGGTGAGCGCCGCGTCCCCGCGCGGGAGGTAGATCAGGTGCCCGAGATCGGCGCAGTCCAGGCAGCGCGGCACGCCCGCCTCGCGCACGAGGTGCCGGAGCGGGCCCTGCCGGCACTCGGCGCAGTGGATCTGCTTCGCGGACTCGAAGACGACCAGGCTCATACGGGTGTGATACCGCCGCCGGGACCTCCTATCACCTGGTGCGGAAAGGTGGTTGATGTTCGATCATCTCTTCCTCGATGACCTGCGGTCCTTTTACCGTGGGCCCGGGTCGACGACGGCCGGTCCACCGAGGAGGACACGTGTACATGGTTGGGCAGAAGACGATGACGATCCGGCCGGCGAGGGCGCGCACGGCAGGGGGCCCCGAGGCGCGGGAGGTCGTCATCCCTCCGGGCGGCTGCACCGGCTGGCACTACCACCGGGTGCGGCTGAACGCCGTCGTGCTCACGGGGACGCTGACCCGCGTCCTGCACGACCGCTCGGTCGTGGTGCACCGTGCCGGGACCGCCTTCGTGGAGCCCGCGGGCATAGGGCACATCCACCTGGGCCACAACCTCGGCAGTGAACCGGTCGTGATCCACGTGACCCCGGCGCTTCCCGCGGGGACCGCCCTGACCCCGTTCTCCATACCCGCCCCGGCGCCGGCCGGGATCCCCCCGGCCGTCTGCCGGGAGCACGCCGCGTGACAATGGGCCGGTGCAGCTGGAAGCGATCACATGGCAGCGGATGGCCGAGCGGCTCGCCGGTCACCTCGACGACCGCGACACCGGCCAGGACGGCCGGCAGCGGGTGGGCATCGACGGAGCGCCGGCCGCCGGGACCGGCGTGCTCGCCGGACACCTCGCCGAGGCGCTGCGGCTGCGCGGACGGGCGGTCCTGGTGGTACCGGCCGAGGGCTTCCTGCGGCCGGCCTCCCTCCGCTTCGAGTTCGGCCGCCAGGACGTGGACGCGTACCTCGGCGGCTGGTACGACACGGCCGCGCTCTGGCGGGAGGTGTTCGGCCCGACCGACCCCGGCGGGACGGGGCGGGTGCTGCCCGATCTGTGGGACCCGGTGACCGACCGGGCGACGCGCAGCCCGTACGTCGAACTCCCGCCCGGCGGCGTGGTGATCGTGCACGGACCGCTGCTGCTGGGCCACTGGTTCCCCTTCGACCTGAGTGTCCACGTCCGGCTCTCCCCGGGCGCGCTCGCCCGCCGCACCGAGGAGTCCGCACGCTGGACCCTCCCGGCCTTCGCCCGCTACGAGGCCGAGACCGACCCGGCGGCGCAGGCCGACGCGCTGGTCAGGGCCGACGACCCCCGCCACCCGGCATGGACGGACATCCGCGACCGCTGACGGGCCGCGGGCCACGGCATCCGCCAGGGCATCCGCCAGGGCATCCGCCACGGCGGCCCTGGCAACGGCCGGGGCATCCGCCACCGCGGTCCGGGCTACGGCCTTCCGCCCAGCCGGGAGACCGCCAGCGCGGCGGTACGGCAGCCCGCCCGCGCCGCCTCCACCGGATCCGCCCCCGCCAGCCGTGCCGCCAGGAACCCCCCGGTGAACGCGTCCCCCGCCCCCGTGGAGTCCACCGCCTCGGCCGGTTCCGCCCTGACCTCGGCGGTGATCCGGCCCCGCTCGGCGACCAGAGCCCCGGCCGCCCCCCGGGTCACCACCACCAGCGGAACCCGGCGGCTCAGCCGCGCCGCCGCCCGGGCCACCCCGTCCGGCTCCGGCAGCCCGGCCAGCAGCCGTGCCTCGGCCTCGTTGGGCAGCAGTACGTCGGCCCCCGCCACCGCGTCGAGGAACCGCACCGGGCCCAGCCCGGCCAGGAATCCGGCCGAGGCGGGATCCACGCTCACCGGCACCCCCCGGGCCCGGGCCGCCCGCAGCGCGACCAGCGCCAGCTCCCGGCTGCTGTCGGCGAAGAACAGGTACCCGGACAGGTGGAGATGGGCCACCCCGTCCAGCAGCGCCGGCGTCCAGTCGGCGGGACACAGCCGAAGCGCGGCCCCGCTGTCGGTCAGGAAGGTCCGCTCCGCGTCCTTGCCCACCAGCGCGACCACCGTCCCGGTCGGCTCCTCCCGGTCGATCACCAGCCGCGGCCGCACCCCCGCGTCCACCAGGGCCCGCTCGTGCCACCGCGCCGACTCGGCGCCCACCCGCGCCAGGAGCCGTACCTCCACGGCCCCGGTGACGGCCGCCCAGCAGGCGGCGTTGGCCCCTGCGCCACCGGGCAGGGTCCGGATCCGGGCGGCCGTGTCGGTGGCCGGAGCCAGCGGTTCGGGATGCATCGCCACGACATCGGTCACCACGTCCCCGACGATCAGCAGCGCCCCCGGGACGGCCGGTCCCGACGTGGTCATGCCCGGGCCGCCCAGGCCCCCGCGATCCTGGCCCCGAGCCGCACGTTGCCCCGTACCGCCGCCAGGTTCGCCTCCAGCGAGGCCCCGGCCGTCGCCCGTACCAGGAACCCCAGCAGGAACGGCGTCACCGCCTGCCCCGTGATCCCGCGCTCGCGGCACTCGGCGAGCGCCTCGGCCAGCACCCGGTCGTGCAGCTCCGGATCCAGCTGCTCCGCCTCCGCCACCGGATTGGCCACCAGCAGCGCCGACTCCACGCCTCCCAGGGCGTCCTGGGCGGTCATCACCGCCGCGACCTCGTCCGGCCCTTCCACGGTCCAGTCCACCGGCTCGCCGGAATCCGCCAGGTAGAAGCCGGGGAACCGCCGGGTCCGGTACCCCAGCACCCCCACCCCCAGCGTCTCCAGCCGCTGCAGGGTGGCCGGCACGTCCAGGATCGACTTCACGCCCGCGCACACGACCGTGATCCGCGTCCGCGCCAGCAGCGACAGGTCCGCCGACTCGTCCTGCGTCTGCGCCCACTCGCGGTGCACGCCGCCCAGCCCGCCCGTGGCGAAGACCCGAAGTCCCGCCCGGGCCGCCAGGAAGGCGGTCGCGGACACCGTCGTCGCCCCCGTGGCCCCCGCCGCGAGCGCGGGCGCCAGGTCCCGGTGGCCGAGCTTGCGTACGCCCTCGCCGCCCGCGATCCGCTCCAGCTGGTCCTTGTCCAGGCCCGCGTGGGCCACCCCGTCCACGACCGCGATCGTCGCCGGAACCGCGCCCTCCGAACGGACCAGCGCCTCCAGTTCGAGCCCCACCGCCAGATTGCGGGGACGCGGCAGGCCGTGCGCGATGATCGTTGACTCCAGGGCCACGACGGGCCGGTGCCGGGCGAGCGCCTCGCGTACCTCTTCCGACAGGACCGGTCCGCCGGAGTGGGATGCAGTTGCTGTGTGCAGTGACATGTCCCCATCCATGGCACGGGATCCGCGCCCCCAAACGCGCTCCCGTCCCACCCGTCACAACCTGTCCGAGTACCGTTCCCCCGGCGGCCTGACTGGACAGGGTGCCCCGTAGCGCCGGCGGTTCCTGGACGCTCTGGCCGCCGCGCCGCGCGGCCGGGCCGGATTAGGCTGGCGCGCCATGAGCACCAGCGATCACTCCGCACCCTCCGCAGCCCCCGCCTCCTTCGCCGTCTCCGTACCGGACGTCGAACTGGAGGCCGAAGACCTCGACTCCGGGCAGATCGTCTCCGGCGAGCCCGTCGTGACGGGCAAGGTGCTCTGGGAGTCGCCGGACGGCAGGCAGCTGCGCGGGATCTGGCAGATCACCCCCGGCGTGGTCACCGACACCGAGGCCGACGAGCTGTTCGTCGTGGTCAGCGGCCGCGCCACCATCGAGGTCGAGGGTGGAGAGACCCTGGAGGTGGGCCCCGGCTCCGCCTGCGTGCTCCGGGAGGGCGACAAGACCACCTGGACCGTGCACGAGACGCTCCGCAAGGCCTACCACATCAGCTGCTGACGCCCTTCGCGGAAGCGGGGTGGCGGCGCGCGGTGAACAGCGCGAGCGCCGCCATCGGCAGCAGCAGGCAGGCTCCGATGGCGTTCAGCCAGCCGTAGCTCGCCTGGGACATGACCAGGCCGGCGGCGGCGCCGCCGACGCCCGCGGCCGTGTTCATCGTCAGGTCGCTCAGGCCCTGTACGGCGGCCCGCGCGGGCTGCGGCACCGAGTCCGTCAGCAGCGCCGAGCCGGACACCATCCCGGCGGACCAGCCGAGGCCGAGCAGGAACAGGCCGGCCGCGGTCTGGCCGTGGTGCGGCCCGGCCGTGCCGGCGAGCAGGGCGGCGACCGAGAGCAGCCCGGCCGCCAGGCCGATCACGGACAGCCGGCCGATCCGGTCCGCGAGCCACCCCATCACGGGGGAGAAGGCGAACATGCCCGCGATGTGACCGCTGATCACCAGGCCGATGAGCTCCAGCCCGGCGCCGTGGTGGCCCAGGTCCATCGGGGTCATCACCATGATCGAGACCATGGTGGTGTGTGACACGGCGACGGTGACGAGGGCGAGCCGGGCCCGCGGGGAGGCCTTGACGGCGGCGATCCCGGCCCGCAGGGAGCGGCCCTCGCGGGTCTGCTCCCCGGCCGTGGCCAGCGCACGGGCGGTCAGCAGCGGGTCCGGGCGCAGGAGTACGCCGATCAGCGTGCCGGTGAGCAGGAAGACGGCGGCGGCCCACACGAAGGGGCCGGCCGTCTCGGGTATGGAGGTCCCGGCGAAGCTGCGGCTGGCCGGGGCGGACAGGTTGGGGCCGAGCACCGCGCCGATGGTGGACGCCCACACGACGACGGAGATCGCCCGGGCCCGGCGGTCCGGGGCGGCCAGGTCGGCGGCGGCGAACCGGGCCTGCAGGTTGGCGGAGGAGGCGGCGCCGAAGGCGGCCATGCCGAGCATCAGCAGCGGGAAGCTCTTGACGGTGGCGGCGAGGACGACGAGCAGGGCGCCGGTCGCGCCGATCGCGTACGCGAGGACGAGCCCCGGGCGGCGGCCGCGGGCGGTCATCAGGGCGGCGAGCGGCAGGGAGACCAGGGCCGTACCGATCACCGCGGCGGTGGAGGCGAGGCCGGACAGGGCCTCGGTGCCGCTGACCTCGGTCGCGAGTACGGGGGCCAGGGCGATGCTGATGGGCACGCCGAGCCCGCCGAGAGCCTGGCTCGCGATGAGCACGCCGGTGGTACGGCGCTGCAGCCGGGCCAGCTCCGGGCCGGTGGCCGCGACTGTGGGCCGGTCCGTGCCGGGCGAGGCGGTCACGCCGTCCACCCCCTTCGCGAGGACGGGTGCGGGGCGCGGGCGGACGCGGTGGGACCGGGTGCGGCGGCAGGAGTAGTCACCGCGGAAGTGTGACACCCCTTACCGCGCGGCGGAACCGGGTATCCGGGGTCCGGAGTACGGATACCGGCGCGGCGCTGACGCTCAGAACAGCGGCTGCGGGAGCACGCCCTCCAGCGCGAGCAGCTGCCGCTTCGTCTCGACCCCGCCGCCGAAGCCCCCGATGCCCCCGTCGTTCTCCACGACCCGGTGGCAGGCCACGACCAGCGGCAGCGGGTTCGAACCCATGGCGTTGCCCACGGCCTGCGCGGCGCCGGGCTGGCCGACGCGGGCGGCCAGTTCCCCGTAGCCGACGACCGCTCCGTACGGCACGGAACGGTCCAGCTCCTGGAGCACCTGCCGGTTGAAGCCGGAGCTGAGGCGCCAGTCCAGCGGCAGCTCGAAGCGACGCAGCGAACCGGAGAAGTACGCGGCGAGCTGGCGCACGGGCTCGGCCAGCAGCACCTCCTCGCCCGGTGCGGGCCGCCAGGCGTCGGCGCCGAGCCGGGAGACGAGCGAACCGATCATGGCGTCGACCCGGTCCGGCCCGGCATGGAACTCGACCCGGACCAGACCCTCAGGTGTCGCGGCCAGGAGCAGAGGTCCGATGTCGCTGGCGACGACGGTCCATTCGAGGCGCGGCCCGCGGGGCCGCTCGGTGCTGTCCACGCGTCCACGGTACGGCGCCCCGCCGACAGCGCCGACAGCGCCGACAGCGCCGACAGCACCGACGGCGCCGGCGACGCTCGCGGCACCGCCCGTGCGGGCCCGGCTCAGTAGCCGCCCACCGCCTCCTGGACGACATCCGGGGCGTTGGTGATGATCCCGTCCACGCCCATCGCCTGGACCTTCCGGGCGGTCGCGGCGTCGTCCACGATCCAGGTGTCCACCTCCATGGCCTTGCCGTGGGCTCCCAGCAGGCCGTGCACCGCCGAGACCCAGTCGGCCGAGATCGTGGTGTGCCACGGGTTGATCCGGTCGGTGAACTGGGCGTACCGCGGCAGGTCCGCCACCGCCGGGGTGCCCAGGAAGGCCGTCACGAGGTCCGGGCGCAGGCCGTGCACGATGCGGACGCTGTCCGCGCTGAAGCTCTGCACCACCAGGCGCTGCGTCACGTGGCGCCGGTCGAGCCAGCCGGCCTCGTCCAGTACCTTCAGGGTCTGCTCCTCGATCCCGGGGTAGAGCTCCGGCTTCTTGATCTCCAGCAGCAGCCGCTGCTGGTTGCGCGATACCCGGTCGAGGTACTCGCGCAGGGTCGGCACCCGGGCGCCCCAGTACTCCTCCCCGAACCAGCTGCCCGCGTCCAGCCGGGCGATCTCCGCGGCCGTGAAGTCCTTGACCCGCCACGGCTGGCGGCCGGGGAACACCTGCTCGACGTCGGTGGTCCGGGCCAGGGTGTCGTCGTGGATGACCACCAGCTCGCCGTCCCGGGTGCGCTGCACGTCGTTCTCGACCCATTCGAAGCCCAGCCGCATCGCCAGGTCGATCGAGTCGAGGGTGTTCTCCGGGGCGTACGCCGAGGCCCCCCGGTGGGCGTACACGACGGGTCCTCCCAGCGCCGCCCGGGCGGTCGTGGGGGAGTCGGGGCCGGTGGCGGCGTACGACGCCGTCCCGCCCAGCAGGGTGAGGGTGAAGCCCAGGAATGCGGCGGCGGCCGCGGCGGCGGGTCGGACGTACATGTGCGTTCTCCTCTGGTCGGGAGCCCTGTTCCTGCGTCAGACGGGTGCGGAGCGGCAGACTTTGTGGCGATGCACTTCACAGCGGGGCCTTCACCGCGATCATGGGGTTGAAGATCACGGGGCCGCCACCGAACTACGACAAACGGACCAGAACGTGTGAGGCGGGTCCGGCCGGGCAGCCGTGTACGAGCGCCCCGCGGGCGCGCGCGGACCGGCCCGGACCCGAGCGGATCCGCCCGCGCGTCACCTGAGTGTCAGTGGGGGGTCGTACGGTTGAGTCATGCGGCCCGTATCGAAGATCGAACGCACGGTGGCGCCTTTCGAGGTCGTCAGCCCCTACAAGCCCAGCGGCGACCAGCCGACGGCCATCGCCGAGCTGGAGAAGCGCATCCGTGCAGGTGAGAAGGATGTCGTCCTGCTGGGCGCGACCGGCACAGGCAAGTCGGCGACCACCGCGTGGATGATCGAGAAGCTCCAGCGCCCCACCCTGGTGATGGCGCCGAACAAGACCCTCGCCGCCCAGCTGGCGAACGAGTTCCGGGAGCTCCTGCCGAACAACGCCGTCGAGTACTTCGTCTCGTACTACGACTACTACCAGCCCGAGGCCTACGTTCCGCAGTCGGACACCTACATCGAGAAGGACTCCTCGATCAACGAGGAGGTGGAGCGGCTGCGCCACTCCGCCACCAACTCGCTCCTGACCCGGCGCGACGTCATCGTCGTCGCCTCCGTGTCCTGCATCTACGGCCTCGGCACCCCGCAGGAGTACGTCGACCGGATGGTCTCCCTCAAGGTGGGCGAGGAGATCGACCGGGACCAGCTCCTGCGCCGCTTCGTCGACATCCAGTACACCCGCAACGACGTGGCGTTCACCCGCGGCACCTTCCGGGTGCGCGGCGACACCATCGAGATCTTCCCGGTCTACGAGGAACTGGCCGTCCGCATCGAGATGTTCGGCGACGAGATCGAGGCCCTGTCCACCCTGCACCCGCTGACCGGCGAGGTCATCAGCGAGGACCGCGAGCTGTACGTGTTCCCCGCCAGCCACTACGTCGCCGGCCCCGAGCGCATGGAGAAGGCGGTCCGCGGCATCGAGGCCGAACTGGCCCAGCGCCTCGCCGAGCTGGAGAAGCAGGGCAAGATGCTGGAGGCCCAGCGGCTGCGCATGCGCACCACGTACGACCTGGAGATGATGCGGCAGATCGGGTCCTGCTCCGGCATCGAGAACTACTCGCTGCACATGGACGACCGCGAGCCGGGCTCCGCGCCCAACACCCTCATCGACTACTTCCCGGAGGACTTCCTCCTCGTCATCGACGAGTCGCACGTCACCGTGCCGCAGATCGGCGCCATGTACGAGGGCGACGCCTCGCGCAAGCGGACCCTGGTCGACCACGGATTCCGGCTGCCGTCCGCGCTCGACAACCGGCCGCTGAAGTGGGAGGAGTTCCAGGAGCGCATCGGGCAGACCGTCTACCTGTCGGCGACCCCCGGCAAGTACGAGCTCTCGCGCGGCGACGGCTTCGTCGAGCAGATCATCCGCCCCACCGGCCTCATCGACCCCGAGGTCGTGGTCAAGCCGACCGAGGGCCAGATCGACGACCTGGTGCACGAGATCCGCGAGCGGGTGGAGAAGGACGAGCGGGTCCTGGTCACCACCCTCACCAAGAAGATGGCCGAGGACCTCACGGACTACTTCCTGGAGCTCGGCATCCAGGTCCGCTACCTGCACAGCGACGTGGACACGCTGCGCCGCATCGAGCTGCTGCGCGAGCTCCGGTCCGGCGAGTTCGACGTCCTGGTCGGCATCAACCTGCTGCGCGAGGGCCTCGACCTGCCCGAGGTCTCGCTGGTGGCGATCCTCGATGCCGACAAGCAGGGCTTCCTGCGCTCGGGTACCTCCCTGATCCAGACCATCGGCCGCGCCGCGCGCAACGTGTCGGGCCAGGTCCACATGTACGCGGACAGCATCACCCCGGCGATGGCGCAGGCGATCGACGAGACCAACCGCCGCCGGGAGAAGCAGGTCGCCTACAACACGGCCAACGGGATCGACCCGCAGCCGCTGCGCAAGAAGATCAACGACATCGTCGCCACCATCGCCCGCGAGGAACTGGACACCGAGCAGCTCCTCGGCACCGGGTACCGACAGGCGGCCGACGGCAAGGGGGCCAAGGCTCCGGTGCCGGCGCTCGGCGGCAAGGCGGCCCAGACCAAGGGCAAGGCGGGCGGCAAGGGCGCGAAGGGCGCGGCCAAGGGCGAGGTGCTCACCGACCGGCCCGCCGCCGAACTGGCCTCGCTCATCGAGCAGATGACCGAGCGGATGCGCGGGGCGGCCGCGGAGTTGCAGTTCGAGGTCGCGGCCCGGATCCGGGACGAGGTCGGCGAGCTGAAGAAGGAGCTGCGACAGATGAAGGAAGCGGGCCTCGCCTGACCCGGGGCCTGTCAGTAGGGTTGGGTCACAGCCGCAGGTACACGCTGCGCCCCCGTTGTCGGGGCGGGCCATGGAGAGGGGACAGCGCGTGACGGTCAACATGACCAAGGGTCAGGCCATCAGTCTGCAGAAGTCGGACGGGGGCACGCTGACCGCGGTCCGGATGGGCCTCGGCTGGCAGGCGGCCAAGCGCCGCGGGCTGTTCGGGTCGCGGACCCAGGAGATCGACCTGGACGCGTCGGCGGTACTCTTCGCCGACAAGCAGCCGGTGGACGTCGTCTTCTTCCGGCACCTGCAGAGCGACGACGGCTCGGTACGGCACACCGGTGACAACCTCGTCGGCGGTGTCGGCCAGGGCGGGGACGACGAGGCGATCCTCGTCGACCTCCAGCGCGTGCCGGTGCACATCGACCAGATCGTCTTCACGGTGAACTCGTTCACCGGCCAGACGTTCCAGGAAGTGCAGAACGCGTTCTGCCGCATCGTCGACGAGACCAACGGCCAGGAACTGGCCCGCTACACCCTCGACGGCGGCGGCCAGTACACGGCGCAGATCATGGCGAAGGTGTCGCGTTCGGGCGCCGGCTGGCAGATGACGGCTCTCGGCAACCCGGCCAACGGCCGTACGTTCCAGGACCTGATGCCGGCGATCCTGCCGCACCTGTAAGACGCAACCGACGCAACAGACGCAACAAGAGAAGAAGGCACGGGGGAGGGCTGCACGATGACGGCCGAACTGGTCCGGGGGCAGAACCACCCCGTGTCCCACAGCCGGGTGGAGATCAGGGTCTCGGCGGGCACACCCGTGCTCGCCCTGGCCTCGCTCTCCGACGAACAGGGCAGGCTCGAAGGCCCCGGGGCACTGGCACACCCGGGCGCCCGGACCCTCCCGGGGGTCCGCGCGCCGGGGGAGCTCGCCGAGCGGCACACCTTCGCCGTCGACCTCGACGCGGTCGCCCCGCAGGTCCACCGGGTCGGCGTACTGCTCGTCCTGCCGCCCGGCGGCCCGGTGCGCTTCGGCGCGGTCCCGTCCTCCTACGTGGCCGTGGCCGACCCGGAGGGCGCCGAGCTCGCCGGATACACCCTGACCGGGCTGGATGCGGAGACGGCCGTCGTGGCCCTGGAGCTGTACCGCCGCCAGGGCGCCTGGAAGGTCCGGGCCGTGGGCCAGGGATACGCCGACGGCCTCGACGCCCTGCTGGCCGACGGCGGACTGGCCGCACCGGAGGCCACCGCGCTCGCCGCCGCCGCACTGGCGACGGCCGCGGGGACCGGGCAGGCGGGCGGCACGCTCTCCAACCGGACGAGCCTGGCCGGTGATCTGCGCGCCCCGCGGACAGCGGCCGGGGCTGCCGCCCAGGCCCCTGCGCCCACTCCCGAGCCCCAAGGCCCGGTCCCCGTCTCCGGGGTTCCCTACGCCGGTACGCCCGGCCCCGCGCCGCACCCCGCCCCGGGCGGCGACACCGCGGACTCCCCGCCCACCATCAGCTACGCCCACCCGCGGCGCCGCCGCGCCAGCACCGAGCCGCCCGAGCCCGCGCCGCAGGCCGCCCCGCCGACGGAGCCCGGGCAGTTCCCGCAGCCCGTCGCCGGGGACGCCAGCGGCTGGTCCATGGAGGAGCGGCTCTACAACCAGGTGTGGGGCATGTTCGAGGACCTGTCCCGCACGGTCGCCGCGTACCGCAGCGCCGTCGACTTCGCCGATTCCCGCATGGACCGCGAGCTCGACGAGGCCCTGTCAGACCCGCGCCACCGCCTCGGAGGCTCCGGGAACGCCGCCCGCGACACCGCCCGGGCGCGCCGCGAGGAGCTCGTCGCCCAGGCCCAGGCCGTCCTCGACCGGGACCTCGCCCAGCTGATCGCCGAGTCGGAGGTCGTCGAGCCCGCGCTGCCGGCCGCGTACGCCCGCTGGGACAACCCCGTCTGGCACGACAGCCGGTCGAACGGGCTGCCCGAGGAGAGCCCGCTGGCCCTGCGCCTGGGCGACCTGCACCTGCCCGAGCGGCCCGATCTGCGCATCCCGATGCTGATGAGGCTCCCGCTGGAGCGCGGCATCTGGATCGACAACGGCCGCACCGGCTCCGAGTCCGCGATGGCCATGGACACCGACCGGCTGCGCCGGGCCGCCATGGACATGGCCGTCGCGCACGCGGCGCGGCTGCTCGCGGTCCACCCCGGCGACCGGTTCGCCGTCCACGTCATCGACGCGGCCGGGGCCGGAGCCGCCTCGCTGGCGCCGCTGGTCCGGGCCGGGGTGCTGGCCGCCCCGCCCGCCGCCGGGGCCGCCGGGGTCACCGAGACCCTGGCGCGGCTGACCCGGCGGGTGGACCTCGTACAGATGGCGGTGCGGGCCGGAGCCCCCGAGGACCTGCCGCCGGACGTGGACACGGCCGACCAGCTGCTCCTCGTGCACGACTTCCCGCACGGCTTCGACGACCGGGCGGTCACCCAGCTGCGCTACCTCGCCGACGAGGGTCCGGCCGTCGGTGTGCACCTGCTGATGGTCGCGGACCGTGACGAGGCCTCGGCCTACGGGCCGCTGCTGGACCCGCTGTGGCGCTCGCTCATGCGGCTGTCGCCGGTGCCGGACAACCACCTCGCCGACCCCTGGGTCCACCACGCCTGGACCTTCGAGCCGGACCTGCCCCCGCAGGGCAGCCGGGTCCTCGAACAGGCACTGGACCGGATCGCGGAGGCCCGCCGGCGCACCCGCCGGTGACGGTCGGCGGCAGGTCGATGACCTGCCACTGACCAGTCCTTGGGATTCTCTTTACCTAAACCGTCTCCGGCGGGTACCCTGGTGAGCGCGGAGGGGAGTATTCCTGCTTTCCTGCTACGGCGTACCCGTCAATACGGACCACTGCGGTTTTCATGAGCGCGGCCGGTCCCGGGGCGCCGGCCCACGGCCTCCAGGCCGTCCGGGTGGAAGAGACCTCCGGCAGCGATGACGCTGACGAAGTGCTGAGCCATCCGCCGGAGGCGTGTTTACCGTGGAAGTTTCCTGGACCCTGTGGGCGCTGACCATCCTTGGTCTGTCCCTCCTCATCGGCGCCGATTTCTTCATCGGCCGCAAACCGCACGACGTATCGATCAAGGAAGCGGGCACCTGGACGGTCGTCTGGATCGTCCTCGCCGGGCTGTTCGGCCTCGGTCTGTGGTTCTTCGGGAACGGCCAGGCCTCCCAGGAGTTCTTCGCGGGCTTCATCACCGAGAAGTCCCTGAGCGTGGACAACCTCTTCGTCTTCGTCCTGATCATGGCGAAGTTCGCGGTGCCCTCCCACCTCCAGCAGCGCGTACTGCTCGTGGGCGTGCTGATCGCCCTGGTCCTGCGCGCGGTCTTCATCGCGGCCGGCGCGGCGATCATCGCCAGCTTCGCCTGGGTCTTCTACATCTTCGGCGCGTTCCTGATCTACACCGCGTGGAAGCTGATCCAGGAGGCACGCAAGGACGAGGAGGAGGACGAGTTCGAGGAGAACCGTCTCCTCAAGTCCGTCGAGAAGAAGTTCGGCGTCGCCGACAGGTACCACGGCACCAAGCTCTTCATCCAGAGCAACGGCAAGCGCGTCCTGACCCCGCTGATGGTCGTCATGCTCGCCATCGGCACCACCGACGTGCTCTTCGCGCTGGACTCGATCCCCGCGATCTTCGGCCTCACCCAGGACCCGTACATCGTCTTCACCGCCAACGCCTTCGCCCTGATGGGTCTGCGCCAGCTGTACTTCCTCATCGGCGGCCTGCTCAAGAAGCTGGTCCACCTCAGCTACGGCCTGTCGGTCATCCTGGGCTTCATCGGCGTCAAGCTGGTGCTGCACGCGCTGCACGAGAACGGGGTGCACGTCCCGGTGATCTCGATCCCGGTCTCCCTGGGCGTCATCTGCGGTGTCCTGGTCATCACCACGATCACCAGCCTGATGGCCTCGAAGAAGCGGGCGGCGGCCGAGGCCGCCGCCCGCCCGGAGAGCATCGACGCGTAAGCGGGCCCGCGGGTCTACACGGGGGCGGCCGCTTCGGCCGCCCCCGTTCCCGTACCCGCCCGCGGGCCCTTCCTGCGGACCCGTACGACCAGCGGATTCGTCTCGGGCAGCAGCGCGAAGCAGGCCAGCGAGACGAGGGCGACCCCGGTCAGGTACACCGCGACCCCCCACGGCGGACCGTTGCCGTCCGCCAGCGCCGTCGCCACGATCGGGGTCAGCGCCCCGCCCAGCACGCCGCCCAGGTTGTAGCCGACGGCCGCGCCCGTACACCGGATGCGCGGCGCGTACAGCTCCGGCAGGTACGCGCCCACGACCGCGAACATCGTCACCATGCCGAACAGCGCCCCGACGAACCCCACCGTCATCAGCAGCGGATCCGCCGTGCGCAGCAGCGCCACGAACGGGAACATCCACAGCGCGCAGGCCGCGCAGCCGATCAGGCACAGGGGGCGCCGTCCGTGGCGGTCGCCGAGCAGCGCCACCAGCGGGGTCGCCAGGCCCTTGAGGGCGACCGCGGCCATGATGCAGGCGAGCATCACCGTGCGGTGCACGCCGAGGTGTTCGGTGGCGTACGCGAGGGACCAGGTGGTGACCGCGTAGAAGACGGCGTACCCCACCGAGAGCGCCCCGCCGGTGAGCAGGAGCAGCCGCCAGTGGTCCCGTACGACCTCTGTCAGCGGGGCCTCGGCCCGGCGGCCGGTCTCGGCGAGCGCGCGGAACTGTGGGGTCTCCTCCACGGAGCTGCGCAGCCACAGGCCGGCCAGTGCCAGCAGCCCGGCCGCCCAGAACGGCACCCGCCAGCCCCAGGCCCGGAACTGCCCGTCGGTCAGGGCGGCGGACAGGGTCAGCATCAGGCCGTTGGCCAGCAGGAACCCCACCGCCGGGCCGATCTGCGGGAAGCTCGCCCACAGGCCGCGCCGCCCCTCGGGGGCGTGTTCGGCGGTCAGCAGTACCGCTCCGCCCCATTCGCCGCCGAGCCCGAGGCCTTGCAGGAAGCGCAGCAGGAGCAGGAGTACCGGGGCGGCCATGCCGATGGAGGCGTACGTCGGCACGCAGCCGACGGCGACGGTGGCGAGACCCGTGAGCAGCAGGGAGGCGAGGAGCACCGGGCGCCGGCCGTAGCGGTCGCCGATGTGGCCGAAGACCGCCGAACCCAGCGGGCGTGCGAGGAAGCCGACGCCGAAGGTGCCGAAGGCGGCGAGGGTCCCGGCGAGCGGGGAGAAGGACGGGAAGAAGAGCGGGCCGAGGACGAGGGCGGCGGCCGTCCCGTAGACGAAGAAGTCGTAGAACTCGATGGCGGTCCCGGCGAGCGAGGCCGAGGCGAGGCGCAGCATCGAGGGGGCGGGCCGGGACTCAGGCGCTGACGCGGGCGCGGACGGGGCCGGAGCCCGTGGCGGGGGTGTGGTGGGAGACGGAGAGAGGGACGGGGAGGGGTCTTGTTGCATGGTGCAGCAAGTACCCCCTCCCCGTCCCTCAGGACGTGTGCTCGGCCATCATCGACCGGAAGGAGTGCACCGCGTACCGAAGTTGACGGATTGCGGGTCTACCAGCCGCGCTCGCGCCACTCCGTGAGGTGCGGACGCTCGGCGCCGAGCGTGGTGTCGTTGCCGTGCCCCGGATACACCCAGGCCTCGTCCGGCAACTGCTCGAAGATCTTGTGCTGGACGTCGTCGATCAGCGTCGCGAAGGCCTTCGGGTCACCCCACGTGTTGCCGACGCCGCCGGGGAAGAGGCAGTCCCCGGTGAAGACGTGCGGGTGTCCGTGCGGGTCGTCGTAGATCAGCGCGATCGAGCCTGGGGTGTGACCGACGAGGTGGCGGGCGGTGAGTTCCACCCGTCCGACGCGCACGGTGTCCCCGTCCGCGACCAGGACGTCGGTCGCCACCGGGATGCCCTCGGCGTCGAGGGCGCCCGCGTAGGTGGCCGCCCCCGTCGCGTCGACCACGGCCTGGAGGGCGCCCCAGTGGTCTCCGTGCTGGTGGGTGGTGACGACCGACGCGATGCCGTCGTCGCCGATCAGGCTCAGCAGTGTGTCCGCGTCCGCGGCCGCGTCGATCAGCAGCTGCTCGTCGGTGGCCCGGCAGCGCAACAGGTAGGCGTTGTTGTTCATCGGGCCCACCGCGACCTTGGAAATCATCAGGTCCGCGAGTTCGTGCACGTCGGCCGGACCGCCGACCTTGACCTCTCCGGTGTACGTCATGTCTTGATCCTAGAGCGGGGGGAGCCCGGGGAGCGGGCCACCGCTCGTCGTCAGGGAGGCGCCCTTGTCGCCGCGGCCCGCCAGCCAGGCCAGCAGCCCGGCCGGGGTGCCGGACACGGTGACGGCCGGGTCCCCGGCCGAGCCGGTGCGCCAGCCGCGCCCGTCGCCCGTGGCGAGGGCCGTCGGCGGCACCTCCGGCCGGCCCGACCAGCGGTCGGCGAGGAAGATGATCTCGCGGTCGGTGAACTCGTCCGGGAGATCGGAGAGCTCGTAGCCGATGTTCAGGTCGACGTGGTGCAGCTCGACCTCGACCCAGCGGCGGAAGGGCACGTTCGCGGCGAGATCGGTGACGCCGTTGCGCAGCTCGACGGTGCGGGACCAGTCCTGGTCGGGCTCCGTGGTGGCGAGGAAGCGGGCCCCGGAATCACGGAGGTCCGCCAGCTGTTCTTCCAGGGGTCGGCCCGCATCGCGCTCGATGTCCTGGTCGCGGGCTTCGGCGCTCTCGTACATCGGGCGCCCCTCGAAGACGTTGACGAGGGCGTCCGCGTTGCGCGCGAGGTGGGCCAGGATGTGGCCCCGGCTCCAGCCGGGGAGCAGTGACTCCTCGGCGAGGGCGGCGTTGTCCAGCTTCGCGACCGCGGTCAGGAGCCGTTCGGTCGCTTCACGTACAGATCGCAGGTCGTGCACATGATCAGTCATGAAGCCGAGCCTAGTGGTCGCGGGCCCGCGGCCACACGATCGGGTGAAGCGGTTGGCGTAGTGCCGTAAATCGAATGTGCGTGCTATACGCTCGAAGTCCGGACAGCAAGTCCATCGCAGAGGCGCCCCCCCATACCCTGGGACGGGGGCCCCGTGCCCCCCGCTCTCTCAAGAAAGGTGCGGACCGGCGTGACCGACCGTCTCATCGTTCGTGGCGCTCGCGAGCACAACCTCAAGAATGTCTCGCTCGACCTGCCCCGCGACTCACTCATCGTCTTCACCGGACTCTCCGGTTCGGGCAAGTCCTCCCTGGCCTTCGACACGATCTTCGCCGAGGGCCAGCGCCGCTACGTCGAGTCGCTCTCGTCCTACGCCCGCCAGTTCCTCGGGCAGATGGACAAGCCCGACGTCGACTTCATCGAGGGCCTCTCCCCGGCCGTCTCCATCGACCAGAAGTCGACCTCGCGCAACCCGCGCTCGACCGTGGGCACCATCACCGAGGTCTACGACTACCTGCGCCTCCTCTTCGCCCGCATCGGGAAGCCGCACTGTCCCGAGTGCCGCAGGCCGATCTCGCGCCAGTCGCCGCAGGCCATCGTCGACAAGGTGCTCGCGCTCCCCGAGGGCAGCCGCTTCCAGGTGCTCTCGCCGCTGGTGCGCGAGCGCAAGGGCGAGTTCGTCGACCTCTTCGCCGATCTGCAGACCAAGGGCTACAGCCGGGCGCGGGTGGACGGGGAGACCATCCAGCTCTCCGAGCCCCCGACGCTGAAGAAGCAGGAGAAGCACACCATCGAGGTGGTCATCGACCGCCTCACCGTCAAGGACAGCGCAAAGCGCCGGCTCACCGACTCGGTGGAGACCGCCCTCGGCCTCTCCGGCGGCATGGTCATCCTGGACTTCGTCGACCTCGCCGAGGACGACCCCGAGCGTGAGCGGATGTACTCCGAGCACCTCTACTGCCCGTACGACGACCTGTCCTTCGAGGAGCTGGAGCCGCGCTCCTTCTCCTTCAACTCGCCGTTCGGCGCCTGCCCCGAGTGCACCGGCATCGGTACGCGCATGGAGGTGGACCCGGAGCTGATCGTTCCGGACGAGGAGAAGTCCCTGGACGAGGGCGCGGTCTCGCCGTGGTCGCTCGGCCACACCAAGGACTACTTCCAGCGACTGGTCGGCGGGCTCGCCGGGGAACTGGGCTTCCGGACCGACATCCCGTGGGCCGGGCTGCCGGTGCGCGCGAAGAAGGCCCTGCTCCACGGGCACAAGACGCAGATCGAGGTCCGCTACCGCAACCGGTACGGGCGGGAGCGGGCGTACACCACGGCCTTCGAGGGCGCCGTGCCCTTCGTCAAGCGGCGGCACTCGGAGTCCGAGAGCGACGCCAGCCGCGAGCGCTTCGAGGGCTACATGCGCGAGGTGCCCTGCCCGACCTGTGAGGGCACCCGCCTCAAGCCGATCGTGCTCGCCGTGACGGTGATGGAGAAGTCCATCGCCGAGGTCGCCGCGATGTCGATCAGCGAGTGCGCGGACTTCCTCGGCCGGATGCGGCTCGACGCCCGCGACAAGAAGATCGCCGAGCGGGTCCTGAAGGAGGTCAACGAGCGGCTCCGCTTCCTCGTCGACGTCGGCCTGGACTACCTCTCGCTGAACCGCGCCGCCGGCACCCTGTCGGGCGGCGAGGCCCAGCGCATCCGCCTCGCGACGCAGATCGGCTCCGGCCTGGTCGGCGTGCTCTACGTGCTGGACGAACCCTCCATCGGCCTGCACCAGCGCGACAACCACCGGCTGATCGAGACGCTGGTGCGGCTGCGGGACATGGGCAACACGCTCATCGTGGTCGAGCACGACGAGGACACCATCAAGGTGGCCGACTGGGTCGTGGACATCGGCCCGGGCGCCGGCGAGCACGGCGGCAAGGTGGTGCACAGCGGTTCGCTGAAGGAGCTGCTGAAGAACACCGACTCGATGACCGGGCAGTACCTGTCCGGCAAGCGGTCCATCGCGATCCCGGACGTACGCCGTCCCGTGAACGGTGAGCGGAAGCTGACCGTGCACGGGGCCAAGGAGAACAACCTCCAGGACATCGACGTCGCTTTCCCGCTCGGCGTGCTCACGGCCGTCACGGGTGTGTCGGGCTCGGGCAAGTCGACCCTGGTCAACGACATCCTCTACACGCACCTGGCGCGCGAGCTCAACGGCGCCCGGTCGGTGCCGGGACGGCACACCCGGGTGGACGGCGACGACCTCGTCGACAAGGTCGTGCACGTCGACCAGTCGCCGATCGGCCGGACGCCGCGCTCCAACCCGGCGACGTACACGGGTGTCTTCGACCACGTGCGCAAGCTGTTCGCGGAGACGATGGAGGCGAAGGTGCGCGGCTACCTGCCGGGCCGCTTCTCCTTCAACGTGAAGGGCGGCCGGTGCGAGAACTGCTCCGGCGACGGCACGATCAAGATCGAGATGAACTTCCTGCCGGACGTCTACGTCCCGTGCGAGGTCTGCCACGGCGACCGGTACAACCGGGAGACGCTGGAGGTCCACTACAAGGGCAAGTCCATCGCGGAAGTCCTCAACATGCCGATCGAGGAGGCGCTGGACTTCTTCGAGGCGGTGCCGACGATCGCACGCCACCTGAAAACGCTGAATGAGGTCGGGCTGGGCTACGTCCGCCTCGGCCAGTCCGCGCCGACGCTGTCGGGTGGCGAGGCGCAGCGCGTGAAGCTGGCCTCGGAGCTCCAGAAGCGGTCGACGGGCCGGACGGTGTACGTGCTGGACGAGCCGACGACGGGTCTGCACTTCGAGGACATCTCGAAGCTGATCAAGGTGCTGTCGGGGCTGGTGGACAAGGGGAACTCGGTGATCGTCATCGAGCACAACCTGGACGTCATCAAGACCGCGGACTGGGTCATCGACATGGGCCCGGAAGGCGGATACGGCGGTGGCCTGGTGGTGGCCGAGGGCACGCCGGAGCAGGTCGCGTCGGTGGGCGCGAGCCACACGGGCAAGTTCCTGCGGGACATCCTGGGGGCGGACCGCGTCTCCGACGCGGTGGTGCCCCCGGCGAGGGCCGCGGCGAAGAAGGCCCCGGCCAAGAAGGCGGCCACGGCCGCTGCCGCGAAGAAGGCGGCCCCGGCCAAGAAGACGGCGGCGCGGGCCCGCAAGGCGTAGCCGCTGCGCTGAGCGCGGCGGGAGGGGCTCGGCCGGCCGGCCGGGCCCCTCTGCGTCTGCGGCGCCGTTGCGGGGGCTGCCGCGGGCTCTTGGGCGGAGCCCCGCCAGCGGGGCCGGGCGGCCCTACGACGCCACGCCCACCGCGTGGCCGGCGGTGGCCGGGTCCGTCAGGCTCGCCAGCAGGGCGTCCGCGACGTCCGCGCGGGGGATGACCCGGCCGCCCCGCACGTTGCCGTCGATCGCGCGCCGGTACCTCCCGGTGTGGGGCTTGTTCTGGAGCATCGGCGGGCGGATGACCGTCCATTGCGTACCGCTCGCCCCCATCGCCGCCTCCATGTCCGCGAGGTCCGCGTACACGTCCCGCAGCAGCCTGCGCAGCAGCGGGTAGACCACGGCCCGGGTGAACACCCCCTCGCCGTCCGGTAGCCGGCCGACCGGAGCGGCGCTGACGGCGGACAGCCGCCGCACGCCCGCCCGGTCCATGGCCGAGGTGATCGCGTCGAGGGCCGGGCCCGCGATGGGAGTCTGCTTGGCCTGCTTGTTGGTCGCCGCGCCCAGTGCGGAGACCACCGCGTCCTGGCCGCTCACCACCGGCAGCAGCGCCTCCTGGTCGGTCACGTCGGCCACCGTGGCCACGTGGAGCCGCTCGTGGGCGGGAACGGGCAGGCGGGCCGGGTCGCGGACCACCGCGGTCACCTCGTGCCCCGCGTCGAGTGCCTGCCGGACGACTTCGCGGCCGACGCCGCCCGTGGCACCGAACACCGTGATCTTCATGGATTCCCCCGTGGCCGAAGAGGTGGAGCAGGTGGTGGGTGAGCATTCACTCACCCTCGCTTCGACTAGGGTGAGTGAATGCTCACCTCAAAGTCAAGCCGCCCCACCCCCGAGCGGCTCCTCGACGCCGCCGAGACCCTGATGCGCACCAGTGGACTGGCGAATGCCACCACCAAGGCCATCGCCCGCGAGGCCGGCTGCTCCGAGGCCGCGCTCTACAAGCACTTCGCGAACAAGGAAGAGCTGTTCGTGCGGGTGCTGATGGAGCGCACGCCCAACGCGGGCCCGCTCATGACCGCCCTGCTCGCCGAGCCGGGAGAGGGCGCGGTCGGGCAGGGAGCCGAGGAGGGATCCGAGGGAGGGGTCGAAGAGGGGCTCGCCGCCATCGCCCGGCACGCCTCGCTCTTCTACGCCGACGCGATGCCCATGGCCGCCTCGCTCTTCGCCGACCCCGTCCTGCTCACCCGCCACCGCGAGGGCGTGCGGAAGATCGGCGCCGGGCCGCACGTGATCCTCAACGCCCTGGCCGGGCGGCTGCGGCGCGAGCTCGACGCCGGACGGCTGCGCCCCGACGCCGATCCGCGGGCCGCCGCGTCCCTGCTGCTCGGCGCCTGCTTCCAGCGGGCCTTCTTCCTGCACTTCTCCGGTGCGGACGTGGTCCAGCCGGTGGAGGAGTTCGCCCCCGCCGTGGCCCGGACGGTCTGGGCCGCACTGCGCTGAAGCGCTGCCGCACTGCGCTGAAGCGCTACAGCTCCGCCGCGTACGGCGGCTCCGCGCCCGCCCGCGTGCAGGTCAAGGCCGCCGCGTGCGCGGCGTAGGCCAGCACGTCGGGCCAGTCCACCGCGCGGTCCCGCGCATCTGAGAGCCGGTGCAGCAGAGCGGCGTTGACGGTGTCGCCCGCCCCGATCGTGTCCGCCACCGTGACCCGGCGGGCCGCCACCGAGTGCTCCGCGCCCTCCCGCGTCCAGACCGTCAGCCCCGCCGCGCCCCGGGTCAGGACCACGGCCGACGGCCCCGCCGCCAGCCAGTCGCGGGGCCGGCCCCCCAGCCAGAAGGCGTCCTCCTCCGACAGTTTGAGGACGGACGCGTACGGCAGCAGCCCGGTCAGGAACCGGGCGCGGTAGGCCGCCGGATCCGCGATCAGCGCCGGCCGGATGTTGGGGTCCAGCAGGGTCAGCAGCCCGCGCCGCGACTCCCGGCGCAGCAGGGTCTCGTACGCGCTCGCGCCCGGCTCCAGCACGAGCGAGCAGGTCCCGAGCGCGAGGGCCCGTACGGAGGCCGGGAGGGTGGGCGGCAGGGTGAACAGCCGGTCCGCGGTGCCCTCGACGTAGAAGCCGTACGAGGCCGAGCCGTCCGGGGCCAGCGAGGGCACGGCGAGGGTGGTCGGCTCCGGCCCGCGCTGCACGAGCGACAGGTCCACGCCGGCCGCCCGCAGCCCGGTCAGCAGGTTCTCGCCGAAGCCGTCGGCCGAGACCCGGGAGCAGAAGGCCACCTCGGCGCCGAGGCGGCCGAGCGCGAGAGCGGTGTTGTACGGTCCGCCGCCCGGCCGGGGCAGCAGGGCGCCCGGCGGCCGTGCCACGGGCACCAGGTCGATGAGGGCTTCTCCGCCGACGACGATCACGCGGGGGAAGGTACCCCATCGGACGGCGGTATCGTCGGGTGCGCCGTGCCCCGCCCGCTTCTCCAGGAGAGTTCCATGTCCGTGTCGCCGTCCCCCGCCCGCCGTACCGTGCTCAGGGGCGCCGCCGCGCTCGCGGGAGCGGCCGGCGCCGGAGCGGCACTCGCGGCCTGCTCCACCGAGAGCCGTACCGGCGGGAACACTCCCGCGACGCCCACCGCCCCGGTGGAGCTGGGAGCCGCGGCCGAGGTCCCGGTCGGCGGGGCGAAACTGTACCGGGAGCGGAAGCTGATCGTCAGCTGCCCGGCGGAGGGCGAATACAAGGCGTTCAGCGCCCAGTGCACGCACGCCGGCTGCGTACTGGACAAGATCGTCGAAGGTGAGGGCAACTGCCCCTGCCACGGCAGCCGCTTCGACGTGGCGACCGGCAAGGTGCTGCGCGGCCCGGCCACCGACCCGCTGCCCGCGGTCCCCGTCAAGGCGGAGAACGGCAAGCTCGTCGCGGGCTGACCGGGAGCGGGCCGGTCAGTCCCAGTCCCAGACGATCCCGAGGATCCCGCGCCGTACCGCCTGCTCCACCAGGTGCACCGCCCGGTGGCGGCCGCTCGGCGTGAGGTCCGCGAGGCCGGTGCGCGCGGCCTTCGGCCCGCTGCGCGCGAAGCGGCGGCAGCGCACCGGCAGGGCGGACTCGTCGAAGCGGACCTGGAGCATGTACTGGCCGCCCGCGTAGCTGAAGCCGCGCACGTACTCGCCGCTGCGGACGCCCGTGCCGTCCTCGATGCCGTAGCCGAAGACGTACGTGTCCCCGCGCCGCAACCGGGCGTCGAAGAGCAGCTCCGCGACCACCACCCCGGCCTCCGGGTGGCACCGCACACGGCCCGTGCGGCAGTTCTCGTACGCCGTCACGCTGATCCGGGACACGTCGCAGCCCGGATCGCCGTGGTGGACGGCGACGTAGCGGTCGACCCCGTCCCGGTGGGCCCGGACGATCTGCTGCGACTCGCGGGCCAGCATCTCGCCCGCCGGGCCGATGCGGACCCGCTCGTGGTGGG
The DNA here is from genome assembly GCF_036203305.1 of Streptomyces sp. NBC_00190. Taxonomy (GTDB): domain Bacteria; phylum Actinomycetota; class Actinomycetes; order Streptomycetales; family Streptomycetaceae; genus Streptomyces. The sequence continues at coordinate 2,214,593 of NZ_CP108131.1, read as the reverse complement.
CGAGCGTGTGCAGTCCGCCGTCCGACGGGAGTTCCATCCCGTCCAGCAGCTGCTCCACCGTCCCGCCGACGCTGAACAGGGCCCGGTACGAGCGGGCGGCCGGGCGGGCGGGCCCGGGGGCGGGTTCCGGGGCGAGGAGCAGCCGGACGAGGGCCCCGTCGGGCAGCTCCAGGATCTGCTCCAGGGCCGTCACGGCCCGCAGGGACTCGGCGTGCCGCGGCCGCCGGGCGCCCTGCTGCCAGTAGCTGAGGCTGGTGACACCGACCTTGATCCCCCGGGCCGCGAGCCGGTGCTGGACCCGGTGCAGGGGAAGTCCACGCGCGGCGAGGGCGGCGCGCAGGGCGAGGTGGAAGGGGCCGCCGCGCAGCAGCCGGCTGAGTTCTGCCGCGTCGGCCGAGTCCGCCGTGTCCCCGGTCGGCCGCATGGCGCCTCCTCTGTGAACGTTCACGCGCGCGGGCACCGTGGATCGCGTCGGCGGCTCTGCCGGACCAGATGAAACGACAGTCACCATTCACACCGCAGCCCCACCGTTCACACGGCGGTGTCACCGCGTATTGAAGCGGGTTGACCTGATCCGGACAACACCCTGATGCTCCTCCACAGCGTCCGGACGCGCTCCTCCACCCCCACATCCCCGCCTCGGGAGGAACGCGATGCGCAACAGAATCCGGCGGCATTCCCCAGCCGCCGTCATCTCCGCCCTGCTCCTCGCCCTGTCCCTCGGTGCCGGCACCGCCGCCGCCGCCGATACCACCGCTGCCGGTACCAGCGCCGCCGCCGGTACCGCCGCCGCCCCGGCCGAAAGCGCCGCCCTCGCGTACAAGCGCCTGAACATCACCATGCAGGCGCAGGAGAAGACCAACTGGTGCTGGGCCGCGGGCGGCAACACCATCGCCACCTGGTTCGGCCGCAACTACAGCCAGAACCAGTTCTGCAATGCCGCCTTCAACCGCCAGCAGGGCTACGACTGCCCCAACAACCAGGCCACCCTCGGCAACGTCCAGACCGGGCTGCGCTGGGCGGGCATCAGCCCCGGCTCGTACGTGACCGGCTGGCTCCAGTACTCCACCGTCCAGACCGAGATCAACGCCAACCGGCCGATCGAGACCCGGATCCAGTGGTCGGGCGGAGGTGGCCACATGCACGTGATCTACGGCTACGACACCGCCAGCAGCTGGGTCTACTGGGGCGACCCGTGGCCCTCAAGCGACCGCTACAACTGGGCCTCGCACGCCTGGTACGTGGACAACAGCACCTTCTCCTGGACCCACTCCCTCTACCGGATCGGGGCGTGAGCGCCATGACCCTGCGCGCCACCGCCACCGCCGCCACCGTGGTCCTCGCGGCCACCGCCCTCCTCGGCCTCGCCCCGCAGGCCGTCGCCGCCCCCGTGCCGCAGCCCCAGGCCGCCACGGCCGAGAACCGGGCGGCCGCCGCGCAGGTGGCCGCCGCCCCCGACAGCACGGCCACGCTCTCCCGCTTCTTCGCCCGGGAGGGCAAGGTCTCGCCGGCAGCCGCGCAGCCCCGGATAGAGGGGGAGGCGATACCGGTCAGCTACCTCTCCCCGGAGTTCGTCGCGGGCAAGGCGGGGGCGCCCGTCGCCCGCCTGGAGTTCCTCGCCAGCAAGGCGGTCTCCTCCGACGGGCAGCAGGCCGCGCTGTGGACCGCGCGGACGGAGGCCGGCTGGCAGGTCGTGAACATCGCCACCGGCGACGACGAATTCCGCTACGCGCAGCTGGGCGCCGCGAAGCTGCCCGGAGGGACCGTGTTCCGGGAGCCGCAGATCGACGCCTGGTACGTGGCCGGGGGCAGCAGGGTGCTGCCGCTGGACGAGGACGCGGTGCGGGCCGTGGGCGCCGGGGGGACGAGCCTGGGCGCGTACCGGGCTCGGGTCGCCGAGGCGTACGGGGACAAGCTCCCCGGCTCGGCCTATGCCAAGGGGGGCGGGGCCGGTGGTTTCGCGGCTTCCCCGGAGCCCGACGCGACGCGGACGGCGACGGCGACGCTGACGCTGACGGCCGCGGCCGCCGGGGCGATCGTGCTGGGCGGGGCCGGGGCGCTGGCCCTGCGCCGCCGCCGCGTCGCCGCCGAGGCGTAGCCCCCGCGCCCGCAGGCCCCTGGCTTCCGCCGGAGGCCAGGGGCCAGGCCCCGCGGCGCGGACCGCCCGGGCCCCGGCCGGAGGCGACGGGTACGGTCCGTTGTCAGCCCGCGCCAGTAGGGTGGTTGGCATGGCCGACCCTTCCAGCTACCGCCCCAAGCCGGGACAGATCCCCGACTCCCCGGGGGTCTACAGATTCCGCGACGAGCACCGCCGGGTGATCTACGTCGGGAAGGCCAAGAGCCTGCGCCAGCGCCTGGCCAGTTACTTCCAGGACCTCGCCGGGCTGCACCCCCGTACCGCCACCATGGTGACCACCGCCGCCTCCGTCGAGTGGACGGTCGTCTCCACCGAGGTCGAGGCGCTCCAACTGGAGTACTCCTGGATCAAGGAGTACGACCCGCGGTTCAACGTCAAGTACCGCGACGACAAGAGCTACCCCTCCCTCGCCGTCACCCTCGACGAGGAGTACCCGCGGGTCCAGGTCATGCGCGGGCCGAAGAAGAAGGGCGTGCGCTACTTCGGTCCGTACGGGCACGCCTGGGCCATCCGCGAGACCGTCGACCTGATGCTCCGCGTGTTCCCGGTACGGACCTGCTCCGCGGGAGTGTTCAAGCGCTCCGCGCAGATCGGCCGGCCCTGCCTGCTCGGCTACATCGGCAAGTGCTCCGCGCCCTGCGTCGGCCGGGTCACCCCCGAGGAGCACCGCGAACTGGCCGAGGACTTCTGCGACTTCATGGCCGGCCGGACCGGGACGTACCTCTCCCGCCTGGAGCAGGAGATGCACGAGGCCGCCGAGGAGATGGAGTACGAGAAGGCTGCCCGGCTGCGCGACGACATCGGGGCGCTGCGCCGCGCCATGGAGAAGAATGCGGTCGTCCTCGCCGACGCCACCGACGCCGACCTCATCGCGGTCGCCGAGGACGAGCTCGAAGCCGCCGTGCAGATCTTCCACGTACGCGGCGGCAGGGTCCGCGGCCAGCGCGGCTGGGTCACCGACAAGGTCGAGGCCGTCGACACCGCCGGACTCGTCGAGCACGCCCTCCAGCAGCTGTACGGGGAGGAGAAGGGCGAGGCCGTCCCCAAGGAGGTGCTCGTCCCGGCGCTCCCCGAGGACACGCCCACGCTGAGCCAGTGGCTCGCCGAGCGGCGCGGGTCGCAGGTCAGCCTGCGCATACCGCAGCGCGGCGACAAGAAGGCCCTCATGGAGACCGTCCACCGCAACGCGCAGCAGTCCCTCGCCCTGCACAAGACCAAGCGCGCCAGCGACCTGACCACCCGCTCCCGGGCCCTGGAGGAGATCGCCGAGGCCCTGGAGCTGGACAGCGCGCCGCTGCGCATCGAGTGCTTCGACATCTCGCACCTCCAGGGCGACGACGTGGTCGCCTCCATGGTCGTCTTCGAGGACGGGCTGGCGAGGAAGAGCGAGTACCGGCGCTTCCAGATCAAATCCTTCGAGGGGCAGGACGACGTCCGCTCCATGCACGAGGTCGTCTCCCGGCGCTTCCGCCGCTACCTCCAGGAGAAGCTGAAGACCGGGGAGTGGGAACCGGAGGAGGGCGACGGCGCGTCGCCCGACGAGGACGGGCGGCCCAGGCGCTTCGCGTACCCGCCGCAGCTCGTCGTGGTCGACGGCGGGCAGCCGCAGGTCGCCGCCGCCAAGCGGGCCCTGGAGGAGCTCGGGGTCGACGACGTGGCCGTGTGCGGCCTGGCCAAGCGGCTGGAGGAGGTCTGGCTGCCCGGCGAGGACGACCCGGTGGTGCTGCCCCGCACCAGCGAGGGCCTCTACCTGCTCCAGCGGGTACGTGACGAAGCCCACCGGTTCGCCATCCAGTACCAGCGCAACAAGCGCGGAAAGCGGCTCAAGGCGGGCCCGCTGGACGAGGTGCCCGGGCTGGGCGAGACGCGCAAGCAGGCCCTGGTCAAACACTTCGGTTCGGTGAAGAAGCTGAGACAGGCGACAATCGACCAGATCTGCGAGGTCCCCGGCATAGGCCGCAAGACGGCGGAGACCGTGGCCGCGGCCCTCGCCCGGGCGGTTCCCGCTGGTCCTGCCGTCAACACGGCCACAGGAGAGATCATTGAGGATGAGAACCCCGCCCCCGCGGGCGGGGGCTCCTCCCAGCGGTAGCTGGGTGGGGGCACCTCCCAGCGTCAGCTGGGGGAACATCGTCCGAACGGGGGACCGAGCAATGACCGAGCACGAGACCGCGCACGACCGAGACGGAGCACAGGTGAGTACGGGCACGACAGTGGAGCCCGGCGAGACCGCCGAGGCGGCCATCCCCGAGCTGGTGATCATCTCCGGCATGTCCGGGGCCGGCCGCAGTACGGCGGCCAAGTGTCTGGAGGACCTCGGCTGGTTCGTCGTCGACAACCTTCCGCCCGCGCTGATCCCCACCATGGTGGAGCTCGGCGCCCGCTCCCAGGGCAACGTGGCGCGCATCGCCGTCGTCGTCGACGTCCGCGGCCGCCAGTTCTTCGACGCCCTGCGCGAGTCCCTCGCCGACCTCGACAGCAAGGGCGTCACCCGCCGCATCGTCTTCCTGGAGTCCTCCGACGACGCGCTGGTCCGCCGCTTCGAATCGGTCCGCCGCCCGCACCCGCTCCAGGGCGACGGGCGCATCACCGACGGCATCGCCGCCGAGCGCGACCTGCTGCGCGAGCTGCGCGGCGACGCCGACCTGGTGATCGACACCTCCAGCCTGAACGTGCACGAGCTGCGCGCCAAGATGGACGCGCAGTTCGCCGGGGACGAGGAGCCCGAGCTGCGGGCCACCGTCATGTCCTTCGGCTACAAGTACGGCCTCCCCGTCGACGCCGACCTCGTCGTCGACTGCCGCTTCATCCCCAACCCGCACTGGGTGCCGGAGCTGCGCCCCTTCACCGGGCTCAACGAGGAGGTGTCGGGGTACGTCTTCAGCCAGCCCGGCGCCAAGGAGTTCCTCGACCGCTACACCGAGCTGCTCCAGCTCATCGCCACCGGCTACCGCCGCGAGGGCAAGAGGTACGTGACCATCGCGGTCGGGTGCACGGGCGGCAAGCACCGCAGCGTGGCCATGTCCGAGAAGCTCGCCGCCCGCCTCGCCTCCGAGGGAGTCGAGACCGTCGTAGTCCACCGGGACATGGGGCGCGAGTGACCGCACGGACCCCGCGGCTGAGCCGCCTGCGCCGCCTTGCCCCCTCCCGGGGCGAGGACGGTGCACGCCGTTCCGGCCGACGGCGCGGCACCGCGCCCAAGGTGGTCGCGCTGGGCGGCGGCCAGGGCCTGTCGGCCTCCCTCGCAGCCCTGCGCCGGATCACCGGTGACCTCACCGCCGTGGTCACCGTCGCCGACGACGGCGGATCCAGCGGCCGGCTCCGGGAGGAGCTCGGCGTGCTGCCGCCCGGCGACCTGCGCAAGGCGCTGGCCGCGCTGTGCGGGGACGACGACTGGGGCCAGACCTGGGCCCGCGTCATCCAGCACCGCTTCCAGTCCGAGGGCGACCTGCACGGGCACGCCGTCGGCAACCTGCTGATCGTCGCCCTGTGGGAACAGCTCGGCGACCCCGTCCAGGCCCTCGACCTGGTCGGCAAGCTGCTCGGCGCGCAAGGCCGCGTCCTGCCGATGTCGGCCGTGCCGCTGGAGCTCCAGGCCCTGGTCAGGGGCCACGACCCGGCGCGCCCCGAGGACGTCGACACCGTCCGCGGGCAGGCCACCGTCGCCCTCACCCCCGGCGAGGTGCTCTCCGTGCAGGTCGTGCCCGGCGACCCGCCGGCCGTGCCGGAGGCCGTCGCGGCCGTCCTGGACGCCGACTGGGTGGTGCTCGGTCCGGGGTCCTGGTTCTCCTCCGTGATTCCCCACCTGCTGGTGCCGGAACTGCTGGACGCACTGGTCGAAACGAAGGCCCGCAGGGTCCTCTCGCTGAACCTCGCGCCGCAGCCCGGCGAAACAGAGGGCTTCTCTCCGCAGCGTCATTTGGAGGTTTTGGCCCGACACGCCCCTAAACTCGCCCTGGACGTGGTGCTGGCCGACGAGGCCGCCGTGCCCGACCGCGAGTCCCTGGCCGATGCCGCAAAACGGTTCGGTGCCGCGGTCGAGCTGGCGCCGGTGGCCAGGGAAGACGGCTCTCCGAAGCATGATCCGGAGCTGCTCGCCGCCGCGTACGACCGTATTTTTCGGATGCATGGAAGGATCGGCCCATGGCGATGACGCCCGCGGTGAAGGATGAGATCTCCCGCCTCCCCGTCACCCGGACCTGCTGCAGGAAGGCGGAGGTCTCGGCGATCCTTCGGTTCGCGGGCGGGCTGCACCTGGTGAGCGGCCGCATCGTCATCGAGGCGGAGCTGGACACCGGGATCGCCGCCCGCCGGCTGCGCAAGGACATCCTGGAGATCTTCGGCCACTCCTCGGACCTGGTGGTCATGGCTCCGGGCGGACTGCGCCGCGGCAGCCGCTACGTGGTCCGGGTCGTGGCCGGCGGCGACCAGCTGGCGCGCCAGACGGGCCTCGTGGACGGCCGCGGACGGCCCATCCGGGGTCTCCCGCCCCAGGTGGTCTCCGGTGCCACCTGCGACGCCGAGGCGGCCTGGCGCGGCGCCTTCCTGGCCCACGGCTCGCTGACCGAGCCGGGCCGGTCCTCCTCCCTGGAGGTCACCTGCCCCGGTCCGGAGGCCGCCCTGGCCCTGGTGGGCGCCGCCCGCAGGCTCTCCATCGCCGCCAAGGCGCGCGAGGTACGCGGAGTCGACCGGGTCGTGGTCCGTGACGGCGACGCGATCGGCGCGCTGCTGACCCGGCTCGGCGCGCACGAGTCGGTGCTGGCCTGGGAGGAGCGGCGGATGCGGCGCGAGGTGCGCGCCACCGCCAACCGCCTCGCCAACTTCGACGACGCCAACCTGCGCCGCTCGGCGCGGGCCGCGGTGGCCGCCGGAGCCCGCGTCCAGCGCGCGCTGGAGATCCTCGGCGAGGAGGTCCCCGAGCACCTCGCCGCGGCCGGCCGGCTGCGCATGGAGCACAAGCAGGCCTCCCTGGAGGAGCTCGGCGCGCTCGCCGACCCGCCGCTGACCAAGGACGCCGTCGCGGGCCGGATCCGCCGTCTGCTGGCGATGGCCGACAAGCGGGCCCAGGACCTCGGCATCCCGGGTACGGAGTCCAACCTCGACCTCAGCGAGGAGATGGCCGACAACATGGCCGGTTAGTCGAGAAGCCGTACGTCAAAGGGACCCACGCGATCACCCGCGCGGGTCCCTTTCCCGTAGGCCCCATTGACATGAGCATGGGCCGGTCTTGAGGCTGGCGTCCGAACGCTTTCGTGGCAGACGACGCCCAGGGGGGCACATGAGGCACCGCGCGAGATCGATCCTCGCCGCAAGCGCACTCGTCTTCGGAACCACACTTGCCGTACTGCCCGGCGCGGCGCAGGCCCAGCCGGGTTCCATGGCCACATCCGATGCCGCATCCGATGCCGACGTGCGGGTCTACGACGCCGACATCACCCGGGAGCAGGTCCCGCTCGTCCTCGCGGCCGGCCAGGACGCCCACGAGCTCGGCAAGCAGGTCCCGCAGACCGGCACCGCCCGCGTCGAGCTCTTCCTCACCGGCGCCCAGGCCGGGGAGCTGACCGCCCAGGGCGTCAAGCTCACCGAGCACAAGGTCCCGGCCGAGGGCCTGGCCCGAGCCAAGGCCGCCGGGGACGGCGTGTTCCGCCCGTACAGCGGCAAGGGCGGCCTCCAGGAGGAGATCCTGCGGACCGCCCAGCAGAACCCGGCGCTCACCAAGGTCGTCTCCATCGGCAAGACCGTCCAGGGCAAGGACATCCTCGCCCTCAAGGTCAGCAAGAACGCCAGGAAGACCAAGGACGGCGACAAGCCGTCCGTGCTCTACATGTCCAACCAGCACGCCCGTGAGTGGATCACCCCCGAGATGACCCGGCGGCTGATGCACCACACCCTCGACAACTACGGCAAGGACCCGCGCATCACCAGCCTCGTGGACTCCACGGAGCTGTGGTTCCTGCTCTCGGCCAACCCCGACGGGTACGACTACACGCACGCGCCCGGCGGCGAGCGGCTGTGGCGCAAGAACCTGCGCGACAACAACGGCGACGGCAAGATCACCACCGGCGACGGGGTCGACCTCAACCGGAACTTCGCCTTCAAGTGGGGTTACGACAACGAGGGTTCCTCGCCCAGCCAGGCGAGCGAGACCTACCGTGGCCCCAAGGCGTCCTCCGAGCCCGAGACCGCCGCCCTCGACGCCTTCGAGAAGCGCATCGGCTTCGAGTACGCCGTCAACTACCACTCCGCCGCCGAGCTGCTGCTCTACGGCGTGGGCTGGCAGGTGGCCACCCCCACCCCCGACGACATCGCCTACAAGGCGCTCGCCGGCACCCCGGAGAACCCCGCCGTCCCCGGCTACTACCCCCAGGTCTCCTCCGAGCTCTACACCACCAACGGCGAGGCCGACGGCCACGCCTCCAACGTCAACGGCGTCATGATGTTCACGCCGGAGATGACCACCTGCCAGACGGCCTCCGCGAGCGACCCGAACGACCAGTGGAAGCCCGAGGACTGCGCCTCCGGCTTCAACTTCCCGGACGACGAGAAGCTCATCCAGGCGGAGTTCGCCAAGAACGTCTCCTTCGCCCTCTCGGTCGGCGAGAGCGCCGCGCACCCGGACCGGCCGGCGTCCTCCGTGGGCCTGAAGGCCGCCGACTTCACGCTCGACCCCTTCACCACCTCCTACGTCGCCCGCGGCGAGGACCAGACGGTCGCCGTCACGGCCCGCAAGGCGCTGAAGGACAAGGAGCTCAACTTCAGGATCAACGGCGGCCGCACGCACGACGAGGACCTCAAGGCCTGGAAGGGCGGCGACGTCTACGGCGGCGACGACAACAACTGGTTCGACGAGTACCGGGCCAAGGTGGACGGCGCCAGGCCCGGCGACAAGGTCGAGGTCTGGTTCACCGGCCGCGACCGCTCCTCCGGCAAGACGGTCTCCAGCGAGCACTTCACGTACACGGTGGCCGAGCGGCCGCGCGCGGACGTGCTGGTGATCGCGGAGGAGGGCGCCAAGGCCCAGCACGCCCAGGCCTACGTCGACGCCCTGCGGGCCAACGGCAGGTCCGCCGCGGTCTGGGACGTCGCCACCCAGGGCGTCCCGCACCACCTCGGCGTGCTGTCCCACTTCGGTACGGCCGTCCACTACACCGGCGCCAAGACGCCCGGCGGCGACACCCAGCTGGCGGTGCGCGACTTCCTGAACGAGGGCGGCAAGCTGATCGAGGCCGGTGAGCTGGCGGGCGGCAACGCCCAGGTCGGCCGCGCCGTGACCAACGACTTCAGCCAGTACTGGCTCGGCGCGTACGGCCGTACCAGCACCCCCGGTGCCACCGGCTTCACCGGCGGAGGGCTGCTGAACGGCGCGAAGGGCGGCCTCGGCGACGCCGCGGGCAACCCGCTGAACGCCCCCGGCTCCTACACCGTGACCTCCGAGACCCTGGCTCCTGCGCAGTTCCCGCAGTTCAAGAGCGCGCAGGCGGGCCAGTTCACCAGCATCGTGAACCCGTACGCCCCCTACGCGGGCACCTCGATGGCCTCGGCCCTCCACGAGGACGACGACTGGAAGCGGCTGGTCCGCACGGTCGACCTGACCAAGGTCACCGCCGCCGACAAGCCGCAGCTGGCGCTCGCGCTGAGCTGGAACACCGAGGAGGCCTACGACCACGCCGTGCTGGAGGCGCACACGGTGGGCGGGGACGACTGGACCACCCTGCCGGACGCGGGCGGCCTGAGCAGCACGGCCGTTCCCGAGGAGTGCGGGGCCGGATTCTTCGTCAACGGCCATCCGTTCCTGCGCCATTACCTCACCCTGGACGGCGGCAGCTGCACCTCCAAGGGCACCAGCGGCGCGTGGAACAGCTTCACGGGCTCCTCCGGCGGCTGGAAGCAGCTCTCCTTCGACCTGAGCGCCTACGCGGGCAAGACCGTCGAGGTCTCGCTCTCCTACATCACCGACGGAGGCTCCGGCGGCCGCGGCGTCTTCGCGGACGAGGCACGCCTGAAGGTCGGCGGCGCGGACCAGGCCGTGGAGGGGTTCGAGACCTCCCTCGGCGCCTGGACCGCCCAGGGCGCTCCTGTGGGAAGCCCTGAAGTTCCCGGCGACTGGACCCGGACCGGAGAGCTCTACAAGTCCTATGCCGCGGTCACTACGCGTGACACCGTACTGCTCGGCTTCGGCCTGGAACACCTGCCGGCCCCCGCGGACCGCGCGCTACTCGTCGGTAAGGCGCTGCGAGCGCTGAACCGCTGATCAGCGGCCCTCCCGGCACTCACCCTGAGTGACGGCGCACAAGGTCCCGAGGTCCCGTGCCGGAGCTTCCGGAGCCGGACCTCGGGGCGTGTCAGGCTCCGACCGATGTCACCCAAAAGCTCACGGAGAGGTAGGGTCGTAAGCGGTCGGGGACATCCCATTTACAGCTCGCCGGCGCTCTTACCGGCGCACCAACGAGGAGATCGGTTCGTGACGATCCGCGTAGGCATCAACGGTTTTGGCCGAATTGGCCGCAACTACTTCCGGGCGCTCCTTGAGCAGGGAGCGGACATCGAGATCGTCGGTGTCAACGACCTGACTGACAACGCCACCCTGGTGCACCTGCTCAAGTACGACACGATCCTGGGCCGCCTCAAGCACGAGGTCTCCCACACCGCCGACACCATCACGGTCGGCGGCAACACCTTCAAGACCTTCGCCGAGCGTGACCCCGCGAACCTCCCCTGGGGTGAGCTGGGCGCCGACATCGTCATCGAGTCGACCGGCATCTTCACCAAGAAGGCCGACGCCGCCAAGCACATCGCGGCCGGCGCGAAGAAGGTCCTCATCTCGGCTCCGGCCAAGGACGAGGACATCACGATCGTGATGGGCGTCAACCAGGACAAGTACGACGCGGCCAACCACCACGTCATCTCCAACGCCTCCTGCACCACCAACTGCGTGGCGCCGATGGCCAAGGTCCTCGACGAGAACTTCGGCATCGTCAAGGGCATGATGACGACGGTCCACGCGTACACGAACGACCAGCGCATCCTGGACTTCCCGCACTCGGACCTGCGCCGCGCCCGCGCCGCCGCCGAGAACATCATCCCGACCTCGACCGGTGCCGCCAAGGCCACCGCGCTGGTCCTCCCGCAGCTCAAGGGCAAGCTGGACGGCATCGCCATGCGCGTCCCGGTCCCGACCGGCTCGGTCACGGACCTGGTCCTGGAGCTCTCCCGCGAGACCACCGTGGAAGAGATCAACGCCGCCTTCCAGAAGGCCGCGGAGGGCCAGCTCAAGGGCATCCTCGACTACACCGAGGACGCGATCGTCTCTTCCGACATCGTGAACTGGCCCGCGTCCTGCACCTTCGACTCCTCCCTGACGATGGTCCAGGAAGGGACGCAGGTTAAGGTCGTCGGCTGGTACGACAACGAGTGGGGCTACTCCAACCGTCTCGTCGACCTCACGGTCTTCGTCGGTGGCCAGCTCTAAGGTCGCCCGGTTCTAGGTAAGGCACCACGGTGTGAGCACAGGGTCCGGGCAGCGCGACGAAGCGCCGCACGGGCCCTGTTGCTTGCTCGTTCTCCCTTCCTCGCCCTTCGAGCGAAGGGCACAAAGGAGTAGAAACACATGAAGACGATCGACGAACTGCTCGCCGAGGGCGTCAAGGGCAAGCGGGTCTTCGTCCGCGCGGACCTCAACGTCCCGCTGGCCGGGGGCACCATCACCGACGACGGCCGCATCCGCGCCGTCCAGCCCACGATCGCGAAGCTCGCCGCCTCCGGCGCCCGCGTCATCGTGGCCTCGCACCTGGGCCGCCCCAAGGGCGCCCCGGACCCGGCCTTCTCGCTGGCCCCGGCAGCCGCCCGGCTCGGCGAACTGCTCGGTGCGGACGTGGCGTTCGCCACCGACACCGTCGGCGACTCCGCCAAGGAGACCGTCGCCGCCCTCGTCGACGGCCAGGTCGCCGTCATCGAGAACCTGCGCTTCAACGCCGGTGAGACCGCGAAGGACGACGCCGAGCGCGGCGCCTTCGCGGACCAGCTCGCGGAGCTCGCCGACGTCTACGTCGGCGACGGCTTCGGTGCCGTCCACCGCAAGCACGCCTCGGTCTTCGACCTCCCCGCGCGCCTCCCGCACGCGGCCGGCTCCCTCATCGCCACCGAGGTCGGCGTCCTGAAGAAGCTGACGGCCGAGGTCAAGCGCCCGTACATCGTCATCCTCGGCGGCGCCAAGGTCTCCGACAAGCTCGCCGTCATCGACGAGCTGCTCGGCAAGGCCGACCGCATCCTGATCGGCGGCGGCATGGCGTACACCTTCCTCTACGCCAAGGGCTACGAGGTCGGCATCTCCCTGCTCCAGAAGGACCAGGTGGACACCGTCAAGGAGTACATGGCGCGCGCCGAGAAGAGCGGCGTCGAGCTGGTCCTCCCGGTCGACGTCCTGGTCTCCGCCGACTTCCCGGACCTGAAGACCAAGGCCCCGGCCGTCTTCGAGACCGTCGACGCGGACAAGATCCCCGCCGACAAGGAGGGTCTGGACATCGGTCCCAAGACCCGTGAGCTGTACGCGTCGAAGATCGCCGACGCCGAGACCGTCTTCTGGAACGGTCCCGTGGGCGTCTTCGAGCACCCCGACTACGCCGGAGGCACCCGCGCGATCGCGCAGGCCCTCGTCGACAGCAGCGCGTTCACCGTGGTCGGCGGCGGCGACTCCGCCGCGGCCGTGCGTACGCTCGGCTTCGACGAGAACGCTTTCGGCCACATCTCGACCGGTGGCGGCGCCTCCCTCGAATACCTCGAGGGCAAGACGCTCCCCGGCATCGCCGCACTGGAGGTCTGACCCTTAATGAGCAACCGCACCCCGCTCATGGCGGGCAACTGGAAGATGAACCTCAACCACCTTGAGGCCATCGCCCACACCCAGAAGCTCGCCTTCGCGCTCGCCGACAAGGACTACGACGCCGTCGAGGTCGCGGTCCTGCCGCCCTTCGTCGACCTCCGCTCCGTCCAGACCCTGGTCGAGGGCGACAAGCTGAAGATCAAGTTCGGCGCCCAGGACATCTCCGGGCACGACTCCGGCGCCTACACCGGCGAGATCTCCGGCTCGATGCTCTCGAAGCTGAAGTGCACGTACGTGGCCGTCGGCCACAGCGAGCGCCGCCAGTACCACGCCGAGACCGACGAGCTCTGCAACGCCAAGGTCAAGGCCGCCTACCGCCACGGGCTCACCCCGATCCTGTGCGTCGGCGAGGGCTTGGACATCCGCAAGGCCGGCCAGCAGGTCGAGTACACGCTGAAGCAGGTCGACGGCGGCCTCAAGGACATCCCGGCCGAGCAGGTCGAGTCCATCGTGATCGCGTACGAGCCCGTGTGGGCCATCGGGACCGGCGAGGTCGCCACCCCCGAGGACGCCCAGGAGGTCTGCGGTGCGATCCGCGGCCGTCTCGCGGAGCTGTACTCGCAGGAGCTGGCCGACAAGGTCCGCATCCAGTACGGCGGCTCGGTGAAGTCCGGGAACATCGCGGCGATCATGGCCCAGCCCGACGTCGACGGCGCCCTGATCGGCGGCGCCGCACTGGACGCGGACGAGTTCGTCAAGATCGTCCGCTTCCGCGACCAGTGAGTATGCGGTAGGACGGATCCGTCGTACCCTTGCGGGGGCCAGAGGCTGAACACCAGCCGCTGGCCCCCGCGCACATCCAGCACACAGCCGGAAAGCCAGAAAAGCCAGAAAGTAGGAATCAGCCGTGATTATGGGGTTCTCGATCGCCCTGATCGTCTTCAGCGCCCTGCTGATGCTGCTCGTGCTGATGCACAAGGGCAAGGGCGGCGGCCTTTCCGACATGTTCGGCGGCGGCATGCAGTCGTCCGTCGGTGGCTCGTCCGTGGCGGAGCGCAACCTGGACCGCATCACCGTCGTGGTCGGTGTGCTGTGGTTCGCCTGCATCATGGCGCTCGGCCTCCTGTCGAAGTCGAGCAGCTGACCGTTCTGGCCATTCCGGCAGTCCGGTCGGCGGAGCCCGGCCTATCATGAGGTCCTGCACCCTGGTTGCGGAACGAGTTATTCTGCTCCCCGCACCTGAGGGGGATGATCCCTCCGCACGCTGAACGTGAGTTGGGCTTTACGTACCCGGGGTGCCTTGAGCAGACATACCTCATGCTTGGCGGCACCATCACGCAGGGGAGTTACGACCGTGGCAAGTGGCAACGCGATCCGTGGTAGCCGGGTCGGCGCGGGGCCGATGGGTGAGGCCGAGCGCGGCGAGTCCGCGCCCCGCCTGCGCATCTCCTTCTGGTGCTCGAACGGGCACGAGACGCAGCCGAGCTTCGCCAGCGACGCGCAGGTGCCGGACACCTGGGACTGCCCGCGCTGCGGGTTCCCGGCCGGCCAGGACCGGGACAACCCGCCGGCGCCGCCGCGTACCGAGCCGTACAAGACGCACCTGGCGTACGTACGGGAGCGGCGCACGGACGCCGACGGCGAGGCGATCCTCGCCGAGGCCCTCGCCAAACTGCGCGGCGAGATCTGAATCCGCCAGGGCGTATGAATTGAGGCCCGGTCACGCAGGAGTCTTCTCCTGCGTGACCGGGCCTCTTTGCGCGCGTCCGGGCCGAAGGCGATGTCCGATACGCCGCTTCGGATCCCTTAGGTTGGAGCCCGGCGGGGCACGACAGGACGGAAGAAGTGGGTTGATGTCCGAGATGAACGCAGACAGCCGTACGAAGCTCAACCGGACGCCGGAGTGGCTCGCACTCGGCAAGCACCGGGAGGAGCTCGGGCAGACGCATCTGCGGGAGCTGTTCGAGGAGAATCCGGGCCGCGGCGTCGGCTACACCCTGCGCGCCGGGGACCTGCACATCGACTACTCGAAGCACCTCGTGACCGACGAGACGCTGACGCGCTTGCGCGAACTGGCGGCGGCGACGGGCGTGGCCGGGCTGCGCGAGGCGATGTTCCGCGGCGAGAAGATCAACGTGACCGAAGGCCGGGCGGTCCTGCACACCGCCCTGCGCGCTCCGGCGGACGCCGTCGTCG
The DNA here is from genome assembly GCF_036203305.1 of Streptomyces sp. NBC_00190. Lineage (GTDB taxonomy): Bacteria > Actinomycetota > Actinomycetes > Streptomycetales > Streptomycetaceae > Streptomyces. The sequence continues at coordinate 2,199,441 of NZ_CP108131.1, read as the reverse complement.
AGGTGGACGGCGAGAACGTCGTCCCCGAGGTGCACGCCGTCCTCGACAAGATGGCGGCCTTCTCCGGCCAGGTCAGGTCGGGGCAGTGGACCGGCTTCACCGGAAAGCGCATCAGGAACGTCGTCAACATCGGCATCGGCGGCTCCGACCTGGGTCCCGCGATGGCCTACGAGGCGCTGCGCGCCTTCGCCGACCGCGATCTGACGGTGCGCTTCGTGTCCAACGTGGACGGCGCGGACCTGCACGAGGCCGTGCGCGACCTGGACCCGGCCGAGACGCTGTTCATCATCGCCTCCAAGACCTTCACCACCATCGAGACCATCACCAACGCCACTTCGGCCCGCGAATGGCTGCTGGCGGGGCTCGGCGGTGACACGGCGGCCGTGGCACGGCACTTCGTGGCGCTGTCGACCAACGCCGAGAAGGTGACCGGCTTCGGCATCGATCCGGCCAACATGTTCGGCTTCTGGGACTGGGTCGGCGGCCGCTACTCCTTCGACTCGGCCATCGGCCTCTCCCTGATGATCGCGATCGGCCCGGACGCCTTCCGCGAGCTGCTCGGCGGCTTCCACACCATGGACCGGCACTTCCGCACGGCGCCGCCGGAGGAGAACGCCCCGCTGCTGCTGGGGCTGTTGGGCATCTGGTACGGCAACTTCTTCGACGCGCAGTCGCACGCGGTGCTCCCGTACAGCCACTACCTCTCCCGCTTCACCGCCTACTTGCAGCAGCTGGACATGGAGTCCAACGGCAAGTCGGTGGACCGCGAGGGCAGTCCGGTGGAGTGGCAGACGGGTCCGGTGGTGTGGGGCACGCCCGGCACCAACGGGCAGCACGCCTACTACCAGCTGATCCACCAGGGGACGAAGATGATCCCCGCCGACTTCATCGGCTTCGCGCGCCCGGTGGCGGAGCTGGGACCCTCCCTCGCCGCCCAGCACGACCTGCTGATGGCGAACTTCTTCGCGCAGACCCAAGCACTGGCCTTCGGCAAGACGGCCGACGAGGTACGGGCGGAGGGCGCCGCCGAGTCGCTGGTCCCGCACAAGACCTTCCACGGGAACCACCCGACGACCACCATCCTGGCCGCCGAGCTCACCCCGGCGGTGCTGGGCCAGCTGATCGCGCTGTACGAGCACAAGGTGTTCGTCCAGGGCGCGGTGTGGAACATCGACTCCTTCGACCAGTGGGGCGTGGAGCTCGGCAAGGTCCTCGCCAAGCGGGTCGAGCCCGCGCTGACGGAGGGCGCGGACGTACCGGGCCTGGACGCCTCGACGAAGGCCCTGGTGGCCGCCTACCGCGAGCTGGGCGGCCGCGGCTGACACGCCTGACACGCCTGACATGAGGAAGCGCCCCGCACCGGTCGGTGCGGGGCGCTTCGCCGTACGTCAGGAGGCCGGCGGGTACATCCCGGAGGGGAGCTTCGCGGCTGCCGCGCGGTCCAGGAGCCACAGGGTGCGGGAGCGGCCGTAGGCGGCCGCCGCCGGGGCCTGGACCTCCCCGGTGCCGCCGAGGGCGATGGACACCGCGCCGGCCTTGTCCTCGCCCGCCGCGAGGAGCCAGACCTCACGGGCGGCCCGGATCGCCGGGAGCGTCAGGGAGATCCGGGTGGGCGGGGGCTTCGGGGCGCCGTGGACGCCGACCACCGTGCGTTCGGTCTCACGGGTCGCCGGGTGTTCCGGGAAGAGCGAGGCCACGTGGGTGTCGGGGCCGACGCCCAGCATCAGCACGTCGAAGCGGGGGACCGGGCCGTGGTCCTCCGGCCCGGCCGCCGTCGCCAGCTCGGCCGCGTAGGCCGCCGCGGCGGCGTCCACGTCGTTCCCGTACGGGCCGTCGGAGGCCGGCATGACGTGTACCCGGGCGGGATCCACCGGGACGGAGTCCAGGAGGGCCGCACGGGCCTGGGTGTGGTTGCGCTCGGGGTCGTCGGCGGGGACGTAACGCTCGTCGCCCCACCACAGGTCGAGGCGCGACCAGTCGACCGCGTCCCGGGCCGGGGCGGCGGCGAGCGCCGCGAGGAGGCCGTTGCCGTTGCGGCCGCCGGTGAGGACGACGGACGCGGTGCCGCGGGCCGTCTGCGCGTCCACGATCTTCGTGATGAGCCGGGCCGCCGTGGCCTGGGCCATCAGCTCCTTGTCCCGGTGGACGACGACCTGGGGAGTCGTCATACCCATGTGCTGCCGCCTTGTCGGTAGGTCTGGTGGTACGGGTGCCGCTGCGCGGACCCGGCCCTCAAACGCCGGGCGGGGCTGGACATGCCGCTCAGCGGCATGTCCAGCCCCACCGGCGTCCGGGTCGGAGCCCCGGCAGCGGACCCGAAGGGCCCGGTTACTTGGCCGCGGCCTTCTTCGCCGGCTTGGCCGCCGGCTTCGGGGCCTCGGCCTTGGCCGGCGCCTCGGTCTTGGCCGGGGCCTCGGCCTCGGCCGGTGTGGACGAGTCCAGCTTCGACACGCCGAACTTCAGCGAAGCCTCGTACGTGTTGTCCGGGTCCAGCCGGCGCAGCTCCTCCGCCAGGAGCTCGGCCGTGTCGCGGCGCTTGAGCGCCACCGCACGGTCGGGCTGCCCCGGCATGCACAGCGTGGCCAGCGCCCCGTCCGCCCGGTCCAGGACGATCGCCCCGTCCTTGGTCTCCAGCCGCACCGCCGTCAGGCCGGGGCCCGACGACAGCGTGCGCTTGACGGGGACCTGGAGCCGGTCCGCCAGCCACATGGCCAGCAGCTCGCAACTCGGGTTGTCGGCCTCGCCCTCGACGGTCGCCGAGGACACCGACAGGTTCTGCTGGTCCAGCGCGGCCGCCAGCATGGAGCGCCACGGCGTGATCCGGGTCCACGACAGGTCCGTGTCCCCGGGCGCGTACGCCGCGGCCCGCCCGCCGAGGGCCCCGACGGGGTCCTCGGTGGCGTACGTGTCCGTGATCCGGCGCTGGCCCAGCGCACCCAGCGGGTCGCCCGCCAGGTCCGAGGGGGCGCCGTCCGGCCACCAGACCACCACGGGGGCGTCCGGCAGCAGAAGAGGGAGAACCACCGACTGGGCGTGGTCGACCAGTTCGCCGTGAAGGCGGAGCACGACCGTCTCGCCGGTGCCGGAGTCCGCCCCGACGCGGAGTTCCGCGTCGAGACGGGCCACCTGGCGGCTGCGCGGCGAGCGGCTGACCCGCTTGACGACGACGACGATCCGCGAGGGGTGTTCGTGGGACGCGTCGTTCGCCGACTTGAGCGCGTCGTACGCGTTCTCCTCGTCGGTCACGATCACCAGCGTGAGGACCATGCCGATGGCCGGCGTGCCGATGTCCCGGCGCGCCTGCACCAACGCGGCGTTGATCTTGCTGGAGTTGGTCTCCGTCAGGTCGATCTTCATGGCCGGCGCCAGCTCCGTCCGTCTCGTGCGAGCATCTCGTCCGCCTCGACCGGACCCCAGGTGCCCGCCGGGTACTGCGCGGGCTTGCCGTGCTTGTCCCAGTACTCCTCGATCGGGTCGAGGATGTTCCAGGAGAGCTCGACCTCCTGGTGACGAGGGAAGAGGTTCGCGTCGCCGAGGAGCACGTCGAGGATGAGCCGCTCGTACGCCTCGGGGCTCGACTCCGTGAAGGACTCGCCGTAGGCGAAGTCCATCGTGACGTCCCGGACCTCCATGGAGGTGCCCGGAACCTTGGAGCCGAAGCGGACCGTCACGCCCTCGTCCGGCTGGACCCGGATGACCAGGGCGTTCTGCCCCAGCTCCTCGGTCGCGCCCGACTCGAACGGGAGGTACGGGGCCCGCTTGAAGACCACCGCGATCTCGGTCACCCGGCGGCCCAGGCGCTTGCCGGTCCGCAGGTAGAAGGGGACGCCCGCCCAGCGGCGGTTGTTGATCTCCAGGCGGATGGCCGCGTAGGTGTCGGTCTTCGACTTGGGGTCGATGCCGTCCTCTTCGAGGTACCCGACGACCTTCTCGCCGCCCTGCCACGCCGCCGAGTACTGGCCGCGCACGGTGTGCTTGCCCAGGTCCTCGGGCAGCTCCACGGCGGTCAGCACCTTGAGCTTCTCGGCCACCAGCGCCTTGGGGTGGAAGGAGCCCGGCTCCTCCATCGCCGTCAGCGCGAGCAGCTGCAGCAGGTGGTTCTGGATGACGTCACGGGCCGCGCCGATGCCGTCGTAGTAGCCGGCCCGGCCGCCGATGCCGATGTCCTCGGCCATGGTGATCTGCACGTGGTCGACGTACGACCGGTTCCAGATCGGCTCGAACATGGTGTTGGCGAAGCGGAGCGCCAGGATGTTCTGGACGGTCTCCTTGCCGAGGTAGTGGTCGATCCGGAAGACCTCGTCACGCGGGAAGACCTCGTGGACGACCTTGTTGAGCTCCTCGGCGCTCTTCAGGTCGTGCCCGAAGGGCTTCTCGATGACGGCACGCCGCCAGGATCCCTCCTTCTGCGCCAGCCCGTGGTTCTTGAGCTGCTGGACCACCTTGGGGAAGAACTTCGGCGGCACGGACAGGTAGAAGGCGAAATTGCCGCCCGTGCCCTGGGCCTTGTCCAGGTCGTCGATCGTGGACTTCAGGGTCTCGAACGCCGCGTCGTCGTCGAAATCGCCCTGCACGAAGCGGCAGCCCTGCACCAGCTGCTGCCAGACCTCCTCCCGGAAGGGGGTGCGCGAGTGCTGCTTGACGGCCTCGTACACCTCCTGGGCGAAGTCCTCGTGCTCCCATTCACGGCGGGCGAAGCCGATCAGCGAGAAGCCCGGCGGCAGCAGCCCCCGGTTCGCCAGGTCGTAGATGGCGGGCATCAGCTTCTTGCGCGACAGGTCACCCGTAACGCCGAAAATGACCAGGCCGGACGGCCCCGCGATACGCGGGAGCCGCCGGTCCTGTGCGTCACGAAGCGGGTTCGCTCCGTTTACAGACAAGGTGTTCAGGCCTCCGTGGGGGCGAGGCGCTCAAGCTCCGCCTCGGTCGACTTCAGCAGGTCGTTCCAGGACGCCTCGAACTTCTCGACGCCCTCGTCCTCGAGCAGCTGCACCACATCGTCGTACGAGATGCCCAGCTTCGCGACCGCGTCGAGCTCGGCGCGCGCCTGCGCGTAGGTCCCGCGCACGGTGTCGCCCGTGATCCGGCCGTGGTCGGCGGTGGCCTCCAGGGTGGCCTCCGGCATGGTGTTCACCGTGTTCGGGGCGACCAGGTCGTCCACGTACAGGGTGTCCTTGTACGCCGGGTCCTTGACGCCCGTCGAGGCCCACAGCGCACGCTGCTTGTTGGCGCCGACACGCTCCAGGGCGTTCCACCGGTCGGAGGAGAAGACCTCCTCGTACGCCTCGTAGGCCAGGCGGGCGTTGGCGAGCGCCGCCTTGCCCTTGAGGGCCTTCGCCTCGTCGGTGCCGACGGCGTCCAGGCGCTTGTCGATCTCGCTGTCCACGCGGGACACGAAGAAGGAGGCGACCGAGTGGATCAGGGAGAGGTCCAGGCCGGCGGCCTTGGCCTTCTCCAGACCCGCCAGGTACGCGTCCATGACCTCGCGGTAGCGCGCCAGCGAGAAGATCAGCGTGACATTGACGCTGATGCCCTTGCCGATGACCTCGGTGATCGCCGGCAGGCCGGCCTTGGTCGCCGGGATCTTGATGAGCGTGTTCGGGCGGTCCACCAGCCAGGCCAGCTGCTTGGCCTCGGCCACGGTCGCCGCGGTCTGGTGGGCCAGACGGGGGTCGACCTCGATGGATACGCGGCCGTCCTGGCCGTCCGTGCGGTCGTAGACCGGGCGCAGGATGTCGGCGGCGTCGCGGACGTCCGCCGTCGTGATCATGCGCAGGGCCTCGTCCACGGTGACCTTGCGCGTCGCGAGGTCGGTGAGCTGCCGCTCGTAGCCCTCGCCGCCGCTGATGGCCTTCTGGAAGATCGCCGGGTTGGTGGTGACACCGACCACGTGCGACTGGTCGATGAGCTCGGCCAGGTTGCCGGACGTGATGCGCTTGCGGGACAGGTCGTCCAGCCAGATCGCCACGCCCTCGTCGGAGAGGCGCTTGAGTGCGTCTGTCATGGGAATTGCATCTCCTACTGGTCTTGTACGGGCGTCAGCGCGCGGCTGCGGCCAGGGAGGCCTTGGCGGCGGCGGTCACGGCCTCGGCGGTGAAGCCGAACTCGCGGAACAGCACCTTCGCGTCGGCGGAGGCGCCGAAGTGCTCCAGCGACACGATCCGGCCGGCGTCGCCGACGTACCGGTGCCAGGTGAGGCCGATGCCGGCCTCGACCGCGACGCGGGCCTTCACCGAGGAGGGCAGGACGCTGTCCTTGTACTCCTGGTCCTGCTCCTCGAACCACTCGACGGACGGCATGGAGACGACCCGGGTGGGGACGCCCTCGGCCTGGAGCTGCTCGCGGGCCTCGACGGCCAGGTGGACCTCGGAGCCGGTGCCGATGAGGACGACCTCGGCGGGACCGCCATCGGCCTCGAACATCACGTATCCGCCCTTGGCGGCGTCCTCGTTGCGCTCGTAGGTCGGCACGCCCTGGCGGGTGAGCGCCAGACCGTGCGGGGCGCCCTTGCCGAACACCTTGGTGTGGCGGCGCAGGATCTCGCGCCAGGCGATGGCGGTCTCGTTGGCGTCGGCCGGGCGGACGACGTTGAGGCCCGGGATGGCGCGCAGCGAGGCGAGGTGCTCGACCGGCTGGTGGGTCGGGCCGTCCTCGCCGAGACCGATGGAGTCGTGCGTCCACACGTACGTCACCGGGACGTGCATCAGCGCGGAGAGGCGGACGGCGTTGCGCATGTAGTCGGAGAACACCAGGAAGGTGCCGCCGTAGATGCGGGTGTGGCCGTGCAGGGCGATGCCGTTCATGGCCGCGGCCATGGCGTGCTCGCGGATGCCGAAGTGGATGGTGCGGCCGTACGGGTCGGCCTCCGGCAGCGGGTTGCCCACCGGCAGGAACGAGGAGTCCTTGTCGATGGTCGTGTTGTTGGAGCCGGCCAGGTCGGCCGAGCCGCCCCACAGCTCCGGGATGACCGCGCCGAGCGCCTGGAGCACCTTGCCGGAGGCGGCGCGGGTGGCGACGCCCTTGCCGGCCTCGAAGACGGGGAGCTTGTCCTCCCAGCCCGCGGGCAGCTCGTTGGCGTTGACGCGGTCGAACTCGGCGGCGCGCTCCGGGTTGGCGGTGCGCCAGGCGGAGAACTCCTTCTCCCAGGCGGCGCGGGCGTCACGGCCGCGGTCCCCGAGGGCGCGGGTGTGGGTGATGACCGCGTCGGAGACCTCGAAGGCCTGCTCCGGGTCGAAGCCGAGGACGCGCTTGGTGGCCGCGACCTCGTCGTCGCCGAGCGCGGAGCCGTGCGAGGCCTCGGTGCCCTGGGCGTGCGGGGCCGGCCAGGCGATGATCGAGCGCATCGCGATGAAGGAGGGGCGCCCGGTCTCGGCCTTGGCGGCCTGGAGGGCGGCGAACAGCGCCTTCGGGTCGAGGTCGCCGTTCTCCTGCTGCGCGACGCGCTGGACGTGCCAGCCGTACGCCTCGTAGCGCCCCAGGGTGTCCTCGGAGACGGCCGTCTCGGTGTCACCCTCGATGGAGATGTGGTTGTCGTCCCACAGCAGCACCAGGTTGCCGAGCTTCTGGTGGCCGGCCAGCGCGGACGCCTCGTGGGAGATGCCCTCCTGGAGGCAGCCGTCGCCCGCGATCGCGTAGATCATGTGGTCGAACGGGGAGGCGCCCTGGGCGGCCTCCGGGTCGAACAGGCCGCGCTCGTAGCGGGCGGCCATGGCCATGCCCACCGCGTTGGCGATGCCCTGGCCCAGCGGGCCGGTGGTGGTCTCGACGGCGGCCGTGTGGCCGTACTCCGGGTGACCGGGGGTCTTGGAGCCCCAGGTGCGGAACGCCTTGATGTCGTCCAGCTCCAGGCCGAAGCCACCGAGGTAGAGCTGGGTGTAAAGGGTGAGGGACGAGTGCCCCGCGGAGAGCACGAAGCGGTCGCGGCCGACCCACTCATGGTCCGCCGGGTCGTGCCGCATCACCTTCTGGAAGAGGGTGTAGGCGGCGGGGGCCAGGCTCATCGCCGTACCGGGGTGGCCGTTTCCGACCTTCTGGACCGCGTCAGCGGCCAGGATGCGGGCGGTGTCGACGGCCCGCTGGTCCAGTTCGGTCCACTCGAGCTCTGTGGTGGTCGGCTTGGTGCTCACCGTTGGTCAGGGCTCCTCTCCACATGTCTGTTCCCGGTGACGGACGGTCGCACCGGCGCGATTCCGAGCCTACCCCCGCAACGGCGTGCAGCTATTCGAGTGCCCACAGTCCGTCACCGCACCGGCAGGCCGTGTTCACCTGCCCGCCCCGTCCGATCGGCCCAACACGAAGCGACCCCGGCGCGGGGCGACGGAAGCGCAACGTCTAGAGTGGCGTGGTACGCGCAAGCCTCCACCACCCCTTCATTTACTGAGCGGTGCGAGTCGGGGCTTGCTGGATTCTCTCTCAGGGGTGCGTGTGACGGCCGTCGAATCCCGTCCAGCGGGGGTGCTCGGGACGAGCCCCGTCCACCGGCCGTTCGGGGCCCGGGTCATGGCTTTCGTGGCTTTGACCAAGCCGCGGATCATCGAACTTCTGCTGATCACCACAGTGCCGGTGATGTTCCTGGCCGAGCAGGGTGTGCCATCGCTGTGGCTGGTCCTCGCGACCTGCTTCGGCGGATACCTGTCCGCGGGCGGCGCCAACGCGCTGAACATGTACATCGACCGCGACATCGACGCCCTGATGGACCGGACCTCGCAGCGCCCGCTGGTGACCGGCATGGTCAGCCCGCGCGAGTGCCTGGCCTTCGGCATCACTCTCGGTGTGGTCTCCACCCTCTTCTTCGGCTTCCTGATCAACTGGCTCTCGGCCGCCCTCGCGCTCGGCGCGCTCCTCTTCTACGTCGTGGTCTACACGATGCTGCTGAAGCGGCGCACCGCCCAGAACATCGTCTGGGGCGGCATCGCGGGCTGCATGCCGGTGCTGATCGGCTGGTCCGCGGTCAAGGACGAGGTCTCCTGGGCCGCGGTCATCCTCTTCCTCGTCATCTTCTTCTGGACCCCGCCGCACTACTGGCCGCTGTCCATGAAGGTGAAGGACGACTACGCGCGTGTCGGCGTGCCGATGCTCCCCGTCGTGGCGGGCAACAAGGTCGTGGCCCGGCAGATCGTCCTCTACAGCTGGGTGATGGTGGCGGTCTCGCTGCTACTGACCCCGCTGGGGTACACCGGCTGGTTCTACACCTCGGTCGCGCTGGTCGCGGGCGGCTGGTGGCTGTGGGAGGCGCACGCGCTGCACGCCCGCGCCAAGGCCGGCGTGACGGGGGCGAAGCTCAAGGAGATGCGCCTGTTCCACTGGTCCATCACCTATGTGTCGCTGCTGTTCGTGGCGGTGGCCGTGGATCCCTTCCTCCGCTGATTACTCACCGGTAGCATGCCCTCCATGGCAGACACCACCGCAGACAAGAAGCAGGACCGCACCGCGGCGAAGCTGGCCAGGCAGATCGGCGCTTTCGCCGGGCTGCACGGCGGCGCCGAGGGCCACCTCGCCCACATCGGCCAGGCCGGTACCCGGATCGTGCTCGTGGGCACGGACGGCGAATGGGGCGACCTGGTGGCCCCGACCTTCGCAGTGGCCCAGCTGGCCGTCGAGAAGGCCGGGCTGACCCTCCACGAGGAGTTCGACGGGGAGTTCGCCGCGCGCGTGCGCACCGGCCCCTACGAGTGGACGCGGATGGCCGGCATCCAGCTCGGCGGGCAGCAGAACCCGGCGGCGTGACCCCTTCCGGGCGCCGTCCGGGGCCCGGAGTGGTCGCTCGGTCAACAGCGCGAGCAACACCTCACACCCCGCTCACCCGTTAGGACGTGTGGAACCCTCCCCACGTCCGCAACGGGATGCCCGGATGATCGAAACGCCGCCCCTGGTGGACCAGTACTGTCACGGAGTCCTCCGTACGGAGCTGGGCCTGGGCACCTTCGAGGCCGAGCTGATCCGCTCGGCCGGCCCGCCCGCCGCGGGTACCACCTTCTTCGACACGCAGACCGGTTTCGCGGTGCGCCGCTGGTGCCCGCCGCTGCTCGGGCTGGAGCCGCACTGTGCTCCCGCCCGCTATCTGGCCCGGCGACGCGAGCTGGGCACGGTCGAGTCCGCGCGGCTGCTGCTGCGGGGCGCCGGGGTCGGCGCCTACCTGGTCGACACCGGTGTGGCGGGTGACGTCACCGGCCCCAAGGAGCTGGGCCTCGCCGGGAACGCCGAGACCTTCGAGGTGGTCCGGCCGGAGTTGCTTGCCGAGCAGGTCGCCGACACCTCCGGGACGGTGGCCGCCTTCCTCGCCAATCTCGCCGAGGCCATGCACCACGCCGCCGCCGGGGCCGTGGCCTTCACCTGCGGCGCGGCCGCCGACTATCCGGTCGTCCTGGACCGCGCGCCCGAGCCGCCCGATCCGGGCGAGGTGCGCGGGGCGGCCGGGCGGTGGCTGGCCCGACGGGTCCGCGGCGAGCCCGTACGCGACCCCGTACTCCTGCGGCACCTGCTGTGGAGCGCGGTGGCGTCAGGGCTGCCGCTCCAGCTGCACGCGGGCGCGGGGGATCCGGTGCGCCTCACGCGGTTCGTGCAGGCCACCGCCGGTCCGGGGACGCGGCTGGTGCTGCTCGGCGGATACCCGTACCACCGGCACACGGCGCAGCTGGCCGCGTCCTTCCCGCACGTCTACGCGGATGCCGGCGCGGCCCTCGGGCAGACCGGGGCGCGGGCCGCGGCGGTCCTGGCGGAGCTGCTGGAACTCGCTCCGTTCGGGAAGCTGCTGTTCTCCAGCGGCGGGCGGCAGCTGCCCGAGCTGCACGCGGTGGGCGCCCTGGTGTTCCGGGAGGCGCTGGGCCGGGTGCTGGGCGGCTGGGTCGGCGACGGGTCCTGGTCCTGGCGGGACGCGGGCCGGGTGGCCTCCATGGTCGCGGCGGGCAATGCCCGCCGCGTCTACCGGCTGGACGAGCGGGGTTAAGTCCCGCGGCTCAGACGGTGGAGAGCTGGGGGTCGCCCTGGGCGGGGATCTCCGCCTGTTCGGCCGGCCGCTCGCGCAGGCTCAGCGCGAGCCGGAGCGCCGAGATCCACACCAGGCAGGAGCCCAGCATGTGGGCGGCTACGAGGAGCTCGGGCAGCTCGGTGAAGAACTGCACGTAGCCGATGCCGCCCTGCGCGAGCAGCACGATCAGCAGGTCACGGGCGCGGGCCCGGGTGTCCACGGGGGCGTCGACCACGCGCAGCACCAGCCACATCGCCACGGCCAGCGCGCACACCACCCAGGCGGCGACGGCGTGCACGTGGGCGGTGGCCGACCAGTCGAAGGGCATCCGCTCGATCTCGCTGCGGTCACCGGCGTGCGGTCCGGAACCGGTGACCACCGTGCCCGCCGCGATCAGTACGAAGGTCACCGCGAGCAGCGTCCAGGCCAGCTTGCGCACCGGGCCGGGCACGCGCGGCCGGGGGGCCGAGTCGCCCTCCTGGGTGCGCTGCCAGGTCACCGTCGTCACGGTGATCAGCGAGGTGGCGAGCAGGAAGTGGCCGGCCACGCTGTAGGGGTTGAGACCCGTCCAGACGGTGATGCCGCCGAGCACGGCGTTGGCCACCACGATGACGAACTGGACCCACCCGAGCTTCGTCAGCTCCTCGCGCCAGGGCTTGGCCGAGCGGGCCGCGAGGATGACCCAGCCGACGGCCGCGCTGAGCACGTACGTCAGCATCCGGTTGCCGAACTCGATGGCGCCGTGGAAGCCCTGGGCCGGAGTCGCGACCAGGCTGTCGTCGGTGCACTTGGGCCAGGTGTCGCAGCCGAGTCCGGATCCGGTCAGCCGCACCGCGCCGCCGGTGACGACGATGACCACGCTCATGAGGAGTGCGGCGGCCGCGGCCCGCCGGACGATCCGGGGTGACGGAGTCCAGCGACTGGCGATGTATGCGAATGGGTTCAACACGGCCCCTATCGTAAGCGGAGCCTTGTGCAAAGTTTCACGAGGGGGTGCCGACGGGGGCGTCGGGGCCGGAGGCCAGCCGGAAGCGCGCCCCCGCAGGGTCGCCCGCCGCGTGCCACCACAGGAGGACGCGCCAGTGGCCGCCGTCGCCCGGGTGGTCCGCCGAGTCCGCGAACCCCCGCACTAATTCAGCCCCTACATCCCGAGCTGTCCTGTTCCTCACCTCTGTGGCGCTGTGCCACGGATGTTCCAGTACGTTCCATGTGCCGTCCGGGCCGCGCACCTCGACGCGCCACACCGCGAGCCAGGGCGTGACCTCCAGCATCGTGCGCACCTGCTCGGCGCCGAGGCGCAGCCGGGCCGCTATCTCGGACTCCTCGAACCCCTGGACACGGGCGGCCACCACGGCCTGGGGCAGCAGCCGCTCGGGCAGCAGCCGCTCGGCGCGCAGGCTCACCAGGGAGTCGAAGGCCAGGAAGCGCAGGCGCAGCTCCAGCTGCCGGCCGATGTGGTCGAGGGCCTCCTCGGCCTCCTCGGACTCCTCCGGGCCGTGGCCCGCGAGCAGCAGCTGGCGGAAGTCCGACTCGGCGTCCACGGCCCAGGCCACCGCGTCCTCGGTGGACCCCAGCTCCGCGAGACGGTCCCCGAGGAACACCTTGGCCTGGGCGAGACCCCGGCGGTTGACCGGATCCTTCTGGTCCAGGCCCGCCCACACCCCGACCGCCGTGCGGGTCAGATCGCGGGCGCGCTCACCGGCCGCCCGCTCCACGGCGCTCGGCCCCTCGGTGGCGGCCCGGCCCAGCGGGTGCCTCGGCAGCCGGTCCTCGTCGCTCAGCGGCCAGGCCAGCCACACCCCGTGGTTGATCAGCCCGCGGGCGTACCAGCGGGTGAACTCGGGGGAGTACGCGGCCGCACGCTCGGAGCTGCGCAGTCCCTCCTCGATCGTGGCGAGAGCGGTCGTGCGGTCGCCCTCGGCGAAGCGCAGGGCGGCCCGGTCGGCGAGGCGCAGTCCCAGCAGCGCGATGCAGTCGGGGTCGTCGGACCGGGTGCGCAGGGCTCCGATCAGCTCGTCGAGCAGCCGCTCGCACTCCGCCGGCTCCGTGTGCGCCGCCCCCGACCGCACGCGTGCCCATTGGTCGTCCAGCCGTAGAACGGCCTCCCGCTGCACCATGTCCGCCCCCCGGCTTCATGTGTGGAGGCGCCCATCCTCGCGGCAACGCCGCCGCGAGGGGAAGGGTTTCATTCCCAGCGGAAGAGGCGCGCAGCGGCGCCCAGACCGAGTACGGCCCAGACCGCCAGTACGGCCGCGTCGCCCCACGGCAGGGCCGCCCCGTGCTGGAGCACCTCGCGCAGCCCGTCGGACAGGGCCGAGATGGGCAGCAGCCCGAGTACGGACTGGACGGCGCCCGGGAACTTCTCCATCGGCACGATCACCCCGCCGCCGACCAGCAGCAGCAGGAACACCAGATTGGCGGCGGCCAGGGTCATCTCGGCCTTGAGGGTGCCCGCCATCAGCAGGCCCAGCCCGGAGAACGCGGCGGTGCCCAGCAGGACGAGCGCGGCCACCGACAGCGGGTTCCCGTGCGGGGACCAGCCCAGGGCGAAGGCGATCGCCGTGAGCAGGGCGATCTGGAGCACCTCGGTGACCAGTACGGACAGGGTCTTGGAGGCCATCAGGGCCCAGCGCGGCAGCGGGGAGGCCCCGAGGCGCTTGAGGACCCCGTAGCGGCGGTCGAATCCGGTGGCGATGGCCTGGCCGGTGAAGGCGGTGGACATCACGGCGAGGGCCAGGATGCCGGGGGCGAGGAAGTCCACGGAGTTCCCGGAACCCGTATCGACGATGTCGACGGCCGAGAAGAGGGTCAGCAGCAGCGCCGGGATGATCACGGTCAGCAGCAGCTGCTCCCCGTTGCGCAGCAGCATCCGGGTCTCCAGCGCCGTCTGCGCGAGGATCATGCGGGAGACGGGGGCCGCCCCCGGGGCGGGGGTGAACGTGCCGACGCTCATCGGCGCAGCTCCTTACCGGTCGGCTCCACGCTGTGTCCTCCCAGGGGGCAACCCCCGGACCCCCGGCAGGTGCCGGTCCCGTACGCCGTCATGAACGCAACTCCTTGCCGGTCAGCTCCAAGAACACGTCCTCCAGGGTGTGCCGCTCCACCGAGAGGCTGTCCGGCATGACGCCGTGCTGCGCGCACCAGGAGGCGACGGTGGCCAGCAGCTGGGGGTCGACGTCGCCGGTGACCCGGTAGACGCCCGGGGTGAGCTCGGCGGCCTGGGTGCCGTCGGGCAGCGCCTTGAGCAGCGAGGCGAGGTCCAGGGCGGGCCGGCCGGTGAAGCGCAGCGTGTTCTCTGCGCCGCCCCGGCACAGCTGCTCGGGGCTGCCGTGGGCGATGACCTTGCCCGCGTCCACGATGGCGACCTCGTCCGCGAGCTGCTCGGCCTCGTCCATGTGGTGGGTGGTGAGCACGACGGAGACCCCGTCCGCGCGCAGCTCCCGTACGAGCTCCCAGGTCGCGCGACGGGCCTGCGGGTCCAGGCCTGCGGTGGGCTCGTCCAGGAAGACCAGCTCGGGGCGGCCGACCACGGCCATGGCGAGGGCCAGGCGCTGCTGCTGGCCGCCGGAGAGCCTGCGGTAGGGGGTGCGGCCGCAGCCGCCGAGGCCGAGGCGCTCCACGAGGGGGCCGACGTCGAGCGGGTCGGCGTACAGCTTGGCCATGTGGCGCAGCATCTCGACCGCGCGGGCCCCGGAGTAGACGCCTCCGGACTGGAGCATCACGCCGATCCGGGGGCGCAGCGCCTCGGCCTGGGCGACCGGGTCGAGGCCGAGGACGCGGACGGTGCCGGCGTCGGGGCGGCGGTAGCCCTCGCAGGTTTCCACCGTGGTCGTCTTGCCCGCGCCGTTGGGACCGAGGACCGCGGTGACGGAGGCCCTGCGGACGGTGAGGTCCAGGCCGTCCACCGCTGCCCTGGGGCCGTACCGCTTCACCAGTCCGCGGATCTCCACGGCGGGGTCGTTGCTCATGGGGGATGAGTCTACGGAGCCGGGGGAGGGCTGTTTCCGTCGCCTTCGGATTCGAAGCTCGTGACGCGATCACGGCTGATTTCGGCATGTCGGTCCTGGATGGCCCAGCGCCGGCAGGTGGTCTTTTCCGGAATGCGATGTCCGCCGTCCGGGACGCCCCATGGGTGGAGGATGGCTGGTGGGAGGCCGTGTGGCGGTCCACCGGCGGCCCGGCGAGAGTGCGGAGCGTTTCCCTCCGGATAACTCTGCGTCGACAGATTAGGTAACCCTTAGTGATGGAGGCCACCAGGGGTGGCGTCCGTCACGGCTTGTCGCCGCTCGACTAATTACGCAACAATGGCGTTGTGAAATACGGCGAACGGCAGATCGAGACCCCCCAGGGGGAGCTCGCGACCGGGGAGCGGTCAACCCGCAACCGGGTCGCGCGGTCCATCCTGGACCACGGTCCGTCCACCGTCGCCGACCTCGCCCAGCGCCTCGGCCTCACCCAGGCCGCCGTCCGCCGCCACCTCGACACGCTCGTCGCCGACGACGTGGTCGCACCCCGTGAGCAGCGTGTGTACGGCGCGCGCACCCGGGGCCGGCCCGCCAAGGTCTTCGCGCTCACCGATTGCGGCCGCGATGCCTTCGACCAGTCCTACGACACGCTCGCCGCGGACGCCCTGCGCTGGATCGCGCAGTCCGTCGGCGGCGGAGAGCGGGGAGAGGCGGCCGTCGCCGCCTTCGCCCGGTCGCGGATGGAAGAGCAGGCGAAGGCCTACCGGGAAGCCGTCGACGCGGCCGCTGCGGAGGAGCGTACGGAGGCCCTTGCCAGGGCGTTGACCGTCGACGGGTACGCTGCTACGGCGAAGAGCGCTCCCGGTCCGCAACGCGGTGAACAGCTCTGCCAGCACCACTGCCCGGTCGCACACGTCGCCGAGCAGTTCCCGCAGCTCTGCGAGGCGGAGACCGAGGTCTTCTCCCGCCTGCTCGGGACCCATGTGCAGCGCCTCGCCACGATCGCCCACGGCGACGGAGTGTGCACGACGTTCATTCCGCGTAGCGCGAGCACCACACAGACCGACACATCAGTATCTGCAAGTACGGCCGGGAGGAACCCCGCATGACCACGGAGACTGCTCACCCTGAGCTCGATGGCCTGGGCACCTACGAATACGGCTGGGCCGACTCCGACGCGGCCGGCGCCGCTGCCAAGCGGGGTCTGTCCGAGGATGTCGTGCGCGACATCTCGGCGAAGAAGTCCGAGCCGGAGTGGATGCTGAAGCTCCGCCTCAAGGGTCTCAAGCTGTTCGACAAGAAGCCCATGCCGAACTGGGGCTCCGACCTCACGGGCATCGACTTCGACAACATCAAGTACTTCGTGCGCTCCACCGAGAAGCAGGCCGCTTCCTGGGAGGACCTGCCGGAGGACATCAAGAACACGTACGACAAGCTCGGCATCCCGGAGGCGGAGAAGCAGCGCCTCGTCGCCGGTGTCGCCGCCCAGTACGAGTCCGAGGTCGTCTACCACCAGATCCGCGAGGACCTGGAGGAGCAGGGCGTGATCTTCCTCGACACGGACACCGCGCTCAAGGAGCACCCGGAGCTCTTCCAGGAGTACTTCGGCACGGTCATCCCGGTCGGCGACAACAAGTTCGCGTCCCTGAACACCGCCGTGTGGTCGGGCGGCTCGTTCATCTACGTGCCCAAGGGCGTCAAGGTCGACATCCCGCTCCAGGCCTACTTCCGTATCAACACGGAGAACATGGGCCAGTTCGAGCGGACGCTGATCATCGTCGACGAGGACGCGTACGTCCACTACGTCGAGGGCTGCACCGCCCCGATCTACTCCTCGGACTCGCTGCACAGCGCCGTGGTCGAGATCATCGTGAAGAAGGGCGGCCGCTGCCGCTACACGACGATCCAGAACTGGTCGAACAACGTCTACAACCTGGTCACCAAGCGCGCCGTGGCGTACGAGGGCGCGACCATGGAGTGGATCGACGGCAACATCGGTTCCAAGGTCACCATGAAGTACCCGGCCGTCTACCTGATGGGCGAGCACGCCAAGGGCGAGACCCTGTCCATCGCCTTCGCGGGCGAGGGCCAGCACCAGGACGCCGGCTCCAAGATGGTCCACATGGCGCCGAACACCTCCTCGAACATCGTCTCGAAGTCGGTGGCCCGAGGCGGCGGCCGCACCTCCTACCGAGGCCTGGTCGAGATCGGCGAGGGCGCCCACGGCTCCAAGTCCAACGTGCTGTGCGACGCGCTCCTGGTCGACACGATCTCCCGCTCGGACACGTACCCCTACGTGGACGTGCGTGAGGACGACGTCTCCATGGGCCACGAGGCCACCGTTTCCAAGGTCTCCGACGACCAGCTCTTCTACCTGATGAGCCGCGGTCTGACGGAGTTCGAGGCGATGGCCATGATCGTGCGCGGCTTCGTCGAGCCCATCGCGCGCGAGCTGCCCATGGAGTACGCCCTGGAGCTGAACCGGCTGATCGAGCTGCAGATGGAGGGTTCGGTCGGTTAATCCCCGACCGCCCCACCACCAGCTCCGCTAACGACGTAGGAAGAGAGCAAGACGACAGCCATGGCTGAGGCTCAGAACATTCCGGCGGGTTCGACCACCGCCGGCGCGATCGCGGTGGCCGCCGAGTCGACCGTCGCCACCCGGATGAGCGCCCCCCCGTCCTTCGACGTGGCGGACTTCCCCGTGCCCCACGGCCGCGAGGAGGAGTGGCGCTTCACCCCGCTCGCCCGCCTGCGTGGTCTCCACGACGGCACCGCGGTCGCCAACGGCACCATGAAGGCCCAGATCGACGCGCCCGAGGGCGTCACCGTCGAGTCGGTGGAGCGCGACGACGCGCGCATCGGCAAGGCCGGCACCCCGGTGGACCGGATCGCCGCCCAGGCGTTCTCGTCCTTCGCCAAGGCCACGGTCGTCACCGTGCCCAAGGAGGCCGTCCTGACCGAGCCGGTGCGCGTCACGCTGCACGGCGAGGGCGGCACGACCTTCGGCCACACCGTCTTCGACGTGCAGGCCTTCGCCGAGGCCGTCATCGTCATCGACCACACCGGTGACGGCGTGCGCGCCGCCAATGTCGACTTCCTGATCGGCGACGGCGCCAAGCTCACCGTCGTGTCCGTGCAGGACTGGGACGACACCGCCGTCCACGTCTCCCAGCACAACGCGCTGGTCGGCCGCGACGCGACCTTCAAGTCGATCGTGGTCACCTTCGGCGGCGACGTCGTACGCCTGCACCCGCGGGTCAGCTACGCCGGTCCGGGCGGCGAGGCCGAGCTCTTCGGCCTGTACTTCACGGACGCCGGCCAGCACCAGGAGCACCGCCTCCTGGTCACGCACGACGCCCCGCACTGCAAGTCGAACGTGGTCTACAAGGGCGCGCTCCAGGGCCAGGACGCCCACGCCGTCTGGATCGGTGACGTGCTCATCCAGAAGACCGCCGAGGGCACCGACACCTACGAGATGAACCGCAACCTCGTCCTCACGGACGGCGCGCGGGTCGACTCGGTGCCGAACCTGGAGATCGAGACCGGCGAGATCGTCGGCGCCGGCCACGCCTCCGCGACCGGCCGCTTCGACGACGAGCAGCTCTTCTACCTGCAGGCCCGTGGCATCCCGGCCGACGACGCCCGCCGCCTGGTCGTGCGCGGCTTCTTCGCCGAGCTCGTCCAGCAGATCGGTGTCGACGACATCGAGGAGCGCCTGCTCGCCAAGATCGAGGCCGAGCTCCAGGGCTCCGTCTGATGAACTACGTCAAGGCCTGTGCGCTGAGCGAGCTGGAGGAGAACTCCCCCAAGCGGGTGGAGCTCGACGGCACGCCGGTGTCCATCGTCCGCGCCGAGGGAGAGGTGTTCGCGATCAACGACATCTGCTCGCACGCGAACGTCTCGCTCTCGGAGGGCGAGGTCGAGGACTGCATGATCGAGTGCTGGCTGCACGGGTCTTCCTTCGACCTGCGCACCGGCAAGCCCTCGGGCCTGCCCGCGACGCGCCCCGTACCCGTATACCCCGTAAAGATCGAAGGGGACGACGTGCTCGTCTCCCTCACCCAGGAGTCCTGAGGTATCCATGGCAACGCTTGAAATCCACGACCTGCACGTCTCCGTCGAGGCCGAGAACGGCGCCCGCGAGATCCTCAAGGGCGTCGACCTCACCGTCAAGCAGGGTGAGACGCACGCCATCATGGGTCCGAACGGCTCCGGCAAGTCCACCCTGGCGTACTCGCTCGCCGGTCACCCGAAGTACACCGTCACCGGTGGCACCGTGACCCTCGACGGCGAAGACGTCCTGGAGATGACCGTCGACGAGCGCGCCCGCGCCGGCGTCTTCCTCGCCATGCAGTACCCGGTCGAGGTCCCCGGCGTCTCGGTCTCCAACTTCCTGCGCACCTCGGCCACCGCCATCCGCGGCGAGGCCCCGAAGCTGCGTACCTGGGTGAAGGAGGTCAAGTCCGCGATGGAGCAGCTCCAGATGGACCCGGCCTTCGCCGAGCGCAACGTCAACGAGGGCTTCTCCGGCGGTGAGAAGAAGCGCCACGAGATCCTGCAGCTGGAGCTCCTGAAGCCGAAGATCGCGATCCTCGACGAGACCGACTCCGGCCTCGACGTCGACGCCCTGCGCCAGGTCTCCGAGGGCGTCAACCGCGTCCGCGAGACCGGCGAGGTCGGCACCTTGCTGATCACCCACTACACGCGCATCCTGCGCTACATCAAGCCCGACTTCGTCCACGTCTTCTCCGAAGGCCGCATCGTCGAGTCCGGCGGCGCCGAGCTCGCCGACAAGCTGGAGGCCGAAGGCTACGAGTCGTACAGCACGAAGGGTGGCGCGACCGCGTGACACAGTTGCCTGGCCTCCTCGACATCGAGGCGATCCGCAAGGACTTCCCCCTTCTGGATCGTGTGGTCCACGACGGGAAGAAGATCGTTTACCTGGACAACGCGGCGACTTCGCAGAAGCCGCGCCAGGTGCTCGACGCGCTGAACGAGTACTACGAGCAGCACAACGCCAACGTCCACCGCGGCGTGCACGTGCTCGCCGAGGAGGCCACGGCGCTGTACGAGGGCGCCCGCGACAAGGTCGCCGCCTTCATCAACGCGCCGAGCCGCGACGAGGTGATCTTCACCAAGAACGCCTCGGAGTCGCTCAACCTGGTCGCGAACATGCTCGGCTGGGCGGACGAGCCCTACCGGGTCGACCGCGAGACCGAGATCGCCATCACGGAGATGGAGCACCACTCCAACATCGTCCCGTGGCAGCTGCTCTCGCAGCGCACCGGCGCGAAGCTGAAGTGGTTCGGCCTGACCGACGACGGCCGGCTCGACCTGTCCAACATCGAAGAGGTCATCACGGAGAAGACGAAGATCGTCTCCTTCACGCTGGTCTCCAACATCATGGGCACGGTCAACCCGGTCGAGGCGATCGTCCGGCGTGCCCAGGACGTCGGCGCCCTGGTGCTGATCGACGCCTCCCAGGCCGCCCCGCACATGCCGCTGGACGTGCAGGAGCTCGGTGCCGACTTCGTGGCCTTCACCGGCCACAAGATGTGCGGCCCGACCGGCATCGGCGTCCTGTGGGGCCGCCAGGAGCTGCTGGAGGACCTGCCCCCGTTCCTCGGCGGCGGCGAGATGATCGAGACCGTGTCGATGCACGCCTCGACCTACGCCCCGGCGCCCCACAAGTTCGAGGCGGGTACGCCCCCGATCGCCCAGGCCGTCGGCCTCGGCGCGGCCGTGGACTACCTGTCCGCGATCGGCATGGACAAGATCGCCGCGCATGAGCACGCGATCACCGAGTACGCGATCAAGCGCCTCGCCGAGGTGCCCGACCTGCGGATCATCGGCCCCACCACGGCCGAGGACCGCGGCGCCGCGATCTCCTTCGTGCTCGGCGACATCCACCCGCACGACGTGGGCCAGGTGCTGGACGAGCAGGGCATCGCGGTCCGCGTGGGACACCACTGCGCGCGCCCCGTCTGCCTGCGCTACGGAATTCCCGCGACGACGCGAGCGTCTTTCTACCTGTACTCCTCTCCCGCCGATGTCGACGCGCTGATCGACGGGCTGGAGCACGTACGGAACTTCTTCGGATGACGAAGAACGAGACGAAGGCGCTGGGGTCGCTGTGAAGCTGGATTCGATGTACCAGGAACTGATCCTGGACCACTACAAGCACCCGCACGGGCGTGGCCTGCGCGACGGTGACGCCGAGGTGCACCACGTCAACCCGACGTGCGGCGACGAGATCACGCTGCGCGTGAAGTACGACGGCGAGACGCTGACCGATGTCTCGTACGAGGGCCAGGGCTGCTCCATCAGCCAGGCCAGCGCGTCCGTGCTGAACGAGCTGCTCGTCGGCAAGGAGCTGGCCGAGGCGCAGAAGATCCAGGGCGTGTTCCTGGAGATGATGCAGTCGAAGGGCAAGATCGAGCCCGACGAGGCCATGGAGGAGGTGCTGGAGGACGCGGTCGCGTTCGTCGGCGTCTCCAAGTACCCGGCTCGCGTGAAGTGTGCTCTGCTGAGTTGGATGGCCTGGAAGGACGCGACCGCCCAGGCACTGGGCGACGCGGAGAGGAAGACGGCATGACCGAGAACGCGACGCCCGAGGCGTCGATCAAGCCGGCCACCGAGGAAGAGGTCCGCGAGGCCCTCTACGACGTGGTCGACCCCGAGCTGGGGATCGACGTCGTCAACCTGGGCCTGATCTACGGCATCCACATCGACGACGCGAACATCGCCACCCTCGACATGACGCTGACCTCGGCGGCCTGCCCGCTGACGGACGTCATCGAGGACCAGGCGAAGTCGGCGACGGACGGCATCGTCAACGAACTTCGCATCAACTGGGTCTGGATGCCGCCGTGGGGCCCGGACAAGATCACGGACGACGGCCGTGAGCAGCTCCGCGCGCTCGGCTTCAACGTCTGATCACATGCAGGTGAGGGCCCCCGGCACGGTCGTGCCGGGGGCCCTCCTCGTTTTCCGCCGGACTCTCTTCCGGTGCGCCTTCTTCCGGTCCGCTGTTCTCCGGGTGGACGGATGAAGTGCACGCGGAGTTGGCCATGGTGGCCGAATCTTCTCGACGGCCGTCACGACGTGACGCAGACCACGAGAGGACCACCCGTGACCGTTCGCCTTTCACCGGCGCGCCGTTGGGGCGCCGCGGGCGCCGCAGGGGCCGCGGCCCTGCTCGTCGCGGGGCTGACCGCTCCCGTGGCCGCGGGAGCCGTCCTGCCGGAGGCCGCCGCCGTGACCGTCTCGCTGTCCGCCACGCATCTGAGCGGTGCGGTGGGCGCGTACGGCGACCCGGCCGTGACGGCGGACGTCGGGCAGGCCGGTGTACCGGACGGATTCCTGCGGCTGAGAGTGGTCTCCTCCAGCAATCCGGCCGTCGCGGGCGTGGGCGACGTACGGCAGGAGCGGACCCGCGAAGGGGACCGGCGCCTGACGGTGCAGGCCCACGGGCAGGGCTACACCGAGCTGACCCTGGAGGTCACCGGGCGCGGCGGGAAGACCGCCACGGCCACCCTGTCCTACGCGGCCTCCGCGCGCGTGGGCAACGGCCTCGGCACGCGCTACCTGACCGGCTCCTCGGACGCCTCCGCCGCCGTCGACGTGGGCGGCGGTCACGTGCTGGTGGCCGACGACGAGTCCAACGTGCTGCGGCTGTACGACCGTTCCCGTTCCGGCGCCCCGGTGAAGTCCTGGGATCTCGGTCCCGCGTTCGGCCTGAAGAAGGAGGCCGACATCGAGGCGGCCGCCCGGGTCGGCGACACCGTCTACTGGACGGGCTCGCTGGGCAACAACAAGGACGGCGAGTACAAGGCCGAGCGGAACACCGTCTTCACGACGAAGATCACCGGCTCCGGCGCCGCGACCGAGGTCACCTTCGCCCGTGCCTACCGGGGCCTGCGCCAGGACCTGGTGGCCTGGGACACGGCGAACGGCAACCGCTACGGCTTCGCGGCGGGGACCGCGGCCGGCCAGGTGCCGAAGCAGATCGACGGGTTTAACGTGGAAGGGCTGGAGTTCGCGCCCGGCTCCACCACCACCGCCTACCTGGGCTTCCGGGTCCCGCTGGCGCCCGCCGTCCCCGGCGCCAAGGCGCTGATCGTGCCCGTCACCAACTTCGACCAGGTCCTGGCGTCCGGGGCCGAGGCGGTCTTCGGGACGGGCATCGAGCTCGACCTCGGCGGCCTCGCCATCCGTGACATCCGCAAGAACGCGGCGAACCAGTACCTGATCCTGGCCGGTTCCTGGGCGGCGGACGACAACTCCGACCCGTACGCGCTCTACCAGTGGGACGGCGTCCCCGGCCACGCGCCGAAGAAGCGGGCCGACCTGCCCACCTCCGACCCCGGCGGCTGGGAGGCCGTGGTCGACGTACCCGATCTGCGGGCTCCCGGCGCCCCAGTCCAGCTGATCACCGACAGCGGCGCCGCCGACCTGTACGGCGACGGCACCGAGGCCAAGGACCTCGGCCACCCGGAGTGGAAGAAGTCCCGGTCCGCATGGTTCACGCTCAACTTCACCCGTGGGGGTCACCGATGAAGAAGTTCGCTGTCGCAGGTCTCGCGGCGATGGTGGTCGCCGCGGTCGGCGCGCCCGCCCAGGCCGTGACGTACGGGACGCCCACCATCGGGCTGTCCGCCTCCTACCTGTCCGGGGCAGTCGGCGCCGTCGGGGACCCGGTGGTGAACGTGACCGTGGGGCAGAGCGGGGCCGACGCCTCCGCGCTGACCGTCAGCGCCTCGGCGTCGAGCAAGGCCTCCGTCGCCGGTACCGGCGACGTCACCGTGACCGGAGCCGGGGCGGTGCGGCAGCTGGCCGTCGCCGCGCGGGGCCGCGGCTACACCAACCTCACCGTCAAGGTGACCGGGCTGGGCGGCAAGACGGCCACCAAGACCCTGTACTACGCGGCTTCGGCCGCCGTGCAGAACCCGGCCGACGCGCGGTACCTCACCGGGTCCTCGGACGCCTCGGCCGCCGTCGACGTGGGCGGCGGGTACGCGATCGTCGCCGACGACGAGTCCAACGTGCTGCGCCTGTACGACCGTTCGCGGTCGGGTGCCCCGGTGCGGACCTGGGACTTCAGCTCGCAGCTCGGGGTCACCAAGGAGGTGGACATCGAGGGGGCGACCCGGATCGGTGACACCATCTACTGGACGGGCTCGCTCGGCAACAACAAGGATGGCGAGTACAAGGCGCCCCGGAACACGGTGTTCACCACCACGGTGAGCGGATCCGGGACCGGCACGCAGCTCGCGTACGAGCGCTCGTACAAGAAGCTCCGCGACGATCTGGTGGCCTGGGACACGGCGAACGGCAACCGCTACGGCTTCGCGGCGGGGACCGCGGCCGGCCAGGCGCCGAAGCAGATCGACGGATTCAACGTGGAAGGGCTGGAGTTCGCGCCCGGCTCCACCGCCACCGCCTACCTGGGCTTCCGGGCCCCGCTGGCGCCCGCCGTCCCCGGCGGCAAGGCGCTGATCGTGCCCGTCACCAACTTCGACCAGGTCCTGGCGTCCGGGGTCGAGGCGGTCTTCGGGACGGGCATCGAGCTCGACCTCGGCGGGCTGTCCGTCCGTGACATCCGCAAGAACGCGGCGAACCAGTACCTGATCCTGGCCGGTTCCTGGGCGGCGGACGACAACTCCGACCCGTACGCGCTCTACCAGTGGGACGGCGTCCCCGGCCACGCCCCGGTCAAGCGGGCCGACCTGCCGACCACCGACCCCGGCGGCTGGGAGGCCATCGTGGACGTGCCCGACCTGACGGCGGCGGGCGCGCGGGTGCAGCTGGTCACCGACAGCGGTTCGGCGGACCTGTACGGGGACGGCGTCGAGGCCAAGGACCTGACGCACCCGGAGTGGAAGAAGGCCCGCACGGCCTGGTTCACCCTGGGCTGAGCCCCGGTCCGAGGCGCAGCAGCCGGTCCATGTAGAGCAGGCCCGAAGCCGGCTGCGGGAAGGCCAGCAGCAGGGCCGGGGCGAGCAGCGCGCCGAGCACACCGAACCGCAGCGGGACGGCGAACGCGGCGCCCAGCGCGAGGGCCCCGGCCGGGACCGTGACGCCGAAGGTCCGCCACCAGGCCCCCCGCACCAGGCGGGCCGAACGGCGCAGGGCCGCCACCGGGCCGAGCCGCTCGTACCCGGCGGCCGTGGGCGCCAGGGCGAAGAGCACTCCGAGCCAGAGGGCGACCGGGGCGAGGGGGAGCAGCGCGAGCGGCGGCAGGCCCGCCGCGAGCGCGGCCGCGCCGGGGCCCGCGGCGGCGAGCAGGGCCAGCAGCCGGGCCCCGAGCACGGCCGGGATCCGGGGCGTCGCCGCCCGCAGCAGCCCGAGCGTGGTGACGGGCCGCCCGAGCACGGCGGGCCGGAGCAGCGCGGCGGCCAGGGCGGTGGCCAGCGCCCAGCCGGCCAGCAGGAACAGGGCGACGGCGGGGACCAGGGTGTGGACGAACACCCCGCTGCCGACAGTACGGGTGACGGAGGCGAGGGTGGCCGCTCCGGCGACGGCGACGAGCAGGAGCAGCCCGGCCAGCTGGCCCAGCAGCAGCGCGCCGAGCAGCCGGCCGCCGTACCGGCCCAGGGTGGTGAGCGTCCCGTCGAGGATGTCCCGCGGCCCCAGTGGGCGCAGGGGTATCACCTCGGGCCGTGGAGAGCGCGGGGGCAGCCAGCCGCCGCCCCGATGGGTCCAGTGCTGCGCCATGCGCGGGCCCTCCGTCCGCCGGGAGCTCCTTGCGGGCTCCTGGGAGGCGGACAGGGTAGCGCCGGAGGCCGCAGGAGTCCCGGGTGCTGCATATGTACGTCCGTACACATCGTTGTGTACTCTTGTACACATGCCTTACGCACTGCTTGCCGCGGCCATCGCCGCCGAGGTCGCCGGGACCACCGCCATGAAGTACAGCGACGGCTTCACGAAGCTGTGGCCCTCGCTGGGCACGCTGCTGGGCTACGTCATCGCCTTCACCCTGCTCGCGCAGACGCTGAAGACGATGTCGGTGGGCACGGCGTACGCGATATGGGCCGGGGTCGGGACCGCCGCGATCGCCGCCATAGGGATGGTGTTCATGGGGGAGGCGGCCACCGCCGCGAAGATCGCCGGGATCGCCCTGGTGATCGGTGGCGTGGTGCTGCTGAACCTGGGGGGCGCGCACTGATGGCTCCCGGCGCGCGCAGGTACGACCCCGAGCGGAGGCAGCGGATCATCGACGCGGCGATCCGGGTGGTGGCCGCCAAGGGCATCGCGGGGCTGAGCCACCGCAGCGCGGCCGCGGAGGCCGACGTACCGCTCGGGTCGACCACCTACCACTTCAAGACGCTCGACGACCTGCTGGTCGCCGCCCTGCGGCAGGCCAACGAGGCCTACGCGCCCGCCCTGGCCGTGCGGGACGGCGAGGACCTCGCGGGCGCCCTCGCGCGGCTGCTGGGGGAGAGCCTGTCGGCCGACCGGGGCCGGGCCGAGCTGGAGTACGAGCTCTACCTGGCGGCCCTGCGACGGCCCGCGCTGCGGCCGGTGGCGGCGGAGTGGTGCGAGGCCGTCGCCGCCGCCCTGGCCCCGTGGACCGACCCGGTGACGGCGCGCGCCCTGGTCGCCGTCATGGACGGCATCAGCCTGCAGGTCCTCCTGACGGACGCCGAGTACGACGAGCCGTACGCCCGCGAGATCCTGGGCCGGGTCCTGCGTCCGTCCTAGGTTGCCGAGCGGACCGACGCCAGGGCCGCCTGGACGCTCGCCTCGATGTCCTGGATCGGGTAGAACACCTCGCGCACGGTGCGGTCGCGGTCCAGGACCAGGGTCAGCCGCTTGATCCGGGTCGTGCCCGCCGCGCGGAAGGTCGGCAGCCGCAGCGCCGCCGTCAGGGCCAGATCCGCGTCCGAGAGGAGCGGGAAGCGCAGCCGCTCCTGCTCCGCGAACTCCCGCTGCTCGTCCGGCCGCTGGGTCGACACGCCGTGCACGGTGGCGCCGGCCGCGGTGAACTCCGCGAGCTGGTCGCGGTAGGTGCACGACTCGAACGTGCAGCCCTTTGCGCCCGGTATCCCGGCCCAGCCCGGCGGGTAGGACTCGGCGCGCGCGTACGCGCCCGGGAAGCAGTACAGGACCGTGAACGCGGTGTCCGCCACCGGGTCGCGCAGCTCGCCGAAACGGTCCGGCAGGGCCAGCTCCGGAAGCCGGGTGCCGCGCAGCGCGTGCACCCGTTCCGCCTCCCGGGAGGCCTCCGCGGTCGTCGCCGTCATCTCTCCCTCTCCCAGGATCCAGCTGTCCCCCCAGTCCTGGAGGGCCACCAGCACCGGCAGCAGTCCCCGCCCGCGCGGGGTCAGCCGGTACTCGTGCCGCACCGGACGTTCCTGGTACGGCTCGCGCGTCAGCACCCCGGCCTCGACCAGCAGCTTCAGCCGCTCGGCCAGGACCTTCCGGGACATCCCCAGCTCGCGCTGGAGCTCCTCGAAGCGGTGCAGACCGCGCGCGGCGTCGCGCACGATCAGCAGCGTCCACCAGTCGCCCACCACGTCGAGGGCCTGGGCGATGGAGCAGTCCACGTCGCCGAGGTGTGTGCGCTGGGCCATGGGAACTCCTTTGTCCGTTGACCCAAGGCTGTCATGCTGACATAGTCCGTTCCCAAAAGGAACTGACCCGCTTCGGGGATACGGGGGACACGGGTGTGCTGCAGGGGTTCAAGGACGTACCGAGGACTGTGTGGCTGCTGGCTGCGGGGATCTTCGTCAATGCCGTCGTCAGCTTCACCTTCGTCTTCGTCTTCCTCTACCTGACCGGCCCGCGCGGCCTCGGCGCCGCCCAGGCGGGCCTGGTCGTCGGCGTCGGCGGCGTCGGCCTGGTCGCCGGGAACTTCACCGGCGGCTGGTACGGCGACCGCTTCGGCCACCGCCGCGTGCTGCTCACCGCCTCCGCGCTCGGCGGCGCCGCCCTCGTCGTCCTGCCGACGGTCCCGACGGGCCTGCTGGCCCTCGTCCTGCCGCTCGCCCAGTACGCCTCCGGGGTGATCCGGGCCGCCAACTCCGCGCTGGTCGCCGTCACCGTGCCGGAGGGCTCCCGGCGCCAGGCCTTCGCCGTCACCCGCTGCATGTCCAACGCCGGCTTCGCGGTGGGCGCACCGCTCGGGGCCCTGGTCGCGACCGGACTCTCGTACGGCTGGCTCTTCGTCGCGGACGGCCTCGGCACCCTCTTCTTCGCCGTCTGGACCGCCCGGGTCGTCCCGGCCAGGGCGGCCACGACCCCTTCCGCGGCCCCGGACGGGGGTCTGGGCCGCGGAGGGCTGTGGCGGGAGCTGCGCGCGCGGCCGGCCGTCCTCGTGCTGCTCGGCGCGATCGCCGTCATCGACCTCGTCTACCGGCAGCACTACACGACGTTCCCGGTGTTCCTCGCCGACCACGGCATGGACACCCGCGCGTACGGGCTGCTCATCGGGATCAACGGCGGCGTCATCATGCTCCTGGAGATACCCGCCGCCCTCGCCCTGCGCCGGCGTTCCCCGCTGCACGTCATCGGCAGCGGTCTGGTGCTGGTGGGCGGCGGCTACGCGATGCTGCTGCTCGGGGTGGGCATCGCGACCACCGTCGCGATGATGGTGCTGCTCACCCTCGGCGAGATCCTCTACAAGACCACCGCCACCGCGTACGTCGCCGACGAGTCGCCCGAGCACGCCATCGGCCGGTTCCAGAGCCTGTACGCGGGCGTGTCCGTCAGTGGCGTCGTCCTCGCGGGGCCCCTCGGCGGAGCCCTGTACGACGCCGCGCCCGGCCTGCTGTGGCCCGTGTGCGCGGTGCTCGGCGCGGCCGCCGGGGTGACCGTGCTGGTCATGGGTGCGCCGGGGGCGCGGCGACGCGCGCGACCGGCACATGAGACCGGTTCGCGACCGCGGGCCGTCGCCGGTTAGGTTTCTGGCATGACTGCTACGCGTACCACCGGCGCCGTCGCCGCCGGACTTGCCACCATCACCGCCGACGGCACCGTCCTCGACACCTGGTTCCCCGCCCCCGAGCTGGTCGCCGAGCCCGGCCCGGCCGGCACCGAGCGCCTCACCGCCGAGCAGGCCGTGGAGCTGCTGGGCGCCGCCGCGTCGAAGGCGATCCGCCAGGACGCGGTCCGCGGCGTCGAGGTCGTGGCCGTCCGTACGGTGATCTCCTCCCTGGAGGACAAGCCGCTGGACGCGCACGACGCGTACCTGCGCCTGCACCTGCTCAGCCACCGCCTGGTCAAGCCGCACGGCCAGAACCTCGACGGTGTCTTCGGCCTGCTCACCAACGTCGCCTGGACCTCGCTGGGCCCGGTCGCCGTCGACCAGGTCGAGACCGTCCGGCTCAACGCGCGCGCCGAGGGCCTGCACCTCCAGGTCACCTCGATCGACAAGTTCCCCCGGATGACGGACTACGTCGCCCCCAAGGGCGTGCGCATCGCCGACGCGGACCGTGTCCGCCTCGGCGCGCACCTCGCCGAGGGCACCACCGTCATGCACGAGGGCTTCGTCAACTTCAACGCCGGCACGCTCGGCACCTCCATGGTCGAGGGCCGCATCTCCGCGGGTGTCGTGGTCGGCGACGGCTCCGACATCGGCGGCGGCGCCTCCACCATGGGCACCCTCTCGGGCGGCGGCAAGCAGATCATCTCGATCGGCGAGCGCACCCTGATCGGCGCCGAGGCGGGCGTGGGCATCGCGCTCGGCGACGAGTGCGTCGTCGAGGCCGGCCTCTACGTGACCGCGGGCACCCGCGTCACCCTGCCGGACGGCCAGATCGTCAAGGCCCTGGAGCTCTCGGGCGCCAACAACATCCTCTTCCGCCGCAACTCGGTCACCGGCGCCGTCGAGGCCCGCCCGTACAAGGCGGCCTGGGGCGGCCTGAACGAGGTCCTGCACAGCCACAACTGACGCCTGCTCCTCGCCGTCACTTTCCCGGAATGCCCTTGAGGTGCGGGCCGTTGTCGATCAGCTTGCCCTTGTTCATGGCGGCCGAGCGTTCTTCCGGCGTGACACACAGGGCGTCGCCGTCGAAGCCCTTGCGCCAGATGTAGCCGGGCTTGCACGTGTGCGGTCCGTAGGCGCCGCCGCCCGACCGGCGCCCTGGAAGCGCAAAGCCCTCCACCTGCGGAGAAACCGCAGGTGGAGGGCTTGATTGCGCGAAGGGCCCGGCGGGCGATCAGCTCAGCGGGATCCTGCGGACCAGGCCGGCGAAGGCCTCCTTCTCCGCTTCGGTCAGCTCCACGGCCTCCATCGGGTGCGCGGCGGCGCCGCGCTGCGCCGGGATCACCGACAGGCCCTCGAAGGCGCCGGGCTCGGGGTGGCGCAAGCGGCTGCCCCGGAGCATGTGGCCGAGGCCGATGAGCCATACGAGGGCGGCGGCCAGCAGGACCGCGAGGCCGATTTCCTGGGTGAGGGAGATGGAGGGGAACATGCGGTCCTCCAAAAAACGAGCGTGAAGACGGGGTGGCGTGGAGCTACTCAACACCACAA
Organism: Streptomyces sp. NBC_00190; assembly: GCF_036203305.1. Lineage (GTDB taxonomy): Bacteria > Actinomycetota > Actinomycetes > Streptomycetales > Streptomycetaceae > Streptomyces. The sequence continues at coordinate 2,169,032 of NZ_CP108131.1, read as the reverse complement.
CCGGGCGATTCGGCAGAGATGTGGCGAGCGTCACGCCAGGGCCTAAAGGCCCTACTTCGGCCCATGTCAGTCCGCCAGCGAGAGCTTGAAGCCCTCGTGGCTGCGTGCGAAGCCCAGCCGCTCGTAGAAGCGGTGGGCGGCCGTGCGCCGCTTGTTGCTGGTCAGCTGGACCAGGCCGCAGCCGCGCTCGCGGGCCCGGTCGGCGGCCAACTTCATCAGCTCCGCCCCCAGCCCTCCGCCCCGCCGGTCCGGGCGGATCCGTACCGCCTCCACCAGCGCCCGGTCCCGGCCGCCCTGGCCCAGGCCCGGGATGTACGTCAGCTGGAGGCAGCCCAGCACCACGGCGCCGTCGTCGTCCGTCAGGACCAGCATCTCGTTGCGCGCGTCCGCCGCGATGGCGGCGAAGGCCCGCTCCAGCGCCTCGTCGACCACGATCGAAGCCGGGTCCACGACCCGTTCCTCGTCGGCCAGCAGGGCGAGTACGGCGGGTAGGTCCTCGCGGGTGGCGATTCGGAAGATCATGGCCAGGAGTGTGGCAGAGGGCCCGGACTGGACGGCGTCCGGGCCCTCTGCGGCCTCAAGGGGTCAAGCGGCTACGGCTACTGCTACTGCTACGGCTTGAAGCGCAGCACCTGCGGGTCGTGGTCGCTGTTCTGCGCCGAGAACTCCGCGTTGATGTGCACGCTGTCGTAGGTGAAGTGCTTGATCGCCGGGCTGGTCAGGATCTGGTCCAGAACCTGCGCGTTGCCCTGGTAGACGTACGAGTACCGCTCCGCCTTCGGCAGCGACTTGATCGCCGGGTACAGCGCCCCACCGTCGGCCAGCGCGTTCGTCGTCGCCGAGAACTCGAAGTCGTTGATGTCGCCGAGGACGAGGACGTTCGCGTTCTTCTCCGCCGCCAGGACCTCCTTCACGAAGCCGTTCACGGCCTGCGCCTGGAGCAGCCGCTTGGCCTCCGAGGAGCGGACCGGCGGCTGGTGGTGCGAGGTCAGGCCCTCGTCGCCGCCCTTGGAGCCGAAGTGGTTGGCGATCACGAAGACCGTCTTGCCGCGGAAGACGAACTCGCCCGCCAGCGGCTTGCGGCTGTCGGCCCACGCGGGGTTCGCGGGGTCGATCCGGCCGGGGGAGTGGGTCAGGGCGGCCTTGCCGTTCTCCTTGACCACGCCGGTCGCCGTCACCGCGTCGCCCGGGGCGCGCTCGGTGAAGGAGACCCGCTCCGGGTTGAAGAGGAACACCTGGCGGATGTTGCCGCCGGGCTCGCCGCCGTCCTTCTTGTCCTCGGGGTTGACGGTCCGCCACTGGTAGGCCGGGCCGCCCGCCGCCGCGATCGCCGCGGTGAACTTCGTGAGCGTCTGCTCGGCCGAGACCGTGCCGTCGTTCTTGGCGCCGTTGTCGTCCTGGATCTCCTCCAGGGCGAGGATGTCGGGGGAGGCCAGGTTCTCGACGACCGCCTTCGCCAGCGCGTCGAACTTCGCCTGCGGGTCGGTCGGGTCGAGGTTCTCGACGTTGTACGTGGCCACCGCGAGCTCTTGCTCGGCCTGCGGCTTGGTCTTCTCGGGGGCGAGGGTGCCCGCCTTGACGGTGCCGAGGGTGCGGGCCGCCAGCGTGTAGCCGCCGAACTGGTTGAAGTCCAGCGGGCCTTCGGTGACGCCGGTCAGCTTGTCGCCGACGTTGGCCACCGGGAAGGGCTGCTGCGCGACGGGCGCGAGCTGCTGGATCTGGAGGCGGCCCGTGTTCTGGGACTCGTAGGAGCCGTAGATGGTCCCGCCTCGCTTGGCGGTGTTCTCCCAGCCCTTCACGGTGACCCACAGCTCCGAGTACGGGTCGGTGGCGCCGACCACGCGCGAGGTGCCGATCTTGACGTTCATGCCCTCAAGGGACTCGTAGTAGTCCAGGGCGTAGCGCGAGGGGTCCAGGGCCAGGCCGTTGATGCTGCCTCCGGCGGCCGGGTCGCCGGCCGGGGCGTACTCGGCGGGCACCGTGTACTCGTTGACCGCGGTGGCCTCGGGCAGCGCGTTGCCCGAGGAGACCACCGTGACGACCGGCTTGGATATCTGGGTCGCCGACTGGTTGCCCGAGCTGAGGCCGCCCGGGACGTACTCGCCGACCGTGCCGGAGACCTTGACCGCGTCGCCCACGGCGACGGTCGGGACCGAGCTGGTGAAGACGAACACGCCCTCGCTGGTGGCGGCGTTGTCGTCGGCGTCGGGGTCCTGGATCCAGAAGCCGCGCGAGCCGTACGTGCGCACGCCCGTCACGATGCCCTCGACATCCGAGACCTGCTTGCCGACGAGCGGGGATATCCGGGTGGTGCCCTGAATGTCGTGGATGCGTACCTGACCGGCGGCGGAGCCTTCGGCCGCGTCGGCCGAGCCCGCCAGCAAGCCGGTGGCCAGCGCGGTGGCGACGAGGGCCGAGACGGCGGCGGAACGGGGATGCGAGGAGCGCATGAGCGGGAACTCCGGTGTGGGATGAGGGAGACGGCGGTGTTGCGGCAGGAGATCTGCGGGAGACTTGCGGCTCCCGAAACATCTACGCGCGTCAATTTCCTGTGTGGCAGCCAAAGTTGTCAAGGCCTCCAGGGAATACGGCAGCCGACTGTGGGATGAACCAAAGGGGATGACCCGTCGGACCCGCCCGAAATGCGTCTACGCTGGGTCGCCTGGCAAGGTCGGCCGTCCGACGGACCGACGGGACGTCACGGCCCCGTGTCACCCCGCCCCACCGCGTCCGCGAGGAGAACCGCCCCATGTCCGCAGAGCCGCACCCCACGCTGCCGCCGGTACGGCTGCACCCCGATGCGGAACTGGCCCGCGACGCCCTCGTCGCCCCGCTGTTCGCCCACGCCGTACGGCTGGCCCGCTGGGCCGGGCCCGGCACCCGCATCGACATCGGCGGCGAACTCGTCGCCGCCCAACTCCCCGAGGCCGCCGCGGCACTCGGCCTCGACGTCGCCGACGCGGACGCCGTGGTGTACGCGAGCCAGGCCTGGCGCGTGGCCGTGGACACCGGGCTGGTCGACGTCACCGAGCCGGAGGAGGACCGGGGCGAGGGTGCCGAGGGCGAAGAAGGGGCCGACGGCGGCGAGGAGGCGTCCGGCACCGCCCTGCCCGGTGAGGACCTGGCGCTGGTGACGAGCGGCGCGCCCGGCGACGTACTCGACCTGTGGCTGGCCGCGCTGGACTCCGTACTGGCCGACGCGGCCGTGCCCGATCTGGACGACCTGGTCGACGCGCTGGACGCGGGCGGCGAGATCGACTTCGACCAGCTGGACTGGAACCCGCGGCGCGAGGCGGACTTCCTCGACGGGGTCCTCGCCAATCTCTACCTGCTCACCGTCTCCGAGGGCGGAGCGGCGGACCGCCCGGTTCCGCTGCCCGTGCTCGCCGCGTCCATGGTGATGCCCGACGGCATGGGCGCGCCGACCGACGCCGTGCTGGAGCAGGTCTCCGACGCGATGATGCGCCTCGACGACCAGTTCCGGCAGCTGGAGCCCATCGGGCTGGTCGAGTTCCGGCCCGTCGACGAGGAGCTGATGACGGAGGCGGACGACGAGCGGATCACCTCCGGCACCGCCGCCGGCCGGGACGACGCCGACGAGGACGTCTCCCGCTACGGGATGGTCCGCCTGACCCCGCTCGGGCTGTACGGGATCCGCGCCCGGATGCTGGAGGCCGGGGTCGAGGTCCCCGCCGTCGGCGACCTGGCCGACAAGGGTGCGGACGCGCTGCTCGACGCCGTCTCCTACTACCCCGAGAGCGCGGCCGAGGCCGAGATCGAGGCGTGGCTGGCCGGACGCGAGGTCCCCGAGGCCGTGGCCGAGCTGCTGGACGCCGCGCGCGGTGACGACGAGGGCGCCCCGCTGCGTCGGCTGCGCTGCCAGCAGGCCCTCGCACCCGCCGGGCCGGAGGCCGAGCCCGCGGTCCGCGCGGTGCTGGACGACCCGGAGCTGGGCGGGCTCGCCCGGGTCTGGCTGGCCGAACGCGGGGTGGGCGACGTACCGGCGCCGGACGGGGCGATGGTGTTCTGGCTGACGGTCGACACGATCGCCGCGCAGCTGGCCGCCGACGGGGAGACCGAGGAGCTGCCGCTGCTGATGGAGACCCTGACCGCCCATCACACGGGGTTCTTCGAGCAGGTGTGGCGGGTGGAGCACCCGGCGACGGCGTACGTCCTGGAGGCGATGGGGCGGCTGCACCCGGACAAGAAGGCGGCGAAGGAGGCCCGCAAGGCCGCGTTCAAGGCGCGCTCCCGGCGGCCGTGACGGGGCAGTCGTGACGGGGTGTCGACAATGAGCCGATCCTGGGCCGGAGTTGGCCATTCCGCCCGCGGGCAAGGGGTCGGCTCCTCTTACCGGGTAGTTCAGCCGCCGTTCACGTGTGGGCGGGAGCGTGTGCGCCGACGACCGCACGACAGGCGCACCACCTCCCCACCCCTGGAGACCCGATGCCGCTCAGCCGCAGAGACTTCACCGCCCGCACCGTCCTCGCCGGAGCGGGAGTCGCGCTCACCGGGACGGTCGGCGCCCTGGCCACCGCCCCGGGCGCGCTGGCGGCCGAGGACGGCCCCCGCCGCGACGAGCACGGACGGCCCTGCGAGCCCGGCTACGGCCCCCTCGTCGCCGACCCGGCCGGCCTCCTCGCCCTCCCCGCGGGATTCGCCTACCGCGTGATCACGCACAGCGGGGTCACCAAGCTGGACTCCGGCGAGATCACCCCGTCCAACCACGACGGGACCGCCGCCTTCGAGGGCCACCGCGGGGTCACCCTCCTCGTCAACAACCACGAGCTCAAGGGCAAGCGGGAGAGCTGGGCCCACCCCGTCCCGCTCACCGAGGGCCTGGTCTACGACCCGGCCGCGGCCGGCGGCTGCACGGTCGTCGAGGTCCGGCGCGGCGGCGAGGTCGCCGAGTGGGTGGGCGTCGCCGGTACGTCGACCAACTGCGCGGGCGGCTCCACCCCCTGGGACACCTGGCTCACCTGCGAGGAGACCGAGGACCTGGCCGGCAAGAACGGCATGACCAAGGACCACGGCTACGTCTTCGAGGTCGACCCGCACGACCGCCGCGCCAACCGCGACCCGCAGCCGATCAAGGCGTTCGGGCGGTACGCGCACGAGGCCGTGGTCATCGACCCGCGCCACGGCCACGCCTACCTGACCGAGGACGCCTCCGGCCCCAACGGCCTGCTCTACCGCTGGACCCCGCCGGCCGGCTTCCGCCACGGGCGCGGCAAGTTCCGTACCCTCGCCGCCGACGCCGGTGTGCTCCAGGCCGCCAAGTGCATCGACAGCTCGGGCCGGTTCGTCGACGACCTCTCGCGCGCGACGAAGATCGGTACCGTCTACGGGGTCGACTGGGTGGACGTGGCGGACCGCGACGCGCGGACCGTGCCGGTGCGCAAGCAGTTCGGCGAGGGCGCCGTGACGCGGGCGCGCAAGCTGGAGGGCATGTGGTGGGCCGACGGCGGCGCGTACTTCGTCTCCTCCTACGCCCGTGAGGAGAGCCCGGGCGCGGCCCACGACGGCCAGGTGTGGTTCTACGATCCCAAGCGGCGCACGATCCGGCTGAACGTCCTGATCGGGATCAACGCGGACCCGGCGGCGGACGGCGGCTACGACGGCCCCGACAACATCACCGTGTCCCCGTACGGAGGCCTCGTCATCGCGGAGGACGGCTCGGGCCTGCAGCACCTGTTCGGCGCGACCGAATCGGGCCGCACCTACCCGCTGGCCCGCAACGAGCTGAACATCGGCACCGCCGAGAAGCCGGAGTACTCGGAGTTCACCGGTGTCTGCTTCTCCCCGGACGGGCGCACGCTGTACGCCAACATCCAGGAGCCGGGCATCATGCTGGCGATCACCGGGCCGTGGCGGCGCGCTCACTGACGCCTGCGCACGCGGGACCGGGCGGGTCCGAGACCGGGCGGGTCCGAGACCGGGCGGGTCCGGGGCCGACGGGGCTCCGGGCCTGCGGCGGTCCGGGCCTCTGGCGGTCCGGGCCTGCGGCGGTCCGGGCCTCTGGCGGTCCCGGGGCCGCGCCTACCGGGCCGCGGAAACCTCCGCGCGGGAGGCCTCGGCCCACTCGGCGAGAAGGAATTCGTACGCCTCCGAGGGCCACTCGCCGTCCACCCGGGTCTCGACAAGGTGCCGTATCGCCTCGTTCGCCTCGGCGGCGGACGGGCGGGCGGGCCCCGCGGGGGTGAGTGACTGGTGCATGGGTTCAAGGCTACGGGCGGGCACTGACAGCCACCTCCGGATTACGGGTGGCATCCATCACCCGCGACGGGGCCTGATGGCTCCTTGTGCCCGCCCACCTGCTCAGAGTGCCTGCGAGGCGGGTTTGACCATGCCGCGCACTGTGCGGGACTTCACAAAGTCGCCCATGGCCGTCATCTCCCACTCGCCGGTGAACTGCTTGATCAGCTTCGCCATCATGACCCCGGTCTGCGGTTCGGCGCCGGTGAGGTCGAAGCGCACCAGCTCCTCGCCGCTCGCCGCGTCGATCAGACGGCAGTAGGCCTTGGCCACCTCGGTGAACTTCTGGCCGGAGAAGGAGTTGACCGTGAAGACCAGCCCCGTCGCCTCGGCGGGGAGCCGGCCCAGATCCACGACGATCACCTCGTCGTCGCCCGCTCCCTCGCCCGTCAGGTTGTCGCCCGAGTGCTTGATCGCGCCGCCGAGGATGGACAGCTTGCCGAAGTAGCAGCTGTCGATGTGGTTGCGCTGGGGGCCGAACGCGATGACCGAGGCGTCGAGGTCGATGTCCCGGCCGCCGAAGGCGGGCTCCCAGCCGAGGCCCATCTTGACCTGGGAGAGCAGCGGGCGGCCGCCCTTGACCAGGGAGACGGTCTGGTTCTTCTGGAGGGTGACCCGGCCCTTGTCGAGGTTGATCTTCCCTCCGGCGGGCGGGGCGGCGGCCGGGACCGGTGCGGGGGCGGCGGGGACCGGCGGGGCGGCGGGTGTGGTGGCGCCGCCGAGCCAGGGGGAGGCCGGGTAGGAGACCGGCGGGGCGGGCGGTGCCGCGGGCGCGGGCGGGGCGACGGGAGCGGCGGCGGGCGCGGCGGCCGGCTCGTCGTCCACGGAGACCCCGAAGTCGGTGGCGATGCCGGCGAGGCCGTTCGCGTACCCCTGGCCGACCGCGCGCACCTTCCACATGCCGCCGCGCTGGTAGACCTCGACGACGACGAGCGCGGTCTCGGTCCCCAGCTGCGGCGGGGTGAAGGTGGCGATCACCGCTCCGCCGTCCGCGTTGCGCACGGTGGCGGTGGGCTCGATGCCCTGGAAGGTCTGCCCGGCCGCGTCGGGGCTGGCCGTGACCACGATCCGCTCGATGCCCGGGGGCAGCGCGCCGGTGTCCACGGTGATCGAGTCCGGTGCCGCACCGCCGCCGGACCGGTACGTCACACCGGGCCCGGAGGGCTGGTTGTAGAAGATGAAGTCGGCGTCGGAGCGCACCTTGCCGTCCGCCGTGAGGAGGAGCCCCGACACGTCGAGCCGCACCGGGGCAGCCACGTCCACCGTCACACGGACGGCATTGAGCGGCAGGTTGGATCCAGGGGTCATAGCGGTCATGCCCTGGAGAACGACCGGAGGTGCTTTGCCGTTCCCTTACTTTCGCGTGAGATTCCGGCCGGGGTCAGCGCCGGTTGCGGGGGTGGTTCCTCGCCGTGCGCTCGTTGCCGAACTTGTAGGCGCCGGTCCAGCGGGCCATGACGAGCTGCGCGTCGCCGGACCCCACCGCGGCCAGGAACGTGGCGGCCCGGCCCCCGCGCAGGGTCGCCGCGGTGCGGCCCTGGTGGGTGATGACGACGGAGTCGTCCTGGTGCTGTCGGTACGAGAACCCGTGCGGCTTCGGCATGAGCCGCAGCCTGCCCCGCCGGGGGCGGGGCGGGCAACGGATTTACCGGCGCCCCCGGGCAGGCCGGCCGGGCCTCCTCAGGTCCCCGTCACGCGGCGCGGCAGCCCCAGCGGGTTGGCCTCGCGCAGCTCGGGCGGAAGGAGGGGGTCCGCCACCGACTGGTACGCCACCGGCCGCAGCCAGCGCTCGATCGCCGTCCCGCCGACGGAGGTGGAGTGCGAGGTGGCCGCCGGGTACGGGCCGCCGTGGTGCTGCGCCGGGGCAACCGCGACGCCGGTCGGCCAGCCGTTCACGACGATCCGGCCCGCCAGTCCCGTGACCTGCGCGATCAGCTCGGAGGCGGGGCCCGGCTCCCCCTCGGTCTCGGCCTGCGACAGCTGGAGGGTGGCGCTCAGGTTCCCGGCGAGCCGCCCGAGCACCGCGCCGGCCTCGCGCTGGTCGGCGTACCGCACGACGACGGTCACGGGACCGAAGCACTCCTCCAGCAGTACCTCGTACCCCGCGTCCGGGGCGCTGTCGAGGAGGCGGGCGGCCGGTACGGTCAGATAGCCCGCTCCGACCGTGTGCTCCCCGCCGGAGCCCGGCGTGACGGGCGCGTCGACGCCGGGCAGCGCGGCCCGCTCACGGACGCCGGAGACGAAGTTCTCCCGCATCCGGTGGTCGAGCAGCACCCCCGGCTCGGTCTCCCCGAGCGCCTTGGTGAGCGCGCCGGTCAGGCGGTCGCCCGCCGCACCCTCGGGGACCAGGACCAGGCCGGGCTTCACGCAGAACTGGCCGACGCCGAGGGTGACCGAGCCCGCGAGCCCGCTGCCGATCTCCTCGGCGCGCTCGGCGGCCGCGGCCGGGGTGACCACGACGGGGTTGAGGGAGCCGAGTTCGCCGTGGAAGGGGATGGGCACGGGCCGGGCGGCGGCCGCGTCGAACAGGGCCCGCCCGCCCCGGATGGAACCGGTGAATCCGGCGGCGGACACCAGCGGGTGGCGGATCAGCTCCAGGCCGGCGTCGAACCCGTGGACCATGGCGACCACGTCGGCCGGGAGCCCGGCGGCGACGGCCGCCCGGCGCAGCAGCGAGGCGCACAGCTCGGAGGTGGCCGGGTGGTCGGGATGCGCCTTGACGACCACCGGGCAGCCGGCGGCCAGTGCGCTCGCGGTGTCCCCGCCGGGGACGGAGAAGGCGAGCGGGAAGTTGGAGGCGGCGTAGACCGCGACCACGCCCAGCGGCACCTTGTAGCGGCGCAGTTCGGGGCGCGGGGGGCTGAGGGAGGGGTCGGCGCGGTCGATCCGGATGTCGAGGTAGGCCCCCTCGTCCACGGCGTCGGCGAAGGCGCGCAGCTGGCCGGTGGTGCGGGCGAGTTCGCCGGTGAGCCGGCCCGGGCCGAGCGCGGTCTCGGCGTCCGCGGCCTCGATGACGTGCGCGGCGGCCTCGTCGAGCAGCGTGGCGGCGGTGCGCAGGAAGGCGGCGCGGGCGGTGGCGTCGGCGAGCGCGCCACGGGCCGCGTGGGCGGCCTGTACGGCTTCGTCCACCTCGCGGGATGTGGCCTCCACCGCAACCTGCTCGCGCTGCTTCCCGGTGCGGGGGTCCACACTCCAGACTGGTGTCGTTGTCATGGCCCACTGCCTCCTGGATCGTTCAGTATTCTGAACGCCGTTCCGGTGGATGAATGATCACATCTGCTGCGGACTCTATTTCCGCGTCCTCCGCGTGACAAGAGGCGACCCGAGGGGAAGCAGGCGTATGACGACGACCGAGTCGGGAAGTGCGGCCCCGGCATCGCCGGTCAAATCGGCGGTGCGGACGGTCCTGTTGCTGGAGCACTTCGCGGCACGGCCCGGACTGCACAGCCTCGCCGACATCCAGAACGACCTCTCCCTGCCCAAGTCCAGCCTGTACATGCTGCTGCGCACCCTGGTGAACCTGGGGTGGGTGGAGACGGACGCGACGGGCACGCGGTACGGCATCGGCGTCCGGGCGCTGCTGGTCGGCAGCTCGTACATCGACGGCGACGAGGTGGTCGCGGCCGCCCGGCCCACGCTGGACCGGCTCTCCGACGACACGACGGAGACCATTCACCTGGCCCGGATGGACGGGACGAGCGTGGTGTACCTCGCGACCCGCCAGTCCCAGCACTACCTGCGGCCCTTCACACGGGTCGGGCGGCGGCTGCCCGTCCACTCGACCGCGCTCGGCAAGGCGCTGCTGGCCACGCACACCGACGACGAGGTACGCGCCCTCCTGCCGCGGCGGCTGGAGGCCGTCACCGAGCACACCGTCACCGACCGGGAGCGGCTCATCGAGGAGCTGGCGCTGGTGCGGGAGCAGGGGTACGCGGTGGACCGGGAGGAGAACACGCTCGGGCTGCGCTGCTTCGGGGTCGCGGTGCCGTACCGGACGCCGGCGCGGGACGCGGTGAGCTGCTCGGTGCCGGTCGCCCGGCTGACGGACGGGCACGAGCAGGCCATCAAGGCGGCGCTGTTCGAGGCGCGGGACCGGCTGTCGGTGGTGACGCGGCGCATGTGAGGCGGTGCAAGTGGTGCGGTGGAGGGGGTGGTTCCTCCCCCGCCCGGGGGAGGCGGTTCCCCTTCGAGGGGGAGGTGGCGGAGCGGCGCGCGCGGGACCGTTGAGTCATGACCACACGAGCCGTTCCCACGACGCACGCGACGCAGCCGCCGGTCCCTTCCCTGGGCACCGGGCGGCGCGTCCTGCGGGTGGTGGCCCTGGCGGCCACCGTGCCGTATCTGACCCTCAAGAGCGCTTGGCTGGCCGGGAGCCACGTCGGGATACCGGACGGCAGTGTGCTCCGCGAGCCCGGGCTGTTCTTCGCCGCGGCCAACTCCGTCACGCTGGCCATGGACGCCTGCGTGATCCTGCTCGTACTGGTGCTCACCCGGCCCTCGGGCATACGGTTCCCGGCCTGGCTGCTGACCGTCCCGGTCTTCGTCGCCTCCGGGCTGCTGACTCCGATCCTTCTCGGGTTCCCGGGCCAACTGCTGGTCCGGGGGCTCGGCTTCGGGCTGGACGGGGTCGCGAAGGCAGCCCAGGAGCCCTTCCTGGACCCGTGGGTGTTCAACGTCGTCTACGCCGGTTTCACCATTCAAGGACTCGCCCTGGCCGGGCTGTTCGTGCCCTATGCGCGGGAGCGCTGGGGCAGGCGCTGGCAGGGCGTGCTGGGGCAGCGGCTCCCGTCATCCACGGGGGTGGTGGCGGGAGCCGCTGCGGCGACAGGTCTGGCGGTCTCGGCTGTGTACGCGTACTGGGCCTTCGGCGGTACGGCCTGGCTGGGCGCCGAGCGGGCGGCCGCGTACTCGGCGGAGACAGCCGTGGTGTCCGCGGCCCACGGGATGTGCGCGCTCGCGGCCGGAGCCGGGGCACTGCTCCTGGCCCGCGGCGGGGACGTGCGGGCGCGATGGCCGCTCGGCCTCGCCTGGATCGGCGCGGGGGCGACGCTGAGCTGGGGGGCGTGGATGCTGACCACCTCGCTGGGACCGCAGTTGGACGGCGGCGAAGGGCCTACGGCCGCGATCTTGCTGACCTACGCTGGCCAGATGATCACCGGGTCGCTCGCCGCCACTGTCCTCACGCGATTCCTCATATCCCGCCGCGAGGCGTGATGCGCGACGGTCTGGGCCGGCTCCTGGGTGCGCGGGCGCGGCTGCGCTGGGTCCACCTGATACTCGGCGGGGCCCTGCTCATGCCGTACTTCCTCCTCGCCCAGGTGGGGGTCGGTATGGCGGCCGGCGGGAAGAACGCCTTCAGCTCTTTCCCGCTTTCCCTCGTCGCCTACGCGGCCGCCCTGCCGCTGGCCGCGGCCACCGCCGTGTTCGGGCTGGTCCGGCCGCTGTCGGTGACCGCCGTCCGGGCCATGTGCGGGGTGCCGGGGGAGCGGCTCGCCGAGGGGCCCGCGCGGTCCTGGTCCGCCCGGGGGCGGACCTCCGCCTGGTGGACCCTCCACCTGGGGGTCGGCGCGCTGATCAGCGGGATGAGCCTCGCCGTCCCGCCCATGGCGGTGGTGCTGATCACGCTGCCGCTCGTGAGCCGACTCGAGGCTGCCAGGCTCGGGCTGGGCTGGTTCTCCCTGGGGGTCGGTCCGTACGTGGCCCCCGCGCTCGGGACGGGCATGCTGGCCGGGCTCGTCCTGTGCGCCGCAGGGGCCGGGGCGCTCCTGGCCCGGCTGGCGCCCGTACTGCTCGGGCCGACCGGGGCGGACCGGCTGGCCGCCGCGGAGGAGCGGGCCGCCGACCTGGCCGTGCGCAACCGGCTCGCCCGGGAGCTGCACGACGCGGTCGGGCACGCGCTGAGCGCCGTCACCCTCCAGGCGAGCGCCGCACGGCGGGTGCTGGAGCGCGACCCCGACTTCGTACGGGAGGCGCTGGCCGCGATCGAGGACACCACTCGGCGGACGGTGGGCGAGCTGGACGCGGTACTGGGCCTGCTGCGTGACGGGGACGCGGCCCGGCCGGACGCCGCGCCCGCGCCGACCCTGGCCGCCGACCTCGACGGACTGCTGGCCCGCACCCGGGCCGCGGACACCACCGTCACCGCCCGCCAGGACCCCGGCCCCGTCGGGGACTGGGCCCGGCTGCCGGCGATCGCCTCCCGGGAGGCGTACCGGATCGTGCAGGAGGGCCTCAGCAACGCGCTGCGCCACGGCGCGGGCCCCGTGGAACTGCGGATACGCGTCCAGGCCGGGGCAGAGACCGGACACCGTGAACTGGAGATCACCATGACCAATCCGCCCGCCGCACCGGAGAGCCTGGAGCCCCGCACCACCGGCGGCCGCGGCCTGCGCGGCGCCGCCGAACGGGCCGCGCTGCTCGGCGGCCGGGTCGAGGCCGGCCCGTATGAGGGCCTGTGGCGGCTGCGTGCCGTCCTGCCGCTCGCCGGAGACGGCCGATGACCGAGCCGACCCCGACCCCGATCACGGCCGCGACCGTGCCCCCGCCCCCGCCCCCGCCCCCGCCCCGGGCCCCGGCCCCGATCACGGACCCGACCGCGACCGTGCCCCCGCCCTCGCCGCCGACGGGCCGCCCGCCGCTGCGCATCGTGCTCTGCGACGACGAGCGGATGGTCCGCACCGCCTTGCGGGTCATCCTCGAAGCCGAACCGGACCTGGAGGTCGTCGGCGAGGCGGCGACCGGGGCGCAGGCCGTCCCGCTGGTCCGCTCCCTCGCCCCCGACGTGGTGCTGATGGATGTCCGGATGCCCGAGATCGACGGGATCCGGGCCACCGAGCAGATCCTCGCCACGATGGCCGAGCCGCCCCGCATCGTGGTCGTCACCACCTTCGAGAACGACTCCTACGTCTACGGGGCGCTGCGCGCGGGAGCCGCCGGCTTCCTCCTCAAACGGGCCGATCCCGACGAGCTGATCGGCGCCGTCCGCCTCGTCGCCCGAGGCGACTCGCTGCTCTTCCCGGCCGCCGTCCGCTCCCTCGCCGCGGCCCACACTTCGGCCGCCCCGCCCGCCGCGCCCTGGGTGGCCCGGCTCACCGACCGCGAGGCCGACGTACTGCGGCTGATGGCCACCGGCCTGTCCAACCACGAGATGAGCGAGCGCCTCGGGGTCGGCCCGCAGACGGTCAAGACCCACGTCGCGTCCGTTCTCGCCAAGACCGGGGCCCGCGACCGCACCCAGGCGGTCATCGCGGCCTACGAGGGCGGCTTCATGAAGAAAAGCTGAGAACCCCGCCACAATCGGGGCAGAGCGGAACGCCTGCGGCCACTGGGACGTCCTTCTGGGGGATGAACAAGACGATCAGGCGCGCGTCGGTCTTCTGTCTGCTTCTGGTGCTGGCCCTGCTGGTCCGTGTCACCTGGGTGCAGGCATACCAAGGCCAGGCCCTCGCAGACGACCAGCACAACCGACGGAACCTCATCGGGCAGTACGAGAACCCGCTGGGCAACATCATCGTGGGCGGGGAGGCGATCACCGGTTCGACGAAGACGGGCGGCAAGGACTTCGGCTACAAGCGGACGTATACCGACGGTCCCCTCTACGCGCCGATCACCGGCTACAGCTCCCAGGCCTACGGCACGAGCATGCTGGAGGGCATCTACAAGAACGTCCTCAACGGCTCCGACAGCCGGCTGAAGACCGTGATGGACACGCTCACGAACAAGCGTGCCGCCCCGGGCAACGTCCTGACCACCATTGACAAGGACGTACAGAAGGCCGCCTACGACGCGCTGCAGGGCAAGCAGGGCGCCGCCGTGGCCATCGACCCCGCGACCGGCCAGATCCTCGGTGTGGTGAACAACCCCTCCTTCGACCCGGGCCGCATCACCGGCGCCAACGACGAGCAGGCCTGGACGGAGCTCTCCGCCGACAAGGGCAAGGCCATGGAGAACGTGGCCCTGCGCAAGCCCCAGGCACCGGGCTCCACCTTCAAGCTCGTCACCCTCGCCGCGGCGATCGAGAACGGCCTCGTCACCGGCATCGACCAGCCGACCGGCATCTCCGACCCGTACACCATCCCCGGCACCCGCACCCTGCTGCCGAGCGAGGCCGGCTCCGCGGCCTGCAACAACGTTTCGGTGCGTACCGCCCTGCGGCTGTCCTGCAACAACGTCTTCGCGGAGCTCGCCTCCAAGCTGGGCCAGGACAAGATGCGCGCGACGGCGGAGAAGCTCGGCTTCAACGTGCAGATCGACACCCCGGTCCGCACCAACCCGGCGAGCAAGTACCCGGCGAAGAAGATGTCGGTCGACCAGGTCGCGCAGACCGGTATCGGCCAGTTCGACGTCCAGGCCACCCCGCTCCAGATGGCGATGGTCACGGCCGCGATCGAGAACGGCGGCAAGCTCGTCGCCCCCCACATGGTCGCCGAGGTCACCGACGCCAACGGCAACGTGCTGGAGAGCTTCAAGGACCCCAAGTCCCAGCAGGTCATGAGCGAGAAGACGGCCTCGATGATCCGCGACGCGATGCGGACGGTCGCCACCGAGGGCGGCGGCAAGCCGGCCCAGGTGGCGGGCGCCGAGGTGGGCGGCAAGACGGGCACCGCCCAGCGCGGCGTCAACAACAGCCTCGCGCCGCTGGCCTGGTTCACCTCGTACGGCAAGGCGAACGGCAAGCAGATCGCCGTGGCCGTGGTGATCGAGAACTCGGACACCGACCGCTCCGAGATCGGCGGCGGCAAGCTGGCCGCCCCCATCGCCCAGAAGATGATGGAGGCGTGGCTGAAGAAGTAGCCACGCGGGCAGCGCACGCGGCGCGCCGGGAACCGCCACGGTTCCCGGCGCGTTTCCCTTCTCATGATCAGAATCGCGCGCCCCGCCGACCTCGACGCCATTGCCGCCCTCCACACCCGGGCCCGTGCCACCTACTACCAGGGCCGGATCCCCGAGGAGGCCTACGGCGGCGAGGCCGAGCTCGCCCGCTCCCGCGAGGGCTGGTCCCGGGCCGTCGCCCGCGCCGCCGCCGAAGGCGGGGTCCTGTGCGCCGAACAGGACGGCGAGCTCACAGGGGTCGCGGCCTTCCGCACCGCGGACGGCGAGACCACCCTCACCCAGCTCCACGTCGACCCGGTGCACTGGCGGCGCGGCACCGGTGCCGCCCTCCACGCGGCCTGCCTCGACGCCTGGCGCCGCGCCGGCGTCCGCCGGGTCCGCCTGGAGGTCTACGAGCACAACCTCCGCGCCCAGGCCTTCTACGCCACCCACGGCTGGCTCCCGGAACCGGAGCCCGCCGGCTCCGGCTCCCACCTCGTCCTCTGGCTCACGGTGGCCCCGCAGTCCGGGGAATGAGACGTGACCCCGGTTCGTTGAAGCCAGAACTGTTCCATTCGCGTTCAGTCACGTTCACCCACGGACCCGGAGAGAAGAAGGATCATGCGCGTCGAGATCTGGAGCGACATCGCCTGCCCCTGGTGCTACATCGGCAAGGCCCGATTCACCAAGGGGCTGGCCGAGTTCGCGCACCGTGACGAGGTGGAGGTCGTCTTCCGGTCCTTCGAGCTCGACCCGAACGGCGCCAAGGGCGTCACCGCGCCCGTCGTGGAGATGCTCGCCAAGAAGTACGGCCGCACCCTCGACGAGGCGCGCGCCATGGAGGAGCACGTCGCGGCCAGCGCCCGCGCCGAGGGGCTGACGTACCGCACCGACGGGCGCGACCACGGCAACACCTTCGACATCCACCGCCTGCTGCACCTGGCCGCCGCCCGCGGCCGCCAGGAGGAGCTGCTCGACCTCGCCTACCGGGCCAACTTCGGCGAGGAGAGGTCCGTCTTCGACCCCGAGGTGCTGGTCGCGCTCGCCGTCGAAGCCGGGCTGGACGAGGCCGAGGCCCGCGCCGTCCTCGCCGACGACTCCGCCTACGCCGAGCAGGTGCGCGCCGACGAGCGCGAGGCCGCCGAGCTGGGCGCGAACGCCGTGCCGTTCTTCGTTCTCGACCGCCGCTACGGGATCTCCGGCGGCCAGCCGGCCGAGGTGTTCACCCGCGCCCTGGAGCAGGCCTGGGCCGGGCGCGAGGTCGAGGAGCCGGCCGCCGGGGCCGAGGCGTGCGAGCCCGACGGCGCGTGCGCGGTCCCGCAGGTATAAGACTTCCTTGAGGTTGGCACGTAAAACCAGGTAATGGACTTTGGGTCGGACTCGGCGCAGAGTGGACGCATGGATCTTCTCGCCGAAGCTGCCCGTGCCGAGTTCGCCCATTCCACCACCTACCTCAACACCGCCAACTGCGGGGTGCTCCCGCGTTCCGCCGTCGCCGCCGTACGGGAACTCGCCGAGGCGGCCGGGGCCGGGCTCCCCGCCGGGTTCGGCGACTTCGACCGGGTGAACCGGGCCCGGGCCGCCTTCGCCCGGCTGGTCGGCGTCGGTGTCGACCGGGTCGCCATCGGTTCGGGCGTGGCCACCCACGTCGGCCTGGTCTCGGCCTCCCTCCCGTCCGGGGCCGAAGTCCTCTGCCCGGAGGGCGATTTCGCCTCCGTGATCAACCCCTTCGTGGTGCGCGGCGACCTCAAGGTCCGCTTCGCGCCGCTGGAATCCCTCGCCGAAGCCGTCGGTCCGGATACCGCGCTCGTCTCGCTGAGCGCCGTACAGTCCGCGGACGGGCGGACGGCCGACCTGGCCGCGGTGCGCGCCGCGACGGCCGCGCACGGCGCCCGCATGCTCGTGGACGCGACCCAGGCGGCGGGCTGGCTGCCCTTCGACGCGTCACCGTACGAGTACACGGTCACCGCCGGCTACAAGTGGCTGCTCGGTGCCCGCGGAGCCTCGTACCTGACCGTGTCGGAGGAGGCCCAGCACACCCTGACCCCGCTGCACGCCGGCTGGGTGGCGGCCGAGTCCATGTGGGACGCCACCTACGGGCCGATGCCGCAACTGGCCTACGGGGCCCGCCGCTTCGACGAATCCCCCACGTTCCTCGCCTATCACGCGGCAGAGGCCTCGCTGGCCCTGCTGGAGCGGATCGGCGTCGAGGCCGTCCACGCCCACGACACCGCACTCGCCGCCCGCTACCGGGCAGGTCTCGCCCGCCTCGGCCACGAGCCGGTCCCCGGCGAGTCGGCCATCGTCTCGGTGCCGGGCCTCGCCGACCGGCAGCCCGCGCTCCTGGCCGCCGGCATCGCCACCTCCGCCCGCGCCGGCGCGCTGCGCGCCTCGTTCCACCTCTACGCCACCGAGGCGGACGTGGACCGGCTGCTGGGCGCCCTCGCCTGACGCCGACGCTCCGCCCGCCCGCCCGCGCGCGCGCCCAGCGGCGCCGCCGGATCCGCCGCGGGAACGGCGGGTCACGGTGGTGCCGCGGGGGTACCCGCCGTGCGGGCCGCACGCGCACGTACAGTGCCGACATGACTGACGTGCTGCATGTGAAGGGCCGTGTGCTCGTCGGCCCCGATGAGGTCCGCGACGAGCTCTGGGTGGTCGGGGGCCGGATCTCCTACGAGCGCCCGAGCGCGGCCCGGGAGGTCACCACGGTGACCGGCTGGGCCCTGCCGGGGCTGGTCGACGCGCACTGTCACGTGGGGCTGGACTCCCACGGTCCGGTCGACGCCGCGACGGCCGAGCGGCAGGCACTCACCGACCGCGACGCCGGCACCCTCCTGATCCGCGACGCCGGGTCGCCCTCCGACACCCGCTGGATCGACGACCGCGAGGACCTGCCGAAGATCATCCGGGCGGGCCGGCACATCGCGCGCACCCGCCGCTACATCCGCAACTACGCCCACGAGATCGAGCCGGCCGACCTGGTCGACTACGTGGCCCGTGAGGCGGTGCGCGGCGACGGCTGGGTGAAGCTGGTCGGCGACTGGATCGACCGCGAGGCCGGGGACCTGACGGCCTGCTGGCCGCGCGCCGAGGTCGAGGCGGCCATCGCCGAGGCGCACCGGCTGGGCGCCAGGGTGACGGCGCACTGCTTCGCCGAGGACTCGCTGCGCGACCTGGTCGAGGCGGGCATCGACTGCATCGAACACGCCACCGGCCTGACCGAGGACACCATCCCGCTGTTCGCGGAGCGTGGGGTCGCGATCGTCCCGACCCTCGTGAACATCGCGACGTTCCCGAAGATGGCGGCAGGCGGCGAGGCGAAGTTCCCGCAGTGGTCGGCGCACATGCGGCGGCTCCACGAGCGGCGTTACGACACCGTGCGGGCCGCCTACGACGCGGGCATCGCGGTGTACGTCGGCACCGACGCGGGGGGTTCCCTGCCGCACGGCCTGGTCGCGGCGGAGGTCGAGGAGCTGGTGAAGGCCGGGATCCCGCCGCTGGACGCGCTGTCCGCGACGGCCTGGGCGGCCCGCGAGTGGCTCGGCCGGCCAGGCCTGACCGAGGGGGCGCCGGCGGACCTCGTGGTCTACGCCGACGATCCGCGGGCCGACGTACGCGCCCTCGCGCAGCCTCTTCGGGTCGTCGTGGACGGCAAGGTCCGTGCCTGAGCGGCGTGTTGACGCCGCGTGACATCGCGGGCCCGGCGGTCGTTAAAGACGGCCGTGCTCGCCGTATGTCCGCGAAAGGAGAGAACACGCGTTCTTCCTGGGGCGCCATTATTCGAATGTGTGCGTGGAAACCACCCCTTGGGGTGAACTCACGTCAGGTGCCTGAACGTTCACTCACAGTGCGTAAAGATTCCGGGGTCGAGGCCGTCGGCGCGCGATGTCCCCCATTGGCGGCGCGGCGGCACCCATCTCCCCGGGGGTTCCACCACCTTGAACAGCAACACCTTCCGCGTGCCCGCGGCCGTCCTGCTCGCCACGGGAGCGGTGGCCCTGCTCGCCGCCCCGCCCGCCTCCGCCACGGGCGGCGGCGGCGCCGCGGGCGAGGGCAGGGCAGGCGCCGTCGTCCTGCGCACCACCTTGGACGTGGGCCTGCTCAACAAGACCGTGCACCTCCCGCTGAAGACCTCCCTCAACGAGGTCAGCGCCCCGGCGACGGCCGAGAAGACGGCGCTGACGGTCACCCTGGACGGCGTCGAGGGCGGTGCGCCGGTCAGCGTGCTCAAAGCCGACGTGGCCACCTCCAAGGCGACCGCGGACAAGACCCGGGCCGAGGCGCAGGCCAACCTCGCCAAGGCCCGCGTACACGTGCCCGGCCTGCCGGAGCTCTCGCTCATCGAGGTCGAGAAGGTCACCTCCAAGGCCGTCTGCGAGTCGGGCAAGCAGCCGACGGCCAGCGCGAACGTGCTCGGGACGGTGACCGCGCTCGGCAAGCGGATCACCCCGTCGGCGGGCGGCCCCACCAAGGTGGAGGTGCCGGGCGTGGGCCTGGTCAGCCTGGAGCTGTCCGGTACGGAGACCACCTCCACCACGTCGGCCGTGGCCGCGCTCCGCCTGAAGGTGTCGGTCAACCCGCTGAACCTGAACGTCGCCCAGGTGGAGGGCGAGGTCGTGCTCGCCGAGGCGCACTGCGAGTCCCCGACGGCTCCCGCGCCGACCCCTCCCGCGCAGCCGGACGTCAAGCCCCAGACCGCCACCGGCACCGGGTCCGCCGTCACCAAGGACGCCAACCTGGCCGAGACCGGCGGCGGTTCGCTGACCCCCTACGTCGCGGGCGGCGCGCTGGCCCTGCTCGGGATCGGCGGGGTCGCGCTCGTGGTGACCCGGCGGGGCAGCGCCTCGTAACACGGCGGGGCAGGCCTGGTGACGCGGTGGGGGCCGCGAGGGCCGCGCCGCCCGAGGAGCACACGGAGGGGAGTGCTCAGCGGGCGGCGTGCTCCAGGCCCTGCCCGCCCGCGCCGCGTGACAGCACGGCCTCGGTGACCTGCTGGTCGATCCGGGCGTACTCGCTCCGCCTGGCGGCCGGGAGCGTGCTGTCCGAGGCCGCGCACGAGGCGCAGACGACGCGGAACGGCGGCCCCATGTCCGAGTACTGCGTGAGGAATTCGGCCTTCACCACCTCCCAGCGGCCCGCGTGAGCCGCCGCCGGGGCGAAGGTGAACCGGGGGACCGACGACTGGTTTCCGCGCAGCTTGTCGGCCGGTACGAAACTGGCGACCTGGTCACCCATGCCGAAGACCACCCAGGTGCCGTTGATCTTCTCGTAGGGCTGCGGCACGTGGTTGTGCGTGCCGATGATCAGATCGATGTCGGCGAGGCCGTCGGCCGCGCGCGAGGCCGTCAGGGCCTGCGCCAGCTCGCGCTGCTGCTCGTCGGGCGCCGTCTGCCACTCGGTGCCCCAGTGGACACTGAGCACGACCACGTTCGCGCCGCCGGCCCGGGCCGCGCGGGCGTCGGCGATCATCCGGTCCTTGTCGATCAGGTTCACGGCCCACGGCTTGCCCGCGGGGAGCGGGATGCCGTTCGTGCCGTACGTGTAGTCCAGCTGGGCGACCTTCGCGCCGCCGGCCGAGAGCAGGGCCGGGGCCTTGGCCTCCTCCGGGCTGCGGGCCGAGCCGACGTGCGGAATGCCGACCCGGT
The DNA here is from genome assembly GCF_036203305.1 of Streptomyces sp. NBC_00190. Taxonomy (GTDB): domain Bacteria; phylum Actinomycetota; class Actinomycetes; order Streptomycetales; family Streptomycetaceae; genus Streptomyces. The sequence continues at coordinate 2,148,321 of NZ_CP108131.1, read as the reverse complement.
CGAGGTGTTCGAGGGTGCGGGCGAGGCCGTCGTACCCGTCGTCCAGGGTGTGGTTCGAGCCGGTGGAACAGCTGTCGTACCCGGCGTCCTTGAGCGCGTCGGCCAGCTGGTGCGGGGCCTTGAAGGTCGGGTAACCGGTGTAGGGGCCGCCGGGCCGCCCGTACGGTATCTCGTGATGGCATATCGCCAGGTCGGCGGCGGACACCAGGGGTTTGACCCCGGCGAGTATCTTCCGGAAGTCGTGCTCCCCGGCCTTGCCGGCGTCGTCCGCGGACTGCTGGACGATCGACGGGTACGGGATGATGTCGCCCGTCGCCACCAGCGTGAACGGCCGCCCGGCCGGGGCCGTGCCGCTCGGCTCGGCGGGCCCGGTGCCGGGCTTGCCCTGGAGCCGCTGCTGCGCGGTGGACGCGCGGCTGCCGTCGCCGTGGCCGACGCCGTCGAGCAGCCGGGGCACGCCGTAGATCCCGCCGCCCACGACCGCCAGCCCGGCAAGGGCCGCGCCTATCCTGGCCGATGTCCTCATGCCCCAACCCCCGTTGCCGCAGCCGCTGCGGGGATCCGTGCCCGGCCCCGCCCCCGTGGCCATCGTAGGCAGGCCATCCGGTGGACGGCGACCGCAGGCCGCCCGGCGGACGAGCGGGTCAGCTGGTGGCGGCCAGCGTCAGGGCGTGGTCCAGGGCCTGGAGGAGTCGGCCCGTCGTCGCCCGGTCGCGGACCGCCAGCCGGAGCCAGGAGCGGTCCAGCCCCGGGAAGGTGTCCCCGCGGCGGACGGCGAAGCCGAGGGCGCGCAGCCTCGTGCGTACCTGCGCCCCGTCCGCCACCTGGATCAGGACGAACGGCCCCTGCGCCACCCCCGCCACAGTGACCTCGTCGAACTCCGCGAGCCCGGCCAGCAGATGGGCCCGGTCCACCGCGATCCGCCGCGCCGCCTCCTCCGCCTCGGCCAGCGCCGCCGGAGTCACGCAGGCCTCGGCCGCCACCAGCGCCGGCGTGGACACCGGCCACAGCGGCTGGGCGGCCGCCAGCTTCGCGATCACCTGCGGCTCGGCCAGTACGTAGCCGATCCGCAGCCCCGCCAGGCCCCAGGTCTTCGTCAGGCTCCGCAGCACCACGAGCCCGGGGACGTCCATCCGCCCGGCCAGGGCCTCCCGTTCGCCCGGGACGGCGTCCATGAACGCCTCGTCCACCACCAGGATCCGGCCCGGCCGGGCCAGCGCGGCCAGCGTCCGCGCCGGGTGCAGGACCGACGTCGGGTTGGTCGGGTTGCCGACCACCACCAGGTCCGCGTCCTCGGGCACCGCCTCCGGGTCCAGCCGGAACCCGTCCGCCGCCCGCAGCACCACCCGCTCCACCCGGTGCCCCGCGTCCCGCAGCGCCGCCTCCGGCTCGGTGAACTGCGGATGCACCACGACCGGCCGTACGGCGCCCAGGGCCCGGGCGATCAGCACGAAGGCCTCCGCCGCCCCGGCCGTCAGGAGCACCCGCTCGACCGGCAGCCCGTGCCGGGCCGCCACCGCCGCGCGGGCGGCCCGGCCGTCGGGGTAGGCGGCGAGATCCCCGAGGGAGGCGGCGATCCGCTGCTTGAGCCACTCCGGGGGCGTGTCCGCCCGTACGTTGACCGCGAGGTCCACCAGGTCGGAGCCCGCGTCCATCACCTCCGCGTCGCCGTGGTGGCGCAGGTCGTGCGCCTGCGCCGTGGCCACCGCGCAGGTCGCGGCCACCGACCGCCGCTTGGGTACGAGGAGTTCACCGCCGCTCGCGAGCGCTGCGGCCTCCGCCACCGAGGGGGTCCCGGCGGCGGTGCGCGCCGCGTCCGAGGGGTTCGGTACGGGGATCTCGGCCAGGTAGGCGGCGGGGTACGCGATGAGGGGCACGCCGAAACGTTCCGCCGCGCCCGCTATCCCCGCCTCGCCCGCCTTCGAGTCCACCGTGGCCAGCGCCGTCACCGACGCCGTGGCCAGTCCGGCCCCCCGAAGCGTCTCCTCGACCAGGGCGCAGACCTCCGCCACGGAAACCCCCGTGCGTCCGCCGACCCCGACCACCAGCTGCGTCGCGTACTCGCCCACCGGGTGTCCTCCCTCCGTAGTCACCGTCACCGGTACCTCACCGCCGCCGGTCAGTCGTCAACAGTCGGCCACCCGCGACGCGCGGGCGGAAGTGCGCGCGGGGCGGGGAATCGGTATGCAGGGGCACATGGCCGTGATCGTGGCACTGGGCGCGTTCCTGATGACCCTGGCGGGCGGATGGACGGCGCAGCGCGTCACCGACCGCCGCCACCTCGTACTGGGCCTGGCGGGCGGCCTGATGCTCGGCGTCGTCGGCCTCGACCTGCTCCCGGAGGCCCTGCACGCGGCGGGCACGGAGGTGTTCGGCGTCCCGCTCGCCCTGCTGCTCTTCGTGGGCGGATTCCTGGTGGCGCACGTCGTGGAACGGCTCCTCGCCGTACGCCAGGCCGCGCACGGCGGGGACGACGGCGCCCGCGCCCCTCAGGTCGGGCTCACCGCGGCCGCCGCGATGGTCGGCCACAGCCTCGCCGACGGCGTGGCCCTGGGCGCGGCCTTCCAGGTCGGCGGGGGGATGGGGGTGGCCGTGGCACTGGCCGTCATCACCCACGACTTCGCCGACGGGTTCAACACGTACACGCTCACCAGTCTCTACGGCAACGACCGCCGCAAGGCCCTGATGATGCTCTTCGCGGACGCCGCGGCCCCCGTCGTGGGTGCGGCGTCCACTGTGCTGTTCACTCTTCCGGAGGAACCGCTCGGCGCCTACCTCGGCTTCTTCGGCGGCGTCCTGCTGTACCTGGCGGCCGCCGAGATCCTGCCCGAGGCGCACCACGAACACCCCGCCCTGTCCACGCTGATGTGCACGCTGGGCGGGGTGGCCGGGATCTGGCTCGTGGTGGGGATCGCGAACTGAGTTCACCGCCCGTGGCCCGCGGCTTCTGCGAACCGGCGGGCCACGGACGGCTGCGCCGCCCAGTGCGTGTGCAGGTAGCTGGCGTGCACGCCCTGCTGTACGAAGCCCTCGACGCGGCGTTCCGGGTGCGTGAACCCCCACGCAGGCGCGGCTCCCGCGCCCGGCTCTATCACCGTCCGGTGGAACTCGTGGCCGCGCAGCCGGGTGCCGGCGGGCGCGAGCGCGCTGTCGGACACCGCAACCGCCTCGCGGTAGCCGAGGGTCAGGCGCTCCGACATCCGGGCGTCGGCGTCGAGCACCCCGCACATGGGCTTCCCGTCCAGGGACCGCGCGAGGTACAGCAGCCCGGCGCACTCGGCGGCCACGGGGCCGCCTTGTGCGGCGAAGTGGGCCACGGCCTTGCGGAGCGGCTCGTTGGCCGACAGCTCGGGCGCGTACACCTCGGGGAAACCGCCGCCGATCACCAGGCCGGTGGTTCCCTCGGGCAGCGCCTCGTCCCGGAGCGGATCGAAGGTGACGACCTCCGCTCCCGCGGCGGTGAGCAGCTCCGCGTGCTCGGCGTACGAGAACGTGAACGCGGCCCCGCCCGCGACGGCGACCACCGGCCGTGGACCGGGGCTCAGCGCCGGACTCTGCGCCTCGAGCGCCTGCGACGCAGACCACGCGTCGGCGGACAACGGCGGGGCCGTACGGGCCAGAGCCATCAGCGCGTCCAGGTCGCAGCCCTGGCGCACCTGGTCCGCCAGCGCCGCCACGGCGGCCAGCGCATCCGCGCGCCGCTCCGCGACCGGGACCAGCCCCAGGTGCCGCGACGGCGCGGCCACCTGCGGAGCCCGGCGCAGGACGCCGAGCACCGGCATCCCCGCCTCCTCCAGCGCCTCCCGCAGCATCGCCTCGTGCCGGTCGGAGCCGACCTTGTTCAAGATCACGCCTCCGAGCCGCACCTGCGGGTCGAAGGAGGCGAATCCGTGCACCAGCGCCGCCACCGACCGCGACTGCGACGAGGCGTCGACGACCAGTACCACCGGCGCCCGCAGCAACTTCGCGACCTGCGCCGTCGACGCCAGCTCACCCCGCCCCGCGGCCCCGTCGTACAGGCCCATCACGCCCTCGACCACGGCGAGGTCGCACCCGGCCGCCCCGTGCGCGAACAGCGGAGCGACGAGCTCCGGCCCGCACATGAAGGCGTCGAGGTTGCGCCCCGGGCGGCCGGTGGCCAGCGCGTGGTAGCCCGGATCGATGTAGTCCGGCCCGGCCTTGTGCGGGGACACGGCGAGGCCGCGCTCCGAGAAGGCCGCCATCAGGCCCGTGGCGACGGTGGTCTTGCCGCTGCCGGACGACGGCGCGGCGATGACCAGCCGGGGAACGTTGGACGAAGTCACCACTCGATGCCCTTCTGGCCCTTCTGGCCGGCGTCCATCGGGTGCTTGACCTTGGTCATCTCGGTGACGAGATCCGCGAACTCCAGCAGCTTCTCCGGTGCGTTGCGCCCCGTGATCACCACGTGCTGGGTGCCGGGACGGGTGCGCAGCACCTCGATGACCTCGTCGACGTCGATCCAGCCCCAGTGCATCGGGTACGCGAACTCGTCGAGAACGTACAGCTTGTGCGTCTCGGCGGCCAGATCGCGCTTGACCTGCTCCCAGCCCTCCTTGGCCGCCTGCTCGTTGTCGAGCTGCGCGTCCCGCTGGACCCAGGACCAGCCCTCGCCCATCTTGTGCCAGACGACGGAGCCGCCCTCGCCGGAGGCGCCGAGCACCTTGAGCGCGTTCTCCTCGCCGACCTTCCACTTCGCCGACTTGACGAACTGGAACACCCCGATCGGCCAGCCCTGGTTCCAGGCGCGCAGCGCCAGCCCGAAGGCCGCCGTCGACTTGCCCTTGCCGGGGCCGGTGTGGACGAAGACGAGCGGGCGGTTGCGGCGCTGGCGCGTCGTGAGCCCGTCGTCCGGAACGACGATCGGCTGTCCCTGCGGCATTACGCGGCCCTCCTGTTGGTGTGCGGTGCGGGAGATGCGGAAGATGCGGGAGATGACACCGCGGTACGAACGTGCTTCACGAGCCCGGCCAGCGAGTCGGCCCGCAGCCCGTCGAGCGTGACGGTGGGCCCGCCGAGATCGGTGGCCAGTACCCCGGCCAGCCCCAGCCGGACAGGCCCCGACTCGCAGTCGACGACGACGGACGCGACGCCCCCGGCCTGCAGCAGCCGGGCACTGCGCCCCGCGAGCTCCCGCGGGTCGCCGGCCGCGCTGCCGGCCGAGGTGGCCCGCCCGTCGGTGACGACCACGAGCAGCGGGCGCCTGCTCGGATCCCGCAGCCGTTCGATCCGCAGCACCTCGTGGGCCTTCAGCAGGCCGGCGGCCAGCGGGGTGCGGCCACCGGTCGGCAGCTGCTCCAGCCGGGCCGCGGCCGCGTCCACCGAGGAGGTGGGCGGCAGCGCCAGTTCGGCGCTCGCCCCCCGGAAGGTGATCAGGCCGACCTTGTCCCGGCGCTGGTAGGCGTCCAGGAGCAGCGACAGCACGGCGCCCTTGACCGCGCTCATGCGCTGCCGGGCGGCCATCGAGCCGGAGGCGTCGACGACGAAGAGGACGAGGTTGCCCTCGCGGCCCTCCCGCGTGGCCTGGCGCAGGTCGTCCTTGCGGATCACCAGGCCGGGCCCGCTGCGCCCGCGCGCCTTCTGGTGCGGGGCGGCCGCGTGCACGGTGGCCGCCAGGTGCAGCTTGGTCAGCTGGCCCCGGGGGCGCTGGGCCCCGGTGGTCCGGCCGTGGGCGGTGCGGGCGCGCGAACGCCGCCCGGCAGCGCCCTCGCCGAGCCCCGGCACGCTCAGCATCTTGGTCCGGAACGGCTCGGCGGCCCGTACGGCGGCCTGTTCGGGCCCGCCGGCTTCCCGGGCGGAGGGCTGCGGGGCCTCGGGGGCGTCCGTGGGCGCGCTCTGCGCGGACTCCGGCTCCGACCCCGGGTCCGGCTCCGGCTCCGGCTCCGGCGGGGCGTCGGACGCCTGGGGGCCATTGCCCTGCGGGGGTACCCCGCCGCCCCCGTCGGGGCCGCCGCCGTCGTCGTCCGGGCCCTCGGGCTCGGTGTCCGGGTCCGGGTCGGGCTCCTGCGGCTCCTCGTCCTCGAACCGGTCCAGGATCTCGTCCAGCTTGTCCTCGTCCAGGCCCGGCGCGTCGAACGGGTTGCGCCGCCGCCGGTGGGGGAGGGCCAGCAGCGCGGCCCGCCGCACGTCCTCCTTCAGCACGGTGGTCCGGCCCGCCCAGGCGGCCAGCGCCGTCGCGGTCCGGGCCATCACGATGTCGGCCCGCATGCCGTCGACCTCGAACCCGGCGCAGGTCGCCGCGATCTGGAGCAGCGCGTTGTCGCCGAGCACCACCTGCGGGAGCAGCGCCCGCGCCGCCACCACCCGGGCGCGGACCTCGTGTTCGTCACCGGCCCAGCGGGTCGCGAAGCCGGCCGGGTCGTCCTCGTAGGCGAGCCGGCGGCGTACGACCTCCACCCGCTGGGCGGGCTCGCGGGAGGCGGCGACCTCGACGGTCAGCCCGAACCGGTCGAGGAGCTGCGGCCGCAGCTCGCCCTCCTCGGGGTTCATCGTGCCGACGAGCAGGAAGCGGGCGGCGTGCCGGACGGACACGCCCTCGCGCTCGACGTACGAGGCACCCATAGCGGCGGCGTCCAGCAGCAGGTCGATCAGGTGGTCGTGGAGGAGGTTGACCTCGTCGACGTACAGGATCCCGCGGTGCGCGTCGGCGAGCAGCCCGGGCTCGAAGGCCTTCACGCCTTCCGCCAGGGCCCGTTCGATGTCGAGCGCGCCGACGAGGCGGTCCTCCGAGGCGCCGACGGGCAGCTCCACCATGCGGGCGGGCCGGGCAGCGCCCGGGCCGGGCTCGTGCGGGCCGTCCGGGCAGGCCGGGTCGGGCGCGGCCGGCGCGCACGAGAACCGGCAGCCGGAGACCACGTCCACCTGCGGCAGCAGCGCGGACAGCGCGCGCACGGCGGTGGACTTGGCGGTGCCCTTCTCGCCGCGCACCAGCACGCCGCCGACCGCCGGGCTCACGGCGTTGAGCAGGAGCGCCAGCCGCAGGTCGGTCTGGCCGACCACTGCGGTGAACGGATAGGGCGTGCTCATGCGTTGCTCACTCCTTCGAGGGTGGTGCGGACCGTTGCCGTACGCGGCCGGATCCGGAGGCCCGGTTCCGGAAAGGGAAGGGCAGGGGAACAGCCCCGCAGGGCCCGGCCCGTCACGGCGCGCCAGGGGGGAGGAAGGGCAGGCTCGCCGGGGCGCCGGCCTCGATCAGCCGCAGCAGGGCATCCGTGTCGGCGTGCTCCGCGATCAAGTCGCCGAGCAGGTCCAGCTGCTCCTCCCGCAGGGCGGAGAACGAGGTGTCCGCGGCCGGTACGAACCGGCGCCCCGCGGCCGAAGCCACCTCCCGCAGGAACGCCCGGCGGAAGCCGTCCGACTCCAGCGAGCCGTGCCAGTGCGTGCCCCAGACGGCCCCGACCCGGCAGCCGTCCAGGAAGGGCTCCCCGCCCAGGACCTCCGCGACCCCGTGGTGGATCTCGTACCCCTCGACCGGCTCGCCGAGCGCCGAACCCACCGGCCGCGCCAGGGTCTTCTCCGGCTCGAAGCGGATGCGCACGGGCAGCAGCCCGAGGCCGTCCACCGCTCCCGCCCGCGATTCGACCTCGTCCTCGATGTGCTCGCCGAGCACCTGGAAACCGCCGCAGATGCCGAGCACCGGCCGGCCCTCGGCAGCCCGCCGGACCAGGGCGTCGGCCAGCCCGCGCTCGCGCAGCCAGGCGAGGGCCTTCACCGTCCCGCGCGTCCCGGGTACGACGACCAGGTCCGCGTCGGCCAGCTCCTCGGCCCGGTCCACGAACCGGACCACGACCCCCGGCTCCGCCGCGAGCGCGTCGACGTCCGTGAAGTTCGACATCAGCGGCACCGCGCACACCGCGACCCGCAGCACGTCCTCACCGACCGGCGGGGCCACCACGGACTCCCGTACCGCGCCCCGCAGCGAGACGCGCAGGCCGTCCTCCTCGTCGATGCCGAGCCCGTGCTGGAAGGGCAGCACCCCGTACGTGGCGCGGCCGGTCAGACCGCGCAGCATCTCCATGCCGGGCTCCAGCAGCGAGACGTCCCCGCGGAACTTGTTGACCAGGTACCCGGCGATCAGCGACTGGTCCTCGGGCGACAGCAGCGCCGTCGTGCCGAAGAAGGACGCGAAGACCCCGCCCCGGTCGATGTCCCCGACCACGACCACCGGGAACCGCGCGGCTCGCGCGATGCCCATGTTCACGATGTCGGTCCGGCGCAGATTGATCTCGGCCGGACTCCCCGCCCCCTCGCAGATCACGGCGTCATACGTGCCCCGCAGCTGCTCCAGGCAGTCCGTGACGATGCCGAGAAGCTGCTCCTGCCTCCCGCCGTGGTAGCCGCGTGCGCTCATCTCGCCCACGGGCTTGCCCAGCAGCACGACCTGGCTGCTGCGGTCGCCGCCCGGCTTGAGGAGCACCGGGTTCATCAGCGCGGTCGGCTCCACGCGGGCCGCCTGGGCCTGCATGGCCTGGGCGCGCCCGATCTCGGCGCCCTCCCGCGTGACGAAGGAGTTCAGCGACATGTTCTGCGCCTTGAAGGGCGCCACCTTCACGCCCTGGCGGGCCAGCCACCGGCAGATGCCCGCCGTGACCACGCTCTTGCCGGCGTCCGACGTGGTGCCCGCGACGAGCAGTCCGCCGCCGCGCTTCGCGCCGCTCATGCGCGCCCCCTCCGTGATGTACGAGAGACCAGCAGCCGGGCCGCGACGCACGCGCCCAGCGTCAGCCAGGTCACCTGCCGCGACAGCCGGACCGCCCGCTCGATGTCCGCGACCTCCACCGGCCGCCCCTCCCCGCCGTTCAGGACCGCCCGGTGCTCGACCCGCCCCCCGTACGCGAGGGTCCCGCCGAGACGTACCCCGAGCGCCCCAGCGAAGGAGGCCTCCACGGGACCGGCGTTCGGGCTCGGGTGCTTGGCGGCGTCCGCTCGCCAGGCCCGGGCCGCCCCCCGGCGGTCCGGGCCCGCGAGGACGGCCGCCAGCGCGGTCAGCCGGGCCCCGGGCCAGCCCGCCACGTCGTCGAGCCGGGCGGAGGCCCAGCCGTAGCGCAGGTAGCGGGGCGACTTGTGGCCGACCATCGCGTCCAGGGTGTTCACGGCGCGGAAGGCCAGCAGCCCCGGGACCCCGGCGACCGCGCCCCAGACCAGGGCGCCGACCACCGCGTCGGAGGTGTTCTCCGCGACCGACTCCACGACTGCGCGGGCCATCTGCTGCTCGTCCAGGGAGTGCGGGTCGCGCCCGCACAGGTGCGGCAGCCGCTCGCGGGCCACCTCGGCGTCCCCGGCGGCGAGTGCGCCGCCGATGGCGCGGGCCTCCCGGCCGAGCGAGGTGCCGCCGACGACGGCCCAGGTGGCGGCGGCGGTCAGGGCGATACGGGCGGCCGCGGGCCGGGAGCGCACGGCGCGTGCGCCCAGCGCGCCGACGGCGGCCGCGCCCCCGGCGCACACCAAGGTGTGCAGGATGCCCCGGGCGCGGTCGTCGCGCCACAGGGCGCGCTCGACAGCGGCGGCGGCTCGTCCGAAGGCGGCCACGGGGTGCCCTCGGCGCGGATCACCGAGGATCCGGTCGCCGATCAGGCCCGCCGTGGCGCCGTACGCGAAAACGCGATCGGCACGCATGGTGGCAGGTATGTCCTCACTCAGGGTCCGCGCCCTGGTTCGACGTGTCCGGCGGCGAGAGTTCCTGGCTCCCGGGTCGCACTCGGTCGAGTGCCCCCGGTGACAGTGGCGGGACCGCGCCGGATTCGCACCGGACTTCCTCTCCATGCCGCCGTATTGGCCCGGGCAGTCCACCACGCGCCGAGAACGCCCGTCAACTCGCCGTTGACCTGCGCCGGGCATACGAAAGCTCCCCCCGGGGGAAACCCGGAGGGAGCCTTCACACGTGGTGTCCGCGGCTCAGGCGACGATCAGGTAGATCCCGTACCCCACGGCCGCCGTGACGAGCGCGAAGCAGGCGTACGCACCGCTGCGGGCCAGGGTGGCGGTGCCGCCCTGCTCGGTGGCCGCCTCGTGCTTGGACAGACCCACCAGGCCCAGGGTGAACAGGGCCACGAGGGCGACGGTGGCGGAGAGGCTGACCCCGAAGACGGAGCCGAGTGCTTCCCAGTCGATCTTCATACTGCCGTTCCTCTGTGTGTCTCGGTCAGACCGCGGCGGCCGGAGACGGCGCGGTCGTCGGGGCCGGCGTCGCGGCCGGGATGGTGGACTTCAGGTCCTCGTCCGTCACCGCGGCGGTCGTACCGGCCGCGGCGGAGACCGTCGGCGGGACGGTGACGGCGGCCATGGCCGTGGTGACGACACCCGGCTCCTCGGCGCCGGCCGGCGCCGCGTCGTTGACGTTGTGGTGGTCGACGACCTGGCGGCGGGAGATGAGCCAGATGGCGACGCAGGAGGCGACCAGGAAGAGCGCGACGGCGGCGACACCGACGTCACCGGAGCGCATGACCAGCTCGGCACCCGCGGAGACCAGGGCCGCGGCCGGCAGGGTCAGGCCCCAGGCGATGAACATGCGGGTGGCGGTGGACCAGCGGACCACGCCGCCCTTGCGTCCCAGACCCGCACCCATGACGGCGCCGGAGCACGCGTGGGTGGTGGAGAGGGAGAAGCCGAGGGACGAGGAGGCCAGGATGACGCTGGCGGCCGAGGTCTGGGCGGCGAAGCCCTGCTGCGGGTGCAGGTCGGTCAGGCCGCTGCCCATGGTGCGGATGATGCGCCAGCCGCCCAGGTAGGTGCCCATCGCGATGGCCATGCCGGCGGAGACGATGACCCAGACCGGCGGGTTCGCGCCGGACTCCAGCGCACCGCCCGCGATGAGCGCCAGGGTGATGATGCCCATCGTCTTCTGCGCGTCGTTGGTGCCGTGCGCGAGGGAGACGAGGCTCGCCGAGGCGATCTGCCCGGCGCGATAGCCCTTGGTGGAGGTCTTCTCGCCGACCTTGTTGCCGAGCTTGTACGTGACCTTGGCGGCCAGCATCGCGGCCACACCGGCCACGATCGGAGCGGCGATCGCGGGGATCAGCACCTTGGTGACGACGACGCTGCCGTTGACCGCGCCGATGCCGGCGGAGGCGACCGCGGCACCGATCAGGCCGCCCATCAGGGCGTGGGAGGAGCTGGAGGGGAGTCCGACCAGCCAGGTGACCAGGTTCCAGAGGATCGCGCCGACCAGGGCGGCGAAGATCACTTCCGGCTGGATGCCCTCCTCGTTGATCAGGCCCTTGGAGATCGTCTTGGCGACCTCCACGGACATGAACGCGCCGACGAGGTTGAGCACGGCGGACATGGCCACCGCCGTCTTGGGCTTGAGGGCGCCGGTCGAGATGGTGGTGGCCATCGCGTTGGCCGTGTCGTGGAAACCGTTCGTGAAGTCGAACACGAGAGCGGTAATGATCACGATCCCGAGGAGAAGCGTTATGTGCTCCATTTACCCAGGCTTCTGTTTGACGTCAGTGGTTCGGCGACCGTAGGCAACCTGAGTGAACGGAAGATGAACTGACTCGGGCGGATGGGTGTCCTGGCGCAGCGTGTGATCAGGCCATTCGCCCCGATTCCGTCGTACATATATCGATTAATGCACGTCAAAGCGGGGTGAACGGACCGCTCCGCCGGGGGCTTCCGGCGCGGTGGCCCAACCCGCCGGGCCCCGGAAAGAGACCTAGATCACGCTGCCGGGGCGGCGGCCGGAACGATCTGCTCCGGTGGCCCGCCGGAGCCCGCGCCTCGACACTGGAGCGGTGCGTACCGCGACAGCGACGGCAGTGGCCGTCACCACGACCCTCCTGGGCGCCGGCGCGGCCGCGGTGGCGGCCGGCCGGTATGCCGCCGACGCGGCACTGCGGCCCGAGCCCGGGCGTCCACTGCCCGGCGGACCGCGCCTGAGCGTCCACTCCGTATCCGACGGCCGGGTCACGCTGACCCGCTCGCTGGGCTCCCTGCGCCCCGGTACGTACGGACTCGACGCCCCGGGGGTGCACGCAGTCGTCGGACCCCTCCTCCCGGACGCCGCGCGCGACCCGGACACGGTCGTACGCCGGCTGCTCGCCGTCACCCACGGCAGCCTCCGCCCCGGCACCCGGGTCACCCTCACCCCCCAGGTCCACCTCGGGAACCCGCGCACCGCCCTCGGGCTCGACCACGCCGACGTGGACGTCCCCGGCGAGCTCGGCCCCCTGCCCGCCTGGTTCGTGCCCGGGATCCGCGACACCTGGGTGATCACCGTGCACGGGCTCGGCAGCAGCCGGGAGCACCCGATGGCCGTCATGCCGTTCCTGCACCGGTACCGGCTGCCCGTCCTGGACCTCGCCTACCGCGGCGATCTGGGCGCCCCCGCCCCTCCGGACGGCCTGGGCCACCTCGGTGAATCGGAGTGGCGCGACCTGGACGCCGCCATCCGCTACGCCCTGCGCTACGGCGCCCGGCGCGTGGTCCTGCACGGCTGGTCCACCGGCGCCGCCATGGCCCTGCGCGCCGCCGAGCGCTCGGCGCTCGCCGACCGGATCGCCGGGCTGGTGCTGGATTCGCCCGTACTCGACTGGCACACCACCCTGCGCGCGCTCGCCGTCGCGCGCGGCACCCCGGCCGCGGTGCTCCCGCTCGCGGTCCGGGCCGCCGAGGGCCGCGCGGGACTGCGCGCCGACCACCGGGCGCCCGGCTCGGACCCCGGCGCCCTGCGCGTTCCCGTACTGATCTTCCACGGCCCGGACGACACGCTCGCCCCCTGGGCTCCCTCCCGCCGGCTCGCCGACGCCCGCCCCGACCTCGTCACCCTGCACACCGTGCGCCAGGCCGGCCACGGGGCGATGTGGAACGCCGACCCGGCCGGGTACGAGGAGGCCCTGCGCCGCTTCCTCACCCCCCTGATGTGAGCGGAGACGCCCTGAGGCGGCCCGAGGTGAGGTCCTGTCATGCGAAAGGGATGGGGCGGCGAGTGCCCTCCGGGTGACTTGCCCTGGTCTGCACCCCGGCGCGCCGTGGTAACGGAGGGTTCCGTTTGGGCTTTCGGCCGGTGACGGGCGAGACTGCTTCCGTGACGTCCCGAAAGCCTGATGAGCAGTTGGCTCGCGACTCCAGACTCCGACTCGTCTCCCAGCGTTCCGTGGCCACGGCCCGCAAAGCGGTGACGGACCGGCGCACCCGGCCCGCCACGAGGCCTCCGGCGGGTACGCCCGCCACGGCCGACCTCGCGAACCGGGCCCGGGCCTCGCTCGCCGATGCCGTACGCCTGACCCGCTGGGCCGAACTCCACCTCGGCGCAGGGGACGGTGGACGGCCCGCCCCCGCGGGCGCCCTGCCCGCCGCCGACGTCGAACGCGCCGCGGCGGAGCTGAAACTGACGCACGGCCAGATCAGGGTCGGCTGGGACCGGGCCCGGCTCGCCGGCCTCGTCGAGGTCCACGGCGGCCACGCCCGGCCCGGCTGGCGGCTGCGCGCCTGGGACCGCGACGACACCGCCGTACTGCGCGGCTGGGTCGCCCTCTTCGACGCGTGGTCCCTCGTCCACCCCGCCCCCGCCGACATCGCCCCCGCGGCCGTCGCCGAGGTCGTCGAGGCGATGCCCCAACTCCTCTCCCTCCTCCAGCTGTCCGCCGGCCCGGTGACCGTCCCCGATCTCCTCGACCTGCTCGGGCAGCGCGTCACCGAACTGCGCGACGAGCGCTGCGAGGTCCCCTACGACGCCCCGCAGGACCCGGCGGAGGCGCAGACCACGGACGCGCAGACCACCGACGCGCAGCCCCCGGTCCCCGCGCCGCCCGTCCCGCTCGCCCGGCTGCTGCGCTGGGCGCTCGGCGGACTCGCGGCCGTGGACGCCGTCACCCTCGGCCCCGCGCAGGCCGCGCTCACCCCGCTCGGCAGCTGGGCGGTCTGGGTCAAGCTGGAGCAGATCTGCGTCGCCGCGCAGAGCCCCGCCGGGAACATCGAGCAGTCCGCCGCCGCCATGCTGCACGGCTGCGCCCGGCTCACCCCCGGCCCGGCCCGCGCCGAGTACCAGGCCTGGCTCGCCGCGCGGCCCGTCCGCCACGCCGTGGCCGAGCTCCTGCACGCCGCCCGCGGCGAGGACGCCCTGCTGCGGGGCCTCGCCTTCGAGGCGCTGCGCGTGGTCGGCGCCCCCGCCGAACCCGAGGTGCGCGCCGCCGTGCGCGAGCCAGCCCTGCGCCCCTACGCCCTGCTCTGGCTCGCCGAGCACGACGGGGTCGACCCCGACGAGGCGCAGGACGTCCTCACCGCCGAGGAGTCGACCTGGCTCTGGGTGGACACCGCGGCGGCGATCGCCGACCACGGCGAGGCCGACCTGCTCGCCCGCCACCTCGACTCGGCCGTCCGCACCACCGTCCCGCGCCTGCTGGACGAGGTCCGCGCGGTCGGCCACCCGCGCACCGTCCAGGTCCTGGTCGCGCTGGCGGCGGCCCACCCCGACCCGGCCCTGGCCAAGGCGGTCCGCCGGGCCGCCTTCCAGGTCCACACCGGCGGCGCGTAGCCGCGTACGGGCGAGGACGTGTCCGCCGCAGGCCTCAGACCTGCGGCGCGTACGTCCCGAAGCTCCAGATGTTGCCCTCGCCGTCCCGGGCCATGTAGTCGCGGGAGCCGTAGTCCTGGTCGGTGGGCTCCATCAGGATCTCCGCACCGTGTTCGGCGGCCCGCCGGTGGTGGGCGTCCACGTCCTCGACCACGACATAGACCCCCGCCGGCCCCGCGTCGCCCATGGCCTTGTCGAAGACCCCGCCCGTGCCCTTGCTGCCCAGCATCACCAGCCCGTTGCCGTAGGCCAGCTCCGCGTGCATCACCGAGCCGTTCTCACCCTCGTACACCGCGACCTGGCTGAAGCCGAAGGCCTCGGTCAGCAGCTTGATGGCCGCCTTCGCGTCGCGGTAGACCAGCGTGGGACAGATGGACGGAACGCCTGCCATGACGATCACTCCCTCTCGTGACGGTGACCCACGTCACAGCATGGCAGGCGCCACTGACAGTCAGTGGAAGGTGTTGCACTGGGCCATGTCGCCGGTGCGGTAGCCCTGGTAGAACCACTGCCGGCGCTGCTCGGCCGACCCGTGGGTCCAGGTCTCCGGGGTGACCCGGCCCTGGAACTTCTCCTGGATCCGGTCGCCGCCGACCGCCGCCGCCGCCGCGTCCAGTCCGTCCCTGATGTCCTCGTCGGTGAGGCGGGTGATCAGCGGCCGGCCGGTGGACTCGTCCGGGGTCCGCGTCGCGCCCCGCGCCCACACCCCGGCGTAGCAGTCGGCCTGCAGCTCGACCCGTTCATCCTGATACGTGCCCGTGCCCGCCGGTGCGGTCCATGAGCCGAACGGGGGACGGGGCGGAGGGCGGTCCGGCCGACCGGCGCCCCGATAAGTAGTTGCGCACCCCCGGTAGAATGACTCCCATGGCAAATCTCCTCGCGGATTAGCGGCGTCGAAGCATCGCGTCCTGCCCCCTTTCCGCCGTCCCCCCGCCCTGGAGTATTTCCGTGATCACCGCCACCGGCGTAGAGCTGCGCGCCGGCGCCCGCGTCCTCATCGAGTCCGCCTCCTTCCGCATCGCCAAGGGCGACCGCATCGGCCTGGTCGGCCGCAACGGAGCCGGCAAGACCACCCTCACCAAGTGCCTCGCGGGCGAGGGCCAGCCCGCCGCCGGCTCCATCACCCGCTCGGGTGAGGTCGGCTACCTCCCGCAGGACCCCCGCACCGGTGACCTCGAGGTCCTGGCCCGCGACCGGATCCTGTCCGCCCGCGGTCTCGACGTCCTGATCAAGAAGATGCGGATGAACGAGGAGCGCATCGCCACCGGCTCCGGCGCCACCCGCGAGAAGGCGCTCAAGCAGTACGAGCGCCAGGAGACCGAGTTCCTCACCAAGGGCGGATACGCCGCCGAGTCGGAGGCCGCGACGATCTCGGCCGCCCTCAGCCTCCCCGACCGGGTGCTCGGCCAGCCGCTGCACACCCTCTCCGGCGGTCAGCGCCGCCGCGTCGAACTCGCCCGGATCCTGTTCTCGGACGCGGACACCCTGCTCCTCGACGAGCCGACGAACCACCTCGACGCCGACTCGATCGTCTGGCTGCGGGACTACCTGAAGAACTACCGCGGCGGCTTCGTCGTGATCTCCCATGACGTCGACCTGGTCGAGACCGTCGTCAACAAGGTCTTCTACCTGGACGCCAACCGGTCCCAGATCGACGTCTACAACATGGGCTGGAAGCTCTACCAGCAGCAGCGCGAGGCCGACGAGAAGCGCCGCAAGCGCGAGCGCCAGAACGCGGAGAAGAAGGCCGCGGCCCTGAACTCGCAGGCCGACAAGATGCGCGCCAAGGCCACCAAGACCGTCGCCGCGCAGAACATGGCCAAGCGCGCCGAGCGGCTGCTGTCCGGCCTGGAGGCCGTCCGCGTCTCCGACAAGGTCGCCAAGCTGCGCTTCCCGGACCCGGCGCCCTGCGGCAAGACCCCGCTGACCGCTGAGGGCCTCTCGAAGTCCTACGGCTCGCTGGAGATCTTCACCGACGTCGACCTGGCCATCGACAAGGGCTCCCGGGTCGTCATCCTCGGCCTCAACGGCGCCGGCAAGACGACGCTGCTGCGGCTGCTCGCGGGCACCGAGAAGCCGGACACCGGCGAGGTCACCCCGGGCCACGGCCTCAAGCTCGGCTACTACGCCCAGGAGCACGAGACCCTGGACCCCGAGCGCACGGTCCTGGAGAACATGCGCTCCGCCGCGCCCGACCTGGACCTGGTCGCCGTGCGCAAGACGCTGGGCTCCTTCCTCTTCTCCGGGGACGACGTGGACAAGCCCGCCGGGGTGCTGTCCGGCGGCGAGAAGACCCGCCTGGCCCTGGCCACGCTGGTCGTCTCCTCGGCGAACGTGCTGCTGCTCGACGAGCCCACGAACAACCTGGACCCGGCCAGCCGCGAGGAGATCCTGGGCGCCCTGCGCACGTACAAGGGCGCGGTCATCCTCGTCACGCACGACGAGGGCGCGGTCGAGGCGCTGGAGCCGGAGCGGATCATCCTGCTCCCGGACGGCGTCGAGGATCTGTGGGGCCCGGACTACCGGGACCTGGTCGCCCTCGCCTGATCCAATTCCTTATGGATCATTCGGCTCAGGGGTGATCCATCATCTGAGTGAGACGGTCTCGTACCGCCCAGCGTCGTACGACGGCCCCGGCCGCGCCCCCGAGGGCGCGCGACCGGGGCCGTCCGTCTTCCGTCGTCCCGCCCCTGACCTGGCGATTCCCCGCGAGGGCCGCGAAGTGTGACGGAGGTCATGTGGCGGAAGGGGAGATTCCGTTCTGCTCGGGTGTCCACCCTTCGAGAAATGCGGCCGTACCGACCTTGCTGAATGGGTGGCCAGGAAGCGTGGGAGGGGTGATCATGAGAAGTCCAGAGCGCACTTCCCATGAGGAGGCACGGGTGGCCGAGACTCTGAAGAAGGGCAGCCGGGTAACCGGCGCCGCGCGCGACAAGCTCGCGGCAGACCTGAAGAAGAAGTACGACTCCGGTGCGAGTATCCGGGCGCTGGCCGAAGAGACCGGCCGGTCCTACGGATTCGTCCACCGGATGCTCAGTGAGTCCGGGGTCTCGCTGCGCGGTCGCGGTGGCGCGACGCGCGGTAAGAAGGCCGCCACGGCCTGACCCTGGTCCCATCGGTTCCGACGTTTGAATGCTTCAAGGCTTCAAAGGTTTCAGCATGGTCAAACGGTTCCTTCGGTGACCCCCGGTCGACTTTCCGGTCGGCCGGGTGGTTACTGTGCAGTCACTTAGGCCGGATCGCGGCCGACTGCACACCGGAGGCATACAGATGGCTCTGCTCGACAAGGACGGCGTACGACTCACCGTCGACGACTCGCTCGCCACGGTGACACTGACCAATCCGGCCAAGCGAAACGCCCAATCCCCCGCGCTCTGGCGGGCTTTGGCGGAGGCCGGAAGGTCGTTGCCGGGCACCGTCCGGGTCGTCGTGCTGCGCGGTGAGGGCAAGTCCTTCTCCGCCGGGCTCGACCGGCAGGCGTTCACCCCCGAGGGTTTCGAGGGCGAGCCGTCCTTCCTCGATCTGGCACGCGGTTCGGACGAACTGCTCGATTCCACCATCGCCGAGTACCAGGAGGCATTCACCTGGTGGCGGCGTAACGACATCATCTCCGTCGCCGCCGTGCAGGGGCACGCGATCGGCGCCGGCTTCCAGCTCGCGCTCGCGTGCGACCTGCGCGTGGTCGCGGACGACGTGCAGTTCGCCATGCGCGAGACCAGCCTGGGCCTGGTCCCGGACCTGGCGGGCACCCAGCCCCTCACCTCGCTGGTCGGCTACGCCCGCGCGCTGGAGATCTGCGCCACGGGCCGCTTCGTGCATGCCGAGGAGGCGGAGCGGGTCGGCCTCGCCAACCTCGTGGTGCCCGCGGACGAGCTCGACGCCGCCGTCCAGGACCTCACCACCGCGCTGCTCGCCCCCGCGCGGGACGCCGTCGTCGAGACCAAGGCGCTGCTGCGCGACGCGCAGTCGCGCCCGTACGACGACCAGCGCGCCGCCGAGCGCGCCGCCCAGGCCCGTCGGCTGCGCGACCTGGCGGGCCTGTCCGACTGACTCCCCACCGCGGTGGAAGGTGCCCGGGCGGGGCCCGGGCACCGGTTCAGGCCGACCGGCGTAGTCCCGGGGCGGTGGCGGCTTCGCGCGCTTACCGTGGTGCGGAGTGGAGTCCGCACGCGCGAAGGGACATGCGATGACCGAATCCACATCGGGCGGCCCCGGCAAGGCGCCCGCCGACCGGGGCCGCACGAGCATCGCCGACGGAGTGGTCGAGAAGATCGCCGGGCTGGCCGCCCGCGAGGTGGTCGGCGTACACGCCATGGGCAGCGGCAGCGGTCTCTCCCGTACCTTCGGCGCCGTCCGCGAACGGGTCCCCGGCGGCGCGAAGGCCTCCGTCAGCCGCGGCGTGAAGGCCGAGGTCGGCGAGGTCCAGACGGCCCTCGACCTGGAGATCGTCGTCGACTACGGCGTGTCGATCCGGGACGTGGCACGGGCGGTCCGTGAGAACGTCATCTCGGCGGTCGAGCGGATGACCAGCCTGGAGGTCGTCGAGGTCAACATCGCGGTCAGCGACGTCAAGCTGCCCGATGAGCCCGACGAGGAGCCGGAGTCGCGGCTCCAGTAGCGAAAAGGAGCCCCGCAATGAGCATGGCGGTCGCCGGCCTGTTCGCCGGCATGGCCCTGGCGTTCGCCGGGTATTTCGGCGGCTTCGGAGCCTTCCTGCTGGTGGCGGCGCTCGGCGCCATCGGCTTCGTCGCCGGCCGGTTCCTCGACGGGGACCTGGAACCCGGAGACCTGTTCCGCCGCCGCGACGACCGGCGCGGGTGAGGCGCCGATGAGCAACCCCCGGGCCACCCCGCCCCGGGTGGCGCCCGCCGACCGGGGTGCGACCCGTATCGCCGACCGGGTCGTCGCCAAGATCGCCGCCCAGGCGGCCCGGGAGGCGCTCGTCGCGCGGCCCGCACAGGCGGAGCCCCCGCACGCCATCGTCACCGTGCACCACGACATCGCCCGGGTACGGGTGAGCCTGGAGCTCGACTACCCCTCCGACCTGGCCGCCCAGTGCGCGGCCGTACGCCGCCAGGTCGCCCTGCGGGTCGAGGAGTACGCGGCGATGTCCGTACCCGAGGTGGACATCGACATCGAGCACCTGCACTCCACGCACACCCGGCCCACCGCCGGGCGGGACCGGCGGCTGCGGTGACGGACTCCGACCGGGCCCCCGAAGCCCCCCGCGCTCCCCGGGCGCACCGGTTCCGCTCCGCCCGCCGCGTCCCCGCCGCGCTCACCGCCCTCGCCGTACTGGCAGTGGCGGGGCTGTTCCTGTACGACCTGGCCGCCGTACGGTCCGGCCGGCCGGGGATGGAGTGGCGCCGCGAGCTCGCCGACCAGCTGGACCGGCACACCCCGGCCGACCCGGGCGTACTGCTGGTCGGCGGAGTCCTCGCCGTCGCCGGGGCGGTGCTCCTGCTGCTGGCGCTCGCTCCCGGGCGGCGCGGGATCCTCCCGATGCGCACCCCGGATCCGGCCGCCGGGGTACGCGCCGGGCTCGGCCGCAAGGACGCCGCGCAGGTCCTGCGGGACCGGGCGATGGAGGTGTCGGGAGTGCGGTCGGTCCGGGTCAGGGTGGGCCGCTCCCACATCGGGGTACGCGCCACCTCGCACTTCCGCGAGCTGGACGACGTACGGGCAGACCTGGACGCGGTGCTCGCCGTCGGCATCGGGGAACTGGGCCTCGCACACCCGCCGCAGCCGCGCGTACGGGTCAGGAGGTGAGCGGGATGCTCGGGGTGGTGAACCGGATCCTGCTGGCGGCGGCCGGCCTGGTCCTGCTGGCGGCCGGGGCCGCGGTGCTCACGGCGTCCTGGCCCCTGGGCGGCCGGCACGCCCCGCTGCTGACGCAGGAGGCCCGGCGCCGGTACTGGCACGCCGAGGGCTGGTGGGGGTGGGTGGTGCTCGCGGGCCTCGTGCTGGGCGTGCTGCTGGCGCTGTGGTGGCTGCTGTCCCAGCTGAGGCGCTCCCGGCTGCGGGCCGTGGTCGTCGACACCGGGGACGGGGCGTTCGCCGTGCTGCGGGGGCCCGCCCTGGAGGAGGCGGTGGCCGCGGAGGCCGGCGCCCTGGACGGGGTCGCCCGCTGCCGGGTCGCGCTGCGCGGCAGGCGGGGGGCGCCTGCGCTGCGGGTCGCACTGGAACTCGAACCCCACGCGGTCCCGGCCGACGCCCTGGCCGCCCTCGCGGGCCCGGTCCTGACCCACGCCCGCGCCTCGGCGGGCCTCGCCGGACTGCCGACGGAGGCCCGCCTGAAGGTGACGTCGCACCGGGCCCAGCGGGTGACGTAGGCCCTGTCGGAGACGGTGGCTCAGAAACCGTGCCGGGAGCCGCCGTCGACCGGCACCATGACGCCCGTCAGGTACGAGGCCGCGGGGGAGAGCAGGAACGCCGCCGTGCGGCCGAACTCCTCCGGGGTGCCGTAACGCCGCAGCGGGATGCGGGACTCGTTCCCGGCCCGCGCCGCAGCCGCGTCCCCGGACAGCGCGTCCAGCTCGCGTACGCGGTCGGTGTCGATCCGCGCCGGGAGCAGGCCCACGACCCGGATCCCGCGCGGGCCGAGGTCCACCGAGAGGGACTTGGCGAAGCCGGCCAGGCCCGGGCGCAGACCGTTGGAAATGGTCAGGCCGGGGATCGGCTCGTGCACCGAGCCCGACAGGACGAAGCCGATGACCCCGCCCGCGCCCAGCTCGGCGGCGGCCGCCCGCGCGAGGCGGACCGCGCCGAGGAAGACCGACTCGAAGGCGGCGGACCACTGCTCGTCGGTGTTGTCCGCCGCGAGGCCCGGGGCCGGGCCGCCGACGCTGATGAGGATGCCGTCGAAGCGTCCGAAGCGCTCGCGCGCGGTCTCGACGAGGCGTCCGGCCGCTTCCGGGTCGGAGTTGTCGGCCGCCACACCGACCGCGTTCGGGCCGAGCGAGGCGGCGGCGTCGGCCGCCCGCTTCTCGTCCCGGCCCGTCAGAACGACCTTCGCGCCGTCGGCGGTCAGTTCCCGGGCGGAGGCGAGGCCGAGGCCGCGCGTGGCCCCGGTGACGATGTAGACACGGTCCTTCAGTCCAAGATCCATGCCGACACGCTACGCCGTCGCCGGCTCCCGCTGAGCGCCGGTTCCGGGTTCGCCGGCCGCCGCGGCCTCCTCCTCGCGCTCGCGCTTCTCACGCCGTACGAGGACCAGCCAGCCCACCGGCACCGCGGCCGCGAACAGCCACCACTGGACGGCGTACGCCATGTGGGGGCCGATCGAGTCGTGGTCGGGCTCGGGGACGGCCTCCGGGCTGCCGCCGGAGGGGGCCGGGCCGTCGAGTTCCAGGTAGCCGCCGAGGACGGGCCTGCCCAGGTACTGCGCCTGCTGCGCGCTGTTGATCAGCATCACCTGACGGTCCGGCAGGCCCTTGCGGTCCTTGATGCCGCTGCCGCCGCTGGTCTCGTCGGCCTTCAGCCGGCCGGTCACGGTGACCTCGCCCGATGGCGCGGCCGGCACCGGCGGGTACGCGCGGGGGTCGTCGCCGCCCGGCACCCAGCCGCGGTTCACCAGCACCACCCGGCCGTCGGCCAGGACGAGCGGGGTCACGACGTGGAAGCCGACCTTGTCGTCGGCCGAGGTCCGCATCCGCACGACGACCTCGTGCGCGGAGTCGTACGCACCGGTCGCGGTGACCGTCCGCCAGAAGTCCGCGCGGGGCACCTGGTGGCCCGGGGAGGTGACCTCGGTCACGGGTGCCGGCTTCGCCCTCAGGTTCGCGGCGATCAGCTCGTTCTGGGCGACCCGGTGCTCATGGCGGTGGAACTGCCAGAACCCCAGCTTGATCATCGCGGGGATGAGGGCGAGGGTGACGAGGGTGAGGCACACCCACTGCCGGGTCAGCACAAAGCGGTACACGCCCACGACGGTACCCCCAGCGGGGTCGGCCCCGGACGGCCGGGTGGCCGTCCGGGGTCACGGGTACGGGACGTGGTGTCGGGCGGGTGGTCGGTCCTGGCCGTCAAGCGTGGTCCTTGATGCCCACCTTCCCTTCCGCGCGGGCGCAGTGCGCCCCGCAGAACCACTGCCCCTCGACCTCGACGCCCTGCCCGATGATCTGGACCCGGCAGTGCTCGCAGATGGGCGCCATGCGGTGAATGGCGCAGGAGAAGCAGTCGAAGACGTGCACGGCTCCCTGCGCGTGCACCTCGAACGACATGCCGTAATCGTTTCCGCAGACCTCACAACGTGCCATGGGCCGCATGCTCCGCACGGCGGCGGACCGGAACAAGATCCACCGGGGTGAGTCGCCGCGCCGGCACCCGCCCGGCGCAACGTCCGGGCCGTCCGCTCAGTCCTCGGCCGCCGCCACGTCCCGCAGCAGCTGGGTGAAGGCCGCCTCGTCGACGACGGGCGTGCCGAAGGACTTCGCCTTGACCGTCTTCGAGGTCGCCGAGTCGGGATCGTTCGTCACCAGCAGGCTGGTGAGGCGCGACACGCTCGTCGCGACGTGCAGGCCCGCCTCCACCGCGCGGTCCTCCAGCAGCTCCCGGTCCACCGAGGTGTCGCCGGAGAAGGCGATCCGCATCCCCTGCTTCAGCGGCTTGCCGTCCTCGAACCGGCCCGGGTTCGGGTGCGGGCACGGGGGCCGCTTGCGCGAGGGCCGCCAGCTGCCGCTCCCGTACGAGGCCTGGTAGCCGACGCGCGGGGTGACGGGGGAGTCCGACCACTCCGTCAGCGGCCGGCACTCCAGCAGCGGCAGCCGTACGCCGCCCTGCGCGGCCGCGTGCAGGGACGGGCGGAACGCCTCCGCCAGCACCCGGGCGTCGTCGAGCGCGTGGTGCGCGCGCTGCTGGACCACGCCGAAGTGCGCGGCGAGCGACTCCAGCTTGTGGTTGGGCAGCGGGAGGTTCAGTTCCTTCGACAGGGCGATGGTGCACAGCCGCTGACGGACCGGCGCGGTCTCGGCGGCCCGCGCGTACTCGCGGGCGATCATCTGCCAGTCGAAGATGGCGTTGTGCGCGACCAGCACCCGGTCCGCGAGCCGGCCGGCGAACTCCTCGGCGATGTCCTTGAACAGCGGGGCGCCGGCCAGCACCTCACTCGTCAGACCGTGGATCCACACCGGCCCCGGATCCCGCTGCGGGTTGACCAGGGTGTACCAGTGGTCCTCCACATTGCCCTGCGCGTCGAGCCGGTAGACGGCGGCGGAGACTATCCGGTCGTCGCGAGCGAGCCCGGTGGTCTCCACGTCGACGACCGCGTACCCCTGTGGGTACGCGGTCGGCCACGTCGTCTCTGCGGTCGTACGGTCGTCGAGCATGGTCACAGAGGATATCGGCCCCGACTGACAGCCGTTGCCGCGATGCCCGATCAGCCCAGCTCCGCCACGAGGTCCCCGGCACTCACCCGGTCGAAGCCCCCGGGCAGTTCGGCCGGCCCCGGGAACAGCCGGTACGCCGTCCCCGAAGCCCCGGGCGGGGCCACGCTCGCGTGCACCAGGGCCAGGAACACCCGCTTGCCCGCGGCCACTTCGGCGGCGGCCGCGTCGCCGTCAGCCGCCTCGCGCCGCTCCTGCGGCGCCTCCATGGCCGAGATCCGGGCGGCGAAGGCGGCCACCGGCTCGCCGTCCGCGGCCCGGTACAGCCACAGCTCGTCGGGGAGCACCGGATGCGCGGCCCGGCGTACGACGGTCACCTCGCGGGAGCGCGCCGCGGCCCGCCACACCGCCAGGTCCCACAGGGTCGTGACGACGCCGGAGCCGAAGTGCTCCCACACGTCGCGGGCCACCGCAGCCAGCCGGTCCCCGTGCGAGGCCACGCTCTGGAAGCCCTCCGACGGCGGCAGGTGGACGTCCGCCCACAGGGTCCTGCGGGCGGCCAGGTCCACGACCATCGGCATGCAGACCTGCGACGCGCCCGCCAGGTCGAAGCGCTGGCGGACGGTGCGCGGATCGTACGAGGAGCCGCGCGGGCCCTTGGCCGGCAGGGCCATGAAGCCCGCGAAGGCGTCCGGCAGCTCATCGAAGGGCACGTTGTTGAAGCTGAAGACCAGCGGGACCGCGTACACGTCCCCGCTCGATGCGAGCGCGGCCAGGTCCAGGTCCACGTACTCGGTGGCCCCGTCCGGCGCGGGCGCCGAGGTGAGGTCGCCCGAGTGGGTGGCGGCCCCGCGCGGGCCGTGCCGCAGGTTCGTGTAGTCGCACAGACCGGTGAACTTCCAGTCGGCGTCGAAGAACGCGACGGACAGGTCCAGGTCGGTGCGGTTGCCCGCGGGCTCCGTCCAGTGCAGGAACAGCCGCAGCACCTCGCCCTCGGGCAGGGTCTGCGTACTGCCCCGGGGGACGGCCACCAGTGCCTTGGCGGCCGTGCGCTCGCCGAAGGGCACGGTCAGGTCGGCCAGCCCGGATTCGACGACGGACAGGTCGTACGGCTCGTCACCGGCGGCGGCGAACCGCCGCAGCACCTCCTCCTGCAGCCGCGACACCACCGCCGTGACGAGCGGCGCGGGCAGCGGCAGCCGCCGGTCGGTCACGGACTGCGCGGAGGCCACCTGTCCGCGCGGGAAGAACACCCGCCGGCCGCCGGAGCGGTCCCCGGCGCGCACCCGCAGCGCGCCCAGCGCGGACAGCAGCGGGCCGGCGCCGACGGAGGAAAGCCCGCACGCGAGTGCCTTCTCCAGCTCGGGGACGAGCTCCTCGCCGGGATGCAGGCGCAGCAGGTGGTCGAGACGGCGGACGAGTTCTCCCGGCCGCTGCCCGGCCAGCGCGGCGGCCGCCCCCGCGTCCCCCTGGGCGAGGGCCTCCTCGATCCGGCCGGCCCAGGTGGCGGGCCGGATCCGGTCCCCGTCCACGCGGACGGCGTCCGGGTGCGCGGCGGCGGTCTCCAGCAGCGCCGCACCGAGCGGTGTGGCGGCGGACACGGTGGTGCCCCGCAGCACGGCGAAGGCCAGTGCCGCCCGCGGGTGCCGGGCGTGCTGCTCGAAGGGGTGCAGGCGCTCGGCGGCCCGCTTCCAGGCGGCGGGATGCCGCAGCAGGTCCTCGACCAGGTACTGCGGGTTCAACGCGTCGAGCACGCGGAGGAGCTCCCGGCGCAGCGGCCGGCCGGGGTTCGCGAACCGGGGCAGCGGCAGCAGGCCCGCCTCTCCGCCGGAGAGCACCGCGAGCAGCCGCAGCACGTCGGTGGCGGTGGTGAGCCGCTCGGCGAGCAGCGGCCGCGCCGCGTCCTCGGTCCGCCAGTCGCCCAGCAGCCGGCCGAGGACCAGCGCCTTGGTCTCCCGTACGGGGATCTCCCCGGGGAGCCAGCCGAGGTCCGCCGGGGCGGCGGGGAGCAGGCGTGCCAGGTCGTCGCGGTCCTCGGGGGACAGCGGGGTCTGCCGGGCGAGCAGCGAGGCCACCACCCGGGCGCAGTCCTGCGGCAGACCGGTGCCGAGCCGGAGCAGCCGCAGCGGGCCCGACGGCAGACCCTTGCCCTTGCGGGCCGCCCGGGTGGCCCGGCGGCCGGCCCGTTCGTCGCGGTCCGGGCGCAGGAAGGGGTCGGCGGGGTCGACGCGCCGGTGGCAGACCGGGCAGCCGGTGTAGTCGGCGCCCTCCCAGCAGGTGCGGCACAGCAGGTGGGCGCAGGGGGCGACGGGGTGGACCGTGCCGGCCTCGCCGCACAGCACGCACGGCTGCTCGGGTTCCTGGAGCAGCAGGGCGAAGACCCGGCCGACGTACCAGCGCTCGGTGTCCTGCGGGATGGAGAAGGGGAAGCGCCGGAAGAGCGGCTTGTGCACCCGGTCGGCGCCCATCAGCTCGTCCACCAGCGCGAGCAGGCGCAGCCGCTCCTCGGCGAGGTCGGTCGGCGCGAGCACCGACAGGGCCGCGTGCAGCTCCGCGCCCAGCGCGTGGCCGCGTTCGAGGAGCTCGCCCTCCAGGGGCCGCACCCCTTCCCTGCCGGGCGACGCGGCGGCCGGCGGCCGGTCGACGTAGACGGTTCCGAGCCGGCGCAGCAGGACGGACTCGATGGCAGACACTGGTGAATTCCCCTCCGGACACGGCGAAGCGGGGGCGGAGAGTGGGCGCGCGTGTCTTTACAAAAAGGTGGAGAAGGATGCACGCCGGGGAGCCGCCCCCGCACAGCCGATCCCATCACGGGCCGAAGCGCCGGGGCAATCCGATTAGCCGCGCGGTTTCAGCAGTGCGGCCGTCAGGGCCTGCACGGACAGCAGGAACAGCCGCTCCGGATCCGCCGGCCGGCCCAGGGCGCGGGCCAGCGCCGGGTCGTTCGGGGCCGCGGCCGGGTCCCAGAGGTCGCTCTCGGCGGGGGACTGGGCGGGAGAGCGTTCGCGGTTGCGCTCGACGAGCAGGAAGCCGACGATCTGGAACTGGATCGCGCGCACCGCGTCGGCCGCCCGCGTGCCGCGCAGTCCCGCGGCGTGCACCTCGTGCACGAGGGCCTGCTGCGCGGGCAGGAACATCCGGTCGGTGAGGCCGCGTTCGTGGACCATCGCGATCAGGTGCGGGCGCTCGCGCAAGTCGCGGCGCAGGGTCCGGGCCACCGACAGGATCCGGTCGCCGGGGGTGCGGCCGACGGGCTCTATCGCGCCCATCTCCTCCACGGTCCGCTCCACGAGAGCGTCGAGCAGCTGCTCGCGGTTGCCGACGTGCCAGTAGATGGAGGTCACCGCGGTGCCCAGTTCGGCGGCGAGCTTGCGCATGGTCAGGGCGGCGGGACCGTGCTGCTTGACCAGGGTCGCGGCGGCGTCGAGCACCTCCGGGCGGGTCAGCGTGCTTCTGGCCATGTGATCCGGCCCACCAATCTGTCGATTCGTCAGTTCTCGTGCGTGCAGGGGTCTTTACCCTTCATCGGTGGCAGTGTAACTGTGTTACAGAACCGACTCCGCTCAAGACGAGGGTGGTGCGATACATGGCACGCGTACGGTACGGAGCGCGGACCGAGGCCGAGATCGCGGCGTCGCGCGAGAAGAGCTCCAATCTCCCCGACATCTGGTCCACCGGTGTGGTGGCCGTCTGGGAGACCGACCCGGACGTGGTGGCGGCGGTCCTGCCGCCGCCGCTCAAGCCGGCCGAGCGGCCCCTCGTACGGGCCAACATCAGCAAGGTCGACCTGCCCGGATACCCGCTCGGGGCCGGTTCGGTGGCCGTCGCCGCGCAGCACGGCGGGGTCGAGGGCTGGTACCCGCTGGTCATGCCGATGAGCCTCGAACGCGCCCTGACCGGTGGCCGTGAGGTGTTCGGCGAGCCGAAGAAGCTGGGCGAGATCACCGTCGAGCGCGAGGGGCTCGTCGTACGGGCCGCCCTCGCCCGGCACGGGATCGCCTTCGTGGAGGTGCGCGGGGCGGTGGACCGCGAACTGCCGCTGCCGGAGCCCACCCGGAAGACCGACTTCTACTTCAAGTTCCTGCCGGCTGTGGACGGTTCGGGCTTCGACGCGGACCCGGTGCTCGTCCACTGCACGCGCAACGAGAAGGTCCGCAAGCTGGAGCACATCACCGGTGACGTGGTGCTCCGCGAGTCGATGTTCGACCCCGTGGCCGATCTGCCCGTACGCCGGATCGTGGAGATCACCATCGGCGAGAAGACCACCGACCAGACGGGCAAGGTCGTCGAGCGGGTCAGCGCCGAGGCCCTGCTCCCGTACATCCACCAGCGCTACGACGACCCGATGCAGATCCTGGACGGGCCGCCCGAGGGGAGTGTGTGACATGCGACTCGAACCAGGACAGGTGGCCGTCGTCACCGGCGCTGCCAGCGGCATCGGCCTCGCGATGGCCCGCCGCTTCGCCGCCGAGGGGCTGAAGGTCGTCCTCGCCGACGTGGAGGAGGGCGCCCTGCGCAAGGCCGCCGAGGAACTCGCCGCCGACGGCGCCGACGTCCTCGCCCGGACCGTGGACGTCAGCGACCGCGACTCGGTGCTCTCGCTGGCCGACGCCGCGTACGAGGGCTTCGGCGCCGTGCACGTGCTGTGCAACAACGCGGGCGTGGGCTCCGGCGCCGAGGGCCGCATGTGGGAGCACGAGCCCAACGACTGGAAATGGGCGTTCTCCGTCAACGTGTGGGGCGTCTTCCACGGCATCCAGGCCTTCGTCCCCCGCATGATCGCGTCAGGCGCTCCCGGCCACGTCGTCAACACCTCCTCCGGCGACGGCGGCATCGCCCCGCTGCCCACCGCCTCCGTGTACGCCGTCACCAAGGCCGCCGTGGTGACGATGACCGAGTCCCTCTACGCGCACCTCAAGGCGGAGGGCGCGGCCGTCGGCGCCTCCGTCCTCTTCCCCGGACCGCACATGCTGCGCACCGGGCTGTGGGAATCGCACCGCAACCGGCCCGAGCGGTACGCGAAGGAGCGGCCGCGCAAGTCCCCGTACCGCAGCCTCGACCAGTACGAAGCAGCCATGAAGAAGGCCGGCCACGAGGTGAACTTCACGCCCGTCGAGGAGGTCGCCGAGCACGTCGTCGACGGCATCCGCGCCGACCGCTTCTGGATGCTCCCGGCCAGCGAGCACAGCGACCGGCAGATCCGCGCCCGGTCGCAGTCGATGCTCGACCGGGCCAACCCCGCCTACCTGGAAAGCTTCATCCTCGACTGAGGGGCGTCTGCAGTGAGTCACACGCGCGAAGACCGGCACGAAGACCGGCACGAAGACCGGTACGAGGACCCGTACCTCATCATCTCCTCCGACTGTCACGCGGGCCTGCCGACCGAGCAGTACCGCCCCTACCTGGACAGCGCGTTCCACCCCCAGTTCGACGAGTTCCTCGGGGAGCGCGACGCCCGTCGCGCGGAGGCCACCCGACTGGGCGTCCGCAACGAGGCGTTCGCCGAGAAGTGGTTCCACGACCACGAGGAGGGCCTCAAGGGCGGCTGGGACACGGCGCAGCGGCTGAAGGAGCTCGACGGCGACGGCGTGGCCGCCGAGGTCGTCTTCCCCGACGCGGACGCCGTCGACAGCCAGACCGCGGCCCCCTTCGGAGTGGGCCTCGGCCTCTCCGGCGACCAGGACCCCGAGCTCGGCATGGCGGGCGCGCAGGCGCACAACCGGTGGCTCGCGGAGTTCGTCTCGGAGCATCCCGAGCGCCACTGCGGGGTCGCCCTGCTCCCCATCACCGGCGAGCCGTCGAAGGTGGTCGCCGAGATCCACCGGGCCAAGGAGTCCGGGCTGGGCGCGCTGATGATCCCCGCGATGTGGGTGGACAAGGCGCCCTACCACGACCGCCGCTACGACCCCGTCTGGGCGGCGGCGGCCGAGACCGCGATGCCGATCGTCACCCACTCCGGTTCCTCGCCGCGCCACGAGTACGGGGACCACCTCGGCATCTTCGTCTCCGAGGTCACCTGGTGGCCGGCCCGCCCGCTGTGGTTCCTGCTCTGGTCCGGGGTCTTCGAGCGGCACCCGGGCCTCAAGTTCGGCGTGGCGGAATCGGGCTGCTGGTGGCTCCCCAACCAGCTGTGGTTCATGGACCGGCTCTACCTCGGCGCGCACGGCGGCAAGAAGCTGTCCCCCTTCGAGGAGCTGAAGCGGCCGCCGAGCGAGTACCTGGACCGGCAGGTCTTCATCTGCGCGACGAACACCAAGCGCCGGGAACTGGCCCAGCGCTACGAGATCGGCGTCGACAACATCCTGTGGGGCTCGGACTTCCCGCACCCCGAGGGCACCTGGCCGGCCACCCGCGCCTGGCTGAAGAAGACCTTCCACGACATCCCGGTCACCGAGGCCCGCCGGATGCTGGGCCTGGCGGCGGCCGAGGTCTTCGGCTTCGACACCGAGAAGCTCGCCCCGATCGCCCGCCGGATCGGCCCCACCCCGGCGGAGCTGGGCCAGTCCCCGGACCAGGCGGCGGTGGAGGCGTCCTGGGCGCGCTCGCGCGAGGTGGGCCGGCACTGGCTGACGGACAGCGACTTCCCGGTGCTGGGGGTGAACTCATGACGCCCGAGGACCGCTACACGGTCATCTCGGCGGACTGCCACGCGGGCGCCGACCTGCTGGACTACAG
This sequence comes from Streptomyces sp. NBC_00190, assembly GCF_036203305.1. GTDB lineage: Bacteria > Actinomycetota > Actinomycetes > Streptomycetales > Streptomycetaceae > Streptomyces. The sequence goes on along the minus strand of NZ_CP108131.1, from coordinate 2,117,793 downwards.
GCCGTACCTGGAGAAGCGGTACCACGAGGAGTTCGACGCCTGGGCCGCCTCGTACGTGAACCCGTACGAGGACCTCCTCGCGGACACGGCGGACCGCAACTGGAACTCCCAGCGCCGCCTGTCCGAACTGGAGGCGGACGGCATCGTCGCGGAAGTCCTCTTCCCGAACACCATCCCGCCGTTCTTCCCCAAGGCCTCCCTGATGGCGCAGCCCCCGACGGCCTCGGAGTACGCGATGCGCTGGGCGGGGCTGCAGGCCCACAACCGCTGGCTGGCCGACTTCTGCGCGGACGCGCCGGGGCGGCGCGCGGGCGTGGTCCAGATCCTCCTCAACGACGTGGACGCGGCGGTCGCGGAGATCCGCCGCACCCGCGAAGCCGGCCTCACGGGCGGCATCCTGCTGCCAGGAGTCCCGCCCGGCTCCACCGTCCCCGAGCTCTACTCGGAGGCGTACGACCCGATCTGGGCGGTCTGCGACGAGCTGGACGTCCCGGTCAACCACCACGGCGGCTCCGCGTCGCCGCCGCTCGGCGACGAACCGGCGGCCCGCGCGGTCTTCATGGTGGAGACGACCTGGTTCTCGCACCGCGCCCTGTGGCACCTCATCTTCGGCGGCGCCTTCCGCCGCCACCCGGGCCTCAAGCTGGTCCTGACGGAGCAGGGCTCCGGCTGGATCCCGGGCGTGATGGAGATGCTGGACTACTACCACGGCCGCCTGGTCGCGGCTTCGGGCACGGCCGAGTCCAAGTTCGGGGCGGGCCTGGCGGACGCGATGGGCAAGGGCCCGAGCGAGGTCTGGCGGGACAACTGCTTCGTGGGAGCGAGCTTCATGCGGCCCCACGAGGTCCCGCTGCGGGAGCGGATCGGCCTGGACAAGATCATGTGGGGCAGCGACTACCCCCACGACGAGGGCACCACCCCCTTCTCCCGCGAAGGCCTCCGCATCGCCTACGCGGGCCTCCCGAGGGAGGAGGTCGCCGCGATGATCGGCGGCAACGCCGCCCGCGTCTACGGCTTCGACCTCCCGCTCCTGGACGCGGTGGCTTCCAAGCACGGCCCCCTGGTCTCGGAGATCGCGGAGCCCCTGACGGCCATCCCGCCACAGGCCACGAGCCCGGCCTTCGCCCGCGGCGGCTCGGTCCGCGTCTGGTGACACCCCGGCTGTCCGCCGGAGCGGCTCACGAGAAGAAGGTGAGCCGCTCCGGCGCGATCCGCTCCGTCCCGGTGAAGGCGGTGCGCCGGTCGAGCTCCAGCCGCAGGTGGTCCAGCCCTGCCAGGGGAGCGACGTCCACGGTCCCCGCGCATTCGGCGATCCGCAGCCGGGTCAGTCCCGGCAGTTCCCGCAGCTGCTCCAGACCGCCGGCGAGCCCGCAGCGCAGCAGCATCAGCTCGGTGAGCCGCCGGTACGGGAGCAGGTGGGCCACCTCCACCGGCGCGGTGTACCGGATCTGCAGCGAGGTCAGTCCGGTGAGTGGCCGCCGCCCCACGAACTGCCCGTACTGCCAGTCCCCGGCGATGGCGAGGGAGGTCAGCGCGGGCCAGCGCTCCAGCCCGTCGAGGGAGAGTCCCCGCGCACCCTGCCACAGGGTCAGCTTGGTCAGCCCCTCCGCTGCCGGGACGTCCCCGATGTGCCGCTCCTTCGGCTCGAAGCCGATGACCAGCGACCGCAGCCCTGGTATGCCGGCCAGGGGAGCCAGCGACAGCCCGTTCTGTACGTACCCGAAGGCGAGGCTGTCCGCGGTGAGCTCGGCGACCGGCTCGATGCTGGTCACCCCCGGGCAGTCGAAGACTCCGAGGTGGCGCAGCGCGCGGTGACCCGACAGCACCGAGAGGTCGGCCACGCCCGGATTGTGCTCCACGACCAGCCACTCCAGGTCCCGCCGCTCGGTGATCTCCCGGGGGATGCCGTTGTCCGAGGTGAGGTAGACGCGGCGGATGTGCGGAAGCCCGGCGAACGCCGCCAGCTGCCCGGGGGTGCGGATGTGCAGGTGCGTCGTGCGCATCGGGGCGCCGGCCAGCACCGCGTCCGCGTAGTCCGCCGTGGGGAACCGGCCCCAGGCGTCGGACAGTTCATGGCCCACCTCGTACCGGTCGTCCCCCCGGAACGCGGCGATGACCTGGAGCGCCCGGTCCCCGCCGACGAGTGCGGCCGTGCGGACGGTCGCCTGCGCCTGGGCCTCGCTCAGGCCCGCCGGCTCGGGCAGCAGTTCCAGTACCATCTCGCCCGCCTTGGCCAGCTCCTCGGCCTGGTCGGGACCGCGCGGGGGCAGCAGCTCCGCGGTGCGCGCCCGGACCTCGTTCCAGACCTCCGGGTCCAGCTCCGGCGCGTGCTCCAGGCAGGCGGCGGCCAGGAGCACCAGCCGATTGCGACGGCTCGTGACCTTGTCGGCACGGCGCAGCAGCTGGCGGAGCAGCCGGGCCCGTTCGTCGGGCCGTGCGTGGCCCACGGCCATGCGGACCACGTCGTCCCAGGTGTCCTCGTGCGCGTGGCGGACCAGGACGCCGAAGTCCCGGGCCTCCACCGCGGCCTTGGCGCCGAGGTAGTCCCGGAAGGTCCGGTGCACGAACTGCACGGCTCCGGGGACGGGCTCGATCAGCAGGCCGCTGCGGATCAGGAGGTGGTTGAACACCTGCTGGGCGGTGCCCTGCGCCCGTACGCGCGGCATCGAGTCCAGCCATGCGGCGACCATCGCCACGGCTTCGTCGCGGTCCGCTTCGAGGTGCTCGTTGCGGATCAGCCAGTAGGCGAGCCGCTGGAGCAGGAGGGTCTGCTCGTCCCGGGTGAGATCCACCCCCTCCACGCCACTGATCTCCCGCTCGTTGTCGCGTCGGACCAGCAGCATGTCGAGGGCCGCGTCGTACAGTTCCTTGCGCGCGCGGGGCAGGTGCGTGTGCCGGTCCCGGTTCAGGGCGCAGAGCAGCGCGCACATCAGGGGGTTGGTGGCCAGCCGGCCGAGGTCGCGGCGCGAGTCCACCGCCTGGCCGAGCGACTCCTCGTACCGGTCCAACTGGGCCAGTTCGTCCGGGGAGTGGCAGTCGGCGCGCGCCGCGTCGTGCCAGTGGCTCACGAACGTCCGGACCTCCTTGCGCTCCATCGGGAGCAGCGTGGTGCGCGAGAATCCGTGGCCCGAGAGCCAGTCCTCCGGGACCGCCGACGGCCGGGTCGTCACGATGTACCGGGCCTGCGGGTATGCCCCGAGCAGGGACCACAGCCAGGCCTCGGTCTGGTTGCGCAGGTGCTGGGGCACTTCGTCCACCCCGTCGACCAGGACCAGCGCCCGACCGCTCCGCATGAGGGCGGAGGCCCAGCCCGCCGGCGCCTCGCCGTGCAGGGGGACACCCGCCGTGCGCAGGAACTCCTCCGGCATCGGTGCCGCTTCCCGGGAACGCAGGGAGCGCAGCTGCAGGACGAACGGCACGCAGGCGTTCAGCTCGCTCAGCTCCGGACCGAAGCTGCGCCGGGCCGCGTTCAGCGCCAGCCACTGGATCAAAGTGCTCTTCCCCGACCCCGCCGGGCCGCGCAGCAGCACCCGGTCCGTTCCGCGCAGCGCCTGCTTCACATCGACCGAGGTCCGGTGCGGTTCCGGTGCTTCACCCGGTGACCGGGCGCCGCTCACGGCGAGGCTGATGTAGGCCAGGTCCAGCGGCCACTCCGGCCGGGACCGGCTGAGGGTGAGGCCGAAGAGCTGGAGGCGGCCGTGGGTGCGGGCGATGTACTCGGCGTAGCGCTCCTCGAAGGCGTGGGCCGAACCGTCTCCCGCGTGGTGCAGGCGGTCCAAGGAGCGTGTCAACTGCCCCGTCCGGCGGACCAGTTCCACGTCCGCCCGGGCCCCGAAGCCCGGCAGGGTCGTCGCGTACTCCACCACGTGCGCGCAGCACAGGGCGACCAGCCGCCGGTACAGGGCGTCGGCGGCCTCGCTCAGCCCCGGAGGGGGAGCCGGCAGGGCCGCGGCCAGGGCCGCCGGGTCGAGGTCCGCGGCGAACAGGGTCTGCGCGTCCAGGTCGCCCAGCGCCGCGAAAGTGTCGCCGACCGCCGTCACCGCCGCCAGGCGTTCGTGCTCCGGGAGTCCCACGCAGGCCGGGCCCAGCCGGGCGGCCAGAACCTCCGTCAGGCGGCGGATCTCCGCCGCGCCCAGCTCCGTCGGCGGCTTGCGCCAGCGCCCCGCCGGGGCGGCCGGATCGGCCACCAGGCCCGCCCCCGGGGCCCGGGCCAGGAGGGACTTGACCAGCGCGCCCGCCGCCGTCCCCGCCACCCGTAAGAGAACCGTCTCGAATCCCGTCATCCCCCACCCTCTCCTTGCTCGGACATCATCTCGCGAACCCGCGGTAACCCAGATGGATACCGATCGGTAACAACCTCTAGCGGCACCCCCGGAGCCGCCTCTATGGTGCGGACATGCCGAACCTGCCCGATGTCGTGCTGTGGTCCATACCGGCCTTCGTGCTGCTCACCGTCCTGGAGATGGTGAGCTACCGCATCCATCCCGACGAGGACGCCGCCGGGTACGAGACCAAGGACGCCGTCACCAGCCTCGGCATGGGAATCGGCAGCCTCGTCTTCGACTTCCTCTGGAAGATCCCCGTCGTCGCGATCTACACCGCCGTCTACGAGCTGACGCCCCTGCGCGTGCCCGTCCTGTGGTGGACCGTCCTGCTGATGCTGCTCGCGCAGGACTTCCTCTACTACTGGCAGCACCGCGGCCACCACGTCATCCGCGTCCTGTGGGCTTGCCACGTCGTTCACCACAGCAGCCGCAAGTTCAACCTCACCACCGCCCTGCGCCAGCCGTGGACCAGCGCCACCTCCTGGCCGTTCTACCTGCCGATGATCGCGCTCGGCGTGCACCCCGCCGCCGTCGCCTTCTGCTACTCGGTCAACCTCGTCTACCAGTTCTGGATCCACACCGAGCGGATCGACAAGCTGCCGCGGCCCGTCGAGTACGTCTTCAACACCCCCTCCCACCACCGCGTCCACCACGCCTCCCAGGGCGGCTACCTGGACCGCAACTTCGCCGGGATCCTGATCATCTGGGACCGGATGTTCGGCTCCTGGGTGGGGGAGACCGACAAGCCCGTCTTCGGTCTGACGAAGGACATCAACACCTACAACCCGCTGCGCGTGGCCACCCACGAGTACGCCGCCATCGCCCGCGACGTCCGGGCCGCCACGAGCTGGCGCGAGCGCGCCGGACGGGTCTTCGGCGGCCCCGGCTGGCAGCCCGCCCCGGCGGCCCAGGCAGCCCAGCCGGCCACCGCACCGGAGCACGCCGCGTGAGCGCTACCGAGTCCCGTACGCCGTCGTGGGCGGCCCGCACCGCGACCGCCGCCGGCGGCGGCCTCGCCGGCCGGGTACTGCTCGGCGCCTTCGCCGCGGCCACCGCCGCCGACCTCGGCTCGCTGCTCGCCGGCTGGCACCTCGGGCACGTCCTCGCGAAGCCGCTGCTGATGCCGCTGCTGGTGGCGTACGTGATCACCCGCGGCGCCCCCCGCCTGCTGGTCGCCGCCCTGCTCTTCGGCTGGGGCGGGGACCTCGCCCTGCTCTTCGACGCCGAGCCCGCCTTCCTGATCGGCATGGGCTCCTTCGCCGCCGGGCACGTCTGCTACCTCGTGCTCTTCGGCCGGCGCGGCACCAACGCCCTGCTCGGCGGCGGGTACGGGCTCGCGCTCCTGGGGACCGTCGCGCTGCTCTGGGGAGACCTCCCCGCCGACCTGCGCATCCCCGTCGCCGGGTACAGCCTGCTCCTGGCCGCCATGGCCTACCGCTCAAGTGCCTTCGGCCTGCGGGCCGGGGTGGGCGGGGCGCTGTTCCTGCTGTCGGACACCCTCATCGCCACCGGCGTCGCCGACTGGCCCCAGCTTCCCCGCCCGGACTTCTGGATCATGGCCACCTACGCGGCCGCCCAGTACCTGCTGGCCACGGGCAGCCCGGCCCGCGAACAGGCGTAAGGTAGGCCGGCCCCACAAGGGCAGCACAGTCAAGACCGACCGACCCGGTCGGCCGACACGAGGGAAGCACCACCATGCGCGCCACCGTCATCCACGCCCCGCACGACATACGCGTGGAGGAGGTGCCGGACGCCGCGATACGGCGACCCGGGGACGCCGTCGTCCGCGTCCTGCGTGCCTGCATCTGCGGCAGCGACCTGTGGGCCTACCGCGGCGAGGCCGAGCGCCAGCCCGGCCAGCGCATCGGCCACGAGTTCTTGGGCATCGTCGAGGAGACCGGCCCCGACGTGTCCGGCCTGCGCGCCGGAGACCTGGTCGTCGCGCCCTTCATGTGGTCGGACGGCACTTGCGAGTACTGCAAGGAGGGTCTGTTCACCTCCTGCGACCACGGCGGTTTCTGGGGCTCGGTCGGCCACGACGGCGGCCAGGGCGAGGCCGTCCGCGTCCCGCACGCCGACGGCACCCTGGTCAAGCTGCCCGCCGAGGCCGCCTCCGACGACCACCTGCTCACCGGGCTGCTCGCGCTCTCCGACGTCATGGGCACCGGGCACCACGCGGCCCTGGGCGCCGGGGTGCGCCCGGGCTCCACGGTCGCCGTCGTCGGTGACGGCGCGGTCGGCCTGTGCGGCGTCCTCGCCGCCAAGCGCCTGGGCGCCGAGCGGATCATCGCACTGGGCCGCCACACCGTCCGTACGGACATAGCCCGGCTCTTCGGGGCCACCGATGTGGTCGCCGTGCGCGGCGAGGCCGCCGAGGCGGCCGTGCGCGAGCTCACCGGCGGCCGGGGCGCGCACGCGGTCATCGAGGCGGTCGGCACCGAGCAGTCCATGCGCACCGCCGTGAACATCACCCGCGACGGCGGGGCCGTCGGCTACGTCGGTGTCCCGCACGGCAGCGGCACCGGCCTCGACCTCGGCGTCATGTTCGACCGCAACATCACCCTGCGCGGCGGCGTGGCCCCCGTCCGCGCCTACATCCCGGAGCTGCTGGACGACGTGCTCAGTGGCGCGATCGACCCGTCGCCCGTCTTCGACCGGGCCGTGTCCCTGGACGAGGTCCCGGACGGCTACCGCGCGATGGACGACCGCAGCGCGCTCAAGGTGCTGATCAAGCCCTGAACGAGCGATGAGGGCCGGGCGGGGGACGACCCCCGCCCGGCCCTCTCGCGTACTACGCCTGCCAGGTGTTACTGCACGGCCTTGAGCGCGTCGACCACGCCGTAGCCGTAGTAGCCGGTCTGGCCCCACTTGCTCACGCAGGTGGTGGCGTTGATCAGAGCGCCGGTCGCGTCGTAGACCTGGGCCGGGCAGGCCGTCTTGGTGGCCTGGCCCTTGAGCATCGCCTGGAGCTGCGCCGGCGTGGCCGACGGGTGCGCGCTCTTGAGCAGGGCCGCGACGCCCGCGACGTGCGGGGTGGCCATCGAGGTGCCCTGCTTGTAGCCGTAGCCGCCCGGGATGGTGGACAGCACGCGGCCGTTGGCGTCCGGGGTGGCCGGTATCTGCCACTTGTCGCCGCCGGGGGCCGCGACGTCCGCCACGCCCAGGCCGAAGCTGGAGTAGTACGACTTGAAGCCCTTGTCACCGGTCGCGGTCACGGTGACCACGCCCGGCAGCTGGGTCGGCACGTCCAGGCAGACGCGCGGGTCTATCGTGCGCGGCGTCGGGGTCGTGTCGTTCGGGCTGGTGTCGTCGACGATCGAGTCGGACGCCAGGTCGAAGTTCTCGTTGCCGGCCGCGGCGACGTTCAGCACGCCCTTGCGCTGGGCGTAGTTGCTCGCCCGGGTGAGGGCCTCCACCAGCGCCTTCTGGTCGTCGTCCGTCTTGCAGTTGAAGTACCAGGGGTCGACGTAGTAGCTGTTGTTGGTCACCTCGATCCCCTTCTCGGCGGCGAACATGAAGCCGCAGACGACCGCCTCGGTGTAGAACAGGCTGGTCCCGGGCTCGCTCACCTTGATCGCGGCGAGCTTCACACCGGGCGCGACACCGCTGACGCCCACGCCGTTGCGCGGGGCGCCGATGGTGCCGGCCACGTGCGTGCCGTGGTCGCTGCCGTCCGCGTACGGACGCCAGGCGCCCTCGGTGGTGTCCGGGACACCGCCGACGCAGTTGGCCGACTGCTCCTTGGAGAAGTTCGCGGCGAGATCGGGGTGGGTGTCGTCGACACCCGTGTCGATGATGCCCACCGTGACGTCGGGGCTGCCATCGTTGATCTTGTGAGCCTGGTCGGCCTTGATCGCCCGGAGGTCCCACTGGTTGGACTCCAGCGGCTCCTGCCCCGGCGCCGCGTCCGCCGCCGCCTTGGCGGCGTCCGCCGCGCTGAGCTTCTGCGTGGTGCCCTCCTCGGTGGTCTGCACCGTCTTCAGAGGGGCCGTCCGGGTGGCGCCCACGGACACGAACAGTCCGCGCTGGGCCCGCAGCTGCTTGGCGAACTCCGGGTTCTGGGAGTGCGCGACGATGACGCCGATCTGCTCGTGCGCCGTCACCACCGTGCCGCCGGCACGCTCGATGGCCTTCTTCGCCGCCGTCACCGTGGCGTACGTGTTCAGGTTCGCCACGTACGACAGCTTGGGCCCGGTGGTCTCGGCCTTGGAGGCCGTGGCCGCGTCCGCCGTGTTGCCCAGCGGAGCGGCGGAGGCCGCGACCGAGGGCAGGAAGGCGAGCGAGGCGGTGAGCGCCAGGCCGACCGGAACGGCGAGAGCACGCCGGCGGCCGGATCCCAGATGAGCCATGGGTTCTCCACATCATCCTTGAAAAAACCGCCCGGCCGTGGTCACGGCGGACGGGTTCATGACATGTGGAACCTAGTGCCGGTGTTCGCTTCTGCGCCATCAGTTCGAGAAATCAGTCTCTAAAGAAACAGCGGGTGTTGAACCGTCCCGACGCGCCGGCCGTGCCGTTGACAGGGGGGCTCGGCACCACCGTCCCCCACACGGAGGTTGTTTTGTCCGTCGTCCCCACCGCGTCCGCATCGCAAGGAGAACCCCCCGTGACCACCGAAGCAGCGCCGCCGCCAGGCAGCGCGGGAACGCCCCCGGCGGTCCCCACGGCCGAAGATTTCGGACACGTCCAGCAGAGCGCCGAGTTCGCCGAACTGCGCAGCTCCTACCGTTCCTTCGCCTTCCCGCTGACCGTGGCCTTCATCGCCTGGTACCTGCTCTACGTACTGCTGTCCAGCTACGCGGGCGGCTTCATGGGGACCAAGCTCTTCGGCAACATCAACGTCGCCCTCGTGCTCGGCCTCGCCCAGTTCGCGACGACCTTCCTGATCGCCTGGCTGTACTCGCGGCACGCCGCCACCAAGCTCGACCCCAAGGCGGCCGCCATCAAGGCGAGGATGGAGGCCGGCGAATGAGCGGCTCGCTCCACCTGACGACGGTCGCGGCCGGTGCCACCGAGCACCGCCCGCTGATCATCACCCTCTTCGGCCTGTTCGTCGTCGCCACCCTGATCATCACGATCTGGGCCGGCCGCCAGACCAAGGACGCCGCCGACTTCTACGCGGGCGGCCGCCAGTTCACCGGCTTCCAGAACGGCCTGGCCATCTCCGGCGACTACATGTCCGCCGCGTCCTTCCTCGGCATCGCCGGCGCCATCGCCCTCTTCGGCTACGACGGCTTCCTCTACTCCATCGGCTTCCTCGTCGCCTGGCTGGTCGCCCTGCTGCTCGTCGCCGAGCCGCTGCGCAACTCCGGCCGCTACACGATGGGCGACGTCCTCGCGTACCGGATGCGCCAGCGGCCCGTCCGCACCGCCGCCGGCACCTCCACCATCGTGGTCTCGATCTTCTACCTGCTCGCCCAGATGGCCGGTGCCGGCGTGCTCGTCTCGCTGCTCCTGGGGATCACCAGCGACGGCGGCAAGGTCGCCGTCGTCGCCCTGGTCGGCGTCCTGATGATCCTCTACGTGACCATCGGCGGCATGAAGGGCACCACCTGGGTCCAGATGATCAAGGCCGTCCTGCTGATCGCGGGCGCCCTGCTGATCACCTTCCTGGTGCTGCTGAAGTTCAACTTCAACATCTCCGACCTGCTGGGCAGGGCCGCCGAGAACAGCGGACAGGGCACCAAGTTCCTGGAGCCCGGGATGAAGTACGGCAAGGACTCGCTGACCAAGCTGGACTTCATCTCGCTCGGCCTCGCGCTGGTCCTGGGCACCGCCGGCCTGCCGCACATCCTGATCCGCTTCTACACGGTCCCCACCGCCAAGGCCGCCCGCAAGTCCGTGAACTGGGCCATCGGCATCATCGGCGGGTTCTACCTGATGACGATCGCCCTCGGCTTCGGAGCCGCCGCCCTGCTGAACCGGGACGACATCATCAAGTCCAACAAGGCCGGCAACACCGCGGCCCCGCTGCTCGCCCAGGAGATCGGCGGCGGCGCGGGCTCCACGGGCGGCGCCGTCCTGCTCGCCGTGATCTCCGCGGTCGCCTTCGCCACCATCCTCGCGGTGGTCGCGGGCCTCACCCTCGCCTCCTCCTCGTCCTTCGCGCACGACCTGTACGTGAACGTCATCCGCAAGGGCAAGGCCACCGAGCAGGAGGAGGTGCGTGCCGCCCGCTGGTCAACCGTGGTCATCGGGGCCGTCGCCATCGGCCTGGGCGCCCTCGCCCGCGACCTGAACGTCGCCGGCCTGGTCGCCCTCGCCTTCGCGGTCGCCGCCTCGGCCAACCTGCCGACGATCCTCTACAGCCTCTTCTGGAAGCGCTTCACCACCCAGGGAGCGCTGTGGTCCATCTACGGCGGCCTGATCGCCGCGGTCGGCCTGGTGCTGTTCTCCCCGGTGGTGTCCGGGAAGCCCACCTCGATGTTCAAGGACGCCGACTTCTACTGGTTCCCGCTGGAGAACCCGGGCATCATCTCCATCCCGCTCGGCTTCCTGCTGGGCTGGCTCGGAACCGTCCTGTCGAAGGAGGAGGCGGACCCCCAGAAGTTCGCGGAGCTGGAGGTCCGCTCCCTCACGGGAACCGGGGCACACTGAGCGGGCTCTACGCATGCGACCGAACACTGTGCGTGGCCGTGTCGTACTTCCCTACGACGCGGCCGCGTTACGTCTCGTTCATTCGGGGACCCCTTCATGACACAGGCGTCGCGTAGGCTCGATCTATCGAATCGCCACAGCTCCGGACAGGGGAGGGGGCCCACAGTGCTTCTCGACACATATGGCCGCGTCGCAACTGACCTGCGCGTCTCGCTCACCGACCGGTGCAATCTGCGCTGCACCTACTGCATGCCCGAGGAGGGCCTGCAGTGGCTCGGCAAGTCCGACCTGCTGAGCGACGAGGAGATCGTGCGGCTGATCCGCATCGCGGTCACCCAGCTCGGCATCACCGAGGTCCGCTTCACCGGCGGCGAGCCGCTGCTCCGCCCCGGCCTGGTCGGGATCGTCGAGCAGTGCGCGGCCCTGGAGCCCCGCCCCAAGATGTCCCTGACCACCAACGGCATCGGCCTCAAGCGCACCGCGCAGGCCCTGAAGGCCGCCGGCCTGGACAGGGTGAACGTTTCCCTGGACACCCTGCGGCCCGACGTCTTCAAGACCCTCACCCGCCGCGACCGTCACAAGGACGTCATAGACGGCATGGCCGCGGCCCGCGAGGCCGGCCTCACCCCCGTCAAGGTCAACGCGGTCCTCATGCCCGGACTCAACGACGACGAGGCCCCCGACCTGCTCGCCTGGGCCGTGGAGAACGAGTACGAGCTCCGCTTCATCGAGCAGATGCCGCTCGACGCCCAGCACGGCTGGAAGCGGGACGGCATGATCACCGCCGGTGACATCCTGCAGTCCCTGCGCACCCGCTTCACGCTCACCGAGGAGGGCGCCGACGAGCGCGGCTCCGCCCCGGCCGAGCGCTGGGTGGTCGACGGCGGCCCGGCCACCGTCGGTGTCATCGCCTCCGTCACCCGCCCGTTCTGCGGCGCCTGCGACCGTACGCGGCTCACGGCCGACGGCCAGGTGCGTACGTGCCTGTTCGCCACCGAGGAATCGGACCTGCGCGCCGCCCTGCGCTCGGGCGCCCCGGACGAGGAGATCGCCCGGCTGTGGAAGGTGGCGATGTGGGGCAAGAAGGCCGGGTCCGGTCTCGACGACCCGACCTTCCTGCAGCCCGACCGCCCGATGTCGGCGATCGGCGGCTAGGGCCTTCCGTTCCGGAGGGCGGCGCCCAGCCCCCAGCGCCCAGCGCCAGCGCGCCCAGCCGTCAGCGCTCGCGCTCCGAGCCCTCCGGCTGCACCCACTCGTCGAGCTTCACGACGTCCTTGAGGAAACCGCGGACCCCCAGGAACTGGGAGAGGTGTTCGCGGTGTTCCCCGCATGCCAGCCAGGTCTTGCGCCGCTCCGGCGTGTGCAGCTTCGGGTTGTTCCACGCCAGCACCCAGACGGCCGCGTCGCGGCAGCCCTTGGCGGAGCATGCGGGGGTTTCGGTATCAGGGGAGGTCACGCCTCAACCCTACGGAAAGGCGACGCCGAGCAGCCACGGGGGGAGCTGCCCGGCGTCGGTCCGTCGCTCCGACGGGGGATGCGGAGCGCGTAGGCAGTATGTCACGCAGGACCCGGTACGGTGCACTGGAACTTCATGATTGATCTGAGGTTTTCTTGAGGTTTTCCGCCTCCAGCGCAGGCCTCACGGGCGCCGGGACGAAGTGTGAGGGCAGCGAGGGGGCCGACTCGCGCCCCGCGTTGGCGATGACCACGGCCACGTAGGGCAGCAGTGCGCCCGCGATCAGCGTCACGATCGCCACCGGGCGCTGCACGTTCCACAAGAGCACGGTCGCGATGACCGACAGGGTCCTGATGGCCATCGAGATCACATAGCGTCGCTGGCGGCCCCGCACGTCCTCGGCGAGCCCCATCCGCGCACCGGTGATCCGGAAGACCTCGGCCCCGTTCCGCTTCTGTCGCTTCGTCCGCTCCACAGTCCACCACCCGATCACCCGCCGGACGCTTCCCGGCCCGGACTCTCCCACCGTACGCGGCCGCCCGGACCGCGAGGAGAGGGGGTGTCGCTCGAATGGAGTGTTCGAAATGCGCGTTACGCCGCACGGGTCGACACTGGGCGCACGTGCGCACAACGCGCCGGGAGGAGGCTCGACATGTCTTGGTTGTGGGCGATCATCGTCGGTTTCGTGCTGGGCTTGATAGCCCGGGCCATCCTGCCGGGCAAGCAGCACCAGCCCCTCTGGCTGACCACCCTCTTCGGCATCATCGGCGCCGTCATCGGCAATGCCGTTGCCTCCTGGATCGGTGTCGCGGACACCAGGGGCATCGACTGGACCCGGCACTTGCTGCAGCTCGCCGGGGCGGTCCTGATCGTCGGTCTCGGCGACATGGCCTACGGGGCGGTCCGGGGCAAGCGACAGACAACCTAGGGCGTGTTTCGAGCACGCCCTGGCCGGCCCCCGGCATGCCGGAGGGGCCGGCCAGGACCCATGTCCGGCCGGCCCCTCCGACGCGTGCCGTGCGGTGTGGCGACGCGTCAGGCGCCGGTGACCTCGACCGCCGCCAGGCTCTTCTTGCCGCGGCGCAGCACCAGCCAGCGCCCGTGCAGCAGGTCTTCCTCGGCGGGGACCGCGTCCTCGGCCGTGACCTTCGCGTTGTTCACGTAGGCCCCGCCCTCCTTCACGGTCCGGCGGCCGGCCGACTTGCTCGCGACGAGACCGGTCTCCGCCATCAGGTCCACGACCAGGCCGAGCTCCGTCACCTGGGCGTGCGGCAGCTCGGACAGGGCCGCGGCCAGCGTGGCCTCGTCCAGCTCCGCCAGGTCGCCCTGGCCGAACAGCGCCTTCGACGCGGCGATCACGGCGGCACATTGGCCGGCGCCGTGCACCAGCGTGGTCAGCTCCTCCGCCAGCGCCCGCTGCGCGGCGCGCGCCTGCGGCCGCTCGGCGGTCTGCGCCTCCAGCGCCTCCAGCTCCTCACGGCTCCGGAAGGACAGGATCCGCATGTAGGTGGAGATGTCCCGGTCGTCCACGTTCAGCCAGAACTGGTAGAACGCGTACGGTGTGGTCATCTCCGGGTCCAGCCAGACGGCCCCGCCCTCGGTCTTGCCGAACTTGGTGCCGTCCGCCTTGACCATCAGCGGGGTCGCCATCGCGTGCACGACCGCGCCCGGCTCGACCCGGTGGATCAGGTCGAGACCGGCCGTCAGGTTGCCCCACTGGTCGGAGCCGCCCTGCTGGAGCACGCAGCCGTGGCGCCGGTAGAGCTCCAGGAAGTCCATGCCCTGGAGCAGCTGGTAGCTGAACTCCGTGTAGCTGATGCCCTGGTCGGACTCCAGCCGCTTGGCGACCGAGTCCTTCGTCAGCATCTTGTTGACGCGGAAGTGCTTGCCGATGTCCCGCAGGAACTCGATCGCGGACATGCCCGCCGTCCAGTCCAGGTTGTTGACCAGGACCGCCGCGTTCTCGCCCTCGAAGGACAGGAACGGTTCGATCTGCGAGCGCAGCCGGTTCACCCATTCCGCGATGACCGCGGGGTCGTTCAGGGTGCGCTCGGCGGTCGGGCGGGGGTCACCGATCTGGCCGGTGGCCCCGCCGACCAGCGCGAGCGGCCGGTTCCCCGCCAGCTGGAGCCGGCGCATGGTGAGCACCTGCACCAGGTGCCCCACGTGCAGCGAGGCCGCGGTCGGGTCGTAGCCGCAATAGAACGTGACAGGACCGTCCGCGAACGCCTTGCGCAGCGCTTCTTCGTCGGTGGACTGGGCGAAGAGCCCGCGCCACTTCAGTTCGTCGACGATGTCCGTCACGGTTCTCTCGACTCCTTTGGTGTAGGGAAAAACAAAGCCCAGTCTAGGTGGGTCAGACCCCCTTGCTGACCGAGCTCATGTTGAAGTCCCGGATGCGCAGCGCCGGCATCGAGGCCCGGGTGAACCAGTCGCCCCACTCGCGCGGCAGGGTCTTCTCGGTCCGGCCGGCCTCCGTGGCCCGCGACAGCAGGTCCACGGGGGACTCGTTGAACCGGAAGTTGTTGACCTCGCCGACGACCTGCCCGTTCTCCACCAGGTAGACGCCGTCCCGGGTCAGGCCCGTGAGTAGCAGGGTGGCCGGGTCGACCTCGCGGATGTACCAGAGGCAGGTCAGCAGCAGACCCCTCTCGGTGCCCGCCACCATCTCCTCCAGCGACTTGTCGCCGCCCCCGTCCAGGATCAGGTTCCCGAACGAGGGGGAGAGGGGCAGCCCGGTCAGCCCGGAGGTGTGCCGGGTCGTGGTCAGCCGGGTCAGCTCCCCGTCCCGGATCCACTCGGTGGACGGGACCGGCAGGCCGTTGTCGAACACCGAGGCGTCGTCCCCGGAGCTGTGCGCGATCACGAACGGCGCGGACTCCAGGCCCGGCGCGTTCGGGTCGCTGCGCAGGGTCAGCGGGAGCTGCGACAGCTTCTCGCCGATCCGGGTGCCGCCCCCGGGCTTGGAGAAGACCGTACGGCCCTCCACCGCGTCCCGGGCCGCCGCCGACCACATCTGGTAGATCAGCAGATCGGCCACGGCGGTCGGCGGCAGCAGGGTCTCGTACCGCCCGGCGGGCAGCTCGATCTTCCGCTCCGCCCAGCCCAGGCGCACGGCCAGCTCCGCGTCCAGCACGGTCGGGTCCACGTCCTTGAAGTCCCTGGTCGCGCGGCCGGCCCAGGCCGAGCGCTGCCGGTCGGGGGACTTGGCGTTGAGCTCCAGGGTGCCCGTGGGCTGGTCGTGGCGCAGCCGCAGGCCCGTCGAGGTGCCGACGTACGTGGAGACCAGCTCGTGGTTGGCGAAGCCGTACAGCTCCCGGCCGCCCGCGCGGGCCCGGGCGAAGGCCTCGCCGAGGGCGGGCGCGAAGTCCGCGAACACCGCCGAGGAGGTCTCGGCGGGCGCGTCCGTGAAGTCGGGCGAGGCCGGGGTCCCCGTCACCAGCGGCTGGGCGTCCTCGGCGGGACCCGCCCCGCGCGCGGCCGCCTCGGCGGCCCGGACCAGCGGTTCCAGGTCCGCGGCGGTGACGGCGGAGCGCGAGACGACCCCCGAGGCCGTGCCCTCCTTGCCGTCGACCGTGGCGATGACGGTGAGGGTGCGGCCGCGGGTGACGCCGTTCGTCGTCAGGGCGTTGCCCGCCCAGCGCAGGTTGGCGCTCGACTCCTCGTCGGCGATGACGACGCAGCCGTCGGCGGTGGACAGCTCCAGGGCCCGCTCGACGATCTCGTGGGGCTTGGTGCGTCCGTTCGAAGGGGTGCTCATCGGCCGGCCTCCTGCGTGGTGTTCAGGATGTTCACGTCGCGGAACAGCGCGGACGGGCAGCCGTGCGAGACGGAGGCCACCTGGCCCGGCTGGGCCTTGCCGCAGTTGAAGGCGCCGCCCAGGACGTAGGTCTGCGGGCCGCCGACCTTCTCCATCGAGCCCCAGAAGTCGGTGGTCGTGGCCTGGTACGCGACGTCGCGCAGCTGCCCGGCCAGCTTGCCGTTCTCGATGCGGAAGAACCGCTGCCCGGTGAACTGGAAGTTGTAGCGCTGCATGTCGATCGACCAGGAGCGGTCGCCGACGACGTAGATGCCGCGCTCCACCCCGCCGATGAGGTCCTCGGTGGACAGACCGCCCGGATCCGGCTGGAGCGACACGTTCGCCATCCGCTGCACGGGCACGTGCCCGGGGGAGTCGGCGTACGCGCAACCGTTGGAGCGGCCGAGACCGGTCAGCTTCGCGATCCGCCGGTCCAGCTGGTAGCCGACCAGCGTGCCGTCCTTGACCAGGTCCCAGCTCTGCGCCTCGACGCCCTCGTCGTCGAAGCCGATCGTGGCCAGCCCGTGTTCGGCGGTGCGGTCACCCGTCACGTTCATGATCGAGGAGCCGTACTTGAGCTTGCCGAGCTGGTCGAAGGTGGCGAAGGAGGTCCCCGCGTACGCCGCCTCGTAGCCCAGTGCCCGGTCGAGCTCCGTGGCGTGGCCGATGGACTCGTGGATGGTGAGCCACAGGTTGGACGGGTCCACCACCAGGTCGTAGCGCCCGGCCTCCACGCTCGGCGCCCGCATCTTCTCGGCGAGCAGGCCGGGGATCTGCTCCAGCTCGGCGTTCCAGTCCCAGCCGGTGCCCGTCAGGTACTCCCAGCCGCGCCCGGCCGGCGGGGCGATGGTGCGCATGGAGTCGAACTCGCCGGTGGTGGCGTTCACGGCGACGGCCGTGAGCTGCGGGTGGATCCGGACCCGCTGCTGGGTGGTCGCGGTGCCCGCGGTGTCGGCGTAGAACTTGTTCTCGTGCACGGCGAGCAGCGAGGCGTCCACGTGCGCGACTCCGTCGGCCGCCAGGAGCCGCGAGCTCCAGTCGGCGAGCAGCGCCGCCTTGTCCGCGTCGGGAACCTCGAAGGGGTTCACGTCGTAGGCAGAGATCCAGGTCCGCTCCGAGTGCACCGGCTCCTCGGCCAGTTCCACCCGCTCGTCGGAGCCCGCGGCCTTGATCACCTGGGCCGACAGCTTCGCCATGGCCACGGCCTGCGAGGCCACCTTGGCGGCGGCGTCCATGGTCAGGTCCACACCGGAGGCGAACCCCCAGCTGCCTCCGTGCACCACGCGGACCGCGTAGCCGAGGTCGGTGGTGTCGGACCCGCCGGAGGGCTTGGCGTCCCGCAGCCGCCAGGAGGCGCTGCGGATCCGCTCCAGCCGGAAGTCGGCATGCTCGGCGCCCAGTGCGCGCGCCCGGGCGAGCGCCGCGTCGGCGAGCGCCCGCAAGGGCAGTGCGGTGAAGGCCGCGTCGATGGAATGGGGCACGGAAGTCCTCCCGGGGTCGGGGCCGGTCGCCTCGATCATGTCGCGCTCAGGGCTCTTGTGCCTACATCTTTCTGTAGGGACTCGACAGAGCCCGCCGCAAGGCCCTGTCGGAGGTCGATTCTCCGTACGAGGGGAGCGGCCTATAGGTTTTTGGTATTCAGACCGCTAGCGAAAGGGTGATCCGTTGAGCCGCTCGGTTCTCGTCACCGGAGGAAACCGGGGCATCGGCCTCGCCATCGCCCGTGCCTTCGCGGAGGCCGGAGACAAGGTCGCGATCACGTACCGGTCCGGCGAGCCGCCGGAGGCACTGACCTCGCTCGGCGTCCTGGCCGTCCGCTGCGACATCACCGACTCCGAGCAGGTGGAGCAGGCCTACAAGCAGATCGAGGACGCGCACGGCGCGGTCGAGGTGCTCGTGGCCAACGCGGGCATCACCAAGGACACTCTGCTGATGCGGATGTCCGAGGAGGACTTCTCCTCGGTCGTCGACACCAACCTCACCGGCACCTTCCGGGTGGTCAAGCGCGCGAACCGTGGCATGCTCCGTGCCAAGAAGGGCCGCGTCGTCCTGATCTCCTCGGTCGTCGGACTGCTGGGCTCGGCGGGCCAGGCCAACTACGCCGCCTCCAAGGCCGCGCTGGTCGGCTTCGCCCGTTCACTCGCCCGTGAGCTGGGCTCGCGCAACATCACGTTCAACGTGGTCGCCCCCGGCTTCGTCGACACGGACATGACTAAGGTGCTCACCGACGAGCAGCGCGCGGGCATCGTGGGCCAGGTGCCGCTCGGCCGTTACGCGCAGCCCGAGGAGATCGCGGCAGCCGTGAGCTTCCTGGCGTCCGACGACGCCGCGTACATCACCGGAGCCGTCATTCCCGTTGACGGCGGATTGGGCATGGGTCACTGATCACCATGAGCGGAATTCTCGAGGGCAAGCGCATCCTCATCACCGGGGTGCTGATGGAGTCGTCCATCGCTTTCCACACCGCCAAGCTGGCCCAGGAGCAGGGCGCCGAGGTCATCCTGACCGCGTTCCCCCGCCCGACGCTGACCGAGCGCATCGCCAAGAAGCTACCCAAGCCGGTCAAGGTGATCGAGCTCGACGTCACCAACGACGAGCACCTGGCCCGCCTGGAGGGCCTCGTCCGCGACGAGCTCGGCGGCCTCGACGGCGTCGTGCACTCCATCGGCTTCGCGCCGCAGGACGCGCTCGGCGGCAACTTCCTGAACACCCCGTTCGAGTCGGTCGCCACCGCCATGCACGTCTCGGCGTTCTCGCTGAAGTCGCTGACCATGGCTTGCAAGCCGCTGTTCCCGCACGAGGGCGCGGCCGTCGTCGGCCTCACCTTCGACGCGCAGTTCGCCTGGCCGCAGTACGACTGGATGGGCCCGGCCAAGGCCGCGCTGGAGGCCACCAGCCGCTACCTCGCCCGTGACCTGGGCAAGGAGAACATCCGCTGCAACCTGGTCTCGGCCGGCCCGATCGGCTCGATGGCCGCGAAGTCCATCCCCGGCTTCTCGGAGCTGGCGGACGTCTGGAACTCCCGCTCCATGCTGGAGTGGGACATGAGCGACCCGGAGCCGGCGGGCAAGGGCGTCGTCGCCCTCCTCTCGGACTGGTTCCCGAAGACCACCGGCGAGATCGTCCACGTGGACGGCGGCCTGCACGCGATGGGTGCCTGACGGCTCCCCACTCCGTACGGCGGCGGCCGCGCCTCCCTTCCGGGAGGCGCGGCCGCCGCCGTTCTCGTGGGTCACGGAGCGGCCCGCGGCGCCGCACTCGATCGGATGTTCGCCGTGCGACCGGATCTTCCCGAGTCGAAAACCAGGACAGATACCTGCAAACTGGCCGAGTCGGGATCTTCCCGGCTCCGGCGGGGAGGAGGTACGGGAGTGCGCGCGAGACCGAGCCGAACGCTATCGCTGCTGTTCACCTCGGTGATCCTGACCGGACTCCTGGGTCCCGGTGCGCTCGCGCAGTCCCCGGGCGAGGAATCGGCGTACGGCCCCGAGGCGGCCGCCCCCGCCGTGGTGGACCTCGCCGACATCCCCGCCGAACCACCCGTACAGCCCGCGCGGCCCGACCCCCGGGAGCTCTTCGGCGCCGACTGCGACACCGAGATCAACGGCTCGCAGGTGACGGCGCACTGCCACAACGGCTACCCGCAGACCGACCTGGTGCGGCTGCACGTCGAATGCGACCGCTGGTGGGACGTGGACGGCGACGGCGCGGCCGTGGCCGTCGGCCCGGCCGGACGCGTCGAACTCGTCAGCCGCTGCTGGAAGGAGGTCCGCTCGGCCTGGGTCAGCCACCAGCGGCCGTGACCGCCCCGACGGCCCCGGCCGTTCCTCCCGTTCCTCAGGCGGTGCCCTTGCCGAGGCAGGCGAAGGGGTAACCCGCCGCCTCCGAGGCGGCCGCGTCCCCGTCGCCCCGCCGGATCGCCTCGATCAGCCGGGCGTGGTCCAGATGGGCGGAGGGGTGCAGCTCGGTCCCGACGTCCGCGCGCAGCCAGTCCGCCACGAGATCGCCGAGGTCGGCGTACAGCTCGACCAGCACGTCGTTGTGCGAGGCCGTGACCACCGCCATGTGCAGGCTCACGTCCGCCGCCACGAACAGCTCCGCGTCCCCGCTCGCCCAGGCCTCCTCGCGCCGCGTGAGCAGCGCGTCCAGCTGTACGAGGTCCCGCTCGGTGCGCCGCTCCGCCGCCAGCCGGGCCGCCGAGGACTCCAGGGTCGAGCGCAGCTCCGCGATGTGCCGCGGCTCGGCCCCGGCGAAACGGCGGTGCATCACCCCGGCCAGCTCGCTGGTGGCGATGACGTACGTACCCGAGCCCTGCCGGATGTCGAGCAGGCCGTTGTGCGCGAGCGCCCGCACGGCTTCGCGCACCGTGTTGCGGGCGACGCCGAGCAGCTCCACCAGCTCCGGCTCGGTGGGGATGCGGGCGCCGACCGGCCACTCGCCGGAGGTGATCTGGTTCCGCAACTGGGTGATCACCTGGTCGACGAGCGCGGAGCGCCGTGGCGAGGTCAGCGGCATGTGTTCCTCTTCGTTCCACTGAGGGCGACTGGACAACCAATCATCCCATGATTCTATGATGGTTGAATGCCCGACGAAGAACTCCAGACCATGAACCGCCCGCCGGTCGTGCGCACCGCCCCCGACCGGCCTCTTCCCGCCCCCGTCCACGTCGCCCCCACGTGGCTCGGTCCGGTGCTCATCGTCGGAATCGTGCTGGCCGCCCTCAACCTGCGGCCCGCCATCACCAGCCTCGGCGCCCTCTTCGAGGAGACCCGCACGGGCCTCGGCATGAGCGGCACCGTCGCCGGACTCATCACCTCCGTCCCCGCCCTCTGCTTCGCCGTCTTCGGCGTCACCGCGCCCCGGCTGTCCCGCCGCTTCGGCCCGGCCGCCGTCGTCTGCGCCGGCATGGCCGCCGTCGCCGCGGGCCTGCTGATCCGCCCCTTCGCGGACAACGCGGCCGCCTTCCTCGCCGCCAGCGCGCTGTCCCTGG
Organism: Streptomyces sp. NBC_00190; assembly: GCF_036203305.1. Lineage (GTDB taxonomy): Bacteria > Actinomycetota > Actinomycetes > Streptomycetales > Streptomycetaceae > Streptomyces. Next base: position 2,096,626 of record NZ_CP108131.1, on the reverse strand, counting down.
CCGGCATAGCCGTGACCAACGTCCTGCTCCCGGTGATCGTCAAGCGCTACTTCCCGGACCGGGTCGGCACGATGACCGGCCTGTACTCCATGGCGCTGGCCGCCGGCACCTCGCTCGCCGCCGCCGCGACCGTCCCGCTGACCGGCGCCCTCGGCGGCAGCTGGCGCACCGGCCTGATGATCTGGGCCGTGCTCGCACTGGTCGCCGTACTGCCCTGGCTGCCCATCGCCCGCGCCTCGCGGCGCGCCGCACGGGCCGAGGCCGCGGCCGTCGGCTCCGGGGAGGGGACCGCCGTACGGGCCGACACCGGTCCCCGGGTCGTCCGCAGCCGCACCGCCTGGGCCCTGGCCTGCTACTTCGGCCTCCAGGCCACCGGCGCGTACGTCACCATGGGCTGGCTCCCGCAGATCTTCCGCGACGCCGGCGTCTCCGCCTCCACCGCCGGCGTACTGCTCGCCCTCACCATGGTCATGGGCGTCCCGCTCGCCTTCGTCATCCCCGGCCTGGCCGGCCGGATGCGGAACCAGGGCCCCATCGCCGTCACCCTCGGCCTCTTCGGCCTCGCCGGGTACCTAGGGCTCTACTTCGCCCCGGCCGCGGGCGCGTGGGCCTGGGCGCTCCTGCTCGGCGTCTCCAACTGCGCCTTCCCCCTCGTCATCACGATGATCGGACTGCGCGCCAAGTCCCCGGCCGGCGTCGTCAAGCTCTCCGCCTTCGCCCAGAGCACCGGCTACCTCATCTCCATCCCCGGGCCCCTGGTCATCGGCACCCTCTACCAGCACAGCGGCGGCTGGGACCTGCCCCTCGCCCTCATGGCCGGACTGCTCGTCCCGCAGATCGCGCTCGGGGTCCTGGCCGGACGGGACCGCACGATCGAGGACGAATGCGGCATGCGAGACTGAGCGGCATGTCGCCCGTACTTGACCCGAACCCGCAGCACGGCCGCAGGAAGCTCGGCCTCGTGCTCGGCGCGATGCTCGTCGTGACCGTGATCATCTCCGTCATCGCGTCGATCGCCTCCCCCTGACCGGGAGGCTGGTGGGGTTATCCCCACCAACCCCTAGGGGGCCAGGGTCAGGGTGAACTGGGGTGCGCCCCGGATGGGAACCGCTCCTTCGGATCCATAGATTCGAAGGAGCGAGCCAGTCCCCGTCAGCACCCCGGAGGCGGCCATGTCGGCCCCCACGCACACCCGCTCCCTCCCGTCCGGCCCCCGAGCCGCCGCCCGGGCCGCCGCCGGCACCCGGCACGGCGCCGACGCCCGCCTGCACTGGTGGGCCCTGGCCCTGCCCGCGCTCGCCTTCGGCCTCCTGCTGCTCCTCCTCGCCGGATCCGGCGAGGCCCACGCCGCCACCGGCGAGGCCACCGGGCTGATCCACGTCACCCAGCAGCTCCTGCGCGCCGTCGGCTGAACCACGTACGCCCGGGGTGCGCCGGGGTGCGCCGGGGTCTGCCCCACCACCGTGTGAGGGCCTTCAACACCCTGCGCCCCGTGGCCCGTTTCATGCGAAGCTGGGAGCCATGAGCGCCGACACAACCCGCAGGATCGCCCTCCTCCGGCACGCCAAGGCCGACTGGCCTGAGGTGTCCGACCACGACCGCCCGCTGGCGGAACGGGGCCGCAAGGACGCACCGGCCGTCGGTCTGAAGCTCGCCGAAACCGGCATCGCCTTCGACCTGGCCCTCTGCTCCACCGCAGCCCGCACCCGCGAGACCTGGAAGCTCGCCGTCCAGGAGATGCCGCACCGGCCGAAGACCTCGTACGAGGAGAGGCTCTACGACGCCTCGCTGGGCGAGCTCATCGCCCTGCTGAACGAGACCTCCGACGAGGTCACCGACCTCCTCGTCATCGGCCACAACCCCGGCATGCACGCCCTCGCCGACGCCCTCTCCGGGCGCGCGCAGGACGACACGCTGGCGCGGATGACCCGGACTGGATTCCCGACCGCGGCCCTCGCCGTCGTCTCCTTCACCGGCTCGTGGAAGTCCCTGGAGCACGGCGTGGGCACACTGGTCGACTTCTGGACGCCCAAGGACCACTGACCGGGCCCGAGGACCCCTGACGTGGAAGCGCCCCGGCGGCCGGTGCGGCTGCCGGGGCCCTCCCGTGTCTGCGTACGGAGCGGATCAGGCCAGGTCGGCGGCTTCGATCTCCTCGCGGGTGATCCCGAGCAGGTAGAGCACCGCGTCGAGGAAGGGCACGTTCACCGCGGTGTGCGCGGCCTCGCGGACCACCGGCTTGGCGTTGAAGGCCACGCCCAGCCCGGCCGCGTTCAGCATGTCCAGGTCGTTGGCGCCGTCGCCGATGGCCACCGTCTGCGACAGCGGTACGTCGGCCTCCGCGGCGAAGCGGCGCAGCAGCCGGGCCTTGCCCGCCCGGTCCACGATCTCGCCGGTCACCCGGCCCGTCAGCTTCCCGTCGACGATCTCCAGCGTGTTGGCGGAGGCGAAGTCGAGCCCCAGCCGCTCCCGCAGATCGTCCGTCACCTGGGTGAAACCGCCGGACACCACGCCCACCTGGTAGCCGAGCCGCTTCAGCGTACGGATCAGGGTCCGGGCGCCCGGGGTCAGCTGCACCTCGGCGCGGACCTTGTCGACGACGGAGGCGTCCAGTCCGGCCAGCAGCGCCACGCGGGCGTGCAGCGACTGCTCGAAGTCCAGCTCACCGCGCATCGCGCGCTCGGTGACCTCGGCGACCTCCGCCTCGCACCCGGCGTGCGCGGCGAAGAGCTCGATGACCTCGTCCTGGATCAGGGTCGAGTCCACGTCCATCACGACCAGGCGCTGGGCCCGGCGGTGCAGCCCGGCCGAGACGACGGCCACGTCCACGCCGATCTGCGCGGCGGCGGTGGCAAGCGCGGTGCGCAGGGGCTCGGTCTCGGTGCCGGAGACGGCGAACTCCACCGCCGTCACCGGGTACTTGGCGAGGCGGAAGATGCGGTCGATGTTGCCGCCGGTCGCGGTGATCCTGGCCGCTATGGCCGCCGCGGACTCGGCGGTGAGCGGGTGCCCGAGCACGGTGACGTGGGACCGGCCGCTGCCGCGCGGCCGGTTGTCGCCGGTACCGGAAAGGATCTCGGCCTGCAGCTTGAGCGACTCGGCCCAGCTGTGGACGGTGGCCCGCAGCTCGCCCTCGGCGCCGCCGGCGGGCTTGGTGACGAGGGCGCACAGGACGATGCGGCCCCGGGTGACGACCTGCTCGATGTCGACGACGTCGACGGAGTAGGCGGCGAGGGTGTCGAACAGCCCGGCGGTGATCCCGGGACGGTCCTTGCCGAAGATCTTGACGAGGAGGGTGGGGACGTCGGAGGTCTGCGAAGCGCTCATGGTGCCCTCACCGTATCTTCCCCGCCCCCAGGACAGGACCCCCGTCCCACGTCGTGAACGCGCCGCGCTCTTCCGCGCTCTTCCGGGCTCTTCCTCGGCGGGCCGCTGCGCCGGACTCCGTCCGTCGGAGCCGGGGCGGTCACCGCGGCCCCGGAGGCCCCGGAGGCCCCGGAGGCCCCGGAGGCTTCGGCGGCGGCGGTGCTCCCGGCGGGGGAGGCGGGGTGAAGGGCGGCCGCCGGGCCGGCTTCGGCGGCTTCGGCGGCCGCGGCGGGATGCCGGTGACCGTCACGTCCCAGGAGACATCCGGATCCGGGTACGGCTGCACCCGGCCCGGCGCCGGCCCCCGGCCGTACGCGGCCGTCGGCGCGCCGGGGTCGGGCCACGCCGGGACGCCGGCTGCGGCCGCGCCGGAGCCCGGCCCCGCCTCCGGCAGGCGGCTCCGGCGGCGCCGGGTCAGCAGGGCGCCCGCCGCGCCCGCCGCCGCGCCCCAGGCCGCGCCCAGCGCCAGGGCGAGCGGGACCGACCCCCGCAGCTCCACCCCGGCGTCCACCGCGTCCACCCCCAGTACCGCCAGCGACGCATCCGCCGAGAACCCGGTCAGCCACACCAGCCCCGCCAGAGCCACCCCGGTCACGGCCGACAGCCGCGCCGCGCACCCCGCGATCCCGCGCCCCGGAGTCCGTACGGCGGCCAGCACCCCCGCGCAGAGCAGCAGCAGCGCCGCCCCCGCGACCAGCAGCCAGACCCGCCCGTCGTACTCCGCCAGGCGCGCCACCGTCACCGGCTCCCGCGCGGAGCCCGTCAGCAGCTCGTCCAGCGGATCCGGCAGCACCCGGGCCGACGCCCCCGAGGCCCGGCCGCTCAGTGGGACGAAGAGCCCGAGAAGGACCCCCGCCCAGCTCCCGTTCGGCGCGCCCAGCAGCGCCGCCCCCAGCACCCGTCCGGGGTGCTCGTCGCCCAGCGCCGCCCACACCGCCGCAGCCAGTCCGGCCGCCACCGCCACCAGCAGCATCGTCACCACCGCCGAGACGGCCGGCCGCAGCCGCGCGAGCGGGGCGGGCCCGCGCCGCGAGATCAGCAGGGCCAGTGCCGGTACCGCCACCGCCCACACCCCCGCGCCCAGCAGCGTCGGCCCCGGCTCCACCGAGAACCCCACCCGGGCCCGTGGCCCGATCAGGTCCCCGACGCGGTCCGGGAGCAGCCCGCCGATGTCCCCGATCCCGGGGATCTCCACTTTCGCCGGGGTCCTCGGCAGCACGGCCCCGTCGAGGGTGACGACATCGTGCCCGACCCAGGCCAGCGCGCCCGCCACGGTGACGAGCAGCGCCGCGACCACCACCACCCGGGCGGCCGTCTCGGCGGCGGCCCCGACCCGTACCGACCGCAGGAACAGCCGCGCCAGGACGAGGGCCCCGGCCAGCCCCACACCCAACGCCACGACGTCCAGTGAGGCCTCGGCGCCCGCCCCCGCCACCCCGAGGACCGGCAGATCGCCGGAAGGGGTCACGGTGCCGCCCACGGCCAGGACGACCACGGCCGCGGTCATCGCCCCGAGCGAGCCTCCCGTACCGTCGGCGCCCAGCAGGTGGAGCCCGAGCGCCGCGACCACCATCATCACCACCAGCGACCAGCCCACGGCGGCGACGGCGGACAGCAGGACGTCTCCCCAACGGATGCGGCGCATGAGCGGTCCCCCGATGCGAGCCGAGCGGAGCGGTCCGGGTGGGACGCCCGGTCGAGAAGCTCGGTCGAGAAGTCCCGTATCTCACTCTCCGGGTGACTTTCGCCCTCGTCAACGGGCAGTCGTAGACGCCCTGGCAAGGCCCGGATTCCCACATGTGGCCGTGGGCCTGAAATAGTTCCCCCGGATGTTCGCCATCCCTAGACTCCCTGACGTCATGGGGGATTCTCGGGGGACTTAAGTGGGGCTGGAGTGCCGGAACTCGTACTGGAATTGAATGGAAGGACCTGGACGCTCGATCCGTCCAGGTCGTACTCGCTGGGGCGCGACCCCCAGGGAGACGTGGTGATCGATGACGCCCGGGTGTCCTGGCGTCACGCCACCATCAGCTGGAACGGCCGTGGTTGGGGAATCGAGGACCACGGCAGCACCAACGGCACCTACGTGCACGGGGCCCGGGTGCAGCAGGCCGAACTCGTGCCCGGCACGCCGGTCCACCTGGGCAACGCCACCGACGGCCCGCGGCTGAATCCTGTCGGTGCCGCGGCGCCCCAGCCGGCCGTGGCCCAGCAGGCCCAGCAGGCCCAGGCGTACGCCCAGCCGCAGGCGCCCGCCTACCAGGCGCCGCAGCAGCAGCCTCAGCAGCAGGCCTGGGAACAGCCGCAGCACGCGCAGCAGGCGCAGCAGGCGCCGCACTTCCCGCACCAGCAGGGCGGCGGCCCCGCCGCGGCCCGCCCGGCGCAGGGTGCCGCGCACCACGGGGGCGACCGCAGCCCGACGACGTTCCACCAGCTGTCGCTGGGTCACGTCATGCGGATCGGCCGTGCGCTGGAGAACGAACTGGTGGTCTCCGACCTCCAGGTCTCGCGCCACCACGCCGAGTTCCGCTCGATGCCCGGCGGCCGGTTCGAGATCCACGACCTCGGCAGCCACAACGGCACCTACGTCAACGGCCAGCCGCTGGCCAAGTCCGGTACCGCGCTGCTCGGTCCGAACGACATCGTCGGCGTCGGCCACTCGACGTTCCGGATCGTCGGCGACCGCCTCGAGGAGTTCGTCGACACCGGCGAGGTCTCCTTCTCGGCCCGCCACCTCACGGTCACGGTCGACGGCGGCAAGCAGATCCTCAAGGACGTCACCTTCGGCGTGCCGGAGAAGTCGCTCATCGGCGTCATCGGCCCGTCCGGTTCCGGAAAGTCGACGCTGCTCAAGGCGCTGACCGGCTACCGGCCCGCCAACGAGGGCGACGTCCTCTACGACAACCGCAACCTGTACAAGCAGTTCGCGGAGCTCCGCCAGCGCATCGGCCTGGTCCCGCAGGACGACATCCTGCACAAGGAGCTGAGGGTCAGCACGGCCCTCAAGTACGCGGCCAAGCTCCGCTTCCCCGGCGACACCGCCGCGTCCGAGCGCGAAGCCCGCATCGACGAGGTCCTGCGCGAGCTCAAGCTCGACATCCACAAGGACAAGAAGATCACCGCGCTCTCCGGTGGTCAGCGCAAGCGCGTGTCCGTGGCCCTGGAGCTGCTCACCAAGCCCTCGCTGATCTTCCTGGACGAGCCGACCTCCGGCCTCGACCCGGGCATGGACCGCGACGTCATGCAGCTGCTGCGCGGCCTCGCCGACGACGGCCGCACGGTCCTCGTCGTCACCCACTCCGTCGCCGAGCTGTCGCTCTGCGACAAGCTGCTGGTCATGGCTCCGGGCGGCTCGGTCGCGTACTTCGGCCCGCCGGACGAGGCGCTGAACTTCTTCGGCTACACCACGTGGGCGGACGTCTTCTCGGCGTTCGAGAACTACCGCGACTACGACTGGGCCGGCCGCTGGAAGGGCTCGCAGCACTACCAGCTGTACGCCGCCGACCTCGACGCGGTCGCGCCGCAGGCCGTCGCGATGCCGCCGCAGCAGATGATGCCGCCGAAGGCACAGGGCTGGGGCGACCAGCTGTGGACCCTGATCCGCCGCTACGTCTCGGTGATCGCGTCCGACAAGGGCTTCATGGCCCTGATGCTGATCCTGCCCGCGGTCCTCGGCGTGGTCTCGACGGTCATCCCGGCGACCTTCGGCCTCGCGCCGCCGAAGCCGCCGTCCCGGTTCAACGGCGACGCCGGCACGATCATGCTGATCCTCTGTGTCGGCATGTGCTTCTCGGGCGCCGCGAACTCGGTCCGTGAGCTGATCAAGGAACGGGTCATCTACGAGCGCGAGCGCGCCACCGGTCTGTCCCGGTCGGCGTACCTCATGTCGAAGGTGATCGTCCTCGGCTTCATCACGGCCGTCCAGGGCGTGGTCATCTGCGCCATCGGCTTCACCCCGCGCGACCTGCCCACCGAGGGCCTGCTCATGCCCCCGGCCGTCGAGCTCTGCCTCTCGGTCACCGCGCTCGGCTTCACTTCGATGATGTTCGGCCTGGTGATCTCCTCGCTGGTGAAGACCGCCGAGAAGACGATGCCGCTGCTGGTCATGTTCGCGATCATCCAGGTCGTCTTCACCGGCATCCTCTTCCAGGTGTACGACTCCCCGGGCCTGGAGCAGTTCGCCTGGCTGATGCCGTCCCGCTGGGCCGTCGCCGCCGCCGGCACCACGCTGAACCTCGGCGTGCTCATGCCGCCGTGGGACCAGCAGAACCCGACCAACACCGACCCGCTGTGGGAGCACACGGTCGGCCAGTGGAGCGTGGACATCATCATCCTGCTGCTCCTCGGCATCGCCTGCGGCTTCGCGGTGCAGCGCCTGCTGCGCCGTCACGAGCCGGAGGTCATGCGCGCCGGCAAGTAGTCCGCGTACGCGCGAAACGCCTCAGGGCGGCACCCGGTGTTCCGGGGGCCGCCCTGAGGCGCGTGGGGGGCTTTGATGCCGTCGGCGTCCTAGTAGGCGCTGTTGACGTTGTCCATCGAGCCGTAGCGGTCGGCCGCGTAGTTGCAGGCGGCGACGATGTTGGCGACCGGGTCGTACTGGTCGAACTTGGTGCCCTTGACGTGGTACGTCTTGAAGGTCGGGTAGATGACCTGGAGCAGACCCTTGCTGGGGATGCCGTTCTGGGCGTTGATGTCCCAGTTGTTGATCGCCATCGGGTTGCCGCTGGACTCGCGCATGATGTTCTTGTGGATTCCGGCGTAGGTGCCCGGAATGCCCTCCTTCTTCATGATGAAGAGGGCTTCCTTGATCCAGCCGTCCAGGTTGTTCGCGAAGACGGGGGTGCGGGCGGCGGAGCGGCTCGCGGTCGCCTTCTGCGCGCGGTCCTTCTTCGCGGCGGCCTCGGCCTTGGCCTTGGCGGCGGCCTTGGCCTTGGCGTCGGCGTCGGCCTTGGCCTTGGCCTTGGCGGCGACGGCCTTGGCGTTCGCGTCGGCGATGACGTGCTGCGTGGAGAGGTGGCCGTACAGCGCCTTCGTCTGCGCGCCGTTCACGGCCTGGGACCAGGCGACGGGGGCGGCGGAGATGGTCTCGGCCTCCGCGGCACCGGCCGGGACGAGGGAGAAGGCGACGGCGGCGGCGCTCAGCGTGGCGGCACCGGCGATGGACAGCTTGTGTGCCTTCGTCAGACGACTGTGACCGGGGGTGCGGGAAGCAGACATGGCGGGGCAACCTCTTCGAATAGCGGGAGTCGCAGGAAGGCGCTTTGTGGATCCGGGGATCCGCGGTGCTGTGCGACGGGAGTAATTCTTAGCGGCGGCAAAATCCTGTGGCAAAGGTGTGACGTACGATCCCGCTTAGTGGATCAGGGGCGGGCGCCGAGGCCCGATTTCCGGCCCCGGCGCTACGCCCGTCCGCCCTGACGGGACCTGCACTTTTCCACTAGGGAGCTTCGTAAGTGATGTGGGTCCTATGCCGGGGCTCACATCGCCCTTACGCCGTTCTCACCACGCGTTGCTCCAGCAATGCATTCAGTGACGGCTGTCATCCCTGAGGAGGAGGTGGACGTCCCCGAACTCGTGCCAGAGGCAGAGACGGGCCACCGCCTCCGCGTACCCGAGCTGTACGGCCGCACGCCCCGCGACCGCCTCCAGCATCAGCAGATGGGACGCCTCCGGCTCGTGCAGCCCGGTCAGCAGCCCCTCCACCACCCGCACCCCGCGCTCCGGCGTCACCACCAGGTCCGTCCAGCCGGCGGCCGGGCGCACCACCCCCCGCGGGTCCGCGGCGGACTCCAGGGCCCGTACCGCCGTGGTCCCCACCGCGATCACCCGCCCGCCCGTCGCCCGGGCGGCGTTCACCAGCCACGCCGTGGCCGCCGGCACCTCGTACCGCTCCGGGTACGGCGGCTCGTGAGCCTCCTGCGAGGCCACGCCCGTGTGCAGGGTCAGCGGCGCGAACTGCACCCCCCGGCTCACTAGCCGCGCCACCAGCTCCGCGGTGAAGGGCCGGCCGGCGCTCGGCATCTCCGCCGACCCCGCCCCGTCGGCCTGCGGCACGGCGAACACCGTCTGGTACGCCGACAGCGGCTGGTCCCGTTCCGTGTAGGCGTACCGGATCGGCCGCCCGTACGCCCGCAGCAGGCCGGGAACGTCGTCCGTCGAGGGCCGCGCCCACCACAGCCGGTCCGCCCCCGCCGCGAGGGGCTCCTCCAGTACGAGGCGGTGCCCGCCCGGCAGCTGCGCCACCGACCCGGCCGGGCCCCCGGCGCGCGGCCCGGTCGTGCCCCCGCCGGCCGGGGTCCGCAGCTCCACGGACCACCGTCCTCCCCCGGACTCCGTCCGGGGGTACCCCCGGTCGCCCCGGGTCGAGAAGTGCACCACCACCGCCTCGCCGCCCAGCCGGGCGTCCACGGCGGCCGCGAGCGTGGCCGAGGTGTTGACCACCAGCACGTCCCCGGCGCGCAGCAGCTCCGGCAGTTCCCGGAAGGCGTGCAGCGACACCTCCGTACTGCCCCGTGAGACCAGCAGCCGCACCGCGTCCCGGCCCAGACCCGGCCCGCGCTGCTCGGCCGGCACCCGGGCCAGAAGGTCCGGCGGAATGTCCCTTATATAGGGACTCGTCCTTGTGCGGGGACTCGTCCCTCGTGGTGCCGGGCGCCCGCTCGTGGCTCTGCTCACGGCCCCACTCGCCGCTCCGCTCACCGCCCCGCCCCCGCCGCCAGCCCCTCGGCCGTGTACCGCCCGCTCGGCAGCCCGTCCGCCACCAGCCGCAGCAGCACCGGCGCCACCTCCTCGGGCGCCGGCAGCCCCGCCAGGTCCTCCCCGGGCTCGGCCGCCGCCATCATCCGCGTCCGCATCGAACCCGGGTCCGCCCACCACACCCGCAGCCCCGGCTCCTCCACCGCCAGCACCGCCGACAGCAGGTCCCCGGCCGCCTTGGTGGCCCCGTACGCACCCCACGTGGCGTACGGAACCACCGCGGCGTCCGAGCTGATGTTCAGCACCGCCCCGGCCGCCGAGGCCCGCAGCAGCGCCAGCCCCTCCTGGAGGAGCCCCAGCGGCCCGACCACATTCACCTCGAAGGCCTCGCGCAGCCCGTCCAGCGGATGGACCGCCAGCGGCACCAGCGGCTCCGCCCCCAGCACCCCCGCGTTGTTCACCAGCAGGTCCAGCCCGCCCAGCTCCCGCGCCGACGCCAGCAGCGCCGCCCGGTGCTCCCCCGAGGACACGTCCCCCGCCACCGCCACGACCCTCCCCGCCCTCCCGCCCGTCTCCCCTCCCGCCCGCTCCAGCCCGGCCGCCGCCTCCTCCAGCGCCGCCGCGCCCCGCCCACTCAGCACCAGGTCCCAGCCCCGTGCCGCCAGCTCCCCGGCCAGCGCCCGGCCCAGTCCCCTCGACGCCCCCGTCACGATCGCCACCGACATGACCGCACCCCTCGCCTTCCGTCCCGATCAGCAGATGCCCCCAACGTAGGAAGCCCGCACCCGCCGCCGCGTCGGTCGCGGGCCCCACCCGCACACGTCCCTTGGACCTACGTCCACCGCCCGATCCCGCAGGTCACGCCCGCCGGTACGGTGAGGCCATGACCGGTAGTCCCGTGTACGGCGGCCCCCGCAGCGGCCTGGCCGCCGTCAGCACCGCGCTGCTCGCCATGAGCCGCCGCCTGGAGGTCCGCGACGTCCTGCGCACGATCGTCGTCTCCGCCCGCGAGCTCCTGGACGCCGAGTACGCGGCCCTGGGCGTCCCGGACGACCACGGCGGCTTCGCCCAGTTCGTCGTGGACGGCATCAGCGCCGAGCAGTGGCGCCGCATCGGCCCGCTGCCGCGCCAGCACGGCATCCTCGCCGCGATGCTCCACAAGGACGGCCCCGAGCGGCTGGCCGACGTACGCAAGGACCCGCGCTTCGAGGGCTGGCCCGCGGCCCACCCCGAGATGTCCGACTTCCTGGGCCTGCCCGTCCGGGACGGCGAGGAGATCCTCGGCGCCCTGTTCCTCGCCAACAAGAAGAGCGCCCCGGGCGGCAGGCACGGCTTCACCGACGAGGACGAGGAGCTCCTCTCCCTCCTCGCCCAGCACGCCGCGATCGCCCTCACCAACGCCCGGCTCTACGAGCGCAGCCGCGAGCTCACCATCGCCGAAGAACGCTCCCGGCTCGCCCACGAGCTGCACGACGCCGTCAGCCAGAAGCTCTTCTCGCTGCGCCTCACCGCCCAGGCCGCCGCCGCCCTCGTGGACCGGGATCCGGACCGGGCCAAGGACGAGCTCCAGCAGGTCGCCGTACTGGCCGCGGAGGCCGCCGACGAGCTGCGCGCCGCCGTGACCGAGCTGCGCCCGGCCGCCCTGGACGAGGACGGCCTGATCGCGACCCTGCGCACCCAGGTCCACGTACTCGACCGCGCCCACACCGCGCACGTCACCTTCACCTGTGACGGCGTACGGGCCCTCCCCGCGACCCAGGAGGAGGCGCTCCTGCGGGTCGCCCAGGAGGCGCTCCACAACGCCCTGCGCCACTCGGGGGCGGACCGGGTCGAGGTCACACTGGCGAAGGGCCCCGCCGGGGGAGCGGTCCTCAAGGTCGTCGACTCGGGCAAGGGCTTCGACCCCCAGGCCGTCCGCAGCGCCGGCCGCCACCTGGGCCTGGTCTCCATGCGGGACCGCGCGAGCGGTGTCGGGGGCCGGCTCACCGTGCACTCGGAGCCCGGCAAGGGCACCACGATCGAGATGGAGGTCCCCGGTGGCTGACACCCCCAGCCGGATCCGAGTGGTGCTGGTCGACGACCACCAGGTGGTCCGCCGGGGCCTGCGCACCTTCCTGGAGGTCCAGGACGACATCGAGGTGGTCGGAGAGGCCTCCGACGGCGAGGAGGGCGTCGCCCGCGCCGAGGAGCTGCGGCCCGACGTGATCCTCATGGACGTCAAGATGCCGGGCACCGACGGCATCGAGGCGCTGCGCAGGCTCCGCGAGCTGGCGAACCCGGCCCGGGTGCTGATCGTCACCAGCTTCACGGAGCAGCGGACCGTGATCCCCGCCCTGCGGGCCGGCGCCGCGGGATACGTCTACAAGGACATCGATCCCGACGCCCTGGCCGGAGCCATCCGCTCCGTCCACGCCGGCCACGTCCTCCTCCAGCCCGAGGTGGCGGTGACCCTGCTCTCCCAGGAGGAGCAGAGCCCTTCGGCCGGCCGGCCGGGCTCACTGACCGATCGGGAGCGCGAGGTGCTGGGCCTCATCGCGGACGGCCGCTCCAACCGCGAGATCGCCCGCGCGCTCGTCCTCTCCGAGAAGACGGTCAAGACCCACGTCTCGAACATCCTGATGAAGCTGGACCTGTCCGACCGGACGCAGGCCGCGTTGTGGGCGGTCAGGCACGGGCTCGCCGAGTGAACGGGGTGAACCGGACCGTCTCATTCCGGACTGAGATTCATACGGTCGGGTGTATGTAGCCCACATGGCGTATCCGGACCGCCGGGTGACCGTTCTCCATGGCGTGTCGCGACGGCTGGTCGCGGCAGACGTACTGGAGGACGAGAACGTGAAGAACTTCAAGAAGGCCGCAGCCGTCACCATGATCGCGGGCGGCCTCCTCGCCGCCGGCGCCGGTGTCTCCTCGGCGCACGGCGGTGCGTCCGCGGAGGGCGAGGCCCTGAACTCGCCCGGCGTGGCCTCCGGGAACCTGATCCAGGCCCCGGTGCACGTCCCCGTGAACGTGGTGGGCAACACGGTCACCGTGATCGGCCTGCTCAACCCGGCCTTCGGCAACACGGGTGTGAACGCCTGACCCCCGCCTGACCGCGGCCCCGCTTCCACCTTCTCCCCGGGAAGCGGGGCCGCCGCCGTCCCCGCGCGGCGACGACAGGCCCTGTGACGACAGGCCCTAGCGGCCCCGCTCACGCTCCTCGACGGCCGCGTTGTACGCCGCGACGAGGGCCCGCCGGGTCACCCGCTCCACCGGCCGCAAGGCCTCGGCCCGCGCCGCCATCTCCGAGGCGGCCACCGCACCCCCGTGCCCGTTCTCGTACGCCAGCGAAACCATCAGGTCCACGCGCTGCGCCAGCGCCAGCACCCGCACCGCCCGCGGCGGATAGCCCGGGGCCAGGACCTCCCGTCCCGCCTCCGCCCGCGCCCGGTACGCCGACAGCGCCGCGTCCGCCACCGGCCCCGACGCCGCCACGTCCAGCCGCGTCAGCACCACGGTCGCCTCGCGCAGCGCCTCCGCGAGCTCCCGCTCCGCCTCGCCCAGCGACGGCACGTCCGCCGGCGGGGCCTCCCGTACCGGCAGGCAGTGCCAGGTCACCGACACGTGCACGTCCCCCTCGGGCCCGGCCTCGGACACCTCCGGCACGAGCCCCAGCGCCGCACCCACCGCGACGACCGCCTCCTCGGCTTCCAATGCCCGCGCGTTGAACTCCGGCGGCCCGCTCAGTCCCAGCGGATGCCCCGGCGCAGGCAGCGCGACCCGCAGCCCGGTCGCCCCCAGCGCCCGCATCCGCCCCAGCGCCAGCGTGAGACCCACCGGACCCGATTCCCCGGGCAGCCCCGCCACCCGGTGCACGGCGTCCCCGCCCACGATCGACGACACGGCCTCGTCGGGCGAGACCAGACCGGCCAGCAACGCGTTCCCCCAGGCGGCCAACCGCCCTGAACGTGGTTCGAAAAGCATCCCTCAACTCTACGGACCCGCCGCATGGCCCGGCCCCGGCCCCGGACCCGTCCGTGAGTGGCGTAGGTTTTCCCCTGGGGCTGCGCCTGCCGGCGCACAGAGAACCGTGACTGCAAGGGGTGACAACACGCTCATGAGCGATGTTCTGGAGCTGGTGGACGTATCCGTGGTCCGCGAGGGCCGGGCTCTGGTGGACCAGGTCTCCTGGTCGGTGAAGGAGGGGGAGCGCTGGGTGATCCTCGGCCCCAACGGTGCCGGCAAGACCACGCTGCTGAACCTCGCCTCCAGCTACCTCTTCCCGACCAAGGGCGCCGCCACCATCCTCGGCAGCACCCTCGGCAAGGTGGACGTCTTCGAGCTGCGCCCCCGCATCGGCATCGCCGGTATCGCGATGGCCGACAAGCTGCCCAAGCGGCAGACCGTCCTGCAGACCGTCCTCACCGCCGCCTACGGCATGACGGCGACCTGGCAGGAGGAGTACGAGGAGGTCGACGAGCAGCGCGCCCGCGCCTTCCTCGACCGCCTCGGCATGACCGAGTACCTCGACCGGAAGTTCGGCACCCTCTCCGAGGGCGAGCGCAAGCGCACGCTGATCGCCCGCGCCCTGATGACCGACCCCGAGCTGCTGCTCCTCGACGAGCCCGCCGCGGGCCTGGACCTGGGCGGCCGCGAGGACCTCGTACGGCGCCTCGGCCGCCTCGCCCGCGACCCGCTCGCGCCCTCCATGGTCATGGTCACGCACCACGTCGAGGAGATCGCCCCCGGCTTCACCCACGTCCTGATGATCCGTCAGGGCAAGGTCGTCACCGCGGGCCCGATCGACCTCGAACTGACCTCCCGCAACCTGTCGCTCTGCTTCGGCCTCCCGCTGGTCGTCGAGCGCAACGGGAACGACCGCTGGACCGCGCAGGGTCTGCCCCTCGGCCAGTAACGAGCCCCCGCACCCTGTCCCGACCGCGCCCACCGGACCTACCATGACCATGTGGACGACATCGACGCATGGGTGTGGTGGCTCATAGGGGCGGTCGGACTGGGCATCCCCCTCGTCCTGACGGCGATGCCGGAGTTCGGCATGTTCGCCGTCGGAGCGGTGGCGGCCGCCGTCACGGCGGCCGTCGGCGGGGGAGTGGTGGCCCAGGTCCTGGTCTTCGTGACCGTGTCGGTCGCGCTGATCGCCGTCATCCGGCCGATCGCCAACCGGCACCGCGACCAGCGGCCCCAACACCGCAGCGGCATCGACGCGTTGAAGGGCCGCAGCGCCGTCGTCCTCGAACGCGTCGACGGCACCGACGGCCGCATCAAGCTCGCCGGCGAGATCTGGTCCGCGCGCACCCTCGACGCGGACAGCAGTTTCGAGCCCGGCCAGTCCGTGGACGTCGTGGAGATCGACGGGGCGACCGCCGTCGTCATGTGACAAGCAGCCTGCTCGCAGCCCGCGGGTCTGCGAGACTCCGTTCAACGGGGCAGCACAGACAGCCGGAAGGGCACGGGGAACCGCATGTCAGAGATCATCATCGTCCTGATCATTCTGGTGGCTTTGGTCTTCATCGCACTGGTCAAGACGATCCAGGTGATCCCACAGGCCAGCGCCGCCATCGTCGAGCGCTTCGGCCGCTACACGCGCACGCTCAACGCGGGCCTCAACATCGTCGTCCCGTTCATCGACTCCATCCGCAACCGCATCGACCTGCGCGAACAGGTCGTGCCGTTCCCGCCGCAGCCGGTCATCACCCAGGACAACCTGGTCGTCAACATCGACACGGTCATCTACTACCAGGTGACCGACGCCCGCGCTGCGACGTACGAAGTCGCCAGCTACATCCAGGCCATCGAGCAGCTCACCGTCACCACGCTGCGCAACATCATCGGCGGCATGGACCTGGAGCGGACCCTGACCTCCCGCGAGGAGATCAACGCGGCCCTGCGCGGCGTCCTCGACGAGGCCACCGGCAAGTGGGGCATCCGCGTCAACCGCGTCGAGCTCAAGGCCATCGAGCCGCCGACCTCCATCCAGGACTCGATGGAGAAGCAGATGCGCGCCGACCGCGACAAGCGCGCCTCGATCCTCCAGGCCGAAGGCGTCCGCCAGTCCGAGATCCTGCGCGCCGAGGGCGAGAAGCAGTCCTCCATCCTCCGCGCCGAAGGTGAGGCCAAGGCGGCCGCCCTGCGCGCCGAGGGCGAGGCCCAGGCCATCCGTACGGTCTTCGAGTCCATCCACGCGGGAGACGCCGACCAGAAGCTCCTCGCCTACCAGTACCTCCAGATGCTCCCGAAGATCGCCGAAGGCGACGCCAACAAGCTCTGGATCGTGCCGAGCGAGATCGGCGACGCCCTCAAGGGCCTCTCCGGAGCCATGGGCAACTTCGGCCCCATGGGCAGCGGTTCGGGCTTCAACCCGCAGAACTCCGGCAAGGACGGCGGCGGCATTCCCGCAGCCCGCGACAAGGACGCCGCGGACCGCCGCGAACAGCCCCCCATCGACTGACCCGTCACCCCCTCCTGCATGATCGGAGTGGCCCCTCGACCTTCATGGCGGGGAGGCGACTCACTCATGCAAAGGGGATGGCACAGTCCATGTCCATCTGGGAATCACTCGCGGTCTTCGCCGCCGGCATCGGCGCGGGCACCATCAACACCATCGTCGGCTCCGGCACCCTGATCACCTTCCCGGTGCTGCTCGCCACCGGCCTGCCGCCGGTCACCGCCAACGTGTCCAACACCCTCGGCCTGGTGCCCGGTTCGATCAGCGGCGCCATCGGCTACCGCAAGGAGCTCCAGGGCCAGCGCGCCCGCATCGTGCGGCTCGGCGCCGTGTCCCTCGTCGGCGGACTCGCGGGCGCCGTCCTGCTCCTCACCCTGCCGTCCGATTCCTTCGACACGATCGTGCCCGTCCTCATCGGACTCGCCCTCGTGCTCGTCGTCCTCCAGCCCCGGCTCGCCGCCGCCCTGCGCCGGCGCCAGGAGGCCGCGGGAGGCGACACCGGCCACCCCGACGGCGGACCCGTGCTGTTGTCCGGGATGCTGCTGGCCAGCGCGTACGGAGGCTACTTCGGGGCCGCCCAGGGCGTGCTCTACCTCGGCCTGATGGGCCTGTTGCTCCGCGAGGACATGCAACGGATCAACGCCGTGAAGAACGTCATCGCCGCCCTGGTGAACGGCATCGCGGCCGTCGTCTTCCTCTTCGTCGCAGAATTCGACTGGACGGCCGTCGCCCTCATCGCCGTCGGCTCCACGATAGGCGGCCAGATCGGCGCCAAGGTCGGCCGACGCCTCCCGCCGACCGCCCTGCGCGCGGTCATCGTCACGGTCGGCGTCATCGCCATCGTCCAGCTGCTGGTCCGCTGAACGACGTAGCAGAGTTACGTCGCCCAACGTCCCCGGCTACGCGGTAGCCGGGGACAGCCGGGGCACACGCCTAGGCGGAGCGCTCCAGCCACTCCGGCAGCGCATCCTGCCCGGCCACCCCGAGGGCGAGCAGCATGGCGTCCGCAGGAGACGGCACGAAGGGCTTCCGGAGGAGCGGCATCCCCGCCTCCTCCGGAGTCCGGGCCGCTTTGCGGTGGTTGTCCTCGGCGCAGGAGGCCACCGTGTTCAGCCAGGTGTCCCCGCCCCCCTGGGCCCTGGGCAGCACGTGGTCCACGGTCGTCGCGCGCTTCCCGCAGTAGGCGCACCGGTGTTGGTCCCGGACCAACACCCCCCTCCGCGACCAGGGAGCATGTCTTCGGAAGGGCACCCGGACATACCTGCAGAGCCTGATCACCCGCGGCATCGGAAGCTCCATGGTGGCCGCGCGCACGCGCAACTCGGGATGCGACTGTTCGACCACGGCCTTGTCCTGGAGCACCAGGACCACAGCCCGGTTCAGCGTCACCGTCGACAGCGGCTCGAAGCTCGCATTCAGTACCAGCGTGTCCCGCATCTCGCCCACCTCCCGTGTGCAGGCCCGCGACCACCCTTGCGGTAGGGCCCGCGACCACTCTGGCCGCGCGCGCCACGCGGGACAACGCAATAAAAATGCCCGGTCCTGGCCGCCTTTAGACCAGGACCGGGCAAACACCGGGAGAAAAGATCAGCGCGCGGGGGCTTCGTACTCGCCGATCAGCTGGGCCCGCCCGAGCGTGTGGAACCGCAGGTTGAAGCCGACCGCGGCGGGGGAGACGTCCTCGCCGGGGCCGAGCTTCTCCTGATCGACCGCGTACACGGTGAAGACGTACCGGTGGCGCTCCCCGGCCGGCGGCGCCGCCCCGCCGAAGTCCTTGGTGCCGTAGTCGTTCCGCACGTGCACGGCCCCGGCGGGCAGCCCCTCGAACTTCCCGCTGCCCGCCCCGGCCGGCAGCTCGGTGACCGAGGCCGGCAGATCGAAGAGCACCCAGTGCCAGAACCCGCTGCCCGTGGGCGCGTCCGGGTCGAAGCACGTCACGGCGAAGCTCTTCGTCCCCTTCGGGAACCCCTCCCACCGCAGCTGCGGCGAGACGTCCCCGCCCGACTTGACCTGGGCGTCGCCCAGATCCGCACCGGGCGCCAGATCCGTACTGGTCACGGTGAACTCGTGCACCTCGGGGTGGAAGTCGTGCGGAAGAGGAGCCCTGCTCTGCTCGGTCACTGCTGACCCTCCTGCTCGGAATCGGATACGCGTACCGGTCCGAGCCTAGGAGCCTAGAACCAGTTGCGCTGGGAACCGACGGACGCGATCCACTGGTTCAGGTACGCCGCCCAGTCGGTGCCCTGGTACGACTGCAGGCCCACCTGGAAGCAGCGGTAGGTGTCGCTGCCCTCGCTGAAGAGCCCCGGCTTCTTGTCCATCTCCAGGACGACGTCCATCTCCCGGCCGTCCGAGACGAAGGTCAGCTCGACCTGGTTCAGCCCGCGGTACTGCGACGGCGGCAGGAACTCGATCTCCTGGTAGAAGGGCAGCGTCTGCCGCGTCCCGCGGATGTGCCCGCGCTCCATGTCCGCACTGCGGAACGAGAAGCCCAGCTGCCGGAACGCGTCGAGGATCGCCTGCTGCGCCGGCACCGGGTGCACGTTGATCGGGTCGAGGTCACCCGCGTCGATCGCCCGCGCGATCTCCAGCTCGGTGCTGACCCCGATGTTCATCCCGCGCAGGTGCTGACCCCCGAAGTGGGTGATCGGCGTCTCCCAGGGGATCTCCAGCCCGAAGGGCACCACGTGCACCGCGCCGGCCTGCACCTTGAAGGCACCGCCGAGGCGCTGCTTGGTGAAGACGACGTCCTGCTTGTACTCCTGGTCACCGCCCTCCACCTCCACCCGCGCCTGCAGCCCGACGGACAGCCCCTCGATCTGCTGCTCCACGGAACCGCCCTGGATCCGGACCTCGCCCTGGACGATCCCGCCCGGCACGACGTTCGGCTCGGTGATGATCGTGTCCACCGAAGCACCACCGGCACCCAGGCTCGCGAACAGCTTCTTGAACCCCATGCTCAAACTCCCCTTGAACGATCTGGCGACTACGCCGCTACTACCGCTTGCGAAAACACGCTCTCAGACGCGGAACCTTAGGCCCCGGTTGCAGGTGCACGCGTTCCACTACGCTCGACCGGATGAGCGCGCGCCCCGACCGTACGCCCCTGCCCCGGACCTTCTTCGACCGCCCGGTCCTCACCGTGGCCCCGGAGCTCCTCGGCCGCACCCTGGTCCGCCGTACCCCGGACGGCCCCATCGAACTGCGCATCACGGAGGTGGAGGCGTACGAAGGGGAGTCCGACCCGGGCTCCCACGCCTACCGCGGCCGTACGGCACGCAACGCATCGATGTTCGGACCGCCCGGACACGCCTACGTCTACTTCATCTACGGCATGTGGTTCAGCCTCAACCTGGTGTGCGGCCCGCCCGGCCACGCCAGCGGGATCCTGGTGCGCGCGGGCGAGGTCACGGTGGGCGCCGACCTGGCCGCCAAACGCCGAGTTTCCGCCAGATACCCGAGAGAACTGGCCAAGGGTCCGGCCCGCCTGGCCGCCGCCCTGGATGTGGACCGCTCCCTCGACGGCACCGACCTCTGCGGGGGCCCCGATTCCCCCCTCTCCCTTCTTACGGGCACCCCCACCTCGCCCGACCAGGTCAGCAGCGGCCCGCGCACGGGAGTGGGCGGCGCCGGCGCCACTCACCCCTACCGGTTCTGGATCACCCACGACCCGACGGTGAGCCCCTACCGCGCCCACGCGCCACGCCGCCGCTCAACTTGACTCGGCCCTACCGGACGCCTAACGTAGTCCGAGCCGCTTGAACGGGTCACTGCTATCAGCAGCCTCCCGGAGCGGCCAACCCACTCACTGCGATCTACCCCTGGCGGGGTTCTATTCGGCATGCCCGAATTCCCCGCCGGTGGCTCGATTATGAGCCGCAAGGGATAAGCGCTAATGTGGTGGAGCGCCGAAAGGCAAAGACCTCCAACGGTCACTGAATTCAAATCCAAGCCGGAAACGGCGGGGAAATGATCTGGTAGAGTTGGAAACGCAAGAACACAGAACGAAAGCCCGGAGGAAAGCCCGAGAGGGTGAGTACAAAGGAAGCGTCCGTTCCTTGAGAACTCAACAGCGTGCCAAAAATCAACGCCAGAAGTTGATACCCCGTCCACTTCGGTGGATGAGGTTCCTTTGAAAAAGACCTGTGAGGCTTCCTCGTGGAGCACTTGCAGGCAACAACACAGCGAGGACGTTGTGGCGCGTCGGTCATATTCCGACATGACGTGCCCGCTCTAAGTGATGTGTGCACCCGATTACGGGTAAACATTCATGGAGAGTTTGATCCTGGCTCAGGACGAACGCTGGCGGCGTGCTTAACACATGCAAGTCGAACGATGAAGCCCTTCGGGGTGGATTAGTGGCGAACGGGTGAGTAACACGTGGGCAATCTGCCCTTCACTCTGGGACAAGCCCTGGAAACGGGGTCTAATACCGGATACCACTCCTGCCTGCATGGGCGGGGGTTGAAAGCTCCGGCGGTGAAGGATGAGCCCGCGGCCTATCAGCTTGTTGGTGGGGTAATGGCCCACCAAGGCGACGACGGGTAGCCGGCCTGAGAGGGCGACCGGCCACACTGGGACTGAGACACGGCCCAGACTCCTACGGGAGGCAGCAGTGGGGAATATTGCACAATGGGCGAAAGCCTGATGCAGCGACGCCGCGTGAGGGATGACGGCCTTCGGGTTGTAAACCTCTTTCAGCAGGGAAGAAGCGAAAGTGACGGTACCTGCAGAAGAAGCGCCGGCTAACTACGTGCCAGCAGCCGCGGTAATACGTAGGGCGCAAGCGTTGTCCGGAATTATTGGGCGTAAAGAGCTCGTAGGCGGCTTGTCACGTCGGATGTGAAAGCCCGAGGCTTAACCTCGGGTCTGCATTCGATACGGGCTAGCTAGAGTGTGGTAGGGGAGATCGGAATTCCTGGTGTAGCGGTGAAATGCGCAGATATCAGGAGGAACACCGGTGGCGAAGGCGGATCTCTGGGCCATTACTGACGCTGAGGAGCGAAAGCGTGGGGAGCGAACAGGATTAGATACCCTGGTAGTCCACGCCGTAAACGTTGGGAACTAGGTGTTGGCGACATTCCACGTCGTCGGTGCCGCAGCTAACGCATTAAGTTCCCCGCCTGGGGAGTACGGCCGCAAGGCTAAAACTCAAAGGAATTGACGGGGGCCCGCACAAGCAGCGGAGCATGTGGCTTAATTCGACGCAACGCGAAGAACCTTACCAAGGCTTGACATATACCGGAAAGCATTAGAGATAGTGCCCCCCTTGTGGTCGGTATACAGGTGGTGCATGGCTGTCGTCAGCTCGTGTCGTGAGATGTTGGGTTAAGTCCCGCAACGAGCGCAACCCTTGTCCTGTGTTGCCAGCATGCCCTTCGGGGTGATGGGGACTCACAGGAGACCGCCGGGGTCAACTCGGAGGAAGGTGGGGACGACGTCAAGTCATCATGCCCCTTATGTCTTGGGCTGCACACGTGCTACAATGGCCGGTACAATGAGCTGCGATACCGTGAGGTGGAGCGAATCTCAAAAAGCCGGTCTCAGTTCGGATTGGGGTCTGCAACTCGACCCCATGAAGTCGGAGTTGCTAGTAATCGCAGATCAGCATTGCTGCGGTGAATACGTTCCCGGGCCTTGTACACACCGCCCGTCACGTCACGAAAGTCGGTAACACCCGAAGCCGGTGGCCCAACCCGTAAGGGAGGGAGCTGTCGAAGGTGGGACTGGCGATTGGGACGAAGTCGTAACAAGGTAGCCGTACCGGAAGGTGCGGCTGGATCACCTCCTTTCTAAGGAGCACAGTACCGATTGCAGACAAACGTTCTGCACGGTCAGCTCATGGGTGGAACGTTGATTAGTTGGCACGGTTTCTGAAACTTCCTGTAAGTACTGCTTCGGCGTGGAACACAGTGACAGTGGACGGGATCGTGCCTGGCACGTTGTTGGGTCCTGAAGGTACGGCCGTAAGGTTGATCTTCAGTGCCGGCCCCAGTGAACTCGCCAGCTTGTCTGGTGGGGTGATGGGTGGCTGGTCGTTGTTTGAGAACTACACAGTGGACGCGAGCATCTGTGGCCAAGTTTTTAAGGGCGCACGGTGGATGCCTTGGCACCAGGAACCGATGAAGGACGTGAGAGGCCGCGATAGGCCCCGGGGAGCTGCCAACTGAGCTTTGATCCGGGGGTGTCCGAATGGGGAAACCCGGCAGTCGTCATGGGCTGTCACCCACTGCTGAACACATAGGCAGTGTGGAGGGAACGAGGGGAAGTGAAACATCTCAGTACCCTCAGGAAGAGAAAACAACCGTGATTCCGGGAGTAGTGGCGAGCGAAACCGGATGAGGCCAAACCGTATGCGTGTGATACCCGGCAGGGGTTGCGCATGCGGGGTTGTGGGAATGAGCTTGACCGGTCTGCCGGCCGGTCGGCGAGTCAGAAACCGTTGATGTAGTCGAAGGACATGCGAAAGGTCCGGCGTAGAGGGTAAGACCCCCGTAGACGAAACATCAGCGGCTTGCTTGCTCATCTCCCAAGTAGCACGGGGCCCGAGAAATCCCGTGTGAATCTGGCGGGACCACCCGCTAAGCCTAAATATTCCCTGGTGACCGATAGCGGATAGTACCGTGAGGGAATGGTGAAAAGTACCGCGGGAGCGGAGTGAAATAGTACCTGAAACCGTGTGCCTACAAGCCGTGGGAGCGTCGCCGTTGTTCTTCGGAACAACGGTCGTGACTGCGTGCCTTTTGAAGAATGAGCCTGCGAGTTAGCGGTGTGTAGCGAGGTTAACCCGTGTGGGGAAGCCGTAGCGAAAGCGAGTCCGAATAGGGCGATTGAGTTGCACGCTCTAGACCCGAAGCGGAGTGATCTAGCCATGGGCAGGTTGAAGCGGAGGTAAGACTTCGTGGAGGACCGAACCCACCAGGGTTGAAAACCTGGGGGATGACCTGTGGTTAGGGGTGAAAGGCCAATCAAACTCCGTGATAGCTGGTTCTCCCCGAAATGCATTTAGGTGCAGCGTCGTGTGTTTCTTGCCGGAGGTAGAGCACTGGATAGGCGATGGGCCCTACCGGGTTACTGACCTTAGCCAAACTCCGAATGCCGGTAAGTGAGAGCACGGCAGTGAGACTGTGGGGGATAAGCTCCATGGTCGAGAGGGAAACAGCCCAGAGCATCGACTAAGGCCCCTAAGCGTACGCTAAGTGGGAAAGGATGTGGAGTCGCAGAGACAACCAGGAGGTTGGCTTAGAAGCAGCCACCCTTGAAAGAGTGCGTAATAGCTCACTGGTCAAGTGATTCCGCGCCGACAATGTAGCGGGGCTCAAGCGTACCGCCGAAGTCGTGTCATTGCAGCAATAGGGCCAACGCCCGCTGTGATGGGTAGGGGAGCGTCGTGTGCCGGGTGAAGCAGCAGCGGAAGCTAGTTGTGGACGGTTCACGAGTGAGAATGCAGGCATGAGTAGCGATACACACGTGAGAAACGTGTGCGCCGATTGACTAAGGGTTCCTGGGTCAAGCTGATCTGCCCAGGGTAAGTCGGGACCTAAGGCGAGGCCGACAGGCGTAGTCGATGGACAACCGGTTGATATTCCGGTACCCGCTTTGAAACGCCCAATATCGAATCAGGCGATGCTAAGTCCGTGAAGCCGTTCCGGACCCTTCGGGGAAAGGAAAGTGGTGGAGCCGACGAACCAGACTTGTAGTAGGTAAGCGATGGGGTGACGCAGGAAGGTAGTCCAGCCCGGGCGGTGGTTGTCCCGGGGTAAGGGTGTAGGCCGAGGGGTAGGCAAATCCGTCCCTCATTAAGGCTGAGACCTGATGCCGAGCCGATTGTGGTGAAGTGGATGATCCTATGCTGTCGAGAAAAGCCTCTAGCGAGTTTCATGGCGGCCCGTACCCTAAACCGACTCAGGTGGTCAGGTAGAGAATACCGAGGCGTTCGGGTGAA
Source organism: Streptomyces sp. NBC_00190 (assembly GCF_036203305.1). Classification (GTDB taxonomy): domain Bacteria; phylum Actinomycetota; class Actinomycetes; order Streptomycetales; family Streptomycetaceae; genus Streptomyces. The sequence continues at coordinate 2,072,174 of NZ_CP108131.1, read as the reverse complement.
CTATGGTTAAGGAACTCGGCAAAATGCCCCCGTAACTTCGGGAGAAGGGGGCCATCACTGGTGATCGGACTTGCTCCGTGAGCTGGGGGTGGCCGCAGAGACCAGCGAGAAGCGACTGTTTACTAAAAACACAGGTCCGTGCGAAGCCGTAAGGCGATGTATACGGACTGACGCCTGCCCGGTGCTGGAACGTTAAGGGGACCGGTTAGTGCACTTTCGGGTGTGCGAAGCTGAGAACTTAAGCGCCAGTAAACGGCGGTGGTAACTATAACCATCCTAAGGTAGCGAAATTCCTTGTCGGGTAAGTTCCGACCTGCACGAATGGCGTAACGACTTCTCGACTGTCTCAACCATAGGCCCGGTGAAATTGCACTACGAGTAAAGATGCTCGTTTCGCGCAGCAGGACGGAAAGACCCCGGGACCTTTACTACAGTTTGATATTGGTGTTCGGTTCGGCTTGTGTAGGATAGGTGGGAGACTTTGAAGCAGCCACGCCAGTGGTTGTGGAGTCGCCGTTGAAATACCACTCTGGTCGTGCTGGATGTCTAACCTCGGTCCGTGATCCGGATCAGGGACAGTGTCTGATGGGTAGTTTAACTGGGGCGGTTGCCTCCCAAAGGGTAACGGAGGCGCCCAAAGGTTCCCTCAGCCTGGTTGGCAATCAGGTGTTGAGTGTAAGTGCACAAGGGAGCTTGACTGTGAGACCGACGGGTCGAGCAGGGACGAAAGTCGGGACTAGTGATCCGGCGGTGGCTTGTGGAAGCGCCGTCGCTCAACGGATAAAAGGTACCCCGGGGATAACAGGCTGATCTTCCCCAAGAGTCCATATCGACGGGATGGTTTGGCACCTCGATGTCGGCTCGTCGCATCCTGGGGCTGGAGTCGGTCCCAAGGGTTGGGCTGTTCGCCCATTAAAGCGGTACGCGAGCTGGGTTTAGAACGTCGTGAGACAGTTCGGTCCCTATCCGCTGTGCGCGTAGGAATATTGAGAAGGGCTGTCCCTAGTACGAGAGGACCGGGACGGACGAACCTCTGGTGTGCCAGTTGTCCTGCCAAGGGCATGGCTGGTTGGCTACGTTCGGGAGGGATAACCGCTGAAAGCATCTAAGCGGGAAGCCTGCTTCAAGATGAGTATTCCCACCTCCTTGAGAGGGTAAGGCTCCCAGTAGACGACTGGGTTGATAGGCCAGATGTGGAAGCCCGGTAACGGGTGAAGCTGACTGGTACTAATAGGCCGAGGGCTTGTCCTCAGTTGCTCGCGTCCACTGTGTTAGTTCTGAAGCAACGAACAGTTGCTGGTTTCTAGAGCTAGAACATAACTACAAAGTGTGCTTGTTCGCTCGAAACCGATAGGGTTTCGGTGGTCATAGCGTTAGGGAAACGCCCGGTTACATTCCGAACCCGGAAGCTAAGCCTTTCAGCGCCGATGGTACTGCAGGGGGGACCCTGTGGGAGAGTAGGACACCGCCGAACAATCTTTCAAAGGACCCTTGGTCCAGCGTTCAACGCTGGACCAAGGGTCCTTTTTGTTTTTGTACATCTTTACGCCGAAGCGCGGCCATGGGTTGGTTGCGCGAGAATGACTAGCGGTACCCCGAAGACAGGAGTCACACCCATGTCCAACTCTCCCGACGATCGTCCGGAGCGCGAGCCTCGGCGCAACGACGGTGGTGACAGGGGCGGCTACCGCGGGGGCCGTGACGACCGTGGCGGCGACCGTCCCGCGTTCCGTCGCGACGACCGTGGTGGTCGACCGGCCGGCGGTGGCGGTGGCAGCTTCCGTCGCGATGACCGTGGCGACCGTCCCTCCGGTGGTGGCGGCGGTTTCCGTCGTGACGACCGTGGTGGGGACCGTCCGTCGTACCCGCGTCGTGACGACCGTGGCGACCGTCCCACGGGTGGTGGCGGCGGTTTCCGTCGTGACGACCGTGGTGGGGACCGTCCGTCGTACCCGCGTCGTGACGACCGTGGCGACCGTCCCACGGGTGGTGGCGGCGGTTTCCGTCGTGACGACCGTGGTGGGGACCGCCCGTCGTACCCGCGTCGTGACGACCGTGGCGACCGTCCCACGGGTGGTGGCGGCGGTTTCCGTCGTGACGACCGTGGTGGCGACCGTCCGTCGTACCCGCGTCGTGACGACCGTGGCGACCGTCCCACGGGTGGTGGCGGCGGTTTCCGTCGCGATGACCGTGGTGGCGACCGTCCGTCCTACCCGCGTCGTGACGACGACCGTGGCGGCCGTGACGACCGTGGTGGCGACCGTCCCGCGTTCCGTCGCGACGACCGTGGCGGCGAGCGTCCCTCGTACCCCCCGCGTCGTGACGACCGCGGCGACCGTCCCACGGGTGGTGGCGGCGGTTTCCGTCGTGACGACCGTGGTGGCGACCGTCCCGCGTTCCGTCGCGACGACCGTGGCGGCGAGCGTCCCTCGTACCCGCGTCGTGACGACCGCGGTGGCGACCGTCCCTTCGGCGGCGGTGGCGGTGGCGGTTTCCGTCGTGACGACCGTGGTGGGGACCGCCCGTCCTACCCGCGTCGTGACGACCGTGGTGAGCGTCCGTCGTACCCGCGTCGTGATGACGACCGCGGCGGATTCCGCGGCGGCCGCGATGACCGTGGCGGGGACCGTCCGTCCTACCCGCGTCGCGATGACCGTGGTGAGCGTCCGTCGTACCCGCGTCGTGATGACGACCGTGGCGGATTCCGCGGCGGCCGCGATGACCGTGGCGGGGACCGTCCCTCGTACCCGCGTCGTGACGACCGTGGCGACCGTCCCACGGGTGGTGGCGGCGGGTTCCGTCGTGACGACCGTGGTGGCGACCGTCCGTCCTACCCGCGTCGCGACGACCGTGGCGACCGTCCCACGGGTGGTGGCGGCGGTTTCCGTCGTGACGACCGTGGTGGCGACCGTCCGTCCTACCCGCGTCGCGACGACCGTGGCGACCGTCCCACGGGTGGTGGCGGCGGTTTCCGTCGCGATGACCGTGGTGGCGACCGTCCGTCCTACCCCCGTCGCGACGACCGGGGTGGCGACCGTGGCGGGTTCCGTGGTGGCCGTGACGATCGCGGTGGCGACCGTGGTGGCTACCGTGGCCGCGATGACCGCGGCGGCGACCGCGACTTCCGCGCGGACCGCGACCGGGACCCGGTCAAGCGGCTTCCGATCGACGAGGACGTCACCGGCCTCGAGATCGACGCCGATGTGCGCCAGGAGCTGCTGAGCCTGCCCAAGGGCCTGGCCGAGGAAGTCTCGAAGAACCTGGTCATGGTCGCGCGGCTGATCGACGAGGACCCCGAGCAGGCGTACGCGTACTCGCGCATCGCCCTGCGGCTGGCCTCCCGCGTCGCCGCCGTCCGTGAGGCCGCCGGCTTCGCCGCGTACGCCACGCAGAAGTACAGCGAGGCGCTCGCGGAGTTCCGTGCCGCCAAGCGCATGACCGGCTCCGTCGAGCTGTGGCCCGTCATGGCCGACTGCGAGCGCGGCCTCGGCCGTCCGGAGCGGGCGCTGGCGATGGCCGGCGAGCCCGAGGTGCAGAAGCTGGACAAGGCCGGCCAGGTCGAGATGCGGCTGGTCGCGGCCGGTGCCCGGCGGGACCAGGGGCAGCTCGAAGCCGCCATCGTGACCCTGCAGAGCCCGGAGCTGGCCTCCAGCTCCGTCCAGCCCTGGACCGCGCGCCTGCGGTACGCCTACGCCGACGCCCTGCTGGCGGCCGGTCGTGAGGACGAGGCGCGCGAGTGGTTCGGCAAGACCCTCGAAGCGGACAAGGACGGGGCCACCGACGCCTCCGACCGCCTCGCCGAGCTCGACGGTGTCGAGTTCGTCGACGCCTCCGTCGACATCGCCGACATCGCCGACGACGAGGACGACGAGGACGCGGCCGAGGTCGCCGCGGCCGAGCGTGCCTCCGACGTCGCCGAGTACTACGACGAGGACGACGAGGAGTACGAGCCGCTGGAGCAGTCCGAGGGCGACCTCGACGTCGCCGACGAGATCGTCATCGTCGAGGACGAGGACGAGGACGTCGACGACGAGCCCGCCGCGGGCCGCGACAACGCCTGAGGCGTGGTGAAGTGAGGAAGGGCGGTACCCCGGTCGGGGTACCGCCCTTCCTCATGTCCGGGGCGTGTCAGCCCAGGCCGCGCAGCACCAGGCCGGTGGCCGGCTTCGGGCCGAAGGACGTGGACTTGCGGGGCATCGTGACGCCCTGGCGGGCCAGGTCCCGTACGACTTCCTCCCGTACAGGATGCAGCAGGACCGCGGTGCCCCCGTGGCGCTCGGCCATCTCCACGGTGGCGGCGGCGTCGTGGATGTACGTGATCTGGTCGGGGGCGTCCGGGACGTGCCACAGGGCGTCGAGCAGGGTGGCGTGCAGGACCGTGGCGTCCAGCCGGCGCCAGGCCTCGGGGCGGTCGCGGCGGACCGTGCTCTCCAGGAGCGCCAGATCCGGGTCGGTGACCAGGTGGAAGGTGCCGTCGCCGGTGAGGAGGAAGGCGTTGCCCCGTTCCGCGGCGTCCGCGAGGACCTCCAGAGCCAGCGGGAGCGGCCCCTCGACCTCGCGGACCCGGAACCGGCCCTCCAGGGCGGCGAGCGCGTCCGCCACCGGGAGGCGGCGCAGCATCCGGTGGATGGCGCGGACCTGGAGCGGGTAGCGGGCGGTGTCCACGAGGAGGACCAGGCCGAAGTCCCACTCCGTGGGGGAGCCGTGCTCCTCCTGGAGGCGCAGGTACGTCGCCCAGCGGTGGTGGCCGTCGGCGATGAGGGCCTGGCGATGGCTGAGATCAGCCGTCACAGTCGCGAGTTCGGCCGGGTCCGTGATGGCCCAGAGGCGGTGCTGGAAGCCGTCCTCGGTGGTCGTCGACAGGAGGGGCGCGCGCTGGGCCGTCCGCTCGACGACGGCCGCCGCGCCCGCGCCGGGGTCGTCGCCGCGGTAGGTGAGGAGGAGGGGTTCGAGATTGGCGGAGGTGGCCCGCATCAGACCGGCCCGGTCGGTGACCACGTCCGGCATGACGTCCTCGTGGGGCAGGACGATGCCGGCGTCGGCGGTGGACAGGGCCAGCGCGCCGATGATGCCGCGCTGGAGCAGGCCCGGCCGGTGCTGCTCGTACACGTAGAGCGAGGGCTCCGGGTCGGCGCTGAGGATGCCCTCGGCCAGCCAGTCGTGCAGGGTGCGCGCCGCCTGCTCGTTGCGCGCGGCGGCGGTGCCGGCCTGCGGAAGGATCAGGCGGACGATGTTGTGCGGGTCGGCGGATTCGAGGTGGTCGACTCCGTCCGGGCGGACGACCACGTCGTACGGCGGCGAGGTGACGGCGGCGAGGCTGCCGACACGCTCCGGGACATAGCGCAGGCCATGGAACGGGATCAGGCGCAGTCCGTGGTCCGCGGTGCCAGATGTGGTCATTGGTGCATGGTAAGACCCGTCTCGCCATGCAGGATGATCGGGGGAGTACGGAATCGGACATGATCGATCTCCCCCAGCTACCGCTGGGAGGGGCCCAGGAGGAGCGACCACGATGACCCGGCAGACCAGGACCAGTCCCGCGGCCAGTGAGCAGAGTCTGCACCAGGCGTACGACACCGCCCTGCTGGATCTCGACGGTGTCGTGTACGCGGGCGGGCACGCCATCGCGCACGCCGTGGACTCGCTCGCCGCGGCCCGCGCCGACGGGATGCACCTCGCGTACGTCACGAACAACGCGCTGCGGACCCCGGACGCCGTCGCGGAGCACCTGGGCGAGCTGGGCATTCCGACCGAGGCGGCCGAGGTGATCACCTCGGCGCAGGCGGTGGCCCGGCTGATCGCGGAGCAGGTGGAGCCTGCTTCGAAGGTGCTGGTGATCGGCGGGGAAGGGCTGCGGGTCGCGTTGCGCGAGCGCGGGCTGGTGCCGGTGGACTCGGCCGACGAGGAGGGGCTCGCGGCCGTCGTGCAGGGCTACGGGGGTCCGGACCTGGCGTGGGGGCGGTTCGCGGAGGCCTCGTACGCGATCAACCGCGGGGTGCCGTGGTACGCCTCCAACACCGACCTGACGATCCCGGGGGCGCGCGGGATCGCGCCGGGCAACGGGGCCGCGGTGGAGGTCGTACGGATCGCGACGGGCGCGGAACCGCAGGTGGCGGGCAAGCCGTTGCCCCCGATGCACCGGGAGACGGTGCTGCGGACCGGGGCGGAGCGCCCGCTGGTGGTGGGGGACCGGCTGGACACCGACATCGAGGGCGCCTTCAACGGAGAGGTCGACTCGCTGCTCGTGCTGACCGGGGTGACGGACGCGAAGCAGCTGGTGCGGGCCGAGCCCAGGCACCGGCCGACGTACGTGGACCGGGACCTGCGGGGGCTGTTGACCGGCCAGCCCGAGGTGGAGCCGGCCGACGGCGGATTCAGCTGCGGCGGATGGACCGCGGTCGCGCTGAACGCCGGCGTGCTGGAGCTGCGCGGGGAGGGCGGTGACCCGATCGACGGGCTGCGGGCGCTGTGCGCGGCGGCCTGGACGGCGGCCGGGGACGGGGTCTGCACGCTCGACGCGGAGAAGGCGCTGGCCAGGCTCGGCTTGTAAGGGTGCGGCCGGGCGGCGGCCGGGCACGTTCGGATGATCCACACGGGTGGAGGGTAGGCTAACCTAACCTCCGTGTTGGTCGAGAGTCCCCCCGAACAGAGCGCGGCGCCGGTCGCCGCCGTCCGTCCGCGCCACGGCGTGCGCGCCGCCGGCTTGCTGGGCGCCCTGGCGGTGCTGGCGCTGATCGCCGTGCTGAGCATCGCCGTGGGCGCCAAGCAGATGCCCCTCGACGAGGTCTGGCACGGCCTGTTCGAGTACTCGGGGACGCCCTCCGACGTGGTGGTACGGGACCTGCGGGTGCCGCGCACGCTCCTCGGGCTGCTGGTCGGGCTCGGCCTCGGCCTGTCCGGTGCGGTCATGCAGGCGCTGACCCGCAACCCGCTGGCCGAGCCCGGCATCCTCGGCGTCAACGCCGGGGCCGCGGCCGCCGTCGTCTCCGCGATCAGCTTCTTCGGCGCGAGCTCCCTGAGCGAGTTCGTGTGGTGGGCCTTCCTCGGCGCCGCCGTCGTCTCGGTCGTCGTCTACGTCCTCGGCGGCAGCCGCAGCGCCACGCCGGTACGCCTCGCGCTCGCGGGCACCGCGGCCAGCGCGGCCCTGGTCGGCTACATCAACGCCGTACAGCTGATGGACAGCAAGGCGCTGGACAAGCTGCGCTTCTGGACGGTGGGTTCGCTGGCGTCGGCGAACATGGACACCGTCCGGCAGGTCGCCCCCTTCCTGCTGGCCGGCGCGGTGCTCGCGCTGCTGCTGGGCCGTCCGCTGAACGCGATGGCCATGGGCGACGACACCGCGCGGGCGCTCGGCGCCAACCTGACGCGGACCCGGATCGCCGCGATGGTCGCCATCACCCTGCTGTGCGGTGCGGCGACCGCCGCCTGCGGGCCCATCGTCTTCATCGGGCTGATGATCCCGCACCTCGTACGGGCGTTCACCGGGCCGGACGTGCGCTGGGTGCTCGCGTACTCCGCCGTCCTGTCGCCGGTACTGCTGCTCGGCGCCGACGTCGTCGGGCGGGTCGTGACCCGGCCCGCCGAGCTCCAGGTCGGCATCGTCACCGCGCTCATCGGCGGCCCCGTCTTCATCTACCTCGTTCGGCGCAAGAGGATGGCCCAGCTGTGACCGTGACCGCCAAAGCCCGTCGGCTGAACCTTCCCGGCGGGATCTCGCTGCGGGTCGAGCGGCGCGCCCTGGCCGTCGGGGCGCTGCTCGCCGTCGTGGCGCTCGCGCTGGCCGTCCTGCTCATCGGCACCGGGGACTTCCCGATCGCGCCGTGGGACGTCGTACAGACCCTGCTGGGCAACGGCACCCCCGCCAATGACTTCATCGTCAACGACCTGCGGCTGCCGCGGGTGCTGGTCGCCCTGCTGGTCGGTGCGGCCCTCGGGATGTCCGGGGCCGTCTTCCAGTCCGTCTCCCGCAATCCGCTGGGCTCCCCGGACCTGCTCGGCTTCGGCTACGGCTCGGCGGTGGGCGCGCTCGTCGTCATCATCCTGTTCAAGGGCGACGCCACCGAGGTGGCCGTCGGCGCACTGGTCGGCGGCGTGCTGGCCGGCCTCGCTGTCTACCTGCTGGCGTACAAGCGGGGGATCCAGGGCTACCGGCTGGTGCTGGTCGGCATCGGCGCCTCCGCCATGCTCATCGCGGTGATCCAGTGCCTGATCACGAAGGCCCAGATGGTCGAGGCCACCCGCGCGATGGTCTGGCTGACCGGTTCGCTGGCGGGCCGGGACTGGGCGCAGGTGTGGCCGCTGCTCGCGCTGTGCGCGGTGGTCTTCCCGTTGGTCCTCGGGCAGGGCCGGGCCCTGCGGATGATGGAGATGGGTGACGACGCCGCGTACGCCCTCGGGGTGCGGGTGGAGCGCACGCGGCTGCTGCTGATGCTCGCGGCCATCGTGCTCACCACCGCGGCGAGCGCCGCGGCGGGGCCGATCAGCTTCGTCGCGCTGGCCGCTCCGCAGCTGGCCCGGCGGCTGACGCGCTCGCCCGGGGGGAGCCTGCTGACGGCCGCCCTCATGGGCTCGGTGCTGCTGCTGGTGTCCGACTGGGCCTCGCAGCGGGCCTTCGGTGCCGACCAGCTGCCGGTGGGTGTGGTGACCGGGCTCGTCGGCGGTGTCTATCTGCTCTGGCTGCTCGTCACCGAGCGCAAGGCAGGACGTATATGAACCTCAGGAGTGACCAAGTGCAGCGGCTCACCGCGCAGAACGTGACCCTCGGCTACGACCAGCGGGTCATCGCCGAGAACCTGTCGGTGGAGATCCCCGACAACTCCTTCACCGTGATCGTCGGCCCCAACGCCTGCGGCAAGTCCACGCTGCTGCGTGCCCTGTCGCGGATGCTGAAGCCGTCCACCGGGCGGGTGCTGCTGGACGGGCACGCCATCGGGTCGATGCCGGCGAAGAAGGTCGCCAAGACCCTGGGTCTGCTCCCGCAGTCCTCGATCGCGCCGGACGGCATCACGGTGGCCGACCTGGTCTCGCGCGGCCGGTACCCGCACCAGGGGCTGCTGCGGCAGTGGTCCGCGGAGGACGAGCGGATCGTCGGGGAGTCGATGGCCTCGACCGGGGTCGCGGAACTCGCCGACCGGGCGGTGGACGAGCTGTCGGGCGGGCAGCGGCAGCGCGTGTGGATCGCGATGGCGCTGGCGCAGCAGACCCCGCTGCTGCTGCTCGACGAGCCGACGACCTATCTGGACATCCAGCACCAGATCGACGTGCTGGACCTGTGCGCAGAGCTCCACGAGGAGCAGGGGCGGACGCTGGTCGCGGTGCTGCACGACCTGAACCACGCGGCCCGGTACGCGACACATCTGATCGCGATGCGGGCCGGGAAGGTCGTCGCGGAAGGGCCGCCGGAGGCGGTGGTCACCGCGGAGCTGGTGGAGGAGGTGTTCGGGCTGCGGTGTCAGGTGATCTCCGACCCGGAGACGGGGACGCCGCTGGTGATTCCGGCGGCGCGCAGGTCCCGTACCGGGGCTCGGGCCGCCGCCGTGTAGCGGGCGCGGGTCCGCTTCCCGGGGCTGACCGAAGGGCCTTCGGGGTCGCCTAGAGCAGGCTCTTCAGGCGGAGGAGGTCGCGGAAGCCGGCCTCCAGTCTGACGCGGCCCGAGGCCCAGGCCTTCGCGAACTTCAGGTCGCCCGCCACCAGGGCGACCAGGTCGTCGCCGGTCATCGCGAGCCGGATCTCGGCCTTCTCGGCGGGCGGGCCGGCGACGAGGGCGTCCACCCGGATCCTGCCGTCTTCCAGGCGGCCGGTGAACGTCCGGTCCAGGTCGGTGATGTGGCAGCTCAGGGAGCGGTCGAGCGCGGCCGCGCCGCGCACGCCGCCTTCGGCCCGCGCCAGGTTGCCGGAGAGTTGGTCGAGTGCTTCGCGGCACTCTTCGATCGTAGCCATCGTGATCACGACCGTACCGCAGAGCCATGCGTGGTCGAAGGGCGCTTCGGGGTAGCGTCGGGGCATGAGCGACGAAGCTGCCGAAGTCCTGGGCGAAGCCGCCGCCGGGCCGGCCGGGCCCGCGGCGCTGGGCGTCGTACGCACGCCCACCGGTCACGACGGCGTGGACGCGCACCTGATGCGGCTGGCGGACGCCGACGACCTCACGGCGGACGGACACCTCGCGGTGTACGAGGATGTCCACAGGGGGCTGCGCGAGGCGCTGACGGCGCTGGACGCACCGCCCGTCCCCGGTCCGTACGAAAACAGGAGCTGAACCGAACGTGGCAGGAGTGGCACGCCGCCGCCTGGACGCCGAACTGGTACGCCGCAGCATGGCCCGCTCGCGCGAGCACGCCGCGCAGCTGATCGCCGCGGGCCGGGTGACCGTGGGCGGCACCACCGCGACCAAGGCCGCCACCCAGGTGGAGACCAGTGCGGCGCTGGTGGTCCTCAAGGACGACAGTGATCCCGACTACGTCTCGCGGGGCGGCCACAAGCTGGCCGGGGCGCTCGCCGCGTTCCGGCCGCAGGGGCTGGTCGTCGAGGGCCGTCGGGCGCTGGACGCGGGAGCCTCGACCGGCGGGTTCACCGACGTGCTGCTGCGCGCGGGCGTCGCCCACGTCGTGGCCGTCGACGTCGGCTACGGGCAGCTCGCCTGGTCGCTGCAGAGCGATGACCGGGTCACCGTGAAGGACCGTACGAACGTCCGCGAGCTGACGGTCGAGCAGATCGACGGCATCGCGGCCGACCTCGTCGTCGGCGACCTGTCCTTCATCTCGATCGGCCTGGTGCTGCCGGCACTGGTGCGGTGCACGGCGCCGGACGCGGACCTGGTGCTGATGGTCAAGCCGCAGTTCGAGGTCGGCAAGGACCGGCTGGGGAGCGGCGGCGTGGTGCGCAGCCCGGAGCTGCGGGCGGAGGCGGTGCGCGAGGTCGCGGCGCAGGCGGCGAAGCTGGGTCTAGGCGTTCTCGGTGTGACCGCGAGTCCGCTGCCGGGGCCGTCGGGAAACGTCGAGTACTTTCTGTGGCTGCGGGCGGGGGCACCGGCACTCGACCCGGCGGATGTTGACCGTGCAGTGGCGGAGGGGCCGCAGTGACAGATTCATCAGCTACATCGGGTTCAGAGCGTTCACAGGGTTCGGAAGGTTCGGCGCGCTCGGGGGGGCCGGCGGGTTCGACGGGTCCGGCGGTGGGGCGGACCGTGTTCCTCCTCGCGCACACCGGGCGGCCGGCGGCCATCCGCAGTGCCGAGCTGGTCGTGAAGGGCCTGCTGCGGTGCGGGCTGGGCGTACGGGTCTTCGCGCACGAGGCCGCCGACCTGCCGCTGCCGCCCGAGGTGGAGCTCGTCACCGAGTCCACCCCGGGGGTGCTCGACGGCTGTGAGCTGCTGATCGTGCTGGGCGGGGACGGGACCCTGCTGCGCGGAGCGGAGTTCGCGCGTGCCTCGGGTGTGCCGATGCTGGGCGTCAACCTCGGGCGGGTGGGGTTCCTCGCCGAGGCCGAGCGCGACGACCTGGACAAGGTCGTGGACCGGGTGGTGACGCGCGAGTACGAGGTCGAGGAGCGGATGACCCTCGATGTGATCGTGCGCACGAACGGCGACGTGGTCCACCAGGACTGGGCGCTGAACGAGGCCGCGGTCCAGAAGGTGTCCCCGGAGCGGATGCTGGAGGTGGTCCTGGAGATCGACGGGCGCCCGGTGTCCGGCTTCGGCTGTGACGGGATCGTCTGCGCGACCCCGACGGGCTCGACGGCGTACGCCTTCTCCGCGGGCGGGCCGGTGGTCTGGCCGGAGGTGGAGGCGCTGCTGATGGTGCCGATCAGCGCGCACGCGCTGTTCGCGAAGCCGCTGGTGACCTCGCCGGACTCGGTGCTGGCGGTGGAGGTGCAGACCGGGACCCCGCACGGGGTGCTGTGGTGCGACGGCCGGCGGATGCTGGAGCTGCCCGCCGGGGCCCGGGTGGAGGTCCGGCGCGGGGCGGTGCCCGTGCGGCTCGCCCGGCTGCACCACGCGTCCTTCACGGACCGGCTCGTCGCGAAGTTCGCGCTGCCGGTGTCCGGATGGCGCGGGGCGCCGCACTGAGAGATGTCCTCCCTGTGCCTAAATAGCACATCCGTTCGAGAAACTCTGGACGGGTGACGTCACATGGCACCGCTGAAACCTCGGTATCGTCGTCCCGTGCTTGAGGAGATGCGGATACGGTCGCTCGGGGTCATCGACGACGCGGTGGTCGAGCTGTCGCCCGGTTTCACCGCGGTGACCGGCGAGACCGGCGCGGGTAAGACGATGGTCGTCACCAGCCTCGGGCTGCTGCTCGGCGGGCGCGCCGACCCGGCCCTGGTACGGATCGGGGCCAAGGCCGCGGTCGTCGAGGGCCGCATCGTCATGCGCCCCGACGCCCCCGCGGCCGTACGCGCCGAGGAGGCGGGAGCCGAGCTCGACGACGGCGCCCTGCTGATCAGCCGGACCGTGTCCGCCGAGGGCCGCTCGCGTGCCCACGTCGGCGGCCGCTCCGTGCCCGTCGGCCTGCTCGGCGAGCTCGCGGACGACCTGGTCGCCGTACACGGGCAGACCGACCAGCAGGGACTGCTGCGGCCCGCCCGGCAGCGCCAGGCCCTCGACCGGTACGCCGGCGACGCCGTGGCCGTCCCGCTGGAGAAGTACGGCTCGGCCTACCGCAGGCTCCGCGCGGTCGCCGTCGAGCTGGACGAGATCACCACCCGGGCCCGGGAACGGGCCCAGGAGGCCGACCTGCTGCGCTTCGGGCTGGACGAGATCGCGGCCGTGGAACCGGTGGCCGGCGAGGACACCGAGCTGGCGGCGGAGGCGGAGCGGCTCGGACACGCCGAGTCGCTGGCCTCGGCGGCCCAGGTGGCACACGCCGCGCTCGCCGGCCATCCCGAGGACCCGGAGGGCATCGACGCCAACACCCTCGTCGCGGGCGCCCACCGGGCCCTGGAGTCCGTACGCTCGCACGACCCGGTGCTCGGCGCGCTCGCCGAGCGGATCGGCGAGCTGGGCATCCTGCTGAGTGACGTGGCCGGGGAGCTCGCAGGTTACGCCGACGACCTCGACGCCGACCCGCTGCGGCTGGCGGCGGTGGAGGAACGCCGGGCGGCCCTGACCCAGCTGACGCGCAAGTACGGCACCGAAAGCACCGTGGACGCGGTGCTGCAGTGGGCCGAGCGGAGCGCGGCGCGGCTGCTGGAACTGGACGGTGACGACGAGCGGATCACCGAGCTGACCGCCGAGCGGGACGGACTGCGCTCCGAGCTCTCGGCGCTGGCCCAGGCCCTGACGGACGCGCGGGTGGAGGCGGCGACCCGGTTCGCCTCGGCCGTGACGCAGGAGCTGGCCTCGCTGGCGATGCCGCACGCACGGGTGACCATCGACATCCGGCAGACCGAGGACCCCGACGGGGTGGATGTGGACGGCCGCGCGGTCGCCTACGGCCCCTCGGGCGCGGACGAGGTCGAACTGCTGCTCGCCCCGCACCCCGGAGCCCAGCCGCGGCCGATCGCCAAGGGCGCCTCGGGCGGTGAGCTGTCCCGGGTGATGCTGGCCGTGGAGGTCGTCTTCGCGGGCTCCGACCCGGTGCCCACGTACCTCTTCGACGAGGTCGACGCGGGCGTCGGCGGCAAGGCGGCCGTGGAAGTGGGCCGGCGGCTCGCCAAACTCGCCAAGTCGGCGCAGGTCGTCGTCGTCACGCACCTGCCGCAGGTGGCCGCCTTCGCGGACCGGCAGCTGCTCGTCGAGAAGACCAACGACGGCTCCGTGACGCGCAGCGGGGTCACCGTCCTGGAGGGCGAGGACCGCATCCGCGAACTGTCGCGCATGCTGGCGGGTCACGAGGACTCGGCCTCGGCGCGGGCGCACGCAGAGGAACTCCTCGCGGCGGCGCACGCGGACGCGTCGACGTGACGCCCCGATAACCCGTGTGGGTGAGGCTTGGGGGCGTCCTGCGGTATCTCTCACGGGATCCGTACCCGTATGGGCCCGGAACGCGCGTGCGGACTGGCATCCTGGGCGACGTCTCTGACTTCCCCTCACCCTGGAGCTTCGGCCCGTGAGCAGCTCCCCGGTCTCCGCGTCCGTCCCGGCACAGCCGTACGGGCGGCCGCCCCTGCGTACCGTCCAAGTGCTCGGCGGCGGTGCGGGGGCGGGCAGCAGCGCGCACGTGCGGTCGCTCACGACCGGGCTCGCCGCCCGCGGCGTACGGGTCACGGTGTGCGCGTCCGTCGAGGCGGAGGGGGAGTACGACTTCACGGGCGCGGGCGCGCAGTTCGCGCCCGACGCGGCGAGCGCGCTGCGGGCCGCCTGCGCCGGAGCCGACGTCGTGCACGCGCACGGGGTACGGGCGGGCATGCGGGCCGCCCTGGCCCTGCGGGGGCGCCGGGTACCGCTGGTGGTGAGCTGGCACGGCGACGGCCCGGCCGCCGCCGGTGCGCTCGGGCGGCTGAGCCGGATCCTGGAACGGCGCGTGGCGCGGGCCGCGGCGGTGGTGCTCGGGGCCTCCTCGGGCCAGGTGGACCTCGCGCGGCTGCGCGGCGCCCGGGACGCGCGGCTGGCGCCGGTGGCCGTACCGGCGGCCGGGCCGGGAGACGACCCCGGCAAGGTACAGGCCGAAATCGGGGCGGTGGAACGGCCGTTGCTGATCGCGGTCGGGAGCCTGGTGCCGCACCGCGGGTACTCCGTACTGCTCGACGCGGCGCGGGAGTGGCGGACGCTGGAGCCCCTGCCGTTGCTGGTGATCGCGGGAGAGGGGCCGCTGCGGGCCGAGCTGTCCCGGCGGATCGAGGCCGAGCGGCTCCCGGTACGGCTGCTGGGGCGGCGCCGGGACGCGGCGCAGCTGCTGGCGGCGGCGGACGTGGCGGTGCTGCCGAGCCGGTGGGAGGAGCGGGCCCTGCTGGCGCAGGAGGCGCTGCGGGTGGGGGTCCCGCTGGTCGCCACGGCGGTGGGGGTCGTGCCGGAGCTGGTGGGGGAGGGCGCGGTGCTGGTTCCCGACGGGGACGCCGGGGCGCTGGCGGAGGCCGTGCGCGGGCTGCTGGCGGACCCGGAGCGGCGGGCGGAGCTGGCCGCCGCCGGCCGGGCCCAGGCCGCGACGTGGCCGTCGGAGGACGACACGGTGGCGCAGGTGCTGTCCGTCTACGACGAGCTGATGGAGCGCCGCCGATAGCCCCGCCGGCGCGTCAGGAAGGAACGTGGCGGCGGGCGCGGAGGGCCAGGCTCAGGGAGAGGACCGTTTCCGGGTCGTCCAGGTCCGTGCCCAGGAGTTCCGAGATGCGCGCCAGGCGGTTGTACAGGGTCTGGCGGTTCAGGTGGAGTTCACGGGCCGTCTCCGCCTTGCGGCCCGCGTGGGCCAGGTACGTCTCCAGGGTGGGCAGGAGAGGCGGGCGGGACGTGGTGTCGTGGGTGCGCAGCGGGCCGATCGCGCGGTCCACGAACGCGGCCAGGTCGGGGTGTTCGCGCAGCCGCCACAACAGCAGGTCGATGTCCAGGCGGCGGGCGTCGTACCAGGGGCGGGCCGGCAGGCCGTGGGCCGCCGTGGCGGTTTCCGCCGCGTGCCGCAGACCCGCGGAGGCCGCCGCCCAGCCGCCCGCGACCCCGACGACCACGGCCGGCGGGGCGGAGGCGCGGTCCAGCCCGGCCCGCTCCACACCTGCCCGCAGCGCGGCCGAGACCCGGTCCGCCACCGCCGTACGCTCCGATTCGGCGCGCAGGGACACCAGGAGGGGGACGCGGCCCTCCACCGGGCGGACGCCCAGCAGGACCGGCACCCCGACGGACGACAGCTCCTCCAGCACCGCGCGGGCCAGGACCGCCCAGTTGCCCGACGGGCTCAGTTCCGAGGACAGCCGCATGACGACCGGCAGCAGCGGGCCCGCGCCCGGCTTGAAGCCCAGTACCCGGGCCTGCGCCGGGGCGTCCTCCGCCGGGATGCGGCCCTCGGCGAGGTCCGTGAGGAAGTCGCCGCGGCCACGCGCCGCCAGCTCCTCCTCCTGCCGCGCCTGCATCAGGACGACGGCCAGCACGCCCGCCGTGCGTTCGGCCGCCATCCGGTGCACCGGGAGCAGCGGGCCCGAGACCCCGACCAGGACCACCCGGGCCCGGACCGAGCCCGTGCCGTGGCCCCCGCCCGGTACGTCGACCACCACGGTGTTCGCCGACGGCTCGGCCTCGCGCTGGCCCCGCAGGCCCTCCCACACCTGGAGCGGGTCGGCGCCCGCGTCGCCGCCCGAGCTTCCGGCCGCGTACAGCAACTGCCCGTCGGGGGTCTCCAGGAAGACCGGATTGCCCGTGAAGTCGGCCAGGATCCGGAGCACCTGCGGGATGCCGCCGCCGCCCAACAGGGCCTCCGTACACCTGCGGTGGACCTCCTCCGCCCGCTGGAGCAGCGCGTAGTGGTGGTTGACGATCTCGGTGTGGACCTCCTCCGTGACGGTGACGAAGGGGACCTCCCGGTGGAGCTGGACCAGCGGCAGGCCCGCCGTGCGCGCGGTCTCCACGATCGTCGCCGGCAGCCGGGTGAAGCGCGGGCCCAGCTCGACCACCAGCGCGGCGATGCCCCGGTCCGCGAGGCGGCGTACGAAGGCACGCTGCTCGGCGGGGCGGGTGCCGAGGCCCAGCCCCGTGGTCAGCAGCAACTCGCCGCCCTTGAGTAGCGAGGCGATGTTCGGTACCTCGCCCGCGTGCACCCAGCGGACGGTCCGGCCCAGGCGGTCGGCGCAGGCCACCACCTCCGGCAGTCCGCTGCGCAGCCCCGGCAGCTCCAGTGCCCGCTGAACCGTGATCCCGCCCTGGTCGTCCATATCGCGGGACGCTACCGGCAGGCCTGTTCCGAGCACATCACCTCCCGGTTACGGACGGCCATATGCCCCCATCCGGCCCGACAACTCGTCGCCCCGGCAAGGAGATTATCGGACCACGTGCCGATTGTGGCGTGCGTCACGCGGGGCGAGAGTGGGCGCCCTCCACACGGAAGAGGACGCCATGAGCGCAGACATCACCGGCGGTTCGCCGCAGCCCCCCGCACCCCCGCAGGTCCAGCGTCTGAAAGCCAATTCGGTCGGGCTGGTCGGCGTCGTGTTCATGGCCGTCGCCACCGCCGCACCGATCACCGCCATGACCGGCAACCTGCCCATCGCCGTCGGGTTCGGAAACGGCGTCGGAGCCCCGGCCGGATACCTCTTCGCGACGGTCGTGCTCACCGTCTTCGCGGTCGGCTACGTGGCGATGGCCAAGCGGATCACGGCAGCCGGCGCCTTCTACGGGTACATCTCGCACGGCCTCGGCCGCATCGCCGGCATGGCGTCCGGGATGCTCGCCGTCCTCGCCTACATCGTCTTCGAAGCCTCGATCGTCGGCGTCTTCTCGTACTTCGCCAAGACCACCGTCGAAGACCAGCTCGGCGTCGACCTGCCGTGGGTGCTGTACGCGGCCGGGATGCTCGCCGTCACCGCCGCCCTCGCCCACTTCGACATCAACCTCACCGCCAAGGCCCTCGGCGTCATGCTGGTCGCCGAGATCGCCGTGCTGTTCGCCGTCGCCACCGCGGTCCTGGTCGCCGGCGGCGGTCCGGACGGGATCCCGGTCGAGCCCGTCAACCCGAAGAACGCCTTCACCGGCACCTCCGCCGGACTCGGGCTCTTCTTCGCCTTCTGGTCCTGGGTCGGCTTCGAGTCCACCGCCATGTACGGGGAGGAGTCCCGCGACCCCAAGCGGGTCATCCCCAAGGCCACCCTCATCTCCGTGGTCGGCGTCGGCCTCTTCTACATCTACGTGTCCTGGATGACCATCGCGGGCAACGGCCTGGCCAAGTCCGTGGAGCTGTCCGCCTCCACCAGCCCGCTCGACCTGTTCTTCGCCCCCACCCAGACCTTCATCGGCGCCTGGGCGGTCGACGCCTTCCAATGGCTGCTGCTCACCGGCTCGTTCGCCTGCGGCATGGCCTTCCACCAGTGCGCCGCCCGCTACCTCTACGCCATCGGCCGCGAGGGCTTCCTCTCCCCGAAGCTCGGCCGCACCCACCCCGGGCACGGCTCGCCCTACATCGCCTCCGTCGTGCAGACGGCCATCGCCACCGCCCTCGTCGCCGGATTCTGGCTCACCGGGCAGGACCCGTACCTGCACCTGTACACACTGCTCGCGATCCTCGGCACCATGGCGATCCTGATCGTCCAGACGCTCTGCTCCTTCGCCGTCATCGGGTACTTCCGCAAGAACCACCCGGAGGACCGGCACTGGTTCAAGACCATGACCGCGCCGCTGCTCGGCGGTGTCGGCATGACCGCCGTCGTCGTGCTGCTGGTGCTCAACATGGAGACCGCCGCGGGCGCCGCGGCCGGCTCGCTGTTCTTCAAGCTCATCCCGTGGATCGTCGGCGCCGTCTTCCTCGGCGGCCTCGGCCTCGGCCTCTGGCTCAAGGCCAAGGCCCCCGCCCGCTACGAGATCATCGGCCGGATCGTCCTGGAGGACGCCGCCGAGCGCCAGGGCGCCCCGTCCCCGTCCACCGCCGCCGCGAACGTCTGAGGAGCACCGCCATGGCCCGTACGCCCGTGATGCACGCCCTGCGGCAGCTCGCCGCCGAGCACGCCGCCGCCCGGCGCCTCCGCCTGCCCGCCGCCGAGGTCCGCGGCTCCACCCGCCGCGAACTCCTCGGCCGCGCCGCCGCCCTCGGCCTCGGTACCGCCCTCGCCTCCTCCCCGGCCGCGTACGCCGCCGAGTCCGTACCCGCCAAGAAGCCCGTGGGCCCGGCCCGCGTCGCCGTGGTCGGCGCGGGCATCTCCGGACTGACCGCCGCCCTCACCCTGAAGGACGCCGGGGTCCCCTGCACCCTGTACGAGGCCGACCCCGGCCGCGTCGGCGGCCGCATGTGGTCCCAGCGCGACCACTGGGCGTACGGGCAGACCTCCGAGATCGGCGGCGAGCTGATCGACACCAGCCACAAGAAGATCCTGGAACTCTGCCGCCGTTTCGGCCTGCCCACCGAGGACTTCCTCGGCGGAGGCCCGAACGGGGCCGAGGAGGTACTCCGGTTCAACGGGGAGTACTACTCCCGCACCCAGGCCGACGAGGACTTCAAGGCCGTCTACCAGGCGCTGCGCCGCGACCTCCAGGACGCCGGGGAGGTCTCCTGGAACACCACCACCCCCACCGGCACCGCCCTCGACAACACGACCCTGTACGAGTGGATCGAGACCCGGATACCCGGCGGCCACGCCTCGCAGCTCGGCCGCTTCATCGACGTGGCCTACACCGTCGAGTACGGCGCCGACACCGCTCAGCAGTCCGCCCTCGCCCTGGTCCTCCTGATGGGCTATCAGCCCAACCCCGGCAACTTCAACGTCTGGGGCCTGTCCAACGAGCGCTACCACATCACCGGCGGCAACGACCGGCTGCCGAACGCCATCGCCGCCGCGCTGCCCGCCGGCACCCTGGTGATGGGCCGCGAGCTGGTCGCCGTACGCGCCGGCGCCGACGGCACCCAGACCCTCACCTTCAACGACTCCGGTGCGACGCGGACCGTCGTCGCCGACCACACGGTCCTGTGCCTGCCGCTGCCGGTCCTCCAGCGCATCGACACCTCCGCGGCCGGCTTCGACCCGCTCATGCGCAACCTGCTCAGGGACGCCAGGATGGGCTACTGCACCAAGCTCAACATGCAGTTCACCGCCCGCCCCTGGCGCGGCACGGGACCCTGGCCGGGCGTCTCCGCGGGCGACTGCTTCACGGACTCCGCCGTCCAGCAGACCTGGGACACCACCAAGGTGCAGCCCGGCACCGGCGGGATCCTGCTCCAGTACGGCGGCGGCACCCTGGCCGGGGCGCTCACCCCCGCGACCCCCTTCGCCACCGAGAGCGATCCGTACGTACGCGACCTCGCGAGCCGCGTGCTGACCGGCGTCGACTCCTTCTTCCCGGGCACCAAGGCGGTCTGGAACGGGCGGGCCCAGCTCTCCGCGTGGCACCGCAACCCGTACTCCCTGGGGGCCTACTCGTACTGGCCCACCGGCTATCTGCACCGCTACGCCAAGTACGAGGGCACCGCGCAGGGCAACATCCACATCGGCGGCGAGCACTGCAGCTACGACTTCCAGGGCTTCATGGAGGGCGGCGCCACCGAGGGGGAGCGCGCGGCGCGCGAGGTGATCGCGGCCCTGGTCTGACCCCGGGCTGACCCCGGTCCGACCCGGTCAGGTCACGTCGGCCGGATGTTGTGGTTGAAGCGGAAGACGTTGTCCGGGTCGTACCGCCGCTTCAGCTCGCCCAGCCGCCGCATGTTCTCGGTGCCGAGGCCCGCGACCACCCGGTCGTGGCCCTCGTCCCCGGTGAAGTTGAGGTAGACCGCGCCGGTGCTCCACGGCCGGACATCGGCGCGGACGTCCTTGACCCACTGCCGCACCCGCTCGTCGTCCTCGGGGTCCTCCCAGATCCCGAACGGGTGCACCGCCCACGGCGCGTCGCGGTACGGCACCGGGTAGTCGGCCGGGCCGGAGGCGATGGCGCCGCCCTGCGGGAAGATCAGGTGCTGGGTGCCGGTCGGCACCGGCATGGTGTCGGCGCGGGCGCAGAAGGCGGTCACGAAATCGTCCGGGACACCCGTGAGGTACTCCGCCGACCAGTAGTTCCGCATGCCCGGCGGGTCGTCGATCATGCACTGCAGGTCGGCGTACGGGATGGCCGTGACGATCTCGGCCTCGTGCGGGATCGCCAGCAGTGGCGCGGCGAGCCGGCGCATCTCGTCCTCGGGCCCCGCGTACGTCAGCAGCGCCGAGGCCAGCAGCCGGCCGACCAGGTGCGGCGGGACGAACTCCTCCGGCGGACCGGTCAGGTAGATGGCGCCGCCGCCCGCCTCGGGCGGTCCCGCCTCGATGACGTCCCGGTAGGTACGCACCACCTCGGGCCCGCGTTCCGGCAGGTACAGCAGGAACGCGATCGACATGGCGGGCAGTTCGTGCAGCCGCAGGGTCAGCGAGGTGGCGATGCCGAAGTTCCCGCCGCCGCCGTGCAGTCCCCAGAACAGGTCGGGGTGGTCCTCCGCGGTCACCTGGAGCAGCTCGCCCTCCGCCGTGACCAGTTCCACGCCCAGCAGATTGTCCACCGCCAGGCCGAACTTCCGGTCCAGCCATCCGGTACCGCCGCCCAGGACGAAGCCGCCGACGCCCGTCGTCGAGGCCCGGCCGCCGGTGGTCGCGAGCGCGTACGGCTCGCAGGCCCGGTCCAGGTGGCTCATCGTGGCCCCGCCCCCGATGTGGGCCGCCATGGCCGCGGGGTGGACCGTCACCTCGTGCATCCGCCGCAGGTCCACGACCAGGCCGCCGTCGTTAAGGGACATCCCCGCGACGCTGTGCCCGCCGCCGCGCACCGCGATCTTCAGGTCCAGGTCCCTCGCGAAGCGTACGGCGGTGACCACGTCGGCCGTGCTCTCGCACTGGGCGATGACGGCCGGCCTGCGGTCGATCATCGCGTTGAAGAGCGTCCGGGCCTCGTCGTACCCCGGATCGTCCGGGGCGAAGACGTCACCGGCCAGGTCCTCGCGGAGCGCGGCGAGCGCCGTGCCCGCCTTCGAGAGGGGCGTCATGGTCTCCCCCTTCCGAGAAGGGCATGGGAAACCCTTCCAGCGTAGGCGGAGACGATCACCGGGGCGCGGCGGAGGAGATCCGTGCCCGTGCCCCGGTGCGGTCCTAGCCCCCGTACGCCCCGCTAGCGGTGAGCCGCAGCGCGGTGTCGATCAGCGGGACGTGGCTGAAGGCCTGCGGGAAGTTCCCGACCTGGCGCTGGAGCCGCGGGTCCCACTCCTCGGCCAGCAGCCCGAGGTCGTTGCGGAGCGACAGCAGCCGCTCGAAGAGCCGCCGCGCCTCGTCCACCCGCCCGATCATCGCCAGGTCGTCCGCCATCCAGAACGAGCAGGCGAGGAAGGCGCCCTCGTCGCCCTCCAGGCCGTCCACGCCAGCCTCCTCGCCCGCCGTCGGGTAGCGCAGGATGAAGCCGTCGGGCGTGGACAGCTCGCGCTGGATCGCCTCGATGGTGCCGATGACCCGCTTGTCGTCCGGCGGCAGGAAGCCCATCTGCGGAATCAGCAGCAGGGAGGCGTCCAGCTCCTGCGACCCGTACGACTGGGTGAAGGTGTTGCGCTCCTTGTCGTAGCCCTTCTCGCACACGTCCTGGTGGATCTCGTCGCGCAGCTCGCGCCAGCGGTCCAGCGGGCCGTCCGCGTCCCCGCTCTCGATCAGCTTGATGGTGCGGTCCACGGCCACCCAGGCCATCACCTTCGAGTGCACGAAGTGGCGGCGCGGGCCGCGCACCTCCCAGATGCCCTCGTCGGGCTGGTCCCAGTGGGTCTCCAGGTAGCGGATCAGCTTGAGCTGGAGCAGCGAGGCGTAGTCGCTGCGGGCCAGGCCGGTCATGTGGCCCAGGTGCAGGGCCTCGGTGACCTCGCCGTACACGTCGAGCTGGAGCTGTCCGGCGGCGCCGTTGCCGACGCGGACCGGGCGGGAGTTCTCGTAACCCGGCAGCCAGTCCAGCTCGGTCTCGCCGAGCTCCCGTTCGCCCGCGATCCCGTACATGATCTGCAGGTTCTCGGGGTCGCCGGCCACCGCGCGCAGCAGCCACTCGCGCCAGGCGCGGGCCTCCTCGCGGTAGCCGGTGCGCAGCAGCGACGACAGGGTGATGGCGGCGTCGCGCAGCCACGTGTAGCGGTAGTCCCAGTTGCGGACGCCGCCGATCTCCTCCGGCAGGGAGGTGGTCGGCGCGGCGACGATCCCGCCGGTGGGGCCGTACGTGAGGGCCTTGAGGGTGATCAGGGAGCGGACCACGGCCTCCCGGTAGGGCCCGTGGTACGTGCACTGCTCGACCCACTCGCGCCAGAACTCGGTGGTCGAGTCGAGGGCCGCCTCGGCGTCGGGGGCTTCCGGCGCGCCGCGGTGCGAGCGCTCCCAGCTGATGCTGAAGGCCATCCGGTCGCCCGGTCCGACGGTGAAGTCGGAGTACGTGGTCAGGTCCTTGCCGTACGTCTGCGCGTCGGTGTCCAGCCACACGGAGTCGGGGCCGGCGACGGCGACGGTGCGCCCGTCGACCTTGTGCACCCAGGGCACGACCCGCCCGTAGCTGAACCGCATGCGCAGCGCGGAGCGCATCTTCACGCGCCCGCTGACGCCCTCGACGATGCGGATGAGCTGCGGCGCGTGGTCCTCGCGGGGCGGCATGAAGTCGATCACGCGGACCGTCCCGCGCGGGGTGTCCCACTCCGATTCGAGCACCAGTGAGTCGCCGCGGTAGCGGCGGCGGCTGGCGCGCGGGGCCTCGGAACCGGCCGCGAACGCCGGGCCGATCCGCCAGAACCCGTGATCCTCGGTGCCGAGAATGCTCGCGAACACGGCATGGGAGTCGAAACGAGGCAGACACAACCAGTCCACCGCCCCGTCCCGGCAGACCAACGCGGCGGTCTGCATGTCCCCGATCAGTGCGTAATCCTCGATGCGCCCGGACACGTTGCATCTCCAGTCGAACGGTCACGTCCACCCCGAAGGGCGCTTGCATTGCGCTGGTTGCGCGGTCTCCTGTGTGCAGGGATCCCCGCGCCGAGCCCATGATTCCGTATGTCGGCTCGGGTAGGCCGTGTGACGGACTGCCCGGCGCCGATGTGTGCAATATCCGAGCAGGATATGACGGCACCCTAGTGATCCCCTTAAGCGCCGGAAGAATGCTGCTCCCCCAATCGGGTGAGCAGCGGCGATGTCGCCCGGACGGCCCCTCGGTGCCCTGGTACGGAACCCGCGCGCAGCGTGGCCGGAGGCAGACGGGTCCGGGCGCTGATAGGCTGGTACCCCGTGGACCGGTGGTCTGCCTGTGCGAATCAGGAGCCCCGAAACCGCAGCTTCGGCGCCCCCTGAGACCCTTCCGGATCGACGGTGGCCGGCGCCGGACGCACCTCACCTCGCGACCACGGGAGCCCCCTCTTGGCGATGCCGCCCAAATCCATGACGACCAAGCACATCTTCGTCACCGGAGGTGTCGCTTCGTCCCTCGGCAAGGGCCTGACGGCCTCCAGCCTGGGTGCGCTGCTGAAGGCGCGCGGCCTGCGGGTCACGATGCAGAAGCTCGACCCGTACCTGAACGTCGACCCGGGCACGATGAACCCGTTCCAGCACGGCGAGGTGTTCGTCACCAACGACGGCGCCGAGACCGACCTGGACATCGGCCACTACGAGCGCTTCCTCGACGTCGACCTCGACGGCTCGGCCAACGTCACCACCGGCCAGGTCTACTCGCAGGTCATCGCCAAGGAGCGGCGCGGCGAGTACCTCGGTGACACCGTGCAGGTCATCCCGCACATCACCAACGAGATCAAGCACCGCATCCGGCGCATGGCGACCGAGGACGTCGACGTCGTCATCACCGAGGTCGGCGGCACGGTCGGCGACATCGAGTCGCTGCCGTTCCTGGAGACCGTCCGCCAGGTCCGTCACGAGGTCGGCCGCGACAACGTCTTCGTCGTGCACATCTCGCTGCTGCCCTACATCGGCCCCTCCGGCGAGCTGAAGACCAAGCCGACCCAGCACTCGGTCGCGGCCCTGCGCAACATCGGTATCCAGCCCGACGCGATCGTGCTGCGCGCCGACCGCGACGTCCCCACCTCCATCAAGCGCAAGATCTCGCTGATGTGCGACGTGGACGAGGCGGCCGTGGTCGCGG
The DNA here is from genome assembly GCF_036203305.1 of Streptomyces sp. NBC_00190. GTDB lineage: Bacteria > Actinomycetota > Actinomycetes > Streptomycetales > Streptomycetaceae > Streptomyces. The sequence goes on along the minus strand of NZ_CP108131.1, from coordinate 2,047,498 downwards.
CCATCGACGCCAAGTCGATCTACGACATCCCGAAGGTCCTGCACACCGAGGGCCTGGACGCGTACGTGGTGCGCAAGCTCGACCTGCCCTTCCGCGACGTCAACTGGACCGTCTGGGAGGACCTGCTGGACCGGGTCCACAACCCCGACCACGAGGTCAAGGTCGCGCTCGTCGGCAAGTACATCGACCTGCCCGACGCGTACCTGTCGGTGACCGAGGCGCTGCGCGCCGGCGGTTTCGCCAACCGTGCCCGCGTCCAGATCAAGTGGGTCACCTCCGACGACTGCAAGACCCCGGCCGGCGCCGCGGCGCAGCTCGGCGACGTGGACGCGATCTGCGTGCCCGGCGGCTTCGGCGACCGCGGCGTCAACGGCAAGGTCGGCGCGATCACCTACGCCCGCGAGAACAAGATCCCGCTGCTCGGCCTGTGCCTGGGTCTGCAGTGCGTGGTCATCGAGGCCGCGCGCAACCTGGCGGGCATCGATGACGCGAACTCCACCGAGTTCGACGCCTCCACCCCCCACCCGGTCATCTCGACCATGGAGGAGCAGCTGGCCTTCGTCGAGGGCGCGGGCGACCTGGGCGGCACCATGCGCCTGGGCATGTACACGGCCAAGCTGGCCGAGGGGTCCATCGTGCGCGAGGTCTACGGCGACGCCTACGTCGACGAGCGCCACCGGCACCGCTACGAGGTCAACAACGCCTACCGCGGCGAGCTGGAGAAGAAGGCGGGCATCGTCTTCTCCGGCACCTCCCCGGACAACAAGCTCGTCGAGTACGTCGAGTACCCGCGCGAGGTGCACCCCTACCTGGTGGCCACCCAGGCCCACCCGGAGCTGCGCTCGCGCCCGACCCGCCCGCACCCGCTCTTCGCGGGCCTGGTCAAGGCGGCGGTGGAGCGCCAGCAGTCGGCCAAGTGAGGTTCTGACCGCATAACGTAGGCAGCCGGGGCAAGGATCTTGCCCCGGCTGTCGCGTTTTCGGAAAGGTACCCGGCATGACCATGGACATTGCAGACACCGCCGAGTCGTGGGAGGTCGTCGCCTCCCGGACGCCGTTCGAGGGCGCGAAGACGGCGGTCCGGTCCGAGCAGGTACGCATGCCGGACGACGCGGTGGTGCGCCGGGACTACCAGGTGCACCCGGGATCGGTGTGCGTGCTGGCGCTGGACGAGGACGGCGGCGTGCTCGTGCTGGGCCAGTACCGGCACCCGGTACGGCACAGGCTGTGGGAGCTCCCGGCCGGGCTGCTCGACGTACCCGGTGAGAACCCGCTGCACGCGGCCCAGCGGGAGCTGTACGAGGAGGCGCACGTCAAGGCGGAGGACTGGCGGGTGCTCGCCGACTTCTTCGCGTCCCCCGGCGGCTCGGACGAGGCGATCCGGATCTTCCTCGCGCGGGGCCTCTCGGAAGCGGAGGGGGCGCGGTACAAGATGTCGGAAGAGGAAGCGGACATGGAAACCGCCCGCATTCCGCTCAACGACCTGGTCCGGGCCGTCCTCGCGGGCCGGATCGGCAATCCGGGCCTGGTGACGGGGGTCCTGGCGCTGTCCGCGGCCCTGGCCGCCCCGGGCGGCGTCGACGCCCTCCGCCCGGCCCTGTCCCCGTGGCCGGCCCGCCCGTACGAGGCGTAGCCGACCGTGCGGCGGGGCCGTGCGGCTCAGTGGTGTGACCATCGGCTGATCCGATTGGGGGATTTGTCCGCCGCGCTCCACCCGGGTCGTCGCTCTGCGTGAACTACGCTCGCAATCCGGAGGCAGGGAGAGGAGCGGATCCGTGACGGATTTCGTCGGGCGGCGGCGTGAGCTCAAGGAGCTGCGCGAGGACATCGCACGGACCGGGCTCGACACCCTCTCGGGCCGAAAGGCCAAGGCACCCCGCGCCCGCGTGCTCCTGATCGCCGGGCGGCCGGGGTCCGGACGGACCGCTCTGGCCGAGGCGTTCGTGCGCGAGGTCGCCGGGCAGTACCCCGACGGGGTGCTCCGGACCCGCCTCACCGCACCCGGCGGGCAGACCGTGGAAACCGAGCGGGCCGTCAGGGGCCTGCTGGAGGGGCTGGGGCAGCCCACCCCGCCCGGGGCCGGCGAGGACGAGCTCAGCTCCGCCCTGCGCACCGCGCTCGACGGGCGCCGGGTGGTCGTCCTCGTCGACGACGCCGCCGACCCGCACCAGGTCGACGCCCTGCTCCCGGACACACCCGAGTGCCTCGTCGTGGTCACCGCGGAGGGGCCGCTCACCGGGATTCCGGATGTCCGCCCGTGCACCCTCGGCGGGCTGGACACCCCCTCCGCCGTGGAGATGCTCGTGCAGCGCATCGGCGACACCCGCGTCACCGCCGACCCCCGCGCCGCCGAGGCGCTCACCGAGGAGTGCGGCGGCCAGCCCGCCGCGCTGGCCCTCGTCGGCGGCTGGCTCGCCGCCCACCCCAAGGCCTCCGTCTCTGACGTGGCCAAGCAGCTGCACGACATGCCCGTCGGCACCGGCGGCCCGCTCGTCCGGGGCTTCCGCCTCGTCTACGAGTCCCTGCCGCAGCCCGCCCAGCGGACCCTGCGGCTGCTGCCGCTGGCCCCAGCCGGCATCGTCGACTCGCACACCGCCTCCGCCCTGGCGGGCTGCTCCGTGGCCGCGGCCCAGTCCACGCTCGACGACTTCGCCGGGCTCGGCCTGCTGCGGCACGCCCCCGAGGGCCTGTTCCTGCTGCCCGGCTGCCTCGTGCCCCAGCTCCAGGCCCTGCTGGAGACCAAGGAGCGCCCCGCCGAGGTCCAGCTCGCGCGGGCCCGGATGCTGGAGCGCACCGTACGGCTCCTGCACTCCTGCCGGGCCATGGCCGAGGGCGAGGACGACGGCCTGGACGTACGGGAGAAGCTGGAGGGGCTGCCGCGGGCCCTGCGCTTCCCCGACCGGCGGGCCGCCGCCACCTGGCTCGACACCCGGCTGCCCGCGCTGACGGCCGCGGCCACCCTCGCCGTCGCCGACGGCGAGCTGGACACCCTGGCCCGCAGGCTGGTGGCCGCCCTCGTACGGGCCCTCGCGGAGCACCGCGGCACCGCCGAGGCCGCGCCCGAGCTGTACGGGCTGCACCGGCTGGTCCTGGACGTGGCGGAGCGGCGCGGGCTGCACCGGGAGCAGGCCGCCGCGCTGCTCAACCTGGCCGACCTGGACGCCGCGACCGGGCGGACCCAGGAGGCCCTCGACCGCTACCGGGCCGCGCTGCATGCCGGACGGGCCGCGAACGACCCGTATGCGACGGGCCGCGCGATGGAATCCGTAGGCGGCGCCTACCAGGAGCTGGAGGACTGGCACCGGGCCTCCGACTGGTTCGGCCGGGCGCTGGCCCATGCCCTCGCGCGGGGGGAGCGCCCGGACGAGGCCCGGCTGTACGGGCGGCTCGGAAACGTACACACGTACGCGGGCCGGTACGGGGACGCGCTGCGCAGCTGGCGGGCCGCCGCCGCGGGCTACCGCCGGCTGGCCGATGTCCCGGGTCAGGCGAAGGCGTTGAGCGAGATGGCCCGGGTCCAGGAGTACGCCGGCCGCCCCGAGGAGTCGCTGCACACCTGCCGGGAGGCGGTGGAGCTCGCGCGGCGCGCCGGGGACCAGCGGCTGCAGGCCGCGCTGCAGGTCCGGTTGGCCGACACGCTCGACCGGCTGGGCGACCCCGCGGCCGCCCGGCTGCACCGCTCCGCAGCCGACAGATTGCTGGGAGACGACCCCGCAGCCTGCGAAATCCGTAGTGATTCCGACTGAGATTATTTGTTTGCAAGGCTAGACACGAGTTCATCCTTCATTAAACTGGCTTCACCACGTCATCCCGTGGTGCATCCCGTTGCGCGTACTTGTGGGCGGGTATGTATGGAAGTGCCCCGTAATATCCCCTGAGCCAAGGACCGTGATCGACGATGAAGGTCGGCATCCCCCGCGAGGTCAAGAACAACGAGTTCCGGGTCGCCATCACGCCCGCCGGCGTGCATGAGCTGGTCCGCAACGGCCACCAGGTCTTCATCGAGCAGAACGCCGGTGTCGGCTCCTCGATCACGGACGCCGAGTACGTCGCCGCCGGAGCCGAGATCCTCGGCACCGCCGACGAGGTCTGGGAGACCGCGGACCTGCTGCTGAAGGTCAAGGAGCCCATCGCGGAGGAGTACCACCGCCTCCGCAAGGACCAGACCCTCTTCACCTACCTGCACCTCGCGGCCTCCCGTGAGTGCACGGACGCCCTGCTGGAGTCCGGCACCACCGCCATCGCGTACGAGACGGTCGAGCTCGCCAACCGCGCGCTGCCGCTGCTCGCCCCGATGTCCGAGGTCGCGGGCCGCCTGGCCCCGCAGGTCGGCGCCTACCACCTGATGCGCTCGGCCGGCGGCCGCGGCGTGCTCCCGGGCGGCGTGCCCGGCACCCACGCCGGCGAGTGCGTGGTCATCGGCGGCGGCGTCTCCGGCTGGAACGCCGCGCAGATCGCCATCGGCATGGGCTTCCACGTGACCCTGCTGGACCGCGACATCAACAAGCTCCGCGAGGCCGACAAGATCTTCGGCACGAAGATCAAGACGATCGTCTCCAACGCCTACGAGCTGGAGAAGGCCGTCATCGAGGCCGACCTCGTCATCGGCGCGGTGCTGATCCCGGGTGCGAAGGCCCCGAAGCTGGTCACCAACGAGCTCGTCGCCAAGATGAAGCCCGGAAGTGTCCTTGTCGACATTGCGATCGACCAGGGCGGCTGCTTCGAGGACTCCCGTCCGACCACCCACGCCGAGCCGACCTTCCAGGTCCACAACTCGGTCTTCTACTGCGTCGCCAACATGCCGGGCGCGGTGCCGAACACCTCCACCTACGCCCTGACGAACGCCACGCTGCCCTACATCGTGCAGCTCGCGAACCTCGGCTGGGTCGAGGCGCTGCGTCGTGACCCCGCGCTCGGCCTGGGCCTCAACACCCATGACGGCCAGGTCGTTTACGGTCCGGTCGCCGAGGCCCACGGCCTGCAGACCCTTGAGCTGAGCACGCTGCTCGGCTGAAACGTCAACGACTGACGTCAATCTCACGTATCCGGCCGGACCTTGCCCGCAAGGTCCGGCCGGACGCGTTTGCCGGGGTCACCGCGGAGCCCCTCAACTCGCCTCGAACGTAACCCTTTAACCCTTTCGCGCACCCGCGAAACTTCGTGGCGACGGCGCGTGCGCCCTTGACAGAGCGGTGTTCGGTTGCCGACACATCGTGCCGGGTCCGGCGGATTGTGTTGCCGCTGAGTGGTGACACGCCATAGAGTCGCCAACCGTCGGCATGGTGCCACGCTGACCTATCGATAAGTGTCCTGGTCACGTCCGAGGAGGTAAGACGACTTGTGAATGAGTCGACATTTGCTCCTGGGGGTGGTCGAGCAGGGACGCCGGAGCGGGGCCAGAACCCCGCCGGGCTCGAGGCTGTCGGCTCCGTCGCAGTCCGCACCTTCGCAAACCACCAGCACATGACGACGCCCCAAAAGAGCATGGACGGCCTAGACGTGAACTCCAGGGCCGGCGACCGGAGCGGCGAAAAGCCCACTGGATTCGCCGACTACGACAATGTGCCCGAAGGGCACTTCTACGACCCCGACGCGGAGTACGAACCGGACCCCGAGTACGCGGCCACCCTCGCCCCCGACGCTGCCCGCCAGCGCCGTGAGCGGATCGGCCCGACCGGACGCCCGCTCCCGTACTTCCCGATCCCGGGTCCGCTGACCGACCACGGTCCCGCGAAGATCATCGCGATGTGCAACCAGAAGGGCGGCGTGGGCAAGACCACGTCGACCATCAACCTGGGTGCCGCTCTCGCCGAGTACGGGCGCCGCGTGCTGCTCGTCGACTTCGACCCGCAGGGCGCGCTGTCCGTGGGCCTCGGCGTGAACCCGATGGAACTCGACCTGACGGTCTACAACCTGCTCATGGAGCGGGGCATGTCGGCCGACGAGGTGCTGCTCAAGACGGCGGTCCCCAACATGGACCTGCTGCCGAGCAACATCGACCTGTCCGCTGCCGAAGTGCAGTTGGTCAGCGAGGTCGCGCGCGAGTCCACCCTGCAGCGGGCCCTGAAGCCCCTGATGGCCGACTACGACTACATCGTGATCGACTGTCAGCCCTCGCTCGGTCTGCTGACCGTGAACGCCCTGACGGCGGCTCACAAGGTCATCGTCCCGCTGGAATGCGAGTTCTTCGCGCTCCGCGGCGTGGCGCTGCTGACCGAGACCATCGAGAAGGTGCAGGAGCGGCTCAACCCCGAGCTGGAGCTCGACGGCATCCTCGCCACGATGTACGACTCCCGTACGGTGCACAGCCGCGAGGTGCTGGCGCGCGTCGTCGAGGCCTTCGACGATCACGTCTACCACACGGTCATCGGCCGGACGGTGCGCTTCCCGGAGACCACGGTCGCCGGTGAGCCGATCACGACGTACGCGTCCAACTCCGTCGGTGCCGCCGCCTATCGCCAGCTGGCCAGGGAGGTGCTCGCCCGGTGTCACGCCGAGTGAGTCTGCCCGGAGCCGACGAACTGTTCCGTACGACCGGCGGGATGGCCCTGCAGTCCTCCTCGCCGAGGCGGGGCGCCGACGAGGCGCCTGCCGCCGAGCACTCGGCCTCCTCGGCCGAGGGCACGGCGGGGGAGGGCCGCAGCCGGGAGGCCGAGGCCGGCCCGGATCCGGTGGTGGGCGCACCCCGGCGGCCGCAGGAAGGTTCTGTCAGCTCCGCCAACGGGCCGGCCCAGCCGGACCGGCGGGGCAAGGGGCAGGGCCGGGGCGCCAACCGGCGGCCCAGCGGGCGGGAGCGGCACGACGAGAAGATCACGGTCTACGTCTCCGCCGAGGAGCTCATGGACCTGGAGCACGCGCGGCTGGTGCTGCGCGGGGAGCACGGCCTGGCGGTCGACCGCGGCCGCATCGTCCGCGAGGCGGTGGCGGTCGTCCTCGCCGATCTCGAATCCCGCGGGGACGCGAGCATCCTCGTACGGCGCCTCCGCGGCCGCTGACCGGCCGCGCCCGCGCCCCTGCGGACCGGGTCGGGTCCGCCCGGCCCGGCCCCGCGGGCCCATCCGGCCGGATGGGCAGGTCAGCCCTTAGGCTGCTCGTGGCCGCGGGCGACTCCCCGGGCCCCTCGCCTGCCGCCCGCTGCGCACCACCTGGACCGCGATGCCCTTCCCCGCCGAACCCGGCCGACCGACCCGGCGACTCCTGGGCCGCGGGCCCGGTACGCCGCAGGACGGCCCTGAGCCGCCCGCTGCGCGGCGGGGGCGGCCCGACGGCGGGACGGAGCCCCCGGAGGTCCACGGGCCCGCTGGCGGGGCCCCTGAAGGCCGCGACGAGCCCCCGGCCCCGGCCGAGCCCCCGGTACCGAGCCAGGCGGAGCCCCCGAGACCGGCCCAGCCCCCGAGCCCGGCCGAGCCCCGGACCCCGGCCGAGCCTCCGGTCCCGGGCGGGGGCGACGGGCGGTTCACACTGCGGCTCGCCAACTTCGAGGGGCCCTTCGACCTGCTGCTCCAGCTGATCTCGCGGCACAAGCTCGACGTCACCGAGGTCGCGCTGTCGAAGGTCACCGACGAGTTCATGGCGCACATCCGGGCCATGGGGCCCGACTGGGACCTCGACCAGACGACCGAGTTCCTCGTCGTCGCCGCCACCCTGCTGGACCTGAAGGCCGCCCGGCTGCTGCCGGCCGCCGAGGTCGAGGACGAGGCCGACCTCGCCCTGCTGGAGGCGCGCGACCTGCTCTTCGCGCGCCTGCTGCAATACCGGGCGTACAAGCAGATCGCCGAGATCTTCGAGCGGCGGGCGGAGGCGGAGGGCAAGCGGTACCCGCGGACCGTGGGGCTGGAGCCGCACCACGCCGACCTGCTGCCCGAGGTCGTCATCACCATCGGCCCGGAGGGGTTCGCACGCCTCGCCGTCAAGGCCATGCAGCCCAAGGCCAAGCCCCAGGTCTACGTGGACCACATCCACGCGCCGCTCGTCAGCGTGCGCGAGCAGGCCGGGCTCGTCGTACGGATGCTGAAGGCCCGCGGCGAGGCCACCTTCCAGGAGCTCACCGAGGACACCGAGGACACCCTCACCGTCGTCGCCCGCTTCCTGGCGCTCCTGGAGCTCTACCGCGAGAAGGCGGTGGCCCTGGACCAGGAGGAGGCCCTGCAGACCCTGACCGTGCGCTGGAGCGGCGGGGACGGCGACGGCATGCCGACCGTGACCGACGAGTTCGACCAGATCGTGGAGGCGAAGGATTGAGCAGCGACGCGAGCGCGGTGGCCGCGCTGGAGCTGAAGCCGGCCCTGGAGGCCGTCCTCATGGTCGTGGACGAGCCCGCGACCGAGGCGCACCTCGCCAAGGTGCTGGAGCGCACCCCGCGCGAAGTGGCGGACGCGCTGCGCGAGCTCGCCGACGAGTACACCCTCCAGGGCCGCGGCTTCGAGCTGCGCCCGGTCGCCGGCGGCTGGCGGTTCTACACCCGGGCCGAGTACGCCCCGGCGGTCGAAGGCTTCGTACTGGACGGCCAGCAGGCCCGTCTCACCCAGGCGGCCCTTGAGACCCTGGCGGTCGTCGCGTACCGCCAGCCGGTGAGCCGGTCGCGGGTCTCGGCGGTCCGCGGAGTCAACTGCGACGGGGTCATGCGGACCCTCCTCCAGCGGGGTCTGGTGGAGGAGGCGGGGACGGAACCCGAAACAGGTGCGATCCTGTACAGGACGACGAACCACTTTTTGGAGCGGATGGGCCTACGAGGCCTGGACGAGCTCCCGGAGCTCGCGCCCTTCCTCCCCGAGGCGGACGCGATCGAAGCCGAGACGCAGGAAGGTGTTCCGTCGTTCGATCCGGACTCACCGGATACCGATGAAGACGACGACAAGACGACGGAACTTTGATGCGAAGCAGCGGCAACGGCAACGGCGGCGGCAACAGGAACAGCAGCAGCGGCGGTGGCGGCGGCGGGCGTGGTAGCGCCCGTGGCGGCTCCGGTGGCGGTGGCGGTGGCTACCGCGGTGGCGGCTCCTCCTCCGGCGGTGGTGGCTCCCGCGGCGGCTCCTCCTCCGGTGGCGGCGGCTACCGCGGTGGCGGCTCCGGCGGCGGCTACCGGGGCGGCTCCTCCTCCGGTGGCGACCGTGACCGCGACCAGGCGCCCCAGCGTCCCCGCAACCCGCGCCCCGAGGAGCGCCGCTACGACGTGGGCCCCGAGGGCGAGCGCAGCGGCCGCTCGGGCCCCAAGGCAGGCGGCGGCGGTGCGCGTGGCGGAGCCGCGCGCGGTGGCGCCAAGGGCGGCCCCAAGACCTCCAAGACCCCCGGCATCGGCGGGGCCGGCGGCCCGCGCCGCGGCCCGGGCAGCCGCAGCGGCCAGTCCCGCCCGCGTGAACTGGACGCGCGGATCGAGGAGCGCGTGCGCGACCGGTACGCCGACAAGCCCGTGATCAAGACGCCCAAGACCTTCCCGGGTGCCGAGGAGGAGGGGGAGCGCCTGCAGAAGGTGCTCGCCCGCGCCGGCATGGGCTCGCGCCGCGCCTGCGAGGAGCTCATCGAACAGGCCCGCGTCGAGGTCAACGGCGAGATCGTGCTGGAGCAGGGCAAGCGCGTCCAGCCGAAGGACGAGATCAAGGTGGACGGCCTGACCGTCGCCACCCAGTCGTACCTCTTCTTCGCGCTGAACAAGCCCGCCGGTGTCGTCTCCACCATGGAGGACCCGGACGGCCGCCAGTGCCTGGGCGACTACGTCACCAACCGTGAGACGCGCCTCTTCCACGTCGGCCGGCTCGACACCGAGACCGAGGGCATCATCCTGCTCACCAACCACGGTGAGCTGGCCCACCGCCTCACGCACCCGAAGTACGGCGTGCAGAAGACCTACGTGGCCGCGATCACCGGCTCGCTGCCGCGCGACATCGGCAAGCGGCTCAAGGACGGCATCGAGCTGGAGGACGGGTACGCCCGCGCCGACAACTTCCGCGTCGTCGACCAGGTCGGCAAGAACTACCTGGTCGAGGTCACCCTCCACGAGGGCCGCAAGCACATCGTCCGCCGCATGCTGGCCGAGGCGGGCTTCCCCGTCGACAAGCTCGTCCGGACCTCCTTCGGCCCGATCGAGCTGGGCGACCAGAAGTCCGGCTGGCTGCGCCGCCTGACCAACACCGAGGTCGGCATGCTGATGCGCGAGGTCGGTCTGTAGGACCGCCTGATCGCCTGACCGCCAGGCCCGAGGAAAGCCCGCAGTGCCTTACGGCGCTGCGGGCTTTTCCCTTGTCCGGGACCCGTCCCTCTGTTTATAGTCAACGTGACTATTAAAGGAGGGGCCGTCATGAGCTGGACCGAGGTACTCGGATTCGCCACTGGTGCCCTGTGCGTCTGGCTCGTGGCCCGGCAGCACGTCGCCAACTGGCCGATCGGCATCGCTAACAACATCTTCTTCATCGTGCTCTTCACCCAGGCCGGCCTCTACGCCGACGCCGGGCTGCAGATCGTCTTCATCGCCCTCGCCGCGTACGGCTGGTGGTCCTGGACCCACGGGGGTGGACCAGGAACCGCCGAGGCCCTGCCGGTGCGCCGCACCACGCGCACCGAATGGGTCTGGCTGGCCGCGGCGGGGGCGGTGGGGGTGCTCGGCCTGACCCTGCTGCTGGGCGAGGTCACCGACTCCACGGTCCCGTTCTGGGACGCCCTGACGACAGGGCTCTCGCTCGCGGCCACCTACGGCCAGTGCCGCAAGCTCGTCGAGTCGTGGTGGCTGTGGATCGCCGCCGACCTCGTCTACATCCCGCTCTACGCCTACAAGGAGCTCTACCTCACCTCCGTCCTCTACGTCGCCTTCCTCGCGCTGTGCGTGGTCGGCCTGATCGGCTGGCGGCGCACGCTCCCGGCCCGGGGGGCCCGTACGGCCATGGAGGCGCGGGCGTGAGGCGCTACGGGCACGGCCTGGTCCTCGGCAAGTTCTATCCGCCGCACGCCGGCCACCACCACCTGGTGCGCACCGCCCAGGACCAGTGCGAGCGGCTGACCGTGCTGGTCTGCGCGGCCTCCGTGGAGTCCGTCCCGCTCGCCGACCGCGTCGCCTGGATGCGCGAGGCGCACCCGGGCGCGGAGGTCGTCGGCGCGGTCGACGACGTCCCGGTCGACCTGTACGACCCGGCCGTCTGGGAGGCGCACATGGCGATCTTCCGGGCCGCGGTGGCCGGGCCGGTGGACGCCGTCTTCACCTCGGAGGAGTACGGGACCGAGCTCGCGAGGCGGTTCGGTGCCGACGAGGTCTGCGTGGACCCGGCGCGGACGCTGTTCCCGGTCTCCGGGACGGCGGTGCGGGCGGATCCCGTCGGCTGCTGGGACTTCCTGGGCCCGGCGGTACGGGCCTTCCTGACGCGGCGGGTCGTCGTGCTCGGCGCCGAGTCCACGGGGACGACGACGCTGTCTCGGGCACTGGCCGCGCACTACCGGCGGCGCGGCGGGGTGTGGGCCGGGACGGGCTGGGTCGCCGAGTACGGGCGCTCGTACAGCGAGGAGAAGCTGGCGGCGGCCCGCGCCGCCGACCCCGCGGCCGCCTGGGAGGACATCACCTTCACCTCCGAGGAGTTCCCCGTCATCGCGCGGCGCCAGGACGCGGACGAGGAGCGGGCGGCCCGGCTGGGCTCCCCGGTGCTGTTCTGCGACACCGATTCCTTCGCAACCGGCATCTGGCACGAGCGCTACGTCGGCGGACGCAACGAGGAGGTCGAGAAGACCGCCTCCCTCACCCGGCGCGACCTGTACCTGCTGACGGACGACGCCGACGTGCCCTTCGAGGACGACGGGCTGCGGGACGGCCCGCACCTGCGGCCCTGGATGACCGGGCGGTTCCGCGAGGAACTGGAGCGCACCGGCAGGCGTTTCCTCCTCGTACGGGGCGACCGCGAGGAGCGGCTGGCGGCGGCCGTGGCGGCCGTCGACGAACTGCTCACCGAGGGCTGGCACTTCGCCGATCCCCTGCCGGAGACCCGGTGAGCGGGGCGCTGCCCGCGGGCTACGACCCGCACGCCTTCGAACCGTTCGCGGTGACCGTCGACCTCGCGGTGTTCACCGTACGGGGCGGCCGGCTGCACGTGCTGCTGATCCGGCGAGGCCAGGAGCCGTACGCGGGGGCCTGGGCGCTCCCCGGCGGCTTCCTCCTGCCCCGGGAGTCCGCCGAGGCGGCCGCCCGCCGCGAGCTGGCCGAGGAGACCGGCCTGTCGGCGGCCCTGGTGGCCGGCCTGCACCTGGAGCAGCTGCGCACGTACAGCGAGCCGGACCGTGATCCCCGGATGCGGGTGGTCTCCGTGGCCTTCACGGCGCTGGTCCCGGACATGCCGGAGCCGCTCGCGCAGGGCGGCGGCGACGCGGCCCAAGCCCGCTGGACGCCGGTGGGGGAGGTCCCCGGGCTGGCCTTCGACCACGCGGTGATCCTGGCGGACGCCCGGGAGCGGATCGGCTCGAAGCTGGAGTACACCTGCCTGGCCACCGCCTTCTGCCCGCCCGAATTCACCCTCGGGGAGCTCCAGAGCGTCTACGAGACCGTCTGGGACACGGCCTTGGACCGACCCAACTTCCGCCGCAAGGTCCTCGCCACGCCCGGGTTCGTCGAAGCCGTGCCCGGCGCCGCCCGGCTGACCGGCGGACGAGGCAAACCGGCCGCGCTGTACCGGGCCGGCCCCGCGACCGCCCTCCACCCCCCGCTGCTCCGACCGGAAGGACCCACTCGATGACGAAACGAGCCGCGACCGGCGCCCTGCTCGGGCTGGCCCTGGGCGATGCCCTCGGCTTCCCGACCGAGTTCAACGACGTCCCGTCGATCCTGGCCAAGACCGGCCCCTGGCGGGAGATGAAGCTGCCCCGCCCGGCGATCGTCACGGACGACACCCAGATGACCCTCGCCCTGGCGCGCGGCATACGCACGGCCGTCGAGCGGGGCCGGGTGGGCCCGCTGCGCCTCGCCCGGCCGGTCCGCGAGGAGTACGTCGACTGGTACCACTCCCCGGAGAACAACCGGGCGCCGGGCCGCACCTGCATGACCGCCTGCCGGCTCCTCGCGGACCCGGAGCGGGACTGGCGCGACGCCAGCCAGATCGGCTCCAAGGGCTGCGGCGCGAACATGCGGGTGGTCCCGGTGGGGCTCGTCCCCGGCTGGACCGAGGAGGAGCGGGTCGGCGCCGCCCAGCTCCAGTCGGCCCTCACCCACGGCCACCCGACGGCGCTCGCCGCCTCCGACCTGACGGCGCGGGCCGTGTACCTGCTGGCCGCCGGCACCGAGGTGACGGGCCTGGTCGGACAGCTGCGCTCGTACGCCCTGGAGAACCGGACCCGCTACCACGAGCGCTGGCTCGGGGACCTGTGGGTGCGGACGGCATCCGACGCCTCCGCGGAGTCCTTCATCGCGCGGGGCTGGGACGACTGCCTGACGGCCCTCGACCGGCTGGCGGCCGCCCTGCGGACCCCGTCCCCCGAGACGGACCCCTGCCTGACCACGGGCGACGGCTGGATCGCGGAGGAGGCCCTCGCCACGGCCCTGCAGTGCTTCCTGCTCTTCCCGGAGGAACCCCTCCTGGCCCTGCGCCGCGCGGCCTGCACGAGGGGCGACTCCGACTCCATCGCCTGCCTCGCGGGCGCCTTCGCGGGCGCCCACCTCGGCGCGGACATCTGGCCCCGCGACTGGGAGGGCGGCATCGAGTACCGCGACGAACTCCTGGCCTTCGGCACCCTCTGGGACGCGTGAACCATGCTGGACGCACTGAGTCCCGACCTGACCCCGGTCGTGGCCGAGCAGCCCGACCCGCTGCTCTTCGCCACGGTGTCGGGCGCCCACCTCTACGGCTTCCCCTCACAGGACTCGGACATCGACCTGCGCGGTGTCCACGTCCTGCCGGCGGCGGCGCTGCTGGGCCTGCGCGCCCCTGAGGAGACCCGCAGCCGCATGTGGGACCGCGACGGCGTGGAGATGGACCTGGTCACGCACGACCTGCGCAAGTTCGTGACGCTGCTGCTGCGCCGCAACGGCTACGTCCTGGAACAGCTGCTGTCCCCGCTGGTGGTCCACACGACGCCCGCCCACGCCGAACTCGTGGCGCTGGCCCCGGGCGTGCTGACCTCCCACCACGCCCACCACTACCGGGGCTTCGCCAACACCCAGTGGCGGCTCTTCGAGAAGGCCGCCGAACTCAAACCGCTGCTCTACGCCTTCCGGGCCCTGCTCACCGGCATCCACCTGATGCGCTCGGCCGAGGTGCAGGCGCACCTGCCGACCCTGCTGGCGGAGGTCCCGGAGGCACCCGGCCGGCTGGCCGGGCTCATCGAGGCCAAGGCGGCCGCCGAGCACGGGGCGTACGAGGGGCCGCCCGTCGCCGCCGTACGGGAGGAGTTCGAGGCGCTGCACCGGGTGCTGGACGAGGCGCAGGCGGCCTCCGCCCTGCCGGAGCAGGGACCGCGTACGACGCGCTCGACGAGTTCGTCGTACGGCGGCGTGCCCTAGCGGACGGCGAGGGCTGACGCGCGGCGGGTGCGGACGAGGAAGTCCTCGACGCGGGCGTGGTCGGGCTCCGCGGGGAGCGGGGTGGCGATCAGGGCCGCTTCGGTCTCCGCCACGAGGCGCGACATCCAGGCGTCGGCCTCGTCCCAGGTGAGCTCGCCGCGCCGGACCGCGAGGAGGCGGTCGCGGTACGGGCCCGCGTCGATGGTCAGGCGGCCCGTGCGCAGGAGGTCGCGGCAGGACAGGAGCAGGCGCATCAGGTGCATGGCGTGCTTCCAGCGCGGGGCGCCGTGGTTGCGGACGTCCGCGAGGAGTTTGCCGCGCTGGGAGGCCGCGTACCGGCTGAAACTGGTGTGGGACCGGCGGGAGAGGAAGGCCTCGCGCAGCGAGAGCAACTCCTCGCCGACCGGCGTCAGCTGTTCCACCAGGGGGGAGTGCAGACACTCCAGGATGTTCGGGTTGGCGCGCAGGGCCAGTTCGCAGAAGCGTTCCAGCTCCCAGGAGAACTCCTCCTCCCGAGGGCCCTCCACGTGCGTGGGGGGCTTCCCGAACCGCCAGAACAGCGGCGTCGGGGCGAGGTAGACACCGCGTCGGTCGGTGTCGCTCGCCTCCGTCGCCAGCCCGAAGGCCCGGGAGCCCATCACGCACTGGTAGACCGTGTGGTCCCGTACCAGCGTCAGTTCGTCCATCCGTGGAGCCTAGGCTCCTGGCCTGCCGCTATGCGAGCGAGATACTGCCGTCCGACGCGACCGTGATCTTCTTCTCCGGGAGCGGACGGGTGGCCGGTCCCTTGGTCACGGCCCCGTCCGCCACCGCGAACTTGCTGCCGTGGCAGGGGCAGTCGATGGTGCCGTCCGCCACCTTGTTCACCAGGCAGCCCTGGTGGGTGCAGACGGCGCTGAAGCAGCGGTAGGACCCGGCGGTGGGCTGGGTGACGACCAGCTTCTCCTCCTTCAGCACCGTGCCGCCGCCGACCGGCACGTCCGCCGCCTTGGCGATGGCCTTGCCGCCCCCCGCGGGCTGGGACGAGCCCGGCTGGGAGGTGTCCGGCTGGGCCGAAGGGGCGGACACGTCGGGCGCGGTCGCCGACCCGCTCGCGGGCGTCTTCTCGCCGTCACTGCCGCAGGCGGTGAGCGCGCCCCCTGCCAGGGCGGCCGCGCCGGCCGTGAGTACCGTGCGCCGGGCCGTGTTCGTGGGATCGCTCATGCGTGTCTCTCCTCGCTTCGTGGCCGGATGGGCGAGCAGCATCCTGGCCTGCGACGGGCTCCAGGTGAAGCCTGCCGCGCCGTTTCAGTGGCCCGGCGGCCATGGGGCCAGTGTGGCGGGACTGCCGGGTGTGCGTACCACCTCCCACACGCGGATCACGGCGCTCCGGTTCAACGGGCCGTGGACGTGTGGGTACAGGCCGCCGGATTCACCTTCGCGGCGGACCTCGGCGGTCAGTGCGTCCTCGTCGAGTTCCACCGCGAGCAGCGTCCCCGCCACCTCGCGGTAGTGCGTGTCGGCGATCGCGAGCGCCGTGGGGCGGTCCGCCGAACAGTGCACGAAACCCTCCGAGCCGAGCGAGGGCGGGGCGTACGGCAGTTCGGGCGCCGCGGTCCAGTCGGCGAACGGGACGAGGTGGAAGATCATGCCGATCGTTCTACCGCAGTGACCGGGAGCGGCGCGTGCACCAAGTGGCAGCAGTGTCCGTCATGGGTGACATTGTCCGCGTCTCGGCGCCGGGTACGCCGCTGCCACGCGGACACGGCGGCTCCCAGGGCCCGGCCGCCGTTCCACGGGACGGGCCGCCGGGCCCTTCGCCCGTCCCGGCTGGCTACTCTGGCCGGGCAGTCCCGTCACCGTGCCGCAGCAAACCCTGGAGTCCCCGTGAGAACCGCCGTCGTCATCGGAACCGGACTGATCGGCACCTCCGCGGCGCTCGCCCTGACCGCCCGCGGCATCACCGTGCACCTCGTCGACCACGACCCGGCCCAGGCCCATACGGCGGCCGCGCTCGGCGCCGGTACGGACGAGCCCGTGGACGGCGCGGTCGACCTCGCGATCGTCGCCGTGCCCCCGGCCCACGTGGCCGCGACGCTGGCCGACGCGATCGGCCGCGGAGCGGCGCGGGCGTACGTGGACGTGGCCAGCGTCAAGGGCGGACCCCGCCGGGAGCTGGCGGCGCTCGGCGTGGACGTCACCGCGTACATCGGCACGCACCCGATGGCGGGCAAGGAGAAGTCCGGGCCCCTGGCCGCCACCGCGGACCTCTTCGAGGGCCGTCCGTGGGTGCTGACCCCCACCCGGGACACGGACCACGAGGTGCTGAACCTCGCGCTGGAGCTGGTGTCCCTGTGCCGGGCCGTGCCCGTCGTGATGGACGCGGACGCGCACGACCGGGCCGTGGCGCTCGTCTCGCACACCCCGCAGCTGGTGTCGAGCATGGTCGCCGCGCGGCTGGAGGAGGCCGACGAGACGGCGGTCCGGCTGTGCGGGCAGGGCATCCGCGACGTCACCCGCATCGCGGCCTCCGACCCGCGGATGTGGGTGGAGATCCTGTCGGCGAACCCGGGCCCCGTGGCCGACGTCCTGGCCGGCATCGCGGCCGACCTGGAGGAGACCGTGGACGCGCTGCGCGGGCTCCAGTCGGCCGACGTGGAGAAGCGGCGCGGCGGCGCCGCGGGCATCGAGGACGTACTGCGGCGCGGGAACGCGGGCCGGGTCCGGGTGCCGGGCAAGCACGGCGCGGCGCCCACGGTCTACGAGACGGTGGCCGTCCTCATCAGCGACCAGCCGGGCGAGCTGGCCCGGATCTTCGCCGACGCCGGGCGGGCCGGGGTCAACATCGAGGACGTGCGGATCGAGCACGCGACGGGTCAGCAGGCCGGCCTGGTCCAGCTGATGGTGGAGCCGCGGGCGGCGGCCGGCCTGACCGCCGAGCTGCGCGAGCGGGGCTGGGCGCTGCGCCAGCAGTAGGCCGCGGGCCGCTTGCTGGCGGGGCGCCGAGCCGGATGCGGGCCGCTACGGCGCCGGGCGCGGCGGGGGTGCGGCTCCGGGGATCGAGCGCGCGGGGCCGGGGGGTTCCCGGGGCCGGTAACCTTGGGGAGGGGCGCTTTGGCGCGCCCGGACACGTACGCGCAACCAGGAAGGTGCCCGCACCGTGGAAACCGCAGCTCCGGCAGCCGTGATCGTCGCCATCGACGGTCCCTCCGGCACGGGCAAGTCCAGCACGTCCAAGGCCGTGGCGGCAAAGCTCGGCCTGCGCTACCTGGACACCGGGGCGCAGTACCGGGCCATCACCTGGTGGATGATCACCAACGGTGTCGACACCGACGACCCGCAGGCCATCGCGGTCGCCGCGGGCAAGCCCGCCATCGTCTCCGGCACCGACCCGGCCGCCCCCACCATCACGGTGGACGGCCTGGACGCCGCCGGCCCCATCCGCACCCAGGAGGTCACCTCCAAGGTCAGCGCCGTCAGCGCCGTCCCCGAGGTGCGCACCCTCATCACCGAGCTCCAGCGCTCCATCGCCGCCGAGGCGGCCGAGGAGGCCGAGGGCATCGTCGTCGAGGGCCGGGACATCGGCACCACCGTCCTGCCCGACGCCGACCTCAAGATCTTCCTGACCGCCTCCGCCGAGGCCCGCGCCGCCCGGCGCAGCGGTGAGCTCCGCGGCAAGGAGGCCGTCGACCTCGCGGCCACCAAGGAGGCGCTCATCAAGCGCGACGCGGCCGACTCCGGCCGCAAGACCTCCCCGCTGGCCAAGGCCGGTGACGCCGTGGAGGTGGACACCACCGAGCTCACCCTCGACCAGGTGATCGAGTGTGTCGTCACGCTCGTCGAGGAGCGGCGGAGCGCGACCGAAGGCAGCCAGAAGCGGGCGGGCGGCAAGTGAGCGAAGCGCCCTCCCTCAAGGGTGCGGCGGTCGGCAGGCGCATCGGCATCGGGCTCATGTACGGGCTGTGGAAGCCCCGCGTGCTCGGCGCCTGGAAGGTGCCCGCCTCCGGCCCTGTCATCCTTGCCGTGAACCACTCGCACAACATCGACGGCCCGATGGTGATGGGGACCGCGCCGCGGCCCCTGCACTTCCTGATCAAGAAGGAAGCGTACGTCGGCCCGCTCGGCCCCTTCCTCGAAGGGATCGGGCAGGTCAAGGTCGACCGCGGCGGAGCCGACCGGACGGCGATAAGCCGCGCCCTCGGCGTGCTCGACAACGGAGGGGCCCTGGGGATCTTCCCCGAGGGAACCCGGGGCGAGGGCGACTTCGCCTCGCTGCGCGCGGGCCTCGCGTACTTCGCGGTCCGCAGCGGCGCGCCCATAGTGCCGGTGGCCGTGCTCGGCAGCGGCGACACCCGCGGACGGCTCGTCAAGGGCCTGCCCGCTCTCAAGAGCCGGGTCGACGTCGTCTTCGGGTCGGCCTTCGACGCCGGGGACGGCACCGGCCGCCGTACCCGTACGGCGCTGGACGAGGCCACCGTACGCATCCAGGACCGGCTGACCGCCCACCTGGCCGATGCCAAGCGCCTCACCGGGCGCTGAGCGAGACTTGACCTAGTAGTGGAACTGCGCTGCGCGGGTACCACCGACCACCACGATCGACGAGGAACGGACTTCATGAACGACCAGCACGACCACGGAGCACTTGGCGATGCCGAGTACGCGGAGTTCATGGAGCTCGCCGCGGAAGAGGGCTTCGACATCGAGGACGTCGAAGGTGCCCTTGAGGAGGCCGCTGCCGGCCCCCTCCCCGTCCTCGCCGTCGTAGGCCGGCCCAATGTCGGCAAGTCGACCCTGGTGAACCGCATCATCGGCCGCCGCGAGGCGGTCGTCGAGGACAAGCCCGGCGTCACCCGCGACCGCGTCATGTACGAGGCCGAGTGGGCGGGCCGCCGCTTCACGGTCGTCGACACCGGCGGCTGGGAGCAGGACGTCCTCGGCATCGACGCCTCCGTCGCCGCCCAGGCCGAGTACGCCATCGAGGCCGCCGACGCCGTGGTCTTCGTCGTCGACGCCAAGGTCGGCGCCACCGACACCGACGAGGCGGTCGTACGCCTGCTGCGCAAGTCCAAGAAGCCCGTCGTGCTGTGCGCCAACAAGGTGGACGGCCAGAGCGGCGAGTCCGACGCGGCCTCCCTGTGGTCCCTGGGCCTCGGCATGCCGCACCCGGTCTCCTCGCTGCACGGCCGCGGCACCGGCGACATGCTGGACGCCGTCCTCGAAGCCCTGCCCGAGGCCCCCGAGCAGACCTTCGGCGGCGCCGCCATCGGCGGTCCGCGCCGCATCGCGCTGATCGGCCGCCCGAACGTGGGCAAGTCCTCGCTGCTCAACAAGGTCGCGAAGGAGGACCGTGTCGTCGTCAACGAGCTGGCCGGCACCACCCGCGACCCGGTCGACGAGCTGATCGAGCTCGGCGGCGTCACCTGGAAGTTCGTCGACACCGCCGGCATCCGCAAGAAGGTCCACCTTCAGCAGGGCGCCGACTACTACGCCTCCCTGCGCACGGCCGCGGCCGTGGAGAAGGCGGAGGTCGCGGTCATCCTGATCGACACCACCGAGACGATCAGCGTCCAGGACCAGCGCATCATCACCATGGCCGTCGAGTCCGGCCGCGCGATCGTGATCGCCTACAACAAGTGGGACGAGCTCGACGAGGAGCGCCGCTACTACCTCGAGCGCGAGATCGAGACCGAGATGCAGCAGGTCGCCTGGGCGCCCCGGGTGAACGTCTCGGCGCTCACCGGCCGCCACATGGAGAAGCTGGTCCCGGCGATCGAGACCGCCCTCGCGGGCTGGGAGACGCGCGTCCCGACCGGCCGCCTGAACGCCTTCCTCGGCGAGGTCGTCGCCGCCCACCCGCACCCGATCCGCGGCGGCAAGCAGCCCCGCATCCTGTTCGGTACCCAGGCGGGCAGCAAGCCGCCGCGGTTCGTCCTCTTCGCCTCGGGCTTCCTGGAGCACGGCTACCGGCGCTTCATCGAGCGCCGGCTGCGCGAGGAGTTCGGCTTCGAGGGCACCCCGATCCACATCTCGGTGCGGGTGCGCGAGAAGCGCGGCGCCCAGTACAAGAAGAAGAAGTAGCAGGCGCAGTACGCCGCCGCGGGCTCAGTAGCCCCGGCGCGGAGCGGGCGGCAGGGCCGCCGGGACGTGTGTCATCCCGGTCTGGCGCTGCCGCCCGTCGGCGTATCCGGAGCCGCCCGCGTACGAGTAGAGGGGCTGGGGCTGCGGCTGCGGGAGGTACGCGGGCTGCCGACTGTCGGTCTCCTGCCACGACGAACCGTTCCAGCCGCCGTACGAGCCGGTGCCGTACGGGCCCGTCCCGTACGGGCCCGTCCCGTACGGGCTGACCGTGCCGGTGTACCCGTACGAGAAGGCCGTGAACCCGAGGTCCTCCTCGCCCGTTCGGTCGCCCGGCAGCGCGCGGAAGGACCGCAGGTACTCCGAGTACAGGGTGTCGTAGATCGGGGTGTGCGAGACGGTGCTCGTACGGGACGGGGCGCGGGAGGAGTCGTATGGATGCACGTATCAGCCAACGAAACGAGCGCCTTGCGGATGCGGGGTGACGGCCCGGAAAAACGCAGATCGCCGGGGGTGCGCGGGACGGACCGCACCCCCGGCGCACGCCGCCCGGCCCCCCCTGCGGCGGGGGGCCGGGCGGCCGTTCCGGTACCGGCTGTGGAGCCTCCCGGATCAGGCGCCCGGAGTGCCCGCCAGGGGCATCGAGGCGGCCACGAGCTTGCCCGCGGCGGCCGCCTTGTCCAGCGCGTCGCGCAGCAGGTCCTCACGGGGCTGCTGGCCGATGGAGCCGACCGGGGCGGCGTAGATGAGCACGCGCTGGTTCTTGTTGACGGCGGCCCGCCAGCCGTCGGTGACCGACAGCGCCTGGTGCGCCTGCCACCAGGCGACCGGGCGGCTGCCCTCGGTGCCCGGCTGGAGGACGGCGTGCAGCTGGCCGCCGGCGAGCAGGACCGACCAGCCGTTCAGCGGGGTGGGGAGCTCGGCCGTGTCCGTGACGGGGATGAAGCCCTGCTCGATGAGGAGCGGGAGGAAGTCGTCGCCGGGGCCGTCGCTGCCGGGGCGGGCGATCGGCGCGGTCGGCTCGACGACGAGGGCGGGGTGGAGCTCGCCGCCGATCAGGATCAGACCGCTGGTGATGCCGAGGACGGCCTGGCCGCCGGGCACGTTCTGCGGGGCACCGGCGGCCGCGGGCGCGCCGGGGGCCGGGCTGTCGCCGGTGATGCTCGCCACGGCGCCCTGGAGCTGCTCCTCGGACACGGAGACGACCTGCGAGGGGATGCAGGTGGCGTGGGCGAAGGCGAGGACGGCGGTCTCCTCGCCGACGAACAGCACCGTGCTGGTGCGGTCGTTCTCGGGGTCGCCCGGGGTGCGACAGGAGGTGCAGTCGTAACTGCGCGGCGCGTCCTCGCCGACGAGCAGCCTGTCGGCTTCTTCGTCACCGATCTCGGCACGTACCTCATCACTGACGTCGAGCATGCGCGGCACGGGGTGGCTCCTCGGCATAGGTGCGGGGGCCGGGCGGTTCCCGGCTCACCGGGATCAACGGGGGAGCGGCGGCCGGGGTCACGCCATTGGAGGGAACGGAATCGAACCGGGCCCCCGGAGGAGTGAACCGTCCGACCGGAGCTTCCCTTTCGTGCCAACTGTTTTCTTCTTGTGCGCAGTTGGTGGCCGAGGATGGCCGTTTGGGGAAGGGGTGGCCGGTCGGCCGACCGGGTGGGGCGCGGGGCGCGCCCGGTGCGCCGGGCCGGGACGGCGGTGCGGGCTGCGTAGCGTGACCCGGTGCCCCACCTCCGGATCCGGCGTGCCGCCGGTGCCGCTGCCGTCGCCGCCGTACTGGTCCTCGTACTCCCCTCCGGTACGGCGGCGGCCGGCGCGGCACCGCCGCCGCCCGCGCCCGGGCCGGCGGGGGCGTCGCACCCCGGTTCGCCGGGCCTGATCGGGAGCGGGCCGGGGGACTGCGGGCCGGGCGGGCAGTGGCCCTGGGACTGCGTCGCCGACTGCGAGAGCAGCGGGCGCTGGGCGATCAACACCGGCAACGGCTTCTACGGCGGGCTGCAGTTCTGGCACCTGACGTGGGTGGAGTACGGAGGGCCCGCGTTCGCGCCGCGGGCGGACCTGGCGAGCCGGGGGCAGCAGATCCGGGTCGCGGAGGACGTGATCGGCCGACAGGGCTGGGACGCCTGGCCCGCGTGCTCGAAGCGGTACGGGCTGGCCGGGCGGATGCACGTGGTGCGGGACGGGGACACGCTGGTGACGATCGCGCGCAAGCACACGGTGCCGGGCGGCTGGCGGGCGCTGTACGAGGCGAACCGGGAGCTGATCGGGGCCCGGCCCGAGGCGATCGAGGTGGGCATGCTGCTGGCCATTCCGGAGCGGGCGACCGCCCCTCCGGCGGTCCCGGTGGTTCCGGCGGTCCCGGGGGAGGCGACGCCTGCCCCGGCTCCCCGTCCGTCGCCCGCTCCGGCCGTGGCCCCGTCGTCGCCCACCGGGACGCCTCGCCGCTGAACACGGGCGTGCCCCGGCGCAGTTCGCCGCTGGCAGACTTCGGCCATGCTCGATACCTCCGCGCGACTGCTGCGTCTGTTGTCCCTGTTGCAGGCTCACCGCGAATGGACCGGGGCCGATCTCGCCGAACGGCTCGGGGTGACCGCGCGGACCGTCCGGCGGGACGTGGACCGGCTGCGGGAGCTGGGCTATCCGGTGAACGCCAGTCCCGGGACCGGCGGCGGGTACCAGCTGGGGGCGGGGGCCGAGCTGCCGCCGCTGCTGCTGGACGACGACGAGGCCGTGGCCGTGGCCGTCGGGCTGCGGACCGCCGCCGGGAACGGGGTCGAGGGGATCGGGGAAGCCTCCGTACGGGCCCTCGCCAAGCTGGAGCAGGTACTGCCGTCGAGGCTGCGGCGCCGGGTCTCCGCGCTCAACGAGTTCACCGTGCCGATGCTGCGCGGGCCGCAGCGCTCCACCGTGGATCCCTCGGTGCTGACCGAGCTCGCCGCCGTGTGCCGGGACGCCGAGCGGCTGCGCTTCGGCTACCGGGACCACGAGGGCAACGTGACCCGCCGCGCGGTGGAGCCGCACCGGCTGGTGTGCACCGAGCGGCGCTGGTACCTGGTCGCCTGGGACCTGGACCGGGAGGACTGGCGCACCTTCCGGGCCGACCGGATCGAGCCCAGGCCGCCGCACGGGCCGCGGTTCACGCCGCGCCGGCCGCCCGCCGAGGACCTCGCCGCATACGTCTCCGAGGGCGTGGCGCAGCGCGCGTACGCGGCCCGCGCGGTGGTACGGCTGAAGGTTTCGGCGCAGGAGGCGGCGCGGATCGTCGGGCCGAGCGAGGGCGCCCTGGAACCCGTCGACGGGCAGAGCTGCCTGCTGCGCACCGGGGCGGTGAGCCTGGACGTCCTGGTGATTCACATCATGCTGCTCGGCTGTGAGTTCGAAGTGGTCGAGCCGCCCGAGCTGAGCGACCGGATCAGGGCCGCCAGGGATCTGCTGGGGCGGGCCGTGGAGTCGGCGGCGGTGAAGGAAATGTAGGGGAAGTGAGGGGGATTCAGCTGGTCCGGTCCAACGGGTCCGTGGCAATCTCCGGCAGAAATTCCCCGGTTGCGTGGATTGGCTTCGGCGGAAATTCCAAACGGGTTGTGCGACGGGCGTGTCGCGGGCCGAAAAACAATTGGCGACTGTCGATATTCTGTGACACAAGCGTGACCCGGGACGGACGAACGTCAGGGCGCGCTGCTGACGGACGGCGAACGACGAAGGCGGGCCGGGTCAGTGACCCGGCCCGCCTTCGCGGTCTGCGGTGAGGTGTGCGTACCGTCCCGCGGCGTCGGTTCAGCCGCCGGCGACCGGGCGGGGCGCCGCCCCCCGGGCGGTGGCCCGTTCGGTGTGCGCCGGGCGGCGGCTGCCGACGGGGGTGACCGGGGTCCGCTCGGACCGGATGACGTGCGGCCGGGCGGAGAGCACGGCCGCGGGCCGCGGCGCCGGGGTGTGCCCGACGGGTACGGCGGCCTGTGCGAGCGCCGCGGCGGCCGCGGGAGCCGGCTCCTCGGCGGGGTCGGTGACGCGGACCAGCTGCCACTTTCCGCCCGCGGAGAGCAGCGGGGTGAGCGCGGACGCGACCGGCGCGGACATCCGGCCGGTCTCCGCGCGGCGGCGCAGCAGTTCGCGCAGCTCGAAGACGTAGGCCTCGGACCGGGCGATGAGCGGCTCGAACCAGGGCAGCGCCAGCAGGATCAGCAGCCCCGCGGACCAGCCGAGCAGGACGTCGCTGACCCAGTGGGTGCCGAGGTAGACGGTGGTGGCGCCGACGCTCAGCGAGACGACCGCGGACACCACGGACAACACCCGCCGGGTGACCACGGTGGAGGCCAGGTACGCGAGGATGCCCCAGGTCACGACGGCGTTCGCGGTGTGGCCGGAAGGGAATATATCGCCGCCCGCGAAGAGTTCGGCCGATCCGATCTCCGTGGCGTAGTGCGGGCCGAGTCGGCCGAGGCCGAGCTTGACGGACCCGACGGTGATGTTGAGCAGCAGCAGTGCCACGCCGAGGGCGATCAGCGGGCGGAGGGTGTGCTGCCGCCAGGAGCGCCAGCCGAGCCAGGCGGCGACCATGACCGCGGTGGGCCCGCGCTGGCCGAGCACGACGAGGTAGTCGAGGAAGGCGTGCACCTGCGGCCACTGCTCGTAGGGCCGGAAGAACATGATCTGCCAGTCCAGGCGGACGAGCCAGGACGTGGTCAGTACGGCCACCACGATCGCGAGGTAGAAGGCGAGGGTCGATCCCAGGAGAACGACGCGGTGCCGGCTCATCTGCGGGGTTTGCAGATGAGCCGGTCGCTCTGGTTCCCGGTCCAGCCGGGCGAACACCCGCTCCAGACGGGTCAGGATTTGGTCGGTACGCACTCAATCGACGTTACCGCGCGCCGATGGTCAGCCCGGGCGAATCACCGGCTTTGTGATGACCATGTGATGTGGAGTTGGTCTCACGCGGGACTTAATTCCCCGTATTTCGGCAATGGTTGGAGCGGCCTTGATCCACTGCCCTGGCAATTATTTCGCATACTTAGTGGCACTTTATCGCCGCAGCTCCTTTCCTTTGCCGAATGATGGATCGGAATGATCCATTCCGTTACGGAGGGCCCGAACCGTTCAGCCACAGTGCCCCGTAGACCGCCGAGGCCAGCGCCGCCGCGCCCAGCACCAGGGCCGCCCGGCGGGTCCGCCACCGGGCCAACGCCACCGCCACCGGCAGCAGCAGCGGGAAGGCGGGCAGCAGCAGCCGGGGCTTGGAGCCGAAGTACCCCGACGCGCAGAGCGCCAGCGCCACGACGATCCCGCAGTACACGAGGAGCGGCGCCGGCTGCCGTTGCCGCACGCACCGCCCGTACAGCCAGAGCACGAGCACGACCCCCGCGATCAGCCCGAGTCCGGCCGCGAAGGCGGAGGAGGCCAACTTCGCCCCGATGAACCGGGCGAAGGCCCAGCCCCCGTCGAAGCCGTTGCCCCAGCCGCCCTGCACGTCCAGGTACCCGAACAGGCCGCGCCCGGTGTGCGCGCCGACCCACAGCACGTACGCCGCCGCACCCAGCGGAGCCAGCGCCGCCCCCGCGGTCATCCGCCACGACCGCTCCCCGCGCCGCCATGCCAGTGCGACGGCCACCCACACCGCGGCGACCACCGCGGCTCCGACCGGGCGGGTCAGCCCCGCCCCGGCCGCGAGCAGGCCCGCCGTCAGCCACCGGCCGCGCAGGGCCCCGTACAGCGCCCAGGCGGCCAGCGCGGTGAACAGCGACTCGCTGTAGGCCATCGACTGCACGATCCCGACGGGCAGCGCCGCCCACAGGGCGACGGCGACGACCCCGGCCCGGCGGCCGTGGAGCAGGTCCGCCACCGCGAAGATCCCCCAGGCCGCGGCGAGCCCCGCCGCCGTCGAGACCACCAGACCCGCGGAGCCGTACGAGAGCCCGGTCGCCGCCGACACCAGCCGCTCCAGCCAGGGCAGCAGCGGGAAGAAGGCGAGGTTCGAGTGGACGTCCCCGTTCGGGAGGAGCACCTCGTACCCGTACCCCTCGGCGGCGATGCGGGCGTACCAGAGCGAGTCCCAGCGCGCCGACAGCAAGGTGTGCGGGCTGCTGCCGGCCGCCGCGCTCCACACCGCGAGCACGGCCAGCCCGAGCAGGCGGACCGCCGCGAAGACGGCGAGCGCGGGCGCGGCCCGGCGGAATCCAAGATCTTTCACGGGCATGATTATCGGTGGCGACGCCGACGGCCCCGAGAACCACGGGCCGTGAGCGCGCGTGTACGCGGGGGAAGGGCGAGGTGTGGGGAGTGGCGTACACCACAGAACGGCCGCCGCCGGTATGAGAGCTTGACCACGTATCGGGCAGGCGAACTCGCGTACGCTGACCGTTCACTCGCGTGTCGATGCCGGACCCCGTTGGACGCCGCACAGCGCACCACCCCCCGTGGCTCCGCAAGACGCTGGTCCGCCGAGCGCGAGGGATCACCTGGGAGGTACATGCATGTCGGGGACGAACGCGGCCGGGGCCAGGACCCCTTCGCCCTGGCAGCGGCTCCGCGCAGCCTCCGGCGGGGCCAACCGATGGGTCGTCCTGGCGGTGCTGTGCGTCAGCCTCGTCCTCGTCGCGCTCGACGCGACGATCCTGCACGTCGCCGTCCCCTCCATCACCGAGGACCTGCGCCCCGGCTCGATCGAGCTCCTCTGGATAGTCGACGCCTACCCGCTGGTCTGCGCCTCGCTGCTGATCCTCTTCGGCACCCTCGGAGACCGGGTCGGCCGCCGCCGCGTCCTCCTCCTCGGCTACGGGCTCTTCGGCGTGGCCTCCGCCATCGCCGCCCTCGCCGACAACGCCCAGGTCCTCATCGCCGCGCGCGCCCTGCTCGGCATCGGCGGTGCGATGATCATGCCCGCCACCCTGTCGATCCTGCGCCAGGTCTTCCCGGACCGGCGCGAGCGGGCCCTGGCCATCGGCATCTGGACCGCCGTGGCCGCGATCGGCGCCGCCAGCGGACCCGTGCTCGGCGGCTTCCTCGTCCAGCACTACTGGTGGGGTTCCGTCTTCCTCATCAACATCCCGCTGATGGCGCTGATCCTGCCGCTGGGGCGTTGGCTGCTGCCCGAGTCGAAGGGCTCCTGCGACGGACCGTGGGACGTGACCGGCGCGCTGATGGCCGCCGCCGGCGTGCTCGGCTCGGTGCTCGGCATCAAGCGGCTGGGCGCCGAGCGGCAGCTCCTCGACGCGCAGGCGCTGGTGCCGCTGGTGCTCGGGGTGGCGCTGCTCGTCCTCTTCGTACGCAGGCAGAAGCGGCGCACGCACCCGCTGATCGACATGCGGATGTTCTCCCGCGCCGCCTTCTCGACCTCCGTCGGCTGCATCGTGCTCGCCATGCTGGCCCTGGTCGGCCTGGAGCTGATCGCCGTCCAGTACCTCCAGCTGGTGCTGCACCTCAGCCCGCTGGCGACCGGCCTGCGACTGCTGCCGCTCACCTTCGCCGCCATGGCCGCGGGCGCCACCGGCTCGTACACGCTGGCCCGGATCGGGCCGCGGACGATGGTCTCGCTGGGCTTCCTGCTCACCGCCTTCGCCGTGCTGCTGCTGACCTTCATGGGCCAGCACGACCGGCCCGTGCTGCTCACCGCCGGCTTCATCCTGCTCGGCTTCGGGCTCCAGACCACGCTGTTCGCCGCGTACGAGTCCATGCTGAGCGAGGCCCCCGCGGACACCGCGGGCGGCGCGGCCTCGATCGGCGAGACCTCGTACCAGCTGGGCGCGGGCATGGGCATCGCGCTGCTGGGCAGCGTGATGAACGCCGCGTACGCGCCGGGGATCGCGCGGGTGCCGGGGGTCTCGCCCGCGGACTCGGCGAGCGCCGCGCACTCCCTGGGCGAGGCCTACCAGATCGCCGTGCACCTCGGAGGGCCGGCGGGGGCGGCGCTGTACGCCGCCGCCCGCAACTCGTTCGTGCACGGGCTGCACGTGACGCTCCTGGTGAGTGCGGGGCTCCTGCTGGCGGGGGCCGTGATGGCGCTGAGGCTGCCGCGGGTGATGGAGTGCGGGGCGGCTGACCGCGAGACCGACGCGCAAACCCCCGCGAAGGCCCGCACCGAGTCCCCCGCGGAGTCCGCGGTCGTGCGGCTGCCGGC
Source organism: Streptomyces sp. NBC_00190 (assembly GCF_036203305.1). Taxonomy (GTDB): domain Bacteria; phylum Actinomycetota; class Actinomycetes; order Streptomycetales; family Streptomycetaceae; genus Streptomyces. Next base: position 2,018,874 of record NZ_CP108131.1, on the reverse strand, counting down.
GCAGGTCAGCGGCGAGCCGTGTCCGTCTCCGGTGGAGCAGGCGGGCTGACCGGACGCGGGTGGGGCTGGATTTGCCCGGCGCGGACGCATAGCGTCGGCGGAGCGTAAAACTCGCGCTGCTAGGTTCTGTACTCAGGCCTTCGGGAGGCCCCGTGTCCGCGTTCCTGCCCCTTGATCCGCTCGGGCTCGACGAGCTCCTCGGGCCCGAGGACCTCGCGATCCGCGACACCGTCCGCGGCTGGGCCGCCGACCGTGTGCTGCCGCACATCGCGCAGTGGTACGAGAGCGGCGAGCTGCCCGGGATCCGGGAGCTGGCCCGGGAGCTCGGGTCCATCGGGGCGCTCGGCATGTCCCTCACCGGGTACGGGTGCGCCGGCGCCAGCGCCGTTCAGTACGGTCTCGCCTGCCTCGAACTGGAGGCCGCCGACTCCGGCATCCGCTCGCTGGTCTCCGTCCAGGGCTCGCTCGCCATGTACGCGATCTGGAAGTACGGCTCGGAGGAGCAGAAGCAGCGCTGGCTGCCAGGCATGGCGGCCGGCGAGCTGATCGGCTGCTTCGGGCTGACCGAGCCCGACGTCGGCTCCGACCCCGCCGCCATGCGCACGTACGCGAAGCGCGACGGCACCGACTGGGTGCTGAACGGCCGCAAGATGTGGATCACCAATGGTTCCGTCGCGGCGGTCGCCGTGGTGTGGGCGCAGACCGACGAGGGGATCCGCGGGTTCGCGGTGCCCACCGACACCCCCGGGTTCTCCGCGCCGGAGATCAAGCACAAGTGGTCGCTGCGGGCCAGCGTCACCAGCGAGCTCGTGATGGACGACGTACGGCTGCCGGCCGACGCGGTGCTGCCGGAGGTCACCGGGCTCAAGGGGCCGCTCGGCTGCCTCAGCCACGCGCGGTACGGGATCATCTGGGGGTCGATGGGCGCGGCGCGCTCCAGCTTCGAGTCCGCGCTCGGCTACGCGAAGACGCGGGAGCAGTTCGGCAGGCCGATCGGCGGCTTCCAGCTCACCCAGGCCAAACTCGCGGACATGGCCCTCGAACTCCACAAGGGCATCCTGCTCGCCCACCATCTGGGCCGGCGGATGGACGCGGGCACCCTGCGGCCGGAGCAGATCAGCTTCGGCAAGCTCAACAACGTCCGCGAGGCCATCGAGATCTGTCGCACCGCGCGGACCATCCTGGGTGCCAACGGGATCTCACTCGAATACCCCGTCATGCGGCACGCCACCAACCTCGAATCGGTCCTCACCTACGAGGGCACCGTCGAGATGCACCAACTGGTGCTGGGCAAGGCGCTCACCGGGCTCGACGCCTTCCGGTGAGGGCCCTGCCTAGCTCTGGTTGAAGAACTCGCGCGAGCGGCCGCCGGGCTCGCCGCTCACGATCTGGGTGTCGGCCGGGGTCAGCAAGAAGACCCTGGTCGCCACCCGCTCGATCGAACCGCGCAGCCCGAAGGTCAGTCCGGCCGCGAAGTCGACGACGCGCTTCGCGTCGCCCGGGTCCATCGACGACAGGTTGACGATCACCGGGACGCCCTCGCGGAACAGCTCGCCGATCCCCCGCGCGTCACGGAAGCCGTCCGGGGTGACCGTCGCGATCCGACGGCCCTGCTCGACGGCCGACTCCGACGCCACCCTGACCCGGGGGTCGGTGACCCACTGGTCGCCGGGCCCGGACACCGAGCCACCCTGGGCGGCCTCCGCGTAGTCGTCGTCGTAGTAACGCTCGTCGTCGCTGTCCTCCACGAGACCCAGCCAGGCACTCGCCTTGCGCACCGAACCCATGGACGCCTCCTTTCACCGCGGTCAGTCTGTCTTCTCTCCGCTGCCCCTATGGTCGTCCATGATGCTGACAACGCGCCAAGTGGATAGTCGCCGCGCACGGGTTTCGTGACGGTACTGGTGCAGAACATGCGTTGCACGATCAAGGATCCAGACGGCTAACACTGCTGACTGAGTGAAAATACGACTGCCACGTCCGTACGGGTGAGCGACGGGGACGTACGGGTGAAGAATCCGGCTCGATACCATGCCGGGCAGGCACGCGTACGACACACGGGGGAAGCAGTTGTTCGGCATCGTCAGACCTTGCACGCACCGGCTGGGGGAGCGGTTCAAAGCGGAGTGGATGGCTCATCTGTGCGGGCTCTGCCTGGCACTTCGCGGTGACCACGGCCAGTTCGCCCGGATCGTCACCAACTACGACGGGCTGCTCGTCTCCGTTCTGACGGAGGCTCAGTCCGGTCCGGCGCCCGGTGCCCGCCGCACCGCGGGCCCCTGCCCCCTGCGCGGGATGCGTACGGCCCCGGTCGCCAACGGCGAGGGAGCCCGGCTCGCCGCCGCCGTCTCGCTCGTCCTGGCCTCCGCGAAGGTACGGGACCACGTGGCGGACCGCGACGGGCTGTTGGCCCGCGCCCCCATAGCCGCGGCCGCCCGCAAGGTGGCCCGCGGCTGGGACCGGGCCGGTGCCCGCACCGGGGCCTCGCTCGGCTTCGACACGGCGGTCCTCGTCGACGCCGTGGACCGGCAGGCGGGCATCGAGACGCTGGCCGGCCTCGGCACGCCCGTACTCGTCGTGACCGAACCGACGGAGACCGCGACGGCCGCGGCCTTCGCCCATACCGCGCAGCTGGCCGGACGGCCAGGCAACGCCCCCGCGCTCGCCGAGGCGGGCCGGTACTTCGGGCGGCTCGCGCACCTGCTGGACGCGGTGGAGGACCGGAGCGCCGACGCCGCGGCGGGCGCCTGGAACCCGCTCACCGCCACCGGGACCTCGCTCACCGAGGCCCGACGGCTGTGCGACGACGCCCTGCACGGCATCAGGCTGGCGCTGCGCGAGGTCGAGTTCGCCGACGCGGGACTCGCCCACCGGCTGCTCGTGCACGAGCTGCGCACATCGGTGGACCGGGCCTTCGGGACCAGCAGCTGCGGGCACGTCGGGACGAACGCCGCCGGGCAGGGGCAGGGCGGCTACGGGCCGCCGCCGCAGGGCTACGCGCCGCAGGGCTATGCGCCGGGCGGACCCGGCCCGTACGGCAGCGCTCCGTACGGGGGTGGCAACCCCTACGCGCCGGGTGCTCCCGGCCACGCTCCGGGCGGGCCGGGCATGCCGCCGCCCATGGGGCCCGGCGGTGGCGGTGGCGGCGGTGGTGGCGGCGGCCTGCCCCCGCAGAAGCCGCGCCGCGGGCTGCTCGCCGGCTGCGCGGTGGCCCTCGGACTGTTCTGCACCTGTCAGCTGTGCTGCACGGACCATGAGGGTCCGTGGTCGCGGAAGAAGCGCGACGCCTGGTGCGACGACTGCGACGGCTGCAACTGCGATTGCTGCAACTGCTGCGGCGACGGTGGCTGCTGCGACGGGTGTGACTGCGGCTGCGACTGCGGCTGCTGAACCCTTTTCAGATTCCGCAGGTCCGGACGGGCTACCCCGCGGTTCCCGTCCGGACCGGTGTGGAAGGGGTGCGGGATGAGCGATGACGCAGACGATCCGCCCGTCGACCGGCGGGAACGGCGCGGCCGCCGGGTGGCCGCCGTGCCCCGCGGGACCGGCACCCCTCCCGGACCCCGTCCGGGGGGACTTCCAGGCCGGCCGATTACCCGGAAGGTCGAATTCCGGCCGTTCCGGGGGAGGGTCGGGGGTGCCGCCCCGGAACACGCTGCTCTTCGGTGCGGCGGCGAGCGAGGGGCGGCTGAAAGACGCCCTTGCGACCGGTAACTGACGCCCCCACACTCCCGACAGTGCTTGTCAGGGACACGGCGCAAAAGCGTGCACTACCCGTGCCCCGGCTGCGCCTCACGGGCTCCGGCACCCCCACGACCGCCGGGCCCCCGACCCTCTCGGAGGACGAGAAGTGAGGATCAAGAGCATCACCCGTACCAGGCTGCTCGCGGTGGCCACCGGCCTGGCCGCCGTCGCAGCGCTCGCCGCCCCCACCGTGGCGAACGCGGACGCGAGCCGGGACGGCAAGGACGCGGCGTTCAGCTCCGCCCAGCTGGCCTCGGCCGGCGCATCCGTCCTGCGTGCCAATGTCGCCGGCACTGCCTGGCACACCGACCCCGCCACCGGGACCCTCGTGGTCGCCGCCGACTCCACCGTCTCCGCCGCCGACATCGCGAGAATCAAGCGCGAGGCCGGCGCCGAAGCCGGGGCCCTGCGCATCGAGCGCACCCCGGGCAAGCTGACCAAGCTGATCTCCGGCGGCGACGCGATCTACGCGTCGGGCTGGCGCTGCTCGCTCGGCTTCAACGTGCGCAGCGGAAGCACCTACTACATCCTGACCGCCGGGCACTGCACCGACGGCGCGGGCACCTGGTGGACCAACTCCTCCCACACCACCACCATCGGCGCGACCGTGGGCTCCAGCTTCCCCACCAACGACTACGGCCTCATCCGTTACGACAACACCTCGCTCGCCCACCCCGGCACCGTCGGCAGCCAGGACATCACCAGCGCCGTCAACGCCACGAACGGCATGTCCGTGACCCGGCGCGGCTCCACCACCGGAACCCACAGCGGCACGGTGACCGGCCTCAACGCCACCGTCAACTACGGCGGCGGCGACATCGTTTACGGCATGATCAAGACCAACGTCTGCGCCGAACCCGGCGACAGCGGCGGCCCCCTCTACTCGGGCACCCGCGCGGTCGGCCTCACCTCCGGCGGCAGCGGCAACTGCTCCTCGGGCGGGACCACCTACTTCCAGCCCGTGGTCGAGGCCCTCAACGCCTACGGGGTCAGCGTGTACTGATCCCCGGGGCCGGGTAGGAGACCCGCCCGGCCTGCGGCACGACCGTGAGCCCCTGCCCAGCTCGTGGGCAGGGGCTCGCCTTTGGGGGAGCAGGCAGCGGTCAGCAGTCAGCCGTCACAGAAGCCAGTCCAGGGCCTCCGGCTGCGCGCACTGAGCGCCGAAATGGCCGGCCCCGGGCTCCATGACCGTGGTGCTGTGCTCGATGTGCCCGGCCAGCCAGCGGAAATGGCCCAGGGGGGAGAAGGTGTCCTCGGCACCGCGCCACAGCAGGACCCGGCCGGGGATCGAGCCGGGATCGAAGCCCCAGGGCCGGCAGAAGGCCAGGCTGTCGTCCAGCCAGCCGTACCCGGAAGTGCGCAGCGCTTCCCGGTAGTTGTCCAGCAGCGTCTGATACACCCCGTGGTCCGAGAGGACCGGCAGGTCGGCGTCGGAGAGATCGGCCCGCAGCTCGTCCAGCAACAGGGCCGGATCGCTGCTGATCGCCGCGGCCCGAGGGGTGAGCCGCCGTTCCAGGGCCGCCGGATCGCGGACGGCGAGCGCGTAGTGCTCCGCGTTGTGGGCGGTCATGCCGGCGAACCAGTCGAGTCCGGCTCCATCCCACGGTGCGAGGCTGACCAGGGCGGCCGTCCCCGTCACCCGCTCCGGGAGCAGCGCCGCGCAGGCGAGGGCGTGCGGGCCGCCGCCGGAGCGGCCGACGACGGCGAAGGTGTCCACGCCCAGGGCGTCCGCGACCGCGGCGGAGTCCGCAGCGGCGTCGGCCACCGTCCGCCCCGGGCACCGCTCGGAATCCCCGTACCCGGGTCGGTCGTAGGCGAAGAACCGGATGTCCGGGTAGCGGTCCGTGATGCCGGGCAGGGCGGTTCCGAGCCGGCTGCCCGGGGTGCCGTGGTGTAGCAGTACGGGCACCCCGTGCGGCGCACCCCAGTCCTCGGCCACGATCCGGCGGCCGTCTCCCGCCCTGACCTCGACGCGCACTGCACCTCCGTGGTCTGTCGGCGTCCTACGGATGTCTCTAGTCTCATGACGACAGCTCCACCGATGGAAACACGACCACGACCCTGAGGGGGGAACCGTGCCAACCACCCCTCGCTCCGAGCGCGGCACACCCGTCGCGATGGAGGTCACCGGGGACGGCGGCGTGCGGCTCGTCCCCTTCCGCGAGTTCGTGGTCAAGGTGCACAGCAGATGCGATCTCGCGTGCGACCACTGCTACGTCTACGAGCACGCGGACCAGAGCTGGCGGCAACAGCCCAAGGCACTCTCCGAACTGGTGGCGCAGCGGGTGGCGGCGCGACTCGCCGAGCACGCGGCCACCCACGGCCTGCCCGCGGTGACCGTCATCCTGCACGGCGGCGAGCCCCTGCTGGCCGGCCCCGACCGGCTGCGGACGCTGTGCGAGGTGCTCACCAGCGCCCTCCACGGGGTGGCCGGACTCGATCTGCGCATCCATACCAACGGGCTCCGGCTGGGCGTCCCCTTCCTCGACCTCTTCGCCGAGTACGGGGTCAAGGTCGGGGTGTCCCTCGACGGCGACCGCACGGCCAATGACCGGCACCGCCGCTTCGCGGACGGCCGCTCCAGCCACCCCCTGGTCCTCAAGGCGCTCGAACTGCTCAGGCAGGAGCGCTACCGGCACCTGTACCAGGGCCTGCTCTGCACGGTGGACGTCGAGAACGACCCCCGCGCGGTGCTCGACGCGCTCACCTCGCTCGAACCGCCGCGCATCGACTTCCTGCTGCCGCACGCCACGTGGGAGACGCCCCCGGCCCGGCCCGACGGGCTGCCCGTGGCCTACGCCCGGTGGCTCCTGCGGGCCTTCGACCACTGGGAGGCGCGGGGCAGGCCGGTGCCCGTCCGGCTGTTCGACTCGCTCCTGAGCACCCTGCGGGGCGGGCCGAGCCTGACGGAGTCGCTCGGCCTGGCACCCACGGACCTGGTCGTCGTCGAGACCGACGGCACGCTGGAGCAGGCCGACTCGCTCAAGACCGCTCACGAGGGTGCCGCCGCCACCGGATTCGACGTCTTCCGTCACAGCTTCGACGAGGTGGCCGCCCACCCCGGCATCCGGGCCCGCCAGTCGGGCCTCGCGGGCGTCAGCGCCGAGTGCCGCCGGTGCCCCGTGGTGCGTTCGTGCGGCGGAGGCCTCTACGCGCACCGCTACCGGGCCGCGAACGGGTTCGACAACCCCTCGGTCTACTGCGCCGACCTGCGGGAACTGGTGGACGGGGTCGAAGCGCGCACCGCCCCCGTCGTCATCGCGCCCGAGGTCGCCGGGCCCGCCGCACTCCTGGCCTCCCAGCAGGAGCTGACCCGGGTACTGCTGGCCCGGCTGCACAGTGACATGGCGGAGGCGGGGGGCGAGCGGGGCGAGGACTGGCAGCGCTCCTGGGAGCTGCTCGCGGCCGTGGAGGCCGCGGCGCCGGACGCGCTGGACGCCGTACTGGACCATCCGTACACCCGCGCGTGGGTGCTCGCCGCCCTGGATCCGGTACGCCGGGGGCGGCCCCCGGGAACGGAACCGGTCCGGCAGTTGTCCGCGCTGGCCGCGGCGGCCGTGGTGCGAGGGCGGCTGGACATGACCGTGCCCGTGGTCCACCCGGGCGGCGCGCTGTACCTGCCCACGCTCGGCCTGCTGCGCACCGGCGCGTCCGCCGAGGAGGGCCGGGCCGGGATCAGGGCCGCCGACGCGGGGTTCTCCGTACGGGAAGGCGGCACCGAAACCCGCTTCGGGCTGTCCGAGGAGGGTCCGCGCTGGCAGCCCGTACGGGTCCTTCCGGGAACCGGAGCGTGGGTGCGGCCGATGGCTCTGGAGGACGTCGACCCCTACCGCGACTGTTTCTCCCGGCCGCCCTCGCCGAGGCTGGACGGAGCCGCAGCCGAGGGCTGGCAGCGGCGGCTCGGCGCGGCCTGGGCGCTGCTGCACCGCACGGTGCCGGTCCTGGCGCGGGAGACCGCGGCCGGCCTGGGCACGCTCACACCACTCGTGGGCGGAGCGGGCGCCGGCCGGGGGCGCGCGGGGCGGTGCGGGCCCGGCGCGCTGGGCGTGCCCTGCTCGGCGGGCGTACGCGGGACCGCCCTGGCGCTCCTCACCGGGCGGCGGCGGGCCCGGCTGCGCGAGCTGACCGAGGTGACCGACCTGTACGCGCTGGACGGGGAGTGGCTGCACGAATCCCCTTGGCGGGAGCGGCCGGTGCCGGTGTCGGAGCTGCTGGCCGATGCGTACGCGCGGGTGGCGGCCGAGGAGTACCGGCGGTCGGAGGGCCTCGGCGGCGGGGACGGTGACGGCGAGGGAGAGGGCGACGGGGATGCGATCAAGCGCGCCCTGGACCGGCTGTCCGGCGCGGCGGAGCTGACGGTGAGCGGCAAAGCGGTCGTGGGCGAACTGCGCGGGGAGTTCGAGGCGGGGGCCGGGGGCGTTGCGGCGAAGGACGCCGCCGCCGGGGAGGAGTGACCACCGCGGTCCGCGCCGGCCCAGCGCCACCCGGGGCTCAGCCCGTGGCGTCGTCCGGCAGCCCGCTGCCCACGGCCGCCCCCGGCCGGCCCCTGCGGAACGCCGCGCAGGCCAGCGTGACCGCGGAGCCGAGCACCGCCCAGCCGGCCAGCACCAGCATCGGCCCGGCCAGGTCGTTGCCCTTGAAGTACGTGATGGAGCGCGCGGCGTACGTACCGGCGCCCGGGGGCAGGGCCGGGCCGATGGTGCTCCAGAACGGCGGCAGTAGCGGGTACGGGTAGGCGCCGCCGGCGCTCGGGTTGCCGAGCACCACGACCAGCAGGATCGCCAGACCGATGCCGACCACGCCCGCCAGCCCCTGGAGGGCCAGCGTGATCGAGCCGACCGCGAAGACGACCAGGGTCCCCAGCCCCCACAGGCCCATCAGGGAGCCGGGCAGTGCGTCCAGGACCGGGCCGGCGATGACCGCGCCGAGCAGTCCGGCGGCGATCGCGTACACGAGCAGCGCGCCGAGCCGGATGACGGCGCGGGTGGGGTTCGCGGGCCGGGCGCCCGCGCTGATCGCGAGGATCGCGGCGCACAGGTAGCCGCCCACGCACCAGCCGATGACCAGGTAGAAGGAGCTCAGGCCGCGGCTGTCGCCCTTGTAGGCCGGGGCCACGTCGATGACCTGGACCGTCCGGCCCTGGGCCCGCTCGACCGCGCCGACCACCCCCTCGAGGGCCTGCGAGAGAGCGGCTCCGGCGCCGGAGGCGACCAGCAGCCTGTCGGTCCGGCCGGCCGGGTCGATGATCAGCGCGCCGTCCACGTCCCGGTTCTCGATCAGGCCGACCGCGGCGGCCTCGTCCTTGGCCGTACGGGGGTCGAGCGGCTTGCCGGGCAGGTCGGCGAGCTGCTGCGCGGACCGTTCGGCGACCTGGGCGAGGGGGGCGGTCACGGCGATCGGGATCTCGCTGGGCTTCGGGTGGTGGAACGCGCCGATGTACGAGGTGATGAAGGCGAGCTGGAGCGCCAGCACCCCCAGGACCAGCAACGCCGCCCGGATGGTCACGGCGTCCTTGATCTCGGCGAGGAAGCCGCCGGACCGGCCTGCGTCGGTGTTCTGGGTGGGCTGGGTCATGTCTCACACGCTCGGCGTACCGGGGGCGGCACGCAGCAGGGGCGGGCCGAATGGATGACCTGGACGGATGCCCCGCACGATGCCCTGCACCGACGCCCCGCACTGGCGCCCCGCACGTCCCGCACGGAGGTTCCGCACCGGCGCCCAGGATGATCGAACAAGTGTTTCGCACGGATATTCGAATTGCTCTATGGTGGATGACGGGGGGAGGTTCATCGAGCGAAGCAGGAGGCCGCGGGTGCCCGGTTTTACGCATCTGCACACCGTTTCGGGGTTCTCCATGCGCTACGGAGGCTCGCACCCGGAACGACTGGCGGAGCGTGCCGCCGAGCGGGGCATGGACGCCCTCGCCCTGACCGACCGCGACACCCTGGCGGGCGCGGTCCGGTTCGCCAAGGCGTCCGCGAAGGCCGGCATCCGGCCCCTGTTCGGTGTGGACCTGGCCGTGTCGCCTGCCGCGTCGCCCGCCGGACCGCCCGCCGCGGGCTCGGCCGGGTCGGGGGGCCCGGCCGGGTCGGGAACGACTGGGCCGGCCGGTTCCGCCGAGGCCTCGTACCGGCGGCGCAACCCCGTCAAGGGCGGGGCCTTCATCGACGAATCGGCTCCGCGCGCGGTGTTCCTCGCCCGCGACGGGGCCACCGGATGGGCCGAGCTGTGCCGGATGGTCACTGCCGCCCACGCGGGGGTCGGGGCCGGGGACGCGGGACGGCAGCCGGTGCTGCCCTGGAGCGCCCTGCGCGGCGAGGGCGTCTTCGTCCTGCTCGGGCCCGGCTCCGAGACGGGGCGGGCGCTCGCCGCGGGCCGCCCCGACCGGGCCGCCCGGCTGCTCGCGCCCTGGCGGGAGGTCTTCGGCGACTCCCTGCGCCTGGAAGCCGTCCACCACGGCCGCACCGGCACCGGACCCGGATCGCTCCGGCTGGCCGCCCGTACCGTCGGCTTCGCCGCCGAGCAGGGCGTCCCGGCCGTGCTGACCAACGCCGTCCGCTACGCCGACCCCGGCCAGGGCCCGGTCGCCGACATCCTCGACGCGGCCCGCCGCCTGGTCCCCATCGACCCCCGCGCCTCCCTCGACAGCGGCGAACGCTGGCTCAAGGACCCCGGCGCCATGGCCGAGGCCGCCGACCGCATCGCCCGGGCCGCCGGCCTGCGCCCCGCCGACGCGCGGCGCCTCCTCGCGGAGACCCGGCACACCGCCGAGGCCTGCTCCGTGGACCCCGAGGACGACCTCGGGATGGGATCCGTGCACTTCCCCGAGGCCCGCCTCGTCGGCGCGGCCCACCGCAGCGCCCAGCGGGTCCTCGCCTCCCGCGCCTCGGCCGGCATGGTGCTGCGCGGATACGCGGACGACCCCGCGTACTGGGAGCGGATGCACCACGAGCTCGACATCATCGCCTACCACGGCTTCGCCTCGTACTTCCTGACGGTCGCCCAAGTGGTCGACGACGTACGGGTGATGGGCATCCGTGTGGCCGCCCGCGGCTCCGGCGCCGGCTCCCTCGTCAACCACCTGCTGGGCATCGCGCACGCCGACCCCGTCGAGCACGGCCTGCTGATGGAGCGCTTCCTGTCCAAGCGCCGGCGCGTCCTGCCCGACATCGACATCGACGTGGAGTCCGCCCGCCGGCTGGAGGTCTACCGGCGGATCATGGAGCGGTTCGGCACCGAGCGCGTCGCCACCGTCTCCATGCCTGAGACCTACCGGGTCCGGCACGCCATCCGCGACGTCGGCGCCGCCCTGTCCATGGACCCGGCCGCCGTCGACCGGCTCGCCAAGGCCTTCCCGCACATCCGGGCCCGCGACGCCCGCGCCGCGCTGGAGGAGCTCCCCGAACTGCGCGACGTGCGCGGGGAGTCGTACGGGCGGCTGTGGGAGCTCGTCGAATCGCTCGACGCGCTGCCGCGCGGGATCGCCATGCACCCGTGCGGGGTGCTGCTCTCCGACGCCTCCCTGCTCGCCCGTACCCCCGTGGTGCCCACCAGCGGCGAGGGCTTCCCCATGTCCCAGTTCGACAAGGACGACGTGGAGGACCTCGGGCTGCTCAAACTCGACGTGCTGGGCGTACGGATGCAGTCCGCGATGGCGCACGCCGTCGCGGAGATCCGGCGCGGCACGGGGGAGGAGCTGGACCTGGACGACCCGGCGCAGGTACCGCCGGGCGACCGGGCCACGTACGAGCTGATCCGCTCGGCCGAGACACTGGGCTGCTTCCAGATCGAGTCCCCCGGTCAGCGGGACCTGGTGGGACGGCTCCAGCCGTCGACCTTCCACGACCTGGTGGTCGACATCTCCCTCTTCCGGCCGGGGCCGGTGGCGGCCGACATGGTGCGGCCCTTCATCGAGGCCCGGCACGGGCGGGCGCCGGTGCGCTTCCCGCACCCGGACCTGGCGGACGCGCTGCGCGAGACGTACGGGGTGGTGGTCTTCCACGAGCAGATCATCGAGATCGTGAACATCATGACCGGCTGCGGGCGGGACGAGGCGGACCGGGTGCGGCGCGGGCTGTCCGACCCGCAGTCGCAGGGGCGGATCAAGGTCTGGTTCGCGGCGAAGGCGGGCGAGCGCGGCTATCCGGTGGAAGTGGTCGGCCGGGCCTGGGAGATCGTGGAGGCCTTCGGCAGCTACGGATTCTGCAAGGCGCACGCGGTGGCCTTCGCGGTGCCCACCTACCAGTCCGCGTGGCTGAAGGCGCACCACCCGGCGGCCTTCTACGCCGGGCTGCTCACCCACGATCCGGGCATGTACCCGAAGCGGCTGCTGCTGGCGGACGCACGGCGGCGGGGCGTGCCCGTGCTGCCGCTGGACGTGAACCGGTCGGCGGCCGCCCATCGTATCGAACTGGTGTCCGATGCGCCTCGGGTGTGGGGATTGCGGCTCGGGCTGTCCGACGTCCACGGCATCAGCGAGGCCGAGGCGGGCCGGATCGAGGCCGGACGGCCGTACGCCTCCCTGCGCGACTTCTGGGACCGGGCGCACCCGGGCCGCCCGGTGGCCGAACGCCTCGCGCAGGTCGGGGCGTTGGACGCTTTCGGCGCCAACCGGCGCGACCTGCTGCTGCACTTGACCGAACTGCACGGGGCGCAGCGGGCGGCCGGCGTACGTGGTCCTCAACTCCCCTTGGAGGGCGGCCGGTCCACGGCCTCCGTCGGGCTGCCCGACCTGACCGACGCGGAGCGGCTCAGCGCGGAGCTGGGCGTCCTCGGCATGGACGCCTCGCGGCACCTGATGGCGGACCACCACGCCTTCCTGGCCGAGCTCGGGGTGATCCCGGCACGGCGGCTGCGGGATGCCGGGCACGGGCAGACGGTCCTGGTCGCGGGGGCCAAGGCGGCCACCCAGACCCCGCCGATCCGGTCCGGGAAGCGGGTCATCTTCACCACGCTGGACGACGGGACGGGCCTGGTCGACCTGGCCTTCTTCGACGACAGCCACGAGGCCTGCGCACACACCGTCTTCCACTCCTTCCTGCTGCTGGTGCGGGGCGTCGTGCAGCGGCGGGGCCCGCAGAGCCTGAGCGTGGTCGGGGCGGCGGCCTGGAACCTGGCCGAGCTGGTGGAACTGCGGGCGGCCGGCGGGCTGGACGCGGTCGCGGCCCGGCTCGCGGAGCAGCTGCCCGCCACGCCCGGGCCCGCCGGCCCGGGCCGCCGCATCCGGCTGTCCACGGGGTACGAGATGAACCCCTGGGCCGACCTCCAGCCGCCGGGCTCCGGCCCCGCGACCGGACGCAAGCTGTGGCACTCCAGCCCGGGGAGCGCGGGATGAGTACCGTGATGTGCCTGCGGCTGCACCCCGCCGACGGCGGTCCGCTCGGGGCGGACGCGTACGCCGGGGTGCTCGCGCTGCTCGGCGGGATCACCCCGGCCGTGCAGGCCCTGCCGCCCGACGCGGCCCTCGCCGATGTCCGGGCCGCGCTGCGGTACTTCGGCTGCGACGCCGCCGGGCTGGCCTCCGTGATCCGGGTCCGGGCCCTCGCCCTGTACGGCGTGGACGCCTCCGTCGGCGTGGCCGGCAACCCCATGCTGGCCCGGGCGGCGGCCCGCGAGGCCCGGCCCGGGGCGACCCTGGTGATCCCCGACGAGCCCGCCGCCGCGGCCGGGTTCCTGGCCGGCAAGCCGGTCACCGCCCTCGACGGCGTCGGCCCCAAGGCCGCCCGCACCCTGTGCTCCTACGGCCTCGACTCCGTCGGCAGGGTCGCCGCCGCCCCGCCCGCCGCCCTGCGGCGGATCCTCGGCGCCCGGCTCGGCCGCGAGGTGCAGGAGCGCGCCCTCGGGATCGACCGGACCCCCGTCCGGCCGGGCGCGGCCGCCCGCGCCGTCGCCGCCGAGCGGGCCTTCGAACGGGACGAGCTGGATCCCGTACGGCACCGGCGGGCCCTGCTCTCGCTGACGGAAGAGCTGGGCGCGAAGCTCCGTACCCTTCGTACACAAGGACAGGGCCCGGGGCAGGTCTGCCGCACCCTCTCGCTCACCGTCCGCTGCGCCGACCGCACCACGCTCACGCGGACCCGCACCCTGGCCGAACCCACCGCGCACTCCGCCGCCTTGACCGCCACGGCCTACGCCCTGTACGCCGGGCTGGGCCTGCAGCGGGCCCGGGTCCGGGCGCTGTCCCTGCGGGCCGAGGACCTGACCCCGGCCGAACGGGCCACGCGGCAGCTCAGTCTGGACCCCGAGGACGAGAAGGCCCGCCGCCTGGAAGCCGTCACGGACCGCGTCCGCGCCCGCTTCGGACCGCAGGCCATCGCCCGCGGCACGCTCGCGGCGTGACCGCGTACCACCAGAGGATCGCCCGACACGCGAGTTTTTACCGACGCGTAACTTCCCAGTGTTGCTACTCACCCGTAATTTAGCGTCAGCAGCTCCCCCTTGTGATCCGGATCACGGGACGAACCCCCACGCTCCATCCCCTTGAGTCGATCCGCAAGGAGATCACACGATGCTGCCCTGGAGACGCCTGCTCCGCCCGCTGGCCGTCCTCGCCCTCACCGCCGCCGCGCTCGTCGCCCCCACCGGCACCGCGCAGGCCGCGTCCGCCCCCAGCAGCGGCTGGAACAACTGGTCCTGCAAGCCGTCCGCCGCGCATCCGCGCCCCGTCGTGCTCGTGCACGGCACCTTCGGCAACTCCGTCGACAACTGGCTCGGCCTCGCGCCGTACCTCGTGCACCGCGGGTACTGCGTCTACTCGCTCGACTACGGGCAACTGCCCGGCGTGCCCTTCTTCAACGGGCTCGGACCCATCGACAAGTCCGCCGGCCAGCTCGCCGTCTTCGTCGACAAGGTGCTCGCCGCGACCGGCTCCGCCAAGACCGACATCATCGGGCACTCGCAGGGCGGCATGATGCCGCGCTACTACCTGAAGTACCTCGGCGGCGCCCCCAAGGTCAACGCGCTCGTCGGGCTCGCCCCCGACAACCACGGCACCACCCTGCTCGGCCTCACCCAACTGCTCCCGTACTTCCCCGGGGCCGAGGACCTGATCAGCAGCGCGACCCCGGGCCTCGCCGACCAGATCGCGGGATCCGCCTTCCAGACCAAGCTGAACGAGGGCGGGGACACCGTGCCCGGGGTGACGTACACGGTGATCGCGACCAAGTACGACGAGGTGGTCACGCCGTACCGGAGCGCGTTCCTGGACGGGCCGAACGTGAAGAACGTCGTACTCCAGGACCTGTGCGTCCTGGACCTCTCGGAGCACGTCGCCATCGGTCTCACGGACCGCATCGCCTGGCACGAGGCGCTGAACGCCCTCGACCCGGCACACGCCGAACGGACCACCTGCGCGTCGGTCTTCGACTGACCGGCGCACAGGCGGCCCGAGGTCCGTGGTCCGCGGCCCGGACCGGCGGCCGTGGGGGAGCCTCCCGGCTACCGGCGGGAGGCTCCCCCGGCCGCGCGGCGGCGGGCCACTGCGAACAGCACGGCCGCGCCCAGGGCCAGGGTGGCGGCGCCCGCGATCGCGATCGTCGGGGTGGCGCCGTTGCCGCCGGTCTCGGCGAGGTTGCCGCTCTGCGCGGACTGCGACGCCACCGGGGTGGCCGCGGCCTGCCCGTTCGTCTTCGGGTCGTTGTCGCCGTGGCCGCCGTGCTCCACCGTGGACTTGTCCGCACCTGCCGCGATCTGCTGGTCCGTCGGGGCCGAGGGGGCGGTACCCGTACCGGGCTTCGAGCCGGGCCCGGTGCCGGTGCCGGTGCCGGTGCCGGTGCGGGTGGCGGCGGTCGGCGCGGTGCTCGGCGCGGTGCTGGGTGCGGTGCTCGGCTTGGAGTCCGAACCGCCGCCGCTGTCCTTGCCGAAGACCACGTCCGAGCAGGTGTAGAAGGCCTCCGGGCTGTCCGAGCGCTGCCAGATGCTGTAGATCAGGTGGCGGCCGGACTTGTGGGGAACGGTGCCGGAGAACACGTAGTCGCCGTTCTGCATACCGGGATCGGTCGCCTTCGCGAACGGCGCGGGCTCCAGGTCGGACCACTTCAGCGGCTTCGCCGGGTCGTACCCGTCCTTCGTCACGTACAGCTCGAAGGAACCCTTGTGGGGCGCGGTCCCCTTGTAGTGGAAGGTGTGCGCGCCCGCCGTCATCGGGCTCGCCGGCCAGTCGGCGCGCGCCAGGTCCAGTCCCTTGTACTTGGTGTTGCCCGCCGAGCACAGCTGGCCGTCCGGGATCAGCGACTTGCTCTTCCCGGCGGCGTTGGCGATGTTCACCGCGTTCCAGTCGTAGAACGCCTGCGTCCCGCTCGCCGCGACCGCCGCCTTGCACGCGGCGGAGCGCGGGGACTCCGGGCCCTCCGCGTAGCAGGCCGCCACCCGGCTGACCGGGTCCGTCATCGAGCCGTGGGCGGCCGCGGGAGCGGCGGCGTACGCGGCCACCGCGAGCGGGGCGAGGCCGACTGCGGCGATACGGGTGGCGATGCGGCGTGCGGACATGGGTGGGTCTCCTTCGGGCACAAGGCAGGGGCGCGCCAGCGGAATCGGAATCGGGCCCCGTGGCGCCGCCCCCCGGCGGCGCCACATCCGGCCCTTCCTGTCCTGGCCCGGCCAAGCTAGCCCCCCGAACCACGGGTTCCGCCGGGTTCGGGCCCCTGGAAGTGATCCTTACGCTCCAGTTAAGGCAGGGGTAAGAAGCCGCTCAGGAAACGGGCTGCCGAGCCCTTCGCCCCGAGGGATCCTGGTGCCCCACCAGGTGGGTCATCCTCCAGCCCGGCACTATCCAGCGCCGGAGCGGCCATCAATGGTCGTCTTCGGTGGCCATCGGCCACCCTCTGGCGGCACACAGACGCCCCGTGCTGAACGCTGGGAAAGTTTGCGCACGGCCAGTGGCACTGACAGGCGGGTGCCCACAACACCTGACCGCCCGACCGCGGCTCGCGCGGTCAGGTGGACGCCAGGAGAACCACGATCTGGTCCGCACTCCAGTGACCGGCCGCGCCGGGACACTCCGAGAGGTAGTCGGCGATGGATCGCTCGTCCCATGCCCCGGACTCCGACATGCCTGCCGCCAGGTACTTCACGTAAGCAGCGGAAGGCTTCACCCACTCCACTTCACGCACGCCCCAGGGAGCGGTGAAGGTCAGCACAGGGATGCGTTCCAACACGCCGGAGCAGATCAGCGTCTCGTACCGGCCGGGCCCCAACTCGTCCCGCCCTGAACGCAGCACCTCCGCGAGGTCGAAATCGCTCCCGGGCTCTCGATACATCTCCTGAGCAGCGATGTCAGAGAACTGTTGTGCTGTCACCAGGTGGGCGCGCGCTCGCGTTCGGCCTGAAGCCGCCGGGTCGTAGAAGCCCCTTCCGCCGGTCCACACCGGAGACTCCGTGGCGAAGTACAGGCGGCCTTGGAGCTCAACCGGGACCGAGCGCACCGGCGGACGGCGATCGCGGCATCCGGGATAGCGGCGAGCGGCGCCGGGAGGGGCGCCGCCGGCGATGTAGGAGGCCAAGCGGTCCAGGTGCATGTTCGAGCCGTAGGACGTGTACCAGATCAGCTCAGGCTCAGCTCCGTCGATACGAGCCGCTTCTACCGTGTGTACCGCGTTCATCGTGCGCGAGGCGCCTTCACTGTGAGCATGAGTGGTCATCAGTCCGCCGATAGGTCGTAGCGGATCACGTGGCGGTCACCCGGCAGCGTTGTCACCATGACACGCAGCGGGCGATCGTCCTTGTCGTGGCCCGTCCTCGTATGAACAGCGACGGGGGTCCCCGCCGGCAGGTCCAGCCTCTCCGACTCAACACCAGTGGGCATGCGAACAGTGATCTCGTCCACGTATCGCACCCGGAAGAGGCCACTGGCTGCCAGCACCCCACCCGGCGCCGAGACATCCTCCGGCTTCATGAGTGGAGTGCCACGCACCAGCTCTTCCGGGAAGTAGCTGTCGGCCGGGGCGTAGGGCTCGTGATCCACAAACCGGACACGCTCCCGAACGACCGTCAGGGCCACCTGGGGGTCGATGCGTAGACGCATACCGAACTATCGGATCGCCCTTTTCTGCAACTCTCCGACTCTCGGAGAACAGGCAAGCGGATAGTTCTCTCTGAACAATGCAAAATGATCCGCCTTCGACGGGCTTCGGATTCACGGGCTGCCCCGGCATCGGTCTCCGTCCGTCAAAGCGGGACAAGCTCAAACCTGCCCGCCAGAGGCGGGAGCTCCAGGGGCTGGAGGAGTGAGCGTGGGAGTGTTCGTCCGGTGTTGCAGGGGTGACCGTGAGACGTTCTGGATTGAACGAGGGCGGTCCTGTACGGCTTGCCCTGTCGGAGCGCTGCGAGGAGTGCTGATGAAGCCTTTCGTCAAGCTGGCTGTAGCAATTCCGGGTGTGTGTTTGGTCGGTGCTTTGGTTAGTGGGCCGGCGTCTGCTACGCCGACCCCGCCGCCCGCGCCGAAGTCCACCGGCCATACCTTCAATGGTGGCCACGGGACTGTGGGGAATGTCCAGGGTGGAAACGGGAACATCTACCTCGAGGGCACGGGGCACACCGTTGGTAACGTGAGCAACACCATCACCGTCGGAAGCGCAGCGGGGAACGGCCCGGGGGATGCCCCGGGGTTCCCGGTCTGCTTCGACATCCGGAACGGTGCGGCGAAAACTGCGATCCTCAGTCAACAGCTCGGCTTCCCAGATGCACCCGAGCTGATCAATCCCGGCGCGACGATCAGAAACGTGTGCACTGATCGTTCTGGTTTCTTGGAATACGGCAAACTCGGGGGGCTGAGGATCTATGGTTCCAGTAACCCGACCTTTTATGCAGACGAACCTGCCACATGGAATGGAACCCTGCTGACCCTGCTGGCCTGCTAACGGGAGAGGCGGCAGACTCCGACCGGTCGGGGCGCGAACCAGTTCTGACGGGGCGACGCTGCGCGCCTTCTCGGCCGTGATGTTCTTTGTGTGGTTCGGGTAATACGGCGGGTGTGTGGGGCACGCTGTCTGAGCAGCCGGTCGACGGCCGCGCGGACACGCCGTTCGATCTGGTCGCGCTGCTGATGGCTCAGTGCCATGTCATCCGGCCTTTCCGGCTGCCGTGTCGATCTCTTCGCGAACCTGGATCGACCGCTCGTGCTCGGCCCGCAGACGGTCCTTCTCCTGGGCCGGGCCGCGAGGGCTGGCCAGCAGGACGGCGCCGTCGTCAGCCGAGGTCTGCCAGACGGAGCGGTGAACGAGGTGGTGGGTGGCCTGCGGGCAGCGGGAGCTGTCACACAGCCCGGTCAGCGGAGCTGCCGCGGACCGGGTGCCGACGAGCTTGAGACACAAGGCCTTCGCCGGGTCCTCGAACCAGCAGTAGTTCGCCGAGGACAGATGCAACACCGATGCCTTCATCTTCAACAGCAGTTCGATCCGCCGGTCGGTGACTACCCTCGCCGGGCCCTGGTTCATGCTCGGCGAGCCCGCTTTCGACGGCGCGGAACGCGGCCGTCAGGGAGTCGGCTCCCGGGCCTGCGGGCAGCTGCCCCTGTTCGGACTGCCGGTATGCCTCGACGGTCCGCTTGGCCTGGGCGCCGCCCGGACGGGCGCAAAACGGGCATGGGGCCTCGTTGGCGCGCACCTGGATGTATGCGCATGCGGGACCAGAGGCTCTGTCCATGAGCCAGTCCTCTGACCGGCAACGCAGGGCGCGGAAGGGACCGGACCGTGGCAGGGGTGCCTCTGGATGCCTGGAAGATGGAACTCGACCGCTCGCACGACCCCGAGCGCGAACCCGGGCCGATCAACCTGCAGCGGTACGCCTTCGTCCCCGCCTATGCCGGCATCGCCACGTTCTTCGGGGTGCCGCTGTGCCTCAACCAGGACGACCTGCGCGGCGGCGACGTCGACGTGGCGGTCCTCGGAGCGCCGGTGGACATGGGCCTGGGGCACCGGGGGGCGGCCTACGGGCCACGTGCGCTTCGGGGCGACGAACGGATCCTGCCCAACGTTCCGCAGGGGCTGGTCAACCCCAGCACCCGCATCCGGCCGTTCGGCGAGTTGACGGTGGTCGACTACGGAGACGCCGCGGACCACTCGATCCTGTGGCCGGATGCCGGGCTCCCCTCTGAACGCATCCGAAGGCTTGTTGGTCCGTGCCGGGTGATGTTCCGAGTTCCCGGGTCGTGGGAAGCGCTTGGCGGCTATGGTCGCACTGTCAAGCTCCACGCCAGAACCGCCAACACTCATAGCCTTGGACGAAAATGGCAGAAGTAGAATCCAACTCTACCGCTGCGGCACCTCAGGAACCCGTTTCGCCAAATTCTGGGAATGTGGGCGAGGCTGTGCGGATCACCACCACCGCATCCCAGCCCGGAGGGGCTCCTGCGTGGGAGAAAGCCGTAATCAGAACCATGCTCTGGTTCTCGTTCTCGGTTATTCTTTCGGTTCTCCCGCTGGTGGCAGCTTTCTTCTTCAAGAGCACCAAGGGCGAGCAGGTTGCATACGCGGACCTGGCCGGGGACGGTGAACTACTGATCATCACTACGGCCATGGCTGCCGCCGCAGCTGGGGATCTCTGGGCCAAGGGGGCGAGTAGCGAATGGCTCACTACGGCTCTTGCTTGCCTCAATACTGCTTTGGCAATCTTCACAACGCTCTGGTTCGGCTACATCACCGCTTTGGCCGACGAAAAGACAGCAATTGACAAGGGATTCATTTCGACCTGGTCAACCACCATGTTTCTCGTCAGCTTCACTGCTAGTGGCTTGAGTATTATTCGTGCAGAGTTGAGGCAACAGTGATTCTTGAAACCCTGGCATTGGTGTTGAGTGGAGTAACGCTCGCGGCCGCATTTATGTCGGTCCTGATTGTGATGCGTAGGTCGCGCAACCATGAGCCCCGAAATGTTTCGATTTCCATCAGGGGTGAGAGTGGAAATATTCACATCGAGGCTTCCGGGATGTCAGAGGATGAGATTCGGCGGCTTGTCGAATCTCTCCAGGTCTATGAGCAAGCGCGGGTAGACGGCGAAGAGCGCGAGCGGTAGGCGTGGAGGGGGAAGGAGACCGGAGTTGGTGGACGGCCTCGGGATGGCGTGAAGCCTCGTCATTATCTCGTCGAGGATGGGGCGCTCCCTGACCCTGTATCACCTCGGGGGAAGTCCCGCCCGTAGTGTCCATGCGCGCGCCAGGCCCGTTCGTCAGGGCAAAGGTGTATGAACCCGCAGGTCTCCAGCTCGTGGGCGAGCGTGGTCTTCTTCATACCTGGGAGACTGAGCTCACCTGCGGTGGCTTCCCGCTTGGCTCCCCTCGGCCGAAGTGAGGACCGGACCCCCGTCCCTGACCTGCAGCGGAACAGGTGCAGGAGTCCGGTCCTGCCTACGCTCCACCTGAGGCAGGGGGAAGCCGCTCAGGAAAAGGCGGGCGGGGAGGTCAGCCCGTGCAGCCGGTGACGCTGCCCAGCGGGGCGCAGTTGTCCGGGCGGTTGTCGCGCACCGCGGAGCGGTCCAGCGTCACCGTGGAGCCGTTGTTGAAGATGCCGCCGCCGCTGCCGATGCCGCCGTTCGCGGTGTTGTGGCGTACCTCGGAATCGGTCAGGTTCACGGTGCCGCCGTCGGTGCGGATGCCGCCGCCCTGCAGGGAGGCCGTGTTGCGGCTCACCGTGGAGTGGTTCAGCGTCAGCGCGTTGGCGTTGAGGATGCCGGCGCCGTTGTCGGCGTAGTTGTCGCGCACCTTGGAGCCGGACAGTGTCGCCGAGCCGAAGTTGGCGAGGCCGCCGCCGTTGTCGGCGCTGTTGTCGCTCAGCGTGGAGCCGGAGAGCGTCAGCGTCCCCTGGTTGCGGATGCCGCCGCCGCTGTCCGCCGCGGTGTTGTGGCGCACCACCGAGCGGATCAGGTTCAGCGTGGCGCCCGCTTCGTTGAAGATGCCGCCGCCGTTGTTGGCGTGGTTGCCGGCCACCGTGGCCTCTTTCACCGTCAGCGTGCCGCGGTTGAGGATGCCGCCGCCGAGGGGACCGGGAATGGCGGCATCGGGTTCGGTGGCGGTACCGGTGCCGTTGATGACGGTCAGGTGGGACAACTGCAGCCGGACGCCGGCCTCGACCGTGACGGTCGAGCCGGCCCGGTTGCCGTTGAGGGCCGCGTGCTTCTCACCGGTCACGGTCAGGTTCTTGTCGACGGAGAAGGTGAAGGGGCCCACGCAGGTCCCCTTCACCAGCAGCGTCTCGCCCGGAGCGGCCCCGTCGATGGCGGGTTGCAGGGCCAGCGAGTTGTGGAAGCAGTTCACCACGGTGGGATGGCCGTCGCCGATGTCCGTGCCGCCGGCCGCGGCCGGGACGGCCCCGACCAGGCTGACCGCCCCCGCCGCTGCCGCCACCGTCGCCGTCGTCGCCCACCGGCGTGCTTGCTCGAGCATCAGTCTTCTCCTGTCTCCGTGCAGCGCAGAACGCCCGACGGCGTTCCCCGCTGCCGCTTCCGGCGCGGGCGACCTGAGCGCCGACGCCGGAACAACCGATCCCCCCTCGGGCGCGAGGGAGTCCCGGAGCGGGCCGCACGTCCCCCGAACGGCCCGGGACGATGACCGGTGTGGCCCACAGACAGGGGTCGCCGGGCTCGGCCGGTCCGCGGTCAGGCGAGGAGCGCGGGCAGGCCATCCGGGGTCCGGGCCTGGTCGTCCAGGGCGTCGAGGGCCCGTACGGCCTGGGCGGCCGCCTCGGGGTCGCTCGTGGTGAGACCGCTCTGCGCGAACTCGTCCTCGTCCAGGCGCAGCACCGAGGACCCGTCCGCCGAGACCCACAGGTCCAGGTCCAGGTCCTCCACGTGGATCTCCCCGCCGCGCACCAAGGCCGGGCGGGTGACGTCGCAGTACCAGCCCTTGAGGACCCCGTCGCCGGTCCACACCTCCTTGACCGCGTACCAGCGGGTCCGCCAGAAGTGCTCGACGAAGACGTCGCCCGGCTCGAAGCGGACGAACCCGAAGTCCCGTACGCCCTCGGCCGCCCACGGGGCACGCACCGAGATGCGGTCGCCGTCGTCGGCGACCCGCGCCGCCGGGTAGCGGATCTTGACGCGGCCCGCCTTGGTCAGGATGACGGTCAGTTGCTCGGTCACTCGGTCTCCAGCCCCTTCGTGTAGCGCGTCTCGGTCGCGCAGATCTCGTATCCGAACCACGTGTTGATGGCGAGCATCGGGCCGTTCTCCGCGTCGTTGCCGGTGAACGCCTCCGTGTACCCGCATGCGCGGGCCCGGTGCAGGGACGCCGTCTTGGCGAGCTTGGCCAGGCCCCGGCCGCGGAAGGCGCGCCGGGTGCCGGTCATCGCCGAGCCGTAGCGGGTGGCGCCGTCGGTCTGGGCGGCGCTGAACGCGGCCACCTCGCCGTCGACCAGGACGACGGCGGTCAGCTCCTTGTCGAGGGACGGGCTGTTCCAGGTCTGCGCGAGCCAGTCCTCGTAGTCGTCCAACTCGGTGCCCACGTCGCCCGGCTCGTCGGAGGTCGTCTCCGCGTCGGCCTCGAAGAGCGGACGCGGATCGGCGGCGAAGGCGGAGGCGGGGCGCAGTTCGACCCCGGCCGGGAGGGTCTGCGGGAGCGGGGGCAGCGTGGCCGCCGCCAGGTCCAGGCGCAGGAAGTGGGCGGAGCGGCCGCGGCGGTAGCCGCGCCGTTCGGCGAAGGCGCGGTGGGCGGGCTCGTCGAGGACCCAGGCGTAGGTGTCCACGGCGCCGTGGGCCGCGAGGTGCTCCTCCGCCGCGGCGAGCAGCAGGCGGCCGGCGCCGAGGCCGCGGTGGGCGGGGTCGACGTACGCGTTGACGTACGACCGGCCCGGCTCGGGGCTGTCGTAGGCGATGCCGACCTGGGCGGTGCCGATGACGAGTCCCTCGTCGCTCTGGGCGACGAGGAGGCGGTGGTGCGCGGCGGGGTGGGCGGAGGAGAGCTCGAAGGCCACGCCCTCGGCCGTGGTGATCATGAAGGGCAGGGCCGAGCGGCGTACCCGTACGACGGACTCCGCGTCCAGGGAGTCGTCCGGGCGGAGATCGCGGATGAGGACGGTCATGCGGCCGACGCTACGGGCGGACTTTGGTCCGGCGCCTCCCAATTATCCGGCGATGGGAGACAATCAGCCGCGTGACCTCGACAAACCTGAAGATCACCATCGACGGCTCGACGGGCTCGGCCGCCCCGTACGAACAGCTGCGCGCGCAGATCGCCGACCGGGCCCGGTCGGGGAAGCTGCCGGCCGGCTTCAAGCTGCCGACGGTGCGCGGGCTGGCGGAGGAGCTGGGGCTCGCCGCCAACACCGTCGCGAAGGCGTACCGGGCGCTGGAAGCGGACGGGGTGATCGAGACGCGCGGCCGGCACGGGACGTTCGTCGCGGCGGCGGAGGGAGCCTCCCGCGAGGCCGCGGCCGCCGCGCAGGCGTTCGCGGAGCGGGCGCACCGCCTGGGCCTGACCGAGGCCGAGGCCCTGTCCGCCGCCGCCGACGCCCTCCGGGCCCGGTTCGCCGCCCGCTAAGGGCTGCCGCCGGGGTCCGCCTACAGGTAGAGCCCTGCCTCGGACGAGTGCGGCTGCGGCGGGAGTACGGCCGCCGGGCCCGTGCCCCGGCGCAGCGCGAAGAGTTCGGCCAGGCTGGCGCCCTCGCGGGAGACGCCCTCGTCCGTGCCCAGCCAGTCCACCGCCTCCCGGTGGGTCAGTCGGCCCACCTCGATGCGGGCCAGGCAGCGCCCCGGGCGGACCACCGCCGGGTGGAGGCGTTCGAGGTCCTCGTTGGTCGTGACGCCGACCAGAACGTTGCGGCCCTGGCCCAGCAGACCGTCCGTCAGGTTGAGGAGACGGGACAGTGCCTGCCCGGCGGTGTGCCGGGCCTCGCCGCGGATCAGCTCGTCGCAGTCCTCCAGCAGGAGCAGCCGCCAGCGGCCCTTCGCCGTGCCCTCCTCCTCGCCGATCGCGATGTCCATCAGGTAGCCCACGTCGTTGAACAGCCGCTCGGGGTCCAGGACGCAGTCCACCTGGCACCAGTCCCGCCAGGACCGGGCCAGCGTGCGCAGCGCGGAGGTCTTGCCCGTGCCCGGCGGGCCGTGCAGCAGGAGCAGCCGGCCCGCGATGTCGTCCGGGGTCACCTTCATCAGCCGGTCCATCGCCCCGGCCACCGGCGCGGTGTAGTTGGGCCGCACCTCGGCCCAGGTCCCGGCGGCGATCTGGCGGGTCGTCCGGTACGGGCCGCGGCGCGGGGAGACGTACCAGAAGCCCATCGTGACGTTCTCCGGCTGCGGTTCGGGGTCGTCCTGTGCCCCTTCCGTGGCCTCGCCGAGCACATCGGCGGCGAGTTCGTCGCTGACCGCCGTCACGGTGACGTCCGCGCCCCGGCTCCAGCGGGAGACGAGCATGGTCCAGCCCTCGCCCTCGGCGAGGGTGGCGCTGCGGTCGCTGTCGCGCGCCGAGCGCAACACGCTGGCCCCGGGCGGCAGCAGGGTGGCTCCCGGCCGGACCCGGTCGATCGACACGCTGTGCGAGAACGGCTGCTCGCCTGACGCGAACCGGCCGAGGAACAGCGCGTCGACGACATCCGACGGCGAGTCGCTGTCGTCGACGTTGAGCCGGATCGGCAGCGCGTCATGCGGGTTGGCTGGCATGGCGCCCATGATCCGGCACGAGTTGGCCTCGTGCACCCGTGTTTCGCCGGATCGGGTGGCCGAGTTCCCTCTTCAAACGCGTCGGGAGTGAAGATTCGGGCCGCAACTCTGCCCCGAATATTCTTGGCATGGACACTTCCAGCCACGCTCGGCTCCTTGTACCACGGACTCAGGAGTAACCCCCACAAGGAGCCGCACACATGAGCATGAGAATCCCGCGCTTCGCCGCGCTCGCCTCATCCCTGTTACTCGCCGCGGGCGCCGCCCTGTTCGGCGCAGGCCAGGCGGCCGCAGCAGCCCAGGCCGACTTCGGCTACGTCGCCCTCGGCGACTCGTACTCCTCCGGCGTCGGCGCCGGCAACTACGACGGCGCCAGTGGCGCCTGCAAGCGCACCACCCGTGCATATCCGGCCCTGTGGGCCGCCGCTCATGCCCCGCAGACCTTCTCCTTCGCCGCGTGCTCGGGCGCCCGTACGGGTGACGTCCTCTCCGGCCAGCTCGGCCCGCTGAACTCCGGCACCGACCTGGTCAGCATCACCATCGGCGGCAACGACGCCGGATTCTCCGACGTCATGACGACCTGTGTGCTCCAGTCCGAATCCACCTGTGTCAACCGCGTCAACCAGGCCAAGGCGTACGTGGACTCCACCCTCCCCGGCCAGCTCGACCAGGTCTACAACGCCATCGACAGCCGGTCGCCGAACGCGCACGTGGTCGTACTCGGCTATCCCCGCTTCTACAAGCTGAACGGCACCTGCGCCACCGGCCTGACCGAAGGCGAACGCTCCGCCATCAACGGGGCCGCCGACTACCTCAACGCCGCCATCGCCAAGCGCGCCGCCGACCACGGCTTCACCTTCGCCTCGGTCGCGGGAGCCTTCACGGGCCACGAGATCTGCTCCGGCGACGCGTGGCTGCACAGCGTCAACTGGCTCAACATCGGCGAGTCGTACCACCCGACCGCGGCCGGACAGTCCGGCGGCTACCTGCCGGTCTTCACCAACGCCGCCTGAGCGGCCGGCGAACTGACGGAAGGCTCCGTCGGCAGCTCTGCCGACGGGGTCGTCGACGTACTCGCGCCAGGCGAGGGGACCCCGCTCGTCGGGGTCTCCTTCTCGCAGGTCACGGAGGTCCCCACCCACTGGGTGGCCACCTCCGCGGGCCCCCGCACCTCCAGCCGGACCGCGTCCTCGAACACCGCGTCCGGCACGTGCGTGAGCTCGGTGTGCTCCAGCCGCCGGCTCCTCGGCCCGCCCTCCTCGTACGTGACGGACCGCCAGCCGGGGCCGGAGGTCTTCCCGCTCCGCGTGGCCCAGCGGTACTCCAGCTCGACGGGGGTGCGCTCCACCTCGACGGTGGCGGTGAAGGAGGGCGCGCGCTCCGGGGGCGGCGGGCAGCCGCCGCTGTAGGAGGCGCGCACGGTGTCGACGTACACCGACACGTGCTGGGCGGGGGAGGCGGACGCCGACGCCGAAGCCGGGGCCGAGGGCGACGCCGAGGCGGACGGGGCGGCGGAGGCGGCAGTGGTGACGGCCTGGGCGGTGGTCGCCGGGCCGGCCGGGCCGGCGCCTCCGCGGTCGTCGCCCTCACGGTCCTTCAGCAGCAGCCACCCCAGCGCGACCAGCGCCAGCAGCAGCACCACGATCCCGGCCGTGAGCACCGCCCCGGCCCGGCCCTGGCGGGGCGCCGCCCCGGGCCCCGGCTCCCGGATCCGCTCCGAGGCAGGCCCCGGTACCGGCGGCGTGGGTTCCCCGTACGGCGACCGCTGCGACTCCTGCCGGTGGTGATGATGATGCGCGGCGGCCGTCGGCGAGTCCGGCCCGGACACCGGCCCGCCCGAGGCCCGTACGGTCCCGCCCGCGCCCACCACCCGCAGCATCCGGGTGGCCTCCGTCGCGGACAGCCGCTCGGCCGGGTCCTTGCGCAGCAGCCCCTCCAGTACGGGCTCCAGCGGCCCGGCCCGGCGAGGCGGCGGCAACTCCTCGTCCACCACGGCCCGCAGCGTGGCCGGCGCGGTCGCCCGCCGGAACGGCGAAACCCCTTCGACGGCCGCGTACAGCATGATCCCGAGCGACCACAGGTCGGACTCGGGTCCCGGATCGCGCCCCAGCACCCGCTCCGGCGCCACGAACTCGGGAGAGCCGACCACCTCGCCCGTCATCGTGATCGCCGAGGACCCCTCCAGGCTCGCGATCCCGAAATCGCTCAGCACCACCCGGCCGTCATTGGCGATCAGCACGTTCCCGGGCTTCACGTCCCGGTGCAGCACCCCCGAGTCGTGCGCGGAGCGCAGCGCGGCGAGCACCTGTTCCCCGAGGTGCGCGGCGCGCTGCGGGGTCAGCGGCCCCTCGGCCTCCAGTACGTCGGCCAGCGTCAGCCCGCGCACCAGCTCCATCACGATCCACGGCCGGCCGTCCTCGGAGGCCACGTCGTAGACCGTGACGACCCCACGGTGCGTGACCCGCGCCGCCGCCCAGGCCTCCCGCTCCAGCCGCCGGTACATCCGCCGCAGTTCGGCGGGCTCGATCCCGGCGGGCGCCCGTACCTCCTTGACGGCGACGTCGCGGGCCAGGACCTCGTCCCGGGCCCGCCACACGATGCCCATCCCGCCGCGGCCGATCTGTTCCAGCAGCCGGTAGCGGCCCGAGATGACACGATCGGAGTTGGATTCCTCACTCACGCGAGCCCCCCGAATGCTTCTGTGCGCCCATGTGTCATCGATCGGTCACTCCAAGTTAGCGCAGCGCGCGCCAAGTGGCCCCTGTCGTGACGGGACTGGCGCCTAGGTCTTCCAGAGCGTGATTTCCGTGCCGGTCTCTGTGCGGAGAGTGACGGGCAACTGCGCTGAGTAATCGTCAACTCCCCGTCGCCACACGGGTAATTCACACCACCGGGATACCCGCGCGCGACGCGGGGGCGATAGGGTTAACCTGCCCGGGCCGGGTGCCCTCGTACGGGTGGGGAGAGATCATGGAACAGATAGCAATGCGCAGCAGGCCGCCTCGCGTGCCTGCCATCACCTGCGGCAGCAGTGCGACCAGCTCGCGCCTCGACCGCCATCTCGCCGTGCTGGGCGGACCCGCCGTCCCGCACCGGGAGACCGCGGAGGCGACGCTGCTGATGCGCGAGCTCACCTCCCGCGACCACACGCACCGTCTGCGGAGCCGGAGCGCGCGCGTCTCGCTCTTCGCGCCGCTGCGCCGTCTGCGTCGCACGCTCTTCGGCAGCCGCCGTTCGTAACAGGCCCCGCACCCGCAGCCGTTCGCCCTTCCGGCATCCGGCCACCCGGCCCTACGCGATCACACCGTCCCGGCGCAGTTCCGAGATCTGTGCGCCCGCCATCCCCAGGGCGCGCAAGAGGTCATCGGTGTGCTCACCCAGCGCGGGCACCGCACCCATGTGCGGTGCCGCGCCGCCCGGCAGCCCGATCGGAGGCAACAGGGCCCGCAGCGGACCGGCCGGTGATCCCACCTCCCGCCAGCGGTCCCGGGCCGCCAGCTGCGGATGCGCGGCCAGCTGGGCCACCGAGTTCAGCCGCGCGCAGGCGATGCCCGCCGCCTCCAGCCGCCCGATCGCCTCGTCCGCGCCCAGCCCGCCCAGTGCCTGCGCCACCACCGCGTCGGTCTTCTCCCGGTTGGCGGTGCGCGCCGCGTTCGTCGCGTACGCCGGGTCCTCGGCCAACTCCGGCCGGTCCAGCACCTGTTGCGCGAGGCGCCGCCATTCCCGGTCGTTCTGCACCGACAGCAGCACCCGGTCCCCGTCGGCCGTCGTGTAGGCGTCGTAGGGTGCGATCACGGCATGGGCGAGGCCGGTGCGCACGGGCTGCTCCCCGCCGTGCATCGTGTGGTGCAGCGGATGCCCCATCCACTCGGCGAGCGCGTCCAGCATGGACACCTCCACCCTGCCCCCGCGCCCGGTGATCCCGCGGCGCAGCAGGGCGGCGAGGACCCCCGAGAAGGCGTACGTGGCCGCTGCGATGTCCGCCGCCGGGATCCCCGCCTTGACGGGCTGCTCCGGCGTTCCGGTCACCGAGACCAGGCCCGCCTCGCACTGCACGAGCATGTCGTAGGCGCGCTTGTGGGCGTACGGGCCCTCGGCGCCGTAGCCGGACACGTCCACGGCGACCAGCCGCGGGTAACGCGCGCACAGCGCGGCCGAGTCGAGCCCGAGCCGGGCCGCGGCGCCCTGCGCGAGGTTCTGCACGAACACGTCGGCGCCGGCCAGCAGGCCGTGCAGGACCTCCCGGCCGCGTGGGTCCTTCAGATCGAGCGCGATCGACTCCTTGCCGCGGTTGGCCCACACGAAGTGCGAGGCGAGGCCGTGCGCGGCGGTGTCGTAGGCGCGCGCGAAGTCGCCGCCGTCGGGGCGCTCGACCTTGACCACCCGGGCGCCGAGGTCGGCGAGCTGACGGGTGGCGAAGGGGGCCGAGACGGCCTGTTCGACGGCGACGACGGTGATGCCGGCGAGGGGGAGCGGTTCGGGCGCGGCGCTTTCGGTGTTCATGGCACCGATGCCTATCCCGTCCGACCCCAGCCTGTCACCCCCCCCCGGGATGTCAGCCCGCCGTGCCCCGGGCGAACCGCCGTGTCGCGAGCGGCACGAACAGCACGAGCAGCAGCGCCGACCAGAGCAGCGCACCGGCCACCGGATGCGCGGCCGGCCAGGCGGCGCCCGCCGCGGCCTCGGCCGCCCCGCCGCCGACGTTTCCGCACAGTTCGCGGACGCCGGTCGCGACGGCGCTGATCGGGTTCCACTCGGCGACCGTACGCAGCCAGGCGGGGAGCCCGGCGGTCGGCAGGTACGCGCTGGACAGCATCGGCAGGACGAAGGTGGCGCTGCCGAGCTGCCCCGCCGCCTCCTCGCTCCTGCTCACCAGGCCGAGGTAGGTCCCCACCCACGCGGTGGCGAAGCGGAACAGCAGGAGCAGGCCCAGGGCGCCGAGCGCGCCCGGCAGGCCGTTCTCGACGCGCCAGCCCATCGCCAGCCCCACCAGCATCAGGGGCACCATGGAGACGCCGGTGGTGAGCAGGTCCGCGGCGGTCTGTCCGAGCGGGACGGCGCTGCGGCTCATCGGCAGGGTCCGGAAGCGGTCCATCACCCCGCGGTGGGCGTCCTGCGCGGCGGTGAACATGCCCGTCATCAGGCCGTTCGCGGAGGTCGCGGCGAGGAGTCCGGGAACCAGGAACTCGCGGTACTCCGTGCCCGGCATGGCGAGCGCGCTGCCGAAGACGTAGCCGAAGAAGAGCAGCATGGTGATCGGCATGGTCTGGGTGAGGATCAGCAGCGCCGGGGCGTGCCGGGCCTTCTGGAGCTGGCGGGTGAGGACGGCTCCGCCGTCGGACAGCACGGTGCTCATGCCGCGTTCTCCTTCCGGGCCGCGGGGACGCGGGTGAGGCGCAGGAACACCTCGTCGAGGGTGGGCGGGCGCAGGCTCGCGTCGGTGACCGGGACGCCGGCCGTGTCGAGCGCGCGGATGATCCGGGGCAGGGTGAGGCCGGGGTCGAGCACGGTGACACCGGCGGTGAGCCGTTCCTCGTCGAGCGTCGGCCGGCCGCCGGTGAGCTGGTCCAGTACGACGGCGGCGCCGGCCAGTGCCTCGCGCGCGGTGACGGCGACCTCGGCGTAGGCGCCGATCCGGGCCTTCAGTTCCGCCGGGGTGCCGGTGGCGACGGCCCGGCCGCGGTCGACGACGACGATGTCGTCGGCGAGCCGGTCGGCCTCCTCCAGGTACTGGGTGGTCAGCAGCACCGTGGTGCCCTCCGCGGCGAGGTCCCGTACCGCGGTCCAGATCTGCTCGCGGGCCGCCGGATCCAGGCCGGTGGTCGGCTCGTCCAGGAAGAGCACGCGGGGGCGGGTGATCAGCCCGGCGGCCAGGTCCAGGCGCCGCTTCATGCCGCCCGACCACGTGCCGGCCATCCGGTCGGCGGCCTCGCCGAGTCCGAAGCGCTCCAGCAGCCCGTCGGCGCGGTCCCGGCCGGCGGAGCCGCGCAGTCCGGCGAGGCGGGCGAAGAGCCGCAGGTTCTCCCGGCCCGTCAGATCCCCGTCGACGGAGGCGTACTGGCCGGTGACCCCGATGGCGCGGCGGACGACTGCGGGGTCGCGGGTGACGTCGTGGCCGGCGACGAGGGCGCGGCCGCCGGTGGGTGCGGTGAGGGTGGTGAGGATCCGGACGGCGGTGGTCTTGCCCGCGCCGTTGGGGCCGAGGAGACCGCAGACCGTGCCCTCGGGCACGGCGAGATCGAGGCCGCGCAGGGCATGGACCTGCCCGTAGTTCTTCTCCAAGCCTTCACTAAGTACGGCGTACGTAGTTGTCATGTGCGGCACCCTACCTCACTACGTACGGCGTACGTAACTAAGATGGTGGCGAGACGACGAGGTGATCTGAGCGATGACTGCCGGCGGGCGACCCGCTGAACCCGAAGTGATCTGGGCCCGCCCGCAGCGGGCCGGCCGCGGACCCCGGCCCGCGCACAGCCGCGAGTCGATCGCCGCCGAGGCGGTGCGGATCGCCGACGAGGAGGGGATCGAGTCCGTCTCCATGCGACGGGTGGCGGCCGGGATCGGCGCCGGGACGATGTCCCTGTACAACTACGTGCCGCGCAAGGAGGACCTGTACGAGCTGATGGTCGACGCGGTCAGCGGGGAGTACGAGTTCACCGCGCCGACCGGCGACTGGCAGGCCGATCTGCTCGCGCTGGCCCGCCAGACGCGGGCGCTGATGCACCGGCACCCGTGGCTGCCCCGGCTGCTGAGCCCCGTCCACGGCTTCAGCCCCAACGCCCTGCGGTACCTGGAGCACAGCCTGGACTGCCTGGCGCCGCTGGCCGTGCCGGACGGCGAGAAGCTGGAGCTGGTCGCCGCGGTCAACGGCATGGTGTCCACCTATGTGGCGGGCGAGCTGGCGCTGGCCGAGCGGGCCCGGGCGCTGCCCTGGAGCGAGGCCGAGGAGCAGGGCGTACGGGCGGCGTGGATCGGCTCGCGGCTGGCCACCGGGCAGTACCCGCGGCTGGCGGCGGCCCTCACGGGCGGCGCCGTGCCGATCACCGAGGCGGGGCCCGATCTGGTCGCGGCGTTCGACCGCGCGATGTCGCGGCTGCTGGGGGCGTGGGGTCCGTAACCCTCCTGTCCGGATCCCTCCTGTACGGCGGCCGGGGGCCGACGGGCCGGGGCCGGGCTCCGGGCGCCGACGTCAGAGCAGGGCGAACTGCCCGCCCGGGCCCTCCTCCTGGTGGTCCAGGACCGAGGCCGGACGCCTGGCCCAGCGCGGCGGAGGCAGCACCCCGGCCGCGCGCAGCTCGTCGGCGGACAGCCCCGGACCCGGCTCGAACGCGGCCCGCTCCGGGGCCAGATCGGCCAGCAGCGCCAGGGTCGTGACCAGGGCCAGCAGCTCCGAGGTCCAGGCTTGCGGCCATTCGGCCGGGCCGAGCGCCTCCAGCCCGTCGGCGGCCGGGTCGCGGTGCGCGCCGCGGGCGGCGAGCCACGCCTCCAGCACGCGGGCGCCCTGCACCTCGTACTCCCACGCGCCGGCCGGTACGGGGGACACGGTCCCGCCGCCGAGGCCCAGCGTCTCGCTCGCGGGGTCGTACGCGAGCTCGTGCGGCCACGCCGCCAGTGCCGAGCGGACGTACGGGCGGCGCCCGCCGGGCAGCCGGGGCGGTTCCCCGCCGCGGGCCCCGCGCAGCTGGACGCCGAGCAGCCGGTGGCCCAGCTCCAGCCCGGCCCGCCAGCGCTCCGGGTCGGCGGTGAGCGGGACCTCGTACCCCCGCGGCCCGGGGCGGCCCGCCGCGAGGATCCAGCACAGCACGTCCTGGGGGGTCGCCCAGCCGCCGTACCGCTCGCCCAGCAGCGGCAGCAGGCCGGGGGCGAGATTCGGCTCGGCGCCGCCGGGACGCCGGTGCAGCGGTCGGATCCGGCCGAGCCGGCCCGCCGGGAGGTGCGGGGTGACCAGCAGGTCGGGGGTCTCGACGGTGAACAGCTGATGCCCGTCCAGGACCCGCCAGAGCTCCGGGCGGGCCGTGTCGATGAGCCGCTGGTCGGGCAGCAGCCACTGCTCGTCGAAGGGGTCGCGCAGGACTCGTACGGGCTCGGGGCACGGGCCGGGCGCGTCGGCGAAACGGGCGGTGGCCGAGCGCTGACCGGGCAGCGCGGCCGCGCCGGCGGCGGGCGTACGGCCCCGGCTCGGGCGGAACAGCCGCTCCCGCTCGGCGGCTTCGGCGCCGGTCAGGGCCGCCCAGCGGGCGCGCAGGGCCGCCGGATCGGGCGCGGCCACCCAGGCGCGGCCCAGGCGCAGGCTCCCCACGGCCCAGGGCATCAGATCGTCCAGCAGCGGTACGTCTTCGCTCACGCCGCCGATGGTAGCGACGGGATCCGGCGGCCGGGCTGCGCCGAGACCGAAGCGCTACGCTCCTTATATAGGCATAAGTCCTATATGGGCGTACATCGCATGCGTTCCGTATCGACCGAGGAGACGGTCATGAGTCAGTACGACGAATACTCGACTCCTTCGCAGGCCGAGGGTGAGCGGCTCGAAGAGGACATGGACGAGGCTCAGCGCAAGCAGCGGCACCCCCAGACGATGCGGACGACGCCGTCCCAGGCGGAGGGTGAGCGCACCACGGAGGACGACGAGAAGTAGCAGGCTCCAGGGCGGTGCCGCCGCAGCCGCTCAGTGCGCGTCGACGGTCACCGTGAAGGAGAACCGGTCGCCGCGGTAGCGGATCCTCGCCACGTCCACCACCCGGCCGTCCTCGTCGTAGGTCACGCCCGTGTAGTGCAGGATCGGGCTGAGCAGCGGGACCTGGAGCAGCTCGGCCGTCTCCGGGTCGGCGAGCCGGGCCTCCACCGTGTCCGTGATCCGGCTGATGCGCACCCCGACGACGTCCCGCAGGACCTTCGTCATCGGCCACCGTTCGAGATCGGCGAGATCCACCGCTTCGGCGAACTCGGGAAGGACCGCGTTCTCCACCCAGTTCGTCGGCTCGCCGCTCGCGCGGTCGTGCCGCAGCCGGCGGTAGGTGACCACCTCGGGCGTGTCCGGGAAGTGCGCGAGCAGCTCCCCGGACACGGCGGTGCGCCCGTGGCCGAGAATCGTCGTACGGTCGCCGGACTGCTGCGCCACGATCGCGTCGACCGAACCCAGCAGCCGCACCGGGGCGCCGCGCAGCGCGCCCGGCTCGATGAAGGTGCCGCGCCGCCGGTGCCGGCTGATCAGGCCCTCGCCCTCCAGCTCCTTGAGTGCTTGCCGCATGGTCAGCACGCTCACCCCGTAGTGCTCGGCGAGCTGCTCCTCCGTGGGCAGGCGCAGCGAGGCGTCCGGGGTGCGCCCGAGTATCGAGGCGCGCAGCGACTGCGACACCTGGTACCAGAGGGGCAGTTTCCGGTTCAGCACCAGGGAGTCGGGGGCGAAGGCGGTCACGGGTGGTTCTCCGTACGGCTGGGCGGGGCGGCATGCGGCGGGCGGCGTGCGCCTGCGCCTGCGGCGGGCGGGTGGCGCAGGCGAGCGTACGCAGCGCGGGTCAGGCGCGGAAGTGGCGCTGCAGACCCTGCCACACGTCGTCGTAACCGCGCTGGAGGTGATCCGCGCCGGCCGCCTGGGCGGTGGCGGTGATCGGCCAGCGGGTCTCGAACATGAAGGCCAGGCCGTCGTCGATCTTCTGCGGCTTCAGTTCGGCGGCGCTGGCCCGGTCGAAGGTCTCCCGGTCCGGGCCGTGCGCGGACATCATGTTGTGCAGCGAGCCGCCGCCCGGCACGAAGCCCTCGGCCTTGGCATCGTAGGCGCCCTCGATCAGGCCCATGTACTCGCTCATCACGTTGCGGTGGAAGTACGGCGGGCGGAAGGTGTCCTCGCCTACCAGCCAGCGCGGGGCGAAGACCACGAAGTCGACGCCCGCCAGCCCCGGGGTGTCGGAGGGCGAGGTCAGGACCGTGAAGATGGACGGGTCGGGGTGGTCGTAGCTGATCGAGCCCAGGACGTTGAAACGGCGCAGGTCGTAGACGTACGGCACGTGGGTGCCGTGCCAGGCGACGACGTCGAGCGGTGAGTGGTCGTAGGTGGCCGACCAGAGGTTGCCGCAGAACTTGTTGATCACCTCGGTCGGGCGCTCGCTGTCCTCGTACGCGGCGACCGGGGCGCGGAAGTCCCGCGCGGCGGCGAGGCCGTTGGCGCCGATCGGGCCCAGGTTCGGCAGCTCGAAGGGCTGGCCGTAGTTCTCGCACACGTAGCCGCGGGCGGGGGCCGCGCCGTCGGTGCCGACGTCCTGGAGCTCGACGCGGAAGCGGACGCCGCGGGGGATGAGGGCCATCTCGCCCGGCCGGACGGAGAGCAGGCCGAACTCGGTGCGCAGGAGCAGTCCGCCGCGCTCGGGGACGATCAGCAGCTCGCCGTCGGAGTCGCTGAACACCCGGTCGGTCATGGAGGCGTTGGCGGCATAGAGGTGGATGGCCATGCCGGCGCGCTGGGCGGCGTCACCGTTGCCGCCGAGGGTCCACAGGCCGGCCAGGAAGTCGGTGCCGGGGGCCGGGTCGGGCAGCGGGTTCCAGCGGAGCCGGTTGGGGTCCGCCGCGGCCTCGGTGAAGGGCGCGGTGCGCAGGGCCCCGTTGTCGATCCGGCTGAAGGGCGGGTGCGCGGCCGAGGGACGGATCCGGTAGAGCCAGGAGCGGCGGTTGTGGGTGCGCGGCTCGGTGAAGGCGGAGCCGCTGAGCTGCTCGGCGTAGAGGCCCAGGGGTGCGCGCTGGGGCGAGTTCCGGCCGAGCGGCAGCGCGCCGGGGACGGCCTCCGAGCTGTGCTCGTTGCCGAAGCCGGTGAGGTACTCCAGCGCCTCCGCCGTCTTCCTGGCCTGCTCGCTGCCGTTGCCGGCCTGCTCGCTCATGTGCTGCTCCCACTCCGTCGAAGGAATCCTATGGGTGACAGTAGGATTCCGCGGCCCGCGCGTCAACGGTGCTTTTCGCGGCGTCGCCCCTCGCGGCGGATTCATGCAGAGGGGGATCCCAAAAGATGAACAATGCTCTACTCTCACGCGCATGTCGTGGACCCGCAGGTTCCCTGCCGTGCCGGCGGCGCTCCTCGCCGCCCTCCTCGCTTTCCTGTCCCTCCTCGCCGCCGCGCCCGCCGCCCGCGCGCACGAGGAGCGCCCCGTCACCCTTCCCGACGGCTCCGGATCCGTGCCCGAGTACCGCAAGGCCGAGCCCGACCTGGTGGTGTGCAAGACGGGCCGCCCCGAGTTCGAACGCCGGATATCCGCCTTCCCCGAGGAGCTCAGGCAGCGGAACCTCGCCCTGTACGAGCGGTGCGAGAAGAGCGGCTACCGGCACCTCCAGGAGGCCGTCGACGCCGTCGACCGGCCCGGGATGAACATCGCGATCCTCCCCGGCCTGTACGAGGAGGAGCCCTCACTCGGAAAGCCGACGGGTCAGTGCGCGGAGCTGAAGGCCCCGAACTCCGCGCTCGGCTACCAGATCCTCACCTACGAGCAGCAGGTCGCCTGCCGGCACAACCAGAACCTCGTCGCCATCCTCGGCAAGACGAACCTGCAGATCGAGGGCACGGGCGCCTCCCGCCTGGACGTGATCGTCGACGCCAAATACCAGAAGCTGAACGGCATCCGGGCCGACAAGTCCAACGGCGTCTACTTCCGGAACTTCACCGCCCAGCGCACCACCTTCAACTCGCTGTACGTGCTGGCGGGCGACGGGTTCGTCATCGACGACGTGCTGACCCGGTGGAACGACGAATACGGCTTCCTCACCTTCGCCAGCGACCACGGGCTCTACAAGAACTGCGAGTCGTACGGCAACGGGGACTCCGGCATCTACCCCGGCAGCGCCTCCAACATCAACGACGGCCGGGGCTACGAAGTGCCCCGCTACTCGATCGAGATCACCGGCTGCCACAGCCATCACAACATGGTCGGCTACTCCGGTACCGCGGGTGACTCGGTGTGGGTGCACGACAACGAGTTCGACCAGAACATGGGCGGCGCCTCGATGGACAGCGCCTTCCCCGGCCACCCCGGACTCCCGCAGAACCACGCCAAGTTCGAGCGCAACCTCATCCACGACAACAACCAGGACTACTACGGGTACGTCGCCGACGGCACCTGCGCCAAGCCGCCGGTCGAGCGCGGCTACGAGCGCGGCGTCGTCTGCCCGCAGATCTCCATGCCGCCGGGCACCGGCATCATCACCGCGGGCGGCAACTGGAACGTCTACGAGGACAACTGGGTGTACGGGCACCGGCGCGCGGGCTTCTTCCTCAGCGCCGTACCCGCCTTCATCCGCGGCGAGGAGAAGTGGTCGAAGCAGACCGACACCTCCCACCACAACCGGTACGCCGGGAACACCATGGGCAAGGACAAGTCCGGAGCCGCCCGCCCCAACGGCATGGACGTCTGGTGGGACGGCCAGGGGCGCGCCAACTGCTGGCAGGACGGCCCCGACGGCTCGACGCCGGGCACCGTGCCGCGGTGCGGGGAGGCGCGCGGAGACGTCACCGGGGCGTCCGCCCGCCTGGTCGGCGAACCGGTGAAGCTGGTCCAGCTGCTCGTCTGCGCGGACTACAGCGTCCAGGCACGCAAACTCCCGGCCGGCTGCGACTGGTACGGCGCCCGCGGTCTGGAACGCGTGGAGACCCAGATCGCGCTCGCCGTGGCGGGCGTCCTGCTCCTGGTCGGCGGTGTGCTGTGGTGGCGCCGCCTGCGCGGCTCGCGCCTGGGCACGGCGGCCTCGCTCCTGGGCCTGGCGGGCCTGGCCCTCGACGTGGCCGGTTCCACGACCGGGCTGGTCGCCACCTTCGTCCCCGCACTGGCACTGCTCCTCCTCGGACTGTGGTGGACGGGTGTCGGGCTCGCTCTGCGCCCCGCCCGCCCCTGGCTTGCCCGCCTGACCCTGCTGCTGGCCGGGCTCACCCTGCTGGACGCCTTCGACAAGGCGGTCCTGATGATTCCCTGGACCCCCCTGAGCCCCGCCTGGGTACGGTCCCTGGTCGCCGTCGTCTGGATCCTGTGGGCGGTCGTCGCCTCGGCCCGCCCCGGCACCCCGGCCCTGCCCTCCGGCTCCAGCGGCGACCCGGCTGGCGACCGCGAGCCGGCTCCGGCCGGTCCCGCCGCCCCAGCCACAGGCGGCCTGCTGTGACCGGCCGGCCCGACGACCGCACCGGGTGCGACGCCTGCGGTACGCCGCCCGGCCCGCCCCGCGGGCCGGGCCGGACCGCCCGCACCGCGGCCCTGCTCGCCCTCGTGCTGCTGCTCGCGTCCGGAGCGGCGACGGCCTGCGGCGGGCGGGCCACCACCCACCACAAGCCCGGCACCACCCACGAGCAGGCTTCCGGGAGCACGGGCACCCTGCTCACCACCGACGACGGCACCGGTCACCGGCTCCGCGAGGTCCCGGCCGAGGGCGCGCCGGAGGTGCGGCTCACCGCCCGCCCGGACTCGGAGGACGGCTGGAACCTCCAGCTGGCGGTGAAGAACTTCCGCTTCACCCCCGACAGCACCGGCGGCGCCGCCCTCCCGGGCGCCGGCCACGCCCACCTGGAGCTCGACGGCCGCAAACTGGCCCGACTGTACGGCCCGTGGTTCCACCTGCCCGCCGCGCAGGTCCCCGAGGGCGCGCACACCCTGACCGTCCGCCTGTACGCGGACGACCACACCGCCTGGGCGGTGTCCGGCAAGCCGGTCGAGGGCACGACCCCGCTCACCGCCGCCGCTGCGGGCCAGTCCGGGGGACACAGCCACGGCGACGCGCCGCCGGAGCAGGCCGACCGGACGGTCACCATCACCATCCGCGAAGGCAAGGTCAGCCCCGCCCCCGCCCGCACCGAGCTGCGGCGCGGAGAGCGGGTCGCCCTGCGCGTCACCAGCGACCGCGCGGACACCCTGCACGTCCACGGCTACGACAAGGAGCTCGCCCTGCCCGCAGGCCAGGAGGCCACCCTGATCCTGACGGCCGACCGCACCGGCCTCTTCGAGGTCGAAACCCACGAGTCCGCCCTCGTCCTGACCCAGCTCCTCGTCCGATGACCCCGCAGCCGCCCCCGATGACACGGCCGACGCCGCACCCTCTGCCGCCGCAGGCGACCTCGCCGCACCCGCTGCCGGCGACGCCGCCGGCAGCGGCCGACGCCCAGCCCCCGTGGCCGACGCCCCACGAGGTCCCGGCCCGGGCCCCCGGACGCGGGCCCACGTCCGGGATGCCAGGCCGAGGCCCGCGCGGGTCACTGCCCCGGGTGGGCCGGTGGTGACCGCCGTCTGGCCGGGTGCCGCCCCGGTCGCCGGTGGCGGCGGCGACGGCCAGGACGTGGTCCCTTACCCGGCCGATCCGCTCACCGCGCTCGCGCACGGGATCGGTTCCCAGCACGATCTGCCGATCTCTCCCTTCTACGCCTTCGCCGGTGCCTTCGCCGCGCTCTTCATCTCCTTCCTCGCCCTCGGCCTGCTCTGGTCCACCTCCCGCTTCCAAGGCGACCGCTCGGGTCGCGCCCTGCCCGCCGCCCTCCAGCGGGTGGCCGACGCGCCGGTCACCCGCACCGCCCTGCGCGGACTCGGGCTCGCCGCTGCCCTGGCGGTCCTCCTCCACCTCCTCCTCGGTCCCGACGACCCCGCGCGCAACCCCGCTCCCGGCGCCGTCTATGTCCTCTTCTGGGTCGGACTCGTCCCCGCCTCCCTCCTCCTCGGCCCCGTCTGGCGCCTGCTCAACCCGCTCCGCACCCTGCACCGGCTGCTCCGCCGTGCCCGGCGTCGCCGCGACCCCGACCGCCCCCTTCCCCCGCGTCTCGGCCAATGGCCCGCCGCCGCCGGGCTGTTCGCCTTCACCTGGCTCGAACTCGTCGCTCCCGATCCCGCGTCCACCACCACCCTTCTGATCGCCCTCACCGTCTACGCCACCGCCCAGCTCCTGCTCGCCGCCCGCTTCGGCGAGCGCTGGTTCGACGACGGAGACGCCTTCGACGCGTATTCCGCCCTCCTGGCCCGCCTCTCCCTCCTCGGCCGTCGCAGCGACGGCCGCCTGGTTCTCCGCAACCCCTTCCACGGACTCGACGCGACACCCGAGCGGCCCGGACTCGTCGCCACCGTCTGCGTCCTGCTCGGCTCCACCGCCTACGACGGCTTCTCCGACAACCCCTCGTGGATCAACACCCTGCAGACCTCCCCCCTCGGCCGCACCCCCACGGCCACCCTCGGACTCCTCGGTTCCGTCGCCCTCGTCGCCACCCTGTACTGCACGTGCGCCGCGGCCACCCGCCTTGTCAGCGGACCGCACCCCCGTCCCCTGACCGCCTTCGCGCACTCACTCGTACCGATCGCGCTCGGCTATCTCATCGCCCACTACTTCTCCCTCCTGGTAACCGAAGGGCCACGTACGGTAAGCATTGCAGCCGGCACTGACAACGCCCCCGAACCCGTCCCGCCCCTGGGCCCCGGCGGCCTCGCCGCCCTCCAGGTCGTCGCCGTCGTCACCGGCCACGTACTCGGCGTCGTCGCCGCCCACGACCGCTCCGTACGCCTCTTTCCGCCCGCGAAGGCGGTGGCCGGCCAACTGCCGCTGCTCGCGCTGATGATCACGTACACCATCGGCGGGCTGAGCCTCCTGCTGAACTGAGGCCGGTGCTCCGCTCGACAGAGAAGCGAGGAACGGCATGATGGACCCCGTGCCTCCCGCCCACTCCCTGCGCCGCGCTCCGATCCAGCAGCGCAGCGCCGACCGGCTCGCCCGGATCCTCGACGCCTGCGCCGAACTGCTCGACGAGACCGGGTACGAGAACCTCAGCACCCGCGCCGTCGCCCTGCGCGCCGGCGTGCCGATCGGCTCGGTCTACCGCTTCTTCGGCAACAAGCGGGCCATGGCCATCGCCCTTGCCCACCGCAACCTGGACCACTACGCCGACGGCATCGCCGACCGGCTCGCCGGCCTCCCCGCCACGGACTGGCGGCCCGTCGTCGACGCGGTGCTGGACGAGTACCTGGCCATGAAGCGCAGCGTCCCCGGCTTCGCGCTCGTCGACTTCGGCGTGCCCGCGCCGCCGCCCGACGGCCCGGAGGCCGACCCCAACCACCTGGTCGCGGCCCGTCTCACCGAACTGCTCTGCGCCCACCTCGGCCTGACCCCGGACGCCACCCTGGAGCGGGCCGTACTGGTCGCCGTCGAGGCCACCGACGCACTCATCCAGCTGGCGTTCCGCTCCGACCCGGCGGGGGATCCCGGCATCGTCGCCGAGACCCGGGCGATGATGCACGCCTACCTGTCCCGCGTGCTGGACTGACCCCCGCCCCCGGCGGGCCGTCCCCGGCTCAGGCTGTCCCCGGCCCTCGCGGCTCGGTCGGGCGGCCCTCTCCAAGGCTGCTCCCGCAGACCCCTGCCCCCCGTGCCTACCGGTCGGTATGCTCGGTGGTCCCGCGTATCCGTGCCGCAGCCAGCCGCCCCAGGAGGGCCCCATGCCCCGCACCGCCCTGCGCATCTGCCCCCTGTGCGAAGCCACCTGTGGCCTCACCCTCACCATCGGGGACGCCGCGGTCACCGGCGCCCGCGGCGACCGCGAGGACGTCTTCAGCCGCGGCTTCATCTGCCCCAAGGGCGCAGCCTTCGGAGCCGTCGACTCCGACCCCGACCGGCTGCGCGCCCCGCTCGTCCGCCGTGACGGCACGCTGCAGGAAGCCACCTGGGAGGAGGCCTTCGACGCGATCGCCGCCGCCGTCCCCGCCCTCGTCGGGGAGTACGGGGCGCAGACGGTCGGGGTCGTCCTCGGCAACCCGAACGTCCACACCATGGCGGGTGCCCTCTACCCGCCGCTGCTCCTCAAGGCACTCGGCACCCGCAACCTCTTCACCGCCAGCACGCTCGACCAGATGCCCAAACACGTCTCCAGCGGGCTGCTCTTCGGCGATCCCTTCGCCATCCCGGTCCCGGACCTCGACCGCACCGACTTCCTGCTGCTCCTCGGCGCCAACCCGGTCGAGTCCAACGGCTCCCTCTGCACCGCCCCCGACTTCCCCGGCAAACTGAAGGCCCTGCGCGCCCGCGGCGGCACCCTGGTCGTCGTCGACCCGCGCCGCACCCGCACCGCCCGGCTCGCCGACCGCCACCTCGCCCCGCGCCCCGGCAGCGACGCGCTCCTGCTCGCCGCGCTCGCGCACACCCTGCTCGCCGAGAAGCTCGCCGCCCCGGGCAGGCTGGAGGAACACACCGAGGGCCTCGGGGAACTCGCCGCCGCGCTCGGGAGTTTCACTCCTGAGGCCGTAGCCCCCGCCTGCGACCTCACGGCGGCCGAGATCCGCACCCTCGCCCGCGACCTCGCGGCCGCGCCCACCGCCGCCGTCTACGGACGGATCGGCAGCTGCACCGTCGAGTACGGCACGCTCGCCAGCTGGCTGGTCGACGTACTGAACATCCTCACCGGCAACCTGGACCGGCCGGGCGGAGCTCTCTTCCCGCTCTCCGCGACGGCTCCCGCACCCGGGCCCGCCCGCCCTGGCAAGGGGTTCGCCCTCGGCCGCTGGTCCAGCCGGGTCAGCGGCCACCCCGAGGCCAAGGCCGAACTGCCCATGGCCGCCCTCGCGGAGGAGATCGAGACCCCGGGTGACGGGCAAGTACGGGTCCTGATCGCCATCGCCGCGAATCCGGTCCTGTCCGCACCTGACGGCGACCGGCTCGACCGGGCGCTGGTCGGCCTCGACTTCATGGTCTCCGTGGACCCGTACCTGAACGAGACCTCACGCCACGCCCACGTCGTGCTGCCCCCGCCGCCGCCGTCCCAGAGCGCGCACTTCGACTTCGCGTTCAACGGGTTCGCCGTGCGCAACCAGGCGCGCTACTCGCCGGCCGTCCTGCCTCTCGAGGAGGGGCGGATGGACGAGTGCGAGATCCAGGCCCGTCTCGTGCTGGCCGTCTCCGGCATGCACGGCTCCGCCGCCCCGGACGCCGTCGACGAACTGGCCATCCGGACCACCCTTGCCAAGGAAACCGCGGACCCCCGCTCCCGGGTGCACGGGCAGGACCCGGCGAGCCTCGCCGGCCTGCTCACGGGCGGGAGCGGCCCCGAACGGCGGCTCGACCTCATGCTCCGACTCGGGCCGTACGGAGACCAGTTCGCCGGTGCTGACGGGGCTGACGACGACTCCGACGCCGGGGCCGACGCCGGGGCGGACGCCGCCGCCGGGGCGCACGCAGAGGGGGAGGCGGCCGCGCACGGGCTCAGCCTGGAGCGGCTGCTCGCGCATCCGCACGGCATCGACCTGGGCCCGCTGCGGCCCCGGCTTCCGGGCGTGCTGAAGACCCGCAGTGGCAGGATCGAGCTGCTCCCGGACCCGATCGCGGCCGAGCTCCCCAGGATGCGCGCGGCGCTCGCCGACCGCCCCACGGCCCTGGTGCTCGTGGGCCGCCGCCATCTGCGGTCCAACAACAGCTGGTTGCACAACGTCCCGGCCCTCACCGGAGGTTCCAACCGCTGCACACTTCAGATCCACCCGGAGGACGCGGACCGGCTGGGACTGGCCGACGGAGGGCGGGCCAGGGTCACCGCCGACGGGGGCAGCCTGGAGGTTCCCGTCGAGGTCACCGACGCCGTCCGTACCGGAGTGGTGAGCCTCCCGCACGGCTGGGGCCACGACCGCGCCGGTTCACGGCTCTCGGTCGCCTCCGCCACACCCGGCGTCAACGTCAATCAGCTGCTCGACGGCACCCGGCTCGACCCGCTGTCGGGCACGGCCGTGCTCAACGGTTTCCCCGTCGAGCTCACACCCTTGCCCTGAGCTGGGGTTTTGCTCGTATTGCTCACGCTCAGACGTCTTGTTGGCGTAAGGAGGCGGCACCTACCTTCCCCCCATGCTGACCTTCCTCGGCTTCGCCATGATCGCGACGTTCCTGGTCCTGATCATGATGAAGAAAATGTCGCCCATCGCGGCGCTCGTCCTCATTCCC
Organism: Streptomyces sp. NBC_00190; assembly: GCF_036203305.1. Classification (GTDB taxonomy): domain Bacteria; phylum Actinomycetota; class Actinomycetes; order Streptomycetales; family Streptomycetaceae; genus Streptomyces. The sequence continues at coordinate 1,974,639 of NZ_CP108131.1, read as the reverse complement.
GCGCTCTTCTGCGTGTTCGCAGGCAAGGGGGCGCACCTCGGCGACTACGTCATCGACGGCGTCGGCAAACTCGCGCCGACCGCCGCCATGCTGATGTTCGCCATCGTCTACTTCGGCGTGATGATCGACGTCGGCCTCTTCGACCCGGTCGTGCGGGGCATCCTGCGCTTCTGCAAGGCCGACCCGATGCGCGTCGTCGTCGGCACCGCCGTCCTCGCCGCCATCGTCTCGCTCGACGGCGACGGTTCGACCACCTTCATGATCACCGTCTCGGCGATGTATCCGCTGTACAAGCGGCTCGGCCTCAGCCTGGTGGTCATGACGGGCGTCGCGGCCACCGCCAACGGCGTCATGAACACCCTGCCCTGGGGCGGACCCACGGCCCGCGCCGCCACCGCCCTCAAGCTCGACGCCGCCGACATCTTCGTCCCGATGATTCCGGCCCTCGCGGTGGGCCTGCTCTTCGTCTTCGTCCTGGCGTACGTCCTCGGTGTGAGGGAGCGCCGCCGGGTCGGCCTCCTTGTCCTCCCCGCGGACAAGGACAAGGACAAGAACAGCGGCAAGGACGCGGACGCGGAGACCGACGGCGACGTCCAGGAGGAGCGCGCGCCGCAGGCCGCCGCCGCGCTGGTGGCCGCCGGTACCGGGGCCTCCGCCAGCCCGGCCGCCGGTGCGCCGGGCGCTGCGACCGGCGGCTCCGACGCCACGGGCGACCGCCACGCCACGGGTGGCTCCGAGCCTGCTCCCGGCCTCCCCGACGACGGCTTCCGGGGCCTCGACCCGCACCGCGCCACCCTGCGGCCCCGCCTGTACTGGTTCAACGCCGGCCTCACGATCGCCCTCCTGGCTGCGATGATCATGGAACTGCTGCCCATCCCGGTGCTGTTCCTGCTCGGCGCCGCCCTCGCCCTCACCGTCAACTTCCCGCACATGCCCGACCAGAAGGCCCGGATCGCCGCCCACGCCGACAACGTCCTCAACGTCGCGGGCATGGTCTTCGCCGCCGCCGTCTTCACGGGCGTCCTCACCGGCACGGGCATGGTCAAGCACATGGCCGACTGGCTCGTCGGCGCCATCCCCGAGGGCATGGGCCCCCACATGGCCCTGGTCACCGGCCTGCTCAGCCTGCCGCTCACCTACTTCATGTCCAACGACGGGTTCTACTTCGGCGTGCTCCCCGTCCTGGCCGAGGCCGGAGCCGCCCACGGGGTCTCGCCGCTCGAAATCGCCCGCGCCTCCCTGGTCGGCCAGGCCCTGCACATGTCCAGCCCGCTGGTTCCGGCCGTCTACGTCCTCGTCGGCATGGCCAAGGTCGAGTTCGGCGACCACACCCGCTTCACCGTGAAATGGGCGGCCCTGACCTCTCTGGTCGTCCTCGCCGCAGGGATGCTTTTCGGCATCATCTGATTCCGGCCGCCGCTGGCCTTCCGAAAACTACCGACGCTAGTTTGTAGTGTGTTGGCGATGTCAGGTCTACGCGCTCGTGCGTGCTCGGGAGGAATGCCATGAAGGCCCACGACGGGATGTACATCGGCGGCGAATGGCGGCCCGCCGCCGGACGCGACCGGATCGAGGTCGTCAACCCGGCCGACGAGCTGGTCATCGCCTCGGTTCCGGCCGGCACCGCCGAGGACGTGGACGCCGCCGTACGCGCGGCCCGCGAGGCCTTCCCCGGCTGGGCGGCCACGGCTCCGGCCGAGCGGGCGGCACTGATCGGCGCGCTCCACGACGTGCTGGTCGCCCGCAAGAGCGAGATCGCCGAGCTCATCACCGCGGAGCTCGGCTCCCTGCCCGGCTTCGCGGAGGCGGTCCACGTCGGCGCGCCGATCGCCGTGGCCTCCTCCTACGCCGAACTCGCGGCCTCGTACGCCTTCGAGCAGCGGATCGGGAACTCCACCGTGCTGCTGGAGCCGGTCGGTGTGGTCGGAGCCATCACGCCCTGGAACTACCCGCTGTACCAGATCGTTGCAAAGGTGGCGCCCGCTCTCGCCGCCGGCTGCACCCTCGTCCTCAAGCCGGCGGAGGACACCCCGCTGACCGCACAGCTCTTCGCCGAATGCGTGCACGAGGCGGGCATCCCGGCCGGAGTCTTCAACCTGGTCACCGGCACCGGTCCGGTCGCCGGTCAGGCGCTGGCCGCGCACGAGGGAGTCGACCTCGTCTCCTTCACCGGCTCGACCGCTGTCGGCAAGCAGGTCGGCGCCACCGCCGGTGCCGCCGTCAAGCGGGTCGCCCTCGAGCTGGGCGGAAAATCGGCCAATGTCATCCTGCCCGGGGCCGACCTGGCCAAGGCCGTCGCGGCCGGCGTCGGCCACGTCATGAACAACAGCGGCCAGAGCTGCAACGCGCTCACCCGCATGCTCGTCCACCGGGAGCAGTACGAGGAGGCCGTCACGCTCGCAGCCGCCGCCGTCGCCACGTACCCCACCGGCGCTCCCGGCGACGCGGCCACCCGCCTCGGCCCGGTCGTCAACGCCAAGCAGCACGCACGCGTGCGCGGATACATCGCCAAGGGCATCGAGGAAGGCGCCCGCCTCGTCGCCGGCGGCCCCGACGCGCCGCACGAGCGGGGTTACTTCGTCGCCCCGACCGTGTTCGCCGACGTCACACCCGACATGACCATCGCCCAGGAGGAGATCTTCGGCCCGGTGCTGTCGATCCTCTCCTACGAGGACGAGGAGGACGCCCTGCGCATCGCCAACGGCACCGTCTACGGCCTGGGCGGCGCCGTCTGGGCCGCGGACGAGGAGACGGCCGTGGCCTTCGCCCGCCGCATGGACACCGGGCAGGTGGACATCAACGGCGGCCGCTTCAACGTGCGCGCGCCCTTCGGCGGCTACAAGCAGTCGGGCGTCGGCCGCGAGCTGGGTCCGCACGGTCTGGCGGAGTACCTCCAGACCAAGTCGTTGCAGTTCTAAGCTGTCCTGCCAGTTCCGAGCCGCCCCGATCCGGAGAAGACGACCATGGTCCGCGCCGCCATCCTGCCCGCCGTCGGAGCCCCGCTGGAGATACGGGAGATAGTGCTGCCCGATCCCGGCCCCGGGCAGGTCCGGGTCCGGCTCACCGCAGCCGGGGTCTGCCACTCGGACCTCTCCCTCACCAACGGCACCATGCGGGTTCCCGTCCCCGCCGTCCTCGGCCACGAGGGCGCGGGTACGGTCCTCGCCGTCGGGGACGGCGTGACCCACGTCGCCCCCGGCGACGGGGTCGTGCTCAACTGGGCCCCGTCCTGCGGGGAGTGTCACCACTGCTCGATGGGCGAGGTCTGGCTCTGCGTCAACGCGCTCACGGGCGTCGGGGCCGTCTACGCGCACGACGCGCACGGCGCCGCGCTGCACCCGGGGCTGAACGTGGCCGCGTTCGCCGAGGAGACCGTCGTCGCGGCCAACTGTGTGCTGCCCGCACCCGCCGGGATCCCGCTCGCCGAGGCCGCCCTGCTCGGCTGCGCGGTCCTCACCGGCTACGGCGCCGTCCACCACAGCGCCCAGGTCCGCCCCGGCGAATCCGTCGCTGTCTTCGGCGTCGGCGGTGTCGGCCTGGCCGCCCTGCAGTCCGCCCGGATCGCGCAGGCGGGCCCGGTCATCGCCGTCGACGTGTCCCCGGCCAAGGAGGAACTGGCCCGGGCGGCGGGAGCCACCGAATTCGTGCTCGCCTCCGACACCACCGCCAAGCAGATCCGGTCGCTCACCGGCGGCCAGGGCGTGGACGTCGCCGTCGAATGCGTCGGCCGGGCGGAGGCCATCCGCGGAGCCTGGGAGTCCACCCGCCGCGGCGGCCGCACCACGGTCGTGGGCATCGGTGGCAAGGACCAGCAGGTCACCTTCCACGCGCTGGAGATCTTCCACTTCGCGCGCACCCTCACCGGCTGCGTCTACGGCAGCAGCGACCCCGCCCGCGACCTCCCGGTGATCGCCGAACACGTCCGCGCGGGCCGCCTCGACCTCGGAGCCCTGGTCACCGACCGCATCGCGCTCGACGGCATCCCGGCCGCCTTCGATGCCATGCTGGCGGGCAAGGGCGGCCGCTCCCTGGTCGTCTTCTAGCCCGTCTCCCGCCGGGCGCGGCCTTCGCGCGCAGAGCCTTCCTGTCCCGGTGCTCCGTGTGCCGGTCCTCCCGTCGGGGTCCTCCCCGTCGCGGGGCTCCCGCCCCGCCCCGCGACGGGGAGGACCGGCCCGGCCTCAGGAAACGTCGCGCGCCAGCGCCTCGTACTGCAGGGACAGCCCGTCCAGCAGGGCCGCCAGGCCCGTTTCGAAGGCGCCCTCGTCCACCTCGCGCTGGTGCTCGGCCAGCAGATGGGCCCGGCCCAGGTGGGGGTAGTCCGCCGGGTCGTATGCCGTCTCGTCGTCCACGAAACCCCGGGCGAAGGAGGCCACCGCCGAGCCGAGGATGAAGTACCTCATCAGCGCGCCGATCCGGGTCGCCTGCGCCGGGGGCCAGCCGGCCGCCGTCATCGCGCCGAACACGGCGTCCGCCAGCCGCAGGCCCGCCGGGCGGCGGCCCGGCCCCCGCGCCAGCACCGGCACGATGTTCGGATGGTCGGACAGGGCGTCCCGGTACGAGTGGGCCCAGGCGTGCAGAGCGCCCCGCCAGTCCGGGCCCGGAGCCTCGAACATCGACAAGTCGACCCGCGCGCTCACCGCGTCCGCCACCGCCTCCAGGATCTCGTCCTTCGTGCGGAAGTGGTTGTACAGGGACGGCCCACTGACCCCCAGCGCGGCGGCCAGCCGCCGCGTCGAGACCGCCTCCAGCCCCTCCGTATCGACCAGCTCGGCCGCCGCCTCGACGATGCGGGCTCTGCTGAGGAGAGGCTTGCGCGGTCTGGCCATGCGCCACATAGTAGGGCCTGCTTGCCATAAACTACCGGTGCTAGTTAACGGCCGGACGAGAGGCCCGGAGGTGCCCGGTGAACCTGGAGCTGAGCGAGGAGCAGGAGGCCGTACGCCGGCTCGCCCGCGAGTTCACCGAGCGCGAGGTCGCCCCGTACGCGGCCGAGTGGGACCGCGCCGAGAGCGTGGACCGGGCCATCGTGAAGAAGCTCGGGGGCCTCGGCTTCCTCGGTCTGACCGTCCCCGAGGAGTACGGCGGCTCCGGCGGCGACCACCTCTCCTACGTCCTCGTCACCGAGGAGCTCGGCCGCGGCGACTCCGCGGTGCGCGGCATCGTCTCCGTCTCCCTCGGCCTGGTCGCCAAGACCATCGCGGCCTGGGGCACCGAGGAACAGAAGCACGCCTGGCTGCCCCGCCTGTGCTCCGGGGACGCACTCGGCTGCTTCGGCCTCACCGAGCCCGGCACCGGCTCCGACGCGGGCAGCCTCACCACCCGCGCCGTGCGCGAGGGGGACTCGTACCTGGTCAGCGGCAGCAAGATGTTCATCACCAACGGCACCTGGGCCGACGTCGTCCTGCTCTTCGCCCGCACCGGCGACGAACCCGGCCACCGCGGGGTCTCCGCCTTCCTCGTCCCCACCGACACGCCCGGCCTCACCCGGCGCGAGATCCACGGCAAGCTCGGCCTGCGAGGCCAGGCCACCGCCGAACTCGCCCTCGACGGCGTCCGCGTCCCCGCATCCGCGATGCTCGGCCCCGAGGGCAAGGGCTTCTCGGTCGCCATGTCCGCGCTGGCCAAGGGCCGGATGTCGGTCGCCGCCGGCTGTGTCGGCATCGCCCAGGCGGCGCTCGACGCGGCCGTCTCGTACGCCGCCCAGCGCGAGCAGTTCGGCAAGCCGATCGCCCACCACCAGCTGGTCCAGGAGCTGATCGCCGACATCTCCGTCGACGTGGACGCCGCCCGCCTGCTCACCTGGCGGGTCGCGGACCTCATCGACCGCGGGCGGCCGTTCGCCACCGAGTCCTCCACCGCGAAGCTCTTCGCCTCCGAGGCCGCCGTCCGGGCCGCGAGCAACGCCCTCCAGGTGCACGGCGGCTACGGCTACATCGACGAGTACCCGGCCGGGAAACTGTTGCGCGACGCCCGCGTGATGACCCTGTACGAGGGCACCAGCCAGATCCAGAAGCTGCTCATCGGCCGGGCGCGCACCGGAGTCTCCGCCTTCTGAGTACGCGCATGAGTATCCGCGCGGATGTGGGCCCCGCCACATCCGCCGGATGCTGTCGCCATGAACGAGACACCGGTCAAGCAGCAGAACACGGGGGCGTACTACGGCCAGGCCGTCGCCTCCTTCGGCGTCGCGCTGAGCGCGGTGGCCGTCGGCATCTACAACCTCGACGCGGACGCGTGGGTGCGGGGCTTCCTCGGCATCGCCGTCCTCTACCTGACCACCTCGGCCTTCACGCTCGCCAAGGTGATCCGCGACCGGCAGGAGGCGGGCCAGATCGTCAGCAGGGTCGATCAGGCCAGGATGGAGAAGATCCTGGCCGAGTACGACCCCTTCCAGCCGAAGCCCTAAGCGCTTGCTCACCCTCCGGTAAGGTGTTCACTCCCACACGGCGAAAAAGGTGAGTGCGAGCGATGGACAGCGCGGAGGAGACGGTCGGCGGCTACCAGCCGTGGTCGGAGGTCACCCCCGACGCCGCGCGGCGGCTGCTCGTCGCCGCCGTCGACGCGTTCGCCGAGCGCGGGTACCACGCCACCACCACGCGTGACATCGCGGGCCGCGCCGGCATGAGCCCGGCCGCGCTCTACATCCACTACAAGACCAAGGAAGAGCTGCTCCACAGGATCAGCCGGATCGGCCACGACAAGGCCCTGGAGATCCTCACCACCGCGGCCGACGGCCCCGGCCGCGCCGCCGAGCGGCTCGACGTCGCCGTTCGGTCCTTCGTGCTGTGGCACGCGGCACACCACACCACCGCGCGCGTGGTCCAGTACGAGCTCGACGCTCTCGCTCCGGAGCACCGCTCCGAGATCGTGGCACTGCGCCGGCAGAGCGACGCCGCCGTGCGCCGCATCCTCGCCGACGGGGTCGCGGCGGGGGAGTTCGACGTCCCCGACGTGCCGGGCACCACCCTCGCCGTACTGTCGCTCTGCATCGACGTGGCCCGCTGGTTCAGCGTGGCCGGGCAGCGCACACCCGACGAGGTCGGCGCGCTCTACGCCGACCTCGTGCTCCGCATGGTTAACGCGCGCCCCCGGAGCCGGTAGCAGTCCGCAGCCGGAAGCGGTGAAGTGGTGAAGCGGTCCGGGATCAGAAGTAGTAGCGGGACACCGACTCCGCGACGCACACCGGCTTGTCCCCGCCCTCGCGCTCGACCGTGACGGTCGCCGCGACCTGTACGCCGCCCCCGGCCTCCGTGACCTCCGTGATCACAGCGGTGGCCCGGAGCCGGGACCCGACCGGCACCGGCGCCGGGAAGCGCACCTTGTTCGTCCCGTAGTTGATGCCCATCTTCATGCCCTCGACCCGCATGATCTGCGGCACCAGGCTCGGCAGCAGGGACAGGGTCAGGTAGCCGTGGGCGATCGTGGAGCCGAAGGGTCCGGTCGCCGCACGCTCCGGGTCCACGTGGATCCACTGGTGGTCGCCGGTCGCGTCCGCGAAGAGGTCGATCCGCTTCTGGTCCACCTCCAGCCACCCGCTGGGCCCCAGCGGCTCGCCCGTCCCGGCGTGCAACTCCTCGGCGGACGTGAAGATCCTCGGCTCGGCCATGCCCTGCTCCTGCCTCTCACTCACGGATAGCGCTGGGCGAATAAGCGCTTGCTCAGCATGCTGGGACCGTATGTGTATGTCAACGGACCTCCGACTACCCTCGGCGGGGTGCCGCAGATTCCCGAGAAAATCCACGAACTCACCGTCGGCCAGCTGTCCGCCCGCAGCGGCGCCGCCGTCTCCGCGCTCCACTTCTACGAGACCAAGGGCCTGATCAGCAGCCGCCGCACCTCCGGCAACCAGCGCCGCTACACCCGCGACGCGCTGCGCCGGGTGGCCTTCGTGCGCGCCGCCCAGCGCGTGGGCATCCCGCTGGCCAGCATCCGCGACGCACTGGCCCGGCTCCCCGAGGAGCGCACCCCCAACCGCGAGGACTGGGCCCAGCTGTCCGAGGCCTGGCGCGCCGAACTCGACCAGCGCATCGCCCAACTCGGGCGCCTGCGCGACCACCTGACGGACTGCATCGGCTGCGGCTGCCTCTCGCTGGAGAACTGCGCACTGTCCAACCCCGACGACGTCTTCGGCGAGAGGCTCACCGGCTCGCGGCTCTAGGACCCGTCCCGGCCTCCCGCTCCCACACCCCCCGGGCCGCCGCGACCAGTTCGGCATTCGACCGCGCCGGCCGCCCGTCCGGCAGGTGCAGTACGTCCCCGACGCCGGTCCGCCCGCCCGTACCGCACCGCGCGGCCAGCCGCAGCACCGGCCAGGCGGCGGCCTCCCGCCCGTACAGCAGCAGCGCCACCGGCGGCGGCCCGCGCAGAGCGGCCACCAGGGCCGGATCGGCCGTCGCGAGCTCCCCCGCGAGCCGGACCCGCCCGGGGTCGCGCACCGGCCAGGCCAGGAACCGCGCCATCGGCTCCGGCCCGGCCGGCCCGCCCAGCGGCACCACCGCCTCCACCACGACCCCCCGCGCCAGCAGCGCCCCGGCCAGCTCTCCGGCCCCCGGCTCCGCGAAGCTCACCGCCGCCCGGTCCGGCAGCACCGACCAGGACCGGACCCGCTCCAGCCGCCCCGCCGGATCGGGCTCGGCCCCGATGCTCGCGTCCACGCACAGGGGTACGCCGACCCCCGCGCCCCGCAGCGCCTCCAGCACCGGCCCGACCACCCGGGGCGACAGGCTCTGCCGGCCGCACGGGGTCCGCGGGTGCACCAGTACCTCCCCGGCCCCGGCGGCGACCGAGGCCAGCGCCGCCTCCGCCAGGTCCTGGGGGGACATCGGCACGGCCGGGCCGTCGGCGGCGCTCCGGGCGCCGTTCAGCGACACCGTCGGCGCGAGCCTCACGCGGCCCCCGCCGCCGGGGTGTCCGCCAGCGCCGGTCTCGGCACCACGATCCCGCAGCCCCCGCACACCGGACCGTCCCAGGCCCAGGCCCCCTCCCAGGCGCCGACCGCGGCCGGCCACCGCAGTTCCTCCTCCCCGCAGACCGGGCACGCCGTCCCCGGCGCCGACTCCAAGGCGTTCACCAGCCGCCGCAGCACCTCGCCCAGCGCCCCCTCCGGCCGCACCCCCGGATCCGCGCACCGCACCACCGCGTCGCCGCTCCCGCCCCACGCCCACTCCGGCCGGCGCAGCCCGTGGTGCTTCTCCCGTCTGCGCCGCTCCGCGAACTGGCGCTCGTACTCCAGCCAGACCGCCCGCGCGTCCTCCAGCTCCTCCAGCGCGGCGACCAGCCTCAGCGGATCCGCCCCCCGGTCCTCGGGGGCGATCCCGTGCCGGTCACACAGGTGCCACCAGGTGGCCCGGTGCCCGTACGGGGCGAACCGCTCCAGGCAGCGGCGCAGCGAATGGCGCCGCAGGGCCCGGTCGTTGCGCGCGTCGCGCACCTGGTAAGCCAGACTCCGGAAACCCGCCATCGCACCTTCACCTCCGCAGATGTGCCCAACATGCCCGGCCCGGGCCGGGCGCATGCGGGGGCGGTCGGGGCGTGTGGGTGGCACATGGCCGGAAGTCAGCGCCCCATGCGCCCCGCGGTAACCACCAGCCGGGCCAGTTCCTCGTGGCAGATGTCGCTGTGCGCCCCCGCAGGGGCTCCGCCGCGCCGCACCACCGAGCCCGCGTCCACGCTGACACAGCCCGTCGTGGGCACCCCCTCGCGCAGGGCCGTGTCCAGGGCCAACCGGGGCGTACCCGGTACGGCCTGCACCCCGTCGTGTCCGATGGCGCCCCAGCGCTCGTCGCAACCCAGAAGTCCGGCCGAATCCCCCGCCATCCGGGAGGCCAGCGGGTAGAACACCCGCAGCGAGGTGTCGTGCGGGGAATGGCACGCCACCACCGGTCCGTCGACCTTGCGCTGGAGGCCGCCGAGGGCGCCGCCGCGGCCCTTGTCGTGGGGCAGCCGGTCGCAGAACGCGTAGTGGGAGAAGGCCCCCTGGAGCAGGGTCAGGGACTTCACGTACCGGGCGCCGTCGGGCACGGCGCGCAGCGAGAAGGAGATCAGGCGCGCCCCGAAGCTGTGCCCGATCAGATGCACCCGCAGCGCCGGGCGCTGCCGCGCCAGCTCCGCCAGCACCGGGCCGAGACCGCGCTCGCCGACGACTCCCGCCCGCTTCTTCATCTGGTAGTACGTCGCCTGCCGCAGCAGCTCCTTGGCGCCGTTCCACAGGGCGCGCGGTACGCCGCCCGGCGCCAGGTCCCGTTCGGCGGCGGCCCCGGGCTGCGCGCCCGCCTCCAGCAGGGCGCGCGTCAGGGTCCGGCACACCTCCAGGACGTCCTCCGCGAAGAGCGCGGGCACCGGCTGCGCGGCCGCCGTCGCCACCGAGTCCACCCCGGCCAGTTCCCGTACGAGGGCCCCGAACTCGATGAACGCGGCCTCCGACTCCGGCCGCTCCTCCAGCAGTTCGGCCACCCGGTCCAGCTCCGCCCGCCGCCCGGGCCAGAACTCCCCGAGCGCCTGCCGGGTACCGGGGTCCAGCGCCGTGCCGAAGCCGGGCTCCGCCAGCGCGCCCGATGCCTCGAAGTCCGGTATCGGCTCGTCGGAGAAGCGGATCGAAGGCCATACGACGCCCACGTACCCCAGACGCACCCCCGTCCCCACCAGCCCCGGGAAAGGGGCGAAGAACCGGTCGTAGAGCCGGGTCGCGGTGGACCGGTCGCTGTTCCAGCCGTGCGCGAAGACCAGCAGGTCCGTGGCCTCCATGCGGGACACCGCGCCCTGTGAGGGCCGGTCCACGTCCCCCTCGGAGTCGAAGGTGAGCTCCGCGTACGGCCCGACCCCGATCCCGGCTGCGCCCCGCACCGTGATGTCCGCCATGACGTCCCCCTCCACGCCGTCCCTCCGGTGGATCCAGCATCCTGCTGTCGCCCCCGCCCGGCCAGACCCGTGACGTCACCGGCTCACCTGCTTGCCGCCTCACCCGCTCACCGGCTCGCCGCCTCACCGCTCACCCGTAGAGCAGGTACTTCCCGCGCACCGCCTCGAACCGGGCCAGCCCGGCCGCCCAGTCACCGGCGATCTCCTCCACCCCGGCCCCCGCGTCCACGAGCCCTCGCACCCGGTCCGAACCCGTCAGCTTGTCGATCCAGTGGTCCGTGCGCCAGGCGAAGCCGCTCCACGTCCGCCGGGCGGTGACCAGCAGCCCGATCCCGGCCCGGACCGGATCGAAGGCCTCCCGGTCGTGCACGATCAGCCGGACCCCGCCGCACACCTTGCCCACGTGCTTGGAGAACGTGGGCGTGAAGTACGCCTCGCGGAACCACACCCCGGGCAGCTCCAGCGCGTTGGCCGCCTCGGCCCACCGCCGGTCGACGCCTTCCGCGCCCACCACCTCGAAGGGCGTGGTCGTCCCGCGCCCCTCGGACAGGTTCGTCCCCTCGAACAGGCAGGTGCCGGCGTACGCGAGGGCCGTGTCCGGGGTCGGCATGTTCGGGCTCGGCGGCACCCAGGGCAGCCCGGACTCGCCGAAGAAGGACCCCCGCCGCCAGCCGGTCATCGCCACCGTGCGCAGCCTGACCGGATCGCCGGCCAGGAACTCGCCGTTGAAGAGCAGGGCCAGCTCGGCCGCCGTCATCCCGTGCGCGAGCGCGATCGGCTCGCGCCCCACGAAGCTCGCGTACGGCCGTTCCAGCACCGGCCCCGCGGCCCGTCGGCCGCCCACCGGATTGGGCCGGTCCAGGACCACCATCGCCTTGCCTGCGAGGGCGGCCGCGCGCATGCAGTCGTAGAGCGTCCAGATGTAGGTGTAGAAGCGTGCCCCGACGTCCTGGATGTCGAAGACGACGGTGTCGATCCCGGCCGCCGTGAACACGTCGGCGAGCCGCTGCCCGCTCTTGTCGTACGTGTCGTGGACGGGCAGCCCGGTCGCCGGATCCCGGGAGGCCCCCTCGGAGCCGCCCGCCTGCGCCGTCCCACGGAACCCGTGCTCGGGGCCGAACACGGCCACCAGGTCCACCCGCTCGTCCGCGTGGAGCACGTCGACCAGGTGGCGGGCGTCGGCGGTGATCCCGGTGGGGTTGGTGACGACCCCGACCCGCTGCCCGGCGAGTTCGGCGTACCCGCCCGCCGCGAGCCGCTCGAAACCGGTCCGCACGCGCCCCGCCCGTGGGGCGGCCGCCCCCACGGCCCCCGCCGCCCCCATGGCCCCCGCCAGTCCCAGTACCCCGCGTCGCGACAGCGTCATCCGGCCACGTTACGAGGCGAACCCCTTCCGCCCGGACATACCGACCGGTTAGTCTGCCCGCCATCCAAGTACGCCGGGCCGGCGTCCGGCCGCACGAGAGGTGATCCCCGTGAGCGAGTACCAGGACCAGCGAGTCGTCGTCACCGGCGCGGGCGGCGGCATCGGCGCCGCCCTCGCGCACCGCTTCGCGGCCGAGGGAGCCACGGTGGTGGTCAACGACCTCGACGCGGCCAAGGCCGCCGCCGTGGCGGGCGCCATCGGGGCCCGGGCGATCCCGGTGCCGGGCGACGCGTCGGAGATCGTCGCCGAGGCCCGGGACGCCCTCGGCGGCGGGATCGACGTCTACTGCGCCAACGCCGGACTCGCCTCGGGCGGCGACGCGTTCGCCGACGAGGCCGTTTGGGAGGCGGCCTGGGACACCAACGTCATGGCCCACGTCCGCGCGGCCAGGCTGCTCCTGCCCGACTGGCTGGAGCGGGGGAGCGGCCGCTTCGTGTCCACCGTCTCCGCCGCAGGACTGCTGACCATGATCGGGGCGGCGCCGTACAGTGTCACCAAGCACGGTGCGCTCGCCTTCGCCGAATGGCTCTCGCTGACCTACCGCCACCGCGGTGTCCTGGTCCACGCCATCTGTCCGCAAGGGGTGCGCACCGACATGCTGACGGCCGCGGGATCGGCGGGCGACCTCGTCCTCGCGCCGACCGCGATCGAGCCGGAAGCGGTCGCTGACGCACTGTTCGACGGCATGGAGAAGGGCCGGTTCTTGATCCTCCCGCACCCCGAGGTCGCGGACTTCTACGCCGCCCGCGCGACCGAACCGGACCGCTGGCTGAGCGGTATGAACCACATCCAGCAGAAGTGGGAGACCCGGTGAGCTCCGCGTACGCCGCCCGGCCCTGGCTCGGGCTGCTCAGCCCGGCCCAGCGCGCGCCCGTCGCGCCGCCGCCGACCGTGCTGCACCTCTTCCGGGAGGCCGTGGCCCGGGCCCCCGAGCGCACCGCGCTCGCCTATTTCGACGGCCGCACCGACTACGCCGAGGCCGACGCGCTGTCCGACTCCGTCGCCGGCCACCTCGCGGCGCACGGCGTCGGCCGCGGGGACCGGGTCGCCGTCATGCTGCAGAACACCCCGCACTTCGTGCTCGCCGTCCTCGCCGCCTGGAAGGCCGGGGCCGTCGTCGTCCCGCTCAACCCGATGTACAAGGCCGGCGAGGTCGGGCACATCCTGCGCGACTCCGGCGCCGCCGCGCTGGTCTGCGATGGCCGGGCGTGGACGGGGTACGTGCGCGAGGCCGCGCGCGGTACGGACGTACGCGTCGCCCTGACCGCCCGCGACCGGGATTTCCAGACCCGCGACGACGCGCGGCTCTTCGCCCCGGCCGCCGTACCGGATCCGCGCCGGGCGCCGGACTCCCTGCCGGGCCCGGCGCCCGCCTCCGCGCCGCACCCCGCCCCGGGCTCCGCGACCTGGCCGGCGGGGCCGACGGCCGCCGACCTCACGACCGTGGCCCGCCAGGGCCACCCCGCGCCGGACGATCCGCACCTCACCGCCGCCGACACCGCCCTCATCAGCTACACCTCCGGCACCAGCGGCACCCCCAAGGGCGCCATGAACCCGCACGGCGCGCTCACGTACAACGCCGTCCGCCAGGTCACCGGCCACCCGGTCCCCGAGGGCGCCGCCTACTTCGCCCTCGCGCCCCTCTTCCACATCACCGGCATGGTCTGCGAGCTCGCCGCCTGCTTCGCCAACGCCGGCACCCTCGTCCTCGCGCACCGCTTCGACGCCGCGGTCGTGCTCGACGCCTTCCTGGAGCACCGACCGGCCTACACCGTCGGACCGGCCACCGCCTTCATGGCCCTGGCGGCGCACCCCGCCGTCACCCGGGACCACTTCGCCTCGTTCCAGGTGATCTCCTCCGGCGGAGCCCCGCTGCCGCCCGCACTCGTCGAACGCCTCCGCGCCGCCTTCGGCTTCTACCTCCGCAACGGCTACGGCCTCACCGAGTGCACCGCCCCCTGCGCCTCCGTCCCCCCGCACCTCGAAGCCCCCGTCGACCCCGCCTCCGGCACCCTCTCCGTCGGACTGCCCGGCGCCGAGACCGTCGTGCGCATCCTCGACGAGCGGGGCGCCGAGGTCGCCTTCGGCGAAAGCGGCGAGATAGCCGTCCGCGGCCCCCAGGTCGTGCCCGGCTACTGGGGCCTGCCCGCCGACACCGCCAAGGCGTTCCCGGACGGCGAACTGCGCACCGGAGACGTCGGGTTCATGGACACCGACGGCTGGCTCTACGTCGTCGACCGCAAGAAGGACATGATCAACGCCTCCGGCTTCAAGGTCTGGCCGCGCGAGGTCGAGGACGTGCTCTACACCCACCCCGCGGTCCGCGAGGCGGCCGTGGTCGGCGTTCCGGATCCCTACCGCGGGGAGAGCGTGAAGGCCTATGTCAGCCTCCGGCCCGGCACCTCGGCGGAGCCTGCGGAACTGTCGGCCTACTGCGCCGAGCGGATCGCCGCGTACAAATACCCGCGCCAGGTGGAGATCCTGCCTGTCCTTCCGAAGACCACCAGTGGCAAGATCCTGCGACGGGAACTGCGCGATCGCGGCTGAAAACAGTCGGACGGTCGTACAGGAGGAAAGGGAAGGGAAGGTCGGCGCCATGGCTGCCAGGACCACGGAACCCGAAGGCGCGCACGAGGCCCCGGTACCGCAGCGGCTGCTGGCCGTCGCGACCCGGCTGTTCGCCGAGCGAGGCTATGACCGCACGTCCGTGCAGGAGATCGTCGAGGCGGCCGGGGTCACCAAGGGCGCGCTCTACCACTACTTCGGGTCCAAGGACGACCTGCTGCACGAGGTGTACGCGCGGATGCTGCGCCTGCAGCAGCAGCGGCTCGACGCGGTGGCCGGATCCGACGCACCCGTCGAGGAGCGGCTGCGGGCGGCCGCCGCCGACGTGGTGGTGACCACCATCGAGAACCTCGACGACGCGGCGATCTTCTTCCGGTCGATGCACCAGCTCAGCCCGGAGAAGTCCAAGCAGGTGCGGGCCGAGCGCCGGCGCTACCACGAGCGCTTCCGGGCGCTGATCGAGGAGGGCCAGCGGACGGGGGTGTTCTCCGACGCCACCCCCGCCGACCTGGTGGTGGACTACCACTTCGGGTCCGTGCACCACCTGTCCACCTGGTACCGCGCGGACGGGCCGCTCACGCCGCAGCAGGTCGCCGATCACCTGGCCGACCTGCTGCTGCGCGCGCTGCGCCCCTGAAGCGTCGGGTAGTCGGTGTAGCCCTCCGCCCCGTGGACGTGCATCAGGAACTCCGGGCGGACCTCGTCCAGCGGCGCGCCCGTGCGCAGCCGCTCCACGAGGTCGGGGTTGGCGAGGAAGCCCCGGCCCAGCGCGACGAGGTCGGCGCCCTCGGCCAGCAGCCGCTCGCCGCGCCGCTTGCCGCCGTCGGCCGCGACCTCCTCGCGGGAGAGCGCCGGGTTGGCGATCAGCGTGCCGGGCCAGGCCTTGCGGATCTCCGCGAAGGCGGGCCGGGCGGGATCGGCGTGGACCTGGTGCAGGTAGACCGGCCCGATGTCCGTCAGGGCTGCCAGCAGCGCCGGGTAGATCTCCTCGGTGTCCCCCTCCTCGATGCCGTTGACGTCCAGTCCGGGCGAGATGCGCACGCCGACCCGCTGCGGGCCGACGGCCTCGGCGACGGCCCGGACCACCTCGACGGTGAACCGGATCCGCCCCTCCACCGACCCGCCCCACTCGTCGGTGCGGAGGTTGGTGTTCCGGGAGAGGAACTGGTGGAGCAGGTAGCCGTTGGCGGAGTGCACCTCCACCCCGGCGAAGCCCGCCTCGACGGCACTGCGGGCGGCGGCCGCGAAGTCGGCGATGGTGGACCTGATGTCCCCGGCCGTCATCTCGCGGGGCGCGACGGCGTCCTGGAGTCCGCCGGGGGTGTGCAGCGGCTCCGGGAACCGCACCGCGGACGGGGCGAGCGGGACGTGCCCGCTGGTGGCGGGGTGGCCGACCCGGCCGCCGTGCTGGAGCTGGAGGAACATCCGCCCGCCCGCGGCGTGCACCGCGTCGGTGACCCGGCGCCACCCGGCGACCTGCGCGGGAGTGTGTATGCCGGGGATGCGCGGGTAGGTCCGGCCGACGGCGTTGGGCGTGGTGGCCTCGGCGATGATCAGACCGGCCGAGGCGCGCTGCGCGTAGTACGTGGCCATGAGGTCGCCGGGGACGCCGTCGGCCCCGGCGCGGGTGCGCGTCAGGGGCGCCATCACCAGGCGGCTGGGGAGTTCCAGACCGCCGAGGCGGGCCGGCTCGAAGAGGCGGGATGCGGTGGGGACCTGCGGTGTCTGCGTCATGCCGGTACCGTAGAACCTGACACTGATGTCAGATTCAAGAGCGGGGGCGGGCATGCGGATCGGTGAACTGGCGACGCGCACCGGGGTCAGTGAGCGGTCACTGCGCTATTACGAGCAACAGGGCCTGCTGGTCTCCGACCGGACGCCCGGAGGCCACCGCGACTTCTCCGAGCGGGCCGTCGACCGGGTCATCCGCATCCAGGAGCTCTACGCGGCCGGCCTGCACAGCTCGAAGATCGCACGGATCCTGCCCTGCATGCGGGACGCGGACGGCGGCCCCTCGGTGCGGGCCACCCCGGCGCTGGTGGCCGAACTGGCCGCCGAGCGGGACCGGATCGACCGGATGATCAGCGACCTGCTGCGCTCACGCGAAGTGCTGGACGAGGTCATCGACGCGGCGGCGGGCCGAGTCGCCGTCGGTTCCTAGTGCTGCGCCGCAGAAGTTCGTGGAGGTCAGCTGGCCTCTTTCAGCGGGCTGCCGTCGTAGGTCCAGCGGAACGGGCGGGCGTGTTCGTTGCGTCGGATGGCTCAGGCGTCGATCTTCTCGATCAGGTCCTCGCGGCTGGAGAAGTCGCCGTGGCGCAGGACGGCGCGGGTGAGTGCCGAGAAGACGAGTTCGACTTGGTTGAGCCAGGTGGCCTGCGGGCCGGGCGGCATGCTCGTGGCGGCGGCGACCACGGCCACGCGGACCAGATCGCCATAGCGGCGCGGCCGACCGGTGCGGGCGGCGTCCTTCAGACCCTCCAGCCCGTGCTGGGCATAACGCCCGCGCCACTGGCGGACCGTGTTCACACTCACCGCGAGCTGGCGGGCGATGGACCCGTTGCTATCCCCATCGGCCGCAGCCAGCACAATCCTGGCCCGCAACACCTGCCTCACCTGGGCCTTCGCCGACGAGGCGAGCTGTTGCAGCACTGCCCCGGTCGCTTCGTTCAGCCTCACCGCGACTGCTGTGCTCCGCCCCGCCCCCTTGGTCATGAACAGTGATCACGGCCAAGGGCCGCCGACCGGGCGACAGGATGGGGGTGTGCGAGGACGACGTGCTGCCCGGTGGGCTTCCCTCCAGCAGCCTCAAGGAATACCTGCACTGCGCCTGCAGTCTTTACCCCGACAGCTCTGCGACCTGACGTCCCTCCACGAACTTCTGGGGCACAGCAGTAGGACGCTTAACTCTTGCTCCATACGGGCGACATGGGGGGTTTTGTGGCCACGGGCAGGGAAGCTCACTGCGGGGGCACACCGAAGGAGCTGAGTATGGAGAAGAACGAACTCTACGCACGGGACATCAGCGGAGCGCAGTGGGGCAAGAGCAGCTACAGCCTGCAAATCTGCGTCGAGGTCGCTGAGATCGGCGGCGGCGCTGTGGCGCTGCGGGACTCGAAGAATCCCGGTCTTGGTGACCTGCGGTTCACCCCCGAGGAGTGGGCTGCCTTCCGCGAGGGGGTGCGGGCGGGCGAGTTCGGCTGATTCACGACGTTCGCGACGTGTGGGGCTCTGCCAGCATGGCCAGGGCCCCACTGGTCTTGATCGATTCGCCGATCTCCTCTCGGCGCTCAATTTCCACTTCCACGACACAGACGCACGGATGGACGCGTGATCGACCAAGAACGAACAGGTCAGGCAGCACTGGAACATGTGGACGGCACAGGGCCTATGGACCTGTCCCGTCCTGTCTGGGCGGCAGAGAACACCGTTCTGCGTCGCGTGGAGCCAAGCGACTGGGAAGTCGTCCTTGCGCTTGAGTCCTCATCGTCCTACCAGCGCGCCTGGGAGCGAGTCACCGCACCGCGCTCGCCTGACAACTGCCGGGAATGGCTGAAGCAGGAAGCAGCGAAGGGCCCCCTGGACGACAACTTCTTCCTCGCGATCACCGATCGGCAGCACAGGGGCATGGTGGGCTGCGTCAATACGACTCAAGCTGACCCCGTGGCAGGCCGCTTCTATCTGGGGATGGCGGTCGCCCCGGAACACCAGCGCAAGGGGTATGCCTGGGAGGCCGGACTTCTGGTACTCGGCTACATGTTCGGTGAGCGCCGCTACCAGAAGGCCCAAGCCTACGTGCACGACTTCAACAAGGTCTCACAAGCAGGCATGCTCGCCTTCGGAGCGACCCTGGAGGGCCGTCTGCGGCGGCACGATTACTTCGGCGGCCGCTACCACGACAACCTCATTTTCGGCCTCACGGCCGAGGAATTCTTCGCTGCCCATGGCACCCCACGCGGGGGCGCGGGAATCCGTTCCCAGCCAGAGTCTCCCGCCTCGCCGCGTGTGACTGTGCAAGCCTGACGGATCCGTGGGTGAGTTGTTGACCTCGATTCTTCAGCAGGTTCGGCTGCCGACCCGATCGGCGGTTCGCCCGTAATGTCCCCCCTGGCGGCGAGGCGGGCCATTGCATGACGCTGCGGCTGCGCCGCCTGCTCAAAGGGGCCAGCTGACCTCCACGAACTTCTGCGGCGCAGCACTAGCTAGGGCCTGTCGGGCCGCCGTCGCCCCGCACGCCCTGTCCGGAGCCGGCTCTCCGGACAGGGGCGTGGTGGCCGGTCCCTACATGTAGCGCTTCAGCTCGCGCCGGGCCAGTGAGCGCTGGTGGACCTCGTCCGGCCCGTCGGCCAGCCGCAGCGTCCGCGCCGCCGCCCACAGCTCGGCCAGCGGGAAGTCCTGGCTGACCCCGCCCGCGCCGTGCAGCTGCACCGCCTGGTCGAGGATCCCCACCACTGCCCGCGGGGTCGCGATCTTGATCGCCTGGATCTCGGTGTGCGCGCCCCGGTTCCCGGCCGTGTCCATCAGCCAGGCCGTCTTCAGCACCAGCAGCCGCAACTGCTCCACCGTGACCCTGGCGTCCGCGATCCAGTTCTGCACGACCCCCTGCGCGGCCAGCGGCTTGCCGAAGGCGGTACGGTCCACCGCGCGCCGGCACATCAGCTCGATGGCCCGCTCCGCCATGCCGATCAGCCGCATGCAGTGGTGGATGCGGCCCGGGCCGAGCCGCGCCTGCGCGATGGCGAAGCCGCTGCCCTCCTCGCCGATGAGGTTCGCCGCCGGGACCCGCGCCCCGTCGAAGACCACCTCGGCATGGCCGCCGTGGTCGTGGTCCTCGTACCCGTACACCGTCATGGCCCGGCGGACCTCGACCCCGGGGGTGTCGCGCGGGACCAGGATCATCGACTGCTGGCGGCGCGGGTCGGCGCCCGCCGGATCGGTCTTGCCCATCACGATGAAGACCTTGCAGTCCGGGTTCATGGCGCCGGAGATGAACCACTTGCGCCCGGTGACGACGTACTCGGCCCCGTCGGCGGACCGCTCGATCCGGGTCTCGACGTTGGTCGCGTCCGAGGACGCCACCTCCGGCTCGGTCATCGCGAAGGCGGAGCGGATCTCCCCGGCCAGCAGCGGTTCCAGCCACTGCTTCTTGTGCTCCTCGCTGCCGAACTGCGCGAGCAGCTCCATGTTCCCGGTGTCCGGGGCCGCGCAGTTGGTAGCCGTCGGCGCCAGGTGCGGGCTGCGGCCGGTGATCTCGGCGAGCGGGGCGTACTGGAGGTTCGTCAGCCCGGCGCCGTACTCGGCATCCGGGAGGAAGAGGTTCCACAGGCCCTGGCGGCGCGCCTCGGCCTTCAGTTCACCGAAGACGGCCGGGGTGTCCCAGGGTGAGGCCAGCCGTGCGCGCTGCTCGGCGGCGACGGGTTCCGCCGGGTAGACGTACTCCTCCATGAACGCGAGCAGCCGCTCGCGGAGTTCCTCGGTCCGGGCGTCGAATGCGAAATCCATGAGTGAGGTGCCTCAGCCTTCCTGGCGGTTCTGGAACGTGTGGGGGGCCTGGAGGGTGGTCAGACCGTGTTCGATGAAGACCGGGACCAGCTCGCCGATCCGGTCGAAGCCCGCGCCGACGGTCTGCCCGAGCGTGTAGCGGTAGTGGATGCCTTCGAGGATCACCGCGAGCTTGAACCAGGCGAAGGCCGTGTACCAGGCGATCGCGCCGGTGTCCCGGCCGGAGCGTGCGGCGTACCGCTCCACCAGCTCGGCGGGTGTCGGATGGCCCGGCGCCCCGCTCGTCGTACTGACCGGAGACTCGGGCAGGCCCAGGTCGGAGCTGTACATCACGAGCAGTCCGAGATCGGTCAGCGGATCGCCCAGCGTGGACATCTCCCAGTCCAGCACCGCCCGGATCGTGTCGTCCGGCCCGCCGATCAGCACGTTGTCCAGCCGGAAGTCCCCGTGCACCACGGTCGGCGCGGGGGAGTCGGGCAGCGCCCGGCCGAGCGCGCCGTGCAGCTCGTCGATCCCGGCGAGCTCACGGCCCCGCGAGGCCGCGAGCTGCTTGCCCCAGCGGCGCAGCTGCCGGTCGAGGAAGCCCTCGGGCCGGCCGAAGTCGCCCAGCCCCACGGCCTGCGGATCCACCGCGTGCAGCTCGACCAGCGTGTCCACCAGGCCCAGCACCGCCCGCCGGGTGCGCTCGGGGCCGATCGCGGCGAGCTCGCCCGCCGTGCGGTAAGGCACCCCTTCCACGTACTCCATGACGTAGAACGGCGCCCCGAGTACGGACTCGTCCTCGCACAGGAGCAGCGGCTCGGGCACCGGCACGGCGGTCCCGTGCAGGGCCGCGATCACCCGGTGCTCGCGCCGCATGTCGTGAGCGGTGGCCAGGACGTGGCCGAGCGGGGGACGGCGCACGACCCAGCGGGCGGTGCCGTCGGTGACCGCGTACGTCAGGTTCGACCGGCCCCCTTCGATCAGCCGGCCGCTCAGCGGACCGGCCACGAGCCCGGGCCGCGCGCTGTCGAGATGGCCGCGCAGCCGCTGCAGATCGAGGCCTCGCGGGTCGTCCGGCGCTGGGGTCATGCTGGGCACCTCCGTACGGGGTGGACGGTGACTGACTGGCTGTTGCTCGCAAGCCATCATGCCGACCAGTCGGTATGCCGTCCATAGGGTGGGCCGAAAGAACTCTCGCGGCCGCGCCCCGCGCGCGTTCGCGCCAGGCCCGCGGGCCTGGCCGTCATGCTTGACGGCCAGGCCCCGCGGTCAGGCGTGACAGAGGATCGGCGTCCCGCCGTTCATCACCGTCATGTCCCGCAGCACCGCCAGGATGTCCAGGGCGACGCCCTCCGGCTCCCCGGCCAGTTCCGCGTAGGCCCGGTGCAGGTTCGCCACCAGCCGCTCGCTCTCCCGCCAGGCGGCGAACTCGCCGAGATCGGCCCGCCGGGCGGCCTCCAGCGGGGTCAGCCCCTTCGCGTGTCCCTCGGCGGCCAGTTCGGACACGTACCGCAGATAGCGCTCGGTGGCCTCGTAGGCCGACGGGTCCGTCAGGGGCCCGTGGCCCGGTACGACGGTCTGCGCGTCCAGCGAGCCGAGCAGCTCCAGCGCCCGCAGCGAGCCGGCCAGTGAGCCCATCGCGAGGAACGGCGTCCCCCCGGCGAAGACCAGGTCGCCCGTGAAGACGACGCCCTGCCGGGGCAGCCACACGATCGAGTCGCCGGTGGTGTGCGCGACGCCGGGGTGGATGACCCGCACCTCCGTCTCGCCGACGTGCAGGGTCATCCGGTCGCTGTAGGTGAGGTCGGGCGCCGTGATGTCTATCGCGCCGAAGTCCGTCGCGGGCCAGATCATCTCCAGCTGGTGCCCGGCGGTGAGCTGCTCGGTCCGTGCGTTGTCATGAGCGAGGATCAGCGCCTCGGGGGCGAACACGCCGTTGCCGTAAGTGTGGTCGCCGTGGTGATGGGTGTTGACCACGGTGCGGGGGAGCGGCACCCCGGCCGTCACGACGGCCTCGCGCAGGGCGAGGGCCCGCCGCTCGGTGGCGGCGGTGTCGACGAGCAGGGTCCTGCCGCCGTCGCTGACGAAGCCGGCGTTGTTGAGGCACCAGCCGCCGTCCGGCTGGACGTAGGCGTACACCCCTGGTGCGGGCTGGACGAGGTAAGGCTCATCGACGGGCATCTGCGCTCTCCCCGGGTCGCTTTGACGGGCGGTCGGCATCCTGCCAGCCGTCGCGGCGCCGGGGGAGGGCGGGTACCGCTCCTGACCGCGGCCGCACTGACCGGAGGTTCCGTCAGTGCTCGCGGGGGCGGTCAGTGGTCGTCGTAGTGGCCGTCGTGCGCGGCGTGCCGGTGCCCGTCGTGCACGTAGTCGACGTGGTCCCCGTGCCGGACCGTCTCGTGCCCGCAGTCCGGGCCGTGGGCGTGCGCGTGACCGTCGTGGGTGGTGTGTCCCTGGGTCTCGCACTCGTCCCAGTGCCCGGAGTGCTCCCGGTGCAGGTGGCCGTCGTGCGCGTAGTCGACGTGATCGCCGTGCGAGACAGCCTGGTGTCCGCAGCCGGCGCCGTGCTCGTGCTTGTGCGTGGCGTGTTCCTGGTGCATGGTCGTCATGCCGCCGAGGCTAGTGCGGATCGTCCCCTTTCGCCCGAGATGTCGCGATGACGCGAAGAAGCGCGATCATCCGACCGGCAGTTCAGATGATCACGGCCACCGCGAACACCGCCAGGGCCACCGTGCACGCCACCACCGCCAGGGCCGACCGCGGCCCGAGCACCCGCGGCGGCGGCCCGGCCGCCAGCGCCCGGATCCGCCGGTGCGCCACCCACAGGAACGCCACCCAGATCAGCGCGGTCACCGCCGCCCCGGCCACCTCCACCGGCCTGCCGGACCCGCGCAGCGCCTGCCGCAGCGCGAGCACCGCCACGACCGAGCAGGCCAGCGTCGTACGCCGCCACGCGAGCCGGGTCCGCTCGGGCTGCAGCCCGGCGTCGCGGACCTCACCCGGGGTGCTCACCGCCCCGACGTCCAGCCCAGCAGCACGACCACCATCATCGCCACCGCGACCAGCCCGACCCCCAGGCTCAGCACCACCGGGAACCGCGACAGCGGCAGGTCCTCGCCCCGCCGCATCGCCCGCTCGCACCGCACCCAGTGGTTCACGGCCCGCAGCGCACAGGCCGCACCCACCGCGAGCAGCGCGAAGGACATCCCGACCCGCACGCCCCACCGCAGGTCCGGCAGGAACTGGTCGACGGCGAAACCGCCGCCCACCAGCGCCAGCGCGGTCCGGATCCAGGCCAGGAAGGTCCGCTCATTGGCCAGCGAGAAGCGGTAGTCGGGGGTCTCGCCCTCGTCACTCAGGCGCGACGGCGCGAACCAGAGGCGCAGGTCCTTGACGAAGTCGATCACCCGGCCAATCTACTGGCGCGGCCCCCGGAACTCCCGCAGCCGCCGATAGGCCTCCAGCCCGTCCGGCACCCACGCCCACGACCCGTCCGCGACGCGCCGGTCCAGCTCCTCCTGCGTCAGGTACGCGTGCCAGTCCACCTCCGACTCCTGCGGGGCCACCGGCAGCTCGCACCGCACCTCGTGCACGTACGACCACCACGCCCCGCCCGGACCCTCGTACAGGAACTTGAACAGAGGTACGGGCTGCGGCAGCCCGCGGACCCCGAGCTCCTCCTCGGCCTCCCGCAGGGCGGCCTCCTCGTAGCTCTCCCCGGTGCCCAGCACCCCGCCCACGAACATGTCGTAGAAGGAGGGGAACACGAGCTTCGACGCGGTCCGCCGGTGGACGAAGATCCGCCCCTGCGCGTCCCTGGCCTGCACGAACACACAGCGGTGGATCAGCCCGCGGGCGTACACCTCGCCCCGCGCGGCCTGCCCCGTCACCCGGTCGTCCCGGTCCACCACGTCCAGTACTTCATCAGCGGCACTCACGCCATTCATCCAATCACCGCTGTTGACTGGTTACCGCTCCGTAGCCAAAGATCGCCCCACCACTGACGGAGGACGGGTATCGCATGACGTACGACGCAGACGTGATCGTGATCGGCGCCGGACTGGCCGGACTCGCGGCCACCGCCGAACTCGTCGACGCGGGCCGCAAGGTCATCCTGCTCGACCAGGAGCCCGAACAGTCCATCGGCGGCCAGGCCCACTGGTCCTTCGGCGGCATGTTCCTCGTGGACTCGCCCGAGCAGCGCCGGATGCGGATCAAGGACAGCCACGAGCTCGCCCTCCAGGACTGGCTGGGCACCGCCGGATTCGACCGCGAGGAGGACGCCTGGCCGCGCCGCTGGGCCGAGGCCTACGTGGACTTCGCCGCCGGCGAGAAGCGTTCCTGGCTGCACGCGCAGGGCGTCCGCTTCTTCCCGGTGGTCGGCTGGGCGGAGCGCGGCGGCTACGACGCCGACGGCCACGGGAACTCCGTCCCCCGTTTCCACATCACCTGGGGCACCGGACCGGGCCTGGTCGAGCCCTTCGAGCGGCGCGTCCGCGCGGGCGTGGCCCGCGGCCTGGTCCAGCTGAGGTTCCGCCACCGGGTGACCGGCCTGTCCCGGACCGCGGGAGCCGTCGACACCGTGACGGGCGAGATCCTGGAGCCCTCCGACGCCGTACGGGGCACCGCGAGCAGCCGCGAGGCCGCCGGGGCCTTCTCCCTCCGGGCCCAGGCCGTGATCGTGACCAGCGGCGGCATCGGCGGCAACCACGACCTCGTACGCGCGCAGTGGCCCGCCCGGCTCGGCACCCCGCCCGAGCGCCTGCTCTCCGGGGTCCCCGCCCACGTGGACGGGCTGATGCTCGGGATCGCGGAGGAGGCGGGCGCCAGCCACATCAACAAGGACCGGATGTGGCACTACACCGAGGGCATCGACAACTGGAACCCGATCTGGTCCAAGCACGGCATACGCATCCTGCCCGGCCCCTCCTCCCTCTGGCTGGACGCGACCGGCAAGCGGCTGCCCGTACCGCTCTTCCCGGGCTTCGACACCCTCGGCACGCTCGACCACATCATGAAGACCGGCCACGACCACACCTGGTTCGTGCTCAACCAGCGCGTCATCGGCAAGGAGTTCGCCCTCTCGGGCTCCGAGCAGAACCCGGACCTCACCGGCAAGTCCGTCCGCGACGTCATCTCCCGCGCGCGACAGGCCGTACCCGGCCCGGTCAAGGCCTTCATGGACAACGGCGTGGACTTCGTCGTGGAGCGCGACCTGTCCGCCCTGGTCCGCGGGATGAACGCCGTCACCAAGGCGGACCTGATCGACGAGGCCGCCCTGCGCGGCGTGATCACCTCCCGCGACCGGGAGATCGCCAACCCGTTCACCAAGGACCTCCAGGTCACGGCCATCCACGGCGCCCGCAAGTACCTCGGCGACAGGCTGATCCGCACGGCCGCGCCGCACCGGATCCTGGACCCGGAGGCCGGGCCGCTGATCGCGGTGCGGCTGTCCATCCTGACCCGCAAGTCCCTGGGCGGCCTGGAGACCGACCTCTCCTCACGCGTCCTGACCCCGGACGGCGAACCGCTGCCCGGCGTCTACGCAGCGGGTGAGGCGGCCGGCTTCGGCGGCGGCGGGGTCCACGGCTACCGGGCGCTGGAGGGCACCTTCCTGGGCGGCTGCGTCTTCTCGGGCCGTGCGGCGGGCCGTGCGGCGGCCCAGGCGGTCGGCTGACCCGACCCGACCCGACCCGACCCGCGCCGCCCTGCCCGGGGCGGGCTGCGGCCGGGCCCCGGGCAGGCCCTCCGGACGGCTCGCGCGAGGCGCAGCATTCGGCCAGTGACGCGTGTCGTCCTGTCGGCCTCGTACGCCGCGTTCGCGCCGGTGTCAGTCGACTTCGCGCCGCTCGCCGCCGCTGCCACGACCAACTGGGCCCAGGGTGATACCAGTTGAAACCCGCCACCGACTGGACTGGACCTTGACGTGGAGCTGTGAGTACCGGTTTGCTGTGCGTGATCATCCGGATCGCCCACCGGCCGGATCGCGCACCACCCGACCGGACAACTCCCCTGCGCCATGCACCTGTTCCGGCCATCGTTCGCACTGTGCCCGCCCGCGTCCTGGAGGGAAACCCGCGGATGTCCCCACCTCCGCCGCCCCTCGGCCGCGCCCGCAAGCGCGACGCCCAGCTCTTCGACCCCGCCCTCTGCGACGCCGAACTCGTCGACGCACGCAGTCAGTTCACCCAGGGCCGCTGGTCCCGGGCCCGGTCGCTGCTCGTCGGCACCGGCGACGACTGGGACCGCCGCGGCCACCGCGTCGTCGTTCTCGCCGAGACCCCGGCGGCCACCGCGTGGGCCCGCGAATGGCTGCTCGCCGAACCCGAGAGCGCCGACGCCGCCACCCTCCTCGCCTGCGCCGCCGTCTTCACCGCCCTGCGCCGCAAGGGCACACCGGCCGCCGCCGAGGAGGCCTGCCACCGGGCCGCCACCCTGCTCCCCGCCGACCCCACCCCCTGGCTCGGCCTGCTGCTGCTGTCCAAGGCCTTCGGCAGCGAGGAGGAGTTCAGCCGCCACTTCGACCAGGTCCGGGCGCGCCACCGCGAGCACCACCACGCCCACCACCTGATGGTCGCCAGACTGGCCGAGCGCACCCCCGCCGACGGCCAGGACCCGCTCCACGAGGTCTACGACTTCGCTGCCTGGGCCGCCGAGGAGTCCCCGGCCGACTCCCCGCTCGCCGTGCTCCCCGTCATCGCGCACGCCGAGCGCTACCGGGTGCTCGCCGCCACGCAGGGCCACACCCCCCAGAGCGCCGCCGCCCACTGGTCCGGCCGCCGCGCCCGCCAGGTGCTGCGCTCCGCCTTCGACTGGTGGCTGGAGTGGGAGCGCGAGGACCACCCCCGCAACCGCGTCGACCTCAACTTCCTCGCCCACGCCAAGCTCTGCGAGGGCCGCCCCGCCGAGGCGGCCGCCCTCTTCCACCGCATCGGCAGCCACGCCACCCGCGCCCCCTGGTCCTACCCGGACCTCGACCCGCACAAGGCCTTCCTCGCCGCACGCAGCGCAGCACTCGGCACCGCCTGACCCCGGGCCCCCGAAGCATCCCGAAGCATTCCGAAGCAC
Organism: Streptomyces sp. NBC_00190; assembly: GCF_036203305.1. GTDB lineage: Bacteria > Actinomycetota > Actinomycetes > Streptomycetales > Streptomycetaceae > Streptomyces. The sequence continues at coordinate 1,947,242 of NZ_CP108131.1, read as the reverse complement.
CCCGATCACCCCCGCCCCATCCGCATCTCCGAAAGGACGCCGCCATGCCGACGGGCAGATCCACCACGCTCCAGGACCCGGCCGAGATCCGCACGTACAAGGGCCAGGACCGCGCCCTGCGCGCCGACCGCCTCGGCACCGCCGGCCTGCTGCTCTCCGTACTCGCCGCCAGCGCGCCCCTGATGGTGGTCGCCGGCGTGATGCCCACCACCTTCGGCGTCATGGGCATCGTGGGCCAGCCGCTGCTCTTCGTCATCCTCGGCGCCGTCCTCGCGCTCTTCAGCATCGGCTACGCCGAGATGAGCCGCCACGTCCACAACGCCGGCGCCTTCTACGCGTACATCGCCCGCGGCCTCGGCCCCACCGCGGGCGCCGGCGCCTCCCTCGTCGCCCTCGTCGCGTACAGCGCCATGCAGGTCGGCGTCTACGGCATCCTCGGCTTCGAGATATCCGGCCTCTTCGCCACCTACCTGAAGATCGAACTCGCCTGGTGGATACCGGCGCTGCTCGCCGTCGCCGCCACCGGCGCCCTCGGCTGGCTCAAGATCGACCTCAACGCCAAGGTCCTCGGCGTCCTCCTCCTCATCGAGTGCGCCCTCGTCGTCGTCTTCGACGCCGCCGCCCTCGGCAAGCCCGGAGCCGAAGGCCTCTCGCTGCACGCCTTCAACCCCGAGACCCTGAGCGGTCCCGGCCTCGGCACCGCCCTCTGCTTCTGCATCGCCGCCTTCGTCGGCTTCGAACAGTCCCCGGTGTACGCGGAGGAGACCAGCAAGCCGCACATCGTCGTCTCCCGGGTGATGTTCCTCGCCGTCGGCTTCGCCGCCCTCTTCTTCGCCCTCAGCGCCTGGGCCCTCACCGTCGCCACCGGCCCCGCCGAGGTCGTCAAGACCGCCGCCGAGGCCGGCCCCGGCCTGCTCTTCCAACTCACCGAGGACCGCCTGGGCGCCACCTTCACCGACGTCCTGCACGTCCTCTTCGTGACCGGCATGTTCGCGGCCATGCTCAGCTTCCACAACGTGGTCGCCCGCTACGCCTTCGCGATGGGCCGTGAGGGCCTGCTCCCGGCCGCCTTCGGCCGGACCAACGCCGGCACCGGCGCCCCCGGCACCGGATCCCTCCTGCAGACCGCTGTCTCCGCCGTCGTCGTGATCGCCTTCGCCGTCACCGACGACCTGCCCGCAGGCGACCCCACCGCCCCCGTACTGCACCTGTTCACCTGGATGGGCAGCGTCGGCGCCCTCGGCGTGACCCTTCTCATGGCCGCCGCCTCCTTCGCCGTCATCGCCTTCTTCGTCCGCCGCGGCACCGCCGGCGCCCAGGTGTGGCGGCTCGTCGCGGCCGGCGTCGCCGGTCTCGCGCTGCTCGCCATCGCCGTCTACACCGTCAAGGACTTCGGCGTCCTGGTCGGCGCCGAGAAGGGCTCCGCGCTCAGCTGGGCGCTGCCGGGCATCATCGCCGCGGCCGTCGTGACCGGCCTGGTCTACGGGGCGGTGCTGCGCAGCCGCCGCCCCGAGGTGCACGCCCGCATCGGCCTGGGCAACGAAGCCTTCCGCCTCGACCAGGCGGCAGAGGCCACCACCGCCGACTGACCCCAGAGCCTGGCTTTCCAGCGCCTATGAAGCCCCCGACACCCCTTTCCAAGGTCGTCGGGGGCTTCGGTGCGTGCAGGTCGATTTTGGCGGGTGGCGGACCCCCATGGTCTCCTGGGGCGATCAAAACGACCGGACCGCCGCGCAGGGGACACCACCCAGCTCCCCTGCGCACGGTCCGGTCCTGCCTGTCCGACCCCCACGAAGGCGAAGTCATACATGAGTGACCGCACCTTGGCCGAGGCTCCCGCCCCGGCGTCTTCCCGCCATGTCGACGCCGGTGACGAGGGCTACAGCAAGGACCTCAAGTCCCGCCACATCAACATGATCGCCATCGGCGGGGCGATAGGCACCGGCCTGTTCCTCGGCGCCGGCGGCCGCCTCGCCGGAGCGGGCCCCTCCCTCGCCATCGCCTACGCGGTGTGCGGAGTCTTCGCCTTCTTCGTCGTCCGGGCCCTCGGCGAGCTCGTGCTCTACCGCCCCTCCTCCGGAGCGTTCGTCTCCTACGCCCGCGAGTTCATGGGCGAGAAGGGCGCCTACACGGCCGGCTGGCTGTACTTCCTGAACTGGTCCACGACCACCGTCGCCGACATCACGGCCGCCGCGACCTACGCCCACTTCTGGTCGATGTTCACCGAGGTCCCCCAGTGGGTCCTCGCCTTCATCGCACTCGCCGTCGTCCTCACCGCGAACCTGATCTCGGTGAAGTACTTCGGCGAGATGGAGTTCTGGTTCTCCCTGGTCAAGGTCGCCGCCCTGGTGATCTTCCTGATCGTCGGCATCTGGCTCGTCGCCACCAGCCACGAGATCGGCGGCCACACCCCGGGCCTGGCCTCCATCACCGACAACGGCGGCATCTTCCCCTCCGGCGTCCTCCCGATGCTCCTGGTGATCCAGGGCGTGGTCTTCGCGTACGCCTCCGTCGAGCTGTGCGGCGTCGCCGCCGGCGAGACCGAGAACCCCGAGAAGATCATGCCGAAGGCCATCAACTCGATCATGTGGCGCGTGGGCCTGTTCTACGTGGGCTCCGTGGTCCTGCTCGCGCTGCTGCTCCCGTACACCGAGTACAGCTCCGACCAGAGCCCCTTCGTCACCGTCTTCGACAAGCTCGGCGTCCCCGGCGCCGCGGGCGTCATGAACCTGGTCGCCCTGACCGCCGCCCTCTCCAGCCTGAACTCCGGCCTCTACTCCACCGGCCGGATCCTGCGCTCGATGGCGATCTCCGGTTCCGCGCCGAAGTTCACCGCCCGCATGAACAAGGGCAAGGTCCCCTACGGCGGGGTCCTGTTCACCGCCGCCTTCGGCGTCGCCGGTGTCGTCCTGAACTACTTCATGGAGGACGAGGCCTTCGAGCTCGTCCTCAACTTCGCCTCGCTCGGCATCCTCGGCACCTGGGCGATGGTCATGATCTGTTCGCTGTTCTTCTGGAGCCGCGCGAAGCAGGGCCTGGTAGAACGCCCCGCCTACCGCCTGCCCTGGGCCCCGTACACCCAGATCGTCACGCTGGTCTTCCTCCTCACGGTCCTGGTCCTGATGTGGTGCGACGGCGGTGTGGGCCGCACCACGGTCATGTTCGTCCCGGTCATCGGCGCCGCCCTGGTCGGCGGCTGGTTCCTGGTCCGCCGCCGCGTGGCCGCGCTCGCCGCAGCCCGCGACTGACCTCCAGCAGTCCGCCCGGCCAAGGGGCCCCGCAGCGCGCGGGGCCCCGCAGCCGTTCCCGCACGCGCGCGGGCAACGAAAAAGGACCCCGCCGAAGCGGGGTCCTTCTCTTGTGTCCGAGGGGGGACTTGAACCCCCACGCCCGATAAAGGGCACTAGCACCTCAAGCTAGCGCGTCTGCCATTCCGCCACCCGGACAAGGTGTCTGTCTCGCGTCCCTCGCGGGCCGTTCCGACGTGGAAAACATTACCAAACATTCCGGGGCCCTCGATCACACCCCCCGGTGGCCGGGGATCTCCCTTGGGGAGAACGGCCCGGAGCGGGAGTATGGGGGCAGTTCGGTACCGATCAGTGGGAGGAAGCAGCGTGAGCGAGTCGAGCGCGGGCAGGACCGTCTCCGGTGAGGACGAGGTCGTCGACCTCTGCCGGGACCTCATCCGGATCGACACCAGCAACTACGGAGACCACTCGGGCCCCGGCGAACGCAAGGCGGCCGAGTGGGTGGCCGAGAAGCTCGCGGAGGTCGGGCTGGAGCCGCAGATCTTCGAGTCGCACAAGGGGCGGGCCTCGACGGTGGCGCGCATCGAGGGCGAGGACCCCTCGCGGCCCGCGCTGCTGATCCACGGGCACACCGACGTGGTTCCGGCCAACGCCGCCGACTGGACCTACGACCCGTTCTCGGGCGAGATCGCCGACGGCTGCGTCTGGGGCCGCGGCGCCGTCGACATGAAGGACATGGACGCGATGACGCTGGCCGTCGTACGCGACCGGATGCGCAGCGGACGCAAGCCCCCGCGCGACATCGTGCTGGCCTTCCTCGCCGACGAGGAGGCCGGCGGCGTGTACGGGGCGCGGCACCTCGTCGACAAGCACCCGGAGCTCTTCGAGGGCGTGACCGAGGCCATCGGCGAGGTCGGCGGCTTCTCCTTCACGGTGAACGAGAACCTGCGGCTCTATCTCGTGGAGACCGCGCAGAAGGGCATGCACTGGATGCGGCTCACGGTGGAGGGCACCGCGGGCCACGGCTCCATGACCAACAACGACAACGCCATCACGGAGCTCTGCGAGGCCGTGGGGCGGCTCGGGCGCCACCAGTGGCCGGTGCGCGTGACCAAGACCGTACGGAGCTTCCTGGACGAGCTCTCGGACGCGCTCGGCACCCCGCTGGACCCGGACAACATGGACGCCACGCTCGCCAAGCTCGGCGGCATCGCCAAGATGGTCGGCGCGACGCTGCGCAACTCCGCCGCTCCGACGATGCTCGGCGCCGGCTACAAGGTCAACGTCATTCCCGGCCAGGCGACCGCCCACGTCGACGGCCGCTTCCTGCCGGGCTACGAGGACGAGTTCTTCGCCGACCTCGACCGCATCCTCGGCCCCCGGGTCAAGCGGGAGGACGTACACGCGGACAAGGCCCTGGAGACGGACTTCGACGGCCGCCTGGTCGACGCGATGCAGGGCGCCCTGAAGGCCGAGGACCCGATCGCGCGGGCGGTCCCGTACATGCTCTCGGGCGGTACGGACGCGAAGTCCTTCGACGACCTCGGGATCCGCTGCTTCGGCTTCGCGCCGCTGCAGCTGCCGCCCGAGCTGGACTTCGCCGGGATGTTCCACGGCGTGGACGAGCGGGTGCCGGTGGACGGGCTGAAGTTCGGCGTGCGCGTCCTCGACCGGTTCATCGACAACGCCTGAGATTCGCAGGGGTGTGCGCAAACCACTGAGAAGAGTGAATGCACTCATACGCTCGTAGCCCTGGTGATCCCTCCTCGTTACAGGTGGTGCGGTCCGCGGCTGGGACCGCACTTGCCTACTAGGAGGAACAATGATCAAGAAGGTTGTCGCCGCTGCGGCTGCCACCGGTGGCCTGGTTCTCGCGGGCGCGGGTCTGGCTCACGCCGACGCCGGTGCTCAGGGTGCGGCCATCGGCTCGCCCGGTGTCCTGTCGGGCAACGTGCTCCAGGTCCCCGTTCACATCCCGGTGAACGTGTGCGGTAACACGGTCAACATCGTCGGCCTGCTGAACCCGGCCTTCGGCAACACCTGCGTCAACGCCTGACGCGTCTGAAGTCTTGGGCCCCGGAGCGCATTCCAGCGCTCCGGGGCCGCTGGGCTTTTTCGGCCCGATCGATCATTCTCGGCGCATCCGGCAGGGGAGCCGGAGCGTCGGCGCACACACCAGGGGACGAGTTCACAATGCGACGACCGGTACAGGTCACCAGGAAGACCCTGATCACGATGGCGGCCGCGGGAGGTGTCCTCGCGATGGGCGGGGGTTACGCTCACGCGGACTCCGGAGCCTCCGGCCAGGCCGCGAATTCCCCGGGCGTGCTGTCCGGGAACAACGTCCAGGCTCCCGTGGACGCGCCGGTGAACGTCTGCGGCAACACCATCGACGTCATCGGTCTGCTGAACCCGGCGTTCGGGAACCGCTGTTCCAACGGTCCGGACCACGGCGGCAAGCCGGGGAACCCCGACCACCCCGGCAACCCGGGCACTCCGGGCCACCCCGGCACTCCGGGCCACCCCGGCACTCCGGGCCACCCCGGAAACCCGGGAGGCGACGACGGCGAACCGTGCGACGACCACCCGGATCACCCGGGCACGCCCGGCGGCCACACGCCGGGCAAGCCTGGTGGTCACACGCCGGGCAAGCCCGGTACCCCGCGTACGGACAACAGCCCGTCCTCGGGCTCCGTCACGCCCGCCACGCACCCCGCCCAGGGGCCCGGCGCGAGCGTCGCCGCCCCCGCCCCGTCGGGGCCGGCCGTCCTCGCCGCCACCGGCGGCGGTGACGTCCTGACCGCAGGCCTCCCGCTCGCCGGCGGCCTGCTGCTGGGCGGCACGGTGCTCTACCGGCGCGCCCGCAACGCCGCCTGACGGCTGCTCACGGCGCGGGCCCCGTCCCCGGGGCCCGCGTCACCAGGTCGCGCGGACCTGGCGGATGATCCGGCGGCGCAGCCGCACACGGCGGCTGCCGTCCCGGTGCAGGGTCAGGCGGTCGAGCTCCCAGTTCCCGTACTCGGCATGATCGGTCAGCAGGCGGGTCGCCTCCTTGCGCGGGACGCCGCGAGGCACGTACACGTCGACAAATTCGTATTCCGGCATCGCATCTATTGTGCGGGCAGAGCCCTGCTACGGATAGCGTCTGCTCTATGTCTGATGCCGCTCTGCCCACCATTGCCGAGGTACGCGCCGCCGCCGAGGCGGTCAAGGCCGCGCTCGACCGCCACCTCGCCGCGGTCGAGCGCAGGACCGGGGACGAGGACCCGGACGTCTACGCCGCCTTCAACGAACTCGCCGCCGCCGCCGAGGAGTACGACGAACTCCTCTACGACCGCTACGACGAAGTCACCCCCTTCGAGATCCCCACGCCCGAGGACGGCGTCCCGTACACCGGTCCCGCCGAGCCCGCCGCCTTCAGCGTGCTCATCCGCCGCGACTACGCCGTCGTCGAGCCGCCGCGGCTGATCGCCCAGGCCGGGCGCGTCGCCGCGCACGACCGGGAGGCCGAACTCGTCCACGACGGCGGCACCGCCGGCGCGCTGGGCGTGCTCTTCGGGGAGTACGAGCCCGACGAGATCGCCTCCCGCTACAAGGAGTTCGGGCTGGAGGAGGGCGACTCCACCCTGTGGATCGCAGCCTCGGAGGAGGTCGCCGAACCCGGGGAGTGGCTGGGCTCGCCCTTCGGGCACACCGATCCGGAGGACGTGCTGCACCGGTTCGACGTCAGCGCCGTATTCGACGAAGAGACCGACGAGTTCGACGAGGACGAGGACGACGACGCGGCCGAAGACGCGGCCGAAGACGCGGACGAGGCCGAGACCGCGGAGACCGGACTCACCACGGCCTGATCCCCGACCCCCGATCCGGACGCGCGGTTCCCGCCCCGAGGGGCGGGAACCGCGCGCCGGTTCACTCCGGCTGCCCGCCCGCCGTGGCGAGGGCCGTCAGCAGCCCCGTCAGCCGGGTCGTGCGCGGCTTCGGCAGGACCTCCGCCACCGCGTGCGGCAGCGCCTGGTCCACGCCGTGCACCACGGACAGGTGCCGCTCGGCCCGCCCGAACGCGCTGTACACCCAGTCCCGGGAGAGGGCCTGCGCCGCGTCACCCGGCAGTACGACGACCACCGCGGGCCAGCGCGCGCCCACGGCTTGGTGCGCGGTGATCGCCCAGCCGTGCCGCACCTGGGATTCCACCAGCTCCTTCGGTACGACGACCCGCTCGCCCGCGCGGTCCAGGTGCAGGCCTTGCGCGTCGGCCGACACCATCCGGGCCGGCAGGGCCCGCCCGGGGGACGGCACGTGGACCACCCGGTCACCGGGGTCGAAGCCGCCGAACCGGCCCGGGCCGGGGTTCAGCCGCTCCTTGAGGGCGGCGTTCAGCGCCCGGGTACCCGCCGAGCCGCCGTGGCCCGGGGTGATCACCTGCACGCTGTCCGCCGGGATCCCGAAGGCCCGCGGCACCGACTCGGCCACCAGCTGTACGGCACGGTGCACGGCCTCCCCGGCGTCCTGCACCGGGACGATGACGACCTCCTTGCCGGGAGCCTCGACCTGGTTCAGCTCCCCGATGCCGACCCCCGAGACCAGCTCGCCCAGGGGCCCCGGGTCCGGGACGCGGGAGACCACCCGGGGGCAGGTACGGGCCGCCAGCAGATCGGCGAACACCCGCCCGGCCCCGGCGGAGCCGAGCACCGCCGGATCCCCGGAGAGCACCAGCCGGGCCCCGTCCGGGACGGACTCCACCAGCGCGGCGGCGGCCTCCACGTCCAGCTGCGGCGCGTCCAGCACGATCAGCAGGTCCAGCGCGAACCGCCCGTCGGCGTCCCGGCCGGGCCCCTGCCCCCCGGAGAGCAGCCCGGTGACGGTGACGCCTTCGGCCGGGGGGACGTGCGCGGCCAGGCAGGCGCGCAGGCCGAGCTCCCGGGCCGCGGCCAGCAGGGCGAGCGGTTCGGCGCGGGCGGCCTCGCCGCCGGTGTGGGTGACCAGACCGTGGCCCGCGACCGCGCGGATCAGCTCAGAGCCCGGTCCGGTGGCGGCCTTCTCCCAGTCGGCCGGGGCGTCGAAGGTGCCGGCGATCCGGGCCAGGCCGTCGGCCAGGCTCTCCTCGGCCATCGCCGGGCCCTCCAGGCCCACCAGGACCCTCACGGGCCGCTCGGTGTCCTCGGCGGCTTCGCCGGCCGGCGGGCCCAAGGGCTCGTGGAAGACCAGCACCGAGCCCTCGGCGATGGCCAGTTCCAGGGCCTCGGCGGGCTCCGGCACGCCGTACTGGGCGAGAGCCTTCTCCAGGACCGGCGCCTCCAGCGCGGTGTGCCCCTTGAGCCCCGCCTGGACCAGCAGCCAGCCCACCAGGGCGGCCGTGCGGCGCTCGTCGCCCGGACCGGCCTCGGGGCCCAGCAGGGCCCGCGCGAAACCGTCCGCCTGGGTCGGGCGGACCGCGGGGACCGACAGCAGCAGCCAGGGGTTGGCGGCGAGCCGGCCGGCCGGGTCGTCGCCGAGCGCGGCCGCGGCCGGGGCGGCGAGTGCCTCGGGCGCGCCGCCGCGGGCCAGGACGGCCCGTACGCCGTCGACGGTGTCGGAGGAGGGGGCGGCGGCCGGCGCCTCCGCCGTCCTGCGGGGCGGCGGAGGGGGAGCGGGGGCCGCCTTGCGCGGCGCGGCCGGGGCCTCGTCGAAGTACACGGCGGGCGGCTTCGCCCCGCTCTCCACGGCCCGTACGGCGGCGAGCAGGTCCGCGGCCTTCCCGCTGAGCTTCGCCCCGGCGTCGACGGGCCCTTCCCGCTCGGCCTTGCGCCGGGCGATCCGCTCCCGCTCGACCTTCTGCGCGGCCAGCTCGGCCTGCGCCTCGCTGAGCCCGGCTCCGGCGCCCGCCTCCGCGGCCTGCTCGTCGCCTTCGCCGGTGCCCTCCGGGGCGTCTGCCGCGGCCTGCTCGCCGTCCTCCTCGGCCTCGCCCGGCTCGACGTCCGCCTCCTCCGCTTCACCGTCGGAGGCGTCCTGCGGCCCGGCCGTCGGGGCTTCGTCCGAGCCGGTACCGGGTCCGCCGTCGGCGGCGGGCTGCGGCTCGGCCGGTTCCTCCGAGGTAGCGGGCTCGGCTTGGCGGTCCGTACTCACAGAGTGCTCCAGTCCTGATCGGGGTAGCGGTGCACGGGCGCCGAAACATCGTCCAGCGCCCGGCAGATCTCCTCCGGAAGACTAAGGGCCTCCACCGACAGAGCCGCCGCGAGCTGCGCCGACGTCCGCGCGCCGACGATCGGCGCGACCACCCCCGGCCGGTCCCGGATCCACGCCAGGGCCACCTGGAGCGGGGTCACCGCCAGTCCCTGGGCCGCCGTCATCACCGCGTCCACGATGCGGCCCGCGGCCTCGTCCAGGTACGGCTCCACCAGGGCGGCCAGGGTCTGCGAGGCGCCCCGGGAGTCCGCAGGGACGCCGCCCCGGTACTTCCCCGTCAGGACCCCGCGCCCCAGCGGGGAGGAGGGGAGGAGTCCGATGCCCAGGTCCAGCGCGGCCGGCAGCACCTCCCGCTCCACGCCCCGCTGGAGCAGCGAGTACTCCATCTGCGTCGAGGCCAGCCGGGTCCGTACCCCCGGGACCGCGAGCTGCCAGGTGGCCGCCTTCGCCAGCTGCCAGCCGCAGAAGCCCGCCACCCCGGCGTACCGGGCGCGGCCGCTGCTCACGGCGAGGTCCAGCGCCTGCAGGGTCTCCTCCAGCGGGGTCGCCGGGTCGAAGGCGTGCACCTGCCAGAGGTCGACGTAATCGGTGCCCAGCCGGTCCAGCGAGGCGTCGAGCGCGGCCAGCAGGTGCCCGCGCGAGCCGTCGAAGCGCCGGTCCGGATCCGGCACGCTGCCCGCCTTGGTCGCGATCACCAGGTCCCGGCGCGGGACCAGCCCGCCCACCAACTGCCCGAGGAGGTACTCCGCCTCCCCGCCGCCGTACACGTCGGCCGTGTCGACGAGCGTGCCGCCCGCCTCCCAGAACGTCTTCACCTGCTCGGCGGCGGCTTCCTCGCCGGTGTCGCGGCCCCAGGTCAGGGTGCCGAGGCCGATCCGGGAGACGCGCAGTCCGGTGCGGCCGAGATGCCTCTGCTCCATGAGCGCTGAGACTACTGGGGCGCTGACGGATGGGCTCCGGGCGCGCTACAGTCCCCGGACACGCACGTTACTGATCGGTAAATTCGGTAAGGGGACGACACATGCGGCTCGGCATCAATCTCGGCTACTGGGGTGCGGGCATGGACGCCGACAACCTCGCCGTCGCGCAGGAGGCCGACCGCCTCGGCTACGACGTCTGCTGGGCGGCCGAGGCCTACGGATCCGACGCCCCGACCGTCCTCGCCTGGGTCGCCGCCCAGACCGAGCGGATCGACGTCGGCTCGGCGATCCTGCAGATCCCGGCCCGTCAGCCCGCCATGACGGCCATGACCGCGGCCACCCTCGACTCGCTCACCAAGGGCCGCTTCAGGCTCGGCCTCGGCGTCTCCGGCCCGCAGGTCTCCGAGGGCTGGTACGGCGTCAAGTTCGACAAGCCGCTCGCGCGGACCCGGGAGTACGTGGAGATCGTCCGCAAGGCGATGAGCCGCGAGCGCCTCTCGTACGAGGGCGAGCACTGGACCCTGCCGCTGCCCGGCGGCCCGGGCAAGCCGCTGAAGCTGACCGTGCACCCCGAGCGCGAGCACATCCCGCTCTACATCGCCGCCATCGGGCCCAAGAACCTGGAGCAGACCGGCGAGATCGCCGACGGCGCGCTGCTGATCTTCCCGGCCGCCGAGCACCTGGAGGCGACCGCGCTCACCCACATCCGGGCGGGCCGCGAGAAGGCCGGGCTGACCATGGAGGGCTTCGACGTCTGCCCGACCGTGCCGCTGGCCCTCGGCGATGACGTGAACGCGCTCGCCGACATGTTCCGCCCGTACACCGCCCTGTACGTGGGCGGCATGGGCAGCCGGAAGCAGAACTTCTACAACCAGCTGGCCCAGCGCATGGGCTACGAGAAGGAAGCCGCCGAGGTCCAGGACAAGTACCTGGCGGGCGACAAGACCGGCGCCGCCGCGGCGGTCCCGCACTCGCTGATCGACTCGACCACCCTGCTCGGCCCGGTCGCGCGGATCGCGGACGGGATGCGGGCCTACGCGGAGGCCGGCGTCACCACCCTCACGCTGGCCCCGGCCGGATTCACCCTGGACGAGAGGATCGCCGCCCTGCGGGCCGGCACTGAGGCCATGGAGCTGGCCGGCCTCGCCTGACCCCCGGGGCTCGGGGCTGAGGGCTGAGGGCCGGGAAAGAAGGTCTGCGGCCGTGGTGGGGGCTCGGGGGGTCTTCCCCGCCACGGCCGACACAGCCAACAACGCGCCGGGCGGCCCCCGGGTTACGCGCCGTGGGCCATCCCCCTGGTTCGTTCATTCGGACGAGTAGCGCGACCCATCGGTTGCCCGCCCCGGTAACCGGAGTTTGACTCGTTGCATGCTCTCTGCCCGCAGCCTGTTCCAGGAGATCGTCGACAACGACGACGCCTTCCAGCTGTTCTGCTCCATCGCCGCCAGCGGGGAGTCGCAGGGAGGCTGGGAGAACGCCCGGATCGCGGCTCTCGTGCCCGACTCGATGCGCGGGCTGGCACCCAAGATCACCCGGCACGGCGCCGACGAGGACAAGCACGGGCGGATCTTCAACGCGCTGCTCCGCAAGCGCGGGCTGCCGCCCGTTCCCGTACCGCCCGAGACCGACTACACGATGCTGCTGGAGCGGCGCGGGATCGGTCTCGCGCACGAGAAGCTGCGCCGCGAGGAGCCGCTGACCGAGCACGACATCGTCGTCTACCTCGCGCACAGCCGGGTCACCGAACAGCGCGCCGCCGACCAGATGGACATGCTGGTCAGGAACTTCGGCGACCACCCCGAGCTCGGCAAGGCCATCCGCATGATCAGCCGCGACGAGGACAACCACCTCGCCTACTGCCACGAGGAGTTGCTGCGCCTGGTCCGGGCGGGACACGGCCGCACCATCCAGGGGGTGCTGCGGGAGAGCGCGCTCGTCGAGATCGCCGTCTACCGGGACGTGAGCCTCGCCGTCATGGACCACATGAGCCGACTGCTGCGCTGGCCCGCGCCGAAGGCGGCCGTGCTCGCCGCGGGCATCCACGGGATGTACGCGTACGAGCGGTTCAGCCGCTGGCACCGGATGGTCAGCCTCGCCATGCCCGAGCGGCGCGACGCCCTGGACGGAGCGCCGCTCACCTCGCCCGAGTTCGCGTAGCCCTACTTCCCCGAGGCCGCTTAGAGCCAGCCCCGGCGCTTGAACAAGCGGTGCAGGCCCAGACACGCGCCCGCCATGACCACGATCACCGCCGGATAGCCCCAGGCGTGCCGCAGCTCCGGCATCACGTCGAAGTTCATCCCGTAGATCCCCGCCACCATCGTGGGGACGGCCGCCATCGCCGCCCAGGCCGAGATCTTGCGCATGTCGTCGTTCTGCCGGACTCCCATCTGCGCCAGGTGCGCGGCGAGAGCGTCCGACAGCAGCCGGTCCAGGCCCTCGATGTACTCGTTCGCCTTGGTCAGGTGGTCGGCGACGTCGCGGAAGAACGGCTGGGAGTGGTCGTGGACGAAGGGCACGTTCCCGAAGGCGAGCCGGTTCATCGGCTGCAGCAGCGGGCTCGTCGACCGGCGGAACTCCAGCACCTGCCGCTTGAAGCCGTAGATCCTGGAGGCGGTGTTCTTGGTGTCGGAGGCGTTCGGGGCGAAGACGTCGGCCTCCAGCTCCTCCAGGTCCGCCTGCAGCTCAGCCGCCACCTCGATGTAGTGGTCCACCACCGCGTCGGAGACCGCGTACAGCACCGCCGTGGGGCCGTGCCGCAGTACGTCGGGCTCCTGCTCCAGCCGGCGCCGTACGGCCGTCAGCGGGGCCCCCTCGCCGTGCCGGACGGTGACCACGAAGGAGTCGCCGATGAAGACCATCAGCTCGCCGGCGGTCACCGTGTCGGTGTCGTCGTCGTACATCACCGGTTTGAGGACGACGAACAGCGAATCGTCGTACACCTCCAGCTTCGGGCGCTGGTGCGCGGTCAGCGCGTCCTCCACCGCCAGCGCGTGCAGACCGAACTCGCTCCGGACGTACTCGAATTCCTTCTCCGACGGCTCGTGCATGCCGACCCAGAGGAAGGCGTCACCGGCCGCCCGCGCCTCGTCCAGGGCGTCCGAGAAGTCCTCGGGCCCCTCGGTGCGGCGGCCGTCCCGGTAAATCGCACAGTCCACAATCACGCGGGGCATTCTCCCCTGCCCGCGGCCCGCCCGCACCTGGGCGCCAGAGCATAGGCTGGCGCCATGGCCACGCTGATCCTCGTACGACACGGGCGGTCCACCGCCAACACCGCTGGACTGCTCGCCGGATGGACCCCGGGAGTGGCCCTCGACGAGCGCGGCGCCGAGCAGGCCGCCGCGCTGCCCGGGAGGCTCGTGGGCGTACCGCTCGCCGCGGCCGTCACCAGCCCGCTCCAGCGCTGCCGGGAGACGCTCGCACCGCTGCTGGCCGCCCGGCCGGACCTGGAGGTGCACACCGACGAGCGGATCGGCGAGTGCCACTACGGCGACTGGTCGGGCCGCAAACTCTCCGAACTCGCCGAAGAGCCCCTGATGAAGATCGTCCAGCAGCACCCGTCCGCGGCCGCCTTCCCCGGCGGCGAGTCCATGCGCGCCATGCAGGCGCGCGCCGTGGAGGCCGTACGGGACTGGAACACGCGGATCGAGGAGGAGCACGGGAGCGACGCCGTCTTCCTGATGTGCTCCCACGGCGACATCATCAAGTCCCTTGTCGCCGACGCCCTGGGCATGCACCTGGACCTCTTCCAGCGCATCCACGTCGACCCCTGCTCCGTGACCGCCGTCCGCTACACGCCCACGCGGCCGTTCGTGTTCCGGCTGGGCGACACCGGGGACTTCGGCGCGCTCGTGCCGCGCTCCGAGACGCCGGACAAAGCAGTGGAAGACGGCGGGAACGCGGTCGTGGGAGGCGGCGCGGGCGCGGCGTGATCGAACGGCGCAGTAGGGTGGATGGGCCCGCACACGCGCAGCTTTGCCCTGCGCCGAGACTTGGAGACGGACGTGCCCCGTCAGGTGTTCCTCTACGACCCCCCGGACCGCTTCGTGGCCGGCACGGTCGGTCTGCCGGGACGCCGTACGTTCTTCCTGCAGGCCTCATCCGGCCCCCGCGTCACCAGCGTCTCCCTGGAGAAGACCCAGGTCGCGGCGCTGGCGGAGCGCATGGACGAGCTGCTGGACGAGGTCGTACGGCGCACCGGCGGCAACGCCCCGGTCCCGGCCGTCGCCCCCGCCGAGGCCGCCGACACCGCGCCGCTGGACGTCCCCGTCGACGAGGAGTTCCGCGTCGGCACCATGGCGCTGGCCTGGGACGGCGAGGAGCAGCGCATGATCGTCGAGGCGCAGGCCCTCGTGGAACTCGAAGCCGAGTCGGACGAGGATCTCGCCGAGGCGGAGGAGCGGCTGCTCCAGGACGAGGAGAACGGCCCGCCGATGCTGCGGGTCCGCCTCACCGGCGCCCAGGCCCGGGCCTTCGCCAAGCGGGCCCTGGACGTGGTCAACGCGGGCCGCCCGCCGTGCCCGCTGTGCAGTCTGCCGCTGGACCCGGAGGGGCACGTCTGCCCGCGCCAGAACGGCTACCGGCGCCAGGCGTGACCGCCACGGGGGAGATCGAGGAACTGCTCGCCAAGGGCGAGCTGACCGTCGTCGGCCGGATCAGGGAGGCGTCCAACGCCGTCCTGCTGTGCACCGTCACGTACGAGGGCGTGAGCGCCGACTGCGTGTACAAGCCGGTCAAGGGCGAGCGCCCGCTCTGGGACTTCCCCGACGGGAGCCTCGCCCAGCGCGAGGTCGCCGCCTACCTGGTCTCCGAGGCCACCGGCTGGGGCCTGGTGCCCGCCACCGTGCTCCGCGACGGGCCGTACGGCGAGGGCATGGTCCAGCGGTGGATCGAGACCCCGGAGGGTGAGGCGCCCGGCGCCGAGCTGCTCGGGCTCGTCCAGGGCGAGGAGGCGGCGGAGGGCTGGAAGGCCGTCGCCCTCGCCGACATCGGCGAAGGCCGCACCGCCCTGCTCGTGCACGCCGACGACCCGCGGCTGCGCCGGCTCGCCGTCCTCGACGCAGTGATCAACAACGGCGACCGCAAGGGCGGCCACCTGCTGCCCGCACCCGACGGCCGCCTCTACGGCATCGACCACGGCGTGACCTTCCACGCCGAGGACAAACTGCGCACCCTCCTGTGGGGCTGGGCCGGGGAGCCGCTGACGGACGAGGCACGCGAGATACTTGCCTCGCTGGCCGCCGAGTTGGCCGAAGGAGCCCCGCTCGCCACCCGGCTGGCCGAACTGATCACCGCGGTCGAGCTGGCCGCCGTACGGGGCCGGGTGGCGGAGCTGCTGCGCACCGGGATCCATCCGGAGCCGTCCGGGCAGTGGCCGTCGATCCCCTGGCCGCCGGTGTGAACAGGCCACACGCCGCACGCACAGATCCGGCCAGACCGCAAGAGTGCCGATCAAGACAACAGTGCGGGTCCGGTTCGTTTCCGGAACATCCGTCCGGTTAGGCTCGACCCATGCATGCCTGGCCCGCTTCCGAGGTCCCCGCCCTTCCTGGCAAGGGCCGCGACCTCAAGATCCACGACACCGCGACCCAGGGGACGATCACCCTCGCCCCCGGTCCCGTCGCCCGTATCTACGTCTGCGGCATCACCCCGTACGACGCGACCCACATCGGTCACGCGGCGACCTACAACGCGTTCGACCTCGTACAGCGCGTGTGGCTCGACACCAAGCGGCAGGTCCACTACGTCCAGAACGTCACGGACGTGGACGACCCGCTCCTGGAGCGGGCGCTGCGCGACGGACACGACTGGACCGAGCTCGCCGAACGCGAGACGGCCCTCTTCCGTGAGGACATGACCGCCCTGCGCATGCTGCCGCCGCAGCACTACATCGGAGCCGTCGAGGCCATACCCGGCATCGTGCCGCTGGTCGAGCGGCTGCGGGACGCGGGCGCGGCCTACGAGCTGGAGGGCGACGTCTACTTCTCGGTCGAGGCCGACCCGCACTTCGGCGCGGTCTCGAACCTCGACGCCGCCGCGATGCGGCTGCTCTCGGCGGAGCGGGGCGGCGACCCCGACCGGCCCGGCAAGAAGAACCCGCTGGACCCGATGCTGTGGATGGCCGCGCGTCCGGGCGAGCCGAGCTGGGACGGCGGCTCGCTGGGCCGCGGCCGGCCGGGCTGGCACATCGAGTGCGTGGCGATCGCCCTCGACCACCTGGGCATGGGCTTCGACATCCAGGGCGGCGGCTCCGACCTGGCGTTCCCGCACCACGAGATGGGCGCCTCGCACGCGCAGGCGCTGACCGGCGAGTTCCCGATGGCCAAGGCGTACGTACACGCGGGCATGGTCGCCCTGCACGGCGAGAAGATGTCGAAATCGAAGGGCAACCTCGTCTTCGTCTCAGCGCTGCGGCGGGCCGGGGTCGACCCGGCGGCGATCCGCCTGGCCCTGCTGTCGCACCACTACCGCGCCGACTGGGAGTGGACGGACGCGGTGCTCGCGGACGCGGTGGCCCGCCTGGAGCGCTGGCGCGCGGCCGTGTCGCGGCCGGACGGGCTGCCGGCGGACGCCCTGGTCGAGGAGGTCCGCGAGGCCCTGTCGAACGACCTGGACGCCCCTGCCGCGCTGGCGGCGGTGGACCGCTGGGTGGACGCGCAGAACGCCTCCGACGGCGACGACGAGTCGGCCCCCGGCCTGGTCTCCCGCACGGTCGACGCCCTCCTGGGCGTGGCCCTGTAACCCCGCACCTCAAACGCCGGCGGGGCTGGAGGATCCAGCCCCGCCGGCGTTTGAGGTGACGGGCGCGCAGCGCCCGTACGGGGTCAGGGGCGGAGCCCCGGGAAACGGAGAAAGGGCGGGGCGGGGAGCAGCTCCGCGCAGCGGCCCCGCACCCCGCCCCGCCCCCGGCCGACTAGGCCGCGACTAGGCCTGCGGGGGCTCAGGTGCCTCCGGGGGGCCCTGAGCCTCCGGGGCGTCGTCCCCGGGATCTCCCGGCTCCGGCGGAGCCGCCGGCGGCTCCTCGGCAGCGGAGTCCTTCCGCTTCGGCGGACGCGTCAGACCGCTCGACGTGTCCCGCAGGTACGAGCCGTCACCCGGCTCCGCCGCCGGGCCCGCCGCGGGATCACGGCGCCGCAAGTACCGCTCGAACTCCCGCGCGATGGCGTCGCCCGACGCCTCCGGCAGATCGGCGGTGTCCCGGGCCTCCTCCAGCGTCTGGACGTACTCCGCCACCTCGCTGTCCTCGGCGGCCAGTTGGTCCACGCCCAGCTGCCACGCCCGTGCGTCCTCCGGGAGTTCGCCCAGCGGGATCCGGATGTCGATCAGATCCTCCAGCCGGTTCAGCAGCGCCAGCGTCGCCTTCGGGTTCGGCGGCTGCGACACGTAGTGCGGCACCGCCGCCCACAGCGACACCGCCGGGACGCCCGCGTGCGTACAGGCCTCCTGGAGCACGCCCACGATCCCGGTCGGGCCCTCGTACTTGGTCTCCTCCAGGTCCATCGTCCGCGCCAGGTCCGCGTCCGAGGTGACCCCGCTCACCGGCACCGGCCGGGTGTGCGGCGTGTCCCCGAGCAGCGCACCGAGGACGACCACCATCTCGACGCCGAGCTCGTGCGCGAAGCCGAGGATCTCGTTGCAGAACGACCGCCACCGCATGGACGGTTCGATCCCGCGCACCAGCACCAGGTCCCGCGGCTTGGCGCCGCCGATCCGGACCACAGACAGCCGCGTCGTCGGCCAGGTGATCTTCCGTACCCCGTTGTCCAGCCACACCGTCGGCCGGTTGACCTGGAAGTCGTAGTAGTCCTCGGCGTCGAGCGCCGCGAACACCTCGCCCTTCCACTCCCGGTCCAGGTGTGCGACCGCACCGGAGGCCGCGTCACCCGCGTCGTTCCAGCCCTCGAACGCGGCCACCATGACCGGGTCGATCAGCTCGGGCACGCCCTCAAGCTCGATCACCCAGGTCTCCTTCCGAAGTTCCCTTGCGTACACGGGTCAGCCTAAGCCTTGAAGGGACGTCGGCCACAGCCCACGACAGAGGGGCGGTTCCCCTCGGAACCGCCCCTCTTCCCCACCTGCGTGAGCGCTATGCCTTGCGGCTCAGCATCTCCTGGACCCGGGCCCGTACGGCCTCGTCGTCCAGACCGCGGACCGTCACCGTCGTGCGGCGGCGCAGCACGTCGTCGACCGTCTCGGCCCACTCGTTGTCACGGGCGTAGGCGACCTGCGCCCAGATCTCCGGACCGTCCGGGTGGATGCGCTCGGCCAGCGCCGGGTCCTCGTTGGCTATCCGCGCGATGTCGAAGGCGAGCGAGCCGTAGTGCGAGGCCAGGTGGCGCGCGGTCAGCGGGTCCATCCGCGTGCCGGGCTCGCGGTCCACCAGCAGGCGGTGCGCGACGGCGTTCGGGTTGGCGACACCGGGCAGCGCGATCCGGCGCACCAGCGACTTCACCGGCTCCATGTCATCGGTCAGCGGGCTGCCCGGGAGCTTCGCCAGCTTGTCCATGACCACGCGGCCGATGTGGCGGTACGTCGTCCACTTGCCGCCGGCCACCGACAGCATGCCGCCGGCGCCCTCGGAGACGACCGTCTCGCGCTTGGCCTTCTCGACGCCGCCGGGGCCGCCGGGCAGCACGCGCAGACCCGCGAAGGCGTACGTCATCAGCGAGCGGTCCAGGTCCGCGTCCTTCACGGAGAAGGCCGCCTCGTCCAGGATCTGCTGGATGTCGGACTCGGTGGCGCGCACGTCCGCCGGGTCGCCCTCGTACACCTCGTCGGTGGTACCGAGGAGGAGCTGGTCCTCCCACGGAAGGGCGAAGGTGATGCGGTACTTGTCGATCGGGGTGGCCATGGCGGCCTTCCACGGCGACTTGCGCTTCATGACGATGTGGGCGCCCTTGGAGAGGCGGATCGACGGCATCGAGTGCTTGTCTTCCATGCGCCGCAGGTGGTCCACCCACGGGCCGGTGGCGTTGAGCACGACGCGCGCGTCGACACCGAACTCGGTGCCGTCGAGGCGGTCCTTGAGCTCGGCACCGCTCACCCGGCCGCGCGTCATGCGCAGGCCGGTGACCTCGGCGTGGTTGAGGACGACCGCGCCCGACTCGACGGCCGCGCGGACCGTCATGACGGCGACCCGGGAGTCGTTCATCTGGTGGTCGTAGTAGACCGCGACGGCCTTGAGGTTGTCCGTCTTCAGGCCGGGGTTGTCGGCGGCGGCACGGGCAGGGGAGATGACCTTGCCCATGCCGTCGCCGAAGGCCGAGAGGGCGGAGTAGGCGAAGACGCCCGCGCCCAGCTTGGCCGCACCCACCGGACCGCCCTTGTAGACCGGCAGGTAGAAGGTGAGCGGGTTGACCAGGTGCGGGGCCACGTCCTTGGCCAGCACCCGGCGCTCGTGGTGGTTCTCGGCCACCAGCTTGACCGCGCCGGTCTGCAGGTAGCGCAGGCCGCCGTGGACGAGCTTGGAGGAGGCGGAGGAGGTGGCGCCGGCGAAGTCGCCGGCGTCCACCATGGCGACCCGCAGACCCGACTGCGCGGCGTGCCAGGCCACCGAGGTGCCCAGGATTCCACCGCCGATGACCAGCAGGTCGTACGTGGCCTTCGCCAGCTGCTCACGGGTCTCGGCGCGGCTCGCGTTCGAACCGGCGGTCGGGTGCGTGCCCAGTGCGGTCACGCTCTGCAGGCTGCTCATATCTCTCTTAGCTCCTCGTCGATAGCGTCAGCTGAGTGAGGTCAGCTGGCGTCTTCGTCGTCGACCCAGCCCATGGACCGCTCGACGGCCTTGAGCCAGCTCTTGTACTCGCGGTCCCGCTGCTCGGCGGGCATCCGCGGGGTCCACTCCGCCGCGCGGCGCCAGTTGGCGCGCAGGGCGTCGGTGTCGGGCCAGAAGCCGACGGCCAGGCCGGCGGCGTAGGCGGCGCCGAGGCAGGTGGTCTCGGCGACCATCGGGCGCACCACGGGGGCGTCCAGGAAGTCCGAGAGCGTCTGCATCAGCAGGTTGTTGGAGGTCATGCCGCCGTCGACCTTGAGGGCGGCGAGCTCGACGCCCGAGTCCTTGGTCATGGCGTCGGTGATCTCACGGGTCTGCCAGGCGGTGGCCTCCAGGACGGCACGGGCGATGTGCGCCTTGGTGACGTACCGGGTGAGGCCGGCGATCACACCGCGGGCGTCGGAGCGCCAGTACGGGGCGAACAGGCCGGAGAAGGCGGGCACGAAGTAGGCGCCGCCGTTGTCCTCGACCGAGGAGGCAAGGGTCTCGATCTCGGCCGCGGACTTGATCAGGCCCATCTGGTCGCGCATCCACTGGACGAGCGAGCCGGTGACGGCGATGGAGCCCTCCAGCGCGTAGACCGGCTTCTGGTCGCCGATCTGGTAGCCGACCGTGGTCAGCAGGCCGCTGTAGGAGTTGATGATCTTGTCGCCGGTGTTCATCAGCATGAACGTTCCGGTGCCGTACGTGGACTTCGCCTCGCCCTCGGCGAAACACGTCTGGCCGAACAGCGCGGCCTGCTGGTCACCGAGCGCCGAGGCGACCGGAACGCCGGCGAGGACGCCGTCCTTGACGTGGCCGTAGACCTCGGCGGAGGACTTGATCTCCGGGAGGACGTTGAGCGGGACGCCCATGGACTCGGCGATCTTCTCGTCCCAGGCCCGGGTGTGCAGGTTCATCAGCATGGTGCGCGAGGCGTTGGTGACGTCGGTGACGTGCACGCCGCCCTGGGTGCCGCCCGTGAGGTTCCAGATGACCCACGAGTCCATGGTGCCGAAGAGGATGTCGCCGGCCTCGGCGCGCTCACGCAGACCCTCGACGTTGTCGAGCAGCCAGCGGACCTTCGGGCCCGCGAAGTAGCTCGCCAGCGGCAGGCCGGTCTCGCGGCGGAAGCGGTCCTGGCCGACGTTGCGGCCGAGCTCCTTGCACAGGGCGTCGGTGCGGGTGTCCTGCCAGACCAGCGCGTTGTGCACCGGCTCGCCGGTGTTCCTGTCCCACAGGACGGTGGTCTCGCGCTGGTTGGTGATACCGACGGCCTTGACGTCGGCCGCGGTGATCTCGGCCTTGGCGATGGCGCCGGCGACGACCTCCTGGACGTTGGTCCAGATCTCGGTGGCGTCGTGCTCGACCCAGCCCGGCTTCGGGAAGATCTGCTCGTGCTCCTTCTGGTCGACGGCGACGATGCGGCCGTCGCGGTCGAAGACGATGCAGCGGGAGGAGGTGGTGCCCTGGTCGATCGCGGCGATGAAGGGGCCGGTGCTGCTGGTCATGTGGCTGCTCCTGGCAGGTCTATGAGTAGGCGGAATCAGGATGCGGTGCGGATCTTACGAGCGCGGGCCGAAACTGATCAGGCGAACGCGATGTTGTACAGACCACCGGCTATGGCGGCACCGACGAGCGGGCCGACGACCGGGATCCAGGAGTACCCCCAGTCCGAGCCGCCCTTGTGCGGCAGCGGGAGCAGGGCGTGCACGATGCGCGGACCGAGGTCGCGGACCGGGTTGATGGCGTAGCCGGTCGGACCGCCGAGCGAGAGGCCGATGCCGACGACGACGAAGGAGGTGATCAGGACGCCGATGACGCCGAGGCCCTTGCCGCCGTCCTGGAGGCCCTGGGTCAGGATCGCCAGGACCAGGACGAAGGTGCCGATGATCTCGGTCGTGAGGTTCTGGACGACGTTGCGGATCTCGGGGCCGGTGGAGAAGACGCCGAGCACCGGACCGGCCTGGTCGTGCGGGTGCGGGTCCTCCGGGCCGAGCTTGGCGTCACGGATGTGCTCCGGGTCCGAGAGGTGCACCCGGAACTGGCCGTAGTACGTGATCCACATCAGCACCGCGCCGAGCATGGCGCCGAGGAGCTGTCCGGCGAAGTAGACCGGAGTGTCGCTCCAGTCGCCGTTCTTGATGGCCAGGCCGACGGTGACCGCCGGGTTGAGGTGCGCACCGGAGAGCGGGGCGGACACGTAGGCGGCGATCAGAACGGCGAAACCCCAGCCGAAGGTGATCGCGAGCCAGCCCGCGTTGCGTGCCTTGGAGCTCTTGAGCGTGACGGCGGCGCAGACGCCACCGCCGAGCAGCGTGAGCAGGGCGGTACCGATGGTCTCGCCGATGAAGATGTCGGAGGTGGACACCCGCGACTCCTTTGCCTTGCAGGGGTGGGCGGACACCGGGTCCCGTCCGGCGGTCCGCGCACTCGGTGAGTGCTTCACCGGTCCTTGGCCTTGCCACACCCTAACGCGTATTGCCGGTAGGTGTTCGACAATGCCGACCGATGAACGGCAGTTTTCCGCCTTGGCTAATAACGCGTCAAGGGTCGACCAGGTCAAAGAACCGGATCGTTACCACTCGACACGATCGGCCAAATCAAGCCAACGGATGATCAGAAAACGACAAAATCCACCCAAATGCCACAGGTGGTGGCCGTTGGGTGGATTGATCGGGTCAGGTCAAGCTCAGAACCGGCCCGCTCCGAGGTCGCGTGAAACCGACCTCGCGCAGTCCCGTACGGAGGCCACCAGGGACGCCCTGGGCTCCCCGGACTCCCCGCAGACGCGCTCCACGGCCCCCGCGACGGCCACCGCGCCGACGGGCATCCTGCGCCGGTCGTGGATGGGCGCGGCCACCGACGCGATGCCCTCCCAGGTCTCCTCGACGTCGGAGGCCCAGCCGCGTGCCCGGGTCAGGTCCAGGATCTCCTCGAAGCCAGCGCCGTCGATGACCGTACGGGGGGTGAACGCCTCCCGCTCCACCTCCAGCACCTGGGTGTGCGCGACGGGGTCGTATGCCGACAGCACCTTGCCCAGGGCCGTGGAGTGCAGCGGCTGCATGGCCCCGACCTCCAGCACCTGACGGCTGTCGTCGGGCCGGAACACGTGGTGCATGATCAGCACCCCGCTCTGGTGCAGCACCCCCACGTACACGCTCTCGCCGCTCGCCCGGGCCAGGTCGTCCGTCCAGACCAGGGCGCGGGCGCGCAGCTCGTGCACGTCCAGGTAGCTGTTGCCCAGGCGCAGCAGCTCCGCGCCCAGCTGGTAGCGGCCGGACGCGGGGTCCTGCTCCACGAACCCCTCGGCCTGCAGGGTGCGCAGGATCCCGTGCGCGGTGCCCTTGGCCAGGCCGAGGGAGGAGGCCACGTCCGAGAGACCCAGACGGCGCTCCCCGCCCGCCAGGAGTCGCAGCATCGCAGCGGCTCGTTCGAGCGACTGGATGTTCCGTGCCATGGCGCAGCCTCCTGCTGACGTAGTTCGACAATGCTGAACACTATCGGCCGATGCCGACCTCGTGCATGCCTGGGCGTTCTCCGGGGTGCCGCGGAAGGGTGTAACCCGTGCGGACCCCCCGCGCACAGAATGCAGTCCGCCACGTGGGACAGCCTCACCGGGTCCGGGGCCACGCGGTTACTCTGGCCGCGTGCGCCCCTGACACAGCGGGGGTGCAAAGCCGACAGCCGTCGCATCCCAGGGAGCTCAACCATGGCCTCGTTGCCGAACCCGCCCGCAGACACCCAGACCCGGGCCGATGCCCTCCGACAGGCGCTCGCCACCCGCGTGGTCGTCGCCGACGGAGCCATGGGGACGATGCTCCAGGCGCAGGACCCCACGATGGAGGACTTCCAGCAGCTGGAGGGCTGCAACGAGGTCCTCAACGTCACCCGCCCCGACATCGTGCGCACCGTGCACGAGGCGTACTTCTCGGTGGGCGTGGACTGCGTCGAGACGAACACCTTCGGCGCGAACTTCGCGGCGCTCGCCGAGTACGACATCGCCGAGCGCAACTTCGAGCTGTCGGAGTCCGGTGCCCGCATCGCCCGTGAGGTCGCCGACGAGTTCACCGCCTCCACCGGGCAGCAGCGCTGGGTCCTCGGCTCGATGGGCCCGGGCACCAAGCTGCCCACCCTCGGCCACATCACCTACGCGAAGATCCGCGACGCCTACCAGATCAACGCCGAGGGCCTGCTCTCCGGCGGCGCCGACGCGCTGCTCGTGGAAACCACCCAGGACCTCCTGCAGACCAAGTCCTCCATCATCGGTGCCCGCCGCGCCATGGAGGCGCTCGGTGTCACCGTCCCGCTGATCTGTTCGGTGACCGTGGAGACGACCGGCACGATGCTGCTGGGTTCGGAGATCGGTGCGGCGCTGACGGCGCTGGAGCCGCTGGGCATCGACATGATCGGCCTGAACTGCGCCACGGGCCCCGCGGAGATGAGCGAGCACCTGCGCTATCTGGCGCGCAACGCCCGCATCCCGCTCTCCTGCATGCCCAACGCCGGCCTGCCCGTCCTGACCAAGGACGGCGCGCACTACCCGCTGACCGCCCCCGAGCTCGCTGACGCGCAGGAGACCTTCGTCCGTGAGTACGGGCTGTCGCTGGTGGGTGGCTGCTGCGGTACGACGCCGGAGCACTTGCGGCAGGTGGTGGAGCGGGTGCGGGGTGCGGCCGTCACCGGGCGGAAGCCGCAGCCGGAGCCGGGTGCGGCTTCGCTGTACCAGACGGTGCCGTTCCGGCAGGACACCTCGTACATGGCGATCGGGGAGCGGACGAACGCGAACGGGTCGAAGAAGTTCCGCGAGGCGATGCTGGAGGCCCGTTGGGACGACTGTGTGGAGATGGCGCGGGACCAGATCCGTGAGGGTGCGCACATGCTCGACCTGTGCGTGGACTACGTGGGCCGTGACGGCGTCGCGGACATGGAGGAGCTGGCCGGGCGGTTCGCGACGGCTTCGACGCTGCCGATCGTGCTGGACTCGACGGAGGTTCCCGTCATCCGGGCGGGTCTGGAGAAGCTGGGCGGCCGGGCGGTCATCAACTCCGTGAACTACGAGGACGGTGACGGTCCCGAGTCCCGGTTCGCGAAGGTCACCCGGCTGGCGCAGGAGCACGGTGCGGCGCTGATCGCGCTGACCATCGATGAGGAGGGGCAGGCCCGTACCGCCGAGCACAAGGTCGCCATCGCCGAGCGGCTGATCGACGATCTGACGGGGAACTGGGGGATCCGGGAATCGGACATCCTCATCGACACCCTGACCTTCACGATCTGCACCGGACAGGAGGAGTCTCGTAAGGACGGCATCGCGACGATCGAGGCGATCCGCGAGCTGAAGCGCCGGCATCCGGACGTGCAGACGACGCTGGGCCTCTCGAACATCTCCTTCGGCCTGAACCCGGCCGCGCGGGTGCTGCTGAACTCGGTGTTCCTGGACGAGTGCGTCAAGGCCGGCCTGGACTCGGCGATCGTCCACGCGAGCAAGATCCTCCCCATCGCGCGGTTCGAGGAGGAGCAGGTCACGGTCGCTCTGGATCTCATCTACGACCGGCGGGCCGAGGGCTACGACCCGCTGCAGAAGCTGATGGCGCTCTTCGAGGGCGTCAACATGAAGTCGTTGAAGGACGGGCGGGCGGAGGAGCTCCTCGCGCTGCCGCTGGACGAGCGTCTGCAGCGGCGCATCATCGACGGCGAGAAGAACGGCCTGGAGGCCGACCTCGACGAGGCCCTGCGGACCCGTCCCGCCCTGGACATCGTCAACGACACCCTCCTGGAGGGGATGAAGGTCGTCGGCGAGCTCTTCGGCTCCGGCCAGATGCAGCTGCCCTTCGTGCTCCAGTCCGCGGAGGTCATGAAGACGGCCGTTGCCCATCTCGAACCGCACATGGAGAAGACCGATGCCGACGGCAAGGGCACGATCGTGCTGGCCACCGTCCGCGGTGACGTCCACGACATCGGCAAGAACCTCGTCGACATCATCCTGACCAACAACGGCTACAACGTCGTCAACATCGGCATCAAGCAGCCGGTCTCGGCGATCCTGGAGGCCGCGGCCGAGCACAAGGCCGACGTGATCGGGATGTCCGGGCTCCTGGTGAAGTCGACGGTCATCATGAAGGAGAACCTTCAGGAGCTGAACCAGCGCAAGCTGGCCGCCGACTACCCGGTGATCCTCGGCGGCGCCGCGCTGACCCGCGCCTACGTCGAACAGGACCTCCACGAGATCTACGAGGGCGAAGTCCGCTACGCCCGCGACGCCTTCGAAGGCCTGCGCCTGATGGACGCCCTCATCGCCGTGAAGCGCGGTGTCCCCGGCGCCACCCTCCCCGAGCTCAAGCAGCGCCGGGTCGCCAAGAGGGACACCCCCGTCCTGCAGGTCGAGGAGCAGGAGGAGCCGGGCGGCCGCTCGGACGTGGCCGTCGACAACCCGGTCCCTGCCCCGCCGTTCTGGGGCACCCGCGTGGTCAAGGGCATCCCGCTCAAGGACTACGCCTCCTGGCTGGACGAGGGCGCCCTGTTCAAGGGCCAGTGGGGCCTCAAGCAGGCCCGCGCCGGCGGGGCCACGTACGAGGAGCTCGTCGAGAGCGAGGGTCGTCCGCGCCTGCGCGGCCTCCTGGACAAGCTGCACACGGAGAACCTGCTGGAAGCGGCGGTCGTCTACGGCTACTTCCCCTGCGTCTCCAAGGGCGAGGACCTGATCATCCTCGACGACGAGGGCAACGAGCGGACCCGCTTCACCTTCCCGCGCCAGCGTCGCGGCCGCCGCCTGTGCCTCGCCGACTTCTTCCGCCCCGAGGAATCCGGCGAGACCGACGTCGTCGGCCTCCAGGTCGTCACCGTCGGCTCGAAGATCGGCGAGGCCACCGCCAAGCTCTTCGAGTCGGACTCCTACCGCGAGTACCTGGAGCTGCACGGCCTGTCCGTCCAGCTCGCCGAGGCCATGGCCGAGTACTGGCACGCCCGCGTCCGCGCCGAACTCGGCTTCGGCGGCGAGGACCCGGACAAGGTCGAGGACATGTTCGACCTCAAGTACCGCGGGGCCCGCTTCTCCCTCGGCTACGGGGCCTGCCCCGACCTGGAGGACCGCGCCAAGATCGCCGACCTCCTCCAGCCGGAGCGGATCGGCGTCCACCTCTCGGAGGAGTTCCAGCTCCACCCCGAGCAGTCCACCGACGCCATCGTGATTCACCACCCCGAAGCGAAGTATTTCAACGCACGCTGAGGCGGACCGGCGTACACTGGTCGGTCCCATACAGGCCGGTCACCTGTTCCCGAGGGCACGTTCCCGCGGGCGGAGGTGACCGGCCTTCTCGTCCCCTGAGAAAGGCGTGCTCATGACCAGCACCGTTCCCGTCCCCGTGGTCCGTGCGGCCGACGGGCACGCCCTGCAGGCGGTGTTGCTGGACATGGACGGCACCCTCGTCGACACCGAGGGATTCTGGTGGGAGATCGAGGCCGAGATCTTCCGCGAGCTCGGGCACCGGCTGGAAGAGTCCTGGCGGGACGTGGTCGTCGGCGGCCCCATGAGCCGCAGCGCTGCCTTCCTGATCGAGGCGACCGGCGCCGCCATCGGCCTCGCCGAGCTCAGCGTGCTCCTCAACGAGCGCTTCGAGGCCCGCATCGCCGACCAGGTCCCCCTCATGCCCGGCGCCGAGCGGCTGCTGAGCGAGCTGGCCCGGCACAACGTGCCCACCGCCCTCGTCTCCGCCTCGCACCGCCGTGTCATCGACCAGGTCCTGCTCACCCTCGGCCGTGACCGCTTCACGATGACGGTCGCCGGGGACGAGGTCGCCCGCACCAAGCCGCACCCCGACCCGTACCTGCTCGCCGCGAGCACCCTCGGCGCGCACCCCGCCCGGTGCGCCGTCATCGAGGACACCGCCACCGGCGTCGCCGCCGCGGAGGCCGCCGGCTGCCGGGTCGTGGCCGTCCCCTCCGTCGGGCGCATCGAGCCCGCCCCCGGCCGGACGATCGTGCGCTCGCTGGAGGACGTGGACCTGCCGTTCCTGCGGTCGCTCATCAGCCCGCTGAACTGAGCTCCCGCGCCCGGAAGCACGCACCGGTACGCCCTGCACACGCTCTGTACCGAACGGAACGGCCGCAGGATGAAGGTCCGGCGAGAGGATCTTCCGCCGGAGGCCCCGGAGGCTGAAATTCCATCCCCTCCGGGGCGGTCGTCCCGGGTGACGTTGGTCACCCGTCAAGTGCCCGATACACCTGTCCCAGGCCTCCTATGCCTTCCCTTGTGTCCGGATTGATCAGCTACTGACCGAATCCGGGGTGGCCTCCGCATAGACAGCCAGTCCGCTCCCATCACAGTGCGAATACGCCCCAAGTCAGGCCAGTTCCAGCCATCCCGTCCCGGACCACTAGTGTCGAACCGGGCACCGCGCCGCACCTCAGCCGTCACCGGCACACACCCCTGTGCCGGGACCGCGTGGACCGATCGTCACTACACCGGCCCGATCGTTCCGCCCTGAACGGGCGACCGTCGCGAAGTGCCCTTTTCGCCGCTTTGAGCAAGTGCCGGTTACAGGGAGTACTTCCAGCATGAACCGCAAGACCATGGTGCTGACGGCCGCGGCCGGACTGCTCACGCCCACGCTCGCCGCATGCGGCAGCGCCAGCGGCGGAGGAGCGGGATCCGGAGCGATCGTCGTCGGGACCACCGACCGGTTCGAAGCAGCCGAATACGCCCCCGCCCCGTTCGACCCGGCCTACGCGTACGACGCCGGAGCCTGGAACGTCCTGCGCCAGACCGTCCAGACCCTGATGCACACCCCGCGCGGCGGCGGCCAGCCCGTCCCCGAAGCGGCCTCCGACTGCCGCTTCACCGACACCGGCAACGAGAGCTACCGCTGCACCCTGCGCCCCGGGCTCACGTTCGCGAGCGGCGACCCGCTCACCGCCAAGGACGTCAAGTTCTCCATCGACCGCGTCCGCGCCATCAAGGACGAGAACGGCCCGTCCGCGCTGCTCGCCAACCTCGACAACGTCGAGGTCAAGGGCGCCGACACCGTCGTCTTCCACCTGAAGACCCCCGACGCGACCTTCCCGTACAAGCTCTCCACCCCCGCCGCCGGCATCGTCAGCGAGAAGAACTACGGCGCCAAGAAGCTCCGCGACGGCTTCGACATCGACGGCTCCGGCCCGTACACGATGAAGGCCGAGGTCAAGAACAACCAGCTCGTCCGGGCGGTGTTCAGCAAGAACCCGCGCTACAAGGGCGACCTCAAGCTCCAGAACGACAAGGTCGAGCTGCGCACGTTCCCCGACTCCGCGGCCATGGGCAAGGCGCTCACCGACGGGAGGATCCACATGGTCTCCCGCACCCTGTCGCCCGCCCAGATCACCGAGTTCGCCGCCAAGCCCCCCAAGGGCGTCAAGCTCGTCCCGATGCCCGGCCTGGAGATCCGCTACCTCGGCTTCAACACCGAGGCCCCGGTCGTCAAGGACAAGGCAGTCCGCCAGGCCCTCGCCGCCGCCGTCGACCGTAACGCCCTCATCTCCAAGGTCTACGGCAAGTCCGCGCAGCCGCTCTACTCCCTGGTCCCCAGCGCCGTGACCGGCCACGTCAACTCCTTCTACAGCAAGTACGGCGAGGCCAACACCGCCAAGGCCGCCTCCCTGCTGAAGGACGCCGGCATCAAGACCCCGGTCAAGCTGACGCTGCACTACACCAACGACCACTACGGCGACGGCACGGCGGCCGAGTTCGAGGCCCTCAAGGCCCAGCTCAACTCCACCCAGCTGTTCGACATCACCGTCCAGGGCACCGACTGGGCCGACTTCCGCCCCGCCCAGAAGCAGGGCGACCACGCCGCCTACGGGCTCGGCTGGTTCCCCGACTACCCGGACGCCGAAAACTTCCTCGCCCCGTTCCTGGAGCAGGACAACTTCTTGGGCACGCCGTACTCCAACAGCGCGGTGCGCACCAGGCTCCTCCCCGAATCCCGGCGCGCCGTCGACCGCAACGTCGCCGTCCCCGCGATCACGGAGATGCAGGACATCGTCGCCGAGGACGTGCCCGTCCTGCCCCTGTGGCAGGGCAAGCAGTACGTCGCCGCACGCGACGGGATCACCGGAGTGGAGTGGTCGGTCAACGCCATCTCCGACCTCCAGTTGTGGGAGCTCGGCCGCGGCGTAAGCGGCTGAGCAAGGCAAAGACCGGCAGCGGGTGTCGCGGGCCGGAGCAACGAAACAGTTCGACTGTGAAGGACGTTCGCGTGAATCGACGTAACCAGTGGCTGGCAGCCCCGCTCGGCGCAGCCACCGCCGCCGCGCTGCTCAGCGGTTGCGGATCGACCGATGGCAGCTCCGAAGCCGGCAACGGCAAGGGCGTGGTCATGGGCATATCCGACAAGGTGAAGTCCACCGACCCCGCGTCGGGCTACGACCCCGGCTCCTGGCTGCTCTTCAACAACGTCTTCCAGTCGCTGCTGAGCTTCCCCAAGGGCGGCACGACGCCGGAGCCCGACGCCGCCCAGGCCTGCAACTTCGAGGGCGGCGACAGCAAGGTGTACAAGTGCACCCTGCGCGCCGGCCTGAAGTTCAGCAACGGCCACAGCCTGACCTCGAAGGACGTCAAGTACTCCTTCGAGCGCACGCTGAAGATCAACGACGAGAACGGCCCGGCCGTGATGCTCGCGTCGATCGCCGGCATCGACGCGCCCGACGACAAGACCGTCGTCTTCCGCCTCAAGACGTCCGACGCGACCTTCCCGAGCAAGATCGCCTCGGGTGCGGGCGCCATCGTCGACCACGCCGAGTACCCGGCCGACAAGCTCCGCACCGACAACAAGGCCGTCGGCTCCGGCGTCTACAAGCTGGACGCCTTCAACGACAAGAGCGCCAGCTTCTCGGTCAACGACTCCTACACCGGCAAGGCCAAGGCCAAGAACACCGGTGTGACCCTGAAGTTCTTCAACGGCGACCAGACCGCCCTCAAGACCGTCCTCGAAAGCGGCGACGTCGACTTCGCCTTCCGCGGCCTGGCCGCCAAGGACATCGCCGCCCTCGCCGCCGTCAAGACCGGCGACAACAAGGTCGACGTCGTCCAGGGCACCGGCGCCGAGGTCGAGCACATGGTCTTCAACATGAGCGACCCCGTCGCCGGCAAGCTCCCCGTCCGCAAGGCCATCGCCTACCTCGTGGACCGCGAAGCCCTCGTCAAGGACGTGTACGCGGGCACCGCCACCCCGCTCTACTCGATCGTGCCCGCCGGCATCGCCGGACACACCACCCCCTTCTTCGACCGCTACGGCGGCAGCCCGCAGGTGGAGAAGGCCAAGGCCGTCCTCAAGGCCGCCGGCATCAACGGCAAGGTCAAGATCACCCTGTACTCCACCCCGTCCCGCTACGGCCCCTCCACCGACCAGCAGTTCCAGGTCATCGCCAAGCAGCTCAACGACAGCGGCCTCTTCGAGGCCGAGATGAAGTCCGTCGAGTACGACCAGTACGAGAAGGACATCCAGGACGGCAAGTACGGCGTCTACGTGAAGGGCTGGGTCCCGGACTACCCGGACGCCGACAACTTCACCCAGCCGTTCTTCGGCCCGGACAGCGTCCTGAGCAACAACTACGACAACAAGGAGATCACCGGGACGATCATCCCGTCGACCTCCGCGAAGTCCGACCGCACCGCGGCCAACCCGGACTACAACCGGCTCCAGGAGATCGTCGCCGAGGACATCCCGATCCTCCCGCTCTGGCAGGGCAAGCAGTACGCCGTCTCCCGCACCAACGTGACCGGCCTGCAGTGGTCCCTCGACGCCTCGACCGTCTTCCGCTTCTGGGAGATCAGCAAGGGCTGACCCACCCCGTACGGCAACGGGCCGGCAACCGCGTCACGCGGCTGCCGGCCCGTTCCCGTACGCCCCTCGGGCCGCCCTACTGGGCGCCCGGCCGCACCAGCCCGCTCTCGTACGCGTACACCGCGGCCTGGACCCGGTCCCGCAGACCCAGCTTCGTCAGCACGTGCCCCACATGCGTCTTCACCGTGGTCTCGCTCACGAACAGGTCCGCCGCGATCTCCGCGTTCGACAGACCCCGGGCCACCAGCTTCAACACCTCGACCTCACGCTCCGTCAGCGTCCCCAGCGCGTCCGGCACACTGTCCTCACCCGACGGCAGATGCCCCGCGTACTTGTCCAGCAGCCGCCGCGTGATGCTCGGCGCCAGCATCGCCTCACCCGCCGCCACCACCCGGATCGCCTGCACCAGCTCATTGGCCGGCGCATCCTTCAGCAGGAAACCGCTCGCCCCCGCCCGCAGCGCCTCCACCACGTACTCGTCCAGATCGAACGTCGTCAGCACGAGCACCTTCGCCGGACCGTCCCGGCCCGGACCCGTGATCTGCCGCGTGGCCTCCACCCCGTCCATCCGCGGCATCCGGATGTCCATCAGCACCACGTCCGGCTGCAGCGCACGCACCTGGTCCAGCGCCTGCAGACCGTCCCCGGCCTCGCCGACCACCGCCAGATCCCCCTCCGCCTCCAGGATCATCCGGAAACCGGTGCGCAGCAGCGGCTGGTCGTCGACCAGTAGGACGCGGATCGCCACGGAACTACCTCGTATTCATCGGACGTCTCGGCGGGCCCGCCCATTCTGCCCTGGCCCGACGATCAGGAATCCGCCGGGCCGACCGCCCCGCCCCGCGGCGGAACCGACAGCGGATACACCGGCGGAGTCCCGCCGAACTCCGGACACACCGCCCGGTGATCACACCAACCGCACAGCTTCGTCGGCCGCGGCCGCCACTCACCCGTCTCCGTCGCCTCCGAGATCGCCTCCCACAGCGCGAGCAGCTTGCGCTCCACCCGCTCCAGATCCGCGACCACCGGGTCGTACGTCAGCACGTCCCCGCTGCCCAGATACACCAGCTGCAGCCGCCGCGGCACCACCTGCTTCAGCCGCCACACCACCAGCGCGTAGAACTTCATCTGGAACAGCGCACCCTCGGCATACTCCGGCCGCGGCGCCTTCCCCGTCTTGTAGTCGACGATCCGCACCTCACCCGTCGGCGCGACATCCACCCGGTCGATGATCCCGCGCAGCCGCAGCCCCGACTCCAGCTCCGTCTCCACGAAGAACTCCCGCTCCACCGGCTCCAGCCGCGTCGGGTCCTCCAACGTGAACCACCGCTCCACCAACGCCTCGGCCTCCGTCAGCCACCGCGCCAGCCCCGCCCCCTCGTCACCCTCCGGGAACAGCTCCGTCAGCTCCGGCTTCGCCTCCAGCAACCGGTCCCACTGCCCCGGGATCAACGCCTTCGCCCGCGGCGCCGTCCGCTCCTCGGCCGGATGATCGAAGAGCCGCTCCAGCACCGCATGCACCAGCGTCCCGCGGGTAGCCGCGGCACTGGGCTTCTCCGGCAGCCTGTCGATCACCCGGAACCGGTACAGCAACGGGCACTGCATGAAATCGCTCGCCCGAGAAGGGGAAAGGGAAGAAGGCGCCACGGCACTGGGCACCACGTCAGCCGGACCGTCACCGGGGCTCGTCGTCATGCGTAAAACCCTACGACCCGCGACCGACAGCACGCGCATACCATCGACGCAAAGGCACCTCGCACTGCATGATCGGTACATCACACCCCGCTACACCACCATTACGACGCACGCACCACAAACCCCCGGACCCCCACCCCGGAAACCCCCCAGAACGAAGGAAAGCCGTGGCAGACACCGACGAAACCGGCGAGCGCGGAGACCGGCGCTCCGGCCCGGGCGGCGGACTCCTCATGGGCCGCCCCTTCGGCGTACCCGTCTACGTCTCGCCCAGCTGGTTCCTCGTCGCCGCCCTCATCACCTGGGTCTTCGGCGACCAGCTCGACCGCGTCCTCCCGGACCTCGGCCCCGCCCGCTACCTCGTCTCCCTCTTCTTCGCCATCGCCTTCTACGCCTCCGTACTCGTCCACGAACTCGCCCACACCGTCGCCGCTCTCCGCTTCAAACTCCCCGTGCGCCGCATCCAGCTCCAGTTCTTCGGCGGCGTCTCCGAGATCGAGAAGGAATCCGAGACCCCCGGCCGCGAATTCGTCCTCGCCTTCGTCGGACCCCTCCTCTCCCTCCTCCTCGCCGGAGCCTTCTACCTCGGCATGCAGGCCGTCGACCCCGCCACCGTCCCCGGCGTCCTCCTCGCCGGCCTGATGATCTCCAACCTGCTCGTCGCCGCCTTCAACCTGCTCCCCGGCCTTCCCCTCGACGGCGGCCGCATGCTCCGCGCCGTCATCTGGGGCATCACCGGCAAACCCATGACCGGCACCATCGCCGCCGCCTGGATCGGCCGCGGCCTCGCCGTCGCCGTCCTCCTCGGCCTGCCGCTCCTCACCCACACCGGAGCCGTCGGCAACCGCAGCACCGAAATCGACGGCATGGACACCGTCATGGACGCCCTGCTCGCCGCCATCCTCGCCGCGATCATCTGGACCGGCGCCGGCAACAGCCTGCGCCTGGCCCGTCTGCGCGAACACCTCCCCGAACTCAAGGCCCGCACCCTCACCCGGCGCGCCATCCCCGTCGAGAACACCACCCCCCTCTCCGAAGCCCTGCGCCGCGCCACCGAAGCCGGCGCCCGCGCCATCGTGATCGTCGACGGCCACGGAGACCCCACCTCCATCGTCCGCGAAGCCTCCATCGTCGGCGTCCCCGAACACCGCCGCCCCTGGGTCGCCGTCAGCACCCTCGCCCGCGACCTCACCGACGGCATGAAGGTTTCAGCGGACCTCACCGGCGAAGAACTCCTCGACCACCTCCGCACCAACCCCGCCACCGAATACCTCGTCCTCGAACCCGGCGGCGAGATCTACGGGGTGCTGTCCACCCTCGACGTCGAAAGAGCCTTCGTGAAGGCCATGGCGCGGCCCCAGTCCTGAAGCCAATACACTGGTCACATGTCCGAACCGACCGGTGCCGCCCGCCGACGCGGGCCCTTCGAGGTCGGGGACCAGGTTCAGCTCACCGACCCCAAGGGCCGCCACTACACGTTCACGCTCGAAGCCGGGAAGAATTTCCACACCCACAAGGGTTCCTTCCCGCACGACGAGCTGATCGGTGCTCCCGAGGGCAGTGTTGTCCGCACCACGGGCAACGTCGCGTACCTCGCGCTGCGCCCCCTGCTCCCCGACTATGTCCTGTCCATGCCCCGCGGTGCCGCCGTGGTCTACCCCAAGGACGCAGGCCAGATCCTGGCCTTCGCCGACATCTTCCCCGGCGCCCGCGTCGTCGAGGCAGGCGTCGGATCCGGCTCCCTGAGCAGCTTCCTGCTGCGCGCCATCGGCGACCAGGGCATGCTCCACAGCTACGAGCGCCGCGCGGACTTCGCCGAGATCGCCACCGCCAACGTCGAACGCTACTTCGGCGGCCCGCACCCCGCGTGGCAGCTGACCGTCGGCGACCTCCAGGACAACCTGTCCGACACCGACGTCGACCGCGTGATCCTCGACATGCTCGCCCCCTGGGAATGCCTGGAGGCCGTCTCCAAGGCCCTCGTCCCCGGCGGCATCCTCTGCTGCTACGTGGCCACCACCACCCAGCTCGCCCGGACCGTCGAATCCATCCGCGAGTTCGGCTGCTACGCCGAACCGCAGCCCTGGGAATCGATGATCCGTAACTGGCACGTCGAGGGCCTGGCAGTCCGCCCCGACCACCGGATGATCGGCCACACCGGCTTCCTCGTCACCGCCCGCCGCCTCGCGGACGGCGTCGAGCCCCCGCTGCGCCGCCGCCGCCCCTCCAAGGGCGCCTACGGCGAGGACTACGACGGCCCCGGCAGCGACCGCTCCGCGTAGCCACCCGCCGGACCCACCCAACACGAAGGCGCTGTGGCGTAGTTCCCCGGACAAACCGGGAACTACGCCACAGCGCCTTTTCGTTGTCGCGACAACAGCCAAGCCCCGCCCCGCTGTCGGCGCCTCCGATCCGGCCGCCCCGGACCCGGTCGTTCCACCTCAGTGTGAGGTGTGGCACGATGCTGGCTCCCCGTCACCCTTCGCACAGGAGACACCCCGCGTGCCGCACAGCCCCGCCGAGCTCGCGCCCAATGTGGAAACCCTGGCGCACAGCCACGCCGCACCCCTCCACTGGCTCGCCACGGCCACCGCCATGGCCGCCGTCATAGCCACCGCGGGACTCGTCCAGCCGGCCACCGGAACCCCCGTGGACACCGCCGTCCCCGCCGCGAACGGCCCGCAGGCCACCGCCCCCGACGCCGCGGCGGTCACCTACCCCCTCGACTGCAAAGGCGCCCCGCAGGCCGTCACCGCCACCGCCCAGGGCGACCTCGACGGCGACGGCCGCCCCGAGACCGTGGCCGCCGTCCGCTGCGACGCAGGCTCCGGCACCCCGCCCCACGCGATCTACGTACTCACCCAGGACCGGGCCGAGGGCGCCCGCCCCCGCGTCGTCGCCACCCTGCTCGACACCCCGCAGCGACAGACCGCCACCGATCTCACCGTGAGCGACGGAGTCGTCACCACCACCCTCCTCGGCTACTCCTCACCGGCGATCCCGCGCTACAGCCCGGACGTGAAGAAGCTCGCCAAGTGGCGCTGGAGCGGCGGAAAATTCCGCCAGGAGCTGACGGACTCGACCGCCAGGAGTGTTTGAAGCGTCACTCGGCGTCGGGGCCGAAGACTTCCACCCCGTCCGAAACGCGCCTTACGTGGATGCAGTCACCCGGACATTCCTTCGCCGAGTCCACCACGTCCTGGAGCAGCGTCAGCGGAACCGGAGTGGTCGCCCCCGCCGCCTGCAGCAGCTCGTCCTCGGGGCTCTTCACATACGCCAGACCATCGATGTCCAGCTCGAACACCTCCGGCGCGTACTGCGCGCAGATCCCGTCCCCGGTGCAGAGGTCCTGGTCGATCCAGACCTCAAGCGGCTCGCCGGCCCCGCCGACGCCCGCCGTGGGAGCCTCCTGCTGCACGCTCATATCTCCTGCCGTTCCCTGCGCTGAGTGATCCATCCCGGTCACCACTCGCAGCAAGTCGCGCGAGCTCTGACGGGTGTTGAACACTTCGACCTTACAACCGGCCGCTTTCAGATGTTGATGGGTGGGTATTTCCTTGGCGTGAGGGAGTACGCAAGGGTGAAGATCGGACACACCTCTACCGTCTTTGTGATCTAGGGGTTTCAATCACCACCAGCCCAGGTAGGGTCAGGAAGCGTCCAGCTCCCCTTGGAGGAGGTGAGGACCGTGGCAGCCCACGACGACGACATCAACCGCGGCATCCGGCCCGGGCGAGGGTCTGAGGACCCCGCCGGCCAGGTTGCCTATCTCGAGCAGGAAATCGCCGTCCTGCGACGCAAGCTCGCCGACTCTCCGCGACACACGAGGATTCTCGAAGAGCGGATCGTCGAGCTGCAGACAAATCTTGCCGGCGTCTCCGCACAGAACGAACGACTCGCGAATACCCTCCGTGAGGCCCGCGACCAGATCGTCGCCCTCAAGGAAGAAGTCGACCGGCTCGCACAGCCGCCGGCCGGATTCGGCGTCTTCCTGCAGTCCAATGAGGACGGCACCGTCGACATCTTCACCGGAGGCCGAAAGCTCCGCGTGAACGTCAGCCCCAGCGTCGAGCCGGAAGACCTCCGGCGCGGCCAGGAGGTCATGCTCAACGAGGCCCTCAACGTGGTCGAGGCCATGGAATTCGAGCGGGCCGGGGACATCGTCACCCTCAAGGAGATCCTCGAGGACGGCGAGCGCGCCCTGGTCGTCGGGCACACCGACGAGGAGAGGGTGGTGAGGCTCGCCGAGCCGCTCCTGGACATCACCATCCGCCCCGGCGACGCCCTCCTGCTCGAACCCCGCTCCGGCTACGTCTACGAGGTCGTCCCCAAGAGCGAGGTCGAAGAACTCGTCCTCGAAGAGGTCCCGGACATCGACTACGACAAGATCGGCGGCCTGGGCGACCAGATCGAGCTGATCCGCGACGCGGTCGAGCTCCCCTACCTCTACCCGGACCTGTTCAAGGAACACGAACTGCGCCCGCCGAAGGGCATCCTGCTCTACGGCCCCCCCGGCTGCGGCAAGACGCTCATCGCCAAGGCCGTCGCCAACTCCCTTGCCAAGAAGGTCGCCGAGGTCACCGGCCAGCCCGCCGGAAAGTCCTACTTCCTGAACATCAAGGGCCCCGAACTCCTCAACAAGTACGTCGGCGAGACCGAGCGGCACATCCGCCTCGTCTTCCAGCGTGCCCGCGAGAAGGCCAGCGAGGGCACCCCCGTCATCGTCTTCTTCGACGAGATGGAGTCCCTCTTCCGCACCCGCGGATCCGGCGTCAGCTCGGACGTGGAGAACACCATCGTCCCCCAGCTGCTCGCCGAGATCGACGGCGTGGAAGGCCTGGAGAACGTCATCGTCATCGGCGCCTCCAACCGCGAGGACATGATCGACCCGGCCATCCTGCGGCCCGGCCGCCTCGACGTGAAGATCAAGATCGAGCGCCCGGACGCCGAGGCCGCGAAGGACATCTTCGCGAAGTACCTCAAGGCCTCGCTGCCCCTGCACACGGACGACCTGTCCGAACACCAGGGATCCTCGGACGGCACCGTCCACAGCATGATCCAGACCGTCGTCGAGCAGATGTACGCCGAAACCGAGGAAAACCGCTTCCTCGAGGTCACGTACGCCAACGGCGACAAGGAAGTCCTCTACTTCAAGGACTTCAACTCGGGCGCGATGATCCAGAACATCGTGGACCGTGCGAAGAAGATGGCGATCAAGGCCTTCCTCGAGCACAACCAGAAGGGCCTCCGCGTCTCCCACCTCCTCCAGGCCTGCGTGGACGAGTTCAAGGAGAACGAGGACCTGCCCAACACCACCAACCCCGACGACTGGGCCCGAATCTCCGGAAAGAAGGGCGAGCGGATCGTATTCATCCGTACCCTCGTCACCGGAAAGCAGGGCGCCGACACCGGACGCTCCATCGACACGGTGGCAAACACCGGTCAGTACCTCTGACGAAGCGGAGCGGCTGCGGATGCCCTCCCCGGGCATCCGCAGCCGACTGCTTTACCGGACTCCCTGACTCCTTATACCGACTGCTTTTCGGCCGGTGACAGGGCAGATTCAATGACGGAAATGATCTCCCCACGAGCGCGCAGTGGTTCTAGGCTCTTCCGTACCGCCGGACGCGCAGTGCGGGGACGGGCACCGCACAGGCACACGCACCGGAGCACCAGCGGTACTTGAGCGCCGCTCCCGAAGGGGAGCGCCGCCGGGCAAGGAGGGCCGCATGACCGTACGGCGAGTAATGGGGATCGAGACGGAGTACGGGATCTCCGTCCCGGGGCACCCGAACGCCAATGCCATGCTCACCTCGTCCCAGATCGTCAACGCCTACGCGGCGGCGATGCACCGGGCGCGACGCGCCCGCTGGGACTTCGAGGAGGAGAATCCGCTGCGGGACGCCCGCGGCTTCGACCTCGCCCGCGAGGCCGCCGACAACAGCCAGCTGACCGACGAGGACATCGGCCTCGCCAACGTCATCCTCACGAACGGCGCACGGCTCTACGTCGACCACGCCCACCCCGAGTACAGCTCGCCGGAGGTCACCAGTCCGCTCGACGCCGTGCTCTGGGACAAGGCCGGCGAGCGGATCATGGCCGAGGCGGCCGTCCGGGCGGCCCAGCTCCCCGGCGCCCAGCCGATCCACCTCTACAAGAACAACACCGACAACAAGGGCGCCTCCTACGGCACGCACGAGAACTACCTGATGAAGCGGGAGACCCCTTTCTCGGACATCGTGCGCCACCTGACCCCCTTCTTCGTCTCGCGCCAGGTCGTCACCGGCGCGGGCCGCGTGGGCATCGGCCAGGACGGCCGCGAGCACGGCTTCCAGATCAGCCAGCGGGCGGACTACTTCGAGGTCGAGGTCGGCCTGGAGACCACCCTGAAGCGGCCCATCATCAACACCCGGGACGAACCCCACTCGGACGCCGAGAAGTACCGCCGACTGCACGTGATCATCGGCGACGCGAACCTGTCCGAGATCTCCACGTACCTCAAGCTGGGCACGACGGCACTGGTCCTGTCCATGATCGAGGACGGGTTCATCAACGTCGACCTGGCCGTCGACCAGCCGGTGCGCACCCTGCACCAGGTCTCCCACGACCCGGACCTGCAGCACCTGATTACGCTGCGCAGCGGCCGGACACTGACCGCCGTACAACTTCAGATGGAGTACTTCGAGCTCGCCAGGAAGTACGTGGAGGAGCGTTTCGGCTCCGACGCGGACGAGCAGACAACCGATGTGCTGGCCCGCTGGGAGGACGTGCTGGGCCGGCTGGAGAGCGACCCGATGAGCCTGTCGGGGGAGCTGGACTGGATCGCCAAGCGGGAGATCCTGGAGGGCTACCGGCGCCGGGACGGGCTGGGCTGGGACGCGGCGCGACTGCACCTGGTGGACCTCCAGTACTCGGACGTACGGCCGGAGAAGGGCCTGTACAACCGCCTGGTGGCCCGCGGCAAGATGCAGACGCTGGTGGAGGAGCCGGCGGTGGAGCGGGCGGCGAGCAAGCCGCCGGAGGACACCCGGGCGTACTTCCGCGGCCGGTGCCTGGAGCAGTACGCGGACGACGTGGCCGCGGCCTCCTGGGACTCGGTGATCTTCGACCTCCCCGGCCACGACTCGCTCCAGCGGGTCCCGACGCTGGAGCCGCTGCGGGGCACGCGGGCCCACGTCAAGGAGCTCCTGGACCGCTGCCGGACGGCGGAGGACCTGGTGCGGGTGCTTTCGGGGCGGTGAGCGGTGCTTTCGGGGCCTGAAAGGGCCCCGGTCCGGGAATCATGGGAAAGACCGGACGTTATGAAAGTGCGGGGACGAATGTCGGACCCTCCTAGTAGGGTCCTGCGTAGGGTCTGATCTTGAGAGATCCCGAATCCCGGGGTCTCTCGACATGAGCGTGCGAACCGAGCGGGGTGAGGTAGACATGGCGACCAAGGACACCGGCGGCGGACAGCAGAAGGCGACGCGCTCGACCGAGGAGGTCGAGGAGGCGGCGGTCGAGGAATCGACCGACCTCAAGGAGCGCCAGGAAAAGCTCTCCGACGACGTCGACTCCGTACTTGACGAGATTGACGATGTACTCGAGGAAAATGCCGAGGACTTCGTGCGGTCCTTCGTTCAAAAGGGTGGCCAGTAGGGTCAGTTTGCCTTCGATTTGAAGGTTCATGTGGACTCGGTCGAGTGGGGACGAACGAAGCGATGCACCCGATGCGGTGAGGAGAAGCCGCATCGGGAGTTCGCTCCCAAGCGAGCGAATCTGGACGGATTGCAACGGCATTGCCGTGATTGCGGTGCCGAGTCTCACCGGAAGCGCGAGGAGGCAATGGGCAGGCAGCCCAGGCCGACCGCGGGAGACGGCTATAAGTGCTGCCTCGGGTGTGGTGAGGTGAAGCCGCACTCCGAGTGGCACCGCAATAAATCAGCCGTCGATGGTTTGGCGACGCGTTGCAAGTCGTGCCGTGTCGTCGACGGTCGGATCGGACACCTCAAGAGGGTCTATGGCATCACCGAAGCCCAACGTGACGAAATGATCGCAGCTCAGGGCGGGCTCTGCTGCATCTGCCTAAAGGCTCCGGCTGCGCATGTGGATCACTGCCACGAGACGGGTAGGGTCCGTGGCGTACTGTGCTTCAACTGCAATACGGCTATCGGACTGTTGGGAGACGATCCCGGCACCATCCAGCGGGCCATCTCATACCTGGAGGGAAACGCGTGGAAGCCAACAATCGTGGCACAGGGCGTCTACCGGCAGCCTTCCTGACGCCGGGGTCCTCGTCCTTCATGGACTTCCTGGGCGCGCACTCGCCCGAGATGCTGCCCGGCAACCGCAAGCTGCCGGAGGGTGTCGTCGAGGCGCCGCACGGGACGACCATCGTCGCCGCCACCTTCCCCGGCGGGGTCGTGCTCGCCGGTGACCGGCGGGCGACCATGGGGAACATGATCGCGCAGCGGGACATCGAGAAGGTGTTCCCGGCCGACGAGTACTCCGCGGTGGGCATCGCCGGTACGGCCGGTCTGGCCGTGGAGATGGTGAAGCTGTTCCAGCTGGAGCTGGAGCACTTCGAGAAGGTG
This sequence comes from Streptomyces sp. NBC_00190, assembly GCF_036203305.1. Lineage (GTDB taxonomy): Bacteria > Actinomycetota > Actinomycetes > Streptomycetales > Streptomycetaceae > Streptomyces. Next base: position 1,905,077 of record NZ_CP108131.1, on the reverse strand, counting down.
GAGGGCACGACCCTCTCCCTGGAGGGCAAGGCGAACCGTCTGTCCACCATGATCCGGAGCAATCTGGGCATGGCGATGCAGGGGCTGGCCGTCGTACCGCTCTTCGCCGGGTACGACGAGGCCAAGGAGAAGGGCCGGATCTTCTCCTACGACGTGACCGGCGGCCGCTCCGAGGAGCACGGGTACGCCGCCACCGGATCGGGTTCGATCTTCGCCCGGGGATCGATGAAGAAGCTCTTCCGGCCCGATCTGACGGAGGAGCAGGCCACCACACTGGTCGTGCAGGCGCTGTACGACGCCGCCGACGACGACTCGGCGACCGGTGGGCCGGACCTGTACCGCCACATCTATCCGATCGTCACCGTCATCACGGACGAGGGATTCCGCAGGCTGACGGACGACGAGTCGCAGGAACTCGCCCGTACGGTCACCAATCGTCGGCTGGAGCAGCCCGACGGCCCGCGCGCCGCCCTGCTCTGACCATCCGTCGCCCCTCAGGAGCCCAGAAGAAAGGGACGGACAGCCGGTGTCGACTCCGTTCTATGTGTCACCCCAGCAGGCCATGGCCGACCGGGCGGAATACGCCCGGAAGGGCATCGCCCGCGGTCGCAGCCTTGTCGTGCTGCAGTACGCCGACGGCATCGTGTTCGTCGGTGAGAACCCGTCGCGTGCCCTGCACAAGTTCAGCGAGATCTACGACCGGATCGGCTTCGCGGCCGCCGGCAAGTACAACGAGTACGAGAACCTGCGGATCGGCGGTGTGCGCTACGCGGATCTGCGGGGGTACACCTACGACCGCGATGACGTGACGGCCCGCGGGCTGGCGAACGTGTACGCGCAGACGCTGGGCACGATCTTCTCGAGTGCCGGTGAGAAGCCGTACGAGGTGGAGCTGGTCGTCGCCGAGGTCGGTGCGACGGCCGCCGGGGACCAGATCTACCGGCTGCCGCACGACGGGTCGATCGTGGACGAGCACGGCTCGGTCGCGGTCGGCGGCAACGCGGAGCAGATCAGCACCTTCCTGGATCAGCGGCACCAGGACGGGATGACCCTGTCGGAGGCGCTGAAGCTGGCGGTGCAGGCGCTGTCCAGCCAGGCGAACAGTGCGGACAAGACGATTCCGGCCGAGCGGCTGGAGGTGGCGGTCCTGGACCGGACGCGGGCGCAGCAGCGGAAGTTCAAGCGGATCCGCGGCCGGCAGCTGGCGCGGTTGCTGGAGGCGGATGTGCCAGCGGCGGCTCAGGCGGATGCCGTGTCGAACGACGAGGCGCCGGAGGACGACGCCGAGTAGGGCCGGTAGTGGTGCGTGGCCCCGGTCTGCCCGTGAGGGCGGGCCGGGGCTTCGTCGTGTTCAGGGGGTGGGGGCGGGGCCCGAGGAGGCGCGGACGACGAGTTCGACGGGGAGGTCGGGGGCGGTCCAGGGGGTGTTGTCGAGGACGGCGAGGAGGGCGGTCATGCCCTGTTCTCCGACGCGTTCGGCGGGGAGGCGGACGGTGGTGAGTTCGGGTTCGACGGCGGTGGCCAGGGCGAGGTCGTCGAAGCCGGTGACGGAGAGGTCGTCGGGGATGCGCAGGCCCAGGCGGCGGGCGGCCTTGCAGGCGCCGGCGGCGAGGATGTCGTCGTCGCAGATGACGGCGGTGGGTGGGGCTCCGGGTGCCGTCAGGGCGGTTTCCGCGGCCGTACGGGCGCCTTCCACGCTGAGGGGGGCCCGGACGGTGCGCAGCTCGGCTCCGGGCCCCAGGAGGGCGGCCAGGGCTTCGGCGCGGACCTGGAAGGTCCAGGTGTCGATGGCGGAGGCGAGGTGGAGGATGCGGTGGTGGCCGAGGGCGAGGAGGTGTTCGGTGACCTGGCGCATGCCGTCGGCGATGGCGAGGTTGACGTGGGCGTCGGCGCTGCCGGCGGTGGGGTCGCTGTCGAGCATGACGAGGGGGAGGCCGTCGCCGCCGAGTGCGTCGAGTGCGTCGGCGGCCATGGAGGAGGCGATGACTCCGTCGAGGGCGGCGCGGGCGGAGGCGAAGGGGTCGCGGGCGGGGCCGGTGCCGTCGGGGGAGGGGTAGAGGACGACGCCGAAGTCGTGTTCCGCGGCGATGCGGGCGGCGCCGGTGTAGACGCGGGCGAAGAACTCGTTGGTGAGGGCGGGGACGACGAGGAGGGCGGTGCGGGTGGTGCCGAGGCGGAGGTTGCGGGCGGCGAGGTTGGGCCGGTAGCCGAGGTGGGTGGCGGTCTCGCGGACGTGGGTGGCGGTGCGTTCGGAGACGCGGCCGCGCCATTTGTCGCCGAGGACGAGGGAGACGGTGGCCTGGGAGACCCCTGCGGCGGTGGCCACGTCGCGGCTGGTGGGTCTCGTCACACGGGGCTCCTTGAAGTGCGAGGTCGGAGGGGGTTGGTGCGGCTGGTGCGGTCCGGTGGGTGGACCTGTCAACTGTCGCCATGGTACGTATGACGGGTCGCGTTATACGTATTACCCCGGCTGGATCCGGGCAGAAGGGGGCGGACATGGCCGCGGGATACGCGGAGCTGCTCAGGACCCGGCACGCCGCGAGGCTGCTGGTGGGCACGCTCGTAGGTCGGCTGCCCAATGCCACGGCGCCGATCGCGATCGTGCTGTTCACGCGGGCGGAGGGCGGCAGCTACAGCCTCGCGGGCGCGCTGGCCGCCGCGTACGGGCTGGCGAACGCGGTGGGCCAGCCGTTGCTGGGCCGGGCGGTGGACGTGTACGGGCAGCCCCGGGTGCAGCTGCCGGCCGCGGTGGTCTCCGCGCTGGGCATGGTGTGGCTGGCGGTGTCCGGTACCGGGGCGGCGGTCGCCGCGTATGCCGCGGTGGTGGTCGCGGGGCTGTTCACGCCGCCGCTGGAGGGCGGGCTGCGGGCGCTGTGGCCGGGCGTGCTGGGCGGCAAGGAGGAGCGGGTGCACGCCGCGTACGCGATGGACGCGGTGGCCCAGGAGGTCATGTTCACGGTGGGTCCGCTGCTCGTGACGCTGTTCGTGGCGCTGTGGTCGCCGGCCGGGGCGCTGCTGGCGCTCAACGCGATCGGTGTGCTGGGCGCGCTGTCCGTCGTGGTGAGCGAGCCCTCCCGGCGGTGGCGGTCGGCGCCGCGTGAGGCGCACTGGCTGGGCGCGCTGCGTTCGCCGGGTCTGCTGGCGCTGCTCGGTGCGTTCTTCTTCGTGGGGACGGCGCTGGGTTCGATCACGGTGGCGGGTGTGGCGTACGCGGATGATCACGGGAACCAGGCGGTGTACGGCTGGCTGATGGCGGCGCTGGGGCTGGGCGCTCTGATCGGCGGGGTGTTCTACGGTGCCCGGCGGTGGGCGGGTGCGCCGGAACGGCGGCTGCGGATGCTGGTGGCGCTGCTGGCGGTCTGTTACCTGCCGTTGATGCTGACGCCGGGGCCGGTGGCGATGACGGCGCTCGCGGCGCTCTCGGGGGTGTTCCTGGCGCCCGCGCTCGCGTGTGCGTTCATCGTCGTGGACCGGCATGCTCCGGCGGGCACGGTGACGGAGGCGTTCTCCTGGCTGGTGACGTTCTTCGGGGTGGGTGCGGCGATCGGTACGGCGGTCGCGGGGCCGGCGGTGGAGCTGGGCGGTACGGCGGCGAGCTTCGGCGTGGCGAGTGCGGCCGGGGGTGCGGCGCTGCTGGTGCTGACGGTCACTCAGCGGGTGATGGCAACTGCGGGCCGCAGTCGCGCGGTGGCGGGTTCGGCTGAGGGGTCGTCGGGCGGGGTGGGTGAGGTGTCGTCCGGGGTCCGGTCGGAGGGCTGATCGCGGCGGGTGCGTGGGCCGATCGGCGGACCTGTCGGTGGGCCGATCGGTGCGTGTGCGGAGCCGCTGTCGGACGGGTGATCGGAAACTGATCGAAACGGCGCTCTCGAACCCGGTTTCAGAAGAGGGCAGAAGGCGTAATGTTCAGTCATGGACCGCCGCATTTTCGGGCTGGAGAACGAGTACGGCGTCACGTGCACGTTCAGGGGACAGCGCCGACTGTCACCTGACGAAGTGGCGCGCTACCTCTTCCGCCGTGTTGTGTCATGGGGCCGCAGCAGCAATGTCTTCCTGCGGAACGGCGCCCGCCTCTACCTCGACGTGGGTTCGCATCCGGAATATGCAACTCCCGAATGCGACAACGTGACCGAGCTGGTCACGCACGACAAGGCGGGCGAGCGCATTCTCGAAGGACTGCTCGTCGACGCCGAACGCCGCCTGCACGAGGAGGGAATCGCGGGCGACGTCTATCTCTTCAAGAACAACACCGACTCGGCGGGCAACTCGTACGGCTGCCACGAGAACTACCTGGTGGCCCGGCACGGGGAATTCTCCCGCCTGGCGGACATTCTCATTCCCTTCCTCGTCACGCGGCAGCTGATCTGCGGTGCGGGCAAGGTGCTCCAGACCCCCCGGGGTGCGGTCTACTGCGTGAGCCAGCGGGCCGAGCACATCTGGGAGGGCGTCAGCTCCGCGACGACCCGCTCGCGGCCGATCATCAACACGCGGGACGAGCCGCACGCGGACGCCGAGCGCTACCGTCGGCTGCACGTGATCGTCGGCGACTCGAACATGTCCGAGACGACCATGCTGCTCAAGGTCGGGGCCACCGACCTGGTGCTGCGCATGATCGAGGCGGGCACGGTGATGCGGGACCTGACCCTGGAGAACCCGATCCGGGCGATCCGCGAGGTCAGCCACGACATCACGGGGCAGCGCAAGGTGCGTCTGGCGAGCGGCCGGGAGGCTTCGGCGCTGGAGATCCAGCGGGAGTACTACGACAAGGCGGTGGACTTCGCCGAGCGCCGGGGCATCCGTACCGGTGTGGTGGACCAGGTGCTGGAGCTGTGGGGCCGGACCCTCGACGCGATCGAGGCGGAGGACCTGGACCGGATCGGGACCGAGATCGACTGGGTCATGAAGTACCAGCTGATCGAGCGGTACCGGGCCAAGCACAACATGACCATGTCGAATCCGCGGGTGGCTCAGATAGACCTCGCCTACCACGACATCCACCGTCGGCGCGGGCTGTACTACCTGCTGGAGCGCAAGGGGCAGGCGGCGCGGATCTGCAACGACCTCAAGATCTTCGAGGGCAAGTCGGTGCCTCCGCAGACGACGAGGGCGCGGCTGCGGGGCGACTTCATCCGGCGGGCGCAGGAGCAGCGGCGGGACTTCACGGTGGACTGGGTGCACCTGAAGCTGAACGACCAGGCGCAGCGGACCGTGCTGTGCAAGGACCCGTTCCGTTCGGTGGACGACCGGGTGGAGAAGCTGATCGCCGGAATGTGAGCCGGCGCGGCACCGGTAGGTCACCGGTAACGCATGAGGGCAGTGTGACAACGCACTGATCTTGGGCAGGGCCCCGTACGAATCTCGTACGGGGCCCTGCCCACGGCTTAGAGTGGCGGGCGACCGCCTTGCCGTCTGAGATCTGAGGAACCCGTGCGCCGACTTGCCGGCCTGCTTGTCGTACCCCTCCTGCTGCTGTCGACAGCGGCCTGTGGCGACGACAGCGGCTCCGACTCCGCCCAGATGAAGAACGGGGCGCCCACGATCACCAAGGGTGCCAAGTTCGGGGAGACGCCCACCCTGTCGAAGGGGAAGGGCGAGCCGCCGAAGGAGCTGAAGGTGGTGACCGTCAGCGAGGGCGATGGCCCGGCGCTGAAGAAGGGCGACATCGCCCAGGTCAACTACCTCGGCCAGGTGTGGGACGGCAAGGAGCCGTTCGACGCCAGCTTCGGCAAGGGCAAGCCCTTCGACGTCACCATCGGCGCGGGCATGGTCATCAAGGGCTGGGACCAGGGCCTGGAGGGCCAGAAGGTCGGCAGCCGCGTCGAGCTCGTGATCCCGCCGGCGCTCGGCTACGGCGAGCAGGGCTCGGGCGACAAGATCAAGCCGAACGCCACGCTGGTGTTCGTCGTGGACATCGTCAAGGGCACCTCCGTCCCGGCCTCGGCCACGGGCAAGGAGGTCGCGCAGGACAACAAGGACCTGCCGAAGGTCGGTACGAACACGGACGGCAAGGAAGTCGCCGTGACCGTCCCGAAGGACACGGCCGCGCCGGCCAAGCTGGTCTCGAACTACATCCTGGAGTCCGACGGCGCAGCGGTGAAGGACACCGACAGCGTCGTCGTCAAGTTCCACGGCAAGACGTGGAAGGACGACAAGACCTTCGAGAGCACGTACACCAGCGACACGACGGTCACCTGGCCGATGGAGCAGCTCTCGGTCAAGGGTCTGAAGGAAGGCCTGCTCGGCAAGAAGGTCGGCAGCCGGATCCTGCTGGTCATCCCGCCGGACATGGCCTTCGGTGACAAGCCGCAGGGGTCGATCCCGGCGGATTCGACGCTGGTCTTCAGCCTCGACATCCTCGCGGTGATGTAAGACTGTTCCGGTTGACCAGTTCGTACCTATGAGGAGCAGTTCCGTGAGCAACGAGCTCAGCAAGCCCGAGATCGACTTCCCCGAGGGCGAGGCCCCCAAGGTCCTCGTCAAGGAGGACATCTGGGAGGGCGACGGTGCCGAGGCCAAGGCCGGCGACCGGGTCTCCGTCCACTACGTGGGCGTGGCCTTCTCCACCGGCGAGGAGTTCGACGCCTCCTGGAACCGTGGCTCCGCGCTCCAGTTCCAGCTCGGTGTCGGCCAGGTCATCGCCGGCTGGGACCAGGGTGTCCAGGGCATGAAGGTCGGCGGCCGCCGCAAGCTCGTGATCCCCGCAGACCTCGCCTACGGTGACCGCGGCGCGGGCGGCGCGATCGCCCCGGGCGAGACGCTGATCTTCGTCTGCGACCTGATGCAGGTCGGCTGATCCGCGCATCCGCGATCAGTGGAGGGGCCCCCGCCGTCCGGCGGGGGCCCCTCGCTTTTGTCCGGGCCCGCCGGGGCGGTACGGTCAACGGTCACGAGTGTGTGTGTCGAGAGCGGGGGAACGGCGTCGATGGCGATTGCCAAGGCCGAGCGGCTGATGAATCTGGCGCTGTGTCTGCTGGGGACCCGCCGGCCGCTCAGCAAGCGCGAGTTGCGCGGTTCCATCGAGGCCTACCTGGAAGCCGGCAACGACGAGTCCTTCAACCGCATGTTCGAGCGGGACAAGGACGATCTGCGTGAACTCGGCCTGGTCATCGAGACGGTGGAGAACCTGGAGGGCGAAACCGGCTATCTGGCCCGCCGGGACAGCAACCGGCTTCCGCCCGTCTCCCTGGACGCCGAGGAGGCCGCGGCGCTGGGGCTCGCCGCCAAGGTCTGGCAGCAGGCCCGCCTCGCGGGCGCGGCCAGCGGCGCCCTGCAGAAGCTGCGCGCCGGCGGGATGCCGGAGGCGGGTGACCCGTACGAGGGTCAGCACAGTGCCATCGAGCCGCGCATCCCGGTCCACGAGGCGGCCTTCGAGCCGCTGATGCTGGCCTGCCGGGACCGCCGGCCGGTGGTCTTCGACTACCGCAAGTCCACGGCCGCCCGGCCCGAGACCCGGCAGGTGGAGCCGTGGGCGCTGGAGTGCTGGCGCGGCCACTGGTACTTGGCCGGCTTCGACCGGGACCGCGGGGCGGAGCGGGTGTTCCGGCTCTCGCGGATCACCGGCAAGGTGCGCTCCCGCGCCGCCAAGTACACCGCCGAGGTGCCGGACGTGGTGACCGTGCGGGAGACCGTGGCGAGCTGGGCCGGGGAGAGCGCGGACCGCTCCGCGCGCATCCGGCTGCGGGCCGGCGCCGGCTACCCGCTGCGGGCCAAGGCCACCGCCGTGCGTGAGGGCGGCGACGGCTGGGACGAGCTGGAGATCCCGTACGGGCACGGGCTGGACGCCTGGCTGGTGGAGTTCGGCCCGGATGTCGTGGTGCTGGAGCCGGCCGACCTGCGGGCGGACGTGGTGGACCGGCTGCGCGCCGTCGCCAAGGGCTGACCCGGAGATCAGCGGCCCTGGACATCAGCGGCCCGGAACATCAGTAGCAACGCCCTGAGGGGGAGACGTACCAGCATGGCTGCCAACGCCATCGACCAGACCCGCCGGATGCTGTCCCTGGTCACGTACCTGCGTGAGCGCCCGGGCGCGCACGTCGCCGACGTCGCGCGCGCCTTCGGGATCACCGAGGACGAGCTGATCTCGGACCTCGACGTGCTGCCCATGTGCGGGACCAGCTTCCGGGGCGGGGACCTGCTCGACATCGACACCGACGGGGAGCGCATCTGGTGGCGCAACCCCGACGCCTCGGGGGAGTCCACCGCGGAGCCGCTGCGGCTCGCCGCCGACGAGGCGACCGCGCTGCTCGTCGCGGCCCGCGCGGTGGCGACCCTGCCCGGGCTGCGCGAGAGCGACCGGGACGCCCTGCTGCGGGCGACCGCCAAGCTGGAGGCCGCGGCGGGCGAGGCCGCCGGGGCCAGCTCCCGGCTGTCGGTGACCTTCGAGTCCGAGGGCGGGGTCTTCGCGGACGTCGACCGGGCCATCGCGGAGCGCCGCCGGGTGTGGGTGCGCTACTACTCGCCGGCGCGGGACGAGCTCACCGAGCGCAAGGTCGACCCGATCCGGCTCTTCGCGGTGGGGCACACGTACATGGAGGGGTGGTGCCACCTCTCCGAGGCGCGGCGCACCTTCCGGCTGGACCGGGTGGCGGAGATCAGGCTGCTGGACGAGCGGGCCGAGCCGCCCGCCATCGAGCCGCGCGACCTGTCCGAGGGTCTGGTCCAGCCGGCCGCCGAGGATCCGGAGGTCGTGGTCGAGGTGGGTCCCGGCGGGCGCTGGGTCGCCGAGTACTACCCGCACGACAGGGCCGAGGAACTGGCCGAGGGGGGCTTGCGGATCACGCTGCGCAGCCCGGACCCGGCCTCGCTCCGCCGGCTCGCGCTGCGGCTGGGGCGCGAGGGGCGGATCGTCACTCCCGTGGAGCTGGCGGACAGTGCGCGCAGCGCGGCCCGGGAGGCACTCGCGGGGTACGGGGAACAGGTCTGAGGGGAGCAGGGGTCGATGTCGCCTACGCACGGGTCCGTCGCCTTCAAGGCGGCCTGTCCGGACTGCCAGGCCCGCTTCGAGCTGGACGCGGGCGCCCTGCGGCTGGTCATCGGCGGCAGCCGGCGGACCACGTTCTACTCCTTCACCTGCCCCCGGTGCGGGGCGGCCGTACGCAAACCGGCGGGCGAGCGCATCGTGGAACTGCTGACCGGCGGAGGCGTGAGCACCCTGCGCAGCGTGTGAGCCGGGCGGTGGCCTAGGCTCTTCCCATGCTGTGGCCTATGTTCGCAATTGCCCTGGGCTTCCTCGGGATCGCCGTCCTCGCCGCGGCGGCGGTACGCGTCTACGTGGAGGTCCGCAGGCTCTCCGGGCAGGTCGCGCTGGCCAGCCGCCGGATCACCGCCGCCTCGGAGGATCTTGAGCGGGCCGCGGCCGATCTGGCCCGGGCAGGGCGCGGCGTGCGACCGTAAAGCGGGACGAACCGGTGCGGCCCGGGCGCGAACAGCCGGTCGGCGCGCAAGCGGGGGTATCCCGGGGGATTGCCTGGCGTTAACCCCAGGGGGTTACGATCCTTGCCTGAGCGGTCACCGGAAATCCCCTCCGGGCCGACCAGAGCCACCACAACCAGCCGTTTCGGTGAGAAGGAAGACACACATGATCGGCAATCTGAAGCCCCTTGAGATCCTTCTGATCATCGCTGTGATCGTGCTGCTGTTCGGCGCCAAGAAGCTCCCCGAGATGGCCCGTTCGCTCGGCAAGTCGGCCCGCATCCTCAAGAGCGAGGCCAAGGCCATGAAGAAGGACGGCGAGGCGGAGGACGCGGCCACCGCGGCCACGGTCGCCGACCAGGCCCCGCAGCAGCCCGTCGCCCCGCGCACCATCCAGGCCGCGCCCGGTGACGTGACCAGCTCCCGGCCCGTCAGCGAGGCGAACCGCACCACCCAGGGCTGACACCAGCCGGACAAGCCAGTCATCTGCAACGAGCCAAGGGACGTGGGTTGCTCAAGTCTGCCCGCAAGCAGGAGAAAGCGGACAAGGACGCCGAAGGGCGGATGCCTCTTGTCGAGCACCTGCGTGAGCTGAGAAACCGTCTGCTGAAGTCGGTCCTGGCGATCATCGTGATCACCGTCGTGGCGGCCTTCTTCTACAAGCACCTCATCGACTTCATGCTGAAGCCGATGCTGGACTCCGTCGGCTGCACCGACGGCGTGGTCTCGCAGCGCAACGGCCGGCCCTGTGCCGACATGACCGTGAACGGCCTGATCGCGCCGTTCTCGATCGCCCTGAAGGTCTCGCTCACCGCCGGTGTGGTGCTCTCCGCGCCGGTGTGGCTGTACCAGCTGTGGGCGTTCACCGCCCCGGGCCTGCACAGCCACGAGAAGAAGTACGCGACGAGCTTCGTCGCGGTCGGCGCTCCGCTGTTCGCCGCCGGCGCGGTACTCGCGTACAAGATCCTTCCGCAGACCGCGACGATCCTCCTCGAATTCACCCCCGAGAACGCGCGCAACCTGCTCCCGGTCGACGACTACCTCGACCTGGTCACACGCATGGTCATCGTCTTCGGCCTGGCGTTCGAGCTGCCGCTGTTGCTGATCCTCCTCAACTTCACCGGAGTGCTCACCGCGAAGCGGCTGGCGAGCTGGTGGCGCGCCATGGTGCTGGGCATCACGATCTTCTCCGCGTTCGCGACGCCCACCGGTGACCCGCTCACCATGCTGTCGCTGGCCGCCCCGATCGTGGCGCTGTACTTCATCGCACTGGGCATCTGCCTGGTCAACGACCGCAGGCGCAAGCGCAACGACCCCGACGCGGGCCTCGACGACGACGAGGCCGCCGACCTGGACCTCACCCCGGCGCCGATCGGCGCGATGGAGCCGGTCCAGGCTCCCGCCGAACTGCCCGGCCAGGCGGACGGCGGACGTCAGCGGATCAACGGTTACGACGACGCGACCTGACAGGTACATTCCGGTGGGTGAGCTCTGAGATCACCCTCTTCGTCAATCCCACCGCGGGGCGCGGCCGGGGCGCGCACGCCGCGCAGCCGGCCGCTTCCGCTTTGCGGGCCGCGGGCTTCTCGGTCCGGACCGTCGTCGGTGCGGACGGGCCGGACGCGCTGGCCCGGCTGCGCGCCGCCGTCCGCGAGGGCACCGGCGCGGTGATCGCGGTGGGCGGCGACGGCATGGTCTCCCTGGCGCTCCAGGCCCTGGCGGGGACGCTCGTCCCGCTCGGGGTGGTCGCGGTGGGCACCGGGAACGACTTCGCGCGGGCGATGGGGCTGCCCGTACGGGAGCCCGCGCGGGCCGGTGCCCTGGCCGCCGAGGCCCTCAAGGAGGGGCGGCTGCGGGAGATCGACCTGGGGCGCGTGTGGACGTCCCCGCACGCGGAGCCCGGGGGAGGCAGCTGGTACGGGACCGTGCTGTGCTCCGGCTTCGATTCGAAGGTCAACGACCGCGGCAACCGGATGCGGCTGCCGGCGGGCCGTTTCAAGTACGACCTGGCGATGATCGCGGAGCTGGCGGCCTTCCGGCCCTTCCCGTACCGGATCACCCTCGACGACGGCCCGGCGATCGAGACCGAGGCCACGCTGGTGGCCGTCGGCAACGGATCCTCCTACGGCGGCGGCATGCGCATCTGCGCGGACGCCGTCCCCGACGACGGGCTCTTCGACATCACGGTGGTCGGCGACTGCAGCCGGGCCACCCTGCTCAAGGTCTTCCCGCAGGTCTACAAGGGGACCCATCTCAGCCACCCGAAGGTGACCGTCCACCGGGCACGGAAGGTCACCCTGGAGGCGGCCGGGATCACCGCCTACGCCGACGGGGAGCCGCTGGGGCCGCTGCCGGTGACCGCCGAGTGCGTTCCCGGGGCGGTCCGGATCGTGGGGTAGCCCGCATCTCGCAGCCGGTTTAAATGATCGCGACTGTTGTCAGGGGTGGCGGGTAGGCTCGATCTCAAGATGACCGAAGAACTCTCACCCGCCGAGCGGTACGCCGCTGCCCGGATCCGCGCCGCCGAAGAAGCCAGTGCCCTGGCCCCCTTCCGCGAGATGTACGAATTCGACCTGGATCCGTACCAGGTCGAGGCCTGCAAGGCACTGGAGGCGGGCAAGGGCGTCCTCGTGGCCGCCCCGACCGGCTCGGGCAAGACGATCGTCGGCGAGTTTGCCGTGCACCTGGCCCTCCAGCAGGGTCGCAAGTGCTTCTACACGACGCCCATCAAGGCTCTGTCGAACCAGAAGTACGCCGATCTCGTCAAGCGCTACGGCGCCGACAAGGTGGGCCTGCTGACCGGCGACAACAGCGTCAACTCCGAGGCGCCGGTGGTCGTGATGACCACCGAGGTGCTCCGCAACATGCTGTATGCGGGCTCGCAGTCGCTGCGGGGCCTCGGCCACGTCGTGATGGACGAGGTGCACTACCTCTCCGACCGGTTCCGCGGAGCCGTCTGGGAGGAAGTGATCATCCACCTCCCCGAGTCGGTCACCCTGGTCTCCCTGTCGGCCACCGTGTCCAACGCCGAGGAGTTCGGCGACTGGCTCGACACGGTACGGGGCGACACCGAGGTGATCGTCTCCGAGGAGCGGCCCGTCCCGCTGTGGCAGCACGTCATGGCCGGCCGGAAGATCTACGACCTGTTCGAGGAGGAGTCCGACCACGGCGGCCGCGGCTCCGCGCGCCGGGAGGTCAATCCCGACCTGCTGCGCATGGCGCGCGAGGAGAACAGCCGTACGTACAGTCCGAAGGACCGGCGGCGCGGCAAGATGGTCCGCGAGGCGGACCGCGAGCGCGAGCGGCGCTCCCGTGGCCGGATCTGGACCCCGTCCCGGCCCGAGGTGATCGCCCGCCTCGACAACGACGGGCTGCTGCCCGCGATCAACTTCATCTTCAGCCGGGCCGGTTGCGAGGCCGCCGTCCAGCAGTGCCTGTATGCGGGCCTGCGGCTCAACGACGACTCCGCCCGCCTCAGGGTCCGCGAGATCGTCGAGGAGCGGACGGCCTCCATCCCCACCGAGGACCTCCACGTCCTCGGGTACTACGAGTGGCTCGAAGGCCTGGAGCGGGGCATCGCCGCGCACCACGCCGGCATGCTGCCCACCTTCAAGGAGGTCGTCGAGGAGCTCTTCGTACGGGGCCTGGTCAAGGCCGTCTTCGCCACCGAGACCCTGGCGCTGGGCATCAACATGCCCGCGCGCACGGTGATCCTGGAGAAGCTGGTCAAGTGGAACGGCGAGCAGCACGCCGACATCACCCCCGGCGAGTACACGCAGCTGACCGGCCGGGCCGGGCGGCGCGGCATCGACGTCGAGGGCCACGCGGTGGTGCTCTGGCAGCGGGCCATGGACCCGGCGGCGCTCGCCGGGCTCGCGGGTACCCGTACGTATCCGCTGCGCTCCAGCTTCAAGCCCTCGTACAACATGGCCGTGAACCTGGTCAGCCAGTTCGGGCGGCACCGCTCGCGCGAGCTGCTGGAGACCTCCTTCGCGCAGTTCCAGGCCGACCGCTCGGTCGTCGGGATCTCCCGGCAGGTGCAGCGCAACGAGGAGGGCCTGGAGGGCTACCGGGAGGGCATGACCTGCCACCTGGGCGACTTCGGGGAGTACGCGCAGCTGCGCCGTGACCTCAAGGACCGCGAGACGGACCTGGCCAAGCAGGGCGCGGCCCAGCGGCGGGTGCAGGCGGCCAGTTCGCTGGAGAAGCTCAAGCCGGGCGACATCATCCACGTGCCGACGGGCAAGTTCGCCGGGCTCGCGCTGGTCCTGGACCCGGGCGTGCCGGCCGGGCGGGTCAACGGGCACCGCGGGTACGAGTACGCGGAGGGCCCGCGCCCGCTGGTGCTCACCGCCGAGCGGCAGGTCAAGCGGCTCGCCGCGATCGACTTCCCGGTCCCGGTGGAGGCCATCGACCGGATGCGGATCCCCAAGACCTTCAACGCGCGCTCGCCGCAGTCCCGCCGGGACCTGGCGTCCCAGCTGCGGAGCAAGGCCGGGCACATCACGCCGGAGCGGCGGGCGCGCGGCCGGGCCGCAGCGGCCGACGACCGCGAGATCACCCGGCTGCGGGCCGCGCTGCGGGCGCACCCGTGCCACGGCTGCGACGAGCGCGAGGACCACGCCCGCTGGGCGGAGCGCTACCACCGGCTCAAGCGGGACACGGTGCAGCTGGAGCGGCGGATCGAGGGCCGGACGAACACGATCGCCCGTACCTTCGACCGGATCCACGCGCTCCTCACCGAGCTGGACTACCTGCGCGAGGACGAGGTCACCGTGCACGGCAAGCGGCTCGCCCGGCTGTACGGGGAGCTGGACCTGCTGGCCTCCGAGTGCCTGCGCGCGGGCATCTGGGAGGGCCTGAGCCCGGCCGAACTGGCGGCCTGCGTCTCGGCGCTGGTCTTCGAGGCGCGGCAGTCCGACGACGCGGTCGCGCCGAAGGTGCCGGGCGGCGCGGCGAAGGCCGCGCTGGGCGAGATGGTCCACCTCTGGGGCCGGCTCGACGCGCTGGAGGAGGAGCACCGCATCAACCAGGCCGAAGGCGTGGGCCAGCGCGAGCCGGACCTGGGCTTCGCGTGGGCGGCGTACCAATGGGCCTCCGACAAGAGCCTGGACGAGGTGCTGCGCGAGGCGGAGATGCCGGCCGGTGACTTCGTGCGCTGGTGCAAGCAGGTCATCGACGTGCTGGGGCAGATCGCGGCGGCGGCTCCTTCGTCCTCCGGTGAGAGCGGGAGCACGGTGGCCCGAAATGCCCGTAAGGCCGTCGACGCGCTGTTGCGGGGTGTAGTGGCCTACAGCTCGGTCGGCTAGGCGCTTTTGGGGCTTCCTCCGAGGGTGGGGCTGGCCTGATCTGATCTCTTGCCATGATCGAATTCCCGTGCTGTGTGGGACGATCAAGCCATGAGCGGGGGAGCAGACGAAGGGCCGAGACGCGTCGGTCGGCCACGGGTCGGCCGGCCGCGTGCCGACCGGCTGAGGCCGCTGAGCGGTCGGCCGCCGCGCGAGGAACTCCTCTGCGCGGCGGCCGAATTGTTCACGGTCCAGGGGTACGCGGCCACCACCACGCGGGCGGTGGCCGAGCGGGCCGGAATGCGCCAGGCCACGATGTACCACTACTTCGGCGGCAAGGAGGACCTCCTCGCCGAGCTGCTGGAGTCCACGGTCGGGCCGTCGCTGGCGCAGGCCCGGCGGCTGCTCGCCGATACCGGGCGGTCCGCCGCGCGGCGGCTGTGGGAGCTCTGCCTCTTCGACGTGCTGCGGTTGTGCGGGGCCCCGTACAACCTGGGGGCGCTCTATCTGCTGCCCGAGGTGGGGGGTGCGCGTTTCGCGCAGTTCCGCCGGATGCGCGGTGAACTCAAGGACGCCTACCGGATGTTGCTGGCCGGGATCTGCGTGGGCACCGAACTGGCCCGGGACGGGGCGGCCCTCTCGCTCCGCAACGACCTGGTCTTCGGGCTGATCGAGGGCGTCATGCTGATCCACCGCGCCGATCCGGGCCGGCCGGTGCCGGTCTTCGCGCAGGCCACCGCCGACGCCGCGCTGCGGATCGCGGGCGTCGGCGTCGCACCCCGGGAGAAGGCCTGAGCGGCCTCGGGGACGTGCCCTACTTCCCCGAGGCCGCTTAGCCGCCCGTCCCGGCCTCCCAGCCGTCCCGGTCGTGCCAGGCCTGGAGGGTGCGGGCGCTCTCGAAGCGGTGGGTGGCCCCGGTCACCGGGTCGGTGAACTCCAGTACCCGGGCCAGGAGTTGCAGTGGCCGCCGGTAGTCGTCCGGAGCGGGGTCGGTGACCTGCGGATACACCGGGTCGCCCAGAATGGGCAGGCCCAGGGCGTTCATGTGCACCCGCAGCTGGTGGGTCCGGCCGGTGTGCGGGGTCAGCCGGTAGCGGCCCAGCCCGCCCTGGGCCGCGGTCAGTTCGACGAGGCTCTCCGCGTTGGGCTCCCCGGGGACCTCGGCCGCCGCGATGACGCCGCGGGTCTTCTCGATGCGGCTGCGGACGGTGCGCGGGAACGCGAGCGAGGGGTCGAGCGCCGCGAGGGCCTCGTACTCCTTGTGCACCCGGCGCTGCTGGAAGAGGAGCTGGTACGCCCCGCGGTCCTCGGGCCGGATGCTGAACATCACCAGTCCCGCGGTCAGCCGGTCCAGCCGGTGCGCCGGGCTGAGGGCGGGCAGGTCCAGCTCCTCGCGGAGCCTGGCCAGGGCGGTCTGGGTGACGTGGCTGCCGCGCGGCGTGGTCGCCAGGAAGTGCGGCTTGTCCACGACCAGGAGGTGCGGGTCGCGGTACAGGACGGGGACCGGGAAGGGCACCTGCGGCTCCGCCGCGAGGTCCCGGTGGAACCACAGGTAGGCGCCCGGCTCGTACGGGTCCGACGCGTGCAGGACGCGCCCGCCGGGGCCCAGCACGCGCCCGGCGTGCAGCAGGCGGGCGATGACCTCGGCGCCGGGGCCGCCCGCGTAGTGCCCGGCGAGGTAGCCGCCGAGGTCCGGCCACTTCTCGTCGGGGTCGGGAGGCAGCCGCAGCCGGACCGGGTCGATGCCGGCGCGCTGGGGGAGCGGCGAAGGGGGTGGCTGGGCTCGGCGTCTCATCGGGGGACAGGCTATGCGGCTACTGCCGGGTGAAGGTGCCCAGGTGGTCGGCATCGAGGTACTCGACGCGGACCGTGCCGTCGGCGAAGGCCACCCCGGTGCGGCCGACCGCGTTCTCGCCCGCCGTCTCGAAGCTGAAGGTGTCCCCGTCGTAGTGCGCGAGCGGGAAGCGCAGGGGTTTCGGGCCGAGGGCCAGCGTGAGCGCGCCCTCGTCGTCCGCGGTCACGGTGAGCTTGCCGTAGTAGGGGTTGTCGTAGGTACCGGTGTACGCGGCGCTGTCCTTGGCGGGCCGCGCCGAGGCGGGCGGGTGCGCGTAGTCGGTGGGGGAGCGGCCCGCCGCGTCCGCCTGCGCGTAGAGCGCGCCGGCCAGGCCCAGCCAGTCGGTGGTGACCTTGCCGTGCTCGGCGAAGTCGAAGAAGTCGAGGGCGACGGCGTCGGCCAGGCCGACGGGGGCGCCGTTGGTGAGGACGACGATGCCGAGCCGCTCCAGGGGGAGCATGGTCACGTTGGTGTTGGCGCCGAGCTCGAAGGCTCCGGAGTGGCTCAGGCGCAGCCGGGCGGCGTCGTCGTAGGAGACGTTCCAGCCGAGGCCGTAGAAGCCCGTGCGGCCGGTGGGGGTGGCGGGCGGCTGCGAGACGATCTCGGGGAGGTGCGTGCGGGACAGGGTGTCGGCCGGGACGATCCGCTTCCCGTCGAGGGTGCCGCCGGCGAGCTGGAGGCGCAGCCAGCGGGACATGTCACGGGCGGTGGAGCTGACCCCGCCCGCCGGGGCCTGGGCGTCGGGGTCGCGGACGAAGCGGGGGCTCCAGGTGCCGTCCGCGTTCTTGACGTGCGTGGCGGCGTGGTCGGGGGCGTTCGTGAAGGCGGTGAACTCGGTGCTCGTGTGCGTCATGCCAGCGGGCTTGAAGAGGGTGTCCGCGCTGAGCTTCTGCCAGCTGACGCCCTTGGCGCGGGCGACGGCCTCGGCAGCGGCCGTGAGGCCGAAGTTGGTGTACTCGTAGCTCGCCCGGAAGGGGCCGAGGGGTTCCAGGCGCAGGTGGCCGAGGATGTACGCCTGGTCGTAGCCGAGGTCTTCGAGCAGGTCGCCGGCGTGGTCGGGCAGGCCGCTGCGGTGGGAGAACAGGTCGGCGGTCGTGACGTGGCCGGTGACCCAGGGGTCCTTGAGGGAGAACCCGGGCAGGGCCGTGCGGCGGTCCCACTGGCCGGGGGCGGTGAGGGTGCCGGCCACGACGGTGGAGGAGACGGGTTTGGAGAGGGAGGCGATCTGGAAGACGGTGTCGGGGCCGACCTTCGCCGTTTTGCCGGTCTCGCGGAGCCCGAAGCCCTTCAGGTGGACGACCGCGTCGTCGTGGACGACGGCCACCGAGACGCCGGGGACTCCGGTGCGGCGCATCATGTCCCGGACCGTCCCGTCGAGGCGGGCGACGGCCTTGTCGACCGCCTCGTCGCTGATCGAGGGCTTCGGCTCGGGCGGGGGACTGGGGGCGGCCGCCCCCGCCGGGGCGGCCAGGAGGATCGCGGCCCCGGCCGCCGCCGCGGCTGCGCGGAGCGTAGGCATGCGCTCATTGTCCCGCCGGGAGGGTGGCCGCGCGCGGGGGCCCGTGCGGCCGCCGGCGAGGCCGGATCGGGCCGGTGCGTCCGCCCGGTACGGCCCGGCCCCTACGCGGCGGCGGCGTGGTCCTGTTCGGCCTCGACCGCGGCGTTCCAGTCGCGCTTGATCGCGCGCCAGCCCTCGTCGGTCTCGCCCAGGCGCCAGTAGCCCGAGATCGACAGGCGTTCGCGCGGGATGCCGCGTTCCAGGCGGAGGTGGCGGCGGAGGTCCTTGACGAAGCCCGCCTCGCCGTGGACGAAGGCGTGCACGTCCGTGGACGGGAACTCCAGGGAGGTGACCGCCTCCACCAGGGCCTCGCCGATCGGGCGGTCGCCGCGGTGCAGCCAGACCGGCACGACCCCGTCCGGGGTGGCGACCTTCTGCTGGCCCTGCGGACCCTCGACCTCCACGAAGGCGTGGACCCGCGCACCCACCGGCATCCGCTCCATCGCCGCGGCGATCGCCGGCAGCGCGCTCTCGTCGCCCACCAGCAGGTGCCAGCCGGCCGCCGGGTCCGGGGCGTAGGCGCCGCCCGGGCCGAGGAAGCGTACGAGCTCACCCGGCTGCGCCCGCGCGGCCCAGGGGCCGGCCACACCCTCGTCGCCGTGGACGACGAAGTCGAGGGTCAGCTCCAGGTGCGCCGGGTCCCAGCCCCGTACGGTGTACGCGCGCTGGCGCGGCCACTGTGCCCGGGGGAAGTCGGCGCGGATCCGGTCGAGGTCCCACGGCGCGGGGTAGGTGACGCCCTCCGGGGGGAAGAGGATCTTGATGTAGTGGTCGGTGAACTCACCCGCGCCGAATCCGGCCAGGCCGTCCCCGCCCAGCACGAGGCGCACCATGTGCGGTGTCAGCCGCTCGGTGCGTACGACGACGGCGGTGCCGACGCTGCGGGCGCGTCCTTCTGCCACGGTGTCTCCCCTGACTCCCCAGAAACTTAGCCTTACCTAAGTTAGCACCTCAAGGGCGGAGCGCAGTGCTCAGCCGGGACACTGCCCCGCCCAGACCCCACCGATGGGTTAGCGCGTCGACCAGATCCGGCTGCGCCGGGACCGCGGGAAGGGCCGGATCGAACGGGGGCAGCGGGACGTCGGAGGCCACCTGCACCACCTTCGGGGCCACGGCCAGATAAGGACGGGACTCGTCCAGGCGCTTGCGCTGGGTGGGGGTCAGCTTCGACTTCGGGTCGTCGATCGCCGCGATGATCCCGGCGAGGTTCCCGTAGGCGTCGAGGAGCTTCGCCGCGGTCTTCTCGCCGATGCCGGGGACGCCCGGCAGGCCGTCGCTCGGGTCACCGCGCAGCAGCGCCAGGTCCGCGTAGCCCGGGCCGTCCACCCCGTACTTCTCGCGCAGCCACGCCTCGTCCGTCACCTGGAGCGAGCCCACGCCCTTGAGGGGGTAGAGCACGCGGCGCTGCCTGGCGTCGTCCACCAGCTGGTACAGGTCCCGGTCGCCGGTGACGATGTCCACCGGGCCCGTCGCGCGGGTGGTGAGCGTACCGATCACGTCGTCCGCCTCGTAGCCGGCGACGCCCACGCGGGCGATGCCGAAGGCGTCGAGCGCCGTCTCGATGATCGGCACCTGCGGGGCGAGGGTGTCCGGGGTCTCCTCCACGTCCGGGCCGCTCGCGGTCTCCTGTGCGACCCGGTGGGCCTTGTAGGAGGGGATCAGGTCCACCCGCCAGTGCGGTCGCCAGTCGGCGTCCATGCAGGCCACCAGGTCGTCCGGGCGGTGGTCCTGGACCAGCCGTCCGATGAAGTCGAGCAGTCCGCGCACGGCGTTGACCGGAGTGCCGTCCGGAGCCTTCACGGAGTCCGGCACACCGAAGTAGGCGCGGTAGTAGAGGGAGGCGGTGTCCAGGAGCATCAGGCGTCGTGTCGTCACGCAGACGATGATGCCGCAACGCGCCGACACGTCCGGCGGGGGCCGCGACGGACAGTGAGCGGGCCGGTACGGGAAGAGCCGTGCGGGCGAAACCGGAGGCGGTTGCTGCGTAAGGTGCTTACAGCACACCGATGTGCAACGGACAAGGGGAGGGCAGCCCCGAAATGAACGACAAGGACGACAAGGGCAAGGACAAGGACGGCAAGGAACCGCTCCGAGTGGGCGTGGCCGTGCGCAAGCGGCGTCGCGCGCTCCACCTGACCCTTGCCGCCGTGTCGGCGCGCAGCGGCCTGTCGGTCCCGTTCCTGAGCCAGATAGAGAACGAGCGGGCCCGGCCCAGCATGCGGTCCCTGGAGCGGGTCGCGGACGCGCTGGAGACCACGGCCGTCGAACTGCTGGCCGCCTCCGACACCGCGCGCACGGTGGACCTCGTACGGGCCGGCGACGAATCCGGGCTCACCCCGGTCCCCGGCGTGCGGCCCCTCGTACGCGGGCACCACCAGCTGCACGCGCTGGAGTTCACCGGGGACCAGGACGCCGGGCGGGAGTACCAGCACCGCAACGACGAGC
The DNA here is from genome assembly GCF_036203305.1 of Streptomyces sp. NBC_00190. Taxonomy (GTDB): domain Bacteria; phylum Actinomycetota; class Actinomycetes; order Streptomycetales; family Streptomycetaceae; genus Streptomyces. Next base: position 1,884,544 of record NZ_CP108131.1, on the reverse strand, counting down.
TGATGTACGTGGTCGCCGGAGCCTGCCAGGTGGAGGCGGAGGGACGCGCCTACCGGCTGGAGAGCGGCGACGCCCTGTTCCTGTCGGGCGGCGTGCGCCACCGCTGGCGGGCCGTCACCGAGGACACCCGGCTCCTGGTCGTCGCGGTGGGCGAGCACATCCACGCGACGTCCGAGCCGCCGTCCCCCGGGCATTGAGCGGCGTGCGGCGGGTCGTCTCGCTGGTGCCGTCGCTGACCGAGGCGGTGGCCGAGAGCGCGCCCGGGCTGCTGGCCGGTGTCACGGACTGGTGCACCCACCCGGCAGACCTGGGGGGCGCGGTGCGGATCGGGGGGACGAAGAACCCCGACGTACGCAGGATCGTCGAGCTGCGCCCCGACCTGGTGATCGCCAACGAGGAGGAGAACCGGGCCCCGGACCTGGCGGCCCTGCGGGCGGCCGGGGTGGAGGTGCTGGTCACCGAGATCCGGGACCTGCCCCAGGCGCTGCGTGAGCTGGACCGGGTACTGGTGGGGGCACTGGGGCTGACGAGGCCCGGGTGGCTCTCCGACGCGGAGGACGCGTGGGCGCGGGTGGAGCCGGTCGGCTCGCTCCAGGCCTTCGTACCCGTGTGGCGGCGGCCGTGGATGGTGCTGGGCCGGGACACCTTCGCGGGTGACCTGCTGGCACGCCTCGGCGTACGCAACGTCTACGCCGGGCACGGGGAGCGGTATCCGCGGATCCCGGTGGAGGAGCTCGCCGCGGCCGGCTGCGATCTGGTGGTGCTCCCGGACGAGCCGTACCGCTTCACCGCCGATGACGGCCCGGAGGCGTTCCCGGGGCTGCCCGCCGCGCTGGTCAGCGGCCGTCACCTCACCTGGTACGGGCCTTCGCTGGCCGAGGCCCCGGCCGCCTTGGCCGGGGCCCTGCGCGCGGCGCGCTGACCGGTACGTCCTGCGCCGAGAACCGGCTCAGCCGGCGAGGAGGCGGCCGGCGGCCAGGCCGCGCAGGGTGTGGGCGGCGGCCAGGAGCCAGGCGGTCAGCAGGGCCAGGAAGAGCGCCGAGGCGAGCCAGGCGAAGGCGGTCAGGCCGGTGTGGCGGGCCAGGCCGGCGGCGCCGGTGACACAGGTGCCGACGGGGAAGGTCAGGGCCCACCAGGTCATCGCGAAGCCCATGCCGTTACGGGCGGCCCTGATCAGCATGGCCGTGGCCAGGGCCAGCCACAGCAGGGCGAAGCCCGTCACCGGGACCCCGTAGACGACTGCGAAGGCGCCGAGCGCACCGGCGTAGGGGGCGCCGACCGACCGGGGTGCCATGTCGGCGAGCTGGTTCACGGCGGTGGTGGACTGGCCGAGGGGGCCGAGGACCAGGAAGAGGGTCGGGGTGAGGGCCAGGGGGAGCGGGCCGCCGACGATCAGCCGGCCGAAGACCAGGGGGAGCATCAGCAGGGTGGCGAACAGGCTGATGCCGAACATGGCGTAGCAGGCGAACAGCAGGGCCTCGCGGGGCTGTCCGGCTGGCAGGTGGGGTATCAGCAGCGGGCCGACCGCGGCGGAGACCATGGGGGCGACCAGGGGAAGCAGCAAGACGGGGGTGGCCTGCTTCGCCTCGACCTTGTGGCGGACCACCATCAGGTAGGGCACCGCCACCGCCATGACCAGGCCGATCACGGTGCCGACGGTGAACAGCACGGCGTCCGCGGCGACGGCGGCGCCGGTCCCGATGAGGTCCTTGCCGACGATCAGGGTGCCGCCGCCGACGGCCAGCAGCGCCATCGAGAGACAGCCGTAGAACGGGGCGACGGCGGGGTCGAGGAGGTGGGCGCGGGCCTGGTCGCGGTGGTGGATCCAGTGCCCGGCGCGCGCGGTGAGCAGCACGGCGAGGAGGACGGCGGACAGCGCCCAGACGATCTGGCAGACCACGCGCTGGCCGGGGAGCTGGTACGGGAGGGTCGCGCCGGCGTTGGCGACGATCGCCGTGCCCATGACGGAGGCGTACCAGTTGGGGCCGAGGTGCCGCAGGGCCTTGTGGGCCCGGGGAGCGGTCTCGGGGGTGGAGGTGGTGCGGGGTCGCACGATGGTGGTGGCCATGGGCCCAGCGTGCCGCCGCGGCGCACCGGGCGGCAGAGGGTGTCTTCCTATGAGGCCATAAACTGATGTTATGGGTGATGAGGAGCGGGTGCCGCTGGCACACCGGGTGCCGGACCTGGGCGCGTTGGAACTGCTGCTCGCGGTCGCGCGCGTCGGCAGCCTGAGCGGCGCGGCCCGGCGGCTGGGAATCACCCAGCCCGCGGCGAGCAGCCGGATCCGGGCGATGGAGGCGCGGTTGGGGGTGGCCCTGGTGGACCGCTCGCCGCGGGGTTCGACGCTGACGGCGGAAGGCGCGCTGGTCACCGACTGGGCCCGGCGCGTGGTGGAGGCGGCCGAGGCCTTCGACGCGGGCGCGCAGGCGCTGCGCGGGCGGCGCGACTCGCGGCTGCGGGTGGCCGCCAGCATGACCATCGCGGAGTACCTGATGCCGGGGTGGCTGATCGCGCTGCGCGGGCAGCGGCCGGATACGGCGGTGTCGCTGCAGGCCGGGAACTCGGCGCTGGTCGCGCAGCGGGTCCTCGTGCACGAGGCGGACCTCGGCTTCGTGGAGGGGCTGACGGTTGCGGAGGGGCTCGACTCGGCGGTGATCGCGCAGGACCGCCTCGTGGTGGCGGTCGCGCCGGGCCACCCGTGGGCGCGGCGTTCGCGGGGCGTGGAGGTGGCCGAGCTGGCGTCCGCGCCGCTGATCCTGCGGGAGCGGGGGTCGGGAACGCGGCAGGTGCTGGACGCCGCGCTGGCGGGGAGCGGGGGGCTGGCGGCGCCGCTGCTGGAACTGGCGTCGACCACCGCCGTGAAGGCGGCGGCGCTGAGCGGCGCGGGGCCGTGCGTGCTCTCGGAACTGGCGGTGGTGGACGAGCTGGCGGCGCGCAGGCTGGTGGAGGTGCCGGTTTCGGGCGCCGTCCTCGGGCGGGCCCTGCGGGCGGTCTGGCCGGCGGGCTCCCGGCCGGCGGGCCCGGCCCGTGACCTGCTGTCGCTGACCCGCGGCAAGGCCTAGCCGTATTGCCCCAGGGGCGGGCCGCGCGTCGATCCCGGCGAAGCCGAACGGTGCGGCGCCGCTGCCGGGTGTCCCGGGAGCGGCGCCGCACCGTTCGGCCCTGCGCGGTGCTCAGTGCGCCGGGGCCGCCGCGCGGGCGGTGGCGGCTTCGATCAGGGACGCCAGAACGCGGGTGTCCTTGTCGCGCTCCGGGTGCCACTGGACGCCCAGCACCCACCGCTCCGGGTCCGGGAGTTCGATCGCCTCCACCGTGCCGTCGACCGCGTGCGCCGAGACCACCAGGCCGCTGCCCAGGCGTTCGACGGCCTGGTGGTGGTAGGTCGGGACCTCCGCCTCCTCCGGTACCAGGGCCGCGTACCGGGTGCCCGGGACCGGGCGGACGGAGTGCCAGGAGAAGGTGCCCGGCGTCTCGAAGTGACCGTCGATGTGCTGGACCAGGCTGCCGCCCAGGGCCACGTTCAGCGCCTGCATGCCCCGGCAGATGCCGAGCAGCGGCATGTCCGCCTCCAGCGCGGCCGAGATCAGGGCCAGTTCCCACTCGTCGCGGACCGTCGCGGGGGGACCCGTACGGGAGTCACGGGCGGCGCCGTAGCGGGCCGGGTCCATGTCCGGGCCGCCCGCGACGACCAGGCCGTCCAGCCGGCTCAGCACCTCCGCCGCCGCCCCTGTTGCGTCCGGCGGGAGCAGCACGGCCGCACCGCCCGCCGCCTGGACGAGTTCGTAGTACCCGGTGGGTACGAGCGCCGTATCGAGGTCCCACACGCGGTAGCGGGTGGATTCCTCCACGTAGGTGGTGATGCCGATGAGCGGCCGTGGCACGGTCTTTACCTCCAGGGGCAAGGCAGGGGTCGGGGTCTGAGCCGGTGTCAGGATTTCAGTCGCGGGCCAGCTCGGCCTCGGCTTCCGCCAAGGCCGCGAACTCCTCCTCCGGGGCCGAGGCCACGAGGTGGTGCCGACTGTAGATCGCGAAGTAGGCGAGGGCGACGGCGTACACGGCCAGGGCGATGAATGCCGCGTCCTTGTCCACCAGGAAGGTGGCGACGAGGGCCGACAGGGCGAGTACGAAGGCCACCGAGGAGGTCAGGATTCCGCCGGGGGTGCGGTACGGGCGCTCCAGGCCCGGCTCCCGGCGGCGCAGCACCATGTGCGAGAGGGCCATCAGGGCGTAGGAGATGGTCGCGCCGAACACCGCGATGTTCAGCATCCGCGCGCCGTCGCCCGTGGCGGCGGCGAGCGCGAAGCCGATCGCGCCGGGGATGACCAGGCCCAGGTACGGGGCCTTGCGCTTCGAGGTCAGGGAGAGGAACCGGGGCAGGTAGCCGGCCCGGGAGAGGGCGAAGAGCTGGCGCGAGCCCGCGTAGATGAGCGAGAAGAACGAGGCCACCAGCCCGGCGAGGCCCGCGTAGTTGACGAAGCGGCTGAGCGCGGTCGGGCCGCCGTCCCCCTCCAGCGCCACGACCAGCGGGTTGCCCGCCGACTTGACGGCGTCCGCGCCCTGCGCGCCCGTCGCCGCGAAGAAGGTGATCAGCGCCAGCAGGGCGAGGATGCCCATGGAGATGGACAGGGCCTTCGGCATGGAGCGGACCGGGTCCTTGGCCTCTTCGGCCGCCAGCGGTACGCCTTCCACACCCAGGAAGAACCACATGCCGAAGGGGAACGCGGCCCAGATGCCCAGCACGCCCAGCGGCAGCCAGGAGTTCGAGCCGAAGGCGTTGGCGTCGACCGGGATGTCGTTCAGGCCGTCGGCGCTGAACTCGGTGAAGGCGCCCACCGCGAAGATCAGCAGTGCGGCGACGGCGACGGCGGTCACGACGAGGCTGAAGCGCAGGGCTTCGCCGACGCCCCAGAGGTGGACCCCGATGAAGACGACGAAGCAGCCGAGGTAGACGGGCCAGCTGGAGGTGAGTCCGAAGAGGCCGAGGGACTCGACGTAGTCGCCGATGAAGATGACGATCGCCGCCGGGGCCAGGATGTACTCGATGAGGATCGCGGTACCGGTGAGGAAGCCGCCCCAGGGGCCCAGCGCGCGGCGGGCGAAGCCGTAACCCCCGCCCGCCGTCGGCAGGATGGTGGACAGCTCCGCCAGGGAGAAGACCAGGCACGCGTACATCGCGCCCATGAGGACGGTGGCGATGGCGAGGCCGCCGAAGCCGCCCTTGTCGAGGCCTACGTTCCAGCCGGAGAAGTCCCCGGAGACGACGTACGCGACGCCCAGGCCGGTGAGCAGCAGCCAGCCGGCGCTGCCGCGGCGCAGCGTGCGGCGTTCCAGGTAGTCGGCGGACGTGTCGCCGCCGTCGGGGGACGTGGGGGGTGCGGGCACGGCTGTCAGCCGTGCCTCGATGTCGTCGGCCATCGTGCGCTCCTGCCTCAGGGCAATGGTTGTGGGGCGTACCTTTGCCCGATTGCAGTGGAGTGCGCAAGACCTCTGCGTTAAACGGAGGTTACGAAACCCTCCCGATGTTCAGGCCAGGAAGCCCCGCAGCAGCGCCGCCGTGCCGCAGCAGTGCTCGCGCATCGTCTCGCGCGCCCCGGCCGCGTCCCGCTCCAGCACGGACTCCACCAGTGAGGTGTGCTGCTGCTGCGAGTGCTCCAGGTTGCGCACCAGGAGCGGGATGCAGTCCAGCAGGTCGTTGACCGTGGCCCGGACCGCCGCGTACTGGGCCGTCAGGGTGGCGGAGCCGGCCAGTTCGCAGAGGGTCAGGTGGAAGAGCGTGTCCTGGCGGCGGTAGTCGGCGAGCGGGGCGTCGTGGGTGGCGGTCAGGGCGGCGAGCAGCCGCTCGGTGCCCTCCTCGGTGAGCCCCTGGGAGGCGCACAGGCCGGCCGCCCCCACCTCCAGGACCTCGCGGAACCGCAGGGCGTCCTCGATGTCCACGCCGGCGACCCGTCGGCGCAGCTCCTCCTCGACGATGCCCGCCGGGGTGTCGGGCCGGGGCAGCACGAACGTTCCGCCGTACCGCCCGCGCCGCGCCTCCACCAGCCCCTGGTCCTGCAGTACCTTCAGCACCTCGCGCAGCGTGACCCGGCTGATCCCCATCCGCTCGGCCAACTCGCGCTCGGGCGGAAGCCGTTCGCCGCCCGGCACCAGGCCCAGCCGGACCACCTGGAGGATCTGTTCGAGCGCCTCCTCGAAACCGTTGCCCGCCCGCACCTGCCGCAGTACGGGATTCAGCCGCGCGATCGCGCCGCCCTCGCTCGCCGTGTCGGTCATCTCGGCTCATCCCCTTCCCAAGCAATGGTTCTATTCAATACCTTAGGCCCACTCGGCTCACCGAAGGAGAGATTCCAGTGGTAGACCGCAAGCCCCCGCTCGCGATCGAGGAGCTCCGCTCCCTGGTCGCCAGTGGTGAGATCGACACAGTCGTCCTGGCCTTCCCCGACATGCAGGGACGCCTCCAGGGCAAGCGGTTCGCCGCACAGTTCTTCCTCGACGAGGTCCTCGCGCACGGCACGGAGGGCTGCAACTACCTCCTCGCCGTCGACACCGACATGAACACCGTCGACGGATACGAGATGTCCTCCTGGGACCGGGGCTACGGCGACTTCGCCATGCACCCCGACCCCGCCACCCTGCGCCGCATCCCCTGGAACCCCGGCAGCGCCTTCATCCTCGCCGACCTGGCCTGGAACGACGGGTCGCCGGTCGTCGCGGCGCCCCGGCAGATCCTGCGCCGCCAGCTGGAGCGCCTCGCCGAGCACGGCTACACCGCGATGGTCGGCACCGAGCTGGAGTTCATGGTCTTCCAGGACACCTACGAGCAGGCCTGGAACGCGGGCTACCGCGGCCTGACCCCCGCCAACCAGTACAACATCGACTACTCCGTCCTCGGGACCGGGCGCATCGAACCCCTGCTGCGCCGCATCCGCAACGAGATGCAGGCCGCGGGCTTGATCGTCGAGTCGGCGAAGGGGGAGTGCAACCTCGGCCAGCACGAGATCGCCTTCCGCTACGACGAGGCGCTCACCACCTGCGACCAGCACTCCGTGTACAAGACCGGGGCCAAGGAGATCGCCGCGCAGGAGGGCGTCTCGCTCACCTTCATGGCCAAGTACGACGAACGGGAGGGCAACTCCTGCCATATCCACCTCTCGCTGGGCGACGCCGACGGACGCAACGCGATGGCCGGGGACGGACCAGGCGGAATGTCACCGGTGATGCGACACTTCCTGGCCGGCCAGCTCGCCGCACTGCGCGACTTCTCCCTTCTCTACGCCCCGAACATCAATTCGTACAAGCGTTTCCGGCCGGGATCCTTCGCACCGACCGCCGTCGCCTGGGGCGTGGACAACCGGACCTGCGCCCTGCGGGTCGTCGGCCACGGCCGCTCCATGCGCTTCGAGAACCGCCTCCCCGGCGGTGACGTCAACCCGTACCTCGCCGTCGCCGGCCTGGTCGCGGCCGGGCTCTACGGCATCGAGAACCGCCTGGAACTGCCCGAGGCCTGCGGCGGGAACGCCTACACCGCCGACTACGCGCACGTCCCCGCGACCCTGCGCGAGGCCGCCGAGCTCTGGGAGAACAGCGAGATCGCCAAGGCCGCCTTCGGCCCCGAGGTGGTCGCCCACTACCGGAACATGGCCCGCGTCGAACTCGACGCCTACGACTCCGCCGTAACGGACTGGGAGCTGCGCCGCTCCTTCGAACGCCTGTAACCATCCACCGAAAGTCTGAGAGGCACCACGTGTCCGATGCGCTGGCCCCACTCGATCTGAGAGTGCTGAATCCGGCCACCGAGGAAACCGTCGCCATCGTCCCGGCCGCCACACGGGACGATGTCGACGCCGCCGTCGCCCGAGCCGCCGCGGCCCAGCGCGGCTGGGCGGCGGCCGCACCCGCCGACCGCGCCAGACTGCTGCGCCGCTTCGCCGCGGTCGTCGACGGGCACATCGAGGAACTGGCCCAGCTGGAGGTCCGCGAAGCCGGACACACCGTCGGCAACGCCCGCTGGGAAGCGGGCAACGTCCGCGACCTGCTCGAATTCGCAGCCGGGGGAGTGGAACGGCTCTCCGGCCGCCAGATCCCCGTCGCCGGGGGCATCGACGTCACCTTCCTCGAACCCCTCGGCGTCATCGGCGTGATCGCCCCCTGGAACTTCCCCATGCCGATCGCAGCCTGGGGCCTGGCACCGGCCCTCGCCGCGGGCAACGCCGTCATCCTCAAGCCCGCCGAGACCACACCGCTGACCGCGCTGCGCCTCGCCGAACTCGCCCTCGAAGCCGGGATCCCCGAACACCTCTTCCAGGTGCTCCCCGGCCACGGGGCGGTCGCGGGCGACGCGCTCGTCGAGCACCCCGGCGTCGCGAAGATCGTCTTTACCGGCTCCACCCGCGTCGGCAAGCAGATCATGGCCAAGTGCGCCGACCGGGTGAAGCGCGTCACCCTCGAACTCGGAGGCAAGAGCCCGAACATCGTCTTCGCGGACGCGGACCTCGAAGCCGCCGCGGCCGCCGCCCCCATGGCCTTCCTCGACAACACCGGCCAGGACTGCTGCGCCCGCACCCGGATCCTCGTACAGCGCTCCGCGTACGACCGCTTCCTGGAGCTGGTCGCCCCCGGCATCGAATCGGTGGTGGTCGGCGACCCCTCCGACGAGAAGACCCAGATGGGCCCGCTGATCTCCCGGCCGCAGCTGGAGCGCGTACGGTCCTACGTCACCGACGACCTCACCGCGATCCGCGGCACCGCCCCCGACGGACCCGGCTTCTGGTACCCGCCGACCCTCGTCACGGACGTCGCCCCCACGGCGCCCGTGGCCGCCGAGGAGGTCTTCGGCCCGGTCGCCGTCGTCCTGCCCTTCGAGGACGAGGAGGACGCCGTCCGCCTGGCCAACGCGACCGAGTACGGCCTCTCCGGCTCCCTCTGGACCCGCGACATCGGCCGCGCGCTGCGCGTCTCGCGCGCCGTCGCCGCCGGCAACCTGTCCGTCAACTCCCACAGCAGCGTCCGCTACTGGACCCCCTTCGGCGGCTACAAGCAGTCCGGCCTCGGCCGCGAGCTCGGACCCGACGCCCTCACCGCTTTCACCGAGACCAAGAACGTCTTCATCAGCACGGAGGCCTGAAAACCATGTCCAGTCAGACCACTGAAGAGATCATCTGCCGTCGGCTGGTCGGCCGCACCGCCGTCATCACCGGAGCCGGCAGCGGCATCGGCCTCGCCACCGCCCGCCGCCTGGCCTCCGAGGGCGCCAACATCGTCTGCGGCGACATCGACGAGACGGCCGGCAAGGCCGCGGCGGAGGAGGTCGGCGGCACCTTCGTGAAGGTCGACGTCACCAGCCCCGAGGAGGTCGAGGCCCTGTTCAAGACCGCCTTCGACACCTACGGCTCCGTCGACATCGCCTTCAACAACGCGGGCATCTCGCCCCCGGACGACGACTCCATCCTCACCACCGGTCTGGAGGCCTGGAAGCGCGTCCAGGACGTCAACCTCACCTCCGTCTACCTCTGCTGCAAGGCCGCCCTCCCCTACATGCAGCGCCAGGGCCGCGGCTCGATCATCAACACCGCCTCCTTCGTGGCCATCATGGGCGCCGCCACCTCGCAGATCTCCTACACCGCCTCCAAGGGCGGCGTGCTGGCCATGTCCCGCGAACTCGGCGTCCAGTTCGCCCGCGAGGGCATCCGCGTCAACGCCCTGTGCCCGGGCCCGGTCAACACCCCGCTCCTCCAGGAGCTCTTCGCCAAGGACCCGGAGCGCGCCGCCCGCCGCCTCGTGCACATCCCGCTGGGCCGCTTCGCCGAGCCCACCGAGATCGCCGCCGCCGTCGCCTTCCTCGCCAGCGACGACTCCTCCTTCATCAACGCCACCGACTTCCTCGTCGACGGCGGCATCTCGGGCGCCTACGTCACCCCCCTGTAGGCCCTCCCCGTCCACAGCCCCACCAGCCGGGCGCCGCGAGGCGCCCGGCTGTCCCCTTTCCCATTCACCCCGAGGAGCAGCATGCAGAGAAAGTGGGCGGCCCCCCTCGCCCTCATGGCGGTCACCGGCTCCGGACTCCTCCTGGCACCGCCGGCCCAGGCGGGCCAGACCCCCTGCCCCCGGCCGGCCGTCGGGTCCGGCTGGTACGGGGACAACCAGGCCCGCCTCCAGCAGCTCATCGACCGGTACGGCAGCTGCAACCCGTACCGGCCGAGCCGGACCAAGCCCGTCGCCGTCTTCGACTGGGACAACACCGTCGTCAAGAACGACGTCGGCGACGCCACCATGTTCTGGCTGCTGCGCAACGGCAAGATCCGCCAGCCCGCCCGCGGGGACTGGTCCACCACCAGCCGCCACCTCACACCCGCCGCCGCCACCGCGCTGGCCGACGCCTGCGGCACGCTCGCCCGCCCCGGCGCCCCGCTGCCGACCGGAACACCCGAAGGCACCCGCTGCGCCGACGAGATCAACGCCGTCTACGGCACCGCCGCGACCAAGGCCGGCGCCGCCGCCTTCGGAGGCTGGGACCGCCGTACGACCGAACCCGCCTACGCCTGGCTCCCCCAGCTGATGCAGGGCTGGACCGCCCGCGAGATCCGCGGCTTCGCCGCCGCCGCCCGCACCGAGAACCTCGCCGCGCCCATGGGCACCACGCAGCAGGTCGGCAGCGGCACCGCCACCGGCTGGGTCCGATACTACGACCAGCAGAAGGACCTGATCGCCGCCCTGCGGAAGGCCGGCTTCGACGTCTGGATCAGCTCGGCCTCGCCGCAGCCGGTCGTCGAGGTGTGGGCCGAGGGCGTGGGCATCGACGCGCAGCACGTCATCGGCATCCGCAACACCACCACGCACGGCGGGAAGTTCACCCCCCACCTCCAGGGCTGCGGATCCGTCGGGGACGGCGCCGACACGATGATCACGTACATCGACGGCAAGCGCTGCTGGATCAACAAGGAGATCTTCGGCGTGCGCGGCGCGGCGGCCGAGAAGGTCCAGCCGGCCGCCCGCCGCCAGGTGTTCGCCGCGGGCGACTCCGACACCGACGTCTCGTTCCTGCGCGACGCGACCGCCCTGCGCCTCGTCGTGAACCGCAACAAGAACGAGCTGATGTGCCGGGCGTACGACAACAGCGACGGCCGGTGGATCGTGAACCCGATGTTCATCGAGCCCAAGAAGCAGAAGACCGGACCCTACCCGTGCGCCACGACGGGGTACGTCGACCGCGACGGCACCAAGGGCCCGGTCCTGCGGGGTGACACGAGCGTCATCCCGGACCAGACGGACTCGGTCTACTAGAGGAACGTGCGGCCCTCGCCCCGGTACGTCGGGGCGGTGGCCGTCACCCGGTCGCCCTCCACCAGGTGCAAGGTGTCGAACCGCTCGCACAGTTCGCCCGCCTTCGCATGCCGGAACCACACCCGGTCGCCGATCAGCAGATCGTCGGCCGGGCTGCCGAGCAGCGGGGTCTGCACCTCGCCCGCGCCCTCCTGCGGGTCGTAGCGCAGGCCCTCCGGCAGGTACGGGACCGGCAGCCGGTCCGCGCCGGGCGCACCGGAGGCGGGATACCCGCCGCCCAGCACGGTCACCACACCCACACCGGGCCTGCGCACGACCGGCTGCGCGAAGAGCGCGGCCGGACGCCCGCTGAACGAGGTGTAGTTGTCGAACAGCCGGGGCACGTACAGCCCCGAACCGGCGGCGATCTCCGTCACCGCGTCCTCCGAGGCCGTCTGCTGCACGCTGCCGGTCCCGCCCCCGTTGACGAACTCCAGGCCGGGCACCACCGCGCGCACGGCCCGCACCACCTCGGCCCGACGTGCCGCCAGCTCCCTGCGCGCCGCGCTCTGCATGAACCGGATGGCGCGGGACCGCAGCGGTCGGCCCGCCAACGCGTCCCCGACCCCGGCGACGTGCCCCTCGTACGCCATCAGCCCGACCACCCGGAACCCGCGCCGGGCGGAGACCGCACGGGCCAGCTCGGCCAGCTCACCGGGCTCCCGCAGAGGTGACCTCCGCGCCCCGACCCGCACCCTCCCGCCCAGCAGGTGCAGGGCGGTGTCCAGCTCCAGACAGACCCGGACCTCCTCGGCGCCACCGTCCCGCGACCGCTCGATGAGGTCGAGCTGCGCGAGATCGTCCACCATGACGGTGACCGCGGCGGCCAGCTTGGGATCGGCGGCCAGCTCGGCGAACGCGGCCCGGTCGGCGGACGGATAGGCGAGCAGCACGTCCTCGAACCCGGACCGGGCCAGCCACAGCGACTCGGCGAGCGTGTACGACATGATCCCGGCGAACCCGGGCCGGGCCAGGACCCGTTCGAGGAGCGCACGGCAGCGGACGGACTTGCTGGCGACGCGCACCGGCTTCCCGCCCGCCCTGCGCACGAGGTCGTCGGCATTGGCGTCGAACGCGTCGAGATCCACGATGGCCAGCGGCGCGTCCAGGTGCGCGGTCGCCCGGTCGTACCGGGCGCGATCGGCGGCGGCGGAGTTCATGGCGGGAGCTTGCCAGACGTCTCTACCGATGGGTAGGGCACGGGGGCTCCCCTTGGCCCCGTATCCCGCCGAGCCCCCGCGGGGGACCGCCGGGTCCCTGCCCGGCGACCCCGTAGAGTACGGGCAGGCAGCCGTACGGAACGGGGGGCGGAGCCGCCGGATGACCACGTCGACACCGCGGACCGCGGTCCTGGGCGAGCCCGATCCGCCCCCGACCCCCGCCGAGCCGCCCTCGCCCGCACCGACCCGCCGCCCCGGACGGGTCCTGGCCGCCGCGCTCTGCGCCCTGCTCGGCATCGGCCTCCTCGGCGGCGCCGGAGCCGACACCTGGCTCGAACACCGCGCCGCGCACCGCCCCTTGCCCGCCGGCGCCGCCTACCGCAAGGCCGAGTCCCTGTGGCGGTCCGCTCCCGTGGACGCCCTCTTCCCGCCCGTCCTCTCCGGCCCCACCGCCGGTCCCGGCGGCTCGAACCGCACCTGGACCCGCATCGCGCTCGCCCCGGACGCCGACTGCCCCGCCGCGCTCGCACCCGACTGGCAGCGCCTGCTGGCCGCCACCGGCTGCACCCGCGTACTGCGCGCCACCTACACGGATGCCACCCGCAGCTTCCTCGTCACCGTCGGCGTGGTCTTCACACCCGCCGACGCCCCCGCGATGAAGGCCCTGACCGGCCGGTTCACCGCTCCGCCCGCGTACGGATTCGCCGACACCCAGCGCGCCGCCTGGACCGCGTCCGTACAGGGCCAGGTCCCCGCCGTCGTCTACACGGTCTCCGCCTTCGCCGACGGCCGGCTCCTGGACGCGCCCCGCCCGGCGGAGGACGTGATGAGGAAGGACGCCACGGGAGCCGTCGCCCAGTCAGGCCTCGGCCACGAGGCCAAGGCCGTCGCCGACCGCATCGGAGACGGGCTGGCCCTCCTCGCCGCCCCGCCCGCCACCCCCGCCCCGGAGGCCCGATGACGCCCCGACGGGTCCGGGCCGCCGTCACCCGCGCCGCCGCCACCCTGGCCTTCGCCGCCGTCCTCACGGCGGCCACCGCCTCCCCGGCCGCCGCCGACAACATCCGCGACCGCCAGTGGGGCCTCCTGGCCCTGCGCGCCGAAGAGGCCTGGGGCACCACCCGCGGCGACGGCGTCACCGTCGCCGTCCTCGACACCGGCGTGGACGACTCCCACCCCGACCTCGCAGGCCAGGTCCTCGGCGGCACCGACCTCATCGGCATGGGCGCCGGCCGCGGCGACCGGTCCTGGGCCCGGCACGGCACCGCCATGGCGAGCATCATCGCCGGGCACGGTCACGGCCCCGGTCACGGCCAAGGCGTCCTCGGCATCGCCCCGCAGGCCAAGATCCTGCCGGTCCGGGTGATCCTGGAGGAGGGCGACCCGGGCCGCGCCCAGGCCCGCGACAGCAAGGGCGGCGCCCTCGCCGACGGCATCCGCTGGGCCGCCGACAACGGCGCCGACGTGATCAACCTGTCCCTCGGCGACGACAGCGACTCCGCCCACCACGAGGCGGGGGAGGACGAGGCCGTCCAGTACGCGCTCGCCAAGGGCGTGATCGTCGTCGCCTCCGCGGGCAACGGCGGCGAGAGCGGCGACCGCGTCTCCTACCCGGCCGCCTACCCGGGGGTGATAGCCGTCACGGCCGTCGACCGCCGCGGCAGGAAGGCCAAGTTCTCCACCCGCAACTGGTACGCCACCGTCAGCGCCCCCGGCGTCGACGTCGTCATCGCCGACCCCGACCGCTCGTACTACGAGGGCTGGGGCACCAGCGCCGCGGCCGCCTTCGTCTCCGGCGCCGCGGCCCTCGTCAAGGCCGCCCACCCGGACCTGTCTCCGGCCCAGGTCAAGAAGCTGCTGGAGGACACCGCCTCCGACAGCCCGGCCGGCGGCCGCGACGACGCCCGCGGCCACGGGATGGCGGACCCCGTCGCCGCCCTCCAGATCGCGGAGGCGATGAGGCCGCAGGCGCCGGTCCCCGCGCCCGCCGCGGCCGGGCGCCCGTACTTCGGCCCCGGCCCCGACCCGGCCCGCCCGCGCGAGCGGGACGCCCGGCTGGGCGCCCCCGAGGCCGCGGCCGCCGGGGCGGTGCTGCTCGCGCTGGCCGCCGTACTGGCCAGGCGCCCGCGGCGGGGCACCCGTGGCCGTCCACCGCTCACGGCACAGTAGGGTCGGGTAACTGTGGCGAACATGGCGAACAAGAACATTCCCGACCCGGGCTTCTCCGACGACGACGGCTCGGCCGACCCCCGGCTGAGCGCGGCCCTGGCCGCGTGGGCCGCGGACCGGTCGAACGAACCGCAGGTGCTGGCGGCCCTGAAGGACGCCCGCCTGCTGGTCCCGGTCGTCGCCGTCCTCGGCGAGGTGGAGACGGACCCCGAGACGGGCCTGAAGCGCGAGAAGACCAGCGACATGGCCGTCCCGACGCTGCGGGCGGGCGACCGGCGGGCGCTGCCCGCCTTCACCTCCATCGCCTCGCTCGCGCTCTGGGACCCGGCTGCCCGGCCGGTGGCGGTCCCGCTGCACCAGGCCCTGGCGGCCGCCGCGCACGAGAAGGCCGACACCGTGGTGCTGGACCTGGCCGGCCCGGTCACCTACCAGCTGACCGGCTCCGCGCTGCTCGCGCTGGCCGAGGGCCGCACGGACGCGGACCCGCTCGCCGATCCGGCCGTACGCGAGGCCGTACGGGCCGTCGTGGCGGCGGAGCCGACCGTCCTGCGCGCCTACCTGGGCCCGGGCTCCGCGGACTCCGACGGCACCCTCGCGATCGTGCCGGCCGCGGACGGCCAGGCCGCGGCGGCTTCGGCGGCCCGCCGGGTCGCCGAGGCCCTGGCGGCGGACGCGACGCTGCGGGGCCGGCTGGTGCGCGGGCTGGACCTGGCGCTGCTGCCCGCGGACGCCCCGGCCCCGCCCGGCGAGGCGTTGTTCAGCCGCTGACCACGGCCGGATCCGCGGACGAGGCCCGCACGTGAGAGGGCCGGTGCGCCCCTTCGCGGGGGCGCACCGGCCGTCGTGGTGCCGGGGGTGGGGCGCGATCAGCCGAAGACCGGGCCGGTGTACTTCTCGCCCGGCCCCTGGCCCGGCTCGTCCGGGACGATCGAGGCCTCGCGGAAGGCGAGCTGGAGCGACTTCAGGCCGTCGCGCAGCGGGGCGGCGTGGAAGGAGCTGATCTCGGTGGCGCTCGCGGTGACCAGGCCGGCCAGGGCCGTGATCAGCTTGCGGGCCTCGTCGAGGTCCTTGTGCTCGGAATCGGGCTTGTCCAGGCCCAGGTTGACCGCCGCGGCGCTCAGCAGGTGCACGGCCACCGTGGTGATCACCTCGACCGCGGGGACGTCCGCGATGTCGCGGGTCATGGCGTCGTAATCGGGGGCGGCGTCGGCAGCGGGGTCGGCGGGGAGGGTCGCGTCAGTCATGCTTCACACGATAAGCCGGTCGGCGGGTGCCCCCGACCGGAGCGCCGGGTGAGCGGCCCTGGCGCGGAATGCTATATTGGGTCACGACCGGCCGGAGACGTATGTCCCCGGCCCACAAGTGGAGGCTCCGATCTCCCACCCGACCACCCTCACGGGAGGCGGGTCACCGGTCAGGCGGCATCCATCGTTCCGTACGGACGATGGAAAGCTGCCCGAGTCTGCGCCCCACGGTTCGCACGTGGCGGTGCTCCGGTCGTTTTGGAGCCCCTGCCTGTGCCCGGCGGGGCTTTTTTCATTCTCCCCGCTGCGGTCGGTCTGACGGAAATACACGTCAGCGGCTGTCTGCCAGGCAGCCGTCTGGTGCTACCGAGGAGGATCCATCAGCACCGAGCCCCGCATCAACGACCGGATTCGCGTTCCCGAGGTACGGCTTGTCGGTCCCAGCGGCGAGCAGGTCGGCATCGTGCCGCTTGCCAAGGCGCTTGAGCTCGCGCAGGAGTACGACCTCGACCTGGTCGAGGTCGCGGCGTCCGCACGCCCGCCGGTCTGCAAGCTCATGGACTACGGCAAGTTCAAGTACGAGTCGGCCATGAAGGCCCGTGAGGCGCGCAAGAACCAGGCGCACACGGTCATCAAGGAAATGAAGCTCCGGCCGAAGATCGACCCGCACGACTATGACACCAAGAAGGGTCACGTCGTTCGGTTCCTCAAGCAGGGCGACAAGGTCAAGATCACGATCATGTTCCGTGGTCGCGAGCAGTCCCGGCCGGAACTCGGCTACCGACTGCTGCAGCGTCTCGCTTCGGACGTCGAGGACCTCGGGTTCATCGAGTCGAACCCGAAGCAGGACGGCCGAAACATGATCATGGTCCTCGGTCCGCACAAGAAGAAGACCGAGGCGATGGCCGAAGCCCGCGAGGCGCAGGCCGCCCGCAAGGCCGAGCGCCAGGGTGTCGCCCTCACCGGCGACGAGGCTCCTTCCGACGAGGCTCCTTCCGAGGAGACCGCCGAGGATGCAGTCACCGAGGTCGAGGCCACCGAGGCTGTCGCCGACGAGGCGCCCGCCCAGGAGCCGAACACCGAGGCCTGATTCCGGGGCAGCCCGTCTCGGATCACCGATACAACATGACGCTCCCACGAACCGGTCCGGTACCGGACCGGTGGGAGCGCCACCGACGAGGAGATAACGGCGCTATGCCGAAGAACAAGACGCACAGCGGTTCCAAGAAGCGCTTCAAGATCACCGGCTCCGGCAAGGTGCTCCGTGAGCGCGCCGGCAAGCGCCACCTGCTCGAGCACAAGTCGTCCCGTGTCACCCGCCGCCTGACCGGCACCGCGGAGATGGCCCCCGGCGACGCCGCGAAGATCAAGAAGCTTCTCGGCAAGTGACGTCCTCCGCTCCCCTGCCGGGAGCGGTGACGTCAAGACCGGGACCCCATCGAATTCGGGCCGTGTGAAGACACCCACGGCCCCGCTACAAGGAGTTAAAAAGTGGCACGCGTCAAGCGGGCAGTAAACGCCCACAAGAAGCGCCGGGCAATCCTCGAGGCGGCCTCCGGCTACCGCGGTCAGCGTTCGCGCCTGTACCGCAAGGCCAAGGAGCAGGTCACCCACTCGCTGGTCTACAACTTCAACGACCGCAAGAAGCGCAAGGGCGACTTCCGTCAGCTGTGGATCCAGCGCATCAACGCCGCTGCCCGCCAGAACGGCATGACGTACAACCGCCTCATCCAGGGTCTGAAGGCCGCCAACATCGAGGTGGACCGCAAGATCCTCGCCGAGCTGGCCGTCAACGACGCCAACGCGTTCGCCGCGCTGGTCGAGGTCGCGCAGAAGGCCCTCCCGGCCGACGTCAACGCCCCCAAGGCTGCTGCGTAAGGCTTTGCCGGCCGCGTGAAGCAGTCGGCACCCACGGACCCGCAGGCGATTGCCTGCGGGTCCGTGTGCGTTCGCCCCGCACCGGAGGGGCACACCCCCCCCGCGACCCCGCGCCCCGCGCGAGAGAGAACCCTGAGACGATGCGCACCCCCGCCGAGCTGATCTCCCCCCGATCCCCGCGGGTGGCCGCCGCCAGGCGACTGGCGCGGCGGAACTTCCGCACCAAGGAGCGCCGGTTCATCGCCGAGGGCCCGCAGGCGGTCCGCGAGGCCGCCCTGCACCGCGGCCCGGAGGGTGCGTCGACCCTGATCGAGCTGTTCGCGACCGTCGAGGCCGCCGAGCGCCACTCCGAGATCGTCGACGCGGCCCTGAGCGCGGGCGCCCGCGTGCACTACGCCTCCGACGAGGTGCTCGCCGAGGTGTCGCAGACCGTCACCCCGCAGGGCCTCGTCGGCGTCTGCCACTTCCTGGACTCGCCCTTCGAGGACATCCTGGCGGCCCGGCCGAAGCTCGTCGCCGTCCTCGCGCACGTCCGTGACCCGGGCAACGCCGGCACGGTGCTGCGCTGCGCGGACGCCGCCGGCGCAGACGCGGTGGTACTGACCGACGCCTCCGTGGACCCCTACAACCCCAAGTCCGTACGCGCCTCCGTCGGCTCCCTCTTCCACCTCCCCGTGGCGGTCGGCGTCCCCGTGGAGAAGGCCGTCGAGGGCCTGCGGGCGGCGGGCGTACGGATCCTCGCGGCCGACGGGGCGGGCGAGGACGACCTCGACGCCGAGCTGGACGCGGGCACCATGGGAACCCCCTCGGCCTGGGTCTTCGGCAACGAGGCGTGGGGTCTGCCGGAGGAGACCCGGGCCCTCGCGGACGCCGTCGTACGGGTCCCGATCCACGGCAAGGCCGAGAGCCTGAACCTCGCGACGGCGGCCGCCGTGTGCCTCTATGCCTCCGCGCGTGCACAGCGGGCGCCCGGAGGGTGCCGCTCCGTGACCCCCAGCTAGTAATGTGGCGGCCCGGGGGGCCCACTGCGCTACTCGGAGATGTGGGGTACGGGGACATGACCGTCGGTACGAACAGCTCACCCGGCGCCGCGGGGGCCGCTGACGCGGCCGAGGCGTGGTTCCCGCAGGCCCGGGCGCACGGGCAGGGCTCCGCGGCCACGCAGCCCGCCGCCCCGCCCCACGCGGACGCGCGCGACGGACTGCCCGCGGTACCGCCGCAGGCGGTGTCGGGCGGGCGGGGCCACGCCCCCAAGGTCCGCACCGGTGTGTTCCCGCAGTCCGAAGGCGCCACGGCCGCCCCGGCGTACGCGGGCGAGGGGTTCGGGATCGATCCCGACGAGCTGCCCGACGGGCTCGTCGTCGCCGACGCCACCGGGCGGGTCATCTGCTTCAACCGGGCCGCCGCCCGGATGACCGCCACCGACCCCCGGCAGGCCCTCGGCGCGCCCATCGGCCGGGCGCTGCCGCTGGAGGACCTCGAAGGCCGCCGCTGGTGGGCGCTGACCGATCCGTACGGCGGCCTCGCCACCCGCCGCGGCCAGCCCGAGCGCAACCTCCTGCTCCCCGGCGGGCGCGAGGTGCTGGTCTCCGCCCGGTACGTCCGCACCCACCCCACGGGCCCGCTGCGCCGCCTCGTCGTCACCCTGCGCGGCACCGAGGCCCGCCGCCGCACCGAGCGCAGCCACGCCGAGCTGATCGCCACCGTCGCCCACGAGCTGCGCTCCCCGCTCACCTCCGTCAAGGGGTTCACCGCGACCCTGCTCGCCAAGTGGGAGCGGTTCACCGACGACCAGAAGCGGCTGATGCTGGAGACCGTCGACGCCGACGCCAACCGCGTCACCCGCCTCATCGCCGAGCTCCTCGACATCTCCCGCATCGACTCCGGCCGCCTGGAGGTGCGCCGCCAGCCGGTCGACATCGCCACCGCCGTCGGCCGCCACGTCCAGGCGCTCACCGCGAACGGCCAGGCCCCCGAGCGGTTCCTCGTACGGGTGAGCCGCCCGCTCCCCGACCTGTGGGCCGATCCGGACAAGATCGACCAGATCCTCGGCAACCTCCTCGAAAATGCGGTGCGCCACGGCGAGGGAACGGTCACCATCGACCTGTCGCCGCATGAGAAGGGAACCGCCGTCACCGTGACCGACGAAGGCCCCGGGATCCCCGAGGAGTCGATGGGCCGCGTCTTCACCCGCTTCTGGCGGGGGAGCAAGCGCGGCGGCACCGGCCTGGGCCTTTACATCGTCAAGGGCATCGTGGAGGCGCACGGCGGCACCATCACGGTCGGCCGCGGCCCCGGTGGCGGCGCCGAATTCCGATTTATCCTGCCCGTGAGCGCCCCGGCGTACCTCACGCAGTAGCACTGCGGAGCGTCTCGCCAGGCGGCCCACGGGCCTCCTTCACCCCCAGCGGCCTTTAGACTCGTCCTTTGGCACCTTTGTGTCCTCGTGGCGAGCGTGTCGGTCGAGCGCACCGCGCGGGGATCCACCAGCCAGCCATCGGAAGTACGGGAAGAGATGTCGGCACCGAACAAGTCGTACGACCCTGTCGAGGTCGAGGCACTGAAACCGGAAGAGATCGAGCGCATGCGGGACGAGGCGCTCGCCGCCTTCGCGTCCGCCGGCGACCTCGACGCGCTGCGTGAGGCGAAGACCGCGCACATGGGCGACCGCTCGCCCCTGGCGCTCGCCAACCGCGAGATCGGCGCCCTGCCCCCCCAGGCCAAGGCCGAGGCGGGCAAGCGCGTGGGCCAGGCCCGCGGGGCCGTGAACAAGGCCTTCGGGGCCCGCACGGTCGAGCTCGAAGCCGAGCGCGACGAGCGGGTGCTGGTCGAGGAGGCCGTGGACGTCACGCTGCCCTACGACCGCGTTCCCGCCGGCGCCCGGCACCCCCTGACCACGCTGATGGACCGCATCGCGGACATCTTCGTGGCCATGGGGTACGAGGTCGCCGAGGGGCCCGAGGTCGAGGCGGAGTGGTTCAACTTCGACGCCCTCAACTTCACGCCCGACCACCCGGCGCGCCAGATGCAGGACACCTTCTTCGTCCAGGGGCCGGAAGGCACCGAGGGCGACGAGTCCGGCGTCGTGCTGCGCACCCACACCTCCCCGGTGCAGGCGCGCTCGCTGCTGGAGCGCAAGCCCCCCGTCTACATCGTGTGCCCGGGCCGGGTGTACCGCACCGACGAGCTCGACGCGACGCACACCCCGGTCTTCCACCAGGTCGAGCTGCTCGCCGTGGACGAGGGCCTGACCATGGCCGACCTCAAGGGCACCATGGACCACATGGTCCAGGAGCTGTTCGGCGAGGGCACCACCACGCGCCTGCGCCCGCACTTCTTCCCCTTCACCGAGCCGTCCGCCGAGATGGACATGCAGTGCTACGTGTGCCGCGGCGAGTCGGTGGGCAACCCCGACCGCCCGTGCCGTACCTGCTCCAGCGAGGGCTGGATCGAGCTCGGCGGCTGCGGCATGGTCAACCCCAAGGTGCTCATCGCCTGCGGTGTGGACCCGGAGAAGTACAGCGGGTTCGCCTTCGGGTTCGGCATCGAGCGGATGCTGATGTTCCGTCACAACGTAGAAGACATGCGAGACATGGTCGAGGGTGACGTTCGCTTCACCCGGCCGTTCGGGAGTGAGATCTGATGCGCGTCCCGCTTTCCTGGCTGCGGGAGTACGTCGACCTCCCCGCGGGTGAGACCGGCCGTGACGTGGCCCACAAGCTCGTCGACGCCGGCCTCGAGGTCGAGACCGTCGAGCAGCTCGGCGGCGGCCTGAAGGGCCCGCTCGTCGTCGGTCAGGTGCTGACCATCGAGGAGCTGGAGGGCTTCCGCAAGCCGATCCGCTTCTGCACGGTCGACGTCGGCCAGGCCAACGGCACCGGCGAGCCGCAGGAGATCGTCTGCGGCGCCCGGAACTTCTCCGTCGGCGACAAGGTCGTCGTGGTCCTGCCCGGCGCGGTCCTGCCCGGCGACTTCGCGATCGCCTCGCGCAAGACGTACGGCCGCACCTCGCACGGCATGATCTGCTCCGGCGACGAGCTGGGCATGGGCGACGACGGCACGCACGGCATCATCGTGCTGCCGCCCGAGCACGAGGTCGGCACCGACGCGATCGAGCTGCTCCAGCTCGTCGACGAGGTCCTCGACATCGACATCACCCCGGACCGCGGCTACTGCATGTCCATGCGCGGTGTCGCCCGCGAGGCGGCGACCGCGTACGGCCTGCCGCTGCGCGACCCGGCGCTGCTCGACGTGCCCGCGCCGAACTCGTACGGCTACCCGGTCAAGGTCGACGACCCGGCCGGCTGCGACCGCTTCACCGCCCGCACGGTGACCGGCCTCGACCCCGACGCGCGCTCCCCGATCTGGCTCACCCGCCGCCTCCAGAAGGCCGGCATGCGCCCGATCTCGCTCGCCGTGGACATCACCAACTACGTGATGCTGGAGCTCGGCCAGCCGCTGCACGCCTACGACCGCTCCAGCATCGAGGGCACCATCGGTGTCCGCCGTGCCGAGCAGGGCGAGAAGTTCACCACCCTCGACGGGGTCAAGCGCACGCTCGACGCCGAGGACCTGGTGATCACCGACAACAGCGGGCCGATCGGCCTCGCCGGTGTCATGGGCGGCGCCAACACCGAGATCGCCGACTCCGTGACCGACCCCGAGACGGGCGCCGTCACCGGGACCACGGACGTCGTCATCGAGGCCGCGCACTTCGACTCCGTGTCGATCTCGCGCACCGCCCGCCGTCTGAAGCTCTCCTCGGAGGCCTCCAAGCGCTTCGAGCGGGGCGTCGACCCGCTCGCCGCCGCTGCGGCCGCGCAGCGGACCGTCGACCTGCTCGTGCTCCTCGCGGGCGGCACCGCCGAGGCCGGCGTGACCGAGTTCCTCGCCCCGGGCGCCCCGCGCACCATCGCGATGAGCGCGGACCACCCGGACCGGGTCGCGGGCATGGACTACGGCCGCGAGACCGTCGTACGCCGTCTCCAGGAGATCGGCTGCGACGTCTACGGCCAGGACGAGCTCGTCATCACCGTCCCCTCGTGGCGGCCCGACCTCGCCGAGCCCAACGACCTCGCCGAAGAGGTCATCCGGCTGGAGGGCTACGGGAACCTCCCGTCGACCCTTCCGCAGGTGCCCTCCGGCCGCGGTCTGACCGCGCGGCAGCAGCTGCACCGCCAGGTCGGCCGCGCGCTGGCCGGCGCGGGCTACGTCGAGGCGCTGAGCTACCCGTTCATCGGTGAGGGCGTCTTCGACCAGCTCCAGCTGCCGGCGCACGACGCCGCCCGCCAGGTCGTCAAGCTGGTCAACCCGATCTCCGACGAGGAGCCGGCGCTGCGCACCACGCTGCTGCCGGGTCTGCTGGGCGCGCTGCGCCGCAACGACAGCCGGGGCAGCCACGACCTCGCGCTCTTCGAGACCGGTTCGGTCTTCCGGGCCGCCGCGCAGCCGGGTGTCGCCGTACGGCTGCCCGTCGACCGGCGTCCCACGGACGAGGAGATCGCCACCCTGAACGCGGCCCTGCCCGCGCAGCCGCGGTACGCCGCGGTCGTGCTGGCCGGCGCGCGCGAGCAGGCCGGCTGGTGGGGCAAGGGCCGCCCGGCCGACTGGGCGGACGCGGTCCAGGCCGCGCGCTCGCTGGCCGGCCTGGCCGGCGCCGAGCTCGTCGTCCGCCAGGGCCAGTACGGTCCCTGGCACCCGGGCCGCTGCGCCGAGCTGGTCGTCACCCTGAACGGGGTGGAGACGGTCATCGGCCACGCCGGTGAGCTGCACCCGCGCGTCGTCAAGGCGATGGGCCTGCCGGCCCGCACCAGCGCGATGGAGCTCGACCTGGACCGCCTCGCCGCGGCCGGTGGCGACGCCCTCCAGGCGCCCCGGATCTCCTCCTTCCCGGTGGCGACCCAGGACGTCGCGCTGATCGTGGACGCGTCGGTTCCGGCGGCTTCCGTCGAGGCCGCCCTGCGCAAGGGCGCGGGTGAACTCCTCGAATCTCTGCGGCTGTTCGACGTGTTCACCGGTGAGCAGGTCGGTGAGGGCAAGAAGTCCCTGGCGTACGCGCTGCGCTTCCGTGCGGCGGACCGCACGCTGACGGCGGAGGAGTCCACGGCGGCCCGTGACGCGGCCGTGGCCCTGGCCGGCGAGCGGACCGGGGCGGTGCTCCGGGGCGCGTAGCGCCCACTGCGAGGCCTGTCGAGGGGCGCATCCGGACCACCGGATGCGCCCCTCATCCGTTCGGGTGACCGACCTCGAGCGCCGGTGGGGTGGTGCCGGTTCCGCCGGGGCCCGGCGACCAACCGGGCGCCGGCGGAACCGGGACGCCGCCCGCCTGCCGTGGAGTGTCGGGCAGACAGCAGGACGGGCGGCGCGGTGACGGGTCGTCGCACTGTACGAGGGGGAGCCGACGACCCGAGCTGCCTCTTGGCGAGGCCCTTAAGTGAACCGCCGAACGGCCCGTCTGCGGCAGGGTGCGTATCGCATTTATGCGCGTACACGGTTCACACCCCGTGTGAACCGCGCACCCACTAGCCTGAGAACGACGAGCCCTTGGAGCGGCCCATGCAGCCCAATGTCCTGCTCGATGCCCTCCTCGCCGAGGCGGGAATGTCCCACGCCGGACTCGCCGCGTACGTGAACCAGGCAGGCCGCAGCCGCGGACTCGCCCTGCGCTACGAACACACCGCCGTCGCCCGGTGGTTGAAGGGCCAGCGGCCCCGAGGCCAGGTCCCCGACCTGATCTGCGAGGTGCTCGGCGGCCGGCTGAGGCGGCCCGTCGGGCTGGACGACATCGGGCTCGGCGTGCCCGGTCAGGCCGCCTCCGCGACCGCCTCCCCGCTCAGCGGCTTCGTCGACCGGGCGGCGGCCCTGTGGCGTTCCGACGGGCAGGCCCGGCCCCAGCTGCTCACCGCCGAGGCGGTCACCGGAACGCCCGCCGTCATACCCGTCTGGGAATGGGAGAACCCGCCCGAGGACGCCGACGTCTCCCGCGAGGGCCCGGACCGGATCGGGCCCGAGCACATCGAGATCCTGCGGGCCGCCCGCGCGCACTACGAGCTGATGTACCGGCGGGCCGGCGGGGTGGCCACCCGGGACCGCATCGTCCGCTTCCTCGGCAGCGAGACCGCGCCCATGCTGCGCGGCAGCTACCCCGATGCGCTCGGCCGGCGGCTGCACCGGGCCACCGGGTCCCTCGTGGCGGTGGCGGGGATCTGCGCGTACGACTCGGACGCCCACGGGCTCGCCCAGCGCTACTTCCACCAGGCCCTGCGCCTGGCCAAGGCGAGCGGGGACCGCGGCCTCGGGGCGTACGTCATCGCGCTGATCGTCAACCAGTCCCTGCACCTGCGCGAGTACCGTCAGGCCGTGGCCTTCGCCGAGGCCGCGCTGCGTGCCGCCGGTCGGCACACCACCCCGGCGCTGGCTGCCGACCTGTACGCCATGCAGGCCAAGGCGTACGCCCAACTCGGCGACACCCGGGCCGCGTTGGCCTGCATCCGGAATGCGGAGGCGGCGGCCGAGCGGATCAGGCCGGGCACCGAACCGGACGAGACCGGCTACGTACAGCCGGGGCTCGTCAACGTCCAGGTCGCCGAGGCGCTGCTCGGGCTGGGGGACCTCGCCGCCGCGCACGAGCAGGCGACCGCCGCCGTCGGAACCCCGGCGCACGACCGCGGCCGGGTGCACCGGCTGGCGATGCTGTGCGAGATCCAGCTGCGCCAGGGAGAGGCGGACCGGGCGGTGGCGGCCGCGGCCGAAATGGCCGAGCGGGCCAAGGGGATGGAGTCGCTGCGACTGCGCGACCGGTTGCGGGCGGTCCGCGAACAGCTGCTGACCAGCGGTTGTTCGGGCGCGGAGGAGACGGCACAGCTCATCGACGGGGCGCTGCGCGTTCCCCTGTGACGGCGCGAACTGCTGCCATGTTGCCACCAATTCGAACGGAAGGTGGCACAGCCGTGCAGTGGACGAACCTGAGTGAGCAGACTGTGTACAAGAACCGCTGGTTCGACGTGAATCTCGCCGATGTGGAACTCCCCGACGGCCGGCACCTGGACCACTTCGTGATCCGGCTGCGCCCGGTCGCCGTCGCCACGGCCGTCAACGAGGCCAACGAGGTGCTGCTGCTGTGGCGGCACCGCTTCATCACCGACAGCTGGGGGTGGGAGCTGCCCGCCGGGGTGGTCGAGGACGGGGAGTCCGCGCTGACCGCGGCCGCGCGGGAGATGGAGGAGGAGTCGGGCTGGCGTCCCGGCCCGCTCCACCACCTGATGACCGTCGAGCCGTCCAACGGGCTGACCGACGCCCGCCACCACCTCTACTGGGCGGACGGGGCCACGTACACCGGTCATCCCGAGGACGACTTCGAGTCCTCACGCCGCGAATGGGTCCCGCTGAAACTGGTGCCGGACATGATCGCGCGCGGGGAGATCCCGGCCGCCAACATGGCGGCCGGGCTGCTGCTCCTGCACCACCTCAGGCTGGGCAGGCCGTAGTACTCAGCCGTACGGGTAGAAGCCCGCGCCCGACTTGCGGCCCAGGCGGCCCGCGTCGACCATCCGCTGGAGCAGCGGGGGAGCGGCGTACAGAGGCTCCTTGTACTCCGCGTACATCGAGTCGGCGATCGAGGCGATGGTGTCCAGGCCGATCAGGTCGGACAGCTTGAGCGGGCCCATCGGGTGGGCGCAGCCCAGTTCCATGCCGTTGTCGATGTCCTCGCGGCTCGCGATGCCGGACTCGAACATCCGGATCGCGGACAGCAGGTACGGGACGAGGAGCGCGTTGACGACGAAGCCGGAACGGTCCTGGGCGCGGACCGCGTGCTTGCCCAGCACGTCCCGCACCAGGGCCTCGGCCCGCTTGACGGTCTCCTCGCCCGTCGTCAGCGCCGGGATCAGCTCGACGAGCTTCTGGACCGGGGCCGGGTTGAAGAAGTGGATGCCGATGACCTGGTCGGGCCGCGAGGTCGCGACGGCCAGCTTGACCAGCGGGATCGAGGAGGTGTTGGAGGCGAGGATCGCGTCCGGGCGGGTGATCACCTGGTCGAGGACCTGGAAGATCTCCGTCTTGACCTGCTCGTTCTCGACGACGGCCTCGATGACGAGGTCGCGGTCGGCGAACTCGCCGAGGTCGGTGGTGAAGGTGAGGCGGGCCAGGGTGGCGTCCCGCTCCTCCTCGCTGATCTTGCCGCGTTCGGCGGCCTTCGTCAGGGAGCTGTGCAGCCGGGTGCGCCCGATCTCCAGGGCCTCGCCGGTGGTCTCGGCGACCTTTACCTCAAGACCGCTGCGGGCGCACACCTCCGCGATGCCCGCGCCCATCTGGCCGCAGCCCACTACGCCGACCCGTGTGATGTCGGTCGGGAGGGTAGAGAGGTCCGTCACTTCGTGCCTTTCGCTGCTCATCCATCGCGGGTCCCCCGGGCCTGGCAGTGGTAACTGCGTTCCGGCGCCCGCCACGCCCCCCGACGTTACCCCCGACCTTGCCCGCGGTGGCGGGCCGGGGCGGGCATGCTGGGCGGACACGGAGCGATGTCACGGAACGGAACGGAGTCGTCACATGACGTACATCGGGCGGCGGGGGCTGCTGGCGGGGGCCGCAGGGGCGCTGGCCTCGGCGGTATCGGGCGGGGCGGGGCTCGCGACGGCGGCGGCGCCCGCGCGGGCCCGCACGGCGGCGGCCGCGGAGTTCCGGGGGATGTGGATCGCCTCCGTGGCGAACGTGGACTGGCCCTCCGAGAGCGGGCTCACGGCCCGGGAGCAGCGGGCGGAGCTGCTCGGCCTCCTGGACACGGCCGTGAAGCGCCGGCTGAACGCGGTGATCCTCCAGGTCCGGCCGGCGGCCGACGCGCTGTGGCCCTCCCGGCTGGAGCCGTGGTCGCAGTGGCTGACGGGCGAGCAGGGGGTGGATCCGGGCTGGGACCCGCTGGGCACGGCCGTCACCGAGGCGCACGCCCGCGGACTGGAGCTGCACGCCTGGTTCAACCCGTACCGGGTGGCCAACCACACCGACCTCGACCTGCTGGCACCCGAGCACCCGGCCAGGCTCAATCCCGACTGGACCGTCGAGTACGGCGGGAAGCTCTTCTACAACCCCGGCATGCCCGAGGTGCGGCACTTCGTCCAGGAGGCCATGCTCGACGCCGTCACCCGCTACCCGGTGGACGGGGTGCACTGGGACGACTACTTCTACCCCTACCCGGTCGAGGGCGAGGACTTCGACGACGACGAGGCCTACGAGGAACACGGGGCGGCCTTCCCCTCCCGCGCCGACTGGCGCCGCCACAACACCGACACCCTGGTCAGCGAGATGTCCGCGCGGCTGCGGGCGCTGCGGCCCGCGGTCCGGTTCGGCGCCAGCCCCTTCGCGGTATGGCGCAACTCCGACCGCGACCCGCGCGGTTCGGCCACGCGGGCGGGCCTCGGCACCTACGACGACCTGTACGCGGACACCCGCAAGTGGGTCACCGAGGGCTGGATCGACTACGTCGTGCCGCAGGCCTACTGGCAGATCGGGCACCCGACCGCCGACTACGCCGACATCGTCCCCTGGTGGGCGCGGACCGTCGCGGGCACGAAGGTGCAGCTGTACGTGGGGGAGGCGCTGTACCGCTGCGACGCGGACAGCCCCACCGTGGCCTGGCGCGACCCGGCGGAGCTGTCGAAGCACGTCCGGTTCGCCCGCGGATACCCGGAGGTCCGCGGCCACGCCTACTTCTCGGCGAAGCAGGTGGCCGCGGACCCCAACGGAGCCATGGCCCGGGTGGTCGCCGACCACTACGGTTCGGCGGTGCCCCCGCGCTGATTCAGTGTTCGGACTCTGCTGGGTGGCGGACCGTGCAGTCGGGTCCGGGAGCCATCAGGGCCTCATGACCGTCCTGGAAGCGGACCCGGTACGGGGGAGTTCCGTTTTCGCCCAGGACCTGGGTGATCTCGCCCACCTTGTCGTGCTGTCCGACGATCCTGCCGTGCTGCACCAGCTGGTCGCCCTCGGTCGCGCGCATAACTGACCTCCTCGGTGGCGGTCCGATCCGGTGCTAGCAGTTTAGGTCGTTCCTGCCCTATTTGACCCGTTGGGTCACGGCGATGCAGACGAGGACCGCGCAGGCGGCCACCGGAGCGGCGGGCGACAGCCGCTCGCCGAGGAGCGCCACCGACCAGACCAGGGTCAGCAGCGGCTGGGCGAGCTGGAGCTGGCTGGCCCGCGGCGCGCCGATCTCGGCCATGCCCCGGTACCAGACGTACAGGCCGAGGAAGGTGGAGCCGGCCGCCGCCCACACCAGGCCGGCCACCCCGTGGCCGGTCAGGTGCACCGGCTCGTACGCGAGCCCCAGCGCGGAGCCGGCGAGGCTGAGGGGCAGGCACAGCACCAGCGCCCAGCCGACCACCTGCCAGCCGGGCAGCGTACGGGCGAGGCGCCCGCCCTCGGTGTACCCGGCGGCGCACACCAGCAGCGCGGCGAACAGGTAGGCGTCGCCGGCCGAGAGCGAACCGCCGCTCTGCGCCACGGTGAAGCCGATGACCACGGCGGCCCCGGCCAGGGCGGCGGCCCAGAACCGGCGCGAGGGCCGGGCGCCGGTGCGCAGCGCGGACAGGGCGGCCGTGGTCAGCGGCAGCAGTCCGACCACCACGGCGGCGTGCGAGGTCGTGGAGGTCGTCAGCGCGAGGGTGGTGAGCAGGGGGAAGCCGACGACCACCCCGGCCGCGACGACGGCCAGCCCCGCCCAGTGCTCGCGTGCGGGCACCGGGACCCGGCATGCCAGCAGGAAGGCTCCGGCGATGACGGCCGCGAGGGCGCTGCGCAGGGCGACCAGCGACCAGGGTCCGAAGCTCTCCAGGCCCCAGGCGGTGGAGGGGAAGGTCAGGGAGAAGGCGATCACGCCGAGCAGGGCGAGGACGGTGCCGCGCCGGCCGGACGCGCGGCCTCCGGGCGCGTGGCTCTCACGCTGATGGGCCTCGGCACTCTCGACCGCTATCGTCACCGGAGTGGTAGCGCTATTCTGTGCTGTCATGTACGAGCGTAGCAGTGTGGCGGAACTGGCCGATTCTCTGCGGTCCGAGCTCAACCGCTACTCAGTAGGTGGAAAGCTCCCGTCGAGCCGTGCCCTGGTCGAGCACTACCGGGTCAGTCCCGTCACCGTCTCCCGGGCCCTCGCCCAGCTCGCCGCCGAGGGCCTGGTCGTCACCCGGCCCGGCGCCGGGGTCTTCCGCGCCCGGCCGCGTACGTCCGCCCCCGCGCCCGGGGACACCTCGTGGCAGGAGGTCGCCCTCAGCGTGGAAGGGGCCGGGGAGGTCGTCCCGCGTTCCGTGGACGCCAGCGGGGTGCTGACCACGCTGGCCGCGCCGCCGCCCGGGGTGATCGAGCTCAACAGCGGCTACCTGCACCCCTCCCTCCAGCCCGAGCGGGCCATGGCGGCCGCGCTGGCCCGGGCCGGGCGGCGGCCCGGGGCGTGGGGGCGGCCGCCCGTCGAGGGGCTGCCCGAGCTGCGCGACTGGTTCGCCCGGGAGATCGGCGGATCGGTCGTCGCCGCCGACGTGCTGGTCACCGCGGGCGGGCAGAGCGCGCTGTCCACCGCCCTGCGGGCGCTCGCCCCGCCCGGGGCGCCGATCCTGGTGGAGTCCCCGACCTACCCCGGGCTGCTGGCCATCGCCCGCGCCTCCGGATGCCGGCCCGTGCCGGTTCCGGTCGACACCGACGGGGTCCGGCCCGAGCTGCTCGCCGCCGCCTTCGAAGCGACCGGGGCGCGGGTCTTCGTATGCCAGCCGCTGTTCCAGAACCCGACCGGGACGGTGCTGGCCTCCGGGCGGCGGGGCGAGGTGCTGCGGATCGCCCGGGCCGCCGGGGCCTTCGTCGTCGAGGACGACTACGCGCGCGCCCTGGCCCACGAGGACGCCGGGCCGCTGCCCGCGACACTGGCCGCCGAGGACGCGGACGGGGTGGTGGTGCACGTCCGGTCCCTGACCAAGGCCACCTCGCCCAGCCTGCGGGTGGGCGCCCTCGCGGCCCGGGGGCCGGTCGTGGACCGGCTGCGCGCCATCCAGGTCGTGGACAGCTTCTTCGTACCCCGGCCGCTTCAGGAAGCCGCCCTGGAGCTGGTCGGCGCACCCGCCTGGCCGCGCCACCTGCGGACCGTGGCCGCCGAGCTGCGCCACCGGCGGGACGTGCTCGCGGGGGCCCTGCGGCGGGAGCTGCCCGGGCTGGAACTGCCGCACCTGCCTTCGGGCGGCTACCAGTTGTGGGTACGCCCGGCCGGCGGGGAGGACGACGCCGGCTTCACGGCGGCGGCCCTGCGCGCCGGGGTCGCGGTCGCGCCCGGCCGCCCGTACTTCTGCGCGGAACCGCCGGGTCCGTACGTACGGCTCAGCTTCGCCGGGGTCTCCGGCCCCGGCGAACTGGTGGAGGCGGTCCGGCGGCTGAAGGGCAGGCCGGCGGACGGGTCGACGCACGGACCGGCGCAAGGCCTCGGCTCAGACGCTTGACCCCGTGCGCCGCGCGGCTCACCATCACCGCATGCACGTTCGGGTTTCGCTCGTCGCGGCAGCCCGCAGTTCCTCGCTGCTCGCCGAGCGCTTCGACGACGACCGGCCGCTGGACGGCCCGGGCCGCCGGTCGCTGGAGTACGCCGCCCACGGGCTCGTGCCGCTGGGCGCGGCCGAGCTGCGCTACTGCTCGCCGACCCCGCGCAGCCGGGCCACCGGCGAGGCCCTGGGGTTCGCGCCCCTCGCGCAGCCCGCGCTCCGCGAGTGCGACATGGGCCGCTGGCGGGGGCTGACCCTCGCCGAAGTGACCGCGCACGAACCGGGGGCGGTGGACCTCTGGCTGACCGACCCGCGGGCCGCCCCGCACGGCGGGGAGTCGCTGCTCGCCTTCATCGCCCGGATCGGCGGCTGGCTGGACACCAGGCCGGCCGATGACGGGGGCCGGATCGTGGCGGTGGCGGAGCCCTCCGTGGTCCGGGCGGCCCTCGTCTACGCGCTGAAGGCGCCACCGCTGACCTACTGGAACGTGGACGTGCGGCCGCTGTCCACGATGACCCTGACGGGCTGGTCGGGGCGCTGGCACCTCTCCCTCCAGGCGCCCGTGTAAATCGATTGCACCCCCCCACGGCACCTCCCTAACCTGCGACGATGACCGGAATCATGATCAGCACCATCGCGGAGCGGCCCGAACTGGCGGCACGGCTCTGGGACATGAAGGACTCCTGGCCCGAGTTCGCCCAGCACGACTCACTGGCCTGGCTGCTGTACCCGCGGATGGTGGCCGAGTTCCCGGAGTACGTCCTGATAGCCACGGACGGCGACGCGGTGGTCGCCCGCGGCTTCAGCCTGCCCTTCGCGCAGCACGCACCGGGCCGCGACGGGGTGCTGCCCGCGCAGGGCTGGGACCGGATCCTGATGTGGGCCTTCTCCGACCGCCGACGTGGCGTCGAACCCGACACCGTGAGCGCGATCGAGATCAGCATCGCCACCGGCCGGCAGGGCGAGGGGCTGTCCGGCATGATGCTGGCCGCGATGCGGGAGAACGCGCGTGCCCGAGGCTTCGCGGAGGCGGTGGCCCCCGTCCGCCCCAGCGGAAAACCGGCCGAGCCGGACACCTCGATCCACGAGTACGCGTACCGGACCCGCGAAGACGGGCTCCCCCACGACCCCTGGCTGCGCGTCCACGTCCGCGCGGGCGGCGTCATCGACTCGGTGGCCCCGCTCTCGATGACGATCACCGGCTCGCTCGCGCAGTGGCGCGACTGGACGGGACTGCCCTTCGACACGCCCGGCCCGGTCCACGTCCCGGGCGCCCTCGCCCCGGTCCGCTGCGAACCGGAACAGGGCTACGCGGTCTACGTGGAGCCGAACGTCTGGGTCCGCCACCCGCTCGGCTGACGAACGGGGGCGGGGGGACTTCACGCGAGCCGGTCGACGAGGATCATCGCCACGTCGTCCGTCAGGCGGCCCTCGGTGTGGCGGACCAGTGCCTCGTGCAGTTCGTCCAGGAACTCCTGTGGGGAGGTGCCGGCGGGTATCTGCTCCATGGTCTGCGGCAGGGGGAGGAAGCCGTTGTCACGATCGCGGGCCTCGATCACGCCGTCGGTGTAGAGCAGCAGCCGGTCACCGGGCAGGAACGGGTAGCTCTCGGGCCTGGCCGGAGGACCGCTGACGAGGTCTTCGAGACCGAGCGGCGGCAGTGGCGAGGCGGGCGTCAGGGCCCGGACCCTGCCCTGGTGCAGCACCAGGGCGGGCGGATGGCCGCGGTTGACCAGGTGCACCACCGGCTCTTCCGGCACCTGGGCGATGAGCGCGGTGGTGAATCCCTCCATGAGGACTTCGGGAAGTTCTGCCTGGGAGTAGGTACCCGGTACGGCGGCCTCCCGCCGCAGCGCGGCCGAGCAATGGTTCATGACCTCCTGCAGTTCGTCCTCGTAGTGGACGGCCTCCCGGAACGCGCCCAATGCCACCGCGACCGCGCGGATGGCCGACAGCCCCTTCCCCCGGACGTCCCCCACGATCAGGCGGACGCCGTAGCGCGTCTGCACGGCCTCGTACAGATCGCCGCCTATCTGCGCCCCCGTCCCGGCCGCGAGGCACAGGCTGGCCGCCCGTACCGGGCCCAGGAGCTCGGGGACGGGCCGCAGGACGACCTCCTGAGCCGCCACCGCGATCCGGCGGACCTGCTCGAGCTCGCTCTGCCTGCGGGTGCGCACCGCTTTGCTCAGCATGACACTGGCCACGGACACCAAGATGATCGCCAGGAAGTTGCCGATGATCAGCTGGGTCTGGGTTCCCCACGAGTGGTTGTAGGTCGCGGAGGTCGCGTTCACACTCGCGGCGAGGGCTGCCGCGGACAGCGTGCCCAGCGGGCCCATCGTCAGCGCGGCGAGCGCCGGCGTCGTGGTGAGCATGGGGCCGGTGACCAGTTCGTGTGCGGGCGAGAGTTCGACGCTCAGCACGCCCAGCGCGATCGCGAAAGGCGCGCACTTCGCCAGTGTGAACAGGACCGAGCCGTGACGGCCCGCTCCTGTTCGAGAGGACGCCCCTTGCCGAACGCGCGCGCGAGGATGTGACCCCATGGGAACAGCCTGCCTCGGGGAAGCCGCCACGGCCTCCCGGAACCGTGACCGCATTTCCCGGGCCGGCCGGGTGATCCGAGCTTTGCATAAAAGTGCGTCGGTACGTATAGTCATGCCATCGATGAGGAGGTCCGATGGTGGTACGTGTAGCGGTGGCCGGAGCGAGTGGATACGCGGGCGGTGAACTCCTGCGCCTGCTCCTCTCTCACCCCGAGGTGGAGATCGGCGCGCTGACCGGCAACTCCAACGCCGGACAGCTCCTCGGCTCCCTGCAGCCGCACCTCGTGCCGCTCGCGGGGCGGACCCTGGAGGCGACCGACGCCGAGGTCCTCGCGGGCCACGACGTCGTGTTCCTCGCGCTCCCGCACGGCCAGTCCGCCGCCGTCGCCGCCCAGCTCGGCGAGGACGTCCTCGTCGTCGACATGGGCGCCGACCACCGGCTCAAGAGCTCGGCCGACTGGGACCGGTTCTACGGCGCCCCGCACGCCGGGACCTGGCCCTACGGGCTCCCCGAGCTGCCCGGCGGGCGCGCCGCGCTACAGGGCGCCAAGCGGATCGCCGTCCCCGGCTGCTTCCCCACCGCCGTCTCCCTCGCGCTGTTCCCCGCGTACCAGGCGCGGCTCGCCGGGCCGGAGGCCGTCGTCGTCGCCGCCACCGGCACCTCGGGCGCGGGCAAGGCGCTCAAGACCCACCTGCTCGGCGCCGAGGTCATGGGCAGCGTCACCCCGTACGGAGTGGGCGGCGGCCACCGGCACACCCCCGAGATGGTGCAGAACCTGTCCCCGCTCGCGGGCACCGAGGTCAGCGTGTCGTTCACGCCGACCCTCGTGCCGATGGCCCGCGGCATCCTCGCCACCTGCTCCGCCAAGGCCCTTCCCGGCACCACCGCCGAATCGCTGCGCGCCGCCTACGAGAAGGCGTACGCCGACGAGCCCTTCGTACGGCTGCTGCCCGAGGGCCAGTGGCCGTCCACCAAGTCCGTCCACGGATCCAACGCCGTTCACCTGCAGGTCGCCCACGACGAGTCCGCGCAGCGCATCATCGCCATCAGCGCCATCGACAACCTGACCAAGGGCACCGCCGGCGGCGCGGTACAGAGCATGAACATCGCCCTCGGGCTTCACGAGAGCCTGGGGCTTTCCACGATCGGAGTGGCACCGTGAGCGTCACGGCAGCACAGGGATTCACCGCGGCCGGCATCGCCGCCGGGATCAAGGAGAACGGCAACCCGGACCTCGCCCTCGTGGTCAACCACGGGCCGCGGCTCTCCGCCGCGGGCGTCTTCACCTCCAACCGCGTCAAGGCCGCGCCCGTGCACTGGTCCGAGCAGGTCCTGCGCGGCGCCACGGTGAGCGCGGTCGTCCTGAACTCCGGCGGCGCCAACGCCTGCACCGGCCCCAAGGGCTTCCAGGACACCCACGCCACCGCCGAGAAGGTCGCCGAGACGCTCGGAGCGGACTTCAACGCCGGCGAGGTCGCGGTCGCGTCCACCGGCCTGATCGGTGTCCTGCTCCCCATGGACAAGCTGCTCCCGGGCATCGAGACCGCCGCGGCCGCCCTGTCGGCGGACGGCGGCGAGGCCGCGGCCATCGCCATCAAGACCACCGACACCGTGCACAAGACGGCCACCGTCTCCCAGGGAGGCTGGACCGTCGGCGGCATGGCCAAGGGCGCGGGCATGCTCGCCCCGGGCCTGGCCACCATGCTCGTCGTCCTCACCACCGACGCCGACGTGGACAGCCCCGCCCTCGACCGGGCGCTGCGCTCCGCCACCCGCACCACCTTCGACCGGGTCGACTCCGACGGCTGCATGTCCACCAACGACACGGTGCTGCTGCTCGCCTCCGGCGCCTCCGGCCAGGTGCCCGCGTACGAGGAGTTCGCCGAGGCCGTACGCACCGTCTGCGACGACCTCGCCCGCCAGCTGATCGGCGACGCCGAAGGCGCCAGCAAGGACATCCGCATCGAGGTGATCGGCGCGGCCGACGAGGACGACGCGGTCGAGGTCGGCCGGTCCATCGCCCGGAACAACCTGCTCAAGTGCGCCATCCACGGCGAGGACCCGAACTGGGGCCGGGTGCTCTCCGCCATCGGCACCACCAAGGCGGCCTTCGACCCGGACCGGCTGAACGTCGCGATCAACGGCGTCTGGGTCTGCAAGAACGGCTCGGTCGGCGAGGACCGCGACCTGGTCAGCATGAAGGACCGGGAGGTCCGCATCACCGCCGACCTGTCCACCGGCGGCGCATCCGCCGTCATCTGGGCCAACGACCTGACCGCCGAGTACGTCCACGAGAACAGCGCCTACAGCTCATGAGCACCGCCAGGAAGCACACCGCTCTCCCCAAGGCGGAGATCCTCATCGAAGCCCTGCCCTGGCTCACCCGGCACAACGGCAAGGTCGTCGTCATCAAGTTCGGCGGCAACGCCATGATCGACCAGGACCTCAAGGCCGCCTTCGCCCAGGACGTGGTCTTCCTGCGCCAGGCGGGCCTGAAGCCCGTCGTGGTGCACGGCGGCGGCCCCCAGATCAACGCCCAGCTCGACAAGCAGGGCCTGGTCAGCGAATTCAAGGCGGGCCTGCGCGTCACGACCCCCGAGGCCATGGACGTCGTACGGATGGTCCTGGCGGGCCAGGTCCAGCGCGAGCTGGTCGGCCTGCTCAACCAGCACGGGCCGCTCGCCGTAGGCCTGACCGGCGAGGACGCCCACACCATCACCGCCACCAAGCACAGCCCGGAGATCGACGGCGAGGTCGTCGACATCGGGCGGGTCGGCGAGATCACCGCCATCGACACCGGCGCGATCGAGGCACTGCTGGCGGACGGCCGGATCCCGGTCATCTCCTCCATCGCGCGCAGCGCCGACGACCACCACGTGTACAACGTGAACGCCGACACGGCCGCCGCGGCGCTGGCCGCCGCGCTCGGCGCCGAAACGCTGATGGTCCTCACCGACGTCGAGGGCCTCTACGCGGACTGGCCCAACAGCGACGAGGTCATCAGCAGGCTCACCGTCAGCGAGCTGGAGAAGCTGCTGCCCGAGCTGTCCAGCGGCATGGTGCCCAAGATGCAGGGCTGCCTGCACGCCGTCCGGGGCGGCGTCAGCACCGCCCGCGTGATCGACGGACGGGTCCAGCACTCGATCCTGCTGGAAATCTTCACGGACGAGGGAATCGGCACGATGGTCGTGCCCGACGAGCAGCAAGGGGGAGCGCAGTGACCGGCGATCAGGAGACCGGCCATCAGGAGACCGGCAACCAGCGGTACAGCGCCCGTTGGCAGGGCGCGCTGACCAACAACTACGGCACCCCGGCGCTGGCCCTCGTACGCGGTGAGGGCGCCCAGGTCTGGGACGCGGACGGCAAGCAGTACACCGACTTCGTCGGCGGCATCGCGGTCAACGCCCTCGGCCACGCCCACCCGGCGATCGTCGCGGCCGTGACCGGCCAGATCTCGACGCTGGGCCACGTCTCCAACCTCTACGCCTCCGAGCCGGTCATCGCGCTCGGCGAGCGGCTGCTCCAGCTCTTCGGCCGCCCCGGCAAGGTCTTCTTCTGCAACTCCGGCGCGGAGGCGGTCGAAGCCGCCTTCAAGATCGGCAGGCTGACCGGGCGGACCCACATGGTCGCCACCTCCGGCGGATTCCACGGCCGGACCATGGGCGCCCTCGCCCTCACCGGCCAGCCGACGAAGCAGGACCCCTTCCTGCCGCTGCCCGGTGACGTCACGCACGTCCCCTACGGCGACGTGGAGGCCCTGCGCGCCGCCGTCACCGAGCAGACCGCGCTCGTCGTCATCGAGCCCGTCCAGGGCGAGAACGGTGTCGTCGTGCCCCCCGCCGGCTACCTGACGGCCGCCCGCGAGATCACCCGCGCCACCGGCACCCTCCTCGTCCTCGACGAGGTGCAGACCGGCATCGGCCGGTGCGGCCAGTGGTTCGAGCACCAGGCCCACGAGGGCGTCGAGCCCGACCTGGTCACCCTCGCCAAGGGGCTGGGCGGCGGTCTGCCCATCGGCGCCGTCGTCGCCTTCGGCCCGGCCGCGGACCTGCTCCGGCCCGGCCAGCACGGCACCACCTTCGGCGGGAACCCGGTGGCCTGCGCCGCGGGCCTCGCCGTCATCGACACCATCGCGACCGAAGGCCTGCTCGACCAGGTCAAGGCGCGCGGCGAGCGGCTGCGCTCCGGAATCGAGTCTTCCGCCCATCCGCTGGTCTCCCACGTCCGCGGCGCGGGCCTTCTCCTGGGTATCGTGCTGACCGAGCCCCTCGCACCCCGGGTGCAACAGGCGGCTCAGGACGCCGGCTACCTGGTCAACGCGCCCGCCCCCGACGTCGTACGGCTCATGCCTCCGTACGTACTCTCCGAGGCCGAGGCGGACGCGTTCCTCCGGGACCTGCCCGGCATCCTCGACGCAGCCAACGGGGACGGATCCGGAGAATGAGACGACGATGAGTCAGGCGCAGGACAACGAGTACGGCGGGCAGGCCGTCCCGCAGACCCGCACCGCCCGCCACCGCCGGATCGTGGACATCCTCAACCGGCAGCCGGTCCGCTCCCAGAGCCAGCTGGCCAAGCTGCTCGCCGACGACGGGCTGAGCGTCACCCAGGCGACGCTCTCCCGCGACCTCGACGAGCTGGGCGCGGTGAAGATCCGCAACACCGGCGGCGAGCTGATCTACGCGGTGCCCAGCGAGGGCGGTTTCCGCACCCCGCAGGCCCCGCTCGGCGAGTCCGCGAAGGAGGAGCGCATGCGGCGCCTCTCCGGGGAGCTGCTGATCTCGGCGGAGGCTTCGGCGAACCTCGTGGTCCTGCGCACCCCGCCGGGTGCGGCGCAGTTCCTCGCCTCCGCGATCGACCAGGCCGAACTCCGGGAGATCCTCGGCACGATCGCGGGCGACGACACCCTGATGCTGATCAGCCGTGACCCGGCGGGCGGCCAGGCCCTGGCCGACCACCTCCTGCGCCTGGCCCAGAAGGAAGGCTGACCCGCGTCCCGGCTAGTACCGGGTCACGTCCAGGGCCCCGGACCAGGTGCCGATCGCGATGTGGGGGTGGCGGCGCGGGTTCGCCCAGCGCAGGATCTCCCGCATCGCCCTCTCCGGTACGGATACGCAACCGGCCGTCGCGCCCTTGCCGTTGACGTGCAGGAAGATTCCCGCGCCCCGGCCGCGTACGGGCTCGGCGTAGTTGAAGGCGATGAGCAGCGCGTGCGCGTACTGCTTCTCGTACGTCACCAGGTGCTCGGCCTCGCCCGGCGCGCAGTCCGCGGGCAGCGTCTCCACCCAGCGGTTGTAGCTGGCGGACGCGTTGTCCTGGCACCACCACGAACGGTCCGTCACCCGCCGGTAGCGGTACTCCGTTCCGGCCGGTGCGCGCCGGATCCCGAAGGCGTACGGCAGTTCGTACAGGCCCGTCGGCGTGGTGTTCGTGCCCTGGGTCCGGGTCGCGCCCTCGGTCAGTCCGTTCGCCCCGAAGCGGGCGTCCGCGCTCCCGGCCTCGTACCACCGCCCCGCCCGCCGGTCCCACCAGGTCAGCCGACCGGTCGTGGAGCCGGGAGCGGGTGCGACGGCCGTGATCAGCTGGCTTCCGCCGCCGGTGTCGGCGAGACGGGCGGGCAGCGGGGGATGGTTCTCAATGCCCTGCGGGAGCAGGGCGGTGACGATCGTTACGCCGGTGACGAGAGCGGTACGCAGCACATATCAGACGGTACGGGGCGGAAGGGGCAGAGGCAGCGCAGGCAGGCCGTCGAGGCTCGTCCCGATGAAGTCCTTCTTCTCGCAGTACTCGGCGAACTCCTCGTCCGTCTTGCGGCCGAAGTACTCCGCGTGGAGGGTGCGCTCGCCCTGGTACTCCATCAAGGGGACGGCGTACCCGCACACATCGGCGATCCGGCGGGCGTGGACGACGATGACCGCGCGGGCGGACGGCCCGTCGGCCTCGCCGAACAGGGCGATCAGTTCGCCCCAGCGGGGGTCGTCGCGGAAGACCGCCTCGCCCTCGCCGTGTATGCGCACGATGTTGGGCGGGCCGGAGAACGCGCACCACATCAGGGTGATCCGGCCGTTCTCGCGGACGTGCGCGATGGTCTCGGCGCCGCTGCCGCCGAAGTCCAGGTAGGCGAGGGTCTGCTCGTCGATGACGACGAGGGTGCCGGCGCGGCCCTTGGGTGACAGGTTGACGTGCCCGTCACCCGCGAGCGGGGCGGTCGCGGTGAAGAAGACCGGCTGCTCCTCGATGAAGGCGCGCAGCCGGCCGTCTATGCGTTCGTATTGCTTTCCCATGAAGATCAGTATCCGCTCATGCCGCATTCCGCACGGGGAATTGCGAGCTGCGAGCGCATCCATCGGATGGCGTAGCCGCTGGCCAGCCCCGTGCAACGGTCCAGCAGGGCGCCGACCTCCGGGTCACCGGCCGGCAGGCGCATCGGCCCGTACGTGGGCCACAGGCCCTGTATGTGCTGCGCGGCGAGGTGCCGCAGTCCCGGGTCCGTGACCGCCTGCAGCTCCACGGCGGCCCGCAGCCACGCCACACCACCCTGCGCGTACAGCAGCCGGTACGCGGCCCGGCGGGTGTGGAGCGGCTGCTCGGGAGCGGTGCGGGCCAGCAGCCAGTCGGCGGGCAGCCGCCCGGCCTCGGAGCGCAGGCTCAGGGAGACCTCGCGGGCCACGGCGGGCGACGGGTCGTCCAGCAGCGGCCGCAGCAGGTCGTGGTCGGTGGCGTCCATCAGCCGCAGCCCGCCCACTGCGGCGGCTCGCACCGCACCGGCGGGGTGCTCCAGCAGCGCGCGCAGCAGCGGCGCGTCCGCGGGCCCGGCGCACTCGGCGAAGCCGGTCACGGCGTTCGGGGTCACCCGAGCCGGGTCCTCCAGCAGCGCGCGGGTGACGGCGTACGGGTCGTCGCCGCCCTGCCGGACCAGCCAGCGGGCGCACGCCCGGACCGTGCCGGACCGGTCGGCGAGGTGGTCCACGGCCTCCGCCGCCCGGCCAGCCCGGCGCAGGGCGGTGACCCCGCCGGCCCGGACCGGCGGAAAGTGCCCGGCGAGGAGGTCGTCGATCGCCGCGCCGTCCGGCCCGTCGGCGGCCATGGCCGCCAGGGCGGCGTCCACCCAGATCCGGCTCGTCACCGGGTCCCGCTCGTCGCGGGCCCGCGCGGCGAGCTCCCGTACGCCGGTCCGGCCGGCCTCCGACGTCAGCCGGGCGGCGAACCGCCGGGCCGGCAGGTCGGCCCGCAGGCACAGGAGGTTCAGGATGGAGTCACGCTGCTCGCTGGTCAGCGAATTCAGGCTCCACGTCGTCGATGCCCGCCCGGGGCGCCACCACGCGGCGAGCAAGGAGTACCGGCCGCTCACGGCGGCCTCCAGCTGCTCCACCGCCCAGGCGCCGTGCTCGCGCCGGCCGAGGCGGAGGATCAGCGGGGCGAGCGTGACCAGTGTGCTGACGGGGTCGCGGGCCACGATCCTGCCGAGCACGCGCCGGGCGCGGTTGCGTACGGCCGGGACCCAGTCGGCGCACCGGATCACGACGAGGTGCGCCGGCGGGCGCCGCCACGCGCTCAGCGCGGACTCGCGGATCCGTCCGTCGGGGTCGCACAGGCGGGCCTCGATCCGATTGCTCGGCAGGGCCCCGCCGAGCCGGGAGCGGTCACGCCGTACGTCCTTGTCGAAGGCGGTCCAGGCCTCCGGCCCGCTCCGGAAGAGCATGCGGACGGCGACATCGGGGTCCCTTCTCAGCAGGATCGCCACCGCGGCCCGCCCCCGCTCCGCGTCCCGTCGCAAGTCCCACATGTGCCCTCCCCGGATGTCTGCCGCTGATCGTAGGCGGCCGCCACGGGCGGCGCCCTCGATATACGAGCTGGTCAGGAGCGCGGTGGCGACTTCGATTGACGAAACATACGGAGTACTGCATAGTTATGCCTGCGACCCTGTGCGGCGGCCCCGCCGTCGTCACCGGCACCGAGCACGTAGTGCGAATGCGGCCTCCCCGTTACCTCCGCGGCGGGGAGGCCGTTGCACACCCGAAGCCATGCAGTCTTGAGGAGCAGTAGCTGTGAGCAGCAACAACGGTGACGTCCGGCTCTGGGGCGGCCGCTTTGCCGACGGCCCGGCCGAGGCCCTCGCGAAGCTGTCCGCGTCGGTCCACTTCGACTGGCGCCTCGCGCCGTACGACATCGCGGGCTCCCGCGCGCACGCCCGAGTGCTGCACAAGGCCGGCCTGCTCACCCACGACGAGCTCGAACGCATGATCGCCGGCCTCGACCAGCTCGAAGCCGATGTGGCGAGCGGGTCCTTCACCGGGACCATCGCCGACGAGGACGTGCACACCGCGCTGGAACGCGGCCTGCTGGAGCGGCTCGGCCCCGACCTCGGCGGCAAGCTGCGGGCCGGCCGGTCCCGCAACGACCAGGTGGCCACCCTCTTCCGGATGTACCTGCGCGACCACGCCCGGATCATCGGCGGGCTGGTCGCCGACCTCCAGGACGCGCTGGTCGGCCTCGCCGAGAGCCACGCGGACGTGGCGATGCCCGGCCGGACCCACCTCCAGCACGCGCAGCCGGTGCTCTTCGCGCACCACGTACTGGCCCACGTGCAGTCCCTGTCCCGGGACGCGGAGCGGCTGCGGCAGTGGGACACCCGCACGGCGGTCTCCCCGTACGGTTCGGGGGCCCTTGCCGGCTCCTCGCTGGGCCTGGACCCGGAGGCGGTCGCCGCCGACCTGGGCTTCGAGCGGGGGTCGGTCGGCAATTCGATCGACGGCACGGCCTCGCGCGACTTCGTCGCCGAGTTCGCCTTCGTCACCGCGATGATCGGGATCAACCTGTCCCGGATCGCGGAGGAGATCATCATCTGGAACACGAAGGAGTTCTCCTTCGTGACCCTGCACGACGCCTTCTCCACCGGGTCGTCGATCATGCCGCAGAAGAAGAATCCGGACATCGCGGAGCTGGCGCGCGGCAAGTCGGGACGCCTCATCGGCAACCTGACCGGCCTGCTCGCCACCCTCAAGGCGCTGCCGCTGGCGTACAACCGGGACCTCCAGGAGGACAAGGAGCCCGTCTTCGACTCCTGCGACACCCTTGAGGTCCTGCTGCCGGCCTTCACCGGGATGATGGCCACCCTGACGGTCAACCGCGAGCGGATGGAAGAGCTGGCTCCGGCGGGCTTCTCGCTCGCCACCGACATCGCGGAGTGGCTGGTCAAGCAGGGTGTGCCGTTCCGGGTGGCGCACGAGGTGGCCGGCGAGTGCGTCAAGGTGTGCGAGGTGCTCGGGATCGAGCTGGACGAGCTGACGGACGAGCAGTTCGCCAAGATCTCGGAGCACCTGACCCCCGAGGTCCGGACCGTCCTGAACGTCAAGGGCGCGCTGGCGTCGCGGAGCGGCCGCGGCGGCACCGCCCCGTCGGCGGTCGCCGTCCAGCTGACCGAGCTGAAGGCGGACCTGGTCATCCAGCACGCCTGGGCGATCCACAAGCAGTAGCCGACGCGCCCGCAGGGGCGGTACGGGCCCGCACGGCCCGTACCGCCCCTGCGGCGTGTGCGGGGATCAGCAGACGACGGTGATCGAGAACGGCCGGTCGCTGTCGACGGCCGCGGTGCCGCCCGCGGACGGCGTCGCGGTGCGGATGAAGAGGGTGTTCCCGTTCACCTGGCCGACCAGAATGGACGAGCTGCCCGGCCCGGGGTCGTTCCCGCCGTTGGTGTTGATCGTGCCCAGGAGCGCGCACCCGTTGAGGCCGGACGAAGTCGTGATGTTGTAGCGGCCGATGCCGAACTTGTTGATCCCGGTGATGCCCTGCCCGCCCAGCACTTGTCCGTTCGCGGCGACCTTGGCCCAGGCGGTGGTGGTCGCGGCGGCGCGCGCCGCCTCCCTCGGCTCGGCCGAGGCCGACGAGACGGCGACCGCACCCCCGACGGTGAGTGCGAGCGCGGTGATCCCTACGGCCAGCTTCCTTGACCCGTTCATGGTTCTCTCCCTGCCGAAGACGGATTCGGTACGGGTGAACCCATCCCGGGAAAGGGCTCACTGCTGATGAGGTTCCTCCTCGCCGCGACGCCGAGGAAGATCTTCCGGGGGCTGTCACCCCAATTGATCAGAGCGCCGCGTGCGAGGCGCATTCGTTCGATGGGCTATTTCCTGACCCGCCTCGTTGACGCGCAGGCATCAACACCTCGATCACGGGTAGTCATG
Organism: Streptomyces sp. NBC_00190; assembly: GCF_036203305.1. Lineage (GTDB taxonomy): Bacteria > Actinomycetota > Actinomycetes > Streptomycetales > Streptomycetaceae > Streptomyces. The sequence goes on along the minus strand of NZ_CP108131.1, from coordinate 1,840,541 downwards.
ATCGAATCACGCTCGGTTGCTCAAGCCGCCCAGTCCGCCAGCCTGTCGAAGTCCGCCCGGGTCAGCCCGATCCGCTCGTCGATCCGCATGAGCAGCGCCCGCGCCGGGTGCAGCTGGTCGACGTACTCGTGGTCCATGGCCGTGATGTCGTCGTCGATCCAGGCGAAGGGCCGGGAGTCCGCGTACTCCAGGACGTACTGCGTCTTCCAGAACGTGCCGCGCGGCGCCCGGCCGTGCATCGACGGCCAGTCGATGAAGGGGAGCCGCGGCAGGCCCAGGTGGGGCCCTATCCAGTCGTTCGCCTCGTCCTTCCAGGTGGTGGCCCAGACCAGCTCGTACGCGTCCGCCAGCGCGAGCAGCTCCGCGCCGTGGGCGGGATTCAGCCAGACCCGCAACGGCTTCGCACTCTCCGCCTCCCTCCAGCCCGTCGGTCGCATGCGGTGGGTGGTGTACCCCTCGGGGCGGCGCTGGGGCTTGGCCGCGTAGGGGTTCAGTGGTCCGTCGACATCGATCAGCAGCAGTGGCTTCATCGGCTCAGATTCCCTTCCGGCTGCCCATGAAGCAGCCTATTTTTCGCGAGAATGAGACACTGGCGTCTCATTCGGGGTATGTTTGTCTCATGGCCATGGATCGTGACCAGGTGCTCCGCGACGCGGCCGCCCTGCTTTCCCGCAAGTCGACCGCCACGATGGACGAGGTCGCCCGCGCCGCCGGAATCGGGCGCGCGACCCTCCACCGGCACTTCGCCGGGCGCGACGCCCTCGTACGGGCCCTCGAAGAACTCGGCATCCGGGAGTTCGAGGTCGCCTTCGACAACGCCCGCCTGGACGAGGGGAGCGCGGTCGACGCGCTGCGCCGGCTCGTGGCGGAGGCCGAGCCCAATGCCGAGCTGCTGGCCTTCCTCGTCACCGAGAACCAGCTGTTCGAAGGCGACCAGGTCAACGAGGGATGGGCCCGCCTCGACGCCCGCGTCGGCGCGCTCTTCCGGCGCGGCCAGGCCGAGGGTGACATCCGGATCGACCTGAGCCCCGCCTGGCTCACCGAGGCCCTCTACGGCCTCATCGGCACCTGCGCCTGGGCCGTCATGGACGGCCGGGTCGCGGCCAAGGACTTTCAGTACATGATCATCGAGCTGCTGCTCGGTGGCGCGCGACGGAGTGTGGAGTGATGAGCAGTACCGAACAGCTCAAGGCGCAGACGGGGGTGGAGGGGAGGAGCCCCGGGCGCTGGCTGGCGCTCTCCGTGCTCGTGCTGGCCGTGCTGCTGGTCGCGGTGGACGCCACCGTACTCGGTCTCGCCACCCCGTCCCTTTCCGAGGACCTGGAGCCCTCCGGCACCCAGCTCCTGTGGATCGGCGACATCTACTCCTTCGTCATCGCCGGACTGCTCGTCTCCATGGGCTCCCTCGGCGACCGCATCGGGCGCAAGAAGCTGCTGCTGGCCGGTGCCACGGCCTTCGGCGCCGTCTCCGTCCTGAGCGCCTACGCGACCAGCCCCGAGATGATGATCGTCGCCCGGGCCCTGCTCGGCGTGGCCGGCGCGACCCTGATGCCGTCCACCCTCGCGCTGATCCGCAACATCTTCCACGACCCCAAGGAGCGCAGCCTCGCCATCGGCATCTGGGGCGCCACCGCCTCCGCCGGCGCCGCCGTGGGCCCGGTCGTCGGCGGGGCCCTGCTCCAGCACTTCTGGTGGGGCTCGGTCTTCCTCATCAACCTGCCCGTGATGATCGTCCTGGTCCTCGTCGGCATCAAGCTGCTGCCCGAGTCGAAGAACCCGGTCGCCGGACCCTGGGACCTGGTCAGCGTCGGCCTGTCGCTCATAGGCGTCATCGGCGTCGTGTACGCCGTCAAGGAAGTCGCCACCCACGGCGCGACCTGGGGCGTCTGGGCCGCCGCCGTCATCGGCGCCGGGTGCCTGTACGCCTTCGTGCGCCGCCAGTTCACCCTGCCGTCCCCGCTCCTCGACATGCGGCTCTTCAAGCACCGCGGCTTCTCCGGCGCGGTCCTGGCCGACCTGCTCACCGTCTTCGGCCTCTCCGGGCTGGTCTTCTTCCTCTCCCAGTTCCTCCAGCTCGTACAGGGCCGCGACCCGCTGGAGGCGGGCCTGGCCGAACTGCCCGCCGCCATCGGTGCGGTGGTCACCGGTCTGGTCGCCGGGCGGTACGCCCGCCGGCACTCCGTACGGTCCGTCGTCGCCGGCGGCCTCGCCGCCATCGGCCTGGCCCTCGGCGTGCTCACCGTGATCCACAAGGAGACCGGCTACCCGCTGCTCGGCGCGGCCCTGCTCGTCGTCGGCCTCGGCGCCGGCTTCTCCTTCACCGTCACGGCCGACGTCATCCTCTCCAGCGTGCCCAAGGAACAGGCCGGTTCGGCCTCCGCCGTCTCCGAGACGGCGTACGAACTCGGCGCCGCCCTCGGCATCGCCCTGCTCGGCTCCATCGTGACCGGCGTCTACCAGGGCTTCACCGCCCCGGACTCCGTCGCCGCACCCGTCGCCGACGCCGCCCACGAATCCCTCGGCGGGGCCGTCGACGCGGCCACGTCACTGGATCCGCACGCCGCCGAGGTGATGGTCGGCGCCGCCCAGGACGCTTTCGTGGACGGGCTGCGGCTCGCCTCCGGCGTCGGCGCGGCCGTGCTGCTGGCCACCGCCGCGGCTGCCTGGTTCCTACTCAGGGGCCAGAAGCTCCAGGGCGGCGTCGAGCACTGACGTCCCGCCAGGGGGTGCTGTCCCGAACGGAGTTGACAGTCCGTCGGACCCCGGGACACCATCCCGGCGATGGAGATCAACGATCTGACCCCGGCCGAACGCCGCGTATGGGACGCCTTCCCGCGCGGTGAGCGCGTCGATTTCCGGGACGACCCGGAGGAGAACGGCGCCGCCGGTGCCGGATGGGGGCCCGAGCGGACCGTACGCGCCGAGGTGCTCACCGCCCTGCTGCTGGGCCGGCACCGGGCCGAGGGGCAGGTCGCCGGACTCAACGTCCGGGGCGCCAGGATCACCGGCAAGCTCGACCTCATGTACGCCGTCGTCGAGCACCCGATCCGGCTGCGCGCGTGCTGGTTCGAGCGCAAACCCAACGTCTACGGGGCCCAGCTGCGCGCCCTGACCCTGAACGACTCGACGCTGCCCGGACTGAGCGGCGCGACCGTCCGCGTCGACGTCGCGCTGCGGCTGTCCTGCTGCCGGATCACCGGACCGGTCCGGCTCGCGGGAGCCCGGATAGCCGGAGGCCTCTTCCTCCGAAGGGCCGTCATCGGGAGCTCCGGCACCGGCGAGGCGGACCAGGAGCCCCCGCTCCAGGTCAGCCACGCCGACATCGGCACCGACGTCATCGCCATGGAGCTCACCGTCCATGGCCAGACCCGCATCAACGGCACCACGGTCGGCGGCCAGATCAACCTCAACGACGCCCGCCTGCTGGCCCCCGGCGGCATCGCACTGCACGCCGAGAACCTGACCGTCGGCACCGACGTGCGGGGTCACCGGCTGGAGGCCCGCGGCACGTTCAACCTGACGGGATCCCGCATTCCGGGCCAGCTCTACCTCGGGCGCGCCGCGTTCACCAACCCCGACGGGGTCGCCCTGCGCGCGTCCAGCTGCGCGATCGGCGAGGTGTGGCTGAGCTCCTGCGACACCATCCAGGGCGTCGTGAGCCTGCGCCGCTCGCAGTTCGACCTGCTGCACATAGCGCCCGACACCTGGCCCGCGCAGATCCGCATCGACGGCCTCAGCTACCGCACCCTGGCCCCGCACCTGCCCGCCGAGCAGCGGCTGCCCGTCCTGGAGCGCGAGGAGTCGGGCTACCTCGGGTACGCCTACGAGCAGCTCGCGGCGGCCTACCGTACGGCCGGCGACGAGGCGGCCGCCCGGACCGTGCAGCTCGCCAAGCTGCGCCGGCACCGCCGCACCCTGCCCCGGCACGCCAGGGTCTGGGGGCTGCTCCAGGACGTCACGGTCGGCTACGGCTTCCGGCCGCTGCGCGCGGCCGGCTGGCTGCTGGCGCTCGTGCTCGTCGGCTCGATCGCCTACGGGCTGCACGCGCCCCGGCCGCTGAAGGCGGGGGAGGCGCCCGACTTCAACGCCGTCTTCTACACGATCGACCTGATGCTGCCGATCATCGGCTTCGGGCAGGAGTCGGCCTTCGCGCCGAGTGGCTGGTACCAGTGGCTGTCGTACCTGCTGATCGTGACCGGCTGGGTCCTCGCCACCACGACGGCGGCGGGCGTCAGCCGGTCACTCCAGCGCCAGTGAAACGGCTTCAGGCAGCCTTGGCCTTGGTGGCGTACATGTCCACGTACTCCTGGCCCGAGAGGCGCATGACCTCGGCCATCACCGAGTCGGTGACCGCGCGCAGCACGTACCGGTCGCGGTCCATGCCCTCGTAGCGGGAGAACTCCATCGGCTCGCCGAAGCGGACGGTGACCCGGCCCGGGCGCGGCATCCCGGCGCCGCCGGGCTGGAGCTTGTCGGTGCCGATCACCGCGAACGGGACCACGGGGGCGCCGGTCATCAGGGTCAGCCGGGCGATGCCGGTGCGGCCGCGGTAGAGGCGGCCGTCGGGGGAGCGGGTGCCCTCCGGGTAGATGCCGAAGATCTTGCCCTCTTCGAGGATCCGGCGCCCGGTCATCAGGGCCGCGACCCCGCCGTTGGCCCCGTCGCGGTCGACGGGGATCATGCCGGAGCCCGTGAAGAACCAGGCCATCGCGCGGCCCTTGATGCCCTTCCCCGTCACGTACTCGTCCTTGCCGATGAAGTGGACCGTGCGGTCGCACACCAGCGGAAGGATCATGGAGTCGATGAAGGTGAGGTGGTTGCCCGCCAAAATCACCGGTCCGGTGCCCGGAATGTTCTCGATGCCCTCCACACGGGTGCGGAACATCAGGCGCATGACCGGTCCGACAGTGGCTTTGATGAGGCGCGTACGGAACAACGTGGGCCCTCCGGCATCGAAAAGCGGTTCTCGCACCCACCACAGAGCGGTAGTGCAGGTGAGGACGATACTCGCGGGTCAGCTCTGATCGCACATCGGGTTCACGAGATGGATACGCAGTGTTGACCTGTGTTTGCGCCATGTTCCCTGCGCGCTGGCCCTGCCGACATCCCCTTTTGCCTACGATCGCCACGCAGATCCGGGCCTTTTCGTAACGGGGAGTGGCAGTCATGACACAGGGTGGGGCAGCGCGGCGCACGGTCCTGGGGGCCGCGGTCCTGGCGGCCGGAACCGGGATCACCGGGCTGGCGGCGGGCACCGCCGCGGCCTCGGAGGCCGGCCACGGCGACGGGGGCTACCGGGACCTCCCCTACCCCACGGTGATCGGCCACCGCGGGGCCAGCGGCTACCGGCCGGAGCACACGCTCGGCTCCTACCAGCTCGCCCTCGACCTGGGCGCCGATGTCATCGAGCAGGACCTGGTCCCGACCCGGGACGGGCACCTGGTGTGCCGCCACGAGAACGAGATCGGCGGCACCACCGACGTCCCCGACCACCCCGAGTTCGCCTCCCGGCGCACCACCAAGTCCGTGGACGGCGTTTCCGTCACCGGCTGGTTCACCGAGGACTTCACCCTCGCCGAGCTCAAGACCCTGCGCGCGAAGGAACGTATCCCCGCCGTCCGCCAGCGCAACACGCTCTACGACGGCCAGTGGGCGGTGCCCACCTTCGAGGAGGTCCTGCGCTGGGCCAACCGGGAGAGCCGCCGGCGCGACCGGCAGGTCTGGCTGCACGTGGAGACCAAGCACCCCAGCTACTTCCGGGCACTGGGCCTCGGCCTGGAGGAGCCCCTCGCCACACTGCTGCGCCGCTACGGCCGCGACCGCCGCGATTCGGCCGTGTTCCTCCAGTCCTTCGAGCCCTCCAGCATCCAGCGGCTCTCCCGGCTGGTCTCGGCGCCCCGCGTGGTCCTGCTCTCCGCCGCGGGCACCCGCCCCTGGGACTTCGAACAGGCCAAGGACCCGCGTACGGTCGCGGACCTGGTCAAGCCCGAGGGGCTGCGCTGGATCGCGGGCTTCGCCCAGGGCATCGGCCCGACCATGGACCTGATCCTCCCGCGCGACGCGGCCGGCAAGCTCGGTGCCCCGACCACCCTGGTCAAGGACGCCCACGCCCACGGGCTCGTGCTGCACCCCTACACCGCGCGCAACGAGAACAGCTTCCTGCCGGCCGACTTCCGCAAGGGCACGGATCCGGCCGCGTACGGGGACGCCTTCGGCGCCTTCCGGACGTACTTCGAACAGGGCATCGACGGCATCTTCACGGACAACCCGGACACCGGGCTGCTCGCGGCGGAAGCCTTCCGCCCGGGCCGACGCCCCGTCAACCGCTGAACGGACCTTCCCGAACGAGTGGGCCGGGCCCGGCGGGGAAACCGCCGGGCCCGGCCCACTCGTCCCGCCCGGCATGGACCTGCTGAAGGCTGACCTCTTTGAGAAGCTCGGCCCGCTGCTCTCCGCGGAGGCCGCCGCGGAGGCCCCGGGCACCGGAGAAGACGCGGCCGACCTGGAACAAGCCGTCTGGGTCAGGCTGCTGGAGAGCGGCCCCCGCGACCCGGACCCCGACGGCCGCGCGCGCTGGCTGCGCCGGGCGGTGCGCGCCGAGGCCCGGCTCGCCCGGCGGCGCGCCCGGCGCGAGATCCCGTACGGCGCGACCCCCGCGGACGGGGCCGGCGAACCGGAGGACGCGCTCCTGCACGGTGAGGCGAACCGGGCCCTCCGGTCGGCGGTCGCCCGATTGCCCGGACGCTGCCCGGAGCTGATGAAGGCACTTCTTTCGCCCAGGGACCTCACTTACCGTGAAATCGCAGGAGAGTTGGGTATCTCACAAGGAAGTTTGGGGCCCGTCCGTTCCCGTTGCCTGGGATGTCTGCGCAGAATGCTGGCTGCAGAGGTTGCGGCTCCTGGCCTTTGGGGAAGGGAGCGGTAGACCAACGGGCAACCAGGTGAGCGGGAGGCATGCGCACATGGGCATGAGCGTGACCATTTCGGCGGCGGCTGCCGAGGACGCTGAGCAGATCTTCAAGCTGCAGTACCTGGCCTTCCAGCGGGAGGCCGAGCTCTACGGCAACTACCTCATCCAGCCGCTCACCCAGTCCCTGGACTCCCTCAAGGGTGAACTGGCGACGGACACCGTGCTGGTGGCCCGGCTCGGCGACGAGGTCGTCGGCACCGTGCGCGGCAGCGTCGACGAGGACGGCACCGGGAAGATCGCCAAGCTGTGCGTGCACCCCCGGCTGCAGGGCCACGGTCTCGGCGCGCGCCTGCTGCGCGCGGTCGAGGAGGCACTCGCGGGCGACACCGCCACCACCCGCTTCCGCCTGCACACCGGGCACAAGAGCGAGTCCAACCTGCGGCTCTACCGCAAGGCCGGCTACACCCAGGTCGGCGGCCGCACGGCCTCCGACGGCGTGCGGCTGGTGATCCTGGAGAAGGAAGCCAAGGACACCGACTTCGCGGTCAGCGCCTGACTCTCCTCGGCCTTCAGCCCTTCTTGCGCAGCCAGAGCATCCCGGTGATCGGCAGGATCACCGGGATGAACAGGTAGCCCATCCCGAAGTCCGACCACACGGTCGCGTCGGGGAAGGCATCGGGGCGCACCAGGGTCCAGGTGCCCACCGTCAGGACGCCGGCCAGCTCGGCGGCGCAGCACCAGAGCGCCGCCCTGCGGGCCGCCTCCCCGCCGCGCACCAGCGAGTACGTGATGAACGCGTAGACCAGCGCCGCCACGGCGGACAGCGAGTACGCCAGCGGCGCCCGGTCGAACTCGGTGGAGATCTGGTAGGCCGATCGCGAGACCGCGCCCACCACCATCACCCCGTACAGCCACACCAGGAGCAGCCCCGGCCCGGAGACGAGCCGCTTGCGTCCGGCGGGCATGGCGGTCGTCGTGTCAGGCACCGGCGGTTCCCCAGATGTCGTAGAGCCGTACTTCGAGGACGGCGAGGACGACCGCGCCCGCGGCCACCGTCACCGAGCCCCACTTGGTCCGCTCGGTCAGCGAGAGCATCCCGGCGGCCGGTACCGCCGCGAAGGCGCCCACCAGGTAGGCCACGAAGATCACCGTGCCCTCGTCGGGCTTCTCGCCCCGGGCCAGCATGACCAGGCCGATCACCAGCTGGGCCAGGACCAGCACGGTCACCACGGCCATGCCGATGAAGTGCCAGTCCTTGGTCGGCTGGTCCCGCCATGCGGCGTGGCCGCACCAGGCGGCGAGGGCGAGTGCGGCCACGCCTATGGCGACCGTCAGGGCGTCGAGCATGCAGCGAGGGTATTACGGGCCGAAAGACCCGATGCGCGCACCCTCCCCGCTCGCCGCGACGGCCGCACGCGACCGTCGTGGTCTTGACCACAGTGCACACCTGCGCCGCACTCGGCGCGGACGTGACCCTACGGGAGCTGCCGGACGCGTCCGTGCAGGTCGGCACGGTGATCCGGCCCTCGGGAGGGGCGGCCGGGTCGACCGCTGCCGTCCGGTATGCGGGCGAATTCCGTCCGCTATCCGGACAGCGTTGATCGGTGAAGCGACATGTCTGCTTTACTTGGGCCCATGACCACGACGAGCTGCCGCACCCTTGCGACCGAGGCGACGATGACGCCCGGTGCTCGTTGTATGTGTCGAATGCGCGCCTTCTGAGGGCCCCTTCCGCACGCCTCGCGCCCCGAAGCGAGACCGGCCGAGCCTGTCCAACCGCCTTGGACCGCTCCTGCCCCGCGCCGCGCCGAGACCGCTGAATCATCCGGTTTCGACCCGTATCGCGTCCCCAGATCTTTGCCCCGTGCCCGGCACCGCTTTGCCGTGCACTCGACAGCGACGGAATTCCTGTGATCACCACATCGGGCCTCACGAAGGTCTACCAGTCCCGTGGCCGCGAGGTCACCGCCCTGGACGGCGTGGACCTCCACGTCCGCGAGGGCGAGGTCTACGGAGTCATCGGCCAGAGCGGCGCCGGCAAGTCCTCCCTGATCCGCTGCGTGAACCTGCTGGAGCGCCCCACCACCGGCACCGTGAGCGTCGACGGGGTCGACCTCACCGCGCTGGCGGGCCGCGGCCGCCGCGCCGGCAAGGAGCTCCGCGAGGCCCGCAGCCGTATCGGCATGGTCTTCCAGCATTTCAACCTGCTGTCCTCGCGCACCGTCCAGGGCAACATCGAGCTGCCCCTGGAGATCCTCGGCGTCTCCGGCCGCGAGCGCTCCCGCAAGGCCCTGGAACTCCTCGACCTGGTCGGCCTCGCCGACAAGGCCAAGGCCTACCCCACCCAGCTCTCCGGCGGTCAGAAGCAGCGCGTCGGCATCGCCCGCGCCCTGGCCGGCGACCCCAAGGTGCTGCTCTCCGACGAGGCCACCAGCGCGCTGGACCCCGAGACCACCCGCTCCATCCTCCAGCTGCTGCGCGACCTCAACCAGCAGCTCGGCCTCACCGTTCTGCTCATCACGCACGAGATGGACGTGGTCAAGTCCGTCTGCGACTCGGCCGCCCTGATGAAGCGAGGCCGGATCGTCGAGTCCGGCACCGTCGCCCAACTGCTCGCCACCCCCGGCTCCGAGCTCGCCGGTGAACTCTTCCCCGTCACCGGCGCCGCCACCGGCCCCGACCGCACCGTCGTCGACGTCACCTTCCACGGTGACGCCGCCGCCCAGCCGGTCATCTCGCAGCTCTCGCGCACGTACAACATCGACATCTCGATCCTCGGCGCCGCGATGGACACCGTCGCGGGCCGCCAGATCGGCCGCATGCGCATCGAACTGCCGGGCCGCTACGAGGACAACGTCGTGCCCGTCGGCTTCCTGCGCGAGCAGGGCCTCCAGGTGGACGTCGTCGAGGAAGAGGACGCCGCCGACACGATCGAGAACGAACTGGCCGCACTGGTCAAGGATGGTGCCAAGTGACCTGGTCCGAGATGCAGCCCCTGCTCACCCAGGGCACGTACGACACCCTCTACATGGTGCTGTGGTCGACCCTGGTGACCGTCCTGGGCGGACTGCCCATCGGCATCCTGCTGGTCCTCACCGACAAGGGCGGCCTCCTCCAGAACCGGCCGCTCAACAAGGTCCTGGGCGTGATCGTGAACATAGGCCGCTCGCTGCCGTTCATCATCCTGCTCATCTTCCTGATCCCGGTCACCACCGCGGTCGTGGGCACCTTCATCGGCCCCACCGCCATGATCGTCCCGCTCGCCATCGGCGCCGTCCCCTTCTTCGCCCGGCTCGTCGAGACCGCCGTCCGCGAGGTGGACCACGGCCTGATCGAGGCCGTCGAGTCCATGGGCGGCGGCATCCCCACCCTCGTCGGCAAGGTGCTCCTCCCGCAGGCCCTGCCGTCCCTCGTCGCCGGAGTCACCACCACCGTCATCACCCTGGTCGGCTACTCCGCCATGGCCGGCGCGGTCGGCGGCGAAGGCCTCGGATCCAAGGCCATCACCTACGGCTTCCAGCGCTTCGAGACCGGCTTCATGGTCGCCACCGTCGTCGTCCTGGTCGCCATCGTCACGGTGATCCAGCTCCTCGGCGACGGTGCGGTCCGCCTCCTGGCCCGCCGCGGCAGGACAGCCTGAACAGCCCTCGGGCCCACCAGACCTCCCCCCCTCAAGAAAGCCCGCACTTGTCGTGCTTGGGCCACCACCCGGTAAATGCAAGAAAGGCACTCTTCGTGCGTAAGAACGTCAAGCTCACCGCCCTCGCCGCCACCGCCACCGCGCTCGCCCTCGGCCTCACCGCCTGCGGCAGCTCCTCGGACCCGTCCTCCACCAAGGCCGACGGCGGCAAGACCGACGAGAACAAGCCCCTGGTCATAGCGGCCTCCCCGAGCCCGCACGCCGACATCCTGAACTTCGTCAAGGACAAGCTCGCCGCCAAGGAAGGCCTCAAGCTGGAGGTCAAGGAGTTCACGGACTACGTCCTGCCGAACACCGCCACCCAGCAGGGCCAGGTCGACGGCAACTACTTCCAGCACAAGCCGTACCTCGACGACTTCAACAAGAAGAACAAGACGACCATCGTGCCCGTCGTCAACGTTCACCTGGAGCCCCTCGGCCTCTACTCCAAGAAGGCCAAGGCCATCGGCGACATCAAGGCCGGCCAGACCGTCGCCGTCCCCAACGACACCACCAACGAGGGCCGCGCGCTCCAGCTGCTCGCCGCGAACAACCTGATCACCCTCAAGGAGGGTGTCGGCACCAGCGCCAAGCTGTCCGACATCACCGACAAGAAGGGCCTGGAGTTCAAGGAGCTGGAGGCCGCCACGGTCCCGCGCGCCCTGAACGACGTGGACGCCGCCGTCATCAACGGCAACTACGCGCTCGAGGCCAACCTGTCGCCCGCCAAGGACGCGCTGATCCTGGAGAAGGCCGAGGGCAACCCGTACGCCAACTTCCTCGCGGTCAAGGACGGCAACCAGAACGACCCGCGGATCCAGAAGCTCGCCAAGCTCCTGAACTCCGACGAGGTCAAGAAGTTCATCGAGGAGAAGTACCAGGGCTCGGTCGTCGCGGCCTTCGGCGCCCCGGCCTCCTGAGCCACCGGCCGGATCCGGCCACACCTTCCGGTCAGGCATCTCGGCCCCGCACGCCCCTGTCGGCGCGCGGGGCCGAACGCTGCCCGCTCACGGGCAACCCGGCCCTGCACATCCCCCGGTCGATGCTGCATGCTGTGGCCTACGACCCGCACAAACGGTCCCGCACCACGGTCTCAGGCATGGAGCTGCGCATGACTACCACCTTCCCGGACGTCACCATCAGCACGGACCGGCTGGTGCTGCGCCCCTTCGAGGAAGAGGACGTCACCGCACTCACCGAAATGATGAACGACGAGAACGTCACCGCCTGGACGACCGTCCCGCACCCCTACACCCAGGCCGACGCGCACGGCTGGGCCACCCGGCAGTCCCACGCCGAACGCACCGAGGGCCGCGGCCTCGTCCTCGCCGTCACCGAGTTCCTCACCCACCGCCTCGTCGGCGTCATCCACCTCCAGAGCACCAACTGGCGCACCCGCTCCACCGAGGTCGGCTACGTCACCGCCCCCTGGGCCCGCGGCGAGGGCTACGCCAGCGAGTCCGTACTCGCCGTCGCCCAATGGCTCTTCCGCGAGCAGGGCTTCGAACGCCTCGAACTGCGCACCCCCGCCGACAACACCGCCTCCCAGCAGGTGGCCCAGAAGATCGGCTGCATCAGCGAGGGCGTCCTGCGCAACGCGTGGATAGTGCGCACGCAGACGGCCGACGGCGACTGGACCGACAGCCGCACCGACCTCATCGTCTGGAGCCTGGTCCCCGAGGACCTCGACGACGCGGAGGGGTACGGCGACTACGCCGACTACGGTGACTACCGCGAGGGATACGACGCCTACACCGCGGACACCGCCTACGGACAGCGGGCCGACGCGACCGGCCACCGCGTCGGCGCCGACTGGAAATGAACCGATGACCAGGTAGTCTCACCGTGCCCGAACCCGACAAAACTGCGCCTTCCCCCACTCCAGGAGACTGACGACGATGGCCGACCGGGTCACGGTGATCGGCTGGGACGGCTCGCCCCTGACCGCGGCCGCCCGGTCCGCGCTCTCCGCCGCCACCCTCGTGGCCGGCGCGGCCCACCACCTCGCCCTCCCCGAGGTCCCGCCCGCGGCCGAACGCATCCGCCTGGGCAGCCTCGGACTCGCCGCCCGCCGCATCGCGGGCCACCGCGGCACCGCCGTCGTCTTCGCCGACGGAGACCCCGGCTTCTTCGGCGTCGTACGCACCCTGCGCGCTCCCGAGCACGGCCTGGAGGTCGAGGTCGTCCCGGCCGTCTCCTCCGTCGCCGCCGCCTTCGCCCGGGCCGGCATGCCCTGGGACGACGCCCAGGTCGTCGTCGCCCACCCCCGCACCCTGCGCCGCGCCGTCAACGTCATCCGCGCCCACGGCAAGGTCGCCGTCCTCACCTCGCCCGGCGCCGGCCCCGCCGAACTCGCGCTGCTCCTCGACGGAGTCCACCGCACCTTCGTCATCTGCGAGGAACTCGGTACCGACAAGGAGCAGGTGAGCGTCCTCACCTCCGACCGGGCCGCGGACCACACCTGGCGCGACCCGAACGTCGTCATCGTCATCGGCGGCGGCGGACAGGCCCTGGCCGCCGAACCGGCCTGGCTGCTCGGCCAGAGCCCGGCCCAGTTCCAGTCCGCCGGGCGCGGCTGGGCCAGGCCCCAGGCCGACACGGGAGAAGGGGAGTCCGCCCAGCTGCGCGCCGCCCAGCTCGCCCGGCTCGGCCCCCGTACCGGCGACCTCGTCTGGGACATCGGCGCCGGCTCCGGCGGCGTCGCCGTGGACGCCGCCGCGCTCGGCGCCGCCGTCATCGCCGTGGACGCCGACCCGGGCGCCTGCGAACGCGTAACTGCCGCCGCCCGCAAGCGGGGCGTTCAGCTCCAGGTCGTCGCCGGGCGCGCCCCCCACGTACTGGAGAACCTGCCCGAACCCGACGTCGTACGCGTCGGCGGCGGGGGAGCCCAGGTCGTCGCGGCCGTCGCCGACCGCCGCCCCGAACGGATCGTCAGCCACGCCTCCACGCGCGACGAGGCGGAGGCCATCGGCCGCACACTCACCGAACACGGTTACGAGGTGGAGTGCGCGCTGCTCCAGTCCGTCGGCCTGGACACCCGCACCTGGGCTGAACAGGAGCGTTCCGTCGTGTTCCTCCTGGCAGCGGAACGCCCCGTGACCCGCTGAGGCGAGAGCCGGGGTAGGCTGGCCGATCGTCGTACTGCCCAGGACGATTCGGGCATCACGGCACTGGATGACGCGCGACGTGGCGCAGTCCACAGTGGACCGTGGCGGTTATGGCCGCCGCGGTGGCTAACGGGCGCGACAATGCTTAGTGGTTGTCGCGCAGGTGCACGTGAGGCGCTGGTGCCGCACGGCGACCCCGCACGGCAACTCCGCGCGGCGGCCTTGTGGGCGACCGGGCGATCGAAGAGGCAACACCGATGGGCGAGGGGTACGCATGACTGACACCGGCCAGGTCCCGGGCGAGGGTCACCCGGACAATGCGGGCATGGTGGATCAGCAGGGCATTCCCGCTCCGGTCCAGCTCCCGCCGCCGCTTCCCCCGGGCTACGCCTTCCAGGACCTCGTGGACGACCCGGCCGAGCCCGAGGACGAGGAACTGCTGCTCATGCCGAGCGGCCAGGGTGCGTGGAGCGACCCGCAGGTCGTCCCGCAGGTCCCCGCCTTCCCGGTCGAGAACCCGTCGGCCGAGCCCGCACCGTACGCCGACGCGCCGTACGGCGCCGAGCCTTCGTACCCCGAGGCGCCGGTTGCGTACGCGGAGCCCGCCGCGTACCCCGAGTACCCCTCCTACGGCGCCGACGCCCACGAGACGGGCGGCCGTGATTCCGGCGCGCTCGACCTCGGTGGACTCGTCGTGCCTCCGTCGGACTCCGTCCGGGGGTTCCCCCAGCCCGCGGCCCCCGCCCCGGCCGTCGCCCAGGCCGCGCCGGTCCGGCGCCCGCTGCACATGGGCCCGCCGATGCCCGAGGCCAACGGCGGAGTCGTACGGTCCCTCGCGGACCGCGGTCCGGCAGCGGCGCCCGCTCCGGCCGCTCCCGTCGCGGCGGCCGTTCCGGTCCACCAGGCGGGGCCGCCGACCACGGGCCCCGAGTACCTTGACGTCCCGCGCACGGAGGCCGTCGCCGCCCCCGCGCCGCAGCTCGGCGAGATCCCCCCGCAGGCCGGCGTGCCGTGGACGCCGGAGCCCGCCCCGGCACCGGTGTTCGCCCCCGAGCCGGTGGCGGAGGCCGCCCCGGCAGCTGCGGCTCCCGAGGCCGCGCCCGAGCCCGTGCCCGCCCCGGAGCCGGTCGCCGAGGCCGCCCCCGAGCCGCAGCCGGAGCCGGTCGCCGTCGAGGCCGCCGCCGAGCCGGAGCCCGTACCGGCCCCCGTGGCGGTCGAGGCCATCGCTGCGGAGCCCCAGCCCCAGCCCGAGCCGCAGCCCCAGCCCGAGCCGCAGCCGCAGCCGGAGGCTGTGCCCGCCCCCGCCGAAACGGTGGCCCAGGCGCCGGAGCCCGAGCCCGTCGTGGAGGCCCAGCCGCAGCCGGAGCCCGTCGTGGAGCCCGAGCCGCAGCCCGTACCCGAGCAGGCCGCTCCCGCAGCGGTCGAGCCGGTCGTCGAGGCCGAGCCCGTACCCGCCGGACCCGTTCCCGCCGAGCCCGCGCCCGAGCCGGCCGCCGCGGAGCCCGTTCAGGCGGAGCAGGTGCAGGAACCGGAGCAGGAGCAGCAGCCGGAGCCGGCGCCGGAGTCCGTACCGGCCGAGACCGAGCCGGTCGCCGCCGAGGCGGAGCCGCAGCCCGAGCCCGTCGCCGCCGTCCCGGCCGAGCCCGCCGCGGGCGAGGCCGCTCCCGCCTACGACGACGCCGAACGCGAGGCCGTCCTGCGCGTCATGCGCGAACGCCGTGACATCCGCAAGGGTTTCCGCACCGACCCGATCCCGCATGAGGTGCTCCTGCGCGTCCTGGAGGCGGCCCACACCGCGCCCAGCGTCGGACACTCCCAGCCCTGGGACTTCGTCGTCATCCGCTCCGCCGAGACGCGCCAGACGATGCACGAGCTCGCCCAGCGCCAGCGCGAGGCCTACGCGAACTCCCTGCCCAAGGCCCGGGCGAAGCAGTTCAAGGAACTCAAGATCGAGGCCATCCTCGACACCCCGGTGAACATCGTCGTCACCGCCGACCCCACCCGCGGCGGCCGCCACACCCTCGGCAGGCACACCCAGCCGCAGATGGCCCCCTACTCCTCGGCCCTCGCCGTCGAGAACCTCTGGCTCGCCGCGCGCGCCGAAGGCCTCGGCGTCGGCTGGGTCAGCTTCTTCGACGAGCGCGAGATGGTCCGCGAGCTCGGCCTGCCGGAGCACCTGGAGGTCGTCGCGTACCTGTGCGTGGGCTACGTCGACGAGTTCCCGGACGAGCCCGAGCTGGCCCAGGCCGGCTGGTCGAAGCGCCGGCCGCTCTCGTGGGTCGTCCACGAGGAGACGTACGGGCGCCGCGCGCTGCCCGGCGAGGAGCCGCACGACCTGCTCTCGGAGACGGTCGCCAGCATCCGCCCGCTCGACGCGAAGGCGCTCGGCGAGGCGTGGGAGCGGCAGAAGCGCATGACCAAGCCCGCCGGGGCCCTGGGCATGCTCGAAATCATCTCGGCCCAGCTCAGCGGCCTCTCCCGGGTCTGCCCGCCGCCGATCCCCGAGCCCGCCGCCGTCGCGATCTTCGCCGGTGACCACGGCGTGCACGCCCAGGGCGTCACCCCGTGGCCGCAGGAGGTCACCACCCAGATGGTGGCCAACTTCCTGGGCGGCGGAGCGGTCTGCAACGCCTTCGCCAACCAGGTCGGCGCCGAGGTGTGCGTGATCGACGTCGGCGTCGCGGGCGACCTGCCCGCCACCCCCGGCCTGCTGCCCCGCAAGGTCCGCCCGGGCACGGCCGACCTGTCCGTCGGCCCCGCGATGACCCGCGAGGAAGCGGTCGCGGCGATCGAGGTGGGCATCGAGACCGCCCGCGACCTGGTCGCGGCGGGCAACAAAGCCCTGCTCACCGGCGAGATGGGCATCGCGAACACCACGGTGTCCGCCGCGCTGATCTCGGTCTTCACCGGGGTGGACCCGGCGGAGGTCACCGGCCGCGGCACGGGCATCAACGACGAGACCCACGCCCGCAAGGTCGAGGTCGTACGCCGCGCCCTGGAACTCCACCAGCCGGATCCGGCGGACCCGGTCGGCGTCCTCGCGGCCATCGGCGGCCTGGAGCACGCGGCGATCGTCGGTCTCCTCCTCGGCGGTGCCTCCCTGCGCACGCCGGTCATCCTGGACGGCGTCAGCGCCGGCGCGGCCGCCCTGGTGGCCCGCGCCATCGCCCCCGAATCCCTGTCGGCGTGCATCGCGGGCCACCGCAGCGCGGAGCCGGGCCACGTGGCGGCCCTGAACAAGCTCGGCCTGCGTCCCCTGGTCGACCTGGACCTCCGCCTCGGCGAGGGCACGGGCGCGCTCCTGGCCCTCCCTCTGGTCCAGAGCGCGGCCCGCGCGATGCACGAGGTCGCCACGTTCGACTCCGCCGGAGTCACCGAGAAGTAGCCCGCGCGGCCGTTGCCGGGGCTCCGCCCCCGGCAACGGCCCTGCGGGGCCGAATGCCGGCCCCTCCGGCGTTCGAGGAGCGGGGTCCGGGTCGGAGCCCCGGTCCGGGAAGGGGCGGGCAGGGAGAGCCCCGCGGGGACTGCCCCGCGCCACCATACGGCCCGGGCCGTATGGTGGACCCGCTAGTACATAACCGCACGTCAGTACACCGCCGCTCCAGCGCCGCAGCGGCACGCAGAGAACCGCCGCCCTCAGGAGCCGCACCGCCATGGCCGAACACCCCGCCTACCCCGTAGGACTCCGTCTGGCCGGCCGCCGCGTCGTCGTCATCGGCGGCGGACAGGTCGCCCAGCGCCGCCTCCCCGCGCTGATCGCGGCCGGCGCCGACGTCCTGCTCGTCTCGCCGTCGGCCACCCCCTCCGTGGACGCCATGGCCGAGACCGGCGAGATCCGCTGGGAGCGCCGCCGCTACGAGGACGGCGACCTCGCCGGCGCCTGGTACGCCCTCATCGCCACCCAGAACCGCGAGGCCAACGAGCGCGCCTCCGCCGAGGCCGAGCGCGAGCGCGTCTGGTGCGTGCGGGCCGACGACGCCTCCGCCGCCACCGCCTGGACCCCGGCCACCGGCCGCATCGAGGGCGTCACCGTCGCCGTGCTGACGGGCAACGACCCCCGCCGCTCCGCCGCCGTCCGTGACGCCGTCGTCGAGGGCCTGCGCGACGGCACCCTTGCCGCCCCCGGCCACCGGCACAAGTCGACCCCCGGCGTCTCCCTCGTCGGCGGCGGCCCCGGCGACCCCGACCTCATCACCGTGCGCGGCCGCCGCCTCCTCGCCGAGGCCGATGTCGTCATCGCCGACCGGCTCGGCCCCCGCGACCTGCTCGACGAGCTCCCCCCGCACGTCGAGGTCATCGACGCCGCGAAGATCCCGTACGGCCGGTACATGGCCCAGGAGGCCATCAACAACGCCCTGATCGAGCACGCCAAGGCCGGCAAGGCCGTGGTCCGGCTCAAGGGCGGCGACCCGTACGTCTTCGGCCGCGGCATGGAGGAGCTCCAGGCCCTCGCCGAGGCCGGCATCCCCTGCACCGTCGTTCCCGGCATCTCCAGCTCCATCTCGGTGCCCGGCGCCGTCGGCATCCCGGTCACCCACCGGGGCGTGGCCCACGAGTTCACCGTGGTCAGCGGCCACGTCGGCCCCGACGATCCGCGTTCGCTCGTGGACTGGGCCTCCCTCGCCAAGCTCACCGGCACCCTGGTGATCCTCATGGGCGTCGACAAGATCGGCCTGATCGCCGAGGCGCTCGTGCGCCACGGCCGCTCCGCCGACACCCCCGTCGCGGTGGTCCAGGAAGGCACCACCGCCACCCAGCGCCGGGTGGACGCGACCCTCGCCACGGTCGGCGAGACCGTCCGCGAGCAGCAGGTCCGCCCACCCGCGGTCATCGTCATCGGAGAGGTCGTCCGCGTCGGCACCCCGGCCCTCCCCACCACCAGCGCCTGACAGGCCGTTGGCACCACACCCCGGACAAGGCAGTATCACCCTGTGGCTGATCTCATCACCGTCGAGGACCCCGACGACCCGCGCCTGCGCGACTACACGGGCCTGACCGACGTCGAACTGCGGCGCAGGCGCGAGCCCGCGGAAGGGCTCTTCATCGCCGAGGGCGAGAAGGTCATCAGACGGGCCAAGGACGCCGGGTACGAGATGCGCTCGATGCTGCTCTCGGCGAAATGGGTCGACGTCATGCGCGACGTGATCGACGAACTCCCCGCCCCGGTCTACGCCGTCAGTCCGGAGCTCGCCGAACGCGTCACCGGCTACCACGTGCACCGCGGCGCCCTCGCCTCCATGCAGCGCAAGCCGCTGCCCACGGCCGAGGACCTGCTCGCCACCACACGCCGCGTGGTCGTCATGGAAGCGGTCAACGACCACACCAACATCGGGGCCATCTTCCGCAGCGCCGCGGCCCTCGGCATGGACGCGGTGCTGCTGTCGCCCGACTGCGCGGACCCGCTCTACCGCCGCTCGGTGAAGGTCTCCATGGGCGCGGTCTTCTCCGTCCCCTACGCCCGTCTGGAAGCCTGGCCCAAGAGCCTGGACTCGGTCCGCGAGGCCGGCTTCAAGCTGCTCGCGCTGACCCCGCACCAGAAGGCCTCGCCGATCGACGTGGCCGCGCCCCAGTCCCTGGAGCGGGTGGCGCTGATGCTCGGCGCCGAAGGGGACGGCCTGTCCACGCAGGCACTGGTCGCCGCCGACGAATGGGTGCGCATCCCCATGGCGCACGGCGTGGACTCGCTGAACGTGGGCGCCGCGGCCGCGGTCGCCTTCTACGCCGTGGCCCAGGGCCGCGAAGCCCCGTAGCGGATCAGAGCTTCTGGGCGGCGGCGATGCCCAGGGCCACGATCAGCGTCACCACGACGAACACGATCAGCCGCTGCCGCATCAGCTTCGGGTCCGGCCGTGAAGGGCGCAGCCCCGCCCCCGTCGTACGGGGGGCCGGGCGGCCGCCCGTACGCCCCGCGGTCGGCCGGGAGGACGGGCCCGCCGCACCCCGCGGGTTGCGGGAGGACGAGGGCCGCGAGTGCGGTCCGCTCTGCGGCTCACCCTGGGCCCGGGGCGTGGTGCTGCCGCCCGTACGACGCTCCGTGCGCTCCGCGTACTCCTCGGGAAGCCGGCCGGTGGGCTGCTCCGCACGGGCGCGCTGCGCCGGCGGGCGCCCGTCGGACAGGCCCTGCGCCTCGCGCGACGCGATCTCCTTGAGCCGCATCGAAAGCTGGAGCGTGCTGGGCCGCTCCTCGGGATCCTTGGCCAGGCAGGCCCGTACGAGGGGGGCGAGCGCGTCCGGAACCCCGACGAGGTGCGGCTCCTCGTGCACCACGCGGTACAGCATGACCTCGGAACTGCCGTGCCCGAAGGGCGAGTCCGCCGTCGCCGCGTAGGCGAGGGTGGCGCCGAGGGCGAAGACGTCGGTGGCCGGGGTGACGGCGGCGCCGCGCACCTGTTCGGGCGCGAGGAAACCGGGGGAGCCGACGGCCGTCCCGACGTGGGTGAGGGTGCTGGCCCCGGTGGCCCAGGCGATCCCGAAGTCGATGATCCGGGGGCCCTTGGGGGAGAGCAGGATGTTCGAGGGCTTGAGGTCCCGGTGGACGACTCCCGCCTCGTGCACGGCGACCAGCCCCTCGGAGAGCGCGGCGCCGATGGCGGCGATCTGCGCGGCCGTCAGGGGGCCTTCCTCGGCCACCTTGTCGTGCAGGGAGGGCCCGGGGACGTACTGGGTGGCGAACCAGGGCCGCTCGGCCTCCAGGTCCGCGGCCACCAGGCGGGCGGTGCACCCGCCGCGGATCCGCCGGGCGGCGGACACCTCGCGGGCGAACCGGGAGCGGAACTCCTGGTCCTCGGCCAGATCCGGCCGGATGACCTTGAGCGCGACGCGCTGCCCGCGCCGGTCGGACCCCAGGTAGACCACGCCCATACCGCCGGCCCCGAGCCGTCGGTGCAGCCTGAACGAGCCGACGACACGCGGGTCCTCGCGCCGGAGCCGCATCATCGCCATGTCTACCCCGCTGCCCGGTCGTCCTGTTGACGTGGCACAGCTTACGGACCATCCGGCATGTGCGCTCAGAGGCCGCGCCCTCGCCGGGGGATTCGGTTGTCAGTGCTGCACAGCACACTTGAGGGAGCATCAGGGACAGGGCCCGGCTCGGGCGGGGAGCGGGTCGGCCGGGCCAAACGCCCTTTCGGATAAGGGGATTGGGAGTCCGGCGCCCTCTCCGCCCCGGCCGGGGGCGGCCGTCCGCCGACCGCCCGCGAGTCGATCTTCGCCGCTCCTCGTCGTCGTACACGCATGAACAGGGAGTGACGGCAGTGAGCGAAGTCACTACGCTCTGGTGACCCCCTCCGGGAAGACCCCGAGGCCGGGGAACCGGTCTCCACCCAGGGGAGTACACGGGGGTGACCCCGTCATCCTCCTGGAGGCCCGGCAATGGGTACGAGGGCATGAGGCCAGGAGCCTTCCGTGTGCCTAGTGTTGAAGACAAGCGGCGGGTGGCGCACTCGTCCCCCGAGGTCACAAGCCCGCCGCTGCCAGACGACAGGGAGAGGACCATGGCGGACATCGCACGGCAGGGACGCAAGGCATTCGCGTTCAACGGCCATGAGTCCGGTACGCGCCACCCGCTGGTGGCCGCGGCGATGGTGCTCCCCCTGGCCGCTCTCCTGCTCTTCCTCTTCGGAGGCTTCGAGCAGGTGGCGGCGCAGGCGTCGTCCGTGGGCGCGATGCTGGGGCGCTGAGCGGCGCCCCAGGTCCGGGAGAGCGGCCCGGGCCGGGACATCCGCCTTTGCCACACCCCGTGGGGACGGGGGCGTGGCGACGGACGGCAGGTGAAGGGTGCTGCCGGTGCGACTGGGGAGTCGTACCGGCAGCACCCTTTTTGTGTGCGGCCCCCGGTCCTGGAGGCGATCCGCAAGGCGGTCAGGAGGAACGCGGAAGCCCCGGCCGTCGAGACGGCCGGGGCTTCCGGGTGGTGCGCGATACTGGGATTGAACCAGTGACCTCTTCCGTGTCAGGGAAGCGCTCTCCCGCTGAGCTAATCGCGCGGGCTCCACGACTCGAAAGTCGCAGGTCATGCAGGTAATGCGTGGTGCTGCGTGCGCGATACTGGGATTGAACCAGTGACCTCTTCCGTGTCAGGGAAGCGCTCTCCCGCTGAGCTAATCGCGCGGGGATCCTTGCGGATCAGTGGACGATACTGGGATTGAACCAGTGACCTCTTCCGTGTCAGGGAAGCGCTCTCCCGCTGAGCTAATCGTCCTTGGAGGTGGAGACGGGATTTGAACCCGTGTAGACGGCTTTGCAGGCCGTTGCCTCGCCTCTCGGCCACTCCACCATGGAGCTGCAGGGGTTCTCGGGAAGGAAATCCCCCACTTCGAGCGGACGACGAGACTCGAACTCGCGACATCCACCTTGGCAAGGTGGTGCTCTACCAACTGAGCTACGTCCGCAGGTCACCGTGTTCGCTCCGGGGTTTTTCCCCTTCGCTCCCTGGCGACGTGTTGAACTCTAGCGGATTACCGAGCCAGCTCAAAAACGCGTTTCCGCAGCGTGCTGCCGCTCGATCACCACCGGTCACCTCCCGCTCACCCCACCGGCGCCGCCGCGTCACCGGTCATAGACTCGCAGCCGTGCACGACCTGCCTCCTCTGGCCCGCTTCGGCGGCCTTCTCGCGACCGACCTCCGAGATGTCACCAGCGACCCCGCAGCCCTGGACTCCAGCGGCTTCTGGGCGGTGGCCGCCGACTTCGAAGGGCGGCTCGTCTGCGCGCGCTTCGGGGACATACGCCCCGACCCCGTTCCCGCGCCCGCACCGGGCGCCTGGCGGGGTCCCGCCGCCGACGAGTGGTCCTCCTCGCTCGACCGGGCCGCGTACGTGGCCGGCGTCCGCCGCATCCGCGAGCACATCGCCGCCGGCGAGGTCTACCAGGCCAATCTCTGCCGGGTGATGTCCGCGCCGCTGCCCCACCCGGCCGATGCCGATGTCGACGCGCTCACCGCGCTCCTCGCGCGCGGCAACCCCGCGCCCTACGCAGGAACGATTCGGCTCCCCGCGCACGGCGTCGAGATCGCCACCGCCTCCCCGGAGCTGTTCCTGCGCCGCACCGGCCGCCGCGTCGACTCCGGCCCCATCAAGGGCACCGGCCGCACCGCCGAAGACCTGCTCCCCAAGGACCACGCCGAGAACGTGATGATCGTGGACCTCGTACGCAACGACCTCGGCCGGGTCTGCGCCACGGGCTCCGTCACCGTCCCCGAGCTGTGCGCCGTCGAGGAGCACCCCGGCCTGGTCCACCTCGTCTCCACCGTGAGCGGCGAACTCGCCGACGGCGTCGGCTGGCCGGAGCTGCTCGCCGCCACCTTCCCGCCCGGCTCCGTCACCGGGGCGCCCAAATCCTCCGCCCTGCGGATCATCGAGGCCCTGGAGACCGCTCCCCGAGGCCCCTACTGCGGCGGCATCGGCTGGGTCGACGCCGACCAGGGCACCGGCGAGCTGGCCGTCGGCATCCGCACCTTCTGGATCGACCGGGAAGCCCCCGGCGGCCCCCGCCTGCTGTTCGGCACCGGCGCGGGCATCACCTGGGGCTCCGACCCCGACCGCGAGTGGGCCGAGACGGAACTGAAGGCCGCCCGCCTGCTGCGGGTAGCGTCTGGAACCCACGAGAACGGGACCATGAGAGGGGCCGTACGGTGAAGATCTGGCTCGACGGAGCGCTGCGGGACGTCGACGACGCGAGGGTGTCCGTCTTCGACCACGGGCTGACCGTGGGTGACGGCGTCTTCGAGACCCTCAAGGCGGAGCGCGGCAAGCCCTTCGCGCTCACCCGCCACCTGGACCGGCTGACGCGCTCGGCCCGCGGACTGGGCCTGCCGGACCCCGACCACGACGAGGTGCGCCGGGCCTGCGCGGCCGTACTGGAAGCCAACCCGGTGCCGTTCGGGCGGCTGCGCGTCACCTACACCGGCGGCGTCTCCCCGCTCGGCTCCGACCGCGGCGAGGCCGCGCCCACCCTGATCGCCGCCGTGGTGGAGTCCCCCCGCCGTCCGGACACCACCGCCGTCGTCACGGTGGACTGGGTCCGCAACGAGCGCTCCGCCGTGGCCGGCCTCAAGACCACCTCGTACGCCGAGAACGTCGTCGCGCTGGCGACCGCCGCCCGGGCCGGGGCCTCGGAGGCGCTCCTCGCCAACACCGTCGGACGGCTCTGCGAGGGCACCGGCTCGAACGTCTTCGTCGTGCTCGACGGCCGGCTGCACACCCCGCCCCTGGCCTCGGGCTGCCTGGCCGGCATCACCCGCGCCCTCGTCGTCGAATGGGCCGGGGCCAAGGAGACCGACCTGCCCTTCGAGGTGCTGGAGCAGGCCGACGAGGTCTTCCTGACCTCCTCGCTGCGCGACGTCCAGGCGGTCACGCGGATCGACGGCCGGGAGCTCGCCGTCGGCCCGGGCCCGGTCACGGCCGAGGCCATGCGGATCTTCGACGCCAAGGCGGGCACGGAACTCGACCCCTAGAAGCCGTTGGAATCCGTTGGAGCACGTCGGGTGCCTTCGGACGGATAAAGGCTGTCGCGGCGGCCCCGGGGCGGGTAGAACTCGACCAATGACCACCACCCTGCGGCCGTCCGGGCCGCTCCAGCAGACCACGACGGGGGCGCGGACGCGCCCGTACGAGATCCGGGTCAACAGCAGGCGCGTCGGCGCCCTGCTGATCACCTCCGACACCCCCTTCGGACCGACGGTCGGCGAGATCCGCGACCTGAGCGTCGACGAGGGCGACCGTCGGCGGGGGAGGGCCACGGTGGCCGCGCTCGCCGCCGAGGAATTGCTGCGCGGCTGGGGCTGCCGCCGGGTCCGCGTCGCGGTCCCGGCCGACTCGGCGGGCGGCCTGCGCATGGCCGAGGCCCTCGGGTACACCGAATACAGCCGCAACATGGCCAAGGGCCTGCCGGCCGAGCCGCCCGCCGTGCCCGAAGGAGTGCTCGGCCGCCCGATGACGGACGCCGAGTACGAGGTCTGGAACGCCGGGGCCATCGAGTCCTACGCCGCCAGCTGGACCAGCCGCGGCATGTCCGCGCAGGCCGCGCACGCGAAGTCGGGGGCCGACCACGAGGCCCTGCTGCCGCAGGGCCTGGCCACCCCCGGAACCCACTTCGTCGTCCTGGAGGCGGCCGGGGCGCCCGTCGGCCATGTGTGGCTCGCACCCGGCGACGAGGGCGCGTACGTCTTCGACGTCGAGGTCGAGGACGCGTACCGGGGCCGGGGGCACGGCCGCCACCTGATGCTGCTCGCCGAGCGCACGGCCCTCGCCCAGGGCCACCGCGTGCTCGGGCTGCACGTGTTCACCGCCAACACCCCGGCTCTGCGCCTGTACGAGTCCCTCGGCTACCGCCCCACCAGCTTCAACTACGCCAAGGACCTGATCTAGGGCCTGTCGGACGGATCAGGCCTGGCCGGAGGCCAGCAGGCGGTCCGCGATCTCCTCGATCCGGGCGCGCAGGCCGTCCTGGCTCTTGCCGCCGTCCAGGCGCTCGCCGCCGATCACGTACGTCGGGGTGCCGCTCACGCCGATCGCCTTGCCCTCCGCCTGGTCGGCGTCGACGATCAGGATGTGCCGCCCGTCGATCAGGGCGGTGTCGAACTCCTCGACGTCGAGACCCAGTTCACGCGCCACGTCCAGCAGCACCGGCTCGCCGCGCTCGCCCAGCTCCGCGGTGCGCGCCAGCACGGCCTCCGCGTACGGCCAGCCCTGCCCCTGCTCCACGGCCTCCTCGGCGGCCTGCGCCGCGGCGAAGGCGTGCTTGTGCTTCTCCAGGGGGAAGTGGCGCAGCCGGATGTCCAGCCGGTCGCCGTAGCGGGCCCGCAGGGCGCGTACGTCGTCCAGCGCGCTGTGGCAGTCCCGGCACTGCAGTTCGCACCAGACTTCGAGGATCACGGAATCGGTCATGCGGACAGTCTCCCAGGCCCGCACGTCCCCACCCACCGGTACCCGGGGAGGAGGCGCGACCCGGAGATGTCCCGGAGATCCGTGCGGCGGCGGCCGTGGACCTGGCCCGTACGGTGCCCCCGGGGCAGGATGGATAGGGACAGACCGCCCACACCTGGAGGACCGCATGCTCGCCGAGACCATATGTGCCGCGGTGTCCGCGGCGGGCCTGGGCATCGCCGCGCTGACCGCCTACCGCCGGCGCTTCCTGGCCGCGACGCGGATCGCCGCGTACGCGCTGGTGCCCGTCGCCCTCGTGATGACGGGCCTCGTGGAGTGGGTGTCCGGGATCGTCTTCAATCCGACCGTCTGGGCCGGCTTCGGCCTGCTCGGGCTCGCCTGGCTGCTCCTCGCCACCACCCGCCGTGTCGAGCGCCGCAGGCTCGGGACGTCCGAGAAGCCGGCCAAGGCCGCCAAGGGGAGCACGGCCCGGGAGGCCGTCGCCCCGGCCGCTTCCGCGCCGTCCCTCGGCGCCGGCAGCCGCCCCCAGCCCACCGGGCGCCAGAACCCGCCGGCCGCCGCCCCCGCGGACGACTTCTCCGACATCGAGGCCATCCTCAAGAAGCACGGGATCTGACCGGTCGGGGCCGGGGGCGCCCGGGTCCACGAGATCGGGCGAAGTGCCGGGCGGATCTTGGCGTGTTGAGGGACGGACGGCGGCGCGCTGCGCCATCATCGGCCCGACATGCTCGAGACATCCCAGAGTGAGCCTTCGGCGCCCGCGCCGGTACCCGCCCCTGTCGCCGAGGAGCCGCGAGGCTGCCTCTTCGCCCTCTCCCAGCCGCCCCTGATGATCTTCCTAGCCGTGATCGGCGTCCTGCTGCTGCTCGCCGCCGTGCACGATCTGTTCCTGCTCTGACGGTCCCTGCTCCGACGGGCCCGCGTCGGCTTCCTTGCGCCGGGCCCGGTACGCCGCCACATGCAGCCGGTTCCCGCAGGTCCGGCTGTCGCAGTAGCGCCGCGAGCGGTTCCGCGACAGGTCCACGAAGGCGCGCCGGCAGTCCGGGGCCTCGCAGCGCCGCAGCCGTTCCTGCTCGCCGGAGACCACGATGAAGGCCAGCGCCATGCCGCCGTCGGCCGCCAGGTGGTCGCCCACCGAGGCGCCCGGCGCGAAGTAGTGCACGTGCCAGTCGTAGCCGTCGTGGTCGGTCAGCTGCGGGGTGGTGCCGGCCGTCGCGACCAGTTCGTTGATCAGCACGGAGGCCGCACGCGAGTTCGGCGCGGCGAAGACCTGTGCGAACTTGCCGCGCACCGTACGGACCCCGGCCAGGTCGCGGACGCCCAGATCGCCGACGTCGCTGATCGCGTACTCCTGGACGAAGTCGCGCAGCGCGCTGACGTCCGAGAGTCCGTCGGGCTGGTCCGCCTCGGCCGCTGTGTTCACCAGCGCGACGACGACGTCGAGCGCGCGACGGGTGTCGTGGGGGATCTGCACGGGGTCTCCCTCAAGGGCCGGGCCTGCGGTGACGGGCTGCTGCCGCCGATGGGGGCCGACTCTAGCGGGTTGCTGCGGAAGGGGGTCTCCACGCACACCGGCGCCGTCCGCGCGGGTGGCTCCCGCGTGAACAGCGCCGGCACTGCCGTATGTGGTTGTCCGACGCACACCGTCGCCCCGAGTCGGACGGTGTCGATCGGCTGTAGGCCTGGCTCAGCTTTCGGCCAGGATGTGGGAGAGCTCCTTGTCGAGGTCGAAGTGCCGGTGCTCGGTCCCGGGTGGGACCGCGGCGTCCGTCCGCTTGAGGAACGACTCGAGTGCTCGGGCGGGTGCTTCGAGCAGCGCTTCTCCCTCCGGTGAGCTCAGGGCGATGCAGACGACGCCCTGACCGTGGCTGCGGGAGGGCCAGACGCGGACGTCGCCGGTACCGGTGGGCCGGTGAAGGCCCTCCGCGAGGAGGTCGCGGGCGAATACCCATTCGACCGTTTCCTCGGCGCCGGTGTGGAAGGTGGCGTGCACGGCGTAGGGGTCGGCCGTGTCATACCGCAGGCCCGCGGGAACAGGCAGTGAGGACTCGCTCGACACAACGAGGCGCAGGTGCAGCTCGCAGCTGACCGTGGTGTTCATAAGCGCCAGGGCCTTTCGCTCAGTGTGCGCTCGGGGATTCGCACGTCGGCGAAATCGACATGCCACCTACGGTGCCGTTGTAAACCCCTCTGACCGTTTTGCGGACCTCTGGGTCCCTCGTACGGCGGATCCAAAGCACCATTCACGTGTGCTTCCGGCTCCGGTAGATTCGTCCCCATGAATACGGGGAGTAACCGCGAGACCGATGGGTCCGCAGCCGACGCGACCGCAGCCGACACTTCGGCCTCCGACGCGTCCGGCAAGGAAGCCACGCCGGAAGCGCCGCACGTGTCGAAGGCGCCCGCCTTCATCAAGGCCCGCCGGAGCCTGCACCTGAGCTGGCAGGTCGGCGTCTTCGTCGTCGGCCTCGCCGTCATCGCGGCGGGCGTCGCCATGCTCGTCCTGCCCGGACCGGGCTGGGTGGCGATCTTCGCGGGCCTGGCGATCTGGGCCACCGAGTTCGCCTGGGCCCACCTCGTGCTGCGCTGGACCAAGCGCAAGGTCACCGAAGCGGCACAGAAGGCGCTCGACCCGAAGGTCCGCCGCCGCAACATCATCCTGACGAGCGCGGGCCTCGTGATCGCGGCCGCGCTGATCGGCTTCTACCTGTGGAAGTACGGGCTCGTCCTGCCCTGGAACCTCAAGGACCAGTGACGGACCGATGGTGGTCATGGAGCACCGCTGACATGCGGTAATGTTTGCGGTGCGTCCGGGCGATTAGCTCAGTGGGAGAGCACTTCGTTCACACCGAAGGGGTCACTGGTTCGAACCCAGTATCGCCCACCCGGACCAGAGGCCCGGAGACTTTCACAGTCTCCGGGCCTCTGGCGTTTCCCGGCCCCGGGACGTCCGGGCGGCTCATCCGAGCCGCCCGATGGCGTCCCGCAGACGGCGGGCGTCGCGCAGCCGCTTCTCGTACGTGGCCCCCACCGCCAGCAGCAGCAGGCCCGCCAGGGCCGGCGGCACCCAGCGCGGGAGCGCCCCCGCGACCTGCACCACGTACGGGGCGAGCTCGTGCAGCGCCACCGCCGCGAGCACGGCGCCGCCCAGCAGGAGCGGGGCCTGGAGCCTGTGGCGGGCGCCCACCAGGGTCACCGCCAGTGCGGCCAGGCCCAGCAGCAGCGGCCGCAGCCACTGCGCCTCCCCGGCCGGAGAGGCCCCCAGGGTGGCCAGCAGGCTCGGCAGCAGGGTCGCGGCCAGCCCGGGGCCGTACGCCGTCCAGGAGGACGCACACGGGTCCGTACGGCGCCGCAGGAGGCCCACCACGAGGGCGGGCACCGTCACCGGCAGTGTGTACGCCTCCTGAACCACGACCCCGGAGTCGGCCAGCCGGACCCAGGTCGCCGCGACGAACAGCGCCCCCGCCGCCCAGCCGGCCGGAACGCGCCGGTCCGCCCGTACCGCGGCCCCCGCGCAGATCACCCCGGCCAGCGCCAGGACCAGCGCCAGCGTCCCGGCCCGGCCGGCCGCCGTGGCCACCGCCGCGGCGCCGGCCACGGCCGCAGCGATCTCCGACGGCACCCGCACGGAGCCCAGCCGCGGCCCGACCGCGGCCACCACCGCGGGCACCACGAGCACCGGGAGCGCCCACCAGGCCACGGCCAGGTCCGTCACCGCGGCCGCCGCCGCCAGCAGCCCCGTGGCGTACGCGACCGCGCACACCGTCGCCCCCGAGCGGACCGGGCGCGGAGCGGGCCCGTACGCCGCCCCCGCCGCACAGCCCGCGGCCAGCAGCCCCCACACCGCGAAGGTCGCCGCCCGGCCGTCCAGCGCGGCCACGGACACGATCACGCCGCCGGCCGACGCGCACGCGGCGGCCGCGATCCCGGCCCCGCGCCCCCGTGAGCGCAGGGCGAGGACGCCCGCGGCGCCCGTCACCGCCGTCTGCGCGGCGAACACCGCCGCGACCGGGAGGCCGAGCAGCTCAGGGGCCGTGAACAAGCCGGCCCAGGCCGAGGCCACCGCCGCCACCGCCGGCTCCGGCCGGGACAGCGTCCGGGACAGCCACCAGGCCGCGCCCGCCGCGATCAGCAGCGTCACCGGGACCGCCGCCCCCGGCACGAACGGATCCCCGGCCGGGCTCGTCGCCGCCCACACCTCGTCCAGCACCCGGATCCGGGTCAGCAGCGTCGGCGCCACCGCCGACCAGCCCGCCAGCGCGGCCAGAGCGGCCACCACCGCACCGGCCCGGGCCAGCCCGCGCCGCACCGCCGCCGGGAGCGCGTGCACCCGTACCGCCGCCAGCAGCGGGAGCGCCACCAGCAGGTGCGCCACCACCGCCCACGCCGGATCCAGCGACGGCCGCGCCACACCGCCCAGCGCCACCACCACCGCGAGGCCGCCCACGAGCGCCGCGGCCAGGGCGCGCGGCTCCCGCCACGCCGCAGCCGTACCCAGGGCCGCGCCCGCCAGCAGCAGCCCCGCCGGGGCCACGGCGTCGGCCGCGGTGGCCGCCGACCAGGAGTCCGCCGCTCCGACGAGCAGCGCCGCCGTCGCGAGCAGCGCCCCCGGGACGGCCGCCGCCCGGGCCCGCAGCGCGAGGGCCGCGTCCAGCGCGGCCGTCGCCAGCAGCGCCCAGCCGGTCTCCAGCGGTCCCCCCTGCGCGGCCAGCGCGGCCAGCGGCAGCGGGAACTGCGCCGCCAGCACCGCCGCGGGCAGCGCGATCCGCAGCTTCGGCAGGGCCAGGCCGTACCCGGCCCACACCGCCGCCAGCACCCCGGCGGCCCCGGCGGTGTACGAGGTGCCGTCCGTGCCCGGCATGCCGACCGCGTACAGCGCGTACGCGTCCAGCACGGTCAGCAGCAGTCCCACCGCCGCCACCGACTCCGCCGTCGAGCCCAGACCGCGGCGCAGCAGCGGCACGGGAGCGCCCAGCGCCGCCGCGGTCACCGCGGCCAGCACCGCCGAACGCCCGGTGATCCCGAGGGACCCCCAGCTCAGCAGCGTGAAGGCCAGCGCCGCCACGGCCAGCAGCACCGCGCCCAGGGCGAGCAGCACGTTCTGCGCGCTCGGGGCCGAGGCCTCCGTGGCGGGAGCGGGCGCGGGCCCGCGCCCGGGAGCCGCCCAGACGGCAGGACCCGTCGACGGCTGGTGCAGCAGGCGCACCAGCCAGT
The DNA here is from genome assembly GCF_036203305.1 of Streptomyces sp. NBC_00190. GTDB lineage: Bacteria > Actinomycetota > Actinomycetes > Streptomycetales > Streptomycetaceae > Streptomyces. Next base: position 1,809,746 of record NZ_CP108131.1, on the reverse strand, counting down.
CCCGGCGGCCCAGCAAGTACAGCCGCCGCGCGTCCAGTTGGGCCAGTTCGCGGTCGATGAGCGCCAGCTCTTCGACCGGTGGCAGAGGCGTGTTCATAGTCCGGAGTGTGGCGGCGCTCACGTGGTCAGGACATGGGTGTGCGTACTCAGACGTGCGCTGAGTACGTGCGAAGCAGGCATGCGCACACCCCCGGCGGGCCAGACTGGATCCATGGACCGCAGCCGCTGGGACCGATGGAGCCGCTACCGCTTCCGCAGCGTGTGGGACCTCGACGCCCCGCCCGCACGCGTCTACGCCGTGCTGGAGGAGCCGGGGGAGTACCCGCACTGGTGGCCCCAGATCCGCCGGGTCGAACCGGTCGACGACCGCACCGGCACCGCGACCGTCCGCTCGGTCCTGCCGTACGCGCTGCGCGTCACCGCCTCCGAGCTCCTGCGCGACCCCGCCCGCGGGGTCCTGGAGGTGTCGCTGGCCGGTGACCTCGACGGCTGGGCGCGGTGGACCGTACGGCCGCGCCGCGGGGCCGGCGGCGCGCGGACCCGCGCGCTGTACGAGCAGGAGGTCGAGGTGCGGCTGCCGCTGATGCGGCGCCTCGCGTTGCCCGGGCGGCCGGTGTTCCGGCTCAACCACGCCCTCATGATGCGGGCCGGCCGGCGCGGTCTCGCGGCCCGGCTGGCCGCTCCGCCGGAAGCGGTTTGAACCAGCCCCAAGGCTTCTGTATTGTTCAGTCCGTTCCCGGGCGATTAGCTCAGCGGGAGAGCACTTCGTTCACACCGAAGGGGTCACTGGTTCGATCCCAGTATCGCCCACCGGGACAGGCCGGTCCGTCTTAGACGGACCGGCCTTCCGCATGCAAGGGCCCTGATTCACGCCGCCGTCGACAGGTCCGGCCGCAGCGGCCAGTGCGGATCCACCGACTCGGGCGTCCCCTGGCGCGCGAACCACGCCTGCAGCCCCCGCGCCTGTGCCGCGTGCCACACCTGCTGCAGCGTGTGCAGTTCGGCCGGGGTCAGCCGCTCCAGCCGGGCCGCGAACCTGCGCCCCACCGCCCGTACGAGCTCCAGCGACGCCTGCGCGTCCGCCGCCGCGTCGTGCGCGCCCTCCAGCTCGATCCCGTAGTGCGCGCACAGGTCCGTCAGGGTCCGGCGGCCCTTGCGGTACCGGTCCAGATGCTTGTCCAGGACCCGCGGATCCAGCACCGTCAGCGGCCGGTTGTCCAGATACCGCGCCAGCGACGACGCCCGGTGCCGGCGCAACTCCCGGTCCAGCAGCGTCAGATCGAACGGCGCGTTCATCACCACCACCGGCCGGCCGGCCAGCTGCTGTTCGCCGAGCGCCCGGGCTATCTCCTCCACCACCGGCGCCGGCCAGCGCCCGTGGCGCTGGAGGTGTTCGTCGGTGAGGCCGTGCACTTCCGTGGCACCCGGGGGCACCGGAATGCCGGGATTGACCAGCCAGCGCGTGGTGCGGGCGCGCCCGCCCGCACACTCCTGCACGATGAGCGCGGCGGACACGATCCGGTCCTGCTCGACGTCCACTCCGGTGGTCTCCGTGTCGAATGCGGCCAGCGGGCCCTCGTACCAGCGTGTCATGGCGAACTCCTCGTTCCCGGTCGGCAGATGGGGCGCACTTGGGCACCGCTGCCTCAAGAACCCGCCACCTTCGCCCGCATCGGTGATACCCGTGCTGTTTGCCGCGTACGCCGTTTGCCGGGACCCGGGTGCGGAGACAACCCTCTTGGGGGGCCGTACACATGACCGGTCGTCACCCCACCCACCACCCACGGCAGAGCCCGGAAGGCATGGGGAGCCGGCCATGGCGCTCGCGCAGCCCGAACCGGGCGGGGTGCTGGCGGGGCAGATCGATCCGCGCACCGGTACGCCGGGCGACGCGCGGACCGGACCGCTGCGCGGCACACTCGCCACCACCGCCTGCATGGAGACCCTTCAGGTGGGATACCTGCACGCCGTCGCCGCCGCGGCCGGCTGCTCGCTCTCCCAGCCCTTTCCGGACAACGGCATCGACTGGCACGTCAGCCACGGAGCCCCCGAGCACGTCGTCGACGACGAGGTCACCATCAAGGTGCAGTTGAAGGCGACCTACCAGATACCGCCGCGGCCGGCCGGGCCCACCTTCGCCTTCACCCTCGACAACGAGCACCTGGTGAAGCTGGCCCGCACCCCGGTCGCCGTCCACAAGATCCTCGTCGTGATGCTCGTCCCGCGGGAGCGCGACCAGTGGCTCGCCGCCGGGCACGACCGGCTCGACCTGCGGCACTGCTGCTACTGGACCAACCTCGCCGGACACCCCGTGACCGGCCGGCGCCGGACGACCGTACGGATCCCGACCACGCGGATCTTCGACGACCGGGCGCTGTGCGAGATCATGACCCGGGTCGGGTCGGGAGGGACACCCTGATGAACTGGCACTCGTCGCACCTCGAACCGCTGTCGTCCCCGGAGTTCGCCCCGGGAGCGCCCGACCCCGCTCACGTCGATCCGGCGGTGCTCGGCGCGCTGCTGCACCGGCACGGCTGGCTGCGGCGCGGCGGGGCCGTCGGCCGGTACGGGCGCTGGACCCCGCCCGCCGGACACTCATCGGTCAGCGGCGGGACGAGCCTGCTCGTCCCCGAGAGCCGCGCCTTCCCCGACTGCTCCGACCTGCTGGAGGAGGCGCTGACCGCGCTCGCGCGCAGCGCCGTGCCGTCGGCGCGGGAGGTGCTGTACGGGCTCAGCGTGCCGAGCGACGAGATCCGCTGGGAGCGGGAGTTCCCCGAGGGGGCGTACGGGATACAGGGCGAGGCCGACTGGACGGTCCAGGAACGGCTGCGCTCGGCCGCCCGGCAGCTCCTGCTGGCCGGGGCGCTCGCCGCGCGCGCGAGGGCCGGGTACTACGGGGCCCGGCACCGGGCGCAGGCCGAACGGGCACTGGACGGGATCCTGGTGGGGCCCGCCCCCGGCGGGCGGCGGCTGACCGCGTACGTCCCCGTGGACGGGGGCCGGGGCACCGTGACGCAGCTGCACCACGCGCTGCACGCCGCCCGCGAGGCGGTGGACTACCGGCGGGCCACGGGCGGCATGGAGGCCTTCGACGCCGCGGTGCAGGCCGGTGTCAGCCGGGAGCTGGCCGACGCGCTGATCGCGCTGGTCCGGGGTTCGGAGGGGGCGCGGATCGCCCTGGCCTGGGCGCCGGCGGCGGGGGTCCCGGCGGGGTGCGCGGCCCGGCCGGAGCCGGTGGAGTTCTCGCCCGGCGACCTGCCGGTGCTCCGCGAGGCGGCGGCGCGCTACACACGGGACGAGCCGGCGGTGCCGGTGCGGATCGCGGGGGCGGTGGTGCGGATGCGGCGTTCCGCGGCGGGGGGCGGGGGCACGGTCCGGGTACGGGTCCTCGCCGGGGCGGAGATCCCGTACGTCCGGGTCGTCCTCGACGAGGAGGCGTACCGGGTGGCGGGCCACGCGCACCTGGTCGGCCTGCCGGTCCGGGTCAGCGGGCGGCTGCAGCGGCGCGGCGGCTTCCGGCGGCTCACCGACGTCACGGACGTGACGCCGGTCCCGCTGGACGAGGTCGAGCGGGACCGCCTGATGAAGTCGCTCGACGACCCCTTCGACCCTCAGGACGTGCTGCCGTCGGACGACTGAAGGAGGCCATGGTCAGGCCCGGGGCGGGGGAGAAGTCCGCGCCCCGGCTGAAGCCGAGGCCCTCGTAGAGGCGGACGGCGGGGGCGTTGGCGGCGCCCGTGGTGACGTGGACCGGGCGGCCGGGGAACAGCTCGGCCAGGGCGTGGCGCAGCAGCAGGGAGGCGACGCCGCGGCGGAAGAAGGCCGGGGCCACGCAGAGCCGGTCGATGCAGACGCCGCCGTCGGGCCCTTCCTCCCAGGCGAGGAAGCCGGCCAGCTCCCTGCCCCCGGAGACGGCCCCGACCCAGCGCAGTGCCTGCGCGCGCATCTCGGGGAGACTCTCGCGCAGGGCGGGGATCCCGTCGAAGCCGATGATCTCCGCCTCGACGGCGTACGCGGCCCGGCCGATCCGGTGCACGGCGTCGGCGGTGGCGTCGTCGGTCAGGTCCAGCGGTCGGATCTGCGGACTCGGCATACGGTCCCTCCGGGGGCAGGGGCGGAGTCTCGGGGCTGCGCCCGCGCGAGCCGGAGCCTAGCCGGTGCCGTCAGGCCCGCTTCGAGTGTGCCCGAGCGGCCCCACCCCACGGCCGGCTTCGCCTGCCACGGGGTCCTGGGCGCGGCCCGGGCCCGCGAACCCGGGGGCGGGGCGGGGCGGGGGAGTAACCGTTTAGCGGCGCAGCCACTCGGCTCGGTACGATTCAGGCGCGCAGCGTTCGCTCGCGCATCCCGCCCCCAGCTACCGCTGGGAGGTGCCCCCAGAGTCAGGAGAGACCGGTGTCAGACGTCCGTGTGATCATCCAACGCGATTCCGAGCGGGACGAGCGCGTGGTGGCCACGGGCACTACGGCGGCCGAGCTCTTCGCCGGCGAGCGCACCGTCGTCGCCGCGCGCGTCGCGGGTGACCTGAAGGACCTCAGCTACGAGGTGCAGGACGGCGAGACCGTCGAGCCGGTGGAGATCTCCTCCGAGGACGGCCTGAACATCCTGCGCCACTCGACCGCGCACGTCATGGCGCAGGCCGTGCAGGAGCTCTTCCCCGAGGCCAAGCTGGGCATCGGCCCGCCGGTCCAGAACGGCTTCTACTACGACTTCGACGTCGCGAAGCCCTTCACCCCCGATGACCTCAAGGCCATCGAGAAGAAGATGCAGGAGATCCAGAAGCGCGGGCAGAAGTTCGCCCGCCGCGTGGTCACCGACGAGGCGGCCCGCGAGGAGCTCGCCGACGAGCCGTACAAGCTGGAGCTCATCGGCATCAAGGGTGCCGCGTCCACCGACGACGGCGCGAACGTCGAGGTGGGCGGCGGCGAGCTGACCATCTACGACAACCTCGACGCGAAGACCGGCGAGCTGTGCTGGAAGGACCTCTGCCGCGGTCCCCACCTGCCCACCACCCGCAACATCCCGGCCTTCAAGCTCATGCGCAACGCCGCCGCCTACTGGCGCGGCAGCGAGAAGAACCCGATGCTCCAGCGCATCTACGGCACCGCGTGGCCGTCGAAGGACGAGCTGAAGGCGCACCTCGACTTCCTCGCCGAGGCCGAGAAGCGCGACCACCGCAAGCTCGGCAACGAGCTGGACCTCTTCTCCATCCCGGACGAGATCGGCTCCGGCCTCGCCGTCTTCCACCCGCGCGGCGGCATCATCCGCCGCACCATGGAGGACTACTCGCGCCGCCGGCACGAGGAGGAGGGCTACGAGTTCGTCTACTCCCCGCACGCCACCAAGGGCGCCCTCTTCGAGAAGAGCGGCCACCTGGACTGGTACGCGGAGGGCATGTACCCCCCCATGCAGCTCGACGGTGGTACCGACTACTACCTCAAGCCCATGAACTGCCCGATGCACAACCTGATCTTCGACGCGCGCGGCCGCTCCTACCGCGAACTGCCGCTGCGCCTGTTCGAGTTCGGCACCGTGTACCGGTACGAGAAGTCGGGCGTCGTGCACGGCTTGACCCGTGCCCGCGGCTTCACCCAGGACGACGCGCACATCTACTGCACCCGTGAGCAGATGGCGGAGGAGCTCGACCGCACGCTCACCTTCGTGCTGAACCTGCTGCGCGACTACGGTCTGACCGACTTCTACCTGGAGCTGTCCACCAAGGACCCGGAGAAGTTCGTCGGCTCGGACGAGGTCTGGGAGGAGGCCACCGCGGTCCTCCAGCAGGTCGCCGAGAAGCAGGGCCTCCCGCTGACCCCCGACCCGGGCGGCGCGGCCTTCTACGGCCCCAAGATCTCCGTGCAGGCGCGGGACGCCATCGGCCGTACCTGGCAGATGTCGACCGTCCAGCTGGACTTCAACCTGCCGGAGCGGTTCAACCTGGAGTACACGGCCCCGGACGGCTCGCGCCAGCGCCCGGTCATGATCCACCGCGCGCTGTTCGGCTCGATCGAGCGGTTCTTCGCCGTGCTGCTGGAGCACTACGCGGGCGCCATGCCGCCGTGGCTGGCCCCGGTCCAGGCGGTCGGCATCCCGATCGGCGACGGGCACGTCGAGTACCTGCAGGAGTTCGCCGCCGAGGCGAAGAAGATGGGCCTGCGGGTCGAGGTGGACGCCTCTTCCGACCGCATGCAGAAGAAGATCCGCAACCACCAGAAGCTCAAGGTTCCGTTCATGATCATCGTTGGTGACGAGGACATGGCCGCGGGCACGGTCTCCTTCCGCTACCGCGACGGTTCGCAGGAGAACGGCATCGCGAAGGACGAGGCGCTGGCCAAGCTGGCCAAGGTCGTCGCGGACCGCGTCCAGGTCTGACGCGCCGCTGGAAGGCCCCTGGGAAGTGATCACTTTCCGGGGGCCTTCCTCGTACCCGAAGGCAAGGTCATATGCTTGCCGCCATGACGACTGAGCCGGAGCAGCAGATCGGTGTGGGCACGCAGGACGCGTTCCAGCGTCTGTGGACGCCCCACCGGATGGCCTACATCCAGGGGGAGAACAAGCCGAGCGGCCCGGAGGCCGGCGACGGCTGTCCCTTCTGCGGGATTCCGGACATGTCCGACCAGGACGGGCTGGTCGTGGCCCGCGGCAAGCACGTCTACGCCGTGCTGAACCTCTACCCGTACAACGGCGGCCACCTGATGGTCGTCCCGTACCGGCACGTGGCCGACTACACCGAGCTCGACGGTCCGGAGACGGCCGAGCTCGCCGATCTCACGAAGCGGGCGATGATCGCGCTGCGCAAGGCGTCCGGGGCGCACGGTTTCAACATCGGCATGAACCAGGGCGCGGCCGCCGGGGCCGGCATCGCCGCGCACCTGCACCAGCACATCGTGCCCCGCTGGGGCGGGGACACGAACTTCATGCCGGTCGTCGGCCACACCAAGGTGCTGCCCCAACTCCTCGCGGACACCCGCCAGATGCTCGCGGACGCCTGGCCCACCGACTGATCAGGACGGGCGGGTCTCCCGCCACGTCCGCAGGACGTCCTCGACGTCGAACTCGGTGAGGCCGAGCGGCGGGCCAGGCGGCGGCATGCGCAGTGCCGCGCGGATCTTCTCGTTGATCTCCGTGAGGACGGCCCGCACCTGGCGCTCGGACGGGGCCGCGCGGACCGCCTCCAGCGCGTCCTCGGCCTCCTTGCGCAGCGCGAGCGCGGGGGGCAGGGCGGAGAAGCCCTCGCGGTGCATCTTCTGCTTGATCCACCACATCTCGTCGTACGGCGCGTCGAGCGAGGCCAGGGGTTTGCCCCAGCCCGGCAGGTTCTCGAAGTCGCCGCGGTCGGCCGCCTCTCTGATCTGCCGGTCCACCCAGGACTCGATGTCCACACCAGGCGGTTTGCGCTCGGTCATCGTCCCTCCTCGGCCCTCGCGGGTCACCTCGGTCACTCGAGCCTACCCACGCGTCCCTACGCGTCGTACACGTCCGCCTTGCGCGGCGCCGGCTCCTGGATCAGGCCGCTCATGATCGAGGAACGGTTCGTGAAGCGGTCGGTGTCGACGCCGTTGTCCTCCAGCACCTTGAAGGTGGCGGCGTGCACCGCGCGCAGGACCGGTGCCACGGTGCGCAGCGCGTCGTCCGCCATGAAGCGGTGGCGCCACATCGAGCCGGCCCACACGTGCCGCAGGCCGAAGGGCTCGGGCAGGACCAGCTTGCCGCCGAAGAAGTCGAGGATCGGCGGGAACCAGCTCAGCGGGGCCCGTACGGCGAGGCGTACGACCTCCTGGGCGTCCACCAGCGGCAGCGGGCGCTCCACGGTCTCCCAGAACCGGATGCTCTTGGGCACCTCCACCACCGGGGCCGCGGATTTCGTCGTGAACAGGCCGTGCACGGGCCCCAGGGCGTGCGCGGTGACGTCCACGCGCAGCGTCTTGTAGAGCACGGTGACGGTGACCAGCATGTTGATCACGAGCTGGCCGTCCCAGAGCGGGTACTGGATGCCCAGGTAGTGCCGGTTGCCCGCGCTGAACTGCTGCTCGTTGCAGATCCGGGTGATCTCGTGCGGCTTGATCAGGAAGTTGTCGGTGTTCTCGCCGGTGGGGCGGGCCACCTCGGCGGCGCCCTCGCCGATCGGGGTGACGATCCAGTGCTGGATGGCGGCCGCCGGGAAGCCGCCGGTGTGCAGGGGGCCGCGTTCCAGCTTGCGCAGCTGGGTGTCGATCGCGCGGACGACGTCCCAGCTGCGGAAGGGGTGGATCTCGGCGCCCTCGGTCTTGGGGGCGAGCTCTTCGGCCATCTGCCAGCTGCCCCACCGGGTACCCATGCCGAGCAGGCCCTTGGGGCCCGCGTAGAAGACGTGGTTGCTGCGGTCCTCCGCGGTCAGCTTGGCGAGCTGGTGGCGCAGGTCCTCGCGGGCCTTCTCGTCCGGGTTTCCGGGTACCGCCTCCGGGATCTTGGCACCGATCCCGTCACCGGCCAGCAGCCCGTCCCAGCGGGCGCGCAGGTCGGCGGCGGTGCTCTCGCAGATCCGGCGGGCGAGCAGCCAGCCCAGGGCCGGAGCGATGATCATGCCGCGGAGGTAGAGGCCGAGGAAGCCGGTGAAGGGCAGCTTGAACATCAGGACGGCGACCACGAGGGCGATGCCGACCAGGATCGCGGTGCCGAGCCACGACGCGTGCTTCTTGTCCCCGGAGGCCAGGCTCTTGCGGAGCTGGAACAGGCCCAGCCACAGCAGCAGGCCGGGGAGGAACACCACACCGCAGACGAGCATGATCAGGCGGAGCTTGCCGTCGCGCTCCTTGCGTATGCGGGAGGCCGCCAGGCAGTGCTCCACGACGGTCTGCGGGTCGGCGCCGAAGGACTGGATGAGCGGCTTGCGGCCGGAGCCGAGGGTGCGGGCCTCGACGGCGCGGCAGAAGGCCTCGCCGAGGTTGGGCTCGAAGAGGGAGATCTTCGGGGGCTTGACCGTGGCGGGGTGGTTCTCGCTGTTGGCGTCGAGTATTTTCGCCAGCTTCGTGTCGTTCCCGCCGTCGCGGTACGCGGCCGAGGCGAGGGCGTTGGTCGCTGCCGTCTGCCCCCCGCCGCCCTGGAGCGGGATCTGTGCTCCGGGCCTGAAGTCGAATCCGTCGTCCGCCACCGCTGCCCCCATCGCTGCGCGTTCGTGCTCTTTTGTTGCGCCGACGAGCCTATCGACGCATCTCGCCCCATGGTCATGGGACAGGGAAATGCCGCCCACCGCAAGCTGGTCGGGTGGGCGGCGTCTCCCGACGCTATGTCAATTACATTCCTTTCTCGGCCTGTTCGCGCACCTTGTCCGCGATCTGGGGCGGCATGGGCTCGTGGCGGGCGTACGCCCGGGCGAAGCGGCCCGTGCCGTGCGAGACGGAGCGCAGCTCGATGGCGTAGCGGCCGATCTCGATCTCGGGGATCTCGGCGCGGATCCGGGTGCGCCCGCCGCCCGCCTGTTCGGTGCCGACGACGCGGCCACGGCGGCCGGCGAGGTCGCTCATGACCGGGCCGACGTACTCGTCCGGGACGACGACGGCGAGCTCCGCCACCGGTTCGAGGAGTTCGATGCGGGCCTCGGCGGCGGCCCCGCGCAGGGCCAGCGCGCCCGCGGTCTGGAAGGCGGCGTCGGAGGAGTCCACCGAGTGCGCCTTGCCGTCGAGGAGGGTGACGCGCACGTCGACCAGGGGATAGCCGGCCGAGACCCCGCGCGCGGCCTGGGTGCGTACGCCCTTCTCCACGGACGGGATGAACTGGCGGGGTACGGCGCCGCCGACGACCTTGTCGACGAACTCGATGCCGCTGCCGGGCGGGAGCGGCTCGACCTCGATCTCGCAGATCGCGAACTGGCCGTGGCCGCCCGACTGTTTGACGTGCCGGCCGCGCCCCGCCGCCTTGGCGCCGAAGGTCTCGCGCAGGCTCACCTTGTGGGGCACGGCGTCGACCTGGACGCCGTAGCGGTTGCGCAGCCGCTCCAGCGCGACGTCCTGGTGGGCCTCGCCGAGGCACCACAGGACGACCTGGTGGGTGTGCGGGTTCTGCTCCAACCGCATGGTGGGGTCCTCGGCGACGAGGCGGGCCAGGCCGTGCGAGAGCTTGTCCTCGTCGGCCTTGCTGTGGGCCTCGATGGCGAGGGGCAGGAGGGGGTCCGGCATGGCCCAGGGCTCCATGAGGAGCGGATCGTCCTTGGCGGAGAGGGTGTCGCCGGTCTCGGCGCGGGTGAGTTTGGCCACGCAGGCGAGGTCACCGGCGATGCCCCGGTCCAGGATGCGCTGCTGTTTGCCGAAGGGCGAGGTCAGCGTGCCGATCCGTTCGTCGACGTCGTGGTCCTCGTGGCCCCGGTCGGTGAGGCCGTGCCCGCTGACGTGGACGGTCTGCTCGGGGCGCAGGGTGCCGGAGAAGACGCGGATGAGCGAGACGCGGCCGACGTAGGGGTCGGAGGAGGTCTTGACGACCTCGGCGAGCAGGGGGCCGTCGGGATCGCAGGAGACGGCGGGGCGGCCGGAGCCGTCGGGGGTGGTGACGGTGACGGGGCCGCGCTCCAGGGGAGTGGGGAAGCCGCCGGTGATCAGTTCGAGCAGTTCGACGGTGCCGAGGCCCTGCCTGGCACCGTCGGTGGCCGGGGCGGCCATCAGGACGGGGTGGAAGGTGCCGCGGGCGACCGCCCGCTCCAGGTCGTCGACCAGGGTCTTGATGTCGATGTCCTCGCCGCCGAGGTAGCGGTCCATGAGGCCCTCGTCCTCGCTCTCGGCGATGATCCCCTCGATGAGGCGGGACCGGGCGCCGGAGATGAGGTCGACCTCGGCGGGATCCGGATCGCGTTCCGCGCGCTCGCCGGAGGCGTAGTCGTAGACGCGCTGGGAGAGCAGACCGAGGAGGCCGGTGACCGGGGAGTGCCCGTCGGGGCCCGCGGGGCCGTGCAGGGGGAGGTAGAGCGGGATGACGGCGTCGGGGTCGTCGGCCCCGAAGATCTGTCCGCAGACGTCGGTCATCTGGGCGTAGTCGGCGCGGGCGGCCTCCAGGTGCGTGACGACGATGGCGCGGGGCATGCCGACGGCCTCGCACTCGTCCCAGACCATGCGGGTGGCTCCGTCGATCCCGTCCGAGGCCGAGACGACGAAAAGGGCCGCGTCCGCGGCGCGCAGACCGGCCCTGAGTTCTCCGACGAAGTCGGCGTATCCGGGGGTGTCCAGGATGTTGATCTTGATTCCGCCCCATTCGACGGGGACGAGGGACAGCTGGACGGAGCGTTGTCGGCGGTGCTCGATCTCGTCGTAGTCGGAGACGGTGGCGCCGTCCTCGACCCGGCCGGCCCGGTTGACCGCTCCTGCGGTCAGGGCGAGGGCTTCGACCAGCGTGGTCTTGCCGGATCCGCTGTGGCCGACCAGCACGACGTTCCGTACGGAAGAGGGGCGGTCGGCCGTCAGTGCCCTGCCGGCGGCTCCGGCTTGGTGTGATGTGGCTCCCATGATGCTCGTGCCTCCCGGTGGTACGGAGGAAGAAACGGGGCTCTTCGAGCTTTGCACTGCTGTCACACCGCGTCCATACGTCGTACCCGGGGGGTACAGGCGGAGGTCCGTGACGTGACGTACGTCTTAGGTGACCCGAACCGGTGGGTGCGCGGCGTCCGGGGGGCGGCGTGCTGGCTACGATGGGCCAGCCGGTGGCCGTGGTGGCCGTGCGGCCCAGCGACCCTCCGGGAAGGCCATGCTGAACAAGTACGCGCGTGCATTCTTCACGCGTGTTCTCACGCCATTCGCCGCATTTCTGCTCCGGCGGGGGGTGAGCCCGGACGCGGTCACCCTGATCGGCACGGCCGGAGTGGTGGCGGGAGCGCTGGTCTTCTTCCCCCGGGGGGAATTCTTCTGGGGCACGATCACCATCACCCTCTTCGTCTTCTCCGACCTGGTGGACGGGAACATGGCCCGCCAGGCCGGCGTCTCCAGCCGGTGGGGCGCCTTCCTCGACTCCACCCTGGACCGGGTGGCGGACGCGGCGATCTTCGGCGGACTCGCACTCTGGTACGCGGGCTCCGGCAACGACAACGCGCTGTGCGCGGTGGCCATCTTCTGCCTGGCCAGCGGCCAGGTGGTCTCGTACACCAAGGCGCGCGGCGAGTCGATCGGGCTGCCGGTGGCCGTCAACGGGCTCATCGAGCGGGCCGAGCGGCTGGTGATCACACTGGTCGCGGCCGGCCTGTCCGGGCTGCAGACCTTCGGTGTGCCGTCCTGGATCGGGGTGCTGCTCCCGGTCGCGCTGTGGGTCGTGGCGGTGGGTTCCCTCGTCACGCTGATCCAGCGGGTGGTCACCGTACGTCGCGAGTCGGCCGAGGCCGACGCGGCGGCCGCCTCGGCCGAGGGCGGTGCGGCCTGATGGGCGCGGCGCAGGACAAGCTGGTCGACGGGCTGTACGGGCTCGGCTGGGCCGGGGTCAAGAAGCTGCCCGAGCCGGCCGCGGTGGCCCTCGGCCGCCGGATAGCGGACTTCGCGTGGAAGCGGCGCGGCAAGAGCGTGCTGCGGCTGGAGTCCAATCTGGCGCGCGTGGTGCCCGAGGCGGGGCCGGAGCGGCTGCGGGAGCTGTCCAAGGCCGGCATGCGCTCGTACATGCGGTACTGGATGGAGTCCTTCCGGCTGCCCACCATGGACCCGAAGCGGTTCAGCACGGACGTCGAATTCACGGACGAGCACCTCCTGCGCGAGGCCCTCGCCTCCGGGCGCGGGGTCATCGTCGCCCTGCCCCACCTCGCCAACTGGGACCTCGCCGGGGCCTGGGCCATAGGCCACATCGGAGTCCCGTTCACCACGGTCGCCGAGCGGCTCAAGCCCGAGTCGCTCTACGACCGCTTCGTGGCCTACCGCGAGAGCCTGGGCATGGAGGTCCTGCCGCACAGCGGCGGAGCCGCCTTCGGGACCCTCGCCCGCCGGCTCCGCTCGGGCGGCCTGGTCTGCCTGGTGGCGGACCGGGACCTGTCGGCCTCCGGGGTCGAGGTGGACTTCTTCGGCTCCACGACGCGGATGCCGGCCGGGCCGGCGCTGCTGGCCCAGCAGACGGGTGCCGTGCTGCTGCCGGCCACCCTGCACTACGGCGACACGCCGAAGATGTACGGCCGCATCCACCCCGAGGTGGAGGTGCCGAAGACCGGGACGCGCACCGAGAAGACCACCGCCATGACGCAGGCCGTGGCGGACACCTTCGCGTGGGGCATCGCCGAGCACCCGGAGGACTGGCACATGCTGCAGCGTTTGTGGCTGGACGACCTGGAGGAGCGCCCGTAGTGAAGATCGGCATCGTGTGCCCGTACTCGTGGGACGTGCCCGGAGGCGTCCAGTTCCACATCCGGGACCTGGCGGAGCACCTGATCCGCCTCGGCCACGAGGTGTCGGTCCTGGCCCCGGCGGACGACGAGACCCCGCTCCCGCCGTACGTGGTCTCCGCGGGGCGGGCGGTTCCGGTGCCGTACAACGGCTCGGTGGCCCGGCTGAACTTCGGCTTCCTGTCGGCGGCCCGGGTCCGGCGCTGGCTGCACGAAGGCACCTTCGACGTGATCCACATCCACGAGCCGGCCTCGCCCTCGCTGGGGCTGCTGTCCTGCTGGGCGGCGCAGGGGCCGATCGTGGCGACCTTCCACACCTCGAACCCGCGGTCGCGGGCGATGATCGCGGCGTACCCGATCCTCCAGCCGGCTCTGGAGAAGATCAGCGCGCGGATCGCGGTGAGCGAGTACGCGCGGCGCACGCTGGTGGAGCACCTGGGCGGGGACGCGGTGGTGATCCCGAACGGCGTCGACGTGGACTTCTTCGCCAAGGCCGAGCCGAATCCGTCGTGGAGCGGCCAGACCCTCGGGTTCATCGGCCGCATCGACGAGCCGCGCAAGGGCCTGCCGGTGCTGATGGCGGCCTTCCCGCGGATCGTGGAGGCCTGCCCGGACGTAAGGCTGCTCGTCGCGGGCCGCGGCGACGAGGAGGAGGCGGTGGCCACGCTGCCCGCGGAGCTGCGCTCCCGGGTGGAGTTCCTCGGCATGGTCTCGGACGAGGACAAGGCGCGGCTGCTGCGCAGCGTCGACGTGTACGTCGCCCCGAACACGGGCGGGGAGAGCTTCGGCATCATCCTCGTCGAGGCCCTGTCGGCGGGCGCGGCGGTCCTGGCGTCGGACCTGGACGCCTTCGCGCAGGTCCTGGACCAGGGCGGCGCCGGCGACCTCTTCACGAACGAGAACCCGGACGCGCTCGCCGCCGGGGCGATCGCCCTGCTGCGGGACCCGGCCCGCCGGGAGGAGCTCAGCGCGCGCGGCTCGGCGCACGTGCGGCGCTTCGACTGGTCCACGGTCGGCGCGGACATCCTGGCGGTCTACGAGACGGTCACGGACGGCGCGGCGGCGGTCGCCACGGACGAACGCGTCCCGCTCCGTACCCGCCTGGGGTTCTCGCGGGACTTGTCCTCCTGACAGGCCGGTAGAGTCGCGGCCCGTGATCGAAACCCTTGTCTGGATTGCCCTGGCTCTCGGTGTCATCGGGGTCTACCTCAGCTGGACCGCCGGCCGGCTGGACCGGCTGCACTCGCGGATGGACGCCGCGCGGGCCGCGCTCGACGCGCAGCTCGTGCGGCGGGCCTCCGTGGTGCTGGAGGTGGCCACCTCCGGGGTGCTCGACCCCGCGTCCTCCCTGGTCCTCTACGAGGCCGCGCACGGCGCCCGGCAGGCCGAGGAGGAGCACCGCGAGGTCGCCGAGAGCGAGCTCAGCCAGGCGCTGCGGGCCGTCTTCGACGCCGACCAGGTCGAGGTGCTGAAGGCCGCTCCGGGCGGGGCGGAGGCCACCGAGGACCTGGCCGCGGCCGTTCGCCGGGTGCCCATGGCGCGGAGGTTCCACAACGACGCCGTCCGGGCCGCCCGCGCCCTGCGCAGGCACCGCAAGGTCCGCTGGTTCCGGCTGGCCGGGCACGCCCCCTTCCCGCTCGCCTTCGAAATGGACGACGAGCCTCCGGCGGATCTGGCGGAGCGGCCTGTATAGACAGCCGGTAGGGCCGCAGGGGACAAGTGAAGAGGCCACAGGCTCCACATTGGCCCTTGTTGTGGACTGGTCGGTGGGGTTTCCTCGGCCGAGTAGTCCAGTAGGCCCCGTCTTCCGTTCGAGTTCCTTTCGAGTGAGGTCAATCCGTGAGCACGCTTCCCACCTCCCCCCAGTCCGCCGAGTCGGCCATCGGCACCTCGCGCGTCAAGCGCGGCATGGCCGAGCAGCTCAAGGGCGGCGTGATCATGGACGTGGTCAACGCCGAGCAGGCGAAGATCGCTGAGGACGCCGGCGCCGTGGCCGTCATGGCCCTGGAGCGGGTCCCGGCCGACATCCGCAAGGACGGCGGGGTCGCCCGCATGTCCGACCCGAACATGATCGAAGAGATCATCGAGGCCGTCTCGATCCCCGTCATGGCCAAGTCCCGCATCGGGCACTTCGTCGAGGCCCAGGTCCTGCAGTCCCTCGGCGTCGACTACATCGACGAGTCCGAGGTCCTGACCCCGGCCGACGAGGTCAACCACTCCGACAAGTGGGCGTTCACCACCCCCTTCGTCTGTGGCGCCACCAACCTGGGCGAGGCCCTGCGCCGCATCGCCGAGGGTGCGGCCATGATCCGCTCCAAGGGCGAGGCCGGCACCGGCAACGTCGTCGAGGCCGTCCGCCACCTGCGCCAGATCAAGAACGAGATCGCCAAGCTGCGCGGCTTCGACAACAACGAGCTGTACGCCGCCGCCAAGGAGCTGCGCGCCCCGTACGAGCTCGTCAAGGAGGTTGCCGAGCTCGGCAAGCTCCCCGTCGTCCTGTTCTCCGCCGGTGGCGTCGCCACCCCGGCCGACGCCGCCCTGATGCGCCAGCTCGGCGCCGAGGGTGTCTTCGTCGGCTCCGGCATCTTCAAGTCCGGCGACCCGGCCAAGCGCGCCGCCGCCATCGTGAAGGCCACCACCTTCTACGATGACCCGAAGATCATCGCGGACGCCTCCCGCAACCTGGGCGAGGCCATGGTCGGCATCAACTGCGACACCCTCCCCGAGGCCGAGCGCTACGCAAACCGCGGCTGGTAGTCACCATGACCACCCCCATCATCGGAGTCCTGGCCCTCCAGGGCGACGTACGGGAGCACCTGATCGCCCTGGCCGCGGCGGACGCCGTGGCCAGGCCGGTCCGGCGTCCCGAGGAGCTCGCCGAGGTCGACGCCCTGGTGATCCCCGGCGGCGAGTCCACGACCATGTCGAAGCTCGCCGTGCTGTTCGGCATGCTGGAGCCGCTGCGCGAGCGCGTGCGCGCCGGCATGCCCGTCTACGGCACCTGCGCCGGCATGATCATGCTGGCCGACAAGCTGCTCGACGGCCGTGAGGACCAGGAGACCCTGGGCGGCATCGACATGATCGTCCGCCGCAACGCCTTCGGCCGCCAGAACGAATCCTTCGAGGCGAAGATCGATTTCGCCGGCATAGCGGACGGCCCGGTCGAGGGCGTCTTCATCCGCGCGCCGTGGGTCGAGTCCGTCGGCGGCGCCGCCGAGGTGCTCGCCACGTACGACGGCCACACGGTCGCCGTGCGCCAGGGCAACGTCCTCGCCACCTCGTTCCACCCCGAACTGACCGGCGACGACCGAGTCCACGCGTACTTCGTCGACATGGTGCGCGCGGGGCTGTAACCGGGTCCCGGTAGGATCGGAGACGAACACTGTTGGTTACGCGAAGGAGACAGGCGGATGTCCGGCCACTCTAAATGGGCTACGACGAAGCACAAGAAGGCCGTGATCGATGCCAAGCGCGGCAAGCTCTTCGCGAAGCTGATCAAGAACATCGAGGTCGCGGCCCGTATGGGCGGCGCTGACATCGACGGCAACCCGACGCTCTTCGACGCCGTTCAGAAGGCCAAGAAGAGCTCGGTCCCGAACAAGAACATCGACTCCGCGGTCAAGCGCGGCGGTGGCCTTGAGGCCGGCGGTGCCGACTACGAGACGATCATGTACGAGGGCTACGGTCCCAACGGTGTCGCGGTGCTCATCGAGTGCCTCACCGACAACCGCAACCGCGCCGCGTCCGACGTGCGGGTCGCCATGACCCGCAACGGCGGCTCGATGGCCGACCCGGGCTCGGTCTCGTACCTGTTCAACCGCAAGGGCGTCATCATCCTGCCCAAGGGCGAGCTGTCCGAGGACGACGTGCTCGGTGCGGTGCTCGAGGCCGGTGCCGAAGAGGTCAACGACAACGGCGACACGTTCGAGATCATCAGCGAGGCCACCGACCTGGTCGCGGTCCGTACCGCTCTCCAGGACGCCGGTATCGACTACGACTCGGCCGAGGCCAGCTTCGTCCCCTCGATGCAGGTCGAGCTGGACGAAGAGGGCGCGCGCAAGATCTTCAAGCTGATCGACGCGCTGGAGGACAGCGACGACGTGCAGAACGTCTTCGCCAACTTCGACGTCTCGGACGAGGTCATGGAGAAGGTCGACGCCTGACCGGCGGGCGACCGCTCACCTTTCGAACGGCGGGCCGACGGGGACACACCCCGGCGGCCCGCCGTCGCTTTGTGCCGATGTCGGTGGGGCCGGATAGCCTGCACGGACAGATGGTCGAACGGCAGGGGGCAGGGTGCGAGTTCTCGGTGTGGACCCGGGGCTGACGCGGTGCGGCGTCGGCGTCGTCGAGGGTGTCGCCGGTCGTCCCCTGACCATGCTCGGTGTGGGCGTCGTACGGACGCCCGCGGACGCCGAGTTGGGCCGTCGGCTCGTCGCCGTCGAGCAGGGCATCGAGGAATGGCTCGACACCCACCGGCCCGAAGTCGTCGCGGTGGAGCGGGTGTTCAGCCAGCACAACGTCCGCACCGTGATGGGCACCGCCCAGGCGAGCGCCGTCGCCATGCTCTGCGCCGCACGGCGCGGGATACCGGTCGCCCTGCACACGCCGAGTGAGGTCAAGGCCGCCGTCACCGGCAGCGGCCGGGCCGACAAGGCCCAGGTCGGCGCCATGGTGACGCGGCTGCTCCGGCTGGACGCACCGCCGAAGCCGGCCGACGCCGCCGACGCGCTCGCCCTGGCCATCTGCCACATCTGGCGGGCCCCCGCCCAGAACCGCCTCCAGCAGGCGGTCGCCCTGCACGCCTCTGGCTCGAAAGGCCGTACCCGATGATCGCCTTCGTCAGCGGCCCGGTCGCCGCGCTCGCCCCCAACCTGGCCGTGATCGAGGTCGGGGGAGTGGGCATGGCCGTCCAGTGCACGCCGAACACCGTCTCCGGCCTGCGGATCGGCGAGCACGCCCGGCTGGCCACCTCCCTGGTCGTACGGGAGGACTCGCTCACGCTGTACGGCTTCGCCGACGACGACGAGCGGCAGGTATTCGAACTGCTGCAGACGGCGAGCGGGGTCGGACCGCGGGTGGCACAGGCGATGCTCGGGGTGCACAGCCCGGACGCCCTGCGGGCGGCTTTCGCCTCGGGGGACGCGAAGGCGCTGACGGCGGTGCCGGGGATCGGGCCGAAGGGCGCGCAGAAGCTCCTGCTGGAGCTGAAGGGCAAGCTGGGCGCCCCCGCCCCGGTGGTCGGCTCCCAGCGGGCCGCCGCGTCCGAACCCGCCCCCTGGACCGAGCAGCTCAGCGCCGCGCTGATCGGCCTCGGCTATGCCTCGCGAGAGGCGGAGGAAGCCGTCTCGGCGGTGACGCCGCAGGCCGAGGCCGCCATCGCCGCGGGCGGGTCGGCCCCGGTGCCGCAGCTCCTGCGCGCGGCCCTGCAGTCCCTGAACCGCGCCCGCTGACCTGCGGCCCCGCTCCCCAAACGCCGGAGGGCTGGATCCGGCCGCACACCACAGACCCACCGTGCATACCGAGAAGGCAGACTGACACCGTGAACTGGGACGACGAGACCGACGCCGAGACCGAGCGGCTGGTGGCGGCCGCCGCCGACGGCGAGGACACCGCCGTCGAGGCGGCCCTGCGCCCCAAGGACCTCGGCGAGTTCGTCGGCCAGGAGAAGGTCCGCCAGCAGCTGGACCTCGTCCTCAAGGCGGCCCGCCAGCGCGGCGCCACCGCCGACCACGTCCTGCTCTCCGGCGCCCCCGGCCTCGGCAAGACCACCCTGTCGATGATCATCGCGGCCGAGATGGGCGCGCCCATCCGCATCACCTCCGGCCCCGCCATCCAGCACGCCGGCGACCTCGCGGCCATCCTCTCCTCCCTCCAGGAGGGCGAGGTCCTCTTCCTCGACGAGATCCACCGCATGTCGCGGCCGGCCGAGGAGATGCTCTACATGGCCATGGAGGACTTCCGCGTCGACGTGATCGTCGGCAAGGGGCCCGGCGCGACCGCGATCCCGCTCGAACTGCCGCCCTTCACCCTCGTCGGGGCGACGACCCGGGCCGGACTGCTGCCGCCCCCGCTGCGCGACCGCTTCGGCTTCACCGGGCACATGGAGTTCTACGCCCCCGAGGAGCTGGAGCGCGTCATCCACCGCTCCGCCCGCCTCCTCGACGTCGAGATCGACACCGCCGGCGCCGCCGAGATCGCCGGCCGCTCCCGCGGCACCCCGCGCATCGCCAACCGCCTCCTGCGCCGCGTCCGCGACTACGCGCAGGTCCGGGCCGACGGCGTGATCGACCGCGAGGTGGCCGGTACCGCCCTCCAGGTCTACGAGGTGGACGGGCGCGGGCTCGACCGGCTGGACCGGGCCGTCCTGGAAGCGCTGCTCAAGCTCTTCGGCGGCGGGCCCGTCGGCCTGTCCACCCTCGCCGTCGCCGTCGGCGAGGAGCGGGAGACCGTGGAGGAGGTCGCGGAGCCCTTCCTCGTCCGCGAGGGGCTGCTCGCGCGCACCCCCAGGGGACGCGTGGCGACCCCTGCCGCCTGGGCTCACCTGGGACTCGTACCGCCGCAGCAGCACGGGAGTGGATCAAGCGGACAACAGGGCTTGTTCGGGGCCTGACGGCGCGGAGGTTCGACCCCTCAGGAACTGCGGTGCCATGCTGGGCGTTGTTCCATCGGTGCGGACTCGCCTAGACTCCGCCGATGCCGACCCTTCAGGTCGGTATGCCCACCCCCGTAGAAAAGGCCGCCGTCCGCGTGCGGTCGTGCGAAGGATCTCCGTCCCGTGAATCTCGTGACATTCCTCCCGTTCATCGTGCTCATCGGGGCGATGGTCCTGATGACCCGCTCCGCCAAGAAGAAGCAGTCCCAGGCCGCGCAGATGCGCGACCACATGACGCCCGGCACCGGGGTCCGCACCATCGGCGGCATGTACGCCACGGTGAAGGAGATCGGTGACGACACCGTCACTCTTGAGGTGGCTCCCGGCGTCCACGCGATCTACGCGAAGAACGCCATCGGCGCCGTCCTGGAGGACGCGGAGTACAACCGCATCGTCCACGGCACCGGCGACGAGGCGGAGCACGACGCGCCGGTCGTCCCGGACGACGCCTCCTCCCTGACCGAGGCCCCGAAGGCGGACCTCACGAAGGACGAGGACGAGGCCGAGGCTCCCAAGCTCGACCTGGGCAAGAAGGACGAGGAGCCCAAGGGCGACGACGAGCCCAAGGACGGCAAGACCGACGGCGAGGCCGGCGCGAAGTAGCGCGCGGGCCGGGGACCGCGAGGGCGCCTGATCGGCGGCCGTCGCGGTCCCGGTCAGTGACCCACTTCTGCGGGGGGCAGGGGTCCCCACCACACATTTCGTGGCCGTCCGCGCGCTGACCCGGCGCGGGGCGGTTGGACAGGGAGAAACGACAAGGTGGCAGCACCGAAGAAGGGCCGGCGGCCCACGGGGGCTCAGGGGAGGCCGGGGCGCGCCCTGGCGATCATCCTGATCGCGATGGTGGCGCTCACCGCGGGGATGTTCCTCTCGAAGCAGACGACTCCCCGGCTCGGCATCGACCTCGCCGGCGGTACGAGCATCACGCTCAGGGCCAAGAGCGAGCCCGGCAAGCCGGACGCGATCAACGAGACCAACATGAACACGGCGGTCGGCATCATCGAGCGCCGCGTCAACGGTCTCGGCGTCTCGGAGGCCGAGGTCCAGACGCAGGGCCGCGACCACATCATCGTGAACATCCCCACGGGGACGAACGAGAAGCAGGCGCGCGAGCAGGTCGGTACCACCGCCCAGCTGTACTTCCGCCCGGTCCTCGCCTTCGCCGACGGCTCCCCGGCCGCCCCCGAGGGCACCCAGAGCCCGAGCCCCTCCGCGAGCGGCTCCGGCGCTCCCAAGGCCGCGGACGGCAAGTCCTCCCCGTCGGCCACCCCGTCGTCCAGCGCCACTTCCCAGGGCCGTGCGCTCAGCGAGGCCCTCAAGGCCCCGAACGCCCCCTCTCCCTCGCCTTCGGCGAGCGAGTCGAAGAAGGCAGACGACAAGGCCGCCCCGACCCCCTCGGGCTCCGCGCCGGCCACGCCGCCGTCCGCCGACGAGCAGGCCGCCAAGACCCTGCAGGACAGCTTCGCGAAGCTGGACTGCACCAACGAGGAGCAGCGCGCGGCCGCCGGCAAGGGCGCCAAGCCCGAGGACCCGATCGTCGCCTGTGGCCAGCGCGGTACCGCCTGGGGCAAGTGGATCCTCGGCCCGGCCCAGGTCAACGGCCAGGACGTCAAGGACGCCAAGGGGATCATCGACCCCCAGCGCGGTGCCTGGATCGTCACGATGCAGTTCACCGACAAGGGCGCCGACAAGTTCGCCAAGATCACCGGCGAGCTGGCCACCAAGCAGGCGCCGCAGAACCAGTTCGCGATCGTGCTCGACGGCCAGGTCATCTCCGACCCGTCCGTGAGCCAGGCGCTGACCGGCGGCAACGCCGAGATCTCCGGCGGCTTCACCCAGCAGTCCGCTCAGGACCTGGGCAACATGCTCTCGTACGGCGCCCTGCCGCTCTCCTTCAGCGAGGACAGCGTCACCACCGTCACCGCCGCGCTCGGCGGCGAGCAGCTGAAGGCCGGTCTGATCGCCGGCGCCATCGGCCTGCTCCTCGTGGTGGTCTACCTGCTGGTGTACTACCGGGGCCTGGCGTTCGTCGCCATCATCAGCCTCCTGGTCTCCGCGATCCTCACCTACACGATCATGGCGCTGCTCGGCAAGGGCATCGGTTTCGCGCTGAACCTGCCCGCCGTCTGCGGTGCGATCGTGGCGATCGGCATCACGGCGGACTCGTTCATCGTGTACTTCGAACGCATCCGGGACGAGATCCGCGAGGGCCGCACCCTGCGGCCGGCCGTCGAGCGCGCCTGGCCGCGTGCCCGGCGCACCATCCTGGTCTCCGACTTCGTGTCGTTCCTGGCCGCCGCGGTGCTGTTCATCGTCACCGTCGGCAAGGTGAAGGGCTTCGCCTTCACGCTGGGTCTGACCACCCTGCTCGACGTGGTCGTGGTGTTCCTCTTCACCAAGCCCGTCATGACGCTGCTGGCGCGCACGAAGTTCTTCGCCAGCGGTCACCCGTGGTCCGGGCTGGACCCGAAGCGGCTCGGCGTCAAGCCCCCGCTGCGCCGGTCCCGTCGTACCGGTTCCGCCCCCGCCCCCGTCGACGCAAAGGAGGCGTGAGAGATGTCGAAGCTGGGAGACCTCGGCGCCAAGCTGTACAAGGGTGAGGTCGGATACGACTTCGTCGGCAAGCGCTTTCTCTGGTACGGCGTTTCCGTCCTGATCACCATCACGGCGATCGTGGCCCTGGCCGTTCAGGGCCTCAACATGGGCATCGAGTTCAAGGGCGGTGCCGTCTTCACCACCCCGAAGACGGCCGTCTCCGTCGCCAAGGCGACCGAGGAGGCGGAGAAGGCCTCGGGCCACGACGCGATCGTCCAGGAGCTCGGCACCGGCGGGCTGCGCATCCAGATCTCGGGTCTGGACACCGACTCCGCGACCGACGTGAAGAAGCAGCTCGCCACCGACCTCAAGGTCACCGAGGCGGACATCAACGCGGACCTGGTCGGCCCCAGCTGGGGTGAGCAGATCGCGAACAAGGCCTGGACCGGCCTCGGCATCTTCATGGTCCTCGTCGTGATCTACCTCGCCATCGCCTTCGAGTGGCGGATGGCGGTCGCGGCACTGATCGCCCTGATCCACGACCTCACGATCACCGTCGGCGTGTACGCGCTGGTCGGCTTCGAGGTCACCCCGGGTACGGTCATCGGTCTGCTGACGATCCTCGGTTACTCCCTCTACGACACCGTCGTCGTCTTCGACGGTCTGAAGGAGGGCTCGAAGGACATCACGAAGCAGACCCGCTACACGTACAGCGAGATCGCCAACCGCAGCATCAACGGCACGCTGGTCCGTTCGATCAACACCACGGTCGTGGCGCTGCTGCCGGTCGGGGCCCTGCTGTTCATCGGCGGCGGCTTCCTGGGCGCCGGCATGCTGAACGACATCTCGCTGTCGCTGTTCGTCGGCCTCGCGGCCGGTGCGTACTCCTCGATCTTCATCGCGACCCCGCTGGTCGTGGACCTCAAGGAGCGCGAGCCGGCGATGAAGGCCCTGAAGAAGCGGGTGCTCGCCAAGCGGGCGGCCGCGGCGGCCAAGGGCGAGTCCGCGGACGAGGGCTACGAGTCCGACGGCGGGCCGCAGGTCGTGGCGCAGGGCCGCGCGGGGCGGCGCCGGTGACCGGGCTGCTCTCCGAGGACGTACGCGAGCTGCTGCTCAGCCGGATCAAGGACGTACCGGACTACCCGAAGCCGGGCGTGATGTTCAAGGACATCACCCCGCTGCTGGCGGACCCGGAGGCGTTCGCCGCGCTGACGGGCGTGCTGGTGGAGCTGGCCGGGCGGTACGGCGCGACGAAGATCGTCGGGCTGGAGGCGCGCGGGTTCATCCTGGCGGCCCCCGTGGCCGTGGCGGCCGGGATCGGCTTCGTGCCGGTGCGCAAGGCCGGCAAGCTGCCGGGCGCGACGCTGGCGCAGTCCTACGAGCTGGAGTACGGGACCGCGGAGATCGAGGTCCACGCGGAGGATCTGGCGGCCGGTGACCGGGTCATGGTCATCGACGACGTGCTGGCCACCGGCGGCACCGCCGAAGCCTCGCTCTCGCTGATCCGGCGGGCCGGGGCCGAGGTCGCCGGGGTGGCGGTCCTGATGGAACTGTCGTTCCTGCCCGGGCGGGCCAAGCTGGCCGATGCGCTCGCGGCGGCCCCGCTGGACGCGCTGATCGTGGTCTGACCACCTGCATGCCGCAAGCGGCGGGTATCCGGGACACCCCGGGTACCCGCCGCTTTCGCGTGCGGCCCCGCCGCCGGGGGCCGGCCCCCGGCAGCGGAGCGGCGCCGGACCGGTCCAGGCCGAGGCTCGGGGGAACGACGGGGCGCAACCCTCGCTACGATGGGTTATCCGGACCGGACACGGGCACCGGACCCTCCCCCAGACTCCGTCTGGGGGGACCCCCGTGAGGAGCGCTCTTGCCAGACGAGGTCCAGCCACTCTCCGCCGCGCAGCCCGACCCGCAGGCCGAGCAGGCCGCGGCGCCCGCCGCCACGCCCCCGCCGGCCCCGCCGGTCAAGCCCGCGTCGGCGAAGTCGGCCGGGTCCTCCAACCGGGTGCGCGCCCGGCTCGCCCGCCTCGGCGTCCAGCGTTCCACCGCGTACAACCCGGTCCTGGAGCCCCTGCTCCGCATAGTCCGCAGCAACGATCCGAAGATCGAGACGGCGACGCTGCGCCAGCTGGAGCAGGCCTACCAGGTCGCCGAACGCTGGCACCGCGGCCAGAAGCGCAAGAGCGGCGACCCGTACATCACCCACCCGCTCGCGGTGACCACGATCCTCGCCGAGCTCGGCATGGACCCGGCCACCCTGATGGCCGGCCTGCTCCACGACACCGTCGAGGACACCGAGTACGGCCTCGAAGACCTGCGCCGCGACTTCGGCGACGCCGTGGCCCTCCTCGTCGACGGCGTCACCAAGCTCGACCGGGTCAAGTTCGGCGAGGCCGCGCAGGCCGAGACCGTCCGCAAGATGGTCGTCGCCATGGCCAAGGACCCGCGCGTCCTGGTCATCAAGCTCGCCGACCGCCTGCACAACATGCGCACCATGCGCTACCTCAAGCGGGAGAAGCAGGAGAAGAAGGCCCGCGAGACCCTTGAGATCTACGCCCCGCTGGCGCACCGGCTGGGCATGAACACCATCAAGTGGGAGCTCGAAGACCTCTCCTTCGCGATCCTCTACCCGAAGATGTACGACGAGATCGTCCGTCTGGTCGCCGAGCGGGCGCCCAAGCGCGACGAGTACCTCGCCGTCGTCACGGACGAGGTGATGGTCGACCTCAGAG
The DNA here is from genome assembly GCF_036203305.1 of Streptomyces sp. NBC_00190. Lineage (GTDB taxonomy): Bacteria > Actinomycetota > Actinomycetes > Streptomycetales > Streptomycetaceae > Streptomyces. Next base: position 1,784,518 of record NZ_CP108131.1, on the reverse strand, counting down.
CCGCCCGGATCAAGGCCACCGTGACGGGCCGTCCGAAGCACTACTACAGCGTCTACCAGAAGATGATCGTCCGCGGCCGTGACTTCGCGGAGATCTACGACCTGGTCGGCATCCGGGTGCTGGTGGACACCGTACGGGACTGCTACGCCGCCCTCGGCACCGTGCACGCGCGCTGGAACCCGGTCCCCGGCCGGTTCAAGGACTACATCGCGATGCCCAAGTTCAACATGTACCAGTCGCTCCACACGACGGTCATCGGGCCCAGCGGCAAGCCGGTCGAACTCCAGATCCGCACCTTCGACATGCACCGCCGCGCCGAGTACGGCATCGCCGCGCACTGGAAGTACAAGCAGCAGACCGTCGCCGGCACCTCCAAGGTCCGCACCGACGTCCCGCAGGCCGCCAAGGGCAGCGCCGGCCAGGACACGGTCAACGACATGGCCTGGCTGCGCCAGCTGCTGGACTGGCAGAAGGAGACCGAGGACCCGGGCGAGTTCCTCGACTCGCTGCGCTTCGACCTCTCCCGCAACGAGGTCTTCGTCTTCACGCCCAAGGGCGACGTCATCGCGCTGCCCGCCGGAGCCACCCCGGTGGACTTCGCGTACGCCGTCCACACCGAGGTCGGCCACCGGACCATAGGCGCCCGCGTCAACGGCCGCCTCGTCCCGCTCGAATCGACCCTGGACAACGGCGACCTCGTCGAGGTCTTCACCTCCAAGGCCGAGGGCGCGGGACCCTCGCGCGACTGGCTGGGCTTCGTCAAGTCCCCGCGGGCCCGCAACAAGATCCGCGCCTGGTTCTCCAAGGAGCGCCGCGAGGAGGCCATCGAGCACGGCAAGGACGCCATCGCGCGGGCCATGCGCAAGCAGAACCTGCCGATCCAGCGCATCCTCACCGGCGACTCGCTCGTCACCCTCGCGCACGAGATGCGCTACCCCGACATCTCCTCCCTGTACGCGGCGATCGGCGAGGGCCACGTGGCCGCGCAGGGCGTCGTGCAGAAGCTGGTGCAGGCCCTCGGCGGCGAGGAAGCGGCCAACGAGGACATCGAGGAGAGCGTCCCGCCCTCCCGGACCCGGGGCACGCGCCGCAAGAACGCCGACCCGGGCGTGGTCGTCAAGGGCGTCGACGACGTGTGGGTCAAGCTGGCCCGCTGCTGCACCCCGGTCCCCGGCGACCCGATCGTCGGCTTCGTCACGCGCGGCAGCGGCGTATCGGTTCACCGGGCCGACTGCGTCAACGTGGACTCCCTCTCCCAGGAGCCCGAGCGGATGCTGGAAGTCGAATGGGCCCCCACCCAGTCCTCCGTCTTCCTGGTCGCCATCCAGGTCGAGGCGCTGGACCGGTCCCGGCTGCTGTCCGACGTCACCCGGGTCCTGTCGGACCAGCACGTGAACATCCTCTCGGCGGCCGTCCAGACCTCGCGCGACCGTGTGGCCACCTCCCGCTTCACCTTCGAGATGGGCGACCCCAAGCACCTGGGGCACGTCCTGAAGGCCGTTCGGGGTGTGGAGGGCGTGTACGACGTCTACCGCGTCACCTCGGCCCGCCGGCCGTAGCCGCCCGAGCCCTGACATGACGGTGGGCGCCACCCCGAGGGGGTGGCGCCCACCGTCATGTCCTACGGCGTAAGGGGCCCTGTCAGCCGCCGAACTCCTCCAGGCCCTTCAGCGCCTGGTCCAGCAGGGCCTGGCGGCCCTCCAGCTCCCGGGACAGCTTGTCGGCCTTCGCGTTGTTGCCCGCCGCGCGCGCCGCGTCGATCTGCTCACGCAGCTTGTCGACCGCCGCCTGGAGCTGGCCCGTCAGACCGGCCGCACGCGCCCGCGCCTCCGGGTTCGTACGACGCCACTCGCCCTCCTCGGCCTCCTGGATGGCCCGCTCCACCGCGTGCATCCGGCCCTCGACCTTCGGCCGGGCGTCCCGCGGCACGTGGCCGATGGCCTCCCAGCGCTCGTTGAGGGAGCGGAACGCGGCACGGGCCGCCTTCAGGTCGGTGATCGGGACGAGCTTCTCGGCCTCGACGGCCAGCTCCTCCTTCAGCTTCAGGTTCTCCACCTGCTCGGCGTCGCGCTCCGCGAACACCTCGCTGCGCGCCGCGAAGAACACGTCCTGGGCCCCGCGGAAACGGTTCCACAGATCGTCCTCGGACTCGCGCTGCGCCCGGCCCGCCGCCTTCCAGTCCGCCATCAGCTCGCGGTAGCGGGCGGCCGTCGGACCCCAGTCGGTCGACTTCGACAGCGACTCGGCCTCCGCGACCAGCTTCTCCTTGACCTTGCGGGCATCCTCGCGCTGCGCGTCCAGCGAGGCGAAGTGCGCCTTGCGGCGCTTGGAGAAGGCGGAGCGGGCGTGCGAGAAGCGGTGCCACAGCTCGTCGTCCGACTTGCGGTCCAGCCGCGGCAGCCCCTTCCAGATGTCCACCAGGGCGCGCAGCCGCTCGCCGGCACTGCGCCACTGGTCGCTCTGCGCCAGTTCCTCGGCCTCGACGACCAGGGCGTCCTTGGCCGCGCGGGCCTCGTCCGTCTGCTTGGCCTTCTGCGCCTTGCGCTCCTCGCGCCGCGACTCCACCGTCGCGACCAGCTTGTCCAGCCGTACGCGAAGAGCGTCCAGGTCGCCCACGGCATGGTGCTCGTCGACCTGCGTGCGCAGGTGGTCGATCGCCGTCTGCGCGTCCTTGGCGGACAGATCGGTGGTCCGCACCCGCTTTTCGAGGAGGCCGATCTCGACCACCAGGCCCTCGTACTTGCGCTCGAAATAGGCCAGGGCCTCCTCAGGGGTGCCGGCCTGCCACGATCCGACGACCTGCTCGCCATCGGCAGTACGCACGTACACGGTGCCCGTCTCGTCGACTCGGCCCCACGGGTCGCTGCTCACAGCGCCTCCTCCACCTGATGCCTTGCGAGGGGTTCACCCCCTGGGCATCGTCCACAGTTTCCTGGGGCGGGCAGCGCCCGCCCTGCACAACGCCAACATAGGCGACCGCCGGGCCGCCTGTCCGCATCCCGCACGACGGAATATCGACGTACGCGCGGGACGCGGGGCCCGGGCCCGGGGTTGGCCTGCTTCCGGTCAGTTCTGGGTGACGGTGCCCTTCTCGATCTTGACTTCCTTCTTCGGGGCGCCGTCCTGGCCGCCGTCGGCCGTGCCGGCCTTGGCGATCTCCTCCAGGACCTTCAGGCCGGCGGCGTCGATCTTGCCGAACGGGGTGTACGACGGCGCCAGCGGGCTGTCCTTGTAGACCAGGAAGAACTGGCTGCCGCCGGAGCCGGGCTGGCCGGTGTTGGCCATCGCGACCGTGCCGGCCGGGTAGATCACCTGGCCCTGGTCGTTCGCCTTGCCGAGGGAGTCCAGGTTCTCGTCCGGAATCGTGTAGCCGGGGCCGCCCATGCCGGTGCCCTCGGGGTCACCGCACTGGAGCACGAAGATCCCGCCGCTCGTCAGCCGGTGGCACTTCGTGTTGTCGAAGTAGCCCTTGTCGGCGAGCGACTTGAAGGAGTTCACGGTCTGCGGGGTCTTCGCCGCGTCCATCGCGAAGCTGATGTCGCCCGCGCTGGTCTTCAGGGCGAAGGTGTACTTCGCCTTCTGGTCGATGGCCATCTCGGGCGAGGGGGACTGCTTGGGCGTCGGCGCGGCCGAGGGGCTCGCCGCCGGGTTCGCCGCCTGGTCCTTCTTGTCCTTGTCGAAGACGCCGCCCACGATGAGGCCGACCAGCGTCGCGACGACCACGGCCACCGCCGCGCCGATGATCGCCGTGCGCTGGCGCGCCTTGCGACGGGCCTCTGCCCGGCGCTTCTGCTGGCGCTCGTACTTCTCCCTGGCGAGCTGTCGCCGCCGCTGATCGCTCGTGACCACCGGGTCGTCTCCTTGTGCGTGTCTGGTACTGCTGTCCGGGCTGGGTTAGGCCGTACCGTATATGGGTTCGCTGTGTAATGAGGGGCGCCGGTAGGCTCTGAGCAGCAGCATTCCGAACTGCAGCTCCCGCCGGACGACGATTGAGGACGAACGTGCTGATTGCCGGGTTCCCCGCCGGGGCCTGGGGGACCAACTGTTACGTGGTCGCCCCCGCCGCCGGTGAGGAGTGCGTCATCATCGACCCGGGCCACCAAGCCGCCCAGGGCGTCGAGGAGACGCTGAAGAAGCATCGGCTCAAGCCCGTCGCGGTCGTGCTGACCCATGGCCACATCGATCATGTGGCCTCGGTGGTCCCGGTGTGCGGAGCACACGACGTACCGGCCTGGATCCACCCCGAGGACCGCTACATGATGAGCGACCCGGAGAAGGCGCTGGGCCGCTCGATCGGGATGCCGCTCATGGGCGAACTGACCGTGGGCGAGCCGGACGACGTCCGTGAGCTGACCGACGGCGCCGGCTTGAAACTGGCCGGAATGGACTTCTCCGTGGCGCACGCGCCGGGGCATACCAAGGGGTCGGTGACCTTCCGGATGCCCGAGCTGGCCGACATCCCGCCGGTCTTCTTCTCGGGCGACCTGCTCTTCGCCGGCTCCATCGGACGCACCGACCTGCCCGGCGGCTCCCACGCCGAGATCCTCGAGTCGCTGGGCCGCGTGTGCCTGCCGCTCGACGACTCGACCGTGGTGCTGTCCGGCCACGGTCCCCAGACCACCATCGGCCGCGAGCGCGCGACCAACCCGTACCTGCGGGAGGTCGCCGCCGGCCTGGGAGCGGACGCCAGGGGCGCCGCTCCCGCCCCACGACGAGGAATGTGACGAGAGCTTCGTGAGCACCTTCAAGGCCCCCAAGGGCACGTACGACCTGATCCCGCCGTACTCGGCGAAGTACCTGGCCGTCCGCGAGGCCATCTCCGGCCCGCTGCGCACGTCCGGCTACGGATACGTCGAGACGCCCGGCTTCGAGGACGTGGACCTCTTCGCCCGCGGAGTCGGCGAGTCCACCGACATCGTGACCAAGGAGATGTACACCCTCACGACCAAGGGCGGCGCCAATCTGGCGCTTCGTCCGGAGGGCACCGCCTCCGTGCTGCGCGCCGCGCTGGAGGCGAATCTGCACAAGGCCGGCGGCCTGCCGGTCAAGCTCTGGTACTCCGGCTCGTACTACCGCTACGAGCGCCCGCAGAAGGGCCGCTACCGCCACTTCTCGCAGGTCGGGGCCGAGGCCATCGGCGCCGAGGACCCGGCGCTGGACGCCGAACTGATCATCCTGGCCGACCAGGCGTACCGCTCGCTGGGCCTGCGCAACTTCCGCATCCTGCTGAACTCGCTGGGCGATCAGGAGTGCCGTCCCGTCTACCGGGAGGCGCTCCAGGGATTCCTGCGGGGTCTGGACCTGGACGAGGAGACCCTGCGCCGGGCCGAGATCAATCCCCTGCGGGTGCTCGACGACAAGCGGGAGTCCGTTCAGAAGCAGCTGGTGGGCGCGCCGATGCTGCGGGACTTCCTGTGTGACGCGTGCAAGGCGTACCACTCCGAGGTCCGTGAGCTGATCACGGCTGCGGGCGTGGCATTCGAGGACGACGAGAAGCTGGTGCGCGGGCTCGACTACTACACCCGCACCACCTTCGAGTTCGTCCACGACGGTCTGGGTTCGCAGTCCGCGGTCGGCGGCGGCGGCCGCTACGACGGTCTGTCCGAGATGATCGGCGGCCCGGCGCTTCCCTCGGTCGGGTGGGCCCTGGGCGTGGACCGCACGGTGCTGGCCCTGGAGGCCGAAGGCGTCGAGCTCGATATTCCGGCGGCCACCAGCGTCTTCGCGGTGGCGCTGAGCGACGAGGCGCGCAAGGTGCTCTTCGCCGCGGTCACCGAGCTGCGGAGGACAGGTGTGGCGGCGGACTTCTCGTACGGCTCGAAGGGTCTCAAGAGCCACATGAAGAACGCGAACCGCTCCGGTGCCGTGCTGACCGTCGTGGCGGGGGAGCGGGACCTCGCCGAGGGCGTCGTGCAGCTGAAGGACATGGAGTCCGGCGACCAGATGGCCGTGCCCGTGGCCGAGATCGTCGCCACCGTCCAGGCCCGCCTGGCCTGACACGCGTACGCGGGCGGCCGCGGCCCGGGGAGCTCCCCCGGACCGCGGCCGCCCGCGTCACAGCAGGCCGTGCCGCATGGCCGTCGTCACCGCCGCCGTGCGGTCCGCGACCTCCAGCTTCGCGAAGGCCCGCAGCAGGTGGGTCTTGACCGTGGACTCCGCCACGAACAGGCGGCGGCCGATCTCCGCGTTCGTCGCGCCCTCCGCGACCAGGCGCAGGACCGATACCTCGCGCTCCGACAGGTGCGGCCGCTCCGGGCGGGTGCGCAGGTGGTCGACCAGGCGGCCCGCGACCGACGGGGCCAGGACGGTCTCGCCGCGGACGGCCGCGCGGACCGCCTCCGCCAGTTCCGCACGGGCCATGTCCTTCAGCAGGTAGCCCGCCGCGCCCGCCTCCACCGCGCGCAGGATGTCGCGGTCGTTCTCGTACGTGGTCAGCACCACCACCCGGACCGGCAGCCCGGCCGCGGTGATGCGGGCGATGGACTCCACCCCGTCGCCGCCGGGCATCCGCAGGTCCATCAGGATCAGGTCCAGGGCGGGCACCAGCCGCGCGGCCAGGGCTTCGGCCTGCGGACCGTTGGCGGCCTCCGCGACGACCTCCAGGTCCGGCTCGGCGCTGAGCATGCCGCGCAGGCCCTCCCGTACCACCGGGTGGTCGTCGGCCAGCAGGATGCGGATCATGTCGTACGGCTCCTCAGCGGATCGGCAGGGTGACGGTGACGGTGGTGCCCCCGGACACCGCGCTGTCGACCGACGCGGTCCCGCCGGCCTCCGCCGCACGGGCGCGCAGCCCCCGCAGGCCGTAGCCGGGGGAGGGGGCCGCCGGATCGAAGCCCCGGCCGGAGTCCCGGACAGAGACCGTCAACTCCGCCTCACCGTAGGCGAGGGACAGCGCGGCGGCGGCCCGGGGACCCGCGTGCTTGGCCGCGTTCGCCAGGGACTCCTGGCAGGTGCGCAGTGCCACCACCTCCAGCGCCGGCGGCAGCGGCCGGACGTCCCCGGTCACCGTGACGGCCGCGGGCGGGTCGTGCCGTGCCGCGAGACGGCGTACCGCGTCCGGCAGCGAACCCGCGTCCAGGTCGGCGGGCGCCCCGCCGGACACCAGGGCCCGGGCCTCGGCCAGGTTCTGCCGGGCGGTCACCGCCATCAGCTCCAGGTGGCGGTGGGCCTCGGCCGGATCCGTGTCCAGCTCGGACTGCACCGCCTGCACCAGCATCAGCAGGCTGGTGAAGCCCTGCGCGAGGGTGTCGTGGATCTCGCGGGACATGCGTTCCCTTTCGGCGAGGGCGCCGCGTTCGGCGGAGAGCCGGGCCACCTCCTCGCGGCTGGCGTCGAGTTCGGCGATCAGCCCGGCCCGGTTCACGCTCTGCTGGATGATCCGGGTGGTCCAGGCGCCGAGGAAGGCGGAAAAGGCGAAGGTGGTCACGGCGGCCACGGCCCCGAGGAAGAGCTGATGCCCGTCGGGCCGCCACAGCAGCGCCCAACCGGCCACCGGCGCCAGGGACAGCACCGCCATCGCGGCGACCGCCCGGCGAAGAGGCACCAGCATGAAGAAGTGCGGGGCGAGCGCGAAGGTGATCAGCCGGGTCTCGCCGACCAGTGACGCGGCCAGCAGGAAGAGAACGAGGGTCACGCCCAGGTAGCGGGCGGCGCGGCGGGGTTCGGCATTCGGCTCCAGCAGGAGCAGCGGCCGCCCGGCCCACGCGTACCAGGGGATCAGCAGGGCGAGCAGGGCGACAGCGGGGATCCGGTAGGGCAGTGAAGGGAATTCGGCGCCGAGTACGAGGGCCACGGTCGCCAGCCACACGACCCCGACATACAGGTCCCACGGCAGGAACGCACGGTCCCACACGTGGGACTCGCGCGCTCCGGCCGTCTTCACGAAGCCGCTCAACCGTCGCGCCGGCTCTTCCACTTGAAGGTCAGCAGACACAGCACCAATCCTCCGGCAACCCAGGCCCCCAGCACGAGCGCCGTCTTCCCGTACTCCCAGCCGCCGGCCTGTTCGAGGACGGCGGCGGACTCGGGCAGGAACACCCCGCGCAGACCCTGGCACATCCACTTGAGCGGGAACAGCGCCCCGATGTTCAGCAGCCAGTCGGGGATCTGGTGGACCGGGATGAACACACCCGAGATGAACTGGAGGATCAGGAAGGGCAGGACGACCACGGAACTGGCGCTCTTGCCGGACTTGGGCAGGCTGCTGATGGCGATGCCGAGCAGGGCGCAGCCCGTCAGGCCGAGCGCGAAGATCCACGCGAAGGTGAGCCACTTGGAGGCGGAGGACGGCAGGTCCAGGCCGAAGAGGGTGGAGCCGACGAGGAGCAGGACCGCGGTCTCGGCGAGTCCGGTGACGAGCACCATCCAGACCTTGCCGAGGAAGTAGGCGGCGGGGGGCATCGGGGTGCCGCGCAGACGGCGCAGCACCTTCTCGTCCCGTTCGACGGCGATGGAGATGCCGAGCGACTGGAAGCTGGTGGACATGATGCCCGCCGCGACCATGCCCGCCGCGTAGAGCTGGGAGGCGGTGATCCCGGTGCCCTCGACGGCTTCTCCGAAGATCGAGGCGAAGAGGGCGAGGAAGACGACGGGGAAGGCGAAGGTGAAGATCACCGCGTCGCGCTGGCGGACGAACTGCTTGATCTCCAGCGCGCCGCGGCTCAGTCCGAGGGCCCAGGCTCCGGGCAGGGCCTTCGCCGCCCGCGTGACAGTGGTGTCGGTGTCGGTGTCGGTGTCGGTGTCGGTGGCGTTGGTGGTCATCGTGCTTCCTCCGGCTGCGGCTCGGGCTGGGTGAGCTGGCCCGTGAGGCGCAGGTACACGTCCTCCAGGGTGGGGCGGGTGATCTTCAGGCCCGGGATCTCGCCGTCGAAGCGGACCATCAGCTCCCGGGCGGTACGGGTGGGGGTCTCGGTCCGGATCTCGCGCGGGGTGCCGTCGGGGTCGGTCCACTCGACGGTGGCGCCGGTGCCGAACCGGGCGCGCAGACCGGCCGGTTCGCCCTCGGCGACGATCCGGCCGCGTGCCACGATCGCGAGGCGGTCGGCGAGGGCCTCGGCCTCCTCCAAGTAGTGCGTGGTGAGCACGATGGTCGTGCCCCCGTCGGCCAGCAGCCGGATCAGGTCCCAGAACTGGCGGCGGGCAGCCGGGTCGAAGCCGGTGGTCGGCTCGTCGAGCAGGAGGAGTTCCGGACCGCCGATGACCCCGAGCGCCACGTCGAGGCGGCGCCGCTGGCCGCCGGAGAGGCCCTTCACCCGCTGGTCGCGCTTGTGTTCCAGGCCGACCAGCGCGATGACCTCCGCCGGGTCGCGCGGGGCCGGGTAGTAACGGGCGAAGTGCTCGACCGTCTCCCGTACCGTCAGTTCGGCGGGCGCCGACTCGTCCTGCCAGACGATCCCGACGCGTGAGCGCCAGGCCCGTCCGGCCGTCGCCGGGTCCGCGCCCAGGACGCGGACCTCACCGCCGTCCCGCTCACGGTGGCCCTGGAGTATCTCCACCGTGGTGCTCTTGCCCGCTCCGTTGGGCCCGAGGAGGCCGAAGACCTCGCCCGGGCGGATCGTCAGGTCCAGTCCGTCGACCGCGGCGACCTCGCCGTACTGCTTGCGAAGCCCCCGTACTTCCACCGCGTTCTGTGTCATGCCTCGAATGCTCCGCCGGAATCCGCGCCGCCGGTCCCCCCTCGCGTACGTACTTATGTCCGTCGAACGGTGGACACACAGTCACGTACGGCACAATGGCCGGTGCTTGTCGACCTTGCAGATGTGGAGTGGGCGGTATGACGACACGACCTACGGACGCGGACACCGCCCCGAGGACCACCTTCGGGGGGAGCCGGGCGCTGGCCTGGCTGCTGGTGATCACGGGCGCCGCGGGCCTGCTCGCCGCCTGGGTGATCACGATCGACAAGTTCAAGCTGCTGGAGGACCCGAACTTCACGCCGGGCTGCAGCCTGAACCCGATCGTCTCCTGCGGCAACATCATGAAGAGCGAGCAGGCGGCCGTCTTCGGCTTCCCGAACCCGATGCTCGGTCTGGTCGCCTACGGCATCGTGATCTGCGTCGGCATGAGCATGCTGGCCGGGGCGCGGTTCAGCCGCTGGTACTGGCTGACCTTCAACGCGGGCACCCTCTTCGGCGTCGTCTTCTGCGCCTGGCTGATGTACCAGTCGCTGTACAACATCAACTCGCTCTGCCTGTGGTGCTGCCTGGCCTGGGTCGCCACGATCGTGATGTTCTGGTACGTCACCTCGCACAACGTGCGCCAGGGGCTGCTGCCCGCGCCGGGCTGGCTGAAGAGCTTCTTCGACGAGTTCACCTGGGTGCTCCCGGTGCTGCACATCGGGATCATCGGCATGCTGATCCTGACGCGCTGGTGGGACTTCTGGACCTCGTAAGGACTGTCGGTGGGCTCGCATAGGCTTTCGGTGTGGAACCAGACCTGTTCACCGCCGCCGCCGAAGACCGCCAGGAGAAGGATCCCGCGAGCTCTCCGCTCGCCGTCCGGATGCGCCCGCGCACCCTGGACGAGGTCGTCGGCCAGCAGCACCTGCTGAAGCCCGGATCACCGCTGCGGCGGCTGGTCGGGGAGGGCGCGGGCGGTCCGGCCGGAGCCTCCTCGGTGATCCTCTGGGGCCCGCCGGGCATCGGGAAGACCACGCTGGCGTACGTGGTGAGCCAGGCCACCCGGAAGCGGTTCGTGGAGCTGTCCGCCATCACGGCGGGAGTCAAAGAGGTACGGGCGGTCATCGAGGGCGCGAAACGCGCCGCCGGCGGCTACGGCAAGGACACCGTCCTCTTCCTCGACGAGATCCACCGCTTCAGCAAGGCGCAGCAGGACTCGCTGCTCCCGGCCGTCGAGAACCGCTGGGTGACGCTGATCGCCGCGACCACGGAGAACCCGTACTTCTCGATCATCTCCCCGCTGCTCTCGCGCTCGCTGCTGCTGACGCTGGAGCCGCTGACGGACGGCGACCTGAGCGCGCTGATGCGCAGGGCGCTGGAGGAGGAGCGGGGGCTCGGCGGGGCGGTGACCCTGCCGGCGGACGCCGAGGCGCACCTGCTGCGGATCGCCGGGGGCGACGCCCGGCGGGCGCTGACGGCGCTGGAGGCGGGGGCCGGGTCGGCCATCGCCAAGGGCGAGGACGAGATCACCCTCCAGACGGTGGAGGAGGCGGTCGACCGGGCCGCCGTCCGGTACGACCGGGACGGCGACCAGCACTACGACGTGGCGAGCGCGCTGATCAAGTCGATCCGCGGCTCGGACGTGGACGCGGCGCTGCACTATCTGGCCCGGATGATCGACGCGGGGGAGGACCCCCGGTTCATCGCGCGGCGCCTGATGATCTCGGCGAGCGAGGACATCGGCCTGGCGGACCCGACGGCCCTGCCGCTCGCGGTCGCCGCGGCCCAGGCGGTGGCGATGATCGGCTTCCCGGAGGCCGCGCTGACCCTTTCGCACGCCACGATCGCGCTGGCGCTGGCCCCGAAGTCGAACACCGCCACGACCGCGATCGGCGCGGCGCTGGCCGACGTCCGGGCCGGGCTGGCGGGCTCGGTCCCGCCGCACCTGCGGGACGGGCACTACAAGGGCGCGGCCAAGCTGGGGCACGCGCAGGGGTACGTGTACCCGCACGACGTGCCGGGGGCCATCGCGGCCCAGCAGTACGCGCCCGACGAGATCCACGGGAAGCGGTACTACGAGCCGACGCGGTACGGAGCGGAGGCCCGCTACGCGGACGTCGTGGAGAAGGTCCGGGAGCGGCTGCGCGGCGCGTGAGCGTGCCGGCGGGGCGGCGACGGGCCCTAGTGGCCCGCCGCCGTGAACAGGGTGTGCATCGCACGGCGCAGGTCGCAGATGTCCGCGACCGGCTCGGGGAAGTCGAAACGGGCGTCGAAGGAGCCGGCCGCGCCGCCCGTGAAGCGCACGCGCAGGCCCAGGCGGTCCAGGGAGAGCGGGACGGCCGCCATCTCCCGCGCCTCCCGCGGACCCAGCAGCCCGCACAGTTCGCCGATCCGGTCGCCGTGGGCGGAGTGCAGGTGCTGGAGGAGTTCCGCCTCGTGGGCGACCATCGGGTCCGGCTCCGCCGCGGCCAGGTCCTCCGGGTCCACGTGCTCGGCGCCCCACAGGTCGTCCACCGAGATCTCGCCGACCTCCAGGCGGAGCAGCCTCCAGCGGGCCTCGGCCAGTCCCAGCAGCTCACCCACCGGATGGCGCTCCGCGAGCAGCGCCGCGCAGGCCGCGCGGTCGTCGCCGCGCACCGGGGTCAGCCACCCGGCCAGCCAGGCGCGGCCTCGGATACGATGCTGCACGGACACCGGCGCCACATCCGTGATCTCGATCACGGCGGTGAGGTCGTCGTCCTGGGCGTGAGCGGCTGCCCTGGCAGCCGCGGATTCCCCGGAAACAAGGAGAATCACGTCCCCGTCCGGGGTGACGGTCCGTGCGGCCGGCGCCCCTGTCCCGAGCTCGTCCTGGTCACAAGCACCGGGGAGCGTGAGGGATACTGAGGCGTTGGACTCTACGAGGGTTCGTACGCGTTCGGCTCCGGTGAGCTGCCGAACGCCTTCCCTGGGACGCGGCTGACCTTGCTTATCGTCGGCGCAAGCGGATTCCGTTTCGTTGGAATCCGAACTGCGGCGCGCACTGGGCAGGGGGATCCCATGTGGTCGAGACATTACGTCCTCCTCGCTAAGGTAAGCCTCACCTAACTTACATGGAGGTAGGTTCCCCGTGAACCAGAAGCGACCCAAGGTCAAGAAGTCGCGTGCCCTCGGCATTGCGCTGACCCCGAAGGCCGTCAAGTACTTCGAGGCCCGCCCCTACCCGCCGGGCGAGCACGGCCGTGGCCGCAAGCAGAACTCGGACTACAAGGTCCGTCTGCTGGAGAAGCAGCGTCTGCGCGCTCAGTACGACATCTCTGAGCGTCAGATGGCCCGCGCGTACGACCGCGCCAAGAAGGCCGAAGGCAAGACGGGCGAGGCGCTTGTCGTCGAGCTCGAGCGTCGTCTCGACGCCCTGGTTCTGCGTTCGGGCATCGCCCGCACCATCTACCAGGCCCGCCAGATGGTCGTTCACGGCCACATCGAGGTCAACGGCGCCAAGGTCGACAAGCCGTCGTTCCGTGTCCGCCCGGACGACGTCATCACCGTGCGCGAGCGCAGCCGCGAGAAGGTTCCGTTCCAGGTTGCCCGTGAGGGTGGCTACGCAGGCGAGGGCGAGACCCCGCGCTACCTGCAGGTCAACCTGAAGGCCCTGGCCTTCCGCCTGGACCGTGACCCGAACCGCAAGGAAATCCCGGTCATCTGCGACGAGCAGCTCGTCGTCGAGTACTACGCCCGCTGATGCAGGCGTAGGCCTCACAGGCTGGTGGAAGCCCGCCGTCCCCTCCGGGGGGCGGCGGGCTTTCCGCGTTCCGCGGCGCCCCCGCCCACGTCTGCTCCGCCGCGCCCCGGAGCACCGCCGCCCGGGCCGCCATGAGCGCCAGCCGCGACGTGCCCACCCCGCCCACGCCGGTCACCGTGACCAGCCGCGAGGTCTCCAGGAGCCGCCCCGGCCCGGCCAGTTCGGCACCCCGGCCGACGAACCCGCCCGGATCCGAGGGAAGATTGCCGCACGTCGTCTGTCGCACGGGACACGGAGAGTACTGGTCCGCAAGCTCTGCGTACGAGGCGATCCCGTGCGGACCCGGAATTCCGGTACGGCCGGGGATCTCCGGCGCGATAGGGTCGGAGGCGAACCTTGTCGCAGTTCAAGTGCAGACTCCAAGTACAGACAGAGAGCGGTGTGACGTGTCCGGTGGAGAGGTGGCCGGGATCCTCGTGGCCGTCTTCTGGGCCATCCTGGTCTCCTTCCTGGCCGTGGTGCTGGTGAGGCTGGCGCAGGTGCTCAAGGCGACCACCAAGCTGGTGGCCGACGTGACCGACCAGGCCGTCCCGCTGCTGGCCGACGCCTCCACCACCGTCCGCTCCGCGCGCACCCAGCTCGACCGGGTCGACGCGATCGCGAGCGACGTCCAGGAGGTCACCTCCAACGCCTCCGCGCTGTCCTCCACCGTGGCCTCCACCTTCGGCGGGCCGCTGGTCAAGGTCGCGGCCTTCGGCTACGGCGTCCGCAAGGCGCTCGGCCGGACGGACGAGGTACCGCAGAAGACCACCCGGCGTACCGTGATCGTCGGCCGTACCGTGCCGACGGCCCGGCGCCGGAAGCAGAAGGGCTGAGACCGCCGATGTTCCGCCGAGCCTTCTGGTTCACCGCAGGCGCCGCCGCCGGCGTGTGGGCCACCACCAAGGTCAACCGCCAGCTGAAGAAGCTGACGCCGGAGAGCCTTGCCGCCCAGGCCGCCGACAAGGCGCTGGAGGCGGGCCACCGCCTCAAGGACTTCGCCCTCGACGTCAAGGCGGGAATGACGCAGCGCGAGGACGAGCTGAACGATGCACTGGGGCTGACCCAGGACGCCGACCGCCCGGCCCTGACCGGCAACGTCACCGCCCTCCCGGGGCAGCGGCGGCTGCGCGCCATCGACAATGACAAGACCAACCACCGACCGAAGCATTCGTACAACCGGAATGAGGACCACTGATGGAGTCGGCTGAAATCCGCCGCCGCTGGCTGAGCTTCTTCGAGGAGCGCGGTCACGCCGTTGTCCCTTCGGCGTCGCTCATCGCGGACGACCCGACTCTGCTGCTGGTCAACGCGGGCATGGTCCCCTTCAAGCCGTACTTCCTCGGCGAGACCAAGCCCCCGGCCCCCCGTGCCACCAGCGTGCAGAAGTGCGTCCGTACGCCGGACATCGAAGAGGTCGGCAAGACCACCCGCCACGGCACGTTCTTCCAGATGTGCGGCAACTTCTCCTTCGGCGACTACTTCAAGGAAGGCGCCATCAAGTACGCCTGGGAGCTGCTCACCAGCTCCGTGGCGGACGGCGGCTACGGCCTTGAGCCGGAGAAGCTCTGGATCACCGTCTACCTCGACGACGACGAGGCCGAGCAGATCTGGCGCGAGAAGATCGGCGTGCCCGCCGAGCGCATCCAGCGCCTGGGCAAGAAGGACAACTTCTGGTCCATGGGCGTCCCGGGCCCCTGCGGCCCGTGCTCCGAGATCAACTACGACCGCGGCCCCGAGTTCGGCGTCGAGGGCGGCCCGGCCGTCAACGACGAGCGCTACGTGGAGATCTGGAACCTGGTCTTCATGCAGTACGAGCGCGGAGCCGGCGACGGGAAGGAAGACTTCCCGATCCTCGGCGACCTGCCGTCGAAGAACATCGACACCGGTCTGGGTCTCGAGCGTCTCGCCATGATCCTGCAGGGCGTGCAGAACATGTACGAGACCGACACCCTGCGCGTGGTCATGGACAAGGCCACCGAGCTGACCGGCGTGCGGTACGGCGCGGCCAAGGACACCGACGTGTCCATGCGCGTGGTCGCCGACCACATCCGCACCTCCGTCATGCTCATCGGCGACGGCGTCACCCCCGGCAACGAGGGCCGCGGCTACGTGCTGCGCCGCATCATGCGCCGCGCCATCCGCAACATGCGCCTCATGGGCGCCACCGGTCCGGTCGTCCAGGACCTCGTGGACGTCGTGATCGACACGATGGGCCAGCAGTACCCGGAGCTCGTCACCGACCGCAAGCGCATCGAGACCGTCGCGCTCGCCGAAGAGGCCGCCTTCCTGAAGGCCGTCAAGGGCGGCACGAACATCCTCGACACCGCCGTGACCGAGACCAAGGCCGCCGGCGGCACGGTCCTCTCCGGCGACAAGGCGTTCCTGCTCCACGACACCTGGGGCTTCCCGATCGACCTCACCCTGGAGATGGCCGCCGAACAGGGCCTCTCCGTGGACGAGCCCGGCTTCCGCCGCCTGATGCAGGAGCAGCGCGACCGGGCCAAGGCCGACGCCAAGGCCAAGAAGACCGGCCACGCGGACATGTCGGCCTACCGGGAGATCGCCGACAACGCCGGCGGCACCGAGTTCACCGGCTACGCCACCAACCAGGGCGAGTCCACCATCGTCGGCCTCCTGGTCAACGGCGTCTCCGCGCCCGCCGCCTCCGAGGGCGACGACGTCGAGGTCGTCCTCGACCGCACCCCGTTCTACGCCGAGGGCGGCGGCCAGCTCGCCGACCAGGGCCGCATCAAGCTCGACTCCGGCGCCGTCATCGTCGTCCGCGACGTGCAGCAGCCGGTCCCGGGCGTCTCCGTGCACAAGGGCTCCGTCCAGGTCGGCGAGGTGACGGTGGGCGCCTCCGCGTACGCCGCCATCGACGTCAACCGCCGCCGGGCCATCGCCCGTGCCCACTCGGCCACGCACCTGACCCACCAGGCGCTGCGCGACGCGCTGGGCCCGACGGCCGCCCAGGCCGGCTCCGAGAACTCGCCCGGCCGCTTCCGCTTCGACTTCGGTTCGCCGAACGCCGTCCCCGGCTCGGTCCTCACCGACGTCGAGCAGAAGATCAACGACGTGCTCTCCCGCGAACTCGACGTGACCGCCGAGATCATGAGCATCGACGAGGCGAAGAAGCAGGGCGCCATCGCCGAGTTCGGCGAGAAGTACGGCGAGCGCGTGCGCGTCGTCACCATCGGCGACTTCTCCAAGGAGCTGTGCGGCGGCACGCACGTCGGCAACACCGCCCAGCTGGGTCTGGTGAAGCTGCTCGGCGAGTCCTCCATCGGCTCCGGCGTGCGCCGCGTCGAGGCCCTCGTCGGCGTGGACGCGTACAACTTCCTCGCCAAGGAGCACACGGTCGTCGCCCAGCTCCAGGATCTGGTCAAGGGCCGTCCGGAGGAGCTGCCGGAGAAGATCGCCTCCATGCTCGGCAAGCTGAAGGACGCCGAGAAGGAGATCGAGAAGTTCCGCGCGGAGAAGGTCCTCCAGGCCGCCGCCGGGCTCGCCGAGAACGCCCAGGACATCCGCGGCGTCGCCCTCGTCGTGGGGACGGTGCCGGACGGCACCGGCGCCGACGACCTGCGCAAGCTGGTCCTCGACGTCCGCGGCCGCATCCAGGGCGACCGTCCGGCCGTCGTGGCCCTGTTCACCACGGCGGGCGGGCGCCCGCTGACGGTCATCGCCACCAACGAGGCCGCCCGCGAGCGCGGTCTCAAGGCGGGCGACCTGGTCCGTACGGCCGCCAAGACCCTCGGTGGCGGCGGTGGCGGCAAGCCGGACGTCGCCCAGGGCGGCGGCCAGAACCCGGCCGCCATCCCCGAGGCCATCGCCGCGGTCGAGCGCCTCGTCGTCGAGACGGTCTGACCATGACTCTGCGCCGCGGCCGCCGCCTCGCGATCGACGTCGGGGACGCCCGGATCGGGGTCGCCTCGTGCGACCCCGACGGGGTCCTGGCCACACCGGTGGAAACCGTTCCGGGCCGGGACATCCCCTTCGCCCACCGGCGGCTGCGGCAGCTCGTCGAGGAGTACGAGCCCCTCGAAGTCGTGGTCGGCCTGCCCCGCTCGCTCAGCGGGCGGGAGGGGCCGGCCGCGGCCAAGGTGCGCGCCTTCGCGAACGAACTGGCCAAGGGCATCAAGCCGGTGACGGTCCGTCTGGTCGATGAGCGGATGACGACGGTCACCGCGGCGCAGGGTCTGCGGGCCTCCGGAAGGAACGCCAAGAAGGGCCGTTCGGTGATCGACCAGGCAGCTGCGGTGGTGATCCTCCAGAACGCTCTTGAGACCGAACGGGTATCGGGTAATCCTCCCGGCGAGTGCGTCGAAGTGGTTGTCTGATCGCGATACGGTAACGTTCCGCGCGATGAGACGGCATTCGAACAGCCGTCGCCTTCGTCTCGCGGCACTAGGGGACCGATGACTGAGTATGGCCGGGGCCACGGCTCCGAACCGTGGCACCCTGAGGATCCCCTGTACGGGGACCAGGGGTGGACCGGGCACCAGACCCAGCAGGGCCAGGCGCCGTATGGCAACGATCCGCAAGCGCAGTACCAGCAGAACCCACAGCAGTACCAGCAGAATCCGCAGCAGTACCCGCAGGATCCGCAGTACCAGCAGCAGTACCCCCAGCAGGCCCAGAACCAGCAGCAGTACGCGCAGCAGCAGCCGCAGCAGTACCCGCAGCCGCAGTCACCGCAGTATCAGCAGCCGCAGCAGGGCCAGGGGCAGTACCCGCAGTACCAGGGGCAGCAGCAGTCCTACGCGCCCCAGGCGCCCCAGCAGCCGGTGTACGACTCCCAGGTCTGGGACACCGGCCAGGGCCAGTACTTGTCCGCCGCGCAGGTCGACGCCTACGCGGGCGTCGACCCGTACGCCCAACAGCCCGCGGCCGGCTACCCCGACGGTGCCCCTGACGCGTACGCGACGCCGGAAGCCTTCCCTCCGCCGCAGCCCCCGGGCCGGCGCCACCTGGAGCCGGAACCGGCCGAGGAGCCGGAGGAGGAGCCCGAGAGCGGTTTCTTCGCCGGCGGTGGAGGCCAGGACGGCGACGACGACGGCGACGATCCGTCGGGCAAGGGCCGCAAGAAGGGCGGCAAGCCCAAGAAGCGCAGCGGCATGGCCTGCCTGATTGCCGCGGTCGTCATCATCGGCGTGGTCGGCGGTGGCGGCTACTACGGCTACACGTACCTCAAGGCGAGGTTCGGCGCCGCCGAGGACTTCGCGGGCGAGGGCGTCGACGAGATGGTCGACGTGGAGATCCCCAAGGGCGCGGGCCTGGGACAGATGGGCCGCATCCTCAAGGACGCCGGCGTGGTCGCCAGCGCCCAGGCCTTCGTCGACGCCGCGGGAGCCAATCCCAAGGGCAAGGCCATCCAGCCCGGTGTCTACCCGATGAAGAAGAAGATGTCGGGTGCCGCCGCCGTCGCGCTGATGATCGACCCCAGCAAGCTGAACGTCATCACCGTCACCGAGGGCATGCGCAACGCCAGGGTGTACGAGGCGATCGACAAGAAGCTGGGCAAGCCGGAGGGCACCACCAAGGACATCGCCCAGCGCGAGGCGAAGAACCTCGGACTGCCGGCCTGGGCGGGCAACAACCCGAAGCTCATCGACCCGCTCGAAGGCTTCCTGTACCCGACGCGCTACGACCTCAGCAAGGACAGCACCCCCGAGTCCCTGCTCAAGCAGATGGTCAAGAACGCGAGCGACAAGTACTCGGAGATGGGCGTCGAGGGCAAGGCCAAGGAACTGGGCCTGGAGAACCCGCTCCAGGTGGTGACGGTCGCCAGTCTCGTCAACGCCGAGGGCAAGAGCCACGACGACTTCCGGAAGATGTCCGAGGTCGTCTACAACCGCCTGAAGAAGACGAACGACGTCACGAACCAGAAGCTCGAGTTCGACTCGACGTACAACTACATCAAGGGCAAGAGCGACATCAACTTCTCCATCAAGGAGGCGAGGGCGCTCGACAACCCGTACAACACGCACTTCGTCAAGGGCCTGCCTCCCGGCCCGATCGGGAACCCGGGCGCGGACGCCCTGAGCGCTACGCTCAACCCCGATCACGGCGGCTGGATGTTCTTCGTCTCGGTGGACGGCGACAAGACGACCTTCACCCAGACCTACGAGGAGCACCTGAAGCTCGTCGACGAGTTCCAGGCGCGGCAGAAGCAGAAGAACGGCGGGTAGCAGGACATGTCACGGATACGGGCCGCGGTGCTGGGTTCGCCCATCGAGCACTCCCTCTCGCCGGTGCTGCACCGTGCCGCCTACCAGGAGCTCGGCCTCGACGACTGGTCGTACGACCGCTTCGAGATCGACGAGGCCGCGCTCCCGGAGTTCGTCACCGGCCTCGGCCCCGAGTGGGCCGGGCTGTCGCTGACCATGCCGCTGAAGCGGGCGATCATCCCGCTGCTCGACGCGATCAGCGACACGGCCGCCTCGGTCGAGACGGTGAACACGGTCGTCTTCACCCGGGACGGCCGGCGCCTCGGTGACAACACCGACATCCCGGGCATGGTCGCCGCGCTGCACGAGCGCGGCATCGAGAAGGTGCCGTCCGCCGCCGTCCTCGGCGCCGGCGCCACCGCCTCCTCGGCGCTCGCGGCCCTCTCCCGGATCTGCACCGGTGAGGTCACGGTGTACGTCCGCTCGCGCGCCCGCGCCGACGAGATGCGGCAGTGGGGCGAGCGGCTCGGCGTCCCCGTCCGCACCGCCGACTGGTCCGAGGCGGCCGAGGGTCTGGCCGCGCCACTGGTGATCGCGACCACCCCGGCCGGTACGACCGACGCCCTGGCGGCGTCCGTACCGGCCGGGGCGGGCACCCTCTTCGACGTCCTCTACGACCCCTGGCCGACCGCGCTGGCCGCGGCCTGGTCACGGCAGGGCGGCCACGTCGTCGGCGGACTCGACCTCCTCGTCCACCAGGCCGTGCTCCAGGTCGAGCTGATGACGGGCCGGACCCCGGGTCCGCTCGCCGCCATGAGGGCCGCCGGAGAGCTGGCGCTCGCCGCCCGTTAGGCTTTCCACCTGCGTATTCACAGGGGGCGGCATGGACGGGAACAGCACGGACCTGGTACTCGCGTCGAAGTGGGATCTTCCCTTCGTCGTCTTCAGCATGGTCAGGGTGGCGTTCGGCACCCTGCCCCTGTGGGCCAAGGCGCTCATCCTCGGACTCTTCGGTTCCGTCGTCCTCTGGTACGGGATCACCTGGCAGCGCGAGCGCGGCCGGCGGGCCCGCTGACGCCTCAGGCGTCCGATAGCTGGACCGGGGCCCGATAAACCCCTCCGGACGTGGGAGGATCGGGTGAGGCGGGTCCGGGCCGCGCACCCGATCGCGCCGTCGCTGTACCAGGCGCGAGCATGAGGAGCATCGTTGAGCAGGTTGCGTTGGCTGACCGCAGGAGAGTCGCACGGACCGGCACTGGTCGCGACGCTGGAGGGTCTTCCCGCCGGCGTCCCGGTCACCACCGAGCTGGTGGCCGATCACCTGGCCCGGCGCCGGCTCGGCTATGGCCGCGGTGCCCGGATGAAGTTCGAGCAGGACGAGATCACCTTCCTCGGCGGCGTCCGTCACGGCCTGTCCCAGGGCTCCCCGATCGCAGTCATGATCGGCAACACCGAGTGGCCCAAGTGGGAGACCGTCATGTCGGCCGACCCGGTCGACCCCTCGCTGCTCAAGGACACCGGCCGCAACGCGCCGCTGACCCGTCCGCGCCCCGGCCACGCCGACCTCGCGGGCATGCAGAAGTACGGCTTCGACGAGGCCCGGCCGATCCTGGAGCGCGCCAGCGCCCGTGAGACCGCCGCCCGCGTCGCCCTCGGCGCCGTCGCCCGTTCCTTCATCAAGGAGGTCGCGGGCATCGAGATCGTCTCTCACGTGGTGGAACTGGCCGCGGCCAAGGCCCCGTACGGCGTCTACCCGACCCCCGCCGACGTCGACAAGCTCGACGCCGACCCGGTGCGCTGCCTCGACGCCGACGCGAGCAAGGCGATGGTCGCCGAGATCGACCAGGCCCACAAGGACGGCGACACCCTCGGCGGCGTCGTCGAGGTGCTGGCGTACGGAGTCCCCGTCGGCCTCGGCTCGCACGTCCACTGGGACCGCCGTCTCGACGCCCGCCTCGCCGCGGCCCTGATGGGCATCCAGGCCATCAAGGGCGTCGAGGTCGGCGACGGCTTCGAACTCGCCCGCGTGCCCGGCTCGAAGGCGCACGACGAGATCGTCTCCACCCCCGAGGGCATCAAGCGCACCTCCGGCCGCTCCGGCGGCACCGAGGGCGGTCTGACCACCGGCGAGCTGCTGCGCGTACGGGCCGCCATGAAGCCCATCGCCACCGTGCCCCGCGCGCTGGCGACCGTGGACGTGGCGACCGGTGAGGCGACGGTGGCCCACCACCAGCGCTCCGACGTGTGCGCCGTGCCGGCCGCCGGCATCGTCGCCGAGGCCATGGTCGCCCTCGTCCTGGCCGACGCGGTCGTCGAGAAGTTCGGCGGGGACTCCGTCCCGGAGACCCGCCGCAACGTCCGCTCGTACCTCGACAACCTGCAGATCCGGTGACGGCCGGACCACTGGTCGTCCTCGTCGGCCCCATGGGGTCCGGCAAGTCCACGGTGGGGGCGCTGCTCGCCGAGCGCCTCGGCGTCCCCTACCGGGACACCGACGCGGACATCGCCCTGGCCCAGGGCCGGGAGATCTCCGACATCTTCGTCGACGAGGGCGAGCCGTACTTCCGCGCGCTGGAGCGGCAGGCGGTCGCGGCCGCCGTCGCCGAGCACGCGGGCGTCCTCGCCCTCGGCGGCGGCGCCGTCCTCGACGAAGGCACCCGCGAGCTGCTGGCCGGCCTGCCCGTGGCCTATCTGTCGATGGACGTCGAGGAAGCCGTACGGCGCGTGGGCCTCGGCGCCGCGCGCCCGCTGCTCGCCGTCAACCCGCGCCGGCAGTGGCGCGAGCTGATGGACGCCCGGCGCCCCCTGTACACCGAAGTCGCGCGCGTCGTGGTGGCCACCGACGACCGCACCCCCGAAGAGGTCGCCCAGGCGGTCCTCGACGCTCTGGAGTTGAAGGACGTATGACAGACCAGGTGACGCGGATCCACGTCGGCGCGTGGGGGCCCCTCCCAGCGGTAGCTGGGGGAGCCGGACACGACGCGTACGACGTGCTGGTCGGCCGGCAGCTGCTTGGCGAACTCGGCACCCTGATCGGTACGAAGGCCCAGCGGGTCGCCGTGATCCACCCGGAGGCGCTGGCCTCGACCGGTGAGGCGCTGCGCGACGACCTGGCCGAGCAGGGCTACGAGGCGATCGCCATCCAGGTGCCGAACGCCGAGGAGGCCAAGACCATCGAGGTGGCGGCGTACTGCTGGAAGGCCCTCGGGCAGTCCGGCTTCACCCGCACCGACGCCATCGTCGGCGTCGGCGGCGGAGCCACCACCGACCTCGCGGGCTTCGTCGCGGCCTCCTGGCTGCGCGGCGTGCGCTGGGTCGCCGTACCGACCACCGTCCTCGCGATGGTCGACGCGGCCGTCGGCGGCAAGACCGGCATCAACACCGCCGAGGGCAAGAACCTCGTCGGCGCCTTCCACCCGCCGGCCGGTGTGCTCTGCGACCTGGCCGCCCTGGACTCGCTGCCCGTCAACGACTACGTCAGCGGTCTCGCCGAGATCATCAAGGCCGGATTCATCTCCGACCCGAAGATCCTCGACCTGATCGAGGCGGACCCGCAGGCGGCCCGTACGCCCGCCGGCCCGCACACGGCCGAGCTGATCGTGCGTTCCATCCAGGTCAAGGCCGACGTGGTCTCCAGCGACCTCAAGGAGTCCGGTCTCCGCGAGATCCTCAACTACGGCCACACCCTCGCGCACGCCATCGAGAAGAACGAGCGCTACAAGTGGCGCCACGGCGCCGCCGTGTCCGTCGGCATGGTCTTCGCCGCCGAACTCGGCCGGCTCGCGGGCCGCCTCGACGACGCGACGGCCGACCGGCACCGGGAGATCCTGGCCGCGGTCGGGCTGCCGCTGACCTACCGCGGCGACCAGTGGCCCAAGCTGCTCCAGACCATGCAGGTCGACAAGAAGTCCCGCGGCAACCTGCTGCGCTTCATCGTCCTGGACGGGCTGGGCAAGCCGACCGTCCTGGAGGGCCCCGACCCGGCGCACCTGATCGCCGCCTACGGCGAGGTGTCGGCGTGAGCCGCCGCGTCCTCGTGCTGAACGGCCCGAACCTGGGGCGGCTCGGTTCGCGCGAGCCCGACGTGTACGGGGCCACCTCGTACGCGGGGCTGGTGGAGAGCTGCCGCACGCTGGGGGAGGAGCTCGGCTTCGACGTCGAGGTCCGCGAGACCAACGACGAGGGGCAGCTGGTGCGCTGGCTGCACGAGGCGGCCGACGGCAAGATCCCCGTGGTCATCAACCCGGGGGCCTTCACGCACTACTCGTACGCCATGCGGGACGCGGCCGCCCAGCGCACCGCGCCGCTGATCGAGGTGCACATCTCGAACCCGTACGCACGCGAGGAGTTCCGGCACACCTCGGTCATCGCGTCCGTGGCGACCGGGACGGTGGCGGGCTTCGGCATCGGGTCGTACCGGCTGGCGCTGCGCGCGCTCGCTGACGAGGTCGGCGACTGAGGCTCCGGCCGGACCGGGCCGGACTGGTGGACGATTCGGGCCCCGGGGTCATATAACGTTCTCGCATCAGTCGCCGGAACGAGACGGAGTGGCACCGGATGCAGCACGGAGTGGGAGGCGGGAGCGCCGGCTGGGGGCAGCCGGGACCGCACCCGGCGGCGCCCCCGCAACCGCCGATACCCCCGGCGCAGGGCTGGCCGGGTTCGCCCCCCGCCCACTCACAGCCCCCGCTCCCGCCGCCGGTGGCGCCCGTCCCGGAGCCCACCGGGCACATCCCGCTGCCGCCCGCAGTGGCGGGCACGGGCGGGGCCACCCTGGCGGTGCTGCTGATCGGCCCGGCCGGCGCGGGGAAGACCACCGTGGCCCGGCACTGGGCGAGCACCCGGCCCGTGCCGACCGCGCACATCAGCCTGGACGACGTCCGGGAGTGGGTGTGCTCGGGCTTCGCGGACCCGCAGGCGGGCTGGAACGAGCACTCCGAGGCCCAGTACCGCCTGGCCCGCCGGACATGCGGGTTCGCCGCCCGCAACTACCTGGCGAACGGGATCTCCTGCATCCTCGACGACGCCGTCTTCCCGGACCGGCCGGTGGTCGGGCTGGGCGGCTGGAAGCGCCACGTGGGCCCCGCGCTGCTGCCCGTGGTGCTGCTGCCCGGTCTGGAGATCGTCCTGGAGCGCAACGCGGCCCGCTCCGGCAACCGCCGCCTCTCCGACGAGGAGGTCGCGCGGATCCACGGCCGCATGGCGGGCTGGTACGGCTCCGGCCTGCCGATCATCGACAACTCGCACCTCGACGTCGAGGGGACGGCGCGCGCCCTCGACGAGACGCTGGCGCGCGCGCTGACCTAGGCGCTGGGCCCTCGCGCCCGGCCCCCACGCCCCTCGACGGCGCACGTCCGGACGCGCTCATCAGGCCGGATGCGCGATGCGCTCGTACGCTCGAAGACATGTCAGACGTGTACGCCGCCCGCCGGGGCACGCTCCGCGACCGCTGCGCCGCCGCGGGGAACGCCGCCGCACTGATCACGTGTCCGGCGAACGTCCGCTACCTGTCCGGAGCCTCCCCGCTGGGCGCCGTACTGCTCGTCGGGCCCACCGAGGACGTGCTGTTCTGCGGCGCCGCGCCCACCGGCGAGGCCGACGAGGGCCGTCTCGACGAGCGGCTGCGGGTCTCCGTGCTGTCGGGCCCCGGCGGGGATCCGGCCGTCGCGGCGGGCGACATGGCCGCCGCCACGCGCGCCGACTCGCTCGCGGTCGAGGAGCACCACCTCACGGTGGCCCGGCACCGCGCCCTGCAGTCCGTCGCGCCCCGGCTGCGCCTCGCGGACCTCGGCACCGCGGTGGAGCAGCAGCGCCTCGTCAAGGACGAGGAGGAGATCGCCTGCCTGCGGATCGCCGCCGAGATCGCCGACCAGGCGCTGGGCGAACTGCTGGAGTCCATCCTCGTCGGGCGCACCGAACGCCACCTCGCCCTGGAGCTGGAGCGGCGCCTGGTCGACCACGGGGCGGACGGGCCCGCCTTCCCGACCTCCGTCGGCACCGGCCCGCACTCCGGCCGCTCCCGGCACCGGCCCTCCGACCGCCGGGTGGAGGAGGGGGACTTCCTCACCGTCTGCCTCGGCGCCAACTACCGCGGCTACCGGTGCGAGATCGGCCGTACGTTCGTGATCGGCACCACCCCGGCGGACTGGCAGATCGAGCTGTACGACCTGGTCTTCGCCGCCCAGCGGGCCGGGCGCGAGGCCCTGGTGCCGGGGGCCGCGTACCGTGATGTGGATCATGCGGCACGGTCCGTACTGGACTCCGCGGGCCATGGGGAAGCCCTCGCTCCGTCGACCGGACACGGCGTGGGTCTCGAAATCGACGAGGACCCGCAGCTTGCACCTACGGCAATGGGTAAACTGGACGCTTGCGTGCCGGTCACCGTCGAACCGGGGGTTCACCTCCCGGGCCGGGGAGGTGTCCGGATCGATGACACGCTCGTCGTGCGCCCCGAGGCGGACGGCGGTCCCGAGCTACTCACCATTACGACCAAGGAGCTGCTCGCGCTCTAGCCCGCTCCGCCGGGTTGTGCGCGCACCCGTGGTCTTCCAGTGCAGGAGATTCCGCAACCGTGGCTTCCACGAACGACCTCAAGAACGGCATGGTGCTCAAGCTCGACGGTGGCCAGCTCTGGTCCGTCGTCGAGTTCCAGCACGTCAAGCCCGGCAAGGGCCCGGCCTTCGTGCGCACCAAGCTCAAGCACGTGCTCTCCGGCAAGGTCGTGGACAAGACCTTCAACGCCGGCACGAAGGTCGAGACGGCCACGATCGACCGGCGCGACATGCAGTTCTCGTACATGGACGGCGAGTACTTCGTCTTCATGGACATGACCACCTACGACCAGCTGATGGTCGACAAGAAGGCTGTCGGCGACGCCGCCAACTTCCTGATCGAGGGCTTCACCGCCTCCGTGGCGCAGCACGACGGCGAAGTCCTCTACGTCGAGCTCCCGGCCGCGGTCGAGCTCAAGATCGAGCACACCGACCCGGGCGTCCAGGGCGACCGCTCCACCGGTGGCACCAAGCCCGCCACGCTGGAGACCGGCCACGAGATCCAGGTCCCGCTCTTCGTCAACACCGGCGAGACGGTCAAGGTCGACACCCGCACCAGCGACTACCTCGGCCGGAAGAGCAACTAACCCGTGGCTGCTCGGAGCAATGCGCGCAAGCGCGCCTTCCAGATCCTCTTCGAGGCCGACCAGCGCGGCGTGCCCGTGCGCGAGGTCCTCGCGGACTGGATCCGCCACGCGCGGTCGGACGACCGGCAGCCGCCGGTCAGCGCCTTCACGATGGATCTCGTCGAGGGTTACGCCGACAAGGTGAACCGCATCGACGACCTGATCGTCACCTACGCCGTGGACTGGGACCTCGACCGGATGCCGGTCGTGGACCGGAACATCCTGCGGCTCGGTGCCTACGAGCTGATCTGGGTGGACGACACCCCTGACGCCGTCGCCATCGACGAGGCCGTCCAGCTGGCGAAGGAGTTCTCGACGGACGAGTCCCCCTCGTTCGTCAACGGGCTGCTGGCCCGCTTCAAGGAACTGAAGCCGAACCTCCGCCGCGACTGACGTCCGGGGGTTCGACTGAGCGGAGGGGCCGCAGCGCATGCGCTGCGGCCCTCCGCTCGTGTCCGGCCACTGCGGCCGGACACAAAAACGGCGGATGCCGGGAGACCTCTCGGGTCTCCCGGCACCCACCGGTAACGTTTCTGCTGGTCCAGGGACCGGGGACTAGATGTCCTCGTGCGCCACGGCGCGCCGGGCATCCGCGTCCAGCACGCCCCAGCTGATCAGCTGCTCGGTCAGGACGGAAGGGGACTGGTCGTAGATGACGGCCAGGGTGCGCAGGTCGTCCTGGCGGATCGACAGCACCTTGCCGTTGTAGTCGCCACGCTGGCTCTGGATCGTCGCCGCGTAGCGCTGGAGCGGGCCGGCCTTCTCGGCGGGCACGCCGGCCAGGCGCTCCAGGTCGAGGCGCAGCTTCGGCGGCGGCTCGGCGGCTCCGCCGGGAGTCGTCCCCGGCAGCAGTTCCTGCACCGGAACCCCGTAGAAGTCCGCCAGCTCGGCGAGGCGCTGGACGGTCACGGCGCGGTCCCCGCGCTCGTACGAACCGACCACTACGGCCTTCCACCGGCCCTGGGACTTCTCCTCGACACCATGGAGGGAAAGGCCCTGCTGGGTGCGGATGGCGCGGAGCTTGGCCCCGAGCTGTTTGGCGTATTCGCTGGACATAACGCTCCCGGACGCTGTGACGCTGTGACGACATGGACGCTGTGACGACATGGACCACGTGCGGCTCCGCCGCGGCTGGTAACTCACTGTGAGGTTACGCAGCGTTACTTGGATGCGTCAAGCCGAATGGTGATCACAGCCGTCTCCAGGGCTGCCCCAGCAGCCCCGTGAGAGGCCCCGCGCATCAGCCCGGTGACGGGTCACCGCCCGCCTCCTGGTACCGTGGGAGGCGTACATCAGACGTCCTTTAAGGTCCGTCCCGTGAGGCGGAGAAGGAGGTCCTTTTCATGGACACCCAGCAGATGAGCGATTCCACGCGCCCCGTGCTCGAAGCGCAGGACATCGCGCGGGTCCTCACCCGCATCGCCCACGAGATCGTCGAACGAGCCAAGGGCGCCGACGACGTGGTGCTCCTCGGCATCCCCACCCGCGGTGTGTACCTCGCCCGCCGGCTGGCCGCCAAGCTCGAAGAGATCACCGGCACGAAGATCCCGGTCGGCTCCCTCGACATCACCATGTACCGCGACGACCTGCGCATGAAGCCGGCCCGCGCGATCGGCCGTACCGAGATCCCCGGCGACGACATCGACGGCCGTCTCGTCGTCCTCGTCGACGACGTGCTCTTCTCCGGCCGCACCATCCGCGCCGCCCTCGACGCGCTCGGCGACCTCGGCCGCCCCCGCGCCGTACAGCTCGCCGTCCTCGTCGACCGCGGCCACCGCGAACTGCCGATCCGCGCCGACTACGTCGGCAAGAACCTCCCCACGTCGCTGCGGGAGACCGTCAAGGTCCAGCTCCAGGAGGAGGACGGCCGTGACGCCGTGCTGCTCGGCCAGCGGACCGCCCAGGCAGCCGGGCAGTAGTCCGTACGACTGACCGGGCCCCGAGGGGTCCGCGCCGCAGCCTGCCCTGCCCCGCCCCGCACCCCCCCCGCCAGTCAGCACGCCTGCCTGCCTGCCCTTCCGACCTACGGAGCCATCCAGATGAAGCGCCACCTCATCTCGGCCGCCGATCTCACGCGCGACGACGCCGTCCTGATCCTCGACACCGCCGAGGAGATGGCCCGCGTCGCGGACCGGCCGATAAAGAAGCTGCCCACCCTGCGCGGCCTCACCGTCGTCAACCTCTTCTTCGAGGACTCGACCCGCACCCGGATCTCCTTCGAGGCGGCCGCCAAGCGGCTCTCCGCCGACGTCATCAACTTCTCCGCCAAGGGCTCCTCGGTTTCCAAGGGCGAATCCCTGAAGGACACCGCGCTGACCCTGGAGGCCATGGGCGCCGACGCGGTCGTCATCCGCCACCACGCCTCCGGCGCCCCCTACCGGCTCGCGACCTCCGGCTGGATCGACTCCGCCGTGGTCAACGCCGGAGACGGCACCCACGAGCACCCCACCCAGGCCCTGCTGGACGCCTTCACCATGCGCCGCCGCCTCGTCGGCCGCGACGCCGGTCTCGGCAAGGACCTGAACGGCCGCCGGATCACCATCGTCGGCGACGTCCTGCACAGCCGCGTCGCCCGCTCCAACGTCCAGCTGCTCCACACCCTCGGCGCCGAGGTCACCGTCGTGGCCCCGCCCACGCTGGTCCCGATCGGCGTCGAGAGCTGGCCGTGCGAGGTCTCGTACAACCTCGACGAGGTGCTGCCGAAGTCCGATGCGGTGATGATGCTGCGTGTGCAGCGCGAACGCATGAACGCCGCCTTCTTCCCGACCGAGCGTGAGTACTCCCGCCGGTACGGGCTCGACGGCGACCGCATGGCGAAGATGCCCGAGCACGCCATCGTGATGCACCCCGGCCCGATGAACCGCGGCATGGAGATCACCGCCGAGGTCGCCGACTCCGACCGCTGCACGGCCGTCGAGCAGGTCGCCAACGGCGTGTCCACCCGGATGGCCGTCCTGTACCTGCTGCTGGGCGGATCCGAGCCCGCCGTCACCACCACCGCCGCCCGCACCGAGGAGAACAAGTAATCATGAGCAAGATCCTTATTCGTGGGGCGAAGGTACTCGGCGGCGAGGCGCAGGACGTCCTGATCGACGGCGAGACCATCGCCGAGGTGGGTACCGGTCTCGAAGCCGCGGACGCCCAGGTGATCGATGCCGCGGGCCAGGTCCTCCTGCCCGGCCTCGTCGACCTGCACACCCACCTGCGCGAGCCCGGCCGCGAGGACTCCGAGACCGTCCTCACCGGCACCCGCGCCGCCGCCTCCGGCGGCTACACCGCCGTCTTCGCCATGGCGAACACCTTCCCGGTCGCCGACACCGCCGGCGTCGTCGAGCAGGTCTGGCGCCTGGGCAAGGAGTCCGGCTACTGCGACGTGCAGCCCATCGGCGCCGTCACCGTCGGCCTGGAGGGCAAGCAGCTCTCCGAGCTGGGCGCCATGCACGACTCCGCCGCCCGCGTCACCGTCTTCTCCGACGACGGCAAGTGCGTCGACGACGCCGTGATCATGCGCCGCGCCCTGGAGTACGTGAAGGCCTTCGGCGGCGTCGTCGCCCAGCACGCCCAGGAGCCCCGCCTCACCGAGGGCGCCCAGATGAACGAGGGCGTCGTCTCCGCCGAGCTGGGTCTGGGCGGCTGGCCGGCGGTCGCCGAGGAGTCGATCATCGCCCGCGACGTCCTCCTCGCCGAGCACGTCGGCTCCCGCGTGCACATCTGCCACCTCTCCACGGCCGGCTCCGTCGAGATCGTCCGCTGGGCCAAGGCCCGCGGCATCGACGTCACCGCAGAGGTCACCCCGCACCACCTGCTCCTCACCGAGGAGCTCGTCCGCTCGTACAACGCGGTCTACAAGGTGAACCCGCCGCTGCGCACCGAGCGCGACGTCATGGCCCTGCGCGAGGCGCTCGCCGACGGCACGATCGACATCGTCGCCACCGACCACGCCCCGCACCCGCACGAGGACAAGGACTGCGAGTGGGCCGCCGCCGCCATGGGCATGGTGGGTCTGGAGACCGCACTCTCCGTCGTCCAGCAGACGATGGTGGAGACCGGGCTGCTCGACTGGGCGGGCGTCGCGGAGCGGATGTCCTTCGCCCCCGCGCGGATCGGCAGCCTGGAGAACCACGGCCGCCCCGTCTCGGCAGGTGAACCCGCGAACCTGACCTTGGTCGATACCTCGTACCGTGGTGTCGTGGACCCCGCACACTTCGCCTCCCGCAGCCGCAACACGCCTTACGAGGGCCGTGAGCTGCCGGGTCGCGTCACTCACACCTTCCTGCGGGGCCGGGCAACGGTCGTGGACGGGACGCTGGCGTGACACCTGCAGTAATCCAACTGGCCGCCGAGGCCGCCGAACGTCAGTCGGCGGAGGTGACCAGCTTCGGCGCACGCATGGCGTGGGTCGTCGGCCTGGTCGTCTTCATCGCGTTCGTGTACTGGCTGATGCGGCAAGGCTGGAAATGGCGCGGCGCTCTGCAGAACGATCTGCCGGAGCTGCCCGCCGCGCCCGACGGTCTCCCCGAGCACCGGCTGGCCCTGACCGGCCGGTACCACGGGTCCACCACCGCCGGGCAGTGGCTCGACCGGATCGTCGCCCACGGTCTGGGCGTCCGCAGCCGGGTCGAGCTCACGCTCACCGACGCGGGCCTCGACGTGGTCCGTCCGGGTGCCACCGATTTCTTCGTACCGGCCGCGCAGCTGCGCGGCGCCCGCCTCGACAAGGGAATCGCGGGCAAGGTACTCACCGAGGGCGGTCTGCTCGTCGTCACATGGGCGCACGGCGACAAGCTGATCGACTCCGGATTCCGCTCCGACCGCGCGGCCGAACACGCCGCCTGGGTCGAAGCCGTCAATCTCATGAACCAATCCATCACGACGGAAGGCGCCGAACGATGACGACCTCCACCAGGGGAGCAGCCAAAACTCCCGCCGTACTCGTCCTGGAGGACGGTCGGATCTTCCGCGGCCGCGCCTACGGCGCCCACGGGGAGACCTTCGGTGAGGCCGTGTTCTCCACCGGCATGACCGGCTACCAGGAGACCCTCACCGACCCCTCGTACCACCGCCAGGTCGTCGTGATGACCGCCCCGCACGTGGGCAACACCGGCGTCAACGACGAGGACCCCGAGTCCTCCCGCATCTGGGTGTCCGGTTACGTCGTACGCGACCCCGCCCGCGTCCCGTCCAACTGGCGCTCCCGGCGCTCGCTGGACGAGGAGCTGGTCGCGCAGGGCGTCGTCGGGATCTCCGGCGTCGACACCCGCGCCCTGACCCGCCACCTGCGCGAGCGCGGCGCCATGCGCGTCGGCATCTTCTCCGGCAACGCGATCGCCGACGACGGCATGCTGCTCGCCAAGGTGCGCCAGGCGCCCGAGATGACCGGCGCCAACCTGTCCGCGGAGGTCGCCACCAAGGAGGCGTACGTCGTCCCCGCGATCGGTGAGAAGAAGTTCACCGTGGCCGCCGTGGACCTCGGCATCAAGGGCATGACCCCGCACCGGATGGCCGAGCGCGGCATCGAGGTGCACGTGCTGCCCGCCACCGCCACCGTCGAGGACGTCTACGCGGTGCAGCCGGACGGCGTCTTCTTCTCGAACGGCCCGGGTGACCCGGCCACCGCCGACGGCCCCGTCGCCGTCATGCAGGCCGTACTGGAGCGCAAGACCCCGCTCTTCGGCATCTGCTTCGGCAACCAGATCCTCGGCCGTGCGCTCGGCTTCGGCACCTACAAGCTGAAGTACGGCCACCGCGGCATCAACCAGCCGGTCCAGGACCGCACCACCGGCAAGGTCGAGGTCACCGCGCACAACCACGGCTTCGCCGTCGACGCGCCCCTCGACAAGGTCTCCGAGACCCCCTACGGCCGCGCAGAGGTCTCCCACGTCTGCCTGAACGACCAGGTCGTCGAAGGCCTCCAGCTGCTCGACCAGCCGGCCTTCTCCGTCCAGTACCACCCCGAGGCGGCCGCGGGCCCGCACGACGCCGCGTACCTCTTCGACCGCTTCGTATCCCTGATGGAGGCCGAGCGTGCCTAAGCGCACCGATATCCAGTCCGTCCTGGTCATCGGCTCCGGCCCGATCGTCATCGGCCAGGCCGCCGAGTTCGACTACTCCGGCACCCAGGCCTGCCGCGTCCTCAAGGCCGAGGGCCTGCGGGTCATCCTGGTGAACTCCAACCCCGCGACGATCATGACCGACCCGGAGATCGCCGACGCCACGTACGTCGAGCCGATCACCCCCGAGTTCGTCGAGAAGATCATCGCGAAGGAGCGCCCCGACGCGCTGCTCCCGACCCTCGGCGGCCAGACCGCGCTGAACACCGCCATCTCCATGCACGAGCAGGGTGTGCTGGAGAAGTACGGTGTCGAGCTCATCGGCGCCAACGTCGAGGCCATCAACAAGGGCGAGGACCGCGACCTCTTCAAGGGCGTCGTCGAGGCCGTCAAGGCCAAGATCGGCTACGGCGAGTCCGCCCGCTCGGTCATCTGCCACACCATGGACGACGTCATCGCGGGCGTCGAGACGCTCGGCGGCTACCCCGTCGTCGTCCGCCCCTCCTTCACCATGGGCGGCGCCGGCTCCGGCTTCGCCCACGACGAGGAGGAGCTGCGCCGCATCGCCGGCCAGGGCCTGATGCTCTCTCCGACCACCGAGGTGCTCCTGGAGGAGTCCATCCTCGGCTGGAAGGAGTACGAGCTGGAGCTGATGCGCGACACCAAGGACAACGTCGTCGTCGTCTGTTCCATCGAGAATTTCGACCCGATGGGCGTCCACACCGGTGACTCGATCACCGTCGCCCCGGCGATGACGCTCACCGACCGCGAGTACCAGCGGCTGCGCGACATCGGCATCGCGATCATCCGCGAGGTCGGGGTCGACACCGGCGGCTGCAACATCCAGTTCGCGATCGACCCGGTCGACGGCCGCGTCATCGTCATCGAGATGAACCCGCGCGTCTCGCGCTCCTCGGCGCTCGCGTCGAAGGCCACCGGCTTCCCGATCGCCAAGATCGCCGCCAAGCTGGCCATCGGCTACACGCTCGACGAGGTCCCCAACGACATCACCGAGAAGACCCCGGCCTCCTTCGAGCCGACCCTCGACTACGTCGTCGTCAAGGCCCCGCGCTTCGCCTTCGAGAAGTTCCCGCTCGCCGACTCCACCCTCACCACCACCATGAAGTCGGTGGGCGAGGCCATGGCCATCGGCCGCAACTTCACCGAGGCCCTCCAGAAGGCCCTGCGCTCGCTGGAGAAGAAGGGCTCGCAGTTCACCTTCGTCGGCGAGCCCGGTGACAAGGCCGAGCTGCTGGCCACCGCGGTCCGCCCGACCGACGGCCGCATCAACACCGTCATGCAGGCCATCCGCGCCGGCGCCACCCAGGAAGAGGTCTTCGAGTCCACGAAGATCGACCCCTGGTTCGTCGACCAGCTCTTCCTCATCAAGGAGATCGCGGACGACCTGGCCGCCGCCGACAAGCTCCACCCCGAGCTCCTCGCGGAGGCCAAGCGCCACGGCTTCTCCGACGCCCAGATCGCCGAGATCCGCGGCCTGCGCGAGGACGTCGTCCGCGAGGTCCGGCACGCGCTGGGTGTCCGCCCGGTCTACAAGACGGTCGACACCTGCGCCGCCGAGTTCGCCGCGAAGACCCCGTACTTCTACTCCTCGTACGACGAGGAGAGCGAGGTCGCCCCGCGTGAGAAGCCCGCGGTCATCATCCTGGGCTCCGGCCCGAACCGCATCGGCCAGGGCATCGAGTTCGACTACTCCTGCGTCCACGCCTCCTTCGCCCTCAGCGACGCCGGCTACGAGACCGTGATGGTCAACTGCAACCCGGAGACCGTCTCCACCGACTACGACACCTCCGACCGCCTGTACTTCGAGCCGCTGACGCTCGAAGACGTGCTGGAGATCGTCCACGCCGAGTCGCTGGCCGGCCCCATCGCGGGCGTCATCGTCCAGCTCGGCGGCCAGACCCCCCTCGGTCTCGCCCAGGCGCTCAAGGACAACGGCGTACCCGTCGTAGGCACCTCGCCCGAGGCCATCCACGCCGCCGAGGACCGCGGCGCCTTCGGCCAGGTCCTCGCCGACGCGGGCCTGCCCGCCCCCAAGCACGGCACCGCCACCACCTTCACGGGTGCGAAGGCCATCGCCGACGAGATCGGCTACCCGGTCCTCGTCCGCCCGTCCTACGTGCTCGGCGGCCGCGGCATGGAGATCGTCTACGACGAGGCCCGGCTGGAGGCGTACATCGCCGAGTCCACCGAGATCTCCCCGACCCGCCCCGTGCTGGTCGACCGGTTCCTCGACGACGCGATCGAGATCGACGTCGACGCCCTCTACGACGGCACCGAGCTCTACCTCGGCGGCGTCATGGAGCACATCGAGGAAGCCGGCATCCACTCCGGCGACTCGGCCTGCGCCCTGCCCCCGATCACCCTCGGCGGCTTCGACATCAAGCGCCTGCGCGCCTCCACCGAGGCCATCGCCAAGGGCGTCGGCGTCCGCGGCCTGATCAACATCCAGTTCGCGATGGCGGGTGACATCCTCTACGTCCTGGAGGCCAACCCGCGCGCCTCCCGGACCGTCCCCTTCACCTCGAAGGCGACCGCCGTCCCGCTCGCCAAGGCCGCCGCCCGCATCTCGCTCGGCACCACCATCGCCGAGCTCCGCGCCGAAGGCCTGCTCCCGAAGACCGGCGACGGCGGCACCCTGCCGATCGACGCGCCGATCTCCGTCAAGGAGGCCGTCATGCCGTGGTCGCGCTTCCGCGACATCCACGGCCGCGGCGTGGACACCGTCCTCGGCCCGGAGATGCGTTCCACCGGCGAGGTCATGGGCATCGACGCCGTCTTCGGCACCGCCTACGCCAAGTCCCAGGCCGGCGCCTACGGCCCGCTGCCCACCAAGGGCCGCGCCTTCATCTCCGTCGCCAACCGCGACAAGCGCTCGATGATCTTCCCGGCGCGCGAGCTCGTCGCCCACGGCTTCGAGCTGATGGCCACCTCCGGCACCGCCGAGGTGCTGCGCCGCAACGGCATCAACGCCACCGTGGTGCGCAAGCTCAGCGAGGGCGAGGGCCCGAACGGCGAGAAGACCATCGTCCAGCTGATCCACGACGGCCAGGTCGACCTGATCGTCAACACCCCGTACGGCACCGGCGGCCGCCTCGACGGCTACGAGATCCGCACGGCGGCCGTGGCGCGCAGCGTCCCGTGCCTGACCACGGTCCAGGCGCTCGCCGCGGCCGTCCAGGGCATCGAGGCGCTCGGCCACGGCGACGTGGGCGTCCGCTCCCTCCAGGAGCACGCGGAGCACCTGACCGCGGCCCGCGACTAGCAGCCCGTACGAGGAAGGGGGACACCGGTTTCACAACGGGTGTCCCCCTTCCCATGACCGGACGGAGGAACCTCCCCCGATGTACAAGCTCTTCTTCAACCTGGTCTTCAAGCGGATGGACCCGGAACAGGCCCACTACATGGCCTTCCGCTGGATCCGCCTCGCCGCCCGCACCCCGGGCTTGCGCACCTTCGCCGCCGCCTGGCTCGCCCCGCGCCACGCCTCCCTGCGCACCGAGGCGCTCGGCCTGCGCATGCACGGCCCCTTCGGCCTCGCGGCCGGCTTCGACAAGAACGCCGTCGCCATCGACGGCATGTCGATGCTCGGCTTCGACCACGTCGAGATCGGCACGGTCACCGCCCAGGCGCAGCCCGGCAACCCGAAGAAGCGGCTGTTCCGGCTGGTGCCGGACCGCGCGCTGATCAACCGCATGGGCTTCAACAACGAGGGCTCGGAGGCCGTCGCCGCGCGGCTGGCGGCCCGCAACCCGGTCTTCAAGACGGTCGTCGGCGTCAACATCGGCAAGACCAAGGTCGTGCCCGAGGAGGAGGCGGTGGGCGACTACGTGGCCTCGACCGAGCGCCTCGCCCGCCACGCCGACTACCTCGTCGTCAACGTCTCCTCGCCGAACACGCCGGGCCTGCGC
This sequence comes from Streptomyces sp. NBC_00190, assembly GCF_036203305.1. Taxonomy (GTDB): domain Bacteria; phylum Actinomycetota; class Actinomycetes; order Streptomycetales; family Streptomycetaceae; genus Streptomyces. The sequence continues at coordinate 1,747,815 of NZ_CP108131.1, read as the reverse complement.
AACCTCCAGGCGACGGAGTCGCTGCGCCCGCTGCTGTCGGCTGTACGGGAGGCCGCCGACCGGGTGGTCACCGACCGCCGGGTCCCGCTGCTGGTCAAGATCGCCCCGGACCTGGCCGACGAGGACGTCGACGCGGTCGCGGACCTGGCCCTGGAACTGGGCCTGGACGGCATCATCGCGACCAACACGACCATCGCGCGCGACGGCCTCGGCCTGAAGTCCGCACCGTCCCTGGTGAAGGAGACCGGCGGACTGTCGGGCGCGCCGGTCAAGGAGCGCTCCCTGGAGGTCCTGCGGCGCCTGTACGCCCGTGTGGGGGACCGGCTGGTCCTCGTCGGCGTCGGGGGCATCGAGAACGCCGAGGACGCCTGGCAGCGGATCCTGGCCGGTGCCACGCTGATCCAGGGCTACAGCGCCTTCATCTACGAGGGTCCCTTCTACGCCCGCGCCATCCACAAGGGCCTGGCCGCGCGCCTGGCCAACAGCCCGTACGCGACGCTGGCCGAAGCGGTGGGCGCCGAGAACCGAAAGGCCGCGCAGTGACCGTGACCCCCGTGACCCCGTTCGGTACCCGCCTCCGCGCGGCGATGGACTCCCGCGGCCCGCTGTGCGTGGGCATCGACCCGCACGCGGCCCTGCTGGCCTCCTGGGGCCTGAACGACGACATCGCGGGCCTGGAGCGGTTCTCGCGCACCGTGGTGGAGGCGCTGGCCGACCAGGTGGCGGTCTTCAAGCCGCAGGCGGCCTTCTTCGAGCGGTTCGGCTCGCGCGGCATCGCGGTGCTGGAGCGGAGCGTGGCCGACGCACGGGCGGCGGGCACCCTCGTGGTGATGGACGCGAAGCGGGGCGACATCGGCTCGACGATGGCGGCGTACGCGGAGACCTTCCTCTCGCCGTCCTCGCCGCTCTTCTCGGACGCCCTCACCGTCTCCCCGTACCTCGGCTACGGGTCCCTGCGCCCGGCGGTGGACCTGGCACGCGAGTCCGGGGCCGGTCTCTTCGTCCTCGCGCTGACCTCGAACCCGGAGGGCGCGGAGGTCCAGCGGGCGCTGCGCGAGGACGGCCGGACGATCGGCGCGACGATGCTGGCGCACCTCGCGGCGGAGAACGAGGGCGCGGCACCGATGGGCTCCTTCGGAGCCGTGGTCGGCGCCACGCTGGGCGATCTGTCCTCCTTCGACCTGGACATCAACGGCCCGCTGCTGGCCCCCGGCATCGGCGCGCAGGGCGCGACGGCCGCGGACCTGCCGGCGGTGTTCGGGAAGGCCGTGCGCAACGTCGTGCCGAACGTGTCGCGGGGCGTGCTGAAGAACGGTCCGGACGTGGCGGCCCTGAGGGCCTCGGCGCGGCAGTTCGCGGACGAGATCCGCGAGGCCGTCTCCGCCTGATCCCGCCGCCCGGTCCGTCCGTGTGCGGGCCTCCCGCACACGGATTCGGTCCGCTCACGGGTGTCGCCGGACGGCGAGATCGCACGGCCTGACGAAATTCGAACGTCTTTCACCGGACAAAACAGGGGCATTTTGTCCGTGATGTACGGTTCGGCGGAGGCTGACCAGGACTTTTCGTCCGTTCTCGCTGACTGGAGCGGTCTTGGCCGCTAGTCTCCGAGCAGAGTGAACGTGCAGCGAACGAGTTTTATCGCTGTTCGGGAGCTCGCCTGGTGGGGTGCCTGCGGGTTCTCCACCGGTCCGTATCCGACAGTTCGACATCCGAGGTGACGTAGGCGTGGCTCTTCCGCCCCTTACCCCTGAACAGCGCGCAGCCGCGCTCGAAAAGGCCGCCGCGGCTCGCCGGGAGCGGGCCGAGGTGAAGAATCGACTCAAGCACTCCGGCGCCTCGCTCCAAGAGGTCATCAAGACGGGCCAGGAGAACGACGTCATCGGCAAGATGAAGGTCTCCGCCCTGCTGGAGTCCCTGCCTGGCGTGGGCAAGGTGCGCGCCAAGCAGATCATGGAGCGCCTCGGCATCTCCGAGTCCCGGCGTGTCCGAGGTCTCGGTTCCAACCAGATCGCTTCTCTGGAGCGTGAGTTCGGCACTCCTGCCGGCTGACGCGTCGCCCGGAGTTCTTCCGGCGTTCTCATGCAGTCCCGGGAACCTGGATAATCGCTCTATGGCAGCAGAGGTTCGTCCGCGGCTGACCGTGCTCTCCGGCCCCTCAGGGGTCGGCAAGAGCACGGTCGTCGCGCATATGCGCAAGGTCCACCCGGAGGTATGGCTCTCGGTGTCGGCCACCACCCGCAAGCCGCGGCCCGGTGAGCGACACGGAGTCCACTACTTCTTCGTCAACGACGACGAGTTCGACAAGCTGATCGCCAATGGCGAGCTGCTGGAGTGGGCCGAGTTCGCGGGCAACCGCTACGGCACACCGCGCAGCGCGGTACTGGAACGCCTGGAGAACGGCGAACCGGTCCTGCTGGAGATCGACCTCCAGGGCGCCCGGCTCGTCCGCGAGTCGATGCCCGAAGCGCAGCTGGTCTTCCTGGCCCCGCCGAGCTGGGACGAGCTGGTCCGCCGGCTCACCGGCCGGGGCACCGAGTCGGCCGAGGTCATCGAGCGACGGCTCGCGTCGGCCAAGATCGAACTGGCTGCCGAGTCCGAGTTCGACACCACCCTTGTCAATACCTCCGTCGAGGACGTGGCCCGTGAGCTGCTAGCCTTGATGGAAGTTGTCTGATCGTTGATCGATGTTCATGTCGGTCAATGCTTGATCTTTCACCCATTCTTCGGAAGGTAGAGCGTGTCCTCTTCCATCACTGCGCCCGAGGGCATCATCAACCCGCCGATCGACGAGCTGCTCGAGGCCACTGACTCGAAGTACAGCCTCGTGATCTACGCGGCCAAGCGCGCGCGTCAGATCAACGCGTACTACTCGCAGCTCGGTGAGGGCCTGCTCGAGTACGTCGGCCCGCTGGTGGACACCCACGTCCACGAGAAGCCGCTTTCGATCGCGCTGCGCGAGATCAACGCGGGTCTGCTGACCTCCGAGGCCATCGAGGCCCCGGCTCAGTAAGGCACCGAGAAATCTTTTCACCACAGGCCCGGCAGAGCATCTGCCGGGCCTGTGGTGTGTCATAGGCCCCATAGGTGTCACAGTGAGATGGATCCTGAAGGGGAGTGTCCGGTGGGTAAGCCGAAGGTCGTGCTGGGGGTCAGCGGCGGGATCGCCGCCTACAAGGCGTGCGAACTGCTGCGCCTGCTGACCGAGTCCGGGCACGAGGTGCGGGTGGTGCCCACGGCGGCCTCCCTGAACTTCGTCGGCGAGGCCACCTGGGCCGCCCTGTCCGGGAATCCCGCCTCCACCGAGGTGTGGGAGACCGTCCACGAGGTGCCGCACGTACGGATCGGGCAGTCCGCCGACCTCGTCGTGGTCGCCCCGGCCACCGCCGACATGCTGGCCAAGGCCGCCCACGGACTGGCCGACGACCTGCTCACGAACACGCTGCTCACCGCCCGTTGTCCGGTGGTCTTCGCCCCCGCCATGCACACGGAGATGTGGGAGCACCCCGCCACCCAGGAGAACGTGGCCACGCTGCGGCGGCGCGGAGCGGTCGTCATCGAACCGGCCGTGGGCCGGCTCACCGGCAAGGACACCGGCAAGGGCCGGCTGCCCGACCCGGAGGAGATCTACGAGGTGTGCCGCAGGGTCCTGGCGCGCGGCGTGTCCGAGCCGGACCTCGCCGGCCGGCACGTGGTGATCAGCGCGGGCGGCACGCGTGAACCGCTGGACCCGGTCCGCTTCCTCGGCAACCGCTCCTCCGGCAAGCAGGGGTACGCGCTCGCCCGTACCGCCGTCGCGCGCGGCGCCCGGGTCACCCTGGTGGCGGCCAACACCGCGCTGGCCGACCCGGCCGGGGCGGACGTCGTACGCGTGGGGACGGCCGTACAGCTGCGGGAGGCGGTCCTCAAGGCGGCGGCGGACGCCGACGCCGTGGTGATGGCCGCGGCCGTGGCCGACTTCCGGCCCGCCGAGTACGCGAGCGGGAAGATCAAGAAGAAGGACGGGCAGGAGCCGGCGCCGGTCGCGCTCGTGCGCAATCCAGACGTCCTCGCCGAGGTCTCGGCCGACCGGGCCCGGGACGGCCAGGTCGTCGTGGGGTTCGCCGCGGAGACCGATGACGTCCTCGCCAACGGGCGCGCCAAGCTCCGGCGCAAGGGATGTGATCTTCTCGTCGTCAATGAGGTCGGTGAGGCCAAGACCTTCGGTTCGGAGGAGAACGAGGCTGTGATCCTGGCCTCGGATGGGTCGGAGACTCAGGTCCCCTATGGTCCGAAGGAGAGTCTCGCGGAATTGGTGTGGGACCAGGTGGCGGCCCGCTTTCCGGCGCGACGCGCCTGAGGTGGATCTCTTTGCCTGGCCACATCCGTACGCCAGAATGGAGTGCCGCAGGTCACACGGCTCCCATAAGGCGAGACGGGTGGTCCGTTCATCGGTAGTGACCGATAAACTGCATTCGGAACGTGATCGGGCGCAGCCCCCGATATGGTTCCGCCAAATGATCAGCCAGCAGCCGCTGCAACCCCAGGGAGCGTTGTGTCCCGTCGTCTGTTCACCTCGGAGTCTGTGACCGAGGGCCACCCCGACAAGATCGCTGACCAGATCAGCGACACGATCCTCGACGCGCTCCTCACCGAGGACCCGACCTCGCGCGTGGCCGTGGAGACCCTCATCACCACGGGTCTCGTGCACATCGCGGGAGAGGTGACGACGAAGGCGTACGCGCCGATCGCGCAGCTCGTCCGCGACAAGATCCTCGAGATCGGCTACGACTCCTCCAAGAAGGGCTTCGACGGCGCCTCCTGCGGCGTGTCGGTGTCCATCGGCGCGCAGTCCCCGGACATCGCGCAGGGTGTCGACACGGCGTACGAGAAGCGGGTCGAGGGCGACGAGGACGAGCTCGACAAGCAGGGCGCCGGCGACCAGGGCCTGATGTTCGGCTACGCCTGCGACGAGACGCCCGAGCTGATGCCGCTGCCGATCCACCTCGCGCACCGGCTTTCCAAGCGGCTCTCCGAGGTCCGCAAGAACGGGACCATCCCGTACCTGCGCCCCGACGGCAAGACGCAGGTCACCATCGAGTACGACGGTGACAAGGCCGTGCGCCTGGACACGGTCGTCGTGTCCTCGCAGCACGCCTCGGACATCGACCTGGACTCGCTGCTCGCTCCCGACATCCGCGAGTTCGTCGTCGAGCACGTCCTGAACCAGCTCATCGAGGACGGCATCAAGCTCGACACCGAGGGCTACCGGCTGCTGGTCAACCCGACCGGCCGCTTCGAGATCGGCGGCCCGATGGGCGACGCCGGCCTGACCGGCCGCAAGATCATCATCGACACGTACGGCGGCATGGCCCGCCACGGCGGCGGCGCCTTCTCGGGCAAGGACCCGTCCAAGGTCGACCGCTCCGCCGCGTACGCGATGCGCTGGGTCGCGAAGAACGTCGTCGCCGCCGGGCTCGCCTCGCGCTGCGAGGTCCAGGTCGCGTACGCGATCGGCAAGGCCGAGCCCGTCGGCCTGTTCGTCGAGACCTTCGGCACCGCCAAGGTGGAGGTCCAGAAGATCGAGGACGCGATCGGCGAGGTCTTCGACCTGCGCCCGGCCGCGATCATCCGCGACCTGGACCTGCTGCGCCCGATCTACGCCCAGACCGCCGCCTACGGCCACTTCGGCCGCGAGCTGCCGGACTTCACCTGGGAGCGCACCGACCGCGTGGACGCGCTGCGCGCGGCCGCCGGTCTGTAGGACCACTCGCCGAACGGCCCCGGACCACCTGGTCCGGGGCCGTTCGCATGCCCGGGGGACGCAGCCGCCGCCCCGGCCGTTGTCGGTCGCGTTTGGTAAGAATGCTGGTGTGAGCAGCGCGAACGATTCCCCGCCGGAGCAGCTGGCGCTGATCCGGGAGATGGTCGCCGAGGCGAAGGCCAAGGCGCCCAAGGCGAAGCCCCGTACCTGGCGCGGGGCCGCCCTCGCCGAGGAGCTGCCCGTTGCCCGCATCCTCGTGAACAAGGGTGTGCTCCACCTCGACCAGCTCTGGGACTACGCCGTCCCCGCCGAACTCTCCGAGGCCGCGCAGCCGGGCGTCCGCGTCCGGGTCCGCTTCGGCGCCGGCTCCCACCAGGTGCACGGAGGCCGCCGCGAGGGCGGCGGCCTCATCGACGGCTTCATCGTCGAGCGCCGCGCCGAGTCCGACTACAACGGGGCGCTGGCCGCGCTCGCCCACGTCGTCTCGCCCGAGGTGGTGCTCGGACCGCGCATGCTGGCGCTCGCCCGGGCCGTCGCCGACCGGTACGCGGGCAGCCTGGCCGACGTGCTCCAGCTCGCCCTGCCCCCTCGCAACGCCCGTGCCGAAGCCAAGCCCTCGCCCGAGCCGCTGCCCCCGCCCGCCGCGCCCGACCCCGGCGGCTGGCAGCGGTACGGCTCCGGCCCGGCCTTCATACGCGCCCTCGCCACCGGTGGCACTCCGCGCGCCGTCTGGACCGCCCTGCCCGGCCCCGGCTGGGCCGACGAGCTCGCCCGTGCCATGGCCGCCACCCTCGCCTCCGGCCGAGGGGCCCTCGCCGTGGTGCCCGACGGGCGGACCGCCGCCCGCGTGGACACGGCGCTCACCGCGCTGCTCGGCGAGGGGCGGCACGCGCTGCTGACCGCCGAGTCCGGGCCCGAGAAGCGCTACCGGCAGTGGCTCGCCGTGAGCCGGGGCTCGGTGCGGGCCGTCGTCGGCACCCGGGCGGCGATGTTCGCGCCCGTACGGGACCTCGGGCTGGTCGCCGTCTGGGACGACGGGGACTCCAGCCACAGCGACGACCGCGCGCCCTTCCCGCACGTCCGGGAGGTGCTGGAACTGCGCGCCGTCAGCGACGGCTGCGCCTTCCTGGCCGGGAGCACGAGCTGCACCGTGGAGGCCGCCCAGCTGGTCGAGTCCGGCTGGGCGCGGCCGCTGGTCGCCGACCGCGAGACGGTGCGGGCCTGCGCGCCCCGGATCCGCACCGTGGGAGACGAACTGCTGGCCCGCGACGAGGCGGCCCGGGCGGCGCGGCTGCCGAGCCTGGCGTGGGAGACCGTACGGGAAGGGCTGCGGACCGGGCCCGTGCTCGTCCAGGTGCCACGGCGGGGCTACGTGCCCCGGCTGGCGTGCGAGCGCTGCCGTACGCCGGCCCGCTGCACGGTCTGTGCCGGGCCGCTGGAGGCCCCCGACGAGCGGGACCTGCAGTGCGGGTGGTGCGGGCGGGCGGAACCGTCCTGGCACTGCGAGGAGTGCGGGTCGTTCCGGCTGCGGGCCCAGGTGGTCGGCGCGCGGCGGACCGCCGAGGAGCTGGGGCGGGCGTTTCCGGCCGTGCCCGTACGGACGTCCGGGCGCGACCACGTCCTGGACGAGGTGCCGGACCGGCCGGCGCTGATCGTGTGCACCCCGGGGGCGGAACCGGTCGCGGCGGGGGAGGGGTACGCGGCGGCGCTGCTGCTGGACGGCTGGGCGATGCTGACCCGGCCCGACCTGCGGGCGGGCGAGGACGCGCTGCGGCGGTGGATCGCGGCCGCGTCGCTGGTCCGGGGCGCCGGCCAGGTCGTCGTGGTCGCCGAGCCGACGCTGCGGCCGGTACAGGCACTGGTGCGCTGGGACCCGGTGGGCCATGCCGTCCGCGAACTCGCGGAACGGGCCCAGCTCGGTTTCCCGCCGGTGTCGCGGATGGCGGCGGTGGCGGGTCGGGGCGAGGCGGTCGAGACCTTCCTGGCCGGCGCCGGGCTGCCGCCCGACGCGGAGATCCTCGGCCCGGTGCCGCTCCCGGGGCGGCGCGGTGAGCCCTCGCCGGGAGAGCGGGCGCTGGTCCGGGTCCCGCCGGGCAGCGGCGCGGCCCTGGCGGCCGCCCTGAAATCGGCGCAGGCAGCCCGTATGGCGCGGGGCGTCCCGGCATCGGAGTCGGTCCGGGTCCGCATCGACCCGCTGGACATCGGCTGACGGACCGGCTGCCGCTGCCCGGGTTCCACCCCGGCCGCATGCCGCCGGGGTGGAACCGGGACGGCGGACGACCCCGGCGGGGCGGCCCGTGGGGCGCTCCGCCGGGGTCGGGGCCCGGCTGGTGCCGTCGGGGGTCGGCGTCCCGGCGGCGGGCGGCTGTCAGCCGTTGAGGGCGGCGGTCACCCGTTGCGGGGGCCGGGGAAGGCCGGCGAGCGGGGGGTGCTCACGGCGGGCTGGGAGTCCTCGCGCTGCGGCTGCGGCGGGACCGATCGGGCCGCCGGGATCGTGGGGAGCGGACCCAGGGGCCGGGTGGTCGTTCCCTCGGCCGCAGGCTCCGCGGATTCCGCGGCCTGCGCGCGCCGGGCGCCGTAGCGCCGGTGCACGGCCTGCTTGGTGACACCCAGCGCCGAGCCGACCGCGTCCCACGAGAAGCCGAGCGAACGGTCGAAGTCCACGGCGGCGGTGACCAGCGTCTCGACGCTGTCCCGCAGCTCCTGGGCGAGGCGGACGGTGGGCGCGGGCGCCCGGCCGTACACGACGAAGCCCGTGGACGGGCCGGAGCGGCGCGGGCGGTACACATTGCCGAGCTGGGCGGTGAGCGTACGCAGGGCATCCACCTGCCGGCGAACCCGCTCGATGTCCCGCACCAGAAGGTGCAGGCTGGCCCGGGCTTGGGCGTCGTGGGTGGCGTGGTCGGCCATGAAGAAGCCTCTCGAACCGGTGCTGAAGGGCGGATCGGGCCGCGGAAACCGTTCGCGAAGCGGCCCGTTTTGGTCAATCTCTCTTGACCAACGCGCCACCCGGCGCCCAGGTCACGCTCAGGGGGCGTGTCGGCATATGCGAAGGGCGCGTGTGTGTGCGTACGCCCCCTGACGGGCACAGGACATCCCCAGGCGGTACGCCCCATAGACTGGTGCGCTGCTGACAGCCGAGATAGCGAGGTAGGACCCCAGTGAAGCTCGTCTTCGCAGGCACCCCCGAGGTCGCCGTGCCCGCCCTGGACGCACTCATCGCCTCCGGGCGGCACGAGGTCGCGGCCGTCGTCACCCGGCCCGACGCACCCGCCGGCCGCGGCCGTCGACTCGTCGCCAGCCCCGTCGCCCAGCGCGCCGAGGAGGCCGGGATCGAGGTCCTCAAGCCGGCCCGGCCGCGCGACCCCGACTTCCAGGCCCGGCTGCGCGAGATCGGTCCGGACTGCTGCCCGGTCGTCGCGTACGGGGCGCTGCTGCCCAAGAGTGCCCTGGACATCCCCAAGCACGGGTGGGTCAACCTGCACTTCTCGCTGCTGCCCGCCTGGCGCGGCGCCGCGCCCGTACAGCACTCGATCATGGCGGGGGACCAGCTCACCGGCGCCTCCACCTTCCTGATCGAGGAAGGCCTCGACTCCGGCCCCGTCTACGGCATCCTGACCGAGGAGATCCGGCCGACCGACACCAGCGGCGACCTGCTCACCCGGCTCGCCTTCGCCGGCTCCGGACTGCTGGCCGCGACCATGGACGGCATCGAGGACGGCACCCTGCGCGCCGTCCCGCAGCCCGCCGACGGGATCTCGCTCGCGCCCAAGATCACCGTGGAGGACGCCCGGATCGACTGGGCGGCCCCGGCGATGCGCGCCGACCGCGTCGTGCGCGGCTGCACCCCGGCACCGGGTGCCTGGACCGTCTTCCGCGGGGAGCGGCTCAAGCTGATCTCGGTCGGCCTGGTGCCCGACCGTACGGACCTGGAGCCCGGCGTGCTGGCTCCGGCCAAGAACAACATCTACGTCGGCACCGGCTCGCACGCCGTGGAGCTGCTGTGGGTGCAGCCGCAGGGCAAGAAGCCGATGCGGGGCGCAGACTGGGCGCGCGGGGTGCGGATCGCGCCCGGCGAGCGGCTCGGCGGCGCCGACGTAGGCTGAACCCAGCCGCTGCGTCACACCGGCGGCCTCGCTGCCCCTCTCTGTCCTGCCTGCACACTCGTAGCACTCGTAGCACTCGTAGCACTCGTAGCACTCGTAGCACTCGTAGCACTCGTAGCACTCGTATCTCCGGAGCACCTTTCACGTGAGCGAACAGCCTCGTCAGCCCAGTCGGCGTCCCGCGGGCGGCGGCAAGCCGTCCGGCAAGCAGGCCAAGCCGTACCGCCGGCCCCAGAAGGACCCCGTCCGGCTGCTGGCCTTCGAGGTGCTGCGGGCGGTGGACGAGCGCGACGCGTACGCCAACCTCGTGCTGCCGCCGCTGCTGCGCAAGGCCCGTCAGGACGAGAGCTTCCAGGCGCGCGACGCGGCACTGGCCACCGAGCTCGTCTACGGGACGCTGCGTCGGCAGGGCACCTACGACGCCGTGATCAAGGCGTGCATCGACCGGCCGCTGCGGGAGGTGGACCCGCCGGTGCTGGACGTGCTCTCGCTCGGCGCGCACCAGCTTCTGGGAACCCGGATCCCCACGCACGCGGCCGTCTCGGCGAGCGTGGAGCTGGCCCGGGTGGTGCTCGGGGACGGGCGCGCGAAGTTCGTGAACGCCGTACTGCGCAAGATCGCCGCGCACGACCTGGACGGCTGGCTGGAGCGGGTGGCGCCGCCGTACGAGGACGACGCCGAGGAACACCTCGCGGTGTACCACTCGCACCCGCGGTGGATCGTCAGCGCCCTGTGGGACTCGCTGGGCGGCGGGCGCGCCGGGATCGAGGACCTGCTGGAGGCGGACAACGAGCGGCCGGAGGTCACGCTGGTGGCCCGGCCGGGGCGGTCCACCCCGGAAGAGCTGCTCGAGGCGGTGGGCGAGGAGTCCGCGCTGCCGGGCCGCTGGTCCCCGTACGCCGTGCGGATGGCCGAGGGCGGCGAGCCGGGCGCGCTGGAGGCCGTGCGCGACGGCAGCGCGGGTGTCCAGGACGAGGGCAGCCAGCTGGTGGCGATGGCCCTGGCGGCCGTGCCGGTCGAGGGCCGGGACGAGCGCTGGCTCGACGGCTGCGCCGGCCCGGGCGGCAAGGCGGCGCTGCTGGCGGCGCTGGCGGCGCAGCGCGGGGCGTTCCTGCTGGCCTCCGAGAAGCAGCCGCACCGGGCCCGCCTGGTGGGGAAGGCCCTGTCCGGCAACCCCGGGCCGTACCAGGTCATCGCGGCGGACGGCACCCGGCCGGCGTGGCGGCCGGGCTCCTTCGACCGGGTGCTGATGGACGTGCCGTGCACGGGCCTGGGTGCCCTGCGCCGCCGCCCGGAGGCCCGCTGGCGCCGCCGCCCGGAGGATCTGGAGGGCTTCGCGCCGCTCCAGCGGGCGCTGCTGCGGGAGGCTCTGTCGGCGGTGCGGGTGGGCGGTGTCGTGGGCTACGCGACGTGCTCGCCGCACCTGGCGGAGACGCGTGTGGTCGTGGACGACGTCCTGAAGGGCCGGGGCGCGGGCCAGGCCCCGGTGTCCGCCGAACTGATCGACGCCCGGCCGTACATGGCGGGCGTACCGGGCCTGGGCGACGGCCCGGACGTACAGCTGTGGCCGCACCTGCACGGTACGGACGCGATGTACCTGGCGCTGCTGCGACGCACGGCGTAGGGGCCGCCGCTCCTGGCGGATCGAGGGCTTGCAGCTGCTGCTGTGAGCCCTCGATCCGTTTCCATGGGTCCCGTCGGCGAGGCCGATCCGCGCTGTGTCACAAGCGCGTGACAGTGATGGCTGATTCCGCGGGGAATGTCACTGCTCAGTAACAGGTATGCGGGTGTGACCCGTACTCACTTTGCAGACAGCAATGCCCAGTTGATAGACATGGCACACCAGTGCGGAATGGCGGCGGGCGAATTTCGGTGCATCGCGCTGCCGCGCTCGACGATGGAGACGAACGACGGCACGGCGCATCGGCCGCAGGTCAGGGCCAAGGCCGCCGTCGACGCCATCGGCTGACGCATCGGCTGACGTCGGGGCACTGGGAAGAAACGTTTTACAGAACGGGGGGCAACACGTGTCCACATGGGACATCAAGCCGGATGGCGTTCGTGAAGTCCTGAGCAAGACCGCCGAGGCGGGCGGCAAGTTCGAGGAAGAGTTCGAGTCCTACGGCGACGGCTTGGTGGGCGCCGCGACGTCGGCGGGCACGATGGTTCTGGGCGGGACCGAGATCCCCAAGGGGGGCGCCTTCGGTCCTGTGGCTCAGGCGTTGCAGGAGTTCCAGCAGCGAACCGAGAACGACCTGAAGTTCCTTCCCGTGCGGACGGGGAAGTCCATCACCGGGGCGCGCCTGGCCACTGAGGAGTACGTCAAGGGCGACCTGCAGATGGCGAAGAACAAGCAGGACGAGTACTCCAAGGCTCCGACTCCGGAAGAGATGAAGGGCCCCAAGAAGTGATCGATCCGGGGAAGATACCTACCTTCACGGGCAACCTGGAGAATCTGGAGACGCATGCGGCTTCGCTGAAGAAGACCGCCTCCAGCATTCGCGGTACGGGCAAGGACGTTCACAGCGCCTTTCAGGCGTTGGATCCGGTCTATGACGCTCCTGAGCAGGAGGAGTTGCTCAACTCGACGATTCCGGTGCGGGACAAGGCGGACGAGTTCGCGAAGAAGCTGGAGTCCGCCAGCGGTGCGCTGACGACTTTCGCGTCGAGCGCCCGTCCGCTGGTGACCAAGATGAAGCAACTCCGCACGGATGCGGTGAAGTTCGTCGCGGACAACAAGGACGACGACGACTGGCAGCAGGACCAGGGCAAGGTCGACGAGAACGCGCGCCTCGTCCGTGAGGTCGGTACGACGTGGGTGGCGTTCCAGGGCGTCGAGCGTGATGCGGCCAACAAGATCACCGCGTTGGTGGGCGGTACGCACTTCGACGTCGACGACGGTTCGCACAAGGCCGGCATGTACGGCTTCAGGGACAGCGACGTCAAGGACGCCAAGGAGACGCCTTGGGGAACCGCGGACGAGCGTGAATACACGGGGCTCCGGGCTGCCTGGGAGTGGACGAAGGACAACGTCGGCGGCGCGCTGAAGGGCTTCTTCGTCGACGGTGTCGTGGGCACGCTCAAGGGCCTGGGCAGCATGGTCAACGTCTTCGACTGGGACAACTTCAAGAAGACGTGGTCGAGCATCGGTGATGTCTTCGGCGGCGTCAGCGGGTACATCATCACGCCGTACGACTGGGCGCTGGACAAGATGTTCGGCCCGGAAGACCACAGTGACCGTGAACGCCAGAAGGCGGCCCTGCGCAACTTCGGCAAGTCGCTGGTCGCGTGGGACGAGTGGGGCAAGGACCCCTCGCGTGCGTTCGGGACGGTGCTGTTCAACGTCGTGACCCTCGGCTCGGGCACGTTCCTCAAGCTCGGCAAGGCCGGCCAGGCCGGAAAGCTGGGCGCGGGCGCGGAGGCCCTGACCGTGATCGGCAAGGCGGGCGCGCTCGTCGATCCGATGAGCTACCTCGGCAAGGCTGCGGGCATCACCAAGATCAAGGTCGGCGACCTCATGGAGGGCTTCAAAGCCAGCCGGGCGGGCGTCGACGACATGGCCAGGAACATGCCCACGGGGACGTCGCCGCACCCGGCCGACGCGGCCCCGGCTCCCGGGCACACGGGGGACTCGCCCTCGACTCCCGCCGGCTCCGGCGAGAAGGCGCCCCCCGGCCACGAGTACGTCGACCATGCGGGCAACAAGCGCGTCATCGGCAATGACGGCCACATCAGGGACGAACACGGCAACGTCGTTGCCGACACCGAACCCGTCAGGGAGCCGCACAAGGACGACCTGCCCAACGTCAAGGAGCACGAGACCGTTCCCGTCAGGGAGAAGGTGCTCGAGGGCGCGGGCGGCCCCAGCCACGTGGAGAACGGGACCGGCCACCCGACCGGCTCGGCACACCCGGTCGGCGGATCCCACTCGACGGGTGGCACCACCCACACCCCGGGCGGCACGGCCAACCACTCCGTCGGTGGCACGGCCACCCACACCCCGGGCGGCACGGGCCACAACACGGCCCACAACAGTCACACCACGCCAGGCGGCGGTGGCTCCGGGACCCATGGCGGCACCGACCCGGGCGCGGCGGGCGGCGGCACCGCCACCCACGGCGACACCACCTCGACGGGCGGCGACGGCCACGGCTCGGGCGGTCCGCACCAGGGTGACGGGTCGGGCGCTGCGCACCAGGGTGACGGCGGCGGCCACGACGCCTCGGGCAACCCGGGTGAAGGCGGCCAGGGCGACGCACCCGACGCTTCGCCCGGTGGCGCCGGAGACCAGCCGATGGACCCCAAGGTGGTCGACGATCGCATCAAGGAGTTGGACGACCAGCAGGGCGGCCAGGGGCACGCACCGGGCCGCCACCTCCACCCTGATGACAAAGCCCTGACCGACCGGCTCGGCACGGTGGCCCGCGACAGCAACGGGGCGCCGAAGATGTACGGGCCGAACTCGAACTATCCGGGTCTGGTCAAGTCCGAAAACAACATCGACCCGTTGACCGGGACCACGGTGGACGGTGTGAGCGGCGGTGCCCACCGAGTCGGCGCGTTCGCGACGCGTTTCGACAACGCAGAAGACATGGTGCGCGCCGATGCCTACTTCCGCGACGAGATGGCGCGTACCGGAAGTGAGGCTATGGAGACGCCGATCGAGGACGTACTCGGGCCCGGAGCAGAGGAGAGGTTCACCGGCTACTATCGTGACCCGGCTAACCTGGGCGAATTCAAGCCGGTGGACTTCGAGGGCGGAACCATCCTGCCTGTTTATCGACTGATGCCTGACGGGCAATACCGTCTCCACACCATGTTCGCCAATCCGGCGCACGGCCGTCATCCGTAGAGAAAGATTTCAATGGACGCGCGTTTCAAGAATTTTCTCAGAGTAAACCTGGATCTTGAGCGGGGGTATGAGACGAGTAGTCATCTGAGGCCCACTCTGCTGAGCTTCAGCGACGCTTACGTGGAATTGATCCGCACGGGATTCGAGGAGATCGTCACAGACGACTCCTTTGGGCCGGCCGAATACGAGCGGCTGACCGACATCGAATTCCCCGACCGGGAAACCCTGAATGCTTACCTCCGGGCAATGTATGACTATCTGTTCAACGATGGGCCGGAGCAGCCCATGCCGCCGGGCTAACGGCGGGTAGGGCTTCGTCGGCGGGTCTGCGGAGGCGGCCGGTGCACGGCTGGGGCGGTGCGCCGGCCACCCCGTCTCCATGGGGTACGGACGACGGTGCGATGGGAACGAAGGTGAGTTTCTCGATCCAGGCGGGTTGCCCGGCCATTCGGACGCGTGAATCCGTCGCCGACATGGCTGATGCGGTTGGTGAGATGTCCCCCTCCGAGGCCGAAACGCCATCCTCGTCTGGAACCTGGAACCTGGAACCTGGTGCCCCTTCTCGAGGAAATCCAGCGGCCGGTATGCCCGGAGGGCGAGGTCTTCTGGGGGGCCGACACATTCTCGGCCGGATGGAGGATGGTCCGCGAGGGCGATTCGCTGCGGATTCAGGCGCGCTGGCACAGCACGCTCGGGAGCCACGAGTCGCTCCTGGCGGAGCGGGGCGACGTGGTGGTCCATACACAGGAATTCGTAAACGAGTGGGCGAAGGTTCTGCGGCGGATCCTCACCGATATCGAGGCGGAGTCTATGGAGTTGGACGACGGCGACCTCTTCCTCCGCGCCAAGGCCCTGCTCGCGGCCTGAGCCGACAGCGCAGCGCCCGCGGTGTCCCCGTCATCACCTGTCCGGATGCGGGCTTCGAGGCCCCCGGCGTCATCGACCGGCGGAGTCGAACCGCACCGATGCGGTACGTCCGGAGGGTCGGCAGTGCGGCGAGTACCTGCTGGCCGTCGGCAACGAGCGGGTGTTCGAAGAGGATGTCGTGGGCCGTGGGGTGCGTGCGCCGGCCGACGGGGAGAAGGCCGTCGGTGAGATGTACTCCTCCGGAGCCGAGGACGCCGTCCTCGTGTGGAACCGGGTGCCGATTCGGCTGACGTACCGCTACGACATCGCAGTGCTGCTCGACGATCTGGTGCCGCTGCTCGAAGAGGTCCGGCGCCCGGAGTTCTCCGGAGCCGGGGTCTTCTGGGGATCGGACACCTTCTCCGCCGAATGGGAGCTGACCCGTGAGGGCGGCGACTTGAGGATCCGGGCGCGCTGGCACAGCACGCTGGGGAACCACGAGTCGTCACTCACCGAGCGGGGCGATGTGACGGTGGGGGCACAGGAGTTCGTCGGCGAATGGAGCAGGATCCTGCGGCGCGTCGTGACCGACGCCGAAGCAGGCTCCGTGGAACTGGCGGACGACGACCTCCTCGTCCGCGCCAAGGCGCTGCTCAGGACGACGACGACCGAAGCGACCGACTGATCCGGGCGGCGCCCGCCGCCGCGGACGGCGACACCGAGACGACCACCGACCAGAGATGACCAAGAGGAACACTGCATGACCAAGGACGTGATCGCGCTCACCGAGCGCATGCCGGACGCGCTGAGCGTCCTGGCGGGCCTGCTCGCGGGCGGCCCGGACCTGCGGGTCGACACCACCGGCGAGGGTGCCGTGGTCCAACTGTGCGACGCCGAGGGCCGGCCGCTCGTCTCGATCGAGGTGCCGCTGCTGCTCCAGGTGCCGGGCGAGGCGGCGCGGCTGCTGGGGCCCGGCGCCGAGCCGTCCGGCGACGGCCCGGCGTGGTGGATCGAGGCCCGCGCCGCCGTGGGCGTCCCCCAGGCCGAGGAGCTCGCGGGTGCCTTCGCGGCCCGGATGACCATGCTTCTGGGCGGCCGGGTCTATCCGCCGGACGCCCCCGGCACCGCCGGCGCGGCCCGCCCGGTCGACGTCTCGGGCGTCACTGCCGTACCGGTCCCCGCCGCCGCCCAGCCGGCCGTGGACATGCTCACCGACGCGGCAGCGGTCGTCCTCCAGGACCGCCCGGTCGTCCCCATGACGAGCTGGCTCTCCGAGGCGCTGCGGGCCACTTTGGAGAGCGACCGGTCGCTGCAGATCGTCACCCCGCCACACTGCCGCCTCTCCCTCCCCACCCGCATGCTGTTGGAGTCCATGCCCTCGCGCTGGGTGGTGCAGGACGAGCGGTGCGGCTACTACGACGGGCTGACCGGCGCGGTACTGACCTGGCAGGACGACGCCTTCTCCCCGGCCCGGGACGAGAACGGTGAGACCCGGGTGGCGGACGCGTTCACGGAGGCCGGACCCACCGGCGAGCGTCAGCTCGTCGTCTCCTTCCGTGCCCTGCACCGCCCGACAGAGGACCTCGTTCTCGGCGGCGCGCTGGAAGCCGCCTGGCGGGCGCTGACCGGCGGCCCGCCGGCCGGCTGGGGGACGTCGGAGCCGGCCGGCCTGACCTGGTCGCGGCGGCAGCTGACCGACCTGGCGTACGAGCGCGCTCCCCGGTCCACCTGGACGGTCGTCGTCGGCGCCCCGGACCGGCCTGCCGTCGCCACCCTGCGCGTGATCCGCACCCCGGAGGGTGTGGAAGAGGACATCACCCTCACCGTGGGCTACGGCCCCGGTGAGGAGCTTCCGCTGGGGGCACTGCCCGGGCTGGCCGAGGAGCTGGTGACCCGGTACGGGCTGAAGACCATGCTGTGCCAGCTGCGCGCGGCGCGCCGGGACCTGAGCGCCCCACCCCACTTCGAAAGCCCGCCGCTGCCCTACGCCTTCGTGCTGGGCCCCGAGGAGGTCCGCGAGGCAGGGCGCGACACCGCGAGCAGGACGCCGCTGAAGGAACGCCCGGTGCGGCTCGGCCCGAGCGCCCGGCCGGCCTTCTACTACCCGCTCGGCGACGGCGAGACCGCCGAGAGCTGGACCGCCCTCGAGCGGCTCGTGCGTCATCTGCGCGGGGCGCCGCCCGGCTAGACGATCAGCGTCCCCGCGACCCCGGCGTGCAACGCCCCGTAGACGTACTCGTCGAGGTCGAACGTGGTCACGATGAACACGCGCAGCGGATCGGCCGCTCCGGTCCGGGGCGGGCCGTGTGACGGCGCAGCGGGTTCCGCCCGGCCACCGGATTTCGCCCCTCACACCCCCGTCCTCCTGCGCCGGATCGGGGAGACCGCGACCGGGATGAAGGAGAGGGCCAGGATCGCGGCCCCCGTCCACAGGGTCGTGCGGAGCGACGTCAGTTCCGCCACGAGGCCCGAGGCGGCGGAGCCGAGGGCCAGGGCGCCCGTCAGGGTGAAGCGGAAAGTGGCGTTCATGCGGCCCAGGAGCGGGTCCGGGGTCAGGTGCTGACGGAGGCTGACCCCGAGGACGTTGTCCGAGCCGATCTTCATCATGGCCAGCAGCCAGCCGGCGCCCGCCAGCCAGAGCCACGGGCCGTGGTCGAGCAGCGGTACCAGCAGGGCCGCCGGGGTCAGGCTCAGCAGCAGGGCGCGGCCGTAGCCCACGCGCGCGGCGAAGGGCCGGGCCAGGCGGGCTCCCAGGAGCAGGCCCACGCCGCCCGCCGCCCAGAACAGGCCCAGCGCGGCCGGGGACAGGCCCAGTTCACGGACGAAGAGCACGGGGAGCATGGTGTTGAGGACCGCGCTGCCCAGGTTGTTCAGGGTCGCGGCCAGCGCCAGCGCGCGCAGCTCGGGGTGGCCCAGTACGTGCCGCAGGCCCTCCCCGATCTGGGACCGCAGCGGGATACGGGCGGTTGCGGGCGGCGCCGGGGTCGGCCGGACCCGGGTGAGGCGGAGCGCCGAGGCGAGGTACGCGGCCGAGGCGCAGGCCAGCGCGAACGGGGCCGTCAGGGTGGCGATCAGCGCGCCGCCCACGCCGCGGCCGGCGATGTTGGCGGCGGCCATGAGGGTCACCATGGCCGCGTTCGCCCGGACCAGGCCGCCGCGGCCGACCAGTTGGGGCAGCACGCTCTGCGAGCCGACGTCCGAGAAGACGGTGGCGCAGCCGTTCAGCAGGACGACCGCGTAGAGCTGCGCCAGGGTCAGCACGTCCAGCCACCACGCGAGCGGGAGCGAGGCGAAGAGGACCGCCCGGGCGAGGTCCGCCGCGATCAGGACCCGGCGGGTGCGCAGCCGGTCGACCCAGGCGCCGGCAGGCAGCCCGATCAGGAGGAAGGCGAGCGTGGACAGCGCGGCGAGGGTGCCGACCTGGGCGGCGGTGGCGTCGAGGGCGGTGAGGGCGAGCAGGGGGACGGCCACGTAGCCGGTGTTCGTGCCGAGCTGGTTGAGGGTGGCGGCGCCGAAGAGGGTGCGGAAGTCCCGGTTGCGCCAGGGGGAGGGGGAAGGGGAGAGGGAGGAGGACGACGAGGAGGAGGGTGAGGGTGAGGGTGAGGGAGAGGAGAGCGCGCCGGTGGCATCTCCGGGAGCCGGTGTTGGCATCGATGTCATGAACACAAACGTGCCCACAGGCGATCTCGCAGAACAAGTGAAATGTTCTCCATGATCACTTAAGCCGCGCTACCCCGAGTGTGACTTGCGGGGTCGTGGCCGGAACCGTGCGAAGGCATGGCAGGCTTGGGGCATGGCCGCTCAGATTTATCCCAGCATCCTGTCCGCAGACTTCGCACGGCTCGCCGACGAGGCGAAGGCCGTCGAGGGGGCCGACTGGCTGCATGTCGACGTCATGGACAACCACTTCGTCCCCAACCTGACCCTCGGTATGCCGATCGTGGAGTCCTTGAGCCGGGCCACCGACATCCCGCTGGACCTCCACCTGATGATCGAGGACCCGGACCGCTGGGCCCCCCAGTACGTGGAAGCCGGCGCGGGTTCGGTCACCTTCCATGCCGAGGCCGCGGCGGCCCCCGTGCGCCTGGCGCGGGAGATCCGGGCCAAGGGGGCGCGGGCGTCCATGGCGCTCAAGCCCGCGACGCCGATCGAGCAGTACGAGGACATCCTTCCCGAGCTCGACATGCTGCTGATCATGACGGTCGAGCCGGGCTTCGGCGGCCAGCCCTTTCTCGACATCATGCTGCCCAAGATCCGCCGCACCCGGGAGCTGATCGCCAAGCACGGTCTGGAGCTGTGGCTCCAGGTGGACGGCGGGGTCTCGGCCTCGACCATCGAACGCTGCGCCGAGGCCGGTGCCGACGTCTTCGTCGCGGGCAGCGCGGTGTACGGCGCCGTCGATCCGGCGGCCGCCGTGAGCACGCTGCGTGAGCAGGCGGGCGCGGCGATCGCCGTGGCGCCGTGGGCTTGCGACCACTGAACCAAGGGTTGATGAACAGCTCGGTGAACGGGGGCTGTACAGGCTGATCAACGGCCGTCGGATCTGACAGGATGAACGGCGAGTCGAGAGTGTGAACACGACAGTGTGAACAGCAGTGAGGAGAACGCGGTGTCTGCAATGTCGGCGGGACGGTCAGCCCTGCGGATGGGACCCGCGGAGCTGGTGCAGGCGGCGGCCATGGCTCGCCGCTTCTACCTGGAGGGCAAGTCCAAGATCCAGATCGCCGAGGAGTTCGGCGTGAGCCGCTTCAAGGTGGCCCGGGTCCTGGAGACCGCCCTCGAACGCGACCTCGTACGGATCGAGATCCGGGTACCGGCGGAACTGGACGCGGAGCGGTCGGACGCGCTCAGGGCCCGGTACGGGCTCAGGCACGCCGTCGTGGTGGAGTCGCCCGCCGACGCCACCGAGGACGCGCCGGATCCGGAGAACCTGGGCGCGGTGGCCGCCGATCTGCTGGGCGAGCTGGTCAACGAGGGCGACGTACTGGGCCTGGCGTGGGGGCGGTCGACCATTCACATGGCCGCCTCCCTGCACCGGCTGCCGCCCTGCACCGTGGTGCAGCTGACCGGCGTGTACGACGCGGGGACCGCCGAGCGCGGGTCCGTGGAGGCGGTGCGGCGGGCCGCGCAGGTGTCGGGCGGGGACGCGCACCCGATCTACGCGCCGATGCTGCTGCCCGACCCGGCGACCGCGGCCGCGCTGCGCAACCAGACGGGGATCGCGCGCGCTTTCGAGTACTTCGACAAGGTGACGGTCGCGGCCGTCTCCATCGGCTCCTGGGAGCCGGGCATCTCCACCGTCCACGACATGCTGACGGACGAGGAGCGGGAGCACTACGCCTCGCTGGGCGTGGCGGCCGAGATGTCCGCGCACCTCTTCGATGCCGAGGGGCGGCGGGTCGGCCGGGACCTCGGCGAGCGGTGCATCACCGTCGAGGCGGACCGGCTCCGGCGGATCCCCGAGGTCGTTGCCATCGCAGGCGGGCTGCGCAAGGCCTCCGCGATCGGGGCGGTGCTGCGGTCGGGTCTGGTGACCAGCCTGGTCACCGATACGGCGGTGGCCGACTACCTGCTCACCGAGTCGTCCCCGGGGCTGCGGCCGGCGCTGGAGCGGGCCGACCCCGACGACCTGTAGCCACCGCTGGGGCGGATGGTGCCGGAATTGAGATCCGAACGGCGGACCACGAGGCGGCCCGCGGGGCGCATACTGGGTTCAATGACAAAGTCAGCAGTACCTCGCCGCCATTTGCCGTCCAGCCCGTTCAAGGCCCCCGTGGAACAGCCCATCCGGCAGTTCAGCGTCGGCGACCGGGTCACTCACGATGAGCACGGCCTCGGCCGTGTCGTCGGAATCGAGGAGGGGATCGCTGTTCTCGTCGACTTCGGGTCGGTCCAGAAGCGAATCCTGAGTCCCTACACCAAGATGGCCGCGCTCTAGACGCCATCGGGCGATTCGCGAGCGAATCGGATATTTGGCACGATCGGCGCATGATCTTTCGGAACGTGCCCCGGTCGCTGCTTCGTGTACTGGGGGCCGTGTTCCTGTGCGCCGCGCTGGTCGGTGCGGTGGGCTGTGGCGGGCAGAAGCCCGCGCCTGCCGCCGCCGGCACCGGCGCTCCGGTGTGGGCGAAGGGGCTGGCGACCGTGCGGGCCGCCGAGCTGCCGCGGCAGGCCCTGGACGTGCTCGCGCTCATCGACAAGGGCGGGCCGTATCCGTACCGCCAGGACGGGACCGTCTTCGGGAACTTCGAGAAGGCCCTGCCCCGGCAGAAACGCGGCTACTACCACGAGTTCACCGTGAGGACGCCGGGGGAGCGGGACCGCGGGGCCCGGCGGATCGTGACGGGCGAGGGTGGGGAGTTCTTCTACACGGACGACCACTACGAGACCTTCAAGGCGGTTCTCCGATGACCCTCGACCCGCAGCCGCTCGCCCCTGCCCTCGCCGCCGCCGAAGCCGCCGACTGGACGACCGTGCGGCTGGACCTGGACGGCGTACGCGGCAAGGCCGGGCTGATGCGGCGGTGCGGGGACGCCCTGCGGCTGCCGGAGTGGTTCGGGGGGAACTGGGACGCGCTGGCGGACGCGCTGAGGGACCTGTCGTGGCTGCCGGACGCCGAGGGGCGGCTCGTCGCCGTGACCTCGTGGCGCGGGTACGCCGCCGAGCGGCCGGGCGACTGGGAGACCCTGCTGGAGATCCTGGAGGAGGCCGTGGACTTCTGGCGCGGGCAGGACGGCGCGCCGCCGCTCACGGTGCTGCTGGCCGGGCCGGGCCCGGGCGGGGCTGAAGGACCCGGGCGGCGCTGAGAACCCGGGCGGGGCTGAAGGACCTGGGCTCCGCCCCAGACCCCGGCCTCGAACGCCTGCGAGGCCGGGCCGGCTGGGGCGGAGCGGGTCAGTCCGTCGCGGTCTTCGGGACCCACGGAGGGGTCTGGCCCCAGGACCAGACCGGGATCTTGGCCGCGTCGACCGGGGGCGGGTTGGCGCCCGAGTAGATCAGGGCCATGCGGGTGCCCCACTCGATGTAGTAGACGAACACCGCGCGGAACTCCGGGTCCGTCGGGAGGCCGACCTCGTCGGCCGTGTCCAGGAGCAGGTCCACCCAGCGGCGGCGCTGCCTCTCGGTGATCGCGCGGCCCAGGTGCTTGGTGGCCATGTGCTGGTGGCCGCCGTGGTGGGCGGAGTAGTCCGACGGGCCGCCGAAGACCTCCGACAGCCAGACCGCGACGTGCTGCGGGTGCTCCGAGTCCATGCCGGCGAAGACCGGGGCCAGGATCTCGTCCCGCAGGGCGTGGGCGTAGAAGGCGTCGGTGAGACGGTTCATCGCCTCCGCGCCGCCCATCCACTCGTAGATGGTGGGTGTCGTGCTCATGGTTACCCTGCGGCCTTTCCGGTGCCCACGATGTCGGTCACCGTGTAGTGCTGCATTTCCTCGATCGCCGTCACGTACGGCCGGATCGCGCTGAAGAAGGCCGGGAAGTGCTCGCCCTTGCGGAAGCCGCCCAGGTGGGCGTCGACCGAGGTCCAGCGGATGCGGAGGATGTAGCGCTCGTTCTCCTCCTCGCAGCGTGCCAGCTCGTAGTCGATGCACTCGGGCGACGCGGCCAGGGCCTCGGCCGCCCGGGTGTACGCGTCCTCGAAGGCCTGCTGGTCGTCCAATGCGATCCGGTAGCGGATGTATTCGACGGTGGTCGTCATGGTGCGCTGCCTCTCCCTGGATGGTGGTCGTGGCCAGCCTTACGGGATCATGCTTGCCCGTGGGGGGATTCCGTCATTCGGACTCGGACTTCCTGGAGTCCGTCGGGTCCGGGGACTCGGCCACGTCCGGGCCCTTCGAGCGGACCTGCTGGACCTTGTCCAGGGACTCGCGCAGTTCCGCCAGCCAGGTGTCGGTGTTGCGGCCCACCAGGCGGACGCACCAGGCGAGGGCGTCGGCCCGGCTGCGGGCCACGCCGCCGGCGACCAGGGTGTCGAGGACCTGGCGCTCGGACTGGCGCAGACGGGTCATGACCGGGACGGCGAGGTGGGTGAAGAGCGCGGTCTCCTCGCCCACCCGCACGCCCCAGGCCACCTTGCGGCGGTAGAGCTCCTCGGCCTCGCGGGCGACCTCGATGCGCTGTTCGCGGGTGCGTTCGCGGAACTCCTTGACGGACTCGGCCGCCGGCACGGTGCCGACGACCGTGATCTCCTCGCGGTCGGCCGTGACCGATACGAGGGACTCGTAGACGTCCACCGGCAGACGCTCGGCGAACCACACGCGGAGCTGTTCGCTCTGTTCGACTGTAATCATGTAATCAACGTTGCGTCCGCTGTGGTCTTGATCGCAAGCGTTCCGGCGCCTGTTCGCTCTCAGCCCATCGAGCGGTAGCGGTGGATCAGGTTGACCGCCATCGCGCCCTCGCCCACGCCCGACGCGACCCGCTTCACCGAGTGGGCCCGTACGTCGCCCGCCGCGAACACGCCCGGAACGCTGGTCTCCAGCGGGTAGGGGGCCCGTTCCAGGCTCCACTCGGCCGGGAGCTCGCCACCGTTGGCGATCAGGTCCGATCCGGTGAGGACGAAGCCGTACTCGTCCCGCTCGACGACCCCCGACAGCCAGTCGGTGTGCGGGCGGGCGCCGATGAAGGTGAACATGAAGCGTGCCGGGACCTCCGTGTCCTCGTCCGTCTCCGCGTCGTGCAGGGTCAGCCGTTCGAGGTGCTCGTCGCCGTCCAGCCGGACCACCGTCGTACGGACCTTCACCTCGATGTTCGGGGTGCGGTCGATCTCGTCGATCAGGTAACGGGACATGCTCGCGTCCAGCGAGGCCGCGCGGACCAGGATGGTCACGCGGGCGGCGTACTTGGCGAAGTGCACCGCGGCCTGGCCGGCCGAGTTGGCCCCGCCCACGATGAACACGTGCTGCGAGATGCACGCCGAGCTCTCGGTCGTGGCCGCGCCGTAGTAGAGACCGGCTCCCTCGAAGCGGTCCGCGCCGGGCGCGTCGAGGCGGTTGTACGAGACTCCCGTGGCCAGTAGGACCGTCTCGGCGGAGATCTCCGTGCCGTCGGCCAGGGTGAGGATCTTCGCCGGATCGTCCCGGGTCAGTGAGACCACCTCCACCGGGTGCAGGATCTCGGCGCCGAACCGGGAGGCCTGGATGGTGGCGCGGCGGGTCAGGTCGCCGCCCGAGAGGCCCGAGGGGAAGCCGAGGTAGTTCTCGATCAGGCTGGAGGTGCCGGCCTGGCCGCCCGGGGCGCGGGAGTCCAGCATCAGCGTCGACAGGCCTTCCGAAGCCGCGTACACCCCGGCCGCCAGGCCAGCGGGCCCCGCGCCGACGATGACGCACTCGTAGTGCGGCCGGGAGGCGGTGGTCGCCAGGCCCAGGCGCTGGGCGAGCTCGGTGTCGGTGGGCGCGGAGAGCACCGACCCGTCCGGGAAGCGGACCAGCGGGAGCGCCGCGTCGGGCTGGGCGGCGATCAGGGTCAGCGCCTCGGGGTCCCGCTCCACGTTGAGGAAGCGGAACGGCTGGCCGTTGCGCGTGAAGAAGTCCCGCACGGCGTGGGTGCCGGGGGAGACCAGGTGACCGGCGACGATGATTCCGTCGTACGCGGGCCGGTAGGTGGCCAGCCAGTCCGACAGCAGGTCGTCCAGGACCGGGAAGAGCCGCTCGTGCGGCGGGTCCCACGGCTTGAGCAGGTAGTAGTCCAGCCGGACCCGGTTGATGGCGGTGATCGCCGCGTCGGTCTCCGCGTACGCGGTCAGCAGCACGCGGCGGGCGTCCGGGAAGCGGCTGACCGCCTCCAGCAGGAATTCGACCCCGGTGACGTCGGGCATCCGCTGGTCCACGAGGAACAGCGCCGGGTCGTGGCCGCGCTCGTCGAGGGAGTCCAGGATCTTCAGGGCGTCGGCGGCCGAGGAGGCGCCTAGCACCCGGTAGCGGTCGCCGTAGGCGCTGCGCAGGTCACGGCGGACGGCGCGGAGCACCTGCGGGTCGTCGTCCACGGCCAGGATGACCGGCTTCTTGTTCTCCACGTGCTCGCCGGCGGCCGTGACGGCCGCGCTCTCCTGCGCCGCGCTCACGCCGGGTCCAGCATCAGCTTGTCGGCGTAGCACCACGCCCAGTCCTCGCCGGGCTCGTGCGAGGCCGCGATGGGGTGCTCGGTGGTGCGGTAGTGGCGGGTGGCGTGACGGTTCTTCGAGGAGTCGCAGCATCCGACGTGCCCGCAGCTGAGGCACATCCGCAGGTGCACCCAGGTGTCACCGGCGATGAGGCACTCCTCGCAGCCCTCGGTTCCGGGCTTCACCGGACGTATCCGATCGATGTGGGTGCACAACAGGTCCATCGTCATCGTCCCCGTCCCTCTTCTTCTCGACGGCTCCTACTCCGCGCGCCCGTGATTCACGGCGCGTCCAGACGATAGGGCGCGGCCTCGGTAATGGTTCACCGATTCGGCCGAAGTCAGGTAGTCCTGAAGCTACTTCATGACGTCGGGAGACGACTTCCTGAGGTGCCCCCATGAGGTGGGCCGCTACCTCACGAAGTCGCACACCGGCGCTTTGACGAAGGCTCCGGGCGCGGCCAGTGTGGGGGACGCCAACGACAACAGGCGGCGCCTGGAGGAATACGTGAGCAGAAAGATTCTGGTCATTGTCTCCGAACACGGTTACTGGGCCGAAGAACTGATAGGGCCCGTATCGAAGTTCGATGAGCGGGGCTACGAGGTCATATTCGCCACGCCGACCGGAAAGCGTGCACACGCTCTTCCGCCGAGCCTCGACGCGAACTACATCGATCCTCCACTGGGACGCTCGGTCACCACAGAGGAGAACGCCCGGCTGGGCCGGGAGTTCGAGCAGTCGAGCCGGCTGGACTCGCCGCTCGACATCGAGGCGTGGGTCCCGGAGCGCCCGTACACGAGCGACGAGGGCTATCTGCGGAAGCTGGAGCAGTACCACCGCGATCTGGACAAGCTCGACGCCGACATCGCCGGATACGACGCGATCCTCATCGTCGGCGGCAGCGGCCCGATCGCCGACCTCGCCAACAACGAGCGCGTGCACGCCCTGATCCTGGCCTTCAAGAGGGCCGGCAAGGTCGTGGCCGCGGAGTGCTACGGGGTCGCCTGCCTCGCCTTCGCGCGGGACTGGAGCGACCGCAGGAGCATCATCTGGGGCAAGCACGTGACCGGCCACTGCAAGGAGTACGACTACAAGGACGGCACCGGATTCCTCGGTACCGACTTCAACATGGGGCCGCCGCCGTATCCGCTGGAGTACATCCTGCGCGACGCCACGGGCCCGCGCGGCGCGTACCACGGGAATTTCGGCAAGCCGGTCTCGGTCATCGTCGACTTCCCGTTCGTGACCGGACGGTCCACCCCTGACTCGTACCTCACGGGACAGAAGATCGTGGAAGTCCTGGAGGACGGTCTCACCCGTTACGGCTGGTAATTCCGGCAACTCGTGGGAATGAGGGGGAGTTCGATGAACACCGGAGCCACTCCCGGACGGGAAAGGCTGATCGAGCAGTTCAAGGCCGACGGCCTGAATGTGATGTTCGGAAATCCTGGGACGGTGGAACAGGGATTCCTCGACGCTGTGGACGCGGCGGAGGACTTCCAGTACATCCTCGCCCTCCAGGAGACCGTGGCCGCCGGTATCGCCGACGGATACGCCCGGGCGACCGGCGGCGCGGCGCTCCTCCAGCTGCATTCCGGGGTGGGGCTGGGCAACGGCATCGGCATGCTCTACCAGTCGCTGCGCGGCCACACCCCGCTCGTCGTGGTCGCCGGTGACGCCGGGGTGCGCTACGACGCCATGGACGCGCAGATGGCGTCCGACCTGGTGGCGATGGCCAAGCCGGTGACGAAGTACGCGACCCGGGTCACCGACCGGAACTCCGTGCTCCGCACCATCCGGCGGGCCGTGAAGATCGCGCTCACCCCGCCCCGCGGGCCCGTGTTCGTGGCGCTGCCGATGGACGTGCTGGACGAGCTCAACTCCGAGCCCGTCCTGCCCGCCACGGTGCCGCTCACGGACGTGGCGCCCTCGCCGGCCTCGGTGGGGCGGGCGGCCGAGCTGCTCGCCTCCGCCGAGCGGCCGGTCGTCCTCATCGGGGACGGGGTCTCGCTCTCCGGGGCGCAGAACGAACTGGCGGCGGTCGCCGAGCTGCTGGGCGCCGACGTGTACGAGGTCGACTCCTCCGAGGTCAACATCGCGGCCTCGCACCCGCTGCGGCGGGGCCAGACGGGCCACATGTTCGGCCCGCACAGCAAGGACCTCGTGGGGGACGCCGACGGGGTGCTGATCGTCGGCACCTATGTCTTCCCGGAGGTGTTCCCCGAGCTGGAGAGCCCCTTCCGGGAAGGCGCGAAGGTCGTCCACATCGACCTCAACGCCTACGAGATCGCCAAGAACCACCCGGTGGACCTCGGCCTCGCCGCGGATCCCAAGCAGGCGCTGCGCGCGCTGGCCGGCGTACTGGAACACCGGCTGACCCCGCAGCGGCGGGCGGCCGCGGCGGCCCGGCTCGACGTACGGACCCGGGAAAGGGTCCGCGACGGGCAGGCGCAGACGGACGACGGCACGCCGATGACCGTCTTCCTGCGGACCCTGGCCGAGCGCACCGGCGGGGACCTGATCGTCTTCGACGAGGCGCTGACCACCTCCCCGCTGGTCACGAAGTACCTGCCGGCCGAGCGCCCGGGCGACTACCACCTCACCCGGGGCGGATCGCTGGGCGTGGGCTTCCCGGGCGCGGTCGGCGCCAAGCTCGCCCGCCCGGACCGGCTCGTCGTCGGTTTCGCGGGCGACGGCGGGTCGATGTACACCTACCAGGCGCTGTGGACGGCGGCCCGGCACGGCATCGAGGCCAAGTTCGTGGTCTGCAACAACCGCAAGTACCGGCTGCTGGACGACAACATCGCCCAGTACTGGCGGGAGCGGGACATCCCCGAGCACGGATTCCCGGGCTCCTTCGACCTCTCCCACCCCGAGATCGACTTCGCCGGGCTGGCCCGGTCGCTCGGCGCCGGCGGGATGCGGGTGGAGAAGCCGGACGAGGCGGCCGCCGCCGTGAGCCGGATGCTGGCCCACCCCGGTCCGTTCCTCGTCGACATCCAGATCTGACCAGAGCAGTCACGCAGCACACGGAACAGGAGGAGACCGCATGCCCGCCGAGCGGCAGTTGACCGAGGACGCGATCCGCAGTTTCGCCGAGGACTGGTACGTGGCGCTGGACAGGCACGTAGGGCTGGACGAGGTGCTCGCCCTGATCACCGAGGACCTGGAGTTCAAGGTCCCCGAGGACACCTTCCTCGGCCACCAGGGCTTCGGCCGCTGGTACGAGGCCGTCACGAACCGGTTCTTCGACGAGGTGCACACGGTCACGAAGGTGGAGCCCGTCATCGAGGGCGACCGGGCGATCGTCCGGGTGCTCGTCAACTGGCAGGCCAAGATCTGGGACCCGCCGGCGGCGCGGAGCCAGTGGCTCGGCTTCGACGCCGACCAGACCTGGACCGTGGTCGCCGGTCCCGACGGACCGCTGATCAAGCAGTACACCGTCAACGACCTGGCTCCGATGCCCGGTTCCGGCTCCCTCTGACGCGGGCGAAGGAGAAGCCACGATGACCGAAGTGACACGGGAGCGGGTGCGGGCGGCCTACGCCGCGCTGGGCTCCGGCGACCGGGCGCGCATCCTGGAGTACTACTCCGAGGACCTGCGCTGGCTGGTACCGGGCAACCACCCGCTCGCCGGCTGGTACGAGAGCCTGGACGCCTTCCTGGAGCTGATGGGGCAGACCCACAAGCTCACGGGCGGCACCTTCCGGATGGACCTGGAAGCGGTGCTCGTCGGCGAGGACTGTTCCGCCGACGTGTGCCGCAACGTCGCCCTGCGGGACGGCGCGGCCGAGGACAGCCGGTCCCCGTACGAGCGGATGGACTACCCGGTCTTCCACTTCATGCGGTGGCAGGACGGCCGGATCGTCGAGGGCCGCGACGGGCTCTTCGGCGACTCGGCGTCCGCCTTCAGCCAGTTCTGGGCGCCGTTCGCGCCGGACGGAACCCGCAGGGACCGATAGGGGAATGAGCGACGCCATGGATGCGCGAGAGATTCTCACGAAGTACTACGAGTACGCCAACGCGGGGGACTGGGACCGCTGGTGCGACCTGTTCGCCGACGACCAGGTCATGGACGAGCAGCTGGCCGGCCACATCGAGGGCCTCGAACTGCTGCGCTCGATGATGAAGGGCATGGGCACCATGTACCGGGTCTTCCGGAACGAGCCCGTGCACTTCCTCGTCGACGGGGAGAAGGCCGCGGCCGTCTCCCACCTGACCGCGGTCAGCGCCTCGGGAGAGTCCATCGAGGCCGAGGTCATGAACTTCTTCCGGATCGCGGACGGGAAGATCGCCTACATGGCGAACTACCACGACACCGTCCCCTTCCAGGTCCTGAGCCAGGGCTGAGGGGGGGAGATCTCGTGGGTGTCTCCGAGACCGAAGAGTACGACTACGTCGTCGTGGGATCCGGCACCGCGGGCAGCGTGCTGGCGAGCCGCCTCTCCGAGGACCCGGACGTCAGCGTCCTCGTCCTGGAGGCGGGCGGATCCCGTATCCCGCCCGAGGTGGACGACCCGTCCTCCTGGTACAAGCTGCTCGGCGGGCCCGTGGACTGGGGCTACACCAGCACCCCGCAGCCCGGCCTGGGCGGCCGCCGCACGTACGAACCGCGCGGCAAGGCCCCCGGCGGCAGCAGCAACCTCTACATCATGATGCACATCCGGGGCCACGCCTCGGACTTCGACAACTGGGCCTACCAGGGCGCGGCCGGCTGGGCGCACGAGGACGTGCTCCCGTACTTCTCCCTCCTGGAGGGCCAGGAGGACGCCACCGCCGCCACCACCGGCACCCGCGGCCCGCAGCGCATCACCAACGCCGGGCAGCACGGCCCCAACCCGGTCTCCCGCGCCTTCATCGACGCGGCCGTCGAGCTGGGGCACCAGGAGATCGCAGACTTCAACACCGACGGTCCCCGCCGCGGCCTCTTCGGCACCGGCTGGCACCACATCGACGTGGCCGACGGCCGCCGCCAGGGCACCCTCGCCGCGTACCTGGAGCCCGCGCTCGACCGCCCCAACCTGACCCTGCGCACCAGTGCGCAGAGCACCCGGCTGCTGTTCGACGGGGACACCTGCACGGGCGTCGAGTACGTCCAGCTCCAGGCCCCCGCCACGCTTTCGGGCAGCGACGTCCCGGGCCGCACCGTCCGCGACAGCCACAGCGCCACCGCCGAGCCCGGCCCGCACACCGTACGGGCCCGCCGGGAGGTGATCGTGGCCGCCGGGGCGATCGAATCCCCCAAGCTGCTGCTGCTCTCCGGCATCGGGCACCCGCACCAGCTGCGCGAACACGGCATCGAGGTCACCGCGGCCCTGCCCGGGGTCGGCGAGAACTTCCACAACCACGTCCTGACCGGTCTGATGGCCGAGGTCACCCAGGAGCTCCCGCCGCCGGCGCAGAACCTGTCGGAGAGCGCTCTGTTCCTGTCCTCCCAGCCGGGACTGCCCGCGCCGGACCTGCAGATCGCCTTCGTCCACGTGCCCTTCGACGTGATCGTCGGCCAGGACCACCCGAACACGGTGTCCATCCTGCCCGGTGTCGTACGGCCCGTCTCACGCGGCTGGATCAAGCTCGCCAGCGCCGACCCGCTGGCCCACCCGCTGATCAACCCGAACTACCTGGGCGACCGCTGGGACCTGGAGCGGATGGTGCAGGGCATCAAGATCGCCCGGGAGATCTTCGCGACCTCCGCCTTCTCACCCTGGTACAAGCAGGAGCTCCAGCCCGGGCCGGGCACCGTGACCGACGACGACCTGCGCACCTTCGCGAAGCAGAAGTCGGAGAGTTACCACCACCAGGCCGGCTCCTGCCGGATGGGCATCGACGACCTCTCCGTCGTCGACCCCGAGCTGCGGGTGCACGGCGTACGGAACCTGCGCGTCGTCGACGCGAGCGTGATGCCCGCGGTCCCGTCGGGCAACTGCCACACCGCCATCGCGATGATCGCCGAGCGCGCGGCGGACTTCCTGAAGGGGGTGTCCCGTGCCTGATGCCGTCCTGCGTGAGGGCGCGCTGAGCGGGACCCGCATCGCGGTCCTGGTCGAGAGCGACTTCTACGAGCCGGAGATCTTCTACTACCAGCACCGGTTCGCGGAGGAAGGCGCCGAGGTCGACTTCCTGACCCGGCTGTGGGGCAACGACTCCATCACCTTCTCCGGCCACGAGTACCGGGCGCCCTTCACCGCCAGCCAGTCCCTGGAGGGGCTGAGCGACGAGGACCTGCGCCGCTACTCGGCGATCATCGTGCCCTCGGGCATGGTGGCCGACCGGCTGCGCTACACCGAGGACGTGGACCAGCTGGCCCCGGCGACGGAGCTGCTGCGCCGGGCCTTCGAGGAGCCGACGGTCCTCAAGGGGATCATCTGCCACGGCATGTGGCTGGCCTCCTCGATCCCCGGCAAGATCCGCGGCCGCAAGGTGGTCTGCCACAACAACCTCATCGGTGACGTCCGCAACATGGGCGGAGAGTACGTCGACGAGGACGTGGTGGTCGACGGGGACCTGGTCACCGGCCGCACCGGCGCCCACCACCACCTCTTCGCCCGCCGGATCATCGAGCTGATCGCGGCCGGGCGGGGCCGGGGGCAGGCCTGATGGCCGGGCTGGTCTGGTCGCACGTGGGCCTGAACTGCACGGACCAGAAGACCACCGAGGAGTTCTACACCCGCTACTTCGGCTTCACCCGGGCCCGGGTGGTCGACCTGGGGGAGGCCCAGATCGTGTTCCTGCGCAAGGGGGACGCGTACCTGGAGCTCTTCGCGGCCGGCGCCGAACCGGCCGGCCCGGCACTGGGGGTCCCCCCAGCGGTAGCCGGAGACGGGCCGCAGGCCCCGGGGCGGATGCGCCACCTGGCCTTCCAGACCGACAGCGTGGACGCGTTCCTGGCCGAGCTGGGCGACGCGGCCGAAGTGACCCTGGGGCCGCTGGACTTCGACGACTTCATCTGCGGCTGGCGGACCGTGTGGATCCGCGACCCCGACGGAGTGATCGTCGAAGTCAGCCAGGGATACGAGGACGACAGCACTCACGACCGTACTCACGAGGGCTCTCACGACAAGGACGGTGCATGACATGGCGGATGCCGTGAGCTTCTCCTTCTCCGACACCATCGCCGGATACGTCACCCGCTTCGACTCCGGCTCGCGCGTACTGGGTCTGAAGACCTCCGACGGGCGTGCGTTCGACGTCTCGCTCGCCGGTGACCCCAGCGCCGAGCTGGTGCGCAACCTGGACGAGCCCTACATCGACGCGTCCGGGCACATCGACGAGATGCTTTCGCCCGGCCGGTTCCTCTTCGTCTACGGAGTCCACTACCCGGAGCACGGCGGGCGTTTCGACGCCAAGCGCCTGGTGTTCCTGGGCCGCGGCGCCGAGGACTTCCGCTTCGAGGAGCCCAGCTGGTGGATCAAGCAGATCGAGTCGCTGGCCGACTTCTACAAGCGGGCGCAGTTCGGCGACGGTCCGGTGGACTTCACCGAGTACCGCACCGAGATCCGGCTCGGCGGTGACAAGACCGCGAGCCACGTCCAGGAGACCGACACGATCTCCCGCCTGGTCTACGGCATGGCCTCGGCCTACCTGCTGACCGGCAAGGACGAGTACCTGGAGGTCGCCGAGCGCGGCACCGAGTACCTGCGCAAGCACATGCGGGTCGTGGACAGCGAGGAGGACGTGGTCTTCTGGTACCACGGCATCAGCGTCGACGGGGACAGCGAGCGAAAGCTGTTCACCTCGGAGTTCTCCGACGACTACGACGCGATCCCGATGTACGAGCAGATCTACGCGCTGGCCGGCCCCATCCAGACGTACCGCGTCACCGGTGACATCCGGATCAAGAACGACGCGGACGCCACCATCCGGCTGTTCGACAAGTTCTTCTTCGACCCGGAGCAGGGCGGCTACTACTCGCACATCGACCCGATCCTCTTCAGCGCCGACCACGAGTCCCTCGGTGAGAACGCCGAGCGCAAGAACTGGAACTCGGTCGGCGACCACGCGCCCGCGTACCTGATCAACCTGTACCTGGCGACCGGCGACCAGAAGTACGCCGACTTCCTCGAGTACACCTTCGACACCATCGCGGACAAGTTCCCGGACTACAAGAACAGCCCCTTCGTCCAGGAGCGCTTCAACCGCGACTGGTCGCACGACAAGGCGCACAGCTGGCAGCAGGACCGCGCCGTCGTCGGCCACAACCTGAAGATCGCCTGGAACCTGATGCGGATGAACTCGCTGAAGGCCAAGCCGGCGTACGAGCAGCTCGCCAAGAAGATCGGCGAGATCATGCCGGCGGTCGGCAGCGACGTGCAGCGCGGCGGCTGGTACGACGTCGTCGAGCGGGTCAAGTCCGGAGACCAGGAGACGTATCGTTTCGCCTGGCACGACCGCAAGGCCTGGTGGCAGCAGGAGCAGGCGATCCTCGCCTACCTCATCCTGAACGGCACGGTCGGCGGCGAGGCGAACCTGCGCGAGGCCCGGCAGGCGCAGGCCTTCTACAACACCTTCTTCCTCGACCACGACGAGGGCGCCGTCTACTTCAACGTGCTCGCCAGCGGAACGCCGTACCTGCTCGGCACCGAGCGGCTCAAGGGCAGCCACTCGATGTCCATGTACCACTCGGCGGAGCTCTGCTACCTCTCCGCCGTCTACAACAACCTCCTCGTCAACGGCCGGGAGATGGACTTCCACTTCCAGCCCGACCCGACCAACCTGCCCGACCGCGTCCTGCGCGTCTCGCCCGACCTGCTCCCGGCCGGCTCGGTGCGGATCGCGTCCGTCGAGATCGACGAGAAGCCGTACACGGACTTCGACGCCGAAGCCCTCACCGTTCGGCTGCCCGATGTCCAGGGGCGGGTGAAGGTCAAGGTCCGGCTGCGTCCAGTGGCCAAGAAGTAGCGCTCAACGGGGGGCGCCCCAAACAGAGGGGAATGCAATGACTCTCAACGTCAAGGAACGCCGGAACAAGACGGGCACCGTGCTCGTCGCCACCGGTGAGATCAACAGCGAGACATCCGGAGCGCTGCTCCAGGCCCTGCTGCCGCTGGTCCGTGAGGGCAAGCCGCTGAAGATCGACCTCACGGCGGTCACCTACGTCTCCAGCGCGGGCCTGCGCACCCTGCTCGTCGTCTACCGCGAGGCGCAGCACGCCGGCGTCGCCGTCACCCTCTACGGGGTGAGCGAGGAAGTCCGGTTCGTCATGTCGGCCACCGGCTTCCTCGACTTCTTCGAGACCGGCGAGGCCGCCGCCGCGGCCGCCAAGGCCAAGGCCAAGGCCGCGCGATGAGCGAGTCCCAGTCCGAGCAGGTCCTGCGCGTCGACGCGTACCCGACCCACGAGGTGGGCGGGTACCGCGTCCGCGCGGGCAAACCGTTCCCGTTCGGGGCCAACGTGGTCCCCGGCGGGGTCAGCTTCTCCGTCTTCTCCGACCAGGCCACCTCCATGACCCTGGTCATCTACAAGCGCGGAGAGCCCGAGCCGATGGCCGAGCTGCAGTTCCCCGAGGAATTCCGCACCGGCAGCGTCTTCGCCATGACGGTCTTCGGCCTCGACCACGAGAACATCGAGTACGGGTACCGGGCCGACGGCCCCTACGACCCGGTCACCGGCCACCGCTTCGACGCCCGGCAGGTACTCTCCGACCCGTACGCCCGGCTGATCGCCGGCCGCGACGTGTGGGGCGTGGAGCCGGACCGCAGCCGCGGCTACCAGTACCGCTCCCGGGTCTGCCTCCAGGACTTCGACTGGGGCGACGACACCCCGCTGGGCATCCCCGCCGAGGACCTCGTCGTCTACGAGACCCACGTGCGCGGCTTCACCCGGCACCCCTCCTCGGGCGTCACCGCCCCCGGCACCTTCGCGGGGCTGCGCGAGAAGATCCCGTACCTCAAGGAACTCGGGGTGAACTGCATCGAGCTGCTCCCCGTGTTCGAGTTCGACGAGAGCGACAACCCGCGCTCCAACCCGGAGACCGGCGAGAAGCTCTTCGACTACTGGGGCTACAACACCATCTCGTTCTTCGCGCCGAAGGCCGGCTACGCGGCCACCGGCCGGTACGGGATGCAGGGCGACGAGTTCCGCACCCTGATCAAGGACCTGCACGCCGCCGGCATCGAGGTCATCCTCGACGTCGTCTTCAACCACACCGCCGAGGGCAACGAGCAGGGGCCGACGATCTCCTTCAAGGGGCTCGACAACGCCACGTACTACATGCTCACGCCCGAGGGGTACTACTTCAACTTCAGCGGCACGGGCAACACGGTCAACTGCAACCACCCCGTCGTGCGCAACTACGTGCTCGACTGCCTGCGCCACTGGGTCGCCGACTACCACATCGACGGCTTCCGCTTCGACCTCGCGGCCATCCTCGGCCGGGCCCTGGACGGCACCCCGCTGCCCAACCCGCCGCTGCTGGAACTGCTCGCCTTCGACCCCGTCCTGCGGCACACCAAGCTCATCGCCGAGGCCTGGGACGCGGGCGGCCTCTACGAGGTCGGCAACTTCCCGGCGTACGGCCGCTGGGCGGAGTGGAACGGCAAGTACCGCGACACCGTGCGCAGCTTCCTCAAGGGCGACCCCGGGGTGACCGGCGAACTGGCCACCCGCATCGCCGGCTCGCCGGACCTCTACTCCAGCCGCGGGACCTCGGCGTCCGTCAACTTCCTGACGGCGCACGACGGTTTCACCCTCGCCGACCTGGTCTCCTACAACGACAAGCACAACGAGGCCAACGGCGAGGGCAACAACGACGGCGGCAACGACAACGCCAGCTGGAACTGCGGCGCCGAGGGGCCGACCGACGACCCCGAGGTGAGCGCGCTGCGGCTGCGCCAGATGAAGAACGCCCTCGCGATCCTCTTCACCAGCCAGGGCATCCCGATGCTGCTGGCCGGGGACGAGGTCGCACGCACCCAGCAGGGCAACAACAACACGTACTGCCAGGACAACGAGCTCTCGTGGTTCGACTGGGACCAGGTCGACGACAACGCCGAACTGCTCCGGTTCACGCGGGAGATGATCGAATTCCGCAAGCACCACCGCGAGCTGCGCTCCACCGCCCACCCCACCGGACAGGTCCGCGAGAACGGCCTGCCGGACATCAGCTGGCACGGGGAGCGGGCCTGGCAGCCCGACTGGTCGGCCGAGAGCCGGCTGCTCGCGGTGGCCCGCTGCGGCGCCGGTGACGACGACGTGGTGTACGTGGCCATGAACTCGCACTGGGAGTCGCACGACCTGGAACTGCCCGCGCTGCCCGGCGGGCGGAGCTGGCACCTGTTCGCCGACACGGGGGCCGAGGCACCGTACGACATCCGCACTCCGGGTACCGAGCAGGAACTGGACAACGCCGGGAAGTACCTGATCGGCCCGCGGTCGGTCGTGATCCTGGTGGGCCGTACCAATGATCCCGAGATGCTGTGACCGAAGGAGACCTGACATGCCGCTTTCCGTGTCCCTGAGCATCGAGGGCGACACCACCGTGATCGAGCTGACGGGCGAGCTGGACGCCAAGACCGCGCCGGACTTCCACCAGACCATCGAGAAGGCCGCCGGACACGGCACCAGCACCGTCGAGATCAGGATGGCCGGCGTCGGCTACATGGCCAGCGCCGGACTCCGCTCCCTGGTCTTCGCCCAGCAGAAGGTCGCGAACAACGTCACCATCAAGGTGGTCGGTGCCATCGAGCCCGTGTCCCGGACCATCCGGACGGCAGGGCTCGACCGCAGCATCCTCCTCTCCGATGAGTGACCACCGTGAGTGACATGGTCGAACTGGCGAGGACGCCCGTCGTACTGGAGGTGCCCGCGACGGTGGGGGCACTGGGCGAGATCGCCTCGTTCGTCCTGCGGCTGGCCGGACGGGCGGGCCTGGACAAGGGCGCCGCCTACCGGCTCCGGCTGGCCGTGGACGAGCTGGCCACGAACATCGTGATGCACGGGTACCGGGGCGGCGACGGACGGATCACCGTCCGCGGCCGCTCCGGCCCGGGCGGGGTGCAGATCACCATCGAAGACGCCGCACCCGCCTTCGACCCCGTCGAAGGCCGCCTCCCGCCCGTCCCCGGGGTCGCCCCCGAGGACCGGCGGATCGGCGGTCTCGGCATCCATCTGGCACTGACCAGCGTGGACGAGTTCAGCTATGCGCACAGGGACGGCCGCAACATCAGCATGCTGACAGTGAAGGCTGAGGGGACGGACCCATGCCCTCCACGACCGTGATCATCCTCGACGAGTACCCGCCACCGCCGCCCGAGCTGCTGACGGCGCTGCGGACCATGGACGCGGAACTCGTCACCCGCACGCTGACGGAGCTCCGGGACGGCCCGCAGGAGCTGCTGCCCGTCGCGGACGTGCTGCTCGCCCCGGCCGAATCCGACGGGGAGTCCGTGCGGACGGCCGTACGCCGGCTGCGCCGCTGGGCCGGGGCCCCCATCGTGGTCGTCTGGACGGTGACCGAGTTCGCCGCCCTGGAGGAACACGTCCGGATCGGGCACGACTACCTCGTACCTCCCTTCCTGCCCACCCTGGTCGGGGCCCGCCTGCACAGCTGCTCGGAGCGCGCCGGACTCGGCCGCACCCTGCGCGAAGCCGACGCCCGCGCCGAACTCATGGGCTACGAGAAGGAGCTGGAGATCGGCCGGGAGATCCAGGCCGGGTTCCTGCCCGAATCGCTGCCCGTCCCGGACGGCTGGGAGATCGACGTCCGGTTCCGGCCCGCACGCCAGGTCGCCGGGGACTTCTACGACGTCTTCGAGATCTCCCGCGGCCGCCGGCTCGCCTTCGTCGTCGCCGACGTCTGCGACAAGGGGGTCGGGGCGGCGCTCTTCATGGCGCTCATCCGCTCGCTGCTGCGGCACACCGCGGAGAACAGCGGCCTCCAGCACCTGGTCGCCGGACGCGCGGGCGGCAGCCGGCGGATCCCGGTGGTCGGTGCCACCCCGCTGCTCAACGCGGTCACCGCCACCAACGGCTACCTCACCCGCAACCACCTGCGCCAGGGCTACTTCGCCACCCTGTTCTTCGGCGTGCTCGACCCGCTGACCGGCAGCCTCGTCTACATCAACGGCGGCCACAACCCGCCGCTGCTGCTGCGCGCCGACGGCAGCCGGCCCATCGCGCTGGACGTCACCGGCCCGGCCGTCGGGGTCCTGCCCGACTGCGTGTACACCCTGGGCTACGCCCAGCTGGACCACGGCGACACGCTCTTCGCCTTCACGGACGGCGTCCCCGAGGCCCGCTGCCCCAACGGCAGCTTCCTCGGCGACGAACGGATGCTGGAACTGCTCGCCGGCGCCCCGGTGAGCGGCAAGGACGTGGTCGACCGGATGGACTGGGCGGTGCGCGAGCACACCGGCACCGCCGAACAGCACGACGACGTCACCATGCTGGCCCTGCACCGGCCACGCGCGGCGCGGGGGCCGTACGCGGACGGTGCCCGTCACAAGGTGGTGGCCTAAGTGACCCGCACCATCGTGGTGCACTCGCACCGCGGTGGGACGGGCAAGTCCTCGGTACTGGCGAACCTCGCGCTGCTGATCGCGGCCGGGGGGCGCCGGGTGGGAGTGGTGGACACCGACATCCAGTCACCCACCTTGGACCTGCTGTTCCGGCTCGGACCCGGCGCCTCCCTGGCCGACTACCTGCTCGGCCGCTGCGAGATCGAGGCGGCGGCCCAGCAGGTGGGCGCGCCCGGGCTGTACGTCGTACCGGCCCGGACCGGCACCGCGGCCCTGCGCGAGCTCATGACCAGCGGCTACGACGTGGGTCTGCTCCCGGAGGGGTTCGACCGGCTGGCCGGGCACTACGCCCTCGACGTACTGCTGCTCGACACCCACGCCGGGCTGAACAACGAGTCGGTCACCGCCATGGCGAGCGCCGACGTACTGATGATCATGGCCCGGGCCGACCGGATCGACCTCTCCGGGGTCGAGGAGACCATCGCCCTCGCGGGGCGCCTGGCCTGCCGGCGGACCGTGGTGCTGAGCATGGCCCCCGAGGGCATCGACCGGGTAGAGGCCCGGCGGCGCGCCGAGGAGGTCTACTGCGCACCCCTGGCCGGGATCCTTCCGTACTCGCCGGAAATGGCGGCGCTGTACGGAGAGCGCATATTCGCAGAAGCCCATCCCGACCACCCCCTGGTCGGTGAATTCCGCACCATCATCTCGGCGTTGGACGCACGTGACGAAGTATCGCGGGCCTGACGCCGTCCCCTTACGCCCCCTGCGGGCGCCGTGTTGAATCGGCAGCGAATCCAGAACAAGGAGAGAATCATGAAGATTCTCGTCGTCATGACGGCCAAGGCCACGCTCCATCTACTGGACGGCGAACAGCACCCCTCGGGATTCTGGGCCGAGGAATTCGTCGTTCCCTTTACGTTGTTCAAGGCCGCGGGCCACGCCGTGGACGTCGCGACGATCGGTGGCCAGGTTCCGACCGTCGACCAGACGAGCATCGATCCCCAGTTCCTCCAGTGGGTCCGGCCGCAGGGCTCGCCGGACGAGGACGCGGCCAACGCCGCCGAGTACGTCCGGGTCATCGGGAACACCCCCCAGCTGAAGGCCCCCATCGCGCTGGAGTCCCTGACCGAGAAGGACATCGCCGACTACGACGGCGTGTACATCAGCGGCGGTCACGGCGCGATCGGCGACCTGCCGAAGTCCGACGAACTCGCGCAGATCCTGCGCTGGATCATCGCCCAGGACAAGCCGCTCGCCACCGTGTGCCACGGCCACACCTCGCTGCTCGCGCTGCGCGACGGCGAAGGCCGCTGGCCCTTCGAGGGCTACCGGATGACGGCCTTCTCGCACAGCGAGGAGCTCGTCACCAACATGGCCGGCCGGCTCCCGCTGATCCTGGAGGTCGAGCTCACCCGGCTCGGCGCCCGCTACGAGAAGGCCGAGGCGATCTGGGACTCGCACGTCGTCGTGGACCGCAAACTGACCACCGGTCAGAACCCGTACTCCTCCAAGGCCCTCGCCGAGACGTTCTTATCGCAGCTCGCGAAGGGCTAGTACCGCCCCCGCATCCGACACCGGAAGGCAGCCATGACCAAGCGCGCGCTCAGCGACCAGCCCTTGGCCAACCCCGGGAAACTGTTCATCGGCGGCAAATGGGTTCCCGCCCAGGACGGCCGTACCGAACCGGACATCAGCCCCGTGGACGGCCAGGAGATCGTGCCGGTGGCCCAGGCCACCGCCGCCGACGCGGACGCGGCCGTCGCCGCCGCCCGCAAGGCGTACGAGGAAGGTCCGTGGAGCAGACTCTCCGCCCAGGAGCGCGCGCTCAGGCTGAACCGGGTCGGTGAGCTCATCGAGCGCGACCTGGAGGAGATCGCCCTGCTGGAGACCGTGGACATGGGCAAGCCGTTCGCGTTCTCCAGCACGGTCGACGCTCCCATGGCCGCCCAGCTCATGCACTACTACGCCGGTGCGGTGACCCGCGTCGACGGCTCCTCGCGGGCGCCGGCCGGCGGGCAGTTGGCCTACACCCTGCGCGAGCCGCTGGGCGTGGTCTGCGCCATCACCCCGTTCAACTTCCCGCTGCTGCTGTCGATGACGAAGATCGCACCGGCGCTGGCGGCGGGGAACACGGTCGTCCACAAGCCCTCCCCGGCCACCCCGCTCACCGCCCTGAAGATCGCCGAGCTCTTCCAGGAGGCGGAGATCCCGGACGGTGTGCTGAACGTGATCACCGGTCCCGGCGTGGAACTGGGCGAGACCCTCACCGACCACCCGGACATCGACAAGATCGCCTTCACCGGTTCCACCGTGGTCGGCCAGTCCATCATCCGCAAGGCGGCCGGCACCCTGAAGAAGGTGACGATGGAACTCGGCGGCAAGTCCGCCAACATCGTCTTCGCCGACGCCGACCTCGATGCCGCCGAGGAGCTCGCCTTCTTCGGCATCTACTACAACAAGGGCGAGATCTGCACCGCCGGCTCCCGCCTGCTCCTGCACCGGCCCATCCACGACGAGATGGTCGAACGCCTGGTCCGCCGGGCCGCCGCCCTCAAGCCGGGCGACCCCCGTGACCCCGCCACGCTGTTCGGGCCGCTGGCCCACCGCGGCCAGTTCGACAAGGTCAGCTCGTACATCGAGGTCGGCGAGAAGGAAGGCG
Source organism: Streptomyces sp. NBC_00190 (assembly GCF_036203305.1). Classification (GTDB taxonomy): domain Bacteria; phylum Actinomycetota; class Actinomycetes; order Streptomycetales; family Streptomycetaceae; genus Streptomyces. Next base: position 1,706,058 of record NZ_CP108131.1, on the reverse strand, counting down.
CGGTCCTGCGCACGGGCGGCAGCGGGTGGACCCCCGAGGGCGCCTCCAGCCAGGGCCTCTACTTCCTGCCGACCGTCTTCACCGGCGTCGACAACGGGATGCGGATCGCCCAGGAGGAGATCTTCGGGCCGGTCCTGTCGATCATCCCCTTCGACACCGAGGACGACGCCGTACGCATCGCCAACGACAGCGCGTACGGCCTCGCCGCCGGAGTCCACACCAAGGACCTGCGGCGCGCCCACCGCGTCGCCTCGCAGATCAAGGCGGGCACGGTCTGGGTCAATTGCTACAACCAGTACGACCCCTCCGTCCCCTACGGCGGCTACAAGGCCTCCGGCTACGGCCGCGAATGCGGACCCGAGTCGCTGGAGAGCTACACCCAGACCAAGTCGGTCTGGATCGGCATGGACTGACACCGCGGGCCGCGCGGAATCCAGAGATCGAGGAGCGTCACATGCGGACAGGCATCATCGGCACCGGACGGATCGGCACGGTCCTCGCACGGATCCTGGTGGCGGCAGGCCACGAAGTCGTGCTGGCCAACGCCCGGGGCCCGCAGACCCTCGGCCCGCTCGTGGCCGAACTGGGCCCGGCGGCCTCGGCGGCGCACCCCCTCAAGGCCGCCGGGCAGGCCGAACTCCTGGTGCTGATGGTGCCGTTCGACAGCGTGCGGGGCCTGCTGCAGCCGCACGTCGTACAGGACAAGGTGCTGGTGGACGCCACGAACGCGTTCAGCGGCCCCGGCGCCCCCGCCGACCTCGGCGGCCGGGGCTCCAGCGACCTGGTCGCCGAGTGGTATCCGGGCGCACAGGTCGTGAAATCCCTCAACACCATGCACTTCGAAACTCTCGCAGTCGCCGGCACCGCTGCCGGTGAGCGCCTGGCGCATTTCACGGCGGGCGACGACGGGAAAGCGAAGGAAATCGTCGCGGGAATCATCACGGATCTCGGATTCGCGCCCGTAGACACCGGCCCGCTGCACTCCGGGGGAATTCTCCAGCAGCCCGGCGGGCCCCTCTTCAACCGGCCGCTCACGGAAGCGCAGGCGCTGGCATGGATATCACACTGAACGTGAACGGAAGACCCGAGCAGTTCTCGGCGCAGCCGAACGAACTGCTCGTGGAACGACTCCGCGACGGCCTCGGACTGACCGGCACCAAAGTCGGCTGCGACACCGGCCAGTGCGGCACCTGCGTCGTCCAGCTGGACGGCAGGTCGGTCAAGAGCTGCCTGATCCTCACCGCCTCGGCCGCCGGCTCCGAGGTCGCCACCATCGAGGGCGTCACCACGGCCGGCGGCGAACTGACCGGGCTGCAGGAGGCACTGCGCCAGGAGCACGGCACCCAGTGCGGGTTCTGCACCCCCGGCATGGTCATGGCCCTCGGCGAGCTGGTCGACAGCACGGCCGGCGGCGAGGCCCCCACCGAGCCCGAGATCCGTGAGTGGCTCACCGGCAACCTGTGCCGCTGCACCGGCTACCACAGCGTCGTCCGCGGAGTGCAGAGGGCCTGCGCGGCCGCCCGCGCCGAAGCGCCCGCCGGCTCCGCCGCTGCCGGACAGGAGGCGTGAGGGACATGACCACAGCGACGGGGGAGAGCGCTCTCCAGGAGAACGGCATCCTCGGCAAGCCGCTGGACAGCCGCGAGGACCCGCAGCTCCTGCGCGGCGAGGCCACGTACGTCGGGGACATCGACCTGCCGGGCACGGCCCACATGGCCATCCTGGGCAGCCCGGTCGCCCACGCGAAGATCCTCTCCATCGAGACGAAGGCGGCGGAGCAGCTGCCCGGCGTGCTGAAGGTGGCCACCGCCGCCGACTTCACCGACGTCATGCCGCTGCCGTGCATCTGGATACCCGGCGGGGTCGAGAGCCACTTCCCGCCCCACCCCTACGGACTTCCCGGCGCCCGCCCGGTCCTCACCGGCGACACCGTGCGCCACGTCGGCGACCCCATCGCCGTGGTGGTCGCCGAGACCCCGCGCCAGGCCGCCGCCGCGCTGGCCGCCATCGCCGTCGAGTACGAGCCGCTGCCCGTGGTGACCCGGGCCGACGAGGCGCTCGCCGAGGGCGCGCCCCAGCTGCACGAGGCCGTCCCGGGCAATCTGAACGCGTATTGGACCTGCGGCGACAAGGACCGCACCGACGCGGCCATCGCCGAGGCCGAGGTCACCGTCGAGCTCGACCTCGTGAACCAGCGCACCATCAACAGCCCCATCGAGCCGCGCGGAGCGGTCGGGGACTACAACGCCGCCACCGGCGAGTACACCCTCTACGCCTCCACCCAGGGACCGCACAACCACCGCTTCCTGCTCTCCGCGCTGGTCCTCGGCATCCCCTTCAACAAACTCCGGGTGATCGCCCCGACCGTCGGCGGCAGCTTCGGCACCAAGGGGTACCTGTACCCCGACATGGCGCTGGTCCTGCTGCTGTCCAAGGCGCTCGGCCGGCCCGTGAAGTGGGTGGACACCCGTACCGGGCTGATGAACTCCACCGTGCAGGGCCGCGACCACCGCCAGCACGTCGTCCTCGCCGGCACCCGCGACGGCCGCATCACCGCCGTGCGCTGCACGAGCTACGCCAACCTCGGCGCGTACCCCTCGACGATCGGCCCCGGCGTCGCCACCGCCCTGATGGGCCGCTCCATCAGCGGGATGTACGACATCGACGCCGCCTTCTGCGAGGTCTACGCCGCCTTCACCAACACCGTCTCGCTCGGCGCCCAGCGCGGCAGCGGGCGCGCCGAGGCCGCCTTCCTCATGGAACGCCTGGTCGACCGGTACGCCTCCGAGATCGGCATGGACCCGGCGGTGGTGCGGCGCAAGAACCTGGTGCCGACGGAGAAGTTCCCGTACGACAACGGCCTCGGCTGGACCTACGACTCCGGGAACTACCAGCTGAACTTCGACCGGGCCATCGAGCTGTCGGGCTACGCCGACATGCCCGCACGCAAGGCGGAGGCCCGCACCCGCGGCAAGCGCCTGGGCGTCGGCATCGCCACGTACGTCGCGATCTGCGGGGTCGGCCCCTCCACCCGGATGTCCAAGGAGGGCATGCTCGGCGGCACCTGGGAGAGCGCGAACGTCCGCGTCCACCCGACCGGCGAGGTCACCGTCACCGTCGGTTCCGCCTCCACCGGCCAGAGCCACGGCACCGTCTTCGCGCAGGTCGCCGCCGACGAGCTCGGCATCGACCCGGCCCAGGTCCAGGTGTACGAGGGGGACACGCTGAAGGCCCCGTACGGACAGGGCACCTACGGCTCGCGCTCCTACAGCATGGCCGCGCCCGCCGTCGCCCTCACCGCCCGGAAGATCAAGGCCAAGCTGGTCAAGGCCGGCGCGGTCTTCCTGGGCATCCCCGAGGACAAGGTCGTCTACGAGGGCGGCAAGGTCTTCGAGGAGGGCAACGCGGAGAACACCAAGACCTTCGCCGAGCTGGCGATGGCCATGTGGTACGGCTGGGGTCTGCCCCCGGAGATCGAGCCCGCGCTCGACGAGACCACCCACTTCGACCCGCCGGACTTCAACTACCCCTTCGGGACCCACGTCGCGGTCGTCGAGGTGGACGAGCTGACGGGCGAGACCGAGGTCGTCGCCTACACCGCGGTCGACGACGCCGGGAACATCGGCAACCCGAAGGTGGTCCTCGGCCAGATCGAGGGCAGCATCGTCCACGGGCTCGGCCAGGCCCTCATGGAGGCCGCCGAGTACGACGAGAACGGGCTGCTCGTCAGCGCCGACCTGAACCACTACGCCCTGCCGCGCGCCACCGACGCGCCGTTCTTCTCCCTCGACAAGACGTGCACGCCCAGCCCGCACAACCCGCTCGGCGCCAAGGGCGCCGGCGAGATCGCCACCGTCCCGCCCGCCGCGGCCGTCGTCAACGCCGTCGTCGACGCCCTCTCCGACCTGGGCGTCACGCACATCGACATGCCGCTCACCCCCGAGAAGGTCTGGCGCCGCCTGAGAGGGGAAGCCCAGTGATCCTCACCGAATTCGACTACGTCCGGCCCGCGGGCCTCGACGAGGCGCTCACCCTGCTGTCCGGGACGCGCGGCGCCCGGGTACTGGCAGGAGGCCAGAGCCTGCTGCCCGACCTGCGTGCCGGCGCCGACCAGGCCGGGCTGCTCGTCGACATCCGGCGGCTGGAGGAGCTGCGGGGCATCACGCGCACCCCCGACGGACCGCGGCTGCGGATCGGATCCCTCACCACGCTCGCCGAGCTTTCCGCCGACCCGCTGGTGCTCGCCGGGGCACCGGAACTGGCCGCCGCGGCCCGCGCCAACGGCGACCCCCAGGTCCGCAACCTCGGTACCGTCGGCGGCAACCTCGCCGCCGGCGGCCGGGCCACCGACCTGCCGGTCGCCGCCATCGCCGCCGACGGCGAGGTCGAACTCGCCGGTCCCGGCGGGCGGTCGACCGTACCCGCCGAGGAGTTCGCGGCCGCCGGCGCACCCGCCGGCACGGTCGTCACCGCCCTGCTGGTGCCCGCCGCGGGACGGGCCGCCGCCTTCGAGAAGACCGCCGACCGGGCCACCCGCTACCCGGTGTGCGCCACCGCCGTACGGATCACCCCCGACGGACCGCGCATCGCCGTCACCGGAGCCACCGCCCGCCCGCTGCGGCTGCGCGCGGTCGAGGACCGGCTGCGCGGGGGCCCGTACACCACGGACGCCGTACTCGCGGCGTTCCGCGCCGAGCCCCGGGAGCTCTTCGTCCCCGGGCGCGGCACCTCGGCCGAATACCTCGGCCACCTCGCGGGGGTGCTCACGGCCCGCGCGCTGGCGAGGGCCCAGGCCCTCGCCTGACCGTCATCACGGGTCCCACGCGGGGTCCATCACGGGGGAGTTGAGCAAGCAGTGGCCGACATGTCGAAAACGACCACGGGAGTCAGCGTGCACCCAGCCGCACCAGCGGCCAGTGCGCCCAGAGGTTCCGGCTTCTGGGTGGTGGGCGCGGTCCTCGTCCTGCTGATGCTCTCCTCCTCCGTGCCCTCCGCCCTCTACGTGCTCTACCAGGAGAAGTGGGACCTGTCCTCCGGCATGATCACGGTGGTGTTCGCGCTGTACGCGGTCACCGTGCTCGCCGGGCTCCTGCTGTTCGGGTCGCTGTCCGACACCCTCGGCAGGCGCCCGGTGCTGGCCGCCGGCCTGCTCCTCGCGATCGTCTCGATGGGCCTGTTCGCCTCGGCCCAGGGGCTCGGGCTGCTGCTCGCCGCCCGCGCCGTGCAGGGGCTCGCCGTGGGCCTGGCCACCGGGGCGATGGGCGCCGCCCTGCTGGAACTCAGCCCCGTGTCCCGGCCCGCGCTCGGCGCCCAGGTCAACAGCGCCGGGCCGACCGTGGGGATCGGGCTCGGCGGGATCGGGGCCGGCCTCCTCGTCCAGTACGCGCCCGCGCCGACCGTACTGAGCTACCTGCTGCTGGTCGGGGCCTTCGCCGTGACCTTGGTCGGCGTGGTCCGGATGCGCGAGAGCGCACCGGGGGCGGGTGGCCGCTTCCGGGTGGTCCCGCACCGGATTCACGTGCCGGCCGGCGCCCGCGGCCGGTTCGCCGTCCTCGTCCTGACCATCGTCGCCGTCTGGTCCGTGGGCGGCTTCTACCTCTCGCTGGGCCCGCACCTGGCCCTCTCGCTCCTGGAGTCGACCAACTACCTCGTCGGCGGCGCCACGGTCGCACTCCTCGCGGGCGCCGCCACCGCGGCCCAGTTGATGCTGGGCCGCACCGAGGCCCTGCACACGGCCGTGCTCGGGCTGTGCGGACTGCTCGCCGGGCTCGCCCTGGTCCTGCTCGCGCTGGGTCTCGGCTCGGCCGCCGTGTTCCTGGTGGCCACGGCGGTCCTCGGCAGCGGCTGGGGCGCCGCCTTCCTCGGCTCCTTCCGGGCGCTGAGCGCGCTCGCGGACCCCGCGCACCGCGGCGAACTGACCGCTGCCGTATACGTCTTCGCGTACCTCGCGATGAGCGTGCCGGCGGTCCTCGCCGGGATGCTCACCAACATCCACGGGCTGCACCGCACCTCGGTCGGCTTCATGGCCGCCGTCGCCGGGGTGTGCGCGCTGGCCCTGCTGGTCACCCTGCGGCTCGCCGCCCGCACCCGGGCCGAGGGGAGTCCCGCGTGAACGCCCTGGAACTGAGGTCCGCGCTGCGCGGGCTGGAGATCTTCGCCGGTATCACCGAGGACCAGCTGGACTGGCTGGTCTCGGTCTCCGAGCCCCGGGTGCTCGCCGACGGCGAGGTGCTCTTCCGGGACGGCGAGGAGGCGACCGGCTTCCACGTCCTGCTCTCGGGCGGGCTGGTCGTCACCAAGGTCGTCGACGGCCGGGAGGAGGTGCTCACCCGGCACTCCACCGAGGAGGAGAGCGCCTCCGCCGAGGACCACGACGGCAAACCGTCGGCCGCCCACCGGTTCACCGGCGAACTGCCGCTGCTGACCGAGGGCTCCTACGTGGCCACCGCGGCGGCGAGCGGGCCGTCGACCACCGTCGTGGCCTACGCGAAGCCGGTCTTCTTCGAGATGCTGACCCGCTGCCACGGGGTGGCCGCCGTACTGATCCCCGTACTGGCCTGGCGGATCAAGTCCTCCGAGGTGCAGGCCCGCAAGCGGGCCACCGTGGAGGCGCTCGGCACCCTCGCCGCGGGCCTGGCCCACGAGCTGAACAACCCGGCGGCCGCCGTGGCCCGGGCCGCGCAGGAGCTGGCTCCCGCCCTCGACCGGCTCACCCGCACCGCCCAGGCCTGGGGCGCGGCCGCCAGCGGCGCGGAGCGCTCCGTCTTCGACCGGCTCGCGGAGGAACTGGACAAGCTGCCGCCGCCGGACATCACCGACCCGCTCGCCCAGGCCGACGCCGAGGAGGAGATCGCCGACTGGGCGGAGGAGGCGGGCACCGAACGGTCCGGCCTGCTCGGCTCGGGAGTGGCGGACCTCGGGCTGGAGCTGGGCTGGCTGCTGGAGCGGCTGGAGGGCGTCGGCGAGCCCGCCCTCGCCGTCGCCCTGGACCACCTGGCGGCGCTGCTGGAGATCCGCTCGCTCGCCGCGGAACTACGGGCGGCCGGCCCGCGCATCTCCCAACTCGTCTCCGCCACCCGGGATTACGCCAATCTCGACCGCGCGCCCGAACAGCGCTTCCCGGTGACCGACGGTCTGGAGAACACGCTGGTCGTGCTGCGTGCCAAGCTCGCCGGGATCAGCATCGTGCGCGCGTACGAGCCGGACCTGCCCGAACTGACGGGCTATCCGAGCGAGTTGAACCAGGTGTGGACCAACCTGGTCGACAACGCCGCCGAGGCCATGGAAGGGGCCGGCGTGCTCACGTTGCGCGCCCGCGCCGAAGGCGTCTGCATGGTCGTGGAGATCACCGACACGGGCCGCGGAATCCCGGAGGAATCCCTGCCGCGGATCTTCGAACCCTTCTACACGACCAAGGACGTGGGCAAGGGCACGGGCCTGGGGCTGCACCTCAGCTACCGCATCGTGACCCAGCGGCACCACGGGTCGATCACGGCCCGCTCGCGCCCGGGCGAGACCCGGATGGTCGTGCGGCTGCCGTTCGCCGGGAGCGCCCAGTCCTGCGCCTCACCTGCCGAAACACCCACATCGACCAGTTCCCCGACCAGCCCCTCCAGCAGTTCCTCCACCAGTTGAATGAACGGAGTCGACATGGCCAAGTACGACATCTCCAAGCTGCACCCGGTGTTCGTCCGCCAGATGGAAGCGCTGGCCGCCCTGGACATCGAGGCGGTCATGAAGAACTACACCGACGACGCGGTGCTGTTGCGCTTCGAGGGGGTCTCGGTGGGCATCGACGCCGTTCGCGAGACGTTCACCGGCTATCTCACCGTGAAGCCCACGCTGGTGGAACTCCAGGAGTACATCGAGACGGACGACACCATCTTCTACCGGGCGATCATGAACCTGAACGGTGAACCGGAGCACGCGTTCGGGACACTTGTCGTCCGCGATGGCCGAATCTGGCGGCAGACTGCCGGATTCGGCGGCTGACGGCCGGAATCTGGGTAGCGTGTGCGGGGAGGGCGGGGGACGTACGCCCTCCCCGTATGCGCGAGTCGTAGATATATGCAGTGGCGAAGGGGAGGCCATGGAACGCGAAACCGGACGGGTCGAGGCATTCAGTGATGGCGTATTCGCCATCATCATTACGATCCTCGTCCTGGAATTGAAGGTTCCGGAGGAAACGGGATCCGATTTCTGGCACGGGGTCCGTGAACAGTGGCCGCATTACGCCGCGTACGTGGTGAGTTTCCTCATTATCGGTGTGATGTGGGTGAATCACCACACCATCTTCAGTCACCTCAAGCGCGTCGACCGCCCTCTGTTGTTCCTGAATCTCCTGGTGCTGATGGTGGTGTCGGTGATTCCGTACACGACCAATGTGCTCGCCGAGCACCTCATGGAGGAAGGCGGTTCGGCCAACGCCGCGGCCGTGCTCTACAGTCTCGTCACCGTGGCCTACGCCTTGGCGTTCCTGGCCTTCTGGTGGTACGTCACCCAGGTCGGGCACCTCTTCCACGAGCAGGTCGACAAGGAAGGTGCGCGGGCGACCAGGGTGCGTTTCGGCCTCGGCGCCATCGCCTACCCCCTGACCGTGCTCCTCGCGTTCTTCTCCGCACCGCTCACGCTTGTCGCACACTTCCTGATCGCGCTCTACTATGCGGCGAACCAGATCCCCATCCCACTCGTGGTAGAGGAAGAGCGGCTCGATACTGCCAGCGACCTCAGGAAGTAGCCGCCGGGGCCTACGGCCGTTCTCCGCGGTAAAGTAGGGTATTGGATCTAGCTGGTCGCGGGGGAGGCCCAGATGGCTCGCGTAGTCCTGCCGGAGGATTCCACGAAGGAAATCTCCGAATTGATCGACGTCCTGATCTCTCTTCTCTTCGAGTCCTTACCCCGGCGGGACCAGCGAAACTGGGCCCGCGTTTATCTGAACGGCCTGGTGCGGACCACCGGAAAGAAAACCATCCGTAACATCGCCGGAACAGGAGCCAGTTCCGTCGAGCAGAGTCTTCAGCAGTTCATCAGCAAGTCCCCCTGGGACTGGACCCCGGTCCGCCGCTCCCTCGCCCAGCACCTCGAACGCACCGCGCAGCGCCCGCTGGCCTGGGTGCTCCAGCCCATGGTCATAGAGAAGGCGGGTGACCGCTCGGTCGGTGTCGGCCGGCAGTTCGTCCCCCAGCTCGGCCGCACCGCCAACTGTCAGCAGGCCAGCGGGATCTGGCTCGCCTCCAGCGAGGCGAGTTTCCCGGTCGAATGGACCCTCACCCTCCCCGGGCCCTGGACCAGCGAACTCCTGCGCCGCCGCAGGGCCGGAATCCCCGACACGGCCCGCTCCCTCACCCCCGCCCAGGACGCCGTACACGCCGTCCAGCGCATGGCCGCCAGCTGGCAACTCCAGCGCCGGCCCGTGGTGATGGAAGTCGCCAACGGCGACCTCCCGCAGAGCATCGAGTCCTTCGCCCTGCAGGACATCCCCTTCGTCTTCAAGGTCGACGGCTCGCTGCCCGTCTCCTTCGGTGGTGCCGGCCGCCACAAGCCGGGCCCCCACACCGCGCCCGCCCGCGAGCTCATCGACTCCCTGCGCTCCCAGCGCCGCGTCGTCGAATGGACCCGGCACGGCCGGGCCGAAGGCGCGGTGACCCTGCTGACCTCGGCCACCATCCTCGCCACCCCCAGCGAGGACCGGCCGGCACCCGTACCGTCGACCCCGCTGCTGCTGGTGGGAGCCTGGACCGAAGCCGCCCTGCTGCCCTCCGAGTTCTGGATCACCAACATCGGCGACCGGCCCCTCGCCCAGCTGTTCCTGCTCGCCAAGCTCACCGACCGCGTCTCCCTCGACTTCGCCGAGACCTGCGAACCCGTGGGGATCCGGGACTTCGAGGGCCGCTCCTTCCGCGGCTGGCACCACCACGCCACCCTGGCCAGCGTCGCCCACGCCGCGAAACTCCTGGGCGCGCGCGACCCGGTGCACGACGCCTACACCGGAGTCGCCCGCTCCGCCGCCACCCGGTCCGCCGCCGCGGCCCGGCCGACCCTCCCCCGGCCGTCGGCTCCCGCCGTCATGCCGCCCCGGCCGCTCATTCCCGGCCAGACCCCGCGCCGTGAGTACATCCGCTGATGCTCGACATAGCCGACGAGCTACGCGCGTGGTGTGCCGCGCGCCGGGAATTCGCCCTGGCCACCGTCGTCTCCGTCAGCGGCAGCGCGCCACGCGGACCGGGCGCCTCACTCGCCGTCGACGACCGGGGCACCGCGCTCGGCTCCATCTCCGGAGGCTGCGTGGAGTCCGCCGTGCACGAGCTGTGCCTCGACGCGATCGAATCCGGCCAGGGCGGCCTGCACCGCTTCGGCTACAGCGACGACGACGCCTTCGCCGTGGGTCTCACCTGCGGGGGAGTCCTGGACGTCCTGGTCACGCCGGTGCGCGGGCGCGACCCGGTGCGCCCGGTCCTCGGCTCGGTGCTCGACGCCGCCGCCGGCGGGACGCGGGCCGCGCTGGCCCGGGTGGTCCGCGGCCCCCAGTCCCAGCTCGGCCGGGCTCTCGCCGTGCACGCCGACGGATCGCACGAGGGCACCCTGGGTGCGGGCGCGGAGCTGGACCGGGCCGCCACCGGGCAGGTCAGGGCGCTGCTGCTGGCCGGGCGCACCGGCACCGTCGAGCTCGGCACGGCCGGCGGACTGTGCGGAGAGCCGCTGACCCTGCTGGTCGAATCGGCCGCCGAACCGCCCCGGCTGATCGTCTACGGAGCCATCGACTTCGCCGCGGCCCTGGCGCGGATCGGCGCCTTCCTCGGCCACCGCGTCACCGTGTGCGACGCCCGGCCCGTCTTCGCGACCCCGGCCCGCTTCCCCGACGCCGACGAGGTGGTCGTGGACTGGCCGCACCGGCACCTGGCCGGGGAGCGGGACGCGGGCCGGCTGGACTCCCGTACCGCCGTGTGCGTCCTCACCCACGACGCCAAGTTCGACGTACCCCTGCTCGCGCTCGCCCTGCGGCTGCCACTCGCCTACGTCGGCGCCATGGGATCGCGGCGCACCCACGCCGAACGGGCCGCGCGCCTGCGCGAGGAAGGAGTGCCGCAGGCCGCCCTGGACCGGCTGCGCTCCCCGATCGGCCTCGACCTGGGCGGCGCGACCCCCGAGGAGACGGCCCTGGCCATAGCCGCCGAGTTCACGGCGGTCCGGCACGGCGGCTCGGTCCTCCCGCTGGCGCAACGCAGCGGTCCGGTGCACCGGCGTACGGCGCAGGCCGTCCGGGCGGCCGTGCGGGGATGACCGCTCAGTCCTGGGGCTGGATGTCGTACACGTTGTCCGGGGTCGCGATGCCGGTGATCGTCTTGGCGATGAGCGTGCTCGGCTCGCTGCCCTCGTGGTGGATGTCGGTGTTGATCAGGATGACCAGGGTCGCCCGATCGGAGGGGAGGTAGACGCTCACGCTCTCGTATCCGGGCAGCGAGCCGTTGTGCCCGATCCATCCGTGGTTGTCGAAGATGCCGAGCCCGTAGTCGTTGCCGGGAATGCCGGTGGGGAGCATCTTCAGCCGCTCCGCCTGGGTGGCGGGGGACAGGAGCGTGCCGGTGGCGAGGACCTGAGCCCAGCGCCGGAGGTCGTCCAGGTCGGAGATCATCGCGGCGGCCGCCCACCCCCAGCTCGGATTCCAGTCCGTGGCGTCGGTTTTCGCGCCGGTCGGGGTCAGATCGGTGTAGCCGTGTGCGTGAGGGGACGGGAACTCGGCCGCGAGCGGGAACAGCGTGCGGCGCAGGTGCGCGGGGCCGTCGACCCGCTTGTCGATGAAGTCGGCCAGGCTGAGCCCGCTCACCTTCTCCACCACCAGGCCGAGCAGGACGGTGTTGGTGTTGGAGTACTGGAACTTCTCCCCGGGCCCGGAGGTGTTGGGGTGCCGGAAGGCGTAGGCGAGCAGTTCCTGCGGTGTGAACTGGCGCTCGGGGCCGGCGACCAGCGCCTGCACGAAGTCGGGGTCGGCGGTGTACGGGTACAGGCCACTGCGCATCTCGGCCATCTGCCGCAGGGTGATACGGCCGCCGTCGGGGACGCCGGCGACGTACTTGGAGATCGGGTCGTCGAGTCCGACGAGGCCGTCGTCGACCAGTTCGAGTATTGCGGTGACCGTGAACGTCTTGGTCACGCTGGCGATGCGCATGAGCAGGCCGGTCTGCATCGGCCGGCCCGTGGCGGTGTCGGCGACGCCGGTGGCACGGATGTAGCTGCCCCGACCGGGCAGGCACAGCCCGACGATCACTCCGGGTACGCCGGCCTCTTTCCGGGTGCGCTCGATGGCCTGGTCCAGCTTGGCGGTCAGCTCGGGGCCGAGACCCTCCTGCGGGCAGTCGTCCCCGTACCGGGCGGAGACCGCCGCGGGCGGCGGAGCCTGGTCAACCGGGGCCGAGGCGGCGGCCGGAGCCGACGCGAGGACGAGCAGCAGTGCCGCGGCCAACGCACGGGCGGGACTGCGTCGCATGTCGGGACGCCTCTCCTCGGAGACCTGGAGCCTGCGTTTCCTCTCCCCACTCCCCTTCTCCGGTCTCCAGTCTCCGCCCGTCCGGCGCATCCCGCGCGCGCCCGGGACCAAGGTCCTGTAGGAACCGACCACACGGCCCGGTATGTCCTGGACGATCGGCCCGGACCGTGTAAACGGCAGGTCGTGGGAGAATGAAGTACGTGCGTTTCCTCGGCTGACAGGTCGGGGTACCTCCGATCGACTGGGATGTTCAGCACGTGCGTTTCCTCAATGACCAGAAGCCGCCGTACGACCTGACGTACGACGATGTGTTCATGGTGCCGAGCCGCTCCGCGGTCGGTTCCCGTCAGGGCGTCGACCTTTCCGCGCCCGACGGCACCGGCACCACCATTCCCCTCGTCGTGGCGAACATGACCGCCATCGCGGGCCGCCGGATGGCCGAGACGGTCGCCCGCCGCGGCGGCATCGTCGTCATCCCGCAGGACATCCCGATCGAGGTCGTCACCGACGTCATCTCCTGGGTGAAGACCCGCCACCTCGTGCTCGACACCCCGATCACGCTGGCGCCCACCCAGACAGTCGCCGACGCGCTGTCCCTGCTGCCCAAGCGCGCCCACGGCGCCGGCGTCGTCGTCGACGGCGAGGGCCGCCCGGTCGGCGTCGTCACCGACCACGACCTCACCGGCGTGGACCGCTTCACCCAGCTCTCCGAGGTCATGTCGAAGGAGCTGCTGCTCATCGACGCCGACATCGACCCGCGCGAGGCCTTCAACAAGCTCGACGCAGGCCACCGCAAGCTGGCACCGGCCGTCGACAAGGACGGCAAGCTCGTCGGCATCCTCACCCGCAAGGGCGCGCTGCGCGCGACCTTGTACACCCCGGCCACCGACGCCAACGGCAGGCTGCGCATCGCGGCCGCCGTCGGCATCAACGGCGACTTCGTGGCCAAGGCCAAGCAGCTGCTCGACGCGGGCGTGGACACGCTCGTCATCGACACGGCGCACGGCCACCAGGAATCGATGATCAACGCGATCAGGGCCGTCCGCGCGCTGGACCCGCAGGTCCCGATCGTGGCCGGCAACATCGTCGCCGCCGAGGGCGTGCGCGACCTGATCGAGGCCGGCGCGGACATCATCAAGGTCGGTGTGGGCCCCGGCGCCATGTGCACCACCCGCATGATGACCGGCGTGGGCCGCCCGCAGTTCTCCGCGGTGCTGGAGTGCGCGGCCGAGGCCAAGAAGTTCGGCAAGCACGTGTGGGCCGACGGCGGCGTCCGTCACCCGCGCGACGTGGCGATGGCCCTGGCCGCCGGCGCGTCGAACGTCATGATCGGCTCCTGGTTCGCCGGTACGTACGAGTCCCCGGGCGACCTCCAGCAGTCCGCCGAGGGCCGCCTCTACAAGGAGTCCTTCGGCATGGCCTCCGCGCGTGCGGTGCAGAACCGTACGAGCGAGGAGTCGGCCTACGACCGGGCCCGCAAGGGTCTGTTCGAGGAGGGCATCTCCACCTCGCGCATGTTCCTCGACCCGGCCCGTCCGGGCGTCGAGGACCTGATCGACTCGATCATCGCGGGTGTCCGGTCCTCGTGCACCTACGCCGGCGCCGGATCCCTCGCGGAGTTCGAGGAGAACGCCGTGGTCGGCGTCCAGTCGGCCGCGGGCTACGCCGAGGGCAAGCCGCTGCACGCCAGCTGGAGCTAGTTCCCCCGCTCTTCCTCCCGTGGCCCCCGGGCCCGTCCCCACGGACGGTCCCGGGGGCCACGCCCGTTTCCCGGGGCGCGGCCCGTCCCGGGACCGTCCGTGGGTCGGCGTTCGCGCGCGGCGCGCACCACAGCCCCCGGCGGAGCCGGTCGACCGTTCGGCTCGTCCGACCGACCGGTCGGCGACCGGCGGGGCGGGATACGCCAAGCGGCGGATAACTCCACGGCACGGCTCCGTCACGCTCAGGTCATCCGACCTGGAAGGGGCACCCCGTGACCAGCACCCTCACCCGTCGCACCGACGCACACGCCCTCGCCCGGCTGCACAGCGAGCACGGCAAGGCCCTCTACGGCTTCCTCCTCGGCCTGACCTTCGGCGACCGGCAGCGCGCCGAGGACCTCCTCCAGGAGACGCTCTTCCGCGCCTGGACCCACCCCGAGGCGCTGGAGAGCGCCCACGCCTCCGTGCGGCCCTGGCTCTACACCGTCGGCCGGCGCCTGGCCATCGACGCCCGGCGGGCCCGCCAGGTACGCCCCGCCGAGGTCGGGCCGGACGCCCTGGAGCACTCGCCGGCCGCCGACGACCGCACCGAGGAGGCCGTCACCTCCCTGGACCTGCACGGAGCCCTGCTGTTGCTCAGCCCCGAGCACCGCGCCGTGCTGGTGCAGATCTACTTCCGCGGAGCCTCCGTCTGCGAGGCCGCCCAGGTGCTCGGAGTTCCCCCCGGGACCGTGAAGTCCCGTACGTACTACGCCTTACGGGCGCTGCGCGCCGCCATGCCCGGCTACGGACCCGGCGCACCCTCGGGACGGGCCGCCGCCTGAGCCGCCACCGCCGCACGGGAGCGGACCTGGAGCTTGGCCAGGATGTGCGACACGTGCGTCTGCACCGTCCTGCGCGACAGGAACAGCGCGCTCGCGATCTCCGGATTCGAACGGCCCTGCGCCACCAGCAGCGCCACCTTCAGCTCGGCCGGGGTCAGCGCCTCCCAGCCGTTCGCCGGCCGCCGCCGCGCCGACCGGCTGCCGCGGCGCACCCCCAGGCTCCGCAGCCGGGCATCGGCCCGGGCGATGTCCCACCGGGCGCCCAGGTCCTCGTACGCCGCAACCGCGCGCGTCAGCGCCGACCGGGACCCCGCCAGATCGCCGTGCCAGGCCCGGGCCACCGCCAGGTCCTCCAGGGTGTGACCCAGCACCAGCGGCCACCCGCCGCGCTCCCCGTGCGCCACGGCCTGCGCCAGCAGCTCCGGATCCTGCGCGAACAGGCCCCGGCAGCGCAGCAGGGCCAGCGCCGGACCCGGGTAGCCGGGCAGCGCCGCCGCCACGCGCCCGCACGCCGCCACCGCCTCCCGCGCCGTACCCGTCTGCGCGCTCTCCAGGGCGAGCCGGACGATCTCCGACAGCACCCAGGGGCGCTCGTACGACACCGCGTCCCGCGCGTCATCGGCCAGCTCGGGCAGCAGCGCGCGCAGCGCGTCGGCCGGGCGGCCGTCCCGCTCCGCCAACAGGGCCCGGGCCAGCAGCACGTGGGAGGCGTACCGGCGTGCCGCGGGCGTACCGAAGGCGTCGGCCGGCAGCTCCGCGAGCTCCGCGCCCGCCGCCTCCCGCTCGTCGCGGTGGCCCAGTACCAGCGCCCGCAGCCCGTGCACCACCACCGGAAGCCATCCGTCGGACACCGGCAGCGCACGCGCCCTGGCCACGCCGGACACGGCTTCGTCCCAGTCACCGAGCCGGTAGTGGAACTCGGCGAGCCGGGCCTCGGTCACCACCAGCCGCCCCGTCGAGCCGGTCGCGGCCGCCAGCTCCCGCGCCTCCCGCAGGGCCGCCGCCACGGTCTCCGGCTCGTCGAAGCGCAGGTGGCCCTCCGCCTGGTTCGCCAGCAGCAGCAGCCGCATGTCGTTGGCCGCCGGACTGCGCCGCGCGTACGCGATCCCCTCCGCGACGTGGTGCAGCGAGTCCCGGCCGCGCCCCAGGTGGAACAGCGCGAACGACATCGCGTGATGGGCCTCCGCCGCGCACAGCGGATCGCCCAGCCGCCGAGCGCCCGCCACCACCGGCCCGGCCAGCGCGAACGCCTCGGCCGGCCGGTGCAGATCGGCCAGCGCCAGCACCCGGCAGGCCTCCAGCCGAAGCCGCCAGACGGCCGAGGGGAACTCCTCCGCCAGGGCCCGCTCGGTCACCGCCAGGGAACGGTCCATGTCCCCCTGGATCATCAGCGCCGAGACCAGCTTGAAGTCCACCGCCGCCCGCCGGTCGGCATCCGTGGTCCGGGCCCGCAGCGCGTCGAGGAGGGCCGCGGACTCCGTTCGCCGCAGCATCAGTGCCGCGTCCGCCAGCTGCTCCTCCAGTGCCTCCAGGGTCTCCCGCTCCCGCGGATCGCCCTGTGCCACGGCCCGCTCCAGCAGCTCGGCCGCGACGCCCGGGGCCTCGGCGATCAGCGCCGGCGCCGAAGCGGCGAGCCAGCGCACCGCCCAGGGGCTCAGCCGGCCGGCGCACAGCAGCTGCCCGGCGATCCGGGCCGGGGCCAGCCCCGCCTCGGCGAAGGCCCGCGCGGCGTCCTGATGCAGGGCCGTGCGCAGGGCCCCCGGCGTCTGCGCGTACAGCGCCCGCCGCAGCGCCGGATGGCGAAAGCGCAGCCGGTCCCCGATGTCCTCCAGCAGCCCCGCCAGCAGCGGCTCCTCCAGATCCGCGAGCAACTCCCGTGCGGGCCTGGCCTGTACGAGGGCCAGCTCGCGCGCGGTGAACGCCGGGCCCAGCAGCGCCGCATGCCGCAGGGTGGTGCGCGCCGGGCCGGAGAGGAAGTCGGGCCCGTGCGCCAGGGAAGCGGGCGGCGGCGGCAACTCGGCCACCGCAACGGACAGTTCGGCGCAGCCGCCCTCGACCCGGACGAGCCCGGACCACTGGGCGAGCAGGTCCCGCAGCAACCGGGGATTGCCGCCCGCCTGCTCCGCCGCCTCCCGCAGCCGCGGCCCGGGCGGCGCCCCCAGCAAGCCGTGGACCAGCTCGGCCGACTCCGCCGCGGTCAGCGGCTCCAGCCGGACCGTGTGTCCATGTGGCGCCGCGCACGGCCGCTGCGCCCCGGGCCGGCGGGGCAGCGGCCGCCTGGTCGCCGCCAGCAGCAGCGGGAGCCGCCCTGCCGCCGCCGTGCGGGCCAGGCGCCGCCACAGGAGCAGACTGGCCGTATCCGCCCAGTGCAGGTCGTCCAGTACCAGCAGCAGCGGCCGCTGCGCGCACCACTCCTCGACCCCGGCCACCAGCAGGTCCATCGCCGCCAGCAGGGCGCCGCCGGGTGCCGCCGCCCGCTCGGCCTCCCGCAGCAGCGCGACGACGGCGGCCCGGGCCGGGCCCGAAGGGTGCACGCAGTCCAGTGCGGCACGCAGCGGCAGGTCCGCCGCGAGCGCGTCGGCCGCCGCGTACCGCACCCGGCAGCCCAGCGCCGCCGCCAGCACCAGTGCCTCCCGTACGAAGGCGGTCCGGCCCGCGCCGGGCTCGCCCTCCACCATCAGGCAGGCCCCGTGAGCGCCGCCGCCGTGCGCACCCCCGCGCACCCATTCCCGTAACTCGTCACGCTGCTGTTCCCGTCCGACCCGCACGTCGGCAATCCCTTCCGGTCACGTCGCGCCGGTCGAAGGATGCCACGGCCGCCGCCGTCAGTACCGGTGAGGCGGGTGGCCCGGCGGTGAACTGTGCACACCCGCACGGTACTTGGGTATGCGCACGGTGACCTTCATGCCGGCTCCGACGCCCGTCTCGATCACCGGCCCGTACGCGTCCCCGTACACCTGCCGGATCCGCTCGTCGACGTTGGGCAGCCCGACGCCGGACGAGGAACCCCGGTGCTCCCCGGCCAGGATCCGGCGCAGCAGGGCCGGATCCATCCCGACGCCGTTGTCCTCCACCGTGATCACCGCCTCCGCACCCGCGTCCCGCGCGGTGATCGTGATCCGGCAGTCCCGCGGGGAGTCCTCCAGTCCGTGCTTGACGGCGTTCTCCACCAGCGGCTGGAGGCACAGGAACGGCAGCGCCACGGGCAGCACCTCCGGTGCCACCTGCAGGGTGACCTTCAGCCGGTCCCCGAACCGGGCTCCGGCCAGCGCCAGATACTGCTCGACGGACCGCAACTCCTCGGCGAGCGTGGTGAAATCACCGTGCCGCCGGAAGGAGTACCGGGTGAAGTCTGCGAACTCCAGCAGCAGGTCCCGGGCCCGCTCCGGATCCGTCCGGACGAACGAGGCGATCGCGGCGAGTGAGTTGAAGATGAAATGCGGGGAGATCTGCGCCCGCAGCGCCTTGATCTCCGCCTCCATCAGCCGGGTCCGCGACCGGTCCAGCTCCGAGAGCTCCAGCTGTACGGACACCCACCGCGCGACCTCCGTCGCCGCCCGCACCAGCACCGCCGACTCCCGCGACCCGTAGGCCACCAGCGCGCCGAGCATCCCGTCCTCGCCCGTGAGCGGGGCCACCACCGCCCACTTCAGCGGACAGTCCGGCCGCTGGCACTCGGTCCGCACGCTCTGGCTCCGCCCCGACGCCAGCATCACCGCCACCCGGGCCATCGCCCGCCGCTCGTGGTGGTCGGCGCCCGGACCGTCCCACGCCAGCACCGACTCCCGGTCGGTCAGGCACAGCGCCTCCGTGCCCAGCAGTGACCGCAGCCGCCGGGCGGCCTTGCGGGCGGCGTCCTCGGTCAGCCCGGCGCGCAGCGGGGGAGCGGCGAGCGAAGCCGTGTGCAGGGTGTGGAAGGTGGCCCGCTCCACCGGGGTCCCGAGATCGAGGCCGGCGGCCCGCTCACCGCGCCGGGCGTGCCGGCGGCCCGCCGCCCAGCCCCCGCCCAGCAGCAGGACCGCGCCCGCCACCGCCAGCACCGCGACCACCGCCCCCGTCACCGGGCGCCCGCCGTCCGGTCCCCGGCCACGTCCTCCGGCAGGTGCAGCCGCGCCAGGGTGGCCGCCGTCCCGCCCGGGATCCTCGACCGGGTGCCCAGCGACACCAGCACCATCGTCAGGAACCCCAGCGGCACCGACCACGCCGCCGGCCAAGCCAGCAGCGTGTGCATCCAGCCCGCCGGGGCCAGGCCGCCCCGGGTCGCCAGTACCGCGCTCAGCGCCGCCCCGCCGCCCGTGACCAGCCCGGCCACCGCACCCGGCGGCGTCAGCCGGGGCCACCAGATGCCCAGGACCAGCAGCGGACAGAACGACGAGGCCGACACCGCGAAGGCCAGCCCCACCGCGTCCGCCACCGGTACGTCGCGCGCCAGAACGCTCCCGCCCAGCGGCACCAGGATCGCCAGCAGCACCGCGAAGCGGAAGCTGCGCACCCCGCGGGCCGGCAGCAGGTCCTGGTGCAGCACCCCGGCCACCGCCATGGTCAGCCCCGAGGCCGTCGACAGGAAGGCCGCGAAGGCGCCCCCGGCCAGCAGCGCCCCCAGCAGGTCCCCGAGCGGCCCGCCCAGCATCCGCTCGGGCAGCACCAGCACCGCCGCGTCCGCGTCGCCGGTGAGGGCCAGCTCGGGTGCGTAGATCCGGCCCAGCGCCCCGTACACCGGCGGCAGCAGGTAGAAGACCCCGACCAGCCCGAGCACGACCAGCGTGGTGCGGCGCGCGGCCCGCCCGTTGGGGCTGGTGTAGAAGCGCACCGCGACGTGCGGCAGGCCCATCGTGCCGAGGAAGGTGGCCAGGATCAGCCCGTACGTCGCGTACAGCCGGTACTCCCGGCGGTCCCCGGACAGCGGCTCCGACCAGCTGGACACCCCGAGGCCCGCCTCCGCCCGGGTGTCGGGGACGGGCGTGTCCGGGCTGAACTCCAGCCGCGCGCGGGCCCGTACGGAGTGCTGTCCGGCGGCCAGGGTCACCGGGGCGGCCTCGTACGTCCGCCCGTCCACCTGCCCGGTCACCGTCACCGTGAGCGGCGCCTCCACCGACAGCCGTACGTCCTCGGCCAGCGTGACGGCGGTGTGCTCGCGGAAGACGGCCGGGGCGTCGAAGGAGGCCCGCGGCGCACCGTCCCCGGCCCACGCGGCGACCAGGAAGAAGGCCGGGACCAGCAGGGCGGTGAGCTTGAGCCAGTACTGGAAGGCCTGCACGAAGGTGATGCTGCGCATCCCGCCGGCGGCCACGGCGGCGCTCACCACGACGGCGACGACCACCCCGCCCACCCAGTGCGGGGCTCCGGTCAGGATCGCCAGGGTCAGCCCCGCGCCCTGCAGCTGCGGCAGCAGGTACAGCCAGCCGACCCCGATGACGAAGAGCACCGCGATCCGGCGCACCGCCTGGGACTCGAGCCGGGCCTCGGCGAAGTCCGGCAGCGTGTACGCGCCCGATCGGCGCAGCGGGGCCGCCACCAGCACGAGCAGCACCAGGTACCCGGCGGTGTAGCCCACCGGATACCAGAGCATCTGCGGACCCTGGAGCAGCACCAGCCCGGCCACCCCGAGGAAGGACGCGGCGGAGAGGTACTCCCCGCTGATGGCCGCCGCGTTCAGGCGGGGCCCGACCGTGCGCGAGGCGACGTAGAAGTCGGAGGTGGTCCGGGATATCCGCAGCCCCAGGGCGCCGACCAGGACCGTGACCAGTACGACGACGGTGACCGCGGTCAGCGCGTACGTCTGGTTCACCGGGCGGTCCTTCGGCAGGGGGTGCGGTCCCCCGGCGACGCGAGGGGGAGGGTGACGGGAGTCTACGCACGCCCCCTGACAGGGCAACAGGCACGATTCGGACCGGGTGGGGCCCCGCGGCTCAGATCACCGGGTCGCGGTGTTCCGCGCAGTCGCGCAGGGCGATCTCCAGCTCCACGTACGACTCCTCGGCGCGGCGGAAGGCCAGCGTCAGCGCCGCCTCCGCGCGGGGCGGCACCTGGTCGCGGACGCCCTCGCCGGCCTCGTACAGGATGTCGGCCCAGCGGGCGGCCGCGCTGCGCAGCCGGGCCAGCAGTGCCTCGGCCTCGTCGGGCCCGGTGGGCCGGGTGCGGGGCAGTCCGGTGAGGGCGTCGAGCAGCGCCTGGATTTCGGACATCTCGCTCCTCCCGCGCCGGAAGATCCACGATACGCGGGGGCGGTGACCCCGGAGGGCCGTTCACCGGGCCGGTGCGGCCGACGGTTCCGGCGGATCGCCGTACGCCCCTCGGCGTGCGACGAACGGCGCTGCCGCGCCGCCGGACGGTCGCCGTCGCCCGGCCGACGGTCGGGCGCGGGCACGCCGGCCGGCTCAGCCGGTCGCCTGGCGCATCAGGAGGTCCCGCAGCTCCCGCGCGTGCCTGCGGCTCACCTGGAGCTCCGCCGAGCCCACCCGGACGCTGGTGGTGCCCGCGTCCAGCCTCAGCTCGTCGATCCGGGCCAGGGCCACCAGATGACGGCGGTGGATCCGGACGAACCCGCGCGCCGCCCACCGCTCCTCCAGCGTGGACAGCGGGATCCGGACCAGATGGCTGCCCTCGTCGGTGTGCAGCCGGGCGTAGTCGCCCTGGGCCTCGACGTAGGCGATGTCGGCGATCGCCACGAACCGGGTGACCCCGCCCAGTTCGACGGCGATCTGCTCCGGCGTGCGGTCGGCGACGGTGACCTCGGCCGCCGGGCGGCGCGGCACCGGCACGGCCGGCAGGGCCGACGGGGCCGGTGAGGCGGGAACGGCGGCGGCGGGCGGACCGGCCGGCACCCACTGTCCGGCGGCCGCCGGAGCCTCTCCGGCCCGGCCCAGCTGCGCGCACGCCCGCCGCACGGCCTCGGCCAGCCGCTCCGGTCGTACGGGCTTGAGTACGTAGTCCACGGCCTTGAGGTCGAAGGCCTGCACGGCGAACCCCTCGTGGGCGGTGACGAACACGATCAGCGGCGGCCGCGCGAACCCGGCCAGCAGCCGGGCGATGTCCAGCCCGGTCAGCCCGGCCATGTGGATGTCGAGGAAGACCACGTCGATGGCGTCGGCCCCGTCCGGGCCGGTCTCCAGCGCCCGGGTGATCCGGCGCAGCGCCTCGGTCGCGTCCGAGGCCCCCTCCGCGCTGCGCACCCGGGGATCGGAGCGCAACAGGTAGAGGAGCTCCTCCAGGAGCGGCTTCTCGTCGTCGACGGCCAGTACGCGCAGCATGCGGTGGAGTCTATGGACGACGGCGCCGGGGCGGAACGGTGCGCGGCCCGCCTGCCGGGGGGAGGGGGGGGCAGGGGGCCGCGCGGTTCGTGAGTGGGGGAAGGGGTGGCGGTCAGGAGGCGGTGGTCAGGAGGTGGTGATCAGCTTGCCGTCGGGGGAGACCGCGTACCAGGTGCCGCCGACGCCCTGCCCGTTGATGTCGCCGGCCTTCTTGTCGCCGGAGAAGGTGTAGACGGGCCAGCAGTCGATCGCCTGCTGCTTCTTGCCGTCGGGGCGGTCCAGCACGGAGTAGCCCTTCTCCACGATGCCCTTGGCGTTGGCCTTGTCCACCGGGGGCACCACCGGCCACTTGGCCACGCAGTCACCGGTGCAGTTGGAGGCCATCGGCCAGGCGGTGTCCTTCTTGAACCGGTAGACGGTCATCCCGTTGCCGTCGACGATGTGCTCGCCGAGCTTGGGGTCCTTGGCCACGGTCAGGGCGCCCGAGGCCTCGCCCGCACCTGCCGGGGCAGCCGGTGCGGCAGTCGCCTGCTTCGCGGCCTTCTTCCCGTCGGGCGCAAGCGCGAACCAGGTCCCGCCGACGCCCTGCCCGTTGGTCTCGCCCGCCTTGGTGTCCTTGCTGTAGCGGTACACCGGCCAGCCCCCCACGGTCAGCTGCTTGCTGCCGTCGCTGCGAACCACCTCGCCGAGCACCGACGCGTCCATGCCCGCGGCGGCGGTGGCGTCGCCGGCCGCGACCACCGGCCAGGTCTTCGCGCAGTCCCCTTCGCAGTTGGACTTCGGCGGCTTGGCGGTGTCCTTGTCGAAGCGGTAGAGGGTGAATCCGGCGCTGTCGGCGAGGACGGAGCCGAGCTCCTCGTTCTGGGCGATCGCCAGCTGCCCGGCGGCCTTGGTGCCCGCTCCGGCGGCATCTCCCGCTCCGGCGGCGTCCCCCGCGCCGTAGTCGGAGCCGTAGCCGCCGGCTCCGGAGGCCGGGGCCGCGGCCGCGGCCCCGGCCGGCTTCGCGTCGCCGGCCTTGGACTCGTACCCGCCGTCGCAGGCTGTCGCCGTGAGGGTGACGACGACTGCCACGGCGGCCAGGGTGGTTCCGCGCTTGATGCCCATCTTGATCTCTCCCACGTGTGGTGTCTCCGTGTCCGTCGCCCGTCTCCGGTGCGTCGGCAACTGTGCGAAGGACACGCCCTGTCGGGGTCGATCTGTTCAAGCGGATTCGTGTGGGCTGTTTCACTCACCCGGTACCGAACCCGGTCCGCCGCAGAGCCGTGGCCACAGCGAGGCCGAGTACCTGGTGTCCGGCGTCGTTGGGGTGGAGTCCGTCCGCCAGGTGCTCGGGACCGAGCAGGTCACGGCCCGGGAGCACGGCGAGGCGGCCGTCCCCGGCGGCCATCCGGTCCCGCGTGGCGCGCTCCATCGCGTCGCGCAGGGCGCCCAGGGTGGCGCCCAGTTTGTTCGGGGTGCGCTCGGCGTCGGGCCGAAGGACGGGGGAGACCAGCAGGATCGGGGTCCGCGGGTGCCCCTGGCGGACCAGGTCGAGGAAGGCGCGGGTGGTCTCGTAGAGCAGCGGGGCGGAAAAGGGCACCCGGGACCAGCAGTTGGTGCCGAAGGCGAGGGTGATGACGTCGGCGGGCAGGGCGGCGAGCTGTTCGGCGGTGGCGAGCTCCCCGCGGGCGGCGCCCGCGTAGCCGAGGTTCACGGTGTCCCAGCCCAGCGCCCGGCCGGTGACCGCGGGCCAGCCGTGGGCGGGGCGGGTGGACCACCAGCCCTCGGTGATGGAGTCGCCGTGCACGATCCAGCGCGGGGCGGGCGGCGGCGGGGCGAGCGGGCCGCCCATTCCGCGCAGGCCGAGGATCAGCGGGGACTGGGTCTCGGGCGGGTGGATGGTGAACGGGCCGGCACCGCCGGGCAGTTCGATCCGTACGACGGCTTCGCCGGCCGGTTCGGTGAACACCTCGCGGACCACCCCGTGCCGGTCCCACAGGGCGAAGCCGTGCGAGAGGTCGCGCAGGGCGTCGGTGGGACCGGGAACCGTGGCCCGGTAGCGGATCTCCACCGCCCGCGCCGTCTCGGTGGTGAACTCCAGCCGGACGCCTATGGGCAGGGTGGCCCGCTCGCCGGTGTCCCAGGGCAGCCGCATGGTGTCGGCCGGGTCGGCCCGTACCGGGCGCCCCTTGTCCAGCCAGGCCACTCCGCGCAGGAAGGGTCCGGGGTCCTGCCACTCCTCGTCGGCGCCGCTCGGTCCTCTCACGCGTCTCCTCCGTTCGCCGGGTGCGGGATCCGCGGCCGGGCGCCGCGCCCCCGCCCCGCTCCCGGGCCGCCGGGTTCACCCGTACCCCGCCGGAGCCCGGATCGACCGCCGGCGGGCGGACCAGTGGGGCCGCCCGGCCCCGGCGGCACGCTGCGGCAGATCTGATGAACTGTCAAGAAAAGGAAGCGGAGCGTTACCGCGCAGTGATCGATCATCCGTGCGCAACAAAGGGCCATCCGGGACAGATCCGCGCAACGATCATTCGCCAATGTGCAAGGATGGTGCATTACGGGCGCTATCCCTCAGCTCGTAGGCTCACTCGCTGTACGTGGAGTGGCGCGGACCGCCTGCTCGGCGGTCCCCCATGCCCAGGCGCGCTTTCCGCGCGCCTGCTCCTGCTCAGGACCGCTGCGGTCGACGCCTTATCCCCACCCGCAGTGTCAAAGGAGTCCCCCCGTGCTCGAAACCGGCCAGGCGCCACCGCTCACCTCCGAGCCCCGCAAGCCTGCCCATCCTTTGCTGCGCCGCAAGCCGGTCGAGCAGCTGGTCGCCGAGGGCGGCCAGGGTGAGGGCGGCACGCTGCGCCGCTCGCTCACCATGTGGCAGCTGACGATGATCAGCATCGGCGCCACCCTGGGCACCGGCATCTTCGTCGTCCTCGGCGAGGCCGCCCCCAAGGCCGGCCCGGCCGTGACGATCTCCTTCATCATCGCGGGCCTGACCGCGCTGTTCTCGGCCCTCTCCTACGCGGAGCTGGCCGGATCCGTGCCGGTCTCCGGCTCCTCGTACTCGTACTCCTACGCGACCATGGGCGAGTTCATCGCCTGGATCTGCGGCTGGTGCCTGGTCCTGGAGTACGCCGTCTCCGTGGCGGCCGTCGCCGTCGGCTGGGGCCAGTACCTCAACGAGCTCCTCGACGGGACCATAGGCATCACCATCCCGGAGAAGCTCGGCGCCCCGCTCGGCGAGGGAGGCTGGATCAACCTGCCCTCGCTGGTCGTGGTCCTGCTCGCCATGGTCTTCCTGATGCGCGGCGCCAAGGAGAGCGCCATGATCAACTCGATCATGGTCGCGGTGAAGATCGTCACGCTGGTGCTCTTCATCGGCATCGGCGTCATGGGCATCAAGTCCGGCAACTACGCCCCGCTCGCCCCGCTCGGCGTCACCGGCATCAGCGCCGCCGCCTCCACGCTCTTCTTCTCGTACATCGGCTTCGACGCCGCCTCCACCGCCGGTGAGGAAGCCAAGAACCCGAAGAAGGACCTGCCCCGCGCGATCATGCTCTCGCTGGGCATCGTCACCGTCCTGTACGTCCTCGTCGCCTTCGTCGCCGTCGGCGCCATGCCGTGGCAGGACTTCGAGGGCACCGAGGCCGCCCTGGCCCAGATCATGACCAACGTGACCGGTACCAGCGTCTGGGGCGTCGTCCTCGCCGCCGGCGCCGTGGTCGCCATCGCCTCCGTCGTCTTCGCCGTCCTCTACGGCCAGACCCGCATCCTCTTCGCGATGTCCCGCGACGGCCTGGTCCCCAAGGTCTTCGCCAAGGTCGACGAGAAGACCGGCGCCCCGCGCGCCAACGTCGTGATCGTCTCCATCTTCTGCGGCGCCCTCGCCGCGTTCATCCCCCTGGGTGAGCTCGCCAACGCGACCAGCATCGGTACGCTCTTCGCCTTCGCCCTGGTCAACGTCGCCGTCGTCATCCTGCGCCGCACCAAGCCCGACATGCCGCGCACCTTCAAGGTGGCGTGGTACCCGGTCCCGCCGATCCTCGGCTTCATCGCCTGCGCCTACATGATGTACAGCCTGCCGGGCGCGACCTGGGTCGCCTTCGGTGTCTGGATGGCCGTCGGCCTCGTGGTCTACTTCCTGTACGGCATTCGCCGCTCCACACTGGCCACAGCAGAGAAGTGATCCACCCGCAGTGCGACTGAACGATCTCGACGAACGCATCGTGCACGCCCTGGCCGAGGACGCCCGCCGCTCCTACGCGGACATCGGCTCCGAGGTCGGTCTCTCCGCCCCCGCCGTGAAGCGGCGCGTGGACCGGCTGCGGGCCGAAGGCGCCATCACCGGCTTCACGGTCCGCGTGGACCCCGCCGCGATGGGCTGGGAGACCGAGGGCTTCATCGAGATCTACTGTCGCCACAACACCTCGCCGGACGACATCCGGCGAGGTCTGGAGCGGTACCCCGAGGTGGTGTCCGCGTCGACCGTCACCGGCGACGCGGACGCCCTCGTCCAGGTCTTCGCCTCCGACATGCGGCACTTCGAGCGGGTACTGGAACGCATCGCGGGCGAACCCTTCGTGGAACGCACCAAGTCCGTCCTGGTCCTCTCCCCGCTCCTGCGCCGCTTCACCTCGGGCGCGCCCGCCTAGCCAGGCCCGCGTAGACAGGCCCGCACGGCCAAGCGGCCTCGGGGAAGTAGGGCACGTCCCCGCCGCCGCTCAGGCCCGCAGAGCCGGCTCCACCCCGGCGAGCCGGGCGTGCCGTTCCTCCTCCGTGAGCCCGCCCCAGACGCCGAACGGCTCACGGGTGCGCAGCGCGTGATCGAGGCAGGCGGCCCGCACCGGGCACCCCGCGCAGACCCGTTTGGCGGCGGCGTCCCGCTCCTCCCGGTCCTCGCCGCGTTCTCCGGCGGGATGGAAGAAGCGGCCGGAGCCCAGATCGCGGCAGGCCGCCCGGGACTGCCACTGCCAGAAGTGGTGCGCGGCGCCGGGCAGGCGTGAGACGTCGGTCATGGCAGTTCCTTTCCGTGGGTTGTCCCGCGTCTGACCGCTGGACGCCCCGCGAAACCCCGCCGTGGCCGACGGCCCGTGGGTCACGCCTCCTTGGCCGGCGTACGGAGCCCCAGGAAGTCCGGCCGGCGCCGCAGGGTGAACCCCATCGACTCGTAGAGCCGCACCGCCCCCGTGTTCTCCGCCGCCGCGTGCAGGAACGGGCTGTCCCCGCGCTCGCGTACCGCGGCTGCGACCGCCCGTATCAGCCGGCCCGCCAGGCCCCGGCCCCGGTGGTCCGGGTGCGTGCACACCGCGCTGATCTCCGACCAGCCCGCCGGCCGCATCCGCTCCCCGGCCATCGCGACGAGCCGCCCCTCGTGCCGGATCCCGAGGTACGTGCCCAGTTCGACGGTCCGGTCCATGAACGGGCCCGGCCTGGTCAGCTCGACCAGCTCCAGCATCTCCGGCACGTCGCCCGGCCCCAGCGCGGCCGCGTCGGGCGCGGCCTCGGCCCGTACCCCCCGGCCGTCCAGCTGTACGCCGGGAATCGCCGCCACGGTCTCCCAGCCCGGCGGCGGGGTCAGCAGCCCGGTCACCCAGACCCCCTCACCGGGGCCGGCCAGCGCCGCAAGATCCGCCCACGCGCGGGGGTCCCGCGGGTCGGCGAGCGCCGCGAACGGGCTCGCGTCCTGCGCGTAGCGGGCGGCCAGGCCCGCGGGCCCGTGCTCGGCGAAGGCACGGTGCGGTCCGGTCAGCGCGGCCCAGACCGGGTTGTCGAGTACGTCGGGTACCTCGGGGGACATCGGTGCGGAACTCCCTTTCCGTCGGTGCGGCGGCGAAACCGGCCGTCACCGCCTTCTTGACGGCCCCATGTGCCGCCACGAGACTGCGGGGGACGGCCGCGACGGCCGGCGCCCGCCCCGGGAAGCCTAACGACCGCGGGACGGGCCTCGCGAGGACGGGACGGGGGCGGGACCGGTGGACACAGGGACCCTCCGCCGCTGGTGGCTGACCCGGCGCCTGCACATCGACCTCCTGCGGGTGTGCAGCGCATTCACCGCGCGAGGCTGAGCCTCTTTCGGACCCACACGGGCGACCCGGCCCGCGCCCCGCGCCGCCGGGAGCACCGCCCCGCTCAGGCCACTTCCGCGCGCCCCGCCCCAGGAGAGCCATGTCGTACACCGTCCTGCCCCGAACCGGTCCGGCGCCCGCCCTCCGCGGCCGCATCGGGACCGGTTTCTCCCCCGTCCCGCACCGCTACCGCCTGTACCTCTCCGCCGACTGTCCGCGCTCCCGGCAGGTGACGGGTGCCCTCGCCCTGCTGGGCATCGAGGACTCCGTCGGCGCCACCGTCCTCGGCGACGACACCGCAGCGCCCGGGCACACCGAGCTGCGCCTCGCGTACGAGGCGGCGGGCCACCACTTCGACGGCACCCGGACCGTCCCCGCCCTCGTCGACACCTGGAGCGGCCGGGTGGTCTCCGACCACGCCCCCGACATCCTCGACGATCTCCGTTTCCTGGCCTCGCACCCGGCCTTCCGCACGGGCTCCTGAGAGGGATCGCGGGGGCTCTCACCAGGCCCGCAGGGCCCCCGCGGAACGCCGCGCAACGAATCTCCGGGCAAGTGGTGGAACACGCAACGAATCGATGCGCGCAGCGCAACGGTCACGGCTTGTCCGGGTCGAACGCGCGAACGTACCGTCTAAGGACCCCACCCCTCCTGCCACAGAGGTAGTCCATGCCCCCGCTGCGCACCGCCCTCCTCCAGAGCTCCGGACGGCTCGGCGACACCGCCGAGAACCTCAAGGCGCTCGACGAGGCCGCCGCGCGCGCCGCACAGGGCGGGGCCGGGCTCCTCGTGACCTCGGAGATGTTCCTGACCGGCTACGCCCTCGCGGTCGAGGACGTCGCCGGTCTCGCCGAGCCCGCCGACGGCGAGTCCGCCCACGTCATCGGCGGCATCGCCCGCCGTCACGGGATCGCGGTCCTCTACGGCTACCCCGAGCGGGACGGCGACACCGTGTACAACGCGGCGCAGCTCGTCGGCCCGGACGGCGCCCGGCTCGCGAACTACCGCAAGACCCACCTCTTCGGCTGCTTCGAGCAGGAAGCCTTCACCCCCGGCGACACCCCCGTCGTCCAGGCGGACCTGAACGGCCTCCGCATCGGCATCATGATCTGCTACGACGTGGAGTTCCCCGAGAACGTCCGGGCGCACGCGCTCGCCGGCACCGACTTCCTGCTGGTGCCGACCGCGCAGATGCACCCGTTCCAGTTCGTCG
Organism: Streptomyces sp. NBC_00190; assembly: GCF_036203305.1. GTDB lineage: Bacteria > Actinomycetota > Actinomycetes > Streptomycetales > Streptomycetaceae > Streptomyces. The sequence goes on along the minus strand of NZ_CP108131.1, from coordinate 1,676,552 downwards.
CCGAACAGCTCGTCCCCGTACGGGCCTTCGAGAACCAGATGTACATCGCGTACGTCAACCGCACCGGCCCGGAAGGCGAGTTCGAGTTCGTCGGACTCAGCTGCCTGGCGAGCCCCGACGGGGTCACCCGGACCCGGGCCGGCCGCGGCGAGGAGCTGGTGTTCGGCGAGGCCGATCCCGAGCTGCTGGCCGCCTCGCGCGAGAACAATCCGTACCTGCGCGACCGCCGCCCCGGGCTCTACGCCTCCCTCGTCTGAGTCCCGCCAGCGCCCTCCCCCTGCCCCACCCCCGCAAGGAGTCGTACCCCATGACGTCCACGGTGCCCACCACCGCCGTCCCGCACAGCGACGGACAGCCCCCGATCACCATGTTCGGGCCGGACTTCCCGTACGCGTACGACGACTTCCTCGCCCACCCGGCGGGCCTCGGCCAGATACCGGCGACCGAGCACGGCACCGAGGTCGCCGTCATCGGTGGCGGCCTGTCCGGCATCATCTCGGCCTACGAGCTGATGAAGATGGGCCTCAAGCCCGTCGTCTACGAGGCGGACCAGATCGGCGGCCGGCTGCGCACCGTCGGCTTCGAGGGCGCCGGCACCGAGGGCCTGACCGCGGAGATGGGCGCCATGCGCTTCCCGCCGTCCTCCACGGCCCTGCAGCACTACATCGACCTCGTCGGCCTGGTCACCGAGCCCTTCCCGAACCCGCTCGCCGAGGCCACCCCCTCGACGGTCGTGGACCTCAAGGGCGAGACCCACTACGCCGAGACCATCGCCGACCTCCCGCAGATCTACCGCGATGTCGCCGAAGCGTGGAACGCCTGCCTCGACGAGGGCGCCGACTTCTCCGACATGAACACCGCGATGCGCGAGCGGGACGTCCCGCGCATCCGCGAGATCTGGGCCAAGCTCGTCGAGAAGCTCGACGACGAGACCTTCTACGGCTTCCTCTGCAAGTCCGAGGCCTTCCAGTCCTTCCGCAAGCGCGAGATCTTCGGCCAGGTCGGCTTCGGCACCGGCGGCTGGGACACCGACTTCCCGAACTCCATCCTGGAGATCCTCCGAGTCGTCTACACCGAGGCGGACGACCACCACCGCGGCATCGTGGGCGGCTCGCAGCAGCTCCCGATGCGCCTGTGGGAGCGCGAGCCCGAGAAGATCGTCCACTGGGCGCAGGGCACCTCGCTGTCCTCCCTGCACGAGGGCACCCCGCGCCCCGCGGTGACCCGCCTGCACCGCACGGCCGGCAACCGCATCACCGTCACCGACTCCTCGGGCGACATCCGTACGTACCGCGCCGCGATCTTCACGGCGCAGTCCTGGATGCTGCTGTCCAAGATCGCCTGCGACGACTCGCTGTTCCCGATCGACCACTGGACCGCGATGGAGCGCACCCACTACATGGAGAGCTCGAAGCTCTTCATTCCGGTGGACCGGCCGTTCTGGCTGGACAAGGACGAGGAGACCGGTCGCGACGTCATGTCGATGACCCTCACGGACCGCATGACGCGCGGTACGTACCTCCTGGACAACGGCCCGGACAAGCCCGCCGTCATCTGCCTCTCGTACACCTGGTGCGACGACAGCCTGAAGTGGCTGCCGCTGTCCGCGAGCGAGCGGATGGAGGTCATGCTGAAGTCCCTCGGCGAGATCTACCCGAAGGTCGACATCCGCCGCCACATCATCGGCAACCCGGTGACCGTGTCCTGGGAGAACGAGCCCTACTTCATGGGCGCGTTCAAGGCCAACCTCCCCGGCCACTACCGCTACCAGCGACGCCTGTTCACCCACTTCATGCAGGACCGCCTCCCCGAGGACAAGCGCGGCATCTTCCTCGCGGGCGACGACATCTCCTGGACGGCAGGCTGGGCCGAGGGCGCCGTCCAGACCGCCTTGAACGCGGTCTGGGGCGTCATGCACCACCTGGGCGGCACGACCGACTCCACCAACCCGGGCCCGGGCGACGTCTACGACGACATCGCCCCGGTCGAACTCCCGGAGGACTGACCTCCCCCTCCCGGACTCCGGCGGTGACACCCACGCCCCGGACCCCGTGACCACGGGCCGCCCCCGCGCAAACATCGCGGCGGCGGCCCGTACTCATGCCCGCTCATGCCCGCTCATGCCCGGCGTGAGCGCCCGCCCGCGTAAAGCGGGTGCGGGGCGGGCCCGGGGTCGGCAGGGTGGGGGCATGAACGCCCCTTCCGACCAGGCCGGCACGGCCCGATGGATCACCACCGCCGTCGAGGCGCACCTGCTGCGCGGCGCCCTCGACGTGGAACGCACCGCGCACGGCGTGCTCCCGCACCGGCTGCCCGCCCGCGCGCGCGGGCAGTTCCCCGACGCGAACCTGGCCGCGGTCGAGGCCCAGCCCTCCGGGGTGCGCCTCGCCTTCCGGACCGGGGCCAGCGCCGTCGAGCTGGACGCGCTCCCCACCAAGGTGGTCTACCAGGGCGCCCCGGCCCGCCCGGACGGTGTGTACGAGCTGCTCGTCGACGGCCGCCCGGCCGGCCGGGGCAGCGTGGCGGGCGGCAACGTGAGCGTCGTCGACATGGCCACCGGGTCCGCGGTCCTGCGGCCCGGCCCGCCCGGCACCGTCCGGTTCACCGGGCTCCCCGCCGGGATGAAGGACATCGAGATCTGGCTGCCCCATACGGAGGTCACCGAGCTCATCGCCCTGCGCACCGACGCCCCGGTCGAGGCCCTCCCCGACCGCGGCCGCAGGGTGTGGCTGCACCACGGCAGCTCCATCAGCCACGGCTCCTTCGCCGCCGACCCGACCGGCACCTGGCCCGCGCTCGCTGCCGCCCTGGGCGGCGTGGAGCTGGTCAATCTGGGATTCGGCGGCAACGCCCTGCTCGACCCCTTCACCGCGCGCGCCATCCGGGACACTCCCGCGGACCTGATCAGCCTCAAGATCGGCATCAATCTGGTCAACCACGACCTGATGCGCCTACGCGCCTTCGTCCCGGCCGTGCACGGATTCCTCGACACCGTCCGCGAGGGGCACTCCACCACCCCGCTGCTGGTCGTCTCTCCCGTGCTGTGTCCCATCCACGAGGACACCCCGGGTCCCACCGGGCCGGACTTCGAGGGCGGGGAGCTGCGCTTCCGGGCGCTCGGCGACCCGGCGGACCGGGCCGCCGGGCGGCTGACGCTCGGCGTCATCCGCGACGAACTGGCGCGCGTCACCGCGCAGCGGGCGGCCGACGACCCGAACCTGCACCACCTCGACGGCCGCGCCCTCTACGGCGAAGCGGACTTCGCCGAACTGCCCCTGCCCGACAGGCTCCACCCGGACCCGGCCGGTCATCGCCGCATCGGCGAACGCTTCGCGGAACTGGCCTTCGGCGGCAGCGGTCCGTTCGCCGTCACAGGCGGCTGAGCCGGCCCGGGGTCAGCAGGCAGCGGCCGACCAGGCCGACGCCCGCGTCGAGGGACTCCCGGAACTCCTCGGCCAGGTCGGGGGAGCGGCGCAGCGTCCACAGCAGGCGGGCCGCCGCCCAGGCACCGGCGCGGGCGCGCTCCAGGCTCCACGAGCCGACCAGGTGGGTGAGCGGGTCGGCGATCTCCAGGAGGTCCGGGCCCGGCATCAGCTCTTCCCGGATGTGCTCCTCCAGGGCGACCAGGATGTCGCCGACCCGGTCGAAATCGGCTTCGAGGGCGGCCGGTTCGCAGTCCAGGGCGCGGCAGGTGGACACGACCGCCACCGCCAGGTCGTGGCCGATGTGCGCGTTGATCCCGGCCAGCGCGTGCTGGAGCGGCCGGATCCCGGGGTGGCGCCGGTACTGGAGCAGCGGCCGCCAGCAGGCCGGAGCCCGGTCCGCCTCCACCGCCGCCAGGTACCGCTCCGCGAACCGCACACTGAGGGTCTGTGCCCGCCGCGGCGCCGGGAACCCGCCGTGTTCGATCCGCCGGTGCAGGGTCTGCGTCACCGTCAGGTAGACCCGGTTGAAGACGGCGACACCGTCCTGCGGCGGGAGCCGCTCGTCCAGGGCGCGCATCCGCGCCAGCACCGCTTCCATGGGAGGCAGGGTCGCAGGCGCCGGGCCGGATCCGGGGAACTTGGCCGTACGCTTCGCCGGTTCGGGCGAAACCGCGTCAACGCGGCGTGTCCGGGCCGTCCTGATCATCGTAGGCGGAGGTGCCCTCGTCGAGCAGGGGCTCCTGCTCCTTCATGTGTGCCGGGGCGAAGTACCGCAGCGTGTGGTAGCCGGTGATCACCACGATCGTGCCCAGCGCGATACCGCCCAGTTCGAAGCTGTCGGTGATCTGCATCTTCACCCCGCCGACGCCGATGATGATGCCCGCCGCGGCAGGCACCAGGTTCAGCGGATTGCGCAGATCCACCCGGCCGCTCATCCAGATCTGGGCGCCGAGCAGGCCGATCATGCCGTACAGGATGACGGTGATGCCGCCCAGCACCCCGCCGGGGATCGCGGCGACGACCGCCCCGAACTTGGGGCACAGGCCGAAGAGCAGCGCGAACCCGGCCGCCGCCCAGTACGCCGCCGTGGAGTAGACCCGGGTGGCCGCCATGACGCCGATGTTCTCGGAGTACGTCGTGTTCGGCGGCCCGCCGACCGCCGTGGACAGCATGGACGCGGCGCCGTCGGCCGCGATGGCGGTGCCGAGCTCGTCGTCCAGCGGGTCGCCGGTCATCTCCCCGACGGCCTTGACGTGACCGGCGTTCTCGGCGATCAGCGCGATCACCACGGGCAGGGCGATCAGGATCGCCGACCACTCGAACTGCGGAGCGTGGAAGGACGGCAGCCCGATCCAGTCGGCCGTGCCGACCCCGGAGAGGTCCAGGCGCCAGTGGTCCACGGCCTCGCCGCCGCCCACCGTGGAGTGGATCTTGCCCAGGACGCGGTCGAGGATCCAGGAGAGCCCGTACCCGAAGACCAGTCCCAGGAAGATCGCGATCCGCGACCAGAACCCGCGCAGGCAGACCAGGGCGAGCCCCGTGACCAGCATGGTCAGCAGCGCCGTCCACTGGTCCTGCGGCCAGTACGTCGAAGCCGTCACCGGCGCCAGGTTGAAGCCGATCAGCATCACCACCGCGCCCGTCACCACCGGCGGCATCGTCGCGTGGATGATCCGCGCCCCGAAGCGCTGCACGGCGAGGCCCGCCAGGAACAGCGCCGCGCCCACGACGAAGACGGAGCCGGTCACGACCGCGCTGTCGCCGCCCGAGGCACGGATCGCCGCCGCGACACCGACGAAGGAGAGGGAGCAGCCCAGGTACGAGGGGATTCGGCCGCGCGTCGCCAGCAGGAAGATCACCGTCGCGACGCCGGACATCATGATGGCCAGGTTCGGGTCCAGGCCCATCAGTACCGGCGCGACGAAACTCGCCCCGAACATCGCGACGACGTGCTGGGCGCCGAGCCCCGCGGTCCGCGGCCACGAAAGCCGCTCGTCCGGCCGGACCACCGCGCCGGGGGCGGGGGTCCGCCCGTCTCCGTGCAGGGTCCAGCGCACGCCGAGGCCCATGTTCCACCACTTCCGTTCCGCCGCTGGCCGAGCTTCCGGGCCGCGAGGCGGCCAGCGATATATTACGGGCGGATTCCGGCGGGTTCGTCCCGATTGGTATCGGAGGTCCGGGGTGCGGCCGGCTTCTGCCGCAGTACGGCGGCCCCCGCGACCAGCGCGAACGCCAGCAGGGTGACCAGTCCGAAGGAGACCACGAGCGAGGTCGCGTCCGCCACCGCCCCGATCGCCGACGGGGCGATCAGTCCCGATGTGTACGTGATCGTCGCGACACCCGCGATGGCCTGGGCCGGGGCCGGACCGCTGCGCGCCGCCGCCGCGAAGGCCAGCGGCACCACCACCGCGATGCCGAGCCCGATCAGCCCGAAGCCGGCCAGCGCCGCCGCAGGATGGCCGGCCGTCACGACGAGCAGCCCGCCCGCGGTGGCCGCCACTCCGCCGGCCCGGACGGTGCGCACCGCCCCGAACCGGTCCACCACCCGGTCCCCGGCGAGCCGGGTGACGGCCATGGTGAGCGCGAAGGCGGTGGTGGAGGCCGCCGCCAGGCCGGCGTCCGTGTGCAGGACGTCCCGCAGGTAGACCGCCGACCAGTCCAGGCTCGCGCCCTCCGCGAAGACCGCGCAGAAGCCGATCGCCCCGATGAACAGCGCGGACTTCGGCGGCAGCGCGAAGTGCGCCGGGGCCTGCGCCTCCTGATTGCTCCTCAGGTCCAGCACCCCGCGTACGGCGATCAGCCCGGCCGCGGTGAGGGCCAGCGCGGCGATCAGGTGGTGCAGCTGGGCGCCCGCCCCCGCCTGGGCGGCGACGGCTCCGGCGGCCGAACCGAGCAGCGCGCCCGTGCTCCACATTCCGTGCAGCGAGGACATGATCGAGCGGCCCAGCCGGTTCTCGGTCTCCACGCCGAGCGCGTTCATCGCCACGTCCGACATGCCGGAGGTGGCCCCGTACACGAAGAGCGCGAAGCACAGGGTGGGCAGGTTCGGGGCGAGGCTCGGGAGGATCAGCGACAGGGTCCACAGTGCCAGCAGTGCGCGCAGCGCGGCGCGGGCGCCGAAACGGTGGTTGATCCGCCCCGCCAGCGGCATCGCGAGCGCCGCGCCCAGGGCGGGGAAGGCGAGGGCCAGGCCCAGGGCGCCCGCGCTGAGCTGGGCGTGGTCCTGGATCCAGGGGATGCGGGTGGCGAAGGAGCCGGTGACGGCGCCGTGGGCGCAGAAGACGGCGGCGATGGCGAAGCGGGCCCGGCGCAGGCGCGCCGGGCTGAGGTCGGGTTCCCCTGTCATGAGAACTAAACTATCAGGGACCCTGCCTGATAGTTAACGTCGACGAGGTACCTAAGATGGGCGCCGTGACTCCCGCCAAGGTGCTGACCCCCGCCGCTCCGTCGCCCGCGTCGCCGAGCACGGCCCGGGCCATCAACGACCGGCTCGCCCTGCGACTCCTGCAGGAGGAAGGGCCGCTGACCGCCACTCAGCTCAAGGCGATGACCGGCCTGTCCCGCCCCTCGGTCGCCGATCTCGTCGAGCGGCTGACCCGGGCCGGGCTGATCGAGGTCGTGGGGGAGTCGGGCGAACAGCGCCGCGGCCCCAACGCGCGGCTGTACGGGATCGTCGCCGGCCGTGCGTACCTGGCCGCCCTGGACGTACGGACGGACAGCGCGACCGCGGTCGTGGCGGACCTGCTGGGCCGCCCGCTGGCCCGGGCCGCGCTCCCGGTGGACGCGGTCGACGAAGCCGTGTCCCGGCTGGAGGCCCTCGCCCGGGAGGCCGGCGCGGACCAGCTGCACACGGTGGTGGTCGGGGCCCCGGGCCTGGTCACCCCGTCCGGCGGCGAACTGCGCAGCACCGTCGGGCTGCCGGCCTGGCACGGGGACCTGGTGGCGGCCCTCCAGCGGCGGCTGCCGGCCACGGTGGCCGTGGAGAACGAGACCAACCTCGCGGCCCTCGCCGAGCAGCGCGTCGGCGCCGCGCAGGACCTGGACTCCTTCGTCCTGCTGTGGCTCGGCGGAGGCGTCGGCGCGGCGGTCGTCCTGGACGGGCGGCTGCGCCGGGGCGCCTCCGGCGGCGCGGGCGAGATCGGCTTCCTCCCGGTCCCGGGCACCGCCGGCCTGCCCTCGGCCACCGGCTGCGGCGGCGGCTTCCACGCGCTGGTCGGCCGGGACGCGGTGGCCGCGCTCGCCGCGGAGCACGGGTACGCCGGGCCGCTGGAGGAGGCGGTGGCGGGCGCCGCGGGCGAGGACTTCCTGGAGGTGCTGGCCCAGCGGCTCGCCCTGGGCGCGGCGGCCGTCGCGGCCGTCCTGGACCCGGGATGCCTGGTCCTGGCGGGCGGGCTCGGCCACGCGGGCGGGGCCGGCCTGGCGGCCGCGGTCGCCCGCGAGTTGAGCGGGCTCACCCCCGTGCCGATGGAGGTCCGCGCCACCGCACTCGGCGACCCGGCGGTCCTCACGGGCGCCCGCCTGGCCGCCCGCGAAGCCGCCCAGGCGGACCTCTTCGCGCCCTGAACCCCGCTCCCCGCTCCCTGACCCCTCCTCCGCACCGTCCGGGCCGCCTACCCGTCGTCGACGCTCTCGTCGTCGCGGAGCCTGCGCCAGAGGCGGGTGCGGTGCAGTACGTAGAGCGCGCCGGCGAGGAAGACCACCTGGAGGCCCACGGCGAGCAGCCAGAAGACGGCCCTGCTCTCCGTCTCGTCCGTCAGGTAGGCGAAGTTCATGCCGAAGAACCCCGTCAGGAAGGTCAGCACACGGCAGGTCGTCGGCCTCCAGGCCGAGCAGTCGCGGCGACGGGCTGCTCCCCGGGCGGCGCCTCCTCGGGCAGCTCCGCGTCCACGAACAGGAAACGGGCTTCCGCGAGGCGCTCACGGGCTTCCGACACCGGGGTGCGCCGCGCGATGCCCTCCGGCATGGACACCACCGAAACGATCATCGTCCCTCAGCGTGGGGCATGCTGTGGATCATTTGTCACGGTATCTCGCCCAATATCCCTTATCGGGTCCGGGCGGGCGCACCGAAGACTCCACATGGCGGCCCCAGCCCATGGCCTCAGCCCCCGACCTCAGCCGCCTTCGCCGCCCGGGCCGTCAGGAACTCGGCGAAGGTGATCTTGCCGACCGCGTGGGACGGCGCCAGGTTGCCACCGCGCCGGAAGCCCTCGTACGCCTTGCCCCACAGCGGCAGGGGGACCACCCGGCGGCGGCGCCCCGTCGCCGCGAGGTAGATCCGGCCCAGCTCCGGCAGGGTGCGGATCTCCGGGCCGCCCATGTCCGGGACGCGGCCCGCCGGGGCCGGGACGGCCAGTTCCGCCAGGCGGTCCGCCACCTCCCGGGCCGCGATCGGCTGCACCCGGACCCCGCTCGGCAGCGGCACGACCGGCAGCTTCGCCGCCATGCCCACCACCTGCGCCACCAGGTCGTGGAACTGGGTCGTGCGCAGGATCGTGACGCCCAGCCCGGACTCCTCCAGCATCCGCTCCACCTTCAGCTTCATCCGGTAGTAGCCGAAGGGGACCACGTCCACGCCGACGATCGAGATGTAGACGACGTTCGTGACGGTCCCCGCCCGCCGGGCCGCCTCGATCAGGTGTCCGGCGGCCACCTCGTCGCTCTTGCCCCCGCCGCGCGTGTTGCTCGCGCAGTGCACGACGACCTCCGCGCCCGCCATGGCCGCGGCCAGCCCGCTGCCGTCCCGCAGGTCGACCGGGTGGTCCGGGGAGTGCCGGCTCAGTACGCGGGCCTCGTGGCCCGCGTCCCGGAGCCGGGTGACGACGAGCGCGCCGAGGGTTCCGGTGCCTCCGGTGACGAGGATGGTGCTCATGGGGTCCTGCCCTTCGCTGGAAACGTTGTCCTCACCAGAAAAGACCGGACAGCCCCCGGAAACGTGACAGCCGCCGCCGAACGGGTTCCGGCCCGCGCGCACGCGCGGCCGTCCGCATGCCCGGGGCCACGTGCGAGGACCCGGTGGCCGCCGGGCCACCGGGTCTTCACGTCTTCACGTCGCGCACGTCACCCGGCGGGTGTCAGCAGGCGCCCTGGTCCTTCCAGACGCCCCATTCGCCCGTGGTGCCGGGCTCCTCGTTCTGCGTCCACCACTGGGACTTCCAGTAGTGGCCCTTGTGGGAGACGACGTTGCCGCTGTTGTAGATCTGACCCGCCACGTAGGCCGTGCCGGTGCAGGTACCGCCCGTCGGAGGCGTGGTGGTCGGGGGCGGCGTGGTCGGCGGGGTCGTGGTGGGCGGGGGAGTGGTCGGCGGTGTGGTCGGCGGCGCGGTGCTGCCCGGCTGCACCACCGTGACGCCGCGCGCCAGGTCCCCGGCGAGCGCGTAGGTCGTACCGGAGATGTTCACCGTCCAGTTGGAGGGGGTGGAGACCGGCAGGTAGTAGTTGAACGCCAGGTCGACCGAGGCGCCCGGGGCCAGCGTCTGCCAGGCCGGGAGCTTCAGCGACACCCGGTGGAAGTCGCCCTTCAGGCCGCCGACGTTGCTGCCGGTGTGGCCGCTGCTGATCACCGTCGTGCCGAAGCCGGACTGGTCGGAGGCGTTGTTCGGGGCCGACGTCGAGTAGTCGAACCGGAACTCGGTGCCGCCCGGCAGCGTCGTCCCGGTGCTGTTGGTGATCTTGATCTTCGGGGTGATCGGGTAGTTGGAGTCGCCCAGCTTGAACTCGGTGAACTCCGTCTTGACGTCCACGGCCTGCGCCGGCAGCGCGGTGTCCGACTTCCTGGCGCCGTACGGGGCGGCCGCCTTGAACTTGTCGTACATCAGCGAGGTGAGCGTGGAGCCCATCTCGTACTGGCCCTTCGCGGCGTTCCAGCCGTAGTCGCCTGCCATCTCCCAGACCATGGTGCCGCCGATGCCGCGGTCCACCACGTAGTCGGCCTTGGCCGCCACCGACTGCTCGTCCTCGGTGGACAGGAAGACCTTCTTCTGCGCGTTCCACAGCCACGGCGCGACCAGCGTCGCGTCGTACTTGCGGGCGTAGGTGCCGGTCAGCGTCGTGTTCGCCGGGAAGCCGTACGAGGTGACGTAGTCGCCGACGATCCCCTTCTCCAGGTTCTTGGCGTGCCACATCGGGTTGGAGCCGGCCGGCGCCTCGACGCCGTTGGTGTCCTTGTCGTGCCACAGGTTGTCGATGCCGACCGCGCCGTCACCGCACTTGGTCAGGCCCGCGCCCGCCGGGCAGGTGGTCGCGGGGGCTTTGCCCCACAGGCCGTCGGTGCCGCCCTGCACGTTCTTGTGGCCGCGGGTGTAGTACGGCAGGCCGATGTTGATGCGGCCGGCCGGCATGGAGCCGCGGAAGTAGTGGTAGGCCCAGTCGGTGTTGAGGTAGCCGATGCCGCCGTACTGGGAGCTGCCGTAGACGTTCGCGGCGGCCAGCTCGGCGTCCTTGCCGTCGTCGAACAGCGAGGCGTTCGGGCCGACGAACTCGTTCCAGGCCCCGTGCAGGTCGTAGGACATGATGTTGACGTAGTCCAGGTACTTCTGCATCTGGAAGGTCTCCATGCCCCGCAGGAGGTAGCCGGAGGAGGGTGCGGCGACCGTGAGCAGGTAGTGCTTGCCGTCGGTGGCGCCGGCCCGGTCGAGCTTCTCGCGCAGGCTCTTCATCAGGGCGTCGTAGCCCTTGACGAGGCCGGCCCGGCGGGCGTTGGAGAGCTGCCAGTCCAGCGGGTTGCCCGCGTCCTTCATGGTGGTCGGGTACTCGTAGTCGATGTCGACGCCGTTGAACCCGTACGTGCGGATGAACTCGACCGAGGAGTCCGCGAACGTGTCGATGCCGGCCTGGTTGACCGAGCCGTCTGCGTTGGTGGCCATCGAGTAGAAGCCGCCGGAGGCGACGCGGTTGCCGTCGTCGCCGAAGTAGCCGCCGGTCTCGGCCCAGCCGCCGACCGAGATCAGCGTCTTGACGTTCGGGTACTGCTTCTTGAACTTGGTCAGCTGGTTGAAGTGGCCCTTGTACGGGAGGGACGGATCCATCTCGGCACCCGCGACGCCCGGCCAGGTCATCCCGGTGGCGGCGTTGTTCGGGCCGCCCGCGCCGACGGAGATCTTGTTGTCGCCGCCCACGTGGGCGAAGGCGTAGTTCAGGTGGGTGACCTTGGACCACGGGATGTTGTTGGCGAGGTAGGCGGGGGTGCCGTCCTTGCCGGTGCGCCAGCCGGTGAAGTAGCCGATGACGCGTCGCTGGTGGTCGGCGCCCATCTTCTCGCGGCCTTCGGAGTCGTACACCGAGCAGTACGGGACGTCGACACCCGCCGTCTTGTACAGCCCGTCGGGGCGACAGCTCTCTCCCCCGGACTCCGTCTGGGGGGACCCCCAGGCAGCGTGCGAGAAGGTTGTCGAGAGCGCCGGTAGCAGCAGTCCGGCGATTGCGGCGCCGGATGCCAGGAGCATCGCTCTCGTACGTGTGGGGGACAGCATGGTGCCTCCTGGGGAGGGGAGGATGGCAGGACACGACAGGGCAGCAACAGGCAGAAGGACAGCTCTGGTTGGCCCGTGACGTGCGCACATCTGACGGGCTGTTCCCGGGGAAGATGAGGGGAACGTTAAGAGGACTAGACCAACCCGTCAATAGGTCTGGACCAAAGCGCGTCCGGAAGCGAGGGCGGCATACGGGTGGGGTGTCGGTGGCGCAATACGTTCGCTCAAGAATGGCTTTCTTGTGACCCAGGCCACAGCGCTTCACCCGCATGGCCGCCGATCACCCGTGGCAGACTGGCTTCAGTACCAGTAAGCAGCGCACTCCGGGGTCGGTGTAATTCCGAACCGGCGGTTATAGTCCGCGACCCGTCCGCAGCCAGCGGCCGGTTGACCAGGTGAGATTCCTGGACCGACGGTTAAAGTCCGGATGGGAGGCAGTGCGCGGCGGGCCAGTGACCGGTACGCCGCCGTCGGCGGTTCGTCGGCATATCCCTGCGGATATGCCTGATCGAACCGTTTTCCGGCCTCGGCGTCCCCGTGTGCGCTGTACCGCTTCATCTGTCGTATCCCGACAGGCCCCGGAGTCCGTGCCCGATGAGGCAGGAGGACCCGGTGGCGACACACGCAGCGCACGCGGCACCCGACGCGGACACCCGTGCCATGCGCCGAGCCGTCGAACTCGCCGCCCGCGGACTCGGCTCCACCAGCCCCAACCCGGTCGTCGGCTGCGTCGTCACCGACGCCGCGGGCACCGTCGTCGGCGAAGGCTGGCACGAGCGGGCCGGCGGCCCGCACGCCGAGGTCCACGCGCTGCGCGCGGCGGGCGGGGCCGCCCGGGGCGGCACCGCGTACGTCACCCTGGAGCCCTGCAACCACACCGGCCGTACCGGCCCCTGCGCCCGCGCCCTCGTCGAGGCCGGGATCACCCGTGTGGTCTACGCCGTCCCCGACCCGAACCCGCAGGCCAGCGGCGGCGCCGCCACCCTGCGCGCCGCCGGGGTCGACACCACGGCCGGGCTGCTGCGGGAGGAGGCCGAGGCGGGCAACGCGGCCTGGCTGACCTCCGTACGCCTGGGGCGGCCGCACGTCACCTGGAAGTACGCCGCCACCCTCGACGGCCGCAGCGCCGCCGCGGACGGCAGCAGCCGCTGGATCACCTCCGCCGAGTCCCGCGGCGACGTCCACCGGCTGCGCGCCGAGAGCGACGCCGTCCTGGTGGGCGGCGGCACCCTGCGCGCCGACGACCCGCACCTCGCCGTACGCGGCGTCGACGGCGCCACGCAACCGCTGCGGATCGCCCTCGACACCCGCGCCACGGTCCTGCCGACCGCCCGCATCCTCGACGGCGCCGCGCCCACCCTGCTCGTCGTCGGCGAGGACGCCGACACCCGGCACCTGCCCGGCGTCGAGCTGCTCCGGCTGCCCCTGCACGACGGCCGCATCGGCGTGCACGACCTCCTCGCCCACCTGAACCTGCGCGGCGTGCGTTCCGTCCTGCTGGAAGGCGGGCCCGTCCTGGCCGGAGCCTTCCTCGAAGGCGGAGCCGTCGACCGCGTCATCGGCTACCTCGCCCCGGCCCTGCTCGGCGCGGGCCCCGCGGCCCTCGCCGACGCCGGAATCAAGAACATCTCCGGTGCGTTGCGCCTCGACATCACCGAGGCCGTCCGCATCGGCCCCGATCTCCGCATCACCGCAGTCCCCGTCACCGCCCCCGCCACCAAGGAGCACTGAAGTGTTCACCGGAATCGTCGAAGAACTGGGCGAGGTCGCCGCCGTCGAGCAGCTCGCGGAGGCCTCCCGCTTCCGCCTGCGCGGCCCCCTCGTCACCGAGGACGCCAAGCACGGCGACTCCATCGCCGTCAACGGCGTCTGCCTGACCGTCGTGGAGACCGCCGACGGCGAGTTCACCGCCGACGTGATGCAGGAGACCCTGAACCGCTCCAGCCTCGGCGCCCTGACCGAGGGCTCCCGCGTCAACCTGGAGCGCCCGATGGCGCTCGGCGGGCGGCTCGGCGGCCACCTGGTCCAGGGGCACGTGGACGGCACCGGCACCATCCTCTCCCGGACACCCTCGGAGCACTGGGAGATCGTCAAGATCGCCCTTCCGGAGAACCTTTCGCGGTACGTCGTCGAGAAGGGCTCCATCACGGTCGACGGCGTCAGCCTCACCGTGGTCGAGGCCGCAGCCGACTGGTTCACCATCAGCCTCATCCCCACGACCCTCGCGCTGACCACGCTCGGCATCAAGCAGAGCGGCGACCCGGTCAACCTGGAAGTCGACGTCCTCGCCAAGTACGTCGAACGCCTGCTGGCCGCCGGCGTGAACCCGCTGCACGCGACGGGGGACGACCGGTGAGCGCCCTGACCTGGCTCAACACGGAGGCGTTCACCGTCTTCGGCCAGAAGGTCATCTGGTCCGACATGATCGGCAACCTGATGGGCCTGGCCGCCCTCGCCCTCGGCTGGCGCCGCTCCCTATGGACCTGGCCCGCCCAGCTCCTGTCCGGCCTGATCCTCATCGCCGCCTACGCCTCCGCCCACCTCTCCGGCGGCGTCGGCAAGCAACTGCTCGTCATCGGCGTGGCGGTGTGGGGATGGCGCGCCTGGCAGCGCGGCAAGCAGCAGGCGCAGGACGGCTCCATCGCCGTGCGCACCGCCACCTGGAAGGAGCGCGGCCTGCTCCTCGCCGGAGCGGCGCTGGGCACCCTCGCCGTCGGCGGCCTCTTCACGCTCTTCCCGCACCTGTCCTGGAGCCCGTGGGCGGACGCGTACATCTTCGTCGGCACCATCGTCGCGATGGTCGCCCAGGCCCGCGGCCTCGTCGAGTTCTGGTTCGCCTGGCTCCTCGTCGACCTGGTCGGCGTCCCCCTCGCCTTCAACAACGGCCTGGCCTTCTCCGGCCTCGTCTACGTCGTGTACTTCGCCCTCGTGCTGTGGGGCGCCTACGACTGGTACCAGCGCTCGCGCACCACCACCGCCCCGGCCATGGAAGGAGCAACGGCATGACCACCCTCAAGCCCGTGCCCGACATCCCCGAAGAGACCTTCCGCCTCGACCCCGTCGAGCAGGCCATCCGCGACATCGCGGCGGGCCGCCCGATCGTCGTCGTCGACGACGAGGACCGCGAGAACGAGGGAGACCTCGTCATCGCCGCCGAGAAGGCCACCCCCGAGATCATCGCCTTCATGATGAGCGAGTGCCGCGGCCTGATCTGCGCCCCCATGGAGGGCCCCGAGCTGGACCGGCTCGAACTCCCCCAGATGGTCCAGAACAACACCGAGTCCATGCAGACGGCCTTCACCGTCTCCGTCGACGCCACCGCCGCCCACGGCGTCACCACCGGCATCTCGGCCGCCGACCGCGCCACCACCCTGCGGCTGCTCGCGGGCGGCGTCTCCCAGCCCGCCGACTTCGTCCGCCCCGGCCACGTCTTCCCGCTGCGCGCCAAGCCCGGCGGCGTGCTGGTCCGCAACGGCCACACCGAGGCCGCCGTCGACCTCGCCCGCCTCGCGGGCCTTCGCCCGGTCGGCGCCATCGTCGAGATCGCCGGCGAGGACGGCGTCATGCTGCGCCTGCCGGAGCTGATCCCCTTCGCCCGCAAGCACGGTCTGACGATCATCTCCATCGAGGACCTGATCGCCTACCGCCGCTCCGCCGAGCCGACCGTGCGCCGCGAGGCCGAGGTCAGCCTGCCGACCGCCTTCGGCGACTTCACCGCGTACGGCTACCGCTCCACCGTCGACGGGGTCGAGCACGTCGCCCTCGTCCACGGCGAGATCGGCACGGGCGACGGGGCCGAGGACGTCCTGGTCCGGATGCACTCCGAGTGCCTGACGGGCGACATCTTCGCCTCCCAGCGCTGCGACTGCGGCCCCCAGCTGCACGCCTCCATGGAGCGGATCAAGGCCGAGGGCCGCGGAGTCGTCGTCTACCTGCGCGGCCACGAGGGCCGCGGCATCGGACTGCTGTCCAAGCTGCGCGCGTACGAGCTCCAGGAGCGCGGCCGCGACACCCTCGACGCCAACCTGGAGCTCGGCCTGCCCGCCGACGCCCGCGACTACGGAGCCGGCGCCCAGATCCTCGCCGACCTCGGCGTGCGCAGCGTCCGGCTGCTGACCAACAACCCCGACAAGTCCGCCGCCCTCGTACGGCACGGCATCACGGTCACCGGCCGGGAGTCGATGCCGGTGGAGGCGGGCGAGCACAATCTGCGGTACCTGCGCACCAAGCGGGACCGGATGGGCCACGACCTCCCCTGGCTGGAGGGGGCCGTGACCACCTCCGCCTGCGGCAACCAGTAACCACACACCCGAATCCCGGCACACGGGAACACCGGCACACGAACCACCGAGGAGCAGAGCTGTGAGCGGCAAGGGCGCACCCGAACTGAGCGTGAAGAACTGCGGAGACCTCCGAGTCGCCGTGATCGCGGCCCAGTGGCACGAGAAGGTCATGGACGGACTGGTCGACGGCGCCCTGCGGGCCCTGCACGAGCTGGGCATCGACGAGCCCACGCTGCTGCGCGTCCCCGGCAGCTTCGAGCTCCCCGTCGTGGCGAAGGTACTCGCCGGTCGCGGTTACGATGCCATCGTCGCCCTCGGTGTGGTCATCCGCGGCGGCACCCCGCACTTCGACTACGTCTGCCAGGGCGTCACCCAAGGCCTGGTACAGGTGTCGATCGACACCGGAGTCCCCGTCGGCTTCGGTGTACTGACCTGCGACGACGACGAGCAGGCGCTGGACCGCGCCGGGCTCGAAGGGTCGAATGAGGACAAGGGGCACGAAGCGGTCACCGCCGCCGTCTCCACCGCCATGACCCTGCGGACCGTCAGCGAACCCTGGCGCTGAGTGGCGTAGGGGAACCCCGTATTCTGAGGACCATCATGGCGAACGAATCCCTCAAGACCTTCGAAGAGCTCTTCACCGAGCTCCAGGCCAAGGCCAACGGCGACCCGAGCACCTCCCGTACCGCCGAGCTGGTCGGCAAGGGTGTCCATGCCATCGGCAAGAAGGTCGTCGAGGAGGCCGCCGAAGTCTGGATGGCCGCCGAGTACGAGGGCAAGGAAGCCGCCGCCGAGGAGATCTCCCAGCTGCTCTACCACGTCCAGGTGATGATGGTGGCGCGCGGGATCTCCCTCGACGACGTCTACTCCCACCTCTGATCCCCGGTACGCGAACCCGCCCGTATCCACGCACATCCACGCATCAAAGGAAGCCCCATGCTGCGCATCGCCGTCCCCAACAAGGGTTCACTCTCCGGACCGGCGTCGGCGATGCTCCATGAGGCCGGCTACCGGATGCGCAAGGAGTCCAAGGAGCTCGTGGTCGTCGACCCCGAGAACGGGGTCGAGTTCTTCTACCTCCGCCCCAAGGACATCGCGATCTACGTCTCCTCGGGCAAGCTCGACATCGGCATCACCGGCCGCGACCTGCTGCTCGACTCCGGCGCCAGCGCCGAGGAGATCCTGCCGCTGAACTTCGGCCGGTCCACCTTCCGCTACGCCACCCTCCCCGGCACCGCGAAGGGCCCCGAGGACTTCCACGGGATGACCATCGCGACCTCGTACGAGGGAATCGTCGCCAAGCACCTCGCCGAGAAGGGCATCGACGCCTCCGTCGTCCACCTCGACGGCGCGGTCGAGACCGCCATCCAGCTCGGCGTCGCCCAGATCATCGCGGACGTCGTCGAGACCGGCACCAGCCTGCGCAACGCGGGCCTGGAGGTCATCGGCGAGCCGATCCTCACCTCCGAGGCCGTCGTCATCCGCGGCAACGGCACCGACGCCGACGACCCGCAGGCCCAGCAGTTCCTGCGCCGCCTCCAGGGCGTCCTGGTGGCCCGCAGCTACGTGATGATGGACTACGACTGCCGCGCCGAGCACCTGGAGCGCGCAGTCGCCCTCACCCCGGGCCTGGAGTCGCCGACCGTCTCCCCGCTGCACAACGAGGGCTGGGTCGCGGTCCGTGCCATGGTCCCGGCCAAGGAGGCCCAGCGGATCATGGACGACCTGTACGAGCTCGGCGCGCGCGCGATCCTCACCACGTCGATCCACGCCTGCCGGCTCTGACCGACCCCCACGCGACCCCCAGAAGGCACCGACACGCATGACCGAGCCCGCCGCCCAGCCCGCACCGCCCGCCCTGCCGGTCACCTTCCGGCCGACCCGCACCCGGGCCGTCCTGCTGAGCGCCGGGTTCGCCATGTTCCTCACCATCACGGCGGTCGCCTTCCTGCTGGAGAACCTCAGCGCGGGGGAGCGGATCAGCTTCGTCTTCACCGCCGTCCTGCTGAGCTCCGTCCCCGTCCTGCTCAGCCGCCCCAAGGTGGTCGCGGACGAGGCCGGGGTCACCGTCGTCAACCTGACCACCACCCGCCGGCTGGAATGGGCGCAGATCCTGCGCGTCAACCTCCGCCCCGGCGACCCGTGGGTGTTCCTCGACCTCAGCGACGGCACCAGCCTGCCCGCCCTCGGCATCCAGCCGGGGGTCGCCAAGGCCCAGGCGATCGGCGACGCCCGCGCCCTGCGCGCCCTCGCCGAAACCCGGGGAACCGGATCGAACGACCACTGAGTCCGCCGAGTCTCGTGGCTGCGTACCGTTGCGGCCACGATCTCAATGACTACCCTGGTGACGGGGCGCAGCCATGCGCCCTCCCACATGCCCCGGGGCCCCCTGGGTCCTGCGGGTCACCTGCGACTTGAGGAGTGACTCCCTCCAGCAATGGACGGATCGTCCGGTAATACCCGCGCCGCCCTCCCCGCGGAGGCGGCGGCATGACCATCCCGCTACTCCTGCTCGGCGCGGCTTTCGTCCTGATCCTCGCCAACGGCTTCTTCGTGGCAGCCGAATTCGGGCTCGTCACGGTGGAGAAGCCCGAGGCCGAGCGCGCCGCAGCCGACGGTGACCGCCGTGCCCGCACGGTGGTCGAGGCCCTGCGAGAGCTGTCCTTCCAGCTCTCCGGCACCCAGCTCGGCATCACCATCACCTCCCTCGTGGTCGGCATGCTCGCCGAGCCCGCCCTCGCCGCACTGCTGGCCGGGCCGCTCGCCGCGACCGGCCTCCCCGAAGGGGCCGCGTCCGGCGTCTCCGTGGTCATCGGCATGCTGCTCGCCTCCGCCGTCCAGATGGTCGTCGGCGAGCTCGTCCCGAAGAACTGGGCGGTCTCACGGCCGCTCCAGGTGGCCCGCTTCGTCGCCGGCCCCCAGAACGCCTTCTCCCGCGCCTTCCGGCCGGTCATCGCCGGCCTCAACGCCGTCGC
The DNA here is from genome assembly GCF_036203305.1 of Streptomyces sp. NBC_00190. Taxonomy (GTDB): domain Bacteria; phylum Actinomycetota; class Actinomycetes; order Streptomycetales; family Streptomycetaceae; genus Streptomyces. The sequence continues at coordinate 1,657,399 of NZ_CP108131.1, read as the reverse complement.
CAACCGCCTCGTACGGGCGCTCGGCGTGGAGCCGACCGACGAGATGGCCTCCGCCCGCACGCCCGGCGAACTGGTCTCCCTGGTCCGCCATTCGGCCCAGGCCGGCGCCCTCGAACAGGACACCGCCGACCTCTTCGTACGGACCCTCTCGCTGGGCGAGCTCACGGCCCAGCACGTCATGACCCCCCGGGTGAAGGTCAGCGCCCTGATGAACACGGCCACCGCGGCCGACGTGCTCAACCTGACCCGCGCCACCGGCCTGTCCCGCTTCCCGGTCTACCGGGACCGCATCGACGAGGTCACCGGCGTGGTCCACCTCAAGGACGCCCTCGCCGTCCCCGAGTCCGAGCGCGGCCGCACCACCGTGGCGCGGATCTGCGTCGCCCCGCTGCTGGTTCCTGGCTCCCTGCCGGTGCAGCCGCTGCTGGAACGGTTGCGCAGCGAACAGCCGATGGCCGTGGTCGTCGACGAGTACGGCGGCACCGCCGGTGTGGTCACCCTGGAGGACATCGTGGAGGAACTCGTCGGAGAGGTCCGCGACGAGCACGACCTCGCCGAGGACGAGGGCCCCGAACTCGCCGCCGTACCCGCCGAGGACGGCCGCCCCTCCTGGGAGGCCGACGGCAGCTGCCGGGTGCAGACCCTGCGCCGGATAGGCCTGGAGGTGCCCGACGGCCCGTACGAGACCGTCGCCGGCCTCGTCGCCGACCTCCTCGGCCGGATCCCCGCCCCCGGGGACCGGGCGGAGCTGCCCGGCTGGCGGCTGTCCGTCCGTCAGGTCGGCCGCAACCGCGCGGAACGGGTCCGGCTGGTCCGGCTGACACCGGCCCCCGCCGCCGGTCCGCACGCGTCCGCCTCCGGATCCGGCCCCGCCGCCCCGGCGCGGCTCGGCGCGAGCCGCGCCGACGAACCGGCCCCGCATCCGGCAGAGCTGGAAGGCGCCACCCGATGAACGCGCTCCAGCTCCTCTTCGCCCTGCTGCTGGTCCTCGCCAACGGCTTCTTCGTCGGCGCCGAGTTCGCACTCGTCTCCGTACGGCGCAGCCAGATCGAGCCCCTGGCGGCCGAATCCAAGCGGGCCCGGCAGGTGCTCCACGGCCTGGAGAACCTGCCCCGCATGATGGCCGCCGCGCAGTTCGGCATCACCATGTGCTCGCTCACCCTCGGCGCGGTCGCCGAACCCACCGTGGCCCGGCTGCTGGAGCCCGTCTTCCACGCCGTCCACGTACCGCAGGGCCTGGTCCACCCCCTCGGCTACGCGTTCGCGCTCGCCGCCGTGGTCTTCCTGCACCTGGTCATCGGCGAGATGGTCCCCAAGAACCTCGCCATGGCCGCCCCCGAGAAGACCGCCCTGTGGTTCAGCCCCGGCCTGGTGGCCTTCGCCCGCCTGTGCGGGCCGGTCACCACCGCGCTCGGCGCCTGCGCCAAGCTCGTCCTGCGGCTCTTCAAGGTCGAGCCCAAGGACGAGGTCGAGGCCGTCTACACCAGCGCCCAGCTCGGCAGGCTGCTCAAGGACTCCCGGCAGGCCGGGCTCCTGGAGCCGGTCGAGCAGGAGCGCCTGGAGGACGCGCTGGAACTGGGCAGCCGCCCGGTCACCGACGTGCTCCTCGCCCGGGACCGCATCGTCACGGTCGATCCCTCGGTCACCCCGCGCCAGATCGAGCGGCTGACGGTGCGCACCGGGTACTCCCGGTTCCCCGTCTGCTCCGCCAGCGGTGCCTTCATGGGCTACCTGCACGTCAAGGACGTACTGGACCTGGAGGACCGGGAGCGGGCCGTGCCCCAGCGGGTCTGGCGCCGGATGACCACCCTGTCCGCCACCCTCCCGCTCGACGACGCGCTCAGCGTCATGCGGCGGGACGCCACCCACCTCGCCCAGGTCGCGGACGCGTCCGGGCGGGTGCTGGGCCTCGTCGCCATGGAGGACGTCCTGGAGATGCTGGTCGGCGAGGTCCGCGACCCGGCCCACCGCACGCCCCCGCAGGCCCGCCGGCCCGAGCTCCGCTCGGAGGGCGCCCTGACGGGCTGACGCCGTCGCCGGACCCGCCGTACGGCGGGTCCGGCGGCCGCCGCGCTCACAGCGGCGGCTCCGGGCGTTCCTGGGGGCCGCGGCCCGACAGGACCTCCCCGTACGCCTGCATCAGGTCCGGCAGCCGCAGCGTCGCCAGGTCGTCGCGGGAGGGCTCGCCCGCGAAGCCCGCCAGCCGCAGATCCCGGTAGGCGCAGCTCTTCTCGTACAAGGTGCGCAGGAAGCGGCCGTTGCCGAGCTCGTCGATCCAGCCCTGCTCCACCACGTGCGCGCTGATGCTGCTCAGCTCCTCCAGCGCCTCCTCGTCCCAGGCGTCCCCGTTCGCCTCCGCCAGCACCCCGCCGATCGCGCTCAGTTCCGGCGGCCGGTAGCTGGGGAAGTCCACCCGGGAGGTGAACCGCGAGGACAGCCCCGGATTCGCCGCCAGCAGCCGGTCCATCCCGGCCGGATAGCCCGCCAGGATCACCACCAGGTGGTCCCGGTTGTCCTCGGCCCGCTTCAGCAGCACCTGGAGGGCCTCGTCCCCGTACGCGTCGCCCTTGCTGTAGCCCGAGTTGGACAGGCTGTACGCCTCGTCCACGAACAGCACCCCGCCGATCGCCGAATCGATCAGCTCGTTCGCCTTCACCGCCGTCTGGCCGAGGAACTCGCCCACCAGATCGGAGCGCTGGGCCTCCACCAGGTGGTCGCCGCCCAGCAGGCCCAGCGCGTAGAAGACCCGGCCCAGGATCCGGGCCACCGTCGTCTTGCCCGTGCCCGAGGGCCCGGAGAACACGAAATGCCGTTTCGGCGGCTGCACCGGCAGTCCCTGCCCCGCCCGGAGCCGTGCCATGTGCAACTGCGCGGAGAGCGCCTTCACCTGCCGTTTGACCGGCTCCAGCCCCACCATCCGCTCCAGCTCCGCCAGCGCCTCGGCGAGCGCCTCCGGGTCGGGGGGTCCGGCCGGCAGGCCCGCGGGCGCGCCCTGCGGCGGGACGGACACCTTGCGCCGTACGCCTTCTGCCCGGCCCGTGGGCGGCGGCGGACCGGTCAGCGGGTCCGGCTCGACCTGGCCGTCCGCCGCGATGTCCTGGACGGGCCCGCCGCCCAGCGTCACCGCCGCGAAGTTCCCGCCCGCCGGGGACGGGCCGTGGCCGCCGTAGCTCCCGAACCCGGCGTATCCGGCCGCGCCCTCGGCCATCCCGGCCATGCCGTCGGTGTCGTCGCCGTCCTCGATGGCCGTCAGCCGGGCCGCCGTGTCCATGAACGCCGGGTCCACCCGGTGCACCGCCCGGTACAGCGGCAGCGCCGCCGCACTGCGCCCGGTGCCCTCGTGCGCCCGCGCCAGCCAGTACCGCAGCTCCTTGCGCTGCGGCTGCTCGCTCCGGCACCGCATCAGCGCCGCCGACAGCATCGGCTCCGCCTGCCCGTACATCTCCAGCCGGACCCGCGCCATCCCGCCGAACAGCCCCGCCTCGATGCCCAGCAGCGGATCGTCCACCAGCGGCTCGGTGTGCCGCACCAGCTGCTCCCAGTCCTTGACCAGGTAGGCCCGGCAGGCGTGCAGGAAGCGCACCTGCGGATCGGCGTCCACCGGAGGCAGCGCGGCCAGTGCCTGGTCCAGCTCGGGCACGTGGCGGCCGTCCAGCCAGTGCGAGGCGTGGGCCAGCAGCAGGTCCCGCCGGCTCTCCAGCACCGGCTGCACCCACCAGCCCAGCCAGTACCAGGAATTCAGCGTCCGGCGGTGCCGGGCCCGCTGTTCGCCGAAGCGGTCCCGGTGCGCGTACATGCGCAATAACGCGTTGGTGGTGTCGACCCGCAGCGCGTGCAGGCCCAGCCAGGCGTCGGCCATCGCGGGGTCGAGCCGTACGGCCGCCCGGAACTCCTCCTCGGCCTGCGGATAGGCGCCCATGGTGCAGGCGTCGACTCCGCGCAGCCAGGCGAGTTCGGCCGGGGCGTGTGTGCTGCCCGGCGTGCCGAAATCCATCACGTCCCCCACAAGCCAGCCCCCGTGGTGCGCGGCAACCCCCGCTTCGAGCGCGCGAGTTGCCCACTGCGCCGATGAAATCAGGGCTGCATCGTACCTGCGGTTTCGCGCCTTACGTAGGGCGCGACGGGCCCGGTTCCCGTGTGCGCCCCGGGCTCACCCGGTCACTCAGGGTGAAGGGGGAGTCCGTGCGGGCGGAGTCCGGGGGCAGAACGAAGCCCCCGATCACGGGGGAACAACCGGGGGCTTCGTGTCCGCGGCGGCCGCGAAAGGCCGCGCATTGAGAACGTACGACCGTTTCGGGCCCCAGGTCAAGCGGGTCGGTGGAGGCCCGGCGGAGCGGAATTCCGGGGCCGCTCAGGCCCGGGGGAGTCCGTCACCTTCGGTGACGGAAGAGGTGATTCGCGGGGTCACACCGGTCTCTGAAGACCACTCGTATCCCGTACTGCTCTGGCGTACCAGGGTGTCGGCGAAGGGGCGCGAAGGGTCATCCGAGAAGTGCGCGAGCTCCGCGCGCTCCCATCCGTCCCAGAAGTCGGAAAGTTCACGCCCGTCCCGGTTTCGCCCGCGCCCCCAGGACTGCTCGCGCGGCGTCTCCATCCACAGCAGCCGCGCCAGATGCGGGCGCAGCGCCCGTCGGCCGGCCCCGACCCCCTCGACGAGCAGCACCGGCGCCGGCTCCAGCACCCGCCCCGGGCCGAAGCGGCGCTCCACCCAGTCGTACGGGGCCCAGTGCGCGGGCCGCCCGGCGGCCAGCGGCTCCAGCACCTGCGCGCGCAGCCGCCGCTGCCAGCCGAACAGCTCCTCATGGGTGGCCACGTCGTCCAGGTGCAGCACGGGTGCGTCGCCGAGCGCCCCGGCGAGCCGGTCCGCGAAGGTGCTCTTGCCGGAACCGGCGTGCCCGTCGATCCCGATCAGCCGCACCGGGCCGAGGGACGGGGGCAGTGCCTCAAGTTCCCGCGCGAGTGACTCAAGTGACTGGTGTGGCTCCACCCGACCAGCGTAGGACAGGCGCTCCACAGGACCGACACGACCGGTGGCTTCGCCGCCGGGCCGCCGGGAACTGGAAGGGTGAGCCCATCGAAGCACCGACCCACCCTGGGGGAACCTCGCGATGACCGCACCCACACCGCGCAGGGCCGTACTCGTCGCCGCACTCGCGGTCGCCACCGCGGCCACCGCCGCCACCGTCTCCGGCGGCAGCGCCGCGGCCGCCGCCCCCGCGGTCCCGCGGGGTGGGGGCCGCACCGTCGACAACCGGTTCTGGTTCTCGTACGACCACTGGAAGGCCGGAGTCCACCAGGGCACCGCCGCCGTCGGCGGCGCCCGGGCCGGCCTGCGGATCGAGACCGCTGCGGGCCGCACCGAGTACGCCGATCCGCACACCGGGAAGAAGAGCACCTGGGAGTACGCCACCTGGACCTCCCCGGTGCACCGCTCCGCCGTGCCCGCCACCGAGGCCGTCGCCTCCTGGAACGCCCGCACCCCCGCCGGCACCTGGATCCAGACCGAACTGCGCGGCACCTACAACGACGGCACCGCCACCCCCTGGTACGTCATGGGCCGCTGGGCCTCCGGGGACGGCGACATCCGCCGCACCTCCGTGGACGGCCAGACCGACGGCAGGTCCACCGTCTGGACCGACACCCTGGCCGTCGACGCCCCGGCGGAGGGCCTGCGCGTCACCGACTGGCAGCTGCGCCTGACGCTGTACCGCAGGCCCGGCGCCGACCGCGGGCCCACCGTCCGGCTGGCCGGCGCCATGCTCTCCGACGTTCCGGACCGGTTCACGGTGCCGGCCTCGCCGCCCTCCGGCCAGGCCCACGAGCTGAAGGTCCCGCGCTACTCGCAGGAGATCCACGCCGGGCGCTACCCGGAATACGACAACGGGGGCGAGGCCTGGTGCAGCCCCACCTCCTCCCAGATGATCATCGAGTTCTGGGGCCGCAGGGCCGCCGCCACCTCGCTGGGCTGGGTCGACCCGAAGTACTCCGACCCGCAGGTGTGCCACGCCGCGCGGTCCACCTACGACGCCGCCTACAAGGGCTGCGGCAACTGGCCCTTCAACGCCGCCTACGCGGCCACCTACCCCGGGCTCGCCGGGGTCGTCACCCGCCTCACCTCCCTCGCCGAACTGGAGACCCTGGTCAGGGCCGGCATCCCCGCCATCACCTCGCAGTCCTTCCGCCCCGAGGAACTGACCGGCGCCGGATACGGCACCGCGGGCCACCTGATGACCGTCATCGGGTTCACGGCCGCCGGTGACATCGTCGCCAACGACCCCAACTCGCCCGACGACGCCTCCGTGCGCCGCGTCTACCGGCGCCGCGAGTGGGAGAACATCTGGCTCCGCACCAAGCGTCACAACGCGGCCGGCAAGGTCGTGTCGGGCACCGGAGGCGTCTGCTACCTCTACGCCCCGGCCGCGCCGGGCCCGGCTCAGGCCGCGGCGCTGCGGGCGGTGGGAGTGCTCTGAAATTCACCTTTGACCTGACGGCCCGAATGGGCGGAACATAATGGGGTAAATGGGAGATAAAGGCTTCTCAAGGAGAGGCGGCCAACCATGACCACCCATTCGAGCATCGAGCACCACCCCGACCTCGCAGAGATGCGCACGCGCTTCGAGCGGGTGACCAGCACTCCCGCAGCGCAGGCCGTGGAGGCATTGGCCCTGATCACGGGTCTGTACCTGGCCGCCTCGCCGTGGATCGCGGGGTTCGGCATCCTCCTCCTCCCGCTTGCCATCAACAACCTGATCACGGGCCTGGCGTACTGCCTGTGCATGGGCGGTCTGGGTTCTGCATACGAGCGCACCCACGCGATGGCGTGGACGGCGGTCGCCCTCGGTGCGTGGACGATCGTCGCCCCGTGGGCCATCGCCGGTGAGATGGACACGACCCGTACGGTGGTCAACAACGTGATCACCGGCGCCGTGGCCCTGTGCCTCGGCCTCGCGATGGCGGGCATGGCCAGTCGCGAGTCACGCATCTGACCGGGACGCCGGAAGGGTACGCCCGCCGGGCCCCAGCCGCACCGCACACGCCGGGGCGGCCGGGGCCCGGTGGCGTGACCCGCGCCATGAGTGACCATCGTCTCTACCGCGAAAGCCGCGAACGCTGGCACATTGGACACCATGACCGCCAACACCGCCGCCCCCGCCGCCCGTGTCCGAAACCTCGTCCGCACCGGCGGGCCCAAGGACGATTCCTCCTGGCTGGAGCACGTGCTCGGCTGGACGCTCGTGGTCGTGGTCGCCATGTTCGTCACCCAGCTCGGCTTGCTGTAACCGCTCTCCCGCCCCACCCCCCTCGCGCGCCCGTCACGTTCCTCGTGGCGGGCGTTCTCACGTTCCCGCGCCGACGCTCCGGGCGCGCCGGTTTGACGGAAGTGGATCACCTCTGCACTATTCCACTAACCAGTTAGTGGAATGAGGTGGAGGACATGGAGTTCCGCGTCGACCGGCGCAGCGGTGTCGCCACCTATTTGCAGCTCGTCACCCAGGTCAAACAGGCCCTTCGGCTCGGCGTACTGGAGCCCGGCGACCGGCTGCCCACGGCCCGGGAGGTGGTCGAGGCCACCGCGATCAACCCGAACACCGTGCTCAAGGCGTACCGGGAGCTGGAGCGCGAAGGGCTCGTCGAGCCGCGTCCCGGCGCGGGCACCTTCGTACGCCGCTCCCTGTCCCGCCCCGAGGCGGCCGCCGACTCGCCGCTGCGTCTCGACCTGGCGGCCTGGATGGCCCGGGCACGCGAGGCCGGCCTGGACCGCGAGGACATCACGGCCCTGATCGCCGCCGCCGTGGAAGAAAGCTTCACCGCACCCGAACCCGGACCGGGACCCGCGCCCGCATCCGGACCGGGACCCGGACCGCACTCCGGATCCCCCGGCAGAGAGGACACCACGTGAGCGACCCGACCGTCGCTACGGCACTCAAGGCGACGCGGCTGGGAAGGGAGTTCCGCGGCCGCAGCGCCCTGAGGGACTGCGATCTCGTCCTGCCCGCCGGGCGCGTCACCGCACTCGTCGGCCCCAACGGCGCCGGCAAGAGCACCCTGCTCCAGCTCGCGGCCGGCCTGCAGCGCCCCACCACCGGGCACATAAGCGTCTTCGGCCACACCCCGGGATCCCGCGAGGCCCGCGAACGCACGGCCTTCCTCGCCCAGGAGAAGCCGCTCCACCCGCGGTTCACCGTCGAGGACACCCTGCGCCTGGGCCGCGAACTGAACCGCCGCTGGGACCAGGCCGCCGCCGAACGCCTCGTACGGGCCGGAGGCATCGCCCTCACCAGCCGCGTCGGCTCCCTCTCCGGCGGGAACCGCACCCGCGTCGCCCTGGCGCTCACCCTCGGCAAACGCGCCCGCCTCCTGCTCCTGGACGAGCCGCTCGCCGACCTCGACCCGGTGGCCCGGCACGACGTCACGGCCCTGCTCATGGCCGAGGCCGCCGACCGCGGCGTCACCATCGTCATGTCCTCGCACGTCCTGTCCGAGCTGGAGGACGTCTGCGATCACGTCCTGCTCCTCAAGGACGGCGCCGTACGCCTCGCAGGCGACGCCCAGGAGCTCTGCGCCGCGCACACCCGGCTCACCGGCCGCGCGGACCCGATCGAAACCGACGGCCTGCCCCGCGAGTTCGACCGGGACGCCGTCGTCCACGCCGTCACCGCCGGCCGTCAGATCACCGCCCTCGTACGCGGCCCCGTTCGCGGCTCCGGCCCGGGCGGCGAAGAGCGCTGGATCAGCGAAACCCCGTCCCTGGAGGACCTGTTGCTCGCCCACCTGCGCGCCCCGGGCGCCCCGCGCACCGACCGTACGGAGGCGGCCGCGTGAAGGGCGTCCTGTGGCTGGCCTGGCGCCAGCAGCGACTGATGATCGGCGTCGCCACCGTGTTCCTCCTGGCCGTCACGGCCTGGGCCGCGTACCAGCGCTCCGAGATGATGACCCAGATCGACGACTACGGCTTCGTCCCCTGCAAGGGCTGGAACGGGGGCTGCGAAAGCCTGGGCACCTTCGTGGTCCTGAACGGCAGCACCGACTCGATCAGAGCCCTCGGCACCCTCGGACTCGCCCTCCCCACCCTCATCGGCGCGTTCTGGGGCGCCCCGCTGCTGGGCCGCGAGATGGAGACCGGCACCTTCAAGCTCGCGCTCACCCAGGGCGTCAGCGGCCGCCGCTGGTTCGCCGCCCGCTTCGGCCTCGCCGCGGTCTTCGCCGTGATCGCCTCCCTCCAGATCGCCGCGCTCGTCGCCTGGTGGTGGTCGCCCGTCTCCAACACCCTGGACGGCCTCTACTGGTACGACGCCTACATCTACAACGCGACCGGACCCGCCTCCGTGGCCTTGGCCCTGTTCGGCCTCGCCGTCGGCACGGCCGTCGGCCTGCTGGTCCGCCGCACCCTGCCCGCCATGGCGGTGACCGTCGCCGCCATCGGTACGGCGACCGTGCTCACCAGGCTCCTGCGGGCCAGCTGGATCGACCCCGAGACGCGGATCACCCCGGGCATGACGCCCAAGAAGATGGTCGGCAGCGCCTGGTCCACCGGGGAATTCGGCTACCTCACCCCCGACGGGCGGGAGCACGACATCAACACCCCCGTCTGCCAGACCTCCGGCGAGGAGCTCCGGCAGTGCATGGCGGAGAACGACTTCGTCGCCCGCTACCACAAGGTCTATCCCAGCAGCGACTTCTGGACCTTCCAGTGGATCGAGACCGCGCTCTACCTGGGCGCCGCCGCCGCACTGGTGGCCCTGGTCCTGTACGTCCTGCGCCGCCCCACCGCGACGGCGCGCGCCGCCGCGACCGTCACCGCCACCACCGCGGCCGTCACCGCGCCCGCCTGAGTCTGACCGCCCGGCCCCTTCCCGCCCGACACCCACAGGGGAACCCTCATGGCCACGAAGAAGAACCTTCACGCCGACCGCGCCAGCGTCACCCACAAGGTCCGCTACGCGCTGAGCAACCCGACCCGCATCGCCCCGTACGTACGCCGCGCCGCCCGCGACGCCTGGCTGCGCCACAAGCACCCCGACCACGTGGGCTACTACCGGGCCGTCATGGCCTCCGACACCGGCCGCAACCCCGAGGCCGCCGTCGGCAGCCAGACCCACGAACGCTGGCTGGCCCTGGGCCGGATGCAGTTCGACTACCTGGTGGAGCACGGCCTCACGCCCGCCCACCGCATGCTCGACATCGGCTGCGGAAACCTGCGCGCCGGCTGGCGCTTCATCGAACACCTCGACACCGGCCACTACTACGGCATCGACATCTCGCCCGACATCCTCATCTCCGCCAAGGAGACCCTGACCAGACAGGGCCTCCAGGACAAGCTGCCGCACCTGACCATCACCCGGGACCTCACCCTGGACTTCCTGCCCGAGCGCCACTTCGACATCGTGCACGCCCACAGCGTCTTCTCCCACTCGCCGATCGAGATCATCGACGAGTGCCTCGCCCACGTGGAGCGCGTACTGGCCCCGGGCGGCTGGTTCGACTTCACCTTCGACCGCACCGAGGGCACCGAGCACCAGGTCCTGCGCGAGGACTTCTACTACCGCACCCGGACCCTGGTGGACCTCGCCGCGAAGCACGGCCTCACCGCCCGCTTCATGGACGACTGGGAGCGGCTCGGACACGGCCAGTCCAAGATCCGCGTCACCGCCGGCTGACCCCGCCCGGACCGGCGCCGGGCGGGTCCCGCCCCGCCTGCGCCGGTCCGGGATCTCCGCCGGACCGCCCGCGGTCAGTCCGGTGAGTAGGGGAAGTACTGCCATACTTCAGGCATCTTGTGGCGGTTCGAGGCTAGGGCTGAATTTGAACAATAGTCAACAGCGTGGTGCGACCGGGCGTTCGCAGGTCCGCCGGGCCGAACTCATGGCGACCGGACGCAAGTTGTTCGCCCACACCTCGTACGACGCGCTGTCCATGGACGACATCGCCAAGCAGGCGGGCGTCGCCAAGGGGCTCGTCTACTACTACTTCAAGAGCAAGCGCGGCTACTACCTCGCCATCGTCGAGGACTCGGTCGCCGAGCTCGTCGCCCGGGCCGGCGGGGACACCGAGCTCCCGGGCGCCGAACGGGTCCGGCGGACCGTCGACGGCTACCTCTCCTACGCCGAGCACCACCACGCCGCCTACCGCACCATCGCCACCGGCGGCGTCGGCTCCGACGCCGAGGTGCTGGCCATCCGCGACGCCGTCCGCGAGGAGCTGGTCGCCACCATCGCCGAAGGCGCGTACGGGCGTCGCACGCTCCCGCAGATCGCCCGGCTCGCCCTCCTGGGCTGGCTTTCCTCGGTCGAGGGGATCACCCTGGAGTGGATCGGCGGCCTCGTCGCGGACGCGGCCGGCCAGCCGGGCCGCGCCGAACTGGGCGCCCTGCTCGTACGCCAGCTGCGCGCGACGCTGACCGTGATCGAGGAGTTCGTCCCGGAGTGCCCGGCACCTCCCGCCCCCGAAGGGCCGTCCGAACAGCTTGGTGATCTTGCCCCGGTGACGGGAAGCCCCTGATCGGGCATACTCAAGCCGCCGCAGCCGCTGAACAGGCCCTTCCGTGATCCGGAGGGCAGCATCGGCTGTGAGAGCACCGAGACCCGGCGTCGCGTCCCACACCTCACGCGCCGCCGCCGTGCCCGACCAGGGAGGAGAGCGCCGCCATGACAGACCGCGCCCCGCAGCCGGTGGACCGTCAGCTGCCCACCGAGGAGTCCCGGGACCTCCTCGCCCTCGTACGCGAGATCGCCCAGCGGGAGATCCGTCCCGTGGCCGCCGAGGAGGAGGACTCCGGGCGGTTCCCCCGCGAGATCTTCACGCTGCTGTCGGAGGCCGGGCTGCTCGGCCTCCCGTACCCCGGTGAATACGGCGGCGGCGAGCAGCCCTACGAGGTCTACCTCCAGGTCCTGGAGGAGCTGGCCGCGGCCCGCCTGACCGTCGGGCTCGGGGTCAGCGTGCACTCCCTGGCCTGCCACGGCCTGGCCGGCTACGGCACCAAGGAGCAGCAGGGTGCCCACCTGCCGGCGATGCTCGGCGGCGGCCTGCTGGGCGCTTACGCCCTCTCCGAGCCGGCCGCGGGTTCCGACGCCGCCTCGCTCACCACCAAGGCGGTGCGCGACGCCGACGACTGGATCATCAGCGGCACCAAGGCGTGGATCACCCACGGCGGCGTCGCCGACTTCTACACCGTCCTCGCCCGCACCGGCGCCGAGGGCCCCAAGGGCATCACGGCCTTCCTGGTCCCCGGCGACGCGGACGGCCTGACCGCGGCCGTGCCCGAGAAGAAGATGGGCATGAAGGGCTCGCCCACGGCGCAGCTCCACTTCGACGGCGTACGGGTTCCGGACTCGCGCCGCATCGGCGAGGAGGGGCAGGGCTTCACCATCGCCCTGGCCGCACTCGACGCGGGGCGCCTGGGCATCGCAGCCTGCGCCATCGGCGTCGCCCAGGCGGCGCTGGACGAGGCCCTGGTGTACGCGCTGGACCGCAAGCAGTTCGGGCACCCGATCGCGGACTTCCAGGGGCTGCGCTTCATGCTGGCCGACATGGCCACCAAGATCGAGGCGGGCCGGGCGCTGTACCTCGCGGCGGCGCGGCTGCGCGACGCGGGCAAGCCGTTCTCCCGGCAGGCCGCCATGGCCAAGCTGTTCTGCACCGACGCGGCGATGGCGGTCACCACGGACGCGGTCCAGGTCCTGGGCGGCTACGGCTACACCGCGGACTTCCCGGTGGAGCGGCTGATGCGGGAGGCGAAGGTCCTGCAGATCGTCGAGGGCACCAACCAGATCCAGCGCATGGTCATCGCCCGTCACCTGGCCGGTCCGGAAACGCGCTAGCTGCCGGAGCCTGCGGGTGCAGGGCCGGTTTCCGCCGTGCACCTGGACGGGCGGCGGCGCGGCTCGCGCCGTGGGTCAGCTCCCGAACAACGGGCCGCTGGGCCAGATCGGGGAGGTGCTGATCCGGGACCACTCCGGGTCCCGCCGCCCCGGCACGGTCCGGCCGTCCTCGGCCCAGCGGGCGATCAGCGCGCTGTAGATGGGCGCATCGGGATGCCGCTGCCGGGATCCCTGCTGAACCGATTCTTCGTAACCGGGCAGCGTCGGCCGCCGACGGCGTCCCGTCCGTGGAGTGGAAGTCTCAACCGTGGTCATGCCGGGCCAACGCGGCACGCGGCCCACGAGTAATCGCCTCCCCGCCCCGGGGATCCGTTCGAGGGGGTCCCCGGGGTGGGGAGGCGGGCGCCTGCGGGGGGCCTGCTGGGCGTCCGCTGGGTCGGGATCGGGGACGTGGGGCGGGGGCTTCGGGGGCGGGATGTCCGCTGGGCGGGATCAGGGACGCGTGGCGGGGGCGTGGCGGGCTGCTGTCCCTGGGTGGCGTCAGGGATGTGGTCGGTGGCTTCGGGCGGGCTGCTGCCCCTTGGGCGGGATCGGGGACGGACGGGAAGCCTCCAGTCCTTCTCTGATCCGGTCCAGGGGCAACAGCCCGCCGTGATCCCGCCCCGCGTCCTTGATGCCGACCAGCGGGCGTCGCGCCCCCCCCGAAGCCCCCGCCCTCCGACACCCCTTGCCACCCTGTCAGTTCGTGCCAGACCTCTGGCCCCGAGACCGGTTTCTGACGTACCGTCAAATCTGTCCCGCACGCCCCGTCCCGGAGGTCCGCCATGCCCGCCGACCGGCCCATCGGCCTCGACGAGTACCCCATCCACCAGGCGCCCCTGTCGATGAAGCACCTCGTCAGTGGTGACCGCAACGCCTACGACCGCTGCATCTTCCACGTCTTCGACCACTCCGGCCGCGCCGTCCTGATCCTCGGCCTCGGGGTCTACCCCAATGCCGGGGTCATCGACGCCTACGCCACCCTCCGCGTCGGCGACGAACTCCTCGCCGTCCGTGCCTCCGACGCCATCACCGACGACCGGATGAACCTCTCCGTCGGCCCTCTGGGCATCACCGTCGACGCCCCGCTCAAGCAGCTCACGCTGCGCTGCGCCGCCGACCCCGACGACCCGGACGGGCTCTCGTACGACGTCACGTGGACCGCCGAGTTTCCCGCCGTCTGGGAGCCGCACCACATCCAGCGGCGCGGCGACCGCCTCATGCTGGAGGGCCGCCGGTTCGTCCAGGCCGGCAGCGTGAGCGGTGTCATCCGGGCCAAGGGCGAGGAGTTCATCCTCACGCCGGGGGAGTGGACCGGTACCCGCGACCGCAGTTGGGGCGTGCGGCCGATCCCCGGTGAGGACGGGGGCCGGGCCGCCGAGGAGTACCGGCCCGAGGGCTTCCACTGGCTCTGGATCCCCGTCCGCTTCGAGGACCGCTTCCTGATGGTCATCGCCCAGGAGGACGCCGACGGCCACCGCACCCTGAGCGAGGCGGTCCAGGTCTTCCCCGAGGGCAGCGGCCGCCACGACGTCCAGCTCGGCTGGCCGCACACCGAGATCCGCTACCGGCCCGGGAGCCGGCACCCCGAGAGCGCCGTCGTCCACCTCACCGACCCGGCCCGCAAGCCCCTCGAACTCGGCGTGGAGATCCTGAACTCCTCCCCGCTCGCCGTCGGCGCCGGCTACCCGCCCGCCGCCGACTGGCAGCACGGCACCTGGCAGGGCCGCGGCTGGACCGACCGCCGCGTCTACGACCTCTCCGACCCCACCGCCCACCCCATGGCCGCCTTCGGGGTCACCGACCACTCGGCCCGCTTCACCCTCGACGGGCGGACCGGCCACGGCATCTTCGAGCACGGAAGCTTCGGCCGGCACGACCCGAGCGGCTTCACCGACTACTCCTCCGTCGCCCAGTAGGAAAGGGGTATCCATGGCCACCGCTCCACGTCCGCGCACCTCCACCCGGGAGCCCGAAGAGCTCGGCCGGCGTCTCGCCGCCTGGCTGGACACCAGACTCCCCGGCGTGGAGGTCACCAACGTCTCCGTTCCCGGCTCCAACGGCATGTCCAGCGAGACGCTGCTCTTCGACATAGAGCACCCCGATGCCCCGCTCCGCGCCTGCGCGCTACGCCTCGCCGCCGACCCGGCCGCCTACAGCGTCTTCCCGACGTACGACATGCCGCGCCAGCACCGTGTGATGGGCCTGGTCGCCGAGCACACGGACCTGCCCGTCCCGCGCGTGCAGTGGCTGGAGGAGGACCCCGGGCCGCTCGGGGCGCCGTTCTTCGTGATGGCCCGGGCCGAGGGACGGGTCCCGCCGGACGTCATGCCCTACACCTACGAGGGCAACTGGCTGCACGCCGCGACCGATGCCGAGCGCGCCGAGCTCCAGGAGGCGAGCATCTCCCTGCTGGCCCGCCTGCACGACCAGTTCCCGCGCGCGGAAGCGGAGTTCCTGCTCCCGAAGGGCGAGGGGAGCCCGCTGCGCCGCCACGTCGACGCCCAACGCGCCTACTACGCCTGGGTGGTGGGCGGGCTCGCCCCGTCCCCGCTCATCGAGCGGGCGTTCGCCCGCCTGGAGGAGCTGTGGCCGCGGGACGAGGGCCCGGCCGTCCTGAACTGGGGCGACGCCCGCATCGGCAACGTCATCTACGACGGCTTCACGCCGGCCGCCGTCCTGGACTGGGAGATGGCGGCGTACGCCCCGCGCGAGGTGGACCTCGGCTGGACCGTCTACCTCCACCGGTTCTTCCAGGACCTCACCGTCGGCTTCGGCCAGCCCGGCCTGCCGGACTTCCTGCGCCGTGAGGACCTGGAGCGGCGGTACGCCGAACTCACCGGCCACACCCCGCGGGACATGGAGTTCCACACCCTGTACGCGGCCCTGCGGCACGGGATCGTGATGCTGCGCATCGCCTACCGGCAGGCGTACTTCGGAGAGGTCGAGATCCCGGCGGATCCGGACAGCCTGATCCTGCACCACGCCAGCCTGGCCGCCATGGTGCAGGGAACGTACTGGGAGTAGGCCCGGCGGAAGGCCGGGTCAGGCCGCCTGCACGTGCTGCTGTCGCGTCTGCGGCAGCACGGGGCTCACGATGCGGACCGGACGCGAGCCCGGACCGCCGGCGTGCGAGAAGGGCTGCGTCCGCCAGTCGAGCCCCTGCGGCAGGCTCAGGAGCACCACGGGCTCCAGCTCCTGCGCCCCCACCGGCTGGATCATGCCGACGGTGGGCAGCGCGTCGCAGACGGGGCGCCCGGTGCCCGCGCACACCGTGAGACTGAAGGGGTTCCACGGGGTCAGGCAGAGCGCGTGCTGCGGCAGGTACTCCTCGTCGGCGACGAGAGCGATCGACTGGCCGCAGTCGGGGCAGACGGCGTGGTGGATCTCGAAGCCCTCGCTGTCGTCGAGGTATTCGAGATACTCACCGTCCTCGGAATCGGCGGGTTCGAGGGGCTCCGGTTCGGTGCGACCGGCGCGCGTGGTGTTCAGCATGGATGTACTCCCCCTTGGGTGGGCCGGGCGGGCTGGTTCTTCGGCCTCGGCCAAAGCAAGCACTTCCCGTCGCGCGGCACGAGTAACCACAACAGTCCCGCGTACGCCTGCATACCCTTGTGGCCTTGGTCACATGCCTGGCGCAGATGCCTCCAGTGGGCGGACAGCACTGTGCCTGGGCTGCCGTTGGGCTTAAGTTGAGCGGCTATGAGCGCAATGGAGGAGCTGGACCGCCAGATCGTGGATCTGCTCGTGCGGGACGGGCGGATGAGCTACACGGATCTGGGCAAGGCCACGGGACTGTCGACGTCGGCGGTCCATCAGCGAGTACGCCGGCTGGAACAGCGCGGGGTGATCCGCGGCTACGCGGCCGTGGTCGACCCGGAAGCCGTCGGGCTGCCGCTGACGGCCTTCATCTCGGTCAAGCCGTTCGACCCGAGTGCCCCGGACGACATCGCCGACCGGCTGGCCGGCGTGCCCGAGATCGAGGCCTGCCACAGCGTCGCGGGCGACGAGAACTACATCCTCAAGGTCCGCGTCGCGACGCCCCTGGAGCTGGAAGACCTGCTGGGCCGCCTGCGCGCCCTCGCGCACGTCTCGACGCGCACCACGGTGGTCCTGTCCACGCCCTACGAGGCCCGCCCGCCCCGCGTCTAGCCGCGTCGGGGGGACCCGGCGGTCGGGCGGAGCCGGGGGACGCGCGAGACTGGTCCCCATGACTGACCGCACCGCCGACTCCGCCGACGCCGCCGGAGCACCGACAAGGACCGTCCTCCTGCGCGGAGGCGAGGTACACAGCCCCGCGGACCCGTTCGCCACCGCGATGGTGGTCGAGCGCGGCCACGTCGCCTGGGTCGGCTCCGAAGGCGCGGCCGACGCCTTCGCGCAGGGCGTCGACGAGGTCGTCGACCTCGGCGGGGCGCTCGTCACGCCCGCCTTCACCGACGCGCACGTCCACACCACCTCGGCCGGCCTCGCCCTCACCGGGCTGGACCTCTCCGGAGCGCGTTCCCTGCCCGCCGCGCTGGACCTCGTACGCGCGTACGCCGCGAGCCGCCCGGCCGACCGGGTGCTCCTCGGGCACGGCTGGGACGCCGCCCGCTGGCCCGAGCGCAGGGCCCCGCGCCGCGCCGAGCTCGACGAAGCCGCCGGCGGCCGTCCGCTCTACCTCAGCCGCATCGACGTGCACTCGGCCGTCGTCACCACCGCGCTGCTGGACCTCGTCCCCGGCGTGAGCCCGGACGGCGACGAGCCGCTGACCCGCGACGCCCACCACGCCGTGCGCGCCGCCGCCCTGGCCGCCGTCACCCCCGCCCAGCGCGCCGAGGCACAGCGGGCCGCCCTGGACCGGGCCGCCTCGCTCGGTATCGGCTCGGTGCACGAGTGCGGCGGGCCCGACATCTCCTCCGCCGAGGACTTCCGCGACCTGCTGGCACTGGCGGGAGAGCGGCCCGGGCCGCGGGTCTTCGGGTACTGGGCCGACCGGGACCTCGACCAGGCCAAGGCCCTGGGGGCCGTCGGGGCCGCCGGTGACCTGTTCGTCGACGGCGCCCTCGGCTCGCACACGGCCTGCCTGCACGCTCCGTACGCCGACGCCGCGCACACCGGGACCGGCTACCTGGACGCGCGCGCGGTCGCGGAGCACGTGGCGGCCTGCACCGAGGCGGGGCTCCAGGCCGGGTTCCACGCCATCGGCGACGCGGCGCTCACCGCCGTCGTGGAGGGTGTCCGCGCGGCCGCCGAGAAGGTCGGCCTGGCGCGGGTCCGCGCCGCCCGGCACCGGGTCGAGCACGCCGAGATGATGACCCCCGCCACCATCGCCGCCTTCGCGGAGCTGGGCCTGACGGCGTCCGTGCAGCCCGCCTTCGACGCCGCCTGGGGCGGCGAGGACGGCATGTACGCCGACCGGCTCGGCGCCGAGCGCGCCCGCACCCTGAATCCGTACGCGGCCATGCTCAAGGCCGGTGTCCCGCTGGCCTTCGGCTCGGACGCGCCCGTCACCCCGCTCGACCCGTGGGGCACCGTCCGCGCGGCCGCCTTCCACCGGACCCCCGAGCACCGCATCTCCGTCCGGGCCGCCTTCACCGCCCACACCCGGGGCGGCTGGCGGGCCCTCGGC
Source organism: Streptomyces sp. NBC_00190 (assembly GCF_036203305.1). Taxonomy (GTDB): domain Bacteria; phylum Actinomycetota; class Actinomycetes; order Streptomycetales; family Streptomycetaceae; genus Streptomyces. The sequence continues at coordinate 1,638,928 of NZ_CP108131.1, read as the reverse complement.
CGTGACGACGCGGGCGTGCTGGTCCCCGGGGCTCCGGCCGACTACGCCGTCTGGCAGACCGCCGAACTGGTCGTCCAGGCCCCCGACGACCGGGTCGCCCGCTGGTCCACGGACCCCCGTTCCGGCACCCCCGGACTGCCCGATCTGACCCCCGGCGCAGACCTGCCGGTGTGCCTGGCGACCGTGGTCGGCGGGCGGGAGGTATTCGTACGCCCACAGGGGTGATCCGATGTGCCTCGGTTCGGTACGGGCGCCCGGACCTCGATAGGTTCGGCCGGGTCCACCACAGGACGCCCGTGCCGGACGGATCCGTCTTCACCCGCGCCCGCGCCTCGGGGGCGACGGAAGGTTTCGCCGGTGGGGGCACCTCCAGCGGTAGTTGGGGGAGGGTGGCCCCGGGGTCGGGGCGCGGCGGTCCAGTAGACAACGGTCACGGCGGCCCGCAGCCAGCGGGAGTCTGACCGGCCCGAAGGACCGCTGGCCCCGATCGCTGTTCTAAAGTCATCCTCTGCGACCAGACGTACAGGACGTGCAAGAGCACAAAAGGGGACTCAGTGAGCGACGGCGGACAGCGGACCTACGGGCCGCTCGGTACAGCCTTGGTGATCATTCCGACCTACAACGAGGCGGAGAACATCGGGCTGATCGTCGGCCGCGTCCGCGCGGCGGTGCCCGATGCCCACATCCTGGTCGCGGACGACAACAGCCCCGACGGCACCGGCAAGCTCGCCGACGAGCTGGCGGCCGGCGACGACCACGTGCACGTCCTGCACCGCAAGGGCAAGGAGGGGCTCGGCGCCGCCTATCTCGCCGGCTTCGTCTGGGCCCTGGAAGCGGGCTACGGCGTGATCGTCGAGATGGACGCCGACGGCTCCCACCAGCCGGAGGAACTGCCCCGCCTGCTCACCGCGCTGGCCGGCGCCGACCTGGTCCTGGGCTCCCGCTGGGTGCCGGGCGGCCGTGTCGTGAACTGGCCCAAGAGTCGCGAGATCCTCTCGCGCGGAGGGTCGACGTACTCCCGGCTGATGCTGAACGTCCCGATCCGCGACGTGACGGGCGGCTACCGGGCCTTCCGCCGCGAGACCCTGGAGGGCCTGGGCCTGGAGGAGGTGGCCTCCGCGGGCTACTGCTTCCAGGTCGACCTGGCCCGCAGGGCGGTGCAGAAGGGTTTCCGCGTGGTGGAGGTCCCGATCACCTTCGTCGAGCGTGAGTTCGGCGACAGCAAGATGAGCAAGGACATCGTGGTGGAGGCCCTGTGGCGGGTCACCCAGTGGGGCCTCAAGGCCCAGGCGGCCAAGCTGCTCCCAGGCAAGGGACCGGACAAGGGCAAGGAACAGGCCTGACCTGCGGAAGCGGCCCGGACAGCCCTTAGGGGATGTCCGGTACCTCCGGCTGAGGCCGCTTTTACACGGACCCGTGCACACTGGGAGCATGACGACCGGCGTTCCCACATCGACGGCCCCCCGGCGGCGCTCACCCGCCCGTACGTTCCTCCCCCTGGCGATCGCCGCCTGGCTGATCCTGGAGATCTGGCTGCTCAGCCTGGTCGCCGACGCGGCCGGCGGGCTCGCCGTCGCCGCGCTGCTCGCGGGCGGGATGATCCTGGGCGTGGTGGTCATCAAGCGGGCCGGGCGACGTGCCTTCAAGAACCTCGCGGACACTTTCCAGCAGGCCCAGCAGGGACGGCAGCCCGCCGCGCAGCAGCCCGGCCAGGGCAACGGCCTCACCATGCTGGCGGGCCTGCTCCTGATCATGCCCGGCCTGATCTCCGACGTGGCGGGCCTGCTCTGCCTGCTCCCGCCGGTCCGGGCATGGATCGGCCGGAGCGCGGCCCGTTCGCTGGAGCGCAAGATGGCCTCGGCCCCCGCCGGCTCCTTCGGCGACGCCTTCACGCAGACCCGCATCCACTACCCCGACGGCAAGGTCGTCCAGGGCGAGGTCATCCGCGAGGACCGGCCGCAGCAGCCGGGCGGTACGGGTGGCCCGGGCGACACGGCGTACCGGCCCCCGCTCGCCCCGTAGGCGACTCCGACTCGACCGGTCCGGGAGGAGCCTGCATCAAGCGGGCAAAACCTGACAAAGGCGACGGGTAAATGCAACGCCGAGGGGCCCCGCCACACTATGTGGCGGGGCCCTCGGCTTGTTCGTTTACGTCCGGCTGTCAGGCGGACTTGCGGCTGTCCCGCGGATGCACGGCAATGTTCATGGCGCCGGAACGAAGGACCGCAAGCCTCTCGGCCAGCACTTCCTCCAGCTCCTCGCGGGTGCGCCGCTCCATGAGCATGTCCCAGTGCGTTCGCGCAGGCTTGCCCTTCTTCTCTTCGGGCCCGTCCCCGTCCACCAGGAGTGCCATGGCGCCGCACGCCTTGCACTCCCACTCCGGCGGAATTTCTGCCTCAACCGAGAACGGCATCTCAAATCGATGTCCGTTCTGGCATGCGTACTCCACCGCCTGGCGCGGGGCCAGATCGATGCCGCGGTCCGTCTCGTAGCTGGTAACCACGAGGCGCGTACCGCGGAGAGCTCGCTCACTCATGAATCGTGCCTCCCGGGCTTTGTCGCCCACAGGACAGGTGTCGCTGTCGTCGTCATCCGGTCAACGTCCGGTCGGCGGTATAGATTCCCGCTCCGGGTCATGCGTCGCCCGTCGTGCCGCCCCTTGTTGTACCCACCAATGCCCGTTTTGTCACATCTGGCAGCAGATGTCACCCAACGTCCACGCTTCTTTAGCGCGCAGTAACGGTCCGCCTGGCAGGCCAAAGGCGTACACTACCGGCCCTTTGCTTCAACGTCTAAATCCGTTCGGAATTCGCTCATGGATCCGGGCCGGGCGCGCTCGCGGATCCGGTCTCAGATCCGCTCCGGTACAGGATTGCCTGCCGCCTCCACCGCGCGCCGCACCGGCACTCTGGCCAGCAGCACGAAACCCAGTGCGAAGAAGACCACCAGCGAGATGATCGCGTCCCGGTAGCTGCCGGTGAGCTGGTAGGTCAGGCCGAAGACCAGGGGTCCCACCCAGCTCAGCCCGCGGTCGCTCATCTCGTACGCGGAGAAGTACTCGGCCTCCTTGCCCGCTGGCACCAGGTGCGAGAAGAGCGAGCGCGACAGCGCCTGGCTGCCGCCCAGCACCAGCCCGATCATCGAGGCCAGTGCGAAGAACCACACCGGAGTCCGGGCCGGCAGGAAGTACCCGGCCGCCAGCGTCAGCCCCCACGCGGCCAGTGAGCCGAGGATCGTCCGCTTGGCACCGTAGATCCGGGCCAGCCGGCCCATGCCCAGGGCGCCCGCCACCGCGAGGACCTGCACGAGCAGCACCGCCCCGATCAGGGTGGACTGCTCCAGCTCCAGTTCCTCCGACCCGTAGATCGAGGCCTGGGAGATCACCGTCTGCACGCCGTCGTTGTAGATCAGGTAGGCGAGCAGGAACGACAGGGTCAGCGGGTAGCGCCGCATGTCCTTCAGTGTCGCGACGAGCTGCTTCCAGCCGCTGACGGCCGGACCCGCCCCGGGCTCGCGGACCACGGCGCGGTCCCGCAGCCGGCGCAGCGGGATCAGCGCGAAGGCCCCCCACCACAGGCCCGCCGAGGCCAGGCAGATCCGTACCGCCTCGCCCTCGGACAGGCCGAAGGAGTCGTGGCCCTGGAAGAGCACCAGGTTCATCACCAGCATCAGGGAGCCCGCGGTGTAGCCGAAGGCCCAGCCCCGCGAGGAGACCGTGTCCCGCTCGTCGGGAGTGGAGATCTGCGGCAGATAGGCGTTGTAGAGCACCATCGAGACGGACAGCGCGGCATTCGCCACGATCAGGAGCAGCCCGCCCAGCAGGTAGCGCTCACCGCCCAGGAAGAACATCCCGGTGGTCGCGGCGGCGCCCGTGTAGGCGGCCACCGCCAGCATCGGCTTCTTGCGTCCGGTCCGGTCGGCGACCGCACCCACCAGCGGCATGAGCACCACGGCCAGGATCACCGATGCCGAGACCGAGTAGGCGAAGAAGGACCCCGCCCGCACCGGGACGCCCAGCGGGTGTACGAAGCCTTCGGTGTCCGCCGCTGCCTTGGCGATCGCGGTCAGGTACGGCCCGAGGAACACGGTGAGCACGCTCGCCGAGTACACCGATACGGCGAAGTCGTAGAAGTACCAGCCCCGCTGCTCGCGCTTGCGCGCCGCCGTCGCGGTCGCCGCGGCGGCCGATCTGCCGTCCTCGGCGCCGGATTCCGCTTCGTCTTCGGTCTGCGCACTCATTCGGTGCCCCCTCGCTTGTCCCCGTACCGCGCGGCCCCCGGGAGCCCGCGCGGGCACCCGTGCCCTTGTCAGGCCCAGGCCCCGCGCCGGTCCAGCACCGCGCGCAAGATGTCGATCCGGTCGGTCATGATGCCATCGACACCCAGGTCGAGGAGAGCCTCCATACGTTCCGGTTCGTTCACGGTCCACACGTGCACCTGCAGGCCCCGCTCGTGCGCGGTCCGCACGAAGCGCCGGTCGACCACGCGGATCCCCGCCTGGGTCTCCGGAACCTGGGCCGCCACCGCCCCCACGCGCAGCGCCGCCGGGATCGCGTACGAGCGCAGCCGCAGGCCGAGCACCCCGCGCACGCCGTACGAGGTGGCCAGCCGGGGCCCGGCGATCTTCTGGGCCCGCGCCACCCGGCCCTCGGAGAAGGAGCCCACGCAGACCCGGTCCCAGACACCTGCCCGCGCGACCAGGTTCACCAGGGGGTGCAGCGCCGACTCGGCCTTGATGTCGATGTTCCAGCGGGCGTCCGGGAACTCTTCGAGGAGGTCCTCGAAGAGGGCCAGCGGCTCGGTGCCCCCGACCCGGGCCTCGCGGATCCGCTTCCAGGACAGCTCGGCGATCCGGCCCTGCCCGTCGGTGACCCGGTCCAGCGTGGAGTCGTGGAAGGCGACGAGCTTCCCGTCGGCGGTGGCGTGCACATCGGTCTCGAAATACCGGTAGCCGGCCTCGGCGGCCCGGCGGAAGGCGGCGGCGGTGTTCTCCAGCCCGTCCGCGGCTCCTCCCCGGTGTGCGAAGGGAATCGGAGCCGGGTGGTCCAGATACGGATGGCGAAGGCGTACGTGCGTCACGGCGGCAGTATCCCTCGTGGCGGGGCGTGCTGCTGGTACGCGGGGTGAACGGGGGGCGGAGGCGGGGACGCCCCTGGTGGAGGTGGACCGGCCCGTGGCAGTCTGTGTCCGCAGACTTCAATCCAATCCCGGCCTCAGGCGTCCCCGTCGAGGCCAATCCGACGAAGGTGGACCGGACGCAATGGCCGAATGGACCTCAGCGGTCGGTGCCGCACAGCTCGCCCGTCTGATCACCTCCCAGCAGGACCGCACCGCCGCACCCGGCTCGCGCAAGCTGCCCGCGTACCGCACCCTCGCCGACGGGATCCGCCTCCTCGTCCTCGAAGGCCGCGTCCCGGTCGCCGCCCGGCTGCCCGCCGAGCGCGAGCTGGCCGTCGCCCTCTCCCTCAGCCGCACCACCGTCGCCGCCGCGTACGAGGCCCTGCGCGGGGAGGGGTTCCTGGAGTCCCGCCGGGGCGCCGGCAGCTGGACCTCCGTACCGGCCGGGAACCCGCTGCCCGCCCGGGGCCTGGAGCCGCTGCCGCCCGAGTCCCTCGGCTCGATGATCGACCTCGGCTGCGCGGCCCTGCCCGCCCCCGAGCCCTGGCTCACCAAGGCCGTCCAGGGCGCGCTGGAGGAACTGCCCCCGTACGCGCACACCCACGGCGACTACCCGGCCGGCCTGCCCGCCCTGCGCCGGATGCTCGCCGACCGCTACACCGAGCAGGGCATCCCCACCATGCCCGAGCAGATCATGGTCACCACCGGCGCGATGGGCGCCATCGACGCCATCTGCAGCCTCTTCGCCGGGCGCGGCGAGCGGATCGCCGTGGAGTCGCCCTCGTACGCGAACATCCTGCAGCTCATGCGCGCGGCCGGGGTCCGCCTCGTGCCCGTCGCCATGGCCGACGGGCTGTCCGGCTGGGACATGGACGTGTGGCGCCAGGTCCTGCGGGACTCCGCCCCCCGCCTCGCCTACGTCGTGGCCGACTTCCACAATCCCACCGGAGCCCTCGCCTCCGAGGAGCAGCGCCGCGCGATGGTCGAGGCCGCCCGCTCCGCGGGCACCGTCCTCGTCGCCGACGAGACCATGCTGGAGCTCCGGCTGGACCCGGATCTGGAGATGCCCCGCCCGGTCTGTTCCTTCGACCCGGCAGGCAGCACCGTGATCACCGTGGGCTCCGCCAGCAAGGCCTTCTGGGCCGGCATGCGGATCGGCTGGGTCCGCGCCGCCCCCGACGTCATCCGCAGCCTGGTCGCCGCCCGCGCCTACGCGGACCTGGGCACGCCGGTGCTGGAACAGCTCGCGGTGAACTGGCTGATGCGGTCCGGGGGCTGGCAGGAGGCCGTAGGCATCCGTCGCGACCAGGCCAGGGAGAACCGGGACGCGCTGGTCGCCGCGGTGCGCCGGGAACTGCCCGACTGGGAGTTCGAGGTCCCCCGGGGCGGTCTGACCCTCTGGGCCCGCGCCGGCGGCCTCTCGGGCTCCCGGCTGGCCGAGGTGGGGGAGCGGGTCGGTGTGCGGGTCCCCTCGGGGCCCCGGTTCGGCGTGGACGGTGCCTTCGAGGGCTACGTCCGGCTGCCCTTCACCGTGGGCGGCCCGGTGGCCGAGGAGGCCGCCACCCGGCTGGCGGCGGCGGCCGCCCTGGTCAGCACGGGCGCGGCAGGCAGTGGCGCCGAGCCCCCGCGGACGTTCGTGGCGTAAGAAGGTCCCGTACAAGGCAGTTCTTGGCCGGTGCGGGGCCGGGTCACGGGATCTCCGAGGTGGTGACCGCCTGGCTCCGCCGGGCCTTGCCCAGCGTCACGTCACCCTGCCGCTCCGGCAGGAGCTCCAGCACGGCCTGGCGGAAGGCCGGGTGCGCGGCGTCGTCGTACGGGTCCGGGGTGGCGGGCACCTGGAGCCGGTGCACCGGCCCCGAGCCGAGCCGTGCGTAGCCGCGCCCCGGCGGCACCTGGGTCGTCGGCGTGGTGTGCGGCGGCAGCCCCAGGACATCGGCGATCTGCTGGATCGCGGCGGGCCCGAGTACGACGCGGGCGCGGGTGTGCTGCCACACGGCGTCGCTCAGCAGCTCCAGGTGGTCGAAGTGTTCGCTCACCACCACGGTGATGTGCGCGGCCCGCCCGTGCCGCAGCGGCACCTGCAGCTGGGCGAGCGGATCGGGTGCCCCCTCGGCCGCCGCGAGATGTGTCAGCACGCTCGGCCGGTCGAGCAGGATCCACAGGGGACGGCGGGTGTCCTCGGGCGCCGGGCGCCCGGCCTCGCGGGCACGGTGGGTGGCGATGAGGCGCCGCTCCGTCTCCTGGGCGGCCCATTCCAGGGTGGACAGTGCTCCGATCGGCCCGCACTCCACGCCGAGGACGCCGCTGCGCCCGGACAGGCAGGAGTACTCGCCGCTGCCGCCGCCCTCGACGATCAGTACGTCTCCCCCGTGCCGCAGGGCCTGCAGGGCGACGGAGCGCAGCAGGGTGGAGGTGCCGCTGCCGGGTTGGCCGACGGCCAGCAGGTGGGGCTCGCCGGAGCGGGGTCCGGTGCGCCAGATCACCGGGGGCACGTCCCGGGGCTCGTCGCCCTCCAGGACGGGCAGGGTGCGCTGGACGCTACGGGGGTCGGTGAAGCCGAGGACGGTCTCACCGGGGGAGGTGACGAACGGCTGGGCGGCGACACCCGTCGGCAGCGCCGCCAGCACCATCAGGTCGAGCTGGTTGCCCTCCTCGTCCCAGTCGAAGAGATACTCCCGTCCGCGCCCGGACTTGGCGTGCAGCAATGCCTCGATCCGGGCCCGTGAGGTGGCCTCGCCATCGGTGAAGTAGGCCGGGTAGCGGATGTGGAGCCGGGTGACGCGGCCCGCCTCGTCGAACTCGTAGCCGCTGAAGGCCTTGTCCCAGTCCCCGCCGTGGGCGAAGAGCGGGCTCGGATCCTCCGGGATGGAGAAGTACGGCACGAGGGCTTCGTAGAGGGAGCGGAGCCGTTCGGTCTCGGCATCGCTGGGCCCGGCCTTCACCGGGGCGCGGTCGCGTCCCTGCCAGGCCGCCGCCGCCATGAGGGTGATCAGGGTGGTGAGCGGTCCGTAGGGGACGAGTGCGACCACGAGGACGCAGGCGGCTCCCAGGAACAGCGCGGGACCACGCTTGTCCTTGGGGGTTTCGGACCATTTGCGCCGCCCGGCCGAAGCCAGGACGCGCAGGCCGCGTCCGATGGTGAGGAGCGGATGGAGGACGTCCGTGGCGCTGTCGGCGGCCGTGCGAGCGATGTCGCGGCCCCGGGCCAGCGGCGCGGTGCCGCGCTGAAGGATGCGGGGAAGTGGGCGCCGGGCCACGGGCGTCTCCTGGAGTTGTGGATGCTCGGGTACTTCGGGTGGGGCTGGGCGTCTTCGGTCGGCGGCGGCCTAGAGCTTGATCCCGCCGAGCAGGCTCGCGAGGCTCGCCGTGCTCGCCGTGATGCTGGGGGCGATGGCGGAGCCTGCGAGGAAGAAGCCGAAGAGCGAGCAGACGAACGCGTGCGTCAGCTTCATCCCGTCCTTCTTGAAGAACAGGAAGCAGATGATGCCGAGCAGGACGACACCTGAGATGGACAGGACCATGTGCGTTTCTCCTGGTGGGTGGGGACATTCACCATCAGTTCTTCCAGGCTCACAGGAAGTATCAATGCGACAAAAGGTGCATACGGGTGAATCCAGGGGTTTTTCACTGGACCGGCCCACCCCGGCTGGCGCGTCCGGCGTGAAGGGGGGCAAGGGTGATCATTGCCTCGGCCTGGCCCGGACATGTGCAGGTCCGGGCGCTACCCTGGCGATTCACCCGTACGGACGCAGTGCCGTGCACCCCCCTGCCCGCCCGGCCCCGGGGGAACGAGCAGCGAGTGAAAGGCGGTACGAACGATGAGCGAGCGCAGCGCGGAAGGCCCCGGTTCCCAGGACGTCCCCGACGAGGACGTCATCGAACTGGCCACCAAGATCTTCGACCTCGCCCGTCAGGGTGAGACCGAGACGCTCACCGCGTACCTCGACGCCGGGGTCCCGGCGAACCTCACCAACGACCGCGGCGACACCCTCGTCATGCTCGCCGCCTACCACGGCCACGCCGGCGCCGTCGCGGCCCTGCTGGCCCGCGGCGCGGAGGCCGACCGCGCCAACGACCGCGGCCAGACCCCGCTCGCCGGAGCCGTCTTCAAGGGCGAGGAGGCCGTCATCCGCGCCCTGCTCGCCGGAGGGGCCGATCCGAACGCCGGAACCCCCTCCGCCGTGGACACGGCGCGCATGTTCGCCAAGGCCGACCTGCTGGAACTCTTCGGAGCCAAGTAATCCGTTTTTGCCCGTGACATGGCGGGGCCCGGCCGCTTCCCGACCTCACAGGTTGGTCACGGCGGCCGTAAATGTGGTCGCGGCGCACAAACCGCCTGGGTCATCATGGCGACGGATTCGATTCGCGAACATGACGGACGGGCAGGAGCGGGCTGGACACAACGGGTGTCCATACCCCCCTGCCGGACCGGCCGCCATGGCCGCGGAGCACCGACGAGAGTGAGAAGGCAATGGTCTACATCGAGCGGAACCTGACGGCGGACGTCCTCACATGCTGTTACGCGGCCCTGTGAATCCCGATTCCCGGTTGCGTCCCCAGCTTGATTTGAGGCCATTCCCATGTTCGAACCAGTCATAGCGCCGAGCGGCACCCTGCTCGGGCTCCTCCAGCGCGGCCGGGGCGACGGCACGCTGCACGCTCTCGCGGCACCCAGGGCGGAGGCCCTCGCGGCCCTCAACCAGTGCGTGCTCCGCGACCCGCGCCAGGACTGGCAGGTCGAGAACCGCTCCTTGTACTACGCCCGGCTGTACCTGGATCTCGACGGCCCCCTCGGCGAGATCGAGACCCACCTCTTCAGCGCCGACGACCTCGTCGACGAAGAGGACCACCGGACGGGCCTCGCCCTGTCCGTACTGGGCCACCTGGCCTCGTACGGCCGCGACGACGCGCTCATGCTGCTGCGCCGGTACGCCGCCTCCGGGGCGAACTGGGCCTGGGCCCTCGACGAGCTCGCCCTGCGCGACGACGACGAGGGGCTGCGCGGCCTCGCCAGATCCGTCCTCGCCAGATTCCCCGCCACGGCGGAGGGCGAGGCGCGGCTGGCCGCTGCCGTCCGCGACGCGTACGAGCCGAGGCCCTGGAGCCTGTGGGAGGAGTCACCGCGGTACGGGGAGCGCCTGCGCGCAGCCCGTCAGCAAGGCTCCTTCGACCGCTGGCAGCGCCAGCTGACGCCCAGGGGCCCCCAGCCCGGCTGGGGCGTCCAGGCCGTCTTCGACTGGGCCGCCGACGGCCTGCGCCGCGGCACCCCGCTGCACGTGCCCGCCGCGCGCTGCCTCGCCGCCGTGGCCGCGCCCGAGGACCGTCCCGCCATCCTCGCGGCGGCCGCCGGAGCCTCCGGCGAAGCCGCCCGCGCCACCGCCCTGCACCACCTGGTCCTCGCCGAACCGGACAACCCGGCCGTCCTGGACCTCATCGAAGCCGCCGCCGACGAGCCGGCCGTGGCCGCGTACGAGCGCATGTGCGGCCCGGAGGCCGTCGAACGCGCCCGGCGCTGGATCCACCGCCCCGACGCCCTGGGAGCGGCCGCCGCGGCCACCCTGGCCGCCCGGGGCGGAGCCGAGGACGCCGCCCTGGTCCTCGGAGCCCTGCGCTCCACCGTCCGCGGCTCCGGCCCGGACACGCGGCGGCTGTTCGCCCTGGTGGACGGAGCCGGCCGCCTCGCCATCGGCTGCGCGGCCCCCGTACTGCGCCACATCTACCGCGAGACGGCCTCGTCCCACCTGCGCGGCCGGGCCGCACGGGCCCTGGCCAGCACCGACCCCTCCTTCGCGGCGGGCTTCGCCGTCGAATGCCTGTGGGACTGCGAGGAGACCACCCGGGAAGTCGCGGCCCGCCAGGCCGAAACAGCCGACGCACGCGTCGCCCCCCGGCTGCGCCGCCTGGCGGCGGACCCCGCGGAGGAAGAGGACGTCCAGTCGGCGGTCCGCAGCCGCATCGCACCGGAGTCCGCCGTGTAGCTCCGCCGGCGGCCCCACCGACACCACTCGGCCCGGCCCCCTGACAAGAGGGGGGCCGGGCCGAGTGCTGTGACGGCGTGCGGCCGCGCAGCGCAATCAGGGCGAAAGGGTGGCCGGTACGCCGGGGGGTGGGGTGGGGGGCCCCAACCGCTGCGCCTCGAGGAAGGCCTCCAGGTAGTCGTCCGAGCAGTACGGAACGTCTTCGTTCTCCACGATTCCGAAGGCGAGTCCTTGCTTCCCCTCCCACCACGGCTGGAAGTACGCCCATGTGACCAAGAGCGTGTGTCCTGGGGGGACCGCCTTCGGGTTGACCTTGAGGGTGCGTCCGTCATCGCCGCGCGAGAGACCGGCGGCGGGATCGGCCTGCGGGCCTCGGACCCAGCCCTTGACCGCCTTGCACTGGCGTTCCGGCAGCAGCGGGACCGCGACGGCCCGGACCCCCAGTTCCTTCAGCCGGTCGGCCAGGGCCGGGACCTGCGCCTGCCGGGGCGGATCGAACCGCAGCGACCCGTCCGGATCCCTCGTGATCTCGGGCGCGTCCGAGGCCGAACGGCTCGGCGTGCCGGCCGGCAGGGAGCCGGTGCGGATGCTGCCCGTGAGGGTCATGACGGCGACCACGGAGGCCGTGGCGGCGCCCACCGCGAACGGGATGCCGTACCGCCGGGCGAAGGACCGGGCGGGGGTCGCGGGCGCGGCCTCCGGGAGGCGGGCCAGAAGCGCCGCCTTGAGGCGGTCCTCGAAACCGCTGGGCCTGGCGCTCATCGGGCTGCCTCCAACTGGGGTTCGGCGAGGGAGTCCGGGCCGCGCAGGGCGCGCCGGGCGCGGTGCAGGCGGACGCGGATGGTCGCCTGGGTGACGCCGAGGGCCTGGGCGGCCTCGGCCGGGGTGAGTTCGTCGACGACCACGAGGTCGAGCGCGGCACGCAGCGGCTCGGACAGGGCGGCGTGGCGCTCGGCCAGGTCCCTGAAAGCCCTCTGGGCGTCGATCCGTTCCTCCAGCGCGGCGACGTCCTCGTCGTCGAGGAGGCGGCGCCCACTGAGCCGGGCCAGCGCGCCGCTCTCGCGGGCCAGCCCCCGGGCGTGGCCCGACAGGACGTTGCGGGCTATGCCGAACAGCCAGGCGACCGGAGCTCCCCTGTGGCCCCGGTAGCCGCCGGCCGATCCCATCGCCGCGAGGAAGATGTCCGCCGTCAGGTCCGCCGCGAGGTGCGGGTCGGCGACCCGGCGGGTGACGAAGCCGAGTACGGCGTCGATGTGTTCCTCGTAGAACGCCCCGAATCCCTCGGGCGTGGTGAGATCCGGTGGTCCGGTCTCGTGTCGTGGGCTGCGCACCCGGTTCCTCCCCTGCGTAGGGGACCCGGTCGGCCCCCTCACCCAGTACTTGGCCGAAGCCCCCTCGAACGTTTCATCGGGACCGGAGGAAGCGGACGGGAACCCCCGGCCGGGCCTGCGCCGCCGCGTCCAGGGCCGGGCCCGGCGGGACCATGCCCACCACCGGATAGCCGCCCGTCACCGGGTGGTCGGCCAGGAACACCACCGGCAGGCCGTCCGGGGGGACCTGGACCGCGCCCAGCACCATGCCCTCGCTGGGCAGTTCACCGGCGCGGCCGCGGACCAGCGGCGGCCCGGCCTCGGTGCGCAGGCCGATGCGGTTGGACTCCGGCGACACCCGGAACACCGAACGCCACAGCCCGGCGAGCGACGCCTCCGTGAACCAGTCCGCCCGCGGCCCCAGCCGCAGGGGGAGCAGCAGTTCCGACGGAGCCCCGGGCAGGCCGTACGCGTCCGCCCCGGGGAAGGGGGCCGGCCCGGCGGGACCCACCGGCAGCGTCATACCGGCCGACAGCACCGGCGGCCCCAGGCCCGACAGCAGGTCCGTCGAGCGACTGCCCAGGACCGGCGGGACGGCGAGGCCGCCCCGCACCGCGACGTAGCCGCGCAGACCCGACTCCGCCCGGCCCACGTGCAGCTCCGCACCGGCCGACAGCCGGACCGCGGCTCCCCAGGCCACCGGGCGGCCTGCCACCCGTACGGAACAGGGCGCGCCCGTGACCGCCACGGTCACCGGGGCGAGGGCCCGCAGCCCGACCCCGTCCATGGTCGTCTCCAGCGCCGCCGCGTCCGGCGGGTTGCCGACCAGCCGGTTGGCCAGCGCGTGCGCCGCCGTGTCGAGCGCCCCCGAGCGCGGGACCCCCAGGTGCGCGTACCCCGGGCGTCCCCGGTCCTGGAGCGTCGTCAGGGCTCCCGCCCGTACCACCAGCAGCCCGCTCATCCGGCCGCCTCCGTGAACCGCACCCGCACGCCGGGCGCGAACAGCGCCGCCGGTTCCCGCTGCGGATCCCAGAGCACCGCGTCGGTGGACCCGATCAGCTGCCAGCCGCCGGGGGAGGAGCGCGGGTACACGCCCGCGTACTCGCCCGCCAGCGCCAGTGAGCCCGCCGGGACGGCCGTACGGGGCGTGGCCCGCCGGGGGAGGTGGAAACGCTCCGGCAGACCCGTCAGGTAGCCGAAGCCGGGGGCGAACCCGCAGAACGCCACCCGGAAGACGGTGCCGCCGACGATGTCCGCGACCTCTTCGGGAGCCACCCCCCACAGCCGGGCGGCCTCGGCCAGGTCCGGTCCGTCGTACCGCACCGGGACGGTCACCAGCGGGCCCTGCGTCCGCGTGAGCGGCGGCACCTCCCACCGGGCGATCCGGGCGCCCAGCCCGGCCGGGTCCCGTACGCCGTCCAGCAGCACCGTGCGCGCCGCGGGCACGAGGTCCCGTACGGCGCCCAGCTCGCCCGCCTCCCGCCGCCGCAGCAGCTCGGCGTGGAGCGCGGCGACCTCGGCCGCCGAGCCGAGCTCGATCAGCAGCGCCTCCCCGCCCACCACCAGGGTCCTCACGCGAAGGCCTCCACCCGGACCCCGGCCGAGCCCAGCGACTCCCGGACCGCGCGGGCGAGTTCCGCGGCGCCCGGGGTGTCCCCGTGCAGGCACAGCGAGCGCGCGGCGACCGGGACCTCGGACCCGTCGGCCGCCGTGACCGCCCCCTCGGCGGCCATCCGCACCGCCCGCGCCACCACGGCGTCCGGGTCGTGCACCACCGATCCCGGCTCGGTGCGCGGCACCAGCGTCCCGGCGGGCGTGTACGCGCGGTCGGCGAAGGCCTCCGGTACGGGAGCCAGCCCGGCTTCCGCGGCGGCGGAGAGGAGCAGCGATCCGGGAAGGCCGAGCACCGGCAGGCCGCCCGTGGCGCCGGACCCGGCCGCCATCCGGACGCCCGCGACCACGGCGGAGGCCTGTTCGGCGTCGTGCACGGTGCGGTTGTAGAGCGCACCGTGCGGTTTCACGTACGACACCCGCGAGCCGGCCGCCCGCGCGAACACCTCCAGGGCCCCGATCTGGTAGGCCACTTCGTCGGCCAGCTCACCGGCCGGCACGTCCATGGAGCGCCGGCCGAAGCCCGCCAGATCACGGTAGGAGACCTGCGCCCCGATCCGTACGCCCCGCGCGGCCGCCAGCTCGCACACCCGGCGCATGATGGACGGGTCCCCGGCGTGGAAGCCGCACGCCACGTTCGCGCTCGTGACGACGGACAGCAGGGCCTCGTCGTCGGTCAGGGTCCACCGGCCGAAACCCTCGCCCAGATCGGCGTTGAGGTCGATCACCGGAGTCGATGCGATCATGGAAGCCATGCGCTGAGCGTAGAGCAGGCGGCCCGGGGACGATCCGGCCGAACCATGCCGTTTGGGATGTTGTCCGTGACAGCGCCTAGTCTTTGTCCGTGACTCTCCCAGCCCCGGCGAAGACCCTTCCGTCCCCGGCGCCGGGCCCGGCCGCCGACGAGGGCCTGGCCCGGCGGCTGCGCGCCCTCGCCTGCACCGCCCCGCTGCACGACCTCGACGTACGCAAAGCCAATCTGGCGGGCGAGTACGGGGTCTACGCGATGGCGGAGGTCGCGCTGGCCGCGATCGACCTGGTCACGCTGAACATGGACTTCGACACCGGCGCCGACCACGAGCAGATAGTGGCCAGGCTGATGCCGCGCGTCGCCGCCCAGGCCCCGGCCCGCCCGGCGGCCGAGCACGAGCGCGTCGCCCGCTGGGTGCTGGAGAACCTGATCAACGTCGGCAGCGTGGACCGCGGCTTCCGCGCGATCTACGGCACCTTCGGCCCGGACGGGGTCTACGTCCGGCGCGACTACGACTTCAAGCTGATCGAAGAGGTCCCCGGCTACGGCGGCGCGGTCTACCTGCGCACCACCGACGAGGCCGTCAACGTCCTGGTCGGCGCCCTCGACACCGACGTCACCAGCGCCCAGATCGCGGCCGAGGTCAAGCTGGAGGTGCTGATCAGCCGGGGCCGGCTGGCGGACGCCCAGCTCGCCGCCGAACAGGCCCGCTACCGCACCGTCCAGTACGCGGAGACCCTGCGCCGCACGCTCGACGCGACGCGACGCAACGTGCGGGCGGTGGACTGGCTCCAGGCCGTCCCCGACATGATCGCGGAGGCCCTCGACCACGTCGCCGACCGCTACCGCCACGAGAACGCGATCCTGACCAACATCCGCAAGGCGCGGGACGAGGCGGAGGAGCCGGAGAACAAGCGGCGCGCGGCCGAGCTCGTCGACATCGTCAAGGACTGCATCCGCCGCCACACCCAGCTCCAGTCCCGGCTCCTGGACGCCGGACCGCTCTTCCGCGCCGAGCAGGACCGCCAGGCCTTCGCCGCGCCCGCGCGGCGCTCCGGCATCGACCTGTACGGGCAGCTGGTGGCCCCGCTGCTGCCGCTGCCGCTGGAACAGGCGAGGCGGGTGACGGACGCCTTCTTCGCCTCCGGCGCGGGTCTGCGCACGCCGGTCTCGGTGCGCGTGGGGGACCTGGTCGACATCCTGCTCACCCCGCCCGTGGAGCGGGAGCACCTCGGCGCGGAGATGCCCGAACCGGACCTCATCGCGACACCGGACGACAGCCGCTTCAGCGAGGAGCAGCTCGCCGCCGCGATGGAGCTCCTGGACCTGCCGCACGACGCCCCGCGCCGGCTGTCCGGCCTCCTCGCCGAGGCCCGCCGCAGCGACCCGGACCTGCCGTACCTGGTGGCCCTGCTGGCCGTCCACGCGGCGAGCCCGGCCGTCGGCACGGCATACCGCCAGGGCGAGGAGCGGCTGCTCTTCGCGGTGGACGACGGCACGCAGCTCGACGATCCCGAGTTCGGCGGCGCGGACCTGATCGTCGGCACCGCGCTGCTCGACGCGGCCGGCATGGCCGCGGACCGCGCGGAGGCGGCATGAGCCGGCCGCCCGCCCTCACCGCGCGGGCAACGGCGGCCGCCGCCGGGGCGTGGCGACGCCGCCCCGGGGTGCGGGGGCCCGCCGTCGACACCGCCGCACCCCACACCACCCGAACCCGCAGCACCCGCACCGCCGAGGAGACCCACCCGTGAGCGACCACCACGCCGAGCACACCGCGTGGAGCGAGCCGGCGCCGTCGGCTCCCGTCGCGCTCGCCCCCACCGCCGCGGTGACCCCCGCCGACGCCGCCGACGCGGCCCGGCTCGTCGCCTTCGGGCTGCAGCCCAAGCTGCTCCCCGCCCGTGACGCCGAGTACGCCGAGCTGCTGCGCCGCTACCGCGAGGACCCCGCCTTCGGCCGCCTCGCCGACGCCGTCGCCACCGGCCTCGGCCTCGTCGTGCTGGAGGTGTCCCCGCGCGCCGGCATGGCCGTGGCCGCCGGGGAGGACTCCGTCTTCGCCGTCCGCATGGGCGACTACGCCCGCCGCACGGCCGCCGACTCCGCCGACCGCTTCCTGCACGGCCTCGCGCACCTCGCCGTCGCCGCCCTCGCCTTCCCCCGCCCCGAGGACCTGGCCGACGACGGCTACATCGGCCGCATCACGGTGAACGGCGTCGACGCCTTCGTCCGGCAGACCTGCCGCCGCCTGGAGGAGCGCGCCGAGGAGCTCGGCGAGAACACCGACCCCGCCTCCGACGCCCCCGGCCTGGAGGCCGCCTGGCGGGTCTACGCCCGCCGCAGCGCGACCGGCGCCACCAAGGACGCCCGCCGCCTCGCCGGGTCCACCACCGGCATCGTCGGCAAGGCCGCCGCCTTCCTCACCGAGTCCGGCTTCCTCCAGCGCACCGGCGACGACGCCGGAGGCACCTACCGCACCACCCCCCGCTACCAGCTCCAGGTCCGCGACATGGCGGGCAGCGCGGCCATGGCCGAGCTCCTGGAACTGGGCGTGGTCCCCGTCAGCGACGGCTCCGCCACCCTCCTGCCGCCGCCCGAGGGCGACGACCTGGAGCTCGCCGCCGACGCCGGCCTGCCCTTCCACGCCTGAGCCACCCGTCCCGTCCCCGTCCCCGTCCCCGTACGACCTACGAAAGACCACGAGAGTCCGCCGCCATGTACGAGCTGTCCCGGATCCGCCTCTACTCCATCGGGCCCGCCGGCGCGCGCTACGCCGACACCGTGCTCGACCTGCGCGGAGTCGGCGAGCCGGTGCCCCACCCGGCGCCGGCCCAGGCGGAGTTCTTCGAGGACGAGCCCACCGGCCCGCCGCGCCGCCCCGCGCCCGCCGGCGTGCTCTTCCTGGAGAACGGCGGCGGCAAGTCCGTCCTCCTCAAGCTGATCTTCTCGGTGATGCTCCCCGGCCACCGCAACACCCTCGGCGGCGCCAGCTCCGGCGTGCTGCGCAAGTTCCTGCTCGCCGACGACTGCGGCCACGTGGCCCTGGAGTGGCAGCACACCCAGACCGGCGAATGCGTGGTCGTCGGCAAAGTCAGCGAATGGCGCGGCCGCCAGGTCTCCAACGACCCGCGCAAGTTCGCCGAGGCCTGGTACTCCTTCCGCCCCGGCCCGGGCCTGAGCCTGGACAACCTCCCCGTCGCCGAGGCCACCGCGGTCCGCCCGCCCGTCGAAGGCGCCTCCGGAGCCCAGGGCCGCCGCCGCACCATGAAGGGCTTCCGCGACGCCCTCACCGAGTCCGGCAAGGCGTACCCGCACCTGGAGGTCTACTTCGAGGAGATCCACGACCGCTGGAACGAGCACCTCACCGAACTCGGCCTCGACCCCGAGCTCTTCCGCTACCAGCGCGAGATGAACGCCGACGAGGGCGAGGCCGCGGGTCTCTTCGCGGTCAAGAAGGACTCCGATTTCACCGACCTCCTGCTGCGCGCCGTCACCGACACCCGTGACACGGACGGCCTCGCCGACCTGGTCCACGGCTTCGGCAACAAGCTCGGCCGCCGCGCCGAGCTGATGGCCGAGCGGGACTTCACCGCCGGTTCGGTGGACCTGCTCACCAAGATCGTGGAGGCCGCCGGGACCCGCTCCCGGCTGCGCGACGTCCACGCGGGCGCCGAACGCCGTACGCGCACCCTCGCCCGGCGGCTGTCCGCCCGCGCCACCGAGGAACGCGGCCGGGCCGCCGACCTCGCGCAGCGCGTCACCGGCGCCGCCCACCAGGTCACCGCCGCCGAGTCCGCGCGCGCCCGCAGCGCCGCGGTCTCCGCCGAACTTGCCTACCGGCACGCCTCGCTGGCCCTGACCGTCGCCGACAAGGCCGCCGCCGCCCAGCGCCGCGAACTCCTCGAAGCGCGCACGCTGCACTCCGCCTGGCAGGCCGCCGAGAACGTACTGCGCCACCGCGCCGCCGCCGACCGCTCCGCCCGGGTCGCCGCCGCGATCCTGGAGGCCGAGCGGGACGCCGCCCCGGCGCTGGCCGCGCGCGCCACGGCCGCCGCCGAGCTCGTACGGGCCCTGCACACCGCCGCCGAGCACGGCGAGCGGGTCGCCAACGAGGAGGAGGAGCGTTCCGCCGGGCTGCAGGCCATCGGCGAGGCCGCCCACCGGGACGCGACCGCCGCCGCCACGGCCGCGCAGCGGGCGCGCAGCGAGGCCGAGCACCTGCGCTCGCGCCTCGGCGAGGTCCAGCAGGAGACCGCCGAAGCCGTCCGGGCCGGCTGGCTCGACGACTCCGCGCCCGACGCCGACCCGGCCCGCGCCGCCCTCGCGGCCACCGACGCCGAGAAGACCGCGGTCGCCGCCTGGGACGAGTCCCGGGAGGCCGCCCGCGCCGCAGCCGACGCCGCCCGTGAGGCGGCCGCCACGGAATCCCGCGCCGAACTCACCGCCGCCCGCGCCGCGGACGCCGCCGACGGGGCCGACGCCTCCCACGACGCGGAACACCGCGCCGCGGCCTCCCTCGCCGGCTCCCCGCGCCTGGCCGACCTCCTGGGCCTCCCGGACACCCCCGCCCAGGCCCCGGGCCTTCCCGGGCCCCGGGGCGAGGCCTCCCGCCCGGACGGGCACCCGGAAGGGCACCAGGACCGATCCGGCGACCCGGGCACGGGCCAGGACCACGGCTCCGCCGCCGGACGGCTCACCGCCGAGGACCTCGACCGGAACGCGGAGGACCTCCACCACCTGCTGACCGACGGAGTCGCGGCGGCCGAACGTCAGCTGTTCGAGCTGCGCACCGCCGCCGCCGACGACGCCCGCATCCTCGGCGCCCTCGGCGACGGCGGACTGCTGCCGCCCGGCCCCGACGTCCTCGCCACCGTCGAGTACCTCGGCGAACACGGCATCCCCGCCCTCCCCGGCTGGCGCTACCTCGCGCAGTCCGTGGACCCCGCCGACCACGCGGCCGTCCTCGCCGCCCGCCCCGAACTCGTCGACGGCGTCGTCATCACGGACCCCGACACCCACACCCGCGCCCGCGAGGTCCTCTCCGGCGCCGCCCTGCTGCCCCGCTCCACCGTCGCCGTCGGAACGGCCGCCGCCCTGCTGGCCCCCGTCCCGCAGACCGACGACGACGCGGTGTTCCTCGTACCGCCGAACCCGGCCATGCACGACGAGCACGCCGCCGACGAGGAGCGCCAGGCGCTGCGCACCCGCGCCACCGCCCGGGACACCGAGATCCGCGACCTCGCCGCGCGCCTCGCCGGGGACCGCGAGCTCGCCGCCCGGCTCGCCTCCTGGCGCACCGGCTGCCCGGCCGGCCGCCTCGCCGAGCTGGCGCAGCAGGCCGCGGCCGCCCGGGCGTTCGCCGAGGAGGCCGACGCCGAGCTCGCGGAGGCCCGGACCGTACGGGCGGAGGCCGACGAGGCCGCCGCCGACGCGGCCCGGGTCCGCGACGAGCGCCAGGACACCGCGCAGCGGGCCCGCCGGGTCGCCGACGCCCTCGCCGGGCTCGCCTTCCGCCTGCGCGAGCGCGCCGGCTGGCAGGCCCGCCTGCGTGAGCTCGCCGACGAGGCCGCCGAGTCCGAAGCCCGCGCCGAGGTCTGCCTGGACCGGGCCCGCGCCGCCGACGAGGACCGCCGCGCCGCCCAGCGGGCAGCCGACGACGCCCGCCGCACCGCCCGCGCCCTGCGGGCCGAGCGTGCCGAGATCGCCGGCGCCCCCGAGCCCCTCCCCGAGGACGACGGGACGGTCAAGGCGCCGCTCCCCGACCTCCGCGAGGCCTACCGCGCCGCGTCCCAGCTCTACGAGAAGGTCGGCGTCGGCGCCGACCTGCGTGCCGAACAGGCCCGCGCCGAGAGCGACGAGAGCGCCGCCCTCGCCGAACTCGACCGCCTCACCAACAAGGTCCGCACCCGCGCCGCCCAGCTCCTCGAAAGCACCGACGGAGCCGACGGCCCCTCCCGGCAGGCGGCCGCCGCACGCGCCGAGTCCCTCGTCCAGATGCTGGAGACCCGGGCCTCCCACGCGAGTGAGCAGCTCGGACGGCTGCGCGGCGAGGCCGAACGCCACGCCCCCGCCGAGGGCGAGGCGCACACCGAACTGCCCGAGGAGCTCATCCCCCAGGACGTCGAGCGGGCACAGGGCCTGCTGCGTACGGCCACCGCGCAGCTCGCCGCCCACACCGCCGCGGTGGAGAGCGCCCGGGCCGCCCACGCGGACCTGCTGCGGGCCCACCGCACCGCCGAGGACGGCGCCGGCGGTTTCGACGAGACCGCGGCCATGCTGCGCGACCTCCTGCGTGACCACACGCACGCCGACGACGAGCAGGAGCCGGTGCCCCACCCGGGCTCCCTGGAGGAGGCCCGCCAGTCCGCCACGGAGGCCCGCCGCTCCCTGCGCGGCTGCGCGGCCGACCTCTCGGCCGCCGAGGCCGCGGTGCGCGAGGCGAGCGACATCCTGGTCCGGCACGCCAATTCCAACCGGTACGAGCAGGTACGCACCCCCGCGCGGCAGCAGATCCGCGAACTGCCCGCCTCCGCCCTGCCCGAGCACGCCGCGGCCTGGGCCACGGCCTTCGCGCCGCGGCTGCGCGTCCTCACCGACGAACTGGCGCAGCTGGAGCGCAACCGCGACAGCATCGTCGACCGCCTGCGCGGCCTCGTGGAATCGGCCCTGGCCACACTCCGCTCGGCCCAGCGCCTGTCCCAGCTGCCGGAAGGGCTGGGGGAGTGGTCGGGGCAGGAGTTCCTGCGGATCCGCTTCGAGGAGCCGGACCAGGCCACGCTCACCGAGCGGCTCGGCGAGGTCATCGACGAGGCCACCCGCGCGGCCGTGAAGAAGAACAGCAACGCCTCCTTCGGCGAGGGCCGCCGCGACGGCATGTCGCTGCTGCTGCGAGGTGTCCAGGCAGCCCTCGAACCCAAGGGCATCTCCGTGGAGATCCTGAAGCCGGACGCGGTGCTGCGCGCCGAGCGCGTGCCGGTCGGGCAGATGGGGGACGTGTTCTCCGGCGGGCAGCTGCTGACCGCCGCGATCGCGCTGTACTGCACGATGGCGGCGCTGCGCAGCAATGACCGCGGACGGGACAAGCACCGCCACGCGGGCACGCTGTTCCTCGACAACCCGATCGGCCGCGCGAACGCCACGTACCTGCTGGAGCTCCAGCGGGCCGTCTCCGACGCGCTCGGTGTCCAGCTGCTGTACACCACGGGCCTGTTCGACACCACGGCGCTCGCCGAGTTCCCGCTGGTCATCCGCCTGCGCAACGACGCGGACCTGAGGGCGGGCCTGAAGTACATCAGCGTGGAGGAACACCTGCGCCCGGGCCTGCCGCAGCAGTCCCCGGAGGCGGAGACCATCCACGGCGAGATCACGGCCACCCGCATGTTCCGCCGAAGCTGAGACCCGCCGCCCCGGACTCCGCCCGCGAGGCGGTCCGGGGCCGCCAGGACGGTCCCGGCGGCCGGGCGGGATCCGCCGGCCGCCGGGTGCGCGGTCAGCGGCGGCCGAACGCCGCGAGGGGGCCGTCCTCGCGGGGTATTCGCGCCGGGGCGGCCTTGCGGGCCGCACGGGCGGCCTCGGCGGCCCGGCGGGCCTCCCGGCGGCGGCTGCGGGCCGTGCTGCTCGGCTCCGAGACCACCCCGTACCGCTGGTTCCAGGTCTGCCGGGTGATCCATACGTCCAGCACGCCCCAGGTGGCCACGATCGTGCCCGCGACCGCGCCGAGCGCCATCGGGAAGGCCAGCCACGAGCTGGTCAGCGTGAGGAAGAAGGTGACCGTCGCCTGCGTCAGTGTCACGGCCACGATCAGCACCGCCCGCACCGCCGACGTCCGCACCGGATCCGGCATCCTCCGCCGCCGGGCCGGCTCCTCGACCCACAGCCCACGGCCGCCCGCGCCGCCGGCACCCCCGGCACTCGTACCCGCACCTGCGCCACCGTCGTGCGCGTCGCCGCCCACATATCCGTTCATGGTCCGCTCACTCCCCACCGCGCGGTCCGCAACGCCTACCCCGCAACGCCTACCCCGCCACGCCCACCCCGACGTGTCCCCCGAACAGAAGACGTACGGCGCCGCCGAGAGATTCCCGCTTCACGGACACCGTCACCACCGGACCCGTTGAGCGCGGAACGAATAATTCCAGCCATCCATCCAATTGCGGGAACTGACGCCTCACCAAGTGTCATCTGCCACATATCGGGCCGCACTTGACCGGAAGTATCGGACAACTCCCGATCTTCGGCCAGGGGTCCGGCCGAAAATGTCCGGACACGCCTTCGAAGCCGCCCCCGGGCAGTAGTAGGCTCACGCCGTTTAAATGACGGAACACCGAACCCCCCGACAACGGGGTTGAGCTGGGGGAGGCTGGGGAGGCCATGCGCTTTCGCGGGAAGTCCATCCGCCGGAAGATCGTGGCGTTGCTCCTTGTGCCGCTCGTCTCCCTGACCGCCCTCTGGGGCTTCGCGACGGTCATCACCGGCCGCGAGGCCGTCCAACTCCTCGACGTCGCCTACGTCATCGACAAGGTCGGCTATCCCATCGAGGACGTCGTCCGCGTCATCCAGAAGGAACGCCGCCAGACCCTCGTCGTCATCGGCGACCCCCGTGCCTCCACCGCCACCACGGAGCTCGCCAAGCGCCGCGCCGCCACCGACGAGATCGTCGAGAAGATGGGCGCGAACGCCCGCGACCCCGAGGTCATCGAAGAGCTGAGCCCGCAGGGCGCCCAGCGCCTGCGGACCATCCTGGGCGCCTTGCACGGCATCGGAGCCCTCCGCCGCTCGGTCGACGAGAACACCCTCGACCCGAGCCAGGCACTGGACCTCTACAGCCGACTCGTCGACCCCTGCTACGAGTTCCTCATGAATCTCCACGCGCTGGAGAACGTCGACATGGACAAGCAGGGCCGCGCCCTCGTCGGCATCACCCGCGCCCGCGAGACACTCTCCCGCGAGGACGCCGTCATCGCCTCCGCGCTCGCCGCGCGGAACATCAGCGCCGCCGACCTGCGCCACGTCTCCGACTTCGCCGCCAACCGCACCCTGCTCTACGACTTCAACCTCGCGAACCTCCCGGCCGCCGACCGCGAGCGCTTCGAGCACTACTGGGGCGCCGCCGAGACCAAGTCGCTGCGCGACGCGGAGGAGCGCTTCCTCGCCGGCGGCGCGGGCAAGAACCCGCGCGTCACGGCCGCCCAGTGGGACGAGGCCGCGACCAAGGTCCTCGACGAGCTCGCCGTCATGGGCACCGACGCCGGCGACCGCTACCAAAAGCGCGTCGAACCCGTCGCCATGGACGTCCTGGTGCAGGCAGCCGTCGCCGGCGTCCTCGGCTTCATCGCCCTCGCCTTCTCCCTGTTCCTCTCCGTCCGCATCGGCCGCGACCTGGTCCGCGACCTGTCCCGGCTCCGCAAGGAGGCCCACGAGGCCTCCGGCGTCCGGCTGCCGAGCGTGATGCGCCGCCTCGCCGCGGGCGAGCAGGTGGACGTGGAGACCGAGGCGCCCCACCTGGAGTACGAGAAGGACGAGGTCGGCCAGGTCGGCCAGGCCCTCAACTCCCTCCAGCGCGCCGCCGTCGAGGCCGCCGTCAAGCAGGCCGAGCTGCGCCGCGGCGTCTCCGAGGTCTTCGTCAACCTCGCCCGCCGCAACCAGGTGCTCCTGCACCGCCAGCTGACCCTCCTCGACACCATGGAGCGCCGCACCGAGGACACCGAGGAGCTCGCCGACCTCTTCCGCCTCGACCACATGACCACCCGCATGCGCCGCCACGCCGAAGGCCTGGTGATCCTGTCCGGCGCCGCGCCCTCCCGCCAGTGGCGCAAGCCCGTCCAGCTGATGGACGTCGTACGGGCCGCGGTCGCCGAGGTCGAGGACTACGAGCGCATCGAGGTGCGCCGGCTCCCGCGCCTGGGCATCGCCGGCCCCGCCGTCGCCGACGTCACCCACCTCGTCGCCGAACTCCTGGAGAACGCCACCGTGTTCTCGCCGCCGCACACCGCGGTCCAGGTGCTCGGCGAACGCGTCGCCAACGGCTTCACCCTGGAGATCCACGACCGCGGCCTCGGCATGAACCCCGAAGCACTGCTCGACGCGAACCTCCGGCTCGCCGAGACACCCGACTTCGAACTCTCCGACACCGACCGCCTCGGCCTGTTCGTCGTCAGCCGCCTCGCACAGCGCCACAGCGTCAAGGTCGTCCTCCAGCCCAGCCCGTACGGGGGCACCACCGCGGTGGTCTTCCTCCCCGCGGCCCTGCTGACCGACGCGCCCGACACCAACGGCACGGGCATCCGGCTCGACGCGGCCGGCAAGGCCGGGCGGTCCGGCAGGATCCCGTCCGCGCGGTCCGTGCCCGCCGCCGTCGAGCGGGCCCCCGCCGGCTCCGGCCGCTCGCTGCCGGCCCCCGAACTGCGAGGCCCGGTCGAACTGGAAGCCCCGATCGACGTCCTCGGCCTCGACGCGGTGGACGGCCTCGACACGGAGCCCGCCGCCCCGTCCGGCGCGGGCGCCCGTCCGGCCATGGCCACCCTGGACGACGAGACCCCGCCGAGCGGCACCCCGCGCAGCGCCCTGCTGGGGCTGCGCCCGGCGGACGGCCCGCACACCGACCGGCACCGGGACCGGGACCGCCACGCCGCCCTGCACGCGGAGCGGGCCGACGGTCGCCCGGGCGACCGCGAGACGCCGCCCCCCACCGGCCCGGTCCGGCTCGACACCCAGCGCGCGGAGACCCTCCGCCCCGACGGACCCCGCTCCCCGGGAGCCGTCCCGCTGCCGCGCCGCCGTCCCACCCCGACCCTGGTCGCCGAGCACGGCCGCCGCGTGGCGCCGCGCCCGGTGTCCGTGGTCCCGCAGCCCGCACCGGCGCCCGCACCCGGTGGGCCCGGCGCACCCGCAACACCCGGCGCCGCGAGCGCCGGGCTCCCGCGCCGGGTGCGCCAGGCCAGCCTGGCCCCGCAGCTCAAGAACACCCGGGCCGCCGCCTCCGACACCGCGGCCACCGCCCCGATGGCGGACCGCGACGCCGAGGACGTACGCACGCGCATGTCCGCACTCCAGCGAGGCTGGACGGCGGGCCGCAAGCAGCACGCTCAGCAGCAGTCCGAGACCGATGCAGGCACCTCCGCCGCCACCGGTCCGGGATACGAGAACGAAGGGGACGGTCGATGACCGCACCGCAGTCCGGAAACGACACCAGGGGCCGCGGCTCCGGCCCGCTCAACTGGCTCCTCGACGAGCTCGTCGACAAGGTCGGTTCCATCCGCAAGGCGGTGGTCCTTTCGGGCGACGGCCTGCCCACCGGCAGCTCCAAGGACCTGACCCGCGAGGACAGCGAGCACCTGGCGGCCGTGGCCTCCGGTTTCCACAGCCTGGCCAAGGGAGTCGGGCGGCACTTCGACTCCGGCACGGTCCGCCAGACGGTGGTCGAGCTCGACGAGGCGTTCCTGTTCGTCATGGCGGCCGGTGACGGCAGCTGCCTGGCCGTGCTCGCCGACGCCGACTCCGACGTCGGGCAGGTCGCGTACGAGATGACCCTGATGGTCAAGCGAGTCGGCGACCACCTGGCCATCGCCCCGCGCACCGGGCTGCCAGCCGGAGGGTGAGACGGACGGCATGAGCGATTCAGGCCAGGACCGCCCCACCCGCACGCCGGCCGGAGACCAGGACCCCGCCCTCGGCCACGCGCACTGGTTCGACGACGACGCGGGTCCCGTCGTGCGTCCGTACGCCATGACCCGCGGCCGGACCAGCCACGCGGGCCAGCACCGGCTCGACCTGATCGCGCTCGTCGTCGCCGAACCGGCCGCCGACGACCCGGTCTGGGACCTGACGCTGTCCCCGGAACACGCCCACATCCTCGGGCTGTGCCGGGACCGGCCGCAGTCGGTCGCCGAACTCGCGGCGGAACTCGACCTCGCGGTCGGCGTCGTACGGGTCCTGATCGGCGACCTGACCGACGAGGAACTGGTCCATGTGACCCGGCCGGTACCGCCGGCCGAACTGCCCGATGAATCCATTCTGCGTGAGGTGATCGATGGCCTTCGGGCGCTCTAGCCGCACCGGTGCCATGCACGCCGTGTCACCGGTCGAGCCGCTGACCTTGAAGATCCTGGTCGCGGGCGGCTTCGGGGTGGGCAAAACCACCCTGGTCAGTGCGGTAAGCGAGATCAGACCGCTGCGGACCGAGGAACTCCTCTCGGAGCCGGGCGCCGCCATCGACGACACCGGGGGAGTGGAGGGCAAGAACACCACGACCGTGGCCATGGACTTCGGGCGCATCACGCTGCGCGAGGACCTGGTCCTGTACCTGTTCGGCACGCCCGGGCAGGACCGGTTCTGGTTCCTGTGGGACGAGCTGGCCCAGGGCTCGCTCGGCGCCGTCGTCCTCGCGGACACCCGCCGCCTCGCCGACTGCTTCGCCGCCATCGACTACTTCGAGCGGCGTGAGCTCCCGTTCGTCGTCGCCGTGAACTGCTTCGACGGCGCGGACCGGCACCCCGTGGTGACCGTACGGGAAGCACTCGACCTCGACGCCGGGGTGCCGGTGCTGCTCTGCGACGCGCGGGACCGGGAGTCCGTGAAGGACGTGCTCGTCGGGGTCGTGGAACACGCGATGTCCCTGGCACGGGCGCGGCGTCGGAGCCTGACGGCCGGGGCCTGACACGGAGGCGGCCCGTACCCCCGCCGACTGGGGTACGGGCCGCAGCTCTCACGGGGGGATTCGGGTGTCCCGGAAGCGGTGCCGGACTGTGGAGCGAGTGTGAACCCGCCACCGGGGGCCGTCAAGCGTTCCGGCACGCCCGCCGGCACACCCGCCGGCAAAACCTCCGGAAACAGCCGTCGGCGACACCCACGGGAACGCCCGCTCAGCGCACGGCGACGACGGCCGACCCGTGGCCGAACAGGCCCTGGTTCGCGGTGATCCCGGCCCGGGCCCCCGGCACCTGCCGGTCCCCGGCCGTACCGCGCAGCTGCCACGTCAGCTCGCACACCTGTGCGATGGCCTGCGCCGGAACCGCCTCCCCGAAGGAGGCCAGCCCCCCGCTCGTGTTGACGGGAACCCGCCCGCCCAGCGCCGTCGCCCCCTCCCGGACGAGCTTGGCCCCCTCGCCCTCCCCGCACAGTCCGATGTCCTCGTACCACTCCAGCTCCAGAGCGGTGGACAGGTCGTACACCTCGGCGAGGGAGACGTCGTCCGGGCCGAGGCCCGCCTCCTCGTACGCGGCGCGCGCGATCGAAGCCCGGAAGGAGCCCGCCGCGGGGCGGACGGCCACCGCCGAGTCCGTGGCGATGTCCGGGAGGTCCAGCACCGTACGCGGATACGTGGGCGTCACCGTCGACACGGCCCGGATCCGCACCGGGTCCGCGATCCCGCGCGAGCGCGCGAAGTCCATGCTGGTCAGCACCAGGGCGGCGCCCCCGTCGGAGGTGGCGCAGATGTCGAGCAGCCGGAGCGGATCGGCGACCACCGCCGACGCGGCGACCTCCTCCGCGGTGACCGTGTTGCGGTAGCGGGCGTTCGGGTTGAGCGCCCCGGCGGCCGCGTTCTTCACCTTGACCTGGGCGAAGTCCTCCGGTGTGTCCCCGTACACGGCCATCCGGCGGCGGGCGTACAGCGCGAAGTACGCCGGATTGGTGGCGCCCAGCACGCGGAAGCGCAGCCAGTCCGGATCGTCCGGCCGGTCACCGCCCGCCGGCGCGAAGAACCCCTTGGGCGCCGCGTCGGCGCCCACCACCAGGACCACGTCCGCCAGGCCGGCCAGGATCTGCGCCCGGGCGGTCCCGATCGCCTGGGCGCCGGAGGCGCAGGCCGCGTACACGCTGGTCACCCGGGCGCCCTGCCAGCCCAGCGCCCGGGCGAAGGTGGCGCCGGCCACGTAGCCCGGGTAGCCGGAGCGCACGGTGTCGGCGCCGACGATCGACCCCACGTCCGACCAGTCCAGTCCGGCGTCCGCCAGCGCCGTCCGCGCGGCGGCCCTCCCGTACTCGACGAAACTGCGGCCCCACTTGCCCCAGGCGTGCATGCCCGCCCCGAGGACGGCGACGTCCGCGCTCACGCCGCACCTCCGACCGGCTTGAACCGCCAGGTGGTCCAGGCGGTCCCGGTGTCCGCGTCCTCGTTCAGCACACCGCCCACCACCTCGACCTCCATCCCGACCGCCAGGTCGCCGACGCCCACACCGGGCGCCGCCTGCCCCAGCACCACCATCCCCTCGGCCTCCAGCTCCACCGCGACCAGGGTGTACGGCTCCCAGGGCGCGGCGGGGTCGGACACGTACGGCGCGGGCGGCCGGTAGCGCCCGTCGGTGTAGGACCAGACCCGCCCGCGCCGGGACAGCGGCACCTCGGCGAGCTCGCCGCCGCCGGGGCAGTGCGGGTTGCGGCAGTAGGCGTCCTCGCGCGGGAAGAACACCGCGGTGCAGGCCGAACACCGGGTGCCGAGCAGCCGGAAACCGCCGTCCGCGGCGCTTTCGGTGAACCACCCGCCCACGACGGGTGTACGTGTGAGTGCCAAGACCCCTCCCCTACAGAAACTGACGCATCGTCAGGAGTCTGCCACGGGCGGGCTACCGGGTCACCGGTTCTCGGCGAGCCACTTCCGCGCGATCTCGCCCAGCTCCGCGTCCCGGCCGGCCAGCATCATCCGGATCATCTGCGCGTCCCCGCGCAGCGACCACCCCGGATTCCCGAAGGTCGCCGGATTGTTCCCCTCGATCAGGAAGTGCGCCGGCCACGCCGTCCCGTACCCGATGAGCGGGAGCGCGGCGAGATAGCGCCTGCGGCCGCGCGCCAGCCCGTAGCCGGTCACCGCGAGCCCGGTGAGCGTGCCGGCGAGATGGATCCAGCGGGTGGCGGCGCGCGAGTGCATCGCGACGTAGTACGGCCAGAATTCCTCGTACGAGCTGAAAGTCATGCGGGCACGGTACTCACGGCCGGACGGCGGCGACAGCGACGGGGAAGTCGAAATACGTGTCGGGAAAAGCCTCGGGCCTGAAGGTGAAGTGCCACCATTCCTCGGGCAGGTTGACGAATCCCTGCTCACCGAGCGCGCGCCTCAGCACCTCGCGGCCCGTGCGGGCCCCGCCCGAGATCCGGGGGATCGCCGGTGTGGGAGCGCGGATCGACGAACAGCCGGCTCCGCTCCACGTGCGGGTAGAACTCCGCCTTGGCCTCCAGGCCATCCGGGCCGTCAGGCCCCCGGGCCCACCGCACGAACCGTTCGACCGCCCGCCGCGGCCGACAACAGTCGTACACCCGCCGCGAATAGCCGCGCCGCGGCAGCCCCCGCTGCGCCCGCCGCAACCCCTCCGCGGCCGGCCCCTTGGCATACCATCGCGGGATGCCGGAACAGCTGAGGGACTCGCACTGCTCCACCTGCGGAACGCGCTACGCCACGACCGACTGGCCCCGCACCTGCGAGGCGTGCGGAGCCACCGCCTACCGCAACCCGCTCCCGGTGGCCGTCGCCCTCCTCCCGGTCGAAGACGAGAAGGGCACCGGCCTCGTCGTCATCACCCGCGCCATCGCCCCCGCCCTCGGCGGCATCGCCCTGCCCGGCGGCTTCATCGACTTCGGCGAGGACTGGCGCGACGCCGTCGTCCGCGAACTCCGCGAGGAGACCGGAATCACGGCCCCCGCCTCGGAGGTCACGCTGGCCGACACCCTCAGCTCCCCGGCCGGCCACCTTCTGATCTTCGGCCTCCTCCCGCTCCGCCCCGCCGCAGGCCTGCCCGCCTCGACACCGACGGACGAGACCACGGGGTGGCACATCCTGCGCACCCCGACCGAACTGGCCTTCCCCCTCCACACCCGGGCCGCCTCCGCCTGGTTCGCGGGCCGCTACACCTGCTGAGCCGCGTCGAGACCCCGTACGACGACGCCCTCGACCGCATCTCCCGTCTCCGACTCCACCACCACCGCCTCCCCGGCCCACCGCACGGTGTACCGCTCCACGGCGCCCGGCTCGAAGCCCGGACCCGGGTCCCGGATCACCACCCCGCCGCCCGTGCGGCCCCGCGCCGGAGCCCAGACCTCCAGGGTCACCCCGCCGTCACCCGCCGCGGACCGCACCGGCAGCACCGCCCCCGCCCGCGCCAGCACCGGGATCCGTCCCGGCGGCGCGTCCAGCAGGATCTGGCCCGGGCCCTCGTACGCCTCACCGGTCACGGTGTCGTACCAGCGCCCCCGCGGCAGCCGTACCGCCCGCCGGTCCGCCCCGCACTCCAGCACCGGGGCGACCAGCAGCGCGTCGCCCAGCAGGAACGCGTCCTCGCAGTCCCGCAGCCGCCGCTCCTCCGGAGCGCCCCACCACAGCGGCCGCACGTACGGCGCCCCCGTCCGCCGCGCCAGGTGGGCCAGCGTCACGAAGTACGGCCGCAGCCGCTCCCGCTCCGCGAGCAGGTCGCGCGCCCGCTCCTCCACCTCGGGCCCGAACTCCCACGGCTCCCGCCGCCCCGCCCAGATCGCCGAATGGGTCCGGAACAGCGGCAGGTACGCACCCAGCTGCAGCCACCGCAGGTACAGCTCGGGGGAGGGGGACCCGCCGAAGCCGCCGACGTCCGGGCCCGAGTACGGCACCCCGCACAGGCCGAGCCCCAGCACCAGCGCCAGCGAGGCCCGCAGCCCCTCCCAGCTCGTCTCCACGTCCCCCGACCACGTGCCCCCGTACCTCTGCATGCCCGCCCACCCCGACCGGGAGAACAGGAACGGCCGCTCGGCGGGCCGTAACCGGACCAACCCCTCCCACCCCGCCCGCGCCATCCCGAGCCCGTACACGTTGTGCCCCGCCCGGTGGTCGCCGCCCGCGCCGTCCATCGCGTGCCGCGCCGACCGCGGCAGCGTGGCGTCCCCGAAGGGGGTGAAGGACACCGGCTCGTTCATGTCGTGCCAGAAACCGGCGAAGCCCTGCCCGAGGCGCTCCTCGTACAGCCCGCCCCACCACTCCCGCACCGCCGGATCCGTGAAGTCCGGGTACACGCACTCGCCCGGCCAGACCTCGCCGCGCACCTCCCGGCCCGCCGCGTCCCGTATGAACGCACCGCCCGCCCCCACCGCGCGCCCCGACGCGTGCACCGCGTCCCCCGTCTTCACCGCCGGATCCACGATCGAGACGAGCCGCACCCCCCGCTCCCCCAACTCCCTTGCCAGTCCCGGCAGATCGGGGAACCGCTCCTCGTCCACCGTGAACACCCGGTGCCCGTCGTAGTGGTCGATGTCCAGGTGTACGGCCGACAGCGCGAGCCCGCGCGAGGCGTAGCCCCCGACCACCCGGCGCACCTCCGCCGCGCTCCCGAACCCCCACCGCGCGTGCTGGTACCCCAGCGCCCACTCCGGCGGCACCGCCGCCGCACCCGTCAGCCCCGACCAGCCCTGCAGCACCCGCGCCGGCGTCCCCACCAGCACCCAGCACCTGAGCGGCCCGCCCTCCATGCGCAGTTCGCTCGCCCCCGGACGGTCCACCCCCGAACCGGCGCCCTCCTCGCCCTCGCGCAACACCACCCGGCCTTCCCACGAGTTGTCGTGGAACACCAGGTGCGTCCCCGCGTCCGCCACCACCATCTGCACCGGCATCGTCAGGTACAGCGGATCGTCACCCGGCCCGAAGCCGCCCTTCGGGTCCGTGTTCCACAGCCGGTACACCCCGTCCCGCAGCCTCGGGCCCGCGGCCCGCCCGCCCAGCCCGAAGAACCGCGCGTCCGCCGCCACCTCGCCCCGCTGCAGCCACCGCGCCCCCGCCCCGTCGCCGTCGGCGGCGTCCACCGGCTCCCACCACCGCGGCGGCAGCTCACGCCGCAGGACGGTCCCGCCCGGCGTGCGCACCTCCACCGCCCCGGTCCGGGACACCGCCACCGTCACCCGCTCCGACACCACCCGCCAGCCACCTTCGGTGTCCGGCTCCAGCACCGCCCGCGGATCCGGCTCCGGCCCCGTGCCCACCACCGCGTACGAGGGAGTCGGCCCGGCCCCGTCCCAGCCCCAGAACACCGCCCCGCCCACGGTGACCCGTACCAGCAGCTCCGACCGCGCGAACCGCAGCACACCCCCGCCCGGCCGCGGCTCCGTACCGGTCAGCAGCCCCGGCACCCGCGCCCGCTCAGCGCCCCGGCGCGCGAGCCCCACCGCGTCCGCGCGCCGGTGGCGCCACGACGAGAGCCAGGCGCGCCGTCCGCGCTCCGTACCGATGTCCTTCACCGCACGCACCAGATCACGACCGTTCATGCCGCTCACCCTGCCACCGGCCTCCGGCCCAAGGGGCTGCGTTCAACTGCCGTTCACCCTTGAAGTGATCTCGCCTGGCCACCCGGGGCAGCCCTGGTGCGGACGTCGATCACATGGCATCGTCCCAGTGAGCCGCCGTGCGTACACCCTCCGCGCGATGGCACCGTACGCACACGAAGCGCGAGCCGCAGACTTGACCGGGAGCCGACCCATGACCTCAGCCACGCAGCCGGAACCCCTCTGGGCCCCGGGCCCCGACCGGATCGCCGCGGCCCGGATCACCGCCTTCCAAGCCTGGGCGGCGGAGCGCTTCGGAGCCCCGGTCGAGGGCGGCTACCCCGCCCTGCACGCCTGGTCCGTCGATGAGCTCGACACCTTCTGGCAGGCCGTCGCCGAGTGGTTCGACGTCCGCTTCACCACCCCGTACCAGTCCGTCCTCGCCGACCGCTCCATGCCCGGCGCGCACTGGTTCGCCGGATCCACCCTCAACTACGCCGAGCACGCCCTGCGCGCCGCCGAGGACCCGGCCCGCGCCGACGACGCCGCCCTGCTGTACGTGGACGAGACCCACGAGGCCACCCCCGTCACCTGGGCCGGCCTCCGCCGCCAGGTCGGCTCCCTCGCCGCCGAACTGCGCGCCCTCGGCGTGCGCCCCGGCGACCGGGTCAGCGGCTACCTCCCCAACATCCCCGAGTCCGTCGTCGCCCTCCTCGCCACAGCCGCCGTCGGCGGGGTCTGGACCTCCTGCGCCCCCGACTTCGGCGCCCGCAGCGTCCTCGACCGCTTCCAGCAGGTCGAGCCGGTCATCCTGTTCGCCGTGGACGGCTACCGCTACGGCGGCAAGCAGCACGACCGCCGCGACACCGTAGCCGAGCTCCGCGCCGAGCTGCCTTCGCTGCGCGCCGTCGTCCACATCCCGCTGCTGGGTACGCAGGCCCCGGAGGGAGCCCTGGCCTGGTCGGACCTGACCTCCGCGGACACCGAGCCCGTTTTCGAGGCGGTCCCCTTCGACCACCCCCTCTGGGTCCTGTACTCCTCCGGCACGACCGGCCTGCCCAAGGCCATCGTCCAGTCCCAGGGCGGCATCCTCCTCGAACACCTCAAGCAGCTCGGCCTGCACTGCGACCTCGGCCCGGAGGACCGGTTCTTCTGGTACACCTCCACCGGCTGGATGATGTGGAACTTCCTCGTCTCCGGCCTGCTCACCGGCACCACCGTCGTCCTGTACGACGGCAGTCCCGGCTACCCCGACACCGGCGCCCAGTGGCGCATCGCCGAGCGGACCGGGGCCACCCTCTACGGCACCTCCGCCGCGTACGTCATGGCCTGCCGCAAGGCCGAGGTCCACCCGTCCCGCGACTTCGACCTCTCCGCCGTCAAGTGCGTGGCGACCACCGGCTCCCCGCTCCCGCCCGACGGCTTCCGCTGGCTGCACGACGAGGTGGCCGAGGACCTGTGGATCGCCTCCGTCAGCGGCGGCACCGACGTCTGCAGCTGCTTCGCCGGCGCCGTCCCCACCCTCCCCGTCCACATCGGCGAGCTCCAGGCAGCCTGTCTCGGCACGGACCTCCAGGCCTGGGACCCGTCAGGCAAGCCCGTCGTCGGCGAGGTCGGCGAACTCGTCGTCACCAACCCCATGCCGTCCATGCCGGTCCGGTTCTGGAACGACCCCGACGGCAGCCGCTACCGCGAGAGCTACTTCGAGATGTTCCCGGGCGTCTGGCGCCACGGGGACTGGATCACCATCACCGACCACGGCTCGGTGCTCATCCACGGCCGCTCCGACTCCACCCTGAACCGCCAGGGCGTCCGAATGGGCTCCGCCGACATCTACGAGGCCGTCGAGCGCCTCCCTGAGATCAAAGAATCCCTGGTCATCGGCCTGGAGGAGCCGAACGGCGGCTACTGGATGCCGCTCTTCGTCCACCTCGCGCCCGGCGCCGCCCTCGACGACGACCTCCGCGCCAAGATCAAGGCGACCATCCGCGAGGAGCTCTCCCCGCGCCACGTCCCCGACGAGGTCATCGAGGTCCCGGCCATCCCGCACACGCTCACCGGCAAGCGCATCGAGGTCCCGGTCAAGCGCCTCCTGCAGGGCGCGCCTCTGGCCAAGGCGGTCAACCCGGGCTCCGTCGACAACCTCGACCTCCTCTACTTCTACGAGGAGCTGGCCCGCACCCGCACCCGCGGCTGAGCCCACTGTCAGTGGCTCTGATTACTCTGAGTGAGCAAGTGATCGCCGTGCCACTCAGGGGGAGCCATGCCACGGAAGAAAGACACCACCAGGACGAACAGCACCGCCGGGACCTCGCGGACCACTCGGACCACTCGGACCACTCGGTCCACCCGGACCGCCCGGACCGCGAGGAACAGCGGCACCGACCGGCGCCGCAGGCTGCGCCGCGAGGTCCCCGGCACCATCGGCCTCCTGGCCGACGCCGGGGACTTCGCGGCCATGCGCACCTACCGCAGCTTCGTGTTCGACGACCACCAGGACTACCTCCGCCACGTCGACGGGCTGCTCCGGTCCCTCGCGGCCGAGGGCATCCACACCACCGTCGTACTCTTCGATCCCGAGGAGTACGCCGAATACGTCGCGGAGCACGGCCTCGACCCGGACACCGCCGAGGCCCGCACCCTGTTCACCGCGGAACTGGCGGGCACGGGCGCAGGCCTGCCCCATGCCGGCCGGCCCATCGACGAACTCGTCCCGCTCCTCGTGGACGAGGCCGTCCGGCAGGCCACCTGGGAATACGCGACGGCGCTCCTCGCCGGCGTCGGCAGCTGCGCGGACTGCGGCGAGGACATCGGCCAAGCCTCTTTCGAGCGCGCCACGGCCGTGCTCCGACGGCTCATGGCCGGCGCCGGACCCGGTCGGCACCACCTCGTGTGCAGCGTGCCGACGGAGACGGAACAGCTCGTCGCCGTCCTGCACGCCGAGACCGGCACCGACCCCGGGGTGCCGCCCCGGATGGAGGGTCGTGACGGCCTCGACTTCGTGACCGTGCTGGCCGCCGGGCTCGCCCTCGGCGGCCCCGGGGGACTGGTACTGCGCAGCACCACCGAGGACCACGGGGACCGGGTCCACGGCTGGCGCCTGGACCGCGGCCGCCTCGCCGTGCTCTCGGCCGCGGCCGTGTTCAACGCCTACTGCACGGACGCCGACACCGGGGAGCCCGTCGCCCCGGAACCGGGCGTCGAATACTGCCCGGGCTACGAGGTGGACGGCCCGGGCCCACACCACTGAAAGATGGGGAGCGCTAAAGAGGGAGTGTGAAAGAACGGGAGCGCGGCAGAACGGTCGAGGGGCCCTCGCCACCGGCGAAGGCCCCTCGATCGAACACGGTCCGCGCTCCGCGGCTACTCGCCGGAGAGCACCGCCTGGGCGGCCACGCGGGCCTCGTCCGCGCTGTCGCACGCACGCGCCGCGGCTGCGGCGCGCTCGCACTGCGCCAGGGTGTACTTGGCGAGCGTCGCCCGCACGTACGGAATGGAAGCGGCACCCATCGACAGAGAGGTGACGCCCAGACCCGTCAGCACACAGGCCAGCAGCGGGTCCGAAGCGGCCTCGCCACAGACACCACAGCTCTTGCCCTCCGCCCTGGCGGCATCGGCCGACATGGCGATCAGGTCGAGCAGTGCCGGCTGCCAAGGGTCCTGCAGCCGCGACACCGCACCGACCTGACGGTCGGCGGCGAAAGCGTACTGGGCGAGGTCGTTGGTGCCCAACGACAGGAACTCGACCTCCTGGAGGATCGAGCGCGCCCGGAGCGCGGCGGAGGGGATCTCCACCATGGCGCCGAACTTCGCCTTCAGCCCGGCCGCGCGGCACGCGTCCGCGAACGCCTTGGCGTCGGTCCGGTCCGCCACCATCGGGGCCATGACCTCGAGGTAGACGGGCAGCCCCTCGGCGGCCTTGGCCAGCGCGGTGAGCTGCGTACGCAGTACATCCGGGTGGTCGAGCAGCGAGCGCAGACCACGGACACCCAGTGCCGGGTTCGGCTCGTCGGCGGGGGTCAGGAAGTCCAGCGGCTTGTCCGCGCCGGCGTCCAGGACGCGTACGACGACACGGCCCTCGGGGAAGGCTTCGAGCACCTTGCGGTAGGACTCGATCTGCTTCTCCTCGGACGGAGCCTTCTTGCTGTCGTCCAGGAACAGGAACTCGGTGCGGAACAGGCCCACACCCTCCGCCCCGGCCTCCACGGCAGCCGGCACGTCCGCCGGACCGCCGACATTGGCCAGAAGCGGCACCTTGTGACCGTCGGAGGTCGCGCCCGGACCGGACGACGCGGCGAGAGCGGCCTTGCGCTCGGCGGCCGCGGCCTCCAGCTCGGCCCGCTTCTCGTCGCTCGGCTCGACGAACAGGTCACCCGTGCTGCCGTCGACGGCGATGATCGTACCCTCGGCGATCTCACCGGCCCCCGGCAGCGCCACGATCGCCGGGACGCCCAGCGCCCGCGCGAGGATCGCACTGTGGCTCGTCGGGCCGCCTTCCTCGGTGACGAAGCCGAGGACCAGGGTCGGGTCGAGCAGAGCGGTGTCGGCGGGGGCAAGGTCCCGCGCGATCAGCACGTACGGCTCGTCGCTGTCGGGCACACCCGGCATCGGAACGCCGAGCAGGCGCGCCACGATGCGGTTCCGTACGTCGTCCAGGTCGGCCACCCGGCCGGCCATGTACTCGCCGGCCCCCGCGAGCAGGTCACGGTAGGAGGCGAACGCGTCGTAGATACCGCGCTCGGCGGTGCTGCCGACGGCGATCCGCCGGTCGACGTCCGCCATCAGCTCGGGGTCCGTGGCGATCATCGCCTGGGCCTCGAGAACGTGCTGGGCCTCGCCGCCCGCCAGCTGGCCGCGCGCGGTCAGGTCGGCCGATACAGCCTCCACGGCCTTGCGGGCGCGCCCCTGTTCGCGCTCCGCCTCGTCCGCGGTGATCTGCCTGGCCGGCGGCTCGAGAACCGCCGTACCCATGTGCCGGACTTCGCCGATAGCCACCCCGTGGCTCACGCCGACGCCTCGCAGCGTTGTCTCCATTTCACCCGTCTCCGATTGAGCGGCGGCCCCAGCCGCCGCGGTGGATGTCCGACTCGCCCGTGCAGGCGGAGGGCTTCACTGCCAGCTGAAGAGAGCGTCGTCAGCCTTTACGTCCCCGGACTCGACGACGGCGGAGAGGGAGTCGGCAGTTGCTTCGAGCGCCACGACGGGACAGATGGGGGACTTGCCCGCGGCCTCGACCGCGGCCGGGTTCCAACGGATGACGGCCTGACCACGGGTCACGGTGTCGCCCTTGTTGACGAGCAGCTCGAAGCCCTCGCCGTTCAGCTGAACGGTGTCGATCCCCAGGTGCGTGAGCACACCGTGGCCTTCGCCGTCGACTACTACGTACGCGTGCGGGTGCAGGGAGACGATCACACCGTCGACGGGGGACACCGCCTCCGAGGGCTCGCGCACGGGATCAATAGCGGTGCCCGGTCCCACCATCGCGCCGGAGAACACCGGATCGGGCACTGCCGCGAGTCCGATGGCGCGCCCGGCAAGTGGGGACGTCACGCTGGTCATGGGGGCCTCCCAGGGGTGGGGCTGCTCGCGTCGCCGTCACTACCTGTCGCGAACGGCGTACTCTTCAGCAGGATATGTCACGGGATGTTCGGGTTCGCCCGATGCTTGTCCTGATCCGGGCTGGTCCTTAGGCACGGAGACTAGTGGACTAGACCGGTGGACTAGACCATACGCCTGAATCGATTTGCTTGGGCACCAGCAGGCCTGTACTGTCGAGACTCCCGCCAGGACGCCCCGTGTGAACATCTCGCGAACGTCTGATGGACGGGACTCCTCCTCTTCAGTTCCGATCTTGATCTCGATTGCTTTTCCCATGCCCTTCGGTAATGCGGTGAGTGGTCAGAGAGACAGGGAATCGCTGATAGAGTCGGAATCGCCGGAAAGGGAAAGCGCGAAAGCGCAAACCTGGAAAGCGCCGAGGAAGTCGGACACGAAAGAGTCTGATAGAATCGAAAACGCAAGAACACAGAACGAAAGCCCGGAGGAAAGCCCCAGTAATTGATACTGAGGGTGAGTACAAAGGAAGCGTCCGTTCCTTGAGAACTCAACAGCGTGCCAAAAATCAACGCCAGAAGTTGATACCCCGTCCACTTCGGTGGATGAGGTTCCTTTGAAAAAGACCTGTGAGGCTTCCTCGTGGAGCACTTGCAGGCAACAACACAGCGAGGACGTTGTGGCGCGTCGGTCATATTCCGACATGACGTGCCCGCTCTAAGTGATGTGTGCACCCGATTACGGGTAAACATTCATGGAGAGTTTGATCCTGGCTCAGGACGAACGCTGGCGGCGTGCTTAACACATGCAAGTCGAACGATGAAGCCCTTCGGGGTGGATTAGTGGCGAACGGGTGAGTAACACGTGGGCAATCTGCCCTTCACTCTGGGACAAGCCCTGGAAACGGGGTCTAATACCGGATACCACTCCTGCCTGCATGGGCGGGGGTTGAAAGCTCCGGCGGTGAAGGATGAGCCCGCGGCCTATCAGCTTGTTGGTGGGGTAATGGCCCACCAAGGCGACGACGGGTAGCCGGCCTGAGAGGGCGACCGGCCACACTGGGACTGAGACACGGCCCAGACTCCTACGGGAGGCAGCAGTGGGGAATATTGCACAATGGGCGAAAGCCTGATGCAGCGACGCCGCGTGAGGGATGACGGCCTTCGGGTTGTAAACCTCTTTCAGCAGGGAAGAAGCGAAAGTGACGGTACCTGCAGAAGAAGCGCCGGCTAACTACGTGCCAGCAGCCGCGGTAATACGTAGGGCGCAAGCGTTGTCCGGAATTATTGGGCGTAAAGAGCTCGTAGGCGGCTTGTCACGTCGGATGTGAAAGCCCGAGGCTTAACCTCGGGTCTGCATTCGATACGGGCTAGCTAGAGTGTGGTAGGGGAGATCGGAATTCCTGGTGTAGCGGTGAAATGCGCAGATATCAGGAGGAACACCGGTGGCGAAGGCGGATCTCTGGGCCATTACTGACGCTGAGGAGCGAAAGCGTGGGGAGCGAACAGGATTAGATACCCTGGTAGTCCACGCCGTAAACGTTGGGAACTAGGTGTTGGCGACATTCCACGTCGTCGGTGCCGCAGCTAACGCATTAAGTTCCCCGCCTGGGGAGTACGGCCGCAAGGCTAAAACTCAAAGGAATTGACGGGGGCCCGCACAAGCAGCGGAGCATGTGGCTTAATTCGACGCAACGCGAAGAACCTTACCAAGGCTTGACATATACCGGAAAGCATTAGAGATAGTGCCCCCTTGTGGTCGGTATACAGGTGGTGCATGGCTGTCGTCAGCTCGTGTCGTGAGATGTTGGGTTAAGTCCCGCAACGAGCGCAACCCTTGTCCTGTGTTGCCAGCATGCCCTTCGGGGTGATGGGGACTCACAGGAGACCGCCGGGGTCAACTCGGAGGAAGGTGGGGACGACGTCAAGTCATCATGCCCCTTATGTCTTGGGCTGCACACGTGCTACAATGGCCGGTACAATGAGCTGCGATACCGTGAGGTGGAGCGAATCTCAAAAAGCCGGTCTCAGTTCGGATTGGGGTCTGCAACTCGACCCCATGAAGTCGGAGTTGCTAGTAATCGCAGATCAGCATTGCTGCGGTGAATACGTTCCCGGGCCTTGTACACACCGCCCGTCACGTCACGAAAGTCGGTAACACCCGAAGCCGGTGGCCCAACCCGTAAGGGAGGGAGCTGTCGAAGGTGGGACTGGCGATTGGGACGAAGTCGTAACAAGGTAGCCGTACCGGAAGGTGCGGCTGGATCACCTCCTTTCTAAGGAGCACAGTACCGATTGCAGACAAACGTTCTGCACGGTCAGC
The DNA here is from genome assembly GCF_036203305.1 of Streptomyces sp. NBC_00190. Lineage (GTDB taxonomy): Bacteria > Actinomycetota > Actinomycetes > Streptomycetales > Streptomycetaceae > Streptomyces. The sequence continues at coordinate 1,598,079 of NZ_CP108131.1, read as the reverse complement.
TCATGGGTGGAACGTTGATTAGTTGGCACGGTTCTTCGGATGGATCACGAGTACTGCTTCGGCGTGGAAAGTGACTCACTGATGAGGGATCGTGCCTGGCACGTTGTTGGGTCCTGAAGGTACGGCCGTAAGGTTGATCTTCAGTGCCGGCCCCAGTGAACTCGCCAGCTTGTCTGGTGGGGTGATGGGTGGCTGGTCGTTGTTTGAGAACTACACAGTGGACGCGAGCATCTGTGGCCAAGTTTTTAAGGGCGCACGGTGGATGCCTTGGCACCAGGAACCGATGAAGGACGTGAGAGGCCGCGATAGGCCCCGGGGAGCTGCCAACTGAGCTTTGATCCGGGGGTGTCCGAATGGGGAAACCCGGCAGTCGTCATGGGCTGTCACCCACTGCTGAACACATAGGCAGTGTGGAGGGAACGAGGGGAAGTGAAACATCTCAGTACCCTCAGGAAGAGAAAACAACCGTGATTCCGGGAGTAGTGGCGAGCGAAACCGGATGAGGCCAAACCGTATGCGTGTGATACCCGGCAGGGGTTGCGCATGCGGGGTTGTGGGAATGAGCTTGACCGGTCTGCCGGCCGGTCGGCGAGTCAGAAACCGTTGATGTAGTCGAAGGACATGCGAAAGGTCCGGCGTAGAGGGTAAGACCCCCGTAGACGAAACATCAGCGGCTTGCTTGCTCATCTCCCAAGTAGCACGGGGCCCGAGAAATCCCGTGTGAATCTGGCGGGACCACCCGCTAAGCCTAAATATTCCCTGGTGACCGATAGCGGATAGTACCGTGAGGGAATGGTGAAAAGTACCGCGGGAGCGGAGTGAAATAGTACCTGAAACCGTGTGCCTACAAGCCGTGGGAGCGTCGCCGTTGTTCTTCGGAACAACGGTCGTGACTGCGTGCCTTTTGAAGAATGAGCCTGCGAGTTAGCGGTGTGTAGCGAGGTTAACCCGTGTGGGGAAGCCGTAGCGAAAGCGAGTCCGAATAGGGCGATTGAGTTGCACGCTCTAGACCCGAAGCGGAGTGATCTAGCCATGGGCAGGTTGAAGCGGAGGTAAGACTTCGTGGAGGACCGAACCCACCAGGGTTGAAAACCTGGGGGATGACCTGTGGTTAGGGGTGAAAGGCCAATCAAACTCCGTGATAGCTGGTTCTCCCCGAAATGCATTTAGGTGCAGCGTCGTGTGTTTCTTGCCGGAGGTAGAGCACTGGATAGGCGATGGGCCCTACCGGGTTACTGACCTTAGCCAAACTCCGAATGCCGGTAAGTGAGAGCACGGCAGTGAGACTGTGGGGGATAAGCTCCATGGTCGAGAGGGAAACAGCCCAGAGCATCGACTAAGGCCCCTAAGCGTACGCTAAGTGGGAAAGGATGTGGAGTCGCAGAGACAACCAGGAGGTTGGCTTAGAAGCAGCCACCCTTGAAAGAGTGCGTAATAGCTCACTGGTCAAGTGATTCCGCGCCGACAATGTAGCGGGGCTCAAGCGTACCGCCGAAGTCGTGTCATTGCAGCAATAGGGCCAACGCCCGCTGTGATGGGTAGGGGAGCGTCGTGTGCCGGGTGAAGCAGCAGCGGAAGCTAGTTGTGGACGGTTCACGAGTGAGAATGCAGGCATGAGTAGCGATACACACGTGAGAAACGTGTGCGCCGATTGACTAAGGGTTCCTGGGTCAAGCTGATCTGCCCAGGGTAAGTCGGGACCTAAGGCGAGGCCGACAGGCGTAGTCGATGGACAACCGGTTGATATTCCGGTACCCGCTTTGAAACGCCCAATATCGAATCAGGCGATGCTAAGTCCGTGAAGCCGTTCCGGACCCTTCGGGGAAAGGAAAGTGGTGGAGCCGACGAACCAGACTTGTAGTAGGTAAGCGATGGGGTGACGCAGGAAGGTAGTCCAGCCCGGGCGGTGGTTGTCCCGGGGTAAGGGTGTAGGCCGAGGGGTAGGCAAATCCGTCCCTCATTAAGGCTGAGACCTGATGCCGAGCCGATTGTGGTGAAGTGGATGATCCTATGCTGTCGAGAAAAGCCTCTAGCGAGTTTCATGGCGGCCCGTACCCTAAACCGACTCAGGTGGTCAGGTAGAGAATACCGAGGCGTTCGGGTGAACTATGGTTAAGGAACTCGGCAAAATGCCCCCGTAACTTCGGGAGAAGGGGGGCCATCACTGGTGATCGGACTTGCTCCGTGAGCTGGGGGTGGCCGCAGAGACCAGCGAGAAGCGACTGTTTACTAAAAACACAGGTCCGTGCGAAGCCGTAAGGCGATGTATACGGACTGACGCCTGCCCGGTGCTGGAACGTTAAGGGGACCGGTTAGTGCACTTTCGGGTGTGCGAAGCTGAGAACTTAAGCGCCAGTAAACGGCGGTGGTAACTATAACCATCCTAAGGTAGCGAAATTCCTTGTCGGGTAAGTTCCGACCTGCACGAATGGCGTAACGACTTCTCGACTGTCTCAACCATAGGCCCGGTGAAATTGCACTACGAGTAAAGATGCTCGTTTCGCGCAGCAGGACGGAAAGACCCCGGGACCTTTACTACAGTTTGATATTGGTGTTCGGTTCGGCTTGTGTAGGATAGGTGGGAGACTTTGAAGCAGCCACGCCAGTGGTTGTGGAGTCGCCGTTGAAATACCACTCTGGTCGTGCTGGATGTCTAACCTCGGTCCGTGATCCGGATCAGGGACAGTGTCTGATGGGTAGTTTAACTGGGGCGGTTGCCTCCCAAAGGGTAACGGAGGCGCCCAAAGGTTCCCTCAGCCTGGTTGGCAATCAGGTGTTGAGTGTAAGTGCACAAGGGAGCTTGACTGTGAGACCGACGGGTCGAGCAGGGACGAAAGTCGGGACTAGTGATCCGGCGGTGGCTTGTGGAAGCGCCGTCGCTCAACGGATAAAAGGTACCCCGGGGATAACAGGCTGATCTTCCCCAAGAGTCCATATCGACGGGATGGTTTGGCACCTCGATGTCGGCTCGTCGCATCCTGGGGCTGGAGTCGGTCCCAAGGGTTGGGCTGTTCGCCCATTAAAGCGGTACGCGAGCTGGGTTTAGAACGTCGTGAGACAGTTCGGTCCCTATCCGCTGTGCGCGTAGGAATATTGAGAAGGGCTGTCCCTAGTACGAGAGGACCGGGACGGACGAACCTCTGGTGTGCCAGTTGTCCTGCCAAGGGCATGGCTGGTTGGCTACGTTCGGGAGGGATAACCGCTGAAAGCATCTAAGCGGGAAGCCTGCTTCAAGATGAGTATTCCCACCTCCTTGAGAGGGTAAGGCTCCCAGTAGACGACTGGGTTGATAGGCCAGATGTGGAAGCCCGGTAACGGGTGAAGCTGACTGGTACTAATAGGCCGAGGGCTTGTCCTCAGTTGCTCGCGTCCACTGTGTTAGTTCTGAAATAACGAACGGCTGTGAAAACACCAGCGTTCAAATTTCATAGTGTTTCGGTGGTCATAGCGTTAGGGAAACGCCCGGTTACATTCCGAACCCGGAAGCTAAGCCTTTCAGCGCCGATGGTACTGCAGGGGGGACCCTGTGGGAGAGTAGGACGCCGCCGAACAATCATTGCGGAAGCCCCGCACCAGACCTTCACGGGTCCGGTGCGGGGCTTTTCTGCGTTCGGGACACCTGTGCGGACTCCTGTAGGGTCTAGGGGCATCGTTCGACATTTCTACAGTCACAGTGGAGGCCCCCGGGTGGAGGTCCAGGAGACTCGGGTTCAGACTGACCGAATTTTCACCATTCCGAACATCCTGAGCATGGCTCGCTTGGCCGGCGTACCCCTGTTCCTCTGGCTGATCCTGGTCGAGTACGACGGGTGGGCTCTGGCCGTCCTCATGCTCAGCGGGGTCAGCGACTACCTCGACGGGAAGCTCGCCCGGCGCTGGAATCAGATCAGCAACCTCGGCCGACTGCTCGATCCGGCCGCGGACCGGCTCTACATCCTGTCGACGCTGTTCGGTTTGACGTATCGCGAGATTCTGCCTCTGTGGCTCACCGGCGCCCTGATCGCGCGCGAGCTGATGCTGCTGGTCATGGTGTGGATCCTGCGCCGCCACGGCTATCCCCCGCCGCAGGTGAACTTCCTCGGCAAGGCCGCCACGTTCAACCTGATGTACGCGTTCCCGTTGCTTCTCCTCAGTGATGGCACGGGCTGGTTGGCCTGGATGGGGTCAGTTTTCGGATGGGCGTTCGCGGGATGGGGTACAACTCTGTATTGGTGGGCAGGAGTGCTGTACGTGGTGCAGGTCCGCCGTCTGGTGAAGGCGGACGCCACGGCCGATTGAGCTCGCTCGGCGCCTGATGACGCGGAGGAGTAGCGGAGTCATCGTCGGGCCGGGTCGGTCGGCGAGAACGTCGTCTCTCAAGGAGGACTCTTCCGACATGAAGGCCGTCGTGATGGCCGGTGGTGAAGGCACCCGCCTTCGCCCCATGACCTCGAGCATGCCCAAGCCGCTCCTGCCGGTGGCCAACCGGCCGATCATGGAGCATGTGCTCAGGCTGCTCAAGCGGCACGGGCTCAGCGAGACCGTGGTCACCGTGCAGTTCCTGGCGTCGCTCGTCAAGAACTACTTCGGTGACGGCGAAGAGCTCGGAATGGAGCTCACCTATGCCAACGAGGAGAAGCCACTCGGGACCGCCGGCAGCGTGAAGAACGCCGAGGAGGCCTTGAAGGACGACACGTTCCTCGTGATCTCCGGCGATGCGCTCACCGACTTCGACCTCACCGACCTCATCCGGTTCCACAAGGAAAAGGGCGGGCTCGTCACGGTCTGCCTGACCCGGGTGCCCAACCCGCTGGAATTCGGCATCACCATCGTGGACGAGCAAGGCAAGGTCGAACGCTTCCTCGAGAAGCCGACCTGGGGCCAGGTCTTCTCGGACACCATCAACACCGGCATCTACGTGATGGAGCCGGAAATCTTCGACTACGTCGACGCCGACGTCTCGGTCGACTGGTCCGGCGACGTCTTCCCGCAGCTGATGAAGGAAGGCCGGCCGATCTACGGCTACGTGGCCGAGGGCTACTGGGAGGACGTCGGCACCCACGAGAGCTACGTCAAGGCCCAGGCCGACGTGCTCGAAGGCAAGGTCCAGATCGACATGGACGGCTTCGAGATCTCGCCCGGGGTGTGGATCGCCGAAGGGGCCGAGGTGAGCCCGGACGCGGTGCTGCGCGGGCCGCTGTACGTCGGGGACTACGCCAAGGTCGAGGCGGGCGTCGAGATCCGCGAGCACACGGTCGTCGGATCGAACGTCGTCGTCAAGAGCGGCGCCTTCCTGCACAGGGCCGTCGTCCACGACAACGTGTACATCGGACCCCACAGCAATCTCCGCGGCTGTGTCATCGGCAAGAACACCGACATCATGCGGTCCGCCAGGATCGAGGACGGCGCAGTCATCGGCGACGAGTGCCTCGTCGGTGAGGAATCGATCATCCAGGGCAATGTGCGGGTCTACCCGTTCAAGACGATCGAGGCCGGCGCGTTCGTCAACACGTCGGTGATCTGGGAGTCCCGCGGACAGGCACATCTGTTCGGCACGCGCGGTGTCTCCGGGATCCTGAACGTGGAGATCACCCCCGAGCTGGTCGTCCGGCTCGCGGGTGCCTATGCGACGACCCTGAAGAAGGGTGCGACGGTCACCACCGCCCGTGACCACTCCCGAGGCGCCAGAGCGCTCAAGCGGGCCGTGATCTCGGCGCTCCAGGCGAGCGCCATCAACGTGCGCGACCTGGAGAACGTACCGCTGCCCGTCGCGCGGCAGCAGACCGCACGCGGCAGCGCGGGCGGGATCGTACTGCGGACCTCGCCGGGAGTACCGGACTCCGTGGACATCATGTTCCTCGACGAGCGGGGGGCGGACCTCTCGCTCCAGGGACAGCGCAAGCTCGACCGGGTGTACGCGCGCCAGGAGTACCGGCGGGCGTTCCCCGGAGAGATCGGTGACCTGCAGTTCCCGGGCAGCGTCTTCGACGCCTACACGGGTTCGCTGCTGCGGCGGGTCGACACCACCGGGATCGGCGACGCCGGGCTCAAGGTCGTCGTGGACGCCTCCAACGGCAGCGCCGGACTCGTACTACCCAGCCTGCTCGGCCGGCTCGGGGTGGACGCGCTGACGATCAATCCCGGGCTCGACGAGTCCAGGCCGACGGAAACCGGCGAGTCCCGGCGGGCCGGGCTGGTACGGCTCGGCGAGATCGTGGCCTCGGCGCGGGCCGCCTTCGGCGTGCGCTTCGACCCCGTCGGCGAGCGGATCTCCCTCGTGGACGAGCGCGGGCGGATCATCGAGGACGACCGGGCGCTGCTGGTGATGCTCGACCTGGTGGCCGCGGAGAAGCGCAGCGGCAAGGTCGCGCTGCCGGTGACCACGACGCGTGTCGCCGAGCAGGTGGCCGCGTACCACGGCACGCAGGTGGAGTGGACGACGACCTCGCCCGACGACCTGACCCGGGTGGGCCGGGCCGAGAACACCATCTTCGGCGGTGACGGGCGCGGCGGGTTCATCGTTCCCGAGTTCAGCAGCGTCTTCGACGGGTCGGCGGCCTTCGTACAGCTGCTCGGGCTGGTGGCGCGTACCCAGCTCACCCTGAGCCAGATCGACGCGCGCATTCCGCGGGCCCACGTGCTCAAGCGGGACGTGCCGACGCCGTGGGCGGTCAAGGGGCTCGTGATGCGCAGGGTCGTGGAAGCCGCGGGCGAGCGGCAGGTGGACACCACCGACGGCGTGCGGGTCGTGGAGGCCGACGGGCGGTGGGCGCTGGTCCTGCCGGACCCGGCCGAGGCCGTCACCCATCTGTGGGCCGAAGGTCCCGACGACGCCACGGCGCAAGCCCTGCTCGACGAGTGGGCGGGCGTCGTGGACGGCGCAGGGCACTGAGTGCCGTGCGGTGATCCGCGCATGACCTGAGTCCCGCGGGCCGGGTGGGGAGAGCTCCCCGCCCGTCTCGCGAGACGGGCGCATTGGGTGTGTGCGCCGCCGACATGCGACGATGTGCGGCATGTCGCAGCCGCCCCTCAACCGGACTTCGGCCTCTCCTGCGCCCGGGCGCCCGGACGCCTCCATGTCGCTGCTGACGCACGTGATGGACAACAGCCTCGACGAGGGCTATGCGGAGGCATCGGCCCGGCGTGAGGCGGACGGTACGGCGGGACTCCCGCGCACCCTGAAGGCCAAGCTGGCGCTCGCCGCCGGGCTCGTGCTGGCCGCCGGGGTCGTCACGCTCGGTGCCGCCGAGGCGCGGATATCCGCGCCGGTGCTGGCCAAGGAGCGTCAGGAACTGATCGACCGCGTGCAGCGGGCCGATGATCGCGCGAACGGCCTGGAGCGGGACATCGATCGTCTGCGGACCGATGTCGCCGACCGCCAGCGTGCCGCGCTCAAGCAGCCGGGCGGGGGCCAGGGCATGCTCGTCGCGCTGCTGTCCGGTGCAACGGACGTGCGCGGTCCGGGGATCAAGCTGGTCGTCGACGATGCGAAGGGCGCCTCGTCGGGCGACGGAGGGGGACCGCGCGAGAGCGCCGGCTTCTCGGACACAGGCCGGGTCCGCGACCGCGACATGCAGAAGATCGTCAACGGGCTGTGGCAGTCCGGGGCGGAGGCGATCTCCATCAACGGGCAGCGGCTGACCGCGCTGTCGGCGATCAGGGCCGCGGGTGACGCGATACTGGTCGACAACAGGCCGCTCGTGCCGCCGTACGAGGTGCTGGCGGTGGGGGACAAGAAGCGGCTCGGCACCGCGTTCCAGGACTCGGCGGACGGCCAGTACCTGCACGTGCTGCAGGAGAGCTACGGGATCCGTTACACGCTGTCCGCCGCGGACGAGGTGCGGCTGCCGGCCGCGTCGAGCCTGACCGTACGTACAGCTACAGCAGCAGAGCAGCAGAAGGGTGCATCGTGATCGCGGTACTGGGCCTCTTGGCCGGAGTGGTGGTCGGACTTCTGGTCCGCCCCGAAGTGCCGGCCGTGGTGGAGCCTTATCTGCCGATCGCCGTGGTGGCGGCGCTGGACGCGGTGTTCGGGGGCTTGCGCGCGATGCTGGACGGCATCTTCGTGGACAAGGTCTTCGTGGTGTCGTTCCTGTCGAACGTGGTCGTCGCCGCGCTGATCGTCTTCCTCGGAGACAAGCTGGGTGTCGGCTCGCAGCTGTCCACGGGCGTGGTCGTGGTCCTCGGCATCCGCATCTTCTCCAACGCCGCGGCCATCCGCCGGCACGTCTTCCGGGCGTGACGCCGATGAGTACGAACGACACTCCGCCGGAGCGCCCCGAGGAGTCCGAGGGGTCGGAGGGGCCCGACGAGACCAAGGGTTCGAACGGAGCCACGGGGTCCGAGAGGCCCGAAGGCCCCGAGGCTCCCACGCCCCCGGTCCCGCCCGCGCCCGCCGAGCCGCAGGCGCCCCAGGAGACGGGCCGGGAGCGTCTCGCTGCCGGGCTGTGGCCGCCGCGGGTGAGCAGGGCGCAACTGATCGTCGCGCTCCTGCTGTTCGTCCTGGGTCTCGGGCTGGCCATCCAGGTCCGGTCGAACAGCGACTCCAGCGCGTTGCGCGGGGCCCGCCAGGAGGACCTCGTACGGATCCTCGACGAGCTCGACGGGCGAACCAAGCGCCTGGAGGACGAGAAGCAGCGGCTGGAGGATCAGCGCAAGGAGCTGGAGAGCAGTTCCAACCAGGCCGAGGAGGCCCGGAAGCAGACGGTGGAGAAGGAGCGCCAACTCGGCATCCTGGCCGGTACGGTGGCAGCTCAGGGGCCCGGCATCACGCTGAAGATCTCCGATCCCAAGGGTCAGGTGCGGTCCGACCAGTTGCTGGACACGCTTCAGGAGCTGCGGGCGGCCGGCGCCGAGGCGATCCAGATCAACGGCGTGCGCGTGGTGGCGGGCTCGTACTTCTCGGACGAGAACGGCGGGGTCGGGATCGACGGTAAGAAGATCACACAGCCCTACGAGTTCAGGGTGATCGGCAAGCCGCAGGATCTGGAGCCCGCGCTCAACATCCCCGGCGGTGTCGTCCAGACGCTGGAGAAGGAACAGGCGACCGTTGCCGTCACACGGTCGGCGAAGATCGTTGTGGATGCCTTGCGGGCTGCGAAGCAGCCTGACTACGCTCGGTCGTCATCGTGATGATGCGGAGCGGAGAGTGGACCGGCTCACGCGGGCGGAGGCCTGCGGGGGGTCGGCGCACAGAAGTCGCGGTGTGTGGTGGAAACTGTCTGGTGGTTACGGACGTTGTGAGAATGTCCGGGTCGGCAGGTGTTGCATTCGGAGTTCGTCCTGCCCCACGGGCGGGTCTGTTTCGGTCAAGGGGAATCGCCCGTGAAGTTGTTTGAGAAGTTGTTCGGCAAGAAGAACCGCGAGGAAAGCGGCGCGGCACGTCACCGCGCCGGCCAGGGTGAGGCCGAAGGCCAGGGCGACCGGCCGCTCTTCCGTGACGAGGTCGCGGGCGCGGGCGACATTTCGGGCGCCCACGGCGCGTCGGCTGTTGACCCTGCTGGTACCGGACGCATAGGTTTCGGTGATCCGTCAACCTCAAGTGCGGGTGGAGGGTTTGCCCCCGACCCGTATGCCACCAATGCCTCCGCGGGGCAGCCGCGGCGCGAGGAGCCGTCCATGTCGGCCGAGCAGATTTGCAGCAGGTGCGGACACCGCAGCGATGCGGCCAGCCGGTTCTGCTCCAACTGCGGCGCGCCGCTGCGGGCGGGTCTGACGCCGGAGCGTGCCTCGGAGACCACGTCCACCATCTCGATCTCGGGCCTCGAGGCCTACGAGGCCGAGGTGTCGGGACAACAGCACGTGTCGTCCTCGCTGTCCCCCGAGGCCCAGGCCGCGGTGGAAGCGCTGCCCCCCGGTTCCGCCCTGCTCATCGTGCGGCGCGGCCCCAACTCCGGTAGCCGCTTCCTGCTGGACGGTGAGCTGACCACGGCCGGCCGGCACCCGCAGAGCGACATCTTCCTGGACGACGTCACCGTCTCCCGGCGCCATGTCGAATTCCGCCGGAGCCAGGACGGCGGCTTCACCGTCGCCGATGTCGGCAGCCTCAACGGCACGTACGTGAACCGTGAGCCGATCGACTCCGTCGCGCTGCACAACGGCGACGAGGTGCAGATCGGCAAGTACCGGCTGGTCTTCTACGCGAGCCTGCGAGGCATCTGACCCGCCCCGGAATCCTCCCTCCGGCTACCGCTGGGAGGCGTCCAGGGGACCCAAAGGGAAGGTTCCATGCTGCGTACCCCGACCGGCGGTGCCGCGAAGAACGGCACCGCCGGCACCTCCGGACCGGCCGGGCAGCTGGTGAGCATCGGCACGGTGCTCACCACACTGCGTGACGAGTTCCCCGAAGTCACGATCTCGAAGATCCGCTTCCTGGAGGCGGAGGGGCTCGTGGAGCCCCGGCGCACGCCTTCCGGATATCGCAAGTTCAGCACCGAGGACGTGGAGCGGCTGGCCCACATCCTGCGGCTGCAGCGCGACCATTACCTGCCGCTGAAGGTCATCCGGGAGCAGCTCGACGCGCTCGCGCGCGGTGAGCAGATCCGCATCCCGGCGCCCACGCCGCACGGCGAATCCGTGGATCCCGCAGGCCCCGCGGCCGTGTACGGCGAGGTGGGCCGGGAGCGGCCCACCTTGGCCCGGGTGGGCCGGGCCGAACTGATCGCGGCAGCCGAGGTGGACGAGGTCCAGCTGGTCGAATGGGAGTCGTACGGGCTGCTCGCCGAGGTACCCGGCGGCGGATTCGACGCCGAGGCGGTCACCGTGGCCCGGCTGGTGGCTGATCTCGGGCGGTTCGGGCTGGAGCCGCGGCACCTGCGCGCGATGAAGGCCGCCGCGGACCGGGAGGCGGGCCTGATCGAGCAGATCGTGGCGCCGCTGCGACGGCACCGCAATCCCCAGACCAGGGCGCATGCGGAAGCCACGACGAGGGAGCTCGCGGGGCTCTCCGTCAGGCTGCACGAAGCCCTCGTGCAGACCGCCCTCGGGGTCCGGCTCCCGTGACCCGGAGGCCCCCGACTACCCAAACCGGCCGAGCAGGTCCTAGGGTTGCTGTGTGAACGAGCTCGACGTTGTGGGTGTCCGGGTGGAAATGCCCTCCAACCAACCGATCGTGCTCCTGCGTGAAGTGGGAGGCGACCGGTACCTCCCCATCTGGATCGGTCCTGGGGAGGCGACCGCCATTGCCTTCGCGCAGCAGGGAATGGCCCCTGCCCGACCGCTGACGCACGACCTGTTCAAGGACGTGCTGGAAGCGATCGGCGAGGAGCTCACCGAGGTCCGGATCACGGATCTGCGGGAGGGCGTCTTCTACGCGGAGCTTGTCTTCGCCAGCGGGGTCGAGGTGAGCGCGCGGCCTTCCGACGCCATAGCGCTGGCCCTGCGGACGGGGACGCCGATCTACGGCAGTGACGGTGTGCTCGACGACGCCGGGATCGCGATTCCGGACGAGCAGGAGGACGAGGTGGAGAAGTTCCGCGAGTTCCTCGACCAGATCTCGCCCGAGGACTTCGGCACCGGCCCGCAGTGACGCGTCGGCCGCGTCGTCCACAAGGAAGTACCAGCCCATTCGAGTAGCCTTTCCCCGCAATCGGATACGGGAAACCACTCTCAGGGTGATTATCACTCGGCGTGCCGAGTGTGGCGATCGTTGACGCACCCCTGGTGACTGCCTACCTTCAAGGTGGGCAGGTCAAGGACGGAGGGTCGGCGTGAGGATCACGGGCGACGGTACGACCGGGGGCACCCCCGCACGGAGTGACGGTGGCTCGTACCCGCTGCACGGCAGTGCGGCCGGTGCCGCGCGCCGTCAGCCGGAGTCGACGCCGGTCGGACCGGTGGGCGGCGACCCGGCGCCCGAGCAGATCGGATACCGCGGGCCGACGGCGTGTGCCGCGGCCGGCATCACCTACCGGCAGCTCGACTACTGGGCGCGGACCGGCCTGGTGGAGCCGAGCGTGCGACCCGCGTACGGATCGGGCACGCAGCGGCTGTACAGCTTCCGGGACGTGGTCGTCCTCAAGATCGTCAAGCGTTTCCTGGACACCGGGGTGGGGCTGCAGAACATCCGTGCGGCCGTGCAGCACCTGCGCGACCCAGGGTTCTCGGACCTGGAGCGGATGACGCTGATGAGCGACGGCGCCACCGTGTACGAGTGCACCTCACCGGACCAGGTCGTGAGCCTGCTCCAGGGCGGGCAGGGCGTTTTCGGGATCGCCGTGGGCGTGGTGTGGCGCGACGTGGAGAACGCGCTGTCGCAGCTGCACGGGGAGCGGGTGGACACCGGCGAGACCCTGGTCGGGCACAATCCGGCGGACGAACTGGCCGCCCGCCGCAACCGGGCCGTGTGAACCCGGCCGGACCGGGCCCGTTGTCAGAGGCGTAGGGCAGCATCGGTGCTGTGAGAGCCGCGCCGACCATTCTGCATCTGGACATGGATGCCTTCTACGCCTCCGTCGAGCAGGCGTCGAAGCCGAGCCTGCGGGGCAAGGCCGTCATCGTGGGCGGGCTGGGGCCGCGAGGGGTCGTCGCCACCGCCTCGTACGAGGCCAGGCGGTTCGGGGTGCACTCGGCGATGCCGATGGCGCAGGCGCGGCGGCTCTGTCCGAACGGCGCCTGCCTGATCCCGCGCTTCAGCCTCTACCGCGAGGTCAGCGACGTGGTGATGGCTCTGCTGCGGGAACTGTCGCCGCTCGTGGAGCCGCTCAGCCTGGACGAGGCCTTCGTGGACCTGGAGGCGGGCGGGGTCGCCTTCGACGGGCCGAGCGCCCGGGCCGCGGGCGAGCGGCTGCGGGCGGACATCCGGGCCGCCACGGGGCTCAGCGGGTCGGTGGGGCTGGCCGGGTCGAAGATGCTGGCCAAGGTGGCGTCCGAGGAGGCCAAGCCGGCGGGTCTGCTGCTGATCGAGCCGGGGACGGAGCGGGAGCTCCTCGCGCCGATGTCGGTACGGACGCTGCCCGGCGTGGGGCCGGCCACCGGTGAGCACCTGCGCCGCGCCGGGATCACGACGGTGGGGGACCTGGTGGAGGCCGGGGAGGACGAGCTGGTCCGGATCGTCGGGCGCGCGCACGGGGTGGGCCTGTACCGGATGGCGCTGGGGCTGGACGACCGGCCGGTGGTCGCGGAGCGGGACGCGAAATCGGTGTCGGTGGAGGACACCTTCGACGTGGACCTGCACGACCGGGTCCGGATCCGGACCGAGGTGCAGCGGCTCGCCGACCGGTGCGTGCAGCGGTTGCGCGCGTCCGGGCACTCGGGGCGCACGATCGTGCTGAAGGTCCGCCGGTACGACTTCTCGACGCTGACGCGGTCCGAGACGCTGCGGGGGCCCACGGACGACCCGGCCGTGGTGCGTGAGGCGGCCGCGCGGCTGCTGGAGGGCGTGGACACCACGGGCGGGGTGCGGCTGCTGGGGGTGGGCGTGACCGGGCTGGCGGACTACACGCAGGAGGATCTGTTCGCCCAGTCGCTGGGCGAACAGATCCAGGAGGAGGCCGCTGAGCCTGACGTGGCCGCTGAGCCGGGTGAGGCCGCCGCCGCGGCCCTGGAGCACGGGGAGCCGTCCGGGGAGCCGGAGCCCGCCCCTGAGCGGCGCTGGGCGGCCGGGAGCGACGTACGGCACGCGGTGTACGGGGCCGGGTGGGTGCAGGGCAGCGGGGTTGGGCGGGTGACCGTGCGGTTCGAGCAGCCGGGATCGCAGCCCGGCCGGGTGCGGACCTTCCGGGTGGACGACCCCGAGCTGGAGCCGTCCGATCCGCTGCCGCTGGTGGGGGAGGGGCCGACGGCCGAGGAGCTCTAGGCCCTGCCCGGGACCAGGGCCCGCGGGGCCGGGCCTAGCCTTCGTCGCCCGCCAGGTGGCCGAAGTCGCGCTGGAAGTCCGTGGGCAGGGTCACGTCCAGGCCGTAGTGGTGGTAGAGCTGGAGCTCCTGCTCCGGGGAGAGGTGGCGGCCGACACCGAAATCGGGCGCGTCCTTGATCAGGGAGCGGTCGAAGGGCACCCGCAGGGCGTCGCCCACCAGCTCGCTGGGCTCCAGTGGGACGAAGGCGTCCCGGCTGAACAGACCCGTACGTACGGCAGCCCATTCCGGGACGCCCGTGGCGTCGTCGAGGTAGACCTCGTCAATGGTGCCGATCTTGGTGCCGCTGCGGTCGAAGGCCTTGCGGCCGATCAGGCTGCGCGGATCGATGTCGGTCTGCACGGTCCCTCCAAATGGTCGCAACTCCTCCGTAATGACTACAGAAGTGCATTTCGGGAGCTGAGGCCACTCGGGGAGTGTCCGGATCCTCGCTGGTAGGCTGGGTGATGGCTGTCGACCCTGTGCGGGAGAGTCCTCCGAGTGATCTTGACGGAGGCGCCGAAGGAGCAAATCCTCCCCGGAATCTCTCAGGCATACGTACCGCACGGACGAGGCCACTCTGGAAAGCAGGGGCAGGTACCGGGCGTGCAGCGCCGGTTCCTCTCCTCACCGACGGTGAAAGCCGGCTTCTCTCGAGCGACCCTCGAGCGGCCGGTGAAACTCTCAGGTTGAGATGACAGAGGGGGAGGCCGTCCGGGTGCCCGCGCCGTGGTGCCCCTCGCAGGTCATACGACCAGGAGGCCTCCGTACATGACCGCCAACCGCATTCCGCTCTCCCAGCTGGAGCGAGGCATCCCCTTCGAGCAGCGCCACATCGGCCCGGATGCCGAGGCGCAGGCGAAGATGCTCGCCCAGGTGGGCTACGGCTCCCTGGACGAACTGACCGCCGCCGCGGTGCCGGATGTCATCAAGACCGCCGAAGCGCTGAACCTTCCCGAGGCGCGGACCGAGGCCGAGGTGCTGGCCGAGCTGCGCTCGCTCGCCGACCGCAACCAGGTCCTCTCTTCGATGATCGGTCTCGGCTACTACGGGACCTTCACGCCTCCGGTGATCCTGCGCAACGTCATGGAGAACCCGGCCTGGTACACGGCGTACACGCCGTACCAGCCCGAGATCTCGCAGGGCCGCCTCGAAGCGCTGCTGAACTTCCAGACCGTCGTCGCCGACCTCACCGGGCTGCCGACCTCGGGCGCCTCGCTGCTCGACGAGGGCACCGCGGCCGCCGAGGCCATGTCCCTCGCGCGCCGGGTGGGCAAGGTCAAGGACGGCGTCTTCCTGATCGACGCCGACGCGCTGCCGCAGACCATCGCCGTGATCGAGACCCGCGCCGAGCCCACGGGCGTCGAGGTCGTCGTCGCCGACCTGTCGGACGGCATCCCGGCCGAGATCGCCGAGCGCGGCGTCTTCGGCGTGCTCCTCCAGTACCCGGGCGCCTCCGGTGCCGTGCGGGACATCAAGCCGCTCATCGACCGGGCGCACGAGCTCGGTGCCATCGTCACCGTCTCGGCCGACCTGCTCGCCCTGACGCTGCTGACCTCGCCGGGCGAGCTCGGCGCGGACATCGCCGTCGGCACCACGCAGCGCTTCGGTGTCCCGATGGGCTTCGGCGGACCGCACGCCGGTTACATGGCCGTCCAGGCCAAGCACGCCCGCTCGCTGCCCGGCCGCCTCGTCGGCGTCTCCGTGGACGCGGACGGCAATAAGGCGTACCGGCTGGCGCTGCAGACCCGCGAGCAGCACATCCGCCGCGAGAAGGCCACCAGCAACATCTGCACCGCGCAGGTGCTGCTCGCCGTCATGGCCGCCATGTACGCCGTCTACCACGGCCCGGACGGCCTGCGGACGATCGCCCGCCGGACCCACCGCTACGCGGCGCTCCTCGCCGCGGGTCTGAAGGCCGGTGGCGTCGAGATCGTGCACGGCGCCTACTTCGACACCGTCACGGCCCGTGTCCCGGGCCGCGCGGCCGAGGTCGTCGCCGCGGCCCGCCAGGGGGGCGTCAACCTCTACCAGGCCGACGCCGACCACGTCTCCGTCGCCTGCGACGAGACCACCCTGCGCGCCGACATCGACGCCGTCTGGGCGGCCTTCGGCGTCAGCGCGGACATCGAGGCGCTGGACGAGACCACGGCGGACACCCTGCCCGAGGGCCTGCTGCGCTCGGACGACTACCTGACGCACCCCGTCTTCCACCAGCACCGCTCCGAGACCGCGATGCTGCGCTACCTGCGCAAGCTCTCGGACAAGGACTACGCGCTGGACCGCGGCATGATCCCGCTGGGCTCCTGCACCATGAAGCTCAACGCGACCACCGAGATGGAGCCGGTCACCTGGCCCGAGTTCGGTCAGCTGCACCCGTTCGCCCCGGTGGAGCAGGCGGAGGGGTACCTCACGCTCATCACCGAGCTGGAGGAACGTCTCTCCGAGGTCACCGGCTACGACAAGGTCTCCATCCAGCCGAACGCCGGCTCCCAGGGTGAGCTCGCCGGCCTGCTGGCCGTCCGCGCCTACCACCGCGCCAACGGCGACGAGCAGCGCACCGTCTGCCTCATCCCGTCCTCCGCGCACGGCACCAACGCGGCCAGCGCCGTGATGGCCGGCATGAAGGTCGTCGTCGTCAAGACCGCCGACGACGGCGAGGTGGACGCGGCCGACCTGCGCGCCAAGATCGAGCAGTACCGTGACGAGCTGTCCGTGCTGATGATCACGTACCCCTCCACGCACGGTGTGTTCGAGGAGCACGTCGCCGACATCTGCGCCCAGGTGCACGACGCCGGCGGCCAGGTCTACGTGGACGGCGCCAACCTCAACGCCCTGGTGGGCCTGGCCAAGCCGGGTCACTTCGGCGGCGACGTCTCGCACCTCAACCTGCACAAGACCTTCTGCATCCCGCACGGCGGCGGCGGTCCGGGCGTCGGCCCGGTCGGTGTCCGGGCCCACCTGGCCCCGTACCTGCCGAACCACCCGCTGCAGCCGACGGCCGGCCCCGAGACGGGCGTCGGCCCGATCTCGGCCGCCCCGTGGGGCTCGGCGGGCATCCTGCCGATCTCCTGGTCGTACGTGCGCCTCATGGGCGGCGAGGGCCTCAAGCGCGCCACCCAGGTGGCGGTGCTCGGCGCGAACTACATCGCCAAGCGCCTGGAGCCGCACTACCCGGTGCTCTACACCGGCCCGGGCAACCTGGTCGCGCACGAGTGCATCATCGACCTGCGTCCGCTGTCGCAGGCGACGGGCGTGAGCGTGGACGACATCGCCAAGCGTCTGATCGACTACGGCTTCCACGCGCCGACGATGTCCTTCCCGGTCGCCGGCACGCTCATGATCGAGCCGACGGAGTCCGAGGACCTCGCCGAGATCGACCGCTTCTGCGACGCGATGATCGCCATCCGCGGCGAGATCGAGCGGGTCGCGGGCGGCGAGTGGCCGGTGGACGACAACCCGCTGGCCAACTCCCCGCACACCGCGGCGGCGCTGGGCGGCGAGTGGAACCACCCGTACACCCGTGACGAGGCGGTCTTCCCGGGTGGCGTCACGGCCGCCGAGAAGTACTGGCCGCCGGTGCGCCGGATCGACGGCGCCTTCGGCGACCGGAACCTGGTCTGCTCCTGCCCGCCGCTGGACGAGTACGACAACTGAGCATGAGAAAGGGGCCGGTCCGGGAGGTTTCTCCCGGGCCGGCCCCTTCGTCGTGCCTCGGCTGCCTCTGGCCGTCGCCGCTCCGACTAGGCCGCCTGCGCCCCCGCGAGCGGGCGGTGCGGGGCGATGATCTGGCCGTCCGGCAGCAGCTCGCCGGTGTCCTCGAAGAGCAGGACGCCGTTGCACAGCAGGCTCCAGCCTTGCTCCGGGTGGTTGGCCACCGGAAGCGCGGCCTCCCGGTCGGCGGATTCGGCTGACGGGCAGGCTGGCTGGTGCTGGCACATGGATGCGTTCTTTCGCTGCGATGTGGTCTGCGTGCTACGGCTCGATGCGTGGTTCATGGCCGTCCCCCTGGGTCATCCCCGCACCCGCGGGGAGCTTGTCATCAGTCTTCCCCCACGACAGCTGCTTCGCAGGCATTTCCCGCCAGCTGTCCTCATAGATTGATGACGCATCACTCGTGCGGGCGGTTCAGGCCAACTCCCCTGTCATTTTGGATGGTTCGCAAGTGGCCCGAGAGGGCTAGGCCGAATGGGTCACTCGGGTCAGGCGGCGGGCGCGGCCAGCGACGGCGGGACCGGCGCCGTCGCGGGGGTCAGCCGGTGGTTCAGCACGGGCAGCAGCTCGGAGACCGGATGCGGACGGTACGGGGCGATGCCGGGCGGCGCCGGGGCCAGCGGCACCAGCAGGTCCTCGCCGGCGAGCAGGCCGGCCGACGCGTCGGCGCCCACGGCGCCGTGCAGCCACAGGGTCAGCATGTACAGCTCCGGTACGGACAGCAAGCGGGGCTGGTACGCCTTGCCGAGCGACTCGGCCTGGCGCAGCGCGCGTTCGGTGGCGGCCACGTAGGGGCCCTCGAAGAAGTGGGAGAAGGTCCAGCCGTCCGGTGTCAGCCGGGTGTCGGCCGCCGCGACGTACCGGTCCGCGCTGCGGATGAGGAACCGCCAGCCGGTCAGGCGCGTACGGGGCGGCCTGCCGCCGGCCGCCAGGTTCGAGACGTCCAGCCGGTCGAGGACGTGGACCGGGAGCGGGAGTTCGGCGGTCATCGGCCCCTGGATCGCGCGCAGGGCCGGGGTGTGCGCCTCATGGACGGCGGTGGGGGAGCCGAGGGCCGCGAGGACGCAGCGGAGGGCGGGCGCGGGAGCCGGGGGGACATGCAGCGGCATGGTGGGTCGCCTCTCACTTGGGAGACCTGTGGAAGGGGGCTGGTGCGGGCGGCGCTGTCGCATTCTGGGGCCAGAGGGGGGCTGAGGGGCAATGGCCGCGCGCCAACTCTCTGCCTCGTTTGCGGAGTTTATACGACATGTGTTCACGCAGTGTTTCGGCTAGCTGTCCCGCCTATTGCCGACAAGACGCTTACCGGCCCCGCTGACGTGGCATTCATGCCGGATGCACGCGGGCATGCCGCGCTGACCTCGGAGGTTACCGGAAGGGGGCTCGGCTGGAAAGCTTCGTTTTTCCCGAACAGGCAAAGTCGATGCGGAATTTGCGCAAAGCGACTTGCCAGGTGAATGTGCCGGAGTGCCCGTCGGCCAAACCGGCGCGCGCTCCCCGCCACGCACGCCCCCTACGCGTTATGGATCACTCTGCCGGGGCATCATCGACCGTAACGCCGGCCTGGGTGCACCAGGCCAGGCACACTCGAGGAGGGACGCTTCGATGGGGGAGAAGGTCGTGGCAGGCGGATTCGACCTGTCCGATCGGCAGCGGTATCGAAGGAAGCTCCATGAGTGCCTGGAGGGGCTGGAGCGGCTTCTGGCGGAGAAGAGGTTCGATCGCCCCAAGAACATGATGGGGCTGGAGATCGAGTTGAATCTCGCGGGTGCCGACGGCATGCCGAGAATGGTGAATGCACAGGTACTGGAGCGGATTGCGAGCCCTGATTTCCAGACCGAACTCGGAATGTTCAACCTGGAGGTGAACGTCCTGCCCCACCGGCTCGGCGGCCGGGTATTCGACCAGCTCGCCGAGGAACTCAGCGCGGGTCTCGGATATGCCCACCGGCAGGCCGTGGAGATCGACGCCGGTGTCGTGATGATCGGTATTCTGCCGACGATCTCCCGCGAGGACCTGGTCACCGCCAACCTCTCGGCGGTCGACCGGTACTCGCTGCTCAACGAGCAGATCCTGATGATGAGGGGTGAGGACTTCACGCTCGACATCGACGGCGTCGAGAGGCTGACCTGGCACTCCGGGTCGATCGTGCCGGAGGCCGCCTGCACCTCCGTACAACTGCACCTCCAGGTGACCCCGGCGCGGTTCTCGGACGTGTGGAACGCGGCGCAGGCGGTGACGGCCGCGCAGATAGCCGTCGGCGCCAACTCGCCGTTCCTGTTCGGGCGTGAGCTGTGGCGGGAATCCCGGCCGCCGCTGTTCACGCAGGCCACCGACACGCGGCCGCCCGAGCTCCAGGCACAGGGGGTGCGCCCGCGCACTTGGTTCGGGGAGCGCTGGGTGGACTCGGCGTACGAGCTCTTCGCGGAGAACGTCCGCTACTTCCCCGCGCTGCTGCCGATCTGCGACGAGGAGGAGCCCCTGCGCGTGCTCGACGAGGGCGGCATACCGCGTCTGCAGGAGCTGGTCCTGCACAACGGCACCGTCTACCGGTGGAACCGGCCCGTGTACGGGGTCGCCGACGGGGCGCCGCACCTGCGGGTGGAGAACCGGGTGCTGCCGGCCGGGCCCACGGTCGCCGACGTCGTCGCCAACGCCGCCTTCTACTACGGGCTCGTACGCACGCTCGCCGACGAGCCGCGCCCGGTGTGGACCCGGCTGCCCTTCGCCGAGGCGGAGGCCAACTTCGACGCGGCCTGCCGGTACGGGATCGACGCGCGGCTGCGCTGGCCGCGCCGGGGCCGGGCCGGGGGGCTGGCGAGCGTGCCCGCCGTCCGGCTGGTCCTGGACGAGCTGCTGCCGATGGCGGCGGCCGGACTGGACGCCTGGGGCATCGAGCCCGCGGACCGGGACCGCTACCTCGGCATCATCGAGGAGCGCTGCCGGCGGCGGGTGAACGGGGCGACCTGGCAGGTGGACACCTACCACCGGGCGCTCGCTTCCGGGCTGGCGCGGGACGAGGCGCTGGCCGCGACCACCCGGCGCTACAGCGAGCTGATGCACAAGGGCGACCCCGTCCACACCTGGCCCGCAGGGCTGGGGGATGCGGAGGTGAGCGCCCCGGTGCCGGCCGCGCGCTGAGGTCCGGTGATCCCGTTCCGCTGCCGAAGGGGCAGTATGGGGTGGTCGGAACGGGATCGCGGGACGGGAGTCGGGCGTGCGGGTGGAGCCGGAGCCGGTGGTCGTGGAGCTGTGCGAGGACGGGCGGCGGGGTGTCCTGCGCACGGAGACCCTGCTGGTACTGGCGCTGTCGCTGGGCGCGAGCGCGGTCTCGGCGCTGATCAGCTTCATCGGCTCGCTCACCAAGCCGGGCGGCCTCAAGGACCAGGCCGCCACGCTCAACGGCTCCATCGCGCCCGGCCGGCCCTGGCTGGACCTGGCCTGGCAGCTGTTCGGCATCGGGACCGCCCTGGTGCCCGTACTGCTGGTGGCGCACCTGCTGACCCGCGAGGGCGTGCCGGGGCTGCGGGTGCTCGGTTTCGACCGGACCCGACCCGGGTGGGACCTGGGGCGGGGCGCTCTCGTGGCGGCCGGGATCGGGAGCGCCGGTCTGCTCTTCTACCTGGGGGCGCGGGCCGGCGGATTCAACCTCACGGTGGTGCCCGAGGCACTGCCCGACGTGTGGTGGAAGTTCCCCGTGCTGATCCTCTCCGCGGTGCAGAACGCCGTGGTGGAGGAGATCATCGTGCTGGCCTACCTGCTGCGCCGGCTCGGCCAGCTGGGCTGGTCGCCGATGGCCGCGCTGCTGGCCAGCTCGGTGCTGCGCGGCTCCTACCACCTCTACCAGGGCATCGGCGGCTTCATCGGCAACGTGGTGATGGGCGTCGTCTTCGTGCTGGCCTACCGCCGCTGGGGCCGGGTCGCACCGCTCGTGGTCGCGCACGCGCTGCTCGACATCGTGGCCTTCGGCGGGTACGCGCTGCTCGCGGGCAAGGTGGGCTGGCTGCCGACGCCGTGACGGGCGGCGGGCCGCAGCCGGCCCGCCACGGCCCCGGTGGCGGCCGGCCGGTCACGGGGCGGTGAGCAGCTCCCCGTCGATGACGGTGACCGCGTGGCCGGTCAGCAGGGTGCGGTCGCCGGCCAGGCTCACCCGTACCAGCCCCTTGCGGGCGCCGCCCTGGAGGCCGGTGAGTTCGGTGCGGCCCAGGCGCTCGGCCCAGAACGGGGCGAGCGCGGTGTGGGCGCTGCCGGTGACCGGGTCCTCGTCGATCCCGAAGGCCGGGAAGAAGCCGCGGGAGACGAAGTCGTACCCGAGAGAGGGATCCTCGGCGGCCGCGGTGACGATCACCCCGCGCTTGGCGAAGGCGCGCAGGGCGGCGTGGTCCGGCTCCAGTTCGCGGACGGTCTTCTCGTCGGCGAGCTCGATCAGCAGGTCCCCGATGTGGGCGGCGGTGTCGTGCACGGAGAGGATCGGGGCGCCCCCGAGGGCGTGGCCCACCGCGGTCGGAGCCTGGGCCGGGGTGAGCGAGGACGTCGGGAAGTCCAGGGTGATCGTCCCGTCCCCGGCGGTCTCGGCCGTGAGGATGCCGCAGCGTGCGGTGAAGCGGATCCGGCCCGTGGCGAGGCCTGCTGCCGCCAGTACGTGCGCCGTGGCGAGCGTGGCGTGGCCGCACATGTCGACCTCGGCCGCCGGGGTGAACCAGCGCAGAGCCCAGTCGGCGTCCCCGCCGGGCGGCAGGGGGTGGGCGAAGGCGGTCTCGGAGAGGTTCACCTCGGACGCGACCTGCTGGAGCCAGGAGTCCGGTGGGAACCCGGTGTCGAGGAGCAGGACCCCGGCGGGGTTCCCGTGAAAGGGGCGGTCGGTGAAGGCGTCGACGATTCGGATGCGCATCCCCCGACGGTAGGGCCGTTTCTTGAGCACCGACAAAGGCCAATCGGGGGTGACTGGCCTTGTTCGAAGCTGTTCGCTCAGAAAGTTTCCGATATATCGTTGACGCATCGCGATGGATCACCGATAGTAGAGACATCGGACAACCGATACGACACCACGAAGTGACGAGAGGAGCGCAGTCATGCGTTCACACGGACAGCACGACCACGGACATGAGCACGGACGGGGCCACGGCCACTGCGGGCCCGATCGTCGGGAGGGTTTCAAGGGGCGGCGCGCCGCTTTCGGCCCGTTCGGACCGCCCTTCGGCGGAGGCCCCTTCGGTGGGCGCGGCGGCCGCGGGGGACCGCGGGGCCGGGCCCGGCGGGGTGACGTGCGCGCCTCGATCCTGGCGCTGCTCGCCGACCGGCCGATGCACGGCTACGAGATGATCCAGGAGATCGGCGAGCGCAGCGGCGGGGCCTGGAAGCCCAGCCCGGGCTCGGTCTACCCGACCCTGCAGCTGCTTGAGGACGAGGGGCTCATCACCAGCGAGAGCGAGGGCGGTAAGAAGCTGTTCACCCTCACCGATGCCGGTCGCTCCGAGGCCGAGTCGGGACCGGACGCCCCTTGGGCGGATGCCGGGCGCGGCTTCGACTTCGAGGCGATGAGCGAGATCCGGACGGCCGGCTTCGGTCTGATGGAGGCCTTCGGCCAGGTCTGGAAGACCGGCACCCCCGAGCAGCGGGACAAGGCCGTCGCGGTCATCAACGACGCCCGCAAGAAGCTCTACCTGATCCTGGCCGACGAGCACTGACGGCAGGACCCGGCACGGAAGATCGAAACGGCGCGCCCCGCGAGACTCTCGCGGGGCGCGCCGTCGTGTGCCGGGGCGTCGGGGCGTCGGGGCCTCGGGGCCTCGGGGCGTCGGGGTGGCGGGGGTTGTGCGGGTCAGGCGACCAGGCCGGCCAGCTTGCGCAGCGACTCGTTCAGGGCGGCCGTGGCCGAGTCCTTGAGCTTGCCCGCCATCAGCGAGACGGCGGCCCCGGTGAACTCGCCGTCGATGCGGACGGTGGTGGCCGTACCGTCCGGGGTCAGGGTGTACCGGGTCAGGACGGCCACGCCCATCGGGCCCTTGCCGGTGATGGCGAAGAGGCGCTCGTCCTCCAGCTCCGAGACGGTCCAGACGACCTCGGCGGGGAAGCCCATCATCTTCATGTTCTCGGCGAAGGTCGAGCCGACCGCGAGGGTCTGCGGTCCGCCCTTCGGGAAATTGGTGTGGGTCATGCTCCACTGGCCGTACGCGTCCCAGTCCGTCAGCTGGGACCAGAGCTTCGCGGCGGACGCCTCGATGCGTGATTCCGCGGTGACTTCGGCCATGCGACCACCCCTTCTCGTCGGGTACGTGCGGCGGAACGTAGCCCCGGCGGGCGGAACATTCAATACTGACGACCTGTCAGATATGACGGGGCCGACGATCTATGGTGTCGGTCGTGTCTCAACAGGTGTCACGCCCGTGACGGTGCTGACCGGCCCTGCCATGATGGCCCGATGCAAGCGTCAGGGAAGAACGCCGGACTGGGCCTCGCCCTCGTCTCGGCGGTTGCGTTCGGTGGTTCCGGAGTGGCGGCGAAGCCGCTGATCGAGGCGGGTCTGGACCCCCTCCACATGGTCTGGCTCAGGGTGGCCGGGGCGGCGCTCGTGCTGTCTCCGCTGGCCTGGCGCCACCGTGACCTCGTACTGCGCAAACCGGCGCTGATCGCGGGCTTCGGGCTGATCGCCGTCGCCGGTGTGCAGGCCTTCTACTTCGCCTCCCTGTCCCGGATCCCGGTGGGCGTGGCCCTGCTGCTGGAGTACCTGGGCCCGGCGCTGCTGCTCGGCTGGATCCGCTTCGTGCAGCGCAAGCCCGTGACCCGGGGCGCCGCCGCCGGCGCGGCCGTGGCGGTCGTGGGCCTGGCCTGCGTGGTCGAGATCTGGGCCGGCCTGCGGCTGGACCTGCTCGGCGTGCTGTTCGGTCTGTGTGCGGCCTGCTGTCAGGCCTTCTACTTCGTCTTCGCCGACCAGGGGGCCGACGGGGACGACGCACCCGACCCGCTCGGGGTGATCGCGTACGGCATGGTCGTCGGCGCTCTCTTGATGACGGTGATCGCCCGGCCGTGGGAGATCGACTGGCAGGTCCTCGGCGGCCAGGCACCCGTGGGCGGGACGATGGTGCCCGCACCGGTGCTGCTCGGCTGGGTGGTGCTGGTCGCGACCGTCTTCGCCTACCTGACCGGCGTGGTCTCGGTGCGCAGGCTCTCGCCGCAGGTCGCGGGCGTGGTGGCCTTCCTGGAGGCGGTCGTGGCCACCGTGCTGGCCTGGATCCTGCTCGGCGAGCAGCTCTCGACCTGGCAGATCGTCGGCGGCGGTCTGGTGTTGGGCGGCGCCTTCATCGCGCAGTCCTCCAGGCCTGCCCCTGCGGCTCCGGCCCCGCCGGCCGTGGCCGACCCGGCCGTGCTGGACCGCGAGACCACGACGGCATAGGGTGCTGACCATGCCTTCGACCGTGCTTCCGCCTCCCACCGCCTAGCGCGGGCGGCACTTCCTCGAACGAGACCCCTGCCCGGGGAGTTCCCGGGCGGGTGCGCGCTGCCCGCGAAGCGATGACCTGCTTCTTTCATCCTTCACGCATGCGCGGAGACACACGTGTCGAACCATTCGCCCGCTGCCGGGCGCAGTCTGCTGTACCTCGTCATCGCCGGAGCCGCCTGGGGCACTGCCGGGGCGGCCGCCTCACTCCTCTTCCTCGCCAGTGACCTCGGTCCGCTCGCCCTGTCGTTCTGGCGGTGCGCGGGCGGGCTCGTGGTGCTGCTCGGGGTGCTGGCCGTACGCCGGCTCCGGTCCGGTGCCCGCCCCGGCCTCGCGCGGACGAGGCCGTCGGCCGGCTCGCTGATCGTGACCGGGCTGCTGTTCACCCTCTTCCAGGCCGCGTACTTCGCCGCCGTGCGCGAGACCGGCCTCGCGGTCGGCACCGTGGTCACCCTCGGCGCCGGGCCCGTGCTGATCGCGCTCGGGGCGCGGTACTGGATGGGCGAGCGGCTCGGCCGGGGCGGCGTGGCCGCCGTCGCGGGGGCGCTGGCCGGGCTGGCCGTGCTGGTGCTGGGCAGCGGGGGCGGTGAGGTGCGCCCGCTCGGCGTCCTCTGGGCGCTGCTGTCGGCCGCCGGATACGCGGCCATGACCCTGCGGGCGCGGTCGCTCGGGCGGCGCGGAGCAGGCGGAGATCCCCTCGTCACCACCACCTGGTCGGTCGCGGTGGGCGCGGTGTGCCTGCTGCCGCTCGCCGCCGTGGAGGGGCTGCTGCCGCACACCGCCGAACTCGGGCGGGTGCTGTGGCTGCTGCTGTACGTCGCGACCGTGCCGACGGCGCTGGCGTACGCGCTCTACTTCACCGGGGCCGCCGCCGTGCGGGCCGCCACCGTGTCCGTGATCATGCTGATCGAACCGGTGAGCGCCGCCGTGATCGCCGTCCTGCTGCTCGGTGAGCGGCTGACCGGCGCCGTCGTCCTGGGCACCGTACTGCTGCTCACGGCGGTGGGCGCGCTCATCGCGGCAGAGCGGCGGCGCCCCGCGGACGGTACCGCGGACGAGCCGACGGACGGGCCGACGGACGAGCCGACGGACGAGCCGGCGGACCGGTCCGGGGTGAGGTCCGTTCCCGGGCCCGTCCTGTCGGGTCAGAGCGCCGCGAGGTAGTCCGGGGTGGCGATCCCGGGGGCCAGGTCGGCCGCCGGGATCGGCGCCCCGTACGCCGGGGCGACCGGGACCACGCCCGCCCAGTAGGGCAGGCCCAGGTCCTCGGCGTCGTCGTTCGGTCCGCCCGTACGGAGCTTCGCGGACACCTCGGTCAGGTCCAGGCGGACCACCGCGGTGGCGGCGAGCTCCTTGGCGCTGGCCGGCCGGGAGTCGGCCGAGCGGCCCGGGACCACGTGGTCGACGAGGGCGTCCAGGGCCATCCGGCACTCCTCCTCGTCCGTGACCTGGTAGGCGGTGCCGTGCACGACCACCGAGCGGTAGTTGAGCGAGTGGTGGAAGGCCGAGCGGGCCAGCACCAGGCCGTCCACGTGGGTCACGGTCACGCATACCGGCAGGCCCGGGTCGGCCTTGCCCGCCGCGAGCAGCGGGCGGGAGCCGGTGGAGCCGTGGATGTAGAGCGCCTCGCCGACCCGGCCGAAGAGCGTGGGCAGGACCACCGGCGCACCGTCGCGGACGAAGCCGAGGTGGCAGATGTAGGCCTGGTCGAGTATCGAGTGCACCGTCTCGCGGTCGTAGCGGGCCCGGTCGCGGGAGCGGGTCGGCACCGTACGGTCCGTGGGCTCGTACGCGGTCGCGGTCGCGGTGGTCGGCTCGGACGTGACGGGCGAGGCGGTCATGATGCGGACTCCGTTGTACTAGTGCATAATGTTCTTTGTGCTAGGAGACTACCGGATCACAGGGCGCCGCGCATCGGATATCGCGGCAAGCGTCGAAGCGGGCGTGGGGGAGGGCGCGCTCGCGCCCGGAGCGCTGCTGCCGCCGATGCGCGAGCTGGCCGCGGAGCTGGGGGTGAACCCCAACACCGTGGCGGCCGCGTACCGGACGCTGCGCGAGCGAGGGGTCATCGAGACCGACGGGCGGCGCGGCAGCCGGGTCCGGCCCCGTCCGTCGAGCGCACCCCGGGACGCCCTGCGGATGGCGGTGCCGGCGGGCGTACGGGACCTCACGGAGGGCAATCCGGACGTGTCGCTGCTCCCCGCGCTGGACGGGGCGCTGGCGGCGGCGGCCCGGCGGTACGCGCAGGCGCCGACGCTCTACGGGCAGGACCCGGTCGCGCCCGAGCTGGCGCGGCTGGCCCGAGCCGACCTCGACGCGGACGGCGTGCCGGCCGGGCCGCTGGCGGTGACTTCGGGCGCCCTGGACGGGATCGAACGGGTGCTGGCCGCCCACCTGCGGCCGGGGGACGCGGTCGCGGTCGAGGACCCGGGCTGGGGGAGCGTGCTGGACCTGGTGTCGGCGCTCGGCCTGCGGGTGCTGCCGGTGGCGGTGGACGACGAGGGGCCGCGCGCGGACGCGGTGGAGCGGGCCCTGGAGGCCGGGGCGCGGGCGCTCGTGGTGACCTCGCGGGCGCAGAACCCCACCGGGGCCGCGGTGAGCGGGGCGCGGGCCGGGGAGCTGCGGGAGCTGCTGGCGCGCCACCCCGGGGTGCTGGTGATCGACGACGACCACGGGCACGGCATCGTGGATCTGCCGCTGCATCCGCTGGGCGGGATCACCCGGCACTGGGCGCTGGTGCGGTCCACGGCGAAGGCGTACGGGCCGGACCTGCGGCTGGCGGTGCTGACCGGCGACGCGGTGACGCTGGACCGGGTGCGGGGCCGGCAGCGGCTGGGCCCGGGATGGGTGAGCCGGCTGCTGCAGTACGCGGTGGTCGAGCTGTGGACCTCGGGCGCGGTGGACCGGGCCGCGGTGGCCCGCTCGTACGGGGAACGGCGGGACGCGCTGGTCGGTGCGCTGCGGGAGCGGGGCGTGGCGGCGCACGGGCGGAGCGGGATGAACGTGTGGGTGCCAGTGGCCGACGAGACGGATGTGGTTACGAGGCTGCTGGCGGCGGGCTGGGCGGTGACCGCCGGGGCCCGGTTCCGCGTCGAGGCGGGACCGGGCGTGCGGCTGACGGTGTCACAGCTGTCGCTGCCGGAGGTGCCGGGCCTGTCCGACGCCGTGGCCGCGGCGGTCCGGCCGGGGGCGACGGGGGTCCGGTACGTCTGACCGCGGTTCCGGGCCGGTCCCTTGCCGAGGCGGGTCAGGCGAGTTCGAGCAGCCCGCCGAGGATGAGGACGCATCCGCACAGGGCGACCACCGCGCCCAGGAGACGGTGGAGGCGGGCTGACATCCGGCGCTCCACCGGGCCGAGGTCGCCCCGGGCGTGCATGCGCAGTTCGGCGTTGCTGTCGCCCCAGCGCTCCAGCGAGGCGGCCGAACCCCTTACGTTGAAGGCGATCCAGCCGCCGGGGACGGCGGCGGCCAGGCCGAGTGCCAGCAGGCCGAAAGCGGTGCTCATGTGGTTCCCCCGGGACGAGCGGCGATCGCCGGACGTGAGCAGGCGTCAGGCGGGCTTGGGCGGGGCGGGGCGGGACTGGGTGAGGGCGGCGCCCGCCAGGACGATGGCGGCGCCGACCGGCGTGTTCCAGTGGAGCTGTTCGCCGAGGACCAGGACGCCCGCCGTGGTGGCGATGACCGGGATGAAGTACGTGACCATCTGGGCGGTGGTCGGGCCGACCTCCGAGACCAGGCCGTACTGCATCTGGAGGGCCATGCCCGTGCCGAGGGCGCCCAGGGCGATCACCGACAGGGTCGGCCAGAGCGGGAACGAGGCCGGAGCCGAGGTGAACAGGGCGCTGACCAGCCCGAGCTGGAGCGTGGAGACCATGAGCTGGCCGCCGGTCAGGGCGACCGGGGAGCCCGGGGTCCCGGCCAGCGTGCGGCGGACGTAGATCCAGCCGATGGGGTAGCAGAGCGAGGCCAGCAGGGCGAAGGCGGTGCCCTTCGCGTCGACCCCGGAGAAGCCCTGCCAGGCGCCGAGGACGGTGAGGACGCCGAGGAAGCCCAGGCCCAGCCCCGCGAAGCGGCGGCGCGTCGGGCGGTCCTCGGACAGGGCGACCAGGGACAGCGCCATCCCCCACAGCGGGGAGGTGGCGTTGCAGATGCCGGCCAGGCTGGAGGGGATGCTCAGCTCCGCGTACGCGAAGAGCGAGAACGGGGCGGTGTTGAGCAGGAGGGCCGCCACGCTCAGGTGGCCCCAGGGGCGCAGCCCGCGCGGCAGCGGCTCGCGGCGGACGAGGAGCACGGCCAGGAGGGCGAGCGCGCCGAACAGGACCCGGCCCATGGCCACCTGGAAGGGCGCGTACGCCTCCGTGCCCACCTTGATCAGCAGGAAGCTGAAGCCCCAGATGACCGAGAGGATCGCGAAGCGGATGCGCCAGTCCAGGAGCACGCCCCGCCGGGTGGTCGTGGTGGAGGACGGTGACGGGGCCGCGAGGGTCGGCCGGGGGGCTGCGGGTGCGCTCATGACCCTTACTGTGCTCGGAGCAACTACGTAGGACAAGCGAGACTTTCTCGGAGTGACGACGTAGCATCGCTTACATGTTGAACCTGGAGCGCCTGCGCACCCTCGACGCCCTCGCCCGCCACGGCTCGGTCAGCGGCGCGGCCGACGGGCTC
This sequence comes from Streptomyces sp. NBC_00190, assembly GCF_036203305.1. Taxonomy (GTDB): domain Bacteria; phylum Actinomycetota; class Actinomycetes; order Streptomycetales; family Streptomycetaceae; genus Streptomyces. Next base: position 1,568,454 of record NZ_CP108131.1, on the reverse strand, counting down.
CACGTCACCACCTCCGCCGTGTCCCAGCAGATGGCCAAGCTGGAGCGCGAGGTCGGCCAGCCCCTGCTGGCCAAGAACGGGCGCGGGGTCCGGCTCACCGACGCCGGGCGGCTGCTCGCGGACCACGCGGCCCGGATCATCTCCCAAGTGGAGCTCGCCCAGGCCGATGTGGAGGCCCAGCGGGGCTGCGCCGTCGGAGAACTGCGCATCGGGGCCTTCCCGACGGCGATGCGCGGAATCCTGCCGCAGGCGCTGTCCGCCCTGCGCGACGGCCATCCGGACCTGCGGGCGCTCGTACGCGAGCAGGAGCCCGAGGAAAGCATGGCCGCCGTGGTGCGCGGGGACCTCGACCTGGCGCTGGCCATCGACTGGCACAACAAGCGCATGCCCGTGCCCGCCGAACTCACCCGGACGCACCTGCTGGACGACTCCGTCGACATCGCGGTCCCGGTCGCCCACCGGCTGGCCGACCGGACCGAGATCTCCCTCTCCGAGTTCGCCGACGACGACTGGATCTCCTGGAACGAGGGACAGTTCTGCCACGAGTGGCTGGTCTTCACGCTCCGCGGTACGGGAATCGAGCCGCGCATCGCCCACATCGCCGAGGAGCACCACACCCAGCTGGCCTTCGTGGAGGCCGGGCTCGGGGTGTGCGTGGCGCCGAAGCTGGGCCGCGGCCCGGTGCCGCCCGGGGTCCGGCTGCTGCCGGTCTGCGACACCGTACGCCGCCACGTGTACGTCGTCTGGCGTGCGGACGCCGACCGCCGGCCCTCCATCCGGGCCGCCGTCGACGCCCTGCGGCAGGCCGCCTCGGCGCTCTGAGCCCGGCTCTAGAGCTTGCGGAAGTCCCAGGAGACGACCGACTCCGGGGTCAGGCGGATCCAGGCGTGCCGCCCGTCGTGCGGCATCTGCTCGATGCCGAAGTTCTTGACCGGGAAGATCCGCTCGGCCTCGGCCAGCTCCGGGCACGGTTCGCCGGTGCGCGGGGCTTCGCCCACGAAGACGGCGCTGCCGGACAGCTCCACCCCGCGCAGCTCGTCGTAGGACTCGCCGGAGTCCACGACCACCGAGATCCGCGGATCCCCGCGCAGGTCGGACCAGCGTCGGCTGCGCGTGATCGAGTACAGCCACAGCGAGGTGCCGTCCCAGGCGAACCACAGGGCGCCCACGTGCGGGCGCCCGTCGGGGGAGACCGTGGCCACCCGGCAGGTGCGCTGCTCGCGCAGGAAGGCGTCCACCTCCTCGTCGCTCATCATGATGCGGCGGCCCCGCCGCTGGGTCCTGTCCACGCGTGTCTCGTCCATCCGTCCCGCGCCCCTTCACATCTGACTGTGTGTCAGGAATCATGCGGGGTCGATGGCCGTCACGCCAGGGGGAGCCATGCCGGATCTCGACAACGCCACCACGGCGCTGCTCACCGTCGAATGCCAGAACGGCGTCGTCGGCGAGGAGAGCGCCCTGCCCGAGCTCGCGAAGGAAGCCCGGGACTCCGGGATGCTCGGGCGGGTGGCCGCGCTCGCCGACGCCGCGCGGGGGGCCGGGGTGCAGGTGCTGCACGCGGTCGCGGAGCGGCGGCCGGACGGCCGCGGGGCGAACACCAACGCGCGGCTGTTCCGCGCCGCCGGGAAGCTGCCCGTGCGCCAGCTCTCCGGAAGCCGGGCGGTGGAGGTCGCGGCGCCCATCGTCGTGGCCGAGCAGGACCTGGTGGTCCGCCGGTTGCACGGGCTCTCCCCGATGGCCGGCACCGACCTGGACGCCCTGCTGCGCAACCTCGGCATCCGCACGCTCGTCGTCACCGGGGTGTCCTCCAACATCGCCATCCCGAACACCGTCTTCGACGCCGTGAACCTCGGCTACCAGGTCGTGGTCCCGGCCGACGCCATCGCCGGGGTGCCCGCCTCCTGCACCGCCGAGGTGATCCGCAACTCCCTCTCGCTGGTGGCGGCCATCACCACGGCCGAAGCGCTGCTCAAGCAGTGGGCTCCCGCGTCCTGACCGCCGTAACCTGGGCGGATGCTGTCCGAAGTGATCGCGACCCGTTACGTCACGCCCCTGCGTGAGGGCGGCTCGCTCCCGGGGATCGTCGAGGCCGACGACCTCGGTACCTACGTCATGAAATTCACCGGAGCCGGCCAGGGCCGCAAGACCCTGGTCGCCGAAGTCATCTGCGGGCGCCTCGCCCAGCGGCTGGGCCTGCGGGTCCCGCGGCTGGTGCAGATGCAGCTCGACCCCGTCATCGGGCTCGGCGAGCCCGACCAGGAGGTCCAGGAACTGCTCAAGGCGAGCGGCGGGCTCAACCTCGGCATGGACTACCTGCCCGGGTCGATCGGCTTCGACCCGCTCGCCTACCAGGTCGACCCGGCCGAGGCGGGGCGCGTGGTCTGGTTCGACGCCCTGATCAACAACGTCGACCGGTCCTGGCGCAACCCCAACATGCTCGTCTGGCACGGGGACGTGTGGCTCATCGACCACGGCGCCACCATGATCTGGCACCACAACTGGCCCACCGCCGAGGCCGCCGCCGCCAAGCCGTACAACGCCTCCGACCACGTACTGGCCCCCGTCGGGCCGGACATCGCGGCCGCCGCCGCGGCGCTCGCACCGCTCGTCACCGAGGAACTGCTCACCGAGGTCACGGCCGACGTCCCGGACGAGTGGCTGGTCGACGAGCCGGGCTTCGACTCCACCGACGCGCTGCGCCGCGCCTATGTGGAGGCACTGCTGCCGCGCGCGGCCACGATCCACGAGAGGATCTCGATGGAGGCGGAGGTGAAGCCCCGGTCGGGTCCGCCCGGCTGGCTCGCCGACCGCCTCGACCCCCGCCCCCGGAAGAACAAGAGCGACAACGAGTGACCAAGCGGGACGTGTTCGAGTACGCGCTGGTGCGTGTGGTGCCCCGGATGGAGCGCGGCGAGTGTTTCAACGCCGGCGTGATCGTCTACTGCCGGGCGCGTTCGTACGTGGCGGCGCGCACCCATCTCGACGAGACGAAGCTGATGGTGCTGGATCCCGGGGCCGACGTGGCCGGGGTACGGGCCGCGCTGCACGGCGTGGAGGGCGTGTGTACGGGCGGCGAGTCCGCCGGTCAGGCGGCGGGTGACGACGCGGGGCGGCGGTTCCGGTGGCTGATCGCGCCGCGCAGCACGGTGGTGCAGCCGGGGCCGGTGCACACCGGCCTGACGGCCGATCCCGCCGCCGAGGTGGAGCGGCTGCTGGATCTGCTGGTCCGCTGACCGGGGTCCCGTCGGCGTTCGGGCGCCGACGGGGCCGGATCCGTCCCCGTTGACACGGAGTGTCATGGCTCCTAGCGTCTCCTCAGCTGAAGCTACTAAGCGGTTGCTCACCTCTGGGCGGCCGCCTCTCAAGGGCGAGGAGATCCAGCATGTCCACCACCGAGCAGCGCGTAGCGATCGTGACCGGGGCGGCCCGGGGCATCGGCGCGGCCACTGCCGTACGCCTGGCCGCCGAGGGCCGGGCCGTCGCCGTACTCGACCTCGACGAGGCGGCCTGCAAGGACACCGTGGAGGCGATCACGGCGGCCGGCGGCAAGGCCCTGGCGGTCGGCTGCGACGTCTCCGACGGCGCGCAGGTGGAAGCGGCCGTCGCGCGCGTCGCGAGCGAGCTCGGCGCCCCGACCATCCTGGTCAACAACGCGGGCGTGCTGCGCGACAACCTGCTCTTCAAGATGACCGAGACCGACTGGGACACGGTCATGAACGTCCACCTGCGCGGTGCCTTCCTGATGTCGAAGGCCTGTCAGAAGTACATGGTGGAGGCCAAGTTCGGCCGCATCGTGAACCTCTCCAGCAGCTCGGCGCTCGGCAACCGCGGCCAGGTCAACTACTCCGCCGCCAAGGCCGGTCTGCAGGGCTTCACCAAGACCCTGGCCATCGAGCTCGGCAAGTTCGGCGTCACCGCCAATGCCGTCGCCCCCGGCTTCATCGTCACCGAGATGACCGCCCAGACGGCCGCCCGCGTCGGCATGGGTTTCGAGGATTTCCAGGCGGCCGCCGCCACCCAGATCCCCGTCCAGCGCGTCGGGCGCCCGGACGACATCGCGAACGCGATCGCCTTCTTCACGGGCGAGGCCGCGGGCTTCGTCTCCGGCCAGGTCATGTACGTGGCCGGCGGCCCGCTCAACTGACGAGTCCACGAGAGGCAGGGCGTACGGCCATGACGGACAGCACGGACGAAAAGAACAACACGGAACGCGGCATCGACAGCGGCAAGGTCGCGCTGATCACCGGGGCGAGCCGGGGCATCGGCTACGGCATCGCCGAGGCGCTGATCGCGCGGGGCGACCGGCTCTGCATCACCGGACGCAACGAGGACGCCCTCAAGGAGGCCGTCGAGCGGCTCGGCGCCGACCGGGTGATCGGGGTGGCCGGGAAAGCGCACGACGAGGCCCACCAGGCCGTCGCCGTCGAGCGCACCATGGAGGCCTTCGGTCGCGTGGACTTCCTGGTGAACAACGCCGGCACCAATCCGGTCTTCGGCCCGATCGCGGACCTGGACCTCGGAGTCGCGCGCAAGGTCTTCGAGACCAATGTGATCTCGGCGCTCGGCTTCGCCCAGCAGACCTGGCACGCCTGGCAGAAGGACAACGGCGGGGCGATCGTGAACATCGCCTCCATCGCCGGCGTCTCCGCGTCGCCCTTCATCGGCGCCTACGGCATGAGCAAGGCCGCCATGATCAACCTCACGCTCCAGCTCGCCCACGAGATGGCGCCCGGGGTCCGGGTCAACGCGATCGCGCCCGCGGTGGTCAAGACGAAGTTCGCGCAGGCGCTCTACGAGGGCCGGGAACAGGAGGCCTCGGCCGCCTATCCGCTCGGCCGGCTCGGGGTCCCGGAGGACATCGGAGGGGCCACCGCATTTCTTACATCTGCACAAGCGGAATGGATCACGGGGCAAACTCTCGTCGTCGACGGGGGAATGTTCCTCAATGCCGGTGTGCACTGACCGATAGTCGGACGGATTTGCCTCCGATAAGGAGGTAAATGCATACCGAATGGGCACGGAACCGGTCATGTGCCCCACGAAACCAACCCATTGGATTTGTGGGGCACTGCGGTAGGGTCTGCCGCACCCCTGGCTGATCGAGGAGCGTGCACGTGTTCAACCGGACCAGATGCCTGCAGATCACTGCGGCCCTTGCGTCCATATCCCTGCTCGCCGGTTGCGGCCTGCTCTCGGATGAGGGCGCCGACGACGCGAAGAGGATCGTCGTCGGTACGACGAGCGCACCGAGCACCCTCGATCCCGCCGCGGCATGGGACGGCTCCTGGGAGCTGTACCGGAACGTCTACCAGACTCTGCTGGCCTTCCCCACGGGCGCCACCAAGCCCCAGCCGGACGCCGCCCAGAGCTGCGAGTTCACGGACGCCGCGAACGAGTCGTACCGGTGCACCCTGCGCAAGGGCCTGAAGTTCTCCAACGGGGAGCCGCTCGACGCCAAGGCGGTCAAGCACTCCCTGGACCGGATCCGGACCATCGGCTCCAAGGTCGGCCCCAAGGACCTCTTCGGCAGCCTCGACAAGATCGAGACCCCGGACGCCCTGACCGTCGTCTTCCACCTGAACACCCCGGACGCCACCTTCCCCCTCGTCCTCGGCTCGCCCGCCGCCTCGCTGGTCGCGCCCAAGGAGTACCCGGCCGACAAGGTCCGCGAGGACGGCAAGGTCACCGGTTCCGGCCCGTACGTGCTCGACTCGTACAAGGAGGGCTCCGAGGCCGTCCTCGGCAACAACGAGAGCTACGCGGGCTTCGCCAACCGCCGCAACAAGGGCGTGACCATCCGCTACTTCGCGGACTCCACGAAGATGCTCGCCTCGCTCAAGGCCAAGGAGATCGACGCCACCTACCGAGGCCTGTCGGCCGCCGAGATCAGGGACCTGCAGACCCCCGATTCGCACGCGGCGGGCGTCCAGGTCGTCGAGAACGTCGGCGCCGAGATCCGCTACCTGGTCTTCAACCCGAAGGACCCGGTGGTCGCCAAGCTCCCGGTCCGCCAGGCCATCGCCCAGATCGTCGACCGCGGGGTGCTCGTCTCCAAGGTCTACCAGGGCACCGCCGAGCCGCTGTACTCGATGGTTCCCAAGGGGGTCGTCGGCCACAAGACGCCGTTCTACGACAAGTACGGCCACTCGGACGTCGCCAAGGCCAAGAAGATCCTCAGGGACGCCGGTATCAACCAGCCGGTCGAGCTGACCCTCTGGTACACCACGGACCGGTACGGCTCCTCCACCGCCGACGAGTTCACCGAGCTCAAGCGCCAGCTGGACGAGAGCCTGCTCTTCAAGATCACGCTGCGCAGCCAGCCCTGGAAGGCCTTCCAGGAGGGCTACAAGGGCCAGGAGTACCCGGTCTTCGGCCGCGGCTGGTTCCCCGACTTCCCGGACCCGGACAACTTCATCGCGCCGTTCGTCGGCAAGGAGAACGCGGTCGGTACCCCGTACGAGCCCGCCGAGATCCTGACCGACCTGCTGCCGAAGACCCGTCGGGAGGGCGACCGCTCGGCCGGTGTCCACGAGTTCGAGCGGGCGCAGCAGATCTTCGCCGAGGACGTCCGGCTGCTGCCCCTGTGGCAGGGCAAGCTGTACGTCGCCTCGCGCGACGACATCGCGGGCGCCGAGCGGGCGCTGGACCCGCAGACCGTCATGCAGATGTGGGAGTTCTACCGCAAGACCAGCTGGTAACCGCTTCACGAAGCGGGCGGCTGAGGCGTTGTCAGTGGCCCCCGGTAGGTTCTGGGCAGTTGAACCGAACTTGTACCGGAGGTTGTCGCCGTGACCCAGATGCTGCCCGAGTCCTGGCTCCCCGTCCTCGGCGGGGAGCTGGACCAGCCCTACTTCAAGGAACTCACGGAGTTCGTCGAGAAGGAGCGGGCGAACGGGCCGGTCTACCCGCCCCGCGAGCAGGTCTTCGCGGCCCTGGAGGCCACCCCCTTCGACCAGGTGAAGGTGCTGGTCCTCGGCCAGGACCCGTACCACGGCGCCGGGCAGGGCCACGGCCTGTGCTTCTCGGTCCAGCCCGGGGTCAAGACCCCGCCCTCGCTCCGCAACATCTACAAGGAGATGAAGGAGGAGCTGGGCCTGCCCGTCCCGGACAACGGGTACCTGATGCCGTGGGCCCGCCAGGGCGTCCTGCTGCTCAACGCGGTACTCACCGTGCGTGAGGCCGAGCCCAACTCGCACAAGGGCAAGGGCTGGGAGAAGTTCACCGACGCGGTGATCCGCTCCGTGTCCGAGCGCCCTGACCCGGCCGTCTTCGTGCTGTGGGGCGCCTACGCCCAGAAGAAGATCCCGCTGATCGACGAGGAGCGGCACGTGATCGTCAAGGGCGCCCACCCCTCCCCGCTGTCGGCCAAGAAGTTCTTCGGCTCCCGGCCCTTCACGCAGATCAACGAGGCCATCGCCGCCCAGGGCCATGAGCCGATCGACTGGCGGATCCCGGACCTCGGCTGACGGCCCACCGCGCCTCGGCGCCAATGCCGGTGCCTCCGGTTAGCTTCTTGACGATCAGACCGGAGCAGGTCTGGCGCAGAGCGAGCCGGAGGCCGCGGTGACGGAGCAGCAGCAGGAGGCGTCGGAGGACGCCGTCATGACCAGGATCGGCCAGGCGGTCATCCTGCTGCACGCCGGGGACCGCGAGGAGGCCCGCAACCGGCTCGGCGCGATCTGGTCCGAGATCGGCGAGGAGGGCGACGCCCTGCACCGGTGCACGCTCGCCCACTACATGGCCGACGCCCAGGACGAGCCCGCCGACGAACTGGCCTGGGACCTCAGGGCCCTCGGCGCGGCCGAGGAGCTCCGGGACGGGCCGCCGGCACACCGGGAGCCCCATCAGGCGATGCGTGTGTTCTACCCGTCCCTGCACCTCAGCCTGGCCGCCGACTACGTGAAGCTCCAGCGGCCGGAGGCGGCCCGGGTCCACCTGGCGCGGGCCCGCGCCGCCACGGGCGCGCTGCCCGACGACGGGTACGGCAACGGCGTACGGGCCGCCATCGCCCGGCTGGAGCGGCGGCTCGCGGCGGAACCGGGCGGGGGTCCCCGGCCGTTCCCGGAACAGTCTCCCTGATCCGGCCGGCCCGGGAGCGGATCAGTCCCCGTGGAGGCCCGCGCAGATGCGGGCCTCGGGGCTGTCCGGGCGCCACCGCCCGTGCCGGCGGCCCAGCGCGCACACGTCGGCGGCCCGCACCGGCAGTTCCCGCACCAGCTCACGCTCCACCGCGGCGCCGGGCCGCGGGCCGTGCGGGCGGCCGCCTTCCTGACGGCCTGCTACGGGCTCGGCGGGCCTGCGCGGCTCCGGGATGTCCGGCACCGGCGGCGCGGCCTCCAGCGGCCCGTCGGAGGCACCCTGGGCGGTGCGCCCGGCGGACCGCCCGGCGGGGGCGGGGCCCGCGGGCCGCGCCGGTTGCTCCGCGGCCGCCTCCAACGCCTCCAGGGCAGGTGCCTGGACGATCACCGGGGCGGTTTCCGGCCCGCCGCGCGGTTCGTGGTGCGGCGGCAGCCCCGCGGAGGGAGCCGCCGCCCCCGGCTGCCCGGGGGCGGGGCTCACGTTCACGCAGCCGGAGACGGCCGAGACAGCACAGGCGACTCCGAGCAGCAGTTTCGTCGTGGTTCGGGTTGGGTGCACTCGCGCAACTCTGCTCCGCGAGGACCACGTTGCGAAAACCCGCAGCCCATATTCACCCCGCACGGGTGACGGAACACCCGCTAGTCGCCGGTGGCTCCGTCTATCTGCTCGCGCAGCAGATCCGCGTGGCCGTTGTGGCGCGCGTACTCCTCGATCATGTGGGTGTAGACCCAGCGCAGGCTGAACACCTCGCCCCGGTGGTGGCTCTCGGCGTCCGACAGCAGGTCCAGCGACCGGCCCGCGGCGGCCTGGCGCGCCAGCTCGACCTCGGTCTGCCACACCTGCTCCCCCTCGGCCCAGGTGTCCTTCTCGGTGAAGTGGAAGTCCCCGTCCGGGTCCTCGCTGGTGCAGTACAGCTCGGGAAGCTCCTCGCCGAGCATGATCTCCCGGAACCAGTACCGCTCCACCTCGGCCATGTGCCGTACGAGACCCAGCAGGCTCAGTTCCGAGGGCGGGAGCGGGCTGCGGCGCAGCTGCTCGTCCTGGAGCCCCTCGCACTTCCAGGCGAGGGTGGCGCGGTGGTAGTCGAGCCAGCCGTCGAGCATGCCGCGCTCGTCGGCGGTGGTGGAGGGCTCATTGCGATGTGATCCGGAACTGGTGGTCATGGGGGACATCCTCGGCGAACACCGCCCCCGCCACCAGGGATTAAGTCCAGCTCGGCCGCAGGACCTAAGCTGCCGGAGTCCCACACGGAACGAAACAGGAGGCTCTCGGTGAAGGTCGGCTGCATCGGACTCGGCGACATCGCGCAGAAGGCGTACCTGCCCGTCCTCACCACCCGCCCGGGCGTCGAGCTGCACCTGCAGACCCGCACCCCCGCCACGCTGGAACGGGTCGGCGCGGCCCACCACATCCCGGCCGGGCGCCTGCACACCGATCTCGACGCCCTGCTCGCCGAAGGACTCGACGCGGCGTTCGTGCACGCTTCGACCGCCGCCCATCCCGAGATCGTCGGGCGGCTGCTGGAGGCCGGCGTGCCGACGTACGTGGACAAGCCGCTCGCGTACGAGCTCGCGGACTCGGCAAGGCTCGTGCAACTGGCGGAGGAGCGCGGGGTCTCGCTCGCCGTCGGCTTCAACCGCCGCTACGCGCCCGGCTACGCCCAGTGCGCCGACCACCCGCGCGAACTGATCGTCATGCAGAAGAACCGCGTCGGGCTGCCCGAAGACCCGCGCACGCTCGTGCTGGACGACTTCATCCACGTCGTCGACACCCTGCGCTTCCTGCTGCCCGGCGAGGCCGACCACATCGACGTACGGGCCGTGGTGCGGGAGGGACTGATGCACCAGGTGGTGCTCCAGTTGTCCGGCCACGGCTTCATCGCGCTCGGCATCATGAACCGGCTGTCCGGTTCCACCGAGGAGATCCTGGAGGTGTCCGGCCAGGACACCAAGCGGCAGGTCGTCAACCTCGCGGAGGTCATCGACCACAAGGGCCAGCCGACCGTGCGGCGCCGCGGGGACTGGGTGCCGGTCGCCCGCCAGCGCGGCATCGAGCAGGTCGTGGACGCCTTCCTGGTGGCCGTCGAGACGGGCAGGACGCTCAGCGCGCGGGACGCGCTGCTCACCCACGAGCTGTGCGAGCGCGTGGTGAGCTCGGCTCTGGCACAGGCCTCCTGAGCGCTCGGGCGCCCTCCACCGCGCAGAAGGCCGCCAGCGAGGCGAGGGCCGCGGCCACCGCCCAGTCCCCGAAGCGGACGTAGAGGGTGGCGCCCCGGGCGAGCGGGACCTCGTACACCTGCGCCGTGCTCGCGGAGGTGGGCAGGGCGGGGCCGATCCGCTCCCCGGAGGGGCCGTGCACCACGCTGACGCCGGTGAGGGTGGCGTGCACCACCGGGCGGCCGGTCTCGGCCGCCCGCAGCGCGGCCAGTGAGGCGTGCTGGGCCGGGGCCCAGCTGCCCTGGAAGCTGGAGGTCGCCGACTGGGCGACGAGGAGGCCGGCCCCCTCGCGCGCCAGGTGCCGGCTCATGTCGGGGAAGGCCGACTCGAAGCAGACCAGCGGGCCGACGCGGACGCCGGGCCGGCCGTCCGGCCGCCCGGGCAGGTTCATCACCACCGGTGTGTCACCCGCCACCCGGTCCTCGCCGGCCGCCTTGCCGACCGAGGTGGCCCAGCCGAGCAGGGCCCGGGCCGGTATGTACTCGCCGAACGGGACCAGCCGCATCTTGTCGTACCGGTCGCCGGTGGGGCCTCCGGGGCCTATGAGTACCGCGCTCTTGCGGATCCCGGGGCTGTCGGCCCCCCGTGCGTCCACATTGACCAGCAGCGGAGCCCCGACCTGCGCGGACAGCGAAGCCAGCCGTCCGGCCAGGTCCGGGCGGGCCGCCAGGTCCCCGCCGACGCTGCTCTCGCCCCACACCACCAGGTCGATCGGCCGCCCGGACAGGTCCCGGGTGAGCCGTTCCCCGGCGGCGAACCGCCGTTCCGCGCTGTCCGGGCCGTCCGCCACCACGCCCGGCTGCACGACGGCCACGCGCAGCCCGCCCGACACCTCGGGGCGCGGCGCCCACAGCCACGCCACTCCCGTCAGCACCGCGCACCCCGCCACCCCGGCCACCGCCGGGACCCGCGCCCCGGGCACCGCGACGAGCAGCACCACCGCACAGTTCACCGCCACCACGAGCAGGCTCACCAGCCACACCCCGCCCGCCGAGGCCAGCCGCAGCGCGGGCGGTACCTGCCACTGGCTCGCCCCCAGCAGCCCCCACGGCCCGCCCAGCCCCTGCCAGGACCGCACCAGCTCCGACAGCAACCACCCGGCCGGTACGAGGACCAGCGCGGCGCCCGTACGTCCCGCCGACGGGACCCCGCCGAGCAACTCCCGCACCAGCAGGGCCCAGGGGATCCAGAGCAGGCCCAGCAGGGCGGCCACCGGCACCAGGAACACGTGCAGGCTGGGCAGCAGCCAGTGATGGACGGCGACGATGAAGGCCGCACCGCCGAGCCAGCCCTCCAGCACGGCCCGCCGCCCCGTGGGAGCCGACCGCAGCAGCAGCATCCAGGGCACGAGGGCGACGTAGGCGAACCACCAGAGCGCGGGCGCGGGGAAGGCGAGGGCGGGCAGTGCCCCGGCGGCGACGGCGGCCGACGCACGCCACCGCGGGGACCAACGGGCACGGATCGGGACCATGGCGCGCCTCCGCTTCCAGTGTGGCAGTCAGGCGGAGATGTGCCGCCACTTCTCGTGCACGGTGACGCGGGTGAGCCGCCAGCCGTCGCGGGTGCGGGCCAGCGCGAAGGAGTAGCGCCCGGCGGCGACGAAGTTGGGCGCCGTCACCGTGCCGTCCGCCGCTTCGCCGTCCGCCGCTTCGCCGTCCGTTCCTTCAAGACGCATCGGATTGAGGAAGTCGGCCCGCACCTCGGCGCTGTCGCCGGGTGAACCGCCCAGGTCCTCCAGCCGGATCAGCCGGTTCACGATCAGGTGCTGACGCACCGGGAACAGCTTCATCGTCTCCGCGAGCCAGTCGGCGACCTCCCCGGCCGGACCCTCGATCCCGCCCGCGGAGCTGTAGTCGGCCCGCCCGGAGGCGGTGAACAGGGCGCGGTACGCCGCCCAGTCGCCGTCGTCGACGGCCACCGCGTACCCCGTGACCACCTCGTCGATCGCCAGCCGGTCCATTACCGTGGCGAGGTCCACACGCTGCGTCATCGGGTCAGTGTGGGGCTGTTGGGTCAGGAGGCCAAGGGCCGTGCGCCGACGGGATCTTCTCCCGGACCCCCAGTGACCGGATTACGCCTCCCGCTGCCGGACCACGACGAGGAACGCGTCGCTGTCCAGATCCATCACCACCTCGGCCGGCACGCCCTCGCGCATCCGCTGCGCGGCGTACTCCTCGGCGGGCCAGCTCCCCCTCGGACTTCCGGCCGGAAAACGCTCCAGAACCACGCGACCCATGGGACACCCCCTGCTTCTGCCTTCAGGTCTCTCCGGGACAACGACGCAAAGGCCGCCCGGGAACGTTCCCGAGCGGCCTCCGGTTCACGCGAAGCGGTGAAGTGGGCGCCTTGCTAGGAGCCGGACTCACCCGCGTGCGGGCTCAGCACGTCCGTCCCGATCAGGATGAACAGGGCGACGCCCAGCACGATCCGGTAGATCACGAAGGGCATGAAGCTCTTGGTGGAAATGAACTTCATGAACCACGCGATGACCACGTAGCCGACGAAGAAGGCGATGACCGTCGCGAAGATGGTCGGCCCCCAGGAGATGTGGCCGGGGCTCTCGACCACGTCCTTGATCTCGAACACGCCCGAGGCCAGCACGGCCGGAATGGCGAGGAGGAAGGAGTAGCGGGCAGCCGCCTCGCGCGTGAAGCCCAGCAGCAGACCGCCGGAGATCGTCGCGCCGGACCGGGACACGCCGGGGATCAGGGCCATCGCCTGGCAGACACCGAAGATCAGGCCGTCCTTGACGCCCAGCTCCTTCAGCGTCTTGCGCTCGCGGACCGCGCGGTGGCGCCCGCCTTCCTCGTCGCGGGCGGCCAGCCGGTCGGCCACGCCCAGCACGACGCCCATCACGATGAGGGTGGTGGCGGTCAGCCGCAGATCGCGGAACGGGCCCTCGATCTGGTCCTTGAACGCGAGGCCGAGGACGCCGATCGGGATCGAGCCGACGATCACCAGCCAGCCCATCTTCGCGTCCTGCTCGGAGCGCAGCGAAGACGTGTACAGCGAGCGGAACCAGGTGGAGACGATCCGCGCGATGTCCTTGCGGAAGTAGATCAGTACGGCGGCCTCGGTGCCGATCTGCGTGATGGCGGTGAAGGCCGCTCCCGGGTCGTGCCAGCCGGCGAACGCCGCGGTCAGCCGCAGGTGGGCGCTGGAGGAGATCGGGAGGAACTCCGTAAGCCCCTGGACGAGACCGAGGATTAGGGATTCGAACCAGCTCATGTCGGGGTGCGCTCGTCCTTGTGATCGTCGGGCAGTTCGGGTCCGATGCTAGGGCCCGTGCGAAGCACCGGTGACCACAGGGGGGTGCTGAGGCGCCAGTTCGTACGTCGACGCGGGGATCCGGGCGGGTGCCAGGCGGTGCCGCTTGCGCCAGGCGACCACTCCGGCGGCCACCACCGAGACCACGATGAAGCCGAACGAGGCGAGGAACGCGGGCGAGCCGGGGGAGGAGGCGCTGGCCCCCGCGATCACGTACGCCGCGGTGTTCGGGACGACCCCGAGCGCCGTGGCGCCGAGGAAGGGCAGCCAGCCGCAGCGGGACACCGCCGCACAGTAGTTGGCCACGACGAAGGGCATCCCGGGGAAGAGCCGCACGGCGAGCATCGAACGGAAGCCGTGCCGACTGAGCTGCCCGTCGGCCGCCTGGAGCCAGCGGCCGCGCACGTACGGACGCAGGGCCTCCTGGCCCATGATCCGCCCCAGCCCGAAGGCGATCGCGGCGCCGAGCACCGTGCCGCCGACCGCCGCGAGGAGGCCGAACTGGGTGCCGAACACCGCTCCCGCGGCCAGGTTGAGCAGGGGGCGCGGGACGAAGGCCGCCGCGCACACGCCGTACCCGGCGGCGAACAGCAGGACCGCCGCGCCTACCGGGAACCCCGGGGGCCACCCCTCCGACAGGATGCGCTGGGGCTCGTACAGCAGCACGCACACGCCGGCCGCCACGAGCAGCACGACGAGCAGTGACAGCCGGGTCCACGGCGCGAGGAGGAGGGACATCCCGGGAGACTAGCCGACCGGTGCGGCGCCTCGCCGTAATCTGGGCCTCATGCTGTCGAACGACCGGCGACCTCCGAACGTGCCGCGCAGCGCCTTCGCCGACACCCTCCTGGAGCGGCTGACCGAGGCGTACGCGGCGGCGGCCGACCCCGTGCGGGCCCGGGCCATGAGCACGTACATGAAGGACGTCGCCCCCTTCCTCGGCATTCCCACCCCGCTGCGCCGCGAGCTGTCCAAGGCAGTGACCAAGGACACACCGCGGCCGTCGGAGGCGGACTGCGCGGCGCTCGCGCTGTGCTGCTGGCGGCTGCCGGAGCGCGAGTACCACTACTTCGCGGTGGACTACCTGCGCAGGCACGTCTCCCGGTGCTCCTCCGGCCTGCTGCCGGTGGCCCGGCACCTGATCACCACCGTCCCGTGGTGGGACACGGTCGACCTGCTGGCCGCGCACACGGTGGGCCCGCTGGTGGCCGCCGACCCCGCGCTGGCGGCGGTGACGGACGAGTGGTCCGGCGACGAGGACCTCTGGCTGGTCCGCACCGCCCTGCTCCACCAGCTGCGCTTCAAGTCCGCCACCGACACGGGCCGGCTCTTCGGCTACTGCCGCCGCCAGGCGGACCACCCGGACTTCTTCGTCCGCAAGGCCATCGGCTGGTGCCTGCGGGAGTACGCGAAGACCGACCCCGCCGCCGTGCGCGCCTTCGTCGAGGCCGAACGCGGCTCCCTGTCCCCGCTGTCCGTACGCGAGGCGCTCAAGAACCTCTGAGCGCGCGGAAATTCATTCGACGGGCCCGGGGCGGTCCGGCAGGATCAGGGGCATGTCCCGGTACGCCTTCCCCGTCGCATCGTCCGCAGTCGCGGACGCGCCGAAGGCTGCCGCATCCGCTGTCGCTGTTCCCGCAGAGGCATTCCCCTTCGCCGCATTCGACGGCGCACGAAGCTGACCCTTCCCGGATCGTCCGGCGGACCCCGCAGGGGGAGGGTCGGCTCGACTCAGGGGTCCCGTTCCAGCTTCGAGCCACGGGAAGAGATCATGGCCAAGACGGCCTTCGTGCGGACCAAGCCGCACCTCAACATCGGCACCATGGGTCACGTCGACCACGGCAAGACCACCCTCACCGCCGCCATCACCAAGGTCCTCGCCGAGCGCGGCGGCGCCTCCTTCATGCCCTTCGACCGCATCGACCGGGCCCCCGAGGAGGCCCGGCGCGGGATCACCATCAACCTCACGCACGTCGAGTACGAGACCGACACCCGCCACTACGCCCACGTGGACATGCCCGGCCACGCCGACTACGTCAAGAACATGGTCACCGGCGCCGCGCAGCTCGACGGGGCGATCCTCGTCGTCTCCGCGCTCGACGGGGTCATGCCGCAGACCGCCGAGCACGTGCTCCTCGCCCGGCAGGTCGGCGTCGACCACATCGTGGTGGCGCTCAACAAGGCGGACGCGGGGGACCCCGAGCTGACCGACCTGGTCGAGCTGGAGGTCCGCGAGCTGCTCACCGCGCACGGCTACGGCGGTGACGGCGCGCCGGTCGTACGGGTCTCCGGGCTCGGGGCGCTGGAGGGCGACCCGCGGTGGACCGGGGCGATCCAGGCGCTGCTGGACGCGGTCGACACCTACGTGCCGACCCCGGTGCGCTACACCGACGCGCCGTTCCTGCTGCCGGTGGAGAACGTGCTGACCATCACCGGACGCGGGACCGTCGTGACCGGCGCCGTCGAGCGGGGCAGCATCCGGCTCGGCGACCGCGTGAGCATGCTCGGCGCGGACGGAGCGTCCGACCCGGTCGTGGTCACCGGGCTGGAGACCTTCGGCAAGCCGATGGAGTCCGCCGAGGCGGGGGACAACGTCGCGCTGCTGCTGCGCGGGGTCCAACGGCACCAGGTGCGCCGCGGCGACGTGGTGGCCGCTCCCGGCAGCGTGACGCCGAAGCGGCGCTTCACGGCGCAGGTGTACGTGCTCTCCACCGGCGAGGGCGGTCGTACGACGCCCGTCGCCACCGGATACCGGCCGCAGTTCTACATCCGCACCGCCGACGTGGTGGGGGACGTGGACCTGGGGGAGGCCGGCGTGGCCCGGCCGGGGGAGACGGTCACCATGACCGTCGAGCTCGGGCGGGACGTCCCGCTGGAGTCGGGGCTCGGCTTCGCGATCCGCGAAGGCGGCAGGACCGTCGGCGCGGGCACGGTGACGGCCGTCCTGGGGTGACTCGGGCGGGCTGATCCGGGCCCCGTCTGTGGTGACGGCGGGCCGGGTGCGTCAGACTGCCGTCACCACAGGCATGCGAGGAGGGGTGGGCGTACATGGGCGGCGACACGGCACTGGTGCTCGGCGGTGGCGGACTGACCGGCATCGGCTGGGAGTGCGGAATCCTGTACGGGCTCGCCCGCGCGGGAGTGGACCTCGCCAACGCCGACCTCGTCGTCGGTACCTCGGCGGGTTCGGTGGTCGGCGCCCAGCTCACCTCCGGGCTGCTCACCGCGCAGGAGCTGTACGAGCGCCAGCTCGGCGACGCCGCCGGGGAGATCGCGGCGAAGCTGGGGGCCGGGCTGATCGCACGGTACGCCGTCGCGATGGCGCGCTCGCGCCGCGACGCGACGGCCTACCGGCAGCGGGTCGGAGCCATGGCACTGGCCGCCGACACCGGGGCGGAGGCCGAGCGGCGCGAGGTGCTCGCGTCCCGGCTGGTCTCGCACGAGTGGCCCGCCGACCGGCGGCTCGTCGTCACCGCGGTGGACGCGCTGAGCGGTGAGCCCGCCGACTTCGACCGGGAGAGCGGGGCCGGGCTGGTCGACGCGGTCTCGGCGAGCTGCGCCGTGCCCGGGGTGTGGCCGCCGGTGACCGTCGGCGGGCGCCGCTTCATCGACGGAGGCGTCCGTTCCGCCACCAACGCCGACCTGGCCGCCGGCTACCGGCGCGTGGTGGTCATCGCCCCGATCGCGCTCGGCTCCGGGCTCGTCCCCTCGCCGTCCGCACAGGCCGCGCGGCTGCGCGAGGCGGGCGCCCGAGTGCTGTTGATCACCCCGTCGGCGGCGGCCCGCAAAGCCTTCGGGCGCAACGTACTCGACCCGGCGCGGCGGGATCCGGCCGCGCGGGCGGGCCTGGTGCAGGCCGAGGAGCACGCCGCCCACGCGGCGGCCGTCTGGTCGGGCTGAGCCGGGACCGGACCGACAATGGACGGGTGAACGACGAACAGATCCCGGTGATCCGGGACGTGGGCCAGGGCACCGCCAAGCTGATGCCGGACGTGGACCGGGAGCGGGCCTGGCTGCTGACCGTCGACGGGGCGCCGCAGTCGTATGTGGACCTGGACGATCCGCGGCACCTGGAGTTCGAGTACGTACGCCGCTTCGGGCACGTCCTGGACTGCGCGGCGGAGCCGGGGCTCGCGCTGGACCTCCTGCACCTGGGCGGGGGCGCCCTGACCCTGCCGCGCTACGCCGCGGCGACCCGGGCGGGCTCCCGGCAGACGGTCGTCGAGTTCGACGCGGGGCTGGTGGACCTGGTCGCCGAACACCTGCCGCTGCCCGCGGGGGCCGGAGTCACGGTGCACGCCGCCGACGCCCGGGCCTGGCTGGAGGCCGCGCCCGCGGGGAGTGCGGACATGGTGGTGGCAGACGTCTTCGGCGGTTCGCGGGTGCCGGCGCAGCTGACGTCCGTGGAGTACGCGCGGGAGGCGGCGCGGGTGCTGAGGCCCGGCGGGCTGTACGCGGCGAACCTCGCCGACGGGGCGCCGTTCGGCTTCCTGCGGGCGCAGCTCGCGAACTTCGCGTCGGTGTTCGGCGAACTCGCGCTGATCGCCGAGCCGGCGGTGCTGCGGGGGCGGCGGTTCGGGAACGCGGTGCTGCTCGCCTCCGACGCTCCGCTGGAGGTGGCCGCGCTGGCCCGGCGGTGCGCCTCCGACGCGTTTCCCGCGAGGGTGGAGTCCGGGGACTCGCTGGCACGGTTCATGCGGGGGGCCGTGCCGGTGACCGACGCGGACGCCGCGCCGTCCCCGGCTCCGCCGGAGGGCGCATTCAGCCTGGGGTGAGCGGTCGGCTGTCGCTCCGCTCCGCGGGGTCGGAGGCGGCCGGCCCGGAGGCGGCCGGCCCGGAGGCGGCCGGGGCGGTGGCGGCCGGGGCGGTGGCGGCAGCGACCGGTGCGGCCGGGGGCCTGCGGGTCAGGTGGCGGACGTCCGGGATCAGCAGGACCAGGGCCGTGGCCAGGACGACCAGGGCCGCGCAGCCCCACAGGGCCTGGGTGCGGCCGAAGGCCGTTTCGGCCGGGCCCGCGAGGGCGGTGGCCAGGGGGAGCATCGACACCGAGCCGAACCAGTCGTAGGCGGAGACCCGGGAGAACTTCTCCTCGGGGATCTCCTGGTGCATCGTGGTCATCCAGTTCACACCGAACACCTCGATGGCCGTGCCGCTCACGAACATCACCGCGCACAGGGCCCACACCGGCAGCGGTACGGCCAGCCCCGCCGACGGCAGCGCGAGCGGGAACACGCACAGGGTGCCGACCAGCAGCAGCCGGCGCGGCTTCCACACCATCATCAGGACGGCGCCCGCGATGGTGCCCGCGCCGAAGCAGGCCAGGGCCAGCCCCCAGGGCGCCGGGCCGCCCAGCCGGTCGCGGGCGACCAGCGGACCGTAGACCGCCTCCGCGGCCCCGACGACGGCGACCACGACGGAGAACTGGAGCACGATGCTCCACAGCCAGGGCCGGGTCCTGACCTCCACCCAGCCCTCGCGCAGGTCGGCCAGGAGGCCGCCGCCGGGAGCCCGTTCGGCGATGTGGCCGACGTCGAGGAAGGCCCGCAGGGCGCCCGCGATCGCGAAGGCCGCGGCGTCCACGGCCAGTACCCAGCCGGGTCCGAACGCGGCGATCATCGCTCCGCCGAGGGCCGCTCCGCCGATGCCCGCGCCGTTCATCGCCATGCGGAAGAGCGCGAAGGCGCGGTTGGCGTGCTCACCGGAGACGGTGGACAGCAGCATGCCCTCGGCCGCCGGGTTGAAGAAGGCCGTACCGGTGCCGCACAGAGCGGTCAGCAGCATCATCTGCCACAGCTGGGGGTCACCGGCGAGGACGAGCACGGCGAAGGCCGCTTGGGAGAGGCAGTTGAGGGCATTGGCCGCGACCATCACGTGGTGGCGCGGCAGCCGGTCGGCGAGTGCGCCGCCGATGAGCAGGAAGAGGACGAGCGGCAGCGTTCGGGCGGCCGCGACCAGACCGACGTCGGCGCCCGATCCGCCGGCCTCCAGAACCGCGAACGCGGCAGCGATGAGCGCTCCGTGGCTGCCGAGGTTGGTGACGACCGCCGCGCCCGTCAGCAGGGTGTAGTTGCGGCCGGCCCAAGCGGGCGTGCGGCGGCGGGCGGGCGTACGGGAGGAATCGGCGGGGGGAGAGCTCACCCCCGGACTATCCCCGCCCCGGGCCGAGAATCCAAACGGATTGTCGGCCCGGGGCGGAGGGGAAAGGAGATCAGCCCGCGGACAGGCGGACCGTGCTGAGGATCTTCTCCTGCGTCTCCTTGCTGACCTCGTCCGGGACGCCCGCGGCGCTGTAGAGGATCCAGCTGGCGAAGTCACCCTTGGCGTTCTTGAAGCTGAAGGCGATCGACTTGCCGTCGGAGGAGCACTTGTTCTCCTTCGGCAGGCCGCTCACGGTCGCGGTCGCCATGTGGCCCTTCAGGCCCGAGGAGGTGGTGTACTCCTTCGGCTCGGAGATCTTGGTGGTGCCCTGCGGCCCCTTCTGCCCGTATCCGGCGAACGCCCAGTTTCCGGCCTCGATCGTCACGGCCCCGGCGGTGTCCTTGGCGCCCTGGCCGCCCTTGGTGCCGGTGCCGGCCAGCGACTTCGTCTCCTCGCTGCCGTTCTTGTCGGAGTCGACCTTGCACCAGTCCTGCTTGAGGTAGGCGGGCCCGGACATCATCACGACCGAGGAGCCGTCGTTCTTCACCTCGTCCTCGAAGCCGATGGCCATGCCGGCGCCCAGCACGTTCCACTCCGGTGGGACGTCGAAGGCGGTGCCGTGCTTGGGGTTGACGACGACCTTCCAGCCCGGGATCACGGGCTTGATGTCGCCGCCGGCGCGCGGGTTCGCGCTGCTGCCGGCCGGGGCGGGCGCGGAGGACGCCGGAGCCGAGGAGGCGGCCGGCGGCTTGTCGTTGGCCTCGTCCGTCTTCTTGTCGTCCCGGGTCAGGACGAAGGCGCCGGTCGCGGCGGCCGCCACGACGACCGCGGCGGCCGCGACGATGGCCACGGTCTTGGTCTGGTAGGGGCTCCCGCCGCCAGGCCGCTGGGGCTGTTGGGGCTGCAGGGGCTGCAGGGGCTGTTGGGGCTGGCCCCACGGCTGGGTGGGCGGGGGCGTCTGGTAGCCCGGCTGCGGGTACCCGTAACCCGGCTGCTGCTGGTACGGGTTCGGTTGCCCCGGCTGCTGCTGGTACGGATTCTGTTGCGCGTCCTGGGGGTTCTGCTCGCCCCCGGGCGGCTGCTGCTGTCCTGGCCACATGGCCGGTAACGATAGTAGGAGCGGAGGCCCGGAGCGACGGCCGCCCCCGGAACGGCTCTGGCCAAGGACACCTACTCGCGGGTAACATCGCGTTCCATGAGCGCAGATCAGATGAACGTGGGCGAACTGCTCGCCGCGACGGTGCCGATGGCCCGGACCCTGAACCTCCAGTTCCTGGAGACCACTCCGGAGCGCGCGGTCGTCCGCCTCCCGGACCAGCCCGACTTCCACAACCACGTCGGCGGCCCGCACGCCGGCGCCATGTTCACCCTCGCCGAGTCCGCGAGCGGCGCGATCGTCCTGGCGGCCTTCGGCGACCAGCTCTCGCGCGCCGTGCCCCTCGCGGTGAAGGCCGAGATCGGCTACAAGAAGCTCGCCAAGGGCGTCGTGACCGCCACCGCCACCCTCGGGCGCCCGGCGGCGGAGGTCGTGGCCGAACTCGACGCGGGCGGCCGCCCCGAGTTCCCGGTCACCATCGCCATCCAGCGCGAGGACGAGGCCGTGACGGGCGAGATGACGGTCGTCTGGACCCTGCGTCCCAACGCCTAGGAGTCGGGCGACAAGGCCCCCGCCCCCGGAGGGCGGGGGCCTTCGCCGTGCCGGTCGGCCACGGTGCCGGCGGCCCTGTCCGCCGGATCCGGACCCGGGGCGGCAGCAACCGGCGACGGACGGGGCCAGAACCCCGGAAACCGTGGCCGTGCGACGGCTAGAGTCCCTCGCACGACGATGGAGGGGGTACCCGTGGCCAAGGTCAACATCAGCCTCGACGCCGAGCTCGTGGTGGAAGTGATGGTGCTCGCCGGGGTCGGATCGCCGCAGGACGCGGTGGAGGCCGTCGTACGGGACTACATCGCGCGCGGGCACCGCACCGAGGCCCGGGTGCAGCTCGAAGGCGAGCCCCGGCGGGACGTCGACAGCGTGTCCCGGCCGCCGCAGGGCTGAACCTCGGCGCCGAGATGGCGCGTCTGAGGCTGCCCCGGGAGGCAGCGGCGCACAGTGTGCGGGGGAGCGGTCGGCGCGGACCGCTCCCGCCGACCTCCCCCAGACTCCGTCCGGGGGTGCCCCCAGCCTGCAGGGAGCGCCATGAGCGAGGCCGTGTCCCGACGTTCCGCGATCCGGCTGCTCGGAGCGGTGGGCGCGGCCCTCGGAGCGGGCGGCTGCGCCGCGACCGTGCCGCCGGGCGCGGGACTCCGCGCGGCGTCCGCCCCCGCCCCCGGGGCCCCCGCCGAGCCCGCGAACGCCGCCCGGGTCGACAGCCTGATCGAACGGCTCACCCTCGACGAGAAGACCGCCCTGCTGCACGGCGGCCGCGACCCGGCCTCCCTCGGCCAGTCCGGCTACCTGCCGGGCGTCCCGCGCCTCGGCATCCCCGCGCTGCGCCTCGCCGACGGGCCCGTCGGCGTACGGGTCACACGGCCCGCCACCGCGCTGCCCGCGCCGGTCCTGCTCGCCTCCGCCTTCGACCCCGCGCTGGCTCGCGAGTACGGCCGCGTCATCGGCCGTGAGGGCCGCGCGCTCGGCCAGGACGTCCTCCTGTCACCCAGGGCCAACCTCATCCGCACCCCGTACGCGGGCCGGAACTTCGAGGCCTTCGCCGAGGAACCGCGCCTCACCGCCGACCTCGTCGGCGAGATGGTCCGCGGGATCCAGGACGAGGGGCTCATCGCCGCCGTCAAGCACTTCGCCCTGGGCAACCAGGAGCACGGCCGCGACACCGTCGACGCGGTCGTCGCCGAGCAGACCCTGCACGAGACCGAGCTGCGGGGCTTCGAGGCCGCCGTGGCCGCCGGCGCCGGCGCCGTGATGGGCGCCCGCAACAAGGTCAACGGCGTCTACGCCTGCGAGAGCAAGCCGCTGCTCGACGAAGTGCTGCGCGGGAGCTGGGGGTTCGACGGCTGGGTGATGTCCGACGGGGACGCCGCCCACAGCACCGTTGCCGCCGTCGGCGCCGGACTCGACATGGAGATGCCCGGCGGCACCCACTTCGGCGGCCCGCTGCGCGAGGCGGTGCGCGGCGGCTCCGTCCCCGAGAGCGCCGTCGACCTCGCCGTGCGCCGGATCCTGACCACCATGGACCGCTTCGGGCTGCTCGCGGCCCGGCCCGCCGCGCGCCCCTCGCGGGATGCGGCCGCCGGGGCGCGGCTCGCCCGCAAGGTGGCCACCGCCGGGGCGGTGCTGCTGCGCAACGAGCACGGCACCCTGCCGCTGACGGGCGCCGCCGCCCGCTCGATCGCGGTCATCGGCCCCACCGGCCAGGTGCCCTTCGTCAGTGGCGGCGGCAGCGCCCACGTCGTCCCCGACGGGGCCGCCGCGCCGCTCACGGCCATCCGCCGCCGCGCCGGGAACGGCTCCACCGTGCGCTACGCCCTCGGCGAGGACCTGTACGGGAGCCCCCTGCCGCCGACCCTGCTGACGCCCCCCGCCGACCTGGACGACCGGGCCGTGGACGCAGGGCGCGACTGGAGCCACGAGGGGGAGTTCCGGCTCGCGGCGGACGACGAGTGGACCGTGGTCGTCCACTACACCGGCGAGCGGCCGGGCGTGCGCCTGGACGGGGAGGAGCTGTTCCCCGTACGGCAGGGCGCGGCCGAGCACTACGCGGGCGGACTGCTCGGCTCGGCACCCGACGGGATGACCGTCCGCCGCCGCACGCTCTCCCTCAAGGCGGGCACCCACCGGCTCTCCGTGACCGCTCGGGGCGGGGACAAGGGCCGGCGCTTCCGGCTGCGGCACATCACGAAGGCGGGCCGGGCCGCGGACCTCGCCGAGGCGGTGAACACCGCGAAGGCGGCCCGCAGCGTGGTCCTGTTCGCCTACGAGGACGCCACCGAGGGCAGCGACCGGACCACCCTGGCGCTCCCGGGCGGACAGGACGCGCTGATCGAGGCGGTCACCGCCGCCAACCCCCGCACCACCGTCGTGCTCAATACCTCCGGCGGAACGGCCATGCCCTGGCTCTCCCGTACCGGGGCGGTCCTGCAGATGTACTACCCGGGGCAGGAGGGCGCGGGCGCCACCGCCGACATCCTCTTCGGGGACGTGGACCCGGGCGGTCGGCTCACCCAGACCTTCCCGGCGGACGAGCAGGCGACACCGGTGGCCGGGGACCCGCTGCGCTACCCGGGCGTCGGCGGCCGCCAGGAGTACACCGAGGGCGTCCACGTCGGCCACCGCTGGTACGACGCGCAGCACGTGGCTCCGCTGTTCCCGTTCGGGCACGGGCTCTCGTACACGACCTGGCAGTACGAGCAGCTGACCGTGCGGCCGGAGCGCGGGGGTCTGCGCGTGGAGTTCACCGTCCGCAACACGGGCCGCCGCAAGGGCACCGAGGTGGCCCAGGTGTACGTCGGCCCGTCCGCGGAGATCACGCTCGACCAGCCGGTGCGCGCGCTGGCCGGCTACCGGCGGCTCACCCTCGCGCCGGGCGAGGCCCAGCGGGTCACCGTCGACATCGATGCCCGGGCGCTGTCGTCCTGGGACCCGGAGCAGCACGGCTGGGTGCTGGGTCCCGGCCGCCGGGAAGTGTTCGCGGGCCGTTCCTCGCGGGAACTCCCACTGAGGTCAAAGGCGGAAGTGAGGAGCCGATAGGCTGCCCGTTCGGCGTGTCACAGGGGGCGCGCCGGGGACGACACGGGAGGACGTACCGGTGCACATCCAGGAATGGCTGGAGACGATTCCGGCGGTCAGCATCTATCTCCTGGTGGGTCTGGTCATCGGGCTGGAAAGCCTCGGCATCCCACTGCCGGGCGAGATCATCCTGGTCAGCTCTGCGCTGCTGGCCTCGCAGCACGGTGAGATCGACCCCGTCGTGCTGGGTATCTGCGCGACCACCGGGGCGATCGTGGGCGACTCGATCGGCTACGCGATCGGGCGCAGGGGCGGCAAACCGCTGCTGGAGAAGCTGGGCAGGCGCTTCCCCAAGCACTTCGGGCCGGAGCACGTGGCCGTGGCGGAACGCTCCTTCGAGCGCTGGGGCATGTGGGCCGTCTTCTTCGGGCGGTTCGTGGCGCTGCTGCGGATCTTCGCGGGGCCGCTCGCGGGCGTGCTGCGCATGCCGTACTGGCGGTTCCTGATCGCGAACATCCTCGGCGGGATCCTCTGGGCGGGCGGCACCACGGCCGTCATCTACTCGGTCGGGATCGTCGCCGAGCCGTGGCTGAAGCGGTTCTCGTGGCTGGCTCTGGGCCTCGCCGTGCTGTTCGGGATCGCGGTGACAGTGGTGGTGCGCAGCCGTATGAAGAAGGCGGCCGCGGCCGCCGCGGCGGCCGCCCCGGTGGAGCCGGCCGCCCCGGTGGCCGTCGCCGAATAGCCCGCCCGCCCCGGACCCGGCCTGACCCGGCCTAGAGGTCCGGGGTCACCGAGGCGCGGTGCTGCTCGGCCAGTTCCACGTACATGGCGGCGTTGACCGTGATGCCCTCGCGCTCCTCCTTGGTCAGCTCGCGCCGCACCTTGGCCGGGATGCCCGCGACCAGGGAGCCGGGCGGGACGACCATGCCCTGCGGGACCAGTGCCTGGGCGGCCACCAGCGAGCCGGCTCCGATCACCGCGCCGTTCAGGACGGTCGCGCCCATGCCGATCAGGCAGTCGTCCTCGACGGTGCAGCCGTGCACGACGGCGTTGTGGCCGATGGAGACGCGCTCGCCGATCGAGACCGGGAAGCCGGGGTCCACGTGGACCGTGCAGTTGTCCTGCACGTTGCTGTCGGCACCGAGCGTGATCGGACCGCAGTCGGCGCGCAGCACCGCCGAGTACCAGATGCTCGCGCCGGCGGCCAGGGTGACGTCGCCGACCACGACGGAGGTGGGTGCGGTGAAGGCCGTCGGGTCCACGGACGGCTGCTTGCCGCCCACGCCCGCGATGAGTGCCTGCCCCTGCGTCGACTGCTGCGTCATGATCATTCCCTCTGTTTCCGGATGCCGCGCTACCGGCACCGTAGGGCACGGGCCGGGCCCGCCCGGAGATGGGGTGAAGATCACAGGATCGCGGCCGGGCCGACCGGAGCCCGGCGCACTACCGTGGCCGGGTGCCGAAGAACCAGAACACGTTCTCATCTCTGACGGTCCTGCGCCGCCGGCTGGCGAGCCGCGCGGTCCACGCGGGCTGGCGCTGGATGCAGCGGGCCGGTGCGGTCACCGCGCAGACTCCGGGACGGCTGCGGTTCGGCGCGATCGGCCACGGCACCCGGCTCGCCTTCCCGCAGGGCACGGTCTTCGGCGAACCCTGGATCCGGCTCGGCGACTACTGCATCATCGGCGAGCAGGTCACCCTCACCGCCGGGATGATGCCGGACCTCGACCTCGGTACGGAGCCGATGCTGGTCCTCGGCAACGGGGTGGTCATCGGCCGCGACAGCCACGTCATCGCCGACGCCCGGATCACCATCGGGGACGACACCTTCTGCGGCCCCGGCGTGTACATCACGTCCACGAACCACAGCTACGACGACCCGCACCAGCCCGTCGGCAAACAGTGGCCGCGCAGCGCGCCGGTCGAGATCGGTCCCGGCTGCTGGCTCGGTACGGGTGCGGTCGTCCTGCCGGGCGCACGGCTGGGCCGCAACGTCGTGGTGGCCGCGGGGGCCGTCGTACGGGGCGAGGTGCCCGACCACGCCGTGGTGGCCGGGGCGCCCGCGCGCGTCGTGCGGCGCTGGGAGCCGGAGACCGGCTGGCAGCCGCCGCTGCGCACTCCGGCGCCCGTACCGATCCCCGACGGGATGACCCCGGAGCAGCTGCGCGGGCTGGCGGAGCTGGCTGAGGCGGAGCTGGCCGAGGCGGAGCAGTCCTGAACCTTCCGGGCTCTCAGCCCGCCGCCAGCAGGACCGTGCCCGCCAGGGCCAGGCCGGCGCCCGCCGCCTGGATGGGGCGCAGGCGCTCCTTCAGTACGGCGAAGGCCGCGAGCGCGGTGATCAACGGGTACAGCGAGGACAGTACGGCGGCCGTGGTGACCGGACCGCTCTGGGCGGCCGCGGAGTAGGTGCCGTTCGCCGCGACGTCGGCGAGGCCGACGAAGGCCAGTGCGGGCAGCAGCCCCCACAGGATCCGCGGGCCGGTGCCCGCCGGGAGCGCCGGGGTGCCGCGCCGGGTCCGGACCCACAGGGCGCCGCCGCCCACCGCGACATTGGTGACCCGCTGCACGAACAGCGCCAGGAACAGCCCGGTCAGGGTGGTGGAGGCCTGTGCGATCAGGGCCATCACCGCGCCGAAGCCGAAGGCGGCTACCAGGGTGAGAACGACGGCCTGGCGCTGGACGGGCGCACCGCGCAGCTCCGGGCCGCCCGGGAGGACGATGCCGACGACGGCCACCGCGATGCCCGCGAACTGGCCGAGGCCGGGCCGCTCGCCGAGGATCAGTCCGGCGGCGACCGGCACGACGACCCCGAGGGAGCCGAGCGGTGAGACCACGCTCATCGGGCCGAGGGCCAGTGCCTTGTAGAAGCTGAGCATGGCGACCGGCCCGACCAGGCCGGCGCCGACGGCGAACCACAGCTGCGGCCCGGCCTCCCGCCACGCGCCGGTGCCGAGCACGACCGCGCCGAGCACGACGACGGCGACGACCTGCGAGACGACGACCACCGTCAGCGCAGGTATCCGGCGGGTCACCAAACCGCCCCCGAAGTCGGCGAGGCCCCACAGCACGGCTGTGGCCAGGGCGAAGAGGGCGGTCATGGGCAGGCCTCGCAGTACGGTGCGGTGAAGGGCGGGGGTGCGGACAAAAGAACCCCAGCACCCCCACCGAGGTCAAACCGGCCGTCGCGGGCCAGGCGCTACTTCGACGGCAGGGGCTGGAGCGCGGGGATCTCGATCGCCGGGCAGCGGTCCATCACCATGGCCAGCCCGGCCTCGCGGGTGCGGTCGAAGGCGGCCTCGTCGACCACGCCGAGCTGGAACCAGACGGCCTCGGCGCCGACGGCCGCCGCCTGGTCCGCGACCGGCCCCGCCAGCGCGCTGTTCACGAAGACGTCCACCACGTCCACCTTGAAGGGGATCGCCTCCAGCGAGGGGTACCCGGCCTCGCCGTGCACCGTCTCCGCCTTGGGATGTACGGGGATCACGCGCTTGCCGAACCGCTGGAGGACCCGGGCCACCCCGTAGGCCGCCCGGTCCTGGTTGTTCGAGAGGCCCACCACGGCCCAGGTGTCGCCCAGTTCGGTGAGGATCTTGCGGATGGTCGCCTGATCGCCGTACACGTGTGCCGCCTCCTGCTGCTCTGGAACCGCTCTTCGGCGTCGTGCCGCTGACGGATCAACGACGAGGACACCTGTCCGATTCCCCTTAGGGTGGAGCGGTGAAGGCAGACCAGTACGTGACGGTGTCCCGCGAGGGTGTGCACGAATCCGAGATCAACCGCTCGCGCTTCCTCTGCTCGCTCGCGCCCGCCGCGACCGAGCAGGAGGCGCAGGAGTTCGTCGCACGGATCCGCAAGGAACACCCGACCGCCACGCACAACTGCTTCGCGTACGTCATCGGAGCCGACGCCTCCGTCCAGAAGGCCAGCGACGACGGCGAGCCCGGCGGCACCGCCGGGGTGCCCATGCTGCAGATGCTCATGCGCCGGGACATCCGGTACGCCGTCGCCGTCGTCACCCGCTACTACGGCGGGGTGAAACTCGGCGCCGGCGGGCTGATCCGGGCCTACGGGGGAGTCGTCGGCGAGGCCCTCGACGAGCTCGGCACCGTCACCCGGCGCCGGTACCGGCTGGCCACCGTCACCGTCGACCACCAGCGCGCCGGCAAGATGCAGAACGACCTGCGTTCCACCGGCCGCCTGGTACTGGACGTGCGCTACGGGGAGGCCGTCTCGATCGAGATCGGGCTCCCCGAGGCGGACGCCCCGGCCTTCCGCGCCTGGCTCGCCGACATCAGCGCGGGGACCGCGGGCTTCGAGCTCGGCGGCGAGGCCTACGGCGAAGCCTGAGCCGGACGGGCACGGAGGTTTCGCACGGGCGCCAGGATCCTGTGACGCACGGGGCCCGGCGGGCCGGCCGGGAACCACGGGACGGCAGTACTCCCCGTGGGAGACGGGTTAGCCTGGAGGGTCGGTGCGGAGCCACGGAGGAGATCAAGCGTGCGGGTCGGAGCGGTCGAGTGAAGTTCCTGCACACCTCCGACTGGCACCTCGGCCGGTCCTTCCACCGCGTGAACCTGCTCGGAGCCCAGTCCGTCTTCGTCGACCACCTCGTCGAGACCGTCCGCGAGCGCGAGGTCGACGCCGTCCTCGTCGCCGGGGACATCTACGACCGGGCCGTGCCCCCGCTGCCTGCCGTCGAGCTGTACGACCAGGCCCTGCACCGGCTCGCCGAGCTCGGCGTGCCCACCGTGATGATCTCCGGCAACCACGACTCCGCTCGCCGGCTCGGGGTCGGGGCCGGCCTGATCGACCGGGCTGGGATCCACCTCAGGACCGACCCGGCCGGCTGCGCCGACCCGGTGGTCCTGGCCGACGTACACGGCGAGGTGGCGCTGTACGGGCTGCCCTACCTGGAACCGGCCCTGGTCAAGGACGAGTTCAGCGCCGAGAAGGTGAGCCACGAGGCGGTGCTCGGCGCGGCCATGGACCGGATCCGGGCCGACCTCGCCGCCCGCGCGCCCGGCACCCGCTCCATCGTCCTCGCCCACGCCTTCGTCACCGGCGGGCAGGCCAGCGACAGCGAACGCGACATCACCGTCGGCGGGGTCGAGGCCGTTCCCGCCTCCGTCTTCGACGGGGTGGACTACGCCGCACTCGGCCACCTCCACGGCTGTCAGACGATCAACGAACGGGTCCGGTACTCCGGTTCCCCGCTCGCCTACTCCTTCTCCGAGGCCGACCACCACAAGAGCATGTGGCTGATCGAGCTGGGCGCCGAAGGGGAGATCACCGGCGCCGAGCGCGTCGGCACCCCCGTGCCGCGGCCCCTCGCCCGGCTGCGCGGCACCCTCGACGACCTGGTCGCGGACCCGGCGTACGCCGCGTACGAGGACGCCTGGGTCGAGGCCACGCTCACCGACCCGGTCCGCCCCGAGGACCCCATGGCCAAGCTCGCCGCCCGCTTCCCGCACACCCTCAGCCTCGCCTTCGACCCCGAGGGCCGCGAGGAGGAGACCGGCGCCTCCTACGCCCAGCGGCTCAAGGGCCGCAGCGACCAGGAGATCGCCGAGGACTTCGTGTCCCACGTGCGCGGCGGCGGCCACGCGGACGAGGCCGAGCGCGCCGTCCTGCGGAGCGCCTTCGACGACGTACGGGCCGACGACAGCCGTCAGGAGACCCACCGATGAGGCTGCACCGGCTCGGCGTCACCGCCTTCGGCCCCTTCGCCGAGCCTCAGGAGATCGACTTCGACGCGCTGTCCGGCGCCGGGATCTTCCTGCTCCACGGACCCACCGGCGCGGGCAAGACCTCCGTCCTCGACGCCGTCTGCTACGCCCTCTACGGGTCCGTGCCCGGCCCCCGCCAGGCCCCCGGCACCAGCCTGCGCAGCGATCACGCGGACGCCGGGACCCCGACCGAGGTCACCCTCGAACTCACCGCGGGCGGCCGCCGCCTGGAGATCACCCGGCGTCCCGAACAGGACCGGCCCAAGAAGCGCGGCACCGGCACCACCAAGGACAAGGCACAGAGCTGGCTGCGCGAGTACACCGGCGAGGGCTGGCAATCGCTCAGCCGCTCCCACCAGGAGATCGGCGAGGAGATCGAGCAGCTGCTCGGCATGAGCCGCGAGCAGTTCTGCCAGGTGGTGCTGTTGCCGCAGGGGGAGTTCGCGAAGTTCCTGCGCGCCGACGAGGCGGCCCGCGGCCGGCTGCTCGGCCGGCTCTTCGACACCCGCCGTTTCGCCGCCGTCGAGGCCCTGCTCGGCGAACGCCGCCGGGCCGCCGAGGCCAAGGTGCGCGCCGGGGACGAGAGGGTGCTCCACACCGCGCAGCGGCTCGCCCAGGCCGCCGGTGACAGCGCCGACCTGCGGGCCTGGCCGCTGCCCCGGCACCAGCCCGGGGACCCGGGGCTCTCCGGGGCGATCCGCGCCTGGGCCGCCGTCGCCCGCTGCTCGGCGCGGGAGCGGCTGGGCGTCGCCGAGTACGCGCTGGCCGCCGTCGAGGGCCGGCACGCGGCCGCCCGCCGCGCCGCCGAGGAGGCGCGGGAACTCGACCGGCTCCAGCGCCGGCACGCGGAGACCGCCCGCCGGGCGGCCCTGCTCGCCGGGGCGGAGCCCGACCGGGAGCGGGTGCGCGCGCTCCTGGACCGGGCCCGGCGGGGCGCTCTGGTCGCTCCCGCCCTGGAACTGCGCGGCGCGGCGAACGCCGCGCACCTGGCCGCCGCGCACGCCGAGAGCGCCGCCCGGGCCGACCTCCCGCCGCAGCTGCGGGAGGCGGGCACCGATCAGCTGGCCGCCGTCGAGCAGCGGCTGCGCGAGGACCTCGGCGCACTGGGCGCCGCCCGCCGGGCCGAGCAGCGCAGCGCCGAGATCGGCCGCGAGCGGGCCGACCTCGAGCGCGAGGCCCGGGCCGCCGAGGACCAGCACCAGGAGTCCGCCGAGTGGCTGGCGCGCTGGGAGGCCACCCGGGCCGCCCTGCACGAGCGCGCGGACGCCGCCCAGCAGGCCGCGACCCTTGCCGAGCAGCTCGCCGGCAAGCTGGAACCCGCCCGGATGCATCTGAACGCCGCCCGCCGGCGCGACGAGCTGGCTGCCGCCGTGGAGCGCGCCGCGGGCGAACTGCTGTCCGTACGCGAGGAGTCGACGGCCGCCCGGGAGCGCTGGCTGGAGCTCAAGGAGGCCCGGCTGCGCGGGATCGCCGCCGAACTCGCCGAGGCGCTGGTGGCGGGGGAGGCCTGCACCGTGTGCGGATCGGCGGAGCACCCCGCCCCGGCCCGCCCGGCGCCCGGCCATGTGGACCGCGCCGCCGAGGACGCCGCCCACGGCCTCTTCGAGCGGGCCGAGGAGGCCCGGGCCGCCGTCGAACGCCGGCTCGCCGCCGTGGAGGAGGCCCGCGCGGAGGCCGCGGCCGCCGCGGGGGACGCCACCACCGG
Source organism: Streptomyces sp. NBC_00190 (assembly GCF_036203305.1). Classification (GTDB taxonomy): domain Bacteria; phylum Actinomycetota; class Actinomycetes; order Streptomycetales; family Streptomycetaceae; genus Streptomyces. The sequence continues at coordinate 1,536,657 of NZ_CP108131.1, read as the reverse complement.
CGAACTCCTCGCCCTGACCTCGGACCTGAGCTCCCGGCACGCCGCCGCCCACGCCGCGGCCGCCGGACTGCACGCGGCCCGTGAGCAGCTCGCCCGCGCCGAGCGGGAGCACGCGGCGCGCAGTGCGGACCGGCTCGCCGCCGCCGAGCGCGCCGCGGCCAGGGTCTCGCGCCGCGAGGCCCTGGACCGGGAACAGGCCTCGCTGGAGGCGGAGCTCGCAGCCGTACGGGGCGACGCGCCCACCGTCGCGGCCCGCGCCCGGACCCTGGAGGACCGGGTCCGCATGGTCTCGGCCGCCGCCGCCTCGCTGCGCCGGGCCGAGACCACCGCCGCCCGGCTGAAGGAGGCCGACGACCAGCTCGCCGACGCTGCCTTCAAAGCCGGCTTCGACACCATCGGGGCCGCTGCCGACGCGGTGCTCCCGGAGTACGAACGCACCGCGCTCCAGCGCCGGACGGACGCCTGGCAGGCGGAGGAGGCCATGCTGGCGGACCGCCTCGGCGAGGCGGACACGGCCGCGGCGGCAGCCCTGCCCCCGGCCGCGCCGGAGGAGGCCGAGGCGTATGCGGCCCAGGCCGCGGCGAAGCTTCGTACCGCCGGATCCGCCGTCGACGCGGCCCGCGTCCGGTGCGCCGAGCTCGACCGGCTCTCCCGGCAGGCCGAGCAGGAACTGCGCGCCCTGGGCCCGCTGCGCGATGCCTACGACCGGGTGGCACGGCTGGCCGGACTCACGGCGGGCACCTCCGCCGACAACGAGCGCAAGATGCGGCTGGAGGCGTACGTGCTGGCCGCCCGCCTGGAACAGGTCGCCGCCGCCGCGACGGTACGGCTGCTGCGCATGTCCGGCGGCCGCTACACCCTGGTCCACTCCGACGCGCGGGTGAGCGGACGAGGCCGTTCCGGTCTCGGGCTGCACGTCGTCGACGCCTGGACCGGCAGCGAGCGCGACACCGCGACCCTGTCGGGCGGCGAGACCTTCTTCGCCTCGCTCGCGCTGGCGCTGGGCCTGGCCGACGTGGTCACCGACGAGGCGGGCGGCATGCGGCTGGACACCCTCTTCATCGACGAGGGCTTCGGCAGCCTCGACGACCAGGCGCTGGACGAGGTGCTCGACGTACTGGACTCGCTGCGCGAGCGGGACCGCAGCGTCGGCATCGTCAGCCACGTCGCCGACCTGCGGACCCGGGTGCAGGCCCAGTTGGAGATCGTCAAGAAGCGCGGGGGGTCGGTGGTGCGCCACCGCACGGCGGCGCTCACGGACTGAGGTCACGGACTGAGGCCACGGACCGAGATCACGGGCTGAGCGGCCGCCGGGGGAGCGGGGACGAGTACACGATGCTCGTGGTCACCGGGCCGAGGCCCGCGATCCGGCCAGTGATCTCCTCCAGGTGCGCCATCGAGCGGGCGGCGACCTTCAGCACGAAGCAGTCGTCACCGGTGACGTGATGGGCTTCGAGGATCTCGGAAGTCGCGTCGAGGAAGTCGTGGAACGGCTTGTAGTTGCCGTGCGGATAGCGCAGCCGGACCAGCGCGAGGATCGACTTCCCGAGCTTCTCCGGGTCCACGACCGCCGTGTAGCCGGTGATGATGCCGGTCTCCTCCAGGCGTCGGACGCGCTCGGTGACGGCGCTCGCGGACATCGACACGGAGCGGGCGAGCTCGGTGAAACTGGCCCGGCCGTCCCGCTGGAGGGCTTCGAGGATCCGCCAGTCGGTGGCGTCAGGGGAATAGTCGGTCATCTGGCAGGTTTAACAGGGGATTCCCCGGTCGGGCAAGGGAAAGGCCGGGGAAAACCACTTCCGGAGATGATCAACAGATCGTAGATTTTTGGCCATGACGACGACCCGGAGCACCGCGACCGTGACCGCCCCCGCCCCCGCCTCCGCCAACCCCGTGCTGCGGGTACCGCCGGCCGCTCCGGCCGCGGCCGCCGCCTACTTCGCGGCCAGCCTGGCCTTCCACGCGGACGTGTCGGACGTCGCCGCCGCCTTCAAGGCCCACCGCGAGCAGGGCGCCGAACTCGGCTTCCAGCTGATCGACTCCCGCTCCACGCCCTCCTGGGACCAGGCCCACGTACCCGGCGCCGTCCACCTGCCCACCGCCCTCATCCCCGAGCAGGCCGAGCGGCTCCTCGACAAGAACATCCCCGTGGTGACGTACTGCTGGGGTCCCGGCTGCAACGGCGGGGCCCGCTCCGCGCTGGCCCTGGCCGAACTCGGCTTCCAGGTCAAGGAGATGCTCGGCGGCATCGAGTACTGGATCCGCGAGGGTTTCGAGGTCGAGACCTGGCAGGGCAGCCAGCAGCGCGCCGAGGCCGACCCGCTGACCGCCCCCACCGGCTCGGACGACTGCGGCTGCTGACCGTGGACGGACGGAAGCACGGAACGGGCCGCTCCCCGCTGACCGCCGCTCGGCGGCAGGCGGCGGGCGGCCCGTTCCGTGTCCTGGATCAGAGCCTCGACAGCTCGTCCACCAGGTCGTCCAGCCCCAGCGAACCCTGCGACAGCGCCGCCATGTGCCAGGCCTTCAGGTCGAAGGAGTCGCCGTGCGCGGCCCGGGCGTTCTCCCGGCCCAGCAGCCAGGCGCGCTCGCCCAGCTTGTACCCGATCGCCTGTCCCGGCATCGACAGGTAGCGGGTCAGCTCGCTCACCACGAAGTCCGCGGGCCGGCCGCTGTGCAGGCCGAAGAACTCCTGCGCGAGATCGGGCGTCCACGTCTCGCCCGGGTGGAACGGCGAGTCCGCCGGGATCTCCAGACCCAGGTGCATGCCGATGTCCACGATGACCCGCGCGGCGCGCATCATCTGGCAGTCCAGGTAGCCCAGGCGCTGCTCGGCGTCCTTGAGGTAGCCGAGCTCGTCCATCAGCCGCTCCGCGTACAGCGCCCAGCCCTCGGCGTTGGCGCTGACGAGGCCGACGCTGGCCTGGTAGCGGGAGAGCTGGTCCGCGACGTGCGTCCACTGAGCGAGCTGGAGGTGGTGGCCCGGAACGCCCTCGTGGTACCAGGTGGAGACCAGGTCGTACACGGGGAAACGGGTCTGGCCCATGGTGGGCAGCCAGGTGCGGCCCGGGCGGGAGAAGTCCTCCGAAGGGGAGGTGTAGTACGGGGCCGCGGCGCCGCCCGGAGGGGCGATGCGGGACTCCACCTTGCGGACCCGCTCGGCGAGTTCGAAGTGGGTGCCGTCGAGGTTCTCGATGGCCTCGTCCATGATGCCCTGCAGCCAGGCCTGGACCTCGTCCACGCCCTCGATGTGGGTGCCGTGCTCGTCGAGGTGCCTCAGCGCCTCCCAGGGCCCGGCGCCCGGCAGGATCTTGGCTGCCTCGGCCTTCATCTCGGCCAGCAGGCGGTGGTACTCCGACCAGCCGTAGGCGTACGCCTCGTCCAGGTCCAGGTCACTGCCGTTGAAGTACCGCGACCAGCGGGCGTAGCGCTCGCGGCCCACGGTGTCCGGCCGGCCCGCGACGGCCGGGGCGTACACCGTGCTCATCCAGTCGTGCAGTTCGGCGACGGCGCCGGTCGCGGCCGCGGCCGCCTCGTCCAGCTCGGCGCGCAGGGCGTCCGGGCCGCCGGAGGCGAAGTCCGTGAAGAAGGCGGGTTCGTCGGCGTCCTGGCCGGCCCAGGTGGCGAGCTGGCCGATCATGGTGGTGGTGGCGCGCGGACCGCCGTACAGGCCGCGGTCCAGACCGAGGCTCAGGCTCTCGCGGTAACCGTCGAGGGCGGCCGGGACGGCGCGCAGCCGCTCGGCGATCGCCGCCCAGTCCTCGTCGGTGTCGGCGGGGGTGAGGGTGAAGACCTCGCGGATGGAGTGCGCGGGGCTGTGGATGTTGCTGACCGCGCACAGGTCCTCGTCGGCCTCGTGGACCGCGAGTTCGGCGGTGAGGCGTTCGCGCAGCAGGCGGGCGCAGCGGCGCTCGGGGTCGCTGTCGGCGCCGGGCAGCCGCTCCGCGGCGTCGAGGCGGGCGAGGGTGGTGCGGGCGAGATCGGCGACGGCCGCGCGGCCGGCCGGGGAGAAGTCCGGGAGCTTGCCGGAACTCGCGGCGACACCCAGGTACGTACCGGTGATCGGGTCGAGGGTGATGAGGTCGTCGACGTACGCGTCGGCCACCTGGCGGGGCAGCCGGTCGCTGCCGTTGTGGAAGATCTCTGACATGCCGCCATCTTCGTACGCGAGAGGGGCCATGTCATCACCGTTTGGCGCCAGCCTGCTGACGTATATGCGGAGCCGTGACCTCCGACGACCCGGTCCGCCCCGGTGCGGGCGAGGGGGACCGGGTGCGGCCGGGGGCCCGGTCAGCGCTGGTGGCGCGGGGCCTGCTGCGCGCGGGGGAGGTCGTACGGGAGCCGGGAGCTGCCCGGGGTGGCGTCCAGCCGGGCGGTGATCACCAGCGTGCCCTCCTCGATCTGGTAGTCGAGGGGCAGGCCGAGGCCGCGCATGGCGGCGACCATCGCGGTGTTGGAGGCCTGCGTGACGGCGTAGACGCTGTCGCAGCCGGCCTCGACGGCCATCGCGACGAGCCGTCGCAGCAGCTCGGAGCCGATGCCGCGGCGCTGCCAGTCGTCCTCGATCAGCAGCGCGACCTCGGTCTCGTCCCCGTCCCACAGCAGGTGGCCGAGGGCGACGAGCCTGCCGGAGGCGGTGGTGGCGGCGAGGGTGCGGCCGAAGCGCGGGCTCAGCAGGTGGCCGAGGTAGCGGTCGGCGTCGGCGACGGGGCCGTGGTAGCGCAGACCGAGAGTGCGCTCGGAGCAGCGGTCGTGCATCGCGCGGGCCGCCGCCTGGTCGGATCCGTCGGCGCGGCGCACGGTGATCTCGTTGCCCTCGGGCAGGGTCAGCACGTCCTGGCTGCGCGGCACACGGGGGCCGAGCCGGGCGTCGAGCTCGACCAGGGCGCGGGCGCGGGCGAACTCGGTCGGGGTGAAGGGCAGGTAGGGCCGCTCCACGGTGATCGCGCCGCCAGAGGGGTCGCGCAGCCGCATGACCGTGGCCTCAAGCACCCCCTCGACCGGGGCGTCGGCGCCGGCGTTGGGACGGCCGGAGAGCGTGGTCGCCGGGATCGAGTGGATCGTGCAGCGGCCCAGCAGCTGGCGCAGCGAGAGCGGGAGTTCGGCGGTGTCCAGGGCGGTGCGGGTGGCGAGGCCCAGGACCCGGGTCGGGGTATCGACCAGGTCGTGCGCGTCAGCGCGCTCGATCCACGTGCTGCGGCCGCCGGCCTGGGCGATGGCGCGGGTGAGCTCGGCGGAGGGCAGCTGGTGCGGGGCGCGCAGCAGGAACTCGTCGACGGTGCCGCCCTCGGGGAGCGGGTGCGTCTGGAGGGTCAGGATGTCGACGGCGTTGCGGGCGAGGGCGGTGCAGAGCGCGGCCAGGGAGCCGGGCTCGTCACGGACTGTGGTGCGCATCCGCCACAGGACGGTGGTGGCGGCGCTCGCGCCGGGACCGGCGGTGGCGGCGGACGGCGTCGGATCCGTCGGCGCTGTGCTCACCGGCGGGGGCGCATGGCTGTGGCGGCGCGCCCACCAGGTGTGGAAAGCCGCGGTGACCAGGAGTGCGACGGCCGAGGCGACCAGCAGGACCGGGCCCCTCGGGCCGTGCACGACGAGATTGGCGATGCCGTCGGCGACCGCGACGGCGCAGAAGAGTGCGGCGAGCTCGACGACGTCGCGGCGCCAGTGGTGGCGGTGGGGACGCTGGGCAGAGGCAAGGTTACGTTCAGTCATGCACACCACTGTGGCTCAGGGGTGTTGCGTGATCACGAACGATCTGTGACCGATTGGTTAAGTATCCATCTGGCCGATTTCACCCAGTTTTCCCGGCTATTTCCCGTGCCCGGGAGGTCGGAAGACCGGAAGACCGAGAGGCAGGGAGGCCGGGTGGGGCGCCGCTTCTGCCGGCCGCCGACGTCCTGCCGTCTATTGGCCCACGCGGCCGGGCTGGAGCGTCCGGGTGAAGAGTACGCCGCCTCCCTGGCGCCGCAGCCGGACGGTGAGCCCGCCGCTGCCGCCGTCGATGTCGACCTCACCGTAGTACGGAGGGTTCTCGGACGGCGACATGTTGGCGAGGGGCGCCGACTGGACGTATGCCGGCTGCGGGCCGAAGGTGGCGTCGAGCCGCCCGGACGGGAAGCCGCCCGCGCCGACCGGGCCGGAGACGAACTCCCAGAAGGGTGCGAAGTCGGTGAAGGCCGCACGCTCGGGCGCGTAGTGGTTCGCCGCGGTGTAGTGCACGTCGGCGGTGAGCCAGACGGTACCGGTGATGCGCTGGTGCTTGATGTGACGGAGCAGTTCGGCGATCTGGAGCTCGCGGCCCAGCGGGGCACCGGGGTCACCCTGGGCCACGGCCTCGAAGTTCGCGGCCCCGTCGGGGACGACGATGCCCAGCGGCATGTCGGCGGCGATGACCTTCCAGGTGGCGCGCGAGCGCGAGAGCTCGCGCTTGAGCCACGCCAGCTGCTCGGGGCCGAGGATGCCGATGGGGTCCTCGGTCTGGGTATCAGGGGAGTTGGCGTTGCGGTACGTGCGCATGTCGAGGACGAAGACGTCCAGCAGCGGGCCGTAGCGCATCACGCGGTACATCCGGCCCTCGGCGCGGCCCCCGCGCAGGTCGGTGACGGGGAAGTACTCGCCGAAGGCCTGGCGGGCACGGGCGGCGAGGGTGTCGGCTTCCTTGACGGTGTAGCGGGGGTCCTCGATCAGCTGGCCCGGGTACCAGTTGTTGCGCACCTCGTGGTCGTCCCACTGGGCGAGGACCGGGACCTGGGCGTTGAAGTCGCGCAGGTTGCGATCGAGCAGGTTGTAGCGGAAGTTCCCGCGGAATTCGGCGAGGGTCTCAGCGACCTTCGACTTCTCCTCGGTGGTGACGTTGCGCCAGACGGTGCCGTCGCGCAGGGTGACGGAGGGCTGGATGGGCCCGTCGGCGTAGATCGTGTCCCCGCTGAAGAGGAAGAAGTCGGGGTCGCACAGCCGCATTTCATCGAACACGCGGTAGCCGCCGAGGTCGGGGTTGATGCCCCAGCCCTGGCCCGCCAGGTCGCCCGACCACAGGAAGCGCACGTCATGGCGGCGGGAGGCGGGCGTGGTGCGGAAGGTGCCGTGGACCGGTTCGCCCGTGCGGCGCGGGTCGTCGGGGTCGGCCAGGACGACCCGGTAGTGGATCTGCTGCCCGGGCGGCAGGTCGCGCAGGACGGTGGTGCCGGTGAAGTCGCCGGACGGGCCGAGCAGCGGGCCGCGGTGGCGGCGTACGGCGTAGCGGAACGCCTCGCTCGGGGAGGTCTCGACGTACATCCGCGCCGGGCGGTCGGCGCGGGTCCAGACGGTGGCCGAGTGGGCGGTGATCTCGCCGCACTGGACGCCCCAGAGCGCGTTCGGCCGGCCGGAGCGGGCGAAGGCGGGGGCGGCGAGCGCCGGAGCGGCGAGCGCCGGAGCGGCGAGCAGCGCGGAGGACAGGGCGAGGGAACCGCCGATGAGGGTCCGTCGGGTGTGCGGTGTCGATGCCATCGGTGCTTCTCCAGAGGCCGGCGAGGACGGGCCGTACCAGAGTGCCGCCGCACCCCGGCCCGGCCGCGTCGGTCACGCGAACCGCGGATGAACAGCCGTCAGCAGCTGGGACGGGCAGCGGGGTTGACGCCCTCGGGTCAGGCGATCAGGCGGCCCGGCGGTCAGACGATCAGGCGGCCAGGCGGCTCGCCGCGCTCGCGGCCGTGTCCAGGATCACCCGGGAGACCAGCGCCGGATCGTCGCTCATCGGGACGTGACCGCAGCCCGGGAGGCGGACCAGCCGGGCGCCGGGGAGGGTGTGCTTGGCACGTACGCCCTGGCGGCGCAGGAGCAGCCGGTCGCGGGTGCCCCAGGCGATGGTGACCGGCAGGCCGGGCACGTCGTCGGTGAAGCGTACGGAGCCGCCCGCGGCCAGGGTCTCCTCGAAGCCGGTGGCATCGCGCAGGGCGAGCGTCTCGGCGACCACGGCCTCGGGCGAACGCCGGGCCGGGCGGGCGTAGATGGTGCCGGTGAGCGCGGCCCGGCCGGCGGCGCTGCGCGAGAGCCGCTCCAGCGCGGGGCGGGGCAGCGCCCTGGCGCCGGCGCGCATCGCGAGGAGGGTGGCGAAGGCGTAGCGGCGTTCGCCCTCGGTCCAGAACCCGGCCGGGGACAGCGCGGTGACCGAGCGGACCAGGCCGCTGCGGCCCATGTCGAGCGCGAGCAGGCCGCCGAGCGAGTTGCCCGCCACGTGCGGGCGCTCGACGCCGAGTGCGGCGCAGAGCGCCCCGAGCGCCGGAGTGACGGTGGCCAGGTCGTACGGGACCCCCGCGGGCAGCGGCTCCGAGGCGCCGAAACCGGGCAGGTCGACGGCGATCACATCGTGTTCGGCGGCCAGGATGTCGGTCACCGGGTGCCAGGCCTGGAGGTGGTGGCCGATGCCGTGCAGCAGGAGGAGCGGTTCGCCCGCGCCCTTGCGCTCGTAGGAGACGGTGGCGGTGCGCGGGCCCAGCGGCGAATCGATCGTGAAGGAGACCGTGGCGGTCATGCTGCTCCTCGTCGGGTGGACGCGTGTGAGACAGGCTGTCAGTAGTTCCCGCCGCCATGATTACCGCCTGGTAGCCCTTAACTACAAGCCTTTGGGTCGCGCGAGAACATCCCGTGAACGGCTTGATACATATGCCCGGTCTGCCCGGCATCGGGGCGAGCATTGGTCTTGACCAAGGGGGTGCACCGTCCTATCGTCGCAGGGATAGTGCAGGAACCTTTAATAAACAAAGGCGCGGAACTGCCGCCGGAACACACGGCGAGTGCGGCGATGGCAGGAGGACTCAGGGTGGGGACCACGCAGCTCGAAACGGTGCCGGAGCCGAAGTACTGGCACCTCAAGACCGTCCTCAGCGAGGCGCTCGACCAGGACTTCGCCGTCGGCGAGGTGCTTCCTAACGAGCGTGAACTCGCCGCCCGCTTCGGAGTTGCCCGCGCGACCCTGCGCCAGGCGCTGGAGCAGCTCGAGCTCGAAGGCCGGCTGCAGCGGCGTCGCGGCGTCGGTACGACCGTCGCCCCGCCGCGCGTCGGTGTCGCCGTCGGCAGCGCGCAGCACGGCTGGCCCGGCGAGAGCGTCGACGGCTGGGAGCCGGTGGACGCGGTCGAGGGTCTGCCGCCGACGGCGGTCCGGGGGCTCCTCGGCACGGGCGGGGATTTCGCCGCCGACCAGCCCGTACACACGGTGCGCCGGACCCGGGTCACCCAGGGCCAGGTCGTCGCCGCCGAAATGCTCTACGTCCCGGCCGACTCCGTGCCCGGACTTCCTGCCATCGAGGCGCCGGCCGGACCCGCGCGCGCCCGGGCCGTCCTGCGTGAGCTGCAGCGGCTGGTCCTGGACGGCCAGGACCGCTCCGTGGAGCTCGGCTCCGCCCGCGCCGACGACGCCAAGGAGCTGGACCGCCTGCCCGGAGCCCCGGTTCTCCTGGTCACCACCCGGTACTTCACCACCGCGGGCACCGCCGCCGTCTCCGTGGCCACCTACCGAGCCGACACGTGCCGCCTGACCTTCGGCGACTCGGGCGACGTCGAGATCACCGACGAGCCGCGCGTCGCTTCCTGACCCGCACCGCTCGGCTTCGGGGCCGTGCCGCTCGGCCTCCGGCCTGTGGCGCGGCTTGCTGCCTGTGGCGCTCGGCCTCCGGCCTGTGCCGCTCGGCTCCCGAACGACCAGGCTCGGTTCCCGCACCACTCCCTGCCGTTCCGAACCATCCCGTGCGGCGCCTTCCGAGGCGCCGCACGGGCATGTCGTGGCCTCAGCGGCGACGGGTCGTGACTGTCTTCTCCACCGCGAAGAGCTCTTCCTCCACGTGGTCCAGCGCGAGCCTCAGCGCGCCGGTGGCCACCGCGGCCTCACCGAGGAGGGACAGGGCCACCCTCGGCGGGCGCAGGCAGTAGCGCTCCAGCTCCTGGCGCAAGGGTTCCAGGATCCCGTCCAGGCCGGCCGCCCAGCCGCCGACGACGACCAGCTCCGGATCCATCGCCAGGACCAGGGCCGCCACGTCGTGCACCAGCCGCTGGATGAACCGCTCCACGGCGGCCACCGCCCGCTCGTCGCCCCGCCGGGCCATCGCGAAGACCTCGGCCACGGCCGGCTCGTCCAAGGGATGCAGCGGTTCGCCGGTGGTGGAGAGCAGTTTCTCGGGGGTGGCCTCCCGGCCCAGCAGATGCAGCGCGCCGATCTCGCCCGCCGCGCCGCCGAAGCCCCGGTGCAGCCGTCCGCCGATCAGCGAGCCCGCGCCCGGACTGAGCCCCGCCATCACGAACACCATGTCGTCGGTGTCCCGCGCGGCCCCCTTCCAGTGTTCGGCGACCGCCGCCGCGTTGGCGTCGTTCTCCACCTGCACCGGGCAGCGGAACGAGCGCCGCAGCCGTTCCCCGAGCGGCAGCCCGGTCCAGCCGGGCAGCGCCGTGCCGAGGCGCACCGTGCCGTCCGCTTCCACGATGCCGGGGCTGCCGACCCCGACCGCCCGCAGGGAGTCCCGCGGCACGCCGGCCCGGCGCAGCAGGTCCGCGACCGCCGCCCGTACCCGCTCCAGCCGCTCGTCGGCCGAGGCCGCCTCCGCGACGTCCTTGGTGCCGGCGCCGATGACCCGGCCGTCCAGCCCGGACAGCAGTACCGCGATCCGGTGCGAGCCGATCTCGATGCCCAGCAGGTGTCCCGCCTCGGCCCGGAACCGGAACCGGCGCGCGGGGCGCCCCTGCCGTCGCGCGCCCTCCTCGGCATCGGCCTCGACGACGAGTCCGGTCCCCATGAGCCCCTCGACGACCCCTTCGACGGTCGGCCGGGAGAGCCCGGTCACCCGTGTGAGATCGGTGAGGGTCGGCGATTCGGCAGCGCGCAGTGCCCGGAGCACCACGGCTGAATTGATCCGCCGGAGCAGAGAAGGGTCCCCGCCGGTCAGCTGCCCCAACGTGTGTCCTCCCAGCTGGCGAGCCTGTCAGCCGGATCGTACTGCCCACCCGCCGGGACGGCGATAAGCAGCCCCCCATCGGCCGGAAGCAGCCGCTCCCCTCAGGCCGGGGCGACGAACCCCGACTCGTACGCCGTGATCACCGCCTGGGTCCGGTCCCGCGCCCCCAGCTTCGTCAGGACCGCGCTGACATGTGACTTCACCGTCTCGACGCCGATGATCAGCTCGCGCGCGATCTCCACGTTGGTCAGCCCCCGGGCCATGAGCCGCAGCACCGATTCCTCCCGCTCGGTCAGGGCAGCCTGCTCCAGCGCCGCCCGGGCCTTCCGATTGCCGTACTGCGCGGCCAGCGCCCGCACGGCGGCCGGGAAGAGCAGCGTCTCGCCCTCCGCCACCAGCCGCACCGCGTGCACGATCTCCGAAGGCCGCGCCCGCTTGAGCAGGAACCCGTCCGCACCGGCCCGCAGCGCCTCGTAGACGTACTCGTCGTTCTCGAAGGTGGTCACCACGAGGATCTTCGGCGGCGAGTCCACCGTCCGCAGGACCGTCCGCGTCGCCTCGATCCCGTCGAGCAGCGGCATCCGCACATCCATCGCCACCACGTCGGGCCGCAGTTGCCGCACGAGCGGGACGACCGAGGCCCCGTCGGCCGCCTCACCCACCACTTCGATGTCGGGCTGGGACTCCAGGACGGCGCGCAGACCCGCGCGCACCAGGGGTTCGTCATCGACGAGCAGTACGGTAACCGGCATCCGGTCAGCGTATTCGCTCCAGCGGAAGCCGCGCGCGCACCCTCCAACTGCCCTCGTGCGGACCGGTCTCGGCCTCGCCTCCCAGCAACGCGGCACGCTCCCGCATCCCGCGCAGCCCGCTGCCCGTGCCCGTCATCAGCGCGGGACCGTCAGGCAGCGGATTGACCACCTCCAGATCCAGCCGCCCCACGGCCGCCTCGATCCGCACCCGGACCGGCACCGGGCCGCAGTGCCGCAGCACATTGGTCAGAGCCTCCTGCAGGATCCGGTACCCCTCGCGCGTGACGGGGCCGGGCAACTGCTCCAGTGGACCCGACAGTTCGGCGTCGACCGAGGATCCGGAGGCCCGCGCCGAGTTCAACAACCGGTCCGCGTCGGCCAGGGTGGGCCGCTGCGAGGGTGGCTGTGCGGACTCCCGGAGCACCAGCAGTACCCGTTCGAGATCCTCCAGCGCGGCCCGGCCGGTCTCCTCGATCGCGCTGAGAGCGCGGTCGGTGAACTCCGGGTTCCCCGCCGCCCTGGCCGCCCCCGCCTGGATCACCGCGACGGTGAGCGCGTGCCCGATGGAGTCGTGCAACTCCCTCGCGATCCGCGTCCGTTCCAGCAGCTGCTCGGTACGCGCCTCCAGCGCCGTCAGCCGTTCCGCCGCCGAAGGCCCCAGCAGTCTGGTTGCGACCGCCGTGACGGCTTCGCCGAGCAGGACCACCACGGCCAGCAGCAGGAGCAGCGGTACGGGAACGAGCAGCAGAGCGGCCCAGCGCGGCGGGACGAAGGGCAGCATCGCACCATCCCCGCCAAGGGACTTCCCCGCCCCGGTGAGGACGAGCTCCAGCGTCATGACCGGGAGCCACACGGTGGCCAGCATCGCCACCCCCGCGAGCAGGAGCCGTATCTCCAGCCAGGCGACCGTCCGCCAGCGGTCCCCCCATCGGGCCGACGGCATGACGCTGATGGATCCGTCGCGGTCGCCGCGCTCGTGCGGGGTCAGCAGGAACTGCGCCTGCAACCCCTCGGCCAGCCGCACCCACGGGATGAGCCCGAACGGCGCGACGATCAGAGCGGGCATCCAAGGCCATGTGGGCTTTATGTAGAGCCAGATGGACACGATCAGGATCGGGACCAGCAGATGCAGCCAGCGGGTGTACGTGATCCCGCGGAGGGGCGCACGAAGCAATCGGTACATGTCCTCATCCTGGCAGTCGGACCACGGCCACCGTCTCCCCCGTGCGGGGGAGACGAACCCCCCACGTGGGGGAGGGAAGGGGGTGGGCCCGGCGGCGAGTCTTGAGTCATGAACAGCATCGAGATCCGGGAACTGACCAGGGAATACGACGGCACCCGTGCCGTGGACCACCTTACGTTCGATGTTCTGCCCGGCCGGGTAACCGGATTCCTGGGACCCAACGGCGCCGGCAAGTCCACGACGATGCGTCTGCTGCTGGGGCTGGACCGGCCGACCTCCGGGACGGCCACCATCGGAGGGCGGCGGTACACCGGCTTCACCGACCCGTTGCACCGGGTGGGCGCACTCCTGGACCCGCAGTCGATCCACGGCGGGCGCACCGCCCGGGACCACTTGCGTTTCCTCGCGGCCACCAACCGGATCCCGATGCGCCGGGTGGAAGAGGTGCTGGAACAGGCCGGGATAGCCTCGGCGGCCAGGCGCCGGGTCAAGAAGTTCTCGCTGGGCATGCGCCAGCGGCTCGGGATCGCCGCGGCGCTGCTGGGCGATCCCGGAGTCGTGCTGCTGGACGAGCCGACCAACGGGCTGGACCCCGAAGGCATCATCTGGATCCGCGAGCTGATGCGCTCACTCGCCGCCGAGGGACGGACCGTCCTGGTCTCCAGCCACCTCATGTCCGAGACCGCTGCTCTGGCCGACCACCTCGTCGTGCTGGGCCGGGGCAAGCTGCTGGCCGACACCGCGATGGAGGAGTTCATCGCCGCCCGCAGCACCCCCCGGGTACGGGTGCGCACCTCGGACCCGGCACGGCTGCGGGCCGCCCTCGCCCGGGAGGGCTTCGAGCTGGTGAGCGCCGACGGCGGGCGCTGGACCGTCGAGGGCATACAGGCGGAGCAGGTCGGCGCCATGGCCGCCCGGGAGGGCGTTCCCGTGCTGGAGCTCTCCGACGAGCGCGCCTCGCTGGAGCAGGCGTATCTCGATCTCACCGCCGGCCATGCCCAGTTCGCCGCGACCCACTGACCGTCCCCACTTTCAAGGAGGCACCGCCATGCGCGCCGCTCTGCCCACGATCCCCGTCCTGCACTCGGAATGGATCAAGATCCGGTCCCTTCGGGGCACCCTCGGGTCGTTCATATCCGTCCTCGTCGCCACTGCGGGGATACAGACGCTCACGGCCGCGCTGATAGGAACGGCCGAGGAAGGCAGCATGGGAGACGATCCGCTGCTCGCCGCCTTCTACGGACTCAACTTCGGGCAGATAGCGGCCATCGCCTTCGGCGCGAGCGCCTTCTCCGCCGAGTTCCACAACGGAGGCCTGCGCACGAGCCTCGCCGCCGTACCCGACCGCACCCGGTTCTATCTGTCGAAGATCTCGATCGTCGGCGGACTCGCCCTCGTCATGGGTCAGATCACCGGTCTCCTGACCTTCCTGGGCGGCCAGGCGTTCATGGGCCCGTACGCCCTCGAACCGGGCGCCCCGGGCACCGTACGGGCGGTCGTCGGCTGTGGCCTCTACCTGACCCTGATGACGCTGTTCGCCGCCGGCCTGACGGCGGTGCTGCGCAGCGGGACGGCTGTGCTGAGCATCCTCATACCGTTCGTCCTGCTGGTCTCCTTCGTCGTCTCCGGTGCGGCGAGCGGAATCGGGCAGTACATGCCGGACCGCGCCGGGCAGATGGTGCTGCGGACGGAGGCGCACGGTGACCTCGGGCCGTGGACCGGTCTGGGCGTGATGGCGCTCTGGGCGGTGGTCACGCTGGTCGCCGGGTGGATCGCGATGCGGCGACGGGACGCGTGACGCCGGGCCAGTTGTCAGTGGGGGTCGGGATACTGACGGTATGACCACGGCAGAGCATCTCGACACGATCGACCGGCTCAGGGCGAAGGAGTTCCCGCCCGAGCCGGTCCGGTCCGGCGGGCAGGGCAGCGGCCCGGGTTACCACCTCGTCCAGCTGAGCCGGACGCGGGATTTCTGGGACGACGACGGATCGGGCCGGGCCGAGGCGGCCGGCCAGATCGCAGCCGAGTACGGAGCGCTCACCCAGGCCCTGGCCGACCGGTGGGGGGAGCAGCAGGTCTTCAGCGTCGGGTCGCTGCTGGACCGGGGGTTCGACGGGGAGGAGATACCGGAGCCGTGGGACGAGGTGAGCAGCACCACCGACCACGTGCACTTGTGGCGGGCCGAGGAGCGGTGGCTGGTGGCCTACGTGGCGCAGTGGGACAGCGAGGACCCCTACCTGCTGATGGCAGGGGTCACCGTGATCGACCCGCCGTGAGGCGGGCCGAGGCCGCTTAGGGTCCGTCGGAAGACTCGGCCACCGCGCGGAGGCGGGCGTACTCCTGGGCCATGGACTCGGCGGTCCAGTGGGCGTTGAGGCCGCTGGGGTTGGGGAGGGCCCAGACGCGGGTCGAGCCGATGGTCCGGTCCTGGGGGCCGATCTGAGCCTTGCGCTCGCCGAAGGCGGTGCGGTAGGCGGTCACGCCGACGACCGCCAGCCACTGGGGGCGCAGCAGTTCCACCTTGGCCGTCAGAATTCGGCCGCCCTCGCGGAACTCCTCGGCGCTCAGCTCGTCGGCGCGGGCCGTGGCGCGGGCCACGACATTGGTGATGCCGAGACGGTAGGTCAGCAGCTCTTCCTGCTCCGCGGGGGCCAGGCGCCGCGGAGTGAAGCCCGACAGGTGCAGGACGGGCCAGAAACGGTTGCCGGGGCGGGCGAAGTGGTGGCCCGTGGCGGCGGAGAGGAGACCTGGGTTGATGCCGCAGAAGAGCACACGCAGACCGCCCGCGACCACGTCCGGGAGGACGCGGTCGCGGGCGGCGCTCAGCTCGTCGGGCGTCAGAGGATCGACCCCGGCGCGTACCCGGCGGCCTCCGGGTGCTGCTTGGCGATCGCCTCGATACGCGAGACCACCGCCGCGACCTGGTCACCCGCGGCGCCGGTGAAGGACAGCTTGTCGGCCATCAGGGCGTCGAGCTGGGAGCGGTCCAGCGGCATCCGCTCGTCGGCGGCCAGCTTGTCCAGCAGCTCATTGCGCTCGGCGCCCTGCTCGCGCATGGCGAGCGCGGAGGCCACCGCGTGCTCCTTGATGACCTCGTGGGCCGCTTCGCGGCCCACCCCGGCCCGTACCGCGCCCATCAGGACCTTGGTGGTCGCGAGGAACGGAAGGTAGCGGTCCAGCTCGCGGGCGACGACGGCCGGGAAGGCGCCGAATTCGTCCATGACCGTCAGGAAGGTCTCCAGGAGGCCGTCGAAGGCGAAGAAGGCGTCCGGAAGGGCCACGCGGCGGACCACGGAGCAGGAGACGTCGCCCTCGTTCCACTGGTCGCCGGCCAGCTCGCCGGTCATCGAGGCGTAGCCGCGCAGGATGACCATCAGGCCGTTCACGCGCTCACAGGAGCGGGTGTTCATCTTGTGCGGCATCGCGGAGGAGCCGACCTGGCCGGGCTTGAAGCCCTCGGTGACCAGCTCGTGGCCGGCCATCAGCCGGATCGTCTTGGCGATCGAGGACGGGGCGGCGGCCAGCTGCACCAGGGCGGTGACCACGTCGTAGTCGAGCGAGCGCGGGTAGACCTGGCCGACCGAGGTGAAGGCCTGGGCGAAGCCGAGGTGGGCGGCGATGCGCTGCTCCAGCTCGGCGAGCTTGGCCGCGTCGCCGCCGAGCAGGTCGAGCATGTCCTGGGCGGTGCCGACCGGGCCCTTGATGCCGCGCAGCGGGTAGCGGCCCAGCAGGTCCTCGAGGCGGTCGTAGGCGACGAGCAGTTCGTCGGCCGCGGTCGCGAAGCGCTTGCCCAGCGTGGTCGCCTGCGCGGCGACGTTGTGGGAGCGGCCGGCCATGACCAGCTCGGCGTGCTCGCCCGCCAGCTTGCCGAGGCGCGCCAGGACGGCGACCGTGCGGTCACGGGCCAGTTCCAGCGAGAGCCGGATCTGCAGCTGCTCGACGTTCTCGGTGAGGTCGCGCGAAGTCATGCCCTTGTGGACGTGCTCGTGACCGGCGAGGGCGTTGAACTCCTCGATACGGGCCTTCACGTCGTGCCGGGTAACCTTCTCGCGCTCCGCGATGGAGGCGAGGTCGACCGTTTCGAGGACGCGCTCGTAATCGGCGAGGGCCGCGTCGGGGACCTCGATACCGAGGTCCTTCTGGGCGCGCAGCACGGCGAGCCACAGCCGCCGCTCCAGCGTCACCTTGTACTCGGGGGACCACAGGACGGCGAGCTCCGCGGAGGCGTAGCGGCCGGCCAGGACATTGGGGATGCGGGGCTTGGCAGTCACGTGTAGGGATTCTACTTGGGCTGCGGCTGTGCGTTTACGCAGGTAGGGACCCCGGTCCCGATTGTGTCTTGCTACGAGAGCAGATCGCCCGCGGCCGGCTCGTACGGGAGCAGCTCCGGGCGCTTGGCCGGGCGGCCGTCCCCGGAGGAGCGGCCCGTCAAGCGGCGGCCGACCCAGGGGAGCAGGTGCCGGCGGGCGAAGTTCAGGTCCTGGGACCGGCGTACCGCCCAGCCCGGGGGGACGGCGGCGGGCAGTTCGGTGTGCCAGTCCTGCTCGGCGGGCAGGCCCAGGGTCTGCCAGACGGCCTCCGCCACCCGGCGGTGGCCTTCGGCCGTGAGGTGCAGGCGGTCCACGTCCCACATGCGGGGGTCGGCGAGCACCGGCGCCCCGTACAGGTCCACCACCAGGGCTCCGTGCCGTGTGGAGAGTTCCTCGATGATGCCGAAGAGCTCTTCCATCCGGGGCCGGAAACGATCCATCACCGGCCCGTTGCGCCCCGGAGACCGCATCAGGACCAGGTGCTTGCAGGAGGGGGCGAGGAGCTCCACGGCCGCCTCCAGGTGACCCCGTACCCGGCCCATGTCCACCTTGGGGCGCAGCGCGTCGTTCAGCCCCCCGACCAGGGTCACCACGTCGGCGCCCATGGCCGCGGCCGCCGGAACCTGCTCCTCGACGATCTGCCCGATGAGCTTCCCGCGGACCGCGAGGTTCGCGTAGCGAAGGCTCGGCTCGCGCGCCGCGAGGCGGGCGGCCAGCAGGTCGGCCCAGCCCCGGTAGGAGCCGTCCGGGAGCAGGTCGGACATGCCCTCCGTGAAGGAGTCGCCGACCGCGACGAAACTGGTGTAGCGCGCATTCATCTCCATGGCGGGAGTGATGTTACCGCGTGGTACCCCGGCCCCGCAGGGCCGGGGACCGACACGGTTCCGTACGACGGGCTACGCGGAGGCCGGCCGGTCGAACAGCTCGCGCAGCACGTCCTCCATCGTCACCAGGCCCGTCATGGCGCCGTCCGGCCCCAGCACCGCGGCCAGGTGCGTACGGCTGCGCCGCATGGCGGTCAGCACGTCGTCCAGCGGGGTCTCCGCCCGTACCTGGGCGATCAGCCGCAGCGCCGACACCGGGAACGGCTCGTTCCGCGCCTCGGCGTCCAGGGCGTCCTTGACGTGCAGGTAGCCCAGGATCCGGTGCTGGCCGTCGACCACCGGGAACCGGGAGTACCCGGTTTCGGCCGAGAGACGCTCCAGCCCGGCCGGAGTGATCCCCTCCCGGGCCGAGACCACCTGGCCCGCCGGCAGCACCACATCGGTGACCGGCCGGCGACCCAGCTCCAGGGCGTCGTGCAGCCGCTCGCGCGCCCGGTCGTCGAGGAGCCCGGCCTCGCTGGAGTCCTTGACCATGCGCGCCAGCTCGTCGTCCGAGAAGGTCGCCGCGACCTCGTCCTTCACCTCCACCCGCAGCAGGCGCAGCAGGGCGTTGGCGAAGGCGTTGATCGCGAAGATCACCGGACGGAGCGCCCGCGTCACGGTCACCAGCGGGGGCCCCAGCAGCAGCGCGGTGCGCACCGGCTCGGACAGTGCCACGTTCTTCGGCACCATCTCGCCGAAGAGCATGTGCAGGTACGTCGCCAGCGCCAGCGCCACCACGAAGGAGATCGCGTGCGTCAGCGCGGCCGGCACCCCGATGAGGTCGAACAGGGGGGTCAGCAGGTGGGCGATCGCCGGTTCGGCCACCACGCCCAGCACCAGGGTGCACAGCGTGATGCCGAGCTGGGCCGCCGCCATCAGGGCCGATACGTGCTCCAGTCCCCACAGGACCGCCCGGCCCCGCCGGTCGCCCTGCTCGGCGTACGGCTCGATCTGGCTGCGGCGGACCGAGATCAGAGCGAACTCCGCGCCGACGAAGAAGGCGTTGACGACCAGGGTCGCCAGGCCGATCAGCAATTGGACGGCGGTCATCGGTCCTCATCCCCGTCCCTGCGCTTGTGCTTGTCCCTGTGCCTGCCCTTGTCCTTGGGCTTGTCCCAGTGGGTGTCCGCGCCGTCGTCGACCGGCTCGGCCGGCATGTGCAGCAGCACGCGCGCGGCCCGCCGACCGCCGGCGTCCACCACCTCCAGCAGCCAGCCGTCCAGCTCAAGGCTGTCGCCGACGGCCGGGATCCGGCCCAGTTCGGTCGCAATCAGGCCGGCCAGGGTCTCGTACGGGCCTTCCGGCACGCGCAGTCCGATCCGCTGGAGCTGGTCGGTGCGCGCGGCGCCGTCGGCCGCGTAGAGGCGCAGTCCGGCATCGTCCGTACCGGCCGGGGCCAGGTCGGGGGTCTCGTGCGGGTCGTGCTCGTCGCGGACCTCGCCGACGACCTCCTCGACGATGTCCTCCAGCGTGGCCACACCGGCCGTACCGCCGTACTCGTCGATGACCACGGCCATCGTCTGCTTCCCGGACAGCCGGTCCAGGAGCCGGTCCACGGTCAGGGACTCCGGCACGAGGAGGGGGGCGCGCAGCAGCTGCGACACCGGGGTCCGGCGCCGGACCTCGGCGGACAGGGCCAGTACGTCCTTGATGTGGACGGTGCCGACGACGGAGTCGAGGCTGCCCCGGTAGATCGGGAAGCGGGACAGGCCGGTGGCCAGCGTCGCGTTCGCCACGTCCTCGGCGGTCGTCTGCACGTCGAGCGCGGTGACCTGGACGCGCGGGGTCATGACGTTCTCCGCGGTCAGGTCGGCGAGGTTCAGGGTCCGCACGAACAGCTCGGCGGTGTCCTTCTCCAGCGCGCCCGCCTTCGCCGAGTGCCGCGCGAGGGCGACCAGCTCCTGCGGCGTGCGCGCGGAGGCCAGCTCCTCTGTCGGCTCCATGCCGAAGCGGCGGACCATGTGGTTCGCGGTGGTGTTGAGATGGCTGATCAGAGGCTTGAAGGCCCGGCTGAAGACCCGCTGCGTCGTCGCCACGCGCTTGGCGATGGCCAGCGGGGAGGAGATCGCCCAGTTCTTGGGCACCAGCTCGCCGACGACCATCAGCACGACGGTCGACACGGCGGTGCCGAGGATCAGCGCGGTGGAGGAAGCGGCGGCGGCCGACAGCCCCATGGCTTCGAACGGTCCCTGTAGCAGGGCGGCGATCGACGGCTTCGAGATCATGCCGATGACCAGGCCGGTCGCGGTGATGCCGAGCTGGGCGCCGGAAAGCTGGAACGTGAGGGTCCGGACGGCCGCCAGGGCACTCTCGGCCCCGGGTTCGCCACGGTCGACGGCCCGTTCGAGCTCGCTGCGCTCGACGGTGGTCAACGAGAACTCGGCCGCGACGAAGACCCCGCAGACAATGCAGAGCAGCAGCGCCACGACGAGCAGGAGCACCTCGGTCATCGGTCGATCACCTCCGTCCCAGGATCGGCCAGGACGCGGGGCATCGCGCGGTGTCGCGAGCGGGGGCAGCGGGATTGTCGTGGACCGGGAGGCTCGCCCATGGGCGGACGCTCACACCTTTCAATCAGGAGGACTCTTTGCCCACATGGTAAAGGATGAGCAAAGAGAACGGATCATTCTTTTGGCGGAGCGGGGCCGGATGGCGGTTCTGGAAGACCGCCGCGGAGGGAACGAGTATCGGCGACGATCCCGCGGGGGTCGAGCGCTTCCGCGCGAGCGACCCGGGAACGGCCGGCGCGCCGGGTCACGCCACTCGGCGGGCCGATCCGATGACGCAGTAGGAGGTGGGGAAGGCCGGGCCGCGCTCGGGCAGCCGGAAGCTGCGCTGCGAGACGATCCGGAAACCGGCCGCCTCGACCGCGGCGAGCGGGTCGCGGGCCGTGTGGCAGCCGCCGAACAGGAAGGGCCAGACGGTACGGTCCAATGCGCGCTGGACGGCGGCCATGCCGGGGCCGGGGGCGAGGCCGTGCTCGAAGAAGCGCAGCTCGGCGTCGGGGCGGAGCACGCGGTGCAGCTCGGCGAGGGAGCGGGGCAGGTCCCGGACGGTGCACAGCACCAATGAGGCGACGGCTGCGTCGAAGGCCTCGCTCTTGACCGGGAGGGCCTCCGCGGCGCCGGGCACGATGTCCACGGGGACCTCGGCGCGCAGGGCGGCCGTGGCCGCGCGGCGGCGCAGGGTGCGCTCCGGTTCGACGGCGACGACCTCGGAGACGGCGCGCGGGTAGTGCGCGAAGTTCAGGCCGTTCCCGGCACCGATTTCGATGACGCGGCCGGTCACCCCGTGGAGGAGTTCGGTGCGCAGGGCGGCGATGCCGCGGGTCTCGGCGGCTTCGCTGGCGCGGGCGTAGACGCGGGCGAAGAGCGGGTGGTGGACGGGGTCGTGGGGCGGAGCGGTGCGGCGGCGCGGCAGCATGGCGGACCTCCGGCGCGGGGGTGGCGTACGTAGCCGTACTCCCAGCGTGCCCCGTTCGCTCGCGCTCACCCTTCAGGTGTGGAGGGGTGTCCCCCGGACCCCGTCCGGGGGACACCCCTCTCAATCGCCGGCTGGGCCGGCTGGCGCGGTCAGGGCGAAGGCCGACGGGGCCCAGGTGGCCAGGAAGGGTTCCGGGGACCACGTGCCCGCGAGGGTGGGGGAGAGCCAGGTCGGAGCCGCGGTGCGGAACCGGGGTGGGGGGAGGGCGCCCGAGCCTGCCGGGACCGCGCCCAGCAGGGGGAGGCCCGAGGACTTCGGGAGGTCCGCCAGATTGCAGCGGGAGGCCAGGTCCGGGGCGGCCGGCCAGCTGCCGACCACCACGCCCAGCGCGGTCAGGCCCCGGGCCCGCAGGGCTTCCGCTGACAGGGTGGTGGAGTTGAGGGTGCCCAGTCCCGCCGGGGTGACGAGCAGGGTCGGGGCGCCGAGCAGACCTGCCGCGTCGGCCAGGGTGTGGCCCTCCTCGTCGAAGCGGACGAGCAGCCCGCCCGCGCCCTCCACCAGGACCAGGTCGTGGGAGAGGGCGAGCCGGTTCGCCGCCTCCGCGACGGCGGCCGGGGAGACCGTGGGCAGGCCCGCGCGACGCGCTGCCGTGTCCGGGGCCAACGGCTCCGGATAGCGTGCCAGTTCCACCGCCGTGACGGAGGAGCCGGCCAGCCGGACCACCTCCGCGGCGTCCCCCGGTTCGGCCGGGCCCACGCCCGTCTGGGCGGGCTTGAGCACCGCCACCGAGCGGCCGGCCGCCACCGCGGCGGCCGCGATCGCCGCCGTGACGACGGTCTTGCCGATCTCCGTGCCCGTGCCGGACACGATCACTACGGACATGTCGGTCTTCTCAGCCTTCCTGCGCCGCCGCGACCACAGCGCGGCAGATCCGGGCCACATCGGTGTCGCCCGTGACGAACGGCGGCATCACGTAGATCAGGTCCCGGAAGGGCCGCACCCACACGCCCTCGCGCACCGCCGCCCTGGTGGCGGCCTCCACGTCGACCTCGTGGTCCAGCTGCACCACGCCGATCGCGCCGAGGACCCGTACGTCCCGTACGCCGGGCTGCCCGGCCGCGGCCGCCAGGCCTTCGCGCAGGCCCGCCTCGATCCGCTTGACCTCGGTCGCCCAGTCCTGGCCGAGCAGCAGCTCGACCGAGGCCAGCGCCACGGCCGTCGCCAGGGGGTTGCCCATGAAGGTCGGCCCGTGCGCCAGCACCGGCACCTCGCCCTGGGAGATGCCGTCGGCGACCCGGGCCGTGCACAGGGTCGCCGCCAGCGTGAGGTAACCGCCCGTCAGCGACTTGCCCAGGCACATCACGTCCGGGGTGATCCCCGCGTGGTCCGCGGCGAAGAGCGCTCCGGTGCGGCCGAAGCCCGTCGCGATCTCGTCGAGGATGAGGAGCACGCCGTACTCGTCGCACAACTCGCGCAGCACCCGCAGGTAGCCCGGGTTGTGGAAGCGCATGCCGCCCGCTCCCTGCACCACCGGCTCCACGATGACGGCGGCCAGCTCGTCGGCGTGCGCGGCGATCAGGGAGCGCAGGTGGTCGGCGTACGCCGGGTCCACCGGGGCGTCGAAGCCGTCGGGCGGCGCGTCCGCGAAGACCTGCCGCGGCAGGTGACCCTGCCACAGCTCGTGCATGCCGCCCTGGGGGTCGCAGACTGCCATCGGCTGCCAGGTGTCCCCGTGGTAGCCGCCGCGCCAGGTCAGCAGCCGGGTCTTGCCCGTCCGCCCGAGTGAACGCCAGTACTGCAGGCACATCTTGACCGCGACCTCGACGGACACCGAGCCCGAGTCGCAGAGGAAGACGTGCTCCAGTCCCGGCGGGGTGATCTCGACGAGCTTCGCGGCGAGCCGGACGGCGGGCTCATGGGTGAGCCCCCCGAACATCACGTGTGACATGAGGCCCAGCTGCGCGGTCGCGGCCTCGTTCAGCACCGGGTGGTTGTAGCCGTGGATCGCCGACCACCAGGAGGACATGCCGTCGACCAGCTCGTCGTGGCCCTGTCCCTGGGACGGGTCGGCGAGCCGCAGCCGTACCCCCGAGGCGGAGGCGATGACCAGCGGCTCCTGTCGGCCGGGCATCGGGCCGTACGGGTGCCAGACGTGCTGCCGGTCCAGCGCGAGCAGTTCCGCGCCGGACGACGGAGGCCGGATCTGATCAGGCATTGGGGGCGATGTCCGTCCCCGCTCCGCGGCGGCGCACCGCCACCAGGTCCGAGCGGACCTCACCGGCATCCGCCTGCGCCGCCACGGGCGCCGCGTGCGCGTGACCGGAGCAACCGCCGCAGGCCGAGCCGCAGCCGGCGTCCCCGGCGGGGTCGGCGGAACCGGCCGAGCCGCAGACCGAGGCGGCACTGGAGTGCGAACCGCAGCCTCCGCCGGTGGCCGCGGCCGCCACGTCGGAGCGGTGCGCGGGCAGGGTCGACGTACCGGCGCCCTCCACCTCGAAACCGGCGTCCGCGATCATGTCGAGGTCGACCTGGCCGGCCTGGCCCTCACTGGTGAGGTAGTCGCCGAGGAAGATCGAGTTGACGATGTGCAGGGCCAGCGGCTGCATCGAGCGCAGGTGCACCTCGCGGCCGCCCGCGAGGCGGACCTCGACGTCGGGGCAGACGAACCGGACCATCGCGAGGATCCGCAGGGCGCGCTGCGGGGTGAGGTTCCACTCCTTGGCGAGCGGGGTGCCCTCGAACGGGATCAGGAAGTTGACCGGCACCGAATCCGAGTCCAGCTCGCGCAGCGAGTAGACGACGTCGACGAGGTCCTCGTCGCTCTCGCCCATGCCCGCGATCAGACCGGAGCAGGCCGACAGGCCGGCGGCGTGCGCCTTTTGCACCGTGTCGACCCGGTCCGCGTAGGTGTGGGTCTTGGTGATCTGCCCGTACGTGGCCTCGGAGGTGTTGAGGTTGTGGTTGTAGGCGTCCGCGCCCGCGTCGCGCAGCCGCTCGGCCTGGCCGTCGGAGAGCAGGCCCAGGCAGGCGCAGACCTCGATGCCCTCGTTCTGCTCCTTGATCGCGGCGATCGTCTTGCCGACGCGGTCCACGTCCCGGTCCGTCGGCCCGCGGCCGCTCGCGACCAGGCAGACCCGCTTCGCCCCGCCCGCGACACCGGCGGCCGCGGCCTGAGAGGCCTCCTCCGGCTTCAGCCACGTGTACTTGAGGATCTCGGCCTTGGAGCCCAGGCGCTGGGAACAGTAGGAGCAGTCCTCCGGGCACAGGCCCGACTTCAGATTGACCAGGTAGTTCAGCTTCACCCGACGCCCGAACCACTGGCGGCGCACCTTGCCGGCAGCGGCCACCACGTCGAGCAGTTCGTCGTCGGAAGTCGCCAGTACGGCGAGCGCTTCTTCGCGGGTCGGCAGCTCGCGCCGCAGCCCCTTGTCCACCAGGGTGTTCAGCAGGTCCATGAATCCGATCCTGTCCCACACGACCACTCCCGGCCAAGGAGAGATCGCACAACATGGCCGGATGGGTGTGTGTGTATCACCACACCTGACACAGGAGTCACGGCAGCTAGGGTCGGGCAGGTCTGTGGACTGCCGACAAAACACGAGGACCTGCCGATGCCCCAGCACACTCCCGATCCCGTGGATGTCTTCTCCTGGATCGATGCCGCGGAGAGCGCCCGTGAACAGGCCGGACTGGTCCGTACGCTGCGCCCGCGACCGGAGTCGTCGCCGCTGCTGGACCTCGCGAGCAACGACTACCTCGGTCTGACCCGGCACCCCGAGACCGTCCGGGGCGCACGGGACGCGGCTGGGCGATGGGGAGGCGGAGCCACCGGTTCCCGCCTCGTGACGGGCACGACCGAGCTTCATGCGGAGCTCGAGCGGGAGCTCGCCGCCTTCTGCGGATTCGAGGCCGCGCTCGTCCTCTCCTCCGGGTACGCGGCCAACCTCGCCGCGGTCACCGCGCTCAGCGACCGGGGCACGCTGGTCGCCTCCGACGCGGGGAACCACGCCTCGATCGTGGACGGCTGCCGTCTCTCGCGCGCCGAGATCGCCGTGATCCCGCACTCCGACCCGGACTCCGCGCGCAAGACGCTCGCCGCGCACGAGGGCCGGGCGCTGCTGGTCACCGACTCGGTGTTCTCCGTGGACGGGGACGCCGCACCGCTGGCCGGCTACGCAGCCGCCTGCCGGGAGGAGGGCGCGGCCCTGGTCGTGGACGACGCGCACGGCCTGGGCGTGCTGGGGGAGGGCGGCCGCGGCGCGCTGCACGCCGCCGGACTCGCGGGCGCGCCCGGTGTGGTCGCCACCCTCACCCTCTCGAAGTCGATGGGCAGCCAGGGCGGGGCCGTACTCGGCCCGGCCAAGGTGATCCGGCACCTGATCAACACGGCGCGGACCTTCATCTTCGACACCGGGCTGGCCCCGGCCGCCGCGGGCGCGGCCCTGGCGAGCCTGCGCCTGCTCCAGCGGGAACCGGAACGAGCCGCCCGCGCCCGCGAGGTGGCCGCCCAGCTGTACGAGCGGCTCACCGCGTCCGGCCTGACCGCGGCCCGGCCGGACGCGGCCGTGGTGTCGGTACGGGCCCCGTCGGCTTCGGCGGCACTGCGCTGGGCCGCCGACTGCCGCGAGGCGGGTCTGTCCGTGGGGTGCTTCCGGCCGCCGTCCGTGCCGGACGGTATCTCCCGGCTGCGGCTGACCGCACGGGCCGATCTCACGGGGGACGAGATCGACCGGGCTGTGGGGACGATCCTTGCGACCGCACCCGCCGGAGCCACGGACCGGTAGGCGGCGTTACGGGAGCAGGTCCGCCCGGACCTTGACGAGGAAACCGTCCCAGGCCGGCCCGGTGAAGAGCACGGCCGGGCCGTCCGTCCGCTTGGAGTCGCGGACGGCCAGCAGGCCGCCACCGAGGACGGCCGCTTCCACGCAGTTGTTCATTCCGGTACTGCGGCTGCTCCGCCGCCATCGCGCGCTGATCAGAAGTCCGCTGGTGGATAAGGGGGTTGCGGACACGGGGGTGCCTCCTTACGCGTCGTCAGCAAGTGAGCTGATGAGATCCGACGAGTCCTGGGGCGGGAGGGCGTGCGCCTGAATGGCACGGAACGCGGCGCTGTACGCCTCAAGGTCTTCCTTCCGCTCCAGATAGAGGCTACTCGTCAAATGGTCGAGTACCACCACATCCAGATCGGCGATGTTCGGAAATGAGAAGATGACGAACGGTCCGGTGAGGCCGAGATGACCCCCCACGCTGAACGGCAGCACCTGTAGCCGAACTTGAGGCAGCCGCCCCACCTGCACCAGGTGTCTCAGCTGCTCCGCCATCACCCCGGGTCCGCCGATCTGCCGACGCAGCACCGCCTCGTCCAGTACGGCGCTCAGCTCCAGCGGCGGATCGGCCCGCAGCACCGCCTGCCGTGCCAGCCGTACGTCGACCAGCGCGTCCACCTTCGGCTCCGGCAGCCCGCCCAGCGCGGCCCGCGTGACCGCCCGCGCGTACTCCGGTGTCTGCAACAGCCCGGGAACCACGGACAGTTCCACCGTGCGCGCCGCCCGGGCGCCCGCCTCCAGGCTGATGAAGTCCCGGTACTCCTGCGGCAGCAGCCCCCGGTAGTCGTGCCACCACTGGCGGCCCCGCCCGGTGTCGGCCCCGGGGCCCGGGCCGGCCGCCGAGGCCGACAGTGCCTCCAGCAGCGCGCGCTGCTCCGGGCTCACGAGCTCCCCGTAGGCGTCGAGGAGCAGGCGGATGTCCTCCGGCTTGACCCCGCTGCGCCCCGTCTCGATGCGGCTGATCTTCGACTGGTGCCATCCCACGATCCGGGCGGCCTCACCGCTGGTGAGACCGGTCCGGTCGCGCAGGGCGCGCAGTTCCTCGCCGAGCTTGCGCCGACGCACCGCGGGACCATGCTGCATACCCGCCTCCTTCCACCGGCACAGCTCGCACCAGTCTGCCGTCCAAATACGCTCTTCCGTAGCAGAGTTCACCGCATTGAGCGACAGATATATGCATATCTTGGGGGATCGGCGCAAACGGCGGCACGATGGGTGGCACTCTGGCGTCCAGCGCAGATCCGGGGCGGCTCGACCCCGGTGGGAAAGGGACCGTCGCCATGGCAGACCACCAGGAAGCATCCGTCACTCTGCCGAGCGATCCCGCCTCGGTCGCCACCGCCCGCCGCTACGTCGCGGAGGTGCTGGGCGAATGGGGACTGCCCGACGACACCGAGACCGCGGACAGCGTCCGGCTGATCGTCTCGGAGCTCGCCACCAACGCCGTGCAGCACACGTTCGGCCAGTCGCCCACCTTCACCGTCGACGTCCGGCTGGAGCGCGAGGAATGGCTGCGCGTCGGCGTGACCGACAGCCACCCGCGCTGGCCCAAGCGGCTCCCGGCGGCGGTCCAGCAGGACAACGGCCGGGGCATGGTCATCATCCGCTGGCTCACCGCGGAAGCGGGCGGCCGGCTCTCGGTCACCCCCACCGAGGACGGGGGCAAGACGGTCTGGATCGCGCTGCCCTGGACGGCCGGGGCCCCGGCCAGGAGTGTCACGGGCTGCTGAGTTCCGCGACCGCAGCCGCAGTCGCAGTCGCAGCCGTATACGGAATCAGGATCCGGGGGCCCGTGGGATGAACCGGGTGCCTTCCCGAAACGTGGGTTAACGCAACGGAAAAGCGCGGCGCCTAGCGTGGCGCCACGTTCGTCCGCCAATCACCGCCCATGATCCGGTAAAGCTGCGGTGGTCGGGACGGAAAGCCTTTCCCTGTGTTGGGCAAGACACGCTTGGCTCGGATATGCGCAGGTCAACAAAGTGTTGACGGCCAGTAGGGTCGCCCCGGCGCGCTGTTGATCTTGTCCCGGAAGCTTGGTGATACCTGTGCAACTGACACCGCATGAGCAGGAGAGACTGCTCATCCACGTGGCGGCCGACGTGGCCGAGAAGCGGAAAGCGCGAGGGGTGCGCCTCAACCACCCCGAGGCGATCGCCCTGATCACCTCGCACATCCTCGAAGGCGCCCGCGACGGGCGGACCGTGGCCGAGCTCATGGCCTCCGGCCGCACCGTGCTCGGCCGCGAGGACGTCATGGAGGGGATCCCCGAGATGATCCACGACGTCCAGGTCGAGGCCACCTTCCCGGACGGCACCAAACTCGTCACCGTCCACGACCCGATCGTCTGAAGGGGAGTGCCCGCATGATCCCCGGCGAAATCGCCTACGGGGACGGCCCGGTGCTCCTCAACGAGGGCCGCCCCGTCACCCGCCTCACCGTGCTCAACGCCGCCGACCGGCCCGTCCAGGTCGGCTCCCACTACCACTTCGCCGAGGCCAACCCCGGCCTCGACTTCGACCGCCGCGCCGCCCGCGGACTGCGGCTCAACATCGCCGCCGGCACCGCCGTGCGCTTCGAGCCGGGCATCCCGGTCGCGGTGGAACTCGTACCGCTCGCGGGCTCGCGCACCGTACCGGGACTGCGCGGGGAGACCGGAGGGCCGCTCGATGGCTGAGCTCTCCCGCCAGGTGTACGCCGACCTTTTCGGGCCGACGACGGGTGACCGGATCCGGCTGGCCGACACCGACCTCTTCGTCGAGATCGAGCAGGACCTCAGCGGCGGCCCCGGACGGGCCGGCGACGAGGCCGTCTTCGGCGGCGGCAAGGTGATCCGCGAATCCATGGGACAGGCCCGCACCACCCGGGCCGAGGGCGCGCCCGACACCGTGATCACCGGGGTGGTCGTGCTCGACCACTGGGGCATCGTCAAGGCCGACGTCGGCCTCCGCGACGGCCGGATCTGCGGCATCGGCAAGGCCGGCAATCCCGACACCATGGACGGGGTGGACCGGGCCCTCGTCATCGGCCCCGAGACCGAGATCATCGCGGGCAACGGGAAGATCGTCACGGCCGGGGCCATCGACGCCCACGTGCACTTCATCTCGCCGACGGTCATCGACGAGGCCCTGGCCTCCGGCATCACCACCCTGGTCGGCGGCGGCACCGGACCGGCCGAGGGCACCAAGGCCACCACCGTCACTCCCGGACCCTGGCACCTGGCCCGGATGTTCGCGGCGCTGGAGGCCTACCCCGTCAACATCGGCCTCCTCGGCAAGGGCAACACCATGTCCCGCGAGGCCATGCACTCCCAGCTGCGCGGCGGAGCCCTCGGCTTCAAGATCCACGAGGACTGGGGATCCACCCCCGCCGTCATCGACGCCTGCCTGAGCGTCTGTGACGAGACCGGCGCCCAGGTCGCCATCCACACGGACACCCTCAACGAGGCCGGATTCGTCGGCGACACGCTCGCCGCCATCGCCGGGCGGACCATCCACTCGTACCACACCGAGGGCGCGGGCGGCGGTCACGCCCCCGACATCATCACCGTGGTCTCCGAGCCCAACATACTGCCGAGCTCCACCAACCCCACCCGGCCGCACACCGTCAACACCGCCGAGGAACACCTCGACATGCTGATGGTCTGCCACCACCTCAACCCGGCCGTCCCCGAGGACCTCGCCTTCGCCGAGTCCCGGATCCGGCCCTCGACCATCGCCGCCGAGGACGTCCTGCACGACCTCGGAGCCATCTCGATCATCTCCTCCGACTCCCAGGCCATGGGCCGGGTCGGCGAGGTCGTCCTGCGCACCTGGCAGACCGCCCACGTGATGAAGAAGCGGCGCGGCTTCCTCCCCGGCGACGGCCCCGCCGACAACCACCGCGCCCGTCGCTACGTCGCCAAGTACACGATCAACCCCGCCGTCGCCCAGGGGCTGGCCCGTGAGATCGGCTCCGTCGAGACCGGCAAACTCGCCGACCTGGTGCTGTGGAGCCCCGCGTTCTTCGGGGTCAAGCCCGAACTGGTCATCAAGGGCGGCCAGATCGCCTACGCGCAGATGGGCGACGCCAACGCCTCCATCCCGACCCCGCAGCCGGTGCTGCCCCGCCCGATGTTCGGCAGCCACGGCCGTGCGCCCGCCCTGAACTCGCTGAACTTCACCGCGCAGGCCGCGCTCGACGACGGACTGCCCGACCGGCTCGGCCTCGGCAAGGCCTTCGTGGCCATCGAGAACACCCGCAAGGTCGGCAAGGCGGACATGCGCAACAACGACGCCATGCCCCGGGTAGAGGTGGACGCCGACACCTTCACGGTCACCATCGACGGCGAGGCCGTGGAACCCGCGCCGGCGGCCGAACTGCCCATGGCCCAGAGATACTTCCTCTTCTGATGGAAGGTCTCTTCCGATGAGCCTCGCCGCGCTGCTCGTCCTCGCCGACGGCCGCTTCCCCGCCGGGGGCCACGCGCACTCCGGCGGGGCCGAGGCGGCCTGCAAGGCCGGCCGGATCCACGACGCCGCCACCCTGGAGGACTTCTGCCGGGGCCGGCTGCACACCGCCGGACTCACCGCCGCCGCGCTCGCCGCGGCCGCCGCCCTCGGGATCGATCCGGCGGAGCTCGACGCCGCGGCCGACGCGCGAACCCCCTCGCCCGCCCTGCGCACCGCCGCACGGCGGCTGGGCCGCCAGCTGCTGCGGGCCGCCCGGGCCACCTGGCCCGGCCCCGAACTGGAGGCGCTGGCCGCCGCGTTCCCGCGCGGCGCCCACCAGCCCGTCGTGCTCGGCCTCACCGCCCGGGCGGCCGGGCTCGGGCCGTCCGACGCCGCGCAGGTGGCGGCGTACGAGGCGGTCGGCGGCCCCGCGACCGCGACCGTGCGGCTGCTGGGCCTCGACCCCTTCGAGGCGAGCGGGGTCCTGGCCCGTCTCGCCCCCGAACTCGACGCCGTCGCGGCCCGGGCGGCCGAAGCCGCCCGACGGGCCCTCACTGAGGGCGTGGAAGCCCTGCCCGCGACCTCCTCGCCCCTGCTGGAGATCGCGGCAGAGGTCCATGCCGACTGGCCGGTCCGCCTCTTCGCCTCCTGAGCGCCGCGAACCGCCTCCTGAGCGCCCCGACCGGCTCCTGAGCGCCGGCCGGCCACCAAGCCCCCAAGGAGAACCCCATGCACCTCGACCACGGTGTCACCTACCCGCACCGCCACACCCACAGCGCCGAACCGGTCCGCCCCGACGGCACCCGGCGCGCCCTGCGCATCGGACTCGGCGGACCCGTCGGCTCCGGCAAGACCGCCACCGTCGCCGCCCTGTGCCGCGCCCTGCGCGCCGAACTGTCCATGGCCGTCGTGACCAACGACATCTACACGCGTGAGGACGCCGAGTTCCTGCTCCGCGAGGCCGTCCTGCCCCCCGAGCGGATCGCCGCCGTCGAGACCGGGGCCTGTCCGCACACCGCCATCCGCGACGACATCTCCGCCAACCTGGAGGCCGTCGAGGAACTGGAGGACGCCTTCCGGCAGAGCGGCCCGCTCGACCTGATCCTCGTCGAGTCGGGCGGGGACAACCTGACCGCCACCTTCTCCCGGGGTCTCGTCGACGCCCAGATCTTCGTCATCGACGTGGCCGGCGGGGACGACATCCCGCGCAAGGGCGGCCCCGGCGTCACCACCGCCGACCTCCTCGTCGTCAACAAGACCGACCTCGCCCCCCACGTCGGCTCCGACCTCGGCCGGATGGCCCGCGACGCCGCCGAGCAGCGCGGTGAACTGCCCGTCGCCTTCCAGTCGCTGCGCAGCCCCGAGGGCGTGGCCCCGGTGGCCGCCTGGGTGCGCGAGCGGATCGCCGCCTGGGCCGTACGGTGACCGGCGCGCCTCCCGTCACCCTGCCCCCGGCGGGCCTGCGGGCCACCGCCCGCATCCGCGCCGTCGCCGACGGGCGGGGCGGGACCGCGCTGCCGCTGCTCGCCGGGGAAGGGCCGCTCGCCCTGCGCCGCACCCGGGGGACCGCCACCGAGGCCGGGGTCATGCTGGTCGGCGCCATGAGCGCCCCGCTGGGCGGGGACCACCTCACCGTCGAGGCCGCCGCCGGACCCGGAGCGCACCTCGCCCTCGCCTCGGCGGCGGCGACCCTCGCGCTGCCCGGCCGGGGCGGCGAGCCCGCACGGTACGACGTACACCTGACCCTGGAGGACGGCGCGTCGGTGCGGTGGCTGCCGGAGCCGCTGGTCTCCGTGCGCGGCAGCGACCTGCGGGTGCGGACGCGGGTCCAACTGGCGCCGACCGCGCACCTGGTGCTGCGCGAGGAACAGGTCCTCGGACGCTGGGGGGAGGACCCGGGCCTGCTGCGCAGCCGGCTCACCGCCACCCGCGGCGGGCGGCCGCTCCTGGACCAGGAGCTCGCCTGCGGCCCCGGCGCGCCCGGTGGCTGGGACGGCCCGGCCGGACTCGCCGGGCACCGGGCGCTCGGCCAACTCCTGGTCGTCGACCCCGCCTTCGCCCAGGCCCCGCCCCCGGCGGCGGTGCTGGGGGAGTTCGCCGTGGCCACGCCGCTGGCCGGCCCGGCCGTCCTCGTGACGGCCATGGCCCCGGACGCCCTGCGGCTGCGGGAGCTGCTGGACGTGGCCGAACGCACCTACGGCCCGTCGCCGCAGGGGTAGTTCCGGGACGAAACAGACACCGCTCAGCGGTACTCACGTCTCCGGTTATCGGGTTGGCAAAGAAGTGGACCCTGCTCTGTTGCCGGGTGACGGTAAGGCGCAAGGATCCCCCTGCACGCCGACGACCGAAGACCGACCAATCCGGCCGCCCACGGCGGCGACTGACGCAGGGGGAACAACCACGTGATACGCAACGCGGCGCTGGGGAGCGCCGCCACACTGATCACCGGCACGCTGGCGGCGGGCCTGATGCTCGCGCCGTCCGCCTCGGCGGCCTCGGCCGGCCGTGACAACGGGGCCGCGGAGGCGGTGGGCGTCCAGATCGCCGCCGCCCGCGCCGCCCGCACCGGGATCGAGTGGAAGGACTGCCCCGCGGACTGGGGCTTCGAAAAGCCCATCCAGTGCGGATGGGTGAAGGTCCCGCTCGACTACACCAAGCCGTTCGGCAAGACCATCGAGCTCGCCGTCGACCGCATCGGCAGCACGGGCACCAAGGAGGAGCGCCAGGGCGCGCTCGTCTACAACCCCGGCGGCCCCGGCGGCTCCGGCATGCGCTTCCCGCGCCGGGTCACCACCAAGAGCCCGCTGTGGGTCAACGCCTCCAAGGCGTACGACTTCGTGGGCTTCGACCCCCGCGGCGTCGGCCACTCCGCGCCCATCTCCTGCATCGACCCGCAGGAGTTCGTCAAGGCGCCCAAGGCCGACCCGGTCCCGGACAGCGAGGCCGACAAGCGCGCCCAGCGCAAGCTCGCCGCGGAGTACGCGGACGGCTGCAAGGAGCGCAGCGGCGAGATGCTGCCGCACATGACCACGCCGAACACCGCGCGTGACCTCGACGTCATCCGCGCCGCCCTCGGCGAGCAGAAGCTGAACTTCCTCGGCGTCTCCTACGGCACCTACATCGGCGGGGTCTACGCGACCCTCTTCCCGACGCACGTGCGCCGCATGATCGTCGACAGCGTGGTCAACCCGGAGCAGGACAACATCTGGTACGAGGCCAACCTCGGCCAGGACGTCGCCTTCCAGACCCGCTGGAACGACTGGCAGGACTGGGTCGCCAAGAACGACGCGGTCTTCCACCTCGGCGACTCCCGCGCCAAGGTCGAGGCCAAGTACCAGGAGCTGCGCGCCAAGGCCAAGGCCAACCCGATCGGCGGGGTCGTCGGCCCGGCCGAGCTCATCGGCTTCTTCCAGGGCGCTCCGTACTACGACTCCTCGTGGGTGCCCGTCGCCCAGACCTTCGCCGCCTGGGCGGCCGGTGACGAGAAGGCGCTCGTCGACGCCATCGCCCCGGACATGTCGGACACCAAGGGCAACGCGGCGTCCGAGAACGGCAACGCCGTCTACACCGCGGTCGAGTGCGCCGACGCCAAGTGGCCGACCAGCTGGGCCAAGTGGGACCGGGACAACTCCAAGCTGCACCAGAAGTACCCGTTCCTGACCTGGTCCAACGCGTGGATGAACCTGCCCTGCGCGACCTGGAAGTCGAAGCAGAGCAGCCCGATCGAGGTCGGTGCCAAGCGCGGTCTGGCGCCGGTGCTGATCGTCCAGTCCGAGCGTGACGCGGCCACGCCGTACGACGGCGCGGTCGAGCTGCACCGCCGCCTGGCCGGTTCGCGTCTCATCACCGAGCAGAACGCCGGCTCGCACGGCGTCACCAGCCTGGTGAACCCCTGCATCAACACGCGGGTCGACACCTACCTGCTGACCGGCAAGGTCGACGCCAAGGACGTGAAGTGCGCCCGGCACGCCACTCCGGTCGCCCCCGCCCCGGTCGCCGCGAAGTCCCTCGACCACGGCGCGGGTGCCGACTACCCGGCGCGCGAGGAGCTCCCGGCCGTCCGCTAGGACCGGTCCGTCAGGACCCGGGAAACATCACGGGAGAAGGCTCAGCGCGACCTGCGCCGGGCCTTCTTCCGTTCCTCCTCTTCCTCGGCCTTGACCTCGGCCGCGTACCGGTCGACGTACTCCTGGCCGGACAGTCCGAGGATCGCGTACATGATCTCGTCGGTGACGGCCCGCAGGACGGCGCGCTCGCCCTCCAGCCCCGCGTACCGGGAGAAGTCCATCGGCTCGCCGAAGCGGATCGTCACCCGCCGGATCTTCGGGATCTTCTGCCCGGGCGGCTGGATCTCGAACGTGCCGACCATCGCGCACGGTACGACGGGCACCCCGGCCCCCAGGGCCATCGCGGCCACGCCCACCTTGCCCTTGTACAGCCGCCCGTCGTGCGAGCGCGTGCCCTCCGGGTAGATGCCCAGCAGCTCGTCCTTGGCGAGCACCCCGAGCCCCTCGCGCAGGGCCGCCCGCCCCGCGTCCTTCCCGGAGCGGTCCACGGGGATCTGCCCGGCGCTGCGGAAGAACGCGGCGGTGAGCCGCCCCTTGAGCCCGGGGCCGGTGAAGTACTCGGCCTTCGCGAGGAAGGTGATCCGCCGCTTGAGGATCGCGGGCATCAGGAAATGGTCCGAGAAGGACAGATGGTTGCCCGCGATGATCGCGGCCCCCTCCGCCGGGATGTTCTCCAGGCCTTCGATCCGCGGCCTGAACAGCAGCCTGAGCAGCGGACCGAGCAGTACGTGCTTGAGCAAGTGGTAGAACACCAGGCCGCTCCCGTCGATGTCCCGTTGTCACGGTCATCGTACGGACAGTCAGGGCGGGTCCGGCAGATCGAGGACGGCCTTGATCGCACACTGTCTTGATCGCATACCGTCTTGATCGAACAGGGCCTCGGTCAAGAGCTGCGGGAGGCGGCCATCCCGGCGGTCAGCAGTCCCAGCACGACCCAGCCGAACCACAGCCAGCCGTTGCTGCCGAGGACCACGGAATACGTGGCGACGGCCACCAGGGCGGCGAAGGTCATCACGGCCATCGCCTTAACGGATCCGGTCATGCCCCATGGTGACGCGCGAAGGCGGTACTCCGCTACTGGCCACGCGCTCGGAGGGAGGCGAGATACGCGTTGTACGCCGCCAGCTCCTGGTCGCCGTTGCGGTCCTCGGCCCGGTCGGAGCGCTTCGCCGCCCGCTGCTCGGAGTGGTACCACTGGTAGACCAGGGCGATCAGCACCAGCACCGACGGGATCTCGCTGAAGGCCCAGGCGATGCCGCCGCCCCACTGCTGGTCGAGCAGCGCGTCGACGCCGAGGGAGGACGGCGGGTTCTCGTACGTCTTGATCATCGGCTGGCTGGCCATCATCAGGGCGATGCCGAAGAAGGCGTGGAAGGGCATGCCGGCGAAGAGCTCCAGCATCCGCATCACGTAGCCGGGGCGGTGCGGGCCCGGGTCCACGCCCATGATCGGCCAGAAGAAGATCAGGCCGACGGCGAGGAAGTGCACCATCATCGCGATGTGCCCGGCCTGGGACTCCATCAGGAAGTCGAAGAGCGGGGTGAAGTACAGGCCGTAGAGGCTGGCGATGAACATGGGGATCGTGAAGGCCGGGTGGGTGATGATCCGCATGTAGCGGCTGTGCAGCAGCATCAGCAGGAGCTCGCGCGGCCCCTTGTGGCCGCGCGCGGCGGGCGGCAACGCGCGCAGTGCCAGGGTCACCGGGGCGCCGAGGAGCAGCAGGATCGGCGTGACCATGCTGATCACCATGTGCTGGACCATGTGCACGCTGAACATGACCATGCCGTAGTCGTTCAGCTTGGTGCACATCACCAAGGCCACGGTCAGCACACCCGACGTGAAGGCGATGGTCCGGCCCAGCGGCCAGGCGTCCCCGCGTGCTCGCAGCCGCAGCACGCCCCACCCGTACAGGGCGAGCCCCAGCAGGGAGCCGAAGAGGAAGAAGGCGTCGAAGGAGAACTCCAGCCCGCGCCCGAGAGTGAACGGCGGCAGGTCCATGTTCATGTCCATGCCGTGCCCGCTGTGGTCCATCTGTTCACTCCCTTGACTGTGGCGCTGCACCACAGTAATGCCGCCCCCGGTCGCTCCTGCGCGCGGGGGCGGCACTAACGGGCATACGGTCACAGAACCGTCTGAGCCTCGTCGTAGCGCTCGGCCGGGACGGTCTTGAGGGTCGAGGTCGCCTCGGCGAGCGGGACCATCACGATGTCCGTGCCGCGCAGCGCCGTGAGCATGCCGAACTCGCCGCGGTGGGCGGCCTCCACGGCGTGCCAGCCGAAGCGGGTCGCGAGGACCCGGTCGTACGCGGTGGGTGTGCCGCCGCGCTGCACGTGGCCCAGGATCACCGGCCGGGCCTCCTTGCCCAGGCGCTGTTCCAGTTCCACGGCGAGCGTGTTGCCGATGCCGGCGAACCGCTCGTGTCCGTAGATGTCGGTTCCGCCCTGCTCGAAGTTCATCGAGCCGGGGCGGGGCTTGGCGCCCTCGGCGACCACGACGATCGCGAACCGCTTGCCCGCGGAGAAGCGCTCGCCGACGATCGCCGTCAGCTCGTCGATGTCGAAGGGGCGCTCCGGCACGACGATCGCGTGCGCGCCGGCCGCCATGCCCGAGTGCAGGGCGATCCACCCGGTGTGGCGGCCCATGACCTCCACGACCATCACGCGCTGGTGGGACTCGGCGGTGGTCTTGAGCCGGTCCAGCGCCTCCGTGGCGACGCCGACGGCGGTGTCGAAGCCGAAGGTGACGTCGGTGGACGCGATGTCGTTGTCGATGGTCTTGGGGACACCGACGATCGGCAGACCGGCCTGCGAGAGCAGGTTCGCCGCCTTCAGGGTGCCCTCGCCGCCGATCGGGATGATCGCGTCGAGACCGAGGTCCGCGACGTGGCCGCGGGCGCGCTCCACGCCGTCACGCAGATGCGCGGGCTGGACCCGGGAGGAGCCGAGGATGGTGCCGCCGCGGGCGAGGATGCCGCCGACGGCGTCGAGGTCGAGCTTGCGGTAATCCGCCTCCAGGAGGCCCTTCCAGCCGTCGTGGAAGCCGATCACCTCGTCGCCGTGGTCGACGACGGCGCGGTGCACGACGGAGCGGATGACGGCATTGAGGCCGGGGCAGTCGCCACCGGAAGTGAGCACACCTATGCGCATGGCAGGAAAGACCTTTGCAACGTGGGCCGACGACCGGACCACGTCGTCCGGTTGGAACTACACGTCACCCTACAAGCGGAACGAGGGTCGCTGAACCATCCTCCACATGCTGGTCCCGAACGTGGTGCGAACGCACGTCGGCCCGGTTCCCACCAGGGGAATCCGGGCCGAAAGTCTGGTGTCGTGCCGCCTACGCGGGCTGCGTCGCCGCAGCGATGCGCTCGGCTCGCAGCGCCTCGTACCACCGGTCGTCTATGGCCGGCAGCGCGTTGACGTCGAGGGCCAGCTTCAGCAGCAGGTCCGCGATCTGCGGGTTGCGGGCCATCACGGGGCCGTGCATGTAGGTGCCGAACACGGTGTCGTTGTAGGCGCCTTCGGTGCCGTCGCCGGTGCCGTTGCCCCGGCCCATGCTCACCCGGGCGAACGGCCGCGCCGTCGGGCCGAGGTGGGTGACGCCCTGGTGGTTCTCGAAGCCCGTCAGCTGCGGCAGGCCCAGGCGCGGGTCGATGTCGGCGAGGACGTCGCCGACGCACCGCTCGCCCTCACCGCGCACGGTGACGACGTCCAGCAGGCCCAGGCCCTCCTGGCGCTGGCCCATGTCGTTGACGAACTCCTTGCCGAGGATCTGGTACCCGGCGCAGACGGAGAAGACGATCGCCCCGTTGGAGACGGCCCGCTCCAGACCGCCGTCGCGCAGCAGGCGCTCGGCCGCCAGCCGCTGCGGCCGGTCCTCACCGCCGCCGATCAGGTAGATGTCGCCCGAAGTGGGGATCGGCTGGTCGCTGCGCACGTCCACGCGCTGGACGTCCAGGCCGCGCTGGCGCGCCCGGCGCTCCACCACGAGGGCGTTGCCCTGGTCTCCGTACGTGCTGAGCAGGTCCGGGTAGACCCACACCAGACGCAGGCTGTTGTCGCTCATGCTCTTGTCCTCTGCGGTTCTGACGGGGCTAGTTGCCGACGCGGCGGCGCACGTCCTGGAAGGCGGTGTAGTTCGCGATCAGCTCGATCTGTCCGGGCGGCGCGAGCTGCACGGCCTCGTCGAGGGTCTCGCACACCCGGAAGTCCAGGCCGGCGACCTCGAGGCGGACCGCGAGGTCCAGCTTGCGGTCACCGATCACGAAGATCGGGTGGCCGGCCAGGCGCGGGTAGTCCACGTCCCACAGCCAGGAGGTGTCGGTGCCGTCGGCGCCGCGCGCGTTCACCGAGAGGATCACCGGGGTGGGCGGCGGGTCGATCAGAGAAAACGTTTCGAGCCAGCCCGCCGGGTTCTTCGCGAGCAGCAGCCGCAGCTCACGGCCCTGGAAGTTCACGACGTCGTAGCGGCCGGCGACGGCCTGCACCTGGTACATCCGCTCCAGCGCCACCTGCGGCGGGACGCCGAAGACGGCGGCCACGGCGGCCGAGGTGGCGGCGTTGGCCTTGTTGGCGCGGCCCGGCAGCTGGAGGTGGATCGGCCAGGCCGAGCCGTGGGGGTCCAGGACGTGGTCGCCGGAGAGCACCCAGGTCGGCACCGGGCGGCGGAAGCCGCACTCGCCGCAGAACCAGTCGTCGCCCGGGCGCTGCATGACACCGCCGCAGGAGGGGCACGACCAGGCGTCGTCCTTCCACTCCTGGCCGGCCGCGACCCACACCACGTTCTGGGAGGAGGAGGCGGACCAGACGATCAGCGGGTCGTCGCAGTTCGCGACGATGACCGCCTTGGAGCCCGACAGGCCCTCGCGCCACTTCTCCGCGAGCATGCGCGTCTCGGCGGCGCGGTCCAGCTGGTCGCGGGAGAGGTTCAGCAGGGCGATCACCTTGGGGGTGACGTCCCGGGCCACCCCGGCCAGGTACTTCTCGTCGACCTCGATGACGCCGTACTTGGCGTCCGAGCCGCCCGCCAGTGCCGAGGTGATGCCTGCCGGCATGTTCGCGCCCAGCGCGTTGGAGACGACCGGACCGCTGGCCCGCAGGGCCTCCGCGATCAGCCGGGTCGTCGTGGTCTTGCCGTTCGTCGCGGAGACGAGGACGACGTCGAGATGCTGCGCGAGCGCTCCGAGGAGATCGGGGTCGAGTTTGAGTGCGACCTTGCCACCGATCACCGATCCGCTTCCGCGTCCCGCGGCCCGCGACACCGCCGCCGCGGCCTTGCCCGCCGTCACGGCCAGCTTGGCCCGCGGCGAAAGCGGCTCTGTGTTGCCTGCCATCGTCCCTTGTCCTCCTTGCGTCGGTCGGCCCCAGCCTATCCAGTACCTGCCGGGGCCTTGACCGCGGCGCCCCCCCGCCACGGCAGATCTCCTCATATATTCGCCCGTCGTAGGCTTACGGCCA
The DNA here is from genome assembly GCF_036203305.1 of Streptomyces sp. NBC_00190. Taxonomy (GTDB): domain Bacteria; phylum Actinomycetota; class Actinomycetes; order Streptomycetales; family Streptomycetaceae; genus Streptomyces. Next base: position 1,496,425 of record NZ_CP108131.1, on the reverse strand, counting down.
TGCGACAGCGCCCCATCCCCGGCACCACCGGCCTCGTCCGCACCATGAGCCTCCTGGGCGATCCGGTGCTCCATTCCGCTTGCGCGGAGGTCACCGAATTCGGTCCGGTCCTCGACCGGCTCATCGAGGACATGTTCGCGACGATGTACGCCGCCGAGGGCGTCGGCCTCGCCGCGAACCAGATCGGGGTCGGGCAGCGGGTGTTCGTCTACGACTGCCCCGACGACGAGGACGTCCGGCACGTCGGGCACATCGTCAACCCGCGCCTGGTGGCGGCCGACGGGGACGAGTTCCTCGGTCCCGAGGGCTGCCTCTCGCTGCCCGGGCTGGAGGCGGGTACCGCGCGCTTCGACCGCACGGTCGTCGAAGGGGTCACCTCCGACGGGGCGCCGGTACGGATCGAGGGCACCGGATTCTTCGCGCGGTGCTTGCAGCACGAGTGCGACCACCTCGCGGGCACGGTCTACGCGGACCGGGTCACGGGCCTGCGCGCGCGCAGGCTCCGGCGCGCGATCCGCAAGACGCCGTGGGGTGCCGCGGCGCCGCGCGGTTAGCCAGGTCGCCTCGGCGCGGGTCAGAAGCCCGGGCCGTCCGCGCGGTTGCCCGCCGTGCCCAGGCGGCCCCAGAGGAGGTCGGTGAGGCCCGTGACCAGTTCCGCGCGCTCGCAGGGGCGTTCGCCGAGCCACCAGTCGCCGGCCGCGTGCATCATGCCGACGATGCCGTGACCCCAGACGCGGGCCAGGCGTTCGCCGCCCGGGCCCAGGTCCACGCGCTCGCCGATCACCTCGGCCAGCTCCTCGCCGAGGCGGCGCAGCAGCGGGGCCGAGTGCAGGCCGACGTCGAAGCCCCGTTCGGCGCTCTGGGAGTCCTCGGCCGGGTGCATCAGGAAGCGGTAGACCTGCGGGCGGGCCTCGATGGCGGCGAGGTAGGTGTCGAGAGTGGCCTCCACCCGGCGGCGCCGCTCGGCGGGGGCGTCGAGCGCGGCCCGCAGCGAGCCGAGCAGGGCGTCGGTGTGCCGGACGGCGAGCGCTTGGTAGAGGCCCGCCTTGTCGCCGAAGTGCCGGTAGAGGATCGGCTTCGTGATGCCGGCCTCCGCCGCGATCGCGTTCATGGAGGCCTTGGGGCCGTCCCTGAGCACGACCCGGTCGGCGGCTTCGAGCAGCTCCCGGCGCCGTCGCTCGGCCGCTCCCGGCTCGCCTGCCTGCTGCGTGGTCTCCATGATGTGTTTTCTCTCCCCGCCCTTGCGATGTGCGTGACGCCCACGCAACGTAACACCCCGCACACCCGGTCGATCGAAGCGGCGGCGGCCTCCACGGCGGCACGGCCCGCGCTTGACACTGCTTACTGACCGGTAACAGACTGTGGCCTCGTGTTGGTTACCGCTAGTAACCCATGCATAGACCAGTACAGACAGGTGGAGGGGACATGGCGGAGTTCACCATGGAGCTGGGCGACGACCAGAAGCAGGTGCGGGACTGGATCCACGGCTTCGCCGCCGACGTGATCCGGCCCGCGGCCGCGGAATGGGACGAGCGCGAAGAGACTCCCTGGCCCGTCATCCAGGAGGCCGCGAAGGTCGGCATCTACTCGCTGGACTTCTACGCCCAGCAGTTCTTCGACCCCACCGGCCTCGGCGTCCCGATGGCGATGGAGGAGCTCTTCTGGGGCGACGCGGGCATCGCCCTGTCGATCGTCGGTACCGGGCTCGCGGCCATCGGCGTCGTCGCCAACGGCACCGAGGAGCAGATCGGCACCTGGATCCCGCAGATGTACGGCGACCAGAACGACGTGAAGGTCGCCGCCTTCTGCTCCTCCGAGCCGGACGCGGGCTCCGACGTCGGCGCCATGCGCACCCGGGCCGTCTACGACCAGGCCAAGGACGAGTGGGTGCTCAACGGCACCAAGACCTGGGCGACCAACGGCGGCATAGCCAACGTCCACATCGTCGTCGCCGTCGTCGACCCGGAGCTCGGCACCAAGGGGCACGCCTCCTTCATCGTGCCGCCGGGCACCCCGGGCCTCTCCCAGGGCCAGAAGTTCAAGAAGCACGGCATCCGCGCCTCGCACACCGCCGAGGTGGTGCTGGAGGACGTACGGGTCCCCGGGTCCTGCCTGCTCGGCGGCAAGGAGAAGCTGGACGAGCGGCTCGCCAGGGCCCACGAGCGGGCGCGCAGCGGGGGCGGCGAGCGCGTGAAGAACGCGGCCATGGCCACCTTCGAGGCGTCCCGTCCGGCGGTCGGCGCCATGGCGGTCGGCACGGCGCGGGCCGCGTACGAGGTCGCGCTCGACTACGCCAAGACGCGCACGCAGTTCGGCCGCCCGATCATCGACAACCAGGGCGTGGCCTTCCAGCTCGCCGACATGCGGACGCAGATCGACGCGGCCCGGCTGCTGGTGTGGCGGGCGTCCTGGATGGCGGTCGCGGGCCGGCCGTTCACCTCGGCCGAGGGCTCGATGTCCAAGCTCTACGCGAGCGAGGTCGCGAAGAAGGTGACCGCCCAGGCACTCCAGATCCTCGGCGGCAACGGTTACACCCGCGAGTACCCGGTGGAGCGCATGCACCGCGACAGCGCGATCTACACGATCTTCGAGGGGACCAGCGAGATCCAGCGGCTGGTGATCGCCCGCACGATCTCCGACATGCCGATCCGCTAGACCGCGGCGCCGCGCCGGTGGCGCCGGGGCCCGGGGACGGGCCTCAGCGCCACGGCGCGAGGCAGAGGGGCGCGGCCTCCAGGCTGCGCTCGGAGACGCTGATCAGCTCGCCTTCCGCGCAGGTCGCGCCGGGGGTGTCCAACCGCTTGGTGATCCGGTACCTGGCCAGCGCGGAATCGCAGCTCTCGACGACCAGCTCCTCGGTGCGGAAGCGGTCCGCGTCCTGCACGCACGTGCCCACGGCGAGCTTCCTCGGGCCGCTGTCGTCGCCCGCCAGCAGGCCGATCAGGATCAGGGCGGGGAACGCGAGGATCACGGCGAGCAGCGGGACGAGGCCGGCCAGCGCCACCGGGCGCCGCCACAGCGGCCTGCCCGGGTCGAGCGGGGGCATGGCGCCGCCCACCGGCGGACCGAGCTTGCGCAGCCTTCCCCACGGGGCGAGGTTGGTCAGCAGGGTGACCGGCGTGATGAACACGGAAAGCGGGCCCCACCAGCCCTGCCACAGGGTCTTCGCGGACATGTCGCGGACGACGGCGAGCCCGCAGTCGCGGCAGAACGGCCCCTTGCGGCTGAGGAACCGCATCAGCACGATCATGCCCTGATGGCCGTGGACCGTCGTCTCCGCGACGGGCAGCGCCCCGCAGACCCGGCAGCCGTAGGCCCCCTGCTCCGGCGTGAGGCGGGCGTACGGGCCCCCGGGCTGGTGCGGAACGTACGGGCCCGCCTGCCACGGTGGCGGCTGCTGCTGCCAGTACGGGCCCTGCTGCGGCGGTGGCGGGGTGGCCACGGAGATCCCCCTCGTTCTCGCGGTGATCACCGGCGTGGTGACGGCTCGAACCCTAACCCGCCGCCTACGGGCGCAGAATGCCGCGCAGGGCGCGGGAGAAGACGAACCGGCCGGCCGCGGCGACCACCGGGTCGAGCAGGCGGGGGAGCCCGCGCAGGCGCAGCTCCTCGGTCCAGACGATCTCCGTGCCGCCGCCCGGAAGCGGGCGGATCGCGATCTCCGCCCAGCCCAGGACGGCGCGTCCGTGCTTGACGAGCCTCACCAGCCCGCCCGAGTCCCCGTCGGGCGGGTTCCAGAGCACGACCTCCATCGGATCGTCGAATGTGATCCTGCCCACACCCGTGCGCGCCGTGAAGAGCGTTCCGGCGCGCGTCGGGGGCTCCGTGACGATGATCGTCCGGGTGAAGGGGACCTGCGAGCCGTGGCGCTCCCAGTCCGTCAGCCTCAGCCAGGTCTCGGCCGCCGGCAAATGGGTACGGTGAACAAACCGGATACCGGGCATGAGCGCATGGTAATCGGGCATACACACCCTGAACTGGACCGCGAATATGGGTTCCGTCCGGGGGTGGCGATCAGCAATACTCACCGCCACCGTGGATCGCGGATTCGACCGGGTGACCACCGGCTCTCCCGCCCCACATTGCGAGGAGGTGCGCCGATGTGCTCCCACCAGCCCCCCTGTCCTGCCGTAGACAGCGCAGACCACGATGCCGCCCGTACCGTGGCCTTCCATCCCGAACAGGGCTGGAGCCTGCTGTGCAACGGCGCCGTCGTCTTCGACGACACCGGTGAACTGCTCCCCGACGGCCGTGCGGTGGAACCCCGCCGCCCGGTCCTGGTCTGAGCGAGGAGGCAGCATGCGCCAGCAGCTGATCCGCAAGCCCGTCCCCAAGCCCGCCCCCCGAGACCTGGATCTGCGCACACCGTCGGGCAGACCCCTCCCGTACTGACGGGAGCCCAGGATTTAGCAAGCCGTCCACCGGCTGCCGGTCAGCCGGTGGACGCCGCCGCGCCGCCCCGGAACGCCGCCTCGAAGGCGGCGTCGCCGATCGCCGCCCTGGCCTGCCGCTCGCCCTGGTCCCGCAGGGCCATCAGCGAGGGCGCGCCGCCCATCTGCGGCCGGCCGACCGTGCGCCACCAGGCGTGCCCGGTGCCCAGCAGCCGCGCCGCCAGCTCCCCGTCACCCAGCCCCGCCACCGCCGCGGCCAGCAGGTCCAGGCCCAGCGCGATGCCGAAGCGGTCGCCGAGCAGCCGTTTGCCGGACAGCATGGCCCGCACGTGCCGGGCCGCCTCCCCGTGGTCGCCCAGGCCCAGTGCGGCCACCGCCAACACGTAGTCGGCGTACGCCCGCAGCCAGCGCTCGCCCAGCTCCGCGCAGGTCTCCCGCAGGGACCGCGCCTCCTCGGCGGCCTCCTCGAAGCGCCCGAGGTCGCACAGGGCGTAGCCGCTGGCCAGCTTGCACAGGAGCCAGCCCGGGCCGCTGGGCCGCCCGCCGTGGCCCGCCCGGGCCCGTGGACCGCCCAGCGCGAGGGCCCGTACGGGGTCGCCCGGCATCAGCACCGACGCCGCCTGCAAGTAGGCCGCGCGCAGCTCCTGTTCGGGGTCCGCGAGCGGGGCCGCGCCCCGGGCGCACTCCTCGCCGGTCCGGCGGGCCGTGTCCATGTCGCCCTGGAGCAGCGCGGTCAGCCCGAGGGCCCACACGGCCTGGTTGTGGGCGGCGCCCGCTGCCGGGGCGGCGTGCAGCGCCCGTTCCAGGAAGCCGCGGCCCTCGTGCACGTGTCCGCACGCGAACCAGTAGAACCACAGCGTCCCGGCCATCTCCAGTGCCGCTGCCGGGTCGTTGCCCAGCAGGTGCTCTAGGGCCGTACGCAGCTGAGCGTGCTCGGCGGTCATCCTGCGGTACCAGTCCACCTGCCCGGGGCCGAGCCAGCCCCGCTCGGCGGCCTGGGTGAGGGCCCCGTACCAGTGGGCGTGCCGGTCGGCGACGATCCGCCGCTCGCCGAGCTCGCCCAGCCAGTCGTGCCCGTACTCGCGGATCGTGTCCAGCATCCGGTAGCGGGCTCCGCCGCCCCGCTCCTCGGTGCGCCGGACCACCGACTTGGTGACCAGGCCCGCCAGCACCCGCTCCACCCGCGAGGCGGGCAGCGGACCGCCCGCGCACACGGCCCGGGCGGCGGCGATGTCGAAGTCCCCGGTGAAGACGGAGAGCCGGGCCCACAACAGCCGTTCCAGCGGCTCGCACAGCTCGTGGCTCCAGCCGATCGTGGTCCGCATCGTCTGGTGCCGGGGCAGCATGACGGCCCGGGTGTCGGCGAGCATGTCGAAGCGCTCGCCGATCCGCTCCGCCATCTGCTCCAGGGTCCACAGCCGCATCCGGGCGCCGGCCAGTTCCAGGGCGAGCGGGATCCCGTCGAGGCGGCGGCAGAGCTCGGCCGCGACCGCGGTCCGGCCGGCGTCCTCGAAGGCGGCCGACGCCTGCGGGGTCGCGGCGAGGGCGCGGGCGCGGAAGAGGGTGAGGGCGTCACTGTCGGGCCCCTCGCAGGGCAGCGGGCGGATCTCGACGACCTCCTCGCCGGGGGAGCCGAGCGGCTCCCGGGAGGTGATCAGGACCGTCAGCCCGGGGGCGGACTGCAGGAGTTCACCCACCAGGTGGCGGCAGGCTGCCACCAGGTGCTCGCAGGTGTCCAGGACGAGGAGGAGTTCCTTGTCGGCCATCCACGCGCACAGCTCCTCGTCGAGGGAGCGCGCGGAGTGGTCGGCGAGGCCGACGGCGTGGGCGACGGCCGTGGCGAGCAGGGCGGGGTCGCGCAGCGGCGACAGCTCGACCCACCCCACGCCGTCCCGCCGGTCCCGGCAGGCCGCGGCGGTGGCCCGCAGGGCGAGCCGGGACTTGCCGACACCGCCCACGCCGGTGAGTGTGACCAGCCTGTGCTCGCGCAACAGGCCGTCGAGAAGGCCGAGTTCGCGCTCCCGGCCGACGAAGCTCGCCGATTCCGGCGGCAGGTTTCCCGGCACGCCGCCGGAGTCTGACGCACCGCCGCCGCCTGCGGAATCTGGCTGATTGTTGTTGACCGAGTACTCACCGAACACGGGAGTATTGTGCGCGATCTCCGTACCCGGCCGTGCTGTTCAGGCCAGATCGTTGCCGGATTTCACGCTATGAGGGTGACTGTCCGCTCCGCAGAGAAAGCGCCCCAGTTGCCGTCGGGCAGCCGGGCGCGCAGTTTGACCGCCCACACGGTACCGGCGGGCTCGGTCACCGTGATCCGGTGCTCCGCACGTCCGCTGGGGACCGCACCCGTGCCGAACTGGATGACGGTGGTGGGCCGTCCGTTGACGTACAGCTCGTACTCGCTGGTCTCGCGCCCGGTTTCCGGGGCGGTCCAGGTGAGCGTGACCGCGCCGGGGGAGGCGGTCGCCGTGAACCCGGCGGGTGCGGTGCCCGGTCCGTCACCGGAGGCGGGCGGGGTGGTCACGTCCACCGCCGGGCCGTCGGGGGAGGAGTTGTCCGCCCCGTCGCGGGCCCGCACGGTGAACGTGTAGACGGTGTCGGGCTGGAGGCCGCTCAGCGCGGTGCCGGTCTCCCCGGGGCCGGCGGTGTGGATCCGGACGCCGCCCTGGTAGACGTCGTACGCCGTCACGCCCGTGTCGTCCGTGGCGGCGGACCAGGACACCCAGGCGGCACGGGGCCCGGTGGCCCGGGCCGTGGTGGCGGCCGGGGCGGTGGGCGCCAGACGGTCCTCGGCGGACGCGGCCGGGGTGGTCGCCCGTACGGCCGGACCCGTCCCGGAGAGGTTCCCGGCGGCGTCCTCGGCGCGGACCGTGAAGGCGTAGCCGGTCTGCGGAGTGAGGCCGGTGATGTCCACCATGGTCTTGCCGGCCGGGAGTTCGCGGACCAGGCGGCCGGACTCGAAGACCTGGTAGCCGGTCACCCCGTCGCGCTCGGCGGCCTCTTCCCACATGACGTGCACGGTCGTGGCGCTGCCGGGCTGTGCGGTGAGCCCGGCGGGTGCGGGCGGGGCCTCGGTGTCGGGCGCGGTGCACGCCGCCAGTCCGGCGAGGCCCAGGCACAGCCCGAGGGCCAGGCGCGGGCCGCGGGCCAGGCGGGGAGCGAGGGTCGGGGCGGTGCGTCGCACGGGGTGCCATCCTCCGCTTCCTCGTAAAGGTCTAGACATATATGGCACGGGGGCCGCGGGCCCGGCAAGACCCCTGCCGTGCCCGGTTCGGCTTCTTCCGATCACGTCCGGCACGCGCCCGGTACGACAACCCGGCCGTACGACCCGCTGGAACGGGATCGTCAAGGACCGTCCGTCCGTCACGGACGGTCAACACCCGTACGGAGGACACGTCTTTCGCCCGCCGGTACCCCCGCCTGCGCCACCATGGCGCCGAGTAAGGAGGTTTCGATGGTGATTTCCCTCTCCGTGGTCGTCCTGCTCTTCATCCTCGCCTGGATCTTCGTGCGCAGCGGCGGGCTCAAGTTCTCGCACGCCCTCGTGTGCGTACTGCTCGGCTTCTACCTCGCGAGCAGCAGCATGGCCGCGGCCATCCACGACAGTCTGACGGCCACCGCGAACGCGGTCTCCAGTCTCAACCCCTAGGGATCGTTGATCGACTGTTGCGCCCTCGTGAATCATCCGGCTCTTCCATGGACTCCTCGGGCAGTGCGATCTAGCGTCTGGCGGCGGTGCGATGTCAGACGTGGTGTCAATAGAACCCGCAGAGAAACGGAGGAGGTCCCGGATGTTCCGAAGAGCGCTGAACTGCGCTGTGGTCCCGGTCGTCGCCGCGTTCACGGTGATGTACGGAGTCTCGCCGGCCCAGGCCGACGAGATACCCAAGGCCCCCGGCCACCGCCTGGTCAGCCACTACGACGGCAGCCCCGCGCCGGCCGCACCGCTGCCCGGCGAGGCGCCGCCGCAGCACCCCTTCCTCGCGCCCAACGGCCGCAGCGGCATGCACTCCGACGCGGCCGGCAGTGCCACGTCCCCTTGGAGCGGGCCGCTCGGCAAGAACCCCCGGGTGACCAGCGAGAAGATCGCCGCCCTCGGCGGGGAATGCGCCACCGCCACCTTCGACGCGGGCGGCCGGCTCGTCACGGTGTGCGGCACCTTCTCGGGCTTCAAGGCCAAGCTCCTGGAGCCCCGTACGCTCGCCACGCTCGCGGAGTACCAGCTCCCGCAGCGTTCTTCCACGGTCGAGGCGATCACCTCGCTCGACTTCGCGAAGATCTTCAAGGACACTTCGGGCGGCGCCTACTTCTACCTGGACGACCAGGACCGGGCGGTGCTGGCCGACTCCCGCCAGCACGTCCTGCGCCTCGCCCACAGCCAGAACGCCGACGGCAGCTGGAAGTTCACCGTCGACAACGACTGGGACCTCACCGGCCAGGTCCCGCACGACTGCGTCAGCTGGACCAACCTGTGGCCCAGCGGCACCTGTGACCCCGTCACCTCCGTCATGCCCGACTGGAACGGCCGCATCTGGTGGGTCACCCGCCAGGGCCGCGTCGGCACCGTGGACCCGGCGACCTCGCGGATCCGCTCCGTCCGGCTCGACGGCGAGGAGATCCAGAACTCCTTCTCGGTCGCCGAGGACGGCGTCTCCATCGTCACCGACCACGCGCTCTACAGCTTCCGCGCCGCCGCCGACGGCACCCCCGAGGCACAGTGGCGCCAGACGTACGACCGCGGCACCGGGACCAAGCCCGGCTCCGTGAACCAGGGTTCGGGCACCACCCCGGACCTCTTCGGCAACGGCTACGTCGCGATCACCGACAACGCCGACGACCGGATGAACGTCCTGGTCTACAAGCGGGGCGTGGACGTGCCCGCGGACCGGCGGCTGGTCTGCAAGGTGCCGGTGTTCGGCCCCGGCGCCTCGACCACAGACAACTCCCTGATCACCTGGGGCAACAGCATCGTCGTCGAGAACAACTACGGCTACGAGAACCCCACGACCCTGCTGCTGGGCAAGTCCGTCGTCGGCGGGGTGGCCCGCATCGACGTCCGCGCCGACGGCAGCGGCTGCGACACGGTGTGGGAGAGCGCGATCCGCTCGCCCTCCGTCGTCCCGAAGCTCTCCACCGGGAACGGGCTGCTCTACTTCTACGAGAAGGAGCCCAGCTTCTGGGGCATCGACGCCTGGTACCTCACCGCGGTGGACTTCCGTACCGGCGAGCGCCGCTGGCGGCAGCTGACGGGCACCGGCGCGCTGTACGACAACAACTGGGCCCCGATCACCCTCGGGCCCGACGGTACCGCGTACGTCGGCGTCTTCAACGGCATCGTCGCGGTCCGCGACGGCGGCTGATCCCGGCCGGACGATCGCCTCGGCCCAGGCCCTCCCCGGGGAGCCGAGCCCCCGTCGTCACGGCGGGGGCTCACTCCTCGGGCCGCCACAGCGGGTGCTCGCGCGCGGCCCACGACCGCCCGACCGAGCCCGTGCGCATGCCGCGCCGAGCCTCCGGATCGGCCAGGGCCTTGCCGATGTGCCCGGCGAGCACGATGCCGAGGGCCAGGGCCAGCCAGTCGTGGACGAAGGTGGCGGCGGTCCGCCAGACCAGCGGGGCGAGGCCGGTGAACCACATCAGGAGCCCGGTGCCGAGCATCACCAGGACCGCCCCGGCCAGCCAGCCCGCGTACACCTTCTGCCCGGCGTTGAACTTCCCGGCGGGCCGCGGCCCCGTGCGGTCCCGGCGCAGCGCGGCCCGCAGCCACTGGCGGTCGTGCGGCCCGAAGCGGTTCAGCCGGCGCAGGTCGGCGCGGAAGGCGGGGGAGGCGAGGCCCAGCAGGAAGGGCAGCGGGAGCAGCAGCCCGGACCACTCGTGCACGGTGACGACCAGGTGCCGGCGGCCCACCAGTTCGGCGAGCGGCGGCAGGTAGAGGCAGGCGGCGCCCGCCACGCACACCAGGGCGAGCGCGGCCGTGGACCGGTGGACCAGGCGCTCGGCGCGGCTGAAGCGGCGCACGCGCGCGGCCCGTTCAGACGGTGGGGGCATCGTCACGTCCGTTCGAGCGGCCGACCCACGCGTCGACGTCGTAGCCCAGGAGCTCCCAGTAGCCCGGCTCGACCTTCTCGGTGAGGGTGATCCCGGAGAGCCACTTGGCCGACTTGTAGAAGTACATCGGGGCGACGTACAGCCGCACCGGTCCGCCGTGGCTGTGGCCCAGCGGCCGGTCCTGCATCCGCAGGGCGACCAGGACGTCGTCGCGGCGGGCCTGCGGGAGGGTGAGGCTCTCGGTGTAGGTGCCGTCGAAGCAGTCGAAGCGGATGGCCCGGGCCTCGGGTCGTACCCCGGCGGCGTCGAGCAGCCGCGAGAGCGGCACCCCCTCGAAAGCGGTACCCGGGACCCGCCAGCCGGTCACGCACTGCACGTCCCGGACCACCCGGGTCTGCGGGAGCGCCCGCAGCGCGTCGAGGGTGTACTCCACCGGGCGGTCGACGAGCCCGCCGACCGTGAGGCGGTAGTCCTCCGGGCCCCGCTCGGGAACGGACGAGGCGACCGAGTAGTAGCGGAACCCGCCGCCGTTCGGCAGCAGCCCGCTGATCCCGGTGGGGTCCTTGTCGGCGACGCTCTCGAAGCCGTGCTGGAGGTAGGGGGCGGTGACGAGCCCGGCCGCGCCGAGGCCGAGCATCCCCAGGACCAGCCGGCGCCCGACCGGGGTGCCCCGGCCGTCGGGGTCTGCGCGCTCTTCTGTGCTCACCCGCCGATTCGACCACCGCCGGTCCCCGGAGACCAGGGGTCGCGGCGGCACGTCAGACTTTCGTCACACCTGGCGGCCGGCGCCGCCGCCGGGACCTCAGCCGTGGCGGCAGCAGCGGTCGATCTCCGCGAGCCGGGCCCCGACGTCCAGGCTCCACAGCCGCACGGTCCCGTCGGTGCTGCTGCTGGCCACCGTCCGCCCGTCGGGCGAGAAGGAGACCCCCCACACCGCGCTGGCATGGCCGGCCAGCGCGGCCACGAGGCGGCGCCCGGCCACGTCCCACAGCCGCACCGTACGGTCGTTGCCGCTGCTGGCCAGGGTCCGGCCGTCGGGGGAGAAGGCGATGCCCCGCGCGGAGCCGGTGTGCCCCGTGAGCGCCGCCTCGAAGCGCCGGCGGCGGACGTCCCACAGGCGGACCGTCCCGTCGTTGCCGCTGCTGGCGAGGGTCCGCCCGTCCGGACTGAAGGCCACGCCCCGCACCGCGCCCGTATGGCCGGAGAGCACGGCCGGAGCCGGGATTCCGCCCGCAGCGTGCGCCGAGAGGTCCCACAGCCGTACGGTCAGATCGTCGCCGGCGCTCGCCAGGGTGCGCCCGTCGGGGCTGAACACCACGTCGTTGACGAAGTCCGTGTGGCCGGTGAGCACCGCGAGCGGGCGGCGTGCCGGGACGTCCCACAGCCGCACCGTGCCGTCCGCGCCGGCAGCGGCGAGCGTGCGCCCGTCGGGGGCGAAGGCCACCGCGAACACGGTCCCGCCCCGGCCGGCGAGGGTGGCCGCCGGTGCGCGAGCCGCCACGTCCCACAGCCGGATGGTGCCGTCGGAGCCCGCCGAGGCCAGCGTGCGTCCGTCGGGGGCGAAGGCCACCGAGAACACCGTCTCGGTGTGCCCCGCGAACGCGGCCACCACCCGTCGCTCCGCCACGTCCCACACGCGCACCGTGTGATCCGCTTCCGCGGTGGCCAGCAGTCTGCCGTCGGGGCTGTACACGGCGTGCCAGACCTCCGTGAACGGACGCGACGCCAGCACCGGGCCGCGCAGGTCCCACAGCACCACCGACTGGTCGAACCCGGCGGTGGCCAGCACGGCGCCCGCGGAGTCCACCGCCACCCCGAGCACGTAGTCGGTGTGCCCGGCGAGCGTCGCCGTCAGCCGGCCGCCGCGCACGTCCCACAGCCGGGTCGTCCCGTCGCCGCCCGCGCTGACGACCGTCGTCCCGTCCGGCGTGTAGGCCACGCCGTTGACGTCGTCGCTGTGCCCGGTCAGCGTCGCGGTGATCCGGCGCCCCGCCACGTCCCACAGCCGTACGGTCCGGTCGACGCCCCCGGTGGCGACGGACTGCCCGTCCGGAGCGAACGCCGCCCCCAGCACCTCGTCCGTGTGCCCGGCGAAGACGGCCAGCGGGCGGGCCTCCACCGGGTCCCACAGCCGTACGGTCCGGTCCGAGCCGGCCGAGACCAGCGTGCGGCCGTCCGGCGCGTACGCCAGAGCGTTGACCCTGCCGGTATGGCCGTCGAGGTCGGCCACGGCCCGGTGCTCCCCGGCGGCCTCCCACAGCTGGACGGTCCCGTCGGGGGACCCGACGGCCAGAGTCAGCCCGTCGGGGGCGAAGGCCACCGCCCGGGCGCCGGTGGTGCTCGCCGGGAGGACCGCCGCCGTACGGCCGCCCGCGATGTCCCAGAGCCGCGCGGGACCGTCCGTCGAGGCGGCCGCGAGCGTCCGGCCGTCGGGGCTGAAGGCGACGGCGCGGACCCGGCCGGCCATGGTGAAGGCCGCCGTCGTACGACGGTCGGCCAGCCGCCGCAGCGTCACCGTCCCGTCCGAACCGGCCGTCGCCAGCGTGCCGTTCCCCGGCGCGAAGGCCACCGCGTTCACGGGCCCGCCGTGCCCGCCGAGCCGGGCGATGAACGGCTGGGCCTGGGTGCTCAGCAGGGCTCCGCGCGCCTCGGTGGTCGCCGCCGTCCGGTACGCCTCCCCGGCGAGCAGTATCGACGCCTCCGGCTGGCCCGCGGCCAGCGACGCGGACTGCAGGGCGAGCGCCCGGGACCGGGCGACGCGCTCCTGGCCGAGCGCACCCGCGCGCTGCTCGTACGCCAGCCCGCCGGCGCCCACGGCGAGGACCAGCAGGACCACGAGCGTGGCCAGCATCCACTGCCGCAGGCGCACCTGACGCCGGGCCAGCCGCTCCCGGCCGGCCTCCGCGGCCCGGCTCGCCCGCAGGAAGGCCTCCTCCAGCGGCCCGAGCCCGCTGCGGCCGTCGAGCTCGTCGGCCCACGCGCGGGCGGTGTCCAGCCGGGTCCCGCGGTAGAGGGCCGACGGATCGCGGTCCTCGCGCTCCCATTCGGCGGCGGCGTGGGACAGCTGCTGGTGGATCAGCAGGCCCGCCCGGTCGGCGTTGATCCAGCCGCGCAGCCGCGGCCAGGCGTGCAGCAGGGCCTCGTGGGTGATCTCGACGGTGTCGCTGTCCATGGTGATCAGCCGGGCCCGGACGAAGGTGTCGAGCGCCGCCGCGGCCCGGTCGGCGTCGACCAGCTGTTCCATCAGGGCGGCGCGGTTCATCCGGCGGCGGGTGGCGCCCGTGCCGTCGGCGACGTGGACCAGGCGCACCAGCACGCGGCGGATCGTCCGCTGCTCGTCCGTGTACAGGCGGGCGAAGACGGTCTCGGCGGTCCGCGCGATCGCGCCCTGGATGCCGCCGGTCCGCTCGTACCCGGCGACGGTCAGGGTGGCGCCCCGGCGTCGCTGCCAGGTGGCCATCAGCGCGTGCGAGACCAGCGGCAGTGCGCCGGAGGGGGTGTGGCCGGGGGTGTCCTCGCGCAGACCGGCGTCGCGCAGCAGCAGGGGGACCAGGCCCGGTTCGAGGGTGACCCCGGCGAGTTCCGCCGGACGCGTGATCGATTCCCGCAGCTCCGCAAGGGTCATCGGGGGCAGTACGAACAGCCCCGCCGTGAAGACCGTGGCCAGCTCCGGCACGTCCAGACAGCTCCCGGAGAAGTCCGCCCGTACGCCGAGCACCACCACGGCGGGATCCGGGCCGGCCCCCGCTGACCCCGCGGTGGACAGGGCCGACAGCACCCGTACGAAGGCGTGCCGCTCCTCCTCACCGGAGCAGAGGGTGAACAGCTCCTCGAACTGATCGATGATCAGCACGAGCCGGACGGGCGGAAGGCGGCGGCCCGGGTCCGACAGCCGGCGGACGGCTTCGAGCAGCACCCGGGGCCGGTCGCGCAGCTCCTGGGCGGTGATGCCGGGATCGCTGCCCAGGACCTTCGCGGTCCGGTCCAGCAGCTCCTCCAGCGGATGCGCGGTGGGAGTGAACCGCACCACCGGCCATCCGGCGGCGCCGGGCATCGGGAACCCGCCCCGGCGCCGCAGAGCCGGTACGAGACCGGCGTTCAGCAGGGAGGACTTGCCGGCGCCCGACGGGGCGACCAGCATCAGCGGCCCACTGCCGACGCGTTCGAAGACCCGCTCGACCAGCTCGGCCGTCGCCCGTTCCCGGCCGAAGAACCACTCCGCGTCCCGCGCGGTGAAGGCCGACAGGCCGCGGTAGGGGCACTCGCCGTCCGACTGCTGCCCGGTCTCCGTCCCCGTCCCGGCCCCGGCATCGGTGCCGGGGCCGGGGCCGGGCGGTCCTGTCTCCCGTACCATCCGCAGCAGTTCGCCCCCCGCCCCCAGTACCTCGTCGCAGCGGCGCGCCACGTCGGCGGTCACCCGCTTCGAGCCGGTCTCGATCTTGCTCAGATAGCCCTTGCTGTAGTGCGTCCGGCGGGCCATGTCGGCGAGTGACAGACCGCGTTGCACACGCAGACGTCGCAGCTGTGCGGGAAAGGGCGGTGTGGTGTCGTCGTCGGACGATTCGTGCTGGTGATCGGATTTCCGTCGGCGGTCCGGATCCCCCAAGACATCCCCCATGGCGTGCCCGGGCAGTGAGATGGCACTGCCCAGGCTACAGCCGGGGTCGGACCGATTACGCCCGGTTGAGGCGGATCGAGTTGACGGGCGTCAGGTCGGCGTAGACACCGGTCTTGGCGGCGATCGGGCTGCCGCAGCCACCGCCGTTGCTGCCGGTGCACAGGTTTGCGGTCGCACCGTCGTACTGGTTGTTGAGCACCCAGTGGTTCCCGTGCTGGTTGCTCAGATTGTGCGCCCCGTAGCTGTAGAAGACGTGGGTCGGCTTGACGGCGGGGTTCTGGTTCTGGGGGTAGATGCAGACCGCCCCGTCCGGGCAGCCCGCCCACGCGTCGGCCGGCTGGGCCAGGGAGGTACCGCTGAGCGCGATCACGGCGGCGGCTGCGGTGGCGAGCGCGGCGGCGCCGCGGAACATCTTGCGCATGATTTCCCCTTGGGGTCGTGCCTGGTGCGGACGGTTCCAGCCTGCGGGCGCCGCGCGCCGGGGTCGACGGGTTTCCCGTTGCCCGTCGGGGGAGTGCCCGGGAAACCCCCGGCGACCAGCCGGGCCGCGTGCCGGAGGTCAACCCCCGCGTCCCGGGTGGCCCGGGCGGGGCGTTCCGCGGGCGGGTCGCCGGCGGGTCGCGGGGCGCCAAGGCGACGCGCGGGCGGCCACTCGTCCGGACCTCAAAAAGAGGCCGTTTGCCCACGGGTTGTCTTCTTCCGCTTGTGCATTGTGGCGATTTGCCCGGATCGCCCATAACTTCGGCATTGTGACGAATCGACAGCTCACGGTCCTCGCATGCATCTCAGTCGTCATGGCCGCAGGCCTCGGCGTGGCGGCCCCGCCCGCCGAGGCGGCCACGCGCACGGTGCATCCGGGCGAATCGATCCAGGAAGCGGTGGATGCCGCACTGCCGGGAGACCGCATCCGCGTGCTCCCCGGCACCTACCACGAGAGCGTGAACATCACGAAGCCCCTGAGCCTGCGCGGGTCGGGGCCGGGGACCGTGATCATGCCTCCGGCCGCGCCCGCGCGCGCCGAGAACCCCTGCGCGCAGAGCGGCAACGGTATCTGCGTCATAGGAGCCGCGGAGAAGACCGTGGACCGGGTGAGCATCCGGTCGCTGACGCTGACGGGGTTCAGGAAGAGCGGTATCTGGGCGACCCGTACCGACCGGTTGAAGGTCGAAGGGGTGATCGCCGAGAGGAACGGCACCTGGGGCATCGCCCAGGAGCGGTCCACCCGGGGGGTGTTCCGGCACAACACCGCGCGTGACAACGCGGAGTCCGGCATCTTCGTCGCCAACACCATCGACCGCGAGGGCGGCGCCACCGACACCGGCGGTGCCGTGATCCGCGACAACACGCTGACCGGGAACCGCATCGGGGTCACGGTCAGGCGGGTGCGGAACCTCTCCGTCAGCGACAACATCGTGACGGGCAACTGCGGCGGGATCTTCGTCGTCGGCGACGAGGGCGAGCCGGGCGCCGGCGCCATGGTCATCCGGGGCAACTGGATCTACGAGAACAACAAGTTCTGCAAGGGCAACACCCGCCTCCCGGACATCCAGGGCGTGGGCATCGTCCTCACCGGAGCCGAGGAGACGGTCATCCGTTCGAACTCCATCCGCGGCAACGTCGGCTCCTCGCCGCTGTCCGGCGGAATCCTCCTGTTCAAGAGCTTCGTGGGCGCCCAGAACACCGACAACGTCATCAAGGACAACGACGTACGGGGCAACCAGCCGGCGGACCTGGCCAACCAGGGGACGGGGTCCGGCAACACGTTCGTCGGCAACCGCTGCGGGACCTCCCAGCCCGCGGGGATGTGCTGACCCGTGATCCCCCTCATCAGTGGAATCGAGGCCGTATGACCACGGTAAGCACCACCCCCACCCCCACCGCCGCTCCCGCGGCAGCCCCCGCCCCCCAGACGGCGATGAGGCTGCGCGAGCTCGTCTTCGGCGCGGCGATCGCCGCCGCCGTGCGCGCGGCGGCCCGTCTCGGCGTCGCCGACGAGCTCGGGGAGGCGCCCGCCACCGCCGCCGAGCTCGCCGCGGCGCTGGACTGCGAACCCAAGCCGCTGCACCGGCTGCTCCGGGCCCTGTCCTGCTACGGAGTCTTCGCGGAGACCCAGGACGGGACGTTCGTCCACACGGAGATGTCACGCCTGCTGCGCGAGGACGATCCGCACAGCCTGCGCTACATCTCCCTGTGGTGCACGGAGCCCTGGACCTGGCAGGCCTGGCCCCTGCTCGACGAGGCGGTGCGCTCCGGCGGGAGCGTCTTCCACGACCTGTTCGGCAAGGGCTTCTTCGACTACCTGCACCAGGACGCGCACGAGTCCGCCCACGTGTTCAACCGGGCCATGACGACCTCCAGCATGCAGTCGGCGCTGGACGTCGCGGAACTCCTCGACCTCACCGGGGTCTCGGTGGTCGCGGACATCGGCGGCGGCCAGGGCCACGTACTGGCGAGCCTGCTGGAGAAGCACCCGTCCGTACGAGGGGTCCTGCTCGACCTGCCGGGAGTGGCGGCGAAGGCGGATCCCCGGCTGCGCGAGGGCGGTCCGCTCGCCGAGCGGACCGCGATCCTCCCCGGCGACTGCCGTGAGGCGATCCCGGTGGAGGCCGACCTGTACATCATCAAGAACATCCTGGAGTGGGACGACGACAGCACCCGCAGGACCCTGCACAACGTCATCGCGGCGGCCCGCCCCGGAGCCAGGGTCGTCATCATCGAGAACCTGGTGGACGACACCCCGTCCATGAAGTTCACCACCGCCATGGACCTGATGCTGCTGCTCAACGTGGGCGGTGCGAAGCACACCAAGAACAGCCTCGTCACGCGGATGGCGGACGCCGGCCTGGAGGTCGGCGAGATCCGGCCGGTCAACCCGTACCTGCACGCGTTCGAGTGCACCGTCCCCGGGTGACAGCGGCTCTCACACCGGCGCCCCCGGGACCGGCACGGAGCCGGTCCCGGGGGCGCGGGTTCTGCTGATCGCGACGGACGCCCGCGTCACGCGCCGGTCATCAGCGCGTTGTTGACGAGGTCCAGGAACTCGCGCGGCGACCTGCACCGGTCCGCGTCGGGGGGCAGGGGCCGTCCGTGCCGGTTCTCCAGCTCCCCGACGATGCCGAGCAGCCCCAGGGAATCGAGCCCCCACTCGTCGAAGGCCGCCTCGGGACGGCTCGCCATCTCGGCGGGATCGACGGTGAGGCCCGCGCCCTTGTGCATCAGAGCGGCCAGTTCTTCCATCGTCAGTCGAGCGGTCATGACAGACCTCTCCTCAAGCTCGCGCCGGCGGACGCCGGTCGGTGATCAGACTCATTTCGGAACGTTCCAGGAACTGGGAGATCTCCTCGTCGGTCGTGGGGACACCGTCCGTGGCGCTGTCGAGCAGCCGGGCGAGCACGGCCGCCTTGTGGTCGCCCTCGACACCGGCCGCCAGAGCTGGCCGGGCGTCGAGCTTGCCGTGCATGTCGAGCAGCCGGACGACGAAGTCGTCGCGCTGGAAGACGGTGCTGGCCACGATGGGGCTCGCGGGATCGCCCACGGCGGCCTCGTCCTGTCCGGCCAGCAGCCGCGCGAGTGCCATGCCGCACCCGTCCTTGGCGGGATAGAACAGCGCGCGCCGCCGCACGTCTTCGGGCTCTGGCCCACCGGACGACACGTGGTGCACCGCGGGGAGCGCCGCCCGGGTGAAGAACATCCGGGCGGATCCGGGGTCGCTGAGGTCCCGGTCCTGCTCCAGGTACGGATTGAGGGCTGCCTCCAGGGCCCTGACCTCGGGCTGTCCGGCCACATGGCGCAAGGCTGCCAGGAGGTCGCCCTCCACCTCGACGGCCCGTACGACCCGGTTCCCGTGCATGAAGAGGGACGTACGGCGCAGCCTGGTCTTCTCGTCCACCTGGGCCTGCGGGGAGCAGTACCCCGCCAGCAGCTCGGCGACGACGGCCTCGCTGCCAGGCTTCACGGTGAAGGTGAGCGCATGGCGCACGACGCCGTCCCCCCGCCGGGGAGCGGAGGCGATCGGGCCCGGTTCGGCCGGTCTGTCCGGTACGGAGGACCTGCTGGTCTTCCGCAGCACGTTGAACCGCAGCGAGCGGGTGTCGCGCACGCAGTCGTGCAGCGGCTTGACCATCGCGACGTGCTCCTCGCTGTTCAGCCAGGACAGGAAGCGCGGTGCGCTCTCCCATTCGCTGGTGATGAGCCACTGCGAGGGGTTCTCGATGGACTGGCACAACTCGTCGCTGATGTGTCCGGGGACGGACGACACCTGCCGACGCATGTGCTCGTAGACCTCCAGGAACTGATTCTGAGCCCCGTCGTACAGGTCCAGCAGCAGCACGACGCGAAGCCTCGCGCCGTCGAAGGCGGACTGGGATATCCGTTCCGACAAGGTCGTCATCGTTCACACTCCTTCGAGACATCGCGGTCGCCACGGGGCGGCGCCACCCGAACCGATCGTGGTCCGGTACTGCCATCGGCGCGAGAGGAGAGATCCATGCGGGTGAACGGGCGAGGGAACGCCCCTCGCGCAGGGCATGAGAAGTGCCATGAAGGAAAACGTCGACCACCGCGTCCCGGTCCTCATCGTGGGCGGCTCGCTGGTGGGCCTGTGCACCTCGCTATTTCTGGGCCGGCACGGCATCAGGCACATGCTGGTCGAGAAGCATGCGGGCACCTCGATGCACCCGCGCGGACGCGGGATCAACGTACGGACCATGGAGCTGTTCCGAGTCGCCGGCGTGGAGGACCGGATCCGTGAGGCCGCCTCGGTCCTGGCGGACAATCACGGCATCATGCAGGGCGGCTCGCTGACCGGTGACGACCTGGAGTGGCTGTTCGAAGAGATCGACCCGGGGGGTGCGCTCGCCCGATTCAGCCCGGCGGCGTGGTGCCTGTGCAGCCAGAACGACATCGAGCCGGTGCTGATGTCGGTGACCCCCGAGCTCGGGGCGGACCTGCGGTTCTCCACCGAACTCCTCTCCTTCGACCCCGACGACACCGGTGTGACCGCGATCGTGAAGAACCGGGAAACCGGGGAGCACAGCACCGTCCGCGCCGACTACCTCGTCGCCGCGGACGGGCCGCGCAGCCCCGTCCGGGAGCAGCTCGGCATCGGCCAGAGCGGCCACGGCGACCTGTTCCACAACGTGAGCGTCACCTTCCGGTCCCGCGGACTCGCGGAAGTGGTCGGCGAGCGGCGCTTCATCGTGTGCTACCTGACCAAGCCCGGCGCGGACGGGGCCCTGCTCCCCGTCGACAACCGCGAGCGGTGGGTCTTCCACGCGCCGTGGCACCCCGACCGGGGCGAGACGATCGACGACTTCACCGACGAGCGCTGCGCCGAGCACATCCGGCGGGCCGTCGGCGCGCCCGACCTGGACATCGAGATCACCGGGAAGGCCCCGTGGCACGCCGCCGAGCGCGTCGCCGAACGGTACGGGACCGGGCGGGTCTTCCTCGCGGGCGACTCCGCCCACGAGATGTCCCCCACCGGGGCGTTCGGCTCGAACACCGGGATCCAGGACGCCCACAACCTCGCCTGGAAGCTCGCCGCCGTGCTGAACGGCTCGGCGGGTCCGCGACTGCTGCAGACCTACGAGGCCGAGCGGCTGCCCGTCGCCAGGGCGACGAGCGAGCGTGCCTCGGCCCGCTCGGCGGAACACAGCCACCCGGGGTACGAACCCGAGGCCGCCCCCGCGCCGCGCGGCGGCGGCCGGCCAGGGGGCGGGGTCCTCTCCGTCGCCATGGGCTACCGCTACAACCTGGGCGCCGTCCTGGGCACCGACCCGGAACTGCCCGTCGTGCCCGAACGGATGCGGCTGACCGGCGAGCCGGGCACGCGCGCGCCGCACATGTGGCTGCGGGGGCCCGGCGGGCGGACGTCCACGGTGGACCTCTACGAGCGGTCGTTCGTGCTGCTCAGCTCCGAGGGCACCCCCTGGCGGGCGGCGGCGCGGTCCACCGCCGGGCAGCTGGGCGTGGGCCTGGACGCGTACGCGATCGGCACCAGCCCCGAGGCCGACCTGGCCACGGAGGAGGGCGCCGACTGGGCTGAGGTCCACGGCACGACGAAGACCGGGGCGGTCGTCGTACGCCCTGACGGCTTCGTGGCCTGGCGCTCGGCGGAAGCCGTGGCCGATCCCGAAGCCGTCCTGCACGAGGTCCTGAGCGCGCTGCTGTACCTGTCCTGACCGACCGGCACCCGGCCCCGCGCACCGCCCCCGCGGCGGTGCGCGGGGCCGGTCTCTCTTCGCCGGTCAGGCGTCGCGGGCCGAGGCAGGCTCAGCGTCCGCAGGCCGCACGAAGACCGGCCAGCCGGCGCCGAACTCCTTGACGAACGTGGCGCAGAAGACGTCCAGGTCACCCGGCTTGCGGCTGGTGATCAGCGTGCCCGGCGCCTCGCGGCAGACGTGCACCTCCTCGTCCACCCAGGTGCCGCCCGCGTTGCGGATGTCGGTCGCCAGGCTCGGCCACGAGGTGAGCGTGCGGCCCCGTACGACGTCGGCCTCCACCAGGGTCCACGGGGCGTGGCAGATCGCGGCGACGGGCTTTCCGGCCTCGAAGAAGCTGCGCGTGAAGGCGACGGCCCGCGCGTTCAGTCGCAGGGCGTCCGGGTTGGCGACCCCGCCAGGCAGGACGAGCGCGTCGAAGGCGTCCGACGTGTCCCCGGCGAGGACGTGGTCGACGGGGTAGGTTCCCGCCTTTTCGAGATGGTGGTAGGCGCGGATCCGGCCGGCTCTCGTGGAGACCAGCTGAGGGTTCCAGCCCGCCGCCAGTGCGGCTTTCCAGGGCTCGGTGAGTTCGATCTCCTCGACGCCTTCGGGCGCCATGAGAAAGGCGATGCGCACCGGGTTCATCTCCTTCAGTCAGGGGGTTCCGGGACCGCCGGCGGCTCGTCGGGAGGCGGCGCGCCCGGAGCCGGGCGGCCGGGAGCCGGGGGCGGCTGCGGATCGCGGGGTACCGGATCGGGGCTCTCGGGGGTGGGACCGGGGCCCTCGGGCTCCGGTTCGCTCGACCAGTCCATACGGCTCACCTCGGGTTTCGGCCGTACTCGCTGTCCGTACGGCCTCTGCGCTGCCCCCTGCCCCTGCCCGGCCGAGGGCCGCTCATGTGCGGGCGGGCCGATCGGAAGGTGTACTGGGACGATGAAGCGAGGGGAGGCAGGAGTAGGCGCCGGGTACTTTCTGAACAGGAGAGCCGATGGACGTTCTGACCATGGGTGTCGAGGAGGAGTACCTGCTGGTCGACCGGGTCAGCAGGGCGCCGGTGAACCGCGCGCCCAAGGTGATCAGCGCCCTCGAGGGCCTGATGGGCGAGCAGGTCCAGGCGGAGTTCTACAACGCGCAGGTGGAGGTCTGCACCGTGCCGACCGCCGACCGCGCGGACCTGCGCGAGCAGTTGGTACGGCTGCGGGGGACCGTCGCACCGAGCGCGAGCGAGGTGGGCTGCCTGCTGGTGGCCTCGGGGGTCCCGGTGATCGCTCCGCAGGAGCCGCTGACGGTCACCGACAACGAACGCTACCGTCGCATGGCCCGCCGGTTCGCCTCCCTCGTCGGCCCCTCCCGCATGGTCTGCGGATGCCACGTGCACGTCGGCGCCCTGGACCGCAAGCGCGCGCTGGCCCTCTCGAACCACATACGCCCCTGGCTGCCGGTGCTCCAGTCGCTGACCGGGAATTCCCCCGTCGAATGCGGCCGTGACACGGGCTTCGACAGCTGGCGGTCGGTCGCCTTCTCCGCCTGGCCCACCGTGGGACCGCCCCCGCTGCTGGACGAGCCCCGGTACCTGGAATACGTCGACGGCATGGTCGGCTCCGGAGTGCTGCTCGACCGCCGCATGCTCTATTGGTACGCCCGGCCCTCCGAGCACGTGCCGACGCTGGAGTTCCGGATCGCCGACGTCAACGCCGACGTGGACACGGTCGTCCTGCTGGCCGCACTCGTACGCGGTCTCGCCGGGACGCTCCTCGCCGAAGCGGACGCCGACGTGCCGCCGCCCCAACCCGCGACGGCCACGCTGCGCAGGGCCCACGAGATGGCCGCGGAGCACGGCATCGACGGACTGGGCCTCGACCCGGTGAGCGGCCTGGAACGGCCCGCCGCCCTGCTCGTCGAGCGGCTGCTGGAGCGCGCCGCACCCGGGCTCGCGGCGGCCGGTGACCTGTACGCCGTGGAATCCCTGTGGGACGACCTGCGCCGCCAGGGCACCGGCGCGAGCCGTCAGCGGGCGGCCCTGAGACGCACGGGCAGCCTGCGGGGGGTCGTCGACAGCCTCGTGGTGGGCACGGCAGCCGCCGCCCCCCTCGCGGGCTGACCCTTCGGCCCCCAGCCCGTCATGGGTTCCGGCCCGTGACGGGCCCCGAGTCGTGACATGCTCGGAGCATGACGAGCGATACCGCGCCTCCGGGCGACGGCGCCGTGCCCGAGGTGCTCGCACTGGCCAGGGTCGTGGCCAAGCTGCGCGCGGAAGTCGTGGGCCTGGAGGGTCTCGCTTCGACCACGGCCGTCCTGGAGCGCGCCAAGGGCGTGCTGATGGCCCTGGAGGGCCTGTCGGAGGACGTGGCGTACGAGACGCTGCTGCGCCGCGCCGCGCAGGGGCAGCGGACGCTCATGGAGGAGTGCTGGATCACGCTGGGCCGGATCCCCGCCGGTCCAGCGTCGCCCCCCGTCCCCGCCGCGCAGGCCTGCCCGTCCTCCGAGCCGGGCCCCCCGGCTTCGGGCACGGACCGCCACTCCGCCGCGGGCCACGGCGGCGCCGGGCACCGGGCGGTCCTGGCCCGGCTGGCCGACGGCCTGGCCGGTGCGCACGGCCCCGACGACGTCGCCGGGCTGCTGCGGTCCGCACTCGCCGACCCCGCGGGTGTGGACGGCGTGATGATCTACGCCGTGGCGCCCGCCGGGAGCCTGGAACTGGCCGGACACGCCGGCGTCGGCGACGAACTGGCCGCGCAGTGGCACCATGTCCCGCCGCTGAGCGGATTGGCCGCCCTGGAGGCCATCGACGGCGGGCAGCCGCTCTGGCTCGAGGATCCGGCGCGGGACGGCATCCGCTACCACCTCATCGGCGATCCACCCGGTCTGTGGCCGACGCGCGCCTGGCTCCCGGTACCCGGCCACCGCCCGGTGACGGCCGCCATCGGGTTCTTCCGGACCCGGCAGACCCCCTTCGACGCCGACACCCGGGCCCTGCTGCTCCGTGCCGTACGGCTGTGCGCGGCCCCCCTGCGCCACATCGGGCGCCCGCCGGACCCCGGCGAGCCGGGCGAGGTGGAAGCCGTCCAGCGGATCCTGGACGCGATGTCCGAAACCGCGGTACTGCTCACCCCACTGCGCTCCGGGACGGGAGAGGTGGAGGACTACCGGATCGACGCGGCGGCGCCGGAATCGGTCGACGTGGCCGGACGGCGGGGCAAGGAGCTCGTGGGCCGCCGCATCCTGGAGACCTACCCCACGGTGGCGGGAACGGCCCTGTGGGAGGGCTACCTGGACACGCTGAGCACCGGAACCGTCTACGAAGGTGAGCCCTTCGTCTACGAGGAGGTCACCGCCGGAGTTCCCCGGCAGTCCACCTACTCCGTCCGGGCCACCCGGCTGGGGGCCCGCCTGGTCGTCTCCTGGGTCCGCCACGACTCCAGCGAGCGCGAGGCCCGCCGGCTGGACGACATGCAGCGCCTGGGCAACCTCGGATGGGCCGCCTGGCATCTGGCGACGAACACCATCACCTGGTCCGAGCAGGTCTACGCGATCTTCGACCGAGATCCCGCGCTGGGTCCGATCGGGCTGAAGGAACTGCCCCGGCACGTCGTACCCGACGACCTCGCGCGGCTGGGCGCGGCCGTGAAGCGGCTGCTGCGCGACGGAGCCCCGGTAGACCTGCCGTTCCGCGTCACCACCACCGACGGGGTACGGCACCTGCGGATCTTCGCCGAGGCGCAGACCGACGCGGACGGCACCCCGGTCGAGGTGCACGGCTTCTTCCAGAACGTCACCGCGTTGCGGGACATCGAACTGGCCCTGCGCGAGAGCGAGCGCGCCGTCCTCGTGGAGCGCGGCATGTTGCAGGCCGAACGCACCCTCGCCGCCCGGCTCCAGCACGCGCTGCTGCCCATCCCCGAGCAGTCCCTGGAGCTCGCCGGCCTGTGCATCGACGTCGCCTACGTACCCTCCGAGAGCGGGGTCAACGTCGGCGGTGACTGGTACAGCGCCATCGAACTCCCCGACAGGAGCGCGCTCTTCGTCGTCGGCGACGTCGCCGGCCACGGCCTGGACGCCGTCGCCACCATGGCCCAGCTCCGCTTCACCGCCAAGGGCATGGCCGTCACCGGCTCGGCGCTGCCCGACGTACTGAGCAGGCTCAACACCCTCCTGCTGCACACCGCCAGGGACACCTACGGGGCCACCGCCACCATGATCATGGGCCGCTACCAGCCCTGGGACCGCCGCCTGACCTGGGTACGGGCCGGGCACCTGCCGCCCCTGCTGATCCGCGGCGGCGAGGCGAGGTTCCTCCCCCTGCCGACGGGCAGCCTCCTCGGGGCCGGCTTCGACTCCGTCTACGCGCAGAGCACCCTCGGCCTGGAACCCGGCGATCACCTCGTGCTCTACACCGACGGGCTCGTCGAGGAACCGGGGGAGGACCTCGACGAGGGACTCGCCCGGCTCGCCGGGACCGCCCGGCGGCTCCTGGAGGAGGGCCGGGGCGAAACCCTCGCCCGCACCCTGGCCGCCCGGCGCCAGGGGCACCGGGACGACATCTGCGCCCTGGACATCCACGTTCCGGACGAGAGCTAGAGGATGTCCTGCGGGGCGTGGTCGCCGACGAGGCCGGCGACGTGGTCGGTGAGCGTGTCGAGGATGTCCGCCGAGGCCGCGTCCTGGCCGAGGACCAGCAGGCTCAGCGTCAGCCCGTCGGTCATGGCCGCCAGGTAGCGGGCCAGCGCGGGGACCGGGATGCGCAGTTCGAAGCCCATGGTGTGGCGCAGCTGTTCGACGAGTCCGGTGTAGGTCTCGGCGTACAGCTCGTACTGCCGCCGGGCCAGGTGCTCGAAGCCCGGCTGGCGCAGCGCGTACTGGGTGAGCTCGTAGGTGAGCATGTGCTCGCCCGGGTTGGCCGCCACGTGGTCCCAGTACGCCTGGAACCCGGCCCGGACGGTCTCCCGGAGGGTGGCCTTCGGCTGGATCGCCTCCTTCACCACGGTGATGTAGTGGGCGGTGATCGTCTCGATGACCGATTCGAGCAGGACCTGCTTGGAGTCGAAGCAGTAGTGGAAGACGCTCAGGGACACGCCGGCCTCGGCGGCGATGGACCGGGTCGTCGTCCGGGCGACGCCGTCCCGGGTCATGGCACGGATGGCCGCTTCGGTCAGCTGTCGGCGCCGCTCCGCCGAGGCCATCCGTGCCATGGGGTTCCTTCCGGTTCCGTGCGGTCAGCTGCTGTACACGCCGACCTCGTACAGGGAGTAGCCCCATTGGGTGCCGCGCCCCAGCCCGTGGACCCGTACGTAGCGGGCGGGGGTGCCGGCGAACAGCGCCGTGTCCAGGCCGCCGTCACCGGTGGTCGTGGACCACGCGGTCTGCCAGTTCGTGCCGTCGGCCGAGAGCTCGATGCGGTACGACTTCCCGTACGCGCGCTCCCAGTCGAGGGTGACGCGCTTGACCAGGCTCGCCGCCCCGAGGTCGACCTGGAGCCACTGGTCGTCGCTCCAGTCGCTGGCCCAGCGGGTGCCCGTGCTGCCGTCCACGGCCCGGCCGGGTGCGTAGCTGGTGAACGGGTTCCACTCGGCGGACGAGGCCGAGGTGGCGGAGCCGGCGGCGAGGTTCACCCCGGCCTTGTGCTTCTCGGACGAGCCCCAGGTGGTCAGGTAGGACTCGGCACCCTTGAACAGGTCGTCGACGACGTCCTGGCCGCCGACGTTGCGGATGTCCTCGATCCAGTCGGGGACCAGGCCGTAGTGCGCGGCGCCGTCGGTGTTGAGGTCCCAGGTGCGCACGCCGGTCGTCTGCCGGTCGATGACCGAGCCGCCGTCGGTGCTGCGGAAGGGGTAGCGCACCGGGTTCGGGGTGTCGGCCCCGCGCGGGCCGGGCCAGCCGCCGACGCCGTTCATGTCGGTTCCGAAGCCGTAGCCGACGTTGTACTTGTCGCGCAGCGCGTTGGTCCGCTTGGCCTCCGCGCTGAATCCCTCCGCGCCGCCCATGTACTGGGCGACGAACCCGCCGAGGCGGTACACCCGCTCGGTCCAGTCCATGTCCATCCAGCTGTGCGAGGAGATCACGCCGGGGTACGACTCGGACTCCAGGATGTCGAAGGCCTGGCCCGCGGCCTTGACGCTCATGTGGTCGATCTCCAGCATCATCTTGCGTTTCATCATGCCGCGCACCGCGTAGTCGCCGAGCTCGGTGAGACCGCGGGTGTTGCACTGCGCGTCGGCCGCGTACGAGGGGACCGCGACGCCCGCCGGGAGCTGCTTCTCCGCCGAGGCGGCCGGCGCGAGGCCGATGGGGTTGTCGTGCTGCGGGCCGGCGCACTTCTCCGTCTTCCAGAAGGTGCCGGTCGACAGGAACTGGCCCACGTTGATCGCCGTACCGAGGGCGCCCTGGTCGAAGCGGACCCCGCACAGGGCGTTGTCGAACTTGTGGCACAGGAACATGCTGCGCACGCCCAGCTTGTACAGCTCGTCGAGGCCGCGGTCGATGTCGGCCTTGCTGCACTGCGCGATGTCCAGGATCTGCTTGCAGCCGAACGGCTCGGAGGTCTCGACGCCGAGGACGACGGCCAGCTTGCCCTGCTTGACGACCTCGCGGGCCTGCGCGGAGTCGGTGACGATCCGGAACCAGCCCTTGCCCGGGCCGCCGTACATCTTGTCGATGTAGGCCTGCATGTCGTACGACTTCTGCGCCTCCAGGCGGATGGCGGTCATCTCGTCGCAGCCGCGGTCCTTGAAGAAGTAGACCGAGCAGATCACCCCGTTGGTGACGAGGTCGTTGACGAGCACCCGCTGGCCGCCGCGCCAGGCCCGCTCGACCCAGGCGTAGTAGTTCTGCTGGTGGGTCAGCGAGTCGTGGGCGGGCCAGTCCTTGAAGGTCGGCCAGCCGTTCGGGTCGTGCTTGCCGTCGCCGCCCTTGGTGATGAAGTCGAAGATCGCGAGCGTGCCGTCGGGGTAGTGCTCGGGGCAGTCCTTGAGCGCGTCGGTGATGCCCTGTTCGGAGAACGGCTTGCCGCAGATGAGCCGGCCGCCGAAGCCCTCGTTGGACATCAGGTGGTCGTGCGCGTCGACGAAGCCGCGCACCCGGCCCTGTGCGTCGGTCCCCTGGAAGGGTTCGCCCGTCACGTTGATCCCGGAGTCGGGCGCGGGGCGTGCGACCGGGTTCCACCAGCCCGGGTCGGCCGAGGAGCTGGCCGCGGGGCCGAGCACCATGGCCACCACGGCGAGGAGCAACGACAGCACCGCTAGGGGCCTGTGCCTGTGGTGCGACTGTGCAGTCATGGTCATCACTCACGTCTTCGGGGTCGGTGGAAACGGCGCGTGACTTGTCATGGCCCGCGCAAGCGTGGGGACGAGAATCGCGACTGCCCACAGCAGAGTCAAGAGTCTGGGACAAGTGACCTGATGAATCGTCAGAACGCGCGGGCCGCACTCCAGCCGCCTACCGTCTAGGTATGAGCGGGAATGTGGTCGTGTACGAGGTCGACCAGGCGGACGCGTCCGTCCTGCGCGTGCATGCGGCGCCGGCCGCCCCGGGAACCACATCGGTCCCCGGGCCGAGGACCTTCTGCGGCAGGGACACGTTCGCCATGGAAACGGCCTCGTGGACGCCGTCCGCGGACCCCGGCGCCGCCTGGTACCCCGCGCAGTACGCGGACCGGGTCTGCGCCGCCTGCGAGGACGTGATGGCCTAGACCCCGCCCCGGGAACCCGGCGGACCCGCTCGCGTTGCGCGGCTCCGGCGCGCGGGGCAGGGTCGATGGGAGGCGGCCCCCTGCAGGAAGGTCCGACCATGCCCATCGCCACCGTGAACCCCACGACCGGCCAGACGCTGCGCACCTTCGACGAACTCGACGCCGCGGGCATCGAGCGCTGCCTGGCGGACGCCGCCCGGGCGGCGTCCACGTACCGCCGCAGCGCGTTCGCAGAACGGAGCGAGCTGCTGACCCGTGCGGCCGCGCTCCTGGAGGCGGAGACGGAGGACATCGCGCGGACGATGACCACGGAAATGGGCAAGCCGCTGGCGGCGGCCCGGGCCGAGGCCAGCAAATGCGCCAAGTCCATGCGCTGGTACGCCGGCCGCGCGGAGTCCCTCCTCGCCGACGAGCACCCCGCCGCCGTCGACGTGCGCGACGCGGGCGCGTCCGCCGTCCGGGTGACCTACCGGCCGCTCGGGGTGATCCTCGCCGTCATGCCGTGGAACTTCCCCCTCTGGCAGGTCGTACGGTTCGCCGCACCGGCGCTCATGGCCGGCAACGTGGGCCTGCTCAAGCACGCCTCGAACGTCCCCCAGACCGCGCTCTACCTGGGCGAACTCTTCCACCGGGCCGGGTTCCCCCGCGGGTGCTTCCAGACCCTGCTCATCGGCTCGGCCGCCGTGGAGGACGTACTGCGCGACCCGAGGGTGGCCGCGGCCACCCTGACGGGCAGCGAGCCCGCCGGGCGCGCGGTGGCGTCCGTCGCCGGGGACGAGGTCAAGAAGACGGTCCTGGAGCTCGGCGGCAGCGATCCGTACATCGTGATGCCCTCGGCCGACATCGACAAGGCAGCCCGTACCGCCGTGACCGCCCGCGTGCAGAACAACGGGCAGTCCTGCATCGCCGCCAAGCGCTTCATCGTCCACACCGACGTCCACGACGAGTTCGCGGAGCGCTTCACGGCCGGCATGGCGGCGCTCACGATGGGCGACCCGATGGAGGAGTCCACCGACGTCGGCCCGCTGGCCACCGCATCGGGCCGGGAGGACCTGGAGCAGCTGGTGGACGATGCCGTACGGCACGGCGCCACGGTCCTGTGCGGAGGGCGGCGCCCGCCCCGGCACCCGAACGGCTGGTTCTACGAGCCGACGGTCCTCGCGGACGTCACCCCGGCCATGCGCATCGACCAGGAGGAGGCGTTCGGGCCCGTCGCCACCCTGTACCGGGTCGGGAGCCTGGAGGAGGCCGTCGAACGGGCCAACGACACCCCCTTCGGGCTCAGCTCGAACGTCTGGACGCGCAGCGAGGAGGACGTCGCGCACGTCGCGCGAGACCTCGAAGCGGGCGGCATCTTCGTCAACGGCATGACCGCCTCGCACCCGGCCCTTCCCTTCGGCGGGGTCAAGCGCTCCGGATTCGGGCGCGAGCTGTCCGGGCACGGAATCCGGGAGTTCTGCAACATCACCACGATCTGGCAGGCGGCGGACACGGCCTGAGGCGTACCGCCGGGCGACGGGCACCGCCGAGCGGAGGCGGGGCCCGGCTCGGCAGTGCCCGTCCGCGCCGCTCAGGTGTTGAGCAGCCGGTTGAAGAACGAGCGGTAGTGCTGCAGCGCCAGCCGCAAGTCCTCGGTCGCTACCTGTTCACCGCGGTCCCACTGGCTCTCCAGACCCTGCTTGTGCGTGGCGAAGGTACCGGCCAGGTTCTGCATGACCTCTGCCACCAGCGAGTCCGCAGCCTTGACCGCGTCCTGCGGGTCGTCGACGAACCGGCCCTGGATCTCGCTCCACTTCTCGCGGTACTCCTCCGCCTCCCCACTGCCGAGGAGCGGTTCGGTGCCGCGTTCGCCCTCGCCCTCAGCCTTGCCTTCGCCTTCCGCCGTCCCGCCTCCGACGGCGTTGGCGTCGGAGGCGGCTTCAACCGGGCTGTCTCCGGCCGCGTCGTCGTCCGTGGCGGTGGCCTCTCCCGGGTAGACCGCGGTGTCGCGTGAGGCGCGGCGTTCGCCGGCCGTGCCCGGGTGGGCGAGGTCTTCCGTGGTCAGGCCGGGCTCACGGGCCGGGGCCTCCCTTTCCTCGTGGGTCTCCATCTCACCGGCTCCTTTGATCGGTGAGCAGCTCCTCGAACAGGGCGCGGTAGTGCACCATCGCCCCTCGGAGCTCCTCTGTCGTCGCCTGTCCGCCGCCGCCGCTGCGTTCCCGGACGTCGTGGGCGGCGCGGTAGTGCTGCAGCGTGCGTCCGTGCTCGACCGACAGGTCGCGCAGCTGCCTGCTGTAGCCGTCGGTGGGGTAGCCGCGCTCGCGCATCAGCTGGGTCACCAGCTGGTCGGCCTCGGTGACGGCACCCTCCGGGCGGTCCACGAAGTGTTCCTGGACGCCGTTCCACTCCTCGGTGTACTGGCGTCGGCGTTCAGGTGGCAGTTCCTTGAGGTCGAGCCGGTCGTGCCGGTCCTCGCGGGCGCGCAGGTCGCGCTCGGCGGCCAGCTTCCCGCCCTTCTCCTCGACCGTGCGCTCGTACTCGGGCCCGAATCGACCGCGCAGGTGCCGTCGCCGCGCCAGCATCCACAGCATCAGGCAGAGCGCGAGCACCACTACCGCCGCCACGACGATCACTATGAGGGTGTTTGTCGACATGTCCGGCCTCCGTTCCGGGGCCTTTCCCTGTGTGTTCACGCGGCTGCCCGCGCTGCCGCCCGGCAAACACTCACGGCCGGACGGCCTCGACGGTGCCGTCGCGTCGGGCGCGTTCGGCGGCGAACACGGTCAGGTGACTGGTGAGCGACGCGCGCGGGCCGGACGTCACCAGGCCGGGGTTCCCCGTGGCCACGGCCCCGACGAAGGCGTCCATCAGGCCGGCGTCGCCGCCCCCGTGGCCCCCCGCCGCGTCCATCGGGCCCTCGGCGCCGAGGCCGACGACCTCCTCCGTACGGGTCAGGAAATCGTAGACCCGCAACCGCCTGCCGTCCCCGCGCAGTTCGCCGCGCGTGCCGAAGATCCGGGTCTGGCGGTCCGCCTGCTCGGTGAACGCGGTCATGGTGAAGGTGGCGGTGGCCCCGGAGGCGAACTCCATGGCCACCACCTGGTGGTCGACCACGTCGTTGTCGCACGCGTACACGCAGCGGCCGTACGGGCCCTCCCGCAGCGCGGTCTCCAGGGCCCGGGGGTGAAGTCGTCGATCAGCACACTGAGCGGCCAGCCGTGCCTGCCCTGGGCGAGCCGGTCGCCGTAGTCGCGCTTGGCGGAGTAGGGACAGGTGTCCTCCACCGCGCAGTCCAGGCAGCGGTCGGCGGCGCCGGCGGGCCTGTTCCCGGGCCGGAAGTGCGAAAGCCGCCCGAAGCTGGAGACGCGTA
Source organism: Streptomyces sp. NBC_00190 (assembly GCF_036203305.1). GTDB lineage: Bacteria > Actinomycetota > Actinomycetes > Streptomycetales > Streptomycetaceae > Streptomyces. The sequence goes on along the minus strand of NZ_CP108131.1, from coordinate 1,464,129 downwards.
CCGGCGGCCGGCCCAGCACGTACTGCAGCCAGTCCAGGTCGTGGCAGGACTTCGCCATCAGCATGGAGGAGGCCTGGTCCTCGCGCCGCCAGTTGCCGCGCACGAACGAGTGGGCCTGGTGCCAGAAGCCGACCGGCTCCAGATGCTGGACGCTCACGACGTCGCCGATCCTGCCGGAGTCGAGGACGTGCTTCAGGGCCCGTGTGTACGGGGTGTAGCGCAGGATGTGGCCCACGGAGAGGATCACCCCGGCCGCCTCGACCGCGGCCACGATGCGCCGGCACTCGTCCTCCGTCAGCGCCATCGGCTTCTCCAGCATGATGTGGTAGCCGAGTGCGGCGAACGCCAGGACCGGCTCAAGGTGTTCACGGTCCAGCGTGCAGATCAGCACCGCGTCCGCGACGCGGCCACGGGCCGCCAGCACCCGCCAGTCGTCCACCGCGGTCCCGGCCCCCAGAGCGTGGTCGGCCGCGAACCGCTCCCGCCGGGCCTTGCGCGGCTCGGCCACCGCGACGACCGTGGCCCGCTCCGGATGGGCCAGCGCCCAGCGGGCGTGCCCGGTCCCGCGTTCCCCGGCACCGACGACGGCAAGCGTGATTCCAGAGGGCATCGGTCCCGCTTTCCCTGCCTCGGGGAGCGCCCGGAAAGCGCTTTCCGGCGCCGAGGCTAGCGATGCCGGATCACCCGGACAAGACCGACCGGGCCCACTGCGCCGTGATGCGCGAGGCCTGGCTGGTCAGGGCGGCGACCAGATCGTGGGCGCTGCGGGACGCGGTCGGGCGCAGTACGGCGACGCTGATCTCCCGGGCCAGCGGCGGACCCTCCAACGGGCGTACGACGAGGTCCTTGCGTGGCGCTCCGAGCGCGAGCCGGGGCACCAGCGCCACGCCGGTGCCCGCGGCGACGAAGCCCTGGACCACGGCGTAGTCGTCGCTGCGCAGCACGTGCACCGGTCGACGGCCTGGTGCTGTCCGGGCTGGAAGCGGCCTTCGTCCACCCCTCCGTCGACACGGAGCAGGGCATCGCCCACGGGGTGACGGCGGCGGACCTGGCCGACACCCTCGCCCGGTACCCCGACGCGGCCGCGGCGTACGTCGTCTCACCGAGCTATTTCGGCGCCGTCGCCGACATCCGCGCCCTCGCCGACGTGGCGCACGCCGCGGGCGTTCCGCTGATCGTGGACGAGGCCTGGGGCGCGCACTTCGGATTCCACCCGGACCTGCCGGGCGGCGCGCTCTCGCAGGGCGCGGACCTGGTGACCTCCAGCACGCACAAGCTGGCCGGCAGCCTCACCCAGTCCGCGATGCTGCACCTGGGGCACGGCCCCTTCGCCGAGTTGCTCGAACCCCTCGTGGAGCGTGCCCACCGCCTCGTCCAGTCCACCAGCGCGAGCGCCCTGCTCCTGGCTTCCCTGGACCTCGCGCGGATGACGCTGGCGTCCGGCCGTGACGCCGTCGGGGCCTCCGTCGAGGCGGCCGACAAGATCCGCGGAATGATCCGCGCCCTGGGCCGGTTCCGCGTCGTCAGCGACGGGTTCGACCGGTTCCCCGACATCGCGGCGGCCGATCCGCTACGGATCGCCATCGACACCCGCGCGGGCGGGATCCCGGGCCACGAGGCCCGGCGCCGGCTGTCGCGCGAGCACCGGGTCATGGTCGAGGTGGCCACCGATTCGGCGGTCGTCGCCGTGGTCGGGGCGGGCTCCTTCCCCGACGCGGACCGGTTCGTCGAGGCGCTGCACAGCCTGCCGTCCCCGCTCGGCGGCGGCGGCGCCGGCGACGAACCGCTGCGGCTCTCCCTGCCGGCGCCCGGGCCCACGCGCCTCACCGCCCGGGAAGCGTTCATGGGTCCCACCCGGCTGGTGCCGACGGCCGAGGCGGTCGGCCTGGTCTCCGCCGACACCCTGGCCGCCTACCCGCCGGGCATCCCCAACGTGCTGCCGGGCGAGACCGTCACCGCGGAGACGGTGCGCTTCCTCCAGCGCACGGCGACGGCGCCGGGCGGACACCTCCGCGGCGCCGCCGACCCGGGTGTCACGCGCCTGCGGGTCGTCGGCTGAGGGGCGGCGGGGAGGCCGGGCCGTAGAGGGCGGTGGGTGAACCGGTGGCGAGGGCCCAGTAGCGGTCCCCGTAGGACCAATGCCACCACTCCGTGGGGTAGTTGACCAGGCCGACGGCGGCGAGGGCGGCGCCGAGGATCTCCCGGTTCGCGCGGGCGGCGGGGCCGATGTGCGGCGCGTCCGTGTAGCAGGCGCCCGCGCTCTCCTCCGGGTCGGCGTTCACGCGGGTGCCGAGGTCGAGTTCCGTCCCGTCCTCCTCGGCGAGGGTCAGGTCCACCGCCGCTCCCGCGCTGTGCGGGGCGATCTCCGGCGGGGACACGTAGCGGCTCGCCAGGGCGTACAGCTCCGCCTCCGGGAAGTCCGGGCGTCCGGCACGCAGCCCGCTGAGGTACTCGTCGAAGTACCGGCGCTGGAGAGCCGGCGGCCGGTAGCCCTCGACGAACAGCAGGCGCAGGCCGTCGGGGAGCAACTCCTGGGCGTGCAGCAGTCGTTGGAGTACGCCTTCCCGCAGTAAGGCGTAGCAGCCCGCCCCGTCGGCCTTGCGCGGGTCGACCAGCAGGAGCCCGGCTTCGCGTACGTCGACGAGCGGCTCGCCGCGTTCGTGGACGGCTATCGCGGACACCTTGGGATCGGCCATCAGGATGATCTCGTTCATGGCCCGATCGTCTCACCGCCCGGCGCGCGCCCGGTGGGGGTGCGGCGGTCAGTCGGGTCGGCGGATGCCCCAACGCCGCCGGGGCCCCGGCCCGGTGGCCCGGCCGGCCTTGAACAGCGGGCCGCGGAGCGCCTTGGCGGCGTCCTTGTCGCCCGCGGCCGCGGCGCGCCGGTACCACTCCTCGGCCTCTGCCCGCCGGCCGGTGTGGAGCAGTACGAAGCCCATGTTCATCATGGCGTTGACGTCTCCCGCGTCGCCCGCGCGCCTCAGCCACGGCTCGGCGTCCCGCAGCCGGCCGGCCTCGCAGAGCAAGCTGCCGAGCGGACCCGACGCCTGGACCTCCCCGGCCTCGACCGCGCGCCGCAGCCACGATTCGGCCTCCCCGGACCGGCCCGTTCGGTCCAGCAGGAGCCCCAGGTTGATCATCGAGCCCCCGTTCCCGGCCTCGGCCGCGCGCCGCAGCCAGGGCTCGGCCTCCTGCAGCCGGCCGCTCTCGCACAGCCGGGTGGCCAGGGCGGCGGTGGCCGCCACGTGACCGGTTTCGGCGGCGCGCCGGTACCACTGCTCGGCCTCGTCCGTCCGCCGGGTCCTCTCCAACAGGACGGCGATGTCGTACATGGCGCGGTCGAACCCGGCGTCGACGGCACGCCGGTACCACTGCTCGGCCTCCGGCAGCCGCCCTGATCCGTACAGCAGGGTGCCGAGGTTGCTCATCGAGGCCGCGTCACCGGCTTCGGCAGCGCGCCGCAGGAACCGCTCTGCCTCCTCCGCCCGGCCGGCCTCGTACAGCAGGACGCCCAGGAGACGGGCTGCCCGGAGGTGGCCCGCCTCGGCGGCGCTCCGGTAGTACCGCTCGGCCTCCTCCGTCCGCCGGGTGTACTCCAGCAGGACACCGAGGTCGCACATCGCGTCGGTCCCACCCGCGTCCGCGGCCTGCCGCAGCCACGGCTCGGCCTCCTCTCCCCGGCCGGTCCTCGCCAACCACTCGCCGAGCAGGCCCATGGCCGTGACGTCGCCGGCCCGGGCGGACCGCTCCAGCCACGGTTCGGCCTCGGCGCTCCGCCCCGTCATGCCCAGCAGCCCGGCCAGCAGGGCGATGGCCGTGCGGTGGCCGGTTTCGGCGGCGCGCCGGTACCACGGCTCGGCCTCCTCCGTCCGGCCGGCCTTCGCCAGCAGGTAGCCGAGGTCGATCATCGCGGGTACGTGGCCGGCCTCGGCCTCGGCCCGGAAGACCCGTTCGAGCTCCTCCGCCCCGTCCGGGCCCGCGCCTGCCGCCTTCGCCCGCAGCTTGGCGGTACGGAGGCGGAACTCACTGGCTTCGCCGGTAAGGCCGCGCCGCTCCAGCAGGTCGGCGAAAAGGGCGTAGCCGCCGAGCAGGTCTTCGGTGAACTCGTCCGGTTCGTGCTCGGCGAGATCCCGGTAGATCCGCGCCGCCCGGGCGGCCGCCGTGAGCGCGTCGTCGAGGTCGGTGTCCAAAATGGTCCTGGCGAGTGCGAACGCCCACAACCCACGGGCCAGATCGGGGAGGTGGGCTTCGCGGTCGGCCTCGACGAGTTCCTCGCACAGGCCGATGGCCCCCCGGGAGAGGTCCAGTGCCTGTTCCTGCCGACCGAGCTGGGCGAGGTACACCGCGTGGTTGCGCAGGGCCGCCGCCAGGCCGGGCAGGTGGGCGCGGCGGTCCTCGTCCGCCAGCTCGTCCCAGGCATCGACGGCGCGCTGGGAGTACACCAGGGCCTCCTCGCGCAGCCCGAACCTCCACAGGTGGCCGGTGTGGGCGGTCAGCGCCCCGGCCAGCGCCGGCAGGTGGGCGCTCGGATTGATCTCGGCCAGCTCGATGAGGTTCTGGGCGGCGAGTGCGGAGTCGGCCACGGCCGCCGTCAGATCCCCGGCCGACGCGTGCCGGATCGAGTCGTTGTGCGACAACCTGGCCAGCAGGGGCCAGGAGACCGCGGGATCGCTCGCGCCCAGCATCCGGTAGTGGTCCGCGGCACGGCGGGAGCAGTCCAGCGCCTCCTCGTGCCGCCCGGCCTCGGACAGCAGGTTGGCGTGGTTGTCCAGCGCCGTCGCCAGGGAGCCCCGGTAGCGCTCGGGGTCCGTGGCGGCCTCGAACAGCGACTCGATCAGGCCGAGTGCGCGTTCGGAGACCTCCAGGGCCTCCGCCCGCCGCCTGGCGTCGGCCAGCCGGTTCGCATGGTTGCCCAGCGCCTCCGACAGCAGCGGCAGGTGGGCTTCCGGGTCCGCCCGGGCCAGTTCGCCGTAGAGGTCGACGGCCTGCTGGGAGCGCTCCAGGGCCTCTGCCCGCTGCCCGGCGTGCGCCAGATCGATGGCAAGGGCGGACAGTGCCCCCGCCAGCTCGCGGGAGTGGACGCCCCGGTCGGCCCGGGCCAGCTCGCCGTAGAGGTCCACGGCCCGCTGGGCATGGTCCAGGGCCTGTGCCCGCTGCCCGGCGTTGCGGAGCTTCCTGTTGAGGTGGGCGTGCAGCCGGGCCCGTTCGGCGTCGGTGGCGCCGGGCTCGGTGAGGGTGGCGAGGCGCACGGCGATCGCGGCGAGGCCGGTGTCCAGGTTGACGTGCGGCATCCCGCCCACCTTGGCGAACGCGGCGTGTTCGATGGCGCTGAGACTCGCCCTGTCCGCGCCCGGTATACCGGCGATGGCCACCAGCGCGGCGCTGCCGGCGTCGATGGCGAGGTCCGCTCTCTCCCGCAGCAGGGGCTACAGGACCTTCTCGGCGAGGTGCGGCCACCGGTCGGCCGCCGAAGCCAGCAACGTGAGGGCGCGAGGGGCGCGGGCGGCGCCGCCGGGTGCGGTCAGCAGCGCTTTCGGGACCCCCGTCGCCCAGGCGTCCGCGCGGTAGCCGGTGACCGCGTGGCCCGGCACGGTCAAGGCCAGGAAGTCCTCGGCCAGCCGGTCGGGATACAGCGGTTCGAGCACCGTCTGCGGGTCGAGGGGCGGGTAGCAGCGCGCGTGGTCCCGCAGCAGGGACCGTACGGCCTCGGGCGCGGTGGCCAGGGCGGCCCGTTCCAGCGCCGCCGCACCGTCCTCCCAGGTCGAGGCCCCGGTCAGGGCGGCGACGAACGACACGCTCGCCATGTCGTCCGGTGACGTACGGAAGTCCAGCCCGGCCGCGCCGTTCTCGTACAGCCGCCTCCAGTGCTCGTGTTCCCGCTCCAGCAGATAGGCCGACAGACCGGCCGTGTCATGAGGAGGCCTGCGGCCGTGGACGTGGGCGTCGACCGCGACCAGGGCGGCCATGTGCACGGTGAGGGTGAGCCCGAAGGCGGGGTGTTCCAGAGGGAGGGACGAGGGGGCCGTGGCGGCGTCGGTCCGCCGGTACAGCTCGGCGAACCTGGTGCGGGCGGCGGCGAACACGTCCTCCCGGCCGCCGGGGTCTGCGGGCAGGGCCTCCAGCTCCTGGTCCGAGGTGGCGGCCCGGTCGCCGATCACGGATTTCACCGCGGGCCACGCGTGAGCGGAGCGGGCCAGCATCAGCACGCGCACCGGTGTCCGCCGCCCGGGGCTGCCGCCGAGCACGCTGTTCGCGAACAGCCAGGCCAGGTCCCGCAGGGGCCAGCGGTCGGCGTAGTCCACCAGGACCAGGAGCCCGCGGCGGTCGCCGACGCGGCCGTCAATGCTGCCCCCGGACTCCGGCACCACCGCGCCTCCGTGCCGGGCGACGATCGTCTTCCAGCCGTACCGGGCGGACGTCGCGGCCAGCTCATCGGCCAGCCGGGTCTTGCCCCGCCCGCCGGCACCGTGCAGCCAGCGGACCGCGAGGCCGCCGTCGCCGCCGTCGCACCAGTCCTCCAGCTCGCTCAGTTCCTCCTCGCGGCCGGTGAAGGGCACGACAGCATTGCCCGCGTTGAGCAGCCGACTGGGCTGCCCGGCCCACGCGGGGTCGGGGTCCCCGGCGGGCGGCCGGTGCTCCGCCAGGAGGTACACCGGCCGGCCGTCGCCGTACACGTGCACGTCCGCGTGGATCGCCCCGTAGGCGAACCCTCCGAAGGCGTACACGTTCTGCACGATCCTGGCCTGGCCTTCACCGTCCGGTAAGCCGGGAGCGGTCACCTTTGCCCTCCGTGTCCTGTCGGGGGAGGCGCCTCGGCGCCGCCGCCTCCCGCCCCGACGCTACGAGGCGGCACCACCCCGACGCAGCCGGATCCGAAAACGCCCGCGAAGATCGTCCGAAGAGGCAGACTGGTGGCTCGAATGCCCGAGATGTCGAGGAGTGAGCGTGCCCGTTCCGATCATCATCGACTGCGACCCCGGCCACGACGACGCCCTCGCGATCATGCTGGCTGCGGGCGACCCCGCCGTCGACCTGCTCGCGATCACCACGGTCGCCGGCAACCAGACACTCGCCAAGACCACCTTGAACGCGCGCCGCGTCTGCACGGTCGCCGGCGTCACCGGCGTGCCCATCGCATCCGGCTGCGACCGCCCGCTGCTCCAGCCGCTGGTGGTCGCGGACGACGTCCACGGCGAATCGGGCCTGGACGGGCCGGGGTTCCCCGAACCCACCGTGGACGCGGTCCCCGAGCACGCGGTGGAACTCATGCACCGCGTCCTGACCACCCATCCGGAGCCCGTCACCCTCGTACCGACCGCGCCCCTGACCAACATCGCCCTGCTGCTGACCCGCTATCCCGAGGTGGTCCCGCACATCCGCGAGATCGTCCTCATGGGCGGTTCCACCGACCGCGGGAACCGGACCCCGGCCGCCGAGTTCAACATCCAGACCGATCCGGAGGCCGCGGACATCGTCTTCCGCAGCGGTGTGCCGATCACCATGTGCGGCCTCAACGCGACCCACCAGGCGCTCGCCACCCCCGAGGTGCTGGCCCGCTTCGAAGGGCTCGGCACGGATCTCGGGCGCATCTGCGTCGAGTTGATGACCTTCTTCGCCTCCACCTACCGCCGGCTGTGGGGCTTCGCGAGCCCGCCGCTGCACGACCCGGTCGCGGTCGCCCGCGTCATCGATCCGGACATCGTGCGCTGCGCCCCGGCGGCCGTGGTCGTGGAGCTGCACGGGCAGTACACGAGGGGAGCGACGGTCGTCGACCTGCACCGGTACACGGACCTCCCGGTCAACGCGCAGGTCGCGGTGACGGTCGACGCCGACCTGTTCTGGGACCGGCTGCTCGCCGCGGTGGCGACGCTCGGCTCGCGTACGACTTGACCGGAACGAGTGGGTTTCCGGATACCGCTCTCGGCATACCATGCAGGGGCAAAATACGTGACGTCAGTGACGATTGCGGGCAGCGTGGCCCCAACCCCCGTTCCGCACGGGATGACGTCTGGGATCCTGCGGTGCCTCTGGTTCGGAGAGGCGTGGTTTTGTCGGTGGTCTCCTTACCGATACGGCGATTACGGGCACTGCGGGGGACGACGGAAGTGGGGTCGGGGCTGCAGCGCGCCCGCTCCTTCATGATCGTGGCCACCCTGCTCTACCGGGCGAGCCATCTGACGGTCGGCGTCCTCGCGGTGGCCCAGCGCCACCGGGACCTCCCCCTGCAGTACGCGGGGCTCGCGGCGGCGCTGGGCCTGAGCCTGCTGGGCTACGGCACGGCCCGGCGGCGCGGCTGGTTCGACCCCCGGCACGTCTGGGCGGACGTCCTGGTCATCGGGTGCGTAGTGCCGTTCGTCCTGATCGCGTGGGGCAACATACGGGAGCCCGCCCTGATCGCCTGGGCGATGCTGCTCGGCGGATCGGCGAGCGCCGCCGCGGCCATCGCCCTCGAACGGGCCCAGGCCCTCGCTGCGATCGCCCTCCTGGTGATCACCCACTTCATCGGCTACCGGGCGGTGGGCGCGAACCCCGCGATCGTCGGCGGCCACATCAACTCGCTGCTGTCGTCGGCCGTGTTGGTCTGGGTCTTCTGGTGGTACCTGCGCCGCCAAGGGCGCCTCCTCGACGACGCCAACGCCCGTGCGCTGGCCGCCGAGGCGCACAAGGCGCGCTACGCCGAGCGGCTGGAGCACCACCGCGCACTGCACGACACCGTCCTCGCCACGCTCACCACCCTCGCGGCCGGCGGGGTCGACGCCAACGCCCCCGAGGTGAGGGAACGGTGCGGCCGCGAGGCCGCGTACCTGCGACGGCTCATCCAGCAGACCGCCGACGAGGTCCACCACCGGGAGATCGGTGCCGCCCTGGAGGAGGCGGTCGGCTCGGTGGAGGGCCTGCAGCTGCGGGTCACCGCCCAGTACCACGACCTGCCGAAGGTGCCGCCCGAGGTCGCCGCCGCGTTCGCGGACGCCGCGCGGGAGGCGCTCAACAACGTACGGCGGCACGCGGGCACCGGACATGCCTACCTCACCGCCACGGGGGACACCGACGGCGGCGGGGGAGCGGTCGTCACCGTGGTCGACCGGGGTCCCGGATTCGATCCCGAGCGGTGCGTGCCCGGCCTCGGGCTGCGCGGCTCGGTCCGCGGCCGGATGGCCGAGGTGGGCGGCCGGGCGACCGTGGACACCGCGCCCGGCGAGGGCGTACGGGTGGAGCTGCGGTGGCCCCGGTGATCACCGTCGCGGTGGTCGACGACGACCGGATGCTCCTTGACGGCATGCGCGCCTGGCTGGGCGGGGTCCCCGAGCTGCGACTGGTGGCGACCGCCGCCACCGTCGGGGAGCTGCTCGGCCCACCGCGAGCGGAACACCCGTACGGGCCGGGCGAGTCGGCGTACGTCCCGCCCGACGTGGTCCTCCTTGACCTCGCACTGCGGGACGGCTCCGCTCCCGCCGACAACATCCGGCGGCTGTCGGGTTCCGGAAGCCGGGTCCTGATGATCAGCACCATCCCGGACCGCTCGCGGATCATCGAATCGGTCCGGGCCGGCGCAGACGGTTACCTGACCAAGGACAACGACCTGCCGACGCTGGTCGCCGCGATCAAGGACGTGGCGGCGGGCCGCGGGGCCCACTCCGTGGAACTCGCCTTCGCCTGCGCCTACGACACCGGTCCCGCCCGTCCCCGGCTCTCGCCCCGGGAGCGGCAGATCCTGCTCGACTACGCCTCCGGACTGACCCTGAAGTCCGCCGCCCGGCGCGCGGGCATCACGGTCTACACGGCCAAGGACTACCTGGACCGGGTCAAGGCCAAGTACCAGCAGGCGGGCCGTCCCGCGTACACGAAGCTCGACCTGGCCCGCCGGGTGCGCGAGGACAGCCTCGACGGGAGCTGACCACCCGGCGCAAGCCCCCCAAACGGACGGCTACAGGCAAGGGCCGCCCCCCTCGTATCGTCGTTCCCGGCGGCGCCGAGGAAGGCCCGCCGGGGGTAGGGGGATGAGCCGGTGACCGACTTCTGGCCGACCTTGACGGACGACGCGTTCCGCACCGCGACGGGCCCCGACGGCCGCCATCCGAGGCGGGGGGAACTCATCGGCCGAGAAGCCGAGATGGGGCAGGTGGCGGCGACGCTGGCCGCCGCCCGGTCGGGGCGGGGCGGAGCCGTCTTCGTCACAGGCGAGCCGGGGGTCGGCAAGACCCGGCTCGCCGCCGAGGCCGTCGTCGACGCTGCCCGGGCGGACATCGTCACGGCTCTGGGGCGGGCGAGCACAGTGGGCTCGCCCGTCCCGTACCGCCCGCTGGTCGAAGCGCTGCTCTCGCTGGCCCGCGCCGGGCTGCTGCCGGAGCCGGACGAACTGGGCCGGTACGGGCCGGTCGTCGCGCACCTGTTGACCGACACCGGGGACCCTGGAGCGGCCGCGTCACACCTCATCGTCGCCGAAGCGGTGCTGCGCCTGGTCGGCGTCGTCGGACGCCGGCGGGGCTGTCTGCTCGTCCTCGACGACCTGCACGACGCCGACGCCGGGACTCTCGCGGTCGTCGAGTACCTGCTGGACAACATCGGACAACTGCCCGTCGTGCTCCTGCTCACCGCGGGGCGTGAATCGTGCGTGGCGACCCAGCTGGCCACGCGGGCCCGCCAGCGCGGGGCGGCGGCGATCCTCGACCTGCGTCCCCTCGACCACTCCGGCGTGCACGACATGGTCGCGGCCGAGCTGGGACTCACCCCGGCCGAGGTCGGCCCCGAGCTCGTCCACCGCGTGCTGAGCGGCAGCGCCGGAATCCCGTTCGTGGTCAAGGAGCTCGCCCTGGACCTCGTCCGCGGCGGCCGGACGCCGTCCGTCCCTTCCGCCGTCGCGGACAGCGTCAGACGACGGGCCGAGCAGCTCGGCCCGTCCGGCAGGGAATTCCTGGGCATGGCGGCCCTGTTCGGACAGCGCTTCCCGCTGCCGGTGCTGCAGCACGCGCTCGGCTGTGACCACCAGGACCTGTCCGCGATCCTGCGCGCGGGGGTCGCGTCGTACCTGATCGTGCCGGACGGGTCGAGCGCGCAGTGGTACGCGTTCCGGTACCGGCTGGCGGCGCAGGCCCTGCTGGACGACCTCGGACCGGGTGAGCGCGCCGGGTACGCGACGAGGGCGGCGCGCGCCCTGGGCGACCTGCACCCGGGGCTGCCCGGAGCGTGGTGCGCGCACGCCGCCGGGCTGTACGGGCACGCGGGCGACACACCCGAGGCCATCCGCCTGTACTGCGAGGCGGCGGGACGGGCGATGACCGACGGCACGGTGGAACGCGCGGTGGCGCTGCTGACCCGGGCACACCGTCTCGTCGAGCCCGGTACCGCACCCGAACTGCACGCCACGGTGCTGGAGCAGCTGCTGGAGGCCGTGACCTGCTCGGCCCGGTTCGACCTGGTACCCGCGCTGGCCGTCGGCCTCGAAGCCCTGGGCGGCGACCACGGCGTACCGGCCCAGCGCCGGGCCGGGCTCCACGCACGACTGGCCGACGTCGCCACCCTGATGGGCCGGCCGGCCGAGGCCCACCGGCACGTCGACATCGCCCGCTGGCTGCTCGGCGGCCACCCGGCCCCCGCCCACGCCGCCCTCGTGGACCTGGCCGCCGCGCACGTGGAGCTGAGCCGGTTCGCGCCCGACCGGCTGTCCACCGCGGCCGGGTTCGCCCGCCGGGCGGCGGACGCGGCCGAGCGCGCAGGTCTGCCGGCCGTGGCCTGCAGAGCCCTGCTGGTGCTCGGGGAGCTGGCCTGGGAACGGGACGAGGCGACCGCGACGGCACACGTCACGCGTGCCTGCGCGATCGCCCACGCGCGCCGACTCCCCGTACTGCGGGTGTCCGCCGAGACGTACCTGGCCAGGATCGCGGCGCGGCAGGGCGGCCGGCCCGACCGGATCGAGCAGGCCCGCCAGGAGGCCCTGCGGATGGGCGTACCGCCCCTGGCGCAGGAGACCGGCTCCGTCCTCGCGCTGGACCAGATCCAGCGGTGCGAGTTCGAGGCGGCCGGGGACCGGATCCGCGAGGGCGTGGCCGAGGCGACCCGGCTGAGACTGGGCCGGGCCCTGTCCGCGCTGCGGCTGGCCGACGCGGTGCGCTGGGCGCACCAGGGCCGGCGCGCCGAGATGCAGGAGGCGCTGGACCGGCTGGCCCCGCTCATCGACGCCGCACCGGGCCTGCGGTCCATGTCGTACGGGCTGGCGCGGGCGTTCTGTTCGCTGCTGGAGGAGAGACCCGACGCCGCCGAGCAGGAGTTCGCGCAGGCCCTCGCGTACGACGCGGAGAATCCGGCGACCGGCGAGTTCGGCAAGCACGGGGTCATCCTGTTGCTGGGCGTGCTGGCAGGTCGCATGGGGCGGCGGCACTACGCGGGCGTCGCGGAGGCCGACGTCGCCGCCACCCGTTGGAACCGCCAGTTCGTCGGCCTGGCCCACGCCGTACTGCTGGGCCGCGAGGGCCGCTCCGGCGAGGCGACGGCCGCCGCGAGCGCGGCGCTGGAGGCGGCCGGGCTCTACCCCATGGCGCGCCATCTGTGTCTGCGCCTGGTCGCGCGGTCGGCGTACGAGGACGGCTGGGGCGCGCCGGTGGACTGGTTGCGCGAGGCGGAGGAGTACTTCCACGGCGCCGGCCTCCAGGCGGTCGTCGGCGCCTGCCGGGCGCTGCTCCGCGGGATGGGCGCGCCGGTCCGGCAGCGGCGCACGGGCACCGAGCAGGTGCCGCCGGACCTGCGCCGGTGCGGCATCACCGTCCGCGAGTTCGAGGTGGCCCGGCTGCTCGCCGAGCGGATCGGCAACAAGGACATCGCCGGCCGATTGCACATTTCACCGCGCACGGTCGAGAAGCACGTGGCGAGCCTCCTCCAGAAGACCGGCCATCCCAACCGGACGGCCTTCGCCTCCGCCGCCCGCGACCTGGTCATGCGCCCGGCCTAGGACCGGTCGGAGAGCGCGGGCGTCCCCGCCAGGGTCGCCACCCGGTCGAAGAGGCCGTCGAGTTCCTCGTCGCCGTGGTGCACGACGAGGAGTGCCTTTCCCCCGGTCCGCTCCCGCAGGCTGCTGAGCACCAGGTCCCTGCCCTTCTCGTCGAGGTTCGAGAACGGTTCGTCGGCGAGGTACACGTCCGCGTCCTCGCTCAGGAGCGCCGCGACCCCGACCCGCTGGCGCTGGCCGGACGACAGCTCCGAGGGCAGCTGGTCGGCCAGGGAGTCCAGGCCCATCGAGGTGCGCAGCCGCTCGTCGGCGACCAGTTCGCGCACCGGCAGCGGGGGCAGGTTCACCGGAGTGGTCAGGCTCGCCACCCGGGGCGGCAGGACCACCGCACCGGTGTCGGGCGCGAGCGTCCCGGAGATGATGTGCAGGAGCGTGGTCTTTCCGCAGCCGTTGGGACCGCGGAGCAGCACGTGCTCGCCGGCGCTCAGCTCGAAATCGTCGATCGACACCTCGGCGCCGTCCCCGTACGCGACCCGGGCCCCGCGGACCCGCACCACGGATCCTTCGTCGTGGTACGGCGTCTGCCGCGAGCCGCGCAGGGTCTCGATCCGCTTGAGGACGGCCGAGCTCCGGCGGACCTGCGGAATCATGTTGACGAGGTCGAAGATCCCGGTGACGGCCCGCCACAGCGAGTTCACGAACGCGAGGAAGCTGCCGAAGGACATCCTGCCCGAGAAGACGAAGAAGGCTCCGATGACCATCGACGCCGTGTCCGACAGGTTCATGACCAGGTCGCTGAGCGTCCGCTGCTTCTGCGACAGCCGGTAGTTGACGAAGGTGATGCCGAGGAAACCGCGCAGCGCGTCCCGGTTCGCCGCGCGGGTGCCGGGCCGCAGCGACGGCAGACCGCGCAGCGCGTGGAAGGACTCCAGCGTCCGGGTCAGCTTGTTGATGTACCGCGCTTCCGCCTCGCGTTCGGACTCGGTGTTGTCCTCGATCCGCTTGGCCAGCCGGTTGCTCACGAGCACCAGCGGCGGCACGATGACCAGCAGGATGAGGCTGGCCTGCCAGGACAGGTACAGCAGCACGCCGAGGAAGACGACCGAGGCGACCGTCTGCCGGGCGATGCGGATGCAGACGTCCACGGCAGGCAGGACGCCCTCGGAGACGTCGTTGTGGATGCGGCTGACATAGGAGGCGTTTCCGGCCTCCGACACCTTTCGGCCGTCGAGGCCGAGCGTGCGGCCCAACAGCTCCGTCTCCAGCACCAGCGTGAACGCGTTCTCGTACCGCTTGCGCCACCAGGACACCCAGTAGCCTGCGAGGTTGAGGGTCAGGCCGAGCAGCAGGTAGCAGCCGCCGAGGACGAGGAACCTGCGGAAGTCCGCGGTCAGGATCGCCTGGTCGAACAGCGCCTTGAGCAGCAGCGGGTGCAGCAGGGCCTCGAGCCCGCCCATGGTCGCCTCGGCGGCCACGATCACGGCGAACTGGGCCCGGTGACCCCGCAGGGTGTGCCACAGCTGGTTCACCGCGTCGCCTCGTCCAGCAGGAAGTCGGCCGGGCCCCCGTGGTTCACGCGGTGGAGTACCCGCAGCACGCCCGCGGAGCCGGTCAGGTAGTCGGTGGAGCAGCGCAGCAGCCCCTCGCCGGGGACGCCCAGCAGGCTCTGCCCGTCACGGCGCGGCACCGCGAAGTGCTCGGCGGGTTCGAACAGGAACACCTTCCGGACGAAGTCGAGCTGGCGCAGCGCGGTGTCACGGTACGAACGGTCGCCGGTGAACCGGGCCGCGTCCAGCAGCGCGTCGGCGACCCCGCTCATGCCGAAGGCGTACCCCGGCAGCACCGAGTGTCCGACGTCCAGCCCGCGCAGGACCGTTCGCGCGGAGTCGATGTCGCCGTAGCGCAGCAGCACCTGCACCACACCGGCGGACCCCACCTCGATGTACGGCTCCATGGTCCCTTCGTGCTCGAACATGACCGGGCTGCCCTCGACGGCGGCGTCCAGTGGCTTGGCATGGGCCATCTCCCAGGCGAGCGCCTCCCGCCCGACCCGCAGGAAGCCTTCCTCCCCCGTGACCTGGTGCGCCCGCAACAGGAACATCGCCACACCGGCCTGTCCGAAGCCGAGGCCCGTCAGCGGCTCCGCGGTCGAGAATCCGTTCAGCCAGTAGGCCCTCCCGCCGTCACGCTGCGCGGAGTCGCACAGCGTACGCGCGCAGTCCCACGCGGCGGCGAGATCGCGCGGGTCGTGGCTGCGCAGGAAGAAGCGCAGATTGGTCATCCCCAGCCCGGCGAGGCCGTAGTAGAAGGTGTGGTCACCGGTCTCGGGCGCGCGCCGGTTGGCGTGTGCCAGCAGTTCCCTGGCCTCGGTGCGCAGCCCGAGCGAGTCGGCCGCCCAGGCGATGCCGGCCAGGCCGCTCATGAGGCCGTCCGGGTACCCCGCCACGTCGATGCCGGCCAGCTTCTCGCGCAGCCAGCTCCGCCATTCGGGCCGGATCGGAACACCGGAGGCGTTCAGCGACCACAGGACGCCGCTCGCCCCGAATCCGAGGCTCAGCGGGTTGGTGACGTGCGCGAAGGGGTCCACGGGGAAGAGCGTGTCCCGGCCGGTGTCGGCGACGGCGTCGACGAACGCGGCCACCCCGGCCTCGGCCTCCGCCAGCCCGAGCCGCTCCTCCACGACCGGTCGCGGCGGCGGCGCCGCCACCTGCCCGAGCAGCTCCGCCTCGTCGTCCAGGGCTTCGAGCACCTCGTCGAGGGTGATCCGGGCCCGGGCCAGATCGGTGAGCAACCGGTGGATCCGCTCCGGCCAGCCCAGGTCGTCGATGAAGATCCGGTAGGTGTCGAGGACGTCCTCGCGCAGGTAGGACATCGCGGCGATCGGGAAGATGAAGTACGCCATGGTGTTCGCCAGGCCGTACAGGTCGCCTTCCGTTCCGAACGCCTTGAAGCGGCTGCGGGACAGGCTGAAACCCGGGGTGAAGAGCTCGACCGGCTTCTCCAGCGGCGCCTCGCCGTCGCCGTCCCCGGCCTCGGCCAGCCGGCACGCCTCCAGGTCGACGATGGTCACCGCGTAGGTGTCGGGGTCGATGAGCAGGTTCGCGGGGGTGAAGTCACCGAGGATCACCTGGCGCTCGTGGGCGGCCCGGATCGCACGCGCCAGTCCGCGGAAGACGGCGATGAAGATCTTCAGGAACTCCCGGGACTGCTCGATGTCGGTCCCGGGCCGCGCGAGCGGGTTGCGTTCGAGCAGGACCGAGCGGATGTCGGAGCCGTCGATGAACTCCTCGGCTATGTAGTGGTGCTCCCAGTGCGAGAACGTGGCGATCGGAGCCGGATACGAGCCGACGCCGGCCAGCCGGTTCAGGAACATCCACTCCCGGGCGAGGATGTTCACGGCGTCGTGGTCCTGGCGCGGGTTGATGTTGGTGTGCGGACGGGCCTCCTTGAGCACCACCGGCCGGTCGTCGTCCGCCGTGTCCTCGGCCTTGTACACCCCGCCGCTGTTGGAGAACTGGAGCGCACCGGTCACCCGGAACCGACCGCCGAGCAGGCCGTCGTCCTCGTCCTCGTCGTCGGCGGGCTTCCAGTCGGTGAACGGCCAGGGAACCCACCACGGTTGGGCGTACCCGGGGCGCCGGTCGTCGGGGACGGTTCCGTCCGGTCCCAGGATGTGCGGCACCTGCCGGCCGAGGACGTCGACGGTGTGGGTGGCGAGGAACTGGCCGTACCGGAAGTAGAGCGCCTTGTTGTCGCGGTACCGCAGGTCCGACAGGACGTAGGCGCCCTCGGCGCCCTCCAGGACACGGGCCAGGTCGGCCAGGCACGACCGGAACTCGTCGTCGTCACGCGGGTAGACGGTGACGAGCTTGCCGCCACTGCCCCGGGACATGGCCTTGGAGTTGAGCATCTCGAAGACGTTGAGGTCGAGAGCGATCTTGAAGTCGATACCGCGCGGCACGAGGTGCCCGATCACCGAGGCGGCGACCTCGTGCACGTTGCGCTGACTCGCCGATACGTGGATCTTCCAGCCCTGGGTCGGCAGGTCCGGGTTGTGCCGATGGCTCCACCAGATGCCGCTGCGGACGAATCGCGCCCGCACCTGCTCGTCGAGTCCGGCGAGGAAGTGGTCGGCCCTCGGCTCGTAGGAGACGTCGAGCGGGTCGAAGAACAGCGTGTCGTTCCACGCGAAGAGGAATCGGTAGACCCATCGTTCGTTGCGCATCTCGGCCTCTGTGTTCGTACGGGGTGCCGCGGGCGGCAGCGGCTGGTGGAAACGGCGGGATCCGTGCGAGGGCGCGGGGCGCCCTCGCACGGATCGCCGTCGGGGTTACTCCGGCTTGGTGGAACAGCAGCTGCTGCTGCTGCTCGTCAGGCTGATGACGGCAGCGCTGTTGTTCGTCGCCACGGGCTGCAGGTTCTGGAGCTTGAGAACGCTCATTGAGGTCACCTCCTCGGAGGACAAGTGGAGTCGGGATCCGTACCGGCCGGCCGATCGGCATGCCCGAGTCAACGCCATGCACCTGACACGCACATGAGAGTTCGCCCCCCATAATTCGCGCGTGCTGCCCCCAGGCGAGGGCCGGCCCGGGCGGGGGTGAATGGTGGTGGTCGCCGTGAGGGTCCGCTGTCGCAGATCATCCGGAAATGCCGGATATTCCCCTCTCCCTCATCCTTCTCATGGAGAGGCAGCCGCAGCCGGCGGGCGCCGCTCCCGGAAGGAGCCGCCACCGTGCCCGGACCGCAAGCCCCACGGCGCCGGTTCGCCGTGCCGGGCTGGATGCGCAGGTATACACCGCTCCTGGGCCGGACCCTCGAACAGCTCACGGCCGTCAACGTGCTGGACTGCGCCACCCGGATGGCGGCACAGGCCTTCCTCGGCGCGATCCCCGCCATCTTCGTCATCGGCGCGATCGCCCCCGACTGGGTGCAGCAACAGCTGGTCTCGACGATCAGTACGACCCTGGGCCTGACGGACCCCGCGCTGGACGAGGTGCGCAAGGTGTACGACGCCGGCAGCACCACGGCCGTCGCGAGCACCGGAGCCGTGGGCGTCGTGGTGACGCTGCTGTCCGCCACCGCGTGCAGCCGCGCCCTGCAGAAGACGTGCGAAAGGTGCTGGCACCTGCCCAAGGCCGGAGCCCGCCTCGCCGCCTGGCGGTGGGTGGCCTGGCTCGCCGTCTGGCTGACGGCCCTGATCTTCCAAGGGCCGATCCAGGACGCCTTCGGCGTCGGCCGTACCCTCGGCGCCGCCATCGCGCTGGTCAGCGGCACACTGCTGTGGTGGTGGACCCAGCACCTGCTGCTCGGTGCCAGGGTGCCGTGGCTGCCACTGCTGCCCGGCGCGGTCTTCGTCGCCGTCGGGGGGCAGGTGATCACCTGGGGTTCGAGGTACTACATCCCCCGTGCCGTGGACCACAGCCTGGAGCAGTTCGGCGGCCTCGGGCTGGTCTTCGTCCTGCTGTCGTGGCTGATCGGGTTCTTCGTCGTCGTCACGGTGGCCATGGCCGTGGGATACGTACTGGCCCACGAGCCGCTGCCGGCGCGCTGGCTCAAGACTCCCGCCACCGGGCCCGAGGGGGCGGCTGCCCCACGGTGACCCGGCGGGGCCCGGCGGGGGAGAGTGCGTTCAGCGGCGGACGGCGACGTGTTCGAGGACCGCGCGGACCTCCGAGACGATGGCGCTCTCGTTGCGTTCGAACTCGGGGCCGGTCAAGGCCTGCGGATCCGCCGGCAGGCCGGTGAGCACGGGGGTGTGCAGATGGCCTCCCGGCAGCAGCGGGGCCAGCTCACCGCGCAGCCGGTTGGAGCGGTAGGCCACCTCGTTGGACAGGTAGCCGCCTCCGCCGCCCGCCACGGCCCGCGAGCCGGGGGTCGGGCCGTCCTCCCGGTCGACCGGCGCCGTCCCGTCGGCCGGTATCTCGGTGACGGCGGAGTTCAGCAGCACCGGGTACGGCGTCTGGACGGCGCCCGTCACCGCGTCCGCGGGGAGGGTGGTGCGGATGAACTCGGGCCCCGCGCCGAGGCCCGGGGCGGTCACCGGATGCGCACGGGTGCCCCCGGAGAGGGCGCCGGTGTTGTCGGGGTAGGGATCCGCGGACCGGGACCGGCCCGCCCACTCCTCCAGGGTGAAGATGCCCGGATAGCCCTGGCTGACGGTGGTGATGAGGTCCGCCGCTCCAGGGCCGCCGGCCGTCAGGCGCGGGGCGAACGCCCGCTCCACGATGCCCGCGTCGAAGTCGGCGTACCGCACGGGGAGGACGACCGCGCGGATCTCGGCCGTACTGCCGTCGCCGAGGGTCACGCGCCTGCCGTTGAGCTGGAGGGCGGCCGAGCCGGACGGGTTGGCGCGGCGGATCTCGGCGTCGAGCCCGAAGGGGTCGAAGCCGCTGATGAAGACGCGCCGCACGCCGGGCCGGCTGGTGAAGCCGTTGTCCGTGAGGCCGCGGGAGGCGTCCTCGAAGCGGGCGCGCAGCGCGGGGCGGTCGACGGCGAATCCCGGTTCCCAGCGGGCGAGCGAGGCGGTCATGGCGAGACGCGCCCAGTACAGCGGCCGGTCGTCGCCGGTCGCGAGATCGCCTCCCGGCCGCGGGTCCTGGGCCCGTCGTACGGAGGCCTGCCACAGGGCCTCGCCCCACTCGTCGAGCAGCCGGGCGGCCTCGGCGGGCCCCCGGGCGGAGCACAGAGCGGCGGGGAAGCGCCGCACGAAGCTCGCCAGCCCAGCCCGCTCGACGAGCGCCGAGGTCCGGCGATCGGCGAGCCGTGCCTGTTCGGGGTCGAGGGAGGCGGCGGCGGACGTGGAGCAGGAGACGTCGTCAGCCGCCTGCGCGGGGGCGGCGATTGCGATCGGAAGGAACGTGGCGAGGAGGACCGCGGCCGTCGCGGCACGGCGTAAGAGGATCATGCGATGTGACATTACATAGGGCCTGTCAGCCCCACCAGGCGCCTTTTGCCCATGTGGCCCCCGAGGGGCGTACGTCCTACTTCTTCTTATAATGGGATCAAAGCCTCCTCTTTGTTGTGCCGGTGCGTCACGCGGAGGTTCCATGGCCGGTTTCACCGTCCACCTGGACGAGCACGCGGGGCCCGCGTCCACGCACGCGCTCGTCATCGGCGTCGGGGCGTACGAGCACCTGGACGGCGGCCCGTCTCCGACGGACCACCCGGGAGCCGTGGGGATGCGGCAGTTGTCCTCACCACCCCGATCGGCGCGCGCCTTCGCCACCTGGATGATCGACCAGTACCTCGACAAGGGCAGACCGCTGGGGAGCCTGGCACTCCTGCTGAGCGAAGCGGCTCCCGCCCCCTTCGTCCACCCGAAGACGCAAGGCGAGCACGGCGTGGAACCGGCGACCATCGACAACATCGTGGCCGCCGTCACGGAGTGGAAGGACCGGGGCGACCACGATCAGGCCCGCCTGGTCTTCTACTTCTGCGGCCACGGGATCTCGCTGGGGGTCGACACGTCCCTTCTGGCGGCGGACGTGTTCGCCGACCGCAACAGCCCGCTGAACGGCGCACTGCACTTCGAGGCCCTGACGAGAGGACTCAACAACTGCCGGGCCGGCCAGCAGGTCTTCTTCGTCGACGCCTGCCGGGAGGGCTCCGACGCACTCGTCCGCCAGGTGGGCACGGACTCCCTCGGGCGGGTCCCGGTCGCCGGAAACGTACGCCCCGACGGGTTCGTGCCACGGGAACACGCCATCATCTACGCGACCCTGCACGGCGCGGAGGCCGTCGCCCGCGCCGGAGGCGTCAGCCTGTTCACCGACGCGCTGCTGCGGAGCTTCGACGGCGCGGGAAGCGAGAACACCGAGGACAGCGTGTGGCGGGTGACCACCGCCACCCTGCTGCACGCGACCGTCCGCTTCATGAGGGAGCCCTCGTTCGCGGGGTCCCTCGTGGGGGCCTCCGTACCGGTCGGCAAGGAATCGTTCGACTTCGACTTCCACGAACTGCGCGGTGACCCGGTCGTCCCGGTGTACATCGGCTGCAAGGACCCCGCCGACAACGCGCGCGCCGAATTCATCTGCCGCCACCCCGAGCAGGCGGAACGGCGGCGCCCGCCGCCCGCGCCCGGCGAAGAACCCGACCTCGGCGAGTGGGCCCTGTTCCTGCCGTTCGGGCGGTACGAGGTCGAGGCCGTCCTCGGTCCCGAGGACGTACGCAGCAACGAACTGGACGCGCGCCCACCGCTGTTCCGCATCGGATTGGCCAGGCCATGAGCACCGCACTCGCCGTCCGGCTCTTCCTCTCGTCCGCGGGGGAGTCCAACGACGCGGTGATCGTCGGTGACATCAACTCCGCCGACCTCACGGGCGAGTCCCGGCGCAACATCCTGATCCCCTGCGGGAGTTCGCCCCGGCCCGCGTCATACCCGGTCACGCCCGGGCGCTACGTCGTGTCGGCGGCCCTGCCGTCCGGGCTGGTGCTGACGGAGAACGCCGTGGCGGTGGAGGGCCAGGAGACACCGGTGGACTTCGTCATGACGGACTCGCCGTACGAGACGCACTCCTGGCAGTACCTCATGGGCAACATCGAGCCGGACAGCGTCTACCACAGCCCCGCCGAGGTCCCGCTCGCGGCGTCGGTCGCCTCACGGTCCATCGTCGCCGCCGCCGGGCCGGACGATGACGCCCCCGGGGCGGCCGTCGACCTGACCGCGCTCGCCACCTGGATCCCCGACGCCGCGCCGACGAGCTGTTCCTTCGCGTCGATGCTCGCGCTCGGGAGGAACGGGCCGGAGCCCCAGGTCGCCCGGCTGATCGCCCACGGCGAGCCCCGCGTCCTGCCGACGCCCGCCGTGCGCGGGGAAGCGGTGTCACCGCTCTACCGCTTCGGTCCGGACGGGCCCGTCGGCGCCCCCGGCGAACCCGTCGGCGAGCGGCAGTTCCTGGTCGTGGAGACCGCCGGATCCGTACGGCTGGTCACCCTCCCCCTGCCCTGGGGCACCACAGAGGTCGAGGTCCTGGTCAATCTGCGGCAGAGTCCGACCGGCAGCGCCGTCGCCGTGGCCGTCCGCGACCCGGCGGTCGGCGCGGGGCTCGCGTACATGTCCCAGGGCGCCCTGGACATGGCGGCCCGGCTCTTCACCGACGTCGAGGCGATGCTCTACTCCAAGCTCCAGAACCCGCTCGCGGCGGCAGCCGGGGCCTACGTCCTCATCGGCACCGACCACTCGAAGGGCGTGACGTACTGGGACCCGTGGCTGGACCGGCTGGCCGACTCCTTCCCCCGGATCAGCGACGGGGCGATCCTGCGGGCGGTCCGGCTGCTGCGCCGGGGCTCGCCGGACCGGGCGCGGGCGCGGGACGGGCTGATCGAGGCCTTCGACCGCGGCATCCCCTTCTACACGCTCGGGCTCGCGTGGCTCGTCGACGGGCTCTCCGCCTTCCCCGACGACCCCGAATGCGTACGCCGACTCGACGAGGCGCGCCGGCTGTCCTGGCTGGCCGACATGCGCGAGCCGTTCCTCATTCTCGACCTGCGGCAAGGGAGTACTCGATGATCCGGCTCAGGATGCTGCCCGCGGAGGACGGCGACTGCCTGCTCCTCGAATACGGCAATGACGAGTTCGCCCGGCGGATCCTCTTCGACGGCGGACGGCACGGTACCTACGGACGGATCAAACCGCTGCTCGCCGGGCTGGACGGCGGCCGGATCGACGTACTCGTGGTGACACACGTCGACCAGGACCACATCCTCGGTGTGCTGGCGATGCTCGACGACCTCGAACGGCCGGTGCAGTTCGGGGACGTGTGGTTCAACGGCTTCGACCATCTCCACGACCGCGAGGTGCTCGGCGCGGTGGACGGGGAGGAGCTCACCACCGCGCTCATGACCCAGCACCTCCCCTGGAACAAGGCCTTCGAGGGCCGGAGCATCGAGGTGGGCCATCCGCTGTCCTGGTTCGACGACGGATCCACGATGGAGGTGCTGGCGCCGGACCGCCGGCTGCTCGAGTCGCTGATCACGACGTGGAAGACCAAGTGCGAGGAGGCCGGGCTGATCCCCGGAGTGGACCCCAAGGAGAGGGAGCTGGCGGCCGGCGTCGAACACTTCGGCCCGATCGACGTCGACAAGCTGGCCGCCACGCCGTTCAACCGGGACGGCTCCCCGACGAACCCCACCAGCATCGGCCTGCTGTTCGAGTTCGAGGGCACCCGCATCGTCTTCACCGGCGACGCGGACGACCCCCGCCTGGTGGCCTCGCTCCGGCCGCGCGCCGAGGCCGAGGGCGGGCGGCTGCGGATCGACGCCCTGAAGGTCGCCCACCACGGCAGCGCCAGGAACCTCTCGAACGACCTGCTCGGCCTCCTCGACTGCGGCCGCTATCTGATCTCCACCAACGGCAAGATCCACGGCCACCCGGACGACGTCGCCATCGCCCGCATCCTCAAGAACGGCGGGGAGACGAAGGAACTCTTCTTCAACTACCGCGAGCGGGCCGCGAACTGGGACCTCGCCGCTCTGAAGGAGGAGTTCGGATACCGTGTGCTGGCCCCCGCGCCGGCCGACGAGGACGGTTTCCTCACCGTGGACTTCTGATCCGTGCTCAGCTCAGGGACGACGCGGACGGGACGATGACCCCGTAGAGATCGGAGATCGTCGCGAGCGCACCGTGGTGGATCTGTTCGGCGGACAGGTCGGCGAGTGCCGTCCGCAGAGGCCGGGTGGCACAGGCGTCGGCGACCACCGTGGGCCGGTTGCCGCGTAGGAACGCGCCCTCCACCGTGAAGGTCACGCACATGTTGGTCATGAACCCGGCGACGATGACGTTCTTGTTGCCGGCGGCGTCGACGTGCTCACCCAGGTCGGTGTCGACGAATGCGTTGGGAACCGTCTTGACGACGACGGGTTCGCCCTCGACGGGAGCCACGGCGGAGTGGATCCCGCCGATCTCGCTCCGGATGTCGTACGGCGTTCCGGCGCCGCCGTCGTTCACGACGTGGATGACCTTCGTGCCTGCCTCCCGGGCCCTGGCCAGCAGCGCGGCGGCGGAGTCGAGGGCCGGCCGCCACCCCGTCAGCTCCATCACGCCACGGGTGTAGGTGTTCTGGTAGTCGACCAGGATCAGCGTCGCATCGGTGAGCGATGCCGGGGTCTGATCGAAGCCGCTGAGCTCACGCAGGGTTGTCGTAGCCATGTGAAATACCCCTCCACGGGCGTCGTATCGAAAGGCCGCGCCATCACGCGGTGGCTGCGTATGGAACGCTACGACCCACCAGATGTGTCGGCAATGTCATCCAACTTGCAGATACGGACATCGCGTGGAGGGCACTTGAGCACCGTCAAACGATTCGTCGTCGTCATCCTCTTCGACGGTGTCGACCTGCTGGACGTCACCGGCCCCCCGGAGGTGTTCTCCCTGCTGCAACGCGAGGTGGGCGACGCCGCGGGATACGAGGTCGTCCTCGCGGCCGAGACCCTGGGCCCCGTCACCACCTCGGCCGGGGTGCGCGTGCTCCCCGACACCACCTTCCAGGAGGTGTCCCGCAGGAGCATCGACACCCTCCTGGTGCCCGGCGCGGTCGAGGTCGACGGCCGTCGGCGCGTACACGCTGTTACCGATGCCGCAGTGGTCGACCGGGTGAGGACTCTCGCCGGCACCGCACGGCGCGTCGCATCCGTCTGCGTGGGGGCGCACATTCTCGCTGCCGCCGGGTTGCTGGACGGCAAGCGCGCCACGACCCACTGGTCGACGGCGCAGCAACTCGCCGCCGACCATCCCGAGGTCGAGGTCGACTCCGATCCGATCTTCATCCGCGACCACGACGTGTGGACCGGCGCGGGCATCAGCGCCTGCCTCGACCTGTCCCTCGCGCTCGTCGCCGAGGACTTCGGCGAGGGCGTCGCCCTCCGCGTCGCCCGGCAGCTCGTGATGTACCTCAAGCGGCCCGGCGGGCAGAGCCAGTTCAGCGTCCCGCTCGAACCCGTCTCGACGACGCGACGCATCGAGGACCTCCGCCACCACATCACGCGGAACATCGCCGAGCCGCTCACCGTCGCCGATCTCGCCGGGGAGGCCCATGTGAGCGAACGGCAGCTCACGAGGATCTTCAAGACCGAACTCGGCATGACCCCGGCCGCCTACATCGAATCGGCCCGCGTCGAAGTGGCACGCAACCAACTCGAATCCACCGATGCCACCCTGGAGCGCATCGCGTCCACCTGCGGCTTCAACACGACCGACACCCTCATCCGGGCGTTCCGCCGCAAGCTCGACACGACACCGACGGAATACCGCAACCGCTTCCGGACTCCCGTCTAAGCGGTCTCGGGGACGTGCCCCACTTCCCCGAGGCCGCTTAGCCCGCGCCTAGCCCAGGAGGCGGGGTCGAGACCCCGCGACGCCCGTGCCACCCGGGTGTGCGACCGGGACGGCGGTCCGGTGGGACGCGGGCCTCGTCCACAGGTTCCGGCGGACGGGACGGAGGTGTCGGCGGGTGCCGTTAGGCTTCGTGAATGGCCCTTCCGGACGCTTCCCCCGAGATCTCCGACGCTTTGCAGACGCTCCACCGCGTCTTCGGTTACAGCTCCTTCCGCGGCGAGCAGCAGGAGATCATCGAGCAGGTCGTCGGTGGCGGCGACGCCCTCGTGCTGATGCCGACCGGCGGTGGCAAGTCGCTCTGCTATCAGATCCCGGCGCTGGTCAGAGAGGGCACGGGCGTCGTGATCTCGCCGCTCATCGCGCTGATGCAGGACCAGGTGGACGCGCTCACCGCCCTCGGGGTGCGGGCCGGATTCCTCAATTCGACGCAGGACCCGTACGAGCGGCAGGCCGTCGAGCAGGCATTCCTCGCGGACGAGCTGGACCTGCTCTACCTGGCTCCCGAGCGGCTGCGCACCGAGGGCACACAGCGACTGCTCGACCGGGGCAAGGTGTCGCTCTTCGCGATCGACGAGGCGCACTGTGTCGCCCAGTGGGGTCACGACTTCCGGCCCGACTACCTCGCGCTGTCCATGCTGCACGAGCGCTGGCCGAAGGTGCCGCGGATCGCGCTGACCGCGACGGCCACCGAGGCCACCCACGCCGAGATCGCGGCGCGGCTCGGTCTGGGGGACGCCAGGCACTTCGTCGCCGGCTTCGACCGGCCGAACATCCAGTACCGCATCGTCGCGAAGGACAAGCCGCTGGGGCAGCTGCTGGAGCTGCTCCGGACCGAGCACGACGGGGACGCCGGAGTCGTCTACTGCCTCTCGCGGTCCTCGGTGGAGAAGACGGCGGCCTTCCTGGTGGAGCAGGGCATCGACGCCGTGCCGTACCACGCGGGGATGGACGCCCGCGTGCGTGCGGCGAACCAGGCGCGCTTCCTGCGGGAGGACGGGGTCGTGGTGGTGGCCACGATCGCCTTCGGCATGGGCATCGACAAGCCGGACGTACGGTTCGTGGCCCACCTCGACCTGCCGAAGTCGGTCGAGGGCTACTACCAGGAGACCGGTCGGGCCGGCCGCGACGGCGAGCCCGCCACGGCGTGGCTGGCGTACGGCCTGCAGGACGTCGTCCAGCAGCGCAAGCTCATCGACGGTTCCGAGGGCGACGAGGCCCACCGCCGCTCACTGGCGGTACACCTGGACGCCATGCTGGCGCTGTGCGAGACGGTCCATTGCCGCCGGGTGCGGCTGCTGGAGTACTTCGGGCAGTCGGGCGCGCCGTGCGGCAACTGCGACACCTGTCTGACTCCGGCCGAGACCTGGGACGGCACGGTCGCGGCACAGAAGCTGCTGTCGACGGTGTGGCGGCTGGCGAAGGAGCGGCGCCAGAAGTTCGGCGCCGGCCAGATCATCGACATCCTGCAGGGCAAGAAGACGGCCAAGGTCATCCAGTTCGACCACGACGCGCTCTCGGTGTTCGGCGTCGGGTCGGACCTGGGCACCACGGAGTGGCGAGGAGTCGTCCGGCAGCTGCTGGCGCTGGGGCTGCTGGCGGTGGAGGGCGACTACGGGACGCTCGTGCTGACGGACAACAGCGGCGAGGTGCTGGGCGGGCGCCGCAGCGTCCCGATGCGGAAGGAGAGGGCGGCCGTCGGCCAGCCCCGTAAGGCGTCCGGGTCGGGCTCCGGGAAGGGCGCCCGCGTGCCCGTCGACCTGCCGGCGGCTGTCGTACCTGTCTTCGAGGCCCTCCGTGCCTGGCGGGCCGCAACGGCCCGCGAGCAGGGAGTACCGGCGTACGTCGTCTTCCACGACGCGACGCTGCGGGAGATCGCGACGCGGCTTCCGGCCACGGTCGAGGAGCTGGGCACGATCGGCGGCGTCGGCGAGGCCAAGCTCACCAAGTACGCCGGGGGCGTGCTCGACACCCTGGCGGAGTGCGACGCCTCCGGAGCCGGCCACGCTTCCACCGCCCCCGCGCCCCCGGCCGAGTCCGTCCCCCCGTCCCCGGCCGTCCCGGCCCCTGCGGCGCCCGTCCCGGTGGCGCAGCCCGTGGCGCCGGATGCCGACGAGCCGCCGTTCGACCTGGACGAGATGGACCCGCCGTGGGACGACTGGCAGTAGCCGGTCGGGGGCGGACGGTCTCGGCTACGTCGGGGACGGAGGTGGGGGCGGGGGCGTACGGCTCACCGTCCTGCCCATCGCGGCCGCCGTCCGGGCGAACTTCACGGCATCGACGACGGCCGCACCACCGAGGTCGTTGTTGAAGTACACGTACACGTCCGCCTCGTCCGGCCACTGCTCGGCGATGCGTACGGCCCAGGACTTCAAGGCTTGCCGGCCGTAGTGCGGCGGCGGCTCGGCGATGCCGCCGTGGAACCGGACGTACCCCCATGACGCGGTCCGCCACAGCGGCGTCACCGGGCGGGACCACCTGTCCGCCCAGCACAGCGCGCTGCCGTGCCGCTCCAGCACCGCCCGCAGCTCCCGCTCCGCCTCCCACCACGAGGCGTGGCGCAGTTCGACCGCCACCCGGACCGTGCCGGGAAAGCAGCCGAGGCACGCGTCCAGCGCCCCGACGTCCTCCCGGAAGCCGGGTGGCAGCTGCAGCAGGACGGGGCCCATCCGGTCGCCGAGGCCTGCGGCGTGTTCCAGCAGCCGGTGCACCGGCTCCTCGGGGTCGTGCAGCCGCTTCAGATGGGTCAGGTAGCGGCTGGCCTTGACCGCCATGACGAACCCCTCGGGTGTCCGCTCCCGCCAGGACCCGAAGACCTCCGTCGTGGGAAGCCGGTAGAAGGCGTTGTTGTTCTCGACGGTGGTGAAATGCCGGGCGTACTCCTCCAGCCACAGCCGCTGCGGCTGCTCGGGCGGGTAGAGGACGCCGCGCCAGTCCTTGTACTGCCACCCCGAGGTTCCGACAAGCATGGGCATGCTCCGATCCCTGCCCGCCCGGGCGGGGCTCCCCGCCGACCCGTCGGCCGATTCCCCCGTCCAGTGGCAGGGCGCCCCCCGATCCGGCGGGACCTGGACGGCCTGCTCCGTCCTGACGCGTCAGTCAGGACGGGGCAGGCCGGTGCATCGGGCTCAGACGAGGTCGAACCTGTCGAGGTTCATCACCTTGTCCCACGCAGCCACGAAGTCATGCACGAACTTCTCTCCCGCGTCCTTGGACGCGTAGACCTCCGAGACGGCTCGGAGCTGGGAGTTCGAACCGAAGACGAGGTCGACCGCGGTGGCGGACCACTTGACCTCGCCCGTGGCGCGATCCCGGCCTTCGAAGACGTTCTCGGCCGAGGCCGACGCCTTCCACTCCGTACCCATGTCGAGCAGGTTGACGAAGAAGTCGTTGGTCAATGCCTCCGGCCGGTCGGTGAAGACACCGTGCGCGGACCGCCCGAAGCCGGTGTTCAGGGCCCGCATGCCGCCGGTCAGGACCGTCATCTCGGGTGCGGTCAGCGTCAACAGGTTGGCGCGGTCCAGCAGGAGGGTCTCCGGCGACAGCTTCTCTCCCGCCCGGAGGTAGTTGCGGAACCCGTCGGCCCGGGGTTCGAGTACGGCGAACGAGTCCACGTCGGTCTGCTCCTGCGAGGCGTCCGTGCGCCCCGGTGCGAACGGGACCGTGATGTCGTGCCCGGCGTTCTTCGCGGCCCGCTCGACGGCCGCGCACCCGCCTAGGACGATCAGATCGGCGAGCGAGACCTTCGTTCCACCGGTCTGCGAGGCGTTGAAGTCCTGCCGGATCTGCTCAAGGCCCTGCACCACCTCGGCCACCTCGGGCAGGTCGTTGACCTCCCAGTCCTTCTGCGGCGCGAGTCGGATCCGTGCCCCGTTGGCCCCGCCCCGCTTGTCGGTGCCGCGGAAGCTCGCCGCCGACGCCCAGGCGGTGGTGGCCAGTTGGGAGACGGACAGCCCCGAGTCGAGGATCCGGGCCTTCAGGCCGGTGATCTCCGCGTCCCCGACCAGTCCGTGATCGACCTCGGGGACGGGGTCCTGCCACAGCTGCGGCGCGGGAATCCACGGGCCGAGGTAACGCGAGAGGGGCCCCATGTCACGGTGCAACAGCTTGTACCAGGCCTTGGCGAACGCCTCCGCGAGCTTGGCCGGGTTCTCGTGGAAGCTCTTCGAGATCGGCGCGTAGACCGGGTCCAGCTTCAGCGAGAGGTCCGTCGTCAGCATCATGGGAGCGTGCCGCTTCGACGGGTCGTGCGCATCGGGCACCGTGCCCTGGGCCGAGGGATCCTTGGGGGTCCACTGGTGCGCACCGGCCGGGCTCGCCGTCAGCTCCCAGTCGTACCGGAACAGGTTGTCCAGGTAGCCGTTGTCCCACTTCGTCGGCTCGGTGGTCCATGCGCCTTCGAGCCCACTGGTGAGCGTGTCGACGCCCATGCCGCTGCCGTACGAGTTCTTCCATCCGAGGCCCTGCTGCTCGATCGGGCCGGCCTCGGGCTCCGGACCGATGTATTCGGGATCGACCGCGCCGTGGCACTTGCCGAACGTGTGGCCACCGACGATAAGCGCGACCGTCTCCTCGTCATTCATCGCCATACGGCCGAACGTCTCGCGAATGTCCTTGGCGGCGGCGATCGGATCCGGATTTCCGTTGGGTCCTTGCGGGTTGACGTAGATCAGCCCCATCTGCACCGCACCGAAAGGACCGGAGAGTTCCCGGTTGCCGCTGTAGCGCTCATCTCCGAGCCACGTGTCCTCGGGCCCCCAGAAGATTTCGTCTGGCTCCCAGATGTCCTCTCGCCCGAAGCCGAACCCGAACGTCTTGAACCCCATCGATTCCATGGCGCAGTTGCCGGCGAATACCAGAAGGTCGGCCCATGAGATCTTCTGGCCGTACTTCTGCTTGACCGGCCAGAGCAGTCGGCGCGCCTTGTCGAGGCTCGCGTTGTCCGGCCAGCTGTTGAGGGGTGCAAAGCGCTGGGCGCCGGAGCCGCCACCGCCACGGCCGTCGGCGATGCGATACGTACCCGCGGCATGCCAGCTCATACGGATGAAGAGCGGCCCGTAGTGGCCGTAGTCGGCAGGCCACCAGTCCTGCGACGTCGTCATCACCTCGAAGACGTCCCGCTTCAGCGCGTCGACGTCCAGGGCCGCGAACGCCTCCGCGTAGTTGAAGTCATCACCCATCGGATTGGACCGAGGCGAATGCTGGTGGAGAACCTGGAGTTCCAGCTGATTCGGCCACCAGTCCCGGTTCGTCCTGGGGGCGGTCGGCGCAGGGGCCGGGGAGGGGATTGCTGGGTTCTCGCTTTCGCTGCCGGACACGTCCGTCCTTCTTCCTGTCTCGGTGTTTCCGTCTGCTGGCTGTTTGCTCTTGACGCTGTCTGCTTTTCCGATTCGAGTACTGCGATCCGCGCCCGTGGCGCGCCATGGCGGCGTCCGTATGGTCGCGCACCGCGGACCGCGCGGCCACGAGAACACGCAGGGCGCCGTCGCCTAACAAGCAGTCGGAATTCCTCCGAGACATATGGCGCTGCCGCCCGGAAGACCGCCTCCGCCGCTTCCCGTCAGAAGCCGAACCCGTGCCGGTAGACTTCTTCCATCCCGCCGAGCCTGAACAGGTGAACCGAAAATGAGTGACCTGCTGCAGCGACTGCGAGGGCGTGGCTGGCGCATGACATCCCAGCGGCGTGTCGTCGCGGAGGTCCTCGACGGCGAGCACGTGCACCTGACGGCCGACGAGGTGCACGCCCGCGCGGCACGGCGACTGCCCGAGATCTCCCGGGCGACCGTCTACAACACCCTGGGTGAACTCGTGCTGCTCGGTGAGGTCGTGGAGGTCTGCGCCCACGGCCGCGCGAAGCGCTACGACCCCAACGCGCACCACCCGCACCAGCACCTGGTGTGCTCCGGCTGCGGCATCATCCGCGACGTCCACCCGGTCGGCGACGTGCTGGCGGGTCTCCCGGCGCAGGAGCGGTTCGGCTTCACGGTGTCCGGGGCCGAGGTCGTCTACCGCGGGCTCTGCCCCTCCTGCGTGCAGGTCCGGCCGCACGGGTGACCCCGGGGCACCGCGGAGCGGGGCGGTGCGGGCGGCGGCCATCTGGCTGGGAATTCGGTGACCTGCGGGCGTGGCGGAGCACGGCCGGGTAGGCGACCTCCATGAACACACAGATCAGGTCCATGAAGACGGGCCCGGCCGGGGCTCTCGAGACGGCGTCCGCCGGGTGGCTGAGAAGCGTGGACCACATCGAACGGACCACCATCGTGGATCCGGCGGTTCGTGTTCTCCAGCGGGCCATCCGGGCTCTTCCACTGGGCGGGGCACGCGACATCCTGCGGGGCAGGCCCTTGGGGCATCCGCTGCATCCCGTACTGGTGCAGGTGCCGGTCGGCTGCCTGCTGTCGGCCGGGGTGATGGACGTCGTGCCCGGCGGGCAGCCCGCGGTCTCGACGCTCACGGCCGTCGGACTGGCGGGAGCCGGTCCGGCGGCCGTGGCCGGCTGGCTCGACTGGGCGGATCTGCCGCCGCGCGAGGCCCGGGTCGGATTGGCCCACGCGGTGTCGAACGTGGCCGTGATCGCCTGTTACGTCCTGTCCCTCAAGGCGAGGATGCGAGGCCACACGGTCAAGGGCCGGGGCTGGTCCCTCGCCGGGCTGACGGCGGTCGCCGTGAGTGGCGCGCTGGGCGGACACGTCGCCTACCGGCGGGCCGTCGGCGCGGATGCCGTGCCGTAGGCGCGGAGCGCAGCCACGTCCGGGCAGCCGAGACGCCGTCCGCGGCATCGATCTGCGCAAGTCCCGCAGCGTGTAGGTCCGTCACCGAGCCGGGCGCCCTCTTCCACGAACACCGGCACGGTGTCACGGGCCCACAGGTCGTCGACCGCCAAGGGGATGACCTCGACCTCGGAGCCGCACGCCTTCTGGGCCGCCGCCTGCTGATCGGGAGCCCTTCGCCGACGACGCGACGGCCGCCGCGAAGCTCCTCGGCCAGTACGGTGTCAACCGGATCCAGGCCTCGTTCGTGGGCGAGGGCGGCTCGCTGGAGACCGACGGTCAGGGAACGCTGCTGGCCACGGTCAGCTCGCTGGCCAACAGCAACCGCAACCCGGGCAGGACCCAGGACCAGGTCGAACAGGCGATGAAGACGGCGCTCGGCATCGGCAAGGTGATCGGGGTACCGGGCCTGGCCGGTCAGGACATCACCGACTGCCCGGCGCCGTCATCGCCCCCCAGTTCGGCGAGAGCGTCGCCGACGGCGACGCCTACAGCATCCTGCGGGCCGCGTACCCCGGCCGGAGCGTCGTCCAGCTCAACATCGACAACATCGCCGGCGGTGGCGGCGGCATCCACTGCGGCACCCAGTCGCAGCCGGTCGTGCCTCCCGCTGCCTGATCCCGCGCGGGCACGCGGGGGGGCGTGCCCGCGCGGGCGTACACCGCGACGTCCCGCCCACCGTTTCACCCCTGTGGAGGCATGCGCCGACGGCGGCTAGGGTGAGGTGAGGAGGCTGGGGGAGAGCCAGGAGCCGTGATGCGCGGACCCCGTCCTGAGCCGCCCGACAGTGTTGAGGACCTTCTGGTCGCACTCGGACAGCTCGTCGATCAGGCCTTGGAACGGATCGAGTACCAGCGGGCCAGGGTCGAGCTGGCCATGGCTCTGCAGCGCCACATGCTCCCGCCCGGGCTGCCGAAGCTGCCCGGGTTGCGTCTGGCCGCCAGGTACGCGCCGTCACGAGGCGGTCTGGACGTGGGCGGTGACTGGTACGACGCCTTCGTCATGCACGACGGGTCACTGGGGCTCACGGTCGGCGATGTACAGGGCCATGACGTGGAGGCCATCGCCTTCATGGGGCAGGTGCGTACCAGCCTGCGTGCCCTCGCACAGACGACGAGCGACACCCGCGAGGTGCTGGGCCGCGCCAACGATCTGCTGATCGCCATGGGGTGCGGCCTCTTCGCGACGTGCTGTTTCCTTCGTTTCGATCCGGTCAGTCGCGATCTGACGGACTCCAGGGCCGGCCACGTCCCGATGGTCTGGGCCACCGCCAGCGGCCGCTACGGCATAGCACTCGACCGCGGAGGGCCGCCGCTCGGCATCATGCCGGGTGAGCGGTATCCGGTGACCCACCGGCGTCTGACAGAGGCAGGGGTTCTCGTGCTGCTCACCGACGGAGTGGTGGAGGGCCCGCACTACACGATGGAGGCCGGTCTGGCCGAAGTGGTCAAACTGGTGCGCGCGGGGTTCGACGCCGATCCCGACGTGCTGGCCTCCGCCGTCGTCAAAGTGGCCGACCTGACGGGACACCGCGACGATGCCGCGGTCCTCGTCGTCCGCTACGACGGTCCGCAGGAGCCGGCCTGACCGATGAGCGTGGCCGCCGTCGTCGCCGTTGCCGCGGTCGCCGGTGGCGGGATCTGAGCGCAGACTGCTGTCGTGCGCAGCGCAACGATCGGTCGTCACGGGTCCACCGCTCTGCGCATTCTCGCCGTCGCCGCCGTCTACTACGGGGCCGCCCGGGTCGGCCTTCTTCAGCAGCTGGTGCGTGACCAGGTCACGCCCCTGTGGCCGCCGACCGGCGTCGCGCTGGCCGCGCTCCTGATACTGGGGCTGCGCGTCTGGCCGGGCATCGCACTGGGCGCGTTCCTGGCCAATGTGTTCCTCGGGCCGTCGTTGATCTCCGTAATTGCCATCGCGGTGGGCAATACCCTGGCGCCGGTCTGCGCCTGCCTGATGCTGCGCAGCGCCGGGTTCAGGAACGAGCTGGACCGCCTGCGCGACGTACTGGCGCTGGTCTTCCTCGGCGCGCTCGCCGGTATGTTGATCAGTTCAACCATCGGCAGCGGCGTGCTGGTCCTCTCCGGAGCACTGGATGCGGGCGAATTCTGGCCGACGTGGTCGGTGTGGTGGACCGGTGACGCGATGGGAATCCTTGTCGTCACACCCTTCCTGCTCGTGCTGCGCAAGGCGCGGTGGCCGTCGCGGGCCGGACCCGGCCGGTGGCTCGAGGCGGTGGCGCTGGCGCTCGGTACGGTTTTCGTCACGCTCTTGGTGACGCACACGCCTGATTCGAACCTGCTCTTCCTCATCTCGCCGTTCTTGATCTGGGCGGGCTTCCGCTTCCGGCTGCCCGGCGCGGCGCCGTGCGCGCTCGTGGTGTCGACGCTGGCGATTCTGGCGGCCGCCGGCGACAGGGGCCCGTTCGTCGGCAAGGACGTCTTCGCCAACATGGTCACGCTCCAGGCCTTCAACGGCACGACGGCGCTGACGGCTCTCCTCATCGCGGCCGTCATCACCGAACGCGACAGAACGCATGAGAAGCTCACACGGGTCTGCGCGCGGCTTTCGGAGATGGTGGCCCGGATGGAGCCGCGGCCCGAGCCGGACGAGTATCCGCCCGAGAACTATCCGCCGCCGTGACGCCCCGGTGGGGCACTTCCGGCGGTTGACGCCGGGTGCGCCTTGGCAAGGGAGCAGACGCCGTCCACGCACTGGCGCTCCAGACGGCCGCGAGAGACGGTCTGGGCCAGGCCGACCATCCAGCAGGTGGGGCAGCCGCGGAAGGCGATCAAGGCCAACGGGGCCGCCAGCAGGGTGGCCGGGCCGGCGACGGGCACCAGGGCGATCGAGCCGATGATCAGCCCGAAGCCGATGGCGCCGCGCGCCAGGTGGCGCGGGACGGACCGGCTGGCGAAATTCATCTCGGGCGCCCCCCGAGGGGGCTTCGTGGTGTTCATGGCCGTGCGTCTTCTCCCGCTGGTTGGTCGATGGCTCGGTCGGGCACCCGGTCGGTCACTGCCAGTGAGTGACGCAGTGCCGCGCGTGCCCTGTGCAGCCGGGACTTCATCGCAGCGCTGCTCAGACCGAGCGAATGGGCGACGGTCTTGCCGGGCAGGCCCTGCATGTCCCGCATGATCAGGACCTGCCGCTGGTCACGGGGAAGGGCGCTGACGGCAGCCGAGATCCGCTCCACCTCCAGCCTGTGGAGCACCGCGTCCTCGGCGGACCTTTCCGCGGACGTCTCCGGTCCGGCCGACGCCTCGTCCCTCCGCGAGACGAGTAGCCGTACCTGCCGGAGGCATTCGTTGCGCACGATCCGGAACATCCACGAGGCGAGCGCGCCGGTGGCCCGCAAGGTGCCGATCTTCCGGTAAAGGGTGATCAGCGCCTCCTGCGCCGCGTCCTCCGCGTCGTGCGGCGAGGCGCACAGCGACATGGCGAACTTGCGCACATGAGGCTGCGATGCCATGACGACGGTGGCGAGCGAAGTGGCGTCGCCGTCCTGGGCGGCCTTGATCAGCCGGTCGTCCGGCCAGGGGGATCGTTGTTTCATCTGCTACTCATATCCGTAAGGCCTCCTGCGCGGCGCTGGTCAGCTTCGGCTCTTGTACCGCCGCATCAGGTGCCAGCTGCACGCGCCCACGAGCAGGGCTCCGATCACCATGAGACCAGTGACCATCATTGGCGTTTCCTCCCGGTTCTGCCGGCCCGGTCCGGCCGGTACGCACATAAGAGGCGGCGCGGCCCGGAAAGGATTCACCTCCGGCGAGATGGCCGGCGCTTGCGTGAGGAATCCGGCGGTACGAGCCGGTCGCGGGGTCCGGGCCGGTGGCGATCACCGCCCGTTCAGCAGCTGGGTGGTGGCCAGTTCGCGGTAGAGGGCGTCCGCTTCGAGGAGTTCGCAGTGGGTGCCCACCGCCCGTACGCGGCCGGCCTCCATCACGACGATGCGGTCGGCCGTGGTGACCGTGGACAGGCGGTGGGCGACGACGAGGACGGTGATGCGACCGGCGATGTCGGTGATGGTGTCGCGCAGTGCCGCCTCGTTGGCCGCGTCGAGCTGCGAGGTGGCTTCGTCCAGTAGCAGCAGTCTCGGGCGGCGCAGCAGGGCCCGGGCGATCGCGACGCGCTGGCGCTCGCCGCCCGAGAGGCTGCTGCCGCGGTGGCCGACGTCGGTGTCGAGGCCACGGGGCAGACGGTCCGTCACCGAGTCGAGGCGGACAAGGCGCAGGGCGCGGCGGAGTTCTTCCTCCGTGGCATCGACCGCGCCCAGCGTCAGGTTCTCGCGCAGGGTGCCGGCGAGGACGGGCGTGTCCTGTTCTACGTATCCGATGGCTGCGCGGAGTTCGGCCAGGGGCCATTGCCGCACGTCCTTCCCGTCCAGCAGTACGTGGCCGGCGTCCGGATCGTAGAAGCGTTCGATGAGGGAGAAGACCGTGGTCTTGCCCGTGCCGGACGGCCCGACGAACGCGGTCAGGCCTCCGCCGGGAACGGTGAAGGAGACACGGTGGTGGACCTGGGGCAGCCCGGGGCGGTAGGCGAAGCGGACATCGCGGAAGGCCACGCGGGCGGGCAGCGGATCCGCTTTCGGCCGGCTCGTACTGCCCTCGCTTCCGTAGTGCGTGTCCTCGACCTCCAGACTCTCGACCTCCCGGATCCGGGAGGCGGCGGCCGAACCGATCTGGAACTGGCCGACGCCTTCGACCAACTGGCCGATCCGGGGTGCGAGCGCGAAGAGGTAGAGGAGAAACGCGACCAGGGTGGAGACGTCGATGGCGCCGGAGGAGACGCGCGCGCCCCCCACCCCCAGCACGACCAGGAAGCAGACCTGCACGACGACCGCCGACAGGGTCGCGGACACCGCTTCCCAGGCGGCGGCCCGGACGCCGGTACGCCGGGCGTGCTCGGCCGCCCGGTACAGCGCCTCCGCCTCCTGGTGTTCGGCACCCGACGCCTTGATCGTACGGAAGGCGCCCAGGGCTCGTTCCAGTGCGGCGCCCATGCG
The DNA here is from genome assembly GCF_036203305.1 of Streptomyces sp. NBC_00190. Taxonomy (GTDB): domain Bacteria; phylum Actinomycetota; class Actinomycetes; order Streptomycetales; family Streptomycetaceae; genus Streptomyces. Next base: position 1,427,083 of record NZ_CP108131.1, on the reverse strand, counting down.
GCCGACCGCCTCCTGCGTGTGCCGGGTCGCCCGGCCGATCCGCGGAGCCACGACGGCGACGACGATGCCGACGAACGCGACCACGCCGAGCGTGACGCCGAGCAGCACGGCGTCGAGCAGGCCCATCAGGACCACCGTCGCGAGGGTGATCAGGGTGCCGGTGACCGCGGCCGACACCGCCTGAGGAACGCTTTGCCGCAGCAGCGCCGTGTCGGAGGTGACGCGGGAGATCAGGTCTCCCGGTTCGGTGCGCTCCACCACCGGTACGCGTAGTGCCAGCAGACGGTCGGTCAGCCGGCGCCGGGCGGTGCAGACGAGGGACTCCGCGGACCGGTCCAGCACGTAGTGCCCGAGGCCGACGAGGATCCCTCCCGCCGCCACCAGCACGCTGAGGGCGATCACCGGGCCGTACGCCGGGCCTCCCCGGCCCATGTCGTCCATCACCTGTTTGGCCGCCATGGGCTGGGCCAGGCCCATCACGCTGCCGAGCAGACCCAGCAGGACACCCGCCGTCATGCGGTGGCGCTGCGGTCGGAGGTGCCCGATGAGGGCGCGCGACGCAGGGGTCACGGGCTCACTCCACTGCGAAGAAGCGCTGGAAGTATCCGGCCGGCGTGCCCTCGCCGACAGGTTTGCCCTCGGCTTCCACCCAGGCGTGCGCGGCGAACGGCGGACGGGTGCGTACCCCCACGCACCAAGTGGGCCACTGGCCGAGGCAGCGGCACAGCAGCGTCGTCGCCAGCGACCGCGGCAGGCAGCCCTTGTGTCCGCCCGCGGCCAGGCTCACGGCGAGCACCGTCTCCCGGGCTGCTTCCGCCTCGGCCCACGTGGCGGGCCGGGCTCCGCGGCGCAGCAGGGTCAGTACGGCCCGGATCCGCTGGGGCGGAAGGGTGGCCAGCACATGGGCGCAGCCGATCACGATGCGCGCCCCGAGGCGGCGGGGCAGGGGGACGGAGCGAGGGTTGTAGGGAACGGCTTCCGGGGTCGACATCTGCGTATCCCTTCTCCGGGGCGGCCGGCGACCGGGTCCGGTTACGGCGTGATGAGCCCTGCGGAGCGGAGGTCCTCGACGATGCCCGCGACGTCCTGCGCGGCCACTTCGGTGTCCACGTCCTCGTACCGTTCGACGAGGGCCGCCGCCGCCCGTTCGGCGCTGTTGCCGTCCAGGAGTTCACGGAGAACGACGGCCGCCGTGGGGTTCAGGGTCCAGTACTCGGCGCTCTTCTGATCGAGCAGGGCCATGCCGTACTCGGTCTCGGTCAGCAGCACCCCGGGCTTCAACGTGCACATCGGCTCACCTTTCCCGTTCCGTCAGAGGTCGCGTCAGGGGTCGCGTCAGGGAGGGCGTCATCTCCCGGGAGCGCAGCCATACTTCGCAGGCTACGGTCGGGTGCAGCAGGTAGCTCTCCGTCTCGGCCGACAGAGCACGGCGGCACCACTCGCGCAGGACCTTCACGTCGACGAGGCCCAGCCGGGCGAGGCGCGACTCCTCGCACAGCGCCAGCAGGCGGGCGCGGTGGCGGCGCAGCCCCGCCTCCTCCTCGAAGGTGGCGTTGGCCTTGGTGCCACGGGTGCGGCTGGCCTCGGGGACGATGCCGCGCATGGCTTCGACGATCAGCGGTTTGTACCGCCAGGGAGTGATCCGCTCCTGCGGCCGGATGGCGAGGGCCGCCTCGATCACCCGGTCGTCGTAGTAGGGGGCCGCCACCGTGATGCCCAGCGGGGCGGCCATCTGGCCGATGTGCCGTGTCCACTGGGAAATGCCGTCCATCGCGGCCATTTCCCGGTGCTCGCCGTGCCCGCGGCCACGCGGCTCGGCTTCCGGGAGCTGGGCGCGGAGCAGTTCGCGTACCGCCTCTACGGCCTCGGGCGTGGCCCAGCCCGGCATGCGCGGCGGCGCCGACCAGTCGAGCAGCGGTTCGTCCGCCGGGGCGGGGGGCGCGTTCAGGTCGCAGGCGACCCTGCCGAGCCAGGCACGGTAGGAGCGACGATCCAGGAGCTGGCGCAGCACGTGCCACCGGGACCACTGGTACTTCGCGGTGTAGCCGCGCAGATCCCGCAGCGCGGTGAGGGGATGAGTGCCCATCAGCGCGTGCAGGCGGGCGGGCGCTCCGGCGAGGAGCTCGTCGCCCCCCAGGCCGGTCAGGTGCAGGCTCGATCCACGGGCTGCTGCCAGGGCGATGATGTGCATGCGACGGTTGCGGTCGACCGTGAGGATGCTGGGGGTGTCCAGGAGGTCGTCGAGGGTGTCGATCCCGTCGAACGTCATGGCCAGGTCGGGCGCGGGGACGATGTGGTGCTCGATCGTCCCCAGTGCCCGGGTGGTCCGGCGGGCCCAGTACACGTCGTCGCCGAGTTCGTCGTGGATGGCGGCGGTGTACGCCGCGACCTTCGCGTCCCCGCGGGCGGCGGCGCAGCACACGGCGGTGGAGTCGAGCCCGCCCAGGTCGGCCGTCACCAGCTCGCGCCCGCGCGTGCGCGTGGCTACGGCGGCGGTCAGCGCCTCCCGGAAGCGCCCGGCACCTTCGGCCAGGGGCAGGTGCGGATCGGGGGGCGACCACCAGCGGGTCACCTCGGCCCGTCCGTCGGAGTCGAGCGTCAGGTAGTGGCCGCCGGGCTGGGCGTGTACGCCTTTCCACATGGGGGAGCCCGACAGCGGGTGCGGTACGCCCAGGGTGAGCAGTTCGAGGGCGAGCCTGCGTTCGTCGAGTTCCGCGCCGACCAGTTCGGCGAGTACGTCGGCCCGATCGGAGGCAAGGCTGAAGCCGCCGTTCGCGGCGAGGGTGGCATCGGTGAAGAACACCCGCCTCACGCCGACGACGCCGGCCTGGACCCGGACCCGCCCACTGCGGCTGGCCACGAGGTGGAGGCTGCCGGCCCAGGTGGCGCTGGTGCGGTCGAGCGCCGACAGGGACGCGCTTTCGGCGGCTGCGGCTGCGCGTCGGGCCGCTTCGGCGGTGACGGAGTGTTCGCCGAGCACGGCGACGCGGGTCCCTCCGCACTCGCCCACCACGATGCCCGAGGGTGCCCAGCGCCCCACCAGCCAGGGGCGCCCGGAGCGGTGGCGCAGACCCTGGGCGGCATGGGCGAGCGCCTTGGCGGCGACAGCGGCGGCCGCGTCGGTGTCGGGTAGGACGACGAACCAGGTGCGCAGGGCCTGGAGTGACAGGGAGTCTTCCACGGCTACGGCCTTCGGTCGGTGATGTGCGGAGAGCAGGGTGGCGGCGGGGGCCGCCACCCCTTGGCTCGGCCGCCGGTTCAGCGTCGCGGCCGGGCCCTCACGTCAGAGGAGCTGCTTGCCGCCGAGGACGTCCTTGGGCCCCGTGTTCTTGATCCCGGTCACCTTGCGGAAGCTGCCGGCCTTGGTGAGGGTGGGGCGCTCATACGTCATGGTCGAACTCCTTTTCGCTTCGGGGTTGCGGGGTGCATGCGCATGCGGCGGAATCCCGATCCGAAGACCGGTCATTCCGCTCGACCACGCTACGTAGGGTGAGCGGATCATCGCAATGCCGTCTCCGGTCCGGCCGCTGCACGCCCGTGGCGCGCAAGTCGCCTTGCGCGCCGCCGAACGATTCCGCCAGCCTCTGGAACGGCGGGAATCCGACCGCGTGCGCAACACCAGCAACACCGAGGACGTAAAGGCATACTTTTCGGCGGCGCTGGGCGCAGGTGCCCTTTGCCGTCGGCACGCCTATCCGCCGGGGCAAGCGGACTCCGGTGCGGCTGGCCAGCCCTCGGTGCAGCCCCGCGCAGGACCGAGGTGTGCCGGGCATGAAGGCTGGCCCGAACCTCCGGCGCGCGCCGTCAGCCTGGAGCGTCAGGCGTGCGCCGCGGCGCCCCGCGCACGCGGCAGCGGTGCACCGTCGAGCGGACCCGAATGGCCGGAAGGGGACCTCTTGACCGTGAAGTGCACCTGAAGCACTCCGATCCACACGAGCGCCGAGCCCAGCAGGTGGAGCATCACGAGGAGCGAGGGCAGGGCCGTCAGCGACTGCACCAGCCCCACGAGGCCCTGGCCCAGCAGCACGGCCAGGAAGGCGACCGCCTTGCGGCGCGCGGCGCCGAAGCCGTCCTTGGGCAGCGCGTACAGCAGAGCTCCGGCCAGGACCAGGACCGACCCGGCCAGCACACCGTGGACGACGGTCACGGCCGTCCAGTTGAAGGGCATCCGCGCCACATCGGAGGAGTCACCCGCGTGCGGTCCGGAACCGGTGGCGAGCGTGCCCACGACGACCAGCAAGGCCGTCAACGCGACCAGGGCCGCCGACAGCGATCGGATCCGCACGAAGGACCGCGGCGCGAGCGGGACCGGCGCGAGCGGGACCGGCGCGCCGGGCCGGTCACCGTCGCCACCCTGGCCACCCACGCCGCTCTGGCCACCCCCGCCCCCCGCGCCCCGCCCAGCGCCGTCGGCACCGGCATCGGCGTACGCCGCGTGCCAGGTGTACACCGCGGCGGTGAGCAGCAGCGTGGCGGCGAGGAAGTGCGCGGCGACGATGTACGGGCTCAGCCGCATCCATACGGTCACTCCGCCGACGACCGCGTTCAGCATGACGATCCAGAACTGCGCCCATCCGCCGCGCAGCGCCGCGGGCATCGGCCTCTCCTGGAGGCGCGCGGTAATGATGACCCAGCCCACCACCGCGCACAGCGCCCCGGTCAGGAGCCGGTTCCCGAATTCGATGGCGCCGTGCACCCCCATTTCCGCAGTGGGGGCCAGCGTCTCTCCCGTACACATGGGCCAATCGGTGCAGCCGAGACCGGAGCCGGTGACGCGGACGATTCCACCGGTCACGATGATCGCGATACTTGCCACGACCGAACCCAGTGCGGCCAGTCTGACGCTTCTCGCTCCGAGTGAATACCTGTCGGCAAGCCATGAGAGGGGAGTTCGCACGATCAGTCTTCCTTTATTTCACTTTTACGTGCTGTGGCGCGGAACCCCAGCGTACGCCGCACGATCACCCGGCCTGACGGGGCGTCGCAAACGGAAGGGAGCGAGCATCTCCAGGGCCCTTGGAGAGGGCCGGCCCGGAGATGGTCCGGATCTTGGTACGCGTGGTTCCCGGGGCGCATCGCCCGCCCACCTGCCGAGCAAGAGCCGTTCAGGTTCGAGCTGGCGCCTGGTGGGACACCTTTCCCGCACGGGAGTTCAACCGTGGACACCCCCGGCTGCGGGCTCCTGGAGAGCGTGCCTTCGCACAGCTGAAAACCTGGCGACTGCGCCGGCGGGCCAAAGGCTCCCCCGGCGCATCGGCGCCATCGTCCAGGCCGTCCACACGCTCCTGACCCGCACGTCTTCAGGATGAATGAGGTTCAGTGCTCGCAGAGGGAGAATTCTCGTTCGTAGAGCTGCTCGTTGTGTTCGTCGACGAAGAACTTGCGTTCCTGCATGAGTTGTTCGCGGTAGTCCTTTGCCTGCTCGAGCGTCATGGTCGAGGTGTCGGACCATGGTTGTTGCGGTGGCACATCGGATGTCGAGACGATCCTTTCCGACGGGTCGACCAGGAAGAACGCGAGAATTTTGCGATGTCCCGGGCGGGTGGTGTCCGTGAGGCGGAATGGGTCGACGCGGTGTTGCAGGATGTTCGGGAACGCCAGGCAGCGGCCCGCCGGGGTCGATGTCGATCCCAGTATCTGGTTCAGTGCGTCTTCGTCCTCCAGGCCGTAGACCTCACGCAGACCGTTGTCGTCGTTCTGTTCGTAGTTCGGGTCGTCGAGTGCCGCCCGGAAACTCAGCCGGCTTTCGGTGATGTTCTCGCTGTCCCAGTAGTAGATGCCGGTCGAGACGATCCGCTCGTTCATCATCCCCTCGACGTGCCAGGAACCGCCGGGGTACTCGGGCTTGTCCGCGGTGAGATGAATGGTGGCGAGCTTGACGATGACCTGGAGGCGGCGGCCGCGCAGGTCGACTCGGGCGGATGCGTCCGGCAACTCGGGCGGGGTGAAGGCCGGGGCGTCCGGGATGACCGGGCGGCGGTTCTCCCACCAGTCGTCCTGGGCCTGTTCCCACGCGCCACGGGCCTCTGCGTAGGCCTCGTCATCACTGTAGGAGGATTTGCTCGGATACTCCGGCTCCGAGTCGTACCACCCGTAAGGATCGGCCTCGATACGCACGGGCCGCGGATGGCGCAGATCGGTGAGCACGTTCTCCAGCAGCGGGCGCATGCGTGCGAACAAGTCCGGTAGGACGGCGGCCAGTTCGTGGTGAATCTCGGGGTGGACGTTGTTGACGTACGAACGGAAGGCGACATCGCCGTCGTCACTGACGTCGACGTCCGTGGGCAGCCACTGGAACTTCTCCGAGAATTCGTACCTCGAATAGCGGTCCGTCGGGTTCTGCCAAGCCCGCTCGGGCGCGCCACTCGCCTCTCTCACCAGGCAGAACAGTGAGGGATGAACCAGATCCAGCACCTGGCCGTCGGATCCGGGATGCCAGTCCTGTTCTGCTTCGGGGACCTGTTCCAGAACCTGAACCGCCTCGCGCAGCCGGGATCTGAGCTTGTCGTCGACCAGTGCGTCCGACTGCCACACCCCGTCGACGGCCGACACCTCGACGCCGGTTCGCCCGTCCCGCAGCGCGGCGTAATGCACGAGCTCGGCAAGCACGTAACGAACCTGTGCTTCGGTGAGGCCCTGGGCGACCGCTTCCTGCGTCCACCTGGCGACGATGTCGGCATCGTTCATCTTGTCGAACCATCCCGGCTTCGCCCGAATGTGTGAGCTGCACTGCATCATCTGAAGTTCCCGCAGCGTTCGGGGTGTCGCGAACGATATGGAACGGGATGCGTGAAAGGGCAGCGGGAAAGCAGGCAGGCCGGTCAATTCTCTCGGTCCTCCGAGTCGGTGTGCGGTGGCGGGAAGGATACTTGAGCGGACTGACACCGCAGTCGTGGTCCCCGTCATCGCTGGTCCGGGAGCCAGGGCTTCGACGTAGTCGCGTCATAGAGGAGGAGGTGCCGGACCTGTTCGAGGCGAACATGGAGGCGCTGCTGGGGGTACGGTCCCTGCGTCCGAGTACAGCACCGGGCAGCCACTGCGAACGCTGGGCGGTGGCCGTCTCCAGTACCTGTGCGCCGACTGGATCGGCAGGGTGGTCCAGCGCCCATGAGGCCAGCGAGCCCCAGCAGGCTCTTCCGCGAGCTCGGCGACCGCGGTGGCGAAGCCAGATGCCGGACCGACTTTTGGCATCATCCACGATCGCCAAGGACGGTACGAGGACGCCCACGAGCGCCATCGGCAAGCGCCGCACGTGTACCGCGAGGCGGGATCCCGCATCGGCGAGACCATCGTGCTGAACAACATCGGGCTGCTGCAAGGCCGCTACGACGAGGCCCGGCGCCATCACCACCACGCCGTGGAGCTGAGCCGCAGGCTCGACTTCCCCGGAGACGAGGCCGAGTCGTTCAACGCCCTTGCGGAGGCCGCCCGGTCCATGGGCGACCTCGCCAAGGCCGTGGCCGAGCACGGACTGGCGCCGACCGCGAACGCGCCCGGACAGCCGGTGGCATCACCACCGATCAGACGTCATGAACGCCATCGACCAGCACCTCGACCGGGCGTTCCGGAACCAGGCGGGTGCCCATCGGGTCAGCCAGGGGCGCCGCGTACTCGGTGAGCTCGGTTTGGGCCGTGACGGGTCCTTCCGTGTCGAGCGGGTCGCGCCAACGGCGCCTGACGGGCAAAAGCCCAGTTCAGGCGCCGTTTTTCGTGGCTCTAGAGGAAGCCGAGCTTCTTCGGGGAGTACGAGATGAGGAGATTCTTCGTCTGCCGGTGGTCTGGGAGGCCGACGGCCTGGCCCGCCCGGCGGCCTTCCTGTCCTGCGTGACGCAGGGTGCCGTGTTGGGACGGGTCTGGCGCTCGTTCTAGCACTCCAGCAGGGTTCTGCTGTCTGACCTGGGAGGATGCCGGGCGGCTGGAGTGTAGCGGGACGGTAGCTGGTCAGGTCAGACACCAAAGTCCTGCTGGAGTAATAGGAGTTCGGCCAGCGCAAGCAGGGGCTCGGCTTGCCGGAGCACGTCAGGTGTCGGAGTACGGAGCACCGGGTCCTGGAAGGCGGCCGGGCACGTGACGAAGACCGGGTCGCTGAACACCGGCTCCAGGCCGTGGGCATACGAGATGTCGTGCCTGCCCGGCACCCGGACCCAACCGCGCGGGGTTCCAGGCGATGATGTCCCAGTCCCACCAGGCTGCACCGGCAACTCACGACCTCGGCTTGATGGTTGGACGCCCCACTCCGGGACGGCGGAAGTTGTCCGGCCGGCCCCGTGGCGCGGTCGAAGGGGGCGTCCGAAGTCAGCAGAGGTGACTTCGGACGCCCCCGGTCGGCCGTGGCGACGGCCTGTCAGGAGGCTGCCGCGTCGGCGGTGGTTACTTCTTGATGTAGAGGGAGGTGAAGATCATCCAGATGTCGGTCAGCTGGCGGTACTCCTGGTGGCAGACGTAGGCGGTCCAGGCGCCGTTCGCGACGCCTTCCGCGCCCTTCGTCTCGCACGCGGCGAGCGAGCCGACGTAGGAGGTCTCCCGGACGTAGCCCGGCGGAGGGGTCCAGGCGGCCGCCGCGGACACGGCGGACCCGGATGCGGCCGACTGCGGTGCGGCGGCGGACGCGGGCGAGGCTCCCAGGACGAGGGCTGCCGTGGCCGCCAGGACGGCACCGGGAACGGCCGCCTTGCGCAGGATCGGGTGGGACATGTGTGTCTCCTTCTGGTCGGTCGCGCGGTGGCGACGGTGTGGGGGCTGGTATGGGGGCTGGTGTGGGGCCGTCACTCTTGGCGGCGGTCCAGGATCAACTTTGGTCGTCTCGCGCAGGATGCGGCGCTCGTCGGTGTCCTCGACCGCCTCGTGCGGGGTCGCCCGGGCCAGGCCGGTAAAGTCACCTCCGGGGCACCTGGCTTCCAGAGCCATCGGTGATGACGTGAAACAACAACTGAAGGTCTTGGAACAGCTGCACGTGTGGCCTTCTTGACAGCTGCGGTCCGCCTTCAACGCCGGCTTTGTTTATGGCGATGGAATTGCTCGATGCTCCGTCACCGGGTTCCTTGTCCAGCGGAATGCTGATCGCGGTCCTGCTCCTCGACCCGCGCCGGCCCGGCTCGAGGACTCGAAGCAGCGGTGACCTAGCACTTCGCGTTCGTGCGCGCCGATTTACCGGCCGCCGCTCGAAGCCGACAACCGCCGCGCTTCAGCCCCGGGCGGATTCCTTCCACCACAGTTGGCCCGATGTCGGCAACAGGTCAATGGGGTCGTAGTACTGGTGCTGTCGGCCGAGAGCACCATGTTCTCCGTCCTCCAGGGACGTGAGGTAGTTCTTCCCCCAGTAGCTAATGCCTCGGTCACGGTCATAGGCCTCGTATTGGTCGACCCACCGCTTTCCTACGAACGGAACGTCGCACACGATGCGCGGAGTGGAGAACCCGGGAAGGTACCCCATGATCTCGTGCTGGAGGCGCTGCGCTTGGCCGACCGAAAGCCGCCAGTGCTCCGCATGGGGAATCATGTCGCACATGTAGAAGTAGTAGGGGGTGACGGAGGCGTGGTCGCACAGCGCGAAACACAGGTCGAGCAGAGACTGAGCGCTGTCGTTCACCCCACGCATGAGGACACCCTGGTTGCGCACGTCACGCAATCCTGCAGCCAGGAGTGCTCGCGCAGTGCGAGCGACGTACGGTGTCACCTGCTGAGCTGCGTTCGCGTGGGTGTGCAGGGCGATCTGGACGCCCCGTGGCACCGCCTTCGCCGCCAGACGGTGGATACCCTCCAGAACCGGGGCGGAAGCCCAGTACTGCGGCAGGCCGATGAGTGCCTTGCTGGCGAGCCGGATGTCCCTGATGTTGTCGATGTCCAAGAGCTCGTTGAGGAATGCCTCCAGGCGGGGCCACGGCATGTTGGCCAGATCGCCGCCGGATACCACGACGTCCCTGATTCCCGGTGAGCGCCGCAGATGCTGCAGGATCGCTTCTGCCCGGTCGGCGGGCTTGAGCGTCATGCGCGATTTTTCCACCTGGGGCGTCGACGTGCCGACGAGATCCATCCGGGTGCAATGCCCGCAGTACTGGGGGCAGGTGGTCAGGAGTTCCGCGAGCACCTTGGTGGGATACCGGTGCGTGAGACCCTCGACAACCCACATGTCCTGTTCGTGCAGGGAGTCGCGGCTCGCTCTCGGGTGGGACGACCAGACGGGGTGCCTGTCGGAGAACACCGGCAGCATGTACCGGCGGACAGCGTCGGTGTAGAACTCGGCGGTGAGTGAGCCCGCACCGGTGGGTACGGAGAACGGAACCATGGTGTTGAGCATGTGCGGCGGCACCAGCACGGACATCGTGGCGCGGTGCAGTCGGTCGCGTTCCCAGTCGTCGTAGAAGTCGTCGTCCAGCAGGTTCCCCATCACGCCCCGTAGCTGACGCGCATTCTTGATGCAGTGCACGCGCTGCCACTGAGGGTTCATCCACTGTTCGGCGCTGACCTCGCGCCAGCCGGGGAAGCGCTGCCAGTCCGGCTCGACCAGTTCGGTTCGGCGGTAGGTGTACGGCTGGAAGGCCGAGCCCGGCAGCCGTGTCCCTGCGGCCGCCGCTTCCGTCGTGGCGCTCACAGTTCCGATTCCACTTTCCGCGTGCTCGCGAGAGCCTTCAGTCTTTGCTTGTCAGGCTTTCCGGCGCCGGTCCTCGGCAGGCTGTCCGTGAAGCCGAGCTGTATGGGGACGCAGATCTCCCCCCATGCCTCGCGCACCATCTCCAGGAGCTTCTGCGGGTTGATGGTCTCACCGGGGACGGGCACGACGACCGCGTGAACATGCTCGATCGCATCGTCGCCGAGCACGCCGAAGACAGCGCTGTCAGCGACCAGGTGATGGGAGTTCAGCAGATCCTCGAGGTCGGAGGGATATATGTGGTCGCTCGCCACGTTGATCATGTCCCTGGCCCGGTCGGTGACGGTCAGGTATCCGTTGCTGTCCAGAAACCCGATGTCACCGGTGTGCAGCCAGCCGTCCTTGAGTACCGCGTCCGATTCGTCGGGCTGCTTCCAGTACCCGCGCATGACGGTCTTGGAGCGCACGCAGATTTCGCCGTGTTCGAGCGGCGGAAGTTCGCGTCCGGCCTCGTCCCGGATCGCGACCGTGACCCACGGCAGCGGCCTGCCGGCGGAGCTCAGCACGCCCGGCCGCGAGGGGTCGTGGTCCTGGGACGCGAGGACACTGATCCCTCCCGCCTCGTTCTGTCCGTAGGACTGCACGAGGACCGGCCCGAAACGCCGGACCACGTCGGCGAGACGGCTGGCAGAGGCCCGGCAGCCCGCGTACATGACGGTGCGCATGCTGGAGGTGTCGGTCGTGACCGAGGCCGGATGGTCCACCAGCTGGTAGGGCATGGGCGGCACGAGGAAGATGTGCGTGATCCGCTCGCGTTCGATGGCGGCAAGCACCTCGCCGGCGTCGAAGCCGTCGTGAAGCACGACAGTCCCCTCGCTCATGAGGACGACGTCGGCCATCACGCCGCCGGTGTACATCAGGGGGGTGCACATCAGCAGGCGGGGTTTCTGCGCCCCGCCGGCGGGCGGAGCGGTGTAGTTGCCGCTGATCTCCTCATAGGTGACGGCGATACCCTTGGGCCGGCCCGTAGTGCCACCGGTGTAATTGAACACGCAGATGTCCTGGGGGCGTGCTCGGCTGGGGAACGGATCTGCCGCCTCCTGTGCGGCAAGCTCCAAGAGGTCCGTACGCGTGTCTGACGGACCGAGCGAGAGGACCTGCGCCACCGACGCCAGGCCGGTCAGTTCTTCGGCTCGATCGCCGTACCCGGGATCGACGATCAGCGTGTGGGTCTCGATGTCCTGGACGATGGCCGCCTGCGTCTCGGCCGTCAGACTGTTGTTGAGATGGTGGACGCGGCAGCCGACCAGGCCTGCGGCGAATCGGACGGCGAGGGCCTCGGGCCGGGTCCCGCTGAGAATGGTCACCGTCTGTCGGCGGTCCACCCCCTGGCGGCGCAGGGCTCGGGCCATGCGGAACACCATGGCGCGGAGCTCGAGCGCGGTCGTGCGCCGTCCCCGGTGGACGAGGGCTTCTCGGGCGGGCGAAGTTTCGAGCCCTGCGAGAATCTTCTCGACGTGCGTACGGAAGTCCGACCCGGCCGCGAGATGGCTGGCCAGAATCTCTTCGCTGGTTTCGCCCAGGAGGGCGCGCTTGGCGGGGTCCAGGACGTCCTGGTGAGGCGGCGCCGCATTCACTCCGTCGTAGTAGCCGCCGGTTGCCGCTGTGTCTCCGGTCGCGCAGGCCAGTCGCAGGACGGCTTCGGCGCCCTGCTCGATGGTCGACTCCGAGGGAATGCCGAGCTCCTGGACCATGGGCGTCGGCATGAAGTTGGCCGGGTGGACGCAGTTCACCGGGATGTGTTCACCTGCGAGTTCCGCGGCAAGGTCCGTGCTGAATGACGCCAGCGCGAGCTTGGATCGCCCGTACGCCACCCACCCGTGGTAGAAGCGGTCCATCGTCAGGTCGTCGAAGTCGATTTCGAGCTGTGCGGCGGATCCGACGTTCACTACGCGGGGCGAACGGGCATTCCTCAGCCCTGGCAGCAGAAGGCGTGTGAGAAGCACCGGCGCCAGGTAGTTCACGGCGAAGCGCAGTTCATGCGCGTCGTCGCTGAGCTGTCTTTCGGCGCCTTCCGGCCCCGGGCCCACACCCGCATTGTTGATCAGTACGTCGATGCGTGGCTGTTCGGCGAGGATCTGTTCCGAGAGGGCTCGTACCTCGTCGAGACGCGCGAGGTCCGCGACGTAGGGGTGGGCTGCGGCTCCAGCGGCGCGAAGGCCCTGGACACAGGAGTCCACACGTCCGGCGTCGCGCCCGTGTACCAGGATCGTGTCGCCCTGATCTGCGAGCTGCTCCGCCAGGTGCCGGCCCAGGCCCGACGTGGCGCCGGTGATCAGTACGATGCGCGGTTCGGCTGTCATCTGCTCCTCCTGTGGGGGCTGGGGTCGGGGATGTGTGTCGGCTGCTTCCGCAGGGGCGGCAGAGGGCGGTGGGGTCCTCTCATCGCCCGTCGCCGTTCATCCATGGCGCGTGCGGCACGATGTTGGCCTGGGCGAGTGCACTGCAGACCGCTGCCTCGGCGGTCGGACCGGCGGGATGCAGGGCGTGGTCCATGAGCCCCTCGGCCACGGCATGGGACCGGTGTTGGCCGAAGCTCATGCGGGCCATGCCGGGACGGCTGTCGGACGGTTCCTCGGCCGAGGACACGCCGGGGGCAAGCTCCCGGGCGAAAACCGACGTCGTACGGCCGAGTCCGGTGAGGACGGCGGCAATCCCTGCGGCGTCGAAGAGAGCAGCGTCATCGTCGTCCAGGTAGACGACGATCGCATCCCTGCGCGGGTAGTACAGCGGATTCGAGCTGATCTTGGCTCGGTAGCGGGTCGCGCCGCCCTCCAGCACCGTCAGCAATTGCCCCCATGCCTGCGGGGCTGCTGCTGCGTCCTCGATGTGAAGGTAGTAGCGGCGCAGACGAGTGGTTCGGGGGCGCCCGCGGGAACCGTCCACCAGAAAGAATCCCGGAGAAAGCGCGGGGCGGCGAGAGGGATAGCGCAGCAGGAACCGGTCCCGGTCAGCACGTCGTGCCACCTGTGCGTCGGCCGGAGCCGGCGCGTCCACCAACGTGCGCACCCCGTCGATGGTCGCGATGCGTCGTGCGTTGTCCGCGCTCGTTGCGGCCTCCGTCACGGATGCTTCCACCAAGGTGTCATGGTGGGGTACGGCGTCCGACAGCAGCCTCTCGTACCGCCTGTCGCGCAGGGTACGGAGGGCCGGTTCATCCCCCAAGGTCATTCCCGCGTGCAGTACTTCGTAGATCTTGTAGGCCAGGGCGTGACGGAGTTCGGGCAAGGTGCTCGCCGTGACGGTGGTATCCAGGACGCGGGCGGTCAAGGCACCCGGGTCCACCTCGAGCTCCTCGAGAGCGGAGCGCAGACGCTCGGACAGCACTGGGGACGGTGTGGGGCTCGACATGGCTTTCAGTCCTCCAGACCGAGTGTCTTGGTAACAGCGGCCGGGTCGACCAGCACCGTCCTGGCGGTCCCCAGCGCTGCTCGGTCCAGCGGGGTCAGACTCGGGCGCCGAGCAGCTGCTGCCATCACGCGGTCTATGAGGTGCCAGCCCGCGAAGCCCGCGCTGCGCTCGCGCAGCGATGCCTCGAACGGCCGGCCAGTGGAGCGGTACCCGGTGCAGAATTGTTCGATCAAGGGTCGCCGCCGGAGTAGTTCGCGCACCCCCCGGGCGACAAGCTCGCGTCCCGAATCCGCGCTGTCGGCCGGTTCGGGAGAGTCCTCGGTTCCGGTTCCCGGGAGCTTGCGCAGCGCGCGGTACAGCCATTCGCCGATGTACGCGCCGAGGTCTCGGGCTGGGTCACCCCAGCGCAGCTCTTCCCAGTCGATCAGGTAGGGCATGTCGTCGACGAAGAGGAGCTGGTCGAGGCGGAGGTCTCCGTGGATCGCACGACGGTCGGCGGACTGGCCCTCGCTGTCCCTCAGGCGTCGGAGCGCCGCGGAGAGCGCGTCGTCCTGCTGCAGGATTCGCCACAGTTCCAGCTCGGCGAAGCTGGAGTTGCGGTGAGTCTCCAAGGGCAGCGCGTCGAGGTACGAGACGGGAGGCAGGACAGGCAGGCTCGTATCCAGGGTTGTCGCCGGGGCCGGGTTGATTCCGTGGAGAGCTCCGATCATCTCGCCGACACGGAATGCGTCCTTCTCCTCGAATGCGTCGTCGTCCGCCCGTTCGGCACCTGTGCGGGCCCCCGGCAGGAGTTCGAAGACAACGATCGCGTCCTCCTCACTGCAGCCTAGGTAGCGCGGGGCTTTCAATGCCGCTGTCGAGGAGGTGGCAAGGAGCTCTTCGAAAGTGAGGATGTTGTTGAGGCGCCGGGAGACATCTGCAGTAGGTCCCTCGAGACGCTTGACGAAGACGTTGGCGCCGCTGGTCGTTCGGCCGGCCCAGTTCTCGTTGCGGCCGTTGTGTGCCACCAGGTTCGTGCTGTCGAGGGTGCCGAGACGCAGTCCGGCCAGGGCGTTCGCGACCGCCGGCACGGAGTCCACATCGGTGACCCTCGTACGATAACGGTGGTCGGACGTCACCGTGATACCTCCTGGTCGGTTCGCTGGAGCTGGGAGGGGGCCGGGAGCCCGTGAGGCACGTCGTCGATGTGTTCGAACCGGCGGACCGTGATCCCGGGGACATCGGCCAGGGATACGGCAAGGGCTGTCGCATTGCCGACGACGACCGTGTCGAATCCTGCGGGGTCGAGATGATGGAGCGCTGCCTCGACGACGTCCCCGGAGCCGACCGCTGCGAGGGCCAGTGGGTAGTGGTCCATCCACTCGGGGCCCACGCCCTCGGAGAGCAGGTTGGCGAGCAGAGTCGCGTGTGCGGAGGGGGAGACCAGTGCGGTCGCGATGCGTCCGGTCAGCAGTCTTTTCGTCACCGCGATCTCCTCCTCCGTGGGCGGGCTGGAGATCATGGCGGCCAGTTCGGCCCTCGTGTCGCGAAGAGCGAGGGCGGCGGTCTCTTCGTTCGCCGCCAGGCGGACCACGGTCGTGGGGCTCCCTGCAACCATCTCGGTCGCCGACCCCGCCATGTACGCGTATCCCTTCCGCTCCCGGATGTTCATGGCGAGGCGAGAGGCAACCCCTGCCCCGAAGACTGCGTTCGCGATGTCCAGGGCGGGACGTCGCGGGTGCGTCCGTTGCAGCGCTGGGCTCATCATCAGGAGCTCGGCCTGTGCGGAGTGCGGCCGGTGGACGAGTACGACTTCGTCGGTGGCGGCGGAAGGAAGAGCCGGGAGGTCCTGTGGGGCTTCGTCCCTGCGCCATCCGGAGAAGGCCTCTTCCATGAGGGCGGCAACCGGTGAGCCCTGGACATCGCCGACGAGGACGAGGACCGCTCCATGCGGTGTGAGACGTGAGGAGTGCAGGCTGCGGACCGCCCCGGGCTCGACACCCCTCAGCGCCGCGGGGGACGGCAGTTCGTGCGGCATGGTCTTCTCCGCACGGCACCTGCGCAGCAGGGTGGTGAGCGCCATCCACCGCGGTTCGCCGCGCCGGATGGCGACCTGCGCCGCAAGGCGGTCGCGGGCCTCGGCTACGGACGCGTCGCTGAACCGGGGCTCCGCCAGGTGCCGGCCGATTTCCCGCAGGACGGCTGGCAGCGAAGCCGCGGGGGTGTAGCCGAAGACTCCGATCCATTCGGCGTTCCGGGCAGAGTCGATGTCGGCGACGGTCCAGGCCTGCGCGTGTTCACCTGTCCGCCCGCCCGCCACGTGCAAGAGCACATCACTGAGGATGTGGGCCGCGGCGGCATGCGCTTCCCCTGTGGCGGGGCATGGGATGTACATGCGGATCTCGACCAGAGAGGCAGTGCTGTCGGGGACTACGACACAACGCAATCCGTTGGACATGGTCGTGTCCACTGCCGGCCGGGGCCGGGCGAAACCATCCATATCGGGTAGCCAGCTCTCTTCGCTATGTCTTCGGCTCTGCTGCTTGGCGCGGGACGGCCTGGCTGGTGACCAGGCGGAGCACCGCCCTCTGGTCAGTGAGCAGCGCGCGGGCCGCGGAGGTGACCGCCTCGGCCCCGATCGACAGGATTCGGCCGGGCAGTTCATCCACGAGCGCCGGGGCATTGTGGAGGAGCTCGTACGTCCCCATGGCCCGCGTGCGCGCCAGCAGGTCGGCATTGCGTCGGGCGGACCTCGCGGCAACCCGGGCCACCGCCGTGGGCACGAGATCGGCAAGTGCGTGCGTCTCGGCGAGCCCGGCCAGTTCGCTGTCGATTTCGGCGAGTACTGATTCGGGGTCGGCGTGCGGATGGTGGGTCACGGCCAGGGCGAGGGTGTCGGGGGCACGCGTGTCCAGTGCGTTGAACAGTCCGCAACCCGCCGACACGTGGACGGCGGCGCCCTTCTCACGGACCAATCGCGTGTGCAGCCTGGACGATGAGCCTCCTGTGAGGATCTCGCACAGGACCATGTGCGCGAGGTAGGCGTCCAGCTCCGTCCCGGGGTCCGGGAGCTGATAGCCAAGGGCAAGCGCCGGCAGCGAGGCATGTACGTCTTCCCGCCGGCCATGGCGAGTGGTTCCCGGGAGCTCCTCGCGCAGCACGGCCGGGGCCGGCGTGGGGTGGTGAGGAAGAGCGCCGAAGACCTCTTCGATGTAGGCCGCGGTGCGATCAGGGTCGAAGGCCCCGCAGACGGTGAGGACTGCGTTGGCGGGCACATAGTGCGCGCGGTAGAAGTCCACGGCGTCAGCGACGCTCGCCGAGTCGAGGTCTTCGAATGAGCCGTACCCGTTGTGCGTATTCGGGTACGTGCTGTAGAGGAGCGCGGGAAGGGGTATCCAGGGAAAACCGCCATAAGCCCGGTTGAGGATGTTGAGCCTTATCTCTTCCTTGACGACGGCTCGCTGATTGCAGAGGTTCTCCTCGGTGATGAGGAGTGTGTGCATGCGGTCCATCTCCATGGAGAGAACCTGTTCCAAGCCTTCTGAAGGAAGGACTTGATAGTAGTCCGTGTAATCCTGGTGCGTGGATCCGTTGACGGAACCACCGAGGCCCTGAACGTACGTCCAGTGGGCCATTTTGGCGTGGTTCTCGCTGCCCTGGAACATGAGGTGTTCAAAGAGGTGCGCGAACCCGCTCCGACCCTCCGCCTCGGACCGGAAGCCCACGTCGTAGTGGACGCTGACGGCCACGACGGCGGCGGAGGGGCGGGGTTCCAGCAGCACCCTCAGACCATTGGGGAGGGAAAACCGTTGCAGTTCAGGCATTCAGCTTCCTTTGTCGCGCTGCACGAGGTGAAATGTGCACGCGTCGTGGGGCTGCGGCTGAGCCGCAGCCCCACGCTATCCTTGGATCTGAGACGCTGGCGCCGACTCGATTTTTGACGGGATCAGTTGGCGCCAGCGTGTCAGCTTCACAGGGACTGTGCAGCTAGCAGCTGCGTCAGCAACCCTCGACATAGGTGGCCGCGGTGACCGTGATGGTGAGGACGACCGGCGAGGTGGCAGGCGCCTCGTCCTGGGCGCTGGCGGCCAGCTCCTCGGCGTTGGTGTAGACGGTGTAACCCTCGATGAGCTTCTCGGCGTCCATGGGACACCCCTTTCTTATACGGATTCCGATTCCGAGTAATCCCGGAACCGCTTGCTGAAACATTTCTATCACCGTCCGAGCAGCCCCTCAAAGGGTTTTCAAGAAATGTTCGACAATTTTTTCGACTCGAATTCACGCATGTCGAATTGCCGGGCGGCGTAAACCGCCCGGCTAATGGAATCTGTCATTCAGGCGACTGGGGCCGGCTGTCAATGCCAGTCAACGGCGCCTTTCCCGTTGCCGTCGAGCTGCTCCGCGATAATTTCCAGAGCAACCGAGAACCACCAGTCGTCCCAGCCCACGAATTCGCAATAGTCCCTGACATGGGCGAGCACGGTCAGTGTGGCGATCGTTCCAGCGAGTGGTGACAGATCATCTGCGTATCCGTCCAAGAAGGCACGGCCCAGTTTCGACCACTGGGCGGCGGCCTCCTGGCCTCCCTTGCGTGTGATGATGCCGCGCAATTCGGTGAGTTCGCCCAGCACACGGCCGGTGTCGAGAGCTGTAGGCCCGACCTGCACGTCTTCCCCGATGAGTAGCACGGAAGACAGATCGCCGAGGCCGGGGACGAGCACTCCGGTCCCCGGGTTGCCGTGCAGAAGCACTCTCCCAGCTCTGTCGTCGAGTGCGGCATCGCACCAGTCCCGCAACTTCCTCCAGCGCCCCTGTCCGAGCTGGTCGCTGGTCAGGGCTGCGAGTCGGCGCAAGGGCTCCGAAGCCGTGGCGTCACCTCCTGCGAGCCAGTGCGCGAGCCGGTGCACTCCCGAACGGTCGGGCCTCCGGTCCGCCGCAAGGAGGGCGACATCCGCGGGAGGTGAGGCGTGCAGATGCCGCAGCAGGACTCCCAGTTCTCGTAGGAGTTCACGGGCCCTCGGGTATGACTGACGGGGATGCTGCTGCATCAGCAGCTTCCCCAAGGACCATGGGCCAGGGGCCGGATACACGAGTGCGTGCCCGTCCTGCTGGGGCAAGGACAGGCGCAATGCGGTGACGGGCAAGCCGCGCATCAGGCGTTCCACCGGACGGTCGGGCACCTGCATCTGGACCGAACGTGCGGGGCCGGCGGACCGCACCCACAGATAGGCGCCGTCGTCGGCGCAACTCTGTTCAACCTTCCGCCGGTATACAGACGTTCTGGTGAAACGGGTCCCGAGCTCATCGACGAGATCCCCGTAATGGTGTGCGCTCACGTGACTCGGCGTCCCGCAGAACCGCTGTCCCCGAGCGATTGTTCCATCAAGGTCAAAAGCCCGGGCAGCTCTGGGGGCACGAAGGCATCGTTACGGCCCGTTGTGGAACTGGGCCCCCTCTGGGGATGCAGGATGCTGATATTCGGACGCTCCTCGAGTTCCTTGAGGTGACGGCGCACCACAGGGTTGTGGATTCCACCCGGGGGCAAGGAAGGAGCAAGCCCGATGGGAGCCCGCGTGCACTGCATCGCGAGCATGGCCGGGCTGTCACCCAGGCCGATGGCGAAGCGGCTGACGAAGTTCAGGGTGGCGGGATACACCGCAACTGCCTGGGCCCACTCCGCCCATGCAACGTGCTGGGCCGTGGTCTGCGGTGTGTCCGGCCAGACATCGAGGGCTGCCTCGGTCGAGCTGAGCGCTGACAGCGCTTCGCGTGTCACGAACCGCTCTGCGCTGCGCGTGACAACGACGCGGCATTCCGTTTCCGGGAGCTCCATCCGCAGCCACTTGACCCAGTAGGGCAGGAAGGTCACACCGATGGCGCCGGTCCCCACCAGGAGGAGCCTGCGAGGCGTGAACCTGAAGGCCGCAGGTGCGCTGGGGTCAGACATGGTCGTGCTCGAGTTCCGCGAGGACGGCGCGCAGGTCGATGAGAGCGGCCTCGATGCCGTGTCGCACCAGAACGCCGGACGGACTGAGCACCACCTCGTCGACGCCCGAGCGGAAGTACTCTCGAATCCGCTCCGCGATCTCACCGGCGGAACCCGTAACGAAGACCTGGTTCTCGACCAGCGCCTCGGCGCCGGCGTTCACGTCCGCGGGATCGGCCTGCACTCCGGCCCCGCGGAGCATCGATGTGTAGTGCTCCGAGCTGAGATGCATCCTGTTGGCGGCCAGTACGAGAGCTCGCGAGTCGCGATCGGGGCGGTCGACCGCGAAATGCACCAGTGACACCACGCGCGGCAGGCTGCGGTCCTGGCTCCGGGCGCCCTCGCGCAATGCGGGGAGAAGCGTGTCGCGGAGGTAGGGCAGAGGGGTGAGCCAGGTGATGGCGGCATCCGCCACTTCGCCGGCGAGCCGGGCCATACCCGGCCGCAGGACGCCCAGGCCCACGTGCACCGGAGGATTCCCGAAAGGCAGCGTCGGCAGGGCCCCGTGCAGGACGTGGTACCGGCCGTCTCGACGGACCGTCTCCCCGGTCAGTGCCTCCCGCACGAGCGACACATATTCACGACTCGCGGTGAGCGGGCTTTCGTAGGTGGAGCCGCGAAGCGAACGGACGAAATTGGCTCCGCCGGGACCGAACCCTGCAATGACCGACTCCCCGGTGAGCGCAGCCACGGAACGCGCCGAGGCCGCAGCCTCGTACGGATGGCGCAATGCCATGACGGTCACTGCGGTACCAACGGGTATGCAGAGCCCTTGACCCGCGAGATGCGAGAAGACCTGATTCGTGTCGAGGGTCAGGGACTGGCCCATCCACAGGCGGGTAAGACTGGTGTCGCGGACGAGTTCGGCAAAACCGATGACGTCGGCCGGTCGAGCCGGCATCACCGGGAAGAAGACCGAAATATCTCCAGCCGGGAGCTGCGCCCCCTTGCGGGCTGTGAATTCGTTCATCTTTCTACCTCCTGGCCCACGAAGTTCACCTGCTGGATCAGCCCGTCCCGTATGCGATACATGGCGACGAGTGTCGCCGCTTGGCCTTCCACGACGACCCGCTCGTGGTCGATGATCCATTCGCCCTGAACAATGCGGCCCAACACGGCGGCCTGAGCAGGCTTGGTCGCGAACTGCTGGGCATACATGCCGCGCAGTGCTTCCTGTCCGGAAATGGCGAGGACTCCGTCGATCAACAGTTCGGCTTGGTCGGCGTAACAGTCCATGAAGTCGTCGAGCAACTGGCTGTTGTAGGCGGCGATCTGGCGCTCGACCACTTGGGCTTCCACGGTATCCATCGGTAAAGAAATAAATTCCTGCACTTCACCACTCACAGCAATTTCCTTACGGTTTGACGACTGCTCGTATTGCTCGCATTGCGGCGTCGGGATCGTCTGCCGCAAAATAGATCTTCTTCGCCGCTACAACACCGGGCTTCCCGAGATTCAGACTCAGCGGCCGATCAAATTCCATGTACATATTCACGCTGGCGCCGACGGAGCAGGCAACTGCGTCACCCTCATCTGCTATGGAGCGAAGCCCTCGGCCGGTAACCGTGCGTAGCCCCCTACCGACAGAACTGATGGCCTGGACCGGGATCTCCACTGCGCCGAGAAACCCCGTCCGCAGCGTGATCCGCTCGGAGGTGAGGAGGTGTGGATGGCGATGCATGGCGGCAACCGCACCGAACCCGATCAGGACGATCGATACCTCCAACACCGCGTGCGCGGGCCGAAGAACCGGAGGCACCATCCTCGAGACGAGAAATGCCAGGACGCCCTCCATGATGCAGAGAATGATGATCATCTGGCGGGTGTCGGAGGAGTGCCGCAGCGACGTCGCCTGTTCGACCCCGGGAAGAGGCCGGCGGACAACCCAATCACGGAGGGCTCCGCCCAGTACTTTCGCCATCCCAAGCTTGGACTGCTTCGGAATCACTTTCGCTGCAGGGGGGGTGACGGACACTGCAGATCCTCCCTCGTCCACACCCGGAGAATCCGACCCTGCGGGCATCCTGTGGAATGTTTCGAATTCGGCCTGATCGTGGTTACGGCCTACAGGAGAAGTCACTTGCGGGCCTCCCAGCGGAACCGCGTACGGGCGGCCCACACAGCAGCGACCGTCCATGCGCCGGCGCCCACCAGGTCAGGCAGCGCCGCAGGCCAGACAGCCTCCCCGTCAGGAGCGCCGAGCCACCCCGCGCGAACAAGATCCATCGCCGACGTCAACGGCAGGTACGCGCACCACTCAGCCAGCCAGGACGGAATGGCTGCCGAAGGGATCGCCAGACCCGATCCGGCAACGGAGACCAGAAGCAACGGCATCGTGGTCAGCTGCGCCATCTCCACGCTGCGAGTGAAGTTCGCTGTGCAGGCGGCCAGTGCCGCCACCAGGAGCGTTCCCACCAGGATGCCGATCGTCAGCAGTGCCGGGTCAGCAGGCGCCACCAACCCCAGCACGCCGATGCCGAGACCAATGACGAGGCCGCACTGCGCCCATGCCACAGCTGCAGCAGGCAGAGCGGTACCGGCCAGGATCTCGCCATCAGTCAGGGACCCGGTACGCAGCCGCTTGAGAACCATCCCTTCCCTCCGTGCCACGAACGCGCCCACCAGATTGGAGTACACGACGAAGAGCAGGACCATACCGATCGTGCCGGTAACCAGGACGGGCCTGGAATCGACTCGCACCTGGCCCTCGCCCGTGAAGGTCGAGGGCACGAAGGAGTACATGATCACCAGAGATCCGAGAGGCAGGACGAGTGCCGAGAAAAGTGCACTTCTGTTCCGCATCAGCATGGTCAACTCTGCGCGCCCCAAGGCAAAGAGCCGATTCCCCCGGGCTGAAGTCGCCGAGGAAAGGTTCGTGCTCATGATCCCACCTTCACGGATCGTGACTGCCCGGTGGGAGTCATGGCCAGAAAGGCATCTTCAAGTGTCGCAGACCTCGCATCGAGGCCTTGCAGAACGACCCCGTGCCGGTTGGCCCACACCAGCAGCTTTGTGAGGACAGGCTGCAGGTACTGGGTATGTAGCACGACTGTCCGCCCATGAACCTCACGCCTCGTCACTCCGGGCATGGCCGGCAGCGCCTCCGAACAATCCGCGGGCAATTCGAAGGAAACCCGGGAAGGGTGGTCCGCAATCACATCAGCGGTGGTCCCCTCTGCAACAACGACGCCATCCTGCAGGATGGCCACGCGGTCGGCGATGCCTTCCGCTTCTTCGAGGTAGTGCGTCGTGAGCAGTACCGTGACCCCTTCCTGCCGCAGCTGCTGGACGATCTCCCAGGTGTCCCGACGGCCTTCGGGGTCCATCCCGGTCGTCGGCTCGTCCAGAAACAAGACCTCAGGCCGTCCCATCACCGCGAGCGCCAGATCCAGGCGGCGGTGCTCCCCGCCGGACAACTGCTTCACGGGCACCGATTGGCGACTTTGCAGCCCCACAAGGCTCAGTACCTCGGACACCGTTCGGCCAGGGCGAGCACACCGAGCCCAGAAACGCGCTACTTCTGTCACCGTGAGATCTGCGGGAAACCCACCACTCTGAAGCATGACGCCGGTCAATGGGCGCACAAGTGTCCGCTCTCGGTAGGGGTCATGCCCAAGTACGCGTACCGTGCCGCCGTCCGCGGGCGCCAATCCCTCCAACAATTCGACGATGGAGGTCTTCCCGGCACCATTGGCCCCCAGGAGTGCAAAGACTTCGCCGCGGCGGACCTGCAGCGTCACACCACGTACTGCCCTGTACTCGTTCCTCCCCCCGGCCCCGTACGTTCTCTGCACGTCACGCGCGTCGATCACTAAACCGTTGTCGTCGTTCATGGTTCCAGTCTCGTGTCGTTCTCGAGCAGCTGACAGTGTGATATGTCATCAGCCGGCCGACGCCATTTGGTATGACGTTCCGTGCAAGGCATCGAGAAGCCTCGCGCGCCCCTCCCCAGATGCCGCCCTTTCCTCCAGTGAAAGTTGATCAAAACCTGCCATCTCCCCTCTGTCAAACTCATGCGTCATGTCGTGCCTGATGGGCAGTGGCTGCCCTGCGGGCGACGGTGAACGCGAGCTGGCATTGATCAGAAACGGTTCGGGTTCTGGGTCGTTGGCCGGGTGGGGGACGCGCGGCAGCTGTCGCCGTCGGCGCAGGAGGCCCTGCGGCTGCGGGCGGTGGCCGCGCTGGTGGCGGGGCGGGACCGTGAGGACGTGGCGGCGCTGTTCGGGGTGTCGCTGAAGGCGGTCGACAAGTGGTGGGCGAAGTGGCAGATCGACGGCCGGGAGGCGCTGGTCATGCGCCCGCGCGGTAAGCCGGTCGGGTTGCACCAGGTGCTCGGCGAGGCCGAGCAGGCCGCCGTGCGGCAGGCGGTCCTCGACCACAGGCCACGGGGTTGAGGCCGGGTGCGCAGGGCGGCAGGTGGTAGGCGGTGAGCCAGTCGTGCGCGTCGATTGCACCCGCCTGGTACGCCCTGGGGCCGCCTTTCCTGAGCCGCGCGTTCTTCGGCGTGCGCTCTGCTCGTGGGCGTTCAACAAGAAGGCATGGGGAACGGAGCCGCCGGAGGAGCGGAAGGGGGCGGCCCTACGACCTCCGGCACGCCGGCATCTCGTTCTGGCTTCGCTCTGGCGTGGACCCGGCCGAGTGTGCTCGACATGCCGGGCAGGGCATCGGGGTCCTCTTCCGTCGCTACGCCAAGTTCCTCGCCGGCGTTTAGGAGCACTCCAGCCGGCTCATTGAGCAGTCCTTGCAGGAGTTGGACCGGCGTGCCGGTGAGGCTGCTGCAGAGGGCTGATCGTCAGATCTGGTCCGTGACTGGTCCGGAACCGCTGGTCAGGCGCGGGATGGCGGTGGGAGGAACTGGGATAGGGCGCGCAGAGCGGTCCTCGTTGTGAGAGGGGCGCGTAGAAGGCGCCTGACGGGCAAAAGCCCAGGTCAGGCGCCTTCTTTTGTGCCTCTAGAAGAAGCCCAGCTTCTTCGGGGAGTAACTGACCAGGAGGTTCTTCGTCTGCTGGTAGTGCTCCAGCATCATCTTGTGGGTCTCGCGGCCGATGCCGGACTGCTTGTAGCCGCCGAAGGCCGCGTGCGCCGGGTACGCGTGGTAACAGTTCGTCCAGACGCGGCCCGCCTGGATCGCGCGGCCCGCGCGGTAGGCGGTGTTGATGTCGCGGGTCCACACGCCGGCGCCCAGGCCGTACGCCGTGTCGTTCGCGATCCGCACCGCGTCGTCGAAGTCCTGGAACGAGGTCACCGACACCACCGGTCCGAAGATTTCCTCCTGGAAGATCCGCATGCGGTTGTCGCCCTCGAAGATGGTCGGCTGGACGTAGAAGCCACCGGCCAGATCGCCGTCGAGTTCCTGGCGCAGACCGCCGGTGAGGACCTTCGCGCCCTCCTTCTGGCCGATCTCCACATACGACAGGACCTTCTTCAGCTGCTCCTCCGAGGCCTGCGCGCCGATCATCGTGTCCGTGTCCAACGGGTGGCCCGGCACGATCATTTCCGTGCGCGCCACCGCCGCGTCGAGGAAGTCCCCGTACCGTCCCCGCTCGATCAGGGCGCGCGACGGGCTGGTGCACACCTCGCCCTGGTTGAGGGCGAACATGGTGAACCCCTCCAGGGCCTTGTCGCGCAGGTCGTCGTCGGTCGACCAGATGTCGTCGAAGAACAGGTTCGGGCTCTTGCCACCGAGTTCCAGGGTGACGGGCTTCAGGTGCTCGGCCGCGTACTGCATGATCAGCCGCCCGGTGGAGGTCTCGCCGGTGAAGGCGATCTTCGCCACGCGCGGGCTGGAGGCCAGCGGCTTCCCGGCCTCCTCACCGAAGCCGTTGACGACGTTCACCACGCCCGGCGGCAGCAGGTCCGCCACCAGGCTCAGCCAGTAGTGCACCGACGCCGGGGTCTGCTCGGCCGGTTTGAGCACCACCGTGTTGCCCGCGGCCAGCGCGGGAGCCAGCTTCCACACCGCCATCAGGATCGGGAAGTTCCACGGGATGATCTGGCCGACCACGCCCAGCGGTTCGTGGAAGTGGTACGCCACCGTGTCGTCGTCGAGCTGGCTCAGGGCCCCTTCCTGCGCGCGCAGGGCGCCCGCGAAATAGCGGAACTGGTCGATGGCCAGCGGCATGTCGGCCGCCAGGGTCTCCCGTACGGGCTTGCCGTTCTCCCAGGTCTCCGCGACCGCGAGCGCCTCCAGGTTCTGCTCCATCCGGTCCGCGATGCGCAGCAGGATCGTGGACCGTTCCGTCACGGAGGTCCGCCCCCAGGCGGGCGCGGCCGCGTGCGCCGCGTCCAGCGCCCGCTCCACATCCTCCGCGGTACCGCGCGCCACCTCGGTGAAGGGCTGTCCGTTGACGGGGGAGGGGTTCGCGAAGTACTGGCCACGGGCGGGCTCGACGTACTCGCCGCCGATGAAGTGGCCGTAGCGGGACGCGTACGACATGAGCGCCCCCTCGGTACCGGGCGCAGCGTAACGGGCCATGGTGTCCTCCCTTGCCGGGCGCCGGCCACCGTCGGACAGCGCTCGCCGGGAGGCTAGGAGCGGGCAGGTTGCGGATACGTTGCACGCCCGCGGCCGCCGGGCCGAGCGAGCTCCCGTACGTCGGGCCCGCGCGCGCCGAACTCCCGGTCCAGGGCGTGGACGCGGGCCAGCGCGGCCGGCCTGCCCTCGGGCGGCAGCGCTGCCGCCAGCGCACGCCACGCCTCCCGGTCGTCCGCGCCCCATGGGCTGCACACCCAGTCGGTCAGCAGGCCGGTGTCCGCCCGGGCTATCACGGCGGCCCGTGCCTGGTCCTCGATCCGACGCCGCAGCCGCACGATTCCCGGCGCGGTGGAGGCGGGCAGGAGGGGGCCCGGGTAGTGGTGGAGGGCGGCGGACACCGCCCCGGCGGCCAGGTGCCGGGTCAGCGCGGTGAAGTCGGCGTCGAGCGGACCGGCCGTGCGGTAGGGCCGCGACAGTGGGGCCGCGGGCCCCAGCAGCGCGCGCAGCCGGGAGATCTCGGCGCGTAACGTCACCGGTGACACCGACTCGTCCTCGTACAGCGCGATCGCGAGCTCCTCGCCCGACAACCCTTCGGGGTGGTGGGCGAGCAGCGCCATGATCTCGCTGTGCCGCCGCCCCAGCCGCACCTTGCGCCCCCCTGTCACCAGCACCGCCTCGTCCTGACCGAGCGCGGCGAGGGTGTCGCGGGCGGCCGGCGGGCCGGGGTCGGCCAGGGCCAGCTGAGCCTCCGCAGCCCGCGCCACCGCCTGCACGAAGGCGAGGGAGTGGGGGTGGGCGAGGCCGTCGCCGCCGGTGATGTCCACCGCGCCCAGCACCCTGCCATTCCGGGGATCGCGGACCGGGGCCGCCGCGCAGGTCCACGGATGGACCCGGCGGCTGAAATGCTCCGCTCCGAAGACCTGCACGGGCTCACCGACCGCGACCGCCGTACCGGGAGCGTTGGTTCCCATCGCGGTCTCCGCCCAGCGCGCGCCCGGGACGAAGCCGAGCCGCTCCGCCCGCCGCAGTGTGCCCGGCTCGCCCTCCACCCACAGCAGACTGCCCCGCGCGTCGCACACCGCCAGCAGATGCGCCCCGTGCGCGGCGAAGGCTCCCACGAGGTCCCTGAACAGCGGCATCACCCGAGCCAGGGGGTGCTCCTCGCGGTACGGCCGCAGCTCCGCCTCCGCCAGCTCCACCCGGGGCGCGCACTCCGGGCTGACCCGGGCACGGGCGCACCGACGCCAGGACTTCGCGATGACCGCCCGGACCGGTGCCTCGACCCGGCCCTCCAGGGTGAACGCGGCATGGGCCCGCCGCAGTTCCCGCGTCCGCGCGGCGGGATCGGCACCGCCCGGCAGCGCCACCGAAGGATCGTCCATGTCACCCTCCCGTGGTGCCGCGGTACCCGGAGCGCCCCCATCGTCGTCCCGGCACCGGCCCCCGACAAGCGGTACGTCGGCCACTGCGCAGACCGGTCCGCGCCGAAGCGCCGCGGGCGTGGCCGGGGCCTGCGGGTCCGTCTCCCCGCCCTCGCCTCGGCCGGAGATCACGGAGAGTATGCAATCCGTGCGTGTGGCTACCGAGGGTCACGGGACGGTCGAGGCGCTACCGCGACGCACGCGTTCCGGGCTCGGGAACGCGCGGTCGCGCTGGTGCGTTGAGGGGGTAGTGGCCTACGGCAGGAGGAGGTGTCCGCAGATGTCCACGAGCGGAAAGGTCGCGGTTGCCGGTGTAGTGGCAGCCATCGTGTTGTTCTGGGCGGTCGGGTTCTGGGCGGGGCTGCTGGTGCTGATCGGCGTGCCCGCGGCCGCCTACCTCCTGCTGGACTCCTCTCAGCGGCGTCGACTGCGGGGTATATCCAGGAAGCAGATCGGCCGCTGACGGCGGCAGGGCCGACCAGGCTCTGCCTTCGGCGCGGAGCCCGGCCGGCCCGCGCGGCGCAGTCAGGCGGCGCCGCCGGTTCCCAGGCGTGCCGCCGTGTCGTCGCGGTAGCCGTCGGCGTCCGTGCGGGGCGGGTGCCCGCAGGAGGCATCCGTGTTCGGCCCCCGCCGGTAGTTCCGCGCAGGGGCCGATACAGAGGCGTGAGTCGAGGCGCGCGCTCAGTAGTAGTCGCGCATGAGCGCAGTTGCCCACTCGGGCTGCCGCAACTCGCCGCGGGGACCGAACTCGGCCATGTACGGCTTCAGATCGAGCACCGGCGTGCCGTCCACCGCGTCGAGGCCCTCCACGTGCAGGTCCAGGCCGTCCACCTTCACCACCCGGCACCGCGAGACACCCAGCCGGTTCGGCCGGTTCTTGCCGCGCTGGGCGAAGATGCCGACCAGCGGCCAGTCCGGGTTGCCCCGCGGGCGCCGCGCACCCGTCTCGACCTTCTCCACCGGCACACGGTCGAAGTGGTAGACGACCTCGACGTGCGAAAAGTCCTCCAGCCCGTACAGCGCCTCCGGGCCGAACCGGGTGCCGTCCAGGCGGATCACCGCCGCCTCATGCCCCCAGTCGTCGTCGACCACCTCCGCGCGGCCGCCCACCACCACGCCCACCGGCTCGCACTCCATCGTCACAGCTCCCCCTTGAACTTCCGGTCGCGGTCAAGCCGGGCGTAGCGCGACGCGGTCCAGCGCCGCCAGCAGTTCCGGTAGATCATGCTCCCCCTCCCGGGGGACGGACAGCACTTCGCCCGGCTCATCGTCGAGCAGGACGAAAGCCGCGTCACCGGTACGGGCCACCAATGACCAGCCGGGCCCGTCCACCCGCAGGGTCCGGGCCCCCTCACCCGCGAAGGAGGACCGCACCCGCCCAGGCGGCGGCGGGGTGAGCGTGTACCCCTGGGCCTCCTCCAGTGCCCGGGCCAGCCCGGGATGCGCGGCGGCCGCTGCGCCGCCGTCCGTCGCCACGCGCTCACGCCAGTCGGCCCACTCCCGCGCGACCTGGTCCGCGGCCATCCGCCGCTGCACCGGACCCCACACCTCGGCCGACGGCGGCGCCAGAGGCACCCGTCCCGTGCCGTCCGCCCCCTGCTCCGGATCGTGCGGCTCCGGGATCCCCGATGCGGCCACCGACAAGTCCAGCGGCCAGCCGGCCAGCGAGACCACGATCGACCGCTCGTCGGGCGACAGGTCGTACTCCATCCCGCAGTCCCAGGAGGCGATGGCCGTGGCCACGAGCGAGACGTCGTCCACGACGACCGTCCAGCGCGCGCCCTCCTCGTCCTGGCCGAGCACCAGCCCGTACCCGTCCCCGGCCTGCTCCACGCCCAGCAGGGAGCAGGCCTCGGGGAAGTCGTCGCCCAGGATGCTCGGGAATTGCGCGGGGGTCAGCAGCACGGCGGTCAGCACGTACAGCGAGCCGCCACCCTCGTCGTCGGACACCTGGCCTCCTGGTAGCTCTCTCGTCGGCGCACCTTAACCAGCGGGTAACCCGCACGTCGAGAGCCTGCGGCCGACGATTTCCATGGCCGCTGCCTGCACGTAGAGTTGGGGGCCCGCCACAGAAAGGGACACCCGGTGCAGCGATACGACCGGCTGAGGGAGATCCTCCGTCTCGACCCCGACAAGGATTTCCTCGCCATCTACCGGCTCACCGCCACCTACGAGTTTCCGTGGGACTTCACCCGCGCCCTGGAACTCGCCCTCTTCCGGACGTACGCCGTCCCCTCCATCGGCCGCCTGCTGGCCGAGACCGCCGAGTTCACGGACCGTACCCAGAAGCGCTACGACGACACGGCGCTGCTCCTCGACGCGGTCGTCGAGCACGGTTTCGACAGCGACACCGCGCGCACCGCGATCCGCCGCGTCAACCAGATGCACCGCAGCTACGACATCACCAACGAGGACATGCGCTACGTCCTGTGCACCTTCGTGGTGATTCCGTCGCGCTGGCTGGACGCCTACGGCTGGCGTCCGCTGACCCACCACGAGCGCCGCGCCTGCGCGAACTACTACGCGACCCTCGGCCGTCACATGGGCATCAAGGACATTCCGGGCTCCTACGAGGAGTTCGAGACCACCCTGAACGCATATGAAGAGGCCCATTTCGGCTGGGACGAAGGCGCCCGGAAGGTCGCCGACGCCACCCTCGACCTGATGGCCTCCTGGTACCCGGCGCCGCTCGCCCCCGCCGTCCGCAGCGGGAGCCTCGCCCTTCTCGACGAGCCGCTGCTGAGCGCCTTCCGCTACGAGCGCCCGCGCCCGCCGGTCCAGCGGCTGGTCCAGCGAGCCTTGTGGCTGCGCGGGCGCGCGGTACGGCTGCTGCCCCCGCGCAAAGCCCCGCACTACGCCCGCCAGAACCCGGAGATCAAGAACTACCGGGGCGGCTACGACGTGGGCGAGCTCGGCACCTTCCCCGTGCCCGGCGCGGGCGGCTGTCCCGTCCCCCATCCCCGTCGGCCGGCCGGAGCCGAGGCCCAGCCCCCGGCGTGATCCCGATGGCCTCCGCGCATCCCGGGCGCCTGGCCGACGTACATGCGTGTCATGTTTCGACGTGTCACAGGTGACGTACGGCCAGCGCCAGGAAGCGGGCGTCCTCGTCGACGTAGGAGGTCAGCTCCCAGCCCGAACGGGCCAGCAACGGACCCAGGTTGGACTCGGCCCGCAGGTCCTGCGGGGTCAGCTCGCGGCCGTGGCGGGCGGCGAGGGCGGCTCGCCCGATCGGGTGAAAAAGCGCGAGCCGGCCGCCGGGGCTGACCACCCGCGCCAGTTCGCGCAGGTTCGCCTCCGGGTCGGGCAGGTGGGCGATGAGGCCGGACGCGAACACCGCGTCCAGTGCCCCGTCGCGCAGCGGCAGCCGGGCCACGTCCGCGAGCAGCAGTGTGCCCTCGGTGGCCCGCCCGGCCCGCTGTGCGGCGGCCAGCATCTCGGGGGTGAGGTCCGCGCCGAGCACGCTGCCGGTGGGCCCGACCGCGGCGCGCAGCGGGGCCAGAGCCCGCCCGGTGCCGCAGCCCGCGTCGAGCACGCGGTCGCCGGGCCGCAGGCCGAACTCGGCCACGGCGGTCGCGAAGGCGGGCGCGTCCCCGGGGAACTTCCGGTCCCAGTCGGCGGCGCGCGCTCCGAAGAACTCCTGCACGTGCGTGTGGTCTTCGCTCATGCGCCCATGATCCCCCACCGCCGCACCCCGTCCAGGTCTGCGGACCGTGTGCAAGGTGGCACGTGGCGTGATCGAAGATGAACGTATCTCTGTCATATCCCAGCAGTTCCAGCGTCTTTCGAAATGCTCCCCTTGTTCGCGCCCTCACCCGGACTAGCGTCCGGTGGCCATGGGACACCTGGGACATCTGGACCACGCCGCCTACGGCTGGCTGACACCCGCGCTGTCGTACCTGATGGCATCGATCGGCGCGGCCCTCGGGCTGCGCTGCACCGTCCGCGCGCTCGCCGCGACCGGACCCTCCCGGCGCAACTGGCTCCTCACCGCCGCCTCCGCGATCGGCACCGGCATCTGGACGATGCACTTCGTCGCGATGCTCGGCTTCGACGTCACCGGCACCGAGATCCACTACAACGTGCCGCTCACCATCCTCAGCCTGCTCGTCGCCATGCTGGTCGTCGGCGCCGGTGTCTTCACCGTCGGCTACGGCAGGCAGCGCGGCCGGTCGCTCGTCCTGGGCGGCCTCACCACCGGCCTCGGTGTCGCCAGCATGCACTACCTGGGAATGGCGGCCCTGCGCCTGCACGGGGACGTCTCCTACGACCTGCTCACGGTCGGACTCTCCGTCGCCATCGCCGTGGTCGCCGCCACCGCCGCCCTGTGGGCCGCGCTCAACATCAAGTCACCGGTCGCCGTGGCCGTCGCCTCGCTAGTCATGGGCGCCGCCGTCAGCAGCATGCACTACACCGGGATGATGGCCGTCGCCGTCAGCGTCAGCCCCTCGGACACCACCCTGCCCGGCGCCACGGCCATGCAGTTCATCTTCCCGCTCGCCGTCGGGCTGGGCTCCTACCTGTTCATCACCGCCGCGTTCGTCGCGCTCTCCCCGACCGCCGACGAGCGGGCCGCGTCCGCCTCCGCCCGCCACCTGGGGGAGCACACCGCGGCGGCCTGAGCACGCCTGTCCCGCCGCCGGACGTTGCGTACTCACGTACGCAGACGCAGAGACGCCGGGGGACGCAGACGCACACCGCCCCTACGACCGTACGACCGCACCTGTAGGTACCGCCCCGGAACGAGGAGCCCATGCGCACACCCCGCAGAAAACCGGAAGCAGCGGCGCCGCGGCTGCCCGCGCCTGCGGACGGCCGCGCCACGCCAACAGGCCGCCGGGCCCACGCCGGCCCGCCGGCCGACGAACCCGCGGAGCAGGTGGTCCACCAGCCCGCCCCGGCCGCCCCCACCGCCCCCCGCGTCCGCGGCCCCCGGCTGCGGCTGCGCCCCGCCACCGTCCGCGCGAAGATCGTCTCGCTGCTGATGGTTCCGGTCGTCTCGCTGCTCGCACTCTGGGCCTTCGCCACGGTCAGCACCGCCCAGGACATCGCCCGGCTCAGCCGCGTCCAGCAGGCCGACACCGAGATACGCACCCCCGTCACCGCCGCCGTCATCGAGCTCCAGGCCGAACGGCGCGCCGCCGTCCGCCTCCTCGCCGACCCCGCCGCCGACCCGGCCGCCCTGGACCAGCAGGCCCGCCGCACCGACACCGCCGTCGGGCGGCTCCGCCTCGGGGACCGCAACACCGTCGCCGACTCCGGCGACTACGGCTCCGACATCGTTGTCCGCCTGGGCACCTTCGTCGCCGACGCCGAGGCGCTCGGGTCGGCCCGCAAGGACGTCACCGGCCGCCGGGCCACCCCGGAGGCCGCGTACGAGATCTACACCCGCGTGGTCGACTCGGCCCTCGCCGTGGGCGGCGCCCTGACCGGCGGGGAAGACGTCGAACTCGGCCCGGAGTCCCGCGTCCTGCTCGAATTCGCCCGGGCCGGGGAACTCCTCTCCCGGGAGGACGCACTGCTCGCCGTACCGGGCCAGCGCACCGCTGAATCGCTTCGTCAGCTGACCGGGGCCGTCGAGACCCGGCGCGCCCTCACCACCGCCTCGGCCGGCGACCTCCCCACCGCCCAGCAGGACGCCTGGCAGTCCGTCGCCAAGAGCTCCGCCTACGCCGACCTCACCGCCGCCGAGGACCGGGCGCTGGCCGCCGGCACGGCCAAGGAGGCCCGCGGGGTGCCCGCCGGATGGGAGGCGGCCTACACCTCCATCAGTGCCTCCATGCGCGAGATCGAGGGAGCCGCACACGCCGCGGCCGCCCACCGGGCCGACCCGGTCGCCGAAGGGGCGCTCAGCCCGGCCGGCGCCGCCGTGCTGCTGGGCCTGGCCGCGGTCGCGGCCTCGCTGGTCATCTCCGTGCGCATCGGCCGCGTCCTGGTCGTGGAGCTGGTCTCGCTGCGCAACACCGCCCTGGAGATCGCCCGCCGCAAGCTCCCGGACGCGATGGAGCGGCTCCGCGCGGGCCAGGAGATCGACGCCGCCGCCGAGACGCCGTCCGGGCCGCCGGCCGACGACGAGATCACCCAGGTCGGCGAGGCGCTCGCCACCGTCCACCGGGCCGCTCTCACCGCCGCCGTCGAGCGGGCGGAACTGGCCAGCGGGGTGTCCGGGGTGTTCGTCAACCTCGCCCGCCGGAGCCAGGTCCTCGTGCACAAGCAGCTGACGCTCCTCGACTCGATGGAACGCCGCGCGGACGACCCCAACGAGCTGGGCGACCTCTTCCGCCTCGACCACCTGACCACCCGGATGCGCCGGCACGCCGAGAGCCTGATCATCCTGTCGGGCGCGGCCCCGGGCCGGGCCTGGCGGATGCCGGTCCCCCTCACGAACGTCGTACGGGCGGCCGTCTCCGAGATCGAGGACTACCCGCGGGTGGAGGTCCGCCAGCTCGCGGAGGCCGCCGTGGTCGGGGGAGCCGTCGCCGACCTCACCCATCTGCTCGCCGAACTCATCGAGAACGCCGCCCAGTTCTCCCCGCCCCACACCAAGGTCCGGGTCAGCGGCGAGCCGGTCGGCGCCGGTTACGTACTGGAGGTCGAGGACCGGGGGCTCGGCATGGGCCGCGAGACCCTGAGTGACGCCAACCGGCGCATCGAGCAGTCCGAGGCGCTCGACCTCTTCGACAGCGACCGGCTCGGGCTGTTCGTCGTCAGCCGCCTCTCGGCCCGCCACGGCGTGAAGGTGCACCTGCGCACGTCGCCGTACGGAGGCACCACCGCCGTGGTGCTGCTGCCGAACTCCATGCTCCAGAGCGCGATCACGGCCGGATCCGCCGAGCCGTCGGTCCCGGCAGCGGCCTCGGTTCCGGCAGCGGCCTCGGCGGCGGACGCGGCTGCGGAGCGGGCGGCGGCGCAGGGAGCGCAGGGCGCCGCGCGGGCGGAGCGGCCGCCCGCCATGGCCGTCGTACGGGAGAACCCGCGCGGTCTCCCGGAACGGGACCCGGACCGCACCCCCGCAGCCGAGGAGCCGCGTCCGGCACCGGTGGCGGCGCTGCGGCCGCGCGTTCCCGGCGGCGCGGTGACCCGTACACAAGTGGCGCCGCCGCCCCCGGCCCCCGCCGCCTCGGTGACGGAACTGCCGCGCCGGGTACGTCAGGCCAGCCTCGTCCCGCAGCTGCGCGAGACCCCCGCCCCCAAGGCGCCGGCCGGCGCAGGCCTCCCCGAGGACCCGCCGGGCCGCAGCCCGGAGCAGGCCCGGGATCGGATGGCGGCCTACCGGGCCGGCTGGGTCCGCGGCGCCCAGGAGAACTCCCCTCACGCAGGCAGCGAAGGAGAACTGTGATGATCGAACACCAGAGGATCGACCGGGGCGGCGTCCGAAGGACCGGCGAACTGGACTGGCTCCTGGACGACCTGGTGGTCCGGGTCCGGGAGGTCCGGCACGCCGTGGTCCTCTCCAACGACGGGCTGCCGGTCGGTGCTTCGAGTGCGCTGAGCCGGGAGGACGCGGAGCACCTGGCCGCCGTGTCATCCGGCTTCCACAGCCTGGCCAAGGGCGCGGGCCGGCACTTCCACGCCGGGGGTGTGCGCCAGACGATGGTCGAGATGGACGAGGGCTTCCTCTTCGTCGCGGCCGCCGGGGACGGCTCCTGTCTGGCCGTGCTCAGCGGTGCCGACGCGGACATGGGGCTGATCGCCTACGAGATGGCCCGGTTGGTGAAGCGCGTCGGCGAACACCTCTACACCCCGCCCCGGTTCGCGGCGCGGCCGCCGGCCGCCGGCTGAGGGCGGCGGTCCGGCACATGAACGGCCAGTGGTACGACGCCGACGCGGGCCCGCTCGTCCGTCCGTACGCCATGACCGGCGGGCGGACGAAACCCGGACCCCACGGAGTCCGCTTCGACCTGATCGCGCTGGTCGTCGTGGATCCGCAGGGTACGGACGAGGCGGCCGAGTCGCTGCTCGGTCCCGAACACCGGGCGCTGCTCGGACTCTGCCGGTCCGAGACGCAGTCGGTGGCGGAGCTCGCCGCCGACGCGGACCTGCCGGTGGGGGTGGTGCGGGTGCTGCTCGGCGACCTGCTGGAGGGCGGGCACGTCAAGGTCAGCAGGCCGGTACCGCCCGCACAGCTGCCGGACGAGCGGATTCTGCGGGAAGTCATCGAGGGATTGCGAGCACTGTGATGGGACAACACGACAACGGACCCGCCCCGGCCGCGGTTCCCGGCGAGGACACCGAACTGGCCGCGCTCTCGCTGAAGATCCTGGTGGCGGGCGGCTTCGGGGTCGGCAAGACCACGCTGGTGGGCGCGGTGAGCGAGATCAGACCGCTGCGGACGGAGGAAACGCTGAGCGAGGCGGGCGAACTGGTCGACGACACCGGTGGGGTGGACCAGAAGACCACCACGACCGTGGCCATGGACTTCGGCCGGATCACCATCCGGTCCGGGCTCTCCCTGTACCTGTTCGGCACGCCGGGTCAGGACCGGTTCTGGTTCCTGTGGGACGAACTGTCGCAGGGGGCGCTGGGAGCGGTGGTGCTCGCCGACACGCGTCGGCTGGAGGACTGCTTCCCGGCGGTGGACTACTTCGAGCACCGGCGCATCCCGTTCGTGGTCGCCGTCAACTGCTTCACGGACGCGCTGCGGTACGGGGCGCACGACGTGTCGCGGGCGCTGGACCTGGATCAGGGGACGCCGGTGGTGCTGTGTGACGCGCGGGACAAGGACTCGGGGAAGGAAGTGCTGATCAGGCTGGTCGAGTACGCCGGGCGGGTGCATACCGCCCGGCTGCTGGACTCGGTGGAGCCGCAGGCCGATTCGGTGTGAACCGGACCGGCCCGCGGAGGTGGGGGCGTCGGGTGGGCGGCCCCCGTCAGTCCGCCACCCCGCCTAGGGTGGTCACCTTGTCGATGGGGACCCTGACGAGGAGTTCGGTCGCGACGGCGTTGCGGCGGCCGAAGTCCTCCGCGCGCTCCTCGCCCATGTAGCGGGCGGCGATCGTGGTCGCCCAGGCGAGCATTTCGTCCTCGTTCCCGGCGTACTCGCTGATCTGGGCCCGGCCCTGGAGCACGACGAAGGAGAACGGCGGGCGGTCGTCGTCCACGCACAGCGCGACCCGGCCGTCACGGGCCAGGTTCCGTCCCTTCACCGTGTCCTTGCCGGTGTTGAACACGAAGGAGTCGCCGTCGAGCACGAACCAGATGGGAGCGATATGGGGACTGCCGTCCTCACGGACGGTGGAGAGCTTCCCGGTGCGAGTGGAATGGGAGACGAAGGCCCGCCATTCCTCTTGAGTCATCTTCTTCGCCATGGGGACATCCTCCTTGCCGGAAAGGGGCTGGTGGGGAAGGCTTGCGGCACGACTACGCGGGGTGGGGCGCGGCCATGCCGGCCGCGTCGACGGGGAGGGGTTCGCAATGGCACTGGACAAGCAGCTCGACTGGCTGCTGGACGACCTGACGCGCAGGGTCCAGCAGGTGCGGCATGCGGTGGTGCTGTCCAACGACGGCCTGGTGACGGGCGCGAGTGCGGGGCTGGCGCGGGAGGACGCGGAGCACCTGGCGGCCGTCGCCGCCGGTCTGCAGAGCCTGGCGAAGGGGTCGGGGCGGCACTTCAGGGCCGGGGAGGTCCGGCAGACGATGGTCGAATACGACGAAGGGGTCCTCTTCGTGATGGCGGCGGGCGCGGGCAGTTGCCTGTGTGTGCTGAGCGCCTCCGAGGCGGACATCGGGCAGGTCGCGTACGAGATGACGTTGCTGGTCAACCGGGTGGGTGAGCACCTGGGCGTCGCGGAGCGGCGCATCACGGGCGGCTGAGTTATCCACAGGCCCCGCGGGGTGTCGTCGCGCTGAGTTACGGTCTTCACGCAGAGTAATCGATGCTCGTGGGGGGAGACCGTGATGATGCCGATGGAGACGACCGTGCTGCGGGACGCCGTGACCGCCGAGGCCTTGGTGGGCGGCGTGCGGGCCGCTGGGGAACTGGGGCTGAGCCGGGGCGAGTTCGCCAGAGCCGTTCAGCTGGGGATCGTGCGGGCGGCCGGGCCGCCCGCGCCCGGCGGGGCCGCGCGCTACACGCGGGCCGAGCTGGAGCGGGTCAGGTCGGCCGAGGGCCGGCCGGGCACGGAGTGGCCGGAGGCTCTGCGCGAACGGGTGGCCACCGTGGGCGGGGCGGAGGCGGCGGCGGGGGTACTGGGGGTCGGCCCGAGCCGGTTCACGCGGCTCGCGCGCTGCGGGCACGTCGCCCCGGTCGGCTACCGCGTCAACCGCTACCGGGCGGTGGTGTGGCTCTACCTGGTCGCGGAGCTACGGGAGTTCGCGGCGCGGGAGCCGGCGATACTGCGCGGGACGGCACGTGAGGCGGACCGGGAGCTGATGGCGGCCAAGGCGGACCTGCGTCCGCGGAAGTGGCGCGGGCGGCGTGTCGGGCTGCTGCTGAGACGGACCGCCGACTCCTGGGAGCGCGCCGCCGTACTGGCGTCCGTACTCCCGGAGGAAGAGCTGCGGCAGGCCGTGCCCGACCCGGCGGAGCGGGTCGTGCTGGCCGCCCTCGCCCCACCCCCACCGTACGGGCATCCGCAGGTCCCGGCGGCCGTGGCCGTGGCCTTGCGCTTGCTGAAGGCCGAGCTGCCGGAGGAGATCCACTGGTACCGCACGAGCCTGGACTTCGCGCTGACCGGGGCCCGCGGTCAGTCGAAGTCGACGGGGGAGAGGGGGCCGACGTAGACCCAGGCCCCCTCCTCGCGGGAGAAGGCGCTGTGCTCGTGCAGGGAACCCGTGTGCCCGCCCTCGCGGTAGTGCGCCCGGAACTCCACCGAGCCCTCCGTCTCGAACATCCCGCCGCGCTCGGTGGCGAGGATCTCCAGCCGCTCCCAGCACTGCCCGGGATCCAGGTCGAGCCGGGACGGCCGGGTCGAGGGGTGCCAGGAGCGCAGCAGGTAGGCGGTGTCGCCGACGGCGAAGGCACTGAACCGGGAGCGCATCAGCTTCTCGGCGGTGGGTGCCTGCTGAGCACCGGAGTGGAAGCGGCCGCAGCACTCCGGGTAGGTGGCGGGCAGACCGCAGGGGCAGGGGAGGGCCGGGGTGGGCATGGGTGTGCTCGGTTCCTCGTGGAGGGCGGGGACTTCGGGAGGTGCCTGGACTACGGGGGTTGGCTGGACTGCGGGGGGTGCCCGGACTACTGGGCCGGCGGGGCCGACCCGGCGGGCCGGGGCGGCTTGGCGGGGTACGGGCGGAAGAGGCCTTCCTGGACCACGGAGACCAGCAGCCTGCCCTCCAGGTCGTAGATACGGCCCCGGGCCAGGCCCCGGCCGCCGTGCGCGATGGGGGACTCCTGGTCGTACAGGAACCACTCGTCCGCCCGGAACGGGCGGTGGAACCACATGGCGTGATCCAGGCTCGCCATGTCGAACCCGCGCATCCCCCACAGGGGTTCTACCGGGATGCGCACGGCATCGAGGAGGGTCATGTCACTGGCATAGGTGAGGGCGCAGGTGTGCACGAGCGGGTCGTCGCCCAGCGGGCCGACCGCCCGCATCCACACCGCGCTGCGGGGATCGGCGTCCTTGAGCTCCTCGGGAGTCCAGCGGAGCCGGTTCACGTACCGGATGTCGAAGGGCTGGCGGCGGGCCATCCGCTCCAGCGTCTCGGGCAGGGCGCCCAGGTGTTCGCGGATCTCGTCCGCGACCTTCGGGAGCGTGTCCGGATGAGGAACGTGGTGAGGAGGCAGCTGGTGCTCGATGCTGCCCTCCTCCGGATGGTGGAAGGAGGCGGTGAGATTGAAGATCGTCTTGCCCTGCTGGACCGCGGTGACGCGGCGCGTGGTGAAGGACCGCCCGTCGCGCACCCGCTCCACCTGGTACACGATCGGCACCCCGGGGAGACCGGGGCGCAGGAAGTACGCGTGCAGTGAGTGGACCGGGCGGCCGCTCTCCGTGGTGCGGCCGGCGGCCACCAGCGCCTGGCCGGCGACCTGGCCGCCGAAGACGCGCTGGAGGGACTCCTGCGGGCTGGCGCCGCGGAAGATGTTGACCTCGATCTGCTCCAGATCGAGCAGGTCGACCAGTCTCTCGGCGGGGTTCGTCATCAGAGGATCTCCACTGTCGGTGGTGGGGACGGCGGGACGCCGGTGGCGGTCAGAGCGCGCCGAGCTCGCCGACCGAGGTGACCCGGATGACAGCCCGGCCCTCCTCGTCGGAGGCCGCGAGGTCGACCTCGGCGCTGATGCCCCAGCCATGGTCCCCGTTCGGGTCGGCGAAGGTCTGGCGGACCCGCCACAGGCCGTGCACCGGGTCCTCCTCGATCTGCAGCAGCTTCGGGCCGCGTGCGTCGGGACCGGTGCCCAGGTCGTCGTACTCGTCCCAGTACCCGTCCATGGCCTCGCCCCAGGCGTCCGCGTCCCAGCCGGACTCGGCGTCCAGTTCGCCCAGCACGTTGACGTGGTCGAGGGCGGCCAGCTCAACCCGGCGGAACATCGCGTTGCGGACCAGCACGCGGAAGGCGCGCCCGTTCGCGGTGACCGGCTTGACCTGGTCGGCCTTCTCCTGGGCCTGCTCCGCCGTCTCCACCTCCGGGTTCGCCAGCTGCTCCCACTCGTCGAGCAGGCTGGAGTCCACCTGGCGGACCAGCTCGCCGAGCCAGGCGATCAGGTCCTGGAGGTCCTCGGACTTGAGGTCGTCGGGGATGGTGTGGTCCAGCGCCTTGAACGCGCTGGCCAGGTAGCGCAGCACGATGCCCTCGGTGCGGGCCAGCTCGTAGAAGGAGGTGAACTCGGTGAAGGTCATCGCGCGTTCGTACATGTCGCGGATGATCGACTTCGGGGAGACGGGGTGGTCGCGCACCCACGGGTGGCTCTTGGCGTACACGTCGTAGGCGTGGAAGAGCAGCTCTTCGAGCGGCTTGGGATAGGTGACGTCCTGGAGCCTTTCCATCCGCTCCTCGTACTCGATCCCGTCGGCCTTCATCTGGCCGACCGCGATGCCGCGCTCCTTGTTCTGCTGGGCGGCCAGGATCTGGCGCGGGTCGTCCAGCGTGGACTCCACGACGGACACCATGTCCAGCGCGTAGGAAGGGGACTCCGGGTCCAGCAGGTCGAAGGAGGCGAGCGCGAAGGTGGAGAGCGGCTGGTTGAGTGCGAAGTCCTGCTGGAGGTCGACGGTGAGCCGGATGGTGCGGCCCTCCGCGTCAGGGCTGTCGAGCTTCTCGACCACACCGCCGTCCAGCAGCGAGCGGTAGATCGCGATGGCCCGGCGGATGTGCCGCAGCTGGGCCTTGCGCGGCTCGTGGTTGTCCTCCAGGAGGTGGCGCATCGCCTGGAAGGCGTCGCCCGGCCGGGCGATGACCGACAGCAGCATGATGTTGGTGACCTTGAAGCGCGAGGTCAGCGCCTCCGGATCGGCGGCGATGAGCTTCTCGAAGGTGGTGTCCGACCATGCCACGAAGCCCTCGGGAGCCTTCTTGCGCACCACCTTGCGGCGCTTCTTCGGGTCGTCGCCCGCCTTGGCGAGGGCCTTCTCGTTCTCGATGACGTGCTCGGGCGCCTGTGCGACCACGTAGCCCGCCGTGTCGAAGCCGGCCCGGCCCGCGCGGCCGGCGATCTGGTGGAACTCGCGGGCGCGCAGGGTGCGGACCCGGTTGCCGTCGTACTTGGTGAGCGCGGTGAACAGCACCGTACGGATCGGGACGTTGACGCCGACGCCGAGGGTGTCGGTACCGCAGATGACCTTCAGCAGACCGGCCTGGGCCAGCTTCTCGACCAGGCGTCGGTACTTGGGCAGCATGCCGGCGTGGTGCACGCCGATGCCGTGCCGGACGTAGCGGGACAGGTTCTGGCCGAACTTGGTGGTGAAGCGGAAGTTGCCGATCAGGTCGGCGATCTTGTCCTTCTCCTCGCGGGTGCACATGTTGATGCTCATGAGCGACTGCGCCCGCTCGACCGCCTGGGCCTGGGTGAAGTGCACGATGTAGACGGGAGCCTGCCGGGTCTCCAGCAGCTCGGTGATCGTGTCGGTGATCGGCGTGGTGACGTACTCGTACGAGAGCGGGACGGGCCGGGTCGCGGAGCGGACCACC
This sequence comes from Streptomyces sp. NBC_00190, assembly GCF_036203305.1. Taxonomy (GTDB): domain Bacteria; phylum Actinomycetota; class Actinomycetes; order Streptomycetales; family Streptomycetaceae; genus Streptomyces. The sequence goes on along the minus strand of NZ_CP108131.1, from coordinate 1,385,159 downwards.
GAGGTGGGCCGGCCGGTGCGCCGGGTCAGCTCCTCCTCGAACCGCTTCATGTCGCCGAGGGTCGCGGACATCAGGATGAACTGCGCCTGCGGCAGCTCCAGCAGCGGGATCTGCCAGGCCCACCCGCGGTCCGGCTCGGCGTAGAAGTGGAACTCGTCCATCACGACCTGGCCGATGTCGGCGTGCTTGCCGTCGCGCAGGGCGATGGAGGCCAGCACCTCGGCGGTGCAGCAGATCACCGGGGCGTCCGCGTTCACCGAGGCGTCGCCGGTCAGCATGCCGACGTTCTCGGTGCCGAAGAGCTTGCACAGGTCGAAGAACTTCTCCGACACCAGTGCCTTGATCGGGGCGGTGTAGAAGGTGACCTTGTCCTGGGCCAGGGCGGTGAAGTGCGCGCCCGCGGCGACGAGGCTCTTGCCGGAGCCGGTCGGGGTGGAAAGGATCACGTTCGCCCCGGAGACGACCTCGATCAGCGCCTCCTCCTGAGCCGGGTACAGGGTGATGCCCTGGTCCTCCGCCCACGAGGAGAAAGCCTCGAAGAGGGCGTCGGGGTCGGCGTTCGGCGGGAGCTGATCAATGAGGGTCACACCCCCCATCTTGCCTGGCTTCCCCCCGGATCAGGGAACCGGCCGACGGAGGGAAGATCACCGACGGTACGCTGTGCCGTCGATGCGGCCCGAATGAAACAGTCACCGGGCCCGACCAGCACACCACCGGGGCGGGGAACGACCATGATGGGTCCGGCGCATTCACTCTCCGGGGCGGCGGCCTGGCTGGGGGTGGGCGCGGCCACCGCGGCCGCCGGGCACCCCATGCCGTGGCCGGTCCTGGTCGTCGGGGCGCTGATCTGTGCCGGAGCCGCCCTCGCCCCCGATCTCGACCACAAGTCGGCGACGATCTCGCGCGCCTTCGGCCCGCTCTCCCGCGGACTGTGCGAGGTGGTCGACAAGATCTCCTACGCCGTCTACAAGGCCACGCGCTCGCCGAAGGACGCCCGCCGCACCGGGGGCCACCGCACCCTGACGCACACCTGGCTCTGGGCCGTCCTGATAGGCGCAGGTGCGTCCGCGCTCGCCGTGACCGCCGACCGCTGGGGCGTGCTCGCGCTGCTCTTCGTCCACCTGGTGCTCGCGGTCGAAGGCCTGCTGTGGCGGGCCGCCCGGATGTCCAGCGACATCCTCGTCTGGCTGCTCGGCGCGACCAGCGCGTGGATCCTGGCCGGTGTGCTCGACCAGCCCGGCAACGGCGCGGGCTGGCTGTTCACCGCGCCGGGGCAGGAGTACCTCTGGCTCGGCCTGCCGATCCTGCTCGGAGCCCTGGTCCACGACATCGGCGACGCCCTGACCGTCTCCGGCTGCCCGGTCCTGTGGCCGCTCCCGATAGCCGGCAAGCGCTGGTACCCGATCGGCCCGCCGAAGATGATGCGCTTCCGGGCCGGCAGCTGGGTGGAGCTCAAGGTCCTCATGCCGGTGTTCCTGCTGCTCGGCGGCTTTGGCGGCGCCTCGGCCCTCGGTTTCATCTAGGACCGGTCCCGGACGCCGAGGGGCGGCCGGACCCCCCGGTGGTCCGGCCGCCCCCCGGTCGCCCCGCGCACCGGGGTCACCCGTGCCAGGACCGCCACAGCGCCGCGTACGCGCCGTCGGCGGCGACCAGCTCGTCGTGCGATCCGAGTTCGCTGATCCTGCCGCCCTCGACCACCGCGATCACATCCGCGTCGTGCGCGGTGTGCAGCCGGTGGGCGATCGCGATGACCGTACGGCCGTCCAGCACCCGGGCCAGCGAACGCTCCAGGTGCCGTGCCGCACGCGGGTCCAGCAATGAGGTCGCCTCGTCCAGCACCAGCGTGTGCGGGTCCGCCAGCACCAGCCGGGCCAGCGCGACCTGCTGCGCCTGAGCCGGGGTCAGCGCCGTGCCCCCGGAGCCGACCTCGGTGTCCAGGCCGGCCTCCAGGGCGCGTGCCCAGCCGTCCGCGTCCACCGCACCCAGCGCCGCCCACAGCTCCGTGTCCGCGGCGCCCGTCCTGGCCAGGCGCAGGTTGTCCCGCAGCGAACCCACGAACACGTGGTGCTCCTGGTTGACGAGTGCCACGTGCTCGCGCACCCGCTCCGCCTGCATCCGCGACAGCCGCGCCCCGCCGAGGGTGATCTCGCCGGTCCGCGGCGCGTAGATGCCCGCGAGCAGCCGGCCCAGCGTGGACTTGCCCGCACCCGAGGGGCCGACGAGCGCCATCCGGGTGCCCGGCGGCACGGACATCGACACCTCGTGCAGTACGTCCACGCCCTCCCGGTAGCCGAAGCGCACCTCGTCCGCCCGGACCTCCCGGCCCTCGGGCCCGACCCTCGGGTCCCCGGCGTCCGGCTCGATCTCCCGCACGCCCACCAGCCGGGCCAGCGAGACCTGGGCGATCTGCAGTTCGTCGTACCAGCGCAGGATCAGCCCGATCGGATCGACCATCATCTGGGCCAGCAGTGCACCCGTGGTCAGCTGTCCCACCGACATCCAGCCCCGCAGCACGCAGTACCCGCCGATCATCAGCACGGAGCCGAGGATCGTCACGTACGTGACGTTGACGACGGGGAACAGGACCGTCCGCAGGAACAGCGTGTACCGCTCCCACGCCGTCCACTGCTTGATCCGGCGCTCGGACAGCGCGATCCGGTCCTTCCCGAGACGGTGCGCCTCGACCGTGCGGCCCGCGTCCACCGTCTCGGTGAGCGCGGCCGCGACCGCCGCGTAGCCGGCCGCCTCCGAGCGGTACGCCGACGGCGCCCGCCGGAAGTACCAGCGGCAGCCGATCACCAGCACCGGAAGCGCCACCAGCGCGGCCAGCGCGAGCTGCGGCGCCGTCACCGCGAGCGCCCCGAAGAGCAGCCCCGCCCACACCACGCCGATGGCCAGCTGCGGCACGGCCTCGCGCATGGCGTTGGCGAGCCGGTCGATGTCGGTGGTGATCCGCGACAGCAGGTCACCGGTGCCCGCGCGCTCCAGCACACCGGGCGGCAGCCCCACGGACCGCACCAGGAAGTCCTCGCGCAGATCGGCGAGCATCTCCTCGCCGAGCATCGCCCCGCGCAGCCGGACCAGCCGGACGAAGAGCGCCTGGACGGCGAGAGCCACCGCGAACAGCAGCGCCACGCGCTCCAGATGGAGCTCCCGCGCCCCCGCCGCGAGATCGTCCACGACCCGGCCCAGCAGGTACGGGCCGACCATGGAGGCGATCACCGCGACGGCGTTGACGCCCACCAGCACCGCGAAGGCCCGCCGGTGTCGCCGGAACAGGCCGCGCACATAGCCCCGTACGGTCGCCGACGTGCCCACGGGCAGGGTCGCGGCCGACTCGGGGGCCGCCGGATCGTACTCCGGCGGTGCCACGCCGATCATGCGGATTCCTCGATCTCTGTGAGTGCTTCTTCCAGCTCGGTCAGCCCGTGGGGCGCGACCTGCTGCTCCTCTTCCGTCTCGCGCGTGACGACCGCCCGGTAGAGCGGTTCGCCGTGCAGCAGTTCGCGGTGCGTACCGACCGCCGCGACCGTGCCCTCGTGGATGAGGACGACCCGGTCGGCGCGGTCCAGCAGCAGCGGCGAGGACGCCAGGACCACGGTGGTGCGCCCGGCGCGCAGGGACGCGACCCCGTCGGCGATCCGTGCCTCGGTGTGCGAGTCGACCGCCGAGGTCGGCTCGTCCAGCACCAGCACCTCCGGGTCGGTCACCAGGGAGCGCGCCAGCGCGAGCCGCTGGCGCTGCCCGCCGGACAACGACCGGCCGCGCTCGGTGATCCGCGCGTCCATAGGATCGTCGACCCCGTCCGGCGCCGACTGCAGCAGCGCGTCCAGGACGTCCGCGCACTGGGCCGCCGCCAGGGCCGCACCGGACGGGGTCGCCCCCGAGGACGGTACGTCGAACAGCTCGCGCAGGGTCCCGGACAGCAGGACCGGATCCTTGTCCTGTACGAGGACCAGCGTGCGCGCGGTGTCCAGCGCGAGCTCGTCCAGCGCGACCCCGCCGAGGAGCGCCGAGGGTCCGGCGGCGGCATCGGCGTCCGCGTCCATCGGGTGGCCGCCGAGACGCTCCGCGAGCCGGCCCGCCAGGTCCGGGTCCCCGCACACGACGGCGGTGAACCGGCCTGCGGGGGCCAGCAGTCCGGTCTGCGGGTCGTACAGGTCCGCGCCCGGGGACGGCGCCTCGGGTGCCTCGGCGGCCGGCGGCCGCTCGGCGGCGTCGGTACGGGTCAGCGACAGCACCCGGGCAGCCCGCTTGGCCGAGGGCCGCGAGAACGAGTACGCCATGGCGATCTCCTCGAAGTGGCGCAGCGGGTACAGCAGCGTGGCCACCGCGCTGAACACCGCGACGAGTTCACCCACCGCGATGCGCCCGTCCGCCACGAGCGCGGCGCCGTACCAGACCACCGTGATCAGCAGCGTGCCCGGCAGGAGTACCTGGATCGCCGAGATCAGCGCCCACATCCGGGCACTGCGCACGGCCGCCTTGCGGACCTCCTGCGATGCCTCGCGGTAGCGGCCGAGGAAGAGCTCCTCGCCGCCGATGCCGCGCAGCACCCGCAGACCCGCGACGGTGTCGGAGGCCAGCTCGGTGGCCTTGCCCGCCTTCTCCCGCTGGATGTCGGCGCGTCGGGTGGCGCGGGGCAGCAACGGCAGCGCCGCCAGGGCGACCAGCGGCACCCCGAGCGCCACGACCACGCCCAGCTCGGGCGCGTAGAACAGCAGACCGATGCAGACGAGCACGACGGTGAACGCGGCGGCGAGGAAGCGGGAGACCGCTTCGACGAACCAGCCGATCTTCTCGACATCGCCGGTGGAGACCGCGACCACCTCGCCCGCGGCGACCCGGCGGGTCAGGGCGGAGCCCAGCTCGGCGGTCTTGCGCGCCAGCAGCTGCTGCACGCGAGCGGCGGCCGTGATCCAGTTGGTGACGGCCGTCCGGTGCAGCATGGCGTCGCCGAGCGAGATGGCGGCGCCGAGCAGCACCAGCAGCCCGCCGACGAGGAGCAGCCGGGTGGAGTCGCGGTCGACGACCGCGTCGATGCCCGTGCCCACCGCGTACGGCAGTCCGGCGATGCCGCCGAAGTGCACCAGTCCCCAGCACAGGCTCTTGAGCTGTCCGCCGAGCTGACCCCGGCCCAGCCACACCAGGAACCGGGGCCCGGAGCGGGCGTCCGGTACCCCGGGGTCCGGATACGGAAGATCGCTGATCTGCATGACGCCCCATGACTGGTCGAGTGGTCCAAACCGTGCAAGGTTCGCCTTCCTGACCGGAGCCGGGCAATCGATTTTCCGTCCCCCACGCCTCGCCGCGGGGAGGTTTACGGGCCCGCCCTACGACGTAGCGCGAGGTCAGAAAAGCGACTCAGGGGCGGGTGGCACGCTCCAGTTCGAGCAGAACCGAGTGATAGCCACGCCCGGTCGCCCGCTCCATGCCCACCTCGCACATCCGGTTCGCCGACAGGTGCGCGTCGAACGGCCGCGCCGTCACCTCGGCGGCCTCGCGTGCCGTCGCCGAGGCCGTCAGCTCGGGGTGCAGCATGCCCCGGTCACCCGCGAAGGCGCAGCACCCCGCGTCGTCCGGAACCACCACCTCGTCGGCGCACGCCTCGGCGACGGTCCGCAGCTGTCCCTCGTCACCCAAGTGCCGCATCGAACAGGTGGGATGGAGGACCGCCGAGCCGGCCGTGCGACGGATCTCCAGGTGCGGCAGGAGCTCCTCGGCCGCCCAGACCACCGAGTCGACGATGCGCAACTGCGCGTGCAGGGACCGGTTCCCCTCCGTCAGGTAGGGGACGACCTCGTGGGCGATGCCCAGGGTGCAGGAGGAGGCGTCGACGACCAGCGGCAACCGTCCGCCGGCGGTCCAGCCCCAGGCCGCCTCGACGATGCGGTTGGCCATCACCCGGTTCCCGGCGTCGTAGCCCTTGGAGTACCAGATCGTCGCGCAGCAGGTGCCGGTCACGTCACGGGGGATCCACACGGGCTTCCCGGCCCGCTCCGACACGGCCACCACGGCCTGTGGCAGGGAGGGCCCGGGCCGGTCGTCGGGACCGCCGAAGATCCGGTTGACGCAGGACGGGTAGTACACCGCCGAGGCGCCCACCCGCCGGGTGGAGGGCAGTCGCCGCGCCGCGGCTCCGGGGATCTGCGGCAGCCACCGCGGCACCAGGTCCGGTCGTACGGCCTTGCGGGCGGCCCCTGTGACAGCCTCGAGCAGGCGGTCCCCGAACCGGCTCCTCACCTGATCGGCGGTGGCCACCGCGAGCCGGGTGGCGGTCTCGACGGCACGGAACCGCCGCGCGGCCAGCTCCGCGGCCCGCTCCTCGCGGGCGCTGTGCCGGCGGTGGCGGAAATCCCTCATCAGCGCGCCGGTGTCGATGCCGACCGGGCAGGCCGGCTTGCAGGTGGAGTCGGCCGCGCAGGTGTCGACGGCGTCGTAGCCGTAGGAGTCGAGCAGCCCGTCCAGCACCGTGGAGCCGGGCTGCTGGCGGGTCATCTCGCGGCGCAGCACGATCCGCTGGCGCGGAGTGGTCGTCAGGTCCCCGCTGGGGCAGGTCGGTTCACAGAATCCGCACTCGATGCACGGGTCGGCCACCTCCTCCACCCGCGGAATGGTCTTCAGACCGCGCAGGTGCGCCTGCGGGTCGCGGTCGAGGAGGATCCGCGGGGCGAGCACCCCCTCCGGGTCGACGACTCGTTTGGTGCGCCACATCAGTTCGGTGGCCTTGGCCCCCCACTCCAGTTCCAGGAAGGGCGCCATGTTGCGCCCGGTGGAGTGCTCGGCCTTCAGCGAGCCGTCGAAGCGTTCCACGGTGAGCCGGCAGAAGGCGTCCATGAAGGCCGCGTACCGCTCGACGTCCGCCGGGTCGGCGGCGTCGAAGGCGAGCAGGAAGTGCAGGTTGCCGTGGGCGGCGTGCCCGGCGACGGCCGAGTCGAAGCCGTGCTCCGCCTGGAGTTCGAGGAGCGCCTCGCAGGCCTCGGCCAGCCGGGACGGGGGCACCGCGAAGTCCTCGGTGATCAGCGTGGTGCCGGGGGCGCGAGCTCCGCCGACGGCGGCGATGAAGGCCCTGCGAGCCGTCCAGTAGCCGCCGATGGTCCTGGGGTCCCGGGTGAAGGCGTTGGTGACCGAGGCAACCGGGGCGACGAGGTCGAGTCCGGCGAGCAGCCGCGTCGCGCGGCGCTCGTACGCGTCCCGGCCGGCCTCGTCCGGTGCGCGGAACTCCACCAGCAGGGCGGTGGTGTCCTTGGGCAGGTCAGCCCAGTCGGCGGGGACGCCCGCGACGCTGACCGAGGCCCGCAGGGTGTTGCCGTCCATCAGCTCGACGGCGAAGGCGCCGGCCTCGTTGAAGAGCGGTACGGCGGCGGCCGCGGCGGGCAGCGAGGGGAAGAACAGCAGGGCGGAGCAGAGTTCGCGGTCCAGCGGGAGGGTGTCGAAGACGACCTCGGCGATGAAGCCGAGGGTGCCCTCCGACCCGACCGTCAGCCCGCGCAGGATCTCCACGGGGGTGTTGCCGTCCAGATAGGCGTCGAGCCGGTAGCCCGTGGTGTTCTTGATCTCGTACTTGGCGCGGATCCGGGCGACCAGCGCGGGGTCGGCCTCGATCTCCGCCTTGATCCCCATCAGCCCGTGGCACAGGGCCGGCTCGGCGCGCGCCAGCTCCTCGTCGGCCAGCGGGTCCGCCGTGTCCACCACCGTGCCGCCCGGGAGCACGAGGGTGAGGGAGGAGAGCGTGCGGTACGAGTTCCTCGTGGTGCCCGCCGTCATGCCCGAGGCGTTGTTGGCGACGACTCCGCCGAGGGTGCAGGCGATGGCACTGGCCGGGTCCGGGCCGAGCACGCGGCCGTGCCGGGCGAGGGCGGCATTGGCCCGGAAGACGGTGGTGCCGGGCCGGATCCGGGCCAGCCGGCCTCCGTCCAGCACCTCGATGCCGGCCCAGTGGCGGCGTACGTCGACGAGGATGTCCTCGCCCTGGGCCTGCCCGTTGAGCGAGGTGCCCGCGGCACGGAAGACGACCTCGCGCCCGCGGCCGTGGGCGTACGAGAGGACCGCGGAGATGTCGTCGATGTCCTCGGCGATCACCACGACCTGGGGGACGAAGCGGTAGGGGGAGGCGTCGGAGGCGTAGCGGACCAGGTCGGAGATCTTCCACAGCACCTTCTCGGGGCCGAGCAGCTCGGCCAGCTCGGTGCGCAGCGGTTCCGGGGTGCCGGCGGCCCGGTGCCCGGGCACCCGGTCGGGGGCGGGGCCGCTGATGCTGCGCGGGCGCAGCGCCCCGGGCCTCGGTTCCAGCAGCGGCATGTGGGACCCCTCGCCTCATCGCGGCCCACGCGTGGCCCCGTCAGCAGCGGCGCTCCGCCGGGGCGTCCGACAGGGCGTTCAGCAGTCCGCCGAGCACCTCGCGCTGTTCGGCGGTCAATGGGGCCAGGATCTCCTCTGCCGCGTCGGTCCGCGCGTTGCGCAGACGGCGCAGCGTGGCGCGGCCGGTGTCGGTGAGCTCGATCCGTATGACGCGGCGGTTCGCGGGGTCGGGCGCGCGGCGCACGCATTCGGCCGCCTCCAGGCCGTCCACGAGGGTGGTCACGGCGCGCGGGACGACCTCCAGGCGGGCGGCGAGATCCGCCATTCGTGGTGCCTGGCCGTCCTCGTAGTGCGAGACGAGGCGCAGCAGCCGACCCTGGGCGGGAGTGATCCCGAGCGGTTCCATGTGGCGCTTCTGGATCCGGTGGAGCCTGCGCGTCAGGCGCAGCAGCTGTTCGGCGAGGAGGCGATCGGTGTCGGAGGCGGAGCTCATGCCGGGAACGATATCAGGACCCCATTCATTGTGAGTATAGGTAACAATGACCTATGCTCCAATGGCCTCGACCTCCGACCCCCCGAGAGGGTGCCCATGCGCGACGAACCGAACTGGACCCCATCGAAAGTCCCCCTCGACCCCGACCGGCCCGCCCCGGCGGAGCAGCCGCGCGAGCTGCGCCGCATCATGGGCCTCTTCCGGCCCTACCGCGGCCGCCTCGCCGTAGTCGGCCTGCTGGTCGCCGCCTCCTCGCTGGTCGGCGTCGCCTCGCCGTTCCTCCTGAAGGAGATCCTGGACGTCGCGATCCCCGAGGGCCGTACCGGGCTGCTCAGCCTGCTCGCCCTCGGCATGATCCTCACGGCGGTCGTCACCAGCGTCTTCGGCGTGCTCCAGACCCTGATCTCCACCACGGTCGGCCAGCGCGTCATGCACGACCTGCGGACCGCCGTCTACGCCCAGCTCCAGCGGATGCCGCTGGCCTTCTTCACCCGGACCCGCACCGGTGAGGTGCAGTCCCGCATAGCCAACGACATCGGCGGCATGCAGGCCACCGTCACCTCCACCGCGACCTCACTCGTCTCCAACCTGACGGCCGTCATCGCCTCCGTCGTCGCCATGCTCGCGCTCGACTGGCGGCTCACCCTGGTGTCGCTGCTCCTGCTCCCCGTCTTCGTGTGGATCAGCCGACGGGTCGGCCGCGAGCGGAAGAAGATCACCACGCAGCGGCAGAAGCAGATGGCCGCCATGGCCGCGACCGTGACCGAGTCGCTGTCGGTGAGCGGCATCCTGCTGGGCCGCACGATGGGCCGCTCCGGGTCCCTCACGTCCGCGTTCTCGGAGGAGTCCGAGAAGCTCGTCGGCCTCGAGGTGCGCTCCAGCATGGCCGGACGCTGGCGGATGTCCACCATCGGCATCGTCATGGCGGCCATGCCCGCGCTCATCTACTGGGCCGCCGGCATAGCCCTCCAGACGGGCGCCCCCTCGCTCTCCGTCGGCACCCTCGTCGCCTTCGTCACCCTCCAGCAGGGCTTGTTCCGGCCCGCCGTGAGCCTGCTGTCGACCGGTGTGCAGATCCAGACCTCGCTCGCCCTCTTCGCCCGCATCTTCGAGTACCTCGACCTGCCGGTGGACATCACCGAGCGCGAGGACGCGGTGCGCCTGGAGCGGGCCAAGGGCGAGATCCGCCTGGAGGACGTGCACTTCGCGTACGACGCCCGGAGCGGCCCGACCCTCACGGGAATCGACATCACCGTCCCGGCCGGCGGCTCCCTCGCCGTGGTCGGCCCGACCGGCTCCGGCAAGAGCACGCTCAGCTACCTGGTGCCCCGGCTCTACGACGTCACCGGCGGACGGGTCGCCCTCGACGGGGTGGACGTGCGCGACCTCGACTTCGACTCGCTGGCCCGCTCCATAGGCGTGGTCTCCCAGGAGACGTACCTCTTCCACGCCTCGGTCGCGGACAACCTGCGCTTCGCCAAGCCGGACGCGACGGACGAGGAGATCACCGAAGCGGCCCGCGCGGCCCAGATCCACGACCACATCGAGTCCCTGCCCGACGGGTACCAGACCCTGGTCGGCGAGCGCGGCTACCGGTTCTCCGGCGGCGAGAAGCAGCGCCTCGCCATCGCCCGCACCATCCTGCGGGACCCGCCGGTGCTGATCCTCGACGAGGCCACCAGCGCCCTCGACACGCGCACCGAGCACGCCGTCCAGCGGGCCATCGACAACCTCTCCCAGGGCCGTACCACCATCACCATCGCGCACCGCCTCTCCACCGTCCGCGACGCCGACCAGATCGTGGTCCTGGACGCGGGCCGGATAGCCGAGCGCGGTACCCACGAGGAACTGCTGAAGGCCGACGGCCGGTACGCGGCCCTGGTCCGCCGCGACCGGGACGCGGCGCAGCCGCCGCCGACGGCGGTGCAGGACGCCGAGCTCGCTCCGGTGAATGTGTGACCGTACGACCGGCGCGCCGAGTGGTTGTCGGAAATAGGTTGATGTGCGGGTTAGCTTTCCCGCATGCGTCATGAGTACCGGCCGCCACGGCGTCGTTCCCGGCTCACCCGCCGGGGCCGGCTGGCGCTGCTCTTCCTCGGCACGCTGGTCGCGATCGGGGCGGCAGTCCTGATCCCGCTGCTGCAGGGCGGTGAAGAGCCGGAGAAGCCACGTCAGTTGGTGATCCCCGAGGGATGGCGGGCACCACAGGTGTACGCGGCGATCGACCGCGCACTGGGGCTCCCGGCCGGTTCGGCCAAGGCGGCCGTGCCCACCGCCGGCCTGGCCCTGCCCGCCGAGGCGAAGGGGAACCCCGAGGGCTACCTCTTCCCGGCCACCTACCCGGTGACCTCGAAGACCACCCCGGGCGGGCTCCTCGCGTACATGGTGCAGACGACGAACCGGAACCTCGCCACCCAGGCCGTCGCGGACGGCGGCAAGGCCCACGGGATGACCCCGTACCAGACGGCCACCCTGGCCAGCATCATCGAAGCGGAAGCCGACGGCCCCGCCGACATGGGCAAGGTCGCCCGGGTGGTGCACAACCGGCTGGCGAAGTCGATGCCGCTCCAGATGGATTCCACCATCAACTACGCGCTGAACCGCAGCACGGTGGACACCAGGCTGAGCGACACCCGGATCGACAGCCCCTTCAACACCTACGAGCGCCAGGGGCTCCCGCCCACCCCGATCGACAGCCCCGGCCTGCACGCCATGGCGGCAGCGGTCGCACCGACGTCCGGCAAATGGCTCTACTTCGTCACCGTCAAACCGGGCGACACCCGCTTCTCGGTGACCTACGACGAACACCGCAAACACGTGGCCGACTTCAACCGGCTCCGGGGCCAAGCGGGTTCCCGCGCAGGCCAGGGGGCTGCCACCGGGAAATGAGGCGCGGTCGACCCCGTGACGGTTCTACGATCGGCGGCCTGCCGAGTGCGTGGACCCAGGGGGCGAACCGTGAAATGGCCATGGAGAGCGAAAACGAAGGCTGAAGCGAGCGCGGAAACGAGCGCGGAAACGACGGGCGAGCTCGCGTTCGACGCGGAGTCGATCGGAAAGCGCATTCAGCAGCGCATGGACGCTGCCGCGGAGGCCGCCGCGGCAGCCGAGCGGGCGGGACACCAGCGCATGGTCGAACGGTGGGGTCGCAGCGCGGTCGAGTGGCAGGGCTGGCTGGCGCGTTCCCCCGTCGGAGTGGACCTGATCCACTGGTGGTTCGACGAGGTCGAACTGACCGCCCTGGTCGGCGAGGAACGGTACGTGGAACGGCTGGGGGAACTGCTCTCGCAGGCCGCGGCGCGCGACATCGCGGCGATGGGGCTCGGCTGCACCCGGCGTGTCGACCGGGCCTGCCGCTTCGCCGAGATCTGCAGTCAGGATCCCGTCGTACCGCCGGGCGAAAAGCTCGCGAGCTATCGGTACGGAGGGATACCCGGGGCGTGCAGCAGCTTCATCGACTGCTGGTCCAAGCGGGAGATCGACGTGACCTTCGCCGACGGCGACAACCACCGGTCGGTGCTCCTGTTCCGCGACCACCCGGCCGAAGCGCGGCTCTGGGTGGACGGCGTCCGCGTGGGGGAGGGCCAGTGGCTGGACAAGGGCGGTTTCTGGGTGGACGAGCGCTTCTTCACGATCCGGATAGAGGGCCCGAAGGATCACCCCGAGCAGGGGCTCGGCCCCATGGGCTCCCAGCTGTACAACATCGTCTCGCTCCTGATCCACGACGCGGAGCGGGGCACCACGCGCATCCTCGTCCCGGAGGACACCGAGAACTGGACCGATCCCGTTCTGGCCGTGCGCGACGGGATGGGCTGGGTGTACCCGACCCGGGAGGACCGCGCGGCCGGCGGCGCCCCGGACCGGATCTTCCCCATCGACGAACAGGAGGCCGACTGAGACTGAGGGTCCCGCAGCGGGCTCAGCCCACGGGGGCTGCGACCGGCTCGCCCGCCCGCTCGCCGTCCAGGAGGCGGCGGATCTCGCGGACCGCGGCTCCGCCCGCCCGGTTGGCGCCGATCGTCGATGCCGACGGGCCGTAGCCGACCAGGTGGACCCGCTCGTCGCGCACCGCCCGGGTCCCGTCGATCCGGATGCCGCCGCCCGGTTCGCGCAGCCGGAGCGGCGCCAGGTGGTCGACGGCCGCGCGGAAGCCGGTGGCCCACAGGATGACGTCCGCGTCCACGTGACTGCCGTCCGCCCAGGTCGCACCGGTGGCGGTGATCCGGTCGAACATGGGTCGGCGGTCGAGCACTCCCGACGCCAGCCCGGCCCGGACGGCCTCGTTCAGCGGGAGCCCGGTCACGCTCACCACGCTGTGCGGCGGCAGTCCCCGGCGGACCCGCTCGTCCACCAGAGCCACCGCCGCCCGGCCCTCGGCCTCGCCGAAGCTCCCGTCGCGGAAGACCGGGGGCCGCCGTGTCACCCAGGTGGTCTCCGCGGCCACCTCGGAGATCTCCAGCAGGTGCTGCACCGCCGAGGTGCCGCCGCCCGCCACGATCACCCGGGCCCCGGCGAACTCGCGGGGCCCCGGGTAGTTCGCCGTGTGCAGTTGGCGGCCCCGGAAGGTCTCCTGGCCGGGGTAGCGTGGCCAGAACGGCCGGTCCCAGGTCCCGGTGGCGTTGATCAGGGCCCGGGCCGACCAGTCCCCGGCCGAGGTCTCCACGCGCAGCCGTCCGGCGTCCCCCTCGCGTACGGCCGACACGTCCACGGGGCGCCGTACGCGCAGGCCGAAGTGTTCCTCGTAGGCGGCGAAGTACTCCCCGATCACCTGGGACGACGGGCGCAGCGGGTCGGCGCCCGTCAGCTCCATGCCGGGCAGGGCGTGCATCCCGTGGACCCTGCCGTAGGTGAGCGAGGGCCAGCGGAACTGCCAGGCCCCGCCCGGTCGGGGCGCGTGGTCCAGGACCACGTGGTCGATCCCCGCCCGCGTCAGGTGGTACGCGCTGGACAGGCCGGCCTGTCCAGCGCCGATGACCGCCACGTCCACGTTCCACGTCACATTGTTCACGGTTCTACCAACTCGCGACGGCTGCGGGATCTTCCCGCGGCCGTCTGCCGGCTCAGGGCGTCAGCGGCCGCGGCCACCACCGGGCCGGCCCGGGCGGCGCAGCGTCGCCAGGACCGGCCCGGCCGGCTGGAGGGTGAGCCCCGGGAACACCGCGGCCCGCCCGCTCCCGCTGTCCAGGTGGAACCGCTGCCCCAGCACCGCCAGCAGGAGCGCGGCCTCCACCAGCGCGAACCGCGCCCCCAGGCAGGCCCGCGGGCCGCCGCCGAAGGGGAACCAGGCGTGTTCCGGCACCGGGTGCGGGGCGTCCGCGTCCCACCGCTCGGGGCGGAAGTCCTCCGGACCCGGGAACCAGCGCTCGTCCCGGTGCATCGACCACGGGCTGGTCCACACCGCCGTCCCCGCGGGAACCGGCCGCCCGCCGATGCTCGCGCCCTCCACGGCCACCGCGGAGATCAGCCAGATCGGCGGATAGATCCGCAGCGCCTCCTTGACCACCTGCCGGGTCCACGGCAGCCGGTCGTAGTCGTCGTACGTGGGCAGCCGTCCGCCGAGCACCCGGTCCAGCTCCTCGGTCAGCCGGGCCCGCGCCTCGGGCGCCCCCGACAGCAGCTGCCAGGCCCAGGTCAGGGTGGTCGAGGTGGTCTCGTGGCCGCCGATGTAGAGGGTGATCGACTCGTCCCGGAGCTGCTTGCGGGAGAGCGGGGCGCCGTGCTCGTCGCGGGCGGCGAGCAGCCGGCTCAGCAGGTCGTCGCGCTCGGCCCCGGCCGCCGTGGCCGCCTCGTGCTCGCCGATGACGTGCGCGATCTCGCGGTCGAGGACCGCCACCGCCTCCCGCATCCGGCGCCGCCCGGGCGTCCGTACCCACGGCGGCAGGAACAGGGTCAGCCCCCGGAACTCGGCTCCCAGCTCCCGCTGGGCCGTGGCCATGGCCGCGCTGATGGGCGCCTCCCGGCCGGCGGCGTCGCTCCCGAACAGCGTGCGCACCGCGATCCGCTGGGTGAGTCCGGCCATCTCCCGGTGTACGTCGATCCGTTCGCCCTCGGCCCAGCCGCCGGCCAGCGCGTCCGCGCACTCCACCATCGTCGCGGCGTACGAGCGGACCTGGCGCGGCCGCACGGCGGGCTGGACCAGGGCCCGTTTGCGCCGCCAGTCGTCGCCGGTGGCGACGACCACCCCCTCGCCGAGCAACTGGTGGAAGGCCCAGCCCAGTTCCATCGGCTTGAAGGTGCCCTCCACGGCGCCGAGCAGCTCACCGACGTGCTCGGGCCGTGAGACCAGCACATTGCGCTGCGGGCCCAGCGACCACGGCACCCAGTCGCCGTACTCGTCGCGCAGGGACTCGAAGAAGGCCAGCGGGTCACGGGCGAAGGCGGGCAGATTCCCGAGCAGGGGCCATGGACGCGGCCCGTGCCCGGCACCCCGGGGCAGCGTGGTGGCGGTCACGCAGGCATGGTGGCAGCCGTCGGGACCGGGCGCCAGAGCGTCGCCGCGCCGTTCGCCGATCCCCGTGCGAGTGCCGCGACGGGTCAG
Organism: Streptomyces sp. NBC_00190; assembly: GCF_036203305.1. Classification (GTDB taxonomy): domain Bacteria; phylum Actinomycetota; class Actinomycetes; order Streptomycetales; family Streptomycetaceae; genus Streptomyces. Next base: position 1,369,827 of record NZ_CP108131.1, on the reverse strand, counting down.
GTGGCCACGCGCGCGGCGAGCCAGTCGTACGCCGCGGCCGCGGTGAACTCCCGTTGCCCGCCCGCGAAGAGCAGCCCGGCGGTCGCGAAGGCCGGATCGTGCGCGGTGTCCGTCACGTACGGGACCGCCACGCAGTCCATGCCCGCGGCGAGGGCGGCCAGCGCGCCCGGGGCCGCGTCCTCGACGACCACGCAGTCGGCGGGGCCGGCGCCCAGCCGGCGGGCCGCCTCCAGGAACACGTCCGGGGCGGGCTTGCCGTGCGCGACCTCCTCGGCGGAGACGACCGTCGTCAGCAGGGCGTCCAGCCCGGTGCCGGCCAGCACCGCGTCGATCGCCGCGCGCGAGGAGCCGGAGGCCACCGCCATCGCCACGCCCTCGGCATGCAGCCGCTCCACGAACTTCCGCATTTCGGGGAAGGCTTCGGTCCCGGCGCGGGCCAGCTCCAGGTAGGCGGCGTTCTGCTCGGCGAGCAGCTGCTCGACCGGCGCCCGGATGCCGTACCGGTCCTTCAGGGTCTCCAGCGTTTCCAGGGTGCCGATGCCGATGAACCGGGAGTGTTCCTCCCAGGTGAAATCGGGAACCCCGTGCTGCCGGAGGGTGCGGCGTCCCGATTCGTAGTAGTTCGGCTCGCTGTCCACGAGGGTGCCGTCGAGATCGAATATGACGGAGATCATCCGCTGCGCCCGTCCTGCCGGTCCTGTCCTGTCCGGTCATGCTGTCGGCTCGTGCGGGCGGCCCGTCCCACGGACTCGACCAGCGGCAGCAGCCGGTGCGGAACCCGCTCGCGCAGGGCCACCTCCGTGCGCGTGCGGACCACGCCCGGGAGCTGGATCAGCCGCTGGATCACGTCTTCCAGATGCGCGTTGTCCCGGGCGGCCACCCGCGTCAGCAGATCCCCGCCACCGGTGATCGAGAACGCCTCGATGATCTCGGGGACGGCGGCCAGCGCGTCACCCACGTCGTCCAGATGCCCCTGGGTCACCTCGATGTGTACGAAGGCCAGCACCGGATGCCCCAGAGCGGCGGGCGAGAGGACGGGCCCCGTCCCGGTGATCACCCCGGTGCGCTCCAGCCGGTCCAGACGGGCCTGGAGGGTGCCCCGCGCGACCCCGAGGATCCGGGCGTACTCGCGGACGCTGGTCCGCGGCTGCTCGATCAGCAGGCGCAGGATTCTGGTGTCGAGCTCGTCCACCGCCATGCCGCGACTGTACCAATGGCCCGGTTCACCCGGATCTTGCCGAGGCGGGTGAACCGCGGGGCGGCCCGCATGGCACTCCCGGGTGCGAGGGGCGACTGTGTTCTGGTCGGCACTCGGAACCGGATCCACGAGCGGAGCGAGCCATGTCAGGTCTGAACTGCCTGGTCACCGGCGCCACCGGCTACATCGGAGGCCGGCTCGTTCCCGAGCTCCTGGGCGCCGGACACCGCGTCCGCTGCCTGGCCCGGTCCCCGGAGAAACTCCGCGACCACCCCTGGGCCGGACAGGCCGAGACCGTCCGCGGCGACGCCACCGACCCGCGGTCTGTGGCCGAGGCCCTGGAAGGCATCGACGTGGCCTACTACCTCGTGCACGCCCTCGGCGGCGGCTCCGGATTCGAGGAGCGCGACCGCGCCGCCGCCCGCATCTTCGCCGAGCAGGCCCACGGCGCCGGCGTCCGCCGCATCGTCTACCTCGGCGGGCTCACCCCCACCGGCATCCCCGTCCGCGAGCTCTCCCCGCACCTGCGATCCCGAGCGGAGGTCGGCGAGATCCTCCTCGCCGGTCCCGTACCGGCCACCGTCCTGCGTGCCGCCGTCATCATCGGCTCCGGGTCCGCCTCCTTCGAGATGCTGCGCTACCTCACCGAACGGCTGCCCGTCATGGTGACCCCCAGCTGGGTCGGCACCCGCTGCCAGCCCATCGCCGTGCGCGACGTCCTGCGCTACCTCGTCGGCAGCGCCGCCATGCCGCCGGAGGTGAACCGGGCCTTCGACATCGGCGGCCCGGACGTGGTCACGTACGAGGAGATGATGCGCCGCTACGCCGCCGTCGCCGAGCTGCCCCACCGGCTCATCCTGCGCGTCCCGATGCTCACCCCCGGCCTGTCCAGCCTGTGGATCGGCCTGGTCACCCCCGTACCGCGGGCGCTGGCCAGGCCGCTCGCCGAATCACTGCGCCACGAGGTGGTCTGCGCGGAGCACGACATCGCGCGCCACGTTCCTGACCCGCCCGGCACGCCGATCGGGGTCGACCGGGCCCTGTCGCTGGCCCTCCGGCGGGTGCGGGAAGCCGAGGTGACCACCCGCTGGTCCTCCGCCTCCGTGCCGGGCGCGCCCAGCGACCCGCTGCCCACGGACCCTGACTGGGCGGGCGGCAGCCTCTACACCGACCGGCGGCAGAAGGCCGTCGAGGCCTCGCCCGGCGCGCTGTGGCGGGTGGTGGAGGGCATCGGCGGGGAGAACGGCTGGTACTCCTTCCCGCTGGCCTGGTCCGTACGGGGCTGGCTGGACCGGCTCGTCGGCGGGGTCGGCATCCGCCGCGGCCGCCGCGACGCGACCCGGCTGCGCGTGGGCGATTCCCTCGACTTCTGGCGGGTGGAGGAGATCGAGCCGGGGCGGCTGCTGCGCCTGCGCGCCGAGATGCGGCTGCCCGGCCTGGCCTGGCTGGAGATGTACGTGGACCCCTGCCCCGAGAGCGGTCGCGCGCGCTACCGGCAGCGGGCGCTGTTCCACCCGCACGGACTGCTCGGCCACATGTACTGGTGGAGCGTGTCCCCCTTCCACGCCGTGGTCTTCGGCGGGATGGCCCGCAACATCGCCCGCGCCGCCGAACGTCCGGACACGGCCGATGGCCTCCCGTCTCATGCATCCCCCGCATCTCCTGCATCCGGCGGGGCCCCCGTGGCCGAAGTACCGCACGACAGCCGTCCTCCCCAGCCCGACGAGGAGCGAGAGCCATGAACGTAGCGGTGGTCCTGTTCACCTCCGACCTGCGCCTGCACGACCATCCGCCGCTGCGCGCGGCCCTCTCCTCCTGCGACCGGGTGGTCCCGCTCTTCGTCCGCGACCGCGCCCTCGCGGCCGCCGGATTCGCCCCGCCCAACCGCCAGGCCTTCCTCGCCGACTGCCTCGCCGACCTCGACGCCGGACTGCGCGAGCGCGGCGGCCGCCTCGTGATCCGCTCCGGGGACGCCGTCCGGGAGGTCTGCGCACTCGTACGGGAGACCGACGCCGACGAGGTGCACATGGCCGCCGGGGTCAGCGGCTACGCCCACGCCCGCGAGGAGCGGCTGCGCACCGCCCTCGAAGCCGAGGGCCGCCGGCTCCATGTGCACGACACGGTGGTCACGGCCGTCGCCCCCGGAGCCGTCCTGCCCGCCGGCTCCGACCACTTCGCCGTCTTCACGCCGTACTTCCGCCGCTGGGCCGAACTGCCGCCGCGGCCCGTCGCCGCGGCGCCCCGTACCGTCCGGCTCCCCGAAGGCGTCGGCTCCGAGCCGCTGCCCGTGCGCGGCGCCCTCACCGGCGTCTCCCCGGGCCTGGCCCGCGGCGGCGAGACCGAGGCCCGCCGGCTCCTGGCGAACTGGCTGCGCTCCGGCATCACCCGCTACGAGGACACCCACGACGACCTGGCCGGGGACGCCACCTCCAGGCTCTCCCCGCACCTGCACTTCGGCACCCTCTCGGCCGCCGAGGCGGTCCACCGGGCCCGTGCCGCGGGCGGGCCCGGCGCCGAGGCCTTCGTCCGGCAGCTCTGCTGGCGCGACTTCCACCACCAGGTCCTCGCCGCCCGCCCCGAGGCCGCCGCCGAGGACTACCGCGCCCGGCAGGACCGGTGGCGCACCGGCGCGGCCGCCGAGGAGGAGACCGAGGCCTGGAAGGAGGGCCGCACCGGCTACCCGGTGGTGGACGCCGCGATGCGCCAGCTGCGTCACGAGGGCTGGATGCCGGGCCGCGGCCGCCTGCTCGCCGCGAGCTTCCTCACCAAGACGCTGTACGTCGACTGGCGGACCGGGGCGCGCCACTTCCTGGACCTCCTGGTCGACGGGGACCTCGCCAACAACCAGCTCAACTGGCAGTGGACCGCGGGCACGGGCACCGACACCCGCCCCAACCGGGTGCTCAACCCCGTCCGGCAGGGCCTGCGGTACGACCCGCAGGGCCGTTACGTCCACCGCTGGGTGCCGGAGCTCGCCGGGCTCCCCGCCCCGCAGGTGCACGAGCCGTGGCGGCTGCAGGGCCTGGAACGGGCGCGGTACGACTACCCGGACCCGGTGGTGGAGCTCGCCGACGGCCTCGACCGCTTCCGGCGGGGGCGCGGGACCGGCTGAGCCCTCGCGCGCCGGCCACCCGTCGTATCGTGGGCGGGTGCCGTCCGTGCCGCAGCCCGAACCACCGCAGGACCTTCCGGCCGCCGGCCTCAGCACCGGCGCCGTCGCCCGGCGCCTCGGGGTCTCGCCGACCACGCTGCGCTCCTGGGAGCGCCGGTACGCGATCGGCCCGGCCCACCGGGAAGGCGGGCGCCACCGCCGCTGGACCGCGCAGGACATCGCCCGGCTGGAACTGATGTGCCGGCTCACCGCGCGGGGCGTGCCCCCGGCCGAGGCGGCCCGGGCCGTGCGGGACGAAGCCGCCGCGCGCGCCGATGCCCGCACGGCGGGTCCGGACCCGGGCGGCCCGGGCTCGCTTCCCCTCGGGGAGGTCCGGCAGCAGCGCAGAGGGCTCTCACGGGCCGCCGTACGGCTGGACGCGCCGGCCGTGGAGGATCTGCTGGACGCCGCCCTCGCGGAACACGGCCTGGTCACCGCGTGGGAGGAGGTCATCGCGCCGACCCTGCACGCGGTGGGCCGCAAATGGGCCACGGCGGGGGAGCGATACGTGGAGGTGGAGCACCTGCTCTCCTGGCACGTCTCCTCGGCCCTGCGCCGGATCCGGCCGGTCCGGACGCCATCGCACCCGGACGTCCCACCGGTGCTCCTCGCGTGCGTGCCGGGGGAGCAGCACAGCCTGCCGATCGAGGCGCTGGCCGCGGCCCTCGGCGAACGGGGCGTGCCGGTGAGGATGTTCGGAGCCGACCTGCCCCCGGGCGCCCTGCGCGACGCCGTACGCCGGACCGGACCGCGGGCCCTCGTGCTGTGGTCCCAGTCCCGGACCACCGCGGACGCGGCGCTGGCCCGTTCGGCCGCGGGCATCGAGTGGGGCCTGCGCGGCGCCCGGGGCCACCCGACGGTGCTGCTCGCGGGACCCGGCTGGGGCGCGGGCAGTCAGGCCCCGCGCACCGAGCGGCTGTTCGGACTGCGCTCGGGCCTGGAGGTCATCGCCGCGCCGGTGGCGGACGCGCCTCCAGTGACCGGCGCAGGCCGTGCAGGGCCCGCCGCATATGGCTCTTGACGGTGCCCAGCGGCAGTCCGGTGCGGTCCGCGATCTGCGACTGCGTCAGGTCCCCGTAGAAGGCGAGGCGCATCACCCGCTGCTGGGCCGATGGCAGCCGGGCCAGTTCCCCGAGGACCAGCACCCGGTCCACGACCCGCTCGGGCTCCAGCTCCGGCCGTGCCGCCGTGCCGGGGTACGGGGCCAGGTCGTGGCAGGCGCGCGCGGCGGCGGCCGCCTCGGCCCGACGGGTACGTGCCCGCAGTGCGTCGGCCACCTTGTGCCGGGTGATCCCGGTGAGCCAGGCACCCAGCCCGCCGGGTCCCGGCCGGTAGCCGTGGCGGCCGTGCCAGGCGGCGAGGAAGACCTGCTGGGTCACGTCCTCGGCCTCCCGCTCGTCGCCCAGCGCACGCCGGGCCAGGGCGTGGACCAGCGGCCGCCAGCGCCGGTAGACCGTCTCCACACAGTCGTCCGCGCCGGCCACGAAACCGGCCGCGACGCGTTCGTCGAGCCTTTCGGGCCCGTTGTCGTCCATGGCCCGAGCCTCGTCGCCGCGGCGGGGCGGTCAAAGTCGCATCGTTTCCGCATCGATATTCCGCGGAAGGACTCCCGGAACGGACTCCTGGAAAGGACTTCCGGACGGGCTCCGGGAAAGACTAGGCACTGTGCCGCAGCGGCAGGGCGCGGTGGCTCAGGCCCACCGCGAGGACCGCCGCCGCCGCGGGCAGCAGCAGCGCGCCCACCGTCCACCCGGCGCCGATCAGCAGGGCCCCGGTCAGCCCGCCCGCGAACATCGCCAGCACCGCCCCGGCCCGGCGCGCCCAGGCTCCCGTCCCGTACCCGAAGGCGCTGTCATGCCCCAGGGCCGAGCTGCCGATCAGCGCGGTGAGGGACCGGGTGATCAGGGTCGTCGGCACGCCGGGCACGTCGACCCGCATGCTCGTCACCGTCCGGATGCCCATCGCCGCCGCCAGCATCCCGGTCACCGCCAGATGCTCGGCGCTCGGGTGCCCGAAACGCGGCGCCACACCCCATCCGGTCGCCGCACCGGCCAGGATCAGCGCGGCCTCCACGTACAGGCCGAGCTCGGCCCAGCGCCATCCCCGGGCCTCCGAGGCCGACTCCATCCGCGCCGCGCACATCGCCCCGACGGCGAACGCCATCACCGAGGCCGCGGCCGACAGCGCCGGCAGGTTGCCCTGCCGCGCGAGCCCGAACGCCAGGAAGAGCACATTGCCGGTCTGCATCGAGGTGAACACCGGCCCGAGGGCCAGCAGGCTCACCGCCTCGATCAGCCCCGTGACCGCGGTCAGGACGATCATCAGCCCGGCCAGGGACGGACGCACCGGATGCGCACCCTCGTTCATGAGGCCCGACAGTGACACGCCCGCCCCGGTGCTCCGGCACCGACATGCCGGAGGGCTTAGGGTCCGGAGGATGAGCGACCTGCTGCTGGTGAGACACGGGGAGACGGCGTGGAGCGCCGACGGGCGGCACACCGGGCGGACCGACGTCCCGCTGACCGCGAGCGGGGTCGAGCAGGCCGTCTCCCTCGCTCCCTTCTTCCTGGACCGCCACCCGGCGCTGGTGCTGACCAGCCCGCTGCGCCGGGCCGTCGCCACGGCCGAACTCGCTGGGCTCACCGGCGCGGTCACCGACCCCGACCTCTGCGAGTGGGACTACGGCGGCTACGAGGGCGTCACCACCGCGGAGATCCAGCGGAGCACGCCCGGCTGGTCCCTGTGGACCCATGGCGTCCCGCCCGGTGACGCGGCGCACCCCGGCGAGAGCGCCGCGGAGGTGGGCGCCCGCGCGGACCGCGCCCTGGCCCGCGTCGCCCCGGTGCTCCGCGCCGACGGCGGCAACGCGGTACTCGTCGCCCACGGCCACTTCCTGCGCGTGCTCACCGCCCGCTATCTGGGCCTGGACCCCGCGGACGGCAGGCTGTTCCTGCTGCGCACCGGCACGGTCAGCGTCCTCTCCACGGAGCACGGGCTTCCGGTGATCGCGGGCTGGAACATCCGCCCGTAGGGGGCATTCCGCCTCGCGCGGCGGCCGGGCGCGGGCGAGGATGCGTACATGGCCGACGACGGTGCGGGCGGTGCGGACGGCACCGGCGACACGGGTGGTGCGGGCGGTGGCGGCGGACCGCGGAGCGGGCCTGCGGACAACGCGGGGCCCATGACCGATGCGGGGCTCAAGGCCAACGCGATCGGTTTCCTGGACGCGCTCGTCATCGGCCTGAACTCCACCTCGCCCGCCTACTCCCTCGCCGCCGTCCTCGGGCCGATCGTGGCGCTCGTCGGGATCTACGCTCCGGGCGTGATGCTGGCCTCCTTCGTGCCCATGCTGCTGATCGCCGCCGCCTTCTACTACCTCAACAAGGTCGACCAGGACTGCGGGACGACCTTCTCCTGGGTCGCCCGGGCCATGGGCCCCTGGGCGGGCTGGCTCGGAGGCTGGGCGATCGCGATGACGGGCGTGCTGGTCATCGGCTCGCTGGCGGACGTCGCCGTCAACTTCGGGCTGCTCGCCTTCGGGCTCGACGACTGGGCGGCCAACGCAGTGATCCGGCAGAGCCTCACCGTCGCGGTGATCCTGGCCATGACCGCGATCTGTGTCATCGGCACCGAGCTCTCGGCCCACCTCCAGGACATCCTCATCCTGGCCCAGGTCTTCTTCCTCCTGACCTTCGCGGTGGTCGCCATCTACCGCATCTACGCCGGCACCAGCACCCTCGAAGAGATCGAGCCCTCGCTCAGCTGGCTCAACCCCTTCGGCGCCGGTGGCGCCGCCCTCACCGGCGGACTGCTGCTCGGCGTGTTCATGTACTGGGGCTGGGAGTCCGCGGTCAATCTGACCGAGGAGGTCGAGAACTCCGCAACGGCGCCCGGCAAGGCCGGTATCTGGTCGACCGTGATCCTTCTGGTGACCTACCTGTCCGTGGGATTCGCGGTCGTCGGGTACGCCGGCACCGCCTTCCTCGCCGAGAACGCGGCCGAGGAGGAGGCCATCTTCGCCGTGCTCGCCCACGAGGTCATGGGCGGCTGGGACTGGGTGGTGCTCCTCGCCGTCTGCACCTCCGCGCTCGCCTCCACGCAGACCACGATCATCCCCGCCTCCCGCACGGCCCTGTCCATGGCCCGTCGGCACGCGCTGCCACCGCCGCTCGCGCACATCCACCAGCGGTTCCGGACACCAGACGTGAGCACGTGGTGGGTGGCGGGCATCGCCATCGGCTGGTACCTCGTCGTCAACCAGATCAGCGAGAACGCGCTCCTGGACTCGCTCACCGCGCTGTCCCTGCTCATCGCCTTCTACTACGCGCTCACCGGCCTGGCCTGCGCCGTCTACTACCGCCGCCACCTGCTGGAGAGCCCGCACAACTTCCTGCTCATCGGGGTGGGCCCGGTGGTCGGCGCCTTCCTGCTGATCTGGCTGCTGGTGGAGTCGATCGGCGACATGTCGGACCCGGAGAACTCGGCCAGCGGCGTCTCCTGGTTCGGGCTCGGCCCGCCGCTGGTCATCGGGATCGGCATCGCCGTCGTCGGCGTGCTCGTCATGTGCTTCTGGCGGGTACGGGACGGCAGGTTCTGGCAGGAGCGGCGAGGCGTGGTCGACCCGGCCCTCGTCCACGCCGGGAAGCACTGAGGAGTCCCGATGTCCGTCGTCCTCGGATACGACGAGTCACCCGGCGCGGCACGCGCCCTGCAGGTGGCGCTGGAGGTGGCCGCCGCCTTCGGCGAGCCGCTCGTCCTCGTCTACGGAGCGGCCGCTCCGGGCAGTACCGGTGAGGAGTCCCGCACCCACCGGGAAGCCGTCCGCCAGGCGGGCCGCAGCGCCCTCGCGCACGCGGTCGAGGCGGCCGACGAAGCGGGTGTGCCGTCGACGGTGGAGCTGGTCGACGAGAAGCCCGCGCAGGCGCTGCTCGACGCGGCCCGTCGCCACGGCGCCCGCGTCGTCATCGTCGGCACCTGGGGCGACAGTCCGATCCGCGGCGCCCTGCTGGGCTCCACCCCGCACAAACTCCTGCACCTGTCTCCGGTACCGGTGTTGTGCGTACCGACGGAGGGCGGAGCGCCCGAATGAGGCGGACACTATAGTCCAACTGTGCCGGGAATGTGGCTATTTCAGGTGTGACTATGCTCAAGACCTAAGTGATTGAGGCGTTTTATTGATCACTCTTGGGCAGAGTGGGGCGGCCGAGAAACACCCCCACGCGACCGCATGACCGGAGAACTGATGGACAGCAACCTCGTCATCCAGCCCCACACTGGTGGCCAGGCATTCGACGAGAGGCAAGTGCCCCTCTACTACAGCCGCAAGACGGCGGACATCCTCCACAAGTACGGGCCGGGACCGCGCGTCCACTTCCACATGGGGCTCTTCGCCCCGGGATCGACACCCAACACCACGGTGTCCCAGCGGGTGCTCAAGCGCCGCATAGTCGAGTCGCAGGAGGCGATAGTCGAGCACGCCGCACGGACGTGGGGCGCGTACGCCACCCCGCCCGCCCGCCTGCTCGACATCGGCTGCGGGGTCGGCGGCGGCTCGCTCTACTGGGCGCAGGAGCACGGCGCGTCCGTCACCGGCCTCACCGTCGCCGCGGAACACGTCCCGGTCATCGAGCAGTTCGCGCGTCAGGCCGGCGTGGGCGACCGGGTCACCCCGCTCCTCGCCGACGTCCACGGCTTCACCACCGGCAGAAGATTCGATGCGGCCTACGCCAACGAGAGCTCCGGCTACATGGACCGCGAGCGGCTCTTCCAGGTCGTCGCCAAGGCGCTGAAACCGGGCGGCTGGTTCGGGATACAGGAGCACTTCATCTGCCGTCCCGAGTGGACCGAGTTCATCGACGGCTACTACAAGACGCGCCTGGGCACCCTCACCGAGTACATTACCGCCGCCGAGGCCGCGGGGTTCGAGCTGGAACAGGACGAGGACGTCACCGACCGCGTCGCAGAGTTCTGGGTGCAGTCCATGGCCTGGAACACCGCCGAACTGGACCGGATCGAGCAGGCGGGCACCGTCGTCACGCCGGCCGCCTGGTGCCGGGAGCGGCTCCAGGAGTCGACGATCACGCACGGCAAGCTGTTCCGGATCTGGCGCGACCACGCGCTGGAGACCCGGCTGCTGCTCTTCCGGCTCGGCGGGGGGAACTGATCATGCCGCCCGCCTATGAGGAGGCCACGCACCCCTCCCGCATCGGATGGGAACTGCCGCCGTTCCACTGCCCGTTCGAGCAGGGCCTCGTCCACCCCGCTGTGGACGAGATCGAGAAGCGGGCCATCGCCTGGATCGACAGGTTCGGGCTCTACCCGGACGCCACCGAGCGCGCGTGGGGGCTGGCCACCCACAGCGCCGACTTCACCAGCCGGATCATCCCCCACGGCGACGTCGAACCGATGGTGCTGTTCGCCCAGTGGAACTACTGGGCCTTCGCCACCGACGACTGGCAGGACTCCAACACCGGCTCGGCGGGCACGGCGGCCGTCGCGGACCACGGCGCCCGGCTGATCCGCACCGTCGAGGCACCCGGCTCCGGCCTGCTGCCGCCGAGCCCGCACACCGCCGCGCTGGAGGACCTCGCGGCCCGGACCCGGGACATGCTCACCCCCATTCAGCTGCGCCGCTTCACCGAGGGCATCCGGGACTGGGTGTTCGGCGCCACCTGGCAGACCGCCAACGCCGAGCGCGAGATCATGCCGAGCCTCAACGACTTCGTGGCGAAGCGGATCTCCAGCAACGGCACCCGGTTCACCCTCACGTGGTGCGACGTGGCGAACGGGATCGACGTGCCGGGCGACGAGCTGTACTCGGCCCCCGTCCAGGCCCTGACCGACGCCGCCGGGTTCATCGTCAGCTGCGACAACGACCTGTTCTCGTACAACAAGGACGACCACATGGTCCCTTGGGAGCAGAACCTGATCAACGTCCTGGCCCGGCTGCACGACTGCACCCCGGCCGAGGCGCTTCCCGCCGCCTACGCCCTGCGGGACCGGACGGTGACCCTGTTCGTCCGGCTCCGCGAGCAGATCGGCCGGGGGGCGAGCGAACAACTCGGCCGCTATCTGCGCTCGTTGGAGCACTGGATCGCGGGCGACCTCGAATACCACAGCAGGGCGCCGCGCTACGCGAGCCCGCGCAACCGCAACGCCCTGCCCGTGGACGGCGCCCGGTTCGACATCGTCCGGAGCGACACGCCCAGCGACGCGAGCGTCGAGCCGCCGCCGGTCCCGGCTCTCGCCTGGTGGTGGCAGCAGCTCGACGCCTGATCCGTCGTCAGCGGCGGCCCAGCAGCCGGGCCCACCACGAGGCCCGCACCGCTGGCCGCTCCTCGGGCAGAGGAGCGGCCGGCGCCGCGGCCACAGGCGCGGGCGCGCGCGTGGCGGCCGTGACCGAGGTGCCGCGCGGTGTGAACCTCACCGGAAGCGCGACCAGATGGCGGGACATGAGGGACGAGGTCCAGCGCAGTCCGTCCTCGGGCACGGCCAGTTCCAGATCGGGCAGCCGCGTCAGCAGGGTGTCGATACCGGTGTCCGCGATCGCCCGGCCGATGTCCTGGCCGGGGCACTCGTGGGGGCCGCTGCTGAAGGCCAGGTGCGAGCGGTTGCCGTGGACGGGCACCGTCTGGTCGGGACGTATCTGGGGATCGACGTTCCCGGGCGCGAGGCCCAGCAGCAGCATGTCCCCGGCGTTGATGTGCACCCCGGCGAGCTCGGTGTCGCCGGTGGCCCAGCGGCCCAGGATCGTCGTGAACGGGGGCTCGTCCCACAGGACCTGTTCGAGCGCGTCGGGCAGGGTCATGTGACCGCCGGAGAGGTTCGCGCGGAAGCGCTGGTCGGTGAGGACCAGGCGCAGCGTGTTCGCCACGAGGTTGGCGGTCGACTCGAACGCCGCGATCATCACCAGCCGCAGGTGCTCCACGATCTCTTCGTCGCTCAGCGCCGTCGGGTGCTCCAGCATCCAGGTGGTGAAGTCCCGGCCGGGCACCACCCGCTTGGCCGCGACGAGTTCCCGCAGGGTGGCCGTGACGTACTCGTTGCTGGCGACGGCCGTCGCGGTGCCCCGGATCATGTCGCGGGCGGCCTCGACGAGCCGCGGTCCGTACGAGTCCGGAGCCCCGACCAACTGGGTCATGACGAGCATCGGCAGCGGTTCGGCGAAGTCGGCGACGAGATCGCCCCGCCCGGACTCGGCGAAACCGTCGATCAGCTGGTCGGCGAAGCGCTTGACGTACCGCCGTACGCCGCGCCGGTCGAAGCGCTCGAGGGAGTCGGTGAGCGCCCCGCGCAGCCGCTCGTGCTCGGCGCCGTCGACGAAGTGGCACACCGGCTGCCACGCGGTCATCGGGGTCAGCGGATGGTTCGCGGGGACGTTGCCCTCCTGCATGTCCCGCCAGCGCCGCGGGTCCCGGGAGAACCGGGACGGCGTACGCGCCACGTCCAGGTTCTCGCGGTGGCCGAGCACCAGCCAGGCCGGCAGGTCGCCCTGTACGAGGACGGGGGCCACCGCGCCGTGCTCGGCACGCAGCTTCTCGTACAGCCCCATCGGATCGGCCTCGGCCTCGGGGCCGTAGAGCCGGTGTGCGGGGCAGCCCGGCGGCGGAGTGGAAGCTGCGGGGAACGGGGTGGTGCTCACGATGCCTCCGGGGTCACGGCGAGGGAGTGCAGATAGCGCATCAGCGTCATCAGGACGTCACGGCTGGATTCGCGCCGCCGGGCGTCGCAGAGCACCAGCGGTACCGAAGCGGGCAGGTCGAGGGCGCTGCGCAGGTCCTCGACAGGGTGCTCGGGCGCGTCGGGGAAGGAGTTCACGGCGACCACGAAGGGCACCCCGCGCTCCTCCAGCCGGCCGATCACGTCGAAGCTGACCTCCAGCCGGCGGGTGTCGACCAGGACCACCGCGCCCAGCGCGCCCTCGAACAGGCCGTTCCAGAGGAACCAGAAACGCTGCTGGCCGGGGGTGCCGAAGAGGTACAGCACCAGTTCCTCGTTGATGCTGATCCGGCCGAAGTCCATGGCCACGGTGGTGGAGCTCTTGCGCTCCACTCCCGCCGTGTCGTCGACGCCGACCCCGGCCTGGGTCATCGTCTCCTCGGTGGTCAGGGGCCGGATCTCGCTCACCGAGCCGACCAGGGTCGTCTTGCCGACCCCGAAGCCGCCCACGATCACCACCTTGACCGCGGCGGCGGCCGTGGCCGGCAGTACGTCCTCGCGCCGCGGCCCGGCGGGCCGCTCAGAGCTTTCGAAGTCCATCGATGACTGCCTCAATCAGTGCCAGGTCGGGGAGTTGGGCGCGGGCGACGGGTGCGCGGGAGAGCACCTGGCCCGCGGTGATCAGATCGTCGACCAGTACGGTGACCACGCTCACCGGCAGGCCGAGATACGCGGAGATCTCGGCCACCGAGAGGGGCGCCTGACACAGCCGGATGATGGCCGCGTGTTCCGGCTGCATGCCGGGCCTGGGCCCCGACCTGGCGACGATGAGCGTGACCAGGTCGAGGCGGGTGGGAACTAACGGTCCGCTGCGACCGCCCGTGATGACGTACAGCCGCTCGGGGCTGCCGTCTTCCCAGCCGTTGCCCGGGTCGCTCACGCGGTCTGCCTGTCGCTGCGCGGCGGGCTGCTGAGGTGCTCTCCGATCCGCGCCACGAGGTCACGCATGCGCTGGCCCATCAGCCCGGCGTCGACGCCCTCGTTCGCCAGCACCGCGAGGTAGGCGCCGGCGCCGGCCGCCATCAGGTAGAAGAACCCGCCGTCCATCTCGATCACGACCAGACGCATGCGGCCGTTGCTGTTCGGGAGTTCGGAGGCGACCGCGCCGGCGAGGCTCTGGAGTCCGGCGCACGCGGCGGCGAGCCGGTCGGCGGTGTCGGTCTCCGCCCCGTACTGGGCCATCCGCAGGCCGTCGGCGGAGAGCACGATGACGTGCCGGGTCTGCGGAACGCTCTCGGCCAGGTCCTTGAGCATCCAGTCCATATTGGTCTGCTGCTGACTCATGGCTGTTCCCCCTTGCTCGCCGAGGCCGGCGAGACGTCTGTGTTCTGGCTTGCGCCGGCCTGGCTGTCCCCGGACAGGCCGCTCTGGAAGGCGGCCAGCCACATGCCGGGCTGCGCTTCGGTCTGGTCCGGGGCGGCCGCGGTGGTCCGCTCGGCTGCCGCGGGCTCGGCCGACGCCGTCGCCCGGCTCTTGCGGCGCCGCTGCGGCAGTCCGTTCGGTGCCCGCTCGGTCACGATGGGCACCTCGTCCATGTCCATGTTCGCGGCGTGCCGCGGGCCCGTGGCCGGGCGCGGCGGCTGCGCGGGCTGAGACGGCTGCGGCGGTGCGGCGGTCGGCTCCAGGGCGGCACGGGGTCCCGAGGACGTACCGATGCCATGGGCGACGCCGGTCGCGGTCGAGACGGTGGTGATCAGTTCCTGCGGGATGACCAGCACGGCGCGTACGCCGCCGTACGCCGAGGAGCGCAGCGAGACCCGGAAGTCGTACGCCTGCGAGAGCCGGCCGACCACCGCGAGGCCCAGCCGGGGCGTCTCGCCCAGGTCGGTGAGGTCGATGCCCTCCTGCGCCTGGCGCAGCATGCGCTCGGCCCGCTTGCGGGCCTCCTCGCTCATGCTCAGGCCGCCGTCCTCGATCTCGATGGCGATGCCCGAGTTCACGTCGACGGCGGTCAGATGGACCTTGGTCTGCGGCGGGGAGTAGCGGGTCGCGTTGTCGAGCAGCTCGGCCAGTGCGTGGATGAGCGGCTCGACCGCGGGGCCGACGACGGCGACCTGGGACACGGAGTGGAGCTCCACCCGCTGGTAGTCGATGATCCGCGACATGGCGCCGCGCAGCACGCTGTACAGCGGGACGGCCTTGCTCCACTGGCGGCCGGGCCGCGCACCGCCGAGCACGGCGATGGAGTCGGCGAGCCGGCCGATGAGCGCGGTGCCGTGGTCCAGCCGCAGCAGATCGCCGAAGACGGCCGGGGTCTGGCCGTGCCGGTCCTCCATCTCCCGGAGTTCCTGTGCCTGTTGGTGCACGATCGCCTGGACGCGGCGGGCGATGTTCACGAAGGCCCGTTGCGCGGAGTCGCGCAGGTCCTCCTCGGCGACCACGGCATCGAGAACCGAGCGCAGCACCGCGTGGTGGGCCGCCCTGAACTCGGGGGTCAGCCCGGGTTGGTAGATACCGGGGTCCTCCAGGGACGTGAGCACGTCCTCGGGGAACTCACCCTTGCGCAGGCGCGCCACGACATCGGGCAGCAGCGTCTCGGCCAGCCGTACGGTCTCGGCCTGCTGCCGCCACAGGGCCTCGTCCTGCGCGGCCACCTTGGCTCGGAGCGCCGTGACGGCCTTGCCGCGCCGGGCGGCCTCACCACAGGAGAGCGCGACGGCGACGAAGGCCGCGGCGCCGATCCAGGCCACGGGGGTGCGGGCAGGTGCTGACACCAGTGCCACGGCGACCGCCGACAGTGCGGCGGTCAGCAGGGCGGGCAGTGCCCATACGACGGGTGAGGTGGGCCCTGGACTGCCGGGCGACGATCCCTCTCGAACCATCAGAACCCTCAAACGATCGAAAGCGAAAGATCATTGGACAACAGCCCGGGATCTTATCTGCTCTGCGCGTGGCCCCTTGACAACAGGTCATGATGCGGACGGGCAACCGTTGTTGGGGGTGGGGAGACCTGACCTGAAACGGACGGCGCTCCCGACCGGCCGCCCCGGTGGTGCGCGACCGGCGTCCGTGCAGCCAGGACCCGGTGTACCCCCGTCCGGCACCTGTGCGCGAGGCCGCGCGAACCGACGCGGCGCCCAGCCCGATTCGGCTGGTTTCCGACGTCGGCCGACGGGCCCCGACCGGGCTGGGGGGCACGGCACCGCCCGGCCGTTTGTCCCGATCCGGACGTCCGGGAAGCGGAACGCCGTCGCGGGCGCCGTGCCGTGCCGGGCCGTTGGCTCCCTCCTGGCCGAAGATCGCCGGACCGCGCTGTGCCAATGGCCCAGTGGTGCGAGACCCGGTTGAGCCACTGGGCCCGCAGATGCTTATCTGTGTCGTATCCATGTACTTTCGGCGCCGCGCAGCGCCGGACGGCAACGACGCCGCTCCGGACCGTGGCGCCTTCGCCGTGCCCGTACGCCGCCCACCACCCCCGGGCGGCCGCCGGGCCGGCGCGCACCATCGCAAGGGGGCGGCTCACAGCCGTGAAGAGGATGTTCGTGGCTCCGGATCCGGGGCGTATGAGGCTCAGGAACTCGGCTCGCGCAGTGATCGGCGTCGGCGCGGCCGTGGCCCTCGCCGAGCTGTGCGGTCTCTCCCTGACCGCCTCCATCACCGGGGGGCTGGCGGCCCTGCTCGCCCTCTTCACCGTGCTCGACGCCGATGTCCGCGCCCAGCGCGCCACCACCGCCCTGCTGCCCGTCGCGGGATTCCCCGTCCTCGCGCTGGCCACCACCCTCCACGGGGTGCCCCTCGCCCGTGACGCCGCCTTCCTCGCCGTCGTGTTCGCCGGTGTCTACGCCCGCCGCTTCGGCCCGCGCGGACACGCCCTCGGGATCTTCGGCTTCATGATGTTCTTCGTCACCCAGTTCCTGCACGCCCGGCCCGGGCAGCTGCCCGAGCTGTACGCGGCCGTCGGGCTGGCGCTCCTCGCCGCCGGAGCCGTGCGCTTCGCGCTGTGGCCCATCGAGCGGCGCACCCCGCCCGCCGCGGCGCCGCCCGGGCTGCCGGGCTCCGGGCTCGCACGGCCCACCACCCGCCAGGCCTTCCAGGCCACCGCAGCCTGCGCCTTCGCCCTCGGTATCGGCCAGGCGCTCTCCGAGGACCGCTGGTACTGGGCCGTCGGCACCGCCTGGTGGATCTTCGTCAACACCGCCTCACGGGGCGAGACCCTCGTCCGCGGCTTCCGCCGGGTCGTCGGCACCGTCACCGGCATCGCCGCCGGGCTGCTGATCGCCGTACCGCTGCACGGCGCGCCCGCGCCGACCGCCGCGCTCGTCGCCGTGTGCGTCTTCGGGATCTTCTACACAGCGGCCCCGTCGTACTCCTGGATGATGTTCTTCGTCACCGTCATGGCCGGGCTGCTCTACGGGCTCCTCGGCGTCCTGCACCCCGGGCTGCTGCTCCTGCGCTTCCAGGAGACCGCGATCGGCGCGCTCGGCGCCGCCCTCGCCGTCGTGATCATCCTCCCGGTGACCACCCACGCCGCGAACGACGCCTGGATCCAGCGCGCCCTGCACTGCGTACGCGCCTCCACCGCGGCTTCCCTGGACCGCCTCGCCGGGAACCCCGCGGCCGACCCGGCCCCCCACGCCGCCGAGCTGGAGCTCCTCCTGGGCCGCGTACGGATGGCGCTCGCGCCCCTCGTCCACCCGCTGAGCCCGCTGCGCGCCCGCAAGGCCCGCGCCCGGCAGGTCCTGGCGCTGCTCGACGACTGCGCCCGGGAGGTGCGCGGCCTGGTCGCCGTCGCCGCCGACCCGCAGGCCTCGCACGACGCCCGGCTGGCCGCGGCCTGCTGGCGCGTCGAGGCGGCCGCCCTGGCGCTGACCGCGCCGCAGGGCGCCCCCGAGCCCGCGCCGGTGACGCCGGCCCGGCCCGCCCCCGCGGAGCCGGCCCTCGCCCACCTGCACGGCCTCGAACACGCCCTCGTCGCGCTCGCCACCCCGCTGCGCACCGACCCGCGGGCGCCGCTGGTCATCAGCGCCTGATCAGCCCCTCCGGGCCCAGCCCGGTCGGCAGCCGGCCCTCGGTGTGCACCACGCCGAGGGCCTGGGTGGCCCGGGTCAGCGCCACGTACAGGTCGCTCGGCCCGAGGTCGGCAGGCTCCACCACGATCACCGTGTCGAACTCCAGCCCCTTGGCCTGGCGCGGATCGAGGAGCACCACGTCCTCGGTCAGGTCCGGCTCCGCCCCCGACCGTACGCCCGGCAGCCCGGCGGCGAGCGAGGCGTGCAGCGCCCGCGGCGCGATCACCGCGAGCCGCCCCTCGTCCGGCAGCTCCCGCCGGACCGCGTCCCCGACCGCCTCCGCCAGGTTCCCGGCCGCCCGCGCCCACGGCCGGACCCCGGTGGTCCGCACCGAGCTCGGCGGCTCGAAGCCGGGATCGCGGGCCCGCAGTACGGACGCCGCCACGTCCATGATCTCGGCGGGCGTGCGGTAGTTGACCCCCAGTCGGACCAGCTCCCAGCGCTCGCCCACGTACGGGCCCAGGATGTGCTCCCACGAGCCGCAGCCCGCCTCGTCGGCGGTCTGGGCCGGATCGCCGACCAGCGTCATGGAGCGGGTCGGGCAGCGCCGCATCAGCAGCCGCCACGCCATCTCCGACAGCTCCTGCGCCTCGTCCACGATGACGTGCCCGAAGGCCCAGGTGCGGTCCGCCGCGGCCCGCTCGGCCGTGCTGCGGTGGTCGGCCTCCTCGTGGCGCTCGGCCATCCGCTCGGCGTCGATGATGTCGTGCGCCGCGAGGAACTCGCTCTCCTCGTCCTCGAACTCGTACGTCTCGGAACCCTGCGACAGGTCCAGCACGCCCTGCGCGTACGCGATGCGCCGCTGCCGCTCGCGCTCCTCGGCGGCGCGCCGGGCGCTGTCGTCCTCCCCGAGCAGTTCGGCCGCCTCGTCCAGCAGCGGCACGTCGGCCGGGGTCCACCGTGGCCGGGCCGACGGCTCGCGCCGGATCAGCTCCGCCTCGTGCGCGGGCAGGTGCGTGGGCTCCGCCAGGAAGTCGCCGACGAGCTGCTCGGGGGTGAGGGAGGGCCACAGCGAGTCGATCGCGGCGTGCACGGCCGGGCTCATCGCGATCTCCTTGCCCAGCTGCGCCACGTCGTCCGAGCCCAGCAGGTTCGGGCCGCCGTACGGGTCCGCCCCGAGCCGGTCGGCGAGCTGCGCCGTGAGCGCGTCGATGATCGGGAAGGCGAAGGAGGGACGCGCCTGGTTGTGCGGCAGCCCGGTGGCCCGGGCCCGGTCCCGCGCCTCGTAGGCCATCGTGCGGTCCAGCAGCAGGGTCCCGTAGTCGTCGTGGTCGATCTCCAGCGCGGGCTCGGGGACCGTGTCGTACTCCTCGCCGGTGTCCGCCGGTACCGTCTGCGGCAGGCGCTGCCGGTCGGCGACGACCCTGGCCAGGACCTCCGCCATCGCGGCCCGGCCCTTCACCGCGGCCGCCCCGGGGCGGTCGGTGCCCGTCGCGTGGACGCCGGGGAAGAGCTCGCCGGGGGTCGCGAGCAGGACGCCCGTCTCGCCGAGCGCGGGCAGCACCCCGCCGATGTAGCCCAGGAAGGCCGGGCCGGGTCCGACGATCAGCACCCCGCGCTTGGCGAGGAGCTCCCGGTGCGCGTACAGCAGGTACGCGGCGCGGTGCAGCGCCACCGCCGTCTTGCCGGTGCCCGGACCGCCCTCGACGACCAGCACCCCGCGGTGCGTGGAGCGGATGACCCGGTCCTGTTCGGCCTGGATGGTGCGCACGATGTCGTGCATCCGGCCGGTCCGGGCCGCGTCGAGCGCGGCGAGCAGCACGGCGTCCGCGTCGGCGCCCTCGTACCCGGTGCGCTCCGCGTCGGTCAGGTCGAGGATCTCGTCGTGCAGGGCGGTGACCACCCGTCCCCGGCTGCTGATGTGGCGGCGGCGCCGCAGCCCCATGGGGGTGTGGCCGGTGGCGAGGTAGAACGGGCGGGCCACGTCCGCGCGCCAGTCCAGGACCAGCGGTGTGCGGTCGGCGTCGTCCGCGCGGATTCCGATGCGGCCGATGTGGTGGTCGCGGCCGTCGGAGAACTCCAGACGGCCGAAACACAGACCGTTCTCGCCGGCATTCAGCGCGGATAGCAGGCCGGACTGCTCCGCGACCAGGACATCACGCTCCAGGCGTGTCTGAAGCCCGGTCCCGACATCGCGCAATGCCCGCTCGACGGCACGTTCGGCCTGGTCACGCAGGTGGTCGAGGCGCGCGTAGAGACCGTCGACGAATTGCTGTTCTTTCCGGAATTCCTCGGTTGACAATTGCACTCCTGGCGCGGTACGGTGTCCTCGTAAGCTTCTTCGTGTCTTCGGTTTCCGCGAAGTCATGAACCATTGAATATACGCTCTATTCTCCCTCGGCAGTCAATTCGGCCGGGGGATTTTTTGCGTACCGTGGATTCCATGACCACCGCACACGGCTCCGCCGACGGCATCGTCTACCGCCTCGCCCGCCCCGATGACGCGGGAGCCATCGAGGCCCTGGACGGCTCCTTCACCACCGACACCGTCTTCGAGGTGGCCGCCTCCGGCGCCGGTTTCGGATTCCTGCTCCGCGAGATCCCCGCCGACCCGCCGCTCTACAAGGAGTTCCCGCCCGAGGAGCACGACGAGCAGGGGCTCGGCGGCGGGTCGGACACCACCGGGGACGCCCGGACCTACGTCGCCCTCGACGGCGGCCGGGTGTGCGGCTTCGCCGCCGTCGGCTACGCCGCGTGGAACCGGCGGCTGACGATCGAGGACATCGAGGTCGCGCCCGGCCACCGCGGCCGCGGCATCGGCCGTGCCCTGATGGAGTGCGCGGACGGATTCGCGCGCGAACGCGGCGCCGAACACCTCTGGTTGGAGGTCAGCTCGGTCAACGCCCCGGCCGTGCACGCCTATCGGCGCATGGGATTCACCCTCTGCGGCCTCGACACGACCCTCTACGGCGGTACGCCCGCCGCGGGCGAGCAGGCGCTGTTCATGAGCCGGCCCTGCCGCTGACCCGCCGTGCGGTGGTCAACTCCCGGATTGCGGCGGATCGTACGCCGTCCTGCTCCCCGCCCGCAGTCCGATCCCCGAAGACCACTCGGACGGGTGTTCCATACGTGCCTGGCGCCCGCCCCTGACCTGCGGCATGTACAACGGCTGATGGTCTATTGCACATTCATCCGGCATGTACAGGGTGGATCTGGTCGGACAGGGGGTAACGGCCCGGGATGGAAATACTTCAACAGCGTTCCACCACCGCCCAGGTGTGGGAAGCGGCCGAGGAGTTCATCCGACTCTTCCACCAGGAGGACCGCAGCGCCGGTGATCCGCGTGCCCGGCTCGCCGCCGTGCGGGCGGAGCTCGCGGAGACCGGCACCTACCGGCACACCCCCGAAGAGCTGGTCCACGGGGCCCGGGTGGCCTGGCGCAACAGCAACCGCTGCATAGGCAGGCTCTACTGGAACTCCCTGCGGGTCCGTGACCGCCGGGAGCTCACCGAAGGCGACGAGATCGCCGCCGAATGCTTCGGGCACCTGCGCGAGGCGACCAACGGCGGCCGGATCCGGCCCACGATCACGGTCTTCGCCCCGGACGCCCCGGACCGGCCGGGGCCGCTGATCTGGAGCGAGCAGCTCGTCCGGTACGCCGGGTACGGGGACCACCACTCCGTCACCGTCGGCGACGCGCGCAACGCCCCGCTGACCGAGGCCCTGCTCCGGCTCGGCTGGACCGGCGGCGCGGGCACCCCCTTCGACCTCCTGCCGCTGGTGGTCCAGGGCGTCGACGACAAGCCCCGCTGGTTCGAAACCCCCTCGGACGCCGTCCTGGAGGTCCCGATCGGCCACCCCGAGGACGAGGGCTGGGGCGCGGACTGGGGACTGCGCTGGCACGCCGTACCGGCCATCTCCAACATGTGCCTGGAGATCGGCGGCATCCACTACCCGGCCGCCCCGTTCAACGGCTGGTACATGGGCACCGAGATAGGCGCCCGCAACCTCGCCGACACCGACCGGTACAACCTCCTGCCCGCCGTCGCCCGCCGCCTCGGCCTGGACACCTCCAGCGACCGCTCGCTGTGGAAGGACCGCGCGCTCGTCGAGCTCAACCGGGCGGTCCTGCACTCCTTCGACCGCGCCGGGGTCACCATCGCCGACCATCACTCCGAGTCCCGGCGCTTCCTGTCCCACATGGCACGGGAGGAACGCAAGGGCCGTGACGTGGGCGCGGACTGGTCCTGGATAGTGCCGCCGATCTCCGGCGCCGCGACCCCGGTCTTCCACCGCACCTACGAGGACCGCCGCAGCAGTACCGCGTACGTCCACCACCCCGGCGCCCAGGAACGGGCCCAGGGGCGGGATTTGGTCTAGACCCTTCTGCTACCGTCGCCTCCGGACGGATCCGAAAGCGGAGAGGGGCCTCCCGTGGGCGGCGCGGACAGCACGGACCAGAACGGCGGACACCGGGCCTACATCGGCTCGTTCACCTCCGGAGGCGGCCTCGGCGTCACCACCGCGGTTGTGGATCCGGCCACGGGAGCCCTGACGCCGATCGCGGTCACGGGCGCCGCCGTGGCGGACCCCTCGTACCTCACGCTCGCCGGGGACACCGGCGTGCTCTACGCGGTGAGCGAGACCGGACAGGGAGCGGTGGCCGCCTTCACGCCCACCGCCGCCGGCCTGGCACCCCTCGGCGCGCCCGTCGGCGTCGGCGGCTCCGGGCCCACCCACCTCAGCCTGGCCGGGCGCCGGCTGCTCACAGCCAACTACACCTCCGGCAGCGTCAGCAGCCTCCCGCTCGCCGCGGACGGCCGCCCGGAAGGACCCGCCGCCGTCCTCGCGCACCACGGCTGCGGCATCGACGCCGACCGCCAGGAGCGGCCGCACGCCCACCAGGTGCTGCCCGACCCGAGCGGCCGCTGGGTGCTCAGCGTCGACCTCGGCACCGACTCCGTACGGGTCTGCGCGCTCGACCCGGCCACGGGGGAGCCGCGGCTGCACACCGAGACCGCGCTGCGGGCCGGGACCGGACCCCGACACCTCGCCTTCCACCCGGACGGCGCGGTGGTCTACGTACTGCACGAGCTGGAGCCGCAGCTGACCGTCTGCCGGTGGAACGCGGCCTCCGGGCGACTGGAACCGATCGGAGAGGTTCCGGTCGCCTCCGAGGGCCCCTCGGGGGCCGTACGGCCCTATCCCTCGGCGGTCGTCGCCTCGGCCGACGGGCGATTCGTCTGGGCCGCGATCCGCGGCACCGACACCATCGCCACCCTCTCCCTCGCCGCAGGCGCCGAGGAGCCGCGGCTCACCGGCGTCGTGGGCTGCGGCGGCAGCTGGCCGCGCGATCTCGCCGCCGATCCCTCGGGGCGCCGCCTGTACGCGGCCAACGAGCACTCGGGGGACGTCACCTGGTTCGACGTCGACCCCGTGACCGGGCGGCCGCGCGAGGCCGGCTCGGTGGCCGTGCCCGCCGCCGCCTGCGTGGTCTTCGGCCGGTCGCTCTGAGTCCGGCGACGCCGAAAGGGCCCCCGCCGAACGGCGGGGGCCCTTCGGCGTGGCGGGCGGTCAGCGCGTGGCCGCGCCCTGGGTGATCCCGAGAGCCGCGGCGTACTGCGCGACGGCGAGCTTGCCGAGCGCCGGGTAGGCGCCGAGCACCTCGGCGGCGCTGCAGTCGGCGTCCTTGCAGGCGCTGTCCAGCAGCCCTTCGGCGGCCTCCGGGCCGATCAGGTACGGGGCGAGCGCGACCTGCGTGGAGCCCTCCCGGCGCAGCTGGTCGGCGACTGCGGCCACCGAGCCCTCCTCGTCGAGCGCGGCGGCCATGACCGGCACGGCGAGCCGGGCGGCGAGCAGCATCCCGGTGATCCCGGCGGCCTGCACGGCCTCCTCGCCACCGGTGGTGGCCAGGACGATGCCGTCGGCGGCGGTGGTCACGGTGAAGAGCCGGGCGCGGTCGGCGCGGGCCAGGCCGGCCTCGGACAGCCGCACGTGCAGGCCCTCGGCGAGCAGCGGGTGCGGGCCGAGCACGTCGGCCAGCTCGGCGGCGGCGGAGGAGTCCATCAGCGCCTGGCGGATCCGGCGGAGCAGGTCACCGTCGGGACCGGGCAGCAGCGGGACCACCACGGCGTCCGGGCCGGTCGGCGCGGGCACCTCGTGGCCGGCGGCGCGGGCGAACTCCGCGCGCGCGACGCGCTCGGTCGCGACGGCGGTCAGCACGCCGGACAGGGACGGGAAATCGGTGGCGTCGTCACCGTCGAGGAAGCCGATCCGGGCGTCCAGGCCCGGCAGCTCGGAACGGCCGATGCTGATGATCTCTTCCGCCAGCCCCCGCGCGGCGGCCGAGGGGGTACCGGGCACGGCGAGCACCAGCGCGGGCGCGCCCTCGGGCGCCGCCGCGGGCTCGGGCCGGCGGTGCCGTCCGGTCTGGCGGGGTCGCGGCATTCGTACGGGCAGGCCATTTGCGGGCCCAGTGGGGGAGCTCATGGCGCCGCATGCTACTGGCTTATCGGAACCGGGTGTTCGGGCAGGGCCTTCTCCTGAGGCATCTGTCCGTATTTATCCGGTGAATAACAGATACCATCAACTGACGGACGGCAAGCGCCAGTCCACGGGCTGTGAACCTTGGCCCGCCAGTAGCTCGTTCGTCCTGCTGAACGGCCTGGATCCGACGAATCCGTAATCGGCGGACTTGGGGGAGGGGTGCGAGGACTCCACCACCGGCAGCTCGCCGAGCAGCGGCCGCAGATTGCGGGCCGCCCGGCCCCAGAGGATGGACACCAGCGGCTTGCCGCGCGCGGCGAGGGCCCGGATGGCCTGGTCGGTCACGGCCTCCCAGCCCTTGCCCTGGTGGGCGTTGGACCTGCGGGGCGCGGTGGTGAGCGAGCGGTTGAGCAGCAGCACGCCCTGCCGGGTCCACGGGGTGAGGTCGCCGTTCGCGGGCCGGCCGGTACCGAGGTCCCGGTGCAGTTCCAGGAAGATGTTGTCGAGGCTCGGCGGCACCGGCCGCACCTCGGGCGCGACCGAGAAGGACAGGCCCACCGCGTGCCCCGGCGTGGGGTACGGGTCCTGGCCCACGATCAGCACCTTGACCTCGTCGAAGGGCTGCTGGAAGGCGCGCAGGACGTTCGCCCCGGCCGGGACGTAGGTCCTGCCCGCCGCGATCTCGGCGCGCAGGAAG
The DNA here is from genome assembly GCF_036203305.1 of Streptomyces sp. NBC_00190. Lineage (GTDB taxonomy): Bacteria > Actinomycetota > Actinomycetes > Streptomycetales > Streptomycetaceae > Streptomyces. Next base: position 1,344,628 of record NZ_CP108131.1, on the reverse strand, counting down.
TCGCCCATCGCGGCGATCTGGCCCGCCACAGGCTCCAGAGCCCGGGCCCAGCCCGGCTCGACGATCTCGTTCAACGGTCGTGCTGCCACGGTGGATCACTCTACTGGCCGATCGTCGCCGCCCGCACACACAGCACGTCGGGCAGGTGCTCCGCCAGCAGCCGCCAGCTCTCGCCGTCGTCGTGGCTGGCGTAGAGCTCGCCGTTGCGGTTGCCGAAGTAGATGCCCGCCGGGTCCGCGTCGTCCGTGCACAAGGCGTCGCGGAGCACCGTGCCGTAGTGGTCGCCCGCGGGCAGGCCGTGCGACAGGGGCTCCCAGGTGGCGCCCGCGTCCCGCGTGCGGAAGACCCGGCACCGGTGCTCGGCCGGGACCCGGTCGGAGTCGGCGTTGAGCGGGAAGACGTAGGCCGTGTCCGGCCGGTGCGGGTGGGCGGTCACCGCGAAGCCGAAGTCGGAGGGCAGCCCGCCGCCGATGTCGGTCCACCGGGACCCGGCGTCGTCGCTGCGGTAGACGCCCCAGTGGTTCTGCAGGTACAGCCGGTCGGTGTTCCCGGCGTCCTGGGCGATCTTGTGCACGCACTGGCCGAACTCGGGGTGCGGATCGGGCAGGAAGACCGCCGACACCCCGTCGTTGGACGGCTCCCAGCTGGACCCGCCGTCCTTCGTCCGGAACACCCCGGCGGTGGAGACGGCCACCGTCACGGCGTCCGCGTCGCGCGGATCGGTGATCACCGTGTGCAGCCCTTCACCGCCGCCGCCCGGCTGCCAGCTGCCCCGGCTGGGGTGCTCCCACAGCGGGCGGACCAGCTCGAAGGACGCGCCGCGGTCGGTCGAGCGGAACAGCGCGGCCGGCTCCGTCCCCGCGTAGACCACGTCCGGGGCCTCGGGCCCGGCCGGCTGGAGCTGCCAGACGCGCTCCAGCGAGGCGCCGGTGTCCTTGGGGAACTTCACGGCGGCCTCGGCGGGCTCGTTCCAGGTCCCCCCGAGGTCGTCGGAGCTGAAGACGGACGGCCCCCAGTGCGAGCTGTCCCCGGCGACCAGCAGCCGGGGCGCCGGGCCCCGCCGGTCGACGGCGACCGCGTAGACCGCCTGGGCGTTGAAATGGGGCCCGCCGAACTCCCAGGCCCCCTCGCCCCGGCGGCGGCCGATGAAGAGCCCCTTGCGGGTACCCACGAGCAGCAGTACGTCGGCCATGGCCGGCACCTCCGGACTTCGTCGTCCATGTCTTCGGTGTCTTCGGTGTCTTCTGGGTGTGTCTTGCGAGCTGTCCGTCTCTTTCCGGTCAGTCTGCACCCGCCCACCGACAGCGGCCCGGCGGGCGGCGCGGGGGCCTGGGCGGCGGATTAATACCGATCATTTACCCGCAGGAAACGATCGCTGCTTGCATGGAGATGTTCCCAATAGATTGACTTCAGGCCACTGCTGCCGCACGCGAGAGGACGTACGTGGCCACGGAGCACTTGTCCCCGCTCGACCTCGCCTTCTGGCGGATCGAATCCGCCGCCCACCCCATGCACCTCGGCGCCCTGGCGGTCTTCAGGGCCGCCGGGCCCGGCGCCGCCGGGCACGCCGCGGAACTGCTCACCGCCCGCTGCGCCGGCGTGCCCGGCCTGCGCCGCCGGATCCGGGACGTCCTGCTGCCGGTCGGCGCGGCCGCCTGGTCGCCGGACCCGGGCTTCGATCCGGCGCGGCACGTGTTCCTCGTCTCCACGCGGGTCCCGCCGCACGAGGCCGCGGGACCGCTGATGGCCCGGCCGCTGGACCGGAGCCTGCCGCCCTGGGAGGCGCACGTGCTCGCCGGGCCCGACCCGGACTCCTTCGCGGTGCTGTTCAAGTTCCACCACGCCCTCGCCGACGGGCTCGGCGCGCTCGCCCTGGCCGCGGCGCTGTTCGACGAGGGTGCGTCCCTGCGTCCGCCGCCGGGCCCGGCGCCGCGCCCCGCTCCTCGTCCGTCCGCCCGTCCCGCCCCCGGGCGACGGGCCGCCCCGGCCCTGCGACGGCTCTCCGGAATCCTCGCGGCCCGGGCCCAGGACGTCGGCCAGGCTCTGGAGATCGGCGCCGCGGTGGCCCGCGCCGGGCTGCCGGTCGGGGTCCCCGCGGTCCTCACCGCGGGCGCCGCCGGCGCGGGATCCCGTACGGTCGCGGGCCTCGCCCTCGACCTGGACGAGGTCAACTTGATCCGCAAGGCCGCCGGAGGCACCGTCAACGACGTGCTCATCTCCATGGTCGCCGGCGCGCTGCGGCGCTGGATGGAGGGCCGCGGCGACCCCGCGCCCATCGGACCGGGCCCCCGCGCCCTGATCCCCGTGTCCCGCCGGGGCCGGCCCGGGACCGGCGGCGGCAACCGGCTCTCCGGCTACCTGCTGCGGCTCCCGCTCGCCGAGCGCGACCCGCTGCTGCGCCTGGACCGCGTCCGGGCCGCCATGGACCGCAACAAGGACGCCGGACCCGCCCGCGGCGCCGGGGCCGTCGCCCTGCTCGCCGACCACGTCCACCCGCTCGGCCACCGCCTCGGCGGACCGCTCGTCGCCCAGGCCGCCCGGCTGCTCTTCGACATCCTGGTCACCAGCGTCCCGCTGCCCGGCCTGAACTTCTCGCTGGGCGGGAGCCGGGTCGCCGAGGTCTACCCGCTCGCCCCGCTGGCCCGCGGGCAGTCCCTGGCCGTCGCGGTCTCCACGTACAAGGGAACGGTCCATTACGGCCTCGTGGCGGACGCGGCGGCCGTCCCGGATCTGCCCGCGCTGGCCGAGGCGCTGCGTGCGGAGCTCGACGCGCTTGTACGAGAGGTCTCGTAGTACGAAAGATTTCGTAGTACGGTGAGTCTCGTACTTAGCCGCCGACCCCCGGCGCGCCCGGTGACGTCCTGGAGAGCCCTGATGAGTGCTGCCCCCGCTGGTTTCGCTGCCCTGTTCGCTCCCTACACCCTTCGCTCGGTCACCGTCCCGAACCGCGTGTGGATGGCGGCGATGTGCCAGTACAGCGCCGAGGCCTTCGGCCCCGGCGCGGGCGTGGCGCACGACTGGCACTTCGCGCACTACGCCGCCCGCGCCGTCGGCGGCACCGGCCTGATCATCCAGGAGGCCACCGCCGTCTCCCCGGAAGGCCGGATCTCCCCCTACGACCTCGGCATCTGGAACGACACCCAGGTCGAGGCGCTGCGCCGGATCACCTCCTTCCTCAAGGCCCAGGGCACCGTCCCCGGCATCCAGATCGCGCACGCCGGACGCAAGGCCTCCACCGACCGGACCTGGAAGGGCGGTGGCTCGGTCGGGCCCGAGGCGCACGGCTGGCTGCCGGTCGCCCCGAGCGCCGTGCCGTTCGACGGGGACCGCCCGGCGCCGCACGAGCTGACGGCCGATGAGATCGCGGAGATCGTCGGCCAGTTCGCTGCCGCCGCCGAGCGCGCGCTGGCGGCGGGCTACGAGATCGTCGAGATCCACGGCGCCCACGGCTACCTCATCGGCGAGTTCCTCTCCCCGTTCAGCAACAAGCGCACCGACGCGTACGGCGGCTCGTTCGAGAACCGCACCCGCCTCGCCCTCGAAGTCGTGGACGCCGTACGGGCGGTGTGGCCCGAGGAGCTCCCGCTGTTCTTCCGGATCTCCGCCACCGACTGGCTGGAGGAGGAAGGCTGGACCGCCGACGAGACGGTCCGGCTGGCCGGGCTGCTCCAGGAGCACGGCGTGGACCTCCTCGACGTCTCCACCGGAGGCCTGGCCCCCAGGGTGGAGATCCCCGTCGGCCCTGGCTACCAGGTGCCGTTCGCCGCGCGGGTCAAGGCGGAGACCGGTCTCCCCGTGGCCGCCGTCGGCCTGATCACCGAACCGGGGCACGCCGAGAAGATCCTGGCCAACGGCGAGGCCGACGCCGTCCTGCTGGGCCGCGAACTGCTGCGCGACCCGTACTGGGCCCGCCGCGCGGCCGTCGAGCTCGGCGCGGAGCTCCGTACGCCCGACCAGTACCACCGGTCCTGGTGAAGCCGGTGCGGCTCCGGCGCCCCCATGCCGGAGCCGCACCCCGCCCTGTTCCTACGACGACTCTCGTACGATGGGGGCCCGGGCAAGCCGAGCGAGCGGAGCAGGGACATGACGGAACGTGACACGGCCCGCGCCCTCGACCACCCCGAGGCGGCCGCGATCCGGCTGGAGGGCGTCCTGCACGCGCTCTCCGACCCGCTCCGGCTCTCCATCGTCCAGGACCTGGCCGGCTCGGCCACGGAGCTGGCCTGCTCGTACTTCGACCTGCCGGTCACCAAGTCGACGACCACCCACCACTTCCGCGTCCTGCGCGAGAGCGGCCTCGTCCGCCAGACCTACCGGGGCACCACCAAGCTCAACGCCCTGCGCCGCGCGGAGCTGGAGGACCTCTTCCCCGGCCTCCTCGACAGCGTCCTCACGGCGGCGGCCGCCGAGGAAGCGCGGTCGGCCCGGATCCTCAGCTGACTCCGGCGGCGTCGAACAGGCCTTGCCAGTCGGGGATCTTGACCGAGCGGCGGCCCAGGGAGCGGCCGAGCTCGGACTCGGCCGCTTCGATGGCTTGCCAGCCCGGCCATTCCACCGGCCGCAGGCCCGCCGCCCGCATCGCGTCCAGCGGGTCCTCGTCGGGCACCTCGCGCCGGGCCAGCGCCCCCGCGTCCTGGAGCAGCGAGGACGCCGTCTCCTTGGCGCAGGGCCGGTTCGTGCCGATCACCCCCGTCGGGCCGCGCTTGATCCAGCCCGCCACGTACTCGCCGACCGAGGCCCGGCCCGCGCGCACGACCCGGCCCGCCGCGTGCGGGACCGTGCCCTTCGCCGGGTCGAAGGGCAGCCCGGCCAGCGGGACGCCCTTGTACCCCACCGAGCGCAGGACCAGCTGCGCCTCGATGTCCTCGTACACGCCGGTCCCGGTCACCCCGCCACGGCCATCCGGGGCGGTCCGCTCGAAGCGCACGCCGGTCACCCGGCCGTCGGGCCCGCCCAGCACCTCCACCGGCCGCAGGTAGAACCGCAGGGCGATGCGGCGCGGCCCGTCGCCCGGGCCGGCCTGTGCCCAGCCGCGCAGCACCTCCAGGTTCCGCCGCGCCACCGCGGGCAGCGCCGCGGCCGCCTCCGGATCCCCGTACACCGGGTCCAGGGCCGCCTCGGCGGGGTCCACCACGGCGTCCACCTCCGGCAGCGTGCCCAGCTCCCGCAGTTCCTTGGTGGTGAACTTGCCCTGCGAGGGGCCGCGCCGGGCCACCATCGCCACCCGGCGCACGCCGCTGTCCGCGAGCGCGCCGAGGGCGGGCTGCGGCATGTCCGTCGGCGCCAGCTCCGCCGCGCCCCGCGCCAGGATCCGCGTCACGTCCACCGCGACGTTGCCCGCGCCGACCACGACCGCCGAGTCCACCCCGCCCAGGTCGAAGACCTCGGCGGCGGCATCCGGGTGCCCGCTGTACCAGGACACGAAGGCCGTCGCGGAATGCACCCCGGCCAGCTCCTCGCCGGGGATCCCCAGCAGCCGGTCCCGGGCCGCGCCCACGCAGTACACCACCGCGTGGTAGAGCTCCAACAGCCGCTGCGTGGGCAGCCGCTCACCGCCGACCTCGACGTTCCCGAGGAAGCGGATCCGCTCGTCCTCCAGCACGGTGCGCAGGCTGCCCTGCAGCGACTTGATCTTCTCGTGGTCCGGCGCGACCCCGTACCGGACGAGCCCGTACGGAGCGGGCAGTCGGTCGAGCACGTCGACCCGCACCCCGGGCACCTCGCGCTGCTGGACCAGCGTCTGGGCCGCGTAGACCCCGCTGGGGCCCGATCCGACGACGGCGACACGAAGCACGGCGGAGCTCCTCCCGCAGGTGGTCCCAGCATGACACCGGCTTCCCCGGCAGTCAGCCCATCGCGCGCATCCGGTGGATCTCGGCGCTCTGCGTGGCCACCACCTCGGTGGCCATCTCCTCGACCGCGACGTTGTTGCCGCCGGTCAGCGCCTCGCCGGCCATCTTCAGGGCGCCCTCGTGGTGGGCGGTCATCAGCTTCAGGAAGAGCCGGTCGAAGTCGGCTCCCCGGGCGTCGGACAGTTCCTTCAGCTGCTGTTCGGTCGCCATGCCCGGCATCGCGCCGTGGTCGTGCGCGTGTCCGCCGACCGGCGCCGACGGTGCCGGATGGAGGGTCAGCCACTTCTCCATCGCCGCGATCTCGGGCTGCTGCGCGGCGGTGATCCGTTCCGCCAGCCGCCTGACGCCGTCCGCCGAGGCCCGGTCCGGCGCCAGCGCGCTCATCGTCAGGGCCTGCCTGTGGTGTTCGATCATGTTCTGGGCGTAGGCGTGGTCGGCGGCGTTCGGGCTGTCGTCGGGCTTTTCCTTCGCGGCCTGCTCGGGGGTGAGCGTGCGGGCCTTCTCGCCCGGCTTGCCCGGCGCGACGACCACGGCGCGTCCGTCCTCGGCCCCCTCCGCCCGGTCGTCTCCCTGGCAGCCGGTGAGTGTCAGCACGAGACCGGCGGCCGCGGCCGCTCCGGCGAGCCGGCCGAGCCGCGCGGATAAGGCCGTGCGGCCCCGGGGGTCTTTTGCCATGTCCATGGAAAGGAAGATACTGCCGGGGTCCTGGTTCCGTTCCCCTGAGGACCGGAACCGATCGGACTCCCTTGGGAGGGCACGTTGAGCACGTTCCACACCACGAGAGCGCGCAGCGCAAGGGCGGGAGCGGCCGTCGCTGCGGCCGGGCTCCTCACCGCGCTTCTGACCGCCGGACCGGCGGCCGCCACCCCGGACCCGGGTGACTTATCGCCCGGGAGCGGCAACCAGCGGGGCGCGGCCCTCGTCGACGGCAGGGAGCTCGCCCCCGGCGAGATCCCCGGCCAGGACGAGATCGTGCACAGCGCCAACATCAAGCCCCTGGCCAACATCCCCAGCGCCGACCCCACCGTCATCAACTCCGACCTGGCCTTCCAGGGCAGGTACGCCTACGCGGGCAACTACAACGGCTTCACGATCTACGACATCGCCAACCCGAAGGCACCGAAGACCGTCACCCAGGTGCTGTGCCCCGGCGGACAGAACGACGTCTCCGTCTACGGGGACCTGCTCTTCCTCTCCACCGACTCCTCGCGCAGCGACGACTCCTGCAACAGCGTCTCGCAGCCCGCGACGGAGAAGTCCTCGTGGGAGGGCATCAAGATCTTCGACATCAAGGACAAGAAGAACCCCAAGTACATCAAGTCCGTCGAGACCAACTGCGGCTCCCACACCCACACGCTGGTGCCGGGCGGCCGTGACATCTACCTCTACGTCGCCTCGTACTCCCCGAACGAGGCCTTCCCCGACTGCCAGCCGCCGCACGACGGCATCTCGGTGGTGAAGGTCCCCAAGAAGGCGCCGACGCAGGCCGCGGTCGTCTCCTTCCCGATCCTGTTCCCGGACGGCGGCAACCCGGGCGGGCCCACCAACCCCGGAGTCTCCAAGACCACCGGCTGCCACGACATCACCGTGCTGCCGTCGAAGAACCTGGCCGCCGGCGCCTGCATGGGCGACGGCATCCTCTTCGACATCAGCAAGCCCGAGCAGCCGCGGGTCATCGACCGTGTGCAGGACAACGTGAACTTCGCGTTCTGGCACTCCGCCACCTTCAACGAGCGGGCGGGCAAGGTGGTGTTCACCGACGAACTCGGCGGCGGTGGCGGCCCCACCTGCAACGAGGCCACCGGTCCCCACCGCGGCGCCGACGGGATCTACGACATCACCGGCAGCGGGGACCAGCGCAAGCTCGCCTTCCGCGGCTACTTCAAGATCCCGCGGCACCAGGCCGACACCGAGAACTGCGTGGCCCACAACGGCTCGCTGATCCCGGTCGGCGGCGGCCGCGACATCATGGTGCAGGCCTGGTACCAGGGCGGGGTCTCGGTGTGGGAGTTCACCGACTCCGCGCAGCCCAAGGAGATCGGGTACTTCGAACGCGGCCCGCTGACCACGGACAAGCTCGGACTCGGCGGGTCCTGGTCGGCGTACTACTACAACGGGCACATCTACTCGAACGACATCACCAAGGGCCTCGACGTGCTGCGGCTGGACGACTGGCGCACCGCGAGCGCGAAGTGGGTGTGGCTGGACCGGCTCAACGTGCAGAGCCAGCCCGAGTACCACTGACGCCCAGGGGCTGGGTGTGTGACGGGAACGTTCCGCCGGGCGGCCCGCCGTCCGGCGGGACACCGAGCTCCCAGTCCAGCCCGTAGCGCTGGAACAGCTCGGCCCGCAGCCGGGCCGCAGGCATCGGCGCGCCCGGCAGCAGGACCGCCACCACGGCGCCCATCAGCAGCGCCCGCAGCAGCGGATAGTCCACGTCCACGTCCGTCGAGCCGTACCGGGTGACGGTGTCCCGCAGCAGTTCGGCGAGCCGCTGCTGCTCCGCGCACTGGACGAAGCCCTCGGCCTGGAGGATGCCGGCCATGTGCGTGCGCATCAGCCGCGGCTCGTCCCGGGCCAGCCCGAGGATCGCGTCGATGGCCCGGGCCAGCCGCTCGCGCCCTTCGTCCTCGCCGGTGGGCAGCGGCTCGCGCTCCAGCGCCGCCTCCAGGGTGAGGTGCATCAGCCGGTGCACCGCCGACTGCAGCAGCTGCCGTTTGCCCGGGAAGTAGTACGAGACCAGGCCGCGCGCGGCGCCCGCCCGGTCGGCGATGTCGCCGAGCGTGGTGGCCTCGTAGCCCCGCTCGGCGACGAGTTCGACCGTCGCGTGGAGCAGCCGCTCGCGGGAACGTCTGCGCAATTCTTCATTGACCGATGCGCTGCGCGGGGACATGCTTACTCCTGCGTTGACTGGCTCAGAGCCAATATACTCAGCGCGCGGGTCCGCCTGCTCTGGGTGAAACGGGGGATCGCCCAGGGCAGGCACACCGGCCAGGCGCACCACACCTCACGGTCCGGCGCGGCCGGGTCCCGGCCGGCGGACGGAGACGGACGTCATGAGTGCCACCAGGGCCACGCCCAGCAGCCAGCCCGCCACCACGTCCGTCACCCAGTGGACCCCCAGGTAGAGACGGGTGAAACCGACTCCGACCACGGAGACGACGGCCACCGCCCAGGCAGTGCCCGCCCACCGCGCGGGAGCCCGCCGGGGGAGCAGCCAGAGCAGCAGCCCGACCACCACCGTCGCCGTCATCGCGTGGCCGGACGGGTAGGCCGAATAGTGGGCCGAATCCACCGGGTCCGGCCACACCGGGCGCGCCCGTCCCACCAGCCCCTTCATCCCCTGCTGCACCACTACGGCCACCAGCGTCACCAGCGCCACCCGCAGTGCCCGCTCCCGGTCACCGCGCCACCACAGCGTCACGCAGGCGGCGGCGGCCAGGGCCCGCATGGTCCACGGATCCCACACCCAGTCGGTGAGGATCCGCATCGTGTGGGTGACCCCGGGATGGGCGACGGCATGGCCGTGCAGATCCCGGGCGACCCGGTCGTCGTACGACAGCAGCGGCTGCCACTCCGCCACCACCAGCGCTGTCAGTACGGCCGCGAGCAGCGCGCAGCCGATGCCCGCCCAACGCAAGTGATCGTTCCGCATACAAGGATCCTGCCACCCGGGGGCGAACCGCTGCCGGGCGGGCGTGCTACGCCAGGGCGCTCAGCCCCGGTACGAGGGCCACCAGCAGCGGCACCGCCGGGACCAGCGTCGCCAGCGCCGTCAGCCGCAGCCTGTTCATCGCGGACAGCCGGGGTGCGGCCGACAGCAGCCGCGCCACCCGCTCCTGTACGTGTGCCTGGGGGGCGGCGGAGGGCCCGAACACCCCGCGGTCCTCGTTCAGTCCGACCAGGGCCAGCGCGACGGTGAGGCGCCCGTACCGCCGCGAGGCCACGTCGTCGGCGGCCAGCTCGACGAGGCGGTGCATCTCCGCCTCGAAGGCCGCGAAGACGGGCACCTGCGGAAACCCCCCGGCCAGCGCCCGCGAGCAGTGCAGCAGCCAGTCGTGGCGGGCCGCCGCGTGCCCCTGCTCGTGCGCGAGCACCGCATCGAGCTGGCTCCCCTTCAGCCGGCCCAGCGCCGCCGTCGTGACCACGAGTTGCGGGGCCGCCCCGGGCAGCCACCAGGCGTCCGGCCGCTGCCCCTCCAGGACGACGAGCCGCCCGCCCGCGGGGTCCTCCCCGGGCAACAGCGGGGCCCGCTCCAGCAGTTCGGTGCCCTGGGTGCGCCGCCGGGCCCGCGCCCGCAGGACCTCCCGGGCCAGCATCGTCCCGGTCCACAGCGCCCCGCCCGCCAGCGCGAGCGCCGTACCGGCGGCCCAGGGGCCTCCGGACGCGCCCAGGGCGTACGCGTCGACCACCCCGTGCGGGGCGGCGGCGAACAGCCGGCCCCGGACCGCCTGCCAGGCGGCCGCCGCGCTCAGCAGCATCGACAGTCCCAGGCACAGGAGCACCGCACCCACCACGCACTGCCACACCCACAGGGCGACGACCGGTTCACGCTCGGGCCATCGGGCCCGGCCCAGCAGACGGGGCGCGAGCACCGCGGTCAGAGCGCCGAGCAGCAGGAGTGCGGCGGGGACCATCATGGCCACCAGCCTATGAGCGGGGGGCTACCTGCGGGTACGGCCTCGGGGGATTGGTGACGCAGGACACGTGGGGCGTGCGCCGCCGTCACATGGCGAGCAGCATGGCCAACATCGCCGTTCCCATGGCCAGTCGGCAGGCCCGGGTCAGCTCGGCCGCCTTCTGGGGACCGGCGGCCGGGCCGCCCGAGGCCAGGGCCGTGTGCGTGCTCCCGCCGTCCGCCGCCAGCCGGGCCCCGCCCAGCAGGACGTACCCCGCGAAGTAGAGGAGCAGCGCCCCGGTGACCAGGGGCAGCCCCGCGCCGTGCCCGGACCCCGCGGCCGTCGTCAGCGCCATGTAGGCCATGGCCAGCGAGCCGATCAGGTGGTGGGCGTGGTGCACCCCGCCGCGCAGCATCCACACGGCGTGCAGGGCGGCGGCGCAGAAGACCACCCCCAGCACGAGGGCCTGCCACCCGTCACGGACGCCGACGGGCACCGCCATCAGTGCCATGCCGAACCCCATCACGGCCTCCCCGGCGGCGCCGCCACCCGATCTGCGCACCTGCCCGAGGCAGTACCCGCCGCTCACCGCGCACAGCAGGACGAGCAGCCAGGAGGAGACGGAGGCGGATGCGGACATGGTGGGACCGTGCACGGCGGAACCTCCCGGTTCGTCGGCGTCACGGAAAGAGATGCCCGCCCGGGGTGGCCCGCACGCAGCCCCCGGTTAGGTTCTCCTTATGCGGCCCCGGGATAGGCTCTCCCGAGCCGTACCGGGCATGTCACATGCCACCGCGCAGAACGGAGCCCCCGATGTCGACCGCCAACCCCGCAGCCCTGAGCTTCCGCACCGCCGTCGAGGCGGATGTGACGGAGCTGGTGGCACTCGTCGAGTCGGCGTACCGCGGTGACGCCAGCCGCGGCGGCTGGACCACGGAGGCCGACTACCTGGAGGGGCAGCGCACCGACGCGGCCGGGGTCCGCCAGATCATCGATACCCCCGACAGCACCCTCGTGGTCGTCGAGCGCGCCGGTGAGACCGTCGCCTGCTGCCAGCTCGAACACCGGGGCGACCACGCCTACTTCGGGATGTTCGCGGTCCGTCCCGGCCTCCAGGGCGCGGGCCTCGGCAAGGAGATCCTGGCCGAGGCCGAGCGCCGCGCCCGCGAGACGTGGGGCGCCAAGGAGATGCGCATGACGGTGGTGAACGTACGGGAGGAGCTCATCGCCTACTACGTGCGCCGCGGTTACCGGCGCACCGGTGAGCTGAGCCCCTTCCCCTACGGCGACGAGCGCTTCGGGGTCCCGCTCCGCGACGACCTGGCCTTCGAACTGCTGGTCAAGTCGCTGTAGCCGGACCGGCTATGCGGTGAAGCGCCCCGTGCTGCGGATCTCCGGGAAGTCGGTGACCGCGCCGTCCAGGCCGAGCGCCCGCGCGAGCCGCAGCTGGTCCAGGGTGTTGACGGCCCGGCCGGTCACCCGCAGTCCGGCCGTGTGCGCCGTCTCCACGGCCTCCAGGGTGAGCCGCCGGATGTCCGCGGAGATCGTCGCCGCGCCCGCGGTCAGCGCCCGCGCCACCAGGTCCCCGGCCCCGTCGCCGAGGGAGTCGGCGTGGAGCACGGTCCGCGCGCCCGGCACCCGCCGCGCCGTCTCGGCCAGCAGCGCGTCGTCGGGGGAGACCACTTCCACGCGGGCGGTCAGGTCGAGGCGCAGGAGCAGTTCCGTGAGCACTCCGGCGGCGGCCCGGTCCCGTACCGACGCCTGCAGCGGGATCCGGACCGCGTCCAGGACGTCCTCGAAGACCGGCACGCGCTCGCCCTCGCCGGCGTCGAGTTCGCGCAGTTCGGCCAGGGTCAGATGGGCGACGGCGCCCGAGCCGTCGGTGGTCCGGTCCACCTCGGGGTCGCGCAGGGCGACGAGGGCGCCGTCCTTGCTCAGTTGGAGGTCCAGGGCGATGGCGTCCATGCCGGAACGTTCCGCTCGGATATACGACCGCAGGGTGTTCTCCGGTTCGACACCCATGACCCCGCGGTGACCGATGGTGAGGAAAGTCAAGGTTCTCTCGCTTCCGTCGACGGCGGCTCCCCGCGCGGTCGCGGTGTCCCGACCGGCCGCGCGCGGTGAGGACGCATGCTAGTGCGCCCACGGCGCGAAGGGACCGGCCGTGCAAGGCCCCGCAGGGGCCCACCGGCCGCTTCCCGCCGGGGTTGTGCGCCCGGGTGCGGCCGGTGGCGGTCCCGCCGCGTCACCCGGGCGTGGGCGTGTCCCGGCCGGCTTGACCAGCCCCGGCTCAGGCCTCGGTGACGGTGGCCGGAGCGGGTTCCCCGCGGTCGGCGGCCAGGTCGGCCAGGTCGTGCAGGAGGGCCTGTGCGAGCTCCAGTTCCGCCAGGTGCTGCCGCTCGCTCCAGCGCAGCGCGAGGGCGGGGAAGGCCCATTGCGGAACCTCGGCCGCGTGCTCCATCGCCTCCCGTACGGCGGCCAGTTCGGCCCGGGTGCGCTCCATGTGTTCGCCGACCATCGCGCGCAGCCGCTCCGGCTCGGCGAGGTGCCCGAGCCAGACTCGCAGCAGCAGCCCGTGCTTGAGCACCGGGGGACCGGCCTCGGCGGTGTCGGCGGCCCAGCCGGCCAGGGCCTCGCGCCCGGCGTCGGTGATGGCGTAGCGGCGCTTGGCCCGCGCCTCCTCGGGCCCCGAGCGCGCGGAGGCCGCGTAACCCAGCTCCTCCAGCCGGCGCAGCTCCGCGTAGATCTGGCTGATGGCCGGTGACCAGTAGAAGAAGCGCAGTGAGGAGTCCGCCCACTTCTTCAGCTCGTAGCCGGTGCGCTCCCCCGGGAAGGAGAGCAGACCGAGAACCGCCCACGCGGTCGGCGGTAGCTCTTGCTTCTTCGTCTTCTGACTACTAGTCATATTCCTAATTGAAGTAAGACCGGGCACGGGACGCAACCCTGGAGGCACCGTGAAATTCTCCGTGATCTTCGAAGCCCAGCTGGCCGACCCGACCGTGGAGCGGGAGCACCAGGTCATCCGCGACTGCGTCGAACAGGCCGTGCTGGCCGAACGGATGGGATTCGACCGGATCTGGGCGGTAGAGCACCACTCGCTGAAGTGGTACGCACACATGTCCGCCCCCGAGGAGTTTTTATAGCGCATAGGTTCGCGCCAGGCCGCCCGCCTGCGTAAAGGCTCACGCGGCGGACGGCCACCCGGCTTCGGCGAGGAGCGGTACAAGACGCAACACCGTCGAACGGGCCATCGACAAGCTCAAGCACTCTTGAGCCGTCGCCACCCGATACGAGAAGCGCGGCTACGTCTTCCTCGGTACTGCAACGCAGCAGCCCTCGTCATGGGGCTCCGAACATGATCGACCGGACAAAATCCTGGTCGTCAGGAACCGGCGTCACTGCCTACGCCTCCGGAGTCGGTGCTGGTACCGGTGTCCGGGTTGGTCGTATTGTCAGCGCTGTCGACCACGCCACCGGTATCCTGGCTGGTTGCATTGTCAGTGCCGTCGACCACGCCACCGGTGTCCTGGCTGATCGCCTTCGGCGGCGTCTTAGTAAGGATCTTCGGCGGCTTCTTCGGCGTCTTGGTGAGGATCTTCGGCGGCTTCTTCGGTGTCTGTTCGCCCGGCTTCTGCTCACCCGGCTTCTGCTCAGCCGGCTTCTCGCCCGGCTTCTGCTCACCCGGCTTCTCGCCCGGCTTCTGCTCACCCGGCTTGCAGTACACCTCGCTCTTGTAGAAGTGGCAGCCCGGCATGTTCTGGATGGGCTTCGGCTTGCCCTTGCCCTTGCCCTTGCCTCTGCCCTTGTAGCCCTTGTAGCCCTTGTTCTTGTGGTAGTCGCTGTCGCTGTCGCCGTGCCTGTCCGCCGTCAGGGTCACGGCGTTGGTATGCCCTTCCGCCGGGGTGGCGAAGGCGCTGGAGGGTAGCAGTGCCCCTCCTGCCGCCAGGGCGGTCGAGGTGGCAAACAGCACGAGGCGCTTGGTCTGAGATGTGCGAGACATGGGAATTCTCCATCACTGATAGAGGGGTATGGGTTGTCGCTGCCCGTCGGTTCATGGGCCGAAGCGGGCTGCGAATGGGGCGGCGGGGCCGCACGCTCTGTGTGGCTCCGAACCTCAAGTAGGCCCGGGCAGTCGATTCGCGTCACGACACTGAATTTCGGGACTTGACACGGCCCGATGGCTATCCACACGGCCGGGACTGGGCCACTCGACCGCCGGGCGGCATGCGGACGAAGTCGTCCTGCGCCTGCGCCATTACGTGACGCCGCAGGACCGTTCGGCCCCGTCGCCGCGGCGACGGGCGGATCGACGTCGCCGACCCGCCCCGCCTTCCGACGCGTGCCGGACCGGCGCGTCCCGGACGACATCCTGCGCTGGCAGTACATCCTCGCCCAACGCCACGATGGAGGCCCTGGTCGCGGAGAGCTTCACCGCCGTGCAGCAAGTCGGCGCCAGGTCCCTCGCGTGAACGCGTGGCCTTGTCGGCGTGCCCGCTGCCGTGGCTGGGCTTCGCACCGGACGAGGTGAAGGCAGCCCCGCCGGCCGCAGTGGGACGGCTGGCCCGGCAGCTCGGGTTACTGGTGGAGGTGCTTCGCGGGTACGGGGCGTCCCGGGAACAGACGCGTACGGCGCCCGGGGCGAAAGAGGCGTGAGGTGTGACGGCAATGACACGGTGCCGTTGCCGTCCGGCTGGGAGTTGAGGGGCAGTCGGGGACAGGGCCCACGCCGCCGGGGCCATCGGCAGACGAAGGGCCGTACCGGTTGTCGGGGTGTCCGGTGCTCGGCTGCGGCCCGGCGGCCCGGGCGGAGACGCGCGAGTGGCAACGGGCCGGCCTCGGCAGGCAGTCGGTGCAGAATGAGCGAGCCCGGGGCCGTCGCAACCCCCCCACGCCGGCTTTGCGCCGCCGCACGGACCCGCGCTGTCAGGCCCCGCAGTGGCCCACCTCCGCTTCGACTCCCGCTCCGAACAACGGATCAAACACCCTCCGGGCGGACGGCTGGCGGTCCCGCTCCCCCGCAGGCGAGGGGAGGGCGAGTGGAGCAAGATGGACGTATCCGGACCCGCCGGGCTGAAGAAGGTCGTGGTCCTGATGTCCGACAGAGACACAACGCTCAGCAGCAAGCGGCAACTGGTCCAGGCGGTGGCAACCATCACGCTGGCGGCCTGCGCGCTGTTGCTGGCCAACGGTGTCGCGCTGGCTGCGGTGCAGGCCCACGCAACCACGACGGTCGCGGGCTCGGCCTCGGCAGCAACCCCGGCTCAGACTCGATACGACCGGATCGCCCTTCAGACGCTCGACGACATCGTGAAGGGCAACTTCACCGCGGCCACAGCCCGCTTCGATGCGACGATGCGTACACAACTGCCCCCAGCCACCCTCGCGACGGCATGGAAGACCTTCCAGAATCAGTTCGGACGCTATCAGTCACACGGGGATCCCAAGGACGTCGCATTCGGCGAGTTCACTGCGGTCAAGGTGCCGTTGCGCATGGAACGCACACCTGCGGAGTTCCGCGTGACCTTCCACAAGGACGGAAGCATCGCTTCTCTATTTTTCCTCTGGACAGGAGCGCCGGTCTCGTAGATCAACCCACGTGCAGGGCCTTGGCCGGCTGCTTGGGCGTCATCCAAGGTTGCCAGACTGCGGTGGCAGATGGGGGCGGGCGACCGCCGGGCTGCCCGCGTCATGATCGCCAGGACACTTCCTAGCTAGTCCGTCCCCCTCGCGCACCTCGTACGCGAGTAGCTCCGGCCGGAAGGGGGCTCCGGCCGGGGCAGTCGTTGTGAATCAGTCCTCAAGCGGGTAGCACGTCCCGCACTGGACATTACGGGGCGTGCACGTTTCTGGATCGACCATGACGGTCACCCCGAACCCATGCGGGCAGACTCGCCGCGGCCGCCTCCCGGGTCGGCGCTCAACCCGGTTCGCGGACCAGCCCGCAACCATGCTGTGGAATCGAGGGTCAATCCACACTCCCCGTTCCGGCCCTCCGGCCTCTTCGCTCACAGCAACCCCTTCCTCGCGGAACGTAGTCGACTGTAGGGGAGCGGGAGGAGTCAGGCCATCGGCGGGGCAGCGCAAGCCGACCCGCCCTCCGTGCACTCGCTGTGCATGCAGTCCCCGGCGTGGATCTCCGTGTCCGCCAGTGGCCCCCACAGATAGGCGTCCGGCTCGTACCCGGCCCCCCGGATCGCGTCCATCGCGTGGTCCAAGGTGTCCGCGTCGCGGCGCAGGGTCTCCGGGCCCTCCGGCCGGTGGTCCACGAACCGGCCGAGCGACGCGCACAGCCCGCGGTACATGGCCGTGTGGAGGATGAGCGCATGCCAGCCCATGTCCACGGCCTTGGAGGGGCGCAGGTGTCGGCCCGTGGCCGTCGCGGCCGCCGCCACGAACTTGATCGCTTCGTCCGTAATGCGCTCGGCCAGCGCCAGGTCGATGCCCTCGTTGTCGCGCTGCACGAGGTGTACGACGCGGCTGAAGCCCTCTGCCGAAAGCAGGTGTCGGGCGGACGCTTCCAGGGTAGTGGGAGTTGTCATCATTCCTCCGAGTAGTTGCGTTGGGGTGGTGCAACCCGTCCCGGCCGTGGGTCCTGGCAGATACGCGGCCGGGCGGGACTCTTAGGGGCAGACGGTGCCGATGATGATCACGGCGAGGGTGCCGATCAGGATCACGAGGTACAGGGCCTGACGCACGCGCTCGGTCACGTGGCCCGCAGCGAGAGCCACGGCCCGTAGACATCCACTCTCTGCCAGCAGCGCACTGGGTCATGCTGGACGGCCCAGGCGTAACAGCAGATCCGGCAGTCGGCCATGGGGCCGCCGTACTGGGTCGCGATGCGGGCCAGCATCCGGCAGCCGGCACACAACATGTGCTCCAGCGTGCAGACGCCCTCGGGATGTGCCGCTGATGTCTCGACCGTCATCCGGAGCCGTGAGAGGTCAAAGGCCTCCTCGTCCATCCGGCGCATGGCTGTCACTACGCCCCCTCCGGTGCGGGGCAGGCCCATACCTCGACGCTCACGTCGTGGGCGCCGTGACGGCCCGGTGCTCGGCCGAGCAGGACCGCGCCGGTGGTGAGCCGCTGTCCGCACGCTACGCACGCTCGGCCAGCGGCGACCTCTACGGGCAGTCCGTGCGCCCGGGGGAGAGGGGCCGTGTGGCAGAGCCTCGTTACCGCGGTCATCGGACTGCCTTGGGCGCGGCCGACATGATCTCGGTCATCCGCCTGACCGTGCGGGCCAGCGCCCGGGAGTGCGCCCAGTTTCCCAGCGGTGTGTCCTCAGGGCCCTGGAAGACGAGGCCTTCCCAGGTAGCTCGCGCGACGGCTCCGCCGGGGAGGTGCTCGACGGCGGCCGCCAGGAGCACTTCCTGATCGATGAGCCCGTCTGTAATACCGGCGATCTTGACCTCGGAGGGCTTACGCCCGAGAGGGACAAGGGCGGTTGCCGTGAGGGCGGCCGCCTGTTCCAGATCAGGCCGTTTGCTGGACATGCCGGTGCTCCCTAGCCTCGTCAGGGGGTGTCGAGCGGGTCTCCCGCGGCACTCATCGGCGCTACGCTGAGCGCCCGGTGACCACAGCCACGAGCGTAGATTTCAGGCCGATCCGCTCGAAGTGACCGGCAGTACGGGTTACTTGGCACGCACGCCTAGGCAGAGGGAGCGTCATGGGCACCACCCCGACTTCTACCCTGACCGCCAGTCAGGGCGCCCCCCGGCGGGTCCGCAGAGGCATAGTGTCCGGCTACCTGTTCCGCGTCATTCGTGAGCAGCTCGGCCACACCCAGGAGACCCTCGCGGAGGCGTTCGCTGTTTCAGCGGACACGGTCGCTGGCTGGGAGACCGGCCGCCGGCCGCTTACCTCCCTCGCCGTCGGCCAGATGCTCGTGCATCGACACCGCCTCATGCGGATGGGCGCCAGCTCCGCCTTGCTCATCGCTCTGGAAAAGGCCCTGGAAGCCGACGTTCTGCTGGCCAGTGCCTTAGACGACGAGGGCACCCCGGGCGACAGCCCGCTCGGCGCCTGGGTCATGCAGCGCGACCTCGTCGAGGTGCTCGCTTGGCCGCTGAACGGCGTCACCCCCGAACCCATGCGGGCTTTACAGGCGCCGTCACGCCCCCGCCGCGGGCCCGCCGCCAGCCGGCCCGAGCTCACGCGGGACGAGCACCGTCGCTTCTTCGGCCACATGCGGCGCATGGCTGAGGAATCCCAGAAGGACGGGCAGTTCCTTCTACGCAGGCAGGCCCTGTACCTCGCCGGTTACGACGACGCGTCGGACACATCCGACTGGCTGGCCCAGCAGCGGAAGGCCGAGCGGTCGTCCGACTGGCTCACGCAGTGGCTCACCTCCCGCTCCGTCGCCGCCGTGGCTGCACGGCAGGGAGACCGAGACCGGATGCGGCACTTCATCTCCACGACCTTGGACGATGACGAGGCTGGGGAGGCGGCCAACCTGAGCTACTGGGCTTACTGGATTGGGGAGTCGGTGTACCCCGAGCTTTCCGACGACTTCATCGCAGCCCCCGGCACGATGTCCTGGCACGGGCACCGGCTGCTTCAGCACCTCGTCAGCGGCCTCGCGCCGCAGCACGGTTTCTTCGATCTCAACGTGCACACTCTGTGGGCTCTGCTGGCCGCGCGCCCGGGCCTGCTCCGCACCGGCTCAGACGCCGGCCGCGCGCTGCGTGCACAGCTGCCCGTGCTGTTGGATAGCACTACAGCCTCGACGCGTGCGCGCCGAGAGCTGGAGGGTATCTGGTACGCGATCCGCCTCGCCGAGGCGTGAGAAGGAGAGACATAGTGGCTGACGACCTGTCTGCGGTGGCGCGCTTCCTCTACGAGGCAGGCACGCTCAAGCACACCGCCCGAACGGGCTGGTGGATGGCTGGCGTCAGGACCCCCGAGAGCGTAGCCGAGCACTCGTGGCGCACCTCGCTCATCGCGTCGATCATCGCAAAGCTGGAAGGCGCCGACCCCGCGCGCGCCGCCTTCCTCGCCGTGTGGCACGACACGCAGGAGACCCGCACCGGGGACGTCAACCACCTCGGGAAGAAGTACGCGACGAGCGCCGACCCGCAGGCGGTGACGGCCGACCAGACTGCGGGCATGCCCGAAGTCCTCGCGTCGGCGATCCAGGAGCTGGTCGCCGAGTACGAGGGGAAGGACTCGCCGGAGGCGATCTGCGCGCGCGACGCGGACAAGCTGGAGTGCATGCTCCAGGGCATTGAGTACAAGGCCCAGGGGTACGAGGCTGCGCAGCGATGGATCGACAACAGCCGAGCGCGGCTGACGACGGAGTCTGGCCAGCGGCTCGCCGACGAGCTCCTCGGCCAGGGCACTCTCGACTGGCTGCGTGCGGCCATCGGCGAGAAGCCCTGACCCAGGACGCACGAAAGAGGCCCCCTCCCAGGCTGAAGGCCGAGAGGGGGTCCGCGTCGGCCCCGCCGGCCGCAGCGCTCCAGCTCGGGCAGCCCGCGGAGACAGTCGGCGCGGGCGGTACCGGCCGACTTGAGATCACCCCGACCAGCTCGTGTACACCACTGGGAATAGCGTCACGAAGCCGACAAAGGCTACGTTCGCCTTCATTGCCTACAAGGCGCGCGCAACTACCGCGGTCGCAGCCGACCAGGTCGCACCCATCGACGGTGGCGGCTGGAGCTGGGTAGCACCCGACGGGCAGGCCATCGCGCAAGGCAACGGGGAAGCGTTCAATGTGGTCGCGGACTCGTTCAACGCGGGTCGGACCGTGCAGCCGGGATCGTTCGTCCTGGACGGGGCTGTGTTCGACCTTGACACCGTCCACGCTGGCGGCATCCTCATCTACACCGACGGGGAGGGTAAGGCTTACCGGTGGACGATGCCGAAGCGGGACGCCGGCCTGGAGGCCGCTCAGATCAAGAAGGAACTTGCCTCGTAACGCACGAAAGCGCCCTCGTCGCCGGGTGCGACCCGCTGAGGGACGACGGGCTGGCGTACCACTGCAGGCTGGGCGAGAGCGGAGTTCCTTCGGTCCTCGACTTCCGGAACGGGATGTTCCACGGCTTCCTGGCGCTGGCCGGGGTGCTGCCGGAGGCTCGACAGGCCATGTCGCGACTGGGCGGAGCCATCCGTTCCACGCTGACGAACGGGAAGACTTTCGGTGAATCAGGGGGTCGCGCAGGATAATTTCCCGAGTTACCACTTGAGCGGAAGAGCCTCACACGTTTACGCTGCCTTGACGTGAGGTTCTCCTGTGGAGGAAGTGACATGACGGAAACTCTTGTGCCGGGTGTCGGCGGTGCCGTGATAACCGCCGGGGCGCGGGTGGTCGACCACCCCGCGTGGCCCGAGCTCAAGGCCGCCGTGGAGGAGATCCGCCCCTGGCAGTCCGCGGACGGGTCCATCGCCTTCGGGGTCGAGGGCGCACCCGCCCAGCACACCGCCGAAGCTGCCGTCGGGCGCGTGATCCGCGCCGTCGAGACGCTGTCCCCGCTGCTCCCGCACGCCACGGCGTACCACCAGGCGCTCGTCGACGACCTGCGCAAGTGGGCCGCCGACGGCTTCCAGGTGCCGGACTTCCTGGACTCCCTGCTGGCCTTCCACCCGGCCGCCGAGCGCGTCGACGGGCTCCAGCACCTGGTCGTCTTCCCGATGTACACGCAGAACGGCAACCTCGACCGCAACCTCGAGGCCGTCGTCCTCAAGATGGTGTGGCCCGAGTGGCTCTCCGAGCTGGAGCGCACCCGGTACGACAACCCGCTGTTCCTCGGCATCACCTTCGAGGACTTCACCCCGGGCTACGACACCCACTCCGCGGTGCTCTTCCCGGAGACCATCGCGGTGCGCCAGGCCCCCGAGCGCTTCACCTGGGGCGGGATCTTCTGCGACCGTGAGGCCGCCCGCTACCGCAAGGTCACCGAGGCCGCCGTCGACATCCTCGGCATCGAGCTGCCCGAGGACATCGCCCGCATGGTCGAGGACCAGGAGCGCTGCGAGAAGGCCTTCGTCCTGTGGGACATGGTCCACGACCGCACCCACAGCCACGGCGACCTGCCGTTCGACCCCTTCATGATCAAGCAGCGCCAGCCGTTCTGGATGTACGGCCTGGAGGAGCTGCGCTGCGACCTCACCGCCTTCAAGGAGGCCGTGAAGCTGGAGTCCGAGGGCAACGAGCACGGCCGCGACGTGCAGTACGCCGTCCTCTTCGACCGGATGTTCCGCTTCCCGGTGTCCGGCGACCGCAACCGCAACTACGACGGCCTCGGCGGCCAGCTGCTCTTCGCGTACCTCCACAAGCACGACGTCGTGCGCTGGACGGACAACAAGCTGAAGATCGACTGGATGCGTGCCCCGCAGGTCACCAACCAGCTGTGCGGCGAGATCGAGGACCTCTACCGGGCCGGCATCGACCGCCCGAAGCTCGTCCACTGGTTCAAGGCCTACGAGCTGGTCTCGACGTACCTCGCCCCGCACCCGGGCTCCAAGTGGGCCAAGGGGCCCGACGCCCTCGACATGACGCAGCCTCCGCGCAAGCTCGTGGACGACGTGCTTCCGGACGAGTTTCCGCTCAGCATGTTCTATGAGGCCCTCGCCAAGAAGCTCAAGAGCGTGATCGCTTCGACCAAGGGCATCACGGCCGGCAACGCGGAGAACGCCGATCGGGCCGCCGCGTGAGCACTCGCCCTCAGGAGGCTGAACAGATGAACGGCTCCGGGAACGGCAACGGAAAGCTGCACGGAGCGGTGGTGGCGGTGGCCGGGGCCGGCGGGCCCGCGGGCCGCGCCGCCCTGCTCCGCCTCGCCGAAGCGGGTGCGGTGGTCGTGGCGTCCGACGCCGATCCGGCGCGCCTCGCCGAGGCCGTGGACGCGGCGCGCTACGCCCACGGCGGTGCCACCGTCACCGGTGACACCGTGGACCTGCTCGACCTCGACGCGACCAAGGCGTGGGCCGAGCGGACCGAGAAGGAGTTCGGCCGGATCGACGGTCTCGTCCACCTCGTCGGCGGCTGGCGCGGCAGCAAGACCTTCACCGACGTCGACCTCGCGGACTGGGACTTCCTGGAGAAGCTCCTCATCCGCACGGTCCAGCACACCTCGCTCGCCTTCCACGACGGACTGCTGCGCAGCGACCGCGGACGCTTCGTCCTGGTCAGCCAGTCCGGCGCGCACAAGCCGGTCGCCAACAACGCCGCGTACAACGCGGGCAAGGCGGCCGCCGAGGCCTGGACCCTGGCCATGGCGGACTCCTTCCGCAAGGCGGGGGGTGACGAGGGCCCCGCGGCGGCGGCTGCGATCCTGGTCATCAAGGCACTGGTGCACGACGCGATGCGCGCCGAGCGTCCCAATGCGAAGTTCGCGGGCTTCACCGACGTCAAGGAGCTGGCTGAGGCCATCGCCGGCGTCTGGGAGCGGCCCGCCACCGATGTGAACGGACAGCGTCTGTGGCTCACTCCGCAACCGTGAGAACCGATGCCGGGAAGACCGATGCCCGGCGGCACCACGATCCGGCGGTGCGCGGTTTCGCGAGCGACAACTACGCGGGGATCCACCCCGAGCTGCTCGCGGCCGTCGCTCTGGCCAACGGCGGCCATCAGGTCTCGTACGGCGACGACGAGTACACCGAACACCTGCAGAAGGTCATCCGCAGCCACTTCGGTCCGTACGCGGAAGCCTTCCCGGTCTTCAACGGCACGGGCGCCAATGTCGTCGCCCTGCAGGCCATGACCGACCGGTGGGGCGCCGTGATCTGCGCCAAGACCGCCCACATCAACGTGGACGAGGGCGGCGCGCCCGAGCGGATGGCGGGCATCAAGCTGCTCGCCGTGCCCACCCCCGACGGCAAGCTCACCCCCGAGCTGATCGACCAGGAGGCCTGGGGCTTCGAGGACGAGCACCGGGCCATGCCCCAGGTCGTCTCGATCACCCAGAACACCGAACTCGGCACGGTCTACACCCCGGACGAGATCAAGGCCATCTGCGATCACGCCCACGGCCTCGGCATGAAGGTGCACCTCGACGGCGCCCGGATAGCCAACGCCGCCGCGGCGCTCGACGTGCCGATGCGCAGTTTCACGAACACGGTCGGCGTGGACGTGCTGTCGTACGGCGGCACCAAGAACGGCATGATGTTCGGCGAGGCCGTGGTGGTGCTCAACCCGGACGCGGTCCGGCAGATGAAGCACATCCGCAAGATGTCGATGCAGCTCGCGTCGAAGATGCGGTTCGTGTCGGTACAGCTGGAAGCGCTGCTCGCCAAGGACCTGTGGCTGCGCAACGCCCGGCACGCCAACGCGATGGCGCAGCGTCTCGCCGCGGGCGTGCGCGAGACGGACGGCGTGGAGATCCTTTACCCGGTGCAGGCGAACGCGGTGTTCGCGCGGCTGCCGCACGAGGTCTCGCGGCGGCTGCAGAAGCGTTACCGCTTCTACTTCTGGGACGAGGCGGCCGGTGACGTCCGCTGGATGTGCAGCTTCGACACCCAGGAAGAGGACGTGGACGGCTTCCTCCAGGCGCTCAAGGAAGAGCTCGCCCGCTAATTCAATAGATATGCAAAAAGCGGCATAGGTATGCTCCTGGATCATGGAACTGATCCAGGAGCACACCGGCCTTGCCGCCTACCTGGCGGCCGATGACGCCATCGACCACCACCACCCGCTCGTGCGCGAAACCGCGGACGCGTTCTGGACCGCGACGGGCGGCGACGCGCACGCGTACGCCGAGGCCGCCTTCGAGTTCGTCCGCGACACGATCCCGCACTCGGGGGATTCGGGCGACCCGCGCGTCGCTTGGCGCGCCTCCGACGTCCTGGCCACCCGCAACGGCATCTGCTACGCCAAGTCCCACGCCCTGGCCGCCCTCCTGCGCGCCCAGGGCATCGCGACGGCCCTGTGCTACCAGCGCCTCGCGGACGACGACGGGACCAATCCCGTGATCCACGGTCTGATCGCCCTGCGCCTGCCCGGCGACTCGCGCTGGCACCGCCAGGACCCGCGGGGCAACAAGCCGGGCGTGGACGCCCGGTTCAGCCTCGACGGCGAACGACTCGCCTTCCCCGTCCGCCCGGAGCTCGGCGAGATCGACTACCCCGTGCTGTACGCCGCCCCGCACCCCGCCGCGCTCAAGGCCCTCCAGGAGTCCGCCGACCGGCCGGAGTTGTGGCGGAGGCTTCCGACGGCGCTGTAACCGGCGACAGCGCCGCCGACGGGCGGGGCTCCCGCGCCGCCGTCAGCGCGTGCAGCAGGGCGGCCGCGAGCTGCAGTCCGGCGATCCCGGTCAGCAGCGTCCACGCGGGCGCGTCGGCCGCGAGCCCCACCAGGGCCGCCCCGGCCGACGCCGCCGTCACCTTCAGCCCCGCGCCCAGGGTGAACACCTGCGTCCGGACCTCGTCCGGGGCGTACTCCGAGCGGATCCGCAGCGTGGCCGTGAGCAGCGGTCCGTCGCACACCCCGGCCACCGCGAACAGCGCCGCCGCCGCGGCGACCGAGGACGTGAACGCGGCCGCCGCCAGAGCCACCCCGGTACCGGCGAGCGCCCACCGCACGAGCAGGCCCGGCTCCACCGACGTCATCCGGCCCAGCGTCAGCGAGCCCGCCAGCGCGCCCACCGCGAAGGCCGTCATGAGGACGCCCCCGGCGCCCGGGCTGCCGAGCCCGTCGGCCAGCAGGACCGAGGTGGTGGTGAGGGCGCCCACGCCGACGAAGGCCACGGTCGTCGCCGAGGTGACCGCCCGCAGCTCCCGGACCCGCCACAGGGCTGCGAGCCCCGCGCCCAGCCCGGCCCGGGGTCCGCCCTTCGACGGGGCCGCGCCCGGGTCCTCGTACGGAAGCGTGGCCGCGAACACCGCCGCCAGCGCGCCGGAGGCCGCCAGGGCCGCCATCGCGGGAGCGGCGGAACCCAGCGCCGCGGCCAGGCTGACCGCCGCGGGCGCGGTGACCGAGGCGGCGTTGTAGGTGGAGGCGTCCCAGCCGTACGCCCGGTCGCGCCCGGCGCCCGCCGGGACCAGTCCCGTGACCAGGCTGGACAGTCCGCCCGTCACCATCGGCCCGCAACTGCCGCCGAGCGCCGCCACCACCAGCACCAGCGGCATCGGCGCCCGGCCCAGCAGTACGGCCAGCACCGCCACGGCGGCCGTGAACCCGGCCAGGGCGCCGACGTGGAACAGCCTCGGCCGGCGGGCCCGGGCCGCGGCGGCGCCCGCCAGCGGGGCCGCCAGCACGTGCGGGGCCAGCCAGGCGGTCACTACGAACGCCCCGTACGCGGCGCTCCCGGTGCGCTCCAGGGCGAGCAGCACCACGGCCATCCCCATGCCCTCCGAGGCGAACCGCGCGGTCAGCGCCGCCGCCAGGTACCGCCCGAACCCGCTCATCCCCGGACCCCCCAGTGTGTAACGTGATAGGCGCACAAGACGTTACGCCATTCGCGTGTAAGGGGAAAGGACTTTGGCATGGCGGACTCCCGAGAGGGCTTCTCGGCGGCCCGGCGGCTGATCGACCTCGCAGACGCGGTCCGCGCCGACCCCGAACTTCCGCGCGCCGCCCTCGCGGAGCTGCTCGCCGGGCACGGGGAGCGTCCGTCGGACCTCACCGAGCAGGCGTTCTCCGAGGCGGGCGCCGCCGAACTGCGCACGGCCGTCCGCCGGATGGCGGGGGTGCTCGGCGAGAGCGACGAGGACCGTGCCGCCGACGCCCTCAACGCGCTGCTGGCCGAGTGCGCCACCCGGCCCCGGCTGACCCGGCACGACGGCCACCCCTGGCACCTGCACGTGGACCGCGGGGAGGAGGCGGGCTGGGGCGACTGGTTCCTCGCCTCCGGCGCCCTCGCGCTCGCCCAGCTGCTCACCGAGTACGGACGGATCGCCTGGGGCGCCTGCGCCGCCGCGGGCTGCGGGCGGTTCTTCCTCGCCACCGGGCCGGGCAGCGCCCGCCGGTACTGCTCCACCACGTGCGCCGGCCGGGCGCGCGTCGCCGCCCATCGCCGCCGCAGGCGGGAGAGCTGACAGGAAAGTTTCTTGTCGGATATCGTTGTCGGCTTGGCATGGGCATGAGTACTTTCAAGGGCGCCGGAACCCCTCCCACCGGAAGGCCCCCCATGCGTTTCGGATTGCCCGCCGCGCTCACCGCCCTGGCCCTCGGCCTGGCGGCGGCCGTGGTCCCCGTCCCCACCCTCGCGGCGCCCCCCGCCGCCGCCCCCGCCCCCGCCGCGCCCGCGCAGTTCGCCCACCCCGGAGTCCTGAGCAGCCGCGCCCAGCTGGACTTCGTACGGACGAAGGTGCAGGCGGGACAGCAGCCGTGGAAGTCGGCCTTCGACTCCATGCTCGCGAGCAAGTACGGCTCGCTGTCGCGCACGCCCAAGCCGCGCGCCGTCGTCGAGTGCGGCTCGTACTCGAACCCGGACATCGGGTGTTCCGACGAGCGCGAGGACGCCATCGCCGCCTACACCCAGGCGCTCGCCTGGTACATCACCAGGGACAGCAGGTACGCGAAGAAGTCGATCGAGCTGATGGACGCCTGGTCCGCGCAGATCAAGGACCACACCAACAGCAACGCCCCGCTGCAGAGCGGCTGGGCGGGATCCACCTGGCCGCGCGCCGCCGAGATCGTCAAGCACACGTACGACGGCGGCTGGCCGGGCCAGGGGCGGTTCGCGACCATGCTGCGCGACGTCTACCTGCCCGAGGTCATCAACGGCCGGCCGAACAGCAACGGCAACTGGGAACTGATCATGATGGACGCCGCCGTCGGCATCGCCGTCCACCTCGACGACCGCGCGAGCTACGACAAGGCGATGGGGATCTACCTCGGCCGCGTCCCCGCCTACTTCTACCTGGCGTCCGACGGGGCGCAGCCCGTGTACCCGCCACGCTCCGGCATCGACACCAGGAGCGAGCTGGTGGAGTACTGGCACGGCCAGAGCACCTTCGTGGACGGCCTCGCCCAGGAGACCTGCCGGGACTTCGGCCACACGGGCATGGGGATCGCGGCGACCATGCACGTCGCCGAGACCTCGCGGATCCAGGGGCGTGACCTGTACCCGCAGTTCAAGGACCGCTTCCGGCACGCGCTCGGCTTCCACGCGAAGTACGAACTCGGCGAGGCGGTGCCGTCCTGGCTGTGCGGCGGAACCCTGGCCAAGGGCATCGGCCCGGCGACCGAGGTCGGCTACAACGCCCTGCACACCCGGCTCGGCGTGACCATGGAGAACACCCGCAGGCTCACCGAGGGGCGGCGCCCGGCGGGTACCGAGAACCACTTCGAGGCATGGGAGACCCTGACCCACGCCGACAACCCCAACTGAGCGGTCGGCGCGGCTTAGCGCAGTCGCTGCGGGCCGTCAAGCCACGAGATCCAGGGGCGTGACGCGACGGGAGCGGCGAGGCGTACTGGTGGTGTCCGTTCCACCTTTCCCGCCAGAGGAGAACCGCAATGACCCACCCCTTTCGAAAGCGACGCCTCGCCCTGCTCGCCGCCTCGACCGCCATAGCCGCCGGAGGCGTGCTGGTGCCCACCACCGCCTTCGCCGCCACCCCGGCGACACCGCACACGATCGTGGCGGACGGCAGCGACGGGGACAACAGCACCAAGTCCAACCTGCTCCTGGTCCAGCCGCCCGGCAGTGAGGGCACCATCAAGGTCAACCCCGACCAGGATCAGCCCACCAAGGGTCAGCCCGGCAAGGACCGGTCCGGCCAGTGGGGCAAGTGGGGCAAGAAGCATCCGGGCAAGGGCGGTTCATCCGACGACAGGATCATCGTCACCCCCGGGAAGCCGACCCAATGGCAGTGCATCGTCGCACCGTGTGGTCCCCCCGAGGACGACACGGTCGCGGGCGGTATCGCCGTGACCGGCACCGTGGACCCGCCGCAGCTGCCCGACGGCAGGACCTACCCGGGCTGAGGCGCCCGGCGCCAGGATCCCGGTGCGACCGCGGCCCCGTCCCCTGGAGGGACGGGGCCGCGGTCCGCGGTGGGGATCAGCCCGCTTCTTTCACCTGGGCAGGCGTCGGGGCGGTCCCGCCCAGGTGGGCCGGCAGCCACCACGAGTCCTCGGTGCCCTTGGGCTTCTCCGGGTAGGCGCGCTGCGCCGCGTCCAGCAGTTCCTGCACGCGCTCGCGCAGCCGCCGGGTGATGGCACCGGCGTACTGGTCCGTCGGCGCCTCGAGCGGCTCGCCGACGCGCATCGTCACCGGGATGTGGCTGCGCTTGAGGTTCTTCGGGCGACCCTTGGTCCACAGGCGCTGGGTGCCCCACAGGGCCACCGGGATCAGCGGGACGCCGGCCTCCTGCGCCATGCGCGCCGCACCAGACTTGAAGCTCTTGAGGGTGAACGACTGGGAGATCGTCGCCTCCGGGAACACCCCGATGATCTCGCCGGAGCGCAGCGAGTCGAGCGCGTGCTGGTACGCCGACTCACCCTGCGCGCGGTCCACCGGGATGTGCTTCATCGCGCGCATCAGCGGGCCGGACACCGTGTGCCGGAACACCGACTCCTTCGCCATGAACCGCACCAGGCGCTTCTGCGGCCGCGCGGTCAGGCCGGCGAAGATGAAGTCGAGGTAGCCGATGTGGTTCGACACCAGGACCGCCCCGCCCTTGCGCGGGATGTTCTCGGTGCCCTTCATGTCGATACGGATGTCCAGCGCGCGGAAGAGCGTGTGCGCGGCGCCGATCACCGGGGGGTAGACGAACTCAGCCATGGTGCGGAGACCCCGCTTTCTGCCTGGGGAGGTGCTCCCGGCCGGAAGTTACGGCAGCGTAGGTTACGCGCCATTGGGGATCGTGCCCCATGCGCGCGCTGCTGGCCAGCCCAGACGGCCGTGCCCGGGGAGATTCTCGTCACGCCGGGAATCATGCAGGTCCGGTGGGCGCTTCGTTCCCGTACGAGCGTACGTCGATGATGTACGCACACGAAGGTGACGGCCGGGTGAAGGCCGGGGTGACGGCCGGGGCGACGACGGGAGTGCGGGTGCGCGGGCAGGATGAGGCGCCGGGCCGGCTGGGCGCGGCGGAACTGGGCGCGGAGCCGGGGGAGCGGGCCAGCCTGGTGCAGTTCTCCAGCGCGTTCTGCCAGCCCTGCCGGGCCACCCGGCGGATCCTCGCCGAGGTCGCGGCGATGGTCGAGGGCGTCGCGCACATCGAGATCGACGCCGAGGACAGTCTCGAACTCGTCCGGGCGCTGGGGATCGAGAAGACCCCGACCGTGCTCGTCCTGGACGCGGCGGGCCGGATCGTCCGGCGGGCGTCCGGGATGCCGCGCAAGGCGGATGTGATCGCCGCCCTGGGGGCCGCCGTCTGAGAGGCGCGCAGGTGGACGGGTCGGCGGACGTGTGGGTGGACGCGTCGGTCCGGGCACCGGTGTGAGCACCGGCACACGCGCCGTGCCGCGAGCCCGCACGCAGCGTGACGCGCCTGACATCTGCCGGATCCCGCTTGACTGTGTACACGCGCGATCGCCAGGCTGGCCGCATGCCGTATGAACTCCTGCTCTACGGACGGGTCCATGTCGACCTCGTCCGCCACGCGAGCGCGCGCTGTTGGGATCACTGAACGCCCCCGGTCCCCGATCCCCGACAGTGCCCGCGTGCTCCGCGGCAGAAGGAAGTACCCCGATGACCGCTCCCGCGGCCCCGACGGCTCCGTCCCCCCGATTCCACACAGGGCTCCCCGGCTCGCCCGACCTCCTGCGCTCCGTGTTCCGGCAGCACGCCGCCGGAGTCGCCGTGATCACCGCCGAGACCGGCGGGCGCCCGGCGGGTTTCACCGCCACCTCGCTCAACTCCGTGTCCGCGGACCCTCCGCTGCTCTCGTTCACCATCGGCACCGGGGCCTCCAGCTGGCCCGCGGTGCGCGACAGCGAGCACCTCGGCGTCCACATACTCGGCGAGCACCAGCGGGAGCTCGCAGGCCTGTTCGCGCGGAGCGGAGCCGACCGATTCGGCCCGGGCACCGGCTGGAGCACGGGGCCCCACGGGGTTCCCGTTCTGGACGGCGTACTGGCGTGGCTGGTGTGCAGGGTGGTGGCCCGTGTGCCCGCCGGCGAGCACCGTGTGATCATCGCGGAGGCGGTTGTGGGGGATCCGGCCGGGGAAGGCCGCCCCCTGCTCTACCACCAGGGTCGCTTCAACGCGTTGCGCGACTGAATCGTCCCTGCTTGGGCGGGGTCGGGCGGCGTTGGGCAGATCACAGTTGACCGGCCTTGCGACTTGGTGGAACCCAAGGTGTACTGACGAGTAACATTCCCTTCGGAGCGCGGGCCGCCCCGACCGGGATCCGCCCGACAAGGCGCCTATGCTGCCTGCACAAGGCGGTATCAGAAAAAGACGATGCGGTAGGAGAGCCGGCGTGAGCCTGAGGATCGTTGTCTGTGTGAAGTACGTGCCCGACGCCACCGGCGACCGGCACTTCGCCGATGACCTGACCGTCGACCGCGACGACGTCGACGGCCTGCTGTCCGAGCTCGACGAGTACGCCGTCGAGCAGGCGCTGCAGATCGCCGACGAGGCCGACGATGCCGAGATCACCGTTCTGACGGTGGGCCCCGAGGACGCCAAGGACGCGCTGCGCAAGGCGCTGTCGATGGGCGCCGACAAGGCCATCCACGTCGAGGACGACGACCTGCACGGCACCGACGTCATGGGCACCTCGCTGGTGCTCGCCAAGGCGATCGAGAAGGCCGGCTACGACCTGGTCATCACCGGCATGGCGTCGACCGACGGCACCATGGGCGTGCTCCCGGCGATCCTGGCCGAGCGCCTGGGCGTCCCGCAGGTCACCCTGCTCTCCGAGGTCAAGGTCGAGGACGGCACCGTGACCGGCCGCCGCGACGGCGACACCGCGAGCGAGCAGCTGGAGGCCTCCCTCCCCGCGCTCGTCTCGGTGACGGACCAGTCGGGCGAGGCCCGCTACCCGTCCTTCAAGGGCATCATGGCCGCCAAGAAGAAGCCGGTGGAGTCCTGGGACCTGGAGGAGCTGGAGATCGAGGCCGACGAGGTCGGTCTGGAAGGCTCCTGGACCACGGTCGACTCCGCGGCCCAGCGTCCGGCGCGCACCGCCGGCACGATCGTCAAGGACGAGGGCGAGGGCGGCAAGCAGCTGGCCGAGTTCCTGGCCGGCCAGAAGTTCATCTAAGAACTTCGGCCACTCCTCACAAGCCCCCAGACACTTCGCAATAGCAGGAGAGCAGTCCCATGGCTGAAGTTCTCGTCTACGTCGACCACGTGGACGGCGCCGTCCGCAAGCCCACCCTTGAGCTGCTGACGCTGGCCCGCCGCATCGGCGAGCCCGTCGCCGTCGCCCTGGGCGCCGGTGCGGCCGACACCGCCGCCGTGCTCGCCGAGCACGGCGCCGTCAAGGTCCTCACCGCCGACGCCCCCGAGTTCACCGAGTACCTCGTCGTACCGAAGGTGGACGCGCTCCAGGCCGCGTACGACGCGGTCTCCCCGGCGGCCGTGCTCGTCCCGTCCTCCGCCGAGGGCAAGGAGATCGCCGCCCGCCTGGCGGTCCGCATCGGCTCCGGCATCATCACCGACGCCGTCGACCTGGAGGCGGGTGACGATGGCCCGGTGGCGACGCAGTCCGCCTTCGCCGCGTCCTTCACCACCAAGTCCCGTGTCTCCAAGGGCACCCCGGTCATCACCGTGAAGCCGAACTCGGCTCCGGTCGAGGCCGCCCCGGCCGCCGGCGCCGTCGAGACGCTCGCCGTCTCCTTCGGCGCCCTGGCCACCGGCACCAAGGTCGTCTCCCGCACCCCGCGCGAGTCGACCGGCCGCCCCGAGCTCACCGAGGCCGCGATCGTGGTCTCCGGCGGCCGCGGCGTCAACGGTGCCGAGAACTTCCACATCATCGAGGACCTCGCGGACTCCCTCGGTGCGGCCGTCGGCGCCTCGCGCGCCGCCGTCGACGCCGGCTGGTACCCGCACTCCAACCAGGTCGGCCAGACCGGCAAGTCGGTCTCCCCGCAGCTGTACATCGCCTCCGGCATCTCGGGCGCGATCCAGCACCGGGCCGGCATGCAGACCTCGAAGACCATCGTGGCCATCAACAAGGACGCCGAGGCCCCGATCTTCGACCTGGTCGACTACGGCGTGGTCGGCGACCTCTTCGCGGTCGTCCCGCAGCTGACCGAGGAGATCAAGGTCCGCAAGGGCTGACCTGCGGATAAGTGGTCCCCGGGGCCGTGTGGTGATTCTCACCGCACGGCCCCGAGTCGTTTGTCCAGGACCGGAGAGGGACCATTGACGGAGCGGAACCACGTGACTAAATTCTGCTATGCGGATCTAAGCTTCCGTGAAGCGGAAAAGAGGAGAGTGCACGATGGGTCAGCAGGAGAAGGTGGCGACGAGCCTCGCAGGTGCGGTCAGCGAGGGCATCAGCGCCTCCCTCGCGCCGGTGGACGCGGAACTCGCGCGCCACTACCCGGGCGACCCCGGCACCCGCCAGCCCATCCACACGGTCTACGTGCCCGGTGACGTCTTCGCCGCGGACACCATCCGCACCTGGGGCGACCAGGCCCTCGCCGCCCTCGACGAGCACGCCCCGGACGCCGCCACCTTCGCCAAGGTGCTCGGCATCTCCGACGAACTGGCCGTGCCGGTCTACGACCGCGTCCGTGCCAAGCTCGCCTCCGAGCCCATCGAGGACCTCCGCGTCGACTTCGAGGACGGCTTCGGCGTCCGCTCCGACGAGGAGGAGGACCAGGCCGCGGCCCGCGCCGCCCGCCTCGTCTCGGAGGCCTTCTCCAACGGCACGAACGCCCCGTACATGGGCATCCGCATGAAGTGCATGGAGTCCAACGTCCGCGACCGCGGCATCCGCACCACCGACATCTTCCTGTCCGGCCTGCTGGCCAACGGCGGACTCCCCGAGGGCCTCGTCCTGACCCTCCCGAAGGTCACGTACGCCGAGCAGGTCAGCGCCTTCGTGAAGCTGCTGGAGGCCTTCGAGACGGCCCGCGGCCTGCGCCCGGGGCGGATCGGCTTCGAGATCCAGATCGAGACCAGCCAGTCCATCCTGGCCTCCGACGGCACCGCCACCGTGGCCCGGATGATCGAGGCCGCCAAGGGCCGCGCCACCGGTCTGCACTACGGCACCTTCGACTACAGCGCCTGCGTCGGCGTCTCCGCCGCGTACCAGTCGAGCGACCACCCGGCCGCCGACCACGCGAAGGCGATCATGCAGGTCGCGGCCGCCGGCACCGGCGTACGCGTGTCCGACGGCTCCACGAACGTCCTGCCGATCGGCACCACCGAGCACGTCCACGAGGCCTGGAAGCTCCACTACGGCCTGACCCGCCGCGCCCTGGCCCGCGCCTACTACCAGGGCTGGGACATGCACCCGGGCCACCTGCCGACCCGCTACGCGGCCGTCTTCACCTTCTACCGCGAGGGCCTCGACGCCGCCGCCGCGCGCCTGAAGGCGTACGTCGCCAAGATCGAGGGCGACGTGATGGACGAGCCCGCCACCGCGAAGGCGCTGGCCGGCTACCTGGTGCGCGGCCTCGACTGCGGCGCCGTCGGCGCCGACGAGGTCACCGCCCTGACCGGTCTGACCCGCGCGGAACTGGACGCCTTCGCGATCCCGCGCCGCTCGGCGACGCTG
This sequence comes from Streptomyces sp. NBC_00190, assembly GCF_036203305.1. GTDB lineage: Bacteria > Actinomycetota > Actinomycetes > Streptomycetales > Streptomycetaceae > Streptomyces. The sequence goes on along the minus strand of NZ_CP108131.1, from coordinate 1,310,589 downwards.
ACGGCGACCTCCTGAGCCGTGCAGTACCGCACGAGGCCCGGCCGGGGAGACCCTGGCCGGGCCTCGCCGTCTTCAGGCGCGTCCGACCCGGCGGGGCCATCCGACCCGGCGGGGGCCGCTCCCGGGCTGTGCGGGCTGATCCGGTGGGGCGTCAGGCAGTCGGCGGGAGTTCGCCCGAACCGCGGGGGACCAGGCGGGTCGGGAGTTCGATCCGGGTCGGGGGGAGGTCGGTTCCGGCGAGGCGCTGGAAGAGGCGGTCCGTGGCCACCCGGCCCAGCTTCGCCGGGTCCTGGGCGACCACGGTGACGCCGGGGCGGAGCATGTCGGCCAGTTCGAAGTCGTCGAAGCCGACCAGGGCCACGGGGTGCTCCCGGTCGGCGAGGACCCGTACGACGGTGACCGTCACGCGGTTGTTGCCGGCGAAGACGGCCGACACCGCCTCCGGGCCCGCGAGCATCGCCCGGGCCGCCGCGGAGACCCGCTCGGGCGCCGTGGAGCCGAGGGAGACCCAGGATTCGGCCACGGGCAGGCCCGCGTCCGCCATCGCCTCGCGGTAGCCGCGCAGGCGTTCCGCCGCCGTGTGGATGCGCGGATGGTCGCCGATGAAGCCGATGCGGCGGTGGCCGCCCGCGATCAGGTGCGCCACCCCGTCCCGGGCGCCGCCGAAGTTGTCCGAGAGCACCACGTCCGCGTCGATCCGGCCGGCCGGGCGGTCCACGAAGACGGTGGCCACGCCCGCCCGGATCTCCGGTTCCAGGTAGCGGTGGTCGTCGCCGGCCGGGATCACGATCAGCCCGTCGACCCGGCGCGCGCACAGCGCGAGCGCCAACTCCCGCTCGCGGTCCGGGTCCTCGGCGCTGGAGCCGTTGAAGAGGAGCGCGCCGTGCGCACGGGCCACCTCCTCCACCGCGCGGCTCAGCGGGCCGTAGAAGGGGTCGGCGAGGTCCTCAAGGACCAGGCCCACGGTGGCGGTTCGGCCCTTGCGCAGGACGCGGGCGCTGTCGTTGCGGCGGAACCCGAGGGCGTCGATGGCCTCTTGGACCCGCTGCTCGGTGTCGGGGGTGACGCCGGCCTCACCGTTGACCACCCGGGACACCGTTTTCAGGCCCACGCCCGCCCGGGCCGCCACGTCCTTCATGGTCGGCCGGTTTCCGTAACGGGGGTCGGACGGGCGGCGGCTGATGGGCACGGTGGGGAAACCTCCGGAGTATCGGGCGGCGCTGTGACCTTGAGGATATGCACTCGGCCGATAGTGAGGTTTCCGTGGCAGGGTGAGGCGGGCAAGCCACTGGGGGCTCCGGCGGAGCCATGGGGAGAGGGGTAGACGTGATTGTCTGGATCAACGGCACATTCAGCGCCGGAAAGACCAGCACGGCCCGCGAACTGACAGGAATCCTGCCGGACAGCACTCTGTTCGATCCGGAGTTGATCGGCGACGCGCTGCGCGTGCTGCTGCCGCGCAAGCGCCTGGCGGAGGTCTCCGACTACCAGGACCTGCCGAGCTGGCGGCGCCTGGTGGTGGACACGGCGGCGGCGATGCTCGCGGAACTGGGCGGGGTGCTGGTCGTACCGATGACCCTGCTCCGGCAGGAGTACCGGGACGAGATCTTCGGCGGTCTGGCGGCTCGCCGGATAGCGGTGCGCCATGTGCTGCTGGCCCCTGAGGAAACGATCCTTCGACAGCGGATCGCGACGCGGGAGGAGCCGGGCGAGCCGCAGGACGTGGACCTCCGGGTCCGCCAGTGGGCCTACGACCACATCCCCGTCTACCAGCAGGCACTCGGCTGGCTCACCGCCGACGCGCACGTCATCGACAACGGCGCCCTGAGCGTGCGCGAGACCGCGGAGCGGATCGCGGAAGCGGTGCGCACCGAGGAGGCCCGGGTCTGCGACATTGTGCAGACCCCGGAGCCCACGCGGGAGACGGTGGCGTCCGGAGTGCTGCTCTTCGACGAACAGGACCGGGTGCTGCTGGTGGATCCGACGTACAAGGCGGGCTGGGAGTTCCCGGGCGGCGTCGTCGAAGCCGGCGAGGCACCCGGGTGCGCGGGCGTACGGGAGGTCGCCGAGGAACTGGGCCTCGTACTGGACCGGGCGCCCGGGCTCCTCGTCGTCGACTGGGAGCCCCCGCAGCCGCCCGGTTACGGGGGGCTGCGCCTGCTCTTCGACGGCGGCCGCCTCACGGACGGCGCGCAGGACCGGCTCCGGCTGCCCGGCCCGGAGCTGCGGGCCTGGCGCTTCGTCACGGAGGACGAGGCCGCCGGACTGCTCCCGCGGCACCGCTACGAGCGCCTGCGCTGGGCCCTGCGCGCCCGGGAGCGGGGCCGCCCCCTGTACCTGGAGGCGGGCGTCCCCGTGGGCTGACCGGGGCCCGGTCCATCAGGAAGCCGCGGCGGCCGCGGAGAGGGCCGCCGCGGTGTCCTCCGTCAGCGGATCCCCGTGTCCGAAGCAGGCCGTCGAAGGGGCGAGCGCGGCCAGCCGCCGGAACGACCGGGCCGCCCGTGCCCGGTCCACGTTGAAGACGCCCAGCATCAGCGGGCCGACGGCGGCGACGCAGTCCCCCGTGAACAGCACGCCGTGGCGCGGGAGATGGACGCCGATGCTGCCATCCGTATGACCCGGGGCGTGGACCACGTACGCCCCGTCCCCGAAGCCCAGCGCGTCGCCGTCCTCCAGCTCCCGGTCGACCGGGGTGGGCGGGGCCTCGGGGACGGTCAGCCCGCGCGCGTACAGGGGGAGTTCCCAGTCCAGCAGTACCGGTTCGGGCACGGGCGACTCGCCCCGGATCACGGGCGCGTCCAGGCGGTGCGCGAGCACCCGCGCGCCCCAGCGGGCGGCGAGCTCACCGGCGGCACCGACGTGGTCGCGGTGGCAGTGGGTCAGCACGATCCGCTCCAGCCGCTCGGGAATCAGCCCGAGTGATCGCAGCGCCCCCTCGATCGCGTCGGCGGACCCGGCGTGACCGGCGTCGATCAGGGTGAGTGCCTCGCCGTCCTGCCAGACGTACGCCTGGCCGATGGGGAAGCGGAGCATGTGGAGCCGGTTCGGCAGCACTTCGACAAGATCCATGCCGCGAACGTACGGATCCGGCCCCGCCCCGCGCACGCGAGTTCACCCGGAGCGCAGTACGCCCAGGGCGCAGTACGCCCAGGGCGCAGTACGCCCAGGGCGCACTGCGCCCTGGGCGTACGACCGGACTCGCGGCGGGTCAGCCGCGCTTGGACTCCGCGTAGTTGACGAGGAAGAGGGCCTCGGCCACCGACAGGCGCTCCAGCTCCTGCGGCGACACGCTCTCGTTGACCGCGTGGATCTGCGCCTCCGGCTCGCTCAGCCCGATCAGCAGCATCTCCGCGTCCGGGTACAGCTGCGTCAGCGTGTTGCACAGCGGGATCGAGCCGCCCATGCCGGCGACCTGCATCTCCTCGCCCGGGTACGCCTCCTGCAGTGCCGCCGCCATCGACGCGTACGCCGGACTGTTCGTGTCCGCCTGGAACGGCTGGCCCTGGCCCACGATCTCCAGTTCCAGGCGCGCCTTCCACGGGGTGTGCGCCACCATGTGCGCCTCCAGCAGCTTGACGGCCTCGGTGGTGTCCACGCCCGGCGGCACCCGCAGGCTGATCAGCGCGCCGGCGCTCGCGTGCACCGACGGCGTCGCGCCGACCACCGGCGGGCAGTCGATGCCGAGCACCGTCACGGCCGGACGGGCCCACAGCCGGTCAGCGATCGTGCCCTCGCCGATCAGCTCGACCCCGTCCAGCACCTTCGCGTCGCCGCGGAAGTCCGTCTCCGGGTACTGCAGGCCCTCCCACACCGCGTCCGAGGCCAGCCCGTCCACGGTCGTCGAACCGTCCGCCGCGCGCAGCGAGTCCAGCACCCGGATCAGCGCGGCCAGCGCGTCGGGGGCGACGCCGCCGAACATCCCGGAGTGCAGGTTGCCGCCCAGCGTGTCGATCTTCACCTTGAGCAGGCACATGCCGCGCAGCGTCGCCGTCACCGTCGGCAGCCCGAGGCGGAAGTTGCCCGCGTCGCCGATGACGATGGTGTCGGCGGTCAGCAGCTCCGGGTGCGCCTCGGCGTACTGCTGGAGACCGCCGGTGCCCTGCTCCTCCGAACCCTCGACGATCACCTTCACGCTCACCGGCACGCCGCCGTTGGCCTTCAGGGCGCGCAGCGCCAGCAGGTGCATGATGAACCCGCCCTTGCAGTCGGCGGAGCCGCGACCGTACCAACGGCCGTCGCGCTCGGTCAGCTCGAAGGCGGGGGAGATCCAGGCCGCGTCGTCCAGGGGCGGCTGCACGTCGTAGTGCGCGTAGAGCAGTACGGTCGGCGCGCCCTCGGGGCCGGGCAGGAAGCCGTACACCGACTGGGTGCCGTCGGGGGTGTCGAGCAGCGCCACGTCCTGGAAGCCCTCGACGCGCAGCGCGTCCGCGACCCAGTTCGCGGCCGCCTCGCTCTCGCTCTTGGGGAACTGCGCCCAGTCCGCCACCGACTGGAAGGCCACCAGCTCGGTCAGCTCCTGCTTGGCGCGGGGCATCAGCGAGGCGATGGTCTCGGCGATCGGATTCTGGGACATGGGCACGCTCCTTTTGGGTGCGACGTTGTGCTCTTCGGTACGCCACCCGCATCCGCGGGGTATGCGTATGCCGGGTACGGCGAAAGACAGTCCCGATCCTCGCACAGCGGGGCGAGGCGGCGTCGCGCCGTAGGATTTCCCCGGCATCGGAGCAAACCGGGTGATCAGGAGCGGCAGCACATCGTGAGCAGCGACGACGACGTACGCGACGCAAGCGCAGGACACGAAGCGCAGGGGGCGGACGACGAGGTGGCCGGGGGGACCGGCGAAGTGGGCGAAGTCTGGGACGTGGTCGTGGTCGGGGCCGGTCCGGCCGGGGCCTCGGCGGCGTACGCGGCGGCGACGGCGGGCCGGCGCGTCCTGCTGCTGGAGAAGGCCGAGCTGCCCCGGTACAAGACCTGCGGGGGCGGCATCATCGGCCCCTCGCGCGACGCCCTGCCCCCGGGCTTCGTACTGCCCCTCAAGGACCGCATCCACGCGGTGACCTTCTCGCTGGACGGGAAGCTGACCCGGACGCGGCGCTCGAAGCAGATGCTGTTCGGGCTCATCAACCGGCCGGAGTTCGACGCCGGGCTGGTCGCCGTGGCGGAGAAGGCCGGCGCGACCGTCCGTACGGGTACGGCCGTGGCCCGCGTCGAGCAGCACGGGGCGGCCGTGCCCGACCGGCGTACCGTGGCCGTGCTCCTCGCCGACGGGGAGACCGTCCTGGCCCGCGCGGTCGTCGGCGCGGACGGCAGCGCGAGCCGGATCGGCGCGCACGTCGGGGTCGAGATGGAGCAGGTGGACCTCGGGCTGGAGGCGGAGATCCCCGTGCCCCGGACGGTCGCGGAGGACTGGAAGGGGCGGGTGCTGATCGACTGGGGCCCGCTGCCCGGCAGTTACGGCTGGGTCTTCCCCAAGGGCGACACCCTCACCGTCGGGGTCATCTCGGCCAAGGGCGAGGGCGCCGCGACCAAGCGGTACCTCGACGATTTCATCGCCCGGCTCGGACTCGCCGGCTTCGAACCGGCCGTCTCCTCCGGGCATCTGACCCGCTGCCGCAAGCCCGATTCGCCGCTCTCGCGCGGGCGGGTGCTGGTGGCGGGCGACGCCGCCGGACTGCTGGAACCGTGGACCCGGGAGGGCATCTCCTTCGCGCTGCGCTCGGGGCGGCTGGCGGGGGAGTGGGCGGTGAAGATCTCCGAGGCGCAGGACGCGGTGGACGCGCGCCGCCAGGCGCTCAACTACGCCTTCGCCGTGAAGGCGGGGCTGGGTGTGGAGATGGGCGTCGGCCGGCGGATGCTGTCCGTCTTCGAGGCCCGGCCGGGGATGCTGCACGCGGCGATCACCGGGTTCCGCCCGGCGTGGCGGGCCTTCGCCCGCATCACGCGGGGCTCGACGACGCTGGCGGACATGGTGCGTACGTACCCGCTGGCGCGCAGGGTGCTGCACGCGCTGGATGCCCGGCAGGCGGCTCGTGGCGCATTCGGCGGTGGCAGCGGTGGCAGCGGTGGCGCCGGCAGCGGTGGGAGCGGCGGACACGGGACGGCGTAGGCGCCGACGTCGAGCGCGGAGGTGAGGGCGGAGGCCGGGACGGCGGCCCGGACCGGCGGGGCGGATCGAACCTGAACGGGGTGGACCGGCCGGAACAGGTCGTCGTGGCCTCCGCGCGCGGTGAGAGGCACGTCGGGGTGGCGGTGATCGCTCTCGCGCCCAACCACCACGGCCCGGCCGAGGTGTTGCCCACGTGGGCGAGCGGACGGCCCGGCTGCTCCCCGACCGCCGACGCGACCGCGACCGCGGGTCTCGGAGCGGCTGACCGGCCGCGGGCCGACCCGGGGGCGGCGGGTCAGTTCGACACCGTGATCCGGAAGACCGGGTGGTCGCCGGCGGCCGCCTGGAGCTCCGCGTCGGAGGACTTCGCGGTGACCCCCTGGAAGAAGCGGTTGACCTCCCAGCCCCACTTCTCCAGATAGGCGCGCAGGATGACGGCTTGCTGGACGGGGTCGGTGATCTCAGTGGCGGTGAAGGTCCGGACCTTGCGCCCGACGCGCAGCTCGCCGCCGCCCGCGACCCGCATGTTGCGGACCCACTGGGAGTGGCCGCGGGCCGAGACGAGGTACTGCATGCCCTCGAACGTGTGCGGGTTGACCGGGATCCGCTGCATCTCGCCCGACTTGCGGCCCCGGACCGACAGCTCGGCGGTGCCGGCCAGGCTGACGCCCAGCCGGGCGAGCTTGCCGAAGAGCGCGTTGAAGCGGACGGCGAACGGGCCGGCCTGGACGTAATACGGCTGAGACGCGTTCATGGTGACCTCCGGGGTCGTTTTCCTTATTGAGAGAGCGGTGCTCTCGCTTGAGAACAGTGTGCACGGATCGGTGCGCCAAAACAAGAGCACCGCTCTCTAAATGGATCGGGGATCCGATTTTTGGGCACTGCTCTATTTGCGTGGCACACTGACACGCATGAACACCGTGCGAGGGGCCAGGGAGCGGGCCCGCATCGAGGTCACCGCCGCCATCAAGGACGAGGCGCGCCGCCGGCTCGCGGCCGAGGGCGCCGCCAAACTCTCCCTGCGTGCCGTCGCCCGCGAGCTGGGCATGGTCTCTTCCGCCCTCTACCGCTACTTCCCCAGCCGCGACGAGCTGCTCACCGCGCTCATCGTCGACGCGTACGACAGCGTCGGCGCGGCGGCCGAAGAGGCGGACGCCCGCGCCCTCGCCGCCGGTCACCCGCCCCGCGCCCGCTGGATCGCGGTCTGCGAGGCCGTCCGTGCCTGGGCGCTGGAGCACCCGCACGAGTACGCCCTCATCTACGGCTCTCCGGTTCCCGGCTACAGCGCCCCCCTCGACACCATCGGTCCCGCCTCCCGCGTCGGGAACACCTTCATCGCCATCCTCCGCGCCGCGCACGAGGGCCGCGGCCTCGCACTGCCGCCGCTGCCGGCCGCCCTGCGCCCCGAGGCCGTCCGGATGACCGCCGACTTCGCCGATGGCCTGCCCCCCGAGGTCACGGCCGCTCTGGTCGCCGCCTGGGCGCAGCTGGTCGGCCTCGTCTCCTTCGAGCTGTTCGGCCAGTTCAACCGCGTCGTGGAGGACCGGGCCGTCTTCTTCACGCACGCCGCCGGGCAGCTGGCCCACGGGGTCGGACTGCCCGCCGTGTGACGGCGGCCCCACAGGGGTCCTGACGGAGAATCACATGATGAGGTGACGGGTCGCTCTTCTGTTCCTCGTACGAAGGGAGGCGGTTCACCCTTGAACCAAGCGCCGCCCGTCTAGTGTTCCTCGGGTCGCACCCGCCCCCCTGCCGCCGCCGGAGGAACAGTCATGCCCCGCGCCGTGAAGGCCCTGTACGCCGTCCTGGTGACCGTCTTACTGGCCGCGCCGGCGCCCGCGGTCACGGCGCCGGCGCGCACCGCGGAACCGGCGCCACCGGGCCGGTCGGCGGCCCCCGCAGAACCCCCGGCCCCGGCCCCGACCGCGACTCCCGCACCCCCGGCGCCCCGGATTCCCGGCGTGCGGGGCCTGGACATCGGCGTCCCCGCGTACGTCTGGGCGAACGACGCCATGCTGACCGACCTCACCACCACCGGCCCGGCCGCCTCCGTCGTCGTCCTCAACCCCGGCAACGGCGACTCACCCTTCGAGGCCCCCTGGCGGGCTCGCGCCGACGCCCTGCGCCGCGGCACGACCGCCACCGGCGGGAAGACCAAGGTGCTCGGCTACGTCCACACCGACCACGGCAACCGCGCCGCCGCCGCAGTGAAGGCCTCGGTCGACAACTACCTCAGGACCCCGGACGGCCGCCTCCACGTCGACGGCGTCTTCTTCGACGTCGTCAGCCGCGACTGCGGCCCCGGCAACGCCACCCGCGACCACTACGCGGAGCTCCGCCGCCACGTGGAGGACACCATGCGCGCCATCGACCCGGCCGCCTCCCCCCTCGTCGTCAACAACCCCGGCACGGCCATAGCCGACTGCTACCTGGAGCCGGGCCGCCGGACCGCGGACGTCTTCGTCACGTACGAGGACTCCTACGCCGCGTACACCGGCGGCGGCTGGCTCGGCGGCAACGTCTTCGACCCGCTCACCGGCTACCGCGCGGGTACCGAACTCGACCCGAGCGGCACGGCGTTCTGGCACCTGGTCCACGACGTCCCGGACGCCGCGGCGATGCGTACGGCCCTGCGCACGGCTTTCGACCGGGGCGCGGGCTACGCGTACGCGACCAGCGCGGCCATGCCCAATCCCTGGAACACGGGCCCGGCGTGGAAGTACGGAGCCCAGACCGCCTACGCCGCCACCCTCGGCTGACGCAGGCGCAAGGCGTCAGACCGGTGCGGCGAAGCAGTGCACGGTGACGGTCCGGTTCGCGCTCCACCGCTGGTCGACGGTGTCCAGCAGGCTCCAGCCCTCGCGTTCGTACAGCGCGACCGCGGCGGTGTCGTGGGCGAGGACGTCGAGGACCGGATGCAGACCACGCTCCCGCGCCTCGCACGCGGCCCGCGCCAGCAGCCGTGCGCCGAGCCCGAGGCCGCGCGCGGCGGGCGAGGCGAACAGGCGGCCGACCACGGCGGTGCGCTCGACGGGTACCCGCGCGCGCCAGCTCCACAGGGCCGGCGCGAGGTCCCCCGTGCCGCTGCGTGCCAGGCAGACGTGACCGGCGATCCGCCCGTCCGTCTCCGCCACCCAGGCCGCCAGCAGGGAGGGCGGCGTCAGCCACTCGGCGGGACGCCCGGGCCAGTCCACGGGATAGCCGTCGCGGTCGTGCACCGTGCGGAGGAGGCCGACGCACGCGTCGAGGTCGGCGGACGCCCGCTGCCGGATCACCGGTAGTCGTCCGGGTGGCCCTGCATCCAGGTGTTGATCTTGTCCCGGGTGCCGATGAGCGACGCCTGGTGCTTCTTCAGGTTCTCGAAGGAGCGGTCCCCGCCGAGTTCCTTGTCGAGCTGCGCGATCAGGTCGATCGGCTCGGGAAAGTGGCCGGGCCCCTTCGGGTCGGTCTTCATCGCGCGGTCCACGCGGTGGAGCTCGTCGTGGACCCGGCCGAGGAAGTACGCGCAGTTGCCCGGAGTGCACGAGTCGTTCAGCGTCGCCTGGAGGCCGGCGAACGCGTCCCGCACCTTCTCGGCCGGGACGGCGCTGGAAGACGGCGCGACCGCCGAGCCCGGGGCCGTCGAGCCCGGGGCCGTCGAAGTCCCGGCCGCGGGGGCCGCGGACGCGGACGGCGCCGCGGCCGGGCCGGCAGCCGGGGCCGCTGGCTCCGTGCCGCAGGAGACGGAGAACGCCGCCAGGGCGACGGCGAGCACCGCGGCGGACCGCGCTGAGGACACGAACATCGACTGACCCCCATGATCGACTGAGGAAGCCGACCCTACTGCCTGCCCGGCGGGCGCCCGCCGGGCAGGCCTCCTCAGATCCCGGCGGCCTCGGTCCACAGGCGGGCCAGCGCCAGGTCGCCGGTCACCCCCGGACCCGCCAGCGGCAGCCGGTTCCACAGCGCCGCGTACAGCCAGGCCGCCTCCGCCGTCACTTCGCAGTCGACCGCGTCGTCCGTGGCACCCAGCACCGTCCGCGGCGGTTCCGGCGACAGGTGTACGGTCCACGCCGCGCCCGTGTCCGCGGCCCTGACCCGCAGCACCCGGGGCTCCGGGGTCCGCACCCGGCTGCGCGGCCGTGCGTGGAAGCCGGTCAGCAGCTCGTCCACCCCGTCCTCCGCGAACTCGGGCGCCACCGGTGAGAACGCGACACCGAGCGCCGCCTCCGCGTCCATCCGGTGCACGGCCGTCTCATGGGCCTGGCGCCGCGCCCAGAACGCCAGCGGCGACGGCGGGGCGGTCGGCAGGAAGGTCCAGCACTGCACATCGGCCGGGGCCTCGCCCAGGGCGCGGACCAGGGCCGCGTGTCCTTCGCGGAACCAGGCGAGCAGCTCCGCGCCGGCCAGCTCCGGGGCGTCGGGGAACGGCGCCCCCTCCAGCAGTCCTCCCTCGACGTACCCGGCCGCCCAGCGGTGCACCGAGCCGGTGTGCCGCAGCAGATCGGCGACGTGCCACCCCGGACAGGTGGGTACGAGGGCGGTCGTACCCGCCTGTTCCGCAACGTCGCCGAGCAGCTCGCCGTCTCGCTCAAGGGTCTTCACGAAGTCGTTGATCTCCATGCCGGGAGTCTGCCAGCAGGCCCGCGACAATGGAGGCCACGGATGGGGGAACTGTTCCCGCGCGACGGGACCGTGATCGCCGGCGCCGCCGACGCCGTGCACGTCCGCACGTGCCCGACCGGCCTGTCAGCGGGTGCCGAAGGCGCTGCCGGACACCGCCCCGCGAGGGCCCCGGCTCACCGGCCGGACGGACATCACGCTCCGGGTCGGCGGCCTCGGCAGGCGGGGCGGCATCCGAGGGCCCCCGATCATGCGAGGATCGATGCCATGAACGGCAACGGGGCCCCGCCGCGGGTGGGGGATGTGACCACGGTGGCCACGCCTTCCACGGCTTCTACCGCTTCGTCGGATTCGTCGGCTTCCTCGGCCTCCACGAGGGCCAAACTGGAGCGCGGCCGCAGCGCGCTCGGTCCGGCACTGGAGCTCGTCCACACCGGCCGCGCACCGACCCGGGCCGTCCTGACGGCCGAGCTCGGGGTCACCCGCGCGACCGCCGGAGCGGTCGCCGCCGAGCTGGAGGCGCTCGGGCTGATCCGCGTCGACTCCCGCCCCGGTGGCGCGGGCGGCGCCCAGGGCCGCCCCTCGCACCGCCTGTCGGTCGACGAGAACGGCCCCGTGGCGCTGGCCGCGCAGGTGCACGCGGACGGCTTCCGGGCCGCGCTGGTCGGTCTGGGCGGCCGCATCGTGGCCACCGCCCCCGGCAAGCTCACCGTCGCGGCCGACCCGGCGCAGGTGCTCGGCGCGGTGGTGGAGGCCGGGGCCGCGCTGCTGGCGGAGAGCGGCCGCCGCTGCATCGGCGCGGGGCTCGCGGTCCCCTCCGCGGTCGCCGAGCCGGAAGGTACGGCGCTGAACCCGCTGCACCTGGCCTGGCCGCCCGGGTCCCCCGTACGGGCCGTCTTCGCGGAGTGCGTGAAGGCCGCCGGGATCGACGGCCCGGCCCTCACCGGGAACGACGTCAACCTCGCGGCCCTGGCCGAGCACCGGCACGGCGCGGGGCGCAGCGCGCAGCACCTGCTGTGCGTGGCCACCGGGCACCGCGGGGTCGGCGGGGCGCTGGTGCTGGACGGCCGCCTGCACAGCGGGAGTTCGGGCCTGGCCCTGGAGGTCGGCCACCTCACGGTGAATCCCGAGGGGCGGCCCTGCCACTGCGGGGGCCGCGGCTGCCTGGACGTGGAGGCCGACCCGCTGGCCTTCCTCACGGCGGCGGGGCGCACGCCCGGCCCGGAGGTGTCGCTGCTCCAGCAGGCCCGCGACCTGTTGAGCGCGGAGTACGCGGAGCCGGCGGTACGGGCGGCCGCCGAGGAGCTGATCGACCGGCTCGGGCTCGGCCTCGCGGGCCTGGTGAACATCCTGAATCCGGACCGGATCATCCTGGGCGGGCTGCACCGGGAGCTGTTGTACGCCGACCCGGAGCGGCTGCGCGCGGTGGTCGCGGACCGCAGCCTGTGGGGGCGCAGCGGTGGCGTCCCGATCCTGCCGTGCACCCTGGACCACAACAGCCTGGTCGGCGCGGCGGAGCTGGCGTGGCAGCCCGTGCTCGACGACCCGCTGGGGGCGCTGGGCGCCGCGGCGTAGAGCCGCCCGCCCGTGGCCGGGTTCGCCGCCCGGCCTGGGCCGGCTCGGCCCGGCTCTGCCCGGGCCTCGCTAAGCGGCCTCGGGGAAGTGGGGCACGTCCCCGCGCCTCCTCCAGCTACCGCTGGGAGGTGCCCCCAGGCACGGCACCTCGCCGCGTTGTCGCAGTACCCGAGTACGTCCAGTACAAGGGCACTGCTCCGCCTTGCGATGCACCGCACCGGACGACGCGGAAACGCACCCCACTTCCCCGAGGCCGCTTAGGGCTCCCCGGTCGGCTGCCGGGCGTCCGGGGGGCACCGCCGCCGTGCGCTACCCGGGCCTGACGCCGACCGACGCCGCCACCGACACGCCTGTCGAGACGGTCACCGGGTCCACGGCGACGATCGCGGTCCGGGCGGGTTCTCGTACGGGCTTGGTCCCGATCCGTACCGGCTGCGTCAAAGCCGCCGGCGCGGGGGCCGCGGTGAGCGAGAACCACACGACCTTGCCCGGACCGTCCGCCTGATGCCGGGCGCCCCAGGCCTCGCTGAGCGCCTCCACGAGCGCGAGCCCGCGCCCGCAGGTCTCCAGGGACCCCGCGACCGCCTCCCGGAGCACCGGAAGCCGCGGATCGCTGTCGATGACCGAGACCGTGAGCCGCCCGAGGCGGAATTCGATCTCGACGATGCACGTCTTGTCCGGCTGCGCGTGGCGATGGACGTTGCTCAGCAGTTCCGTCACGCCGAGCGCGGCCCGGTCTATGAGCGGATCGAGCTGCCAGTGACGCAATTGCGCGGAAATGATTCTGCGGATCTGGCCTATGCGTGACGGCAGCGCCTGAAGTTCGACGACGCAGTGTCTGCGGGAATGACTGATCACGGCTGCGACTCCCCGAAATGAGTGTTACGGGTGCTGCACCCTCGGTAATGCTCCACCAGGGTCACCCACGGTGCTCCACAGTGCAACCGAATGCGACCAAAAGCGATTCGCATGGAACCCCAAAGCGACTGTTTGTGCAGGTGAGGGAGGTACATTGCGAAAGCAGGGGGCGAATACACGCACAAAGGAGCACGGCGCATGAGCACCACCCGTACCAGCGGTCCGACTGCCACGACCGTCGACGTCGACCGCAGCGACGCGGACTACCGCGCCTGGCTGAAGGAGGCCGTCCGCAAGGTCCAGGCGGACGCCAACCGCTCCGCGGACACCCACCTGCTGCGTTTCCCGCTCCCCGAGGCCTGGGGCATCGACCTCTACCTCAAGGACGAGTCCACGCACCCGACGGGCTCCCTCAAGCACCGCCTCGCCCGCTCGCTGTTCCTCTACGCGCTGTGCAACGGCTGGATCCGCCCCGGCCGCCCGGTCATCGAGGCCTCGTCCGGTTCGACGGCCGTCTCCGAGGCGTACTTCGCCAAGCTGATCGGCGTCCCGTTCATCGCCGTCATGCCGCGCACGACCAGCCCGGAGAAGTGCCGGCTCATCGAATTCCACGGCGGCGAATGCCACTTCGTGGACGACTCGATGAAGATGTACGAGGAATCGGCGCAACTGGCGGCTCGTACCGGCGGCCACTACATGGACCAGTTCACCTACGCGGAGCGGGCCACCGACTGGCGCGGCAACAACAACATCGCCGAATCGATGTACCAGCAGCTGCGGCTGGAACGTTTCCCCGAGCCCGCCTGGATCGTGGCCACCGCCGGCACCGGCGGCACCTCCGCGACCATCGCGCGCTACGTGCACTACATGCAGCACGACACCCGCATCTGCGTCCCGGACCCGGAGAACTCCTGTTTCTTCGACGGCTGGACCAACAACGACCCGCACGCGAGCAGCGATTGCGGCTCGCGCATCGAGGGCATCGGCCGGCCGCGCATGGAGCCGAGCTTCGTCCCCGGCGCCATCGACCGGATGATGAAGGTCCCGGACGCGGCGAGCGTCGCCGCGTGCCGCGCGCTGGAGACGGCGATAGGGCGCAAGGCGGGCGGCTCGACCGGAACCGGCCTGTGGAGCGCACTCAAGATCATCTCGGAGATGGTGGCCGAGGGCCGTACGGGCAGTGTCGTCACCCTCCTCTGCGACCCGGGCGACCGCTACCTCGACAAGTACTACTCCGACGCGTGGCTGGCGTCGCAGGGGCTCGACATCGCCCCGTACGCGCACACGATCGAGACGCTGCTGGCGACCGGGGTCTGGCGCGAGCCCACCGCCTGACGCGGGCGCCCCGCAGCGTGAACCCGCCCTGTTCGAGCCGCAGTTCGCTGGCTACGCTGTGCGGACTTCGATCACGGCGGAGCTTCGGGGGGAGCCATGGCGGGCATTGCGTACAACAGGCCGGAGCGGGACGCGCGTACGCGGGCCCAGACGGATTCGGGCACGGGCACGGGGGACGGGAGCGGGGTGCAGGCATCGCCGTTGGAGTGTCCGAGCTGCCTGCGCTCCGACGAGGTGCGCGCCGTCCCCGCCGTCTGCCTCAGCGGGCACAGCCGGCTCGAGCAGGGCGGCACCCGCGGTGACGACCGGGGCGTCCACACCCGGGAGGTCGTCCCCCGGCTGGCGGCAGCGCTGGCCGCGACCCCGCCCGCGCCGGTGACCGCCGGGCGGGCCGCTCTGAGCGTGCTGCTGATCCTGGTGTCGATCGGCACGTTCGTCGGCGGGGCGACGGGCGGGAAGTGGTTCGCCGACCCGCCCAAGAGCGGGCCCCAGGGGTCGCTCCAACTCTGGGGCGGCGCCCATGGGGAAGCCCCGCCCGAGCCCGCGGCCGGTCTCCTGTTCCTCGGGTGGATCTCGGCGTTCGCGCTGCTCGGGGCGGCCCTGCTCATCCTCTCGGCCGTACGGATCCAACGTGCCTTCCGGGCGCGGATCGCCGCCGGCCGGGACGCCGCCGAGGAGGTCTGGTCCCGCGGCTGGTGCTGCGCGCGCTGCGCGGTGGTCCACTTCGCCGGGGGTCCGGCGATGTCCCTGCGGGAGTTCCGGGCGACGGTGTGGGGCGCGGGAGGCTACGGAGACCTCGCCCGGGAGCACCGGGTGATGGGAGCGGGCGGCGACTACTGATCCGCCCCGCGCCGTCCGGTGAGGCGGCCGTCGAGCGTACGGACCGCCGTACGGAAGGAGTGGCCCAGGCCCGGGCGGGCGGCGGTGAGGGCCAGCCGGAAGAGGGCGGGCCCGTCCGCGGCGAAGGTCCAGCGGACGTGCGTGCCCGAGCCGTCGGGGGTCAGCCGCCACTCCTCCAAGAGGGCGCGGACTCCAGGGGCGTTGGTCTCGTCGACCCGGTACGCGTACCGCCGCTCGGGGTCCGCGGCCATGATCGTCTCCTGGAAGCGCACCCCGCCCACCAGCTTGATCTCGCGGCCCGCGCCGCCGTGCGTGGGGCGGGCCAGGGTGACGGCCCCGAACCACCGCGGCCAGCCCTCGACCTCCGCCGCCAGTGCCCCGTACACGGCCTCGGGTGCTGCGGTGGCTCGCGCGGCGAAGACCAGTCGTACGGGCGCGTCCTCGATGAAGTCCAGCCCCACCGGGCGGAGTCGGCGCAGAGCCATGGCGTTACCCCCTGGGGCGGTATGCGGAACGCACGCACGGAACACGAGCGACCCTAGCTGACTATCAGTCAGAAGTCCGCCCCGAGGGTGAAACCCGCGGCGCGGGGGCTGGGCAGTCGGTCCGCCGCGCGGGATGCTGGAACCGCGCCGATCACGCCCCGCGAGCGGAGGCCGCTTTGCCGGATGCCCCCAGCCCCGAACCGCCCCTGACTCCCGAACCGTCCCTGACTCCCGAACCGCCCCTCGCCTCCGACCCGCCCCTGGCCCCCGTACCGCCCCTCGCCCTGGAACTCCTGGTCCACGGCGTCGCCGGCGCCGCTCCCGCCGAGCTGCTCGGCGACCCGCGCACCGTGCGCGTCACCGGCGACTCCACCGCGGCCGTCTTCCGCCGCACCGAGGACGCCGACGCCGAAACCCACCCCGAGCGCTACCCCGGGCGGCCCGTCCCCGAGGCCTACTGCTGGTCCCGGCTCACCTCGGGCAACGGCGCCCGCGCCCTGTGGCTGCTGCTCCTGCCCTTCATGGTGGCCAACCTCGCCCACTGGGCCCGCCCGGCCACGCCCGCCGCCGACCCCGCGCCGCGCACGGTTCGCACGTACGGGGTGCTCGTACGGATCCTCGCGCTCAGCCTGACCGTGCTGCTGATCGCGGCCGCCTGCGAGGTCGCGCTCGACCTGTTCGCCTGGCAGTGCGCGGGCTCCGGCACCTGCGCCGGCTCCCGGTCCTGGCTCCGCTTCCTCGCGCCCGGAGGCGGCTGGTGGGCCCTGCCCGGGCGCCGCCTGGCCCTCGCGGCCCTGGTCCCCGCCGCGCTGACCGGGCTGCTCTGGTTCCTGTCGAACCGTACGTGGAGTGCCTACGAGTCCCAGCCGCCGCCCGCCGGCGCCGTCGACCCGGACACCGCGTCGGACACCGCGCCCGCGCTCGGCCGCCCCGGATTCTGGTACGGGCGGCGGCTCGTGGCCCGCCTGCGCGCCGCGCACACCGCCGCCGGGCTGCTCACCGTGGCCGCGGCCGTCACCGCCCCCACCGCCCGTTACGACCGCCGCGCCGGTTCCGCCGTACTCGAAGTCCTGGGCTGTGCCGCCCAGTCGCTGCTCGTCGCCGGGGGACTCACCGTGGCGTGGGTCGTCATCCGGCGAGGCCGCACCGAGGCCCGGCCCGACCACCGGCTCGACCGGGCCGCCGTCACCCTGCTGCCGGGCGCCGCCCTCGCCCTCCTCGCCGCCGTCCTCCTGTACGCCTGCTGGCCGCGCCCCGGCTGGACCTCCGCCGGGCGGCTTCCCGGGGACTTCGCCTTCGGGATCCTCATGCTGGGCCAGGGCGTCTGCGTGCTCGCCCTCACCGGCGTCGCCGCGTACCTCCACCGCCGGGCCCCCGACCCGGCCGCCGCCCTGCACGGCCTCGGCGGGCCGGCCGTCGCCATGCTCGGCTGCGCGCTCGGCGGGGTGATGTCCGGCGGGGTCGCCCAGCGCGTCGCCGACTGGCTGGACGGGGGAGCCACCCCCGGCATGGCCGGGGCGCCGCTGCCCGGGCCGCCCGTACTGCTGTCGTGGCAGGCCGCCGTGCTGCCGCCGCTGCTGCTCGTACTGGCCCTGCTCGCCGCCTGGTTCGCGGGGCGCGGAGTCCTGGTCCGGCGCCGGCTCGCCGCGACGGTCGCCGCCGAGTACCCGGGGGAGACGCCCGATCAGGCCCGCAGCCGCCGGATCGCCGGGGCCCGGGCCGCCGCCGCGCTCACCGACTCCGCGCCGTGGTTCGTGGCGGCCGTCTCCGGGATCACCCTCCTGCTCGGCGCGGGCGCGCTCGCCGGAGCCTGGTTCAGCGGGCGGGTCCCGGGCGAGGCGGCCCGCGGGACCGGGCCGCTCCTGGAGAGCGCCGCCCGCGCCGCCCAGGACACCGGGTCCTGGCTCATAGGCTTCGGATTCGTCCTCTTCGTCACCTGGGGCCGCCGCGCCTACCGCGACCCCGCCGCCCGCCGCACCATAGGAATCCTGTGGGACGTCGGCACCTTCTGGCCGCGCGCCGCCCACCCCTTCGCACCGCCCTGCTACGCCGAGCGCGCCGTCCCCGACCTGACCTGGCGGATGACCGGCTGGACCGGCCGCACCGGCGGCCGTCTGGTGATCTCCGGCCACTCCCAGGGCAGTGTGCTCGCCGCGGCCGCCGTCTGGCAGTTGCCGCCGCCCGTCCGCCGCCGGGTCGCCCTGCTCACCTACGGCTCCCCGCTCGGCCGCCTCTACGGCCGCTGGTTCCCCGCCTACTTCGGCCCCGGCCCGCTCACCGCGCTGCACCGGGAGGTCGACTGCTGGCGCAACCTGTGGCGGGCCACCGACCCCATCGGCGGCGCGGTGTTCCCCGGCACCCAGGAGGGCGTGGACCGCGGCCCGCTGGCCGACCCGATCGCCTACGGCCGCAGTGCCCGCCACCCGTTGCCCGCGCCGATCCTCGGCCACTCCGACTACCAGGCGGATCCGTCCTTCGCCGCCGAACGCGACGCCCTGCTCGCGCGCCTGAACACCGCGGCACGGGCCTGGGTGCCCCGCCCCGGGGGTCCCCCCGGACGGAGTCCGGGGGAGGCGGCCGGGGGAGTACCGGGTCAGGGCCTCAACAAGGCGCGGGCTGCCCCGGCAGATCCGCCGGGAACAGCAGGGTGAGTTCGTCCTTGCTCGGCTCCGACAGCTGGGCCACCCGCCCCGCGTGCCGCTCCACCATCGACTCGAAGGTCTGGCGAGCCGTGCGGCCGTTGCCGAAGGCCGGTCCCTTCGGCAGCTCCGTGAAGTACGTCAGCAGCGCCTCGGAGGTGCCCTCCCCGAGCTGGTACTCGTGCTCCTCCGCCTGCTGCTCGACGATCCGCAGCAGTTCCCCCGGCCCGTAGTCGCCGAAGGTGATGGTCCGGGAGAACCGTGAGGCCACTCCCGGGTTCACGGTCAGGAAGCGCTCCATCTCCGCCGTGTACCCGGCGACGATCACCACCACCGCCTCGCGGTGGTCCTCCATCAGCTTGACCAGGGTGTCGATCGCCTCGCGGCCGAAGTCCCGGCCGGAGTCCTCGGGCGCCAGCGCGTACGCCTCGTCGATGAACAGCACCCCGCCGCGCGCCCGGTCGAAGGCCTCCTGCGTACGGATCGCGGTGGAGCCGATGTGCTCGCCGACCAGGTCCACGCGGGACACCTCGACCAGGTGCCCGCGCTCCAGCACGCCGAGGGAGGCGAGGATCTCCCCGTACAGCCGGGCGACCGTGGTCTTGCCCGTGCCCGGGGAGCCGGTGAAGACCAGGTGCCGGCGTACCGACGCGGCCTTCAGGCCCGCCTGCTGCCGTCGCCGGCCCACCTCGATCATGTCGGTGAGCGCGCGCACCTCGCGCTTGACGCTGTCGAGGCCGACCAGCGCGTCGAGCTGGCCCAGCACCTCACCCGAGCCCCGGGCGGGCGCAGCCGTGGCCGCAGCCGTCGGCGCGGCCCCGCCGTCGGGCCGGTCGGCGGGCCGCGCCGCCGGTACCTCCGCCGCCCGGAGTACGGGACTCTGCCCGGCCGCGTCCGTACGGATCCCCGCGTGCGCCCCGGCGAACGCGCCGCCCGCGGCTGCCTGGGCCGCCGGGCGGGCGGCGGACTCGTCGCCGGTGCAGTCCTCGGCGACCGGCCCGGTCTCCGGGAACTCGTACCCGCCGCGCGCGCAGCGCTCGGTGTGACAGCGCGCCAGGGTGGTGCGGCAGCCGTCGAGGACGTGGAAGCCGAAACCGGAACTGCCCGTCACCCGGCAGGCCGTGAAGGTGCCGCGGCCGCCCGCCGACACGTAGAACCCGGCCTCGGCGGGGGAGGTGACCGTGCACCGCTCCAGGGTGGGGTCGGCGCCCTTCGTGACGATCACGCCGGTCTGCACGGCGTCGATGGTGCAGTTGGCGAGGGTGCCCCCGCTGCCGTGGTCGCGGAACCATGCCCCGGTGGCCGCTTCGCGGATCCGGCAGTCGTCGAGCTGCGCGGTGGCCCCGTCGCTCACCGACACCGCGGTGTTGCGCACCTGGGACAGATCGCTGTCGACCACGTCCACACGCGAACCCCGGTCCAGTACGAACAGCGCGTCCGGCACGTCGTGGACCCGGCAGGAGTCGAGCGACACGGCGGCGCCGTCGCTGATCCACACCGCCGGATAGTCGCCCGTGCTGTCGTGGATCTCGCAGGACTCGGCGTCGACCCTGGTCCCCGGGTCCCACACCGACAGGCCGTTGCGGCCGAAGCGGCGCACCGTGGTGCGGCTGAGGGTGAGCACCGAACGGGACCGCAGGTCGACCGCGTTCTCCGGGATGTCGTGGATGTCGCAGCCGGCCAGGGTGAGCACCGCGTCGGTGTCGAGGGTGACCCCGTCGGCCGTGGTGCGGTGCACCGCGCAGTCCGTGAGCCGGGCCGTGGCGCGAGCCGCGATCTGCACGCCGGAGCCCTTGATCTCGTACACCTCGCAGCCCAGCGCCTCCAGGCCCGAACCCTCGCCCGTGACCCCGATGCCCGTGCCCGTGGCGTGGTGGATCCGGCAGCGCTCCAGCCGGGGGCGGCCGCCGCCGCGCACCGAGATCCCGGTCTGCCCGGCGGCCACGACCTCGCACTCCTCGAACACTCCGCCGCCGCCGTCCAGTACGGCGATCCCGACCCCGCTCGGATTCTCCACCGTGCACCGCCGGACCAGGGGCCGGGCCCCGCTGCCGCGTACCTCGATGCCGGCGGCCGACCGCGTGCTGACCCGCAGATCGGTGAGCTCGGGGGCGCCGTCCTCCACCAGCAGTGCGGGAGCGGCCCGGTCCTGGCCCTCCAGGTGCAGGTCCTGGACCACGGCAGAGGCGCGCACGGTCAGCGCGACCCCGTCGAGCGGGGCGATCCGCACCGACCCCAGACCGCCCTCGGGCCCGCGCAGGGTGACGGCATGGTGCAGCACCAGGTTCTCCCGGTAGGTGCCGGGAGAGATGGACAGCACGTCCCCGTCGCCCGCGACGGCCAGAGCCGCCGCCAGCGTCGGATACTCACCGGAGCGGCGCCGCCACCGCGAAGCCCCGCCGTGCGTCACCTGGACCGTGCCCTGAGCCATGGTGCTGTCGTGCCCCCACCCTCTTGCTCGCCGCGCCGCCGATGCGGACGGTCTTCTCTGGCCGGTCCACCGTAGCGCGCGCGGGGCCGGTGAGTTGCCAGGTCAACTGCCCGCGCCCGCCCTGCCCCAGTCCGGCCCGGCCGCCGCCCACGCGCGGTCCAGCCGTATGTACCGCTGATGCATGAGCCGCCGTACGACCAGTCGGCGGACCGTCTCGCCCAGTACGGCCACCGCGATCGCGGCCGCCAGGCCCGCCACCCCGGCGTGGACGGCGGCCGAGGACGGGTCGAGCGGCTGCCCCACCACCCGGCCGTGCGCATCGGTCCATATCCGGAACCGCTCGCCGGGGCGCGGCGGTTCCTCCGCGGCCGGCACCGTCCCCTCGTGGCTGCTGCCGTCGGGAGCGGTCCACGCGGCCACGATCTGCGTACGCTGCGGAGCCGTCTGCTGCGCGGAGGGAGCGGAGGGATCGGCGGACGCGCCGGACGGCGGCGCCGAAGCAGCAGCCGACGCCGATTCCGGAGCCGGCCGGACCACCACCGCCGGAACGAGATGCCGCTCCTGCCGCTGCTCGCGCGCGGCCCGCTGCAGCGTCCCGTCGACCTGCACACCCGCGACCCAGCCGATGGCCGGAGCCACCAGCAGGACGCACACCAGCGCGGCGAACGCCACCCACGCCTCGAAGAGATCGGTAGGCCGGCGCAGCGGATTGCGCCGCCAACGCCACACACCCATTGCTGTCCACACGGTCCGGCACCCCCTTTGCCTCCGCCTGCCTGCGCGCCCAAGCCTTCCGCACGCCCCGGGGACACGCATTCCGGGACACGCGAGACCTGTGCCACCCGATCCGGAGCCCGTTCCCGGCGCTGGTCATGCGCCGGAGCCCGTGCCGGTCCTCGCGGGTGTCCACCTGTCCTGACTGCTCCAACGGCGTGGTCGCACCAGTTGGTTCCAGCCCGGGGACGGAGCCCCTCGAAGGTGTCATTCCGGCGGCCGTCCGCAGCCGCGCGACAGGCCATTCGAGGCAGCTCGATTCCAGGCAGCTCGATTCGAGGCAGTCCATTCGCGACGGTTCATTCGCGACAGTTCATTCGAGACAGTTCATTTCCAAAAGGTCGTTCACGGGTCATTCCAGGACGCGGATCTCGTCGCCGACGCGCACCGTGCCCAGCCGCACCGGCACCAGCTGCCGTCCGAAGGCCAGCGACTTCCCGATCCGCCGGTGTACGGCAAGGGTCTTCAGCGGCTCCTTGCCCCGTTCCGCCGTCCGCTGGTCGGTGGTGGTGACGATGCACCGCCCGCACTCCCGGACCCCGCGGAAGACGGCGTCGCCGATCGCGATGCGCCGCCAGCCGTCCTCGGCCCAGGCCTCCGCGCCGGAGACCACCACATTGGGGCGGAACCGGTTCATCGGCAGGGGGCCTTCCTGCGGATGGTTCCCTTGCGCGATCAGCGCGTTGAGCGCGTCCAGCGAGGCCAGGGTCGTGATCAGCAGCGGGTACGCGTCAGCCAGGCTCACCGTTTCGCCCGGCAGCGCGTAGTCCGGGTCCACGGGCCGCCGTACGGCCGGATCGTCCAGGTGCACCAGCCGCGCCGGTTCTCCGAGGTACGCGCTGAACCAGTCGGCCGCGGCGCTCGCCGCGACCACGGTGTCGATCTTCTTCCCGAACAGCAGGACCGGCTCCAGCGAACCCGGCGCGGGCATCTCCACGACCAGTTCCGCCATTCCGGGGGCCGACACCGCGATCCGGCCGCCGTCGAGCGGACGGGCACGGGCCAGGGCAAGTCGCGGTTGCTGGCGTTGGGTTATGACGGTTCCCCCGGAATCGACCAGCGCCCACCGCCGGTCCCCGGACAGCCCCCAGGGCTCCACGGCCACCTCGTCGGGAGCGGTCCCCGCTACCGACTTGACGGGATGGACGTGAAGCGCCTGGACATACAAGTTCGCCATGGGGGCATCCTGCCAGCCGCCCCCTCCACCGCCCCAGCGGTTAACGCTCCTCCGTCAGTAGCCGCGCCCCTGGTACGGGCGGCCGTACGGGTCCTCGTACGAGGCGGCCGGCACCGGCGCGGGAGCCTGCATCGGACGCGGCGCGGCCGGGCGCATGGCCTCGTACCCGGTGGCAGTGGCGACCGGGCGGGGCTGCTGCGGCTGGGGCTGCGGCATGTACCCCCCGCGGGCGGCCATCGGCTGCTGCTGCGGGATGTAGGGGGCGGGCGCGTTCTGCAGCGGCATCGGCTGCGGTGCGCCCTGCTGCTGGTACGGGTATCCGTACGCGGGTGACTGCTGCTGGGGCGTCGCCGGGGGCAGGGCCGGCAGCGACGACGCGAGGGCCGGCAGGTACCCACCGCTCGAATACCCGGCGCTCGGGGAGTCGTAGGCGGCCGGGACGCGGATCGGGGCGATCTGCGGAGTGCCCCGTTCGGCGACGAGGGAGTCGTAGATGGGGGTGTCCGGGAAGGAGGGCGCGGAGTAGTAACCGCCGCCATAAGTGGAGCGGGGGGAGGTCATGGGACCTAAGTTAAGCCCACGAATTCACGGGGTCCATAGCGAGGTGGCCCGAACACCGTCCTGACCTGCATATTCGCAGGTCAGGGCCACAGCTTTCACTTGACGTTCACGTGCACGATTCGCCACTTCCACCCCAGCTTGTCCCACTCGTACCTACCGGTTGTGCAGTGCACCGACTTGGTGCTGACGCAGCGTCACAAGCCGGTGACCTCGGATGACGTTGTCCGGGGCAGTAGTTCGTCGTTTCAGGCGTCACTGGGACGGGCATAGGTACGGCCCTTCCATGCCGCGCCCCGCCCCCGGTAGTGCTGGACGGCCGAGTCGACGGTCATGAGGAGGTACAGCAGCGCCGTGAACGGAAGCAGCGGCGCGAGGGCGGCGGACTGCCCGTAGTAGCGCAGCATCGGAAGGTAGGTGCCGGCCATCAGCAGCCAGGCCAGACCGCCGGCCCACGCGATCGCCGACCGTCCGCTCGCGAGCCCGGCCAGAAGGGCCGCCGGGGGTACGAGGTACACGAGCGCCAGGCCCGCGACCGTGCCGGCGAGCAGGAGGGGCTGGTGGCGCAGTTGTGCGTAGGCGCTGCGCGAGATCATCCGCCACAGGTCGCCGAGCGCGGGGTACGGGCGCACGCTGTCGACCCGCTCCGCCAGCCCGAGCCAGATCCGGCCGCCGGAGCGCTGGACCGCGCGGGCGAGCGAGACGTCGTCGATGACCGCGTGGCGGATGACGTCGGGCACGCCCGCGCGCACGGCGGCCCCGGTGCGCAGCAGGACGCAACCGCCGGCGGCCGCCGCGGTGCGGGCGGCGGGGCGGTTGATCCGGCGGAAGGGGTAGAGCTGCGCGAAGAAGTACACGAAGGCGGGTACGACGAGCCGCTCCCAGAGGCCGGCGACACGCAGCCGCGCCATCTGGGAGACGAGGTCGAGGTCGGCGGAGGTCGCGGCGGCGACCAGCTCGCGGAGGCTGTCGGGCTCGTGCGCGATGTCGGCGTCGGTGAGGAGGAGGTAGTCGGGCTCGGCGGCGTGCGCGGTGCGGGCCAGCGCGATGCCGTGGCGCAGGGCCCAGAGCTTGCCGGTCCAGCCGGGGGCGGGGTCGCCGGGGGATGTGACGGTGAGCGGGAGCCCCGGATGCTCGCGGGCGAGGCGCAGGGCGAGGGTGGCCGTCCCGTCCGTACTGCCGTCGTCGACCAGGATGACCTCGGCCTCGCCGGGATAGTCCTGGGCGATGAGGGAGGGCAGGCTGCGGGGCAGTACCCCGGCCTCGTCCCGGGCCGGGACGACGATGGCGACGGAAGGCCAGCGGGCGGGGGCGTTACGCGGCGGGAGGCGGACGTCGGTACGCCAGAACATGCCCTGGGCGAGGGTGAGCCAGAGCCAGGCGGCGAGGGAGGCGTAGGCCGCGCAGGCGGCGGTGAGGAGGCCCATGGCCGCAGTGTGCCGGGCCGCGCGGGGCGTGTCGCGCATCCGGCAGCCCCGGGTGCGGCGGGCCCCGCCGACGGCGGGCGGGGCGGTGGGCCCGGCGGCCCCCGGGCCCGCTCCGGGAAGGTGTCGGGGGCCGGGCGGGAGGGGGCTCGGCGGGGGCGTCGACTAAGGTGAGCGGGTGAAGATCGCGCTCATGGACTCCGGAATCGGCCTCCTCGCGGCGGCCGCGGCGGTGCGGCGGCTGCGGCCGGACGCCGATCTGGTCGTGTCCAACGACCCCGACGGGATGCCCTGGGGGCCGCGGACCCCCGCCGACCTCACCGGGCGGGCCCTCGACGTCGCGCGGGCCGCCGCCACGCACCGCCCCGTCGCGCTGATCGTGGCCTGCAACACCGCCTCCGTGCACAGCCTGCCCGCCCTGCGGGCCGAACTGGAGCCGGGGATCCCGGTCATCGGGACCGTACCGGCGATCAAGCCCGCCGCGGCCGCGGGCGGGCGCGTGGCGATCTGGGCCACCCCCGCCACCACCGGCAGCCCGTACCAGCGCGGCCTGATCCGCGAGTTCGCCTCCGGGGTCCACGTCACCGAAGTGCCCTGCCCCGGGCTCGCCGATGCCGTCGAGGCCGCCGACGACGACGCCGTGAGGGCCGCCGTCGCCGCGGCCGCCGCCCTGACGCCGGCCGATGTCACCGACGTGGTGCTCGGCTGTACGCACTACGAGCTGGTCGAGTCCGCGATCCGAGCCGCCCTGGCCGCCCGGACGCAGGGCGCGAAGCTGGTATTCCACGGTTCCGCCGAGCCCGTCGCCGTCCAGGCGCTGCGCCGGATCGGTGCCCGGCCCGAGCCCACCCTGCCCGCCACCGGCGGCCTGACCGTCCTGCGCAGCGGGCGCGTGGGAACCCTTCCCGCCGCTGCCCTCAGGTACGCGGAGGGGCGGCTGCTCGCCGGCCACGGCGCGCCCGTCGGCTGACCCTCAGCCGGGCCCGGCCGACGCCAGCCGGCGGGCCAGCTCGCGCAGATCGTCCGCGTCCAGGACCCGGTCCCCGAACCCGGGCAGCGGCACGTGCAGCGCCGCCGTCCAGTGCTCGGGGATCGAGCGCTCCCCGTACCGCGCCCCGGCGAGCGTTCCGGTCACCGCCGCCACGGTGTCGGTGTCCCCGCCCAGGTCCACGGCGGCCCGTACGGCCTGGGCGAACCCGCCGGTCGTCCGCAGCGCCCACACCGCCGAGCCCAGGCAGGGCCACACCGCCCCGTTGAACTCGGTGGCGAGGCCGGGGTGCCACGCGGGGTCGAGCACGCGGCCGTACCGTTCGCGGTGGTCCGGGTGGACCGCGCCGAGCGTCGCGGGCAGGGCGGCCAGCGGATCGGCGCCGTCCAGTGCCACGCGTACCAGCTCGTGCAGGACGGCCGTGCCCTCCCAGGCGGCCCGGTCGCCGTGCGTCAGTGCCGCGATCCGCCGTGCCGCCTCCATGGTTCCCCCGCGTCCGGCGCCCGCGAAATAGACCGCCGAGGTGGCCGCGCGCATCAGCGAACCGTTGCCCGCCGCACGGGCGTTGATCTGGAAGTGCAGGGCGGCCGCGAGGTCCCAGGGCTCGCCGTTCGTCAGCACGTCCTCCGTCTGGAGGCCGATGTCCTTCGGCCGGCCGGCCGCCCACCGCTGGAACCGGCCGAAGACGTCCGGGAGTTCGAGGCCTCCGTGCTCCAGCAGGGACTCGCCGACCAGCACCGCCATCTGCGTGTCGTCCGTCGCCTCACCCGGATCCCACCCGCCGCCGCCCCGCATCTCCTCGCCCCGAGCGCTCAGTTGCCCCGCGGGCCCGAACTCGTACGGCGCCCCCAGCGCGTCGCCCGCCGCCGAGCCGAGTACGGCGCCCACGGCCCGGTCGAGTCGGGTGGTCACCGCGCCTGCCGGGCGCATACGGCGGCCAGCAGGTCGCCGGTGAAGCGGTCGAGGTCGTCCAGGCCGGCCGCCGACAAGGTGTCCGGAGCGCCCGCCAGCAGGTGGGGGATCGCGCCGTGCAGAGCGAGGGTGAGCGCACGCGCCGGCTCGGGCCCCGCCGGCAGCCCGGCCCCACGCAGCAGCCGCGCGTGCGCCGCGAAGTCCGACGCCGCGATCGGGTCCAGCAGCGCGGCCAGCCAGGGCCGCCGGGTCGCCTCGGTCTGCAGCTC
This sequence comes from Streptomyces sp. NBC_00190, assembly GCF_036203305.1. GTDB lineage: Bacteria > Actinomycetota > Actinomycetes > Streptomycetales > Streptomycetaceae > Streptomyces. The sequence continues at coordinate 1,283,616 of NZ_CP108131.1, read as the reverse complement.
CAGGCACGCCAGCATGCGCGGCCGCCCGGGGCCCGCCACATCCCGCAGCAGGCCCGCGAGCAGCGCCGCGAGCTCGCGCGCGTCGCCCGGTCCGGTGTCGCCCCCCGCCAGGGCGGAGGCCAGCGCCCGGTACTGCTCCAGGCAGCGCTCCGCCACCGCCCGCAGCAGCGCGTCGCGGGTCGGGAAGTAGTTCTTGGCCGTGCCCGTGGGTACGGCGGCCGCCGCGTCGACGGCCCGGTGCGTCAGCCCGCGCCCGCCCGCCTCGGCCAGCACGGCGATGGCCGCGTCCCGCAGCCGGTCCCTCCGGTCCTGATTCACGCCGCCAGGATAACCACGGCCGTGGTACCGCAGGTGTAGTACCGCGGCCGTCGTGCGACGCCCGGATCCGCCGCCCCGGCCGCAGGGACCAGGGCGCCGGCCGAGGCCTACGCGCTGGCGAGCCGGCGCGTCAACTCCTCCTGGGAGACCTCCTCCAGGTGGGTCAGGAAGATCCACAGGTGCCCGGACGGATCCCGCAGGATGGCGGTCCGGTCGCCGTGGAACTGGTCGGCGGGCTCCTGCACCAGCTCCGCCCCGGCCGCCACGGCGGTCCGGACGAGCGCGTCCACGTCCGGTACGAACACGTGCAGCGCGACCGAGGTCCCGCCCAGGGCCGCAGGGGCGGTGAAGGGGCCCTCGGAGGTGTCGCCCAGCATCAGGACCGCCTCGCCGATCCGGATCTCGGCGTGCAGCACCCCGCCCTCGGGCCGGTCGATCCTGAACTCCTCGACGGCGCCGAAGGCCCGGACGTAGAACGCGATCGCGGCGGGCGCGTCGGCCACCATGATGTGCGGCACCACCGCGGTGCGGTAGCGCTCGGGGACATTGCTCTCGACTGCCTGGTGCATGGTCATACTGGGGACCGTAGAACCTCAAGTTTGGTTCAGGTCAAGCGCGGGCAGAGACGCGATGCGGAGAGCGGGCGAGAGGTGGTGGCGCGCATGCGGAACGTGAGTACGCTGCTACACATGACGGGTCACCCTCCGGGTCCGCTCTGGGCGGGCCGGGCCTCCAACCGTGTGCAGTGGCTGCTCGCAGCCGCCGGTGCGGCCTGTCTGGCGCTCGGCGTCGAGCTCGCCGTCGACTACGCCTGGACCGCCGGCATCGTCCCGCTGCTCATGTCCGTGATCGGCTGCCTCGCGGTGGGGCTGCTCATCCTCTACGGCACCCTCGCCTTCGTCCGCGTGGAGGTCACCATCGACTCCGAGGCCATCGAAGTCCGATGCGGCCACGTCGGACTGCCGCGCCGCAGGATCCGCCTCGCGGAGGTGACGTCCGCCGAGTTCATCCCCCGGATCACCCCCCAGCAGTGGGGTGGCTGGGGTTACCGCTGGCGCCCCGAGAAGGGCACCGCGGTCATCGTCCGGCGCGGCCAGGGACTGGAGGTGAGGCTCGGCGACGGGAAGCGCTTCACGGTCACCGTCGACGACGCCGAGAACGCCGTCCGGGTCATCCGCGTCCACCTTCGGGCCCTCGCCCCGTAACTCTTCACCGCGCCCGGCACTCTTTACCAGCGCCCGGCGCCCGGGGACGTACACTCCGCCAGATGAGCAGCAGTGTCACCCGCGCGCCCGGGAACGAGCCCCCGCAGCCCGCAGCCGGAGTCCCGACCGAAGCCGCGGCGCACCCCGCCTCCGGCGCGAAACGGAAGGGCGCCGCCCTGCTGCGCGCCGCGCTCGCCGCCCTCGCCGGGGTGCTGCTCTACCTCAGCTTCCCGCCCCGCCCCCTGTGGTGGCTGGCCCCCCTCGCCCTCGCCCTGCTCGCCGGCTGCCTCCACGGCCGCCGCGCCCGGGCGGGCTTCGGCCTCGGATTCCTCGCCGGGCTCGGCTTCCTGCTGCCGCTGCTCGTCTGGACCGGCGCGGAAGTCGGCCCGGTGCCGTGGCTTGCGCTGGCCGCCGTCGAGGCCCTCTTCATCGGACTCACCGGCCTCGGCATCGGCCTCGTCAGCCGCCTCCCGGCCTGGCCGCTGTTCGCCGCCGCCGTTTGGGTCGCGGGCGAGGCCCTGCGCGCCCGGGCCCCCTTCGGCGGGTTCCCCTGGGGCAAACTCGCCTTCGGCCAGGCCGACGGCGTCTTCACCCCGATCGCCGCCCTCGGCGGCACCCCGCTGCTCTCCTTCGCCGTGGCCCTCTGCGGATTCGGCCTCTACGCGGCCCTGCGCGTCGCCCTCGACCGCCCCCGGCGCGCCACCGCGGCCCTGGCCGCGCTCACCGTCGCCGTGCCCATCGGCGCCGGCCTCGCAGTCCGGCCCCTGGTCTCCGACGCGGCCGAGGACGGCACCGCGGTGGCCGCCGTCATCCAGGGCAACGTGCCGCGCCTGGGCTTCGACTTCAACGCCCAGCGCCGCCAGGTCCTGGACAACCACGTCAACCGGACCATTCAGCTCGCCGGTGACGTCAAGGCGGGCCGCGCCCCGAAGCCCGACTTCGTCGTCTGGCCGGAGAACTCCTCCGACCTGGACCCGTACGCCGAGCCCGACGCGTACGAAGCCATCGACACGGCGGTCAAGGCGATCGGCGTGCCCGTCGCCATCGGCGCCGTCGTGGCCCCGGAGACCGGCCCGCTGCGCAACACGGTGATCCTCTGGGACCCGGTGGCCGGCCCCACCGAGACGTACGACAAGCGGAAGATCCAGCCCTTCGGCGAGCGCATCCCGATGCGCTCCTTCGTCCGGCTCTTCAGCTCGGACGTGGACCGGGTGCGCCGCGACTTCGGGCCCGGCAAGGACCCCGGCGTCTTCGACATGGCCGGCAGCGGCGTCGGCATGGTCACCTGCTTCGAGGCCGCCTTCGATGACGCCGTCCGCTCCACCGTCCGGGACGGCGCCCAGGTGATCGCCGTACCCAGCAACAACGCCACGTTCGGCCGGACCCAGATGACCTACCAGCAGCTCGCCATGGACCGGATCCGCGCCGTCGAGCACAGCCGCACCGTCCTCGTGCCCGTCACCAGCGGGGTGAGCGCGGTGATCCGTCCCGACGGAAAGGTCGTGCAGCAGACGCAGATGTTCACCGCCGACGCGCTGGTCGCCGAGATCCCGCTGCGCTCCACCCGTACCCCGGCCACCGTCGTGGGACCGCTGCCCGAGTACGCGCTGCTCCTCCTCGCCGCGGGCGGGCTCGGCTGGGTCCTGACCCGCCGGATTCGCGCGCCCCGGGCTGCCTGACGAGGGGGTCGCCGCCCCGGCCTCGTAGGGTCGGGGCATGACCACTCCGGAATTCATCCGCGACATCCGTGCCACCGCCGGTCACCGGCTGCTTCTGCTGCCCGGGGTCACGGCCATCGTCCTCGACGACCGGGGCCGGGTGCTGCTCGGCCGGCGCTCCGACACCGGGCGGTGGTCCGTGGTCGGCGGGATCGCCGAGCCGGGGGAGCAGCCCGCCGAGACCGCCGTGCGCGAGGTGTACGAGGAGACGGCCGTGCGGTGCGTCCCCGAGCGGGTGGTCCTCGTACAGATGCTGGAGCCGATCACCTACCCCAACGGTGACGTCTGCCAGTTCCAGGACATCACCTTCCGCTGCCGCGCGACCGGCGGCGAGGCCCGGGCGAATGACAGCGAGTCGCTGGAGGTGGCCTGGTTCGACGTGGACGCGCTCCCCCCGCTGGAACGGTTCGCCCTGGACCGCATCCACCAGGCCCTCCGCGACGAGCCGACCTGGTTCGAGGCCCCCGCCGCCGACCTCGAGGGTCAGTCCGCCGACGCCTGAGTCCGTCCTGCGGGCCGGTCCGGGCCGGCCCGGCCCGGATCGGGCAGGGGCGTCAGTCCGCGTCCGCCGCCTCGCGGTAGAGCTCCACGGCCTGGTCGTCCATCACCGCGCTGTACGAGACCTCCGGGACGGCGCCGCCGCCCTCGTAGCCGCCGAGCACCCCGGCCAGGGCGCCGTGCACCAGCCAGGGGCTGCCGCTGGTGCCGCCGCTGAGGTCCGGGCACTCGATGCGCCGCTGGGTGTCCGAGAACAGGCTGGTGGTGTTGGCGCAACGCAGCGGGGTCTCGTCGGTGCTCGGGTACCCGATGACCGTCACCGTGGCGTCGGCGGGCTGCTCCGCGGCGACCTGGAAGCCGCCCACGAGGTCCTCGACAGCACCCGACCGCCCCTCGTCCACCGGGGCCACCGTCGCGAAGGCGATGTCGTCGTCCGGGTTCTCGCCGTCCGTCCAGCCCGGGGCGACGTGGACACCGGTCACCTTCCACACGCCGTACGGGGCCTCGCCGTCCCGGTAGCCCGGTGCGAAGACGGTGGTGTCCGGGTTGCCCAGGCAGTGCGCGGCGGTGGCGATCACATCGCGGTCGTCGCTGTGCACCACCGCCGCGGTACAGAAGTGCCCGTCGTCGAGCCCGCCCCCCGAGAAGAGCGCGCCGACCCGGTCCGCCGAGGCGCCGGGCAGGGCCTGCGCGGTGACTCCGAACGGGGGACCGGTCTCGGCGTCGGGGACGTCCACGCTGATCAGCGCGGCCATCGCGGCCAGCGCCAGCAGGATCCTGGATGCCCGCCGCGCACGGGTGCGGCGGGCCGGTCGAGGAAGCATCCGGTGGATCATGTTCCGACCCTGCCTGCCGAACCTGTGTCCGGAGGGAGGTATTCCGTATGAATACCCTGTGAATCCCGTGAACATGATGTGAAACTCGGGTCACGGCCGGACAAGTCTCATCCGGGCCGTTCGCACTGAACTGTCCGCTACGGGCGCCGCTCGTACACCGTCACCCGGCGGCCCCGGACCTGCCGGTCCTCGACCACAGTGAACCGCTCCCGCAGCACCGCGGCCTTCGCTTTGTCCCGCTCCGCCGACGGCGCCTTCGCGACCTTCGCCGCGTCCGTCACCAGCAGCACCCGCCGCTGTGCGAGCAGCGCCGCCCGGATCCGCGCGGGATCGGCCTCCTCGCCCTTGAGCGTCGCCGAGGCCACCGGCGTCTCGGCCAGCGCCACGTCCGCCAGGCCCGTGAACGCGCCGGGGGAGACCAGCGCGGTGTCCCGCCGCGCGGCCGGTACGAACAGCACCGCGTCCCCGTCCTGCTTCAGCCGCGCCACCTCGCCGGCCACCGCCAGGACGTCGTCGACCCGGCTCGCCGGGGCCCGCTTGCCCAGTTCGACCGGCAGCAGGGCCAGCACCGCGACCCCCACCACTCCCGGCACCAGCAGGCCCGCGGCCTTCGGGAACCGGGGCGCGGTGGCCCGTACGGCAGCGCCCAGGGCGGCGCCGATCAGCAGGGCCAGACCCAGCATGCTGAACAGCACGTACCGGTCCAGGAACAGCGGCTGGACCAGCGAAAGTCCCACCAGCCCGAGCTGGGGCACCGCCAGCAGCGGCAGCCCGACCGCCGCCGCAGACAGCCGGCCCGCACGAGGCCGGTCCGCCCACGCGCACAGGCCGCCGATCGCGAACAGGATCCCCGGCCCGATCAGCATGTGCCAGGTCAGCGGCGGTATCCACGACACCTGGTCGGACTGCCCCCGGCTGAACAGGATCAGCGGCAGCGCTCCGGCCACCGCGCCCGCGCCGTACGCCGCCCAGCGCAGCCACACCCCGCGGTCGGCCCGCACCCACCACAGGGTCGCCGCGTGGGCCGGCAGGAGCAGCAGCGACAGCCAGTTGAGCAGGGCGCACAGCAGCACGGTGATCCCGTACGCCGTCCAGCGCGGCCAGGCCCGCCGACCGGGCGGGAGTTCCAGCAGCGACACCAGCAGCAGGGTCGACAGCCCGGCCCCGGCGGCGACCAGTGCGTACGGCCGGCCCTCCTGGAGGTAGAACTGCACGGCCGGCAGCAGCCCCAGGGCCAGCCCGCCGCCGAGCCCCGCCCAGAACCCGGCGAGCCGCCGTCCGATCAGGCCCACGCACGCCGCCGCGGCGGCGACCGCCAGCACCGACGGCAGCCGCAGGGTCGTCGTACCCGCCCCGAACACCTCGAAGAGGCCGTGCATCAGCAGGTAGTACAGCCCGTGCACGGCGTCGACGTTCCCGAGCATGGCCCAGATCTCGTCCGCCGACCGCCCGGCCACCTGCCAGGTCGCCGCCTCGTCCCGCCACACGCTGTCCTGCCGGGAGAGCCCCCACAGGCCGAGCGCCAGCGTCCACAGGACCGGGATCAGCCACACGAGGTGCCGGCGGCGGGCACCGGACGGGGAGGATATGTCGGAAGCCATGAAGGTGCGCTGGTCCTCGGTGCGGGGCGTGGGCGGAAGGTACCAGTCTATGGACGACACGGACGGTTTCCGGTCCGGCTGTTGTGCACCGCGGAGCGTGATCGCCCGGGTCGGCCGCCCCTAGCCTCGCCGCAGGAGCACGAACGAGGGGCGGTACCCGGTGAACTGGCTGATCCACGACTACCGCGAGAGCGATCTCGCAGCGGTCGTCCATCTGATCGACACCACGGCCGAACTCGGCCAGGAGTCCGTCTTCTCGCTCGCCGAGTGCATCAGCGCCCTCACCGGCCGGCAGCCCTGCGTGGTCGCCGTCCACCAGGGCGTCCCGATCGGCGCGGCCCTCGCCTGCGTCACCGGTGAGCGCGCCTGGGTGATGCGCATCGCGATCGCCGCGGGCTGGCGCGGCCGGGGCCTGGCCAGCGCCCTGCTCGTCGAGCTGGAGCGACGGCTCGTCGCGGCGCGCGTCGGCCGGATCGCGTACGTCCTGCCCGAGGAGGACCTGCTCGGCGAGGGCCTCCTCAACGCCGGCTACACGCGGCAGCCGGCCGTCGCCTACTTCGAGAAGACCGAGCCGCTGCACGGACCGGCGGCCGGCCTCCTCGACGACCTCGGGGGCCGGTTCCTGCCCAGCGACCTGTGGGCCAAGGTCGCGGGCATGGAGAAGGAGAAGGACCTCATCGAGCGGCGCGTGGTGCTGCCGCTCGCCGAACCGGAGCGCGCCGCCGCGCACGGCGTGCGGCCGCCGCGTGCCATCACCCTCTTCGGCCCGCCCGGCACCGGCAAGACCACCTTCGCCCGGGCCATCGCCTCCCGGCTCGGCTGGCCCTTCGTCGAACTGCTGCCCTCCCGCCTCGCCGGCGAGGGCAACCTCGCCGCTGCGCTGCGCGACGCGTTCGCCCGGATAGCCGAGCTGGAACGGGTCCTCGTCTTCATCGACGAGGTCGAGGAGATCGCGCCCGTGCGCACCGAGCCCGCGCAGCCCGGCGGCATCCACGGGGTGACCAACGAACTGCTCAAGCTGATCCCGGGCTTCCGGGAGGGCGACGAACGGCTGCTGGTGTGCGCCACCAACTCCATCCGCTCCCTCGACCCGGCCTTCCTGCGGCCGGGTCGCTTCGACTACCTGATCCCGATCGGCACCCCGGACGCCGGGGCCCGCGCCGCGATCTGGTCCCGCTACACGGCGGGGCGCGCGGACGTCGACGTATCGGCCCTGGTGGCGGCGACCGAGCTGTTCACACCTGCCGACATCGAGCACGCGGCGCGGATCGCGGCACAGGTGTCCTTCGAACGGGACCTGGAGGCGGTGGGCGTGCGGGGCGCGGTGGCCGCGCAGCTCGGCGCGGGTACGACGGACTACCTGGCAGCCGTCCGGCAGTGCAGGCCGACGGTGACCCCGGCGATGACGGGCGAGTTCGAGGCGGACATCACCGCGCACGCGCGGTTCTAAGCGGCCTCGGGGACGTGCCCTACTTCCCCGAGGCCGCTTAGGGCCTGTCGTCACATTCCCGTCTGCCCCGCGACGCTACAGACGGCACCGGTACGTGAACTCCACCGCGGCCGTGCGCCGCCCGGGCGAGAGCAGTTCGAGTTCGGCCTTCGCGGGGTAGGTCCCGGCGCCCTGGAAGGTCCACAGCAGGTGCAGCCGCGCCTCCCGCTGTCCGCGCGGCACCCGCTCGGTCAGCTGCTCGGAGTGCGTGCCGTCGCTGCGGAGCCAGCGGTAGGTGAGGTTCCCCGGGCGCCCGTTGGTCCGTACGACGGCCACCACGTCGGCCGCCGTGTCGCACGCCGGTCCCCCGGGCTCGGTGGTCACGGCCACGTCCCGGACGACGAGGGCGGGCCCGTACCGCTGCCACCCGAGGTACGCGAGGACCGCGAGCAGGACGACCGCGGCCAGCGTGTACCGCCGCAGCCCGGCGCCGCGCCGCCGCCCCGCGCCGCGTACGGCGGTGGCGGAGACGGGGAACGGGGCGGGCATGGCCGCCGTGACCCCGGGCCCGAACCGGAGCACCGAACCCTCGACCCGGTCAGGGGTCACCTCCGGAGCCGCCGGCGGCCCGGAGAACCAGTGGCTGCCGAGCACGGTGGCGCTGTAGTCGTCGTCGCCCTGCGGGACGCGGGGATCGCTCATCGGGGCGCCTCCTGGCAGCGCAGCAGGTACTGCGAGTCGGACGCGGACCTGTTGCCGGCGGCGGGCTTGGTGGTGACCCTGACCCCGCCGTAGCAGCCGCGGCCGCGGGTGAAGGTGTGGGCCCGGACCACGGGGGCCACCGAACCGGCCTGGACGACGACCGTGTCCGTGCCGTCGGGCACGGAATAGTCGCCCGGCCCGCTGCCCAGGAACCACTCCAGTACGACGGTGACCGGCCCGGTGCCCTGGGCGGCGAGCGTCACGGTCGCATCGCCGCGGTACACGCCGGGCTTGAGCGAGACGTCGACCTTCGTGACCTTCAGGGTCGGCGTCGGCGTGGGCGTCGGAGAGGGGGTCGGCGCCGTCGGCCAGCTCACCGTCGGCTTCGGGGTCGGGCTCGGGGCCGAGGACGCGGAGGGCGTGGGAGCCGGCGACAGCGAGGGCGAGGCACTCGGCGACGCCGACGGGCTCGCGCTCGCGGACGGGGACGCCGAGACCGGCGGGGCCGGGGCAGGGGTCGGCGAGCCGGACCCGGGAGGGGCCGCGCTCGTCGTGGCGAACGCGCTCAGTGCCGAGGCCCCGCCCGGTGCCGCGCCGATCGCGTCCGTGGTGAGCACCAGCGCCGCTCCCAGGACCAGCGCCACCCCGGCCGCCAGCCAGCCGCTCCGGCCGGGGGCCCAGCCGGATCCGCTGTGCAGCGTGGTCGTGGCCACCGCGGTGGTGCCCTCCGCCGCGGCGCCCGCCGAGGGGAACAGCAGCGGCAGCAGCGCGGCCAGCGCCGCCAGCTTGCGCTGGCCGCGCTCCTCCCACTGCGGCCCGTACGCGGCGAGGGCCACGCCCTCCAGCTCCGTCACGAAGGCCTCGGCGTTCTCCGGCCGTTGCTCCGGCTGCTTGGCCAGACCCCGTCGGATCAGCGGGCGTACGGGCTCGGGGGCCTCGGTCTCCGGCACCGGAGCCTCGATGTGCTGGACCGCGAGCTCCGCGAAGTTCTCCCCGTCGTACGGCTTGCGCCCGGTCAGGCACTCGAAGAAGGTCGCCGTCGCCGCGTAGACGTCGGCCGCGGGCGAGGCCGGCCGGCCCTGCCACTGCTCGGGCGCCATGTAGGCCGGGGTTCCGGCCACGCCCGGTGTGGTCCCGCGGCCCGCCGCAATCCCGAAGTCCACCAGCTTCGACGAGCCGTCCGCCGCGACCAGCACGTTCTCCGGCTTGTAGTCGCGGTGGACCACGCCCTCCCGGTGCGCCGCCGCCAGCCCGAGCAGGGAGCCCTTCAGGACCACCAGCGCGGCCTCGGCGTCCGCCCGCCCGGCCTGCTTCAGCAGGGCGCGCAGGGAGATGCCGTCCACCAGTTCCATCACGATGGCCGCGCCGCCGGGCGACTCCACGTACTCGTACAGGCCCACCACGTACGGCGACCGGAGCCCGCCGAGCAGGCGGGCCTCGGCCCGGAACTCGCCGACGAAGGCCGGGTCCTGGCGCAGCCGGTCGCTGAGGTACTTCACCGCGACCGCCGTGGCCGTACCGTCGTGCACGGCGAGCACGACGCGGCCGCTGCCGCCCGAGCCGAGCTCCCGTACCTCCGTGTAACCGGGGACCGTCCATGACGTCCGCGTGTCCTTCATCGCTTCCCGCCCCCCTGCCGCCGTGCCCTCGGGCCGGCCGGTCGTCGACCGGCCAACCCCAGGGACACAGTTTCCGCCACGGCCGGTTCCAGGCCGTGCGGGGTGTCTCAGGCGGCGGCCGGCACCGCGCCGATCATGGCGTGCAGCCGGTCGGCCGCCGCCCGTCCGAAGTCCGGGTCGTTGATGTGGGTGTCGTAGTCGTAGAGCCGGGCGGCGCTGCCCCGCAAGCCGTCGCGCAGCGCCGAGAACAGGGCCCGGTCCGCGTCGGGGTCATGGTAGGGGCCACCCGGCGCGCCGAGCGTGGACAGTCCGCGCAAGGGGACGCAGACCGCGGTGGGGCCGGTGGCCGCGCGGAGTTTGGCGGCGACCCGGCGGCCCAGTTCCGCGCACTCGGCCTCGGTCGTACGGATCACCGTGATGGACGGGTTGTGGACGCGGACCCGCCGGTAGCGGGCCTTTTCGGGCAGCGTCTCCAGCGGGCCGAACTTGACCATGTCCAGTGCGCCCAGGCTCACCACCTGCGGAATCCCGGCCAGCCCGGCCGCACTGAGCCGGTCGGGGCCGGCGGTGAGGATGCCGCCGCACAGATCGTCGGCGAGCTCGCTGAGGGTGAGGTCGAGGACCCCCGCGAAGACCCCCTGGCCGGCCAGCTTCTCCAGGGTGCGGCCGCCGCTGCCGCTGACGTGGAAGACGAGTACCTCGTAGCCCAGTTCGGTCAGCCGTTCGCGGGCCGCGTCCACGCCGGTCGTGGTCACGCCCGCCATGCTCGCCGCGACCAGCGGGCGGCCGCCCGCGCCCAGCCGGGCCGCGCGGCGGGTGTCCGGGGCCGTGCGGGCGAAGGCTTTGGCCATGCCCGCGACCGCCTCCACGGCGTTGGCCAGGACGGGCGCGGAGATGCTGTTGATCCCCGCTATGTCCACGACGCTGTACATCATCGTGATGTCCGCCGAGCCCACGTACGGCGAGACATCGCCCGACGCCATGGACGAGACCATCAGTTTCGGCACGCCCAGCGGCAGGGCGCGCATCGCCCGGGTGGCGATGGAGGTGCCTCCGCTGCCGCCGATCGCGAGCACCGCGTGCAGCCGGCCCTCGGCGTGCAGGCGCAACAGGGTCACCTCCGCACCTTGGGCCATCGTGGTGACGGCCGCGCCCCGGTCGGCGGCCGCGCGCAGTTCCGGCAGTTCAGCTCCCGCGGCCCGGGCCACCGCTTCACGCGGGATGTCGGCGGGCACCCGGGGCTCGCCCATCACTCCCGTATCGACCAGTGTCACTTCGACGCCGGCGCGCAGCAGCCTCTCGCGCAGCCAGCCGTACTCCACACCCTTGGTGTCCAGGGTTCCCACCAGCACGACGTTCGTCATATGTGCAATGTTCATGCAGGGGGGTTTGTTGGCAAGTAATGGTCGAGTCAATCCTTGACAAGCGCCAACAACCGCTTCAGAAACGGGAGTTGAGGAGGCATCAGCTTGGTTTCCGCCATCTGGGGGGTGAACCAGGCCACCCGGTCCAGCTCGGGGAACTCCTGCACGGCCCCGGAGTGCGGCGGCCACTCCATGGAGAAGGTCCCGGGCACCATCAGCGCGGGGTCGAGGTCCGCCTCCACCGCCCAGATGGTCACCAGCTTCCCGCTGGACAGCCGCACCTCGCCCAGCGGCAGGTACTCGCCCTCCGGGGGCGGCAGCCCGATCTCCTCGGTGAACTCCCGGCGGGCCGCGTCCCGCGGCGTCTCGTCCGGCTCGTACTCGCCCTTGGGGATGGCCCAGCCCCCGGCGTCCCGTCCGGCCCACAGCGGGCCGCCCATGCGGCCGAGCAGGACCTCGACCCCCGGATCCGAGCCCTCGCCCGTTCGGCGGAACAGGAGCAGTCCGGCACTGCGTTTGTGCGTCATGCGTCCATGTATGCCCCGCGCGGCGCGGACTCAGTGATACCCGCCGAACCCCGCCGTTCAGTGGTCGTGCGGGCCCTGCCGGTGGACCGGACCGTGCGCGTCCGCGCAATGGGCGTCCTGCGGCCCCTCGCCCCCCGCGCGGCCGACCGTAAGGAGGGTGTCCTGTACGTGGTCCACCTGGAGGGTGGTGTGCGTGATCCCGTACTCCTCGGCCAGCATCCGCTCCAGGTCCCGGCGCACCGCGTGGCAGTCGCCCGCCGGCTCGACGAGCACGTGCGCGGAGAGCGCCGCCGTCCCGGAGGTGATGGTCCAGATGTGCAGGTCGTGCACCTCGGTGACCGGCGGGTGTGCGACGAGCCGGTCGCCCACCGCGTCCGGGTCCATATGGGCCGGAGCGGCCTCCAGGAAGATCCGGCCGGACTCGCGGAGCAGACCGTAGCCCGCCCTGACCATCAGCACCACCACCACGAGCGTGGCGATCGCGTCGGCCTGCCGGAAGCCGGTGGTGAGCACGATCAGACCGGCGACGGCCGTCCCGATGAAGGCGAACAAGTCGTTCAGGATGTGCTGGTAGGCACCCTCGACGGCCAGCGAGGACCGGTTCGCCTTCGAGATGCACCAGGCCGCGGCCACGTTGACCACGATGCCCGCGAGCGCGGTCACCAGGACCAGGCCGCCCTCCACCGGCGGCGGATCCATCAGCCGCCGCACCGCCTCGTACGCCAGCCAGACCGCCAGCAGGATCAGGGTCAGCCCGTTGGCCTGGGCGGAGAGTATCTCCGCCCGCTTGAGGCCGTACGTGAAACCACCGCGCGCCGGACGGGCGGCGAGCCGCATCGCGATCAGCGCGAGGACGATCGAGACGGCGTCGGTCAGCATGTGGGCCGCATCGGAGATCAGGGCCAGCGAGTTGGCCATGATGCCGACGATCACCTCGACGGCCATGAACGCGCCGATCAGGCCGAGCGCGATCGCCAGCCAGCGCCGGTCGGCATCGGCGGCCACGCCGTGGCTGTGCCCGCCGTGGCCTGCGTGGCCGGTGTCGTCGTGCGCGTGGTCGTGCCCGGTCATGGCGTCCCCCGTTTGTTCGGTTCCGACGCGTGAAGTGAAGCGCACCTCGGCGGGATCGGCAAAGGCTGCAACGGGGACCGTTGTCATTACCCATAAGCGGCCTCTGACCTGCGACTATGCCGGACCGGTGCCGGTCTTGCCGGATCGTGGGAAAATCTGCTCATGGTCCAGCGGCCCGGTGTGCCGACGGCGCCCGAGCTCGTCCTGGAGACCGACCTCGGTTCCACGGAGATGAGCCCGGGCCGGGTCTATCACGTCGGTCGCGACCCCCTGTGCGAGATCTGCCTCGACGACGCCCGCGTCTCCTGGCACCACGCGCTCCTGCGCCCCGACGGCGACCACTGGACCGTCGAGGACGAGGGCAGCACCAACGGCACCTGGGCAGACGGCCACCGCATCCACGAATGGATCGTCGGCCCCGGAAGCGAGCTGCGCTTCGGCAGCGCCGCGGACGGCCCGCGCGCCGTTCTCGTCGACCGCGCGCCGCCCCGGCCCGGTTCCCGGCCCTCCGGGGTCTCGAACCCGTCCCTGACCGGCACCTTCCGGCAGCCGACCAGCATCCGCCCGCTGCTCGCCCGTACCGCCGTCCGTATCGGCCGCGCCCCCGACAGCGACCTCGTCATCGACGACCTCGTCGTCTCCCGTCGGCACGCCGAACTGCGGGCGCTCGCCGACGGCACGCACGAGATCGCCGACCTCGACAGCCACAACGGCACCTATCTCAACGGCGCCCGGGTGGTCGGGGCCGCCCCCCTCGCCGAGGGAGACATCGTCGGCATCGGCCACTCGGACTTCTGCCTCGTCGGGGACCAGCTCCAGGAGTACGTCGACACGGGCGAGGTCTCCCTCGACGTCCAGGACCTCACCGTCGCCGTCGACCGCGGCCGCAAGAGACTCCTCGACGCCGTCTCCTTCCCCGTCGGCGCCAAATGCCTGCTCGCCGTGGTCGGCCCCAGCGGAGCGGGCAAGTCCACCCTGCTGGGCGCCCTCACCGGCCTGCGCCCCGCCGACCGGGGCACCGTCCTCTACGACGGCCGCGACCTCTACCGCGACTACGCCGAACTGCGCAGCCGCATCGGACTCGTCCCGCAGGACGACATCCTGCACACCCAGCTCACCGTCCGGCGCGCCCTCGCCTACGCCGCCGAACTGCGCTTCCCGCAGGACACCGCCAAGGCCGAACGCCGGGCCCGGGTCGACGAGGTGATCGGCGAACTCGGCCTCCAGGAGCGTGCGGGCCAGCCCATCCACAGCCTCTCCGGCGGCCAGCGCAAACGCGTCTCCGTCGCCCTGGAACTGCTCACCAAGCCCTCGCTGCTCTTCCTGGACGAACCCACCTCCGGCCTCGACCCCGGCATGGACCGCTCGGTGATGCACATGCTGCGCGGCCTCGCCGACGACGGCCGCACCGTCATCGTGGTGACCCACAGCGTGCTCAGTCTCGACGTCTGCGACCGGCTGCTCGTCCTCGCCCCCGGCGGGCGGATCGCCTACTACGGGCCCCCCGGGGAGACCCTGGGCTTCTTCGGCTTCACGCAGTGGCCCGAGGCCTTCGAAGCGTTCGAGAACCAGCAGGACCGCGACTGGGCCGGGGAGTACGCGACCTCGCCCCTGCACCACCGGTACGTCGACGGTGCCCCCCGGCAGCCGCGGCCGGGCGGCGACGACCGGGACGAGAGCCGGCACGCCTCGGCCGACTTCGTCGCCGCGCCGCCCAAGTCCCAGAGCTGGGGCTCCCAGCTGTCCACCCTCATCCGGCGGTACGCGGCCGCGCTCAGCGCCGACAAGACCTTCCTCGCGATCATGATCGCGCTGCCCTTCGTGATGGGAGCCATGGCCCGGGCCCTGGCCGGCGGCGCGCTCACCCGGGAGACGGCGATGAACGCCCTGCTCATCCTGTGCGTCGGCGGCGTGCTCACCGGAGCCGCCAACGCCGTGCGCGAGCTCGTCAAGGAGCGGGTCATCTACCGGCGCGAACGCGCCGTCGGGCTCTCGCGTTCCGCCTACCTGATGTCCAAGGTGGTGGTGCTGGGGGCCATCACCGTGGCCCAGGCCGTGGTGCTGACGCTCGTCGGCCTCTTCGGCGTGAAACTGGGCGCGCCCGGCGGGCGGGGCGTCTTCCTGCCACCCCTCGCCGAGATCACCCTCGTCGTGGCGCTGCTGTCCTTCACCGCGATGATGCTCGGCCTGCTGGTCTCCGCGCTGGTCACGAAGGAGGAGGTCACCATGCCGCTGCTGGTCCTCCTCGCCATCGTGCAGGTGGTCTTCTGCGGCGCGCTGCTCCAACTGGACGGAGTGCCGGTGGTCGAGCAGCTGGCCTGGTTCGTGCCCTCGCGCTGGGCGCTCGGTGCGATGGCGGGCACCATCGACCTGGGCGCGATCCTGCCCGGCCCGCTCACCGACGACCCGCTGTTCGCCCACAGCCCCGGCGTGTGGCTGTTCAACGTCGGCATGCTGGTGGCACTGTCGGTGCTCTTCGGGGTGCTCGTCGCCCGGCTGCTGCGCCGCCGCGAGCCCGCCATCATGCGGAAGTAGGACCGCCCATGACGAACCCGGTCGACGACCTGGACTTCCGGCCCACCCACGTCGTGCCGCAGGAGGGACTGCCCGCCTGGGAAGAGCCCGACGTCTCCCGGCCGACGGAGCCCCTCGACCCCTTCCTGCCCGTGCAGCTGCTCTCCCGCCGCGGGGACTGGGGCGAGATCCTCTGCTCCAACGGATGGTCCGCCTGGGTGGACGGACGGCTGCTGATCACCGTGCCGCAGCCGCCGCCGACCGCGGGAGGAAGGCAGCCGGGGCGGGCCGAGGACCCGGGCCCGCAGCTCGCGCGCAGCGCCGACGCCCTGGATCGCTACCGGCGGGCCTTCGTCGACCTCGCCTCGGGGCGCACGGACGGCGAGGCCTTCCGGCGCTCCGTGAAGGGACTGCGGGCCGGGGTCGTGCTCGACGGGGAGTCCGTGTGGCTCTACGACGACACGGCGGGACGGTGGATGTACGGGGACGGGACCCGCCTGGCGACCTACGCGGTCGGCGCAGAACCGGGGGCCGCGCCCGGGCCGGAGCACCCGCCGGCGCCTTCGGATCCGGACGGTGCGGGAGACGTACCGTCCGGTCCGCCGACCGCCGACGTGGTCGCGGCCCGGCCTGACGCGGAGCCCGGGCGGGCGGCGGCGTACGACCCGACCCGCATCGTGGACACGCCCGGGAACGGAAACGGGAACGGGAACGGGGGCGGGTGATGGGGTCGGAGCCGGTCGGCGGGCGGCCCTCCGACCTGCGCGGCAGGCGCATCGCCGGGTACGAGGTGGAGAGCGAGATCGGCCGCGGCGGGATGGCCGTCGTCTACCGGGCGCGGGACCTGCGCCTGGACCGGACGGTGGCACTGAAGCTGCTGGCTCCCGAACTGGCCCGCAACGACACCTTCAGGCAGCGGTTCGCGCACGAGTCGCGGGTGGCAGCGGCCATCGAGCACCCGAACATCGTGCCCGTGTTCGAGGCGGGGGAGACGGAGGGGCTGCTGTACATCGCGATGCGGTACGTCGCAGGCCAGGACCTGCGGGCGATGCTGGACCGCACGGGCCCGCTGCCGGTCGGCACGGCCGCCCGGATCGCGGGGCAGATCGCCTCGGCGCTGGACGCGGCACACGACCACGACCTGGTGCACCGGGACGTGAAGCCGGGCAACATCCTGATCGCGGAGGGGACGGACAGCGACCACCCCGAGTACGCGTACCTCACGGACTTCGGGCTGACGAAGAAGTCGCTGTCGCTGACCGGGTTCACGACCGTGGGGCAGTTCGTCGGGACCCTGGACTACGTGGCGCCGGAGCAGATCTCCGGGAAGCCGGTGGACGGCCGGTGCGACGTGTACAGCCTCGGGTGCGTCGTCTACGAGACCCTGGCCGGTGGCCCGCCCTTCGAGCGGGACGACGACATGGCACTGCTCTGGGCCCACCAGTTCGATCCGCCGCCACCGCTCACCTCTCGGCGGTCAGGGCTGCCGGGCGCGGTGGACGAGGTACTGGCGAAGGCGCTGGCCAAGTCGCCGGAGGACCGGTGGAGCACCTGCCTGGAGTTCACCGGCGCGCTCAAGCGGGCCGGGACGGCCGCCCGCCCGCGGACCCGGGAGGCGCACGCGCCGGGGCCCGCGGAGCCGCCGCCACCGCCTCCGCGGTGGGCGCTGCCGGTGTTCGGGCAGCACAGCTAGGGATTCGGGGGCGCTGCGTCTTCGACGCGGCCGCGTCGGCGGAGGGGGCGGGCCAGGAGGGCGCCCAGGAAGCCCGTCACCGCGCCCCAGATGATGGCGAGGCCGACCGTGCGCCACAGGACGGGATCGAGTTCGACCTCCCCGCTGAGGCTGTCCACGTCGCCGATGCCCAGCAGGGTGAGGCCGAACTGGGCATGGACCCGGGCCAGCAGGCAGACCGTCAGGGTGGCGAGGGCCAGGGCCGCGCCGAGGTGCAGCGCGTGCTGCCAGGCACGGACGTGGGCGGGGGAGCGTACGGCGGCCAGCACACCCGTGGCGAGCAGCAGGACGGCGGCCGCCGGCACCAGCCACCACCAGCGTGGGTCCTGTTCCGTGAGCGAGGCCAGGTCGAGCGTGGACAGGTCGGGGCCGCGCAGCACCTGGTCCAGCGGGTGCGGCATCGGCAGCCCGAACGGGCCCTCGACCTTGCCCTCCCAGGCGCCGCCGAAGCCCACGGTGAGCGCGACCCAGGCGAGGTTCGGCAGGCCCAGCAGGACCACGGCCATGGTCCGGGCGGCATGGCCCTGGGTCGCGGCCACGACCACGCCGACCCCGATGCCGAGGACGACGTACGCGAGGAGCAGCACGACCGTGGCGGAGGCCGCCGGGCGCACCGCCGTGTGGAAACGGACCAGCCCGGCCGGGAGCGGTGCGCGGCGGGAGACCAGCAGGGTGACCAGCAACAGGCCCAGGATCCACAGCAGCCCGAAGAAGAGGGTGGCGGGCAGGTCGGCCCGGAAGCCCACCGTCGGTGAGGAGTCGAGGAGTTCGCCGATCTCTCCGATGGGGGAGTCGCCGGTGGAGATACCGAAGTCCTGGCGGGCGAGGAGGGCGGTCCCCGTGAGGGCCAGCAGCCAGAGGAGCACCAACGGGCCCGCCCGGGCCAGCAGTTCACGTGGCCGGGCCACCGCCCGGTGGTGCAGCGGCCGCAGGAAGCAGTACGCGGCGGTGAGGGCTCCGGCCAGGCTCACCGAGAGCGGGAGCACGGACAGGCTGGCGTCGGCCCCGACCAGGAAGCCGGCTCCGCCGGACACCTCGACCGAGCCGCCGGCCGCCATCACGACGACCGCGGCGATCACCCGCGGGAACGCGCCGTCCGGAAGATCGCCGGCACCGGCACAGGCCAGCCCGGCCGCGGCTACGGCGGCCATCACGAGGAACCCCGCCAGTACCGCGATCAACGCGTCACGCCAGGAACGGCTCACAGGGTCACCGTAGGCAGCCCCGGTACCCGCCACCACCTGAACGGCGCACCCAATAGTGCGCTGGAGTGACGGATGTCCCGAGACTTCTAGGGATGAGCCCATATGTACTGGTTCGTCTGCGAAGCTTCCAGGAGGGCATCGGTGACCACGCAGCCTTCGGGCACACCACCGTCGGAACGCCCCACCGGCCCGCCTTCCGGGCCCCTCTCGGGTGACCGCCAGGGCGCCCCGCCGCCCTCACCTCCTGGGGGCACGGGCGGAGGAGGGCGGGGGCCGGGGCCCGGGCGGGGGTCGGGGTCCGGCTCCGGGTCAGGCTCCGGCCCGGGATCCGGGCCGCACGGCGAGCCCGCCGGGAAGCCCTGGTGGCGGTCCGGGCCCAGGCTGGCGGCCGCGCTCGTGGCCGTGGCCGCGGCGGTGGCGGTGGCCGTGGTGCTGACCCGGCCCAGCGGTACCCCCGGCACGGGCGGCGAGCTCTTCCTGCAGCCGGCCGGGTCCGCCGGAAAGGACCCCTTCACCGAGTCGACGGCGACGACCCAGGGCGTCCAGGAGCCCCGGCCCACTCCCACCAGCTCCGAGCCCGTGACGGGCACCATCAACACCCGCTCCGTCAGCGGCTCCCAGCCGGGCCTGTACGGCGGCACCCAGGACCTGGCCAGCTGCGACGTCGAGAAGCAGATCAAGGAGCTGGCGGCGGTGCCCGCGAAGAACAGTGCCTTCGCCTCGGCCCTGGGGATCCAGCCCGCGGACGTCCCGCAGTACCTGCGCTCCCTCACCCCGGTCCAGCTGCGGATGGACACCCGGGTTACCAACCACGGTTACAAGGACGGCGTGGCGACCCCCTACCAGGCCGTGCTCGAGGCGGGGACGGCCGTGCTGGTGGACAGCAGAGGGGTGCCCCGCGTGCGGTGCGCCTGCGGGAACCCGCTGGGGCCGCCGGTGCCCCTCAAGCCCTACTCGCGGCGGTACGGGCAGCCGTGGGCCGCGTACCGCCCGCAGGGCGTCGTGGTCATCGCGCCTTCCGAGACGGTCGTCGACAGGATCGTGATCTACGACCACGCGAACCACAGCTGGTACGAGCGCGGCCGCGGCCCGACTCCGGGCCGCGACAAGCCCGTCCCGCCACCGGTGCTCCCGAGCCCGCCGGTGACCGCTTCCCCGCCCACCACGTCGCCCGGCGTGCCCGCGACCCCCACCGCGGCCACGGGCAAGCCGACCGAAGCCACGGGCACGCCCACCGAAGCCACTGGTACGCCGACCGAACACACGGGCGCGCCCACCGAGACCACGGGCGCGCCCACCGAGACCACGGGCGCGCCCACCGAGACCACGGGCGCGCCGACCGAAGCCACGGGCACGCCCGCCGAGACCACGGGCGCGCCCGCCGAGGACATCATTCCGCCGACCGACGAGCCCGAGATACCCACGGTGTTGCCGCCGCCGGCGCTGACGGACCGGACCGCTACGCCGACCGGGACCGCGACCACGAGCTCCGGTCCGCCCGCCCCGCCGTCCCCTTCCAGCACGGAGCCGGCCTCGCCGTCCCCCTAGGCACGCACCTCACCAGGGGGCTTGGCCGCGGCGGCTGTTGTAGTGGGCGACACGGCGTGCACGCACGACACACGGGAACGGGCGGCGGTCCGGGCTGCCCGGAAGGCGCCCGGCCTGTCCATCGTGAGGAGAAAAACGGGGGAGGGTGAGACCCTGGCAGCATGGCCCAGAGGGGACAGAACCCCGAGGTCGACTGGCCCGCGCGGCCGGATACGAGCCTTGCGCTCAACCGCATGGGCACGTTCGACTGGGACCTCGACAGCGGGCGGATGTACCTGGATCCGACCGCCCTCGAGGTGCTTGACCTGCGCCCGGACGAGTTCGACGGGACCAGCGCGGGGCTGCGCCCGCGCGTCCCGCCGTCCGACGCGGCCCGGCTCGACGCCCGGGTCGCGCAGGCCCTCAAGGACGGCCGCAGCCACTACGGGGCCTACGTCCGCAGCCGACGCCGCGACGGGACCCGGACCTGGATCCACATCCAGGGGCACATCATGCGGGACCGGCAGGGGCGCCCGTACCGCGTCATCGGGATCCTCCGTGACGCCGCCCACGACCCCGGCGAGCCGGGCTCCGGCGGGGACGATGCCGAGGGGCGGCGCCGGATGACCGGTGTCGTCGAGCGGACCACGGCCATCCTCGCCCACGCCCGCACCGTCAACGACGTCACCGACATCCTCAAGGACCCGCAGGCCCTCGGACACCTCGGCGCGGTCAGCGTGATGCTCGGCGTCGTCGACGGCGGGCGCATCCACCTGGTCGCGGAGGGACAGCTGGGCTCGTACGTGCCCGAGATCGAATACACGCGGATCGACGCGGGGTTCCCGATGAGCGAGGCCGTCCGCACCATGCAGCCGGTCTTCATCGCCTCACGGGAGGAGTTCCAGACGCGCTACCCGCTGCTGTGGCCGTACATCGAGCCGCTGTCCGTCCGCAGCGGGGTCTACCTGCCGCTGATCGCCCAGGGGCGGGCCATCGGCGCACTCGGGCTGCTCTACACGCGCGACGGCCACTTCACCGCCGAGGAGCGGAACCTCCTGATGGCGCTCGGCAGCGGCATCGCGCAGAGCCTCCAGCGCGCGATGCTCTTCGAGCAGGAGCACGACCTCGCGGAAGGGCTCCAGCGGGCCATGCTGCCCCGCCGGATCCCCGCGGTGGCGGGTGCGCTGATCGCCGTACGGTACCGGTCCGCCCGGATGGGGCGGGACATCGGCGGCGACTGGTACGACGTGATCCCGCTCGGCGAGGGCCGGGTCGGGGTGATGATCGGGGACGTGGAGGGGCACGACACGGACGCGGCCGCCGTCATGGGCCAGCTGCGCATCGTGCTGCGCGCGTACATCGCGGAGGGGCACACCCCCGGCACGGCGATGGCGCGGGCCTCGGCCTTTCTGCGCGACCTGGACACGGAGCGGTTCGCCACGTGCACGTACGCCGAGGTGGACCTCAACAGCGGAATGCTCAGGATGGTCCGCGCCGGGCACCTCGACCCGGTCGTGCGGCGCGGGGACGGCAGCTGCCACCGGATCCAGGTGGCCGGCGGCCTGCCCCTCGGGCTGCCGGCCCGTGAGCAGTCCGGGACCGGCTCGGGCTACCCGGTCACCAGCCTGGAGCTGCACCCGGGCGACACGCTGCTGCTGTGCACGGACGGCCTGATCGAACGGCCCGGTGCGGACCCCGACAGCGGGATGCGGGAGTTCATGGCCGCGGTCCACAGCGGCCCGATCGACGTGGAGGAACTCGCCGACGTGCTGTGCGACCTGGTCGGCGACGCGGGCGGCGGCGACGACATGGCCCTGCTCGTCCTGCGCCGCCGCGGCACGCCCGCCGGGCGCGGCGGCGGTCCGCTGCGCCAGCGGCTGGAACCGGGCGACACGGAGGGCCCGGCGATGGCCCGCCACCTGATCCGGGCGGCGGTGGCCGCCTGGGGGGCGCGGGAGCGGGCCGACGAGATCGAACTGGCGGCGGACGAGCTGATGACCAACGCCCTGGTCCACACGGAGGGCGGCGGCCACGTCGGCATGCGGCTGATGGCGGACGGGCGGATCCGGATCGAGGTCGAGGACTCCAGCAGCGCCCTGCCTCGTCGGCGCGAGGCGGGCGACTGGGCGGTCTCGGGGCGCGGGCTGATGCTGGTGGATCAGCTCGCGGACGCCTGGGGCGTGGAGCCCCGGGGCGGCGGCAAATGCGTGTGGTGCGAGTTCGCCGTCGCCGCCCCGGAGCGCGAGATCGCCGGGTGAGCCGTGCGCGTCAGACCGCGGCGTACGGTCCCTGCGCGGCCTTGACGTTCTGCAGAGCCGTGAGCTTGCGGACGAAGAGGACGGCGAGCACGGCGGCGGCGACGGCGAGGAGGTCGGAGACGATGCCGACGACGGAGGCATCGCGAAGGGCCTGGGGGGTCTCGGCCAGCTTGTACATCCGGGAGAAGACGCGGTCCGTGCAGGCCGCGACGACCCACACCACCCACCAGGCCGTGAGGGGAGCGCTGGAAACGTGGCGGTAGGAACCGTCGGGATCGAGCTGGGTGCTGGCCTTCCACGTCTGCCGCGCGACGCGGAAGGGGAGGAACAGATTGCCGACGGGGACGAACCAGGCGCCGATGGCCCATCCGCGCCCCAGCGTGAAGGCGTCGGGGCGGAAGATCTCGCCGTTGCTCCGCACGCGGTGGAACCAGATGATGAAGACGGTCGCCGTGCCGAGCATCGCCAGGAGCTGGAAACCCCCGGCCAGGCTGGTGAGGACGTCCGACAGGTTGAGCGTGTCCTCCGGGACCCCGCCGGGGGCCGCGATGACGTCCTTCATCAGTGACCAGGCGAACAGGTTGGCGCCGGCCGAGAGCAGGTTGACCGCGGCCGCGACGGACAGCAGCACGGTCAGGGCGGTCGCGAGGCCCCGCGGAGAGCGCAGGACGTCGACGGGCGGCGGCGGACCGGGGTACACGGGCTGCCCCGGGTACGGCTGCCCCGGGTAGGGCTGGGCCGGGTACGGGGCGGCCCCGGCGTACGGCGGCTGGCCGGGCGGCGGCGGTGAGCCGGGCGGGCTGAAGGACATGACGGAGTACCCCCCACGGGAACGCGTGAACATGCGAACGGCCCGCTGACAGGCGCGGACACGGCTGAACATATGCCAGCCCCGCGACCGGAGTCCAAAGCGATTCGCGGGGCCGCCCCGCAGCGGCCGACGTCCGCCCGCCGGGCCGGTCAGGCCCTACGCCCCGGCCTCCGCCTCGGCCAGCAGGATCCGCGCCAGCTCGCCCGGGCGCGAGAACATCGGCCAGTGCCCGGTGTCCATCGTGACCAGCCGCCAGCGCTCGCCGGTCAGCAGCTCGGCCACCGCCGGGCTCGGCTCGGGGCCGTCGAGCAGGCACTTGACGTACGTGGCCGGGAGCTCGCCCAGCGGGCGGGCCAGCACGGCGGGCTCGGTCAGCGTGGCCCCGGGATGCGGGGTCGAACGGGCCACGATCCGCGTCACCTGCTCGGCGTCGAGGTCCTGGCCCGCGTAGTCGGGCGCGGGCTGCGGCTCCCAGAAGCCGCCGCTCCGGGAGATCGAGCCCTCCACGATCGCCCGCCCGTCCGGCCAGCCGTCGAGGAACGACTCCCCGTCCGCCGCGACGGCGGAGTCGACGAAGACGACCCGGGCCAGCCGGTCGCCGATCCGCTCGGCGGCCTGGCCGACCGGTATGCCCGCATAGCTGTGCCCGACCAGGACGACATCGCGCAGACCGAGGCGCTCGACCTCGTCCACGACGTCCTGGACGTGGGTCTGCTGCCCGGCCGGTACGCCCTGCCGCTCGGCGACGCCCGACAGCGTCACGGCATGGGCGCCGTGCCCGGCCGATCTCAGCTCCGCCGCCACCTCGTCCCACGCCCACGATCCGAGCCAAACGCCTGCCACCAGCACGAAGTTCACCATGGCGGCACCGTATCCGAGGGGTCCGACATCGCGGCGGGACGGCGTCGGCCCCGTTGGCCGAGGCAGGGGACCCGGCCGGGGCGTGGGCTATGGTCCCTGCCGTGAAGCTCATACCCCCACTTGCCCAGCGGACGGCTGCCCCACCAGCCGCCGCACACGGTGCCCGCCTCGGCTGGCTGGACGCGCTCCGCGGCATCGCCGCTCTGATCGTGGCACTGCACCACTTCGACGTGCTGAGGATGCTGCCCTTCGGGGGCATGGTCTGGCGGAACTTCGACATGGGCCTCTTCGGCGTCATGCTCTTCTTCATCGTCAGCGGCTACATCATCCCGGCCTCGCTGGAGCGGCGGGGTGACGTCCGGGGCTTCTGGATCGGCCGGATCTTCCGGATCTACCCGGCCCTGATCGCCGCCTTCGTCCTCTCGATCATGATGCTGCCGGACGGGGACGGCTCGGTCGCGCTGCTGCGCACCGGCGACGACCTGGCCTCGCTGGTCGCGAACGGCCTGATGCTCCAGGACCTGCTCGGCGTCATCAACGGCATGAACGTCACCTGGACGCTCTGCTACGAGATGGTCTTCTACTTCTTCGTCACCGCCCTCTTCACCCGCGGCCTGCACCGGCACAGCGGGCCGATCGCGGTGGCCCTCGCAGGCGTCGCCCTGGCGGTCGGGACGGCTGTCGGCACCCAGCTCGTGAGCGCGGAACTCGGCTCGACCCGTCAGCTCCTGCTGATCGTGACGCCGATCGTGCTCGTGGGCCTCGCCGGCGTGCTCAGCGGCAACCGCATGCTGACCGGGACGGGCGCCCTGCTGCTCGCCGGCGTCGGCCTGGTGCTGGTCACGCTCAACAGCCGGGCCCCCGCCTTCGAAACCTGGATGATCTTCGCGACCATGTTCGCCGGCACCGTGGTGTACCGGGCGCAGCACGGTCAGCTCGCCCGGGTCCCGGCCCTGCTCTCCTGCGGCTTCGTCGTCGTCGCGGGTGCGCTGGTCGGCCGGCTGTACAACCATGGCGAAGCCCTGGACCGGACCTGGTCGTCGGGCTGGAAGGCCTGGTCGATCGCCTACCTCGCCGCCTGGGCGCTCTTCGGTATCGGCTTCCTCCTCCGCGGGCGGCGCTTCCCCAAGGCGCTGACCTGGCTCGGAGCGATCAGCTTCTCGGTCTACCTGCTGCACATCCCGCTGCTGCGCACCATCGAACCGCTGGTGGGCGTTCCGCCGCAGCCGTCGTCCACGCTCGGCCGGATCGCCTGGACGGCGATCTTCCTCGGTGCCGTGCTGGCCGTCAGCTACCTCATGTACCGCCTGGTCGAGATGCCGATGCAGCGCCTCGGCCGACGCGTGCAGCGGGCGGCGGACCGCCGCTGGCCGCGCACCGCGCCGGAGGACCGGCCGCAGCCGCGGCAGTCGGACGGGTCCGGCTTCGAGCCGGCGCCCGCCGCCACGGGCTGACCGCAGGGAGGTCCTTCAGAGGCGGACCAGCGTGACCTCGGTGGCCTTCACGCTGGTCCACACCTCGGCGCCGTCGACGATGCCCAGTTCGGCGGCCGCGCCGGGGGTGATCTCCGCGACCAGGTCGGGTGCCTCGGCCGAGGCGACCAGGACGCGCAGCCGGCTGCCGACCGCGGTGATCTCCCGTACGGTTCCCGGCCAGACGTTACGGGGACTGCCGCCCGGGCGGCCGCGATGCACGGACACCGCCTCCGGGGCGATGATCGCGAGCGCCTGAGACCCCTCGGGCAGCGTCTCGGCGACGACCAGCCGGCCCCCCGCCGCCAGGGTGAGTCCGTCGGCGGACGCCGTGCCCGGCCAGGCGTTGCGCCCCAGCATCCGCGCCACCCACGGGGAGCGCGGATGCCGGCTCACCTCGGCGGGCGGCGCGTCCTGGAGGGTCTGCCCGTCGGCCAGGACGAGGACCCGGTCGGCCAGTGAGACCGCCTCGACGGGATCGTGCGTGACGATGAGGCAGACCCCGCCGAAGCCGGCCAGATGCGTGCGCAGCGTGTGCCGGACGCGGGCCCGCGTCGTCTGGTCGAGGGCGGCGAGCGGTTCGTCCAGCAACAGCAGCCGGGGCCGGGTGGCCAGGGCGCGGGCGAGGGCCACGCGCTGGGCCTGGCCGCCGGAGAGCTGGGCGGGCCTGCGCTGGGCGAGGTGCCCGACGCCGAGCCGGTCCAGCCAGGCCTGCGCCTCCCGGCGGGCTTCGGCGCGCGGCACCCGGCGCGCGCGCAGCCCGTACGCCGTGTTGGCCAGGGCGCTCAGGTGCGGGAACAGTGCGCCGTCCTGCGGGACCCAGGCGACCTGCCGCTTGTGCGGGGGTAGCGCCGTGACGTCGGTGTCGCCGAGTCGGAGCTCGGCGTGGGCCCGCGGGGTCAGGCCGAGGAGGGCGCGCAGCAGGGTGGTCTTGCCGGCGCCGTTCTCGCCGACGACGGCGATGGTGGTGCCGGGGCCGGCGTCGAGGGTGAGCCGGTTGAAGCCGGTGACGGTGGCGTGCAGGGGCCAGTGGCCGGCATCGTCCGCCGCGGGCTTGCCCGGTTCACCGGAGTGCGCGGGTACCGGGCGACCGTCGGTCGCCGGCTGCGCCTCGGCGGCCTGCGTCTCGCCGGGCCCGTGGGCGGCGGGGGCGGGCGTGCCCCTCCAGCGGCCGCGCAGGGCGATCAGCACGGCCATGGCGATCACGAGGAGCAGCAGGGAGACGGACGTGGCGGCCTCGGGCTGGTCCTGGAGCAGCAGGTACACCTGGAGCGGAAGGGTCTGGGTGGTGCCGGGCAGGTTTCCGGCGAAGGTGATGGTCGCGCCGAACTCGCCGAGCGCACGGGCCCAGGTGAGGGCGGCGCCGGCTATCAGGCCGGGGGCCACCATGGGCAGGGTCACGGTGAAGAACACGCGGACCGGCGAGGCGCCGAGGGAGCCGGCCGTCTCCTCGTAGCTCTGCCTGAGCCCGCCGAGGGCGCCTTCCAGGCTGATGACGAGGAACGGCATGGCCACGAAGGTGGCCGCGACGACGGCGCCCGAGGTGTGGAACGGCAGCGTGACGCCGAAGGTGCCCTCCAGCCAGGGCCCGAGCAGACCGCGTCGGCCGAAGCCCAGCAGCAGGGCCACACCGCCCACGGTCGGCGGCAGCACCATGGGGAGCAGGACGAGCGAGCGTACGAAGGCCTTGCCCCTGAACTCCACACGCGCCAGCAGCCAGGCGAGCGGTACGCCGAGGAGCAGCGAGAGGCCGAGGGCCCAGAAGGACACCATGAGCGAGAGGCGCAGGGCCTGGACCACGCCTGGGCTGCCGAGGTGGGCGCCGAGCTCGCTCCACCGGGTCCGGGTGAGGATGCCGATCAGCGGCAGCAGCAGGAACGCGACGGCGAGCAGCGCCGGCAGTACCAGGGCCACGGGGGGCCGGGTGCGGGTGCGGAGTCTGCTCACGGGGAGATCCCTGTCTCGGGGTGCGGTGCGAGGAGGGGCTGCCCGTCCCCCCCCGGGCCGGGCAGCCCCTCCTCGGTATGCGGCGGCGGGCGGGCCGAGGTCCGACCTACCTCTGCTACGCCTGCTGGAAACCGGCGTCCTGGAGGATCTTCTGGGCCTCCGGGGTGCTCAGCCAGGCCACGAACGCGGCCGCGGCCTCGGGGTTCTTGGACTGCTTCAGCGTGGCGGCCGGGTAGGAGGCCACCGCGTTCTGCTCGTCCGGGACCTCCACGGCGACGACCTTGTCGCCGGACTTGGCGGAGTCCGTCTTGTAGACGAGGCCCGCGTCGGCCTCGCCCAGCTCGACCTTGCTCAGCACGGCGCGGACGTTGGGCTCCTGGGAGACGGGCTTCACCGTGACGCCCTGCTTGTCCAGGATCTCCTTGCTGTAGCGGCCGACCGGGACCTCGGGTGCGGCCAGCACGACCTTGATCTTGGTGTCGGCGAGGTCCTTGAGACCGGCGATCTTGAACGGGTTGCCCTTGCCGGTCGCGATGACCAGGCGGTTCTTGGCGATGACCTTGGCCTCGCCCGTCTCCGCCTTCACCCCGTCCATGGTCTTGGTGTCGGCGGTGACCAGGGCGTCGGCGGGCGCGCCCTGCTTGACCTGCGCCGCGAGCTCCTGCGAACCGGCGAAGGAGAACGTGACCTTCGTACCGGGGTGGGCCTTCTCGTAGGCGGCACCCGCGGCCTTGAAGACGTCCGTGAGGGAGGAGGCGGCGAGGACGGTGAGGTTCGCCGCCCCGGGCGCGCCGGAGCCCGGTGCAGAGGCTCCGGCGGAGGCGTCGGCGGCGGGCTTCTTGTCGCCGCCGTCGTCGCCGCAGGCGGCCAGCGGGAAGAGCAGAGCGGCGGTCAGCGCGGCGGCAGCGGCACGGCGGCGGGTCAGGTGCGGCGTCGGGGACATGGGCTGATGCTCCTCGGTCGGGTCGGCGGCCGGCGCGGTGCCGGGACCGGGGCGGTCCCGGCGCAGGTGCGGTGAATCTGCGGGTTCGGGACTGCGTGTGCGACAAGGTAGGGGCATCGCTGGCGCATTTGCAATTCTCTTGGGATTAGCTACCTGGCAGGTGCTATGCACGTTGTGGCATCTGCCGAAAGTCGTTCCACGGTCACGCGCCCGCCTCGCTAGAGTCGGGGCATGGCTGATGAGGCATCGGGAACAGGGACGGAAACGGGATCCGTGCGCGTGGACGCGTGGATCTGGTCCGTACGCCTGACGAAGACCCGCTCGACCGCGGCGACCGCCTGCCGGGCGGGGCACGTGAGGGTCAACGGGGAGCGCGCCAAGCCCGCGCAGCCCGTACGCGCGGGTGACGAGGTACGGCTCTTCCACGCCGGCCGCGAGCGGATCGTCGTGGTCCGCCGGCCCGTGTCCAAGCGGGTGGGCGCTCCGGTCGCCGCCGAGTGCCTGATCGACAAGAGTCCGCCGCCGCCGACCCCCGTCGAGGCCGCGGTGGTGGGCATCCGCGACCGCGGTGCCGGCCGCCCCACGAAGCGCGAGCGCCGGGAGATCGAGACCCTGCGCGGCCGCCAGTAGCCTCCGGTGGTGCCCGGGTCCGGGCGCGGACCGGACCCGGCGCTCCGGGCTGCCCGGCGGCCACGGCCACGGCCACGGCCACGGCCCCGAGGGTCAGGCCTTGCGGTACGCGTATGCCTCGGCGGCGGCGGATTCGACCGCCGGCAGGGGGACTCCCGCGGAGGCGGCGACCATCGCCGCCACCGCTCCCTCCAGGAAGGGGGCGTCCACCAGCCGGGATCCCGGAGGAAGTTCGTCATCCGCCAGCAGGGCCTTGACCGTCAGTACGGAGCTGCCGAGGTCCGCCAGGAGGGCGACCCCGGCGCCCCGGTCCACCTCCCGCGCGGCTGCGAGGATCCGCTCCGCGCTCGTGCCGAGGCCGCCGTCGGCCGTTCCGCCCGCCGCCGCCACCGGGGCCATCGGGGCATCGGGGCCGCCCACCGCGAGGCCCCGCGCCAGCTCGGCAACCGCCTCGGCGACCGGCGCGCTGTGCGAGACCAGCACGATGCCGACCAGGCCGGAACCCGCGCCCGTCACCGCTGACCGCCCGACGCGTCCGCCACGTCCGCCAGCGCACCCAGCAGCAGCGCCGACGAGGTCGCGCCCGGATCCTGGTGCCCGATGCTCCGCTCGCCCAGGTAGCTGGCCCGGCCCTTGCGCGCCAGCATCGGTACCGTCGCCTGCGCCCCGTTGTCGGCCGCGTCCCCGGCCGCCCGGTACGAGGTGTTCAGCGCGGCGACCCCCGGCACCAGGGCGTCCAGCATCGTCTTGTCGCCGGGCGCCGCCCCGCCGAGCAGGGCCACCGCGCCCACGCCCGCGTACAAGGCCTTGCACAGCTCGTCGTCGGAGACCTCGGCGGCCTCCCCGAGCTCCTTGCCGGTGCGCCGCAGCAGCGTCCCGTACAGCGGTCCCGAGGCGCCGCCGACGGTCGAGATCAGGGTCCGCCCGGCGAGCTGCAGCACCGCCCCCGGCGTCGCCGGAGCCTCCGCGTCCAGGGCCGCCCGTACGGCGATGAAGCCCCGCAGCATGTTGCTCCCGTGGTCGGCGTCGCCGATGGGCGAGTCGAGCTCGGTCAGCCGGTCCGCCTCCTGCTCGACCGCCGCCGCGGCGGCCGCCATCCAGCGCCGGAAGAAGTCTGCGTCACGCACCGGATCTCCTCGCCTCACGAACGTCTGGTCGGTCCGACACCACCTTAGTCAGCGGCCCCAGCGCAGCGCCGCGGTCTGCACGGGCGCGTCCCACAGCCGCAGCAGTTCCTCATCGGCCCGGCACAGGGTCACCGAGCACCCCGCCATGTCGAGCGAGGTCACGTAGTTCCCCACGAGCGTCCGCGCCACCGGCACACCGCGGGCCTCCAGCACGCGCGCCACCTCGGCGTGGAACCCGTACAGCTCCAGCAGCGGCGTCGCCCCCATCCCGTTGACCAGCGCCAGTACCGGGCCGTCCGCCGGGCCGGCTTGGCCCAGCTCCTCCAGTACGGCGCCCACCGTGATCTCCGCGATCTCCCGCGCCGGCATCATCGCGCGCCGCTCCCGGCCCGGTTCGCCGTGGATCCCGACCCCCAGCTCCAGCTCCCCGTCCGGCAGATCGAAGGTCGGGCTGCCCTTGGCGGGAGTGGTGCAGGCGCTGAGCGCCACGCCGAAGCTCCGCGAGGACTCGTTGACCCGGCGGGCGAGCGCCGCGACCCGCTCCAGCGGCGCCCCCTCCTCGGCCGCCGCCCCGGCGATCTTCTCGACGAAGAGCGTGGCCCCGGTGCCGCGCCGGCCGGCCGTGTACAGGCTGTCCGTGACCGCGACGTCGTCGTTGACCAGGACCCGCTCGACCCGCAGGCCGTCCTCCTCTGCGAGCTCGGCGGCCATCTCGAAGTTCAGTACGTCCCCGGTGTAGTTCTTGACGACGAACAGCACCCCCTGCCCGGAGTCCACCGCCTCGGCCGCCCGCAGCATCTGGTCGGGCACGGGCGAGGTGAACACCTCCCCGGGGCAGGCGGCCGACAGCATCCCGTACCCCACGAAGCCCGCGTGCAGCGGCTCGTGCCCGGAGCCGCCCCCGGAGACCACTCCGACCCGCCCGCCGGCGCGCGCGTTCCGACGTACGACGACCCGCCGCTCCACGTCGACGTCGAGCTCGGGATGGGCCGCCGCCATCCCGCGCAGGGCGTCGGCGACCACGGTCTCCGGGCTGTTGATCAGCATCTTCACGGACATCTCCTCAGAGGGCTCGACCGATGGCCGGCGGCCGGGTGAGGACTTCCTGCCCCCATTTTCCGAAGCCGACGACTCCGTGTCTGAATTGATAGCGAATCATGACGCTCGGTAGTTTTGTGCATACTTCGGATGACTTGCCCGGCCCGAGGGCGAGGGTCCGCACAGGAGGTGCGTGCCGGTGCCTGGTTCGAAGCGGAACGTGCGGCCGGGGAGCGGGGCCGGGCGGGCGGTGGCGAGGGGGTCCGAAGCCCTCGACGCGCGGCTGCCGCTCTCCGAAGTCCTCCGGACGGGCATGCGCAAGGTGTTCCCCGACCACTGGTCGTTCCTGCTGGGCGAGCTGGCCCTGTACAGCTTCGTCGTGCTCCTGCTGACCGGCGTGTACCTGACCTTCTTCTTCGACCCCTCGATGCGGGAGACGCCGTACACGGGCTCGTACCGCCCGCTCCAGGGCGTACTGATGTCCCAGGCCTACCTGTCCACCCTGCGGATCAGTTTCGACGTACGCGGCGGGCTGCTGATCCGGCAGGTCCACCACTGGGCGGCCCTGGTCTTCGTCGCCTCCATCGGCGCGCACATGCTGCGGGTGTTCCTCACCGGCGCCTTCCGCCGGCCGCGCGAGGTCAACTGGCTGCTGGGGGTGACGCTGTTCATGCTGGCGCTGCTGGAGGGCTTCGCCGGGTACTCGCTCCCCGACGACCTGCTGTCGGGCACCGGGCTGAGGATCGCCCAGGGGATCACCCTGTCGGTCCCGGTCGTCGGCACCTACCTGAGCTTCTTCGCCTTCGGCGGGCAGTATCCCGGCGACGACATCGTGCCCCGGCTCTACCCCGTGCACATCCTGCTGGTCCCCGGCCTGCTGCTGGGGCTGATCACGGTGCACATCCTCCTCGTCGTGGTCCTGAAGCACACCCACTGGCCGGGGCCCGGCAGGAGCGGCCGCAACGTCGTCGGCCTGCCCTTCCTCCCGCAGTACATGGCCAAGTCCGCCGGGCTGTTCTTCACCGTCTTCGGCCTGCTCGCGGCCCTGGGGGCCGTCGCGCAGATCAACCCCATCTGGACCTACGGCCCCTACCGCGCCGACGTGGTCTCCACCGGCGCCCAGCCCGACTGGTACGTCGGATTCCTCGAAGGGGCGCTGCGGCTGATGCCAGGGGTGGAAACCCGCCTGTGGGGGCACACGATCATGTGGAATCCCCTGGTGACCGCCGTCCTCCTGCCGGGCCTGCTCTTCGCGCTCCTCTACGCCTACCCCTTCTTCGAGCGCTGGATCACCGGCGCGACGGGGGAACGGCACCTGTGCGACCGCCCGCGTGACCGTCCCGCCCGCACCGGCCTGGGCGTGGCCGCCCTCTCCTGCTACGCCGTGCTGCTCCTCGCCGGCGCCCAGGACATCCTCGCCTTCGTCTTCGACGTGCCCGTGCACGCGCTGACCTGGACGCTGCGCGTCGCCTTCTTCGCCGTGCCGGCGGCCGCCTTCTGGCTCACCAGACGGCTGTGCCTGGCTCTCCAGTCGCGCGAGCGCCGGCTGCTGACCGAGGGGGAGGCGTCCGGTCTGGTGAGCCAGAGCGTCGAGGGCGGCTTCGAGCCGCTGCACCGGGCCCTCACGGCGACCGAGCGGTACGCCGTCCTCGCCAGGGAGCGGCCCGAGCCGCTGCGGCCCGCCGACCCCGCCGACCCCGCCGGAGCGGCCGCCGGCGGCGCCCTGCGACGCCGGCTGGCCGGCGCGCGGTCGGCGATCAGCGCCTGGTACTACCAGGACCGGGTTCCCTACCCCGCCACCCCCGAACAGCGCCGGAAGATCGCGGCGACCACCGCCGGACCGGACGTGCGGGAGTCCGCCGAGGACGGGTGAGCCGTCCGGGCCGCTCGGGCTACTCCTCGTGGCCGAGGCTCTGGAAGGCGAACCCCAGGACCCCGGGCAGCAGCACGCCGAACCCGATGAGGCACAGCCACAGGCCCTGGACCACCCCGAGGCCGATCAACGCGCTGCCCGCCGCCGCCAGTACGGGAAAGTGGCTGCGGGCGGGGAAGAAGACGCGGCGGCCGCCGGCCTCCCGGACCTCGGCCTCCCCGCGGTCCTCCGGACGCTCTCCCGCGCGCCGGTACTGGCGCCAGAGGAAGGCGGAGACGAGGCCAGACATGACGAACGAGACGCACAGCGCCACCGTGCCCGCCGGCTCGTGCGAGAACCATCCGTAGACGAGGGTGGTCGCCCCGAAGAACAGGGCCGTGCCGGTGAAGAGCCAGGCCTCACCTTTCACCGGGTACCTCCTTCACCGGGTACCTCTTTCACCGCGTACCCCTTTCGCTGGGCACTCTGTCACCGGGCACCTCCGGGTGGTGCAGGTCGAAGGCCGGGGATTCCGAGCGGATCCGGGGCAGGGCGTGGAAGTTGTGCCGCGGTGGCGGGCAGCTCGTCGCCCATTCCAGGGAACGGCCCCAGCCCCACGGGTCGTCGACGGTGACCCGCTCGCCGTGGCGCTGCGTCCTGAAGACGTTGTAGAGGAAGGGCAGCGTCGAGAGGCCGAGGAGGAAGGAGCCGATGGTGGAGACCGTATTGAGGAGGGTGAAGCCGTCGCTCGCGAGGTAGTCGGCGTACCGGCGCGGCATCCCGGCCTCGCCCAGCCAGTGCTGGACCAGGAACGTGGTCTGGAAGCCGACGAACAGGGTCCAGAAGTGGACCTTGCCGAGCCGCTCGTCCAGCATCCGTCCCGTCAGCTTCGGCCACCAGAAGTAGAAGCCTCCGAAGGTGGCGAACACGATCGTGCCGAAGAGCACGTAGTGGAGATGGGCGACGACGAAGTAGCTGTCCGTCAGATGGAAGTCCAGCGGCGGCGATGCGACCAGCACGCCGGTCAGACCGCCCAGCAGGAAGGTGACGAGGAAGCCGATGGACCACAGCATCGGTGTCTCGAAGGAGAGCGAGCCCTGCCACATCGTCCCGATCCAGTTGAAGAACTTCACGCCCGTGGGGACGGCGATCAGGAAGGACATCAGCGAGAAGAAGGGCAGGAGCACGGCCCCCGTAGCGAACATGTGGTGCGCCCACACGGTCGCCGACAGGCCCGTGATGGCGATCGTGGCACCGATCAGGGCCGCGTACCCGAACATCGGCTTCCGGCTGAAGACGGGCAGGATCTCGCTCACCACCCCGAAGAACGGCAGCGCCACGATGTAGACCTCCGGATGCCCGAAGAACCAGAACAGGTGCTGCCACAGCAGGGCGCCGCCGTTGGCCGCGTCGAAGACGTGCGCGCCGAACTTCCTGTCCGCCTCCAGGACCAGCAGTGTGGCCGTGAGGACGGGAAAGGCCAGCAGCGCCAGGATGGAGGTGAAGAGCACGTTCCAGGTGAAGATCGGCATGCGGAACAAGGTCATGCCCGGGGCGCGCAGACAGACGATGGTGGTGATGAAGTTCACCGACCCCAGGATCGTGCTGAGTCCCGACACCGCCAGCCCCATGGCCCACAGGTCCGGGCCGGTTCCCGGGGAGTACGCGGCGCTGTTGAGGGGCGCGTAGGCGAACCATCCGAACGCCGCCGCCCCGTCGGCGGTCAGCAGTCCTGACACCACCATGAGGCCCCCGAACAGGTACACCCAGTAGGTGAACGCGTTCAGCCGGGGGAAGGCGACATCGGGCGCGCCGATCTGCAAGGGCATGACCGCGTTGGCGAAGCCGGTGAAGGTCGGCGTCGCGAACAGCAGCATCATGATCGTGGCGTGGATGGTGAACGCCTCGTTGTACTGCTGGTTCGAGATGATCTGGAGCCCGGGGCGGGCGAGTTCGGCCCGCATCACCAGGGCCAGCACCCCGGCGAAGAGGAAGAAGGCGAAGGCCGTCACCAGGTAGAGGTTGCCGATCACCTTGTGGTCGGTGGTCGACAGCCACCCCAGTACGGCGGATCCCTGGCCGGCCCGCCGTTCGGTCCTGGGCGCGGTCCGGTCGTCGGGCGGCGCCTGTACCGGTGACCGGTCCACCGACGTCATCCGTCCTCCCGAAGCCTCGCCGCCGCGCCTGCACCCCTTGCCCTACAGCCTGGGGAGCCGGGGCACCGGACGGCGCGCCGACATCCCGCCCCGGGTACCCCGGCTGCCGCGCGGTTCCGCGCCGATGGGCGGGGTAGCCGCCCGAAGGGGGCTGGAAGCATCCGGACCCCACGAGGAGGAGCCGTGACCGAGCAGGATCCCTTCGCCGAGGCGAGCGACGGCCCGATGTTCGCGGTCACGGCCGCGGCGGGCGGTGAGCGGGCGGGCTGCCTGGTGGGGTTCGCCTCGCAGTGCTCGATCCATCCGCCGCGATTCGTCGTCTGGCTGTCCACCGCCAACCACACCTACCGCGTCGCGCGCGAGGCCCCGTACCTCACCGTGCACCTGCTCCGCCGCGACCAGCGGGCGCTGGCGGAGCTCTTCGGCGGCGAGTGCGGCGACAGAGTGGACAAGTTCGCGCGGGTCGGCTGGCGGCCGGGCCTGGAGGGCAGTCCGGTCCTGACGGACGTGCGCACCTGGTTCACCGGCCGCGTCGAGGGGCGCTTCGAGGGAGGTGTCGGGGGCGGCGGAGGCACCATGGGCGGCGATCACGTCGGCTTCCTCCTGTCGCTCGCCGAGCGGTGCCCACCGGTAGAGGGCACTGTGCCCGCGCTGCTCCGGTACGAGGACGTGGGCGACCTGGAGGCGGGCCACCCGGCCTGAACCGCGCTGAGATCGCCGCGGGGCGGAGGCCGGGGGCGGGGTGTGGATCCTCGCCCAGCGAGCACGCGCAGGGCGACCGGAATTTCAGCAAGGAAAGGAAGGGATGTGGCATGGCCGGGGACCAGGACCAGGACGTCGTCGCCGTGATCCTCAAGGACCACCGCACCATGGAGGAGCTGTTCCGCCGGATGCGGAGCGTGGAGGCGGACCGGGCCGGCGCGCTCGCGAAGTTCTCCGCGCTGCTCATCGCCCACGGCGAGGCGGAGGAAGCCGAGGTGTACGGCGCGCTGAAGCGTTTCAGGAACGTCGACGACAAGGAGGTGGAACACGGGGTCGAGGAGCACGCCGAGGGCAACGAGGCGCTGCTGGCGCTGCTCGAAGTGGACGAGGTGGGCTCCGGCGAATGGGACGCGCGGCTGGAGGACCTGGTCAAGGCGGTCTCCCACCACGTCGACGAGGAGGAGCGGACGATCCTCAACGGGGCCCGGGAGAACGTTCCCGGCGAGCGCAGGGCCGAACTGGGAGCCGCGTTCCTGCGGGAGCGGGAGCGGCAGCTGGCGGCGGACTGCGGGAGCGTCGAGAACGTGCGCGGCCTCGTACGGGGATGACGGCGCCCTGCCGCCCCGTCGCACGCGGGTATTCGTGCGTATGTTCGATGGATGGGGTTAGGCTGGTGCCATGCACGCTGCCCAGGGCCTACAGGGTTCCCTCTTCGACCAGGGGGACGAGATCCGTCTCGGGCCGCTCGCGGGCGTGCGGCGCACCCCCCTCGGTGCCGGGGCCTGGGTCGACCATCTCCCCGGCTGGCTGACCGGTTCCGACGCGCTCTTCGAGCGGCTGGCCGCCGATGTGCCCTGGCGCGCCGAGCGGCGGCAGATGTACGAGCGTGAGGTCGAGGTGCCCCGCCTGCTCGCCTTCTACGGTGAGGGCGAGGATCTTCCGCACGCCGCCCTCACCGAGGCCCGCGAGGCACTGTCCGGGCACTACGCCGCGGAACTCGGGGAGCCCTTCGCCACCGCGGGGCTGTGCCTCTACCGCGACGGCCGCGACAGCGTGGCCTGGCACGGCGACCGGACCGGCCGCTCGTCCACCGAGGACACCATGGTCGCGATCGTCTCCGTCGGCGACCCCCGCGACCTCGCCTTCCGCCCCCGCGACGGCGGAGCCACCCTGCTGCGCCTCGCCCTCGGCCACGGGGACCTCGTCGTCATGGGCGGCTCGTGTCAGCGGACCATGGAGCACGCGGTGCCCAAGTCGGCGCGGGCCGTCGGGCCGCGCATCAGCGTCCAGTTCCGCACCCGCGGGGTCCTGTGACCCGGGCCTTGGCCGTGCGGCGGGTCAGGGCTTCGCGGGGCGGGCCGTCGCCGGCCGGGTCGCCGCCGCTGCCGCGTGCAGCGAGCGCAGGGCCAGCAGCAGGAGCCCGATGTCGTCGAGGTAGACCGGGTCCGGAATCAGGTCCGCCGGTGAGACGGTGTAGATCACTGCGGCCCAGAACAGGGCCTTGTCGCGCAGCGGGATCCCGGCGTCGGTGAGCAGCCGCCGCGCCCGGAAGACCCGTACGAGCAGCACCGCTGCGGCCACCGCGAGCACGGCGGTGACCACCGTGGCGAGCGTGAGCCAGAACTTTCCGTCCATTTCGCCCCTATACCCGCCCTGCGGGTCTCCGTACCCCGCCGGGCCCGTCCGCCGCTTCCTCAGGCGCCGTGCTCACGCAGGCGCCGTCCGACCTCGCCCAGCCCGTCGGCGAGCGCGTCGAGCTGCTCGGGGGTCAGGACGTCGACGAGGATCTCCCGGACGGTGGCCACGTGCCCGGGTGCCGCCTCGTCCAGCCGGGCGCTCCCGGCCTCGGTGAGGACGGCGAAGACGCCGCGCACGTCGGAGGGGCAGCTGCGGCGGCGGACCAGCCCGGCTTTCTCCATCTGGGTGATCTGGTAGGTCAGGCCGCTCTTCGAGTTGATCAGGCCGTTGGCCAGCTCCGTCATCCGCA
Source organism: Streptomyces sp. NBC_00190 (assembly GCF_036203305.1). Lineage (GTDB taxonomy): Bacteria > Actinomycetota > Actinomycetes > Streptomycetales > Streptomycetaceae > Streptomyces. The sequence goes on along the minus strand of NZ_CP108131.1, from coordinate 1,245,966 downwards.
GCTCGCGTCCGGGGGCCGCGGCGAGCCGTACGAGGATCTCGTACTGGGGGTGCGAGAGCCCGGAGTCGTCCTTCAGCTGCTGGTCGAGGCGGCGGTTCACCAGGGCCGAGGCGGCCAGGAATCCGCTCCAGGCCCGCATCTCGCGGTCGTCCAGCCATCTCGTCTCAGCCATGGCCCCAGGCTACCGGGTTGTTCCAATTTGAATCAATGGTTAGGGTCGGAGACCTGCGGTTCGAATTTGAACAACCCTGCCCAGCCCCGTCCCCCTCGGGCCGCACGACCGGAAGGAACCCCCGATGACCAGCCCCTCCGTCGCCCCGACGAAGCCGCAGGCCGCCACACCGGCCGCGCAGCCCGCCACCACCTCCTCCCCCTCGCTCTCGACCCCGGCCCACGACGCCGGCCTGCTGCTCCTGCGCCTCGTCCTCGGGTTGACCATGGCCGCCCACGGCTCCCAGAAGCTCTTCGGCTGGTTCGGAGGCGGCGGCATCAGCGGCACCGGCCAGTTCTTCACCGCCAGCGGCTACCCGGCGGGCGACGCCATGGCCGTCCTGGCCGGGCTGACCGAGACCCTGGGAGGCCTCGGCCTCGCCGTCGGACTGCTCACCCCGCTCGCCGGCGCGGCCGTCGTCGGCACCCTCATCAACGCGATCGCCGTCCACGGCGCCGGATCCTTCTTCGCCCCCGAGGGCATCGAGTACGAACTGCTGCTGGCGGCGGGCGCCGCGGCCCTGGCCCTCACAGGCCCCGGCCGGTACGCCGTCGACCGCTTCCTGCCCGTGCTGCGCAGCCACCGTCTGGCCCACGGCGCCCTCGCCGTCGCCCTCGGCGTGGTCCTCGCCGGCGCGCTGCTCCTCGTACGGAACTAGCTACGCGGGCGCGGGTGTCCGGGGCCTGATTGGCCCCGGGCATTCGGGGGAAGATCGCACAAATGACACAACCCATCGAAGACTACGCACTCATCGGCGACCTGATGACCAGTGGACTGGTTGGCCGCGACGGGTCCATCGACTGGCTGTGCCTGCCGCGATTCGACTCCGGGGCCTGCTTCGCCAAGCTCCTCGGCGACGAGGAGAACGGCCACTGGCGCATCGCGCCCGCATCCGCCGGGGCGGCCGAGCGGTGCACCCGCCGCGCCTACGCGGACGGCTCGATGGTGCTGGAGTCGTACTGGGAGACCGAGGACGGCACGGTCAAGGTCATCGACTTCATGCCGCAGCGTGACATCTCACCCGATGTGATGCGGATCGTCGAAGGCGTGTCCGGCGAGGTGTCCGTCCGCAGCACCCTGCGCCTGCGCTTCGACTACGGCCACGTCGTCCCCTGGGTCCGCCGCAGCGACGGGGAGCGCGTCGCCATCGCCGGGCCCGACTCCGCCTGGTTGCGCAGCGAACCGCCCGTGCGCACCTGGGGCGAGGCCAACAGCACCTGCTCCGAGTTCACCGTCGCAGCGGGGGAGCGCGTCGCCTTCGTCCTCACCTGGCACGCCTCGCACGACCCGCGCCCCGAGCCCGTCGAACCGTACGCGGCGCTGGAGCAGAGCCTCGCCGACTGGCGGCAATGGACGTCCCAGTGCAGCTACGAGGGCCCCTACCGGGAGGCGGTCGCCCGCTCCCTGATCACCCTCAAGGCCCTCACCTACGCCCCGACCGGCGGCATCGTCGCCGCGGCCAGCACTTCCCTCCCCGAGGAGATCGGCGGGGTCCGCAACTGGGACTACCGCTACTGCTGGCTCCGGGACTCCACCCTCACCCTCGGCTCGCTCCTGTCCACCGGATTCCACGACGAGGCCCGCGCCTGGCGGGCCTGGCTGCTGCGCGCGGTCGCCGGCGACCCCGCCGACCTCCAGATCATGTACGGGATCGCCGGCGAGCGCAGGATCCCCGAGACCGACCTGCCGTGGCTGCGCGGCTACGCCTCCTCCGCCCCCGTACGCGTCGGCAACGCGGCGGTCGACCAGCTCCAGCTCGACGTGTACGGCGAGGTCATCGACTCCCTGTACCTCGCGCGGGCCTCCGGGCTGGCCTCCGAGCGCCACGCGTGGCAGATCCAGCTCGCGCTGCTCGACTTCCTGGAGCGGAACTGGCGCCGGCCCGACGAGGGGCTGTGGGAAGTGCGCGGCCCGCGCCGCCACTTCGTGCACTCCAAGGTGATGGCCTGGGTCGCCGCCGACCGGGCCGTGCGCACCCTGGAGGGCGATTCCTCGATGCCCGGTGACCTGGAGCGCTGGCGGACCATGAGGGACGACGTGCACCGTGACGTGTGCGAGAAGGGCTACGACCCCGAGCGGGGCACCTTCACCCAGTACTACGGCTCCGGCGAGCTCGACGCGGCGACCCTGCTCATTCCCCGCGTCGGCTTCCTACCGCCCGACGACCCGCGCGTCATCGGCACCGTCGACGCGGTCCGGGAGGAGCTCGGCCGCAGCGGCCTGGTCCGCCGCTACACCACCGAAGGCCCCGCCGTCGACGGCCTGCCCGGCGACGAAGGAGCCTTCCTGGCCTGCTCGTTCTGGCTGGCCGACGCCTTGTACCTGACCGGGCGGGAGAAGGAGGCCCGGGACCTGTTCGAGCGGCTGCTGTCGGTACGCAACGACGTGGGGCTGCTCGCCGAGGAGTACGACCCCATCGCCGGGCGGCAACTCGGCAACTTCCCCCAGGCCTTCAGCCACGTCGGACTGATCAACACCGCCCTCACGCTGGCCGAGGGCGAGGCCGTCCGCGTCGGCTGACCGGCCGGTGGGAGCGATCAGGCCCGCACGGCGGCCGTCCGGTGCTCCTCGCGGCGGCGCAGCAGGTCACAGCTGGCCGGGTCGGCGGGGAGGAAGGCCTCCAGGTGCAGCTCGGCGAGCGTGACGTCCACGGCGGTGGCGAAGGAGGTCAGGGTGGTCAGCAGCCGTAGCTCCCCGCCCTCGGTGCGCAGCCGCAGCGGCACGGCGAAGCCGAGGTGGTCCGGCCCGGGCGGCGCCGGCGCCGGCAGGTAGCCGCGCAGTTCGGCCAGGAGCAGGTCGAGCTCGGGATCGGGATGGGCCAGGGCCCGTACGCGCAGGTTCTCCACGATGTGCCGCCCCCACGCCGCCAGGTTCACCACGCGCGGTGCCATGCCCTCGGGGTGCAGTGCGAGGCGCAGTACGTTCACCGGAGGAGCGAGCAGGTGCGCGGCGGCGCCCTCGGTGAGCACCTCGAACGCGGGGTTCGCCAGCACGAGTTCGCCCCGCGCCCCGCAGACCACCGCCGGATACGGCAGATGCCCGGTCAGGATGGAGCCCAGGGCCCTCATGGCCGGTTCGACGGCCGAGCCGTCGCGCGGCGACTCGGCGTACGCGGGCGCGTAACCGGCGGCCAGAAGAAGGGAGTTGCGCTCGCGCAGGGTCAGCCGGAGGGACTCGGCGAGCCGCACCACCATCGCCCGCCCCGGCACCGAGCGGCCGCTCTCGATGAAGCTGAGGTGGCGCTGGGTCGTACCGGCGAGCGTGGCCAGTTCGAGCTGGCTCATGCGCCGCAGCGCCCGCCTCCTGCGCACCTCGCGGGAGAAGGCGGAGGGCTCGGCGGCTGCGGTGGTGGTGGCCATGACCCCTTTCTAGCCGCTGCCCGGCGGACCCGGCGATTCCCCGGAGGGAATTGCCGCGCGTGTCCCGGCCCCGGAGCATCGGCGGTGACCGGCCGGACGCGGCACGGACACGCCGACACACGACACCGCCCTGGAGGCCGGGATGCGCGCGTACCACCTGGAAACGTTCGGTGACATCGAGGGGATCGTGCGGCGCGACACCGGATCCGCGGTACCGGAGCCGGCCGGACCGGCCGACATCGTGGTCGCGGTGCGCGCGGCTTCGCTCAACCGGCGTGACCTGCTGATCCTGAACGGGCGCTACCCGCTGCCCGCCGTGCCCGGCGTGGTCGCGCTCAGCGACGGCGCGGGCGAGGTGGTCGCGGTGGGGGAGGCGGTCACCCGGTTCGCGGTCGGCGACCGCGTCGCCGGCACGTACTTCCCGCGTTGGCGGTCCGGCCGGATCACCCCGGACGCCCTGGACCAGCCCGGCTGCACACTCGACGGGATGCTCGCGGAGTACGCCGTACTGGACGAGCAGGCGGCCGTACGCGTCCCCGGCCACCTGACCTGGGAGGAGGCGGCCACGCTGCCGTGCGCGGCGGTGACCGCCTGGAGCGCGCTGACCGGTGGCGAGCCGCTGCTGCCGGGCCGGACCGTACTGACCCTCGGCACCGGCCCGGTCGCCCTCTTCTCCGTGCAGTTCGCGAAGCTGCTGGGCTGCCGGGTCGTGGCGACCACCTCGGACGCGGACAAGGCCGACCGGCTCAAGGCCCTGGGGGCCGACGAGGTCGTCGACTACGTGAGAATCCCCGAATGGGGCGCGAAGGTGAAGGAGCTGACCGACGGCCGGGGCGCCGACCTGGTCGTCGAGACGGGTGGCCCGGAGACCATCGAGCAGTCGGTGCGCGCCAGTTCCCTCTACGGCGAGATCGCCCTGCTCGTCACGGGCAGCACCCGCAAGGCCGGGATCGAGGTCTCGCACGCGGCGTACGCGTCGAGCCTGGCGACGATCCGCCGCGTCTTCGTCGGCAGCCGGGACCGGTTCGAGGACATGAACCTGGCCGTCGCCGCCCACGAACTCCGTCCGCGGGTAGGCCGCGTGCACTCCTTCGAGGAGGTGCACGCGGCCTACCGCGGCTACGTCGCCGACCCGCCGTTCGGCAAAGTCGTCATCCGTGTGGGGAGTTGAGGGTCCGGGTGCGGGACCGCGCGGTCCCGTCGCGCCGGAGCCTACGCGTCGGCGCTCTCGCCGTCCTCCGGGATGCTGACCAGCCAGCGCGTCTCCCGCCGCGGCCGCAGGTACAGCGCCCAGTACACGGTGGCCGCGGCGGTGATCCCGCCCGTCCACAGCAGGTACTGGGTTTCCTGCTGGGTCAGGATGTACGCGAGTACGGCGATCAGCGCGATCGGCACGGCCGGCCACAGCGGCATCCGCCAGGCGGCCGCGTCGCGGTGCGCCCCGCGCCGGCTGAACAGCGCGGCCACCGCCACCAGCAGGTACATGCCGGTCACCGAGACGCCGGTGACCCCGTACAGGGTGTCGAGGTTGACGAAGCACATCGCCGCGCCCGGGACACCGACGAGCAGGGTCGCCACCCATGGCGAGCCGAAGCGGCCGAGCTTGGACAGGGCGTTGTTGACGGGCCGGGGCCAGGCCTTGTCACGGGCGGAGGCGAACAGCACCCGGGAGTTCTGGATGACCATGACGATGCCCGCGTTGACGATGGCGAGGGCGACGCACAGGCTCACGAAGGTGCCGACGGCCGAGTTGGACCAGGCGGTCACCATCCCGCCGAGGTCGCCCGCGGCCAGCGCGTCCAGGTCCGGGGCGCCCATGGTGATGGCGATGACCGGCACCAGGATCACGGCGGTGGAGATGGCGAGCGTCGCGAGCACGGTCCGGGCGACGTTGCGCCGCGGGTTCTCCAGCTCCTCCGAGAGGTAGACGGCGGTCGAGAACCCCTGGGTGATGAAGAGGGCGATGGCGAGCCCGGAGACGACCATCATCGCGGTGACGGTGGACGTGCCGCCGCCCTCGGCGGCGACCGTGCCGTGCACCAGCGCGTCGGCGCCCCGCTCGCCGTGCGCGAAGCCCAGTACGGCGACCATGGCGGCGGCGACCACCTCCAGGACGAGGAAGATGCCGGTGATCCAGGCGTTGGCCCGCAGGTCGAGGAGACCGGCGAGGGTGGCCAGCAGCATCACGCCGCCGCCCGCGACCGGAGCCGGGATGTCGATCACCGGGGCGAGGTAGTCGGCCGTGCCCATGGCGATCACGGGCGGCACGATCATGACGACCAGCAGGGACAGGACGAACACCAGCCAGCCCGCGAGCCGGCCGGCCAGCGTGGAGACCATGGCGTACTCGCCGCCCGCGCTGGGGATGAGGGTGCCCAGCTCCGAGTAGCAGAACGCGACGCCGATGCAGAGCAGTGAGCCGATCGCGATGGTGAGGGCGGTCCAGGTGCCGAGGCTGGAGAACAGGTCGGGCACGACGACGAAGAGGGTCGAGGCAGGCGTCACGCAGGAGAGCGTGAGCAGAGTCCCGCCGACGACGCCGATGGAACGCTTGAGCTTCTGCGGGACGGGCCCGGTGGCGGGGGCGAGGGCCTGTGGGGCGCTGATCGTGTCAGTCATCGTGCGGGGTTCCGATCGGCAGGTGCGGTGAATGAGCGCGGGAGCGGTATCGCCTCCGAGGCGGTGGTGAGCAAGTAGTTCCGTGGCTCCCGGGCCGACATGCAATCTCTGCGAGATCCGCAGGTCAATAGCTGTCTACCTGCGGATTCCGTCGTCCGGGGCCCCGCCGGACCCGGTCCGCGGCGTAAAGAACCTGTTAACGCTGCACGAGCGGCAGGTGCGGGAACCGCAGCTGCCCCGCCGAAGAATTTTCCTCCGCTTTGCCGGACGCCGGGATCCGCTCCAGGACGCCGCCCGCGAAGACGTCGTAGAGCGGCAGCGTCTCCAGGTGGACGTAGCCGATGTGGCAGTCGCAGACGGTGAGCGGGCAGCCACGAGGGCGCAGCGCCGCCCGGTAGGAGCCGTCGTAGAGGTTGCCCAGCTCCGCCTTCACGAAGTGGCAGCGGCGGACCGTGCCGTCGCCGTCGACCGAGACCACCGACTCGCCCGTGCGGCAGGGCAGCCCCGCCGAGCGGTGCGGGTGGCGGCTGTACGCGAAGAGCGGGTCCAGCGCCGTCCAGTCCGCGGCCTCCGCGTCGGTGTACGTACGGCCCTCCGCCGCGTTCACCCACAGGTACACCTCCGCCGGGAGCTCCGCGCGCAGCCGCCCCGCCTCCGCGAGGTGCTCCGGCAGCCCGACCACGCCCACGCTGAACCGGATCCCCCGGACCGCCAGCTCCCGGCACCGGCCGAGGAAGCGGTCGTACGGGGTCTGCCCCGGGTGGTACGTGCACCACAGCGCGAGCGTGTCCGGATCGGCCCCGGCGGTCCACTCGACGCGGCAGCTCAGGTTGGTCTGGATCGCGACCCGGCGGATGTGCGGCAGGTGCGACAGCTCCACCAGCGCGCGCCGGTACCAGGAGCGGACCAGGCCCTCGCCCCACGGGGTGAACAGGAGCGACAGGCGGTCGCCCGTGTTCCCGGCCGCCCACGCGGCGAACCGTTCCAGCGCCGCGCGGTCCGCGGTCAGCTGCGAGCGGCTGTCCCGCCGCTTGGCGAAGGGGCAGTACGGGCAGTCGTAGTCGCAGGACGCCAGCGGACCCCGGTAGAGCAGCGTCAGGTCCATGGCCGGTGCGGCACCCGGGCCCGTCACTTGCGCTCGTACGCGGCCATCGCGGCCCGTACCTCCGCCGAGAACAGCGCGGGACCCACGGCGTCCGAATGCGCCAGGCCCTCGGGAGTCAGGCGCATCAGGCCCGGTGCCTCCGAGAGCCAGCCGCGCTCCGCGAAGGCCGCCAGCTCCGCCGGGAAGTCCTCCCGCGGGCCGCTGCCGAACCGCTCCCGGTACTCCGCCACCGCCATGCCCTCCGCCTGCAGCAGGGACTGCAGCAGATGCCGCCGACGGGCCTCGTCGCCGTCGATCCACCGGCCGTACTCCGCCCGGGCGAAGTCGGCCTCGGACCGCCCCACGTAGTCGTCGACGATGCCCCGTATCTCCCGCATGTCCACCGCGTAGTCGAAGGAGTAGTGCAGCTCCGCGGTGTACGAACGGGCCCCGCAGCCCAGGCCCACCATGCCGTCCGTCTGGCAGGCGTAGTCGTCGGCGCCCGCCGCCGGGGCCCCGGGGCGGCGGAACATCCGCATCGACACCTGCTCGTACCCGGCGGCCAGCAGATGGTCCCGGCCGGCCCGGTAGAGCCGCAGCCGCTGTTCGTCCCAGTCCGCGGTGGGCTCGTCCGACCGGCGTCCCAGACCCGTCAGGGGCCGCACGTACAGCGGATACAGGTACAGCTCCTCCGGTTCCCAGGCCAGCGCCGCGTCGAGCGAGTACCGCCAGCTGTCCTCGGTCTGGCCGTCGATCCCGTAGATCAGGTCGATGTTCAGGACCGGGATCGCCGCGTCCCGGATCCGGGACAGGGCCGCCTCCACCTCCGCGCGCTTCTGCGGCCGCACGGCCGAGCGCGCCTCCTCGGCCACGAAGCTCTGCACGCCCAGGCTCAGCCGCGTGGTGCCCCGGTCGGCGAGGACGGCGAGGCGGTCCGCGGTGGCGGTGGAGGGCGAGGCCTCCACCGACAGCGGGACCGCCCGCAGATCGGCGCCCGCGCTCTTCTCCGCGATGTCGCAGAGCCGTTCCAGCTCGGCCGCGGTCAGGAAGGTCGGCGTCCCGCCGCCGAAGGCGGCCGCCGCGTACCGCACCGGCTCCCCGTCGCCGCCGAGCGCGTCCCGGACGGCGTTCGCCTGCCGCTCCAGCGCGTCGAGGTACGCCGTGGTCAGCCCCTCGGGCGCGCCGATCCGCGTGAACAGGTTGCAGAACCCGCAGCGCACCTCGCAGAACGGGATGTGCAGGTAGAGGGAGAGCGCGTGCCTGGGCTGCTCCGCCCACAGCTCGCGCAGCGCGGGCCGCCCGGCCAGCGCGCGGTACGCCGTCTTGTGCGGGTACGCGTACACGTAACTCTCGTACGGGGTGGGGGGAACGCTCATCGCAGGGCCTCCTTCGGCTCCAGGAAGAACTGCGCGTACGGGACAGTCCACACCGCCTCGTGTGCCAGCCGGTGCCCGGTGTATCCGTCCTCGCCGTAGGTCGTGCCGTGGTCGGAGCAGACGATCGCGAAGCAGCGGCGCCGGGCGCTCATCGCGTCGAACAGCCGGCCGATGTGCCGGTCCACGTACTCCAGCGCGGCCGCGTGCGTCTCCCACGAGTCCCCGGCCGCGGCCGCCCTGCCCTCCAGGTGGAACCAGTTGGGCTGGTGCAGCGCCGACACGTTCACGAACAGGAACAGCCGCCGGTCCCGCGGAGTTGCGGCCACCACCCGCTCCGCGCAGGCCACCTGCGCCTCGAAGGACGTCGGCGACGGCACCCCGAACTCCGGCTCCCAGTGGCTCTCCTGGAACATCCCGGGCAGTACGGAGCCCAGCGCGGCCTGCTTGTTGAAGAAGCCGACCCCGCCCACGCACACCGTCCGGTACCCGGCCCCGGCCAGTGCGGAGACCAGGTCCGGGGTGTCGAACACCCAGGTGCGCCCGGCCGTGGTCTCACTGCCCGCGAACCGGGCGGCGAACAGTCGCGGATGCGGCCCGGGACCGGCCGGCGTCGGCAGGAAGCCCGCGAACATCGCCTGGTGCGAGGCGTAGGTGAAGCTGCCCGGCGCGTGCCGCCGCTCCCAGACCCCGCCGGGGAGGTGCGCCGCGAGGTGAGGGATCCGGCCCTCGGCCGCCAGCCGGGCGGCGACGTCGAAGCGCAGGGTGTCGAGGGTGACGAGCAGCAGGTCGTCGTGGCCGACGACCTCGTTCATGTCAGGGGCGGGCGGTGAGGGGTGCATGGTGTTCCTGTCGTGCGGATGCGTGTACGGCGGCCAGTTGGGCCGCGTAGGTGTCAAGGCCCGCGGCGGGCGAGCCGGGCAGCCCGGTGAGGTGGGGCAGCAGGTCCCCGAAGGCGTTGACCTCGCCGACGGCGAACCGCCGCCAGCCCGTGGCCGGGAGCAGGTCCACGCCCACGCACAGGGTGCCGGGGAAGACGGCCGCGGCGCGCTCGCAGACGGCGAGGGCGTCCTCGGACCAGCTGCCGCCCGCCGCCGTCACGGCGGCGACGGCGGCGTCGAGGTCGCCGCGGGCGCCGCCGAGGTGCAGGTTGGTCATCGGCCCGGACGCGGTGCGGACCACCGCGTGCGTGGCGCGGCCGCCGATGACCACGACCCGCAGATCGGCCGCGCGGCCGTCCTGCGAGGCCTTCGGCAGCCAGCGCTCGATGTGCAGGCCGTCGGGGGCCAGCGCGTCGACGATCGCTCCGATCGCGCGCTCGTCCTCGTACCGGCGCACCCGCAGCGAGTTGTGCAGCCCGCCGGAGGCGGACCGCTCCACCGAGGTCGTCGCCCGGACGCGGCCGCCCGCACCGGACTCGACGGCGAGGACGCCGGAGGCCGAGGAGCCGTGGGCGAGCTTCACGAACACCCGGCGCGGCCCGGGCCGCGCGAGCACCTCACGTACGTCCGCCCAGCCGCGCACCGGGGGCGCGGCGGGGCCGGAGGTCGGGGAGGGCGGCACCGCGACTCCCGCCGTCTCCAGGGCGTGGTGGGTCAGCCGTTTATCGAACAGCACGGCCAGGTCCCCCGGGGTGGTGAGCAGCCGCCCGCCGGCCGCCGCGACCTCGGCGGCCAGCGCCTCGACGGCCCCGGTGAACCGGCGGTACCAACGGGCGGTGCCCTCCACCCGGGTGGGGTCGGCCGTCCCCCGCAGCAGCCGGTCGACCTCCGGGTCCTCGCCCGGCGAGTCGATCCGTACGGTCTCGCCCGGCCGGAACCGGGCCCCGCCGGCGAGCACCGTCAGCCACGGAACCACCCGGGCGGCCGGCAGTCCGGCGGCGCGGACGGCCTCCTGGAAGAGCGCCACACGGCGGCCCCCCGGATTGCCGACGACCGCGAGGGACGGAGGTCTCACTCCGACACCGCGACGTACCGGTAGATCTCCCCGTCGTACTCGTCTTCCTCGCCCGCGCCGAGGACGAGCTCCACGCCGTGCGGCTCCAGGGCCGCGCGCAGCCGCTCCTGGAGCTCGGAGCCGATGAAGTGGTGGTCCAGGTCCAGGCGGTTCAGGTGGGTGAGCGGCCCGCCCGCGAGCAGGGCGGCCGCGCCCTCGTCGGTGAGGATGCCCATGGACAGGTCCAGGGTCTCCAGCCGGGCCACGACCGGCGCACCCGCCACGGCGGCGGCGACCGCGTCCTGGATCTCGCTGTTGCGCAGGGCGAGATGGCGCAGGGCCGGCAGCCGCGCGCCCGAGAGGATCGGCTCCAGGTCCTGCGGCTCGCTGTCCGCACCGTACTCGGACGTGCCGAGCCAAATGTCGAGAGCCTCCAGGGCGGGCAGGTCGCTCGCGGCGATGCCCCGCACCACCTCCCGGGGCAGCCCTCCCGTCTCCACCACCAGCCGCCGCAGCTCCGCGTGCTTGACCGGAGCGAGGACCAGCCCCTCACCGCCGCGCACCCCGAACTCGCGCAGGCCCTGGAACGTCTCCAGCAGCGGAGTGACGTCCGCCTGCTGGATCCAGGAGATTTCGCACTCCTCGCCTTCGATGTCACCGATGAACAGGGCGCGCAGGAGCGGGAAGTCCGCGGCGGCCGCCACCAGGGTGCTCACGATGTCGGCGCAGGAGGTCTCGTACGACTCCTCCCAGACGCCCACGATCAGGGAGCGGACCTGCCGGGTGTCGACGTCGGCCGTGAAGCGGGCGAAGGCCTCGCTCCAGGTCTCCTCGGTCTCGTGCTCGTCGCCCCGGACCCGCCAGGCCACGGCGTCGGCCGCGGGCAGCTCGACCTCGCCCTCGACGTCCGTGCCCGGGAAGTCGAAGGCGGGCAGCCCGCCCAGTTCCGTGAGGTGTGAGACCTGGCTCATGCGCTGCTCCTGGTGGTGAACGGTCCGCTCGGACGGGCGGACGGTGCGACAGCAGTTCTACCAAGTCCCACTGACAGCGAAGGAGGCGGAGGGGGCGGCGGTGCGTACCGCGGGGCGCGATACTCGACCGGTGGAATCGATCTACCGCAGTACGGCGGGCAGGGAGCTCATCCGCCGCTGGTGCTTCGACCAGTTCGACGCATGGGCGGTACCCCACGAGCGTACGACGGTGAGCGCCAACGGCGCACAGACCCACGTGGTCCTCGCCGGAAGCGGTCCTACGACGGTCGTGTTCGTCCCGGGCACCAACTTCAACGCCGCCGCGTCCCTGCCGCTGGCCACGACCCTGGTCGCCGCCGGCCATCGGGTCCTGCTGGTGGACGTGCCGGGCCAGCCCGGTCTCAGTTCCGGCGAACGTGCGCTCTCCGGCGGCCGGTTGTCCTGGTACGGGGCATGGCTGGGCGAGGTGATCGAGAAGATCTCGCCCGAGCCGGTCGTGGTGATGGGCCACTCCTTCGGCGCGGGCATCGCCCTGTCCGCCGACTCGTCCAGGATCAGCCGGCTCGTCCTGGTCTCGCCCGGCGGGTTGACCAGGCTGCGGTTGACCCCCGCGGTGCTGGCCGCCTCGGCGGCCTGGTTCCTGCGGCCCGCCCCGGCGCACAGCGCCCGGCTCCTGCGTGCCATGCTCGCCCCCGGCCATCAGCCCCGTGAGGACCTGGTGACCTGGATGACGCTGGTTGCCCGGCACTCGCGCTCCAGCGGGGCGCCGGGCGCCGCGGCCCTGCCCGCGCGGTCGGTCTCCCGCCTGGTCGTCACCGGCGAGCACGATGTCTTCCTACCGCCCAGGCGGCTCGTCACGGCAGTGCGCGGCACGCTCGGCACGGAGTTGGGCGTGGTCGCCGAGGCCGGACATCTCGTGGTCGAAGAACGCCCCGAATGCCTGGTCGCCTTGCTGGAGAGCCCGGGGCAGCCTGCGGGCGGCGCGGGCGCGGGGTAGTCGCATCGTTCTCCGGGTCGTCACGCGGCCCCGCCCGTGCGGGACGCGAGCAGCAGGGCGATGTCGTCCGGCCGGTCTTCGTCGCTGCCGGCCTCGGCGATCAGCCGGTCGGCCGTCTCGGTCAGCGGGCCCGGCCCGGTCGCGGCCAGGGCCGCCCGCAGCCGCTCCACCCCGACATCGATGTCGGTGCCCGGCTTCTCCACCAGCCCGTCCGTGTACAGGGCGAGCACCGAGCCGACCGCCAGCCGCAGTTCGGTCACCGGATACGCGGCCTCCGGGTCGATGCCGAGCACGAGCCCGCCCGCCAGGTCCAGGACCTCGGTCCGTCCGTCGGGGTGGCGCAGCAGCGGCTGGGGGTGACCGGCCCGGACGGCCTGGGCGGTGCCCGACGCCGGGTCGAGCACCACGTAGCAGCAGCTGGCGAACTGGCCCGGGTCCAGGTCGCTGAGCAACTGGTTCGTGCCGCGCACCACCTGGTCCGGGGTACTGCCGGCGAGGGCGAAGGCCCGTACCGCGCTGCGGAGTTGGCCCATCGTCGCGGCGGCCGCCACGCCGTGGCCCTGCACGTCCCCGATGATCAGGGCGAGGCGTCCGCCGCCGGTCTCGATGACGTCGTACCAGTCACCGCCGACCTCCATGCCCTGGGTTCCGGGGAGGTAGCGGCCCACCGTGTCCACGTGCTCGCTCCGCGGCAGCCGGTGCGGCAGCAGCGCCGACTGGAGCCCGCGGGCGAGAGCCGCCTCGTTGTCGTAGCGCCGCGCCCGCGCCAGGGCCTGCGCGATCAGCCCGGCCAGGGCGGTCAGCACCGTACGTTCCTCCGGGCTGAAGTCGCGGGGCGCGTCGAAGCCGAGGATGCACGAGCCGACCGGGCGGCCGGAGGCGATCAGCGGGAGGAAGGCGCGGGCGCCGACATGGGCGTCCAGCGGGATGCCCGGATATGCGGCGGCCAGGTGTTCCATCGACTCGAAGAACAGCGGCCGGCCCGTGGTCAGCGTCTCCACGCCCGGCAGCCGCACGTCGAGCGCGACCCCGTCGAAGCGGTTGAGGAAGCCCTTGGGGAAACCGGTCTCCCAGGCGAGGTGCAGGTGCCGCTCGTCGAGCAGGTAGATCGCCAGCTGGCGGCCGCCGAAGGCGGGCAGCAGCTCATCGGTGACCACCGCCGACACCTGGCGGGCCGTGACCGCCTCGGTCAGCGCGATGGCGAGGGCCACCGGCCGGTACAGCGCGGCGGCCCGGTCGGCGGGCGAGTCGAGCTCCGTGCCGGGCTGGATCATCGACGCGGGCGAGTAGGCGGGCTTCCCGGTGGCACTGATCGTCACGGTGACCCCGTCGGCGCTGGGGTACAGGTCCACCGACAGCCATTCCCCGGGCGGCTGCCGGCCGCGCCGGGCCGGGAAGTGCACCGGCTCGGTGGACATGAAGACCGCCCGGAAGTGGTCCTCGTACGCGGGGTGCCTGAGCCAGGGCAGCGCCTCCCACAGCACCCGTCCGCGCAACTGCGCCGGGCCGAGGCCGAGCAGGTCCTCGGCGGCGGTGTTGACGAAGCCGATCGTGCCCTGCCGGTCCACGGACAGCACGGCCTGCGCGAGCCGGTCCACGGCCTCCCGCGCGCCCGGCTCGGCGGCGCCGCCCCCGGCCGGTGCGGGCGGCCGGACGAGGAGGGGGTCGCCTTCCCAGATCACCGGCGCCCCGGCCGCCGTCAGCGCCGCGAGCTCCTGGGCCAGCCGGTCCGCGGTCTCGCGCAGCCGCTCGCGGTCCGCCGTCCCGACCGGGATCCCGGGAGTCGGCTCGCGAAGCACCATCAGGACTCCGAACCGCTCGGTCCCGGCCGTCACCGGCTCGAACAGCGAGGCGAACGGGAAGGGCAGCCCGGCCATCAGCTGGGGAAAGCGGCGCATGGCCGTTTCCACGTCGGGAAGGTGCACGGACTGCCCGGAGCGGTAGGCCTCGGCCACCGGGTAGGGCCGGTTCACGTGCATCCGCCACCAGGGCCGGAACAGCGGCCCCGGGAGCCCCGTGAGCACGGCCATCCGCAGCAGCCCCTCGGCGCCGGAGCGCACGTACACCCCGCCCGCGTACCCGCCTACGGCCGCCACCGCGTCGACGGTGGCCCGGGCGAGCACCTGGGCCGTGGCATCGAGGGCGGGGGCGCCGCTGTCCGGTCTCGCCGTCACACGGTCAGGATGCGCCCTCGGCGGCGGTGCCCGCACCCCGGCGCCGGGCCCGGCCCCGCCCCGTGTCCCGGTACCCGGCCACCACGGCGGCCGAGGCCAGCAGCACCGCCACCGCCACCGTGCGCAGCGCGGTCCCCATCGCGTCGGTGAAGGCGGCGGCCTGCGCCGGATCCGCCGGGTTCCCGTGGAACCGGGAGGCCAGCACCGTGCCGACCACCGCCACCCCGAGGGCGGCGCCGATCTCACGGGCCGCGGTGTTCAGCCCGGAGCCCAGCCCGGCCTGGTGCGGCGGCAGCTCGGCGACCACCGTCAGGGTCAGGGAGGGCGCGCACAGCCCGGTGCCCACGGAGAGCACCAGCAGGTAGAGCGCGTACAGGGCGTAAGGGGTGCCCGCGTCGACGGTGGAGACCAGCAGCAGCCCCGCACCGATCAGGCCGAGCCCGGCGCCGACCGGCAGCCGGGGCCCGATGCTCCCCCAGACTCCGTCCGGGGGGACCCCCACCTGGAGCCGAGCCCCGAACCGGGGCACCAGGACCATGCCGACGGTCAGCGGGACGATCGCCAGGCCGGTCTCGGCGGGGGAGAAGCCCTTCGCGTACTGGAGGTACTGGGCGTTGACGAAGAACAGGGCGAAGAGCCCGAAGAAGGCGGCGGCGATACCGAGCGCCCCGGCTCGGAGCTTCGGCGACGCGAAGATCCGCGGGTCGAGCAGCGGGCGGGCGGCGCGCAGGGCATGGCCGGTGAAGGCCGCGAGGAGGCCCGCGCCGGCGCCGAAGGCGGTCAGCACGCGCACCGAGGCCCAGCCGTACGCGGGCCCCTCGATGATTCCGTAGACCACCGCGAGCAGCGCCGCCGCGAGCAGCGCCGCGCCGGCGGGGTCGACGGCCGCGTCGGGTCGCGAGGGCGTACGCGGGACCGTACGGGCGACCGCGAGCGCGAGCAGCGCGCCGAGCGGGACGACGGCCCAGAACAGGGCCCGCCAGGTCAGGAACTCCCCGGCCAGGCCGCCGCCGACATTGCCCGCCAGGCCCCCGAGGCCCGCGGACAGCGTCCAGGTGGCCAGCGCCCGGCCGCGCCGCTCGGGCGGGCTCAGGTGGATCAGGACGGACATGGTGGCGGGCATGATCAGGGCCGCGCCGGCCCCGCACAGGCCACGGCCGGCGATCAGCACGGCCGGGGCCTGCGCGAGCGCGCTGAGGGCCCCGCCCGCGGCGAACAGCCCGAGCCCGGCGAGCAGGGCGCCCTTGCGCCCGTACCGGTCGCCGAGGGCCCCGGCCGGGATCAGCAGCGCGGCGAAGACGATGACGTAGGCGTCGACCGCCCACAGCAGCTCGCCGGGGCTCGGACGCAGCGTCGACGCGGCGAGCTGCGGGATGAGCAGGTTGACGGCGGCGACCATGCCCTGGGCGACCAGTACGCAGGCGCACAGGACGAGCAGGGCGGGCCGGGTGAGGACGGTCGCGGCGGGCGCGGGCGGTACGACGGGATCCCGCGTGCGGGCATGGCGGAGCACGGCTCCTCCTGGGAGTCGGTGGCAAGGGGGATGGGGCCGAGGCCTCCGCTTCACCGTAGAGTCGAGGTGACCTGCTTTCCAGTGCAAGTTCTGCAAGGGATGAATGCGTGTGACGCAATCCGGGACGGGGTCCGGTCTGGACCTCAATCTCCTCGCCGCTCTGGACGTCCTCCTGGAGGAGTCGAGCGTGTCCCGCGCGGCGGCCCGTCTGCACCTCTCCGAGCCCGCGATGAGCCGCACCCTCGGCCGGATCCGCAAGGCCCTGGGCGATCCCGTCCTGGTCCGGGCCGGGCGGACCATGGTGCCCACCCCGCACGCCCTCGCCGTCCAGGGCGAGGTCAGGGCCGTCGTGGAACGGGCCAGAGCCCTCTTCCTCACCGGCGGGCAGGTGGACCTGTCCACCCTCGCCCGCACCTTCACCGTGCTGACGAACGACGCCTTCACCGCCGTTCACGGAGCCACCCTCCTCACCCGGGTGAGGAGCGAGGCGCCGGGGGTGCGGCTGCGCTTCCTGGGGGAGAGCCACGTGGACGTCCCGGCGCTGCGCGAGGGCGTCGCCGACCTGGAACTCGGCGTCATCGACACGCGTTCCCCCGAAGTGCGCGTCGAGCACTTCTCCGACGAGCGGATGCTGGCCGTGGTCCGGCGCGGCCACCCGCTGCTCCGCGGCCGGGTCACCGCGCGCCGGTTCGCCGCCGCCGAGCACCTGATCGCCTCCCGGCGCGGCCGCCTGCAGGGCCCGGTGGACGCCGCCCTGGCCGAACAGGGCCTGTCCCGGCGAGTGGTGGGCAGCGTGGGCACCTTTCCCGCCTCCCTGTTCGTCCTGCGCGAGAGCGACCTCGTCGGACTGCTCACCACCCAGGTCGTACCGCTCGTCGCCGCGCTGGGCCTGGAGACCTTCGAGATCCCGCTCGACCTGCCGGAGCTGACCTTCGGCATGGCCTGGCACCCGCGCCACGACGCGGACCCGGCGCACGCCTGGCTGCGTACCTGTATCCGCGAACTGCTGCCGACCGGCGGGCGGGCCGAGGCGGTGAGCCCCGTACGCGATGACCCGGCCGGGCGGCGATAGGCCGACCGCATCCCTCGTCCGGGGGACGGCCGGGTGTACGGCCCGTGCCCCGGACGCGTCGCGGGGCACGATACGCACGCGTCCCACCCGTCCCGTCCGCCCCACCCACCCCACCGGCAGGCCACCGGAAGGCAGAGCATGCGGTTCCAGTACGACACCATCGGCGAGCGCTACGCGGAGTCAAGGACCACCGCGGCCTTCTCGGCGGCCGACACCTACACCCTGCACGGAGCCATCGACGCGCTCGGCGGGGTACGCGGGCTCGACGCCCTCGACCTCGCCTGCGGGTACGGCTTCAACACCCGGCTGCTCGCCCGCGGCGGCGCCCGGCGCACCGTCGGCGTGGACATCTCGGAAGAGATGATCACGCTGGCCCGCGAGCACGAGGCGGCGAAGGACCGGCCCGCCACCGAGAACATCGAGTACCTCGTCGCCGACGCCGCCGGCCTGAAGGGCCTCGGCCCCTTCGACCTCGCCACCGCCCTCTACCCCTTCCACCACACGCCCGACCGTCTGGAACTGCACGCGGTGTTCCGGTCGGTCCGCGCAAGCCTGCGCGCGGGCGGACGGCTGCTCGCCATCGTGCCCAACGCCGGGGCGTTCCCGCACGTGGACTGGTCGCCGTACGGGGTCCGCATCCTCGACCGGGTGGTGAGCGGCGACGCGCCGCTGCTGAAGGCGCACCTGCTGACCGACCCGCCCTTGCCCTTCGAATTCCGCGAGTGGTCCCACGCCGACCTCGCCGAAGCCGCCGTCGAGGCGGGCTTCAGTACGGTCGGCTGGCAGCCGAACCGCACCCCGCCCGCCGATCACCTACGCGACGAGGCGTACTGGACGGCGTACCGCGCCTGGCCGATCAGCTCGCTGATGACCTGCGTGGCGTAGGTCCGGTGTCACAGCTCCGCCGCCGCCGACCGGATCAGCTCGACGATCCGGTCGCGCGCCGCCCGCCCCTCCGGCAGCGGCAGCAGCGGGTAGCCGTGCGGCAGCCCCGCCTCCTCGTGGAACTCCACCTCCACCCCGGCCGCGCGCGCCCGGCGCACCAGTTCCCTGCTGTCCGTGGTCAGCACGTCCCGGGTCCCGGTGAACACCGTCAGCGGCGCCAGCCCCTCGAAGGACCCGTGCAGCGGGCTCACCCGGGGATCGTCGGCGGCCAGGGTCCCGGCGTAGAGGCGCCCGGCCTCCCGCAGCCCCGGGAGCCCCAGCACCGGATCGGCCGCCTCGATGCCCGCCTGGTCCGGATGGCTCATGGTCACGTCCAGCCACGGCGAGATCAGCACGATCCGGGAGGGGCGCGCCCCGGTGCGTTCGCGCAGCCGCTGGGCGGCGGCCAGCGCCAGCCCGGCGCCTGCGGAGTCGCCGATGAGCACCGTCCCGCCCGGGCCGCCGCTCTCGATGAGACCGCTGAGCAGGTCGGCGGCGACCGGGACCGTCCGGTCGGCCGTCCCGCGCGGGGCCAGGATGTAGGCGGGTACGACGACACGCGCCCGCGCCTGTGTGACCAGGGTCCGCACCATCGCCCAGTGCGGGCGGACCAGCTCGCCCACGTAGGCGCCGCCGTGCACGTACAGCACCTGGGCCACCGGCTCGGTCCCGCGCGGGGAGACGTCGTACACCGGCCACGCCCCGACGAAGGTCCGCGAGACGTCCGCGATCCGGCCCAGACGGCGCGGCGGCAGATGGGAAGCGGGCCGTCGGGCGGACTGGGCCACCCGGCTCCTCACCGCCTCCGCACTCGCGAACCGTCTTCGCCGTCCCGCCGCGATCAGCGCCACCGACAGTGCCCTGCTGCGCAGACTCGGCACGCCCCTCACCTCCCCTTTTCCCCTGGCCGTCGCCAGCCCCCACCCCGTCACGTGAGGAGCATAGGCGTGAAGCTGGGCTGTCGGCCCGCTTAAGAAAGTCTCGATGGACTGATCACCGTGCCCCTCGGCAGATTGGTTCCGTTCACCGACGCCGCCCGCGCCCCCGCGCTCGCGGCGCTCCCTTCCGCATGCCTGGAGCCACCCCATGAAGGCACTCGTCAAGCACAAGGCCGAGCCCGGGCTGTGGCTCATGGACGTCCCCGAGCCCGAGTACGGCGCCGGCGACGTGCTGATCAAGGTGCTGCGCACCGGCATCTGCGGAACCGACCTGCACATCCGCGCCTGGGACGGCTGGGCGCAGGGCGCCGTCAAGACCCCGCTGGTCCTCGGCCACGAGTTCGTCGGCGAGGTCGCCGCCCTCGGCGCGGACGTCCGCGACATCGAGATCGGCGCGCTGGTCAGCGGCGAGGGACACCTGGTGTGCGGCAAGTGCCGCAACTGCCTGGCCGGGCGCCGCCACCTGTGCCGCAGCACGATCGGGCTCGGTGTCGGCCGCGACGGCGCCTTCGCCGAGTACGTGGTCCTGCCCGCGCAGAACGTGTGGGTGCACCGGACCGCCGTGGACCTGGACGTCGCGGCGATCTTCGACCCGTTCGGCAACGCCGTGCACACCGCGCTGTCCTTCCCGCTGGTCGGCGAGGACGTACTGATCACCGGCGCCGGCCCGATCGGCATCATGGCGGCGGCCGTGGCCCGGCACGCGGGCGCCCGCAACGTGGTCATCACCGACGTCAGCCCCGAGCGGCTGGAGATCGCCCGCAAGGCCGGCGCCACGCTCGCGGTGAACGTCGCCGAGTCCTCCATCGCCGCGGCGCAGGCGCAGCTCGGTCTGCGCGAGGGCTTCGACATCGGCCTGGAGATGTCCGGCCGCGCCGAGGCGATGCGCGACATGATCGACAACATGACGCACGGCGGCCGGATCGCCATGCTGGGCCTGCCCGCGCAGGAGTTCCCGGTGGACTGGGCCAAGGTCGTCACCTCGATGATCACGATCAAGGGCATCTACGGCCGCGAGATGTTCGAGACCTGGTACGCGATGACGGTGCTGCTGGAGGGCGGGCTCGACCTCAGCCCGGTCATCACCGGCCGCTACTCGCACCGCGACTTCGAAGCGGCGTTCGACGAGGCCTCGACCGCCCGCAGCGGCAAGATCATCCTGGACTGGACGGCGTAACCGCCGCCCGCCACTTCCTGGACCATCTCCCTCCGGCCGGGCCCCGCACACCCTCCCCCTCCGCGGGGTCCGGCCCCTCCCGTCTGCCTCCGCTCCGCCGGACGGCACACCGCACAAGGAGAACCGCACCATGTTCGAGTCCGTCCGCGAGGACCTGCGCGCCACCCTCGACGAGATCCGCGCCGCCGGCCTGCACAAGCCCGAGCGCGTCATCGGCACCCCGCAGAGCGCGGCCGTCGCCGTCACCGCGGGCGGCGCCCGCAACGCTGTCGGCGAGGTGCTCAACTTCTGCGCCAACAACTACCTGGGGCTGGCCGACCACCCCGAGGTCGTCGCCGCGGCGAAGGACGCGCTGGACCGCTGGGGCTACGGCATGGCCTCCGTCCGCTTCATCTGCGGCACGCAGGAGGTGCACAAGGAGCTGGAGGCGCGCCTGTCGGCCTTCCTCAGCCAGGAGGACACGATCCTCTACTCCTCCTGCTTCGACGCCAACGGCGGCGTCTTCGAGACCCTCCTCGGCGCCGAGGACGCGGTCATCTCCGACGCCCTCAACCACGCCTCGATCATCGACGGCATCCGCCTCTCCAAGGCCCGCCGCTTCCGCTACGCCAACCGCGACATGGCGGAGCTGGAGACCCGGCTCAAGGAGGCCACCGAGGGCGGTGCCCGCCGCAAGCTGATCGTCACCGACGGCGTCTTCTCGATGGACGGCTACGTCGCCCCCCTCGCGGACATCTGTGACCTGGCCGAGCGCTACGACGCCATGGTCATGGTCGACGACTCGCACGCGGTCGGCTTCGTCGGCCCCGGTGGCCGCGGCACCCCCGAACTGCACGGGGTCATGGACCGCGTCGACATCATCACCGGCACCCTCGGCAAGGCCCTCGGCGGCGCCTCCGGCGGCTACGTCGCGGCGCGCGCCGAGATCGTCGAGCTGCTGCGCCAGCGCTCGCGCCCGTACCTCTTCTCCAACTCCCTCGCCCCGGTCATCGCGGCGGCCTCCCTCAAGGTCCTCGACCTGCTGGAGTCGGCCGGCGACCTGCGCGAGCACCTCGCCGCCAACACCGCGCTCTTCCGTACGAAGATGACCGAGGCCGGTTTCGAGATCCTGCCCGGCGACCACGCCATCGCCCCGGTGATGATCGGCGACGCGGCCCAGGCGGCCAGGATGGCGGAGCTGCTGCTGGAGCGCGGCGTGTACGTGATCGGCTTCTCCTACCCCGTGGTGCCGATGGGCGCGGCGCGCATCCGCGTGCAGCTCTCGGCGGCCCACTCGACGGCCGACGTGGAGCGCGCGGTGGCGGCGTTCGTCGACGCCCGTGCGGCGCTCGGGACCACGGGGGCCTGAGGGGCCTCTGCATCCTGAGACAATGGCGGGGTGATCGACCCCCGCCGGCTGCGCATCCTGCGGGCCGTGGCGGACCACCGTACGGTGACCGCCGCGGCCGCAGCCCTGTACCTCACCCCCTCGGCCGTCTCCCAGCAGCTCGCGGCGCTGGAACAGGAGACGGGCCACGCGCTGCTCACCCGCAGCGGCCGGGGCGTGCGGCTCACGGCGGCCGGTGAGATCCTGCTCGGCCACGCCCACGAGGTGCTGGCCCAGCTGGAGCGTGCGGAGGCCGAGCTCGCGGCCTACGCGGGCGGCTCGGCCGGCGAGGTCACGGTGGCCGCCTTCGCCACCGGCATCGCCGAGGTGCTGGCCCCGGCCATCGCCCGGCTCGCGCTGGACCACCCGGGGATCCGGCTGCGGGTACGGGACGCGGAGGGCGACCAGAGCCTGCCGCTGCTGCTCGACGGCGAGGCGGACGTCGCCCTGGCGGTCGAGTACCGGGGCGGGCCGGGCGCGGACGACGCCCGGCTGTCTGTCCTGCCGCTGTACGCGGAGCCCTTCGACGCGGTGCTTCCCTCGGGGCACCCGCTCGCCGACCTGCCCGCGGTATCGCTGGCAGACCTGTCCGACTCGGACTGGGTGGGCCAGTACCCCGGCAACCCGTGCCACGACGTGACGCTGCTGGCGTGCGAACTGGCCGGGTTCCAGCCCCGGTTCGTCCACTCCTCCGACGACTTCCGGGCGGTGACGGCGCTGGTGGGCGCGGGGGCCGGGGTGGCCCTCGTACCGCGCTCGGCGCTGCGGGGCATGGATCTCAAGGAGGTCCAGGTCCGCCCGGTCGCCGGCCCGGCCGCCACCCGCCGGGTCTTCGCCGCCACCCGCCGCGGTGGCGAGACCCACCCCCTGGTCGCCCCCGTCCTGGCCGCCCTGGTCCGGGAATCGGAGCGGCTGCCGACGCACTGAACGGCGGAGCGGGAGTGGGAGTGGGAGTGGGGGCGGGGGCCCGAACGCCGGTGCCCGAACTCCGGAGCCTTCCCGGTCAGCCGACCGGGAACACGGCCCCGGGGGCGGCGTGGTCGACGGGTCCGCCGTAGTGCGCCGAGGCGCGGGCCACCGCCTCGTCCGGGCCGAGGCCGCGGCCCACGTGGGTGACGACCAGCCGACCGGCGCGCGCGGCCGCCGCCGTCCGCCCGGCCTCCTCCGGCGTGTGGTGGAGGTGCTCGGCTTCGTCCGGCGCCGGGCGGCGCACGCTCTCGGCCTCGCAGAGCAGTACGTCGCACCCCCCGGCGAGGGCCGTCAGCGCGGGGCAGGGCGCCGTGTCCCCGGAGTAGACCAACGAGTGGCCGCCGGCCTCGACGCGCACCGCGAAGGCGGGCACGCCGTGGGCCACGGCCCGGCTGGTGAGGGTGAGCGCGCCCACCCGCACCCGGTGCCCGTCGGACAGCTCGTGCACGGCGAACGCGGACTCCACCGGGCTGCGCTCCGCCCCGTTGGTGAGGAACCCGGCCAGCCGGTCGGCGATGCCCGGCGGGCCGAACAGCAGCAGCGGCGCCGCGCGTTCGACGTCGGCGAAGAGCAGGCCGTAGTACGCCGTGAGGAGGTCCGCGCTGTGGTCGGCGTGCAGATGCGAGATCCAGACCGCGTCCAGCTCGCCCAGCCCGACGTACCGCTGCAGCGGTCCCAGCGTCCCGCTGCCGGCGTCCATCCAGATCCGCGTGCCGCCGCCGGACACCAGGTAGCCGGAACAGGGGTTGTCCGCCAGCGGATACGGCGTCGCGCTGCCGAGGACGGTGAGGCGCAGGGGATCGACCCCCGTCGCGCCGCTCGTCGAGTCGCTCATACCCGCACGACCTCCACGCCCGCCGCCGCGAACTCCTGTGCGACCGCAGCCGTCAGGCCGGTGTCCGTCACCAGCACGTCCACCGACGAGGTCGCGCAGATACGGGCGAAGGCGCGCACGCCCAGCTTGCTGGAGTCGGCCGCGATCACCACCCGGCGGGCCCGCTCGCACAGCAGGCGGTTCACCGAGGCCTCGTCCTCGTGCCGGGTCGCGGCGCCGTCCGCCGGATCGAAGCCGTCCACGCCGAGCACCGCCGTGTCCACCGCGAGCTGCCCGAGGACCTGCTCGGCGAGCGGGCCCGTCAGCTCGTACGACTGCGGGCGGGCCACCCCGCCGGTCAGCACGATTTTGAACTGCGGCCGGATCACCAACTCGCCCGCGATGTTGAGGGCGTTGGTCACCACGGTCAGCGCCGGGGAGCCTGAAGCCAGGTCCGGGCGCCCGGCCAGGGCCCGCGCCACCTCGGTGGTCGTGGTGCCGCCCGTCAGGCCGATGACCTCGCCCGGGGTGATCAGGGAGGCCACGGCCTCGCTGATGCGGTGCTTCTCGGCCGCCCGGCGCGAGGTGCGGTAGCGCAGGGGGAGTTCGTAGCTGACCCCGTGCATCACCGCCCCGCCGCGGGTGCGGACCAGCAGCTGCTGCTCGGCCAGCTGATCGAGGTCGCGGCGGATGGTCGCGGCGGACACGCCGAGGATCTCGGCGGCCGGCTCCACCTCCAGCTCGCCCCGCTCCACCAGCAGATCCAGCAGCGTCTGCCAGCGCTCCTTGCGGGTCATCGGCCGCCCCCTTCGCTCTCCATTGGCCTACACGCCGACATTAACTCAGGCGATCCACCCGTAGATGCTTGAAGTTGCGCGAAATAGCCAGCTACCTTGCAAGAACACGCATTCAGACCCGTCTGCCGCATGAGGGAGCCTGCATGAGTCACGTCGCGCACGAGTTGGGCACGCAGCCCGGATGCTGGGAGCGGGCCGCCGAACTGGCCCCGGCCCGGCGGGCGGTGCTGCCGCAGCCGGGGGAGCGTACCGCGATCGTCGGGTGCGGGACCTCCTACTACATGGCCCAGGCGGCCGCCGCGTTGCGCGAGGAGGCCGGCCAGGGGGAGACCGACGCCTTCCCCGCCTCGGAGTTCCCGAGCCACCGCCGCTACGACCGGGTCGTCGCCCTCACCCGGTCCGGGACCACCACCGAGGTGCTGGACCTGCTGGCCGGGCTGCGGGACGCGGGCGTGCCCACGACCGCCGTCATCGGAGATCCGGCCACCCCGGTGATGACCCTCGCCGACGAGCTCGTCGTCCTCGACTTCGCCGACGAGCGGTCCGTCGTCCAGACCCGCTTCGCCACCACCGCCCTCACCCTGCTGCGCGCCCACGCCGGGCTGCACACCGCGGGCGTCGTCGCCGACGCGCGCACGGCGCTGGCCGAGCCGCTGCCCGCCGAGCTGGAGAGCCGGGGGCAGTTCACCTTCCTCGGCCGCGGCTGGAGCATCGGCCTCGCGAACGAGGCGGCGCTGAAGATGCGCGAGGCTTCCCTGTCCTGGGCCGAGTCCTACCCGGCGATGGAGTACCGGCACGGGCCCATCAGCGTCTCCGGCCCGGGCACCGTCACCTGGTCCCTCGACGAGGCCCCCGACGGCCTCGCCGACCAGGTGCGCGCCACCGGCGCCCAGTGGGTGGCCGGGCGGCTCGACCCGCTCGCCGAGCTGGTCCGGGTGCACCGCCTGGCCCTCGCCGTCGCCGCCCACCAGCAGCTGGATCCGGACACGCCGCGCCACCTCACCCGCTCGGTGATCCTCACCACCGGAGAGGAGGCGGTCCGATGAGCCTCGTCCCCGCGGGCACGCTCGTCCGGGAGGCGGCCGGCGCGGGCCGCGCCGTCGCCGCCTTCAACATCATCACCCTGGAGCACGCCGAAGCCGTCGTCGCCGGAGCCGAGGCGGCCGGACTGCCGGTCATCCTCCAACTGAGCGAGAACGCCGTGAAGTTCCGCGGCGGGCAGCTGCTGCCCATCTCCCGCGCGGCCGCCGCCTGCGCCGAGGCCGCGGGGGTCCCGGCCGGCCTGCACCTCGACCACGTCAAGAGCTCCGAACTGCTGCGCCAGGCCGGCGACGCGGGATTCAGCTCCGTCATGTACGACGCCGCGCACCTCCCGTACGCCGAGAACCTGGAGGCGACCCGTTCGGCCGCGGACTGGGCACACGTCAACGGCCTCTGGATCGAAGCGGAGCTGGGCGAGGTCGGCGGCAAGAACGGGGCGGCGCCACTGGATCCGCACGCGCCCGGCGCCCGTACCGACCCGGACGAGGCGCACCGGTTCGTCGCCGACTCCGGGGTCGACGCGCTGGCCGTCGCCATCGGCAGCAGCCACGCCATGACCAGCCGGACCGCCTCCCTGGACCACGCGCTGCTGGCCCGGCTGGCCAAGACGGTCGACGTGCCGCTCGTCCTGCACGGTTCCTCCGGGCTGCCGGACACGGAGCTCGCGGCGGCCGTCGCGGGCGGCATCCGCAAGGTCAACATCGGCACCGCGCTGAACGTGGCGATGACCGGGGCCATCCGCACCCACCTCACCGCGGCGGACCCCAGGCCCTATCTGACGGCCGCCCGCACGGCGATGGCGGCGACGGCCGAGGCTATGATCAGCGCCCTGAACTGACGGGCACCGGGGGGACACGATGGAGTCGCAGCGCGGCCGCACCAGCAGACGCCGGTTCCTGCTGATCCTGGGCGGCTCGCTGCTGCTGGCGGGCGCCGGGGTCGGGGTGGGGTCCGCGCTGTCGTCCGACGAGCCGGACCCGCGCCGGGTCCGTACCGATCTGGAGCCGCTGAAGCTGCGGTTCCATGCGGCGGGCGAGCTCACCGAGGCGCACTGGCAGGGCTACGACGTGGACGCGTCCGCCGGCGGCGACCGCTACATCCCCAGCCCGGACTCCCGGATCCGGCTGGTCGGAGTCGCCCGCCTCGGGACCGGCCAGGTGGCGGGCATCCTGCGCAACCCCGACTACTCCTTCGCGGCCGCGGAGCCGAAGGACCTTCCGGGCCGTCTGAAGCCGTACGTGCCCGCCGGCGCCGCGTGGCAGCGGAGCGAGGCCTTCGACACCCTGATGAACAGGCCCGGCTCGGACCTGTTCACCTCCTCCTCGGGCGAGTTCCTCCTCGACGCGGAGCGCGACCTCGTCTGCTTCGACGTCATCGAGCTGTACGCGTAGCGCGCTCGCAGCCTCGGGGGCAGGTCGCCTGCTCCCCTGGGCGATCCGGTGCCAAACCCCCCTTTTCGGTGGTGCGGACGAATCGTTTGGTCACGCTGGGTGAGCGCTAGCGTGGTTGGCGTCACCTTCCGAAACCGAAAGGGAAGCCCCCATGCGTCTTCGTACCGCCGCCGTGGCCGCAGTCAGTGCCCTCACGCTGCTCGTCGCCGTGCCCGGCTCGGCCACTGCCGCGACCGGTGAATTCGAGTACTCCTACATCGGCCTGAGCGGGGAGCCGCAGCGGGCATTCCTCTTCGACCCGGAGGGTCACGAGTGCATGGTCATCCCCGAGGCCGCCGACCCCAACTCCTCCGAGCCGGCCTTCTCGCCGCGCAACCGGACCGACGCCCTCGCGCGGGTCTTCACCAACCCCGACTGCACGGGTGACGAGTTCGACTTGCGCCCGTACACCGGCCGCGGCTCGGAGCGCCTGAAGCTGCGGTCGGTGATCTTCTTCCGGTGATCGCGGTCACCGGCCTGCGCGCCTGCCTGCCCGGCCCGTCCGGGCAGGTCAGCCGTCGAGCGCGGCCAGCAACTCCCGGGCCAGCGCGGTCAGGACCTCGGGCTCGGCCGGTGAGATCTCGCCCAGGTACACGTGGGACCCGCCGAAGGGGTTGGAGTACAAAGGCTCGCCGCTCGGTGAGGTCCCCACCCGGTCCGCCGCGAGGCTGAAGACGGCCTCCACGCACAGGTACAGCTCGGGCCCGTACCCGACCGTCACGATCGTCTCCGCGTAGCCGTCGTCGTACAGGGGGAAGTCCGGCTCCCCGCCGCCCACCGCCAGCACCTCGAGGATCCCGTGCGCGAAGGCCCGTATGTCCTCCTCGCGCGCCACCCCCGCGAGCGCCTCCACCGCGGCGACCGGCGAGCCCAACTCGTACAGCCACGCCCCGTCGTGCTCGCGCCGTCGCAGCCGGAACGGGGTCGGGGTCCCCTTGTAGTAGCTCGTGAAGCCGGGGAGTTCGACCACGATCTCGCTGCCCGCCGTCACCGTCTGCGCGTTCATGCCGAAACCCTAGTGTTCTGAGTCTTGAGTTCTGTTCAGATGTGTAGGGTTGGCCTATGGCGCGGATGGGGCGGCCGAAGGCCGAGTTGACGCTGTCGGACGAGGAACGGGTCGCACTGGAGGGGTGGGTGCGGCGTCGTTCCACGCCGCAGGCGTGGGCTTTGCGGTGCCGGATCATCCTGGCCTGCGCCGAGGGTGTCTCGAACAAGGACGTGGCCGTCCGTCTCGGATCAACGCCTCAGGCGGTCGGCCGTTGGCGGGCCCGTTTCGTGCAGTACCGGATCGCGGGCCTGGGAGACATGCCGCGTTCCGGCGGCCCCAGATCGGTGACGGACGAGCAGGTTGCCGCGGTGGTCACCAGGACCTTGGAGTCCAAGCCGAAGAACGCGACGCAGTGGTCGACGCGGTCGATGGCGAAGGAAATGGGCCTGTCCCAGTCCTCGGTCTCACGGATCTGGCGGGCGTTCGGCCTGCAGCCGCACCGCTCGGAGACCTTCAAGCTGTCGACCGACCCGTACTTCGTCGACAAGGTCCACGATGTCGTCGGCCTCTATCTGGACCCGCCCGAGCGGGCGCTGGTGTTCTGCGTGGACGAGAAGTCGCAGATCCAGGCCCTGGACCGGTCCCAGCCGGTGCTGCCGATGATGCCCGGGGTCCCGGAGCGGTCAACGCACGACTACGTCCGGGCCGGCACGACCACCCTGTTCGCCGCACTCAACGTGGCCACCGGCAAGGTGATCGGCTCCCTGCACCGCCGCCATCGGGCCGAGGAGTTCAAGAAGTTCCTGGTCAAGCTCGACAAGGAAGTGCCGGCAGGCCTGGACGTCCATCTGATCTGCGACAACTACGCCACCCACAAGACCCCGGACATCAAGAAGTGGCTGCTCGGCCACCCCCGGTTCCACCTGCACTTCACCCCGACCGGGTCGTCCTGGCTGAACCTGGTCGAGCGATGGTTCGCCGAACTCACCAACAAGCAGATACGGCGAGGCGTCCACAAGTCAGTCCAGGCCCTCGAGAAGGACATCCGTGACTGGATCGCCGCCTGGAACACCGACCCCAAGCCCTACGTCTGGACCAAGACCGCAGACGAGATCCTCGAACGCCTCGCCAGCTATCTGAACAGAATTCCCGACTCAGAAGACTAGCCCGCCGACCCTTCCGGATTCTTGTAACAGGTTCTAGTCTGCCCTCCGCCAGCGACGACGGACCGTGAGAATCCCGGAGGGGCCGTGCACCTCGAATACACGCCCGAGCAGCAGCAGTTGCGCGCCGAGCTGCGTGCCTACTTCGCCCGGCTGATCCCTGAGGACGTCTACGCCCGCTACGAGGACCCGGCGGCGCAGAAGCGGTTCTACCGGGAGACCATCCGCCGGCTCGGCTCCGACGGCTGGCTCGGGGTCGGCTGGCCGAAGGAGTACGGCGGCCGCGGGATGTCCCCGATGGACCAGTTCATCTTCTTCGACGAGGCCGCGCAGGCCGTCGTCCCCCTGCCGCTGATGGCGCTCAACACCGTCGGGCCGACCATCATGCAGTTCGGCACCGACGAGCAGAAGGCGTACTTCCTCCCCAGGATCCTCGCCGGCGAGATCGACTTCGCCATCGGCTACAGCGAGCCCGACGCGGGCACCGACCTCGCCGCGCTCAAGTGCAAGGCAGTCCGCGAGGGCGACGAGGAGACCGGCACCTACGTCGTCAACGGGCAGAAGATCTGGACCACCAACGGCGACACCGCCGACTGGGTCTGGCTCGCCGTCCGCACCGACCCGGACGCCCCGGCGCACAAGGGCATCACCATGCTCCTCGTGCCGACCTCCGACCCCGGCTACTCCTGCACCCTCATCAACACCCTGGCCTCGCACGACACCACCGCCAGCTACTACGAGAACATCCGCGTCCCCGCCGCCCGCCGCGTCGGCCAGGAGAACAAGGGCTGGCGCCTGATCACCAATCAGCTCAACCACGAGCGCGTGACCCTCGCCGCCCACGGCACCATGGCCATCCGCGCCCTGCACGACGTCCAGCGCTGGGCCGCCGGGACGAAACTCGCCGACGGCCGCCGGGTGATCGACCTGTCCTGGGTCCGCGGCCGCCTCGCCCGCACCCACGCCCGCCTCGACGCGATGAAGCTGCTCAACTGGCAGATGGTGAACGCCGTCCAGTCCGGCACCCTCACCCCCCAGGACGCCTCAGCGGTCAAGGTCTACGGCTCCGAGGCGCGCCGCGACGCGTACGCCTGGCTCATGGAAGTCGTCGGCGCGGCCGGCTCCCTCAAGGACGGCTCCGCCGGAGCGGTCCTGCGTGGCGAGCTCGAACGCGGCTACCGCAGCGCCGTCATCTTCACCTTCGGCGGCGGCAACAACGAGATCCAGCGCGAGATCATCTCGTGGATCGGCCTCGGCATGCCCCGCGTCCGCCGCTGACCCCGCCGGCCGTCCGGCAGCCCTTCCCTCTCCCGCCCCCGGCGATGCGGGGGGCGAAGCAAAGGCGATGCAGGGGGAGTTCGCGCGGGAGGGGGCCCTCTGGCTTCCGTCGGGCCTCGGCCTCATGATGGACGGGCCACCCTCACCGTGGAGGACTCGAATGGATCCTTTGTCCCTCGCCATCGCCGCAGCCCTCGCCGCCGGTGTCGCCACCGGAGCGGGTGAGTCCGCCGGGGCCGCCCTTCCGGCCCTCGTCCGGAGGATCAGGGAGCGCTTCGCCGGCCGTCCGATCGACATTCCGACCGATGCGGAGTCCCGGGAGCAGCTCTCGGCGGCCCTGGACGAGGAGTTCACGCGCGACCCCGCGTTCCGGCAGGAGTGCCAGGCCCTGTGGAGCCAGGTGACGAACGGGGGCGCCGCCAACTCGTTCCAAGGCCAGGCCAAGAACGTGGTCATGACCCGCGACATCCATGGCGGGTTCACGATCCAATGAAGCGCGCTCCCTTCGTTCCCCGGCGTGCGGCGGAGTCACTGCGACCAAACCGGGGGAAGCTCCATCTCCGCCGTGATGGCCCAGCGTTCGTGGTCGCGCCAGACTCCGTCGATCTTGATGAAGCCGGGTGAGACGCCCTCCTTCCGGAACCCGAGCCGCCGGACGAGATTCAGCGACGCGGTATTGCCCGGCTGGACGTCGGCCTCCACGCGGTGGAGCCCCAACTGGTCGAAGGCGTAACGCACCGCGAGCGCGACGCCCTCGGACATGTAGCCCCGGCCCGTGTAGGGCAGGAAAGCGGCGTAGCCGAGCACGCCACGGTGGTAGGGGTCTCGAACGATGCCGCTGATGGTGATCGTCCCGACCAGGTCGGCCCGGTCATTGAGGCAGACCACCAAGCCGACGGTGGTCTCCCCACCGGTTCTCGCCAGATAGGCCGAGAATCCACTCGGCGTGCCTGGCATGGCGACCCACGGGTGATGGAGGTCGGCACTCATCCGTACCAGTTCGACATATCTTTCCTGGTCTTCCGCCGTGACTGTCCGGATAGTTACTTGTGACCCCTGCGCCGATTCGATATTCACCGGCATGAGTGTACGCCGATCGGGATCAGAATTATCCGCAAAATCTGGGAACGTGCGTAGTCCGATGCTATTGTGGTGGCCGCGGTCCTTCGCGTGAGCAGCCCTGTGTGCACCCTTCATCGATCATGGCTTCCGCTATGACAGAAAAGGTGATCATGAGCGATATAGACCCCGCTGGGCGCCCCCTCCCCGACATAGGAACACTCACCCTGTCGAGTCTGGCGTCCGATTCGGCCGCCACGGCTGCTGAATTCCGTTCGCTGATCTTCCAGCCGGGCCTGCCTGCGCGGATGGCAGCCTTCAATTCTGAAATCGGCGGCAATGAGTGCCTCCTGCCATCGACCAATTCGTCCTGAAGGTACACGGCGGCTGCAACCTGGCCTGTGATCACTGCTACGTCTACGAGCACGCCGATCAGAGCTGGCGCGACAAACCACGGACGATGAGTCCGGAAGTGGTGGCGCAAGCGGCGATGCGTATCGCGGAGCACGGTCGTATTCATCAGGTGCCTGTGGTGCGAATCAGCCTCCATGGCGGAGAGCCGCTCCTTCTCGGGACGAAACGCCTGCGGGAGATCGCCGCAACGTTGCGAGACGTCATCGGTGGTGAATTCAGGCTCGGTCTTCAGGTGCAGACCAACGGCGTGATGCTCAATGAACGATTCTGCAGGATGTTCGACGAGCTCGGCATCCAGGTCGGAGTCTCGCTCGACGGTGACCGGACGGCCAACGATCGGCACCGTCGATATGCGAGCGGTCGCAGCAGTCATGCTGGGGTCCTCAGAGGCCTTGAGCTGCTGAGGCGGTCTGAATTCCGCCATCTCTACGGCGGGATCCTGTGCACGGTGGATCTGGCAAATGACCCGGTCGCGGTTTATGAAGCATTGTTGGCGGAGTCGCCGCCCCGTATGGACTTCCTGTTTCCCCACGCGACGTGGGAGAATCCGCCACCGCGGCGCGACGATTCACCGTCCCCCTACGCAGCCTGGCTGGGCCGGATTCACTCCCGCTGGCTCGCCGACGGCACACCCGTTCCGATCCGGCTGTTCGAGGCTCTGACGGCCGCGTCCCGAGGTGAACCCAGCGGCAGTGAAGCGGTGGGACTGCGACCGGTCACCCTCGCCGTGGTGGACACCGACGGTTCGTGGGAACAGGCCGATTCCCTGAAGACCGCCTACGCGGGCGCACCCGCCACCGGCATGTCCGTCTTCACCCACAGCCTGGACAGCCTCATGTCCCACCCCGGCATCGCCGCGCGCAACGAGCGCCACGCGGAGCTGTGTGCGACCTGCATGGACTGCCCCGTGGTGCGGACCTGCGGTGGTGGTCTCTATGCCCACCGCTACAGCTCCGCGCGTGGCTTCGACAACCCGTCCGTGTACTGCGCCGACCTCATGGTCCTGGCGACCGAGGTGCCGGCGGCGCAGGCGGGGCACGTGGCCGGTTCCCGCCCCGGTGGTCGGCAGCGCGTCACCGCTCACCTGCCGGACGGCGCGTTCGACGCGTTCGCGGCAGGGGCGGGGACCGCAGAAGGCGTCCATGCGCTTCAGGACATGCAACTCGCCCTGACGAAGACGTTGATAGCCGGCACAGCCGCCCGGCCGGTCGGCCGATCCCCCCTCGGAGCCGCGGCATCCGAAGGCTGGGATCTGCTGGTCGAGTTGGAGAGCCGTCATCCGGCCGAGACCCGAGAAGTCCTGCGCCACCCCTTCGTACAGACGTGGGCGGACCACTGCGGGCGCGCCGTCGGCACGGGGCAGTCCGAACGGGACAGGGCGCACATCGCAGGTGTCGCGGCAGCCGTCGCCTGGTGGGCGGGCGCGGACGTGAGCCTGCCGTTACCGGCGAGAGCCGGGCTGGTCCATCTGCCGGGCGTGGGCGCGTTACGGGTCCAGGACGACGGGCCCACCGCGGTCGTATCGCTTGACGGTGGCCGCCCGGCAGGTGGCGGGCCGATCGTGATCAGACGGCTGACCGCGGCCTCGCTCCCCGTCGCCCTCGACGACCTCGACCCGTACCGGGCCGACGAGGACCGGCCTGCCCTCGGCCGCCTGTCCGCACCGGATTGGGGTACCTGGCGGACCGCGCTGGACGGCGCGGGGAGCGAACTCTCGCGGCTGGTCCCCGCCTACGCCGCGACGCTGAGGGCGGGACTGCGTGCGGTCGTTCCCCTCCGGGACACGGTGCCTGAGAACGGGGTGCGTGACCGCGCTTCGAGGCGCGCGTTCGGTGGCGTCGGCCTGGGCCTGCGACGGCGGCCTGAGGGCAGGGTCGTCATGGACGCGGCCGCTGCCCTGCTGTGCGAGTTCCAACACACCAAACTGGCCGCACTGCTGGACGCGTACGCGTTCTTCCCGGCGGCGGACCCGGCCCCGTTGTCCGTACCGTGGTCGCGTGAGCCGCTGCCCGCCCAGCAGGTCCTCCATGGTCTCTACGCCCACGTGGCCCTCGCGGAGCTGTGGGGCGCGCGTTCCGCCGAGATACCGCGTCCGGCCGCGTCGGAGCCGCCCGAGGAAGCCGCGGCAGCGTTCCGGCGGTACTTGGACTGGGCAGACATCGCCGTGGACGTCTTGGCGGCCCAGGTGCAGATGGAACCGGCAGGCGTCCGCTTCACGGCCGGCCTGCGGGCCACCGTCGACCGGCTGGCCGCCGATGGCCGCCCGGGGGTACGGCGGGTTCCGGCCGGCGGACCAGCTACAGGAGCGATGCTCAACAGGATCCGGACCCGGAGAGAAGGCCCATGACCGCAGAGGGCAGCGCCAACACCTACGCCGGACAGGCCAGGAACGTCGTGCAGGTCGAGACCCTTTACGGGGGAGTGAACACCGGGCCGCACCTGTTGCCGGTACCGCGGCAACTGCCCCGGGACGCGACCCACTTCACGGATCGCACCGAGGTACTCAACAGGCTGCACGAGCTGGCCGCGACCGAGAACGGCATCGCCATGATCTCCGGGCCAGCAGGGGTGGGCAAGAGCGCCCTCGCCGTTCACTGGGCGCATGCACGCAAAGAGGCGTTCCCCGACGGCCAGCTGTACGTCAACCTCTGTGGTTACGACCGACGCGCCCCCCTGCGGCCCGAGGACGTGCTCCACGGCTTTCTGCACGCCCTGAACGCGTCGGCCGACGGGGTGCTGAATGATCTGGACGCCATGGCGGCGCTGTTCCGCTCGCTGGCCCACGGGAAACGCCTGCTTGTCGTGGCGGACAACGCGCGGAGCGCGGACCAGGTACGCCCGCTGCTCGCGTCGTCGCCGGGCTGCTTCACGCTCGTCACCAGCAGAAACCGCCTGAGCAGTCTGACCGCGGTGGACGGAGCCACGCCCCTGCTCGTCAGACCGCTCGACACTCCCGACGCGGTTCACCTGTTGCAGCGGGTCTCAGGTCACCGGGACCCGCGGGCCGCCACTGAACTCGTGCTCCGCTGCGGCCGCATGCCGCTCTTCATCAGGATCGCGGCGGAAAGAGCGAGCACCGCCCCGTCTCTGAAGGGGCCGGCCGAAGAGCTCGCCCGCGACCATGACCGACTCGAAGCACTCTCCACACTGGATGACGGAATGGATGCCCGCATGGTGCTCTCTTGGTCCTACCAGGGACTGCCCTCACCGGTTGCCCGAGCTTTTCGCTTACTCGCCCTCCACGCCGGTCCTGACTTCTCCGTTCCGGCGGCCGCCGCGCTGATCGGCCGCCCCGAGAACGAGACCCGGCGCATCATCGAGAAGCTGGATGCCGTCAACATGCTCGAGGACATGGGAGGAGGGCGGTACCGGTACCACGACGTGCTCCGCGACTACGCGCGGGAGCGGGTGGAGGAGGAGGAGACGCAGTCGGAGAGGCTGGGCGCGCTGCGCCGGGAGTTGTCGTACTACCTTCGGATGGTGGACGCCTGCGATCGTGTTCTGGCTCCCGAGCGGCAGCACGTGCCGCTGGACCACGACACGGCTCGGCAACCGGTGCCGTTCCCGGGCCCAGACGCCGCCCTCGCCTGGTGCGATGCCGAACTGCCGAGCCTCGTCCACGCCGTCGATCAGGCCGTCGAGCTCGGCTTCGACGATGTGGCGTGGAAGCTGCCGGTTGCGCTGGTCTACTTCTTGCGTTTGCAGAGGCGTGACACGTACCGGTTCGAACTGTCCACCGTCGCGGTCGACGCAGCGCGCCGAGAGGGTGACCCGGGGGCCGAGGCCTGGAGCCTCATCTGTCTCGGAGGAGCGGAGACCGACCTGGAGCGCCACGAAGACGCGCTCGGGCACTTCACGGAAGCGCTACGGATCAGTCGGGAGATCCAGGACCGCCACTGGGAAGCCATCAGCATCTACAACCTGGCCTGGACACTGCGTCTGCTGGGGCGGTACGCCGAAGGGCTGGAGCGCCAGCGCCAGGCGCTGGGGCTCCAGCAGGAGAGCGGTGACAGGCGCAGCGTGGCGATCACCCTGACCGAGATCGGCGCACTGGAACTCGACCTGGGCAGGCCCGACCAGGCGTACATCGAGTTCGAGCGGGCGCTCGTCGGCGCACGTGAGTCGACCGATCTGCCCACGGAAGCCAAGGCGTTGCACGGGCTGGGCGACGTGTGCCGCACGGTCGGCCGGACGAGCGAGGCGATCGACTGGTATCGACAGGCCGTCGACGTACGTCACCGCGTCGGCGATCGCTTCGGACTGGCCTGCTCGCTCTTCGAACTGGGCAAGCAGCTCGCCGCTGTCGGCCGCCCCGCCGAGGCGGGCCAGGCACTGGCCCAAGCCGTGGTGATCTTCGACGACCTCAAGGACCCGCTCGTGGAGGACGCACGACGCTGTCTCGCGGACATCGGCGGTGAGGGGGACTGAGCACGGCATGGGCCCGCCCGGTCGCGTCGGACGCGGTATCGGGGCGGGCACGTGCGTGGACCGGCCCGGCGGCGGACTCGCTCACGCCCCTGGGCCGCCGCGCCGGGGCGCCTCGTACGCTGGAGTCGGCGGGCGCTCCCCTCAGCTACCGCTGGGAGGTGCCCCCAGCGACAGGGAGGTACGGGGATGGGAAACACCACGGCCGTCCCCGACCCGGGACTGTACGGGCCGGCCTCCGTCACCTGGCAGTGCCACGGCGATCCGATGATGTGGATCGCCGGCGTCCGCGCGCTCTACCTCCAGGCCCTGCACCCGCGCGCCGTCCGCGGGGTCATGGAGAACTCCGACTTCCGGAAGGACGCGTGGGGGCGGCTGCTGCGCACCGCCGACTTCGTCGGGACGCTCACCTACGGCACGGCCGAAGCCGCCGAACGGGCCGGCGCCCGCGTACGGAAGATCCACCGGACGCTGTCCGCCACCGACCCGGACACCGGCGACCGCTTCCCCGTCGACGACCCCGCACTGCTGCTGTGGATCCACTGCGCGCAGATCGACAGTTTCCTGCACGTCCTGCGCCGCTCCGGCGTCCCCCTCACCCCCGCCCAGGCCGACCGCTACGTCGACGAGAACCGCGTGAACGCCCGCCTCGTCGGACTCGAACCGGCCGCGGTCCCCGCCGATACCGCGCAGCTGGCTGCGTACTTCGAGGAGGTCCGCCCCGAGCTCGCGGCCGGCCCCGACGCCCGCGCGGTGGACGACTTCCTGCGCGGCCCGCCCGTCCACCCGCTCCTCGTGCCTGGCCGAAATCTGCTGTGGCGCCCGCTCGCCGGTCTCGCCTACGGCTCCCTCCCCGCATGGGCGCACCGGCTGTACGGGCGGCCCGCACCGGCCCCACGTACGGTCACCCGGCGCCTGCGCCTCACCGGACACGTACTGCGCAGCATTCCCGCAGGTCTGCGCTGGCAGCTGCCTCCAGGTCACATCTTGAAGGCGATGCGTCGCATGGGCCCCGGGAGTCGCCCCTCGCCGTACACACTGCGTACATCAGCGGCCATACTGGACGGGCCAGGGAGGGCGTGGCACGACAACGGGGGCGACTTCAAGACATGGCGGAGTCCAGACTGATCCAGGGCCGGTACCGGTCCCTCGATCTGATCGGTCGCGGCGGCATGGGCGAGGTATGGCGCGCCCGGGATGAGTCGCTGGGCCGACACGTCGCCGTGAAATGCCTCAAACCGCTCGGACCGGAGCAGGACAACCACTTCACCCAGGTGCTGCGCGAACGATTCCGTCGCGAGGCGCGCGTCGCCGCGTCGCTCCAGCACCGGGGCGTCACCGTCGTCCACGACTTCGGCGACGACAGCGCCGCGGGCGGCCCCCTCTACCTCGTCATGGAACTCCTCGAAGGCCGCAATCTCAGCCAGCTCCTGGAGGACAACGGCACGCGCCCGCTCCCCGTGGACGTGGTCGTCGACATCGCCGAGCAGATGGCCGCCGCCCTCAGCTACACCCACGACCAGGGCGTCGTCCACCGCGATCTGAAGCCCGCCAACATCATGCGGCTCACCGACGGCACGGTGAAGATCTGCGACTTCGGCATCGCCCGTCTCGCCCACGACATCGGCTTCACCGCCAAGCTCACCGGCGGCGGCATGGCCATGGGCACCCCGCACTACATGTCGCCCGAGCAGATCGCCGGCGGCGAGGTGGACCACCGCAGCGACCTCTACTCCCTCGGCTGCGTCCTGTACGAGATCGCCACCGGTGCCCCGCCCTTCGACCTCGGCGACTCCTGGTCCGTGCTCGTCGGCCACCGCGACAACGCGCCCGTCCCGCTCCGCGAGCACCGGCCCGAACTGCCGGAGTACTTCGAGCAGGCCGTCCTGGACCTGCTCGCCAAGTGCCCCGAGGACCGGCCCGTCGACGCCCGCGACCTGCACCGGCGGCTCGTCGAGGCACGCGTCGGCCCGGGCGGGCTGCCCGGCGCCCAGGCCCCCCTGCCGGCATGGGCCCGCGGGATGACCGCCGGACGCAAGGCGGGCATCGAGGCGCGTCCCGCGAGCGGCGCGTGGGCCGTGCTCACCGGTTCCTGGACCGCGCGCCCCAGCGGCGAGCAGCCGGTCGGCGGCCTGCGGCCGATCCTCCGGCCCGCGCCCGCCGAGGACCCGCGGCTCACCGCCCCGTACGGGGTCCCGCGCGTGCCCGGCCCGCGCGAGAGCGGCCCCGACGCCCTCGCCGCCGGGCACACGCGTGCCTTCGCCCTCAGCCGGGCCGGCCGGCCCGAGGAGGCGCTCGCCGTGTACGAAGCCGTGGCCGACGGACGCGCGCGGGTACTCGGCCCGGACCACGCCGACACCCTCGCAGCCCGCCAGGAGACCGCGTACGAACTGGGCCGGCTCGGACGCCACGAGGAGGCGTACGGCGTCTACCGCGCCGTGCTCGTCGCCCGCGAGCGCAGCATGGGCCCGCGCCACCCCGACACCCTGCGATGCCGCCACAACCTGGCCTGCGCCCTGGGAGCCCTCGGCCGGTTCGCGGAGGCCCACGCCGCCGCCGCCCACGTCGCTGCCGACCGGGCGGCCGTCCTGGGCGCCGAGCACGCGGACACCCTCCTGACCCGCTACGAGGTCGCGTACGCGCTCGGCCGCCTGAACCGCTGGCAGGAGGCCCTGGCCGGCTTCCGCGAGGTCGCCGCCGTACGGGAACGGGTGCTCGGCCGCGACCACCCCGACACCCTGGCCGCGCGCTACGAGGTGGGCATCGCGCTCGGCCGTACCGGGAGCACCGCCCAGGCCCTCGACCTGTTCCGGTCCCTGGCCCGGGACCGGACGCGCGCGTACGGGGCCGCCGACCCGGAGACGCTCCGGGCCCGGCACGTCGTCGGTGTCAACCTGGGCCGTCTGGACCGCTGGGAGGAGGCGGTGGCCGAGGCGAGGCAGGTGGGCGCCGCACGGGCCGAGGTGCTCGGCGCCGAACACGCGGACACGCTGGTCAGCCGCCGCGAACTCGCCGTCGGACTGGGCCGGCTGGGCCGCTGGGACGAGGCGCTGCCCATTTACCGGGAGCTCTCCGGCATCCGCGAGCGGTCCCTGGGCGACGAGCATCCCGACACCGTCCTGGCCCACGCCGACGAGGCGTACTGTCTGGAGCGGCTCGGCCAGGTGTGTTACCAAGAGCCATGACAGCCATGCGGGGCTCCAGCGGATTCGGACACGACGTCTACGACGATGTGATCGTGGGCGGCGGACACAACGGTCTGGTGGCCGCCGCGTACCTGGCCCGGGCGGGCCGGTCCGTGCTGGTCCTGGAACGGCTCGGGCACACCGGCGGTGCGGCCATCTCCAGCCGGCCCTTCGCCGGTGTCGACGCCCGCCTCTCGCGTTACTCCTACCTCGTCTCCCTGCTCCCCGCGAAGATCGTGCGCGATCTGGGGCTGCGCTTCGAGGTCCGCAAGCGCAGCGTCTCCTCGTACACGCCCGCCCTGCGCGACGGGCGCCACGGCGGCCTGCTCGTCGGCGGCGGCGAGGCGCGCACCAAGGAGTCCTTCGCGCGGCTGACCGGCTCGGAGCGGGAGTACGAGAGCTGGCGCGCCTTCTACGGCACCACCGGCCGGGTCGCGGGGAAGGTCTTTCCGACGCTGACCGAGCCGCTGCCCACCCGCGAGGCGCTGCGCTCCCGGATCGACGACGAAGCGGCCTGGCGGATGCTGTTCGAGGAGCCCCTCGGACAGGCGGTGGAGCGGCACTTCGCCGACGACCTGGTCCGGGGCGTGGTCCTCACCGACGGGCTGATCGGCACCTTCGCGGACGCGCACGACCCCTCGCTCGCGCAGAACCGCTGCTTCCTGTACCACGTCATCGGCGGCGGGACCGGCGACTGGGACGTGCCCGTCGGCGGCATGGGTGCGCTCACGGACGCCCTGGCCGGGGCCGCGCGGGCGGCCGGGGCGGAGATCGCCACCGGGCATGAGGTGCTGCGGATCGACACGGACGGCGTCGCGCCGGCCGAGGTGGTGTTCCGGACGGCGGTCGGCGAGGGGCGGGTCGTCGGCCGGACGGTGCTGGTCAACGCCTCCCCGCAGGCGCTGGCGGAACTCCTCGGCGAGGCACCGGCCCAGCGGGCCGAGCCGGCCCCCGAAGGGGCTCAGCTCAAGATCAACATGCTGCTCCGGCGGCTGCCCCGGCTGCGGGACACCGCCGTCGACCCGCGCGAGGCCTTCGGCGGCACCTGCCACATCGCCGAGGGCTACGAACAGCTCGCGAGGGCATACGCGGAGGCCGCGGCCGGGGAGCTGCCCTCGGTACCGCCCTCGGAGATCTACTGCCACTCGCTGACCGACCCGACGATCCTCGGCCCGGAACTCGTGGAGCAGGGCTACCAGACGCTCACCCTCTTCGGCCTGCACACCCCGGCCCGGCTCTTCGGACACGACAACCGGCAGGCGCGCGAGGTACTGCTGACCGCCACCCTCGCGCAGCTCGACGCGCACCTGGCGGAACCGCTCACCGACTGCCTCGCCTTCGACGCGGACGGCCGCCCGTGCATCGAGGCGAAGACCCCGCTGGACCTGGAGCGCGACCTGCGCCTGCCCGGCGGCCACATCTTCCACCGGGACCTGTCCTGGCCGTACGGCGACTCCGGAAGGTGGGGCGTGGAGACCGCCCACCGCAACGTACTGCTGTGCGGTGCGGGGGCGGTGCGCGGCGGCGGCGTCAGCGGGGTCCCCGGCCACAACGCGGCGATGGCGGTGCTGGGGCTCTGACCTCCCGCTAGCCGACGGGCTCGATGACCACGATCGGGATCTCGCGGTCCGTCTTGGCCTGGTACTCGTCGTAGGCGGGCCAGTGCCCGACCATCAGCGGCCAGTACGCGGCGCGCTCCTCGGCGGTCGCGGTGCGGGCCGTGCCCTGGAGGGTCTTCGGGCCGACCTGGATGCGGACCTCGGGGTGCTCGGTGAGGTTCCGGAACCAGAGCGGGTGTGCCGGGTCGCCGCCCTTGGAGGCGACGACGAGGTAGCGGCCTTCGGCCTCACCGTAGATGAGGGGCGTCCGCACCGGGTTGCCGGAGACCCTGCCCACCGTGGTGAGCAGCAGGGTCTGGGTTCCGTTCCAGAACTGGCCCTCGGTCCCGTTCGACGCCACGTACTGCTTGACGTGGTCGAGCTGCCAGCTTCCGGGCCGCGGGTCGGTCGGGTGGTCCCAGTCGATCTCTGTCGTCATAGAACTCTGCCTGCCTTCGTGTTGAACGGTCAACAACGTCAACAACGAGTTCCAACGCCGACGGGCACGGGATTATGCCGTGCGGGCGGCGAGCGCGAGGCGTCGTGGAAGACGATCGACGACGCGCCCGCGACTCCCTAAGCGGCCTCGGGGAAGTAGGGCACGTCCCCGCGCCTCCCCCAGCTACCGCTGGGAGGTGCCCCCAGGCACGGCACCTCGCCGCGTTGTCGCAGTACCCGGGTACGTCCAGTACAAGGGCCCTGCTCCGCCTTGCGATGCACCGCACCGGACGACGCGGAAACGCACCCCACTTCCCCGAGGCCGCTTAGGATCCAGCCATGATCGCTGAAGTGCAGTGCGTGGTCCTGGACTGCCCCGACCCGCAGCGGCTGGCCGAGTTCTACCACTCGGTACTGGGCGGAACCGTCGACCAGCCGGACCGGCGGTGGTCGGTCGACGCGGACTGGGCGACGCTCCACACCCCGGCCGGCCCGGTCCTCGCCTTCCAGCGCGCGCCGGACCACCGGCCCCCGAGCTGGCCGGACCCGGCCCGGCCGCAGCAGTTCCACCTGGACTTCGGTGTCCCGGACCTCGACCGAGCAGAGGAGCAGGTCCTCGCGCACGGCGCGACGGTGCTCGACCGGGGCCCCGCCGACCGGGGCTGGCGCGTCTACGCGGACCCGGCGGGCCATCCCTTCTGCCTGGTCCGCCACCAGGCCGCCGCTCCGTGATCTGCCACTGCCGGCCGGCGCCGCCGAGGCCGTTCCCGCAGGGCGGCGGATCGGGTGGTGCGGCCGGATCGCACCCGTGTCACCCGAGGTCACACCGGCCCACCTGTGGCACCCCGCTGTCCATGGGGGAGGATGGCAGCCCGATTCGTGTGCGTACACACGCCCGAACGGGGCTCCGCACAGCACGATCTGACAGGTGACAAAGTGACGACACAACACATACGCCGGTCGGCGCCGCCCTTCGCGCCGGAGGGGAACCTGTGAGCCGGGATCTCGTCCTGCACGACTGGGTGGTGGCCGCCATCGCGATGGCGGCGGGTGTCGCGGCCGGGTTGCTGCTGCGCGCCGTCCTGCGATGGCTGGGCAAGCACGCGAGCAGGACGGCTTGGACCGGGGACGACGTCATCGTCGACGCGCTGCGAACCCTGGCGCCCTGGGCGGCCGTCATCGGCGGCGCGGCCGCGGCGGCTTCGGTACTGCCGCTCACCACGCGGGTCACGGGGCTCGTGAACCAGTCGCTGACCGCCCTGCTCATCCTCATCGCCACGGTCACGGCGGCCAGGGTCGTCGCGGGGCTCGTGCAGTCCCTGGCGCAGGCCCGTACGGGCGTGGCCGGATCGGCCAGCATCTTCGTCAACATCACGCGTGTGGTCGTGCTGACCATGGGCGTACTCGTCGCACTCGAAACCATGGGCGTGTCCATCGCGCCGCTGCTCACGGCCCTCGGAGTGGGCGGTCTCGCGGTCGCCCTGGCGCTGCAGGACACCCTGGCCAACCTCTTCGCGGGAGTGCACATCCTGGCCTCGAAGACGGTGCAGCCCGGTGACTACATCCGGCTCAGCAGCGGAGAGGAGGGTTACGTCGTCGACATCAACTGGCGCAACACCGTGGTGCGCAACCTGTCGAACAACCTGGTGATCATCCCCAACGGACGCCTCGCGCGCACGAACATGACCAACTTCACCCAGCCGGAACAGAAGTTGTCGCTCCTCGTCCAGGCGGGTGTCGGCTACGACAGCGACCTGGAGCACGTCGAGCGGGTCACCCTCGACGTCGTCGACACCGTGATGGCCGACGTCTCCGGAGGGGTCGCCGACCACGAGGCCGCCGTCCGCTTCCACACGTTCGCCGACTCCAGGATCAACTTCACCGTGATCCTGGGCGTGGGCGAGTTCAGCGACCAGTACCGGATCAAGCACGAGTTCATCAAGCGCCTGCACGAGCGGTTCCGGGCGGAGGGCATCGCCATCCCCGCCCCCACGCATACGGTCTCGGTCCAGCCGTGGGGGTCGTCCCCGATCCCGCACCAGCGCGACGCCTCGGCCTCGGTGCCGGCCGAGCGCTGAGGGACCCGGATGGCCGGATCCGCCCGCTCGGAGGGATCCTGGAATCAGCCCGAAGCAGAGCCGAGGGCCGGGGGCGGGAGGAGGCACGCGATGACACACGCCGAAGAGTGGAAAGTGGGCGTCTACCTGATCGAGGAGGCCGGCACGACCAAAGCCCGGGCGGTTCTCGAGAACGGCAAGGCGACGATGGTCGGCCGCGGCACGGCGCGGTGCAATCCCGAGGACGTGGAGATCCCCGCGATCGGCGACGAGCTGGCGGCGAGCCGGGCGATGCGCGACCTGGCCGGCCAGCTGATGCGGGCCGCCGACCGGGACCTGGCGTCGGTGGGCGCCGTGGCCAGGTCGCCGCGTACGGGCTACGGATGGCCAGAGGACGTGGGCCCCGCCAAGTAGGCCGGCCAGCCCGGCCCACGGGCCCCCGAAACAGCGGTTCCGGGGGCCCGTGGGCGCCCCCTGTGCTCCGGTGGTGACTCTCCGCGCTACGGGCAGGCGGATGCGGGGCTCAGGCTCGCGATCCGGCTGAGCGGAATGTCGACGCTCTGCCCCTCGGCCTTCAGGTGGACACTCCCTCCGCCGCCGGAGCCCAGGGTTCCGCAGACCGTGCCCGCCAACGTCTCGACCTGCACGAACTGTCCCTCGGCGCTCTTGGCGCCCTCGGCGGCCGAGCGAGTGGGCCACCAGGAAGAGGCGGAAGCCGTCGCCACCAGCACGACGGCGAGAAACGTCAGCACGAGCCCCCAGCGCAGCCGCCGGGCGGCGCGGTCCACCCCGT
The DNA here is from genome assembly GCF_036203305.1 of Streptomyces sp. NBC_00190. GTDB lineage: Bacteria > Actinomycetota > Actinomycetes > Streptomycetales > Streptomycetaceae > Streptomyces. Next base: position 1,201,804 of record NZ_CP108131.1, on the reverse strand, counting down.
TCTTCCCTTCCGGTGACGTTCCGACGTCTGCCGCCGACCCTGGAACGGGCCAGGCGACGCGTGCGACCAGATACGTCGCCAAGATGGCCACGGCCAGCGCCGCAAGGACCAGGATCCCCGCCACTTCCTCGATGCCGGCGGGCGCCGGCGAGCTGCCGCCGCTCTTGAGGACACCGCAGATGCCGATGAACCCGAAGACAGCCAGCTGAACGGTGTGCCAGCCGCGTGCGGAGGCCTGCACCTGCGCGCCCATGCTCGCCGACTGCGGATCCGGGGTCGGCCGGTCGTCCTGGCTCATGCGTCCTTCTCCCCGGTTTTCTCCTGCGGACGGGCCAGCGTGCCTGGCGCGTACGAGCAGGCCAGCAGCTTCCGTCCGCAGCGGTCAACCGGACACTCCGCGCCTGGCCGGCGGTCACCGGTACGCGCGGTACCGGACGGGGCCTAGTCGGCCGAGCGGGTCCAGCCGATGGCCACGATGCGGGCGGCGTCGGAGGGGCGGTCCTCCGCGAACAGGAGGCGGGCCGGTTCCGCCACCCGTACGACGTCCACGTACACCCCGCGCCCGACGTAACGGCCGGTCGCGGTGTGGCGGAAGCGCAGCCGGACCTCGCGCCCCGACCAGGCGGCCGTGAGGGGGGCCTCCAGGCGGTGCCAGATGCGGCCGGACCAGCCGCCCGCGGAACCCCGGGGCCACGACTCGGCGGCGCCGCCGGTGGACCGCACCGTGGTGAACGGCAGCGGCTCCCAGTGCTCCCCGTCCGCCGAGGCCTCCAGGTGGAACGCGCCCTCACCGGGCACGGTGTCCCACCACACGGCGCAGCGCAGCCGGGCGGCGGACGTCGCCGGGGTGAGCGGCGGCAGGTTCAAGGTGCCCGAGGCACCCGGAATGGTCCCGGAGAACCAGGCCGGGCCGCCGTGCTTCGTGCGGACCGGGACGGCGCGGGCGAAGCGGTTGCCGACGGCCACCCGCGGCGCGCTGCCCGCCCGCCAGGTGCGCACGGGGTGGACGGAGTTGCCGAGCAGGATCAGGAAGGAGTCGGTGGAGGGGTCGAGGACCAGGGAGGTGCCGGTGAAGCCGGTGTGGCCGGCGGAGTGCGGGGTGGCCATGGCGCCCATGTACCAGTGCTGGTAGAGCTCGAAGCCGAGACCGTGGTCGTCGCCCGGGAAGGCGGTGTTGTAGTCGGTGAAGAGCAGCTCGACGGAGGCGGGGCGCAGGATGCGCCGGCCCGCGTACACCCCGCCGTCGAGGAGGGCGCGGGCGAGGACGGCCAGGTCCCAGGCGGTGCCGAAGACCCCGGCGTGGCCCGCGACTCCGCCGAGGGCGTACGCGTTCTCGTCGTGCACCTCGCCCCACACCAGTCCGCGGTCCAGGCCGGACCAGGGCGGGCGCTGCACCTCGGTGGCCGCGGTGACCCGGCGCCAGGCGCGCGGCGGGTTGTACCGGGTGCGGTGCATCCCGAGCGGAGCGGTGATCTCGTCGTGGAGCAGGACATCCAGAGTGCGGCCGGTGATCTCTTCCAGGAGCAGCTGGAGGGTGATCAGGTTCAGGTCGGAGTACCGGTAGACGGTCCCCGGAGTCTCCTGCGGGCGCACCGACCACAGCAGCCTCAGCCGGCCCTCGCGTGTGGACTCCTGGTAGAAGGGTGCCCACGAGCGCAGCCCCGAGGTGTGCGTGAGCAGCTGACGGACCGTGATCAGCTCCTTGCCGCCCCCGGTGAAGGCGGGCAGGTACCGGTTCACCGGCGCCTCCAGCTCCAGCCGGCCCCGTTCCATCTGCTGCACGGCAAGGATGGAGGTGAACAGTTTCGTCAGGGAGGCAAGGTCGAAGACGGTGTCCTCGGCCATCGCGATCCGCTCGGCCGCCGGGAACTCCCGGGCGCGGTCCGTCCGCCCGTCGTAGTCCGCGTACCGCACGGCGTCGCCCATGGCGCGGTGCAGCGCGATGGTCCGGCCCCGGCCGGCGAGGACCACCGCCCCCGCGTAGTAAGGGTGTTCGGGGGAGGGGCCGAGGAACCGCCGCGCCTCCTCCGCCACCCCCTCCAGGTGCTTGTCCAGCAGCCCGGCCTGGCGCGCCGATCCGTACCGCAGCCGCAGCCCCTGGAGCGCCCGCCGCTCGGCCGCGCCGCCCGCCGCCCCGGCGGAGCCGCCGGGGAGTGCCGCGTGCAGGACGAGCACTCCGCCCAGCGCGAGCAGCCGCGCCCCGAGTCGCCGTCGGCTCAGCCCGTTCCCGCTCGCGGCCGCCCCTTCCTCACCTGTCGCCCCGTCAGCCCCCGTACCCACCATGTCCGGCCCTCCTGTTCCCGACTGCGCCGCACGCTAGTGGGTATCTGCCCGCCCGTCGGGCACCGTCCGCACCGACCGGCCCGTAAAGAATCTGACACTGCATCAGAAAACCTCTTCCCTCGGATGCATGGCTGCGGCATCCTGCCGCCCATGGAGACGGAGCTGAGCAAGAAACTGGGAGTCGAACACGCCATCTTCGGCTTCACGCCCTTCCCGGCGGTCGCCGCCGCCATCACCCGGGCGGGCGGATTGGGCGTACTCGGCGCGGTCCGCTACACCGCGCCCGACGACCTGGCGCGCGACCTCGACTGGATGCAGGCGCACACCGACGGCAAGCCCTACGGTCTCGACGTCGTCATGCCCGCCAAGAAGGCCGTCGACGGCATCAGCGAAGCCGACATCGAGGCGATGATCCCGGCCGGTCACCGCGCCTTCGTCCGCGACACCCTCGCCAAGCACCACGTACCCGAACTCGCCGAGGGCGAGGCCTCCGGCTGGCGGATCACCGGATGGATGGAGCAGGTCGCCCGGAACCAGCTCGACGTCGCCTTCGACTACCCCATCAAACTCCTGGCGAACGCCCTCGGTTCCCCACCCGCCGACGTCATCTCGCGCGCCCACGACCACGGCGTCCTCGTCGCCGCCCTCGCCGGCAGCGCCAAACACGCCCGCCGCCACGCCGAAGCAGGCATCGACATCGTCGTCGCCCAGGGCTACGAGGCCGGCGGCCACACCGGCGACATCGCCACCATGGTCCTCGTCCCCGAGATCGCCGAGGCCGTCGCCCCGCTCCCCGTCCTCGCCGCCGGCGGCATCGGCAGCGGCGAGCAGATCGCCGCCGGACTCGCCCTCGGCGCCCAGGGCGCCTGGCTCGGCTCCCTCTGGCTCACCACCACCGAGGCCGACCTCCACTCCCGCGCCCTCACCGAGAAGCTGCTCGCCGCAGGCTCCGGCGACACCGTCCGCTCCCGCGCCCTCACCGGCAAGCCCGCACGCCAGCTGCGCACCGAGTGGACCGACGCCTGGGACGACCCGGCAGGCCCCGGCGCGCTCCCCATGCCCCTGCAGGGCCTGCTCGTCGCCGAGGCCGTCTCCCGGATCCAGAAGTACGAGGTCCAGCCACTGCTCGGCACCCCGGTCGGCCAGATCGTCGGCCGGATGAACACCGAACGCAGTGTCCAGGCCGTCTTCGACGACCTCACCCGCGGCTTCGAGCGCGCCATCGACCGCATCAACCGCATCGCCGGACGGGCCTGAGAGAGGAACGTGACCGCCATGACCGAACGACCCAACGGCTTCTGGGCGCAGGCCGCCGCGGACCCGCAGCGCACGGTCCTCGTCACCCCCGACGGCGAGGAGTGGTCCGCCGGACGGCTGCACGCCGACGTCAACCGCCTCGTCCACGGCCTGCGCGCCGCCGGTCTGGAGAAGGGGGACGTCTTCGCCGTCGTCCTCCCCAACGGCGTCGAGTTCATCACCGCCTACCTCGCGGCCTCCCAGGCGGGCTTCTACCTCGTTCCCGTCAACCACCACCTCGTCGGCCCCGAGATCGCCTGGATCGTCTCCGACTCGGGCGCCAAGGTCCTCATCGCCCACGAGCGCTTCGCCGACGCCGCCACCGCCGCGGCGGACGAGGCGGCCCTGCCCGTGAGCCACCGGTACGCCGTCGGAGCGGTCCCGGGCTTCCGGCCGTACGGGGACCTCCTCGAAGGACAGCCGGGGACGCCCCCCGAGCAGCGCACCCTCGGCTGGGTCATGAACTACACCTCCGGCACCACCGGCCGCCCGCGCGGGATCCGCCGGCCGCTGCCCGGCAAGCTCCCGGAGGAGACGTACCTCGGCGGGTTCCTCGGCATCTTCGGGATCCGGCCCTTCGACGGCAACGTCCACCTGGTCTGCTCGCCGCTCTACCACACGGCCGTCCTCCAGTTCGCGGGCGCCGCCCTGCACATCGGCCACCCGCTGGTCGTGATGGACAAGTGGACCCCGCAGGAGATGCTGCGGCTGATCGACCAACACGCCTGCACACACACCCACATGGTCCCGACGCAGTTCCACCGGCTGCTCGCGCTCCCGCAGGAGACCAAGGACGCGTACGACGTCTCCTCGATGCGCCACGCCATCCACGGCGCCGCGCCCTGCCCGGACCACGTCAAGCGGGCGATGATCGACTGGTGGGGCCGGTGCGTGGAGGAGTACTACGCCGCGAGCGAGGGCGGCGGAGCCTTCGCCACCGCCGAGGACTGGCTGAAGAAGCCGGGAACCGTCGGCAAGGCCTGGCCGATCAGCGAACTCGCCGTCTTCGACGACGACGGCAACCGGCTGCCCGCCGGAGAACTGGGCACCGTCTACCTGAAGATGAACACCGGTGGCTTCAGCTACCACAAGGACGAGGGCAAGACGAAGAAGAACCGCATCGGCGACTTCTTCACCGTCGGCGACCTGGGCCTGCTGGACGAGGAGGGCTACCTCTACCTCCGTGACCGGAAGATCGACATGATCATCTCGGGCGGGGTCAACATCTACCCCGCCGAGATCGAGTCGGCCCTGCTCACCCACCCGGCGGTCGCCGACGCCGCCGCCTTCGGCATCCCGCACGCCGACTGGGGCGAGGAGGTCAAGGCGGTCATCGAACCGGCGGAGGGCTTCGAGGCGGGCGACGCGCTGGCCGCGGAGATCCTGCACCACTGCGAGGGGCAGCTCGCCCGGTACAAGCGTCCCAAGACGGTCGACTTCATCCGGACGATGCCGCGCGACCCGAACGGCAAGCTGTACAAGCGCCGCCTGCGCGACCCGTACTGGGAGGGCCGCGAGCGGGCGGTATGACCGCGCTAGCCTGACCAGCACAACGTGCGGGCCGGCCGGGGTAACAGGCGGCCGTGTGCGTGGTGCGGTGCGGTGCGCAAGGGCATCGGTGAGATGGGTGGCGGCGGACCGTCGAGGTCCCCTTCCTTCTGCCACCCCACCGCACTCCCCCGGCCGTGCGCGGGCGGGGGAGGTAAGGACGTCATGAACGCGCGTACCACCACCCGCCGCTCCCGGCGCCGGGCCCTGGCCGTCGCGGCCCTCACGGCGGCGGCCGTCACCGGCCAGCTGCTCGTCATGTCCCCTCTGGCCCAGGCCGAGGGCGGTCTGGGCGGGGAGGCCCAGGGACCCCCGGGCTCGCCGGGCAACGACGGTGGCGACGGCTACGTCGTCATCTTCTGGTAGTCCGGTCGAAGTTGCGCCGGCTGCGAGGCCCTCGTACGGGGACTCCGCGGCCGACGCGCCCGCTCTCGGCGCACACCCGCAGAATCGAAATCGCCCAGCTGGTCCTGTTCGCCCCGAAGGTGCCACTCATGGCAGCGTGGGGGGCATGAGTACCGCCGCACGCAGATTCCCCCTCACCGACTGGACCGTCGTGGTCCCCGTGGTGGCGCTCGTCGCCCTCGTCCTCAGCTGGGGGCGCGACCTGCCCGCCCCGGCCGTGGCACTGGTCGCCCTGTGCCTGGGCGGCGCCGTGCTGGCGGCCGTCCACCACGCGGAGGTCGTCGCCCACCGGGTCGGCGAGCCCTTCGGCTCCCTCGTCCTCGCCGTGGCCGTCACCGTCATCGAAGTGGCGCTCATCGTCACGCTGATGGCCGACGGCGGCGACAAGGCCGCCTCGCTCGCCCGGGACACCGTCTTCGCCGCCGTCATGATCACCTGCAACGGCATCGTCGGCCTGTCCCTGCTGGTCGGGGCCCTGCGCAACCGCGTCGCCGTCTTCAACGCCGAGGGCTCCGGAGCGGCCCTCGCCACCGTCGCCACCCTCGCCACCCTCAGCCTGGTCCTGCCGACCTTCACCACCAGCAAGCCCGGCCCCGAGTTCTCCACCGCCCAACTGGCCTTCGCCGCCGTCGCCTCGCTGGCCCTGTACGGGCTCTTCGTCACCGTCCAGACCGTCCGCCACCGGGACTACTTCCTGCCCGTGGACACCGGGCGGAGCGCCGACGAGGACGACCACGCCGCGCCGCCCACGTCCCGCGCCGCCCTCGTCAGCCTCGGCCTGCTGCTCGTCGCCCTCGTCGCGGTCGTCGGCGACGGCAAGGCGATCTCCCCGGCCATCGAGGCGGGCGTCGCGAGCGCCGGACTCCCCAACGCCGTGGTCGGTGTGATCATCGCCCTGCTGGTGCTGGCGCCCGAGACCCTCGCCGCCGTCCGGGCCGCCCGCCGGGACCGTGTGCAGACCAGCCTCAACCTGGCCTACGGATCCGCCATCGCCAGCATCGGCCTCACCATCCCGGCCATCGTCCTGGCCTCGCTCTGGCTCTCCGGCCCGCTGCTGCTGGGTCTCGGCCCGGTCCACATGGTGCTGCTCGCCCTGACCGTCGTGGTCGGCGCCCTCACCATCGCCCCGGGCCGCGCCACGCTGCTCCAGGGCGGGGTGCACCTCGTGGTGCTGGCCGCCTACCTCCTCCTGGCCGTGAGCCCGTGAGCCCGTGAGCGGCACGGCCGGGAGGAAGGACACGGGTCAGCGGCGCTCGCGCGGCCACACCACCTTGAGCTGCGGCGAGGTGAGGATGTCCCGCTCGCAGAACCGGGACGTCACCCAGCGCTCCTGCGCGAACAGACGCGTCTGGTCGGCGTAGTACGGCGACTCCGGGTTCGACGACTGGCTGTACGTCAGCAAGGTGCGCGCCACCGGGCAGCGGCCGCCGTTCCAGCCGACCGCCTGGATGTGGCTGGACCCGTGCACGACCTCCGGGTAGCCACCGAGGGCCGCGTTCCACGGCGCCTCGATCTTGTTCCAGATGCCGAGCGCCTCCGTACCGCCGCCCACCGGCATCTTCTGCCCGGCGCGGACCACGAACTGGTGCTCGCCCAGCGGGGCGTCCAGCGCGATCCCGGCGTCCCTCAGTTCCAGGACCGCGTCCGCGAGCGCCCGGCCGACGCCGGGGGCCGCCCGGTTGAGCGTACGGGGCGTGCGGACCGGATCGGCCGCGGAGAACGGCACCAGCCACAGGTCCTTGGCCGGGGTGGTCGCCGTCAGCTTGCGCCAGAACCGGTCGAAGAGCAGCGCGCCACGGCTGGCGCTGTCGGCCGTACGGTCCCAGCCCGCCAGCACCCCGCAGGCCGCCGAGACGTCCACCGCGGTGCCGTCGCCCGCCGTCGCCGTACCACCCGGCAGGGCGGCGCAGGCCTGCGCCGCGTCCGCCGCCGCCAGGTCACCGGCCGGCGCCCGGTTGGCGAACTGCTGCTTCTGCAGGTCGGCCACGGTCAGGCCGCCCTTCTCCGCCATCGCCGCCACGTCCTCGATCGCGCCGCGGGTGCGCAGCGAGCGCGGGGCCGCCACATTGCCCCAGACCCGCTCGTAACCGGTCAGTGGCCGCTCCGCGTTGGCCAGCCAGGCACTGTCGTTGGAGTTCTCGGCGTACGGGGCGTCGCGCAGCGTCGGCGCCTTCCCCGGTCCGAAGACCCCCGGCTGCACCGCGTCCGGATCCGAGCCGGGCGCGCAGTCGCCGCGCGCGCCGTCCAGTACCGCGAGCCCCGAGGCGGGGTAGGTGGCACGGCCCAGCGGCGTGGAGCAGCGCGCCGCGAGCTCGTCGGTGATCCGGGGGAGCACCTGGGACTGGGTGAAGAGGGTGCCGCCCGCCGAGTCGGCGGCCACGGTGTTGACCCACGGCAGGCCCTGGGTGCGCCTCAGGGCGGCCTGGATCCCGGCCACCGAGCGGGCCTTGCCCATGGCGAGCGCGGTGTCGGAGCCGCGCAGGTTCGCCGCGTTGGGATCGTTCAGCGCGTACGCCGTACCGGCCGTCCAGGTCAGCGGCAGGCCCGGGCCGAGGTTGGAGACCACCGGCCCGTAGCGGGTCCACCACTGGGTGCGGGTCACCGGATCGCCGCCCGCCACCGGGACGGTGACGGTCCGCCGGGTCATCCGCTCCGGCTTGCCGTCGACCAGGTAGGCGGTCGGTTCGGCCGGGTCGAGGGTGAGCTGGTGGAGGTTGACGGGGGTGCCCGTGGCCACCGTGTGGCTCCAGGCCACCTTCTCGTTGAAGCCGATGTTGACCACGGGGTTGCCGAGCAGCGAGCCGCCCGAGACGTTCAGCTCGCCCGGGATGGTCTGCTGCGACTGCCAGAAGCGGCGCCCGCCCTGCCAGGGGTAGTGCGGGTTCCCGAGCAGCAGGCCGCCCCCGTCGGCCGTGGTGGATCCGGCGAAGGCCACCGCGTTGGAGCCCATGTCGTAGCGGGTGGTGTCGAAGAACTCCCTGGCCGCCTCGGCCGCGGCCGCCGGGTCGGGGTCCTGCGGCGCCGCGGCACGGGCGCCGGCCGCGGCCGGCGGCTGGGCGGCCGTGATGCCGTCGATGCCGCGGCCCTGGCCGCCGAGGACCGAGACCGCGAAGCCGCGGGCGGCCACATCGGTCGCGGTGACCGGGCGGACCCAGCCCGCGCCCTTGCAGGCGGGGTCGGTGATCTTGTTCTGGGCGAGCCAGGCGTTGTAGCCGGCGGCCCAGCCGCGCATCAGCTCCTTGAGGTCCTTGCCGGGACCGGCCGGAGCGGGCGTTTCCAGCAGCTTCTCGACCGTGCCGGACTCCCGTACGCCCTTGAAGTACAGGTCGCTGGAGAGGTTGCGGGCGGCGGAGGAGAGCGATCCGTCGGGCGCGGCGTCGGCGCCGAACCAGCGCGAGCGCTCACCGGCGAGGGTCACGAACCCGTCGGCGAGGACGCAGACCTGGTCCGCGGCCTGGGCCCAGCCGGTGCCGAAGCCCAGGTGCGCGTAGTCGCGGCCGACGATGTGCGGGATGCCGTTCTCGGTGTACCGGATGACGGCGGACAGGCCGCCGCCGGACGGTATCCGGTCGGCGGTCGCCGCCGAGGCCTGCGGTATCGCGGCCGTCGTGGCGAGCAGTGCGGCGCCGGTGAGGGCGAGGCGGCGGAGTATCGGGCGGGTGCGGAGCAACGTACCTCCCAAGTGGCCTGCGGATGGGCGAGGTTGCCCGTGAGACAGGCGGTGCGTCCGTGCCCCCACACTCATGCAGGCAGTCCGATGATCTGTCAACATCCCGTTTGGTATCCGGTCATTGACCTCGGGCGGGGAGGAGGCGAGGATCACGCCATGACGGCAGTGCGGCACAACACGGTCGACGGACTGGTACACGACAGCGCGCGGCGGACCCCCGGCCGGGTGGCCGTCCGCTACGGCGGGCGGAGCTGGACGTACGCGGAGCTCGACGCGGCCGTCACCACCGGGGCCGCCGTCCTGCGGGAGCGGTACGGGCTGGCCGGTGGTGACCGCGTCGCCACCTTCGCGCACAACTCCGACGCCTATCTCCTGGTCTTCCTCGCCTGCGCCCGGGCGGGGCTCACGCACGTACCGGTCAACCAGAACCTCACCGGCGAGGACCTCGCGTACATCCTGGACGACTGCACCAGCGCCCTGGTCCTCGCCGATCCGGATCTGGCCGGGCGGATCCCCGGCGGGTATCCCGTACGGCCGCTGCGCGACGCACCCGGCTCCTTCCTGGCGGAGCTGACGCAGGCGGCGCAGGCGACGGAGCCGGCCGAGCCGCCCGCTCCTCGGCCCGGCGGGGACGCGCACGGGCTGGCGCAGCTGCTCTACACCTCGGGGACGACCGCCCTGCCCAAGGGCGCGATGATGACGCACCGGGCGCTCGTCCACGAGTACGAGAGCGCGATCGAGGCGCTCGGCCTGTCCGAGGACGACCGGCCGGTGCACTCGCTGCCGCTCTACCACTCGGCACAGATGCACGTCTTCCTGCTGCCGTACCTGGCGGTGGGCGCGGAGAACACCATCCTGGACGCGCCGGTCGCGGAGCAGATCTTCGACCTGGTGGAGGCGGGGCGGGCGGACAGCCTGTTCGCGCCGCCGACGGTGTGGATCGCCCTGGCCAACCACCCGGAGTTCGCGGTGCGCGAGCTGGGCGCGCTGCGCAAGGCGTACTACGGGGCCTCGATCATGCCGGTGCCCGTGCTGGAGCGGCTGCGGGAGCGGCTGCCGGGCCTCGGCTTCTACAACTGCTTCGGTCAGAGCGAGATCGGTCCGCTGGCCACGGTGCTGGGGCCGCAGGAGCACGAGGGACGGATGGACTCCTGCGGGCGGCCGGTGCGCCACGTGGAGGCGAAGGTCGTCGACGAGGACGGCAAGGACGTCCCGGACGGTACGGCGGGCGAGGTGGTCTACCGGTCGCCGCAGCTGTGCCTGGGGTACTGGAACGACCCCGGGGCGTCGGAGCGGGCCTTCCGGGACGGCTGGTTCCGCTCGGGGGACCTCGCGGTGCGGGACGCGCAGGGGTACTTCACGGTCGTCGACCGGGTGAAGGACGTCATCAACTCCGGCGGTGTGCTGGTGGCCTCACGGCAGGTCGAGGACGTGCTGTACACCCACCCGGGGGTGGCCGAGGCGGCGGTGGTCGGGCTGCCGGACGAGCGGTGGATCGAGGCCGTCACGGCCGTGGTGGTGCCGCGCGGAGAGGTGACGGAGACGGAGCTGATGGCGTACGCGCGGGAGCGGCTGGCCCACTTCAAGGCCCCCAAGCGGGTGCTGTTCGTGGACGCCCTCCCGCGCAACGCCAGCGGCAAGATCCTCAAGCGTGAACTCCGCGACCGCTTCGCCGCGCCGCCGCCTGCCTGACGCCCGGCGTTCGCGGTGACGGCCCCGGGAGCCCGGACGGGCCCGGCTCCCGGGGCTGCCGCCCGTACGGCTTACGCCGCCGGAGTGGGCGCGCCGTCGAAGTCCGTGCCGCGGCTGACCGACTCCCAGGCCTGGGCCTCCGCGCGGGTGGCGTCATCGCGGGCCGTGATGAAGTCGACCGCGTCGTTGCCCAGCACCAGCCTCAGCGGCGTGTTCTCGGCATCCAGCGCGGCGAGGATCGCGGCAGCCGCCTTGACCGGGTCGCCGGGCTGGTGGCCGTCGGTGGCCGGCATGCCCTGGCGCACCGGGCCGACCACGTTCTCGTAAGCGGGCAGGGCCGTGGTCTGCCGCAGGGCGTTTCCGCTCGTGAAGCCCGTACGGAAGGAGCCGGGCTCCACGATCAGCGCCTTGATGCCGAAGGCGGCGACCTCGCCGGCGAGCGCCTCGGTCAGGCCTTCCAGCGCGAACTTGGTCGCGCAGTAGGCCCCGACGCCGGGGAAGGCGAGCCGCCCGCCCATGCTGCTCATCTGCACCACGGCACCCGACTTCCGGGCCCGCATGTGCGGCAGCGCGGCCCGCGTGAGCGCCGCCGGGCCGAAGAAGTGCAGCTCCATCAGCTCGCGGAGCTCGGTGTCGGAGGTCTCCTCCACCGCGCCGAGCAGACCCCGTCCGGCGTTGTTGACGAGGACGTCGATCCGGCCTAAACGGTTCACCACCTCGCCGACGACCTCTTCGGCGCGCGCCGTGTCCGTCACGTCCACCGCGATCGGCACGAGGCGCTCGGGGTGGGCGGCGGCCAGCGCGGCGAGGGAGTCGGGGCGGCGGACCGCCGCGACCACGGTGTCCCCGGTCGCGAGTACGGCCTCGGTGAGGGTCAGGCCGAAGCCGGACGAGGCCCCGGTGATCAGCCAGACCCGGCCCTCGGCCTTGGTCTCCCGGTCCTGAACAGACATCAATCCCCCTGTGGGTGAAGGTGTTCGTCGATCGTTACCCCCGACATCCTGGCATCGTCGGCACGGTCAGGTCAGCCCCTTCCGGGGTCATGAGGGGTGGTCGGAAGGGGGGTTGCCGAAGGGGAGGTGCCCGCTCCGCCGGAGGCGGCGCACGGTGAGGTGCTCGTGGAAGAGCCGGCCCACGAGGGCCCCGCCGTAGACGACGAAGCCGACCCCCACCAGCCAGGACTGGACGACCAGCAGAGTGCCGAAGGGGCCGTAGGTCACGGCGTTCGAGGCGATCAGCGGGGAGAACACCAGCTGCGAGAAGACGCGCAGCCCGAGCAGGCCGATGCTGGTGGCCACCGCCCCGGGCACCAGGGCGCGCCAGCGGACCCGGCCGCCGAGCAGCATCCGCTGCGAGCCGATGAAGAACAGGCAGGTGCCGACGAGGTCGCCCACGGTGCCCAGGATCGTGCCGAAGACGTCGTCGGACGGCGGGGGGATGGCGACGAGCAGGGCGAGGTAGCAGACCAGCAGGGCGAGCCACACGACATGCCGCCACATGGTGTGCCAGCGGGCGGTCGGTAGGTCCCAGACCTTCTCGTAGCCGGTCTGCACGGCGGAGCCGAAGGTCAGGCCGAAGACGGCCAGGGCAGCCAGGCCGAAGGCGGTGGTCCGCTCCAGCGCCAGGTCCGCCGCGGCGAACAGCATCTCGACCCGGGCGCGCGAGGACGCCGAGACCCCGAGGGCCTGGCCGAGCCAGCGGCCGAAGCCGGAGCCGCTGCCGGGCGCGGCGGCGGCCACGACCACCAGCAGCGGCACCAGGGTGAGGAACCCGAGGGCCGCGAAGCCCATCGCCCGGTGCATCAGCTCCATCTCACGGCCGCGGCTCCACGCCAGCCCTACAGCCGAGCCCTGGAGCCGGTCGTAGAGCCGCCGGAAGATCGAGGTCACGCCTCATGCACTACCCGGGCGGGCCCGTCTGCTCCCGGGAGCCGCCTCGAAATAGGCCCGAAGGGGTGGCTGTGTCACATTTCATCCGCCCGGCCGAGTCTCCCCTCGCTCCCCGGCACCGCGAAGGTCCACCAGCCGCTTGATCTTGCCCACCGAGCGCTCCAGCGTCTCCGGCTCGACCACCTCCACCCGGACCGAGACCCCGATCCCCTCCTTGACGGCCCGCACCACGGCGGCGCCCGCGGCCTCCCGCCGGGCGGCGTCCGCCTCCCGGCGCGCCTCCACCCGGACCGTCAGGGCGTCCATCCGGCCCTCCTTCGTCAGCCGCAGCTGGAAGTGGGGAGCCAGACCGGCCGTCCGCAGGAGGATCTCCTCGATCTGGGTCGGATACAGGTTCACCCCGCGCAGGATGATCATGTCGTCACTGCGGCCCGTGACCTTCTCCATCCGGCGGAAGGCGGGCCGGGCCGTGCCGGGCAGCAGCCGCGTCAGGTCCCGGGTGCGGTAGCGGATCACCGGCATGGCCTCCTTGGTGAGGGAGGTGAACACCAGCTCGCCGGGCTCGCCCTCCGGCACCACCGCGCCCGTCAGCGGATCGACGACCTCCGGGTAGAAGTGGTCCTCCCAGATGTGCAGCCCGTCCTTGCTCGACGCGAACTCCTGCGCCACGCCCGGTCCCATCACCTCGGACAGGCCGTATATGTCCACCGCGTCGATCCCCAGCCGCTCCTCGATCTCCCGGCGCATCTCCTCGGTCCACGGCTCCGCGCCGAAGATCCCGGTCCTGAGCGAGGTGGAACGCGGATCGATGCCCTGGCGCTCCATCTCGTCCAGCAGGGTCAGCATGTACGAGGGGGTCACCATGATGACCTCCGGCTCGAAGTCCTGGATGAGCCGGACCTGGCGGTCCGTCATCCCGCCCGAGGCGGGCACGACCGTGCAGCCGAGCCGCTCGGCGCCGTAGTGCGCGCCGAGGCCGCCCGTGAACAGCCCGTAGCCGTAGGCGATGTGGACGATCTGACCGGGTCTGCCGCCCGCCGCGCGTATGGACCGGGCGACGACATCCGCCCAGGTCGACAGGTCCCCGTCGGTGTACCCGACGACCGTGGGGCGCCCCGTGGTGCCGCTGGAGGCATGGATGCGGCGCACCTCGGAGCGCGGCACGGCGAACATCCCGAAGGGGTACTGGTCCCGCAGGTCGGTCTTGGTGGTGAAGGGGAACAGGGCGAGATCGGCGAGGGAGCCGCAGTCGTCGGGATGCACGCCGGCCTTGTCGAAGGCCTGCCGGTAGAACGGCACCCGGTCGTAGGCGCGGTGCAGGGTCGCGCGCAGCCGCGTCAGCTGGAGGGCGGCCAGCTCGTCGCCGCTGAGCCGCTCGCCTTCGTCGTGGAGATCCGCGTATGCCGCCATGCCGTCACCTCATCGTGAGTCCACCAACCGATCATTCGGTAGATTGCCAGGCCCCTGCCCCGTAAATCAATGACTCGAACGAGTGATCGTCTGATGTGATGGCCCGCATGCCTGTCTTCAACACCTACGACGGAACCGAACTCGCCTGTCACGTCCGGGGCGAGGGCGAGCCGCTCGTCTGCCTGCCGGGCGGCGCCATGCGCGCCTCGGAGTACATGGCGGACCTGGGCGGGCTCACGGCGAGCCGCCGTCTCGTCCTCCTCGACCTGCGCGGCACGGGCGCCTCCGCGATACCGGTGGACGAGTCCACGTACAGGGTCGACCACCAGGTCGCCGACGTCGAGGCGCTGCGCGTACACCTGGGCCTGGAGCGCATGGACCTCCTCGCGCACTCCGCCGGCGGCAACCTGGCCCAGCTCTACGCGGCCGCGCATCCGCACCGGGTGCGCCGGCTCGTCCTGGTCACTCCGACCGCGTGGGCGGTGGACCTCCCCGTCACCACGGAGCACCGGCTGGAAGCCGCCCGGCTGCGGGCCGGGAGCGAGCCCTACGACACGGCCATCGCGGCCTACGAGCGGATCCTGGCGGGCGACGGCCGAGGAGGGCGCGGCGACGAGGACTGGGACCTGGCCGCGCCGCTGTTCCACGGCCGCTGGGACGAGGAGGTCCAGGCCCACTGGGCGGCGGGCGAGCACCAGCAGAACGGGAAGGCGGCCGAGGCCTACGCGGGCCCCGGCGCCTTCGACCCGCCCGCCACCCGTGCGGGGCTCCGCCAGGTCGAGGGCGAGGTCCTGGTCCTGGCCGCGGAACTGGACGGCAACCCCCGGCCGGCGCTGGCGGCCGAGCTCGCCGCGCTGTTCCCACGGGGGGCGGTCGACGTCCAGCCCCAGGCCTGCCACTTCCCGTGGCTGGACGACCCGGAGTGGTTCGCGGCCCGCGTGGAGCGGTTCCTGTCCTGCGGAGCCTGACCCCGGGACACCCGGGGGGCCTGACCGGGCCCCGCCCGGCGCCCGAGGGCCGGCGGAGCGGACCGCGAGCGGTTTCAGGGCCCGATCTCGAACTCGGGCGGCTTAAGGCTCTTCAGGCATCCGGTCTTCGGCGCGGACGGGTCGTCGAAGAAGGAGACGGCGATCTCCTGGGCGCACTTCGAGGTGGCGAACACCACGTGCGGCTCGTAGGGGACCGTGACGACCTTGGCCTTGGGCAGCGTGCGGGCCACGTACGGCCCGTTGTCGGCCCCGGTCTGGGAGTCGAAGCCGCCCGACAGGGCGAGGGTGGGGATGTCGCCGCGCGTGACGTCCCGGATCGAGGGCGCCGCCGCGGGGACGTTCCAGGCGTCGCAGTCCGGGTGGAGGAAGGCGAGCTGCGGGGCCTGGGCCTGTACGGAGCGGGGGAAGGTCGGGAAGGTCTCCTGTCCGCCCCGGAGCGCGGCATCCCGGCTCTCGTACGGCGTCCACGCGCTGCAGAAGACGCCGTAGACGAGACCGTGCGCGACCCTTCCCATGGCCTGGGGGCTGAGCTTGCCGCCCGCGTACTGCTGGGCGATCCGCTGCGGCTTGCCGTGGGCCAGTTCGTCGAGCGCGGCGGGCACCTGGGGTGCCACGTGGGTGGCCGAGGTCATCCAGCTCACCAGGGCTCCGCCGTCCAGTACGACCTTCACCGGCTTGTCGCTGCCGGGGAGCGTGACGGTGGTGGTGACCGGATGGGCTTCGAGGTCGCGGACGAGCTTGTCGAAGGTGGCCGACAGGTTCGGATAGCGCCTGTTGCACGCCGGCTGGTCCGCGCAGGCTTTGAACAGGCCGTCGAAGCCCTGCCGGGCGCTGCTCCAGGTCGCCGCCGAGCCGGCCTTGGACGGCGGCAGGATGCCGTCGATGCCCACCGAGCGGAGCCCCTCGGGGTGCAGGCGCATGTAGGCCAGCGCCAGGTGGGTGCCGTAGGAGATGCCGTACAGGTTCCACTGTGCCAGGCCCAGCGCCTTGCGCAGGTCCTCGTAGTCGGCGGCGCTCTCGGTGTCGTTGTAGGCGCTGAGGTCGATCCCGCGGGCCGCCAGCTTGTCGCGGCAGGCCTTCGTGGCCTCGACGTGCAGGCGCCCGGTGGATGGGGCGTCGTAGACGAGGCCGACCGAGCGTGCGTTGAACTCGTCGATGTTGGGGCACAGGAGATTCGGGTCGGCCGAGTACGTGCCGCGCTGGGACATGAGGATCACGTCACGGTCGCGGTTCAGGCCGCCGTCGACCGCCATCTTCGCCTCGCCCACGGCGTCGTCCCCGGGTCCGCCCGCGAGCCAGACGATCGGGTCGGGTTTCGGCTTGTCGGCGGCCGCGGGCACGATCGCGACACCGAGTTCGATCGTTCGACCGTTCGGCTTGGCGCGGTTCTCGGGCACGGTGAGCGTTCCGCAGCGGGCCCCTTCGAGGGCCTTGATCGGTTCCGGTGTCTTGGGGCAGGGGCCCGGTTCGTAGCTCGCGTCGCCCACCGTCCGGGCGGTCGTGCCGATCGGCGCCCCGGGAGTGGGGGTGGTGCCGGTGCGGGACTGCGCCTGAGCCGACGCTGCGAGCAGGCCGGTGACCAGGAGACCGGTCGCCATACCGGCCGACGTGGCCCGGAGTCGTCGTGCGGTGCGGCGACGACTGGGCGCTTGGTGGCGTGTCATCTGCCCTCCCGG
The DNA here is from genome assembly GCF_036203305.1 of Streptomyces sp. NBC_00190. Classification (GTDB taxonomy): domain Bacteria; phylum Actinomycetota; class Actinomycetes; order Streptomycetales; family Streptomycetaceae; genus Streptomyces. The sequence goes on along the minus strand of NZ_CP108131.1, from coordinate 1,184,946 downwards.
TCATTTCGGGATGATCGTGAACGGTTTGGGCTTGAGCCCGTCCACGCAAGCGGTGTCGGGCGCGGTCGGGCGAGCGAAGAACGAGGCCAGCACGCTCTGCGCGCACGGCGACTGCGGGACCACCCAGTGGCCGATTCCGGGGACCAGCACGGAGGTCGAGCGGGACAGGTTGCGGGCCACGTCCTTCGCCCAACTCGCCCCCGTCTTCACGTCGAACGTGCCGGAGATGACGAGCGCCGGCACCGAGCTGACCGTGGGCAACCGCTGGGCGGCCGCGCGGTCCGGAACGTTCCAGATGCGGCACGCCGGGTACTGGAAGGGAAGCTGCGGCACCTGGGCCAGGACCGTGTCCGGCCACCCGGGGTAGGTCTTGCGCCCCGCCTTCAGCACGTCGGTCTCCGAGTACCCCGGCGCCCATTCACCGCACACCACCGACTCCGTCAGGCCGTGCGCGAACATGCCGACCTTCTGGACCGAGCCGGCCGCGCGGGCCTGCGCGAAGCGCTGCGGGTTTCCGTTGCTGAGCTCGTCGAGCGCCGCCGGAAGGTCCTCGGGCCTGGGCGTGAAGGCGACGATCAGGTTCAGGAGCGCGCCGCCGTCGAGGACGACCTTGACCGGCTTCCCTCCGCCGGGCGGCGCGACGTTCAGCGTCAGGGGGTGTGCTTCCAGCTTGCGCACCTGTTCGGTCAGAGTACGGCGGACGTCCGGGTAACGGTCCTTGCAGGCGGGCTCGGCCGCGCACGCCTCGAGGATGTTGTCGATCCCCTCAGCGGTGCTGGCCCATGTCCACGGAAGGGTCACGTGCTGGGGAGGCGTGATCGAGTCGATCGCGAACGCGCGGATGCCCTCGGGGTGCAGGCGCAGGTACGTGAGGGCCAGGTTGCTGCCGTAGGAGTAGCCGTAGACGTTCCACCGGGGAATGCCCAGCGCCTTGCGCAGGTCGGCGAAGTCGGCGGCGTTCTCGGTGGTGTTGTAGGCGCTCAGGTCGATGCCCTCGGCCGTCAGGCGGCTGCGGCAGTCCTTGACCGCCTTCACCATGAGCTGTTCCGCCTGCTGCGAGTCGTAGCCGAGGCCCACGGCCCGCGCGTTGAACCGGTCGATCTCCGGGCAGGCGAGGTTCGGCCGGTCGTAGAGGTTGCCGCGCTGGGCCATGATGATCAGGTCGCGGTCCTTGTTCAGGCCGGAGCCGACCAGGAACGGGATGTCGTCGAACGTGTCGGCACCGGGGCCGCCCGCCATGAACACCACGGGGTCCTGTGCGGGCTTGGCGGGGGTGACGGCCGGAATCACCGCGACGGCCAGCTTGATGGTCCGGCCGCCGGGGCGGGAGCGGTTCTCGGGGACCTCCAGGAAGCCGCACCGTGCGCCGCTCAGCGCTTCGATGGGCTCGGGCGGCTTCGGGCAGGGTCCGGGCACGAACCGGGACGGGGCTGCCTGGCTGGGCCCGGCGGGCTGGGCGGGGGGTGACGCGCCGCCGCCGGGTGAGGGGCCGAATCCCGTCAGGCAGACCAGAGCGGCCGCGGCAGTCACCGCGCGGATGCTGTGCTTTGGCATGTGGTCTCGTTCCTGTGCCGACATCGGCGGCGGCCCTGCCGGGCCAGGGCCCAGCGGTTGGGCGGAACGCACGATTCCGACGCTACCGGGTGGCGCGTTCGCGCGCACCCGGAGCGGGTCGCAACCCCGTGGCCCGGGCCGTCCGGTCGGCCGCCCGTACCTTCCCCAGGGCGGCCAACCGGCCAGGTCACCGACGTCTCAACAGGCCCCAGGGCCTGTCGTCACACTCGGGGCCGCCCTTCGGGCGACGACGGGAAGGTGACGACACGCCCTAGCTAGCCGGCCGTGTCCGCCCGGGTCGCGACCGTCTTGGCCCAGCGGTAGTCCGCCTTGCCGCTCGGGGAGCGCTGGATGGCGGGGGTGATGACCAGCTGGCGCGGGATCTTGTAGCCCGCGAGCCGGGTGCGGCAGTGGCTCTGGATCTCGTCCAGGGTCGGCTCCGGCGCGCCCGCCCGGATCTGCACCACCGCGGCCACGTGGCTGCCCCAGGTCGGATCCGGGACGCCCGCGACCAGGGCGTCGTACACGTCCGGGTGCGACTTCAGCGCCTGCTCGACCTCCTCCGGGTAGACCTTCTCGCCGCCCGTGTTGATGCACTGCGAGCCGCGCCCGAGGACGGTGACGATGCCCTGCTCGTCCACCGTGGCCATGTCGCCGAGCAGCACCCAGCGCTCCGTGCCCTTCTGGAAGAAGGTCTCGGCGGTCTTCGCCGGGTCGTTGTAGTAGCCGAGCGGGACGTGGCCGCGCTGCGCGAGACGGCCCGGTTCGCCCACGGGCACGGGCTCGTGCGTCACCGGGTCCACCACCTGCGTACGGTCGTTGACCTCCAGGCGGAAGCCCTTCTCCGGGCTGGAGTCGTTCGTCGCCCGTCCGTTGGATCCGGACTCCGAGGACCCGAAGTTGTTCAGGAGCAGCACGTTCGGAACCAGCCGCTGGAACTCCGCGCGCACCGTCTCAGACATGATCGCGCCGGATGAGGAGACGCTGAACAGCGAGGACAGGTCGGTCCCCTTGAGCGGGCCGTTCAGCGCGTCGATGAGGGGCCGCAGCATCGCGTCGCCCACCAGCGACACGCTGGAGACCTTCTCCTTCTCGATCGTACGGAGCACCTCCTCGGGCGCGTACTTGCGGTGGATGACCACCCGCTGCCCGTAGTTGAAGGCGATGAACGAGGTCAGCGTGGACGTCCCGTGCATCAGCGGGGGAGCGGGGAAGAAGGTCAGCCCGGCGCCGCGCGCCGCGACCCGCTCGGCCAGCTCCTCGGGCCGCTTCACCGGCTCGCCCGACGGCTCGCCGCCGAACAGCCCGGCGAAGAAGAGGTCCTCCGCCCGCCACATGACGCCCTTGGGCATGCCGGTCGTACCGCCGGTGTAGATGATGAACAGGTCGTCGGCGCTGCGGGGCGGGAAACCGCGCCCGGGCGAGCCGGCCGCCTCGGCGTCCGCGTACGCGACCGGCGCGATCGAAGGCTCCGGGGCCCCCTCGGGAGCGTCGCCGACCCGGATCAGGTGCCGGAGCTTCGTCGTCTGCGGCAGCGCGGCCGCGACCCGCTCGGTGAACTCGCCCTCGAAGACCAGCGCGGCGAGGTCGGCGTCGTTGTAGAGGTAGACCAGTTCCTCCTCCACGTACCGGTAGTTGACGTTCACCGGGACCAGCCGGGCCTTCAGGCAGGCCAGGACGGTCTGGAGGTACTCGATCCCGTTGTAGAGGTGCAGGCCCAGGTGCTCGCCGGCCGTCAAGCCGCTGGCCAGCAGGTGGTGCGCGATCCGGTTCGCCGCCGAGTCCAGCTCCGCGTACGTGAGGCGGCGCTCGGCGCCGGTCCCCGGGTGGTCCACGTAGACGAGGGCCTCGCGGTCCGGAACCACGTCCACCACCGACTCGAACAGGTCGGCAAGGTTGTACTCCACCGTTCCTCCTGACCCCATGGCTGTCTGCTCGGGCGGTCATTACAGCGCCGCCGAGGGCAAGTGGGAAGGGAGCCGCCCAAGAAATCTGACTGTGTGTCAGAAAACTATTGAACTGCACCCGCCCCTACTGCAACCTGTTCTAGGTCTTGAGACGGGAGGACGGCAATGGGTGGGACGGAACACCTGACCGTGCAACGGCACGGCGCCACGCTGGTGCTCACCATGAACAGGCCCGAGGCGAAGAACGCGCTCTCGCTGCCGCTGCTGGTGGGGCTGTACGACGGGTGGCTGGAGGCGGACGCCGACGACGCGATCCGCTCCGTGGTGCTGACCGGCGCGGGCGGGGACTTCTGCGCCGGCATGGACCTCAAGGCGCTGGCAGGGAAGGGGATGGCGGGCGACCAGTACCGGGACCGGCTGAAGGCCGACCCCGACCTGCACTGGAAGGCCATGCTCCGCCACCACCGGCCGCGCAAGCCCTTGATCGCGGCGGTGGAGGGCTACTGCGTGGCCGGCGGGACCGAGATCCTCCAGGGCACGGACATCCGGGTGGCGGGGGAGGGGGCCACCTTCGGGCTCTTCGAGGTCAAGCGGGGGCTCTTCCCGATCGGCGGCTCGACGGTCCGGCTGCCGCGTCAGATCCCGCGTACGCACGCCCTGGAGATGCTGCTGACCGGGCGTCCGTACTCCGCCGCGGAGGCGGCGCGGATCGGGCTGGTCGGGCGGGTGGTGCCGGACGGTACGGCGCTGGAGGCGGCGCTGGAGATCGCGGAGCAGGTCAACGCGTGCGGGCCCTTGGCCGTCGAGGCGGTCAAGGCGTCGGTCTACGAGACCGCCGAGCTGACGGAGCGGGAGGGGCTGGCGTCCGAACTCCTGCGGGGCTGGCCGGTCTTCGACACGGCGGATGCCAAGGAGGGGGCGCGGGCCTTCGCCGAGAAGAGGCCCGCGGTGTACCGCCGGGAGTAGGCCCGCCGGGCCCGTCGCCGGGCGGGCCAGGGAAGTCCGGGTGCGGCGCCGCTGCCGGGGCTCCGATCCGGCCCCGCCTCAAACGCCGGCGGGGCCGGTTTGGGGGCTCCGCCCCAGACCCCGCGCCTCAAACGACGGCGGGACCGGATGTCGGGCTCCGCCACCCGTCTCAAACTCCCCCCACAGCTACGAGAATCGGAGAGCCACCCGTGACAGCCACCGTGCCCTCGCCCGACGTGCTCCGTGCGCCGCTCGTCGTCGAGTTCCCCTTCACCCGGTCCCTCGGGCCCGTGCAGTCCGCGTTCCTCACCGGGTTGCGCGAAGGGCTCGTGCTCGGCGTGAAGACCTCCGACGGGACCGTAATGGTGCCGCCCGTCGAGTACGACCCCCGCACCGCCGAGGAGATCCGCGAACTCGTCGAGGTCGGCGCCACCGGCACCGTCACCACCTGGGCCTGGAACGGCCTGCCCCGCCCGAACCAGCCCCTCGACACGCCGTTCGCCTGGGTCCTGGTCACGCTCGACGGCGCCGACACCGCCCTCCTGCACGCCCTCGACGCCCCCGGTCCCGAATCCGTGCGCACCGGGATGCGGGTGCGCGTGCGGTGGGCCGCCGAGCGCACCGGGGCGATCACCGACATCGCCTGCTTCGAGCCGTACGAGGGCCCCGCCGGCCCTGGAGCCGCCCCGCACGCCGGGGTCTTCGCGGAGCCCGTCACCGGCATCGTCGCCCCGGCCCGCCTGGACTACACGTACAGCCCCGGCCGCGCCCAGACCGCCTACATCAGCGGCCTCTCCGAGCAGAAGACCATCGGCGAGCGCTGCCCCTCCTGCCACAAGGTGTACGTCCCGCCGCGCGGGGCCTGCCCCACCTGCGGGGTCGCCACCACCGACCAGGTCGAGGTCGGACCGGCCGGCACCGTCACCACGTACTGCATCGTCAACATCAAGGCCCGCGGCCTCGACATCGAAGTCCCCTACGTCTACGCCCACATCGCCCTCGACGGCGCCGGCCTCGCCCTCCACGGCCGGATCGGCGGCATCCCGTACGACCAGGTCCGCATGGGCCTGCGCGTCGAACCCGTGTGGACCGAAGGCGGCCGCTACCCCGACCACTACCGCCCCACCGGCGAGCCGGACGCGGACTACGACGCGTACAAGGAGCTCATCTGATGCCCAGGACGAGCAGGCACGCACGCGACGTGGCCGTCGTCGCCTTCGCGCAGAGCGACCACCTGCGCCGCACCGACGAACTCAGCGAAGTCGAGATGGTCATGCCGGTCCTCCACCAGGTGCTGGCCCGGACCGGCCTGAAGGCCGGCGAGATCGGCTTCACCTGCTCCGGCTCCAGCGACTACCTGGCCGGCCGGGCCTTCTCCTTCACCATGACCCTCGACGGTGTCGGGGCCTGGCCGCCGATTTCCGAGTCGCACGTCGAGATGGACGGCGCCTGGGCCCTCTACGAAGCCTGGGTCAAGATCCAGACCGGCGAGGCCGACACCGCGCTCGTCTACTCGTACGGCAAGTCCTCGCCGGGGCCGGTACGGGACGTCCTGACCCGGCAGCTCGACCCGTACTACCTCGCCCCGCTCTGGCCCGACTCGGTGGCCCTGGCCGCCCTCCAGGCCCAGGCCCTGATCGACGCGGGCGAGACCGACGAGCCCTCCTTGGCGGCCATCGGCGCCCGCAGCCGGGCCGCCGCCGAGGCCAACCCGCACGCCCAGCTGAGGGGCCCGGTGCCCCAGGGCGACTACCAGGTCCGCCCGCTGCACACCGGCGACTGCCCGCCCATCGGCGACGGCGCGGCGGCCGTGATCCTCGCCGCCGGGGACACCGCCCGGCGGCTGTGCGAGCGCCCCGCCTGGATCACCGGCATCGACCACCGCATCGAGGCCCACGGCCTGGGCCTGCGCGACCTCACCGACTCCCCGTCCACCCGGACCGCCGCCGAGCGCGCCGGGGTGTTCGACGCCCCGGTGGACACGGCGGAACTGCACGCGCCGTTCTCCTCGCAGGAGGTCGTGCTCCGCAAGGTCCTCGGGCTCGGCGACGGCGTCGCCGTCAACCCCTCCGGCGGTGCGCTCGCCGCCAACCCGGTCATGGCCGCGGGCCTGATCCGGATCGGTGAGGCGGCCGCCCGCATCCACCGCGGCGAGTCCGACCGCGCCGTCGCGCACGCCACCTCCGGCCCCTGCCTCCAGCAGAACCTGGTCGCCGTCCTGGAAGGGGACCCCGCATGAGCACGTCGGGCAAGGAACCCGTAGCCGTCGTCGGCATCGGCCAGACCAAGCACGTCGCCGCCCGGCACGACGTCTCCATCGCCGGCCTCGTCCGGGAGGCCGCCCTGCGCGCCCTCGCGGACGCCGGGCTGAGCTGGACGGACATCGACGCGGTCGTCATCGGCAAGGCCCCCGACTTCTTCGAGGGCGTGATGATGCCGGAGCTGTACCTGGCGGACGCGCTCGGCGCCGTCGGCAAGCCCATGCTGCGCGTGCACACGGCCGGTTCGGTGGGCGGGTCCACGGCGCTCGTCGCCGCCAACCTCGTCGCGGCCCGCGTCCACCGGACGGTCCTCACCCTCGCCTTCGAGAAGCAGTCCGAGTCCAACGCCATGTGGGGCCTCTCGCTCCCCGTCCCCTTCCAGCAGCCCCTGCTGGCGGGCGCGGGCGGATTCTTCGCCCCGCACGTGCGCGCGTACATGCGGCGCACCGGCGCCCCCGACACGGTCGGCTCGCTGGTGGCGTACAAGGACCGGCGCAACGCGCTGAAGAACCCCTACGCGCACCTGCACGAGCACGACATCACCCTGGAGAAGGTCCAGGCCTCGCCGATGCTGTGGGACCCGATCCGCTACTCCGAGACCTGCCCCTCCTCGGACGGCGCCTGCGCGATGATCCTCACCGACCGGGAGGGCGCGGCCCGCTCGCCGAAGCCCGCGGCCTGGGTGCACGGCGGGGCCATGCGCAGCGAGCCGACCCTCTTCGCGGGCAAGGACTTCGTCTCCCCGCAGGCCGGCAAGGACTGCGCGGCCGACGTCTACCGCCAGGCGGGGATCACCGACCCGCGCCGGGAGATCGACGCGGTCGAGATGTACGTGCCGTTCTCCTGGTACGAGCCGATGTGGCTGGAGAACCTCGGCTTCGCGGCGGAGGGCGAGGGCTGGAAGCTCACCGAGGCCGGGGTCACCGAACTCGACGGTGACCTTCCGGTCAACCCGTCGGGGGGTGTCCTGTCCACCAACCCGATCGGCGCCTCCGGCATGATCCGCTTCGCGGAGGCGGCCCTCCAGGTCCGCGGCCAGGCCGGGGAACACCAGGTTCCGGACGCCCGCCGGGCCCTGGGGCACGCGTACGGTGGCGGCGCGCAGTTCTTCTCCATGTGGCTGGTGGGGGCCGAGCCGCCCGAGTCCTGAACGAAAGACGGCCCCCCGACGGGGACGGGCGGGGGGCCGGACCGGCCACGGGTGACTCACCGTGCCCTGTGCGGCACCCGCCGCGATGGTTAACCTTGCCCCCGGACGACGTACCGGGAGGAGCACGCACGTGGCCGAGAGCATGACTTCACAACCCCTCGCTGGCTGGGGCAAGCCGGACCTCGATCTCACCGAGGCGCAGTGGCAGTCGAGCAGCCGGGGAGCGGGAGACGTCCAGATCGCCTTCGTCGAGGGCTTCATCGCGATGCGCAACAGCGAGCGCCCCGAAAGCCCATCGCTGATCTTCGCGCCGGACGAGTGGCGCAGGTTCGTACTGGACGCGCGGGGCGGCGAGTTCGACCTGACCTAGCCTCCCCCGCCGTGACCGCGCGCGGCGCACCACCGGGGGCGCGGAGCCGTCGGCCCGATGGTGCGCCGGCCGGGCTCCGGCTGTCGCCCGCCGCGAGCGCGGGAGTCCGCCGGGCCGAGCACGGCCGGATCCACCGGCTGGAGGAACTGCCGGGCCGCTAGCGGGACTTCCTGGACCGCCCCGGAAGCCGGCTGCGGCTGACCGCAGCGATCTGCCCCGACGGCCACCGCGCACTGCCGCCCGAAGCGCGGCGCGCACCGGGCCGCGTACTGTGCCTGCTGGACGCGGAGTTCCGCCGCCGTACCCTCCCCGACCCCGTGCCGTACGCCGGGCACCGGGGCCGGGGCTCCGTCCCGTCGGCCCGGTGGTACCGCCGCCTCTCCGAGGACGACACCCGTGGATAGGGTGACGGCATGAGCGGAGAGAGCGACCTGCGGAAGCTGCTGAGCGGGATGCGGCCCGAACTGAACGAGGGCCGGTACGTGTTCTGCACCGTCCCCGGCACCACCGTCCCCGCGGGCACCGCACCCGTCGCCACCGTCCTGGAGCCCGAGGGCCTCACCCTGGTCCTGCGCCAGGAGGACGCCGACGCGGCCGGCCTGGCCTACGACTACACGGCCGGCTGGATCACCCTGCGGATCCACTCCGCCCTCGACGCCGTCGGGCTCACCGCCGCCTTCGCGGCCGAACTCGGCGCACACGGTCTGAGCTGCAACGTCATCGCCGGCTACCACCACGACCACCTCTTCGTGGCCGCCGACCGGGCCGCGGAGGCCGTCGCCGTCCTGGAGCAACTCGCCGGTCGCTCCGCAGACGTTCGCCCGTAGCTCAAGCAGGGGGCCCCGGGCGGGGCCGGGGCAGAGTGATCCCATGGACCACGACTCCAGGCTCACCCGCTTCCAGAGCGAGGCATCGGCATTCGAGAAGGCCGTCCGCGGGGCGCTCGACCCCGGCGGGCCGGCGCCACTGGTCCCCTCGTGCCCCGGCTGGTCGGTCTGCGACCTCGTGGGACACCTGGGGGGAGTGCACCGCTACCTCAGCCACGTCCTGCGGGAACGCCTGACCGAGGCACCCGACCCCACGGACCTCTCCCTGTACGGTCTGCCCGCCGACCCGGAGGCACTGGCCGCCTGGCCGATGCCCGGCCGTGCCCCGAGCCCGGGCCCCGCGCCCGAGGGGCTGACGGACTGGTTCGCGCAGGGCGCGCGGGAGCTGGAGGCGCTCCTGCGCGAGCTCGGGCCGGACGCGGCGGTCTGGACCTGGTCGGCCGAACAGAGCTCGGGTTTCTGGCTGCGGATGCAGACGATCGAGCTGGCCCTCCACCGCTGGGACGCGCAGTCCGTGAAAGGCGCCCCGGCCCCGCTCGATCCGGACCTGGCGGCGGACGCCGTGGCCCAGACCTTCGAGGTCATGGCTCCGGCACGGCGCTCCTGGCAGGGCGCACCGGCCGGTGCGGGGGAGCGGTACCGCTTCCGGCGTACGGACGGCCCGGAATCCTGGACCGTCCTCTTCGACGGCGACGAGGTCCTGCCGACGCCCGACGACACCGCCCCGGCGGACGTCGAGGCAGCCGGGACCGCCTCGGACCTCGCCCTGTTCCTCTGGCGCCGGCTGCCCGCCGCCGGCCTGCGGGTCACCGGCGACGCCACCCTGTTGGCGCACTACTTCACCCTGGTCCCGCCGGTCTGACGGGCCTGACCGGCGGGCGGCCCGGCCAGGTCGGGGATGCGGGCCCCCGGGCCGGAAAACCCGTGCGGCCACGTACCATGGCGGCATGTCCTTCCTCCGCCGCCACCGCGCCGCCACCCCCGCCGGCCCGGACTTCGACGTCCTGGCCATGGACCCGGGGGACTGGCCGGGCAATCTCGGGGCCGGGCTGCTGCCCGCGCCCGACGGCAGCTGCCAGGGTGTCTTCCTCCGCTACGACCTGTTCGGCGGACGCGGCCCCGCGATGATCATCGGCAACCTCCCGGAGGGCTCTCCCGCCCGGGACCTCGCCGACGGCCAGGTCCCCTTCGAGGTCGCCCAGCTCCTCGACGCCCTGGAGAACGACGAGGACGTCGAGGTCACCGGCGTCGAGGACTGCCCCGTCATGCAGGGCGACAACCTCCTCATCGTCCGGAAGATCAAGCTGTCGGAGTCCCGCATCTCCTGCGTCCAGTTCGACCGCAGCGACAACGTGCTGGTCACCATCGCCAGCTGGGACCGCCCGATCACCGACGACCTCTACGCCCTCCTGAAGCCGCTCCCCGCCGAGCTCTTCCAGCAGGGCTGATCCACAGGAATCACGCGTCCGCGATGTCGGTCGCCGCCACGTAGCCGAACGTCATCGCGGGGCCGATCGTCGATCCGGCCCCCGCGTAGCTGTGGCCCATCACCGCCGCGCTCGCGTTCCCCGCCGCGTACAGGCCCCGGATCACCGAGCCGTCCGCCCGCAGCGCCCGGGCCCGCGCGTCCGTCACGATGCCGCCCTTCGTGCCCAGGTCGCCCGGCACGATCTTGAAGGCGTAGAACGGCGGCGCCCAGACGGGTGCCAGGCAGGAGTTCGGAGTCACCCCCGGGTCCGTGTAGTAGTGGTCGTACGCCGTGTCGCCCCGGTGGAAGTCGGGATCGGTCCCGTTCCACGCCTGCGCGTTGAACCGGTTCAAGGTCGCCCGCAGCGCCGCCGCCGGGACCCCGATCTGCCCGGCCAGCGCGTCCCAGGTCCACGCCCTCTTCGCCGCGCCCGCCTCGTACCACGAGTCGGGGAAGACGATCATCGGCAGGACGTCCTTGAACAGGTACTTGTTGCGGTAGTTCTGGTCCACGATCAGCCACGCCGGGATGTGCGAACCGGTCGCGCCCCGGTCCTTCTCGTACATCACGTGCACCACGTCGCTGTAGGGGGCGGCCTCGTTGACGAACCGCGCGCCGTTCCCGTTCACGATCAGCCCGCCCGGCAGGGTCCGTTCGGCGAGGCAGAAGTAGGGCTCCCCGGGCAGCGGGATCGACGGGCCCCACCAGGCGTCCTCCATCAGGGCGAGCGCCGCCCCGGCCCGCTGCCCCGCCAGGATCCCGTCGCCCGTGTTCTCCTTCGCCCCCACCGACCACTGGGTGCCGATCGGCTGCTGCTGGTACTGCGCCCGCATCGACGCGTTGTGCTCGAAGCCGCCCGAGCCGATGACCACGCCGCGCCGGGTCCGTACGGTGCCCCGTACGCCCTCCTTCTCCACGACCACCCCGGTCACCGCGCCGCCCTCCTGGACCAGGTCGACCAGCGGGCTGTTCAGCCACACCGGCACCCCCGCCCGCTGCAGCCCGGCGCGCAGCCCGGCCGCCAGGGCCTGGCCCATCGTCAGCGGCTTCTGCCCCAGCAGCGCCGCCTTCGTGCCGCGAGCCAGGCACTCCGTGGACACCGCGAGGCCCTTGGCGTTCACGGCCGCCAGGTTCAGCCACTTGTAGTCCTGGCTGAAGACCACCATCCCGGCGGGGACCGGCATGTACGCCGGGTTCAGCCGGGCCAGTTCGGCACCGAGGATGTTCCCGTCGATCTGGTCGGGCTCGATGGAGCGGCCGTTCGGCAGCCCGCCCGGCAGGTTGGGGTAGTAGTCGCTGTACCCCTCCATGAAGCGGAACCTGAGCGGGCTGTTGGCCATCACGAAGTCCAGCATCCGCGGCCCGTTGGCGAGGAAGGCGGCCTGCCGGTCCGCCGGCACCTCGGGCCCGACGACCGCGGAGAGGTACGCCGCCGCCTTCTGCGGGGTGTCCGGCACCCCGGCGCCCAGGATCACCGAGTTGTTGGGCAGCCAGATCCCGGCCCCCGAGCGCGCGGCGGACCCGCCGAAGGTGGGCGCCTTCTCCACCACCAGAACGCTCAGCCCCCGCTTGGCGGCCGTGAGCGCGGCGGTCATCCCGGAGGCCCCGGCACCGACCACGACGACGTCGTACTCGCCGAGCGGTGGCCCCTCTTGGGCACCGGCGCCGACGGCCCGTGCGGCGGCGGACGGCAGCACGGTGGCGGTGAGCACCCCGGCGCCCGTCCCGGCGAGGACGGTACGTCTGGACGGGAGGCCGTCGGGGGAGGTGCGCGAAGCGCTTGCGGACATGGGCAGGCTCCAGCGGTGTGGGGAGGAAGGGAACGGCTCCAGCATGTCTGATGCTGAGTCAGAAAAGGTGTTCGGGGGATCATGTGATGTCAAGGGCTCCGGCGCCGCCGCCCGCACGCCTCCTCCAGTACGCCACCGTCACCGCGCCCAGCAGCGGGCCCCACAGCACCAGCGGGGTGTAGCAGACGTAGAACCACACCGCGCTCCAGCCACCCGCCTCGCTGGGGAAGTCGTCGGGCAGCGGATCGCCCTGGACGGTGGTCCCGGCCACCTGGGTCACCGCCGCCAGGACGGTCCAGAGGACGGTCAGCGCGAAGGCGCCGAGCGCGGCCGGGACGCAGGCGGCGGCCACCGGGATCCGCCGGCCGCCGAGGACCGGGATCCAGCGGGGCACGACCTCTCCCCAGGCGGCGACCAGCCCGACGGCGGTGAAGGCCAGCAGCTCGGAGAGGACCGAGAGGACGACGACGTACACGTCGAGCGGCAGCCAGTGCGGCAGCCGCCCGCTGTCCGCCGCGGAATGGTCGACGAAGAGGAGGCCCAGCCGCCAGATGCCGGACGGCAGGACGGTGAAGGGGATGGCGTACGCGGCGATCCGCGCCCAGCGCGGAACTCCTGCCACGGGGGTGTGCGCGGCCCTCCAGGCGGCGCGCACGCGGCCGCCCGACGGTCTCGTCCCGGCATGCACGGACATGGCTACCTCCGGAGTGGCGGGCAGCGGTTGCCCGGTCTGATCCGAAGATCGCAGCCGCGCGGTGCGCGCGGATCGCCCGCCGGGCGGATCCGCTTCCGCCGTGCGGGGGAGGCGGATCCGCCTCGCGGCGTACGCGCCCGGGTGTGCGCCCGCGTACGTGCCGACGTACGCACTTGCGTACGAGCGAAGTCCCGCGGCGGTGGGGGCCGCGGGACTTCGCGTAAGGGGGACGCGGGACGCGTCAGCGGGTGCCGACCGCCGCGCGGATCGCTCCGCGCGCCATTCCGGCGTCGTCGTGCAGCCGGCGCAGCAACAGCCGCTGCTCCTCTCCGGACGACAGGGCGCCGGCCATCAGGGGCTGGGCCGGAGCGGTCGCCAGCATCGAGCGCTGGACCGCCGTCTCCGACATCCGGATCTCCCGGGTCAGCACCAGCATCAGATTGACCAGGAACGCGTCCCGCGCCGCCGGACCGGCCGACTGCGCGAGCCGGCTGATCTGGCTGCGCGCCGCCGGGGCGTCGCCCAGCACCGTCCACAGGGTGGCCAGGTCGTAGCCCGGCAGGTACCAGCCCGCGTGCTCCCAGTCCAGGAGCACCGGCCCGGCCGGGGACAGCAGCAGGTTCGACAGGAGCGCGTCACCGTGGTTGAACTGCAGGGACGTGCCCGACAGCTTGACGCCGTGCAGCAGTTTCTGCAGGTCACCGAGGTCCCGGTCGGTCAGCAGGCCCAGCTCGTAGTCGCGGGCGATCCGCCGCGCGTAGTTCAGCGGGGTCCCGAACAGATCGGCCGGCGGACGCCACTGGTTGACCCGGCACACCGCGCCCAGGGCCGTCCGTACGTCGACCCGCGGCGGGGCCTCCACGGGATGCCGCTGCAGCGCCGCGACCCGGCCCGCCATCCGCTCGACGATCAGTACGCAGTTCTCCGGGTCGGCGGCGATCAGCCGCGGCACGCGGACCGGCGGGCGGTGTCGGACGAACGTCCGATATGCTCCTATTTCGTGCCGGTACCGCTCACGCCACTCGGGCGAGTGGTCCAGTAAAACCTTCGCGACGGCGGTCATCCGTCCGGTGGTGCCCACCAGGAGGACCGACCGGCCGCTGCGCCGCAGCACCTGGACCGGCGCGAACTCCGGACAGATCCGCTGCACCGAGGCGAGCGCGGTGCGCAGTTGCGCCCCCTGCGGCCCCGAGAGGTCGATTCTTCCGCTGAGCGGCTGAGATCCGGCTCCCGGCATCCGCCGCGCTCGTACGGCGCCCTGCGCCGGAATGGCGGGACGGCCGGGTTCGAGGTAGGAGCCGCCGCCCGCCGGGAGCGTGCGGTGCGGCCGGACCGGGGCGGACACGGAGGACGTTGCTGCGTACATGGCGTTACGGATCCCTTCGTGCGCCGACGATTTGCGTACGCCGCCCCGCCGGATCCCGTACTTCACCCTGGGGAGCTCCGCCGGTGAACCGGGGCGGGGAGGCGCATTCCAACCAGACACCCGGGCGTGGGTGGCGCATCATCGAGCGTGCCCTGGCGAAGCCTGGCGAATAGTCGCCGGGCATCTGACGGCGGGCTAATGTCAACTCAGCCGAGAACCTGGGGGCTTGACGTGAGCAAAGGTCCGAACACCCGCTTGAACGACCTGTTCGGCCTGGCCGGCTGGTCGAAAGGCGAACTCGCGAGGATGGTCAATCGGCAGGCGGCGGCCATGGGCCACCCCCAGCTGGCCACCGACACCTCGCGGGTACGGCGCTGGATCGACATGGGGGAGTCCCCGCGCGAACCGGTGCCCACGGTACTGGCAGCACTGTTCACCGAGCGGCTCGGTCGTGTCGTGACCATCGAGGACCTCGGGTTCGTACGGCAGCGGCGCACCAGCAGAAGGCAGCCGGACGGGGGTCAGGAGAACCCCGACGGAATGCCATGGGCGCCCGAACGCACAGCCGCGGTCCTCACCGAATTCACGGGAATGGACCTCATGCTCAACCGTCGCGGTCTGATGGGCGCGGGCGCCGTGCTCACCGCCGGCTCCGCCCTCACCAACGCCATGCACGACTGGCTCCACACCGACCCCGCCCTCGCCAAGGAGACGCAGCGCTTCGGGGGCTCTTTCCAGGCCGACCCCGCGGGCTACGACCGCTACGAGGCCGCGCCCATCGGCTCCCAGGAGATCGAGGCACTGGAACGCTCCGTCGAGGTGTTCCGCGCCTGGGACGCCTCCAGAGGAGGTGGCCTCCAGCGCAAGGCGGTCGTCGGCCAGCTCAACGAGGTGGGCGGGATGCTCGCCTACCACCACCCCGACCACCTCCAGCGGCGGCTATGGGGGGTGGCGGCCAACCTCGCCGTGCTCGCCGGCTGGATGTCCCACGACGTGGGCCTCGAACCCACGGCGCAGAAGTACTTCGTCATCGCCGCGCACGCCGCGCGCGAGGGCGGCGACCGGCCGCGCGCTGGCGAGGCGCTGTCCCGGGCCGCGCGCCAGATGGTCCACCTCGGCAAGCCGAACGAAGCCCTCGACCTGATGAAGCTGGCCCAGTCGGGCTCCGGCGAGCAGACCCTGCCGCGCACCCGCGCCATGCTGCACACCATCGAGGCCTGGGCGCAGGCCGCCATGGGCAAGGGCCAGGCCATGCGCCGCACCCTGGGCGAGGCGGAGGAGCTGTTCGTCTCCGACAAGGGCGACGTACCGCCGCCGAGCTGGATGCAGCACTTCGACGAGGCGGACCTGCACGGCATGCAGGCGCTGGCGTACCGTACGCTCGCCGACCACGACGCCACGGCTGCGCCGATCGCCGCGCGCCACGCCAAGGAGGCCCTGCGGCTGCGCGGCGACGGCTACCAGCGCTCGCAGATCTTCGACTACATCTCGATGGCCTCGGCCTGCTTCATCGCCGACGATCCCGAACAGGCCGACCGCTACGCCCGGCTGGCCCTGGTGTCGATCAACGAGACCTCCTCGCACCGGACATGGGACCGGCTGCGCGAGATGTACCGGCTCACCGGCCAGTACGCGGGGTACGCGCGCATCGAGGACCTGCGCGAGGAGATCGAGCTGGCCCTGCCTGACATCCCGGCACCGCGCAGCCCGCGCGGTACGGAGGTGTAGTGGCCGGAGGCGAAAGGAGACGAGAAAGGCCGCGCCTTCCGGCGCGGCCCTGAAGCCTTACGGCTGTTCCCGCGGCTGTTCCCGCTCAGGAGCCGACCCGGGCCACCAGCACGCAGGCGTCGTCCTCGCGCTCGCTCTCGCCGAACTCCTCGATCACCATCCGCACACAGTCCTGTGCCGACCGCGCCGCCGAGAACCGGGGCGCGAGCGCCAGCAGCCGCTCGGCTCCGTCGGCCCGGCTGAACTCGATGCTGCGCGGCGTCAGCCCGTCCGTGTGCAGGACGAGTACGTCGCCGACCTCCAGTCGCTCCTCGGCCTGCCCGTACGAGGCTCCGGAGGTGGCGCCGAGGAGGACGCCCTCCGGCGGTGCCAGGGAGCGGCCGGAGCCGTGGCGGAAGAGCAGGGGGGCGGGGTGTCCGGCCTGCGCCCAGGAGAGCGCGCGGCGCACGGGATCGTACCGGCAGCACACGGCCGAGCCGAGCGCGGGCTGTACGGAGGTCTCCAGGAGCTGGTTCAGCCAGCCCATCAGGGGGCCGGGCTCGATGCCGGCCATGGCCATGCCGCGCAGGGCGCCGAGCATCATCGCCATCCCGGAGGTCGCGGTGACCCCGTGCCCGGTCAGGTCGCCGACGGTCAGCATCGAGCGTCCGTCGGGGAGTTCGAGGGCGTCGTACCAGTCGCCGCCGATCAGTGCGCGGGTCGCCGACGGCAGGTAGTGCGCGGCCACGTCGAGCGAGCCCGAGCTGCTGTACGGGAACCGCAGGGAGCCGCGCCACGGGGGGAGCACGGCTTCCTGCAGCTCGACCGCCAGCCGGTGCTCGGTCTGCGCGATCTCCCGCTGGCGCTGCAGCGAGTCCCGTGACTCGCGCACCGCCCGCTGGCTCCGGCGCAGTTCACTCACGTCCCGCAGCACGGCCCACATGGATGCCGTGCAGCCGTCGGAGTCGAGTACCGGCTCGGCTCTCATCTGCAAGGTCCGGACCCTCCCGTCGGCCCGGACGATGCGGAACTCACCGTCGATCGGTTTGCCGTCCACCAGGCAGGCGGTGACCCACGCGGTGAGCAGCGGCTGGTCCTCGGAGAAGAGGGTGGAGCCCAGTTCGTCGAGCGGGAGCGCGCCCGACTCGGGGGACCGGCCGAAGATCTGGAACAGCTCGTCGGACCAACTGACCTCGTCCGTCAGCAGGTTCCACTCGGCGCTGCCGACGCGGGTCTGCGCCTCGGGCCCGGCTTCGGGGGCCGCCGAGGGGAATTCGACGGTGTCGGGCGCGGGCGGCAGGCCCTCCTTGAGCTGGCCCAGGTGCTCGCGAAGGTCGTCGAGGTGGTGGACGGCGAGATCACACAGCGCGCGCTGCCAGCGGCCCTGGGCGTCGTCGTCGTCGACGACGGTGTCGCGGCGGACCGCGTCCACTTCACCCCGAAGGCGCCGGGTCTGCGAGATCAGTGCGTCCACCGACCCCGGCTCGGGTGGTTGCGCGGGACGGTCCGCGAACAAGTGGGACGGCATGAGAACTCCGATACAGGCGCGGCACGGCCAAGTCTGGAGGAAGAACCGGTTACGACTGTGGCACAGGCCGCGACGGCCTGTAAGGAGTTTGGCAACATCCGTTAAGGACTTGCATGTGGCATATGCCAAGGGCCTTCCGGTATCGCTTCGCCTGTACGAATACTTCCGGCCACCCGCTGTGGGGGCGGCGTTGGGCGGAGGTTGGCACCGGGAGATCTCCGCAGCCGGGTGCCCGGCCGCCTGGTGGACGTGCTGGACCGCGCCGGCCGAGGGGGCCCCGGAGTCGTCCACCCGTGGCTTGAATCCTGCTGCTCCGCGGCGGTTCGTCGTGTGTACGCGCGAGGTGTGCGAGCGGTCCGGGCCGTGGGGCACCGGTCACCCCTCCGGTGCGGTACCCCTCGAACGAAGGACCCCGCTCTGCGCTTCCGCTTCCCAGCCCGCGCGGCGATCGCTACCCTACGTGTCGGTAACGAGCCGGGGGAGGTCCGCACACGGGCCCGTGCAGGGGTGGGGACACAGCATCATGACCGGGCGGAGCCGCCGTACCTTCCTCACGTACCTCGTCGCGGCGCCGACGCTGGCCCTCGTCACCCGGGCCGGGGCCGACGCCCTCGCCCCGCAGCCCGCCCACGCCGTGGTGCCGAGCCTGCCCGCCATCGCCGACGTCATCGACCTCGGAGACCTGTTCATCCTGGCGGGCGCGCCCACCTCCGCCCTGCTGGCGCTCGCCGTCGAGGCGGACGGGACCATCCGCTTCCGGCTGCCGCGCGAGGAGGTGGGCCAGGGCCTCACCACCGCCGTGGCCATGCTGGTCGCGGAGGAACTCGACGCGCCGCTGGCCGCCGTACGCGTGGAACTGGACGACGCGCGGCCCGAGCTGGTCTTCAACCAGCTCACCGGCTCCTCCAACTCCATCCGCTCCCTCTACGGGCCGGTCCGGCAGTGCGCCGCCACCGCCCGGGCCCGCCTCGTGGCGGCCGCCGCCCGCCGCTGGGGCCTCTCCGCGGCCACGCTGACCACCGCGAACGGAGCGGTCCGCGCCCCCGACGGCCGGACCGCCGACTACGGCTCCCTCGCCACGGCCGCCGCCGACCCGGGCCTGGTCGTCCCCGGCGCCACCCCGAAGAAGACCGCGCAGCACACCCTCGTGGGGCGGCCGACCAGCCGGGTCGACGCCCGCGCCATGGTCACCGGCGCCCAGCGGTACACCCTCGACCTCGACGTGCCCGGCGCCAAGCCCTGTGTGGTGCGCCGCCCGCCCACCCTCGGCGGCAGCGTGAAGTCCGTCGCCAACACCGCCGCCGTCCAGGCCATGCCCGGGGTCCTGCACGTGGTGACCGTCCCGACCGGGGTCGCCGTCGTCGCCGAGACCTTCGGTCAGGCCCTGAACGCCAAGGCCGCCCTCCAGGTCACCTGGGGCCCCGGCCCCGCCGACGCGCTGTCCGACACGCAGATCCGTACGAAGCTGCGCGCCGCGACCCCGCCGCTGCTGGTGCCGCCGCTGCTGACGCCGTACGTGGACGCCGAGTTCGACTTCGCGTTCGTCAGTCACGCGCCGATGGAGACCAACTCCGCCGTCGCCGACGTGACCGAGGACCGCGCCGAGATCTGGTCCGGCCTCAAGTCCCCCATCGTGGCCCGCGAGACCATCGCCGCCGACCTCGGCCTGCCCCTGGACAAGGTGAAGGTGCACGTGGTCCAGGCCGGCGGATCCTTCGGCCGGCGGCTCTTCTTCGACGCCGCCCTGGAGGCCGCCCGGATCTCCAAGGCCTGCCGCCGCCCGGTCAAGCTGATGTGGACCCGTGTGGACGACACCCGGCACGGCCGGATGCGCCCCGCCACCCACCACAAGATCCGGGCCACCCACCTGCTGGGCGAGGTGCTCAGCTTCGAGCACCGGGTCGCCGCCGCCGAGACCGACTTCCGGCACGGGCTCGGCGAGATCATCACCGCCACGGCGGCGAGCCTGCCGCTCGGCATCGGCAACGCGACACTGGCCCAGACCCTCTTCCTCACCACGGTGAAGTCCCCGTACCACTTCGGTCTCACCACGCAGGCCCTCACCGAGGTGCCGACCGGCATCCCCACCGGCTCCTGGCGCTCGGTCTACTCGGCCAACACCCGCGGGGCCGAGGAGATCGTGGTCGACGAACTGGCCGCGGCGACCGGCAAGGACCCGTACCGCTTCCGCCGCACCTTCCTGAAGACCGGCGCCCAGCGCGCCGTGCTCGACAAGGCGGCGACGGAAGGACGGTGGGGGCGGCCGATGCCCGCGGGATGCGCGCAGGGCATCGCCTTCCACGAGGAGTACAAGTCCCGCACCGCCTGCCTCGTCGAGATCGACACCCGCGACCCGGAGCACGTCCGCGTGACCAAGGCGGTCATCGCCGTGGACGTGGGCCTGCCCGTGAACCCGCGCGGCCTGGAGGCCCAGATGATCGGCGGCCTCACCGACGCCATCTCCACCACCCTGCGCGCCGGCCTGCACCTGGACAAGGGACTACCGCTGGAGGGCAGTTACAGCCAGTTCCACTGGGCGAAGCAGCGCGACACCCCGCGCGAGGTACAGGTCCACGTCCTGCCGGCCACCGGGGAGGAGCCGGGCGGCGCGGGCGAGCTGGGGGTCCCCGCGGCGGTCGGCGCGATCGCCAACGCCTGGGCGCGGGCGACCGGTTCCAAGCCGCGCAGCTTCCCCCTCGACTTCGACGTCGACTTCACCCCCTACCCCCGTTGAGCCCCGCAGGCCCACAGATCCCCGCAGCCACGAACCAGGAGTACGCCGTGCCCTCCCACACCTTCACCGTCAACGGGCGGAGCGTCACCGTGGACGCGCCCGACGACCTGCCCCTGCTGTGGGTGCTCCGCGACATGCTCGGGGTCAACGGCCCCAAGTACGGCTGCGGCGTGGACGTCTGCAAGGCCTGCACCAGTCATCTCGACGGCACCGACATCCGGCCGTGCGTGGTGCCCGTCTCCGCCTGCGCGGGGAAGTCGGTGACCACCATCGAGGGGCTGGCGAACGGGGACGAGCTGCACCCGGTGCAGGAGGCCTGGCTCGAACAGGACGTCGCCCAGTGCGGCTTCTGCCAGCCAGGCCAGATCATGGCGGCCGTCGCACTGCTCAAGCGGAGCGCCGAGCCGACGGACGAGGACATCGACGCCATCGCCAACATCTGCCGGTGCGGGACGTACTTCCGCATCCGGGAGGCCATCCGCAGCGCGGCCGCCAGGATGTGAGCGGCGGCGGACCCCGGTGCTTCCCCCGTACCGGGCGCTTAGCGCCCCCGCCGGGATCCGGCCGCTCGTCACAGCGTATGCGGGTGGAGAGCCCTCCGCAGGGTGCGCTGTGCCCAGTGACGGTCCGAGACGGGTATCACTGCGCACAGTGTGCGGCGGATGGTTGAATGCGGCCGTGCCCCGGTCCGACGACATCCTCAAGGTCCACAGGCTCGCCCACGCCGGAGGCTCGGCCGCGCTGCTGGGGTGGCTCGCCGCCCGCCTGGGCGGGTGGGCCGGTGTGGTGGACGCCGACGGGCAGGGGCCGGGGCCCGAGTCCGCCGTGCGGGGCGCCGCCGAGATGAGCGCCCGCGGCGTACGGTCGGCCGTCCTGCACCACGGCGGCTCCGCCACGCTGCTGTTCGCGCTGGACGGCGGGCGCGCGCTGGCCGCCGTACTGGAGCAGCCGCAGCACCCCGGCGCGGCCACGCTGCTCGCGGACGCCGCCGTACCGCTGGCCCTCGTACTGCGCGCCGAGGAGGCCGCGCGGCGGGAGGAGCGGGCCCAGCTCGCCGAGTCGCGGGCCCGGGAGGCGGTGCTGCACCTGCTGATGAACGGGCGGCTCTC
This sequence comes from Streptomyces sp. NBC_00190, assembly GCF_036203305.1. Lineage (GTDB taxonomy): Bacteria > Actinomycetota > Actinomycetes > Streptomycetales > Streptomycetaceae > Streptomyces. The sequence goes on along the minus strand of NZ_CP108131.1, from coordinate 1,163,515 downwards.
CGTCGCCCACCAGATCGCCGAGACGCTGGGGTCCTCGCTGCCCGAGCCGATGCGCATGTACGTCGTGGAATGCCGGACCGGTCGGCGCGGTGAAGTGGCCCGGCGGTGCGAGGAGCTGACGGGCGGCCGGGCCTGGATCGTGCGCTGCCCGGCGTACGTGCGCCACCTCATCCTCCTCGTCCCGGCGGACCTGGCGGCGGCCTCGGCCGACCACGACTCCCTGGCCGTGGCGCTGGTGGAGGTGGCCCCGGACTGCGCGGTCGGGGTCAGCGGGGAACTGGGCCTGCGCGAGGCCCCGGCCGCCTACACCCAGGCCTTCCACGCCCTGGCCGTCGCCCGCGGCCGGAGCGAACGGCACGCCCGCTTCGGGCCGGGCCCCGAACTGGCGCTCGCCGCCCACGGAGCGGGGGCAGGCTGGGCCGAGGCCCTGCTGGCTCCCCTGCACACGCACGAGCCCCGGCGCCCCCAGGACCCCGGGGCACAGGAGCTGCGGGCCACCGCTCACGCCTGGCTGAACTTCACCTCGCACGCGACCAGGCTGCTGAAGATCCATCGCAACACCCTCGCCGCCCGGCTCCGCCTGGTCGAGACGCTGCTCGGCCTGGACCTCGCACGGCTCGCGGACCAGGCGGCGCTCTCGCTGGCGCTGCGGCTGACCTCGGGCGGTCCGGGGGGCGGGGGGCAGGGCGCGGGCGCGGCGCTTGCCCCGGACCTCGACGAGGTGCTGCGCGATCCACGCCTGACCGCGTGGGCCCGTTCCCATCTGGGCCCGCTGACCGGACCGGACGCTCCGTCCGGCGCCCGCGAGACCGTCCGCGTCTGGCTGGCGCACGACGCCCAACTCGTCCCGGCCGCCGGGGCGCTGGGCATTTCCGTGCCGGGCGCCCGCAAGCGGCTGTCCCGCGTGGAGGCAGTTCTGGAACGCTCCCTCCTCCAGTCCCCGAGCGCCCGCCACGACCTGTGGCTGGCGCACCGGGCGGAGGAGCTCGCCGGGTGACACAGGCGGCAAAAGGGAAGACCGGCGCAAAACGTCGACGATCATTCCTCCATGAGGCGCATCAATGCGAAACGCGTACTGGTCGGTGAACCCCTCGACACCGCGCGCCTGGGGGAAACCCTGCTGCCCAAACGGCTCGCCCTGCCGATCTTCTGCAGCGACCCGCTCTCCTCAGTGGCCTATGCCACCGAGGAGATCCTGCTGATCCTCGCCCTCGGCGGCGTCGCGCTGCTCCACCTCACGTGGTACGCGGCCGCCGCCATCGTCTTCCTCCTCGTGGTGGTCGTCGCCTCCTACCGGCAGACCTGCCACGCCTACCCCGGAGGCGGCGGCGCCTACGTCGTCAGCTCCGAGAACCTCGGCCAGACCGCCGCCCTGACCGCCGCCAGCGCCCTGCTCGTCGACTACGTGATGACCGTCGCCGTCTCCGTGGTGTCGGGCGTCGACGCGATCACCTCGGCCATCCCGGCGCTGAGCGGCCACGCGGTAGTCCTGTCGGTGGGGTTCGTGGTGCTGCTGACCCTGATGAACCTGCGCGGTGTGCGCGAATCGGGGCGCGTCTTCGCCATCCCCACCTACGGCTTCGTGCTCGTCATCTACCTCATGTTCGCCTGGGCCGCCGTCCGCATGGCGACCGGCGACACCATCCGCGCGGAATCCGCCGACCTGCCGATCACCGCGGTCGGCACCTACACGGGGATCGCGCTCGTCTTCCTCGCGATGCGCGCCTTCGCCTCCGGCTGCACCGCCCTGACCGGCGTCGAGGCGATCAGCAACGGTGTCCCCGCCTTCCGGAAGCCCAAGGCCGGGAACGCGGCGACCACCCTCGCCGCGATGGGCGTGCTCTCGGTGACCATGTTCATGGGCATCACCGTGCTCGCCATGACGTACCAGGTGCACGTCGCGGCCGACCCCACCGAGCTGGGCCTGCCCCCCGGCACCCCGACCTCCACCGCCCTCGCCCAGATCGGCCGGGCCACCTTCGGCAGCTGGCACTTCCTCTTCTACCTGCTCCAGGCCGTCACCGCCGGCGTACTGATCCTCGCCGCGAACACCGCCTTCAACGGCTTCCCGATGCTCGCCTCGATCCTGGCCAGGGACCGGTACGCGCCGCGCCAGCTCTTCAACCGGGGCGACCGGCTCGTCTACTCCAACGGCGTGGTGCTCCTCGCGCTCACCGCCATCGCCTTGATCGTCGCGTTCGACGCCGAACTGACCCGCCTCATCCAGCTCTACATCATCGGCGTCTTCGTCTCCTTCACCCTCTCCCAGGCGGGCATGGTCCGGCACTGGCGCAGAGAACTCGCCTCGCCCGCCACTGCGAGCGAGGAGCGGGTGCACATCCACCGCCGGCTCGCCATCAACGCGGTCGGCGCCGCCCTGACCGCCCTGGTCCTGGTCATCGTCCTGACCACCAAGTTCACGCACGGCGCCTGGCTGGTCGTCATCGCCATGCCGCTGCTCTTCCTCGGCATGAAGGGCGTACGCCGCCACTACGACCAGGTCGCCCGCGAAGTCGCCATCGCCCCCGGCGCGAAGCCGCGCAAGCCCGCCCGCCACCACGTACTGGTCCTGGTCGCCTCCGTGCAGGCCCCGACCCTGAAGGCGCTCGGCTACGCCCAGGGCCTGCGCCCCGACACGCTGACGGCGGTCACGGTCGCGGCGGACGAGGAGGAGGCGGGCCGGCTGCGCGCGGCGTGGGCCGAACACGCTCCGGGCCTCCCGCTGAAGATCCTCCACTCGCCGTACCGCGAGGTGGTCCGCCCGATCCTGGCCCACGTCGAGGAGCTGGTGGCGGACGGCCCGGCCGACATGCTGTCCGTGGTGATCCCGGAGTACGTGGTCGGCCACTGGTGGGAGCAGCCCCTGCACAACCAGAACGCGCTGCGGCTGAAAGCGCGGCTGCTGTTCACCTCGGGTGTCGCGGTGATCGACGTGCCGTACCTGCTGCAGTCGGCGAAGCCCGCGGACACCCCGCTCGCCCCGGTCACGCCGAAATGACCGGTACTCCGCGGGCGCGCTACCGTCGCCACCGTGGCGGAACTCATAGGTGTGATCGAGCGGTTGTGGCGGTACCCGGTCAAGTCGACCGGTGGCGAACGGCTGCGCAGCGCGGAGGTCGACCGGCGTGGCCTGGTGGGCGACCGGCTGTACGCGGTACGGGGCGCGGACGGCAAGTTCGGCTCGGGCAAGAACACCCGCCGCTTCCGGCGCATGGACGGGCTGCTGCACCTGAGCTCCCGCTATCCGGAAGGCGACCGGAGGCCGCAACAGCCGCAGGAACGGCAGGAACGGCAGGAACCGCGGCAACCGGAGCTGATCGACCCTCATGGACGCAGGGTGGCCGATCCCACGGCCTACCTCCGCGCGTACCTCGGCCGCGACGATGTGGAGCTGGCCCGCGAGGGCGGGATCTCACACTTCGACCAACTGCCGCTCAGTGTCCTGACCACGGCCACCCTCGACTGGATCCGCCAGGAGGTACCGGACGTACCGATCGACGAACGCCGCTTCCGGCCGAACATCCTCCTGCGCACCCCGCCCGGTACCCCGCCGTTCGTCGAGGACGGGTGGATCGGACACCAGGCCCGCACGGGAGACACCCTTCGCATCGAGTTCCTGCGCTCCAGCGAGCGGTGTGTGATGACCAACCAGGCCCAGCGGGACCTCCCACACTCGTCACGGATCCTGAAGGCCATCGCCGCGGCCCACGACAACCGGCTCGACGCGCTCGCCGGCGTCATCGCACCGGGCACCGCCCGTGCAGGGGATCCCGTACTGCTCGCCTAGGGCTCACTTCGGGTCCACGCGGCCACGGGGTGCCTGTGGTGCCGGGGTCCGCTGGACCACCGCCGCGTGGGCGAGCGCCAGCTCCACCAGCTGCCGCGGGTCCGACAGGGAGCGCCCCGTCAGCTGCTCCACGCGGCGCAGCCGGTTGGAGACGGTGTTGCGGTGGCAGTACAGCCGCTGCGCGGCGAACGTCGTCGAGCCCTGACAGGCCAGCCAGGTGCCCAGGGTGGTCAGCAGCAGCCGGCGGTCCTCCGCGGGCAGGGCCAGCACCGGCCCCAGCACCACCTGCCGCAGCCGCCCGGCGAGTTCGGCCTGGCCCGCGACCAGCGCCCCCGGCAGTCCTTCGTCCAGCAGGGCGGTGCGCGGGCCACCGGTCTCCGGGGCGGTACGCAGCGCGAGGACGGCCAGCCGGTACGCCCGGGCGAGATCGGCCGGGGCCTCCACGACCGGGCTGACCCCGGCGCGGACCCCGAGCGGCGCGAGCAGTTCCCGTACGGACTCCAGCGGGTGGTGGCCCAGCTCCACCAGACCGGTCTCCGCCTCGGCACGGACCCGCCACAGCACGCGCAGGTCCCCGGCCCCCGCTCCGGGTCTTTCCCCCGCCCGGGCGGCAGTGTCCGGGGCCACCACGACCACTGCGAAGCGGCCGCTCTCCGGCAGCCCCAGCTGCGCCGCGGCCTCCGGGGCAGCGGGAGCCGCGGGGGTGGCCGCGCCGTCGAGCAGGGAGTCGAGCAGGGCCGCGCGGCGCTCCCGGTCACGGTCGGTGCGGGCGGCCTCCGTACGCCGGTAGGACTCGGACGCGGCGTCCGTCATCTGGTCCAGTACGTCCCACAGCGCGGTCGCGCCCGGCACGAGGCGGGGCAGCGCCGCCCGGTCGTGCGAGGCCACGGCCTCGGTGAGGGCCGCCCAGAGCAGCCGCCCGCCGCTGCGGTAGCTGCGCAGCAGCGGGGAGAGCGGCATTCCCAGCTCGGCCCGGAGCGTGCCGGCGGCCCGGGCGTCGGCGAGCTCCACCGGCAGGCCCCGGGAGCTGCGGACCAGGCCCTCGACGGCCTGGCGGAGGTCGTGGTGGATCCGCTCGCGCAGCGCGGCCCGGCCGAGCGGGGCGGCGTACGCGGGATCCTCGGCCAGCGTCCGGTCGGCGAGCCGGTCCGCCGCCAGGGCGAGCCGGCGTGCCAGGTCCTCGCGTATCTCCTCGATGATCCGCTCCATGACGCGCAGCCTGACACGGGGGAGGGGGCGGTGGGGAGGGCCAGGACCGGGCGCATCCGTATGCGTGTACGCATCCGCTACCGTGAGCGGAGCACTGCGCTTGCAGTGCTCACCGGTCTCCGGGGCGGCTCGCCAGGACCCGCACCCGCCGTACCGCCCGCCGCTCACGACCCGCCGCCCACGGCCACCGACGAACCCGAGGGACCGCTCATGCGCCAGAATCCGCAGCGCCGCGCCGCACTGCTCGACGCCGCCATCGAAGTCCTGGCACGCGAGGGTTCCCGCGGCCTGACGCTGCGCGCGGTGGACGCCGAGGCGGGCGTGCCGACGGGCACCGCCTCGAACTACTTCGCCAACCGGGCCCAGCTGCTCGTGCAGATCCTCCACCGCACCCGGGAGCGGCTGGTCCCGGACCCCGCCGACCTGGTCGGCCCGCTGGACACCAAGGTGCTGCTCGGTCAGCTCCTGGACCGGATGCGGCGCGAGCGCAGCGTGCACATCGCGATGCTGGAGCTGCGGCTGGAGGGCACCCGGCGCCCCGAACTCCAGGCGGAGCTGGCAGGGTTCCAGCGCGCCGAGCTGGAGGCGAACGTCAGCTGGCACCTGGAGTCGGGCCTGCCGGGGGACCGGCAGGGGGTGGTGCTGCTCTACCTCGCGATGCTGGGTCTGATCGTGGACGACCTGACCGTGCCGACGCTGCTGGAGGCCTACCCGGTGGAGACGCTCATCGAGAAGATGGCCGAGCGCCTCCTCCCGGAGCGGCCCGCGGACTGACCTTCCCGCGGACTGACCGGCCTGCCGCACGCCGCACGCCGGGTCGGCAGGGTCGGCCGGATCAGCCGGCGAAGTCGCGGATCACCTGGCGGGCCAGCGCGGCGCGGGCCGGAGCCAGTTCGGCGCTCACCTCGTCCTGCCGGGATCCGTCGCAGACGACCTGCTGCGCAAGGCGCCGCCGGACGGACGCGATCCGGCCGGATTCCGGGTCCGGCGCGCCTGGGTCCACGTTCCAGTCGCAGGCCTCGCACCATTCGACGTAGCGTTCGTCACGGGGTACCGCGGCCCCGCACTCCGGGCACTCCCGGGCCGGTGGCGCCGCCACCCCGATGCCGGTCTCCATGATTCCGTCCCCGCCGCGGTCCCCCTGGATCCGCGGTCGGGGCGGCATACGTGCCGGTTCCCCGCCTGCCGCAGCCGGGCCGAGGTGCGGTGATCTTATGCTCAGGTTTACGCGAGTCAGCTGGTTTTGCGGCTGGTGAGGGACTTTGATGGGTTTGCCAGGCCTCGTACCGGAGCAGGGGGACCACCCATGGGCACCGAGCAACACAGCCAGAAGGACAGCACACCCACCCTGATCGGTTCCGTGCAGCGCGCGCTGCGCCTGCTGGAGGCGATGTACGCGGAAGGCGGGGTGACGGCCAAGCGGCTCGCCCGGCTCACCGGCATCCCGCTGCCCACCGTCTACCACTTGCTGCGCACCCTGAGCCATGAGGGCTATGTGCAGCGCGAGGGCGGCTCGTTCCGGCTGGCTGACGATCTTCCGCTCGCTTCGTGATCAAAAGTGGACGGGTTCCGGCCAAGCTCTCGCGCCCGTCCGTGCATGTTCCAGCGGAAAATGCCAGAACGCCCTTTCGGGGTGTGAAAGTTGAGTAAGTTCCCTCCTGTCGCGCCGTACGACCGTGCACTCCGCACGTCCGGCCGGGAGGGGAGCCCGCGTGCCCGGGATCGACGAATGCCTGCTCGAAGCCATGGCCCTGCCTGGTGCGCGGGGGGCCGCGCTGGTCGACTGGAGCAGCGGACTGGCCCTCGGCACCGCCGGGGACTCGCCCGTGGGCGATCACGAGACCACCGCCGCCGAGACCGCCGAGCTGGCCCGGGCGGCCGCCGAGTACGAGTCCTTCGCCCCGGCGGAGGCCGAACGGATATCCGGTGACGGGTCCGGCATACCGCCCGCCGGCCCGCCCGTCGAGGACCTGATCGTCACCACCCGCACCGGCTACCACGTGCTGCGCTTCGTCGAGACGAGCTTCGACAGCAGTGTCTTCCTGCACCTGTGGCTCGATCGCACCGACGGCAATCTCGCCCTGGCACGCCACAGGCTACGCGCCCTCGCCGAGGGGCTGGTGCTCAGATGACCATCCCGGTCACCACTGCGGGCGTCGCCGTCTCCCCCCTCCTCACCCGGCTCGCCGCCGAGCGCGCCACCGGCGCGTTGTTACGTGACCGGGGCACCCTCTTCCTGGAGAACGGCCGCATCGTGCACGCCGAGAGCCCGGCCACTCCCGGCCTCGACGTACTGCTCACCACCGGAGGCGGCCTCGCCCCCGAGCGCTGGCGCGAGGCCGTGGACCGGGCCGGCGCCCGCCGCCAGGTCGCCCGCTTCCTCGTGGACAGCGGCGGTCTCGCGGGCGGGGAGCTGGAGATCTGCCACCTCGCCGCCATCTTCGACGCCGCCTTCTTCGCGCTCTCCCCGGGCAGCGGGCCCTCCCGCTTCCGCCGCGGAGCCACCCACTGGATCGGCTCGGTCCGCTCCGTCCCGGCCGCCGCCGTGGAGCGCGAGACCCGGCGCCGCCGGGAACTGCTCGACGCGGTCTGGCCGTACCCCCTGCTGGACACCTCACCGGTCGTGCCGAGACAGGCCCTCCCCGGCCAGACGATCACAGCCCGGCAGCGGATGCTGCTGCACCAGGCGGACGGTGTGCGCACCCCGGCGGACCTCGCGTGGGTACTCGGCCGACCCGCCTTCCACACACTGCTCGACGTACGGCGCCTCGCGGCGGCCGGACTGGTCGAGACCCCGCACGCACCGGCCCCGCCGCCGGTCGTGGACCCCCTGCCCGACTGGATGACCCAGGCCCAACCCCCGGACGTGGCGCTGCTCCGCCGGTTACGCGACGCACTGGAGGCAAGCCTGTGAGGCTCCCGCTGCGACCGGCCCTGCGCGCCGACCGCTCCGAGCGGAGGCAGCCCGAAAGGAGAAAGGCCGACATGAGCACGGTGCCTCCCGAGGCGGAGGCCGAGATACTCGCGGAGCTCCGCAGGCTGCGGGCCCGCGTGCCCCAGCTCACCGGCGCCCTCGCCGCGAGCGCCGACGGCCTCGTACTCGCCCAGGACAGCGCCGCCTCCGAGGCGGAGACCGTCGCGGCACTGACCGCGGCCGCCCTCGGTGTCGCCCAGCGCCTGAGCGACAGCACCGGCCAGGGCGGATTCCGCGAGCTTCTCGTGCGCGGTGAGTACGGCTACGTGGCCACCTACGCGGCGGGCGAGGCGGCCGTCCTGACCCTGACGGCGGAGCCGCGCGTCAATGTCGGCCGGCTCCACCTGGAGGCCCGGCGCTCCAGCGTGCGCGTGGGCGAGCTCATCGACCGCACCCTCGGGCGGCGGGGCTCCGGCGTTCCGCCCCTTCCCCCGCTGCCGCCCGCTCCGCCCACCTGACGCCCTGCAGGGCGACACCAGACTGCACCGCAACCAGAACAGCCACAGAGAACACGAAAGAGGAACCACTCATGGCAAACGTCGAGACCTGCCTCAAGGAATGCACCACAACCATCGACGGCGCGCTCGGCGCCGCCCTGGTCGACTACGGCAGCGGCATGGCCCTCGGGACCATCGGCGGTGGCAAGGACCTCGACCTCGCGGTAGCCGCCGCGGGCAACACGGACGTGGTCCGCGCCAAGGTCCGCACGATGGAGATGCTCGGCCTCAAGGACGAGATCGAGGACATCCTCATCACGCTGGGCGGCCAGTACCACCTGATCCGCCTGCTGAAGGGCCGGGGCACCTCGGGCTTCTTCTTCTACCTCGCCCTCGACAGGGGCCGGGCCAACCTCGCGATGGCCCGCCACCAGCTGAAGAGGATCGAGGCCGATCTGGAAATCTGAGCCAGGACCGCGTCGTCGAGGTGGCGGGCGGCTTAAATCTTTGCCGTCCGCCCCGGCGATCAGCTGTGGTATGCCCGATAAGGGAGGAGTTCATGATTCTGCCACCTAGTAGGATGCTGTGAGCAGCTGATCATCGATAAAGCACCAATCGCTGGAGAACCCGCCACCCATGCCCCCGCGCCTGAGCATCGTCGTCCCCGTCTACAACGTCGAGCTCTACCTCGACGAGTGCCTGGAATCCATCGCCGCTCAGACCTTCGGCGACTTCGAGGCCATCCTCGTGGACGACGGGTCCACGGACACCAGCGCCGTCATCGCCAAGGCCTTCGCCGCGCGGGACAAGCGCTTCCGGGTCGTGATGCAGGAGAACGCCGGCCTCGGCGCCGCCCGCAACGTCGGTGCCCGGCACGCCCACAAGGACAGCGAGTACCTGGCCTTCGTCGACAGCGACGACACCATGCCGGACTACGCCTACCAGCGGATGATCGACGCCCTCGACGAGACGGGCTCGGACTTCGCGGCCGGCAACGTGAAGCGCTTCCGCTCCGTCGGCATGCAGCAGTCCTGGGGCCACCGGGCGGCCTTCGCCAAGACCCAGCTGAAGACCCACATCTCCAAGTTCCCGGCGCTGGTCACCGACCGCACCGCGTGGAACAAGGTCTACCGGCGCACCTTCTGGGACGAGCACGGCTTCCAGTACCCGGAGGGCATCCTCTACGAGGACGCCCCGGTCAGCATCCCCTCGCACTACTTCGCCTCCAGCGTCGACATCCTCAGTGACTGCGTCTACCACTGGCGCGTCCGCGAGACCGGCGAGCGCTCCATCACCCAGCGCTCCACCGACCCGGTCTCGCTCATCGACCGCGTGACGTCCGTCCGCCTGGTCCGCGAGTCCCTCAAGGCCAAGCAGGGCGCCAAGTACACCCGCTACCTGCGCGACTACGACTACAACGTACTGAGCGAGGAACTCCCGCTCATCTACAAGTACGTCGGTGAAGGCGGCGCCGACTTCCGCGCCGCGTTCGTCAAGGAGGTCGGCGGCCTCGTCCGGGAGATCGGCACCGGCCCCTGGTCCGACCTGACCGTCGCCGACCGCCTCAAGGCGTTCCTGGCGAGCGAAGGCCGCGTCGAGGACTTCATCGCCCTCCAGGATCACCAGCGCGACTACCAGTACAGCGTGCCCGTCAAGGGCATCGCACGCCCGCAGGCGGACTACCCCTTCCTGCAGGGCCGCCCGCCGGTCCCCGCCAAGATCCTCACCCTCGGCCCGCGCGAGCGCCGCGTCGTCAGCCGCGTGGAGCAGGCTGCCTGGGCCGACGGCAAGCTGCTCCTGCGCGGCTACGCCGTGCCCGGCCACCTCGGCGCGGAGAGCCGCCTCGGCTCCCGCAAGATGCTGGTGTTCCGCGAGGGCGGCAAGCGCCGCCGCTCGGTCGTCAGCGCCCGTACGGTCGCCTCCCCGATGGCCACCGTGAACGCCCACCACCTCGCCCTGAGGCACGCCGACTGGGCCGGCTTCACCGCCGTCGTCGACCCCTCGGTCTTCCAGTCGGGCGGCACCTGGCGCGAAGGGATATGGACCACCTCCATCGCCGTCACCGGAGCCGGCGGCCTGCACCGCGCCCGCCTCAAGGGCGGCGAGAACGACACCGGCCAGAACCCGCCCGCGCACTGGGTGGCCCCGGACGTCCGGATCGTTCCGGCCGTCTCCGGCTCCCTCACCATCCAGGTGGAGATCGTCCGCGCCCGCGCCCTGGAGGTACGACCCGACGGCGACGACGCCGCCCTGATCAGCGGCGAGCTCTCCGCCCAGATCGACGGCGCCGCCACCCTGCAGGCCGTGCACGTCAGCACCGGCACCATCCTCACCTTCCCGCTGGAGACCGCCTCCGCGGCCGGCGTCGGCCGGATCCCGTTCACCGCCCGTGTACCGCTGGCCGAGCTGGCCGCCGTACCGGACGCCCCGTGCGAGCCCGGCGAGTGGACCCCGGAGCCGTGGAGCCTGTCCGTGCTCGGCGCCGACGGCACCGAGCACCGCCTGGCCCACGACGAGCGCGGCGGTTTCAACGGTCTCGTCCTTCCCCTGCCCGGCGAGGACGCGGACCGCGTCCTGTTCGCCAAGCGCGGCAACACCGGACACCTGACGCTCTCCGTGCAGCCCTCGCCGCCTCTGATCGACACCGTCGAGACCAAGGACGGCACCGTCACCCTGAAGGGCCGGTTCACCGCACCTACCGACGAGCCCTACGAGCTCGTCCTGCACAACGCGCACGGCGTGGAGTTCAGCTACCCCGTCACCCGTGACGGCAACGGCTTCGAGACCACCTTCGAGCCCGTGCTCCCCGAGCCGTACGCCGGCCGCACCACGATCCCCGAGGGCCGCTGGTGGCCCACGCTGCGCCCGGCCGCCCAGGGCGGAACCACCGCGGGCCTCCTCGGCGTCGACCGCGGCGCTCCCGTGCAGATGGGCCCCGGCCTGCTCTTCGCCGGTCCGCACCCCCTCACCACGCACGGCCGCCGGATGCGGGTCGAGACCCGCTTCTACGACCGCATGGTGCTGGTCGCCGACCCGCTGCTCAGCCCGCACGACCGCTCCCGCTACTCCCAGCGCGTGGCCCGTTTCGAGACCTACCCGGCGCAGCGCGCCCTGCCGGTCAAGGACGTCGTCATCTACGACACCTTCCAGGGCAACGGCGCCGGCGACTCCCCCCGCGCCATCCACGAGGAACTGGTGCGCCGCGGCGAGAAGCTGGAGCACATCTGGCTGGTCCGCGACGGCCGCGCCGAGGTGCCGGCGACCGCACGCGCCGTGCAGCACGGCAGCCTGGAGTGCTGGGAACTGCTGGCCCGCGCCCGTTACTACGTCACCAACGACACCGTGCCGGCGCACTTCGAGCGCCGCGCCGGTCAGGTCGTCGTCCAGACCTGGCACGGCACGCCGATCAAGCAGATCGGCCACGACTTCGTGCACGACTACTACACGAGCCCGGAGATCCTGGAGGGGCTGGCGCACGACAGTGCCCAGTGGACCCTGCTCGCCTCCCCGAGCTCGTACGCGACGCCCCTCCTCAAGCGCGCCCTCGGCTACGACGGCGAGGTCATCGAGGCCGGCAGCCCGCGCACGGACGCACTCGTGCGGCCCGACGCCGAGCGGATCGCCGAGGTCCGGCGGCGGCTCGGCCTGCCCGAGGGCAAGAAGGTCGTCCTCTACATGCCCACGTGGCGCGAGAACTGCGAGGGCTGGTCCGGCGGCTACAAGCTCGACCTGCGGATCGACCTGGAGCAGGCGCGCCGTGAGCTGGGCGAGGACCACGTCCTGCTGGTCCGCGGCCACCACCACGTGGGCGAGCAGGTCCGCGAGGGCGTCCGCGACGGCTTCGTCGTCGACGTCTCCCGCTGGCCCGACGCCGCCGACCTGCTGCTCGTCGCCGACGTGCTGATCTCGGACTACTCCTCCGCGATCTTCGACTTCGCGCTCACCGACCGGCCGATCCTGCTCTTCACGTACGACCTGGAGCACTACAAGGGCACGCTGCGCGGCTTCAACTTCGACCTGGAGGAGAAGGCGCCCGGCCCGCTGCTGGCGGACTCGGCGAGCCTGATCGAGGCCGTACGCAACGCCGACACCGTCGGCGAGCAGTACGCGCAGGCGCGGGCGGCGTTCCGCGACGAGTTCTGCGACCTGGACGACGGCCGCGCCACCGAGCGTGTCGTCGACCGCATGCTCTCGATGGGCGCGCAGCCCGCGAAGTAGGCCGTACGGGCGAAATCCCGGCCGAACACAGAAAGGCCCCGGGCCCACCGATGAATTTCGGGCCCGGGGCCGGTCTGTATGTGAGGAACGGTAACCACCGTCCACACACGGGCCTGGAGGCAGAGATGAGCGGCAACGGTTTCACCACGTGTCTGTGGTTCGACGGCGACGCGGAAGCGGCCGCGGACTACTACGTGTCCGTCTTCAAGGGCGGCAAGATCGGCCGGACCAGCCGCTACACGGAAGCGGGCCCCGGGACGCCGGGCGCGGTGATGGTCGTCGAGTTCGAGATCAACGGGCAGAAGTTCGTCGGTCTCAACGGCGGACCGCAGTTCCCCTTCACGGAGGCGATCTCCTTCCAGATCCACTGCGCCGATGAGGCCGAGGCGGACTACTACTACGACGAGCTGACCAAGGAGGGCGGACAGGAGTCCGCCTGCGGCTGGGTCAAGGACAAGTTCGGGGTGTCCTGGCAGGTCATCCCGCCGGGCGCCATCGAGGTGATCGGCGATCCGGACCCGGAGCGGGCCGCCCGCGCCACCGCCGCCATGATGAAGATGAAGAAGCTGGACGTGGCGGAGCTGCGCCGGGCGGCCGACGGGTTCTCGGGCTAGACCGCTTCCCGGCTGGCGGAGATCCGGGCCAGGAGCGCGGGCAGGGCGGTCCCGATCGGCTCACGGACCACCTCGTCGGCGAGCGGGTCGTACGGGGTCTCTTCGGCGTTCACGATGATCAGCCGGGCTCCGGCCTCCGCCGCCATCCCGGCCAGGGAGGCGGCGGGCTGCACCTGGAGCGTCGACCCGACGGCGATGAAGACCTGGCACCCCTTGGCCACCGCCATCGCCTGCCCCAGCACCTGCGGGTCGAGCCGTTCGCCGAACATCACGGTCGCCGCCTTGAGGATCCCGCCGCACCGCCGGCAGGCGGGATCCGGCTCCCCGGCGGCGACCCGGGCCAGCGCCTCGTCCATGTCCGACCGGACATGGCAGGCGGTGCACACCACCGACCGGGCGGTGCCGTGCAGCTCGAACACCTTGCGTGCGGGCATCCCGGCGAGCTGGTGGAGCCCGTCCACGTTCTGTGTGATCACCCGCACCGGGGTGCCGCCGCGCTCCAGCTCCGCCACGGCCAGGTGCGCGGCGTTGGGCCGCGCCCCGAGTGCGCCGAGCTCGGCTCGCATCAGCCAGGACCGGCGCCGGATCTCCGGATCGGCCATGTAGTACGCGTAGGTCACGAGCTTCTCGGCGTCGGGCTCACGCCGCCACAGACCTTGCGGCCCCCGGTAGTCCGGAATCCCGGAATCGGTGGACATCCCGGCCCCACTGAACACTGCGACGAGCGGTTTCCCCATGCGCCGAGCCTACGTACGGGCCCCTCGCGGCCGCGACCGTATTTATCCGTTCACCCGTCTGCCGTCAGCCTGCCGCCCGTCTGCACCTCCCGCCGATCGGGGCGGGGACCCGTGCGCCCGGGGGCCGGAGGGCCGTTTCTGCGGTGAATCCCGGCCTCCACTGGGGTGAGATCCGGGCCGGGCCCCTGCCCTCGACACCGGCAGGCGGGTACAAACCGGGCATGAAGCTCAAGCCGTACAGCCTTGTCGCCCTGCTGCTGACCCTGCCGGCGCCGGTGGCCCTGTCGTCCGTTCCCGCTCTCGCCGCGCCGGTGGCCGTCCCGGGGCCGCCGCGGCACAACGAGGAGGCGATCAGTCACTTCCTCGCCGCCTTCTACGGCGAGCACGGCCCGTCCCGCCAGGACCGCGAGAGCCGTGTCTCGCAGGTGCTGAAGGACAGACAGAAGGACACCCCGGAGGTCGACGTCCTGCTCTGCGCGCAGAACGAACCGAAGGACATCACCGTCGGCCCGGTCACCGTCGCCCGGGCGGCCGCCGTCGGCTGGGCCACCGTCACCACCCACTGGGAGTCCGGGCACACCGACACCTTCACCGCCTACGTACGCCTCGACTCCGAGCCCATCCGGCTCGACGACGTGATCTGCGCGGGCTGAGACCCCCGCGCGCCGCGGCCGGGCGCCGGCTCCCGGTGGCTCATCAGGCCCTGCTGCACGTCCTTCGGCCGTCTGGTACAACACCGGGCATGACGGGATTCGAGATCACCGGCGCGAGCGCCGCCGACATGGAGATGATCCGCGGCTGGGCGGACGCGGAGGGCTGGAACCCGGGAGACACCGACCGGTTCGCCTTCGCGGTCGCCGACCCGGAGGGCTTCCTCGTCGGCCGGCTCGACGGCGAGCCGGTGGCCTGCGTCTCAGCGGTCCGCTACGGCGAGGGCTTCGGATTCATCGGCTTCTACATCGCCCGGCCCGCCTTTCGCGGGCAGGGGTACGGCATCAGGCTCTGGCATGCCGCGATGGAGCGGCTGGACGGGCGGCTCATCGGGCTGGACGGGGTCGTCGAGCAGCAGGACAACTACCGTAAGTCCGGTTTCCGTCATGCCTGGAACAACGTCCGCCACGAAGGTGTCCCGCAGGGTGCTGGTGAGGGCGCCGGTGAGGGCGCCGGGGTCGACGTGGTCGACGCGGCCGCGCTGCCCTTCGGGCAACTCGCGGCCTACGACCGCCGGTTCTTCCCCGAAGCGCGCGACGCCTTCCTCTCCGCCTGGACCGCTCTGCCGGGCCGGACGGCGCTGGCCGCCGTCCGGGGCGGCCGGATCGAGGGGATCGGCGTCATCCGGCCGTGCAGCGGAGCCTTCCGTATCGGCCCCCTCTACGCGGCCACCCCCGGCGTCGCCGCCACCTTGCTGCGGCGGCTCGCCGAGCACGCGCCGGGCGGTCTGGTCTCCGTGGACGTGCCGGACGCGAACCCGGAAGGCATCGCCCTCTTCGAGGGCCTCGGGCTGGTCCCCACCTTCGAGACCGCAAGGATGTACACCGGCCCGGCCCCCGAGGTGGAACTGGCCGGGATCTACGGGGTCACCAGCCTCGAACTGGGCTGACCCCGCGAGGTGACCGCGGCCGGGCGGCTGTCGACGTGCCGCCCGGCCGGTCACCGCACTGCGCTGAGCGTGCGTCAGAAGCCGAACAGGACGCCGTTGGCGCTGCGCAGACCGCACGGGTTGCCGAAGGTGTGGTCGTAGTTCAGCCGACGGCCCTGCCACACCCCGTCGGCCGTGACCGTCATGGGGTTCCACTCCCTGGTACACGCCGTGTCGGGCCCGGGCGCCGCGAGGACGTCGAGCCGTGCCGCGTTCGCACGTAATTCGGCGCACGCGCCGGCCGGGTTCGGGTGCGTCCCGCCCGGCGTCGGCGCGCAGACCAGCGTCACCGCGCGCAGTACGGTACCGGTCGCGGCGTCGTCTCCGGCGGTCACCCCGAGCACGAGCGCGGACGGGGCGTAGAGGCTTTCCGCGCCGGAAGGAGCGGCTCCGGCCGTCCCCGGCCAGGCCAGCGCAGTGAGCGCGGTGAGCGCCATGGCGGCGGAACCGAGCCCGAGACCCCTGGTGATGGACCGCATTTCGAACACTCCCTTGGGTTGTTGTTTCGGATAGCGGACAGAGTCTTGCCGACGCGGGCCGTGAACGCCCGTTCGGACCCCCATTTTTCGTCACCGATCGTGTACGGATGACTGCAGACCGCAGCGGTGTGACAGGGCCTGACCTGTGCGGGAGCAGGCCGCCGAATCGGCTGAACAATGGCCGGGAGACACGCGTGAAACCTTTGCGAAAGGCCCCGGAGGCCGTCCGGGACCCCCGCTGGGCGTCCGCAGCGGCATGGTGATCCCGTGGGGCGCCCTCGGCGCGCTAGGCCCGGACGGGCCTAGCGCGCCGAGGCGCGCGGGGCGTAGAGGTCGAGGAGACGGGTGCGGGTCTGCTGCAGCCGAATGGCGAGGACGCGCCCGACCCAGTGGCCGATCGCGGATCCGAAGGCGGGGTCGGCGTCCATGAGCAGCCGCACGCGCGTGCCGTCGAACTCGTACGCCCGCACCGGCGTCATCGCCTCGGCGCTCAGCTGCCACACGTACGGCGGGAACAGCCACGACCAGCCCACCAGCTCACCGGGGCCGAGGTTCTCCACGGGCGTGGGCCTGCGGCCGCCGGGCACGGGGATCTGCAGGGTCACCGTGCCGGAGCGCACGATCCAGAAGGACTCCGCCACGGAGCCTTCGGCGAAGATCCGGGCGCCTTCGGGGAAATTGACCTCGCGGGCCTGGGCCATCAGTCGGCCACGATGCTCGGCGGACAGCACGGCAGCCATCCGGACGGGGGAAGGTGTGCTCACGACGGCCTCCGATCACGACCCCCCGCGGCGCACTGCTACCCCCAGTGTCGCCGACATGCGCGCCATCGAGACCGCAACGGACAGGGCTTCTTGCGGACCGGCCCCGTCCGCCCGGTCCCGGTACGCCCCGCACGTCCCCGCCCGTCCCGGCGGCCCCGTCTATTCGTCGGCGTTCGCCTCCAGGCAGGCCAGTTCCATGGCGTCCAGCACCGCCTCGTTGCTGCGCCCGCTCAGCTCGGCGACGTTCTCGATCTGCGCCGTCGCCCAGGCCGACAGCGTCATCGCCAGTACCCGGAGCCCGTCGGTGCCGTAGTCGGCGAGGATCGCGTCGGCCACGACCATCGCGTCCTCCGGCACCTGCTCGGGGGGTTCGAGGCCCGCGAGACCGCGCAGCATGGCGAGCGTGCGGCGGGAGATCTCCGGCGTCATCCTCGCCAGCCGCATGTCCTCTTCTTCGTCCATCCCCGCCCCATCCTCCAGTGCCGTGCCCGTCCCCCCAGGGCACCGTAGAGGGGCGCGGCGCCGCGCGGGGCGGTTTTGCCAGGGTGACCCTGTGTGAACGGGTCGTGGCCGACAGGTTCCGGCTGGCTCACCGCCGCCGCCCGACCCTCCCCGCCCGCCTTCGCGTGGGCGCGGTGCGGTTTGGCATCCGATGTGTCAAGTGGGGTGAACGGAGTGCGGATTCACCCTAAGGTGCGCCCGTACGCATGGCTGGCGGACGGCTGTTCGGCTGTTTCCGGCCATGGCTCACCCGGCCGCGCCCGATACGGCCACACGGCACTCGAACTGGGGGGTTCATGCGTAGATCCAGAGGGTTGGCGGCCGCTCTCGCCCTGTCCCTGGCCACAACCGGCGCAGGGATGGGCCTCGGCCTCGTCCAGCAGGCGGCGGCGATCACCCCGCCCGTCGCGTTCACCGCCGACGCGCTGTCGACCTGGCAGCCCAACGGCGTGGTCTGGGCCCTCGCCGAGGCGGGCGGCCAGGTCTTCGTCGGCGGCACCTTCTCCGCCGTACGCCCGCCCGCGGGCGGCGCCGGCAGCGAGCAGCCGGTGGCGAACTTCGTGGCGCTCGACGCCGCGACCGGCGCCCCGACCTCCTGCGAGCTGTCCTTCACGGTCGGCGGCGGCACCGCCACCGTCCGAGCGCTCACCCTCTCGCCCGACAAGAAGACCCTGTACGCGGGCGGCTACTTCGGTGCCGTCAACGGCACCCCCGTCTCCAGTCTCGCGGCCATCGACGTGGCGAGCTGCACGGTGAAGCCCGCGTTCCGGCCCGCCTTCGCGGCCACCGTACGGGCCCTCGCCGTCACCGACGACACCGTCTACGCGGGCGGCGACTTCCTCAGCGTCGCCGGCCAGCAGCGCGAGCGCTTCGCAGCGGTCGACGCGGCCGACGGGACGCTCAGGCCCTTCACCGCCAACGCGGACGAGCCCGGCCGCGCCGTGGAGGTCACCCCGGACGGCAACAGTGTGGTGCTCGGCGGCGACTTCTTCACCGTCAACGGTACGAACACGCACGCGCTGGCCGTCGTGAACGCGACGAGCGGCGCGCTCACCAGGTCCTATCCCGGCTTCATCGAGACCAACTCGGTCGTCAAGGACATCGCGACCGACGCGAACGGCTTCTACACCGCCAACGAGGGCACGGGCGGCGGTGTCTTCGACGGCCGGATCGCGCTGGGCCTCGGCGACTTCAACCAGCGCTGGCGCGACACGTGCCTGGGCGCCACGCAGGCCGTACTGCCGTACCAGAACGTGCTCTACAGCGCCTCGCACGCGCACGACTGCTCCAGCGTCGGCGAGTTCCCCGACGGCCAGCGCCACCACCTGCTCGCCCAGCCCACCAGCGGCACCGGCAAGCTGGGCTGGGCCCCCGACACCAACGACGGCATCGGCGAGGGCATCCGCCCGCGCGTGATGACGGTCGGCTCCAAGGGCGGCGTCCAGTACCTGTGGGTCGGCGGCGAGTTCACCACCGTCAACGGCGCGGCGCAGCAGAGCCTGACGCGCTTCGCCTCCACCGGGGACACCGGCGCGCCCACCGTGCCCGTCGCGAGCGCGGTCAGCTTCAAGCCCGGCCAGGCGCAGGTGCGCTGGCGCACCAGCCTCGACCTCGACGACAGCGCGCTCACCTACAAGATCTACCGCAACGGGGCGGCCACGCCGATCGCCACGGTCACCGCGGACTCGCTGTTCTTCCGGCGCCCGCAGGCCTCCTGGACCGACACCACCGTCACGCCCGGCCAGTCGTACACCTACCGCGTGACGGCGACCGACGCGGCGGGCAACGCCAGCGCCCTGTCGGGCACCGCGAGCGTGACGGTCCCGACCTCGGTGGACGGCTACCCGAACCAGGTCCGCGCCGACGGGGCCCAGCAGTACTGGCGCTACGACGAGTCCGCCCTGCCCTTCGTCGCCGACTCCTCGGACGGCGGCAACCAGAGCGGTGTGCACCTGAACGCCCCCGCCCTGCGCCAGACGCCCGGCGCGGTCTCCGGCGCGAGCACGGCGATCGGCTTCAACGGCACGGACACCCAGGTGTACGGGGACAAGCGCCAGACGGTGGGCAGCACCTACACCATCGAGACCTGGTTCAAGACGAACACCACCCGCGGCGGCAAGCTCTTCGGCTTCGGGAACAACCAGTCCCGCGGCAGCAATCAGTACGACAAGCACATCTACATGACCAATGACGGCCGGCTGGTCTACGGCGTCTACACCGGCGCGACCCGCACCGTCACCACCAGCGCCGCGTACAACGACGACAAGTGGCACCACGTCGTCGCCACCCAGGGCCCCGGCGGGATGACCCTCTACGTGGACGGCGCGCAGAAGGGCACCCTGAACGTCACCACGCACGAGAACTTCTCGGGCTACTGGCATGCCGGCGGCGACAGCCTCGGCGGCTGGCCGGACCGCCCGACCAGCGAGTACTGGGCGGGCCGGCTCGACGAGACCGCCGTCTACCCGACCGTCCTGAGCGCGGCGCAGGTGCAGAACCACTACGCCCTCGCCACCGCCCCGGCCGACTCGGTGGTGCAGGTGGCCGCCGCGGAGGACACCTACGCCAACGCGGGCGCGCCCGACACCAACTACGGCACGTCGAGCTCGCTCGCCGTGCGCGGCACCTCGTTCTACGCGAGCTACCTCCGTTTCGACCTGCCCGCCGCGCCCGCGGGCACGGTGCTGAAGTCGGCCACCCTCAGCGTGAAGACGAGCACGATGAGCGGCGCCGGTACGACGGACACCGTCTCGGTCGTCCCGGTCGCCGGGCCGTGGACCGAGGGCGGGACGACGTACAACAACCGCCCCGGCCTGGGCGGTCCGGCACTCGGCGCGTTCGCGGGGGTCCCGGACGGCTCCGCGGTGAACACCACGGCGCTGAACACCCAGGCCGTCGCCGCGGCCCTCGGCACCGGATACGGCCTGGCCCTGAGCAGCGCCGGTGCGGACGCGCTGTGGCTGTGGTCCTCGGAGGCGCAGGCCAACGAGGGCACACCGCAGCTGACGCTGACCTTCGGCGCGCCGTGAGGTACGCCGTGAGGTAGGGCAGCGCCGTCGGCGGGGACGGGCCGTTTCCGGTCCGCCCCACCGACGGCCCGGGCCTCAGGCGATGCCGTACGTGAAGGTGTACTCCACGGACGTGTCGCCGTACCGGAAGGTGAACCCTCCGGAGCCCGTCAGTCCGGCGAGATCGCCGGTGCCGGAACCCGGTACGACCTCGAAGCGGCAGACGGTGCCGGCCGCGTCGAAGCTGCCGCGCTCCTCCAGGACGAAGGTGCCCTTGCGGCCGTCGACGCTGCCGGAGAGCAGTTCCATGCCGGCGTACGTGCCGACCTTCTCCCCGGTGTACGCGATCGTGTAGGCGCAGGTGGTGCGGGCCGCCTCGACCCCGCCGCTGAAGGAGTTGGTGACCTCGGCGTGGGCGAGGCGCGGGGTGGCCTCCGCGGGGCCGACGGGACTCTCCTGCCAGTCGGCGAAGGTGAAACGGCCGCCGGTCTCTACGGGCGTGGGCATGGTGATCCTCTCGGCGGGGCCCGGGCGGTTCTTGCCCGCCCGGGTCGTTCATCGGTCTGTGCCCCCAGGCTGGCAGCCGTACCTGACACCTCCTGTCAGGTACGGCGACAATGACTGCCATGCGCGCCGACCGCCTCCTCTCCCTGCTCCTGCTGCTCCAGAACCGCGGCCGGATGACCGCGCCCGAGCTCGCCGCCGAGCTGGAGGTGTCCGTCCGTACCGTCTACCGGGATGCCGAGGCCCTCGGCGCCTCCGGAGTCCCCGTCCTCGCGGACCGGGGCCCGGCCGGCGGGTTCCGGCTGGCGGACGGCTACCGGACCCGCCTCACCGGCCTCACCGACGCCCAGGCCGGCTCCCTCTTCCTCGCCGGAGTACCCGGCCCCGCGCGGGAACTCGGCCTCGGCGCCGAGCTGGCTGCCGCCCAGCTGAAGCTCCAGGCCGCGCTCCCCGCCGCGCTCGCCGGCCGGGCGAGGATGATCCAGGACCGGTTCCACCTCGACGCGCCCGCCTGGTTCCGCGACGCCGACCCCGTCCCGCACCTCGCGGGGATCGCCGAGGCCGTCTGGGACCAGCGGGTCCTGCACACCCACTACCGCCGCTGGGGCGGCGAGGTGCACCGGGAACTGCATCCGCTCGGCCTCGTCCTCAAGGGCGGCATCTGGTACCTCGTGGCCCGGGCCGGGCATTCCGGGAACGCGGTGAGCTCAGAGGCCCCCGCGGCCCCCGCGGCCGCCGTCCGGACGTACCGGGTCTCGCGGTTCCTGGCGGTGGACGCCTCGCCCGACGCCTTCGAGCGGCCCGCCGACTTCGAACTAGCCGCGTACTGGGAGGAGTCCACCCGCCGCCTGGACGCCGTGCTCCACCAGCAGACCGCCGAGCTGCGCCTCTCGCCCCGCGGGCAGCGGCTGCTGCCGATGCAGTTCGGCGCGGCGGGCGTACGGGCGCTCGCCGACGCCGGTCCGGCCGACGAGGAGGGCTGGGTACGGATCCGGCTCCCGGTGGAGTCCGAGGCCGTCGCGGTCGGCGACCTGCTCCGGCTGGGTACGGAGGCCGAGGTCCTCGGCCCGCCCGAGCTGCGCTCGGCCGTCGCCGGCACGGTCGCGGCGCTCGCCGCCCGCTACGGCTGACACCGGCCGGCTCACCCCGAGCCGGGGCCGCCGCGGCCGGCGGACTGCCAGCGGATCTCGCCGTCCTGGCGGTGCAGGGTCGCGCGCAGGCCGCAGGCCGCGGCGACCGCCGCCGATGCCGCGTGGTCCGGGTGCACGTGCGCGACGAGAGTGCCGATCGGGAGCTCCGTCAGCCAGGCGGCGAGCGCCCGGGCGGCCTCCGCGGCGAAACCCCGGCCCTGCCATGCGGTGCCGACGGTCCACGCCAGCTCGGCCCGGTCACGGCCGGGGGTGATCGTGGCCTGGACGGTGCCGACCAGCCTTCCCTGCTCGCGCAGCCGCAGTACCCAGTTGGCCCACACGACCTCGGGGTCGGGGGAGCCGGTGGCCAGCCGCTCGTAGCGGGCGCGGAGCCCGTCGGGCGACAGCGGTGCGCCGCCGATGAAGGCGTGCAGGGCGGGGTCGGCCAGTACGAGGGCCATCTCGTCGGCGTGCGCGGGGCTCAGCGGGAGCAGGTCGAGGCGGCGGGTGGCGAGCGCGACGGGCCGGGTCGCGGGACGGCGGACCTTGGCGGCCGCGCCCGGGCGGGGGACGCCGTCCACGGCCAGGCAGATGCCGAACACCCGGTCATGGCCGGTCCAGCCGTTGACGTGGCCCTGGTTGTTGCTGATCTGCACGCGCCGGCGGGGCGCGGCCACCGCCGACACCAGGTGCAGGTACACCGCGCCGCTGACGCGGGCCAGGACGATGTCGCCGACCTCGACCAGCGCCGGGTCGGCCGGCGCGACCCGCACGCGATCCCGGCTGTGGATCAGGGGCGCCATGGATCCGCCGGTCGGCCGGAAGTCCACGGTCTCGCCGCGGCCGATACGGTCCGCCAGCGCTTCGAGCATGCTCATCGCGCGAGTCTCGCCGTACGGGACGGCGACGGCCACCGGATTTCGTCAGCGCGGGGGCTCCACCTCCAGGAAGCGGCGCCCGCGGGCGCCCCGGTACAGCAGGCACACCCACCCCAGCCGTTCCAGCACGGCCGCACAGGCCTTCAGCCGTTCCTGTTCCTCCCCGGCCGCGCCGCCGCCCGGGGGGCCGGGCCAGGTCACCTCCGCCCGCCCGGGCTCAGCTCCGGCGGCCACGCGGTAGCCCGTCCGCGTACGCCGCCCCCGCGCGTCCAGCGCCGACGGTGCGATCCCCGCCGCCTCCAGTACGAGGGCCACCGCGTGCGGCAGCCGGCGGACCTCCCACGGGGCGGGAACCGCCGTGCCCGCCGGGCCGTTGACCAGCCGACGGATCTGGAGCAGCCCCTCGTACGCCGTGCGTACCTCCGCCGCCCGCCGGGCAGCCGGCGCTCCGGCTTCGTCCGGCGTGTCAGGGCCGTCGCCGGTCGCGGCCTCGAAACCCTGCCCGGATGCCTCCATCACCTACCACCCCGCCCGCCCGTCTGAGTACCTGGAGCCCAACAGCCTGAGTATCCGCCCCGATTCCCCGCCGCGCCGCCGCTGGTCGAATGAGGCCATGACCTCCGAGGCCCCGCGCAGCGCCACGCTCCGCCCGCGCATGCAGCACGTGACCACCGCCGGCACCGCCCTGGCCGTGGCCCTGGTCCCGCTCGTCGTCGGCGTCCTGTTCGCCAAGGCGATGGCCGCCGACCCGATGACCCCGGTCAACGCCCTGATCGCGAGCGGCGGCCAGCGGGCCGCCCTGCCCCGGGGGGAGTGGAAGCGCCGGGGCCGCACCACCGTGCACCGGCTGCGCACCGCCCGCCGGGACACGGCCAGGCGCTGCGCCCACGTCTGCGGCCGCCGCGCCTGAGGCGTCAGGAGGCCGGGGCGAGGGGCTCCTGGAGTTCGGTGACCCACTGGTCCGGGTCCTCGGGGCAGGCGAGCGTCAACTCGCGCGCGTACCCCGCCGAGCGGTGGCCGTGCGCGTCGATCCAGCGCGCCAGGGCCTGGGCCGTCGGCAGCACCCCGTCCATCGAGCCCCGGTGCACCACGGTCGCCGCCCGCTCGACGGCCGGCAGCGTGACGATCCGTACCCCGCCCCCGAGATCCTCGGCGCGGACCGCCGCCGCCACCGGCAGCCCCGCGTGGACCAGGACCGCGGTACCGGGCTCCACGCCGGGCGCGTCCTCGTAGTAGGCGAGGCCGGGACCGGCCGGAACCACCCCGGCCTCCTCGACGCGGCGGCACAGCTCCTCGTACAGCGGGCCGATGACCGGAGTGATGTCCTGCGGCTCGTAGCTCCCCGCGATCCCGGCCAGCTCGGCGAGCCGGACGGACGGGAGACTCTTCACGACGATGTCGTCGGCAGGCATGGAACCCTCGCTCTCGATGGTCCGGAGCCTCGCCTCGACCTGGACCAGCCGGGCCGCCGCGGCGGCCATGGCGGTCTCCAGTTCCGCCTGGCGCAGCCGCAGCATGCCGCGCATCTCCTCCGTACCCACCCGCTCGTCGAGGATCGTCCCCACCTGGTCGAGGCTGAAGCCGAGTTCCTTGAGCGCGATGACACGGTTGAGGCGGGCGAGCTGCCCGGCCTCGTAGGAGCGGTAGCCGGTGAAGGGGTCGACACGGGCCGGGCGCAGCAGTCCGAGGGCGTCGTAGTGACGCAGCATGCGGACCAACACGCGGCCGTGCTTGGCGAAGTCTCCGATGGTGAACATGACGCCTTCCAGTGCAGGCCCTGACACAGGGGGAGGGTCAAGCCTCGCACTGTGGTGGTCAGTGACCGTACTGGCGCAGGCACAGATCGACGATGGACGGCGGTACGGCGCCCTCCGCGGCCGCGCACAGCTCGTCCACGTGCGGCGGCGGGACCGGCCCCCGCCGCGGATGGGGAACCGTGGGCTTGGCGGCGTGCTGCCGTCCGGCGGACGGCCGGGAGGCCTTGGCCCGGGGCCGCGCGGCCGGGGGGGCCGGGTCCGGGGCCGGATCGGGAGCCGGGACGGGACGTGGGCCGGTGCCGCCCGCCGCGGCCGCTGGCAGCTCCCCGAGGGGCAGCGGCACGGGCGGCAACGCGTCCGGCGCGTCGGCGGGCGGTACGGAACCACGCGGGGGAACCGGAACCGACTGCTGCGGGCCGACGGAGACACAGCCGGCGCTCGCGAGGAGCGCGAGGAGGGAGAGGGGCACGGCCCGGCGTAACTGCATCGCACCACTTTGCCG
This sequence comes from Streptomyces sp. NBC_00190, assembly GCF_036203305.1. GTDB lineage: Bacteria > Actinomycetota > Actinomycetes > Streptomycetales > Streptomycetaceae > Streptomyces. Next base: position 1,138,377 of record NZ_CP108131.1, on the reverse strand, counting down.
TACACCCCGCCCGGCCGGGGCCCCGCCTCACGCGTCCGGGTGACGGCGGCCGCGGAGCCGAATCGATCCTTCGGCGGCGTCCCCACCGCCTCCGTGCTCGGCGTCCCCGCGGGGACCCTGCTGGGCGAACTCGGCGGCTGGCGCACCGCCTTCGCGGCGGTCGGCGCCCTCGGCCTCCTCACCCTGGCCGCCCTGCTCCTGCTGCTGCCCCCGCTGCCGCCGAGCCGCCCCATCACCTTCCCCGAACTCCCCGCCCTGCTCCGCGAGAACCCGGGGGTCCGAGCGGGAGTCGTCGTCACCTTCCTCGTGGTGACCGGACAGTTCGCCGCCTACACCTTCGTACGGCCGATCCTGCAGGACGTCTCCGGCATCGACGCCCGGTACGTCAGCACCCTTCTGCTCGGATACGGCGTCGCGGGCGTCGCGGGCAACTTCCTGGCCGGGGCGCGCGACGCGTACCGCACGCTGCTCACGGTCAGCACCTGCCTCACCGTGATCCTCGCGTCGATCGCCGTCCTCCCGGGAGCGGTCGCCGGGACCACCCTGCTGCTCGCCTGGGGGCCGGTGTACGGAGGGGTCCCGGTGAGCCTGCAGAACTGGATGATCAAGGCGGCTCCGGCCGTGGCCGAGACGGCCTCCTCGCTCATGGTCGCCATGTTCAACCTGGCCATAGCCGCGGGCGCGCTGCTCGGCGGCCTCGCCGTCGACGGCATCGCGGCCCCGGCCGCACCGCTCGGCGGAGCCGCCCTGATGCTCCTGGCCGCGGGTACCGTCCGGGTCACGTCGGTCCGGCGCCGGGATAGCGGACCGAAGGGATAGTTCGGACATCAGGCTTGACCCGGGGTACGCACAGGGGACAGAGTGCGCCCGATCAAGAACCACCGCATGAGCTGCACTCGGAGACCCCAAGATGTCCATATCGGTCCGCTCCTCGCTCCACCCGGCCGCGACCGGTGGTTCTCCCGCGCTCGTTGCACGCGGTGCCGCACGGCGTGCCAGAGCCTGACCGGCAACCGTGTCCCACCACCCCGACGAGAGCGGACCCGTCCCCGGCGACAGCCTGTTCACGAGCCCGTACGCGGTGCCCCCGGAAGGTCCCTCCGGGCCGACGGCTTCCGTCTGGCCGCAGACCGGCCCCGCACCGCTGTCCTTCCACGATTTCGAACCGCGGGCGGAGGCGGCGCCCGCCGCCCGCGACGCCGCCTCCGCCGCGCCCCGCTCGCGCCGCGCGGCCGGGCGTGACCGCGACGGTGGCCGCCGCAGCCGGCTCCCGGCGGCGGCCCTCACCCTGATCGCGCTCGGCCTGGCCGGCGGTCTGGTGTACCTGCTGACCGGCCCCGACGAGCCGGAGCCCCGCGCGCGGGCAGAGGCGCCGCTCCGGCTGTCCCTGCCGGCGCTCCCGGCGCGCAGCCCGGACGGCAGCCCGTCGCCGGAGGCGACCGTACGGTCCGTGAAGCCCTCGGCGTCGGCCACGGCCTCGGCCTCGGCCTCCCAGGCGTCGCCGAAGCCGGGGCCGTCGGCGAGCGCCTCGGCCGGGCAGGCCTCGTACGGCACGCTGCGCATGGGGGACAGCGGTTCGGGGGTGCGCGCCCTGCAGGAGCGGCTGTTCGGGCAGGGGTTCACGTACGTCTCCACGACCGGTGTCTACGACAGCCAGACCCGGCGCGGTGTCGCCCAGCTCCAGCGCGACCGGAACATCAAGGGCGACCAGCCCGGTGTCTACGGGCCCGCCACGCAGGCTTCGTTCCCCATCGGCGGCTGACCCTCCCGCGGTCGGAGGCCCTCGGCGGCGCGGCAGGCTAACACCCCGATAAGCGCTGGACCAGCGGAAATGGCGGGAGGGAAAGTGGGCGTCGGCCGCAGTCGCGTCCATCACCACCGCCACGTCCGAGGAGTCCGCCCATGTCGACCTTGAGGGTCACCGTCGAGGAGCTGACCGTCCACGAGCACCCGAACGCCGACGCGTTGGAGCTGGCCCAGGTGGGCCTGTACCGGGCCGTCGTCGCCAAGGGCGCCTACCGCACGGGTGAGTTCGCCCTGTACATACCGGAGCAGGCCGTCCTGCCGCCCGGCCTGATCGAGGAGCTCGGCCTGACCGGGAGGCTGGCCGGAAGCTCCGCCGACCGGGTCAAGGCGGTCCGGCTGCGCGGCGAGCTCTCGCAGGGGCTGGTGTGCCGGCCGCGCGCGCTCGCCGACGTCGATCTGGTGCTGGCGGCCAAGGAGGGCACGGACTTCGCGGAGTCGCTGGGCATCACCAAATGGGCGCCGCCCGTGCCGACGACGATGAACGGCGACGTCGAGTCCGCCCCGGACCTGATGCCGTGGGTGGACATCGAGAACCTCCAGCGCTATCCGCACCTCTTCGAGCCCGGCGAGCCGGTCGTCCTCACGGAGAAACTGCACGGCACCGCCTGCCTGTTCACGTACGTCGTCGAGGGCGAGCGGGCCGTGGTCTCCTCCAAGGGCTACGGCTCGAAGGGGCTCGCGCTGAGCGAGGACGAGCGCAACGTCTACTGGCGGGCCGTGCGGGGGCACGGCGTGCCGGCCGTCGCGGCCGGGCTGGCTGCCCGGCTCGGCGCGAGCCGGGTCGGGATCTTCGGGGAGGTGTACGGCGCGGGCGTCCAGGACCTCGGCTACGGGACGGACGTGCGCACCGCCGGGGCCCCGCCCGGATACGCCGTCTTCGACGTGTCCGCGGAGATCGACGGGCAGGTGCGGTGGCTGGACCCGGCTGCCGTGCTGCCGGAGGGCGAGCTGCCGCTGGTGCCGCGGCTGTACGAGGGGCCGTACGACCTCGACACGGTGCTGGAGCTGGCGAGCGGCCGCGAGACCGTGTCCGGGCGGGAGGTGCACCTGCGCGAGGGGGTCGTGATCCGGCCGGTGGTGGAGCGGTACAGCCCGGTGGTGGGCGGCCGCGCCATCGGCAAGGCGGTGAGCCCGGCGTACCTGACCCGGAAGGGCGGTACGGAGTACGAGTGACCGCCGGGGCCGGTCCGGCCGGCCCCGGCCCCGTCCCTCACGGCTTTCGGACCTCCAGGGCCGTGCGCCAGCCCGGCGGTTCGGTGTGGGGGGCCGGGGCCGCGCGGCGGCCGCCCGTCGCGAAGAACGCCGAGAGGGGGAGGGTGGCCGCGCCGACCGTGACGGCGTCCGGGCCCAGGGAACCCAGGCCCACGGTGACCCGGCCCGCCGGATGGCGCAGCGAGTACCGCGTCGCGTGCTCCCGTACCGCCGGGAGGATGCGGGGGCCCAGCATGAGGCCCGCCCAGCCGCCGATCAGGATCCGCTCAGGACGGAACAGGTTGATCAGGTCCGACAGCCCCGCGCCCAAGTACTCCGCGGTCTCGTCCAGGACCTCCCGCGCCACCGGGTCCCCCGAACCGGCCGCCGCCAGCAGGGCCGACAGGGCTTCCTCCTCGTCCACGCAGTCCACCGGGCCGCCGCCGCGCTCGGCCCAGCGGGCCAGCAGGGATTCGGCTCCCGTGTACGCCTCCAGGCAGCCCAGCGCCCCGCACCGGCAGCGCCGGCCGCGTACGGAGACCGTCAGGTGGCCCCACTCCAGCGGGGTCCCCTGCGTCGTCCCGCCGTCCGGCGAGCCGTCGGTGATCAGGCTCGCGCCGACGCCCGAGCCGAAGAGCACGACCACCGCGTCCCGGGCCCCGCGCCCCGCGCCGAACCACATCTCCGCCTGGCCGAGGGTCCGCGCGCCGTTGTCGATGATGTACGGGACCTCCGGCGGCAGGGCTCCGGTGGCGCGCAGCAGCTCCTCCAGCGGGACCGCGTCCCAGCCGATGGTCTGGCCGTGCACCACGGCCCCGCCCGGCGCCTCGCGGTCCACGATGCCCGGTACGCCGACGCCCACGCCCAGCAGCCGCTCCGTACCGACGCCGGCCTCGGCGAGCACGGTGGCGATGCCCTGCTCGATGTGGTCGACGATCGGGCCGACGTCGTAGCAGCCGCGCGGCAGCAACGGGAGTTCGGTGCGGGCCAGTTCGGTCAGGGTCAGGTCGAACAGCTCGACGCGGACCCGGGTTTCGCCGACATCGACGCCGATCATGTGGGCGCTGCCGGGCGCCACGCGCAGCAGGGTGCGGGGCCGGCCGCCGTCCGAGTCGACCACGCCGGCCTCTTCCAGCAGCCCGTCCGCGACGAGTTCGCCGACGACGTTGCTGACGGATCCGGAGCTCAGCCCGGTGGCGGGCCCCAGTTCCTGGCGGCTCATCGGCCCGCCGAAGTACAGCCGTTGGAGAACGGCGCTCCGGTTGCCCCGCCGCAGGTCCCGCACCGTTCGTCCGCTACGCCCCGTGGTCATCCGGCTCCTTCCGCAGTGGCATCGCTCGCAACATACCCTTGCGCGACCTCTTGACGCGACCCTTTCACGAGGCTTAACTCACGTCCTAAATTAAGGCCTGGACGGAGCGCCCGCGTCGGCCTTGCCGTTGCCCGCGACCTCGCCGAAAGGGGCCGAGCCGCCATGCGCAGAACCAGAGCCGCCGCAGCCGCCGTCACCGTCGCCCTCCTCGCCGCCGCCACCGCCTGCGGCGGCGGATCCGCGGACAGCGGGGGCGGATCCAACACAGCCCCCGGGGAGCTCACCTACTGGGCGTCGAACCAGGGCCCGGACATCGCGGCGGACCAGGCCGCGCTCGGTCCCGAGCTGAAGAAGTTCGAGCAGCGGACCGGCATCAAGGTGAAGCTCGAAGTCGTCCCGTGGTCCGACCTGCTCAATCGGATCCTCGCCGCCACCGCCTCCGGGCAGGGCCCGGACGTCCTCAACATCGGCAACACCTGGTCCTCCTCCCTCCAGGCGACCGGCGCCCTGCTGCCCTGGGACGCCGGGAACTTCGAGGCGATCGGCGGCAAGGACCGCTTCGTCGAGTCCGCGATCGGCTCGGCCGGAGCCGCCGGCAAGGACCCGGCCGCCGTCCCGCTCTACTCGATGTCGTACGCGCTCTACTACAACAAGAAGATGTTCCATGAGGCGGGCATCGAGAAGCCCCCGGCCACCTGGGACGAGATGGTCACCACCGGCCGGAAGCTGTCCAAGGACGGCAAGTGGGCGCTGGGGGCCGAGGGTTCGAACCTCTCCAACAACATCCACCAGGCCTTCGTGCTCTCCAGGCAGCACGGGGCCGAGTTCTTCGACGCCGCCGGCAAGCCCTCCTTCGACACCCCCGCCAACGTCGAGGCCGTCAAGCAGTACGTCGACCTGATGGCCAAGGACAAGATCATCGCGCCCGGCAACGCCGAGTACGACAAGAACCAGTCGCTCCAGGACTTCGCCGGCGGCAAGACCGCCATGGTCCTGTGGCAGAGCGCGGCCAGCAGCTTCACGGCACACGGCATGAAGGAGGGCGACTGGGGTGTGGCCCCCGTCCCCGTCCCCGCGGGCGGCACCCCCGGTACCGGCAGGAACACCAACTCCATGGTCGCGGGCATCAACCTGGCCGTCTTCAAGAACACCGACAACATCGACGGCGCGCTGAAATTCGTGAAGTTCATGACCGGCGACGAGGAGCAGAAGATCCTCAACAAGACCTACGGCTCCATCCCGCCGGTCAAGGCCGCCCAGAGCGACCCGGCCTTCGCCGCCGAGGACCTCACCGTGCTCCGCGACACCCTCGCCACCAGCGCCGCCCCGCTCCCGCAGGTCCCCGAGGAGTCGCAGTTCGAGACCACCGTCGGCACCGCGATCAAGGAGCTCTTCGCCGACGCCGCGGCCGGCCGCCCGGTGACCACCGAATCGGTCAAGGCGAAGCTCACCAAGGCCCAGCAGCAGATGCCGAACTGAGCCCCGCCAGATGACCTCCGCGCCCACCGCGATGCCATCAGACACCGGGCCCGACGCCGGAGCCGACGCCCAGGCTGGGGCCGGCGCCGCCCCGCGGCCGCCCCGCGCCGCCGTCCGGGTACGCCGTACGGGACGAATGCGCCCCACCGGCCGTCTGCGCCGTACCGCCCTGCCCTACCTCCTGCTCCTGCCCGCCCTCCTCCTCGAACTGTTCATCCACCTCGTCCCGATGGTGATGGGCATCCTGATGAGCTTCCGGGAGCTCACGCAGTTCTTCATCCGGGACTGGTCCCGCGCCCCTTGGACAGGTCTGCGCAACTACGAACTCGCCGTCGACGTCAACCGCCCCGTCGGTGAGGCCCTCCTCGGCTCCTTCCTCACCACCTGCCTGTTCACCCTGCTCTCCGTTGGCCTGTGCTGGCTGCTCGGAACCGCCGCCGCCGTGTTCACGCAGGAGAGCTTCCGCGGCCGCGGCTTCCTGCGGGCGCTCTTCCTCGTCCCGTACGCCCTGCCCGTCTACGCGGCCGTCATCACCTGGGTGTTCATGTTCCAGCGGGACAACGGCCTGGTGAACCACGTCCTCCACGACCAGCTCGGCCTCGGCGGCGCCGAGCACACCTTCTGGCTCATCGGCGACAACAGCTTCTGGGCCCTGCTGACCGTCTCGGTGTGGAAGGGCTGGCCGTTCGCCTTCCTCGTCGTGACGGCAGCCCTCCAGAACATCCCGGGCGACCTCTACGAAGCCGCGGCCCTGGACGGCGCCGGCGTCTGGCAGCAGATCCGCCGGATCACCCTGCCCTCGCTCGGCGCGGTCAACCAGGTACTGGTCCTGGTGCTGTTCCTGTGGACCTTCAACGACTTCAACACGCCGTTCGTCCTGTTCGGCAAGGCGGCGCCCGAGGCCGCCGACCTGATCTCCGTCCACATCTACCAGTCGTCCTTCGTCACCTGGAACTTCGGCACCGGCTCGGCCATGTCCGTCCTCCTGCTGCTCTTCCTCCTCCTGGTCACCGCCGGGTACCTGCTCGTCACCACACGCGGACGGAGGCACGACGATGCCTGCTAGGCCCCGCAGCCCGCTCGACCCGCCCCTGTCCTTCAGGGCCGTCCGGGCCGTCTTCCTGACCCTGCTCGCCGGCTTCGTGCTGCTGCCCGTCTACGTGATGGTCACCAGCTCGCTCAAGCCGCTGGCGGACGTGGCGGGCCGGTTCCGCTGGATCCCCGGCGGGCTCACCATCCGCCCCTACATCGACATCTGGCACACCGTCCCGCTCGCCACGTACTTCCTGAACTCCCTGATCGTCGCCGGGGCCGCCACCGTCTGTTCCGTGGTCATCGCCGTCTTCGCGGCGTACGCCGTCAGCCGCTACCGGTTCCGTGGCAAGCGCCTGTTCACCGTCACCGTGCTGTCCACCCAGATGTTCCCGGGGATCCTCTTCCTCCTCCCGCTGTTCCTGATCTTCGTGAACATCGGCAACAGCACCGGGGTGGCGCTCTACGGCTCCCGAGGCGGGCTCATCCTCGCCTACCTCACCTTCTCGCTGCCCTTCTCCATCTGGATGCTCATCGGGTACTTCGACTCGGTGCCCCGCGACCTCGACGAGGCGGCCACGGTCGACGGCTGCGGCCCGATCGGCGCGCTGCTGCGGGTCGTGCTCCCGGCCGCCGTGCCCGGGATCGTCGCCGTCGCCGTGTACGCCTTCATGACCGCGTGGGGCGAAGTGCTCTTCGCGTCCGTCATGACGAACGACACCACCCGCACCCTCTCCATCGGACTGCAGGGCTACTCCACGCAGAACGACGTGTACTGGAACCAGATCATGGCCGCCTCGCTCGTCGTCAGCATCCCCGTCGTCGCCGGATTCCTGCTGCTGCAGAAGTACCTGGTGGCCGGACTCACGGCAGGAGCCGTCAAATGACTTCTTTCGAACGCCTCCCCGTCGCCGACCGCGCCCTCGACCTCGCCGCCCTGCCCCGCGACTTCGCCTGGGGCACCGCGACCTCCGCCTACCAGATCGAGGGCGCGGTCGACGAGGACGGCCGGTCCCCCTCCATCTGGGACACCTTCACCCGCGTCCCCGGCGCCATCGACGGAGGCCACACCGGCGACACGGCCTGCGACCACTACCACCGCTGGCGCGGCGACATCGGCCTCATGCGGCAGCTCGGCACCAACGCCTACCGGCTCTCCGTCGCCTGGCCGCGCGTCGTGCCCGGCGGAGACGGCCCCGCCAACTCCAAGGGCCTCGACTTCTACGACCGGCTGATCGACGCACTGCTCGCCGCGGGCATCGAACCCAACGTGACCCTCTACCACTGGGACCTGCCCCAGGCCCTCCAGGACCGCGGGGGCTGGCCCGAGCGCGCCACCGCCGAGCACTTCGCCGCGTACGCCGGTCTCGTGGCCGGACGGCTCGGCGACCGCGTCACCCACTGGGCCACGCTGAACGAGCCGCTGTGCTCGGCGTGGATCGGCCACCTGGAGGGCAGGATGGCCCCCGGCCTGACCGACCTCACCGCGGCCGTCCGCGCCTCCTACCACCTGCTGCTCGGCCACGGCCTCGCCACCCAAGCCGTCCGCGCGGCCGCCCCCGGAGCGCGGATCGGCATCGTCAACAACCTCTCCACCGTCGAACCGGCCACCGGCAGCGAGGCCGACCACGCCGCCGCCCGGCGCATGGACGGCCACGTCAACCGCTGGTGGCTCGACCCCGTCCACGGCCGCGGCTTCCCCGCGGACATGCGCGAGGTCTACGGCGTGGACCTCCCCGAACGTCCCGGCGACCTCGCCGCCATCGCCGCCCCCCTCGACTGGACCGGCCTCAACTACTACTTCCCGCAGGTCGTCACCGACGATCCGGCCGGCCCCGCGCCCTTCGCCCGCCAGATCGAGCGGCCCGGCGTCCCGCGCACCGCCATGGACTGGGAGGTCGACGCCGACGGCCTGGAGTCGCTGATCATGCGCCTGCACGAGGAGTACGGAGCCCAGCGCGTACACATCACGGAGAACGGCTCCTCGTACCCCGACACCGTGGCTCCCGACGGCCGCGTCCACGACCCCGAACGCACCGCCTACCTCACCGCCCACCTGGCCGCCTGCGCCCGCGCGGCCCGCCGCGGCGCACCGGTGGCCGGCTACTACGCCTGGTCGCTGCTGGACAACTTCGAATGGGCCTACGGCTACGACAAGCGCTTCGGCCTGGTCCACGTCGACTACGCCACCCAGCGTCGCACGGTGAAGTCCAGCGGCCGCCGTTACGCCGAGATCATCGCCTCGCACCGCGCCCGCTGACGCTTCGCCGCACCGTGCCCGCCCTGCTTCTCGGGGCGGGCGCCGCGCGCGTGGTGGGATGGGCCCGGGGCGGGTCCAGCAGCTCACGGAGAGGTCAGGTGGATGGCGCAGGACAACACCATGCGGGCGATTGCCTACGAGACGTACGGCGGTACGGAGGTGCTCACCGAGACACGGCTGCCCCTGCCGAAGGTCGGTCCGGGCGAGGTCCTCGTCCGGGTGAAGTGCGTCGGCGTCAACCCCGTCGACTGGAAGGTCATGGCGGGTGGGCTCGACGGCCTGATGGACGTCGTGTATCCGGTGGTTCCCTGCTGGGACGTTTCCGGCACCGTCGAGCGGGTCGGACCGGACACCCCCGAGTTCACCGAGGGCGACGAGGTCATGGCCAACGCCCGCAAGGACTACGTGCACGGCGGGACCTGTGCCGAGTTCGTCACCGTGCCCGCACGGTCCCTCGCGCACAAGCCCGCCTCGCTCGGCTGGGCCGAGGCCGCCGGGCTCCCGCTCGCCGGCCAGACCGCCTACCAGGTGCTCACCCGGCTCGGCACCGGCAAGGGCGACACCGTCCTCATCCACGGCGCCGCCGGCGGCGTCGGCTCCCTCGGCGTCCAGATCGCCCGCGCGCTCGGGGCCCGGGTCATCGGCACCGCCTCCGCCCGCAACCACGACCGCGTCCGATCGCTCGGAGCCGAGCCCGTCGAGTACGGCGACGGACTCGCGGGCCGGGTCCTCGAACTGGCCCCCGAAGGAGTCACGGTCGTCGCCGACTTCGTCGGCGGGGTCCTCGCCGTCACCCGCGAAGTGCTGCACGCCGACGGCCGCCACGCCTCGATCGCCGACCCCACCGTCACCGGCTCGGGCGGCGAGTGGATGTGGGTCCGCCCGGTCGGCAGCGACCTGGAGGCACTGGGCCGCCTCGCGGACGGCGGACAGCTCACAGTGCCCGTCGCGCGGACCTTCCCGCTGTCCGAGCTGGCCGCGGCCTTCGAGCTGAGCCAGGGCGGCCACACCTCGGGCAAGATCGTCATCGAGATCTGAACGTGAACGGCCGCTACGCGCCGACCGCCGGGCCCGGGCCCCGCCGGCCCAGGTCCGGCACCTCGCCGCAGGCCGCCCACGTGACCTCGACGCCGGGCAGGCCGCGCGACCACGGCGCGGCCACGGCGGCGAGCCGCGCCGCGTCCGGCGGGGTGGCGCCGAGCCCGATCGCGTAGCGGGCCAGGCCCGGGACCGTCCCGAAGGGATCCGGCCAGGCGTGCGCGTCGGCGGTCCCGGCTTCCTCCAGGGCGCCGAGCAGCGCCCGCATCCGGCCGCGCACCCGGCCCAGGACCGACTCGAACTCCCGCTCCTCGGGCGCCCGTACGGTCACCACCGCCCAGGCGGCGTGCCGCCGGTGCAGCGGCGGCGCCGCCAGGACCTCGCCGAAGGCCCCGGGATCCGCGTCCAGCAGCTCCCAGGCCCGGTACAGCTCCCGGACCAGCAGATCGCGCATGCCGAGTCCCACCTGCGTCGTGCAACTGCGGACCGGCTCGGAGGGGGTGAGGACCGTCACCGGGCCGGGCCCCGGCGCCGAGGGCGTCAGGCCGACCGGCTCCCGCCAGTCCCACGCCGCCCACATGCCGAAGAACTCCCGCAGCAGGGCCTCGGGCGGAATCGGCCCGGCCGCGCTCACGGTGCGCGCGGCGAGCACCGCCCAGGCGAGGCCGGGCAGCGCGCCGAACGGCGCCGAGTCCAGACCCCGCGCCCGGGCCCAGGCCTTGACCTCCCGGGCCAGCCGGGTGAAGGCGTCGGCCTCCTCGCGCACGAAGTCCCGTACGGCATCCGCGTCGCTCAGCGCGCTGAGCGCGACGGCCGCCGCCTCGCCCAGCTCCGACCGCCGGGCGAGCGCCTGCCCCGGTTCCACCGCGCCACAGCCGACCACCACCAGGTCCACATCCAGCGTCCCCAGCCGGAACCGCAGGCCCGGCACCCGCGCACCGGTCACCTCACGCATCCGCTCGGCCTCCGGCAGCGCCGCTTCGACCCGTCGCCGTACCTCCGCGACATCGGGCGAGCCCGGCAGCGCCGCCACCAGGTCCAGGTCCGCGTGCGCGAGTTCGCAGCGCATGCGGCGCGATCCGGCCACCCGCAGCAGCCCGGCGCCGATCGCCCCGGCCACCCGATCGGCCGTGGCCGTGACGAACCGGGCAGTGACCGGCTCGGTGATCGCTCCGGTGGCGGGTCCGGGGGCGGGTTCGCCGACCGGCTCCGCGGCCTCCGGCGCCACCCACCGCACCTCGCCGGTTCCCAGAGCCACCGTCGCCCGGACCCGCATCGGCCCGTCCCCGCGCCGTGAGAGCACCGCCAGTTCCCCGACACGCGCCGACACGCCGCCGCCGAGCCGGGCGGTGAACTCCCGAGCCGCCCGCTGCGGATCCCGGCTGCGGCCCAGGGTCAGGTGCGGGGTGTATTCCCCGGTGCGCTCCCGGCACCCCGGGAACCGCCGTGCCAGCGCCCCGCGCAGGTCCTGCCACGGCTCGTCGCCGGCCGCCGCCGGATCCAGCCAGAGCGTGGCGTCCTCCCGGTGCCCGAAGCTGTGCACCCCCTCCATCCGTGCCGTGAACACGGGGGTCGCCGCCGCCACTTCGGCCAGCAGCGGTACGGCCTCCTCGAACGAGGACTCGGGCACGAAGCCGAAGAGCAGGTTGACGTGTGCGGGCCAGCGGTCGGCCTGCGGGTCGTGCGCCCGCCGCAGCGCGTCCGCCGCCTCGGGGAGTTCGGGCGGCAGCCACGCCACCGCCGTACGCGCGGTCGACGGTACTCCCCCAGCTCCGCTGGGAGGGGCCCCCAGCCGCGCGGGCCCGGCGCCCGGTGCCCCCCACTCCACCGTCGCCTCCACCCCGTAGTGGTCGGAGACGAACAGGCCGTCCCGGTCCGGAGCGTGGCCGCGCAGCGCCGCCCGGGTCACCCGGGCCGGCCCGGAGGCCCTCAGCAGGATCCGGTCCAGCCGCGCCGCCCGCCCCGACAGCGAGCCCACCGCCGCCAGGGGATTGGCCACCGGATCGAACGTGGGCGTACCGTCGCCGGCCCCGTGCACATCGGTCCAGGCATCCCGCATCCCCAGCGCGGCCCCGGGTCCCTCGGCTCCGGAGCGGCCGTCGTTGAAGTCGCCCAGCAGCGCCAGCGGGGCCTCCACACCGCCCAGCCCCTCGGCCAGCCGCCTCAGTTCGGCGGCCCGCCGTACCTCTCCGTTCTCGGTGTGATCGCTGGTCAGGTGGGTCGCGGCGACGACCAGAGGTCCGCCCGCGACGTCCACCGTGACCGCGGTGACCGCCTTGTGCGGGCCGAGCCGGTGCAGTCCCGCCTCCCGTACCGGCAGCCTGCTCAGCACCAGCAGCCCGTACTCGGCGACGTCGCGGCCGCCCGGATCCGCGGCGAGCGTGTACCGCTCCCGCACCCAGTCCTCGGCCAGCAGCATGCCGAGCAGCGCGGGCTCGACCTCCTGGAGCGCGATGACATCGGCGTCGGCGGCCGAAAGATCGGCCAGCAGCAGCGGCCTGCGCCGGGCGGTGGCGATGAGCGGGGCGTCGTACCGGTCCCAGAGGGTGTTCCAGGTCAGCAGCCGCACCGCGGTCGGGGCCCCCGTCCCGCCAGGGGGAGGGGCCTGCGTCGGCAGCCAGCCGCCGCCGTCCGCCGGATCCCACGCGTACGGGGTCCGGGCGGTGAAGAACGGAGCCCGCAGCAGGCGCGGATCACGCACCCGCCCCGCGGCGGTGGCGTCGATCCGGTCCACTCCCGTGGCCCGGTCCCACACCAGTTCGCCGTCCGCCTCGACGAACAGCACGCGGTGCCAGGGGATGTCGCCGCCGGGCACGAAGGACGGCAGCGGCACGCGCTTCGGGGCGGCTCCGCGCTGGAGCAGCCCGAGGACGAACCGCGCCGGATCGAACCGGGGGTCCCAGCGGACCTGATGGTAGAGCTCCTCGCTGGTACGCATCAACGCTCCCCGCCCGCCGCGGCGCCCAGAACGCCCACCGTGTCCTCGACGCCGCCGCCCGCGCCGATGTACCAGGTCCGGTGCGCCTGACCGGGATACGGCGGGCTGAACCGGTGCAGCTGCGAGTCCAGTACCTGCGGCGGCACCGGATGCGGGCGCGCGGCATTGCGCCGTACCAGCTCCTCCTCGTCGACCAGCACGACGGCGTGGGTGACCAGCGCGTCGCGGCGGCGCGCGACCGAACCGGCCAGTCCCCGCTGCTGGTCCGTGAGGGAGGTGGCGTCCCACACGACCGTGCCCCCGCGGGCCAGCGCGGCGTCGAGGCGGTCGAGGCCCTCGCTCAGCACCTCCGTGTTGGCCCGCTGGTCCGCACGGGAACCCCGGGCGGTGCGCAGATCGTCGAGACTGATGTAGGTGTCCACTCCGGGCAGGGCGCGTCCGAAGGTGCTCTTGCCGCTGCCCGAGGGGCCGCACAGCTGCACCAGCCGGGGGAACGTTCCGTCGCGCCAGCGCCAGGTGGCCGCCACCGCCTCCTCCGCCGTGCCGATCCGACCCAGCGCGAACGCGCGCCGCGCCTCGGCCCAGCAGCGGTCGGCCGCGTCCGCGCCGAGCTCACCGAGGGGTTCCCGCAGCGCGGTGCGCAAGGCTCCGAGCGGGTCGGGGCCGAGCAGCCCCGCCTCCTCGGCGCACAGCGCGGACCACTCCACGCACTCGCGCGCCTGCGCGTCCCCGGCCGTCGCCCCCGCCAGCGCGTGCAGCACGCCCAGATCGGCCGCGGCGGCCATCCGGACCAGCCCGGCCCGCCGCTCCGTGTCCGGGAACGGCCGCTGGAGGTACGGGTACAGCCCGAGCAGGTCGGACACCTGCCGCGCGAGCCCCATCCCGAGCGGTCCCGCCGCGAGCCGCGCCGCGACCCGGCCCCGCGGCGCGCCGTGCAGCGCGGCGGCCAGCACCCCGGCCAGCCGGGCGTCGCCGGTCCGCCCCGATCCGTCCGTCCGCGCGGCGGCCTCGGCCACCGCATCGGCGACGGATGCGGTCGGGGCATCGGTCCCGGAGACCTGGCCGGCCTCGGCGGCGCCGGCCGCCCAGGGCGCACCCGCCACCCCGGCCGCCGTCAGCAGCTCCGCCGCGTCGGCCCGCGCACCCGACCGGACCGCCCACAACGGGGCGGCCGGACCGAGCCCGTTCGGCACGACCGGTGCGAACATCCAGTGCGTGTCCGTCTGCACGTGCCCGCCGCGCACCCACTTGGTCACGCACCGCCCGAAATCCTGGTACGCGAAGCCGTCCACGGTCCGTACGACGTACCCCTCCTGCCGCGCGGTGTCGAGCTTCAGCCTGCGCAGCGCACGCTCGTCGAAAACGCCCCGCCACAGCACGCGCGGAGCGGGAACGCCCAGACCGCGCAGGAAACGTACGGTCCGGTCCCAGTCCAGGCAGTGCTCCCCGTCCCACACCGAGAACCCGTAGAACCAGCTCTCCAGATCCTCGTACGCGAGCGAGTGCCGGGCGTACAGGTTCTCCCCGCACACCCGCCAGCCGGCCGGGATGCCCGCGCCGATCCGCCCCTGGAGGCCCTTGACCCAGGCCCGCGAGGGGTGGTGGGCCGAGTCGAGCGAACGCGCGTGCAGGCCGTCCGCGTACAGGGTGGTGTTCTCCCCGTCGAGCTTCTCGGTCACCACGACCTCACGCCCGGCCAGCCCCGACCACGCCCCCGGCCCCGTCACCCGGACATCGTCCGCGCTGGCCCCGGGAGACCAGGGCAGATGGGGCGTACGGGGGTAGTGCGTGCGCATGATCTGCTCCTGCTCGACGACGTGGTGCCCCGTCACTGTAGGTATCCGGAGCAGCCTCATCCATCGAATAACGGCCCGCCCGCGCCGGGCGGCCCGCTCAGGGGCGGCGGCCGGACCAGGCCACCAGCCGGTCGAGGGCGGACGCGTCCTCGGCCACGGGGACGACCTCGCCGTACGGGATACGGCCGCCGCGGGCTTCGGCGGGCAGTGCCCGGCGTACCACCTCGACCAGTCGCTCCAGCAGGCCGGCGTCCCAGTCCGGCCGCTGTCCGGTGGCGGTGGCGAGGTCCCAGGTGTGCAGGGTCAGTTCGTTGGCGTACACGGCCGCCGCGACCGCCCCCGGCTTGACCCCCATCGGCAGGCGCAGGTCGCGGCCCAGCACTCCCGGGTCCGCCCATACCCGGGCCGCCTCGCGGGCGGCCGGCTCCCAGGCGGCGGCCCACTCGCCGTCCGCGAGCTCGTCGGCGAAGGACGGGACGCTGAAGGGGTCCTCACCACGCCCGATCACCGCGATCCGCCGCAGCACGCCGACGAGGTGGCTCGACAGGCGCCGGACGTCGAACTCGGTGCAGGGCGTCGGAAGGTCGTACTGGTCCGGCCGGACGGCGGCCAGGGTACGCCCGGCGAGGGCGACGGCCGCCGCCAGATCCGGACGGGTGTCGACGCCGGGGTAGGAGGCCGCGGCGGCCGGGGCGGAAGGGGCGGTGGTGAACTGCTCGGTTTCGGTCATGACCTCATCCTGGCGGGCAAAGTGGCCACCTTCTGGCCAGTTTTCCGGGGAGAATCCTGTCCATGCGAAACGACTCCCATGAAGGCTGACCGGCTGGTGGCGGCCCTGCTGTTCCTCCAGGCGCGCGGGCGCGTCACCGTCCCCGAAGTGGCCGAGGAACTCGACGTCTCGGAGCGCACGGCACGGCGCGACCTGGAGGCACTGGCCGCCGCCGGGATCCCCGTCTACGCGCAGCGCGGCCGGGGCGGCGGCTGGTCCCTGGTCGGCGGCGCCCGCACCAACCTCACCGGCCTCACCGCCGACGAGATCCGGGCGCTGTTCCTCGTCGCCGGCCCCCAGGCCACCACCCCCGAACTGCGCACCGCGCTGCGCAAACTGGTCCAGGCCCTGCCGGCCACGCTCCGCGGAGGCGCCGAGGCCGCCTCGCGGGCCACCGCCGTCGACGGCACGGACTGGTCGCGCACCCCCGTCACCGCCGACGCCCCGTACCGCTCGGCCCTCCAGCGGGCCGTGGTGGACGGCACCCGGATCCGCCTCGGGTACGCGGGCGCCGGCAAACCGGCCGCCGTCCGTACGGCCGACCCGCTCGGACTCGTGGCCAAGGCAGGAGTCGAGTACCTCGTGGCCGGTACGGAGGACGGGCTGCGCACCTTCCGGCTCAGCCGGGTCACCTCGGTCGAGCCGACCGGCGAACCCGCCCACCGGCCACCGGACTTCGACCTCGCCACGGCCTGGCGGGAACTGGCCGGGGCCATGGAGGACCGGCTGTACGCGGTGACGGCCCGGGCCCGCGTCGAACCCGGCGCGGTGGCGCTGCTGGCACGGCTCTCCGGCGGCCGGCTGCGCGTCGGCGGCCCGCTGCCCGACGGCTGGACGGAGGTCTGGGTCGACGGCCCGGCACCGCGGGCGCTGGCCGCGCACCTGTCCGGACTGGGAGCCCGGATCGAAGTGCTCGAACCGCCGGACGTACGGGAGTGGCTGGCCCGGCTGGGCGCCGAACTCGCCGGGCTCTACGGACCGCCCCCGGACGACGGGCCGGCGTGACGCACCGC
Organism: Streptomyces sp. NBC_00190; assembly: GCF_036203305.1. GTDB lineage: Bacteria > Actinomycetota > Actinomycetes > Streptomycetales > Streptomycetaceae > Streptomyces. The sequence continues at coordinate 1,121,743 of NZ_CP108131.1, read as the reverse complement.
CCCGGGTGCGCTCAGCCGCCGGCCGGTATCGCCGCGGCCAGCCCGCCGCCGGCCGCGAAGTGCAGCCGGTCCAGCCGGGCCGCGTACGGCCAGCCCGCCGCCCGGTAGAAGCACAGGTCGCTCGGGATCGGTACCGCCCGCAGGTCGGCGGCGTGCGTCCCGGCCGGCAGTGTGGCGGCCGCCGCGAGCAGCGGGTCCGCGGATCCCGCCCACTCGCCGACCGGGGCCGGCCGCGGCCACGGCTCCCCGGTGTTGGGGAACAGCCACCGGGTGTCCCGGGTGACCCGGCCCGCGAAGTCCGGGCCGTCCACGGCCTGCCGGGCCAGCCGGGCGAAGGTCAGCAGCAGGTCCGGCAGGGATTCGGCGACCAGGGCCACTTCGGGGTACTCCCGCAGCGCCTTCGCGTCGGCGGGAACGGAGACGGCGTACCCCCACCGCCCGGTCTCCGGGTCGACGCGGATCTGCAGGAGTGCGGGGCTGTGCCCGTACCCGATCCGGGTCAGCGGCCAGTACGTGCCGTCGCCGCCCATCATGCGGTGCACCTCGGGGTCCACCTCGTGCTCGGGGGCTCCGGGCAGCAGCCGCAGCGCGGGCAGTCCCGCGATGGCCACCCCGCCGATCTCCCGCAGCACGCACCGGACGTCGGCGGGCACCGGGACCGCCCAGCCGTCCATGGTCCGGTCGCAGGCGCCCGCGTCGAGGACGGCGAAAGAGGGGAACTCTGCTGCCAGCGCGCGCAGTTCGGCGACCGCGCGGTCCGCGGCATCCGCCGGCGGGCGGTGCCTGCGCACCGGCCGCCCGAGGAAGTCCCCGCTGACCACGCTGCGCAGCAGCAGTGCCCGGCCGTCGCCCACGATCCGGTACTCGACCTCGCTGCTGCCGGTGTCGGCCGTGTTGTGAGAGGTGGAGAAATATGGTTCCCAGCCCACCGCGCACGGGTAGCCGGGCAGGTCGCGCAGGTCGACGAGATCGGTGAGCGAGTCGCCGCGCCCGACGAGCGCGGCGAGCCCGGTGTCCGTCCCCTCGGCCACCTCGACGGTCGGGACGGCCGGTACGAAGTGCTTCGCGGCGGTCCGGTCCGCCGTCCCTTCGGCGAGCCGCCGGGTGAAGCAGGCGAGCCAGCCGACGAACTCCGGGGCCTCGACGGTGACGTCCGCGCCGTCCCCCCACGGACGGACGGCCACGACCGGCCCCCAGCCGACGGGACCGACGCCGACGATGAGCGAGCCCTCGCCGAAGTCCAGTTCACCGAGGGTCCAGTGACTGTCCTCGAACACCGCGCGACCGCGCGGCCCGAAGCGGTACTCGTGCGCCTCGCTCTCCAGCCCGCCGATCTCCCGCAGCACGATCCGGACGTCCTCCGGGACCGGGACGGCCCAGCCGTCCAGCTCCGCGTCCGTGAACCCGTCGAACAGCTCGACCTCGTGCGGCCGTTCCCTCGCCAGCTCGCGCAGCGCACGGACGACGGCCGCGGCCGCCTCCGGTCCCGCGTCGTTCATGTGCCTGCTCCCCGAGTCGTCCGCCGTGCGATTCCGAGGGTAACCGCCGGTCGGGCCGGACACCCCCTCTACCGGCACAGGGCCACGATGGAGGGAGACACCGTGCCGCGGGCCGCCTCGCACAGCGGCGTCATGTCGTACGTACGCGGCGGCGCGGGACGGGACTTGGCCTTCGCCGGGGGGAACGTGCGGGGCCTGGCCGGGGGCGCGGGGCGGGCGGGCTTGACGGGAGTGACGGGCTTGTACGGCGCCGGCGGCCGGTGCGGCCGGTATCTCCGGGTCGGCTCGGCCGCCCGGTGCTGCGGTTCCGGGGCCGCCGCCGGGACCGGATCCGCCGGTGCGGGCTCCCGGGCCTCCGGGCTCTGCGGGGCGGTCTCCTCGGCCGTCGGGAGATGGCCCAACGGCAAGGCGGGGACGGCCGGTTGGCGGGGCTCCGTGAGGGAGGCCGCGGGCGTCAGGCGCGCAGCGTCCGGCGGGGCGGCGGGATGCACGGTCACGCATCCGGTGGCCATGGTGAGTGCGGCAAGGGTCAGGGGCAGGGCCCGGCGCAGCTGCATCCGCCCACCCTGCCGTACGGGGCGCCCCCGGGCGGCACCCGTCATGCGGATGGGTGAAGTCGCCCGGCGCCCGGTGACGCAGAGGTGCTGGGCACGGCGCCGTACTGCCCGCGCAGCACCTCGCGTACGGGATCGGCGGCGGCCGCGGCCTGCGGGTGGTGGACGGCGATCGCGTCCAGCAGCCGGCCCCGGGAGCCGAACACGTGGGCGGCGAGCCAGGCGGAGCCGTAGCCGGCCACGGCGGCGGCCGTGCCCCAGACTGCCATCCGCCCGGCCACCGCCCGCTCCCGGACGTCGCACAGGCGGGCCAGAGCCATCCCGGCCAGGACGTACGGGAAGTAGGTGGCCAGCGGATACGCGCCGGTGAGCAGCAGCTCGCAGAGCACCCGGCCCAGCCCGGCCCAGCTGGTGAAATCGGCGGCTTCGGGAACCAGTCCCCGCCCGGAGGTCCCGTACCCGAACACCGGGCCCAGCAGGAAGGACAGCAGCGGGCCCGCCACCACCGAGAGTGCCGCGACGGCGGCGAGCAGCGGGGTGGCGAGCCGGGAGAAGGGTTCGGCGGCGAGGAAGTACACGGCGAAGAAGGCCAGGATGACCAGGATCCCGGGCCACAGCGAGGCCAGGAACACGCCGAGCAGGGCCAGGATCGCGGAACGGATCAGCAGGGGGCGGTAGCGCCGGGTCCACCCGCCGGCCGGGTCGCGGTCGCGCTGGGCGAGCACCAGGGAGAAGCCGGCGAGGAGGGTGAAGAGCGCCGGGGCGCGGCCGTCGGCCGCGACGATCAGGAACCCGGCGCCTTCGGGCCGCGCGCCGGGGCCGACGTGCACGGCGAACATGCCGAGGACGGCGAGCCCGCGCACGGCATCTACTCCGGCCAGCCTTCCGGAATCGACGTGCCCCGGACCGGAAGCGCGTCGCACGGCTGGGTCTCCTCGGTCCGGTGACGTGGTCGGACCGGCGGGTTTCATGCCGCCAGTCCGCCTCCGGAAGGTAGCAAGGACCGCATAACCAGGTAATAAGGAGGTATAGGGGCGGCAAAGCGGAGCGGGCGGGGGGCTGCCGTAACCAGCCGGCCGCGCCCGCTGTTGCACAGTCGGCGGGTCCACCCACGGTGAACGGAGTTCAGATGCCGCAGTTGACCGACGAGGCCGTGCCCGAGCAGGGCGGCGCAGGGACCGACGAGCACCGGAGGGCGGGGACCTGGATGACCCCGGAGGCCTACGGTGCCTCGCGCGCCGTGCTGTGGACCGGCGCCGTCGTCCTGGTCACCGACGTCGACGGCCGGGTCCTGGTGCAGAGCGTCGACTACCGCGCCGACCGGATGCTGCCCGGCGGCGCCGTGGACGCCGGCGAGGCGCCGTCCGCCGCGGCGGCCCGTGAGGTGCGCGAGGAACTGGGCGTCGACGGGTGCTACCCGCACGGCCTCGCCGTGGACTGGATCCCGGCCGACACCCCGGGCTTCCCGGCCGGGATGCGGTTCCCCGGCGAGATCCTCCATGTCTACGACGGCGGCACGTGGACCCAGGACCGGATCGACTCCGTTCGCCTTCCGCCCCAGGAGATCACCGGCATCCACTTCGCCGAACCGGCCGATCTGCCCGGCCTGATGGACGCGGGAGACGCCCGCCGCGCCCTGTCGGCGCTGCGTGCCCGGATCAACGGCTGCGGGACCGCCCTGCTGGAGGACGGCCGTCCCACCGTGCCCAACGCCCTCGACCGGCTGGGCGTGCTGCGCACCCGCCGGGAGCCGCAGCACGGCGCCTGGCACCCGGGCCCGGTACCCGCGCGGCTGCCCGTACGGGACCGCTCGGGGTGGCTCTTCGCCCCCGACGGCCGGGTCCTGCTCCTGGTCGACCGCGCCACCGGCGCAGCGCACCTCCCGCCCCCGACGGCCGCACCGGCCGCCGGGGCCGTCGAGCTCGGCTACCGCCACGGTGACCAGGGCGCCCACGCCCGCACCGCGGCGCGCCTCACCGGGTTCCCGCCGGCGGCGGACCCGGTGTACGCCCGGCTCCTGGCCACCCCCGAGCAGGTCCGCGAACTGAGCGACTGGGGCCGGGCGGGCGACGACGAACTCGCGGCGGTCCACACGGCCCGCACCCACCTGTCCCTCCCGTCCCCGCCCCGCACCCCGCCCACGGAACTCCCGGAGCCGGGCACCTGCTGGTGAGACCGGGCCGCCGCTGTCAGTGCGGCCTCCTACCGTCGACGGCATGGGATTCACCAGTGCCTGGTCGATCAGCGGCCACGAGGACTCCGTCATCGGGGAGCTCGCGCCGCGCGTGGCGGTGGCGATCGAGGCCGACCGCGACCGCCCGGAAGCCCGCCGCCGGTGGGCGCGGTGGCAGAGTGCCCCGCTGCCCGACCACCGCACGTGGTGGACGGGTACGACGCACGACGACGCGATCCGCTCCTTCCTGGAGCTGACGAGCCCGGGTCGTCACGTCGACGACCTGTGCAACGGCAGCTCGGACCCGGATTTCCACCTCGCGGACGATGTCTGGGAGCGCCTGCCGGAACCGGAGGCGATGTTCGTGTCCGTCCAGCGGAAGGACTATGCGGTCGCCGCGCTCTTCCATGCCATCGGGCCCTGGCGGGCCGCTCTGCTGCCCGGCTGGTGCGGGAACTTCCTGCTGACCGCCGGCCAAGTACGACGGGCGCTGCCGCAGGTGGAGCGCGCGCTGGCGTTCACGCCGGGGGAGCGGGAGCGGGCTCGGGAGCAGGAGCGGCACTGGCTGGACCGACCCGACGGCGAGGAGAGCGTCCTCGACGGGCCGCTGCGAGCCTGGCGCGGGGCCGCGCGGGCCGGGCTCGGGCTGTGTGGGGTCGCATTCCACGTGATGTGAGCCGGGTGTCGGCGGGAGGGCCGGACCGGCCGCGTCCGCCGCCATGATCGGGAAATCCGGCGTCCGCGGTCCGCGGTCCCGCAGCATGGGGCCATGAGCGACAGTGCGATCACTTACACCCTGTACATCCAGGCCGATCCCGACCGGGTCTGGCAGGCACTCACCGATCCTGCCCTCACCCGCCGTTACTGGGGCCTGAGCTTCGAGACGGACTGGGCCGTGGGCTCGACGATGGCCTGGGTCGAGCGCGGGGCCAGCACCACCGACCCCGAGCAGGTGGTCCTCGACTGCGTCCCGGACCGCCTGCTGTCCTACACCTGGCACACCTTCAGCCCGCAGTGGGCGGCCGCGGTCGGGGTCGACGAGGAGCTGCGGGCGGAACTGGCCGGGGAACGGCGCACGAAGGTGACGTACGAGATCGAGCCGGTCGGCGACGCCCTGGCCCGGCTGACCATCCTGCACGAGGGCTTCGAACCCGGCGGCACCCTGATCGGCATGTGCGGGCGCGCCTGGCCGATGCTCGCCTCCAGTCTCAAGACCCTCCTGGAGACGGGAGCCCCGCTGCCCGGGCCCGGGGACGGGACGGAGCAGGGGTACGGCGGGCACGAGGCGTACGAGACCCGCGAGACCCGCGGGATCGGCGACGCCGGAGACACCGGCGGGTCCGGCGGCAGCTGACCGGCGGATACGGAGAGCCGGCCCGGGCAGCCCGGCTCTCCCCGCCCCCGCCCCCCCCGCCCCAACACCCGTACACCACGCCTGAGATCATGTGTGCCGGCCACTGATCAGGAGTGCGGACATGGCACGCGAGCACGGCACGGGGCGGACTCTGGGCGAGATCCTGGACGCGGCCGCGGAGGGGCGGTTTCCGCCGCCCGACGGCGGCACGACCGTGGTGCCGCAGGAGAACCGGCGCGACGCGGGCGTCATCGCCTTCACCGCGCACTCCGTGGTGTTCACCGACGAGGACCCGCACTGGGTGCGGTCCACTCTCGAAGCCCTCACGTGCGACGCCCTCGCCGCCACCATGAACGCGCGCTTCCTGGCCGCGCTGCTGGACCGTACGGGCCGTACCACCGACACCGTCGACCTGCTGACCGTCGCCGGACCGCTGTCCGGCGAACCCCCGCTGGAGCTGCGCGAGATCGCAGACCCCGACCACCCCCGGGTACGGCGGGCCCTGCACCGCCGGGACGGCGTACGGGTCTGGGCGGCGGACGGGGGAGTCGTCGTCCTCGGCCGGGGCGTCGCGGGCCGCTGGGAGACGGCGATTGAGGTGGATGAGGACGTCCGCCACCGCGGCCTCGGGCGGGACCTCGCCCGCGCCGCCCGCCACCTCGTCCCCGACGGGCAGCCGGTCTGGTCCCAGCAGGCCACCGGCAACGCCCGCAGCGTCCGCGCCTTCCAGGCCGCCGGCTACCGCCCGGTCGGCGCGGAGGCGCTGATGCTGCCCGCCGCGGGCTGAGCAACCCGAAAGGCACCCGGAAAGGCACCCCGGAAGCGCCCCGAGGGCACCCTGACCACCGGGCGCTCACGGCGGTCGTGTGGAATGGGTGCCATGGCGAGAGGGAAGAAGCAGCAGCGGCACACCTTCGGCATACCGCGGTCCGCAGCGGTCGGGCCCGCGGCGGGCGGCCGGGCGGAGCGCGTCCGCGAAGGCGTCGGCCGATGAGCCGTTCCGATGCCGGCACGCCGCACGAGCACTGGCGTTACGGCCGCCACCTGGAGTTCCTGGCCGTGGCGCCGGGCGAGTCCGCCGAAGCCGAGGCCGTGGCCGCCGTGCTGCGCGACCCCGACCCCGTGATGGCCGAGAGCGCGGTGGTCACCCACCTGAACCGCCGGGCGGCCCGGCTGCTGGCCGACGAGGGGTTTCCCGCCTGGGCGCAGGCCATGACGGCCGCGCTCGCCGGCCGCGCCTTCCCCGAGCGGCGGCTGCGCGAATGGACCCTGCTCAAGGCGATCTCCCGCGGTGAAGCGTGGTCCGCGGCGGAGCTCACCGCCGCCTCCGACTGGTGCCAGCGCACCGCCGCCCAGTCCCTGACCTCGTCCGAGGCCCTGCGGCTGCTCGCCGCCGAGGCCCGCACCCGCCGCGTCCGCAACGCGGCCGCCGATCGCCTGCGCCGCCGCACCCTGGCCTGACCAGGCCCGCCCCGCCCCTGTCCGGGCGGGGCGTACGCGGGTCAGAGGCCCTTGCGTACCCGGGCGGCGCGGCGGGCCTCGGCGGCCTGCCGGGCCTCCATCGTCTTGCGGGACTCCTTGCCCCTGCCCGGGCGGCCCGGCCGGGTGCCCATCCCGCGGAAGCCGAGCTCCGACCCCGAGGGCTTGCCCTTGGCGTCGGTCGGCGCGGAGCCGGCCAGGGGCACCCCGGAAGGAGCCTTCGCGCCGGTGATCCGGCTCAGGGCCGCCTCGCCGGAGCGCACCTGGGTGATGGTCGGCCGGACCCGTGCGTCGGCGAGCAGCCGGACGATGTCCCGCCGCTGGTTCGGCGTCACGAGGGTGACGACCTTGCCGGACTCGCCGGCCCGGGCGGTACGGCCGCCCCGGTGCAGGTAGTCCTTGTGGTCCGCGGGCGGGTCGACGTTGACCACGAGGTCGAGGTCGTCGATGTGGATACCGCGCGCCGCGACGTTGGTCGCGACCAGGACGGTCACGGCGCCGCTCTTGAACTGCGCCAGGGTCCGGGTGCGCTGCGGCTGCGACTTGCCGCTGTGCAGCCCCTCCGCCCGTACGCCCATGGCCCGCAGGTGCTTCACGAACTGGTCGACCCCGTGCTTGGTGTCGAGGAACATCAGCACCCGGTTGTCGCGGGCGGCGATCTCGGTCGCCGCCGAGATCTTGTCGGCCGCGTGGATGTGCAGCACGTGGTGGTCCATCGTGGTCACCGCGCCCGCCTGCGGGTCGACGGAGTGCGAGACCGGGTCCTTCAGGTACGTGCGCACGAGCTGGTCCACATTGCGGTCCAGGGTCGCCGAGAACAACATTCGCTGCCCCGCGTGGTGCACCTGGTCCAGGATCTCCGTGACCTGCGGCATGAATCCCATGTCGCACATCTGGTCCGCCTCGTCGAGCACGGTGATCTTCACCCGCTCCAGGTGGACGTCACGCCGCCCGACCAGGTCGCTCAGGCGCCCGGGGGTGGCCACCACTACCTCGGCGCCGGTGCGCAGCGTGCTCACCTGCCGCCCGATGGACAGCCCGCCGACCACGGTGGCCATCCGCAGGTTCAGGGCCTCGGCGTACGGAGCCAGCGCCTCGGTCACCTGCTGCGCCAGCTCCCGCGTCGGTACGAGGACCAGTGCCAGCGGGCGCTTCGGATCCGCCTGCTGTCCCGCGGTACGCGCCAGCATCGCCAGGCCGAAGGCGAGGGTCTTGCCCGACCCGGTCCGGCCGCGGCCGAGGACGTCCCGGCCGGCCAGCGCGTTCGGGAGCGTCGCGGCCTGGATGGGGAACGGCTCCTTGACCTCCAGCGAGGCCATGGTCGTCACCAGCTCAAGGGGCAGGTCGAGCTCGGAGAACGACTCCACCGGCGGCAGCGCCGGATTCTTCGGCTCGTGCATCGTGAACTCGCCCTGCGGCCCGATGCTCCGGGGGGTCTTGCCGCCGGACTTGGCCCCGGCCTTGGCACCGCCCTTCACACCGAAGCGTCCATGAACTGACGGGTTCCTCATGCAGGGCCTTTCGAAGCAAAGTGAAGAAGAAGGAAGAAGATGGTCAACCGCCCATGGTACCAGCGGGGGGCTGCTGCCCTCCGGCCTCCGGTTCCCCGTCCAGTTCGCCCGACCGCACCTGCGCGCAGTGGGCGCGCACCTCGGCCGCGGCGCGCTCGAACCAGTCGGCGATCACGGCGATCTCGTCGGGGGTGTAGTCGGCGAACAGGGCGCCGAGCCGGTCGTAGAACGGCTGGTAGACCGCGACGACCCGGGCGGCGGCCTCGGGCTCGGCCACCACCCGCACCCGGCGCCGGTCGGCGGGGTCGGGTCGGCGCCGCGCGTATCCGGCGCGTTCCAGGCGGTTGAGGACCCCGGTGACGGCGCCGGTGGTGAGGTCCACCAGCTCGGCGAGGTCACCGGCGGCCAGGGGGGTGTCCCCGGCGCCCAGGATGTGGCCCAGGCAGGTCAGGTCGGTGACGTTGAGCCCCAGCCGCTGTGCGACCTCCTGCTGTCCGACGATGCCCAGGGCGACGAACTGGTCCATGCGCGCCATCGCCTCCTCGGCCGTGGCCGGGGGGCGGGTCTTGCCCTCCACGCACATACTCCTTAGCATCTAAGTAACTTAGCTCGTGAGATAAATGAACCTTTCTCCGAGCCTACTGCCGACGGTCCGACCAGGGAGGATCATGAGTGCGCACGGTCACGTCGATCTCGGCCACACGGTGGCCGGCTGGACCGGTACGACCCTGGCCCTGCTGGGCTTCGCCGGAGCGGGCGCCGCGGTGTGCGCGGCGTGGACCCCCGGCATCTGGCTGGGCCTCGGCGTCGTCGTCGCGGCCGGGATCGTCACCTGGCTCCTCCACCTCGCGGGGTGGGGCAAGCCGAGCGGGCCGCGTCCCGAGGCCGAGTGGGACTGGCGCACCCGGGACACCGCGGCGCACACGGGCCATGCCGACTGCGTGGGCTGCCGGGTCGGCGGACCGCGGCGAGCCCGCGCGGCAGCCCCTCGGTCTCCGTCCCCCCTCGAAGCGTCTTGAGAAGGCGCCGATCCCTCGATTCACGGACAGGGCGGTCAGAAGTTCGAATACGCGCCACGCCACGGTTGGCCGCGTTCAGCGTGTGCTCCGAGGGACGTTTGGGCAGGATCAATGACGGCCGCATATGCGGCCCGCAGTGGAACGTTGAGAAGGATCAGCAAGATGGCAACAGGCATCGTGAAGTGGTTCAACTCGGAGAAGGGATTCGGGTTCATCCAGCAGGACGACGGCGGCCCGGACGTGTTCGTGCACTTCTCCGCCATCGAGACCACCGGCTTCAAGTCCCTGGAAGAGAACGCGAGGGTCGAGTACAACGTCACCCAGGGCCCCAAGGGCCCCCAGGCCGAGCGGGTGGTTCCCCTCCGGTAGTCCGCTTCACGAGCACCGCCCGTGATGGGAGCCCCGCCGGTCCGGCCGGCGGGGCTCTCGGCGTCCGCGGCGCGAAGGTCGCTCCCCGTCCTAAGCGGCCTGGTGGAGGGCCAGGAGCAGCCGCCACAGCTGGTCCGCCAGTCCGGCCGGATCCGCCGGGACGGCACCGTGCAGCCAGTCCGCCAGGACGCCGGTGAAGGTGGCGGCCACCGCCGACGCGACGAGATCGGAGTGCGGGGCGCCCGCCGCCGTGCGCTCGGCGTGCGCGCGGGCGCGCAGCTCCCGGTGGAGGCGGTCGCCGAGCGGTCCGCCGCCGCCCGGGAGGAGCAGCGTGCGGTAGAGCGGCGCCCGGTCCGCCGCGGCCGTCAGGAACGCGGCCAGCGCGGCGGGCGGCCGCGCCGGGGGAAGCGATCCGGGGCCCGTCTGCCAGGTGTGCAGGGCGTCGACCGCCGCGTGCACCACATCCGCGCAGGCGTCCACGGCGAGCGCGGTGAGGTCCTCGTAATGGAGGTAGAACGTGGCGCGGCCGACCTGCGCCCCGCGGACCACGGCCGAGACGCTGACCTCGGCGAGCGGCTTGTCCGCGCACTCGGCGAGCAGGCTCTCGCGCAGCCGCGCCTTCGTCCTCGCCGTGCGCGGGTCCGGCGCGCGCACGGCGGGCTCGCGCGGCTCCTGAGGGCTCACGCTGCCAGTGCCGCGCCGAGGGCCAGTGCCGCGGGCAGGGCCTGCACGATGAGGATCCGGCGGTTGGCGGTCGCGGCCCCGTACACCCCGGCGACGATCACGCAGACGAGGAAGAAGACCTGCGTGGCCAGCGAGTCGATGACGAGCGCCCAGACCAGCCCGGCGGCGAGGAAGCCGTTGTAGAGGCCCTGATTGGCGGCGAGCGGTGCGGTGAGCCGGGCGGTTTCCGCGTCGAAGCCGTGTAGCGCGCGCCCCGGCGGCCGCTGCCACAGGAACATCTCCAGGACCAGGAAGTACACGTGCAGCGCGGCCACGAGGCCGGTCAATATCTGAGCGACCGTGTGCATGGCCGCCTCCACTTCTCGGGGGACTAGATTTCCTGGACAACTGTACAGGAAATCCAGCCCCCCGATACCTGCGCACCCACCACCGGCCGGGTCAGTCCTCGCGGACGGAGATGGCCGAGACCGGGCAGGCCCGAGCGGCCTCCCGGACCAGCGCGCTCCTGGCGCCGTCCGCGCGGCCCGGGAGCAGCTCGCTGAAGCCGTCGTCGTCCTGGGTGAACACCCCGGGCGCGGTCAGCGCGCACTGGCCCGCGCCGATGCAGACGCCGGTGTCGATGTCGATGCGCAGCCGCCGGGCCGGCACGGCCCTCACCACGCCACGGGGAGTTCGACCATCCCCTGGATGGTGTCGCCGGGCTTGAAGGGGATCCGGTCTGGCTCGGCCGCCAGCCGCAGTCCGGGCAGCCGCTCGAAGAGCGTGCCCAGCGCGATCTCCATCTCCGCACGGGCCAGGTTCTGGCCCAGGCACTGGTGGATGCCGAAGCCGAAGGCCAGGTGGTGGCGGGTGGGCCGGTGCCAGTCCAGCGCGTCCGGCTCCTCGAAGACGGAGTCGTCGCGGTTGATGACGGAAGTGGAGAAGACGACCCCGTCGTCCGCGCGCACCGTCACCCCGCCGACGGCGATGTCCTCGGTCGCCACCCGCAGCATTCCGTCGGCGATCGACAGGAACCGCATCAGCTCCTCCACGGCCGAGGAGATGAGCGCCGGGTCGGCCCGCAGTTCGGCCAGCTGCTCCGGATGGCGCAGCAGGGTGAACGTGCCGAGCGAGATCATGTTGGCGGTCGTCTCGTGCCCCGCCACCAGCAGGATCACGGCGAGGGCGACCAGCTCCTCGACGTCGATCTCGCCCGTCTCCAGGCGCTGCGCGATGAGCTCGTCGAGCAGCCCGTCGCCGGGCTCCCGGCGCTTGCGCTCGATCAGGCCGACGAGATAGCCGTCCAGTCGGCGGCGGGCGTCCTCCACGTCGGCCGGCTCCGGGCCGCGCAGCAGCCGCCGCGACTGTCCCTCGAAGAACTCGTGGTCCTCGTACGGGACCCCGAGCAGGGCACAGATCACCATCGACGGCACCGGTAGGGCGAAGTCGCCCACCAGTTCGGCCTGCGGACCGCCCGCCACCATCTCGTCGATCAGCCGGTCCACGGTCTGCTGGATCCGCGGCCGCAGGGCGGCCGTCCGCTTCAGCGTGAAGCTGGGGATCAGCATCCGGCGCTGGACGTTGTGCTCGGGGTCGTCGACCCCGAGCAGTGCGGCACGCCGGTTCTGCAGCCCCTTGAACCGCCTGGTCGGCGCCGGGAAGGCCGCGTTGCGGCGGTCGGCGGAGAGCCGGCCGTCCGCGAGCAGGGCACGCGCCTCGGCGTGCCCGGTGACCACCCATACGGAGCGGCCGTCGAAGAGGGTGACGCGGGAGAGCGGCCGGCTCTCCCGCAGGGGTTCGTAAGCAGCCGGTGGGTGGTAGGGGCAGGTTCGGTCCTGAGGGAAGGCAACTGTCTCTGACATGGAGCACCTCGCAAGCGATGGTTCCGTCTCGCCGGACTCCATTACATGCCTGAGGCACCTATCCCACCTATGCCACTTTCGGCCAGATCACCCGAGTTCGCCCACAGGGCCCAACCGGCGGCCCGGCCTACGGAGGCGGCCTCAGAGGTGGGCGTCCAGGAACGCCCGGAACTCCTCGCGCGTCATCGGTCCGGCCTGGCTCGCGAATGCCTCACCGTCCCTGATGAGCACGGCGGTCGGCGCGCCGGTCACGCCGTAACGCCTGGTCGGCCCGGGGCAGCGGGTCATGTCGGTGCGGACGGCGGTGAACCGCGCCCCGTACTCCTCGGACAGCTCGCCGACGAGCGTGTCCATCGCCCGGCACGCCTCCAGGGCCTTCGGCCAGCTCCCGCAGAAGTAGGCGAGAACCGGCCCCGGCGCCATGGAGAGGATGAAGTCGAACTCCTGGTCCTCCAATGGCTGGTGTACCCGACGTGCCATGCGTGCCGCTCCTCGCTCCCATGCCTCCCGCGACCGGGAGGCGGCACCCATCATCGCCGCTGCACGCGGCGGCCGATTGTCAGTGGTGCCTGTGAAGCTTGGAGGCATGGACGACAGGATGCTCCGCCGCCGGGTCTACGGCGCCGACCACGACGATCCCGACCCAGGCCCCCGCCCCGGCCACGTCTACGGCGAACTCGTGGGCGGTCCCCTGGACGGGCTCCTCCTCGACATCACGGGCTGGAGCACCCCGCAGCTCGCGGAAGAGGCCCGGCTGTCCACGGAGATAGGGCGCTACGGGGCGGGCGGCCGTGCCCACTACCGCCGCCGGGCGGGCGATCCGGGGCGCTGGGACTGGACGGGCGACAGCCGCTGACCCGATCCGGGCCGGTCAGGGCGGCCGGGGGCCGGGGCCGGAGGTCGACGGGGCAGCCGGTCAGCGGGCCGCGGCGCCGCGGCTCACCTTCCCGGCCCACAGCACCAGCGGCACCTGGAGCGGCAGCCGGCCGAACGCCACGGCGCGCACGGCGGGGGAGCGGTGGCGCGCGTCGGCGGCCATCTTGACGTTCGCCGGGAACACGCCGACGAAGAAGGCGGCCGCGGCCATCGCGGCCGCCTTGCGGGTCCGCGGATGGGCGACCCCGGCGGCAAGCGCGAGCTCGGCCACCCCGCTCGCGTACGTCCACGCGCGCGGGCTGCCCGGCAGCGAGCGCGGGACGGTCGCGTCGAACTTCTCGGGCACGGCGGCGTGCGCGACCGCCGCCCCGGCCAGGAGGCCGGCGAGCAGGAGCGGCGAGGAAGGCGTGCGCGGCATGGGGGACCTTTCGGGAGCGGCCTGGGCGGCGATCCTACTCGCGAGTAGGGGTGCGCCGGATGGCCCCTCCGGAAAATTCTCCGAAGAATCTTCGAGGAGCTGTCGATCCGGGCGCCTCCCGTTCGACGCAGGGGTGAGAGGCGGGGAGAGCCCCCGCCGCTTCCGACCGAGGAGTCACCATGCCGCGCTTCCTGACGATGATCCGCATCAACGAGCAGGACCTGCCGCCCGAGAAGTTCCCGGCCGAGTTCGAGCAGCGCATGGGCGCCCTGTTCGAGGAGATCACCAAGGCCGGGGTCATGCTGGACACCGCCGGGCTGCTCCCCACCTCCGAGGGGACCCGGCTCAGCTGGTCCGGCGGAAAGATCAGCTACACCGACGGCCCGTTCACGGAGACCAAGGAGGTCGTCGGCGGCTACTCCCTGACCCAGTGCAAGGACAAGGCCGAGGCCATCGAGTGGACGAAGAGGTTCCTGGAGATCCACCCGGCGGAGTGGAACGTGAGCGCCGAGGTCAGGGAGATCCAGGAGATGTGATCCGCGCCCCGTTTGCCCTGCCGCGTCACGGCTGCTCTGATGGGTGGCCGTGACGGCAGTGAGTACGGCCCAGGCGGTCGAAGCGGTGTTCCGGATCGAGTCCGCGCGCATCATCGCGGGCGTCGCCCGGATCGTGCGGGACGTCGGCATCGCCGAGGAACTCGCGCAGGACGCCCTCGTCGCCGCACTCGAACAGTGGCCGCAGTCCGGCGTCCCGGACCGGCCGGGCGCCTGGCTGATGGCCACCGCCAAGCACCGCGCGGTCGACCTCGTGCGCCGCAAGGAGACGTACGCGCGCAAACTCGCCGAGGTCGGCCGGAGCCTGGAGGACGTACCCGCCCCCGGCGAACCGGCCGACCCGGACGACATCGACGACGACCTGCTGCGGCTGATCTTCACCGCCTGCCATCCGGTGCTGGCGACCGAGGCCCGGATCGCACTCACCCTGCGCCTGATGGGCGGGCTGACGACCCAGGAGATCGCCCGCGCCTTCCTCGCCTCCGAGTCCACCGTCGCCCAGCGCATCGTCCGGGCGAAGCGGACGCTCGCCACCGCCGGCGTGCCCTTCGAAGTCCCGTACGGGGCCGACCGCGAGGCGCGGCTCGCCTCGGTCCTGGAGGTCATCTACCTCGTCTTCAACGAGGGCTACTCGGCCACCGCCGGCGAGGACCTCGTCCGCCCCGCCCTGTGCGAGGACGCCCTGCGGCTGGCCCGCGTCCTGGCGGCGCTGATGCCCAAGGAGCCCGAGGTGCACGGCCTGGCCGCGCTGCTGGAGTTCCAGGCGTCCCGGATGGCCACCCGCACCGGCCCCGACGGGGAACCGGTCCTGCTCGCCGACCAGAACCGGGCCCGGTGGAACCGGATGCTCATCCACCGGGGCATCGAGGCCATGCGCCACGCAGGCAGCGGCCCGTACTCCCTGCAGGCCGCGATCGCCGGCTGCCACGCGGCGGCCGTCCGCTACGAGGACACCGACTGGCCGACGATCGCCGCCCTGTACGGGAGCCTCGTCACGCTCGTCCCGTCCCCGGTGGTGGAGCTCAACCGGGCGGTGGCCGTGTCGATGGCCCAGGGACCGGAGGCGGCGCTGCCGCTGGTCGACGCGCTGGCGCAGGAGCCGGGGCTGCGCGCCTACCACCTGCTGCCGAGCGTGCGGGGAGACCTGCTGGAGCGCCTCGGCCGGCCGGCTGAGGCCCGCGCCGAGTTCGAGCGGGCGGCCTCGCTCACCCGCAACGCGCGGGAGCGCGCCCTGCTCCGCAGCCGCGCGGCCCGCCTCTGACCGCAGCGGAACCGGCCGCCGCGGTCCTCCTTGCCGAGCCACCGGGCATCGGCCGTCCGCGTCCGACGCCCCGATACACGGCGCACGCCGTCGCCGGCCGCCAGGACCGGGGCCGGGGCTCAGCCGCGCCGGGCGTACGCGGCCACGTCGAGCGGTGACCCGACGGGCCGGCGCTGCGGGGTCAGCGCGACGGGCCGGCGGAACCCGCCCGAGCGGGCGATCTCCTGGACCTTCAGACGCAGCGCCTCCTGCAGGTCGCCCATGGTGCGGCGGGCCGCGACGGTGTCCACGTACAGGGAGTTCATGTGCATTCCGTCGGCGTCCCGCTGGAACCACGAGCAGGCTCCGTTGGCCCGCGCAGACCACACGTGGGTGGCGGGCCGCCACTCGTCGTGGCGGTCGGCGCCCCGGCACTTGCGCATGTCGATGTACGAGAAGAAGTTCACCGGGTAGGGCCACGAGCGGGCGGCGAACTCCTCGGGCGCCAGCAGCTCCCACGCGCGGACGAACGGCACGTCGATATGGCCGATCATCTCGGTGAATCCGGCCCGGACCGCGGCCATGACCTGCGCGAAGTCCCGGCCGGGAGAGGCGTCGAACTCGATGGGCATGGTGTTGACGAACCATCCCACCGAGTCCGCCCAGCCTTCCCGGCCGCGCTCGCTGACCGGCATCAGGCCCCGGTAGACGCCGGGGCCGCCCGCCTCGCGCAGGCACACCGCGACGGAGGCGAGCACCCCCATGAACGGCTTGCCGCCGACCGCCAGGCAGGTCTTCTCGAACACCTCCGCCTCACCCGCGTCCAGCAGCACGGAGGCTTCGTTGACGATCGGGTACATCCGGCCCGGTTCCACCCCGAGGTCGAGCGGGAAGCGGGGGAAGAACCCGCCGCCGCGCTCGATGAACTCCTTCCAGTAGCCCAGGCGTTCGTCGCCGGCGTCGATGGAGAGGTAGCGGCGCCGCTGCTCGTCGGCGAAGTCGAGGTAGCTGGGGGCGACCGGCGGCAGCCCGCTGTCCTCACCGCGGCACAGGGCCTCGTAGTCGGTCAGCACCTCGTGGACGACGATCGGCATCGACATGCCGTCGCACACGATGTGGTCGAAGGCGAGATAGACCGTCGCGGAGTCCTCGCGCAGGACCGCGCCCATGGTGAACAGCGGCCAGGACAGGGTGTCGATGCTCCGCTTGAACCGCTCGACGAGGAAGTCCCGCAGGAGCTCGGAGGTCGCGAAGGCGCCCACGGGCTCGGCCTCGAGGGCGAGTTCGGCCGGGTCAAAGGGCTCACAGGCCAGTTCCCCGGCCAGCCTCCGGAACGCGCACCTCAGCACCTCGTGCCGCTGGACGAAGGCCAGCAGGGCGCGGGCCAGGGCCGGTTCGTCCAGCCGCCCGGCCACTTCGAAGGTGACCGCGATCCACGACGCGACGGGGTCGTCGGCGGCCCGGCTCTCCTCGGCGACGGTGAAGTGCTTGTCCTGGTTGAAGGACGCCTTCCTGCCCGCCGCGTCACCCGGGCCGTCGCTCTCCTCCGCCGCCGTGGACCGCAACCGCCACTCGACCACCCGACCAGGTGCCACTTGGTGCATTTCCAGAGGAAATTGCCGCATACCGTCATCCCTTCGCCCCCGAGTCAACCCCAAGGCCCCTAACGACCCCCGACCCGGGGAGGTGACGGAATCCGGTCCCGCGGGTGTCCTTCAGGCGTCGTCCCCGTCCGCGTCCCCGTCCGCGTCCGCGTCGTCGCGGCGCACCTCGATGTGGTCGGCGGCGAGGTCGACGGCCACGCGCTGCTCCATGCCCAGGGCCTCCAGGAACTTCTGCGGGAGCTGCACGCGGCCGGTGCGGTCCAGCATCACGTACTCGCGCTCGCTCACCGACTCCGCGCCGTGCTCGTCGGTGACCGTGCGGCGCAGGACCTCGCTGCTGGTGCGGCCGTCGCGGATGGCCACGGTGCGGCGGACCTCGCCCGCGACGAGCGGGTCGTGGGTCACGATGACCACGGTGGCGCCCAGCTCGCGGTTGACGGTGCGGAAGGCCTCGAAGATGGCGGCGCCGGTCTCGGAGTCGAGTTCTCCGGTGGGCTCGTCGGCGAGCAGGACCGCGGGATCGTTGGCCATGGCCACGGCGATCGCCACCCGCTGCTGCTGCCCGCCGGAGAGCTCGGCCGGCCGGCGGCCCGCCAGGTCGGGGATCTCCAGCGCTTCGAGGAGGTCGCGGACGCGGCCCGCGCGGCGCGCGGCGGCGCCCCGGGAGGCGCGGCCCCTCAGCTGCATGGGGAGGGCGATGTTCTGGGCCGCGGTCAGGAAGGGCAGCAGATTGCGGGCGGTCTGCTGCCAGACGAAGCCCACCGCCTCCCGCCGGTAGCGCAGCCGGTCCTTCGCGGACATTTCCAGCAGGTCGTAGCCCCCGACGGTGGCGGTGCCCGCCGTGGGGACGTCCAGTCCGGCCAGGATGTTCAGCAGGGTGGACTTGCCGCTGCCGGAGGCACCGACCAGGGCCACCAGGTCACCCTGGGCCACGGTCAGTTCGAGCCCCTGCAAGGCCTGTACCTCGACCCCGTCGGTGCTGAAGATGCGCACCAGGCGGTCGCAGGCGATGGCCGTGCCCGCCCCGGTCGTACGGGGCGCGGCGGCGGCCAGGGCCTGCGTGCGCAGCTCTTCGTAGGTCGGCTGGTCGGTGTTCACCGCTGGTCTCCCGCTCTCAACTCGGTGGTGATCTGTCGCCTTCCGGATATCGCGGCCTCCGCGAGCACACCCGCGGTGACCAGGGCCGTCAGGCCCAGCACCTGGGTCAGCACGGGCCGCGCGGCGAGCCGCAGCCCGGCCGGCACCTTCTCCCCGACCAGCGCGGACAGGTCCACGGCCGGGCCGATCAGGGCCACGGCGGCCAGCGCGACCAGCCCGCCGCCGAGGGCGGCGACCAGGGCCTGCGGCAACGCCTCGGCCAGGATCAGGGCCACGCCCTGCCGGGGGCGCAGGCCCATGGTGCGCAGCCGCGCCAGCAGCGCCGCCCGCTCGGGCGCCGCGCGGACGAGGGTGAGGAGGACGGACAGCAGGGCGAAGCCCGCGGCGGCCGCGACGGCCGCCCAGAACAGCCGGCCGGCCGAGTGCTGGAGGGGTTCGCCGGCGAGTGCCGCGACGGAGGCGGCACTGGTCTTGACCGTGTAGTGGCCGGCGGTCGCGGCCGGAACCGTGGCGCGGATCAGGTCGTGCAGCCCGGTCTCGTCGACGGGCCCGGTCGCGAACCACCGGTTCGGGCGGGTGGTCTTGGGGATGTGGGCGCCGGCCGGTCCGGCCGGGAGCACGACGGTGGAGCCGCCCGGGCCCGCCACGGCGGGCGTGCCGTCGACCACACCGGCGGCCCTGACCGCGACTTCGTCGCTGCCGATCCGCACCCGCAGGGTGTCGGAGACGGCTCGCGCGGCGAGGTCGCGGCTCAGCAGCGCGGGCACGGGAGCGTCGGGGGCGCCGCCGGCGAGCAGCGCCGGGTCGAACCGGCCGCGCCCCACGGTGCGGGCCAGTTCCGCGTACGCCTCCGGCTCGGCGACGACCACCGTCACCTGGGTGGAGCCCTCCTTGGTGCCGAAGAGGAAGGTGTAGTCGTCCGTCCACACGGGGACGGACGTGCGTACGCCGGGCAGCGCGGCCGCGGCTCGGATCAGCTCCGGCGCGAGGGTGCCGGCCGCGGGCGCGATGACCTGGGCGTCGCCGCCGACGGTCTGCCGGACCGCCTGCAGCCGGGCGGTGTCCACCGAGCTCAGCACCGTGGCCCCGAAGCCGCCCGTGGTGACCGCGAGCAGCAGCGCGACCAGCGGTAGCACCGGGACGCGTGCCCGGCCGCCGGTGCCCCGGGCGGCCCGGGCCAGCCCCAGGAAGCCGATCAGGCCGGAACCCCGGCCCGCCGCCCGGGCCATCGCCCCGACGGCGGCGGGCAGCAGCCGGGCCAGGACGAGCGCGCCGGACAGCGCCAGCAGCAGCGGGGCGGCGACCACCAGCGGATCCAGTCCGCCGCCGGCGGGGGCGACCCCGCGACGGCGTACCTCGAACACGGCCGCGGCGGTGGCGGTGAGCACGAGCAGCTCGGCGACGAGCCGGCGGCGGGGGCGCGGCCGCCGCGGCGCGGACAGCAGCACGGCGGCGCGTACGGGGAAGGCCAGCAGCGCCAGGAGGGTGACGGCCGACGCCCCGGCCAGCGAGGCGGTCAGGCGCGGTGTCGGCAGCAGCAGTACGGCGAGCCAAGTGGCCAGCGCGGCGGCCGGCAGCACGGTGACGGCGGCCTCACCGAGCAGGCGGCCCACGACGGTGCGGCGCGAGCCGCCGCGTGCGAGCAGCAGCCGCAGTTCGGCCTCGCGCCGGTCCCCGGTGAGCGCGGCGGCGAGGCAGAACACGACGAGGGCCACCCCGGCGACTCCGGCCGTGCCGATCGCGGCGAGTGGCGCGGCGGCCTGGCGACGGGCCTCGGCCTGCTTGAACAGTTCCGGCAGGCGGGAGTTGATGCGCAGCTCGGGGCGCTGGGTGGCGCGTGTCAGCGCGGAGGAGGTGGGGCCGGCCACGTAGGCGGCGATCTCCCGGGTGACGGCGGGCAGCTGGTCGGCCCGCAGGACCGCGGTGTCGACCGGCAGCCGCCAGAAGTCTTCGGCGCCGTCGCCCCAGACGGCGAGCGGGTCGAGGCCGTCCGGGCCGACCAGGGCGGCCGTCTGCCAGTACAGCTGGGGCACGACGGTGGGAGTGAAGGCCTGGCAGGCCTTGGTCAGGCAGGGCAGGTCGGTCCAGTAGACGTCCGTCGGGTCGGCGGCGTCGTAGAGGCCGACCACCTCGGCCCGGGCCGTACCGGCGGTGCCCGGTACGGATTCCAGCACGGTGCCGAGCGGGACCCGGAGGGTCTCGGACGCCGCGCGCGACAGCGCGACCTGGACCGGGGCGCCGGGGGCGGCGCCGCCAGGCCAGCGCCCGGCCACGAGAGACACGTGCGCGGCGGCCTCGGGCAGGCGGATCAGCGTGAGCCGCGGGTCGACACCATCGGGACGCGGCATGTCGGGGTTGGTGAGGCTGCGCGATTTCACACCGAGGGTGCCGTGCACCGGACCGCTCGCATCGAGCCTGAAGGACCCGCCGGTACGCGAACGCAGCGTGGCGAGCACGGAGTCCAGCTCCTGGGGGCTCTGCCGGCCGTACCGGGCGGGCGCGGTGGCGAGCAGGCTCGTCGGGCCGGGGCCCCGGTCGTGCAGGAAGGAGCGCAGCGCCTGGTCGGAGCCCCGGTCGACGGCGCGCGGCAGGGCGGCCGCCAGCAGGACGGCGACGAAGGCGAGGGCGGCGCCGAGCAGCGCGGTCAGCGGCGCGGCGCGCAGCCGGGTCCGTACCCAGGGCGCGGGGCGGGTCCCGCGCCCGTCGGCGGCGGTCGGGGCCGGGCGGGTCACATGTCCTCCAAGAGGCGCAGCCGTTCGGCGGAGCCCCGGACGGTCCGGTCACGGCGGCCGCCGAACACGGCCGACAGCAGCGGCACCGCGGCGACCGCGGCGGCCATCAGCAGGGTCTGGGCAGCCGGCAGGTCCACCAGCACCCCGGGCACCGGCCGCCGCGCGGCCGGCGTCAGCACCACCAGCGGCACCACCATGTGGACGATGGCGGCGCCGAGCCCCAGCCCGACGGCGGTGCCCAGGCCCACCAGGACACCGCTATCGGCGGCGGCCGTCCGGCCCAGCCCGCGGCGGGGCGCACCGAGCGCCAGCAGCACGGCGAACTCCCGGGCCCGTTCCCGCCCGGTGGCAGCGGCGGCGGCCCCGAAGCCGATCGCCGCCAGCACCGCGCAGGCCACCGCGAGGGCGGCGAGCGCGCTCTGGGGGCCCGCGCTCAGCGGGTCGTCCAGCAGGGCGGCGGCCACTTCCTCGCGCAGCTCCACCTGCTGCGACCCGGCCGCGGAGCGCAGTGCGGCGGCGGCCTGCGCGGGGACGGGGTCGCCCGCGGAGGCGGCCGGCAGCCACCACTCGCCGGGGGCGGGCAGCTCCCTCGCGCCGTCGGCGGCCAACAGCCGCCCGGCGGTGGCCAGATCGACGGCCAGCGCGCTGTCACCGGCCACCGGCAGGGAGCCGACGGCCGCGGTGATCCGCACCGGCACGCTCGCGCTGCCCAGGGGAACGCGGACCAGATCGCCGACGGACGCGCCGACGGCGGCGAGGTACCCGCGGGTGGCGATGCCGGGCACCTCGGCCGCGGGAGCACCGCCGGGGACCAGCCCGATCCGGACGCCGGCGAGGGTGTCGGAGCCGCCGCGGTAGCGCAGCCGCAGCAGTGCCGGGCCGCCCTGGCCGCCCTCAGCGCCCGGCAGCAGTTCGGCGACGGCAGCGCCGCTGGTCAGGGCCGGGGTGCTCAGGGCCCAGGCAGACGCGCCGCCGGGGACGGGCAGGGCCTCGCCGTGCGGGCTGTCGGCGACGGCGAGCCGGCGTACGGTCAGCTCCCCGGTGAGATCCCGCGGGCCGGGCGCCACCCCGTCGTCGGAGGGGTCGGGGCCGGGGTCCTCCATGCCGTACGAGAACACCAGCCCGGCCAGGTTCAGCGGCGCGGCGGCGGACCCGAGCGGGGCCCCGGTGAGCGCGTCCAGGTCCACCGATACGGTCGCTTCCCCTGCCTCGGGCAGCTGGAGCATCGGAGTCCGGAAGGTGAGGCCGAACCGGTCGCGCAGCAGCAGCCCCAGGCCGGGGTGGCTGCCGACTCCCGGCGCCCGTACCGTCACGTCCACGTCGATGCGCCGCGGCCGGCCGGGCAGCGCGATGCCGCCCGCGCCCGTGCCGCCGTCCACGGCGAGGGGCTTGAACAGCTCCCGCATGGCGCGCCCGTCCCGCAAGTCGGCGCGCAGCGGCACCCGTTCGGCCACCCCGGCGGCGTCCAGCGCGAGCACCTCCCCGGCGCGCCCGCCCGGCAGCTCCTGCTTGGCACGGATCACCGGGATCACCCGCTCGCCGCCGGGCAGTGACGCGTAGCGTCCGCCCCGGCCCGGCGAGGCCAGTTCGCTGCCCGATATCCGCAGGCCGCCGGCGGTGGCGAAGTCGGCCTGGTCGCGCTGGGACGCGGACCAGGCGGTGTGCTGGCCGAGCGCCAGGACCCCGCTGGACACGGCGAGGACCAGCAGCAGCACGGGGCCGGTGGCCCGCCCGGGCCGGCGGGCGAGCTGCCAGCCGACCAGTGCGGGGCCCAGCCCGCGGCCGCGGGCGGCCAGCCGCCCGCCCAGCCGCGCGGCGAACGGCAGCAGCCGCAGCACCAGGAGGGTGCCGGCGCACAGGGCCAGGGTCGGCGCGGCCACCAGCACCGGGTCGACGCCGAGTCCGCCGCCCGCCCCGGCCGGGGCGGGCCCGTGGCCGCTGTACTGCGCCAGCTGCTGGTAGGCGAGGACGGCGAGCACCACCAGCGCCAGGTCCGCGCCGGACCGGGCGGCCCCCGCGACGAGGGCCTGACGGCGGCCGCTGCGGCGCAGGGCGGCGGCGCCCGCGCCGCGCAGTACGGCCGGAAGCGCGGTCAGGGCCACGCACCCGAGGGCGCAGGCGCCCGCGACGGGCCACAGCAGCCAGCCCCCGGACGTGTCGAACGGGACCTGCGACAGCGGGCCGAATCCGCCGAGCAGGTCCAGCAGGGGCGGGGCGAGCAGCGGTGCGAGAACGGCGGCGGGCAGCGCCAGGAGCAGCGACCCGGCGGCGCCGAGGGCGCCGAGCCGTGCGCGTGAGGCGCCGCGCGCGGTGAGCAGGACGCGCTCGGGTTCCTGGCGGTCCGTCAGCAGGTGGGCGACCAGCAGCAGGGCGGCCGCGGCGAGGACGGCGAGCTGGAGCGCGCCGACCAGCAGGGAAGAACGGGCGACGAGTTGAGCGGACTCCAACTCGCCGAGCAGTGCCGGAAGTTCGCTCCTGATCTGGAGGCCGGCGGGGATCTTGACACCGGCTCCGGCCGGGCCGCCGGCCAGTGGCGCCGCGCGTTCGCGCAGGACCTCGGCCTCGGCGGGGCGCACGGCGGCGAAGTCGGGGGCGAGGAGCGAGGCACGGCTGTTCTGCGCGAGCCCGCCCGCGGTGAAGGCGCTGCCGTCGACGAGCAGCGGGCCGTAGGTGGTGAAACTGCCGACCTGGACCTCGCGGCCGCCGAGCGGGTCGAGCCGCCAGTACGCGGCCCCGGGATCGGCCGCCTGGTAGACGCCGGTGACCAGCACGGTGAGCGGGGCGCCGCCGTACCGGTCGTCCAGGTGCAGCTCGGCGGGCAGCGCGGCCTCGGTCAGTCCGAGCCGGACCAGCGCCGCCCGGGGCACGGCCACCGGCAGCCGGGACGGATCCGCCCCGCCCGGTCCGCCCGCCGCCTGCGGCCACTGGCCCGCGAGGAGCCGTACGCGGTCCCGGTCGAGGGAGGCGAGCAGTGTCAGATCGGCGTCCTTGCCGGGCGCGCTGCCACCTTGCAGGCCGTACGGACGGCTGCGCGCCACCGACTCGACGCCGTACGGGATCCCGCCGAACAGCTCGCCCGCGAAGGCCCGTACGGCCCCGTCGCCCCCGGGGCCGGCCGACCCCGGATGCTCGTCGGTGACCAGGACGGTGGCCCGGCTCCAGCCCGGCCCCTGGAGCGCCTGGCGCAGTCCCGCCTCGCCCACACCACGGGTGAAGGCGAACAGTGCCGTCAGCACGGTCGTGGTGATCAGTACGGTGAGCAGTACGGCGGCAGCGAGCGGCAATCGCCCGCGCAGCCGGCGCACGACGAAGCCGAGCATGTGCCTTGTTCCTCCCCCGTCCGGACCTCTGGCACCGGATAGCGGACGATGCTGTCAGATTCGAACGCACAGGGGAAGGGACTTGCGTACAGGATGTGACGGATGAGCAAATTCGACGGGAGGCGTTCCACGGGGCGCCCGTCGGCCGATTCCAGTCTCAGGGGGAGCCCACAACATGACGCAGCAACAGGACGGCACGGCGGGGCCCATGGTCGTGGTGGACGACGTCCACCGGAGCTTCGGCAGCGGCCCCCGAGCCGTACACGCCCTGCGCGGCGTGTCGTTCGAGGTGCGCCGCGGCGAACTCACCGCGCTCAAGGGCCGGTCCGGCTCCGGCAAGACCACCCTGCTGAACCTGGTCGGCGGCCTCGACACCCCGACCGCCGGAACCGTCCTGCTCGACGGCACCCCGCTGGCGGGCCTGGACGAGCCGGGGCTGCTGGGGCTGCGCCGCGAGCGGATCGGCTTCGTGTTCCAGTCCTTCGGCCTGATCCCCGTCCTGACCGCCGCCGAGAACGTCGGGGTCCCCATGCGGCTGCGGAAGATCCCCGCCCGCCGGCGCGAGGAGCGCGCCAGGACGCTGCTCGCCCTGGTGGGCCTCGCCGACCACGCGGGCCAGCGCCCCGGTGAACTCTCCGGCGGCCAGCAGCAGCGGGTGGCCGTGGCCCGGGCCCTGGCGAACGAACCGGACCTGATCATCGCGGACGAACCGACCGGCCAGCTCGACTCCGAGACGGGGCGCTCGATCATGCGGCTGCTGCGGGCGGTGGTGCGCAGCGAAGGCGTCACCGCGCTGGTCGCCACCCACGACCCGGCCCTGATCGAACTGGCCGACCGGGTCGTGGAACTGCGTGACGGCCGCATCGTCGAAGAACACCGCGTCGGTCAGGCGGTCACCGGCTGAGCCAGACCCGGGGCGGGCGATGGACCCGGGCCGCCACGTTCAGCAGCAGACGCAGCGCGCGGGAGGTCGCCGCCAGCTCCACCTGGCCGCCTGTCAGGGCCCACCGGTCCAGCACGTGGAGCAGGGCCGAGTCGCAGAAGCTGACCCCGGCCGCGTCGAGGACGAGCCGGCGGGCTCCGCGGGCGGCGCCTTCGTCGAGGAGGCCGTTCAGGCGGGCGCAGGTGTAGTGGTCGAACTCCCCGGCCAGGCTGACGCAGAGCACGTCGTCGCGGAGCGTGGCCCGTATGCGGGAGAGGGGATCGGGACCGGCCTCCACCGCGCGCTCGGTGAAGGCTCCGCGGAGAGCGGCGGCCACGGCCGGAACCGGGGCGTCCGCCGATGCGTTCATCGGGGCGTCTATCGGAGTGCGCATGACTCTCCAACGGGCTCCACCCCAGGTGGGAACGGGCGGGAGCGGTCATTCACCCGCGCGGGCCGCGCCGCTGGCCCGTTCCGGCGATCTTCGTCCCGTACCCGGGGTACCGATGCGTCCCGCTGGCGGCGCGCTGAGTCCGCACGGTCCCCCGTCCGCGGGTGATGATGACGGAGAGTGGGCGGCGTGGATGTGGAAGAGGTCATCGACGGCCTGTACGCGCTGCCTCCCGCGCGGTTCACGGCGGCGCGGGACGAGGCGGCGTCCCGGGCGAAACGGGCCGGGGATCCGGCCGCGGGGAAGCGGATCGCGGGGCTGCGGCGGCCCACCATCGCGGCGTGGACGTCGAACACGCTCGTCCGGACGAAGCCGGAGGAGGTCGAGCAGTTCCGCCAGCTCGGGCAGGCGCTGCGGGCGGCGCACCGGTCCCTGGACGGGGAGCAGCTGCGCGATCTGTCCCACCAGCAGCACGTGGTGGTCGGGGCGCTGGCCCGGGAGGCACTGCGGCTGGCCGACGAGGCCGGGACCCCCGTCTCCGAGACGGTGCTGCGGGAGGTCGAGCAGATCCTCTACGCTGCCCTGGCCGATCCGGAGGCGGCCGAGGCCTGGGCCTCGGGCCGGCTCGCGAAGGCGCCGAAGCTGCCGACGGAGTTCCCCGGTGTCGACGCGGACGCCGTGCCGCCCGCAAAGCCCGCATCGCCCGTGCCGTCGGCATCGCCCGAGCCGCAGGCACCGGCCGTACCGCAGGCCGCCGAGCGGCGGCCCGTCCCCGGGGCCGAGGCCGCACGCGCCGCCGCCCGGGACGCCGAATGGGCCGCCACGGCGCGGGAGGACGAACTGCGCCAGGCCGAGGAGGCCAGGCGGCGGGCGGTTGCCGAGGCGGTGGCCGCCGACGCGGAGGTGGAGCGCGCCCAGGCCGCCCGGGACCTCGCCTACGCCGGCGTCGCCGAGACCGAGGAACGCCACCGCACGGCCACCCGCGAGGCCCGCAAGGCCCGGCGCGCGGCGGAGGCCGCCGCGCGCCGGGCGCGATCCGGGCCGACAGAAGGGGACGGGGGAGCGTGACGCCCGCCCCGGCCGTCATCGCTACTCGGTGTGCAGCACGGAGGCGATGGTCGCCCTGGCCGCGGACCGGGCCGGGACCAGCGCGCCCAGGACGGCGATCGCCACCCCCGCCAGCAGCATCGCGGCGAGTTGCGGCGCGTGCCACACGTCCTTCATCGATTCGGGGAAGGTGACCACCTCGACGTGGTCGACGACCAGCCGGTGCGCCGCGATCCCGAGCGGGATGCCGAGCAGCCCGCCGACCGCGCCCGGTCCGGCGACCGAGGTCAGCGTCATCACCACCACCTGCCGCGGAGTCATCCCGATCGACTTGAGCATGCCCAGGTCCCGGCGGCGCTCGCGGGTGTTCAGCAGGACGGTGTTGAAGACCCCGAGCGAGGCGACGAGGGTCAGCAGCACGGTGAACACCGTGGAGAAGGCGACGACGGTGGTGGTGCCGGTGTTCCCCGAGTCCGCCACCGAGGCGCGCAGGCCGGGGTCGAGCGCCTCGACAGCCTCGGCGTAGGCCCGGACATCGGCCCCGGGGGCGAGCCGTACCGTGTACTCGGTGGCCCGGGCCTCCGGTGCGAGCAGGGCCAGGGTCTGCCAGGAGGCCTCCAGGGCCCGCGCGTTGCCCTCGATGAGCTCACCCACCACGGTCGCGGAGATCTTCCTGCCGCCGAGCTCCAGAGCGACCCGGTCGCCGACCTTCAGCCCGCGCTCCTTCAAGAAGGCCGGCCCGGCCACGACCTCACCCGGCGCGGCCGGTCCGCGGCCCCGGACGATCGTGTCCGCGTACAGGGCATCGTCGCCGCGGTAGAAGTCGGCGTAGACCGGCTGGGTCTGCCCGGTCAGGTTCGCCTGGGTGAACGCCCGGGCCCGTACCCGAGCCGCGCCCGGGAGCGACCGCAGCCGCTCCTCGATCTGCGGGTCTCCGAGCAGCGGCGGCGTCCGGTCGTTGCCCGGCCCTCCCGCCTCCACATGGATCCTCGCGCCCCCGTCCCCGCGGCCGACCTCGCCGAAGGCCACCATCGTGCTGGTCAGCCCGGTCGACAGGGTCACCGTGGTGACACCGAGGACGATGGCCGCCATGGTCAGCAGCGTGCGGGCGGGGCGGGCGAACGGCTGGCCCAGGCCCAGGCTGACCGCGCGCGGCAGCCGCGTGGAGGAGAGCACCCGCTGGGCCCGCAGTCCGCGCCCAGTCCGCGGCGCGCCGCCCGCGCCGATCGCCCGGGCGGCGGGCAGCCGGTGCGCCCGCAGGGCGGGGACCAGCGCGGCCGACAGGACCAGGGCGGGCATGCCCGCCAGGCAGACCACGGACACCCACGGGCCGACCTCGCCGACCGACGCCTGCCCGGTCTCGATGCCGGTGAACGCGATCTTCAGGATCGGCCCGGCCAGCGCGTTGCCGAGCAGGGTGCCCAGCACACAGCCGAAGAGGGCCGGGACGCAGACCATCGTCAGGTAGACGGCGACGACCTGGTTCGGGGTGAAGCCCAGGGCCTTGAGCACCCCGATGTGCCGGTACCCGGAGACGACCGCCCCGCTGACCACGTTGCCGACGATCAGGGCGGAGACCAGCAGGCCCAGGACGCCGAAGAGCGTGATGAACGGGAGATAGGAGTCGGCCAGGGCCGAGAACGTCTGCTTGAGGGTGAAGTAGTCCTGTACGCCGATCACCGATTCCTGCGGCAGTCCGGCGGTCGCCCCGGCCAGCGCGGCGCTCAGCCGCGCCGGTGTGGAGGCGTCCGTGAACCGGTAGAGCATCTGGGCGGAGGACGGGTGGAGTGCCTCCATCTGCTCCGGTGAGACCCAGGCGCTCGCCGACCGGCTCATGCTCGCGGCGAATCCGACGACGGTCAGCGTCGGCCCTCCGGTGTTCTCCAGCCTGCTGCCCAGCAACTCGGGCCCGGGGGAACCCTGGACCGACCAGCCCACGACGATCTCACCGGGCGCGGTGGCCCAGTGGCCCTCCAGCAGCTCGATCCGGTCCACCTCGCCCGCAGGATCGGCCCGGCCCACCACCGTGAGGGTGCCGCCCGCCGTCCAGAGCCAGCCCTTGGGGATGTCGATCACGGCCTGCCCGAACGGTCCGGCCGCGGCCTCCACGCCCGGCTGCCGGGCGGTCCGCTCCAACTGCTCCCGGGTGACCTTCGCGGTGTCGAAGCCCGCCACCGCGTGGGCGCCGCGCTGGGCGGCGTACGCCGTGTCGAACGGCCCCGAGGAGGCGGAAAGCAGCCCCAGCGCGAGCAGCACGGTCGTGGTGGAGCACAGGACGACGAGCCCGATGACGAAGGTCTGGACCCGGCGGCGCTTCACTGCCGCACGCGAGGCCCTCCATACGGCGCTCACGCGGTCGCCTCCAGGGAGCTCTCGCGGGCCACCCGACCGTCGGCGACCTCGACCAGCCGACTGGCGCAGCGGGTGGCCAGGTGCCGGTCGTGGGTGACGAGCAGCAGGGTCTGGCCGATCTGGTTCAGGTCGATCAGCAGGTCCATCACCTGCTCGCCCGAGCGGCTGTCGAGGGCGCCCGTCGGCTCGTCCGCCAGCAGCAGTGCCGGGCGGTTCATCAACGCCCTTGCCACGGCGACCCGTTGGCGTTCACCGCCGCTGAGCGTCGCCGGGTAGTTGTTGCGGCGGTCGGCGACACCCAGCTCGTCGAGGAGTTCCAGGGCCCGGCGGCGCGCCTGCCGGGCCGAGGTGCCGGTCAACTGGGCCGCGAGCGCCACGTTGTCGAGGGCGGGCAGATCGTCGATGAGGTTGAAGAACTGGAAGACCATGCCGATGTGGCGGCGCCGGAAGAGGGCCAGCCCGGTCTCGTTCAGCCGGCCCAGGTCCTGGCCGTGCACCTCCACCAGACCCGCGGTCGGCCGGTCCAGGCCGGCCACCATGTTGAGGAGGGTCGACTTGCCGCAGCCCGAAGGACCCATGACGGCGACCGCGTCGCCCGCCCGGATCTCCAGCGACAGCCCGTCCAGCGCCTTCGCGTCGCCGTACTCCTTGTGCACGCCCTCCAGCCGCACCACCATGTTGCCCGCACTGCCGTGATCAGTTGTCATGGCCCGAACCTAAGGCGGTGTTCGGGGACGGTGCGTCACCCCCCGGATGTAAAGGTCCGGGCAGGTCGTCCTGGGGATGTACGCGGCCCGTCCGGCACAATGACACCCGGGCGGACAGAGGGAGTTCGGGGTGGGACTGATCATCGCGGTGGGCGCCGCGTGCGTGGCCGCGGCCGTGGCCGGCGGGCTGGGCGCGGCCCTGCGGCGCGCGCGGCGCGGCCACCGCGCGGCCCTGGAGGAGCGCGCCTGGCTGCTGGAGCGGGAGCGCGAGAGCGCGGCCCGCAGCGCCGTCGACGCGGAACGGGCCAGGATCGCGGCCGAACTCCACGACATCGTCAGCCACAACGTCAGCCTCATGGTGGTCCAGGCGGGCGCCGCCCGCGAGGTGCTGGAGACCATGCCGGAGGAGGCCGCGGCGGCGATGGGCGCGGTGGAGAGCGCCGGACGGAACACCATGACCGAACTTCGGCACCTGCTGGGGCTGCTGGCCCCCGCGCAGGACGGCGCGGACGAACCGTACGAGCCCTACGCCCCGCACCCGACGGCCGGTACGCGGCTCGCGCCGCAGCCGACCATGGCCCGGCTGACCCCGCTCATCGACAGGTTCGCCTTCGCCGGGCTGCCGGTGGACGTCCGGATCTCGGGAGACCCGAGCCCGCTGCCGGCGGGGATCGACGTCACCGCGTACCGGATCATCCAGGAGGCACTGACCAATGCGCTCAAACACGGAGACGGGGGCAGGACGGAGGTGACGGTGCGCTACGCGGACCACGCGCTGCGCGTGGAGGTGCTCACCAGCGGACCCAGCGTGCTGAGGGCCGCCGCACCGGGGGAGCGGCGCACCCGCCCGGCCGCCGCCAAGGCCGAGGGGGCCGGCCGCGGGCTGCTCGGTCTGCGCGAGCGCGTCGCCGTCTACGGCGGCGACCTCGACGCCCGCCGCCGCCTGGGCGGCGGCTTCCGCGTGCGGGCCCGCCTGCCCCTGGACCGGCCGTGACCGCCCCCGCCGGGCCCGCGCCCCGGGTGGTGATCGCCGACGACCAGGACCTCGTCCGCACCGGCTTCCGGTTGATCCTCACCGCCCGTGGCATCGACGTGGTCGCGGTGGCCGCCGACGGGGTGGAAGCGGTCGCCGCCGTACGCAGCCTGCGCCCCGACGTCGTCCTGCTCGACATCCGGATGCCGAACATGGACGGCATGGAGGCCGCCCGCCGGATCCTCGCCGAGGTCCCCGACTGCCGGGTGATCATGCTGACCACCTTCGACCTCGACACATACGTCTATGCCGCCCTCGCCGCCGGAGCGAGCGGCTTCCTGCTCAAGGACGTCACCCCCGAACACCTCGCCGCCGCCGTCCGCCTCGTCGGCACCGGCGACGCGCTGCTCGCCCCGTCGATCACCCGCCGCCTCGTGGAGCGCTGCGCCCCGGCGGCCGCAGAGCCGGACCGGATCGCCACCCCCGCCGTCCACCGGGAGCTCGCCGCGCTGACCCCGCGCGAGCGCGAGGTGCTGACGCTGATGGGCCGCGGCCGTTCCAACGCCGAACTGGCGCGGGAGCTGACGCTCAGCGAGGCCACGGTGAAGACCCACGTGGCCCGGATCTTCGCGAAGCTGTCGCTGCGTGACCGGGCCCAGGCCGTGGTCCTCGCCTACGAGACGGGTCTGGTCACTCCGGGCTCGGAGTAGCGGGCCACCAGCTCTTCCATCACCGCGGGCGGGAGTGCGGGGTTGGGCCGCGGCCTCGGCCCGCCCTCGTCGGGGCCCTCCAGGAGGGCGAGGAGGACCGACGGCGCCAGCGCCGGGTGGGCGGCGGCGCAGCGGCCCGCCCTCGCGTCGGCCAGAGCGGGCAGGAGCGCGTCGGCCGTCGCGTTCGGATGGACGGCTATGCGGCGCAAGGTCTTGCGTACGGGCTCGTGGCGGGCCAGCTCCGCCAGCAAGGCTCCCGGCGCGTCCGGATTGGCGGCGACGTGGGCTGCCACGCGTACGCCGTGCCGCGTGACCATGGCGCGCAACTCGCGACCGCGAGTTCGATCAGCCGGTCGACCAGCTCGGGCGGCAGCGCCGGATTGGCGGCGAGACCGCGCAGGAGAGGGTTCACGAGTGTGCGTCCTTGCGTGCGGCGGCGGTCAGGGCCTCGGTCAGGGCGACGGTGTACGGGATCGGGCGCCTGCGGCGTGGGGTGACCACGCCTATGTGCCGCGCGGGCCGCGGCGGTTCGACCCCGACCACGGCCGATCCGGGAGGCGGCGCCAGGGACACCTGCGGGACCAGGGACACGCCGACGCCCGCGGCGACCAGGGTCTGGGCGAAGAAGTAGTCGGTGGTGGAGGCTCCCACCCGCAGGCCGAACCCGGCGAGTTCCGCGTAACGGCGCAAGAACGCCTCCGTCTTGAGGCAGCCGAGCACCCAGCGTTCGGCGGCCAGCTCGGCGAGGCCGATGGAGGTCCGGTCCGCGAGCCGGTGGCCGGGCGGCAGGACCAGCCACAGCGGGTCCTCCATCAGCGGGACCCAGTCGAGCGCGGGGCGCCCGTCCGGCCGTACCGGCGGCGGACCGTCGAAGTGGTAGGCCAGCGCGAGGTCGGCGGCGCCGGCGCGGACCATCGGCACGGCGGCCTCCGGCTCGCTCTCCAGCACCGTCAGTTCCACCTCCGGATGCGCGGACACGAACCGGGACAGCGCCTCGGGCAGCAGGTGCCGGCCCCCGCTGGTGAAGGTGGCCACGGTGAGGCGCGGCCGCGGCGCGGTGAGCCGGTCGATCTCGTGGCGCACCTGGTCCAGTTCGGCGGATATCGTCTCCGCCGCTTCCACGAGCAGCCGTCCGGGCTCGGTGAGCGTGACCCCGCGGGTACTGCGCACCGCCACCGGCTGACCGAGCGTGCGCTCCAGCGAGGCGATGTGCTGGGAGACGGCCGACGGTGTCAGGAGCAGGGCTCCGGCCGCCCTGTTGAAGCTGCCGTGCTCCGCCACGGCCCGCAGGATGCGCAGCCGCTGCACGTCGATCATCGGTTTTCCTTCAGGGGTGTTCAGCCGATCGTCAGTTCCGCTGGGGACCATACAGCGGCAGGGCCGGACGCATGCAGAAGATCTTTGGCATCGTCGGCCGGCTGCCAGGCGGGATCGCCGAAGCCGCGCCGAAGCCGCGCCGCAGCGGTCAGCCTTCGCCGGCCCGCCGCTCCAAGGGGGTGGCTACCGCCGAGTTGCTCACACTGAAGGTGACGCTGCCCGCCCGGTAGCGGTCGTCGGACCACTCGATCGGGCGGCCCGCCGCGGTGGCCGAGACGTGGCGCTGGCGCAGCAGCGGACTGCCGCGCCGGATCTCCAGCAGCCGGGCGTCCTCGCTGCCCGCCGCCAGGGCGTCGATGAGGTGCTCGCCGTGGTGGGCGACGATCCCGGAGTTCTGGGCCAGGCTGTCCATGACGGAGCGGCAGTCCGCCGGCAGCGCCTCGACGCCCGCCGCGACCCAGTCGGCGTAGGCGGTCCGCTCCACCATGGTGGGCTCCCCGTCGAGCAGGCGCAGCCGCAGCACGGCGAGGATCTCCGTACCGGGGTCCAGGGCGAGCCGTTCCGCCTCCTCGGCCGTGGCCGGCCGGCGGGTCCGGGACAGGAAGCGGCTGTCGGCCCGGTGCCCGACCCCCTCGGCCCACTGGGCGAAGCTGTTCAGCTCGCCGAAGCTCTGCCGGCGCTCGTGGCGCAGGACGGTGCGGCGCGCGCCCTGCCGGGAGCCGATCAGCCCCTCCGCGGCCAGCGTGGCGACCGCCTGGCGGACCGTCCCGCGCGAGGCGGACCAGCGGGCCGCAAGATCGCTCTCCGAGGGCAGCTGCGCGCCCACTGGGAGTTCACCGGAGACGATCGCGCCGCGCAGTGCCTCGGCGATCTCCAGATACCGGACCGTGCCCGTGCCCGTACCCATGGCCATGCCGTTTCGCCCCCTGCTCGCCGCGCGCCCGTCTCCACCTCTCATGATCATTCCAGCAGGTCGTGCCGCCGATCCTCAGGTCATTCTCGTCTCTTCGTCGAGCCGTGCTCCCCGGGACAGCCGCCGTTCACCGTCCGTACAGCGGACCCGGGCGAACTGGAGCCAACTTGTCCATACAAGTGATTCCCCCTTCGTCTCCGGGAGAGACCGTGCTCAGTTCCTCCGCTCGTCGCGGTGCGGCCGTTCTGCTCAGCGCCGCCGTCCTCACCACGCTCAGTGCGTGTGGTGCCGCACCCGACCCCAAGTCCGGCGCCGCCGGCGATGCGAAGAGCAAGGTGCAGCCGGGCGCCGCCGTCTCGGTCGCCGACTTCGGCTCGATGGAAGCCCTCGTCGCCGCCGCGCAGAAGGAGGGCCAGCTCAATGTGATCGCGCTGCCGCCGGACTGGGCGAACTACGGCGAGATCATCAAGGCCTTCGAGGCCAAGTACAAGATCAAGGTCAACAGCGAGAACCCGGACGCCTCCAGCTCCGACGAGATCGCCGCCGTCAAGTCCCGCAAGGGCCAGAAGCGCGCCCCCGACGTGATGGACCTGGGCATCGCCTTCGCCCGCAGCGGAGCCGCGGAGAACCTGTTCGCCCCGTACAAGGTCACCGCCTGGGACAAGATCCCGGCCGGCCAGAAGGACGCCGACGGCCGCTGGTACAACGACTACGGCGGCTACGTCTCCATCGGCTGCGACGCCGCGAAGATCCCCGCCTGCCCGCAGACCTTCGCCGACCTGCTGAAGCCCGAGTACAAGGGCAAGGTCGCCCTCAACGGCAACCCCACCAAGTCCGGCTCGGCCTTCGGCGGCGTCTACGCGGCCGCCCTCGCCAGCAAGGGCTCCTTCGCCGACATCCAGCCCGGCATCGACTTCTTCGGCCAGCTGAAGAAGAGCGGGAACTTCATCCCGGTCGAGTCCACCCCGGCCACCGTGGAGAAGGGCGAGACGCCCATCTCCATCGACTGGGACTACCTGAACGCCGGCTACGCCGAGCAGTTCAAGGGCAAGGGCGTCGACTGGAAGGTCGCCGTCCCCGCCGACGGCGTCTACGCCCAGTTCTACTCGCAGGCCATCAACAAGGAGGCCCCGAACCCGGCGGCCGCCCGCCTGTGGATGGAGTTCCTGTACAGCGCCGACGGCCAGAACCTGTGGCTGAAGGGCCACGCCCGCCCGGTCCTGCTGCCCGTCATGACCCAGGACGGCACCGTCGACAAGGACGCCGTCACCAAGCTCCCGCAGGTCCAGGGCACCCCCGCGTTCCCCGCCTCCGAGGAGCTCGACAAGGCCAAGGCCACCCTCGCCGAGAAGTGGGACAAGGCCCTCTCCTGATGCCGACCACCCTCTCCCGCGCCGCCGACGGCACCAGCCGCCGGCGGCGCGGCCCCCGCACCTGGCTCGCCGCCCTCCCGCTGCTGGCCTTCACCGGGCTCTGCTTCGGCATCCCGCTCGGCGCCATCGCCTTCGGCGCGGTCACCCGCACGGACCCGGCGACCGGCGCCACCCAGCTCACCGGTGAGCACCTCGCCCGCTCCCTGCAGGGCCCGTACCTCGGCTCGCTCCTCGGCAGCGTCCAGCTCTCCGCGCTCACCGCGCTGATCGGCTCGGTCCTCGGCGTCCTCATCGCCCAGGCCGTGGTCACCTCCCGCTCCGGTGCCCTGCGCAGCGCGGCACTGACCGCCTCGGGCGTGCTCGCGAACTTCGGCGGCGTCCCGCTCGCCTTCGCGTTCATCGCCACCGTCGGCATCTCCGGAGTCGTCACCCAGCTCGCCGACCTCACGAGCCTCGGCTGGAGCCTGTACTCCTTCACCGGTCTCGCCGTGGTGTACCTGTACTTCCTGATCCCGCTGATGGTGCTGGTGATCGCCCCGGCGCTGGAGGGTCTGCGTCCGCAATGGCGCGAGGCCGCCCAGAACAGCGGGGCCACCGGATGGCAGTTCTGGCGCCACGTCGGCCTGCCCGTGCTCGCGCCCTCCCTGCTCGGCGGTTTCGTGCTCCTGTTCGGCACCGCGTTCGCCGCGCACGCGACGGCCGCGGCGCTCGTCGGCGGTTCCGTCCCGCTGGTCACCCTCAAGATCGCGGACGCGCTGTCCGGCAACGTGCTCACCGGCCAGGAGAACGTGGCGCTCGCCCTCGGCCTCGACATGATCCTGATCGCCGGCCTGGTCATGGCGGTCTACCTGCCCCTCCAGCGACGGAGCGCCCGATGGCTGCGATGACCTCACCCGCCCCGTCCGACACGGCACCCCGGACCACCGGCGCCGCGTCCGGCGACCGTCCCACGGCCCGGCCCCGGGGACGGCGCCGCAGGCCCGCGGTGTGGCGCGGAGCCGTGCTCGTACTGGCGGGCGCGTACTTCCTCGTCCCGCTCCTGGCCTCCTTCGTCTTCACCGTGCACGTGCCCGGCCAGGGCATCACCTTCGAGGCGTACACCGAACTGCTCTCCGCCGACGGCTTCACCGAGAGCCTGCTGCTCTCCCTCGGCCTGGCCGCCGCGACCATCGTGCTGTCGCTGCTGCTCGCCGTGCCCGCGCTGATCGGCGTACGCCTCGGCTCCCCGCGGCTGCGTCCCGTCGTCGAGATCATGTGCATGCTGCCGCTGGTGGTACCGCCGATCGCCCTCGTCACCGGGATCACCACCGTGCTGCGCTGGGGACCGGAGCACCTGTCGCGGACCCCGCTCTACCAGACCTTCCTCGCCGTCCAGAACGAGAACTTCCCCTTCGTCCTGGTCCTCGCCTACACGGTGCTGGCGCTGCCCTTCGTCTACCGCTCGCTCGACGCCGGCCTGCGCGCCGTCGACGTGCCCACGCTGGTCGAGGCGGCCCGCAGCTGCGGCGCGAGCTGGCCGTACGTCGTCCTGCGGGTGCTCCTGCCGAACCTGCGGGCCTCGATCGCGGGCGCCGCCTTCCTCACCCTGGCCCTGGTGCTCGGCGAGTTCACCATCGCCTCCCTCCTCGGCTTCCGGCCCTTCGCCGTGTGGATCGTCTCGATCTCCGGAGCCCAGGCCCGCATGTCCGTGGCTGTGTCCGTCCTCAGCCTCCTGATCACCTGGCTGCTGCTGCTCGCCCTCTCGCGAGCCGGAACCGCCCCGTCCACCGCCGCGGCCGCACCCGCCACCACCTCCCGCAAGGAGACCTGACCTCCATGTCCACCACCCTTCCCACCGCCGGGAAGCCGGCGGCCGATTCAGCGGCCCCCGCGGGCGCCCGCGTCGAGTTCCGCGGCCTGCGCCGGGCGTTCGGCTCCACCGTCGCCCTCGACGGCCTCGACCTGACCGTCGAGCCCGGCGAACTCCTCGCCCTGCTCGGCCCGTCGGGCTGCGGAAAGACCACCGCCCTGCGCGTCGTCGCCGGTTTCGAGCAGCCCGACTCCGGCGAAGTCCTGGTCGACGGACAGGACGTCACCCGGGTCCCGGCCAACCGCCGCGACGCCGGGATGGTCTTCCAGTCGTACAGCCTCTTCCCGAACCTGAGCGCGCGCGACAACGTCGCCTTCGGCCTGCGCGTGCGCAAGGTCGGCGCGGCCGAGCGCCGCGAGCGGGCCGCCGAACTCCTGGACCTGGTGGGGCTCCCCGACCACGGCGACCGCTACCCGCACCAGATGTCCGGCGGCCAGCAGCAGCGCGTCGCGCTCGCCCGCGCCCTGGCACTGCGCCCGCGCGTGCTCCTGCTCGACGAGCCGCTCTCCGCGCTGGACGCCAAGGTGCGGGCGAACCTGCGCGAGGAGATCCGCAGGCTCCAGCTGTCCCTCGGCATCACCACCGTGTTCGTCACCCACGACCAGGAGGAGGCGCTGTCGATGGCCGACCGGGTCGCCGTCCTGAACGCCGGCAGGCTCGAACAGTGCGCCGCCCCGGCCGAGTTGTACGAGCGTCCCGCGACACCGTTCGTCGCCGAGTTCGTCGGCACCATGAACCGGCTCCCCGGACAGCTCACCGACTCCGGCATGGTGGCCGTGGCGGGCGTACGCCTCCCGGTGGACGGCCCCGTCCCCTCGACACCGGACGTGGAGGTCCTCGTACGCCCCGAGAACGTGACGGCGACCGCCGACGCCGAGGGCACGGCGACGGTCGTCTCCGCCTCCTTCTTCGGCTCGGTGACCCGCCTCCACCTGGAGCTGCCCGGCGGCGTGCCCGTCAAGGCCGACCTGCCCTCGCGGGACGCCGGCGCCCTGGTGCCCGGCGCCCGGGCCGCCGTGGGACTGGCCGAGGGGCCCGTGCTCGTCGTGGCCAGGCCCGCGTGAGCACCCTCGCCGCGGTCCTGTTCGACATGGACGGCACCCTCGTCGACACCGAGGTGCTGTGGTGGCGGACCGCCGAGGAGATAGCCGACGGCCTCGGCCACCGGCTCACCGACGCGGACGCTCCGGAGGTGGTCGGCCGCGCCGTGGAGGACACCGCGGCCCACCTCGTACGGGTCGCGGGCGGGGGAGACCCGCGGGAGGTCGGGGCGGCCCTCACCGAGGACTTCTTCCGCCGGGTGCAGGCGGGCGCCCCCATGCGGCCCGGCGCCCAGCGGCTGCTGACCGCCCTGGAGGCGGAGGGCGTGCCCTTCGCACTGGTCAGCGCCTCGCCGCGGGTGGTCGTGGACTCGGTGGTCGGCGGTTCGCTGGCGCACGTCCCCTTCGCCTTCACGCTGTCCGCCGACGACACCGTACGGACCAAGCCGCACCCGGACCCCTACCGGGTGGCCGCCGGGCGGCTGGGCCTCGTACCGGAGGCGTGCGTGGCGGTGGAGGACTCGCCGGACGGCGCGGCCTCGGCGGAGGCGGCCGGATGCGGGGTCCTGGTGGTCCCGTCGCTGCTGCCGGTCCCCGCGTCGCCGCCGCGGACCTTCGCCGCGTCCCTGGAGGACGTCACCCCCGAGCTGCTGCGGGGCTGCGCGCGGCCACCCGTGTGAGGAGGGGCCGGGACGCCGGGTAGGGTGCCGGTCGACAATGGAGTACTGCGTGGGAGACATGAGTTGATGAGTGGTCAGCAGCCGGGCCGGGACACTACCCCTCAGGTCTTCCAACCGCTCTCGGGAGACGACCCGACCACCATCGCCGGGTACCGGCTGGCCGCCAAGCTCGGCGCCGGCGGCATGGGCAAGGTGTACCTGTCGTACACCCCCGGCGGCCGGCCCGTGGCGATCAAGGTGATCCGCCCCGAATTCGGCGAGGACGCCGAGTTCCGCCGCCGGTTCGCCCAGGAGGTGCAGTCCGCGCAGCGGGTGCAGGGCCTGTTCACCGCCCCGGTCATCGACGCCGACACCGACGGCGCGCAGCCCTGGCTGGCCACCGCCTACGTGCCGGGCCCCTCGCTCGCCGACGCCGTCGTCGCGCACGGGGCGCTGCCGGTCGAGGCGGTGCTCCTGCTGATCGCCGGCATGGCCGAGGCCCTGCACGTCATCCACGGCGCGGGCATCGTCCACCGCGACCTCAAGCCGTCCAACGTGCTGCTCGCCGCGGACGGGCCCCGCGTCATCGACTTCGGCATCGCCTACGCCGCCGACGCGACCTCGCTCACGGGCAGCGGAGTGACCATCGGCACGCCCTCGTTCATGGCCCCCGAGCAGGCGGCGGGGCGCAAGGTCACCCCGGCCACGGACATCTTCGCGCTGGGCCAGGTCGCGGCGTACGCGGCGACGGGCACCCCGGCCTTCGGCGAGGGGACCTCGCACGGGGTGCTCTACCGGATCGTGCACGAGGAGCCCGACCTCTCCGCAGTCCCGGAGCGG
The DNA here is from genome assembly GCF_036203305.1 of Streptomyces sp. NBC_00190. Taxonomy (GTDB): domain Bacteria; phylum Actinomycetota; class Actinomycetes; order Streptomycetales; family Streptomycetaceae; genus Streptomyces. The sequence continues at coordinate 1,082,325 of NZ_CP108131.1, read as the reverse complement.
CTGACGGAGCTCGTGACCCGCTGCCTCGCCAAGGACCCCGAGGCCAGGCCGTCCATCTCCGAGATCATCGAGCTCTGCCAGGCCGCGAACGCGGAGACGGTCCTGCGCCGCCCCGAGGACTGGCTCCCGGCTCCCGTGGCCGCCGACATCACCGTGCGCGCGGCCGCCCCCGCCCCGGTCCAGACCCCGCCGCCGCCCTCGGCCGCCCCGACCGTGGCGGCGTACACGCCCACCGCGCCGGTGGCTCCGGCCACCGCGCCGACGGCTCCGCCCACCGCGCCTCCGGCTCCGGTCAACCCGCCGACGGCTCCGGCCACTGCGCCGACGGCACCGGCCACTCCGCCTCCGGGCTACGGGCCGGCACTGCCCCAGCAGCCTCAGCACCTGCCGCAGCCGCAGCAACCGGTCCAGCAGCAGTACCCCACGCCCCCGCCCACGCACGTCCCCACGCAGGCCCACGCCCACGCTTATGCTCCGGCCCAGTTCCCGACGCACCCGCACCCGCAGCCGCAGGGCTACCCCGGATACCCCATGCCCCCGGGCGCCCAGCCCCCGAAGAGCTCGGGCAAGCGGGGCCCGTTCATCGCGCTCGCGGCCGCGCTGGTGTTCGCCGTCGGGGGCGCCGGCACGGCGTACTTCCTGCTCAAGGAAGACGGGAAGCAGGCACAGGGCGGCGCCACCTCGCAGGACAAGGGCAGGGGGACGGGGACCGGGACGGACACGGCCGGCGGAGGGCAGACGGGCACGGCGAAGCCGAGCGCGAAGCCCAGCGCGAAGCCCAGCGCCAAGGCCGATCCGAAGCCCACCGACCACAAGGGCATCAACCTCACCGCCGGTTACCACCTGACCCTCGGTGACGAGGACGTCCGGCCCCAGGAGGGCGAGGACGGGGGGTACGAACTGTCCTACGACACCGGCGGATACCTCGACGCGGAGACCTCGGAGGGGAACATGGTCCTGCTCGATCCCGGGCAGGAGGGATCTCTCGCCGTCTGCCGCGCCGAGACGCGGTTCGCCAAGAACATCTATCTGACCAAGCTCGCCAAGGGGCGGCAGATCTGCGTCACCACGGGCACCGGACACATGGGCCTCGTGACGGTGCAGGGATTCTCGCCCGAGGGTTCCCCCAGCAAGTACATGACGCTGGACGTGACGGTCTGGCGCAATGCCGCCGGCTCCGGCTCCGGCTCGCGCGGCTGAGCCCGGGGCCGTGGACCAGACACCGGAGCCGGCGTCCCGCCGGACACCGCTCTACCGGACCGTCGCCGCGGACCTGCGGACCGCGATCACGGCGGGGGAGTACGGCTCCGGCGCCCGGCTCCCCGCCGAGGACGAACTCGCCCGCCGCTACGGCGTCTCCCGCGGTACGGTCCGCCAGGCGCTGGCCGCGCTGCGCAGCGACGGGCTGATCACCTCGCGCCGCGGCAGCCGCCGGGTCGTGCTGGCCGGCCCCGGCGGCCAGGGCGGCGCCGCCGAACTGCGGAGCTTCACGCGGTGGGCGCGCTCGCTGGGCGAGGAGCCGGGCGGCCGGACCGTCTCGGTCGAGCGGGGTGAGGCCGACGCCGAGGAGGCGGAGCAGTTGCGGGTCGAACCCGGCGCCACCGTCCACCGCGTGCTCAGGCTGCGTACGCTCTCCGGCGCACCGGTCATGGTGGAGCGCACGACGTACCCGGCGGCGGTGGGCGCGCTGGTGGCCGAGATGCCGCTGGACACGGTTTCGTACTCCGGGCAACTCGCGCTGCACGGAGTGCTGTTCATCGACGCCCACCACACCATCGACATCGCCCTCGCGGACGCCGACGACGCGCGGCTGCTGGGCTGCCGGGCCGGGGACGCGCTGCTGCGGGAGCGGCGGCGCTCCACCGACCCGGCCGGCGTCCCGGTGGAGTGGTCGCAGGACCGCTACCTTCCCGGGACGGTGGCCTTCACCGTGCACACCACGGCGGCGGGCGGGCTGGGCCGACGGCTCAGGCCCTGACCAGCAGCCCTTCCAGCAGCGGCCGGAAGTGCTCGAAGCCCGGGGTCGCCATATCCGGGTCCTTCGCCCACTCGTCCCAGCGCCGTACGGCCACGGCGTCGGCCGCGCCGGGCAGCGCCTCGAAGGCGCGGGCCTGGTCCTCGGTCATCGGCCCGCCCTGGACGCGCAACGTGTGCACGGAGGCCTCGGAGAGCAGGTCGAAGTAGCCGGGCTCGGCCGTGCAGAGGTACCGCTTGGCGGCGACGTGCAGCCGTACCGGCTCGGTCACCTCCGGACCGAACCACCGGGCGAGCCAGTCCGCTGCGGTGTGGCTGTGCCGGTTGTCCACGCCGCCCTCCATCAGGTCGCGGCCGGTCACCGTGCCGTGGAAGTGCCCGATGTCGTGCAGCAGGGCGGCGGCGACGAGGTGCGCGGGCGCGCCGGCGGCCTCGGCGAGGGCGGCGGCCTGGAGCATGTGCCCGGCCTGGGTGACGGCTTCGCCGAAGTACTCGGCGCTGCCCTCGCCCTCGAAGAGCGCGGCGAGCGTGTCGACGGGGCTGATGTCCCGGGTCATGAGCGGTCTCCTCCGCGGCGCAGGACGGACAGGGTGGACAGGAGGCCGTCGAGGTCGGCGTAGGCCCCCTGGAGGTGGCGGGCGCCGGACTCGGCGAAGGCCGTACGGGCGTGCAGCAGGCGGGTGTTGTCGAAGACGACGCAGTCGCCGGGGGCCAGCCGGAAATCCAGCTGGAGGCCGGGGCGCAGCAGCAGCCGTGCGAACGTGCGGTAGGCGGCGTAGAACTCCTCCACGACCGCGGCCGTCTGGTGCAGGGTGCCGATGGAGCGGTTGTTGAACCGGATCTCCCGGATGCGCCCGAGCGGGTCCACGTCGATCAGCGGCCGGTGGGCGCGCAGCTCGGTGCGGGCGTCGGCGAAGGCGAACTCGACGGGCACGCGGGTCAGTACGGCGAAGGCGTCCGGGTCCTCTTCGCGCAGCAGCGCGGCGGCGTGGAAGCCGTCGACGAGTCCGGAGTCCCCGCCCCGCGCCTCGTTGCTCAGGCAGTGCAGCAGCTGGAGCGTGGGCACCGGGTCCCGGTACGGGTTGTCCGTGTGCGGGGTGATCCGGGCGCCGGTGAAGGCGAGATTGTTGGGGTCGGCCTCCACCCGGACCTCGAAGAGCTCGCCGTAGTTCGTCTCGCGCACGAAGCCGAAGGTGCGCGCCACGTCGAGGACCATCCGGTCCCGGGGCGGGACACCCCGCAGCAGGACGAAGCCGAGGCGCGCCACGCTGTCGAGCGTCCGCATCCGCACCCGGCGGTCGCCGATGTACGCGCCCCAGCCGGCCTCGGGGATCCGCCCGCGCAGATCCGCCGCGGCCCACAGGTCCTTGTCCGCCTCGGTCCGGCCGTCGCCCGCGCGGGGCGGGCCGAGGGCTGCGCCGGGCGCGTGGGCGGCGAGCCAGGCGTCCGGGTAGACGGACCGGTGTCCGTCGGGCTCCCACAGCACTTCCCGGCCGGGGCCGCCGTCCGCGGCCGGGACACCGTCCCGTACCGCGCCGACGGCCAGGTCGTCGGGCAGGTCGGTGATCTGGAACAGCTTCTGGCCGTTGCGCGGGTCACGGCAGGCGCCGCAAGGACAGTTGTCGCGCAGCCAGAAGGCGGGCGGGTGGGCGGTCTCCGTCGCGGTCATCGCTTCTCCATCGGAGTTGTATATACAACTTTCGGAACGGCATGGTGGCAGTGCCGGATGACCGGAAGGTGGCGGCGAAGTGTCCGACGGCTCCCGCCCGCTCCCGAGGAACCGGATCACGCGGGCCGTCGTCTGAGACCCCGTGTGGATGAAACGAAGAATCCTGGTCCTGCTGTTCGCCCTGCTCGCGACCCAGTTGGGCTCGCTCATCAGCCCCGCGTGGGCCTGCGGATGCGGGGCGATGATCCCTGAGGGCTACGCGCGGATCGGGGTCGAGAAGGAGACCTCCGTCGTGCGCTGGGACGGGCGCGCCGAACAGATCGTGATGCGGTTCGTCGTCCGCGGGGACGCGCCCCGGGCGGCCTGGATCATGCCGGTGCCGGGCCGGGCCACGGTGGAGCTCGCGGACGGGGCCGTGTTCGGTCAGCTCTCCCAGCTGACCGAGCCGCAGGAGAAGCCCCGGCACTACTTCTGGCCGCGCGACGGCGACTGGCCCTTCTCCGCCACCGCCGGGGACCGCATGGTCGGAGCCGCGCCGGGCGCCGGCGCCCCCTCGGTCGGGGTGGTCGGCCGGGAGCAGCTCGGCGACTTCGACGTCGCGCGCCTGACCGCGACCGACCCGGACGCGCTGCGGAACTGGCTGGAGGACAACGGCTTCAAACTGCCCGACGGCCTCGCCACCGAATTGAAGCCCTACGTCGACCAGAAGTGGGAGTACGTCGCCGTCCGCCTCGCCCCGCGGCAGCAGGGCAAGAAGCTGCAGGGCACCCTGGACCCGCTGAAGATCCGCTTCGACAGCGAGCGGCTCGTCTACCCCATGCGGCTCTCCCGGATGGCGAAGACCCCGCAGTCCCTCGGCCTGTACGTGCTCGCCGACCACCGCATGGAACCCGGCTCCACGATCGGCGGCTCCGCGCCGAAGGTGACCTTCGCGGGCACCGTGACGGCGAGGAAGGGCACCCCGCTCGCCGAACTCACCGGCGGCGAGCCGGTGTTCCTCACCGCGATCGACCAGGAATTCCCGGAGCCCGCTCGCATCGACGGCGACCACGAACTGCGCGCCACCGCCAAGGACACCCCGTACCGCCGGACCGTCTACCACGACGAGCTGCTCACGGTGGGCGACGGCGTTCCGGTGTGGCTCCTGACGGTGTCGGCAGTCCTGGTGGTGTCGGCGGCGGCCGTCACGCTCCTGCTCCGGCGCCGCCGACGGACCTCCTAGAAGGATGGAAGGCTAGAAGGGCAGGGGCGGGTGGGTCCGCCAGAACGCGCACTGGTGGTCCGCCGCGAACGACGAACCCGCCGACATCGCCGTGGGGTTGAGGGTGAGGACCGGGGCGGCCCCGGCGCCGGGAACGACCGCCGGCCACCGGGTCTGACCCGGCACGGCGGGCACGCCGAAGCGGGCGAAGGCGCCCCAGTACCGCTTCATCCGGGTCGCCAGCGCGACCTGCACGGCGGTCAGCGGGCGGTCGCCCATGGTGAAGTCGTGCAGGTACGCCAGCTCCGCGCTGTGCGCGTTCGACTCGTCCAGGCCCGGCACCTGCGCCCCGGCCAGCGTCGGCGACTGCGGATCATCGAACTCGTAGGCGTACGCCGGCACTTGGGAGGCGAAGAGCTCGGCCGTCCACGCGGTGTGGCAGGCGAAGGACGAGTCGGTCATGAGGGCCGACAGCGCGAGATAGGGCGAGCCGTGGTCCGCCACCGGATACCGGGCGAGGACCTCGGCCCCCGCGTCTCCGTAAGCCGCCATGATCTGCGCCGTGTACTGGTCCTGCGTCAGACCGGGCCGGCTGAGCGCGACGAAGAAGCGGGCCTCCGAACGGGTGCTCCCGATCAGGACCGGCACCTTGTTCCACGTCCCGGTCCCGATCGCCTGCTCCGGATCGACCGGAAGCAGGCCGTCGCCGGAGGCCGGACCCGGGGTGGGCAGCGTACGGGCCGCCTCCACCAGGGCCGCTCCAGAGGCGCCGCGCAGACACGCGGCGACCCCGGCCGGGCCGGCGCACCCCGCCCGCGCGGCGAAGGCCCGCGCCTGCGCCTGGGCCCGCGCGCTGTCGGGCGTACGCAGCAAGGTGCACGGTCCGCTCTGCAGCACGGCCCGGTGGAACAGGCCCGCGGCCGACGGGCTCGCCAGCAGCGCGCAGACCGAACCGCTGCCCGCGGACTGGCCGGAGACCGTGACGCTGTCCGGATCACCGCCGAACGCGGCGATGTTCTGTCGCGTCCAGCGCAGCGCCGCGATCTGGTCCATCAGTCCGAAGGACCCGGAGCGCGGCGCGTCGCTCCCCTCGGCCAGCTCGGGCAGGTCCAGATAACCGAGCTGTCCCAGCCGGTAGTTGATGCTCACCACCACGGTCTGGGTGAGATCCGCCATCGTGCGCCCGCCGAACTGGGTTCCCGTGCCCTGGCTGTACGCGCCGCCGTGCATCCAGAAGATCACCGGGAGCCGGGCTCCGTGACGGGCCGTGCGGGGCCGGTACACGTCCAGGTACAGGCAGTCCTCCGCGGCGGCCCGCGGATCACGCAGCCCGAACGGCGAGAACTGCAGGCACGCCGGAGCCTGCCGGTCGGCCTCCCGCACCCCGGTCCACCGGGGCGCCGGCCGCGGCGGGCGCAGCCGTGCGTCCGCGACCGGGGGAGCGGCGTACGGGACGCCGAGGAACTCCTCGGCCCCGTCGCGCGTCTGCCCCCGCAGGGCGCCCTGCGCGAGGGAGACCACCGGGCGCGCCGGTCCGTCGGACGCGCCGGACCGGGCCGTGCCACCGGGCAGCGCCGCGGCGGGCAGCGCCGAGGCGAGCAGAGTCGAGGTGAGCAGAGCCGCCAGCGCGAGGGCCGTTCCGAGCAGGGGTCTTGCCGAAGTCAGCCGCTTGCCGGGCCACTTCATCCGTCCTCCTGGGGGTGTGACCGAGGGCCGGGGGCGGACGGGCGTGCCGCCGCGCCCCCGGCCGTCCGACGGGTTACGGGCGGAGCCCCGCGAGCAGGGCGGAGGCCAGGGCGTGGTCGGCCGGGCCGGTGTTCCAGTCGGCGTTCATGGGGCTGACGGCGATCCGGTCCGCGCTCACGGCCTCGATGTCGCCGCCCTTGGCCGCGGCGCGCGGCACGACCTTCACGGTCACCTTCCAGGTGCCGTCGCCGGAATCGGTGAAGTCCGGCTCCAGGAGCGTCTGCGGATCCTGGAACGTCGCTGCCACACCGGCGGCCGTACCCGTGCCGTCCGCGCCGACCACGGGATGGTTGACGTTGAGGCCGACGCCCTTGGGCAGCAGCGGGCCGGACCGGGGGGCCCGCGCCCGCAGGCGGTCGATCAGCTTGACGGCGAAGTCGAGCGTCGGGCCCATCGCGTTGACGGTGGTGACCGGGTCGGGCGCGGTCAGACCGCCGGTGCTCAGTGCGATGGCGGGGACGCCGGACTCCAGCGCGGCGACCGCGCCGCCGACCGTGCCCGAGTGGGTGGCGAGCCCGGCGACGTTCGGGCCGAAGTTGGTGCCGGAGACCACCAGATCGGGGGCCCCGTCCGCGAAGACCTCGGCCAGGCCGAAGGCGACGGAGTCGCCCGGCGTGCCGTCGACGGCCCACACCTTGGGCTCGGGGTGCTTCACCGTCAGGGTGGGGGCGCTCATCATCTTCGTACCCGTGCCGCTCTGATTGGTGAGCGGGGCGACGATCGTGACGTCGTGTCCGGCCGCGGTCAGCCGCTCGAACGCCTTCCGGATGCCGGGCGCGTTGTAGCCGTCGTCGTTGGTGAGCAGGATCCGCAGCGGGCCGGCGGCCGCGGGTACGGGGGCGGGCGCGGGCACGGTCTGTGGCGAGGCGGCCGCGGGTGCCGTGCCGGCCAGGGCCGGAGCGCACAGCATCAGTGCGGCCAGCGGCAGAACTCGCTTGCGTCTCACAGGAGTGCTCCTTCGAAGGGGAGGGAGAGGAGGGTGAGAAGGGTGGTGACCGGCGGGCGCGTGACCCTCGGCATGCGCCCGCCGGAGTTCGGTGTCAGCGCACGCTGCGGATCGGCAGGATGGCGAGCGCGCCGATCAGGGACAGCGCGCCGCCGGCGAGGAAGAGCGGGGTGTAGCCGCCCAGGCCCGTGACGATCGCCGAGGCGACGAAGGGGGCGACGACCTGCGGCCCGGCATTGGCGATGTTGAGTACGCCCATGTCGCGGGCTGCGTCCTCGGCGCGGGGGAGGACCAGGGTGACGAGCGCGGTGTCGACGGCCATGAAACAGCCGAAGGCGAGGCCGTTGAGCGCGCTGAAGACGAGCATGCCGGTCCACGTCGGGCTCACCACGGGCACTGCCATGACGAGTCCGGCGAGGGCGGCCGAGACGCCGACGAACACCTTGCGGCGGTTCAGGCGGTCGGACAGCAGACCGCCGAGCACGGTGGAGACGGCCATCGCGACCATCGACACCGGGGTGAGCACGGCCATCGCGGCGGGCGGGGTCAGCCCGGCGGGCAGGGCGATGTGGTCGTCGAGGATGTACAGCTGGTAGCCGACGACGGAGAAGTAGCCGAGGACCATCAGGGCGCGGCCGATGAAGGCCCACCGGAAGTCGTGGTTGCCGAGGGACGAGAGGAAGGCGGCGAGCCCGGCGCCCTTGGGGCGGGCGGCCGCGGAGGCCGCGCCCGGGGCGGACCGGGGGCGCGGCAGGTCCCGGCAGAAGGTGGTGAGCAGCAGCGCCGCTCCGGCGACGATGGCGCCGAAGACGAGGTAGCCGGTGCGCAGGTGGTCCGCGGTCTGGGAGGCGACCAGGACGCCGACCGTGCCGCCGATGGGCAGTCCCAGTCCGACCAGCGCGGACGCGGTGCCGCGGCGGGCGGCGGGGATGCGGTCGGGCACGATCGCGGTGACCGCCGCCTGGTAGACGTTCATGGTCGCCTGGACCAGGCACCAGCCGATGCCGACGAGCAGAGCGGTGCTCACGCTGCCGAGGAAGGCCAGGGCGGCGAGCGCGGCGAGGGCGCCGCCCAGGATCCAGGGGCTGCGGCGCCCGCTGCGGTCGGACAGGGCGCCGGCGATCGGGTTGAAGGCGGTCGCGAAGATCGAGCTGACGCCGCCGATCAGGCCGAGGAGCGCGACCTTGTTGGCGGGATCGATCTCGGCGATCTGCAGCGGCAGCAGGACGGATCCCACGCCCATGTAGACCGCCAGCATGGCGGCGTTGGCGAACAGCAGCAGGGGCAGCAGACCGCGCTGGCGGGGAGGCTCGGGGGCCGCGGGAACGGGATCGACGACGTCGGGCAGGGCCATGACGACTCCTCGGGAACGGAGCGGGGAGGTGATGAGCGGGGGCCGAACGGGGGGCGGCGGGGCGCGGCAGGGCGCCGCAGGGCGCGGGGAGGTGCGACGGACGGGTACTGGTCCTGCCAGCCGTCATTTACACGTGTTACCACTGGCGCTGGACACTGTGTAGCACCCATTTCCGGCCACCGCCAGAGGCTGCGTGCGGTCGTTGTGCAGATCGTGACCGTCCGGAGATTTCATCTGCCATGACGTGTAACCACAGCCCTTGTGGCAGTTGTGGTGCGTCGGCCATACTCCGTGCCGCGGTGCGACAACCCCATCGCCGCCGCCCCCACCCTGCGCGGCCCCCGCCGTCCGACGGCCGGGGCGTGCCCCGGAGTGCACCGCGCGTCCCGCGGCGCATCACGAGCCGCACCGGGCGCCGGGAGTTCGACCGGCTACCGCCGGGGGCCCGCACCGCCGGGTCCTGCGGGCCCGCGGAGGCGCCGCTCGCGCCGCCGGGTCCGCCCGGATGTCTTCAGGCTGACGTTCCCGGCCGACGTTCCCGCTCGACGTTCCCCGATCGCTGCCCCGATCGCCGCTCCTTCCGTCCCCTCCCGTGCCCGCGCTCCGCCCCAGGGGAGCGGACCGGTGTCCGTGAAAGGCCCGCCATGGCGCCCTCGTCCTCCCGTGTACCGCCGCCGCACCACCTGCCGGCGGCTCCGCCGCGCCACGCGCTCGGCTGCGGAATCCTCCTCCTCGTCGTACCGCTGCTCGTCGCGCTCCTGCTCCGCGTGGTCGAGCGCCCCTTCTTCCAGGGCGTCGACGACCGGTGGGCGGCCTCGGTGAACGGATCCGCCGTCGACGGCGGCGGCGGATTCACCCTCGTGCTCGACCGGCTCGGCGGCCCCCTCGGGCTGGTCGTGCCGCTCGCACTGATCGGCTGCCTCTGCGTCTACGGGCGCTGGCGATCGGCGCTCTTCGTCTTCACCGCGACCGTCGTCGCCAACGTCGTGGTGCTCCTGCCCCTCAAGGCGCTCGCCGACCGCCCGCGTCCCCCGCACCCGTCGGTCCTGGTCAACGACGGCTCGTACCCCTCCGGCCAGGTGTTCAGTGCCGTGACCCTGGTGATCGTGGTGGCGCTCGTGGTCTTCCCGCCGCGGGCCCGCCGCTGGTGGTGGCCCTGCGCGGCCGCGTACGTCCTCGCCATGATGGGAAGCAGGACCTGGCTGCACGCCCAGTGGCTCACCGACACCTTCGCCGGCGCCCTGGTCGGCGCCGGAGCCTGTCTGATGCTGTGGCGGGTCTTCGCGCCGCTGCTGCGTACGGAGGCGGAGCGCATCGCCTCGGACAGCCTGTGGCTGTGACTCCAAAATATCGTGAAGAGTTGACGGTCGAGAAATTCACGCAATAGTCTTGACGTGTCGGTACGCAGCCCGCGCGCCGCCAGGAAGGACCGGCTCATGGCTCACTCCCCAGGCGAGGAAACGACGGTGGCGGACCTGCCCGCAGGGCGGCTCCGCGGTGCGATCGAAGGCGGCGTCGCCGTCTTCCGGGCCGTGCCGTACGCCGCACCGCCGGTCGGCGACCTGCGGTGGAGGCCGGCCCGGCCGCACCCGGGCTGGAGCGGCACGCGCGACGCCACCGCCGACGGTCCGAGCGCGCCGCAGCTGTACCGGGAGGGCGGCGACCCGGTGCTCGGCGGGCACGGGTCGCCCCCCTTCGACGAGGACTGCCTGACCCTCAACGTCTGGACGCCCGCCGCCGACGCGGCCCGCCGCCCGGTCCTCGTCTGGATCCACGGCGGCGGCTTCGTGTCCGGTTCGGGCTCGCTGCCCGGGTACTCGGGCGAGACCTTCGCGCGCGACGGCGACCTCGTCGTCGTGAGCGTCAACTACCGCATCGGGCCACTGGGTTACCTCTACCTCGACGGCCCCGGCGAAACCGGCAACCCATGGCTCTCCGACCAGCTCGCCGCCCTGCGCTGGGTGAAGGAGAACATCGCCGCCCTCGGCGGCGACCCGGACTCCATCACGGTCGCCGGCCAGTCAGGCGGCGCGGTGTCCACCGCCGCCCTCGCCGGACATCCGCAGGCCCGGGACCTCATCAAGCGGGTGATCCTGCAGAGCCCGCCCTTCGGCCTGGACCTCCCCGACCCGGACGCGTACCTGGAGCGCACCGCCGCCTACCTGGAGCTGGCCGGAGCCAAGGACGCGGCGGAGCTGCGCGCCCTGCCCTGGCCCGAGCTGATCGGAGCGGGCGCCGGACTGTTCGCGCTGACGATGCGGTGGGGGCACTGGCCGACGCCCTTCCTGCCCGTGGTCGACGGCGCCACCCTGAGCCGGCACCCGGTGGAGGCCCTGCTGCACGGACCGGCGACCGGCATCGACGTCATGATCGGCTGGACCCGGGAGGAGGCCAACTTCGGCTTCGCGCTCGACGAGGAGTACGCCGCCGCCACCCGCGAGCAGGTGACCGCCCGGCTCGCCGAGACCGTCGGCGCCGAGGCCGCGCCCGAGGCGTACTCGGTGTACGAGCGCGCCCGGCCCGGCGCCCGCCCGGCCGATGTGCTCATGGACCTGATCACGGACGAGCTCTTCCGGGTGCCATCGGTGCGGCTGGCCGAAGCCAGGGCCGCGCTGGGCAGGCCCGTGTGGGCGTACCAGTTCGACCTGCCCACGCCCGCGCACGAGGGCCGGCTCGGCGCCGCGCACTGCCTCGAACTCCCCTTCGTCTTCGACAACTTCGACCAGTGGGCGCACGCCCCCTTCCTGGCCGGACTCGACCCCGCCGTCAGCGACGGCCTCGCGTACGCCATGCACCGGGCCTGGATCGCCTTCGTCCGCACCGGCGACCCGAACCATCCGGACCTGCCGCGGTGGGAGCCGTACGACACGCCGAAGCGCACCACGCTGCGCTTCGACTCCGTCATCACCGCCCTCGACGACCTCGCCGGCTCCTCCCGGCTCCTGCACGAGCGGGCCCGGCGGACCGGGCCGGCCGAGTAGACCGATCCGGCAGGGCCGACCGAGCCCCCGCACGCCTGATCGACCCCCGCCGCCCTGATCTAACTCGTGTAACCTGAAAGAAGGTGCAAGCCCGGCACAGCCAGAAGGAGCGTCGAGGGACGTCATGGTCAAAGACACACCCGTCCCCGCGTCGATCACCAGCGCGGACGTGGCCCGGCTCGCGGGGGTGTCGCGCGCCACCGTCTCCTTCGTGCTCAACGACACCCCGGGCCACCGCGTCAGCCAGAGCACCCGCGACCGCGTGCTCGACGCGGCCAGGCAGCTCGGCTACGTACCGCACGCCGCCGCCAGGTCCCTGCGGGCCGGCCGCAGCAACCTCGTCCTGATGCCATCGGCGATCTCCGCGATCGGCCGTCTCGTCAGCGACTGGGTCGACGACCTGCACAGCGAGCTCGACCGGCACGGCTACACGGCGGTGCTCCACGCGGGCCGCTTCGCCGACCCCCTCGACGCCGCCCGGGCCTGGGCCGAACTGCGCCCGGCGGCCGTCGTCGCCATGGACGGCGACCGCTTCACCGCCCAGGCGGCCGAACTGCTGCACCGCGCCGGGGTGCGCGGCCTGCTCGCCTTCGCGTCCCACCCCGTCGAGGGCGTGCACACCGTCGTTTTCGACCACGCCCACATCGGCGCCATCGCCGCCGAGCACCTCATCGCACGCGGCCGGACCCGGATCGGCGTCGTCATGCCCCAGGAACGCGGCCTGCGCACGCTCGCCGAGCCGCGCCTCGCGGGCGCCGAGTCGGTCGCCGCGCGTCGGATGGCCACCGTCACCCCGGTGGAGCTGGCCTACACCCGCGAATCCGCGACCGCCCTCGCCCGGCAGTGGCGCAGCCTGAACCTGGACTCCGTCTTCGCCTACAACGACGAGTACGCCGCGCTGCTCCTGCACGCGCTCCAGGCCGAGGGAATCGCCGTACCGGACGACGTCGCCCTGGTCGGCTGCGACGACCTCGTCCTCTCCGCACTCCAGCAGCCCGCGCTCACCACGGTCCGCCTCGACCTTCCGTCGGCCGCGCGGATCGCGGACGTCGTGCACGAGCTGATCGAGACCGGCACGGCGCCGCCGCTGCCGGACGTGGAAGCCGTCCTCGTCCACCGCGAGACCTCCTGAGGGGCCGGGGGAAGCGTCCCCCGGCCCCTCGGCCGGACACCCGGCCCGCATCAGCCGCCGCTCATCACCCCACAGGAGCGGCGGCCGATGCGGGCACGGAGTCCGGGGTGTCCGCGGCTGCCCCCCGGCGGCCGTGGACACGTGCGTGTTCCCGCGCGAGCGCGGGCCGCACCAGCCACCACGCCACCAGCCCGGCCCCCGCGCCCGCGGCGGCGCCGGCCACGGTGTCGGTGAGCCAGTGCGCGTGCAGCCAGGTACGGCTCCACATCATGGCGAGCGTGAAGGCCGTGCCCGCCGCCCACCACAGCCGCCGCCGGGCCGCCGGGACCAGCAGCGCCCCGACGATGACGACGAGGAGCGCCGCCGACGCGGAGTGCCCGGACGGGAAGGAGCCGTGGTCGACGCGGACCAGCGGGTGGGCCGGGCGCGGCCGGTCCACCAGGTGCTTGAGCCCTTGTACGACGGCCATGTTGCCGCCGAGGTAGACCAGCAGCAGGAAGCCGGCCGACACCCAGCGCCCGCGCAGGAGCAGCAGGAGCAGCAGGGCGAGCGGGACGACGGCCCCCAGGGGGCCGCCGAACCAGTTCAGGGCCGCGGCCAGGGCCGAGTACAGCCCCTCGTGCGGCCCGCCCATCCATGCCAGCCACCGCTCGTCCAGGCCCTGGAACGGAGGATCGGCGACGTCGGAGCGGACCACGAGGGCCGCCAGCGCGGCGGCCCCCAGGAGCAGGAGGCCCAGGACGAGTGCGCCGGGGCCGCCTCGGCCGGCGGGTCTGGCGGAGCGGCGGGCGGGGGCCGGACGTGTGGACATGGCTGCCTCTCGCGGCCGCGGACCCGGCCCGCGGCCGTAGGTGATCTGGGAAAACGGGGGCGCGGCCGGGCCGCGCCGCACGACGACAGGCGCTAGGGGGTGGTGGAGCCGAGGTGCCGGGCCAGGAAGGCCACGCTCCGGGCGACGAGCCCGGGGATGTCCGGGGAGCCGATGAAGATGTGGTCCGCGCCGTCGACGGGCTCCAGGATGACCTCGCCCCCGGCGCCCTCCAGCGCCCCGGCGAGTACCTCGCTCTGGCTGTAGGGGACCAGGCCGTCCGCGGTTCCGTGGACGAGCAGGAACGGCGGCAGGTGCGGGCCCCCGGCGTACGTCACCGGGCTCGCGGCCCGCGCCAGCGCCGGGCGCTCGGCCTCGGTACCGCCGAGCAGGGCCTCGTACGGATCGGGGAACGGGGCGCCCGACGGCATCGGCGGCATGGGGTGCGCGGCCAGGGCGACGAGGTCGGAGCAGCCGTACCAGTCGACGACGGCCAGCACCCCGGTCTCCCCGGAGCCGACCCCTTCCGTGCCCTCCAGCGCCGCGCCGTCCGGGCTGCCCGGGCCGACCAGACCGGCGAGCGCGGCCAGGTGGCCGCCGGCCGACTCGCCCCAGACGCCGATCCGGTCGGGGTCGATGCCGAGGACTCCGGCGAACCGGCGGACGTAGCGGATCGCGGCCTTCACGTCATGCAGCTGGGCCGGGAAAGGCGCTTCGAGGCTGTGCCGGTAGTCGATGGAGACCAGCGCGAGCCCGGCCGCCAGGATCGAACCGTGCAGCAGCGCGGCGGGCACGGTCGGCGGCGGGTAGCGGCGGTCGCCCTCCAGCCAGCCGCCGCCGTGGATCCACACGACGACGGGGAACGGCCCTTCGCCGGCGGGCACCTGGACGTCGAGCAGCCGGGGGCGGTAGCCCGGCTTGGTCGCGTACGTGACCCCCTCGAAGCGGCGTATGCCGTCCGGGCCGGTCACGGGCGGCACGGGGGAGTGGTACGGCGGGGGCGGCCAGGCCATGTCGGCGGTGTCGAACTCGGCCGGGGGAGATTGCGTCATTGAGGCCCTTCCAATTCGGCGCCGGCCGGGGCGGCCGGCTGGGCCCGGTGAGCGGGCACAGGCGGGAGCTTCGCGAGGATTGTCCGAAATGCTTGCGCGGTTCACCGGGGAGGGTTAGCGTGTTACACGTGTAATCACAATCTAGCGACGCGTTTCCGCTGACCACAAGCCCATGAGCGATCAGACTTCGGGTCCAGTTACACGAGCAGCTCCAGTGGGTCCGTCGCCTTCCCCCTCCGGGAGCACCACATGCTCACCACCACCGTCGGCAGCGCCGTCCGCAACGTCATCCACTGGATCGCCGACCCGGACCCGGCGACCGTCCCGCGGGTCAGGGCTCGGGTGCGGGCCGTGCTCGCGGGCTGGGGCGTCCCGGCCGACGAGACGGACGTCCTGCTGCTGGCCGTGAGCGAACTCGTCGGCAACGTCGTCCGGCATGCCGGCGCCGGCCGGATGAGGGTGGGGTTGGCCTGTGACGGCAGATGGCTCCGGCTGGAGGTCGCCGACCAGGGTGCGGCCCTTCCGCTCCTGCCCGGGCCCCGCGCCGAGGGCGACCTGGACTCCGAGGGTGGTCGCGGCCTGCTGATCGTCCAGTTGATGGCCGTCGGCCTGGGAGGTGAACTCTCGGTGGTCGTCGACGAGTTCGGGAAATCCGCCCGCGTGCGCATACCGGCGCCCTGAGTCGCCCCGGGGCCTGCTGGCCCCGGGTGGGGAAGGCCGTCGACTCCTCGCGATATCGAGCAATGTTGACGGACGCCAAATATTCGACATACCTTGCTCTCGTCTCCCCCGCTGCTCCCTGATTGAGGTGCCGCCCCATGGAGCTCTCCCCTTCCGCGCATGCCGATTCCTTCTGTCGTGACGGGCTGCCGCCCTTCCCCCTCTGGCCCGAAATCCACTTCGACCTCCCCGAGCTGGCCCATCCGGACCGGCTCAACTGCGCCCGGCGTCTGCTCGACGACGCCGTCGAGAGCCGGGGCCCGGACCGCCCCGCCCTGCTCACCCCGACCGAACGCTGGACCTACGGCGAGCTGCAGCGCCGGGCCAACCAGGTCGCCCAGGTGCTCACCGAGGACCTCGGCCTGGTCCCGGGCAACCGCGTCCTTCTGCGCGGCCCCAACAACCCCTGGCTCGTGGCCGCCTGGTTCGGCGTCCTGAAGGCCGGCGGGGTCGCCGTCACCACCATGCCGCTGTTGCGGGCCGCCGAACTCGCCGAGCTCCACGAGATCAGCCGGCCATCGGTCGCGATCTGCGATCACCGCTACACCGGTGAACTCGACGCGGCCGACCTCCTCGGCCTGCCGGTCCTCGCCTACGGCGGCTCCGGCCCCGAAGACCTGACCGAGCGGTGCGCGGCCAAGGACGGCCGCTTCGCCACCGTCGCCACGGCCGCCGACGACGTGGCGCTGATCGCCTTCACCTCCGGCACGACGGGCCGCCCCAAGGCGACCCTGCACTTCCACCGCGACGTCCTCGCCAATGCCGAGACGTTCTCCCGGCACATCCTGGAACCCCGCCCGGACGACGTCTTCACGGGCACGCCGCCCCTCGCCTTCACCTTCGGGCTCGGCGGACTCGTGGTCTTCCCCCTCTACGTGGGGGCCGCGACCCTGCTGATCGAGCAGGCGGGCCCACGGGAGCTGGCGGACCTCGTCGCGGACCACGGGGTGACCGTGCTCTTCACCGCGCCCACGGCCTACCGCGCGATCATGGCGGCCGGGGCGGCGGACCGGCTGGCCGGGCTGCGACGCTGCGTGTCGGCGGGTGAGCCGCTGCCCGCGTCGGTGTGGCACGAGTTCCACGAGGCCACCGGGCTGCGCATCATCGACGGCATCGGCGCCACCGAGATGCTGCACGTCTTCATCTCGGCGGCGGACGAGGACATCAGGCCCGGCTCCACCGGCCGCCCGGTCCCCGGCTACCGCGCCGCCGTCGTCGACGAGAACGGCGATCCCGTCCCCGACGGGCAGCCCGGCCTCCTCGCGGTGACGGGCCCCACCGGCTGCCGCTACCTCGCGGACCCGCGCCAGGCCTCGTACGTACGGAACGGCTGGAACATCACCGGCGACACCTATGTCCGCGACGCGGAGGGCTACTTCTGGTACGTCGCCCGCAGCGACGACATGATCGTCTCCTCCGGCTACAACATCGCGGGCCCCGAGGTCGAAAAGGCGCTCGCCGCCCATCCGTACGTCGAGGAGTGCGGTGTCGTCGGAGCCCCGGACGAACGGCGCGGCATGGTCGTCACGGCGTACGTCGTCCTGCGCTCCGGCGTCCCGTCGGGCGAGGACACGGTCCGCGAGCTGCAGACCCACGTCAAGCAGACCATCGCCCCGTACAAGTACCCGCGGGCCGTGGAGTTCGTGACCGAACTCCCGCGCACCGGTACCGGGAAGCTCCAGCGCGCCGAACTGCGCAGTCGGGCCCGGTCCGCCGCCGACCGGACCGAGCCGCCCGCCCCGGAGGTGCCCGTGCCGGAGCCGCCCGCCCCGGAGGTGCCCGTGCCGCGACTGCCCAGCGTGGTCGTCGAGCGCCGCGTCGAATGGACCGACACCGATGCCGCCGGCCACTACCACCACTCCACCGTCGTGCGCTGGGTCGAGGCGGCCGAGGCCGTCCTGCTGCGCCGCCTGGGCCTGGCCCACCTGTTCGGCAGCACGCCGCGGGTCCACTTCGAAGCGGACTACCGCGCGCGGCTCTGGTTCGGGGACGCGGTGCGCACCGACCTGAGGGTCACGAAGGTCGGCGACAGCTCGCTCCACTACGCGTTCACGGTCTACGGCGAGCAGGGGGTGGAGGCGGCCGCCGGAACCATGGTCGTCGCCCACTCCGCCGCCCGTGCGACCGGCACGACCCCCTGGCCCGCCGACGTACGGGCCGCGCTCACCGGCGCCGGCCCGCAGCGGGCCGAGCTCCTCATCGCTTCGGAACCACTGGGAGGCACGCCGTGCGCGTGGCAGTCATAGGAGGAGGACCCGGCGGGCTGTACTTCGCGGCCCTGGCCAAGCAGCTCTCCCCGCACTGGGAGGTCATCGTCTGGGAGCGCAACGCCCCCGACGACACCTTCGGCTTCGGTGTCGTCTTCTCCGACGAGACCCTCGACGGCATCGCGCAGGCCGACCGCGAGACCTTCGACGCCATGTCCGCGGAGTTCGCCCGCTGGACCGACATCGACATCCGCTACCGGGACCGGACGCTCACCTCGGGCGGCCACGGATTCGCCGCCCTCGGCCGGCGGCACCTGCTGCGGATCCTCCAGCAGCGCTGCGCCGCCCTCGCGGTGGACGTCCGCTACCGCACCCAGGCACCGCCGGCCGCCGAACTCGCCGCCGAGTACGACCTGGTGGTGGCCTGCGACGGGGTGCGGTCGGCCACCCGCGCCGCCTACGCCGACACCTTCGGCCCCGACCTCGACGAACGCGCCGGCCGCTACATGTGGCTCGGCACCGACAAGGTCTTCGAGGCCTTCACCTTCATCGTCGACGAGCAGGACTTCGGCACGCTCCAGGTGCACGCCTACCCGTACGACGCCACCCGCTCCACCTTCATCGTGGAGATGGCCGAGGACGCCTGGCGGCGCGCGGGCTTCGAGGAGTTCGCCGGGCGCGACCACCCGCCCGGCACCAGCGACGTGGACAGCATCCGGCGCTGCGAGGAGCTCCTCGCCGACCATCTCGACGGCCACCGGCTGATCCCCAACAACTCCAAGTGGCTGCGCTTCACCACGGTGCGCAACCGCACCTGGCGCCACGGCAATGTCGTCCTCCTCGGGGACGCCGCCCACACCGCGCACTTCTCCATCGGCTCCGGCACCAAACTCGCCATGGAGGACGCCCTCGCCCTGGCCGCCTGCCTGCACGAACACCCGGACGTACCGACGGCGCTCGCCGCCTACGAGGAGGAGCGCAAGCCGGTGGTGGAGTCCACCCAGCGCGCGGCCCAGGCCAGCCTCGAGTGGTTCGAGAACATCGGCCGGTACACGGGCCAGGAGCCGCACCAGTTCGCCTTCAACCTCCTGACCCGCAGCCGTCGCGTGACCTACGACAACCTGCGCGAACGCGACGCGGGCTTCACCGAGGCCGTCAACACGGCGTCCCGCGAGCCCTCTTCCCCGGACGTACCGCCGATGTTCCGGCCCTTCCGGCTCGGCGGGCTGCTGCTGCGCAACCGGGTCGTCGTACCGCCCACCGCGCTGGACACCGCGCACGAGGGAGTCCCGGGCGACTTCGACCTCGTCCACCTCAGCACCCAGGCGCTCGGCGGCTCCGGCCTGGTGCTCGCCGGGATGACCGCCGTCAGCGCCGACGGCCGCAGCGGCCCCGGCTGCCCCGGACTGTGGACGGACGAACAGGAAGCCGCCTGGCGGCGCGTCACCGACTTCGTCCACGGCCAGTCCGACACCTGCCTCGGCATCCAGCTCACGCACGCCGGCCGCCGCGCGGGCACCGGCGACGGGCCGCCGATCGCCGCCTCGGGCCTGGCCTGGGACGAACACAGCCGGGTCCCGCGCGAGGTCACCCGCGCCGATATGGACGTACTCGTACGGGACTTCGCGGCCGCCGCCCGGCGCGCGGACCGGGCCGGGTTCGACGTCCTGGAACTCCAGTACGGGCACGGCCACCTGCTCTCCGGCTTCCTGTCGCCGCTGACCAACCTCCGTACCGACGGCTACGGCGGCGGCCTGGCCGGGCGGCTGCGCCTGCCCCTCGAAGTGCTGCGCGCCGTACGGGCGGTGTGGCCCTTCGGCAAGGCACTGCTCGTGCGGATCTCCGCCGCGGACTGGGCCGAGGGCGGCCTCGGCGAGGCCGACGCCGTGGCGATCGCCCGCGCGCTCGCCGAGGCGGGCGCCGACGCCATCGACGTCTCCACCGGTGAGGTCGTCGCCCACGAGCGGCCCCGCTACGGCCGCAGCTACCAGACCCCGTACGCCGACCTCATCCGCAACGCCACCGGGGTCCCGACCATCGCCGTCGGCGCGATCTCCACGTACGACGACGTGAACTCGATCATCCTGGCCGGCCGGGCCGACCTCTGCGGTGTCGGCCGCGCCCAGCTCCACGATCCCCTGTGGACCCTGCACGCCGCGGCGGCCCAGGGCTACCAGGGTCCCGCGGCGCCCTGGGCGCGCTCCTGGGCGGCGGGCCGCAACCGGCCGCCGGCCGCCCGCACCGACCGGGTACCTCCCCGGCTCGAACTCCTGCGGCAGCTCGCCCCGCCCGTCCGTCGGCGCTGGCTGCCGCGCGTACCCGCACCCGCCCACCGATAGGGAGGCCCTCATGGACAACCTGCGCCGCTTCACGGCCGCGGCCGTCCAGGCTGCACCCGTCTACCTCGACCCCGCCGCCACCGTCGACAAGGCCGTCGCCCTGATCGCCGAGGCGGCGGGCAACGGCGCCGAACTCGTCGTGTTCCCCGAGGTGTTCGTCCCCGGATACCCGTACTGGAACTGGACCATGAACCCGGTCCAGGGTTCGCCCTGGTTCGAGCGGCTCCAGCGGGCCTCGGTCGAGGTGCCCGGCCCCCACGTCGACACCCTGCGCGCCGCCGCCCGGCAGCACGGCGTCACCGTCGTCATCGGGGTCAACGAGCGGGTCCCGTACAGCCTCGGCGTCCTGTACAACACCCTGCTCACCATCGCCCCCGACGGCGAACTCCTCGGCGTGCACCGCAAACTGGTGCCCACCTGGGCGGAGAAGCTCACCTGGACCGGCGGGGACGGCAGCTCGCTGCGGGTCCACTCCACCCCCGTCGGGCCGCTCGGCGTACTGGCCTGCGGCGAGAACACCAACACCCTGGCCCGCTTCGCCCTCCTCGCCCAGGGCGAACTGATCCACGCCTCCTGCTACATCGCCCTGCCCGTGGCCCCCGCGGACTACGACATGGCGGACGCCATCGCCGTCCGAACCGCCGCCCACAGTTTCGAGGGCAAGGTCTTCTCCGTCGTCGCCTGCTCCACCGTCTCCCCGGAGATCGTCGACGCCCTCGCCGGGGACGACGAGGAACTCCGCAAGCAGTTCACCCGCCCGCGCAGCGCCCTGTCCGGCATCTTCGGCCCCGACGGCCGCCCCGTCTCGGATCCGCTCGTCGACGACGAGGGCATCGTCTACGGCGAGATCGACCTCGCCCGCTGCATCCAGCCCAAGCAGATGCACGACATCGTCGGCCACTACAACCGCTTCGACGTCTTCCGCCTCGAAGTCGACAACCGCCCGCGCCCGCCGGTGACGTTCACCGTGCCCCCGGCCCCGGCCCCGGCCCCGCCCACCACCGCCACCACCACCTCCGAGGAGGACGCATGACCACGGAACAGGACGACACCGCGCTCGGCCGCGCCCGGGTGTCCGACACCCCCGAACTCACCGCGTACTACGAAGAGCTCGGCGCCCTCGACGCCGGCGCCCTGTGGACCGTGGCCAACGACATCGAGCCCTGGTACCCCCAGCCCAAGTCCGTTCCGGTGCTGTGGCGTTACGCGGACCTGCGCCCGCTCGTCCACAAGGCCCTCGGGCTCGTCAAGGCCGACGACGCCGGCCGCCGCGTGGTCATGCTCGTCAACCCCGGCCGCCGGGACGTCAGCGCCGCCGCGGGACTCCTCTACACGGGCCTGCAGATCATGGGCCCCGGCGAGGCCATGACCGCACACCGCCACCAGGCCGCCGCCCTGCGCTTCGTCCACGAGGGCACCGGGGCCTGGACGATCGTCGACGGCCAGAAACTGAAGGTCGGCCCCCGGGACTTCGCCATCACCCCGAACGGCACCTGGCACGAACACGGCAACGATGCCGACGACGCGCCCGTCATCTGGCAGGACGGACTCGACATCCCGCTGGTCAACGCCCTGGACGCCGGCTTCTACGAGGTGCACCCCGAGCTCCACCAGACCCCGGGAAAGGTCGTCAACTCCTCCGTGCTGACCTACGCGGCCCATCTTCTGCCCTACGGCTCGGAGAAGTGGACGAGGCCGTACTCGCCGCTGCTCGCCTACCCGTGGGAGCCCACCTACGAGGCACTGCTGGGCCTGGCCGAGGCGACCGAGGGCTCCCCGTACGACGGGGTCATCGCCGAGTACACCAACCCGGTCACCGGCGGCCCCGTCATGCCCACCATGGGCGCCCACATGCAGCTGCTGCGCCCGGGCCAGGCCACGAAGGCCCACCGGCACACCGGATCGGTCGTCTACACGGCGGCCAAGGGGCGCGGGGTCTCGGTGATCGCGGGCCGGCGTTTCGAGTGGCAGCAGGGGGACATCTTCTGCGTCCCCTCCTGGGCCTGGCACGAGCACCACAACCTGGACCCGTCCGAGGACGCCTGCCTCTTCTCCTTCAACGACTTCCCCGTCATGCGCTCGCTGGGCTTCCACCGGGAAGAGGCGTACGCCGACAACGACGGCCACCAGCCGGCCACCGCCTGACCCACGAGGCCCCCGACGACCCGAAGACCCGAGGAACCGCCATGCGACTGCTGACCTTCACCACCGCGACCACGACCACCGCGACCACCGCGACCACGACCACCGACGCCCCGGAACGCCTGGGCGTCGAGGCCGACGGCCAGGTCTTCGACCTCGCCGCCCTGGCCCACCACGCGGGCGTCCACCTCCCGCACGACCTGCTCTCCTTCATCCAGGCCGGACCCGCCGCACGGCAGACCGCCCGGCAGCTGCTCGACGGCGCCGCCTGCGGCCACCCGGCAGGCGCGGTCCACCGGATCGAAGACGTCACCCTGCGCGCCCCGCACCGCCCCGGCAAGATCATCGGGGTCGGCCTCAACTACGTCGAGCACGTGGAGGAGTCCAGCCGCAGCCTGGACACCGACCGGGACCTGCCCCCGCGCCCCGTCCTGTTCTCCAAGCCCGCCACCGCCGTCACCGGCCCGGGCCAGCCCATCCTGCACAACGCCGACCTCACGACCCAGCTCGACTGGGAGTGCGAACTGGCCGTCGTCATCGGCCGCACCGCCTACCGGGTGAGCGAGGAGGAGGCCTACGACCACATCTTCGGCTTCAGCATCGTCAACGACATCAGCGCCCGCGACCAGCGCCGCTCCGGTCAGTGGTTCTTCTCCAAGGGCCAGGACTCCTACGCCCCCTTCGGCCCGGTCGTCGTGACGGCGGACGCGATCCGGGACCCCATGGCCCTCGACCTCTCGCTGCGCGTCAACGGCGTCACCAAGCAGAAGTCGAACACCCGGCACATGCTCTTCCCCATCGCCCGCCTCATCGCCGACATCAGCTCCGGGGTGACCCTGGAGCCCGGTGACGTCATCGCGACGGGCTCCCCGTCCGGCGTCGGCGCCGGCATGGTCCCGCCGCAGTACCTCGTACCCGGTGACACCGTGGAGGCCACCGTCGAGCTGATCGGCACCCTGACCAACCCCGTCGTCGACGCCCGCTGAGGAGCAACCGACCGTGTCGTCCCGCACCCGTATCCACCGCATCGGCCAGATCGTGCCGAGCTCCAACGTCACCATGGAGACCGAGGTCCCCGCGATCCTGCGGGCCCGCCGCGGCCTCGTACCCGACGAGGACTTCACCTTCCACTCCAGCCGGATGCGCATGACCCATGTGACGCCGGAGCAGCTCAAGGCCATGGACGCCGACTCCGACCGGTGCGCCGTGGAACTCTCCGACGCCCGCGTCGACGTCCTCGGGTACGCCTGCCTCGTCGCCATCATGAGCATGGGCCTCGGCTACCACCGCACCGCCCAGGAGCGGCTGCACCTGCGTACCGTGGAGAACGGCGCCCCGGCGCCCGTGGTCACCAGCGCCGGCGCCCTGGTCCACGGACTGCACACGATCGGCGCCCGGAAGATCGTGCTGCTCGCCCCGTACATGCGCCCGCTCACCCGTACCGTCGTCGACTACCTCGGCCACGAGGGCATCGAGGTCCTGGACCACCAGGCCCTGGAGATCCCGGACAACCTCGACGTCGCCGCCCACGACCCGGCCCGGCTGCCCGGACTCGCCCGGGCGCTGGAGTACGCCGACGCGGACGCGGTCGTGCTCTCCGCGTGCGTGCAGATGCCGTCCTTGGGAGCCATCGAGGAGGCCGAACAGCTCCTGGGCAAGCCGGTCGTGTCCGCGGCCGTCTGCACCGCCCACCAGATGCTGCGCTCCCTGGACCTGGAGGCGGTGGCCCCGGGGGCAGGGCACCTGCTCTCCGGCGCGTACGCGCGCTCGCCGCTGCCCGCGTAGTCCGAAGGGGGCCCCGATATGATCGCGACCGCGTACAACGGAAGGCGATCATGTCGGACAGCCCCCTTCGGCCCAGCTCGTTGATCAACACGGTCTACGGGGCGTTCCTGCGCCGCCTCGGCGGCTGGATCTCCATCGCGGACCTGATCACGCTGATGGGAGAACTGGACGTCGACGGCCCGGCGGTACGCTCGGCGATCTCCCGCCTCAAGAAGCGCGGAGTCCTCGAACCGGAGCGCCGGGGCGCCACCGGGTACCGCCTCAGCCCGGCCGCCCACCCCGTCTTCGACGAGGGCGACCGCCGGATCTTCGCCAGCCTCGAACCCGCCGACCTGGCCGACGGCTGGGCCATGGCGGTCTTCTCCGTACCGGAGTCCGAGCGCTCCCACCGCTACCAGCTGCGCACCCGGCTGACCTGGCTCGGCTTCGGCAACATCGCCCCCGGGGTGTGGCTGGCGCCCGGACGGCTGCTCGACGACGCGCGCGGCATGCTCGAACGCCTCGGACTCAGTGACTACGTCCACCTGTTCGCCGCCGCCGAGTACGCCGCCTTCAGCGACCTGCCCGAGACGGTGAGCTCGTGGTGGGACTTCCCCGCGATCCAGAAGCAGTACGCGGCCTTCACCGACGCCTACGCGCCCGTGGCCCAGGCGCTGCTGAGCGCCGGTGCGCAGCCGGACCCCGCGCGGGCGTTCCGCCACTACGTGCCGCTGCTCACCCAGTGGCGCCGCCTTCCGTACCTCGACCCCGGCCTGCCGACCGAACTCCTGCCGGCGGACTGGAACGCGGTGGCGGCCCGCCAGGTCTTCCAGCAGCTCCACACGGTCCTGCTGGAACCGAGCCTGCGCCATGTCCAGGACGTGACGGGCCTGCCGGCCGCTTAGCCGCAATGCCGTTGTTTCATGGCGGTTGGATCGCGAGCCCGCAGCGGCGGCAGGGTGACCTTCGGGATCGACGGGTCCTTCGGGTCGAACGGCGTCGGCTTCCGGTCCATCGTCGGGACGTGAGCCGGTGTCGGCGGCGGGTTGGGCCCCGGTTGGGGTTCTGCGGAATCTCCGAGGCGCGCGGCGCGGCCGTCGCCCTGCCGCCGGACCTCACGCCCGCCATCCGACCGTCCCCGCCACGTTCCTGTGTTCGACGCGGGGATCGTGGCTCAGCGCGCCGCGCCCGATCGCGGCAGGATGACCGTGACCCCGCGCCCCGGGGCCGTGCCCATCGCGGCGAGCGCCGCCGGGGCCGCGTCGAGCGGGATCGTCGAGGTGACCAGCAGGTCCGGGCGGAGCACTCCGGCCCGGACCAGCTCCAGCATCGGCGGGTAGGCGTGCGCCGCCATCTCGTGACTGCCGAGGATCTCCAGCTCCCATCCGATCACCCGGTCCATCGGCAGGGCCGCCGCCCCGGCCACCCCCGGCAGCAGCCCGACCTGCACGTGCCGGCCCCGTCGGCGCAACCCGCCCACCGAGGCCACGGCCGTCGCGGGCGAGCCCAGGGCGTCGAGGGAGAGATGCGCGCCCCCGCCGGTCAGCTCCCGCACGGCCTGCGCCGTGTCCACGCCCGCGGCCACGCAGTGCGCGGCGCCGAACCGACGCGCCAGCTCCAGCGCTTCGGGCGCCGTGTCCACCGCCACCACCCGCGCCCCGGCCGCCGCCGCGATCATCACCGCCGAGAGCCCCACCCCGCCGCAGCCGTGCACGGCGACCCACTCGCCCGCCGCCACCCGTCCGCGCGCGACCACCGCGCGGAAGGCCGTCGCGAACCGGCAGCCGAGCCCCGCCGCCGTCGCGTACGACAACTCCCCGGGCACGGCCACCAGGTTCACGTCGGCCCCGATGCGCCGGGCCGTGGGCGGCGCGACACCCCAGTCGCGCTAGCCGGGCCCGCCGGCGGCCCGTCGCAGGGCCAGGGCCGCCAGGGCCTCGGGGGCGCCCGACTGGCCGCGGATACCGGGGAAGGCGTTCACGTCCACGATCAGCGGTGTGCCGCCGCCGGCGTCGATGATGTCCACGCCGTAGACGTCCAGCGCGAACGCCGCGCCGACGGCCCGGACCAGACCGGCCCACCCGGCGGGCAGTTCGTGGGCGGCCAGCGGCAGGCTGGGGCCCCGCCCGCCGGGCGAGAGCTCGGAACGGCGCAGGGCCGCGAAGACCTGGTCCCCGATCACCCACAGCTTGTGGTCCCAGCCGCTGTTGGGCGCGAACTCCTGCACCACCACCGGCTCCTGCGGCCAGGCCGCCGCCAACTCCCGCAGCCGCGCCGGGTCGTCCACCCGGGCCACCAGGTCACCCCGGCGGCTGTACCGGCTCTTGACCACCACGGGGGAGGAGAGCGCGGTGTCCGAGGCGGCCCATGCGGAGAGGGCGCCGACGGTGCGGGTGGCGGCGAACGGCAGTCCGGCCCGCAGGGCGAGTTCCGCCATCGCCGTACGGTCCTGGCACAGTGCGGTCGCCGCCGCGGTGTTGACGACGGGGACGCCCCGCCGCTCCAGGTCCCGCGCCAGGTCCAGTGCCCGCCCGGTACGCGACTTCAGCAGGTACACGTCGGCAGGCGGCGTGCCGGCCAAGGCCGCGGCGGGGTCCGTCCCGGCCGGGTCGAGCGCATCGACGACGTGCTCCTTCGCCAGCAGCGCGGACGTCGCCGCAAGCAGCGGATGCTCCGGTTCCGGCGTGATCAGTCCGATCCTCACGCGCCGTCCCCCGCCCGGGCGGACATCTGCGCCGGTATCGAGACGGGCAGCGCGTAGGGGGGCGCCGGCGCCGCGGGCGGAGGCGCGGAGCCGCCCGTGCGCGCCAGCTCCAGCACCGCCCGGGCCACCCGCGCCGCCGCGTCGGGCACCTGACGGAAGCTCGGGAAGTCGTTCACGTCGACGACCACGGGCCCGTCGGGACCCAGCAGTACGTCCACCCCGTACAGGTCGAGCCCGTACACCGCTCCCACCTGTTCGGCGATCGCCGCGACCTCCGCCGACAGCGGCACGCGGCGCTCGCGCACCGACGGGTCCGGGTTCAGCGGGGAGCATCGCTCGGTGGCGAACAGTTCCCCGCCGACCCCGTACACCTTGATGTCGGTGCCCGAGTTGGGCACGTACGGCTGGGCGATGAGCAGGCCCTCGCCCGCGAGGACGGGGAGCAGCGACTCCAGCCGCTCCGGTGAGGACACCAGGTGCACGGCCCGCCCGGAACTCCCGTCGGCCGGCTTGACGACGAGGGGGTACTCCGCCTCCGGTATCTCCCTCAGCAGCTCGGGGCATGCCGCCGCGTACGTCGGGGGCAGCGGAAGGCCCAGGGCGCGGCCGATGGCGGCGGCCAGCGCCTTGTCCCGTACGCCCCGGATCGACCGGGCGTCGTTGACGGTGGTCATCCCGGTCGCCGCCGCGGCTTCGAGCAGGGTCAGCCCCGGGCCGCCGGAGACCGTCTTGAGCACCCAGGCGTCGTGCGCGCCCGCCCGCACCGCCTCCGTCATGCGCAGCAGCGAGCCCCCCGGCCGCACCACGTCGACCTGGTGCCCCCACGCGCTGAGCTGCCCGATCACCTCGTTCGGCATGCCGTCGTGGCGGTAGTGCTCCTCCACCAGGAAGCAGAGCCTCATGGACCTTCCCCATATTCCCCGGACGTCCGCCGATCCCGTCCGGCGAGTTGTGACGTCACAGGATGTCATGGACCGCAATGTGATGATCGTCCTGCGTCGGAAGCCGGTCGCCCCGGTCCGCCGGGACGCACGGGCGATATTCGAATATACGGGCGGCACCGCCGCCTGTTAGGTTCAGCGCGTGCCGAAGCTGAATCAGATCATCGCAGTGGAAAAGGGCGTCAAGTCCAAGTCCCTCCAGGAGCTTTCGCAGGCTCACCACGACGTCCAGAAGCCCGCCCTGCTGGCCGGCATCTCGCGGACCTACCAGCCCAAGGACGAGGAGGGCGAGCAGCTGCCGCCCGAGTCCACGCGGGTCCAGGTCAAGGCGGAGGACGTGCTGCGGGCCACGGCCGGCACCCTGACGCGGCTGTTCGACGTGACGGCGACCAAGGACTGGGCGAACCGCACCGCGGCAGCCGACGTCGTCGTGGACGGCACCGTCCTGCTGGCGCAGGTGCCCGTGCCCTACCTGCTCTTCCTGGAGAAGCAGCTCACGGACATGCACACCTTCGTCCGGAAGCTGCCGGTACTGGACGCGTCCGAGTCCTGGAACCTGGACCCCTCCACGGACTCCTGGAAGACGGACCCGGTGCGCACGATCCGCACCAAGAAGGTGCCGCGCAACCACGTCAAGGCCGAGGCGACCGAGAAGCACCCGGCGCAGGTCGAGGTCTACTACGAGGACGTCCCGGTCGGTTACTGGACGACGGTGAAGTTCTCCGGCGCGCTCCCGGCCCGGCGGGTGAACGAGCTGCTCGACCGCGTGGAGAAGCTCCAGCAGGCCGTCAAGTTCGCCCGCGAGGAGGCCAACAGCGCCGAGGTCACCGACCAGCGGGTCGGGGACGCGGTGTTCGGCTACCTGTTCAGGTAGCCCCGAGATCGCCCCCCGCGAGCGCGGGGGGTGCGCGAGAGCGCAAGCTGAAACTGATGTTGAAGCTGAACAGGGGTGTCAGTTGGGGGTTCGAATCCCTCCCCCGGCATTGCGAGCCGGGGTGGCCCAAGCTGGTAGAGGCGGCCCCTTAATCTCAGATTCTTGCTCCAGTCTCAGTATTCGCCGCCGAACACCGGATCGACCGAGCGCGGACGATCATCGATGGATGGGGGTTCAAGTCCCCTCTGCGCCTCTCCTCGTGGCGCGGTAGTTCAAAGGCAGAACACGTCGATCTAAGAATGATCCGCGACTCTTAAACGCCGCCGGTGTGCGCAATTGGGTGGCAAACAGGAGCCCGGGAGCTGGATATGCTCCCGGGCTCCGTCACGCCGTCAGGCGCGCCGCGGTCCGCTGCGGTCCGCGCCGCGCTCCGGTCAGACCGGTACGGACACGAACGCCCTGCCCGCCTCGTTCTCGACCATGATCGCCTTGACGTCCGCCGGGGCGACGGCCGCCGAGCCGTCCAGGGACGCGCCCTTGCCCTCGCCGTTCTCCGCGCTGCCCACGACCCAGCTGCCGGCGGTGGAGCGCGTACCGTCCTTGGCGACGACGACCAGCCGGCACCGCTCGCCCGGTGGCAGCCCGGTGACCGCGGCGTGCACCCGTACCCACTTCATGGCGGGAGTCATCCGTACGGTCATCCGCGTGCCCGTGGCCGGATCGGTCGCCGAGAGGTTCTTGGTCCCGGGGCCTTGCGAGGGGTCCGCCGACGCCGTCACGGAAGGCTGCGGAGGCAGGGCCACCACATCCGGATCTCCCGCCCCCATCTGCGTACCGGCCCAGAACACGGCGGCCAGTGAGGCCGCCGCGGCCAGCCCGGCGATTCCCAGGCCGCGCCGGCGCGCGCGGTCGCGCTCGCCGCGCATCTCCCGCAGCGTGCGCTGGAGCAACAGGTCCCCGCCCTGCGGCGGTCCGTCGAAGAACGCCTCGTCGGGCACCTCACCCAGTGCCGCTTCCATCTCGCGCAACGCGGCCACCTCCTCCCGGCACTGCACGCATCCGCTCATGTGTTCCTCGACCCGGCGGAGCTCCTCCGCGTCCAGGACGCCGAGCACGTACGGACCGAGCAGTTCCTCCTTGTGCCGCTGCCGGTTCATGCCACCACCTCACGCAGTCCGGCGGGCTGCTGGGGCGGCCTGCCCGCTCGTCTGCCATCGCCGTTGTCCTTGATGCCGCTGTCCCGGAAGACGTCGCGCAGCGCCTTGAGCGCGTAGTGCGAACGAGACTTGACCGTCCCCGCCGGGATACCGAGGCTGTCCGCGGCCTCCGCGACGCTGAGTTGCCGGTAGTACAACTCCTTCAGGACGTCCCGGTGTTCCGGAGAGAGCTGGTCGAGAGCCCCGAGGACCGTCATCGTGTCCACCACGGAGTCGGCGTGGTCCGCCTCCACCGGGGGAGCGGCCG
This sequence comes from Streptomyces sp. NBC_00190, assembly GCF_036203305.1. Classification (GTDB taxonomy): domain Bacteria; phylum Actinomycetota; class Actinomycetes; order Streptomycetales; family Streptomycetaceae; genus Streptomyces. Next base: position 1,052,307 of record NZ_CP108131.1, on the reverse strand, counting down.
AAGCCCCGGAGACCTCCGGCGGCCGGGCCGCCTTGGCCCGGTACCGGTCCGTGATGATGTTGCGGGCCACCGTCAGCAGCCAGCCGCGCACCGAGCCCTTTCCATTGACCAGGACCTCGGAGTGCCGCCAGGCCCGGATGAGCGTCTCCTGGACGACATCCTCGGCGGCGGCCCGGTCCCCGGTCAGCCGGGTGGCGTACGCGAGCAGGGCGTGGCCGTGCTCCTCGTACACCGACTTGATCAGTGCCTCATCGGTCGAGCCCCGCCGAGTGCGGGGCCACAGTGGTCCGGCCATCTCACCCTCTCCGTCTTCCTCGCTTACGTGATGCGGTCGGAACACGCTGCCCGGGCCCCTGCGGTTCATGTGGCGTGCGTCACTCGGGTGCGTCACTCGGGTGCGACGCTCCTGTGGCGCCGCTCCCGTGGGCCGGTCACATCCGGCAGGTACGGCCCGAGTTGAGGCAGTCGACGACGGCGCCCATCTGCGGGTCGGTCATCGCGTTCACGAACATCGCGTGGTCCGTCTTCGGGCTGTGCCGCTGCTCGGGGAAGGAGTCGAGCGCGACGGGCACCCCCGCGGGGACCTCGTAGGCCAGGGAGATCCGGAGCTCGGGCACGGGGAAGGTGTCCTGCGGGCATACGCCCTTCGCCGAGGGGAACCGCAGGTGCGAGCGGTGTCCGGCGCTGATGGTGTCGAGGCCGTTCCAGCAGCTCGGGAAGGTGAGGGTGCGGGTGACGCGCTCTCCCGCGGGGCAGCGCGGATAGCGGGTGGTGGGCCGGTCGGGGGAGCCGGAACAGCCCCAGCGGGCCCGGACGTCGGCGTCGCTGTCCGCCGTGTACGCGACGGCGTCGCCGGTGATCGCCCGCAGGAACCGGGGCATCGCCACCACTTTGCTCACGGGACTGCCGCGGAATTCCACCCGTACCGAGGCCTCCGGCAGGATCTCGCCGGTGTTGCCGTGGCTGGCCGAGCTCTCGTGCGGACGCGTGCCCGGCCGGTCCGGACGGCGCAGGACCGGCCAGTAGTACGTCGACCGGTCGCCGCCCGGGCAACTGGTGGCGGCCGCGTCCAGGGAGGCGTCGGTCGACATCGCGTCCGTGGAGAGGTTCCCCACGTACGCGTGCGTGTGGTGGGCGCCCGCCCGCAGCCCGGGCGAGACCACCAGGTTGTCCTCGTTGTAGTGGCCCTGCTCGTTTCGGCCGCATTGCACGACCACCGAGCCGGCCGAGGCGTCGGGGCCCGCGGCGGCCGCCGGGCCGGGGGTGCGCGGAACCTCCGATATGTCCACGTAGTCGGAAGGGGCCGGACCGGCCGTCGTCATCCCCGCGTGGGGTCCGGCCGCTCGCGAGGCCCCGAGCACGGCGGCGGTGAGCCCGCTGCCCAGGACCAGGCAGATGACGAGAGCGAGAAGTCGGCGTTCGTTCCCCATGGCGGTCACCGTCGCCCGTGGCGAGAGCGTCGTCAACCTTGCATCCGCAGGGCGGGCACCAAGCGCAATGATTCGCCCTGGATGGCGATTTATGTGCACAAGATCCGCCTTCCCGGGAGACCGGGCGGCCCCGGCCGGAGGGCCGTCCCGGGCGAACCGGCCGAACCGGCGGGGGATTTGTCCGTGCGGCCGCTTGCCGGTCCGCGCGGCGGCCGCGCACAGTACGGCGTATGACATCCGCCATGACACCCGTCGAGCTGCTGCACGCCCTCGCCCGCACCCGCGCCTCGCTCGACGGCGAGGAGGTGACCTTCTGGTGGTCCGGCGACGTCCACTCCTGGGCCCCCGGCGAGCCCTACCAGCGCCTCTTCGGCTTCGAAGGGCTCAATGTCGCCCGGCTCGTCCCGGACGAGGAGAGCGGCGGCTACCAGCTGCTGTCCAGGGAAGCCGCCTTCTACCTCGACCCCCGGACCCGGGAGATCCTGGAGAGCTGGGGCGGCAAGCCGGTGGTGCACGTCTGGAACGATCCGGCGAACCAGAAGTGGCGGCCCTTCCCGGTCCCCATGACGGAGCTGGGCGACCAGATCTGCTTCAGCCTGGAGATCCCGCTGGCCTATCCCTCGCCGCTGCCGGTCGAGGAATACCCGGACAATTCGGCCGACGACACCTATCGGGCGCTGGAGCTCTTCCAGTTCTTCGCGCCCGCCACCGTCCTCACCACCGAGGAGCCGAGCGTCCCCTCGACGATGTCCTGGACCCGGATGTCCCCGTGGCTGCCCTGGATGGAACAGGGCGCTCGCCCCGGCGGCCTCACCTTCCACTGCCGCGGCCGCAAGCTCGGCTCCTACGCGGAGGTCCCCGAGCGGACCCGCGACTACATCGCCGCCCGGCATCCCGAGTTCGCCCACGCCCCGGACAAGTGGACCGAGCCGAACGAAACGAGCTGGACGTACTTCCGCAAGCTCTTCCCGCCCCGCCGGGAGGCGGCAGGGGAATGACGCGGGACCGGCCGCCGGGGGGAGCCCGGCGCCCGCCGAGGGACCCGCGGGGGAGGGGCAGGGCGCGGACAAGGGTTTTCCCCGTATCCAGTTCATCCCCGTGTTGCCTACTGTCTGCCCACCGGCGATCTTCCTGACCCAGCGGTCGACACGCCAACCCCACATGGCATGATGCCGTTCAACCAGGGGGAATCGCCGGTACCGCCGTTGCCCTGCCCCGCCGTCGAGGCCGGGGCAACGTGGCGCGCGGCGGCCGGGACGAGTTTGACCAGCTCGCTCCCGGCCCCGCAGCCGCCAGTCACCTCCCACACTGCACCGACCGGCCGCTCCGGCCTGCCCGGAATCGGCCCGCGAAGGGAACACCGTGCACGCATCCAGACGTAGGCTCATATCCGTGGTGGCGATCTCCGTCACGCTGCTCGCCGGCTCCGCCACCACCTCCATGGCGCTGGCCACCTCGGACCCCGCCGCCGCTCCGGCCGCCACCGCGTCCGCCGCTCCGGTCGAGAACCTCATCGTCGGATACAAGGCCTCCGCCTCCGAGGCCAGTTCCAACACCGCGGCCGCGGACGACGCCGCCGCCAAGGGCAAGAAGGCCGGCAAGAAGGCCAAGTTCGACCGCCGCCTCGGCACCGGTGCCGCCCTGGTCAGCCTCGGCTCTCCCGCCGACGCCGCCAAGGTGATGGACCAGTTCCGAGCCGACCCGGACGTCGCCTACGTCGAGCCGGACTCCCGCGCCTACGCGCTGGCCACCCCGAACGACACCGAGTACGCCAAGCAGTGGGACCTCTTCGAGCCCACCGCCGGCATGAACGTCCCGGCCGCCTGGGACAAGACCACCGGCTCCGGCGTCACCGTCGCCGTGATCGACACCGGCTACGTCGCCCACTCGGACGTCGCCCCGAACATCGTCGCGGGCTACGACTTCATCAGCAACGCCACCGCCGCCCGTGACGGCAACGGCCGCGACAACAACCCCGCCGACCAGGGTGACTGGAGCGCCGCCGGCGAGTGCGGCACCGGCTCCACCGCCAGCAACTCCTCCTGGCACGGCACCCACGTCGCGGGCACCATCGCCGCGGCCACCAACAACGCCAAGGGCGTCGCGGGCATCGCGTACAACGCGAAGATCCAGCCCGTCCGCGTGCTCGGCAAGTGCGGTGGCGCCACCTCGGACATCGTCGACGCCATCACCTGGGCGTCCGGCGGCACCGTCGCGGGCGTCCCGGCGAACGCCACCCCCGCCAAGGTCATCAACATGAGCCTCGGTGGCTCGGGTGCCTGCACCGCCACCTACCAGAACGCCATCAACGCCGCCGTCGGCCGCGGCACGACCGTCGTCGTGGCCGCCGGCAACAGCAACGCCGACGCGGCAGGCTTCTCGCCCGCCAGCTGCAACAACGTGATCAACGTGGCCGCCACCAACCGCACCGGCGACCGCTCCTTCTACTCCAACTACGGCGCGATCATCGACGTCGCCGCCCCGGGCGGTGAGACCCGACGCGCCACGGACACCCCCGGCACCGTCACCACCCCCGAGAACGGCATCCTCTCCAGCCTCAACGCCGGCACCACCACCCCCGGCGCCGAGATCTACAAGCCCTACCAGGGCACCAGCATGGCCGCCCCGCACATCGCGGGGCTCGCCGCGCTCCTCGTCGCCGCCAAGCCCTCGCTGACCCCGGCGCAGGTCGAGTCGGCCATCAAGGCCAACGCCCGCCCGCTGGCCGGCATCTGCACCGGTGGCTGCGGCACCGGCCTCGCCGACGCGGCCGCGACCGTCGCCGCCGTGACCTCCGGGCCCGCCCCCACGTACGAGAACACCACCGACGTGGCGATCCCGGACAACGGCGGAGCCGTCTCCTCCTCCATCACCGTCTCGGGCCGCGCCGGCAACGCCCCGGCCGCGCTCAAGGTGTACGTCGACGTCAAGCACAGCTACCGCGGTGACGTCGTGATCGACCTGGTCGGTCCCGGCGGTGCGGTCGTCCAGCGCCTGAAGAACTCCTCGTCGAGCGACAGCGCCGCGAACGTCTCCGACACCTACACGGTCAACGCCTCGGCGCTGCCCGCCAACGGCACCTGGCAGCTGCGCGTCCAGGACGTGTACTCCGCCGACACCGGTTACATCGACTCCTGGGGCCTCGGCTTCTGATCCGGTTCTCCACCCGGCCTGACGGGCCGAAAGTACGGACCAAGTGAACCAGCGGGCCTGCCGATACACCTCGTATCGGCAGGCCCGCCGGCTTTTCCAGCCGCCTGACTGATTTCTGCGTCACAATCCGTGTTCACCCGGCATCCGACCTCGTATTGTCGCGTCACAGGGAAGGCACAGGGGCTGGGGACCGAGAGGCTGGTGGCTGTGCGTGGTGGCGGCGACGGGGCACGCTGACACAAGTGTCGGACAGGGCGAACTGGTCAAAGCGGTCGACCGCGCGCTCACCGCGCACGGCCGGGCGCTGCTCACCGGTCCGGCCGGCGCGGGCAAGACCGAGGTCGTACGCGCCGTCGCGGCGGCCGCCGAATCGCGCCGCGAGACCGTGCTGCGCCTCGCACCCGAGGCCGCCGACCAATGGATCCCCGAAGCCTCCGCCGCGGCCCTCCTGGCCACCGTCCCCGCCGCCGCCCTGGAACGCCTCTCCGGCCCCCAGCGCACCGCGATCGCCCTCCTGCGCCGCGAGGCGGACGCCCCCCGCGACGGCCGCGACCACGTCGCCCTGCGCCTCGCCGTCGTCGAGGTGCTCCGGACGCTCGCCGCCCGCCACCCCGTCCTGCTCGTCCTCGACAACGCCCAGTGGCTCGACGCCGAGAGCACCGACCTGCTCCGCTTCGCCCTGCGCCTCACCCCGCCGCGCGTCCGGGTCCTCGTCGCCGAATGTGTCCAGGGCGGCACGTCCGTCGGCGAACCCCTCTGCGGCGCCGGTACACCCGCGATCCGGGTACCACCGCTCGGCGCCGACGAGATCGCCGAACTCCTCGTCCGCCACGGCCTCCCCGCCCGCCTCGCCGGACGCATCCACCAGGCCAGCGGAGGCAACCCCCGCCTCGCCCTGGCCCTCGGGCACTCCCTCGCCGAGGCCGCCGGATCCCGCGACACCGGCGCCCACCACGCCGACACCCTGCCCGTCTCCGGCCAGGCCCGCGAGGTGGCCCGCCGCCTGCTCGCCGAGGCCCCCGCCCAGGCCCGCCGCACCCTGCTGCTCGCCGCCCTCGCCGCCCGCCCGACCACCGCCCTGCTGCGCCGGGCCGGGCGCCCCGACGCGGAGGCCGAGCTGGCCGAGGCGGAACGGGCCGCGCTGGTCAGGGTCGGGGAGGACGGGACCGTCGAGTTCACCGCCGGCGCCCTGCCCACCGCGCTCGCCGCGGACGCGGGCTGGCCCGAGCGCGCCGCCGGGCACGCCGCGCTGGCCGCCGCCGTCGACGACCCCGTCCAGGCCGTACGCCACCGCGCGTTGGCCGTGGACACCCCCGACCAGTGGCTCGCCTCGGAGATCACCGGGGCCGCCGCGGTCTGCAGGCGCCGCGGCCAGCGGGCCCTCGCCGCCGAACTCGGCCTGCTCGCCGCCGAACGTACGCCCTCCCACCTGGCCGGGGAACAGCTCGTCCGCCTCGTCACCGCCGCCGAGGACGCCGGCTGGGCCGGCCGCGCCGACCTCGCGCGCCGCGCCACCCGCGCCGTCCTGGCCCGCGACGCCTCACCCGCCGACCGGGTCCGTGCCCGGCTCGCCGTCATCGACGCCGCCGGCCAGGCACTCGGAGCCCTCGACGAGACCTTCGCGTGCGCCATGGACGACGCCGCCGGGGACCCCTCGCTCCAGGCCGCCGTCCAGCTGCGGATCGCCACGAAGCACAACCTCAGCGACGGCGACCCCGTCCGCTCGCGCGACGCCGCGGCCCGGGCCGGGGCCCTCGCCGCGCTCGGCGGCGACCAGGTGGCCGAGGCCATGGCACTGACCGTACGGGCCCGCATGGGCCGCATCCTCGGGGACCCGGGCGCCGAGGCGATCCTCGCCGAGGCGCTCGCCCTGCCCGCCCCCGAAGTGCCGCTCGGCATGCGCAACGCGCCCCAGTACCTCGCCGTACGGCACGCCCTGTTCGACGACCGCCTCGACGACGCCCGCCGCCAGCTGATGGCCCTGCTGCCCGCCGTCCAGCGCACCGGATCCGCCGAGGACGTCTTCGAGGTCCTGCGCAGCCTCACCGAGGTCGAACTGCGCAGCGGCCGGTGCGCGGCCGCCTCCGCCCGCGCCCGCCAGGCGCTGGAGCTGACGATCGAGGCGGGCCTTTCGCCCGGCCCCGCCTGGTACGTCTCCGCGATGGCCGAGGCCACCGGCGGGAGCTTCGCACGCGCCGCCAGCTACGCCCGGCGCGGCATCCAGGCCTCGCAGGAGGAGCACGACCAGGTCTTCCTCTCCCGGAACCTGCACGCGCTCGGCCTCGTCGAACTGGCCACGGGAGAGGCGGCGAAGGCCGTCGCCACCCTGCGCCGGGTCGCCGAACTCGAAGCCGCGCAGAAGGTGGTGGACCCCTCGATCCTGCGCTGGCACGGGGAGCTCGCCGAGGCCCTGGTCGCCGCCGACGCGACCGAGGAGGCCACCCGGCTGATCGACTCCGTCCGTCCCGTCGCCCGCGGCCTCGGCCGCACCGGGGTCGTCGCCGCGATGGACCGGGCCCGGGGCCTGTGCCTGTCCGCACAGGGCGAGGCCGACGGCGCCGTGCAGTTGCTGGAGGCGACGGCGCAGCGGTTCGCGACCCTGCGGCTGCCGTTGGAGCGGGGCCGTACGCTGCTCGCGCTCGCCCGCGTGGAACGCCGCCGCCGGCGCCGCGCACCCGCGCGCGCCGCACTCCAGGCCGCGGCCCAGGTGTTCCAGCAGGCCGGGGCGGCCCCGTGGACTGAACTCTCCAGGGAGCCGGCTCCGGGCGAGGGGGGCGGTGCCAAGACGGCGGCGGTCGCTGCCCTGACGGAGGCCGAGACCCGCCTCGCGCTGCTCGTCAGCCAGGGGGCCAGCAACCAGGAGGCCGCGGCGAAGCTGTTCCTCAGCGTGAAGACCGTGGAGGCACGGCTGACCCGTATCTACCAGAAGCTCGACGTACGCTCCCGGGCCCAGCTCGCCACCGCGCTGGCCACCGCACTGCGCTCCTCCCGCTGAAAACGACGCAGCGCCGGCGTGGTCTGCCACGCCGGCGCTCGGTCAGCGGATCAGCTGCCCGCGGAGAGGTTGCCGGAGAGCACCGGGATGTTGCTGAGGATGTGCGAGGCAGACTCGTCGCCCTTGGCCTGGGTGGAGTTCTCGGCGCACTGCTGGTTCTGCGGGTTGGACAGCACGTTGATGTCCTGGACGCCGACGTTGGCGAGCACCGCGAACAGGGACTGGGCGTTGACCTTGGCCGGCAGGCCGATGCAGAGCTTGTTCAGGGAGCCCTGGACAGCGCTGAGCTGCGGGCTCATCTTGCCCTCGGTCTCCTGGTTGCCGTAGATCTGCGCGGAGCCGTTGCCGTTGACGGTGTTGACGCCGTTGTCGTTGCCGATGGCCATCGCCGGGGTGGCTACTGCGGCGCCCGCTCCCAGCACGGAGGCGGTGACCGCGGCGGTGGCCATGAACTTCTTGAACATGTGGGGGATCCTTCTGTCGCACTGTCGCATGAGATAGCCGCCCTCGGCGGGCGAGCTGATCAACTGCTGTAGGCGCTCCTGGTTATCCCCACTCACCCGAGTGGCCCAATGTCACGGAGCGGCCCGGTCCCGCCGCCCGTGACGGCGAGACTGAGCTCCTCGTGTCCGAGGGTCAGCCGGTCTTGCGGCGGACCTTCTTGTTCTTGCCGCCGGGACCGCTGCTCGCACCCTGGACCTTCGCGCGACTCTGATGCGCCTGCTGGGACTGGGCATTCGCGGCGTTGCGCTCCAGCGCCTCCCGGAACTTGCGCTTGGCCGCCTCGGCCGGGGATTCGTCCTGCGGGGTGTCTGTCTCGTCTGCCATGTGTCCTCCTGGGGTGATCAAGCGGTTTCAGTCTGTCAGCTGGCGTGACCGCTGACCAGCGAGTTCCGTTTGACGAGCTCCTCGGGCAGGTGCGGGGAGACCAGCGTTGCCGAGGTCGCCGACCTCGTCGTGCCCGCCGGAGATCTCCGGGTCGGTCAGGACGCAGGCGGCGAGCAGCTCCCGCTCCCCGGTCCGGCCGACATCAGGCGCCGAAGCAGCGGACCAGTGCCGGAGCGGCGCACGCGGTGGCAGCCTTCCCGGGTCCAAGGATCTCTTGGAGAGGCCATAAGTTGTGATTATGGGGTCATAAGCCGATGCCGGGTGCTGGGTAAGGATTGCCTTAGTTTAAGGTTCCCTTTGATCCCCCTGTGATCCACCGTGCTGTCGCTCGAAGGGAACCATTGCCATGCCTCGACCTCTGCGAATAGCGATCGTCGGCGCCGGCCCCGCCGGAATCTACGCCGCCGACGCGCTGCTGAAGTCCGAGGCCGCCGCCGAGCCCGGTGTGTCCATAGACCTCTTCGAGAGGATGCCCGCGCCCTTCGGCCTGATCCGCTACGGCGTGGCCCCGGACCACCCGCGGATCAAGGGCATCATCACGGCCCTTCACCAGGTGCTCGACAAGCCGCAGGTCCGCCTCTTCGGGAACGTCGACTACCCGAACGACATCGGCCTCGACGAGCTGCACTCCTTCTACGACGCCGTGATCTTCTCCACCGGCGCCACGGCGGACCGCGCCCTCACCATCCCGGGCGTCGAGCTCGACGGCTCCTACGGCGCCGCCGACTTCGTCTCCTGGTACGACGGCCACCCGGACGTCCCGCGCACCTGGCCGCTGGAGGCGGAGAAGGTCGCCGTGCTCGGCGTCGGCAACGTAGCCCTCGACGTCGCGCGCATCCTCGCCAAGACGGCCGACGAACTGCTGCCGACGGAGATCCCGCCGAACGTCTACGACGGCCTCAAGGCCAACAAGGCCCTCGAAGTGCACGTCTTCGGGCGCCGCGGCCCGGCCCAGGCCAAGTTCAGCCCCATGGAGCTGCGGGAGCTGGACCACTCGCCCAACATCGAGGTCATCGTCAACCCCGAGGACATCGACTACGACGAGGGCTCGATCACGACCCGCCGCTCCAACAAGCAGGCCGACATGGTCGCCAAGACCCTGGAGAACTGGGCGATCCGGGACATCGGTGACCGGCCGCACAAGCTGTTCCTGCACTTCTTCGAGTCGCCCACCGAGGTGCTCGGCGAGGACGGCAAGGTGGTCGGGCTGCGCACCGAGCGCACCGAGCTCGACGGCACCGGCAACGTCAAGGGCACGGGACAGTTCACCGACTGGGACGTCCAGTCCGTGTACCGGGCCGTCGGCTACCTCTCCGACGAGCTGCCCAAGCTCCCCTGGGACGTCGAGTCGGGCACGGTCCCGGACGAGGGCGGCCGCGTGATCGAGGCCGGCGGCCACCTGTCCTCGACGTACGTGACCGGGTGGATCCGGCGCGGTCCGATCGGCCTGATCGGCCACACCAAGGGCGACGCGAACGAGACCGTCGCGAACCTGCTGGCCGACCACGCGGACGGCCGTCTGCTCACCCCCGCCGCGCCCGCGCCGGAGGCCGTCGAGGCCTTCCTCGCCGAGCGCGGCGTCCGCTGGACGACGTGGGAAGGCTGGCACCGGCTGGACGCCGCCGAGAAGGCGCTCGGAGAGCCCCAGGGCCGCGAGCGCGTGAAGATCGTCGAGCGCGAGGACATGCTGAAGGCCAGCGGAGCCTAAGCGGCAATAGCGCGGACGAGGGGGCCGGGACCCGGACGGGGTCCCGGCCCCCTCGCGTACGCGGGTCGGTCCCGGACGCGGAGGTGCCGGCGACGAAAGCGTGCGGTTCTCGGAATGCGGGAAATGGCCGAAAAGTCATGCCGGTGGGCGCGACGGGTATGCCGCACGGGCCGCCGCGCTCCGTCCCGTCCCCGTACGACGGCCAGATCACGTCGCTCGTCCGGAGGACAAGGGCCACCCGGTGGAATGCCGCGCCGATCGGGGGAGTTCGCACCGACGCGAGACCTGATCCCGTATGCACTGGAGAGCTCATGAAGATCGGCATCATCGGCGCGGGCAACATCGGCGGCAACCTCACCCGCCGCCTCACGGCCCTCGGACACGACGTGTCCGTGGCGAACTCGCGCGGACCCGAGACCCTGACCGCCCTCGCCGAGGAGACCGGCGCCACCCCCGTCACCGTCGCCGAAGCGGCCCGCGGCGCCGAGATCGTCGTGGTCACCATCCCCTTCAAGAACGTGCCGGACCTGCCCTCCGGCCTCTTCGACGAGGCCGCCGACGGCTTCACCGTCATCGACACCGGCAACTACTACCCCCAGCAGCGCGACGGCCGGATCGCCGGCGTCGAGGACGAGGGCCTCACCGAGAGCCGCTGGACCGAGCGCGCGCTCGGCCACCCGGTGATCAAGGCCTTCAACGGCACCTACGCCCAGGACATCCTCGACCGGCACCGCCCGGCGGGCGACCCGGACCGGATCGCGCTGCCGGTCGCGGGCGACGACGAGGCGGGGAAGAAGGCCGTCCGCGCCCTCATCGAGGAACTCGGCTTCGACACCGTCGACGCCGGCGGCCTCGACGACTCCTGGCGCCAGCAGCCCGACACCCCCGTCTACGGGCTCCGGGAGGGTGTCGAAGGCGTCACCAAGGCCCTCGCCGAAGCCTCCCCGGAACGCAAGGCGGCCTTCCGCGGCTGACGGCCGCACGCCGGGCGCGGATCCGGCCGGCGGCGCCGCTCCCGCGGCCCGCACGGCCGGCGCCCGGCGGCCCGCATGGGGTTAACCTGGCTGTGGGCGTGGGGAGTTCCGGTGACCACCGCGGGCAGCGCCGCGCCCCCGGAGCCGAACCCAGGAGGACGGATGCTGGCCGAGTCTGTGACGGCGCTCGCCACGGCGGGGGCCACCGCGCTGATCGGAGCCATGGCCACCGACATGTGGCAGGGGGCCCGGGACGGGGCCGTCCGGCTCTTCGGGAGGGGCGGCGAGGCGCGCGGCCACGCGATCGGGGCGCAGCTCGACGACGACGCCGTCCTCGTCCTGCGCGCCGAACCGGGCGGCGGGGACGAGATCCGGGAGGAACTGCAGCCCGTGTGGCGCCGCAGGCTGCTCCTGCTGCTGGAGGAACACCCCGACTCCGAAAGCGAGTTGCGCGAGCTGGTCGCGCACGTGCAGAGCGGACTGCCGGCCGAGCACCGGGTATGGGTGCAGTCGAACACGGCCCGGGAGCACTCCACCCTCTTCGCCGTGCAGGGCGGCAACCTCCACTACCACCAGGCCACCGGAGGGCAGTTGCCGCCGCCCGACGACCGCAGCGGCACGGACGGGACCTCCTGACCCCCCTCTACCCGCTGTTCCCCTGGCTCCGCTCCAGCAGGCCCCGTACGAAGGCGGCCTGGCCCGCGTGCTGGAGATCGTCGCTCAGCACACTGACCAGGCGCACCCCCAGGGTGACCGGCGGGTCCCAGCGCTCGTCCACCACCCGGTCCAGGTCCGTGGCGGCGAGCTGCCGGACGAACCGCAGCGTCTGCTCGTGGACCGCGTCGTAGTACCCCAGCAGCAGCTCGCCGGAGTCGACCTCGACCGAGCCGGCCTGCCGGGCGGTGTGGCCGTAGCCGGTCGACCCGGCGGGCAGGGGGAGGGCGAACCGGGCCGCCCAGTCCTGTGTCCGCCAGACCTGTCCGAGATCCGCGGCGTCCGCCACGTGGTCGTCCTGGATCCGGGTGAGGTGCCAGACGAGCCAGGTGATCGAATTGGCCGCAGGGTCGACGCGGGCGTTGAGCCGCTCCGCGGGGAGCCCTTCGACGGCCTCGTGCACGATCTCCCGGATGCGTCCGAATCCGTCGGCGATGACGTCCGTAGCCTTCATGCACTCACCATGCGGGGCGGCGCGGCCCGCATGGTGAGTGCGACACGCGGGTCAGCGGGCGGCGTCGGCCTTCTCCGCCGCCACCGGCTCCTTCGAACCGGCCGGCGCTGCGGCCGGGGTCGCTGCGGCGGCCACGGTCGCGTGCCCGCCCCGAAGGCCGAACCGGCTGATGACGGCGACCAGGGCGAAGGCCGCGGCGCCGATCCCGAAGGTGAGGGTGAACCCGGACTCGGCGGGCAGCGCGGGGACGCCCGCGGGCAGGTGCTCGATGGTCTTGGACGCCAGGATGGTGGTCACGATGGCGCTGCCGATCGCGCTGCCCGTGGAGCGGGAGATCGAGTTGATGCCGTTGGCGATGCCGCTCTGGTGGTGCGGCACGCTGGACATGATCACGGCGGGCATGGCCGCGTAGCCGAAGCTGACGGCCGCGCCGACGACGAGGCCCGCGCCGATCACCGAGGCGCTGTGCTGGTGGTCCAGGGCGAGCCAGCCGAAGCCGGCGGCGCCGAGCGCGGCGGCCAGGCCCAGGGCCACGCGCGGGCCGCGGTGGCGGACCAGCTGGCCGCCGACGGGCGAGGCGAGCAGCGAGACGATCGCGCCGGGCAGCAGGAACTGCACGGAGGCGCGCAGGATCGACGCGTCGAAGCCGTAGCCGGTGAGCGCCTTCGGCATCTGGACGAGGTACGAGACGCCCAGGAAGTTCGCGAACATGCCGAAGCCGACGAGGATGCCGGCCAGGTTGGCCATCAGCACCGGGCGGTGGACGAACATCCGCATGTCGACGAGGGGCTCGCGGACCTTGCGCTCGACGAGCACCCAGACGGCCGTCATGACGGCGGCGCCGGCGAAGCTGCCCAGCGTACGGGCGGAGGCCCAGCCCCACTCGTGGCCCTGGGAGATCGGCAGCAGGAGCAGCAGCAGCGCGATGCCGAGGGTCAGCGCGCCGAGGAAGTCGGTGCGCCCGCCGGTCTTGTGGCGGGTCGCGGGGACCAGGAAGACGACCGCGAGCAGGGCGAGGGCCGCGAAGCCGGTCGCCATCCAGAAGGCGTTGCGGTAGTCCGCGCCGGACCCGGAGGTGAGCAGCCCGGTGGCGACGAGCGCCAGGCCGCTGCCGAACGCGAGCGTGCCGCTGACCAGTGCCATGGCGCCGGGCAGCTTCTGCGGCCGGACCTCCTCGCGCAGGACGGAGAGGGCCAGCGGGAAGATCGCGGTGGCGGCTCCCTGGAGCACCCGGCCCAGGATGAGCAGCGGGAGCGAGGTGGCCAGAGCGGCGATCACGGAGCCGGCGACCATGACGCCGAGTACGGCCACCAGGGTGGGCTTCTTGCCGTGCTGGTCGCCGAAGCGGCCGAGGAGCGGGGTGAAGACGGCCGCCGACAGCAGGGTGGCGGTGGTGACCCAGCTCACGTTGGCCGTCGACGTGCCCAGGTCGTTGCGGATGAGGCCGAGGATCGGGACCGGCAGGGTCTGCATCATCGACACGACCATGGCGGCGAGGCTCAGGGCGAAGACGATGACCGTCTCGTTCCGTCGTCCGGCGGCCGGGGCGGCGGCGGGGGAGGGGGTGCTCATGGCTGTCAGGACCTTCTTCGGGCTTCAGAGCTTCAGGGTGCAGATGTTTGATGTCATCAAGTAACTCCGTCGACGTTAGACCTCAATAGTTCAGGTGGTCAAGTAAACAATTGATAATGTCAAGCATCCTGAGTACGCTCCAGGTATGAGCGACACCGCCGCCTACGCCGCCCCCACCAAGCTCCAGCTGCTGGAACTGCTCGCCGCCATCGGCACCGCCCAGTGGCGCGATTTCGCCGCCGCCGCCTCCCGCTACGGCCTCACCTCCACCCAGGCCCGGGTGCTCGCCCAGCTCGACGGCCCCGTGCCGATGCGCGGCCTCGCCACGCTGCTGGTGTGCGACGCGTCGAACGTGACCGGCATCGTCGACCGTCTGGAGGCCCGTGAGCTGGTGCGCCGCGAGCCCGCCCCCACCGACCGCCGCGTCAAGAACGTGGTGGCCACCGACGCCGGCCGGGAGATCATCCGCCGGGTGCGGGAGGAGATGCAGGCGACGCACAGCGCGCTCGACACCCTCGACGAATCCGAGAGCGCGACGCTCTACGCCCTCCTGGAACGCCTGCGCCCCAGGATGGAGAAGAACGCCTGAGCGGCGCTCGGGTCCATATCGCGTCGACGTCGCGTGCGTCCGGAACTAGGGTCGACCTTCATGAGTTCCCTGCAGACGATCAACGACGTGCCCGTCCTGGTGTGCGAGGCCGAGGGCGAGACCATCGCGAGTGAACGCGAAGCCCTGGACTGCATCGGCGATGCCGGCTACCAGGGTGCCCAGTGGGTCGTGATCCCCTCCGAGCGGTTCGATGAGAAGTTCTTCCGGCTGAGCACCCGCGTCGCCGGTGAGATCATCCAGAAGTTCGTCCAGTACCGGGTGGGGATCGTCGTCCTCGGTGACATCACCCCCCACACGGCGGCCAGCCCGGCGCTCCGGGACTTCGTCCGCGAGTGCAATCGCGGACGCCAGACCTGGTTCCTCGCCGACCTCGGGGAACTGCGGGAGCGGCTGACCGGGCCCGCGGCATGAGCGGCCGTACGAGCGACCGTACGCGCGGCGGCGCCGAGCTCCGGATCCTGCGGGCGGCCGACCGCGGCGCCACCGTGTGGAAGAACGGCGGGGGAGTCACCCGCGAGATCGCGGTCCGGCCCGAGGGGGCGGGCATGGACGACTTCGTGTGGCGCGCGAGCCTCGCCGAGGTCGGCTCCGACGGCCCCTTCTCGGCCTTCCCCGGGATCGACCGCACCCTCACCCTCGCCGAGGGCGCGGGCATGGACCTCACCGTCGGGGGCGTACGCCGCCTCGTGGACGAGCGGTACGCGCCCCAGGACTTCGCCGGGGACGAGCCGACCGACTGCAGGCTCCTCGACGGCCCCGTCGTGAACTTCAACGTGATGTACCGCAGGGGCGCCGCGACGGTGGAGACCGCCGTCGTGCGCGGCCGGCTCACCCTCGTCGCCCCGCCGGACGAGACCTTGCTGGTGGTGGCCCTGGAGGGGGCGGCGGTGCTCGACGCGGACCGCCGCACCGTCGCGCTGGACCCGTACGACGCGGTCCTCGCGCAGGGCCCCTTCGCGGGCGTCGTGCGGACCTCCGGGCGCGCGGCCGTGGTGCGTTTCCGGTAGGCCGCTGCCCATGCCGAGCTCTCAGCGGACGCCCAGCTTCACCCACTTCGCCGTGCTGGGGACGCCCTTCGCGTTGAGCAGGAACAGCATGTAGTAACCGGGCGGCGCGTCGGCCGCGGTCGGCGGCGTCCGGAGCCCGATCGTGGTGCCGCGGACGCCGGTGAGCCGGAGCTCCAGGTGGCGCTGGCTGGTGTTCACCGAGTGGGTGACGGTCGTCGGTGCCAGCAGCACGGCGCGCGTGACCTCCTTCGGCGTCGAGCTCACCACCTCGAAGTCCTTGTCGTGGCCGAGCTCGCCAGCCGGTGCCCGGTCCAGGGCCGGCCCGGGACCCCGGTGCAGGTAGGCGGGCTCGTAGAGCTCGATGCTGCCGTCCATCCCGTCCCTGATGTCGGGGTCGTTGGCGATCTGCTGGAGCTCGTCCCCGGTGACCATCATGCGGCCGTCCGGCATGACCAGGGCGTTGGAGTGGTAGCCGCGGGGCAGCCGCTGGGCCGGGCCGAGCCGCCAGTGGCCGCCTGCGTCGCGCAGTTCGATCTGCCGGTACTTCAGGTCCGCCTTCGGGTTGAACGGGCCGTTGCCGTAGTCGCGGGTGTCGAGGGCGCCGTTGACGGTGAGCAGCGTGCCGTCCGGCAGGATCAGGGTGTCGTCCTGCGTGCGGCCGAAGGCCCGCGGCTCCTCGGTGCTCCAGCGGCCGCCGGAGAGCCGGTAGGTGTGCGGGTCGCGCGGGTCGCCGCCGAGCACCAGGACGGAGTCCGGACCGCGGAAACCTGCCGGCAGCGGCACGGCCGAGCCGTACCCCCGGAAGTCGGCGGGCCGCCGCGGCAGGTCCGTACGGACTTCCTTGAGCGGGTCGAACAGCCATTGCTGGTCGGCGTCGCGGCCCAGTCCGTAGATCATCCCGTCCCGCAGCGAGAAGAGGTGCGGATAGTCGTTGCGGAAGGGGGCGTCCGACCGCAGTCGCTGCGAGGCGACGTTCACCGGGATGTCGTACGGGCGCCAGGGCACGGGATGGCGCAGTGCCGGGAAGCGCTCCACCACCGGGGTGGGTGTGCCCGTCCCGCGCTCGGACTGGCCGGACATGATGATCTGGCGGCCGTCCGCCCCGGTGACGACCGAGGGGTACCAACGGCCCACGGACATGTCCTGGTTGCGGAACCAGGTCTCGGTCCACGGGTCGAACACGAAGGACAGCTTGGCGCCGCTGCCGCCCTTTCCGCCGACGTTGCCGCCGAAGACGCCGACCATCCCGTTGGGCAGGAAGGAGTGTCCGGCGCAGAAGAAGGGCGCCGGGCGCGGGGCGTAGGTGCCGTCGGGCATCAGCACCACGGGCGGTGCCACCTTCTTGAAGGCCCGCGCCCCGGTGCCCCTGGCCGGGTCCCAGAGGTAGGCGCGGCCCGCGTTCGTCCGGCCGACCGTGTTCGTGGGCCCGGTCTCCTTGGTGGGATCGGACTCCACGCGCTCGAAGGAGAAGAGCAGCACCTTGCCCGTGGGCAGCAGGGCCACGTGGACGCCGAAGTCGGGCGAGGGGAAGAACTCGGTGAACCGGCCGAACTCCGCCGCCGCGAAGCCCGCGTTGGTCGCGCGCTGGGACTCCTGGAGCCTGGCCAGGCTCGCCGTGCGCTTCGACTGCGGGTACCCCTGGGGGCCCTTGGCCGCCTCGCGCAGCCGCGCGTGCGCCCGGGCGTGGTCCTCGCCGATCACGGCGGCCTCGTCCGGCTTCGGCCTGGGTTCCGGCTTCGGTGCCGGGGCGGGCGCCGCCGCTGTGACGGTCAGGGCGGCGGCGATCACCCAAGCGGACACGAGGGCGGACCGGTGGACGCGGGACAGGGGGCTCCTCATTGCGCTGATATTAGGAGAAATAGGGTGAATCGCACCGAGGCGGCTCGGCGTGGAGCTGATCGGCCGTCCGATTTGTCGTGAATTAACGTTTCTTCGGTGAACTGCTGCGGCCATAGAGGTGAGCCCCCGTCCCCGCCGTCCGCCCGGAGCCCCCGCGGACCGCTATCCATTTCCACGTGATCAAGTCGCTCCGTACCGGATTCACCGCAGCCGTCGTGACCGCATCTCTCGTCACGCTCTCCCCCTCGGCCGGGGCCTCCGCCTCGGCTCCCGCCGTCAAGGCTCCCTCCGACCAGGTGACCGTGGACGTCGCCTCCGTCAACGGATCGGGCTGCCGTCCAGGCAGCGCCGCCGTCGCCGTCTCGCCGGACAACACGGCCTTCACCGTCACCTACAGCGAGTACCTGGCCCAGGCCGGCGGCGGCGTCCCCGCCGTCGAAGGCCGCAAGAACTGTCTCCTCTCCCTCGTCGTCCACGTCCCCCAGGGCTACACCTACGCCGTGGCCCAGGTCGACTACCGGGGCTTCGGCAGCCTGCAGGAGGGCGCGATCGGAACGCAGAAGGCCAGCTACTACTTCCAGGGCATGAGCCAGACCGCCCAGCGCACCCACAAGTTCAACGGCGCCTTCGACGACAACTGGCAGGCCACCGACACCACGGGCGTCCAGGCCCTGGTCTTCGCGCCCTGCGGCGAGCAGCGCAACTTCAACATCAACACCGAGCTGCGCGCCGAGGTCGGAACCTCCGATCCGTCGCAGACCAGCTTCATGGCGCTCGACTCGACCGACGGCAGCATCAACAGCATCTACCACTTCTCGTGGAAGCGGTGCCCGGTGCGCTGACCCCGAAGTGGCAGCCGCGGCCGCGCTCACCTCGGCCGCACCGGCCGGGGCCCGTCGGCGCGGGCCCCGGCCTCTCAGGCCGAGTCGCGCCGCACCAGCACCGTGTCGGTGATCACCGGGCCGACCGCGATCCCCGTGCCCCGGCCCGCGTCCAGCGTTTCCAGCAGCAGGCGCGCCATCAGCCGCCCCATGCCCTCGATGTCCTGGCGCACGGTCGTCAGCGGCGGATCGGCGCTCTCCGCGACCAGCTCGGCGTCGTCGAACCCGACCAGCGCCACATCCGCCGGAACGCTGTGGCCGCGCTCCCGCAGCACCCGCAGTGCGCCCGTCGCCATCAGGTCGTTCGCGGCGAACACGGCGTCGATGCCGGCCTGGCGGTCCAGCAGTTCGGCCATCGCGCGGGCCCCGCCCGCCACGGTGAAGTCTCCCTCGGCGACCAGCGCCGGATCGGCGTCCGGCAGCACGTCGCGGTAGCCGCTCAGCCGGTCGGCCGCCGATGTCTGGTCGAGCGGACCGGCGATGTGCGCGATCCGCTCGCGCCCCCGCGCCAGCAGGTACCGTACGGCCTCCCGGGCGCCCCCGCGGTTGTCCGCGTCCACGAACGTCACGCCGCCACCGGGCTCCCCGGGCCCGGAGATCCAGCCCGGCCTGCCGCCGTAGACCGTGGGCACGCCGACCCGGCGGGTGATGGCGGGCAGCGGATCGTCGGTGTGCAGTGAGAAGGCGAGCGCGCCGTCGACGTGGCCGCCCGCCAGATAGCGCTCGATCCGGTCGTAGTCGCCGCGGTCCTCCACCAACAGCAGTACCAACTGCGTGTCGTGCGCGGTCAGTTCCCTGCTGATGCCGCGCACCTGGCGGGAGAAGAAGGGATCGGAGAAGATCCGGATCTCCGGCTCGGGGATGATCACCGCCACGGCGCCGGTGCGCCGGGTGACCAGGGTGCGCGCCGCGGGGTTGGGCACGTAGCCCAGTTCCTGGATGGCCGCGCGGACCCGGTCCGCCAGGTGGGTGCGGACCCCGTCGCCGCCGTTGACCACGCGGGACGCGGTGGCCCGGGACACCCCGGCGCGTGCCGCCACCGCCTCCAGGGTCGGGCGGTCCCCGGGACGCTGTTCTGGCACGGGCGCTCCTCCTGGTGTTTGCGGGCCTGTCGCCTCGCTGATCAGCAGGGTAACCCGTGCCGCCGGGAACCAGGGCGGGCTCCCGGCGGCACGGGCCATTACCAGCCGACGCCGAGGGTCAGCCCGGTCGGCGGTTCGGAGTTGCCGAGGATCTGCACGGAGGACTGGTCGTTGACGTCGTCGTAGGGGAAGCCGTAGGCCCGCCGGTCCAGGCCGACGGTGTGGAAGAAGCCGGCGTAGTCGTTCTTCGCCGGGCCCGTGTAGTACGCCGCCGGCCGGTACCAGGCGGTGGTGTCGAGTGCGACGCCCCGGTTGAACGCGGCGCAGAACTCCGCGCCGAGTTGCTTCTCGGTGTCGTTGCCCGAGGCCATCGCGCCGGCGCAGGCCATGACGTCGGCCGAGGTGGGTTTGTGCAGGGTGAAGGAGCCCGCGCCGTTCTTGCCGAAGGTGAGGGTGGAACCCGTGACGCGTCCGGAAAGCGTCTCACCGAGACGGTTCAGGGTGAAGGGGTGGGTGGTGTAGTAGGCCCAGGCCTGGTCGATCGCGGCGGTGAGGTGGTTCTGCTGGGCGCCGCCGGGGAGGAAGAGGTCCGAGGACCGGGGCGCCACGATCCGGTAGGGCGTCCGCAGCGGTGTGAAGGCGGGGCCGACGGAGGCCGCGTACTGCTGCATCACCTCGGCGCGGGTGCGGGTGATGCCCTGGGTGGTGTCGTAGCCGCTGGAGCTCTGGCGCAGCCGCGAGGTGATCGGGAAGCCGAACTGGTCGACCTGGGTGGTGTTCCCGCCGAACGCGACCTGTCCGTGCACGTAGGTGTACTCGTACCAGTCGTAGTACACGTCGCTGTTGGGGTCGTTCGGGTTGCGCAGGTCCGGCCCGCCCCAGCCCTGGTCGTCGGGGGAGACGGGGATGTACACCGGGGAGCCGAGGGAGAGGTAGATCCGGCCCCCGCGGATCGCGGGCGGGGAGGGGACGGTGCCACCCACCTGCGCGAGGGTGAAGGACATGTCGGGGTAGTTCACGCCTCGTTTGACCAGGTGGCCGGGGGTCGTGGCATCGAGGTGGCTGATGTGGGCCATGGTGCCGTCGGGCTTCATGTACGACCACTGGCCCGGGGTCACCTGGCCGAGGACGGTGACGAAGATCTGTGAATCGGCGTACGTGCCACGGGTGTTGTTCACGAAGGTGATCGGGAAGCTGCCGGTACCGCCTCCGCCGCCACCTCCATCTCCGCCTCCGCCGACCGTGTGGGTGAAGTGGGGAGTGTCGTGGAGCGGGCCGCCCTTCTCGTAGGTGAACCAGTACTCGAGGGTGGACCCGGGAGCCAGGCCGCTGATGTTCTGCTGCCAGGTGCCGGCGCCGGCGGCCATCCGGACGTTCTGCTGGCCCAGGCCCCCGCCCGGCAGGTAGTGGACGTCCACCAGCGCGGCCGGGGTGGCCGGCGTGAACCAGATCCGTACGGCCCCGGAGCCCTCAGCGGTGACGCCCTGCGTGTAGTCGGCGGCGGCGGCCCGAGTCGTCGTCGGCGCGAACAGGAGGGACCCCGACAGGGTGAGCAGGGCGGCCAGCAGGATCAGCGGGATCAGACGTATCCGGCCCCGGTGGGGTGGTGCGTGGGTGGTCTTCATGGGTGCTCTCCTCGGTCCGGTCCTCAGTGGCCGAAGTCGAACCAGTTGACGTTCACGAAGTCGGCGCCCTGACCGCTGGTGAAGGTCAGGTAGACGTCGTGCGTGCCCGTGACGCCGCTGATGTTCGCCGGCACCGTGCGCCAGCTCTGCCAGCCACCGGTGTTCGCGACGGAGAAGCTGCCGATCGGAGCGCTGTTGCGGCTGTCGAGCCGTACCTCCACGAGACCGCTGACCCCGCCGGCCGCGCCCGAGGCGACGCGTCCGTAGAACTGCCGGGCGGCCGTCGGGCCGAAGCTGACGCCCTTGTAGAGGGCCCAGTCGCCGTTGCCGAGGGTGGTGAGGTCCTGGCCGCCGCCGGTGTCCGCGGTGGTCTCCTTCGCCACCCCCGCCTGGGAGTCGTACGACTCGGCCTGGGTCGCGGAGTACGCGTCGCGGCCGCCGGCCGGCGGGGTGGTGGGAGGCGTCGTCGGAGGAGTCGTGGGAGGTGTGGTGGGCGGGGTCGTGGGCGGGGTGGTGGTGCCGGCCGAACTGAGGACGGACACGTAGTCGACGACCATGGGATGGCCGGGCTCGGTACCCGCGTCGGGTCCGCCGCCGAAGGCCGCGGGGAACTCGCCGCCCATCGCGACGTTCAGGATGATGAAGTAGCCGTGGTTCGTGGCATTGGTCCAGGTGGTGGCGTCCACCTGATCGGCCCGTACCGTATGGAAGTTGATCCCGTCGACGTAGAAGCGCATCTGCTCGACCGCGGCCCCGCGGTCCCACTCCACGGCGTACGTGTGGAAGCCGCCCTGGCAGCTGGTGCCGGGGCAGACGCGCTGACCGCCGATGCCGGACTTCTCGTTGCAGGGGCCGCCCGGGCTGGTGCCGCAGTGCATGGTGGCCCAGACGTTGTTGATGCCCTGGACGTTCTCCAGGATGTCGAGCTCACCGACGCCGGGCCAGTTCCACCAGTTGCCCCGGTAGGGCGCGCCGAGCATCCAGAAGGCCGGCCAATAGCCCTTGGCCGCGGGGCCGGTGACGTTCGGCATCTGGATGCGGGCCTCGGTGCGCAGCGTGCCGCCCGCCGGGGGCTGGAAGTCCGAGCGCCTGGTCTCGACGCGGCCGGAGGTCCAGTTGCCGGCCGCGTCCCGCCGCGGGGTGATGCGCAGGTTGCCCGCCCCGTCGAGGGAGACGTTCGCCGGGTCGGCCGTCATCGTCTCGATCTCACCGGTGCCGAAGCCACCGGGCCCGCCGGGGTAGCTCGTACCGGTCGTGTACTGCCAGTCGGCGGTGTTCACGCCGGAGCCCGCGGCCCCGTCGAAGTCGTCCAGGAACACCTGTGACCAGCCTGCGGGGGTGGGGGGAGCGGCGGCGCCGGCGGGCAGGACGACCGCCGCCGAGGCGGCCGCGACCACTGCGATCGTGCTGAGCGCGGCCAGGACGGCCCGCCGGGCCGTAGGCCGTTTCCTGGCGGATATCTGACGCATGGGTGCCCTCTCTGAGGCGCCGTGAGGCGCGGTGCGGGGGGAAGAGCCGACGGAGCTCACCGGCTTGAGAGCGCTCTCAAGCGGCGCGCTGGACACTGTGCTCCCCGCCGGTTCGGGCGTCAAGACATTGAACCGGCAAAGGGCGTCAGGGCTGGGGGAGTTCAACCAGTGAACGCTGGGGGTCCGGGCGCTCGGGACGCTCGGGCGCTCGGGACGCGCGGGCGGTGGGGGCGGCGCGTCCGCGAAGTCCCGGCAGAACCGGCCGTGATGACGGCAGTCACCCGTAAGGCCCAACGCCCCGCACTCAGTCCGGCGGACCGAGGACCTCCGCCGCGCCGGGCAGGTCGTGGACGGAGGCGGCCTTCCCGGTGAGCGGCAGCAGCCCGGAGAGCGGGCAGAGCCCGGGCATCTCGTGGTCGACCTCCCACTCGCCGACGGCACTCCCGCGGCCCTTGCGGCCGTCGGTGGTGCACACGGCGTACAGGCGGCCGGCGCAACCCCGGCAGAGCAGGGCCTCGCGGCCGGTCACGGCCGGACCGCCGGTGACGGCCACGACCCGCACGGCGGCGCCGCGGCCGCGGGGGAGCGGCGCCGGCCGGGCCGGCCCAACGTGCCGGGTCCGCCGCGCGCTTGTAGCGTCGTTCGCGTCAGGAGTCCTGGTGACCCGACAGGACTCCGCCGGCCGGTGCGCGACCGCTGAGTACGCGGAACACGCCTCATGGGCGCGCCGGACCATCCGAGCGCAGCCCGCGCCGGCGCCGAGACGGCCCGCCCCTCGCGCCGCGGCAGGGTACACGCGCAGCCCCCGTACGAGAGGCCGTGCAGATGCCGAACGATGCCCCGATATCGAGTCTGCTCCGTGTCGAGAAGGGCCTGGCCGCACCCGAGGAACTGGCCGCGATCACGGTCGTGGTCGCCTGCTGCGCGAGCCGTACCGCCCGCGCCCGCGACGCGGTGAAGCGCGCCCGGAGGGAAACCGGCCGCCGGCGCCCAGCCCGGCTGCCCGTCGGCTGCTGGGCGGGCTGCTGGGCCTGCCGCTGATCCCCGTCCGCCGGCCGCGCGCACGGTCGGCGGACGGGAGGGTGAAGTGGTCACCTCCGCCGCAGCACCGTGGAGAGGACCTCGAGCAGGGTCGCCCGGGGATCGGCCACGGCGCCCTCCGAGCGCCAGGCCACGAATCCGTCCGGGCGCACGAGAACCGCGCCCCCGGCCTCCATCCCGTGGACCTCGGCCCAGTCGGCGCCCGTCTCCTGGATCAGGTCGGCGTCCGGTCCCGAGCCGATGGTGTAGGCGTCCAGCCGCGCGGGCAGCTGCTCGGCCACCTTCTCCGCTGCCTTCTGCCACGGCGTCCCCACGCCGCTGAGCAGCACGAACGAGCGCTCGTACAGGTCCAGCGTCGAGATCCGCTCCCGGCCCCTGGCCAGCCACATGTGCGGTGCCCGGGTGCCGGTGTCACCCATCAGGCGCAGCGCCTCGGGGATGACCGGGCGCTGCGGATCGCCGCCGATGAGCGCGCCGCGCGGGTAGCAGTAGCCCATCGCCGTGGTCAGGACCCCGCTGCCCGGTCCGCCGCCCATGGTGGGCGGCGGCGCGTACCCCGGGTGGCTGTGCTCCGCCGAACGGGCCGAGGCCCGTTCGCTCGTGGCCTTGGCCACCGGCAGCCGCTCCGCCTCGTAGGTGTCGAGGAGCCCGATGCCCGCCGACCCGTCCAGCACCGCGGCGATCTTCCACGCCAGGTTGTGCGCGTCCTGGATGCCGGTGTTCGAGCCGAAGGCTCCGGTCGGGGACATCTCGTGGGCCGCGTCCCCGGCCAGGAACACCCGGCCGGACGAATACCGCGTCGCCACCCGTTCGGCCGCGTGCCAGGGAGCCTTGCCGCCGATCTCCACATCCAGGTCGGGGACACCGATCGCGTTGCGGATCTGCTCCACGCACCGCTCGTCGGTGAAGTCCTCCAGCGTCTCGCCCCGATCGGGGTGCCAGGGCGCGTGGAAGACCCACTGCGTCGCGTTGTCCACCGGCAGCAGCGCCCCGTCCGCGCCTTCGCGCATCAGGTAGCAGACGATGAAGCGCAGATCGCCCAGCACCTCGGCGAGCCGCTCCGAGCGGAAGGTGACGCTCACGTTGTGGAACAGCTCGCCGTTGCCCGTCTGCGGAATCCGCAGCTGCTCCCGCACGGGGCTGCGCGGTCCGTCCGCGGCGATCACGAAGTCGGCGCGCACGGTGTGGTGCTCGCCCGTCCGGTGGTCCTTCACCACCGCGCTCACCCCCGTCGCGTCCTGGTCGAAGGTCATCAGCTCCGAGGAGAACCGGATCTCGGCGCCCTGCGCGCGGCTCTGCGCCGCCAGCACCGGCTCGATGTTGTTCTGGCTGCACAGGCACCAGCCGGTCGGGCTGAACTTGCGCAGTGCCCCCGACGGGTCGACGGACTTGACCAGCCACGTGTGGTCGCCGCCGATCAGCGACCGGGCCTGCAGAATGCCCTGAACGCCCTCCAGCGCGGACGCCGCCCGGCGGATCGCCGGTTCCGCCCCCGCCGTACGGAAGAGCTCCATGGTCCGGGCGTTGATCCCGCGGCCGCGCGGGTGCGCGGAGGTGTCGGAGTGCTTCTCGACCAGAAGGTGCCTCACTCCGTGGCGGCTCAGGAAAAGCGAGGCGGACAGGCCCACGAGGGAGCCGCCCACGACGAGAACCGGTACGCGAACATCGGCGTTGTCTTCCATCAGCTGCGGGCTCCTGTTTTCTGTGTGGGGGAGTGCACTCTTTATGCCCCCGATCCTCGATCAGGCCCGGTTGATTCGCCCCTTGTCACCCGCTTGATCCGGACATGTAGCGGTACGTCCCCACCCGGATGACGATGAGCGACAGCGGCTCCCCCTGAGATGCGCCGGCCTGCCGTTCCCGACCGAGACGGCCGCCGGCCCGGGCGGACGCCACCGGTGACGGACGAGGGGTCCGTACGCGATGGATCTCCACCCCCTCATGAAGGAGTGAGTAGATGACAACCACCCAGTCCGATCGGGTGTCGCAGTCAGCCTTCGACGGCTCCATGATCCGGGTCGTCCTTTTGATGGACCTCCACGAGGGGACCCAGCAGCGGTTCTTCGAGGCGTACGAAAAGCTCCGCAGCGACATCGCGTCGGTCCCGGGCCACATCAGCGACCAGCTGTGCCAGTCCTTCGAGAACCCCTCGCAGTGGCTCATCACCAGCGAGTGGGAGAGCGCGACGCAGTACCTCGCATGGGTCAACAGCGAGCACCACGCCGAGCAGGTCAAGCCGCTCGGTGCCTGCGCCCGCGCCATGCGACCGCTCAAGTTCACCGTCCTGCGCGAGACCGGCCGCGGCTACGACCAGGCCTCCCGCCCGGCGACCGCCCGGCTGCAGCCGGTGCCCCGCCTCGGCGCCGGCATCGTCCGCCACGCCCTCACCTTCACCGTCAAGCCGGGCAGTGTGAAGGAGGTCGCCTCCATCCTGTCCAGCTACGCCTCCCCGGCCGCCCGCGTCGACGACCACACGCGGCTCTGCCGCACGTCCCTCTTCATGCACGGCAACCGCGTCGTCCGTACGGTCGAGGTCAAGGGCGACCTGATGGCGGCCCTGCGGCACGTCTCCGAGCAGCCCGAGGTGCGCGCCGTCGAAGAGGCCATCAACCCCTACCTGGAGCAGGACCGGAACCTGAACGACCCCGAGTCCGCCCGGATGTTCTTCATGCGGGCCGCGCTCCCCGCCGTCCACCACATCGAGGCCGGGGAACCGGACGCCGCCGACGTCACGCGCCACGCGCTGTTCTACCCGGCCAAGCCCGGCTGCGGACAAGTACTTGCCCGCTTCCTCGCCCTCCAGGACGAGGCCGCCGCGAACCTGGCGGACAGCCCCGTACGGAGCAGCAGCATCTTCCAGCGCGACGACATCGTGGTCCGCCTCATCGACGTGCGCGGCCCGCTCGACGCCGATCCCGAGGCCGTCCTCGGGGTGCGCGGCGCGCGCAAGGCCGCCGTACTGGACCGCCTGACGGTCCCCGCCGGCAAGCGGACCCGCGCCGCTCGCCACACCATGAACCTGATCACCGACCGCCGGGCGCCCGCGCAGTCCTGACCCTCGCCCCGCCCACCCATCCCGCCCATCCCCGCCCCCACCCCAGCCCGTTCAGGCTCCCCATACGCCAGGAGGACCCCGCCATGACCAGACAGCGTCCACGCATCGTCGACCTCAGCGAGACGCCGCCCAACCGCCGGCGCGGTGGCGACCTGAGGGCCGTGCTCACCCCGACCTCGGTGGGTTCCACCAGCGGCTTCATGGGCATGGCGATCATGGCCCCCGGGGAGTCCATCGCCGAGCACTACCACCCGTACTCCGAGGAGTTCGTGTACGTGGTCGCCGGCCGGCTGGAGGTCGACCTCGACGGCGAGGCCCACCCGCTGCGCACCGACCAGGGACTGCTGGTCCCGCTCAACATGCGCCACCGGTTCCGCAACGTCGGCGACACAGAGGCCCGCATGGTCTTCCACCTCGGCCCGCTCGCCCCGCGCCCCGAACTGGGCCACGTCGACACCGAGGAAGCCCCGCACCCGGAGGGCACCGCCTGGGAGCAGCCCCCGGACCGCACGGGAGCGGTCTCGTGACCCGCCGCCGGGTGGCGGTCACCGGAGTCGGCGTCGTCGCGCCCGGTGGGATCGGCGTCTCCGCCTTCTGGGACCTGCTGTCCAAGGGCCGTACGGCGACCCGCGGCATCACCCTTTTCGACCCGGACGGCTTCCGCTCCCGGATAGCCGCGGAGGTCGACTTCGACCCCGCCGCGCACGGCCTCGACGACAGCGAGGCGGCGCGGGCGGACCGGTACATCCAGTTCGCCCTCGTCGCCGCCCGAGAAGCCCTGCTCGACGCCGGACTCGACCTCACCTCCGACGACGCCTGGCGCACCGGCGTCTCACTCGGCACCGCCGTCGGCGGGACCACCCGCCTGGAGCACGACTACGTAGCCGTGAGCCAGAACGGTGCCTGGTGGGACGTGGACGAGAAGTTCGCCGGGCCCCACCTGCACCGGGCGTTCACGCCCGCCACGCTCGCCTCCGCGGTCGCGGAGCAGACGGGCGCGCGCGGCCCGGTGCAGACCGTGTCCACCGGCTGCACCTCGGGACTGGACGCCGTCGGGTACGCCGTCCACTCCATCGCGGAGGGCCGGATGGACGTGTGCATCGCCGGGGCCTCGGACTCGCCCATATCGCCGATCACCGTGGCCTGCTTCGACGCCATCAAGGCGACCTCGCCGAACAACGACGACCCGGCCCACGCGTCCCGGCCGTTCGACGCCGACCGGGACGGATTCGTCCTCGGCGAGGGCGGAGCCGTCCTCGTACTCGAAGAGCTGGAACACGCCCGCGCCCGCGGTGCGACCGTCTACTGCGAGATCGGTGGCTACGCCACCTTCGGCAACGCCCACCACATGACCGGGCTGACCGCCGAAGGACTGGAGATGGCCCGGGCCATCCAAACCGCCCTGGACCAGGCCCGGATATCCCCGTCCGACGTCGACTACGTCAACGCGCACGGATCCGGCACCAAGCAGAACGACCGCCACGAGACGGCGGCCGTCAAGCGGGTCCTGGGCGACCACGCCTACAAGACGCCGATGACCTCCATCAAGTCGATGGTCGGTCACTCCCTCGGCGCCATCGGGGCGATAGAACTGGCGGCCTGCGTGCTCGCCATGACCCACCAGGTGGTACCGCCGACGGCGAACTACGAGACGCCGGACCCCGAGTGCGACCTGGACTACGTGCCCCGCACGGCACGCGGCCGCAAGCTGCGCAACGTGCTCTCGGTCGGCAGCGGCTTCGGCGGATTCCAGTCCGCCGTCGTCATGACCCGGTCGGAGGAGGAGGTCTCGTGACCACCCGTACGGTCATCACGGGCATCGGGGTCGTCGCGCCCAACGGCGTCGGCGCCGACGCCTTCTGGAAGGCGACCCAGTCCGGGCTCAGCGTGCTGGACCGCGTCACCCGGGCGGGGTGCGAGCACCTCCCGCTGCGCGTCGCCGGCGAGGTACGGGGCTTCGACCCCGGCGCGATGGTCGAGGACCGTTTCCTCGTCCAGACCGACCGCTTCACCCACCACGCCCTCGCCGCGGCCGACCTGGCCCTGGAGGACGCCCGCCTGGGCCGGGCCGACTACGAGGCGGACCCCTACTCGGTGGGCGTGGTCACGGCGGCCGGGTCCGGCGGCGGCGAGTTCGGCCAGCGCGAGCTGCAACGGCTCTGGGACCAGGGTCCCCGCTACGTGGGCCCGTACCAGTCCATCGCCTGGTTCTACGCCGCGAGCACCGGCCAGATCTCCATCCGCCGCGGCCTCAAGGGCCCGTGCGGGGTCGTCGCCAGCGACGAGGCGGGCGGTCTGGACGCCTTCGCGCACGCCGCCAGGGCGATCCGCCAGGGCAGCCGGGCGATGCTCGTCGGGGCCACGGAGGCGCCCCTCGCCCCGTACTCCATCGTCTGCCAGCTGGAGTACGAGGGGCTCAGCACCCAGGACGAGCCCGAGCGGGCCTACCGGCCGTTCACCGCCAGGGCCTGCGGGTACGTCCCCGCCGAGGGCGGCGCGATGTTCCTCGTCGAGGACGAGACCGCGGCCCTGCGCAGGGGCGCCACCGTACGAGCCGAACTGGCCGGCCACGCCGCCACCTTCAGCGGGACCCGACGGCCGGACGTGGCGGGCGAAGGACTGGCCCACGCGATCCGGGGCGCGCTCCGGGAGGCCGGCTGCGCCCCCGAGGAGATCGACGTGGTCTTCGCCGACGCCCTCGGGACGCCGGCGGCCGACGCCGCCGAGGCGGCGGCCATCGCCGCCGCCCTCGGCGGACACGGGCGCAAGGTGCCGGTCACGGCGCCGAAGACCGGTACGGGCAGGGCGTACTGCGCGGCGCCCGCCCTGGACACCGCCGCGGCGGCCCTGGCACTGCAGCACGGCATCGTGCCGCCGACCCCGAACGTCTTCGACGTCTGCCACGACCTCGACGTGGTGACGGGCACCGCCCGCTCCGCGGACCTGCGCACCGCGCTCGTGCTGAGCCGCGGCCGGATGGGCTCGAACTCCGCGCTCGTCCTGCGCAAGGGCCCGGCCGTGCCCAGGTCGTGAAACAGGACCCCCGTCCCCTCGTAGGAAGAAGAGAGA
The DNA here is from genome assembly GCF_036203305.1 of Streptomyces sp. NBC_00190. Classification (GTDB taxonomy): domain Bacteria; phylum Actinomycetota; class Actinomycetes; order Streptomycetales; family Streptomycetaceae; genus Streptomyces. Next base: position 1,022,741 of record NZ_CP108131.1, on the reverse strand, counting down.
AGCCACATGTCCGACCGACTGACCCTGGAGGAGCTGGCGGCCCTGATGAAGACCGCCGGCATCACCGTCGACCCCGCCGAGATGGCGCGTCGCCCCGACTCCGCCTTCGACGACTACGGCCTGGACTCGCTGGGCCTGCTGGGCATCGTCGGCGAGCTGGAGAACCGGCGCGGCCGGGCACTGCCCACCGACGCCGAACGCTGCAAGACCCCCGGGGAATTCCTCGACCTCGTCAACAACAGCCTCATGACAGGAGCCTGACATGCCGGGACACACCGAGAACGAGATCACCGTCAACGCGCCCGTGGACGTCGTGTGGGAGATGACCAACGACCTCCCCAACTGGCCGCACCTGTTCAGCGAGTACGCCTCGCTGGAGATCCTGGAGCAGAAGGGGGACACCACCCGCTTCCGCCTGACCATGCACCCCGACGAGAACGGCAAGGTGTGGAGCTGGGTCTCGGAGCGGACCGTGGACCGCAAGGGCCTCTCCGTCCGGGCGCGGCGCGTGGAGACCGGCCCGTTCGCGCACATGGACATCCACTGGCAGTACTTCGCGGTGCCGGGCGGCACCCGGATGAAGTGGACGCAGGACTTCGCGATGAAGCCGGACGCGCCGGTGGACGACGCGTGGATGACCGACAACATCAACCGCAACTCGCCCATCCAGATGGCGCTCATCCGGGACAAGATCGAGCAGCGCGAGCGGGAGAACCACGCCCCCGCAGTCAGCCGCATCTGACGCCGTCCCCGAAACGAAAGGAGCACCACCGGATGCACCGCGCCCTCATCGTCGCCCGCATGGCGCCGGGATCGGCCCCCGACATCGCCGAGCTGTTCGCCGGCTCGGACGCGGGTGAACTGCCGCACCTGGTCGGCGTCACGCGTCGCAGCCTGTTCCAGTTCGGCGACGTGTACATGCACCTGATCGAGGCGGACCGGCCGCCGGGCCCCGCGATCGCGCAGGTCACCGAACACCCGGAGTTCCGGCAGCTCAGCGAGCGGCTCACCGCCTACATCAGCCCGCACAACCCGGACACGTGGCGCAGTCCGAAGGACGCGATGGCCCACGAGTTCTACCGCTGGGAGAACCCCGCCGCGAAGTGACCCGAGCGGCCCGGACGGGACCCGCACACCGGTGTGTGCGGGTCCCGCCGCGCGCGGCCCACCCGTCCCGGGCCCGTCCGGGGTCCGGGGACCCGAGAGCAGGAGACGGCCATGAACCCGACCGACCAGGACCACTTCCCGGTGGATCCGGCCCACCCCCACGACGGCGCCGGGCCCGCCCGTACCTCCCTGCGCGTGCTCGTGCTGTCCGGGTCCTCCCGCACCGGCTCGGTCAACACCCGCCTGGCCTCCCTCGTCGCCCGTCTGGTGACCGGGGCAGGGGCCGTGGCGGACCTCGCGACGCTCGGAGACTTCCCCATGCCGCCGTACGACGGCGACGTGGAGGCCGACGAAGGACCGCCGAAGGGCGCGCTGGCACTGCGCGAGCGGATCGAGGCGGCGCAGGCGCTGGTGATCGCCTCTCCCGAGTACAACGCCTCCGTTCCGGGCGTGGTGAAGAACGCCGTCGACTGGGTCTCCCGCGTCCGCCCGCAGCCCTTCAAGGACAAGCAGTCCCTGCTGGTCTCGGCCTCACCGTCGATGGTCGGCGGCAACCGGGGCCTGTGGGCCCTGCGCGTCCCGCTGGAGCACCTCGGCGCGCGGGTCTACCCCGACATGTTCAGCCTCGCCATGGCCCACCAGGCCTTCGGCGAGGACGGCGCGCTCACCGACCCGGGCCTGGGCGAGCGGCTGACCGCGACGATCGGCTCCTTCCTCGACCTGGTCGAGGCGGACACCCGCTATCTGTGCCTGCAGCGCCGCTGGTACGAGTTCCTCGGCGACCGCACGGACGCGCCGGTGACCGCCCGCGCCCAGGACTGATCATCGACGACCACAGGGCGTGAGCTATGTTTGAACGCGAGTGACATGAGAAGGAGGCCCTCCGGTGTCATCGGGGCAGCACGCACGCGCGCAGGCGGCCGCGATCAAGCCGAGCGGCCAGTCGCCGGAGGAGGTCCGCCCCCCGGCCGACCGGCTCCTCGCGCTCTTCGACGGCCGTCGACTGTCCCCCGGCCAGCGCCGGATCGCCCAGTACCTTATCGACCACCTCACCGAGGCCGCGTTCCTGTCGATCACCGAACTCGCCGAACGGGTCGGCGTCAGCCAGCCCTCCGTGACTCGCTTCGCCGCCTCCCTCGGATTCAGCGGCTACCCCGCCCTGCGCGACGTGCTCCAGCCGATCGCCCTGAGTGCGGTGGCCGGGTCCCCGGACACCCGTGAGCAGATCCGCCGCAACGAACTGCAGGCGGCCGTGGACGCGGAGATCGAGAACCTGGAGAACGTGCGCAGGCTGCTCGCCGACACCAACCAGGTGCTCGACATCGGCCGCGAACTGGCGAAGTCGGTGCCCCTGACCGTCCTCGGACTGCGCATCTCGGTGTCCCTGGCCGAGTACTTCGCCTACGCGGCCCGGCGCATCCACCCCGACGTACGCCTGGTGACCCGCGGTGGCAGCGTCGCCTACGACGCGCTGCTCCAGTCCAAGGCGGCCGGCGGAACCTGGGTCCTCGCCTTCGCCATGCCGCGGCACGCCAAGGAGACCCTGGCCGCGATCCGGGCCGCCCGCAGCACGGGGCTGCGGGTCGTCCTGATCACCGATCCCACCCTGGGGCCGCTCGTGGACGAGGCGGACGTGGCCCTGACGTCGGGGACCGGATCGCGGCTCGTCTTCGACTCGTACGCGGCCCCCGGAATGCTCTCCGCCGCACTGCTTCAGGCCATGGCCGACGCGGACCCCGAGCGCACGCAGGCGCGCCTGGAGGATTACGAGCAGGTCGCCGACCAGCACGGATTCTTCCTCTAAGGGCCGATCGGGGCGGATTTTCGCGCTGCTGGCCAGGGGGATATTCAGCCAACGAGGTGCATGAAATTTTTCATGCGCTTGCTTACTCGACGGTATATATGTTTACTGACGGCGGCGCTCCGGATCCACCAGATGCCAAGGAGGAGGACCCCCTCCTGAACGGACGCGCGGCACGACGAACCTCCTCACGTCGCGACCGCCCGTCGAGTCAAGGCTTTGGATCCCGCTGAGCGCCCATGGCGGCCTCGGTCAACCCCTGGGCCGAGGCCGCCCCCCACGCACCATCTCGATCAGAGTTCGACACCACTCGGAAGTGACGAGAATGCCCCAGACGGCCACCATCACGCGCAGTCCGGACTGGCCCATGCAGGTCAAGGCCCCCGGCACCCATGACTGGGAACGCTCGGCCACACGCTGGCTGCGGGATCTGCTTCCGGCCCGTTACGGCGGCTACCTCACGCTGACCCGTCACCACGCGCTGCTGGGCCGGCACGTCCAGCTCCAGCTCCAGCACGAGATGCGCGCGGTGCGGGCGGCCCTGCAGACCAGCCGCGCCGAACTGCCCATGCTGGGCATAGCCGAGTCGGTCATCGAGAACACGATCAGGATGTACGCCGTGGAGCTGGAGCAGCTCGGACGCCTTTCCCGCGGCGCGCGACTCGTCTCCGACGCCCTCCTCGTGGGCACCCCCGCCCAGCGCAGGCGCTGACCGGCCGGAACGCGTCCCACGGTTCCACTCGGTCCTACGCTGACTGCCAGGAGCGCAGGCGGGCGGCCACGTCGAAGACGGTGACGCGGAGCGTGCGGATGTCCGTGATGAGGTCGCGCCACTGCTCGTACGAGGCGTCCACCGCCTTGCCGGACGCCTCGATGTAGGCGACGGCGACCCCGTAGCCGAAGTACTCGTTCGAGTCGGGAAGCGGGCGGAGCAGGACGATCGCGTCGAGGAGGGCGGCCGCGCGCCAGTAGGCGTCGGGGTCGTCCGCGTCCAGGCTGGGCGTGTTCACCCGGTGCCGGGCGACGGCGGCGACCAGCGCGGAGTGGTCGGCCACCGCCACGTCCTTGAACAGTGACTCCTGCCGCTCCAGCAGCCAGCGGTGATCGATGTGCAGTTCCACGCGTCCGAGTATCCCCGTCCGGGCTCCGGGCGGGGGGCTGTTCGCGAAGCGCGAGGTCGCACGTGCCCCGACGCCGCCCGGCTCGGGGGAGCCGGGCGGCGCGCGATCCACGGGCCGGTGTGCGGGTCCGGCGGCTGTGGCCCGGAGGTTACGGCACGGAGGTTACGGCACGGCGGCTACGGCTTGGGGAGCGTGCAGCCGGGGCGGTTCAGGTCGATCTTGTTGCCCGGGGCTATGCAGGGGACGATGGTGTACGTCTCCTGCGCGTAGTTGATGCCCTGGCGGACCGTCACGTTGCCGTTCTCGTCGACCTCGCACGGGTTGTTGTCCGTGCAGCGGCCGCCGTCCTCGTTGCCCGTGTTGTTGACGGCGACGACCTTGCCAGTCGTCGTGTCGATCACCGGTGAACCGGAGGTGCCGCCGATGGTGTTGCAGGACGAGGTGTAGCGGACGGAGTCCTTCCAGGTCCAGGCGCCCTCCTTGAGGCGGTAGGCGAAGCCGTCGACGTTGCAGCTGTAGGTCCGCTTCCAGTAGCCGGAGACGACCTTGATGGCCGAGCCCTGCGTGGGGCGGACGTCGTTGAGGGTCAGCGCCGTGATGCCGTACTGGCTCTGGATCTGGGCGTACGTCTTGGTCAGCTGGTAGACGGACACGTCGGTGTCGGTCATGGTCGCGTACGCGACCTTGCTGGCGCGCAGCGTCCCGGCCTTGGAGCCCGACGCGTTGAGGAGGGAGAAGGAGCGGGAGGACGGCTGGTCCTTGATGACCTCGCCGGCCGCGGGGAAGCCGGTCTCCAGACAGTGACCGTTGGACAGGACGAGGGCGGGGTCGTTCGGCTGGGAGCCGGGTGCGCGGACGACGGAGCCGGAGCAGTTGCTGAGCGCGACCGTTCCCGCGAAGGTGACCGCGACGGCCGGTGCGGCCACGGCGGGGGCGCCCGCCGCTCCCACGAGGAGCAGGGAGAATAAGGCGCCGGCGAGAGGCTTGTTCATGTGGGGGTTCCCCTCAGAGGACGATGCAACCGAAGATCCTTCGGTTGTCATGCGCATTGTTGGTATCCGAGGGTCAACCCGCAAGAGGGCGTGGGGGGTTGGGATCCGGTCCGGGGGAGGAGCCGGGGTTCGGCGGCACGCGCCCCGGTGTCGGGTGTGGTGACGGTCCGGTGACGGCGCGATCACCCTTCGGCACGGGTGTTCCGTAGCCGAGGCTTTGCCTCCTACGGTCTGTGCAGCACAGTTCCGGACCAGGAGGCAGCGTGGAGCGCGAGATCGACATCGACCAGCTGGTGGCGGCGATGAAGGCGGTCGACGAGGCGGGACGGCTCTTCGAGGAGGCGCTCGCCGTGTACGAGGCGCGCGGCGTCAAGAGGACCGACGACCCCAAGGTCGCGGGCGGCGCCGTCCAGACGCTCCAGGGAGCCGAGGAGATGGTCCTCGGGACCCGCAGGTTCCTCACCGAACTGGCCCTGCTCGCCGGATACGCGACCGCGGGCCTGGAGGACCGGCTGGGCGGGCGGACGGCGACCACCCGGACGGGCTTCACGGGCCTCTCCGGCGGCGGCTCCCGCATGGCCCGCCCGCTGCTCGACCCGACCCTGCGCGGGCTGGAGCTGCTGCTGGCCGTCGAACTCTTCGAGCCCGCCTTCAAGGAGGAGATCGAGGGGGTCGTCCGCGCCGAGGCCGCGACCTACCCGGACCCGTCGACGTTCCGCATCCCGGGCCCGGCCACGACCGGTACGCCCTAGCGGGTCCCCCGGGGTGCCGGGTTCCGCCGCCGGGGCGACGCTGGTGGTATGCATCATGCACCGGTCGTCGTGCACCGGATCTTCCCGTCGGGAGGCCGGCAGGTGACGCTGCGGACCGCGAGCCGCGAGGAGTCCCTCGGCGTGGCCCGCTCGGACGAGGACGTCATCGAGTTCCTGCGGCGGGCCGGCATGCCCGACCCCGACGAGGTGGTCCTCGGCGGAGCGGAGCTGCTGGAGTGGGACTCCGACACGCCCCACGTATACACGGCGGACCCGCCGACCGACGACCTGCCGTGACGGCCGCGGCCGGCCCGGCCGGCGCCGACACGTGCCCGCGCGGGCGGGACCGTGACCCACCCGCCGGCTCGGCCGACGCCGCGACGGGCCGGATCGACGCGCCTCCGCCCCCGGCGGTCAGGGCATCCGCGGCCGCCCTGGCTGCCGCCGACCGTCCAGGAAACGGGCCCGCCGCGCCACGAGGGCAACGATCCGGCGGCGTTCCCGCGCGGGAGCACGGTCAAGGGTCCCCCCTTCGGTCAATGCCGATGACCGGACGCGAAGGCGCAGGCCGGGCTACTCGGCGGCGATGGCACGCAGGATGTCCAGGCGCGCCGCCCGCCGGGCCGGGCGCCAGCCCGCCAGGACGCCCGCCGCGACACCGACCAGCGCGACGACGCCGAGTTGCAGCGGTGGGACGGCAAAGGCGAACGCGCTGTCGCTCGTCCCGTCCGAGGCCTTCACCAGGACCCACCCGAGGACGCCGCCCAGCGCCAGGCCCCCGGCCGTGCCGAACGCCGCGACCAGGACCGACTCCCAGCGGACCATGGCCCGCAGCTGCGCCCCGCTCTGGCCGACCGCCCGCAGCAGGCCCAGCTCGCGGGTGCGCTCGTACACCGCGAGGGTGAGCGTGTTGGCGATGCCCAGCAGTGCGATCAGCACGGCGAGGGCGAGCAGCGCGTAGACGAGGGTGAGCATCATGTCGATGCCGCCCGCCGAGGACTGCGCGTACGCCTCGCGCGTCTGCACCTCGGGGCTGCCGAACCGCTCCGCGGTCCGCTCGACCGCCGCCGTCCCGTCCGCCACCGGCACCCCGTCCTTGAAGGTGACGGCCACCAGCGTGTCCGAGTCTTGCGCCCGGTGCGGGGCCCAGGCCGCCCGCGTGATGACGTAGTCGCCGGCGAGCTCCGAGCGCCCGTACACCGCGCGGACCGTGAAGCGCTGCTTCTGCCCGTCGGCGAAGGCGAGTTCCAGCGAGCTGCCCGTCCGCCAGCCGTGCCGGTCGGCCTCCTTGCCGGCCACGGCGATCCCGTCCGCGCCGAGCGAGTCGAGCCGGCCCTCGACGGCCCCGAGGTCGAGGCCTACGGCGAGGGCGGCCGGATCGGTGACCGTCAGCGCGCGGCCGAAGCCGTCGACCTCCGCGACCCCCTTGCCGAGGCCGACCGCGCTCGCCACCTCGGGCAGCGCGGCGACCGCCGGTGCCAGCGCCGGGCTGAGGCCGCTGCCGCCGGCCCCGAACGCGGGTGCGCTGATGGCCACGTCACCGGCGAAGGACCGCGACACGGTCCGGTCCATCGTTTCCCTCAGGGACGCCCCGACGACGGTGAACAGCGAGACGACGGCGACGCCGATCATCAGCGCGGTCGCGGTCGACGCCGTCCGCTTGGGACTGCGCCGCGCGTTGCGCCCGGCCAGGGCGCCCGTCACCCCGCGCAGCCGGGCCAGCGGGCGCGCGAGGATCCGTACGGCGGACGAGGACGCGACCGGACCCAGGACGACGAACGAGGCCGTCAGCAGCACCGCACCCGCCCCGGACAGCCACAGCGACGGTACGGCCAGCGCCCCGGTCAGGATCACCCCGAGGCCGGCCGCGCCCAGCCCGGCGCCGACGGCCGTCCTGGCCCGCGACGCCCCCGAGTCGTCCACGGAGTTCTCGCGCAGCGCCGCCAGCGGAGCGGTACGTCCTGCCCGTACGGCCGGCAGCAGCGCGGAGCCGAGGCAGACGGCGACACCCACCGTGAGGGGCAGCAGCATCGACAGGCCGCTGATCACCAAGTCCCCTTCGGGGAACCGGAATCCGATGGCCGGGAACAGGGCCTGGAGCCCGGCGGCGATCCCGATGCCGCCGAGCAGTCCGGCCGCCGAGGCGAGGACGGCGACGACCGCGGCCTCGGCCAGGGTCCCGCCGACGACCTGGCGGCGGGAGGCGCCGAGCGCACGCAACAGGGCGTTTTCGCGGGTGCGTTGGGCGACCACGATCGCGAAGGTGTTGTGGATGCTGAAGGTCGCGACGAGCAGGGCGATGCCCGAGAAGACGAGGAGGAGGGTGGTGAACAGGGACAGGAACTGGCCCGAGATCATGTCGGTGTTCTCCTGGGCCGACTCCTGGCCGGTGATCGCCTCGACGCCCTGCGGCAGCACCGGGGCCAGCGCGGCCACGAGCTCCCGCTGGCTGGTGCCCGGGCCGGCCCGCACCTGGATGGAGGCCGCCTGGCCCGGCCCGGAGGTCAGGTACTTCTCCGCGTCCGCCCGGGTCATCCCCGTGTACGTCACCTGTGCCATGCCGTCGGCGCCGCCGAAGGTGGCCAGCCCGACGACGGTCACCCGGACCGGGTCGGGCGTGCGCAGCACCGTCGTGTCGCCGATCTTCAGCCCGCCCTTGGCGGCGGTGCTCCGGTTCACGACGACCTCGCCGGAGGCCTGAGGGGGGCGGCCTTCCGCGAGCCGGTACGGGTTGAGCCGCGGGTCCGTGATCCAGTTGCCCGCGAGCGTGGGCGGTCCCTGGCCGCCGATCGGTTCGCCGTTCGCGCCGACGAGCTGTCCCGCGCCCTTGATCTCCGGCTCCGCCGCGGCCACCCCCGGCGTACGCCGGATCCGCTCGGCGAGGTCCGCGGGCACGGGCTGCCGGCTGCCCTGGGCCTGGCCCGGGACGGTGACGACGCGGGAGCTGCGGACGACCGCGTCGGTCCCGCTCGCCGCGCCCGCGAACATGCTGTCGAAGCTCGCGCGGAGGGTGTCGCCCATGACGAGGGTCCCGGTGAAGAAGGCGACGCCGAGCAGCACGGCCGTGAACGTCCCGGCGAAGCGCCGTTTGTGGGCGTGCAGCGAAGCGGTGCTGAGCCGCAGGGTGGTACGGGCGGCGCTCATGACTCCGCCCCCGACGGAGCGAGGGCCGAAGCGGCTTTCGGGGACCGGGTATCGAAGGCCTTGAGCCGGTCCAGGACCCGCTCGGCGGTCGGGGCCGCCATCCGGTCGACCAGCCGCCCGTCGGCGAGGAAGACGACCTCGTCCGCGTGGGCGGCGGCCACCGGGTCGTGGGTGACCATCACGACCGTGCGGCCCATCTCGCGCACCGCGCGGCCGAGCAGCCCCAGCATTTCTTCGCCCGAGCGGGAGTCGAGGTTCCCGGTCGGCTCGTCGGCGAAGACGACGTCGGGGCTGCCGGCGAGGGCACGCGCGACGGCGACCCGCTGCTGCTGGCCGCCGGACAGTTCGGAGGGCCGGTGGTGCAGCCGGTCGCGCAGGCTGACGATGTCGATGAGGCTGTCGAGCCACGCGCCGTCGGCGCGGGTTCCCGCGAGGTCCTGCGGGAGGGTGATGTTCTCGGCGACCGTGAGGGTGGAGACCAGGTTGAAGGCCTGGAAGACGAAGCCGACGCGCTCGCGGCGCAGCAGGGTGAGCCCGCGGTCGTCGAGTGCTCCCAGCTCCGTGCCGCCGATGAAGGCGGATCCGGAGGTGAGCGTGTCGAGGCCGGCGGCGCAGTGCATGAGGGTGGACTTGCCGGAACCGGACGGCCCCATGATCGCGGTGAAGCGGCCGGCCGGGAAGTCGACGCTCACCCCGTCCAGGGCGCGGACCTCGGTGTCGCCCCGGCCGTAGACCTTCCGGGCGTTGACGACCCGGGCGGCGGCGACTCCTGCGCCGCCGCCCGGCAGGGCGCTGACGGTGCTCATGCCGCACCGCCCTTGGAGGCGGGGCCGAACTGCTCGTCCAGCACGGAAAGCCGCCGCCAGTACTCGTCCTCGTCGATCTCCCCGGACGCGAAGCGCCGGCCCAGGACCGCGATCGGCGACTGCTCGCCGTACGCCGCCCCGCGGGCCTGCCACGGCCCGCGGCGCCCGCGCCACACGGTGCGGCGCAGTACGGTCACGGCGCCGAACACGACCGCCGCCCAGATCAGCGGGAAGAACAGGATCCATGGGCCGGGCCCGTCGTACGCGAGGGTGGTGAGGGTGTTCATCTCGGTTCAGCTCCTCGGAAGCGTGGACGTTTCGTCTCACTGACGAGACTGGCTCCGGGAGGGGGTGCGGGTCGTCGTACGGCCGGCTGCACCGTCCGTACTTCACCGGGAGTACGGGGCCGGGCGCACGGCCGCGGGGGCGGCGCGGGCGCGGTGTGCGGAGCGCGGTGTGGGGAGCGCGGTGTGCGGGAGCGCGGTGTGGGGGAGGTTAGTGTGCGGGAGGGCGGGTCAGCCGAGCCAGCCGGGCCTGACCAGCCCGGACTCGTAGGCCAGGACCACCAGTTGGGCCCGGTCCCGGGCGCCGAGCTTGACCATCGCCCGGCTGACGTGGGTCTTCGCGGTGAGCGGGCTGACGACCAGGCGGCGGGCGATCTCCTCGTTGGACAGGCCCATGCCGACCAGCGCCATCACCTCCCGCTCCCGCTCCGTCAGCCGCCCCAGCTCCGCGGCGGTGGCGGGCTGCTTCGAACGGGCCGCGAACTCCGCGATGAGACGGCGGGTCACTCCCGGGGACAGCAGCGCGTCGCCCTCCACCACCGCCCGGACCGCGCGCAGCAGTTCCTCCGGCTCGGTGTCCTTGACCAGGAAACCCGAGGCACCGGACCGGATCGCCTCGAAGACGTACTCGTCGAGCTCGAAGGTGGTGAGCATGACGACCTTGACCGCGGCGAACTCCCCGTCCCCGGTGATCAGGCGGGTGGCGGCCAGCCCGTCGAGCACCGGCATCCGGATGTCCATGAGCACGACGTCGGGGCGCAGCTCCCGCACCAGCCGCACCGCCTCGTCGCCGTCGGCCGCCTCACCCGCCACCTCGATGTCGGACTGCGCGTCGAGCAGTGCCCGGAACCCGGCCCGCACGAGAAGCTGGTCGTCGGCGAGCAGTACGCGGATCACGGATCCTCCTTGGACGTGACGGGTCCCAGCGGCAGCCTCGCCACCACCCGGAAGCCCCCGTCGGGGCGCGGGCCGGCCTCGATCGTGCCACCCAGCGCCGCGGCCCGCTCGCGCATTCCGACGAGACCGTTTCCACTGCCGCCCGCGCCGCCTGCGGTGGCCGGGCCGTCGTCGTCCACGCGCAGCTCCAGCGCGTCCGGCCGCCAGACGAGGCGGACACGGGCGGTGCGTGAACCGGAGTGCCGCACCACGTTGGTCAGCGCCTCCTGCACGATGCGGAAGGCGGCGAGGTCGGCACCCGGGGGCAGAGCCCGCGCCTTCCCTTCCGGGGCCACGGCCACGGCGAGCCCGGCCGCCGAGGCCTGCTCGACGAGTTCGGGGAGCCGGTCGAGACCGGGCGCGGGGGTGCGCGGCGCGTCACCGGGGGTACGCAGCGTGTCGAGGACCTGCCGGACCTCGCCCAGTGCCTCCTTGCTGGCGCCCTTGATGGTGGTCAGAGCCGTACGGGCCTGTTCGGGGTCCGTGTCGAGCAGGGCCAGCCCGACGCCGGCCTGGACGTTGATCACCGAGATGCTGTGGGCGAGGACGTCGTGGAGCTCGCGGGCGATGCGCAGCCGCTCCTCGTCCACCCGGCGGAGCTCGGCCGCCGCCCGCTCGGCCCGGTCGCGGGCCCACTGCTCCCGGCGTACGCGGACCAGCTCGGAGACCGCGAGCATCGCCAGCACCCACGCGGTGATGCCCAGTTCCTGCCCCCAGGGCGCCGGCCCGTCCCCGGCGGGCGGAAACCACCGGTACAGCCAGTGGCCGATGAGCAGGTGCCCGGCCCAGAGCAGCCCGACGGCTCCCCAGGCGGCTCTTCGGTGACCGGTGCAGACCGCGTTGAAGCAGGCCAGCACGAGGCTGACGAAGACCGGGCCGTACGGATACCCGGCGCCGATGTACACGAGGGTGACGGCGCTGACCCCGTACACGACGGCCACCGGATAGCGGTGGCGCACCAGCAGCAGCGCGGGCCCGAGCAGCAGCAGGAACCGCGCGAACGCGTCCAGCGGTACCCGACCGGTCTGCGCCTGAGCGGCCCAGCTGGAGCCGGCCTGCGCGAAGACGGCGACGAGCAGCGCGGAGCGCCAGCCCGGCCCCCGGCCGGTCCGCTCCACCCACCACCGCCAGGGAGGCCCGGGGCGCTCGCGCTGCTCTTCCATACGGCCACGCTAGTGCGGACCGGCCGTCACCCGCGTCACCCTGGCGTAGCGTTCGCGGCGTACTCCCCAGGTAGTAGGGCCGGGGCCAAGGCCCGCCGCCGGGGTCAGGTCGGCGAGGACTTCGTACCGTCAGCTTTCGGGGAGCTGTGGCGGTGCGGGTTTCAGCCCGTCCAGGGTGAGGTCGAGAAGCCGTTCGGCCTGGTCTCGTTGCTCGGGCTTCGCCGAAGTGAGGGCGATGCCGGCGAGGGCGGCGAACACGTCGGTGGGGCGGATGTCGGAGCGCAGGGCGCCGGCAGCGGTACCGGCTGCCATGAGGGTGGAGATGGCGGTCTGGATCATGTCGCGGCTGTGGCCGTAGGGGTCGGCTCCCGAGGCGACGACGGCGCGCAGGGCGTCGGCCATGCCGAGTTTGGCGGTGGCGTAGTCGATGAAACGACCCATCCAGGCGCGCAGGGCCTCACGCGGCGGCATCGTCGCCAAGAGGTCGGGGACGGCATCGCACAGCCGCGCCACCTCATTGCGGTAGGCCGCCTCGATCAGGATCTCCCGCGTCGGGAAGTTGCGGTAGAGCGTGCCGGTTCCCACCCCCGCCTCCCTGGCGATGCGTTCGAAGTGGGCCTCCAGTCCCTCTTCGGCGAACACACGCACCGCGGCGGCCAGGATCTTGTCCCGGTTGCGCTGTGCGTCAGCCCTCAGCGGGCGTTCCGTATCCCGTGCCATCGACGGCTCGCTCCCTCATCCCCAGTTGCGAAGTGGAGGCGCGTCCACTTACGGTGGAACTAACCGGCGGAGCCTCCACTTTCACTCTAGTTGGTGCGCTGCGCTCATTCCACTTTCGGAGGATCTGGTGTCGGGAATCGAAGGCAAGGTCGTTGTGATCACGGGAGCCAGCAGCGGGATCGGCGAGGCGACTGCGCTGCTGCTGGCCGAGCGGGGGGCGAAGGTGGTGCTCGGTGCACGTCGGCCGGAGCGTCTTGAGGCGCTCGCCGCCCGCATCGAGAAGGCCGGCGGCCAGGCCGTCTATGCACGCACGGACGTGAAGCGCCGGGAGGACCTGACCGGTTTGGTCGGGCTGGCCTGCGACCGGTACGGCAAGATCGATGTCCTCGTCAGCAATGCCGGGGTCGGTCTGATCTCCCCGCTGGACGACCTGCGCGTCGAGGACTGGGAGGAGATGATCGACGTCAACCTCAAAGGAGTCCTGTACGGAATCGCCGCAGCGCTGCCCGTCTTCCGGGAGCAGGGCTTCGGGCACTTCGTGAACACGGTCTCCACGGCCGGGCTGCGCATCGTGCCGCTCCAGGCGGTGTACGCCGGGACCAAGAACGCGGTCCGCACCATCTCCGAGGGCCTGCGCCAGGAAGCCGGCGGCAGCCTGCGCGTCACGGTCGTCTCGCCAGGTGCCACGCGCACGGAATTCACGGATTCCATGGCTCCGGAGATGAAGGCCCATATCCTCGACAGCATGGGCGAGATCGCGATTCCGCCGGACGCCATCGCCCGCGCCATCGCCTTCGCCATCGAGCAGCCGGCCGGTGTCGACGTGGGCGACATCGTCGTCCGCCCCACAGCACAGAACTAAGCGGCCTCGGGGAAGCGGGGCACGTCCCCGCGCCTCCCCCAGCTACCGCTGGGAGGTGCCCCCAGGCACGGCGCCTCGCCGCGTTGTCGCAGTACCCGAGTGCGTCCAGTACAAGGGCACTGCTCCGCCTTGCGATGCACCGCACCGGACGACGCGGAAACGCACCCCACTTCCCCGAGACCGATTAGAGGCCGTCCGCCCGGCTTCGGTGCCGAGGCGTACAAGCAGCGGAACGCCGTCGAGCGGTGCATCAACCCCCTCGAGCTGGCGCGGCCTGGCCACACGATGCGGCAAACTCGCGATCGCGTACCAGGCCCCACTCCACCTTGCCGCCATCCTCATCTGGACACCTGCTGCGTCCTCGCACAGTCGTACGCCACGCACCCCGCATACCGCCGGGAATGGCGCCCGTAAGCGACCTTCAAGGACAGGATCTCGGTCGCACGCCGACGCGGACCGACGCGGCTCACGAGCCGTCAGTCCTGCGGAGGGCGACGGCTGGTGAGCCGGTGTCCACCCCGGCAGACCGGTGTCGATGTGGGCCGGGTCGGCCTTCTTGCAGCCCATCAACTCCGACAAGGCCCTGAACGCCTTGAGCGCCGGCAGCCCTTCGCGGTGGCGCCGAAGCCGACCGCCCTGACCAGGACTGCGAGCCGCCCGGCCCGCCGGTGGTGGAGGGCGGCCGATCAGGCTAGGTTGCACGGATGCCGAGGCGGTCATGGACATCTGACCCAGGCATCGACCGGTCGCCGCGCTGCCGTACATTGTCCCACGGCCCGCCGGGCCAGACCGGACAAAAGCGACAGGCGTGGACGGGAGTGGGCAGGAAATGGTGCGACGCGGACGTGCGGAGACGGGCCTGGGTGCGACCTCCGGCGCGCCCGCGGTCCCGGGCTCCGAGATCGCCGCGGCGGCCGACGGCGGCCACGCGGCCTCGGGTTGGCTCCGCCTGGGGCGGGACGGCCGGCTGACCGCCTACGCGAGCTGCGCCGAGGGCTTGGTGCGCTGGACCGAGTCGGCGCCCGGCTCGGACGTCTGGCGGGGCCCCGACCTGTTCCCCGTGGAGGGCTGGACCGGCCGGTTCACGCTGGCCCAGGACTTCAACGGCTTCGTCTGGTTCGCCGGCAGCCGTCGGCGCGACTCCGCCCCGGACGGCCGCGAGTTCGTCATAGCCGCCCAGTACCAGACCGGCCGGCCGCTCAGTGAATGGCGTGCGATAGGCAGCCCGTTCCCGCGGCAGGAGGGTGGAGCTCCGCCCCCCGGGGACCCGATGGTCCTGCCCGACGGGACGGGCTCCCTCCACGTCGTCGCCACCAGCTTCGGAGCGGGCGTCCACGGGCGGACCCGGCGTGCCGACGGCGTATGGGGCGACTGGACGGACTATCAGGGCAAGTGGGTGCGCGGTCCCGTCGTCCCGCTGGTGACCTCGCACGGGCGGGCCGAGTTCCTCGCCCCCTTCCGCGGCGGGGCCACGTACTGGCGCCAGGACGCGCCGGGAAGCGCCTTCAGGTGGCTGGGCCGCATGGAGGCCGACGCCGTCGAAGGGACGTACAGCTGCCACGAGACGGGACCCGGCTCCGGTACCTACTTCTGGCGTCACCCGGCTGACGGCGGTGTCATCGCCTACCGCCCGCAGACCCCCGCCGGGGTGCCGAGCAGGCTCATGCCCCTGGGTGGCGCCGGCGGTGTCGGACCGGTGGGCGTGGTGCGTACGCAGGTCAACGGCTATGACTGCACCGTCCTGTTGCAGCGTGGCGCCGAGGGGTACCCGGAGATCGCGGCCTACCCCACGGAGGGTGAGCACTACGGGGCCTGGTGGGCGCCCGTGGGGGACCGGTGCGCGGGGCTCCCGGCGTTGGCCCTCGATGCCCACGGCGCAGTAGCGATCGCGATGATCGACGCTGACGGGAGCCTGCGTGTCGCCCGGCGGGATCTCAGGGACCCGGGTCTCGCGTTCGGGGCCTGGTGCAGCGTGGGGTGACCTTCCTCACCGGGTGTGCTGGCCTGCTGCTGGAGGAACGTCAGATTCCGCCCACCTCATCCCGAACCGGGGGAGTTCACGAGTCCGCCGCACTCGGAATGCCATCACCCATTCGCGATAGCGAAGCTTCAAGGGGGTGTGGCTTTGCTGCACACTTGCCCGCCCTTCATCAATTGGCTTACGCTGCGCAGGCTCTGGTGAAGGTCGCATAAGTGTGCGGAGCGCGGGGGCAGGGTGGGTTGAGTGCGCGGGGGAGCGGAGTGTGGCCGGCGGCAGGGGCGGGTCCGGTGACGTCTTGCGGAGGCTCGGCGCCCATCGGGACGAGTATGACGATCGAGGAGTTTTCTGAGTGGCAGGTATGCCCCGCCTGAGTGTCGTCGTTCCCTTCCAGGATGTCGAGATCTACCTCGAGGAATGCCTGGAATCGATAGCCAGGCAGACGTTCCGCGGCCTTGAGGTCATCATGGTCGACGACGGCTCGACCGACTCCTCGACCGCGATCGCCGCGGAATTCGCCCGCCGCGACCCCCGGTTCAGGCTCCTGCGCCAGGAGTCGATGGGGCCGGGACACGCCCGTAACGTCGGCATCCGCGCGGCCCATCCCCAGGCCGAATTCCTGGCGTTCGTCGACGGCGACGACGTCATACCCGAATACGCCTACGAGTTGCTCGTACAGACCCTCGAAGCCTCCGGTTCCGACTTCGTCTCGGGCAACGTGCAGATGATGAACTCCACCAAGAGGTGGCAGTCTCCGCTGCACAAGGCGCCCATGCAGCGCAGCAAGCGCGGCACGCACATCACCAAGCTGCCGGAACTCATCTACGACCGGACCGTGTGGAACAAGGTGTTCCGGCGATCCTTCTGGGATTACCACTACATCGCGTTCCCCGAAGGGGTCATGTACGAGGATTCCTGGGTCAACATGTTCGCGCACTTCCGCGCGACCAAGGTGGACATCCTCACCGACATCGTCTACTTCTGGCGCCGGCGCGAGGGCGGTGCCGCTCCCTCCATCACGCAGCGGCACACCGAGTTCAGCAATCTCCAGGACCGGGTCGCCGCCGTGCAGTCGGTCAGCCGGTTCCTCGCGGGACACCGCGCCAGGTCCTACAGCGACCACAAGCGGAAGTACGACCTCGCCTGCCTGAAGTCCGACCTGATGCTGCATCTGAAGGTGCTGCCGGACGCCGACTCGGAATACCGGGACGCCTTCATGCGGTGGGCGAACGAATTCCTGGACGAGGCCGACGAGGACATCATCGACGAGCTTCCCGCCGATGCCCGCGTCAAGTGGCTCCTGGTGCGCGAGGGCCGGCTCAAGGAGCTCCTCGACGTCGTCGAGTTCGAGCGCAAGGGCGGCCCCCTGCCCGTCCAGCGGCGCCTGCACCGGTACCTCAACTACCCCTACCTCGGCGACCGGTCGATCGGTCTCGACAAGAGCGCCTACCGGCTGGACAAGGAACTGTCCCTGCACGGTTCGCTGACCGGCGCACGCTGGGACGACTCCGGACACCTGACCCTGGAGGGCTCCGCGTACGTCCGCTTCATCAACGTGCACAAGCGGCACATGTCGATGAAGGCCATCGCGCTGCGGAACAAGAAGCAGGGCCGGGTCGTCGTCGCGAAGGCGAAGACCACCTACTACCCGCAGGCCACCGAACACTCCCAGCAGAGCCGCTACTGCTACGACTGGTCCGGGTTCCAGGTCCGCTTCGACGTCTCCCGGCTGAGGCGCAAGGGCCAGTGGACCGAGGGGACATGGGACGTCGCCGCCGGCGTCCTGAGCCGCGGGCTCTTCCGTTACAAGGGCATTGCCCGTGGTGGCGCGGGCAGCGCCGCCAACCCGCCCTACAGGTACGTGGACAAGAACACCCGCGTCGTGCCGCTCTTCATGCAGGGGAAGCTCAAGCTCCGTGTGGAGACGGTCCGTTGCCGTATCACCCGGCACCGGATCATCGGCGACCAGCTCGAGCTCGGCGGCGTCTACCTGGGCCCCCGGCTCCCCGAGTGGGGCAAGTTCCGGGTGACGAGCATGGGCGGCGCCGGCCGCAACGACTCCTGGGTCCATTTCAAGCCCGGGGGCGAGGGCTGGTACACCTTCGTCACGCGCATCCCGGTCAAGGCGCTCGTTCCCGGTCACCGCACGAACTCCACCGACGGCGTTCCGCAGACCTGGAACACCGGCAGCAACGGCTGGAAGACCACCCTCCACGTCGAGGGCCGCAAGGCGGCCATCTATCCGGTCATGGCGGAGGACGCCACCGACGGCCACTACCGCCTGCCCGCGGACCTGCAGACCGAGGCCGCGGACCGCGAGGTCTTCGTGCACCGCAACGGCTCCGGCTACGTGGTGCTGTTCGAGCGTGACACCCTCCCGCTCGCCAAGTCCGTCACCTGGCACGAGGACGGCTCCCTCGAAGTCGTCGTCGGCTACGCGGCGGAGGACATGCTCAGCGCGGCCGAGTACGCCACGGCGCACATCGTCGTCCGCTCCCGGGCCCACGGTGCCGAGCGCGTGGTCCCCATCACTTGGTACGGGCAGGACTTCAGCTTCGTCGTCACTCCCGCCGCGATGCGCACCCTGGCCGGGGAGATCCCGCTGGCCGCCGGCCGCTGGGACTTCTTCCTGCGCCGTCAGGACCCCTCCGCGGTCACCCCGGAGAACCGGTCCGGCGACCTCATGGTCAAGATGACCCAGGAACTGATCCCCGCGTTCCCCAGTGAGATCACCGCCGACGAGCGGCGCTACGAACTGCAGGCGGAGGCGTACGACCGGCTCTCGCTGCTGGTCCACTCGGCGATGCCGGACGAGGCGCGCGGCCCGTACCGGCAGAAGCTGATGCGCACCAAGACCTACCCGGACGCCCGCCGCAAGTCGCTGAAGCAGGCGGTGCTGTTCGACGCCTTCAAGGGCACCCAGTACTCCGACAGCCCGCGCGCGCTGCACGAGGAGATGGTCCGCCGGGGCGTCGCCCTCGAACACCTCTGGGTCGTGCGCGACGACCAGGTCGCGGTTCCCCCGACCGCCCGCCCGGTCCGCATGTGGTCCCCCGAGTGGTACGAGGCCATGGGCAGGGCCCGGTACATCGTCGCCAACAACCACCTGCCCGACTGGTTCCAAAAGCGCGACGGGCAGATCGTCGTGCAGACCTGGCACGGCACGCCGCTCAAGAAGATCGGGCACGACATCGAAGCCGTGCACTTCGCGGACAAGCGGTACCTGGAGCGGGTGGAGAAGGAGGTGCAGAACTGGGACATGCTGGTGTCCCCGAACAGCTTCAGCACCCCGATCCTCCAGCGTGCCTTCCAGTTCCCCGGCGAGATGGTCGAGAGCGGCTACCCGCGCAACGACATCCTGCGCCGCGCCGACTCGGGACGGCGGGCGGCGGAGGTGCGCCGCCGCATCGGGCTCCCGCCGGGCAAGCGCGTCGTCATGTACGCACCGACCTGGCGCGACGACCAGTTCTACGCTCCGGGCAAGTACAAGCTCGACTTCCGCATCGACCTGGAGGACGCCCGCGCGCAGCTGGGCCACGACCACGTCCTGCTGGTGCGCCGCCACCCCAACGTGGTGGACCCGGTGCCCGGCGCCGGTGACGGGTTCGTCTTCGACGTGTCCGACTACCCGGACATGGCGGACCTCTCCCTCATCGCCGACGTGATGATCACGGACTACTCCTCCCTGATGTTCGACTTCGTCAACACCGGGCGGCCCATCCTCTTCTTCACGTACGACCTCGACCACTACCGGGACACCCTGCGCGGGTTCTACTTCGACTTCGAGCAGTCCGCACCCGGCCCGCTGCTGTTCACCTCGCCGGAACTGGTCGGGGCGATCCGCAACATCGACCGGATCCAGCAGGGTTACGCGGCCCGCTACCGCTGGTTCCAGCAGGAGTTCTGCGATCTGGACGACGGCTACGCCTCGGCCAGGCTGACCGACCGCATCCTGATCGCAGGGGGAGACCTCGACCCCGCGCAGGCGCAGGCGCCCGCAGGCGCGCCCGGCGGCCGCCCCACCGGGCGGGAGGGCTCCTGGGACGGACACACCCTTGACCAGATGCCGCGGCAACCGGTGAGAAGAATGGATTCCGAACATGTCTAAGGCAGGCCAGGGCGGACGGCGCATCTTCAACGGCGTGGACTCCTCCGGTGAGGTGCCCGTCGAGTACCGGTTCTCTCACGCGAGGAACGGGAACCGCCATCTGGTCGTGGTCTTCGCCAACTTCACCGCGCCCGGTGAGTACGGGATGTCGAACGGAGTTCTTGACAAGGTCCGATCGAACATCCTGTGGATCCGCGACCTGTTCGACGGCGCGAACAGTTACTACCTGTGCAAGGGGATGGACTTCTCCGTCGAACGGTCCGTCGCCGGGCTCATCTCGCGCGTCATGCACGCGCTTTCCCTGACGCCCGACGACTGCACCGTGATCGGAAGCTCCAAGGGCGGAAGCGCGGCCCTGTACTTCGGCTTGAAGTACGGATGCAGGAACATCGTGACGAGCGTGCCCCAGTTCCTGATCGGTTCCTACGTGAGGGAGGGCATCCCGGGGGCAGCCCGTCTGATGATGGGCGAGGTGACGGAGCAGAATGTCCGTGTCCTCGACTCGGTCCTCCCGGATCTGGTGCGCAGCGGCGCGAATCGCCAGGCCAACATCTATCTGATCTCCTCGCCTCAGGACGAGCAGTACACGCGCCAGGTCGAACCCTTCCTCGGACTCTTCCAGGGATACGAGAACTTCAACTTCCTCTTCAACGACTCCTCCCTCGTCGGCGCGCACAACGAGGTGGTGCCGCGGAATCTCCCCACCGTCATGGGGTTGCTCAATATCCTGGTCGAGGGAATCGCCCCCCGCATGGGCGCGGTCCGCTACGGGTACGAGCTGCCGGACCGCGACACGTCCGGGATCGACGCGTACCTCAAGGAGACCTCCCAGGTGAGGGGCGACTCGTTCCCCCGGCCGACGGTCCTGATGCCGGCGGAGGGCGGGCGCGTGCCCGGGAACGCCGTCTCCTTCGCGGGTACCGCGCCCCCCAGCGCGGTGCGGGTCAGCATCTGGGAGGACGGCAGGTACCAGGGCGCCGCACCCGTTGCGGCGGACGGCAGCTGGAACTGGCAGCGGGAGAAGCCCTGGGCCAAGGGACGGCATGCCGTCAAGGTCTTCGCGGCGGACGCGAACAACTACCAGTCAGAACGCAGTGAAGTGGTCTTCACGGCCGTGGAGCACGTCTCGGTGCCCGACCCTGCGGCGGCGCCGGTACAGGCGCCGGTGCAAGCCCCCGTACCAGCCCCTGTGCGGACTCAGCCCCTCGTGCTGACGGTGACGGCCCCGGTCCCGCACCAGCAGGTGCCGGGCTCCGCCGTGACCTTCATGGGCTTCGCCCCCGGCGCCGTGCGCGTGGACTTCCACGAGGGCGGGGCCAACCTCGGGACCTGCAACGTGGGCGCCGATGGCAGCTGGGTGTGGGACGCGGGCTGGGCCTGGAACGAGGGCGGACACTTCGTCGAGGCCATCGCCGTGGACGGAGTCGGCAACGCGTCGGCGTGGACGGCCGTCCCCTTCAGCACGGTGAACGCCTACACCGTGCCGGTGCAGGGGGGCAACTTCATTCCGAGGTTCTGACCCCGTCGGTGTCGGTGGGACGGCTCACCCGCATCACCAGGGCCCGGTGGTCGGACGACTTGGCGTCCACCACCTTGCACGCGGTACGGGGCAGCGTCGTGAAGAGGTAGTCGAGCTTCGTTCCGTCCGTGTGGGTGGGGCGCCCCGTCCGGGCACCGCCCTTCTGATCGCACTCCCGGAACGTGGTGTAGGCCTCGGTCGGCCAGATCCACGCGGACGTGTTCCGGTCTCCCACCGGCGGCGGGGAGTTGAAGTCGCCACCGAGGACCGTACGGGGGTCGGTCGCCGCGGCCTCGAACAGCGAGCTGAGCTGGTCGTCGCGGAAGTCCCAGTCGAGGTGCGCCTCGTCGCTCTCGCGCAGCGCTATGTGCGCGTTGCACACCCGCAGGCGCAGAGCAGGTACCCGGGCGCACACGATCCCGCGGTGCAGACCCACCGTCGGCTGTTCGGTCGGGACCGCCTCCACATCGGTGATCGGGGACGCGGCCAGCAGCCCGTATCCGGCCTGGCCGTGGCCCTGCCCGGTGCATTCGACGCGCCTGCTGGTGCCCGCCGCGTCCACCTCGGCGTACGGCTGGAAGACGCTGTGCCACTCCGGTCCGAGCCGCAGGGCGGCGGCCACCAGCTCCTCCGAGCAGACCTCCTGCAGGAGCAGGACGCGCACGTCCGAGTCCCCCACCAGGTCACGGATCTGCTGGAACTTGTTCTTCGGGCTCCCGGTGTCCTCGCAGTTCCACTGCTCCACGCCGCACATGTTCCAGGTCGCGACGGAGATCTCGGCCGACTTCCCGGCGGCGGTGACCGAAGCCGGCGAGTGCTGGGCGGACGAACACGCCACGGAGGCCAGCAGACTCAAGGCCGCCGCCGTGCGGCCGGCCCGGCGGCGCCTCGGCCGCGTCCCGGCCTCCGTGTGTCTGTGCATCCGGACATCATCGAGTATGCGCCGGTCAGATGGTGCATCGGGGTTGCCGGCAGGGCTCCTGAACGGCTCGTCGCCGACGGCACATGCATAGGGTGGGGGCGTGGTGACGAAGGAGGCTGAGGCCGTGAGCGGTGACCGGGTGCTGTACGGGTGCATGGGGCTGGGCGGGAGCTGGGAGCCCGGTCCGTACGGGCCCGGGGACATCGACGCCGCCGAGGCGGCGATCGAGGCGGCCCTCGACAGCGGGATCACCGCCTTCGACCATGCCGACATCTACCGGCACGGGAAGGCCGAAGCCGTCTTCGGCGAGGTGCTCGCACGGACGCCGGGGCTGCGCGAACGCGTCACGATCCAGACCAAATGCGGGATCCGCCTGGCCGGCGAGGACCGTCCGGGCATGTACGACCTGCGCGGGCAGAGCATCACGCGGCGCGTGGAGGAGAGTCTGGTCCGGCTGCGGACCGATGTGATCGACGTTCTCCTCCTGCACCGCCCCGACCCGCTCGCCGACGTCGACTCGGTCGCGTCGGCGCTGATGTCCCTGCACCGGCAGGGCCTCGTACGGCACTTCGGCGTGTCCAACATGGGAGCCGCGCAGATCGCCCACCTCCAGTCCCGGCTCGACCTGCCGCTGGTGGCGAACCAGCTGGAGATGAGCCTGCACCACCGGGACTGGGTCGAAGCCGGGGTCGTGCTCAACACCCCCGAGTACGCGGCCAACGGGTTCCCGTTCGGGACGCTGGAGCACTGCCGGGACCACGGCATCCGCCTCCAGGCCTGGGGAGCGCTGGCGCAGGGACGTTTCACCGGCCGCCAGCAGACGCCGGCCGAACGGGCTACCGCGGGGCTGCTGGACGACCTCGCCCGGCGCAAGGACACGACGCCCGAGTCGGTCCTGCTGTGGTGGCTGGGCCGGCACCCCGCCGGCATCGCGCCGGTCATCGGCACCGTCAGGCCCGACCGGATCCGCGCCTGCCGGGACGCGGCGGTGCGCGAGCCCGACCTCACGCACGAGGAGTGGTACGAACTCTGGACCACCGCCAGGGGAGTCCCGCTGCCCTGAGGCCCTAAGCGGCCTCGGGGACGTGCCCTACTTCCCCGAGGCCGCTTAGCCCCAGGAGCAGGTCGGCGACGACCGGGCGGTGGTCGGAGGCGAGGGTGTCGGCGACCGCCGCGGCGCGCACCCGCACGGCCGCCGACACGGCCACGTAGTCGATCCGCTCGACCGGCTCGTGGGCGGGATACGTGGACCCGCCCGGGTCCGCGTCCGTCAGCTCGCGCCACAGCGGGGCCAGTTCGGGCGCCGACGGCGGCGCGTTGAAGTCTCCCAGGAGGATCTTCGGCTCCGGCCCGCGCCGCATGATCCGCCGCATCTCGGCCACCTGCACCGCCCGTACGGAGGGATCGGCGCGGTGGTCGAGGTGGGTGACGAACACGCGCAGCGGTACGCCCCGTACCCGCAGGACGACCTCCCCGAAGCCCGGTGCGGGCGCCGGCGTGGGCCGCCCCGGCCCGGGGTCCTGCGTGGACAGCCTGGTGATGCGGTGGTTCGCGGCGGCCAGAACGCGGAACGCGGAGAGCACGGCCACCCCGAACTCCCGGTCGCCGATGCGGTAGATCGGGGCGAAAGAGGCTCGCATGCCCAGCCGCCCGCCGAGTTCGCGGGCCACGTCGAGCCACCGGCTGCGGGCGCCCCACCGGACGTCGACCTCCTGCAGCCCGATGACATCGGCCCGCAGGGAGCGCAGGGCTGCTGCCTGCCGGTCCAGGTCGAAGACGCCGTCGGCACCGGCGCCCGCGTGGATGTTGTACGAGACGACGCGCAGCGGGACCGGGGGAGCCGGCGCGAGCGCGGGCAGTCCGGCGGCCAGCAGCGCCAGGGCGCCACGACGGGTCGGCATCATCAGGCGACGGTAGCGGCCGCGGGCGGGTCCGCGCCCGGCGACCGGCCGCGCGTACTCCTGCGCCCGGCGCCGACGGCGTCCTTTCGGATGGGCTCCACCCGTCCCGGGCGCTCATACCGCCGAAACGGGTCGAACTGGCCTATTCCTTGTCTGATGAAGCTCCCCGTCGCCTTCGGCGCTCTCGGTGGCCTGCTGCTCTGCGCGGCCGTCGCGGCCTCTTCCGCCCCCGCCGGGCACCTCCTGGGCTCCGCCGCCCCCGTTCGGCGGACCGCACCGGCTCCGTACCAGCGGATCGTCCCGGCGCCGGCCGCCGTCGCACCCGGAGGCCCCGGCTACACGCTCGGCCCGCGCACGGTGATCCGTACGACCGCCGGCTCCGGCGAGGTCCGTGCCATCGGCGAACAGCTCGCCGCCGCCTGGCGCCGCACCGCCCGCCTGCCGCTGCCGGTCCAGGAGACCGCCGCCGAAGCCGTCACGGACGGCATCCGCCTGCGCCTGGACCCGTACGCGGGAAGCTTCGGCGAGGAGGGCTACCGGCTCCAGTCCGACGAGGACGGGGTCATCGTCACCGCCTTCCGGCCGGCAGGACTGTTCCGCGGCACCCAGACCCTCCGTCAGCTCCTGCCCGTGGGCGGCGCGCCGTGGACGGTGGCGGGCGGCGCGGTCACCGACACACCCCGCTTCGCCCACCGGGCCGCGACGGTCGAGGCCGTCCGTCCCGAGGGCGGCGGTGTCGCGCGGCTGAAGGCGTACGTGGACCAGCTCGCCCTCTACAAGATCAACGTGCTGCGTACGCGAGGCGCCTGGACCGCGGACGCGTACCGGGAACTGGTCCGCCACGCGCGCGGCCGCTACATGGAGGTCGTCCCGGAGCCGCGCCGGGCCGAGGGGAGCGCCGTGGTGATGTACGCGAGGCACGAGGGGGCGAGCCCGGCGGAGCGCGCGAAGCTCGCGCAAGCGGTGCGCGCCGGCGCCCGGGTGATCCTGTCGCCCGCCGACCGGGCGCTGTCCGTGCGGCGCGCGTACGAGTGGGACCCGGGCGACTGCCTGCCCGGCGTGCCGCGCCAGGCGGTCCTGGGCGTGGCGGCGCCACCGGAGTACGAGCAGTTCCAGCGGGTCCTCGGCGTCGCCGAACTCGGCTGGTCACCGGCCGCCGCCCTGGACTGGGACGCCTACCGGGAGCGGCTGGCGGCGCAGGGCCCGCGGCTGGACGCCATGGGCGTGCGGTACTCCCGCACGCCGGAGGTGCCCTGGCCGTAGCGGAGAGCCTCGCGCACGATCAGGACTCACGCCGCGGACGCCGTCTCCCGGGACCGTGCCTCCTGTGCACTGCGGCGGCGCAGGGCGTCCTCGTCGGTGTCCGCGTCGTAGGAGATCAGCTTCGGCAGCAGTGCGGCCAGTGCGGCCACCGACGCCACGCAGGCCAGACCGCCGCTCCAGAAGGCCGCCCGGGTGCCGGTCCACCCGGCCATCGTGCCGGCCCGTACCTGACCGAGCTGCGGGCCGACGCTGTACGAGAGCACCTCGATGCCGGCGAGTCGGCCCCGCAGCTCCTCGGGGATCGTCTGGTTCCAGATCGTGGCCCGGCCCAGCCCGCTCAGCATGTCGCCCGCGCCCGCCACCGCGAGGCACACCAGCACCGGCCAGATGCCGGTGGACCAGCCCGCGGCCGCGATCGCCAGGCCCCAGACCGCGGCGCCGCACACCACCAGCAGCCCGTGCCGGCGTACCCGCGACACCCAGCCGCTGGTCAGCCCCAGCACCAGCGAGCCGACCGCGCCCGCCGCGTACATGAACCCGAGCGCCCACACCGCGTCGAGCTCGTCCGCGAGGAACGGGAAGATCGCGTTCGGGAAGGCGAAGAACATCGCCGCCAGGTCGACGGCGTAGGTGCCGAGCAGCACCGGACGGCTCCACGCGTACCGCGCGCCCTCGGCGATCGCACGCAGCGAAGGACGGTCGGCGCCCCGCACGGGCGGAGCCGGTGCGAGCCGCAGGCACAGCAGCACGGAGACGAGGAAGCCCGCGACGGTGACGCAGTAGGCCGGGGCGTAGCCGGCGTAGGCGACGACCAGGCCGGCCAGCGCCGGACCGGCGATCGCGCCGAACTGGTAGCGCAGCCCGCCCAGCGCGGCAGCGGCGGTCAGCTGGTCGTGCGGCACGATCCGGGCCATCAGCGAGTCCAGGGCGGGCCGCTGCAGCCCGGTCAGCGCCGACACACCGGCCGCCACCACGTACAGCGGCCACAGCAGCGGGCTCGGCAGAACCGAGTTCACCAGCAGCACCAGCGCGAGCACCCCGAGCCCGGCCTCGGTCAGCAGGATCAGCCGGCGCCGGTCGACGGCGTCGGCGAGGGCGCCCCCGTACAGCCCGCAGACCACCAGCGGAACCAGTTCCACCGCGCCCATCGCGCCGACCGCCAGCGGCGAGTCCGTCAGGTGCTTGATCTGCAGCGGCAGCGCGATCATCGCCATGAACGAGCCGAAGAACGTGACCGTCCCCTGGACGAACAGCAGCCGGAAGTCCCGGCTGGACCGCCAGGGGGCGAGATCGGGCAGGACCGAGGCCCATCGGGATGTACTCACGAGGTGTCATCGTCGGCGATCGCGCAGGCCTCGGCAACGGATTTATCCGCCCCGGACGGGCGAATCCGGGACAGCGCGCGTGCCATCGGGGCTCCGCCGTGGCACCCATGAGGTCATGCCGCCGGTGTCCTCGTTCCTGCGTACGGCCGCGTCGTACGCCTGGCGCCTGCTGGTCGTCGGCGCCGCCGTCTACGCGGTCTTCGTCGTGCTGGGGCGGTTCCACGAGATCACGGTGGCGCTCTTCCTGGGCCTCGTCATCACGGCGCTGCTCGGCGCCCCCACCCGATGGCTGGGGCGCTCACTGCCCCGGTCCCTCGCGGTCGCCGTCTGTCTGCTCGGGGGCGCGGTGCTGCTGCTGGGCGGGCTGGCGCTGGTGGGCGAGGCGGTGGCCGGGGAGAGCACCACCCTGGTCCGGGAGTTCCGCGAGGGCCTCGGCAGCATCGAGGAGTGGCTGGAGCGGCCCCCCTTCCGGCTGAATCCCGGAGCGCTGACGAACATCGAGTCCCGCATCGGCGCGTACCTGTCGAGCCACCGCTCGACCCTGCTCAGTACGGCGCTCAGCGGAGCCGGACAGCTGGTGCGGGTCCTCGCCGTCCTGGCCCTCGCCGTCTTCTCCGCCGTCCTCTTCCTGTACGGCGGAGCCCGCCAGTGGTCGTGGTTCTGCGCGCAGCTGCCCGCCGCGGCGCGCGAGCCCGTGATGGTCGCAGGCCGCGCGGCATGGGCCACGTTCACCGGCTACACCCACGGGATCGTGCTGATCGCGGCGACGAACGCCGTCCTCGTCGGGGTGGCCCTGTACCTCCTGGGGGTCCCGCTGGCCGTTCCGCTGGCACTGCTGGAGTTCCTCGCGGCGTTCGTCCCCCTGGTCGGCTCGCCGGTGGCGCTCGCGGTCGCCGCGGTGGTCGCCCTGGCCTCGAAGGGACCGCTCATCGCGGGTGTGGTGATCGCTCTGATCGTGGTCATCGGCCAGATCGAGGGGCACCTGCTGCATCCGCTGGTGATGAGCTGGGCGGTCCGGCTGCACCCCTTGGTGGTGGCGATCTCGGTCAGCGCGGGCGCCATCGCGGCCGGAGTGGTGGGCGCGGTCGTCGCCGTACCGCTGGTCTCGGTGATCTGGTCGGTGCGCACCGCCCTGCGCGCCGCCCGCCTCGGGGCGGTCGACGTTTCCTGACGTTTCCTGACCAGGGGTCCGCGTCCTGCACAATCGGCGGATGAGCGATGAAGACCCGTACCTCTGGCTGGAAGACATCTCGGGCGAGACGGCCCTCGACTGGGTGCGCGAGCGCAACGGTGAAACCGTGGCCGCGCTGGCCGAGGTGCCCGGGTTCAAGGAGCTGGAGCGCGGGATCCGCGAGGTCCTCGACGACGACGGCCGGATCCCCTACGTCACCCGTCGTGGCGGCCACCTCTACAACTTCTGGCAGGACGCCGAGCACGTCCGCGGACTCTGGCGGCGCACCACGCTGGAGGAGTACCGCAAGGACCGGCCCGCCTGGGAGCCCGTCCTGGACCTGGACGCCCTGGCCGAGGCGGAGGGGGAGAAGTGGGCCTGGGCGGGCAGCAGCGTCCTGGCCCCCGAGCACCGCCACGCCCTGGTCATGCTGTCGCGGGACGGCGCGGACGCCTGCGTCGTGCGCGAGTTCGACCTTGCCGCCCTGGAGTTCGTCGAGGGCGGGTTCGAGGTCGCGGAGGCCAAGACCCGGATCGGGTGGATCGACCGCGACCGGGTGTGGATCGGGACGGACTTCGGTCCCGGTTCGATGTCCGGGTCCGGTTATCCCCTCCAGGTACGCCGCTGGCGGCGCGGCACCCCGCTCACCGAGGCGGAACCGGTCTACGAGGGCCGCCCCTCGGACCTCTCCGCCACTGCCTGGCGCGACGACACGCCCGGCTTCGAGCGGGACTTCGTCCACCGGCAGATCGACTTCTGGAACCAGGAGCTGTTCCTCCTCCCGCCGCGGACCGACGGCAGCGACGGCCCGCCGCTGAAGATCGATGTACCGGACGACGCGAGCGCCTCCGTGTACCGGAACTGGCTGACCGTCACCACGAAGTCGCCGTGGCTCGGCCACCCCGCCGGCTCCCTGCTCGCCTTCGGCTTCGACTCCTTCCTGGCGGGGGAGCGGGAGGCCGAGGTGCTGTTCACCCCGGACGAGCGCACCGCGCTCGGCAGCTACAGCTGGACCCGCCACCACCTCGTCCTCACCACCCGCGCCGACGTCTCCTCCCGGATGGAGCTCCTCACCCCCGGCCCCGACGGCTGGAGCCGCGCACCGCTGCCGGGCGTACCGCCGCTGTCGACGGCCTCCGTCACCTGCACCGATCCGGACGTGAGCGACGAGTACTTCCTGAACGTCTCCGGCTTCCTCCAGCCGTCCACCCTCTACCGTGGCACCGCGGGCGGCGACAGCGAGAGCCTCAAGCAGGGCCCTGCGCTGTTCGACACCGCGGGTCTGGCCGTACGCCAGTATTTCGCGACCTCCGCGGACGGCACGCGGGTGCCGTACTTCGTCGTCGGTCCCGAGGACCGCCCGGGCCCCGGGCCCACCCTGCTGTACGGGTACGGCGGCTTCGAGATCTCCATGGTCCCCCAGTACAGAGCGGTCACCGGCCGGGCCTGGCTCGCGCGCGGCGGCACCTACGTCGTCGCGGGCATCCGCGGCGGGCACGAGTACGGGCCGAGCTGGCACAAGGCGGCCCTGGGCGCGAACCGGGTCCGCGCGTACGAGGACTTCGCCGCCGTCGCCCGGGACCTCGTCGCCCGCGACATCACCACCCCTGCCCAGCTGGGCATCGAGGGCGGCAGCAACGGCGGCCTCCTCATGGGCGCGATGCTCACCCGCGACCCCGAGCTGTTCGGCGCGGTCGTCGCCCACGTGCCGCTGCTGGACATGCTCCGCTTCCACAAGCTGCTGGCCGGCGCCAGCTGGATCGCCGAGTACGGGGACCCGGACAGCCCGGCCGACCGGCCCCACCTGGAGCGGATCTCCCCGTACCACCAGGTCCGGGCCGAGGGGGCCCCGTACCCGCCCCTGCTGCTGCTCACCTCGACCCGCGACGACCGCGTCCACCCCGGCCATGCCCGCAAGATGGCCGCCCGGCTGCGCGAGTTCGGGCATCCCGTCCTGTTCCACGAGCACCTCGGCGGCGGCCACGCGGGCGCCACCGACCACGGGCAGACCGCCTTCAACGAGGCCCTGGTGCACACCTTCCTGTGGGACCGGCTCACCCCGTCGGGCTGACCCCGCCGAGGTGGCCGGCCGGTCCTCGCGGGCGAGGGCTCAGATCTGGCAGACGATCTCGGCCGCGACGCGTTCACCGGAGGAAACCGCCGCGTTCAGCGTGGAGTTGTCCACGTCGGTGTGCTCGCCCGCGAAGTGGATCCGGCCTTCCTGGATCCCTTCGCAGCCGGCGATCGAGGTGTACTGGCCGATCTTGTAGTAGTGGTAGGCGCCCCGCTGCCACGGGGCGCGCGACCAGTGGTCCTCGTACGCCTTGCCGGTGAACGCGGCCGTGGTGCCCGGGTACATGTGCTCGATCTGGGAGAGGAACCAGTGCACGTCCGCCTCGGGCGCCGGGCCGTGCGCGGCTCCGGTGAGCATGTCGCGGGCGGTGTTCCCGCCGGGGAAGTTGACCAGCAGCGCCGGTGCCCCGTTGGCTCCCGACGCGACCGAGCCGTCCCAGGCCGTCTGGTAGCCGAGCGGGCCGGTGTTGCTGATGCCGTTGTAGCCGAGCCCCGGCCAGGTCTTGGCCGACAGCTGGGCGACGAGCTTCGCGTTCTGGCCCATGCCCTGCTGCCGGATGGCGGTCAGCTTGCGGGCGGACAGGTTGGCCTGGGAGAGATCGACGTCGCGCAGGGTGCTGAAGGGCAGGGCCAGCACGACGTGGTCGGCGGGCACCGAGACCGTGCTGCCGTCGTGGTCGAAGGTGCAGGTGTACGAGCCGTCGCCGTTCTGCCGCAGGGCGATGAGCTCGTAGCCCTGCCGGACGGCGCCGGCCGGAAGCTGCGCCGCCATCCCGCTGACGAGCTGGTCGTTCCCGCCGACGAGGTGGTACTTCTCGTCGAAGCCGCGCCCTCCCGCGAAGACGGACGAGGATCCGAGGAAGCCGATCATTCCCAGCGCGGAGGCCTCGGCGGGTTCGCCGCCCGACTGGAGCTGGAGGGACTGGATCAGCTGGCCGAGCCGGGAGCCGGGGGCCAGCCCGATCTCGTCGAGGTAGTCCAGGCAGGAGAGCTGGTCCAGCCGGTACGCCTCCGGGGTGTGGCTGTCGTGGCGCGGGCTGCCGACGGCCGCGTACGAGGCGCTGAACGCGTCGTAGGCCTCCGCGGTCCAGTCGTCCTGCTGGCTGAGCCCGGGGTAGGAGCCGCCGTCGATCCAGGCGGCGTAGTCCCCGGCGTGCAGTTCGCCGCCGTTTGCGAGCTCCCGTCGCAGGCCCAGGCCGCGGGCCAGGTCGAGGACCGCGGTGTCGGTGGAGCTGATGAAGGCCCCGCCGTGCTCGTGGACCGCGCCGTTGTCGAAGAAGCCGCGCAGGGACCAGCAGCGGCCGCCGATGCGGGTGGCGTCGGCCTCGTACACCGTGGCGGCGACCGGGTTCGGCCGGTTCCACAATCGGTGGGCGCAGCGCAGTCCCGCGAGCCCGGCGCCGACGACCACGACGCGCGGCGCGCCGGCTCCGGTGGCCGCCGCCGCCCGGTTCGGGGTGAGCAGCCCGCCGGGCAGTGCCGCGGCGGCGGTCAGCGCGCCCGCGGCGCCGAGGAGCCGGCGGCGGCCGAACGTCCCCGCGGGCGGGGCGGTTCGCCGTTCTTCGTCGTGGCCGCGCTCGTGGCGGACGGTCTCACGACGGACGCTCTCGCGGCGGACGGCCTCGGCGCGCTCGCCTGCGACCTCCTCGACGGGCATGCCGCGCCTGCGCGCTTCGGCGTGCAGGGCGAACGCGAGGCGGATCCGGTCGGGTATGCCGGCCCGGTCGGCCGAACGGGGTGGGGAAGCAGGTTCGTTGCGCAGGTGATGCATGTGACCCCTCTTCTCGGAATCCGGGCACCAGGAAGCCGAACAGCGCGTGCGGGCATGGCACTCGGGCTGAGGGGGAGTGAACCGCTCGCGCAACGGCGCTGTCAACGATGATGTCAACGCCGTTGCGCGACGCGGGGGCGGGCTACGCGCCGCGCAGCGTCTCGACCCGCGTCTCGATCGCGGTGATCAGGGCCTCGACCCGGGCCCGGAAGATCTGCTCGTCCGTCACCTCGGCCAGCTGGGTGCTCAGTCGGGTGATGTGGGGGAACCCCTGCGGGTCGACCAGGCGGTACTCGCGGCTCCAGGAGGACTCGTCGGCCTCCCGGATCTCCGCGTCGAACAGCAGGTAGGCGGCGCGCTGGCCGACGTAGGCGAGGAGGGAGTCGCCGACCATCCGGTAGTGGACGGCCGCTTCCGCCCCGTCCAGGCCGGCCTCCGTGACGGCCCCGATGATGAGCTCGACGACCCGGAACTCGTTGGGTCTGCGGGTGGTCCGGCTGGCCATGGTCGAACCGACCACCGGGTACTTGAGCGCGACCTCCAGGGAGCCGTCCGCGAGGGCGCGCAGCCGGTCCTTCCAGTCGAGGCCCTCGGGGATGCTGTCGAGGACCTCGCCGAGCGTGCGGTCGGCGACGGAGAGCAGCAGTTCGTCCTTGTCGCGGAAGTGCCGGTAGATCGCTGTGGGGTCGGCGCCGAGTTCCTCGCCGAGACGGCGGACGGTGAAGGCGTCCTCGCTGCCGCGAGCGGCGATGCGCAGGCTGGCTTCGATGATCGCGTCGGGTGTGAGCTGGCTGCCCGCGCGCTTGGACCGGGCGGGTGTGTCGGATGACTTCGGCATGGTGCGGCCAGTGTATCGATTTGGAACAGAGGGAGCGCAACACCGTTGACAACAATGTTGCGCTCCCGTTCACTCCTCCTCAACACAAGCCGTGCGGGTCCGTCCCGCCGAGCCGGAGGGTGCGTCGATGGGCAACACAAGGCAGCCGGTCAAGCAGCGGGCCGACACCGTCTTCATCGGAGGGCGGGTCTTCACCGGGACCTCGTCCGCCCCGGTCGACGCCGCCGTCGCCGTGGCCGACGGCCGGATCCTCGCCGTCGCCGACGCGAGCACCGTGCGCTCGCTCGCGGACGGTTCCACCGAGGTCGTCGACCTGGCCGGCGGCCTCCTCGTCCCCGGGTTCCAGGACGCCCACGTCCACCCCGTCGTGGCCGGTGTCCAGATGCTCGGCTGCGACCTGGCCGAGGAACGCACCATCGACGGCTACCTGGCCGTGGTGGCCGCCTACGCCAAGGACCACCCGGACGCGTCCTGGATCCGCGGCGGCGGCTGGTCGATGGACGTCTTCCCCGGAGGCACGCCCACCCGCGCCATGCTCGACGCGGTCGTGCCGGACCGGCCCGTCGTACTCACCAACCGCGACGGCCACGGAGCCTGGGCCAACACCCGTGCCTTCCACCTCGCGGGCGTCGACCGCACCACCCCCGATCCGCCGGACGGCAGGATCGAGCGGGAGGCCGACGGAACCCCGGCCGGCACCCTTCAGGAAGGCGCCGTCGACCTGGTCACCCGTCACGCGCCCATTGCGACGCCCGACGAGTCGCACGCCGGCCTGCTCGCCGCGCAGGAGCACCTCTTCTCCCTCGGCGTGACCAGCTGGCAGGACGCCATGATCGGCGCCTTCCCCGGCAACCCCGACAACTTCGGCGTCTACCTGCGCGCCGCACGCGAGGGAGCTCTGCGCGCACGCGTCGTCGGCGCCCTGTGGTGGGACCGCGAACGCGGCCTGGAGCAGATCCCCGACCTGGAGGAGCGCCGCCGCACCGGCCGGGTGGGCCGCTTCAACGCCACCAGCGTGAAGATCATGCAGGACGGGATCGCCGAGAACTTCACGGCGGGCATGCTGGAGCCCTACCTCGACGGCTGCGGCTGCGCCACCGGGAACTCCGGACTCAGCTTCATCGATCCGGAGCTGCTCACCGAGGCGGTGTCCCGGCTCGACCGCTCGGGCTTCCAGATCCACTTCCACGCCCTGGGCGACCGCGCCGTCCGCGAGGTGCTCGACGCCCTCACCGCGGCCCGCGACGCCAACGGCGCCAACGACAACCGGCACCACCTCGCCCACCTGCAGATCGTCCACCCCGACGACATAAGCCGCTTCGCGAGCCTGGGCGCGGCCGCCAACATCCAGGCCCTGTGGGCCGCGCACGAACCGCAGATGGACGAGCTGACGATCCCCTTCCTGGGCCCCGAGCGTGCCGCCCTGCAGTATCCGTTCGGTGACCTCCAGCGGGCCGGAGCCCGCCTGGTCGCCGGCAGCGACTGGTCGGTCAGCAGCCCCAACCCGCTGTGGGGCATCCACGTCGCCGTCAACCGGGCCGTACCCGACGAGGCGCCCAACGCCGCCGGGAGCCACCAGCCCTGCCCGCCGTTCTTCCCCGAGCAGGCCCTGACCCTCTCCCAGGCCCTCACCGCCTACACCGCCGGCAGCGCCTGGGCCAACCACCTCGACGACGTCACCGGCACCGTCGAGGCGGGCAAGTACGCGGACCTCGTCGTCCTCGACCGGGATCCCTTCGCCCACCCCTCCGAGGAGATCGCCGAGACCAGGGTGAGCCGCACCTACATCGACGGCGAGCTCGTCTTCGCCGCCACCAGCTGAACCGCCGGAACCGCAACCGGCCGGGCACCACGTACCTCACCCAGCTCACCCCTCAGGGAGCCAGACGATGTCATCACCCCGAACGGGATCGCCGCGAACAGGATCACCCCGACGCCACCAGCTCCTCCGACGCCACCAGCTCCTCCGGCTCCTCCGGCTCCGCTCGGCCGCAGCCGCCGGGCTCGCCGCGGCCGCGGTGCTCCTCACGAGCGCGTGCAGCGGTACCGCGAACAAGCCGTCGGACGGCGCCACCGCCTACCGGCTCACGGACCGGACACCCGCCCCCGCCGGCGCCGTCGACTCGTTCACCTGGTCCGTCTTCGCCGAGCCGACCAGCATCGACTACGCCTACTCGTTCGACTACCCGCCGAACCAGATCCTCGCCAACGTCTGCGAGAGCCTGCTGCGCTGGGACCCGGACCTGACGACCTCGCCGAACCTCGCGGCCTCGTACACCAACCCCACCCCCACCACCTGGGTCTACCAGATCCGCCCCGGCGTGCGCTTCCACGACGGGACCGAGCTCACCGCCGACGACGTCGTGGCCTCCCTGCGCCGCAACCTCGACCCGCAGACGGCCAGCGTCTGGGCCTACCCCTTCCGGAACGTCACCTCGGTCGACCGGACCGGAGCCATGGAAGTCACCGTCACCCTGGCGAAGCCCGACTCCACCTTCAACAAGTACCTCGCCGCGAGCCCCGGCACGATCGAGTCCGCCGCCACCCTCGCCAAGGCCGGCAAGAATTACGGCAATCCGCAGACCGGCGTGAACTGCACCGGCCCCTTCTCCTTCGCCTCCTGGACGTCAGGCCAGTCGCTCACCCTCAAGCGGTTCGACGACTACTGGAACCCTGAGCTCAAGGCCAAGTCCGGCGAGGTGAAGTTCGTCTTCCTCGCCGACCCGACCACCCGCGTCAACGCCTTCCAGAGCGGCGAGGTCGACGGCGGCTGGATGGTCCCGCCCAACGCGTACGCGGGACTGCGCGCGAGTCAGGCCGGCACGCTCTACTTCGGCCGCAACACCTCGGTCGCCGACGAGGTCGTCGGCAACCTCAAGGGCCCACTCGGCGACCCCCGGGTGCGCCGCGCCCTGCTCATGGCCATCGACCGCAAGGGCATCGTCAAGGCCGGAGCCGGAGGGGTCGGCGAGGTCGCGGACTCCCTCACCACCGACAACCTCTGGGGCGACGCGCCCGCCGAGATACGCGACGGCCTGCGCAAGGACCTGCCCGCGTACCCCTATGACCCGGCCAAGGCCAAGGCGCTCGCCGCCGAGGCCGGAGTCTCCGGTCAGAAGATCGTGATCGCGACCAGCCCGCTGGACTCCCAGACGACGATCATCACCCAGGCCGTCGCCCAGGCCGCCACGGCCATCGGACTGAAGCCGCAGATCGACTCCGTCTCCGCGGAGAAGTACTCGACCCTCTTCACCGACCCGGCCGCACGCGAGGGCATCGACCTGTTCCTCACCTTCTGGTACACGTCCATCACCGACCCGCTCGACATGTACGGATCACTGCAGACCGGCGCGTTCAGCAACTACGGCAACTGGTCCGAGCCGCAGTTCGACGCCGCCGTGGACCGTGCCATCGCGGCGTACGACCCGGCCGAGCACGCCAAGGCCAACGCCGAGGCCCAGGCCGTCGCCATGCGGGACCTGCCGTGGCTGCCCCTGTACACCCAGCCCGTGAGCGTCTTCCTCGGCAAGCGGATCACCGGCGCCCAGCCGTCCATCGCCTACCTCTACTACCCGTGGGCGGCCGAGATCGGGGCCAAGGGATGACGGCCGCGGCGGCGCGCGCCGTACGGGTCCTGCGCAAGCTCGCCGGAATGGCGGCGACCCTGCTGGTCACCTCCTTCCTGGTGTTCTCCTCACTGTTCCTGGCGCCCGGGGACCCGGCGAGCTTCCTGGTGAAGGGGCGCAGCCCCAGCCCGCAGGAACTCGCCGAGATCCGCAGGCAGTACGGCTTCGACGACCCCTTCCTGGTCCGCTACGGACACTGGCTCGAAGGGGTGCTGCGGGGCGACTTCGGCCGCTCCTACCTCTTCCACCAGGACGTCGGCTCGGTCATCTGGTCCCGGCTTCCCTCGTCCCTGCTGCTCATCGGGACGTCCGCCCTGATGATCGCCGTGGTCGGCGTCGCCGCCGGCATGGCGGGCGCGCTGCGCAGGGGGACCCGGACCGACCGCTCCCTGATGCTCCTGGTGACGGTGGGCGCCGCCGCGCCCGCCTTCGTCGCCGCGCTCCTGTTCCGGTCCGTCCTGGGCGTGCGGCTCGGCTGGTTCCCCACGATCGGGAACGGCACCGGCCTACTGGACCGGCTGCACCACGTCATCCTTCCGGCAGCGGCCCTGTCCGTGACCTTCATGGCGCTGGTCACCCGCGTGACCCGCTCGGCGATGATCGACGAACTGGGCCGCGATCACGTCGAGGTCGCCCTCAGCCGCGGAACACCGCGGCGCACGGTGATCCGGCGCCACGTGCTGCGCAACGCGCTCGGGCCGATCGTGACGGTCTCCGCGCTGCTGGTCTCGGGGATGCTGGTGAGCACCGCCATCGTGGAAACCGCCTTCGGCATGTCCGGAGTGGGCTCCTTGCTGGTCCAGTGCGTGGACCAGCTGGACTTCCAGGTCGTCCAGGCCATCGTGCTGCTCGTGGTGGCCGCGTTCGTCGTGGTCAACGCACTCGTCGACCTGGTGCATCCGCTGATCGACCCGCGCATGGCGGCGGCGGGGAGCGCACGATGAGCGCACCGATCCTGACACCCGCCGCGCCCGGCGGCCCCCGCCCCGGCCCCGGGTCCCGCACCGGCACCCGCACCCGCACGCGTCTCGGGAGCCTCGCCCGGCTGCGGACCCTCGGCGGCAGCCGGCTCCAGCGGGCCTGCCTGCTGCTCCTCGTCCTGTTCGTCCTCGTCGCGCTGCTCGCACCCTGGCTCGCGCCCCAGGACCCCACCTTCGGGCAGCTCGGCGACAGCCTCCTGGGCCCGGGCGCCGACCATTGGCTGGGCACCGACCAGGGCGGCCACGACACCTTCTCGGCGCTGATCGCCGGGGCGCGCACCAGCCTCGCCGGCCCCCTCGCGGTCGTGGTGTTCTCCACCGTCGTCGGCATCGCCGTCGGCCTGTCCACGGGGTGGCGGGGCGGCTGGGTCGACACCCTGGCCGGCCGCGTGCTCGACGTGGTGTTCGCCTTCCCCGCCCTGCTGCTGGCGATCCTCGCGGTGGCCCTGTTCGGCAAGGGGATGACGGCGCCCGTGCTCGCCATGGCGATCGCGTACATGCCGTACACCGCACGCCTGGTACGCGGCCTCGCCGTACAGGAGAAGGCCCGGCCCTACGTCGCCGCCTACCAGGTACAGGGCCACTCCGCCCTGTACGTCACCGTGCGCAGGATGCTGCCCAACATCGCCCCGACCCTGCTCGCCCAGTCGACGGTGAACTTCGGTTACGCCCTGCTCGACCTCGCGGCCCTCTCCTTCCTGGGGCTGGGCGTACAGCCGCCGACCCCCGACTGGGGCGCCATGATCAACCAGGGGCAAGCCGCCGTACTCCAGGGCCAGCCGCTGTCCGCGGTGGTGCCGGCCGTGGCCGTCGTCCTGGTGGTCGTCGCCTTCAACGTCGTCGGGGAAGACCTCGGCGACCGGCTCGCGGGGAGGGACTCCTGATGACCGTGCCCGAAACGACGCTGCTCGCGTACGACGGACTCACCGTCACCCTGCCCTCGATGGCCCGCCCGATCCTGGACGGCATCGAACTGCGGGTCTCCGCCGGCGAGATCGTCGCCCTCGTCGGGGAATCCGGCTCGGGGAAGTCCGTCACCGCCCGCGCCGCGCTCGGTCTCTTCCCCACGGGCGCCGAGGTCGGCGGCCGGGTCCGCGTCGACGGCATCGACCTGGTCGGGGCCGACCCCGCGAGACTGCGGGAGGTACGGACGAACAAGGCGGCGATGATCTACCAGGACCCCCGGGCGGCCATCAACCCGGTACGCCGCATAGGGGACTTCCTCACCGAGCCGCTGCGCCTGGTCCACGGCTGGTCCAAGACCCAGGCCGACGCCAGGGCCGTCGAACTGCTCGGCGCGGTGGGCCTGCCCGACCCCGCCCGGCACCTGAAGCAGTACCCGCACGAGCTCTCCGGCGGCATGCTCCAGCGCGTCGTGATCGCCGCGGCCCTCACCGCCGAACCCCGGCTGCTGCTGTGCGACGAACCCACCACCGCCCTCGACGTCAGCACCCAGGCGGAGATCCTCGCCATCCTGGGGCGACTGCAGCGCGAACGCGGACTCGGGCTGCTCCTCATCACCCACGACATCGAACTCGCGGCCGCGGTCAGCGACCGGACCTACGTGATGTACGCCGGCCGGATCGTGGAGACGGCGCCCGTCGCGGAACTCTTCGCCTCCCCCCGGCACCCCTACACCGCGGGGCTGCTCGGCTCTTCGCCGCCCCTCGACGGTCCTACCGGGCGGCTGACCCCGATCCCCGGCGCCCCGATGGGGCTGCTGGAGTCCGCGCCGGGCTGCGCCTTCGCACCGCGCTGCCGGTTCGCCGAGCCGGGCCGCTGCGACCAGTCTCCGCCGGCGCTGCGACGAACGGGGCCGGCCGAGGTCGCCTGCCACCGCGCCGCCGAGCTCGTCGGCTCCATCCAGTCCAGCAGGGAGGAAAGTTGACCACCGATACCACCACGGGGGAGCTTCTCCGGGTGACCGGCCTGCGCAAGACCTACCGCACGGGCGGGACGGAGGTCGTCGCGGTCGACGACCTGTCGTTCTCCCTGCCGGCGGGCGGAGCGCTCGGCATCGTCGGCGAGTCCGGTTCCGGGAAGACCACCACGGCGCGCATGCTGATCGGCCTCGAACGGCCCGACGCGGGAGAGATCCTCGTACAGGGCGAGCCGCTCGCCGCGTCGGTACGGGGCAGGGCGGCCCGACTGGCCCGGGCCAAGGCCGTGCAGATCGTCTTCCAGGACCCCTACCTCTCCCTGGACGCCCGGATCGGTATCGGCGCGACCGTCGACGGCGTGCTCCGGCTGCACGGCTGGCGCGACCCCGCGGTGCGGGCCGACCGGGTCCGGGAGCTGCTGGCCCAGGTCGGCCTCGGCGACCGGGAGGCGGCCGCCCTGCCCCGGCGGCTCTCCGGCGGGCAGCGCCAACGCGCCGCGATCGCCCGGGCGCTGGCGGTCGAACCGGCCGTCCTCCTGCTCGACGAGGCGGTGTCCGCCCTGGACGTGTCCGTGCAGGCGCAGGTGCTCAACCTGCTGGCGGACATCCGGCGCGACACGGGGATCGGGCTGGTCTTCGTCAGCCACGACCTGGCCGTGGTCCGGTACGTCTGCGACGAGGCGCTCGTCATGTACCGGGGGCGGACCATGGAACACCGGCCCGTCGCCGAACTGCTCGCCAGCCCCGAACACCCGTACACCCGGCTGCTGCTGGCGTCCGTCCCGCGTCCCGGCTGGGACCCCGACTCGATCAGCCGGCGGCGCCGGCGCCTCGATCCGTTCAGGACGGTGGGAGCCGGCCCGGCGGGGTAGCCACGGGTCGGACGCAGGTCCGGACGCCGGTCCCCCGTGAGGGCGGTCCGGGCTCCCCCGCATGGGGGAGGCGGATCGCTCCCGCGGGGGAGGCCGGCGGGTGCCGTGCTCCCGGATGCTGGAACTCTCCTGGAAGG
Source organism: Streptomyces sp. NBC_00190 (assembly GCF_036203305.1). GTDB lineage: Bacteria > Actinomycetota > Actinomycetes > Streptomycetales > Streptomycetaceae > Streptomyces. The sequence continues at coordinate 982,690 of NZ_CP108131.1, read as the reverse complement.
GGGAGCGGATGGACCGCTGGGAGCGATGGGGGCGGGCAGGGGGGTACGGCGCTGCGGTCGCACTGCTGCCCTATCTGCTGATCAAGGTGTGGTGGGTGATCGGCTCCCTGGCCGGGGCGATATCGGTTGGAGACGGCTTCACCCCGGCCGGATGGGTACTCCTGAACACCGTGACCATAGGCATGGCGGTCATCGGGATCACCCTCGCGCTCGCGCTGGTGCGGCCCTGGGGAATGCGCATACCGGGATGGCTGGTGGCGTTCGTCGCCTGGGCGGGAGCGGGGTTCCTCGTGTCCGTCCTGCCGTACGCCGCGCTGTCCACGCTGTTGGACAGTGGGGCCGACGCGGCCGGGAGCGGCGCGGGGGACGCCGGCGAGATGCCCGACTGGCAGGGAGCGCTGGCCGAGTTCGGCTTCATAGGCACGGGGCTGGGCCTCGCCCTCGCGTTCCCCGCCCACATGCGGCGTCGCTGGCCGGACGTGTTCACCGGGCGCGTCGGCGACCGGCCGCCCGCCGCGCGGCCGTGGGCGGCCGTCGTCGCGGCCCTGGTCGGGCTCGCCTGGCTGTACTGGACGGCCGGCGGCACCCTGGGGATCGCGCAGCCCGGCAACCGGGACACCCGCTGGTACATGCTGACCGGGTTGGGCGCGCTCTGGGCGCTCGTCGGTGCCGCGGCGGTCTGGGCGCTCGCCCGTGCCCGGCCCGCGCGGCTGCCCCGCGCGGTCCCGATGGCACTCGGCTGGATCGGCTCCGGCTCGCTGTTCGCGTGGAGCGGCTGGAAACTTCCGCTCACGCTGATCGTGGGGCTGACCCACCCCGACGGTGTCGTCCCGCCGGAGGAGGTCGCCGTCGCGATGGCCCTGCAGCTGGCCGCGGTGGTTGCCGGAGCCGGGATGCTGAGGGCTCTCGTCCGGTCCCGTGCGTACGGGGAGGCGCCCAGCCCCACGAGGGTCGGAGAGCGGGCACGGCCGAGCGCCCCTGAGCGTGAGCGGGTCGATCGTGTCGCCTCCGCCCGTCAGAACCGCAATGCGTCAGAACCGCAATGAGGCCGCCACGGGCAGGTGGTCGCTGGGGGTGGCCGGCAGGGTCCACGCCGACACCGGGGTGAGGTCCCGGACCAGGATCTGGTCGATGCGGGCGACGGGAAACGCCTCGGGCCAGGTGAAGCCGAAGCCCGCTCCCGCCGCGTCATGGGCGGAGCGGAAGCGGCCCATCACCGGAGCCAGGGCCCGGTCGTCGGTCGTGCCGTTGAAGTCCCCGACCAGGAGCGTGCGGCCGGCCGGGGCGGCGGCCAGCTCAGCGGCGAGCCGTCCCGCGGCCGCATTGCGGCGCTCGGTGGTGAAACCCGAGCCCAGGCGCACGCGTACGGAAGGGAGATGGGCAACGTAAACGGTGAGCGGGCCGGCGGGGGTGTCGGCGGTGGCCCGTAGCGCGCGGGTCCACGGCATGATCGCCACCGGGGCCGTGTCACGCAGGGGGTAGGTGCTCCACAGCCCGACCGTGCCCTCCACCACGTGGTACGGGTGGGTCCCGGCCAGCGTCTGTTCGTACCCGCGCACGGCGGGCTCGGTCAGCTCTTCCAGGGCGATCAGCTGGGCGCCGCAGGCGGCCAGGGCGCGGGCGGTACCGGCGGGGTCGGGGTTCACGTCGTCCACGTTGTGGGTGACGACGGTGAGGTCCGCCGCCCCGCCGTCGCCCCGGTCGAGGAAGGTGCCGCCGTGGAGCGCCGCCCAGGTGAACGCGGGCAGCAGGACGGCGATCAGCGCGACGCGGGACCGGCGCAGGAGAGCGGCGGCCAGAAGCAGGACGACGGCTGCGCCGGTCCAGGGCAGGAAGGTCTGGACGAGGCTGCCGAAGTTCCCGATCCGGTTCGGGATCCAGTCGTGGAGCAGCATCAACAGGGACGTCAGTACGGCCAGGGCGGCGACGATCCGGCCACGGCGGCCGGAGCGGCGGGCGCGGGGCGGGGACCGGCGCTCGCGCGGGGCCGTCGGTGCGGGGGCGGTCTTGACCTTCATGACCTTGGTGACGCTCCCGACGGCCATCGGGGTTCTCCTCACCGCCACGCCGTACGACCGAGCTCAGTCACCCGGAAGCAGCCGGGTTTCGACGCCCGGCAGCCCCTTGGCCCACCAATGGCCGTAGCGCCCGTAGGCCTTGGGGTCCCGGGCGGCGAGGAGCGCGACGAGAGACCTGGCCTCAGCGGCCAGACCCTCCCAGACGCGGCCGGGAAGGGGGTGGAAGGCGGCGGCCTCGATTCCGCCGTCGACGGGACGCCAGACGCCGGCGACGTAGCCGTCGACCAGCAGCGTGGGCAGCACGTCGCCGTTCACGCGGATCACGTGCTTGCGGTAGGCGGGAGGTATGACACGGGCGCGGTCGGCGTAGGCCAGCAGGATGCTGTCCCACATCGCCATCAGCCGCGGCGGGGCGGGAGTGTCCCCGGCCGGCCGTGGCGCGCCCGGGACGTCGTACAGCACCGTGCCGTCGGGGCCTTCCAGTTGTTCGAGCTCGTCGGCGAGCGCGCCCACCGCCGCTCTGACCCGGGCCCGCTGGACCAGCGCGAACTGCGCCATGTCCGCCACCGACGCCGGCCCGAAGCCCTCCAGGTAGCGGCGGATCAGGCACTGCAGGCCGCCGGCGGCGACATCGGGGTCGGCGAGCACGGGCGGCGTGCCCGCCGCGACGTACGAGGGCCGGGTCTCGAAGGACCAGGGCCCTCCCGTGCGGGCGTGCCACAGCGGCGCGTACTGCCGCAGCATCCGCTGGGCGCCCGGCTCCATCGGTGCGCCCAGCCGCTGCGCGAGCCAGTCCCCGATCTCGGCGGCGGTCCGCGGCAGGTCGGCGTACCGCAGCAGATCCCGGACCAGGACGCCGGCGTCGTCGGCGGTGAGCCCGGATGCCGTGAAGCGCGGGTCGCCGAGCCTGGAGCCGCGCAGCGTCGGCTCCATCGCCTCACGGAAGGTCCGGTAGTCCTCGGCGTGGACCGCGTGCAGGGTGAGCCGCATCAGCGTCGCCTTGACCGTCCGGCGCCCGGTCACGGCCGCGTCGAGGCCGGCCGGGTCGAAGCCGCTCAGCCGGTTCCACAGCGCGATGTACGGCGAGGCGGGCTGCTGGGCCTGGAGGGCGACCACCCGCCGCACCGCATCCTCGACGTCGAGCGGCTCGCGCTCCAGCAGCAGTTGCCGGGCGAGCGTGGCCCGGTTGAGCGCCTGCGCAGTGATGTCCATACCGGGAATTGTGCCGTCAGGCCGTCCGGCTCCCGGACCGGGCCCGCTGCACCCGTCGGCGGCGTATCAGGAGACCCCCGGCCGCGCCGGCCAGTGCCGTCGCCGCCACGCCCGCCGTCGTCCACCAGACGGCGTCGTCCGAGGCCTTGGCGGGCGGCTCCTGCGCCGGAGAGGCGGAGGCGGAGCCGGGCTGTGCGGCAGCGGCCGTGGGAGTCGTTGCGGGATCCGGGGCGCTGGACGCCGAGGAGCCGGGTGCGGGGGCGCTGGGCGTCGGTGCGCCGGTCGCGGGCGTGCCGGTCGCGGGCGCCGGGTCCACCACGGGGACGGCGACGTCGAGTTCACCGTGTCCGAGGGCGGGGAAGCCCACGTCGACGGTGACCTTCCAGGCCCCCGGAGGCAGTACCTCGGCCGTGGTCCAGCCCGCGGGTGACGCGGCGGGGTCGCGGACGAGGCGCCAGGCCCCGAGCGAGCGGGAGCCGTCGGCGCTGACGGCGTTCACCGTGGCGGCGACGGCCTCGTCCACGGCGTCCTTGTCGTTCTCCCAGGTGATTTCCGCGGTGACATGGCCGCCCCGCTGTCCGGTCACCACCACCTTCACGGTGTCACCGTGGGCGTGGGCCGCGACGGGGGACAGGAACATGAGGCCGACTGCGGCCAGCAGGGTGGGGAAAGCGGTTCTTGTGCGCATGTGTGGCGGTACTCCGGGTGACTGGGGTGAGGGGCCGGCGGACGGCCGCGTGGTGCGGCCGTCCGCCGGGGTGGGCTCAGGACGTCGGGGCTGATGCCCGTCCGTCGGTCGACCGGTCGGTCAGCCGGACTTCTGCATCGTCCAGGCCTGCGTCGCGCGGCCGTCGGCCCGCTGCAGGTCGAGCAGCCAGTTCCCGTAGTACGGGCGGTTGCTCACGGTCAGCGCGAAGCCGCCGCTCGGGTCCGTGACGGTCACCGCGCCACCGCGGGACGTCAGCTTCCAGGCCTGCGCGGCGTTGGATCCGCAGGGCTGCTGCGCGACCCACATGCCCGCGGCCGGGGTACCGCCCGGCTGCAGGCACTTGCCGGAGACCGCGGACCGGATGCGGACCTGACCGCTGCCCGCGTCGTCGAAGTACCACTGCTGCTGGGCGTATCCGTTGGCACGCGCACCGACGAGCACGGTGCCGTCGCCGCTGCGGCCGCCCCACACCTCCGCGTTCATGCCGGTGCTGCCGTTGCCGAGCAGGTAGCGGGTACCGGGCGTGGTCGTACCGCCGCCCGCGCCCGTCGTACGGAAGGACGCGTCCTTGCCGGGTCCGGAGTCGCGGCCGGCGCCGTCACGGACCGAGACGGCGACCGTGTACGCCGTACCGGGCTTGAGGTTGTAGATGCGCAGCGCCTGGGACTGGACCCAGGCCAGGTGCTTGCCGTTCAGCAGGACCTGGTACCAGACGCCGCCCTCGACCTTGGGCCAGCTCACCACGACGGAGTCGGACTGGATCTGGGCCGCGGTCACGGCCGGTCCGCCGGTCGGCTTCTTCGTCGGCGTCGGCGTGGGCTTCTTGGTCGGCGTCGGAGTCGGGTTCGGGTTCGGACCGGGGTCGGGGTTGCCGCCCTTGGTCTTCATCAGGAACTGGTTGTCCGCGATGTTCCAGTGCGTGGCCAGGTAGCTGCCGGCCTTCGGACTGGTGTGGAAGTAGTCGTCGTGGTTGCAGTCCAGGATGTTCTCGGCCGCCTGGTTGGTGCAGACGTTGCGCATCTGCGGGTAGTACGGGGTGTCCGAGTAGCACATGACGTCCCACTCGTCCGTGCAGTGCGCGCCTCGGCTGGTGTTCGGGGCGCTGTTGTTGACCGCGCCCAGGTTGTGACCGAGTTCGTGCGCGGCGGTGTGACCGCCCCAGCAGCCGGAGTCGGTGCGCCCGTAGGAGGGACCGAAGTTGCTCAGGTTGGCCTGGCCGGGCCGCTCGTCGCCGTTGAAGGTGCCGATGCCGCAGTAGACCTGGGTGTCCGCGAAGATCATGTACTTGCGGTCGCGGCGGTCGAGGCCCTTGCCGGCGAGCGCGGAGTTGGTCGCGCTGAACTCGGACAGCGCCGAGTCCGGGAGCTCGATGTTGAGCACGGTCGGGGTGCAGTCGGCGGCCGTGACGTACCGGATGTGGCGGATGCCGCCGGTCTCCTGGGCGCTCGTCGAGTAGATGACGTCGGCGTCGGCCGCCCACTTGCGGAACGAGGCGACGTACTCGGAGTAGCGGTCACGGCCGGCACCGTGGACGTACACGACCTGGACGCGGTTGCCGGTGCTGCCGTCGCCGTCGCACTGGACGGTCTGGCCCGCGGGCCCGGCGGCGACGGTCTGACCGCCCGCCGTGGCGGCGGGCGCGGGTGCGTCGGCCTTGGCCTTGGCGGACCCGGCGTCGGCGGCGGGCGCGTCCTGAGGACGTCCGCCGCCTTCCGTGGTCGACGGGTCGTCGCTCGCGGGGCGGGCCGGATCGGCCGCGGGGGCCTTCGCCTGGACGGCCGGAGCGATGTCCTTCTTGATGTCCACGCCCTTGGGCGGGGCGTCGGGGCCGTGGCTGCACAGTCCGGCGCCCGTGCGGTACACGCCGACGCACCGGTCGCCCTTCGGCGCGGCCTCGAGGCCGTCGTACACCATGCCGCGGTCGTTCTCGTTGGCGGGCGCGCCGGCGATCGGGTCCGGGTCCTGGTCGCGGGCGGGTGCGGCCGCCGGCGAGAACGACTCCGCGGCGGCTTCCACCGGAGCCGCCGCCTGGGCCCCGTCGCCGAGCCCGGAGTAGGCGATGCCGGCGGCTATCATCCCCGCCGCGGCCGTGGCGGCGGTGAAGAGTATCAACCGCCGGGGTTTCCTGCGGTGTTCGCGACGTCTGCGTCGTCCTGTCATGGGCACCTCAAATCGGATCGGGATCACTGGGTGCGCGGAAGCCTGCCAGACGAATGCGCCGGAGAATTCGGACAAAGGGGAGGGTGCTTCGGGAAATCGTTCCGTTACCTGTCGACCAGATTTGACGAACCATCAATAGTCAATGAAACAAGGCTAGTTACGCGCGTCGCAGGCGATTGGTCCAGGCCTTCCCGGGGGAGTCGTTATCAAATCGAGATATAAGGCATTGGCTTGTTGACGGGAATTCAGTCAGGGATTCATCTAATTACTACGTGTCGAATTGCCTTCGTCACGACCCGTGAGGAACCGTCCGCATCCCGCAGGTAGCCGTCGACAACGGGACAATCACCGCCTCTGCCGACTGTCGTGGCGCCGACCCTTGCGATCATGTGCGCATGGATACAGGGGGATCTGCTCATGGACGCCGCACGCCCGTCGCCCCGCGGGGGCGTCGGGTCAAGGCCGTTCTCATCGCTGCGGCGGCGGTACTTGCCGTATTCGCCGCGCTGACCGTCGTGATCGTCGTGCTGCCGGGGCCGGTGGTCGACCGCGATCTCGCGGGTGCCCGGATCGGGGCCGCCGAACGGCTCGGCGCCGTGAACAACGTGCGCACGACGCTCCTGCAGGCCGTCGGTGGCGCCGTCGTCCTCTTCGGGGCGTACGCCACCTGGCGGCAGCTGAGGGTCAGCCAGGAGGGGTTGAACGCCACCCGGGAGGGGCACATCACCGACCGCTTCAGCCGGGCGGTCGACCAGCTCGGCAGTGAGAAGCTGGACGTGCGGATCGGCGGTCTCTACGCGTTGTGGCGGATCGCGGACCATTCGGCGCACGACCGTGAGGCGGTCGTCTCGATCATGGCCGCGTTCCTGCGGACTCATCTGCCGTGGCCCCCGCGAGGGCCGGAGTCCCCGGCGGCGCAGACCTCCATCAACTCCGTGCCTCCTCTGGAGACCCGTGCCGCGGATGCCCAGGTGGCGCTCACCGGCCTCGGTGTCCTGTGCCAGGACCGGCGGCCCGACTGGCTCAACCTCAGCTACACCGACCTGCGCCGGGCCGACTGCGACGGACTGTGGCTGCACCACATGAACTTCGACGGAGCCTGTATGGAGGCAGCGAGCATCTACCGGGTCAACCTGACCGGGGCATCGCTGATCGCGGCCGACATGCGGCACGTGGAGCTCGGGACGTCGATTCTCCACCGGATCCGCTGCATCGAAGCCGACCTGCGTGGCGCCCGCATGGTCAGGGCCGACCTCGGTGACGCCGACTTCTCCGACGCCGACCTGCGGGAGGCGAACCTGCGCAAGGCGCGGTGCCACGACGCCAAGTTCACCGGTGCGGATCTGAGGCTGGCCGACCTGCGGGGAACCGACCTCACCGGCGCCGACCTGACACGCGCGGCATTGGAGGGCGCGCTGGCGAGCGACCTCACCCTCTGGCCGGTGGGCTTCGACATCCAGGCGGCCGGCGTGGTGATGGCCGAGGACCCCGGCGGCGAGCCGAGCATCCTGCTGCCGGCCGCCGCGCTCACGAGGAACGTCCCGCCCCTGCGATCGGTCTGACGTCCCTACCGCGGTGGTCCGTCAGGCGCCCGCCCCGAGGGGCCGCCCGCCCCAGTGGATCCGGCGGGCGCCCGTACACGACCGCGGGCTACGGCAGATCGACCGAACCGCCCAGCGGGACGCGGGAGTAGTCGGTCCCGCCCTTCCAGTCCAGCCACCGGTCGAAGTTGTCCTGGCCGAGTTCGTTCACGAGGGCGTCGTGGATGGGGAAGGCGCGGGCCGGTTTCACCGCACGCACGAACTCGACCGCCTCACCCGTCTTCAGCCACGGTCCGGACGCCGGTACCAGCAGGGTCTCGACCGTCTCGGCGGGCACGAACAGCGAGTCGCCCGGGTGGTAGACGCCGTCGACGACGAAACCGAGGTTCGGGCATCCGGGCAGGCCGTCGACGATCTCGGCGTGCGCGCCGCCGACGGCGCGCACGGAGAAGCCGGCCGCGGTGAAGGCGTCACCCGCCTCGACGGCGGTCACGCCGTCGCCGAGCTCCGCGGCCAGGGCGGCGTGGGTGTGGACGGTCAGCGCGGGGTTGCGCTCGCGCGCCGCCTTGAGCGCGGCGACGTCGACGTGGTCCTCGTGCTCATGGGTGATGAGTACGGCGTCCGCTCCGACGAGGGACTCCGCTTCGGACAGCGTTCCCGGGTCGATCACGAGGACGTGGTCCCCGGCTTCGAGGCGGACGCAGGCGTGGCCGTACTTCGTCAGACGCATGCGATCAACTTACTGGCAGTCGCGAAGAGTTCTCCAACGAGATCGGGACCGTCACGCCGCCGGTAGGGTGCTGCCCCTGCCCGGCGCCGCCGCGCACGGGCACGGGAACAGGGAGGCACCGCACGCCGTGACCGCCACATGGGACACCATCACCGCCCTCGCCGACCGCTTCGACGCCTCCGACGCCGAGATGGGACTGGAGCCGGAGGAGAGCCACCTGCTCCAAGTACTCAAGATCGGCGAGGAGTTCGGCGAAGCCGCCCAGGCCGTGATCGGCGCCAAGGGCACCAACCCCCGCAAGGGGCACTCCCACAGCTGGGAGGACGTCCACGACGAGGTCTGCGACGTCGTCATCACGGGCATGGTCGCCCTGGCCCGGATGCGGCCCGACGCGGCGGCCTACTTCGCCCGGCAGCTCGCCCTGAAAGCGGGCAAGTTCCTGCCCGGTTCCGAGGAGAGCGCCTCGTGACCGGCCGGGCCTACAGAGAGTTCAGGTCGACGGCTTCGGCCATCGCCTTGTACCCGGCGTCGTTGAGGTGGATCCGGTCGCCGAAGGCGTACTCCTGCTTTATCGCGACGGCTTCGGGGTGGGCGGGGTCGACCGGGGCGGCCAGCACCCGGTCGAAGTCCGCGACCCCGTCGTACGCACCGCTCGTACGGATCCACTCGTTGACCGCCCTGCGGACCTTCTCACCGCGCTCCGTCCAGTGCTCGAAGCCGTAGTACGGCGGAATGGTCGCGCCGATGACCCTGACGCCACGGGTGCGGGCCTCGCGGATGAGCTGCCGGTGCCCGGCGATGATCTGCTCGGCGGTCACCTCGGGGCCGGGCGTCGTGCAGTGGTCGGCGGGCCCGTCGGGCATCACGATGTCGTTGGTGCCTTCGAGGACGACGACGGTGGCGACGTCAGGACGGCCGAGGGCGTCGCGCCGGAACCGGGCCAGGGCGCTCTCCCCGAAGCACTCCGAGTCGCCCAGGACCTTGTTCCCGCCGATGCCCGCGTTGAGCACGGTCCGCGGACGGCCCTGCGAGGCGAGGCGCTCGGCGAGTTCGTCGGGGTAGCGGCGGTCGGCGCCGGGGGTCGCCCCGTAGCCGTCGGTGAGGGAGTCCCCGAAGGCGACGACCGCGCCCCGGCCCCCGCCCGGGCCGCCGGGGCGGAGGTTCTTCACGTCAACGCCGGCCAGGTAGTACCAGGAGAAGCCGGCCTCGGAGAACGCGTCCGCCGCCGGATCGCGCAGGTGGTCCCCGGCGGCGCGGTAGGACGTGGTCATCGCGACGTTGTGGAAGGTGGCCGGACCGGTGGGGCCCTGGAAGTAGAAGGTCACGGTGAGCTGTTCGAAGGCCCGGACGGGCAGGGCGACCGGGTCGCTCGACAACTCCCCGCCGGTGGGGACCGTAGCGGCTCCCGCTCCCCTGAACCGCAGCGGCCGCACCGTGTCCGGTTGTACGGCGGCACCTCCGGTGCTCCTGGCGACCGTCGCGCCGGTCAGCCGCAGCGGGGTCGTGCCGAAGGCGTTGGAGAGGCGGACGCGCAGCTCGGAGCCCTCGGCGCCCACGCGGATGGTCTGGCGCACGGAATGGTTGTCGAAGCCGCCCTCCGACCAGTTGGGGTACCAGGTGGTGTGGGCCGGGGCCTGCTGGGAGGCGTTCCAGGCACTGCGCCAGGGAGCCGGGTGGGCGGCGGTGGCGGGCGAGGCGGCCGTCGCGGCGACGAGGGCGGCGGCCAGCGGGAGGGCGAGGGCGAATGTCTTCGTGGTCATACCCCCTTGACCCGCCCCGCCGGGCGAAGGTGACAGCCCTGGGGGGAATCCGTGGGTGCGGCGGGCCGGTCGGGTCCGCCGCGCCCACGGGAGGGTCCGCCGACGCTCAGCCGTCGATGAAGCCCAGGTCGATCCGCGCGAGGCGCTCGGGGTCGGTGAGGATGTCGAGGGCGGTGATCTTCCCGTCGGCGACGGTGAACGCCATGACCGAGACCGGCCGGCCCTGCGCTACGGCGACCACGCCGGGGGTGCCGTTGACCAGCACCGGGTGGGCGCCCTCGGCGAAGCGGGCGAAGGTGATCGCCTGGGAGGCGACATCGGTCGCGCCGCGGCGCAGGATGCTGGGGCGCAGCGTGCCGCCGTCGGAGCGCGCCACGACGTCGGGGTCGAGGATGCTGACGAGGGCCTCGAAGTCCCCGCCGCGCGAGGCGGCCAGGAAAGCGTTGACGACCGCGCGCAGCCGGGTCGGATCGGTGTCGGGAGCGGGAGCCCCGCCCTGGACGCGGCGGCGGGCGCGGCTGGCCATCTGCCGGGTCGTGGCCGCGGTACGCCCGAGGACGGGAGCGATCTCGTCGAACGGTACGGCGAACATGTCGTGCAGGACGAAGGAGAGGCGCTCGGCGGGCGAGAGGGTCTCCAGTACGACCATCAGCGCGATGCCGACCGAGTCCGCCAGGAGTACTTCCTGCTCGGGGTCGAGGCCGTCCGCTCGGCTGACGACCGGGTCCGGGAGCCGGACCTGCCCGTCCTGGTCGTGCAGCGGATCCTCGCGCCGTGTGGTGCGCGACCGGAGCATGTCCAGGCACACCCGGCCCACCACCGTCGTCAGCCAGCCGCCCAGGTTGTCCACGGCGTCGGTGTCGGAGCGGCTCAGCTTGAGCCAGGCCTCCTGGACGGCGTCCTCCGCTTCGGTGAGCGAGCCCAGCATGCGGTAGGCCACGGCCCGCAGATGGCCGCGGTGCTCCTCGAAGCGCTGCGCCAGAACGTCTTTCCCGGTCACCCGTCACATCCCCCGTGTTCGTTCCTGCGGTGCAGTGACGGACGATAGCCGACGGCGCCGGTGGGACCGGCGGCGCGACGGCGCGTCGCGCTAACCCAGGGGCCGGAGTTCGGGGCGTTTCGCGGTCCGGCCGTCGCCGGAGGAGCGGCCGCGCAGGCGGCGTCCGATCCAGGGGCCGAGGAACCCGGCCACCCAGCGCAGTTCGGCTTCCGCGGCCTGCCGGCGGCCCGGTACCGGCCGGGGCGGCAAGGGAAGGGTCCAGCTGTCGTCGCTTCCGGGCAGCCGGATGGCCTGGGCGAGGGCCGCGGCGATCCGCGCGTGGCCGACGGGGCTCGCGTGGAGGCGGTCCGCGGTCCACAGCCGGGGATCGGTGGCGACCGCATGCCGGCCGACCTCGGCGACCGTAACCCCGTGGCGTGCGGCGGCCGCGCGGATGCGGGTGTTGAGGTCGGACACGCGGGACCCGAGCGGCCGCGCCAGCGGCACCATCTCTCCCACGTCGGGGAACGTCACGGTCACCACGTGGGTTCCGGCGGCCGTCAGCGCCGCGAACATCTCCTCCAGGTGCCCGGCCACCTCCGCGGCGTCGAACCGGGGCCGGAGCATGTCGTTGACCCCGGCGACGACGGTCGCCAGGTCGGGGCGCAGGGCCAGGGCGGGCCCCAGCTGCTCGGCGCGGACCTGACCGGCCTTGCGTCCCCGTACGGCCAGATTGGCGTAGCGGACCTCGGGGTTGACGGCCGCGAGGTGCTCGGCGAGCCGGTCGGCGAAGCCCCGCAGGCCGGCCGTGTCGTCCCCGTCGCCCATCCCTTCGGTCTGGCTGTCGCCCAGGGCCACGTAGCGCAGGTAGTCACCGTTCGGCACGGGGGGCCTGCCTTTCCCTCAGGACGGCCGCGGTCCGCAGGCACCACTCCCGGTGGCCCTGCTCGAAGGCCACGCCGCGCAGGCACGTCAGGTACCCGCCGATCCGCTCGCCGCGCAGCAGGAACTCCGCCTCGTCCATGTCGCCCCGCATCTGCCGCAGCAGTTTGCCGAGCAGCTCGATCTTGGCCTCGGCGGCGGACGCCCGCTCTTCGAGCTGTCCGATCACCGGCGCGGTGCCGATGCGGTCCGCGGTCTGCACCTTGACGAGCAGGTCGTCGCGGATGACCGACGGCTTCGACGCCGCCGCGGCGAACCCCTCCAGCGCGGCGCGGCCGGCGGCGGTGACCTGGAACAGCCGCTTGTTGGGCCGCGTCTCCTGGACCACCTGCCTCCCTGCGACCAGGCCTTCCTTCTCCAGCTTGGCCAGCTCGGCGTACAGCTGCTGGGGGAGCGCGTGCCAGAAGTTCGCGACGCTGACGTCGAACACCTTCGCCAGCTGGTACCCGCTGTACTCGCCGTCCAGCAGCGCCGCCAGCACGGCATGTCTCAAGGCCATCGCCGCAGCCCCTTCCCCGTCTCGTCCGTCCGGTGCATGATACTCAAGAAAGCGACTAGTCATATCCTTGAGTATCAGGAGGGGTCATGGAGACTGCCGAACGCTTCCGCGCCGCCGTGGAGAAGCGCGATCTCGCCGCGCTGGACGACCTGTTCACCGAGGACATCCGGTTCTACAGCCCGGTGAAGTTCACGCCGTTCGAGGGCAAGCCGATGGTGCTGGGACTCTTCGGAGTGCTGTTCCGCGTGTTCGAGGAGCTCCGCTACGTCGGGCACCTGGAGGGCGTGGCCGAGACCAGCGCCGACGGCACGGAGGCACCGTCGGCGATCCTGCCCTTCCGGGCCGTCGCGAACGGCAAGCAGATCCATGGGATCGACCTGCTCCAGCTCGACGAGGCGGGCCGGGTCGCGGAGTTCACCGTGATGGTCCGCCCCCAGTCCGCCGTGCACGCCCTGGGGGAGGCGGTACTCGCCGGCCTGGTGGCCGACGGCCTCGTCCCCGGCTCCGCCTAGGTGTGCCATCTCATGACATTGGTTCCTCGCGGTCAGGCTTGGCGGGCGTAGGACGCAAGGCGATCGGCGAGCGCGGTGACGAGGTCGCGCAGTTCATCGGGGCGCTCGATGACGAACGGCCGGTCGAGTGAGGCGAGTACTGGAGGCAACCAGTCGAGCCGCTCCGCCCGCAGTTCGACGCGCAGCCAGCGCTCGGTCGCCCGGTCCTGGCCTGCCGCGGGCTCGTGCTCCTCCAGGCTCGCGACGCTGGCGGGAAGGTGGGCGCGGATCTGCTCAACTGTCCCGTGGATCCGCAAGGTCACCTCATGCCGGTACTCGGCCGTGGCGAACGCTGACAACACGCGCTGTGCCGGACCGGGACCCAGGGGCGCTTCGAATGAGCCGGGCAGGGTCCGCGCGTCTGCGATGCGATCGAGCCGGAAGGTTCGGTCCTCGCCGATCTGGGCGTCCTTGCCCGTGACGTACCACCGGCCCGAATGGGCGACGATCCCGTACGCGTGCAGCGTGCGTTCGCTGCGCCGTCCGTCGCGGTCGGTGTAGCGGATCGAGACCGGTCGGCGGTGGCGCACCGCATCGGCGATGGTGAGCAGGACCCCGGCGTCCGGGGTGTCGAACTCTCCGGGCTGTTCCGTGAAGGCGAGGGATTCCAGGAGTGTGTCGAGCCGGCGGGCGATGTGCTTGGGCAGCACCCGCCGGATCTTCGCCGATGCCGTCTCGTTTGCCGTGTGCTCCGTCGTCGTCAGCCCTGCTCGGCGGCCGGCGACCAGGCCGAGCAGCACGGCCAGCGCCTCGTCGTCGCTGAGCATGAGCGGAGGCAAGCGGTACCCGGGGGCGAGCCGGTACCCGCCGTAGCGGCCGCGCACCGATTCCACGGGCACATCCAGGTCGATCAGCTGGTCCACATACCGCCGCACGGTGCGCCCCTCGACGCCGAGCCGGTCGGCTAGTTCGGCCACCGTCCGGGTGCCGCCCGACTGCAGCAGCTCCAGGAGTGTCAGCACGCGGGCAGTGGGTCGGGGCATGTGCACAACCTAACGCGAATACAGGACCGATTCTGTCCACTATTTCTCCTAGCCTGCGACGTGCACACCTCCAGCACAGCCAAGGAGATCCCCATGGAGTTCGTCTCGATCCGCATCATCACCAGCGACGTAGCGCGCCTCGTCGAGTTCTACGAGCGAGCCACAGGGGCACGGGCGACGTGGGCCACCGAGGACTTCGCCGAACTCAACACCGCGGGCGCCACCCTCGCGATCGCCGGCACCCGCACCGTCCCGCTGTTCGCCCCGGGCTCTGCCCGCCCGGCGGACAACCACAGCGTGATCACCGAGTTCCTCGTCGACGACGTGGACCGCGTTCACCAGAACCTGACCGGCTTCGTCACCGACTTCGTCACCGAGCCCACCACGATGCCCTGGGGCAACCGGTCGCTGCTGTTCCGCGACCCCGACGGCAACCTCGTCAACTTTTTCACGCCCGTCACCCCAGCGGCCATCGAAAAGTTCGCACGCTGACGCCACGCACAGCCGCTCACGCGGGAGCCCTGAGGTCCCAGGGCTCCCGGTGAACGCGGCCGCCGAGTCCAGGAGCCCCACCAGCAGGGGACACCGGAACGCACCGCTGACCCCCGAAGGACGTCTGCGCTTGTGTCTGCGGATCGACGCCGGACGTCCGATCGCGCACGTGGCTGCGGAAGCCGGGATCTCCCGCCGCTGCCTGGCCAAGTGGTACGCCCGCTGGCGCGCGCACGGCGAGAACGGACTGCTCGACCACTCCTCCCGCCCCGCTACGAGCCCCGCCCGCACCCCCGAGGTCATCGCCGACCTGGTGGAGGCGCTGCGGCGGCAGACCAAGCACGAGCCAGCCCGGCTCACCGCCGACCTACAGCGGCTGCACGGCGTCACACTCGCGCCGGCGACCATCCACCGCATCCTGGTGAGGCGAGGACTCAACCGGCTCCGGGACCTCGATCCACCGACCGGCGAGCAGCTGCGCGCGGTCATCCGCTACGAGCACGACCGGGTCGGCGACCTGGTCCACGTCGACGTCAAGAAGCTCGGACGTATCCCGACCGGCGGCGGCTGGCGGATGCACGGCGTCGGCACCGAGTCCGCCCGCGCCTCCAAACGCACCGGTCCCGGCACCGGCAAGGTCGGATACACGTACCTGCATTCGGCGCTCGACGACCATTCCCGGCTCGCCTACGCCGAGGCCCTGGACGATGAGAAGGCCCTCACCGCGGTCGCCTTCTGGCATCGTGCCGTTGCCTTCTTCGCCGCCCACGGCATCACACCGATCCGCCGCTGCCTCACCGACAACGGCGCGTGCTACCGGTCTGCGACCTGGGCTGACGCGCTCGCCGCGACCGGTACGAAGCACAAGCGGACCAGGCCGTACACGCCGCGCACGAACGGGAAGGTGGAGAGGTATAACGGGACGCTCTCCCGCGAGTGGGCGTACGTCCGCGACTACACAACCGAGCGTGAACGCCGCGTCGCACTCGCGGAGTTCGTGAACTACTACAACCACGAGCGGCCGCACACCGCGCTCGGCGGCCGACCGCCCATCAGCCGGACCGCCGGGAGCGACTACCGGATCGTCTTCGACCAGCCGCCCGAACCACTCGCGGACATCCCGCAGCAGCTCACCTTCGAGGACTTCGTGTAACCAAGGTCCCGAGACACCACACCTAGGGCTGCCTGATCTCGCCGGTGCCGGAGCCGGAGCCGGCGGCGAGGATCAGGTCGGCGGCATAGTGCGGGCAGGCCGCGGTGTGCCAGGTCACCGACAGCGAGCCGGCCACCGCGGACAAGGTCCGTGCGACGCCCTCCTTGTCGGTGGCCTGGCAATACGTGCAGACGACGTTCTTGGGGCGCAGGAAATCGAGCACGGTCACGTCCTTCCCGCGGACAGCGCGCACACCGGAGCTGTCCAGAAGTATCAAATCCGGGTGCTATCAGGTCGCGATACCCGCGAGTACGTACAAACCGTTCTCGTTCGACGACTCTTCGTCCCGTGTTCCAGGCGGGCCGGGTCGTCGTGGTCCGCCGGGCGGCCGGGAAGGCGCGCACCACGCCCGACCTGGGCCGACGGGTGGTCGAACGGGTGCTGTTCGGACCGGCGTTGTCAGCGGTGCGTGGCAGGATCGGACACATGAACCTTCCTGTCCCCCTTCCGCCGGAACCCCACAGGTCGGAGGCGTACGCCGACTGGGCGCGCGCCCATGACCCCGGGGCGGAAGCCGCCGCGGTCGACCTGCTCGCCGACGTGCGCGACCGCATCTCCCGGGCCTACCCGAAGGCGGGCCGGGCCCTGGACGGGATGGAGTTCCTCGCCCGTGCGCTGCCGCCGAGCCACCTGCCCTGGTACTGGGACACGATGGCCCACCGGCTGATCTCCTGGGACCTGAGGGCCGCCGGGCGGGCGTACACGCTGGCCCGTACCGCCGAGCGCGAGCACGCGCTGCCCGTGGACCCCGCCTGGCGCCGGGCGAATGTGCTGCTGCTCGCGGGCGCCGGAGCCCTCCCGGTCAAGGAGCTGAGCGGCCACCAGGGCTGGCTGGCCGGCGTACTGGACCCGGCCGACGCGCACACGGAGTACATACGGGTCCTCACCACCTGGGCGGCCTCGCCCGGTGAGCTCCCCGCTGATCTGGCCCGCAGGGTCCGCGCCTCGGTGCGCGCCGCCGGCCTCGACCCGGCCGAGGAGGCCCGGGTGCTCGCCCCGATGATCGGCGCCGCGCGCGGGAAGTCCGTACCGGACCGCCTGCTCGACGCGGTCGCCGCGCTGCTGGCCGACCACCCGCAGGACGACGAGGTGTACGCCGCACTGCTGGAGGTGTTCCCGGAGTCGAAGAACGACGCGGCCGCCTGGCTGCGGCTCCTGCTGGCCTCGGGCGCCGCCGACGCGGTGGTCGCCGGGCGCATCACGCCGGAGGGCGGGATCGCCGCCTGGCTGGGGCGGTTCACGTGTGCGTACGCCCACCACAAGGTGCCGTACGGAGGCGTGTCGCGGCAGCCGATGCCGCCCGAACTGCTCGACCTGGTGAGCCGGTTCGCACCCCGGCTGCGGGCGGCCGGGCAGCCGCTCAGACTGCACGAGGACCGCTGGCGCTGGCCCGGGCTCGATGCCGACCTGCTCGACCTCTGCCTCGCCGAGGGCCTCGCGGTGGAGGACCCGGGAGAGGCGATCAGGCTCAGCTTCTGGGGTGAGCGGTCGCGGCGCGACCTCAAGGCCCTCGCGGCGGACCCGGTGTTCGGACCGCGTCTGGAAGGCACCGTGCATGCCGCACTGCGGGGCGCGGGCACGGCGATCACCCGGCTCCCCGAGAACGCGGGCATCGCCGCCGAGGTGCACGGCCGCGTCGAGAGCCTGATCGGCGCCCTGGCGGGCGGCGGACTGGCCGCGGCGGACGAGGCCGTGGACGAGCTGCGCGACCTGCTGGACCGGCCGACGGCCACCGCCCTGGACGGCATCGATGAGGTCCTCGCCCCCCTCGACCTGGCGGGTTCGCTCGCGCGGACCCTGCGGGCGGGGCTGCCGGAGGAGCTGGGCTGGCCGGCCCTCGATGCGGCCCTCGCGGACTTCGCTCCCGGCGAGATCGCGGGCGTGACGTGCACCTGGCCCGTCCTGACGGTGTACGGGCGGCACAAGGCCGTCGCCGTCGACCACGCGGGCGTGCGCGCGTCCTGCGCCTACCGGCTGCCGGAGGACACCGCGCGCAATGTCGTCCACTTCGCGGGCGGACAGTTCCTGGTGAGCTGGACGACGGATCCGGCGGACTCCTTCGGCGCGTACGCCTTCTGGTCCGGCAGCCCCGACGAGGTCTTCCAGCCGGACCAGAGGTACGGGCTGCGGCCGTACGCCGACAGCATCCAGGGCGGGCTCGGCTACCAGTTCGAGACGGCGGACGGCGGCGGCCGGCACGACGGCGCGCGGGTCCTGCGGCCCGGAGGCCGCGAAGGCATCTGGCACCACGACTTCCAGATGAGCGACGGCACCCGCTTCTGGAGCTCGGAGGTCTTCCAGTCGGACGGCGGCTGGGCCCGCGTCGACCCGTTGACGGGCGCGCGCGGCACCGACGGCACGCTGCCCGACGTCCACGGCACGGCCGACACCCCGCCGGGCACGGCCCTCTTCCGCGACCAGTTGACCCTCGCGGCCCTGCCGCACGGCGCGCCGGCCTCACCCTTGGGCCAGGACGGCGTCCTGACGGGCTGCCGGGTCCTGTACCGCACGCCGTACGCGGGGCCCTCACCGACCGACTTCCTGCTGGAGGGCATCGACGGCCGCCGCGCCCGCTACCGCAGCAGGCGCCCGGGCCGCCGCCCCTGGGGCATCGTCCGCATGCCCCAGGGCGGCGAGGACGCCGTACTCGCGGGCGAGTCGAGGATCCGCTGCCATGCCGCCGAGGACGGCTCGCTCCTGTGGGAAGTCCACGGCTTCCCCGGCTCAGACCGCCGGCACCGGGCCTCCGCCCACAGCGTGGGCCCCGTGCCGCCGCCCGCGTACTGGCACTTCCTCACCCCCCGCGACGAGCACGCCTCCAAGGCGCTTCGCGCGATCGGCGACGACGCCGTACGGGCGCTCCTCGACGCGGCCGGTGCGCGGGGAGCGGCCGCCGACGCCGAAGCCGCCGTACGCGCGGAGATCGCCCGGGTGCTGCCCGAGGTGACCGAGCCGCGCGTCGGGGGCGGCGTGGTGCGCACCGTGCTGCTGGCCGCCGATGTCCGGCGGCGGCGCGAGGAGTTGTCCCGGCGCGTGGGCATCATGCGGTCGGGGCCGGTGGTGGAGCTCGGCGCGGCCGTCCCGGACACCGTCCTGGCGCCCGCGCTCGGCGGCCTGCTGCCCCCGGTCCGCCCCTACCAGGCCTACGTACCCGGGCCGCAGCCCGCAACACTGACGGCGGTCGCGGCCGACGGCCGGTACCTGCGGGGCGGGATCGACGACGAGACACGCCGCCTGGCCCTGCCCGCGGTGCCGGACGCGTGGTCCGCGCTGCTCGGCGGGATCGACGCGGTGGCGTGGCGGGCCGCCGTGGAGACCACCGACGAGGAGGAGCGCGCGGCCCTGGCCGCGCTGCTGGAGACCTGGAGCGGACAGCCGTTCGCGGAGCGCGGAGGCCAGTGGCGCACCGGCCGGGCACCCGAGGAGGAACTGGAACAGTGCCGGGCAGCGGGGCAGTTCGTGGCCTCCGGCCCCGCACGCGGCGGCGTGGCGCCCTTCGTGCAGCCCGCGGCCGACCCGGCGCCCGGCGCCGGCACCGAGGACTGCGCGACCTTCACCATCGCCCGGGACGATGCGGCGCGGCTGCCCCGGCTGCTGCACCTGGTGGCGGAGCGGGGACCGCTCGCGCTGTCGCCCGACGCGCTGGACGTCTTCTCGTGGCGTACGGGCGCCCGGCGGTCGATCGCCGCCCTGGTACTCGGCGGGCTGCCCCACCGGGAGGACCACGACCAGCACCTGAAGAGGCTGCGGGGCGCCCCCTACAAGGCGAACAAGGCCATGGCCAGGGAGTACGGCGACCTCTGCCACCGGCTCGGCGACGCCGGGCGGCGGGCGGTGCTCGCGGCGGGCGTCCCCGAGGACCCGGCCGAGCTGTGGGCGCCGGGCGGGATGGCCGCGGCGGCCGGGCGGATGGCCGCCGTCTGGGCGGAGCTGCTCGGCACCACCCCGTATGTGGACGAGGGGCTGGCCGGGGCGCTCGAAGCCGACCTGGGGCTGGGCGACGGCTGGGCCCGCGCCCTCGCGGTCGGCAAGGTGCCCGCGGAGGCCGCATTCCCCGGCGCCGGGTTCGTCCTCGTCGGCAACCGGAGCGGTGGGCTCAGCCTGCACCACGCCGAGGCGGACGGCGGGGCCGGCCGCTGGGTGATCACCGGCCGGTCCTTCCACCCCGAGCCCGCGTCCGTCGTGGCCTGGGCGCTGACGGAGCGTCCGGTCGGTGATCCGGCCGCCGCGGGCGCCGTTCGCCTGTACGGCGCGCTGCGGGAGCTGCTGGACGACCCCGGGACGCTGATCCCGCTGGGCTGGTACTTCGCGTTGGGCCGCGCGGTGGCCGGCGACCCGGACTTCAGCCCGTATGCGGGAACCGTGCTGCCCTGCCCGGAGCCGTTGTACCGGGAGGACACGGAGCCGTCCACGGCCTACGACGACGGCCTGTTCGTGGTCTCCGTACCCGGTCGTGACGTGTTCCTGCGGCCGGCCGCACTGGCCGATCCGGAGCGGGTGGAGCGGGCCGTGCGGCTGTGCGCCGAACTGGGTCTGCTCGGTCTGCTGGAGGCCGTCCGGCGGATCCAGGCGGTGCGCGGCGAGGGGCTCGCCCGGATGGTCGACCGCGTGGCCTCGACCCCGGTGCCGCCGGGCGGCCACGAGCTGAACCCGGCCCTGAGCACCCCCGGGCTCGTCGCCGAGGTCACGGGCGTCCTCGGCGTCGGGGCGGACGCGGCCGCCCTGTACCTCCAGCTCCTGGCCCTGACCCGGCCCACCGACCAGAACGTCCGCCGCTGGAACGGCTGGACCCCCGCCCGCCACAAGGCGGCCCAGGCTGAACTGGTGGCGGTGGGCGCCGTCCAGACCGGCAGGCGGGCCCGGGCCGGACGGACGGCCTTCGTGCCGGGCGCGTGGACGGAGTTCAAGGCACCCCACCTGCCGGTGGAGACCGCCAAACTCCCGGCCCACCTGGTGTCCGCCGGGGCGTCGGAGCCCCAGGGCCCCTTCACCCGCTTCCTGTCCCCGGTCCCGCCGCACGAACTGTTCGCCCGTGCATGGACACGGACGCGCACGGGAGCGGAGGGGTAGCCGCCAGGGCCCGCGGCCACGGATCCACCCGAGGCCGCGGGACTCCGACCGGGGCTCGACGCCGAACTCCTCAGAACCGCGGAGCGGGCCCCGCCGCGGGATCCGGCAGCGGCTTGCCCGCACAGGTGGAGTCCTGGGCCGGCAGGCGGCCTTCGAGGAGGAAGTCCTCGACGTAGGTGTCCACGCAGGCGTTGTGCGCCTGGTACACGCCGTGGTCGCCGCCGCCCACGGTGATCAGACGCGATCCCGCGAGTCCCCGGTGGGCCTGCAGGGCGCCCTCGTAGTGGGTCGCCGGGTCGTTGACCGAATTGAGCATCAGGACGGGTGGCAGCCCCTCACCCGTCACCTCGACGTGCGGCGCCGTGGAGCGCGGCCAGGCCGCGCAGACCGAGGCGAAGGTCAACTCCCGGGCTCCGGCCATGGGATGGCTGAGGGTGTCCGCTTCGCTCTTCCTCACCCAGTAGCCGGTGCTGCGGGTCCACGGGGTGTCCGAGCAGGTGACGGAGAAGAAGTCGGCGGCGAACCCGGCCGCCAGCGGGTGCTGGAGTTTGCGGGCGAGGGCCTGCCGGGCGGCCGGCGGGGCGCTGTCCGGGTGCTCCAGGACACCGAGGGCGGCCGCGAGCTCGGGGAAGGTGCCGCCGCTGTATATGGCGCTGGTCGCCGCCGCGTCGAGGTGGTTGGGCGTGATGACGGCCCCGTCGAGGTCCAGAGGGTGCTCGCGCAGCGCCGTCCGGAGCCCCTCGTAGCGTGCTTTCGTCTCCTGGGGGGTCCGGCCCAGGTGGTAGGTGGCGTCGTTCTTCGCCAGCCAGGGCAGGAAGTCCTCCTCGAACCGGCGCTGGAAGCTGAGCGGCTGGCCGGTCATGAAGGTCTGCCAGCTGCCGGTGAAGCCGATGTTGCTGTCGAGCACCACCCGGTCGACGCGGCGCGGGAACTCGGTCGCGTAGTAGGCACCGAGGAAGGTGGCGTAGGACGGGCCGTAGTAGGAGACCTTCTCGGCGCCGAGGAGGGCGCGGTAGAGGTCCATGTCGTGCACGGCCTGGTCGGTGGTGATGTACGGCAGCAGGTCCCCGGAGTTGCGCCGGCAGTCCCGTACGAAGTCCCGGGTGCGTTCCAGGGTGCGGCGGACGGCCTGCTCGCTCCGGTCGCGCAGGTCGCCGCTGATGAACAGGGCGTCGACGGTGTCCTGGTCCGAACAGACGACGTTGGTGCTGGCCCCGACGCCGCGCTGGTCGAAGCCGACGATGTCGTAGGCGGCCGCCAGCTTCGGCGCGTACGAGGCCAGACCGGCGGGCCGGCCCAGGCCCGAGGCGCCCGGGCCGCCGGCCGCCATCATCAGGACGCCCCGGCGCGCGGCGGGATCCGCGGCCCGGTGCCGGGACACCGCCACCGTCAGGCTCGGTCCCGCGTCGGGGTGGTACCAGTCGCGCGGCACCGACATGGCCGCACACTCCAGCGAACCGTCCTTGCACGGCTGCCAGTCGAGCTGCTGGTGCGCGTACCGCTCCGGTACGGGAGGTGCGCCGGCCGGGGTCGCGCCGTGCGCGGCGGACATGGGCAGGGCGGTCGCGGCGAGGATCCCGCAAGCGGCGGCCACGGCCCAGCGCGCCGGTTTCCTGAGCAAGTGCATGTGTTGTTCTCCCCGTTGGGGTGGATCGGTCGTCCCCAGCGTCGTCGAGCGGCCGGTCCTGGCGCGATATCGCTACGACCCGTTCCGGTGGTGGTGCTGGTGCCACCCCCACGGTGCCCTTAGCAGAAGCAGTACGCAGCGGTGTGTCGGCCCCCCGGAGTTCACCCCTTCAGGGGTGGGCGGCTCACGCGTTGCCGTACGTGCCACCGGAGGCTGCTGTCATGGGCCATTAGGCAGGGGCGCAGGGCAGGGGAGGAGCGAGGGATGGGGTACCCGGGGCTCGGCTTCTGGATCCTCACCGCCGTCGTCGGCGCATATCTGCTGACGGTCTGGCTGCGCGAGGGCGGCCGGCGGCAGCGCGCCGCTGCGATCACCCGCCTGCCGGTGCCCGTCATCGTCGCGCACATCCTGCTCGCCGTCGCCGGGCTGTGCTGCTGGGCGCTGTTCACCTTCGCCCGGGTGGCTTCCGCGGGGCGGGCGGCTTCCGCGCTCGTCCTGATCGCCGCGTCCCTCGGAGCGGTCCTGCTCTTCCGCTGGCTGCCGAGCCACGGCCGCCACTCCCGTGACGAGGACGCGGCGGCCGAACGCAACTTCCCGGTCGCCGCGGTCGTCACCCACGGAGTCAGCGCCGTGCTCACCGTGATCGTCGTCGTGACCACCGTGATCTACGCGACCTGACCACCGCACGTCACCCAGGTCCTGCAGCGGTCGTCGGCTCCCCGGCCCGGGGCATGGACCTGGACGGCTACCGGCCCGACCGGTAAGACGTGATCGGCGCGGACGAGCAGGAACCGCTCACCCCGTCCGCCCGTTGTTTCCACGGGGATTGCCACAGAAGTAACACCCCTTTCGCTCTTCAGCACCGAGTCCGAGGAGATCCATGGTCGACACCGTCAACTCACTGGCCGCCCGTGTCCACGAACTGCTGGTGGCGCTCCTGACCCATGGTGCCGCCACGATGGTGCCGGGGCAGGATGTCTCCTCCTCGCCCGCGCGTGAGTTCCGCGGCGCCCCACAGAGCGTCGACGCCACCGCGGGCCTCCACGACGTCGTCGCGCGCGCCACGGCGCTCGGCCCCGACGGCGCGTGGCTCGTCGCCGCGGGCCACGCGAGCCTCAGCGTGCTGGCCGTCGCACGCGGACAGGCGGACCAGGCCGTCTTCCACCTCGACGCCGCGGTGGCAGCCGGCTTCAACGACTGCGTGGTGCTCCACGCCGCCCCCATACGTCCGCTGCACGACGATCCCCGCTTCCGAGCCCTGTATGAGCGGATGCGCATCACCCAGGCCGACCTCGACGAGTTCTTCTGGCTGCACCAGGAAATGCAGATCATGTCGAGGGAGGCCGAGACAGCGACCGTCGACAACATCGGCCGCCTCGACACCGGGGTGTCGCTGCTCCCGCAGGCACCCATGCCGACCCGCGAACCGAACACCCCCGGCATCCTGATCACCCGCATCGACCTGGCCGCGACCCAGACCGCACTCCGACAGGCCGCCTTGAAATTGGACTTTCAGCGCAGCTCCGGCAACACCAGCCTCAGCCTCATCGACGACTCGTGGGACTACCCCCGCGCCACGCGCGACGCCTGGCACGCCGACGAGCTGGAATCCCAGCGCGAGCGGGCCGCCGCGGCCCGGGCTTTCGTCGAACGTCCCGGCGCCGGCACCATGCTCATCCCCTGCCCGCCACTTGGCTCGATCTCCTACCCGAGCTGAGGAGGGGAAGGGCACCTAGTGTTCTGAGTCTTGAGTTCTGTTCAGATGTGTAGGGTTGGCCTATGGCGCGGATGGGGCGGCCGAAGGCCGAGTTGACGCTGTCGGACGAGGAACGGGTCGCACTGGAGGGGTGGGTGCGGCGTCGTTCCACGCCGCAGGCGTGGGCTTTGCGGTGCCGGATCATCCTGGCCTGCGCCGAGGGTGTCTCGAACAAGGACGTGGCCGTCCGTCTCGGATCAACGCCTCAGGCGGTCGGCCGTTGGCGGGCCCGTTTCGTGCAGTACCGGATCGCGGGCCTGGGAGACATGCCGCGTTCCGGCGGCCCCAGATCGGTGACGGACGGGCAGGTTGCCGCGGTGGTCACCAGGACCTTGGAGTCCAAGCCGAAGAACGCGACGCACTGGTCGACGCGGTCGATGGCGAAGGAAATGGGCCTGTCCCAGTCCTCGGTCTCACGGATCTGGCGGGCGTTCGGCCTGCAGCCGCACCGCTCGGAGACCTTCAAGCTGTCGACCGACCCGTACTTCGTCGACAAGGTCCACGATGTCGTCGGCCTCTATCTGGACCCGCCCGAGCGGGCGCTGGTGTTCTGCGTGGACGAGAAGTCGCAGATCCAGGCCCTGGACCGGTCCCAGCCGGTGCTGCCGATGATGCCCGGGGTCCCGGAGCGGTCAACGCACGACTACGTCCGGGCCGGCACGACCACCCTGTTCGCCGCACTCAACGTGGCCACCGGCAAGGTGATCGGCTCCCTGCACCGCCGCCATCGGGCCGAGGAGTTCAAGAAGTTCCTGGTCAAGCTCGACAAGGAAGTGCCGGCAGGCCTGGACGTCCGTCTGATCTGCGACAACTACGCCACCCACAAGACCCCGGACATCAAGAAGTGGCTGCTCGGCCACCCCCGGTTCCACCTGCACTTCACCCCGACCGGGTCGTCCTGGCTGAACCTGGTCGAGCGATGGTTCGCCGAACTCACCAACAAGCAGATACGGCGAGGCGTCCACAAGTCAGTCCAGGCCCTCGAGAAGGACATCCGTGACTGGATCGCCGCCTGGAACACCGACCCCAAGCCCTACGTCTGGACTAAGACCGCAGACGAGATCCTCGAACGCCTCGCCAGCTATCTGAACAGAATTCCCGACTCAGAAGACTAGGGCCGGCGGACGCCTCGGCGTACGCGCAGAACGTCCGCCGTCAGCTCGTCCTCCAGGACGAGGCCGGCCTGCGCGAGCTCCTCGCGCAGCGCCCGTACGGTCATCGGCCGGAGCAGGAACGACTCCTGCGCCCGCCGCAGGATCCGGCCCTGACGGCACACCAGGTAGGCGTAGTCACAGCGGATCAGGCCGTCCTCGGCGCGCGCGGTGACCTGGCCGCGGTAGGTGTCGGTGCCCAGGCGGACCCCGCCCAGCGAGCGGCGGGTGGGGCGGACCGGGAGCCGGGCCGGAGGGCGGTCCAGGAAGAGCAGGCCGCCCGGCACCAGCAGATCGGCCACCGCCTGCCACAGCGCGCGCCGCTCCTCGGGCGGCAGGCACGGGACCAGCCGCAGGCACACCGCCAGATCGGCCTGCCCCGTCAGTGACAGATCGAGCGCGGAACAGGCGTGCACGGTGACCCGGTCGGCGGCCGACCGGCCAACCGGGGGGTGCAGGCGGGAGAGCAGCAACGACCGCATCGTGGCGGCGGGTTCGACCGCGTGGACCGGCACGATCGACGCGTCGATCAGCACCTCGGTGACCAGGCCGGTCCCCGCGCCGATCTCGACGATGCCGATGCGGGCCGCCGCCGCCGGACCGGCGAGCGCCTGCGCGTGCCGGTGGTACGAGCGTGCGTGCAGCAGGTCGTAGAACTCGGCCGACACGGCATACGCCTCGGCCGGTCGTGTGTCCACCCCTATGTCCATCGGGCCATCATCGCCGGACGAGGCCCGGCCCACGAGCGCACGATCCGGCCACCGGGCACCGCCGGGGCCGGACGGTCCTCGCGGTGTCGCACTGGCGATGTCCGACACACGGCCCGGACCGACTATGGGGGTCACACCCATGGGAGCGGCACGTGGATGTCGCGATGATTCCGGCCATGACGAGCTCAACCACTCCCGCGTCCGCCCGGACGGCAGGTGTCGACCTGGCGGGCCGCAGCGCCCTGGTGACCGGCGCCGGCAGCGGCATCGGGCGCGCCTGCGCCACAGCCCTCGCCTCGGCCGGGGCCCGCGTGCACGTCGTGGACATCGACGCCCGGGCGGCCGCGTCCGTCGCCGAGGAGATCGGTGGCCACCCCCACGTCGTGGACCTGGCCCGCCGGGACCTCGTGGAGGAACTGCCCGCCGACATCGACATCCTGGTCAACAACGCCGGCCTGCAGCACGTGGCTCCCCTGACCGATTTCCCGCCGGACCGGTTCGAACACCTCCAGAGGGTGATGGTCCACGCCCCCTTCCTCCTGCTCCGCCGGACCCTGCCGCACATGCGCGCACGAGGCTGGGGGCGGATCGTCAACATCTCCAGCGTCCACGGTCTGCGGGCCAGCGCGTTCAAGGCCGGATACGTGACCGCCAAGCACGCCCTCGAAGGGCTGAGCAAGGTCGCGGCCCTCGAAGGCGCTCCCCACGGCATCACCAGCAACTGCGTCAGCCCTGGCTACGTACGCACGCCCCTGGTGGAACAGCAGATCGCGGCGCAGGCCGCCGCTCACGGCATCGACCCCGAGCAGGTGGTCGGCGAGGTGATGCTCAGCCGCTCCGCGATCAAGCGGCTGATCGAACCGGAGGAGGTCGCCGCCGTCGCCGTATGGCTCTGCGGACCGCACACCGGCTACCTCACCGGCGCCTCGATCCCCGTGGACGGCGGTTGGACGGCCGCCTGAACGCCGCTCCGCGCGCGTACCGCTCAGGGCGCGCGCCACAGTGCCGCGGTCCGGCTGGTCGCCTTCCACAGCCCGGGGCCGCCGGCCGGGGCGGGCCACACCTGGATGAGGTACTCCTCGACGGGGTCGCCCGCGGCGCGCGGGTCGCCGTCGTCGCGGTTCCTGCCGTGGACGCGGATCCGGTACTCGCCGGGGCCGGGGAGGTCCAGCCGGCCTGCCGGGTCCGTTTCCGTGCCGGTCGTGGCGAAGTCGATGAACGCGGAGTCCCACGAGACGGGCACCTCGGCGGCGTCCTGCCACCCGTCCGTGTCCAGGGGCGGGGCCTCGTCCCAGAGCTGGGCGGTGACGGCGACGCGGCCGGTCTCCTGCCCGCACAGGATGCGGGCGCTGCCGCCGTCCGGGTCGGCCTCGACCAGGCCGTTCAGCGTCCACTCGGGTTCGAACTCGGCCACCAGATCCTCCCCCGTGAGGTCTATCGTGCCGGCGTCGACATGGACGGTGCTGCTGGTGGTGCGGTGCGGGGCGGGCATGCGGGGTCTTCCCCTCGGTGTCGAATCGGAACGGGGCCGCACCCATGGCGGGTGCGGCCCCTGCTCTCGGGGTGCCGGTCCGGCGGAAGTGCCGGCGGGGGGACCGGTCAGTCCCTGCCGCAGCCCACCGGCCCCATCGCCTCGGGCGGCGCCACCGCGCCCGCGGACTTCAGGACACGGACGTAGAACGCGTCGCCCTCCAGCACCCGCTGGCCGTTCAGCGACGCCTTGCGCAGGCTGCCCTCACGGGAGTTGTCCCGCTCGTCGAGGAAGTGGCAGGAGTAGTCCGGGTTCCGGCTCGCGCCCTCCAGCGACTGGGCGAAGGGGTACTCGTCACAGGACAGTCCGCTGCCCGGCGGGGGCCGGGGCACGTCGCGGCCGCAGGCCGTCTCGCGGTTCGCGTCGATGACCGTGTCGTCGAACGTGCGGTGCAGCGGGTACCGGGTACCGGGCTTCCCCCACGGCTGGTCGAGATTGCGCTGCGCCCAGTCGACGTGCCAGGCCACGGCGTCGACCCTCGGGTTGGCCGTGTCCAGCAGCCACACGGCCGCGACGTCGGGGTACACGCAGCCGCCGGTCCGGACGGGCGTGATCCGGGCGGTGCTGTCGCAGCGCGGCCGGAACGTCTCCCCAATGAGCGCGCTGCCCTCGTCGTGACGGGGCGCGTCCAGGGTGGCGTACGGGCGGACGCTGTCCTTGACCAGGTCCCGGCCCGGCGACGAGACGGTGAACTCGTACGTCCGCGTCTGGTTCGGGAACAGGAACTGCTCACCCGACTCGGCCACGTCGCAGTGGTTGCACTCGAAGCCGACCCGGCCGTTGGTCAGCCAACCCGCCCAGGAGGACGGGTCCGTCAGCCGCAGTTCCACCTTGTACTTCGACGCGTACCGGTTGCGCGGGTCGAGCGTGGACGTGACCTTGGAATGCAGGGTCGCCGTCCCGGCGGGTGTCCCGTTGACGGTGTAGATCACCGGTATCTTCATGTTCGAGCACGACTCGGTACGCGTGAGCCGGATGAACCCTTCGGCACAGTCGAGGGCCTGGGTGCTCACGTCGCCGTCGGTGTCCGTGAGGGTGGTCGTCTTCTCCGGCGTGCCCAGCGTGATGGCGAGCCGATCCGATCCGGAGTCGTTCGGTTCGGGCGCGGCGGCTGCGGGTGTGGCCACTGCCAGCGAAATCAGCAAGGCCGTGCCGATCGCAGCGATTGCCGCGCGTGTCCTACGTAACGATCCTTTACCCATGCGGGTGAGTCCTTCGTCAGTCGAACGGATTGACCCGTGCATGCTGAAACGGTCACCGGCGGCCGGTCAACGGCCTGTTGGGATCTACCGGACGGTCCTCACGCAAACCCCCCGACGCGTACGCATATCCCGCACCGCGGGAACACGTACCTCCATACGGCCGCCTGAACCGGCTCGTTCCTGTGCCGATCCTGCGGGTTTCCTTAAGAGACCTTGAAGAACGCCTCCGGACGGCTCTTTTTGCTGGTCACGGCCCTAGGCTCGGGCGGACCCACCCCTTCTCTCTGTGAGGTGCTACAGCGCATGAGCCGCAGCCGAACTCCCGGAACGCCGTCCCGAGTCGAAGCGCGACGGAAGAAGACGGTGCGCACGCGCATCGTGCTGTCCCTGACCGCGGCGGCCGCGACGGTGGCGGTCGGGGTCGCGGTGGCCGATTCCGACGGCGGTGCGCGCGTGGACCGGCGGGCCGACGGCGCCACCGGGCCGAAGTCCGGGACGGCTGCCACCGGTGGCGCGGAGGCGACGGCGACCCCCTCTCCTCCGCTCCCGACGCTCACCGCCGACGCCGCCTCCGCGACGGGCGCGATGCCGTCGTCGACGCCCGGCGCCGACGCCACGGGATCCGCCGCTCCCGCGAAGTCCGAGGCGCAGGAGAGCAGCCCGGCCACCTCGGCGCCGCCCAAGACCAGCAAGCCCGCGCGGACGTCCGCCGGGACCACCACAGGCGGCGGTTCCGGGGGTTCGGGCGGCTCCTCCGGCGGTGGCTCCAGCGACTCCGAGTCCGCGGTCCTCGCCCTGGTCAACAAGGAGCGGGCCGCGGCGGGATGCGGTCCCCTGGCCGTGAACGCCAAGCTGAGCGCCGCGGCACGGTCGTACAGCGACACCATGGCCCGCAGCGGGGTCATGTCCCACACCGGCCCCGACGGGTCCACCATGACCTCCCGCGTGGAGGCCGCCGGATACGGCTGGTCCCGCCTCGGCGAGAACATTGCCCGCGGCCAGTCGGACGCCGACGCGGTCATGAACGCGTGGATGAACAGCCCCGGCCACAAGGCCAACATCCTCAACTGCTCCTTCAAGGAGATCGGCATAGGCGTCCACAAGGGCGACGGCGGCCCCTGGTGGACGCAGGACTTCGGGACGTCGAAGTAGGAACCTCCCGCCGGCCCTCCACTTCGGCCGCCGAGCCGCACACGTCCTCCGACCCGTACACGGGTCAGGAGGACGTCGGCGTTCGCCCGCCGCTCCGGGGCCGGCCGCCGGCTGTACGGGGGAGGCGGTGACGGCCGGGCCGACGCGTCCGCCACTATGGGGCCGTGCCCCGAATTCCGCGCTACCTGTTCATATGGCTGTCATGCACGGCCGCCAGCGTGACCGCCGTGCTCGGCACGGTCCAGTTCGTGGTCGGCTCGACCCGGCATACGCCTCCGGTTGCCCGCTCCGCCCCGATGGTCTTCGATTCGCCGCCGGCGTGGCTGGCGGGGCAGGGCCAGTCACCGAGCCCTCAGTCCCCGAGCGCGTCCGCCAGCGCCTCGCCCACCGCGACCGAGCGGCCGTCCCCCTCGCCTTCGACACCCGCGCCCGCGAAGGCCTCGACGGGAGCCCCCCGGACGACAGCGCCGAAACCCGCCGTCGACTGCGAGGAGGGCGGACCGGGCCTGCACACCGTCCCCGCGCAGGGCGGCAAGGTCACGGTGCGGTACGGGAGCCGCGGCGTGTGCCTGATCTCCGCGGTACCCAGCCGCGGATTCAAGACCACCACGTCACAGACCGCGGACGACACCCTGACGGTCACGTTCTCCAGCGCGGACCACCGCTCGGACATCACGGCGACGATCGAACCCATGGCGAAGGCCAGCGTCCGCGAGACGTCGTTCTGAGGGCCCGGCCGTTCCGGCCGATCCGTCCCACTCGACCCCCTGGTCCCTTTCACGGGTTTCACCTCCTTGTGTGCGCTCATCACCCGAGTTCCGGTGTAGCGGAAGGTGAGCTGTTCCTTAGGGGAACCTCAAGATCACGCTCACCCGGTTCCGGCGGCCCGGAGCGGTCCTATGCTCGCGTCAGCCGAGCGGCCTTCGGCGCCCGGGCGTGATGCCCCGGCGACCGGTCCGACCATCGGCTTCACCGATCCGGGAGGCGTTTCGCCCCTCCCGTCATCCGAACCGTGCCTTGGGGTGTCTTCGCCATGAGTTCTCGCATACTCCGACCCGTCCGTGCCGGCCGCAGCACCACCCGGCCCGGCTCCGCCACGCTCCTCGGGGTGCGGCTGCCGCTGGTGGCCGCGGCCGTGGTCGCCGCGGGGCTGACCACCGCGTGCGGACCGTCCTCCCAGCCCGTCGGCGCCTCCTCGCCGTCCGTGGCCGGTCAGTCGTCGCAGGCCCTCGCCACCGGGACGGAGTCCGCTTCCGCTTCCGCCTCCGCCGATGCCTCCCCGACCGCCCCGGCCTCGCCGTCGGCGTCCGCCAGTACCCCGTCCGGCTCCTCGCCGACCCCCTCGCGCGCCCAGACCTCGGCCGCCCCCAAACCGCCGCGTACGTCCGCCGCTCCCGCGCCGGTACGGGTACCCGGACCCGGCTACGACAGTTCGGCCGACGCGCAGAAGCTGATCGACGCGGCTCTGAGCGCGGCCAAGGCCGACGGGAGGACGGTGCTGCTCGACTTCGGCGCCAACTGGTGCGGCAACTGCAGGGCGGCCGACAAGGTGTTCGCCCAGCCGCAGACCGCGGCGATCCTCGGGGCCTCGTACCACCTGGTCAAGATCGACATCGGCGGCAACAGCTCCGCCAACTCCGCGCTCCTGCGCAAGTACAGCCCCTCCGGCGGCACCTACAAGATGCCCGTCCTGGTCGTCGTCTCGCCGTCCGGCACGGTGCGCACCGACACCCACGCCACGGGCAATCCCGCCCTGACCTCGGAGGGGATCAATTCCTTCCTGCGTCAGTGGGCGTCATGAGGCGACCGGTTCTGCGGCCCGCCGCCCTGGCCGGAATCGGCCTCGTGGTGGCGGCCGCCGGCTGTGTCTTCGCCGCCTCCGGCGGGGCCGGCGCCGCAGCCGACGCCGACCGAGCCGGGGCGTCGGCCGGACCGGCGAGCGGCGCGGTCAGGGCCGCGGCCGCCGCCACGGTCGTGGAGTCGGGCGCCCGGCCGGCCGCGCCCGCGCTGGCGGGCGACGACCTGGACGGAAAGCCGGTCAGCCTCGCCGAGTTCCGTGGCGAGGTCGTCGTGCTCAACGTCTGGGGGTCGTGGTGCGGACCTTGCCGGGCGGAGGTCGACGACCTCGAAAGGCTCAGCGCGCAGACCCGTGCCGAGGGGGTCCGGTTCCTCGGGATCAACACCCGCGACCGCGACCGCGCGGCGGCGCAGGGCTTCGTACGGGCGCACGGCCTCGGATTTCCCAGCCTCCACGATCCCGCCGGAGAGCTCCTGCTCCGCTTTCCTCCCGAGATCCTCAACCCGCAGGCGATTCCCTCGACCCTCGTGATCGACCGCCGAGGACGCATCGCCGTCAGCATCGGGGGCGCGGTCACCGACGAGCAGCTGAGGCCCCTGCTCGCGCGCGTGGCGGAGGAGGGGCCATGACGACGTTCACGGGCGTGTCCCTCGCCGCCGCGGACGCTCCCTCCCTGCTCCACGGGACGCTGGCCGTCGCCGCTCCCGTGGCGTTCTTCGCGGGACTCGTCTCCTTCCTCTCGCCGTGCGTACTGCCGCTCGTGCCGGGCTACCTCAGCTACGTGACCAGCCTGTCGGTCTCCGACCTGGCGGACGCCCGCGGCGGGCAGCGCAGCCGCATGGCGGCCGGCGCGGTGCTGTTCGTCCTGGGGTTCACGGCTGTCCTCGTCTCCGGAGGCGCCCTGTTCGGGTACTTCGGCCGTACCCTGCTGGCCCACCAGGAGGTGGTCACCCAGGTGCTCGGCGTCTTCACCGTGCTGATGGGGCTGTCCTTCATGGGCCTCCTGCCGGGCTTCACGCAGCGGGAGTTCCGCAGCCACCGGCGGCCCGTGCTCGGGCTGGCGGGCGCACCCGTGCTGGGGGCGGTGTTCGCGGTCGGGTGGACCCCGTGCATCGGCCCGACGCTGGCCGCCGTACAGGCGCTCGCCTGGAGCGAGGCGAGCGCGGCCCGCGGAGCCCTGCTGATGGCCTCCTACTGCCTCGGGCTGGGCCTGCCCTTCATCCTGGCCGCCGTGGCCTTCCGCCGGGCCCTGGGCGCCTTCGGCCTGGTCAAACGCCACTACCAGTGGGTCCTGCGGATCGGCGGCGGGATGCTCGTGCTCGTCGGCATGGCTCTGGCCACCGGCGTGTGGAACGACCTGGTGTACCGGCTGCAGTTGTGGAGTGCGGACTTCACCGCGGCCGTCTAGTCCCCTCCTCTCCCCTGAAACAGAGGCAAAGATGAACGTGTGCATGTATGCCAGGCATTCCCGGAAGGCCAGCATCGCGGCCGCCCTCCTCTCCTTCGCCGCGCTCGCGGCATGCGGCGGGCAGCCCGCCGAGAGCGGCGCCGCCGCGCCCACGACGAGCTTCACCGAGAACGGGGTCACCGTCACGCTCTCGGTGTCCGACTGGCACGCCACGGAAGGCACCTTGACCGCGGTCTTCACCCCCGAGGAGAAGGGGTTCCACCTCTACAGCACCGACCTGCCACCCACCGGGATCGAGGGCGTGGGCAGACCGACCGCGGTCGACGTCACCGGCGTTCTGCGCGCGGGCGGGAAACTGACGGCCGCCGCGGACGTACGGACGATCAGCGTGCCCGGCGTCGACGCCCCGGTCCCCGTCTACCCCGACGGTCCCGTCACCACCACGCTGCCCGTCCGCGCGGACGGCAACGGGGACGCGACGGTACTGCTCGGGTACGCGAGCTGCAGCTCGCAGGAGGGCTGCACCATCCCGGTCTCCGACCGCCCGGTGCGCCTGCGCATCACCGACGACGGCCCGGCCTTCGGTGTCCACTAGGAACGTGCGTTCACCTAAGGTGTGCCCATGCCCAGCGTCCTGGTCGTGGAAGACGACCCCAGCATCCGCCAGTCACTGATCGAGGTCCTGGCGGAGCACGGGTATGCCGTACGCAGCGTGGGTGACGGGTTCGGCGCCCTGCGCGAGGTCACCCAGATGCCCGTCGACGCGGTGGTTCTCGACCTGGGGCTGCCCGATCTGGACGGAGGAGACGCACTGCGCATGATCCGGGGCATTTCCTCCGTTCCCGTACTGGTGGCCACCGCCCGCGACGACGAGACGGAAATCATCAAGCTCCTCAACGCGGGCGCCGACGACTACCTGGTCAAGCCCTTCTCCGGAGGACAGCTCATCGCACGCCTCTCCGCCGTCCTGAGGCGCACCAGCCACCGTCCCGCCGCCCACGCCGCGCATGCCGCCCAGGGTCAGGGGCCGGCGCCGGCTGCCGATCCACTGCGCGCCACCACCGTGGGCGAGCTGGCGGTGGACCCCGGCGCGCGCACCGCGTCCCTGGCGGGCCGGGAGCTCCGCCTCACCCGCCGGGAGTTCGACCTCCTGGCCTTCCTCGCCCACCACACCGGCCAGGTCGTCTCCAAACGGCGGCTGCTGACCGAGGTCTGGCGCGAGCCGTACGTGGACGACCAGACCGTCGACGTGCACCTGTCGTCCCTGCGCCGCAAGCTCGGCGAACGCGCGGCGGCGCCGCGCTACCTGCTGACCGTCCGCGGCGTCGGCATCAAGCTGGTGGCGCCGCGGTGAGACGTTCACTGGCCGGAGTGGCGCTCGCCGTGACGTCCATGGTCGCGCTTTCCTTCCTCATACCGCTGGCCGCCCTGGTGATGTCGCTGGTCAAGGAGCAGAGCGTCACCGCGGCCGAGCAGCGGGCCGCCGCCCTGGCCCCCGTACTGACCCTGACCACGGACCCGTCCGCCCTGCGGGAATCGGCCGCAAGCCTGGACGCGGCCGAGTATCTGGCCGTCCACCTGCCGGACGCCCCTGTCCTCGGCAGCTCGCGGGCCCCCGCGGCGCTGCTCGAACGGGCCCAGAAGGGGCGCGAGTCCATCTCCCAGCAGATTCCCACCGGCTGGATATGCCTGCAGCCGGTGGTGCTGCCCGGCGACCGGGTCGCCGTCATCGAGAACTTCGTCCCCGAGCGGGAGCTGACCCGCGGGGTCAAGGCCTCCTGGGCGGTCATGCTCCTCCTCGCCGTGGGGCTGATCGGCGGTTCCGTGCTGGTCGCCGACCGCCTCGGCGCGAAGGTCGTCAGGTCCTCCAAGAGACTCGCCCACGCTTCCCACGCCCTGGGCGAAGGCAATCTGGACGCCCGTGTGGATCCCATGGGACCCAAGGAACTGCGCGACGCGGGGCTGGCCTTCAACGCGATGGCCCACCGGATGACCGAGCTCCTCGCCGTCGAACGCGAAATGGTCGCCGACCTGTCCCACCGGCTGCGCACCCCGCTGACCGCCCTGCACCTGGCATCGGAACGCATGGCGGGCTCACCGGAGTCGGCCAGGGTCGAGGCCGCGGTGGGCGAACTGGAGGCGGAACTCCAAGCCATCATCGCCGCGGCGCGCACCCCGCTCGCCGTGGGTCCGATGGGCCAGGGCATGCTCGGCACGGAAGCGGGCACGGGCCACCCCGCCACGACGGCGGGCCCGTCCGGACCGCGCTGCGAGGCTGCAGACGTCGTCCGCCGCCGGACCGCCTTCTGGGCGGTCCTGGCGGAGCAGCAGGACCGGCCCTGCTCCCTCGACATCACTCAGGAACCCGCGTCCGTCAGCCTTTCCGACGACGACATCGCCGCCGTGGTGGACGCGCTCATCGGCAACGTCTTCCGGCACACCCCACCCGGTACCGCGCTCGGCGTCAGCGTCGTCCGCACCGCCCAGGCCGTGGAACTGGTCGTGGAGGACGCCGGTCCGGGCATCCCGGAGCCGGACCGGGCCCTCTCCCGCGGGAGCAGCACCGGCTCGTCGGGGCTCGGCCTCGACATCGCCCGCAGGGCCGCGTCCGTCACCGGCGGTTCGATGCACATCGCGCGCGGCCCGCTCGGAGGCGCGCGCATCACCGTGATCTTCGCACTCGCTCCGTCCCAGCTCTCCGGGCGCAGGCAGCGGACCTCCCGACGGCGTACGGGATGGCCGCGCGGCCGGTGGACCCGTCCGTCGGGGTGACTTCCCGACGCCGTCAGACCGTCGGGAAGTCCGGCGCGATCCCGAGGGCCGGCGCGATCGCCCGCCACACCGTCGACTGGGCCGTGGCGAGGTCGACCCGGGGGTCTCCAGCATCAGGCGGATGCCGAGGCCGTCGCACAGGGCCAGTACCAGGGTGCTGAGCCCGCAGACGTCGCAGTCGGTGAACTCGCCGGAAGCGATGCCCCGTTCCACGACTGCGCCGACCCACGCGTGCAGTTGGTCGTACAGGTCGACGGCGAGGTGCCGGGCCGTGCCGTCGCGCAGGGCGCGTACCCACAGCTCCTGCCAGAGCTTCCAGTCCTGGCGCAGCTCCGCGTCCGTGGGCAGCATGCTCCGCACGATCCGGGCCAGGACGACGGCGGCGGGGAGCGAATCGTCCTCGCTGCCGGTGTCCGTACCGGTCTGGTGTGCATCCAGCGGGGCACCCGGGTCATCTCGATGCCCGGTGTGTCCTTGTCGACGAGGAACAGGGTCGGCGCCCCCTCGTCCCCGGCGGCGGCGAGCACGATCATGAAGTCCGCATGGTCACCGACGGTGACGAACCACTTCTCGCCGTTGAGCACCCAGCCGCTGCCGGTCCGGGTCGCCGTGGTCCGCAGGCTCTGCGGGTCCGAGCCGGCCTGCTGGCCCGGATCGCGGCCGGACACCTGCCGCCGGGGGTGCTCAACGTCGTCTGCGGCGACCGCGACACCGGCCGGGCCCTCACCGCCCACCCGGCGGTCGCCCTGATCGCCGTCACCGGCAGCGTCCGCGCCGGCCGGGAGATCGCGGCGGCCGCCGCGGCCGGCCTCAAACGGGTCCACCTGGAACTCGGCGGCAACGCCCCCGTCATCGTCCACGAGGACGTGGACGTCGAGCCCACCGCCGCCGCCCTCGCCGAGGTCGCCTACTACAACGCGGGCCAGGACTGCACCGCGCCCACCCGGCTCCTGGTCCACCGCCGGATCCACGACGTGTTCCTCGCGGCCTTCGCCGCCGCGGCGGGCAGGCCCCGCACCGGCACCGACTTCGGTCCGCTCGACAATGCGGCCCAACTCACCTCGGTGCAGGCCCTGCTGGACCGCCTGCCGGCCCACGCCGAGATCGTCACCGGCGGAGGGCGGCCCGCGGGCCCCGGCTTCTTCCACGAGCCCACCGTGGTCGCCGGTGTCCGCCAGGACGACGAGATCGTGCGGGAGGAGATCTTCGGACCGGTCGCGACCGTCCAGCCCTTCGCCGACGAGGCAGAAGCCCTGCACCTCGCCAACGGAGTGCGCTTCGGCCTGGCCGCGAGTGTGTGGACCACCGACCACGACCGCGCGATGCGCGCCACCCGCGCCCTCCACACCGGCATCGTCTGGGTGAACACCCACGGCACCACGGTCTCCGAGATGCCCCACGGCGGAGTCAAGCACTCCGGCTACGGCAGCGACCTCTCCCTGTCCGGCCTCCTGGACTACACCCAGGCCAAGCACGTCATGCTGTGAGCCCTCTCCGTGCAAAACCAGGGTTTGTTTTCCTTTTGAAATGATGGAGAGTCACGCCGCATACACTCAGGGCGATTTCGCTATTTGACATGGCGTCCAACAAAGGGTTGCGCTCTATCAAGTTTCCGTAAAGTCGCGCGCCATTGGGCTGCTCGAAAATGGCCTGGACCAATGGCTCTGTCGTCGCCAACTGGCAGCAATTGAGACCGAATTGACGAGCCATCACATCACCTCGATCCAGTGATTGAATAGGCGACATCTTCGCGCGTAGAGCAAGGGCGTTCGGATCCCTCCATCTCTCTGGCAGGATTCCCGGCACCCAATGCACTCAAGGAAAGAGGTGCGGTTGTGCCTGGTTATGGAGGACCTGCACCTCGGCTTCACCGGTAGCGCAGGGGCGTCGACCCGTCCGGATGTGACGCTCGGTCGGCCCGCATTTCCGGGCTGTAGCCGCCTGGGGCGGCAAGACGGCCGGCGGCGTATTGATCGGCGCGCCGCCGGGCAGCCAGCCCGCATTCTCAGTTCAAGGAGCAAGATGCACAAACGTCGCGCGTCCCGCCGCAAGAAAGCGCTGATAGCCGCGATCACCGCCGCGCTCTCCGGCGGTCTGCTGTTCGGCTTCGGTGCCCTCGCTCAGGCCGGTGCGGTCAACGGCACGGTCATCGGCGGGCAGGGCAACTACAAGACCGTCAACCACCGGGCCAAGCCGTCCCTCTCGGCCCAGGTGAACGGTTCCTCGAAGGTGGGCGACAAGATCCAGATGTCCTGCCGGACCACCGGGGACACGGTGGAGAACAATCCGCGGTGGATCTTCACCGGCTCGTACTACATCGCCGACGCCTTCATCAACGAGAACACCACCCCCCTGCCGGTCTGCGGGTCCAACCCGAACCCGAACCCGAAACCGCCCACCCCCACGACGGCGAAGACGCTCAAGATCGACATGCAGAAGCAGGTCAGGACCCAGTGGTGCTGGGACGCCTCCGGCGTGACCATCGCCAAACACTGGGGCCGCTCCGTCAGCCAGGAGCAGTTCTGTCAACTCGCCGCCCAGGGGACCTGGGTGGACTGCAACAACCAGCCCGCGACGCTGGAAGACATGGCCAACGGCCTGGCCAGGCTGGGGCTGAGGGACAGCGGCCGCAGCCTGTACCGCAACGCATCGTTCAACGAGTCCGTCACCGAGATCGCCGCAGGCCGGCCGTTCGCCGTCCGGATCGGATGGCGCACCGGCGGCGGTCACATGAACGTCATCTACGGCTACGACAGCACCACCAACATGATCGCGGTCGGCGACCCGTGGCAGACCACCCAGACCTACACCTGGTGGAACCACGCCACTTACGTGAACAACAACTCGTTCCAGTGGACCCACTCCCGCATCGGGATCCAGGGCTGAGGAGAAGACCGACCATGCAGACCATGCGACACACCAAGCGCGCGGCGGTCCGGGCCGCCGTCCTCGCGACGGCCGCGCTGGCCGCCGCCCTGAGCGGAATCGTTCCCTCACAGGCCGCGGAGGGCGACGGCATCGCGGGCTACCCGTCCGCCCAGCAGGCCGTCCGGAGCGACCAGCTCCGCGACACGGTCTCCCGATTCCTGGTCTCGGCCCGGCAGCACGGCACCGCCCCCGCCGCGGACGGCGGCACCGTCGGTACCCCGGGGAACGCGCCCGCCGCGGTCGCCGCGCCGCCCGGGTTCGACCTCAAGGACCCGGTGCCGATGTTCGAGGTCAGCCCCGACTTCGTGACCGGCAAGACCCAGGCGACCCCGCAGACCGCGATCCGGCTCTCCTACCTGGCCTCCCGGGTGGCCGCCTCCGACGGCAAGAACGCCGCCGTGCTGCTCGCGCCCAAGGGGAACGCCCCTGCGACGGGAAGCGGCCCGCAGAACGTCGGCGCCGAGGGCTGGCAGCTGGCCGGCATCCGGGACGGCGACGCCGAGGTCGCCTTCGCCGAGCGCGGCACGCCGCAGGCCCGTACCTTCACCGAGCCGCAGATCCACGCCTGGTACCGGCTCACCCCCGAAGGCATGGTCGAGCCGCTCAATGAGGAGGCGACCACCGGCCTCGGCGGAAAGCGCGGCGTCACCCTCGCCGCGTACCAGAAGCTCGTCGCCGCCCGCTACGGCGACAAGATGCCCGGCTCGGAGTACGACCGCAAGGGCCTGGCCGGCGGGTTCGCCGGCCTCGGGGAGGACCAGCCGGAGCAGGTCGCCGCCGGCTCCGCGACACAGGCGGCCGAGGCGTCCTGGCCGGCGGTCTCCGCCACCGGGGCCGCAGCCCTGGCGGCGATCGGCGGTGCGGTGGTGTACGCGCGCCGCCGGCGGACCGCCACCACCCGCTGACCTGACTCCGTGAGGCCGGGCCCCTTCGGCCCGGCCTCTTCCGGTCCACGTCGCAGGGCCGGACCGCGGAGTTCCGTCACTGTTCCTGCGGCGGCTTGCCCTCCGCCGCGGACACCTCGACGAACTCGACCTGGCCCTTGCCGTTGAGGCGCAGGATCGGCACGGCCTTGTTGCGCGGATTGCCGTTGTTCTGGAAGGAGATGAACCCGCTGGCCCCGGCCACCTGCTGGGTGCCGTCCATCTGGTGGAACATCCGGGCCACCGCGTCGCCGACGACCTGCCCCTGCCAGCGGGCGGCCATCTGGATGCCGTGGGCCGCGGCGAGGACCGCGTCATGGCCCATCAGGGCCCCGCCGTCCTCACGGGTGTCGTGCGGGAACCACCGGTCCAGCAGCCCGCCCGGCTGGAAGTTCTTCGCGGACGGCGCGGACACCGCCTGCGGCGCCGAGCGGTACATGTCGGGGTGGGAGAGGCCGGTATAGAGCACCTCGATGCCCGTCTCGGCGGCGTGGGCGAGCTGCTCGGCGCTCAGGTTGGTCGTGTCGTCCCCGGCGAACACGGTGAACTCCTGGTCGGTGCAGCTGCGGTTGGAGAGCGCGTCGAGGAAGTGGGTGAGGTGCTGTCCGCGGCCCGCGAAGTACACGAGCTGCGGGCGCTGCTGGCACAACTGACCGGGCATGTAGCGCAGTTCGTTCTGCCAGGCGCTGCTGACGGAGGAGTCGTAGGTCATGCGCTCGGCGACGAGCCGGTGCTTGTCGCCTTCCTGGAAGGCCTTGGTGAAAGCGGTGCCGAGGGTGGAGGCGTAGAGGTTCCCCTCCGCCACGTCCTGGATGACGACGCCGGTGGCGACGCCGCGCCGTTTGAGGTAGCCGGCGGCCGCGTACGCCTCGTCCTCGTTGGTGGGCGCGATCCGGACGAAGCCGTTGATGCCCTGGATGTTGGTGGCGGTCATGGTGGCGCCGACCATGGCGATGCCGTGTTCGGAGAGGAGCTTTATGGCCGCGAGGTTCTCGTTGGTGCTGGGGCCGAGGCCGGTCACCGCGACGAGCCGGTCCGGGGAGTCCTTGCGGGCGATCAGCTCGTCGACGGTGTGCTTCCACTGCGTCGACCTGCTGCCCGGGTTGGCTATCAGCAGGCGGATCTTGGGGGTGGCGGCGAGGTCGCCCTGGTTGTGCCGGTACTGGGCGAGGTAGGCGCCCTGGAGTTCGTGGCGGACGCCCTCGGCGGAGTTGCTGTCCTCGGCGGTGCTGGTGAAGGAGGTGAAGTAGGCGACGCTGACGTACGGTTCCTTGTCCGCGTTGGCGAGGACCCGGCGGTTCTCCTCCTCGATCTTCTTGCTGACGGCGTCGAGGTGCGGTGCGAAGACGTAGGAGCCGTCGGTCACTCCGACGCACTCGTCGTCCGGGCCCTGCTCGACGACCCCGTCGGCGCATCTGGCCTGGCGTTCCTGTAACCAGCCGACGCCCACCCACAGCGCCGCGATGAGGGCGACGGCGGCGGCGGTGGCGAGGGCGACGCGGCGTACGACGTGCAGGGGCCATTCGAGTCTGGGCACGCGATCAGCCCTCCCAGCCGGCGGTCTGGGGATCGCGCCAGTGACGGTACCGCTCCGCCTCGTTGAACAGAGCCACGATGTCGTTCCTCCGCAGTTGGGACAGCTGGGTGTAGCCGTCGGCGATCATGTCGTTGAGTCGCATGGCGGGGTCGGCGAGCGGATCGCTCCACACCCAGCGGGTGGTCACCAGGGTGTGGATCACGGACTCGGTGTCCATCACGTGCCCGGACCGGCTCGGGACGAGCCCGGCGAGGAGTTCCAGCGGACCGCTGTCGGCGGCGAGGCGGTTCGGCGCGGCGGTGATCGCGCCGAGCTCGGAGATCCACTGGGCGGCCGGTACGGCGGTGAAACGCCGCGCCAGGTGGGCGGTGACCTCCTCGGTCCGCCCGCGGGCGAGCTGGTGGTACATCTCCTGCACCGGCTTGCCCTCGCCGCGGTAGTACTCCGCGAGGAGTTCGTGGACGGCGTCCCAGCCGTCGGGGCGTGCGGCCAGCCGCCACAGGAGCAGCCGGCGCAGCCACGGATGGAGTACGGGGACGACGGCGACGGGGCCGGTCAGCAGCCAGCGGGAGCGGATCTCACCGAACAGGGAGTCGTTGGGGCTGAGCAGCCGCGTGGCGACGGAGAAGTCCCGAGCGGCGGCGCATTCGGCGAGGGTGGCCCGCTGGGTCTCGTCGAAGTCGCGCAGGAGGTGGCCGAGGGCGGTGTCGGCGAGGGTGGCGGAGTTTTCCCCGGTCCGCAGCGGCCGGTCGGGCAGGGTGCGTAGCCAGCGGTCCTGCTGGGGGCCGGAGTCCGGAGGCGGCCCGGCTTGGCGTAAGACGTCGAGCACCTGGTGGACGGCGCGCGGCAGTCCTCCGGTGAGCCGGTGCACGAAGGGGGTGAGGCGGGTCAGCGGGGCCAGGTCGCTGTTCCCGCCGAGCTGGAGCTCGATCCGGATCCGCACCTCGTCCAGGTTGAGGTCCCGCAGGCGTAACGGGTACCACCAGGTGTCCTCGCTGTCGCGGGTCGGCCGGTGGGCGTTCCAGTCGGCCAGGGAGGCCCGGTCGGGGCCGCGCAGCTGCCAGGGCCAGGAGTCGCCGGTGGCCGGGCCCCAGCGGGGCAGCCAGCGGTTGGAACTGGCGACGACGGTCAGCGGGTCGCTGGCGTGGCCGGCCACGACCGTCTCGTCGTGCCGGGAGCGCAGCAGCAGGTCGAGGAAGCGGCGGCCGTACTCGGTGTGGGAGTTGTCGAGGAGCAGCAGGTAGGAGCGGGGCATGAAGTTTCGGGCGGTGTTGCGTCTGAGGTCCTCCAGGAAGGCCGAGAAGAGGACCAGGTCGAGCCGCTCCTGCTCGTTCTCGTCGCCCTCGTGGCGCCAGAGGTTGAGCTCCACGAGCGCTTCCATGGGGTCCGCGCTGCGGGTCCTGGGGTGGCGCCCGTACCAGTGGGCCCCGGCGGTGAGCCGACTGCCCAGTCGGCCGGCGAGTATGCCGGGCATGGTGCGCCGGCCGCGCCGCAGGGCGTCCTGGAAGAGGGCGAGCGCGGCTGTGGACGCGCCTTCGGGCATGCCGACCGCGCCCATGCCCACTTCGAAGAAGGCGGCCAGGTAGTCGCCGTGCCGGGCCTCGTTCTCCTCCTGGAACCGGTCGAGCTGGCGCTGCACCGCGCGCCGGCCCTCGGCGAGGCTGCGCATGCGCAGCTCCTGGTCGGAGGCGAGCAGGCCGAGGCTGAGCAGCGGGAAGTGGGAGCGGCCGTAGCGGGGCAGTTTGCGTTCGAGCTGGCGCGCCAGGAGTCCGAGGGCGTAGCGGGGGAGCAGGGACTGGGCCCCGCCGAAGTTGACGAAGGCGAAGGGGTAGTCGGGCCCGAAGTGCTCCATGAGCGCACTGTGCGCCTCGCTGGCTCCGCTGCCCGCCGGGCCGAGGAGCATGGTCAGGGGCCGCTCCGCCGCCGGGCTCTCCTTCAGGCACGCGTCGACCAGCGACAGGATTCCGCTGCGGCCCCGCAGGCCCATGCCCGTACCCGGCTCCATCACGTGTGACCCCCCCCAGGACAACGTTTCCGAGGAGTAGAGACTGCCATCCGCAGCCCCAGTCAGACAGGGGTTTCCACTCCTTGATTCGTTTCGGTCTTCGGCGGTCAGCGGGACGCGGGGCATTCGAGCCGGCAGTGCACGCCGACCACGCCTTCGACGCCCTGGGCGAGGCGAGCGGCCAGGGGGATGAGGTGCGGGTCGCGGGTCTTTCCCGTCAGGGTGACGATTCCGTGCGTGACGTTGACCGTGACGTCGCCGTGCGAGACCGGGAAGACGGGTTCGACGACCTCGCGCCGGACTTCCGCGGCCAGGTCGTCGTCGGCGCGGAGGAAGACCTTGAGGAGGTCGGCGCGGCTGACGATGCCGAGGAGGGTGCCGTCGGCGTCGACGACCGGGAGGCGCTTGATGCGGCGGTCGACCATCAGGCGTGCGGCCTGCGGGAGTGTGGCGTCGGGGCGGATGGTGACGGCGGGGCTCGTCATCAGCTCCTCGGCGCGCACCGATCCGGCCTTCGCGGTGTCGCCGAGCCGGCGCATCTGCTCGATGAGGCCCGGCCTGTGTTCGTGGAACTCCTCCTTGGTGAGGAGATCGGCCTCGGAGACGACGCCGACGACGCGGCCTTCCCCTTCGATGACGGGGACCGCGGTGATCTTCCAGCGCTCCATCGCGGTGACGATCTCCTTGAACTCGGCGGCGGGGGTGACGGCGATGACGGTCTTCGTCATCACGTCGTTGACGGTGTACGGGCTGGAGGTCATGGCTGGTCCTCAGCGGGCGTGGCGAACGGCATGTCGCTGTGGTGGGGTGCGGACCCCTCAGGTGCTTCTCCCTCAGGCTCGCACCGGGTCCGCGGGCTGCGGGAGGGCCTCGCGGTGCAGACCTCGGGACCGTCCGGCCCTGGTCAGCGGGGACCGGGACGGCCTCCCCCGGCTCGGGGTGCGACGGCTCCTCCCGGTTGCGGCGGCGCAGCTCCGCGAAACCCTGGAAGAGTCCGGACGGGCCGACAGGCCCCGCCTGGGACCCGACCGGCCCATGCGCGGGAGGGCGCCGCCGGGCCAGCCTGGCGGTGAACCCCACCGGACGACACGAGGAAGAAGGCCGACGTCATGAAGGCACTCGTCTTCCAGGGCCCCGGACAGACCGCGTGGCAGGACGTACCGGACCCGGGCATCAAGGACGCCGCCGATGTGGTCGTCCGTGTCGACGCCGTCACCATCTGCGGCACCGACCTGCACATCGTCAAGGGCGACGTGCCCGAGGTGACCCCCGGCAGGATCCTCGGCCACGAGGCGGTCGGCACCGTCGTCGAGACCGGCGGCGACGTCCGCACGGTCCGCCCCGGCGACCGAGTGCTGATCTCCTGCATCTGCCCGTGCGGCCGCTGCCGCTTC
Organism: Streptomyces sp. NBC_00190; assembly: GCF_036203305.1. GTDB lineage: Bacteria > Actinomycetota > Actinomycetes > Streptomycetales > Streptomycetaceae > Streptomyces. Next base: position 937,937 of record NZ_CP108131.1, on the reverse strand, counting down.
TGCCGCGAGGGCCGCTACGGACAGTGCCGCGGGGGCGGCGGCTGGGTGCTGGGCCACACCATCGACGGCACCCAGGCCGAGTACGTCCGGGTGCCCTTCGCCGACCTCTCCGTCCACCCGCTGCCCAGCGCGGTCGACAGCTACGACGCCGTGCTGCTCGCGGACATCTTCCCGACCTCCTACGAGGTCGGTGTGCTGAACGGCAACGTCCGGCCCGGAGACACGGTCGTCGTGGTCGGCGCGGGCCCGATCGGGCTGGCCGCCATCGCGACCGCCGGTTTCTACAGCCCCGGCCGGACCATCGCCGTCGACCTCGCCGAAGCCCGGCTGGCGGCCGCCCGCTCGCTGGGCGCGGACGCGACGGTGAACGCCGCCGAGGAACCGCAGCAGCTGGTCGAAGACCTGACCGACGGTCTCGGGGCGGACGTCGTGATCGAGGCGGTGGGCGTCCCCGAGGCCTTCGAGATGTGCACCCGGATGGTCCGCCCCGGCGGCCGCGTCGCCAACATCGGCGTCCACGGAAAGCCCGCAACCCTCCACCTCGAAGACCTGTGGATCAAGGACGTCACCATCACCACGGGACTGGTCGACACCCACTCCACGCCCATGCTGCTGCGCATGATGGCCGCCGGCCGTCTGCCGTCGTCCTCGCTGATCACCCACCGCTTCGAGCTGGGGCAGATGGAGGAGGCCTACGACGTCTTCTCCCGCGCCGGCGACACCGGCGCCCTCAAGGTGGCGCTCGGCGGGCCCCGGCACGACGCCATCACGGTCGCGGCCACGCAGCCGTGACGCCGAGAGGATATGAGGACCCCATGAACAGGACCACCTCCGGACCGGCCGCCGCCGAGGCGCCCGCCGGACGCACGGACCTCGGCCGGCGGCTTGCCAGGCGTCGCGAGGAACTCGGCCTCAGCCGGGAGCAAGTGGGCGAGCGCTGCGGGGCCGACGCCACCTACGTCGCCTACCTGGAGGAACGCGCCGCGGCACCGGCGATCGGCTCCCTCGTACGCATCGCCGACGCCCTCGACACGACCGTCGCGGACCTGACGGGCGCCACGACCGACCATCCGCCCGGCAGGGGCATGGCGGTGCTGGACGCCGAGCTCGTCGAGCTGTCCGACGGCGAGTGCCGACGGCTGCTCTCCACGCACGGCGTCGGCAGGATCGCCGTCTCCACCCCGTACGGTCCGGGGATATTCCCGGTCAACTATGTGGTGGCGGGCCGGGACATCGCCTTCCGGACCTCCGCCGACGCTGTGCTCGCGCGGGCCGCCGGCACCGAAGCGGCCTTCGAGGTCGACCACATCGACGAGGTCACCAGGCTGGGCTGGAGCGTCCTGGCCGTGGGCGAGGTGGCAGGCGTCACCGATGCCGAGGAGCTCGTCCGGCTCGATGCCGTCGCGTACTCCCTGCCGTGGGCCGGCGGCCCACGCACGCACTGGATGAAGATCACCCCGATCCGGATCACCGGCCGGCGGGTGGTGCGGCGGTGAAGCCGCTGCGCGCCGTCGTCCTGGACACCGACGGGGTCCTGCTCGACTCCGCCGTGCTGCACGCCGCCGCGTGGAAGGCCGCCTTCGACGGCTGCCTCGACGCTTGGGCGTCCGACGCCCGGACGGACCGGCAGCTCCCCTTCGACGCGGAAGGGGAGTACCGGGAACTGGTGGACGGGAAACCCCGTCTCGACGGGGCGCTCGCCTTCCTGACCGCCCGCGGCATCGAGCTGCCGCCGGGCACCGCGGCGGATCCACCGGGCTGCGCCACGGTGCGGGCGGTCGCCGCCCGCAAGGAGCAGTCGTTCACCGCAGCGATCCAGGCGGGGGACGTACGGGCCTTCCCCGAGGTCCGGCCGGTTCTGGAGGGCCTGCGGGCACAGGGGACGCGGTGTGCCGCCGCATCGGCGTCCCGGCACGCACGCCCCTTGCTCGAAGCCACCGGACTGGCCGGGCTCGTCGACGCAACGGTGGACGGCACGGACGCCGAACGGCTGGCCCTGGCAGGCAAGCCGGACCCCGCTCTGTTCCTCGAAGCGGCACGGCGGCTGCGCGTCGACCCCGCGGACGCGGCGCTGGTCGAAGACGCCCTGGCCGGAGTGGAGGCAGGCCGACGCGGCCGGTTCGGCCTGGTGGTCGGCCTTGACCGGACGCACGGCACCGCCGCCGCGGCGGCCCTGCGGGCCCACGGCGCGGATGTCGTACTGGCGGACCTCACCGCACTCGTCGGAGCCGTCACCGGAGCGTGGCCGTGAACACCTCGTCGTCCTGGACCTGGACCTGGGCCTTCGACCGCTACGACCCGAAGACCGAACGCGTGGTCGAGGCCCTGTGCACCCTCGGCAACGGCCGCTTCGCCACGCGCGGAGCCGCACCCGAATCACACGCCGACGCCGTCCACTACCCCGGCACGTATGCGGCAGGCTGCTACAACCGGCTCCTCTCACGGATCGCGGGCAAGCAGGTCGGCAACGAGGACATGGTCAACCTCCCCGACTGGACCCGCCTGCGCTACCGGTGCCTCCCCGACGCCGGACCAGCAGGGGACTGGCTCACCCCCGACCACCCGAGCCTGCGCCACCACCACGTCTCCCTGGACCTGCGCGCGGGCACCCTCACGCGCCGCATGCTCTACCAGGACGCCGACGGCCGCCGGCTCGCCGTCGCCCACACCAGGTTCGTCGACATGGCGGATCCGTACCTCGCCGCCCAGCAGAGCACCTTCCGCGCGTACGGATGGCACGGTGCCGTAGAGATCCGGTCCGTCCTCGACGGCGACGTGACCAATGCCGGTGTCGAGCGCTACCGGGACCTGAACGGGCGTCACCTCACCGGCCACCGCACCGGCGTAGGAGTGGACGGTATCGCCCGGCTCTCCTGCGAGACCACCTCCTCCCGCATCCGGATCGGCATCGCGGTACGCACATCCTCCCGGCCCCCGGCCCCCGTGACCGCGAACCGCACGGCAACGGCGACGGAGCAGACCTTCCGGCTGCCGGTCTCCCGTGGCCACACTGCCGTCATCCTCAAGTCCGCGGCCCTCCACACCTCCCTGGACCGTCCCGTGGGCGACCCGCTCGCCTCCGCTGTCGAACACGTCGGCCTCGCACCGGATTTCGCGGCCGCGCTGGCCACTCACAAGGCCGCCTGGGAACACCTGTGGAGCCAAGGCGAAGTAGTGGTGCCCGGTGAAGCCGGCCGGATCCTGCGCCTCCACGCCTTCCACCTCCTGCAGACCCTCTCCCCGCACACGGCGGAGCTCGACGTCGGCGTACCCGCCAGAGGGCTGCACGGAGAGGCGTACCGGGGCCACGTCTTCTGGGACGAGCTGTTCGTCCTGCCCTATCTCACCCTCCACTTCCCCGAGGTGGCACGCGCCCTGCTCATGTACCGCCACCGCCGCCTGCCCGCGGCCCGCGCCGCGGCACGGGGGACCGGCCGACCGGGCGCGATGTTCCCGTGGCAGAGCGCCGGTTCGGGGCGGGAGGAGACGCAGACGCTCCATCTCAATCCGCGCTCAGGCCGCTGGCTGTCCGACCGCTCCCACCTCCAGCGCCACGTCGGTTCCGCCATCGCCTGGAACGTCTGGCGGTACGCGCAGACCACCGGCGACACGGGCTTCCTGTACGGACCCGGCGCCGAACTGCTCCTGGGCATCGCCCGCTACTGGGGAGCGGCCGCCGACTACGACACCGACCGGGAGCGCTACCGGATCCGCGGGATCGCGGGCCCGGACGAGTACCACGACGCCTACCCCGGGGCTGCGGCCGCGGGCATCGACGACAACACCTACACCAACGTGACCGCCGCATGGGTGCTGGCCCGCGGACTCGAACTGGCCGCCGGGCTGCCGCCGTCGCGCAGGCGGCAGCTGGAGCAGCAACTCGGGCTCACCGCCGAGGTGCTGAGCCGCTGGGACGACGTGTCGCGTCGTCTGTACGTCCCCTTCCACGGCGACGTCATCAGCCAGTTCGAGGGGTACGGTGATCTGGCCGAGCTGAACTGGGACGCGTACCGCAGCCGCTACACGGACATCCGCCGGCTCGACCGGATCCTGGAGTCCGAAGGCGACACGGTCAACCGGTACCAGGCGTCGAAGCAGGCCGACACCCTCATGCTCGGCTACCTCTTCCGCCCCGCCGAGCTCCACGAGATCTTCGCCGGGCTCGGCTACGAGCTCGACGACGACCTCTGGCGGGCCACCGTCGCGTACTACCTGCAGCGCACGAGTCACGGGTCGACGCTCAGCAGCCTCGTCCACGGCTGGGTCCTGGCCCGCCACAAGGGCCCCGAAGCCTGGCGGTACTGCGAGGAGGCCCTGCTCGGCGACGTGATGGACATCCAGGGCGGTACCACCGGCGAAGGCATCCATCTCGGAGCCATGGCCGGCACCCTCGACCTCATCGAGCGGGGCATCGTCGGACTGGAGGCCGGACCGGACGGACTGCGCATCGATCCCGCCCCGTTGCGCGAGGTCCCGCGCTGCAGCTTCACGGTCGACTGCCTGGGCCACCGGGGGATCCGCATCAGGTTCCTCCCCGGCAGGATCGGCATCGCCGTGCCGGACTCCCGGACCGCGCATCCCCTTCCGCTGCACCTGCCCGGCGGGCGGCTCACGACCGTGCCCGCGGGCGGGCAGTACTGGATCCGCCTGGACACCACGGCTGCTGCGGTCGGCCTCAGTCGTGCGCGACGACGGCGACCGGCGGGACGGCGTGGTGCATCACCGCGTGCGTGACGGGGCCGATGCGGCCACCGAAGCCGGACCGGCGGATGCGTCGTCCGACCACGACGAGGGCCGCGTCGGTCGCCGCGTGGAGGATCTGGATCGCGGCCTGGCCGATCGGGGCACGGGGTTCGACGCGTACGCCGGGGAACTTCTCACGCCACGGTCTCAGCACGTGGTCCAGGGCGGGGTCGAGGGCGTGGGCCATGTCGTTCGGGGCATCGAGGTCGAGCCCCGGTGCGTAGCCGACGACCGGCGGCGGGGTCCATCCGTGGACCACGACGAGCGTCGTGTCGCGGCGGGAGGCCTCCTCGAAGGCGAAAGCCAGGAGCTTGTCGCAGGACTCACGGATGTCCACCCCTGCCACGACGGGTCCGCCGTCGCGTGGTCCCCCCGTTCCCGCTGTGGACCGGACCAGGACGACGGGCCGTTCGGACGCGGCGACGGTCGCCGAGGCAACGGATCCGACGATGAAGCCCGCGACGACGCCGAGCCCGCGTGAGCCGATGACCAGCAGACCGGAGTCCTGCGCCGCGTGGGCGAGGGCCAGCGGGGGCAATCCGTCCACGAGACGTGTGGAGACGTCCAGGGCGGGGTGCACGCGGCGCAGCTCGCCGGCGGTGTCCCGGAGCAGGTCGTCCGCCCACGCGCGCTGGGCCTGCGTGGTGGTGACGGGCAGCGGTGGATGTTCCAGCCACTCCTCGACGTGGACCAGATCCAGCCGGGCACCTCGGAGCTCGGCCTCGACGGCCGCCCAGCGGGCGGCTGCCGCGCTTTCCGATGTCCCGTCAAGGCCTACGGTCACCTGGTTCGTCATCGTGTGCATCTCCTTCGGACTCGTGCTCGCAGACGAGCCGGTCGATCACGTCCACGACTCCCTCGACGCTCTGGCACAGCTGTACGAGGACGGGGATCAGGCTGCGTCGGCCGACGGCGCCACTGAGCGTCACCACCCCTTCGGTGACGTCCACGGTCAGGGTGGAAGGGCGGATACCGAGGGTCTGGGTCACGACGTCTTCGAGGATCTCCTCCTGGATCGCGTGGTCCCTGCGCAGGAAGACCTGGAGAAGGTCGCTGCGGCTCAGGATGCCGATCAGTCGGCCCTCGGCGTCGATGACCGGGAGCCGCTTGACCCCGTGCTTCCTCATGGCGCGGCCCGCACGGACGGCACTCCACCCCGGCTCCGCCGTGATGGCCGGGCTGGTCATGAGAGCCGCGGCGGTGGTCGCGCCCGTGCCGGAGCCGTGCCGGTGGAGCAGGTCGGCTTCGGAGACGACACCCACCGGTCGCCCGGCCTCGTCCACGACGGGTACGGCCGTGATGTCGAACTCCTTGAGGAGCCGGGCGATCTCCTTGAAGGTCGTCTCCCGCCGGATGCCGACGGCGTTCGGTGTCATCAGCTCGGCGACGGTGCGGTGCTTCATGATTGTTTGCCGGTCCTCAGTGCGCGACGACGGCCACGGGGGCCACGGCGTGGTGGAGCACCGCGTGGGCCACCCGCCCCAGGTGCGAACCCAGAGGTGACTGGCGGTGACGTCGGCCGACCACGACGAGGTCCGCGCCGGTGGCCGCCATGACGAGCTGACCACCGGCGGATCCCATGAACGCGTGGTGGGTGACGCTCACTTCCGGGAACTTGCGCCGCCACGGCAGCAGCATGTCGTCCAGCATCCGCATGACGCTCCGGCCGATCTCGCGCTCGTCGTCCGGGTCGAAGAAGGGCGCGTACGCGTAGGCGGCGGGAAGTTTCCAGCCGTGGACGGCGCGCAGTGCGCAACCACGTCGGTCGGCCTCCTCGAAGGCGAACGACAGGACACGGTCGGCGGCCTCGTGGATGTCGACGCCCACGACGATCCCGCCGGACGGCGCGGGCCCGGACCCCTCCGGTTCGCCGCTCACCCGGACCAGCGCGACCGGTGTCTCCGTCGCGACGACCGTCGACAGACCGACCGAGCCGAGGAGGAAGCCGACCGGGCCGCCCAGGCCGCGGGAACCCAGTACGAGCAGTCCGGCGTCGCCCGCCTCGACGGCGAGGGCGGCGGCAGGCCTGCCGTACAGGCACCGGGTGGTGACCTCGACCTGCGGATGCCGACGGCGTACGTCCGTCAGCGCTTCGGTGAGCGCTTCGTCGGCCCACCGGTCGGCCCTCTCGCGGCCGGGCCGTGGAACGGCGGGGTTCGCGGGCCAGTCGACGGCATGGACGAGCCGCAACGGCACCTGCCGCAACGCCGCTTCCCGGGCGCCCCAGCGGGCGGCCGCCCGGCCCTCGGGGGAGCCGTCGACACCGACGGTCACATGGTGCTTCATCGCGGTGCCTCCTCGGCGGCGCGGAAATGTTCTGCCCGGCACAAGGTCCGTACGCCGGCCGTCGTCAGCGGCGGTCACCAGGGCATGCCGTGCGCGGCGCGCTCGGGCGGCGCGAGCAGGGTGTCGTCGAAGCGGGCGGTCAGACGGGCCGCGACCGCGACGACTCCGTCGAGCTGTTCGGTGAGGCGGATCAGCACCGGGACCTGGCTCTGTCGCTCAAGCCTCCCTTCCAGCGTGACGATGCCGTCCACGACGTGCAGCTCGACCGCTTCCGCGCTCAGCCCCATCGTGCCCACGAGTACGTCGTCGACGACACGGCGGCGGATCTCGGCGTCGGGCCGCAGGAAGAGCCTCAGCAGATCGCGGCGCGTCACGATGCCGACGAGCCGGTCCTCCTCGTCCACGACGGGGAGCCGTTCCACGCCGCGCCGGGTCATCAGCCTGGCCGCCTCCGCGGCGGTCTCGTCGGCAAGGGCCGTCACCGCCGGCGCCGACATGATGCCGGCGGCGGTGACGGCCGCCGCCTCGGGCACGGCGGCCCCCTCCTCGGCGTCACCCGTTGCCGGGACCGCCGAGGCCTGTCTGCTCAGCAGGTCGCTCTCGGAGATGACGCCGACCACCCGGTCCTCGTCGTCGAGCACGGGCAGACCGCTGATGTCGTGCTGTGCGAGCAGCTTCGCGACATCCTTGAACGGGGTGGCCGAGACGACAGAGACGACCTCGTCGGTCATCAGGTCTCCCACCTTGATGTGCTTCATCGGGGCACCTCCTGCCACCTTGCGTGAGCCACACGGATGAACCTTGAAAGCCGTTCGAGGCCATCCATGATCCGCCGGCCGGTGCGAGCCCAGCAGGGCCGAACGGGTCCCGGCGGGGGCCGGTCGGACCCTCCACGGGGTGAAATTTCCCGCTCGGTGCCCGCGACAGGGACCTTTGGCCCCCGGACGGTCCTGAGCGGCCCTCTGCGAGCCGGGCTCCCCGGTGTCAGCGTGGGAGCTGACCCGAGTGGCCCTCGGCGAGGAGGAATCATGAACGACACCGCCATCAGCCCCGAACTCGGCACCGTCGTCGTCGGCGTCGACGGCTCGAAGCCCGCCCGCCGGGCAGCGCTGTGGGCAGCTGCCGAGGCCGCGCGCCGCGAGCGCCCGCTGCACATCGTCCACGCGGCCGACACCGACGGCCGGGCCCTGTACGCGTCGGCGGAGACCATCGAGCGCGTCCGCGGCGCCGGGCGCGAACTGCTCGACGACACCGCCGCCGCAGTCGCGCAGCTGCACCCCGGCCTGCACGTCACCACGGAGCTCGGCCGCGGCGCACCCGTTCCCAGCCTGCACCGGTCCGCCGCCCCGCACGGCACGATCGTGGTCGGCAACCGGGGTCTGGGCGGGTTCAACTCCCTCATGCTCGGCTCCGTCGGACTGAAGGTCGCTGCGGGAGCGAAGACCCCCGTCATCGTGGTCAGAGGAACAGGCGACGAGGCCGAGGCCGAGACCGGTGTGGTGCTCGCCGCCGTCCGCGACGAGCACGACCTGGGCTGCGTCCGGTACGCGGCCCGCGAAGCCGAGATCCGCAAGGCCCAGCTGCGCCTGCTGCACGTGTGGAACGTCCTGGAGTCCGCCGGCACCGTCGTGACCATGCTCGACGACGTCGACGCGATCGCGGGGGAGCACGTCCGGCGCCTGACGGCCGTTTCCGAGCAGATCCGCGACGAGTTCCCGGACCTCACCGTGGAGGCGGAGGCCGACAAGAGCGTCTCCGTGTCCGGAGCCCTGGTCGACGCGTCGCACCACGCCGACCTGCTGGTCATGGGCGGCCGACGCTCGCCCGGCACGATGGGACCCACCCTCGGGTGGCACACCCACAGCCTCCTGCACCACGCCCACTGCCCCGTGCAGCTCATCCCGCGCCAGGCCGACCAGCAGGGGAGTGGGTCCTGATGGCCACCGCCGCGGCCCGTGGGATCGTCGTCGGCATCGACCCGGCCAGGGACTGGCACCTGCCCCTGGCCTGGGCCGCCGACGAGGCCCACCGCCGCAAGCTCGGGCTTCGGCTGGTGATGGCCGTACCCCCGTCGCACGACGCGCACCAGGTCGACGGCGAGCCCCGCGTCACGGCCCCGCGCCAGGCCGCCGACGAAACCCTCCGGGCCGCCACCGCCTGGGCCCGGCAGCGGCATCCGGACGTCGACGTGACCGCCGAGCTGGCCGAGGGGATGCCCGCCCCGGCGATCGGCCGGTCGTCCGGGCAGGCGCACATGATCGTGCTCGGATCCCGCCGCCTGAGCCGGACCGCGGAATACCTCAGCGCCGGCTCCACGGTGGTCCCGCTCGCAGCGCAGGCGCACTGCCCGGTCGTGGTCGTCGGGGACGCCGAGCACATCACCCAGCAGCCGCCCTACCTCGTCGTCGGCATCGACGGCAGCGAATCCTCCAAGGCGGCCCTCGCCCTCGCCTTCGAGGAGGCGGACCTGCGGGGGGCCGCGCTGCGCGCCATCGCCGTGTGGCAGCCGCCGCACTTCCCCCTGTACGACGAGGAAGCCGCCCTGCGGGCCCAGCGACGGATGCTGTCCGAGACCACGGCCGGCTGGTCGCAGAAGTACCCGGACGTCGCGCTCGCCCACGAGGCGCCGACCGGGCACCCCGTGGAGGAACTCGCGACGGCGGCCGACCACGCCCTCGCCTTGGTGGTGGGCCGCCGCGGCCGCGGCGGCTACTCCGGGATGCGCCTGGGATCCGTCGTCCACGGTCTGCTGCACCGGGCGCACTGCCCCGTGATCACGGTTCCCGCCGTCCGAGGCGGTTGAGACCTCCCGCCATCCTGAGCGGGTACGGCGGCCCGGGGCTACGGTGGGAATCGAGGCATGGTGCATTCCCCCTGGGCGCCGCTGGAGGTACGCATGGGCGGGGAAGACCAGGCCGCCGTAGGTCCGAAGGCCCCACGGCTGAGGCTGGACGAACTGCTCGACGAGCTCCAGGTCCGCATGGACGAAGTGCGCGGCACCCGGGACCGGCTCAACGGGCTCCTCGAAGCCGTCATGTCCGTCGGCCGGGAGCTCGACCTCCCCCAGGTGCTGCGGGGCATCGTCGAAGCGGCCGTGGTCCTGGTCGACGCGGAGTACGGGGCCCTCGGCGTCATCGGCGACGACCGCAAGCTCGCCCAGTTCCTCCCCGTCGGCATCAGCGACGACCTCCGTGCCCGGATCGGCGACCTGCCCTCCGGCCACGGCATCCTCGGCGAACTCATCCGGAACCCCGAACCGCTCCGGCTCCCGGAACTGTCCGAGCACCCCGCCTCCTACGGCTTCCCGGCCCACCACCCCCCGATGCACTCCTTCCTCGGCGTCCCCATCCGGGTCCGCGAGGAGGTGTTCGGCAACCTCTACATGACCGAGAAGAGGGGCGGGGCCGACTTCGACGAGGAGGACGAGGCGGTCCTGTCCACGCTCGCGGTGGCGGCCGGCATCGCCATCGAGAACGCCCGCCTCTTCGAGGAGGTCCGCCTCCGGGAGCGCTGGCTGGCCGCCAGCTCCGAATTCACCAGCGCGCTGCTCTCCGGGTCGGGCGAGAGCCAGGTGCTCGAAGGCATGCTGGAGCGGGCCAGGGACATCACCGCCGCCGACATCGGCGTCTTCTACCTCCTGGGCCAGAGCGGGGAGCTGCGCGGCTCGCTGGCGCTGGGGGACGGCGCCGGTACACATCGCGACATCGTGCTGCCGAGCAGCGAAGGCACCCTGGCCGCTGCCGCCGTCGGCGAGGAGGCCGGGCTGATCATCGTTGCCGACGTCGAGAGCGACGAGCGGATCACCGTGCAGCCGGAGCAGTGGAAGGGGTTCGGCTCTGCCGTGGCCGTCACCGTCGGCACCAAGGAGAAGCTGAGCGGCGTCCTCGCCCTGGCCCGCAGACACGGCCGCCCGGCGTTCGCGGGCATCGAGGTCGCAGCCCTGCCCGGCTTCGCCGGCCAGGCCGCCCTGGCCCTGGAACTCGCCGACCGGCGCCGGGACGCGGAACAGATGAGCCTGCTGGAGGACCACGACCGCATCGCCCGCGACCTGCACGACCTGGCGATCCAGCGGCTCTTCGCCACCGGCATGACCCTGCAGAGCGCCCAGCGCTTCGTCGAGCATCCGGAGGCCTCCGAACGGCTGGCCCGGGCGATCGACGACCTGGACGCAACCATCAAGATCATCCGCTCCACGATCTTCGGGCTCCGTGCGCGCGAGGTGTCCGCGGTGGCTCCGAAGCTCAGGCTCCGCGCCGTCCAGACCCTGGACGAGGCCGCCACGGCGCTGGGTTTCGCGCCGGCCCTGCGGATGCAAGGCCTGATCGACACCGACGTACCGCCGCCGGTCGCGGACGAGGTGCTCGCCGTGATCAGGGAGGCACTCGCCAACGTGGCCCGGCACGCCCGGGCCACCCGGGCAGAGGTCTCCATCGCGGTCGGCGAAGGCGTCCTGACGGTCGTGGTCGGCGACAACGGGATCGGCATCCCGGAGGGTGGCCGGCGCAGCGGACTGCGCAACCTCGCCGAGCGCGCCGAGCTGCTGGGGGGAGAGCTGACCGTATCGGCTCACGGCCAGGCCGGCCGGGGGACGAAGCTGGAGTGGCGGGTCCCGCTGCCGGCGACCGGTCAGCGCTGACCCTTGCCGCGGTCGCGCTCGTGGTCGTGCTCGTGCTCGTGGACCTGGGCGGCGATGACGGCGGCCTGCACCCGGCGCTCCACACCCAGCTTGCCGAGCAGCCGGGAGATGTGGTTCTTGACCGTCTTCTCGGACAGGTACAGCCGCTTGGCGATCTGGGCGTTCGTGAGGCCCTCGCCGATCAGTTCGAGCACGGAACGTTCCCGCTCCGAGAGGGCGGCCAGCCGGGCGTCCTGCGGCGCTCTCGCGGTCTCCGGGTCCCTCAGGGAGTGCATCAGGCGGGCGGTCGTCGCCGGGTCCAGCATCGACTGCCCCGTCGCGACCGTCCGTACGGCGGAGACCAGGTCGGACCCCTTGATCTGCTTGAGGACGTAGCCGGCCGCCCCGGCCATGATCGCGTCGAGCAGCGCGTCCTCGTCGTCGAACGAGGTCAGCATCAGGCAGGCCAGTTCCGGCATGTGCGAGCGCAGCTCACGGCACACGGTGATGCCGTCGCCGTCGGGCAGCCGGACGTCGAGCACGGCGACGTCCGGGCGCAGCGCCGGCCCGCGGGCCAGCGCCTGTTCGGCGGTGGACGCCTCGCCGACGACCACGATGTCGGGCTCCGCGTCCAGCAGGTCGTGCAGGCCGCGGCGTACGACCTCGTGGTCGTCCAGGAGGAAGACCTTGATGGGCCCCGCGGCCGAGGCCGCCGGTGCGTCGGACATGTACGCCCCTGTGGTCGATCCGCTCTGCGTACGTCTCGTACGAATTGTCGCAGGGAGCGGACACATGCACCTCGTGGCGCACCCGGGGGCAAGGCGGCTCGGAGCGGTGACCTCAGACTGCTTCGGCGGCCTGTCCCTCCCCTTGCGTACGGACGTCCACCACTTCCATCTGGACGTCCACGACACCCTCGACGGCGCGGACGGCGCGGGCCATCAGCGGCACCAGGGCGCGGTCACGGAGCGATCCGCGGAGGGTGACGACGCCGTCCCGTACCGATGCCTCCACGTGTACCGGGGGAGCGAGCTCGGCGAGAACCGCGTCGCGGATCTCCTCTTCGATCTCCTCGTCCGGACGCAGGAACACCTTGAGCAGATCGCTCCTGCTCACAATGCCCTCCAGCATTCCCTCGGCGTTCACGACGGGAAGGCGCTTCACGCGCTTGCGGGCCATGATCCGCGCCGCCTCGGCGATGGTGGCGTCGGGGTGCACGGTCACGGCCGGGCTCGACATCAGCTCCTCGGCCAGCACACCCCCGGCCTTGGCCGCCTCCTCCAGCTGATCGGGAAGCCGGGGGTCGTCCCGCCGGAACTCCTCCTTCGGCAGCAGATCGGCCTCGGAGACCACCCCGACGACGCGGCCCTCGCCCTCCAGGACGGGGACGGCGCTGACCTTCCACTGCTGCATGAGCTCGACGATCTCCTTGTACGAGGCCTCGCGGCCGATGGCCACGGCCGTGTGGCTCATGACGTCGCTCACGGTGTATCGGGAGGCGGGCATCGCGTGCTCCTCACACTCTTCGGGGTGTCGCGGACCTGCGTGCCGAGGTACTCACAGGTGGGTGCCGCTGCCGTACGGGGCGTACAGATCGAGAAGCCGGACACGGGCGGCGTGGAGCCTGTGGGCGAGCACCTGGGCGACCCAATGCCCGATCGCGGCGCCGAAAGCGGGATCGGCTTCCATCAGCGCCAGCACGGCAGCCGCGTCGAATTCGTGCGTGCGCACGGGCGTCGTCGCCTCCGCGCCCAGCCGCCACCGGTGCGGCGCCAGCATCCAGGAACAGCCCACCAGCTCGCCGGGACCGAGATTGTCGATCACGGCCGCCTTTTTGCCGGGCACATGGACGTCGAGGGCGACGACGCCCGTCCGCACGATCCAGAACCGATCCGCATGGCCTCCTTCGTTGAAGAGCCGGGCCCCATCGGGGAAGTCGACTTCCCTGCCCATGCTCATCAGCCGGGTGCGGTACTCGGCCGACAGCGCGGCGGCGATCCGTGTGGGGGATTGTGTGGTCATGGGGGCCTCCTCGTGCGAGTCCGTTCTCAGTATCCGAGGCCGCGGCGCGTCCCGGGATGGGCCGACCGGCCCTCAATGGGCCGCCGAGGGGGTCCTTCGGCCCCGTGCCCGCCTCGCCGACGGCCGACGGCCGACGGCCGACGTACGGCGCGGGCTCCGTCGCGTGGAGGGGGTGGTACGGGAGCCTGAGGGTGGGGTGCGACGGGACGAAGGGTGCCGGATGGAGTGGCTGGTGTCGGTCGCGGGCGCGGCCCTGGTGTTGTTCGTCCTGCGGGATGTGTTCCACACCCTGTGGCATCCGACGCGCCACGGGGGGCTGAGCCGCCTGGTCATGACCACGCTGTGGCGGCTCGCCCCCGTCTTCACCTCCCGGCGCGGGGCTTCCGGGCTCGCCGGCCCGCTCGCCATGGTGTCGGTCGTCGGGCTGTGGGCCGTGACGGTGGTCGCGGGCTGGGCGCTGGTCTACTGGCCGCACGTGCCCGACGGGTTCGTCTACGCGGGCGGGCTCCGCCCCGCCGAGTACGGGAGCCTGCTGGACGCCGTGTACCTCTCCCTGGTCACCGCTTCCACACTGGGCCTCGGGGACATCGCGCCCGCCGAGGGATGGCTGCGCGTCTTCGGCCCCGCGGAAGCCCTGGTCGGCTTCGTCCTGCTGACCGCGACGGTTTCCTGGATCCTGGGGATCTATCCGGCGCTGGCACGGCGGCGGGCCCTGGCGCTGCGGCTCTCCCACCTCCGCCGGACCCGTCCGTCGGGGGAGCAGGTGGACTCCCCTGCCGGGGCCACCATGCTGGACAGCCTCGCCGCGCAGTTCTCCGTCGTCGCGGTCGATTTCCTCCAGTACGCGGAGTCCTACTACTTCCACGACGTCGACGACCGGACCTCCCTCGCCCACCAGATCGGCTACGCCCTGGACCTCGCCGATCAGGCCGCGGGCGCCCACCACCCGGATGCCCGGCTCGCCGGCGCCGTGCTGCACACCGCGCTCGAAGACCTCGCCGACATCCTGGACCAGCGCTTCCTGCACACCCACGGTCCGCTGCGGCAGACGCTCGACGCCTTCGCGCGCGATCACGGGCGCCGGGCGGGCGCGGACGAATCCCGCGCTCATCAGTAGGGCCAGGACCAGTCGGTGATCTCCGGCAGGTCGGTGCCGTGGGCGCGGATCCAGTCGTGGTGGCGGATGCGCCGGTCCGCCATGGCCTGACGCAGCCCCTCCGCGCGGCCCGCGAGCCCGGGGACGCGGTCGATGACGTCCATGACGAGCCGGTACCGGTCGAGGTCGTTACGGACGACCATGTCGAAGGGGGTGGTCGTGGTCCCCGACTCCTTGTAGCCGCGCACGTGCAGGTGCGGGTGGCCGGTGCGGCGGTAGGCGAGCCGGTGGATCAGCCAGGGATAGCCGTGGTACGCGAAGATCACCGGCTTGTCGGGCGTGAACAGGGCGTCGTACTCGGTGTCCGTCATTCCGTGCGGATGCTGTTCCCGGGGCATGAGCCGTGCGATGTCGACGACGTTGACGACCCGGACCGCGAGCGCGGGCAGGTGCTCGCGGAGCAGGGCCGCGGCGGCGAGGGTTTCCATGGTGGGTACGTCACCGGCGCAGGCGAGCACCACGTCCGGCTCGCCGGTGCCGTGGTCGGTTCCCGCCCATTCCCAGACGCCCGCACCCCGCGCGACGTGGACGCGGGCCTCGTCGACGGGCAGCCAGTCGAAGGAGGGCTGTTTCCCGGCGACGATCACATTGACCTGGTCGAGGCTGCGCAGGGCGTGATCGGCCACGGCGAGCAGGGTGTTGGCGTCCGGCGGCAGGTAGACCCGCACGACCTCGGGGCTCTTGTTGAGGACGTGGTCCACGAAGCCGGGGTCCTGGTGGGAGAAGCCGTTGTTGTCCTGGCGCCAGACGTGTGAGGTGAGCAGGTAGTTCAGGGACGCCACCGGGGCCCGCCAGGGCAGGGCGCGTGCGGTCTTCAGCCACTTGACGTGCTGGCCGGCCATGGAGTCGACGATGTGGGCGAAGGCCTCGTACGTGGAGAAGAGGCCGTGCCGGCCGGTGAGGAGGTAGCCCTCCAGCCAGCCCTGGCAGACGTGTTCGGAGAGGATCTCCATGACCCGTCCGTCCCGCGACAGGTTCCGGTCCGTGGCCTCCGTGCTGCCCTGCCAGGCCTTGCCGGTGACCTCGTACAGGTCGTCCAGCCGGTTGGACGCGGTCTCGTCCGGTCCGACGACCCTGAAGTCCCGCCGCTCGGCGGTGTCGCGCATGATCCGGCTGAGGAAGTGTCCCAGCACGCGGGTCGGTTCGTGGAGCGTGCCGCCCGGCTTGTCGACGGGGACGGCGTACGCGTCGAGCGGGGGAAGCGGCAGCGGACGGAGCAGCCGACCCCCGTTCGCGTACGGGACGGCGCCCAGGCGGCGCTCGCCGTCCGGGACACAGGCCAGGACCTGCGCCGTCGGCCGGCCCTCGGCGTCGAAGAGCTCCTGCGGCCGGTACGAGCGCAGCCAGTCCTCCAGCTGCCTCAGGTGCTCAGGGTTCTCCCGCACCCCGGCGAGCGGGACCTGGTGGGCCCGCCAGGTGCCCTCGACGGGCTCTCCGTCGACGGTCGCCGGGCCGGTCCAGCCCTTGGGGGTACGCAGGACGATCATCGGCCAGCGCGCGTATTCCCGCCCCGGATCCGAGCCCGCGGTCCGCGCTTCCCGTTGGATGAGCGCGATGCGGTCGAGGGCATGGTCCATCGCGCGGGCCATGGCCTGGTGGACGAGGGCCGGGTCGCTGCCGGTGACGTACAGCGGGTCGTGGCCGTAGCCGCGCAGCAGGGCGTCGAGCTCGGCTTCGGGGATCCGGGACAGCACCGCGGGGTTGGCGATCTTGTAGCCGTTGAGGTGCAGGACCGGCAGGACGGCCCCGTCGTGGACCGGGTCGAGGAACTTGTTCGAGTGCCAGGACGCGGCCAGTGGTCCCGTTTCGGCTTCGCCGTCGCCGATGACGCAGGCGACCAGCAGGCCGGGATGGTCGAAGGCCGCTCCGTAGGCGTGCGCGAGGGCGTATCCGAGCTCGCCGCCCTCGTGGATGGAGCCGGGGGTCTCGGGCGCCACATGGCTCGGCACTCCACCCGGGAACGAGAACTGCCGGAACAGCGTCCCCATGCCGGTCGCGTCCCGGGTCACGCCCGGGTAGGTCTCGGTGTACGTGCCCTCCAGCCAGGAGTTGGCGAGGACGGCGGGTCCGCCGTGGCCCGGGCCCCAGACGCACAGGGCGTCCAGCGACCGGTCCTTGACGACGCGGTTCAGATGGGTGTGGACGAGGTTGAGGCCGGGCGAGGTGCCCCAGTGGCCGAGCAGCCGCGGCTTGATGTGCTCCGGCCGCAGGGGTTCGGTCAGGAGCGGGTTGTCCATGAGGTAGATCTGGCCGGCCGCGAGGTAGTTGGCGGCGCGCCAGTGGGCGTCGAGCTCCGGGATGGGGTACGCGGTCATGTCCGCTCCTCCGTGCGGCGGTCCGGGACGTTCGTCGACTGAGCCGATGCCGACACCCTGCGCGAACCCCGCTTCTGCCGGGAGGGGAGGACCGGCCCTGGGGGAGGGACTGTCGGCCCCTGTGCGGCACGTCCCGTCACGGCGATGGTGGGTTCAGCGGCGCCGGTTCTTCCCCCGGCCGGTGCCGCTCACCCCCTGCCGGCCGACCCCGATGCCCCGGCATCAGTACGGAGGACAGACCTGTGAAGCGCACCCTCGTTGCCGGAGTGGACGGAACCCCGGAAAGCCGGGCCGCGGCGGACTGGGCCGCGCGCGAAGCCGTACGGCGTGACCTGCCCCTGCACGTGGTCCACGCCTGGCTGTGGCAACCGCTCGAACTCCCGCTGGTCCAGGACCGCGACGCCGAAGCCCGGCGCGCCGACGACATCCTGAAGCAGGCCGAGGGCGAGCTCGTCCACCGGTACCCGGGTCTCACCCTCACCGCGGAAGTGTTCTCCGACGTGCCCGTGCCGGCCCTGCTGCACGCCGCCAAGGGCGCGGAGATGCTCGTTCTCGGAACGCGTGGGCACGGCGCCCTGGCCGGCTTCCTGCTGGGCTCCTACGGCCGACAGGTGATCGCCGCCGCCGAGTGCCCCATCGTCTCCGTCCGCTCCGCGCACGGGAGGCCCGTGGCCCTGCCGGAGGAGGGGGAGGTCGTCGTCGGCCAGCAGGGCGGTGTGGAGGAGTCCGCCGAAGTACTCCGGATCGCCTTCGAGGCAGCGGCCGCCCGCAAGGTCCCGCTCCGCGCCGTCCGCGCCTGGAGCCTGCCCCCGGTCTACGGCTACAGCCCCGGATCGATGTGGATCGCCGACCGGTTCGGCGGCCTGGAGCCGTACGAAACGGCCGCGCTGGAGCAGGCGCTGGAGCCGTGGCGGCTGAGGTACCCCGAGGTGGAGACCCTTGCGCACGTGGAGCAGGGCAGCGCGGGCCACGTACTGCTGTCGGCCGCCTCGGACGCCCAGCTCCTCGTCGTCGGGCGCCGGTCCCGCGAGTCGTCGATGGGGATGCGCATCGGATCCGTGGCCCATGCCGTCCTGCACCACTCGGCCTGCCCGGTCGCGGTGGTCCCGCACCCCTGACCGTTCCGGGGCGGGCGGGCAGGAGGGCGGGGCACGCGACTGTACGGTGTGCCCCGCCCGCCCGACCCACCTGCCGGGACGCCCTCCGGACGCCGGCTATTCGGCGGCCGGGACGGGATGCCGGCTCGGCGGGGTCAGCGCGTGACTGGCGATGACGGCGGCCTGGACACGACGCTCCACACCGAGCTTGGTGAGCAGCCGCGAGATGATGTTCTTGACCGTTTTCTCGGCGAGGTACAGCCGCTTGCCGATCTCCCGGTTGGTGAGCCCCTCGCTGACCATGACGAGGATCTCCTTCTCCCGGTCGGTGAAGCCGGGAAGCCCGGGGACCTGCTCCTCCTCGGATACCTCGCCGCGCATCCGGGCCATCAGGCGCGTGGTGGCGCCGGGGTCGAGCATGGACTGGCCGGCTGCGACCGTACGGACGGCGGTGACCAGGTCGGTTCCGGTGATCTGCTTCAGCACGTAACCGGAAGCCCCCGCCATCACGGCGTCCAGCAGCGCCTCCTCGTCGTCGAACGACGTGAGCATCAGGCAGGCCAGCCCGGGCATCCGCGCGCGCAGCTCACGGCACACGCTCACGCCGTCACCGTCCTGGAGCCGTACGTCCAGGATCGCCACCTGGGGGCGCAGGGCGGGAATCCGGATCAGCGCCTGCTCGGCCGTCCCCGCTTCACCGACCACGGTCAGGTCGGGCTCGGCATCCAGCAGGTCGTGCACCCCGCGGCGCACGACTTCGTGGTCGTCGAGCAGGAAGACCGTGATCGGTGGCTTCGCGGGGGAGGGGGCACCGCTGTCGGTCATGACGCAACTCCTTCGCCGGGGTTCGTCCTGGGCGCACGAACCTCAGCATCCTGCCTCCCGGGTGGGCCGGACGGACAGGGCCGATCGGCCCTGATCGACCGCCCGCTCCGCGCGGCGGGTGCGCGCCTGGTGCGCGGGAGGGGGACCTTCGGCCCTGCGCGGGGGGCGTCCGGTCCTTCCCGCGAGCGGCCCGCGTCCGGTGAGATGGAGCCGCACGGGGAACGGCGCGGCTCGAACGCAGAGCCGCACGCAGCATGGGGAGGGCTCCATGACGACCACCTTTATCGACCTGAAGACCGCGGCACGCGACGGCGCCGACCTGAGCGTCTCCTTGGCCGGAGAGCTCGACCTCCACACGGCCGGGCGGGTGGAGCCGCGCCTCGCCGAACTCGCCGGTTCCGGCTACCGGAACCTGATCCTCGACCTCTCCGGCCTCGCCTTCTGCGACAGCGCGGGCATCGAGCTGTTCCTCCGTGTGCACCTGCGCTGCAGCGCGAGCGGAACGCGGCTCCAGCTCTGCGACGTGCCGCCGCTGGTGGCCAAGTCGATACGGGTACTCGGCGTCGACCGTGTCCTGCGGCTCGTCGTGACATGACCGCGGCCGACCCCGGGATCCGTCTCCGCATGGGGACCATTCGGCCCTGGTTCTCCCGGTGACCGCGAGGGAGGGTGGTGACTCGGAAGCCGCGAGGACCGATCGGGACCGGACGAAGGTGCGCATCATGGACCAGGACGGCACACCGCGCGCCGACGGCCGGGCGCGTGACACGACGCCCGCCCGGCGTATGCGGGAGCTGGACAGGGCCGAGGCGCTGCGGCTGTTGGCGACGGTGTCCCTGGGGCGCATCGTCTTCACCCGGCACGCACTGCCGGCCGTCCGCCCGGTCAACCACCTCGTCGAGGGCGAGGACATCATCGTACGGATCCACGACGACGGAGCGCTCGCCTCCCTCGTGGCACCTGCGGACGTCCCCGGTGTGGTCGTCGCCTACGAAGCGGACACCATCGACCCCGACACGCATCTCGGCTGGAGCGTGGTCGTCACCGGCTACGCGTACCGGGTGGCCGATGCCGACGAGGTGGACCGGTACGCGGCGCGCTTGCGCCCCTGGGTGGATCGCCCCATGACCCACGCCCTGCGGATCCGCCCCGACCTCGTCACCGGATTCCGGCTGGAGGCGGCGCCGGCGCGGCTCGTACCGTCCGTCCGGGGATGACCGGGCCGGTGCCGTCAGCGCGCGGTGGGGAGCGGCGCCCGCCACACGAGCGTGCTGCCTCCCCCGTCGGGTGTGCCGACGCTGAAGGTCCCGCCCAGATCCTGAGCCCGCTCGTCGAGGTTGCGCAGACCGCTTCGGCGCCCCTGGGCCGCAATGCCCGTCCCGTTGTCCGAGACGGTCAGCACGATCTCGCCCTGCCCCGCCTTCAGGCTCACGCCGACCCGGGTCGCCTGCGCGTGGCGGGCGGCGTTGCTGAGGAGCTCGCCCAGCACCGCCATGACGTGGTCGGCGATCTGCGGCGGCACGTCCGTGTCGAGCAGGCCCTCCATGCTCAGGCGCGGCGGGTGACCGAGGGTGGTGGCCGCGTCGCCGACGGCACGGGCGGCGCGAGCCCGCAGTCCGGGGCCGCTCTCGCGGTCCTTGGTGCGCAGCCCGAAGATCGTCGAGCGAATGATCTTGATGGTTTCGTCCAGGTCGTCGACGGCACGGCTGACGCGCTCGGCGGCCCCGTCGTGCTCCACGAGCCGTGCGGCGCTCTGGAGGGTCATTCCGGTGGCGAAGAGCCGCTGGATGGCCAGGTCGTGCAGGTCCCGGGCGATCCGGTCGCGCTCCTCCAGCAGTGCTATCTGCTCCGCGTCCCGGCGCCGCTCGGCCAGCTCCAGCGCGAGCGCCGTCTGACCGGCGAAGGCGACGAGCGGCTCCAGCTCGCCCTCACCGAAGGCCGGCTCTCCGGTCGGGCGCGCGAGCAGCAGGACACCCCTGCTCTCGCCGCCCGTGGTCCCGAGCGGGACCGCGACGGCCGGGCCCAGCCCGTCCTGTACCTGGACATCGGCGGAGTAGCGTTCGTCGTCCGAGGCATGTGCGGACGCGACGAACCGGGCCGTCCGGTGCGCGGTTCCGGAGATCGTGCCCGCGAAGGGGACCACGAGTCCCTGCCTCGCCTCGCTGTCCGCACCGGCCGCGAACTCCACGACCAGGCCCTCGGCGCCGGCGACCGGCATGGAGATGTCCGCGAGCCGGGCACCGGTGATCTCCTGGGCCCGCAGGGCGATGAGCTCCAGCACCGCCGCACGGGAGCTGCCGGACAGCAGGCTCTCGGTGATCTCCGCATTGGCCTTCAGCCACCGCTGCTGGCGCTGCGACCCCTCGTACAGCCGGGCGTTGTCGATCGCCACGCCCGCCGCGACCGAGAGGGTGGAGATCACCGCTTCGTCCTCGGTGTCGAAATCGACGCCGCCCCGCTTGTCGGTCAGATAGAGGTTCCCGAACACCTCGTCGCGCACGCGGATCGGCACGCCGAGGAAGGTACGCATGGGGGGATGATGGGCCGGGAATCCGTAGGACGAGGAGTGGGTGCCGAGGTCGGTGAGGCGCAGGGGTTCCGGGTGGCGGATGACCTCCCCGAGCAGGCCGTGACCGGCCGGCAGCGGACCGATCCTGGCGATCTGTTCCTCGGTGAGCCCTACGGTGAGGAACTGGGCGAGCGTCCGGCCGTCCGGGCCGATGACACCCAGGGCGCCGTACTCGGCGTCCACGAGCAGCGCGGCCGCCTCCACGATCCGCCGCAGCACCTGGGCCAGGTCGAGCTCCCGGCCCACCGATACGACGGCCTCCAGCAGGCTGTGTACCCGGTCCCGGGTGCCGCGCACGGCGTCGATGCGCACCTGGAGCTCGTCGAGCAGCTCGTCCAGCCTCATCCGCGGCACCTGCGTCAACGGATCCCCCACACCCACGTGCTGCTCCTCCACCTGTCCGCCCGTCCGCCCCGTGCGGGACCAGCGTATCGACACGCCGAGGCGCGAAGGGCATCGTTGCCCGAGGGCGTCGGCCGTGACTGACTTGATCGCAGCACCGGACGACGAGCGGGAGGAGACGGCCATGGGTCTCAACAAGGCGGTCTACGAGAACGAACTGCTGCGGCTCCAGACGGAGCTGGTCAAGCTCCAGGAATGGACGCGGGCGGAAGGTGCCCGCCTCGTCGTCGTCTTCGAGGGCCGCGACGCGGCGGGCAAGGGAGGCACGATCAAACGCGTCGCCGAACACCTCAACCCCCGCGTGGCGCGCATCGCGGCCCTGCCCAAGCCGACGGAGCGGGAGCGCACCCAGTGGTACTTCCAGCGCTACGTCGAGCACCTGCCCGCCGCCGGCGAGATCGTCCTCTTCGACCGCAGCTGGTACAACCGCGCCGGAGTGGAACACGTTATGGGCTTCTGCACGGCCGCCGAGCACCAGCGCTTCCTGCGCCAGTGCCCGGCGTTCGAGCGGATGCTGGTGGAAGACGGGATCCTGCTCCGCAAGTACTGGTTCTCCGTGAGCGACGGGGTCCAGGAGGAGCGTTTCCGCCGCCGTGCGGAGGACCCGTTGCGGCGCTGGAAGCTCTCTCCGATGGATCTGGAGTCCCTGACGCGCTGGGAGGCCTACTCCAGGGCCAAGGACGAGATGTTCGTCCACACGGACACGGTGGACGCCCCGTGGTACGTGGTCGAGAGCGACGACAAGCGCAGCGCCAGACTCAACATGATCGCCCATCTGCTGGCCTCGGTGCCGTACGCGGACGTGGCGCTACCGTCACTCACCCTGCCGTCCCGTCCTCGTTCCAGAGGCTACGAGCGCCCGTCCAAGGAACTCCAGACCCCGGTGCCCGACCACGCGGCCACCCTCGGGAACCTCTGAAACCGGGGCGGGCGCCGACACGGAACACCGAGTGGTCCACCAGCGAGGAGTGCGATGTCCGCGAGCGGAAGGCCGTCCCCGTCGCCCCCTGGCCTGCGGGGCTACCGCCGGTCGTGGCTCAGGCGGGACGCGTTGGCAGGGGTCACCGTCGCCGCCTACCTGGTGCCGCAGGTCATGGCGTACGCGGGCGTGGCCGGGCTGCCACCCGTCGCCGGGCTCTGGGCCGTCCTGCCCGCCATGGTCCTCTACACGCTGATCGGTTCCTCGCGACTGCTCTCGGTCGGACCCGAGTCGACCACGGCGCTGATGACCGCTGTCGCCGTGGGGCCGCTGGCCGGCGGCGACCCCGGCCGGTACGCGGTCCTCGCGGCCGCCCTCGCCGTGGCCGTCGGCCTCGTGTCCCTGGCGGCCTGGGCCGTGCGACTCGGCTTCCTGGCCGACCTGCTCTCACGGCCCGTCCTCGTCGGCTACCTCGCCGGTGTCGCGCTGATCATGATCGTCGACCAGTTGCCCCGGCTCACCGGAGTGCGCACGACAGGTTCGGGCTTCTTCCCGCAGCTGCACTCCTTCGTCCTGAACCTCACACACGTCGACTGGCCGACCGTCGCCCTCGCGGCCGCCGTCCTGGCCGTGCTCTTCGCGGCGCCGGGGCACTGGCCCCTGGTGCCGCGCCCCCTGCTCGCCCTCGTCCTCGCCACGGCCGTGGTGGCGGCATTCGGGCTGGACGACCGGTACGGGATCGCCGTGATCGGACCCGTGCCCTCCGGGCTGCCGACGCCGGCGCTCCCACCGCTCGGCGACCTGCCGCAGCTGCTGGTCCCGGCGCTGGGCGTCCTCCTCGTCGGGTACTCGGACGTGATCCTGACCGCACGGGCCTTTGCCGACCGCGGCGATCCGGTTCCGCTGGACCCCAATCGTGAACTCCTGGCCATGGGGGCGGCGAACCTGGGAGCCGGTGTCCTGCACGGGTTCCCGGTCAGCAGCAGCGCCAGCCGCACCGCCCTGGCCCAGTCGTCGAAAGCGCGGAGCCAGGCGTACTCGCTGTTCGCGGCGCTCGCGGTACTCATGGTCCTGCTCTTCCTGGGCCCGCTCCTGGCCCACACTCCAAGCGCCGCCCTCGGCGCCATCGTCGTCTACGCGGCCGTCCGCCTGATCGAAGTCGGCGAGTTCCGGCGCCTCGCGGCCTTCCGGCGCCGCGAACTCCTCCTGGCGGTCGGATGCCTGCTGGGCGTACTCGTCCTCGGCATCCTGTACGGCGTCCTCGTCGCGGTGGCGCTGTCGGTCATCGAGCTGCTCGCCCGCGTGGCCCGTCCGCACGACGCGGTGGAGGGCCTGGTGCCCGGGCTCGCCGGCATGCACGACGTGGACGACTACCCGACGGCGCGGACCGTTCCGGGGCTGGTGGTCTACCGCTACGACTCACCGCTCTTCTTCGCCAACGCGGAGGACTTCCACCGTCGCGCCCTGGCCGCGGTCGACGAACAGAGCCCGCCGGCCCGCTGGTTCGTCCTCAACACGGAGGCGAACGTCGAGGTGGACATCACCGCCCTGGACGCCGTGGACGCACTCCGTCAGGAACTGGAGCACCGCGGCATCGTCTTCGCTCTGGCCCGAGTCAAGCAGGATCTCCGCGAGGACCTCGACGCCTACGGCCTGACCGCCTCGGTGGGCGCGGGCCACATCTACCCCACCCTGCCCACGGCTCTGGAGGCATACCGCGCATGGAGCCGGGAGGAAGGGATCGAGGAGGACTGAGCGGGACCCGCCCCAGCCGGGACCGGCCCCGTCAGCCGCGGGGCAGGGCCACTTTCTCCTGGCCGCACCCGATACGGCTGGACTCGGCCTCGACGTAGGCGGGCAGCAGGTCGCGGACGAACGTGAAGTCCTGCTCCCCGAACCTGTCCTTCTGCTCCAGCATGAAGATCACGTCCCCCGTCTGGCACCGCGCCCGGTACACGGCCCGGCTCACGTTGAACGACCCGAACCCGTTGGTGCCCTTGAAGGACGAGCCGCCCTTGAGCAGGTCCTGGGAGAAGACGGCGGTCAGCACCGGGTCCACGACGGTCGTCATCCGGACCGCGGCCCTGGGATAGCTGCCGGCGGCCTCGCAGATCCGGGCAGCGCCGCCGTCGCCGCTGACCCGGGAACGCGACAGGCTCTCGCGGTAGGCGGCCGGGAGGGCGAGGCCCTTGATCCCGCAGAAGGCGTCCGGCTGTGTCTCCCGCCATGCGACGACGTCCTTCGGCAGGTCCGGAGACCGGTAGACCCCGGAGCAGCCCAGCTCGCGTATGACGCCGTTGGCCGCATCCACCGCAGCGTGCGCCAGGGCGGCGCGGTCCTCCCTCTCGTACTCCGACGGGACGTCAAGGCCCGCGAGCCCCATGCCGGCGTCGACTGGTCCAAGCCGGGCTCGACCGCGGAGAGGCCTCCGAGGCCGAGCTCACCCGGCTGTGCGAGCGGGCCGTCCGCAACCACGACCCGTGCATCTCGTGCTCGGCCCACTTCCTGGACCTGAGGTTTCAGGAGCTCCTCGGATGACATGCGGCCGCGTGCTCGGCGCGTTGGCACAGATGCCCCCTCGGGTACCGCTTACGGTCGCTGCACGGCGACCGGCGAGAGGACCAGGGACGACAGCGCGCCGGCCGGCCGGACACCCGCACGCCATTCCAGCTTCCTACGAGACGGAGCAGTCGGCATGGAGCCAGTCGTCACTGTGGGCCTCGACGGCTCACCCGAGAGCCTCGCCGCCGCCCGTTGGGCCGCTGACGAAGCCGAGCGCCGCAGACTCACGCTGCGCCTGCTGCACGCATGGCCTCTGCTGCTGCCGGAATCCACCCTCGTGCCCGCGGAGATGGATCAGAACTACTGGGCGAAGCGGCTCGTGCACAACGCGAGGGCCGAGCTCCAGGCACGCCACCCGGGCCTCACCATCGTCGGCAACCTGGTCCCCGACGATGCCCAGGAGGCGCTGCTGCAAGCGGCAGCGGAGTCCGAGATGACCGTGCTCGGTTCGCGGGGGCTGGAGCCCGTCGAGAGCTATTTCCTGGGCGACATCAGCATGCCCGTCGTGGCACGGGCCGAGCGGCCGGTGGTCCTGGTACGCGCAGGAAAGCGCGAAGAGGGGCCGCCGTCCGTTCCAGGTGCCTCGGGCGACGTGGTCGTCGCACTGAAACTGCACGGTCCATGCGACGACCTGCTCGCATTCTCCTTCGCCACCGCCGCGGCGCGGGGCGTGCCCCTGCGAGCCGTCCACGGCCGGAGCGTGCCGCTCCATGCGCACGCTCCCTGGGGCATGGACCACGAAGTAGCCGAGAAGATCACGCAGGACGCGCACAAGCTGCTGAGTGAAGCCCTCCATGCCTGGCGCGACAAGTTTCCGAGTGTGGAGGTGGCCGACACCGTCGGTCTCGAAAGCCCTGCCAAGGCCGTCGTGCGGGCCGCCGAGGGCGCCGGGCTGCTGGTCGTCGGCCGGCGCAGGCATCGTCCCGCCCTGGCACCTCATCTGGGTCCCGTGGCCACCGCCGCCGTCCATCACGCTCGCTGCCCCGTGGCCGTCATCCCCCACGACTGAGCCGAGCCGCCTCACAGGTCGCCGCGCGGCTCCCGGCTTCCCGTCGGCGTCCCGGTGAACGGCCGAACCGCTCTGCCGGAGCAATACTGTAAGTCGTGCACGACCGTGTTCCGGGCGTGTTGCGGGGCTCGGTCACGGCCCGGCGCGGCTTCTCCCGCCCGGTGGAGCACGGCCGTGCGGGGGCTTTGCGAAGCACCGAGGAAGGGGCCACGAGATGACACCGACGTGGACGGCCGAAGGGGTCTTCACCGGGGCGGGTGAAGCCAGCCGGGCCGTGCACCAGAGTGCCGTCGAAGCCGTTCGATCGGGCGCCGGGGCCACGCTCCGCGGAGTCATCGCGGAATCCGGCTGAGTGGGGACGGACTGGTTCCATGGGCACCGGGGCCGCCATCGAGCTGAGTCGGCTGACCAAGCGGTACGGGGACGTGGTCGGTATCGACGGGCTGACGCTCGACGTGCGGGCCGGGGAGGTGTTCGGTTTCCTCGGGCCGAACGGGGCCGGCAAGACGACCACGCTGAGGTGTTTGGCGGGGCTGCTGCGGCCGACGGCGGGCCGGGCGCGGGTACTGGGACTGGACCCCATCACTGATCACCGGAGGGTCGCTCCCGAGGTCGGGTACCTGCCGGGGGAGCTGAGGCTGTATCCGGAGCTCACGGGCGAGCAGACCCTGGACCTGCTCTCCGCCCTGCAGGGTGTGCCCTCGCGGCGCCGCGGAGAGCTGTGCGAGCGGCTGGGGCTCACCCCGGCGGTCCTGCGGCGGACGGTGGGCGAGTACTCGCGGGGCATGAAGCAGAAGATCGGCCTGGTGCAGGCATTGCAGCACCATCCGCGCCTCGTGCTGCTGGACGAGCCGACGGAAGGGCTGGATCCCCTGGTGCAGGAAACGTTCTTCGAGCTGATGGGGGAGGCCGCGGCGGACGGGCGGACCGTGTTGCTGTCCAGCCACGTACTGCCCGAGGTGCAGCGGGCCTGCGGGCGCGTCGCGATCGTACGGGCCGGGCGGCTGGTGACCGTGGAGAGCGTGGCGACGCTGCGTGAGGCGCGGGCCCGAAGGATCCGGCTCACCTTCGGTGACGGTACGGGCCCCCGGCCCTTGGGCCGTGCCGATCAATGGTCGCCGCAGTGGGCAGGGGACCGGGTGGAGCTGCTCGTACCTCCCAGCGAGGTGGTCGGCGCGCTGAGGGGGCTGCTGGAGCTGGCGGTGGCCGACGTCACCGTGGAGGAGGCCGGGCTGGACGAGGCGTTCCTGGATCTGTACCGGGACAGCGACGCGGGCCAGGCGCCGTGAAGTCCCGGTGGCCGTTGTTGTGGCTGGCGCTGCACCGGCGCCGGAGGATGCTGTCCGCCCTGGTGATCGGGATGGTGGTCTTCGAGGCGCTGATCGTGGTGGTGGCCCATACGATCCCGGAGGGGCAGCTGTTCTCCGGGAACGGGAAAGGGCCGCCGTCGGCGTTGCGGGCGTTCAGCGGGTCCAGCGGGGACGTGTCGCTCGCCAGCTATCCCGGGCTGCTCGGAGCAGGACTGGTGCACCCGTTCTGGATCGCCATGCAGCTCACCGCGATCGGTTCGCTCGCCGCCGCGGCCGTCGCCGCGGACGTGGAGTCGGGGACGATCGAGCTGATCATGGTGCGTCCGGTGTCCCGGCATCGGCTGCTGGCCGAACGTACGGTCGCGGTGGCGCTCGCGGCGCTGGCTCTGAACACGGCCGCGACGCTGACGGTGGCGGCCGGCGTGGCGCTGTCGCCCGACATCCGCCAAGAGGTCTCGCTCGGGGGAGTGTTCGCCGCCGGGGTGATGGGGTGCGGCTTCGCCCTGTGCATCATGGGACCGGCCCTGGCCGTGTCGGCCTGGGGCCGGAGGCGGGCCCAGGTGATCGGCGCGACCATTGTGTTCGGGGCCGTGGGCTTCGCGGTGAATTTCATCGCTCTGGCCTGGTCGAAGGCGGCGCCGCTGCGCTACATCAGCCCGTTCCACTACTACACGCCGGGTGACGCGCTGGCCCAGGGGCATGTGCTGTGGCCGCAATGGGGCGTCCTCGTCGGCGTCGGAGTCCTGGGACTCGTCGCGGCGCACACCCTGCTGATGAGGAGGGACCTTGCCCCTTGACCTCCGTCGGCCGAGGCGGATGCGAGCGGTAGCACGCGCCACTGGACCTTCGTACCCCGTCCGGCCGCCCCATGTCCTACTGAGCCCCGCGATCTCCCGGCGCATCGAGGGCCTCGTTCCGCGCGCCCGGTCCTTCGGCCGCACGGCGAGGGCCGAACGGGCCCGGTTGGGACCCGAAAGCCCCAAGCGGAGCCGGTGTCCCAGGGCTGAGATGGAGACAGGACAACCACAGGCGCGGTGAGGCGCCGGAAAAGGAGCACGCCATGTCAGGAAGGCGGATGGAACGCAGGCACAGCCTCGTCCCCGACTTCAGGGACTGGTTCGGCACCGACTTCCCCGGGTTCCCGGTGTGGCGGCCGGCCATCGGCGCCCACGCCATCGCGATCGAGGTCACCAACGCGGGCGGGCAGTACACGCTCCGTGCCGAGCTGCCCGGGATGGACCCCGAGAAGGACATCCGGATCGAGGTCGTGGGGGACACGCTGACCGTCAGTGCCGAGCACGCGGAGAGCAAGGAGGAAAAGGACCACTCGGAATTCCGATACGGGTCCTTCCGGCGCACGGTACGACTGCCGGTGCAGATCCCGCCCGACCGCGTCGAAGCCGAGTACGAGGACGGCATCCTCACCGTTCGCGTGCCGATGCAGCCCGAGGCCGAAGACACAGTGCACAGCATCCCTGTGAAGCGCGCCAAGACCGATGGCAACGGAGAGTCGTCATGACTTCGAAGCGAGTACTGGTCGCCTACGGAAGCAAGCACGGCGCGACCGCTGGAATCGCGGAGCAGATCGGCGTGTCCCTCCGCGAGGACGGCCTCGACGCCGTCGTGCTGCCCGCCGACGACGTCGACCACCTACGCGGCTACGACGCCGTGGTGCTCGGCGGCGCCCTGTACGCCGGCCACTGGAGCGGCAAGGCCAAGCGCTGCGCCGAGCGCAACGCCGACCACCTCAAGCACCGCCCGGTCTTCCTGTTCAGCAGCGGTCCCGTGGACAGCTCCGCCGAGCAGCACGACATCCCGCCGGTGCCGGCGGTCGCACGCCAGATGGAACAGCTGAACGCACGCGAGCACGTCACGTTCGGCGGCAGCCTTACGGCCAGTACACCGGGTTTCGTCGCCCGGGCTCTGGTCCGCTCGGGCAAGGGCAGGGACTTCCGCAATCCCGAACGGATACAGACCTGGGCCCACCACATCAGCGCCGAGCTCACCGCAGCCCGCTGAACGACTCGGCAAGGCCGCGGCGCGGAGGCACGACATGTCCGAGTCCCAGCCGGCGAAAGGCCCGCCGCGGCGGCTGCCCGGTCGCCGTTCGAACGAAATGCGGCGCGCCGCCGACCGTACGCGCGGCCGCTGGCTCGCCGCCTTCGCGCTCTCCCCGCTCATCGCCGTGCTCTGCGCCGTCGCCATCGGGATGGCGGTCTGGAACGCCGAAGACCGTGCCGCCCGAGCGGAGACCCTGCACCGGCACCGGGTCTCGGCGACCACGGTCGGCGAGGCGGCCCGCGTACTCCCCGGACGCTTCGACAGCGCCGCGATGGCGACGGCCCGGGCCGCCTGGGAGTATCCCGCATCCCACCGGCACACCGGCGCGGTCCTGGTCCCGGCGGGCACACCCGTGGGCGGAGCGGTCACGGTCTGGGTCGACGGCGCGGGCAGGGCGGTGCCTGCTCCTCGTCCCCATGGCGAACTCGCCTCCACGGCCGTTGCCGCCGGGGCCGCTGCCTTCGGCGTACTCGTCCTTTCCGCCGGGGGAGTCGTCTGGCTCAGGCTCCGGCGCGTCGAAGCCCGCAGCCTGGCCGCATGGGGCGGCGAGTGGGAACGCGTAGAGCCACGCTGGTCCGGCCGGCTGCGGGGGGACCCGGGAGCCGAAGATGACTGAGGCCACCACCACCCCTCGGTCCTCCGACCAAGATCCACTCCTGGATCCGGACCCGATGGAGCCGTTGCCGCTGCTGCGGCGCGAGCTCGGCACGGGGCTGCGCGCCCGCGGACGCACGCCTGACGGACGGAGGCATCGAGGTCGACCTGTCGATGCTGACCGGCGAGTCCGTGCCGGCCGAACGCGTCGCCGGCCCCGGGCTGGCCGGGGCTCCGTTGCTCCAGGAGCCGAATCTCGTCTTCAGCGGCACCACGTGCACCGAGGGCCAGGCCCGGGCGATCGTGTTCGCCACCGGCGACCACACCGAGCTCGGCCGGATCGCCTCGCTGAGCCAGCGCACCCGCCGTGACCCCAGCCCCCTGGAGAAGCAGGTCAAGAAGGTCGCCTGGCTCATCGCGGCCGTGGCGACCGCCATGGGCGCGGTGTTCCTGGTGGCCGGCGTCGCCGTGGGCCTGCCGCTGACCGACTCCCTGATCTTCGCGATCGGCCTGCTCGTCGCCAACGTCCCGGAAGGCCTCTTGCCGACCATCACCCTCGCGCTCGCCGTCGGCGTACGCGTCCTCGCCCGCCAAGGGGCAGTGATCAAACGCCTGAGCGCGGTGGAAACCCTCGGCTCCACCAACGTCATCTGCACCGACAAGACCGGAACCCTCACCCAGAACCGCATGCGGCTCCAGGCCGTGTGGACGCCGGCGCACGGGGCCGCCGACGGCCCCTGGGCGGGAGACCTGACGCGAACCGGCGCACTGTGCACCACGGTCACCCGGGACGACGAAGGCGAACTGCACGGAGACCCCACGGAGATCGCCCTGATCGAAGGTGCGGCCGCCCACGCCGCGCCGGTCGACCTCGACGGCCGGGACGCCGGGCGCCGTGCCCACTTCCGTTTCGAACCGCGACTGCGCCTGATGTCCGTCGTCCAGACCGGCGAGAACCGTGCACTGCGCGTCATCGTCAAGGGCGCGCCGGAAGCGGTCCTGCCCGTCCTGACGGACGGCACGGCGCAGGCCGCCGCGGCCGCGGCGGAGAGCCTCGCGCACGGAGGAATGCGCGTGCTCGCGGTCGCCGTACGTGAGCTGCCGGCCGGAAGCGAACCGCCGGCCCGGCGCCAGGACGCGGAGAGCGGGCTGCGCCTCCTCGGTCTCGTCGGCCTCTACGATCCACCGCGCCCCGAAGTCGCCGCCGCCGTCCGGCGCTGCCACGAGGCCGGACTGCGCGTGCACATCGTCACCGGCGACAACGGGGCCACCGCGGCGGCCGTGGCCCGCGAAGTCGGCATCGGTGAACCACACCTGCACGTCGTGGCGCAGTCCGAGACCATCGGCGACCACGAACTCGACGACGTCCTCGCACAGCGGGACGCCGAACTCCGCGACATCGGCCTCTTCAGCAACCCCCTGCTCCTCGCGGGCATCGCCTTCGAACTCGCCTTCACCGCAGCCCTCGTCTACGCGCCACCACTCCAGGACCTGGTCGGTACGGCCGTGCTGCCCCTCGACGTCGTCGCCCTCGTCGCGACCTTCCCGATCCTCGTCTGGGGCACCGACGAACTGCGCCGCTGGGCTCGACGTACGCACCGAAACCCACACCCCTGACACACGCCGCCCCGTCGGCGGGTGCGGTCGTTCACGGCTCTCTCAGGCCGCCGTCGTGTCGTCGATGGCGTACCCGAGGTGCTGGGTTACGGAGACGACGCCGTCCACGCTGCGGCAGAGCCGTTCGATCAGCGGGATGAGGCTCTTGAAATCGACGGTTCCGTGCAGTTCGACCCGGCCTTCGGTGACCTCCACGGAGACCGCCGTGGGGCTCTGACGCAGGCTGAGGTCGAGGACGTCACCCATGATCTCGAGACGGATGTCCTCGTCGTCCCGGAGGAAGATCCGCAGGAGGTCCCGTCGGCTGACGATTCCGACCAGTACGTCCGAGTCGTCCACGACCAGGAGACGCTTGACTCCTTGTGCTTCCATCAGCCTGGCGGCTTCGGCGACCGTCCAGTCCGGTCGGGCGCACACGGGGGGCGAGGACATCAGCTCCTCGGCGCGCGTGCCTGCGGCTTTGTCCTCCTGCCACGCCTCCCGTTCGGGCAGTGACCGGAAGTACTCTCCCTGGCCTGAGGACTTCGGCAGCAGGTCCCCCTCCGAGATGACGCCGAGCGGACGGCCGGCACGGTCGACGACCGGGACGGCCGACACCTCGTGTTCCGTCAGGGTGCGGGCGATCTCCTTGAAGGGGGCGCTGCTGGGGACGGTGACGACCTCGCGGGTCATCAGCTCGCGGACTTCCCGATGCTTCATGGTCTTCTCCTACCGCTCGGTGACCGGCCCGGCGCCGACCGGCACGTCGTCCTGCGCCTCTCCGTCGGTCTCCTTCACGCGGGTACTTCGGTGTCGAGGCGCACCGTCGTGACGTCCACGACCCCCGGTACGGTGCGTGCGACACGCACCAGCACGTCCTTCAGGGCCGGGTCGGGGACGGAGCCGTCCAGGTGGACGACGCCGTCGGCCACGTGGACCTGCACCGTGGCCGAGCTGATGGGGATGAGCTCGGCCATGATCAGTTCGCGGAGTTCCTCGGCGATGTCCGCGTCGGGGCGGAGGTAGACCTTGAGGAGGTCGCCTCGGCTGACCACGCCGACGAGGCGGCCGTCGCCGTCGACGACGGGGAGCCGCTTGAGGTGCCCGCGGGCCATCAGGCGGGCGGCGCCCGGGATGGGGGCGTCCTTGGTCACGGTGACCGCCGGTACGGTCATCAGCCGGCCGGCGGTGACCGCGTGGGACTCGTCCTTGCCCTGGGCCCTGAGCAGCAGATCCGCTTCCGACACCACGCCGACGACCCGCCCTTCCTCCGACACGACGGGCAGGGCACTGATCCGCCACTCCCGCATGGTCTCCACGATGTCCTTGAACGGTGCTCCGCGGTCGACGGAGATCACGGCGCGGGTCATCACGTCGTCGACGGTGCCCAGGTGCTTCATGATTCCTCCAGAGCGGCGTCCTGATGCCTCCGAGCGTCGATGCCGCCGCCCGTCGGCGATAGGGCTGTCAGGGGGCCACCGGGGACCGATCGGCCCTATGACCCGGGCGCCGGGCGTGCTTTCATGAAATCGACGGAAAGAGTCCCTGAGAGGATGCGGAGAAGCGGCTGACGGCCGTGCACCGCGCAATCGGGATCCGCGAGAAGCGGATGGGCTCTTTCCGCCCCTTTGCCGTGAGGGCTCAACGGGCGGCCCGGTTCGGATCGGCGGCCGGAGACAGGTCGTCGACGGCGTAGCCGAGGGTCTGGTCCACGCTGACGACACCGTCGACCGACTGGCACAGTCGTTCGACGACGGGAATGGTGGACCGCTCCTCGACCTCGCCACTCAGGGAGACAACTCCTTCCCGCACGGTCACCGCGACGCCGCCCGGGGTCATCCTGAGCGTCCGGCCCAGTACGTCGTCGACGATCTCGTCACGGATGGCGTTGTCGCGACGAAGCATGGGCCGTAGCAGGTCGGAGCGGCTGACGATGCCCACCAGGGTTCCGGTTTCGTCGACCACCGGCAGACGCTTGACACCCTGCTCGTGCAGGAAGCGGGCCGTCTCGACGATGCCCCACTCCGGCCGGGCGGTCAGTGCGGGGGCGGACATCAGATCGCCGGCCGTGCGGGCGTCCATGGAGGCGCGGTCCCTGGGCGTCGCGGTGTGCATGGGGTCGCGCCCTTCGGTATCGGGCAGGCCGGCTTGCCTGCGGAGCAGGTCGGCTTCGGAGACGATGCCGATCGGGTGGTGACGGCCGTCCACGACGGGCAGGGCCGAGACACCGTTGTAGTCGAGGCTCCAGACGACGGTCTTGAGCGACGCTTCGGGGCTGGCGGTGGCCACCTCCCTGGTCATGACGTCTGCGACAGTGCGATGAGACATGGTCCGATCTCCCTTGTAACGAGGCCGTCAGTCGTGGGCGATGACCGCGACGGGACCGACACCCTGTCCGCCGCCTCATGGATGTCGACACCGAGAACGGTCTCCCCGTACCGGGTGGGCCCGGCCTCCTTGGGCGGCGCGGGGGCCGCGGTCCTCTTCCAGCGTCGCCCGCGGCGCTGTGACCGAGGAGGGGCCGAGTGGCCCCATGTGGGACCGATCAGCCCCCGGGCGGGCGGCGAACCAGGACCTTCGGCCCCTGCCGCGTACCCGAACGGCTCTCCTGGAGCGGGAGCCCGAAGAGCCAACCTGAGAGCCGGATCCCTGGCGAGTCCGAGGGAGGAACCATGGAAGGCACCACGAGCAGCTCGGAACTCGGCGTCGTCATCGTCGGCGTCGACGGCTCCGAGCCGGCCCGCCGGGCAGCGCTGTGGCAGCGGCGGAGGCCGCGCGCCGCGTGAGCCCGCTGAACATCGTGTACGGGTCCGACACGGACGGCCGGGACCTCTACGTCTCGGCGGAGAGCATCGAGGGCGTCCGTCGGGCAGGCCGCGAACTGCTGGACGCCACCGCCGCCGCGGTGACGGAGCGGTTTCCCGGTCTGCGGGTCAACGCCGAGTTCAGCCGCGGCGCACCCGTGTCGAGCCTCCACCGGTCCGCGGGCCTCCACGGCACCATCGTGGTCGGCAGCCGGGGGCTGGGCGGTTTCGGCTCCAGGCGGTGCTGGACACCGAACCCGTCGGCGGGGCGGGCATCGGCCTCGCTGCGATCGCCGCGGTCACCGGCTACGCGGCGGCCCGACTCCCGGATCGTGTCACAAGGGGACACGACGATGGGCCGGTCGGCCCTGGTCGTGACCCCTACCGGCCCATGCCCTGACGGCACGGGACGGTGGACAGTGAGAACACGCGGGGCAGCCCCTGCGGTAGGAGTTCCAGCCCATCGCACCTGGAGCGTGAACCATGTTCTGGTACGACCACGGAATGGGCGGATGGAGCTGGGTCGTCATGTCGTTCAGCATGGTCCTCCTCGGGGCCCTGGCCGTCGCGGCAGTCGTTCTGCTCCTCCGCGGCGTCGACCGATTCCCCACGGGCCCGACGCCGCCCCCAGCTGTGCCTTCTCCCCAGCAGGTGCTCGCCGAACGCTTCGCGCGGGGCGAGATCGACGAAGAAGAATACGAACGGAGTCTGACCACACTGCGTACGCACGGGCCGGATCGACGCCGACCGGGACCGGACGAGAAGTCAGCCGGTTCCTGACGGGGGCGGGCCGGGCGCGGCCTGGCCCGGCGGCCGGGTGTCGGCGAGGTGGTCGAAGGCCAGGCCGCTGGAGCCCTCGCCGCGGCCCGCGTAGGTGCGGGCACTCAGCCAGAGCGCGACACGGCCGTCGTGCCAGCGGGTCCGGTTGTACGCGAGGGTGACCTTGGTGCCGGCCTGCGGGACCTCCTCCTCGTTGACGAAGTACTGCCGTCCCGCGTCGTAGCCCTCGCGCAGCAGCGACGTGCGGGGGCGGACCAGTCGGCCGTCACCGACGACGCTCGGCATCGCCGCGCGCTGGAGCCGGGGCGCGCTTGTGCGCGACGAAGACCCGGATGGTCCGCTCACCAGTGGCCCTGCCACCTCGCTCGCGCCCGCCGATCCCCACGACGACGACCCCCGGAATGGCGAACAGCCGCCCGAGAGCACGGTCTTTGATGGCGACGTACTCGGCATCGGAACGCATGCCGCCCCCTCTCGTGACCGCCACCCCGAAGCCTTGCGAGCGTGAAGGCTCGAACGAGATTCTGGTGAGCCGGGTGTGGAAGCCTCAGGGGGAGGCGGATGAATTCATACCATGGGGTGAATTCACGATCATTCACGCGTAGATGCACGCATAAGGAGAATCCATTCCGCAGCGGCATCCATTCCTCGGTGATGAGACGTGCCGCGGCCCGAACCACGCACACCCCGCGTGCGTCCTGAACGGCATGCCCAATGCTGGAATCGCCACCGTTCACCGGGTGGTCCACGCCCTGCGCCAACTGGTCCGCTTCGGCCTGCGGCAGGCCGCCGCCTGCGCGTTCGCGGTGGCCCTGCTCGCCGGCGTGGGCCTGTCCGGGCTGCTCCCCGAACTGCCCGTGGCGCGCTACGACCTGCTGTTCGGCTACGGAGTCCTGCTCAGCCTGGTCTTCCACCTGATCGGCTGGGAGCGCGGACGGGACCTCGCGGTGATCGCCGGTTGCCACCTGCTGGGCCTGGTCTTCGAGTACGTGAAGGTGTCCCTCGGCTCCTGGTCGTATCCGGAGCCCGCGCTACTGAAGTTCGGTGGCGTTCCCCTCTACGGCGGCTTTCTCTACGCGGCCGTCGGCAGCTACATCTGCGCCGTATGGCGGCTGCTCAGGCTGGAGCTGAGCGGGTATCGTCCGGCCGCGACCGCGGTGGTGGCCGGCGCACTGTACGTGAACTTCATCAGCCATCACTGGCTGCCGGACCTGCGCTGGCCGCTCGCCGCCCTGCTGGTCGCCGTCACCGCGGCCGCCCGGGTGCACTACACCGTGGGGAAGCACACCTACTGGATGCCGATGCCAGTGAGCTTCGTTCTGATCGGCTTCTTCCTCTGGCTGGCGGAGAACATCGCCACCTACGCCGGTGCCTGGCGGTACCCGTACCAGCTGGACGGCTGGGAGCCGGTGTCGCTGCAGAAGTTCGGCGCATGGGCGCTGCTGGTCAGCGTCCTGTGCGTGCTGGGAGCCGCGGCACAGCACCGGACCGGGCCCCGCGCCGTCGGGACCGTCTGACATACCCGCCGGGGCGCGCCGTGCCCGGTTGCGGCCCTCTCGCGGCGGACGGACGCTGGTGGTACCGGCCCGGAACGGCTTCTCCCGGGTCGCTCATCGGCGGGTGGTCGCGTAGCCACGTACCTCGCCTCTTTGCGGGTCGAATCGAGCACGGTTCAGGTCGCGCACCCCCGCTCGCACGGATGACCGCTCGATCGAATCCGGCAAGGAGTCAGCAGCCATGTCCATCATCTCGGACCCCACGACGCTGGACGGGCCGGCCCGGCCGGCCGAGAGGAACGACCTCGAAGAGCTGATCCAGAGGGCTGAGCAGAGCAGGGGTGTGGAATCCGCGCCCGTGGAGCCGGAGGCCGAGGACATGTTCCAGCTCAGGGCCCGCGTGGCGAGACTCGAGGCGCAGGCTGTGTCGCAGGCGGACGGTTCGCCGGTGCGGACAGGCGTCAGTGGGCGCTACCGCAGCGTCGGAGTCGCGGCACAGCTCGAACTGCGCGTGGACGTGGACGGTCCGCGGCCCATGAAACGGATCAGCGGAGACTTCTTCCAGACCAGTGGAGCGACGACCAGCTACGTCGGTTCGTTCGTCGTGGAGGCGCCGACAGCCACCGCCGCCGAGGGCTTGGTGAAACTCTCCGGACAGGGGAAGTTCAGCTTTCCCGTCGTATCCCCGCACGTCGAAGTGACCATGGTCCGGAGTGCGAACGGAGCCGTCCCGCCGAGCCCGGCCACCGTCACGTTCTCCACCGACGGCGGGGGTCCCAGCGCGAGCTACCTGTGCTCGTTCGTCTCGCCGCACTTCCGCAGCGTCCAGCTCGAACAGGACTCCGTGGCGGGTACGGTCCCGTTCGTCTCGTACGACACCGGGTCCCTGCCACAGCCGCCTTCGAGTCCGGCACGTCTCCTGACCGTGCCCGCCGCGTACGCGGAGGCGGGGATCGAGATCCAGCTCGCCGGGACGCCCAACGTCATTCCCACCGATGCCGCCGGCCCGGACGCGAGGTGGAGCGACGCGGAGTTGCACAACGCCATGGTCAACCACTTCAGCCTGTGGCGGGACGCTCCCCGGTGGCAGGTATGGCAACTGCTGGCCACCTCGTACGTCGAGGACGGCGTCCGGGGCATCATGTTCGATGCCGGCGGGGCCTTCCAGAGGCAGGGCTTCGCGGCGTTCCACGACGCGATCAAGGGCGAAGACCCGGCCAGCCGGCGGGCGCAGTTGCGCACCCACGTCCACGAACTCGGGCACGCCTTCAACCTGCTGCACTCCTGGCAGAAAAATCTCGCCAACCCGCCACAACCGCTCGGCCCGAACGGCGGGTTCGGAGACCGGTCCTGGATGAACTATGTGCAGAACTACCAGCCCCCACCGCCGGCACCCGGCGGGCAGGCCGCCTACTGGGCCGACTTCCCCTTCCAGTTCACCGACAGTGAACTCGTTCATCTGCGGCACGGCTTCTACCGTGACGTGATCATGGGCAGCAACCCGTTCGGTGTGGGGGCGGCCGAGATCGACGTGGACCTTTTCGACAACCCGGTCATCGACAACTCCGGCCTCACCCTGGAACTGCGCTCCAACCCGTCCTTCCTGTTCGGCGAGCCGGTCGTGATCGAAGTCAAGCTGGCTACCGCCGATCTGCGCGGATGCGTGACGCACGGCCGACTGCACCCGAAGGACGGGTTCGTCACCGTAGCCATCCGCACCCCTTCGGGAGAGGCGAAGGTCTACCGGCCCGCGCTGATCCGCTGCGTCGACGAGGAGCGCCAGACGGTCCTGGACGCCGACCGGTCAGCGATCTACGAGAGTGCCTACATCGGTTACGGCAAGGACGGCTTCTACTTCCAGCAGCCCGGCCGGTACCAACTGCGGGCCCAGTACTACGCGGCAGACGGCTCGCGGGTGCTCTCCCAGGTCCACCAGCTCACGGTCCGCTCGCCCCGCAGCGACGCGGACGAGGCCGTCGCCGAGTTGATGTCCGGTGACGAGCAGGGCACGCTCTTCTACCTGCTGGGCTCCCACGCCGAGACCCTCAAGTCCGGGAACGAGGCCCTTGACGAGGTCCTGGACCGCTACCCCGACCACCCCCTCGCCGTGTACTCGCGCCTGGTCAAGGGCTTCAACGCGTCACGGGACTTCAAGGACCTCACCGCTGACAAGAAGCTGCGCACCCGCCGTGCCAACACCGACGAGAGCATCAGCCAGCTCAACAAGGTCGTGGAAGCCTCTGTCGGTGAGCAGGGCGTCGACAACATCACTCTTGGCCAGGCGATGCGGCGGCTGGCCCGGGTGGAGGCCGAGGCGGGCGATCCGCAGCGGGCGACACGTGTCATGGACGAGATGGTGGACGTCTTCCGCCGCAAGAGCCTCAACCCCCACGTCATGCGGGACATCCAGGCACAGGCCGAACGGACCAAGGAAGCGGTCACCCGTCCGTAGGACCGGAGAACCGGCGCGAGCCATGTGTGGCACCCAAGGGGAAGTCCCCATGGGCGATCCCCCTCTCTCCGACAGCGGGGGTGGCGGCCGGGCGGCCGCCGCCCTCCGCCTCGTCCTGCGCGCGGCGGAGGGCCCGTACTCCGTCGGCGAGCCGGTTCCCGTCGAAGTGGAACTGCGCAACGTCAGCGATACGGGCGTGTGGATCGTCGGTGTACTCGACGGTTCCGAGGCGGGGATACGTTTCCCCCACTACCGCACCGCGGTCCTGTTCGGCGGACAGGTCATCGCCGAGCCATGGGTGGAGGACCCCCTCGTCGGCCCGTTGCTGGAGTCACACTTCTGCCGGCTTCCCCCGGGCGAGGGCTTCGACCCTACGGACGCCGGAGGGTCTGCCTCGATGCCCTTGACCGCCTTCGCCCAGTTCCGGCCCGCGGAAAAGGGCCGGTACCGGTACCGGCTGACCTTCTCCACCGAGAGCGCACATCCTGAGCAGTGGTTCGGACGCTTCGGGCAACGCGACGATGAACACGACCTCCTGCTGGACCTGATCAGCCGCGTGCCGCGCGGCATCCTCACCGCTACGGCCGATGTGACGGTGTGTTGACTGCCGATCGCGCAGGTGGACCATCGGAGTGGATCTGCGGCCGCGGCCGCGACAGGTATTCCTGACTGGGTATGCATGCATGCACTGACTATTCAGCCCCAATGGGAAATTCCTGTTCGTGGGAGCTTTGTGGGAGCGGAGTGGCCATGCCCGACCACACGCAGCTGCGGCGGGCGACCGCCTGGATGAGGACTACCCCCGTCGCGGACGTCGACGCCGTCCGCTCCTCGGCTGCCTCGGACGACCCGTCCGGCCACTCCCCGTCGGGGCCTGACATCGCCGACGACGGCTGCGGACCCGGCTCCACCGCGCTGGAGCCGGGGTCGCTGTACCGCAGGATCAGCGGCAGGGATGACCGGGCGCGGCCCGTCAATGACGAGGAACTGGCGGCTTTGGGCGACCCGATGGCGGTCGGGTTCTTCCGCGCGGGCAGGTTCCCGACGACCGTGCAGGAACTGTTGTCCGAACTCCCCGCGACGGCAGCCGCCTCACGCAAGGTGTATCTGGTCAGCGAGGCCGGGCAGATCCCGCCGGACGCCATCGGCGAGCGCGACATGCGATTCGTGATCACCACCGCGGTGGCAGGCAGCCAGGTCGACCTTCTGGTCAGCACCCAGGCCGGTGGTGACCCCGAGGAGGGATTCCTCCAGGTCGCGGCGTGGGATCCCGGAGCGCGCGTCTTCAACTTCTATGCCCGGTTCGGATCCAGCTGGGTGTGGGCGGGCAACTCCTGGGATGCGCTGGAGCCCGACTCGCGGGGCAAGGGATGCTTCGACAGTCACGTCAACGGCAGCGTCGTGATGAAAGAGCTGAGGATCCCCTGGAACAACTGGCAGTCCGAGCGGGCCACGATCCGGCTGGCCGAAGACGACCCGCTGCGCCATGACCAGCTGTTCCAGCAGACCATCGGAGCCGAGCGGCTGGAACTGACGGTCAGGTCCCTCGTCACCCGGTGGACGACGGCCCGCCTGGCCGCGGTCACCGCGAACGGCGTCGTGGACCATCCCGACCGGCTGCTGCGCCACCTGTTCACCAGCACCACGGTCAACCTCACCAGTACCGACAGGCAGAGCAGCAACGTCACGGCGGACGGCCCCGAGCTGACGCTGCCCACGGGCTTCTGGCTGAACCAGGACGTCCTGTTCGATGACCTTCGCCTGTCCACGCAGTCCGCCCCGCCCAGGGCACCGGCCGCCCGCTATCTGGCCGGCCTGACCCGGTTCGGCTTCCGGCTGGAGGAGACGTGCAGCGCCTTCTCGCAGCCGGGCGACACGTTCTTCGCCTTCGTGGTGCCCGAGGCCGCCCACGAGGACAACGAGGTCGTCCGGCAGATGGTCCGCAAGGGGCTCATCTCGGCGAAGTTCGCCGCCTGCGTGCTGATGGTGGACTTCCCCAACCCGGTCTTCAGCCCTGCCCGCAGCCTCCTCATGCAGTACGTGCCGACCACGCCGACGAAGGCGGCGGAGCTGTGCGACACAGTGGCCCAGGCCATCGTGGACGCCACGCGAACGCGAACCCTGGCCGCCGACACTCCGGAAGGCCGCTTCACGGCGCACTGGCAGGTACCCGACGACGCCTGGCAGACGGTGTTCGGACAGCGGGTGGACGCCTATCTGCGCAACGTCACCCAACAGATCCGGACCGCATCCGGATTCGACGACTACGTCCGGCTGGCAGAGTCCCGCCGTCGGCGGTTCCGCCTCATGAAACTCAATGAGTTCGAGCTCACCCTGCCGGTCACCGACATCCCGTCCGGTGCCCCACCGCTCGCGATGCGCGAGGACGCAACCGTCGCGGAGCTCACCTGAAGCCGACCCCTCGCCGGCCGGCACGGCATCACGAGCAAGGAGAACGCCATGGCCACACTGGATGCCTACGGGCCTCCCGGCAACCTCGACGACCTGGACGACTTCGGCCGCAAGGCCTGGAACTCGTTCATCTCCGACACGGTCGACGAAGCCGTTCAGGGCCCTGATCCCCACCAGGTACTGAATGACAGCCCGAGACCGCAGTTCTACAACCTGACCAGCACGGACACGGCTGCGGACGCTCAGCGCGCCCCCATCACATGGACCGCGTTCCCCCGCATCATCAAGATCAC
This sequence comes from Streptomyces sp. NBC_00190, assembly GCF_036203305.1. Lineage (GTDB taxonomy): Bacteria > Actinomycetota > Actinomycetes > Streptomycetales > Streptomycetaceae > Streptomyces. Next base: position 895,619 of record NZ_CP108131.1, on the reverse strand, counting down.
TTCCGTCGGTGACCTCCAGCGGTGGCAGCGCGCCGACGCCAGCCGTGACGTGCAGGACGAGTACTGCGAGTGGAGCGTCACCCGCGACGGCCCAGGAAAGATCACCCGGGTCACGTTCACCTGTGAAGGCCCCGAGTACTGGGAGGTCCTGGCGCAGACGAACCCGGACAAAGTGTTCGAGCTCTACCAGGAATTCATCAGCCCGGACGTACGCAAGGAGGATCTGTTCTCGCCCAGCGGCAGGTACCAGCCGCGCAACAAGTGGAACAACTCCACGAGTCACGGCGCGATGCACCTGATCCAGCCGAACAACACCCTGGGCGCAGAGATCGAATTGGCTGCGGCAGCCACCATCCGGCGCGTCATCGACGGCCAGGAGCTGACCACCGAGCAGGAGCTCATCGGCTGCAGCAAGTACGGTGCCGCAGAGCGCAACAGCGATCCCCATATCGGCGCGGGAGTCAACGCCCTGGCCCGCCAGAAGGCCGACATCAGCCTCGCCGACCCGGTGGGCCTGTACATCGACGACCTGTCGACGGACGGCTGGGAGACGCCGGACGGCTCCGACCCCAAGAGCTACTGGACCTATGTGAGAGGCGACGCGGAGCACCGTGTCCGCGCTGTCTACGAGGTACCGCCGGACAAGGGATTCGGCGTCGGGGACATCACCATCGGCGGGAAGCCCATCGAGTTCGGAGCCCAGATCGCGGACTTCATCACCATCAGGCTCACCGGCGTCGCCTGCCGGTTCGGCGGCTCCACGGCCCAGCCGCAGACCGCCTGCAAGGAGTTTCCCGCGGTCGACATGCGGGAGGAGGGCTTCAACGCGGCCGCGTTCTCCGCCTCCGGCCGCTTCCTGGATCCCCGTCCGACCCTTTCCCACCGCTCTTCCCGCGTCACCTGACGGGTACAGCCCGGTTCTCCTGCCGCGGAGCCACCGCGGCAGGAGAACCGGAAGGGCACCCGTCAGGTGCGGTACGCGTAGTAGGTCGCGTTCGGGTAGGACGCGATGATGCTCGCGAGGGACTTACGGTACGTGTTGGTGGAGTGGTACGTGAGGTACGGCATCCCGGCGCTGCTGCGGTAGGTCACCATCATGGAGTGGTCCTTGGAACCGTCCCGGTTGAAGTCCATCTGGAGGATGTCACCGACGTCCGCCTGGTAGACGTTGGCCAGGTTGGCGGCCCGCTGGTTGGACAGCGTGAACCAGGCCCACTCGTTCACACCGACCCAGGAGTCGCTCTGGCGGGCGCCGTCGTACCACCAGTTCCGGTAGTCCGTCGAGGAGCCCGGAACGGCCTTCCAGCCGCCCGCCTTCAACGCCTGGCTGATGAAGTTGGTGCAGTCACCCCCTGCCCCGTTGTACTTCCGGTACGCGGGGTTGTAGTTGCTCCAGTACTTCTCCGCGTACTTCGCCATCGCGGCGTAGTCGTAGGCGCCACCCGTCTTGGCCTTGGGCTTCGGCGTCGCGGGGTACTTCGTGGACGCCGGCGTGCCGTCCGGGTACTGGTTGCCGTCGTCCTTGACGACGTTCGCCGGGGCCGCCACGGGCTCGTTGACCGCGACGGGGCCCTTCTCCTGCGACTTGATCGACGTCAGCTCCCAGCCACCTCCCCGCTTGCTGGTGAGCGTCAGCTCGTAGCGCGTCCCGATGTCCGTAGTGTCCGGCTCGTCCCCCCGGAGTTTCTTGTAGGTGAGGGTGGTCTGCTCGGTGACCTGGACGACGGCCTTCCCACCGGTGACCGTGGCCCGGTCCACGACGACGCGGGTGTCGGCGCCCGTGTAGGCCTCGCCGAGCTCCGCCAGTCGCGTCTTGCGGGACCGCAGCGACTGGATCGCGGCGTCCTCGTCCTTCTTCAGCTGGGCCGACATACGGGTCTTCGGGCCGGCCTGGCCGCCGCCGTGGTGCCCCGGCTGGTCCTCGACCAGGGCCTGCGTGCGCTGCGAGAGCACATCGTCGGCCATGCGGGCGAAGGAGTCGGCGGTGGCACGGTCAGCCGCACGGGGTCCGGGAACCGCGGTCGCGGAGTACGCAAGCATGCTTCCGGACGCCACGGCTACGGTCAGGGCCGCGATGGCGGCGGGCCTGAACCTCTTAGGTATCACTCTTTTTCCCCTTGTCACCCGGTCCACACGAACCGGGGGACGGCATTTTCGCACAACTACGCGACTGTTTCGTCGCGTTCCGCTTCGTCGACGGTTGCCCGGCCGCAGTCGCCCCGTGGGCCGGGCGGATTGCCTCCGCTTGATCACCGGGGGCCGACGCCGGGGCATGCGGAGTGATCCCGCCCACCACCCGTCCGGCCGCACAGCAAGTGCATCTAGGGTGTGCGGGAAAGCACAGCAGAGGGGGGCATTCGGAGTGGGCGGGAAGGATATGGCCGGTAGGGGGCAATCTCGGGACGGGCGGTCGGCTTCGGAGGGAAGCGGTGGAGCCGACCCGGGCCGCCGGGGGAGGTCGGGGTCGCGGGCCCGGCCACGGGAGCGTTCCGTCCGGCTCGATGTCCTCAGGCAGGCCCTCGCACGGGCCCTCGCCCCGGCCGTCGCCCTGGCGCGCACACAGCTGCCGCGCCTGCGACCCGACTTCCCGCGGCCGGGCCGCACCGGCTGGCGCCGGTGGGTGCCCTCGTGGCGCCAGTGGCTGGGCGCTTGCCTGTACGCGTTCCTCGGCGTAGTGGGATTCGTCACAATCGCGTACGCGGTAACGGACATACCAGACGATCTCAACTCCTTTGCCAAGCAACAGGACAACGTCTACTACTGGGCCGACGGCTCCACGATGGCCCGGACGGGCTGGGTCAGCCGCCAGGAGATGCCGCTGGACAAGGTGCCCCCCAAGGTCCGCGGAGCGGTTCTCGCGGCCGAGAACGCGAGCTTCTACTCGGATCCCGGAGTCTCCCCGTCCGGTGTCCTGCGCGCGGTGCGCGCGGGACTGACGGGGGGCGAGACCCAGGGCGGGTCCACCATCACGCAGCAGTACGTGAAGAACGCCTATCTGAACCAGGACCGCACCCTCTCCCGGAAGTTCACCGAGCTCCTGCTCGCCCTGAAGCTGGACAACCGGAAGAGCAAGGACCGGATCTTCCAGGACTACCTCAACACCAGCTGGTTCGGGCGCGGGACCTACGGCATCCAGCGCGCGTCCCAGGCGTACTACGGCAAGGACGTCTCACAGCTGGACCCCAGCGAGGGCGCCTTCCTGGCCTCCCTCCTCAAGGGCGCCGGCCTCTACGACCCCACTCTCGGCAAGGAGAACCACGAGCGGGCCGTCGAACGCTGGAACTGGATCCTGGACCGCATGGTCGAGACCGGCCAGCTCTCGCGCGCCGAGCGCGCCACCTACACGAAGTTCCCCGAGCCCTCCGCCTCGTCCCTCGTCGGCATACCCGGCGCGCAGACCGGCTACCTGGTCGAGATGGCCAAGGCGTACACGATCAAGTCCGGGCACATCAAGGAGTCCGACTTCGACCTCGGCGGCTACCAGATCTACACGACCTTCGACCAGGCCCGGATGACCGCGCTGACCGCCGCCGTCCAGGAGACCCAGAAGGACTTCGACGCGGAGCGGCGTCCCGACACCGACAAGCACGCCAAGATCGGCGCGGCGAGCGTCGCCCCCGACGGGCGGCTGCTCGCCGTGTACGGAGGCCCCGACTACCTGAAGCAGGGCTTCAACGAGTCGAACGCGACGACGATCCCGGTCGGCACGGCGTTCACGCCGATCGTCTACGCCGCCGCGCTCGACGAAGGGGTACTGCGCACGCGTGGCAAGGCCCGTACGCCGGTCTCCCCCTCCAGCACCTACGACGGCAATGACCAGGTGACCGTGCAGACGCCCGAGGGCCCGTACTGGGACCGGAGCGGCAAGGTGGTGAAGGGACGCAACGACGGCGGCCGCAACTGGGGTCAGGTGTCCTTGCGCCAGGCCGTGGCCAACTCCGTCAACACGTCCATGCTCCAGCTCGGCCTCGACGTCGGCCTCGACCGGGTGGAGGCGTTCGCCCAGCGCTCGGGGCTGCTCGAATCGAGCCTCGGCCCGCGGATCCCCGGATTCGCCCTCGGGGAGAACTCGACGCCCAGCGCGATCCGGATGGCCGGCGCCTACCAGACCTTCGCCGCCGACGGCATGCACACCGACCCGTACTCGGTGCGCTCGGTCACCCGCAACGGCGCCGCGGTGCCGCTCGACGGGCCGAAGCCGACCCGGGCAGTGAGCGCCAAGACCGCCCGCGCGGTGACGGACGCCCTGCAGGACGCCGTCACCGAGGGGTCGGCGAAGACGGTGGCCAAGGCGCACCCCGGTGCGGCGGGCAAGACGGGGACGACCGCCGCCAACACGGCGGGCTGGTTCGTGGCCAGTACCGAGCAGGAGTCCACGGCCGTCGTGGTCTACCGGATGTCGTTGACCGACCTGGTTCCGCTGCCGCTGACGGGGCTGGGGGGCGACGCCCCGGGCACGCTCGGCAGCGAGAGGGCGGTGCGCCTGTGGGGCGACTACATCAAGGCGGTGAAGTAGGCCGGGCTGCCGGGCGCCGCACGCCGCCCGGCCGGTCTACTTGATCAGATCGGTCCAGTCCGGTGCCTGCGCGGGGTCGAGCGTGCGCAGTCGGGCCAGGACCTTCGGGTCCTGGGCGTCGAGCCAGTCCGACAGCTCCTTGAACGACACGCAGCGGACGTCCTCACGCGGGCAGACGTCCTTCATGACGTCCTCGACGGCCTTCATGTAGATGCCGCCGTTCCAGTCCTCGAAGTGGTTGCCGATGAACATGGGCGCCCGGCTGCCGTTGTAGACCCGGTTGAAGCCATTCATGTACGAACCGCGGACCTGCGCCTGCCACGCCGCGAACTTCGCCGGGTCGCCCTGCGTGCTGTCGCCCGACTGGTTGAAGAGGAAGTTGAAGTCCATGGAGAGGACCTGCACCTCCTTGCCTTGAAGCGGCACGAGCTGGAGGGGGAAGTTCCATATTCCGTCCAGCTTGGACGGCCACAGCTGGAAGTCGCCCGAGGAGCTCGCGTCGTAGCGCCAGCCGTACGGCTTGATCGCGGTCAGGAGGTTCTTCTGGCCCTCCAGGCAGGGCGCGCGCCCGCCGACCACCTCCCGGTCCGGGTCGAAGGGCAGCGGCGCTTCCTTGGTGAAGCCGGTGTTGGTCTTCCAGTTCTTGACGAACGAGTACGTCTGGTCGATCTCGCTCTTCCATTCGGCGGGGCTCCAGTCCCCGCCGCCCTTGGGCCCGCAGAAGTGCCCGTTGAAGTGCGAGCCGATCTCGTTGCCGTCGGTCCAGGCGCCGCGCAGCTGCCCCAGCGTGCTCTTCACGTGCGGGACGGTCGGGTACGAGATCGCGGCCGCGCCCTGGTTGTGCTGCGGCGGGAGGTAGAGCGACTTCTTGTCGTCCGGCAGCAGGTAGATGCCCGTGAGGAAGAAGGTCATGTGGGCCTTGTTCTGCTTGGCCACCTGGCGGAAGTGCGAGAAGAGGTGGTCGTCGCCTTCCAGCGCGCCGTCCCAGGAGAACACCACGAACTGCGGCGGCTTCTCGCCGGGCTTCAGCCGCTCGGGCTTGAGCTGTCCCGGCTGGGGCCCGGTGTAGGAGGTGGAGCCGTCTCCGAGCACCTTGGTCTTGCCGTCCCAGGGTTCCTCCGAGCCCTTCGCGGCGGCGGCCTCCTCGGCCGTACCGCCCGCCGCGAACTTCGCGTCGCGCGTGGCGGTGCCCGAGGAGTCGCCCAGGGTGAAGGCGTACGCTGTGGCGGCGGCCCCGCCCAGGGCGATCACGGCCATGCCTATGCCCAGGCGTTTGCGGTTCTGCGCCTTCCTGCGCACCTTGCGGGTCTTCCGGGACTCCGTCCGGATGCTTGGAGCGGTGTCGGTGTCTGCCATCTCAGTCGTCCCCCCTGATCACCGCAGACGGGCCGCGTGTGGATGGTTCGTACGAATATAGAACTTGTCGGCACTCCTCCTGCACCCCGGTCCCACATCTACGTCGATTCACAGCCACCCCACAGGCCCTGCGCCGAGCAGGAGTGCGCTTGAGTGGCATTTGTCCGGTCGGAGCTGAGCGCGTCGAGGACGGATGCGGCTCAGCACCGAGACCGGCTGAAACCCGCCGCAGCGGACAGGATCACGCCCGTGAGGGGTCGTCGACCGTGAGGCCGTGACGGCGGGGTTGCGCGGGGGATCAGCTGTGTTCGAGCTCGCGGAGCAGTTCTTCCGCGCGCGGCCACAGGCCATGGCCGGAGGCGGGGTTGAGGTGGCCGACGTCGCCGAGTTCCACGAGGCGGCCGCCCCAGTTCCGGGCCAGCTCGGCGACCCGCCCGAGTGTGCCCAGCGGGTCGTTCGAGCTGGCCGCGACGATGCTGGGGAAGGGGAGGGGCGAGCGGGGCACCGGGATCCAGCCGGTCTCGTCGAGCATCTCGGGGGTGGGGTAGCCGTCCGGCAACGGCCGCTCGAAGTCCGGCGGGGTCACCAGGAGCGCCCCCTGTACCTGCACCTGCGCAGGGTGGCGCCGGGACCAGTGGACGGTGGTGACGACACCGGCGCTGTGGGCGACCAGTACGACGGGCCCCGCGATCCGCACCATCACCTCGTCCAGTGCGGCGACGCGGGCTCCGCGGCTCAGCCGGTCCTGCGCCGGCGGGGGAACGGTGCGGACGGTACGCCCGGCCTCGGTGAGCCGGTCCGCCAGCAGGGTCTGCCAGTGCTCCTCGACGTGGTCGCGCAGGCCGGGGACGATCACGATCACCGACTCGGTGGTACGGCTCATGCGGGCGCCTCCGTCTGCTTCGGCTCCGCCCCCGGGGCGACCCCGGTCAGACGGCGCAGATCACGGTGGTAGGAGTGGCGGCCGATCAGGAAGGCCGCGGTGGCCGCGATCGCCACGAGCGGGACGAGCCGGAGCGCGCCGAGCAGACCGAGCCGGTCCGCGAGCCATCCGGTGACCGCGGGGCCGGGGGCGAGTCCGAGCAGGCTCTGGGCCAGCGTGAGCGTGGCGAACGCCGTCGCGGCGATGGCCGCGGGGGTCAGGTTCGCCACCATGGCGGCCCCCGGCCCGGCCGTTCCGGCGCACAGCAGGGTCCCCAGCCCCAGCACCAGCAGCTGTACGGGGCCGGCCGGCAGGCGGAACGCGGTCATCAGCAGGACGAGGGATCCCACGCTGCAGCTGATGGCGACGGCCCACTTGCGGATCGGGACGCGCCGGCTGATCCGGTCCGAGGCGATGCCTCCGGCGATCATGCCGATTCCGATCATCAGGGCGAAGAGTCCTGCCGTCGCACCGGCTTTCGCGGTCGGCATGTCGTAGTAACGGTTGAAGTAGCTGGGCAGCCAGGAGATCAGCGCACCCGCGATGAACAGCTGCAGACCGCTGCCGATGTAGGCGCTGATCACGGAGACGGACGAGAAGAGCCGGGGGAGGAGCACGCGCAGACGCTCGCGCCCGTCCGTGGCGGCCCCGCCCTCGGCCGGATGCCGCGGGGCCAGCCGCTTCTCCGTGACCACGACCGCGTAGACGCCCGCGAGCACCAGACCGAAGACGCCCATCACACCGAACGCCCAGCGCCAGCCGTACGCCTGGGCCACGGCGCCGCCGATGGATATGCCCAGGACCGAGCCGAAGGCCCCGCCTGCGATGAAGGCCCCCGAGAGCGTCGCCCGCAGGGCGCGCGGGAAGACGCTGAGGACCACGGCGATGCCGACACTGCCGTACGCGGCCTCACCGATGCCGACGAAGAGCCGGCCGGTGAACATCTGGTCGTAGCTCGCCGCCACCGCGCAGCCCAGGGTCGCCAGGCTCCACATCGTGGCCGCGGCGACCAGGGATCTCACCCTGCCCCATCGGTCGGCCAGCAGTGAGAGCGGGAAGGTGAGCAGACCGACCGCCAGCGCCACGATGCCGCTGAGGGAGCCCAGTCGGGCGTCCGAGAGCAGCCAGTCGGCCTTCAGCATCGGGAAGACGGCGTTGAGGACCTGCCGGGACATGTAGTCCGAGAGTAGGAGTCCGAAACTCAGTGCAAAGACTGCCCAGGCGTAGCGCCGGGACACGGGCCACTCCGAGGAACCGGAAACGGTTCTGCCCGGGGCGGGTTCCGCAGTGGTGAGAAACCCCATTGTCATCACCTCAACTGCTCTTGGCGGAAAGGGAAGGAGTCAGAACGGTCTGTCGCCGACGATTCCGGCGCGCTCCATCTTGCGGACGGCGGGCCAGTAGTCCTGGACGGCGTAGTGCTGGGTGGAGCGGTTGTCCCAGATGGCGACGCTGTTCGGCGTCCAACGCCAGCGCACCTGGTACTCGGGGACGGCGGCCTGGCCGATCAGGTAGTTCAGCAGGAGGCCCGCGCCGGGGGCGTAGTCCGTCCCGAAGCGCACGTTCTCGGGGGTGTGGTAGTTGACGAAGTGCGTGGTGAAGGCGTTGACGAAGAGGATCTGTTCGCCGGTCTCGGGGTGGGTGCGCACCACCGGGTGCTCCGCGTCGGGGAACTGCGCCCCGAGCGCGTGACGTTTGTCCTGCGGCATGACGGCGCCGAAGGTGGCCTCGATGCTGTGCCGGGCCCGCAGCCCCTGGATCTGTGTCTTGACGTGCTCCGGCAGCCGGCGGTGGGCCTCGGCCATGTTGACCCAGATGGTGTCGCCGCCCACCGGAGGTGACTCGACGCAGCGCAGCACGGCGCCCATGGACGGGTTCGCACGCCAGGTGCCGTCGGTGTGCAGCGCGTTCTCGTAGTGCTCCGGCACGCTGTCCAGATCCTTGTAGATCCGTACCAGGCCGGGGTTGTCCGGGTCGCTGCCGGCCACCGGGTGGTCCTCCAGCGGGCCGAAGCGCTCGGCGAAGGCGACGTGTTCGGCGCGTGTGATGTCCTGATCCCGCAGGAACAGCACCTTGTACTGCAGGAGCAGGGCCCTGATCTCTGCGAACAAGTCGTCGTCGCGCGAGGCGTCGCCGAGGTTCACGCCGGAGAGCTCGGCGCCGATGGTGCAGGTCAGCGGCTCGACCTTGATCGAGCCGAGGGAGTGGGCGCGTACCGGCGCGGGCGCGCCTTCCGGCGAGGCGACAGTCTTTTCCATGGTGCTTCCTCCTGGAGAGGGGGCGATGCGCGTGATCCGGCAGGGGTTCAGAGGACGAAGACGGACGATCCCGTGGTCCGTCCCGACTCCAGCTCGCGGTGGGCCCGGACGGCGTCGTCGAGCGCGTAGCGCTGGTTGATCTCGATGGCGATGCGTCCGGAGGCGACGTGGTCGAAGAGCTCGCCCGCCAGCGCTGCCCGCTCCGCGGGGTCGGCGATGTAGTCGGCGAGCGCGGGACGGGTGACGAACAGGGAGCCGCTGAGCGCCAGTTGCATGGCGTCGATGGGCGGGACCGGCCCGGACGCCGTACCGAAGCAGACCAGCAGTCCGCGACGCCGGAGCGATGCCAGCGAGGCGGCGTAGGTGGTCCTGCCGATGCTGTCGAAGGCGACCGGGACGCCGGCGCCGTCCGTCAGTTCGCGCACCCGCTCGGCCACGTTCTCGCGCCGGTAGCGGATGACGTGGTCGCAGCCGTGGGCGCGGGCGAGCTCGGCCTTCTCCTCGGTGGAGACGGTGCCGATGACGGTCAGCCCGAGCAGCTTGGCCCACTGGCAGACGATCAGGCCGACCCCGCCCGCCGCCGCGGTCAGCAGGATCGTGTCCCCGGCCTTCAGCGGGTGGATCCTGCGCAACAGGTAGGCGGAGGTGAGGCCGCGCATGGTCATCGCGGCGGCGGTCTCGAAGGGGATGCCGTCCGGCAGCCGGATCAGGGAGCCGGCGGGCATGACCCGTTCCGTGCTGTAGGCACCGAGCGGGCTTCCGGTGTACGTGACCCGGTCGCCCTCGGTGACATGGGTGACGCCCTCGCCCACCGCCTGGACCACCCCCGCGGCCTCGACGCCCAGTCCGGCGGGCAGCGGCGCGGGATACAGCCCGCTGCGGAAGTAGGTGTCGGCGAAGTTGAGTCCGACGGCTTCGTGCCGGATCCGTACCTCGCCCGGGCCGGGGTCGCCGACGACGGCCTCTTCCCAGCGCAGGACGTCGGGACCGCCGGTCTCCTTGAAGCGAATGGCGTGAGCCATGGGAGTGCTCCGTTGTTCGTGGGAGGTGGGGAAGAGAGGAAGGGGCCGCCGGCGCCCCGGTGGTCCCGTGTCGCGATCAGACGACGCGCAACATGGAGCCGCGCTGACCAGGACGGCGGTTCGGCACCATGCCGAGACGGGCCAGCGTCTCGTCGGCCCCGGAGTAGTACTCGCCGAGCTTGTAGATCCTCTTGGCCTCGGCGCCGGTCGCGATGTCGCGGCCGAGCGCCTCGGAGATCTGCACCATCTGCTCGATCTGCTCGACGGTGGTCATGCGCTCGCCCTTGCGCCGCCACAGGTTGTCCTCGTTGCCCACGCGCACGTGCACACCGAGCGCGATGCCGATGGCGTTCATCGGCGCCACGGCGCGCATGGAACTCTCGATGGTGAGGACGGCCCCGTCCGGGGTGCGACGGACGAACTCGATCAGGTCTGCCGGGTGCCGGCCTGCGAAACCGCCGCCGATGGCCACGTAGTTGAGGACCAGCGGGCCGGTGTGGACACCGCTTCGGATGAGCCGCTCCACGGTTTCCAGCTGAGCCAGCGTGGCGAGCTGGAAGTGCGGCTGGATGCCGTTCGCGCGCAGGCGCTCCAGGTGCTCCAGGTAGAAATCGGGGCCCGCCTCGACGACCATGTCGCGGTAGGCCTTGTAGTACTCGGGCTTCGCGATCGACGTGCCTTCGAGGTCGTCGCCGGTCATGATCTCGACGATGTTCATCTGGCTGGTGTTGATCGCGATAGTCACCTGGTCCGGCGCGGGGTCGAGGTCGGCCAGCAGGTGGCGGGTGTCGTAGCTCAGCCACTTCGCCTCGCTGCCCTCGTCCTCCGGGGCGAACGAGATCGATCCGCCGATCTGCAGGACCATGTCCGGCACGGCCTGGCGCAGCCGGCCCAGCAGCTCGTTGAACATGGACATCCGCTTGGAGCCCTTGCCGTCGAGCTCTCGTACGTGGATGTGGAGCACGGTGGCTCCGGCGTTGTGGCAGTCGACGGCAGCCTGTACGTGCTCGTCCATCGTCAGGGGGAGGTCGTCGGCGTCCCCGGGCAGCCACTCCGGCCCGTAGGGAGCGGCCTGGATCACCAGATTCTCCTGGTTCTCCGGGAAAAGTGAGTCGTCGTGGAAATGCACGGTCCGTCTCCTTCGTGCGATCGGTGATCACTCGCCGGAAGCTCGCCGCGTGGGATGCGAGGGGCTGAGATGTCCGGCGAGGATGGATGCGGGTCACCGGGACAGCGGGTGCACTGGTGGCCCTCGTACGGTCGACCGGGCCGGAGGGAGCGTGCATAGGGGAACCCGCTCCCGTCCGGCGGCCGACCGCGTCTCTGCGGTGGTGCCAAGGTAGGGGCGAGCACCGGCGACCGCTTGACCCTCCGGGACAGAAAATTTGCCATTTGGGGACATCGGGTGAGCCGTGCCGGGTGGGCGCCGGTACGGCTCGGCCGAGGCCGTTGCGCCGTGCGGTGTCAGTCCTGGCCGGGGAGCTGGTGCCGACTCCTGGCGATGCGCCATGCCCTGGGGCTGCACCCGAACTGCTCGTGGAACCAGCGCGAGAAGCCGCTCAGCGACGAGAAGCCCAGCAGGTCGGAGATCTCCGTGAGTGAGCGCCGTGGGTTCGCGACGAACTGCTCCGCGAGGTGCCTGCGGGTGGCGCCCAGGAGCGAGGAGAACGTCTCCCCCGAGGAGGCCAGGTGCCGGTGCACGGTCCGCCGGTCGACGCCCAGGCTGCGGGCGACCTGCTCGATCGAGCAGCGCCCCGTCGGCAGCAGGACCTCGATCAGCTCGCGCACCCGGTCCGCGGCGGTGGTGTCCCTGGGCACCGTGATCGCCTCGAAGTACTGGTGGGCGTACTCGCGCAGCAGCGGATCCGCCATCGCGTTGGGCGCGTCGAGATCGTCGGCGTAGAAGACGATGCCGTCGAACTCGCGGTCGAACTCCACGACGGGGCCGAACGCGCGCCGGTGCGTCGAGGCGTCCGCCGGTGCGGGGTGCCTGAACCATACGGAGAGCGGCTGCCACCGGGTGTGCAGGAAGTCGCGCAGGATCCGGTGATAGGCGGCGATGGCGAGCTCTGTGGCCTGCCGGGTGCCCATCGCTTCGCCGAGACGCAGACCGACCTTCAAAGTGGCCAGCCCGTCCCCCTCGGAGAGGCGGGTGTCCAGGACCTCGTTGTACATGTGCTGGTGGCGGATCAACAGCCCCAGCGCGCTCCGTACATCGGGTTCCTCACGGACGACCAGACTGATGGGGCCGAGGTTGGAGAAGCGCCGGAACTCCGCCATGAGCACTCCGAAGTCCTCGTGACACGAGGCGGCTGCCGACAGTTCCAGCACCTGGACCGCGGCAGCGCCGGAGATCCACCGGTCCTGGACCGCGAGGGCGGCGGTGTCCAGGCCCACGCGCCTCATCAGCGGCTGAGGGTCGATACCGAGCGAGCGGCACAGCTCGACGTAGCCGCTGAGGGCTGCGGTGCGGACCAGGGGCCTCATGCGCACGCTCCACGACTGTCCCGAAAAGAAAAGTCTCATGTCACGCCAGGACAAGCGTGGCGACAGGTGGGCAACCTAGCATGGCGCCGTTGACCGGCCCGGTCCGCTCGCGCGCGACGGCGCTCGCGACGGGGTCACCCCTCGTGACGTGATCCGCCCCGGGCTGCCTCGTCGCAGGCCGAGACGAAGCCAAGGAGATTGCCGACATGACCAACCTCGCCACGTTCCTGGTGGACTCCGCCGCGGCCCAGGGCGATCGCATCGCCGTCCGCCAGGACGACAGCACGCTCACCTACGCCCAGTTGGACGACGCGAGCGCCAGAGTCGCCGCCCTCCTGCGCGACCGCGGCGTCCGGCCCGGCGACCGCATCGCGCTGACCATGCCCAACGTGCCGCTGTTCCCGGTCGTCTACTACGGCATCCTGCGGGCCGGCGGCGTGGTCGTGCCGGTGAACCCGCTCCTCAAGGCCCGTGAGGTGGCCTTCACCCTGCGTGACTGCGGGGCGCGGATCGCGCTGGTGTTCCCCCTGTTCGCGGACGAGGTCACGAAGGCCGCCGCCGAGACCGGAACCGCATGCCTGGTGACCGGCCCCGCGGACTTCGACGACATGCTGCGCGCCCACGAACCGATGTCCGGCGTCGTCGACCGTGCCGACGGCGACCCGGCCCTCATCCTCTACACCTCGGGCACGACAGGGACGCCGAAGGGGGCCGAACTGTCCCACCGCAACCTGGCCACCAACACCGCCACCGCGGCAGAGACGCTGTTTCGGGTCGGCCCCGACGACGTGCTCTTCGGCGGCCTGCCCCTCTTCCACGCCTTCGGCCAGACCTGCGCGCTCAACACGGCCGTCGCCGCCGGCGCCACACTGACCCTGCTGCCGCGGTTCGAGCCGAGGCGCGCCCTGGAGATCATGGCCCGCGACGGGGTCACCGTGTTCCTCGGCGTGCCGACGATGTACGCGGCGCTGCTCCACGCCGAGCTCCCCGCAGGCTTCGACGCCACGGCGCTGCGCCTGGCCGTCTCGGGCGGCGCCTCGCTTCCGGTCGAGGTGCTGCACGGCTTCGAGCGGCGCTTCGGTGTCACCGTCCTGGAGGGATACGGACTCTCCGAGACCTCACCGGTCGCCGCCTTCAACCACCCCGACCGTCCGCGCAAGCCGGGCTCGATCGGGCAGCCCGTCCGTGGAGTCGAGATGAAGCTCGTCGCCGAGGGCGGGGGCGCGGTGCCCGGGGGAGAGGTCGGCGAGATCGCGATCCGCGGCGAGAACCTTATGACCGGCTACTGGAACCGTCCCGAGGCCACGGCGGATGCGGTCCGCGACGGCTGGTTCCACAGCGGTGATCTGGCCCGTGTCGACGAGGACGGCTTCTACTTCATCGTCGACCGCAAGAAGGACCTGATCATCCGCGGTGGCTACAACGTATATCCGCGCGAGGTCGAGGAGGTGCTGTACGAGCACCCGGCCGTCGCCGAAGCCGCCGTCGTCGGCGTGCCGCACTCGTTCCACGGCGAGGAGATCGCAGCGGTGGTCGCGCTCCTGCCCGGTGCCCATGCCACGGCCGCGGAGATCCGGGACTTCGTCAAGGACCGGGTGGCGGCGTACAAGTACCCCCGGATCGTCACCTTCACGGCCGAGCTCCCCAAGGGCCCCACGGGCAAGATCCTCAAGCGCGAGATCGTCATCACCGGTCGGTGAACCACGCGCCGACGGGTGGTCGCGGCTCTCCGGCGTGCGGGTCAGGACGACGACGGGCGGCCCGGGAGGGCCTGCCCGCGTACACGTTTGCCTCCCGAGGTGTGGTCGCCCGGCACATACGTGGTCGCCTGATTGTGATGGTCGACCACATATGCCACTGACCAGGGGACTTCTACGTTGTGCCGACACGGAACGTCCCCGCGACCACCTGGAAGTGGTGCACATGGTCTCCCCCGCAACGGCTGCGCCGGCCCGGTCGGGCATCGCGCGAATCATCAGCGCGAGCCTGATCGGCACCACCATCGAGTGGTACGACTTCTTCCTCTACGGCTCCGCCGCCGCGCTCGTCTTCAACAAGCTGTTCTTCCCCAGCAGCGAGCCGCTGGTGGGCACGCTCCTCGCCTTCCTCACCTACGCGATCGGCTTCGCGGCCCGCCCGCTAGGCGGCGTGGTCTTCGGCCACTACGGAGACAAGATCGGCCGTAAGAAACTGCTCGTGCTCAGCCTGCTCATGATGGGCGGCGCCACCTTCGCCATGGGCCTGCTCCCCACCCACGCGAGCATCGGCGTCGGCGCACCGGTCCTGCTCACCCTGCTGCGCCTGGTCCAGGGCTTCGCCCTCGGCGGCGAGTGGGGCGGCGCGGTGCTGCTGGTCTCCGAGCACGGCGACGACAAGAACCGCGGCTTCTGGGCCTCCTGGCCCCAGGCCGGCGCTCCCGGCGGCAACCTGCTCGCCACCGGCGTCCTCGCCCTGCTGGCCGCCGTCCAGTCCGACGAGGCCTTCCTCGCCTGGGGCTGGCGGATCCCGTTCCTGCTCTCCGGTGTGCTCGTGGTCATCGGCCTGTGGATCCGGGTGTCGGTGTCCGAATCCCCGCTCTTCCTCGAAGCACAGGCCAGAGCCGCCGAACAGGCCGCCGCGGGCGCCGGGGAGAAGCCGCCCGTGGTGGAGGTGTTCCGTACGAACTGGCGAGGAGTGCTCACCGCGGTCGGCACCCGTCTCGGCGAGAACATCTCCTACTACGTCCTCACCGCGTTCCTGCTCGTCTACGTCACCACCCACCTGGGGCTGTCCAAGAGCGACGGCCTGAACGCCGTACTGATCGGCTCCGCCGTCCACTTCGTCACCATCCCGGCGTGGGGAGCGCTGTCGGACCGGATCGGCCGCCGTCCGGTCACGCTCATCGGCTCCGTCGGGATGACCGGCTGGGCGTTCGCGTTCTTCGCGATGCTCGACTCCAGGTCCTTCCCGGTCATCGCCACCGCCGTGACCGTCGGGCTGCTCTTCCACGGCGCGATGTACGGACCGCAGGCGGCCTTCATCTCCGAGATGTTCGACACCAACGTCCGCTACTCCGGCGCCTCGATGGGCTCCCAGCTCGCCTCGATCATCGGCGGCGCCCTCGCCCCGATCATCGCGGTGGCCCTGCTCGACGACTACGGCTCCTCCCTGCCGATCTCGGTCTACCTGGCCGCGGCGGCGGTGATCACGAGCGGAACCGTCCTTGCCGCCAAGGAGACACGCGGGCGTAATCTGGCCCGGTCGTACAGTGCGACCCCCGTTCCGGTACCCGGCCGACGTCAGGCCGGGGCCGGATCGATGTCCGCCGAGCGCACTTAGGCCCTGTCGTAGCGGGGGCGACCCTGCGGGCCGCCCCCTTCATACGCCCCGCGTCCAGCAGCACGGAGAAGCCCGACATGCCGACCACCGTGAAGAGCCCGGGCGACGACGCGGCGTGGAGCGCCCTGCGGCAGCTGCTGGACCTGCTGGCGCAGGGCGCGCCGGCCGAGGACTTCGCGCAGCCGGCCGAAGCGGCCCGGCAGGCGGACCTCTCCGCGTCGCAGACACGGGCGATCACGGAGGCCACCCAGGTGGCGCTCGCCATCCGCCGCACCCTCAGCCAGCACCGCCGGCGCGAAGCCGAACTGGCGGCCCTCTTCGACACGGCCGGCGACCTCGCGGCGCTGCGCGACCTGGACGCCGTCCTGCGGGCCATCGTCCACCGGGCCAAACTCCTCCTCGGCACGGACGTCGCCTACCTGTCCCTCAACGACGACGAGGCCGGCGACACCTACATGCGGGTGACCGACGGCTCGGTCTCCGCCGCCTTCCAGCAGGTACGACTGGGCATGGGGGAGGGCCTGGGCGGGCTGGTCGCCGAGACGGCCCGCCCGTACACCACCGGCGACTACCGCGACGACCCGCGCTTCAAGCACACCGCCACCATCGACAGCGCCGTCGCCGAAGAGGGACTACGGGCCATCCTCGGCGTCCCGCTGCGCCTGGGCAGCCGGGTGATCGGCGTCCTCTACGCGGCCGACCGCACGTCCCGTACCTTCACTCCGGACGAGGTCGCCCTGCTCGCCTCGCTCGCCGACCACGCCGCCATCGCCATCGACGGCGCCCGGCTCCTGGAGGAGACGCGTACCGCGCTGGTCGACCTCAACGCGGCCTCCCAGACGATCGAGGCCCACAACCAGGCCATGCGGCGGGCCGAGGACGCCCACGACCGGCTGACCGACCTGGTACTGCGCGGAGCGGGCATCACCGAAGTGGCCACCGCCATCGGCACCGTCCTGCAGGGCGGCATGCTCATCCACGACGCGGACGGAACCGAACTCGCCCGGGCGGGCGCGGACCCGCAGCCACCGCCGCCCCAGGCCGTGGCGGCCTCCCGGGCGGGTGGCCGTGCCGTTCCCGTCAAGGGCACCTGGGTGTGCGCGGTCCTCGCCGGACACGAACTCCTCGGCAGCATCGCCCTGACCGGCCGCCCCGACCTCACCGACGCGGACCGACGGCTCTTCGAACGGGCCGGCGTCGTCACCGCCCTGCTCCTGCTCCTGCGCCGTTCGGTCGCCGAAACCGAGGACCGCGTACGCGGTGAACTGCTGGGCGACCTCCTGGGCCGTGCCGCCGACCCCGCCGGTCTGTCGGCCCGCGCCCGCCGGCTCGGCGTGGACCTCGGCCGGCCGCACGCGGTGTTCGTCCTCCACGCGGACGCCGTCCCCCGCCCGCGGCTGCTGGCCGCCGCCGCCCGTACCGCGCAGGCGCGCAAGGGCCTGGCCGGGCAGCACCACGACGACGTGGTCCTCATCTGCCCCTCGGAGGACCCCAGTACGAGCGCGGCCGCGCTCGCCGCCGAGCTGGGCCAGGCCGTGGCCGTCCCGGTCACCGTCGGGGCGGCGGGCCGCCCGGTGACCGGCCCGCCCGACTTCGCCGATGCGCACGCGGAAGCGCGCCGCTGCCTGGCCGCCCTGCACGCCCTCGGCAACCGGGGGACCGGGGCCGCCCTGGCCGACCTGGGCTTCGTCGGCCTGCTGCTCGGCGACCGGACGGACCTGGGCGGCTACGTACACCAGACCCTGGGCCCGCTGCTCGACTACGACGCGAAGCGCGGCACCGACCTCACCCACACCCTGCGCACCTATTTCGCGCTCGGCATGAGCCAGGCCAGGACCAGCGTGGAACTCCACGTCCACATCAACACGGTGGTCCAGCGCCTGGACCGCATAGGCCGCCTGCTCGGACGGGACTGGCAACGCCCGGAGCGGTCCCTGGAACTCCAACTGGCCCTGCGCATCGACCAGGTGTCAGCGGCCCGCACCGACTGAGCGGCCTCGGGGACGTGCCCTACTTCCCCGAGGCCGCTTAGCCTTCCGGCACGGTGTCCACCGCCGCCGCCTGACACGTGGCTGATACCGATTCGGTTGCGACCGTGCGCCGCCTCGTACCCGACGTGTTCCCACGGCAGTTGCAGAGGCATGGAAGCCATCCACGAGACGTACGCGGTGCTCGACGGCGCCTACTGGCTCGACGACACCGGAACCGACACCGGCACCGGCACCGACGGTGACCGTGCCCACTGCGCCCGCTGCGCGCGCCCACACGGCGCCGGCGCCCCCGACGCCGTGCCGGAGCCCGGGCAGAAGGGGTTGCTGGAGCGGCTCCAGTCCGCCCTCACCTGCGCCAACGCCGGCAGGTTGCGAGCCGTCATGCTCACCTGCTCGGTCGGCACCTTCATCGCGGGCGCGGAGGCGGCGCTCCGCCGCTGAGCGGTGAACGCCGTTCATCCCCAGGGAACATGAGACCGTCGCCGGGTCCGTCGGCTTTGATCGACTGCGGTGCGGCGGCCTAGCATGTGCACGCCAGAACCCCCTGGTGTCCGTCGTCTACGAAAGCAGCACATGCGTATCAAGCGGATACTCGCCGCGACCGCCCTCCTCGCTTCCCTCCCCGCACTCGCCGCCTGCGAGGACGCCGAGCCCGGCGCGGCGGCCGCGGTACCGACAGCCATCGCCGGCGCCCCGGAAGCGGCACCGACGTCCCTGGCCGAAGCGCAGAAGTACGTCCAGCGGTACGCGTCGTGCGAGAAGATGGGCACGCAGGCGGACGACAGCCGACTGCCGCTGACCGACCTCACGACGGTCGGGAAATGGTCCGTGACCGAACGGGGCGTGTGCAGCGACCGCGTCGAACACGGCGAGATCATCTTCTACATGGCCTCGGACATGAAGGAGTTCCAGGCGGGCTACAAGCAGCGCGTCATGGAGCAGATCGCGGCCGGCAAGGCGACGTACGGCCTGAACAGCCGGGTGTTCGTCGGCAAGAACTACGCCGTCACCCCGACCAGCACCAAGACGGCTCTCGCCCTCGCCCGGTCGGACCTGCGCATCCTCACCTGCAACCCGACCTTCGGCGTGCCCAAGGGGTACAAGAAGGAGACGGCGCTGGTCGACGGCTGCGTACTCAGCGACTTCGTCGGGAGCGCGGACGGCAGTGGCAGCCCGAACTTCGAGACCCCGCAGGACGACCCGGCGGCCGCGGCGTCCGAGAAGCCGGGCCAGCCGGCGCAGGGCAGCCTCGGCCTGCCTCGGGCCGGCAGCCTCGACGAGCTGAAGAAGATGGTCCACCCGAACATCGTCGACTGCACGAACATGTCCACCGCTCCCGATGCCGTCGCCATCCAGTCGATCGACTACCTTCCGGTCGTGGCCGGTGACCCGCTCGGCTGGGGCGTCAAGGAACGCGCCGTGTGCGGTGAGCCGGCGGGGGAACGGCGTGCCCACGACCTGAACTGGCTGGACGTCGTCCGTGACATGAAGACCCTGCAGCTCAAGGCGAAGGCCGCCCAGCAGGCCGATCTGAAGGACGACGGCCGCCTCAAGGCGACCGCCAGCAGGCTCCTGGTCGGCGAGAACATCGCCGTGGAGACCAACAGCCGGGAAATCCGGCACGGCCTTTACCAGTTGCAGTTCCTCTACTTGAACTGTGAGCCCGGCTTCAGTGCCCCGGCCGGCTACCGGCTGGAGAAGTCCCAGGTCGAGGGCTGCGTCCTCACGAACTACGAGCACTGACCGCGAGCCGGTCCGGTTCGCCGGGCCGGGGGTCAGTCGCGGGCCCGGTAGAGCTCCTGGGCGCGGGCCGTGTCCACGGGCCCGTCGAGGCTCAGGAAGTGCTCCAGCTGCCATGCCTGCGCGGCGCCGGCCTGGCGGTTGGTGGTGGTCACCCAGGGCGGGTAGACACGGAAGGCCCGCTTCCCCCCGGAGCCGTCCGTGGAGACGACGCCCCGTCGGCGGAGCACCTCCGGCGGGAAGACGAACTGGCCGGAATGATCCTGGTCGCGGGTGGCGATGACGAAGAGGTCGATGTGATCCGCCGCGTCGAACGGCTGGATCGGGCCGCCCGGGGACCTCTTCCACACGGTGACGAACTGGCCGACCTTGGTCGGTGTCGTCCTGGCCGCGCGGAACCGGACCGAGCGGCCGTCAAGGGTGAACTCGCAGGCGGCGTACGCGGCGCTCTCGGGTTCGGGGACCGGCGGCGAGCAGCTGAACCCGCACGGGTCGTAGACGAGCGCCTTCGCCGCAAGGAAATCGCCGTGGGCCGGAGTGTGCTTCGTCGTCATCCGGCCCACTCTGCCATGATCCCGGCCGACCGGCCGACCGGAGCGAGGCCGGCGGGACGCCGAGGCCGCCTACTCGAAGCGCGAGGTGTCGCCCGCCCCCGGGCGCACGATCTCGGCCTCGCCGCTGGAGAAGTCGATGACGGTGGTGGGCTTGGTCCCGCAGTCACCCGAGTCGAGCACGGCGTCCACCAGGTGCTCGAGCCGTTCCTTGATCTCCCAGCCCTGCGTCATGGGCTCGTCCTCGTCGGGCAGCAGCAGGGTGCTGGAGAGCAGGGGCTCACCGAGTTCGGCGAGCAGGGCCTGAGTGACGACGTGGTCGGGAATCCGGACTCCCACCGTCTTCTTCTTCGGGTGGAGCAGCTGGCGCGGCACCTCGCCCGTCGCGCGGAGGATGAAGGTGTACGGGCCCGGTGTCGCCGCCTTGATCGCGCGGAACACGTCGTTGTCGAGGTACACGAACTGGCCCAGCTGCGCGAAGTTCTGGCACACGAGGGTGAAGTGGTGCCGGTCGTCGAGATTCCGGATCGACCGGATCCGGGCCATGCCGTCGCGGTTGCCCACCTGGCAGCCCAGTGCGAAGCACGAGTCCGTGGGGTAGGCGACGAGCGCGCCGGAGCGGATGCTGTCCGCGACATTGCCGATGGTGCGAGGCTGGGGATTTTCGGGGTGCACGTCGAAGTACTTCGCCATCCACCGAGCGTACAGGGAGCCGACGGCGGCCCCGAGCCGCGGCCGACCCCGTGAGAACGCAGGGGCCGGGCCGGGCCCGGACCGCCCTGCCTTTCAGTCCGGCAGCGGGTGGGCCTGGACCCCTTGGGCGGGTACTTGCTGGCTGCTCGACGGGAGCATGCGGACTTCGCCCTGGTCGCTGATCTCGGCCTGGACGATGCCGGTCTCGTCGGAGTACACGGGATGCCCGCCGGGGCCGCTGCGGTCCGTACGGGTCACGACCACCACGTCCTGGCCGTCCGCGTCGCCATCGGGGATCACCAGCTGGTACCTCTCCGCGTGCATGTCGCTCCCTTCGGCAGGCCGCCCCGCAGCTTCATCATGGGGGCCGGACGCCGAGACCGCATCGCCGCGCGACCACAGGGAGTGAGCGACTCCCTCCGGCAGCCCTCCCCCCGGCAGCCGGCGGGCTGCCGGGGGAGCCCGCGCGGGTGTCCGCGGCCTTACGGGCGCGCGTACGGCCGCGTCATGATCTCCATGTTGTGGCCGTCCGGGTCGGCGAAGTACGCGCCGCGACCGCCGAAGAGGTGGTTGATCCGTCCGGGTTCGGTGTGGCTCGGATCGGCGTAGTAGGTGACGCCGACCGCCTCCAGCCGGGCGATCATGGAGTCGAACTGCGCGTCGGGCACGAGGAACGCGTAGTGCTGCGACTGGATCGGCTCGTCGCGCATCTCGTAGTAGTCGATCGTCACGCCGTTGCCGAGGTCGACGGGCAGGAACGGCCCGAACGGGCGGCCGACCTCCAGCCCCAGGATCGCGGCGATGAACTCGGCCGACAGGTGCCGGTCGGCGGCGTACACGGCGATGTGGTTCAGCTGGACGGCGGTCACCGCCGTGGGCTCGAACGGGTGAGAGTACTGCTGGTCGTACGACATCGGTGAGGTTTCTCCGGGTCTTTGGGATCCGCTGGAACGGGGCGCCCACGCGGGGCGCGGGAAGCGAAGACGCGGAGAAGTGGCGGGCCTCGTGCCCGCCTCGCGCTCACGCGGAGGCCGGGAGTCCCACTCGTGTATGGCCCATGGCCGACCCGGCAGTCACGTGAGCGACCGTAATACGTCTCACGGGGCCGGAGCAAGATCTTTTCCGGGGCGGCCCCAGGGGCCGTCGGTCAGGAGAAGAGCCAGCGCGTCTGGCTGTAGCCGCCCTTGCCGAAGCCGAAAGCCGTGCGCGGGGGAACCGAGAAGACCAGGGCCTCGCCCGCTTCGGGAATGACGAACACTCCGTCACCCACCTCGAAGTGCCATTCGGCGCCGTACTTCGCCTCCCAGGCGGCGGCGAGCTCGCGCAGCCGGCCGGAGTCCGTCACACGGGCCGCCTCGCCTTCGACGACCAGGTCGAAGCCTTCGTGGAGGGCGTTGCATCCGGTGGTGAGGACGACGTGCGCGTTGCCCCGGAGGTTCTTGGCCTTGCGTTCCTCCGGGCCCGTGCAGAAGTGCAGCGCGCCGTCCGCCCAGACGCCGATCAGCGGGGTGACGTGCGGCCGTGCGTCCGGGCGTACGGTCGTCAGCCAGTACAGCTCCGCCTCGGCCAGCCGGCTGACGGCCTGCGACCACGGCACGGCCTTCGCCCGCTCGTCGCTGTAGCGCTCGTCCAGTTCGGTGCGGGGTTCCTCGTCGGGCATGGGGTCTCCTCCTGACGCAGTCGGCCTCCAGCCTGTGCCCTGGTGGCCCGGCCGTCCACCCCGGGAGCGGCGCGGGCGAGGTGCCGTGGGCGGGGGCGGGGGCCATCATGGGAAAGGGGAAAGCACCTGGGAGAGAGGGACACCATGGAGCTGTTCCCGCCGATACCGCTCGCCGAGTGGCGGGACACCAAGGAAACCCTGCACCGCTTCGCCCAGATGGTCGGCAAGGTCCGCCTCGCGGCGGGCGTCCGGCGCAACCACTGGTGGAACGTGCCGTTCCATCTCACCGGACGCGGTATGACCACACGCCCGACCGGGCGGGCCGACGGAGGTCCGGTCTTCACCGTCGACTTCGACTTCGTCGACCACCGCCTCGTCGTCGCGACGCTGGACGGTACGTCGAGGTCGTTCCCGCTCGAGGGCCAGTCCGTGGCCTCCTTCCACCACGAGCTCCTGGCCGCGCTGGCCGCGCTGGGAGTCCGGGTGGACATCCCGGTGCCCCGTCCGTACGACCTGCCCGACTCCGCCCGGCCGTTCGCAGAGGACACCGAGCACGCGACCTACGATCCCGGCCACGCCCGGCGCTACTGGCAGGTGCTCAGCCAGGTCGCGCTGGTCCTGGAGGAGTTCGCCGCCGGATTCTCGGGAAAGGCCAGCCCGGTACACCACTTCTGGCACACCTTCGACATCGCCCACACCCGGTTCTCGGGGCGTCGCGTCGACCCGCCGTCCGAGGTCGACCCGGTGACCCGGGAGGCCTATTCGCGAGAACTGATCAGCTTCGGGTTCTGGTTCGGCGACGACACCATGGGCGAGCCGGCGTTCTACTCCTACACCGCCCCCGAACCCGCGGCGCTGACCGAGGAGCCGCTCAGCCCGGCTCCGGCGCGCTGGATCGAGTACAACGCCGGTCACCTGGCCGTACTCCCGTACGAAGCGGCCCGCGCCGAGAGCGATCCCCGTTCCGCCGTCCTCGACTTCTACGAGAGCGCGTACCGGGCCGGAGCCGGGCGGGCCGGCTGGGACGCCGGCGGGTTCGCCTGCCCCGGTGGCGTCACCGACCCGTGGCGGGCGGTACCGCACGGCCCTTGAGCTTGGCCCATACGGTTTCCAGCGCCTGGACGTCCGCGTCGTCCAGGCGGTCGTCGAAGACCTCCCGCAGGGCCTCGCGCCGGGTGGCGTCCGCCCGGGCGAAGGTTTCGCGGCCGTCGGTGGTGAGCGCGACGCACACGGAACGGGCGTCGCTGGGGGAGGGGAGCCGTTCCACCAGGCCGCGGGCCTGGAGCTGGTCGACCACGCGCGAGACCTGGCTGCGGCTGAGCAGGGTCTTGGCCCCGAGATCGGAGGCGGCGACCGGCTCGCTCTGCCCGTTCAGCCAGAGCATCACCTCGAACCAGGACAGCGGCAGGCCGTGGGCCCGTGACAGGGCCTGGTCGATCCGGGCGGAGAGCGTGGTGCCCGCCCAGATCAGACCGTAGAAGGCATGATCGCGGGAGGTGAGGTCACCCATGGTGAGGTCGGTACGGGCCATGGGAAAAGGGTACCCGTTTGCGTGTGTGCGCACATATCTCTATGGTGTGTGTGCACGCACATAATTCTCGCCCTGTGTCTGGAGACCCTCATGAGCACGACCCCCAAGACCGTCCTGATCACCGGCACGTCCTCCGGAATCGGCCTCGCCGCCGCTGTCGCGGCCGCGGAGGCCGGCTGGCAGGTCATCGCGACCATGCGCGACACCGGCAAGGCCGACCCGCTCCGCCGCGCGGCCGCCGAGGCGGGCGTCGCCGACCGTGTCGCGGTCAAGCGCCTGGACGTGGTCGACGCCGGCTCCGTCACCGGCTGCCTGGAGGAGGTGCTCTCCGAGTACGGCCGTCTCGACGCGGTGGTCAACAACGCGGGCGCCGGCCGGGTCGGCACGATCGAGCAGGGCACGATGGACGACGTCCGCGCCACCATGGAGGTGAACTTCTTCGGCGTCGTGGAGGTCACCCGCGCCGCCATGCCGCACCTGCGCGCCTCGAAGGGCCGCGTGATCACCGTCACCAGCGTCGGCGGTGTGATCGGCCAGCCGTTCAACGAGGCCTACTGCGCGGCCAAGTTCGCGGTCGAGGGCTTCATGGAGTCGCTCGCCCCGGTCGCCGCGACCGTCGGCGTCGACATCACCGTGATCGAACCCGGCGCGGTGGCCAGCGAGTTCGTCGCCAGCGTGGGAGTGGACGTACCGGCGATGCTCGCCGCCGCCGGCCCGTACGCCCCGGCCCTCGGGTCGTACATCGACCGCACCATGAAGACCTTCACCCAGGCCCAGACCTCCGCAGAGGCGGCCGCTCCGATCGTCGAAGCGCTGACCGCCGAGAAGCCCGCCTTCCGCGTGCAGACCTCCGACTGGGCCCGCGAGTTCGTCTCCGCCAAGCTCGGCGACCTGGACGGCTCGGCCGTCCAGACCCAGACGGGTGGCTGGGTCCGCTGACTCAGGGAGACAGGGCGACGCCCAGGGAGACCGCGGCCAGCACCTTGGGAGCGCCTTCCTCGTAGAAGACGTCGAGTTCCTCGATCCGGAACCCCGCGCCGGTCAGCATGTCGACGACCGGTCGGGTGAGGTGACATCCCCCGAAGACGTGCCTCTGCACGGGTTCGATCCGTCGCTGCCAGCGGCGTACGTTCTCGTCCTGTGCCGGGGCGAGCCCGTGTTCGAGGAAGTGCAGGGTCCCGCCCGGCTTGAGGACGCGCCGCACCTCACGCAGGGCCGCGTCGGCGTCGGGGATGGTGCACAGCGTCCAGGTGGACAGGGCGGTGTCGAAGGCGTCGTCCTCGAAGGGCAGGGACTGGCCGTCCAGTCCGGCCCGCCGCACCGGCACGCGCGCAGCCCCGACGCGGCGGGCGGCGAGCTTCCACCCGACATCGGACGGCTCGACCGCGGACACACGGGTCACGGCCTGCGGGTAGAAGGGAACGTTGTGGCCCGAACCGAAGCCGATCTCCACGACGTCACCCGTCAGGCCCACGCAGACCCGGCGCCGCAGCGGCCGGGCCGTCCTGAGCCCGCAGACGGCATCGAGGATCCGCGGCAGGACCTGGTCGGCGTAGAACCCCATGGCTGCCTCCGTGTCTCCATCCCAGCATGGCACCGGGGCGGGGCGCCGGCCCCGCAGGCGCCCCGGGCGGGGTTCCGTAGGGTGGGCGGCGCAAGCCGTTCGGGGAGGGGTGACGTATGACGCGAGCAGGTACGGGTACAGGCACGGGTTCGGGACCGGCGGCGGGTGGCTCGGCCGTGAAGAGGGTGGCACTGGCCACCGACGCGTTCGGCAGGGAGCAGGACGCGCAGCTGCCGGTGCTGGTGGCGGCGCTGCGCGCGCGAGGGATCGACGCGGTGGCGGTCGACTGGGACGACGCCGGATTCGACTGGGCCGCGCAGGACGCCGTGGTCATCCGGTCCACCTGGCAGTACACGGACGGGCTGCCGGAGTTCCTGGCGTGGGCCGACCGCGTCGGCGCGGTGACCTCCCTGCACAGCCCCGCCGAGGTGGTGCGCTGGAACAGTGACAAGACCTACCTCGCGGAGCTCGCGGCCCACGGGGTCCCGACGGTGCCGACCCGTTTCATCGCACCCGGCGACGCCGTCCGGCTGCCGGAGGACGGCGAGATCGTCGTGAAGCCGTCGGTGTCGGCCGGAGCCCGGAACAGTGCCCGGTACACCCTCGCGCAGCGGGACGCGGCCGAGGCGCACGTACGGCTGCTGCACGAGGGCGGGGAGACCGCGATGGTCCAGCCGTACATGGAGCGGATCGTCGACGGCGAACGCGCGCTGGTCTTCCTGGGAGGCCGGTTCAGCCACGCGATGCGCAAGGGGCCGGTCCTCAACGACACCGGCCGCATCGACAACGCGCGCGTACCCCACCCCGACCTGGTCCGGCACGTCCCCGACGCGGTCGAACGGGCCGTGGCCGCGGCGGCGCTCGCCACGGTGGCCGTCCCGGCGGGCGGCCCACTGCTGTACGCGCGGGTCGACCTCGCACTGGCCGGTGACGGGTCCCCGGTGGTGATGGAGCTGGAGCTGATCGAGCCCAACCTCTTCCTGACGGAGGCCGAGGGCGGCGTCGAGCGCTTCGTGGAGGCCGTCGCCCGGCTGTGAAAGCGGACGACGTCCGGGGTGCGGCTCCGGGAACCGGAGGATGTGAGTACGGTCTGTTCATGCACATCATCGGGCCGACGCAGCAGCGGGGGCATGTACTTCTCGTCGCGGGGGACGTCGCCGTGCGTCGCCGCAGTGTTCAGGTGGCGCCCAGTGCGAACGTGGCGGCGCTCGGGGTGGTGCCCGTCTCCGCTCTCCTGAACAGCGGGATCCCCAGCGACACGACGTATCTGGACGGGGTCCGGGACCCGAACACGGCGCTGACGAGGCTGCGTACGGCCGCCGCCACGCCGGGACCGCTGCTCGTCTATCTGTCGGGCCGGCTCACGGTCGACCGCCGAAGCCGCCGGCTCCACCTCGCCCTTGCGGGGACGACGGCCGCCTCGGTCCGCTACACCGCGCTGCCCTGGGAGTGGCTGGGCGCGGAGCTGGGCGGTCGGCCTCCCGGGCTGACCACCGTGCTGCTCGACCTCGCGGCGGACAAGGAGGCGTGGCCGCTGTTGCAGGAGTACGGCAGCCTGCCCGCCGCCCCCTCCACCGAGGTGTACGGAGTGGTCTCACCACCCGGCTTCACCGGCGGCGGGAACGTCGTGAGCAGCTATACGCGGCACTGGATCGACCAGCTCCGCTGCAGCCCCTCCCGGCCGGCCAACCTCCAACTGCACGTCCTCGCGGTGAGCGCCGCCGCGCTGCCGCCCGGTGCCCTCGTCCTGCCCACCGCGCGCGAGCTCGGAGTGCCGGCCCAGGACCCGGTCGCGGCCCCGGGACGCACCGCTGACGGCGCGCCCCACCAGACCGTTCCGGTCGGGCAGCAGGAGGCAGTGCCCGGTCCCCGGCCGGTCTCGCCCGCGCCCGAGGCCGTTCAGGACCCTCGGCCGCACATCCACGCCCTTGCCACATCGGGCCGCCACGCGGAAGCCGCCACCCTCGCGCAGGCGTGGGAGCAGCACGCCTCGCGGGCGTACGGATTCACCTCGCCCGAGTCGGTCCAGTGGGTGGAGATCCGAGCCGATCTCGCCCGTATGGCGGGTGACTTCCGGCTGGCCACCCGGCTGTGGACCGGCGTCGGCCGGACCCGCCTGGGCTACCAGCCCCCGGACGCGGCCGAAGTCCACGCGGCGGCCGCCGGCGCCCTCTACTGCTGGACGCAGCTGAAGGACGGGGCGGAGGTCCGCGAAGCCGGCACCGAACTGATGGACCTGCTGCGCTCGCTGCCGTCGGTCGACCCCAAGTACCTGCACCTGGCACAGCAGCGGCTGGAACTCCTGCACCGCGCGCCGAGCCACCACTGACGGCGGCTCAGGAACCGCGGGGAGCGGTCATGGCCTGGCCGCCGATGCCGGGTGCGCCGCCGAGCTGCCCCTGCCACCAGGTCTGCATGTCGCGCGGGTGCATGGCCGCCCAGGCCGGGGTCCGCTCGACCTGGGCGCGGCCGAGTCGGCGGGCCAGCGCGACCAGTTCCCGTCCGGCTGCGCCGCGGGCTTGCTGATAGCCGCGCAGGAGTTCCTCGAAGGAGTCGCAGCGGCGCCAGATACCGGCGACGGCAGTGGCGTCCTGCAGGGCCTTGGCGGCGCCGCTCGTGTTGTGCGGGCGTACGACGCTGGCCGCGTCCCCCACGAGCAGCAGCCGGCCCGCGGTGGTACGCGCGGTCTCCAGGTCGTAGATGGGCTGGACGAAGGTGTCCGCCGGGTCCGTCAGCGCGAGCGCCCGCCCCCAGTACGGCGGGAACTCCCGGTCGAGCAGCGCATGGAGCTGCCGGGCCAGTCCAGGGGTCAGGGCGCCCGGCGGGAAGCTCGTGGGGTCGTCGAAGCGCAGCTGTCCGTCCGGCGGCGGCGAGGCGTAGAGCACCCAGTTCACGCGTGGCCCGTCCGGCCCCGGGATGCGGTAGATGACGCACGTACCGCCGGGGAAGCAGACGGTGGTGACCGCGTCCGGCGCCGAGTCCGCGCCGCCGCCGATCTCCGCCAGCCGCGCGGCGTCGAAGTTCCCCCGCCAGCACACGTACCCGGCGTAGTGCGGCCGGGATTCGGGGCAGACCGCCTCGCGGACCACGGAGCGGTACCCGTCCGCGCCGACGACGAGGTCGTACGACTCGACGCGGCCGCCCGCGAGCCGCACCTCGGCATGACCGGCCCCGGTGCCTGCGGCGCCGGTCCCCGCCACGCCCGTGACCGTCTCCCCCTGCCGGTAGACCACCGAGTCCGGCACCGACTCCCGCAACCCGCGCCAGAGCAGGCCCCAGTGGTAGGAGTGGAACGGGAACGGCTGCTCCCAGATCACCCGCCCACCCGCCTGCGCGGGGTCCCGGACCACCCAGCGCCGCCGCTCCAGCCGGTGCGCCGCGATCCCCTCGGGCAGCGCCCCGCTCGCACCGAGCTCAACGGCCCGCTCGTTGTTGATGCACAGCCCCACGCCCCGGTCCGCGAGCCGCCCGCGTGTGCGCTCCAGGACCACGACCTCACCGGCGCCTGCCCGCGCCGCCGCCGCGGCCAGTGCGCAGCCCGCGATGCTCCCACCGACCACGGCGACCGTTCCACCCAGCATGACCGTCTCCTGCTCACCCGTGATCCGCTGCCCAGGGGCGCCACACGCTACTGAATCAGGGGCGGCGCCGGAGCCGAAACCGGGACGGGGTGGCGGGCGTCTCACCCCTGGGGGTGGTGTTCAAGCCAGGCCCCGGAGTCGTCCACGTGACCGGATCGGCTTCGTGATCAGGCCCGGCCGAACCAGTCCTGGTCGTCGGCCCATTTCCACCCGGACGGGCCCGTCGGCCTGGGTACCGTACGGCCGGCGCGCCTCCATTCGCGTACCAGCCGGTCGTAGATCGGTGATCCGGACTCGGCCGGGGACGGCCCGGGCGGTCGGGGGATCCTGGCTCTGTCTTTCGCGGCGAACGTCGACTCGTGCATACGTGGCTCAACGATTCTGCTGCCCCGACTGTGGCGGTGCGTGACCGTTTCGTCACCAGCCGGGGGTTATGGTCGGCGTTCTGTGAAGAAGTGAGCGCTGATGAGCGAGATCGTCGAGGAGATCCGGTGTCGTCGACGTCCCGTCCGGCCGAAGGGGTTCGCCGCGGGTGGAGCCGGTGCGTGCTCGCCGGGGCGGTGTTCGCCGTGTGCATGGCCGGCACCACGCTGCCGACCCCGCTCTACGGGCTCTACCAGGAGAAGTTCGGGTTCTCCGAGCTGACGGTGACCGTCGTGTACGCCGTGTACGCCTTCGGGGTCATCGGCGTACTCCTGCTGGCGGGCAACGCCTCGGACGCCGTGGGGAGGCGGCCGGTGCTGCTGGCCGGGCTGGGATGCGCGGCGGCGAGCGCCGCCTGCTTCCTGTGCGCCACGGGGCTGGGCTGGCTGTACGCGGGGCGGCTGCTGTCGGGACTGTCCGCCGGCCTGTTCACCGGGGCCGCCACGGCGTACGTGATGGAGCTGGCGCCGTCCGGCGGCGCAGCCCGGGCCACGTTCGTGGCGACCGCCGCCAACATGGGCGGGCTGGGCTGCGGTCCGCTGATCGCCGGTGTGCTCGCCCAGTACGCGCCCTGGCCGCTGTACCTGCCCTTCGCCCTGCACCTCGTACTGGTGGCGGGGTCGGCCGCCGTTCTGCTGCGGCTTCCGGAGACCGTACGGGAGCGCCGGCCGCTGAGCACCGTACGGCCTCAGCGGCCCGGGCTGCCCGCGCAGGTGCGGGCGGTGTTCGTACCCGCGGCGATCGCCTCGTTCGTGGGCTTCGCGCTGTTCGGGGTGTTCACCTCGGTCAGCCCGGCGTTCCTCTCGCAATCCCTGGGTGTCGACAACCACGCCGTGACCGGGCTGGTCGTCTCGCTGGCCTTCTTCGCGTCGACCGCCGGGCAGCTGATGGTCGGCCGGGTCGGGGTGGGGCGGTCGCTGCCGCTCGGCTGCGCCGGGCTCTTCGCCGGGCTGGCGCTGCTCGCGGGCGCGCTGCGGTGGGACCTGCTGGCCCTGGTGGTGCTGAGCGCGGTCGTCGGCGGGGCCGGGCAGGGGCTGGCGTTTCGCGGGGCGCTGTCCGCGGTGGCCGGGGCGTCCCCGGCGGACCAGCGTGCCGCGGTGATCTCGACGCTGTTCGTGGTGGCGTACGCGGGCATCTCGGTGCCGGTGATCGGGGTGGGGGTACTGGTGGGGCCGATGGGTCTGGAGGGAGCGGGGCTGGTGTTCATCGCCTGCATGGCGGTACTGGTCTCGACCGCGGGTGTCTACCTGCTTCAGCGGCCGGCGCCCGCGGGGTCCGGGGCCGGGTCCGGTTCCGGACCCCGGTAGTCCTCAGGTGCCCGGCTCGATGAGGAAGCGCTGCCCCTCCGCGTCCCGCGCCGTGCACGGCGACTGCTGGACCGGTGTGCGCAGCCGCACGGCGTCCTGCGCCACGGTCAGGCACATGCCGGTGTGCGTCGGGAGGATCCGGAACTGCCGGCCCGGGGCTTCGGGCACCGCCTCGATGCGGAAATCGATCCAGTCGTGCGGGGTGCAGTAGTCGTCCCCGGCCCGTGCACCGGCTTCCTTGGACGCGTTGATGATCCCCACGCAGCCGATGCCCGCCACCGGGTGATCGGTCTGGATGCGGTGCGTTCCGGAGGCTCCCGGTACCAGGGACATCGGTGGGAACGCCGTCGCGCACTCGTCGAGGTAGAGGGCGCCATCCCCGTCGGCGAGTTCGGACAGGCACAGCCCCGAGCGGCTCGCCCGGATCCGTACCGGTCCTGCCGCGACCGCGGCGTCCGTGACCCCCGGGGTCACGCATGAAGAAGATCCTCGCCGTGACCGCGGCGACAGCGGGACTGGCCCTGTCCGGGCTCGTGCTCCCAGCGGTCGCCACCGCGGCCCCCACCGGCGCCGGCAGTGGCTCGCAGGCCGCCGCCTGCTCGAAGTGGATCGACTACACCGATCGCGGCCGCGCCCACGCCAGCTGTTCCGGAGTGGACGTCAAGGTCTACGTGAAGTGCGCGAACGGCCGTACGTACGGCAGCGAGGCCTGGCGTTGGGGGTACAACAAGGCCGAGTGCCCCAGGGGCATCGGAGCGACCAGCATGTCCGTCCAGACCCGCTGACCCCGGGCGCCTGGTGACCCGGAAGGGACGGCACGGGGCGTCCCTTCCGGATCCGCCGGGCGGATCCACGCCTCCACGAAGGGCGGCCGCCTCCCGTCAGCGCGGGTTCGTCGCGCTTCTGGCACCGGGAGGCGGCCGCTCCTCATTTCTGGGCGTGCTGGCCCAGGTAGAAGAGCAGCCAGATGAACCCGGCGAACAGGTGGGTTCCGCAGATGTAGAAGAAGGCCCGCAGCGCGACGCCCTTCGCCTTCCAGTTCTCGTGCTCCGCCGCCGCGTTCTTCTGGGGCCCGTCGTCCGTCATGACTGCTGCTCCCTCCATAACTCATGAATTGCAGAATTCTGCAAGTCTAGCGGAGCGCGGGCGCGGCCCCGATGGCAGAGACCTCCGTGCGGTGCGGACATCCGGGGGCCGCACCGCACGGATCTGCTCCGACCTCCACCGCGAACGACAGCGGTGAGGGCCCGGCGGGGGCGCTCGTGATGTGGTCAGCGGGTCTTCGAAATATGATGAACCTGGATATTTGTGCCAGGCCCTGATGTGGGCGTACCCCGGAGCGGTCCATGACCTCCCATAAGTCCACGCGGTCGGTGACCGCGGACGACTTGCTGACCAGACTCGGGCGGCTCACGGCCCAGGCGAGGGAAGGGGCCGAGTTCCACCAGGTTCGGGTGGAGCTGGCCGAAGCGCTGCAGCGGGAGATCCTTCCGGCGTCGCTTCCCGGCGCTCCGGGGCTGCGCACGGCGGCCCGGTACGCGCCCGCCCGTCACGGCCTGAGCATAGGCGGCGACTGGTACGACGGCTTCCAGCTGCCCGGCGGCGCTCTGGGGTTCTCCATCGGTGACGTGGAAGGCCACGACGTCGAGGCGGCCGCCTTCATGGGGCAGGTGCGCATCGCCGTGCGTGCGGTGGCCGCTTCCGCCGCCGACCCGGGTGAGGTGCTCAGCCGGGCCAATGACCTGCTCCTCTCTGTGGACCGCGATCTCTTCGCCACCTGCACGTTCCTGCGCTTCGACCCCGCCACCCGGGAGATCCAGAGCGCCCGCGCCGGCCACGTGCCCGGGGTCTGGGCCACGGTCGACGGCGCGTACGGCATCGTGGAGGACGAGGGCGGCCTGCCGCTGGGCATGCTGCCCGGCTCGGAGTACGCCGTGACCCGACGCAGGCTGGATACGGAAGGCTCGTTCGTCCTGGTCACCGACGGAGTGGTCGAAGGGCCGGCGTTCCCGATCGAAGCGGGTCTGGAGCGGGTGGCAGAGGCGGTCAGGGCGAGGGCGGGCGCGGATCCGGGCGAGCTCGCCACCGAGGTGATGAAGGTCGCCGATTCCACCGGCCACCAGGACGACGCGGCGGTGCTCGTGCTGCGCCATGAGGCCGTTCGGACCCGGCCCGGATGACGTACCGGATGACGTGGACGGCGTCGTAGCGCGTGTCACGCTCCGTCGGCGGGCCCGTGCTGTTGTCTGATGAAGTGATGCGCACCGAGGCCTTCCGACGTCCGTGCCTGGCGGTGCTCCGGATCCTCCTCGTCGCCGCCGCCTACTACGTGGGCGGACGCGTCGGCCTGCTGCAGGAGGTGGTGATCGAGGGCGCGACCGTCACGCCCCTGTGGCCGCCCACCGGAATCGCCGTCGCCTGCCTGCTCTGGATGGGAATCCGCGTCTGGCCGGGGATCGCACTCGGAGCCTGCCTCGTCATCCAGTCGATCAGCCCGATCGACCTCGTCGGCCTCGCGATCGCCGCGGGCAACACCCTCGCTCCCGTCTGCGCCTGGCTGATGCTCCGGCGGATCGGCTTCCACGTCGGGCTCGACCGGTTCCGGGACGGGGTGGCCCTGGTCTTCCTGGGCGGCCTGGTTCCGATGCTGATCAGTGCCACCGTCGGAGCCTGGGCGCTGGTACTCGCCGACAGCCTGCCGCAGGGCGGATTCTGGACCGTGTGGTGGACGTGGTGGGCGGGCGACGCCATGGGCGTACTCGTGATCACGCCGCTGCTCCTGGTCCTGCGGGAGGCGAACCTGCCCACGGGCGCGTACCGGTGGGCCGAAGCGGCCGCCCTGCTGGTCTCGGCCTTCGCCGTCACCTACCTGGCGACCACGAGCCAGCTGGCGCTGCTCTTCCTCGTCTTCCCCCTCCTCATCTGGGCCGCCCTGCGCTTCCAACTGGAGGGGAGCGCGCCCTGCATGCTGATCGTGTCCGTGATGGCGAACGCGGCGGCGATCGCCCAGCGCGGTCCCTTCGCCGACCACACGCTGGTCGAGGCCATGGCCAACCTCCAGGCGCTGAACGGCAGTGCGGCACTGACCTCGTTGCTGCTGTCGGCGCTCGTCACCGAGCAGAAGGCCATCCGCCTCGGGATCGAACGGGCGTGCCAGGACCTGGCGGAAGTGGTGGAACGGCTGGCGCCGGGGAGGGTGACCACCCGCTGGCCGCCGGAGGAAGAGGACGGTCCGCGCGGGGGCGGCGGCGGATAGAGCCCATCCGGCCCGCGACCGCCCTCGGCGGGGTCGTGACGTGGCGCGGGGTCAGCGGAACAGCTGGCCGCGCACCGCGCCGTCGGGGGCGGTCCGCACGCGCTCCGCGAGCGCCGCGTCCGGCGGCCGTCAGCAGGGGGTCGACGGTCCCTTCTGCTTCGTGAGGTTGTCGTCGGACATCCAGCCCGACGTGTTCGTACCGTCGATCCGGACGTAGGTCCACTTGTTGCCGTGCGCGTTGACGACGTAGCAGTGGTACCAGAGCTTCGTGCCCGCCTTGGCCAGGGACACCGCGGGACACGTCTGGTACGGCCCGGTTTCCAGGTGGTACTCGCCGGACATGTAGCCGTAGGTCCCCGGGGCCGGATCGCGATGGCTCCAGCCGCCGCAGCTCGTCGACACCGGGGTGGGCTTGGCCGCCGAGGACGCCGACGCCCGGGGCGTTGTGACGGGCTTCGCGGAAGACGTGGCGGACGGCTTCCCCGAGGAGCCGGCGGAGGGCGGGGCGCTCGGCGCGGCCGCCCCGCCGGACACGCCGCCCGCGCTCGGCCGACCGCTGTGCGATGCCGGGCCGGCCCCGGGCTTCGCCGCGTGAGTACGGTCACCGCCCTTACCGCCGTGCCCGTTCATGACGGCGTACGTGACGCCACCCGCGGCGAGTACGACGGCTGCCGCCGCCGCGATGACGGTACGGCTGCGGCGCGACGGGCGGCCCCCGGCTGCTCCGGCGTGCGGCGTCGGCGCGCCGGGCGGCGGGTAACCGGTGTGCGGCGCAGGCTGCGGGAACGGCTGCGGCCGCTGGTACGCGGGCGGAGGCCCGAAGCCGGCAGCAGGTCCGGGAGCCGGCGACGCGACGACGGACGGCGCGGGGGGAGTGGGCGGGCCGACGACGGGCGCATGCGTGGCCGCGATCGGAGGGGCCGCTTCCCCGCTGCTCGCGGCCACCTGCCGCAGCATCGCGCGCGCCCGGTCCGCGGTCGGCCGGCCCTCCGGATCCTTCGCCATCAGCGCCTGGAGGACCGGGGCGAGCGGTCCCGCCCGCCGCGGCTCGGGCAGCGGTTCGCCGACGATCGCCGACAGCGTGGACCAGACGGAGGTGCGGCGGAACGGCGAGGTGCCCTCCACGGCCGCGTACAACGTCATGCCGAGCGACCAGATGTCGGAGGCCGGACCGGGCTCCCTGCCCTGCGCGCGCTCCGGCGGCAGATAGTCGAGGGACCCGACGATCTCACCGCTGCGGGTCAGCTTGGCCATGGCGTCGTCGTCGGAGGCCTCCATGCTGGCTATGCCGAAATCGGTGAGCACGACCCGGCCGCCACGCTCCATCAGCACGTTCCCCGGCTTCACGTCCCGGTGCAGCACACCGGCCCGGTGCGCGGCGTCGAGCGCGTCCATCAGCTCGGCGCCGATCGCGGCGGCCTCGTGCGGCGCCAGCGCTCCTCGTTCCGCCAGGACATCGTCGAGCGAAGGCCCGTCGACGAGTTCCATGACGATGACCGGCAGGCCCTCGTCGTGGGTCACGTCGTGCACGGTGACGACGCCGCGGTGCCGGATCCGGGCGGCGGCCTGCGCCTCCCGCTGCATCCGGGCGCGCAGATCGGCCAGTTCGGCGGCGGACGCGTCGGTGTAGGCCCGCAGTACCTTGACGGCGACTTCCCGGTTGAGCAGTTCGTCAACGGCCCGCGCGACGACTCCCATACCGCCCCGCCCGATCATGGAGGTCACCCGGTAGCGGCCTCCGAGGACCTTGCCGACCAGTTCTCCGCCCTGCGCGTCCCCCGTCGGCACCGCACACTCCGTTCCGCTCGCCCATCGCCTACCCGGCGGGCACAAGAGTAGAGGAGTGATCGCGAACGACCCGCAGGGTCCGGGCCGAGCCCCGCACTTGGTGTCAGGGTTGGTCGTACCAGGCGAACGCGGTGATGCGCCAGCCCTCCGGGGAGCGGACGAACTGGATGGTCTTGGTGCCCCCGCCCTCGAAGGGCTTTCCGTCCAGGATTCCGGACTTGCGGTACTCGCCGAAGCGCGAGGCGATGTCGCCCGCGATCTCCGTCCGTTCGGAGGTCTCCCACTCGGAGAACTCGACCAGCCGGCCGTCGGCCAGCAGCCGCTCGCGGGGCTCGATGAACTCGTCCACGGTGTAGGCCGCGAAATCCGGGCCGGTATTGACGATCAGGCCACCGGGCAGGACGAGCCGGCGAATCCGGGCGACGTCGGCGGTCCGGCCGCCCGTGTTGTCGAATGCACCGAAGAACTCCGCGGTCAACTGGTCTATCTCCGTCTTGGACATGGCGCGACGGTAACACCGCGGGGGCGCCCGGCACCGGTGGTTCCGTCGGAAGCGGAGATCGCCGCGAACCGCGTTGTCAGTGGTCGCACCTATGTTCAGTGGTGTCCCGCCGATGTGGCTCGGACGCCCCCTTGGTGCATAGGAGATGGTGCGTTGTCAGATTGGGAGAGGTCGAGCACGGCGCGGGTGACGGCACCCGCGCGGCCGCGCAAGCTCGCCAAAGTCCCGTTCGTCGAGCTGGCCGACGGACGCTTGCAGGGCGTGGTGTCCAGCGGTTCGGACATCGAGCGGGTCTATGTCTCGTCGGTGGCGGCCGGCAGCTACGCGTTCGCTTGCAGCACCAACAACAACCGGCCCTGCGGTGGCGCGCGGGGCTCGTTCTGCAATCACATCAGGGCCCTGATCACCGAGGCGGCGCTGCAGTACGGCGCCGAGCGCGTCGCCCGCTACCTGCGGACCGAGGCCGTGACCGGGGAGCCGAGCGCGTTCACCATCACCGCCGAGATGATCAACGCACGTCCGCCGCAGGCGGACACCACGGCCGCCGCGCCCGTCTTCAGCCGGTTCCTGCGTCACCTGGCCTACCTGGAACTCGCGCCGACCAC
This sequence comes from Streptomyces sp. NBC_00190, assembly GCF_036203305.1. Classification (GTDB taxonomy): domain Bacteria; phylum Actinomycetota; class Actinomycetes; order Streptomycetales; family Streptomycetaceae; genus Streptomyces. The sequence goes on along the minus strand of NZ_CP108131.1, from coordinate 858,548 downwards.
GGCGCCGTTGCCGGAGATGCAGTGGTTCCCGCCGACCAGGACGGCGGTGGCGTGATGCGTGCCGACCTGCTCGCCGAAACCGTCCCCGGGCTCGACGAGGCCCTCGCGGCCGTCGACGCCTTCGACCGGACCCTCGTCGCCGGCCTGCTCCGTCCCCAGCCGGCCCAGGCCGCCGGCCTGACCGAGCTCGCCCACGCCGTCGCGGGGTCGCCGCTGGCCTCCACGGTCGCCGAGGCGGCCGAGAAAGCGGCCGCCGGAGCCGCGGGCGAGGACCACTTCCTCGCCCTCGCCGCCGCCCGCACCGCGCTCCTCGGCTCCGTCCACGACGCGCTGGCCACCCGCGTCGAGGAGTCGACGGGCCGCCCCCGCCACGAGGAGCCGCTTCCCGCGCCCGGCGAGCGGCAGGCGGTGAACCTGCTCGCCGCAGCCCGTTCCTGGCTCTGCGACCTGGCGCGCTCCGGGTGGCAGGGCATCGACCACGACGTGGTCGCCGGGTCGGCGCAGGTCGTCTCCGCGATGCTCCCCGACCCGGCGCTGCGCCGCCTGGCGACGCTCCTCGACGGCTTCGCGGCCGAACTCGCCGCGTCCTGCCCGGGCGCGACCCTGGAGCGCGTCCCGGCCCGCCGCTGGGCCGACCTGTGGTCGCGCGCGATGCTGCTGACGCTGCCCGGTGCGGCCGATGTGCAGCTGACCGGCACGGTCACCGGCCGGCTCCTGCCCCTCGGCGTCGACGTGCAGGAACACGCGACCGCCGTACAGGCCCAGGTCCACGCGGTGTTCGAGCCCGCGGACGGCGGCGCCTCCCGCCTGGTGCGTGCCGGGGTGTCGGTGCCGAAGCCCGACACCGTCGTCGGAGCCGGCCTCTGGCAGTTGCTCCGCCCGCACATGTCGCTCCTGGCAGCCGTCAGCGAGGGCCGTTCGATGGAGATCACCGGCATGCCGGTCACCGCGGAGGGCGACCTGGTCTGGAACGACGGGCACGCACGCGTGGGCGAGCCCGCCGACGCCTTCGCCACGGCCCGTGTCGCCCTGCCGACCGCCACCGAGGCACCGACCGCACCGCTGGACCGGCACCCGGCGCGTATCGCCGTACCCGTGTTCCTGGAGGGCTACGCCACCCAGCAGGACGACGACGCGCTGACGTTCACCGTCGCCGGACACCCGCTGCCGGTCGACACGGACCGCGTTCCGGCCGCCGGGCCGCTCACTGGCGACGCCATCGCGGCCTCGGGAGCCTGCATCGGGCTGCTCCGCTGGGACGCGGGGACGTACCGGATCCAGCCGCTTGCCGTCGAGACGACCGTACGGAAGAAAGCCGTCGCGATCCACGCCGGAGGCTGGGCCGGGGGCACGACGGACAAGGCCGGTGTCAGGGCCGAGAAGGCCGCCACCGACGCCGTGGCGGTGCTGCGGGAGCGCGCCGGAAGGCTGCTGCGGAAATGACGGAGCACATGACCGAACCCGCCGCGGACCCCGACGAGAACCGTCGGCAGGTCCTGTACTGGCGGCTCCTCGCCCGGCTCTTCGACCCGGAGGAGCAGGCCGCCCTGGAATCGGCGAGCCTCGCCGTCGTCAAGGACATCGGTCTGCCGTCCTCGCTGCTGGACCCGCAGGCCTCCGTCGACTCCGTCGTGCAGCGACATCCGGAGCTGGCCGCCGAGTTCGACGGTCTGATGGCACCCGAGCCGGACGAGGACGGGGCACGCGACCGGGCCGCCGAGGTCCGGCGCGCGGCCCTGGTGTCGAAGGTGCTGCTGAACGTGTTCGCCTGCGGCTCCGGCAGGGTCACCGCCGGACAGCTGACGCGCTGGCAGTCCGACGCGGGCTGGCTGGAGCGTGCGCTCGGCTGCGAGCCCGGCGAGCTGCGCGGCGGCCGCGCCGGGGGAGGGAGCGCCGGAAGGGGCGCGGGTACGGGCGTCAGCCCGACCGGCACCGGCGGGCGCGGCACGACGCCCGATCTCAGCCGGCTGATCCCGGAGATCGGCCCGGAACTCGGCGCCATCGAGGCCGACCTCGTCAAGCGGATGCACCTGCGCGAGGTGCTGGCCGACCCCCAGCTCGCCGCGCGGCTGACCCCGAGCATGTCACTGATCGAGCAGCTGCTGCGGGACAAGAACAACCTCTCGGGCGTGGCCCTGGCCAATGCCAAGGCCCTGATCCGCCGCTTCGTCGACGAGGTCGCCGAAGTGCTCCGCACCCAGGTGGAGAAGGCCACGGTGGGCGCCCTGGACCGCTCCGTTCCGCCCAAGCGGGTGTTCCGCAACCTCGACCTCGACCGCACGATCTGGAAGAACCTCACCAACTGGAGCCCGGAGGAGGAGCGGTTGTATGTCGACCGCCTCTACTACCGGCACACCGCACGCAAGACGACGCCGCAGCGGCTGATCGTCGTCGTCGACCAGTCGGGGTCGATGGTCGACTCGATGGTCAACTGCACCATCCTGGCATCGATCTTCGCCGGGCTGCCGAAGGTGGACGTCCACCTCATCGCGTACGACACGCAGGCACTCGATCTCACTCCGTGGGTCCACGACCCCTTCGAGACCCTGCTGCGCACCAACCTCGGCGGCGGCACCGACGGCACGGTCGCCATGGCGCTGGCCCAGCCGAAGATCTCCGAGCCCCGTAACACCGTCGTCGTGTGGATCTCCGACTTCTACGAATGGCGGACCGAGCAGCTCTTCGAGTCCATGGCCGCCATCCACCGCTCCGGAGCCAAGTTCATCCCGGTCGGCTCGGTGACCAGCTCCGGCCGCGGCAGTGTCAACCCGTGGTTCCGGGAGCGGTTCAAGGACCTCGGCACACCGGTGCTCTCCGGCCACATCCGCAAGCTCGTCCACGAACTCAAGACGTTTCTCGCTTAGATCAGAAAGGCCCTGTTATGACCGACATGCTGCGCGCCCCCGCCGAAATCAAGTTCGCCGAGGAACTGGACTGGCTTGAGTCGATCGACGACAACCCCAAGCCCTTCTCCTGGCGCCTGTCCCCGAAGATGGTCCGCCTGTTCATCCTGGGCTCCGAGCGCTCCGACGGCCTGGACCGGGAGATCTCGCAGAAGTGGTTCGGCGACCGCAGTTTCGTCGAGCGCTCCATCGTCACCCTGGCCTCCGACCGAGGGCTGCTGCTCATCGGCGACCCCGGCACCGGCAAGAGCTGGCTGGCCGAACTGCTGTCCGCCGCGATCTCCCGTAACTCCACACTGGTGGTGCAGGGCACGGCGGGCACCACCGAGGACCACATCAAGTACTCCTGGAACGTGTCCATGGTCATCGCCAAGGGCCAGTCACGGGAGTCGATGATCCCCTCGCCGATCATGACCGCGATGGAGACCGGCACGATCGGCCGCTTCGAGGAGCTCACCCGCTCCACCAGCGACGTCCAGGACGCGCTGATCTCGATCCTGTCCGAGAAGTACATCTCGGTCCCGGAACTGGACAGTGACGGCATCGTCTTCGCCAAGCCGGGCTTCTCGATCATCGCCACCGCCAACAGCCGTGACCGGGGCGTCAACGACCTGTCCTCGGCGCTCAAGCGACGCTTCAACTTCGTCCGCATCCCGGTGGTGACGAACAAGAAGAGCGAGGCGGAGATCGTCCGCTTCCGTACCGAGGAACTGCTCCGCCGCCACCAGCTCGAACTGGACGTGCCGCCGTCGCTGCTCGACGTCCTGCTGCAGAGCTTCGCCGACCTGCGCGCCTCGGCTGCCGCGGCCGGCAGCGACGACGAGAAGCTGGAGTCCGCGCTGTCCACCGCCGAACAGATCGGCGTGCTGGAGGACGCGATCCTGCACAGCGACTTCTTCGGCGAGCGGGCCCTGACCGCCCGCGCCCTGGCCTCCTCGCTCGTCGGGTCGCTGGCCCGGCGCGAGCCCGAGGACCTGGCGATCCTCAACAAGTACCTGCACGGCGTCGTCGAACCGCGCAGCAAGGAAGAGGGCGGCTCCTGGCCGGAGTTCCTGGAGGGCGGCCGCGACGCGATCGCCACCCTGTCGTGACCGGCACGCACGAGGGGACCTTCGAGGCGCTGCGCGGGCAGCTCCAGGAGGCCGCCGCGACGTTCGCGGACGGGCCCGGCGCCCTGGAGGGCATCCTCCTCGGCATCGTCGACGACGTCGACCGCGCGGTGCGCGAGCCACTGGAGATCTTCCCCGTCTGCCACCACTCGCCCGCCTCGGCAGTCGCGATGGCGCGCCGCCTGCGGGAGAAGCAGCCGAAAGTCGTGTACCTGGAGCTGTGCGAGGACATGGCGCCGCTCCTGACCGAACTGCGCAACTGCAAGCTCCCGGTGGCGGTGCAGGCGTTCGCGAGCGAGATCGAGGGCTTCCCGGCCGAGTGGGCCCCGCTGTCGGTGGTCGCACCGATCACGGAGGCCTCGGCCGAGTACCAGGCGATCGCCTACGCACTGGACACGCCGGGCGTCGAACTGGTCCTCGTCGACCGGTCCTCGGACCACGTCTTCCAGTGGGACGCACGCGGGACGCACGACGACGGTGAGTCCGCCGATACCGACGCGCCGCCCGCCGACGAAGAGGCGGCGCTGCACGGCGAAGCGGTCGGCGTGGAGATCGGCGACCTCCGGCCCCGCTTCGTCGAGCTCGAGGAACACCTGCTGCGTCACGGCAGGGTGCGGCACTGGTCGGAGTGGTGGCACCAGTACGTCGAACTGCCCCTCGGGGACGGCGACCACGACACCTACCGCCAGGTCATGCTCCTGATCGGCAGCCTCTTCCGGCGCCTCGCACCCGGCGACCCGGGGCGGGTGCGCGTGGACGAGGACCGCGAGCGCTACATGTGGACCAGGATGCGCGAGCACCTGGCCGCCACCGGTACGGATCCCGCGGACTGCCTGTACGTCTGCGGTGCCTTCCACGCGGCCAGCCGCGTCGAGGAGTTCGGTGTCCGGGGCGCCGACACCTACGAGATCAGCCCGCGCAGCGCCACCAAGTGGCTGCACGGCCTGATCCCGTCCAGCCACGCGGCCATCGAGGCGCAGTTCGGCCTCGCGGCCGGTTCGGTGTCGATCGCCGCGACGGTCTGGGCCAAGAACCTGAAGCGCACGCGCGTGGAGCCCTACCGGCTGGCGGGGCAGGCGGGCGCGAAACGGCCGAAGGCCAAGAAGGCCGTGGCCGCCGCGGCGCGCGTACCGGCGGTGCCGTCTTCCGACAAGCTGACCGGCTTCCTGCACCGGCCACCCGTCCTGGACCGGCTGGACGAGGCCGAACTGCTGGGCTGGTCCGTCGAGATCGTGCAGGCCGCGCGCCGCAACGGCTACCTCGCCTCCACCGCCGACGCCATCGCGGTGTTCGAGACGTCGATCCTGCTGGCCGGGATGCGTGACCGGGCAAGGCCCACGCCGTACGACTTCCAGGACGCGGCCGTCACCTGCATCGAGAAGGACAGCGTGCCCGGCCGGCGCGACGTGCGGCGCCTCGTCGAGATCATGATGGGCGGCGACCGGATCGGCCAGGTCGGCTACGACGCGCTGCCGCCGCTGGCCCGCGACGTGCACGACCGGCTCGCGCCCCTGAACCTGAAGCTCCAGCAGCGGGGCGTGCAGCGGGCGTTGCTCGACATCGCGGGGCGGCCGGAGCTGGAGCAGTGCTCGGACGTGCTGTGGATGCTGCGGTACCTGATGCCGCACGGCACCGCGCGGCCGATCATGGGCGAACGGAGCCTGGGGGAGCGGTCGATCCAGGAGTCGTGGGACCTCGCGCTGGGCACCCACCAGCGTGCGCTCATCGAGCTCGGGTACGAGGGCGTCAGCATCGAGCAGGTTCTGGAACAGCGTCTGCGCCGCACGGCGTACGCCCCGCACGCCACGGCGGCGACGGTCCTGGAGACCGTCGAGGACGCGACGCTGTACCTGCGCAGCCGCCGCCTCGCCGACGAGCTGGGCGCACGCGCGCTGGAGGTGCTGTCGGCCGAGCGCGGAGTCGACGGCGCGCCCGAGGTGCTGCGCCGCGTACGGCGACTGCTGGCGTACTACCGCACCAGCGAGCCGGTGCTGCCGCCCTGGATCGAGTCCTTCGCCAAGACGGGATACGCGCACTACTGCACCCTGCTGCCGACGGCGTTCACCGACGACGACGCCTCCGTGCGTCATGTGGCCGCGACGCTGGGCTTCCTGTTCAGCATGGAGAGCCTGGCGCTGTCGCTGGGGTGCGACCGCACCCAACTCGAGCTGGCGGTGGCCCAGTCGCATCCGCAGGACCCGTCGAAGACGGCGCTGCTGTGGGCGGCCCAGGTGCAGCTCGGGCACCTCTCGCGGGCGGACCTGCGCGAGCGCTGCGACGAACTCCTGGGCAACCCCATGGTGGTGCCCGCCTATCCGCGCTACCTCAGCGGCTTCCTGCACGCCCTGGAGCCCGTCCCGGGCCTCACCGACTTCGTCGTCGAGGCCGTGTCCAACGCGTTCGGGCGGCTGCCGGACCCGGTTCTCCTGCCGTGGCTGCCGACCCTGATCTCCACACTGCGGGCGGGCGGCGCCGAACTGGCCCCGCTGCTGATCCGCGAAGCCGGGCGGATCTTCCCCGGCAGGCTCGCCGCGCTGGACGAGTGGGTGGCGCCGTGGCGGGCGCAGCCGGAGCCGGACGCCCTGTTCGCGGCGCGGCACGCGGACGGCGGCAGCCACGGCTGCACGCTGCTCGCCGCCCACCCGGCGACGTGCGACGCGGTCGCGAGCCTGCTGGGCTGCGACGGGACCTGGCGGGCGCCGGAGTCCGGCCCGCGGGGCGCGGTCCTGGTGGGGCTCCATCCGGCCACGGCCGAGGCTCTGGGGGTGCTGCTGGCGGGTGCGTGACCTCGCCGGGCGGCGGATTCGCCGGCCGTGGCCTTCGGCCCGGTCCGCTCGTCCTCGCCACGGGCCGGCCCGCCTCCGTTTCGCGGGTGGCGGTGGCTGCTCGCCGGTCCAGTGAGAGCACTGGTAGGAAACCTTCCTATCCGATACGCTCCCCGTCGGCGGCTTGGCGCGGTGCCCATTCCCCGGGCATGACGCGCTCAGTGAGAGCTCTGTCCCGGCCGCCGTGACACTGCCCCTGCCCGCCCCGGCCGGGGGCGGTGTCCCGCACCGGTGTCCAGCTCTCGCCGTCCCCCAGGCCAGGGAGTCCAGGTATGCATCCGAATGCCTTAGCCCGACCCCCCATGTTCCGCAGCCGTCTTCGCACCCTCCTCCTCGTCCTCGGCGCCGCGCTCGCGCTCGTCGGCGGGCTCCTGCTCGCCTGGCCCGGCCGGGCCGGAGCCGCCGCCGACCCGCTCATCTCACGCGGAAAACCCGCCACCGCCTCCTCCGCCGAGAGTTCCTCGCTCGGCGCCAAGAACGCCTTCGACGGCGCCGCCGCGACCCGCTGGGCCAGCGCCGAGGGCAAGGACCCGCAGTGGATCCGGGTCGACCTCGGCGCCGCCGCCACCATCTCCAGGGTCAGGCTGAGCTGGGAGGCCGCCTACGCCAAGGCGTACCGCGTCGAGGTGTCGGCGGACGGGGCGGCGTGGACCCCGATAGCCCAGGAGAGCGCCGGCAACGGCGGCACCGACGACTGGACCGGGCTCTCCGGCAAGGGCAGGTACCTGCGCGTCTACGGCACCGCGCGCGGCACGGCGTACGGCTACTCGCTCTTCGAGGCCGAGGTGTACGGCACCGTAGACGGCGGGCCGCCCCCCGCCGGGGCCTTCACGGTGGTCGCCGCCGGGGACATCGCCGCCCAGTGCACGGCCTCCGACAGCGGCTGCGCCCACCCGAAGACCGCCGCGCTCGCCCAGCAGATCGATCCGAAGTTCTATCTGACGATGGGTGACAACCAGTACGACGACGCCCGGCTCGTGGACTACCGCGCCTACTACGACAAGACCTGGGGCGCCTTCAAGGCGAAGACCCGCCCGGTGCCGGGCAACCACGAGACGTACGACCCGGCCGGCTCCCTCGCCGGGTACAAGAGCTACTTCGGGAGCATCGCCTACCCGCAGGGCAAGAGCTACTACAGCTTCGACGAGGGCAACTGGCACTTCATCGCCCTCGACTCCAACTCCTTCGACCAGGCCGCCCAGCTCGACTGGCTCAAGGCCGACCTCGCCGCCAACGGCAAGCAGTGCATAGCCGCCTACTGGCACCACCCGCTGTATTCGTCAGGCGGCCACGGCAACGACCCGGTCTCGAAGCCGGTGTGGAAGATCCTGTACGGCGCGAAGGCCGACCTGGTCCTGAACGGGCACGACCACCACTACGAGCGGTTCGCCCCGCAGGACCCCGACGGCAAGGCGACCGCGGGCGGGATCGTGGAGGTCGTCGGCGGCATGGGCGGCGCCGAGCCCTACCCGATCGAGGACGTCCAGCCCAACAGCCAGAAGCGGATCAGCGGCCAATACGGCGTACTGAAGCTGCAGTTCACCGACTCCGGTTACGGCTGGACCTACGTCGGCAGCGACGGACAGGTCAAGGACACGAGCCCGAAGTACAGCTGCCACTGATGTACCTGGCCAGCACCGGCCGCCCGGACGCGCCGCCCCGCACCCCAGGGGCCCGGCGGCGCGTCCCCGCCACCGTCCTCGCGCTCGGCGCGGTCAGCCTCGTCACCGACGTCTCCTCCGAGATGGTCACGGCGGTGCTGCCGCTCTACCTCGTCCTGGGCCTCGGCCTCTCGCCGCTCCAATTCGGATTCCTGGACGGCATGTTCAACGGCGCGACCGCACTCGTCCGCCTCCTCGGCGGCCGACTCGCCGACCGCGGAGACCGGCACAAGCGGGTCGCCGGGGCCGGCTACCTGCTCTCGGCGTTCTCCCGGCTCGGGCTGCTCCTCGTCGGTGGAGCCACCGCGGGGATCGCCGCCTCACTCGCGGCGGACCGGCTCGGCAAGGGCATCCGCACCGCCCCGCGCGACGCCCTGATCTCGCTCAGCGGCCCGCCGGAGACGCTCGGCCGGGCATTCGGCGTGCACCGCGCCATGGACACCACGGGCGCGCTCCTCGGCCCGCTCGCCGCCTTCTCCGTGCTGTGGGCCACCGCCGACGCCTACGACGCGGTGTTCGCCGTCAGCTTCTGCACCGGACTGCTCGGCGTACTCCTGCTCGTCCTGTACGTCCCGTCCGCCGCCGCCGCCGCCGCCGCGTCCCGGCCGGCCGTCCCCGCGCCGACTCCGCTTCGGCGAACGGCGCTGAGGGACCCCGCCTTCCGCCGCGTCCTGTACGCCGCGTCCCTGCTCGGCGCCGCCACCATCGGCGACGCCTTCCTCTACCTGTTGCTCCAGCGTGGACTCGACCTCCCGCCCGCCCTGTTCCCGCTGCTGCCGCTCGGCGCCGCGGCCGGATATCTGCTGCTCGCCGTCCCGGCGGGCAGGCTCGCCGACCGGACCGGGCGTCGGCTGCCCTTCCTGCTCGGGCACGCCGCCCTGCTCGGCGCCTACGCGGTGCTGCTCACCCCCCTCGCCTGGCCGGCCGTCGCGGCCGTACTCGTACTCCTCGGCATCTTCTACGCCTTCACGGACGGCGTCCTGATGGCACTCGCCGGGCCCATGCTGCCCGCGCACGGCCGGGCGGGCGGTCTCGCGGTGCTGCAGACCGGCCAGGCGCTGGCCCGGCTGCTCGGCGCGGCCGGGTTCGGGGCCGCCTGGACCGTTTGGGGTCAGGGGCCCGCCCTGTGGACCGCGGCGCTCGCGCTGGCCGGGGCGCTCACGGCCGCCTGGCGCATCCTGCCCGCCCCGGCCCCCGCCCGCCCCGTCCCGGAGGTACCGTGAAGCCCCGCCCGCAGCAGCTCCGCCTCGCTCTCGTCGTGGCCGCCGTACTCGTTCTCGCCGGGGGCTCCCTGGGCTACGTACTGCATGCCAGGCATCGCGACCGGCCGTCCCAGCGGGCGGATGCGGACGGTTCGTTCCGCCTCGACGGGCCCGGGTTGTACTTCCGGGACTCGGCCACCGGGCTGGTCGCCCGGGGCCCCGGCGGCCCCGAAGGCTCCCGCGTGACGGGCGGCCCCGCCTGCGACCGGTTCTACGCGGCGGGGGACCGCGCCCTCTGCCTGCGCAGCCTGCCCGGCATCCCGGCGCGCACCCAGGCCCTCGTGCTCGACCGGCAGCTGCGCGAAGTCCGGCGCATGACCGTCCCGGGCATCCCCAACCGGGCCCGTGTCTCCGCCTCCGGGCGGCGGCTGTCGTGGACGACGTTCGCGACCGGCGACTCCTACGCCACCTCCGCCTTCTCCACGCGGACGTCGATCCTGGACCTGGACACCGGCTATCTGATCAAGTCCATGGAGGAGATCCCGCTGACCCTGGACGGCGCCCGCTACCACGCCCCAGACGTCAACTACTGGGGTGTGACCTTCGCCCAGGACGACAACCGCTTCTACGCCACCGTCTCGACCAAGGGCCGCACCCACCTCGTCGAGGGCGACCTGCGCAACTGGACGGCGACGGCGTTGCGGGAGAACGCCGAATGTCCGTCGCTGTCGCCCGACAACACCCGGATCGCGTTCAAGAAGAAGGTCTCGGACGACCCTGCGGCGCCCTGGCGGTTGTACGTCCTCGACCTGGCGACGATGCGCGAGCACCCGCTGTCCGAGCCGCACAGCGTCGACGACCAGGCCGCCTGGCTCGATGACGCGACCGTCGCCTACGCCCTGCCAGGAGGCGAGGGACAGGACGGACGCGAGGGACGCGACGGACGGGCGAGCGACATCTGGGCGGTCCCGGCGGACGGCAGGGGCGCGCCCCGCCTCGTGATGCCGGGTGGCTCCTCACCGGTCGCCGTGCGCTGAAGTACTTCGTCTGACACGAGCACGTCGCCTGACGTGACAAGTCAAGAATACTTGACACGGTGTCGCGGCTGCTTGACACTCCGAGTGTCTGGTTTTCTTGACATGGGGAGCGGGAGTGGCAGTCGAGGAGAAACGTGCCTGGAGCATGCTGATGTGCGCGCTCGGGTCGTACGCGGTGTACCTGTGGGTGGTGCTGGGGCGCCCTGCGGGAGTGGCGCTGACCGAAGCGCCTTACGTGGGAGCCCTGTTGTGGTCGATCGGGCTGTCGGTCGCCGTGTCGGTCGCCGCCCACATCGCGATAGCCGCGTTCTCGCCGCGGGAGGAGGCGAACCTCAAGGACCAGCGCGACCGGGAGATCCACCGCTTCGGTGAGTACGTGGGGCAGTCGTTCGTCGTGATCGGCGGGGTCGCCGGCCTGATCCTGGCGATGGCCGAGGCCGCACCGTTCTGGATCGCCAATGCGATCTACCTCGCCTTCGTGCTGTCGTCGGTGCTCGGCTCGACAGTCAAGATCATTTCCTACCGGTTCGGTTTCCACCCGTGGTGAAGGCGACGAGGGTCACCAACACCATCCGGGCCCAGCGCTTCGCCCACGGCGAGATGACCCAGGCCGAACTCGCCCGCCGCATCGGCGTGAGCCGCCAGACGGTCATCGCCATCGAGCAGGGCCGGTACTCGCCGTCGCTGGAGATGGCCTTCCAGATCGCCCAGGTGTTCGGCGTCCCGCTCGACAGCGTCTTCCAGTACGCGGCAGCCCGGACCGGCGGCTCGGACTCGGACGACACCAGCAACGGCAACGGCAACGGCACCGGCACCGGCACCGAGGGAGAGGTCACATGAGAGCCATCGTCCAAGACGTCTACGGATCGCCCGACGTCCTGCGCCTCGACGAGATCGACCAACCCGTGCCCGGCCGGGACGAGGTACTGCTGCGCGTGCACGCGGCCGGCGTCGACCAGGGGGTCTGGCACCTGATGGCGGGGCTGCCCTATGCGATCCGCGCCGCGGGCTTCGGCCTGCGGGCGCCGAAACAGCGTGTCCGCGGCATGGACGTCGCGGGCCGAGTGGAGGCCGTCGGCCCGGACGTCACCCGCTTCCGGCCGGGCGACGAGGTGTACGGAACCTGCACCGGCTCCTTCGCGGAGTTCGCCTGCGCCAGTCAGGACGAGCTGGCTGCCCGGCCCGCCCGGCTCACGCCCGAACAGGCTGCCGTGGTCACGATCTCCGCGAGCACCGCCCTCCAGGCCCTGCGCGCCGGCCGGCTGGAGCCCGGACACCGGGTCCTGGTGATCGGAGCCTCGGGTGGCGTGGGCACGTACGCCGTGCAACTGGCCAAGGCGCTCGGGGCCGCCCACGTCACCGGGGTCTGCAGCGGCTCCAAGGCGGACCTGGTCCGCTCCCTCGGCGCGGACGAGGTCCTCGACTACGCCCGCGAGGACCCGGCCGACGGCGGCCACCGGTACGACGTCGTCCTCGACATCGCGGGCAACCGTCCCCTGGGCCGGCTCCGCCGGATCCTGACCCGGCGCGGGAGCCTGGTGATCGTCGGCGGCGAGACCGACGGGCGCTGGATCGGCGGGATCGACCGGCAGCTGCGGGCCGTGCTGCTGTCGCCCTTCGTCCGGCAGCGGCTGCGGGGACTCGCCTCCGTCCCGCGCCCCGAGGACCTGCGCGTCCTCAGGGAGTTCATCGAGTCCGGCTCGCTCACCCCCGTCCTCGACCGCACCTACCCACTCGCCGAAGTCCCCGACGCGGTACGACGTCTGAGGGAGGGTCACGTGCGCGGCAAGATCGCGATCCGCGTGTGAGGAGTGCCCGTCACCAGGGGCGGGCAGGTCGCGGCGCAGCCGCTGCCGCAGCGCGACCGGCGTCCGCCCTCTGCGCGGCCCGCCCTCCTGCGGCCGGAGCATCGGCCGGGACCGTCACCGTCGGCGTGTTCCACCCGGAGATCCGCAACCGTGGTGCGGAGCCGTGCAGATCGCCGGTCCGGTAGGTCGCCGTCAGCGTCGCCGATTCACCCGGCCACAGGCTGATCTGGTTGTCGCTCCACCGGACGGGCAGTACGGGCGCGCCCGTCTCGCCCACCAGGTGGACGTCGGTGAGCAGAGCCGGGGAATTCCCGGTACCCGCGTGGCGCACGGTCGCCGTGGTCGTGGACATCCCCGAACCGTCCGCCGTCGTCGAGGCCGACCCGGTGACGCTCGCCCGGCCCATCGAGTCCAGGCCGGTGAGATCGGCGTAGGAAGTGGTCGGCGTGTAGTACCAGTTGGTGCGCGCGTAGTCGAGCACGTCCTCCTTCGTGGAGAGCCAGTACACGTTGCGGCTCACCTCGTGCCCCGCGTCGTCGGTGAGCAGCAGCCGGGCCAGATAGGTGGTGGACAGACCCGTGACCGACGCGGGGACGGTCAGCGCGGTGCTGCTCGCGCCGCCGCCCGCGACGCTCAGGCCGCTCGCCGTCCGGTCGTACTTCTGCGTGCCGTCGGTGTTGAACAGCGTCACCCGGGCCGTCAGCCCGGAAGCCGCTGCTGTCCGGTTGTTGACGACGGACACCGAGCGGTCGTCGTACCCGTACTGGATGTGCAGCGGCTCGTTCGCCTTCTTCGCGCCGAAGTAGGCCCCGCCCTGGTCGAGATACCGGTCCAGCAGCTGCCACTGCAGGGAGGTCCAGCCGCTGTTGAACATCCAGTAGATGACGCCGGTCGAGGGTTCGGAGGCGTCTTTGGCATTGCGGCCGTAGGCCTCGAACTGCGCGCGCACGTTCTCGTACTGGGCGAGCTGCGCCTTGCGTACGTAGTCCTCCAGGCCGGCCGGGGGGCCGTAACGGCCCGCCAGTGCGGCGTCGTACAGCCGCAGCGTCGCGAAGGTGGTCGAAGGAGAGCGGTGGTACTGGGCGGCGGACGGGTTCTGCCACAGCGTCTCCAGCTCGGCCGGGGTCATCATGCGGCGCAACGTGTCGAGGGTCGGTACGTCCGGGCCCGCGCTGGTCTCGGAGTTGAAGCCGGTGGCGCCGCCTTCCCGCTTGGCGTACCAATAGCCCGGCGGGACCCAGTCGTACGGGCCGGTCATCCTCATCCCGGAACGTCCGGTGACCGGCGCGGAGGCCTCGGAGGCCGCGGGGACCACCGGGGCCGTCCAGTCGGCGTCGTCCAGCGCGTCGACGTACTCCTGCTCGATCTCCTCGTTCGGTGCGACGTCACTGCCGATCAGGAAGGAGATCACGCTGGGGTGGTGTCGGAGGCGGGCCGCTTCGGCGGCCATCGACGCCGCGGCGACGGAGTGGTCGCTGACGTCCCAACTCTCCCCGGAGCCAGATTCGTTGACCTCTCCCTCCCATTTGTCGCAGCACTCCCAGCCGGGGAGCGTCAGGATCCCGTACCGGTCGGCGAGGTCGAAGAACTCGTCGGGCTCGATGTGCCCTTCCAGCCGCAGGGTGTTCAGGCCCAGGTCAAGGGCGTACTTCAGGCGGTCCTCGACGTAGGTGCGGTCCCAGCGCAGGAACTCGTCCGGGGACCAGCCCCCGCCCTTGATCAGCAGCGGGCGGCCGTTGATGTGGTACTGGCGGGCACCGTCGGCGTTCAGCGGTGCCCGCACCTCACGGATGCCGAAGGACTCGTGAGCGGTGTCGGAGGGCGTGCCGTTCACCGTCGCGGTCAGGTCGAGACGGTACAGCGGCTGCTCACCCATCGCGGCGGGCCACCACACGCGGGGCGCGCTCAGCCGCAGCGCCGGGTGGTCGGCGGGGGAGAAGACCACGGTCCTGGTCTCGTGGGGGGCCAGTGTGACACTCCGGCTGACACCGGCCGGCCCCGCGGTGCCGGAGACCGTCGTGGTGACGGTGGCCGACGAGTCGTTGCGCACCCGCGCCTTGACGGTCATGTCGGCCGAGGCCATCGACGGCATGGCCAGGGAGGTCACCACGTGCGCGTCGCGCAGGGCGACCGGCCCGCCCCGGCGTACCACGACGTCACGGACGATGCCCATGTTCTCGTCGGGCGGCGGCTGCAGCCAGTCGAGCCAGCCCATCGTGAGCTGCTTGCGCGGATCGTTGGGCTGGATCCGGAAGGCGACCGTGTTGGTGCCCGTTTCGATCAGGTCGGTGACGTCGAGTTCGTGCCTGGTGTACGCGCCGGCGACCGTGCTCGTGGTGGCGATCCGGTGGCCGTTGACGAAGACGTCGGCGGCGGAGATCACCCCGCTGAAGTCCAGGTACGTACGAGGAGTCGTGTCGGTGACGACGAACTCGGACCGGTACCACCAGGGCACGGTGAAGTCCGCGGCCGGGATGAGCTTCTGGTTGGTGGAGTAGAAGGGGTCGGGGTGGACGCCGGCGGCCAGCAGCGCCGCGAGGACGGTGGATCGGGCGCCGGCCGGATACCAGCCGGTCGCCGGATAGCCGGGGCTGGACACGGCGGCCACCGGGTCGGTGACCTTAGCCGTCGACTGGATCGCGTACCCGGACAAGGCGGTCGCGCTGCCCGGGGCGGAGGCGACCGTGGTCGCCCGTGGCCCGGGAGCCGCGTGCGGAGCGGGAGCCGCGCGGGAGGTTGCGGCGGTGAGGGCCAGGACCAGGCCGACGAGGGCAAGGACAGCGGTTCTTCCGTGTACGAGGGCGAGGCGGTGGAACACGGTGACCTCCCACGGGGACGGGCCGAGTCTGACACGGGAGGGCTCGCACGTGGCGGCGACACTCCTGGCGTCGTGATGGGATGACCCCATGACCCGGCTGACACTGCGTGACCGCATCGAGCACTACTACGCCCATGTGCCCCTGCTGTTCGCCGAGGCCGAGGAGTTCGGCACGCTGCGGCTGTTCGTACGCCGGGAAGTGGGCGCCCCGTACTACGGGGGGCCCTCGCACGCGCGGCCGGTCTCGGCGGACGGCGCGCGGGCGGTGACGGTCGCCGATCTGGAACGGGTACGGGCCCGGCAGCGGGAACTGGGGGTGCCGCAGGCCTTCGAGTGGCTCGCCGAATCCGCCGAATCCGCCGGACCGGGGCTGCGCGCGACGGTCGAGGGGGCGGGCATCGCCGTGGAGGAGCGCCCGCTGATGGTCCTCGACCCGGAGCGGACACCGGCCGCGGCGCCGCTCCCCGCAGGGGTGACCGTACGGGCCGTGGCAGCGGACGACCCCGCCCTCGCTGCCGTACTCGCCGTGCCGAACCTCGCCTTCGGGGGACCCGCGTCCGTACCCGCCGCAGAGGTCCCGGCCGTCCGGCAGACCCTGCGCGACGGTACGAAGGTGCTGGTCGTCGCGTTCGCACCGGACGGCTCCCCGCTGGCGGCCGGGCACTACCACCCGTGCGGCGGTGCCGCGGAGATCGGCGGCATCGGAACCCACCCCGCCGCGCGCCGCCAGGGTCTCGGGGCTGCCGTGACCACCGCGCTCACCGCCCACGCGGCGGACCACGGCGTGCGGACCGTCTTCCTCGCGTACGCACTGGAGTCGGTGGCCCGCCTGTACGCCCGTCTCGGCTTCCGGCCGGCCGGAACCACCCTGCTGATCGCCGGTCAGCCCGCCCGCGGCCAGCGGCCGTAGCCGACCGTGCGGACCGGTACGCGTGCTACTTGCCTTCCAGCGCCGCCACCAGCTGGGGCAGGTTGCCGCCGGCCAGGATGAGGGCGAGGTGGTCGTGGTAGTCCCGGCTGCTGACGATCAGGCCGTCGCGGACCCGCAGCACCTGGATGTTGGCGGCCTCGAAGGTCCGGCCGGTCACCCGGTGGTGCACCTGGTAGTCGAACTCGGCGACGACCACCTCTGCGTCGTCGGTTTCCCGCACGACCACGTTCGCCGGGGTCAGGGTCACCGGTGAACTTGCGGAGACGTGAGCGAACCGCTCCTTGAGCACGGCCCGCCCCTCGAAGCGGCGTGGCCCGACCGGCTCGAAGACGGTCTCCACCACGGCGTCCTCGGCGTACAGCTCGGCCAGCTCGGTGAACCGTCCGGCGCCGATGCCCTCGATCAGTTTCTGGAAGACCTCGCGCGGTGACAGCGTTTCAGACATGACCAACCTCCAGGGATCCACAGCTACAATCGGACTGGCGACTCCGTTTTCACGATACGGACTGGAGACTCCGGTTGTCCAGAGGGTGGTTCTGTCGTCGAAGTCGAAAGGTGGGAGAGAGATGGGTGGCGCTCAGGAGCGCCCGCTGCGGGCGGATGCGGCACGCAACCGGGCCAGGCTGCTGGACACCGCCACGGAAGTGTTCACCACCCGCGGCGTCGGCGTGCCGACCGAGGAGATCGCCCGGATCGCCGGGGTCGGAGTGGGCACGCTCTTCAGGCACTTCCCGACCAAAGAGGCGCTGCTGGAGGCGGTGATGGTCCGCAGGCTGGAGTCAATGGCAGCCCGGACCGCGAAGCTGGCCGCCGAGACCGGGCCCGCCGAGGCCTTCTTCGCCTGTTTCCGCCTGGTGGTGGAACAGTCCGAGGGCAAGAGCGAGTTCGCCCAGCACCTTGCCGCGGCCGGGGTGGACGTGCACGCGTCCCTCCAGGAGCCGACCATGGAGATCCAGGCTCGGCTCGCCGATCTGCTGACCGGCGCGCAACAGGCGGGCGCGGTCCGCCCGGAGCTGGGCCTGCCGGAGTTCATCGCCCTCCTGGCCGGCACCGGCAGGGCGATGGAACAGCTCGGAGCGGATCCGGGGCCCCGGGAGCGCGTCTTCGAGGTCGTCTTCGACGGGCTGCGGCCACGCTGAGCCGAAGGCGGCCTGAGGCCCGCCTTGCGGCCCATGAGCACTGGACGGATGCATCCGGTCCGCACCCGGTCGACGAAGACCTCGTACGGCGGCTGATGGCCGGGCAGTCCCCCCCCCGGTGACGGCGGGCCCGCGCCGTGCGGTCGCGTGTGTGGGTCAGGCGGTCGTGCCGGGCCGCTCCTCCTCGCCGAGCAGCCGGGTGCGGAACAGGTCGAGGACCGTGTCCAGCGCCTGCCGCGTGGGCTGGCCGGGTTCGTCGACGAGATGTTCCGTCAGGACGGAGTGCGGCGGAAGAGCGCTGTCGGGGTTCGCGGCGCTGTCGTCCAGCTCGACGGCGACGAACGCGTCGCCCAGCTCGCGCCGCAGGTACGCGAACCGGTCCCCGGGTACCAGGCGGTCCCCCCGGAAGCGCAGCCCCAGCACCTGGAGCCCCTCGCGCTCGCAGCGCCGGCGGACGACGGCGAGGTCCCCGGGGCTGATGTCGATGGTGCCCGCGCGGCTCTTGGTGCAGGCCAGCGGTAGCGACGGTTGGGACAGCACCGGGGCGACGAGGTGTTCGTCCGTCGCCATGGCCAGGGCGAATCCACCGGTCAGGCACATCCCGACGGCGCCGACGCCGGGGCCGCCGCAGCGTTCGTGCTCGGCGGCGGCCAGGGCGCGCAGCCACCGCACGACACCCGAACTCCGTCCCGTGGCGAGCAGCGTGAACTCGCGGCTCACGCACACCTGCCAGAGCGACGACGCCATGGTGCGGCCGAAGCCGGGCCAGCCGCGGAAGGCGGGATCCGCGTCACGGCCGGGCGTACCGAAGAGCACGGGGAGGACGGCAGTGCAGCCGGTCGCGGCCACGCGTTCGGCGAACTCGATGACCTTGGGGGTGATGCCCGGTATCTCCGCCATGATGATCACCGCGGGCCCCGTGCCCCGGCTCAGCACCTGGCGGGTGGCTCCGTCGTGGGTGAACGTGCTCTGTGTGAATCCGGACAGGTCGTGGTCTGCCACGCGCCTGCTCCCTCCGCCGACTCTTCTGGGCCACGAGCAAGTTACCGCTAAGTAGAGTCCGTGCGATCGACGGGCGACATGTTTTTCCGGGCGGGTTCCGCCGGGAGCCGGGCGCGGGGGCCGGGCCGCCCGGAGCGACGTGCATCCGAGCCGCCACGCCGCCTACGCCCGCCACGTGCAGCGGCTCCGCATCGTGAGGTCCGCGGCCGGCTGAAGAACTACCCGCCCTTCAGCCGACGGCCGACCTCCTCGGACACGCGGCGTTGCAGTTCGGCCAGTTCCGCGGCGCTGTAGGCGCCGAGGTCGCCGACGTCCCCGGGGGCCTTCCCGGTCTCGCCCTTCTTCTTCTGCTCCTCCTGGCGTTTGGTCTCCTGCTCCTCCGGCGATCCGGGGGCCGCGTACGCACACCGGATGAGCGCTCCGTCAGCCGCCTTCAGGCAGGTCGGCTCGCGGCCCGCGACCTGGCCCCTGCCCTCCACCCGGTACCGGATGTTCTGCTCGCTGCCGATGGTGGCCGTCCAGGTGCTGCCGCCGGTGGGAACGACCTCGAACACCATGTCGTCGTTGTAGCAGCAGACGTCCCGGTACTCGGCCTTGATCAGTGCGACGAGCGCCTTCGGTGACGACCACGTCGGATCGAGCCGGTGGACGGTCAGCGGGGCGAGCCCGCCGCCCCGATGCCGGGTCGGCACCGTCGACACGGCCACGACCGAGCTGGCCTCCCCCTGCGGCGTGAGCGGGGTGACGTACGCGCTGCTCCCGGACCCGTCGCGGTACTGCAGGGTGAACTCCGACTCGTTGCCGGCATTGGCGCCGTCCTCGGAGGCGTCCCAGCCGCTGCGCTCGAACCACCAGTCGGTGAAGCTGCCGACCGCGGCGGTCGCCTCCCGCTGACGGGCCGCGATGCTCAGCGGATAGGACGGGCCGGGTACCGCGGTCGTGTCGGTGGTGATCGTGAGCTTCCCGGTCCGCCCGTCGTAGAGCGCGAGTCCCGCGGGCCGTTCGGTCACCACCAGGATCCCGGTCTGGTGCTTGAGGGGCACGACCACGATCGGTGCGTCGCCCGAGCAGGTCACGTAGGCGTCATCGGCCTCGAACCGGACCCAGCGCTTCTCGGCCGAGATCTTCCGGCCCAGGTTGTGGTCGAACCAGCCCCCGATCCGCGCGTCCGCCACCCCCACGTCGAACGCGCAGCGCTGCTGGTTGCGGCTGTTGCCGCCGAGCGGGATGTCCTGCACGAGGCCGACTTCGTAACCGGCCAGCCAGCCGCGCCGTTCGACCAGAGTGGCGAACTTGTCGGAGTCGGGCAGGTAGGTGATGTCCGAGATCTCGCCGGTCACGTCGCCCAGGTGCGGAGCGGCCTGCGCCTTGCCGACCACGTACGGCGCCCGGGCGGCCAGCTCGGGCACCGGCTCGGACACGATCCGCACGTCGTCCATGTACGCGCGGTCCTGCAGGTACGCGCCGTAGACCAGCCAGGCGACGGCAAGGCACAGCCCGACGACGGCGCCCAGACATCCGACGGTCGCGGCCGCGTCCGACCCGCCCGAGTCCTGCCCCTTGCGTCGCCGCAGCTGCTTCACCGCCTGCCACACCGTTGTGACCAGCGCGGCGAAGAGCAGCGGCACGGCAAGCCAGGACACGATCTTCCGCAGCTCCCAGACCATGATCGTGGTGTAGTACGAGGCGTACCACAGTGCCAGACCCGCCAGAATCACGGGTATTCCCACACGCAGTGCCCGACCCATCAGCGCCCCCCGACGTCAACTCCCGCGATTCCCTTGATTCTGCACGGCAGGTCAGGGCATGTCAGCCAGTCGGCCCAAGCCCGCCAGCAGGGACGTCCGTCGGGTCCGCCCGATGGCGCGCCTGCCGCCTGCTGACATGATCAAGACATGACTGGTGAACCGACACGGCCGGGGGCCGTGAAGTATGTCCTCTTCGACGTCGACGGCACGTTGATCGATGCCGTCGACAACCAGCGCCGGGTCTGGCGGACGTGGGCGGAGCGATACGGGCTCGACCCCGACGAGGTGTACCGGGTGGCACTGCGGACCCGGCCGGTGGAGACGTTCGCGCAGGTCGCCGCGGACCGGGACCCGCGGGAGTGTCTGGCCGCACTGCACGAGCTGGAGGACGAGGACGTCCGGTCCGGTGTCTACGCGGCCTTCGACGGCGCCGCGGAGCTGCTGGCCGATCTGCCGCCCGGCCGTTGGGCGCTGGTGACGTCGAACTACGAGCACCGGGTGCGCGGCCGCTTCGCCCGGACCGGCCTGCCGCTCCCGGAGGTCCTCGTGGACGCGGCCGCCGTGGAGGAAGGCAAGCCGTCGCCGGTGCCGTATCTCCACGCCGCCGCGCGACTCGGCGCCGAACCGGAGGACTGTCTCGTCATCGAGGACGCTCCTTCCGGGGTGCGGTCCGGGCTCCGTGCGGGGATGACCGTGTGGGGGGTCAACGCGCCCGTGGCCGTGGACGGTGTGCACCGTCACTTCGGCAGCCTGCGCGAAGCGGTCCGCGACATCCTCGCCTTCACGTCCGGCGTCCACCCTGGGCAGTCGTCCGGCCGAGCCGGTGGCGGCAGGGGCGCGTAGGGTGCCTGGACGATCGCAATGCCGGAGGCCTTCACGCGGAGCACCGTCGAGCGCGAAGGGGAGGCCGGCGCGGCGTGGCTCGCCGAACTGCCGGGGATCGTAGACGAGTTGCTGGGACGCTGGGGATGCGTGCCGGACGGCGAGGTCATGCACGGGGGTGTCGGCGTCATCGTCCCGGTGCTGCGGCGAGGCGAGGGGCCGCCGTACTGAAGGTGTCCTTTCCGCACCCCGGCAACGTCCACGACCCGGACGCGTTCGCGGCGTGGGGCGGGCGCGGAGCCGGGCTGCTGCACGAGCGTGACGACGAACGCTTCGCAATGCTGCTGGAGAGGGCGCGACCGTCCGCGAGCTGGGCCGCGTCCAGCCGGACACCCTCATCCACGGCGACCTCCACGCCAGGAACATCCTGCGCGCCGACTGCGAGCCCTGGCTGGCCGTCGACCCCAAGGGCTACGTGGGGGATCCCGCTTACGACGGCGGCACCCTGCTCACGTCGCGCGTTGGCACTCCTCGAAGCGGACGACCTGCGCAAGGCCGTCCACCGCACGTTGGACGTCTTCGTCGAGGCCGCGGAACTCGATCGCGAACGCGCCCTGCGGTGGGCCCAGTTCCATGCCGTCCAGGCGTCGTTCTGGGGCCGCCGGCACGGATTCCGTGTCGCCCGCAGCGGGTCGGGACTGGACTGGGTCACCAAATTCACCGGCCACCTGGCGACGCTGCTCACGGGTCCGACCGCCGCCTCTCAGTCGTCGTTCGACGGTGACAGACCGAGGTCGTGACGCATGGCGGTTCTCATGGCCCGGAGCATGTCCCAGACCTCGTGCTGGGCACGGGCCGCGGTCTCGATCGTCTCGCCGGGTCCGGGGGCACCGCGTTCGAGGCGTTTGACCTCGCCGTAGACCTTGTTCAACGCCTGGTTGACGACGCTCGCCCGGATGAGCACGTCGTCGGAAGCGGTCATCTGCGCTTCGGAGTACCGATCGCGGTGGGCGTTCTTCGCCTCTTCGAGTGCCTGACTGTCGGATTCCTCCGCGCCGCGTTCCCTGAGGACGTGCAGGTGTCGGTTGAGTGCGGTGGTGAACTGCCGGGCGTCGCGGTTGAGCTCCACGTAGCAGGCGCGGCGCAGCGAACGGCTCTCGCGGATCTCTTCATGGCCACGTACCAGCTCTATCTCCCGGCGCTTCGCGCGTTCGAGGCCGCGCTGGGTGAGCAGCGCTCCTCCGAGGGTTCCCGCGACGCCTGCCATCGCGATGACCACTGAACCGAGTTCCACCGACGCACCCCGTGAAGTCCTCCGGCCCCGTGCCCCCTGCACATGACCTGGGCCGCCCATTTTGCCTGGGCCAGGATTCCTCCCATGGGGGCCCGCTCGGCCCGCGACCGCGCAGCGCGGCGCGGCACAGTTCAGGTCCGCGGCCGCGGAGGCCGGACATCGAGAGGAGCGGGCATGCCTTCGGAGCGGTCGAAGCGTGCGGTCCCGTCGTCGAAAAGCACCTTCCGGCGGGCCGACCGCACGATCACCTTCGTGGTCCTCTTGGCGTCGGCGCGGGGCGACCGCGCGGAGGCCGGGCGGGAGCTCGACGAGACCGAGGAGATCATGCGCGCGACCGCGGCCGCGCCCGCCGGGCGGATCGGTCAGAGGTCCGAGCCCCGGTGGGTGGAGGCCATGTCGATGCTCGGGTTCCGGGCGAGCACCTGGTTCGTCATCTGTGCGCTCGTGCTCGTGGGCGGGCTGTTGCCGCCCCGTACGGAACTGTTCGGCTATCTCACCGTCACGGTCGCGGCGTTCCCCGCCGCGCTCTGCGTCTCCCGTGAGACGGCCCACGCGATCGCCCGCTCGGTGCTGCGCCGGGGGCTGCTGACGGAACGCGGCAGGCGCTGGTACTCGCGCGCCCTGAACGACGGGTTCGTCGTGCTGCTGGTCCTGCCCCTGTGGGCAGTCTGTGCGGCGGCCGTCCAGCCCTGGGCCTGACCTGTGTGCCGCGGCTCCCGCCCGGGAGCCGCGGCACACCGTTGCCGCAGGTGCGCCCGAGCCTAGCCGCGGGCCCAGCTGGCGCTGACGTGGTTGGTGCAGCGGTACATGGTCACCGGGGTGTGTTCGTCGTACGAAGTGAGGTCCATGCACAGGCCGCTGCCGAGATTCTGGATCGTGCCGTCGGGCCGGTAGCTCCACCGCGCGCTGGGATGGTCGCTGCACCGGTACGTGGTGACCGCCGTGAATTCCGCGTAGGACTCAAGGTCCATGCAGAGGCTTCCGCCGACGTTCTGAATTGTTCCGTCGGAGTTCCAATTCCATTTGGCGCTCAGATGGTCGGTGCAGCGGTACATCGTCACGGCGGTGTGTTCGTCGTAGGACTTGAGGTCCATGCACATGTAATTCCCGCGGTTCTGAATCGACCGCGTCGGCTGGTCGGCCGCCTGGCTCGGGCTCGCCTGCAGCAGAACCGTGGCCGTGAGCAGGGACATTGCGGCGGCCCCACGCAGGGCTGCCCTTCGTGCGCGCATTGATTTCCCCTCGATGTCAGGCTGTGCGCCCAGGCTATCCGGAGTGAAAGGCGTATGTATTTCGCTCGATCGAGTGGATTGATTCCGTCACTGTGCTGAATAACTCTCAAGGAACGTATCTTCGCCGGGCATCCCTGCCACCGGATTCGGCCACATGGTCCGGAACTGATAACTTGCCTGTCATGACCACGCCCCAGCCGCCCTACGGACCGCCCTTCCCTCCGCAGGGGGGCGGGCAGCAATTCCCGTCTCAGCAGCAGCCGTACGGGCCGGTCCCGGGAACGCCCGGCGCCTATGCTCACCCGCCGCAGTATCCGCACCCGCACGCGGCCCCGTACCCGGCTCCGTACCCGGTGATGCCCCCGCCCCGCCGCAACCGCACCGGTCTCGTGGTGGGCATCGTCGCCGCCGGTCTGGTCGCCCTCGGAGTGATCGGAGCAGGAGCCAGGAGCCTCGCAGGCGCATCCGGCTCGGCGTCCTTTCCCGCTGCCGAGTACAAGCTGTCGGTCCCGAAGACACTGCTGGACGGCCAGTACGAACTGCAGTCGGACGAGTCGGCGGAGGCGAAGGAGGAAGCGGCTTCGGAGCGGGCGCGCGAGGCCCGGGGCGCGCGCAACTCCCAGCCCGTGATCGCCCAGTACGCGGGCGCCTCTGCAGCCGGGACGACGCTGACGGTCACCGGGTTGTACGGCCAGTTCAAGGACACCGGTGTCTCCCGGGACGGGCTCCTCTCCGGGGCCACCAAAGAGGAGGGCGTCGCCACCGCCGTGGCGGCCAAGGACGTCCGCCCTGCCGGTGCGGAGATGGCCGTACGCTGCCAGGTCCTGGTCGTGACCGATGAAGGCGTGAAGTCCACGATGCCCATGTGCGCCTGGGGCGACGCGAACACCGCGGCCTGGGTGGCAGTGATCACGCCCGAGATCGTCCGTCAGACACCGCAGTCCGTCGACCTGGAAAGCGTCGCGCGCACCACACTGAAGGTCCGCACCGAAATGCGCCGGCCACTCGACAAGTGAGTGACGACCGCGGCGCCGACGAGGAGATCACCGCAATGTCGTTGCCACGCATCGGAGTCGTCGTCGTCACGATGGGCACGCGCCCGCGAGAGCTGGACGCCCTGATCGCCTCCGTCATGGAACAGGACGTACCTCCCGCGCGGATCGTCCTGGTCGGAAACGCGACTCCTCTCACCGACGTCCCGGCCGGCGTGACAAAGATCCCGCTCGAAGAGAACCTGGGCTGTCCCGGCGGCCGTAACGTCGGATTGGGTCTCTTGTGCGAGTCGGGCGAAGTGGACGTCGTCATCGAGCTGGACGATGACGGGCTGCTCATCGCCGACGACGTGTTCCGCAAGGTGCGGCAGCTGTACCTGGCCGATCCCGCGCTCGGGATCGTGTCGTTCCGCGTCGCCGACGAGTTCGGGAGGACCGAGCGGCGCTGGGTGCCCCGGCTGCGTGCCGGCGATCCGATGCGCCGGGGGCTGGTGACCGCCTTCCTCGGGGGCGGCCATGCCCTCTCGGTGCCGATGCTGCGCGAGATCGGCCTCTGGCCGGGGCAGTTCTTCTTCGGCCATGAAGAGACCGACCTGGCCTGGCGGGCGATCGACGCCGGCTGGAAGATCCTCTACGAACCCGAGCTCGTGCTGCAGCATCCGAGGACCTCCCCGGCTCGGCACGCGGTGTACTTCCGGAACACCGCGCGCAACCGTGTGTGGCTCGCGAAGCGCCGCCTCCCCTTCCCCCTGCTGCCGGTGTACCTGGGCGTATGGACGCTCCTCACCTTGGCCAGAATCAACTCCCTGCCCGGGCTGAAGTCCTGGACCGCTGGATTCGTCGAGGGCATCCGCACGTCGTGCGGTCCCCGCAAGCCGATGAAATGGCGCACGGTCTGGCGTTTGACCCGCCTCGGCCGGCCGCCGATCATCTGACGCACGCGGGACTCCGCACCGTTTGTCAGTGCCGGGTGGAAGACTGTCCGGCATGACCGAATCGAAGCCGAAGGCCGACCTTCTCCGTTACCTGCAAGCCGCCCGCGAGGCCCTGCTGTGGAAGCTCGACGGGCTCTCGGAGTACGACATCCGGCGTCCGCTGACGCCGACCGGCACGAATCTGCTGGGCCTGGTCAAGCACGTCGCCAGTGTGGAACTGGGCTATTTCGGGGAGACGTTCGGGCGGCCTTCCGGCGAGCCGCTGCCCTGGTTCGCGGACGACGCCGAACCCAACGCGGACATGTGGGCCACTGCCGACGAGTCGCGCGAACAGATCGTCGGGCTGTACCACCGGTCGTGGAAGCACTCTGACGAAACGATCGCGGCGCTGACGCTCGACGCGATC
Organism: Streptomyces sp. NBC_00190; assembly: GCF_036203305.1. GTDB lineage: Bacteria > Actinomycetota > Actinomycetes > Streptomycetales > Streptomycetaceae > Streptomyces. The sequence continues at coordinate 832,684 of NZ_CP108131.1, read as the reverse complement.
GGCCACGTGGCGTGGTGGCCCGAGGACCGGAGCGAGGTGACGCTGCACCAGATCCTGGTGCACGTGATCGCCGAGACCCACCGGCACGTCGGCCACGCCGACATCGTCCGTGAGCTCATCGACGGGGTGGTCGGTCTGCGCGAAGGGAACGACAACATACCGCCGGGCGACGAGCTGGCCTGGGAGAAGCACCGGCTCCGGCTGGAGCGCGTGGCCAAGGAAGTCGGTCACGGCTGATTCCGACCCGGGTCGTGGCCGGAAACGGATGCAGCGGGGTCAGGCCGCCACGGACGACGGTTGTTGCCCGCCCACTGTGCTGATCGTCACACCGGGCCGGCGGCCGCAGCGCACGCTGTCCCGGCGCGACGCGAACAGAGCACTTTCTGCCACGAGTTGCGGGAGAACAGACGCGTTCGGCCTTCGAGGCGTCGGTATGTGACGCGCCGCACAAGGGGCTTGCCCCGACGGCGAAAGGAAGATTCGATCTTCCTGATGGCGTCGGGGCTTGACTGCCCGGCGCTGTGGGGCCGGTGAGATCCGCCGGCCGCAACAGAGCTACCCGGCGCCGGAACCACGGCAGCCGATGAGGGGGATCCCTTGACCATGACCACCGAGTCCCACCGCCATCTGGGCACGGGCTTAGGCGTGGACAGCATCCGCTACGTCCATACCCTCGGCCCGCAGGGCACGAACCTGGAAGCCGCCGCCCATGAGTGGCTGCACCGGCGAGGCATAGACGGGAAGATCGAACTCCACGCGTCGCTGGAGGCGGCCCTCGACGCGGTACCCGACGACGGGGAGCACGCACTGGCCGCCTGTGCGGTCTATCCGGATCTGCACACGCTGACCTTCGGCAACCTGCACCGGTTGCGCATGGTCGACAGCTTCATCATGCCGACCCACAACATGGTCCTGGCGAGCGCGGGCGCGGACGATCCCCGTACCGTCTCCACGCACCCCGCCCCGGTCGGACTCGTTCCGGCGGACGCCGAGTCGCGGCTGGTGCTGAGCAACTCCCAGGCTGCCATCGACTGCGCGGCCGGCCGTACCGAGGGCTGCATCACGACCATCGTCGCCGCCGAGCGGCACGGACTGCGTGTCCTGCGGGACTTCGGTCCGGTCCCCATGGTCTTCACCATCCACCAAGTGCTCGCGACGGGCGACGAGGCAGCAGACCGACGCGAGATCCTCGGGGCGACGCCGTGACGACGAGCGCCCCTCTCACCGCCGCCCTGCGCGCCGAAGCGGCGGACCTCCACCGATCCCTCGTCCCCAAGGTCAACAGCTTCCGCCTGCGCCAGGCCGACGACGGAACGGTGCCGGAGCCGCAGGCCGCGGACCGGGAGCTGCTCCTCGCGATCCGGGACGAGGCGACCGCCTGGTACCGCCGCAACGACCGGTCCCACCAGGCCGACGCGCTGGTCGCCGACGTGGACGGATGGCTCGCCGACGGCCTCGACAGCGCGCCCCACTTCGCCCGCTCCCGGGACGCGCTGCAGCCGCCGGCGGACGGCTCGCCGGTCTTCTTCCTGGCTCCCGCGCAGACCACCAACAGCGTGCCGCCGGTCGGCAAGCGGCTCGACTGCTTCTTCGCGCTGCGCAAGGAGCCCGACGCCCTGACGCAACTGGCCACGACCTTCCCGCACCCCAAGAACAACTGCCAGTCCCTGGTCCTCATCACGGGCAGCGACGGCTTCGCCCACGGCAACTGCCTGGTGTTCTTCCCGGAGAACGTGGCCGCGCGCGACAAGGTCCAAGAGCAGCCGTACGCGATGTTCTTCTACAACAAGATGCGGAAGATCCACGAGACGTACGCGCTCCCCGGCGCCGAGTCGGTCCTCACCGCCGAGTCCGTGCCCCGGGCCTCGTCCGGGCTGGCCCCCGAGGTCTGCTACGAGGCCCGCGCGATCTGGGGCTACCTGCACGACTCCATGCACTACCAGGGGCGTTGGCCGTTCGACCAGCACATCTCCCTGAAGATGAACTGGTTCGTCGGCCTCCTCGAAGAGACCAAGGTCGACGCCAAGACCGCCCTCGCCTGCGCGGGCGGCGGGGTGCCGTTCGCGCAGGAGCAGATCGACATGATCCTGCTGGAGCGGATCTTCCGCTATCCGCAGGCGGACGACGCCACCCGGAACTTCGACTCCGGTACGGGCGTCCTCCTCTACTCCTGGCTTCGCGCGCACGGCGCCCTGACCGGATCGCCCGAGACCGGCGGGCTGCTGCACTTCGATCGGGACAAGACCCTCGACGCCCTGCGCGCGTTCGTCGCCACCGTCGAGGAGCTCGAAGAGCAGGTCACCACCGATGACGAGTACCGGACCGCGGCCAAGGCGCTCGTCCGTACCTACCTGCCCGAGGGTGAGGTGAAGCAGCGGTTCCGCTTCACCGAGGACCAGAGCGCGCTGCTGCGGGCCAAGCAGCCGCTGGCGGCGCTGCCGCCGCTGCGGTTCGCAGAAGCCGAGTGGTGACACCCGCCATGCGCGACGATCACGGGCGCACCGGGCGCCGAGGCGGCAGCGGCCGCCTCGGCGTCCCCGTCCTGTCCTGCCTGATGGTGCTGTTGCTGGCGACAGGCTGGGTGGTGTCCGGGCGGCTGGTGAGCGACACCCCGCCGCTGGCCGTCGCGGCCGGCCGCACCGGGGCCAGCTTCCTGGTGATCAGCGCGATCTCCGCGCTGCGGCCACGGAGCTGGCCCGCCATCCGGGCCGGCGCGAGCCGCCGGCGGGCCGTCGTCCTCCTGGCCTTCCTGGGGTTCTTCGCCTACTACACGGGCACGCTGCTCGGCGTCGACCGGATCGGTGCCTCCCAGGTGGGCCTCGTGGTGTCCCTCCTGCCGTGCATCACGTTCGCGATCGGCAGCGTGGCCTTCCGTGAACCCACCAACGCGCGCAAGGCCCTCGGGACCGTCCTCGCCGTCGCCGCGACGCTCGGCTACGCCGTCGAAGGTGGCTCGGCGAGCGGAGGCACCGGGGCGGGCGTGTTGCTCACCGGTGTCCTGTTCGCCCTCGCCGGCACCTTCGCGTACGCCCTGTACGGCTACGTGTACCGGCAGCACATGGCCGACGTACCGCCCATGGCCGCACTGCCCGCGGTGACGGGCGTGGGCACCGTCATGCTCGGACTCGCCGCGGTCGCCTTCGCACCCCTGGGTGCGATCGACGCCACGCAGTGGGCCGGAGTCGCCCTGCTCGGCGCGGTGCTCACCGCGCCCGTCTTCCTCATCTCCCACGAACTGATCGTGCGCAAGGGCCCGTTGTTCACCTCCGCAGTCGCCCTGATGGTGCCGTTCCTGGTGAGGCTGGGGGAGTGGGCGTGGGGTGCGGCGGACGCGCCGAGCCTGATCTCGGTCCTGTTCCTGGGACTGTGCTCGGCGGGTGTGTGGATGACGGTCGCCCCTTCGTCTTCCGGGCCGGCGGCGGAAGAACCCCGACCCGTCCCCTCGACAGAATCTGGAAGAAGCACTCCGTGACAGCCCCACGCGCGCCGCGCCCCACCGTCGTCCTCGTCTACCAGCGCACCTCGCTCCGCTGGGTCTTCGACAGCGCGCTGCGCGCCGGAATCGACCTCGTCCTCGTTCCCCGCCCCGACGAGTCCGTATCGCCCGACCGGCTCCCGCCCGCCGTGGTGGACGTCCTCCCGCTGGACGTGGAAGGCGATCCGGCCAAGGCCCTGGCCGTCCTGCGGGAACGGTACGAGAGCACCCCGTTCGACGGCATCACCACGCTCTACGACCCGGCCGTGCCGTTCGTCGCCGACGTAGCCGAAGCCCTCGGCCTGCCCGGCCTCGGCAGCGCCGACGCGCGGGCGGTACAGGACAAGCGGATCATGCGACGCCGACTGGCCGAAGCCGGACTGAACGTGCCCGGCTTCATCGTCCTGGACGACCCCGGCGCCTGGGACGGGGACACCGGCCTCACCTTCCCGGTGGTGGTCAAGCCGGCGAACGGCTTCTCCAGCCTCGGCGTGACCAAGGCCGACAGCGCGGAGCAGCTCGACGCCGTGATCGAGTCGGTCTGGGAGGTCTGCCGGACCAAGCTGAGCCAAGCCACCGGTCTGATCGTCGAGGAGTACCTGGACGGCCCGGAACTCGCCGTCGAGTCCCTCGCCCATCGCGGCGAGGTCACGGTGCTCTCCATCGGATACAAGGGAGAGCCGACCGGCCCGTACTTCGAGGAGGGCGTCTACCGGGCACCGGCTCCGCTCCCCGAGGACGTCCGGGAAGCGGTGGTACGCGAAGTGGCCGCAGCACACGCCGCTCTCGGGGTGACCGACGGCCCGGCCCACACGGAACTGCGGCTGCGCGGCGGCGTACGCCCGTACCTGCTGGAACTCGGTGCCCGCGTCGGCGGCTCCGGCGTCTCCCACTACATCGCCGAGCACGTCACCGGAGCCGATCTGGCCGCCGACGCGCTGCGCGTCGCCGCAGGACTCGCACCCGTCGGCGTGAACGACAGCATGTCCGTCGGCGTGTCCGCCGGCCTGGACGGCGGGGTGCCCGGCTCACCGGCGCGGCTGGCGCGGGCGACCGGCGCGGCGGCCAACTACATCGTTCCGTGCGGTGGATCGGGCCGGATCACCGCGATCCACGGTCTGGACGAGCTGGCCGAAGACCCGCGCGTGGACCACATCGTGCAGATGCTGCACCCGGGCGACGTGGTGCGTCCGTACCCCGACTTCACCGGCTATCCGGCGTTCGTCCTCTCCCACCACACGTCCACCGAGGACGCGGAGGAATTCCACCGCTCCCTCGAAAGCCGCATCCGCATCGACTACGCACCGACAGGGGCCGCACAGTGACCTTCCCCTCCCTCGACGACCGCGACGGCGTGATCTGGCTCGACGGGCAGTTCGTCCCCTGGCGCGACGCCCGTCTGCACGTCCTCACCCACGGTCTGCACTACGGCGGTGGAGTCTTCGAGGGCGAACGGGTCTACGACGGCCACGTCTTCAAACTGACGGAGCACACGCGGCGGCTTCACGAGTCGGCGCGGGAGCTCGGCTTCCGCATCCCGTTCTCCGTCGAGGAGCTCGACGCGGCGACGCTCGAACTCGTCCGCGAGCAGGGCATCGGCAACGGCTACGTCCGGCCCGTGGCATGGCGTGGCAGTGAGCAGATCAGCGTGTCCGGCGCCGGCACCTCCGTGCACGTCGCCATAGCCACCTGGGAGTGGCCGCATGTCTTCTCGGCCGACGCCAAGCGGCAGGGCATCCGCCTGGGCACCTCGCGCTGGCGGCGGCCGGCACCCGACACCGCTCCCGTACGGGCCAAGGCGGCCTCCCTGTACAACATCTGCACGCTGGCGCGCGACGCCGCCGACGAAGCCGGCTTCGACGACGCGCTGCTGCTGGACTACCGCGGTTATGTCGCGGAGGCCACCGGGGCCAACCTCTTCCTCGTGACCGGGGACGAGCTGCACACGCCGACGGCCGACTGCTTCCTCGCCGGCATCACCCGGCAGACGGTGCTCGGCCTGGCCAGCGACCTCGGCATCCCGGTGGTCGAGCGGCGCATCCTCCCCGAGGAGCTCGGTGGTTTCGAGGAGTGCTTCCTCACCGGGACGGCGTACGAGGTCCAGCCCGTCCGGGCCATCGACCGGCACGGGTACCAGGTGGGCAAGACGACCACCGCCCTGATGGAGGCGTACACCCGCCTGGTCCACTCGCGGGGCGCCGACCGGCTTCCCGACGGGCCCTGACCGGCTCGCCTACTCAGGAGATCGCGTACCACTGGCTGGCCCAGCCGGTGTTGATGGTGCTGGTGGACTGTTCGGCGAGGTTCACGGTGGTCGGCAGCGAGGTCTGACCGGTCAGGACGGTGCTGTACCGCAGCTTCGGCGGCGTCAGACCGGCGTTGACCGAGATGCCGGCCCCCGTGGACTTCAGGGTGAGGCCGTTGGTGGCCCAATTGCCGTTGAGGAGGAGGGCGATGAAGTAGGTGCCGGGGGCGGCCGTGAACGGCTTGGCGAGGGGCAGCGGCTTGGCGATCGCATCGGTCATCAGCTGGGGCGAGATGTCGGCGGTGGCCGCGACGAGGGTGCCGGTGGCGTCGTACACGCCGAGGTAGCAGTTGGCGAGCTGGGCGTTCGGATCGATGCCGGCAAGACCCAGCCAGATGTTCGACCAGGTGATCTGCTCGTTCAGGACGATCCGTACCAGGGTTACCCGCCCGCCGACCCCGGCGGCCGACTGGGCGGTGACGTGTCCCGCGTCATTGGGGTCGCCGGTCCACGCCAGCAGGTTCTGGTCCTGCGGCCGGGGCCCCTGGTACCCGGATCCGGACCCGGTGCTCTGCGCAGGCGCGGGTGCGGGCGCGGGCGCTCCGGATGTCACCGCCCCGCGCGGGCTCTCGCCCTTCGCGGTGCAGCCGGCCAGTACGAGCAGCGCCGCGAGCGCGGCGGCGAGGCCGGTCGTGGCGGTGGTGGTGCGGGTGCGCATGGTCCCCCCATGAAGTGCCGATGTGCTGACGGGTCATGGTCACACGGGCGGTTATCCGGCTGGGAACCGGCCGAGCGGACGCATGTAAGTGAAGCTTCAACCGCCTTGTTCGGGGCGTGAGTTGGCTGGATCCCGAGGTGACTGCCGTTGCGTGCACATGGCATGATCAACCTCGACGTTACCTACGGGTAACACCACCTCCCCCCAATCTGAAAGTCACACCTCCGTGCGCACGCTCGCCAGACGCCTCCTGCTCCCCGGCCTGACCACGCTGGCCCTCGCCGCCACCGGCTGCTCATCGACACCCCACACCACCGCCGCCGACGGGGCGAAAACCCCGACTGCGTCCGCGTCGACGACCGAGGGCACCCAGCAGCTCGACGTGGCCGCGGCGCCCCAGGGGTCGGCGGCGCCGACGGCCGTGGCCCGCGCCCGATCCGGCAAGGGCCAGCCCGAGAAGTCCTCCCTGAAGGTCGCCTCCTACGACAAGGAGAGCGGACGGGCCGTCATATCCGCGGCCCCGCAAGAGCGCACCAGCTCGCCGAGCCACTCCCCGTCGCAGGGCAAGACCGCCCCCGACCAGCCCGTCGCCGTGGACGACATCATCGCCAGCGCACCCGCGCCCGGAGCCCCCGACGGTCTCCTCGCGAAGGTCACCGAGGTCGTCGGGAAGACCGACCGCGGCACCGAAGTGAAGACCGCTCCCACGACGCTGGCCGCCGTCCTCAAGGAGGACAAGGCCGACGGCAAGGTCCCGGTCGACCCGGCGGCGGTCACCGTCGAGCCCCTGATGAAGGGTGTCACCTTCTCCTGGGCGAAGGGCGAGGGCCTGAAGTTCGGGCCCAAGGGGGCGGAGCTGCCCCTCGGTAACCTGCGGCTCGACGTGAACGCCGCGGTGGACACCGCCGAGGGCGCCCCCGTCTCGGCCGGTGCCTCGGTGTCCGGCTTCGTCCAGCTCGCCCCCAAGGTGGAGTTCTCGTACGACGGTCACTCGGGCGGCGGCATCGGTCCGGACTCCGCCTACCTCGGCATGAGCGGTGACTGGTCCTCGCAGTGGGAGCTCAAGGGCCGCGCGGCGGCGAGCACCGGCGCGCCCAAGCGGATCCCGTTCGCCAAGCTGCACAGCGACCCCGTCATCCAGGTCGGCCCGGTGCCCGTCGTCGTCAATCTGGACCTGACGTGTTACGTCCAGGTGGAGGCCGACGGCCGCGTGACCCTGGACGTGCAGCAGGACGTCAAGGGCGACTTCCGCGTCGGCGGCAGTTACGCGTCGGGCAAGGGCTGGACCCCGGTCAGCACGTCGGCCGTGCAGAGCTCGCCGGTCAAGGCGACCGTCACCGCCGCCGGGCGCGTCAAGGGCGCCCTCGGCGCCGAAGCCTCCGTCGGCCTGTACGGCGCCGTCGGCGTCTCCGCCGACTTCGCCCCGTACCTGCGCGGTGAGGCCGATGCCAAGGCGACCGCCTCCACCGACGGCAAGGCCTCGGTATCCGGTTCCTGGGCCCTGTACGGCGGCTTCGACCTGAGCGGACAGCTTCACCTCCAGCTGTCCCTGTTCGGTACGCCGGTCTTCGAGCGCCGCATCCCGCTGGGCACCCTCAACCGGGAGTGGCCGCTCGCCGGCGGCCAGGCCGCTCGGTAGACGCCCAGAGGCCCGGCACCGGACGGTGCCGGGCCTCTCCGGTGGCGCAGGCGGTGTACTCACGCAAAGTGCCGGACCGGTGACCGTCGAAGAGGGGCCGAACGGCCCGGACGAACCTGCGTGACCGGCCCGTCCCGGCACTCGCGCCTATCGTGAGAGCAGCAGTTCCCGACGATCTCGCGCGCGGGCAGGTGGATCGTGTTCAGACCCGAAACCGACTACAAGGCGGTCTTTCGCGCCCTGCCCGGGGCCGTCGCGCTACTGACCACCGACCTGGTGTACCAGGATGCCAACGCGGCGTTCCTGACCATGTCCGGGCGCACCCGCGAGCAGGTCATCGGCCGCTATCTGTTCGACGTCTTCCCCGACAATCCGTACGATCCGGCCGCGACCGGGATGCGCAACCTGAGCGCCTCCCTGCAACGGGTCGCGGCCACCGGGGAACGCGACGCGATGGCCCTGCAACGCTACGACGTGGAGGATCCCGAGCGGCCCGGCGAGTGGGAGGAACGGTACTGGAGCCCGGTCAACGTTCCCGTCTTCGCCCCGGACGGCACCGTGGCACTCCTCCTGCACCGGGTGGAAGAGGTCACCGAACTCATCAGGGCCCGCGACGCCCGCAGTGGCGGGGGCGCCGGGGGCGCCGGGGCCCGCGCCATCTTCGAGGCCGAGCTCTACACCCGCGCCCGGGAACTCCAGGAGGTCAACGAACGCCTGCGCCAGGCCCACGCCCGCGAACGCGAAGTGGCTCTCCACCTCCAAGAGGCGATGCTGCCCGCGCCCCGCCCGCTCGGTCACCACCAGGCCGCCGTGCGCTACCGGCCCGCCACCGGCGCCCTGAACGTGTGCGGTGACTGGTACGACCTCGTCGACCTGCCCGAAGAGGGACGTACCGCCATCGCCGTGGGTGACGTCGTGGGCCACGGACTGGGCGCCGCCGGTGTGATGGGCCAGCTCCGCAGCGCGCTGTCGGCCGCCTCGCGCGTCGCCGACGGCCCCGCGCGGGCCCTGGAGGTCCTCGGCCTGTACGCCCGCTCAGTCGAAGGCGCCGAATCCACCACCGCCGTGTCCGTCTTCATCAACTGGAACAGCCGGACCCTCACCTACAGCAGCGCCGGGCACCCGCCGCCCGCACTCTGCCACCCCGACGGCACCGTGACCTTCCTCGACCAGGCCACCGACCCCCCACTCGGCGCCCGCCCCGAACACGCTCCCCGCCCCCAGGCGCACACCGCGTTCACGGAGGGCGCCGTCCTCGTCGTCTATACCGACGGACTCATCGAGCGCCGCCGCGAAGACATCGACACCGGCATGCAGCGGCTCGCCGATTCCCTCGTACGACACCGCGCCGCCGTCCCCGACGCCCTGGCCGACGGCCTGCTGGCCGACCTCATCCCGCCCGTCGGCATCACCGACGACACCGCCCTGGTCGTCCTGCGCCTGTGACCTCGGCCGAGGCCTCCGCCCGGGCGGGAGGCCGGGTCAGCCGTCGGGCTCCGGGGGTGGTTCGAGCCGTTGCGGCTGGGCGTGTGCGGTGGCGCCGAGCGGCCGGGCGTCCTGTCGCTCGGGCCGGTGACCGGCCCCGTCGGTGATCTTCAGGCGCGGTGTGTGGTCCGGCCCGGGCGCCGCGGGGATGAGCCTGCGGGCAAGGAGGCGGCCGACCCAGTGGCGTCCGCACGCCGGGCAGGACGTGGCTCCGGCGGGGGTGTACGGAGAGGGCACGGCGACGCCGTCGCGCGAGAAGTACTCCCAGATGCCGCCCTGATCATCCGTGTACTGCTGGACGTCGTAGTCGATGCTCCACTCGTACCAGCACCGGCCGCAGGCGAATTCCACTCGCTCCAGTGCAAGTCCCGTGATCATTCGTTCTCGCCCCCTCTCGGACTGCCGGCGCATTCCGTCGGGATCGCGGTCGCGAGCGCTGGCGAGCGTTCGCGGTGTTGCCCTATGTGACCGATATACCCCCTATCGGGATGGCTTGACAATGTTCGGTGAGGGTTTTGGGTCGGCACTCGTGTCGACGTCAGGGCTCCCGGGTGCAGGGCGGCTCCGCCGCTTCGCGTGGCGTGCGGCTTTCCATGGCCGAACGGAAGGCGCTCATGCACGGGACGCAGTAGCGTTCCGCGGCTCCCTCGGACAGCAGGGCGGTGACGGTCCGGTTCGGAGCCAGGGTGTATCCGCACAGGGTGCCGGTGGCCGGGACCTTGGCTATGACGTGCCAGAGCATTTCGGATCCGCCGGGGGTGGACTCGGCGCGCATCTCGTACATGGGCGTGCCTTTCTGCCGTCGCGGCCGGTCGGGAACACCGGCTTGTAGTCCATGAGAGGGCCCTTCCTCCCAAGAGGCCAACGGGCCTAGGCCGAAGGAAGGAAGAAGGGGTGGGGCAGGTTTGGCGGGCGGATCGCCGGGAGTGCTACGCCGTGCCGCGGCGTCACGTTGAGTCGCGTCTTGTCAAGTTTATTGATGAGGGTCATATGGGTGGTATCGCCATCCTGTGCCGGGTGGGCGCCGGAGAGGAGCGGATGATGGGACGTGACGGACGCGGTCATCCGCCGCCCTCGCCCACGGGCGGGGGGCCGTCACAGGAGGGCTGCCGTGGAGTGGTTCACCGGCGACACGTACTGGCTGGGCAGGCTGGTCTTCCAGCGTGGTCTCGCAGCCCTGTACTTCGTCGCCTTCCTGAGTTCCGCCCATCAGTTCCGGGCGCTCATCGGTGAGCGAGGGCTGCTCCCGGTGCCGCGTTTCGTGGCGGCCGTGCCCCTGCGCCACTCGCCCAGCATCTTCCACCTTCATTACTCCGACCGGTTCTTCGCGATCGTCGCGTGGACGGGTACGGCACTGTCCGCGGCCCTCGTGGCGGGCGCGGCCGACCTCGTGCCGCTGTGGGCCTCGATGCTCCTGTGGGCACTCGTATGGGCGCTGTACCTGTCGATCGTCAACGTCGGGCAGACCTGGTACGCCTTCATGTGGGAATCGCTGCTCCTGGAAGCCGGCTTCCTTGCGATCTTCCTGGGCAACGCCCGGACGGCGCCCCCGGTCCTGGTGCTGTGGATGCTGCGGTGGCTGCTGTTCCGTCTGGAATTCGGGGCAGGGCTGATCAAACTGCGCGGCGACCCGTGCTGGCGCGACCTGACCTGCCTGTGCTACCACCACGAGACCCAGCCCATGCCCGGCCCCCTCAGCTGGTTCTTCCACCACCTGCCCCGACCGCTGCACCGGGTGGAGACCGCCGCGAACCACCTCGCCCAGCTCGGCGCCCCCCTGGCCCTGTTCGCGCCGCAACCCGTCGCGAGCGTGGCCGCCTGCGTCATCGTCGTCACGCAGCTCTGGCTCGTGGCGTCCGGCAACTTCGCCTGGCTCAACTGGCTTGCCCTGCTGCTCGCCCTCACCGCGATCGACGGAGGGCGGGCCGCCGAAGTCCTGCCGCTGCCCGGGCCCGCGGCGCAGGCCGCCCCGCCCGCCTGGTACGAGGGCGTCGTGCTGGCGGTCGCCGTCGTGGTGGTGGTGCTCAGTTACTGGCCGGTCCGCAACCTGCTGTCCCGGCACCAAGTGATGAACGCCTCCTTCAATCCGCTCCACCTGGTCAACACCTACGGAGCTTTCGGCTCCGTCGGCCGGGTCCGCCACGAGGTGGTGATCGAAGGCACCGACGAGTACGAGATCACCGACGACACGGTGTGGAAGGAGTACCGCTTCAAGGGCAAACCCGGCGATGCGCGCCGCCTCCCACCGCAGGTCGCCCCGTACCACCTCCGCCTGGACTGGCTGATGTGGTTCGCCGCCATCTCGCCCGCCTACGCGGCGCCCTGGTTCGGAGCGTTCATCGGAAAGCTCCTGGACAACGACCCGGCCACCCTCAGGCTTCTGCGCGGCAACCCCTTCCCCACCTCGCCGCCCGCCTGTATCCGCGCCCGCCTCTACCGCTACGCGTTCACCGACCGCCACGAGCTCCGCAGCAGCCGGATGTGGTGGCACCGCACGCTCGCGGGTGAATTCCTTCCGGCGGTCACGAAGGCACGTTGACGCCCCGCCGAGGGCGGGCCTACCTCCGGTCGGCTCACCCGCACTGCGGGCGGACCGATACGTTTCTACGCTGGCTGAATGAGCATCAGATCCTCTGGGCGCAGAACCGGATCCGGCGCGGCAGCTCTCGCCATCGGTGCGTCGGCCCTCCTCGCACCGACGGCTGCGGGCCTCCCGCGGGCCGATCCGCTGCCGCCGCGACCCGCCTCGTCCGTCGGCGCGTCGCTGTTGCACGGCTCCGGCACCCATGTGCGGGCGCGACCGGGGGCGCCCGCACTGCCGGATGACGTGTCGGCCCTCTCGTGGCTGGTCGCGGATGTCCGCACGGGCGAGGTGCTGGCGGCCCACGAAGCGCACCGCAGGCTGCCTCCGGCCAGCACCCTCAAGACCCTCTTCGCTCTCACCGCGCTGCCCCGGCTTCCCGCCTCCAGCCGGCACACGGTCACCGAGGCCGAGCTGGACGAGGTGCCGGACGGGAGCAGCACGGTGGGTGTTTCCGCAGATCACACCTACCGGGCGGCGGATCTGTGGCGGGGTGTCTTCCTCAGCTCCGGTAACGACGCCGTGCACGTCCTGGCCGAGATGAACGGCGGCTGGGACGTCACCGCGGCGCAGATGCAGGCCAAGGCGCGCGCATTGGGCGCACGGGACACCACCGTCGTCTCCCCGGACGGCTACGACGCGGACGGTCAGGTCTCCTCGGCCTACGATCTGGCCGTCTTCGGCCGTACGGGCCTCGCGGACCCGGCCTTCGCCGCGTACGCCGCGACCGCCGACGCCCGCTTCCCCGGCGGCACCCACAGCGACGGCACTCCCACCTGGACGTTCGGTATCGAGAACACCAACCGGTTGGTGACCGGCGAAGACGGGGTGGGCCGGTACCCGGGGATCGTCGGTGTCAAGAACGGCTACACCTCCCAGGCGGGCTACACGCTGATCGCGGCCGCCCGCCGTGGCGGCCGCACCCTGCTGGTGACGGTGATGAACCCTCAGCGGGGCGGCGGAAACGCGGTGTACGAGGAAGCCTGGTCCCTGCTGGACTGGGGATTCGCCGCAGCGGGACATGTCGATCCGGTCGGATCGCTGGCCCCTCCGGCGTCCCCCGGGACGCCGCGCACCGTCAGCGCCCCCGTTCGTGCCACCGCCCCGGAGCGCCCCCGGACGAGTACCCACAGGACCTACGTCGTGTCGGCCGTGTTCCTCGCCGCGGCAGGCCTCGCCGGCGCGGGTGTCCTGTGCACCCGCCGGAGCGGCCGGCGGGGCGCAGGTAGGGCACGTACGCCCTGAACGGGTACGGCCGATGACGATGCCGTACCCGCTGAGCGTCGGGCCGGGTCAGGACTTCCGGCCGGCGTCCGCTTCCAGGTGCATGCCGTGGCACAGCGCCCAGCAGACGAAGAGGTTGACGGCGACCAGTACCAACGCCCACAACGGGTAGTACGGGATCCACAGGAAGTTGGCGATCGCGCCCAGTCCGGCGACGAAGACACCGAAGTAGCGCGCCCACAGGGCTCCGCTGAGTACGGCGCAGCCGGCGAGGACGATGACGATGCCCAGAATGAGGTGTACCCAGCCCCAGCCGGTCAGGCTGAACTCGAACACGTAGTGGCGCGTCGCGAGGAACACGTCGTCCTTGGCGAGGGCCGAGATCCCCTCGAAAATCGCCATCGCCCCGCCGAAGATCATGAAGCATGCGGCCACGAGGGTGGTGCCGGACGTGGGCGCGTGCCAGGGACTCGGTTGTGCGGCGCTGGCTTGGGGTCTGCTGGCGTCACTGGCCATTTCGGTCTCCATGGGTTACGGAGCCGGCCTGGCGGGCCAGGACCGGCGGGATCCCCCGGATTCAGCGTGTCACGGCGGCCTCCCATCGGCATTCCGGCCTTCCGCGCCTGCCTGGCCCCCGCGGTGGTGGGATGCTGAGACCGTCCGAAGGATCGGCGTGCGCCGAGGTCCCGGCGCCAACCGGGAGGTGCTCATGTCGGAGCTGATGGTGATCGGGTACGACGATCCCGAGACGGCCCGGCAGGCCTACGCCACCGTCCAGGAACTCCACCGGGACCACGTCATCAGCGTGAGCGGGCTGGCCGTGGTGTCCGTGGACGCGCAGGGCGAGACGCACGTGGACACACCGAGCCGTCTCATCGGCCCGTCGGCCGCGGCGGGCGCCGTGTGGGGCATGGTCTTCGGCGTGCTGTTCCTGCTGCCCGGCGTCGGGCTGGTGGCCGGCGCCGCGGTGGGCGGGATCCTCGGCAAGCTCGTCAAATCCGGCATCGACGAACGGTTTCGCGGACAGGTCCAGGACCTGCTCAAGCCCGGGACGGCGGCCGTGGCGGTCATGGGCCTGGTGGCTGCGGAGGACAGCTTCACCGAAGCCATGCAACGGCACGGCGGCACGGTCTTGAAGACCTCGCTCGACGCCACGGAGGAGCGGGAACTGGCCGAGCAGCTCGCCGGCTCCCAGCCGTAGGTGCGCAAACGGGTGACGACTATCCGCCCGGTCCGTCCTCGTACCGGCGCAGCCGCTGGGCCATCCTGTGCAGGCGCGGAAAGCGCTCCCGCTGCTCGCGGGCGTGCCGGTCGAGCTCCTCCAGGAGCCGTTCGGACCGCTTCTCGACCCCGAGCTCGTCCAGCACCCGGTCCGCTTCGGCGAGCAGCGCCCCGTGCAGCTGCCATTGCGCGGGGTGGTCCCGGACCTGTTCCAGCAGGAGCTCCGCGAGGCGCTCACGGCTGGAACGTGCCGTGCCCAGCTCCTTGATCAGCCGGGCTTCGGCCTCCTCGGCGTTGACGCTGACCTGCGCCGTGATCAGCTCGGCGAAGGCCTCCACGGCCATGGCCATGTGGCCGTACAGGTCTCGCAGGGCGCCGCTGATGGCGGGCGGCAGCAGGGGCTGCTCCACCCGGACCTTGGCGAGGTCGGTGAGCGTCCGGCAGGACACGCGCAGGACGACCGCGCAGATCTCCAGCGTGTCGAGCCCGGTGCGCAGCACCAGACTGAACAGGGCGCCCTCGCGGACGCGGGGGTTCAGGCGCAGACTGTCCTCCGCCTGTCTGAGGGCGCCGTCCACCTGGGCGATGTCGTTGTCGAGGCGGCGCGCTTCGTGCAGCCGGGCGGCCGCCTCCGCCACCGTCGTGCTGCCGCCCAGTTCGCCGCCGATGTGCTGGAGCAGGGTACGCATGCGCGCGGCGAGGTCGGTGATGGCGTCACTGGCGGGCTGCACCCACACGGGGGGAACGAACAGGACGTTGAAGAGAAGGCCGACCGCGGCGCCGATCAGCGTCTCCAGCACCCGGTCCCACGCGGTGTCCGCCACTCGGGTCACGCCCAGGACCAGCATGGCGCTGATCGCGACCTCCGGGACGAACTCGCCGGCCTTGACCACGCGGCCGATGACGAGCGAGGCGAGGATGATCAGGCCCAGACTCCACCAGGTCAGCCCCACCAGGGCACTGAAGCCGATCGCGAGGACGACCCCGGCGACGACGGAGTTGACGCGCCGGATCCCGGTGGTGAGCGTGGTGAAGAGGGTCACCTGCACCACGAGCAGCGCGGTGAGGGGCGCGGTGAGCGGCGCCGGCTCGCTGCTGAGCTGGAGTGCGACGACGTACGAGACGACGGCGGCGGCCGTGGAGCGCAGCGCCTGGGTGACGGCGGGTTCCTGTCGTCGCCGTACGAATTGCCGTAGTGGGGCCATTGTCTGCGTCATACCCCCGCGCCTTCCCTGTCGGCCCCGGCACACGCCCCGCCACGGACAGACCGGGTCCCGGTCGGCGGAGGGGCGTACGACGCAGGGGCGCACGGTGGCGAGCGGCCACGCGAGCCCCGGCTCGGCCGCATCCTCGCCCAGGGGGTCCGGCGCGGGCATCGGCCGCGGTGCGCCGCGCTGCCCGTTCACCCGGAAGGAGCCGCCGCAGAACGCCTGGCCGACGGCGGCGCCGCCGATCGCGCGGGTTCGGCGGCCGGCGGATCACTTTCCGGGGGACTCGACACGCTGCGTGGGTGTGCCGCGTCCTCCTGTGCGCGCGCAGCTCCCATACTGCTTGCCAGCACGGACCCGGTCCAGGACGAGGAGATGGCACGTGACGCTTCCTGCTGCTTCCGAGCAGTGGCCACCTGACGCGGTGGGAGTATGCGCGGCTGCTGGTCGAAGTCCCCTGAGGCCCGCCCCCGAGCAGCCGACGAGGGTGTGGGCGCTGGGGATCCTCATGGCGGCGACCCCCTGCACCGCTTCGGCGGCGGGGGAGATCCTCGACGCGGCCGCGAGGGCGGCCGCCGTCACGGCGCGGCAGGTGGTCGCGGCGTTGGCGGAGCGTTCGCGGGGCGGGCAACCGCCGCGGCGGATCGAGCGTGCGCTGCGGCTGGCGGTCGAAGCGGCGCGGGCCCCGGCCGCCGAGCCGTCGTGCGCGCTGGTGCCCGAACTCGGCCGGGTGACCGAGGTGCTGGATCGTTTCCGTGCCTCCCGGGCCCGGCTCCGGGCGGATCCTGCCGACGCGGAGGCCCGGCAGGGGCTGGACGACGCGGCCTACACGCTGTGCGTCCTGATGGGCCGGCGCACCGCGTACCAGGCCCTGCGGTCGGCGGGCGAGTACGTGGCGTCGCATCCGGGTTCCTGAGCCCGTCCCGTCCCTCAGCCCGGGGATGCCGCGCGCTCCCGCCACTCGTGGGGCGCGCGGCAGTCAGACGCTGGCCAACTGCGGAATCAGGCGCATCGCGTTGTCGTGGTAGATCCCCTTCAGCTGCCCGGGTGTCAGGGCGGGGTCCGCCTCCAGGGCGGGGATCGCCAGCTTCGTGACGGTGTCCGCGGGGGCGGCGGGCCAGTCCGTGCCGAAGAGGAGGTGGTCGGCGGGTACGTGGTCGAGGAGCGCTGCCGCGCCGGGCATGGGACCCACCGTGTCGTAGTAGAAGCGGCGCAGGTGGTCGCGTACCGCGGCGGGTTCGAGCGGTGGGTCGCAGAACCGTCCGAGGGCCTCCAGACGACCGGCGATGTACGGCAGGAAGCCGCCGGCGTGCGGCAGGATGACGGCGATGTTCGGGAACCGGTCGAGCGTCCGATGGGTGATCATGTTGACTGCGGCCCGCGTCGTGTCCAGCAGGAAGTCGCACATGAAGTTCGGAATGCCCGGAACCGTCACCGCCCCGGGCGCACCGTCCGGGAGATTGTGCGGATGGGTGTCGACCACGGCGGAAGCGTCGTTCAACTCGTGGAACACGCGGTCGTACGTGGGATCGCCGAGGTAGACGCCTCCGTAGTTGGCCGTCACGTTCACACCGACGGCGCCGAGCTGTCCGAGCCCGCGGCGTACGGCCCAGGACGACGCGTCGAGGTCATCGAGGAACAGCGGCACGTAGAAGGAGAACCGTCCCGGATGGGATGCCGCCACCTCCAGCGCCGACTGCATCGTGATGTTGATCGCTTCACGCAGCTGCGCCGATGAGCGGTAGCGCGCTGGCAGCATGGGCTTGAGCACGGCTGTCGCGATGCCCGCCCGGTTCATGAAGCCGATCGCGGCGTCGATGTCGAGCCGTGACCACGGAGGCATTTTCTCCGGTTTGATCAGGCCGTGACGTGCGGCCCACTCGCGCCATTCCGGTGCGCAGAAGTGATGATGCATGTCGATCTTCGACGGCGCCCCGCGTGTTTCGCCCAGGTCCGGAGCGGAAGGGTCCCGCGCGAGGCCGACGCTTCCATCGGCGCCCGCGGCGGAGACCAGCGGATCGTCCGCCGGTGTTCCGAGGAGACTCACCTTGGAGGTGCTCGCGGAATCCGTCATGCCAAATCCACCGTCCGTCGGGTCTGCGCCAGTTGGTCAGTCGGTCAGTCGGTCAGTCTGTCGATCTGTTGGTCTGCCAGTTTCCGGAGGTCACGGAGGTCGCCGGGCTTGCGGAGGACACCGCCGAGGCGGAGGACGTCACCGTGGCCACGGGCGCCGTGGCGGGGCGAACGGCCGCCGGCCGGGACGGCTCCAGGACGAGCCGGAGCTCCTGGAGCCCCCGGAATGCCGGCATCGGCCCGGTGAGCCATGCCGCCCCGTTCCCTTCCCCCGTGTTCGCGAGTTCCATCTCCGGGAACTCCCGCAGCAGGCAGGAGAGTGCGATCTCGAGTTCGAGCCGCGCGAGCGGAGCGCCCAGGCAGTAGTGGGTGCCGTGGCCGAAGCCCAGGTGCGTGCCCTGCAGGCCCTCGCGTGTCACGTCCAGTACGTCGGGTGAGTCGAACTTCTCGGGATCACGGTTCGCCGAGGTGATGGCGATCTGGACGAGGGAACCCTTCGGGATCACCGTTCCCCGGATCTCCGTGTCCTGCGTCGCGTACCGGAACGTCGACGTCTCCACCGACCCCTCGAACCGCACGATTTCCTCGACCGCCCGCGGAATCAGCAGTGGGTCCCTCCGGAGCTTCTCCAGCTGATCCGGATGGAGCAGCAGGTTCAGCACGGAGTTGCCGATCTGGAACGCGGTCGTCTTGTGTCCGGCGAAGAAGAGGACCCACAACGACGAGATCAGTTCCGCGTCTTCCAGTCCTTCCTCCGCCCGGATGAGGTCGGTGAGGAAGGAGTCCGACGGATGGGCGCGCGTGTACGCGATGAGCTGGGCCAACCGGTCGCGCAGCCACCCCTCGGCCGCCTGCAGCTCCGCCCCCATCCGGGGATCGAACCTCGCGCGCGACACCACCGCGAAGTGGGCCAGGATCTCCGGACGGTCCCCTTCGGGGATGCCCATCAGGTCGCACAGGACCGCGATGGGAAGCGGGAACGCGAACGACGACATCAGGTCGACGGCGTCGCTCTTGCTGCACGCGCCGAGCAGGCTCTCCGCGATCGCGGTGACCTTCGGCCTCATCTCCTCCACCCGGCGGGGGGTGAAGCCGCTCCGCAGAACCCGGCGCAGCCGCGTGTGCCGGGGCGGGTCCGAGTTCAGGACGTTGTCGTCGAGCGCGTCGAAGAAGCTGCCGTACACGGCGTGGTACGTGTCGATGGCCCCGCGCATGTCCTTGCTGAAGCGCGGGTCCGACAGGGCGTCCCGGGCGTCTTCGTAGCGGGTGATGAGATAGGTGTCGACCCCGTGCGGAGGCGTCAGCAGGCACACCGGGGCCTGCTCGCGCAGGGCGGCGTAGACGGGATGGGGGCACGCCCGGTAGTCCGGCGCGCCCCTGGACACGGCCGACACGAGGTCAGGCAGCGCTCCGCCGCTGGTCGGTGCCGCGTTCTCCTGCGTCATGTTCCGCGCCCTCCGTGACACTCGAGTTCTGCGGACACACGGGTTCCCTGCGGGAGCGCGGCGTGAAACCACCCGTGGCTCGATGGGGTGAGCCGCTTCCGCCGCACGTCACCGCCCGCGGCTGCCCGGGCCGGACCGGGAAGGGGCTCGGCGGGCCCGGCGGACGTGGGCAGCGACACGGTCCGCGGGGCCCGGCCCGCCGTCACCCGACCGGCTGTCAGCCGACCTGTCGGGCCGTGTGGCGGGCCGGCGGATCGCGGGACAGGCTGCTCGTGAAGTCAGCCCGTCCCGAGGAGCCAGCCCCCGGGGAGCTCACCGCAAGGAGTCCGCGCATGGTCCGACGTCTCGCCCCGGTCCTCACGATCGCCGCCTCGCTGACCCTGGCGCTCGTCGCCGCTCCCGGGGCCGGAGCCGATCCCGGCGAAGCCGCGGCCCCCACCGCTGTCACGTACGTGGCGACCGCCAGGTTCCAGCGGCACGCCAACGCGGTGAAGGCGGGCTATGTGCCGGACAAGTACTGCGTGGTCAACCGGGCGGGGCCGGGGGCACTCGGCTACCCGCACTTCAACCACTCGTACGACAATTCCCTCGACCCGGCGAAGCCCACCGCCCTGTTCTACGAGGACGACGGGCGTGGGGGCAAGCGCCTCGTCGGGGTCCAGTGGCTGGTCTACGACCGTGACCAGAACACGGCGACGGACGACGACCGGCCCACCATGTTCGACACGCCCTTCACCGGCCCGCACCGCGGCAACTTCCCTGGCCAGCCCGTCCACTACGCCCTGCACCTGTGGCTCGGGAAGAAGAACCCCCTCGGCGCGTTCGAGACGTACAACCCGACGGTGAGGTGCCTGCCCGGCACCACCCGTCCCAAGTAGTCCGTCCGGCGGTCCGCCCCGCAGCCGGCCCCGGTCAGGCGCCGACGTAGGCCGCGAGGTGCTCGCCGGTAAGGGTGGTACGCGCGGCGATGAGGTCGGCGGGAGTGCCCTCGAAGACGATCCGGCCGCCGTCGTGGCCGGCGCCGGGGCCGAGGTCGATGATCCAGTCGGCGTGTGCCATGACGGCCTGGTGGTGCTCGACGACGATGACCGACTTGCCCGAGTCGACGAGCCGGTCGAGCAGGCCGAGCAGTTGCTCGACGTCGGCGAGGTGCAGTCCGGCGGTCGGCTCGTCGAGGATGTAGACGCCGCCCTTCTCGGCCATCTGCGTCGCCAGCTTGAGCCGCTGCCGCTCGCCGCCGGACAGCGTGGTGAGCGGCTGGCCGATGGTGAGGTAGCCCAGCCCGACGTCGGAGAGCCGACCGAGGACGCGGTGTGCGGCCGGCGTGCGCGCCTCGCCGTCGCCGAAGAACTCCTCGGCCTCGGTCACCGACATCGCGAGCACCTCGCTGATGTCGCGGCCGCCGAGGTGGTAGTCCAGCACCGCCGCCTGGAACCGCTTCCCCTCGCACTCGTCGCAGGGGGTGGCGACGCCGGCCATCATCGCCAGGTCGGTGTAGACGACGCCGGCGCCGTTGCAGTTGGGGCAGGCGCCCTCGGAGTTGGCGCTGAACAGTGCCGGCTTCACGCCGTTGGCCTTCGCGAAGGCCTTGCGGATCGGGTCGAGCAGTCCGGTGTACGTCGCCGGGTTGCTCCGGCGCGAGCCGCGGATCGCGCCCTGGTCGATCGACACCACGCTTTCGCCGGTGGCCTCCGACCGCCCGGGCAGCGAGCCGTGTACGAGCGAGCTCTTGCCGGAGCCGGCGACGCCGGTGACGACGACGAGCACACCGAGCGGGATGTCGACGTCGACGCCCTGCAGGTTGTGCGTCGTCGCGCCGCGGATCTCCAGCGTGCCGGTGGGCTTGCGCACCGTCTCCTTGACGGCGGCCCGGTCGTCGAAATGGCGGCCGGTGACGGTGCCGCCGGCCCGCAGCCCCTCTACGGTGCCCTCGAAGCAGACGGTGCCGCCCGACGCGCCGGCGCCGGGGCCCAGGTCCACGACGTGGTCGGCGATCGCGATCGTCTCCGGCTTGTGCTCGACGACGAGCACCGTGTTGCCCTTGTCCCGCAGCCGCAGCAGCAGGTCGTTCATTCGCTGGATGTCATGGGGGTGCAGGCCGATGGTGGGCTCGTCGAAGACGTAGGTCGTGTCGGTGAGCGAGGAGCCGAGGTGGCGGATCATCTTCACGCGCTGCGCCTCGCCGCCCGACAGCGTGCCCGACGGCCGGTCGAGCGAGAGGTAGCCGAGACCGATCTCCGAGAACGAGTCGAGGGTCCCCTGCAGTGCCGCGAGCAGCGGTGCCACCGACGGCTCGTCGAGGCCGCGGACCCATTCGGCCAGGTCGCTGATCTGCATGGCGCAGGCGTCGGCAATGTTGATCTTGTGGATCCGCGACGAACGGGCTCCCTCGCTGAGCCGGGTGCCGTCGCACTCGGGGCACGTGGTGAAGGTGACCGCCCGCTCCACGAACGCCCGGATGTGCGGCTGCATCGCCTCCTTGTCCTTGGACAGGAACGACTTCTGGATCTTGGGGATCAGTCCCTCGTAGGTGAGGTTGACGCCCTCGACCTTGACCTTGGTCGGCTCCCGGTAGAGGAAGTCGTGCATCTCCTTCTTGGTGAACTTGCGGATCGGCTTGTCCGGGTCGAGCAGGCCCGACTCGGCGTAGACCCGCACGGTCCAAAAGCTGTCCGACTTCCAGCCGGGGATGGTGAACGCGCCCTCGGCGATCGACTTGGAGTCGTCGTAGAGCTGGGTGAGGTCGATGTCGGAGACCGAGCCGCGGCCTTCGCAGCGCGTACACATGCCGCCGGTGCGCGTGAAGGTCCGCTTCACGGTCCTGGTCCTGTCGGTGCCGCGCTCAACCGTGACCGCACCGCTCGCCCGGACCGAGGCGACGTTGAAGGAGAACGCGTTGGGCGAGCCGATGTGCGGATCGCCGAGCCGGCTGAAGAGGATGCGCAGCATCGCGTTGGCGTCGGTGGCGGTGCCGACCGTGGAGCGTGGGTCGGCACCCAGCCGCTGCTGGTCGACGATGATCGCGGTCGTCAGCCCGTCGAGTACGTCGACCTCCGGACGCGCCAGCGTCGGCATGAAGCCCTGCACGAAGGCGCTGTAGGTCTCGTTGATCAGCCGCTGCGACTCCGCGGCGATCGTGCCGAAGACCAGTGAGCTCTTGCCCGAGCCGGAGACACCGGTGAACACCGTCAGCCGTCGCTTCGGGATCTCGATGCTGACGTCCTTGAGGTTGTTGACGCGCGCCCCGTGCACGCGGATCAGGCCGTGGCTGTCCGCAACGTGCGGCGCAGGCGACTGCGTGTCCGCCCTCTTGGCCATGCTCATCGTGTCTCCATCTGTTACGAGGAGCCGCCCTGCGCGGTCTCCGTCGGTGTCGCCTGGGTCGATTCAACCAGCTTCAGTCGGTACGTCCCGTTCTCATCCGCTTCGGTCCCTGGAGCCTCCGGGCCCCGGCCGTACAGGCGAGCCGGGCGGCGCTCACTGGTCCTGGAGCAGCCCGAGGACGTTGCCGTCGGGGTCGGTGACGGTGGCCACGAGACGGCCGCCACCGACGTCGTGCACGGGCTCCTTCACGCTGGCGCCCGCGGCGGTCACCTCGGCGAGCTTCGCCTCGATGTCCTCCACGTGCCAGTAGGCCACCGGCGAGGTGATGCCCTGCGCTCCACCGTTCGGCACCAGCCCGATGGACTGGCCCTCGGCCTCGAAGCCGACGTAGTAGGACTCGTCGGTCTGCGGAGGTACACCGAGCAGGGCGGCGTACACGCCCTTGGCCTTCGCCAGGTCGGAAACGGGATGCAGAACGGTCTTGATCCCCTGGGTGGAAGAGCTGGTCATCGTCACTCCTGAAGCCGTGGGTCCGGGTCGGGACCGCCCGTCCGGAAGACGGACGAGCGGGAGGTGGTCCGGAGGCCGTCGGCCCGATCGCCCGGCCGGTGACCTCCAGGACGCCCACGCTAGCCGCGGCCCGGGGGCCGGGGCTTCTCGATTCCTGATCGGTCGGTCGCGTGTTGGGGGAGACCCGGCGCTGTCATCGACTGACCAGGAGCTGTGCCCCCTGCTCCTCGTACGAGTGATCATTGGTGTCCCCGTGAACGGGTGCGGCATCGTCGCGAGGATGCGCGCATGCGACTCACCTCTTCCTTGCCGCGCCGTGTCCTCGTCCCGTTCGCGGCCGCCGTCGCGCTGCTCACCACAGCCGCCTCCTCCGTGGCCACCGCGGCGGAGGCATGCGGTTCGATCATCACCGCCCCTCTCGCCCCACCGGTCTCCGCCGACGACAGCTGCCCCAGCACCGACCCGGTCGTGTGCCGGATCCGCGTCCTGCCGATGGACGAGAAGGTCGAGGCCCAGCGGACCCGGATGCGGTACCACGGCCTCCTGGAGGACATGCACCGGACCGAGGCCGACATGCGCGCGGCCGGGGCCGGCGACGAGGAGATCGCCCGCGAGCTGGTCGACAGGCGCAACCAGGCCAAGGAGATCACCCGCGCGGGCATGACCCCGGCGGAGGTCCGCATCCTGGAGGAACGGAACACGGCCAAGTACGGCAACCCGCTCGGCCCGACAGCGGACCAGCCGGACAGCACCGCAACTCTGTCTCCGGGGCGGGGCTTGGCGGGGTGGCGAGGATCCGTCATCCGGTGATCGTAGGAGGCCGGTGGGCCTCATGCCGCAGGAATCCTTCAGGACCGGACGCGACCCGGCCCTCCAGCGCGGGCCCGTAGCGGTCAGGCCGGCTTCGCGTTGTGGAACGCGCGGCGGTAGCTGTCGGGCGGGACGCCGACGACCCGTTTGAACTGGCGCCGCAGCGTCGTGGCGGTCCCCATGCCGGTGGCCAGGGCGACCGCCTCGATGGTCTCGTCGGTGGCCTCCAGCAACTCCTGGGCGCGGCGTACGCGCTGGGTGATGAGCCACTGGATGGGCGTCTGCCCGATCACCGAGTGGAACTGCCGTCCGAGATTGCGCGGGCTGGTGTTCGCCTTTCGCGCCATGTCGGTCACCGTCAGCGGTTGGTCCAGCCGCTGCTGCACCCACGCCAGCAGCTGGGCGAGCGTGTGGTCGCCCGCGACGTGCACCGGCGTGGCGACGAACTGGGCCTGACCGCCGGGCCGATGGGGCGGCATGACGAGGCGCCGGGCGACGGAGTTGGCGACGGCGGCACCGTGGTCGAGATGGATCAGGTGCAGGCAGAGGTCCACCGCGGCGGCCTTGCCGGCAGCGGTGAGCACGCTGCCGTTGTCCGTGTACAGCACGTCCGGGTCGACCACGGCCCGCGGGTGGCGTGCGCTCAGCTCCGCCGCGTGCGCCCAGTGGGTGGTGGCCCGTCGGCCGTCCAGCAGTCCCGCGGCCCCGAGCACGAACGCCCCGGTGCACAGGGAAGCGACCCGGGCGCCCGCGGCGTGGGCCGCGCGCACCGCTTCGATCACCTCGGCCGACGGCGGATCGTCGATGTCGGCACACGCGGGCACGATCACGGTGTCGGCTCCGGCCAAGGACTCCAGCCCGTGGTCGGGCTCGACCGTGAACGGGCCGACCCGTGCCGGCCCGGTGCCGCAGAGCAGTACGTCGTACCAGCCCTGCGTGGCCTCGCGCGGGGGATTGCCGAAGATCTCGTAGGCCACGGCCAGCTCGAAGTGCAGCAGGTCACCGGCGGTCAGCAGCGCGACAGTGGGCATGTCCGAAAGTGTACGTGTGATGTCGTTCCAGACCATCACGATCGGGTTCCGGCCGCCGCGAGACTGGGTTCATCAGCACATCGAGAGCGGGGGAACCATGAGTACACCGGCTGCAGTTGTGGTCTACGGGGCGACAGGGCACACGGGTCGCTTCGTCGTCGCCGAACTGCGCAGGCGCGGCATCGCCACCGTCATCTCCGGCCGTGACGCGGCCCAGTTGGAGGCGCTGGCCGCCGAGTGGCCGGGCGTGGTGGTGCGGCCGGCCACCGTGGACGACGCGGGCGCACTGGACCGGGCCCTCGCGGGCGCTGCGGCCGTCATCAACTGCGCAGGACCGTTCGCGGTGACGGGAGGCCCGGTCGTCGAGGCCGCCCTGCGTGCGGGGATCCCGTACGTCGATGTCGCGGCGGAGATCGAAGCGAACGTTTCGATGTTCGCCGACCATGCGGAAGCGGCCCGAAAGGCAGAGAACCCCGTGGTGCCGGCGATGGCCTTCTACGGCGGCCTGGGCGATCTGCTGGTGACCGCGGCGATGGGGGAGTGGACCACCGCGGACGTCGTGCACGTCGCGTACGGGTTGACCAGCTGGCATCCCACGGCGGGTACGCGCGCGGCCGGTCAGGTGTCCCACGAGCGTCGCGCGGGCCGGCGGGTGCGGTTCGCGGACGGAGCGCTGCAGTACCACGACGACAAGGCAGCAGAGCTGGAGTGGGACTTTCCGGAGCCTCTCGGCCGACGAGCGGTGATCGCGGATTTCACCATGGCCGATGTCGTCACCGTTCCCAGCCACCTGGCCGTCCCCGCGGTACGCACCCACATGAGCGTCGAAGCCGCGAGGGACCTCGCCGACGAGGACACGCCGTCGCCGGAGCCGGTCGACGGCCTGGGGCGGTCGGACCAGACGTTCGTCGTCGACGTCCTGGTCCGCGCGGGTGACGTCGAGCGCCGCGCCACGGCCCGGGGCCAGGACATCTACGCGGTCACCGCACCGCTGGCGGTGGAGGCCGTCCAGCGCATCCTGGCCGGACGGACGCGGAGGACGGGCGTGGCCTCGGCGGGCGCGATGTTCGACGCGGCGGACTTCCTCCGGGCGCTGACCCCGCACGTGTCGGTCGAGCTTCCGCACTGACCGGCCGGACGAGGACGAGGCCGTCGCGAGGGGCTATCGGTCCTCGGAGGCGTTCTTCGCGGTCTGAAGGGCCTGGTTGGCGATGGTGATGGCTTCTTGATCGTGGCCCGCCGCCTTCGCCGCCTGGGCCTGGCTGAGGGATACGCGGAGCAACTCGACGGTGTGTTCCGGCAGGGTGGTCGAGGCGACGGTGTCTTCCAGCTGCCGGATGATGCCGGTTGCCAGGTCCTCGGACATGGGGCCGTCTCCTCTGTCGCAGATCAAGGTCATGCGACGGTGCCACGGCGCGGGGTGCAGAACAAGGCGCCTTGCGGACGGACCACTCTCATGCGTGCACCCGAGGCGGTTCCCCCTGCCTCGGGGTTTCCCGCCGGCGGGCCGGAGCCCTCAGAGTCGCGGCAGGCCGCTGGTGATGCGGTTCCACACGGAGCGGGTGGCCCCGAAACCGGTCTCGTGCACCCAGACGTGGGTGCAGCCCGGGCACTGCAGGTGGAGCAGGCTGCCGGTGTTGGACAGCATGTAGCGCCAGTGCCGGGAGCAGCTCCGGCCGTCCCCGCACGGCTCGCACTCGCCGGTGTCGAGGCAGTTGGGGCAGGGCACCCAGGCGCGGCGTCCGGGGTCGGCCTGCGGGTCAAGGGGCAGCATGGCCGCTCCCTCGCCGGGGAAGCACATGGGCCGCGACCAGGTCGTCGTACAGGCGCTGCTGCTGCTCGTCGAGGCCGGAGTACAGCAGGTCGTACGCCGCCTCCTCGCCCTGCAGGACCTCGATCGGGTCCCAGTCGGGGCCCAGAGCGGCCATCACCTGAGCCCGTCGGAGAACCTCCTGGGAGGTGAGGTCGACGGTGAAGTCGATCAGCCCGGGGGCGGGCGGGCGCGGGTCGGCGGGGTTGCTGGGATCAGAGGGCGGCGTGGGCTGGGGCATGACGCAGAACTTAGGTAGGCCTTCCTTTCCGGGTCAAGGGAGGGTGGGCGGATTCACATCGGCCGCCCCGGGCGGAGCCCGTCGGCAGTGCGGCGGTGAGCGCGCCGACCGCGTACGGGGCCGCTACCCGCGCCAGATCTTCTCGTACGCCTCGCGGTAGCCGGACGGGTCCCAGGACGTGGCACCGCTGCTGTTCTCGGCCGCGGCGACGTGGACCGGGGCGACGTAGCCGCTGGCGGGCCGGCCCGCGAACGCGCGATTGAACTCGTCGATGATCTGCCAGCCCTGCTGGGACAGGGGCTCGGGGACGGTCGCGGCCTGGAACTGCTTGCTGTTGATCCGCTGGAAGGCGGAGGGGTCGCCGTCGCCCGCGCCGATGTTGAAGGGCGGCCCGGAGCCCGGTTGGCCGGCCGCGCGGAGCGCCGGGGCGGCGTCGGCGAAGTAGAGATCGTTGATGGCGACGGAGTACGTCCACTCGTCCTGGAAGCGGGACAGGAGGGAGGACACCTCCTGGGGGGCGCGGCTGCTCGCGTCCGGGATGGGGATGTTCACGTACGCCAGGAGCCGGACGCCGGCGCAGGTGGCCAGCCCGCGCTTGATCAGTTCGGCCTTGTGCCTGGCGAACGGGATCGAGTCGTCGGTGAACAGGACGGTTCCGGCGCTGCCCTTGGACCGGGCGATGATCCAGTCCGCGCTGATCTTCGCCACGTCCTCGACCTTCGTGGTGATGTTGGTGAAGAGCTCGGGCTTCTCGCTCGGGCCGGGGGAGGCCACCGCGTGCCAGCCGATGAGCGGGATCCCCGCCGCTCGGGCCCGAGCCACCTGCTGCGAGGTCAGACCGGGATCGAAGCCGCCGATGACGATGCCCGAGGGCTTGAGAGTGATCGCCTGGCTGAGCGCGGCCTGGATGCCGGCGGGCGTGCCCTCTCCGTCGATCACCCGGACCCTCCAGCCGGTGATCTTCGCCGCTTCCTCGAGGCCCTTCGCGACGCCCGCGACACCGGGGTTGGTCATGGTCTGCGCGACGTAGACGATGGTCCTGCCGGGAACGGCCGCGGGGCCCGTGGTGGGGCCGGTCCACGACGCATCGGTGTTCTCGGCCTGCCGGACGGCCGTCTCGGCCTTCGCGAGGGTGGCGGGGCAACCGGCGTCCGACGGCCCGGTGCCGGCGGCCTGTGGGCCGCGCTCGCAGCCGGTGGCCAGGGCGGCGGCTGCCGCGAGCAGGGCTGCGACTGTGACGGTGGTCTTGCGGTTCGAGTACACGGTGCTCCTGACGCGGGTGCGCGTACGAAGTGTTCGAGCAGGGCTCTAGGGGCGGCTCTGGGGGCGGCTGTCCGCGGGGGAGCGGCGGGTCGCGGCGGCGCCGCTGCGCAGGCGGCGGCGGGCCTCGTAGCCGGCCAGGCCGACGGCGATGAGCAGGGTCATGCCGTTGAACAGCGGCGTGGCCCAGAACTGGGCGCCGAGCTGGCCGATGCCGGCGAGGCCCACGGCGAGGACGGCGACGGCCACGAGGGTGCCGAGCGCGTTGGCACGGCCGGGTCTGATCGTGGTGGACCCGAGCAGCGCACCGACGAAGGCGGGCAGCAGGTAGTCCAGCCCGACGCTCGGGTTGCCGGTCTGCTGCTGGGCGGCGAGCAGCACCCCGGCGAAGCCGACGACCAGGCCCGAACCGGCGAACGCGTAGATGGAGTAGGTGCGGGTGGGGATGCCGATGATGCCGGCGGTGCGCGGGTTGGAGCCGATGACGTACAGGTACCGGCCGAGCGGCAGCCGCTCCAGAACCACCCAGAGGACGGCTGTGATGGCGAGGACGTAGAAGGCGGGCAGCGGCAGGCCGAGGAATCTGGAGTCGTAGACGTCGGTGAAGGAGGCCGGCAGGCCGTCCGGGCCCGGGACGATCCGGGTGCCGTCGGTGATCCAGCCGGTGCAGGCGTACATCATGCTGCCGGTGCCGAGCGTGGCGATGAAGGAGTCGATCTGCCCGAACTCGACGATGACGCCGTTGAGAGCGCCGGCCACCACGCCTCCGACGACCACCGCGAGGCAGGCGACGGGCCAGGGCCAGCCCTCGTTGACGATGAGGTGCATCACCATGACGTGCGCGAGGCCCAGCCCGTAGCCGATGGACAGGTCGAACTTGCCGGTGGCGATGGGGATCGTCGCGCCGAGCGCGACGATCGCGGGGATGGATTGGTTGGAGAGGATCGAGGAGACGTTGTCCCGGGTGGGGAAGGTGCCGGGCAGAGCGAGGGAGAAGACCAGGAAGAGCAGGCAGGCGAGGGCCAGGAGGCCGTAGGTGCCGAGGAGATGGCCGTGCAGGCGGTCGGCCAGGGACCGGAGCGAGGGAGGGATGGTCATCGGCTCGTCGCGGCTCCGGTGATGGGGGGCATGGCCGAAGCGGTCCGGGTGAGTTCGGTGACGGTGAGGGCGTCGCCGGTCAGCTCGGCGCCCACGGTCCCGCGGACGAAGACCAGAGCGCGGTGGCACACCTTGGCGACCTCTTCGAAATCGGTGGAGATGAGCAGTACCGCCAGGCCGGAGGCCAGCGCGTCATCGAGCAGCCGGTAGATCGTCGCCTTGGCACCGACGTCCACGCTGGCGGTCGGCTCCTCGAGGATGAGCAGGCGCAGGCTCCCCCGGAGCGACCGCCCGACCATCACTTTCTGCTGGTTGCCGCCGGACAGGGTGGCGATGGGCACCTCGCTGTCGCGGGGGTGCACCGAGAACCGGTCGATCAGCGCGGTGGCCTCGGCGCGCTCGCGCCGCGGGCTGATCCAGCGCAGCGCGGGCACGCCGGCTGCCCGGGGGTTCGCCAGGAAGTTCTCCCGTACGGTCAGTTCGGCGGCGCAGCCTTCCTCCTGACGGTTGCCGGCCACGAGGCCGACGCCGGAGTCGAGGGCGTCCGAGACCGTACGGGGGTGGTACGGCCGGCCGTCGAGCAGCGCCCGTCCGCCGAGGACCGGCCGGGCGCCGGCGAGGGCGCGGCCCAGGTCCATGTGGCCCGCGCCGGTCAGACCCACCATGCCGAGGATCTCGCCGGCCCGCAGGTCGAGGCTGACCCCTTCGGTGTACGCGGTGCTCAGGCTGTCGAGGCTGAGGAGGGGCGGGCCGGCGGCACGCACGGCGGCGGAGGTGGTGGCGGGGGCGTATCCGGCCGGTTCGCGGCCCACGATGGCGCGCACGAGGCGGGCGGGACCGTATCCGGCGAGCGGACCCCGGGCGACCAGGCGGCCGTCACGCAGGACGGCGAACGAGTCGGCGACCTTGTACACCTCGTCGAGCCGGTGGCTGACGTAGAGGATGCCGTGTCCGCGGTCGCGCAGGGCGTGCAGTACGTCGAACAGCCGGGCGCAGTCCTCGGCGGGGAGGGTGGCGGTCGGCTCGTCGAGGACGATGAGCTCGGCCCGTGCGGCCAGGGCGCGGGCGATGGCGACCAGCGAGCGTTCGGCGGGGGCGAGGTCGGCGATCCGGGCGTCGGCGTCCAGATGCCCGGCGACGATCCGCAGGGCATCTTCGCAGCGCACTCGGGCCTGCCGCCAGGAGACCAGTCCGCAGCGCCGTGGGTAGCCGGTGCCCAGGGCGATGTTCTCGGCCACCGTCATCCACTCGACGAGACCGAGGTCCTGGTGGATGAAGGACATGGCGCGGGTGGCGCCGTGGGAGCCGAGCGGGTGCCCGGCCACCGTCACCTCGCCCTCGTCGGCGTGGTGGACCCCCGCGAGCACCTTGATCAGGGTGGACTTCCCGGCGCCGTTGGGACCCAGCAGGGCGAGGACGCTGCCCCGGTGGATGTCGAGGTCGACCGAGGCCAGCGCGAGAGTGCCGCCGAACCGCTTGCCGAGACCGCGCATGCGGACGAGGGGTTCGTCGAAGCGCGCGGGCGAGGGTGAGGGCGGGCCCATCGAGGTGTCGGGAGCGTCATGCACAGACTTCTCCGGGGGTCGGCCTCCGAGTTCTTCCCGACTGCATGAGGGATTCTATGTGGATCTGACACCGTATATGCGGTATTTACCTCTCCCGAATGCGCCGGTCGCAGGTCACGCCGCGTCCAGGCTGCACTCCGCCCAGATGACCTTGCCGTCGGTGGTGTAGCGGGTGCCCCAGGCCTGGGCGAGCTGCGCGACGAGGAACAGGCCACGGCCGCCCTCGTCCGTGGTGGCCGCATAACGCATGCGCGGGGCGGTGCTGCTGGCGTCGTGCACCTCGCAGATCAGGGCGCGGTCGCGGATGAGGCGTACCCGGATGGGCGCGGTGCCGTACCGGACGGCGTTCGTGACGAGCTCGCTGAGCAGCAGTTCCGTGGCGAAAGCGGACTCGTCCAGCCCCCACTCGCTCAGCCGGCGCACGGCAGCGGCACGGACGTCGGAGACGAGGGCCGGGTCGGAGGGCAGGTCCCAGGTGGCGATCCGGTCGGAGGGCACGGCGTTGGTGCGGGCGACGAGCAGCGCGATGTCGTCGGCGGGATGCTCGGGTGCCACGGCGTCGAGGACCGCTTGGCAGGTGTCCTCGGGAGCACGGTCCGGGTGGGCCAGTACGAGGCGCAGCTCGTCGAGGGCCGCGTCGACGTCGCGGTGGCGGTCGTCGAGGAGTCCGTCGGTGTAGAGGACCAGCTGGCTGTGTTCGGCGAGGCGGATCTCGACCGATTCGAAGGGCAGGCCGCCGAGGCCGAGAGGGGGCCCGGCGGGCAGGTCGAGGAGGGTCACGGTGCCGTCGGGTAGGACCAGCGCGGGCGGAGGGTGGCCGGCGCGTGCCATGGTGCACAGCTGTGAGGTGGGATCGTAGATGGCGTACAGGCAGGTGGCGCCCACGATGCCGGTGCTGCCGAAGGCGGGATTGTCCCCGTCCTCCTCCCGGTCGAGGCGCACCATCAGGTTGTCCAGGTGGGTGAGGAGTTCGTCGGGGGCGAGTTCCAGTTCGGCGAAGTTGCGTGCGGCGGTGCGCAGCCGGCCCATCGTGGCGGCGGCGTGCAGCCCGTGGCCGACGACATCGCCGACCAGGAGGGCGACGCGGGTGCCGGAGAGGGGGATGACGTCGAACCAGTCGCCGCCCACTCCGGACTCGGCGGGCAGGTAGCGGTGGGCGACCTCGACGGCCCCCTGCT
The DNA here is from genome assembly GCF_036203305.1 of Streptomyces sp. NBC_00190. Classification (GTDB taxonomy): domain Bacteria; phylum Actinomycetota; class Actinomycetes; order Streptomycetales; family Streptomycetaceae; genus Streptomyces. The sequence continues at coordinate 800,543 of NZ_CP108131.1, read as the reverse complement.
CGGGAAGGCCGCGCGGCAGCAGGCTGCGCTGCAGGGACAGGGCCAGGGTGTGTTCGCGGGTGTAGCGGCGGGCGTTGTCCATGCAGAGGGCGGCGCGGGCGGCGAGTTCCTGGGCCAGCGAGCGGTCGTCGTCCCCGTAGGGGCCGGGGTCCTGCGAACGGTAGAAGCTGGCGATGCCCAGGAGGACGCCGCGGGCGAGCAGGGGGACGGTGATGAGCGAGTGGATGTTGTGGGCGAGGAGGCGTTCGGCGTGCTCGGGGTCCTGGGAGATCCAGCCGAGGGCGGCCTTCAGGTCGGGGTCCAGGACGGGTTCCCCCGTGGTCATGCAGCGCATGTGGGGCGTGGCCGGCTGCAGGGTGACCTGCTGTCCCACCGGGTAGAAGGGGCAGTCCTCGCGGATGCCGTGGACCACCGCACGGTGCATTTCGGCGGTGGGGTGGTGGGACTCCTCGCCGCGCAGCACGGCCTCGGGCAGGTCGATGGTGACGAAGTCGGCCAGGCGCGGGACCGCAGTCTCGGCGAGTTCCCAGGCGGTGCGGCTCACGTCCAAGGTGGTGCCGATGCGGTTGCTGGCCTCGGCCAGCAGCTCCAGGCGACGTCGTGCCGCGACGGCGTACTTCCCCACCTCCGGCTCGCCCACCAGCACCAGTCCTCTGACCATGCCGTCGGCGGAGTCGGCGGTGCGCGGCGCGCCGGGTGTACGGACCGTCGTCGGCGCCGGACCGGGTGTGACGCGGGGGCGGTCGTGGGCGGGCGTCGGGGCGGGGGCGTGCCGCTCCGAGTCCTCGGGGATGAGCGCCTCGATGACGACGCCCTCCACCCCGGAGGGGCTCGTCACGGGACGGCTCACGAGGGTGACCCGGCGGTCGTGGGACAGCGATACCTCGACGGCCGCCCGGTGGGCCGCGGACATCAGCTCGGTGGCCTTCTGCTTGAGGATCATCTGGTCGTTCTGGTCCAGGTCGCTCTGGAGCAGCTCGTCCATTCCGAGGGGGTACCCGTTGTGTGTGCCCTCGCTGATCCGGGCCCGGCTCCCGGCATCGAGGTACGCCTGCAGCAGACCGCGCTCACGCGCCGAACTCTGCTCCATCAGCCGTCGTTCGATGGCCTCGGCCGCCCTGCGTACCAGGGGGACGAGCGACGGGTCCGCGTCGGTGTAGGGATATCCGAGGCACAGGACGCCCTCGATGTGCCCGCTGATCTGGTCGCGAACGGGGATCGCGGTACAGGCACTTGACTGGGAGCGCTCGGCGAAGTGCTCGGCGCCGTAGACCTGGCAGAGCCGCCTCTCCGCGAGCGTGAGACCGATGCCGTTCGTCCCCGCGAACTGCTCGGCGAACACGAAACCGGGAGTGCTCTGGATCGCGGGCAGGCGGGTGGCCATGGACTTCTCTCCGAAACGGCGTTCGAGCACCGTGCCGTGCCCATCGGCGAGACTGATGTTCATCTGGCTGCCCGCGAAGATCGATTGCAGCCGGTCGAGGACGGGCTCGGCGGCGCGGACGAGCGGACCCTCCGGGTCGAAGTCCTGGGAGAAGGGAAGCTCGGACTGGCCCGGCGACAGCCCCAGCAGCCGGCTGCGCTGCCACGAGCTCAGGATCGGACTTCTCACGCTCCCCTCGACCGACTCGACCGATTCGCCGTGCAGGAACCGGTCACGGGAACGCACGGGGCCGATGCGCTCTTCCACGACCCCCATCTGCACCACTTCCCTCACCGGAATGGTCTCGATAGCCAGATTTGAGTATATTCCTCACGTTTTCAGGATGAGCGGGGGCGAGTGATCGGCAGGCCCGGTGTCACAGGATCGCGACCGGATTGACGGGTGAGCCCGTCCCGCCGGGGACGTTCAGCGGCGTCACGACGAGCATGAACTCGTAACGGCCCGCCTCGGCACAGGCGGCCGAGAGTGCTTCGAGGTCGAGGTTGTCCAGCAGCGGCACTCCCATGGCCGTGACGGCGAGCGCGTGGACGGGGGAGTGCAGGCCCTCGACCGGCGACGGCCGTACGTCGCTGTCCCCGTCGGCGCCGAGCAGGGCGATGGCGCGCTCGGCCAGCAGCGGCATGGCGTCCACGTGCCAGCCCGCGCTCGCCGTGTCGGAGTTCCAGGGGCCGGCCTCCCTGCGGCGGCGGAAGCGCCCGGACCGCAGCAGCACCGCGTCGCCGCCCCCGATCGTCACGTCGAGGGCCTTCTCCGCGGCGACGACGTCCTCCGCGTGAACCGCGTGCCCGGGTTCCAGCCACGCGACCCCGAGGGCGGCGGGCAGGTCGAGGAGTACGCCCTTGGTGACCAGGGGGCCGAGCGCTTGCACGGCGCCGAAGCGGGCACCCCCGGCATCGATCTCCTCGCGCGCCGTGTGGCCGTCGTAGAGTTGCCCTCGGTAGGCGACGTGTGACAGTGCGTCGAGATGGCTCACGCCTTTGCCGTGGTAGTCCACGGCGAGGAAGTCCTTGTAGGTGGTTGGTTCCGGGGCCTCCACGTCGCCCAGGTCGGACATGTAGTGCAGCGCGGGCTTCGCGTTGTCCGGTCCGGGCAGGGTGTCCCAGGGCAGCCCCATCGGGACGACCGTCCCGGACCGGATCAGGTCGGCCGACCTCCGCACGTGGCCCGCTGTCACCCTGTTCCACGCGCCGCGGTCGGCTGTGGCCCACCGGCCCCATGCGCGGACCGCCTCGAACAGTGCGTCGAACTCCTGGCGGGAGACGGCGGCCCCGCCACCGGGACCGGCCGGTGGGGGAGTGGGGGCCTCGGCGGGGTTGCTGCTCATGTGTTCTCAGCGCTCCATGGTTCGTACGGCTGTCCGCCCGGTGCACCGGGCGCTACGGCTCCCGGCGCCGGTGAGATCGAGGGCGGCGTCCGGCGCTTCGCGCGCACGATGTGCCGGGCGCCACCCCGGCCAGGATTCCCGCTCGTGTGCGGCACGGGAACGAGGGCGCGCGGACCTGCCGCCGCAATGTTTCAGCAGTCTCGGCCCACGCCCTCGCGGCGCCCCTGTCCGGAGTGCGGTGAGCTCGGCTGCGGCGCAGGCTTGACGCAGACCGATCCGGCCCGGCTGAGCGTGGGCGACGCCATACGCCCGACATGGCAGAAGGAGGCCGCTGGTGGCTGAAGCGGAAACTTCGGGACGTACGGCCGGTGCGGTGCGCGGCGTGCTCGCCCCGCTCGCCCTGGCCCAGTTCATCTGCAGCTTCGCCGGCTCGAACATGAACGTGATGATCAACGACATCAGCACGGACCTGAACACCACCGTGCAGGGCGTGCAGGTCGCCATCACGATCTTCCTCCTCGTCATGGCCGCGCTGATGATCCCCGGCGGCAAGCTGACCGACCGCTACGGCCGCAAGAAGTGCTTCCTGACGGGCCTCACCGTGTACGGCGTCGGCGCCCTGCTGAGCGCGGCCGCCCCCGGCCTGGGCATCCTCATCCTCGGCAACTCGATCCTGGAGGGTGTCGGCACCGCGCTGCTCATCCCGCCCGTCTACATCCTCACGACGCTGCTCTTCACGGGAGTGACCTCACGCGCCCGTGCGTTCGGGACCGTCATGGCGCTGGGCGGCGTCGGCGCCGCCGCGGGGCCGCTGATCGGCGGACTCATCACCTCGGCCATCAGCTGGCGGGCGGCCTTCGTGTTCCAGGCCCTGGTGATCGCATTGATCATCATGCTGAGCCGCCGGATCAAGGACCCCCTGCCACCGGATCCCACCCGTTCCTTCGACACCGGCGGGGCGGTCCTCTCGGCCGTCGGCCTCATCCTCATCGTCACGGGGATCCTGGCAGCCGATGACAACGTCTGGCTGATGATCGGTCTGATCGTCCTCGGTGCCCTCGTGCTGCTGTGGTTCTTCCGATGGGTACGTGTGCAGGAACGGGCGGGCAAGGAGCCGCTCCTGTCGACGAGTCTGTTCCGCAACCGCACCTCCAACCTGGGTCTCGTCACGCAGAACATCCAGTGGCTCGTGCTGATGGGGACGTCGTTCGTCGTAGCGACCTACCTCCAGGTCGTCCGCGGATACGACGCGATCCAGACCGGCGTGATCTTCACGGCGTCCACGCTCGGCCTGCTCGTGTCGTCACTGGCGGCCGAACGCCTGGCGAGGCGGTGGGCACAGCGCTCGCTCGTCATGACGGGGTTCGTCGTGGTGATCGCCGGAATCGTCGTCCTGCTCGCCGTGGTCAGCGGCTCCCCCAGTGCCTGGGCCTTCGCCCCCGGACTGCTGCTGATCGGCCTCGGACTCGGTGTGATGCTGACCCCGTCGGTCAACGTCGTGCAGTCGAGCTTCCCGGAGGACCGGCAGGGCGAGATCTCGGGGCTGTCACGCAGCATCTCCAACCTCGGCTCGTCGCTCGGCACCGCGGTCGTCGGCACCATTCTCGTCGCCGGCCTCAGCACCCACGCCTACGCCGTCTCGATGATCACACTGGCAGTCCTGGGGCTCGTCGGCCTCGCCGCGGCGGCGTTCCTCCCCCGGACCCGGCCGCCCGCTGAGACAGCCTGACCCGCCGGGGCAGCCGAAGCCGGGAAGAGCGCGGCCGGCGCCCTTCCCGGCTCGACCGGGGTCAGACGGCGGGAATTTCCGTACGGACCTCCTGGGCCGCGGCGACCAGGTGCTCCAGGGAAACCCGGGTCTCGGGCCAGCCGCGGGTCTTCAGGCCGCAGTCGGGATTGACCCACAGCCGCTCGGCCGGGATCGCCTCCAGCCCCTTGCGCAGCAGGGCGGCCGCTTCCGCGGCGGACGGCACGCGCGGCGAGTGGATGTCCCACACCCCGGGGCCGACCTCGCGCGGGTAGCCCGCACCCGCGAGTTCGTCGGCGACCTGCATGTGCGAGCGGGCCGCTTCCAGACTGATGACATCGGCGTCGAGGTCATCGATGGCCTGCAGGATGTCGCCGAACTCCGCGTAGCACATGTGGGTGTGGATCTGGGTGTCCGGCCGGACCCCGCTCGTGGTGAGACGGAACGATTCGGTGGCCCAGGCGAGGTAGTCGGCGTGGCCCTCGGCGCGCAGCGGGAGGGTCTCGCGCAGGGCGGGCTCGTCCACCTGGATCACCGAGGTCCCCGCGGCCTCGAGGTCGTTCACCTCGTCGCGCAGGGCGAGGGCGACCTGGCGCGCGGTGTCGGCGAGCGGCTGGTCGTCGCGCACGAAGGACCAGGCGAGCATGGTGACCGGGCCGGTGAGCATGCCCTTGACCGGCTTGGCCGTCCGGGCCTGTGCGTACGCCGTCCAGCGGACGGTCATCGGCCCGGGGCGGGAGACGTCACCGGCGAGGACCGGCGGGCGGACGTAGCGGGTCCCGTAGGACTGGACCCAGCCGTGCTGCGTGGCGAGGTAGCCGGTGAGCTGTTCGGCGAAGTACTGGACCATGTCGTTGCGCTCGGGCTCGCCGTGCACGAGTACGTCGATGCCCGCCTTCTCCTGGAAGGCGAGGACCTCGCGGATCTCGGCCTCGATGCGCTCCTCGTAGCCGGCCGTGTCGATGCGTCCGGCACGCAGATCGGCGCGGGCGGTGCGCAGTTCGGTGGTCTGCGGGAACGACCCGATGGTGGTGGTGGGCAGGAGGGGCAGGCCGAGGTGGGCGCGCTGGGCGGCGGCCCGTTCGGGGTACGGCTGGGCGCGGCGGCCGTCGGCGTCGGTGACGGCCGCGGTCCGGGCCCGTACCGCCGGGTCGTGGGTGATCGCCGACTCGGCGCGGGACGCGAGATCGGCCCGGTTGGCGGCGAGTTCGGCCGCGATCGCACCGGTTCCCCGAGCCAGACCCCTGGCCAGGGTGGTGATCTCGGCGGTCTTCTGACGGGCGAAGGCCAGCCAGCGCCGGACCTGCGGGTCGATGTCCCGTTCAGCGGAGGCGTCCAGCGGGACGTGGAGGAGGGAGCAGGACGCGGCGACGTCGACGCGGTCGGCGAGCCCCAGCAGGGTGCCCAGCGTCGCGAGGGACTGCGCGTAGTCGTTGATCCAGATGTTGCGGCCGCTCACGACGCCCGCGACCAGCCGCTTGCCGGGCAGGCCGCCCACGGCGGCGAGATCGGCGAGGTTGCCGGCGGCCCGCTCGGTGAAGTCCAGCGCCAGCCCTTCGACGGGCGCCTTGGCCAGCACCGGCAGCGCCTCGCCCAGCCGGTCGAAGTACGAGGCGACCAGCAGCTTGGGCCGGTCGGTGAGCGCGCCGAGCTCGCGGTAGGCGCGGGCCGCGGCGCCCAGGTCGGCCGGGGTCCGGTCCTGGACGAGGGCGGGCTCGTCCAGCTGCACCCACTCGGCGCCCGCCGCGCGGAGGTCGGCGAGGACCCGGGCGTAGACGGGCAGCAGCCGGTCGAGCAGCGTCAACGGCTCGAAGTCGGTGGCAACGCCCGGGGCGGGCTTGGCCAGCAGGAGGTAGGTGACCGGGCCGACCAGCACGGGCCGGGCGGCCAGCCCGAGGGCGAGGGCCTCGCGCAGCTCCGCCACCTGCCGGGCGGAGTCGGCGGCGAAGGCGGTGTCGGGGCCGAGTTCGGGTACGAGGTAGTGGTAGTTGGTGTCGAACCACTTGGTCATCTCCAGCGGCGCCACGTCCTGGGTGCCGCGCGCCATCGCGAAGTACCCGTCGAGGGCGTCGGCCCGGACCGCGGCGCGGTGCCGGGCGGGGATCGCGCCGACCATCACGCTGGTGTCCAGCACGTGGTCGTAGTACGAGAAGTCGCCGGTCGGTACCTCGGTGATGCCGGCCTCAGCGAGCTGGAGCCAGTTCGACCGCCGCAGGTTCCGGGCGGTCTCACGGAGGGCTTCGGCACTGACGCGGCTCTTCCAGTAGCCCTCGACGGCCTTCTTCAGTTCACGGTTCTGCCCCTGCCGGGGGTAGCCGTACACGGTGGGCTGCGCTGCCGCGGTCGCGGACTCGTCTGTCACGGAACTCTCCTTCGCGAGTATGTCTCCATGGCGTCCCGGAGACGGATACGAAGGCGCGAGGGGTGACGGACCGGGCGGGCCGCTCCTGACGCGTACGGATGGGTACGCGCGGACGCCCGCCTGGTGTGCACACCGACCCGCCCACGAGGTCGCCGGGACATCCGCACGCGAACGGCCGCGCGCGGGCAACGGGCAGGTCTTCGGACTCGCGGGCACACCCGCCTCCTCAAGAGGCGGCACCTACTGGCCGTCGCTTCCCAGGCCCTCTCGGGCCCAGTGCGTATGACGGCGGTCGTTCCCGCTCACCGCTGCGGGGCAGTCCCGGATTCCCACCGGGTTCCCTCTTACGACGCATCCCGCCTGGCGGACGGGGCGAACCAGCTGCCCGGTCAGGGTAGGCGTCCGTCCTTGAGGACGGGTGGACGTGCTCATATCCCGGACGCTGAAATGAGACTCGTCGGGGCCCGGCGCCGGCGACCGGAGCCCCTCAGTCCCGGTCGTACGTGTGGAAGCCGCGGCCGGACTTCCGGCCCAGCAGTCCCGCCTGCACCATCCGCCGGAGCAGTGGCGGCGGGGCGTACAGGGGCTCCTTGAACTCCTCGTACATCGATCCGGCGATGGCGGCGACGGTGTCGAGGCCGATGAGGTCCGCCAGCTTGAGAGGGCCCATGGGGTGGGCGCAGCCCAGCTCCATGCCGGTGTCGATGTCGGCGGGCGTGGCGTACCCGGATTCGGCCATCCGAATGGCCGAGAGGAGGTAGGGCACGAGGAGCGCGTTGACCACGAAGCCGGCCCGGTCCCGGGAACGGATCGTGCTCTTGCCCAGGATGTCGCGGGCGAAGCCGTCCACCGCTCGGACGGTCTCCTCCGTGGTGTGGAGGGAGGAGACGATCTCCACGAGGGGGAGGACGGGGACGGGGTTGAAGAAGTGCAGGCCCACGACCCGGTCGGCGCGGCCCGTGGCCATACCCAGGCGCATGATCGGGATGGCGGAGGTGTTCGAGGCGAGGACGGCCTCCGGATCCTCGACGATCTTGTCCAGTGCGCTGAAGAGCTCCGTCTTGGCCTCGGCGTTCTCGGTGACGGCTTCGATGACGAGCTGGCGGTCGGCGAGCTCGTCGAGGCTGCCCGTGAAGACGAGGCGGGCGAGGGCGTCGTCGGCGGAGAGGCGGTCGAGCTTCCCGCGCTGGACGGCCCGTTCCAGGGACATCGCGACGCGTTCGCGGGCGGCCCGCGCGGCGGCGGCGTCGGCCTCGCAGACGACGGTGTCGAGTCCCGCGCGGGCGCACACCTCGGCGATCCCGGCTCCCATCTGGCCGCCTCCGACGACACCGACCCGGCGGACAGGGCTGCTGGAGATGTTCATGAGCGGGCGGCCTCCGTACGGCGGACGAGGTGGCGGGTGTAGGCGGCGGTGGTGAAGAAGGGCGGCAGGGTGAGGCCGAGCGCGGTCTCCTCCAGGACCCGGCGCGCCTCGGCCACCAGGGCGCCGGGCTGTTCCCCGGCGAGAGCGGCGCACTCGGTGTCGAGGAGGCCGAGGACGTCCTCGCGGGTGATGGCGCCGTGGCGCACCCACTGCCAGAGCTGCACGCGGGCGATCTCGGCCGTGGCCGCGTCCTCCATCAGCCCGTTCAGGGCGACCGCGCCGTGCCCGCGCAGCCAGGCGTCGAAGTACCGCAGCGCCACGGCGACATCGGCGCGTACGCCTTCCGGTGTCGGCGGGCCGCTGATCCGGCGCACCGAGAGCAGATCGGAAGCCTGGACGGCGACATCGTCGCGGGTGCGGTCCAACTGGTGCGGCCGGTCGCCGAGGACCGCGTCGAAGACGTCCCGGCAGACGGGCACGAGGCCCGGGTGCGCGACCCAGGACCCGTCGAAGCCGGCCTCGGCCTCCCGCTCCTTGTCCAGCCGGACCCGGGCCAATGCGGCCTCGTTGGCCGCCGTATCCCTGCTGGGGACGTGGGCGGCCATGCCTCCGACGGCGTGGGCGCCGCGCTTGTGACAGGTGCGGACGAGGAGTTCGGTGTACGCCCGCATGAAGGGGGCGGTCATGGTGACCTTGGCCCGGTCGGGGAGCAGGAAGTCGGAGCGGTGGGCGAAGGTCTTGATCAGGCTGAAGAGGTAGTCCCAGCGGCCCGCGTTCAGGCCGGCGCTGTGCTCGCGCAGCTCGTAGAGGATCTCCTCCATCTCGAAGGCGGCGGTGACCGTCTCGATGAGTACGGTGGCCCGCACGGTGCCGCGGGGGATGCCGAGGAGCTCCTGGGCGAGGACGAAGACGTCGTTCCAGAGGCGGGCCTCGTAGCGGTTCTCCAGCTTGGGAAGGTAGAAGTACGGGCCGTACCCGGCGTCGATCTGCCGCTGGGCGCAGTGGAAGAAGTACAGGCCGAAGTCGACGAGCGAGGCGGAGACCGGGCGGCCGTCGATCTCCAGGTGCTCTTCGAGGAGGTGCCAGCCGCGGGGGCGGACCACGATCGTGGCGAGGTCCCTCCCGAGCCGGTACTCCTTGCCCCCGGGCGCGGTGAAGTCGATGCGCCGGTCGATCGCGTCACGCAGGTTCAGCTGGCCGCCGATGATGTTGTCCCAGGTGGGGGCGGTGGCGTCCTCGAAGTCGGCCATCCACACCCGCGCGCCGGAGTTGAGGGCGTTGACCGTCATCCGCCGGTCGGGCGGGCCGGTGATCTCGACCCGGCGGTCGGTCAGTCCGGGAGCGGGCGCGGCCACCCGCCAATGCGGGTCGGCACGGACGGGCGAGGTGGCGACGGAGAAGTCGAGCGGAGTGCCCGAGGCCAGCTTGGCCGACCGGCGCCGTCGCTCCTTGAGGAGCTCCGGCCGGCGCTCGCCGAAGGCGGTGTCGAGACGGCCGATGAACTCCAGCGCCTCGGGGGTGAGGATCTCCTCGTAACGGTCGCCCGGTGCTCCGAGGACCTGGACACGGCGGGTCAGTGCGTGGGTGGACATGCGGTCTCCTGAGGGAGGACGTTCGGGGGAGGGCGTTCGAGCGAAGGCGTTCCAGGGAGGCGGGGCCGGACCGGCTCCCGCCTGCCTGCCGGAGGCCGGGGCCCCGAGAGACGGCCTAAGCGGCCTTGGGGAAGCAGGGCACGTCCTCGCGTTGCCCGGCACGGCACCTCGCCGCGTTGTCGCAGTACCCGAGTACGTCCAGTACAAGGGCACTGCTCCGCCTTGCGATGCACCGCACCGGACGACGCGGAAACGCACCCCACTTCCCCGAGGCCTCTTAGTGGAACTGCTCCTCCTCGGTGGAGCCCGCGAGCGCGGTGGTGGAGGAGGCGGGGTTGACCGCGGTGGAGACGAGGTCGAAGTAGCCCGTGCCGACCTCGCGCTGGTGCTTGACGGCGGTGAACCCCTGGGCCTGCGCGGCGAATTCACGCTCCTGCAGGTCGACGTAGGCGGTCATGCCGTGCTCGGCGTAGCCGCGGGCGAGGTCGAACATGCCGTGGTTGAGGGAGTGGAAGCCGGCCAGGGTGATGAACTGGAACCGGTAGCCCATGGCGCCCAGCTCCCGCTGGAACTTGGCGATCTGGTCGTCGTCCAGGGCCGCCTTCCAGTTGAAGGACGGCGAGCAGTTGTAGGCGAGCATCTGGTCCGGGTGCCGGGCGTGGATCGCCTCGGCGAACTCGCGGGCCTGGGCGAGGTCCGGCGTACCGGTCTCGACCCAGATCAGGTCGGCGTACGGGGCGTACGCGAGCCCGCGGGCGATGACCGGGGCCATGCCGTTGCGGACGTGGTAGAAACCCTCGGCGGTGCGCTCCCCGGTGCAGAACTCGGCGTCGCGCTCGTCGACATCGCTGGTCAGCAGGGTGGCGGCGAGGGCGTCGGTGCGGGCGATGATCAGCGTCGGGGTGTCGGCGATGTCGGCGGCGAGGCGGGCGGCGTTGAGGGTGCGGATGTGCTGGGAGGTCGGCACCAGGACCTTGCCGCCGAGGTGGCCGCATTTCTTCTCGGAGGCGAGCTGGTCCTCGTAGTGGATGCCTGCCGCACCTGCCGCGATCATCGCCTTGGTCAGCTCGAAGGCGTTGAGCGGGCCGCCGAAGCCGGCCTCGGCGTCCGCGACGATCGGAGCCAGCCAGTCGGTGCGGTCCGTGCCGCCCTCGGCGGTGGCGATCTGGTCGGCGCGCAGCAGGGCGTTGTTGATCCTGCGCACCACCTGGGGAACCGAGTTGACCGGGTAGAGGCTCTGGTCGGGGTAGGTGTGCCCGGCCTGGTTGGCATCGGCGGCGACCTGCCAGCCGGACAGGTAGATGGCCTGGAGCCCGGCCCTGACTTGCTGGACGGCCTGACCGCCGGTGAGCGCGCCGAGGGCGTGGACGTAGTCCTGCTCGTGCAGCTGCCGCCAGAGCCGTTCGGCACCGCGGCGGGCGAGGGTGTGCTCCTCGCGGACGCTGCCGGAGAGCCGGACCACGTCCTCGGGGGTGTACGTGCGCTCGATGCCCGCCCAGCGGGGTTCGGTCGCCCACCGCCGCGCGAGGTCCGCTGCTGCTGCCGTTGTCGTCTCTGCCTGAGCCATGAGGTCACGGTCTCCATGAGTGTGAAAGATGCCAAGAGATGGCACCTCGTGCCGAGATATGGGTTGCGGCCGCTGGGGCCGGGCCCCGTGCTTCGCTTCGACCGCCTGTTCCGGCGAGCCGTGGTACGACTCTCCCAGCGGCACTCAGTGCCAACAACCGTGGACGGCTGCCAAGTTATGCGAATCTTCCGAAGGGGTTTTGCGAATCTTGCAAAGGCCGGAGCGCCGGATCCTCGCGTACGCTGACGACTGTTCGGACGGGCGGGGGGCGAGTGGCCGAGTGGCCGAGTGGGTGAGGGGGCGCGGTGAGCAAGACGTACGCGGGAACACGGCTGAGGCGGCTGCGCGAGGAGCGGCGGATGAGCCAGGCGGAACTGGCCCGGGTCCTCGGCATCTCACCCAGCTACCTCAACCAGATGGAGCACGACTCGAGGCCGCTGACCGTGCCGGTGCTGCTCCGCCTGACCGAGGCCTTCGGAGTCGACCCCGGCTTCTTCTCGGAACGCGACACCAGCCGCCTGGTGGCGGACCTGCGCGAAGCCCTCGCGGGTGAGGTCGCCGAGGCCCGTGTGTCCCCTTCGGACCTCGCGGAACTCGCCTCGCGGATGCCCGCCGTGGCGCAGGTCCTCCTGGACCTCGGCCGACGCGGCCAGGTGCTCGCCGAGCGGCTCTCGGACGCCGCGGAGAGCAGGGACGCCGCCGCGGGCGCGCCCCGCTCCCCGCACGAGGAGATCCGGGAGTTCTTCTACCGCCGCCAGAACTACCTGCACGACACGGACCTCGCCGCCGAGAGCCTCGCCCGCGAGATCGGCATCCGCCCGGGCGACGTCCTGCGGGCACTCGCCCGGCGGCTCACGGAGCGCCATCAGGTGCGGGTCACCTCTACCACCGACCTGCTCCACCACTACGACCCCGCTGCCCGCGTCCTGCGTCTCTCGGCCCGGCTGCGTCCCGGCCAGCAGGCATTCCGCATGGCCACCCAACTGGCCTTGCTGGAGTACGGCGACGAGCTGGACCGGCTGGCCGCCGAGGACTTCCCGGTCGGCTCCACCGAGCACGCCCTGGCGCGGATCGGGATCGCCAACTACTTCGCCGCCGGGCTGATCCTCCCGTACACCGCCTTCCACGCGGCCGCCGAGGAGTACCGGTACGACATCGAACGCCTCACGGATCACTTCGGCCTCGGCTACGAGACCGTCTGCCACCGCCTGAGCACGCTCCAGCGGCCCCGGCTGCGCGGCGTCCCGTTCTCCTTCGTCCGGGTGGACCGGGCAGGCAACATGTCCAAGCGGCAGTCGGCCACCGGCTTCCACTTCTCCCGCGCGGGCGGCACCTGCCCGCTGTGGAACGTGTACGAGGCCTTCGCCGCGCCCGGCCGCATCCACGTCCAGATCGCCGCCATGCCCGACGGCGGGCGGTACCTGTGGACGGCCCGCGCCGTCACCCGCCACCGCGGCGGCTGGGGCGAACCCGGCAAGACCTTCGCCATCGGGCTGGGCTGCGAGATCCGGCACGCGGCCCGCCTCGTCTACTCCGACGGACTCGACCTCGACAACACCGCCGCCGCCACCCCGATCGGCATGGGATGCCGCCTGTGCGAACGGCTCGACTGCCCCCAGCGAGCGGTGCCTCCGCTCGGCCGGCCCCTGGCCGTGGACGAGAACTCCAGCGCCTTCGTCCCGTACCGGATCGTCGACGAAGCCCGCGACAGCGCTTACCGGTCCCGGGGCCGGTGAGGCTTGCGCTTTCCGTTGCGTCAACTCCTACGGTCTCCCGTGTGGCCGGACACACCGGCCCGGCGATGAAAGGTGCGGCCATGGCCTGGTCGATCGCGGACGTGGCCCGGATGTCCGGGGCGACGTCCCGGACCTTGCGTCACTACGGCGAGGTCGGCCTGCTGGCTCCCGCGTACATCGGCAGCAACGGCCACCGCTACTACGGCGTGCCCGACCGCCTGGCCTCCCGCTCCGTCACCGGCTCCCCGGCCCTGACCCCGTGCAGGACGTGCGCCAGCACCTCCGCGCCCCGGATCACCCGAGGACCCGGCCGGTTGAAGTACGCGGGCCCGTCCAGCACCCACACCTGACCCGCGCGTGCGGCCGGCAGGTCCGCCCAGCCGGGGAGCGAGGTCAGGAGATCCATCTCGAGCAGGGTGCGTTCGGGGGAGAACCCGCACGGAAGGACGAGCGCGACATCGGGGCGGGCCGCGCGCAGCGCCTCCCAGGTGACCGGCCTGGTGTGCTCGCCGGGCGAGGCGAGCAGGGTCTCCCCGCCCGCGGCGACGATCTGCTCGGGCACCCAGTGCCCGGCCGGCCACAGGGGATCGAGCCATTCGATGGCGGCCACCCGGGGACGGGGCAGGTCCTTCGTCAGGCGCGCCACGTGCGCCAGGCGTTCCCGCAGTTCGGCTCGCCGCCGCTCGGCCCGGTCCCGCACGCCGAGCAGTTCGCCCACGGTGACCAGGCAGTCCAGTACGTCGTCCAGCGTGCGCGGTTCCAGGCTCAGCACCCGTGGCCCGGGGCCGCCGCGAACGCGTACGGCCTCGGACACGCCCTGGTACGACACGGCGCAGACGTCGCACAGGTCCTGCGTGAGGATGACGTCCGGGGCGAGGTCCGCCAGCGCCTCGGCGTCCAGGGTGTAGAGCGAGGAGCCGGAGTGGGCGGCGCCCCCGACCGCGTCGGAGATCTCCCGGCTGGTGAGCGTGTCGGCGGCGAACTCCGCGCCCGTGACGACCGGGACCGAGCCGATCACCTCGGCCGGCCAGTCGCACTCGTGGGTACGGCCGACCAGGTCACCGGCCAGACCGAGGTCGACCACGATGTCGGTGGCCGCGGGCAGCAGAGAGACGATGCGCATGCGCCGACTCTAGGACAGTCCGGTTCCTTGTCCGCCATTCGTGTCATTTCCGCACATCACCGTCGTCCAGCCGCCCTAGGATGATCCGGCCGCGGCCACCTGCGGCGCGGCACGTCGATGCGATGCCTGAGAAATGGAAAGGGAGTTGAGGGATGAAGCAGCTGCGCGTCCTGGTCGCGGTCGGAGTCCTCGCGCTGGGATCGGTGGGTGCGGAAGGCGCCGCCCAGGCCGGCCCGGCACACCCCGACTGCCCCGCAGCGCAGATCTTCGCCACCGACAACACCGCGATCATCACGGACCCCGCCGACCCTCGGCTCCAGACCCGCCTGACGCGCTTCGACCACGAGGTACGGAAGATCATCCACGCCAACGGCGCGAGGCCCGGCGCCTCGACCCTGCTCGACGGCGTCTTCTGGTCCGATGACCTGAAGCAGATTACGTACGAGCGCTCGCGCGAGTTCGACGTCAACAAGGCCGGCCGCGACGGGCTGCACCACATCGCCGGCGTCATCGCCAAGCAGTACCACCAGGAGTCGGTCCTCACCTTCCGGTGCCTGCCGCGCACCGCCACGGACACCGACGCGGTCGAGATCCGGGCCGACGGCGTCAGCGCGACCCGCCTGCACGACGCGCTGACCGCCGACCCCGAGGCCCGCGAGCGGCTCGGCGGCGGTTCGGTCGCCCTCGACGGGGAGCTCATCCTCATCGCCCCGCTCGAAGACCTCGGGCTCGCCCGGAAATTCACCGCCGCCCTCGGCGTCGACTGGAACACCGCCCGAGTCCGCTACGGGGACGAAGAGTTCGTCGTATAGATGAGATGAGATGAGACGAGGCGGGGCGGTACGACGGACCGTTCAGTCGGTGTTCTCGCCCAGGGGGACGACGAGGCCGATGCTCTCGGCCGCCACGGCGATGGCGTAGTCGAAGAACGCGGCCTCGTCCCTGACACTGTCGTGGGTACGGCTGAAGACCTGGAACACCAGGAGTCCGACCAGATTGCTCCACAGGACGATGCCGCGTTCGAGGACGTCCGAGAACGGGGCTTCCGGCACGCCGCCGAAGAGCTCCGTGGCCGCCGGCAGGAGCAGCGGCGGACCGGGCACCGTCCGCCGGGGCGGAGTGAGTTCACCGCCCTCCAGCGCCGACCGCACGATGCCGGCGAGTACCGCGGGGGTGCGTGAGGCGGGCGGAACCGTGTCCTGCGGGGCGTGGTAGCCCGGCACCGGCGAGCCGTAGATCAGCGTGAACTCGGCGGGGTTGTCGAAGGACCACTGCCGCAGGGCGCGCGTGACCGACAGGAGCCGTGCACCGGCAGACGCACGGGTCTGCGTGGCGGCTCCGTCGGCCTGCTCCATCGCGGCGCCGGACGCGTTGTAGGCGTCGATGACCAGTGCGGTCAGCAGGTCGTCCCGGTGCGGGAAGACGGCTTCCACATCGGCGACGGCAAGACCGCTGTCGCGCGCCACGGCATCCAGGGACAGCCCTGCGGCACCCAGCTTCACCAGCTGCTGCCGCGCGGTGTCCTTGATCACCGTCGACGGCGTCACATCGTCGGCGGTCGAACCTGTTGCTGAAACGTCCATGCCGGAACCGTACCCGGCGGCAACGACAGCCGTGGGTGCGGCCTCCCGAACTCCCTTACCGTGGACGGCGGTCCGGCCACCCCCGACCGTCGGGGAATCTCAGCGCCAGCCGGGGTGGCCTTCGGAGGAGGCGCCGGTGGTGAGCGCACGCTCGCCCGTCCCGTCGGTACGCACGGCCCAGACCACGGGCTTCTCGTACGGGCCGCGGACGAATGCCACCCAGGTGCCGTCGACGGACCAGGTGGGGTCCATCTCGTGGGCGGTGGTGGCCACCAGGTCACGATCGTGCGTGCCGTCGGTGTCCACGAGACGGATGTCGCCCTGATCGCCCGCGCCGTACGTCCCCGCGGTGTACGCGAAGGTCTTGCCGTCCGGGGACCACACGGGGTCGAGCGCCGGATGGGGCAGCCGGGTCACCTGCTGGGGTGCGCGGTCGGGGGCCGCGGGGTCTACCACGTGGATCTGCCAGTTCTCGGGCGCCGTCTGCAGACAGACGGCGATGCGCTTGCCGTCCGGCGACCACGCGGGATCCTCGACCTGGCCCGTGCCCGTGGTGAGCTGGGTGGCGGAGCCGTCGGCGACGGTGACCACGAACAGTTGCTGTACACCGTCCTTCTTGCGGAGTACGGCGAGCCGGCTGCCGTCCGGCGACCAGGACACCCTGCCGCCGGCGATGGGGGCGACCTGCCGCGCGTTCGAGCCGTCGGCGTTGGCGGTCCAGACCGCCGTGCCCTCGGACGTGGAGCGGGTGAACGCGAAGGACCTGCGGTCGGGGGACCACTGGGGCAGGGTGTCGCACGCGCCCCCGGCGACGAGCTGCACCGGCGTGGCGGCCGCGGCGTCCCGGCGGGCGATCACCCCGTGACACGTCCCCGGCCAGCCCGGGGCGGTGTCCTGCCGGATCAGCAGCGGGTCGGTGGGGAAAGGGGCGGGGGTGGAGGCGGATCCGGTCGGCGTGAGCGCGCCGGGCTTGGCGTTGTCGTCGGGGGAGCCGGTCCAGGGATGCCACACGAGCAGTCCGACAGCCGCGAGGGAGGTCACGAGGGCTGCCGCGACGACCGCGCGGCGGCGCCGGGGCTGCACGTCAGCGGTCGGCAGCCCGCCCGCGGCTCCGGCTCCGGGCCGGGGCGTGGGGGTGGGCGGCGCTGCGGGCCCCGTGCCCACCGCCGAGGTCACGGTCCTCGGCTGCTGCGTACCGGGCTCCGCACCCGTGACCTGGTGGGCGCCTGGTACCGGCGCGGGGTGTTCCGGTCCCCGGGTGTCCAGCGGCGCACCAGGCGCGGCGGGCTGCGCATCCGGCTCCTGCCGGGGCAGCAGCTGTGTTGCCGCGTCCGGCAGCCAGCAGTCACCGGCCGCGTGGCGGATCGTCAGGCTGCCCAGGAAGGCCGACGGAGTGGGACGTGCCTGCGGGTCCTTGGACAGGCAGGCGGCGACGGCTTCGCGGAGCTCACCGGGGACGGCGGTCAGGTCCGGTTCCTCATGGACGACCTTGTAGTGCCGGGCCGCCGACGGGCCGTCGCCGAACGGCGAGCCACCCGCTGCCTGGGTGAGCACCACTCCCAGAGCGAACATGTCGACCGCGGGGGTGACGGCGCCACTGGTGAGTTGCTCGGGTGCCAGGAATCCCGGCGTGCCGATCTGCAGGCCGGTCTGTGTCAGAGCCGTTCCGTCCAGGGCGCGCGCGATGCCGAAGTCGATGACGCGCGGCCCGTCCTCCGCGATGATGATGTTCGCGGGCTTGAGGTCGCGATGGATGACCCCGGCCCGGTGGATCGCCTCCAGGGCCTCGGCCAGGCCGGCCGCCAGTACGGTGAGGGTGTCCAGGGGCAGTGACCCGACGCGCGCGAGGACCGCTTGCAGGGTGGGGCCGGGGACGAAGGCGGTTACCAGCCAGGCCGGCTCCCCGTCCGGATCCGCGTCCACGACCGGTGCGGTGTGGAAGCCGCCGACCCGCCGCGCGGCCGCGACCTCGACGGCGAACCTGCGCTTGAACCCCGGCTCGGTGCTCAGCTCGGGACGTACGACCTTGACGGCCACCGCACGGCCGGACTGGGACCGGCCCAGGTAGACGACACCCATGCCCCCCTGGCCGAGCCGTCCCACCAGTCGGTAGCGGCCCTCGCCGACCGAGGTGGGATCGCCCGTTTCGAGCGGCTTCATGGGTCCCCCGTTTCACACCGTGCGTGATGACAGCCCCTACCTACCTGCAGCGCCGACCATCAGTCAAGCTCGGCCGTTTTTCGCCACCGGATCACGACAGGCGGGCGAGCTCGGCGCGGATCTCCTCCTCGCGGCTCGGGGCGTCCAGGCTGCGGACGAGTGCGAGTGCCTCCCGGAGCGCCTCGCGGGCGAGGTCGGGCCGGCCGCTGTGTTCCTGGACGCGGCCGAGGGCGGTGAGCATGGTGGCGAGGGCGCCGCGGTCCCGTGCGGCCCGGTGGAAGGCGATCGCGGAGCCGAGCGTGCCCACAGCCTCCGGGTAGCGGCCCGCCGCGTCGTACGCGAGAGCGAGATGCCACGCGCACCAGGCCTCCTCGCCGGGATTGCCCCGGCCCCGGCTCAGCCGCAGTGCCTCCTCCTGGGTGCTCACGGCTTCGTCCGGGCGCCCGCTCTGCAACTGCGCGTCCGAGATGTGGGCGGCAAGCCAGATCCGCGCCCCGGTGTCGCCCTGCGCGTCGTAGATACGGCCTGCCTCCGCGTACCGGAGCATGCCTTCCTCCGGGTGGCCCGACTGGCATGCGAAGTCGCCGTAGTGCGTGAGCACCCAGCCGCGGCGGCCGTCGTCCCCGCGCTCGGTGGTGATCTCCAGGGCCCGCTCGTACAGGGCGACGATGCCGTCGGTGCGGCCGAGCAGGCGCCGGGCCTCGGCCAGATGGATGAGCGAGCCCAGTTCGGCGGGGCCGTCGTGCTGTTCCCGTGCCGCCTCCACCGCCCACGCCTTGGCGGCTTCGAGGTCCTCCCACCTCCCGCGGTACGCGAGCAGCCCGTACAACGACGTGGCCAGCGCGGTGACCAGGTCCCATTCGCCGCTCTCGTGGGCGGCGCGCAGGCCCGCCTGCACGTTGGTGTGCTCCTGCGCGTACCAGGCGAGCGCGTCCTCGGGCGGCCGTTCGTGCGCGCCGGGCAGGGACATCCACGCGGCCAGTGAGCGCTCGTACCACTGGACGGCACGGCGCAGGGTGGCCCGCCGGTGCGGTTCGGGGTCCTCGTTCTCCGCCCGTTCGCGAGCGTAGAGCCGCAGCATGTCGTGGAGCTGGTACCGGGCGACGGCCTCGCCCCGGATCTCCACCAGCTGCTGGTCGGCGAGTTCGGCGAGCAGTGCCTCCGCCCGCTGTGCGGACAGCTCGGTGGCCCCGGCGGCGGCCTCGGCGCTGAAGTCGACACCGGGCAGGAGGCCCAGACAGCGGAAGAAGCCCTGGGTGTCCTCCCGCAGGAGCTGGTAGCTGAGGTCGAAGCTGCTGCGCAATCCGGTGTCTCCGCTCCGTAGGCCGAGCAATGACGTCGTGTTGCCGGCGAGTCTGTCGGCGAGGACCGACAGGGGACGACGGCGCAGCGTCGGCGAGGCGGCCGCCGCCGCGGTGACCCGGATCGCCAGCGGCAGCCCGCCCACCAGCGTGACGATGGAACGGCACGCCTCCCGGTCGAAGCCCGCCCGGCTGCCCACCATCCGTTCGAACAGGCGCAGTCCTTCGTCATCGGGCAGCGGGTCGAGGGGCAGCAGGTCGGCCCCTTCGAGCGCCGTCAGCGCCGAACGGCTCGTCACGACGGCCGCGCTGCCCGGCGCGTCGGGGAGCAGCGGTTCGACCTGCCGGGCGCTCACCGCGTTGTCGATGACGACGAGGCTGGGGCCCTGGCGCAGGATGCGCCTGAGCTCGCGGCGCCGTTCGTCCGGTTCGCGGGGCATCAGGTCGGGCTTCACACCGAGGTGGCCGAGGAGCTGGACGACGGCCGCGTCGGTGGAGACGGCCGCTTCGGAGGCGCCGCCGAGGTCGACGAGGACGCGCGCGTACGGGAAGACGGACCCCAGCCGGTGGCCGAGCTGCCGGGCGAGCGTGGTCTTGCCGACACCGCCCATGCCGTACAGGACGACGACCGGGACCGACTCGCCGAGATCCCGGGTGAGCAGGGCCGTGGCCTCGGCGGCCTCCTGCTCGCGGTCGGTGAAGTGAGCGCTGGGCCGCCCCAGGGCCAGCCGCCCGCCGGTGGCCACGGCCGGACGCGAAGGGACGGACGGGGAACGCGGGCGGACGGTGACCCAGGCCCCGAGGCCGAGCTGCCGCCACCACTGGCTGCCGCGGCTGCCGTCGAGGGCAGCGAGTTCGGTCACCGGCACGACGGTCAGGGACGAAGGGCCCTCCGGGCCGTGGTGCCCGGAGATCACCCCCACGGCGAGCGGGCCGTGTACGGGATCCTGTACGAACACCACGGCTCCCGACATGCCCTGCCACTGCGATCTGCGCGCCGACCCGGCGGGCGGGGCGGGCGGGGCGGCCCCGGTCTCCAGGTGCAGCAGTCCGCGCCGGATGTGGAAGCCGGGCAGGACGCTGCCGTACACCTCGACGCTGTCCCTCAGCCGGGGCAGGTCCGGGGCGTGCGCCGGGTGCGTGTTGAATCCCGGAAAGCCCATCGCCCAGCAGTCCGGTACGGGGGTGATCCCGCTCCGGTCGATCCGGGCGAACGCCACCTTGAACGGGGGCCGGGGGAAGTCCTCGTCCGCGACGTCGAGCACGGCGATGTCGGGGCCGCCCGGCGGCCCGGCGGCCACCACGGTCGCCCTGTACTCGCGGTGGTCGAGCCGGCGGACCAGTACCTCCTCGTCCGGGGCGGGGCCGGTCGTCACGTTGTGCGCCGCCGTGAGTACGTACGAGGCGCCGACCGCGTGGCCCGAGCCCACGGTCCACGCGGATGCACCGGACCCGGCCGGGCGTCGGCGCAGTACCTCCACTGCGTGATCCGTCAGGTTCACCGTTCGTCGTCCCGTCTGTCGGCACGGTTCAGGGCTTCTGGTGACTCTCCTCGTACACCTTGACGGTCTCTCCCCGGCTGTTCACGGGAGGCTGGAGCGTGAGCGTGATCCGCTGTACCTGTTCCCTGGCGTACGAGCCTTCGGCCTCCATCTCCACCACCCAGAAGCGCACCCCTGCCTTGCCTCCGCCCTGACGGGTCACTCCGACGTGGAACTCCAGCTCGATATGGCCGACTTCGAACCGGATGCCGGCGCCGTCGGCCGCCGCGACGGCCTCGTCCAGCTCGGTACGCAACGCCGCTATGGTTTCCGCGAGCCCCAGCTTCACCGCTGTTCCCCCTCCGGATGGCCCTGCCTTCGTGCAGGCGCGGGGCAAGTCTTCCCACTCCGGAAGCGAAAGCCACTCGTACGGTCACGGCCGCCGCGGGCCCCTCGGCAGCCGTCGGGGCCGTCCCGGTCGCCGGGTGGGGCGGGGGTTCCTAGGATGGGAGGAACAGCCTCGGGGACCCGGTGTTTCAGAGGTGATGCTCATGCGCGGCTTCCGGGCCCGGGCCGCCCCGGCGGTTGCCGCCGCTTCCCTGCTGCTGACCGTGCTGTGTGTGGGACAGGCCCCCGCCGCCGCGCCGCTGGGGCGCGTGGACGTCGATCCCGCCACCGCACAGCGGTTGGACGACGCGATCACGGCGGCCATGAAGAAGGCGGACATCCCGGGTGTCAGCGTAGGGCTGTGGTTCGACGGCCGCGGCTCTTACGAGCGCTCCTTCGGCACCGCCGACACCGCCACGGGTACCCCCATGAAGACCGACCTCTTCACCCGGATCGGCAGTGTCACCAAGACCTTCACCGTCACCGGGGTGCTCCAGCTCGCCGACGAGGGCAGGCTGCGCCTCGACGACCCCGTCGCGAAGTACCTCGACGGGGTGCCCGGCGGCGACCGGATCACCATCCGTCAGCTCGCGGACATGCGCTGCGGGCTCTTCAACTACACCGAGGACACCGACTGGCTGGCCGACCTCCAGGCCGACCCGACCCGCTCCTGGACCCCGCAGCAACTCCTGGACATCGCCTTCCGGCACCCTGCCGAGTTCCCGCCCGGCACCCGCTGGGAGTACAGCAACACCAACACCGTGCTCCTCGGCCTGCTCGTGGAGAAGCTCAGCGGCCAGAACCTCTCCACCTACCTGCGTGAGCACGTCCTCGAACCGGTCGGCCTCGACGACACCGCATTGCCGAAGGGCGCCGAGATCCCGAGCCCGTACGCCCATGGCTACACGGCCTTCTCGCCCGGCGGGAAGGTCGTCGACGCCTCCCTGTGGAACCCCTCCTGGGGCTGGGCCGCCGGCGCGATGACATCCACCCTGGACGACTTGCACACCTGGGTCCCCGCCCTGACCGGTGGGAAGCTGCCCGACGGCAGTCGGCTGCTGAAGACGGGCACGCAGGCGCAGCGGATGCGTGCCCTGCCGACCGGCCACCCCGGTGTCGGCTACGGCCTGGGCATCGCCGACATCAACGGCTGGGTCGGGCACAACGGTGAGCTGCCCGGCTACGAGACGATCGCCGCCCGGCTCCCGCAGGACGGTGCGGTCCTCGTCGTCATCGTCAACTCCGACGTCGACAAGGACACCGGGAGCCTGAGCACCCTCATCGGCGAGACCGTCA
Source organism: Streptomyces sp. NBC_00190 (assembly GCF_036203305.1). GTDB lineage: Bacteria > Actinomycetota > Actinomycetes > Streptomycetales > Streptomycetaceae > Streptomyces. The sequence goes on along the minus strand of NZ_CP108131.1, from coordinate 778,074 downwards.
CCGAGATCGCCACTCCGGACCGCCCGTGGTCAGTGCCGGCCGCGGCGCAGCCCAACGCCACGCCCGATGCCCCGGTCCCGCCCACGACCGGAAAGGCGACGCCGCCGAAGCCGTCCGGTTCCTGACCGGATGTTCGGCCCCAGGGGTGTTACGTGAGGGGGGAGTTGACCGGTGAGGGCGGCATGGCCGTTCACCGATGCCGAGCGCGCCGCCCTGGAGCTGGCGGAGCAGGGCACCCGCATGGCCGACGCGGCCGGTGGCGTCATCGTCCAGCAGCCCGCCGGGGACTACCCGCCCGGCCAGTTCGGATAACGGCCGTACGCAGTCGGCGGCGGCAGCCGGGGCGCCTCTCAGGTGAAGGCCCCCGCGCGCGCCGCCGCCACGGCTGCTCGCACCGCCTGCTCCGCCGCGGCTTCGTCGAGGGGAGCGCCGGTGATCAGGAACCGGTAGTACAGCGGGGCCGAGACGGCCCGGATCACTTCTTCCGCGTCCGTGCCCGTCGGCAACTCGCCCCGTTCGACGGCTTGTCGGACGCAGGGCGCCCACTCCGCGACGCGTACCTCGTAGAACCGGTGCAGGGCCTCGGCCGTCCTCTCGTCGGTCGTGGCCGCGGCGATCACCGCCCTGAACAGGGCGCCCTGGCGGGAGTCCGTCAACGTGCGCCGTACGAGTTCGGCGTTGGCCCGTAGGTCTTCGAGCAGCGAGCCCGTCTCGGTGTGCCGCAGCGACTGCTCGGCCATGTCCGTCAGCAGGTCGGCGACGAGGCTGGCCACGGTTCCCCAGCGGCGGTAGACGGTCGTCTTTCCCACTTCGGCGCGCCGGGCGACCTCGGCGAGATCCAGTCCGTGGAAGCCCGCCTCCGCCAGGGTGTCCCCGGCCGCCTGCAGCACCGCCGCCCGGACCCGCGCCGTACGGCCCCCGGGACGCACGGTCCCCGGATCGGGATCTCTGGTCGTCATAACGGGTCTCCGGTTCCATTAGCTGTCGCTCGCTGTTACGTTGTACCCACCTTAAAGGGTCTGTGGTGCTGTTAACGATCGCTGGAGGAGTCCGTCATGGAATACAGGCAGCTCGGTGCGTCCGGTCTCAAGGTTCCCGCCCTGAGCTTCGGGGCCGGCACGTTCGGCGGCCAGGGGCCGCTGTTCGGCGCCTGGGGCAGCACGGACACGCAGGAGGCGCGCCGGCTCGTGGACATCTGCCTGGAAGCGGGCATCACGATGTTCGACACCGCCGACGTGTACTCGGCGGGAGCGTCCGAGGAGGTACTGGGGGAGGCGATCCGGGGCAGGCGGGACCAGGTCCTCCTGTCGACCAAGACCGGCCTGCCGATGGGCGACGGGCCCAGGGACGCCGGCTCGTCCCGCTCGCGCCTGATCAAGGCGACGGAGGACGCCCTGCGCCGGCTCGGCACCGACCACATCGACCTCTTCCAGATGCACGCCTTCGACGCCGGAACCCCGGTCGAGGAGGTGCTGGCCGCGCTCGACCAGCTGGTGCGGGCCGGCAAGATCCGGTACGTCGGCGTGTCCAACTTCGCGGGCTGGCAGCTGATGAAGTCCCTCGCCGCGGCCGACGAGCGCGGCTACCCCCGGTACGTGGCGCACCAGGTCTACTACTCGCTCGTCGGCCGCGACTACGAATGGGAGTTGATGCCCCTCGGGCACGACCAGGGCGTCGGCGCGATGGTCTGGAGCCCCCTGGGCTGGGGGCGCCTGACGGGGAAGCTGCGCCGGGGACTGCCGCTGCCGCCGCAGAGCCGGCTCCACCAGACCGCCGACTACGGGCCGCCGGTGGAGGACGCGCACCTCTTCGATGTCGTGGACGCGCTCGACGAGGTGGCGAAGGACACCGGCAGGACGATCCCGCAGGTGGCCATCAACTGGCTGCTGCGGCGTCCCACGGTGTCCTCCGTCATCATCGGTGCGCGCAACGAGGAGCAACTCCGCCAGAACATCGGCGCGGTCGGCTGGACGCTGACGGCGGAGCACGTGGCCCGGCTCGACGCCGCGAGTCACAAGCCGGCGCCGTACCCGTACTTCCCGTACGAGCGGCAGGAAGGCTTCGCGCGCCTCAACCCGCCGATGATCCCCGCCGCGCCCCGGCGGGCGTCATGACTCCGCGGCGGTCGCTGCCCCGGCCGTGCGCCGAGCGAGCGCGTCGGAGGTCCTGACCGTGATGTAGAGCGAAGCCGCGAGGGCGAGGACGAGGACGGCGCCCATGGCGAAGACGCTGCCGCTCGACACGGCCGGGGGGCTGCCCGCCTCGGAACGGGCCGAGCCGCCGAGGAAGGGGACGATGGCCAGGACGGCGATCCCGAGGGCCACCTCGGCCCAGACCACCTTCGGGAAGTGCCCCAGCGTCAGGTGCAGCAGCGAGGACGTCGCGTCGTCGCGGCGGGCCCGGGCGATGCGGGGCATCAGCCAGAACTGGTTGATGCCGCCGGCCGTGACCATGCCGAGGACCAGCAGGATCTTGACGAGCAGGAAGAGTCCGTAGGTCGTCGTCCAGAGCTGGCTGACGGCGCCGACGTGCTTCCAGCTCATCCACAGACCGGAGGTGAACACCGCGCCGACGCAGACGAGGGCGACGAAGGCGAAGCGGCGCCAGATGTCGGCCCACAGGGCGCCGGCGCCCTCGCTCAGACGGCTGCGGGCACCGGTGAGGGCGGCGAGCAGGACCAGCCCGCCGACCCAGACCACGCCGGTGACGATGTGGGTCTGGCCGGACACGAGGTCCAGCCACTTGTCCCCGTCCTTCGGCTTCGTGGCCGGAACCGCGGCGACGAGCGTGACTGCGAGCGTCAGGGGCAGGCCGGTCAGCGCCAAGGCGTTGAGGTGCCGGCGCGCCCGGGGAAGGAACAGCGAGATCAGGACGGCGGACGCGAGGACCAGTACGAGGTTCTGAACCACGTAGATCGTGCCCTGTGCGATCCAGGCCCCCTTCGCCGCCGGCGCCGTCAGGAAGTCCAGGATCCGCCCCGGCGCGAGAGCGTCACCGAACGGCATGCCCTTGCCGGCCCGGGCCACGCGGCCGGCGAGCTGGAAGTAGCCCGCGACCAACAGCACCACCCCCGCCCAGGCGAGGTACCCGGCAGTTCTTCGTCTCATGGCGTCGACGTCACCGCTGTCGTTCCCCGGTGCGCGCAGTGCGGGGCGGATGGAGGCCGCGTAGGTCACGGTGGCGCCGATGGCCCCGGACAGGCCGATGAAGTAGCCGGACTTGGTGAGGATGCGCCACAGCGGGGGCACGGCGTAACCGGCCTCGGCGGCCAGGGATATGGAAATCATAAGGGCAGGCTAACCTAACTGCCCCCACGCTCCCCTCTCTCGCATGTGCATGATCAAACTGTTATCTCGGGCGGCCCGCGCGGGCGGGCCGGGGCCCTGCTACTTCAGGCCGATCTCTTCGCACGCGGACTTGAGCCGGTCCGTGCAGATCTCGGCGACCGTGTAGACGCCGTCATCGACCACGGTGCTCTTGACGTTGGCCCTGGTCAGCGGGACGCCCGGGACGAGCACCGATCGCACGCCCTTGGTCGTCGGGCTGTCGACGATCTGGTTGATGATCCCGTCGATCTTCTCGCCCTGGGCGAGGGTGACGGCCATCTCCGCGGCGGCCGCGGCCTCGGGGGCGTACCGCTTGTAGACGGTCATGTACTGGTCGCCCGCGACGATCCGCTGCACACCGGCGAGTTCGGCGTCCTGGCCGGTGACCGGCGGCAGGTTGGACACGCCGGCCGCCTTGAGGGCGCTGATGATGCCGCCCGCCATGCCGTCGTTCGCGGAGTAGACGCCGACGATCTTTCCCTTGCCGAGCGCGGAGAGCGCGGCCGACATATTGGTGTTGGCGTTCTCCGGCTTCCAGTCGACCGTGTCGTACTCCTTGCCGACGTTCACCTTGCCGTCGAGGACGAAGTGCGCACCGGACTTGAAGAGCTTGGCGTTCGGGTCGGTGACCGAGCCGTTCATCATGACGATCTGGCCGTCCTTGGCCTTGTCGCCCAGCGCCTCCAGAAGCGCCTTGCCCTGGACTTTGCCGACGTCCTCGTTGTCGAAGGAGGTGTAGGCGTCGATCGGGCCCTCGGCGAGACGGTCGTAGGCGACGACCGGGATGCCCGCGTCCTTGGCCTTCTTGACCGCGCCGGCGATGGCCTTCGCGTCCACGGCGTCGATGATGAGGACGTTCACCTTGTTGGCGATCATCATGTCGACCTGGGCGTTCTGGGCGGCCGCCTCCTGCTTGGCGTTGGCGTAGACGACTTTGCCCTTGCCGCGCGTGAGGCGGGCGACCTCCTTCTCGATGAGCGGCTTGTCGAACTTCTCGTAGCGCGCGGTCTGGTTCTCCGGAAGCAGGAGGCCGACCTTGATCGCCTCGCCCGCCCCCGGTCTCCCGTCGGCGTCCTCCGCGCCGCAGGCGGCGAGCGAGACGGTGATCGCGGAAGCGGCGACAGCCACGGCGGCACGACCCAGATGCGTGTTCACGATGTAAACCTCCCTGACGAGGCCGTGTCGTTGCGGCCGAGGTAGACGCAGTCAACTCGGCGAGGACACCATCGTCAAGAAGTGAACTATTAACGAGATGGCAACGTTGCCATCACTATCCGCAATCGCGCAATCCGGCGTTTTACCTGTCCTTTCGGCATAATTGACCCCACGACACCACTTCAACTTCTGAACTGAAAAGGACCGCCCCGACGATCAACTCGCCGACTCAGGACGACTCCTGGAGGTACGCGGCGATCAGGGCCAGGTCGCCCGCGATGGCCACCACGTCGAGGGGGTTGGCGGTCGGTGTGGACGCGCCGTTGACGCCCGCGTAAAAGGGGTCGAAGCGGCCGCCGCCCTTGTCGAGGTAGCCGGCGATGGTGATGGCACCGACGGCGAGCCGGTCGTTGAGCGAGTCCCCTCCGACAGCCGCGCCGGTCTTCCCGAACACTTTCCCGCGCGCCGGGCAGCTCCGGCAGTTCTCGGCCAGCAGACCGTCGACGCCGAGGATGGGCAGGGCCTCCCGGAAGCGCCGCGCGTCCGGGGTGTGCTGCCAGTACGCCAGCATCTGTACCAGCGCCCGGGGCGTGGCCCGGTCGGCGGGGTTGCCGCCCCGGCCGTCCATGAGCTGCACCTGTCCGCGGTCGACGCCCGCCCGCTCCAGGAAGCCGGCGAGCACCGGGAAACCGTCGACGCACTGGTTGCTGCCGGTGGTGACGGCCATCAGGCAGATGGCCAGGTTGGCGCCCAGGTTGTGACTCACCTTGAGGATCAGCTTGGCGTACTGCTCGTACGGGGGAGAGGTGTACGCCGCCACCCGCGGACGGCCGTCGTAGTCGCGCGGCAGCCGGGCGACCGGGTTGGGACCCGTCGCGTCGCCGGTGACGTGCACCCCGGCCCGGCCGAGCGCCTCGAACAGGGCGGTCCGGCCGAACGCTGCCGGGTCCGTGATGGGGGAGGTGCGCAGCAGCGGCTCGGCGTCCGCCGCGATCGTGCCGGACAGGCGGATCCGGGTGCCGCCCTCGGTGGCGGTCACCGTGATGTTCGTCGGCTTCCCGGCCGCGACGGTCTTCACCGTGGACGTGACCGCGTACGGCGCGACCTTCGGGCGCCAGTCCAACCGGGCGTCCGCGCCCGGCCGGTCGCCGGGTGTGGTCAGCAGGTCGATGAGGTTGTCGTTGATGATCAGGGGCGTCGGGGTGGGATCCAGGACCGGGTCGGGGGCGAAGAGCCGGCTGTCGACGATCACGTCGCCGTCGACGCGGGTGATGCCGGAGTCACGGACCTGCCGGGCGAGCAGGTCGATCCCGGCGAGCGGGTTCTCCGGGGTGAGGGTCGCCCCGGGGAAGTCGTTGGCGTAGGTGTGGTCGAGGTCGGTGTACGCGACCGTGCCGTCGGGGCGCGTCCGGCCGCCCAGGGTGAGGTCGCCCTGGGCGACGAGGTCGAGGTTGCCGGTCAGCACCGCCCCGTGACGCTCCCCGACCGCGTACACGGGGGTCACGAAGCGGTGGTCGGCGCCGAGGGTCTGCCACGTGCCGGAGACGGGGAACAGCTTCGCCGTGGAACCGGGGATGAAGAACTGCCCGGGGAACAGGCTGTGCAGCACCCGCCCGTCGGCCGGTTCGGTCTGCAGCAGTCCCCACTGGGCATTGCGGTACTCCGGCTTCCGCATGATCTCCGTGATGCGCGGGTCGAGCCGGCCCGGGTCTCCCACACCGGTCGGCCACGGAGTCGGCGAGGGCGAGGGCGACGGGGCCGGGGCCGCTCGGGCACCCGTACCCGAGGCGAGCGCCACCAGCAGCAGGGCGGCGCAGCCGGCGGCCACTCGGCGCCGCAGCGCCGCGAAACGGATCGGATCTTCCACAGCGCGCTCCGTTCGTCGCGGCTGCCTTCTCCCGGGGCTCCGAGGCCTGTGACCAGGGTGGCACGGCACGATACGGCCCGCACGTCGCCCCCGGAGGCCGATGGCCGGGTCATCGCCGAGTGCGATAGTCGGTTGACATGGAGTGTGCTCCAACTCCTAGCGTCCTGGGCAGATGATTCCGAGCTCAGGAGGCAACAGCATGACCGACATCCACACCCGGCACCTGGGCAACCTGGCGGTCTCGGCGCAGGGCCTGGGGTGCATGGGCATGAGCCACGGATACGGTGCCTCGGACGACGCGCAGTCGATCGCAACACTGCACCGTGCGCTCGACCTCGGGGTGACCTTCCTGGACACCGCCGACTTCTACGGCGCCGGGCACAACGAGGAACTGATCGGACGGGCCGTCGCCGGGCGTCGCGACGAGGTGGTGCTGGCGACGAAGTTCGGCTTCGCCAACCGCCTGGGCGAGCCCACCCTGGTCCGCGGCGACGCCGCCTACGTGCGGCAGGCGTGCGAGGCGTCGCTTCGCCGGCTCGGGGTCGACCACATCGACCTCTACTACCAGCACCGGGTCGATCCGCGGGTGCCGATCGAGGAGACCGTCGGCGCGATGGCCGAGCTGGTGCGGGCCGGGAAGGTCCGCCACCTCGGGCTGTCCGAGGCCGGCGCGGGCACCATCCGGAGGGCGCACGCGGTGCACCCGATCGCCGCCCTGCAGAGCGAGTGGTCGCTGTGGACCCGCGACCTGGAGGCGGAGATCGCCCCGGTCTGCCGCGAACTCGGCATCGGCCTGGTCCCGTTCTCCCCGCTCGGGCGAGGCTTCCTGACGGGCCGGTACAGCTCGGTCGACGGGATGGCCGAAACCGACGTGCGGCGCAGCCAGCCGCGCTTCGCCGACGGCAACCTCGAACGGAACCTGAAGATCGTCGCCCAGCTCGACGAGCTGGCCGCGGCGAAGGGTGTCACCACCGGACAGCTCGCCCTGGCCTGGGTGCAGCACCGGGGCGACGACGTGGTGCCGATCCCCGGCACCCGGCGGCAGCGCTACCTGGAGGAGAACCTCGCGGCCCTGGCCGTCGAGCTGTCGCCCGAGGACCTCGCCGCCATCGAGGCCGCGGCCCCGGCCGAGCAGATCGCGGGCACCCGCTACGACGCGACCAGCCTCGGTTTCGTCAACAGCTGAGCCGGCGAGCGCGGCCGGGGCGAAATCTCTGGCGGGCGTACACGCCCCGGCCCTGGCTGAATCTTGTCGATCACCCATGCAAACACCTCACGGCACAAGATCACTACATCGAGGTAATGCCGAAGGCTTCTGTTGGTCGAGTGGGTGCACCGGTCGTTAGTGTTCCCGGGGATCTGGACGGATTACCTGACGTTCGTCCCCCTTTTTCCTCTTTCAATCCGGTGACGCGCACGTACGCCGATCGCCGCCCTTACGAAGGAGAGCTCGCCCGATGACCGTTGACACGAGCCCGGAAGCGCAGCTGGAACAGGCCCAGCAGTCCAGCCTGGGCACGGCGGCCGCCCGCAACCTTGCCACCACGACCAAGTCCGCCCCCCAGATGCAGGAGATCACCTCCCGCTGGCTGCTGAGGATGCTCCCCTGGGTGGAGACCAAAGGCGGCACCTACCGGGTGAACCGGCGTTTGAGCTACACCGTCGGCGACGGGCGCATCGAGTTCGTGCAGGACGGTGCAGCCGTCCGGGTGATCCCCCGCGAGCTCGGCGAACTGGCCCTGCTGCGCGGCTTCGACGACGTGGAGGTGCTGACCGCGCTCGCCGGCCGGTGCGTCCAGCGCGACTTCCGCGCCGGCGAGGTGCTGGTCGAGCGCGGTGCCCCTTCCGAGCACATCCACCTGATCGCCCACGGCCGGATCAACCAGACCTCCGTCGGCAAGTACGGCGACGACGTCGCCGTCGCCGTACTGGCCGACGGCGACCGGTTCGGTGAGAACGCCCTGCTGGACGGGGCCGCCGGGTGGGACTACACCGCCACCGCCGAGACCCCCGGCACCCTGCTCACCCTGTCGCGCGCCGACTTCGCCGCCGTGCTGGCCTCGGCGCCGAGCCTCCAGGCCCACATCCGGGAGTTCAGCGCGCTGCCCCACCAGCGGCAGAACAAGCACGGCGAGGCCGAGATCGCGATGTCGGCGGGCCACACGGGTGAAGCCGAGCTGCCCGGCGCCTTCGTCGACTACGAGCTCAAGCCGCGCGAGTACGAACTCTCCATCGCGCAGACCGTTCTGCGGGTCCACACGAGGGTCGCGGACCTGTACAACGAGCCGATGAACCAGACCGAGGAGCAGCTCAGGCTCACCATCGAGGCGCTGCGCGAGCGCCAAGAGCACGAGATGGTCAACAACCGGGAGTTCGGTCTGCTCCACAACGCCGACTTCAAGCAGCGGATCCAGACCCACTCCGGCCCGCCCACTCCGGACGACCTCGACGAGCTGCTCTGCCGCCGCCGCGGCACCAAGCTCTTCCTCGCCCACCCCAGGACGATCGCGGCGATCGGGCGCGAGCTCAACGCCCGCGGGCTCTACCCGGACCACGTCGACGTCGGCGGGCAGCAGGTCCCGGCCTGGCGCGGGGTCCCGATCCTGCCCTGCAACAAGATCCCCATCAGCAAGGAGAACACCAGCTCGATCATTGCCATGCGAACCGGTGCGGACAACCAGGGCGTCATCGGTCTGCACCAGACCGGTCTGCCGGAGGAGTACGAGCCGGGCCTGTCGGTGCGCTTCATGGGGATCGACGAGCGGTCGATCATCTCCTACCTGGTCACCACGTACTACTCCGCGGCCATCCTGGTGCCCGACGCGCTCGGCGTGCTGGAGAACGTGCAGATCGCCCGCAGGCGCGACTAGAGGGCCTGCCCGACGGCCGTGACAGCCCGGACCCTCCCGGGCCGGTCGAGCATGCCCGGGATCCGGGACAGCCACCCATCTCACCAAGGAGCTACGGATGCCCGGTCCTGGGCTTTCCCCTCTGCAGTCGAGCCTGCCCGGCGCCGCGGCGCGCTTCGGGGCCCACGTTCTCGCCAACGCCAACGCCAACGCCAACGCCGATGCCGACGTATCCGGCGCCGAAGCCGCCGTTGGCGTGCTGCCCGTCGGGTTCTCCCTGCCGGGTCCGGCCTCGGTCCCCGCGCCCGCCGCGGGAGCCGTGCCGGTGGGGGAGGTGCCCGTACACGTGGGGGAGGGCGCTGCCGCCGTGCGGCAACCGAGCCCCGCCCTGGAACGGATCCTGCGGGGCCCCAGTGGTCTCGGTACGGCGAGCCTGCACCTGGCCCGGAACGAGGTGCCCGCGGCTCCACCGGCGCCGCGGGCGCCGGTGGCGGGCCGCCCCATCCCGGGCCTCTACCACCACCCGGTGGCGGACCCGGATCCGGCGCGGGTGGAGGAGGTCAGCCGCAGGATCAAGGCATGGGCGCTGGACGAGGTCGAGCTGTACCCCGAGGACTGGGAGGACCAGTTCGACGGCTTCTCCGTGGGGCGCTACATGGTCGCCTGCCATCCGGACGCTCCCACCGTGGAGCACCTGATGCTCGCCACGCGGCTGATGGTCGCCGAGAACGCGGTCGACGACTGCTACTGCGAGGACCACGGAGGCTCGCCCATCGGCCTCGGCGGCCGCCTTCTGCTGGCGCACACCGCGCTCGACCCCCTCCACACGACGAAGGAGTACCAGCCGGAGTGGGCGCAGTCGCTCCACGCGGACGCCCCGCGGCGCGCCTACCGCTCCGCCATGGAGTACTTCCTGCAGCAGTCCACCCCCTCCCAGGCCGACCGGTTCCGGCACGACATGGCCCGTCTGCACCTGGGGTACCTCGCCGAGGCGGCCTGGGCCCAGACGGAGCACGTGCCCGAGGTGTGGGAATACCTGGCCATGCGGCAGTTCAACAACTTCCGCCCCTGCCCCACCATCACCGACACCGTCGGTGGCTACGAACTCCCGGCGGACCTGCATGCGTTGCCCGCCATGCAGCGGGTCATCGCGCTGGCCGGGAACGCCACCACCATCGTCAACGACCTTTACTCCTACACCAAGGAACTCAACAGTCCCGGCCGGCACCTGAACCTGCCCGTCGTGATCGCCGACCGTGAGGGCACCTCCGAACGGGAGGCCTATCTGAAGGCGGTCGAGGTCCACAACGACCTCATGCGCGACTTCGAAGCCGAAGCCGCCGCTCTGGCCGCTGCCTGCCCCGTCCCGAGCGTGCTGCGTTTCCTGCGGGGCGTGGCCGTCTGGGTCGACGGCAACCACTACTGGCACCAAACCAATACCTATCGCTACAGCCTGCCTGATTTCTGGTAATAGAGAGGACTCATCCATGACTAGCACCGATCTCGCCGCCGCCACCTCCGCCAACACCTCACTGTTCATCCCCACCCCGACGACTCCCTACCAGGGCGACATCGCCCGTTACTGGGACCACGAGGCCAGGCCCGTGAACCTGCGCCTCGGCGACGTCGACGGCCTTTACCACCACCACTACGGCATCGGCGACGTCGACCACGCTGCCCTCGGCGACACCGAGGACAGCGCATACGAGAAGAAGCTGATCGCCGAGCTCCACCGCCTGGAGTCGGCGCAGGCCGAAGTCCTCCTGGACCACCTCGGCCCCATCGAGCGCGACGACACGCTCGTGGACGCCGGCTGCGGCCGCGGCGGCTCGATGGTCATGGCCCACCAGCGTTTCGGATGCAAGGTCGAGGGCGTCACCCTGTCGGCCAAGCAGGCCGACTTCGCCAACCAGCGCGCCCGTGAACTCGGCATCGAGGACCACGTCCACGCCCGCGTCTGCAACATGCTCAGCACGCCCTTCGAGACCGGGCAGGCCGCGGCCTCGTGGAACAACGAGTCGAGCATGTACGTCGACCTGCACGACCTCTTCGCCGAGCACTCCCGCGTCCTCGCGGTCGGCGGCCGCTACGTGACCATCACCGGCTGCTGGAACCCGCGTTACGGTCAGCCCTCGAAGTGGGTCTCCCAGATCAACGCGCACTTCGAGTGCAACATCCACTCCCGCCGGGAGTACCTGCGCGCGATGGCCGACAACCGCCTCGTACCGCAGGCCGTCATCGACCTGACTCCCGAGACCCTGCCCTACTGGGAGCTGCGGGCCACGTCTCCGCTGGTCACCGGCATCGAAGAGGCGTTCATCAACTCCTACAAGGACGGCTCCTTCCAGTACCTCCTGATCGCAGCCGACCGCATCTGACCGACCACCGGCTGAAAGGCCGGGCCCGTCACCCGACGGACCGGCCGTCAGTCCCGGAAGCGTGCTTCGAGGGACTCGACGAGACCGTCGATCACGCCGTCGGGTGACGGGCTGTAGTGCGGTACGGCCCATCGCGTGATCCTGGCGTCGATGAGCGTGGGCCGGCCGGAGGCCAGGGCCGCGCGGAACGCCTCCTCGAACTCACCGAGCGTCTCCACCCGGTAGCCGTCAGCGCCACAGGCACGCGCGTACGCGGCGAAGTCCGGGTTCTGGAACTCGACCAGGCCGGATTCGGCGTACGTGACCATCTGGAAGAGCTTGATCAGCTTGAACTCCCCGTCGTTGAAGATCACCCAGATGACGGGGATCTCGTGCTCGACGGCGGTCATCAGCTCGAAACCGGACAGCGAGTAGCATCCGTCGCCGCAGCCCACGACGACGGTCCGGTCCGGGTGGGCGACCTTCAGACCGATGGCTCCGTTGACGTGTCCGGCCATCGGTCCGAAGGACCCGGCCTTGCGGAAGTTCTGCCCTTCTTCGAGCTCCACGTAATACCCGAGCCACGCCAGATGGGCGCCCGCGTCGGCGAGCAGAACACCCTGTGGCGGCAGCATCCGCCCGATGGACTGCGCGAGTTCTCCGGGGTGGATCTTCCCCGTCAGGTGGATGATCTTCCGGGCCTCGTAGTCCTGGCCGTCGACCTCGACCGCCGGTACGTCGCCGACCATCCGCTCCAGCGCGTCGACCAGGGCGGCCACCGCGGGGCGCGCGTCGGACAGCAGGGTGTGGTCGGGCTTGTAGGCCTTGTGGAACTCGCCCTCGGAGATGTTCACATGGATGAGCAGCTTGTCCTCGAACAGGTCCTCGCGGTAGTTGAAAGTGGCGTGCTGATTGAGGGAATTGCCGATGCACAGCACGACGTCGGCCTCGCGGAAGGCCTTCCACGCACTGGAGTGGCCGCTGTCGGCGAAGACACCGACCGCGAGCGGGTGTCCCTCGGAGACGATGCCCTTGCCGTCCAGGGTGGTGAGCAGGGGGATCTGGAACCGCTCGATCAGCCGCTTGATCTCCGCTCCCGCCCCGCTCCGCACCGCGCCGAATCCGACGAGCGTCACGATCCGCTTCCCCCGGGCCAGGGCGTCCGCCAGTACCGCCGCGATCTCCGCCACCCGGCCCGGGTCCGGCAGGACCGGCTTCACGTCGAGCCTCAGCGGCCGGAAGTTCGTGACCTCGACGCCGCGGTGGGTCAGGTCCTCGGGCACGTGGATGTGCACGGGCCCGGGCCTTCCCTCGAATGCGGTGTTGACCGCTTCTTCGAGCACGTCGCACGTGTCGGCGATGTCGGTGAGCAGGAAGGACTTCTTGGTTGTGGCCGCGAACATGGCCTGCGAGTCGGGCGTGCGGTTCACCCCCGAAGTCTCGTTGAGCGAGCCCCAACCGCGCCATTTCATGGTCGCGTACCCCGAGACGGCGAGGACCGGATAGGAGTCGGACATGGCGACGGCCAGCCCCGAGAACAGATTGAACGCGCCCGGCCCGGCCGTCGCGAAGCAGAAGCCCAGCCGGTTGGTGTACATGGCGTAGCCGCAGGCCATGAAGGAGGCGGCCTGCTCGTGTCGCGTGATGACGGGCCTGATCTGCCGTGAATGCTTCAGCGCCAGCATCAGCCCCGCCGAGTTCTCCCCGGCCCCGCCGAAGGCCGCCCGCACGCCGATGCCTTCCAGCCCCTTGACGATGGCTTCGTAGACTCTCATCGGGTCTCCCTCACCCGTCCCATCGCGAGGCGTGCCGACGATGCGCTTCGGTCAGGCCGCCCTGGAAGAACCGGTCGTAGTATTCGGATTCGACGTGGTGGGCCTGCAGCCAGATACCGGGCACGTGGATGGCGTCCGTGTGTGCGGGAAACCGCCCGTGGGTCTCGTGGATGTACACGCAGATGTCCCGTGCGCAGTCGATCACCTGCCGGTCGTACTCACTGGCCTCGGCGAGGTACCGCTGCGCGTAGTCGTCCTTGTAGATGCGGGTGAAGAGATCCTTGTCCGCGTAGATGCCGTGCTCCCCGAACTTGGAGCGGACGACGGAGTCGACCGCGTCGTGCATCGAGGGGTAGTTGGGTGGGCAAGCGCCCTTGATGAGGTGTTCACCGCCGGCCCGCAGGCCCACCGGGTGGGCGCGCAGATCGGCGTACTTCGGCAGCGGCACTTGCCAGCGCAGGACGTCGGCCGGGCGGAACTTCGGGGTGACGAAGTCGAAGCCCAGCATGCGGCCGTAGGTGCGCGAGAACTTCGGGTCGCCCAGCATGATCTGGGGGCTGATCGTCGCGTGGATCCAGGCGCCGAGTCCCATGGCGTCCGCGACCAGCATCATGTTCTGCAGCAGCAGGTCGGCTTCGACCTGCGTACGCATCGGTCCCAGCGAGCCGAGCGGCAGTTTGACGGCGGGATTGAGGAAGCCGTTCTTCACCCACTTCCGCACCCCGGCCGGGCGGTAGAAGTTGCGGTCGTCGACGACCGTCGGCCGGGCTCCCTCCGGCTGGGTGAGCAGGTACATCAGCGCGTTGATGTACTGATGGGAGAGATCGACCACGGGCAGGAAGAGCGTGCTGCCCGGGAGATTGGACAGGAACCGGTTGGAGTCGAGGTACGCCGGGAAGTCGCGCATCCCGTCGGCGACGTCGAGGCGGTGGTCCAGCACGCGCACCTTCGACTGGCGTGCGCGTTCGATCAGGGTGTCGGGATCGAAGGCGTGGTCCGGGGAAGGGGGCAGCTTCCTCAGGTAGTACGTGCCGGTGTCGTTGATCATGAAGAAGTGGGTGGCCTGCGCGTTGTCGGGGCTGCCCGCCGTCCGACCCGTCATGTTCAGGTTCGGCTTGGCCATGATGGGCTGGTGATCGCGCGGGTCCTCGAAGGGCCGGTCGGGCATGGTGAGTCCCGAGGAGCCCGTGAGGGCGATCAGAGCCGCCTCCTCCAGCTCGCCCAGCGGCTCCGGCCGGTTCGCGGAGCGATGGCTCATCGACCCGGCCGGTACGGACGCGCCCTTGCTGACGCGGTGGGTGCGCCGTTTGAAGACCGTCTCCCACAGCGGACGGGAGAGGAGGGCCTCCAGTCCGGGGTGGCTCGCGTGGTCGGGTGCGGCGGACATGGCGTGCTCCCGCTCAGCCCCGGCCGTGGCCGCTGTTGTTGCGGACGGGCTGCACCGGACGCCATGGCGCGAAGGCGCTCGCCCCGCGAGGCAGGATGCTCGCCAGTTCGGGGCAGTGCCGCAGGATGACGCTCGTCATGCCGCCCCGTTCGATCCAGTCCATGCCGAGGGGGGTGTAGACCTCCGGCCGGAAGTCGACCGTGAGGAAACGGTCGCTCTGCAACCGTCTGCTGGCCATCAGGATGAAGACGCGGAAGGCGGTGTCGCTGAAGCCGAAGCCCGTGGGTGGATTCTCGGCGAACAGCCCCACCACGGTGTCGATGTCGTCCACCGAGCGGTACACGTCCCGAAGCCGTGCGACCGTCTCCGGGTCGGAGGAGAGGTCCCCGAAGCTCCGGATCCGCGGCTTGTGCAGGCCGGCCCGGAAGTCGTTGTAGCGCGGGACGCCGCGGCGCCGGGTGCGGACCAGGTCGACCACCGACAGATCGATCACCTCCCCGTCCCGCTCGAATGCCTGGAGGGTGCGCGGGAAGTTGTGCAAGGTGATCGCCCCGGGGTGGGCGATGCCCAGCGAGTACAGCGTGTTCACCAGGCCGGTCTTGCGGATGAGCGGCTCCGCGGCGGCTCCCTGCAGGGCGGTGAAGTCCAGGGTGTCGAGCCGGCGGCCGAAGCGGTGGTCGACGAGTTCGTAGTCGTCGGGAATCAGGGGGTGCATCCGGTAGACGGTGACGAACTCCTCCGTGAGGGAGTACGGGGCACCGTGGTGGTCGGGCAGGGTCTTGGGGATGCCCTGCTGCCCGTTCGCCTCCAGCAGCCAGACGCCCAGCTGGTCCAGCCAGTTCTTCGGCGGCCCTTGCCAGTTGGTCTTCATGCCGATGTCGAGCGTCTTGGTGGCGAGGATCGCGGGAGTCCACTCCACTGTGTGGATCTTCGCGATCAGAGCCGAGACGATCAGCCGCGCCGTGTGGTAGACCCGCTCCTCGTCCATGCGCGGGTACTCGCGCCGCAGGGCTTCGCACACCGCGTTGTGCTCACGGGCGAACAGGGTGTGCATGGCGCTGAGGCCGAGCCACCAGTTGTCGGTGAACCCGGTGAGCGGGACGCCGTTCGAGCCGTTCGGCAGGTGCCCCTCCTCCAGCCGGAGGCCGGCACCGCCGTCGGCCTCGCGAAGCGACCTCGCGACGGACTGGTCGCCGCCGTACACCTCCGAACCGTCCCACCAGTGCGAGACGTCGCTGGCGAACAGGATCGGCGACCCCTCGCCGCCGGGCGGACGCACCGCCTCGTCCTCGCCGAAGCGCATCACCTTCTCCCGCGGTCCGCCCGGGGTGTTCTGCCAGGTCTCACCGGGCGGCAGCGGCACCTCGACGCTCTTGGTGCCGACCGGAAGCCTCTTGTGCTTGACCCAGTCGTGCACCTGGAACTGGATCCACGCGGCGGCGATGATGTTCAGCGACGTCGCGGGGATGAACGCGTCACGCCTAAGCAGCTCTCTGCTGACGGTGACCGGATTGGGCGTGTCGAACCGGTCCGGGCGGTATACGGGCGGCATGGTGCGGCCGAACGTCGCGCCGACAGCGCCCATCCGCGGCGCCGACAGGTCGTTGTAGGTGCCGTCGTAACTGCGCCTGACCAGCAGCTCCTCGTCGAGCGGAGCCTCCACCGGCAGGGCTTTGGGCGGGGCCTCGTGGAGTTCGGTGTCGATGAGGTTGTGCCGCCGCAGTGTCTGCCGGAAGGCCATGAGGTTGAGCAGGCCGAGGGGGGTGGGCAGCCGGTGCCACGGGACGACGCGGTTCACGGTGCGGAAGGCGGCCCGGAGCGGCGCCCCGAGCAGGGCGTTGCGCCGTGGCTCGACGGTCAGGAAGCGGTGTCCCAGGCGGTGAGCGCTGCTCGCCTCGTAGGCGAGCTTGCGGGCTCGGTTGAGGTTGCCCAGGGGGCGGAAGCCCTCCGTGGTGTGCCACGGGTTGAACGCCAACAGGTCGACCCGCGATGCGGAGGCCCGCGCTTCGGCGGTGTGGATGTCCTGGCGCGGGACGGTCAGCGTGGCCACCGGCAGGATGGGCGCGTCCTTCTCCTTCCACTCGGCCGCGCCGTCCTCGATGGAGGTGTGCCGGGTGTCCACGTAGCGCTGCACGCAGAGTTCGAAGACGACATCCGTCTCACGCAGCCGCTGGGAAAGCTCGCGCCGCAGGTATTCGGGATCGGTGCGCGGCGTTGCCGGGGCCGGTGAGGCGTTCGCGGCGGGCCGCAGCTGATAGCGCACCGGTCCGCAGTCGCCCCACAGGATCGCGCCGCGACTCCAGTACGTCTCCAGCGCCAGGCTGGACACGGTGCGCTTGGTTCCCGCGACGACGTTGCGCCGCATGCGGGCAGCCGTGGGCCAGCCGACGGCCAGGGGCAGCTTGACGAACAGGGCGTACCCCTTGCCGAGCCGCGAGTCGGCACCCGCCATGGCCTTCGCGAAGGCGACGAACTCCACCGCGGTGCGGGCGTGGGAGACCGGGAAGCTCGTCATCAGCAGATCGTGGGTCTCATCGGGGGCCACCTCGACCCGCAGTGCCGCACCGCGCAGATCGGGCGCGAAGTCGGGCTGACGGACACCGCTCGCGTTGGAGAGCCGGACCGTGACCGGGTACTCGGCCCCGGGCCTGGCGAAACCCGTCCGCAGGGCATCGGGAAGGTCGTCGTGGAACCTCAGACGGGCGTTTTCCACGCCGAGGACTGCCTTGGCGTGGAATGTCCGTTCCAGGGCGGCGGAGCCGCTGCGTTTCTTCACCTTGAGCTGCACTCGTAGGAGGTCACCCGCGAGTCGTTCGAAGACCAGCCGCTCGGCCTCCGGGCTGCCGCCGATGTAGCGCTCGTACCGTTCGGGCTCGTCCATGCGCGCCTCTTCGCGAAGGGGGTCTGTGCACTCTGCAACGACGTTCCCCTACCTCGGGAGCGCTGTCGTGCGGAGCGAGGCAGACGGGCGAAGGACGGGCGGTTCGGGCGGCGGGATGCGGCCCCCGTCGCGGCCATGATGGCCAGGCCGCACCCCGCTCCTCTGAACCTACCCAGATCAAGACAAAACGTGCGTTTCGTGTTCGATTGGTGAAAAGGTCCGTATCCCGGTCGACGTCTGAGGACGGCGGGCGGACGATGGAACGGACGGAGATCTTTTCCTCCCGGGAGGAACAATGAACCGGCCCACACGTCTGTCCGTCCTCGCCCCGTTCGCCGCCGCGGCGATCCTCGCCGCGCCGACCGCCCTCGCCTGGGCCCCGGCGGCCGCCGCCGCCCCCGCAGCCACGTGCTCCATCTCCGGTGTGCTGGACAACGGAAAGGTGCACCTCTCCGGCGGCGGTTTCACGCCGGGACCCGCGTTCCTGTCCTCGCCGACCGCGGCGGGCGGCCAGTTCACCATCGGTGCGGACGGCGGCTTCCAGATGGTGAACGTGGAGAACGCCCAGTACACCGTGTCGCAGGGCAACGAGCACACCCAGTGCAGCGGCTTCTCAGGATGAATCGGACCGCGGCCCGCGGCTGACGGCTGACGGGCAGGCGGGCAGGCGGGAGACCCGGCCACCCCATGCGGGCGCTCTACGCCTCGGCGTCCGGCCTGTTCGTCGTGCCGGACTGTGCGAGCAGGCGCTGGAGCCAGCGGGTACGGGCGCTGCGCGCGTCCTGGGTGAGTGCGGCATGCGGTGCCAGGCCGTCGAAGCCGTGACAGGCACCGGGCCATACGTGCAGTTCAGCCTGGCCGCCGGACTGCCAGATCGTGTTCGCGTACGCCACGCCCTCGTCCCGGAACGTCTCGGCCGACCCGACCTCGACATAGGCCGGGGGAAGTCCGGAGAGGTCGGTGGCGCGGGACGGGGCCGCGTAGCACTCATGCCGCTCAGCCAATCACACCGCCGGTCGGCACGTTGTCAGGGGGCTTCCGGCCCTTCCTCGCCGCCGAAGTTCCAGGCTTCGATGTCGCGGTAGTGGATCGGCCCCGGGCCGCGGCCGATGTTGCTGCCGACCAGGTGCAGGCGTTCGGCCTGCCATGGGCGGCCGGTGAACGAGGCGAGTCCGGCGGCCGCCTCCACCGCGCACGAGGGGTCGTTCCGGCGGGCGCGGGCCAGCGTCAGATGGGGGTTCAGCGGACGTTCCACAAAGGTGACACCGCATTCCCTGAGCACGGCGCGTACGTCGGTGGCGAGCCGGTGCAGCCCCTCCACGTCTCCGCCGACCCCGCTCCACAGCACCCGATCGCCGAAGTGTCCGCCGCCGCGCAAGTCCAGTCGCAGGGGTTGGCGCGTCGCCGCGAGGTCGGCGAGCGGTGGTTGCAGGAGCGGGACGGTCGTCACCGGGAGCTCGCCGAGGAACGCCAGGGTGATGTGCCAGTCCTCGATGCGGTTCCATCGCATGCGCGGGTACGCGTCGTAGGCGGGCCGCAGTTCCCGTGCCAGCTCCTCCTTCGCGTCGTCGGGCGGGGCGAGGGCGATGAACACGCGCACGGTCGAGGTCTGGACCTGTTCGTTCACGAGGGACTTCGTACTCATCGCGTGGCGCCCAGCCGCTCACGCCACCAGCCGACCGTCGCCTTGACCTGCTCATCGACGGGGGTGGCTCGTACCGTGAATTCCGCTTCGTACGCGCTGGAGTCGACGACGAACGGACGGTCGAACTGGTAGCGGATCTCTTTCAGTTCCCGGATCAGGGGTGAGAAGACCGACGCGATACCCAGCGCGGCCGACGGCAGTCTGCGCACCGCGACCGGCCCCGTCCGCGACTGCGCGGCAAGGCGGTCGATCATCTCCCGGGTGGACAGCGCGGGCTCCGTCGGGACGTGCCAGGCCCGTCCCCAGGCCCGCTCCTCGCCCGCCACCTCGGCCAAGGCCCTGGCCACATCGGGGAGATAGCTCCAGCTGTGCGGGGCGTCCGGATCCCCGAGAGTGGAGACCGGTTTGCCGCGCAGCAGCCGTGGCATCACTCGTGCGGCCAGGTGCCCGCCGTCGGTCACGCCGGGCCCGAAGAAGTCCGAGGCCCGCACCTCGACCGCTCTGATACGACCCTGTTCGTGCAGGTTCCGCGCCTGCTCCCAGAGGGCGACGCGCACACGCCCCTTGGCGCCGGTCGCCGCGAGCGGCAGCTTCTCGGTCATGGGACCGTCCACCGGACCGTAGCCGTAGAGGTTGCCCAGCATGACCAGGACGGCCCCGGTGGCCTCGGCAGCCGCGCAAGCCGACGAGGCCAGCGGCGGCCATTGACTCGTCCAGTGATGGTAGGGCGGTGCGGCACAGCTGACGATCGCGGCCGCGCCCTGCGACGCCTCGATCAGTCGCCTGCTGTCCGTCGCGTCGAAGGCGACGTGTTCGATGCCGGGCTCCGTGGGCCGGCCCGATCTGGTGACGACCCGTACGGAGTGCCCCTGCTCGGCCAGCAGCCGGGCGGTAGCCGCCCCGGCAGGCCCGAATCCCATCACGACATAAAGACTCACCCGCGAACACTAGCGCGAGTGCGTGTTGCGCTCATGCCAGGCCCGCGGTGCTCGACGGGCACGGTGACCTCGGCCGCGACACGCCGGGTGCCCGGCGCCGGCCGGAATTCGCCGGGCACGGGAAGGGCAGGTCTACGGTTGGCCACGTGCTGAGTCACGTGCAGAACGCCGAGGTCGAGGTATTGATCGTCGGCGGTGGGCCGGTGGGTCTGACCGCCCGGGCGCTGCTGGAACGCTGGGGTGTGCGGACGCTGCTCGTCGAGAAACACCGCGAGCTGTCACCCTTCCCCCGGTCCCGGCTGGTCAACGCGCGCTCGATGGAGATCTTCCGCCAGCTCGGCCTCGCCGCCCGGATCACGGCCGGCGCGTTCGCACCGGAATTCGGGCGCGTCCGCTTCCGTGACACCCTGCACGACGGCGACTTCGCCACCGCGGCGATGGTGGGGGTCAACGCGCCGATCCCCGAAAGCCCCGTGATCGGCGTGGTCACCTCGCAGGACCGACTGGAGCCCACGCTGCTCGCCGCGGCGGACGGGCAGATGCGGTTCGAGGCCGAGCTCGTCGGTCTGGCCGAAGAACCCGGGAGCGTCGCGGCCTCGCTCGTCGACCGCCGACGCGGTGAAGGGACCACGGTCCGGGCCCGTTACGTGATCGCCGCCGACGGCGCGAACTCCACGGTCCGGCAACGGCTGGGAATCGACACCGCCGGCCCCGGAGCGATGGCGGGCTTCACCACCGTCGTGTTCGACGCCGACCTCAGCCGCTGGTGCGCCCAGCAGCCCGCCGGGGTCTACTTCACCCCGCACGGATCCATCGCCCCGCTCTACCCCGAGGGGGGCTGGGCCTGGTTCGGCCCCACACCCGAAGACACCGCGCGCGTCGACTGGTCCGACCTCGTCTCGCGCGCCCTCGGGCCCAGGGCCGGCGTACGGGCCGACGTGGTGCGGGTTCAGCACTGGGTGATGAACGCGTTCGTCGCCGAACGTTTCCACCACGGCCGGATCCTGCTGGCCGGCGACGCCGCGCACGCGATCCCCGTCTTCGGCGGCATGGGCATGAACGCGGGCATCGCCGATGTGCACAACCTGTGCTGGAAACTGGCAGGCGTGCTCAAAGGGTGGGCCGGATCAACCGTGCTGGAGACGTACGAAGCGGAACGACACCCCGTTGCCCACCTGACTCTCCGCCAAGCGGTGGCCAACACCCAGCTGGCGATCGAGGTGCAGAGCCGGCGCCGCGAGCAGCTCCGAACCGGCGAAGCAGCGCCGGCTCAGACCGAACTGCCCTGGTCGGAGCGGTACTTCGCCCAGCTCGGCCTCGTGTTCGGCGTCACCTACCACTCCGACGCCGTCCTGACCGGCAGCAACACCCCACCCGAGCCGTCCGGCGCGGGCACGGACTACGTCCCCACCGCGGAGCCGGGCCACCGCATGCCGCACCTCTGGCTCACACGCGACCGCTCCACGCTCGACGCCTTCGGCGAATGGTTCACCCTGCTCACTCCGGACCCCACCCCGTGGCAGCGGCGAACGGCCGCACCATGGCCGCTGCGCATCGAGACGCTCACCGCCGAGCAGGCAGACCTCTGCCGCCTTCCCCCGCACGGGGCACTGCTCATCCGGCCTGACGGCCACGTCGGTGCCCGCTGGCACGACCACCCGTCGAGCGACTCCGCCCTCCGCGACGCCCTCACCGCGATCACCGGCTCGGCACCCCCCTCGTAACGCCCTGGAACGCCCCGGAACCGGTCAGTGGACGACGCTGAAACTGCGCCACGGCAGGGTGTCGGGTGCGGTCACGTTCGAGGTGGACATCGGGATGTAGATTCCGGGGGCCTTGTCGGTCTTCTGGCACTCCGGCGTTCGGTAGAGGACGACGTCGAGCTGGGTGTTGTTCACCACCTGCGCCGCGCCGCGCGGGAGGCCGATCTTGTGGCAGCCCTGGACGGGGGTGTTCGTGTACGAGACCACGACCGGGGAGTCGGCGGCGCGGAAGCTGAGTTCGCCCAGGGTGTTCTTGCCGGTCGAGCAGGCCGTGGCCGTGAGCAGCAGTGCCGCCCCGGTGATGACGCCGATATGCCGGAGGTGGGACATGGTTCGGTCCTCGTCTGTCCAGTGATGGCTGCCGTTGACCGCAGCATGGCGTGCCACGCGCCGGGAGGCATCCGCTGCGCAGCCAGCGGGATGACGGCCGAAGGAGGGACCGAAGGGGTGCCGTACGCGGTGTAACGGCTCGGTGGCCTGCTGTCACAGCCCCAGGCCGATGGCCAGTCGGGTGAGCTCGGCGGTGCTGTGGACGTTCAGCTTGGCGCGGATGCGGCGGAGGTAGGCGTCGACGGTGTGCTTGGAGAGTCCCATGTGGCGGGCCGTCTGCAGGTAGGTGTGACCTGCGGCGATGTGGTGCAGTGCTTCCTGCTCGCGCGGGGCCAGCGCGACTGCGGGGGCTTCGGTGTGCGGCGTCGCGAGTGTGAGGCTCATGGGATTTCCTCCGCCGAATCGGCTAGGTCATCACTGCTCACGTCCTCGGAAGCAGGGGGCTAAATGTCTCTTTTGTCTGTTCTTAAGAGCCTGGCGGCTCGACTTCATGACGGTGTCCGCCGACTGTCACAGGCGTGTGACAGGGCACGTCCGTACGGGAGCGCCGACGCGGCCAGGGGCGCCGTCGTCACGTGTGGGGCAGCGCGCTCCTCAGCTTTGCGTGCAGGTCCTTCGCCAGTTGCGCGTCCGATGGGGGTTTGTCGGCGTAGAGGCGTCGCAGTTCTGTGGTGAAGGTCTGGGTGAAGGCGCCGTACAGAGGGGTGCGGGGGCGCTGGACGGCGTTCTGCAGCGCGGGAAGAAGGGTGTCGCGCGCGTACGCGGGGCGGCCCTGCTTGTCCCGCGGCATGCGGTCGGTGCTCTCGGCGGACGCGGATGGGGACGCGGACGCGGTGGCAGCCGGGGCGGCGGGTTTGTCCGTGGCGCAGGTCAGGCCGTTGTCGTTGTACGCGGACAGCCTGGTTGCCGCGAACCCCTCGTCGAGCAGACAGCGCTCGCTGTCCCGGCCGGTGAGGAACCTGATCAGCGCCTTGGCCGCGGTGCCGCGCTTCGACGCCTTGGTCACGGCCAGGTTCTGGCCTCCCAGCACCGCCTTGCCGGGCAGCGGGGCCACCCCCAGCTGCTGGTCGGTCAGGGACTGGTGCAGGCTGCGGTAGGCGTACGGCCAGTGGCGCAGGAAGGCCGTTCGGCCGTCGGCGAAGTCGCCGAGGGACTCGGCCTCGTCGGAGCGGCTGGCATCTCCCAAGGTGTAGGGGGCGTTGGTACGGTCGCGCAGCTCCTTCAGCCCCGCCTCCAGGTCCTGCACGGAACCGGTGTACTGGCCGGCCCCGTCGGTGAGGCGGAGGCCGTCGACGGCGGAGGCGAACGACTCGATGCCGTTGACGGTGAGGCCCTCGTACGGTGCGAGCTGGGTGGTCCACCCCTTCTCGTAGCCGTTCTGCGCGCTCCGGCCGGCGTCACCCACGGTGCCGATGAGCTGCTGGACCGTGGACCACTCGGTGCCCTTGCCGAGCTCGGTGTTCGTGACGCCCGAGTTCTTCAGGTAGTCGCGGCGGTAGAAGAGCAGCCCGACATCGCTGTTGAACGGGGCGGCGTACAGCTTCCCGCCCCAGCTGGCCGTGGCGGCGACGGAGGGGATGACGTCGGTGTCCACCAGGTCGTCGGGGAGCTGCTGGACCAGGCCCGCGTCCGCGAACTCCGGCACCCAGGTCACGTCGAGGTTGACCACGTCGTACTCCGCACTGCCGGACTGCAGCGCGCCCAGCAGCTGGCTGCGCTGCTGGTCCGCCGAGCCCGGCAGCTCGACCAGACGGGCCCGGAAGCTGGAGCCCGTGTCCTCCTGCTGCCGGTTCCAGTGCTCGATCAGCTTCTGCCGGACGCCGCCCTTGCCGGTGACGTCACGTCCGCTGGCCACCACGATGTCGCCCTCCGCGGCACCGCTGTCAGCCGGCTGGCCCGCGGCTTTCGACCCGCCGTCGCCGGCCCCGCTGCACGCACCCAGCGTGAGGACCGCCACGAGGACCGCGGCCAGGGCGCGTGGGCACCGGCCGTACATACCGCGCCGTCTGCTGCGGGGCGTCATTCCGCGCCTCCTGTTCCCGCTCGGGCGACCTCGTCGCGCAGCCCGGCCACCAGATCGGTCCGGGTGTCCAGGCAGCGCCCGCCGGTCGCCTCGGAGACGACGGCGTCCGGCTTGCCCTTGTCGCAGCCGCCGCTGTCCAGGGATGCCATCACCACCGGAACCTTCCTGTCCCGCACGTACGCGCGCAAGGCGTCCAGGTGTCCGCCCTCGGCCAGCCGGTTGTTGTCCTCGTCGTCGGTGATGAAGACGATCAGCCGCGGACGGTCGTCGTCGGCGCCGCGCTGCGTCATGTACTCCAGGGCCGAGATCAGGGCCTGGTACGGATCCGCTTCCAGGTCCTTGACCTGGGCCCGTTGGTCGATGGCACGCTCGGCCTCCCCGCGCCGGTACCGGCCGAAGGGCAGCAGCTCCTGGTGCGCGAGCGGGGCGCCGGGCGCGGCCGCGACGGCCCAGACGCCGTACTCGTCCTCGTTGCCCAGGCCGCCGAGCGACTGCTTGACGATGCCGGGCGCGCCGCCGGGCCCCTGCCACAGGTCGCCCATCGAGCCGGAACTGTCGAGCAGGAACAGCACCCGCCCGGGCCCGCTGGCTTCCCGGTACTCCTTCAGCGCCGTGGCCATCGCGGCCTGGCGGGCCGGGGCGGCAAGGCTATGGGGATTGCCCAGGGCGCCGAATCCGCTGAAGGTGAGGTCGGGGGCGAGGGGGCGGTGTTCGTTCGCGGCGCTGCGGAAGCCGTCCTTGCCGAACTCGACGAGTCCGCCCCGGATCTCCTCCCCGGCCTTCCCCTTGCCGCCCGCCGCCGCGCCCTGACCCGTGCCGGTCAGCCAGGCGCGGAACCGCTCGACCGCATCCTGCCGCGCTGCCTCGTCGCGGACGGCCTCCCGCCAGCGCACCCGTACGAACGTGGGGTCCAGGCCCGGCGCGTCATCGGGATAGGCGGCCATCCGCCGGGCCCGGGTCGTGCTGTGGCAGCCCACTCCGGACTTCAGCAGGAACTCCGGCACCAGGGCCGCGGTGCGGTCGTCCACGGCGTCGTCGTCGGGCAGGACGCACAGCAGGTCCCCGCTGGTGGGCGAGGGCGGTCCGGGCTGCCTGACGAGGTGTTCGGCGGTGGCAGCCGCGCTCATCCCTCCCGTACCTCCGGCACCTCCCGCGCCGTACAGGCCGATGGTCGCCACCAGGCCCGAGTCCGTGCGCTCCGGGTCCGGGCGCCGTACCTCCGCCTTCGCCTCCCGCTTGCGCAGTGCGTCCATCAGCGTCGCGAGCCCGCCGCTCCGCTCGGAGACGCCCTCCTGCGCGAGCTGCTGGGGCACGGCGAGCACGAGGGGCGAGTAGGCGAACGGGGCGGGGTCGACGAGCAGTTCCGCGTAGCTGCGCTGGTCTTGGGGCGGGCGGGCGCGGGCGGCGCTCGCCGAGGTCGCGGGAATCCAGATGTCCGGCTGGGGGCCGATGTCGCGCTGCGGATTGACGGTCTCGGTCGTGGGCCTCTGCCACGGGTCGGACTGGTCGTGGAACGCGGCGACGACCTGCGCGGCGCCGGCGCTGTACACGGTGATGCCGTTGCGTCGGCAGCCGTCATCGGTCCGGTTCGCTTCCGACACCAGGTACACCTCCGTCGCCTTGCGCACGGTGGACTCGAGGTCGGGGTCGGTGAGCAGCCGGAGTTCGAGCGGCGGCTTGCAGGGGAGCGCGTCGGCGAGGTATCCGGCGAGTAGGTGCCCGGCGGGGACGAGACCGGCGAGCACGATGAGCACCGCGGCGCTGACCGCCGCCACGCGGGTCCTGCCGGTGAGGCGTGGACGGCCCGTCCGGCCCGGCTCGTCGGCCGGGCGCGGGCGGCGACTTCCGGGAAGTGGCCACAGCGACCGGCGGCCCCATAACGGCACGCGTGCCACGTCCGCCTCGGCTGTTAAGTCCGTCTCGGCTGTCACGGCAGTTTCGGCTGCCGTGCCCTGGAGCTGCGGGCCGTCGGTCCCGGAGTCCGCCTGGTCCTCCGGCCGGCCCCCGCCCTGCCCGTCCGACGCGCTCGCGTCGGGTGCGGAGCCCGCTGCGAGCAGCACGTCCGTGCCCGGACCGGCCGGGCGGCTCTGCGGCTCCCAGTTCTCGGCGGGCTCGCGCAGCGTCGTGTGATGGACGGACATGTACGCCCACAGCTTCTCCGCCAGTTCCTTGAAACCCACGGGAGCCCCGTGCCCGTCGTCGACGCGCAGGAGGCGTATCAGCTGCGCCGTGAAGGGAGTCGGGGTGGCGTCGTCCCCCGCGTCGATCCGGTTGTTGGCCTGCACGCTCATCAACAGCGAGATCCGCTGCCGCTGGGAGGTGTCGAGCGCGTCCCACGCCGCCGACGCGTTGCCCGCGTAGCAGCAGTCGAGCACGACGACCACGTGTTCCGCGCTGGTGTGGGTCAGCACGGTCAGGACGCTCTTCCAGGTAATGGCGCCTCGGAACACCGACTGTGCGCCCGCCTCGATCGTTGCCGAGTGCATCAGGAGCCACAGTTCGTCACCGTTGCTGGGCACGGCACCGTGCCCGGAGAAGTAGAGCAGGAGCAGGCCCTCGGCCTCGTCGACGGCGTCGTCCAGGCGACGGTCGAATTCGTGCACGTTGAGCGGCCGGAAGACTCCGATCTCCTCCTCGCCGAACATCCCGCCCTCGCGCAGCGCAGCCGCGAGGCCGACGAGATTGTGCTCGACCGCCTCAAGATTGCCGGGCACTCCGAAGGGGTGACCGGGCTGCGTGAACTCGTACGTGGGTACGCCGACGAGCAGTGCCCGGTTCACCCGCCCGCGCGGGTCGAAGCGCGCCACCGGACTACCTCGCGTCGCCGTCCGGCATGACCTCGACCTCGACCTCCGGTGGTTCGCCCCGCTCCACGGAGCGGCGGTTCTCCCGCCACGCCCGTACCCCGCTCTTCGCCTGCTTGTACACGTCGTCGAAGAGCGCGGGGCCGACGATGCCGACCACGACCAGCAGGATCTCCAGCCCGGCCCCCATCGGGCTGCCGGGGTGCTCTTCGGCCCCCGCGCGCTCCCTGATCTCCAGGTCGCCGCTGCTTCTGAGCGCCTCCAGCTTGTGCTCCCGTTCGAGCCACGCCTTCAGGGCCCCGACATCGCTCGCGCTCGCACCCTGCCCCAGGCGCACGCGGACAGCCCTATTCGACAAACCTTCCCCCTCGGTCATAACTCAGCATCATGGCACGCGACTTGGGGGCGTGGGGAGACATCGGTCCAGTACAGATCCACGCCCGCGCGCGCCGGGGCGTCCCGCTCGTGGCCGCCGGGCGGCCACGGCTGGTTCCGCGGCCCCCGCGGACCGGGTGTGACCGGCACCAATGGCTCGACTGGCAGCCGCACCAGGGCCGAACCGTCCTCTCCGCGGACCACGGCCCGGGGCTGGTCCGGCGCGATGAGTCGATTGAAGGAGTGGTCGCCCCACACCGCAGATGCCGGAGAGGTTGTGGGCCTCTCCGGCATCTGCTGTACGGGCGGCTCGCCAGGACGGAATCCCGGGGGCTGCGGGGCTGTCGGTGTCGTCACTTACCGAGCTTCTGCTTCAGGTCCTGCTTGAGCTGGTTCTTGATGACCTGCTTGTTGACCTTGTTCACGGTGCCGCCCTTGCCGGTGCCGTCGCCGCCGACGGCCGTGGCGTCGCCGAGGTTGGTGGCGTCGGCGCTGGCGTTGCCGCCCTGGGCGTTGCCGGTGCTGATCACGCACTTGCCCTTGCAGTTGCCGACGCCGGTGTTCGCGGCGCCACCGGTGGCCGTACCACCGACCGTGGTGTTCTCGGCGTTGGAGTCACCGCCGGTACCGATGCCGTCGGCGCTGTCGTCGCTATGGGCGAGGGTGACGGCCTGCTGCGGGGCGGCGACCGGGGCGGCCATCGCGGTCGCCGGAAGGGCGATACCGCCACCCACCAGCGCCAGGGAAGCTCCGGCCAGAACGATACGACGGGTCGAGAAACGCTCGAACATGGGAATTCTCCATTCGGTGTAAAAAAGAGGGCGTGAATATCGTCCCGCAGAAAAGGCCGGGAGTAATTGTTTCGGCCCGTATTCTCCGGGGGTTCCCGGTGGGGGCGTACTTCAAATAAACCCTGCGAGGGGACGGCTGTCACACCACTTGAATACGTGGCTTGACGTCCGGAATCGATTTTGGTAAAAGCCGCCGTCGGTCAGGACCGCTCGCGCAGGCTGGGCCAGGTCCGCGCCGAATTCCAGGGCTCGGTGCCGGGCGGCCGGGACGGGGTCCACGGCGGTGATCGGGCAGGCGGCGATGGCGCGCAGCAGCCGGACGGCGCGGGCGCCGAGACCGCCGATGCCCCCGTTCGCGCGTCTCGGCCCTTCTGCGCCTTCGTGCCCCGTCCGAGCCATCGCTCGCCCGTACGGGGTGCCCGCGCGCGCCATACGGATCACGCCGGGAAGCCGACGGCCGCTGCTCATGATCGGCTGGGCTCGGCCGACCGCGGCGCCCTGACGGCCGGCCGTACAGCACACAGGAGGAGTCCCCGATGTCTCGTCGGCATGTCCCGGCCGTCCTCGGCCTTGTCGCGGGTGCGCTGGTGGCGGTTCCCGCCCCGGCCGCTCACGCCGCCACTGTGACGGTTCGCTGCTCGGTCCCGGACCTCGTCGCGGCGATCAACACCGCGAACAGCTCACCCGGACCGGACACAATCCGGCTGGCGCACAAGTGCACGTACCGACTGACGGCACCCGACCCGGGCAGCCCCGGCAACGGGCTGCCGGAGATCAGCAGCGAGATCACGATCGACGGCCGTGGCGCCACGATCGCGCGCGACAAGACGGCTCCGAAGTTCCGTATCCTCTTTGTCGCGGGGACGGGAAATCTGACGCTCGACCGCACCACGATCAAGGGCGGCTTCGCCATCGACTGCCCGTTCTTCGAGGACCAGCTCCCGGGCATCGTCTGCGGTGGCGGAATCTCCAACACCGGAACGATGAGCGTGACCCGCAGTAAATTCATCGGCAATACGTCCCGGTCCGACGTGTTCGCCCAGGGCGGCGCCATCGACAACCCCGGCACCGGAAGCCTGAGCGAGACCGAGGTCGCCGGGAACCACGTCATCTACAGCGGGAGCGACATCGGCGGTGGCGCCGCCGGCGGCGCCGTCGTGAACGACGGTCCGCTGACCGTCACCCGCTCCCGGCTGACCGGGAACACCGCGACCGTCACCGAGGACACCCAGAGCTTCGCCTTCGGGGCCGGGATCATCAGCTTCGCCGAGGCGACCGTCGAGGACACGATCGTCAGCAAGAACCGTTCCTTCGCCCCGGGCGGGTTCGCACGTGCCGCCGTCTCCAACGGCATCCCGGAGCCCGGCAGACTGACCGTGACCGGCGGCGCCATCAGGGACAACACGTCGGACGCGCCGCACGGTGTCGCGCAGGGCGGCGGCATCGCGAACAACGCCCTGATGACCGTGAGCAAGGTGAAGATCAGCGGCAACCGGACTGTCGCCGAGAACGGCACCGCCCGAGGTGGTGGCGTCCGCGTGGGCCCCTTCGGCACGCTCGACCTGACCGACAGCCACATCACGGGCAACAGCGTTGACGCACCGAACGGCACGGCTCAGGGCGGCGGCCTCGACAACCCCGACGGTGGTGCCCTGACGGCCAGGCGCAACAGCGTCTTCCGGAACACGGTCACCGCGAAGGACGGCACGGCTCAGGGCGGCGGGCTCTACCACGCCGGAGGGTCCACGGGGCTGGGCACCACCACGCTGGAGGAGAACACCATCACCCACAATCGGGCGGGCGACGGCGGCGGCATCTTCAAGGCGTCCGGCGTCCTCACCCTGAACGGCGATATCATCCGCGACAACCGGCCGAACAACTGCAGCCCCGCCGGCGCGGTCCCGGGCTGCACCGGCTGACCGTCGGCCGGCGCGTCCGGCCTCAGTTCCCGTTGGCCGGCGCGGTACTCGCCCGCGCCGGCGGGGCGGGCTGCGGGGAGCCCTGCAGGGCCAGCGCGGTGAGCACGACCAGCGAGTCCGTCCAGCCCAAGGGTGCGACCGAGGACGGCAGCCCGGCCCCGTTCACGGTTTCGGGAAGCTCACCCAGCCCGTTCCGCTTCGACAGAACCCAGTCCAGCACCCTGGCCGCCCTCGCTTGTTCGCCCGTACCCGACCAGGCGAGGGCGAAGAAGGAGGTACTGGCCGTCCAGGCGTACGATCCCCAGCTGAAATCGGGGTCGTTGCCGGGCGAGACACCGCCGTTGGGCAGCAGCAGCGCCCGGTAGGTGGAGTCCAGAGCTCCGCCGAGGCCGGGCGGGGCGGCGTTGAACGGGGGCGCCATGAACGCGACCGCACTGTCCCGGCCGTGCTTGCCGTCGACGGTCCGCTGGTAACCCAGCGGGGCGAAGGCGTCGGCGATACCGGCGGACAGCCGCCGGGCCGCGTCCTCCCAGCGCTCCGCGTCCCCGCCCATGCCCAGCCGGGCGGCGAGGTCCGCCGAGGCGTTGAGCCCGGCCAGCAGCGGAGCGGCGGTACCGATGTTGGTGGTCGCGGTGTCCAGCTCCCAGTAGTCCGGGGACGCCGGCGGCAGCCCGTCCGGCCCCAGGGACCGCGCCGCGTAGTCGGCGGCCTTGCGCACCATCGGGTAGAGCTCGCGCAGTCGTTCGTCCCGCCCGTCCGGCGGCGCCGCCCGGTACCACTGCCAGGTGGCCCAGGGCACCCAGCCGTTGCCGTCCAGCTGCCACTTCCGGGCATCGGGCGGTCCGCTGCCGTCCAGCTTGGTACGCGCCTCCCAGGTCCCGTCGGCCCGCTGGGTACGCGCGTCGTAGCCGAGGATCCGGTACGCCTCCTCGTCGTGCCCGGTGGCGGCGAAAGCGGCGGCGGCGAAAGCGCCGTCCCGGGGCCAGGAGTACTGCCAGGCGGGCGACCATCCCGCGGCGAACGCGCCGCTCGGCTTCAGCAGTGCCCGCATCGACAGCAGGGCGCGCTGCGCAGCCGCCCGCTGGGCGGCGGTGATCCCCGGCAGCTGGCCCGTGGCCAGCCAGGCGCGGCTCTCGTCGACCTGCGCGAGGGCGCCCGGGTCGTCCGCCGCGACCACGGTGGACGCGGAGGCTCCGTCGGGCAGGTACCGCCACCGGCCGGACGGCAGACGCAGCACGTTGCTGCCGTCCACGTAGGAGGCGCCTACGGCGAAGGAGGGCAGTACGGCCTCGGTGGCCACCCGGTTGGTCAGCAGTCCCGAGGTACGGGCCGCGAGTGCCGATGTGGGCACGTAGCAGGGCTCCGTCTCCCCGCAGCGCTCGCTCCCGGTGGGATTGACGTGGAAGGCCAGCCGGGAGGCGTCGGCGTGCCAGCCGCCCCAGTACGCCCTGTCGTAGTTCCAGCTGGTCAGCGAGTCGGGTACGGACTGCCGCGTGCCGTACCAGGCGATGGGCTTGCTCTCCGTGGTGGTCGCCTGGACGAACAGGTAATACGTGGCGCCCGCGGTGACGGCGGCGCTGACCGGGAATTCGACCCAGCCCGCGCCGGCCCCGCCCAGGGCGGCGAGGTCCAGCGTCTTCGACGCGACCGCCGACCCGGCGTCGGTGCGGACCCGGCGGACCTGTGCGGTCACGGTCCCGGTCGCGGCACCACTGCCCAGGTAGACACTGACTCGGGAGAGCTGGGTGCCGGAAACGGTGAAGGCCTGGGCCGCCGCGTTGTTGGTGGACTTCACGCTGAACAGGGCGGTTTCGCGGTGGGTCTGCCCGTCGTAGGGCACAACTGCTGCCGCGGCGGGGCCGGGGAGCACTGCGGGGACGCCCGCCAGTGCCAAGGAGAGCAGGGCGGGCAGCAGGGTCCTCGCGATCGCCATCGGTTACAGGCCCTTCCGTCGCGCGCAGGGCAGCGCGCCGGGCGGAGGGTGCCGGGGCGCCGAAAGCTGGACCCACCTTGCACGCATCCGGACCTGGGGATGGGGGAGTCGGGACGTGTCCCACCGGATGGGGCCGCAACGACATCCGATCGTGTGACAGAAACAGCGGCAGGGGCGGCAGGGGTGGCGGCGGCCGAGCCAGGGGCGGAGCCAGCGGCAGGGGCGCGACCGGTCAACGGACTTCGTCTCGTTCCACTGACCTGCTCGGAGGTGTCAGGGGAAGGCGGGCGGCTCGGCGGGCGTTGGGATGACTCGCTCGTATTCGACCTGGTCAAGGGGATTGCCGTCGCCGAAGTCGTAGACCCGTGCGGCGCCGGATTCGGTGAAGCCGCACTTGGTGTAGAAGCGGCGGGATTGCGGGGTGTCACGCAACGTCCACAAGTGCACCCCGGTGAATCCCTCATCGCGGACACGGTGCAGCGTCCCGGTCATCAACGCGGAGGCGACACCGCTGCCCCAGCTGTCCGGGTGACTGTAGAAGCTGCTGATCTCCGCGGCACCCGGTCTGGTCGGAGACGGCAGAACGGCGGACAGCGCCAAGGGGCGGCCATCGAGGACGGCAAGCAGAATCGTCCCCGCCCCTTCGTTGATTCGGGCATGCCATCGGCTCCGCCTGCTGCGCACTCCACTGGCGGCGAACTCCGGCTCGAAGAAGGGGGCATAGGCCACCTCCCAGGCGGTGGCGTGGATCTCACCGAGCACGTCGCCGTCGTCCGGACCAGCGTCACGAACCTCAATCATCCGGTCATGCTACCGACCGGGTCGGACGGCCGCTCGTGCGCTCCGAACCGCGTTGTGCCCTGCCGGTCCTCCGTCAGGCCGGGGTCCGGCAGGCGGGCAGTGTTGTTTCAGGGGCCGACCTGACGGCCGGTCGGAGGGAGGGCGCGCAGGAGGTCCCACAGCGGGCGGGATCCGCCGGCCCATTCGGCGAGGAGGTGGCGGTCGACCAGGTGGAGTCTTTGGGACTTGGCGAACTGGGCGGCGTTGCCGGTGATCCGGCCGTTGGTGAGCATGACCAGGACGTCGCCGTGGTGGACCTGCCTGCCGGTGCCGTTGAGGACGTGGAGGTCGGGGGTGCCGACAGGCTTCCCCGACCAGCCGTCCTTCCGGTGCTTGCACTGGATGACCCACCGGCGCCCGTACGGGTCGGTGGCCTTGACGTCGGCGCCGTTGTCGCCGCGTCCGCCGACCTGTCGCGCGTCTGCGCAGCCGTCGCGGCGCATCAGGTCCCGCACCGCGAACTCGAATTCCCGATGATGCAGACCATCGAGCTGTCCGAGCACGTAGCGCAGGCCGCTCGCCCGTACCTGGTCCCACCGGGCGGCCTCCCTGCGGCGCCACGCCCACGCGGCGAAGGCCGCGGCTGCCGCCGGCAATACGACGGCCACGGTCCAGGGGTGGGCGGACAGCCACCGCAGCGCGGCCGTCGCCAGGCTGAACAGAACCGCGGCCGCGAGAGCGGCGAGGACCACCTGCTCCAGGCGTTGATCCTTCCGCTGCCGGGGCCGCCCGGGCCGCTGGCCGGAACGCCGGACAGGACGACGCCCGCTCACCTGATGCTCCCCGGGCAGGGATGGACAGCGTGTTGCGAGGCCACGGCGCACCACCCGGCCGGAAGAGGGAGGTGGTGTGTGATGGTCACTGGCCGGCCTGGGAGACGCCGCTGACGAGCTGGCCGAGGAAGTCGGCAACGCCCTGACCGACCTCGGTGGGAGCGAGGACGATCCCCAGCGCCAGAACGATGATCACGGTCATCTTCTCGTCGAACCGGCTCCGGGCCTGTGTGCGCCGACGCAGCCGCAGAACGACGATGACCACCAGCAGCACCGCCACGTTGATCGTCAACAAGCGCCCAGCCCCCCGCCAGTACCCCTACGGGGCAGCGGACGACAGCCCCCTCGTTCTTGTGTAGCCCGAGGCCGGCGGCGCTGTGGCCAGATCGCTGGTGATTGGCGGCAACACGACGCGCTGGCCGGATTCCGCGGGGCCGCGTGTTCGAAGACGTCCACGGGTTCACCGCCATCGCCCCGGACGGGCACCCACGACGACCGAGTCACCCGGTGGACACCGGCCGAACTCTCCTGGGACAAGGACTTCTACCGTGACCGCAGGGCCGTGTTCCTGCTCCGTGACGTCCGGGACACGGCCGTCTCGCACTACTTCGTCGAAGATCCGGCCGCCGACTCCCGGCGGTCACCTACAGCGCGGTGTCGTCGAGCAGTTCACGCTTGACGGTCTCGAAGTCGGCCAGCGCCCGCGGGTCCCGGCGGTAGTAGTCGTTCCAGAAGCCGGGGCGCTGCCACAGTGCGGGTGCCAGGCTCAGGCCGCCGTTCTCCAGGACGAGGGCCCAGCACGCCGGCATGCCGGCATCGAGCACGTCGAAGTCGGCGACGTCCCAGAACAGTCCGGGCTCCTCCGAGTCCTCGCCCAGCACGCGGATCTGTACCTCGCTGTCGGCGAGGACCTCGATCTCCAGCACCGTGTAGATGCCCCCAACCCGGATTCCGTCGTACTCCGCAACGGGGAGATCGGCCTGTGGGTGGATGATCCTGGTGCATCGAACTCTCATACGGTGAGTCTTGCAGAGGGTTACCAGCCGTCCGTGTCACTTTCCTCCGGGTGCCTGCCCTGCCCTGCCTGCCCGCCCCGCTCGTCCCGCCCGCTCCGCCCGCCGTCAGTCGTTCAGCAGCCGCCACGCCGTGAGGGCGAGCCTGGCCCGTGTCAGCCCGGTGGGCTCGGTGAGCTCGATGTCCAAGGTCTTCGCGATCTGTTCGAGTCGCCGGGCGATGCTGCTGTGATGCAGGTGGAGGAGGTCCGCGGCCCGGCGCAGGGATCCGGTGGCGCAGTAGGTGTCCAGAGTCTCCAGGTCTTCCGGACTGCCGGCGATCCGGGCGACGGCGGCCACGTCGACGTTGCGGCGCGCGGTGTCCTGGGGCACCTCGGCCAGGAGCGCCAGCGCGCCCAGGTCGGCATGGCGGATCACAGGTTCGCGCGGGGTCGTGAAGCGGAGCGCGGTGCGCGCTTCCCGCCAGGATCGGTCGGGGCTGTCGGCGGCGCTGATCCCCGCGCGTACGCCTGCCGGAAAACGGGCCGGGGCGATGGTGGTGGCCAGGATGACGCCCACGTCGGCGAGCGGCGCCGCCTTCACCGGGCGGGCCGGGCATACGAGGCCGCCGATCCGGTCGAGCGGAAGCTGGGACCGTACGGCGACCACGTGGACCGGCAGGTCGGCGGCGAAACCCAGGAGTCGAAGCGCCCGCGCCCTGGCCGCCTCGTCGCTGTCGGGGCTGATCGCCAGTTCGACGAGGGCGGGGTCGGCCATCGTGGTGCGGGCCGGGCCGTACCGCTCGGCGACGGCCGCGGCGGCGATGGCGAGCCGGTCGAGGAGTACGTCGTCGAGCGGATTCGGTGGGCCGGGGCGTTCCAGCCACGCCGTGCCGATCACCTCCTCGTCGAGGGTGATCGGCGTCGTGGTGGACGCGGGTGACGGTGTGTCGGACGCCTGCCTGCCGTCGGGCGAGATGCGGATCGCCCGCCCCGTGCCGTGGAGCCGGATCCCGGCCACGCACTCGGCCAGGCCCGCCGAGGCCCTGGCGAGCGCCGGGAGATCCACCCGTCGGCGCATCAGCGTGTCGTAGAAGGCGACGATGCGCATCGCGCCGTCGACATACGGATCCAGTCCCGACAGCCGTACGGCCAGTGCTTCCATGACGGAAGGATAGAAGGACAAGCGTGCGCCGATCGGTGCGTGACCGGGGCGGGATGCGCGACGGATGGCGGATGACCCCTGGGTGACGGACCGTGAGGATGGTCGTCATGGATCCCGAACTCGAAGCCTTCATCCCGTTCCTCCCGCACTTGGACCTGAACGACCCGGTCACCTCGCGCAAGGAGTTCGCCGCGCGTGCCGCTGCCGCGCCGGCGCCGGACACCTCGCACATGGAGGTCGAGGACCGCACGGTGTCCGCTGATCCGGACGTGGCGGTGCGGGTCTATCGCCCGCGCGGCCACGCACAGAGCGCCGTCGTCTGGCTGCACGGTGGCGGCGGAGTCTTCGGTGACCTGGACACCGAGCATCCCTGGGCCGCCCGGGTGGCGGACCTCTCCGGGGCGGTGGTGATCTCGGTGGGCTACCGCCTGGCGCCCGAGCACCGGTTCCCGGCTGCCCTGGACGACTCGTACGCCGTACTGACCTGGGCGGCCGAGCACGGCGACGAACTCGGCATCGACCCGGCGCGGATCGCGGTCGGCGGTCACAGCGCCGGTGCGAACCTCGCGGCCGCGGTGGCCTTGCGGGCGCGTGACGAGCAGGGGCCGGCGATCCGCTTCCAACTGCTCAACCAGCCCGGACTGGACGACCGGCAGGAGACGTGGTCGGCGCGGAACTTCACCGACACGCCCTGGTTCGATCGCGGCAAGCTCACCACGGCGTGGCGGCACTACCTGGGCTCCCAGCCCGCCACACCGTACGCGGCCGCCGCGCGGGCCACCGACCTGTCCGGCCTGCCACCGGCCTACATCGCCACCGCGGAATTCTGTCCGAACCGCGATGAGGGCATCGCGTACGCGCTGCGCCTGATGCAGGCGGGCGTGTCGGTCGAGCTCCACCAGTGGCCCGGCACCTTCCACGGATCGCAGGCGATCCTCTCGGCCGACGTCTCGCAGCGCCAGATCGCCGAACTCGGCGCCGCCCTGCGCCGCGCGCTGGCGGAGTGAGCCGTGGACACCGAAAGGCACGGGGGAGTTCCCCGTTGCACTCATTGATCACGAAAGGACGGACGTCATGAAGAGACGACTGGTGTTGTGCGCGAGCGCGGCCGCGCTGATCGCTTGTACCGGCACGGTGGCGGCAGCTCCCTCGCCCGACGGGACGAGGGCGGTGCCGGCCGACGGCGACAGCCGACTGAAGTCCGCCCTGGACGGTGTCCACCGCGCGGGGGTGCCGGGGGTGTACGCCGAAGTGCGCGGTGCCGGCCGGACATGGAGCGGCGCTTCCGGGGTCGCCGATGTCAGGACGGGGCGGCCCGTCACGCCCGACATGCGGCAGCGCGTCGGCAGCATCACCAAGACCTTCACCGCCGCCGCCGTCATGCAGCAGGTCGAGCAGGGCCGGATCCGGCTCGACGCGCCGATCGGCGGCTATCTGCCGCGGCTGGTGCCGGGAGAGCGCGGCAGGAAGATCACGGTTCGGATGCTGCTCAACCACACCAGCGGCATCCCCGATTACATCCCCTACGCGTTCCCGTCGCTCCAGGGGTTCCCTTCTCGGCCGGACGCCTCGGCCAAGAGCCTGGACGACAACCGGTTCCGGCAGTTCCGCCCGGCCGAGCTGATCGAGATGGGGCTCACGGCGCCACCCGTCGGCGAACCCGGAGCCCCTGAGGGGGTGTACTCCAACACCAACTACCTGCTCCTCGGCCAACTCCTGGAGCAGGCGACCGGTACGGCGGCCGAGGAGTACATCACCCGGAACGTCATCGAACGCGCTGGGCTCCGGCACACCGGGTTTCCGACCGGGCCGCGCATCGAGGGACCGCACTCGCGGATGTACGAGGCCCTGTACGGCCTGATCGACCCGCCGCGCGACTACAGCGTCTACAACATGTCCTGGACGGGGACGGGGGCCGCCCTGGTGTCGACCATGGACGACCTCAACCGCTTCTACGGCAAGCTGCTCGACGGCAAGATCGTCGACCGGTCGTCGCTGGCGCAGATGCAGCGCACGCTGCCGGTCCGCGCCCTGGACGGATCGACGATCGAGTACGGCCTCGGTCTGCACAAGGTCACCATCCAGGGCTGTGGCACGTTCTGGGGCCACGACGGCACGGTCTGGGGAGCCGGAACGATGTCCCTGACCCGGGCAGACGGCCAGCGTCAGATGTCCGTGGCGATCAACCTCCAGAGGTGGAACGAGCGGGACTCCTCGGGGAAGCCGCAGCACCACCCCATCGACGACGCGCTGTTGGCGCTGTACCGGCAGGCGATGTGCGACAAGGGAGATCCGGCGCGGGCCGAGCACGCCTCGCAGGTCCCGTCGGTCGTCCCGTAGCACCGGGCCAGGACCCGGGGTGCCGAGCCCGTCGCGGGGCGTCCGTCCCACGAGTGAGCGTGGGCACGGAGGCGGCCCCCCGGCGGGACGGTGCCGAACCCCGGGTCCTCCCTGCCGGCGGAGCAGGGAGGACGCCAGATGACGATCTGCCGTCCCCCTTGCCCAGCCACACCTGCCGAGCCCGTATCCCCACCGGAGTTGCATCGAGTGGGGCGTGGCATCACCATCCGATGCGCAATCAACGAGACCATCTACCCATGCCAAGGCTCGCCGCCCGAAACCGCCGACGATCTTGTCCGCCACCGGTCCGTCCTGTGCGCGTCCGGCATCTGCCCCTGCCGCGGACGCCGTACGCGCAGCCGCTGAGCGCGCACACCTCAGCGCCGCCCGCCAGGACTACTCCGGATGAGTAGACATGACACGTCCCGCTCGCTCGCACCGCAGACCCCACACGTGGTCGTCGGTGAGGCCCGCTGGCCCATGGCCCTTGCCGTTGTGGCTGTGATCGTGCTGACGTTGCTGCTGCCCGACGACCTGAGTCCGGCGCAAGGCTGGGTGCTCCCTGCCGTCGAGGGGTTGCTTCTCGTGGCGCTGATCGCAGGCGATCCCGGCCGGATCGACCGCCGCTCCACCGTCCTGCGCGCCGCCTCGATCGCGCTGGTCGGCGTCTTGGCGTTCAGTGCCGTGTGGTCGACGATCAGGCTCGTCGACGACATCATCCACAACGGGAAGGAGACCAGTTCCGCCGACAGCCTGCTGCAGGCGGGCGGGACCGTCTGGGTCATCACCGTTCTCGCTTTCTCCCTGCTGTATTTCGAGCTCGACAGTGGCGGAGCCGCCGCGCGTGCCCACCACGTGCCCCGTATCCCCCAGCTCGCCTTCCCCCAGCACCTCAGCCCCGAGGTGCATTCCCCGCAGTGGCGGCCCCGCTACATCGACTACCTCTACCTCGCGCTCACCAACGCCACCGCCTTCAGCCCCACCGACGTCATGCCCCTGGCACCCTGGGCCAAGATCGCCATGAGCATCCAGGCCCTGGTCTCGCTGCTCGTCCTCGGCCTCGTCATCGCCCGCGCCGTCAACGTCCTTGTCTAGTCCCCCTGTTGGGCGGGCCGGGGCAGTCCGGACGGCTCCGCGGTGGTGCGGGAACCGCCCCTAGCTGACGTCGATCACGTCATCACAGGCCGTCGGCTCCGGGATCGGGGTACGGGAGTCGACGGCCTTCACCCATGCCTCCTCCTGGGAGACGGCGCCGGGCCCGCCGATCCTGTCGGCACCCCACACCCACATCCCGCCCTCCTCGACGCTCTTCCCGATCGCCACCGTGTACCGCTGCCCCGGCTCCAGCACCTGGATCTGCGGCTCGTACGTCGTGAACGATCCGTCGGCCTGCCGCCGGGCGGCCTGTGCGAGCGTGACCACGGCGGGCGGTTCCCCCTTCAGCGCCCGGTCCACCGTGAACTTCGACAGGATCACCCCGCCCTGATCGTCCCCGCGCCCCGGCCCGTTCGCCTTGTACCCGACCCGTTCGGTCACCGTGCCGATGGCTACCTGATGGGCGAAGGTGGCGACGTACTCGGGCCGGGACAGGTCCGGGGAACACAGGGCGTGGACCGTGGCCGGCTCGCCCGACCAATAGGCGTACGCCGACGCCCCGGCCGCGCACAGGGCGGCGACGGACACCACGGCAGCGGTGGTCTTGCGGTTCATCCTCAGCCCCAGAGCTTCTTGTAGTTGTCCTTGTCGACCGGCTGCGGTCCGGTGATCGCCGGGTCGTCGCGCACCTTCGTCCACATCAGTGATGCGATGGCGTCCGACTTGTGGCACAGCCCCAGGGCGTGACCGAGTTCGTGAGCGCCCACAGCACGCTGGAAGTCCCGTGAATGACCGGTCATCTTCTTCCGGTTGAAGCGGATGATGTCGGTCGCCCCGATCCGGTCGTCCCACACGTACTGCGCCACGGCGTCACCGGTGCCGCTGTCGACGTCCCGGAATGCGAGGTCGTTGACCGTGGTGGCACCGTCCGCCATGATCTTGATCTTGCGCCCGGAGTAGGACCAGCTGGAGATCGCCCACTTGCGGGACTCGTCGTAGGTGGTCTCGTCCGTCCACCTGATCTCCCCGTCGTCCACGGCGCTCTTGTGGCGTGTCTCGGTCTCGCCGTTGATGCACGGGGCCGCCGCGCGTGCGGAAGAGGCCATCGCGGGGTGCGGTACGGCCAGGAAGACGACGGCGGCGGTAGCCGCGGCGAGCCCTGACGGGCGGACACGGGGATGGGTCATGGCGCGGCATCGTAGCGTCGGCGGTGATCACTCCGCGCGACACCGCTCGTGTGGGTGATCGGATCGGCGGCGCGGTGTTCGGGAGTCGTCCGTGTGTCCCGAACCGATGACCCCCGGGGGCGGCGGGTTCAGCTGTCGGACGTCGAGGACCAGGAGCTGGAAGCCCTCCCGGTCCACTGACGGGCCTTCAAGGACGATGCAGCCGTCGGCGTCGTAGGCGCCGACGGTGTCCAGCTCGGGGGTGAGCTCGAAGGGGAAGTCGGCCTCGCGCAGGGCGAGCAGGCGTCCGGCGTGCTCGATGACGTGGGTGCCCGCGATGCTGGCGGTCATGTCCGGGCCGTGCTCGGTCATGTAGGGGGCGCCGTCCAGGGCGGGGGTGCGCACCCAGTGGTTGCGGTACCGGCGGTGACGGCTGGGGGAGGGTTGGCCGAGGTGGCGTCAGCCGGTCTGCTCGGCCCGGGCCTTGAGGGCTGCGAGCCAGGCGGTCAGGGAGTCGTGGAGGGCCGGGCCGAGCACCGTGGCGTCGGCGTCGACGGGGGCGCCGCTCCAGGACTCCTCGGTGCGGACGGTGACCTGGCCGCCGGTCTGCTCGAAGGTCCAGACGTGGACGCCCTCGATGCCGGCTGCGGGGCCGCCCCAGACCACGCGCTCGCCGGGGATGATCTCGCGGACGGTGGAGGTGATGTCCAGGCCGTGGGTCTTCCAGTGGAAGGAGCTTCCGGGCAGCAGCGGGCCGTCGAGCTCGGCCTGGTCGACGTCCGCGTTCCAACTCGCCCAGGCGTCGATGTCGGTGTGCAGGGCCCAGACGCGCTCCAGCGGGGCGTCGATCGCGGTGGACAGGCGGACGATGACGGGGGCGGTCTCGTCAATGGTGAACATGGTGTGTGTCCTCTCGGTGGATCTGGCGATGGGGCAGTGGGTGTGGACGGTGGGCGGCGCGAGTACGGCGCCGGGGCTGCGGATGGTGGCGGTGGACTGCACTGCATAGCAATTGTGTGGTTAACCACTCACAAGTGCGCGCCTGAAGAATGGCGGGACATGCGCCCCGCCGAAACGCCCGGCTGCGTGAGTGCAGGCGGGTGTCAGTAGTGCCTGATGCCCGCCGCCAGCGTCCGGGTCCAGGGTGCGTCGACCTCGTCGGCGCCCATGGAGACGATGAGGTGACACAGCATGCCGCGCGCGAAGAACTCCTGGACCTGCTCCTCGGTCCCGCCGGAGGCGCCGCGCACGTACTCCACCAGCCGGGCGTAGCCCTGGCGGACCGCCTCGCGT
The DNA here is from genome assembly GCF_036203305.1 of Streptomyces sp. NBC_00190. Lineage (GTDB taxonomy): Bacteria > Actinomycetota > Actinomycetes > Streptomycetales > Streptomycetaceae > Streptomyces. Next base: position 736,293 of record NZ_CP108131.1, on the reverse strand, counting down.
ACGGCCTGCTCGGAGACGGCCGCCGCCTGGGCGTGGAGCTGGATCAGCATCAGGTCGTTGTCGCTGATCAGGCGGGCGTAAGCCTGTCCCATGGCCCCCAGGACCACCTCCGGCGAACTCCCCGTCGCATCGGCCGCGGCCTGCTCCAGGCCGGCTCGCACCTGCACGAAGCAATGCTCGACCACCGCCGTGAACAGCAGTTCCTTGTTCGGGAAGAGACGGTAGACGTACGCCTGGGAGATGCCGGCCGCCTTGGCCACCTCGGTCGTGGTGGTACCCCAGTAGCCGCGGGCGGCGAAGGCGCCGATGGCGGTGCGCAGCACCGTTTCGCGGCGTTCTTCGGCGGTGGACAGCTGGCGGGGGCGTTCCGTCTTCATGTGAGTACTCAATCACTCACACTATTGAGCGTCAACCCACCCATGGCGGAATCCTGTGGGCGGGCGAGGGGCCTGGGCGGTCGACGCTGCGGAGCCGGGCGGGTGCGCGCGCCGCCGGGAGGAGTTCGCGAAGCGGCTGCCCTGCGTCGGGCTGCACCGCCGACTCGGTCTCCGCAAGCCCCAAGTGGCGGGCGTGCGCAGCGGAGTTCTGCGGCAGCAGCTCGACGTCGCGGCGTCGGCGAAACGACGGCGCCGGTCTCCCGGATCAGTCGGTCAGGAGTTTTCTAGTCGTCGGCCGGGAGGCGGGGCTCGCGCCGCATGGCCCACAGCACCGGCCCGCCACCAGGCAGTCGCACCTCTTCGCGCACGGTGAAGCCGAAGTGCTCGTAGACGGGGAGGTTGGACGGTTTGGAGGACTCCAGGTAGACGGGCAGCCCCGCCGCGTCGGCCTTGGCCAGCCCCGAGCGGAGCAGGGCGGCCCCGTGTCCCTGGCCCCGGGCGGCCGGGTCGGCGCCGATCACCGCCAGGTACCAGTGAGGTTCCGTCGGTCCGTGCTCGGCCGCCGCCATGACGGCGTCGCGGAACAGCGGAGCCCGGTCGCCGAGGATGTTCTGGAGCTCCTCGATGGTCTCCGCGTCAGGGACGGCCTTCGCCTGCCCCTCCGGCGGCACCCAGAAGGCGGTCGCCGCGTCGGTGCGCTCGCACACGCCGTGGCGGGCGTACTGCCGGGTGAAGAGTGTGGCGAAGTAACGGCCCAGCCCCGCCTCGCGAGTCGAGTCATCGGGGAAGAACCAGCGCATCATCGGGTCATCGTCGAAGGCGAAGGCCAGGGTGCGGCTGACGAGTTGAGCGTCGGCGGCCGTTGCCTTCGTCACGGTGTTCGTTATCGGCATATAGATCATTCTGCACCCTTGATGATCTTCGACGTCCGGCGGGTGTCCGCTCGCGGGCACGTGAGCGTCACAGGAAGAGCGCGGGACCGTGTGCCGAATCTAGGCTCCGTTCTGTCCGGCGGGGCACAGGGCCGTGTCGACGACACGCTCGAGATGCTTCGTGGCCGCCCCGTCGGTCGGGATGCTCGTCCTCTTCCCTTCACCGACCAGTTGCAGGGCGACCACGGCGGTGAACGCCTCGCTGCTGCTGCCGATCCGCACCTGCCCGTCGGCCGGGACCTTCGAGCCGGTGGCCAGGTCGCCCACCCCTGCGGTGTACGTACGGGCGTGGCCGTCGCGGTCCTTGACGCTCGCCAGCACGGCGGGCAGGCCGTCGGTGTGCACCAGCGCGTTGATGCCCTGCTGGACGGTGTCCGGCCTGGCGGCGGCGAACGCCGCGGGCTGCGCCGCGACCCCCATCGTCATGAGGCCGACAGCCACAGCGGCCGCGGCCTGCACGGCTCTGCGCCGGCCGCGCCGCTGCCGCCTGGAAGAACGAAAGCCGTGCCATGCCCATGCCTGTTCGCGCACGAGTCAACTCCTAAGGAATCAAGGAATCAAGGAATCGCTGAGGAACCGAGGGTGTGTTCCTGCCCCAGCTTGTCCGGATCCGCCCGCCCGGGGCGATCCTGCTACCCGCCCAGCTCCAGGTAGGGCTACCCCTCCGGTGCGCTCAGCCGATGGGCAACGGCAGTGGAGAGGGCCGGCTCATAGAGGACATGAGTTGTCTCCCCCCATGAGGGGGAGACGCCATCCACGCTCGGGGGATCCACAGTTCCACCGCGTCCGGTTGTCTGGAGTCATGAAGCGTGCGACGAAGCTCCTGCTCACTCTCGTCCTGATGACTCTGCTGACAGCCGCCGGGCTGTCCGTCCCGGCTCTGGCACGGCCGTCCGACGGCGACATCCGGGCCCGGATCGAGGCCATCCCCGGAATGCGGGTGCTCGGCGAACGGCCCGCTGCCCCAGGCCAGGTCGTCCTCGACCTCACCTACCGGCAGCCGACCGACCACCGGCACCCCGACCAAGGTTCCTTCGACCAGAGGCTGACCTTGGTGCACAAGTCGACACAGCGCCCCATGGTGCTCCACTCCAGCGGCTACGACCTCGGACCGTCACCGAACCGGCTCACCGAGCCGACCCAGTTGCTGGACGCCAACCAGATCACCACCGAGCAGCGGTTCTTCGGGACGTCCCGGCCTGAAGACCCGGACTGGTCCAAGCTCACCATCGGGCAGGCGGCCGGCGACCATCATCGCCTCATCACGGCCCTCAAGAGGATCTATCGCAGTGCGTGGATCTCCACCGGTGGCAGCAAAGGCGGGATGACGGCCGTCTATCACCGCCGCTTCTATCCGGAAGACGTGGCCGGTACGGTCGCCTACTCCGCCCCGAACAACACGGACGACCGGGACGACACCGCCTTCGACGCCCGCCTCGAAGAGGTCGGCACCGCAGAGTGCCGCGCCGCGATCAAGTCCGCTCAGCGTGAGGCGCTGATACGGCGCGAGGCGATGACGGAGCGGTACGCCCGGTGGGCCGAGGGCGAGAAGAGGACGTTCCGGACCATCGGCAGCGGGGACCGGGCATTCGAACTCGCCGTGCTGCGCCTGCCGATGATGTTCTGGATGCATCAGCCCAAAGGCGGCTGCGCATCCATACCCGCCGCCACAGCCACGGACGACGCCCTCTACGCATGGGTCGCCACGGTGACCCAGCTCCCGGTCTACACCGACCAAACGCTCGATGCGTTCACACCGTACTTCTACCAACTGGGCACCCAACTCGGGTACGCACAGTTCGCCGCCCCTTACCTGGACGGACTGCTGCGCTACCCGGGCATCCAGGAGATCCGCTCCTACGTGCCGAGGGACATCCCCTTGCGTTTCCAGCCTTCTGCGATGGCGGACATCGACCGCTGGGTACGCCACCACGGCAGCTCACTCATGTTCGTCAACGGCGAGAACGACATCGCGCTCGCAGAACACTTCCGTCTGGGCAGCGGCACTTACGACTCCTACCTCTTCAACGTCCCCGACGCCAACCACCACGTTTCCATCACCGGCCTGAGCTCGAACGATGCCGAACAGGCCGCCACCGCACTGCGCCGCTGGGCCGGCCAGACGGGGGCAGAGGTCCGCTGACGACCCCGAAGAGGTGTCAGGGGGGGTGTGACGGCAGCCGCGGCATGACGAGTACAGATGTGGGCGGCGGTCTTCGGGGCCGGAGCGCCGGACTGTGTCCTGTCATCGCATCCAGGTGGGGTGGGCCGCACGGGCGCGCACCACGAAGGGTCGGGAGAAGACGGTGACGGCGACGGAGACCGCGGCCAGAGCGGTGATCGCGGTGCCAGGGGTGAAGTGTTGCGCGACGCCGCCGGCGATCGCGGCTCCGATGCCCTGCCACGTCATGCGGCCGGCGGACTCGACGCCCTGCACCTGGCCCCGGACCGGGTCGGGGGTCGACGCGAGGAGCTGTTCCTGGAGCGGCAGGGTGGCGGCGAACCCGATGCTGGCCACGAACACCGCGGCCGTCACCACCGGTGTGGACGGGTGGGCGGCGAGCAGCAGGTACGGGACGGCCAGCAGCAGCCGCAGCGCGAACGCGCAGCGGCGCCGCTGGTCGGCGGTGAGCAGCCGCCCGACGACAAGGTCTCCGATGAGCATGCCGGCCGATCCGGCGGCCAGGAGGGTGCCGGCGTGGTGTGGGGAGTAGGAGATGAACAGGGCCTCGCACCCGACGAGCAGGCCGTTGGGGACCCACAGGTTCAGCAGCAGCGCCCGCTGGCCGGAGCGGGAGAAGAGCGCGACGTTGGTGGTCCAGGTCTGGCGCAGTCCGGGGCGGCGGGTCAGACGGATCGAGTGTTCCCGGACGGTTGTCGCCACGACCACGAGTGCGAGCCCGGTCAGGGCAGCGGCTATGACGAAGACCCCTTGCGGGCTCAGGCACCGGAGCAGTAGGGCACCGATGGCGTAGCCGAGGATCGCCATGCCGCCCGAGGTGATGTTCATCAGTGAACGTGCGAGCGCGTACGTGGAGGCCGGCGCGACCTCGGCGAGCAGCCCCATCCGTGTTCCGGTCCCGAGAGACTGGAAGAACCCCAGCACCAGGAGCAGACCGAATCGGGCAGCCAGCGGCAGCCCTGGAATCGCCTGGGCGGCGACACCCGCCAGCGAGACGCACTGGAGCGCGACGAGCGTCCGGCGGGGGCGGCCCCCGTCCGCGACCGACATCAGCGTCAGTGCGCCGAGCACCGTCGCGAACGTGGCGCCGTACATGCTGACGGCCGTCAGGAACGGCGACCCCGTCTGGTGGTCGACCAGTATGCCGAGGGCGAAGCCCGACAGGGTGGTCGCGGCGGTGGTCAGAGTGAAGCTGGCATACAGGCCGGCGAACTCGCGGTTGCGGAGCAGGGCGCGGTAGCCGGTGGTGGGCGGCGTGATGGGTGAAGACGTGTCAGATGGCATAAAAAAAGCCTCCGGACACGCCCATGGGGGCGCCGAAGGCCAACGCGATCATTCTAACAGCTGATCGGCACCTCCCTGAATGAACACCTCAGCCACAGGCTCAGCGGAGGGCCTCGACGGGCGTGCCCGGCGCCGGCCACTGGCGACGGGAGGGGACCAGTGCCCGCAGGACCTGGAAGGCGTGGCGGCGCCGCCAGTCGTCCGGGGAGCGGAACTCGGCGATGAACGCGGCCGTGGACCTGCTGATGGAGCCCATGGCCTCGTCCCTCGCGTCCGGATCCAGGAGCCTGTCGCAGTTGAACCAGGCCAGCCCCCGGGCGACCCGGATCCCGTAGCTGGTGAAGAGTTCGTCGTCGCGGGTGAACAAGCGGTCCAGTGAATCGAGCCGACGGCAGTAGCGGGCGGCGATGTGCTCCTGGACCCCGTCGATGGAGGTGGCCAGCAGGTCGTTCATGCGGTGGAAGTCGGCGATGCGGTGGTGGACCTCCCCGCGCGCGACCAGGGCCCGCAGCGCCAGCGGAAGGTCGTACGACATGTGCGCCATCATGGAGAAGAGCACCTCCTCCAGGACATAGGAATGCCGCACGGTCGAGGCGGCGTAGACGTCCCGCCAGGGTTTCGGGATGGTCTCCGGGAGATCGGCGGAGCGGATCTCGCCGCCGGGCCGGGATCGGGCACCGGGGACGAGGCCCAGCCAGGTGTCGATGGCATCCATCGCGGTGAAATAGCCCGCGGCGAGGGAGACGGACAGGTCGGCGACCCAATCGGGCGCCCTGAACGACAGGCCGTTCGTACGCAGGCTCGCGGCGAGGTCGGAGGTGAGCCGGAAGTAGGTGTAGGCGAACACCGCACGATGGTCCCGTTGGGCGTCGTACCTCGTGACGCGGGCGGCGAGCTCCCGGGCCACTCCGGCGACCTTCTCGGCGGCAGCGGCAGCGGCAGCTGCGGCAGCGGCGTCCCCTGTCATGAGACCCGGCGGGCGTTCTCCGTGGCCTTCGCCCAGGTGCAGACGAGTTCCCCCGCCAGGCTCTGCCGGTCGGCTCCCACCCGGTACGTAGCCGTCCATGGGCTCCCCAGCAGCGGCATGTGGTAGACGGACCCCATGCCGGAGGGCTGGATCTCCGCGGGGTAGGTGAACCGCCGCGTCAGGATGCCCGGCACGGGGCCGAACTGCTCGTTCGCCTGCACGGTGACGCCCCTGCCGTCAGGGGCGAGCAGATAGCGCTCCTTCAACAGGTACAGGGTCACGCCGAACTTGGTGAGCCTGACCACGTTGTCGGCCACACCGAAGGCGCCCGCCGACGGGCTGGCGATGATCGTCGACTCCAGCCGGGACGCGCCGGTCAGCCGCTGGGTGACGGCCATCGCGACGACGAGCGCCCGGTTCCGCAGTCCGAGGCCGCGGGTGCCGCGGAAGCGTCGCCACGAGGTGACGCGGAACGTGAACTCCCCCTGCCAGTGCCCGGCCCCCACGTCGAAGTAGTAGATGTGACTGGGAGCGTCTGAGCGGGACGGAGCACTGCCGAGATTGTTCGTCACCCTGTGTAGTCTACTGTTGGCTGCGTGTACGGAATGTAAGCGCGGGGGCGTGTCTCTCGTCCTGAGCGGCGTGCTGGTCGGTGGCGGTCTCGATGAGGAGCAGGGCGATGTCGTCGGCCCGGTAGGCGGAGCCGCGGGCGTTGTGCAGGAGCCGGTCGGCGAGTTCGTCGAGCGAGTCGGCACGGGCGTGGGCCAGGGACGCCCGCAGCCGGTCGATCCCCACGTCGATGTCGGCTGCGGGCTCCTCGACCAGGCCGTCGGTGTAGAGGGCCAGGACGGATCCGGGCGGGACCTCGATCCGGGTTTCGGGATAGGCACTCGCACGCTCCACACCGAGGATCGGGCCGATGCCCAGGTCAAGGACGTCGGTGGTCCCGTCGGGGTGACGGAGCAGGGGTGGGGGGTGGCCGGCGGTGACGGCGTGGGCCTGGTGGCTCCGGGGTTCGAGGTGAATGACGCAGCAACTGGCCAGCAGCCCGGGGTCGAGGTCGATGAGGGTCCGGTTGGCGCCCGCCATCACATCGCCGGGCGCGTGCCCTACGGCCGCGAAGGCTCGTACCGCACTGCGCAGCTGGGCCATGGTGGCCGCGGCGGCGATGCTGTGGCCCTCCACGTCTCCGATGACGAGACAGACCCCGCTGTCGGTGGGGATGACGTCGTACCAGTCGCCGCCGATCTCCATTCCCCTGGTGCCGGGCAGATAGCGCATGACGGTGCGGATACCCGGGAGTACCGGCAGCCGGTGCGGCAGGAGCGCCTGCTGCAGGCCGCGCGCCAGGGTGAACTCCGAGTCGTAGAGCCGAGCTCGTTCCAGAGCCTGGGCTATCAGCCCGGCGAGTGCGGTCAGGACGCCGCGGTCCTTCTCGGTGAACCGGTGGATCTCGTCGAAGCCGAGGATGCAGGTGCCGACGGGGTGACTGGAGGCGATCAGTGGCAGGTACGCCCAGGAGCTGACCCCACCCGTGGGGATGTCCGGATAGTTCCGGGCAAGCTCCTGCTGCGATTCGATGAAGAGCGGAGCGCCGGACGTCAGGGTTTCCGTGCCCGGCAGGTGGGCGTGCAGGGGTACGCCCTCCAGCCAGTCGAGGAACCCCTTGTCGTGCCCGGTGTGGAAGAGCAGGTGCAGCGTTTCCTCGCGCACCACGTAGATGGCCAGCCGCTGGCCTCCGAAGGCCGGCAGGAGCTGGTCGGAGACCACTTCGCAGACTTCGCGGGCGGTGACCGCCTCGGTCAGCGCGCTGCCCAGCTGCAGGACGTGGTACATGACGCCCATGCGTGCCGGGGCGGTTGCGGGTGCTGCCAAGACGGGCGGGGCGGACGGCGTCGAGTCCGGAGGCGCTTGGCCGACGGGCACGACGCGGCCGGTCACCCCGTCCGGTGCGGGGTGGAGGGAGAAGGCGAGGCACCGGTCCGGCGAGGGACAGGCGAGGAAGGACGCCGGCGCCTGGGAGATCATCGCGGACCGGTGCCGGTACTCGATGTCGGGATCGGCCAGCCATGGCAGCGCGTCCCAGAGGCACCGGCCCAGCAGTGCGTCTCTGCGAACGTCCAGCAGGTGCAGGGCGCTGCGGTTGGCGTACGTGACCTGCCCGTCGGGGGCGAGCGAGAACAGTCCGTCTGTCAGACGCTCGATCGCCGAGAGGGCCAGCTGGCCGGCCCGCGCGTCCACGACCGCGCCGACCAGCTGGGCGCGTGCCCGCCCGTCTTCGGCCTCCGGTGTGCGGCCCCACAGCTCGACCGTGCGGTGCTTTCCGCCGCCGTCCGTGTCGACCCGGACGCGCAGGCGGCGTGCTACGGGCTGGCCTTCGGCAGCCGCCGTCCGCGCGTAAGCCCGGAATACGGCGAGGTCGCCGGGGTACAGGAGGGAACCGAGCGTTTCGGCTCGTCCGTCGAATGCGCGGGGGTCAAGCCCGAAGATCGCGCAGCCTTGATCGTCCATGGCCACGGTGCCGGCGGCAAGGTCCCAGTCGAAGAAGCCGACCCGCACGGCCGACGGCGAGGGAGCCGGAACCTCGACGGGGACCGTGTCCGGGTCGCATTCCACAGGATCGCCCGTACGCGCCCGCAAGGCGGCGAGGGAGTCGCCGAGCCGTCTGGCGATGGTCCGCACGCGGCGGCGCTCGGCCTTGGAGAGCCCTTCCCTGCCGGGGGACGCCGCCCACACGATCGCCAGCGTGCCGAAGGCCTCGCCTCCCGCGCTCACCGGAACGGAGCAAGAGCCGAACGCGTACGGCAGAGCCAGCGCGACCTGCGGATACCGGCGCATGGTCTCTTCTGCGTCAGCCAGGTGGACCGTGCGTCCGGCGCTGTACGCCACGGCGACCGGGATGGGGCTGCTGACCGGAATGAGGCGCCAGCCGCCGAGCAGGGAGGGCGGCACCCCGCAGGCAGCGGCGAGGACGACCGACCGGCGGTCGCGGGAACGGAGAAAGACACTCCCGGCGTAGGCACTGGTCCTTTCGACGGCTTCGACAGCAGCTGCGGAGAGCAGGTCCTCACGCTCCGCCGTCTCGCCGAAAGTCATCCCGGGCATGTTTCCAGTGTGCGCAGACTAACGCGGGTCAGCCCGGCCACGGTGGCGACTCAGGGTGATGCGTCGAACGCGCAGGGCGCGCCCCAGCCCTGACCAGGACGTCTTCGGCATGGGCCCTGGCACGGGTGTGGCGCGCCGCGGCTGGGTAGCCGTGGCACGCCACTCCACACCTCGTGGCCGGCAGTTCACCCTCCTCGTGGGTGTGGCTGCCGGTCTGGATCAGCCGCGGTGCTGGTGTCCGCGGCGGCCCCAGGATTCGGAGTCGATGACGTTGCCGCGGTTGTCGCGGAGGGTGGCGGTGTCACGCTCGTCCCACACCTGGTGACGGCGGTCCTGGTAGACGTCGTGACGGGTGTCGCGGCCCTGGCCGGTGTGGACCCTGACGCTGGAGCGGCCGTCGAGGCGGAAGTCGTTGAAGCGGTAGCGGTTGCCGTCGCGGTCGCTGAGGGTGAAGCCGCGCAGGTTGACGCTGTTGCGGCCGGTGTTCTTCACCTCGACCCATTCGCCGTTCAGGGCGCGGTTGGAGCGGTCGTTGCGGCCGGGGCTCTCGTACTGGACGTCGCCGATGACGATCGAGGAGCGGGAGTTGCGGTGGTCGCGCCCGTGGTCGTCGGCGGCGGCCGGCAGAGCCGCCGCGCCGATCAGGCCACCGGCGGCCAGGAGCGCGGCGAGAGCACGGCGGGTGGCGAGAGAAGCAGACATGGAGATGACCCCTTCAACAGACGGCCCGGTCCGGCTTCGTGCGAGCCGGACGAGCTTCGAACGGTTCCCGGCGTCCTGCCGAGGAGCCACACTCTGGCCCCCAACCGCCCCTGAACACGGCTCATTCGGCGCGTGTTGCCCAATCCGGATATGTCCGTAACTCTCCCTTGTAATGGGCAACTGTCAAAGCCGCATTGACACGGATAACGCGGCAATTCGGCGCAAGCCGGTGGGAGGCCTGCGAACCGCGTATCCGGCAACGGAGATCACACCGCCGAAGGCTCCCCTCGTCCCTGCGCCGAACGGGTTCAGGGCCCTGTAACAGCCGGCGCTCGCATTCCTTCGCAGGGAGATGCGGAATCGATTCTGGTGTGCGAGGCGTGGTGTGCTGAGACGGCTCTCGTGCCGGTTGTGGTCCGCCCGTCCCGCGCCGGAGACGAAGCGGGCCTCATGGGCGCGGTGCAACCGGGGTCCGGCCGCGTCGGCGGGCGGGGGAAGCGCGGACGGGCGGGGCCGCGTGCCCGGGTGGTGGCCGGGGCCGCGCCAAGTCCAGCGAGGTACGCCAAGTTCTCTGCGGCAGCCGGTCCGCGCGCTGCTCCTGTGGATCCGGGCCGCCCTGTCAGAACGAATGCCAGTGGTACTTCCCGCCGCCGACCCATCGGACCTCGCCCGGGTTGTCCAGGTCGTGGATCGTGATGCCGCAGGCGGCGGCGGTCACGATCACGTCCGTCATGGACCTGGCGGTGCCGACGATCTCGCCATCGATCTCCACGATGCGGAACGGCGGGTCACCAGGCTGTACGCCGAGTACGGTGACCCGCGCCGAGGAGATGTAGGGACTCGCGCTTTCGGTCATGCGGAGATCGCTTCCACGTCACGGCCTGCCGTAATCGCGGTCAGCCGCCGACGCACGTCGCCGTGCCGCGCATGGGCCCTCGTCGTCCTGCGGCGCCCGGTGAGGCCAAGGGATCGGCTGACGCTCGCCGAGCGCATGGAGCGTGGACAGGGCCGTGCGGCGGATCCGGTGGTCGCCCCGGCGGGGGTGTGCTGCTCGTGCCGCGTTGCCGCTCGGTCCCGCGGGGGGTGACGATGGTGGCCTGTGGCTCGTCCGACGGAGAAAAGGGAGCCGGCCCCGTGCTCGAACGCAAGCTTCGCAAGGATTCCATCGCGGTGACCTTCGCCTTGCCCGCGGACGTTCCCGCAGGCCCGGTGAGCGTCGTGGGGGACTTCAACGGCTGGACCCCGGGCGCGCACCCGCTCAAGGACCGCAAGGGCGGCCTGCGGGCCGTGACCGTGAACCTGCCTTCCGGGCAGCGGCACGCGTTCCGCTATCTGGCAGCGGGGGGCCACTGGTTCGACGACGACACGGCTGACGCGCACGACGGCCGCAACGGCCACATCCACACCTGAACCTCCGCCTTCCTCCGGCGCAGCGCCGGGAGTGAGGAGACGCAATGCCGCATCCGTCACGGCCATGGCCACGATTCGGGTGGGCGCAAGGCCGCATGGGGTGGCGATCACCCCGGACGGGCTGCTCGCCTATGTGAAGTCGTCGTGGTCGACACCGACACCAAAGCGCCGGTCGACGGCCACCCGGTCATCGCGGGCTGTGCCGGCTTCGACGCGGCACTTACCCCGGACGGGCGACACGCCTTCGTGACCAGCAGTGTGCTCGGCGAGCCGGGCGAGGTGTGGGTATTCGACACCGCCGTCAGGAAGGCTCGCCGTGTACTCATGGACGAGGCGGCATGAGGGATGGCCATCACGCCAGATGGCCGCCATGCCTGGATCTCCCAGGGCAGACAGTCGAAATCGGTGATCGTGATCCCCACTTCGCCGGTCCTGAGCGCGCTCACGCCGCCCTGATCCGCCGAACCCGGCGTGTCCGGCCCCCCAGCCGCCGTACAGCGGACGTCCGGCCGGACGGGCTACACGGCTTGCGACTTGAACCGCCAGATGGCGTGTTCCAATCCGCCGGGTTCGTGGCCGAGAACGGCCGCGGTCGACTCGTACACCGCTCGCAGCTGCTCGTACCCGAGGTCCGGGACACCGGCGTCCGCCGCAAAAGCGCGGAGATGTACGTCCACGGCGACCTGCGACCTGCCGACGAGGTTCCCGATGTAGTCCAGGCTCTTCGGCCCGACCCCCTTCACCGCGCGCAGGGCGGCGCGGTTAGCTCGGTGGCCGAGCCACGCGTGGAGGTCGTCACGGGTGTCGACCTCTCGCGCAGCCAGCAGAGCGGTGATGGCGTGCGCTGTCGCGACCCTCAGGGGGCTGTTGAAGTTCATGGCTACGGAAAGGTCTTCCGTGGAGAGTCGTGCCTGGAAGCCGCGGACCGTGGCGGCGTCGGGCCATGCCGACTGGAGTTGGAGAAGCCGGGGCCGGATCGTTGACTCGTACTTGCGGCGCGCCTGGAAGCTGGTGTCGCAGATGACGGCGCCCATGTGGCTCCAGCCGCCGGGCGGGAGGAACGGCCCGTCGCCAAGGACGGTTTGAACGTAGGTCGCGAGCCGCAGTTCGGGGCTGGGTGTGGTCATGGACCGATGATGGTGGGCCGGCAGGCCGCCGAGCCTCTGTATGGGGAAATCGGAACGAGGCCAGGTGCCCCTAACCGTGTCCCCAAGGCCTGGCTCCCGCCGGGTCGAGGGCATCCGCTCGGGCGCGCAGGTCCTCGGCGATGTCGTCCCAGGACGGGCCGTGTGCTTCGAGGTTGAGGGCCGCCTCCCGCATCATCGCCGGATCGTGGGGCCGCTGGAGCAGGATCAGCCGGTAGGCGAGGTTCCGTACCCACACGGGCAGGAGACCGTCGATCAGGTTCGGGCACAGCTCACGCAACATGGCCAGGATCGCCTCGGAGTCGGCGAAGGTCAGCTCTTCCGCGAAGCGCGTCCAGTGGTGCTCGCGGGCCTCGCACTCGGGCGTAGGGCCGTACTCGTCGCCCCAGACGCACCGGGCGTGCTCTGTGAGGGTGGTGTGCATGTGGCGAACGTTACGCGGAGTGTCCATCGGGCGTGGCCGCGATCGCCGCCCCGGCGCGGAAAGCCTTCCGGAGGAACTCGGCGGACTCGGCGGGATGTGTGGTCAGGCCGGTGTGCCCGCCGGGGAAGTGCAGGAGTTCCGTGCCGAGCCGCTCCGCCAGACAGGCCGCTGCACGGTAGGGCAGCTCGCCTCGTGCGTCCTGGCCGCAGGCGAGCACGAGCCGGTCCGACAGCGTCTCCAGCCGGTGGATGTCCGGGACGTACGACATGAAGGCGGGCACGATGCGCCCGACGAAATACGGCAGGTCGGCGATCGTCCGCTCGGCCCGGGCAGCGGCCTGTGGTGGAAGCCTGACCTCGGCCTTCGGCTCGGTGGTGTCGCCGTCCTTCCTCAGACCCGCAGCGAACAGGACAATCGCCGGCATGAGCCCCTCCGAGTGGAACGTTGCCTGTACGCGCGCGATCAGCGCGCGATGTTCCGAGGCATCCGGCAGGACCTCCACCACCGGCGGCTCGTGCGCCACGATGCGTTCGATGCGTTCAGGGCGGGTGGTGAGCAGGTGCAGGGCGGCGATCGCGCCCGAACTGGCGCCGAACACCCGGGCGGGCTCACCGGGTGACAGCAGTTCCAGCATCCGGAAGGCGTCATCCGCGTGTTCGGCCACCCTCTGCTCGGCCTCGGGGTCGTCCAGGGTGCTCCGGGACATGCCGCGCGGGTCGTAGGTCGCGACGGTGTACTCGGCGGCCAGGTCGCCGATGATGCCGTCGAAGGAGGCCGCGCCGCCCGTCCCTCCGGGGATGAGCAGCAGGAGCGGGCCCTGACCGCGTACTTCGTAGTGCAGGTTCGCGCCGTTCACGCGCAGGCTGCCGATGGTCGGGTCGATCACGAGTCGTCACCCTCTCGGGACGGGGGCCAGTGCTCCAGGAGGGTGTGCAGGGCGTCGAGGGCGCGGATCCAGGACTGCTGCGGCGAGCGCTCGTGCGCGAATCCGCCCGCGGCCTCCAGGGCGACGAAGCCGTGGAACGTGCTGCGCAACAGCCGGACCGCGTCGGTCAGGTCCGGCTCCGCCAGTCCGTAGGCGCGCAGCATGCCGTAGGTCAGCTCGACCGCGCGTCGCGGTCCGGTCGCCTTCGCGGCCAGCTCGGGGTCGATCCGGATCGAGGTCTGCGTCGCCATGTAGCGGCCCGGATGCTCGTGGGCGTACTCCCGCCACGCGTCGGCGAACGCGACCAGTGCGTCCCTGCCCGCCAGCCCGGCGGTCGCCTCCGCGATACGGATGGTCTTCTCGTCCGCCGCCAGCAGCGCGATCCGTCCGCGCAGATCCTCCAGGCTGCGCACGTGCGTGTAGAGGCTCGCGTCCTTCACGCCGAACCGTCGCGCCACCTGCGACATGGTCACCTGGTCGAGCCCGACCTCGTCCGCCAACTCGGCTCCCGCGATCGTCACCCGCTCCGCCGTCAGCCCTGCCCGCGCCATGCGTCCTCCCCTGATCCATCCTAGGGGTCCTAGTTTTAACCTAGAACCCCTAGGAACGCAAGGCGTGCAGCAGCAGCGCAGTACCGCGTGCTCGTCGGCGCTTGCAGCAGTTTTCGCTCCCGGGCTATCTGCACCGGCCTCGCACTGCTTGAATGGCCGCCGCCAACTACCCCTCACATCAAGCCACTTGTGGCAACGAGCCTAGGAAACCTCCATGCCTGCGCGCGTCAACCCCCCACCGCGGCGCTCCCTCCCGGTCCTGCGCCCCGCCGCACTGCTCGCCATGCTTGCTTCCGTCATCGTCTTCTTCTCCGGCGCCCCGCAGGCCCGCGCGGCGCCGTCCTGCGCCGTCCTGTCCTCCGGGGCCGCTCCGCAGGCCAACTCGGCGGTGAACGCCGCCTGCGGCTTGATCGGCACGCCGTACTCCTGGGGCGGCGGCCACGGCGGGCAGCCGGGCCCCACGTACGGGATCTGCGATCCGTCCAACGGCGCCCCGAATGACTGCAATGTCCGGGGCCTGGACTGTTCCGGAATGGTCCGTTACGCGTACTACCTCGCCGTGGGCGCCGACGTCATCAACGGAGTGACCCGGACCCAGTGGACCTCCTCCCGGGCGGTCGCCAGGTTCTACCGCAGCAACGGCACCGCACCGCTGCTCCCCGGCGATCTGGTCTTCTTCGGGAACGCGCCCTCGACCATCCATCACGTGGCGATGTACCTGGGTCAGGGCTACATCGCCGAGGCGCCGTACTCCGGCGGCCACGTGCAGGTGTCCGCGCTCTCGTCGCACGGTGACTACTACGGAGCCATCCGCCTCTACGGCCCGGGAGGGGGTTCCTCCGATCCGCCCGGCGGCAGCCGGTACTGGGTGGACACGTTCGTGAACGCCCCGGTCTACGGTTCGCCGACGAGTACGTCGGGCACGGGAACGCTGTACGCGGGGACCAACTATGTGTTCTGCAAGGCGTGGGGGCGTGAGATCCGCAGCGGGAGCGACTTCAACCACTGGTGGCTGAAGACCGATCCGGACGTCGGCCCGGCCCGGCAGTGGGTGTCCGCGTACTACCTGTCCAGGTGGGGCAACGACGTCGCCAAGGACAACAACGGCACCGTCATCCCCGACTGCTGAACCACGTGGCCGGCAACACCGGCCACGCCCCGAGGGGCATCGATCGCAACACGATGCCCCTCGGCGCTCGTCCCGGGGCATCGTCTTGCCGGACGAGGAGGCCGGGTCAGGGTTCGCGGTCCATGACTCGACGGGCCGCTTCGGCCTCTGCCGCGGGTGGTGACAGTTCATCGAGCGTGTCGAGCTCGGAGTCCGACTCCAGCTCCTGCTCCCAAGCGGCCGCGAGGCGTTCCTGCTCGCCCGACGGTCTGCTCGTGACGGCCTCCCGATGGTCCGGTTCCAAAGCTGCGAGGAAACGTCTGACCGCATCCGTCGGCATGCCGTACTCCTTCTCGCCTGGGTGAGGGGCGGCAGCAACTGCGATGCCGCGCCCGGCCCAGGATGGCGAACCAGGCCGACGCCGGCAGCCCGACACGGCGCGCCGCCACCCGAATGCCTGCGCCGACCCGTCACGGGACAGGATCGTCGTCCTGCCGGCACGATGACCGCCTGCTGCCGAGGCCGGACGGTACGACCTCAGCCAGTGGGCCTGACCCGCGGGCCCTGAGTGCTCCGCGTCCGGCGCCTGACCGATAGCCTGGTGGCGGCCAAGATCAAGTCAGGGCCGAAGTGGCCGAGTTCTCGCAGGACATGCACCACCCCGCTGTCCCACCCCGCCGTGCCACCCCACTGTGCCGGCCCGCTGTCAGCGGGCCGGCACAGTGGCGACCGGCGCCCGCCTGAAGACCGAACATCAGAAAGAGGTCAAAGATGACCAACCTCGCCCTCAACCTGGCCCGCACCGCCGCGGCGAACCCCGACGGCACCGCGATCCAGTTGGACGGCCTGGCGCTCGACTACCGGTCGCTGGACGAACGCAGTGCGCGCGTCGCCGGCTGGCTGGCCGCCCAGGGCGTCGGGCCCGGCGACCGAGTGGCGATCCTGCTGCCGAACATCCCGCACTTCGCGGTCGCCTACTACGGCATCCTGCGAGCCGGCGCGGTCGCCGTCCCGATGAATCCGCTGCTGAAGTCCGCCGAGATCGGCTACGGCGCCGGCGACTGCGGCGCCCGGCTGATCCTGGCCTGGGGGCCGGCGCTGGCCGAGGCCGGTGCCGCGGCGGCGGAACTGGGCATCGATTGCGTCGACGTGACCGCGGAGGACTTCGGCGCCGCGTTGGCCGCCACCGTGCCGTGTACCGAGGTCGTGGACCGGGACACCGACGACCTCGCCGTGCTGCTCTACACGTCCGGCACCACCGGCCGGCCCAAGGGTGCCCGGCTCACCCACGGCAACCTGGGCAGCAACACCGCCACCGTGGCACGCATGCTGAAGATGTCGGCTTCGGACACGGTCTTCGGCGGCCTGCCCTTCTTCCACGTCTTCGGCCAGACCTGCGGTCTGAACGCGGCGGTGCTCACCGGCGCCCGCGTCACCCTGCTGCCGCGGTTCGACGCGGCGAAGGCGCTCGAGATCCTCTCCCGCGACCACGTCACGGTGATGGAGGGCGTGCCCACCATGTTCCTGGGCCTGCTCGCCGCCGCCGACGCGAACGGCTCGACCGGTCTCACGGGCGACAGCAGCGCCCTGCGGCTGTGCGTGACGGGCGGCTCGGCGATGCCCGTGGAGGTGCTGCACCGCTTCGAGTCGGCGTTCGCGTGCCCGGTCGTCGAGGGCTACGGCCTGTCCGAGACCGCCCCGGTGGTCACGTTCGGTTCGCTCGACGGCCTCCGCAAGCCCGGTTCGATCGGCACCCCGATCGACGGTGTGCGGGTACGCCTGATCGACGAGGAGGCCAAGGACGTCGCCGAGGGCGAGGTCGGCGAGATCGCCGTGCAGGGGCCGAACGTCATGCCCGGCTACTGGAACCGCCCGGAGGCCGACGAGGCCGCGTTCGCCGACGGCTGGTTCCGCACCGGCGACCTGGCCCGGCTCGACGAGGACGGCTTCTACTTCATCGTCGACCGCAAGAAGGACCTCGTCATCCGCGGTGGATACAACGTCTACCCGCGCGAGATCGAAGAGGTCTTCTACGAGCACCCGGCCGTCGCCGAAGCCGCCGTCGTGGGGGTCCCGCACGAGGTGCACGGGGAGGAGGTCGCCGCCGTCGTCACGCTGAAGCCGGGTGTAGAGGTCACCGCGGACGATCTCCGCGAGTTCGTCAAGGCCCGTGTGGCCCCGTACAAGTACCCCAGGGTCGTCCAGCTGGTGCCGGGCCTGCCGAAGGGCCCGACGGGAAAGATCCTCAAGCGTGAGATCACGATCCAGAACTGACGGGCCGCCACACCGGGTGACGCCCGGGCAGGGCCGCCCGGTGGAGCGGAGGCGGCGCGGACGGCCGGGGGATCCGCCAGGCCGTCCGCATGCCCCTGCATCACGTCACGGAGAATGGGTCCGGGGGAGTCCCGAGGGCGGCGAGTGGGGCAGGGGGCGGACGATGTCGATGTCGATCCGGCGGTGGGCGGTGGCGGGTTGGGCGGTGCTCGTACTGGTCGCAGGTGCGGCCACGTTGTACTTGGAAGGCCCGGCGAGCACACCGGCCGAGCCGCCGCGATGGGAGCGTCCGTCCTCACCGGCGGAGGCGCCGGTCCCGTGCCCGAGCCTCACCCCGGGCGCCCCGGAGACCCGCCGCAACTGCACCTCCTGGGAGCGGGGATAGTCCCCCAGCCCGGCACCTCCCGTCCTGCCGACCCGGATCCCGGGGGCGCCGCCGGGAGGCAACCGGTCTGCACCCGGTGGCCGCCTCGCCTCACCCCACGAACCAGCGCGGCGACGTCGCCGAACGGCTTCGGGAACGAACTGGCAGGCTGCCTCGTTCATCTCAGGTCCACCTGCCCAGACGACGGAACCGATGAGGACCTTGCCCGATATCTCGTCCACCGCCACCGTGCCCCCGCTCCCGCCGCTCGCCGTCCAAGCGGAACACCTGATCGGGCTCGGGGTACACGAGCTCGCGGGGATGCCCGCCGACGCGCTGCGCACCTTCGCCGAGGACGCCGGCAGCGGACACGGCGACGCCCTGCTCGCCATCCACCCGGACCGCGTTCCCGCGTCCGCCCTCGCACCGCTGCTCCGCCACGACGGCAAGCCCGGCTTCGTCGTCACCGACATGCCCGACGTCGACCGCTTCACCCCCTGCACGGTCGAGCTGCCCGACGCCCCCCTCTACCTCGTCACCGGCCTCGATCGCGGCGACCACATGGCCAACTGGAGCCCGGACGAGGCGCTGCCCGCCCTCACCGAGGAGGACCGCACCCCGCTGCTGCTCACCGAAGGCATCCACTGGGTGCTCCAGCAGCCGGCGGTCCTTGAGCGCAACCACTGCTTCATGACCATCGGCTCGCGGCTGCGCAAGGCGAACGGCGCCCTGGACGCCCGCACCCCGGCGATCTGGATCAGCAACGGCACGGGGCGGGACGGCCCTGAGCGGTGCAACGCCCCGAAGATCGGCTGGTGTTGGTGGGGCAACCGCCACACCTGGCTGGGCTTCGCCTCCGCCGACGGCCGCGGACAGTAGGCCCGGTCCTCGTGAGGCGTCCGGGGGTGGGCCGCCGCTACCGGGTCACCCGCACGGTCACCATCTTCGGCCGCTGGTACTCGTGCAGCGCCAGGACGCTCAGGTCGGTGCCGTGACCGGACGTCCCCCGGCCCCCGTGCGGGAGTTCGGCCGTCTGCACCAGATGGCAGTTGAGCCACGCCTCGCCCGCGTTCAGCCGGGCCACCAGGTCGAGGCCGGTCTCCAGGTCGGTGGTCCACACGCTCGCCCCGAGCGCCTGCGGGACGCTGTTCGCCAGAGCCAGGGCCGCCTCCGTGTCCTGCGCCTGCTGGACCGTGAGGAGCCGCGCGCCGGGAGGCGCCTTCCAAGGCCGGACGGGATCGCGAGGGCTCACGCACCCCGCCTCAGCGCAGGGCCGCGGCGACCAGTCCCTCCAGGGCCTCGCGGGGGACCGGGGTGCCGGTCAGCAGGTGTTCCAGGACCAGGCCCTCTACGCAGGCCAGCAGGCTGTGCGTACGGGCGTCGAGGTCGGTGACGCCGTGCGCGGCCAGGAAGGCGCGTACGGCGTCGCGCCCCGCGTTGGCGCGCGGGACGAGGATCTCGCGCAGCTCCGGGTCGCGGACGCTCTCCACCATGCAGGCGTAGCGGGCCAGAGTGCGGCGGCGGCCTTCGCCGGTGAGACGGAGCACGGTCAGGAACTCGAAGGCGTCGGTGAGTTCGGCAGGGGTGCGGAGGGTTGGCAGGGCCTCGCCTGCGGTATGGAGTTCGGCCTGGTCCCGGGCAACCAGGCGGAGCACCAGCCCGGTCAGCAGTGCGGCGCGGGTTCGGTAATACGCGGACGTGGTGCCCGGCGGGAGCCCTGCCTCCCGGTCCACGGCGCGGTGGGTCAGCCCGCGCATGCCGGCCTCGGCCAGCACCTCGATGGCCGCATCGGCCAGGACGGTCCGTCGCTCTTCACTCACACCCCCTTTCTACACCTGTAGAAACATCGGAGTAGGCTGCGCTCCAGGTCTTCTACACCTGTAGAAATGGAGGCGTCATGGGTGGCAGGGCTGTGGTGGTCGGGGCCGGCATCGGTGGGCTGGCGGCGGCGATCGGCCTGCACCGCACCGGCTGGGAGGTGACCGTCCTCGAACGCGCCGCCGTTCTGGACGACGCGGGCGCCGGGATCTCGCTCGCCCCCAACGGGATCCGTGCCCTCGACGCGCTGGGTGTGGGTCCCGCAGTCCGCGCGGCAGCGCGGCGCCAGTACACGGGCGGGACGCGCACCCCCAGCGGGCGGTGGCTTTCACGTATGGACGGCGCCGCGCTGGAGCGGGCCCTGGGAACCCCGATGACGGGGATCCCGCGTGCCGAACTGCACCGGCTGCTGCGGGCGGAACTGCCGGCCTCCAGCCTGATCGTCGGCACGGAGGTGGAAACTGCCGAGGACCTGGACGCGGACCTCGTCGTGGCCGCCGACGGTCTGCGCAGCCGGATCCGGACCGCCCTGTTCCAGGGCCACCCCGGGCCCGCGTACAGCGGATCGACCGTGCTGCGCGCCATCACCGCCGAACCGGTGCCCTTGGACACCGACTTCGAGCTGACCTGGGGTCCGGGTGCGGAGTTCGGGCACATCGCCTTCACCGACGGGCGCGCCGAATGGCACGCCGTGATCAACTCGCCGGCGGGCGTACGTCACCGCGACCCGCTGGCCGTGCTGCGCCGCCGGTTCGGCGCCTGGCACCGGCCGATTCCGCACTTGCTGGACGCGACCCGGCCCGAGGACGTCCTGCACCACGACATCCACGAGCTGGCCGCGCCTCTGCCGTGCTTCGCCGTGGGCCGGGTGGCCCTCCTCGGCGACGCGGCCCACGCCATGACGCCGAACCTCGGCCAGGGCGCCTGCCAGGCTCTGGAGGACGCGGTCACCCTGGCCGCCGAGCTGGCGGCCGGCCCCGGCCTCCCCGCCGCACTGGCGCGCTACGACGCGGCCCGCCGCCCCCGCACCCAGGCGGTGACCCGCGCGGCCCGCCGAGCGGGCCGGATGGGCCAGCAGTTGACGCACCCCCTCGCCCTGGCGGCCCGCAACACGGCTCTGCGCCTCGCGCCTTCGGGCGCCACGATCCGCGCGATCCTCCGCCATGCGGACTGGACGCCGCCCACGCTGGAACCCTCCCCGGGGCGGCAGGCGGGACCCGTACACGGCGTATGAGGTTTGTTGCTGAACGTCACAGTCCCAGGGTGATGGCGAGGCGGGTGAGCTCGGCGGTGCTGTGGACGTTGAGCTTGGCGCGGATGCGGCGGAGGTAGGCGTCGACGGTGTGCTTGGAGAGTCCCATGTGGCGGGCCGTCTGGAGGTAGGTGCGTCCGGCGGCGATGTGTCCCAGCGCTTCCTGCTCGCGCGGGGCCAGCTCAGGTGCGGGGGCTACGGTGTGCGGCGTCGCGAGTGTGAGACTCATGGGATTTCCTCCGCCGAATCGGCTCGGTCATCGCTGCTCACGTCCTCGGAAGCAGAGGGACATGTGGCTGAATGTCCCAATTTGTTCTCTGGTTAAGAGCCTGGCCGCCTGACTTCACGACACTGTCCGTCGACTGTCACAGGCGTGTGACAGGGATCGACGGCCCCCGGGCAAAGGGGCTGGTCTCACCGTGCACATCGCGTGCGGCTACGACTGCGTACCGGCGTCGTAGCGGGCTCCGCTTTGGGCGTTCCTGCTCGGGTGGAGTTGAGGAGCTGCGCTCTGATGGGCGTTCGGGTGAGCCGGAACACTGGGGTCATGCGCATGCGACTGCAGACATCTGTTCTCCAACCGTTGGCGGCCCTGGTGCTGGCCGGAGTCGCGATGGCGGCGTGGGCTGCCTGGCTGGGCTGGGACCAGCACCGTGACGTGCACCCCGACGGTTCGACGACCGGCCCCTACGAGGCGTGGCAGGTGATCGGGCTCGGGCTGACTCTGCTGGTGCCGGTGTGCTGGGCGGCCTTCCGGGGGCACGTCGCGGCCGCGGTGCTCGGCACCACCGCCGGGCTGACCATTGCCGCCTGGTACGACTGGTCGGACGACTCCAGCGGGCTCTACGCGATCGGCGTGGGCATGGTCATGGTCGGGAGCCTGGTCGTCACCGGCATCCTTTCGCTCTTGATCTCCTCCTCGAAGCGGAAGGCTGAAGTCGGTCGGCCCGGGCGCTGATCCCGCCGGGCCCGGCCTTCGCCGGTCGCGCGGGTGGGCGAGACCGGGGGCGTTACTTCTCCGTCGGCTCCTGGCAGGCGGTCGAGACGGTCGACATCCAGATGAGGGCTGCCTCCCGCTGTTCCGGGGTCAGCCCCTCCTCGAGCTGGGCCTCCCGTCGCAGGACGGCCGGAAGCGCCTTCTCGTAGAGCGTGTTTCCGGGGTCGGTCAGGTGCAGCTGGTGTGTCCTGCGGTCGGTGGGGTGGGGCGAGCGGGTGATCAGGCCGTCGCGTTCCAGTGCCGCGAGCATTTCGTTGGCGGCTTGGCGGGTGCTCCCGACCGAGCGGGCTAGCTGGGCCACCGACATGCCCGGGGACGTCCTGACCATCATCAGGGTCGCGAACTGCGGCACGGTGAGCCCGAACTCTTCCAGTTCGGCCCCGATCGCCGCCCGCATGCAGAGCCAGGCGTGGCGGACCAGGAAGCTCAGCACCCGACCGTGACTGTGCTCGCCCATGAGGCGACCTCCAAAGATTGCGATTGACAGGAACTTGACGAGTTGTCACGATGAGGCAACCGTCAGGTACCTGACGATTGTACGCTGCGGCCGCGTCGAAACCCCCCTGATCCGAAGGCAGTCACACATGTCATCCACCACGCCACCGCCGACCCGCCGACGCCTCATCCTCGGCGTCCTCATCTTCGCCCAGCTCCTCATCTGGCTCGACGGCACCATTCTGTCCACGGCCTTCGAGACGCTGTCCGACCCCGTGCGCGGTTTAGGGGCCACGCCCGGCCAGCTCCAGTGGGCCACGGGCGCCTACACGCTGGCCTTCGCCGGCCTGATGTTCACCGGGGGCGCGCTCGGTGACCGGTTCGGGCACCGCAACACCTTGCTGGCGGGCATGGCCCTGTTCGGTATCGCCTCGGCCATCGCCGCTTACGCCACCACCCCCGGCCAACTCATCGCGGGGCGCGCCGTGATGGGCATCGGCGCCGCTCTGCTCGTCCCGGCCACCATGGCGGTGGTCAGCTGGACGTTCGAGCCCGCCGAGCGACCGGCAGCCTTCGGCAGGCTGTCGTCCTTCGCCGGCGTCGGACTCGCCGCAGGGCCGATCCTCGCCGGGGCGCTGCTCGCGAGGTTCTGGTGGGGCTCGGTGTTCCTCGTCAACGTACCCGTGGTCGTCCTCGGTCTCGGCTTCATCGCGCGGTACGTGCCCAACTCCCGCAGCCCCCAGGTCCGCCGCCTCGACCCGGCCGGCATGCTCCTGTCGACGGCAGGCCTCGGCTTCCTCACGTACGGTCTGATCCGCGCGGGCCAGGACGCGTCCTTCGCGCAGCCGCGCGTCTGGGGATGGACCGCCGCGGGCATCGTGCTGATCGCCGCCTTCGTCGTCACGGAGCTGCGGATCGCCCACCCCAGTTTCGATCCCCGGCTGATGGCGCAACGCCGCTTCGCCGCGGGGAACATCACCTTGATGATGGTCTTCCTGGCCATGACGGCCGGATCCTTCTATCTCGCTTTCTATTTGCAGGGCGCACGCCAGTACTCGGCGTTCGACGCCTCGCTCCTGGCGCTCCCGGGAGCACTCGGAGTGGTCGTCGGCTCGCCCGTCGCCGTCAGGCTGGCCGGCCGGACGTCCGTCCGGCTCGTCTCCTCGGTCTCGCTGACCGTCGCGGCCCTGGCGATGGGATCCTTGGCCCTCTTCGACACCGCCACACCGATCGCCTGGTACTCGGCGGTCATGCTGGTACAGGGCACCTCGATCGGCATGGTGATCGCTCCCGTCACGGGTGCGGTGCTGGGATCCCTGTCGCCGGAGCGGTCCGGCGCGGGCAGCGCGGTCAACAGCACCCTGCGCCAGACCGGCAGCGTGCTGGGCATAGCGGCCGGCGGCACGATCACCTCGATCGTCTACCAGCGCTCGATCGACGGCTCGCTGACCGGCCTCCCGGATGCAGTGCGGCGACAGGCTCACGTCTCGGCCGAGCTCGCCAGGCACGTGGCGGCCGCCACGCACGACACGCGGCTCGCCGACGCGGCCGATGCCGCGTTCCTCCACGCCATGCATGTCGGTGCGCTCTGGACGGCGGGATTCGCGCTGATCGGCGCGGCGGTCCTGGCCGTCGGGTTCCGGCCGGACCGCCGTACGGGGCCGGTGAAGGAGGAGGCCCGGCCGAGGCTCACGACGAGCTCCCCACGTTCCTGAACGTTGGTACGGGCGGTGCGCCGGAGCAGAGGGCAGAGGTTTCCCGCAGAGGTGTCCGGGCATGCGCCGGACGACAAGGGGGGTCGAACCGCCGAAGGAGACGGCCATGGACGACCAAGGTGGCGCCGGAGGCGCCCCGCTGCACGGCCACGACGATGAGCAGCGGCGCCGCGCCCCGCACGTCGCGCGCAAGGGCGAGCCCAAGCCGACCATTCGGGCGGCGGAGGACGAGGCGAGCCGCCTGGACCGGCCGGGACAGGTGGACGAGCCGGTCCGGCGGCCCCACCGCAAGGGGCCGGAGTAGGCCGCAAGCGGCCCGACCCGCCCGCGGAAGGAGGGGCCGCCGGCCGCCTTCGGGCTCAGTCGGCGTGTCGGACCGGCCCCGCTCCGGTTCGGACGAGGAAGTCGGTGAGTACCTCGGCGAGTCGTTCGGGCTGGTCCTCGGGGATGAGGGTGGACGACTCGGCGATCTCGATCAGCCGGCCTTGCGGGTACAGCTCGGCCAGTCGGGGGCCGTGCTCACGCGGCATCAATCGGTCCTCGGTGGCCCAGACCACCAGTACCGGGCGGTCGAAGTCACGCAGGCGCTCGCTCCAGGCGAGCAGGGTCTTGCGGTCGGGTGCCCCGGTGGCGAATTTGGCGAAGTCCCGGCGAATGGCCCTGCTGCGGGTGGCGGGTGCGAACCAGTCGTCCATGATCTCGTCGGGGATCCCGCGCAGGCTCATCCCGCCGTATCCGCTCCGGTTGTGGCGGAACGCGGGAATGCGCATGAGCTGCGTCAGGAGCCGGACGCCGCCGGGAACCCTGCATACCTGGGCCATGGCCTTGGCCGGCCCCGGGGGAAAGTTGTCGAAGGCCTCGCAGGCCACCAGTACCAGGCGCGCGATCCGCTGGGCCCGCCCGTCCGACACCAGGAACTGGCCCCCGCCCCAGTCGTTCAGCACGAGGGTCACCTGGTCCAGGCCGAGCCCCTCGATGAACTCGCCCAGGAGCCGCGCGACACCGCGCTGGGACAGGTCGGCATCCGGGTTCATCGGCTGACGGTGACCGCCGAGGGGCAGCGTGGGCAGGACACAGCGGTATCCGTCCAGCAGCGGGACCACCTTGCGCCACTGGGTCTCGTTCATCGGCAGGCCGTGGCCTAACACCAGCACGGGCCCTTCACCGCCGGTGTCCTGGTAGTCGACGGGTCCGGCCGACAGCTCGATCCTTGGCATGACACCCCTCTTGATAGATCGTTCTACTGTAACTTTGGACGGGAAAGGGGTGGAAGGCAATGGGACGGTCGGACACACGAGCCAGGATCCAGGGTGCCGCCACGGTGCTGTTCCGCCGCCACGGCTACTCGGCCACCGGGCTGAAGCGGATCGCGGCAGAGGCGGACGCACCGTTCGGCTCGATCTACCACTTCTTCCCGGGGGGCAAGCGGCAACTGGCCGAGGACATGATCCGCACGTCCGGAACCGAGTACGGCCGATTGGTGCTGGCCCTGCTGGACAGCGTGCCGGATCCTGCGGAGTCCCTCGTGCGCGCATTCGAAGCGGCCGCGGATGACCTTGCGGCTGCCGACTACGCCGACGCCTGCCCGATCGGGACGGTGGCGCTGGAGGTCGCCAGCAGCGATGAGGTGCTGCGGGTCGCGACGGCGGAGGTGTTCGAGGAGTGGGTCGCCGCCGCGACGCGGTGGTTCGGCCGCTGGGTGGCCGAACCGAAGGCGGCGCAGTCCCTCGCGTACTCGATGGTCATGATGCTGGAGGGAGCCTTCATGCTCAGCCGGGCTGCCCGTGATCCGGAACCGCTGCGGGTGGCCGGCCGATCGATGGCCGAGTTGCTGCGCGCAGCCATCACGCAGGCGAGTGATCACTGATCCCGGTCGGCGACACAGGCAGCCCGAGCGGGGTCGGCGAATGGGTTCGTCGCCCGGAGCGCTCCTCCTGTCAGCCGTCGAAGCGGTGCCGGGAGGCCTCGATGTGCCCGAGGTACCGGTGGGTCCAGTCGCAGAGTCCGTCGATCGTCACGCGCAGGGCCTGTCCCGGCTCGGTGAGGGTGTATTCGACCCGTGGCGGTACGACGGGGTGCACCGTCCGCTCGACCAGGCCGTAGCGCTCCAGCATGCGCAGGTTCTGGGTGAGCATCTTGTGGCTGATGCCTTCGATCTCGTCACGCAGCTCGCTGAAGCGCAGGGTGTGTTCCCCGAGAGCCTCGATGATCAGGAGCGCCCACTTGTTGGCGACGTCCGAGAAGATCTCCCGCGCCAGGGAGTCCGCGCGCCTGAGGTCCGCGTCCTCGGGCGAACCGCTGTACTGCTTGGTCACCATCAGGTTCCCCAGTCACCGAAAAGTGCGTTCTTCCATGTCAGCGATCACTCTCCTACGGTTCCTGAGTAACCACAAGAGAGCGACCATCGCGGCGACTCTCCCAGCAGATGGAGGCGGGCAACATGGCCATCACCCTGGTGAACCCCAACGGATTGCCGGAAATCGACGTCTACCGGCAGGTGTCGGTCTCGACCGGCTCGAAGCTGGTCTTCATCGCCGGGCAGGTCGCCTGGGACGCCGACGGCGTCACGGTCGGCGAGGGCGACCTCGCCGCTCAGGTCGAGCAGTGTTACGTCAACATCGCCACCGCCCTGGCCGCGGTCGGTGGCTCCTTCGGCGACGTGGCGAAGCTGACCGTCTACGTCGTCGACTGGACCCCCGACAAGATGCCGCTGCTGCTGGAGGGGATCACCCGGGCCGGCGCGAAACTGGGGGTCACACCGGTCCCGCCGGCCAGCTTGCTGGGCGTCGCGGCACTGGACGTCCCCGAGCATCTGGTGGAGATCGAAGCCACCGCCGTCATCGACTGACCAGCGGTTCTCGGTTCCGGGGCCGCCCGAGCCGTGCGCAACGGGCGACGCCGGACGACCGCCTACTCCGCGATCTCCGGCCGCCGGCCTCCCCTGCGGCCTCGCACCCACCGGGCGGCGTGCAGCAGGGCGGCCAGGACGGCCACCGCGACGAGGGCGAGCGACCAGTTGCGCGGATAGTCCAGCGGCAGCACGGAGGGGTTGTTCCGCGTGCCCGGCCGCAGGAGTACGGGCAGCGCGACCACGGTCAGGGAGGCGGCGACGATCAGCGCACCGCGCACCGTCCTGCTCGCACGGACGCCGGCCAGGAGCAGGCCGACGGCCAGGACCAGCGGAGCGACGATGCCGTCGTGCAGCGCGACGGCGCCGGCCAGCCAGACCGCCACATCGAGGTACTGCCCGCCGTCGAACAGAAGCAGCACGCCATAACCCAGGAGGGCGGCGCCGACGGCGCCGACAGTCGTTCGCATCACAGGACCTCCAGCCGGTGAACCCACTTGGTCTGCAGTACGCCCGGCCGGTTGGGCGCGATGACGCGCGCCGGGAAGCCGTGATCCGGCGACAGCACCTCGCCGTTGAGCATCAAGGCGAGCAGGGTGAGCTCGTCCCGGGCGTAGGTGTGGCCCATCTCCGTGACCGCGTACCCGCCCTCCCGCTCCATGGAGACGACCCGCAGCCTGGCTTCGGGGGGAGCCCCTGCCCGGTCGAGCAGATCCCGGATCCGTACGCCGCTCCAGTGCGCGGACTTGCTCCAGCCCTCGACGCACGCGATCGGGAGCGTCGCGTCGTACTGCCTCATGCCCCGCAGTTCGTCGAGGGTCAGTTCGTACGGGTGGGGTCCGGCAACAGTGAGACGCCACTGCGCGACGGACACCGCGGCGACCCCGGCGGCGACGGCGGTGCGGTTCACCGGCAGGCCCTGCTGTCCGTGATCGGGGTGGCGGGGAGCCAGCAGGTCGAACCGCCGCAGCGGGGTGAAGGACTGGCCGACCGTCGCGAGGGTGACCGCGCCGACCGCGGCGGCGACTCCCGCTAGCAGAGCCCGCCGGTCCGGTCCGTCCTCGGCCGGCAGCGCGAGCGTGCCCGTCGACCTGCGGCTCCAATGCGTCTTGATCTCCGGGGCCTTGACGGCGATGTGCAGCACCATCGCGCCGATGAACACCCAGCCCAGGGCGTAGTGCACCTGGACGAAGGAGAACGGCCACGGATACCACTGCGCGGTGTTGAGCATCCCGGTGAACACTTCGAGGACCGCCGACGCGACGAGCACGGCCACCGACAGCCGTTCCAGGGCGTGGCGTACCGAACGTACGGCGGGCCACTCGAACAGCCGCGGATAGACCGTCCACAGCTTCGCCAGCAGCAGCGGAACGGCGGCGATACCGCTCGCCACGTGGAGCCCCTGGGTCAGCCGGTAGCCCCACGAGGGACGGCTGGGCAGGTCTCCGACGAGCCAGCCGGGCGGATGCTGAAGGTAGTGGCTGATCACGCCGGTGACGAAGCACGCGGCGACGGCCGCGGCCAGCCAGCGGCCGATCGCCGTCGCCGTGCGGGCATCGTGGAGCCGTCCCGAGAACCTCGGCGGATGGACACGCAGTTTCATGAGCCCATGACACCTGCCGAGGAGCGTTCGCGGGGGCGTGAGCGCCTTACGAAACCCTGACGGCGTCCCCGGCCGCCTGGGGCCTCGGCGGCCAAGGCCGCGGTGAGGGACCGGTGTGAGTGAGGGGTCATGCGGTGGGTAGACGCCGGCTGGAGGGCGGTTGCCGTGACACGCGCAGACTGGCTGCTGACAGCAGGTGAACGGGGCAATGCCGCGACGGGCCTGGACGAGCGACACCCGGACGGGTCGGCATGGTCCGACGGGAACCGCGTACGGGCCCTGGTCCACGGCTCTGCGTACTTCGGGCAGCTACTGGCCGGGATCCGCGCGATGCACGCGGGCGACCTGCTCCTGTTCACCGACTGGCGCGGCGACCCCGACGAGCGGCTCGACGGACCCGGTACCGAGATCGGTACCGTCCTGTGCCGGGCGGCGAAGCGCGGTGTCGTCGTCAAAGGGCTGCTGTGGCGCTCGCACCTGGACGGCCTCCACTTCAGCGAACAGGAGAACCGCCGCCTCGGTGAGGAGATCGAGGAGGCAGGCGGCGAATGCCTGCTCGACCTGCGGGTCCGGCCCGGCGGTTCACACCACCAGAAGATGGTGGTCCTGCGCCACCCCGGCCGCCCGGAGCTCGACGTCGCGTACGTCGGCGGCATCGACCTCTGCCACAACCGAAACGACGACGCCACCCACCGCGGCGACCGCCAGTCACTGCCCATGGCCTCGGCATACGGGCCGCACCCGCCGTGGCACGACGCTCAGCTCGCCGTACGGGGACCGGCCGTCGGTGACGTCGAGGCCGTCTTCCGCGAGCGCTGGCAGGACCCGGCGCCGCTCAGCCGCAGCCCCCTCACCCGCCTGCGGGAGCTGGTGCACCGGGAGGACACCGGCGCGGACGTCCTGCCACCGCAAGCACCCGATCCGGCGCCCTGCGGCACGCACACCGTGCAGGTGCTGCGCACGTATCCGAACCGCCTGCTGCACGGTTACCCCTTCGCACCCGACGGCGAGCGCAGCATTGCCCGGGGGTACCTCAAAGCGCTGCGGCGGGCCCGGGCACTGGTCTACCTCGAGGACCAGTACCTGTGGTCCCCCCGGGTGGTGGACTGCTTCGCCCGGGCGCTGAGCACGTATCGACAACTGCGACTGATCGCCGTCATCCCCTCGGTCCCGGAGCAGGACGGCCGGCTGACCCTGCCGATGAACCTGATCGGACGGATCACGGCCCTGGACGAACTGCGCCGCGCCGGCGGCGACCGCGTGGCGGTGTACGGCCTGGAGAACCCCGCGGGAACCCCCGTCTACGTGCACGCCAAGGTGTGCGTGATCGACGACGTATGGGTCTCCGTCGGCTCCGACAACATCAACCTCCGCTCGTGGACGCACGACTCGGAACTCAGCTGCGTCGTGCTCGACCACAGCCCGGACCTGCGGGAGCCATCCGATCCGGGAGGTCTCGGTGACGGCGCGCGCACCTTCGCCCGCGAACTGCGCCTGGAACTCATGCGCGAGCACCTGGACGCTCAGGGCGGGGCGGGGCAGGGGGCGCAGGACGCGCTGTGCGACCCGATGACCGCGTTCGACGCTTTCGACGAGGCCGCCACCGCCCTGGACGCCTGGCACGAGGGCGGCTGCCGCGGTCCACGGCCTCCGGGCCGTCTGCGCCGCTACGTACCGCCGGAACTGCCCACGGCGAAAGGGGTGCTCGCGACTCCGCTGCACCACGTCCTGGTCGACCCGGACGGACGTCCGCTGGGATTGCGGCGCCGCAACGCGTTCTGAAAGCGCCGGGGATCCGGCCCCGCCGCGGGCTGATGGGCGGCCAAGGCCCGCCGGTGCCTCCGGACGGGCGTCGGCTCCAGGCCTGTGGGTCAGTGCGGGATGCCGTCGATGAGGTCGCGGGCGCCCTGCCGCAGCAGTGCGACGGCGACAGAGGTGCCGAGGGTGGCGGGGTCGAGCCGACCGGCCCATTCGTGCGCGTTCAGGACCGTCTTTCCGTCCGGGGTGAAGACGCAGGCACGCAGCGACAGGTCTCCGCCGCGTTCGGCACGGGCGTAGCCGGCGATGGGACTGTTGCAGTGTCCCTGAAGGACGTGGAGCAGCATCCGCTCGGCGGTCGCCTCGCGGTGGGTGTCGGGGTGGCCGAGGCCGCTGACGAGGTCGATGAGCCGGACGTCGTCCTGGCGGCACTGGAGGGCGAGGATGCCTGCGCCGATGGGCGGCATCATCGTCTCCGTCGACAGCACCTGGGTGATCACGTCGGTGCGGCCGATGCGTTCGAGGCCCGAGACGGCGAGGAGGGCGGCGTCGACCTCGCCCGCGGAGAGCTTCTCCAGGCGGCGGTTGGCGTTGCCGCGGAACGGCACGCACTCCAGGTGGGGCCGGCTGGCCGCGAGCTGGGCGGCACGGCGGACGGATGAGGTGCCGATGCGGGTCCCGGCCGGCAGCTGGTCCAGGGAGAGGCCGCCCGGGTGGATGAGCGCGTCGCGGATGTCGTCGCGCTTGAGGAACGCGGCGAACACCGTCCCGGCAGGCAGGGGCCGGTCACACGGGATGTCTTTGAGGCAGTGGACGGCCAGGTCCGCCTCGTCGTTCAGCAGCGCGGCTTCGACCTCTTTGGTGAACGCCCCCTTTCCTTCGACCTGGGCGAGATCTCCCATCCACTTGTCGCCGGTCGTGACCACCGGTACGACTTCGGTTCGGATGTGAGGGTGGAGCGCGGCCAGTTCGCCGCGGACGCGCTCCACCTGTGCCAGGGCCATGGGGGAGTTCCGGGAGACGATGCGGATCAGCTCAGGGGCGGACATGCCGCCCACGATAGACCCGCCAGGTGCTGGACCCGGCCCTCTCGGCGGTTTGTCAGGCGACGTCAGAGGCTGCGGCCCCGCCGCACGCCGGCCTGTCCGACTGTCAGGCGAGCGCCGTTGCCAGAAGTTCAGCGGTCCTGGCCACCAGCGGGTTGTCCGCCGTGGCGTCCGGCTGGCTCTTGGTCGTCAGGACGACCATGACGATGGGCGCACCCTGTGGGGGCCACGTGATGCCCGCATCGTTGGTCGTCCCGTACTTCCCGCTGCCGGTCTTGTCCGCCAGGGTCCAATCCGCCGGCAGGCCGGCCCTGAAGCGTTCCGTGCTGGTCGTGTTGGCCAGCAGCCAGCCCGTCAGGAGTTCCCGGTCCCGGGGTGCGAGTGCGTCGCCGAGCGCAAGACGCTGGTAGGTCCCGCCGATGGCACGCGGGCTGGTGGTGTCCGTCAGGCGGTCGGGCTCCGCAGAGTTCAGGTCAGGCTCCCAGCGGTCGAGCCGGGTGATGACGTCTCCCACTGACCGGCAGAAACGAGTGACCGCACGGGGGCCGCCCAGTTCACGCAGCAGGAGATTTGCGGCGGCGTTGTCGCTCTTGCAGATCGTGGCGGCGCACAGCTGGCTGACGGTCATTCCGTGGGCCAGATTCTCGGGCAGTCCGGTGACCGGCCCATATCCGGAATTGGTCACGTCCTGCTGCGTGTAGTGGACGCGCTTGGCGAGATACTCTCCGTCCTGGTCGAGGTCACGGAGAACGGCGGCCACTGCGAGGGTCTTGAAGACCGAACACATCGGGAAGCGTTCGTCAGCCCGGTAAAGGACCGTCCGGCCGGTAGCCGTGTTCCGTGCGAACACTCCCAGCCGGGCGGAGTGCTCCCGTTCGAGAATGCGAAGCTGTCGGGTGACCTTCTCCCGCCCGGACCCGGCTGCGAACGCCGTGCCGCTGAGAGTCACCCCGGTCAACGCCGCGCCGGCTCCGACGGCCAGCACGGCGCGGCGGGTCGGGCGGGCTCCTGCGATTTCCACGATCCGGTCTCCAGTTCTGGTGCGGTCCATATGAGAGGTAGGACGCCTTCAGGTGTCCTACCAGTTCGCTCTCGTCCTGTTTGGCGTGATGTGAGCGCTCGCCGAGGCGACAGCGCGCACGCCCACCTCAACGCGGTCGCTGTGGAAGTCGTCGGACCGGGCGGGCATGCCGCTGGGCAGTGCCGGCCTTTCGGTAGCCGCAGTCGCCTGCTTGCAGTGGCCGATGTGCCAAGGGGCGGAATCCGGGGATGCCACGCACCGGCGCGCCAGGGTGGCCGGAAACGGCAGCGAGCGGACCCTCCTGGGGCAGGAGGGTCCGCTCCGGGGAAGTTGCTCGGGAGCTACCGCTTGTGTCCGTGCTGCACGTCCAGGCAGAGCGCCCAGACGTCGGAGTAGCTGCCCTGGGAGGGCGAACCGCCGCTGTGGGTGGCTGCCGTCCAGTACGACGGGTTGGCGCCCCCGTCGCCGACCGGGGTGCCGGCGGCATCGCTCGGGAAGCTGCCGTTGAGGTGGGGGCCGCCCGAAGTCGCCTTGCTGAAGTCCGTCGTGGTCACGTTGCCGCCGCTGATCGCGGCGCCGCCGCTGACCAGCTGCCCTTCCCCGCGGGCGCAGCCGGCCGTCGCGGTCTGTCCCGTGGAGGCCGTGTTCGGGCCGCTGACCTCGGTGAAGTGGACCGTCGTGGAGACGTGCTTGAGGTCGATGTCGTCCGTGCTGCAGATCGCGTAGGCGTAGGTCATGTTGTCCTCGCCGCGTCCGCCGCCGATCCCGCCGACCGCCGTCCAGGAGTCGGGGTCGCGCTCGCCGTCACCCGCTGCGATCGAGCCGAAGTGGTGCTCGGCGTCGTTGAAGGTGGGGAAGCTCGCGATCGGCTTCAGGCTGCCGACGCTGGCCGGGGTGGTGCGGGCGCCGCCGCCGATCAGGACGGTGTTGGCCGGGCAGGTCGCCGTGACGAGCTTGGACGACAGCCCGCTGGTGGGCCCGGAGGCCTTGTTCATGACCACCTGGGTGTGCCTGATCAGGTTGCTCTGCAGGCAGATCGCGTACGGGGTGGTGGAGAAGGCGTCGCTGCTGCGGCTCCCGCTTCCGCCGAACGCCATCCAGTGCGTGGCGTCGCTGCCGACGATCCCGGGGGTGTCGGTGTACTCGGTGGCGCCGTCTGCACTGGGCGCCATGCCCATCACGTGGTTGCCGTTGGACATCTCGTCGTCGCCGATGGCCTGGTCGGCCCCGCCGCCGGAGACGAGGCCGTCGGCGCAGTCCGCGTGCGAGGAGACCCCGGTGAAGGGGGTCGCGGGGCCCATGGTGGCCCCGGGGGTGCTGACGGTGACGTCGGTGGTCTTGGCGTACGCGGCTCCCGGTACCGCCACGGTCAGCAGGGCGGCCAGCATCAGGGCCTTGCCCGTGGCGGAGCCCCGCCGGAGATTCGTGCTCATCGGATTCTCTCTCTTGTGTTCATGCGCATGGGCGGCTGTCCGGTTGTTCGGGAACGGCTGCCTCAGACGCCGTCGTTGGCGCACAGCGCCCACGCGTCGGTGTGGGTGCCGGGAGAGGACTGGCCTCCGGTGTGGGCGGAGGCCGTCCAGTACGCCGCCGTGGTGGTCCCGTCGCCGACCGCGGCGCCGCCGGAGGTGCTGGGGAAGCTGCCGTTGAGGTGGTCGCCGCCCGAAGCGGGCCCGGTGAAGTTGGTGGTGGTCACGCTGCCCCCGCTGATCGCGGCGCCGCCGCTGACCAGGTTCCCGTCGCCCTGGCCGCAGCCCACGGTCGCCGTCTGGCCGGTGCTGCCGGTGGTCGGGCCGCTGACCTCGGTGTAGCGGACCTTCACCGTGGCGCCGCTGACGTTGATGCCGCTTCCGCTGCAGATCGCGTAGGCGTAGGTGTAGTTGGCGCTGTTGGCGCCGGAGTCCCAGCCGACGGCCGACCAGGAGTCGGGGTTCGCCTCTCCGTCCGCCGCGGCCTTCGCGCCGAAGCTGTGGGCGGAGTTGTTGAAGGTGGGGAAGCTCGCGATCGTCTTGAGGCTGCCCGTGTTGCCCGGGGTGGTCCGGGCGCCGCCGCCGAGGAGGCGGGTGTTGGCCGGGCAGGTCGCCGTGACGAGGCCCACCGTCGCCCCGGCGGTGGGTGCGTTGACCTTGTTCATGACGACCTGGGTGTGGTTGATCAGGTTGCTGGTGAAGCACATCGCGTAAGGGGTGGTGGAGAAGGAGGCGTTGACCTGGCCCCCGCTTCCGCCGATGCCGAGCCAGTGCGTCACGTCGGTGCCGACGACGCCGGTGGAGCCGGTGTATTCGGTGGTGCCGTCGGGGCTGGGCGACGTGCCGTTGACGTGGTTGCCGTTCACGCTCGCGCCGGTGCCGATGGCCTGGTTGATCCCGCCGCTGGAGATGAGGCCGCTGGAACAGTCGGCGTGGGTCGATATCTCGGAGTTGGCGGAGGCGGGCCCGCTGGTGGCCCCGGGGGTCTTCACGGTCACGCTCACGGTGTTGGCGTAGGCGGTACCCGGCACGGCCAGGGCCAGTACGGCACCCAGGAGCAGCGTCCTGCTTGCTGCGAAGCGGCGCATGAGTCCTGTGTTCATGTGGATCTCCCCATCTGACGGGCGAAAGCGACGAGCGGTAGGCGGGAAGCGGCGAGCGATTGGTGTCGAAGGCGCATGGCTCGGTACGGAGCGGTACGCGGAGGTGGGGGCACGGGCGTCGTCGGTGCGGATTTGCCACGGCATCACAACGGTTGCCTGCCTCGCGGATGTGCGCCGCTCAGGGGCAGACCTGGGGTTCGGACCGGCCATCTCGCCACCCTGTCCCGAGTAGCGCATGCGGACTCTAGCAGTCTGATTGCCCTGCATCTACTAAGAATTTCGCAATTTTAAGTAGCAGATGCGGAAGTTCAGAATGTGACTACCCGGTAGCCGAAACGCGCCCAGGTCACACCCCCGTGCGCGAAGTCACCCGCCCATGCCGGGGGGCGGGTGACTTCGCGCATGTGTACTTGCAGGCCTGACCTGTGTCTTACGGAGGGATATTGGTCCTCGGCTTCCGTACGGTGCGCTACGAACAGCGCCACGTCTCCGCTCCTCGGCGAACGCCGCGTCCGTCGTGTTCCTCGGCGGTCACTGCGGCTGCCGGCCGGCCCGCTTCACCTCGCGGCCGATGGCCCAGGCGTCGGCGACCGGCCCGAGGTGGCCGAGCTTGTCGGGATTGATCACCGAGCGGATCGTCTGGATCTGCCCGTCGAGTACCTCGAGCGACAGGATCTGGACCACCTTGCCGTCCCGGTCGCGGAAGATCGCGCCCGGCTGGCCGTTGACCTCGTGCGGTTCGAACGTCACGTCGACCCGGGCCAGCCGGGGGAAGACGGAGCCGAGAAGCCGGGCTACGTTGTCGGCGCCCATGATGGCCCTGGCCAGCTGCGGGGCCTTGCCGCCACCGTCACCGACCAGTTGCACATCGGCAGCCAGCAGATCCCGCAGCTCGCCCACATCGCCGTCCTTCAGCGCGTCGAAGAACCGCGCCGCGAGCTCCTGCCGCTTGTGGCGGTCCGCTTCGAACCGCGGCCGCCCGGCCTCCATGTGCCGCCGCGCCCGCACCAGCAGCTGTCGGCACGCCGCCTCCGAACGCCCCACCGCCGCGGCGACCTCGCCGAACCCGAAGCCGAACACCTCCCGCAGCACGAATACCGACCGTTCCAGCGGGCTGAGCCGCTCCAGGATCAGGAGCGCCGCCATCGACACCGAGTCGGCCAGCTCGGCCGAACGTGCCGGATCCTCATACGGATCGCTGAGCAGCGGCTCGGGGAACCACGGGCCCACGTACTCCTCCCGCCGCACCCGCGCGGAGCGCAGTACGTCGATCGAGATCCGTGTCACCGTTGCGGACAGGAAGGCCTTGGCCGACGCGGGCCGGGTCGCCGAGCCGTCGAAGCGCAGCCATGTCTCCTGCACCGCGTCCTCGGCCTCACCCACACTGCCCAGAATCCGATAGGCGATCGAGAACAGCAGCGACCGCAGCTCCTCGAACTCCTCGACCTTGCTCACGCCGACTCCCCTTGAGGTCCTCCCGCGCGGCCGTACTCGCCGACGCGGCATCTTCTGGTGATCATCCGGTCTGCCTGCGAGGCAGACCAACGCCCCCGGCTCGGGGCCCCGAGGCCGCTTAGTGGAGCTGCCCGGGCTCGTAGTCGCCGGCCGGCTGCTGGGCGATGATGTTCAGCCGGTTCGCCATGTTCATCATGGAGACCAGGACCACCAGGGCGGTGAGCTGCTCCTCGTCGTAATGCCTCGCAGCACGCGTCCACACCTCGTCGCTGACCCCGCCGGCGGAGTCCGCGACCCGGGTTCCCTGCTCCGCCAGCTCCAGCGCGGCACGCTCGGCCTCGCTGAAGACCGTGGCTTCCCGCCACGCCGCCACCAGGTGCAGCCGCACCGAGCTCTCGCCGGCCGCGGCGGCTTCCTTGGTGTGCATGTCGATACAGGCCGCGCAGCCGTTGATCTGGCTCACGCGAAGCGCCACCAGCTCCTGCGTCGCGGCCGGCAGCGGCGAGTCCTTGAGCGCCTTGCCCGCCGACATGAAGTACTTGAGGGCCTTGCCGGCGGTCGGGCTGGCGAAGTAGTTCAGTCGCGCGTCCATCGCGTGCTCCTCCGTGGTCGTCAGTGGCTACACCCCTGAGACGAGGTGGCCCGACGCCCTGTGACACGGATGCGTGTGATCCACGTCTCCCCGCTGCCTCGAAGTCATCGGTGCCATGGAGTTCCTGGCCGGCGCGGGCTCAGCCCGGTGAACGGGGCTCCAGCAGGCTCCGACGTCGTGGTCACGCCGCCCACAGCGTCGGGACCGGACCGGTTGAACCGTAACCGCGTGACAGCAACCAGCCGCCGATCAAGGGCTGTTGAGCCGTCCCGCCCGCCCGGCGGTTTCGTGCGTCCTCCTGCCGGTCCGCTGACAGGAGGTGTCAGTGGACCGGCTCTAGCATCCGGGCCATGAACGTCATCGTCGAACTCCGGCAGTACACCCTGCGCCCGGGCGCCCGGGACACCCTGGTCGACCTCTTCGAGCGGGAATTCGTCACCGGGCAGGAGGCGGCCGGCATCACCGTAGGCGGCCGCTTCCGGGACCTGGACGACGCGGACCGCTTCGTTTGGCTGCGCAGCTTCCCGGATATGGCGGCGCGGGCGCGGGCGCTGCACGCCTTCTACCACGGCACCGTCTGGCAGGCCCACCGCGAGAGGGCCAACGCGACCATGCTGGACTCGGACAACGTGCTCCTGCTGCGCGGACCGGGCTTCGCCGCCCTGGACACCGCGGGGCCGGTCGCCGCGACCATCTGCCCCCCCTGGACCCTACGGCCTTCGCCGCCCACTTCGAGCAGCACCTACGCCCCGCGCTGGCTGCCGCCGGGACCCCCGCACAGGCGGTACACCGCTCCGAGCACGCGGAGAACACTTGCGTAAACCCGGCCTCTTCCTCGACAAGTGAGGCTCAGGCCGTGTGCAGCAGTCGCCGAGCGTACGGGCCGCCGACTGCGTGGTGATGCGGTGTGCCGCCGGGGATCATTGCCAGTCCGCGGGCTGCGCTGCCCGCCCACCGCTTGGAGGCAGGCGGCGCAGCGCAAGACTCAGAACGGTCACCGTGTACGCGCACAACACACCGACACCGGCCCACCACGGCAGTGGAAAGTACCCGGCGGAGGGAGCGTAGTGGGCAGTGACCTGCGGATATTCGACGAGGGTCTGCTGTACGGCGAAGCCGGCGGCCGGAGTGGTCCGCAGCAGCCACTGTGACAGGCCGTCGTCCAGCAGCGGGAAGGAGGTCAGGGCGTACGGAAGCGCGATCGCCGAGACGGCGACGAGGATCGCGAGCCAGCCGCGACGGAGCAGCGCGCCGAGCGCGAGAGCGAGTACGGACATGAGGCCGAGCACGGCGGCCGTGCCGACGACGACCCGTACTCCGGTGAACGGGGACACCCCGATGACGGACATCCCGTTCCCCTCCAGGACTGCCACGCCGACGGGGATGACGAGAACCACGGCGAGGAGACCGGCCGTGAACGTGACGGAGCCGACGACGATCGCCCTTCCCACGAGCACCCGGCGGGTGGCCGGCGCGCCGCCCGCGGGCTCGCGACGGTACTCGGAGGTGACGAACCGCACCGCGACCACGAGCGTGATGAGCAACCCGAGGGTCAGGCCCACGAGGAGGCGCTCCACGGGGCGGCCGCCCTCGGTGCCCGCCGGCCCGATGTCGCCGACGCCGGCGACGGTGACCTTGCCGTTCGCCTCGGCCACAGCCCCGGACGCGTTGTGGTACTTCTCCCAGTCGGTGGTGTTCATCTCTCCGATGGCATCGCTGCGCCAGCCCCCGGCGGAGGCCGTGCCCTCCAGGCCGACGCTGTCGAAGACACCGCCGGCCTGGGTGAAGCGCACCTCCTCCGTCGCGC
This sequence comes from Streptomyces sp. NBC_00190, assembly GCF_036203305.1. Lineage (GTDB taxonomy): Bacteria > Actinomycetota > Actinomycetes > Streptomycetales > Streptomycetaceae > Streptomyces. The sequence goes on along the minus strand of NZ_CP108131.1, from coordinate 697,624 downwards.
CGCCGAGACCGACGGGCCGCAGGGTCAGGTCGCCGGGGGACGTGGCGAACAGGCCGACCTGTACGGTCCCGGGCAGCGCGGACAGCTTCGCCGTGCCGACCTTCGACCACTGCTTGCCGTCGGCTGATTCGTAGCCGGTGATGGTGGAGCCCGACCGTGTCAGGCGCAGCCACAGCGGCGACTCCGGCGAGACCGCGTCGGCGCCGACCGCGCTGCCGACGATGTCATGGTGGTAGTCGTACTGCATCCGCACACCGTGGCTGCCGGTGAGCATCAGAGCCGCGTAGGAAGTCCCTTGGCGGGCACCGTCCTTGATGATGATCCCGGCCTTCGCCCACGGCACCAGGCCCGGGACGATCCGGTCATGGTTCGGCGGAGGGTAGGTGATCGTGCCCGTCATGGACGTCATCCGGACCGTGATGCTGCCCGTCTCGCCGAGATCCCGATGGTGGAAGAAGAACCGGTCGGTGACGCGGGAGCCGGTCGGCCCGGTCGGGTCGGCCGGGCACGGGCCGTCGCAGGAAGCACGGTTGCCGGACGCGTAGAGCAGGCCGAGGGCGAGGACGGCCAGAGCCACGGCCGCGATCGCGATCAGCCGTCCGGGACGTCGGAACCTGGTCCACTCCTGCCGGAGCAGTTCGTTGGTGGTGAGCATGGTCCGGTTCTACGGATACGCCCATAACGTGGTCCGAACCGCTGCCGTCATGCCGCTGTTAGGTGCGACGGGGCATCCTGGGTGCGGGCGGAAGGTGGGCTGGAGGCTGGCATTGAGAGGAACCAAGGGCGCCATGGGCAAGCTGCGGAGCGGGACCGTCGGCATGCGCTTCACGATTCTGTACGCCGCCGTGTTCCTCTTCTCCGGGGTCGGGCTGCTCGCCTTGACCTACCTGCTGTCCGGCAACAATTCGACGGTCACCGCTCCCGGCCAGTCCCCACCCGGCCAGGCCGGCCTCGCCGCCGCCGAGCAGCACATCCGCGACCTCCAGCGGCAGCTCTCGGAGGTGCATGCGCAGCAGTCCCGCCGACTGCTGGCCGGTTCGCTGATCGCGCTCCTGGTGATGGCATGCGTCTCGCTTCTACTCGGCCGCGCCCTCGCCGGCCGCGTCCTGCGCCCCTTGCGGGTGATCACCGCGGCGACGCGGAGGATCTCCGCGGAGAACCTGCACCAGCGGCTCGCCGTGGCCGGACCCGCCGACGAGGTCAAAGAACTCGCTGACACGGTCGACGGTCTGCTGGAACGCCTCGAAGCCTCCTTCGCGGCGCAGCGCCGGTTCGTCGCCAATGCCTCCCACGAGCTGCGCACACCGCTCGCGACGATACGGGCCTCGCTGGACGTGGCCGTCGCCAAACCCGAGCCCGCCGCGCAGACCGTCGTACTCGCCAACCGGGTGCGGACCGAACTCGACCGAGTGGAGCACCTGTTGGACGGCTTCCTCGTCCTCGCCCGGGCCCAGCACGGATCGCTCGCCGACCGGACTCCCGTGTCGCTCGGCGAGCTGGCGACGCAGGCGCTGGCGGCCCGGGCCGCCGACATCGCGGCGAAGACCCTGACCGCCCGCGACGAGGTCCAGTCGGACACCTGGACGCGGGGCAGTGCGGTCCTGCTGTCCCGGATGATCGAGAACCTGATCGACAACGCGATCGTGCACAACCACGACGGCGGCTGGATCCGGATCTCCACGGGTCACGACGACACCGAGACCCGCCTGATCGTCGAGACCGGCGGGCGCGTCCTGGCGCAGGACCAGGTGGATCGGCTGGCGCAACCGTTCGAACGGCTGGGCGTCGACCGGACGCGGTCGGAGGAAGGCTCCGGCCTGGGGCTGTCGATCGTCGCCTCGATCATCACCGCGCACGGTGGCCGCCTCGACCTTCGAGCCCGGCCGGAGGGCGGCCTGTGGGTCGCAGCCGTGCTGCCGTCGGCGACCGGTCCGGAAAGAGTGACGGCGTGAGGGTCCTGGTCGTGGAGGACGCACGATCGCTCGCCGAGGTCGTCGCCGAGGGACTCAGGGACCAGGGGATGGCCGTCGACGTCGCGCACGACGGCCTCGCCGCCGCCGCGAAGCTCGACCTGAACGCGTACGACGTGGTGCTCCTGGACCGAGACCTGCCGGGCATCCACGGCGACACGCTCTGCCAGATGCTCACCGAGCGGGACGATCGCGCGATGGTGCTGATGCTGACCGCGGCCGGGGCGCCCGACGACCGGGTCAGCGGCCTCACCCTCGGCGCCGACGACTACCTCGCCAAGCCCTTCCACTTCCCCGAGCTGATCCTGCGCATTCGTTCCCTGGCCAGACGCAGGCCCGCCGCCCGGGGCCGCACGCTGCGCGCCGCCGGCCTCGCACTCGACCCGGTCCGCCGCACCGCCCTCCGCGACGGCCGTCTCCTGGACCTCTCGGTCAAGGAGTTCGCTGTCCTGGAGGCGCTGCTGCGCGCCAGTCCGGGCTTCCTGAGCACTGAGGACCTGCTCGAACAGGTGTGGGACGAGAACGCCGACCCGTTCACGAACACGGTGACCGTCACGGTCGGCCGACTGCGCCGCAAGCTGGGCAGCCCGCCGGTCATCACGACGACACCCGGGGTGGGCTACCGCATCGCCGGGGCTCCGACCGGCTGACTGGCTGACAGGCCCGACTGCCCTGGGCCGGTCGTAGCCCACTGGGTGATGACCCCGGTGGGTCTTCCGGCGTGCCTGCTTGCCCCGATGCGGATGCCGGGCGTGTGATGTGTTCGGTCCGGCTACGGACAGTGCCTGCTCGCTGACCCGGCACGGGCGTGGGTTTCGCCGCGTTCGGACCGCCGGGCACGGGCTCGAGGACGGCCGAGACGAACATCCGGTGGCAACGGTGAGGGAACCATGGTGAAACGTCCCGCGCGCCGTTCCCTGCTCGCGGCCGGGGTCGGCGGATCGGTCGCGGCCGTCATCTCCGCGGCCCTGCTGATGCGGGGCGGCCCCGGGGTGCCGGGACCGGCCCCGGCCTCCACCGCGCCCACTCCGTCCGCCTCCGGGACCGCCTCGCTGCGTACCGACCTGACCATGCACAGCCGACTGCTCGGCCGGGACGTCCCGTACAGCCTCTACCTGCCCGCCGGGGTGAGCTCCGCGCCCCGGGGCGGAGCTCACCCCGACGGCGGGATCCCGGTCCTCTTCCTGCTGCACGGCGCGAGCGGGAAGCACACCGACTGGGCCGTCAAGGGCGGCATCGTGCCGACCCTGGAACGGGCCATCGCGGCGGGCCGGATCCCGGCCTGCGCGCTCGTGATGCCCGACGCCCGGCGCGACCCCGGCATTCAGGGAGGAGGCCAGGACGAGAGCTTCTACATCAACGACGCGGGATCCGGCGGCGACACCCTGCGCTACGAGGACATGTTCATCGAGGAGTTCGTCCCGGTCGTCGAACAGACCCACGGGCTGGGCGGCCGGGCCCAGCAGCGGGCCGTAGCCGGGCTCTCCATGGGCGGCTACGGCGCGCTGATGTACGCCCTGCGGTACCCGGGCCTGTTCGGTGCCGCGGCCGGGTTGAGCACGGCGCACTTCACCGACGAGGGCTACCGTCTGATGCCGATGGAGGAGTGGAACCGCTTCTTCGGCCATGCCTTCGGCCGGGACCTGGCCGGATCCGCCCGGCTGACGGACCGCGCCCGGGAGTACAACCTGGCCGACATCATCCGGCGTACCGCGCCCGACCGGCTCCGGCGCACCCCGTACCACCTCGCCTGCGGGACTGAGGACACCAACTACCTGCCGGGAACCGAGGACCTGCGCAAGGCCTTCGCGGCCCGCGGCGTGGACGCCGAGGTGGTCCTGGGGCCGGGCGGCCACGGCTGGGCCTTCTGGACCGTCGCGGCGGAGGGGATGCTGGACTTCATGGGGCGGCAGCTCGGTTGACCCCGGTCAGAGGCGGTCTCCCCATGCACGTTCGGGTTCAGGAGCGACCTTTGAACTCAAGCCGAGCGCCTCACCCGCCAAAGCCTCGGAAGACGCCCTCGGGATCGTCCTCGGCCACGTCCGCGAAATCACCGAAGTCCAGGTTCGCGATCATCAGGTTCGCGTTCATCTCGTGGATCCCGTACGGCACCACGCGGAACGAGCCGCCGTACGCCTCGAACTCCTCGTCGCTTTCGCACTGTTCCCTGGTCAGGAGGGACAGCGCCAGCAACGTGACGGGGGTCTTCCGCATCGAGGTGTGGTCGGCGAGGTAGACGACGTACCGGCGCTCTTCGTGCGCGGACGCCTCGGAGAGTGCCTCAGCGGGCGTGATTCCCCTCCACTTAGGGTCGTCGACGATGTGGACGTACGGCTCGACGTCGTCGTCCTCGCCCCAGGTCGTCATCAGCTCCGCTTTCACGGCCGCCCACGCCTGCTCATCGTCAAAGTCGGTCCTGATGATCAGCGCGGCGTCCTTGTCACGGTCCGCCGGCCACTCCATACGGTTGCTCATGCCGCTGCCCTCTCCCATCCCCGCGGTTCACCGCCCCGTGTATGCGGTACGCACGCTAGGCGAGGGCACTGACACAACGATGGCTGCGCTGTTCGTCTCCTCTCGTTCGGCCGGGACCTGGAAGGGAGTTCGCGCCGCGGCTGACATCCCGGGCCGCACGTCCGAGCCCGGCGATCCGCCGAATCCACGCCACCGATAGCCTGCGTCATCATGATGCGCGCTTGGATTTCGCCGATGCTGCTTGCGGTCTGTGGCGCACTCGTTGCAACGGCGTTGGCCGTCAGGGGGTCCCCCGGCGCCGCCATTGTCCTTCTGCTGGTGTTTGTGGTGCTCACAGGGCTGAACTCGCCGCTGGCGTTCCCGCGGTCGATCGGTGCGGCGGAGGCGCAATGCCGCAGCGCGGTCGACGGCCGGCCGATCGTCTACTGGCGGGCGGGCTGCAAGTACTGCCTGCGTTTGCGGATCCGGTTGGGCCGCGGCGCGCACCGGCTGCATTGGGTCGACATCTGGCGTGACCCGGCCGGGGCGGCGGCGGTGCGGGCAGTGAACGGTGGTGACGAGACCGTGCCGACCGTCGTGGTGGCGGGGCGGCCTCACGTCAACCCGGATCCCGATTGGGTGCGCGGACAATTGCCCTCGTCCAGGTGATCGGTTGCGGCGAAGGCCGGGAAGCCGGCGGCGGGCGTGGGTCACATCCAGTCGTCGGGGCCGGGGTCGCCGCCTTCCGCCCATGTCACCAGGCGTCGGATGTAGTGCGTCCAGCCCTCGGCGTGGGCGGTGCAGGCTTCGGGGGAGGGGAGGCCGCGGTGCGTCAGGCGCAGCAGGGTGCCCTCGTCCACCGGTTCGAGGACGATCTCCACGGTGCTGGAGCCGGGGGGTACGGGGACCCCGCCCTCGGCCCAGCCCCAGGTGAAGACGATCCGCTTGGGCGGGTCGATCTCGATGAAATGGCCGGCGGCGACGTTGTCGCCGCTGACGTTGGTCCGGTAGGCGCCGCCGGGCTCGAAGGTGAACTCGCCGTCCTTGCCCATCCATGCGAGCCACTTGTCGCGTTCGATGAAGAAGGAGAACACCGTCTCGGGGCGGGCGGCGATGTGCCGCTCCAGCGTGACTACGTCCGTGTTCACTGCGCGTCCCTTCGGACTACTCGCTCCGCTCGCGCGCCTCGCCCCGCTCGGCTGCTTCGGCCAGGGCGGCGAGGGCGTCGAGCTTCGTGGCCCACATGGACTGCAGGTAGTCGGCCAGCGGGCCCATGCCCTCGCGGTCGGCGCGGTAGAAGCGCTTCTTGCCGTCCTGGCGCAGCGTAACCAGACCGCAGTCCCGGAGCACCTTGAGGTGCTGGGAGACCGCGCCGAAGGTCACGTCGAAACGCTCGGCGATCTCGCCCGCCGACAGCTCCGCGTCCCAGACCAGGCGCAGGATCTCGCGCCGCCTGGGCTCGGCGACTGCTCGTACCGCATCCACGCCTGTCATTTTAGTCGGCGCTTCAGCTTGCGATCGAGTCCCGAGATCCCCGAGCCCTTCCAGCTCCGCCGCGACCGGGCGGACAGGACGAGGTCCGCTGGACCTCGGTCGGAGACTTCCCGCCCCACTGGACCGGCACCGTCATCACCTGGCAGCTCACCGACGCTCCGGACGGGGCCGGCACCCGGGTGGACTTCCGCCACGTCGGCTTCGCGGAGGGCGGCCCCGGCCTCGCCCACACCGCCGGCACCTGGGAGCAGCTGATGACCCACCTCAAGCAGTACGCCGAGACGGGCACCCCGCAGCCCTGCTTCACCCTCTGACCGGCGGCCGGACGTGACGATCGACGTGACGGCGGAGCGGGGGCGGGTTCGGCGTCGGCGCCGAGGTCACCCGCACGGCGTACTTCCTCGGGAGGCGGATCGACTGCGTGCTGCGCGTCGCCCGGTACGACCCGGAACGCCTGCTGGACATGGTGTCGGTCGCCGGTCCGATGCCGATGCACGTCACCTACACCTTCGACCCGCGTCCGGAGGGCGTGCTCGCCCGCATCCGGGTCCGCGGCGGCGGGGGAGGCCGTTACCGGCTGGCCGAGCCTCTGATGGCCAGGAAGGTCCGCTCCTCGCTCACCAAGGACCTGCGAGACCTGGAGATGCGGCTGCGCCATGCGGGCTGAGCCGGCTCCCGACGAGTTCCGCTACTTCGGGTCGCGGTTGAACAGGGACTTGGACCAGAAGTAGCCGAGCGCGGCCAGCCCCAGGCACCAGACCACGGCCAGCCACCCGTTGTTGCCGATCTCGGTGCCGAGCAGCAGGCCGCGCAGGGTCTCGATGGCCGGGGTGAACGGCTGGTATTCGGCGATCGGCTGGAACCAGCCCGGCATCGCGTCGACCGGTACGAAGGCGCTGGAGAGCAGCGGCAGGACCATCAGCGGCAGGGCGTTGTTACTGGCCGCCTCGGCGTTCGGGCTCGATAGGCCCATCCCGACCGCGATCCAGGTGAGCGCCAGGGCGACGAGCGTCAACAGCCCCACCGCCAAGATCCACTCCAGGGCGGTGGCATCCGTGGACCGGAACCCGATGGCCACGGCGACGGCCCCGACGAGGACCACGCTCATCACGCACTGCAGGACGCTGCCGACGACGTGCCCGATGAGCACGGAGCCGCGGTGGATGGCCATCGTGCGGAAGCGGGCGATGATGCCCTCGGACATGTCGGTGGAGACGGACACCGCGCTGCCGATCGTGGTGCCGCCGATGGTCAGCATCAGGATGCCCGGGACGAGATACGCGAGGTACTCGGACCGGTCCGCCCCACCCTCCCCGATGCCGGCGCTCATCACATCGCCGAAGATGTAGACGAAGAGCAGCAGCAGCATCACCGGGGTGAGCAGCAGGTTCAGGGTGAGCGACGGGTAGCGCCGGGCGTGCAGGAGGTTGCGGCGCAGCATCGTGGACGAGTCGCGCACGGCGAGGGAGAAGGAACTCATCGGACAGCCTCCTTGGGCTGGTTGTTCTGGCCGGGCACGGTGGAGCCGGTCAGGGCGAAGAAGACGTCGTCGAGGTCGGGGGTGTGCACGGTCAGCTCGTCGGCCTCGATGCCGGCCGAGTCCAGCAGGTCGAGGATGGAGCGCAGTTCGCGCTGGCTGCCGTCGCTGGGGAGCTGCAGGGCGAGTGATTCGTCGTCCCGGGAGGCCTCGCGCAGTGCGGACGCGGCGCGCCGGTAGGCGGCCGGGTCGGTGAAGCGGAGCCGGACGTGCCCGCCGGGGACGAGCCGCTTCAGCTCTTCGGCGGTGCCCTCGGCGGCGATCCTGCCGTCGTGGAGCACGGCGATGCGGTCGGCGAGCTCGTCGGCCTCCTCCAGGTACTGGGTGGTGAGGAAGACGGTGACCCCGCCCGTGACGAGCTCGCGGATGATCTGCCACATGTTGTGCCGGGAGCGCGGGTCGAGGCCGGTGGTCGGCTCGTCGAGGAAGATGATCCGCGGGCTGCCGACCAGCGTCATGGCGATGTCCAGGCGGCGCTTCATGCCGCCGGAGTAGGTGGAAGCGGGCTTCTTCGCGGCCTCCGTGAGGTCGAACCGCTCCAGCAGCTCGGCGGTGACCCGCCGCCCCTCGCTCCTGGACAGGTGGTGCAGGTCCGCCATCAGCAGCATGTTCTCCTCGCCGGTGATCAGACCGTCCACGGCGGAGAACTGCCCGGTGACACCGATCCCGGCACGCACCCCGTCCGGTGCCGTGGCGACGTCGTGGCCCGCGACCTGGGCCTGCCCGCCGTCGGGGGCGATGAGCGTGGACAGGATCTTCACGGCGGTGGTCTTGCCGGCGCCGTTGGGGCCGAGCAGCGCGAACACGGACCCCGCGGGGATACGCAGATCGATGCCGTCGAGGACGGTCTTGTCGCCGTACGACTTGCGCAGACCGACGGTGGAGACGGCGGCCGGAGACGGCTGACCGTCCCCCCGCGTTGATGCGGGCATGACAGAAGAAGGCATGTGGCTCTCCCGTTCGAAGGCTGAAGTGACAGGGCGGTGGAGTGGGTTGAGGCCGGTTCTTCCGGGTCAGGCCTTGGCGCGGCGGATCTCGATGTTGCCGTACCGGGTGCGGGCGCGGACCTTGACGGTGTCCTCGGTCCTCTCCGGGGCCTCGGACGCCGTGAGCGTGTTGCGCACCTGGCCGGAGCCTGAGCTGACGTCGAGCCAGGCGGCGGTGCCCTCGCGGACACCAACCTCGATGGCGCCGTAGGAGGTCTCCAACTGGACGGTGCCGCAGGCTACTTCGCCCACGCGCAGGGTGCCGTGAGCGGTGGTGGCGGTGACCGAGCCCTCGGCGCGCCGGATCTCGATGTCCCCGTTGGCACCGCTCACCCGCAGCTCGCCGGTCGCGGCGCCGACGGTCGTGGTGCCGTGCGAGTTCTTCAGGACGGCGGGGCCGTCGACGAGGCCGACGCGCATGCTGCCGGAGCTGGTGGTGATCTCGGCCATGCCCTCGACCCGGTTCACTGTGATCGAACCGTGCGACGCGGTCAGCTTCAGCGGGCCGGTCGTGTCGAGCCGGACGTCCCCGGACGAGGTCTTCACGCGGACCTCGCCGAGCCGGCCCTCGCCGAGCACCTGGGCCCAGGCGCCGGTCATGTCGACGCGCGAGCCCGTGGGCAGGTCGACCATCACGTCGACGGTGCCGGTGCGGCCGAACAGATTGGACTTGGGCGTCCTGACGGTCAGTACGCCGCTCGCGTACGTGACTTCGGTTCCCTCGGCCGCCCGTACGTCCTGGTCCCGCTTCGGGTCGCGGGGCCGCACCTCGACGACGGTGTCGAGGCGGTCGCCCGCGGTGAACTGGATGGAACCGGCCTCGACGTGGGCTGTGACCGAGACCGGTTCGGGAGTGTCGAACGAAGGCATGGCTGTCCCGTCCTCTTGGGTCTTCAGGGCGTCCCCGCTGGTGGGACGTGGTGTGGGTGAACGTGGTGCGGGCCGGGTGCGGCTAGCGCACCCAGCCCGTGAAGCTCTGTCCGATGACCTGGGCCTTCTCCGTCGTACGCGGCCGGGTGCCGCCGTCGACCGCGGCCGACACGGCCCGTACCAGCCACGCGTTGACCGACAGGCCCTCGCGGCTCGCGGCCTCCTCGGCGCGCGCCTTGAGGTGGGCCGGCAGTCGCAGATTGACGCGGGCGGTGCTGCCCTCGTCGCCGTCGGCGGGCGCCTGCGCCTTGAGTGGTTCGACGGGCGCGGCTGCCGCTTCCATGGGGCCGCCGTCGGCGGGCGGCAGCGTCACCACGAAGTCGGGGTCCAGTCCGCGCAGCCGTACGTCGACCGAGCCGGGGGCGAGCTCGCGGGTGATCTCGTCCATCGCTGCGGAGAGCACATTGAGCATGGTCAGACGGGTCGCCGACTCCAGAGGGGCGGTGAGCCGCTCGGCCAGCTCACGCGCATCTTCCCCGCCGGCTTCGGCGGCCACCGCGAGTTCGCGGCGGAGAGTGTCGACATACGGCTTCAGGTCCATGGCGCCATCATGGCACCGTGATGGTGCCATGCGCAAGGCTGGGTGGCGCCTTGTTGGGGTGCGGGCTAACGAATGGTTGCCCTACCTGCGGAAACGTGAGGAGAGTGACCCGGGTGATGGTGGCGCCATGTGCCCTCCTGCGCTTTCGGGAGCGTGGAATGGCGTCGAGTAGCACCGGGTGGTGCCATGTGGCACCACCCGGTGCCAAGTGGTGCCATGTGATGCCGCCTACTGCTCCGGTCGCCTATCGGACCAGCGCGAAGGTGCCTGCTGCCACGGCCCCGCCCACCGCGGCGCCTGCGAGGACCTGGGCAAGGGTGTGGTCCTTCAGCTCGACCCGGGACCAGCCGACGACGGCGACCACGGGGTAGGCCAGGAGCACCCAGGGCCCGTAGGTCATGGCGAGCATGGCCACGCTTCCGGAGGACACGGCTGCGTGCACGCTGATCTTCCATGCGGGGGTCACGGCGAGGAGGGCGGCCACGGTGACCATCATGGCCGCGATCAGCGCGATCATCGTCCGGGGTGCGTCGAACATCCACAGCAACAGGATGCCGGTGGCGACCGAGACGGTGACGAAGCTCATCACGATGATGCGCTGCGGCCTCGGGCCGACGTGCCGGTCGGCCCAGCGGCCGCGGCGGATGCCGTACTTGATGAAGGCCAGCGGAATGACCGCGGCGAACAGGCAGCCGAGGAGGCCCCATCCGATCCCGGAGAGGCGGCTGGTGTGCCAGCCGATGAGGATGGTGTCGGCGATGATCCAGGTCTTGGGATCGAGCCCATCGGTGATCAGGCGCGCGGCCCGGGACTCGTCGGGCCGGGTGATCGTGGTCGTCATGCCGTGGCCTCCTGGCAGGTTGCGTTGAGGAAGTCGTCAGCCACGGGGGAGTGGTAGACCTGGGCGAGCTGGATGAGCCTCTCGACTTCGGTCGTGAAGTCGAGGTCGTCGATTCCCTCGGCGCCTGCCTTCTGCGCGCTGCCGACCGGCGAGGCGCCGCGGGCCTTGGCTTCGCGTGCTGCTCGCAACCAGAGGGCCTCGGTCGCCGGGCTCGTCGCCGGGGCGAATCCTGCCTGCCTCGCGGCGGTCCGTGCACGCTCGCGCATCTCGCGGGTGGCGTAAGGGTCGAGCGCGAGGGCGGCGTCGCGAATTTCGATCACTCGCCGGTACAGCCGGAGGCGCGGGCTGCGAAGGAGCCCGGTCCTGAGGACGATGTCGGGGGTGACCGCGGTCAGATCCTGCCAGAGCGGCTGGAGCTTCCGGTGGTGCCGCCCGTCCTGGACGGTGCGCCAGGCAACACCGAACGCGGGGATGCTGCTGCCTACGAGGATGGTGCCGATCGCCATGTACTTCAGGGCATCGGTGGCGTTGTCTACCGCGATGTCGCTGGAGCTGTCCGCCAGGCCTGCGAGGCGGCTCGCCATGTATCCGGAGCGCAGCAGGGTGTAGAGGACGCCTACGGCGGTTCCGATGCCCATGAGGCGTACGCCCGTGCGGAGCCATCGGGCGCTGGCGTGGCGTGCGCTGCCCCAGAAGAGCCAGGTGGCGTTGGCCATGGCGATGCCGAGGTAGACGACGAAGACGAGGTAGTAGATCGTGGCCCAGCCGTTGCCGACGTTCTCCTCGTAGAAGTCGGTGAGTTCGCGGGGGCGCGGCACGAAGAAGGCGAAGAGCACCGCCATGACCGCCATCGCCGTGAGGGCGACGTAGTGGCGGGATCGCAGCCGACGGCCGGTCTCCGGTCTGGCGATGGCCACGACGAAGTCGACGACGGCACCGGCCGCGATCATGCCCAGCCAGTGCTTGAACAGGGTGGACAGGTTGTTGACTCCTGCCCAGTGGTCCAGGCCGTGCATCACCCCGGGCAGGCGGAGCGTCATGGAGAGGGTCAGGGCGGCGAACGCGGCCCACAGAGCCCTCTGCTTGACGGTCCGAACGGCGGAGGGGACGCGCCAGATCGTCACCGCCCAGAGCATGGTCAAGACGGCGATTTCGAGATGTTTCACTTCACGACCAGGTGTTTCGAACGGGGTGCCCGAGTGCGTCATGGAGGCGGGCAAGACGGTCCTCGGCCTCGCTGGAGGTCGACTGCGTCGTGTAGCGGCCGGCCCGCTCGTGGATGAGCGTGGCCAGGGTCTCTGCCTGTCGCTCCTGCGGGCTCGCGAACTTGCTCCGGCCCATGAGGTGTGCCAGGCGGTCCATGTCGAGGCCGAGTTCCTCGTCGATCGTTTCAGTCATGCGGGCCACGCTCCTGATCCGGGCCGCCTCGGCGCGGATGATCGACGCCACGGGAAGATCAGGGCGGTCAATACCGGATACAGCCCCCTGCGTGCGTGTCAGCAGGCGCTGGAAATGCTCGGAGGCACGGGCGATCTCGTGCTCCGACGGTTCCTCCGACATGTCGAGCTCGGGGGCGACGTGACCGAGCAGCATGTGGGAGATCTCGTGGAGGACGATCTGTACCTTGAGGATCTCGGCTGCGACGGCATCGTAGAAGACGAGGTCGGCGACCTCCAGGCCGAGCCAGATCCCGCACGGAAGTGCAGGGTCAGGAGGCCCGTCGAGAGGCAGCAGGACCAGTGGGCGGCCACGCTGCTCGGCTATGCCCTCGCAGAAGACCTCGAGGTCGAACGGCTGGGGGATGACGAGTTGGTCTGCAACGGCGGCGCACTCCGCATCGGCGCGCTTCCACCACCGCATGGCCGACCTCCCCGCCGTTGGCTCGCCCCGGCGTGAAGCCCACGCTCCATGCCGCTCGCCGATTTCGCACGCCTGATCGCATTGACAATAACCGGAGCCGCCATGGGCGGCCGGAAATGGCGTATGGATAGACCGAAACACCCTTTATGCGCGGGCCGTGTGACTGATTCGCGTCTCACGATTCCTTGCGACGGCGACGGCGGGGCTTCACGTCCGGAAGTCCTTCAGCCTTTCTGAGCTGCTTGATCAGGCCGGTGACGGACCTCATGGACCCGGCGGACAGCCCGCTGAGGCGGAAGGCCGCGGCTTTGACTTCCTCGTCCTCCAGGACCTGGGCGAACTCGTCGGCCGCCGCGGCTTTGCTCATCTCCTCGCGAAGCCGCGTGATCCGATCCTCGATCCGCTGCTCGATCGCTTCGGCGTTCTCACCGTCGGCGAGGTATCCGACAGTGACGCCGAAGAAGTTGGCGATCGCGCGGATCGAGTCGATACCGGGGTTCGGATTGTTGTTCAAGCGGATGGTCTGGACCGTGCCGTGGGAGACGGAGGGGCCGGGCAGCTGCCTCGTGCCGTCGGCGATCTCCTGGTACGAGTACGGGCCGCGGCCGGCCGGGTGGATCGTCTCGATCAAGAAGCCGAGGCGGTCGCCCATGGTGTCTCGTCGGCCGGTGGGGGTTTCCTCGCCCATCGCCGTCACTGCTCCTGTCTCCTACTGGATCTCGTAGTTCAGTGCTGAACCACCGCTCTCATTATCTATCCACCTAGATGGATCGCTCCAAACCGTCCAGGGGAGTGCGTCTAGCCCGCTAGCGGACATCCGTGAAAGTGACCCACGGCACATCGCCGTACGCGCACCCCGAACTGGCTTGACAGGGCATGTGTGGGGCGAAGTATCGTCATCAAGCCATCTAGCCCGCTAGATGAGTCACGCTCACTTGCTCGACGATTCGCGTCTAGCTAGCTGGGTGTTGATGCTGCTGGGCGAGAAGGTCACGGGGGAGGGGTCGCGCTGCTGTCGCAGCATCAGGCCTCTTCGATGGGCCGTTGTTCGGGGGGAATCGGGGGATCCCCCCGAACGACGGAACACCTTCTTCCTGAGGACTGGCGAAGTGGCTCATCTGGACCAACGGTTCCTGCGGAGATCGCTACGCCGGGTCGGAAGTCCACGGCCAGGCGGCACGACGGCCGGCCTCGATGAGGCCGACCATCCGGAACGCGGCGTCCGTGAGGCCGCCGAAGGTGTGCCGGTGGGGGCCCACGGGGCCGTGGGCGGGCTGATACCCCGCCAGGTTCCAGGTGTAGACCGGGATCCCGGCCGGAACCGGTTCGGCCGGCCCGCCGCGGCCATGGCCGACGGCCTGCTCGTCGGTGATGATCAGGACCCGGTCGTGCTCCTTGTAGTGGGCGCGCACCGCCTGCATGGTCCGGGTGCCTCCGAGGCTGTGGAACCGTTTCAGCACCTCAAGGACCGGTTCTCCCGCCGCGAACGGCACCGCTGCGCTGGACCAGCCGAACTCCACCAGCTCCGCCTGCTCGGCGCGCGTCGCCAAGGCGGCACCGAACACCGCCGCCGCGTCCGCCCTGGTCAGCTTGGACCGCTCGGAGACGGTGTCCCAGAACATGGAGTCGGACCGGTCCACCAGGATCAGCGTCCGGCCGGGCAAGGCCGGTACGTTGGCCAGCGAGTGGCTCAGTGCCCGTTCCAGCGGGGCTGCCCAGCGCCGGGACGGCGCGTGCCGGTGGGCGGCCAGGTAGCGGAAGGGGAACTGCCGGGACCGGGCGACTTCGGCGGCGTCCGAGATCCGTGCGGCGACCCGGGCCGCCACCTCGTCCGAGACCCCTGCCTCGTCGAAGTTCCGCAGGTTCCGCAGGAGCGCCATCGGCGCCATCGAGGGGATCACGGCCTCCCAGACGGTGGCGTCCATCGGTCCGTGGAGCCAGCCCGCCAGGGCCTCCCAGGTCATGCCCGCCGCGGCCAGCCGCTCGGCGCCGCCCGGCCCCGTCACGGCGGCCCGCCGCTCGTCCCTCGGCAGCTCCATCAGTGCCCGGTGTGCGGTCAGCAGACGGTCGGAGGCAGGCGCGATCGCCTGCTCCGGGTGGTGGCGGCGGTCCAGGACGTGCCGGAAGAGCGCGCCCTGCCAGGGCTTGTCCGGGTCGGGGGAGGCGTGCACCAGGTTGAGCACGTCACCGAAGCGGAAGTCCTTGGACGCGGTGTCGTACTTCAGCAGGGACCGGGAGGAGTACAGCCGGCGTACGGCATCCGCGATGCCCCGCTTCACGGGCTGCGGCACGTTCCTTCCGTACACCGAGGTCCAGTGGGCGAGCAGCTCTCCCGGCTCGTCGGCGCGCTGGAGCACCGAGTCGATCACGGACCGGTTGGAGGGGCCCGTGGACAGGCCCTTGGACGACCCCGCCTGGATCCGGGCCCGGACGTACGCGGCGGCGCCCACCAGGGAGGCCGTGCGCATAGTGCCCTCGCTGCGAAGCCAGCGCAGCAGGCCGGCCGTCCATACGGGGTCCTCGACCGCGAGTTCACCCACGAGACGGGCGTACCGGTCGTCGCGCTCCGCGCCGCTCTCGTAGAAGGTCTTCTGGGCGACGAAGTTGCCGACTGCCAACAGGAAGAGCTCTTCCCGGGGCTCCCGGACGAAGGCCGGGCCGCCTTCGTAGGTGCGGAGGGCCGGCCAAGCGGGCCGGTGGTGGACTTGCGGTGCGGGCGGGGTGCTGGCGGCCGCCGAGACGTGCGGGGCCACGAGCATCTCAGACCAGATCTTCGAGACGCGCTGGGTGTAGCGAGGCAGTGAATCCCCCCGGATCCAAAGGAACGGACGGCCCCGGCCAAGGGGCCGACGGGGCGGAAGCGGCCGCGCCTCCCGAGATCAGAGGTGGCGGCGGCGTCACTTGGTTGTCAGAAAGAAGTAGCCGCAGCCGGGCGCATCGGGGGCGCGGTCGCGATGCCAACCTATGCGGGCCACCGGACCGCACACCAGCGATTAAACGTCTGCCCCGCCGCAAGAAGGACGACGGCCGCCCGCCCCTGGAGGGGCGGGCGGCCGGTGCGCGGCGCCGGGCGCCGCCGTACGGTGCGGACGGGGCGTCAGTTCTTGTCGTACATGCCCATCAGGTCGACGATCAGGTCGGTCGGCTGCCAGCCCCGGTTCCAGAAGTCGACGACATCGGTGCTGCCGGTGCTCGCCTGCACCAGGTTCGCGACGGTCGCGTCCTTCGTCCAGTTCAGGACGGACGAGTCCGGCGGCGTCGGCTGGACCGCCTTGCCGGCGATGTAGTCGTCCAGGGTGTTCGGGTCCGGAGCGACCGAGAGGTGCCCGCTGCCCTGCGGGTTGGTCACCGTCGTGTTCAGGACGAGGGCCTCGAGATCCATGCCGTGCGTCCACAGGGTTTCGTAGTGGTACGCCTGGCCGTCGAGCGGGAAGCTGGAGGTCCGCGAGTCGTGCATGCGCCTGGGCTCCACCGGCAGGTAGGCGGCCTTGCCGTCGGCGCTGTAGTAGCCGGTGACATCCACGATCACGTCGGTCGGGCTCCAGGCGCCGTTGCGGATGTTGATCCTGCCGTCCGGTCCGACCGGCACGATCACCGCGTTGGCGACCGTCTGCCCGGCGGTGAAGTTCACGCTCGACGTGGACGGCGCCTGCTGGCCGCTCGGGAACACGGTCAGGTGGCCGGCGCTCTTCGGTTCGGTCACCGTGACGTTGAGGGCCACGGCCGTGACGCCGTTGGCCGGCAGCCCGCCCTGACCGGCGATCCGGACGTCGAACGTGCTCTGAGCGGCGGCCTGGCCCTTGGCCGTACCCAGTCCCTCCCGGGTGTCGACGAGCCGGGACGGCTTGACGGAGGTGTATCCGCTGGCGGCGGAGCGGGTGAAGTAGCCCGTCACGTCGGCGATCAGGTCCACCGAGCCGACACTGCGGTTGGCCAGCTCGACGTACCCGTCCTCGCCGACCGGCACGATCGCCAGGTTCGGCACGGTCTGGCCCGCCGCGAAGTTGACGTTCGAGGTGGTCGGCTGCTCCTTGCCGGAGGCGTACGCGATGATGTGCCCGCCCGCCGAGGTGTTGGTGGCGGTGAGGTTCAGGGCCACGGCGGTCACGCCCGCCGGGATGCCGCCGTTGCCAGTGACCTTCACCCGGGTCGTGGCGTACGGGGCGATGGGGCGGCCGGCCGAGCTGCCGGTGCCGGTGCCGTCCCGGGTGTCGAGCAGCCGGGTGGGCGCGTGCGGGGTGAACTCGGAGCCGTCCACGACGACGTCCTTGGTGGTGGTGGAGGTCACCTTGGTGAACACGTCGGTCGCCGTAATCGTGATCTTGTGGGCGCCGACCTCGGCGTACTTGTGCCTGAAGTGCGTGAACTCGGCGGCTTTGCCGAAGTCCTGGTCGGTGGTGCCGTCACCCCAGTCGACATCGAACCGGACGAAGCTGTTGGCCAGGTCTGTGCTGACGGAGGTCGCCAGACCCACGGTGTGGGCGTAGTACGTGCCCGTACCCATCCCCACTTCGAAGTACTCGCTGTGCTGCGTGCCCGCCGGCGCGCCGGACTCGGCCGTTGCCCTCGGCGCCCCCGCCTTGGCCTTGGCCACCTTCGCGGCAGCGTCCTTCGCGGCGGCCTCCTCGGCCGCCTCCTGCGTGGACGCGTCGTGTGCAGCGGCGGCCTTCGCCGAACCGGCCCCGGGCGCCGGGGAAGTGACGGTCGCGGCCCGGCCGGGTCCGGTGGGCGGACCCGCTGCCTGCGCCGTGGCGGGTACGAAGGGGACGGCTGCCGCGACGACGGCGGCGGAGATCATGACGCGGTGACGGTACACCGGCCCCCCAATTCCTGAACTTGTTCATAAAAGTCATGATCAGGCTACATGGGGGGCAGGTCCGCGCCCTGCTCAAGTCGTTGCGGGCGCCGCGTCCTTGGGGGACTTCGGGGGCTCAGGGGTCTCGGCGGGGACCGCTGCCCCGGTTTCGGCATCAGGGCGGGGGATGCGGTGCAGCCCCCTGCGGTCGTAGAGGCGGGTGACGGTGAAGCCGAAGACCAGCGCGGCGACAAGGGCGACCCCCATGGAGGCCCACGCCCGGGTGAGGCCCGCGTCGGCCTGGGCTCCGTAGTAGAGCAGCGAGCGCAGCCCCTCGGTGATCTGGCGCAGCGGCTCGAACTCGGCGAGGGCGCGGAAGAAGCCGGGCAGCGCCTGGACGGGCACGGTGGCGCCGGAGGAGGGTACGGCCATCGCGACGAAGACGATGGTGGCCAGCAGCATGCCGGGGGTGCCGAAGGCGGCGAACAGGGCGAGGCTGCCGATGCCCACGACCGCGATGGTGGCGACCGAGTAGACCCACAGCAGGCCGAGGTGGGAGGCGTCCATGTCGAGGATGCCGACGGTGGCCACCTCGACCAGGGTGCCCATGACCAGTGACAGGCCGAGCATGAGCGCCATGCCGATGGCCAGGGTGCGGACACGGCTGGTGTGCTGGACGGGTTCGCGCTTGCGGATGGGGCCGAAATCGGTGTGCAGGTAGCCGAGCGCGGTGTCGACCTGGGAGTTGACCACATTGGCGCCGAGCATGCCGCAGACGACCAGGACCAGTGCGTAGTAGAAGGCGCTCAGACCCATGGCGCTGCGGGGGCCGACGGGGTGGCCGTCGGCGACGGTCACGGTCACCGGGTCGGCCAGCTTGAGCTGGGCGGCCGTCGGGAGCGGGGTCTTCTGGGCTCCGGCCTGCTTGAGGAGTTCCTGGCCGAGTTGGGCGGAAGCGGCGTGGGCGGCCTTCTGGGCGGCCTGGGAGGACATCGAGGAGCCGATGCTGCCGGCGGCCTGGTTGGTCAGCACGGTCAGGGTCGGCGGTGCGGCCTTGCCCTGGGCTGCGGGCTGCGGGGCGGTGAGGCCGGTCACCGTGGCGGAGAAGTCCTCGGGTATGACGAGGGCGCCGAAGACCTTGCCGCTGCCCAGCCGCTTGTCGGCCTCCTTGCGGCTCACGACCTGCCAGTCGATGCTCTTGTCGCCCTTGGCGGCCTTCTGGATCCCCGAGACGACCTGCTCGCCCAGGTTGACGCGGCGTCCGCCCGCGTCGGCGCCGCTGTCGGCGTTGACCAGGGCCACCGGCAGGTCACGCAGGTTGCCCCTGGGGTTGACGTTGCCGCCGACGTAGAGCAGGGCGAACAGCATCGAGACCACTGCTGCGATGAGTCCCGTTCCGATCCACAGCTGGGGTCGGCGGAGCACGGAGGGGGGCGTGTGGTGAGGCATCGATTCTCCGGTGCGGCTGCAGTTCCTAAGCTGGATACTTAAGGTATCCAGCTACTGGATAGTGGCAGTATCTTGTTGTGGTGTCCAATCGCCGATGACGGATACCGGACGCGTGACCACCAGGGAAGCCGTATGAAGATCTCGGAGCTCAGCCGGCGGACCGGCGTGCCGGTCGCCAGCATCAAGTACTTCCTGCGGCAGGGGCTGCTGCCCGCGGGGCGGGCGACCGCCGCGACCCTGGCCGAGTACGGGGAGGAGCACGCGCAGCGGCTGAGGCTGAT
Organism: Streptomyces sp. NBC_00190; assembly: GCF_036203305.1. Classification (GTDB taxonomy): domain Bacteria; phylum Actinomycetota; class Actinomycetes; order Streptomycetales; family Streptomycetaceae; genus Streptomyces. The sequence continues at coordinate 678,486 of NZ_CP108131.1, read as the reverse complement.
CAAGGCGCTGACCACGCTCGGCGGCCTGTCCATCGCCGCCACCCGTGAGGTGCTCGGGGCCGTGGACCAGGCCCGCACCTCCGAGGGCGCCCTCGGAGCGGTCAGCTACGCCCTCCCGGTGCCGGTGGCGGCCCAGCGCGCGGCAGGTCACGAGCAGGAAGCCGAGGCCGAAGCGACCGCCGGGGCCGAGGTGGCGGAGCTGCTCGCGGCGCTGGACTGGCAGGCGCCTGGCGCGTCCCCGCACGTGAAGGGGTTGACGGCGGCGCTGAAGGAGCTGCGGCGGCTGGACGCGCAGTACGCCCCGGGCGAGCTCGCCGCCTACGCGAGGCTGGCCGAGTCGGTGGCCCGGCTGGACCTGGAGCGCGCGGCCGGCCTCGACGACCCGGTGGCTCTGGCCGAGCGGGCGGTCATCGTCTTCGCGATCTGCGCCCCGGTGTTCGAGCTGCTGCGGCGTCTCGCCCAGGAGGACCAGGTCCGGCGCCGGGTCGCGGGCGACAGCGCGGAGTCCGCGGCGCCCCGGTAGCGCTCGTACGGAGGGCGGCTGCGGCCGGGCGCCCCGGCCCGCCACCAGCAGGCCCAGGTGCCGGGAGCCCCCACCGCGCTTGGCACGCCCCGGGCAGCCGCTGCTACTGCTCCTCGGCTGCCGCAGGCAGGTTGTGCCATGCGTGTCCGCAGGTGCCCTTGCAGTAGGTCTCCCTGCGGCGGGTGTCGGCGACGGCGAACACGGAGACGAGCACACGGAAGGCCTTCGCGTGCTCGTCGGCGGGGAGGTCGGCGAACCCGTGGCGGGGCGGGTCCATGCAGATCATCACCGAGGGATTGGCCGTGGGCTTCACCCCCGACCGCGCGGCCGTCCGCGGCCGTGATGTGCGCCTGCATCGCGTAGCCGGCGATCTCCCGGCGTACCTCCCGCCGGCTCGCCGGGGAGAGGGCGGAGAACCAGGCCGCCCCGTCGTCCATCGTGCGGAGCTCCTGGGCCACCTCGTTGACGACCTGCTCGGTTTCGCGCCGTAGGGTCCGCACGAACTCAGGCCAGTTCCTTGTGCATCACGATGCAGGGGCGGCCGTGCTGCACATCGGGACGGCGGTCGATTTCCTGCCAGCCCAGGGAGCTCCAGAAGGCCAGGGAGGACGGCCGGTTCTCCAGGACGGCCAGGCGCACGCCATCCCTGCCCTCGCTGCGGAAACGTTCCTCGACCAGGTCGACCAGCAGCCGGCCGAAGCCCTTGCGGTGCAGGCCGCCGTGCACCATCAGCAGTCCGATCCAGGGCCGGCCGTCGCGGGGGTGCCTGTTGAGCAGGGAAAGAAGTCCCACCAGGGTGCCCTGGGCATCGCGGGCGAGCAGGACCTCGCATGCCTCGGTGCCGGCTTCCTCGCGCAGGTCGGCCTCGACCCGGTCGGCCTCGATGTGCTCGGGATCGTACTCGCCCGCGTCGCGGCAGTAGTCCGGATTGCTCGCGTAGAGGTCGACGATCTCGGCGATCTCGCCAGGCGAGAACGCGAGCGGATGAAGCGTCGGCGTGGACACGTTCTGAGGGGCCTTCCGTGGCAGGAGATGTCCGAGATCAGCCCTGGGGAGACGCTTCGGCCTGGGTGCGTCGGGCGTAGGCGCGGGCGGCGCGGGCGCGGTCGCCGCAGCGGATCGAGCACCAGTGCCGGCGGCCGTGGCGCAGCAGGTAGCGGTTGCAGGGGGTGGAGCCGCAGGCGGTGAGGCGTTCGGCGTCAGGGCCGGTGAGCAGGTCGGCGATGTCGTCGGCGAGGACCGCGAGGGCGTGTTCGACGATCTGGGTGGTGGGGTGGGAGGCGGCTCGGTACGGGCCGTGCGTGCGGTCCCAGTGCAGCAGGGAGGCTGCGGGGGCGCGGGTGAGCGCGTCGTTGACGGCGGCGAGGGCCGCGGGCAGGGCCGGGTGGCTCTCGACCTGGGAGGCGAGCAGTGATCTGACCTGTTCGCGCAGCGACCGCAGCTGCGACGCGCACATCTCCTGCAGTTCCACCTCCGCCGGTGCGAGGCCGCGTTCGACCAGCCACCGGTTGGCGGCGGCGGGGGTGCCGAGGAGATCGGTGAACTGGCCGCCGGGCAGGGCTATGGCGCTGTTGGCGAAGTCGAGCGCCGGGTGCTGCTCGGCGCCGGGTGCGGGTGGCAGGACGGGCTCGGCGGACACGGTCTCCTTCATGGTTCTCATGTTACGGGTTGCGTCCATCCATGAGAAGCCGTTACGGTCCTTCACGGATAGACCGCTTCTCATCCGTGAGGTGTCTTTTTTCATGGCTCACTCCAGCCCGTCCCATGACCAGATCCCCGTCCGCGTATTCGGTGGTCCGACCGCCCTCTTCGAGTACGGTGGCCTGCGATTCCTGACCGACCCCACCTTCGACGCTCCCGGTGACTACCCGGCGCCCGGCGGCCCGCTCCTGGCCAAGACCGCGCCTTCCTCCGGCAGCCCTGCCGACCTCGGCCGCATCGACGTGGTCCTGCTCTCGCACGACGAGCACCCCGACAACCTCGACAACTCCGGCCGGGCACTGCTCGCCGACGTGCCCCTCACCCTCACCACCCCCGGCGGCGGGCAGCGCCTGGGGGACAAGGCCAAGGGACTGGCCGACTGGGAGGCGATCGAGCTCGACCGTCCCGGCGGCGGCACGATCACCGTCACGGGCGTGCCCGCCCTGCACGGCCCCGGGAAGCGCGAAGAGGTCGAACCGATAACCGGCCAGGTCGTCGGCTTCGTCCTGACCGGGGACGGCCTGCCCACGGTCTACGTCAGCGGCGACAACGCCTCGCTCGACCTGGTCCGGCAGATCGCCGGGCGCTTCGGCCCGGTGGACACCGCCGTCCTGTTCGCCGGAGCCCCTCGATTCCCCGTCGTCTTCGACGGCGCGCTCATCGTCCTCGACAGCGCCCAGGCCGCCGAAGCCGCCACGATCCTCGGTGCCCGCCGGGTGGTTCCTGTCCACTACGACAGCTGGGCCCACTTCACCGAAGGCCGTGACGACCTGGTGGCCGCCTTCACCGCCGCCGGGCTGGCCGACCGGCTGGACCTCGGCGAGCGGGGCTGACCGGCCGGGCGGGCGTCGACCGGCAGCCGGTCCGGACATCGGGTGAATCTCGCTGGTGGGGCCGGAAGCCTCCTGGTTAGCATCCGACGATGATGACGCCGGCGGACAAGCCCTTTCACGATGCGGTGCGTCGAGCAGACGTCGGCTGGTTGTCCAGCCATCTCGACGCGCAGCTCTGCCCGCCGGCCGTCTTCGGATGTCTCATCCGGCACGAGGATCCCCGCCTGCGGCATCTGGGGTTGGTCCTGCTGGCCGAGCGCGTCACGTCGGGCCGGACGGGCGACGAGATCGAGATGGCCGAGCTCGCCGGGCTGCTGCCGGTATCACTGGAGGGACCGCCGGAGTCGGTGCTCGTCCTGGCGCGGCTCCACGAACGACTGGGGCCGTATCTCCGGGGGTTCCGCCAGCCGTCGTGGCGCACGGTGGAGCTGCCGGCACGGGTACGGATCGCCTGGCTGCGCGCCGAGCTTCTGAACGACCCGACGGTGATCCGGAAGGGGTCTCCGGGCGAACTGCTGTACCAGGCCGTGCGGGAAACGACCATCACCCGCGCGCACCGGCCTGAACAGCTCGTGAACGAGCTGGTGGACAGCGGTGACCCGGTGCTGCAGGCCGCGGCGCTGCGGCTGGCCCGGCAGGGGCTGCACGCCGGTCTGCTGGCCCCCGCACTGGTTCGCGGACATCTGATCGGCCTGCTCGGTGTCGGCACCGCAGACGTCGCCGCTGCCGTACTGGGTGAACTCACCGAGCCGTGGGCGGCGTTGGACCCCTTGCTGCCGGGGCGGCTGTCCCCCTTTCTCACCGCCGATACGGTGACCACACGGCCCGAGGTTGCCGTCGCCGCACTCGCGGCCGCGGCCCATCACGGGCACCAGGGCCTGCTGTGGCAGGTCATCGACGATCCCGATCTGCCGCCGGGCCTTCGTCGGCGCGGGATGGAACTGCTCGGCGATCTGGCCGACCGAGGTGACATCGGCGCACTGACGGCCGCCGCCGCAGGGGACCCGTTCCTGTTCGGCGGGCCGGCGGTGGCATGTCTGCGCGGGCTCCACCGGCGCGGGCACTTCCCGGACGGTGCGCACGTCCCGTCCGTCATCGGCCTGGCACTGGCCGATCACTCGATTCCGCCCCACGAGGTCGCGACGATCCTGTTCACCTGCCGACAGGTGATGTTCCGGGTACTGGTGGATGCGGCCGCCGACGATCCGAGCTGGCCGCGGCGGCTCGCCCTCCTGGTCGCCCTGGCCGGACAGGGGGCAGGGGAGCTTCCGATCGGGGACGCCATCACACAGGTGCTTCCCTCGGCTCCCGTACCAGGGCCGTTTCTCGCCGCGATCCGCGCGCTGCGCCATGCGGATGCCGAAGACGCCGTGATCGCTCTCCTGCCATCGGCGCCCGCAGCGGCCCTGGACGCTCTGGAGGCCATCGGCGGGCACCGGACGACGACGGCGCTGAGGGAAGGGCTCGGCCTCGCCACGGAGAAGAGCGCGGGCGTGATCGCGCCGCATCTCCGCGCGGTGCGCAACAGCGCCCTTGAGGTGCTGTGGCATCTGTCCCAGGATCCGTCACAGCGGCGTGCCCTCCTCGTCCGTCTCGATCCCGTCGATCTGCCGGCTCGCATCGCGGCGGATCTCGGCGGTCCGGACGAGCAGGAACTGGCTTTCCTGAGTTCCCACATGGACCCGGACAAGCCGGTGGCGGCACTGTGCAGACTGGCCGCCCACGGAGGTGCCGGCACGCTGCCGGTCATCTCGGACCTCCTCCTGCGCATCGTGGGCGAGCTCGCCGCGTCCCGGGAGCCGTACGGTGCCGCCCCGCGACGCGAAAGCGGACCGCCGACCGGGGAGCCCGTGGTACCCCAGGAGGTCCTGGACGCCGTATGCGGCCTGGGCCGCCGTCTGCACGAGCGGGGACGGATCAGGCCGTCCTGCCTGCTCGACGCGGCGACCGCACGAGAGGCCGGACACGCACTCGTCGCGACCATGGCGCTGGATCTGCTGGACCGGCCCGGACTGTCGAGCTCCGAGCAGGCGATCCTGCTCGAACTCCTGCTCCGAGCCCCCTACGCGGGCACCCGTGCGCGGGCGCACCGCCTGCTGCGGCACCGCGACCGCCACGTGCGCAAGCACGTGATCGCGTTGCTCGCCCGCGACGCCACGGGGGACGACGCGCAGGCGTTGTCGGCGACCCTGATCGCGCTGACCGCCGCCCAGGACATCCAGACCGTCCGGCAGGCGCTGCTCGCCCTCGGTCACGCGCGGGCCCGCTGGGCCTCCTCCACGATCGCAGCATGTCTCGGCCATCCGAACATGAACATCAAGAAGACCGCCGCCGAGGTGCTGGTCCGCGCGGGCACGCCCACGGCGGTACGGGCACTGCTCTTCTGGCTCGGGCATCACGACAATCCAGGCCTGCGCGGCACGCTCATCGAGGCGCTGCGCGCCATCCTGGGCGACGCGTACCCGGCGACCGTCCTCGCCGCCGCCGAACGCAGCGACGACGGCCGCACCCGCGCACTGCTGCTGGAAGGCCTCGACCGCACACTGCCGGCGCGCTCGGTCCTCGCCCTGGACGACCAGGCATCACCGGTCGCACCGATCCTGTTCGACCTGGTGGCGACGGGCCGGGTCGGCCTCGCTTCCGGGACGATCGAGGACCTGTCGACGGCGATGGCCAGGCACGGGATCACCACGACCGCCGCGTCGCGGCCGACGGCGTACGGCGGAGCGGACCCCGACGTCAGGTCGCTGACGGCGGAGGGCTGGAATACGTCGGCCGCGCTGCGCATCGCAGAACGGCACGAGCTGCCGCACCCCACCCAGCTGCGGGAGCTGCGGCCCATGCTGCCGGACTGGCTTCGCCTGGCCGGCTCCGAACCAGCTGCCCGAGGTCGCGTACTGCGGCTCACGCTCCGGTTCTGCCCCGCACCCTGGACGACCGAGGAGGTGCGAGCCTTCGCCCGGTTCACCGGGGTCCTGCTCGACGGGCTCACCGAGGCCTCGGCGGGAGACCGGCACGACCTCATCGCGGTACTCGAAGCGGTCGCACCGACCCTGCGGGCGGCCGAGAAGCCGACTGTCGCCGACGCGGTACGCGCGCTGCCCCCCGCACCCGGGGGAAGCCGGTCCGCACTGGCGCTGCTCCGCGGTCTCGGCGCGGTGCTGGTCCGCGCCGACCTTGAGCAGGCACTCGCTTCGGCCCGGCTGGACGCCAACCCCCGGCTGGCCGAGGCCGCCGTGCTGCGGGACGCGTTCGGCGCCGCGCAGCTCCCCGCAGCCGGCTTGCCGGCCACGGCCACGGCCGAGGCGTGGCGAGCCGCGCTGAACACCGCAGCGCGCACACCGAGCGCCCTGGAGGAATTCCGCCGGCTCTGCCGACAGCGCGAGGACATCCCAGGCTCCCGGGACCGCCTGACCGCACTGATCGATGTCTACGCCGCTGCCGGGCCCGAGGTCCGCGCCGCCCTCATCGACTGGATGACGGCCGTACAGCCCCTCGACGCACCGCCCTGGACCATCGCCGAGTCCACCCGCGCGCCGGCGCCGCGACCGCGGACCGTGCACATCGACGACCTCGACCAGCCCCGCTCGACCGCACAGCGCGAGCGCCTGCTGACCATGCTGCAGGCATCCGCCCCGGACCGCCGGCACACTGCGGCCCTGGCGCTCCTGGAGTGGCCCGAGCCCGAGGCCGGACTTCCCGTACTCCGAGCGTTTCTGCAAGGCCGCATCGACATACCCGTCGGTGCCGACTTGGCCCGCACACTGAGCGCCGTCGGCGAGACGGGACTCCGTGCGGACGGCATCCTGCACGACAGAGTGGCTCTCGCGGCGAGCCGGCTCGACCCGTGGGAACTGGACCCGCTGGTCCCGCTGCTGCTGGAATGGTGGGAGCACGACCCGCCGTCCAGCCGCTCCGCAGCCGGGACGGCGCTGCGACGGGTCCCCGCCGACATGCTGGCGGAGCACCTCGGCGTCCGCCTCGACGCCGGCGCCTGGGGCTTCCTCGACCTGCTCCACGGGCGTTCCCTGCTGCGCACCCCTGCGCTGACGCACACCTGCCGGCGGCTGCGCGCCGAAGGACGCGACGACCTCGCGGACAGGCTGATCCTCGTCGAGGGTCCGCTGCGCCGCCCGGACGCCGTACACGAGGACGCCGCCGCGCTGGCAGCGCTCCGTGACCGTGCCCCGGCCGCGTCGACGCGGGCGCCGCAACCCCTCTCCCGGCAGGAGCTGTTGGAGCTGGCCCGTACCGGCGATCCGGTGCGGATACGCCAGGCACTCATGCGCCTGACCGAGGCTCACAGCGGCCCGGACCCCGACCAGGACCCCGGCCTGCGGGACCTGATCGGCGAGTTGCTGCATCACCCCAAGCCTAGGGTCCGCCTGCGCGCCCTCCGGACCTCGCGGGCCATGCTGGACCGGCAGACCTACCTGCACCACACGTCGATCTTGCTGGACGACCCCCAGCCGGATCTGGTGCGCACGGCGATCCGGACCCTCTGCCACGCGACCTGGGCACCCGCGATCCCCGCCGTGACCGAAATGCTGGACCACTCCCATCCCGTCGTCCGCAGGGCTGCGGCCGAAGGGCTCATCACGATCGGCGCGCCGGCGGTCCCCGCTCTCAGGCATGCCGCCGTCCACGTCCGTCCCGACAAGCGGTCTGTCTTCACAGAGGTTCTCGAACGGATCACGGCCGCCGAATCCGATCGGCATCCGCAGGCGAGACCGTAAGTACGGGTACTCATGCGTGAATTGTGAGCGCCGCTTACGTTCGCACGGTGCCTACGAATTCGACACGGGAGACGACCGCTTCCGACAGGAGCGGCGGGTGCTGCTGCCTGCTGTTCGCTGCCCTGCCCATCGGCTGGTTCATCGCCGCCCTCGTCCTGCCGGAACAAGCGTTCTGGTGGCCGGTCTGGCTGGGGGCCGTGATGTGGAACGGCGCGGACGGCCGCGGCGGCATCCACCACTTGCTCGGCTGACAGCCCGCTGTCCGGCGTTGGCCGGATCGGCGCCGGAGCGCGTCACCGGCCGAGGCCGGACAGCAGGCTCAGGAGGACGGCCCGGTCAGGATCGCCGGGTCCGACAGGCCGGCCGCACCCGTCTCGACCTTGCCCGCGAAGCGGCGCAGGAACTGCGGCGCCTCGGAGGCGGTGACCGACACGTCGTACCAGCGCTTCGTGTTCCGCAGCGGGACGCTGTACGTGACGGTGGCGCCCTGGGCGACGGTGAGGCGCTTGGGGCCGCCGCCGTACGCGTTGGTGACCCTGAGCGTCGCGGTCGACGCGCCGGCGTTGGTGAGGGTCAGGTCGAGGTTGCCGGTGGCGGCGTTGTGGCGGGCGACGACCTCGGGGCCGGCGGTGGTGCCGGGGTTGCGGAAGCCGCGCAGGAAGCCGTTGGGGCCGTGCACGGTCAGGTCGGTGACACCGGCCGAGTAGCGGGTGTTCCAGGCGTCCGCGATCGACTTGCCCGCCTCGGTGGTGTACGTCCACGGGGCGTCGGTGCGGCTGGCGGAGGTGACGTAGAACTGTGCACCCAGGTCCGGACCGCCGCTGAACGTCAGCCGGAACTTGCCCTCCTCGACGAGCGCCGTGCCGTCCACGTACGGGGCGTACTTCAGCGCACGCGTGGGCCGCTGGCCCTTCTCCTGGCGGGGCATGGAACCGACGGCCGGGGCGGGGGCCTTGAAGTCGGGGTGCCGTTCGCGGTCCTGCGGCTCCCAGGCGCCGGTGTCGGGCAGCCGGACCGCGCCGGTGTCCTTGCGGGCGAAGTCGAAGGCGGAGGTGAGGTCTCCGCAGACGGCGCGGCGCCACGGCGAGATGTTGGGCTCCTGCACGCCGAATCGCTTCTCCATGAAGCGGATCACCGAGGTGTGGTCGAACGTCTCGGAGCAGGCGTAGCCGCCGGTGCTCCACGGCGAGACCACGAGCATCGGCACGCGCGGGCCGAGACCGTACGGGCCGGCGACGTAGCCGGCCTTGCCGGGGAAGACGTCGAGGGCGGTCGGCGTGGTCGACAGGCCCTGCGCGGCACTGGCGGGCGCGTACGGCGGGACGACGTGGTCGAAGAAGCCGTCGTTCTCGTCATAGGTGATGAAGAGCGCGGTACGGGCCCACACGTCGGGGTTGGAGGTGAGGGCGTCCAGGACCTGCGCGATGTACCAGGCACCGTAGTTGGAGGGCCAGTTCGAGTGCTCGCTGAACGCCTCGGGCGCGGCGATCCACGAGACCTGGGGCAGGGTGCCCGCGGTGACATCGGCGCGGAGCCGGTCGAAGTAGCCCTCGCCGGCCTTGGCGTTGGTGCCGGTACGGGCCTTGTCGTACAGCGGGTTGCCGGGCTGGGCGCCCCGGTAGTTGTTGAAGTACAGCAGCGAGTTGTCGCCGTAGTTGCCGCGGTAGGCGTCGTTTATCCAGCCCCAGGAGCCGGCGGCGTCGAGGCCGTCGCCGATGTCCTGGTAGACCTTCCAGGAGATCCCCGCCGCCTCCAGACGCTCGGGGTAGGTGGTCCAGCCGTAGCCCGCCTCGGCGTTGTTGAGGACCGGACCGCCGCCCGTGCCGTCGTTGCCGGTGTGGCCCGACCAGAGGTAGTAGCGGTTGGGGTCGGTGGAGCCGATGAACGAGCAGTGGTAGGCGTCGCAGATGGTGAACGCGTCCGCGAGGGCGTAGTGGAACGGGATGTCGTCGCGCGTCAGGTGCGCCATGGTGGTGGCCGTCTTGGCGGGAACCCAATTGTCGTACTTGCCCTTGTTGAAGGCGCTCTGTCCGCCGGCCCAGTCGTGGTTGAGGCCCTGGAGGAACTCCATGCCGAGGTCGTCGGACGGCGGCCGGAACGGCAGCGTCTCCTTCGTGCCGTCGGACTGGTGCCACACGGACTTGCCGCTGGGCAGTGTCACCGGGCGCGGGTCGCCGAAGCCGCGGACGCCGCGCATCGCGCCGAAGTAGTGGTCGAAGGACCGGTTCTCCTGCATGAGCACCACGATGTGCTCGACGTCGGCGATGCTGCCCGTGGTGCCCTGCGCGGGGATGGCGGCGGCGCGCGCGATGCTCTCGTTGAGCATGGTCAGGGCGGCGGCGCCACCGGTGAGCTGCAGGAAGCGGCGGCGGTTGAGTTCTGCCATGGCGGGAACGACCTCTGCGGTTGAGGGGTGCTGTGCGCCCCCAGGACAGCGCGCCCGGGGTACCGGAGAGGGAGCCTCGCGTGACGGCGGCGGATACGCCAGGCGAACGGCAGTCGGATTCCGTCGGAGTTCGGCCATGTCCCGGGCCGACGGGGAAGTGCCGGTCGCCCCATACCGGATCCGCCGCCGGGAACTGACGGACAGTCACGCGGTCGGACCCCGCCGCCCGCTCGGCCGCGAACCCGTACTCGCCGACGCCCGTACGCCCGGACGCCCGGACGTCCTGGAAAACGAATGAGCCGACGCCTTCCCCGGTTATCCTGCCTCGACCTGAACAGGCCAGGGAGGTCCCGCACCATGAGCAGCACCACGTCGTCGTTTCCCGAACGGATCGAGCTCTCGGGAGAGGGGCTCGTTCTGCGCGACTGGACGGAGGCGGACCTGGCCGCGATGCCGGAGTTGTTCGACCACCCCGACATCGCGTACTGGACACCGATCGTCTCGCCCTTCGACGAAGCGGCTGCCCGCGATCGGCTGGACCGGGACCGGCAGCTGCGCAAGGAGGGCACGACCATCCTGCTCGCCATCACCTTCGACGGCGGCGCCCCGCTCGGCGAGGTCATGCTGCGGCGCGCCCCCGAGGGCACCGAACTCGGCTACGCGGTCGGCCCGGCCCACCGCGGCCAGGACCTGGCGGCGCGGGCGGTGCGGGTGATGGCCGCGTACGCCTTCGAGCAGTTGGGCACGGACCAGGTGATCCTGGAGCTGGAGGCGGAGAACGCGGCAAGTGTCGCCGTGGCCACCAAGGCGGGCTTCAGGCTGCTCGACGTGCCACTGATCACGGGCGAGGAGAAGGGTCGACCGTTCGCCCTGCAGACCTGGGGCCTGGACCGCCCCTGAACCTCGGCCCCCAACCCGGCGGGCCTCGGGTCGTGAGCCGAGTGCGCCCGGTGACGTTCCACTGCCAGTACGTGACCGTCGACGGGCTGTCGCCCGCCGCAACAGCCTGTGCGCGCACCCGTCCGTACCCGGAGCGCACGGTCCGCGGCGTCCCGGCGCGAACCCGGACGATCGAACATACGATGGGCGGGAACCGGCGCGGTCGGCTCCGCGTGCCGCCCGCCCAGACCACTCGGGGTGGAGACGTATGGCACAGGCCGCCGACACAGTGCGCACGGTCATCCTGACCGTCGACGACGACCCGGGAGTCTCCCGTGCCATCGCCCGCGACCTGCGACGCCACTACGGCGCCGGGTACCGGATCGTGCGCGCCGAGTCCGGCGAGTCCGCGCTGGAGGCACTGCGCGAGCTGAAGCTGCGCGGTGACCTGGTGGCGGTGATCCTGGCCGATTACCGCATGCCGCAGATGAACGGCATCGAGTTCCTCGAACAAGCCCTGAACGTGTACCCGGGCGCGCGGCGCGTCCTGCTGACCGCCTACGCCGACACCAACGCGGCGATCGACGCGATCAACGTCGTGGACCTCGACCACTACCTGCTCAAGCCGTGGGACCCGCCCGAGGAGAAGCTCTACCCGGTCCTGGACGACCTGCTGGCGGCCTGGCGCGCCAGCGACTACCGGCCGGTACCCGCCACCAAGGTGGTCGGCCACCGCTGGTCGGCGCGCTCCTCGTCCGTGCGGGAATTCCTTGCCCGCAACCAGGTGCCCTACCGCTGGTACTCCTCCGACGAGCCCGAGGGACAGCGACTGCTGGAGGCGGCCGGGGCCGACGCCCAGCGCCTCCCCGTGGTGATCACTCCGGATGGCACCGCGCTGATCGAGCCCGAAGCGCCCGACCTGGCCGCCCACGTGGGGCTCGCGACGACGCCGACCGCCGACTTCTACGATCTCGTCGTGATCGGCGGCGGCCCGGCCGGGCTCGGCGCGGCCGTGTACGGGGCCTCCGAGGGACTGCGGACGGTACTGGTCGAGCGGTCGGCGACCGGCGGGCAGGCCGGGCAGAGCTCCCGCATCGAGAACTACCTGGGCTTCCCGGACGGGGTGTCCGGCGCGCAGCTCACGGACCGCGCCCGCCGCCAGGCCGGCCGGTTCGGCGCGGAGATCCTCACCGCGCGCGAGGTCACGGGGCTGGAGACCAGCGGCCCGGCACGCGTCGTCCGTTTCTCCGACGGCTCGTCGATCGCCGCGCACAGCGTCATCCTGGCGACCGGAGTGTCGTACCGGCAGCTCAGGGCGCCGGGCTGCGACGACCTGACCGGCCGCGGGGTGTACTACGGCTCCTCGCTCACCGAGGCGTCCTCCTGCCAGGGGCAGGACGTGTACATCGTGGGCGGCGCCAACTCCGCCGGGCAGGCGGCGATGTACCTGGCGCGCGGCGCGAAGTCGGTGACGCTGCTGGTGCGCGGGGAGTCCCTGACGGCGTCCATGTCGTACTACCTGATCCAGCAGATCGAGGAGGCGCCGAACATCACGGTGCGGCCCCGGACCGTGGTCGAGGCGGCGCACGGCGAGGGGCACCTGGAGCGGCTGATGCTCCGGGACGAGGAGAGCGGCGCGACCGAACTGGTCGACGCCCAGTGGATGTTCGTGTTCATCGGCGCGGCCCCGCTGACCGACTGGCTGGACGGCACGGTGCTGCGCGACGAGCACGGCTTCATCCTGGCCGGGCCGGACCTCACTCCGGACGGCCGGCCGCCGGCCGAATGGGAACTGGACCGGCCGCCCTACCATCTGGAGACCAACATCCCGGGCGTGTTCGTGGCGGGCGACGCGCGCGCCCAGTCCGCGAAGCGCGTCGCGTCCGCCGTCGGAGAGGGAGCCATGGCCGTGATGCTCGTCCACCGCTACCTGGAGCAGTCATGAGCGGCCGGACCATGCCCTGCAGCCCGCGGGAGATCGCCTCGCTGTTCCTGTTCGAGAAGCTCTCCCCGGAGCAGCTCGGGCGGCTGTGCGCCGAGGGGCGGGTGGAGCGGTTCGAAGCCGGCCCGGTGTACACCGAGGGCGACCCGGCCACCTGCTTCTACGTGATGATCGAGGGCACCGTCGTACTCTCCCGCCGGGTCGGCGGCGACGACGTGGAGGTGAGCCGCACCTCGCAGCGCGGCGTGTACGCGGGAGCCATGCAGGCGTACCTGGGCGACCAGGTACCGCAGACGTACACCAACTCGATGCGGGTGACCGAGCCGACCCGGTTCTTCGTACTGCCCGCGGAATCGTTCGCGGCCATCATGCGGGACTGGTTCCCGATGGCCGCGCACCTGCTGGAAGGTCTCTTCTTCGGGTCGAGGAACACCCAGCGCGCCATCGGCCAGCGCGAACGCCTGCTGGCCCTCGGGTCGTTGTCCGCCGGGCTCACCCACGAGCTGAACAACCCGGCCGCGGCGGCCGTCCGGGCCACGGCGACGCTGCGGGAACGGGTCGGCAAGATGCGGCACAAGCTGGCCGTCATCTCCCAGGGCAACTACTCCCGTGAGGCGATCGCCGACCTCATCGAGATACAGGAGCGCACCGTCGAACGCGTCGCGAAGGCAGTGGCGTTGAGCCCGCTGGAGGCGTCCGACCGGGAGGACGAGCTCGCCGACTGGCTCGACGACCACGGCATCGCGGAGGGCTGGCGGATCGCGCCGACCTTCGTACAGGCCGGGCTGGACACGCAGTGGCTGGAGCAGGTCGCGGCGACCGTGGCCGAGGACATCCTGCCGTCGGCCATCGGCTGGCTCAACTACACCGTCGAGACCGAGCTGCTGATGGACGAGATCGCCGACTCCACCACCCGCATCTCCCACCTCGTGGACGCGGCCAAGCAGTACTCGCAGCTCGACCGCGCCCCGCACCGCGTCGTCGACGTCCACGAACTCCTCGACAGCACCCTGCTGATGCTGTCCGGCAAGATCGGTCCCCGGATCCGCGTGGTCAAGGAGTACGACCGCTCCGTGCCGGACGTACCCGCCTACCCGGCGGAGCTCAACCAGGTGTGGACCAACCTCATCGACAACGCCGTCTTCGCCATCGCCGGCACAGGCGGGGACGGCACGCTGACGGTCCGCACGGCACGGGAGGGGGACCGCCTGCTGGTGGAGTTCCGGGACACTGGTCCCGGCGTCCCGGCAGACATCCGCAGCCGGATCTTCGACCCCTTCTTCACCACCAAGCCGGTCGGCGAGGGCACCGGCCTCGGCCTGGACATCTCCTGGCGGATCGTCGTCAACAAGCACCACGGCAGCCTCCAGGTCGAATCCGCACCGGGCGACACCCGCTTCCAGGTGCTGCTGCCCCTGACCGCCCCCGAAACCGAGAGCGCCGAGGAGCCCGTATGACCGGCATCGACGGAATCGACCCGAGCATCCCGCCCACCGGCACCGGCTGCGCCGCATGCGACGCGGTGGGCGGCTGGTGGTTCCACCTGCGCCGCTGCGCCCAGTGCGGGCACGTCGGCTGCTGCGACTCCTCCCCGGCCCAGCACGCCACCGGGCACTGGAAGTCCACCGGCCACCCCCTGGTGCAGAGCTTCGAGCCGGGCGAGGAGTGGTTCTGGAACTACGACAGCGACGAACTGTACGAGTCCGGCCCCGAACTCACCCCGCCGGCCAGCCACCCCGCGGACCAGCCCGCGCCGGGCCCGACCGGCCGAGTCCCCCAGGACTGGACGAGCCGGCTCCACCCCTGACGGGGCCCGGCCACCGTTCACCTGCCCGCGCCCGGCGCCACGCGGGGGCTCGAACCATGAGTTGGAGGAGAACCTTTCGCTGCATCCTTGGTCCTGCCGGGAAGATCGAACGGGGGGCTCGGGATGTGGTCAGTGGTGTCGTCGGGCGGACTGCCCGCGAGGGAGCGGTTCGACTGGTACGCCGACCTCATCTCACGTGAGGTGATGCCTGCTGCGCTCAGCAGCGAGCGGCCTGCCGAGTTTCAGGGGAAGGCCGCCGTAATGGCCTTGGGGGAACTCCGAGTGGCGAGGTTCGCCCTGTCGCCCCTGCGCTCGCGGCGTACACCCGCGCTGATCCGGCGCGGGGACCCGGAGGAGTATCAGCTGGCGCTCTTACGAAAGGGCGCCACGTCGTTGTCCCAGCACCGGAACGCGAGCACGGTCCGAGCCGGGGACCTCATGCTCTGGGACACCTCGCGCCCCTCCGACAACGAGATGCTCGCCGAAGACGGTCAGGTGCAGGCGACGATCCTGCTGCTTCCCCACGCCGTCCTGCCGCTGCGCACCGGGCGCCTCGACCAGTTGCTCGCCCGCCGCATACCGGGCGACCGCGGACTGGCGGCGATCCTGGCGTCTTTCATGACCGCCCTCGAAGACCACGGCGCGCAGTGCGCGCCCGAAGAGACGTGCCGGCTCGGCAAGGTCGCGGTCGACCTCGCGACGGCCTGCCTGGCCCAGCACCTGGACATCGAGGAGCACCTCCCCGCCGAGGTCCGCGCACAGGCTCTCCTGCAGCGCATCTACGCCTTCATCGAACACAACCTCAGCGACCCGGAGCTGACTCCTGCCGTCATCGCCGCCCGCCACAACATCTCGGTGCGCAGCCTCCACCAGCTCTTCCACGGCCAGGAGGAGAGCGTCCACACCCGGATCCGGCGGCGCCGCCTGGAGCGGTGCCGCGCCGACCTCGTCCGCCCCGATCTCCGCGCCCGCCACGTGCACGCCATCGCCGCCCGCTGGGGCTTCAGCGGCCCGGTGGTCTTCAGCCGTTCTTTCCGCGAGCTGTATGGAATCAGTCCTACCGAGTTCCGTGCGCGGAGTGTTCAGGAATCCCGCGCCGACAGTTCAGTGCGGCGATCGAATCCTTCCTAGATTCGGACGCGGGCTGGGTACAGGCCGGCCCGTACTGTCGCGCAATGGGAGGAACTGCGATGTTCGCTTCGTTGAAGCCGATCGGCAAGACCCTTGCCATGGTCGGGGTGGCCACTGGCCTTGCCCTTGGCGTTGCCACACCGGCCAGCGCCAATAGCACGGTCAGCTGGCAGCACGAGGTGTCCGGTCTGTGCCTGGGCTGGAACCTGGACAACAACGATGCCAAGATGTGGGGTTGCTCGTCCTACGGAACGTCCTGGTACGAGTACAACAACGGCGACGGCACATGGCTCATGAAGCGCAACGACGACCGCGGGTACTGCCTGACGGGCTACTGGGACAACGACGTCTACATGGAGCCGTGCACGGGCAACGACTACCAGCGCTGGTACGAGGTTCAGACGTCGGCCGGCTGGAAACTCAAGCACAAGGCGACCGGCCGGTTCCTGGACGCCAATGACAGCGGAAGCAGCGTCTACCTCCACGACGAGAACAACGGCCGCTACCAGCTCTGGCACTGACCCGGCCGGCCTGGTGGAGGTGACGACCTGTAGGCGCGGGCTGCCTGCGGCAGCGGGTGCGTACGCGATCACCGGGCCGTGACACACAGGCCTGGGACGAGGGACCGGGACTTCTCCGTTGAGCGAGTCCCGGTCCTTCGTCAGTTCTTCTCAATGAAAACCGGCGCCAGGCCTCCCTCGGCGGTCCTTCTCCGTGGCTACGGCTCCGGTGGAGAGGAGCGTCGCAGCGGCGAGGCTGCCCCAGAGGGCCGCCGAACCGTGGGGTGCGAGAGCGGTGATGACGGCCGGGGAGACGGCGAGGCCGAGACCCGTGGAGAGCTCGAAGCGGGCGAGGGTTCGTCCCAGGACATGCGCCGGGGCGAGGTGGGTGACGAGCGCGGTGGCGCTGCCGGCATAGATGATCTCGCCGATGGTGCAGACCACGGACACCAGGGCGACGGCCGGGGCACCCCAGCCGTGTCCCAGCGAGGTGGCCGCGAGGAAGCCGAGGTAGGACGCGGTGAGTACCACGCCGGCGAGAGCCAGCGCGGTGCGCCGGGAGAAGCGGGACATCAGGACGGTGACCGGAACCTGAAGGGTGACCACCAGCACCGTGTTGGCCACGAAGATGGCTGCCGACCACACCGGAGACGCGTGCATCTGTGTCACCAGGACCAGAGGGAGCGCGATTTCGGGGACGTTGAGGCAGAAGACGTAGACCACGTTGGCGGCCAGCAGCGTACGCATCCGGGGCGCAGGCCCCTCCTCCCTGTCCTCGGTCGGGCTAGCGGCCGGGTGCGCGTGTACGTGGACCGACCATGCCAAGGCCGCCGCAGTGAGATAGGCGAGCCCGGTGGCGGCCGCCAGCGCCTGCAATGCGGCGGTGCCGCCCGCCAGGCATGCGGTGGCGAGGAGCGCGCCCGCGCCCAGGCCGGCGTTGCGCAGGGCGCGGCCTCCCGCGAGAGCGACGTCGCGTTCCCGGCCGTGGGCGACCGTGGCCACGAGAGCTGCGTGGGCAGCCGGCCACGCCTGGTTGCCGATGCCGAGGAAGAGCGCCGCCGTCGAGAACAGCCAGACGTGTCCGGCGGGGGTGGCCAGCAGCAGCGCCACGCCCAGCACCCGTACCAGCATCGACGCTGCCACGACCGTGCTGCGTGCGCCCCGGTCGAGCCATCGGCCGACCGCGGGCATGCAGACCAGACCGACGACGATGCCGACCGTCATGGCGATGCCGGTGACCGGCGCGGACAGTCTCAGCACCATCACCCCGTAGAGCAGCAGAAAAGGTCGCAGCAGGCCGGTGCCGAGCGCGTCCACGGCCAGGGCGACGGCATAGCGGGGGCCTCCGGAGGCACGGACGAGGGCGCGGGGCCGGATCTTGGTGGTGGTTGCCATGGCGTCAACGGTGCGTTCGGCCACCGGGCCGGCTGCGTCGGTTGACGGACACCGTCAACCGACGCCGTCGCCGGTCACCCGGTCGGTGATGATGAGGGGGTGACGTTGAGGATCGACATCAGCGGCCTGCCGTCCGAGCGACTGCGGTTCGCCGCCTCCCCGCTGGCCGAGCTGACCGCGATGCTGCACGTGCTGGCCGAACCCGGGCATCATCCGCAGCTCGCCGGCTGGGCCGGGGACGTCTGGGCCGGGCTGCGGCCGGAGCTGGCCGAGCGGTTGCGGGAGGCGGAGTTCCTCTGGCGTTCCTCACAAGCCGACTTCCTGATCCCCGCCCGACCTCGGCCGACCCTCGCCGAGGAGTTGGACGACGTGGACCGGATCGACGACGAAACGTACGTGACCGCCGCGCTCGTCACCACGTGCGGCAGCAACCGGGTCCACTTCGGCGCGCAGTCGCCGCTCACCGACGCGACGTCGAGGGAGCGGGCCCTGGACCTGGCCCAGGCCCGCGGCGCGCGGCAAGAGGCCTTCGCGGAACGGCTGCTCGCGGACCCGGCCGCTGTGCGGGCACGGGTGCGCCACACCCTCGAACAGTGCGCCGAGGCCTTCTTCGACGCCGCCTGGACGGACGTCGCCGTGCAACTCGCCACCGACCTGCGCCTGAAGAACGATCTGCTGAAGCGCCAGGGCATCGGGGCGGCACTCGCCTCGGTCTCCGGCGCGGTCACCCTGGCACCGGACGGCGACTGCATCGTCGTGGACAAGCTGCAGGACAAGGCGACCGCCGCCCACGGCACCGGGGTCACCTTCATCCCCAGTGTCTTCGGCCGCCCGCACCTGGTGGCGGTCCACGCGCCCGGGTGGCAGCCGGTGGTGCAGTACCCCGTGGCCGAGCCGAGTCCATCGGAGCCGGTATCGCTGGAAACGGTCACACTCCGGCTGGAGGCGCTCGCACATCCGGTACGGCTGCGGCTCCTGCGCACGCTCGCCCGCGGCCCGCACACCAACGGTGAGCTGGCCCACGCCTGGGAGCTTTCGCCCCCGGAGGTTTCCCGCCACCTCGCGGTCCTGCGCCGCGCGGGCCTGCTCACGGCCCGGCGGCACGGTCGCTACGTCCGGTACACCCTCGATCTGCCCGGCCTGACGGCACTGGGCGCCGACCTGCTGGCGGCCGTACTGCGCTGAGCAGGGTGGTGCGGAGCGCACCGCCGCGGGTGGCTCCGCACCGCCTCATGTCATCGGTCCTGCGAGAGCTCGTACAGCTCGCGGAACCGGCCCCCCTTCAGGGTGACGAGCTGGTCGAAGGAGCCCTGTTCCACGATGCGGCCGCTGTCCAGGACGATGATGCGATCCGCGAGGCGGCAGTTCTCCATCCGGTGTGTGACGATCACCGTGATCCGGTCCTCCTTCATGCCCCGCAGGCCGGAGAAGACCATGTGTTCGCCGCGCGGGTCCATGGCGCTCGTCGGCTCGTCCATGACCAGCAGGCCCGGCTTGCGGTGGAAGGCGCGACCGCAGGCGATGCGCTGCCACTGCCCGCCGGAGGGCTCGTGGCCGCCCCAGATCGAGCGTGCCAGGAGCGTGTCCAGGCCGTCGGGGAACTCCTCGACGGTCGTCCGCATGCCGACCGCCTCCAGGGCTTCCCACACGGCCTCCTCGCCGCGGGGGTCCGGCTGGCCGAGGGTGATGTTCTCCCGGGCGGAGAACGGCCAGTACCCGTACGACTGGGTGACGAGACCGACATGGGCCCAGGCGGAGCGCTGGTCGGCGTCCGAGGTCGGGATGCCGTCCCAGGCGACGGTGCCGGACGTCGGGGCGGTCAGCGAGGTCAGCAGCCGGATCAGCGTGGACTTCCCGGCGCCGTTCTCCCCGATGACGGCCACCACCTCACCCCTGGCCAGGGTGAGCGAGACCGGTCCGAGGGCGGGGGTGTCCTTGCCGGGGTAGGTGTAGGAGGCCTCCTCCAGCCGGATCTTCTCCGGCCCGCTCTCCATCACCTGCGGGCCGCGCGGGCCGGACTTCTCGGCGGCCTCCTTGACGAAGGTGGTGTAGTCGCCGAGGTAGAGGGCGTGCTGGAACATGGCCGCCCCGTAGACGACGAGCTGTGACAGGGCGGCGGTGGAGGTGCGCATGGCGACGATGGCCGTGCCTGCGGCGGAGATGGCCATGTAGCCGCCGATGACGAGTCCGGCGAGCGCCCCGTACGTCGCGACGACGAAGACCCCGGAGGCGGTGGCGGCGACCAGGTACACGGTGAGGTAGCGGGGCGCGGAGCTGACCATCTTGGAGTCGATGCGCTCGCAGACGGCCGCGTACCAGTGGTGGGCGTAGGGCCGCATGCTGTTGCCGCGCAGCTCGTCGGCCAGCTTCGGGGTGGTCAGGTGCCAGCGCATCATGTGCTTGATGTTGCGGGAGGCGATCGTCTGGTTGTGGAGCCGGTAGTCGAGGCGGGCCGCGTACACCGAGCCGAGGCCGCGGGGGATCACCGACAGGAGGAGCAGCGGCAGAAGTACGGGGTGGACGACGGCGAGGACGGACGCGACCGCGATCATGTCGATCATCCCGCCGGTGAAGCCCAGGGCGTCCTGCAGGAGCATGGCGGAGCGGGCGGAGCCGGTCTCGGCGGCCTCCGAGCGTTCGGTGAAGTCGGGGGCGTCGTAGGCGGCGAGTTCCACATCCATGTGGGCGTCGACCATCGCGAGGTCGGCGAGGGTGGCCATGCCGGGATTGAGGCGGCGGGCCGCGCTGCCGGAGCTGATGGAGGCCAGGGCGCCGAGGGCGGTCATCGCGGCGGCAACGGCCAGCGGCCAGGCGGCGCCCGAGATGCGTTCCTGGACGCCGTCGCCGGCCAGGAGCGGAACCATCGCCTGGGCGATCGCCGCGAGCGCTGCCGCCGTACAGATCCCGCCAAGGATCTGCGAGGCGACCAGCACGTGGAAGGCGGTGCGGTTGACGGCGACGGCGAGCCGCGCGGTCTGCTTGAGGGCGGAGGGAACGCGACGGGCCATCTGCCCGAGCGACAGCGCCTCCATGGTCTCGTTGTGCTGGCCCCAGCTGTACTTGAACTCCGGAGGGGCCGGCGGTGCGATGGATTCCTGCTTCTGGGTTTGCTGTTCGGACATGCTGCGTCTCCTTCAACTGGGTTGTCGTGGAGGCCAGTTCGTCCGGACCCGCGCATGGCGAAGAAGCCCGGGTCCGCGGTGTGCGGAGGGGCGGTTGCGGGGTCGTCGGAGCTGGAGGAGTGAGTACAGCGCAGACCGAGGGCCGGAGCAGCGGGATCTGGCCGACCTCGCGGCGACGGCCCCCTTGGGGTGGCTGCTGATCGCGTTCGAGTGCCGTCAGGCTCCCGGGCCGGCCGGCAGAACAGGTTGGCCGGAACCCGCCGGTGCGGGGGTCAGGTCATCGGAAATCGCTTGCGGCCCCGACGGCGTCGCGGCCGGCCGTCCCGGTCGGCACGTGGGCCGCCGGGAAACGCAGGATCTGGCCGGCGGTGGTGCCGACGAGGATCGTGCCGTCGGGAGCCGCGTGCAGGGAGAGCGGCTGGTACGGGGGCAGCGTGCGCCGGTGGAGTACCGTCCCGTCGGCCGCGTCGAGGGAGACGAGGCTGTTGTCGGCGCACAGGGCGTGCAGGACCCCGGCGTGCGTGTCGAGGGCGGAGACCGCGGCTTCCAGCGGCCGACTCCACTGGACTTCGCCGGACGGGAAGGCCCGGCGGACGAGCTCCGACTGCCCGTGCAGCAGGGCGGTGCCGGCGGCATCGGACACGTACACCACCCGGCCGAGCGGCGCGTCGACGGTGAAGAGCACGGTCTCGGCCGCGCCGTCGGAGGCGAGCGCGACCACGTCCCGACCCCTTCGCCCGTACAGCAGCTCGGGGCAGCGGCGGGCGTCGAGCGGGACGAGGTCGTACCGGTCCGGCACATGGACCGAGCCGATCCGCTTGCCGTCGGCGGCGAAGATCCGCGTGTTGGGCGGGGTGGGCGGCTCGCTCCCGAAGCTGCGGTCGTACGTGTCCCGGATCGCCCAGACCCCGTCCGTACGGGCGGACATCGCGGCCGAGAACGGCACCGAGCGGCGGTCGAGGACGGTGCCGTCGGCCGTATCGACGAGCAGGAAGTCGGTCCGCGTGCGGGTGTCGGGACCGGCGACGGCCACGCGTACGGTCCGCTCGTCGGCGGCCACCTCGATGCGGGCGCCGCCGATCGCCGACGGCGCGGGCACGCTCCACAGTTCCGATCCGTCCGCGGCCCAGCACTCCACCGCCGCGTCCCGGCGGGTGGCGAGCACCCGGCCGTCGCCGACTCCGGCCACGGCCCGGACCCCGCCCCGCGCGTCGTAACTGCGTCCGGCCCGTTCGGCGAGGGCGCGCAGCAGCGGCTGCGCGGGCGGTATGTCGTCGTACGTCCTCGGGTCCTCGGGGTCGAGCGCCGTCCGGTCGAGGGCGGTCAGATCGAGGGCGTCGGGGGCGAGGCCGCGCCAGTCGTCGCGTACGACGGTCGCCCGGGCCATCAGGCTCCCGACGCCGTGGTCCAGGGCGAAGTAGGTGAGTTCGAGGGTACGGTCGTCCAGCCAGCGGACGGGCTCGATACCCCACGCGGGGTCGGCGAAGTCGACGCGGTGCCCGGTATCGGCCTCGAGCAGGGTGAGGCCGCCTTCGCGGCAGTACTCGTCGTAGTTGTCGAGGCCGACGGCGAGCAGGGGCAGTGTGGGGTGGAACGCGATCGACTCCGCCTCCATCGTGAAGGTCAGCAGGTGGGCGCAGGACAGGTCGGCGGCGCGGTACACGGCGACCCGGCTGTACTGGTGCATCACCGAACTGACCGCGATCCACTGCCCGTCGCTGCTGATCACTGCCTGGCACGCCTGTCCGAGCAGTTCGGGGAACGGCTGGTCGTGGAGCGGGGTGTGCGGTTCCGGCCGGTCAGCCATGGTTCTCCGTAAGGTGGGCGAACGACACCCGGGCGAGGGTGTCGAGGGTTTCCGGCGTCGCGGCCGGCACGAGGGCCCGGAAGGACGCGGCGAAGGCGTCGGACTGCGTGCAGAGCGTCCTCGCCTCCAGCGCCTGGGTCACGCGGGGAATCAACTCGTAGAAACAGAAGGGGTGCTCGGCTTCGATGAAGGCCAACAGGCTCTCCTCGTACGAGGCGTGCTCCCCGTCGTACGTCCAGGAGTCCAGCGCGAGCAGCAGCGGGAACTGGGCCCGCACCTCCCACTGGGCCAGCGGGACGTCCTCGTACCCGGCGGGCCACTCGCGGTCCGCGAGCCGCAGCAGCATCGCGAGCTCGGTCATGAACTCGGGCACGCTCTTGGTCCCGGCGGCCGCTGTCCATGCCCGGCGGGCGGCCGACGGGCAGGTCGCGAAGAACTCCTCGCTGAACGCCGTTGCCAGATAGTCCAGTTGGGAGGCGAGCGGCTGTGCGGTGTGCCGCCAGGCCACGTCCCAGTGATCGGTCCGGGAGACCCGCGTGAGCCGCAGCACCTCCCACTCCAGCGGATCGGGCCCGCCCGCGGCGAGCCCGACGAGGTGCGCTATCGGTCCGCTGGTGAACATGCCCTCAGGGTGCAGCGCCACTGCTCCTCCTCCTTCGTCGTCCGCGGTCCATCCAATCGCCCCGCGGGCGTGGCGATCACACCGGGTGGGCAACCGGCATCGCCGGAGCAGCCGAGAACGGGGTGGGAGCATGCAGGAGGCCGGGGCGCTGCGGCGGGCTCCCGTCTGGAGCGTGACGCGCTCGGCGGATGCCGATTCACGTAAAGGGGACGCGCATCCCGCCCCCTGGCCAGGACGTACGGCTCGCCGTCCGGCGTCAGGACGTGGACGGTCCACGGCCCGTCGCGCCGTGCTGGTCTATCGGCGCGAGCGGGCCTTCACCGTCCAAGCGCATCCGCACGCTGTCACGCGGAAGCCACGACCTCACCGGACATGACCTGAGGAGGGTTGGGGAGCAGTGACGCGAGGTTGTCCCGCACGAAGTCCGTCGCCCTCGAGATCGATTCCTCGGCACCGGCCTGGTCCGTGAAGACGCTGGTCGAGACCATCACTCCGTCCCCGGCATCGACCCAGTAGTAGGCCACGAAGCCGGAGACCTGACGCATGAGCGGCACGAACCCTTCGTTCACCACGCGTCCCGCCTCGGCCGGATCGGTCACCCCTTCATACCGCCGGACTGCTGCGTACATCGTCGAGCTCCTCACGTGGGTTCCGGGTTCGTCACCTGTCGAGACGTCGTACCCCTGCGATGGCGGACCGGCCCGTCAGGGGTACGGCAATCACCTGATGGGTCGCCTCGGGTGATCCGAACGGCGGCTTCCACCCGCCCCGCCACCCGCGCCAAGCCCGACGAAGGCGCCGCCGGACCGGGGGAAGTCAGTGGTTGTGGCGCGCACCGTGTTCCAGCGACTGGGGTCGCGCCGCGTCGGCATCCTGGCCGAGGAGGAGCAGGGGTGCTTGTCCGCGGGGCCCGGCGGCGGTGAGGGGGATGCCGAGGCTTTCGCACATCCGGGAGGCGCGGGCCAGCGCGCTGAAGGTCATGGGGGAGGGGGCGTCGGTCGGCAGCTCGATCGTGACCCGGTCGGGGCGGTGGGTGTGGACGAGTGACTCGATCTGCAGCGCGGCCGCGGCCCGATTGGTGACGTTCAGCTCCTGCAGGATCTTCACGTGCAGGGTGCCTTCGGCGATCTGGTGACTGATGACCATGCTGCGCCTCCCGCACACCGGGATCCGGGCGGCACCAGCGGTGAGGGGTGCCCACGTACCAGTGTGGGGCAGGGGCCTCGCACGGACGAGTCCGCCCGGCCGGTGACGCGGCACGGAGGCGGTCCCGTGGCGGGCCGGACCGGCCCGTTTGCCCCTTCTGCGGCCGCGCACCGGATGCGATCGTTGTGACTCTCTGTGACCAGAGATGCGGCTTGGACGTCACGGTCCGCCCCGCGGTCGCCGCCCTGCCCGCACCCTTCGAGCGGAAGCATGCAGGTCCTGTGCCGCGTCGCGCTTATAGCGCATTCCTGTCCGGGACGCCACTTCGGAACAGAGCAATCCGGCCGGAACCGATCGCGATGTGAGGGCGGACTCCCTCGTCGCGAACGGGTCCACGCGTCGTCGACCTCCCCCTACGCGACCGCTCGCCTCGGACGGGTCCCCGCCGTTGCCGGAAAACGCCGCTGTCGATGGCGCATAACGATTCCTCCGGTCCGATGAACTCCAACGAAAGTGCACATGCGGGCAGTTGGGCGTAGTTACGCTCCCGCCCACCGGTCAGAAGGTCATCCTTTTCGATAGTTCGAGGACGCCGATGGAGCAAAGAGATATTCCCCCTAAAACGAACCACCTGGAGGGGGGAACAAGCCGGATGCTGCCCGCGATCGTGGCCGTGGCCGCCGCCTGCCTGGTCGGGGCGCTCGTTTCCTCCTCGGAACCGGTCGGCACCGTCCTGATCGCCGCGGGCGCCGTGTGCACCGCCGCCGTGGCCCTCGAAGCGCTACGGCGCGGCCGCGCACTCGCCGCCCGCAGCACCCAGGTCGAGGTTCTCCAGCACGCCCTGTCCCGGCAGGAATCCGAGGCGGTCCACCTGTCCGCGTCGGTGCTGCCCGAGGCCATGGAGCGACTGCGCAAGGGCGAGCCGGCCGAGGAGGTGCTGACCTCACTGGGAGGGCGCGGCGGACACGGCAACCGCTGGGGCGACGACGTGGCCCTGACCCCGCGGTTCAGAGCCGCCCTGCAGGACGTGCTGGCCCACGTGATCGACGCGGTCGACAACGAGGAGAGTTTTCGCGACTCGGCGCAGCGGGCGTTCGTGAACGTCGCCCGCCGCGTCCAGGCGATCGTCCATCAGCAAGCCCACGAAATGCGCGAGATGGAGGACCGGCACGGCAGCAACCCGGACGTGTTCGGCGACCTCCTGCGACTGGACCACGGCACCGCCCTGATCGGCAGGCTCGCCGACTCCATCTCGGTTCTCGGAGGCGCGCGCCCCGGCCGCCAGTGGAGCAGGGCCGTCACCTTGTACAGCGTGATGCGCGGCGCGATGTCGAGGATCATCGACTACCAGCGGGTGGACCTCCACTCGGTCTCCGAGGTCGCCGTCGTCGGTCCGGTCGTGGAGCCGCTGATCCACACCCTGGCAGAGCTGCTGGACAACGCCACCCGGTACTCCCCGCCGCACACCCGGGTCCACCTCACGGCCGTCGAGGTGCAGTCGGGCATCGCCGTGGAGATCGAGGACGGCGGTCTGAGCATGAGCGAGGAGGCCCGCCGACGTGCCGAGAAGATGCTCGCCCAGGCGCAGTCCGGCATCGACCTCAACGACCTGGGCGAGACGCCGAGGCTGGGCCTGGCGGTGGTCGGCAGGCTGGCCCAGGCGTACGGGTTCCAGGTGTCCCTGCGCTCGTCCGCGTACGGCGGCGTCCGCGCCGTGGTCATCGTGCCGCAGCACCTGATCACCATGGCGTCCGCGGCGACCGGTCTCGCCCACGGCATCGGCTCCTCCTCGGGGCCCAGGGCAGTGTCCGCGACACCGCGCGAGCACCCCCTCGACCACTCGCCGGCCGGCGTGTCCGCGCCCCGGCCGGCACCGGCCCGGGCGCCCAGGCCGGTGCCTGTCAGCAGCGGGCCGGGCACCGACCGTACCGCGACCGGCCTGCCGCAGCGACGCCGGAAGGACCGCGTCACCACCTCCGACGCCCGGCCCGCCGCGGAGCCGCGGTCGGCCGACGACCGCGGCCCCGGAATGTGGCTGGAGGCGTTCCACAGCGGACTGTCCGGCGCACCCGGCCAAGACGCGCAGGGCGCCCAGGACGCGCCGGGTTCAGCGACCAAAGGGGCCTAAGCAGTGATGACTCAGCGAAGCAGCATGGACTGGATGCTCAAGGACCTGGCCGCCGGAGTGCCGCAGACGCGGCACGTGATCGTACTGTCCGCGGACGGGCTCTGCGTCGCGCAGTACGGGGCCGAGACCGATACGGCCGACCGCCTGGCAGCGGCCTGCGCGGGCCTGCAGAGCCTTGCCGGAGCGGTGGCCGCGGAACTGCCGCGCTCCGAGGGCAGGATGCGCCTTGTCGTGATCGAGATGGACGGCGGGTTCTTCTACCTGATGGCCGCCGGTGACGGTTCCTACCTTGCGGTCCTCGCCGACGAGGACGTCGACGCGGGGCTGATGGGCGCGCAGATGCGCAACCTGGTGACCCGAATGGGGGACCACTTGAGCAGCCCGCCCCGACATGACGGGCAGCCCGCGTGAATGATTCGCCCACCAGCTGGGAGGACAGCAGCCCCGAACGGCTCTACGTCATCACCGGCGGACGCAGCGGACCCTCCACCGCCGTCCAACTGGACCTCGTGACCTTGGTCGTGGCCAAAGGGCCGGCCCAGCCCGAGACGCAGCCCGAGCAGGCGGCCATCCTGCGGATGTGCCGGTCACCGCTGTCGGTGGCCGAGATCGCCGCGTACGCCGGCCTGCCCGTCAGCGCCGTCACCGTGCTGGTCGGAGACCTGATGGCCGCTCAGCGCGTGTACGTCCGTCCGCCCGTTCCCGCCGCGCAGCTACCCGACCTTGCTCTGATCGAGGCAGTGATAGATGGACTTCAGAAGCTCTGACCCGCCCGCCGGGCCGTCCCACGCGGACGTACTCCCGCAGACGGCCGCGGCCGCCGTGAAAGTCGTCATCGTCGGCGGCTTCGGCGTGGGCAAGACGACGATGGTCGGTGCGGTCAGCGAGATCAAGCCGCTGACCACCGAGGAGACGATGACCAGGGCGGGCGTCGGCATCGACGACACCTGGGGTGTGGATCGCAAGATCACCACGACCGTGGCCATGGACTTCGGCCGCATCAGCATCAACGACGAACTCGTGCTGTACCTGTTCGGAACTCCCGGCCAGGAGCGCTTCTGGTTCCTGTGGCGCGGGCTCTTCGAGGGCGCGCTCGGAGCGGTCGTACTCCTCGACACCCGTCGGCTGGAGATCAGCTTCGATGTCATCGGACGACTGGAGGAACGGGGGGTCCCGTTCGTCGTGGCCGTCAACTCCTTCCCCGGCGCGCCCGAGCATCCGCTGGAGGAACTGCGCCAGGCCCTCGACCTGCCCCCCGCCGTCCCGATCCTCGTCTGCGACGCCAGACGACGGGACTCGTCCCGCGATGTCCTGCTGACCCTCATGCACTACCTGCATTCCCAGGCAGCCACCCAGGAGGCAATGTGAGTACCAGCCCCACCCCACCGCCCGAGTGCCCCGCCCACGCTGCCGGAACGGTCGGCGGCCTGCACCGTCTCCACGGAACGGAGGCCCAGGCCGACCCCCTCGCGTTGTACGAGAAGCTTCGGGCCGAGCACGGGCCGGTGGCCCCCGTGCTGGTCAGCGGGGACCTCCCGGCATGGCTGGTCCTCGGTCACCGGGAGAACCTGGACGTGGCGCGCATGTCGTCGCGCTTCGCCCGAGACCCCCGCGGCTGGCGCGACATGAGAGAGGGCCGGGTGCCGGCCGACACCCCGCTGGGCCCCATGGTTTCCTGGGTGCCGGTGTGCAACTTCACCGACGGGCCCGTGCATGACCGGCTGCGCGCAGCCGTGGTGGAGTCCCTGGAGCGCTTCGACAAGCGAGGCATCCGCCGTTACGTGACCCGCTTCGCCAACCAGCTCGTCGACAAGATCGCAGGCGAGGGGTACGCCGACCTGGTGTCCGCCTTCTCCGACCAACTCCCCATGCTGGTCATGACGCAGCTCATCGGGGCGCCCGACGAACACGGACCCCTGCTGGTCAACGCGGCACGCGACATGCTCCAGGGGACGGAGACGGCCCTCCAGAGCGACCGCTACGTCACCGTCACGCTGGAACATCTGGTCATGGAGCGCAAGGCCAAGCCCGCCCGCGACCTCGCCTCCTGGCTGATCGAGCACCCCGCGAACCTGAGCGACACCGAAGTGCTGATGCACCTGCGCGTCGTGCTGATCGCGGCCTACGAGACCACCGCCAACCTGATCGCCAACACGCTGCGGTCCGTACTGACCGATCCGCGCTTCCGGGCGAGTCTCTCCGGAGGCCACATGACGCTGCCCGACGCCCTGGAGCAAGTCCTGTGGGACGACCCGCCGATCAACACGATCATCGGGCGCTGGGCCACCGGTGACACCCTGCTGGGCGGCCAGCAGGTGAAAGCCGGCGACATGATCCTGCTCGGCCTGGCCGCGGGCAACGCCGACCCGCAGATCCGGCCGGATCCCGACGTCTCCGTCCACGGCAACCGCTCCCACCTGGCCTTCAGCAGCGGACCGCACGAGTGCCCGGGCCAGGACATCGGCCGCGCGATCGCGGACACGGGCATCGAAGTCCTGCTGGACCGGCTGCCCGACCTCCAGCTGGCGGTCGACGCGAGCGAGCTCCAATGGCGTGGCACCCTCATGTCACGCCACCTGCTGTCCCTGCCGGTACGGTTCGCCCCGCGCTCCGCGCCGAACCCGCAGTCCCAGCCCGAGCAGCCGGCCGGGCACCCCGCACACGCGCCGATCCCGCCGCAGCCGACGGCAGTGGCTGAGGTAGCCGTTCGCCGCCGTGGCGTCAGCTGGTGGCGCCGGCTGCTCGGCCGCCGCTGAGCCGGTCCCTCCGCGCCGAGGGCCCCGGCCGGCCGCCGGGGCCCTCGACCTCGCTCAGCCACGCACCTGCTGCCACCAGGACGCGAGGGCCGGCAGATCCGGCGGATCGATTCCGGCGACACCGGGGGTGTCGGCGAACCGGACCGCGAACCTGGCTTCCGCGAGGGGAAGCTCGTAGCGATTGCGCGGACTCGCGTACCGGGGTGCCCGGCTCTGCCAGGCGATGGAGCCGGCCACGTAGTGACCCAATGCGGCCAGGTGACGGCGCAGTTCCCCGGCCGCCCCGTCCGCGTCGTCCTCCAACTGTGCCCGTAGCCTGATGAAGAGGCCCATCACCCGGTCACGCAAGGCCACCGCGAGCGGCACCGCCTCGGCGGGGGAGCAGTTCTCCTGGTGGGCGAGGACATTGACGAGATTCACCTCGCGCGGCTCCAGGTGGTCGTCCTTGTCGTAGGAGAACAGGTCGTTGTCCGCGCTGACGACGAATCCCGCCGCATCCGTCAGCGCCGTCAGAGCCGGGGAGCAGCGCACGTCCGCCGGCAGTCGGTCCGCGCGGGCGACGTCGGACCAGGTCAGCGAGAAGCGCGTACCGTTCGCCAGCGGCCCCATGGCGACGAAGTCGTTCAGCCCCGGCATGGTCCCGGTCTCGGCCTGGGCGGCCCGCCAGGCCGCCCCGAGCAGCCAGTCGCGCGTCCCCTCGACGAACCTGCGCAGCTCGTAGGGCGTGAGCATGGCGTGGGTGCGGCTCACCAGGTCCACCAGCGCACGGGTCATGGGACCCTCCGGCAGCAGCGACACCCCCGGGTCCTCCATGGTCCGCAGCAGACGTGCACCGTGTTCGACGACGGCACCCGTCCCCACCTCGTCGGAACCCGAATCCTGCCAGTCGTCGACCGCGTTGGCCCAGTAGTTCCATTCGGTGAACAGCAGGAGGGCTTCCACCTTCCCGTCGGGGATGATGCGGCAGGAGAAGTCGGCGCTGTGGGTGGCGAGACCCCACGCGCGCTCGGCCGCATCGGGGTACAGGCCGAAGGCGTCCAGCCACTCGACCGCCCGGGCCTCCACCTGCTTCGCCTCGGGATGGACGAGGTCGCGCTCCAGGGGGCAGTAGAAGGAGGGCAGGCGCGTACCGAGGAGCGAGGGGCGCGGCGAAGCGGTCATCGGCCGCCACCGATCCGGAAGAGCAACAGCCGCGTCTCCACCGCGTGGTCACGCCAGAGCCGGAAGAACTTGCTGTGCGCGATCGTCGACTGTGCGAGCCGTTCGCCGGTCCAGGCGCCGGATGCGACGTCGGCGCCCGCTCGGAGCCGATCGAGTTCTGCGGTGTTCCACGCCATGGACTGCACCCAGAACTCCGCCACCGATTCCGTTACGTCCTCGTCCTGCACCAGCTCGAAGCCGGCTGCCTCGGCCGCGGCCAGGTATTCCCCGCGCTGTCCCAGTCGCGTTCTGTAGTAGCCGTCGATGAACTCTCGCCACTCGGAGCGGCCCACGAAATGCTCCTGGATCCCGAACCATCCACCGGGCTCAAGGGCCTTGGCGACGACCTCGAAGAGACGGGTCCGGTCGGTGTATCCGCTGCTCTCGTTGGCGTAGACGGCGTCGTACGCACGGGTCTGGTCCAGGTCGTGGACATCCGCCAATGCGGGTCTCACGCGCCCCTCCACCCCTGCGTGACGGGCGAAGTGCCGGACGATCGGGACGTGTGCGGCAGCGACGGTGAGGCTGGTGACGGATGCCCCGTGCTCCTGCGCCCAGTACAGCGAGGTGCCGCCCAGACCGCAGCCGATGTCCAGCAGCCGCCGGGGAGGCGCCTCGTACGCGCCCCACGAGCGGGCCGCGTGCTCGACTATCCGCTCCTGTGCGTCGAGCAGGCGCTGCTTCAGCGTGCTCTGGGAAACGATGGTGTCCGGTGGGCCGTCTGGGTACAGCCCCACGTGGAAGTGCACGCGGGGGCCCGGGCCGTACTTCTGGAGGATCTCCTTCGTCTTGCGGCTGTAGTAGAGCCGCACCGGATCGTCCGGGGCGGGGCCCTGGCCGCTGCTGCCTAAGGACGATACGAGAGGGGTAACGCGCATGGGGTGTCCACCCGTTCGTGGGGTAGGGCTGTCTCCGGGACGCGCTTCCGCCTCTCACCTGCGTCCCGACCGGCACACTGTTGAGCACGGATCATCGTGGCACTTCGCGGGCCCCACGTCAGCCCACTGGAGCAACACGGGCAGCATCCGTTCGCGCGGCGGGATCAGGGGGCCGGGTGTTGTGGGGCGCTGGCCACCCCGGACTCCCGTCCGCTGAGCTCGGCGTCCAGGGTTTCCTGGGCGACGCGCATCGACTCGGTGTACTTCGGCTGGGACATCCGCTGCCAGGCCCTGTCGGGTGCGATGTCCTCGACCCGGCTGGTCACCCACCAGATGTTGCCGAAGGGATCGCGCACCCTGCCGCCCCGGTCGCCCCAAGCGTTGTCGATGGCCTGGGTGATCACCGTTGCCCCGTGCGCCACGGCGGCGGCCATGGCGGTATCCGCGTCGGGGACGTAGAGGCGCAGCAGCGAGGGCATCACCGGCCAGTCGGGCCTGCGGTCGAAGGCCAGTACGACCGTGTCGCCGATGCGGATCTCGCCGTGGCCGATGGTGCCGTCCTCGAGCGGTACCCGAGCGATCTCTTCGCCGTCGAACGCTGCGGCGATGAAGTCGAGCAGTGCGCCCGTGTCGTCGGTGACGACCCACGGTGAGACGCTGGTGTAGCCCTCGGGGGCGGTGTGCTTCATCGGTACGTCCTCTCTGTCGGCTCCTGCTGACGTGACGACAGTAGGACCGAAGTAGGTCAGGTTTCGTCCTAGAAGCGCGAACCTTCGGGGTCGTTGCGGCGAGCCGGGCAGGCGGCCGCCACCCGTCACTTGCTGTGGCCGGCGTCGTGTTCGTCACCGTCGTGGTCGACGATCGTCCAGGGGCGCATCAGGTCGTCGTCTTCGTGTTCGAGAAGGTGGCAGTGGTGGACGTACGTCGCCGGGAACTCGGTGCCGCTGCCCGGAATCGACGCGATCGTGGCCGTCGGCGGACTGAATGCCTGAGTGATGATTCTGGTCACCGTCTCCGGATAGGACTTGAACGTGTCCTTGTAGGACCGTGCTTCGTCCGGGTCCGGCGGAATCGGCGGGCCGGTGAGATAGTTCGCCAACACCGGCCGGCCCTCCGGTTTGCGGCCACCGTCGAGCCACTCTTCGTAATCCGCCTGGTAGGCGGCCGCATCGATCGGCTGCCGGTTCAGCACCTGGAAGTTGATGAGGTGGACATGCATCGGGTGGGCGTCGTGGTTGGGATTGATGTACTCCCAGATCTCGCTCGATCCCGCCTTGATGAAATCCTGGGACGGCTCCATGAACGGCACCGCGTTGAACGTCATGGTGCCGAAGAGTTTGTGCTGGTAGGTGACCCATTCCCGTCGGCGGGTGTCCGGTTCCGGCTCGATGGGCGGGACCGCCGGCAGCTGGAGTTTCTTGGGCGGCGTCGTCTTGTCCGCGCCTCCGGACAACGGTTTGGTGACCTGGAACTGCATGATTTCCGAGATGACCGGTCCCATGCCGGGCATGCCGGGGAAGTGGACCGGCGCGTGGTAGTTCGTCAACGTGATGTTCGTGCCCATGGGCATCTTGCCGAAGTCGACGATCAGGTCGTACCGCTCGGCCGGCGAGATCAAGTTCAGCATCTGCAACGGAGCACGGAAGCCGCCGTCGGTGCCGATCAGCCAGAACGGCAGTGTGGGCTGAGGGAGTACGTCCCTGGGAGTTTCGAACCTCAGCCGCCAGAAACGCTCGTTCGAAGCGTTGAGAATGCGCAGCCGATAGCGTCGCGGCTCGACCGCCAGGAACGGGTACGCCTTCCCGTTGACGACCGGGGTGTCCTCGCCCTCCCTCTGGGTCATGGTGTAGGCGAGCGAGCCGTCCGGGTGGAAGGTCCGGTCCTGCAGGATGATGGGGACCTCGAATTCGCCTCGCGGCAGCCCGAGCCGCTCGTCGGCGGGGTCGCGAATGAGGTAGAGACCGGCAAGGCCCGCGTAGACGTTGACGCTGGTCATCCCCATGCCGTGATCGTGGTACCAGAGCATGGACGAAAGCTCGTGGTTGGTGTACGCGCAGATCGCTTCGTTGGGTTTGACCCGGCTGGGGTCCAGAGTGGTGTAGGACTCCGCGTGGATGCCGTCCGGGCTGAAGGAGTGCAGCGGCATGCCGTCGGACTGTGGCGGTGTGAAACCGCCGTGCTGGTGTACGACGTTCCACACGTTGACATTCGGGGGGAAAGGCGGCTTGGTCTTGTAGGGAGGAGGAGCCATCGGGGTCAGCTCGGGGTTCCCCTTGCGAATGGCGTCGATCACGAACTGGAACAAGTGGGTGGTGGGCAGCTCGTTGCGGTACTTGACGACCGTCGGGCGGTCCCTGTTCACGCTGATGGTCGGCCCCAGATAACCCATGCCGATCGCCTTGTGGGGATCGCGCGGGTTCTTGGCCCAGTAACCCCACACGGTGGCCGGCTTGAGATCCCGGTGGAAGCTCCACGTGCCCGGCCGCATGGTGAGCTCGTAGTAGTCGGCTCCCGGGTAGACGGAAGGATCCGGGATGGCTGTCATCGGCGTGGGCAGCGGGTCGACGTACTTCGCCAGCGCAGGGGTCTGGGGCACCGGGGCGTCCGCAAGCCCCTTCCTGTGGCCCATCCCCGCCCCGTGCCCCGTCGACGATACGTCTTTGTCTCCGGAACATCCCGTGGAAAGAACTGCCGCACCCCCCAAGGCGCCGGCCATGAGGAATTCCCTTCGTCCAACCATGGTCTCCAGCCTTCCGTCGCCTCGCGTAACTTCCAAGGGATGCAGAGCTGGTTCGGAGCGGTGCCGCAGCGCGCCGGTCCGGTCCGGAAAGCCACTCATTGAGCCGATCTCAGTATGAATCCGGCAGGCGTTGGAATTTGAATTCAATTACTACTGCCGGTCTGAATGTCTGTCACATCCTTCTGGCGCTAGCGCTGCGGGACGTCCTTGATGAACACGAGCCCGTCGCTGTCCGCCAGTTGGGCCGGGTCGAGCGGGGCGTAGCCGAACCAGGGGGATACGCGGGGCGCGGGGAGCGTGTCGGCGAGGGCGGTGGCCAGCCGAGGGGCGTCGATGAGGCAGCGGTCCTCCGGGAGCGCGTACAGGAGTCCTTCGACGGTGTCCTGCGGCGGCGTGTCCACTCCGCGGTGCCGGATCGTGCCGAGGGCCGTCGCCACGAACGCGTACTCCTCGCCGAGCCGGGCGCTCACCAGCGCACCGGCGCTCCACCACTCCAGTGGCAACCCGCCCATCCGCATCGTGCTCTTCTCCCGCTGCAGATGGGAGTTGTGGGCGTGGACGAGTGCCGGTCCCCGAGCGGCGACGGCGAGGAGGTTGTGGGCCATCATCTGGTCCCGCAAGCCCACCAGCCGGGTCAGGCGGGCGGGTGAGGTGTCGGCCATCCAGTAGTGATAGCGCAGCAGGCCGGTCGCCGTACGCCCGTACAGGCGTACCCGGTCCCAGTCGTCCCGCGAGGTCACAGCGAGCAGGTGCGGCGTGTGCGCGTCGAGCAGCGCCACCAGATCGTCGGCGAGCAGCCGCAACTCCCCGGCCTCGACCGACTGCCCCACGGACTGGGCCGGATCCGTCATCGCGGCGGGATCGGTCCACCGGTCGTCGGTGCCGAGCAGGTGGTCGAGTGCCTCCGCGGTGCAGGGGAGCAGGTCCGCGTCCACCCGGGCCGCGAGGTAGCGGTGGAGTGCGGTGAGGGACTGCCGGGGGCTCGCGGCGCCGGTGATCTCCAGCGGGCCGTCGAAGCCGGCGAAGCGGAGCCGCTCGGGCGCGGGCCGGCCGTCGTTGTAGGCGCGCATCCAGCGCACGAGCTCGCGGTTGGCCGCGGAGGCGCCCCAGCCGTGGCTGAATCCGTGCTCCATGACCTCGTCGAGGGTGCCCGTGCCCGAGGTGACGTGGTCGTCCACGAGCAGGCCCGTCATGCAGTCGCTCTCGATCGCGATCGTCCGGTAGCCCTCCTGCTCGACGAGCTGCCGGAAGAGCTCGTTGCGCAGGTCGAGCAGCGTGTCCTCGCCGTGGGTGGGCTCGCCCAGAGCGAGCAGCCGGGGACGGGACGGGAGCAGCCTCATGACGGCGGCAGCCTCGACGGCACGGACGGTGTCCTTGA
The DNA here is from genome assembly GCF_036203305.1 of Streptomyces sp. NBC_00190. Classification (GTDB taxonomy): domain Bacteria; phylum Actinomycetota; class Actinomycetes; order Streptomycetales; family Streptomycetaceae; genus Streptomyces. The sequence goes on along the minus strand of NZ_CP108131.1, from coordinate 642,876 downwards.
TGTCAGTAGCCATGCCTTCAACCGTATCGTTGAACCTTCGGTTGAAACTTCCCCGCGATATCGTCGGTCCCATGGGGCAAAACCTTCAAAGCGGCGAGAGACTCAGGCCGGTCGATCTAGCGCGCGGGCACGGTCTGTCCACGCAGGCGATCAGGAACTACGAGGAGGCCGGCATCCTTCCGGCCGCCGGTCGCACACCCCACGGCTACCGCACCTACACCTCGCTGCACGCGCGGGCCCTGCGCGCGTTCCTCGCCCTGCTGCCCGGCCACGGCCACCAGACGGCGACGTCGATCATGCGGGCCGTGAACCAGGGCGCGGTCGATGAGGCGTTCCGTCTCATCGACGAGAGCCACGCCCAGCTCCTCGACGACCGGCGGACCCTCCAGGCCGTGGAGAACGCCCTCCAAGACCTGGCGCCCACCACGGCGCCCGACCCCGGTGCGGGGACGGGGCCGGCAGCGCTGAACGCCGGCGGTACGTTCATCGGACCGCTGGCAGCGAAGCTCGGAATCCGGCCCGCGACGCTGCGCACATGGGAGAGCGCCGGACTGGTGCGTCCGCGCCGCGACCCGCTCACCGGGTACCGCGTCTACGACGAGGCCGACGTACGGGATGCCCGGCTGGCCCACCAGCTCAGGCGGGGCGGCTACCTGCTGGAGCAGATCGCCCCACTGATCGCCCAGGTGCGGGGAGCCGGTGGACTGGAGCCGCTGGAGGCCGCGCTGTGCGACTGGCGTGGCCGGCTGTCCGCCCGCGGGCGGGCGATGCTGGCCGGGGCCGCAGCGCTGGAGGCGTACCTCCGCGAGCGCCCCGGCCTGCCGGATGGCCGGGGAGACGGACCTTAGACGGGCCCCGCGGCTTCGAGGAGCCGCTGGGGCAGGTAGGGGGACTCCACCCGGATGTCCCAGCCCCGGCGGCGGGCGTGGCAGGCCAGGGCCAGGACGTTGAGGTCGATCGTGGCGTCCGGGGAGTCGGCGCGGTCGGCGACCTGGTGGTGATCGCGGTGGGCTTCGAGGGCATCGGCCAGGGCCAGGTTGAAGCTCTCCTCGTCGCCCTCCACGAGCTGCGACAGCAGTACGGCCGGTGGCGGGAAGAAGCCCCAGTCCTTGGCCTTCTCGACCTCGCGTCGCGCCCGCTCCGCCGCCGGCTCGGGATCCACGCCCTTCAGGTAGGCGTGGAGGGCCTCCCGGTACGCGGCGAAGGCCGAGCCGTCCTTGCCGGCAACCGCGGGGCCGGTGAGGACCAGCGGCGCGAGGTCCTCGCGTACGCCCGTGATCAGGGCGAAGGCGGTGGCGTGCTCCCAGTTGCCGGCGCCCGCCTCCTCGTCCCGCGCAGCCGGGTAGCGCAGGTTCCGGCCGTCGACGGTCACCTCGGCCTCGGTGCCCGGCTCCGCCAGGGCGATGCGGAAGAGGGCCGCTCCCAGCTGGGAGGCCAGCCGCAGGTTCGCGAGCTGGGCGTCCGTGACGTCGGCGGAGTTCCCGGCGCGCCACTTGAAGAGGAGCTCCTGGTAGCGCATGGCGCTCCCCAGCCGCCATACGGTGAGGGGTTTTCCTTCCGCCGGGGTGAAGGCCTCCCGGGTGTACTGGTCGAACAAGGCCTCGCTCTCCGCGTTCACGATCCGGTCGCACGGCGGCCGCTCGACCACCAGCGGGCCTGCGGCCAACGCGGCGACCGCGTCGGGCCGCCGGTCTCGGCCGAAGGCCGCGACCCTCGGCCCGCGGGTCTCGAAGCCGGTGACCAGGGCGTGCGGGAGGTAGTCGGTGTGGAGGGCCGGGGCCCAGCCCAGGGTCCGGTACGCGAGCGCGGCCAGGCCGAGCGGCAGGAGCGGGAGGAGACTGCTCGGCGAGGCAGTGGGGCCGTGCACGGTGGCGTGCGCGAGCAGGAGGGCGGTCAGTCCGGAGTCGAAGGCCGCCCGGTCCTCGGCGGCCAGGGCCCGCAGGGTCCTCAGCGCCACGCTGTCCGGCCGGTCGAGGAGGCTTTCACCGGTCTCCTCGGCCCGGCTACGGATGCGGTCCAGCGCAGCGTCGATGGCGGCGAGCTTCGCCTGCGCACTCGGCGGGTAGTCCTGGTCGTTTCCGGTGTCGTCGAGGACCTGGGCCATGAAGCCCGTGACGAGCTCGCCGGCGGGGCTTCCCTGTGCCTTCTCCGCGAACTTCTCGCGGGCGAAGTGGAAGGCCTCACCGTGCCACGTGGCCTTGTCCCAGAGGATCGTGAGGCAGAACGCGTCGATCCAGTCGCCAGGGGTGACGCTTTCCTCGGCGTCGTCCTCGTCGCCGGGGTCGTAGCTGATGCCGAAGTTCACGTAGTCGAGGAAGACCTGGAAGGAGCAGTGGGGGTGGTACGCCGCGAAGGAGACGGCGCCGGCCGCGGCCTCGGTGGCGTCCTTGAGGGCGGCCTTGGCCTCCGGGGTGTCGAGGCCGGGCGTTTCGACGGAGAGGGCGCCCAGGTAGTCGAGGAACTCGTCGGCGATCGACTGCCATTCATAGGTGGCCATCCGGCCGGCCTTCGACATGGACCGGACCTGTCCCCCGATCCGGTTCGCGAAGTCCTCGCGCGCCGCCGAAAGGACTGCCTCGCCCACCTGATGACGCTCTATCCGCACTGTGCTGCTCCTCGATGCCGGTCGGTGCGGACAGCCTAGGCGCAGCATCTGACAAGGCGGGCGGGCGCTGGTCGCACCGCCGCTGACAGTTCCCTCGGAGTGTCAGCGCTCGTCAGGAGTGCAGGCCTTGACCGGGCTCGGAGGCGCGCAGAGACTGGACGTAGTACATGTGCATCGTAGGTGTACGCCGGTAACCATCCACTGGACGCCGACCGCGGCACGGTCGCGGCTCCGCGATCCGACCCCTTACCCCGAGCCGGTGCCCTCGTGTGCGGCGCACCGGCGCAGTCATAGAGGGGAGGCCGCGTGATGGCCTTCCACATACCGCAGAGCGACCCCACGGTCCCGGTCCGCAAGCGCTTCTGGGCGGAAATCGTGCTGGGAACCCTGTCCGGGCTGCTCTTCCTGATCACGCTCGTCTGGCACGACTGGATCGAGCTTCTCTTCGGCGTCGAGCCCGATGCTGGGAGCGGTGCCCTCGAGTGGCTCATCGTGGCCGTCACGGCACTGGTCGCTGTCCTGTGCGCCCTCGGCGCACGGATGGAGTGGCGCAGAACCCACCCGGCCGGTGCGCACGCCTCGCGGTAGCGGAGCCGGCTGAGGCGAGAGGAGGATTGCCATGCCTGAGGACGTGAGGGACCTCATCCGACAGGCGCCGCTCAGCTTCGTCGGTACGGTCACGCGGCTCGGTGACGCGCGAGTCGGAGACGTACCGGTCGACGAACGGACCGCCGTGGTCCAGGTGGACGCGGTGCTGCACGCACCCGACGCCTTCAAGAAGCTCGCCGGCAGCGAGGTCACCGTACAGCTGTCGGCGGACATCGATCCGCCGGCCGTCGGCGACGCGGCCGCGTTCTTCACCAACGGAACGGTCTACGGCCAGGGGCTCGCCGTCCAGGAGATCGGACGGCTGCCCTCGGAGGCGGTCCAGCCGCACCTCTCCCGTGTCGCCAGGACCGCCGACGCGATGCCGTTCTCCGCATTGGAGCGCGACATCGAGGACGAAGACATGGCCACGCACGCAGACGAAGCGGACGCGGTCGTGATCGGCGTCGTCGTGGGGCTGGAGCAGGCGGGCCGCGGGCAGGCGGGGGGCGAGCGGGTGCCCGACGAGAACGTCTCGGAGCACGCCCCCGACTGGTGGCTCGCCCAGCTCGACGTGGGTCACGTGGAGCAGGGGGAGGTCGCCGAGGGGCGGATCACCGTGCTCTACCCCAACAGCCGGGACTTCCGCTGGTTCCGGGCGCCGAAGCCGCAGGCCTCGCAGGAAGGGATGTGGTTCCTGCACGCCACCGAGGGCGCCCTGGCCGAGTGGGCCCCGTTCCAGATCCTCCACCCCGATGACTACCAGCCGGTGCAGAAGCTCGAAACGCTGCAGGCGGCACGGAGGTGAGCGGACATGCCCACGATCAAAGTCGTCAACATCACTCCCGCCGCGCTGAGCGGCGACCGCACCCAGGACGCCGAGCCCGACCTCGCGGTCAACCCCGAACACCCCGATGAGGTGGTCGCGACCGCGTTCACCCCCGACCCGATGGGGGGCTCCCTCGCTCCGATCTACGCCTCGACCGACGGCGGGGACACGTGGGTGCTGCGAAGCATCGTTCCCGGCGGTGCCCCGGGGCTGGGCACCGGGGACATCTCGGTCAGCTTCGCGTCCGCGGGAGGCGCCCTGTACGCGGGAATCCTCAACGCCCAGGCCTCCCTGCAAGACATCCTCCGCATGCAGATCCTGCGCTCGCCGGGCATCTCATCGGCGGCGCCCATGCAGGTCCTCGTCTCCCGGGACAGGCCGGACCAGCCTTGGGTCGTGGCAGGGAGCTCCCGGGACAACGGCGTCACCCGCGACCGCGTCTACGTCGCCAACAACGACTTGGGACGGAGCCCCAGGTCCGCCGCCGTGGACGTATCCGTCGACGCCCGCACGGCACCGGCGCCCGCCGGATTCACGCGCAACCGCATCGAACAGCGCAGCCCGTCCGGCCAGGACGGGCCGCCGGTACGGATCGCACTCCACCCCGAAGGGACGGTCTACGCGGCTTTCGAGAGCTGGCAGAACGCCACCAACGGCGGGGGAGGCATCGTGAACGTCACCTTCGACGTCGTGGTCACCCGTGACGACAGCGGAGGCGTCGGGGCGAACCCCTTCCAGGACCTCAAGGACGCCGACGACTCGGCCATCGGCCAGCGCGTCGCGACGGAGCGGGTCGAGAAGTTCAACGCGTTCATGGGCCAGGAGCGCCTCGGCGGCGATCTCACGATCGCGGTGGACCCCACGGACGCGGCGAGCGTCTGGGTGGCCTGGTGCGACCGTGTTGGCGCGTCGGCGGGGGTCGGCTGCATCCTGCACGTACGTCATTCGACCGACTTCGGGCAGACCTGGTCGGACGACGTCCGGACCGTCACCAACGCCAAGAACCCGGCGCTGGCCGCGAATGCGGACTCCTTGCTCGGACTGGCTTACCAGCAGTTCAGCAGTCAGGGGCAGTGGGTGACGGTGCTGGAGCTGACGGCCGACGACTGGCAGACCCCGGCGGAGCGTCACGTGCTGCACCAGGCACCGGCCAACGTGCCCACCGCGCGCTTCCTCCCCTACGTGGGCGACTACATCCGGCTGCTCACGGTCGGCCGCGACTTCTACGGGGTGTTCTCGGGCAACAACACGCCCGATCCCGCCAACTTCCCCGAGGGCGTGACGTACCAGCGCCACGCCGACTTCGTGAGCCACCGGTTGCTCGACCTCGACAACGTGACGCAGGTGCCCCCGTCCATCGACCCGTTCTTCTACCACCGGGCCGCGTAGGCCCGGGACGTGGTTGACCCGGACGTGGTTGACCCGGACGTGGTTGAGGCGCCCGCGATGCGGGCGCCTCAACCACGTGCGGCGCGGCACTAGGTGCGCGCGGTCAGGCAGAACTGCACGAGCCCGGCGTCGACATCGAGGACGACCTTCTTCATCTCCACCCACGGCGGGTGGAAGCTCTCGCCCCACTCGATCGTGAAGGCCAGGATCTTGCCCTTCTGCGGATCGATGATGTGGCGCGCGTAGGCGTAGTCGTCGCTGGTTCCGCAGGTCGGGTACAGGTCGAAGGCGGACTTCGGGGTGTACTGCTTGCCGCGTACGCCCTTCAGTGCCTTGCAGAACTGCTCGGCGAGCACGGCGGAGTCGTCGGCGTCGGTCTTCGGGACGAACTCCGCGTAGAGCAGGTCCTGCCTCAGCCCGCGCTGGCCGTCGAAGGCGGGGTTCTGGAAGTTCCTGGCCGGATCGATGGACTGGTTGTCGTCGTCGCCCCACACGTAGAGCATGGTCTGGGTGTAGCTGTGCACGTCGACGAACCAGCGGGTCCGCGGGAACTGGTCCAGCAGCCAGCGGACGTTGCGGGTCTCGGGCTCGGAGAAGGGCCTGGGTCCCTGGTACACCTGATCCGGGTCGGCCGGGTTGGCCGAGACCCTGACCGGGGCGTCCGGGTGGAAGGCGGTCCCGAAGTCGAAAAGGTGGTCGTAGTTGCGGTTGAGGTCGACGCCGATCGCGTCCGGGTCGCCGCCGGACTGGGCCGGATTGCGGTTCCTGCGCCACATCGGTTCGACGGTCTGGCTGTAGTGCCGGCCGTCCGGATTGACGAGCGGGAACACGACGACGTCGAGCCCGTCGAGGATGCTGCGCACCTGGGCGGAGGTGAAGCTCGTACCGCCGTAGGCCAGGCCCAGACCGCCGGCGTGGGCGTGCAGCAGGTCGGCCGCGAGGTTGACGAGGATCTCGGGGCTGCCCCATTCCCGGGCATGTGCGCCGCCGATCAGTACGACGGCGTCGTTGTTCCCTGCCTGGGAGGTGCCGATCCGCAGAGCCTGGGAAGCCCGGCCCTCGAAGGTGCGCTCGGGCAGGTCGATGAGGTCGCACGTGCCCGGGAACGCGGAGGCAAGGCTGGTCACGCCGGACGCGACCTCGGTGATGTTCATGTAAGGCATGGCGTCCCTCCTAGGTGTCCTTCACCTTGAGGGCGAGTCCCAGCGGAACCGCGTCCTCGGCAGCGAACCGGTCTCCCTCGCCGACTTCGGCCTGGCGGGCGCGTCCGATGGCGGTGGCATCGTCCAGGGTCGTGACCGTCACGCCCTCGCGCTGGAGGGCTTCGGCCTTCTCGGGGGATACGTAGGCGTCGAAGCTGAGACTGCCGTCTCCGCCCTGGCCGATCCGCCCGCCGACGTCGGGACGGGTGTCGCGCAGGAGCGCGCGCAGGGTGTCGGCGTCCTTCGCCGTGACTCGGACGCGGAGGATCGTGTACTCGTTGGACATGACGGGCCTCCCTCGGGCGCCGTCGGGCTCACATCAGCGGTGTCAAAGCAGCCGGGACGGCGCGCACGCTGAGATATACGCACACAGGCAGACATGTACATGTATGTTCGATGTGTACTTTGTACTCTCAGCCTGCGCTTCCGCCGTAGAACGAGTCAAGGGGCGCCTCGGGCAACCGGCTGAGCAAACAGTCGAGGCCCGCGATCAGTTCCTGCTCGTCGTCGTACTCGGCCAGTCGCGGGACGAGTGCGCGCAGCCGCGGGTACTCGGCGGCGGGCATCAGGTGCAGGCCCAGGCGCAGCATGAGGTCCGGCTCCTCGGGGTTGTCGACCACCTGGCGTTTGTCCACGAGCAGGCAGCCGAGGTTCCAGGCCACGAAGGCGCGGTAGATCGTCAGCGCGGTGGCGTCGTCGAAGCCGGCCCGGCCGAGTACCTCCAGGATGTGCTCGCAGAGCTTGAGCACCGGCGCCGGGCGCCGGGCCACCGGCACGCTGAGCGGGCGCGTGGCCACCACGGGCAGGATCTCCGGGTGGGCGTGCACCGCGGCGGCGAAGGCGCGGGAGATGCGGCGCAGTTCGGCGCGCCAGGACGGGCTGCCCGGCGTGGTCTCTCCGTCGTCGGGGCCCCCTTCGGCCGAGGCCCGCAGCCGGTCGTTGACCTCGGCGAAGAAGGCCTCGACGAGGCCGTCGAGCAGGGCGTCCTTTCCGGCGGTGTACCGGTAGATGGCCATCGGCTCCACGCCCAGGTCGGCGGCGAGACGCCGCATCGTCAGTGCTGTGAGCCCTTCCCGGTCGACCAGGGCGACGGCTGCGGTGAGCACCAGCGGGCGGCTCAGGCGCCTGCGCCTCTCCGGGGTGTCCCGCTCATCCATGTCAGCACTCCCATCACGGGCGGCCCTGTGATGTAGGGATATCAACTAAATATAATCCGTATTTCTACGAAATATCCCGTTTGTGTTCACCGGGTTGTCCGGGCGGGGCCGGGCGAAGCCTTCGCGCGGTTCCGGCGGGGGTGAGCGGCGGTCCTTACCGGCCCCGCCGCCCCAGCCCCGGTGGGGCCGCCTCCCCGGCTACGGCTGGCCGTTGAGCCAGCTCAGCTTGTGCGCGTAGAGCACGCGCTGGCAGTAGTCCGTGCCCGCCGGATCGGCGGGGTCACGGTTCGCCGTGCAGTCGGACGCCGCCCCGGGGCGGTGTTCGGAGAGGGACCACAACCGTCCCGTGCCCCGCTCGACGTAGAGGTCCTCGGCGCCCCGGGCGGTCTTCACGGCCTGCCCTTCCTGGACCAGCTGGCCGTTGCTCCACTTGTAGCGCCACAGGTTGCCCGGCTCGTCCGTGCCCTTGGACTCGTTCACGTACAGCGTGCCGTTGTACGCCGCCGCGCCCTGGGCGCCGCCGTTGGGCATGGGCAGGTAGTTGGACCAGCCTTCCGAGGGAACGTCGGCGGAGCGCCCCTCCAGGGCCGCGACCGGATAGGAGGCGATGCGGCCGGTGGACGGGTAGCCGCTCTCCGGGCGGCAGTACTCACCCATGATCAGGCGGTCCGGGACGGTGCTGCGGTCCAGCGAGATGTAGGAGGCCTTCGGGGCGCCGGTGGAGACGCAGGCGTAGGAACCCAGGGGGTTGCTCTGCGTCGCACTGAATTTCCACGCGGCCACCTGCGGCATCACGTAGCGGTAACCGAAGCTGTACCAGACGTTGTCGTGCCGGCCGACCTTCGTCTTGTCCTCGGTGTTGGAGGTGGTCGTCACGCCGTCGGTGTCGGCGCCCATCGCGTCGTGCGTGCTGGGGTCGCCGTCCGGATCCAGGTCCATGATGGTGCGCATGTCGAAGACGCGCAGGCCGTTGCGGGTGTCCGCGACGTAGAGGTAGTTGCCGTACCAGACGATGCCGCCTGCGTGGACGCCCTTTTGGATGGGGTACTCGGACGCGTGCAGACCGTCGAAGGAGACGTGGTCGGCGGAGTTCACATAGGTCCAGCCCAGAAGGACGTGCCGGTATTTGACCTCGGGGCTGCCGGTGGCCGGGTTGGTCCGGCTCTGCACGAAGGTGATCCGGACGCCCTTCTGGTTGCAGGCGTCGTTGGCCTCGAGCTCGGCGGTGGTGCAGTCGCCGGTCGCCGGGTTCGGGTCGGTCTCCCGGCCCGGGTCCCAGCCGTCGTAGGACGCGAACAGCTGGATGTTCCCGGCGTCGCCCCACAGCTCGTTGTCCTTGGCGTCGGAGACGCCCGTGAAGCCCTGGGGCACCCACTCCTGCGAGACGGAGTCGTCGTTCTGCAGGCAGTACTTGATGTCCGGGTCCGGTGCGGTGCCGAAGGGGTCGCGGGAGCACCACGGTTGGGCGGTGCGGTTGGCGCCGGCCAGCAGGTTCTGCACTCCCGACTTGGGCAGCACCGAGTCCAGGCGGGCGACCCGCTGGGTGGTCTCGGTGTTCAACGCGCCGGGCGACAGCGTGAAGTCACCGGCCGAGGCCGCGCCTCCGGGAGCGGCCATGGCGCGGGCGGTGTACGGCGTGGTGCTGCTCTCGGCCGTACGGGGCTCCTGGATCCAGGACGCCGGTATGTCCGGCGGAAGGTTCTCGGCCTGGGCCGGTGCCGCGAGGCCGGTGAACGCGAGCGCGGCCGCGGCGCATGCCGTGGGCCAGACGCGACGTGTTCGTCGTATGGGCATGTGGGGATTCCTCCGTTACTCGTGCGACGGGCAAGTTGAACGGAGGGTTCCAGATCAGCGATGCGAAACGCAAGCTTGATCGTTTCGGTAACTGTCGTACATTTAAAGGTGGTTGTGGATGGTTTAGGGCTCCCGCGCGGCACCCTGATCCGCGTCCGGGCAGGTTCGGCGTCCGGCCGGCGGGCGCACCGTGGAGTCGCTTGGCCGAATCCGATATACGAGGTGATTACGTCGTCTATCGGGCTGATAGTTTCTGCGAGTTGATCTCGCCTGTCGCCCCGTCAGGTCCCGATACGGGGGACGCGGTGACGGCCACCCCTCTTGCAAGGAACTCACATTGCTCCGCCCCAGCCCGCTTCGGCCCACCCGTCTCACCACCCGAGCCGCGGCCGCCGCTGCCCTGCTCGTGCTGCTGCCCGCCGTCCCGGCGGCGGCCGCTCAGACCCCGCACCTCGACTCCGTCGAACAGGAACTCCGCCGGGTCTCACCCGGTCTTGAGGGAAGAGTCTGGGAACGCACCGCCGGCAATGCCCTGGACGCCTCGACACCCGGCGGTGGAGACTGGCTGCTCCAGACCCCCGGTTGCTGGGGCGACAGTGCGTGCACGCAGCGGCCCGGTACCGAACGCCTGCTGTCGAAGATCTCCGAGAACGTCGCCCAGGCGAAGCAGACCGTCGACATATCCACTCTGGCGCCGTTCCCGAACGGCGCGTTCCAGGACGCCCTCGTCTCCGGTCTGAAGGCGTCGGCGGCGCGGGGCAACAAGCTCAAGGTGCGTGTCCTCGTGGGCGCCGCGCCGATCTACCACCTCAACGTGGTGCCGTCGAAGTACCGGGACGAACTCGTCGCGAAACTCGGTGACGACGCGCGGAACATCGACCTCACCGTCGCCTCGATGACGACCTCGAAGACCGCGTTCTCCTGGAACCACTCCAAAATCCTCCTGGTCGACGGCCAGTCGGTGGTCACGGGCGGGATCAACAGCTGGAAGGACGACTACCTGGAGACCAGCCACCCGGTGGCCGACGTCGACCTGGCGCTGAAGGGGCCCGGCGCCGCCTCGGCGGGCCGCTACCTCGACGAGTTGTGGTCCTGGACCTGCCAGAACAAGAACAACATCGCCAGCGTCTGGTTCGCCTCCTCCAACGGCGCCGCCTGCATGCCGTCGATGCCGAAGGCCGCTGCGGCCCCGGCGCCCCAGGGCGACGTGCCCGTCATCGCCGTCGGCGGGCTCGGAGTGGGCATCCTGCGCAACGACCCGGTCTCGGCCTTCCGGCCCCAGCTGCCCACCGCACCCGACACCAAGTGCGTCGTCGGGCTCCACGACAACACCAACGCCGACCGGGACTACGACACGGTCAACCCGGAGGAGAGCGCGCTGCGGACCCTGATCTCCACCGCCGGCCGGCACATCGAGATCTCCCAGCAGGACGTCAACGCGACCTGCCCGCCGCTGCCGCGCTACGACATCCGCGTGTACGACGCCCTCGCCGCCAAGCTGGCAGCCGGGGTGAAGGTCCGCATCGTCGTCAGCGATCCCGCCAACCGGGGCGCCGTCGGCAGCGGGGGCTACTCCCAGATCAAGTCCCTCTCCGAGATCAGCGACACCCTTCGCGACCGTCTCGCCCTGGTCACCGGCGACCGCGGCACGGCGCGCACGACGATGTGCTCGAACCTCCAGCTGGCCACCTTCCGCAGCTCGTCCGCGCCGACCTGGGCGGACGGCCACCCGTACGCCCAGCACCACAAGGTGGTCGCGGTCGACGACTCGACGTTCTACCTCGGCTCGAAGAACCTCTATCCCGCCTGGCTCCAGGACTTCGGGTACGTCGTCGAAAGCCCCGACGCCGCCCGGCAGCTCACGACCCAGCTGCTGAACCCGCAGTGGCAGTACTCCCGCCAGACCGCCACCGTCGACTACGAGCAGGGCATCTGCCCCGCAGCCTGAGCCGACCGGCGCGACTCTTCCACCCGAGGCCCCGGGACCCACTGCTCCCGGGGCCTGGTGTTCACTCCTAGGGATAACCCCCGTACCGGCCGGGCGTCAGCAGGATGGGCGCCGGGTGGGGCGGCCCGGCACTCTGAGCTTGAACGGCACAGGCAACAGAGGCGGGAGCAGGAACGTTGACAGCAGGTGCACGGGCAGCGGCGCTGTGGGCGGGAACATGCGTGGTTGCGGTATCGGGGATCTTCCCGGCGGCTGCGGCGCAGCCGGCGCCGGTACCGCCCGCCGGTCTCCAGGAGGCCCTGGAGCAGGCAGTCGCGGACGGATTCCCGGGTGCCGTGGCCTACGCCAGGAACGGAGAGCGGGAGTCACGGGCGGCGGCCGGGCTCGCGAACAAGGCCAGCGGCGAGCGCGCCCGGCCGGACCACCGGTTCCGCACTGCCAGCAACACCAAGGCATTCGTGTCGACGGTGCTCCTGCAGCTCGCGGGCGAACGACGGCTCTCGCTCGACGACAGTGTGGAGAGGTGGCTGCCCGGCGTCGTCCAGGGGAACGGCAGCGACGGCGAGGCCATCACCATCCGGCAGCTGCTCAACCACACCTCGGGGATCTACGACCCCACCAACGAGCCGGAGTTCTTCGCCCCCTACCTGGACCGCCACGAATGGGACTACGTCTACACCCCGCGGGAGGTGATCGCCCGTGCCGTCCGGCACGGGCCGGACTTCGTGCCCGGGGAGGGTTGGAACTACTCCAACACCAACTATCTGCTCGCCGGTCTGGTGATCGAGGCCGCCGCAGGCCACAGCGCGCCCGCCGAGATCCGCCGACGGATTCTCGACCCGCTCGGCCTCGAGAACACTTCCTTTCCGGTGACCAACCCAGCCATCCACGGCCCTCACCTGCACGGGTACGACCTCCAGGGCCGGGACGTGACCCGGTTCAGCCCGTCGTACGACTGGACCGCGGGTGCGATGATCTCCACCGTCGACGACCTGGCCCGTTTCCATCGGGCCCTGTTCTCCGGCAAGCTGCTGCGCCCCGCCGAACAACGCGAACTCCTGACCACGGTGCGGTTGCCCGGCGCCGACCCGTACGGACTCGGCGTGCGGCGCGTGGACGTGGCCTGCGGCTCGGAGCCGGGCGCCAAGCGGGTCGAGGCATGGGCGACCGACGGAGCCGGACCCGGTTTCACCAGTTTCTCCCTCACCACCGCCGACGGTAAGCGCCAGTTGGCCGTCGCCGTCAACGTCTACGACCTCGGCGCGGAGCTCAAGAAGAAGACGCCCATCCCGCTCGGTACGGGGCTGGCTAAAGTGCAGACGGCAGCTCTGTGCGACTGACGCGGCGCCACGCCGGTACGACCGACCGCACCCCCTACGTGTGCACGTCCGCCGGTTCCCGGACGGGCCCCCGCCGTTGCCAGAACGGCAGTTCCGGCCAACGGGTTTCCGCCGCGTACGCCTCCGCGTGGTGGCGTACGTAGGCGGCGTCGATGCCGTCGAGGAAGTCCGTGTACGAGGCCAGGACCGGGCGGGGCGGCGCGCCCGCGAGGCACAGGGCCGCGGCGAGGCCGGCGCGGGCTCCGCTGTGCAGGGCGGTGAGGATGCCCTGTGAGGAGAGCGGGTCGAAGGCCAGCGCCGCGTCACCTGCGGCGATCCAGCCCGGGCCGGCGTACGGCGCGAGGCGCATACCGTGGGCGGCGCTCCAGCGCGGAGCCGGCGGGCCGGAGAGGTCCCCGGCCGTGAGGCGGGCGCCGATGTACCGGGTGTGCAGGGCTGCGCGCAGGAACCCGTCGGGGGTGCGCAGACGGGGGTCGGCGATGTCGGGGTCCGTCAGATGGGCGACGATCCGGCCCACGGGGGTCAGCGTCGTGTACCACCATCCGCCGGGCACCGCTTCGACGACGGTCCTGGCCTCCCGGTCCGACTGCCCGCCGACCGCCGGGTCTTGACGTGGCAGCAGGACGTGGACGGCCACGAGCCGGTCCTGGCGCCGGCGGACCGCTCGACGCCGGGCGAGGGCCGCGCGCCGTCCCGTCGCGTCGACGGCCCAGGCGCAGCCCAGCTCCCGTGTGCCGTGCTCCTGGCGCACGAGCAGGCGCAGGCCGGGGCCGTCGTCCACGGCGTCCACGGCCTGCCCCCGGAGCGGCTCGGCACCCGCCGCGTGGGCGGCCTCCCGCAGGAACGCGTCGAAGCGGAGGCGGTCCAGCTGCCACCCCGCGCCGTACGGGTCCTGCACCGGACTGCGCTCGTACAGCGCGGGCGAGCCCCAGGAGACGTACATCCCGGTCGAGCGCAGATGGGGCGCGGCGGTGCCGTCGGGCCACAGGCCCAGGTCGCGCAGCAGCGGGGCGGCGGCCGACGGCAGGCTTTCGCCGACCTTGTGGGCGCCCCCCGCGGGCGCGGGAGGGTCGTCCACGATCGCCACGCGCCGCCCGGCCCGCGCGAGCACGAGGGCGGCCACCGCTCCGGCCGGCCCTCCGCCGGCGACGACCGCGTCGTACACCTCGTGACGCGTCACCGTCGGCCGCCGGGGCCGGCTGCCGTGTGCCGGGTCATCGGTTGCCCGGGAAGCGGGCGACCTTCTCGATGTAGCCGGCCGACAGCTCCTCGTCGGGTTCCTCGGCGAGGGCGACGGCGGTCGCCAGGACGGCGTCACGCAGCCGCTCGTCGGCGGCGAGCGGCACATGCAGGGTCAACAGGTTGCGGGCGGGCGGCGGGGCCGGCTCGGCGGGGAAGGAGACTTCGGACTCGACGAGCATCTCGGCGGGCAGCAGAGGGTCGTCGGTGACGCCCGGACGGCGTTCGACCAGGCCGAGCCGGCCGAAGTCCTTCACCATGGCGTTGATGGTGGCCTTGTAGGGCGGGGGCAGCCAGCGGTCCCAGGGGGAGCGCCGCGCGAACGCCGCGAGCCGCTCCTCGCGCGGGCGCGTGGTGTCGACGGCGATCCGGTAGTCCTCCTCTGCGAGGACGTGGTTGGGCACCCGGGCGGGCCAGAACGTCGGCAGGTACGGGTCGTACCGGCGCTCGTACCCGGAGCGGCAGCTCGCGGTGTCCGTCTGCCAGGGCACGGCCATCCAGCGGGTCAGGTCGCCGGGTCCCTGGGCGTACAGCGGCCCGTCGTACGCCAGGGCGGTCTGCGGGGTGAGCACCCTGCCGTAGGAGCGCTCGGGGTTGCTCTCCGGGCGGTGGCGGATGCGGAACGGCGCGCTGTACAGCGTGGTGTGACGCATCGGCCAGGTGATCTCGCAGCCCGGGTGGAAGGCGTCGGCGAGGCAGAACGACAGCGCCGCGCGGTCCAGGGCGGCGGGCCGGGCGGCGAGCGGCAGCCGGTCGAGTTCCGTGGGCGTGCTGTCGCCGCCGAGGACGTGGTCGGGGACGAAATCGCCGCGGGTCCAGCGCGCCAACAGCCGTGTCTGGAGCGGCGAGAGGGCCAGGTGCTGGCGTGCAGAGACGGGCGGCAGGCTCATCGCGTCGCCGTAGACGGGTGGCCAGGGAATCGGTGAACTGCCGTCCCGGTCGGGGTCGCGCATGGTCTTCGAGATCTGCCGGCGCAGCTCCTCGTGGCGTGGGCCGGGGTCGGAGAGGGCGGCCAGCAGGTCGGGGTCGAGGAAGTGTTCACGTCCGCCGTGCCCGAACAGGGTGGCCAGGCCCTGGTTGACCCACTGCAGGTCGCACAGGCGGCGCAGGATGGGCAGGATGTCGTGGGTGAAGGAGACCTGTGCCGGTTCGGGGAGCGCTCCGGACGTGGTGAACGCGTCGCGGACGAGGTCGTACAGCGTGCGTACGGACTTCAGCTCGGGGGCGTAGTTGGGCGGGCCGACCACCACCCAGGCCGGTTCGACCGGCAGCGCGCGGCCGTCGACCCGGACCTCGGCGGTGACCGGGCCGTCGGAGATGTCGTCGTACCAGCCGTCGTTGTTGGCGAAGGTCTCGGCCTCCTTGAAATCGACGGACTCGGAGACGCCCCGGCCGCCGAGGAAGATCAGCCGTCCCGCCCCGTCGGTGCGCAGCTCGCCGAGGTAGACCGGGATGCGGAGGAACGTCCCGGTGTCGAAGCGCAGTTCGGGACGGCCGGCGCGGTCGCGGCCGCCTACGGAACGGCAGCCCGGGTCGATGATCAGCTTGGGGCGGTCCGGACCGGCGACCAGGGGGTTGCGCAGTTGGCTCTCGTCCGCCTGGGCGGCCTCGGGGATGTCCAGGGCCAGCTGGAACTGGTACCAGGCGGCCTTCTTGTTGGCGACGTGCACGGTCCAGCGCACCTCGGCGTTGTCCGCGGTGAGTTCGGCCACCGGCTCTCCGGCCGCGTTGTAGCCGTATACCCGGAACCGGGCCGCCTGCCGTTTCAGGGCGCCGGTCGCGTCCTTGTACGAGCCGGCGGGCAGCGGGGGCCCGTCTTCGGTCTCGGGGGCGAGGAAGAACTCGTCGACGCTGTCGCCGACCCGGGCGACGCCGATCGCGGGGTGGATGGCGGCCCGCACGATCCGGGTGTCGGGCCCTGGAGGCTCGGCGGCCGGGATGCCGTTGGCCTGGTTGTCGTTCTCGGAGGGTGCTGAGGAAGAGGAAGCGGAAATGACGGCCATGTCTCGATCTCCCGCGATGCGGCGCCACCGGGCTGTACTGCGGGTGCCCAGGGCTCGTGGAGCGTTGTGCACGGGTGCAGGGGTGCATCGTCCGTACAACTCTCCATGCTGACAAACGAGTGTGCGATGCGCGACCGAAGGCCGGGCCGCACCGTGCACGGAGGGGTGGTCGCGCGCCGGCGCCCGGGGTGAGGGCCGCCGAGTCGCACGGCACCTGCAACTCCACCAGACTGGACAGCGGGGCGGCCCGCGCCGCCGAAGCGGCCGCCGTGCCCTCGCCCTGGGGAAGCAGGCTCGCGCAGTCCAGGAGAATGGACGCCATGGTGAGGGCACGAGCGTGGACGTACGACGGTACGGGGCTGGCCTGGCTCCAGGAACGGCTCGGCCGGTCCGGTACCGGACCGGGGCACGTGGTGTCCGAGTTGGTGCCGAGCGGGTTCGAGGCATACCTGCGCATCTTTCACCGGTTCGAGGCCGTGGACGGGTCGGGCCGTACTCGCAGGTGGCAGACGTGGGCCGTGGAAGGCGGCATCGCCTTCCACTCCGAGCTGTCCCACCTCTCGCTCCCCGACGTGCACGGCGCCGCGGGTGAGCGGGTCTGGCAGACCGAGGAGGGGGCCCTCGACGGCCGGAGCCGGGGCGCGCTGGCACGTTTGCTCGCCGGCATGACCGGCGACCAGGACGTCTACTTCGCCTATGACCTGGCGGCGCTCAGCTGGGGTGAGGAAGGACCACTCGTCCGCCGTTCCCGCTTGGCCGATGTGGAATCCGTACGGGAAGAGGTCAAGGGCAGGGTGGGGTCGGACGGCCCGGAATTCTGGTGGCCCCAGGACCGCAGCTGGGTGGTCACCACCGACTGCGACCTGCTGTCCACTTATGTCGGCTGCTCGAACGAGACCGCTGAGCGGATCCTGGGCGACGACGAGCTCGAAGCCCTGCCCGTCACCTCACGGACACGCGTCGACTGGTACGCCGACCGCCGACAGGGTTTCCGGTCCGTGTTGCGATGAGTGAGGGCTCCGCTGCCGGTCTACCCTTCAGACCCATCGTCTCGGAGGAGCGGCAGATGACTGATACGGCGACTCTCGACCTCGGACCGCAAGCCCGGGTCGTGGCCGGTCTCGTGGCGGGCGTCCCGGACGCCCGGCTCGCCGGCCGTACGCCCTGTCCCGACTACGCGGTAGGCGACCTGCTGGGTCACCTCGCGGGCCTCGCCGCCGCTTTCCGGGACGCCGCCCGCAAGGACCTGGGCCCCACGACGGACACGGCCCCCGGTTCGGCCGCGCCCTCCCTGCCCGCCCGCTGGCGCGAGGAACTGCCCCAGCTCCTCGGCGAACTGGCCGACGCCTGGAAGGATCCGGCCGCCTGGACCGGCATGACCCGCGCGGGCGGCGTGGACCTGCCCGGCGACATCGCCGGTGCGGTGGCCGTCGACGAACTGGTGGTCCACGGCTGGGACCTGGCTCGGGCCACCGGCCAGGAGTACGTACCCGATGAGGCCGCGCTGCGCGTTTCGCACGCGTTCCTGCTGGCGGCTGCCGAGGACGAGAGCCGAGGCGGGGGCATCTTCGGACCCGTCGTGCCCGTAGCGGAAGACGCCCCGCTGCTGGACCGGGCAGTCGGGCTGAGCGGGCGCGATCCGGGCTGGAGGCCGCCGACGTCCCCGTGACGGAGGCCGCCACCCGTCCATCTGGAGCGGACCCCGGCCGCTCATGAGGCCGACCGCCTCGGCGCCTCAGGAGCACTCGCCGGTCCCGGGCGGCGGATGCCTCCGGGCGACTCGGCATACTGCTGCCCGGTGCCGGGACCGCACCCGTCACCGGCGGAGGAGTCCTCAGGCGCTGGGACGACGACCCGGGAGGCTTCGTGACCACCTTCAGGCAGCACATGACGGACCGGACCGTCGAGGCGTTGGCGGGCTTCCCCGAGGCATCGGAGCGGGGGACGTACGCGGTCACGTTCCGGCTCGACAGCGTCGACCAGGACCCCCGGTTCCCCTATCTGGCGGTCGGGTACACCACCGGGGAGCAGGCCGCCCAGGTCTCCGCCGAGGCCGGTCCGACGGATCGGTGGGAGGCCCGCTGGAGCTACGCGTACTTCCCGCCATCCGGCCTCGAAGGCATCCGCGTCCTCGGGCACGAGCCGGAGAACGATCCCCGGGGTGCCGAGCTGTACCGCCGGGAGGCAGTGGCCGAGGGGCTGTGGCGGGAGGACGATCCGGCCGCGGACGTCGAGGACGAGCGCGCCGAACGGTTCGAGTCGGACTTCCGCGGACTGTGCGTCGGCCTCGCCCGGGAACTGCACGAAGGCGGGCACCTGACCGCCGCTCTGGGCCGTGCTGTGCCCGTGATCCTCTACGACATGTTCGACCCCGAGGAGATGTTCGCACTGACCCGCGCCGCGAACCCGCCCGAGCTGATCGCCGACTTCCTGGCGGGTGAGGACGCGCCCTGACCTCAGGGTCGGTTTCCTTCGAATCGGGGGTTTGGGCTGGGTTCGGCCACTCCGTAGAAGGGGGTATGTGTGGTCACGCGGCGTGAGATTCGGGGTCCCCGGCGGTGACCCGCCCCATAGGGCCCACGTCACATACGAACCGGGCTAGTAGCCTTCACACGGCGCGATTCCGCTTGCTCGTACCGTCTCTCACCTGCACGGATCCCTTCCGGTGTGCTTAGGCGGCGCCGGTCCCGGACTCCGGGGGTGCGTAGTAGGTGGGGTCGTTGCCAGGGGGCGGGGGCGTCTGTAGAACTGGATGAGTCGCCGGGCGGCACGGGTGCTTACCCCCGCCGCTGGTGAATCCCTCTCCTTTGCGTGAGTGGCTCACGCATGTCTTCGGCATGCCGCGACTGTCCTTGTTGCCTTCGGAAGGTCTGTCTGTGTCCAAGTCCGTCATCCGCCGCATCGCCGCTTCGAAGAAGACCCTCGCGGGTGCCGTCGTCGCCGTGGGTGTCGCCGGTTCCATGCTCGCCACGGTTCCCGCTCAGGCGGCCCCGACGAGCGCCAAGGCGATCGCCCAGCAGATGATCAAGGACCCGGCGCAGTTCGCGGCGTTCAACAACATCGTTTCCCGTGAGAGCGGCTGGAACCACACCGCCACGAACGCCTCCTCGGGCGCGTACGGCCTGGTGCAGGCCCTGCCGGCCTCGAAGATGGCCTCCGCGGGCGCCGACTGGAAGACCAACCCGGCCACCCAGATCAAGTGGGGCCTGGACTACATGAACTCCCGTTACGGCAGCCCCGTCGGTGCCTGGAACTTCTGGCAGACCCACCACTGGTACTAAGCCACCAGCGGACAGCAGCAGACGCAACGAAGACGCCCGGCCGGGACCATCCCGGCCGGGCGTCTTCGCGCTCCCTCGGTCAGCCGAGGTAGCCGAAGAGGGACTTCGGGTCGGTCACCGTCACGTTCAGCACGACGGCCTTCACTCGCGCGGGTGGTGCCCGACGGCCAGGCGGTCAGGTGAGACCGGCCCGCTCCCGACGGGGGGTACGTGTGAGCGTCAGCTCGCACTCATGCCGCGCTCCGGCCACTGGCCACGCTCTGTGTGCAACGCGTTGATCTTCCTCAATGCCTTCAGGAAGGTGTAGTCCACCAGGCCGTCGTCGGCGACTGAGGTCCGAGGAACCTTCCTCATGGTCAGTCGCCGCGAGAAGCTGTCGTGATCATCCCCGAACTCATAACGCACCACTTCCGAATCTTCAAAGATCTTCCGAAAATAGACGAGCGCAGCCACAACCGTTCACCTTCAAAGCATTCGCGCCTACTCGGCTGACTCTGGCGACTTCTCAGGGATCGTGCGTCTCCGCGGTTGCCCTGGCAATCAGGGTGCCAGTCAGGCGTGCGTAGTCCCCTGGCAGGGTCCAGCCCGGGTACTGACCTGCCGACGTCCGCAGTCCGGGCAGCAGGACCTGGAACCCGCTGGCTGACGGGCACTGTGCGGGACGGCGTTCAGGGGTCGGTCTGGAGCAGCACTGTCGTCCAGACGTACGGGCCGACGGACCGGACCTGGCCCCGCACGGTGCATCCGTCGGGGAGGAGCCCTGCGGCGGGTGTCAGGCAGAGCCCGTTGCCGTTGCCGTTCTCGTGGCCGGGGTCCGGGAGGACCTCCAGGTCGTGGAAGACCGGCTCGCGGGGGAGGTCCAGGGCGGTGGCCGCCTTGTAGAAGGCTTCCTTCGCCGAGAACACCACCGTGAGGAGTCGTCCGCCCGCGTCGCCGCCGGCCAACAGGGCCCGCTCCGGTGGTGTGCAGACGAGGCCGGCGGTCTCCGGCGAGAGCCGGCCGACGCGTTCGACGTCCACACCCACGGCGGCCACGTCCGTCCGGGTGGTGGCCAGACAGGTGGCGACCGCGCCCCGGCAGTGGCTGATGGATCCTCGTACCCCCGTCGGGAAGCGGGGGCGCCGGGCCTCGCGCAGGACCGGTCCCGACCGGCCCAGCAGCCGCAGGGCGTCGGCGGCCGCGGCGCGCCCCGCGGCGAAGTCACGGCGGCGGGCCCGTGAGTTGCCCCGCATCAGGGCCCGCTCCGCCGGATGCATGCAGTCCCCGTACTCGTACCCGTCCCCGTATCCGTCTGCCAGGCGCAGGACGGCGATCACGTCCCGTGCGGGGCGCACGGCCAGGACCGGCATCCCCGTGCCCCTCAAGGAGGGGCCGCCCGTGCCTCCAAGGTGGCAGATTCCGCCCATCCGGCAGTCCTTCCCCTCGCTTTTATCGGGCTTTCATGGCGGCGCTCCACCATCAGCACTCCAGGCAGAGCGAGGAGGAGGTCCATGTCCAGACCGCGCACGATCCCGTCACGCAGGCACGCTCCACGACGGAACGTCGGCGGGTTCGAGACCCAGCTCGTCCCGGAGCATGGTCCTGAGCGCCTGGAAGGCGCTGAGCGCCTCACCGCGTCGGCCCGACTCCCGCAGGGACTCGATCAACGAGTGGTGGAACCACTCGTTGAAGGGGTGCGCGGCGACCAGGTCGCGCAGTTCGGGTACGAGGTGGGTGTGGCGGCCGCGGCGCATCTCCGCCTCGACGCGCACCTGGTGGGCCCGTACCCGCAACTCCTCCAGGTACTGGACGTGACCGGCGAGGACCCGCCCCGGGCGCACCGTGGACAGGGCGCGGCCCTGCCACAGCGCCAGCCCCTCACGGCAGGCGGCGACGGCCTCGTCCGGCCGGTCCAGGGCGAGCAGCCGCTCGCTGTCCCGGAACAGCCGCGTGAACCGTGTGGCATCCAGCTGCTCGGGGTCGATGTCCAGGAGATAGCCGGACACGCGGGTGTGCAACAGCTGTTGGGCGGGGAACTCCAGGACCTCGTCGAGCTGGCGGCGCAGATGGTAGACGTGCGTGCGCAGAGTGCTGAGCGCCCAGCGCGGGGGCCGCTCCTCCCACAGCTCGTCGATGAAGGTGTCGACCTCCACCACCTGGCCCGCCCGCAGCAGGAGCAGGGCCATCACCTTGTTCACCATCGGGCCGCGCAGGGTGTGTGGGGTGGTGCCCGTGGAGACGCCGAGAGCTCCGAGCACCGAGAAACAGATCTGGCCGGCCACTGCTGCCAGCACCTCCGTCAGTCCGTCGGCGACACCGTGCGCATCGCCGTTCACCGGCTGGAATACAAGCACGCACGCGGGCCGTGTCCGGCGGCTCTGCCCCGCAAGAAGCGCATGGCTGCGCCTAAAGAGACATCCGCACAGAAGGTGGAATCATGACCGAATCGTCGCAGGTGCTCATCGTCGGAGCGGGCCCCGTGGGGCTCGTCACGGGGATCGAACTCCTCAGGCGAGGCGTGCCGGTTCGCGTCGTCGACCGCTCCGAGCGTCCCAACCCCCACTCCAAGGCGATCGCCCTGTGGCCACGGGGCATCGAGGCCCTGGCCCGGTTCGGTGCCGCGGACGAACTGCACCGGCGCGGCGTGGTGTTGCGCGCGCAGAACTACCACTCGCAGGGGGAGCGTGTCGCCCGTCTGGCGTTCGGCGGAATGCGCCGCACGCGCTACCCGTACGCCCTGTCGATTCCGCAGCAGGAGACGGAAGCGGTCCTGCGGGACACCTTCCGAGGGCTGGGAGGGACGATCGAGTTCGGGACGTCCCTGACCTCCTTCACCCAGGACGACGCCGGGGTGAACGCCGAGTTGGAGACGGCCGGGGGCCGGGTGACGGAACGCGTCGGCTGGGTCGTCGGCTGCGACGGCGCGCACAGCAGGGTCCGCGAGGTGCTGGGAGTGCCCTTCCGGGGCAGTTCGTATCCGCAGCAGTTCCTGCTCACGGACGGTCCGGTCCGTACCTCGCTGGCCCATGACGAGGTCCACTACTTCATGTCGCCCGCCGGAGTGCTGGTGGTGGTGGGGCTGCCGGGCGGCATGTACCGGACGTTCGTGAGCGCGGCGCCCGACCTGGCGGTGGACGACCCCCGGGATGCCGTGCAGCGCGCGGCCTCGGAGCGGTGCCCGGTGCCGATCGAGCTGATCGGTGAGCAGCGCACGGGAGTGTTCCGGGTGCACCGCAAGATGGCCGACAGGCTGCGGGTCGGCCGGGTGCTGCTGGCGGGCGACGCCGCGCACATCCACAGCCCGGCGGGCGGTCAAGGGCTGAACACCGGTATCGAGGACGCGGCTTCGCTGGCCTGGCGCCTCGCCGGGGTGCGCGAGGGCCGGTGGGGCGACGAGGCACTGGCGCAGTGGGAGGAGGAACGGCTCAGGGTCGCGCGGGCCGTGGTCGGCGACACCGACCTCCAGACGCGCATGTGGATGATGAGCGGCTGGCGTGCGCGGGCCCGGGACGCGGCGCTGGGGGCCGCGGGACGCAGCGGTGTCCTGAACCGCGTCGTCGTGCCGCGCCAGGCGCAGTTGTCCTTCGCGCATCCGGGGCCGCGCCAGCGGGCCGGCCATCTGCGGACCGGCATGCGACTGCCGGACGTGCCGCTCGACGCGGAGCGCGGGCGCTGGCTGCGGGACGAGCTGGGCGCCCCCGCGCCGCTGTTGCTGCTCTTCCCCGGAACGGGAAGCCACCGCAGGGACGTCGAGGACCTGGCCGATATCTTTCGGAAGGCACACGAGAGCGTCCGCGTCACAGTGATTTCCGATACGAACAATATCGGCCACTCGTTGCTGCGGCTGAGCCGCCCGTGTGCCGTTCTCGTGCGGCCCGACGGCACGGTTGCCGCGCTGAGCGACCCGTTTCGTGACGAACTCCACTCGGCGGTCCGGGATTTGGCCGGGCAAACTGCCCCGGTTCGGTAGTTAGGATGACACGGTGCTTCTTTCAGAGTTTTCGCAATTGCCGCTCCCTGCCGTTCTGTTCGCCGACGGAGTATTCGCCCATCCTGAGGGAAAGACAGTCCAGGGGGTGATCCGGCACAGTACGGTGCTCCGCCCCGTCGCGGTCGTCGACCGCTCCCACCCCCACCCGACCTCGGCATCTGTACTGCCGGGAACCGACATCCCGGTCGTCGGGTCCGTCGCCGAGGCCATGAAATACGGCCCCGAGGCGCTGGTGGTGGCGCTGACCGAGTCCGATTTCGGTGAGTCGCTGGACGGCAAGTTCCTGCACACGCCGAGAGATCCGGGCGACCTGCCCGATTTCTGGTGGGACGAGATACACACCGCCGTTCGCAGTGGTCTTCACGTCATTTCCTGTCTCCATGTGCAGCTGCTCGGCACGGAACTTGCCGGGATGCTCTCGGAAGGGCAGCGCATTGTCGACGTGAGACGTCCGCACGATGTGCTTCCCAAGTATTCCGGACGGGTTCACAGGAGGCGCGCCAAACTGATTCATGTCGCCGGCAGCGACTGTGTCGTCGGAAAGCGCACCACCGCTCTCCAGATACACCGGGAAGCCCTTTCCCGTGACATCGACTCCGGCTACGTGGGCACCGGCCAGACCTGTCTGCTCGCCGGATGCACCGAAGGCGCGATCATCGACCGGACCCCGGTGTTCCAGGCGGCGGGCCTGGTCGAGCATCTGGTCCAGCAGGCCGACCCCCGCCACGATCTACTGATCATCAAGGGTCAGGCGTCCGTCATGCACCCGGCGTTCGGCGGCCTGGCCAGTGCGATCCTTCAGGGTTCGCAGCCCGACGCGGTCGTCTTCGCGCACGACGCCGAGCGCGTCTCGCGCTACCACTGGGACCATCTGCCCCTCGCCGACCTGGAGACGGAGATCCGTATGATCGAAGCCCTCGGCGGCGCCCCCGTCGTGGCCATTGCCACCCGCGGCCGGGACAGCGTGCGCAGGCTCCGCCATCTGGGACTCCCGGTCGCCGACGTCCTCGACGGTGACGGTGCGGCGGTCCTGCTGGACGCGGCCGAGGCCGTGTGGTCCGGGTCCGCAGCGCAGGACAGCGGCCGGGCGGGGGCCGGCTGGGCGGGAGCCGGTCTGGCGGGGGCCGTGCGGTGAGCGTGGAGGTGGTGCTGCGCGCGGTGGCTGCCTTCGCCGAATGCCCGACCTGGGACACGGCCGACGGAACGCTGCTGTGGGTCGACATGAACCGCAGCGAGGTGCACCGGCTGTGCCCCGCGGACGGCACCGACGCGGTCCTGCGCTTCGAACAGCCCGTCGCCGCCGCCAAGCCCCGGGCCGGCGGCGGCCTGGTGCTCAGCATGCGCGACGGTGTGGCGGTGTGCGAGCCCGACGGGTCGCTGCGCCCGCTCGCCGACTGGTCGGCAGAAGGGGTACGGGGCAACGACGCGGGTGTCGACGGGCTGGGCCGCCTCTGGGTCGGCACGATGGCCGGCCCGTCCGCCCCGGGCTGGCTGGGCCGCGTATCCGCCCAGGGCGTGACGCACCGCGCCCTCTCGGGTGCCCGCCTGAGCAACGGCATCGCCTGGAGCCCGGACGGCCGCCGGATGTACTTCGTCGACACCCCCACGTGCCGTATCGACGTGCTCGACTACGACCTGTCCACGGGGGAGGCAACCGGCCCGCGTCCGTTCGCCGAACTGACCGGCACGGCCGGTGTGCCCGACGGTCTGTGCGTCGACACCGACGGCGGCGTGTGGGTGGCCCTCTTCCGTGGCGGCGCGGTCCGCCGCTACACGCCCCGGGGCACGCTCGACCGGGAGATCCGCTTCCCCGCCGCGCTCACCACGGCGTGCGGCTTCGGCGGGACGGACCTGACCGACCTCTACGTCACCACGGCGCGGCGTGCGCCCGAGCACGACGAACCGCTCGCGGGCAGCGTCTTCGTCGTGCCCGGTGCGGGCCAGGGCCTCGCTCCCACGGCGTTCGCCGACTGAGGACGGTTACGGGACGGTCGCGCGGTCGGGCTCCGGCCGCGCGACCGGAGCGGAGGCGAAGGCCTGGGAGACCTGGACCAGCCACCGCACGTCGGCGGAGAAGTCCAGGTCGCCCGGGCTCATCACCGACACGGGGCCGGCGTCGTCCACCCGGTCCCCCCTCCCGTCCCGCCCGGGCCGCGCGGCAAGGGCGGCCGCGATGCGCGCCGCCTCCCACCGCGCCCGCTCCTCCTCGCTCCCGTCCGGCCCCGGGGCGGGGGCCAGTCCGGGGGCAACCTGCCCGCCCAGGGCAAGGCAGCCGTCCCTGATCTCGATCACCCGCCGGTGCAGGCGGAAACGCAGGTCCCACAGGGCGAAGAGATCGCTGCGGGGAGCGGGCTGCAGGGACGTCTCGGGGTGGGCCCGGTACAGGGCGTACCAGAGCGGGCGCAGCCGGCGGAAGCGGCGGTAGTCGGCCCACCAGGCCTGTACCGCCCGCACCCGCGAGCCCCACAACGGCGCCGTCCATCCGACGGTGTTCAGGGTCAGCCCCACCGTCAGACAGGTCCGCGTGACGTCCGCCCAGGCGGACGGGTCCCATCCGCGGTGCACGAGGAACACGTCCGCGAACCGCCCCAGGGAGTAGACGAGGTCGAGGCACGCGCCGACCGCCGCCGTCCGCAGTCCACGCCGTACCCAGACGTCCTCGGTCAGCCGGGCGTAGAACCAGCACGCCTTCGCCACCACGGCCTTTCCGAGGGCGAAGGCCGTGAGGTAGACGACCTGGTAGGCCACGAAGTACGGCTGCTCCCGCGGGTGTACGAAATTGTTCCGGGGAGGTCCGTGCAGCACGGCCAGCTCGAAGAGGACGGCCATCGCCAACGGCACACAGGCCATCAGGGCAAGCCGGCGGCGCGCGCGGACGCGGGCCTCCTCCCGCGGGTGCAGCCAGTGGATGAGCAGCACCTGCTGGCAGGCGATCGCCGCGATGATCCACATCTGGACGGAGACGTTGTACCAGGTGACCGTGCCGAAGAGCTTTCCGGTCAGGTGGCTGGGGGTCGACATGGCGAGGTACATGCCCTGGCAGCCGAACGACGCGCACAGGGCGACGAGCGCCGGCTGCGGTCCGCGCCGCAGGACCGGCGGGAGGGTGCGGGCGAACGCCAGCCAGCAGACCAGCGCGCCCAGCGGGTAGCGGACACTGTTCATGTCCGGTCCCGGCGGCGCCAGTCGAGCGAGCCCTGGATGCGGCC
The DNA here is from genome assembly GCF_036203305.1 of Streptomyces sp. NBC_00190. Classification (GTDB taxonomy): domain Bacteria; phylum Actinomycetota; class Actinomycetes; order Streptomycetales; family Streptomycetaceae; genus Streptomyces. Next base: position 616,325 of record NZ_CP108131.1, on the reverse strand, counting down.
GAGTACCCCGTCCGTCTCGGCGGCTGCCGTGCCTTGCTGCGAGCGCAGGCCTTCACCGAGGAGGAACGCCATCACCTCCGCCTCCCGCTCCTGGGTGTCGGAGTAGTTGTCCCGGCACAGCAGGTCCTGCACGAGCGACGGGTCGAGGTCCGGGAAGAGCGTGGCGACGGCCGGCGAGTCCGCGGTTCCGCTGCGGTGGCCGCACAGCATGTGCGCCAGCTCGTGGGCGATGATGTGCTCCTGGTGGTGCCGGCTGGTGTGCTGCTCGTAGACGACGTAGTCGGCGTCCGAGAAGGCCAGCCACAGCCCGCACGGACCGGACGCGTCCAGGGGCATGGGCAGCAGATGGATGGGCCGGCCCCGGGAGCCGCTGAGGTGGTCGCACAGGGTCATGAGGTCGTAGGACTCGGGCAGCCCGAAGGAGGCCAGCCGCTGCCGGCTCTCCCGGCGCAGCGCCTGGAGGCCGGACCGGCGCCGACGTCGCTGTAGGAATCGCATCGGCGGTCTATTCCCCGGCGCCCGCAGTGCCGTCGGCTTCTCTGTCCCCCGGCTCGTCAGCCCGCCCGTCGGCGCGGCCCGCCTGCCCGCGGGCGGAGGCCGCCGAGTGCAGCAGACTGACCTCGCGGATGATGCGCGCCAGATGCTTGCGGCCGGAGTCGTCCATGCTCATGGCCCGCAGGGCGATGTCACGGACCTCGGCGTTGCCCATCGCCGAGGCAATGGCGAGCTGCGCGTCGACCCGCTCGGCGGTGTCGTCGTCGAAGAAGTACGCGGCGGGCACACGGAAGAACGCCGCCAGCGCCTCCAGATGCCGCTTGGTGGGGTTGTCGCGCTGTCCGGTGCGCAGCTGCCAGACGTACGTCTTGGAGAACGTGCCGCCGCTCAGCTGGCTGCAGCCACGCGCGACCTCCTCGTAGGTGTACTCCCGGCCGTTGGTGCGGATGGTCCTGAAGAGTTTGTCGACCTTGTCGGCCAAGGGGGGCATCAACACTCCTTCTGTCCGCCAGCGTGAACCAGCAGGGTGACGGCGCCCCATCGTAGTTGACAGGTCGCAGGCCCGCACCTACGGTCGGATCGTTAGCTGAGATGAACAAGCGGGTGTGTGCCGGCAGCCGTCAACAGTCGGCGGGTCGGCACGGGGGCCCGATTCGGGGAGGCTTGGGTGGGAGACATCTCTGCGCCGGAACATGACGACGCGCACCGTACGGCGGACCGCGCGGATCCGGCCCCGGACCGGCCCGGCCCCCGCCTGAGGAGAGCCGCCGCCGACGTCCTGGCCCGCTACGCGGACGCCCTGACGGCCGAGGGCCATCCGCTCGTGGACCTCCCGGAACTGTGGCGGGACACCCGCGCCCGGGCCGCACTGCTCCTCGCGGAGTGCGCCCGCGCCCTCGACGCGACCGCCCGGCCCCGGACGCCCGGACACCTGGACCACGCACCCGCGGAGGCGTCCTTCCGCGAGCTCGGCGCCCGATGGGCCGCCGCGGACCTCGGGCTCGCCGGCTGCCTGTCCGCCATGGACCGGCTCACGGACGCACTCGTCGCGACGGTGGACGCGGCGGGCCGGGAGCCGGACGCCGAACATGCGGCGGACATCGTGCGCCGGGTGTCCGCCCGCCACACCCGGGCCGCGGCCCACGGCTACGAGACCCGGCTGCGGGCGCACCGACCTGCGCCCGGCGACGACTGCTGCGGCCGCCTGGCCCGCGACGTCCACGACCACCTGGGCGGCAGCCTGGCCCTGGCCTTCCGCCACCTGGAGCTCCACCAGCTCAAGACCCGGACCGCGGGCTCGGACGATCCGGGAACGCAGCGGCACCTCGCGGCGGTCCAGGACGCGCTGCGGGAGGCCACCGACCTGACGCGCCGCCTGGTGACCGGACTGCGCGAAACCCGCAGCGCCGCGCAGGACGGCCTCGAGGAATCGCTGCGCCGCCACGCGGACCGGCTCAACCTGGCCGGAGTTCCCGTGCGGCTGACGGTGGAGGGTGACGAGTCGCGGGTGCCGCCCGCCCACCGCCGGGAGATCGTCCTCGTCGTCGGGGAATTCCTGCGCAACTCCTTCACCCACGCTGATCCGCAGGCCGTCACGATCGGCTTACGGATCTCACACCACCGCGTCGACGTCCAGGCCACCGACGACGGGCGGGGCTTCCACCCCGACACCCGCCGCGAACACCGAGGCGGACTGACGGCCATGCGTGAGCGGGTGACACAGATGGGCGGGCGCTGCCTGCTGCTCAGCGCTCCGCGAAAGGGCACCCGGCTGTTGCTGTGGGTGCCGCTGACCACCGGCCACGGGCCGCATCCGGGGGAGACATGGAACTCATTCGCATCCTGATAGCCGACGACCACACCCTGCTGCGTGACGCGCTGGCGGAACTCCTCGACGCGGAGGAGGACTTCGACGTGGTGGCCGTGGCCGGCAACGCCGCCGAGACCGTGCGCCTGGCCGCCGAACTCCGGCCCCACGTACTCCTCCTGGACATCGAAATGCCCGGCAACCAGGACCCGGCCGCCACCGTCCGGCACCTGCGCCAGGCCGCGCCGGAGACCCAGGTCATGGTGCTGACCATGCATGACGACCCGGGGCTGGTCCAGTCGCTGCTGCCGCTCGGCATCCGGGGGTTCCTGCACAAGACCGTGAGCCACCAGTCTCTGGCCGGCACGGTGCGCGACGTGTGCGCCGGCGGCAGCCGGGTCACCATCTCGCTCTCCGCCCGGAGTCTGGCCGCTCCCGCACCCGCGGACATCGCGCCGCTCTCGGTCCGCGAGACGCAGGTCATGGAGCTCGCAGCCAGCGGACTGAGCAACTACCGCATCGCACGCCGACTCGACATCGCCGAGGGCACCGTGAAACGCCATATGCGAAACATCTTCGACAAGCTGGACGCGGGGTCCCGGGTGGAGGCGGCCAACAAGGCGGTGCAGCGCGGTCTGATCGCTCCTCCCGTGACCGCCCCTCGCGGACTACGGGACGCCCGCAGCCTGCCCGACGTCGTACTCCGGGGCCCGCACAGCCTGCCGGGCGCCGTCCTGCGGTAGATCCGGGCCGGGCACCGGCAGCAGTACGTCCGCACCCCGGGCCAGGCGACGACGCCGGTGACGCGGGACGGTTCGTACCACCTCCGCGGCCGCCCGAGACGGCCGCGGAGGGGCACACATGAGCGCCACGGACGGCTCAGATACCCATGCCGATGCCGCCGCCCACGGGCAGGACCGCGCCGGTCACGTACCCGGCCTGCTCCGAGGCGAGGAAGCGGACCGCCGCGGCGACCTCTTCGGCCGTACCGGGCCGGCCGAGCGGAGTCATCCCCATGACCTGCTTCATGCGCCGCTCGGTCAGCCCGCTCGTCATGTCCGTGTCGATGATCCCCGGCGCAACCAGGTTCACGGTGATGCCACGGGAGCCCAGTTCCCAGGCGAGCGAGCGCGCGAAGCCCAACAGCGCGGTCTTCGCCGCGGCGTAGTTGGTCTGCCCCGGGGAGCCCAGGAAGCCCAGCGCGGACGACACCAGCACGATCCGGCCCCGGCGGGCGGCGAGCATGCCGCTCGCCGCGGCCCGCACGGTACGGAAGACGCCCTTCAGATTCGTCTCCAGCACCTCGTCGAACGTGGCGTCGTCCATCCGCAGCAGCAGAGTGTCCCGGGTGATACCCGCATTGGCCACCAGCACCTCGACGGGCCCCTGTTCCTCCGTGACGGCGGCGAACGCGGCCCTGACCGAGGCGTCGTCCGTCACGTCGCAGCGCACCCCCCAGAATCCGTCCGGGGGCGTTCCGGTCCGGTGGCCGACCGCGACCCGGTCGCCGTCGGCGGCCAGGGCCCGCGCCACGGCCAGACCGATCCCCCTGTTGCCGCCGGTGACGAAGACGGAACGTGACATGTGTTTCTCTCCTTCTGGGACACCGGGCGCTCCCGCCCGGTCTCGTGAACGGCGCGAAGGTCATCGCGCCGGTGACTCCACCAGCAGGCACGACCAGGTGAAGCCGGCCCCCGCGCTGAAGACGAGGGCGCTGGACCCGGGTGCGGGCAGGCCCCGCGCCACCAGGTCGGCGAGTCCCGCGACCGCGTCGCCCGCGCCCAGATGCCCGGTCTCCCGGCCGAGGTCGAGCAGTTGCGCCCGTCCCACTTGCTCCTCCAGGACCGGGATCCACGACTCGGCCAGCGTCTTGGCGCCGAACCGGGGCAGCACGACATGGGTCAGACGCGGGTCGCGTCCGTCCATGCCACCGTCGGCCAGTGCCTGTGCGACGACCGTGCGAATGGCCCGGCGGTTGGAAGCGGCGAACGGCAGCGTGCCGTGAGTGCGCAGGTAGGCCCGCTTGGTGGCGCGCATGTCGACCTGGTCGCGATGTCCGCGGGCGACCGGCGAGAAGGGATCCGTGCCGCGGTGCATCTCCTCCAGCAGGGGGTCCGCGACCGTCGCGACCGACCGCAGCAGCAACACGTCGCCGTCCGCGGCAGGCCGACGGAGCAGAACGGCCGTACCCGCGTCGCCGTACGCCACTCCGTAGTCGCCCGCCCAGCGGTCGAAGCCGGGCTCGGCGAAGCGGTCTCCCGTCGTCACCAGGCCCAGCCGCGGCGGCGCCGAGGGGGCCGGGTCCGACGAGGCGAGCCACGCCATCACCAGCCCCATGGCGGCGGCGCCGCCGTTGCAGACCTGCTGGATGCCGACCGGCAGGGCCCGCAGGGCGTCGAGACAGCGGGCGACGTAGTGGGCGGGCGACCACAGGTCGTGCCCCTGGTAGTACATCCACGCGTGCGCCAGCACATCCAGCTCGCCGGCTTCCAGGCCCGCCGCGTCCAGTACGCCGCGGGCCGCGAGGACCGCGGCGTCGGGCGGGGCGACCGCCCCCGCGTCCGGAACGCTCTCATGGCCCAGGGCCGCCGCGTCGCGCCGCCGCAACCGCCCCGCGGTGACCGCGTCCGAGGCGCGGGACCGCCCCTCGGGCAGCCACAGCCCGGCCGTCACTATGCCCACCGGCTCGGTCGGTCTCATCCCCCGCACCACCTGTCCGCACATCGGATCGTCTTCATCGCAGGGATGCTCGGGCGCCCCGATGAAAGTGCGGGCAAAAACCGGCCGGAAACCCCCGCACCCGGTGCCGACCACCCCCATGGGCAGACGGCACGGACCCCTGCGGAGGCACCGCCCATGTCACTTTCGGAGTGCTTGCCGCTGCCTCTGGACCTGGGATTGGCTGGTTCAGGCCGTAGGGGGGACACGTAGTCGTCCCCGTTCCGGCCTCCCAAAGCCAGTGAATCGAAGGGCAATCAGATGAGTGACATCGCGATATCCGAGGACCGGCGCGCGCAGGTGCGGGCCATCGTCGCGGACGTACTCGAAGTGGACGTGGACGCCCTGACCGACGAGAGCAGCTTCGCCGACGACTTCGACGCGGACTCGCTGCTGATCATCGAGATCTTCTCGCGCTTCGAGCGCGACCTCGGCATCCGGATTCCGCAGGAGGACCTCACCGAGCTCGACGAACTGCCGAGCGCCTACCTCCTGGTCGAGAAGCACAGCACCCCGGAGGCGCTGGGTGTCTGACGAGGCCTCCGCCACCGGGCGCCGGGTCGTCGTCACCGGGCTCGGCGCGGTGAGCAGCCTCGGGCTCGGCGCCCGCGCGCTCACTGCGGCGATCCGGGCCGGGCGCAGCGGCATCGGCCCGATCGGACAGTTCGACGGCACGGGCTTCGACCGCACCCTCGCCGGTGAAGTGCGCGGCTTCCACGCGGAGATGCACCTGCGGGGAACCGACCCAGCCCAGTGGGGGCGCAGCGGCCGCTTCGCCGCCGCCGCAGCGCGGATGGCGGTCACCGACGCCGGAGTGAATCCGGCCGTGCTGTCCGCGGGAACCACCGCGAGCTGCTTCGGAACGACCAACGGCGAGTCACAAGTACTGGAAGAGCTGACCCGGCAATGGGTCGACGACGGCCTCGCCGCGCTCGACCCCGGGCTCGCCGGCCAGGCCGACGCCGGCCGGATCGCCGCCGCCGTCAGCGCCGAACTCGACCTGAGCGGCGAGTCCATCACCCTCGGCACCGCCTGCGCCGCCGGCAACTACGCCATCGGCTACGGCTACGACCTGGTCCGCGCCGGAGAGGCGGACGCCGCACTGTGCGGCGGAGCCGACGCCTCCAACCGGGCCACCCACGCGGGCTTCCACCGCCTCGGGGCCCTCGCCGCCGACGTCCCCCGCCCCTTCGACGAACACCGCGACGGCATCGTCACCGCCGAAGGCAGTGCGGCGCTGCTCCTGGAACCCCTCGACACGGCGCTGGCACGCGGGGCCCGGATCTACGCCGAGGTCCTCGGGTACGGCATGACCTGCGACGCCCGGCACATGACCAACCCGGACGCCGCGTCGATCGCCGAGTGCATCCGGCGCGCCCACCACCATGCCCGCATCAAGCCCGGCGACGTGGACTACATCTGCGCACACGGCACCGGCACCAGGGCGAACGACTCCACGGAGACGGCCGCCGTGCGCGAGGTGTTCACCGACGGCCCCCCGCCGATCAGCTCGATCAAATCCATGCTCGGGCACACGATGGGGGCGGCAGCCGGCTTCGGGGCCCTGGTGTGCTGTGCCGCCCTGTACGAAGGCTTCCTTCCGCCGAGCGCCACGCTTCGCCAGGTGGATCCGGACCTGGGACCGGGACTCGACTGCGTCCAGGGCCAGGCCCGGGCCGCCCGGCCGCGCATCGTGCAGAACCACGGCTTCGCCTTCGGCGGGAACAACGCCGTCACGATCTTCGGAGAGTTCACCGTATGAGCATCGTGGACGACCAGCAGAGTCCGGCCGTCACCCCGCGGACGGTGGTCCCCCTCGCACTGGAAACCGCCGGCGTGGTCAGCAGCGCCGGCGTGGGACTGCAAACCCTCGCCGACGCCCTGCGGCAGGGCACGGCGGCCGGCGGACAGCCGCCCGCCGCCCGCGAGGCGGAGAACTACCCGCCCCTCACCCTGCGCCCGGCGGACTTCCCGGCCGCCGACCTCCTCGGCACCAAGGGACTGAACCGGCTGACGCGGGCCGAACAACTGGGCATGGCCGCCTGCACCCTGGCACTCGAACCGCTCGCCGACCGCTCCGGGACCGGCGTGGTCCTCGGCAGCGCCGTCGGAAGCAGCGGCGGTGTCGGCCGCTTCACCCGGGACACCTTCGTCCAGGAACGCCCCGACATGGTGAACCCGTCGGCCTTTCCGGGCACCCTGATGAACGCGACGGCAGGTCGCACGGCCATCCGGCACGGGCTCACCGAGGCGAACGCCACCGTCTCCGGTGGACCGCTGGCCTCACTGCACGCACTGCGATACGCCCGGAACACCCTGGTGGCCGGCCACGCACACCGGCTGCTGACCGGAGGCGTGGAGGAACTGTCGCCCCAGAGCGCCTGGGCCTGGCACCGGGCCGGATCGCTCGCAGCGGGCACCGCACTCGGCGAAGGCGCCGCGGTGTTCTCCCTGCGGACGGCCCCGGACGGCGCCACCGGCGAGAGCCCCCTCGCCCTCGTCATGGCCGTCGCGACCGGGTTCGCCGCAGGCGGGCCCCTCGCCGTCGCACGCCGCCTCACCACCTGCGTACGGGACGCCCTCGCCCGCAGCGGTGTCGACGCCGCCGACGTCGCCGTGGTCGCACCTGGTGCGGCCGGCCGGCGGGGCTGGGCGGCCGTGGAGGAACGCGCCCTGCGCGCGGCGCTCGACGGCCGTGACGGCCGGCATCTGCTGCGTGTGCAGGAGGTGCTCGGCGAGACCCACGGAGCGAGCGTCGCCCTCCAGGTCGCCGCCGTCGTCGCCCGCTGGCACGACCCCCACCTCGACACCCGCGGCGAGCGGGCCGCCCTCGTCACCTCCGTCGGCCCGGACGGCTCGGTCGGCTGCGCCGTCCTGCTGCATCCGCGCCCGGGCGTCTGAGGCTCCCCGCCCCGTCCCAACGATCCACCGATCCACCACCACGTAAGGACATCCCCTCCCCATGCGCTACCGCTACCTCGGCCGAACCGGCCTCCAGGTCTCCGAGCTGTCCTTCGGGGCGGCCACGCTCGGCACCCCCGGCGCGTTCGGCGGGCTGCCCGGTGCGAACTGGTCCCAGTTCGGCGTCAACGCGGGCGACGACGCCGTCCGCCTCGTCCACGCCTGCCACGACGCGGGCGTCAACTTCTTCGACACCGCCGACGTCTACCGGGACGGCGAGTGCGAGGAACTGCTCGGCCTGGCACTGAAGGACCGCCGGGACAAGGCCGTCATCGCCACCAAGGCCCGCTTCTGCACCGACCCCGACGACATCAACGCGGCCGGCTCCTCCCGGCACCACCTGGTCCGTGCCGTCGAGGCCAGTCTCCGCCGCCTCGGCACCGACTACATCGACGTCCTCTACCTCCACGGCACCGACCCGCGGACCTCCCTGGAAGAAACTCTCGGGGCCCTCGACGACCTGGTGCGCGCCGGAAAGCTGCGCTACATCGGCTGCTCGAACTTCCCCGGCTGGCAGCTGATGAAGGCACTCGACATCTCCGACCACCGCAACCTCGCCCGCTTCGCCGCCTACCAGGGCTACTACAACCTGGGAGCCCGCGAACTGGAGCACGAGATCGTGCCCGCCGCCGCCGACCAGGGCGTGGGCATCACCGTCTGGAGCCCGCTGGCGGGCGGCTTCTTCAGCGGCAAGTACCGGCGCGGCCAGGAAGTCTCCGCGGACTTCCGTCTGGCACACGAGGGCCCCGCCTCCATCGCCCCGCTCACCGATCGCGAGCAGGCCTACGACGTGGTGGAGGTGCTCGACGGCATCGCCCGCGACCGCAACGTCTCGATCGCCCAGGTCGCCCTCAACTGGGTGCTGAGCAAGCCCGCCGTGACGTCCGTGGTCTTCGGCGCCAGCCGCCCCGGCCAGCTCCAGGACAACCTCGGCACCGTCGAGTGGGAGCTCACCACCGAGGAGCGGCAGCGCCTGGACGCGGCGAGCGACCGGCCCGCGCCCTACCCGTACTGGCACATGCGCGCGATCGCCGGCGACCGGAACCTGCCCGGAGACATCCAGCCCTGACCGCGGCCGCGCCCACCCCTCCAGTTCTGCCGAAGCCCAACCCAGGAGCACAGCCGTGCCCATTGCCGTCATCGCCCTGTCCCTCAGCGGCTTCGCCATCGGAGTCGCCGAGTTCATCATCGCGGGGATCCTCCCCGACATCGGAGCCGACCTCTCCGTCTCCATCCCCACCGCGGGACTTCTGGTGTCCGGGTACGCGCTCGGCGTCGTCATCGGCGCCCCCGGCCTCACCGTTCTGTGCGCCCGCACCGAACGCAGGAGCCTGCTGATCCGGCTCATGCTGCTCTTCCTCGCCGGAACGGTTCTGTCCGCCCTCGCCCCCACCTACGGGCTGCTCATGGCGGGCCGGGTGCTCTCCGCCCTCGCCCACGGCGCGTTCTTCGGTGTCGCGATGGTGGTCGCCTCCGATCTCGTCTCCGAAGACCGCAAGGGCCGCGCCGTGTCGATGGTCGCCGCGGGTCTCACCCTCTCCACGATCCTCGGCGTCCCGGCGGGCACCTTCATCGGCCAGCACTTCGGCTGGCGCTGGGCATTCTGGATGGTCGCCCTCTTCGCCGCGGTGGGCCTGGCGGGCATCGCCTCGCTCGTGCCCCGGACCCCGGCACCCGAGGGCACCGGGCTGCGCTCCGAACTGAGGGTGCTGCGCCGCCCGCAGGTACTGCTGGTCCTGCTCACCACCGTGCTCGGCTTCGGCGGCGTCATGACCTCGTACACCTACATCGCCGAAATGGTCACCCAGGTCACCGGTTTCACCGACAACGCCGTCACCCTGATCATGGTGCTCTTCGGCGTCGGCATGTTCGTCGGCAACCTGATCAGCGGCCGGATCGCGGACCGCACCCCCAGGAGCGCCATGTGCGGTGCGCTGGCGCTGCTCACCCTCGTCCTCGGGGCGTTCACCTTCACGGTGCACGACAAGGCGGCCACCTGCGTGACCGTCTTCCTCTTCGGTGCGGCCACCTTCGCCACCATCTCCCCGCTTCAGATGCGCATCATGGCCAAGGCCGACGGCGCCCCCACGCTGGCCTCGGCGTCGAACATCGCCGCATTCAACCTCGCCAACGCCGCGGGCCCGCTGCTAGGCGGCAGGATCATCGACGCCGGCCTCGGCTACCCCGCCCTCAACTGGGCCGGAGCCCTCGTCACCCTCGCCGGACTCCTCCTCGCCGGCCTCGGCGTGGCAGCGGAACGCAAGGGGCGTGCAGCCACGCCCGCCGTCACCTCACCGAGCGGCAGCGCCGCCGCGCACTGAACGCCCTTGATCCGAAAGGAAGTCATCGTGGAAGCCTCCGTCCTGGACGCGCCCAGCAGCCCCACCCCCACCGCCACCCCCATCCCCGCATACGACCGGACCGTGTCCCGCTCGCTCGTCCACCGGTGGGCCCTGTCCGAGGTGTTCCTCACCGATGCCGTCGCCACCGGCGAGGGCGTCTTCACCGCCGCAGCCCAACTGCCCCTGTCTCACGCATACTTCCGCGACCACGTGCCGGGGCGGAGCTTCCACGACCCGCTGCTCGTCCTGGAGAGCTGCCGCCAGGCGGTCACCTACTCCGCGCACGTCTTCGAGGCGGTGCCCCGCGACACCACGTTCATGGTCACGTCCTGGACGCTGGACATCACCGATCCGGAGGCGCTGCGATGCGGCGATCGGCCCGGGGAACTGCGCATGGACGCGGAGGTCACCCAGCGCGGCCGGCGCGGCGGGCGGCTGCGCCGACTGGCCTTCGCCATGGACCTCACGCTCGACGGCCGCCCCCTGGGCCGGCTCACCATGGACACCAACTGCACCCCCACCGACCAGTACCACGCGCTGCGCCGCATGCAGCGCGGCACCACCGTCCCCACCGCGTTCACCCTGCCCGCCGAGCCCGCCGGAGCGCCGGTCGACCCGGCCCGGGTGCGCCGGCTCGACCCGGTGAACACCGTCCTCGACGCCGTACAGGCGGACCCGGCGAACCTCACCGCCCTCGTCGCCCGTCTCAGCCCCCGTACGTACCGCAACCGCAGCATGTACGACCACCCCTACGACCACGTCCCGGCCATGGTCTTCAGCGAGGCGGCCCGCCAGTGCGCCCTGCTGCTCGGCCCGCAGGACACCGCCACGCCGGAGACCGACGCCGCACGCGTGCTGCGGCTGCACGGTCGCTTCCTGAAGTTCGCCGAACTGGACGCCCCGGTGCACCTGACCGCCGCACGCGAGGAAGACGGCAGCCGGGGGGCCTTCCGCATGAGCGCCGTCCAGCAGGACGAGACGGTGGCCGAGGTACACGTGGCGCTGGGCTGAGCCCTCCATCTGCCCGCCCCCGTCGGCCCGCCAGGCCGTCCCCTGCACTCCGCCTTCCCTTTCCCCTTTCCCTTCGCCTTTCCCTTTTCCCCTTTCCCCCCTGCTTCCGGAGTTCCCCGTGACCACGGCACTGCCGACGACCACGCACGCCGTCGCGTTCTTCGACGTCGACGAGACGCTCACCACCGTCAAGACCATGTTCGACTTCTACGACTTCTTCCTGAACGCCGTCGGGCACACCCCACAGGAACAGCAGCGGCTCCGTCAGGACGCCCGCGACCTGCTGCGCCCCGGCATGCCCCGGGAAGAGGGCAATCGGATCTTCTACCGGCGATTCGCCGGCTACCAGGCCGAGCAGACGGAGTCCGTCGGCCGGGCATGGTTCGCACAGCACCTGCGGCAGGGCGGCTTCTTCCACCGGGACGTCCTCGAAGCGCTCACGGCCCACCGGGAGCGGGGGCTGGCCACCGTCCTCGTGTCCGGCTCCTTCGCCGCCGCTCTGGATCCGGTGGCCGCCCACGTCGGTGCCGACGTGGTGCTGTGCACGCGCCCGGAGATCCAGGACGGGGTGTACACCGGGGAAGTGCTGACGACGATGATCGGCGACGCCAAGGCTCGGGCCGCCCGAGAGCTCCTGTCCGAGCGCGGCATCGCCTCCGAGGAGTGCCACGCCTACGGCGACCACGTCTCCGACCTGGGGCTTCTCCGCCTCGTCGGTCACCCGGTCGTCGTCGGCGACCACCCGGACCTGATGGCGGAGGCCGCCCTGCACGGCTGGCACCACCTGGCGGGCGTCCCGGCCTGATCCACACGGGGCCGGACGCGGACGGGGTCCGTGCGATACATCGCACGGACCCCGTCCGCGTCCGGCCTTCAGCCGAGCTGACTCAGGCCTCCGCCTGGCCGTCGACGGGGATGTCCAGCCGGTCGGCCAGGGTGGTGAGGGTCGTCCCCAAGGGGAGCGCGACCCGGGTGACGGAGTGCCGGTCGCCCCGGGTCGGGTCCCGGTTGACGATCAACACGGGCTTGCCGGCCTGGGCTGCCTGGCGGACGAACCGGAGCCCGGACATCACCGTCAGCGAGGAGCCCAGGATCAGCAGTGAGGTCGCCTCACCGACCAGTTCGCGGCAGTGCTCGACCCGCCGCGGGGGAACGGCTTCGCCGAAGAACACCACGTCCGGTTTGAGAATGCCGCCGCACGCCGTGCAGGGCACCACGGAGAAGTCCCCGACCTGTTCGTCGGTGAGGTCGGCGTCACCGTCCGGGTTCAGTCCGGCGGCCACCGGCTCGAAGCCCGCATTGGCCTCCTCCAGTCGCCGGGCGAGCTCACGGCGCGAGCCGTAGGCGCCGCAGGAAAGGCAGACGACCCGCTCCAGGCTTCCGTGAAGTTCCACCACGCCCTCGCTGCCGGCGGCCTGATGCAGTCCGTCGACGTTCTGGGTGATCACACCCGAGAGCAGACCGTGCCGCCCGAACGCGGCCACGGCCCGGTGCCCGGCGTTGGGCCGGGCGCGGCCGAACGTGCGCCAGCCGAGGTGACTGCGCGCCCAGTACCGGCGCCGGGCCTGAGCACTGGCGGTGAATTCCTGGTAGGTCATCGGGGTATGCCGTCGCAGGCTCCCGCCCTCACCCCGGTAGTCGGGGATGCCCGACTCCGTGGATATGCCCGCCCCGCTGAGCACCAGCACACCGCCGGTGCTCAGGGCATCGGCGACCGGCCCGGGATCCGTGGTGCCGGGCCGCAGGTCCTCGGTAGGCGTCCAGCTCAAAGTGGGGCGCATGCGCATGCCGCCAGCGTACGGAACGGGCAGGACACCGGCACGGGACCACGATGCTCGGACCCTTCGGGCGACCCGCGTGCCGATCAGCCGCACCGGCACCGGGTAGCGGTTGGTGCGGACGGCGATCTGGCTGTAGCGGTCGGTGCGCGGCGCGAACACACGCCTGGTCTCGAACGGTTCCTCCGGCAGCGGTGGCAGCTGCTGAGGGCGCGTGCTTCGTCGGTACTGTTCCGCTGCTGGGGAGCACATCCCGGCTGTCGGGCGTTGGACTGTCGAAGGGAGCGATTTCGTTGCACACACCGCACTACCCGAGCGATGAGGAGGACCCGATGGGCGCGGCCGACGAGGGCCGGCAGTGGCCGGACGAGGCCAGTGTCGACAACGCGAGGACGACACTGCTGCAGCTCCTCGCCCGGGCGGGGGTTCCTTCTGACGACGCGCGGCAACTGATCGGGCTCCTGGAAGCGGGAGCTCTGACTCTCGCGCACGAGGAGCTGAGCGGCGGCGTCCGGAGCGCGCCGGGGGACAAGGGGGAGGCGTACGAGTCGGGTTGGCTCGACGGCGCAGGGCACCTCCTGGAAGAGCTCGGCGTCCTCGCCGAGCGGACCCTGGTCGGGGTCGTGGGGGCGGACGCGCAGCCGGGTCCGGCCGGGGAGCGTCCTCGGGCAGGGCGTATGGAGGTGGAGCGGGTGCGAGTGGCGCTCACGCCTCTGTACCTGTCGTTCACTGCGGTCTCGGTACTGGATCCCGAGGCGACCGACGAGGTGCTCGTCGCCGTCCTCGGCACGATGAGCCCACGGCAGCGAGCCGGGTACGCGGGGCGGGTGACCGAGTTCGCCGTGGCCCACCGCACCCGACTGGAGCGCCTGTTCTCGACGTTCGGACCGGGCAGCGCCATCACGGTGCACGGCCGCTATTCGCTCCTCCACTCCGCCACGAGCATCGCAGTGCTGGAGCGGCTCCTCGTCGCGTCGCAGGAGCTGCGCCAGGAGTGGGACGCCGCGGAGCTGCCTCCCGCCTGGCTGGACGGGCTGACGACCGCCTGGAACGCCTCGGTCTGACCGCAGTCCTCGGAGTCCGAGGTCTGCGAACGCCGCCCGTCGTGATCGAACCGGAGGATCACGACGGGATGCGCAGCCGAGGCCGATGCGCTGCGCATGCGTCGCCGCCACGAGGAACTGCGGATCCCCGTCACGGCGATGGCGCGGGTCCGTGTCGAAGGACGCGCCGTCGCCGCCGAGTTGGCGGCTCCGGCGGGTCCGGCGGCACCGTCCGCGTCGGCGGGCGGGCCGAGGCGCGCGCGAGGATGAACCCGGCCGGCAGGGCTCAGCGCCAATGCGGTAGACCCTGCACTCCTCCGGCCGACACACCGACCTCGTGTCCAGCACATCGGCGCCGGCGCTGGACGGGCACCTACGCAGACCCCACCGGGGGACCTGCGGGTCGTCGTCACGCCGACGGATGTCGTCGCGCGTGGTGCCCTCGGCGTACATGCGCGTAGGGAGTCGCGGCCCATCACGCATTCGGGTGACGGGCCGCGCCGTGATGCTGACGCGGCGCCAGCGGCTGATCACCGAGCGTGAGCGGCACGCTCCGTCGTGACCCGGCGATAATTTTGCCCCGATATGATGCATTCTGTGATCAGGTCAAGACGGGCGGGGCGCCGTCGCCCTCTCTATGGCGGCCGGTGGGACGCTGCCCTGCTGTCACCGGTGATCGTTACCGTCCTCATCACCGCTCTGGCGTTCTCCACCCCGAGGGAGTTCGCCTTCAGTCGCCTCCTGCCCGCCGCACCTGCCCTCGCTGCCGCGATGTGGCCCGTGGTCCCCACGATCATGCTGGGGACGTTCTGCCTGATGGTCATGATCGGCCTGAGCTTCGCGTACACCGACCTGGGGACGCCCTACACGGCGGCTGCGATCATCGCCGTCACCTTGGCGGCCGCATACGCAAGCCATGTCCGACTCCAACGGGAGGAGACGCTCCTCAACGTCCGGCTCGTCGCCGACGCAGCCCAGAAGGTACTGCTGCGCCCACTGCCGCGCCGCATCGAGGACGTCGAGATCGAGTCGCTGTATGTGGCGGCCCAAGAGCAGGCCCGGATCGGCGGAGACTTCTACGAGGCCGTCGACACGCCGTTCGGGGTCCGGCTGCTCATCGGCGACGTACGCGGCAAAGGCCTGTCCGCGGTAGGGGCCGCCTCAGCGGTGATCAGCAGCTTCAGGGAGGCCGTGTACGACGAGCCTGACCTGAGGGGCGTCGTCCATCGCCTGGAGGCCAGCATCTCCCGCCACAGCGCGGCGTTCCCCGCTCTGGACCTGCCGGAGCGCTTCGCGACCGCTCTTGTCGCCGAGATCCCGCATGGCGGAGGCCGGCTCAGGCTTCTCAATTGCGGGCACCCCCCGCCCCTTCTCGTGCGCAGCGGCGAGATCCGGGTCGTGGAGCCCACCACCCCCTCTCCGCCGCTCAACCTGGCATCGCTCATCGGGGACCACTACTGCGTCGACACCCTCATCTTCGCTCCGGGCGACCAGCTGCTGCTCTACACGGACGGCGTCACGGAGACCAGGGGCCGCGACGGCGAGTTCTTCCCGCTGCCGGAGTGGATGCGTCAGCAAAGCCCGACGGCGCCCCGCGAACTGCTCGACCAGCTTCATCGGGCCCTGATCCACTACAGCGGCGGAAGACTCGACGACGACATCGCGGTTCTCGCCGTGCGGTGTGCGAGCACCCAGGTTCAGGAGCGGCCCGCCGCTCGAGCTGGTTGAGGCACCGGCCTCGCCGGGTCCGCCTGCGGACCTGGTCAGACCTCTCGGGGACGGTGTGGGCGATGCCGCGGCGCCGCGGTATGTGCACCGCAACGTGGGGGCCGGTCCCGTCGATGGGCCGGCAGGGGGAAACGGCACCCGTGTCGGATGTCCGGAAGCCTTTGTGCTCGCAGCCGTCAATAGGTTTGCAGCGCGGCCGGGCCATCCGGCAGGCGGGTCACGGGGACCCCCGGATCCACGGCGTGAGCAACACACGAGAGCGGAATCGGAATGGCAATCCCACTGATCAGGACAGCCGTCCGTCTGGGCGTCTGCGTCGTCACGGCAATCGCCGTGTTTCCGATGGTGCCGACGTCGGCGGCGGCCGACGGGTCACACGACCTCGTGGTCCCCAAGGACTATCCGACGATCCAGGCCGCGGTCGACGCCGCCCGCCCCGGTGACCGCATCACCGTCCGGCCGGGTGTCTACCGCGAGCAAGTGGTGATCGGCAAGAACGTCTCGCTCACCGGCTCGGGCGACGGGAAGACGACCATTCAGGCTCCGCAGACGCTGACCCCCGGCGACGACGGCGAAAACTCGATCGTCGAGATCCACAATGGCGCGTCGGTCTCGCTGTCCCGGCTCTCCGTCAGCGGACCGGGCTCCGGCACGTGCGAGGACGGCGCACTCAGCGCGGGCATTCGTGTGCTCGGGGGTGCTCATCTCGCCCTCCGCCACGCCGCTGTCACCCACATCACCGACACGCCCGCTGCGCCCTGCTTCCACAGCGCGACCGGCGTCCTCATCGGCGACCTGCCGACCAGCACGGGCTCGGCAAGCATCCGCGATACCAAGATCACGGACTACCAGGGCGCGGGCGTGGTCGTCCTCAACGAGGGGTCCACCGCCACCATTGAAGGGAACACCGTCACCGGGCACCCGAAGGTGTCGACCGACGGCATCGAGTTCGTGGCCGGCGCGGTGGGCCGCGTCACCGGGAACACCGTCAGCAACAACGAGTGCCGGGAGCCCGACGCGGACTGCGGCCCCGACTTCTTCAACGAATTCCAGCACGCGGGCATCGTCGCCGACGCGCCCGGCACCGTCGTGCGGCACAACCGACTCATCGGCAACCAGGTGGGCATCTACGTTGCCGGCAACGAGATCGACGTCGCCCACAACGACATCCAGAGGAGCTCGTTCGTCGGGATCGCCCTCCAGGACGGTACTTTCACCGTCCGAAAGGATCGGATCAAGGGTGGGGTGCATGGTGTCGCGGTCATCGCATCGGTGGTCGACACGAACGCGGTGCTCGAGGGTGTGAAGATCACGCAGACGTCGGGTGCGCCGGTCCAGACCTTCGAGTGCTGCGGGGTCACCGCCACGGCGACCGTGAAACCGTAGCGGCGGCCGGACTGTGGTGAAGCCCGCGGCGCCGGGCCCCGGCGCTGGAGCCCTTCGGAGTATCAGTGCTTGACCAGGACTTTCGCGGCCACGATGACCAGCCCCAGGAGGAGGTTGACCGCACAGGTCACGGCGATCATGCGGCGCGGGGCACCGAAGCTGACGAGGCCTGCGGTGGCCCACACGACCTGCCCGGCGAGGGCGACGCCGAGCGCCACCCATCCGGTCGCTTCGAGCCCGAGGCCCAGGACTGAGCAGACCATCACGGCGGCGATCGGCGGGAGCGCGGCCCCGATGATCGGCCATTCCCTGCGCGCATCCGAGCGGATCTTCTCCCACGACAGCGCCTCATGTGCCAGCCGGTCGCCCACGATGCGGACGTAGACGTGCGTGATCCAGAAGACCAGGCCGGTGGTGAGCAGCATGACCATGAGCTGGAGCCGCGGGAAGGGGCCCGCCGCCCCTGCGGTGGCGATGACGGAGGCGGCAAGGAGCGAGCCGTAGACCGCGCCGGAGTAGTCACGGGCCGTTGGCTCTTCCGTCTTTTCGGGGCTGCGACGATCCATGCCCTCAGCATGCCGAGCGGTCCGGCGTGTGCGACGGCACCGCGCCCGGCAGGAGCCGACAGGATCATTGCCGCGACGTAGCCGGCAACGACTCCCCAACCGAGTCCCTCCGCGCCCCCGGCCGCCCCTGCCCCGGCAAGCCCGACCTCGGTCCCGCCGACGGCCCCGTGCGCTCCAAGGCGCCCGGGATCCGTACAGCGAACGCCGATGCCGAGCCAGGTTCTGGGTACGGCCCGGGGTCTACGCCCACGACATGGCCGCGGCGCTGCCCGGTTCCGTGGTGCTTGGAGCCGATCGTGGAGGAGTGGAAAGCCCGGAGCGGCCACACTCGCTGACCAGCCGAGCCGCGGACCTTCTGGGGACTTGCCCACGGCCGAGCGGGACGTGCGTCGTCGGCCGGTTCCCGTGGACAAGCGTGGACAGTGTTGGGCAGTCACCGACCCTGCGGGGCCTGGAAAGTGGACAGCGCCTGACACGAGTCTGTGCGCCATGAAGGGTGCACGTACACAGACGGACGAGGCAGCGCGCCGATGTCCACGGCCGGGAGCGGGCCTGCCGTTCACCCGGCGACCCGCCGCAGCCCCGAGCCTGGCCTGACCGGGCACCGTCGCCGACAAGGCCGCAGCCGCACCCGCACGCCCGCCCCCGAAGGAGCAACAACCATGACGTCCCGCCCGATCCGCACCATGACTGTGCTGACCGCCGCCGCAGCCCTCTGCGCCGCCGCCCCCGCCGCCGCCTCCGCCGCGCAGGACAGCAACCCGCGCACGCCGAGGATCGTCACCGCCTGGGCCAGTGCCTGGAACGGCACCGACCCCCAGGCCCTCGGCGCCCTGTTCACCACCGACGGCATCTACACCGACGAAGCCGTGGCCGTCACCTTCCGTGGCCGCGAGGAGATCGCAGGGTGGAAGGCCCGCGCCGACACCCACATAGACAACGTCCACGTCACCATCCGCGCCACCCGCCTCGAACGGGACCGCGTCACCGTACGGGCCGTCTACTCCGGCCATCTCAAGGGCGCGCCCAAGCCCTTCGCCGTGCCGATGACCACCGTCCTCGACCTCGACAAGAACCACTGCCGGATCACCTCCGACCGGGACCACTACAGCCTGGCCACTGTCCTCACCCAGTCCGGCCTGCCCGCCGACTGGACCCCGCCCGCCGCCTGACGGGAGCCCGAGCACACACCGCACACGCCCGCCCGTCCCCTTGCCGGCCGGCCATTAAGGGGGAGCCCTCGTGGCCGGCCGGCCGCCGCTTCGCCGACCGCACCGGGTGCGGTCAGATGGTGGGAGTGGGCCAGGGGACGTCGGTTTCGACGGCGGCGGTGTAGTCGAAGCCGGGGACGGAGAAGCCGTAGAGGCGGCGGACTTCGTCGCTGAACCAGTCGAGGTCGGCGAGTTCGGTGATGCTGTCGCTGGTGGCGGCGCTCCAGCGTTCGGCGACGGCGTTCTGCACGGCCGGGTCGAGTTCCCAGGTGTCGAGGCGGACCCGGCCCTCATCGTCGAGGTCAAGGGGGCGGACACCGGTCAGCTGGTCCCACAGCTCCACCAGTTGACCGATCGGGGCCACCATGGCGTCGCCGAGGACGCCCCGCAGCAGCCCGGCGTACAGGGCGATGCCCGGGATGGCGGTGGAGGACTGGGTGACGGCAGCGGCGTTGACCGAGGTCACGGCCCGGCCGCCCAGGGTCTTGCCGAGGCGCTCGTCCAACGTGCGTGCGGTGGCTTCCAGATGGGACTTGGCGGCGCCGATGGTGCCCTGCCGGTAGATCGCCGCGGTGAGCGGCGAGCCGATGTAGGACAGGGCGGCGGTGGTGAAGCCGTCGGCGAGCAGGGACCGGTCGGCCAGGAACGTGATCCACCGTTCCCAGTCCGTGCCGCCCATCACCGCCACGGTCTGCTCGATGTCGTCGCCCTCGGCCGGCGCGGTGGTGACCTCCTTCACCTCCGGGGCACCGGACTCGTCGAAGACGAGTGTCTTGGTGGTGTACGGCGAGCCGATCGGCTTGAGGGCCGAGGCATACACGTTGCCGGTGTCCGGGTCGGTGCGGCGGGGCGCGGCCACCGAGTAGATGAGGAAGTCGAGTTGCCCCCCGAACCGCTCGGCGAGGAGGTCGGCAACCTGCTCCTTCACCGTGTCGCTGAACGCATCGCCATTGATGAAGACCATGTCCCGCCCGTGCTGTTGGGCGAGCCGTGCGGTGGCGGCGGTGCGGTACCAGCCGGCCGTGCCGGTCCTCCGCGCGGGCGCCTTCTCGAAGCACACCCCGATGCCACGGATACCGACTCGGGCCAGGCCCGCGATCGTAGCGGCCAGGCCGTACCCGGCGGACGAGCCGATGACCAGGGCCACGGGCCCTTCGCCCCCGGCGGTTACCGTGGCGGGGACGGCCTGCCACATCTCGTCCACCAGCTGTTGGCAGCCGCCAGGATGCGAGTCGAGGAACAGGAAGCCCCGGCTCTTGGGTGCGATGACGCGTTCGCTCACGGTGTGGTTCCCAGGTGTCGTCACGGACAAGGACGCGGCGGCCGCCTCGGCCACCCCGTCCTGCAAGTCTGCGGCCGCGCGGATGGCCATCTTGATCTTGGCCGGTACAACGATGCCCAGCCGGGCTTGGAGGGTTCCCACTAGCTCTACGGTGGGCAGTCGGCGGCACCCGAGCCGCATTCTGAAACGTTCAGTCAACGGCTGCGGACGACGGAGAATAGTCCACCGTCGTACGAGTAACGCTCACCGGCGCAGTGCAGCAACGCCTCGTGCAGCCGTCCGACCTCCGCTCGCGCCCGCCTCTCGTCGCGGAATCGGATGGTGGTGACTGCCGCCCTGTGGCCGGGACCGACAGGCTGGAAGCGTTCCCAGACGACGTTCTTTGTCGCCCCTGGCGCCAGTTCGCCCACCACGACGAACTCCTGCAGCAGGCCCCAGCGCGTCGCCTTCAGGGTGACCCGGCTCAACTCCTCCCAGGTCGCGCTCCATTCGTGGCCTTCACGCAAGAAGGAGAGCCCGTCACCCGCGACCCGAACACAAGCCGCGTCCCCGCGCGCCATGGCCAGTCCTCCCAGGCTGAACAGCGCGAGCGCGACGATGCTCGCCAATGCGGCGGGGAGGGGATGGCCCACGAAGTAGTAGACGGCCGCGCCGAGCGGAACGGCCCCGGCGAGCATGGCCCCGACGGCGACGCGCATGTGCCCCATCGAGTACCGCACCTCGACGGGCGGCCCCGATCGCCGATCCGCAAAAGTCGGGACAGGAGCCGCAACCGGCACGGCAGGCGGCCCGGGCCTGCCAAGCGCCCGAGGCGGAGGCGCGAACGGCAGGTCCGGCGGAGCCGCAGGCGGACGCACCCCCGCATCCGCATCCGCATCCGTCGCCGAAGGCGCGACAGTCACCGCACCACCTCCGCTCAGCGCGGACAACACCTCCTCCGCGGAAGGCCGCCGCTCCGCTCGCTTCTCCAGGCAGTCGCCCAGTACCGTCCGCAGTCCGTCCGGTACGCGGTCCAGGTTCGGCACCTCGTGCACGACCCGGTAGAGCAGCTCCGCCGCACTGCCTTGCCCGAACGGCATGCGCCCAGTGGCCGCGAAGCAAAGGACCGTACCGAGCGAGAAGATGTCACTGGCCGTACCGACACTGCCGCCCTGGGCCTGCTCGGGCGACATGAATCCGGCGGTGCCGATCGCCACGCCCGTCCGGGTGAGCATGGTCGCGCCGTTCAGCGCCTTGGCGATACCGAAGTCGATGAGCCGCGGCCCGTTCTCCGTGAGCAGGACGTTCGCGGGCTTGAGATCCCGGTGCACGAGCCCCGCCCGGTGTACGGAGTGCAGCGCCTCCGCCAGGCCCGCGCCGAGCCGCCACACCGCGTCTTCCGTCAACGGCCCGCGATCCCGAACCAGTTCGGCAAGATTGGGTGCAGGAATGTAGTCGCTGGCCACCCAGGGCGTCTCCGCCTCCGGATCCGCGTCGACCACGGTCGCCGTCCAAAATCCTCCGACCGCCTTCGCCGCTTCCACCTCGCGCCGGAACCGCGCCCGGAAGCCGGGGTCCGAGGCGATCTCCGGCCGGACGACCTTCACCGCCACTCGCCGACCACTGCGCGACTCCCCGAGGTAGACCTGCCCCATACCGCCTGCGCCAAGCCGCGCCGTGATCCGGTACGGGCCGACGGCCGCCGGGTCACCGGCCTTCAACTGCTCCACAATTCCCCCGATTGCAATCGCCTACAGGAGAACCTAGGGCTGGCCCGCACCCGGTGTCAGCCCAACGATCCGCAGATGCATGGGGCTTTCGCTTCTGCTGTACGTATCCCGTCGTGGTGGGTGAGGGTGGGGGCATGAAGATCCGGCGTGCACGCGTGAACTGCTTCCTGAAGCATCCCGGCGGCCAGTTCGCAGTGGTCACCGTACTGATGCTGATCCTCTTCGCGCTGGTCGGCCTCGGAGTGACGTTCGTGCTCCAAGTGCTCTTCGGCGGAAACTGGATGGTCTTCTGACCATGGTGGCGCCACCGGACCGGGGCCTCGGCACCGGGCTCCACGAGGTGCGGTCCGCGGGCTTGCCCTGGGCGGACGGGGTGTGTCAGTACGCGAAGCCGGACGTGCCCGTGATGGTCGTCGAATCCACCGAGCGCCGAGTCGCGGGTCTTGCGTTCGGCGATCTTGGTCGGCAGGGTGTCCGGGGTGCGTGCTGATTTCGTTCCGGACGACCTGTGGGAGCGGGTGGCCCCGCTGCGGCCGCCCGCTTCCGAACGGCACTCCGACAGCGGGGGCGACAATGAGCAGGCGACGGGTTCGACGGCTTGGGGGAACGGGATGCTGACCGGGATCGTGATCGACGCACTGGATGTTGCGCTCATGGACCGCTTCTGGCTGGACGCGACGCAGGGCCGGACGGGCGGCTTGCAGCTGCGGTTCGTGCCGACCGCGAAGCCGAAGGTGCACAAGAACCGGCTCCACATCGACCTGGCCGGGGGGCCGGACTGGGAGGCCGAGGTGGCGCGCCTGCTCACACTCGGCGCGACGCGGGCCGACATCGGCCAGGGGGACGTCCCGTGGGACGTGCTGGCTGATCCGGAGGGCAACGAGTTCTGCGTGCTGCGTCCCGGTCACCCCGGAGTGCTCGCCGACTCCGGCATCGTCGCGATCTGCCTCGACGTCGCCGAGGAGGACGACCATCCGCAGCGGGCCTTCTGGCAGTCCCAGGCCGACTGGCACGCGGTCGAGTCCCACGACTGGGGCGTCCGGCTTCGCCGGAGGCCCACCAGCACGGTCTCGCTGGTGATGGGGCCGCCTGCGGCGCCGAAGACGGCACGGAACAGGCTGCGGCTGGAGGTCACCCGTCACGACGGGGAACCCGGCGAGTTCCTCGACGCCGGCGGGAACGAGTTCCACGTCACGCGTTGACCCCCGGCTGCGTCCGAACGACCCGTGGGAGCGGGCGGCTCCGCCGTTGCCGTCCTGCTCCCGAGCGCCGTTACCGCTAGTGCTGTGGCCGGGAAGCTTTCCCGGGTTCAGGGTGTGTCCTGGAGGTGCACGGACGACCGCGACGCGTCGACAGGCGTCGGCTGTTTCGTGTTCCGGGTGTCTGCGCGACGGGTGTGGTCGGGGTGGTTTTCGCTCGGCCCAGCCCGAGTCCGCCTACGGCCGGATCCCGAGCGGGCCAAACTCGTCGAACTCGAAGACCCGGTCCGGGAAGAGGCCCAGGACCTCCTCGATCCGGTCCAGCTTCGCCTCGCGGTGCGGGTCTCAGGGCTGAGTCGGCGGGGACGGCCTCCCGCCCACAGAGGTCCAGGCAGGCAAGGCCCGGCGATCCCCGGCCAGATGGTCGAGTCATCGTCGTCGATCTCCCGCACCTTCGCCCGCTCGGCCATGCTCCGGGCAGTCTGGCCGAACGCGCTGGCCGGGAACGGGTCCCGGTCAGCGCGTTCGGGCACTGTGACGTCGTGTCAGCTCACATGCCGGGTGAAGAACCTCAGCGAGCTGTCCACTTCGAACGACGGCACATCGCCGTGCTTGCCGGGGTTGGCGTGCAGTGTCTTCTCAGCCGAGGCCAGGGCGTCGAACAAGGCCAGGCTCTGGTCCCGCGGCACCATCTGGTCGTCCCACTGGACCAGGAACTGCACCGGCACGGTGATGCGCGCGGCGTCTTCGGCCAGTCCGTGCACGCCGAGCAGGCCCAGCACCGCGGCGCGGATCCGGGGCTCGGCGGCGATGAGCGGGATGCCGAGCCCGCAGCCCATCGACATCCCGCAGTAGCCCACCGGGCCGACGCCGACCTGGTCGAGGCGCTGGACTGCGGTCAGGACCGCCTGCCAGTCCGCGACGGCCTGACCTGCCAGATGGCTGTGCATGCCGGCGACCAGCGCGCCCGGGTTCTCACCGGCTGCCATGCCGGCCCGCATCTCGGCCGCGATCCGGCCGAACTCCTCGTCCTCGGGGCGGTCGCCGTGGTTGGGCGCGTCGATCGCGACGACCGCGAAGCCTTCGGCGGCGTAACGACGCGCGCGGGACACGTTGCCGGGGGCCGTCTTGTGCTGCCTGCCGCCGTGGCCCAGCAGGATCAGGGGACGCGTGCCGCGGGCGTCTTTCGGTGTCCACAGCACGCCGGGGATCTCGTCGAGAGTGAAGAACTGTTCGGTGACGCCGTCCGACGACGTCTGGGAGGTGAAGCGCATCAGCGTTTCAAGCCTTTCGGGATGCCTTGTGCGGGCGCTCCCTAAACCATGCAAAGGAGGGAGACCCGACGTGTCACAGTGTTGATCGGTCTCACCTCCTCGAATGCGCAGTGCTGCACGGCGACGCCGAAAGTATCACAAAGGTCATCGCGCGGGCCTCACCGCGGCGAACGTTGTCTGACGCGGCATCGAGAACGCTCGGGCACATGACGGGTGTGACGGGGGAGGTCGCCCACGAAGGACCGACGGGATCGGGTGTCAGCGGCCCCGCGTACGGTCTTCGCATGGATGATCAACGGAACCCCACTCCTTCGGTTCACGACTTCGTGACCTGGGAGCCCGTACTGCGGCTGCTGCGGGCGGAACACGCGGAGCAACTCGCGGCCCCGGGCGGTCGTGTGGCGGGCCGTATCGGCCAGAGTGGATGGAGCGTGCCCCTGAAACGACGGTTGCCGCCCCTTGGCCGCGCTGCCCAGCTGGAGGACATTCGCGACGAGCACGATGCCGTGGAGCGGGTGCGCAGCGCTCTGGCGAAGGACGGCGTCGACGCCGTTTCCTTCGCGGTGGAGATCGAGCCGTCGGGGAGGACTCTGCTTCACCTGCTCGAACCCGGCCCGGCCGTGGAGCCGGGCATCGGTCCGCATCCCGGGGCGCTCGTTCTCGTCGAGGGCTCGCGTCCCGAGCCCTGGCATCGCCTTCCCGATCCGGTACCGGGAGCGGTGCCGGCGCCGTCGGTGGACCCCGTGCTGCTGGAGCGGACGCTCCGCGAACGCCTGCCCGGCGCCGTCGGCGCCACGGAAGCCGAGATCGCCGCGGCGGAATCGCGCCTGGGCATCGCCCTGCCCGACGAACTCAAAGTGCTCTACCGGGTGACACGGGCCGACTGGGAG
Source organism: Streptomyces sp. NBC_00190 (assembly GCF_036203305.1). GTDB lineage: Bacteria > Actinomycetota > Actinomycetes > Streptomycetales > Streptomycetaceae > Streptomyces. The sequence goes on along the minus strand of NZ_CP108131.1, from coordinate 590,925 downwards.
GACTGGCGCGGCGACTACGAGGCTGCGCGCCGCCATTCCGAGGCGGTCCGCTGCGAACTCTTCGGCTTGGACGACCTGTACGTCGCCGAGGCGGCGACCCGCTACAGCCCCTGGGAGTTCGCGGCGATGGATGCGGTCGACATCCGGCCCGACGCCGCAGTGCAGGGGCTGGTCGGCTCGCCGGGCTGGATCGTGTTCGGGGACAACGGAGGCGGTGACCGGCTGGCCGTCGATCTGACTCCCGGCCCCCGCGGACACACCGGACAGATCATCATCCTCTCCCACGAGGAGAGCGTCGGTGCCGGACTCGTCGCGGACTCCCTCACCGACCTGGTCCTGGACCGGCCCAGCGCGGAGCCCGGTAGCGAGGAGGTTCGGCGGCCACCCGCCGCGGCTTGGGTCAACGCATCCAGCACGCGGAGCATCGAGGCCGCCGTCCACCCCGGCCTGGAGGTTCTGTCCATCGGTGTATGGGACGGTCCGCCGCTCAGTCTTGCGCCCTTGACCGGGCTGCCGCGGCTGCGGACCCTCACCGCCTACCCCGGCACACTCGCCGACCCTCTGGAGATCGCCGAGCTCACCGGACTGGAGTTCCTGGAACTCGGTCACCGGGAATGGCGAGTCCTCCTCGATGCCGGAGCCGTCCCCCGCTGCCTGTCGGCCGCCGCCGTCATGGTTCACGGTGACCAGGACGCTTTGTCCATCGTGGCCATCGCCAATGAGCTGCTTGCCCTCTGGGACCGGCCTCATATCATCCGGACCGTACTCGAAGGAGACCTCGGCCCCGTGGCATAGCCGGCGGGGCCGCCGCCGGGTCACACCGCACGACGTCTTCTCACTGGGTGTCGTAGGTGCCGGGCGGCTCCCTGCGCCCACACCAGTGCCCGTCATCCGTCGCGTGCCAGCTCCCGTTCGGCGACCAGCCGGAAACTGCGCGGTGGGCGGCCGGTGAGGCGCTGGACGGTATCGGTCGTACGGTCCTCGGCTCCCTCGGCGATGGCGCGGTCCATGCCGGCGAGCATCGCGGCGAACTCCAGCGGCATCACCGCGGCCAGGAGGTCCCGCATCTGTTCGTATGTCAGGTGGCGGTGGACCACGGGGCGGCCTCTGACCTGCGTGACGATGTCGGCGACGTCGTCGTGGCTGAGCGCTTACGGACCGCTGGTCCGGATCGCAAATGGAGGAAGTCACATGTCCGAGAGAAAGCCGCGCAAGGACGCGGTCCGTAACCGGGCAGCCGCCCTTGCGGCCGCCGACACCCTCTTCGCTCAGTGCCGCAGCCCCGAGGACGTGACCATGGCCGACATCGCGGCCGAGCCGGCGTCGGCAAGGCGACGCTCTTCCGTGCCTTCGGGGACCGACCGGGCTGATCCGCGCGCTGTATGACGCACGGCTCGAACCGGTCAGGAACGCCGTCGAAGAGGGCCCGCCACCGCTCGGGCCCGCCACCGCGCCGCTTCAGCGTGTACCGGCCCTGCTCGACGCCGTCCTGTGCTTCAAGCTCGACAACCGGCACCTCGCCCTGGCCCTGGAGGGCACCGGATCGGACAGCCCCTATCGGACGGATCACTACGAGCGATGGCAGACCCTGCTCCGCGACCTGCTGGAGCAGATCCCCGGTCTGGCCGACAGCGACTTCGCCGCCCATGCGCTGCTGGCTGCCACCCGAGCCGATCTCGTCGAGTATCTGGCCGGCGAGAAGGGCATGGCCCGCGAGGAGATGCGCAGGAAGCTGGCGACCTTCACCGCCGGAGTCCTCGGCAGTCCCGTACGGGACTTGGCGGCCGAGGACTGAGCGCGGACCCCGGAGGGGCGAAGCAGGCGGTGCGGATGAACAGGCTGACGGGTGCCGCCGCGGGTCGAGTACACCCTGACTGACCAGTGAAGGGGCGAAGACCTGTGAGCAATGCCGCCCGCCCGGCGGCGTACGGCTCAGGCGGTACGGTCCAGTGACGCCTCCAGGTCGAGTTCGCCCTCGCGGGTCTGGGCGCCGCCCGCCACGGCGGCTCGTATGCGATCGACGACGGCGTCCGGTGCCGGGTAGACCCCGCTCAGGGCCTTGCTCTCCTCCCCGAGTCCCTCCGGCAGGCTGCCGCTGGTCGCCGCGGCGCCGTCGGCGGCTTTCGCGGCGGCGATCTGCTCCGGACGCAGTGCGGCGATTCGCCCGGCGAGGGCGTCGACGAAACCGTCGAGCTCCCCGGCCTGTAGCGCGCGGTTGATCCAGCTGTACCTTTCGGCCACCTCCGCGTCGAACAGGTTCCCACCGAGGATCACCTCCAGGGCCGTGGCCCGCCCGACCAGCGGGGGCAGCAGCTGGGTGCCGCCGCCTCCGGGGATGATGCCCATCCGGGTCTCGGGCTGGGCGAGCCAGGTCTGTCCCCGGGCGGCGAAGCGCATGTCGAGCGCCATCGCCAGCTCGTTGCCGCCGCCCCGAAGACGCCCGGTGAGCTTGGCGATCGTCACCTGCGGCAGCGCGCGCAGGCGCAGCATCAGCTTCTGCATCGGGTTGATCAGAGCTTCGTCGCCTCCGGTGCCGGCGTCCGGGTTGGCCAGCTCCGCGAAGGTCGCCGGCTCGAGCATGAAGCCCAGGTCGACGTGGGCGACGAAGAAGTCCGGGTCGGCGCTCTGCACCACGATCACGCGCACCCGCTCGTCCTCGCGGACGGCGCCTACGAAGTCCTCGCCGGGGCATGAGGCGACGTGACGAGGTACGGCCTGCCGGGCGGTGCGGGGTGAACCGGAGGGCGAGGGCCCTCGTGCACGTGTTCACCAGAATTTCGGCGGGGGTTCGGCCAGGGGTAGTGCATGCGGGTCGGGTGCCTCCTGAATTGCCCGCCGCCACCCCCACCCATTCCCCACTCGGAAGGGGCAACGCGATGGCCCCCACGATCAAGAGGCCGGCCCTCCTGCCGGTTCCTGAGCACCGCCGTCCCCGTACGCCTCTCACCGCGCCGCGGCGTGCGGGCGATTCCCCCACGGCTTCACCGCCAGACCGGGAGGCGCGGCCTGAGCTGGACCAGGACAGGGCGTACGCCGAGCTCTTACAGGAGGTTCGCGTCGCCCAGACCAGCGTCCAGATCCTGCTGGGCTTCGTCGTCTTCCGCTGTGGCATGCGGGCCACACTCGTCACGGTCTCGAACAGGTTGGCACTGGTCGGACTGGTCCTCCTCATGATGGCCATGAGCAGTCCGCACTCCTGGCGTCCGTGATCCTCAGCGGCGTGGTCTGGCTGTGGTTCGGCATGCCGCTGTGGTGCCGCCTGCGCCACCAGCGCTGAGCAGTACCTCCGTCCCGCCGAAGCCGACGCTGCGCGGAGTGCGCCTCCTCGGTTTCGGCCGTCTCGCCGTGCCGCGGCGGCGGATGCTGCGTCCCCTGCGGCTTCAAGCTGTCCGGCCAATGCCTGAGCCGCTGACCGAAACCCTAACCGGATGCCTAATCCGGTTGCGTGTTATCGTCCTGCCAAGCGGATGAAGTATCCGGATGTTTGGCTGGGTGGAGGGGCACATGAGGAAGACAGCGGTGGTCACGGCCGGGACGGCCGGCATCGGTTTGGAGACGGCGCTGGGGCTGGCTGCTGCCGGGTTCTCGGTCACTGTGGTCGGACGCAATGCCGACCGGGGCGCCCGGGCGGTCGACCGCATCAACGCGACGAACCCGGCACACCCGGCCCGGTACCTGTCGGCCGACCTCGCCTCGCTCGCAGAGGTACGCGCGCTTGCCGACCGGATCGCCTCCGACCATGCCGCCTCGGGTGAACCGCTGACGGTGCTGGTCAACAACGTCGGGGCCATGTTCCCGGCCCGGCAGGCCGTCGACGGAATCGAGGCGTCATTCGTCGTCAACCACCTCTCCCCGTACCTGCTGACGGAACTACTGCTGCCCACAATGACGGCCGGTGCGCCGAGCAGGATCGTGAACGTCACCTCGGGCGCGGTCGCCCTCGCCAAGCGGGTCTTCGACGACGTGGAGCCGCCCGGCGGCTACTACGGTTTCCACTGGTACGGCCGTGCCAAGCTCGCCAACCTCGCCTACACCCTTGACCTGGCCGCACGGCTGGACGGCACGGGAGTATCGGTCTTCGCCGCCGACCCCGGAGGCGCCGCGACCGACATGACCAACGGCACCATGACCGACCCGAAGATCGTCTCGCCCGCCCTCCGGCTGCTGTGGCCGCTGGTACGCCGCAAGTTCGAACGCTCGACCTCGGGTCCGGCGTCCGTGGCCGCCCGGCCCTCGATCGCCGCCGCCACCGATGACGCTCTGGAGGGCCGGAGCGGCATCGTCATCGACGCCCAGGCGCGCCCGGCAGCGCCGATCCGTACGGCGAGAGATGCCCGCGTCGTCGAAGCCGTGCGCCGGCTCAGCGAACGGCACGCACCCCTCACGACCACCTGACCGTTGTGCGGGTACGGGCGCCCGGAGCATCCGGATGAGCCATCCGATTAGCATGTTTCCCATGACAACACCCCTGCGCAAGGACGCGGCCCGCAACTGGGAGCGGATCGTCGCCGTCGCCCGCGTCCTGGTCGACCAGGGCGCACCGCTGCAGCTCAACGACGTCGCCCGCCGCGCCGGACTGGGAGTCGGCACTGTCTACCGGCACTTCGCCACTCCCGAGGCGCTGCTGGAGACCATTGCCGCTCCCTGCCTGGAAGCCCTGGCCGAGCACGGCGAGCGGGCGCTGGCCGACCCCGACCCCTGGCGCGCGTTCGAGGGCTTCCTGCGCCGCGTCGTCGAGGCGCAGGTCGCCGAAGCCTCCCTGGCTCCGGTCACCGCCACAACCACGGACACGCTGCCGAGGACGACGGAACTCAAGAAGTCACTGAAGTCGTCCGGCAGCAGACTCCTGGACCGGGCCCTCGAGGCCGGGGTGGTCCGCCCCGATGTCGCCTCCGGCGACCTCGTCCCGCTGATGTGCGGCATCGCCCACGCCGTCGAGGTCCGCGGCGGCGCTCCCGCCGGCCGGATCGACACTGCACGCCGCTACCTGGCCACCCTGCTCGGGGGCATGCGAGCCGCCCCGCCCAACGCGTGACAGCTCCACGGGGTGGCCGCACTGCCGGAATACCAGCACCCGCCGCCCGGTCACGACCATCCCGCGGTCAGGGTGTGACCTGGTGCGGTCCTCCTTCCGATTCGGCGCGCGAGATCGGGACGGAGCTGTTCTGCTGGAAATGCGGGGGCGTCGAGTCCGTTTCTGGGAGAGGACCGGATGAGTACCTATCGAGTCGCGCAGGTCACCTCCCCCGGCGGACGGTTCGAGATCGTCGAGCGCGCGGTGCCGCAGCCGGGGCCCGGCCACGTGCGCATCGCCGTCGATGCCTGCGGTGTCTGCCACAGCGATGCCGTCTTCGTGGGCGCCATGGTGCCGGGCGTCCGGTTTCCGCTGGTCCCCGGCCACGAGGTCGCCGGGCGCATCGAAGCCCTGGGCGAAGGGGCACAGGAACGGGGCTGGCAGCTCGGTGACCGGGTGGCCGTCGGCTGGTTCGGCGGCAGCTGTGGCCACTGCACACCTTGTAGGCAGGGCGATTTCATCGTCTGCGAGGCCCTCAAGGTCCCCGGCTGGGCATACGACGGGGGTTTCGCGGAGGCGCTGATCGCGCCGGCCGACGCCCTGGCCCGCATCCCCGACGCGCTGGCCGCCACCGATGCGGGCCCCATGGCCTGCGCGGGAGTGACCACGTACAACGGACTGCGGCGCAGCTCGGCGCGACCGGGCGATCTGGTCGCCGTGCTCGGCATCGGTGGCCTCGGCCACCTGGCCGTGAAGTACGCGGTGGCGATGGGCTTCGAGACCGTGGCCATCGCCCGTGGGGCCGACAAGGCGGACTTCGCTATGCAGCTCGGCGCTCACCACTACGTCGACAGCACAGCGGGCACGGGCGTAGCGGACGCGCTGCGGTCCCTCGGCGGCGCCAAGGTCGTCCTGGCCACCGCTGCCAACTCCAGCGCCATCAGCGCGACCGTGGACGGTCTGACGCACCGCGGTGAGCTGGTGGTGATCGGCGCGGCCCCTGAGCCGCTGGAGATCCGCCCGACGCAGTTGTTCATGAGTGCACGGATCGTCCGCGGCCATCCGTCCGGCACCTCTCAGGACGTGCAGGACACCATGGCGTTCAGTGTGCTGCACGGGATCCGCCCGACCGTTGAGGCGGTGCCGCTGAGCCAGGCCGACGAGGCCTACCAGAAGATGCTCTCGGGCGCCGCGCGCTTCCGGATGGTGCTCACCGGCTGACCCACCCGGCCCTGGGGGTGTTGAGCGACGTTGTGTATGAGCAGCAACGAGTGGCTTGGCGACAGGCCCTAGCTCTCCGGCTGGGTCCATCGCTTGATGATGTGGGGCTGAGAGCGCGGTGCCGGCCAGGCTTGGATCCGGATCTCCTCCATGTCTTCGGGCTCGTCCTCGCAGTCGGGGTCGGGGAAGGCTGCGGCTTCGAGATTTCGCCGAGACGTACGGATGCGAGTCCAGCCCGCGGGCATGTCGAAGCGTGCTGCGTCGGGGAGGTAGTCGGTGCAGCCCAGCACGACGAGTCGTCCCGAGGCCAGGTTGAGGCTTGCCTCGACGACGTGGTCGAAGTCGTCGCTGTCATCGTCCGGCTGGTCGGTGAGGAGGTCGATGGTGACGTCGACGGTTACGTTGACAGCCGTGCCGATGGCCAGGGCGTGTTCGTCGACAGCGAGCCTGTCGAGGAAGGCCTGTTCGCTCCACATGTCACCGATGCCGGTCTCGGTTGCCTCGGAGTCGTCGTCCATGACGTAGATCTGGAAGTAGTCCGCGAAGAGCTCAAGGGTCGTTGTCGCCACGGACGCATCATCCCTGCCGCCGGCCCGGACGAGATCACCGAGGTCCGTGCGGCGCGGTCCGCGGGAAGCCGGCGCCTGCGGAAGGACCTCGGGGCGGCGCAGCGTGAGCGCCATGCCGCGGTCACCCGGCCGGGGAAGCCGGAACGGCAGGGTGCGGTGTCTGCGGTGGAGGCCGGTGTGGAGCTGGCGGCGGCCGACCGGGCGGCTCAGTCCTCCCCAACCTGGATCAGGACCGCAAAGTACCCGCCGTCGCTTCCGGCGACCACACCGTCGAACGTGCAGGCGGTGACGGGATCCCAGGAATTGCCTTGCCGGTTGGTCCACCAAGTCGCGCCGGGCCCGAGCCACTTCACAATGCGCGTCACAGTGTCGTGGGCGATCTCACGGTTCATGAGTTTCGAGCCGGGCCATACGAGGTCGTCGGCGGCGAGCCTGGCCATCAGGTCGACGGCCGCGTCGGCGCTGAGCGGCTCCAGGAGAGCCTCGATCTGCGAAGCGCTCGGGGGCTCGGCCCCGCTGGGGAGGTATCGCTTCCACACCGGGTGAAGTTCGGCGACGAGGTCGTGCACCTGGCCGGCAAGGGGTCCCAGCCCGTGACCAGGGATCGCGCCATCCGGGAATCGGCCGTACCGCACGGAGACGACGGGCCTGTTCGACAGCGATGTCAGCAGGTCGCCGAGCTCAGACAGGCTCTCTGCACGTTCTCTACTCTCCACCCCGGCATCGTGCCATGCCGTGGAGCGGGCGAACGCGGCGGTCATGTGCCTCGCGGTCACGGGCACCGTGGCCATGCAGTACTGCGGAGGGGTGTCGGACGTCTGTCAGCGGCGACTGTGATCTGTCGGCGGTATGTCGGTGGAGGCCGCGACCTTGGGCGGGTCGAGTGCTCCCCATGAGCACGCCGTCTCAGAGCGCAAGGAGCCTGTCATCGTGTCTTCCGCATCCCAGAGCCGGCCCTGGGACGTTCACCGGCTGCCGTCTGCCGGCGGCAGGATCTTCCTGGTCACCGGGGGCAACGCCGGGATCGGCTACTTCGCCGCCGAGCAACTCGCCGCCACTGGCGCCGTCGTCGTACTCGGCAGCCGGAACACCGCGAAGGCCGACGCCGCGATGGCCTCGATCCGCTCGCGCGTATCCGGCGCGCGTGTGCGACACCTTCAACTGGACCTCGCCGACCTGTCGTCCCTGAAGACCGCCGTGGACAGGCTGGGCCTCGATCATCTCGACGCGGTGGTCTACAACGCCGGGGTCATGCTCGACGACCCGCCGCGTCGAGAGACCGAGGACGGCCACGAGCTGATGTTCGGCACCAACCACCTCGGCCACTTCGCACTCACCCAGTGGCTGGCCCCGCTGCTGTCCGCGGCGTCGGCGGGCCGCATCGTGACCGTGGGAAGCTTCGCTGCGCGGTCCGAGCGACTGGACCTGGGCGATCTGCAGTCGACCCGGGACTACCGGCCCAAGCAGACCTACGGCCGATCGAAGCTGGCGCAGATGTGCTTCGGCTTCGAACTCGATCGCCGTCTGCGTGCCGTCGGCAGCCCGGTGCTCAGTGTGGTGGCCCACCCCGGCGGCGCACTGGATTCCCTCACCCCGTCCCGCCCGCCGCTACGCACGACAACCCCCGGCGAGCGGCTGCGAGCCTTGCCCGCCGGGCTCTTGGTGCAGGGCAAGGACGCCGGAGCATGGCCCGTCGTCCGTGCCGTCCTCGACTCGGAGGTACAGGGAGGGCAGTTGTGGGGGCCGAGGGCCTTCGGTCTGCGTGGCAGACCACGGCGTGAGCCCGTCCTCTCGCACATGGCCGACCCGGCCGTGGCCGCGCACCTGTGGGCCGCCAGCGGTGAGCTGGTCGGCACCGATCCGCACCTCGGCTTTCGGTAGGCGCGGAGAAAGGTGCTACGGCGCTGCTTCACTCCAGCGATTGAGCGTCTCGCTGCTGTCGTCGTAGGTGAGCCAGGTCCCATCGCCGAGCGGGCGAACGTGGCTGTCGACGGGGCCATTCGGGTACACGACCGTCCCGCGTGTCTTCAGGGTGCGGGCATCGAGCAGCCAGTGGCGGGCCCGATCCGGGTCCTCGTCGGAATCGACCGTCGAGGCGATGACGGTGCCGGCGTCGACGAAGCCGCAGCCGTAGTCCCAGCAGGGCGGGTCCTCGCCGTCGGGCGGCTCGGGCGCCTCCTCGGCGAGCACGGTGCCGTCCAGGGCGTGCAGTTGCAGGTCAGCTCCGTAGTGCTCGACGGTCAGAAAGCCCGGAAGTCCCGTGTGGGTGTCCACCAGGATGCGGTCCATGGTCTCGTTGAGGTCCCAACTGGTCAGCTTCTCACCGTCCCAGCGCGCCCAGTGGAGCAGGATGCCGTCTTGACCCATGCCGATGCAGAGCCCCATGTGGATGCCGTCAGGGTGGGAGAGGTGATGTGAACCCGAGGCTGCGCTGTCCAGCGGCAGCCGGGCCTGTTCCCGTCCGTTGCGGGCGTCCAGGACGACCCAGCATTCCTGCCAGTCCTGCGCCTCCGGCTCAATCACGACATGCGCCCAGACGAGCCGGCCGTCGTCGGAGACCCGGCAGGACCCGTGCTCAAAGCCGTGGCACACCTGCTGCTCGTCGCCCGTGTGCGCGTGGCCGATCTCGGGACCCCAGCAGCCGTGCCGGTACTCCCACAGCGTGTCTCCGCCCACGCCCACGGCCCTTATCGCGCGCTGGCCCGAGAACACAGTGAACGAGCCGTCGGGGCTCACCGAATGGACACCGCGGTCCCAGCCCGGCCAGGGAACGGGAAAGACCGCGGTCGGCGCGCGTTCCCCCGCGAAGACCTCGTACAGGTCGTAGACCTCCAGCTCGTGCCCGTTCTGGAGGAGAGCGCGGCACGGCCCATTCCCACGGCTCTCGAAGGCGAAGCCACTGACCAGTGCATCCCCACCCGGCAGCTTCACCGAGTCGCGCAGTTGTGCGGTGATCGACATGGCCTGAAGGTAACGGACCCCGCTGACACCATGCCCATCCATGCCATCCATGCGCACAGCCGAGGCTTCCGTCACCACCGTGGAGCGTCACCCTGATCCCGGCCGGCTCCGTTCGCCGCCAGGAGGGCCCATGAGATCCTGCGGCAATGCTCTTGAGCGACCATGCAAACAGTGTCGAGCTCCGCCCGCTGCGCTATCAGTTCGCCGCGGCCCGGGGCAACCGTTATGACGACAACTGGCTGGTCATCGGTGGCACGGTGACGACTGCCGAGGGCAGTTGGTCCTTTGCCGATCCCTCTCTGTTGACCCACGAAGCCCGTCAGGTCGCCGCTTGGTTGCGCGCGGTGGCCGCAGGGACGGTGTCGGCGAGCCAACCCGATGCCGACGGCTACCTGTCCCCGGACACGTGGTTCAACGAGCCGGTCCTGGCCTTCAGCCTCGCCGACCGGAGCGAGGCCGGGCCGGTGATCCGTCTCCACCTCTCCCTGGAAGCGGCACCTCCGTGGCAGCAGGGTGCTGACCGGGCGGACATCTACCAGTACTTCGTGGAGGTACGGGTGGACGCAGCTGCACTGCTTCACGCAGCTGACCAGTGGGACCTGGCCCTGGCTTCCTTCCCAACCCGCTGATCAACGTCAATCCCACCGGGCCGCGATCCGCCGAGCCCAACTCGGGCTCCGAGGCGCTCGACTTCCCCATCGCGCAGCCGGTGCGGGACGTGGTGCCGTTGATCGGCGGGCAGCGTCCGCATTCGCTCGGCAGCGGAGTCCAGGCGCCCCGGGTGGCCTCGTGTGGCAGGTGATGCGTAGGGGCGGCCGTGGCTCCGCACGGCCGCCCCGCTCATGGACTCTCACCCGCTAGTCCGCGCCCCCTCAACGGTCACGCGGATCCGAAAGGCGTCAGTGGAATTCCACGTCGCACACGGAGAGGAAGAACTCGCCGGTCTTGCCCCCGTTGCCGCCGTCAGTGGTGTCCGGGCCGCCATGACCGCCCCAGACGTCCACGATCGCGGCCCGCCCGCTTCGGGACGGGAGGGTGGCGAACTCCCAATGGGTGGAGTCCTCCTCCCGCGGGGCCCCCTGGACCTCCACCAGGAACGGAATGGGCTCCAGGTTCTCCCACGAGAGTCCGCCGCTGGGGTTCCAGCCTTCGCGGGTGATGAACCAGCGGTGCGACCAGGTCTCGTTCGTGTGATAGGCCATGTAGTCGTACGAGAACGTGTGCCTTTCGGCGCCGGCGTCCAGACGGGTCGTGGGCCAGTCGCCGAGGTCCGCACGGGGGGCCAGGTCGAGACCTGCGAACGCCGGGTTCCCGGTGGAGGCCACGGTGCTGCCCTGGAAGAACTTGCGGTACTCCAGGTAGTGCAGGGCGTGGTTCCAGGGGTAGTCGGCCAGCATCCGGTCCTTCCCCGGCACCACCTCCTGCCAGGTGGTGCTGGTGTTCTCGGCCCGGGCCTTCGCGCAGATCGGGGACGGGTCTTCGTCCCTGATCACGGCTGCGGCCCGGCTGCGCGGGTGGTCCACCGTGCCGTGGCGGGGAGAGGCGTCGACGCCGGACCGCGCACCCTCGGTCTTCTGGGGGGCGGTGGACCAGGGCACCGCGGAGTCCGGGGTCACGGTGACCTCGTTGGTGAACGCGGTGAACGAGCCGTCGACCTTGGCCCGGATCTTCACCCGGTATTCGGCGTCGGGTTCCTCGCCCAGGTCCACCCAGTGGGAGTTGGACGGGGACCAGTCCCAGGCCGGCCAGTAGAGGATGACCGTCTGCCGTGCCGCACCGTTGATCCACACCTCGTAGACGTGCGGGTACGGGGCGTTGCCGTCGTTCCAGTCCTCCGGCGGGGGCCAGGTCCCGTGGTCGGGCCGGTTGCCGCCGATCTGCCACCGCAGGTGGATGCCGAACATCCGGTGGCTGCCGTCGGTTCGGTGCTTGATGTCGGCCAGGAGCCCTGAGGGTGCCTGGACGTTGGCGCTGCTGCTCATGAAGTCCTTTTCATCTGGATTCGGAGGGGATCAGCGGTGGTCGCGGAGCTCGGGACCGGTCCGGTCCTGGTTCGGGAACGACTCGGCGGCGGCGGGACCCGTGCCTGCCAGGACGATGGCCTTGCCGGCAGCGGCCGGGACGGCAGGACGGGAGCGCACAGCCATGCTGTCTCTCCTTCGAAGAAGGGGATCTCGGTCCGTTGATCCTCGCGGGCTTCGGCACGGTCGTTCGGCCGCGCCGCACACGTGATCGTTTCTGCGCGTCGGTCCGTCACCTGGATGGCCCAGCATGTCTTCGGGTCCGCGTCGAACAGGTCCCGTACCGACGCGAAACCTGAAGCGGAGGCGGCCTGGTCCAGTGCCGCGCGGGCGACCACTGGTCATGTTCCTGACAGCAGTGGCACTGTGGCACTCCCACCCACGAACGGCACCACACCCCGAAGGGGGCGATCAGCGCATGACCAAGCCTGAGAGCGCGGGATACGACTACGACGTCGTCATCAGCGGGGCCGGCCTCGCCGGCAGCGCCGCGGCGATCCTGCTCGCTCGACGAGGTGTCCGCGTCGCACTGCTGGAACGCCGCTCGGACCCCGCAGCGTACAAGGTGCTGTGCACCCACTCCCTCACGGCCAACGCCTACCCGGTGCTGGACGAACTCGGCCTCATCCCGGCTCTCGAGGAGGCGGGAGCCGTCCGCAACGAGGCCCGCTGGTACACCCGCTGGGGATGGATCGAGCCGAGGGCCGCGCCGGAGGGCCCCGAGCTGCCGTACGGGTACAACGTTCGGCGCAGCACCCTCGACCCGTTGATCAGGTCCCATGCGGCGGAAACCCCTGGCGTCGATCTGCTCCTCGGTCACCATGTGACCGGGCTGGTCCGGGATGCCGGGCGAACCCTGGGGGTGCGTGCGTCGACACCACGGGGCGAGCGCGAGATCCGGGCCCGCCTGGTGGTCGGCGCCGATGGCAAGGACTCGGCCGTGGCGAAGTTCGCCGGGGTGTCTGCCCGGCTGTACGAGAACGCGCGGTTCGGCTACCTCGCGCACTACCGCAATCTTCCCCTGCACGGCGGGATCGGTCACACATGGTTCCTCGAGCCCGACATGGCGTACGCGTTTCCGAACGACGACGGGGTGACGGTCCTCGCGGTGCTCCCGGACAAGAAACGGCTGCCTGCCTTCCGGGAAGACCTGGAGGGCAGCTTCCTCGAATTCGTCCGCGCCCTGCCCGAGGCGCCGCCCATCGATGCTGCCGAGCGCATCACGAAGATCACCGGCACTGTCAACTACCCGCTCCACAGCCGCAAGCCGACCGCACCGGGCGTCGCGCTCATCGGCGACGCAGCCCTGACCGGCGATCCCCTGTGGGGAGTGGGATGCGGGTGGGCTCTGCAGTCAGCGCAATGGTTGGCGGAGGCGGTCGCTTCGGCCGCGACCGGTCGGGGCGACCTCAACAGGTCGCTCGTGATGTACGCACGCGGACACCGGCGCCGGCTGCGCTGTCACCAGTACCTGGCCGCCGACTTCGCCAAGGCCCGTCCGTTCAATCCCATGGAGCGGCTGATGTTTTCGGCGGCAGCGCGCGATGCATCGGTGGCGCGGCACATGCATCTGTTCGGATCCCGCCTGATCGGTCCGCTGCGCTTCTTGAACCCCGTGGCGCTGGCCAAGGCCTCGGCCGTCAACGTCAAGCACCGCCGGGCGACTGCGCCAGCCGCGCACCGCCCACACACCGGATCATGACGGGCTGCCCGCCTGCTCCGCTGGCCGGCGGGCTTCAACTCGGCTTTGTGTGGGACAAGTTGACATCCTGATCGCGAGTGCTGTGTGATCTCGCGGTGACCGAACACTGACGGGAAGGGAAAGCGCTCATGAAGCTAAAGCGACTTGCACAGGTCGGTCTGGCCCTGGCGGCGAGCGCGATCTTGGTCGCCGGGATGGAGGGTTCCGCCTCCGCGAGCGGGCTGAACGTGAGTGTCAACAAGAGCTGGGGCACTTCTACGTTCTACCCGAACGGTGACTGGCTCTACATCACGGACCACGCCGCCGACGGCTACTCGGTGTACGGCAAGATCCAGCAGCGGGTCTGCGCCAACGTCGGCTGTGACGGCTACACCTGGGTGGACCTGCGCACCGGTTGTTACGACACCACCAGCATCGGCGACAACGGCACCGAGATCCGCCAGTGCAACTACGACATCACCGAAAACATCCCGGTGCGCGTGTGCGAGGCCCGTTACAGCAGTACCAGCCGCTACGGCGACTGGTACTGCAGCAACGAGACCAGGTCCTGATCCCGGGCAAACGCTACGCCTACGGGGCCGGGTCGCTTCGCAAGAGCGGCCCGGCCCTGAGCACGCGCGGCGTTCCATTTCCGGTAGGGGTGTGAGGCATGGAGTTCGGGGTGGGGCTTCCGCGGTACGGGCGGCGGCCGGGCGTGCGGCGCTTGCCGCCGCAGCCGCGTCGGAAGAGGCGGGGGCCCTGGCCTCGCTCTTCTTCGTCCGGTTCCTGTTCTCGCTGCCCGAAGACCCCGTCTCGGCGTTCTCCGCGCTGTTCGAGCCGGCAGAGAAGGCCTCGCGGCTCCTGGTGCGGCTATGGGCCGGGCCGGGCATGCGGGCGGCTGGGACAGTGATGCGGGACGACTCGTCCTTGCGGTGCATACGGCGTACTGGGCGAGGGATGCGACGCGCGCGGAGGAGGCGGACTGTCTGCTCCTCGTGGCGGACGGCAGGGTCGCCGTGCGGGCCGCCTGGCAGGACGCGTCGGAGGTGGTCTCCTGCGCGCACGCGGGTGTGCGGGCCACCCACGGCCGCGACGGATGCGGCGGCGCGTGGACATCGTCTGTGCGGACGGCTCCTGGCTGACCGTCCGCGCCTCCCAGGCCGCGTCCGCCGACCGGATCCGCGCACTTCTGTCGGCCCCCGGGCGTCTTGATGATCCGGCGTGTGCCGCGGAATACGCGGCCCGGGCCACTGCCCGTAGCACTTCCTCCCGGGCAGTGGCGGACCCGAACGGCGCAGGGGCAGTCGGCGTGACCTTCGACCGCCCCTGCGCCGCCGTCAGCGGGTCAGTGGCCGGCGGAGTGAGCGGCCTCCGCCCACTCCTTCTCGGCTTCCTTCGAGCAGCTCGAGGTCCAGATGGGACCGAACGCGGCCGGGATGGCGGCGGCCGACGAGCAGGTGGACGCGAAGGCGGTGTGGCCAGCGGAGAAGTATTCGTTCTCGCCTCCGTCGTTGGCCAGGGCCGCGCCCGCGCCGCCCAGCAGGATGCCCGCGGCCAGGACAGAGGCGGTCAGGGCAGAGCGCATACGCATGACTACTCCTAAGGATTTCCGGATGACGCGTCGGGGAAGGGGCGCGTCATCCGGCTAACATCACGCGAAAGCCACGAGAAACGGCGCTTCACTCCAATGCCGGACAGCCGATGTGGAAGGCCCGCGAGACGCCGTAGTTGTCCGCCGTTTCGGCGCCGGGCCACCAGGCCCAGCGGCCGTCGGCGGCGGCGGGTTACGGCATTGCAGCGAAGGCCTCCCGGTGGTCGCGCGCCCACTGCTCGAACGTGCCCGCCGGTCGGCCGAGTACCCGCGGCACGTGGTCGGTGACGTAGGCCGCACCGTCGGCGCGCGCCCAGCCGATGCCCGTGGTCATCCCGGCCGGCAACTGGTCGAGCGCATGTGGGTCCGTGGCTTGACCGGCCGGTCCAGCACGCGCTCCAGGATTGCCGCAGGAAGGTCGAGGCGAAGCTCGGCGGGGGGAGCGCCTACTTGGCGGCGCTACGGTCGCCTTGACCGCAGCCGGGTTGTACATCAGCGAGCGCCACCTGAACACCCTGTTTACCGACGGCACCGGCTTGTCCCCCAAACAATTCGCACGCATCGGCCGCGTTCGCACCGTCCTGGCGGCTGATGCCGGCCGGTGGTCGGAGATCGCCGCGACGGCGGGTTACTACGATCAGTCCCACATGACGGCCGAGTTCCGCCACTTCATGGGTGTCCCGTCGGCTGTGTTCACCGCAGGCCAGCGTCCCGCCGCGACTGCGTGCACTGCCTGAGTGCCAGGATCGGCAACGGGGGAGTCGTGTCGACATCGATCACGGAGTCGTCACGGGTCGATACGGCGTCCGTCCTGAGGGCCGAAGGCCGCGAGGGCGGCCGCATCGGTTGCCTGGGCTCGAAGGAAATAGTCGGCCCACTCGGTGATTTCCGGGTACGACGAGTCCTGGGTGACTTGGGTGATGGCGGCCTCGATGTCGAAGTTCGTGGTGCGTAGTTCGACGCCCGGACCCAGGAGTGCCCAGTGGGCTCCGGTCCGCCCGTAGGGCATACCCACGCTGCCGGGGTTGATGACGAGCCGGCCATGGGCGAGGCGGACGAAAGGCATGTGGGTGTGCCCGAGGACGACGGTACGGACGTCGGCGTCGAGGGCGCCGAACACTTCCTGCCAGCGGTCGAGGCGGGAGTCGACGAGGACGACTTCCTCGTCGTCCCGAGGGGTGGCGTGGCAGAACAAGACCTTCCCCATGCCCCGCAGGGTCAGGGTGAGTGATTTCGGCAAGCGGGCGAGCAGGTCGAGGTGGTCCCCGCGTAGCTGCTCTGCGGCCCAGGGCGCGATGGGGTCTGGGATGGCGTCACGTTGGCCGCGGCGGTATTCGAGCAGTTCGCGATCGGCGTTGCCGCTGATCCAGATGACGCGGTCTCCGAGCCCGGCCAGCAAGTCCAGGACCTGGGTCGGCTGTGGGCCGGCTGCGATGTCGCCGGTGAGCACGATGCGGTCCGCGGCGCGTACTTCTGGCTCGTCGAGCACTGCTTCGAGAGCGGGCAGGACTCCGTGGATGTCAGAGAGGATGGCTACGTGGCTCAGCATGGTCACTACTGTGGAATGACGGCCGGCTGGAGATGGAGCTGTTCGCTTCCCGCGTAGCTGCGTAGCCGCCTAGTTGTGTAGCGGTGTCGGACCGCCGTCACGGAGGGCGGCGGTCCGTCCGGAAGGGCTCTGCCGGTCAGCCGGCCTCGGCGGGCTCGTCGACCCGGGCTGGGGTGCGCAAGCGGCTGTTCTTGTCCTTCCCTCAGCCGCTGACGTACTCGTAGACGCCGCCGTCCGGATGACGCAGCACGGCACGGTGTCCGTTCGGGGTGGGCTGCGGAGGAGCGATCAGGGCGGCCCCGGCTGCCACGGCCCCGGATATGGCCTGGTTAAGGTCCGGCACCGACAGCGTCGCAGCCACTCCTGCGAACCGCACTGCTGCCTCTTCCGGCCCGCTGAAAAGCAGGAAGGGGCCGACAGCGGCCAGTTCCAGGCCCGCGAATTGAAACCTGTTGGCGGTTTCTCCCGTCAGCTTCTCGTAGAAGGGCACAGCCGCTTCGAGGTCATCCACGCGTCGGCGCAAGGTCACTGAAGTGATCGACATGCACACATCCTTGCACCCTCTCAGCGGCGGCCGACATCAACCCGATCACCTGGTGAACGTTCCCGGTCATGGCACTGCCCGGCACGCGACGGTCACATCGGATGTGCGCGAACCTTCCGGTCTCCATGCCCCGAGTCGCCTCGTGACGTGCGGGAGCGCAGGATGGAGCAGGTGATGACGGTCTTGGTGGTCGGCGTGCCCGAGGGAGAGCTCCTGGAACTGCTGCGCTCGGGTATCCAGCGCAACCCGCACTTCCGGGTCGTGTCGCATGCCCAAGATCCCGCCGTCGCTCTCGCCCACGCCCGCGTCCTCCTCCCCGATATCACCGTCCTGTCCCTGCCTGCCGGGCTCGACAGCATCGACACGGATCCGGACGTCTTCCGCGTGTTCCACGGGGTGCGTGGCCTGGACCCTCCGAGCGGAGTGGTGTTGCGGACGGCAGCCGCCCGGGTGTCCCGTGCCCTGTCCGGCCTCGCGGTCGAGGGAGCCGTCCACGTCGTGCGCGAGGGAGACTCCGAGGCCCTGACGCGGGCCCTGCGCACGATCGGGCTGCGCCGGGCCAGCTGCGACCCCGATGAGATGCCCTGACTGACCTGCACTGTCGTGGGACGCCGGTCAGCCGACCGGTTGCCGGGACTCGGCACGCACCTTGAGGGTGGTCTCGGCGACCTTGGCGAGGTCGATGGAGCCGGGCCTCTGCTGCGCGGTTTCCGGGGTGACGAAGGCGACCGAGGCGCCGGTGTTCTCGTCCGCCCAGGCACACATCGGCAGGGTGCTCTCGACACCGCCCTGCCTAGCGGTCAGCACCTGACACGACAGGGTGACGTCGGAACCGGCGGGCGTGATGTCTTTGGCGGGGACCGCCAGGGTCGCACCTTCTGCGTCCGCCGCGCCGCCCAGCATTTTCTTGCGGGCGCCCTCGGGGTCCTTGAACTGGCCGTACATCCCCGAGATGACCAGGGCACTCACGCCCTTCGCAGAGTCGGAGGTGTACTGGCCGACGGCCGGCTTCGGATTGCGGATCTTCGAGTCGTAACTGCCTTGCAGGGCTTGCTTGCCCTCGGTGTCCGACAGGTCCTGTACCAGCTGGTACTTGCCGTCCAGCAAGGTCTGGGGAACGGTGAGCCGGTACTTGGCCTCGGGGAAGCCGGCTCCGCTCGCAACGGATCCGGCCTCGTTCAGCAGGTTCACCCCGAAACCGAGGGCGCCGAGCGCCACCAGCGAAGCCGCGACGATCCCGATCACCATGCCGGTGCGCTTCTTGCGCGGCGGGCCCATCGGGGGCTGCCCCCACGCTCCTTGACCGGGGTACGGCTGCGGCGGGTACGGCTGCCCCGCGAACGGCTGCTGGTGCGACGGCTGCGCGGTGTACTGCTGTCCGGCGTACGGGGGCTGCGGGGGCCCGTACGGGCCGGGGGGCTGCTGGGGCGGCGGCGGCATGTTCATGCCCGAACGCTACGTCAGTCCCGCGTACGGCGGCCGACGTGGGGTGCCCCGGGCCACCACCCCGCCACAGCGGACGAACCGCCGATCTGCGGACTCCCAGATCGACGGAGCAGCCGTAAAGCGATGGACAGCCCTCCTGAACTGGGTGAGCATCTCCGCGATGAACAACGAACTTCTCTCCATTCCCAAGCGCGTCCGCTTCGTCGAGCTCAGCGCAAAAGCGCTGCGGGCGCTTGCCGACGGTGACCTCGCCGGCGGCAGCGCCGAGGCCGGGGTCGCCCTTGACGAACACTTCGTCTGCGACCGGGCCCGCTGGATCTTCGGCTATCGCGCTGACCAGCTCGCCGAGGACCCGTCCGCCGCGCCGTGGATCACGCGGGCCGTGGTGTCCGAGCCGGACGGGGCCGTCGTCGGCGACGCCGGGTACCACGGGCCGCCGGACGAGGCCGGGGTGGTCGAGGTCGGCTACACCGTCGTGCCCGGGTACCGCCGCCAGGGCTATGCCCGCGCCATGTTGACGGCGCTGCTCGCCAGGGCCGCCGCCGAACCCGGTGTCAGGACCGTGCGGGCCACGATCAGCTCTGACAACACCGCCTCCCTGGCCACCATCGCGGGCTTCGGTTTCACCCGCGTCGGCGAGCGGGGGAACGAGCGTGACGGGATCGCGATCGTCTTCGAGGTCCCTGCAGACGCGTTTCAGGCCGAGTAGCTCGACGGACTCGGCGGGACATGGTGATCGTCCCGGTCGGGCCGCGACAGGCGGCCCGCGCTCCCACCGCGCCCGTGCCCGTACCGAGTGCCGCCCGGCGTCGTTGGGCAGTCCGTGATGACGACCACGTTCGCCGAGGCCCGTACTGCCTTGCACGAGGTGCCGCCCGCCGTTCGGTCCGGCCGGCTCATCGGTGTAATCGCATCCGCCGCTGCTGTCCTCGGCCAGGCGGCTTGTGACGGAGGCACGGTGTTCCGGCCGGGTGGTGAGTGAGATGGGCTCTGCATCTGCGGATGGTGAGCCGGGCGGGCAGGGTGTACCGCTGTCTGGTGCGGTATCGCTGCAGCGGCTGAAGACCGTCCCGGCGGCCACCGCGCTCATCGATCCCGAGGGGCGCGTTCAGGAGTGGAGCGAGGCCGCAGAGGCCCTGACCGGCTATCGGGATGCGGAGATCATCGGCCGGGATGCGGCTCTGCTCGGGGACGCCACGGGGTTTCGGGGAAAGGGGTTCGTCCGCGCGGTACTGCGCAGCGCCGGCTCGGTGCGTACCGACTGGCTTCGCCTCCGTGACGGTACCTGCCGCAGCGTCAGCTGGCAGCCGGTGGCGGTTCCACTGTCGGGAGGCACGGGGGTGCTCGCCATCGCCGCGAAGTCGCCGACACCGTCACGGTAGATCTGCTGGCGAGAGCGGTGAAGCCGGTCACTGATACCGCCGACACCGAAGGCCGTGCGGCCGGTGAACCCGCCTACCCGCCACCGGACTGCCTCGTACATCGTCTGACCCTTCGCCCGCAGGAGCCGAGGCCCCGGACCGAGGACGCACTGCCTTTGCCACGCCCGGCGCTCCCGGCGGTCGCCGCGTGCCTCAACTCGGCCCAGCCCGTCGCCTTCGAGTCTGAGGGGGGAGACAGGGCGGACGTCACAGCGCGGTACGGCCTCGCGGTACCGCTGACCGCCGTCGGAAGGCTGCTCGGAGCTGTCACTTTCCTGCGGCAGGCAGGCCCCTTCAGCAGTGACGCCGTCCTCCTGGCGCGCGAGATCGCGGCCCGCACGGCCACTGCCATCGACAACGCGCTGCGATACCGGCGCGAACGGCTCGCCGCCCTCGCCCTCCAGCGCCACCTGCTGCCCGCATGCCTGCCATCGGCCAACTGGTTCCAGCTCGCCTACCGCTACCACCCAGCTGAGGACGACAACCTGGCCGGAGGCGACTGGTACGACGCGGTCGCCCTCCCCGGCGGCAGGATCGGACTGGGCATTGGCGACGTCATGGGCCACGGAGTCGCCGCCGCGGCCATGGGCCGGTACCGAGCCTCGGTACACGCACTGCTGTCCGTGGGCATGCCGCCCGGCCCCTTGCTGACCCGCCTGGACGCGCTGTTCACCAGCAGCGACGGCGAACTCGCCGCGACCTGTGCCTGTGTCGTCTACGACGGCGGCACCGGACGCTGCCGCATCGCCCTGGCCGGGCACCCGCCGGCCCTGCTGCTCCGGCCGGACGGGTCGGTCCGCCGCCTGCCGTGCGATGCGGGCCCGCCCCTGGGAATGGACCTGCGTCACGTGTACCGGGAGCCCGTGTGGCCGAGGCCTCGCCGCATCGCTCAGGCGCCACCGGGTTCGGGGCGGGGGCCGGGGGTGTGGGCGGCGATCAGGTCCGGCAGGCCGGCGAAGGAGTCGAGGACGTGGTCGGGGGTTCCCGAGGCGCTCCGGTGGGTTTCGGGGAGGTACTTGCCTGTCTTCACCAGGACCCCGGTGATGCCGTTGCGTTGGGCGGCCAGGACGTCCGATTCGATGTCGTCGCCGACCATCAGCGCTTCGGAGGCGTCAGCGCCCAGGTGGGTCAGGGCGCTGGCGAAGAACGCGGGCGCGGGCTTGCCCGTCACCTGCGCCTCGGTGCGGGCCGCCTTCTCGAGTCCTTCGAGGAAGGCTCCGGTGTCGAGGTCGAGTCCCCGTTCGGTGCGCCAGTACAGGTTGCGGTGCATGGACAGGAGCCGGGCTCCGCGCTGCAGGTGCCCGAAGACCTGGTTGAGGGCCTCGTAACCGAACTCGGGGCCGGCGCCGCCCAGGACGACCACGTCCGCCTCCTCTCCCTCGCCGACGAGGGTGACACCCGTCAGGTCCTCCCGTACGTCGCCGCTGTTGAGCAGCAGGCAGCGGGCGCCGGGGCAGTGGTCGCGCAGGTAGGCGGCCGTGGCGGCCGGCGCGGTCAGAACGTCGTCGGCGCCGACGGGAAAGCCCAGTTCGGACAGGCGCGCCGCGATGGAGGCGCGGGTCCGGGAAGTGTTGTTGGTGACCAGCGCGAGGTGGAGGCCGGTGGCGCGCAGTCGCTCCATGGCCGCCACCGCCCCGGGCAGGGCCCTCCAGGAGACGGTGAGGACGCCGTCGATGTCGATCAGGACCGCTCGGGTTCGCTCCATGGAGCTGACGGTAGCCCCGCGGCGCCCGGGGCGGGCCTCATTGGCCGCGGGTGTCGATGGGATCGGGTTCCGGATCCCCGGCCGCCCGCCGACCCGTTGCGCGCCCATGCGCGGACCGCGTCTTCTCGCCTGTTCTGGCGGGGTGTTGGGAAATGCTGATGTGCGCTACCGTATAAATCGAAGTATACGGTTGCGTATAGAACTAGAGGCCAAGGCGTGGCACGGCACAACACAGAAGGCGGGGCTGACGATGGAGTCCGGTAAGCGACTGCTGCGCTGGGCGAGCGGCATCATGCTGCTGCTGGGCACAGGTCACCTGGTGTTGCTGACCGTGTTCTCCTGGGCGGACGTCACCGGCTGGGTGGACCGAGGGGTATGGGCAGCCGTCCCGCTGGAACTGGCGGGCGGCAACGGCGCGGACCCGACGGTGGAGTCCCTTCAGAGCCACGTCGCCTTCTGGGCCGGTCCGGGAAGCTTTGCCGTGCCCTTGATCCTCTTGGGCTGCCTGATACGGCATCTGGCGGGACGCGGGGTGGCCGTGCCCGCAGGGATCGGCTGGGGCATCGCGGCGTGGTGTTTCGTCGGCGGCGTCCTGCTGGTGCCGTCTCCGTACTTCGTGGGCATGATCTCCGGCGCCCTCGTCATCCTGGCGGCGCGGAGGGACGCCCGATCGCGGGCGTCCCGCGCCCGCGAGCACGACCCGGCGTGACCCGTCGCCGACCGGGTCCGCCGGACTCGGTGGCGGCCGTGAACGAGTCGGTGGGCTGCGCTCCGCGGGGTCATAGGCGTACGACGACCAAGGCGATGTCGTCGTGGGCGCCGCGGGCCACTTCGAGGCGGGTCAGCAGGGCGTCGGAGAGGTCGTCGGGATCGAGGCGGGCATAGTCGGCCAGAGCCTCGGCCAACCGGTGCAGGCCGGCGTCGATGTCCTCGCCCCGACGTTCGATGAGCCCATCGGTGTAGAGCACGAGGGTGTCGCCGGGAGCGTACGAAAGGGCGGCCTGGGGCCGGGTGGCGTGTTCGGGGCGGGCACCCAGGGGCGGGTCCGTCGCCTGGTCCAGAACCGCGCACGTGCCGTCGGCGTGCAGCAGGAGAGGCGGGGGATGGCCGGCGCTGCTGTAGGTGATCTGGCGGCGGCGGGTGTCGATCACGGCCTTGACGGCGGTGGTGGCCAGAGCCCCTTCGACCGACCGGGCGTACAGGCCGAGGACTTCGAGCGACCTGGCGGGCTCGTGGAGGGCCCGGACGGCAGCGGACAGTGCGCTGCGGAGCATACCCATGACGGTAGCGGCCTCCAGGCCGTGGCCGACGACGTCGCCGACCGCGACAGCGAAACAGTCACCGGGCAGGTCGACCACGTCGTACCAGTCGCCGCACACGTTCAGCGAGCCGACCGCGGGCAGATATCGCACCGCAACGTTCCGGTGCCGCTCCAGGTCGGGCGAGTGCAACATCGCCTCCTGCAGCGTCACGGCGACCTGGCGTTCCCGGGAATGCGCCTGGCGCAGCTCCTCGTTCAGCCGTTGCAGCTCCCGTGCCCGGGCGTACAGCTCGGCTTCCATCGCCTCCCGCCTACCGAGCGCGCCGTGCCGTGACTGTCCAGGGCGGGAGAGGACGAACTCGGTCACGTCCTCCACCCTGTGGATGATCCACGCAACGTCCCCGTCCGGCCCGAACACGGGGGTGTTGATCGGGGACCACCACCGCTCCTCGAACATCCCCGGCTGGGACACAACGGGGATGTCGTACTTCTGCACCGCCATCGTGTCCGGATCCTTCGACCGCATGACCCGGTGCAGCGAGGCCCCCAGGTTCCGTACCCCGTCCGCTTTGGGGTCCCCCGGATTGTCCGGGAAGGCATCGAACAGGTACTGCCCGACCAGCTCCTGCCGGCTCCGCGCGGTCGCCCTCAGGTAGGCGTCATTGACATCGACGATCATCAAGTCGGGATCCAGCACGAGATACGGGCTTGGCGTGGCCGCGAACAACGACTGGTAATCGATCTGAGTCACCACGTGCCTCGTGCCAGTCCTTCCGCTGGTCGCGGGTGTTCCCGCCAACGTAACGAGGTACGCGGCGTCCGTGCCTGTTGGCCTGCGCCATCGGTGTCGCACGGAACGACAGCGGTTGCGGCGGCAGGTGGGGCCTCGGCTGCCGCCTCCGCGGACCCTGAAGGTACCCCGGTGTCACCAATCGATCGCGGGCATCGCGGCATTCGCGAAGTGCCCCTCCGATGCCGTGGCCAGGGGAAGCTCCGTCCAGACGGTCTTGCCGTCCCGGGTGTAGCGGGTGCCCCACCGCTCGGTGAGCTGGGCCACCAGGAGCAGACCGCGCCCGCCTTCATCGGTGGTGCGCGCCCGCCGTAGGTGCGGAGCGGTGCTGCTGCTGTCGGAGACCTCGCAGATCAGGCTGCGGTCGCGGATGAGCCGCAGGGTCAGCGGCGTGCCGCCGCCGTACCGGTAGGCGTTGGTGACCAGTTCGCTGACGACCAGTTCGGCGGTGAAGGCCACCTCTTCCAAGCCCCACCTGGTCAGTGTGGCCTCCGTCAGTTCCCGTGCCCGGGCGGCGGCGGTCGGCTCCGCGGGCAGTTCCCAGGAGGCGACCTGCTCCGGGGCGAGCACGCGGGTGCGGGCGACGAGCAGCGCGACGTCATCTTGCGGGTGCTCGGGCAGCAGGGCGTCCTGCACTGCCGTGCAAGTCTCCTCCAGCGAGCGGCCGGGCAGGGAGAGGGCTTCTCGCAGCCTCTTGAGCCCCTCGTCGAGGTCGTGGCCACGGCCTTCGACGAGGCCGTCCGTGTACAGCGCCAGCAGGCTTCCCTCGGCGAGTTCCAATTCGGCTGCCTCGAACGGGAGTCCGCCCAGGCCCAGCGGTGGGCCCTCGGGAAGGTCGGGCAGGCTCACCGTGCCGTCGGAGGCCACCACGGCGGGGGGCAGGTGGCCCGCGCGGGCCAGGGTGCAGCGCTGGGAGATGGGGTCGTACACCGCGTAGAGGCACGTCGCGCCGACGATCTGCTGGCCCTGCGAGCGTCCGTCAGCAGGCTCCTGCTCGGCTGCCAGGCGGTTGACCAGGTCATCCAGGTGGGAGAGGACCTCGTCCGGTGCGTAGTCGAGGCTGGCCAGCGTGTGCACGGCTGTGCGCAGGCGGCCCATGGTGGCCGCAGCGTGCAGACCGTGGCCGACGACATCACCGACGACGAGGGCGACACGGGCTCCGGAGAGGGGGATGACATCGAACCAGTCGCCGCCGACGCCGGTGGCGGCATCAGCCGGCAAATAGCGGTGCGCGACCTCGACCGCGCTGTGTTCGGGCAGTTCCCGCGGCAGCAGGCTGCGCTGCAATGTCAGTGCAGCCAGATGCTGCTGGGTGTAGCGGCGGGCGTTGTCGATGCAGAGGGCGGCGCGCGCGGCGAACTCCTCCGCGAGCGTGAGGTCGTCCTCCTCGAAAGGTTCGGGCCGCCTGGCCCGCCACAGGCTGAGCAGGCCGAGGAGCAGGCCGCGGGCCGTCAGCGGTACGACGATCAGTGAGTGAGCGCCCAGGCCGAAGGCGCGCTGTGTGCGCTCCGAATCCTGGAAGTACCAGCCGGGGCTGCTCTGAAGCACGGGTTCCAGGATGGGCTGCCGCTCGGCGAGGCACCTGGCCTGCGAGGTGCGGGAGTCGAAGCGGAAGACCTCTCCGGCGGGGTACATCACCTGCAGCGCCTCTGCCATGACCGACTGGACGGCCATCCTGCGGACCAGTCCGCTCGCCTCCACGTCGGTCTCCTCACCGCGGGCCACCGGCTCCAGCAGATCCACCGAGACGGCGTCGGCGAGGACGGGGACGGCGACATCGGCCAGCTCCCAGGTGGTCTGGCCGAGGTCCAGTGTGGTCCCGATGCGGGCGCTCGCCCGGTTGAGCAGGGCAAGCCGCCGCCGGGCCCGGTAGCGGTCGGTGACGTCCTCCACCAATTGGGTGACTCCGAGGATCCCGCCGGCGGGATCCTGCATCCGGAACGCCGACACCGACACCACCCGCTCGTGGCCGGGGTCACTCCTCAGACGACAGGGCTGCTCGGTGAAGATCAGGGGTTCGCCCGTCTCCAGCACCCGCCGCAGCCGGCTCTCGAAGACCTCCAGGTCCGGACCGATCAGGAAGTCGCCGGCGCGTCGGCCCCGGATCTCCGCCGCGCTAAGTTGCGTGAACCGGGCCAGCGCCCGGTTGATCCGCAGGATGCTCAGATCGGGGGCGTGGACGGACAGACCGATCGGGGAGCGCCGGAACATGCCGTCCAAGACCGACCGATCCGTCTCCCACTGGAGTACCTCCTCCGCCGGGGCGACGACGAGGAACCACTCGCGGGCCGAGCCGGCGCGGATGACAGCGCGGGCGCGGAAGCCCAGCTCCACCCGTCGCCCGCTGCGGTGCAGGACGGGCAGGACACCGGACCAGCCCCGGTCGCGCTGGCACGCGGCCGCTGCGTCCAGGACCGCCTCACGATCACGGGAGTCGCACAGAAATTCGACCGCCATGCGGCCCAGCACCTCATCGGGCAGGTAGCCGAGGTGCTCCTGTGCGCGCTCGCTCCAGCCGACGATTCTGCCTTGGTCGTCCAGTACCGCCGAGGCCGAGTTGTGCAGCGCGAACGGGTCCTCAGGCCGCTCGCCCAACCCCGGAGCTGGTGCGTCCATCGCTACCACCCTTCGACCTGCCGAACGGAACGCTCAGCGGGTATTTCCGCAGCGACTACCCAGGGTGATCAGAGACCAAGGGTTGAGGGGTCGGCTCGTGTCCAGTGTCGCCGCGCTGCTGCACGTCGGCAGAGGGCCGTCCGGTGTGTGCCATCTCCTTGATCACGGCGTTACGTCCCAGTCCTCGCCCATCGCGCACTCCCCATGGAAGGGCGCAGTCAGCGCCCCTACCAGCGAGAACGCATACGCCGGGCCGGTATTCGGCCGGTTGGAGGCGCCGGTACGGCCGTGGGCGGGACCGGCATCGATCTCGCTCATTGGCGGCGGGGACGTTGAAACCGCAGCGGCTCCGCCTACTTACGAGGATGAGCCGGGCGGCGCGCAATGTCACGTGGGCAGCGGCGTGAAGGCGTGCCGCGATGAACTTCCGATCAGCCGCGCGGCAGCGTGCCGCATCAGCCGCGCGTTTTTCGGGTGCGGCGGCGCAAGGGGTTGGCCCTGCCCCTGGGGCAGGCGAGTGGGGGGCACCGGCCCCGCCCGGCCGGCGCTGACGTCGGAGCGGACGTCGCAGGGGATGAATGACGGCAAGACGAGATGCAGGCACTGGACCTGTCAGGAAACCAGCCGTCGAATACGGCCGGCCAGTTGCGTGCGATCGATCACTGCTTGAGGCTCGCCGCTTTTCGGGTCGGTAACTATCAGTATCTCGTTCGGAGTGCCCCGCTCGGTCAGACGTTCAAGCGTCACGGTTGCGGGTACCGTGAATACCTCGACGGATTTTTCGTCGCCGATGACGCCGTCAACCAGAATATTGCGCGCGTCGCCCCCAGAAGCTTCTGCAGCTTCAGCAGCCCCACGCAGCCGCTCACGGCTTACAAATCTGAAGTCCGTTGCACTTCTCTTCACGAGGGCAATGTCATGGCGCCGTGCCGCAAGGCCCGCGAGTACGTCGGCGACGCTGGTCTGTGGCGTGACCACGCAGGGTGCGTCGGTGGTGGAGAGCAGTTGCTCGACCGGCAGGCGGGCGACGTCTTTGTAGGCGACCACCATTGCCCTCCCCATCACCTCGGCCCATTCGCGGCGGGTTGCCCGGCAGGGGAGCTGGTGGAAGATCCCGCAGGGTTTTGCACCTGGTCGGCAAGCCCCAAGATCTTCTCGCTCTCCGCCTGGCGCATGATCTGTCCTATCAGTGTGGGCCACGCGACGCCCACGATGAGCGCTTGAAGATAGGCGAACTGAGTGCCGTACGGAAACTGGAAGATCACGGCCAGTGCAGCTCCAAGCAGCATGAATGAGCAGATCTTGGAAGGACTCAAGCGTGTTGTCGCCGGCTCACCCTTGGGGCGGAGGTCCAATTTCTCGAAGCCCGCGCGTATCCGCGTTGCGGTCTGCTCTCCGAGGAATCCGAGAAAGAGTGCACCAAGAAAAGCGCAGCTTCCGACGAAGCCGAAAACAGCCGCCAGGAGCAACTCCCAGTGGAAGTAACCTCCGAGGCTTGACGCTAGCAACATGTTTACTCCAGTGCCGGCATCGATGGATATCGCCGGAAAAGCACCGCAATGCGGATCACCACGCTAAGCCTCCAGTGAAGTCGGCGCACCCGGAGCGGTCCACTCAGGTTGCACTCGCCCGTTCGCCCTCGACAACAGGTCGAGAAATGTCCGCATGGTTACGTTATGGGAGTCCGATGGCCACAGCAGGTGGCGTACCGAGGACAGTGAGCTGGGAGGCTGCCGGAGATGGGCGAACCAACGCGTCGCGCTACGTTCACGCGGAATGAGGCGCTCGACGGGGCGACGGAGGCGCCGACGCAGTCGGGGGACGGCGTGATCGACGTTGCGGTCATCGGCGCCGGAGTGTCCGGGGCGTACGCCGCCTGGCGACTGCTCGGGCCGGAATCCGAAGGCAGCAGCATGCTGGAGGACCTTCGGCGACGTCGCCGCGGTCCCCTCGCAGTCAGCCTGTTCGAGAGCAGCGGGCGCGTCGGAGGCCGCCTCTTCTCGGTAACGCCGCCCGGCATGCCCCATATGCACGCCGAGCTGGGTGGCATGCGCTACCTGAGCAGCCATCCGGTCGTGGCCGACCTCGTGGACCATCTCGGGTTGCCTTCGGTTCCCTTCCCGGTCGACGAGCCGAAGAACCTCGCCTATCTACGCCAACGCCGCTTCACCCTGCCCCAGTTCGCCGATCCGAACGTCGTGCCCTACGATCTGCCCGCCGCGATCCGGGGCAACACGCCGGACGAGGCGCTCCTGTCCGTCATCGAGCGCTTCTTCCCCAACGCCGCCTCCATGGACCACCAGGCGTGGGACAAGGTCAAGGCGACGGCGACGGCCGACGGTCGGAAGCTCTACGACGTCGGGTTCTGGAACCTTCTGCTCGACGCAGTTGGGCAAGAGGGATGGAAATTCCTCGACGACGGCTTCGGCTACGGCGCGGTGGTAGCCAACGTCAACGGCATCGAGGCGATGGAGGCGTCAGTGGCGGACTTCGTCGGCTCCCCGCCGCCGAACTACCTGCTCCTGCGCGACGGTTACCAGACGATGCCCGAGGAGCTCGTCAGACGGTTCGTGGCCGAGGGCGGGAGCGTCCACCTGCACCACCAAGTGCGCCGGATCGACCGGGAGACGGTCGACGGCGAGGAGGTGCTGAGACTCACCCTCTCCGTCTGGCCCGCGGGCCAGACGCTCACGGTCCGGGCGCGCCACGTCATTCTCGCGATGCCTCAGCGCTCGATCGAGCTGCTGGACCCGGACAGCTTCCTCTTCAGCAGCGACCAGTTCCTGTCCGACCTCGGCTCGATCATCCCGCGGCCCGCCTCCAAGCTCTTCCTCGGCTACGACCGGCCGTGGTGGGAGGATCTCGGCCTGCGGGCCGGCCGCTCGGTGACCGACCTGCCGCTGCGCCAGGTCTACTACTGGGGTGTCGAGGGGGACCAGACCGGGGCCGATCCCGCCAACCGCAACGCCCTCCTGCTGGCCTCCTACAACGACATCAGCGACGTGGAGTTCTGGAACGAGCTGCTGCCGCAGCCGAACCGCCTCGCCCCGGTTGCGCAGACCCGGCCACCACGGCCGATGGACGCGGTGGCGCCGGGGGCGCTGGTCGAGGAGGCCCAGCGCCAGCTGCGGGAGCTTCACGGCCCCGACGCCCGCATCCCCGACCCGACGGTGGCCTACTTCCAGGACTGGGTGCAGGACCCCTACGGAGCGGCCTACCACTTCTGGCAGGTGGGGGCGAAGAGCTGGGAGGTCATGCCGCGGATGCGCCACCCGCTTCCCGACGCCAACCTGTACGTCTGCGGTTCCGCGTGGTCGACCGGGCAGGGCTGGGTCTACGGCGCGCTCACCCAGGCCGAGCTGATGCTCGAGGAGCACTTCCGCCTGGCCCGTCCGACCTGGCTGTCACCGAGCGCCTACCTCGGCTCGTAGGCCGCGAAGGCATCACATCGGCCGGCCAGGACCCGGCCGATCGTTGCCCCTTGGACACCCCTTCCCTGGAGCGGAGTCCTGTCAAGACGACGAAGGGCCATGCGCGGGATCGTCCCGGGCACCCGGAGTAATCACACACCTCACCCGTTAACCGTCGTGAGCACCACGGGAACGGACATCAGAGCCCGACCGCTGTGCCGGCTCCCCCCTGTTCTCCCGCGAACGGAGTAGTCCGCCATGCCTCTCGACCTCGCAAACCAATCCCCGATCGGTCCGACTGACGCTTTCTCCGACGTTCCATCCGATCTCGACACGTACCTGAGGGACATCCAGGGCAACATCCTCAAGAGCCATGGCCGCGACCACAGCCAGCACCTGTTCATCCAGTTCACGGAGCCGGCCGAGGCCAGACAGTGGCTCGGCTCCATGGCAGGTCGTGTGACATCGGCTTCGAAGCAGTGGAAGGACTCGCTGTGGCGCCGCAAAATGTTCGCCGAATCGGAGAAGCAGCCCTATCCGGCCGCCTGGCGCGAGGCACAACTCGCCGAGCGGCCGAGTGACATCTTCATCAACGTGCTGCTGTCCAAGAAGGGGTACGACACGCTGGGCACTCCTGCGGGGCAGATTCCGCAGGACACGGCGTTCCTGCGCGGTGCGCAGAACAAGGAGACGACCAGCACACTCGGCGATCCCCCGGTATCGGCACCCGCAGGGCACGACCAGTGGGAGGCCGGGTTCCAGCAGGATCTGCACGCCCTCGTCATCGTCGCGGACGACAGTGCGGCCAAGGTCGCGCGGGAAGCCGACCGGATCAGCGGCGAGGTCGGCAAGAGCGGCGGAAGGATCGCGCACAAGGAGATCGGCTCCGTCCTGCGCTACGGGGAGAACGGCCCGGTCAGGGAGCACTTCGGGTTCGTCGACGGGGTCAGCAATCCGCTGTTCTACGCCGCGGACGTCGAGAAGGTGAAACCCGTGGACGGACAGTTCCGGTACGACCCTTCGGCCCCGCTCGGGCTGGTCCTGGTCAAGGACCCGGGCGGCGACGAGGAGACCGGCTACGGCACGTACTTCGTCTACCGCAAGCTCGAACAGAACATCGCCCAGTTCAACCACGACAGGTTCGTCCTGGCCAACGCGATCGCCCACGCCGACGGCCGTGAAGCGGCCAACGAGTCCGACAAGGACTTGGCCGGGGCGTACATGATGGGGCGTTTCCGCGATGGCGCCCCGGTGGTGGCGTACGCCTCGGAGAGCGGGGTCGGCAAGGAGATCCCGAACAACTTCGACTACAAGCAGGACCCGAACGGCGACAGGTGCCCGTTCCAGGCACACACCCGCAAGACCAACCCGCGGGGCGAAACCGACAGTCCGCTCGAACGGGACGCCCGCATCGTACGGCGCGCCATCAGCTTCGACGTCGCCGGAAAAGTCGGCCTGCTCTTCCTGTGTGCTCAGAGCAACATCCAGAACCAGTTCGAGTTCATGCAGAAGTCCTGGTGCAACGATCCCAAGTTCCTGCGTCCCGAGGTGAGACCGAATCCGGCAGACGTTCTCGACACCGGGCTCGACCCGATCGTCGGGCAGGGTGAGGTGACAGAACAGGAATGGCCGCAGAAGTTCGACAACGCCGAGCGGATCAAGGCCACTCTCAAGCAGTCGGTCACGATGAAGGGCGGCGAGTACTTCTTCATGCCCAGCCTGAGCTTCCTCGAGAAGGCCGGCGCATAGCGCGCTGCACCCTGCGCCGCTGCGGCAGCAGTGGCGGAAGGCGGGCCGGGGCTCCACTCGAGGTTCAGAGTTGAGCCCCACTCGCGTACGGGGCTACTCAGCCGGTCTTTGAGTACGCCCGCTCATGATCCGTGGGCCGGCCGCTCCCTACCGTGACCTGCATGGACACGGACCCGACCCCCATCGACACCACCGACGGCACCCCAACCGCAGGCAACGCGCGGTGGTTCAACGGCTGCGCGATCGCCGTCGCGGTCCTCACCGTCCTCGTCGCTCTGGGCGCTTGGGCACTGGCCGACTTCGAGAAGGGCCTCGACGGCTACGGCCAGCTGGAACAGAAGAGCGGCCCCGCCGGACACGTGGCAGACCCCCTCGGCCCCGGCGCGACCGCCCGGTACGAGGACGGCCTGAAGGTCACCGTCAGCCGACCGCGCCCAGAGTCCGACGGGACCTACAGCCTCACCGTGACCTACGAGAACGACACCGACGAAGAGCTCCGCCCTGGAGGGGAGTCGTTGGACGCCGGCGTGTCGGAATACAGTTCCGCACCGCTCGTCGTCCGCGCGGGCAAGTCGCTCGACCATTACGCCTCCGGGTACAGCCTGACCTGGCTGAACCGGAGGGAGTCCGCCGCCGCCCTCATGCCCCCGCTGGGCACGGACGAGAAGCGCGCCGTTCCGGTCCGCATCAGGCCGAGCGGGAAGGGGATCCCGGTCACCGTGGAAGTCGACCCGCCGGACGCCGGCTTCCGGGAAACGGCGTACTTCCAGCTCACCTTGGACTGACCGGCTACCGCCGCGGCGGGGGGAGGGCGATCCGGACGCTCCAACTGAGCGCTGACGGTACCGACTTATACTCACTATTCGGTCTTGCTAAGTACCGCTAGTCAGCGATACGGTGTACCGGTAATCAACAGCACTGAGTAGCTCAGAGGGAGGTGTTCCATGGCCAAGCTGCTGACGGAGATGCTCAAGGGCACGCTGGAGGGCATCATCCTCGCGTCCCTGTCCGGCCGGCCCGCCTACGGCTACGAGATCACGGCACGGCTGCGGGAGCAGGGTTTCTCCGACATCGCCGAAGGAACCGTCTACGCGCTGCTCATCAGGATGGAGAAGCGCGGTCTCGTCGACGTGGAGAAGGTCCCCTCCGAGAAGGGGCCGCCGCGCAAGGTGCACTCCCTCAACTCTCAGGGGCGGGAGTACCTCGAAGAGTTCTGGGGGACGTGGAGCTTCCTCGCGGAACGACTGGAACAGCTCCGCGAAGGGGGCAAGTGACCATGTCCGATGTCGAAAAGAGCGGCTTCATCTCGAAGGTGATCGGGCCCAAGAAGCGCTGGAGGGCGTACAAGGCGCGCTCGCGTCGGCTTCCCGGGAACTACCGCACGGCGGCTGAAGCGATCGAGCGGTACCTGATGTACTTCGTGCCGACCGACGGCGACAGCAATGCGTCGATGTTCGAAGACCTCGCCGACCTGTTCGAGCAGGCCGCGGTGGACGGAACGCCGATCCGCGAGATCGTCGGGGAGGACCCGGTGGAGTTCGTCGAGGCGTTCGTCCAGAACTACTCGGAGGGGGGCTACGTCCCCGCCCGTGCGCGGAAGCAGCTGACCGACGACATCGAACGAGCCGCCGGCGAAGACACCGGAAAAGAAGGCAGGACCGTCTGAGAGCGGCACGTCACATCGTGCCCGGGGCCGGGCGTCAGTCGAACGCTTACACAAGAAGTTTCTTGATGGGAAAAGGCAAGAGCGGCTTCTCCGAAGCAGGGCTGCGCAGACGGCGCGAGGTACTGGCACGGCACGTGGAGTCCGAACGGATCCCCGGGCTCGTCGCCCTGGTCGGCCGGGGCGGGGAGACACACGTCGGCGCAGCGTCGTCCATCTGTCACACGGCCAGGGGCAGACCGGCGGCTGGGGCTTCGGGATGACGGTGCGCACCTACCGCGGGGACTACGCGCCCATCGGCCAGTTCGGCTGGGACGGCGGAGCCGGCACCTCTACATACGCCGACCCCCACAACCAACTCGTCGGCATCCTGCTCACCCAGACAGGGATGTCCACTCCGGATTCAGCGCGGGCCATCCACGACTTCTGGACCACCCTCTACCAGGCGATCGACGACTGACCTGCCTACCCACCTGGAAGGACGGCCACCCGCACCCGGCCGCTGGCCGTCGCCGCTCTGAGCGCCCTTTCGGCAGACCTGTACTCCCTCCGGCGCGTCAGCGGACGCGGCCAGCAGGATGGTCGGCGCGTCGGATGCGGGTCGTCGGCGTGGCGGCCCGGGACGCGTGGCAGACATGAGTCGCCGTATGACCCGTTCTCCTGGAGGAGATGCCGTGCGTGTCGCTCTGCCGGCCGGTAGCCTCGCCGAGCTGGATACCCGCCAGACCCTGTACGCGAAAACACTCCCGTCGGCAGGCGACGCGGTGGAGGTGGCGTGGTGACGGCGGCAGGCGGCGACACCCCGCCCAGGGAAGCTTTCGAGGGGCTGCTCGCCGAGGCGCACGCCGCTCTGCCCGGCATCGTGGAACTGCGCCGCAGGATCCACAGCTTCCCCGAGATGGGCAGGCACCTGCCGCGCACGCAGCAAGCCGTCCTGGAGGCGCTGGGCGGGCTGGGACTGGACCTGGCCACCGGGTCCCGTCTGAGTTCCGTCACCGCCACCCTCGACGGCGCCCGGCCCGGTCCGGCGGTCCTGCTGCGTGCCGACATGGACGCGTTGCCGCTGGATGAAGAGACCGGTCTGGATTTCGCCTCCCGGGTGCCGGGCTCCATGCACGCCTGCGGACACGACACCCACACCGCCATGCTCGTCGGAGCCGCCCGGCTGCTCGCGGCCCGCCGCTCACGGCTGGCCGGCCGCGTCGTCTTCATGTTCCAGCCCGCGGAGGAGTCCGGCGGCGGCGCCCAGCACATGATCGACGAGGGAGTGCTGGGGAACGCCGATGGCAGCGGCGTGGCGGCCGCGTTCGCCCTGCACATCACCACGCGCTTCGAAAGCGGCACCTTGCACCTGCGGCCGGGGCCCACGTTCGCTGCCTCCGACGGGCTGCACGTG
Organism: Streptomyces sp. NBC_00190; assembly: GCF_036203305.1. Taxonomy (GTDB): domain Bacteria; phylum Actinomycetota; class Actinomycetes; order Streptomycetales; family Streptomycetaceae; genus Streptomyces. The sequence continues at coordinate 556,317 of NZ_CP108131.1, read as the reverse complement.
ACCGTACGCGGCCGCGGCGGACACGCCTCGGCGCCGCACCGGGCCCTGGACCCCGTCCCCGTCGCCTGCGAGATCGTCCAGGCCCTGCAGTCCATGGTCACGAGGACCGTCGACGTCTTCGATCCGGCCGTGGTCACCGTCGCCTCGATCCACGCCGGCACGACGGTCAACGTCATCCCCGAGACCGCCGAGATCCGAGGCACCTTCCGTACTCTCTCGCCCGCCGCCCGGCAACTGGTACGCGACGGCATCACCCGCGTCGCCCACCACGTTGCGGCTGCTCACGGAGCGCACGTCGACGTCACGCTGACGGAGGGCTACCCGCCCGTGGTCAACGACGGCGCCTGCACGGCGGCCCTCCACGACACCGCGGCCACCCTCCTCGGGCCCGACCGGGTACACCACCTGTCCGAACCGGTCATGGGCGCGGAGGACTTCTCCTACGTCCTGCAGCGGGTACCGGGCGCGATGGCCTTCCTCGGGGCGTGCCTGCCCGGCACGCCGCCCGAGCAAGCCCCTGACTGCCACTCCAACCGTGTCGTCTTCGACGAGGACGCCTTGGCGACCGGAGCCGCCCTCTACGCGGCCGCGGCCCTCCAAGCCGGGTCCTTGCCCAGAGGGGCGACGCACGGGCGCCCGGGAACATGACCGTCTCGCTGGAGGGACCAAGGGGCAATGGTTCTCGCGTCCCGAGGGACCGTGACGGCTGACGGGGAACACTGCCGGGGCTCCACGAGATGGGTCCAGATCCCTGTAACAGGGGCTTCTGCCGTTTCCCCGTGAGCGGTTACGTATCTCCGCTCTGATGTGCGAATGTCGGTGACGGCACCGTATCCCCGTGTGTGGCGCGGCCGGACCGGTCAGTAGTGTGTCTTCGCATGAAATCAGACGGACGTTCAGAAAAGGTGCGTTCCGTGGGGGCAGTGCTGGCCGCCTTATGCCTGGCGGCACTCGCCCTCGTGGGATCTCAGCCTGCTGCGGTGGCCGCAGGATCCACCTTCGCGGAGGTCGACGCCGGCAAGTACACGATGCACGTGGACCCGGACGCCAATTTCAAGGACTACGGCGACATCGTCCGGGATCTGGAGGGTTCCGGAGCGGTCACGAACGTGACGCCGTTGGACGTTGCGCAATCCCGGCAGCACGCAGGACGCTCCCTGTGCCACACCACCGGACTCAACGGGACCTACAAGTACAACGGGTTCTGCTGGGACGAACGGGATGACAAGACGAGCGCTTGGGATCCGGCGGGCGGCTGGCACCCCCAAGGGCTGACGGGCTCGCATGACGCCCATCCGGGCGGGACCGTGAACGGTCACCACCTCGTCCTCGCTTCCTGGTACTACGGAAACGGTGGCGGCGACGCCGAGGAACACCGCAACAAGTTCGGCCGGATCTCCATCGTCGATTCGACCGGGAGCAACTGGGACTACGGGCACGTCATGCTCGTACAGCCGACCCGTGCGGGCGGTGGGAACTATGTGCCGGTGACGAAGATCCACACGGACGGCATGGTCTGGTACGGAAACAGGCTGTTCGTGGCCAATGGTGGAGAGCTGCAGGTCTACGACTTCCGGCACCTGTGGAAGATGGGCGACGCCGCCAGCGACGACACCGGCATCGTGAACGGCGTTTCTTCCGCCCGCCACCACCAGTGGGCCCTTCCCATGGTGGGCCGCTACATCATCCCGCCCGTCGGGAAGAGCCTGTGGAGTTGTCCCGGTGAGCGGGCATGCCTCAGTTCCCTGAGCCTGGACCGGAGTGGCTCGACGGACCACCTGGTTTCGGGTGAATACCTCGCCGGACCGAGCAGGGTCGATCCGAACGGGGGGAGTCCGTACACCACGAACGTGATCCGTTGGCCCCTCGACAGTTCCACCGAGTTGCTCCAGCCGGACAGCGCCGGCACGGTCAAGGCGTCGGCCGCGTACGCCGCACCGCGCAACATCACTTTCCTGCAAGGGGTTGCCACGGACGGCACGTACTACTACCTGTCCGCCGCGTGTCCACCCCATTACATGGGCGACGACGAATGGACCTCGGACAACGGCGATCACGCGTGTATCTACCGCGCGGAGCCCAACGGTGTTCCGGAGGTGATGTCCCGGGCGCCTTCGGTCACGCAGAACCTGAGCTATGCGCCGTCATCCGGCCGCTTGTGGGGTCTCAACGAGGCGGCCGGCGACCGGTCCGTGTTCTCGCTGGTCCCGAACGCCGCCGACAAGAGCGTGTATCTGAGCAACGGCTACAGCGCCCTGTGCGCGGGAGTCGGGAACAAGCATGACAACGGCGACCCCGTCATCCAGTGGGGGTGTACCAACGCCCGCGACGAACGCTGGGTGTTCGTCGACACGACCGATGCGAACGGGAAGGCTGCGTTCTTCCTGCAGAACGAACACTCGGGCAAGTGCATGGGGACGGCATCCAAGCTGGACAACGGAGCCAAAATCGTCCAGTACACCTGCAACGGTGCTGTCGACGAGAAATGGTGGTACGACGAGAACACCCACGTTCTGCGGAACGTGTATTCCGGAAAATGCCTCGGCTTGGGCTCCGCCGCCACGAAGGGCTCACAACTGATCCAGTGGACCTGCAACGGTTCGAAGGACGAGACCTGGCCCAAGACGCCCCGCTGACCCCAAGGCGCTGCCCGGTCGGCTGCCTTGTGTCATCGCGCTTGACCGTATGCCAATGACATGATCATCTGCCCTGGCAGGGGCTGTCGAGCGGCAACGCCAAGGAACCGTGCGATGCCAGGGCGGCGCCTGACGGTGAGCGGGCGGCCAGTTGACGACAGAGCTTTGGGGGGCGCAGTGCAGCCGGACAGTGGACCAGGTGTCGGTCCCAGCCCAAGGGAGGCAGCCGACCTCCTGCTCGACAAGATCCGTCAGGGCAACGGCTACGCCCGCGGCAAGAAGAAGCGGTTCGGTCGAAGCGCCTCCATCACCAAGCTGGCGACGCTCGCACTGTCCGCCGGGTCCACCGTCATCCTGGGACTCCAGAATCTCAACGCGTGGACTGGTCTGGCCTTGGCGTGTGTAGCGCTGGTGACGCTGCTGGGAGCCGTCGAACCGTTCTTCAACTGGCGCTCCCGCTGGGTCCTGATGGAGGAAGCGCAGTACCGGTTCCGGCGGCTTGCCGATGAACTCGAATACCTCGTGGCATCGACGGCCGCCGACGAGCTCACGTTCGATCAGCTGGGCGAAATATTCGGCCGGTATCAGGCGATCTGGGATGACCTGGGCCGCACCTGGCTGGCGCACCGTCGGGAACCCGCGTCGTCAACCAATTCCTAGGCCCTGTGTGACGGTGTGATCAGTCGGCGACCTGAGGGAGGTCGTCGGCCGACCCGTCATTTGGTCCAGATGTCCATCAGTTGGTGTGCCGCACGGAAGTTATCCGGTGAATCCGCGTTGCACACCACGGTGACTGCAGTGTTCCGGTCCGGCCTCACCTTGAAGGTGCTGTGGAATTGCTCCCAGTCGCCGCGGTGCCCGCCGTCCGCGCGGTCCAGGCCGGACATGAACGCGCGATCACTCATGTAGGTGCGTACCTGCTTGTCGGCCCATCTGGTGCTGCGCGGATCCAGCGGCACCCGCCCCCCTGCCGGGCTGACGATGTCGACCTCGAAGCCGGCCTGGCGAACCCCCGCGTAGAAGTGGACCAGCTCCGCGATCCACGGTCCGGTCCGGTGGGGGTCCGTCCCGTAGGTCGCCTGGTTGGTGACAACGGCGAGGATCCTGCTCATCTGTGTTCTCCCGGTGCTGAGGCGGTTCTGTCGGCCGGCCGCACGGTGAACCCGGGCACTGCACCCGGCCCCGGTGAGCCCCGGCCCGGGTGAGGCAGAGCGCCGGCGGTCCTGTCAGCGCTCCGCGCTCTGACGTGACCGTCCCGGCTCCGTCTTCGGCCGTAGCGGTGAGGTCCGTCCCTCGACGGCGTGGCGTGCACGTGCGTTCCGTAGAGGGGGACGATGAGATGGCTCGGAGCGCAAACGCCGGTACGCAATCACTGCCCGGCACAGGGCCGCCGCCTTCGGCGGCGGGAAGGAGAGCCCGGAGATGGGTGTAACCGAGCCCTCGCGGGACGATCCCGACAGGGCGGGGGCCGCTACGTCCGGGCCGGGCGGTCTGCTCGATGTGCTGAGCATGGCCGCCGTACTCCTCGATGCCGACGGCAGGATCGATCTGTGGAGCCCGCAGGCGGAGGACCTGTTCGGTTACACCGCCGAGGAGGCACTCGGCGAGTTCGCGGGCACCTTGCTGGTCCATGAAGAGCACCTGCCGACCGTGCTGGACATGTTCGCTCAGGTCATGGAAGGAGGGCGCAGCTGGGTCGGAGCCTTCCCCGTTCGGCACAAGGACGGCAGCACGCGCATGGTCGAGTTCCGCAACATGCGGCTGCTGGACTCCCAGCAGGACTACTACGCCCTGGGCCTGGCCGCGGACCAGGCGACGGTGCGGCAGGTCGAACGAGACCTGGCACTCTCCGCCCGGCTGGTAGCCCAGTCGCCGGTCGGACTGGGCGTGCTGGACACCGACCTTCGGTACGTCTCGGTCAACCCTGCGGAGGAGCGCCTCAACGGGGTGTCGGCCGCCGAGCACATTGGCCGGCACGTGCATGAGGTGCTGCCGGCCGTCGACGCGTCCTTCGAAGCTGCGATGCGCGAGGTACTGGCCACCGGCATTCCCATCGTGGACCAGTACACCGTCGGCCGTACTCCGGCCGACCCGGATCACGATCACGCCTGGTCGATTTCGTTCTACCGCCTCGAAGCCCCCAACGGGACCGTACTGGGCGTGGCCACCTCCAGCGTGGACGTCACCGAGCGGCACCGAGCCGTCGAAGAACAACGCCACACCGCCCTCACCCTCCAGCGCAGCCTGCTGCCCCACACACCACCCCGTCGGCCGGGCCTGGAAGTCGCGACCCGCTACCGCCCCGCCCAGGCCACCATGGAGATCGGCGGCGACTGGTTCGACGTCATCCCCCTGAGCGGCGACAAGACCGCACTCGTCGTCGGCGACGTCATGGGCAGCGGTGTCGCGGCCGCAGCCACCATGGGCCAGCTGCGCACCGCCACCCGGACGCTGGCCGATCTCGATCTCGACCCCGCCCAGCTCCTGCACCACCTCGATCACGTCACCGAGGGTCTCGACACGCTCGCGACCTGCGTCTATGCCGTCTACGACCCGCACACGGCGCAGTGCCACCTCTCCCTCGCCGGGCACCTGCCTCCCGTCCTCCTCCACTCGGACGGCACGCGCGAGCTCCTCGACCTGCCGACCGGCGCGCCGCTGGGCGGCTGTGGTGTGGCCTTCCACACCGTCAGCCTTGCCGTCGAGGTAGGAGACCAGCTCGTCCTCTACACCGACGGCCTGGTCGAGACCCGCGATGAGCCGATCGACACACGTCTCGAAGTCCTCCTCGACGCCCTCGATGAGCCCAGCCGCTCGCTGGACGAGACCTGCGACCTGCTTCTGGACACCATGCGGCACCCGGGAGATCACGACGACGTAGCCCTGCTCATCGCCCGGGCGACGCCGACGGCCGGGCAGGCCGGTTGAACGTACCCGCCCCGCCGGCCCCGCCCCACCGCCCGCCAGTCCCCTGGCCCGCAGCAGCGGCATCCCGCCCGTCAGCAGATTCCGTCGGTTCCTCGACGTCCGTCCGGGCTCACGCTGTCGGCTCAGGACGCTGGTGTGGGGGTGGGCAGCCGGTGGTGATGGAGCCGACGGTATCGGCGGCCAGTTCGGTGAACCACATGGAGCCGTCCGGGCCGGAGGTGATGCGGTGGCCGACCGGGACAGTGGTGGGCAGTGTGTAGCGGGTGGTGGTGAAGTCCGGGCGGACGCGGTCGATCAGTCCGGGCTCGTTGTACTGGACCCACAGGTTCCCGAAGCAGTCGAAGTCGAGCGCAGCCAGCTTGGCACCCTCTACATCGGTGCGGTGCTCGGTGATGCGGCCTGAATCGGGGTCGAGTTCGGCGTAGGCAGCCCCGGCCTCCTCGGTGAACCAGACAGTGCCGCGCCGGCCGGCAACGACGGCGATGGGTCGGCTGTCGGGGGTGGGGATGTCGTATTCGCGCAGGTGGCCGTTCGTGTCGATACGGCCGATGCGGTTGGCCGTCAGCTCGGTGAAGAACATGGCGCAGCGAGGCCCTCGCGCCAGGTAGATGGGCTCACTGTCGGGGGCGAGGCGGTGCACGGTCCACTCGTCGGTGCGGGGGTCGAAGCTTCCGACGGTTCCGTTTTCCTTCCCCGTCCACCACACGGTGTGCCCGTCGCATCCGATGCGCAGGCCGTGCGGCCCGGCGCCGGGCGACGGAAGCGGGTAGCGGGCGATGCGCTTGCCGGTGGTGTCCAGTTCCACCAGGGCGTTGGTGAACTCCTCGGTGACCCAGACATGGCCGCGCCAGTCCTTGTCGATGCCGTGGGGTCCGCTGTTGTCGGGGAAGTCGGTGATTCCCATCACGCGGCCGGTCGTCGATACGCGCAGGACGCGGTTCTCGAGTTGTTGGGAGACCCAGAGGTTGCCGTCCGGCCCGATGACCAACTCGTGCGTGCTGCCCAGCCGGGGGAGGGGCATCAGGTACTCGTTCACCATGCCCACCGGAGGTGCGGCGTGACCCGCGGGCGCGGCCGCCGCTCCGGGCATGCCGGGGGCCGCCACCAGTACAGCCACGCCCAGAGCCGCGGCCAGGACGGACGCATGCCGCCCTCTCAGCAACTTCAGTACACGATGCACAGTGAACTCCTCCATCGCAGCTGGCGGATGCCCTTCGAGCGTGGGAGAGCGCGGCGAAGCCACCGACACCCGCCCACCCGGGAGCCGCGCCCACCCCACCAGATTTCCTAGAAATGACCGGAATGCCCGTCCTGGGTGAGGCTAGCTCAAAGATCACCCCGCGTCGGGCACGACGGCCCGGCACGCTGCAGGGATCGTCGCGGAACGGTGGCAGGCCAGTTGCCCCCATGGGAAGGCGAGCGTGCCGCAGGCGTGGAACCGGCTGGAGGTGATTGCCGTCCCTTTGGCATGATCAGGCCATGGCTGGGATGAGGATAGTGGTGTGTCTGCCGGGTTCGGCTGCGGGGCGGGTGGACGCGGCGGTCGCGGACGCGATGGCTCCGTTCGAGCGGGAGAAGGGGCTCGGCGGGGAGTTCGACATCTGGGACCACTACCGGATGTGCGGCGGTGCCGAGGGGTCCGGTTTTGCTGTCCTTGCCGGCTCGGAGTCGGATCCGCGCCTCCTGCACGACCGACCGCGCTACGACGGTACGAGCGAGCCCAGTCTCCCCGGGATGTGCGCGGGAGGCCCGCGGGGGCTGCTCGACTTCAGTGCGACCTGCGCGGAGTCCGTCGTCCTGGCGGGCCGCGCCTGGGACCTGTGGGCGGAGCTGTCCGGCCGCCATCCCGCCCCCGAGTCACTGGAGTCGTTCGTGGAACGCAGCAAGGCGGAGATGGGCGTACCACCGTTCCTTCAGTTCCGTATGGACGGGTGTCCGGACCCCTGGACACCGGCCTACGAGCGCTACCGGGCACAGCCGCTCGTCCGCACCTACCTTTCGGCTCTTGACGAGCTCAAGAGCGCCGCCCGCAGCCACCGTTACGGCACCCATTTCCTGGACTGCGCCGATCCCCTCCGCACCGTGGGCGGTCACTCCCGCGAGGACTTCATTCGTTACCACTCACGCATCGACGGGATGGGTTTCGAGAACGTTCTCACCCTGGAGGGCTGGTGGTACGAGTACGGCGAGGAAGGGCTCCACAGTGCCTGCGGCGGCCGCGCCGCCTGCCCGCACACACCAGACATCACACCCGGCCCCCTCTCTGCCGGGCAGCGCTACTTGGAAGGGGTGCCGGACGACGCTCTCCTGGTCTACCTGCGCCTCCACGTCTGACCGGCGCCAGGACCCGCGCTTGGGTCCGGCGGCCCCGGCTGCGGCCGGCACCGTGATGCAGCAGCCCCATCCCCGCGGACCAACTAGCGGAAGATGGCCATGGCTTGGACCTCCAGGACCCCTTCGTCCGGGTTCCATTCCTGGACCTTGCCCAGGCAGCGGGCCGAGAAGGTGCCGCGGGGGACCTGGTTGCGCAGGCCCTCCGTGGCGCAGGTGACCCGGACCCGGGGGCCCCGGGACGGGTCTGCCGGGTCCCCGTACGGGGCGAGGAACACGGTGGAGCCGACCCTCTCCGGGTCGTCGCCGGTGGCGCGGAACCGGCCCCGGATCAGTACGAAGCCCTCGATGTCGCGCAGCCGGACGGCGTCCTGGGCGCCGGAGGCCGTCCGCGGCAGGGCGGGGCTGCGCGTGACGGACTGGCTCGGGAGGTCGACGTGCACGATGACGCGCTTCTCCTCCAGCACCTTCATGATCAGACCGATCACCGAGATCGGTTCCGCGACCTCCAGATAGCGGCTGACGATCTCGGTGTTCTCCCTGCGCCCGCCGTCCGCGCCGACACCGAAGACCTTGGCGCGGACGGTGCCGTCCTTGCTGTCGCTCGTGCGCTGTTCCACCTCTTTGCGCAGGGCGGCCGTGTACCCGCGCATCTGGTAGTGGTCCATGACCGTCTTGTCGTGCAGGTAGAAGCAGATGCCGTCGGTGATGTCCTGGGCGGCAGCCCGCCGGGCGCGGACCAGCCGCAGCGCCGCCACCGCCAGGAGCGCCGTGAGGCCCGCGCCGGTGACCGCCCACAGCACCATCCAGAGCCACCACACGGCCCACCACGCTTCACTCGTGACACCCACGGATCTCCTTGAAGGCGCTGAGAAGGGACTGCCCGGTGGCATCGGCCATGTGCCCGCCGGTGGCCCTGGCAGCCCGGTCGAGTTCGCGCGGGTCGGCCTCGCCGTACCGGACGGTGTACGTGCGGACGGCGCGGGCGGCCGGCGGCAGGTCCGCGTACCGGGCGAGGAACGCGTCGAGGCTCATCCCGGCGTTGTTCTCCCCGTCCGTCATGAGCACGATGGAGACGTGCTGCCCGGAGTCCTTCGCCACCGCCTCGGCCGCCGTCCGGTAGCCGTGGTCGAGGGCCGACCAGACGGCGGTGCTCGCGTCGAAGTCGTCGTCGGCGACCATCGCGCTCAGCCGGTCCAGGTCGGCGGGCCCCGTGTACGTCACGCTCCGCTCGTCCAGGACTCGGCCGCCGAAGCGCATCACCGTGAGGGTCTCGCCCTGGTGGAAGCGGGTGAACTTGCCGGAACTGGAGCCGTCCGCGCCGCTGAGCCCGGCCATCGTGGCGCGCAGGTTCGCGATCCGCTCGCCGCGCATGGACGTGGAGAAGTCGAGCAGGAAGATCACCCGCACCGGGCGGCCGACGCGCGCCTCGGCGTAGTCGGCCAGCAGCCGGTCGACGACCGCCTGACTGTCCGGGAAGTACAGGGCGTTGCCGAGCGGGGTACGCAGGCTGGGCACGCGGGTGAGGCCGGGGTCGACCGGGCGGCGCAGCGTACGCTCCATGATCTTCCGCTGTACCGGTTCGCTCCGGAGCCAGGCCGTCAGCCGGTCGTACGCGGCCCGTTTGGCCGGATCCAGCAGCATCAGCGGATAGTCGGACAGCACGATGCCGTCCTTCGGGTAGACGATCTCCAGGGGAACGCGCAGGGTGCCCGCCTGGTTGAGGGCGAGCAGCTCGGACTCGTAGGTGATCAGCGCGTCGAGGCCGTCCTCGCTGCGTACGTACGCGTCGGTGAGTCGGCCGGAGGAGTCCTCGGTCACCGTGTGCCCGCCGAAGAACCCGCGCAGCCGGTCGCAGGAGACGTCCTCGGGGCGCAGCGCGCCGCCGGTTCCCGCGGCGGCGGTGGCGACGCCGACCAGCGCGGCGAGCCCGCTGTTCGAACTGCGGGGGTCGGCCATGGCGTACTTCAGGGTGCCGGCCGCCGCGGCGTCCGCCAGGTCGGCCCACGACAGCTGCCCGTCGGGAGCCGACCGCCGCAGCCGCTGCGCCACCTCTGGCTTCAGGCCGACGACGACGGGGGAGCGCATGGTGCTCGTCGACAGCGGGCCGTCCGTCTGGCGTCCCGCCGCCTTCATCAGGAGCTGGAAGGGGCGGGAGGAGGACAGCCAGGCGAGGTCGTGCCGGTAGTGGCCGGCGACCAGGGAGTCGGTGGCTTCGACCGTGCCCTGGTACTCCATGGTCAGCTTGATGCCCGTATCGCGTCGCAGGTCCTCGAACAGGGGCTGCATGTCAGCGAGTTCGGAGCTGGCGAGCACCCGCAGGGTCAGCGGTTCGTCCACTTCCCCGGTGCAGGAGGTGAGCGTGGCCAGTACGCACAGGCAGGCCGCCAGGGCGAGCGCGGCCAGCGTCCTGCGGCGGAGTCGGCCGGGAGCGGCGGCGGCCGTCACGGCGCCCCGTCCGGGAGCGGGGCGGGCGGGCAGTCACCGATGATGGAGATCATCTGCTCCAGAGGGCGGATGCGGGGCATGGGTGAGTGGGTGTCGTCACCGCGCAGGGCGGGCACCGGGACGTTCCGCTCGTTCAGGAACCGCGACAGCTGGTCGCCCGCGACCTCGCCGGCCGGGTCCAGGATTCGGAAACCCAGCTCCATCGCCCGCCGGCGCAACTCCGGGTCCTTGACGATGAGGTCGCCGAGCTGCTCGCCCTTGGTGTTCAGTGCGATGAACTGGGGCTGGGTGATGAACTGGGTGGACGGGTAGAGCAGCACCCGCTCCGAGTCGAGGCGGTCGGACTCGGCACGGTGCTGTACCTGATAGGTCAGGTACTGGTGCTCGTACGCCACGATCACCGGGGCGATGCCCTTGCCCTCGGGCGAGACGTACGTCCGGAACACGTCGGCAGCGGGCAGGCCCTGTTCCATCAGGTGCTTGATGGAGTTCGCGCGGCTGGTGGCCTCCTGTGTGGTGCCGGGCACGTCCGGCCCGTCGCCGCGCCAGGTGAAGGAGACCAGCGCCAGATAGGTACTGGCCGAGTTGGAGCTGCACACGTCGGGGCTCTGGGTGACGATTTGGTTGGCGTTGGAGATCCCGTGCCGGCGGATGCCGAGGTCGTTCCAGCGCTGTCCCCGGTCGATGTTGTCGAGGAACTGTTGCATGTCCAGCGAGTAGTAGAGCGGCCGGTCCGCGCCCTCGGCGGGCAGCGGGGTCGCGATCCCGGCGTCCTGCAGGGTCTCGGCGTACTCCCGGTAGGTCGCGAGCACGATGGGGCTCACGAACGGCCGGTGCACCTTGGCGTACTGGCCGGCCGACGCGCGCACGCCGGTGATCAGGTCGCCGGCCGGCTGACCGGACGGGAAGACGAAGTCGAAGTCGGCGAGGTCCCGCAGGGCGACCTCGCGCGAGCCCGAGCTGGTGATGTGGACCTTCACGCGGTGTTTCAGCAGGATCCGCTGGACCTCCTCGTCCTCGAAGAAGTCCCGCTTGGAGGCCACCTTCCCCTCGAGGACGACGACACTCTCGAAGGGCAGCAGCAGATTGCCCGACACCGCCAGCGCGGTGAGCCCCGTCAGTACGGTGGCCAGCGCGGGCAGGAAGAACAGCAACAGGCTCCGCCGCGACCACACGCCGGACGACCGGCGCCGGACGGCCAGACGGGGCTCCTCGACGACCGGTCTCTCCCCGACAACCACCCATGCCCCCCAGCACGTCAGCGTCACTCCCGAACCGGCAGCATGCACGGCCCGGTTGACCATTCATGCACAGTTCCACCAATCCCGTGTTAACAACTGCGTTGAAAGTGTGGAGGGTTGACCGACTTGCTGAAGTCTTCCGGCCATCCGTAGCGCTTCTGCCGCCTCTGGGCCGCGCGGACGTGCGTGCCCGCACGCATGGGCGCAAGGCGTACCGGCACCCGCTGGTCGGACTGCTGCAACTGCACCAGGAGAACTTCGTACTGCCGGACGAATCGGGCGTGGAGCTGCTGGTGCTGTCCGCGGCCCCCGGCAGCTCCGCCGAGGACCGGCTGCGCCTGCTCGCGGGCCTGGCGCGGACAGCTGCGACGCGCATCCCGGAGTGAACGCTCAGGTCCGCGAGCAACTCAACGACGCCCACCCGCCGCCGGGAACGCCTCTCGACACCGCGTCCCGCTGACGGCCGCCACCGGGTGCCAACGCTTGACCGCAGCGGACAGCCCCAGCCCCAGCCCCATGCCCAGTTCACAGCCTTGTGGAACACCCCCTTTAGTCGTCGCCTCAGTGTCCGTCGCGGACCACCGCTAACCCGCCGATCCGGGTCGTGATGCCCGCCGGCCCACGTCGGGCCGAAGCGAGCACGCTGGCCGGTCGACCGAGGGTGTCGCCCTGCTCCACCTCGATCGCGACCGTCTGCGCCCCTGTCGTGTCGAGCAGGTGGGCGGCCAGGCAGCCGGTGCTGTTGGCGTTGGCGACGTCCTCGTCGACACCGATCGCCGGCGCGAACATCCGCGCCGCACCCGGTCGGTCGCCCACCGGCGGTACGTACACGAAACAGCCGAGGAGCCCGTACCGCTGGCACGCCGCTGTCAGCCTGCCGAGGTGTGGGTGGACTCGGAGCAGCGCCGACCGGTCGTGGACCGGTACCAGCATGCGTGGTGCGCCGGGCGCGGCGATCCGTGGCGCGTCGGTCGGATGCGGGTCGTCCGCCGTGAGCCCGAGCGCGGCGACGATCGCGGCGCGCTCGTCCGGTGCCGGGTGACGCAGCGCGACGAGGCCCTGGTCGAACCACACCTCGATGCCGGCGGGGCGGCGGATCGCGACGGTGTCGAACGTGCGCCCGCCGGTGTGTTGGCGGTCGTTCAGCTCGCCCAGCGCGGTGCGGGTCAACCGGACGGCCTGCGCGGCAACGGTGCCGTGGCCGCAGCCGGACAGTTCGGCGGTGGCGGTGAAGAACCGGACCGGCCAGCCACCGTCCGGCGTCCGCCCCGGGCCGAGGAACGCCGCGTGCGAGGTGCCGGCCGCAGCAGCGACCGCACGCCGGTCCGCGTCCGTCGCCGCCGGGTCGTCGTCGGTGACGGACGTGGGGCTACCGCCCCGGCCGTCGCGCCGCACGCACGCATCAACCACCGTGACATCCGGCCAGGACATCGGCCCACCTTTGACGCTCAACGAACCGGCAACCGCGAACGGCGTCCGCCGATAGCCGGACCTGGCCGCAACGGCCGACCGAACGCGTCCCGGAGCGTACCGGCCTGCCTCAGCCGGTGCCGTCCTGCACCGGATAGTGGATGATGACCGCACCGCCGGTGGCGTAGTTGGCGACATCGGCGGCCACCCGCTGGCCTTGCGGCGACGCCCGCGCCGCGGCCATGGCGGCGGCGTCAGCGAAGTCGCCTTCGAAGACCGCGAAATACGGCGCTTCTCCCTTGGTCGCCGCCACGTCGAAGCTGTAGCGCCACGCAAGCAGGCCGGGCCAATTCATGACCAGTGGAAGGTGGTTGGTCACGTAGTAGTCGCGGAAGTGGTCAGGGTCGGCGGGCTTGGAATACAGGACCACCAACTTATGCATGACGACCTCCGCCCAGAGACGAGACCGTAACACTCCGGGTGACCTGGGAGCTCCTGCTAAGAACTGCCGCCGACCTCGCTAGGTGCGGAGCATCGGGATCTGGGTGAGGACGGAGGTGGTTTCGAGGAGCGCGTGGGAGTCGGTGGCCAGCCACAGCGGGAGGTCGCCGACGAAGGCTACGACATCGGGGAGGGCCCGGGTGGGTCGGGTCGCGCCAGAATCCATAGTCGAGCACACCGGGCTCGGTGGCCGCGGCCTTCGCGAGAGCCGTGAGGGCGGACTCGAAATCGGCGGTGTGGGTGAGTGCGATGTCCAGTACTGCGGTCAGTTGAATCGTCATATGCGCAGGTTAGGGCTTGATGTGCGGTCGAGGGAAAGACCGGTACGGGATAGGCTCAGAACGGATCGTTATCAATCGGCAGGGAGGGCACGTGGCGCCGGATACGGTGAGCCTGCGGTACTTCCTGGTGCTGGCGCAGGAGTTGAACTTCACCCGCGCGGCCGCACGGATCGGTATCGCACAGCCCGCACTCAGCGCCCGGATGCGCCGATTGGAGGCGGAACTCGGTACGGCCCTGCTGGTCCGCAACACGCGTAGCGTCGTATTGACCACGGCCGGTGCGGCTTTGGCGGAGTCCGCGCCGCCCGCGCTGGCGGCGCTGGACCGGGCATGGGACACCGCCCGGAGCGCGGCGGCCGGTGAACTGGGCACGTTGCGCATCGGATACAGCCTCAGCGCCGGGGCCGAGACGGCACCGGCCCTGGTGGACAGGCTGATTCGCGGCAACAGCGGACTCGAGGTCGGCGCGGTCCCGATGGCGACACCGGAGATCTCCCCCGCGGTCGCCGACGGCCGCATCGATGCCGGGATCACCCGCGGTGAACAGCCGGGCCGTGGCGTGCGCCGGTTCCTGCTGCGGCGTGAGCGCATCGGGGTCCAGCTGGCGCAGCAGCATCCGCTGGCCGAACACCCGGAGATCGAGATCGCCGACGCGGCTGCGTATCCGCTGCGGCTCCCGGACCGTTCGGCCAACCCCGTGATCCACGATCAGCTGTCCGCGCTGTTCCGAGACACCCGACCACACCCCCGATTCCACACGCCCGCAGTCTCTTTCGACATGTCTCAGCGCGACCTGCGCGACGGGGTCACCCTCGCCCCGGCCGGAGAAGCCGCGGTCACGGCATCACCGGCCGGTCTCACCTGGCGACCGCTGCGGGGCGCGCCCAGCCTGACGATCCACCTGGTCCTCCCACGCGAGCAGTCGCCACTACACCGCCGCATCCGTGCCGTCGCCAAAACCCTGGCGCACGAGCTGCACTGGCTGCCGGACTGACGCGCAAGAGGTCAAGCGAGACGGACGTCTGCGGTGGCGAGGCCGAAGACCTTGCGCCCGGCGGACTTCGCGGTGATGACGACGACGGCGGTCTTGCTGAATGTCCGACACGACCTCGCTACGCCGGCGGATCAGCATCCGATGATGGCCCCGGGTCCGGTCCGAGTCGTACACCGCGGCGACGTCCTCGCCCAGCCCGAGATCTCGGCGGATGTGGGCCACCACTGCCTCCGGGACGTCATCCAGCCGGGGGAAATAACCCATCCGGTTGAAGCACTTCAGCTGCACCATCAGTGCCAGCAGGTGGTTGTCCGACCGCACCTGCCCACTCGCATGCGCCTCCGGCACGGTCTTCGGCACCGCGCCGGCGACCGCGTCCATTCCGGCCATCAGGTTGGCGTACATGGTGCGGGCCGTGCAGCGAAGGAAGGCCTGGTGGAGGTGGAGGGCGGCGAGGAAGAGCTCGCTGCGGGCCGCGGTGATCTCCGGGTCGGACCAGGGGGCGGCGAGCTCGCGCGCCGAGTCGTCGGTCAGCCAGGAGTCCTCGGGCACGAACCGTTCCCAGCGGCCCCGCGCCGCCGCCAGTGTCTTCTCCGTGTGCTCGGCACGGGCCCGCGCCGCGTGCTGGGCCTCCTCGTGAGCGCGCACGCCTGCTGCTGCCGCCGCCCCCACGGCTCCCCGTACGCCGTCCACTTGAGCCTGAGCCGCATCCCGCATCCCGCATCCCGCATCCCACGCTCGGCGGGGACCAGGCCGGCGGCATCGGCTTCGTCCGCGTGCCAGCTGCGCGCGGCCCGCCCCAGGGTGAACAGGCTCACCGTGAAACGGGGCCGACGGGCCAGATGCGCCTGATGCGTACGCCCGGCCTCCGCCAGGTCCTGCTCGGCCCGGGCCAGCGCCGCCTCCACGGGCGGAAGGGCCTCCCGTAGGGCACCCGAGGCGGACTGGCGCCCTACGAAGCCAAGCGGCACGCCGAGGCCGACGACCGAGAGGTGGCCTCGTGGATCCGCACTGCCGAGCACGAGCTCAACCGGACGGCGTAGCCGAGGACCGCACGCCGAACCACTGCTCGGCGCCGAACTCCTCGAACCGTTCCACCGCGCTGAACCCCAGCTTGGCCGCGAGGCTCATCGAGCGGCTGTTGGCGGTCTGGGTGCAGAGCACCACCGGCTCGCTGGGGAGCGCCTCGGCGAACCAGCCGAGTGCCGCTGCGCACGCCTCGGCGGCGTACCCGCGTCCCCATGCCTCCGGCAGGAACATGTAGCCGAGCTCGGCCTCTCCGGCATCCGGACGGAGGTGCCCCGGACGCTCTGCGTCGCGCCGATCGAGCGTGATCGTGCCGATCATCGCTCCGTCGAGATCGATCACGAAAAGGCCGGGGCGCCGCCCGGGCACCTCAGGCACCGCGCGTTCGAGTTCGTCACGCGGTCGAGGGCCACCGAGGTAGGTGCCCACCTCCGGCGAGGCGAACAACTCGATGAACGCCGCACGGTCTCGGGCCTCGGACTCGCGGAGCACGAGCCGTTCGGTCGTGATCGGGGCAGGTGGCCAGGTGACGGATCCAAGCTCAGTCATGGCGGGCAACCTATCGCACGCCCGCCGAGCAGCACGGGCTCTCACAACTCATGAACAGAGCCACGGCTGCCGCCTGCTTCCGGGCGAGGCTGGCCAGTTCTTCCGGAGGCTGGGCTCCGTCCCGAACGCCATGGCATGAGCCTCAGCCGACGTTGTGCGAAGCCGTCCGGCGCCCGCGGTCTGAGTACGGGGCCCTCGCGTGAGGTAGGTATCCGGACGGCTGTGCCGGGCTCGCTGTACGCGTTGGATAGGGGCATGAACGCAACTGCTCCCTCTGCAACGCTCCCGGTCCGGGCGGCTGGAGAAAAAGACCGCTCCCGGTTCTGGTCGGGCCTGTCCGCCGCCTTGTTCCCGGCGGCGGTCCTGGCGGTCGTCATGGTGCTTCTGTCTTCTGTGCGGGTGTCGGGCTGTGTGACGTACGGGGTGCAGTGCACCAGGGGGCTTCCCGGGTGGCTGTTCGTCTGGAGCGCCGGCCTCGGCGCCCTGGCGTTCGTGGTTGCCCTGGCCGCTCCGGCCCTGCGAGTGCGGCAGGCGGCGCTCGGCGTCCAGCTCCTCGCGGAATGCACGGCGCTTCTGGTGATCCTCAGCTACTACGCATGACCCGCCGCGCCTCGGCGACGGCGCCGCCGGGTAGCCGCAACGGAGGCGGCGCATGCGGACCGGAACGTCTGTGAACTCGGGTGGGCTTCATTCGCGGCGCGGGTCGAATGCGCCGTCAGGAAGAATGTGGGTGTGTTCAGACGTCAGCGGCCGAAGCCACCCGTGGATGTTCGACTTGACCCCTATCGTCATGCTGCTGCTCGCCTTGTGGATGGGGACGAACAGGTCGGCGTGCTCCTGACCAGAGTCACCACTTGGTGGTGGCGGGAAGGCCCGATCTGGCGAAGGCGGTGGGTGAAGCCGCAAGAGCTTCCTGAGTGGGCAGTGTTTCGTGTCGGTGCAACACAGCAGTTGCCCGTGTTCGAGGACGGGATCGTCGGTGCTGACGAGCTTGATGAGGAGCTTGGGGACTGGGCCTCGGGATTCTTCCGACTGAGGGGCCAGCGGTTCACAGTCGATTGGCTCGGCGAAGACGAGGCTGATGCTGTGCGTAGGGAGCACGGCTGGACGAGCGGCTGACCTTCCCCACCCGGCTGTACGGCAGCACCCGCCTCCTGGTCCGGTCGCGGGGCCGGCTGGCTAGGGCAGTTGCTTCTCATCGGCGGCCTCCACGAGCTCGTTGACCAACTTCGTTGCCAGCATGTACGTGACCCGATAGCAGCCGTCGCAGCCAAGTGCACCGTGCCCGATGCAAGACACCCGGTGAACACGCACCGTTGGCTACTCGGCGCGCTTCTCCTTGACCGACCCCGCGGCGGCTGCCGATCAGACCGCGGACAAGGGGGTGTGGGATGGGGGCGCTCGCCCGCCCGCGGTGCACGGAGAATTTATTGAACACGTTCAGCCCAGCTGGCAGAATGGATCCATGCCGCCCGACGGGCGGACACGTCCATTTCGCCGTGCCACGAGGGGGGGGTGGCCGTGTATCAGAAGCGGTCGTACGGCCGGATGTTGCCGGTTTCGGCGCTGGTGGGTTGCCTGGAGGTCGCGCTCGCCGTCCTGGTGGTCCTTCTGTACGTCCGGACGCAGCCGCCGCCGGACACCCCCGTCGACAGCACCGCCCTGGTGGCGAGCCTGCTCTCCCTCGGCACGATCGTCGGCGTGATCGCGTTCCTGCTGTCCCTGGTTTTCGTGCTGCCGGCGGTGGCGCTGGCCGATCTGCTCGGCCGCCGGATCGGCGGCCGCGAGGCGTGGTGGTGGGTGCCGCTGATGGTGGCGGCCCTCGGACGGCCGGGTCACGGCCTTCGGCGTCGGCGAGCACGACCCCGGCAACCAGGAGAGCGGCCCGTCGCGGCAGTGCTCGGGCTCCGGCACCTGGTCGTACGAGCCCGGGCGGGACGTCTGGACCCAGGAGGTCCGCATCCGCGTCCCGGGGTGTTCCTGGCCGGCGTGGAGCGTCGGCGGTACCGACCGGAAGCCCCGGATCTACCAGCATGTCGGTCATCCGGACTCCGGGGAGCTGTACCAGCTGCGGAAGGCCACCAACGGCTCCTGATGGCGGGAACGCTACTTCAGCCTGACCGAAGTGAGGCCAGTCATCGCCTGATGTCCTTGAACGCCACCAGCGGCGCCCGGATCGGTGCTTCGTTCGGACCGTCACCCCTTCAGGCCGATGCGGGGAGAGCCGCGGGGCGCCACAAACCGGGGGCGTCGTGTGGAGTCCGGGGCCTACGAAGAGTGGCGCCTCTACCCGACCCTCGAGGCCCGCGACACCGACTGTTCCGATCGCACCCTCACCCTTCCGTAGTCCCGCTGGAGGGGCGCTGCCCGGATGCCGGATCGGGACCCCGCCGCCCGCCCGGCCCGCCCCCGCCCGCCACTCAGCTCGGCCGGCCGGTCAGGCATGGGGGTTCTCTGTCGGCCGCGCCCTGGCGTCCTGCGGGTCGCGCTGCCGGGCCGTCGCGGACCAGGGCCGACGCCCCGAAGCCCGTCCACCGGGCGGCCCCGCGCCCATCGGGAATACCTCAGGCGTACCCCCGGTTCCAGAGTATAGTTGAAACATAAACAACCTTGGGAAGGGGAGTCATGCAGTTCGGGATCTTCACCGTCGGTGACGTCACGGCCGATCCGACGACCGGACGCGTGCCCGGCGAGCACGAGCGCATCAAGGCGATGCTCACCATCGCGCAGAAGGCCGAGGAGGTCGGCCTCGACGTCTTCGCCACCGGCGAGCACCACAACCCGCCGTTCGTCCCCTCCTCGCCGACGACGATGCTCGGCTACATCGCCGCGCGCACCGAGTCCCTGATCCTTTCCACGTCGACGACGCTGATCACCACGAACGACCCGGTGAAGATCGCCGAGGACTTCGCGATGCTCCAGCACGTCGCGGACGGCCGCGTCGACGTGATGACGGGCCGCGGGAACACCGGTCCGGTCTACCCCTGGTTCGGCAAGGACATCCGCGACGGCATCGACCTCGCCATCGAGAACTACGCGCTGCTGCGTCGGCTGTGGGACGAGGACGTCGTCACCTGGAAGGGCAAGTTCCGCACACCGCTGCAGTCCTTCACCTCCACCCCGCGCCCGCTGGACGGCGTCGCGCCCTTCGTGTGGCACGGCTCCATCCGCTCGCCGGAGATCGCCGAGCAGGCCGCTTACTACGGCGACGGCTTCTTCCACAACAACATCTTCTGGCCGTCCTCCCACACCAAGGAGATGGTGAACCTGTACCGGCAGCGCTACGCCCACTACGGGCACGGCACCCCCGAGCAGGCCATCGTCGGGCTCGGCGGCCAGGTATTCATGCGCAAGAACTCGCAGGACGCGGTGCGCGAATTCCGCCCGTACTTCGACAACGCGCCGGTGTACGGCCACGGCCCGTCCCTGGAGGAGTTCACCTCCCAGACACCGCTGACCGTCGGCTCGCCGCAGGAGGTCATCGAGCGAACCCTGTCCTTCCGGGACTACGCAGGCGACTACCAGCGCCAGCTCTTCCTGATGGACCACGCGGGCCTGCCCCTGAAGACCGTCCTGGAGCAGCTCGACCTGCTCGGCGAGGAGGTCGTGCCGGTGCTGCGCAAGGAGTTCGCGAACCTGCGCCCGGCCGGCGTACCGGACGCCCCGACGCACTCCGCCCGCGTGGCAGCAGCCCAGGAGAAGGAGGAGACGCAGGCATGAAGCTCATCGTCGTATCGGCGGGTCTGAGTTCGCCCTCCTCGACGCGGCTACTCGCCGACCGGCTCGCGGCCGTGACGCTGGGGCACGTGGACGCCGAGCTCGAAGTGATCGAACTGAGGGAACTGGCGACAGAGATCGGTCGGCATTTCGTCACCGGGTTCCCGCCCGCCCGACTCGCCGCCGCGCTCGACGCGGTGGCAGCCGCGGACGGCCTGATCGCCGTGACGCCGGTTTTCGCGGCGTCGTACAGCGGCCTGTTCAAGTCGTTCTTCGACGTCATCGACAAGGACGCGCTCACCGGGAAACCGGTGCTCCTCGGCGCGACCGGCGGCACGGCCCGGCACTCCCTGGTCACCGAACACGCTCTGCGTCCCCTGTTCACCTACCTGCGCGCGCTCGTCCTGCCAACCGCCGTGTACGCGGCCTCGGAGGACTGGGGCGAGTCGGGGCTGGCGCAGCGGATCGCCCGTGCGGGCGCGGAGCTGGCGCGCTTCATGGCGCCCGCCGCCCCTGACGTTGACACCGCCGTCGCGATCGCGCCCCGTTCGCTGACGGGGGCGATCACGTCGGTGGCTCCGGCGGACGGCTTCGAGCTGGTGCCGTTCGAACAGCGGCTGGCCGCGCTACGGGCCGACTAACCTCAACCGCTCCGGGTCCAGAGCCTTTCCCCCCGTACCGGCCGCCGGTGTCCGGCAGCCGGTACGGAGTCCCGGGCTGGCTACTCCGGCGGCCTCCGGTGGCCTCCGGCCCGGCAAGATCAGGACGGCCTCGGTACCTGCATGGAACGTTTCGGCGGCGGTCACCGCTCACGGGCCGGCCCAGCCCTCATCGGCCCCATGCTCACGCAGTACGTTGCCCCGTATCGCAGGGCGCTTCACGAAGCCGATCGATGTCAGATCTGAGCGTCCGAGCTACGCAACACCGTGTGGGTCTGCCACACTTCGGCGCGAACATCATCGGGCGTCATCTGGGTCAGATGCCTGGGTGCTCAACGGGAGGGGGAGCCGCGGTGCAACCGATCGTCATCGTCCTGATCATTCTGGTGGTGCTGGTCTTCATCGCCCTGATCAAGTCGATTCAGGTGATCCCGCAGGCCAGCGCCGCCATCGTGGAGCGCTTCGGCCGCTACACGCGCACGCTCAACGCGGGTCTGAACGTCGTCGTCCCGTTCATCGACTCGATCCGCAGGCGCATCGACCTGCGTGAGCAGGTCGTGCCGTTCCCGCCGCAGCCGGTCATCACCCAGGACAACCTGGTCGTCAACATCGACACGGTCATCTACTACCAGGTGTCCGACGCCCGCGCCGCGACGTACGAAGTCGCCAGCTACATCCAGGCCATCGAGCAGCTCACCGTCACCACGCTGCGCAACATCATCGGCGGCATGGACCTGGAGTGGGCCCTGACCTCGCGTGAGGAGATCAACGCGGCCCTGCGCGGCGTCCTCGACGAGGCCACCGGCAAGTGGGGCATCCGCGTCAACCGCGTCAAGCTGGGGACCATTGAGTCATCCGCTTCTGCCCAGGACTCGATGGAGAAGGCGGAACGCGCCGAGGCCGATAAGCGGGCGGCCGTGCTGAGACGGGCGGAGACAGGACGCGAAGTGGCCGCCGTCATCGCCGGCGGGAAGAGGGCGGCACCGATCGCACCACCGCCGCGTCCCCAGGGGGATTTCCAGCCCAGGCACCAGCCGTTACGGGAGGGCGATCCCCGCCGCATTGACCGTTACCAGCTCACGGCCCGGCTGGGCCAGGGCGGCATGGGGACGGTCTATCTCGGTCGCTCCCCTGGGGAGCGCATGGTCGCGGTCAAGGTCATCCAGCCTGAGTTGGCTGCCGATCCCGCGTTCCGGCGGCGGTTCGGTCGCGAGATCGAAGCCGCACGTCGTGTCGGAGGATTCCACACCGCGTCGGTGGTCGCCGCCGACGCACACAGCGAACCGCCGTGGCTGGTCACCGAGTACATCCCCGGCCCGTCGCTGCACGACGTCCTGCGGCAGCACGGTGCTCTGCCCGTCAAAACCCTCCAGGTCCTGACCGTCGGTATCGCCGAAGCCCTTGAGGGCATTCACGCCTGCGGCATCGTCCATCGTGACCTCAAGCCCAGCAACATCATCATTTCCGACACCGGCCCTCGCGTCATCGACTTCGGCATCGCCCGAGCCCTCGACGGCACCGCGATAACCCGTACCGATCAAGTCATCGGCACACGGGGCTTCCTCGCCCCGGAGCAGCTCACCGGCGCACCGATCACCTTTGCCACGGACGTCTACGCTTTCGGCATGGTGCTGTGCCACGCCGCAGGGGCCGTGCCGTCCGAGGACGGCGAATCCCTCGAATCTGCCCTCAGCCTGCTGCCGTCCCGCCTGTTCGCCCTCATAGCTCGCTGCCTTGACCGTGATCCGGAATGCCGCCCGACGCCCACTCAGGTACTGGAACAGCTCTCGCATAGCCGTTCCTCGGCCGGCGACTGGCTGCCGCCTCCCGTACGCACGATGGTCGAACTGCACCATGCCCCTACCGCGACCTCGGCGGACTGACCGTCCCGGCTCCCGCGTTCCTCGCACGCCCTGCAATGCCTGGTCGACCGTCACTGGCTGCCGCACACCGTCCTGTTGGGCCTTGGGCCTTGGGCCTCGCCATCGGCGTGATCGCGCTGCCGTACGCGGTGACTACCGAGCGGCCGGACCACCGGTTTGCTGTTGCCGTGTTCGTGGGCGGTCACAGCCACTGCGCGGATGAGTGGCGACGCTCTCCCGCTCAATAGTCAGCGCCGTCTCCGTCTCCGTCTCCGCCATCGCCGAGCTGGTGCTGCGTGCGTGCCGCGGGCCCGGGGAACGCCCCGCGCGGAGGGGCACCCGCTGATGTTCACCCCCACCGAAAGGGCCGCTTTCACCGCCTGCCGTTGTCCGTGGCCGGGGAGAGGCGTTCGGGGGCACCGGCGTGGCTCGGTTGACCCGTCGGGCCAAGGGCCGCAGAGTCAGGACGCGGCGCCACGCGTGCGCCGACACCCCTGCCCGCCCGGCCCGCCCGTGCAAAGACGCCCGTCCGGGACACTGGGCGGCCCTGACCTCCGGGAGCGGTTGTGCCGATGGTCGTCGACCTGGTCGTGATCGGCGCGGCCATCACCTTCGGGCCGCTGCACAACAGCGCTTTCATCCTGCTGCTCGCGTCGCGCCGCGGTGTTCGCAAGGGGCTCGCCTTCCTGCTGTCCTGGCTGGTCAACCTGGTCGCGGTGGTCGCCTGCGTCATGCTGCTGACCGGTGGGACGCCGCCCATCCACCACAGCACGCCGTCAACCGCCGCGGTCGCCGCCAAGCTGGCGATCGGCGTGGGCCTGGTGCTGTTCGGCGGCTACCGGCTCCGGCAGCCGTCCCGCCCGTACCGGCCACCGAGCTGGACGGCCCGCATCGACAACGCCTCGCTCGGCACCTCCGCCGCACTCGCCTGGTTGCTCCAGCCGTGGGCCCTGGTCGGTGCCGGCGCCGCCACGGTCGTCGACGCCGACCTCTCCTCCCTCTCCGACTGGCTCGCGCTGACCGGCTACTGCCTGCTGGCCACCCTCAGCCTTCTGGTCATGGAGCTCTACACCGTCTGGGCGCCGGACGCCGCGCAGGCTCGGCTGAACGCTCTGCGGACCTGGCTCGAGCATCACCAGGACCAGCTGATCGTCACCCTCGCGCTGCTGGCCGGACTCTGGCTGACCAGCAGCAGCATTTACGCGCTCGTCGCCTGATGGGCGTCGTGCGATGTGCACTGGGTGCCCACCGCGCACACCGGCACAATACGAGTGCGGCCGTGCAGGGGAACGGCCACTCCTACACCACGGTCTTCCAGCAGTGCACCACCATCAACCTCCGCATCGGGGGACGGCCGGTCTGGGTCCGCGCGGTGGACGTGACCGTGCACCTCTCGCATGACGCCTTCTACTCGACCAAGTTCGCGGGGCAGCCGGTCTGGGCCGACTACTGGATCCCCGGCCGGAAGGGCTACACCTCGGAAGCGTCCGGCACCGCCGACTCCACCGGTGATGCCTGGCTGACGTTCCGGCTGATCGCCCCGCCCACCGGCGCCGAACTCGACATCCTGTCGAGCGCCAGCGACACTTCCACCCGTACCTACCCCGTGCACAAGTGGGTCACGATCGCCTGCTGACCGGCCGGAGTCACGTGCTGCACCGCGGTCTGTCGTACAAGGAGTTTCCGGACGGCAGCCATCTCAACGGCACCGGTTACACCCTTCACCCGGGCGACGGGATCCCGTTCACCTTTGAGCTGCTGATGCGGCCCTACGCGTTTCTCCGGCCGGGCGATGAGGTCGCCGACGCCGCCGGGCGGGCATGGCAATTCGACGGGCCCTGGGACTGGACCGCCTTCGACGCAGCGGGGCCAGGTACGGGCCCCGAGTGGCCGCTCGTCCTACTCACACGCTCCGGAGCGCCCTGCTCCGTCGTGGACGCGGAGGCAGTCGCCGAAGGCACGGCTACCGGTTCCCATCAGAAGACCCTCCGGCACTGGATGTCGCTCACCGAGGCATCGCCCACGCCCCAAGGGCTGTCCCGCTAAAGGCGCTTGGGACGCGCACCAAGTGCGGAGCGGATACCTGAGAGACTCCGACATGGCTGCCGTGGCGTGACCGTTCGAGAGGGAACCACATGACGCAGCAAGGGATCACCGCGATAGAACGCATGGACGGCTCGGCCGCGGTGCAGGCCGAGGACGCGTTCAAGCTGCTCGACGTCATCGGAGCCGAGCGGGTGCTGTTGAACGTCCACCCGGCGAGCGAGGCGGCGTCGGCCGCGCCGCCTACCGGGCATGGGGATACCGCAAGATCGGTTACGGGGCAACGCTTAGAGTGACGAAATGCCCCTGCCTGCCGACCGGCTCGCCCTCGACCTGCTCGACGCCCATCTGGAGGCCCTCTGGTACGGAGCGGACCTCCCGCTCCCGGAGGGCCCCGCCGGCCTCGCCGAAGCAGGAACGGGCGAGACAATTCACTGGACCCTCGACCGGCTCCGGAGCATCCCCCGCGAGCCGAAGGACGTCTTCGCCCGCCAAGTCGGCAGCTTGCTGACGGAGTTCCGCAGCCGCCGCTGCCCTTGGAACGCGGCGGCTCTGCGGCTGCTCGACGACGTCTACACCTTCGCGGCCACCGGCCCCCGTCGGCACCAGGACTGGGCGCACGACGTGCTCGCCGTGCTGCACCGACAGGTCGACGACCCCCGAGGCTGGGTCCGACTGGACTGGGACCTCAACGACACCGCCCGCCTCTCCGTGCCCGCGTACCCCTTCGACCCGCCGGCCGCATCACAGTTCCCCGACCGCCTGTACCCCCTGGAGGCGCGGGCAGCGGTCGCCGCGCTCGCCGTCATGACCGAGGAATGGCAGTCGGAACCCGCCCCCGTCCGCTTGCGCCCCGACCGGGACGCGGTCCTGGCGGACGCCCGAACCCTGCTCGACCGGTACGGACCCACCGCGAGCTACTGGACCAACGCGACGGCCGCCGCCTCTGACCCGGCCCCGGACTTCCTCGCGGCAGGCCTCCAAGGCACCCGCTCCCATTGCTTCCTCACCTCCGCGTACCTCAACGGCCTCGACCTGTTCGACGATCTGGGCCTGATCGCGGTGGCTGACGACGAGGTGGGCGTCTTCTGGTCGTTCGGCGCGTACTGACGTACGGTCGGCCCGCGGCGGGTTGGTGCGGCCGATGGTGCGGAGGCGGCCCGGTTCGGCGGCGAGCTGCTCGACCGGCCGACCGCCGTTGACGACGTTGCATCGCGCGATCCGTCGGGATCTGCCGCCGGGGGAGCGGGCGGGGCAGGCTCGTGGTGCGCGTGCCGCGGGTCGGATCCTTCCGTCGTCTACTTCAAGAGGCGGCCCAGGCCGGAGGCACTGGCCGGGGCGGGCGACAGCCCCGAAACGAGACCGCCGACCTGGCGCTTCGCGTCCCGGACCGTCGGGGCGAGGAACTTGAGCGACAGGAGGTTGTCGAGGGCCAAGGGGCCGGCCAGGGAGTCGGCGCCCTGGCGTGCGGTGGCGGGAGCGGCCTGAGCTGGGTGTAGGTCCCCCGAGGGGTACGGGCCCCGGCCCGCGAAGGGCGGGATGCTCACTCGTCTGGGACGCCTGCACACTCCGGAACGCGCCGGGTACGGGATGATCACGGCCGCGAGACCCGTATCACCCGATCGCCACGGGGTCGAGGTTGCCCAGCACCGCGCACGTTGAGTAGCCATGCATGTACATTCTGTAACTACGATGTTGGGCGGTCGGGTCTCGCGATGACGGCGTGACGGGACCGGCCATTCGGTGAACCCGTGAACTGTGCAAGGAGTCAGCTGATCATGTCTGCACCTGTCGTTGATGTCTGGGGACCGGCTGCCCCTGGAGCCCGCTCCTCGTTTCCTCCCGCGCCGGAACCGCATGACGAATGGCGCCTCGACGGCGGAACGGCCTGGGTCTACTACAGCCCGCTGAACCGCAGGCAGCTCATCAGGCCCGTCATCCTCTCCGATGGCTTCTCCAGCGGGTCGAGCAACGTGGACCAGCTCTGGCACGGCCTGGAGGAGAACGGCGACTACCGCTTCGTCTCCGAACTCCACGCGGCAGGCCGGGATGTGATCATCCTCGGCTACGACGACCGCGCGGCTTCCATCGCGGACAACGCCGACACCGCCATCGAATGCATCCGCCGGGCCCTCGCCGAGCGCGTGGGCCGGGCGAAGCTGGCCGTGGGCGGATTCAGCATGGGCGGAATGGTCACCCGCTACGCGCTGGCCAAGATGGAGCACGACACCAAGCTCCCCGACCACGAGACGTCCCTCTACTTCTCCTACGACTCCCCCCACCAGGGCGCATGGTTCCCCATCGCCCTCCAGGCCTTCACGCACTACGCGGCGGACAAGTGGGGAGACACGCCCGTCGCGGGCCCCTACCTGCGCCAGTTCTCCGGACTGCTCAACAGCCCCGCCGCGAAGCAGATGGCACGGTGGCACATCGGGAAGGTCGGCGACACCCCGCAGCAGGCACCGGAGCGGGTGGCGTTCCTGCGGGCGCTCGACGAGCTCGGGGGATGGCCGCGCAACGTCCGGAAGGTCGGTGTCGCCAACGGCATGGACACCGGTGCCGGCAACGGCGTCAAGCCCGACGTGATCGCGGTGAGGTGCAACGGTGAAACGCTGCACGACACGTGGCTCAAGACCCAGGCGCAGGGAGACCAGGTGGTCGCCAGCCTGCAGAAGACGGGCGAGGAGGCGACCTTGGTGCGTACCAGTGGGCTGCCCGACATCGACGGCGCTCCCGGGGGCCTGTTCACCATGCCGACCCCCGACGGCGACCCCGGCAGCTTCGGCCTCGCCGGCCTCCTCATGACCCTTCTCCGCAATGCGGTGGACCCGGACGTCATCCGCACGTCCTGCTTCATCCCCAGCATCAGCGCCGTCGCGGCCGGCGACATCAACGACCCGAAGGCGCTCTACCGGCCGATCGCACCGGACCACAGTGCACTGGACGCCTTCGTGTGCGCCAGCCGCAACGAGGGACACACCACCATGACCGAAGAACTCGGCGCGTGGATCGTGAACGAGATCGTCGCCGTCGGGTGACCGCCGGGGTGGGCGGGCCGCACCAACGGGCCCGCCCACCCCTCCTCGCCGACACCGCTCGAAGCATCAGAGCCGTCGCCGTCGGGACCAGCGGATCGGGTGGCCGGTCGGGCCGGGAGTGAGTCAGGTGCCGTCGCCGAGCAGGTGGAGTTCGTACGGATTCTCCGCCTCGACGGTGAGTTCGCCGTCGACGGTGCTGGTGCGCAGGTCGACGACGTGGTGGCGGAACCAGTCCTCTCCGTCTTCCCCCTCCCCGCCCAGCGTGACGACGGCGGTGTGCGGGGTCAGGTAGCCGCCGCTCCACTCGATGAAGACTTCGTCCGGGTCGTATCCGAAGGCCTCGATGGGGAGGGTGAGTGTCGCCTCGCCGTCGGGGTGGCGGTGGAAGGCGACGTCTGTCTGGTCGTGGTGGACCGTCACGAACTGCTCCCCCCGGGGAGAACGCGCAACCGGGCCGGTGGCCGTAGGACTGGTCGGAGTGCGGTTCCAACGGGGAAGTCCACGTCATGTCCCCGGTGCGCGTGAGGCAGACCACCGCGTTCAGTGTGGTGTAGGCCATCCGTCGTAGATCGATGGAGACGTCCGCCTCCTCGGCCTGGTGGCCATGGAGGGGCCGGAACACCGCCGCGGGTGTCAGGGGGCCGAGGTCACCGGAGGCCAGGTCGTAGGCACGGATCTCTCCGTCGATGTGACGTGTGACGACCTGTGGGGCAAGAGGGACAACCCTGCGCCGAGGCTAACGCCCAAGGGACGTCCGGCACGGGGGCGGGCTGGCCGACCGGGGGGCGTGTGCGGGGGAGCGGGTGTTGGCTGGATGTCGGCGTCCGGCTTGGGCTTGTGGATCACCGACCGTTAACCTCCCGCTAGTTGCTCAAGTCAACCAATGGGGATCGGTATGAACGACACCACCGAACACTTCCGCAGCCACGTGGAGGAGATTCTTGACGCCCTGGAAAAGGAACCGGGCCGTGAGGTCCTGGTACACGGGGTCCGGCGCGTAAGCGCGGGTGAACTGCGCGGCCTCGTCTACGGCATGGCCCGCGCGCTGCGGTCCCAGGGGGTGAGGCGCGGTCAGACGGTCACGCTCCTTTCCGGCAACCTTCCCGAGACGCTCGCGGCCCGCTACGCCGCCGGGCTGCTCGGCTGCGCCGTGAACCACCTCTACGCCGGCCTTTCGGCCGACGTGCACGCCGACATCCTCCGGGACGTCGAGACCCGGGCGCTGATAGTCGACCCCGCCTACCGCGGGCGCGCCGCCGACCTGGCCCAGCGGGTGCCGCTGAAACGGGTGCTGGTCCTCGGCGGAGGCAGCGGCGCGGGCACGGACCTGGTGAAGCTCGCCGGCGAAGAGTCCACGGCAGCCTTAACGGGTTCGGCGCGTCCGCAGGACATCTGCACCATCCGTCACACCGGTGGGACCACCGGTCATCCCAAGGCCATCTGCACGACCTTCGAACAGTGCGTGTCGATCGGACCGGACTGGTCCGAGGAGGGGCAGGTCAGGGCCCTGGTGTGCACCACCCTCGCGCATGCGGCGGGCCTCATGGCGGACACCACGCTGCGCCGCGGCGGCACCGTCGTCCTGCTGGACGAGTTCGAGCCCGGTGTCGTGCTCGCCGCCATCGAGCGCGAGCGCATCACCCACATGTTCCTGCTGCCGCCGCTCCTCTACCAGTTGATGGACCACCCCGAGGTCGACCGCACCGACACCTCCAGCCTGCGCATGCTCACCTACGGGGGCTGCGCCTCCTCCCCGACCCGCCTCACGGCGGCGGTCCGGCGCTTCGGCCCCGTACTGAACCAGTTCTACGGCCAGAACGAAGCGGGCGGGATCAGCATGCTCTCTCCCCAGGACCACGATCCGCGGCGCCCGGAGCTGCTGCGAACCGCCGGGAAGATCATGGAAGGCGTCGAGGTCGCCGTCCGTGACGCCGACGGACGGCACCTGCCCGTCGGCGAGCACGGCGAGATTTGCGTTCGTTCCCCGCACGTGATGAAGGGCTACTGGAAGCAGCCCGAGCTCACCGCGGAGGTACTGCGGGACGGCTGGCTGCACACCGGTGACATCGGGTTCGTCGACTCGGACGGATACGTCACGATCGTGGACCGGCTGAAGGACATGATCGTGGTGGTGGGAGGCCACGTGTACACGGTGGAACTGGAGGACGTGCTGAACTCCCATCCGCAGGTCCTGCAGAGCGCAGTGCTCGGAGTCCCCGACGCCAACCTCATGGAGCGGGTCCACGCGGTCGTCGTCCGCACGCCGGGCGGAGACGTCGGCGAAACGGAGCTGCGCGCCATGGTGCGGGACAGGAAGGGCGCCATGTACGAGCCCGCGAGCATCACCTTCGTCGACGCGCTGCCCCTGACCGACGTGGGCAAGCCGGACAAGAAGCTGCTCCGCGTCCGGGCTGCCGAGCTGGTCGCGTCTCCCTGACCGCAGACGAACCCGTGCCGGGACCGTGCCGAGTCTGCCGGGCCTGCGGACGTCGGTGAAGTACTGCCCGATCGAGACCTGTTCCAGGGTCGGCGTCATGAGTACGCAGAACCGACCCTTGAGTCACTCCTGTTGCAGATCGCCCGACAAGATGCCGTGTGGCAGGCCGAAAAGGACCTGAGGGCGCTCGGATCCGAAGGGGCCAGCGGCCTGCTGGAGATACGGCGAAACGGTCCGGGGACACTGCGCCGCCATGCGTTGCACGCGCTGGCGATGATCGGTGCCGGGGACGAGCTGAACGACCGGGACCGGCGGGCGCTGGAGCGCCTCGTTCGGATCAAGCTGCTGAACGACCGACCGCTGGATTACCACTCTGCCACGTGCCGGATCTCCCGATCGAACGACCGATGGCACGACGCAACACGCCTCAACGGCCCCGGAGTCCTGGCCTAGACAGCGGCCGCACAGCAGGTCCCGGGTAGCCGCACGAGTTCCGTTGACGTTCATGGCGGCGATGCTGCCAGCAGCCTCTGACAATGGGCGTACCGATCCACACACAGCTGACACCGGGCCGATTCCACCGCCCGCACGATGCGAGCCGCTGCACATCGATCAACAGTTTCACTTAATACGTAACCAGCAGGTCAGGACTTCTGCTGATGATGTCGGGTCTCCAGGATGGGGGCATGTCAAAGATCTGCGTCATCGGCGGAAGCCGGTACTTCGGAAAGCTCCTGGTCAAGCGCCTGCAGGCCGCGGGGCACCAGGTCACTGTGATCAATCGCGGTTCCACCCCGCCGCCCGCCGGTGTCGAGCACCTCGTTGTCGACCGAAACGACGAGGCCGCCCTGAAGGCCGTGCTCGACGCCCGAACCTTCGACGTCGTGGTGGACCAGGTCTGCTACACCCCGGTACAGGCGGCCATCGCCGCCCGCACCTTTGCCGCCCGCACCCGGCGCTACGTCATGACCTCCACGATCGAGGTCTACGACCCCGCGACCGCCGTGCTGCCGGCTGTGCCTACCGGCACGCCGGTGCGGGAGGAGGTCGTGGACCCGGCCACCTGGCCGGTGGCCATGGACCTTCCCTGGAACGACGACGCGTACCTGGAGGCGCACTACGCCGAGGGCAAGCGCCAGGCGGAGGCCGTCCTCACCCGCTCCGACGACTTCGAGTTCGCCAGCGTGCGCAGCGCCCATGTGCTCGGCGGCGGCGCGCAGGAGTTCACCGGCCGGCTGGCGCACTACACCGGGCGCATCACCCAGGGCGAAGAGATCACTGTGCACGCGAAGGCGCTGCCCACGGTCTTCATCCACTACGAGGAGCTGGCGGACCTGCTGCTGTGGGCAACCACAGCCGACTTCACCGGCCCGGTCAACGCCTGCTCCGACGGCCTGCTCGATGTGCACGACCTCGCCGCGGTCATCGCCACGCAGGTCGGCCGGGAGCCCGTCCACCGGACCGTCCCAGCGGGCGAGGACGCTTCGCCGTTCTCCTCGGACCGCCACTACGCCATGAGCAACGCCCGCGCGAAGGCGCTGGGCTTCCGCTTCTCCCGCACCACCGATTGGCTGCCCGGCGCCATCGCCGAAGCCCTCACCGCCCAGCCGTCACCCACCGCCTGAGGAATTTGAGCCGCCATGCAGTACCGCACCATCGCCCACACCTCCGTCAGCGCCATCGGCCTGGGCGCCATGCCCCTGTCCATCGAGCACCGCCCCGACGAACCGCGGGCGATCGCCACCATCCACGCCGCCCTCGACGCCGGCGTCACACTCATCGACACCGCCGACAGCTACCACTGGCACGCCGACGAGGCAGGCCACAACGAGCAGCTGATCGCCCGCGCCCTGGCCCGCTACGGCGGCGACACCTCAGACGTCCTGGTGGCCACCAAGGGCGGCCGCGGCCGTCCCGGCGACGGCAGCTGGACCGTCACCGCCACCCCCGCACACCTCAAGCAAGCCGCCGAAGCCTCCGCCAAGCGCCTCGGTGGTGACGCCATCGGCCTCTACCAGCTGCACAAGCCGGACCCGGCCGTACCCTGGGCAGAGTCCGTCGGCGCGCTGCGCGAGCTGCTCGACGCCGGCACGATCCGCGCCGCGGGAATCTCCAACGTGACTTCGGCCCAGATCCGCCAAGCGCATCACATCCTCGGCGACGGACTCGTTTCCGTGCAGAACCAGTACTCGCCCGCCGTCCGTGACAGCGAGCCCGAGCTGCAGCTGAGCGCACAGCTGGGATTGGCCTTCCTGCCCTGGAGCCCACTTGGCGGCATCTCGCGCAGCTCCCTCGACGGCCCTTCCGGTCCCACCTCCATCGGTACCGCCTTCCACCGCATCGCAGCCGAGCGCGGCGTCAGCCCCCAGCAGATCACCCTGGCCTGGCTGCTCGCCCACTCATCTGCCGTGATCCCGGTACCAGGAGCCAGCCGCCCGGCCTCCATCACCGACTCGGCCAGGGCAACCGCGCTCACGCTCAGCACCGAGGAGCTGGCGCAGCTGGAGGAGGGAGCGTCTGGGATCGGGTGAGGCCGGGCCGGATCACGAGGCCCGCACACCGCTGGGGGCTGGTTGCCGTCACATTCGACGGTCTCGACTGTCAATGGCCGCCGCAGCACTCCGAACTGATCGTCCGCCGGGCCGGACTCGGGCTGATGGCCTGGCGCGCCATGGCCATGCGCCTGTACGGCCCACGCACGTTGCCCCTGCTCTGCCCTCCTGTACATGGCCCGACCGCCCGCGCCTCAGATATCCAGAGGGGAGTCGTCTGCTCGCCGAGGAAGAGGTCGCATGCACGCCGAAGAACGGGCCAGGTCTGCCGAGGCACGGAAGGGCCGGGCACCGGCTCGCCAACCCCAGGCCGCGAGCCCGGCGCCGCCCCCGGGCCTCCTCGCGTTGCAGGGCAGCGTCGGCAACGCGGCAGTCGTCCAGATGCTCCGCCGGGCCGGACACCCAGAGGCCCAGGAACGGCACCAGCACGGCGCCGACTGCAACCACCAGCAGACCGAGCACCCCGTACAGCGCTCCACCGTCCATGACGTCCTGCGCACCCCGGGCAACCCCCTCGACGACGCCACGCGCAGCGAGATGGAAGCCCGCCTCGGCGCCGACTTCTCCGACGTACGGATCCACACCGGCGGGGCGGCCCGCGCTTCCGCGGCGGAGGTCGGCGCCCGCGCCTACACCTCCGGCAGCCACGTCGTCATCGGCGAGGGCGGCGCCGACCGGCATACCCTGGCCCATGAGCTGACCCACGTCATCCAGCAGCGGCAGGGCCCGGTGGCCGGCACGGACAACGGGTCGGGGCTGCGCGTCTCGGACCCGTCGGACCGCTTCGAGCGGGAGGCGGAGGCCAACGCCACCAGGGTCCTGAGCGGACCGGTGCCCGGCCGGGCGACGCAGGGCCCGGCCGAACGGACCGGCGGCGGCACGGAGTCCGTCCAGCGCTCCATCCACCCCTACCCGACGTCCGGCCAGCTCCCCAGCGAGGAGGTCGGGAAGGACCTGGTGGGCTTCGGCGAGAAGCTCGACGCTGCCGTCCAGATCGCCTGGCTCCAGGCCACCCAGAACCCGACCGACGCCAATCTCGCGCTGACGGACGGATATCTGGGCCGGTGGTCGGAGCAGTGGCAGGAATACCTCCAGGCCACACCGGCGAAGAAGGCGGAGATAGCCGCGATGGTCCCGGCCATGGCCGGCTACGCCATCGAGTCCCTCGCCACCAAGGTGTTCCTCACCGAGCGGAAATCCTGGACCGGTCCGGCCTCCGGCCTCACCTTCTCCGTGGCCATGCAGGTCACCCACGGCAACACCCGTCCCGATGTCGTCCTCCAGCTCGACGGGAGCGACGTCGCCTGGTACGACATCACGTCCGCGAAGAGCCTGGGGCACATCTTCGAGAAGGACGGCTCCGGCTGGCAGACCAAGCCGTACGTGGCCGAGATCGCCTATCCGCAGGTGACGGCACAGACGGTCGAGTCGAACGCGGCCAAGTGGCAGGCCGCGGGCAGCCCCGCCATCACGAACGACCCCATGATCTTCGCGAACTACTGGGTGGAGCGCGGGCGGTTCGAGGTGTCCATGAACTTCATGCGCCAGGACATCCTCAAGACCTCCCCCTCCCTCCTCGACCACGCCCGCAACGCGGCCGACAGCGTGACGGGCAACACGAACGCGGCACGCCGCCAGGAGTACATGAGGGCCTGCCTGGCGCTCTACAAGGCCGGGGTGCTCGCCGGCAACTCCAGCGCATCCGACGTGGCCACCGCGATCGCGGGCAGGGGCCAGACGCCTGCCGTCACGGCACTCGAACCACTTCCCAAGGACACCGCCGCGGTCATCCAGTGGCTCACCGGCAACCACAAGAAGTACGGCTTCCAGGGCAGCGACGGCAAGAGCAGCTTCAAGAGTCTGAGCGTCCAGCCCGGAATCGTCTGGCTCCAGGAGTGCGCCGCACACAAGCAGATCACCGTCTCGGACGCCGATGTCCTGGCCCACATCAGCACGAACTATCCGGAGGGCCTCACCGCGCTCCGCAACGCGGGGCTGGTCCCGTGACCCACAAGCCGCCACCCAATGGTCGGCTGAGCAGCGCTGGCCAGCGCTGACCGATGTCACCTGAGCCATCCCGCCGGGCAGCGCGAGGCGGGATGGGCAGGGCGCGGTCAGCTGAGAGTTCGAGCGGCTGCCGGCCCCGGCCCGGCCGGGGCCAGGACGGCGGACGCAAGGTGTTCGCGGAACCAGCGGTGCCCCGGGTCCGCCGAGTTGCGGGGGTGCCAGGCCATCCCGAGGTCCAGGGGTTCCAGGTCGAGGGGGACGGGGAACGTCCGCAGGCCCATGGCCGAGATGGTGTCGGGGAGCCAGTCGGCCAGGCTGAGCGCGACGAGGTCGGTGTCCCGGGCGAGCATCATCGCGCTCGTGTGGCTGGGCACGACGACCGCCGTCCGGCGGCGCAGTCCGAGTTCCGCGAGGGCGCTGTCGATGGGCCCGAGGCGTTTGCCGAGCCGGGAGATGCCGATGTGGTCGGCCGCGGCGAAACGGCGGGCGTCGATCCGCCCGCCGAAGAGGGGATGCCCGCTGCGGGCGATGCCGACCAGCGGCCTGCGGGTGAGCTGCCGGGTCCGGATCTCCGGGTCCAGGTGTCCCAGGACACCCAGTTCGACGTCCACCCAGCCCTGCCGCAGACCGGGACCGCCCTCCATCGCCTCCGGCAGGAAGACGACGTCCACCTGCGGGGCCTCCGCGTGGATCCGCTCGGTCAGGTTCCCGGCCACGCCCACCAGGAGCAGGTCGGTGGCCTGCACCGTGAAGGTGCGCTGGAGGTGCGCGGCGTCGAACCCGGTGCCGGGCCGCAGGACGCCGTCGCAACCGCGCAGCAACGCGCCCACCTCCTCCCGGAGTTCCACGGCGCGCGGGGTCGGGACCAGCCCCTGGCCGGCCCGGACCAGCAGCGGGTCGCCGACGGTACGGCGGAGCCGGGCCAGGGTACGGCTGACCGCCGCGGGCGAGGTACCGAGGCGCTCCGCGGCGCGGGTCACGCTGTTCTCCTGGAGCAGGGCGTCCAGGACTCGAAGCAGGTTGAGATCCATCAGTGGCTCCTGAACTGCAGGTTTACGTCTGCGGCAATGATTGAGTGTCAATCTTTGCATTGTTGTGGCACCCTCCGGCGCGGAGAGTGGAGACGCCGCGAAAACGCGTGGCATTCCTCCCTTCACCCCTTTCAAGGAGCCGCTGTGCAGCAGTCCCCCCGTACCGGTCGAGAAGGCGATGTCCTGGCCGTCGTCAGTCAGAGCGGACCGACCGTCTCGTTCTTCGACGCCGCCTCCGACCGGCACCTCGGCGATGTGCACGTCCCCGCCGAGCCCCACGAGTTGTGCTTCGATGCGACGCAACGACTGGTGTGGTGCACGCTCACGTACCACTCGGGCTACTACCACGCGAACGGCGGCCGGCGCACCGAACTGGCCGTCATCGACCCCGACACCCGCCGCATCGTCGAGGTCGTCGACCTCGCCCCGGAACACGGGCCGCACGGCCTGGCACTAGACCCGGTGCGCGGGCTGCTCTACGTCAGCGTGGAGGGCGCCGAGGACCGGCCCGGCGGTGTCGTGGTGATCGACACGGCGACCCGCCGGCCCGTGGGCAGGATCGACACGGACGCGCCCGGCCCGCACTGGTTCGCCATCGACCCGGTGGGGAGGACGGGTTACGCCACCAACAAGGAGGCGCCGTTCGTGTCGGTCGTCGACCTCGAGCGGGGCGTCCTCACCGCGAAGGTCGAGGTACCGGGCAGTGAGGGACTCGCCGTCTCCGCCGACGGCACGCACGCCTTCGTCGCCGCGCCCTACAGCAACTTCTCCGGCACCGCCGAGGAACGGCCGGCCACCGGTATCCGCGTGATCGACACCCGGACGGCGTCCGTCGTCGACATCCTTCCCACGGAGAACGTCATCCTGCCGGTGCACCTGACGTCGACGGGCAAGCTGCTCGCGGGCGAGTTGCGCATGACGGCCGACCCGGGGGCGCAACTCGGACGCCATGCACCGGGCCGCCTCACGGTGTTCTCCGCCGACACCCGCAAGCAGTTGGGCGAGGTCGAGGTGGGGCTCTTCCCGCTGACCATCACCTCGTCTCCCGACGGCCGACTCGCCTATGTGGCCTGCGTCGTCTCGTCCACCGTCGACATCGTCGACCTGGAGACGCTGGATCGCCTGGCCCGGCTGGACATCGCCAAGCTCGGCGAGCCCGGCGCGCACGGCCTGGCGTATATCCCGCGCCCTGCCTGATCGCCGTGCCGGCGGGCGTGGGTCGCCCGCCGGCGGGGCCTCGGCTCCCGGACTGCTGGCCCGAGGGTCCGGCCTTACTTCAGGTGCCGGGCGAAGAACCGGTTCCCGTCCTCCACCTCGAACCACGGGGTACCGACGTGTCCGCCCAGATTGGCGTGCAGCGTCTTCTCCTTGCTGCCGAAGGCGTCGAACAGGTCAAGGGCCCGCTGCCGGGGGTTCCCCTCGTCGTCCCACTGCAGCAGGAACAGCAGCGGAACGGTGACCTGCGGGGCCTCCTCGCGCTGGGCGCGGGGCACGAAACCCCCGGCGAAGAAACCGGCGGCCGCGATGCGCGGCTCGACCGCCGCAAGGCGGATGCCGACGGCGGTCCACCCCGAGTACCCGACCGAGCCGCCGATCTCGGGCAGCGCAAGGAGGGCGTCCAGGGTGGTCCGCCATTCCGGGACCGCCTTTTCGACCAGCGGGCCGACCAGGGACTCGAAGATTTCGTCGACCGGCTCGCCGACCTGCATCGCCCGGCGGAGGTCGGCGCGAGCCTGTTCGTCGGCGGCGGAACGGGGCCGGTCGCCGCACCCGGCGGCGTCGATGGCGGCCACCGCGTAGCCGTACGCAGCGCAATGCCGGGCCCGGGCCACCAGCCGGGCCGCCCCCTTGGGCAGGCCGTTGTTGTGGGCCATCAGGATCAGCGGGACCGGTGCGGCGGATTCAGGCGTCCACAGGGTGCCGGGGATCTCGCCGAGGGTGAATTCGCGCTCGAGGACGCCGTCGTCGAGGCGCTTCAGAAGTGAAGTGAAGGGCCATGGTCGTGCCTTTCGGGAGTGCTGTTGAACGGCGCTCCCGGACGACCTATCGCCCGACCGTGACCCCGGAGGAGAGCACCCATGTCGATACTGCGTTCACGGGTACCACCTCCTCGTTCTCTCGCACGGCCTGCGGAAACGTAACAGCGGTCGCCGTGGTCCGCCAAACGGGTTTTTGAGCGGGCTCCGTGACCGGATACCACGGAGCCGGAACACGACCAAGAGCAACTTGGGTTCGCATCGGGGCTTCCCGAGGTGGGGCCCTGCGACGCGGGGCGTGCCGGGGCCGTCTACCTGCACCTACTGCGGCTTCGGGCCCTTCATCAGCTTGCTGAGCTGTTCCAGGGGGCCTTCCTTCATGCCTCGGACGTAGTCCCAGCCGTTGTGGTCGCCGCCCTGTATCTCGTGGATCGTGACCTTGATCGGGCCCTTGCCGAACTGCTGCTGGAACTTCTCCATCCGGTCGCGGCCGCCCTCCTTGGTGCCGTATTGGAAGAGGACGTCCACCTCGGGGCCCTTGCCGTTGATCAGCTTCGGGGCGAGCTTCTCGGGGTTGTTAGCGTCCATTTCCGCCTGGTGGCCCTTCCAGAGCGGGGAGTCCGGGACGATCTCGCCGCCGTTGGCGATGACGGCCCGGAAGCGGTCCGGCTTCTGCAGAAGCTGCTTGAGGCCGACGAAGGCGCCGGAGGAGTTGCCCATGAAGGCCCAGCCGTCGCGGGACTTGTACGTACGGAAGTTGGCCCGGGCGAGGTCGGGTACGTCCTCGCCGATCCAGGTGCCCATCTTGGCCTGACCGGGGATGTCGGAGCCGTCGTAGTAGTACTTGCTGTCCGGGTTGAGGAGCGGCATGACCAGGATGAACGGGAGGCTCTTGCCGGCTGCGGCGCCCTCGGCGACGGCCGTCTGGAGGCCCAGCTTCGGCATGGTCGCCCAGTAGTTGTCGGCGTTCCCGTTGCCTCCGGGCAGCGCGATCATGACCGGGAAGGCGCTCTTCGCGTACTCGGGGCGGTCGTACTCCTTGGGCGTCCACACCCAGACGCTGCCGTCGAAGCCGGACTTGGCGCCCTTCACCCGGGCCTTGGATATGCGGGTGCCGTCCTCCAGCTTGACCGTCTGCTTGAAGTCGGTGAACGGACCGGTGGGGAGGGACACGTCCGGGTCCGCGCTCGGCGCGGAGGCCTGCTTCCCGCCCCCGGTCTCCTTGTTCTTGTCCTTGTCCGCTCCGGCAGCGGGCTTCCCGTAGCCGACGGACTCGCCGTTCCCGTCGAACCAGTCCGTCGTCCAGTAGATCAACCCGGAGCCGGCGCCGGCGAGCAGGGCCACGGCCACTGCGGAGCCGATCCACACCTTCTTGCGGGATCGCCTGGGCTGCTGCGACTGCGGGTACTCGTGCACGAACTTCGCTCCGAACAGTGCGGCTGCCCTGGGCGGGCAGAACGGGTGGGTCCTCCTCTTTGGATGCGTTCCTCGACCCTCAGGTTGCAAAAACATGCAATAAATGTCGTTTAGGCTTCAAATGAATGCGTCCGCACGCCCGTCCACTGGCGGGAGTTCGGGACGGGTGGTGGCGGACGTCATGTGGCGGGGCAGGGTGGGTTGAAGTCGACCGCCGGGAAGTACTGCGCCCATTGCGCTCTGGTGATCCGGGGGTACGCGCTGTCGCAGACGCGTGCGGCGACCCTGTCCAGGCCGGTGTCCCAAAGCCGGATCGTGAAGTCGTTTCCGCCGGTGGCCAGGGACGTGCCGTCCGGGCTGAACGCCACGGCCGGTACGGGGTTCGAGTGGCCGGTGAGGACAGCGGGAGTCGCCGCACCGCTCACGTCCCACAGCAGGGCCTTGCTGTCCGCGGCGCCGGCGGCCAGACGGCGGCCGTCCGCGTCGAAGACCAACGTGTAGAGCAGGGAGCCGGACGCCGGTAGCTGCGTCACCTTCGCCAGGCGGTCGATGTCGTCGGCGTCAATCAGCCAGACCGTCCTGTCCTTTCGGTGGAAGGCGGCCAGTCTCCGGTTGTCGGGGCTGAATACGCCGCCGGTCAGAGGGTCGGATCGGAACGGGGACGGCAGTTCCCTGGGGCTGCGCGGATCGCTGATGTCCCAGAACCGCAGCGAACCGGACTCGCCGGTGCTCGTCACCAGCGTGCGGCCGTCCGGCCGGAACGAGGCCATCGTGACGTCCGGCCCGTCTTCGGCGATCCGGCTCAGTTTCCGGGGACTGCCGGGATCGGTCAGGTCCCACAGTCCGGCCGTACCTTGTGCCCAGACGGCCAGCAGGCGGCCGTCCGGGCCGAAGCCGGCGCCGCCGACTTCGCCGGCGCCGGGGGAGAGGACCGATGCCAGGTGCGGCCTGCGTGGATCGGTCACGTCCCAGACGCGGACGGTGGTGTCCTCGCTGGCGGTGACGAGGGTTCGCCCGTCCGGGCTGAACGCCACGGACCGGACGAACTTGGTGTGTCCGTGCAGGACCGACAGCGGCCACAGGGCCCGGCCGCCGGTGACCTGCCACAGGCGTGCGGTGCCGTCCCAGCTGGCGCTGGCGAGCAGGTGGCCGCCGGGGCCGAACGCCAGGGACGTGACCACGTCGTCATGGGTCGCGAGCGATAGGTCCCGCACGTCCAGGAGCCGGTCGGAGTTGGCGAGCACGCGGCCGTCCGGGGTGAACGCGGCTTGGTAGAACCCGCCCTCAAGCGTACTGACCCGCTTCGGGTTTGCCGGGGCGGCGACATCCCAGAACTGGGTGGACCCGCCTACCGAGACGAGCGTGCTGCCGTCCGGACTGAATGCCACCGACCAGACGATCGCGGGATGGCCGAGCAGGACGGCCGGCGGCTGCGTCCGCGGGCTGCTGCCGATGTCCCACACCCGTGCGGTGCGATCCCAGCTCCCGGTCGCCACGGTCCCGCCGTCAGGGCTGAAGGCGGCCGAGGTCACCGTGTCGGTGTGCCCGCGCAGGACGTCGAGGAGGACCGGATGGGCGGTATCGATGACATTCCACAGCCTGGCGGTGGTGTCGCCGGTCGTAGCCAGCGTGCGGCCGTCCGGGCTGAACGTCACCGAGGTGACCGTGCCGGTGTGGCCCGGCAGGGTGGCCAGCAGCCGCGGGTGGTGGGGATCGTTCACGTTCCACAGCCGTACCGCGCCGTCGGTGTGGCCGGTGGCGATGACGCCGCCCGGCCGGTACGCCACCCACGACGGGGCGGACGGCTGGTCCGGCAAAGTGCTCAGCTCGACGGGCGCACGCGGGTTCGCCACGTCCCACAGCCGCACCGATCGGTCGCTCGCCGTGGCCAGGATCCGGCCGCCCTCACCGAACGCCACCGACCTCAGCCGCTCCGACTGGTTCAGGACGGCCAACTGCACTGGGTGGTGGGCGTCCCCGATGTCCCACAGCCGGACCGTGCGGTCCCAGCTCGCGGTGGCCAGGACCGTGCCCTTCGGGGCGACGGAGACCGAGACCACGTCGGAGGTGTGGCCGGTGAGCCGACTCGTGTACGGCGTCGCGAACGTGCTCATGAGCTGGTCGCGGACGTCGCCGGTGGCTGCCAGCCGGTACGCGGCCAGGTTCAGCTGCGCCGCGAGCGAGGGGTTTTGCTGCCGCACCTCGGCCGCGTCCGCGGCGGCCTTCCGCCCGAGGGCCACGTTGCGCTGCTGGATGGCCGAGTCCCGCGAGTCGATGGCCAGCCCGCCCGCGGTCGCTGCAATGACCACCAGCACGGTGAGCAGTGTGACCAGCTGCCGCAGGCGGACCGCCCGTCGCCTGACCGCCGCCATCTCGCCGGCCTGCGCTTCCTGACTCGCATCGAGGAAGCGCCGTTCCTTGGAGGTCAGCCGGCTGCCTTCCGCGGCGGTCAGGTCCAGCGCCGCGGCCAGGCGGGCACCCCGGTACAAGGCGTGCGGGTCGCGGTCCTGCGCCTCCCAATCGGCGGTCGCGTCGGTGAGCTGCCGGTGCAGGATCAGCCGGTCCCGGTCCTCGGTCAGCCAGGCGCGCAGCCTCGGCCAGCACCGGATGACCGCCTCGTGGGTGATCTCGACGCACCCCTGGTCCAGCGTCACCAGACGTTGCCGGGCGAGGGATTCGAGCACGTAGGCGGTGTCGGGGTTCGGGTCCAGCTCCTCCCTGGTGATCCGGCGCCTGGTGTCCTCAGTACCGTCGCCCAGCGCGGTCAGCCGGAGGAACAGCGATCTGGCGAGGTCCTGCTGCACCGGCGACAGCGCCTGGTAGGCGGCCTCGGCGGTGTGTGCGAGCGCGTGCTGGATGCCGCCGGCCGCCAGATACCCGTCCAGGGTCAGGCGGCTGCCGCTGCGGCGGCGCCAGGTCTCGGCCATCGCGTGCGAGACCAGTGGCAACGCACCCGGCTGGCCGGTCGCGTCCGCGACCACGGCCGCCAGCAGCGGGCCGGTCACGGTGCAGTCGGCGAGCACGGCCGGTCGGGTGATGGCCTCGCGCAGCTCCTGGCTGCTCA
Source organism: Streptomyces sp. NBC_00190 (assembly GCF_036203305.1). Taxonomy (GTDB): domain Bacteria; phylum Actinomycetota; class Actinomycetes; order Streptomycetales; family Streptomycetaceae; genus Streptomyces. The sequence goes on along the minus strand of NZ_CP108131.1, from coordinate 514,170 downwards.
TCGGACCGACCGCGATCTGCGCGTCGCGCATCGCCCCGACCAGCCGGGGGTCCTGGACGCAGTGGCCGTAGAAGTCGGCGCGCACGCCGAGTACCACCCGGGTCCGGCTGGTCGCCGCCGTGCTGGCCGCGATCAGCATGCCGATGAACGCGTCTCGTTCGTCCCGGTCCCTGCAGAGGGTGAAGACCTCCTCGAACTGGTCGACAACGATCAGCGTGTCGACGTCCGGTGTGCGGTCGATCACGGCTTGCCGGATCCGCAGGTGCAGCGCCACGGGATCGTCCATCAGCTCGGTCACCAGCGCGCCGGGAGCCTCTCCCGTTGCCGCGGCGAGCTGGATCGCGCACTCCTCCACGGGGTGCGGACCCGGTGTGAACAGCATCACCGGCCACTCCGATGCCCGCGCGCGGGCGACGAGCCCCGCACGCAACAACGAGGACTTCCCCACTCCGGACGGCCCGAAGACCGCCAGGAACCGGTGGTCACGCACCTTCGCGAGCACCTCGTCGGTCAGCCGCTCGCGCCCGAAGAAGCGGTCGGCGTCTTCCGGCTGGAACGCCGACAGCCCCGCGTACGGTGTGCTCTGCCGGCTGGTTTCCCCGGGCTCATCGCCGTGTGCGCTCGCGGCGATCTCGGCGGCGACCGCATGCCATCGGGTTTCCCATTCGCGGTGGTCACCCTGACACGCCTCGACATACGCGAGCGTGACGCCAAGGCTCGGAAACCTGTACCCGCCCGCTGCGTCCGACAGCGTCGTGGACGAATAGTGCGCCTTCTTGGCCAGTGCCCGATATGGCGGCCGTCCCGCCGCCTCGCGCAGCTTCCGAAGGTCGGCCGCGAACCGTGTCAGCGGACCGGTGTCCAGGTCGAGCGGGCGTTCGGGGCGTGGCATTGCCTTCCTCTCTGCGCCTTTCCGCAGTCGTGATGGGTGGTGTTTGTCCAGCTTTTGATGTCCGGAATCCCCGTTCCGGCGCCGGACATCAACCGGCGGCTAGAGATGGGCCAGCGCAACCGCGCAAGGGCGATACGAAGGAGACACCATGAGGTCTGTCCGACGACTGATGCTGCTGGCGGCGGCCACCGGGCTGCTGGCCGGCGCTGCTTTGACGGGCGCGCCCGCTTTCGCCGCGGCGCCGCTGCTCAAGTCCAACCTGAACGGAAGGTGCGTCGACATCTTCATGTTCCACCAGGAGAACGGCTCCTCCACCGTGACGTGGGACTGCACCGGCAACACCAACCAGCAGTGGCGCTGGGACGGTGAGCAGATCCGCTCCAGCATGAACGGCAAGTGCCTGGAGATCTACGGTCCCCATCTGGGTGACCAGGGCTCGGTGGCCATGTGGGACTGCAACGGCGGTCTCCACCAGAAGTGGTTCCGCAACGGCAGCGAGATCCGAAACCGGGTGAACGGGAAGTGCCTCGACATCCTGGGCGGCCGGCCTGAGAACGGCCAGCTCCTGGTGAGCTGGAGCTGCAACGGCGCGCGGAGCCAGAGCTGGGACTTCTGAACGAGGGCCCGGCCCGGCACATCGCGTGCCGGGCCGGGGCTCGGTCGCGATCGCGCCGACAGCGCTGTCCGAGATGATGTCGAAAGAGTGGGCCTACGGGGCGGAGCGTGGGGACTGACCCCAGCCCGGGGGCAGCAATTCCCAGGAACCGTGGCGAAGCCACTCGCTGAACGTGGCCGGGCGGGCGCTGCCCGCGTGATCGAGAGACAGCGGGACGATCAGGTCGCAGGTGGCGCGGCCGTCCCACCACACTGTGCCGGCGAGAGGGCCGGTGACTGCCAGCAGCGTGTAGAAGCCACAGCCGTTGTCCTGCAGGATCACGGCTCCTGCGGTCTTGTGGTCCTGGAAGACCTCGTACTCCTGGTCCCAGGTCTGCCAGGCGGCGGCGTAGGCCTGCTCGTCGGCGAATTCCTCCAGTCGCGGTTCGCGCGCGTCCAGTTCGGCGTTCGCGATCAAGTAGGAGTCGGGGTGGGGGAAGGGCAGCGCCAGCAGCTCCGCCGGCGTGTCACGGTCAGCGCCCCAGTCCCAGCCCCACTCCTTTCGGCACGGTTGGAACACGCGCTTGGCAGGCTTCGCCTCCTGCAGATACGCGCGGTATGCGGCCGGGAAGGACACACCGAGCTCGTGCTCGGCCATGGCCAGCTCGGCCTCGGTCAACGGCGCGGGTATGGACGGATGATGCATGGTGCCGAGCCTAGAGCCGACCGTCCGCTCGCGGGGTCTGCAGGTCATCGGGGGTCACCGGTGGCGTCGGCGGCCGCGCCGCCGCCCTGCCCGTTGTGGCGGCGAAGGGCCCGTCCAGGGCAGCCCATTGCAGGAGCAGGATGGTCTTGCCGTCGGTGATGCGTCCGTCGCGGACCATGGCGAGGGCGTCGGTGAAGGGCAGTTCGAGTACGTGGATGTCCTCGCCGTCCTCCTCGAGTCCGCCGCCGTTTCCGGTCCGGTCGGCCGGGGTGTAGGGGGCGGCGTAGAAGTGCAGGCGCTCGGTGACGGAGCCCGGGCTCATGTAGGCGTCGAGGACGTGGGTGAGCGAGCCGAGCGTGACACCGAGTTCCTCGGTGCTCTCGCGCCGGATGGCGGCGAGCGGGTCCTCGCCGTCGAGGAGCCCGGCCGCGGCCTCGATGAGCATGCCGTCCGGGTGGTCGTTGACGTAGGCCGGATAGCGGAACTGACGGGTGAGCAGCACGCGGCCGCGTTCGGCGTCGTAGGGGAGGACGACCGCGCCGTTTCCGCGGTCGTAGGTCTCGCGCTGCTGGGTGACCCAGCGTCCGTCGCGGCGCCGGTAGTCGAAGGTGGTGCGGCGCAGGACGTGCCAGCCCTGGGAGGTGAGCTCCACGTCGCGGACCACCACGCCGGGATTGCGGTCCAGGTCCCGGCCGGCGTGGTCGAGGCCCGTGCGGCCGCGATGGTCGGGGGTATCGATGCCGGGGCGGGTGTTCACGCGGTCTCCTGCGGGGTGCGGCGTGGGATCTCGTTGATGTCGTGGTAGACGGGCAGGCCGCGGCGGCGGGCGGTGGCGACGTCCTGATCCGCTCCTGTGGAGTCGCCGGGGAGTCGGAGTACGGCGTCGCAGTGGGCGAGCAGGCGCTCGGCGGCCGGATAGAGGACCTGGTCGGCGAGGGCATCGGTGGGGCCTGCGCCGGCCGAGCGCAGGACGGGCAGGGCGACCCACTCCCCGATCACGGGGACGTGGCCGGCGGCGAACACCGGCCAGGCTGCGGCTTCGAGGCGGGCGAGGTTGGCGGCCATCGCCTGCGGGTCGCCACCGGTGCCGGAGCGGTAGGGGCCGGCGATGAGGACGAGCATGGGCTTGTCGGTCATGGTGCGCTACAGTACACGCAGAAACGTGCAAGAACAGGAGAGAATGCGGATGCTGGCTGCCGAGAGACGTGACCACCTTCTGGGCCTGCTCGCCCGAGAGGGCAAGATCGTCGCCAAGGACGTCGCCGCGGACCTGGGAATCTCCGAGGACAGCGTGCGCCGCGACCTGCGCGACATGGCCGCCGACGGACTGTGCCAGCGGGTCTACGGCGGGGCCCTTCCCGTGTCCCCGGCCATCGCCGACTACGCCGCCCGGCAGACCGTCACCCCTGACGGCAAACGGCAGGTCGCCGCGGTCGCCGCCGCGCTCGTGCGGCCCGGCAGCGCCGTGATCCTGGACGGCGGCACCACCGCCCTCGCCGTCGCCCACGCCCTCCCGCCGGACCTGGCCTGCACCGTGATCACCCACAGCCCGACGATCGCGGCCGCACTGCTCGACCACCCCCGGGCCGAGGTCTTCCTCCTCGGCGGCCGCCTCTTCAAGCACTCGGCGGTCACCTGCGGCGCGGCCGCGGTCGAGGCCGCCCAGAACGTCTCCGCCGACCTGTGCCTGCTCGGCGTCGCCGGCGTCCACCCACAGGCGGGGCTGACCACCGGCGACGCCGAGGAAGCCGCGATGAAGCGGGCTCTGGCCGCACGGGCCGCGGACACCTACGTCCTCGCCTCGTCCGAGAAGATCGGCACCGCCTCCCGGTTCCGCGTCCTGCCCTGGGAGGACATCAGCGGACTGATCACCGACGCCGACCCCGGCCACCCGGTCCTCGACCAACTCACCGCGCACGGCGTGGAGATCCTGGCGGCCGGCTGACTCGGTTCCTGGCGTACTAGCCGGTGCGGAAGGTGCGGCGGTAGACGTGGGGGCTGATACCGATGGCCGTGTGGAGGTGCTGGCGCAGGCAGGCGCCCGTCCCGATGCCGGCGCGCTGGGCGACGAGGTCGACGGGCCAGTCGGTGGTCTCCAGGAAGTGACGTGCGAGGTCGACGCGTTGCCGGGTGAGCCACTGGCCGGGAGTGGTGCCGACCTCGGCGCGGAAGCGGCGGCTGAACGTACGGACGCTCATGCCGGCGTGAGCGGCGAGGTCGGACAGGGCGAGCGTCTCGGCTCATCACCGGCCAGTACGGCGAAGCTCGGACCCCCGTACCGTCGACGAAACACAGCACCGGACTATGAGGCCGGCGCCTCACCTCACATTTCGCGGGCCTGCGTCGTCGGACTACCGAGACACCACCGATCCACCGCCGCGAGATTGAAGTGAGGACCACATCATGGCCGTACAGACGACGACAGCGCCGGGCAGATTCACGTTTCTGCAGGTCTCGATCGCCTTGCAGACCTTGACCCTCTTCTTCCAGGCGGCTTCCGCCGGACTGCTGCTGTCCACGTCCTACGGCGAGACGCTGCACGGCGTCGGAGCGCGCGTGATGTACGGCGCGACGATGCTGTACGTACTCGCCGCGATCCTGGCGTGGCGGCCGGGCGGCGGCTCGCCACGGCCCATCCTGTACGCGTCCGGCTTCCTCGCACTCGCCTCGGTGCAGGTGGTCCTCGGCATCGCGCACAAGCCGGCGCTCCATGTCCCCTTGGGTGTCCTGATGTTCGGCCTGAGCGTGCTGGCCCTGGGCCAGGCGCTGTCCAGCGTCCTCGGTGTCAACCCGCGACGACGTACCCCGTGACACGAACCCAGGCATCAAGGCCCGCTGCCCTGTCAGTTCCCGGCACCGTGATGGGGGCCTGACGCTCGGAGCCCGGGTGTGGACCTTCAACAACGACGGACCGAGGAAAGCGGCAGCTCTGGGCCGACGTCGCGCCTCAGGGCCTGCCCTGCGCCCGTTCCAGCTGGTCCAGCGGGCGCAGTACGCAGCGGTTCAACAGCAGCGAAGGGCTGATCAGGGTCGAGCCGACCTCATGGCCCTCCTTGACGCAGGTGTACGGGGAGCTGTTCACCGAAACGTCGTTGCCAACGGCGGTTACCTGGGCGGCCAGCGCGGACTTCTTCGCGCAGACGACTGCGGGACCCAGCACCTCGTCCGTGAGTTGGCCCGCCCGCACCCGGCGCACCCACAGCAGTTCGAGGATCAGCAGCCCGCGTACCGAGTACCCGCCGACGGCGGTGCCCAGCAGCCAGCCGTCACCCATCTGCCGCAGAAGCTCCGTCGGTGAGTACGGTCCCGGCTCGACGTCCAGCACACTGCACCGGGGCACGGAGGCCCCGGCACCACCCCGGCCGTGCCCGGTGCTCCGGCCCCCGCTCAGCCGACGGGTGGCCCGGTGGGTCAGCAGGCCCGTCCAGCGGCCCTCCGTCAGCAGCGTGACCGTACGGGCCGGGGTTCCTTCGTCGTCCTCGCGGTAACTGCCCGCGTACGGACGGGCCCCGGGAGTGTCCCGGACCGTCAGCGGGGCTGCGGTCCAGCGATCACCCAGGACCCGGTCGGCCGAGGCCTCCTGGGCCAGGTAGTTGTCCGCCTCGCTGGTGTGGCCGAAGCATTCGTGCACGAACACCCCGGCCGCGGCGGGGGAGAGGAGCGCGGCCCCCGACAGTGGCTGCGTGAGCGGCGTCCGCAGGGCCAGCAGCGCGCGGTCGGACCGCAACTGGCGGACGCCCCGCTGGATTTCGCCGGCCACGAAACCGCGGTCGTAGGCCGCGACCCCCCACTGTGGAGTATGGCCGTGGCGCGCGGGGCCGAGCCTGATGTGGACGCGCACCAGTCCGTCGTCCCCTTCCCCCGAGGAAATCTCCGCCCCCCGGCCGAGCAGTTCCGCGGCCTCCCTGAGCGCGCCCGGGAGCGGATCCCCGAGCGGATCCCCGAGAGGGTCACCAACTGGATCCCCGAAGGTCACCCCAGCAGTTTCGGGGAGGGCGTCACCCACGGCTCAGCCTGCTGATCGCCTCCTGGCAGCCGGCCATGAGCTGCTCACCGGCCGGTGTCAGCTCGGCCGCCTCCAGCAGGTTCTTCTCGGCGGTCCGCAGCTGCCCCGCCTTCTGGAGCCGGTAGCGCTCCAGGCGGTCCAGCTCGATGGGATCGCTCTCCGTCGGCTGGTAACGCCCGGCGGCGTACGCGTCGTTGATGAAGGACAGGATGCCGTGCAGGATGTGCCCGAGAGGGCGCTCGGCGTCGACGAACGGCGAGTAGTGGGTCGCCTTGGGATTCCGCACGAGCGACACGCAGTCCAGCACTCCACTGAAGCGCTGATGGGTGGCCTCGTGCACGAGCGACTGCGCCAGCATGTACGCGGGGCGCTCGCTGGTCAGGACGAGCCCGCGCAGCCCGTGCACGCTGAAGTTCAGCGGCTTCAGCCCGCGATGGCCGCCCAGCGCTCCGAAGGCCCGGATGTCGGTCGCGACCACGGCCAGCCCCTCGGGCCACACCTGCTCCAGGATGTCCGCCGCCGCCTGCAGACGTGAGGCGAACGAGCGGGCACGTACAGGATCGAGCCGGACGGCCTCCTCGTCGCCCTCCGAGGCCCAGCCGAGCAGGAGCGACCCCTGAGCGAGACCGTCCCCGGTGACCACCGGTGCCGAAGCGCCGCCCGGCCCCCCGCCGCCCAGCCGTACGAAGGCGGGAGCCGCGGCCGACTCGTACGCCAGACAGTCTGCGAGCAGGCGCAGCAGCCGCGCCGGATCCGCGGCGCCCACCTCGCTGCGCCAGATCCAGCCGGTCACCTCCGGCCGCAGCGCCCAGTGCAGAGCCGCGTCCACGTCCATGCCGTCCAGCAATTCGCGGACCGCCGTCAGCGCCGGGTCCGAGCGGTGCTCCGCGTCCAGCCGCTGGACGGCGCGCAGTGCGCGGACCAGGTACTGCCTGGCGACCACTCGGTTCAGCCGCGTATTGGCCGCTATGGCCTCGGGCCCTTCGGCGAGCACGATCAGCGACAGGTCCGGCAGCCCAGCCGCCGACCTGTCCGCTGCCAGATCCTTTACGCGCATGGTTCTCCCACCTAGATCTTCCGGGCCCGGGCCACGGTCCGCAGGGCCCGCACCAGCGCCCCCTCAAGCCGGTCGAGGTCGGCGCCACCGGGCGGCAGAGGCCCCCACCAGGCCTCCTCCTCCGACAGTCGGCGCAGCAGCGGCCGGAGGTACTGGTTCAGGGCGGATTCCGCGTTGTAGGAGAAGGAGACGCTCACCGAACCGCCGTCCTGCTGCGCCCCCTCGGTTCCTTCGTGCGGGGCGAACACCGGGAGGTACAGCACGTCGCCCGGGGTCAGTTCGACCTGGAAGGGCGTCTCGGGCAGTCGGCCCGACGGAACGAAGCCCTTCGTCTCCAGCATCCGTTTGCGCTGCCGCTCCTGCGAAGTGTGCTCCGGAAGGCCGACCAGCCAGTTCTTCGACCCCAGCTGCTGGACGACGAAGTTGTCGCTGTGGTCGAAGTGACAGCCGATGCCGGCGCCCCGGCCCCGCGTCACCGAAAGATCGGCGGTGCACTGCTCCCAACCGAAGCGCTCTGCCAAAGCCGCGCAGGCTTCGGCGAGTTCGCTCAGCGCGTGCTGCGCCTGGTTGACGAACAGCACCTGGCCGTCCTCGCGCCGGTGCACGTCCGCCTTCGGCTCGTCAGGCTTGCGCTGGGGCTCGTCCGCCAGCCGCCGTTCCAGCGCCTCGATGTCGGACCAGTCGAGGGCGGGGGAGAGGAAATCGTCCCCGCAGCCCCGCCACACCACCGGCCGGCGGCGCCAGAACTCGCGGTAGAAGAGATCGACGTCCAGTTCCCGGCTCTCGACCAGCCCCGACTCGCCCACCAGCCCCGAATCACCCGGCAGACACGATTCGTCCGTCACGCTCGCCCCACCCCTTCCGCTGTTCCCGCTCATCGCAACCCCCAGGCACCCAGCCGGTTTTCCAGCGCCTCGCGGACCTTCGGCGCGAGCTCCTCGCCGCGTCCGGTGAGGACCGCGACGAGCGCATCGAAGACCGCCCGGCTTCCGCCGCCGATGACACAGCGGTCCGGAGCGGCGAGATACATCGTGGGAACCAGACCCCATGCGGCCGGCGCCTCGGCATAGTCGCGGAACGCGTACAGCGTCCCCTCGTGCACCGCAGAGCCCGCCAGCCCGACGTCGAAGGTCGCACCGGCCCCGGTGGCGATCGCCTGGGCCACGGCCACCGCCGCCTCGTGGTGGACGAGCGGCTCCACGCCCGCCGCCTCACCCAGCGCGCCGGAAGGTCCGGACAGCCCGGACTCCGCCACGAATCGGTGGAAGCACTCCGGAAGCAGCCTGCCCCGCCCCGCGGGCGAGAAGGGAACATCCCGGAACTCCTGGAACTGCGGTGAGGCGATGAAGAGTTCTGCGATCTCATGGGGCGTACGGCCGGTGCGCTCGCGGACGACCTCCAGCGACCGGGGGAAGATCCGCCCCAGGCCGGGCCCCGTACCGGTCCCGCCGCTGACCACCTCCGAGCGGATGTTCCGCCCGACCTGGGCGAGTTCCCGTACGTCGACCCGCTCGAAGGCGGTGATCAGATCCGCGTCGAGTCCCAGCCCAGGATGGGACGGCCCGCCCTCGATGAAGGCGGTGCGTACGGACTTGTCGTGCAGCAGCCGGTCCAGCACGTGCAGGATGCGCTCGTGCCGCCCGGACTCGGTCGGGCGGTGAGCCGGCCCAGGCAGGTGATCAGGCAGCACGGGTCTCCTCCTTCCACGCCCGCACCAGGGAGAAGAGCCGCTCGGCATTCGGCCGCGACTTCGGCACGAGCTCCCCGGCGGCGTCGAACTTCGGGTCCTCGTACGTGACGCCGGCCAGCCGCGGCATCCTCGGCAGAAGATGTTCGAGCAGGGTCAACTGCTCGTCGAGCAGCACCCCGTGGTGCAGGTCCCGGAAGCGCCCGTCGACGATCTGGCAGCCCGACAGGTGTACCTCGTGGCAGCGGTCCAGGGGCAGGGCCTCCAGCCCGTCGAGCATGCGCTCCCCGGTGCGCCCCATCAGCCATTGGTAGGCGAGGATGTGCCCGATGTCGACCGTGGCGAGCGCACCCGTCTCGCGGATCACCGTGTCGAAGAACTCGAAGGCGTCCATGGTCCCCACCAGAAAGCTGCCGCCCTCGGTGAAGCCCGGGAACTCCACCGACAGCGGCGCGTCCAGCCGCTCGACCCACTCGCCGACATGGCTGACGCAGCGCCGCAGCCCCTCGGCGGTCAGTACCGGCGGCATCGGATACGGCAGGCTCCGGCCGCCCAGGGACCATATGCCGAGGTCCTCGATCACCCAACGGAACCCGTAGCGCTCGATGAGGGCGTTGGTGAAGTCGGCGATCGCGGCCTTCTCGTAGCCCTCGGGACTTCCGGTGTTGAGCATCGTGTGGTGGAACGCGCGCGGACGGCCCGCGCCGAACAGTTCGAAGAGCCGGTCGTAGGCCGGGAAGTAGCGCTCCGGCTCCAGCGGTCCGTAGTCGATGGGCTGGAAGGCGACGAACATGTAGTCGTACTCCTGCGCGCTCCGCCCGAGGAACGCCGTCACCTGGTCCGTGGGGCGTCCCTCGCCGGCCTTGTCGAAACCGATCCGTTCGCCCCAGACGAGGTCCATGCCCAGGCCAAGTCCCAGTTTCTCCATCAGGAGACCCCCTCCACTCCCGGCTGATCCAGTACGAGCAGTCGTTTGTCCACCATGCGCGAGAGCCAGCGCCGGGCCTCCGGGCCCTCGGCGGTGAGCCGGCCGTCGGTGGTGCGCTCCACCCCCGGTGGCAGGGCCGCCATCCGGGGCCAGGCGACATCGGCCAGGAACCACTGTTCGCGTACCACGTCCAGGGCGACGCCGAACCGCGGTTTCACCCGCGCCCTGGCCGTCGTCAACGGCCCGGCCCCCGCCCCTGCCCCCGCCCCGCGCGCCGTCTCCGGGCGCTGCGCGAGGTCGGGCCGGCTCGCACGCTCCGCGTCGGGAACGGCCTCCACCGCCATGCGCAGCAGCCGCTGCCGGGCTTCTTCGGTCGCCGCTTCGTCGAGCAGGGCGCCGCCGATGCGTCCCGAGGCGAAGGCCAGGCCCTCGTTGGTGACCAGGTATTCGTCGTCCTGCCGGATCCGGCGGCTCTCCCACAGATGGCTTCCCGGCTCGGCGACGAGCAGCTGCATGGTGTCGAGGCCCATGTCCTCGGGATGGCGCTGGATGACCTCGACCGTGTCGCGGTACGCCTGCGCGGCGGCCGGATGAGCGAAGCCGTCCATGAAGGACAGATTGGTGGTGATCCCGGCCGCGGTCAGATTCCCCACGGCCAGCTCAGCGTGCCGGGCATCCTGGCCCTTCCGCAGGGAGTCGAGGATGTCCTGCTGGTCGGTTTCGTACCCGGCCGACATCTGCACGCAGCCAAGTTCGTACAGCCGCTTGCAGAACTCCAGCTCAGCCAGCTCCGGTTCGAGCCGGGCCCGGACGCGGAAGGTCAGCGAAACGCCCTGGTCGCGTACCGCCTGCATCACGCGGATCAGATGCCGCAGTCCGGTGTTCTCGTCGGTGACCGCCACATCCGTGATGCCCAGCCGGGCGGCGAGCGCGACCAGATGCGCGGCGGCCGCCTCCGGGGCGATTTGCTGGAAGGCCCGGGCGTCGTGGTAGCGGTTGCCGTACGAACAGAACGTGCACTTTCCCCAGAAGCAGCCGACGGTGAGCCGGTAGGGGAACTGGTGGGCCTGGTTGCTGTAGTCGGCGAAGTCGAACTGGCCGAAGTCCGGCATCGGCTGGTCGTTCAGCACGAAGCCGTCCGCAAGCCCGGCCACCTCCAGCCGCGGCTCCGGCTCCACCTGCAGTGCCGACTCCAGGCCGTGTTCCGGCCCGGGTTCCTGTTCCGCGGCAAGCGGCTGCGGGCCGGCGGGCATCGGCCCGCCGAGGACCTTCGCGAGATAGTCCTCGCCGTGCCCGAGGCACCAGTGGTCGACGAGACGCGCCGACGCGACCCTGTGGCGCAGCGCCTTCTCCCACATCTGCACCGTGGGCCCGCCGACCATGATCCGTTGCTCGGGACGCCGCTGCTTGAGCAGCGTGCACAGCGCGAACGTGGGAACGAGCTGGCTGAAGAACGGTACGGAGAACGCCAGGACCCTGGACCGGTGTTCGTCCAGCAGTGCTTCGAGACGGTCGGCGCCCCAGCGAGCAGACCAGCCCTGGGTACCGGCCCGCACCAGCTCGTCCAGCCGGGACATCAGGACGGGACCGGGCAGCATCCACCCGTCCCGGGTGGCCTGCTGGGTGACGTAGCGGACGATCGCGCGGATCGCCACCTCCTGGTCGAAGCCGGAGGTGCGGTCGCGGGACCGGTCCAGCAGCCGCTGGCCGTGATGCTCCCGGTAGCGATCGGAGACGCGACGGAAGACCTCCTTGGCAGGGGGCCGCAGCCCTGCGCCGGACCCGGGCCGCTCGGGGTCCCTGCCCGCCAGGTCCTCGCCCGCCGGGCGCCGACGCAGGACCGCGTCGCGGTATTCAAGGTTCAGATCGCAGCAGACCACGCCGTAGCCCTGGGCCGTCCACGCCGCGGTGAGCTGCGGAAGCGCGAGGTACGGGAACTGCACCGCTTCGCTCACCGGCGGCATCACCAGCAGTACGTCACTGCCCGGGCCGCCCGTCATACCTGCTCCGTGCCCGTCCCCGCAGCGCGCGGGCCGACGCCCTGCGGGCCGGTCAGCCCGCCGATCAGCTCCAGGCGCCGGCCGGCCGCGACCGCGCCCTCCCGGTCGCCCGCGTGCTGCGCGAGCAGTCGCAGCGTGCGCCAGACCCCGGCCCGTAGCGGCAGTTCGTCGGCCAGGCCGCGCAGCTCGTCCAGGGCCGGGCCGGGACCGTCGAGCCGGGCAGTGGCCCGCACCGACATGATGCGCGCGTGCATCGCCAGGGTGTCCCGGCCGTCGACGGCGATCGCCTCGCGCAGCCAGTTCCTGGCCGTCCGGTGCCCTCCCCGCGCGTAGTGGGCGATACCGATCTTGTACGCGAGCCAGCTCGACCGGTACCCGTCGGCTGCGGCCCGTTCGTAGAACCCCTGGGCCTGCGCCGGGCTCTGGGAGGCGAGGGCCAGACCGCGCAGCGCGATCGCCACGCCGGGCGCGGCCTCGGTACTGCTGCCGCGCTCCGCCGTCCCCGTACCGTCCTTGTCCTCGTCCTCGTCCGCAGGCAGCGCGTTCCCCCGGTGGACGTTGAGCAGCAGGTCCTCCGGCCAGGGCGTCGAGGGCAGGAAGGAGGAGGTACGGGCCCGCAGGCCCAGCCGTGCGGCGACGTCGTCGCCGACCCGGCGGAACTCGTGGGGCAGGAAACCGGACCGGGTCGACCAGGTCATCGCTGACAGCTCACCGCCACAGGCGGTGACCAGTCCGGCGAGGTCCTCCACGGAATGGTCCGCCCGGCCGTGCTCGTCCATCAGCCAGTCCAGGTCGATGTCGACCACGACGTCGTGGGACACGTGCGCCACGAGATGCCGGGTGAGCAGATCGGGCGGTACGACGGCGAGCCGCACCCCGCACAGCCGGACGGTCAGGCAGCAGTCGCTCATCCTGGGTTCGGCCTCGGCGCCGCCCGTGGCGATCAGCGAGACGGAGTCCACCGCGGTCCCTGCCCAGCCTTCGTGGGAGGTCCAGCTCGGCACCCACACCAGATCGGTGAGTCCGCCGGCGATCGCGGCCGCCGACCAGAAGTCGTCCAGCCCGAAGGCGCCGGCAACGCCCCGGACCGGGAGCCTTCGTAACAGCCCGGCTGGGTCCTCGCCCCGGGCGGCCGCCCGGCTCAGGGCCTCCTCGCCGCCCGGGGCGAGCGGTTTGAGGTCGAGGTGACGGTCGAAGCAGACGACGGTGCGGTCCCGGTAGAGGCCCTCGGTCCAGAGGGCCGCCACCTCACCGTGCTCCTCGAAGAGGTCAACGTGTCCGGACATCCTCGGCCCGTTCCGCGGAGATGGCCTCCGCTGATTGCGTCTGCGTCTGCGTCTGCGGTTTCCGCTGAGCGGAGCCGAAGCGGCGGGTGTCCGGGCTGAGCATCGTCAGGGCGGTGGTCACGAGAACGAGGACACCGGCCCAGAGCATGATTGATTCCGCGTCGAGGAAGCGGAGCAGTGCCGCGCCCAGCAACTGGCCGAGCGGCAGCGAAGCGAAGGAGAAGAAGAAGTCCGCAGAGAACGCGCGACCGTGCAGCCGATCGGGCACCTCCCGCCGCAGCCCCGCCATCTTCACCACGTCGAAGGCCTGCTGGCCGATCCCGCCGACGACGAAGGCGGCCGTCAGCAGCAGCACCGATTCCGTCAGCACCGGCGCCAGCGCGGTCAGGCCGAACAGGCCGAGCAGCCCCAGCGCGTACAGACCGCGGCGGCTGCCTCGGATCCGGCCGCCCAGGAAGGCGCCGAGTACCGTTCCCGCCGCGAAGGAACCGAGGACCAGCGCGTAGACGGTGGCGCTGTGTCCCCGTTCGATGATGAGCACCGGCAGGGCCACCATCCAGGGCCCGACGGCGAACAGGACGTGCACCACGGCCAGCAGCTGTACGTAGCGCAGCCAGCGCACCCGCCACAGCACGGCCAGGCCGCCCAGCGCGGAGCGCAGCAGAGGCTCCTCAGGCTCCTGCTCTTCCGCTTCCTTCCGCTGCTCCGGCCCGGCGAGCTCCCCGGCAGGTTCCCCGGTCTGCCCTCCGGCCAGTTCCTGGGAGCCCTCGGTGCTCTTACCGGCTTCCGGCGCGGCGGACTGCGCCGCATACCGGCCACCGGCCCAGCGGGTGGCAGCTGCGGAGAGGCCGAAGGTCACGGCGGCGGCGAGCGCGCCTGCCGACGGGCTGAGCAGTGCGATGAGTGCGGCAGCCAGCGTCGGTCCCACGATGCCCGAGGTGTTGCGCATGCCCTCCAGCAGCCCGTAGGCGGCAGTGATCCGGTGTTCCTCGGCTTCCTCGTCCTCCTCCGAACGGGTACCGGACGCAGGGTCCTTCCCGGGCAGGATGCGAGGCGCGATGACGAGCAGCGCCGGCTCGCTCACCGCCTCGCAGAGTCCGATGACGATCGCGACGGCGAGGACGACCGCGTTCAGGTCTCCGTGCCAGAAGAGGGCCAGGGCGATCAGTGCGAACACCCGTGTGGCATCAGCAGCCACTGCGGCGATTACCGGATTAATGCGATCCAGAAGAGCGCCACTGAAGAGAACCACACCGCCCAGTGCGAGAAATCGGGCCGCGAATGCTGCCCCAATGGTCTCTGCCGGAGTTCCCGCCTGCGCAGCAGCAACAACGACGATGATCGGGAAAAGTGCATCACCGAGTAGCGAGACTGCCTGCCCGAAACAGAGTGCCGCGAAACGCCTGTGGCCGAGCAGATCAAGATAGATTCTCACGGGGGCGGGAAGCCTTTCTCGCGCTGAAGCCGGCCGCCGGCCCCGGGCGGCCTGAAACGGTGAGCAGCGAGCTCAGAGCCGCTGCGGGGCCGACGGCCTGCTCAGAGTCAGTTCCGGAAGCGGAACGCGTGGAACGCCACGCCCTCGTCCAGGTCCTCGGCCTCAAGCACTTCGAGGCTGTCGAGGGACTCGATGTCCTCGATGAGGTTCTGCTCGTTCGTGGACTCGCCCATAATTCCTCCACATAAGGAAGGTAGAACCGATAGGCGGATGCCTATCGGCGGAGCGGTCCCGATTCTAGGGAGCCTGCTTCGCGCCAGTAAAGGGGTGAATGCAGGATGGCCGGAACGGCGCCAGGAATAGAAGGTTTAATTCATCTGTGACTGTCTGACCTCGGTCGATGGTCGATGAAACTGGAATTCCGAATTCAGGTATCTGGCTTGATTTCACCTTGAGTCCAGGGCTGGCATGCAGACGTCCGGGGCTGGATCCTTCGGTCCGTTGGTGCGGCCCGGGTCCGGCCGCATGAGCTGGTTCTCACCTGCGCTGACGCGATGCCGTCCGATCCGGCCGGGCCGATGTGCAGCACGGCCGGGACGGCGACCTCCGAGGAGCCGGTCCGCCCTACGAACCCACACGGCCGCCGTCGACAAGGAGCGATCCTGGGTGCTGAGGCCGACCCGGCATCGGAACCTACCCTTCGCTACGGCGCCGGGCAGCGCGCCGGATCACGAAGGCGATCGCGACGACGGCTACGAGCACGATCAACAGGATGACGACAACGGCAGCGATGCCGAACTTCTTGAAGAAACTGCTCTTTTTCTTCTTTCCGCTCTTCTTTCCGCTCTTCTTCGAGTCCGAGACGGTCGTCCCGGCCGCAAGGTCCTGGACCCCCGCAGCCGACGCCAGCACCTCGCCGGAGGCCGTCTGTGCCACCGCACCGACCGCACCGACCGCATGGATCCGCACGGGCGCCGCGTGAGCACTCGCCTGCGGCCCCATCAACAGCCCGGCCAGCACAAGAGCCGCGACCGTTCCCACTATTCTTCCCATCCGCACTGCGTTCCCCTGTCATCGGAAGCCTGTCGGAGCTGCTCGCGACCGACTGCTGCTGCTGAATTCTCTACCCCCGGACGGCGGTCAGCACCAGAGCCTGCGGGAAGCGGCGCCTTCCACCGGAAGCCGGCTCGTGGCTCGCTCGTTTGCGAAGGGGGCCGCCGACGCACTAGACGATCAAGTCCTATGCCTGGCGGCGGGTGATCTCAGGCTCGGAGTGCCTGATCAACACGGGGAGTTGATGAGATCCGGCACCCCAACCCCGTGTCACGGGGCTGGGGCGTCCGTCGCTTCTGCGGTGACGCGGGCCCGAGCGCGCTCGATCTCGTTGATGTGGGTTTCCGCCCATTGCCGGAGTGCGGTGATCGGCCCGGCGAGGCTCCGCCCCAGCGTCGTGAGGTCGTACTCCACCCTGGGCGGGATGGTCGGGTACACCGTGCGGGTGATGAATCCGTCGGCCTCGAGGCTGCGCAGGCTCTGGGTGAGCATCTTCTGCGAGACGCCCTCAATGCGTCGGTTCAAGTCGGTGTAGCGCATGGTGCCTTCGAGGAGGGCGTCCACGACCAGGATCGTCCACTTGCCGGCGATGTGGTCGAGGACCTGTCGCGTCGGGCACTTCGCGGAGTAGGCGTCGGCCGGCAGTCCGGAGGACTCCACCACAGTCTTCATGTGAGGAGAGTAACGCACTAATTAGTGCCTTCTTCCTGTTGGAGAGTCACTCTCCAATAGTTGGTGGCATGACGAGCCACACGCTTTCTGTCGCGGACGCGATCCGCACTCGCCGCACGGTGCGCCACTACCGGCCCGATCCGATCCCGGAGGACGCCCTCACCTCGCTGCTCGAACTCGCCGTCGAGGCGCCCACCAGCTGGAATCTGCAAGACCGATCGATCGTCGTGGTCACAGACGACGAAGGCCGCGCCGGACTGACCTGGGCCAGCGGAGGCCAACCCCAGCCGCAGGAAGCCCCCGTGGTCCTGGTCTTCGTTGCCGAGCCGCAGTCCTGGCGTGACGATCACAGCGACGTCTACGACCAGGCCCGCCGCAACGGTGCCTGGAACGACGAGTTCATCGCCATGTTCTCCGCCGCCTCAACGGCGTTCCAGGAAGACCTCGACCAGCGTGGTCTGCTGCGGGAATATGCCGTGAAGGACGCCGTGATCGCGGCCTCCTTCCTGATGCTCGCCGCCACGGAGATGGGCCTGGCCACCTCGCCGATGAACGGCTGGGACGAGGCCGAGGTGAAGAAGGTGATCGGGATCGCAGACCGGCATGACCTGGCCATCGCCCTGCTCGTGTCGGTTGGCTACCCGGCGGAAGAGCGGCGCCATCCCGGTCGGCGCGCCTTGGAGCGCAACGTCTTCTACGAACGGCACGCCGCTCAGGAGAGTGCCGGACGTCGGAAATAGGCGCCTCGCGCCAGGTCGTCGCCGTGTACGGGCTCGCCCTCCACGACGACGAGCGGTGCGTGGAAGGGGCGCGCCGCCTTCCCCAGCGCCGCCCGGCACCCCGCACGAGTACGAACTCGACGCGGTATGGCGATATGAGCGGTGCCGCGACGGCCGCTGACGCCACCGCCCGGGCCGCGCCAGCGGCATGCCGTGACGGAGTGCCGCCCACGCCTCGTGGCTCGTCCACGGCACCCCAGCGCGCGAGCGCCCGAGTGGGTGGCGGAAGGCTGCGCCGACACCTCCGTCGTCTACGAGCCCGCCGCCATCAGGGCACAGCGTTGGCCACGTGCTTCGGCCCCGACGACTGCTATGGAGTCGCCTGGACGCGTGTGCACCTCATCGAGACGGCACCCGGTCCGGCGCCGCGGCTGGAGGGGCCGGGACCGGAGGCGGGTGACTGGAACCTGACTCTGTGGGCGCGATGGGGCAGCGAGGAGCCCACGACTTGACGGCTTGGCTGCATGAGGTGTTACCCACGCGACAGCCGAGGGGAGAGGGCTGTTTCGACTTCCGAGAAGCAGGGAGCGCCGGACGTCGGCGTAACAGGCGAACCTTCACGCCGGGCTCTCCCGGCTCGCCGCGTACGGGCGTGATGCCGGACGTCGCCCACTGGCGCTGCGGTACCTCTGAAGATGCTGGTCGGGGTGGGTTGTTAGGGTCCGGGCATGACGCGTCTGAAGGTTGAGATATCCGTTCCCGAGAGTCATGTGGAGGCGGTGATCGATGCTCTCCACGCGGCCGGAGCGGGACGGGTTGGCGAGTATGCCCGGTGCTCCAGTGTTTGGCGGGTGACCGGCACCTGGCAGCCGCTGCCTGGCGCGCAGCCATATGACGGCGAGGTGGGCGTCGTACAGTCCGGCGAGGAATGCAGGATCGAATCCGTCTGCGATGAGGAACAGGCCCGTGCAGTCCAGCAGGCGGTTCGCGTCGCCCACCCGTATGAGGAAGCGGTCATCCACTTCTTGCCCTTGTACGAGCCGTGAGCAGCCTGACTGCCCGCCGTTCATGCCCGAAACGAAGCCCAGCTCCTGCGGCAGGTACTCCCACTGGATGCCCGTATGCAGCACGAACAAGATGCCGCGCAAGGCCGGCCGATCCGGCACCCCGCAGCCACCTTAGGGTCCTCGGGCCCGGCTGCGGGGGTTTGCGCGGCGATGCCGGGCGCGGCCGGGGCGGCCGTACCGCTGTAGGCGGCCACGAAGGCGGGGCGGGCCTGGCCGCGCGGTCCGGGCTTGCGGGTCTAGCCCGGCGGTCCCGCACGATGCCGTTCGGCGGCCAGACAAAATGCGAGCTCCCGCCGGTGGACCCGGCCCGCGTACCGACCCGCGTCACGTCCGCCGCAGAGCGGTCGGCCCCTAGCCGGGCACTGGCCTCGGCCCGCTCTCCGACCAGTGTGTACGTGCGAGCCTCGCAATCGCCGGCGCCACAGGCCCGGAGTCAGGACGGCGTGGGGGCGAGCGACGCGGCAGCCTCCCAGGCGAACCCGTCCGGGTCGGTGAAGGTGTCGGCGGTGCTGCCGAGGACGATGCGGTGCGAGCCGGTGCCGTCGGCGGGGACGCCGAGGTCCTTGGCCAGAGCACGGCGCTTGTACAGTGCCAGCTTGACGGGGCTGGACTGACCGGTGGCGAACTCGGTGTACTTGCCGCCGAAGCTCTTGGCCACGGTCAGGCCCCGGCCGACGTAGAACTGCTTGGTGGCCTTCACGTCCTCGACGCCGAGCAGCAGGACGACCTCGTCGATCTCGCGGGTGGCGGGGCCGGTGTCCTTCTTCGCGGAGGTCGCGATCTTCCAGATCGTCCCGTCCGGGGCCTGGACGACGCCGCCGTACCCCCACAGTGACTTCGCGGCGGGCTTCAGCACCGTGGCGCCGGCGTCCACGGCGGCGCCGACGAAGCTGTCGACAGTGGCCGGCCCGGACACCGTGAGCGCCAGGGTGAAGCCGCGGAATCCGGTCGATTGCGCTGCGGACGCCCGCAGGCGTACGTACGTTTCCACGCCGAAGGCGCCGTAGAAGAGGCGGGCGGCCTCGGGGTCGGCCACCTCAAGGGTGACGGACGCGAGGGACGTGTTGGCTGCGATGGAAGCGGTGGTTGCCATGACCATCACGCTAGGGGCTGAGCGGCGGCGGGGGCTTCTCGATTCCTGACCGGTCTTGAGCCTTGCTTCGCCACGCACGCCTGCAACCCCTCCTCCTTGATCGAGTGGGGCGACCATGTGTCGTGGTGGGCCGAGGCGGCGCCGCGTTCGGGTCGGGCCGCCGTGGCCCCGCCGTTGCTCCGGCTTCCCCCCGTGGCCTCGGCGCTCTTCGGGCGGTCCGTGTGCCGGCGACGAGCAGCCGCGAAGGTGCTTCGGACCTCGTCCTCCGCCGCCCCCCCGGCGGGAAGATCCTCACCTCTAGGAGATCTCAGGTCTGCGCGACCAACCGATGGCACGAGCTCACGGTTCGCTGACATCGGACACCAGGAGCGACAGCGAATCCAGTCACGCCTCGCCCAGGAATCCAGGATCGGACGGCCCCATCTGCCGGGCGAAGTCCGAGGCGACTGCGAGTACCTCGCGCATCGGCACAGGCCGCCGGCTCGTGGCCGCGAGATCGGCGTGAGCTTCCTCGGACCACAGGAACGGATAGATGGAAACACCCTGCCCGAAAGCCAGGGCCGCGGCCTCCTCACGCCAGCCGGGCCAGCGCAATCCGTCATAGAACGTCGCCAGCCTGCCCGAGAGCAGCCAGGCGACCCACCCGGAATGGCCCATCTCCATCGCCTCCCACGCCAGAGTGTCGGGAGCGAAATACGTCATCTGGCCAGGTGCCCCAGGACGGCCCGCAGCCGCGGGATCGCCACCGTTCAACGCGAAGACCCCTCCGACAACGTCGTGGCCGACGACAAGACCTGTCGCGGGATGCCAGCCAGGTTCGAAGCCTGCGGGGAAACGGTTGACCTGCGCCAGACTCGGAAGTCTCCCATCCGCGACCGAACCCGACCCCGAGCCCCCGCCGAACACCCGCACCCACCCGTTGTCGACGAGTAGTCCGCCGGTGTTCAGTGCCAGAGCGCCCAGCATCGATCGCGCACTGACCTGCAGCTGCAGAAGGCATCGGCGTCCCTCGTCGATGTCGCCGGGCAGCACTTGAACCGGCACGGAGCTCGCCCCGACCATCCCCTGAAGCTCCGGCCACGCCGGATCGTCCACATTGATCAGCTCATCGATCGCTCGCATCCGAGGATGGTCGCACCCTTCGGCACCGCCGCCTCATGTGGGTTGGACCGCGATCACTCGAAGGCCGGGTCGATGGATCAGGCGGCCGCCACCGATGTCCCGGGTCGCTCGGGCGTGACGCGCGACGACCTCATGACTGGCGGCATCGCGGCGCGGTCGCTGTGGTGCACGCCGACCACGCCGCCCTGCCCTGCGGGGGGATCAGCCCCCGATGGGGCGGAAGATCCCGCCCGGAATGACCACCGGTCGGTCGATCGCCTTGAAGCGGTACTCCATGCTCACGTCGTCGATCAGGAACGGCATCCGGTTCGCCGCGTCCTCGATCACCATGAAGCTGATGTTCACCTTCTGCGGCGACGAGCTGTAGAAGGCGTCGGGCAGCGTGACCGTCACCTTCTCGTAAGAGCCGCTGGTCCCGCCCTTGTTCATGCGGTCGTGCAACTCGTGGGGCGTACCGTCCTCCGCCGTTGCCTCCACGATCAGCTGACGGAAGCCGAAGCCGCCCGCCCCGGAGCTGAGCACGTCGCTGCGCACCCAGAACGACAGCACCGGAACCCGGTACGCCGGGATCGTGACCTGCTGCGAGATGCGGCTCATGCCCGTCAGGCCCTGGCCCCCCAGCTCCGCCTTGCCCGTGCCCGAGTGAGCCGGCCACGCGGAGGAGTTGTTGATCGGGTGCCCGGCGAACGGGGTCACCTTCTCGTTCCAGGACGCGTTGCCGCTCTCGAAGCCGGGGTTCACGATCTCGGACGTGCCCGCGCTGGCGTTCGGTGCGGCTATGAGCATGCCTGTGGCCGCGACGGCCGTGGCGGCGGCGAGAATGCTCGCTCTCCGCGCTTTCTTTCTCATGGGTCTCCCGGCTGTTTCTCGATTTTCGAACGGAGGCGCGCCGCAACAGCCAGGCGGCCGCCCTCCTACCCTCTGACGACATGCCAAGAGGGTGCTGCGGCGGGCTGTGCCCCACGAGTACGGTGGTCAGCCGTCTCAACCGCAGCGCACACAGTAACGCCTCGGTGTGACAATCCCGCCAGGGGCCCCAAGGGGGCGACAGCCAGGCGCGACCAGCACCGATGTCGCGGCGGGCTGCGGCGGTACCGACGTGGAGTTCCCGCCCGCTCCGTAGCCGGAGGACGGCAGGGCCGAGGGTCGTCACCGGTAGGCGATGAACAAGGCCGGAGTCTTCGCGGGCCAGTGTCGTGCGGCCGCGGGCAGCGGCGCGGCGCCGGACGCCGCGAAGGACAGTCGCCCGGCCGGGGTGTCCCGGACGAGCGAACCGCGGGTGGCTCCGGCCCGGAGAACGGGGAGGGGCGCTCCGCGCATTAGCGGAGGGGCAGGCAGGGGCGCATTTTCAGGGGTCTGCTTCAAGACCGCTGTGCGGTGAGTTTTCCATCGGGAGTGAGGGTGAAGACGGTGCGGTGCGTGACGGTGGTGTCGCGGGCCGTCTTGCCGTACGCGTTGAGTTCGATCGCTTCGGCTTTGCCCCAGTTGATTCGGGCTTCGGCGGCCTGCGACCACGTGTTGACCCTGATGTGCGTCGACCAGCCGGCGATGTCTCCGCTTCTCCAGGCTCCCCAACTGCCTTCCGGGAGGAGGCCTGGCGTCTTGCCCTGGAAGAAGCACAGACCAGTGAAAGCGAACAGTGCGGCAGCCAGGAAGCCCAGGGCTGCCGCACGGGAGCGGCGGCTCATCAACGGCACGGTACGTCTCCTCACGGTGCGGATGGAACAGTCGCCGCGTCGCCGGCTGCGCGGCGCGAGTACACACGAGCATCACCACGACCAGCCATTGGCAGCCCGCAAATCACCCTGAATCACACCTGCATGAGTTCCCATCAGCCTCACGGGAGGCTTGGTGATCAAGAGGGCAAGGAGTGATGGTTTCCGCGGAGCCGAGCATAGGCCCCACCGCGTTGGTGAACCCCACGCCGGATCGCCGCTGACCCGCTTCGGCGGCGGGCGACCACGACCCGAGGGCGGGGCCGCCGCGCTCGTGCCGTCCACGACGGCGCCACGTCGTGGGACGTGGCAGGAAATGACCACTAAACACTTGGGCGCTCCCGCGCCTCTCCTCCATGTCCAAGCGGTTTCCGCAAACGCGAGCCGTATCAACGGGCGCTCACAATGGATGAGGGGCGCACATGGGTAACACTGAAATCGCCGCTGTAGTGGCAGCGGTGGCTGCCGGGCACGCTGGTGGGCTGTTCGTCAGGGCCGCGGGCCGTTGGGCCGGCGCCAGGATGCGCCGACTGTGCCGTGCGACCGCCATGCTCGTGCTGCGCCGACTCGCTGCTGAGTCCGAGGTCGACCAGATGCGCAGCCTGCGGGACGAGAGGCAGAGTTGAACGTGACGACCATCGATCTCCCCCCGGACCCCGACGCCGGAAAGTCCCCGGAGCAGCGCGGGCGGACCCTGGCTGAAGATCTTCGCCGCTCCATCGGACACTGCCGTGCCTGGCAGGGGCAACTGGCGGCGGTGGACGTGGTGTTGCGCCAGGCGAGGACGGCCGGTTACCGAGTCGACGCGAAGCCGGATGCGGCCGCCGAGCGGATGAGGTGGTTCCGTTCCTTGGAGGATTGGCTGAGCGGGAAGCTGAGCCAGCTCGGCGCGCTGCAGCCGGGGCTCGGCACCCGGGCTGACCAGGCCTGCGAGCCCGACCCGCCGGCGGCGGTTCAAAACGAGCCCGGGGACAAGTGGTTCGAGCCGCCCGTCCGCCTTTCGCAGCGGGCGCTGCGGGTCGTCGTCCCCGCCGAACCACCACCGGAGGTGGCTTCGGCTGTCGATGTGCTCATCCGGGCATGGCGCGACGCGCAGCAGATTGATGACGCACTGCATTCTCTGCAGGATCGCTGGGAGCTCTTCCAGGCGCTGATGGAAGACATCGACACGTCCTATCGCGCCTGGAGACCATTCCTGCTGCGCTTCGTACGAGCCCGCGCACTCCAACTGGGTTTGTCGCAGACCGATGTCGACCCCGAAGGAGTCGTCCAAGACGCCTTCGTGGCGACGCTCCCGCGATGGGCCGAACTCGACGATCCCAAGGCCTACTTGTTCGTCGTGGCCCGTCGTCTCGTCGGCCGAGCGGTTCCGGACGCCGCGATCCGTGCGTCGGCCGGGACGGAGGATCTTCTCTTGGGTGCCGAGACGCACTGGCGATGGAACTCACTGAGCCCGAACTCCGACGCGGAGACCGTGCGGGTCGCGCGGGCAGTGGTCGCGGCCATCGCACAGCTGCCCGAGCGTCAGCGCATCGTCAGCTATCTCGGCTTCGTCCAGGGCTGGAGCGGTCCCCAGATTGCCGCCTACCTCGAGTGTCCGGCCAGCACCGTGCGCGCCAACCTCCACCTGGTGCGGAGCAAGTTCTACAGCATTTGGTTCGCTCGGGCCGGCGCACCGGAACTCGCCCTTCGAACGCGGCGCCGCCGACGCGCGGCCTTGCTGCGGCGGGCAATCCCGCTGGCGGGCGTACTGAGCCTGACGGCGGCCGGCGTGGCGTTCGCCGACGGGTGGTGGCGGATCGCGGTTGCCGCCACCGTCACCGCCTGCGTCGGGATGCGTGTCGCCCTCGGATGGCTGCCACTCAGCACGTGGGAGGCATGGTCGGCCTGGTTCCACTGGCTGCGGAACAGTTGCACGCGCGGACAGCGGAATCGGCCCTGAGCCCGCCGGGGCCCGCCGACGTGCCCCGTCGAGCAGTGCTCATGACCTGTGGATCGGCGACGTTCACCACGGTGAGCGCCGAAGGAACGGCCGAGACCGGCTTCCTGATCGACGACTTCGTCCGCGAAGGCGCGCGGCGTGGTCGAGGTGAAGGACCCGCGGGTGAACGGCAGGCGCATCGACGAGGCCACTGATGAGCGCAAGCGGTTCTGATGGGCGTCGACCCTGCGGCCTGCGCCGTGGTGAGGACAGCTGCCCCGGCGTCCAGGCCGCCCGAGCCGCCGGGATGCGCACCTTCGGCTACGCAGGCGGACTGACCCCGGCCGAACGACTCAAAGGCCCCCGGCACGATCGTCTCCCATTGACAATTTCTGAGGAATCCCGGGTGCGTGCCGGGCGGCGTGCGGCCGGGGCTGAGAAAGCCCCCGGCTGTGGGGAAGCGCCAGTCGCGACAGTGGATCGTGTCGGATGAACTGTTGTCGCTCAGAGCACCTGCCACAGGAGCTGGGCTTCGGTTCCGGCATACGAACGTCTTATTTGTGGCCGACCGCCCACTGTTTGGCCGATCGGAACTGACGTACAAGTGAAGGCCGTGCAATATCTGGTCGGCCCGTGCCTGGGAAGGGCACAGCGGTCTGCCGAACCGTGCTCGTCTCGATCGTTCATTTTCAGGGGGGCATCATGCGCATACGTTTACGTGCCTGGATACTGGTCGCCGCGGGCCTGCTCGCCGTCGGCGCCGGCCCGGCGTATGGGGCTGACACGTCGTCGGCCGAGTCGGCGGCGGGGTCCCTACAGTACGACGTGCAGGACCTCGGCACCCTGGGCGGTACCCGCAGCAAGGCGACCGCCATCGACGGCAACACGGTCGCCGGGAGCTCACTGACGAGAGACGACGCCGCCGAACGCGCCTTCGCGTACGACCTGCGCACGCACACCATGACCGATCTCGGCACGCTGGGGCACTCCAGCCAGGCGACCGGCGTGGCGGGGGACTACGTCGTCGGAAAGTCAGACCTCTCCACAGACGGCCCGACTCACGGATTCGCCTACAACCTCCGGACCCGCCGGCTCGTCGACATCGGCACTCTCGGCGGCAGCCGCACCAACATCACCGGCCTCAACGGTGACACCGTGGTGGGGACGTCGACGCTGTCCGGCGATGTGGTCACCCACGCGTTCGCGTTCAGCCTGCGCACCCGGACCATGACCGATCTCGGCAGCCTCGCCGGCCCGTCGGGCGACAGCACCGCGACGGCCGTCAGCGGTGCGATCGTCGTGGGCAACTCCTCCCTGCCGAACACGCCTGCCGCCACAAAGCACGGGTTCGCGTACAACCTGCGCACCCGGACGATGACCGATCTCGGCACCCTCGGCGGTAGCTCCAGCACAGCCAACGACATCAGCGGTTCAACCGTGGTCGGTCAGTCTCGAACGGCCGACAACCGCCTCACCGGATACGCCTACGACCTCCGCACCGGCATCCGCACGGACTTGGGGTCCCACTTCCTGACCGCGCAGCTGATCAGCGGGAGCACTGTTGTCGGCGGCGACGGCATGCTCGCCAGCTCGTTCGACCTCATGACGTACACGAGTGCCGTGATCGGCCCCAGGCGTGGTGTCACCACGGCCAGGCAGATCGCCGGGAACCTCATAGTCGGTGACAACTTCGCCCCCAACTCCTTCGCCTTCGTCGCCCGTGTCGACGACGGCGACTTCACCTACCTGGCCTCCCTCGGTGGCCTCAACTCCTCCGCGGCGCAGGTCAATCGCCACGGCATCGTCGCAGGCAGCGCAGCACTTCCGTCCGCTGAGCCCGATACTGCCAACGGCCCCTTCCATGCCGCCGTCTGGGTGCCGCACACGGTGGCGTAGGGGAGGTCCGCAGGGTGCGTGCAGAGCCGGCGCCGGCACGTGCGCGCGCTTGGCCCTTGCCGGAACGGACGTGGCCTCCGGGTTGCTCAGGTCGGTGATTCTTGTGTTCCACGAGCTGTGCCTCGTACAGGACGACGACGAATGGTTCATGGGGCAGCTGGACCATGACGGCTCGGGTATCTGCTGGTCCTCCTACGGATCCGACCTCGCCGAGGCCATCCGAAGCCTCTGAGCCCCCGCATCTTCAGCCCCTTTCACAACAGGCCCTGGCCGGAGGGCGCCTCCCCCGATCGGGGGAGGCAGGTTCGTCCCGGTGGTTGAGCCGTCCGCAGGGCCGTTCCGGCAGAGTTTTCCCAGGCAGCACACACTGCGCTGAACGAGACTTCGGGGGAATCCATGACGACGGCACCGGCACCGGCGCACCACGGCCGCAGCCGGACCTGGCCGGGGTATGCGGCCGCCGCAGCGGCACTCGCCTACGCGGCGCCGCACTTCTGGTGGGGTGCCGGGATCGCCGCTACCTTCCCCGGGGACTTCGCCTCCGCGCCGCACGGTACCTGGGAAGCCGCGATCGGCTACTGGGGGATGGGTGTTGTGGCCCTGATCGGCGCCGTCGTCGCGCTCGCCCTGGTCCGGCCCTGGGGCCTTCGGCTCCCGCGCCGTGCACTCTGCGTTCCGTCCCTGACCGCATCGGTCGGCATGACCCTGTGGGGATTCACCTACTTCGCGCTGCAGTACCTGCTCGCTGCCGGCCGGGTCGTCTCCGCCCCCGCCTTCGTCGCCAAGGACGTACACCCGCAGGCCGCCTGGGGGCTCTTCTGGTACGGCCTCTTCGTCCTGTGGTGCCTCATGCTCGGCGTGGCCGCTTGGAACCGGCTGCGCCAGGAACACACCCGCTGAACCGCCCCGCCACGGCCCCGAAGGACATCCCCGATCTCCATTGGAGCACTGTGCACACCGTGTGTGGTGTCACCACAGCGTCGATCGGAGTTCGACCAGCACCAGGCGGAGGTGATCCTCACCCTGCAGATCGCGCTCGTGGAGGCGGTCGAGGCGTCTCGCGGGCGCCCGGGCGCCGGGGACGGCGTCGCGCACTGTCCGGGCCTCGCGCACACCGGGGCGCGGCCCGTCGCGCACGCGCTGGACGATCGACTTGAGATAGCACCTCTGATGACCACCCCCCAGCCGCTCGTCGAACCGTTCTCCGAGGCGCTCAGGGAAGCCGCGCAGACCGCGGCGATGGCCTTCCCGCTGATGATGACCGTGACGGACGCGGTCCGCCACGCCACCCAAAAACGCCTGAACGGCAAGGAGGAGGAACTCGGCGAGGACGCCGAGAAGGTGGTTCCAGGCTGGTCGGCCGACCAACTGCGCGGCACCCTCGACGCCGACGTCCTGACGGAGCTGATGAAGGGTGCGGACTGCTGGTGATGGCCCGCGGGCTCGTCGGATTTCAGCAGGCCGGTGTCGACCTCGGGGTGTTCCTGCCGCGTGTGGGCCGCATGGCCGCCGGGTCCGTCAGGCCGTCGCCGCGAACATCGTCCGTACGAAGGTGGAGGGCACCGACCGGTGGGCCGACCTCCTGCGCCGCGCGATGCCTGAGGGCCTGGTTCACGACGAGATCCTCGCCTCCCCGGCCTGGCCGGACATCGCGGTCGCGATGGGCAGCCTCGATGCCAAGGGCATCGCTGTCACCCGGAACCTCACCGACGCGCACGCGGCGGGGCCGGCGTGGACCAGGCCGTCACCCCGGCCGCCGCCAGGGCACCCGCGCCCGCTCCGACCACCCCGGCCGCGACTGCCGCTCCGGCCTCCGCTCCGCGGCCGGCCGACGCCCGGGTCCCCTTGAGTTGTCACCGCGCCCCGGTAGGGGCTCGCGGCGGACGACCGAAGTGGCTTTCCGGCGCCTTCGATGCTGACGGCGTCGGCGTCAGCCGTGGGTGGGCATCACGTAGTAGCAGTAGCTGGCGTACGCCCCGAAGCCGGTGTTCCAGTTGCGGTTCTGCCGGATCGCGTCGTCGATCTGCTGCCACAGCACCGTGCCGGTGTCGGCTGCAGAACGACTTCGGCCTGTCGCCCGACGGTGTGGTCGGCCCGGTTGCCGGCGGACAGCCGCCGCGGGTGTGGCCGGAATGCGGCTGCGCAAGATCGACCAAACCGTAGACCAGGCCACCGACAACGGGGCGCTTCCGAAGGCACAGTCAGCCGCCACCGCGGTGACGCGTGCACAGTGTGCGGTCCGGCGGGTGCGGTCGGCGCAGGACGGTGAACCGCCCCGATGCCGGTCCGGGTCAGTCCGTGAGCGCGGAGGGTATGTAGTGGGCGGCGTAGGCGCGCAGTTGCGGGTCGGTCAGGCTGTCGCCGCCTCCCGTGCCGTGCAGGACGTGCCACAGGCGGTTTTCCAGCCAGTAGCGGTGCGCGAACGCCTCGAACGACGGGGCGCACCAGCGGATCTCCGCCCGGTGAGCCTCTACGATGACCGGCTCGTCCCCGGGAAGGGCCTGGGTCTCGTACTCGTACTCGTAGTCCACCGGGGAGACCACCACGAACGTGTCGCCCGAGGGGCGCAGGTAGAGGTACCAGAACAGGCAGTCCTGCTGGTCCCGCAGGAACCGGACCAGGAAGGCCCCCGGCTCGACCGGACTGGGCAGCGGTTCGGAGATGCTGGTCCAGCAGGCGGTCACCGAGACCTCGTCGAGCACGAGATGGTGCGGGCTGCTCTGGAAGGCGGTGAAGTCGGACGGCAGGCCCAGCCCGTGCGCGGCGAGCGCCTCCGCCGCCGCCCGCAGCGGGGCGGCCCGTTCGGGCACCGGGCCGCCCGCGCCCTCACCCTCGGTGAGGCCACCGAGCCAGTCGAAGGCGCCGGTGTACCGGGACGGGTCGAGCGGCGGAAGGCTGTCGTGCGCGTAGTGGTCATAGGTGTGGTCGCCGGGCCGGTACTCCCCGAGGTCGGTGGCGTACCACCCCTCCTCGAACCCGCCCGTCGCCGATACGGATACGTCCTGGCTGCCGGCCATGTGAACCCCCTGATGGTGACTGTGTGTGAGACTGGCTCCAGCATCGCACCTGTCACTGACAGAGCGGCCCGGAGACGGGGACCATCCGGTGCATGACGGTGAGGGGCACCGCCGGATTGCGAGCCGCGTCGCATCACCCCGCGACCTCGCCGGCGCCGCGATGATCAGCCCCGCGGCCCTGACCCACCGCATCGACCTGCTGGTTGCCAAGGGCCTGGTCACCCGCGCGACCGACCCGGACAACCGGCGCCTGGTGCGTACAGAGCTCACTGCCGAGGGCCGCAGCATCGCCGAGGGCCTGATCGAAGGCCACCTGGCCAACGAGCGCGAACCGTCGAAGGCCTCAGCTCCGAGGAATGCCAGCAGCTGGCATCACTGCTCCGCAGGCTGCTGACGTCCTTCGAAGGCGATTCCCACACAACCAAAAGCTCCTGACGCGACTTCCGGCTCGTTCGCGCCCCGCCCCTGCCCCTGCCCCCGCCGCCGCAACGTACCGACCGTCTACTGCGCGACGCGGGCTCGGTGGCGCCCCCCTTCAGCCGCCGGACGACCGCCCTGTACTCGCCCAACCGACTCCCGTCCCAGCTTGCCGGCACCTCGGCGGTGGCCCACGCCGGCACGGCGCGCCGGATTCGCGGCGATGTCGAGCCGGTCAAAGACTTCCCTGGAGGCGAGACCAGTTCCTCCGCCGCGGAAGCCCTGCTGGGTCAGGTGTCAGAAGCCCCACGGGCTGAGTTCGACGATGGCCGCGAACAGGTGCCCCCATACGTCCTCTGCGGGCGATTCCTCGTCCACTGCGAGCGGTTCGAGGGCGGCAACCTCGCGCAGGAAGTCCTGCTTGCCGTTCTCGCCCGGGTACGAGTTCCAGCAGGCGCTCATGAACCGGTACACGGTCTCCAGTAGCCGCACGAAGGTCTCGGTGTCCCGGGCGAAGGGGAACGGCCCCTCGCCGTCGCGGACCATCGACACCGCACCCGTCTCGGGGTGGACGAGTACCAGGCCGGTGTCGGCGTACGCCAGGTCGAAGGTGCCCAGGTGCAGCAGGCCGTTCTCGTCGGGCTCCAGCCCGTGCGCCTTCCCATCGGCCCAGGCCAGCTGAACGTGGCGACCCCGGCCGCGAACCACGTCGGCAGCCCCGCCGTCACGGCCAGCTCCCGAGTGGGCTCGTGACTCAGCGCGGCGGGCAGCTGGTCCTGCGTCAGCAGCACCATCCCGCCCGCGGCGAACGCCTCCTCCAGCTGGCGATCGCGGAGTTCGTCCGGGCAGGGAAGAGGCGAGTCGGGCACGCGCCGCACTCTTCTGCGCGCGTGCGCCTGCGCGGTCCGTGACCGCCTCGCCGCCGGTAGCGCGGTGAGGCGGTCACGCCTCACGTCAGGAGATACGCAGGCGCACATCGGCGCCGTACTCGCCGCGGAACTCCCAGTGGAAGTTCTGGCGGACGCCCGAGTTACATGCCTTGGCCGTTCGTGAGGCGGAATCGAAGTAGGGATCGGCGGTGACGTAGGCGCACTTGCCGTCCATGCGAGTGTCCTCGACCCATCCGTCAATGATCAGGTAATTCGTGCCGCCGTCCTTCACGCAACGCTGCTCCCAATGCGCCATCGCCCCATCGGTCTTGGGCGAGGCTGAGGCCGGGCACTGGGCAGCACTTGCGGGGACCGCCGTTCCGAACAGCGCTCCGCCGGCCACGACTACCCCGGCCATTGCCACGCCCAACGTCCTGGTAAGTGAGGTCATGAGCTGTCCTTCTGCTGGATTGTTGGACGTGCAACGTAGGCACGTCACAGCAGTGCAGAGCGAGCGTTGACCTCTGATGAGGGAAGTAGTGCACCCCTGTGGGTGACCCCGGGCCGTTCCGCCCCTCACCCGCACCGACGCTTCCCTGTCGACCGGCCGAGCGCTGCAGGCCCCCCAAGGTCCCTAGTGCCTCCCGTCTTCCACGCGGCTCTCAGACCTGCTGAGCGGTGCATTCCCTGCGACCTCCGTGTTGTCTCACCCGGCGGACGCTGAGTGTCCGACTGCCGGCCAGCGGGTACGGCTCGATGACCTCCCGCTCGCCATCCGTCAGTTGTGCGTCGGTGGCCTTGCCTTGCTGTCCCGTCTCACTCCGTCTTCGCCGGTGGTCTGGTAGTTGAGTTGGGCGAAGACAAGCGGTGGGACGCTGCTTCCGTGCTTGTCTCACTCGCGTCGTCGCTGGTGCTCAGACCGATGGAGGTGTCGTCTCCGTTCCGGCTGCCGGTGACGTCGATTCGGGAACGGAGCCTCGGCCCGGCCCGGAGGCGCTCGCAGCGGAAGACGGCCCGGCAGCGCGGACCCGCTGCCGCCTGAAAGCCGGGACACCCACCAGCCCGAAGCCAAGGGCCGCCGCTACGAGATGGCCGACTGTGGTGAAGTCCGGCAGCGGACCGGTCCAGTCGGCGCCGCCGAGGGGCCACGCGAGCACGAAGGCAGCCCAGGGGAGGCGGCCCCGGCGCGGCAGGGCGAGTGTGCCGATCGCCAGCACGGTCTGGGCGCCGTAACTGACCCCGTAGTCCGAGGCCTGCCGCACGGCCGCTGGATACCAGCCGTGCTGCAGCGCGACGGTGATGACGACAGCGGTGAGCAGGGTGGCCGCGACATGCCCGCCGAGGAACACGGCTACGGCGCGCAGCTTTCCCCACCGCCACTCCGCCCAGGCCAGGAAGCAGCACACACCGAGGCCCAGGGTGATCAAGGTGCCCACGAAGCCGAGTGAGGTGACGTCCGTGAGCGTGCCGTCGAAGAACAGCACGCTGCCGAGCAGTGCGGGCAAGGGATGATCTTGCAGGTTGTCGAGGTTGGTGCTGAGGTAGCCCAAGACGGTGGCCGCCCGATCGGCGGACAACCCGTGGCTGACCCAGGCGTGGCCGGCCAGGAGCAGACAGACGTAGGCGAGGGTCAGCGGCGCACGGCGCGGGTACCCCCGCACGGCACGGAGCGGTCTGTTCAGAGGGCCCCACAATGACTGGGAGTTCATACCAGGGCATTCTCCAGGTCGGGCCGAAGGTGAGGATCAGCGGGTGATAGCAGCCATCCTGACCGGGGCCGCGTCACCATCCCTTGCCCAGCAGGCCGGTCGGCGCTGATTGCCTCTTCTTTCCTCTTCGAGCGGAAATTCAGCCAGAGTCGTGATCCGGATCTGTGGAAGTCGAAGCCGCCGTGAAGAAGTCCGTACGCCATCCGGCCCCGCCTGCCTGGGCGGTCTCGCGCGAGCCGGGTGCAGGCGGCAGTACCGGCTGATGGGAGGGGGCCGGTCGTGTCGAGACTGGCCACGGTCGAGCAGGCCCTCACCCAGCGGGACAGCCTTCTCCGCGCAGCAACACCCGACTTACGAAGACCGCTCAGCGTGCCATCCCGTGGCCGTGCGGTGTCGGGGCGGGACGGGTCCGGGACAGCTTCGCGGCCCTGCCGCGGGCCGTTTCGAACGCCATGACCGGATTCCCGCCCTCGCGCCAGGGGTGGGCTCCGCACCATGGTCCGATCTGGCGGAACTGCTCCAGGGCGGCCGCGTACATCATCGACCGGAGCATGTAGTGCGCCAGCAGGTGGCGCAGGACCGGAAGGCGCTCGTCGTCGGGCGCGACCCGGTCGAAGGAGGCGGCGATCTGCTTCAGCAGGCTCCTGGCCATGGGCGTGACGGGCAGCGCGACAGCGGCGGACCGTTCGGTGAGCTCGTTCAGCGCGTGCAGGTAGATCCCGGCGAGCGGACTGCCGGCCGGGGCCTTGCGGACCGCCTGTCGGGCGAACCGCATCATCAGCCGGTTGCTGCCGTACCACTTGGCACACCAGTACTGGAGGGCCTGCCAGTGCCCCTCGTAGTGGTGGGGTGCGCGGGCGACGAGCCCGTCCCAGAGCGGCCTGAACTGTGAGCGGCCGTACTGCGCTCCGCGCGCTGCCGTGACCATGACGACCCAGGGGCCCGGGTTCGCGGGGTCGAGCAGCGCGGCCTTCCGGGCCTCCTCGATCGCGGCCGGAAGCATGGCGCGGAAGCGGTTCATGTCCGAGGTCATGACCTCGTGGGCGTAGCCGCTGCCCCGGATCTCCCAGGCGCGGTGGACCATGATTCTTGCGTGGAGGGTTGCCGCGTCGCAGTTCCCGGGCTCGGCGGCGCGCCAGGCATGGAGCCAGGCGTCGTCCTCCCGGGCGACCTGCTGCAGGAGCTCCAGCCGGGCCCACCGCTCGTCCCAGTCCTCGCCCGCCGCCCGGACGTACCGCTCGGCGGAATGCCAGTCCCCTTCCCACGCGGCGTCGGCGACGGCCTGCCTCTCCTGTGTCCGGTGTGCCGACGGGGGCGGACCGGGGCGCCTCGAGTCGAGCTGCTCACGGGGCGGAAGGCCGTAGGCGGACGCTACGAAGTGCTTTCCGGCCCAACTGTCGACACTGCCGGGGGTGATGAAGAGGCGGTAGAGCGCGATGAGAAGCACCCCGAGTATGACGGTGAGGAAGATGATCACGGCGGGGAATAATTCCCGAACTGATCACTTTGCACAATAGCCCAGGCCAATGAAAAGGCGAGGTCAGAGCGGGGGTGCAGGGTCACACACCGCTTGGCCGGCCCGGCGGCGCCTGTGCCCGTCGGCGGGGGACGGTCGTCGCACGCGCCGTGAGCGGCGGGCGAGTGAGTGACGGCGTCGGCGGACGGCCTGGGGGCGATCGCTGTGAGTCCCGACAGCCCCGTCCCACCCCTCGGTTGCTGCGCTCAGTCGTGATCACCGTGCTGTGCCGGGTCTGGTGCGGGCGTCGTGTCTTATCGTCCCGGCCGCTTGTCGGCATGGGTCACGGCTGCACGACACCTGACCGCTGGGGCGGGGCCGGGCGGCGCGCCGGGCCGATCTGCAAGGCCCGGTCGCGTCGCTACCGCGGCAACCGACGACCGACGTGCGGAGGGCCTCGGGAAACGGTTGTGCGATTGTCGGTGTGGCGTGATAGTCACTACCTTCACGGGAGGTGATCAATGCCCTCCTCGTTCGAACGCAACAAGGGGTGGGGGCATGGCGTTGCTCCGTCAATGGGGAATCACGCTGGGGAAATGGGCTGGTAGGCCCGTCGCGCGGGTTCAGGAGGACTCGGGCGATCCCGACGTGCGGCGCGTGCGCGAGGCCGCCGCGGCAGCGGACTGGGCCGCCGTACGCGAGGTTCTCGAAGCGCGTCCCGAGAGCGAGGACCGGACCGAGCTGCTGTGGGCCGTCGGTGATACCGCGGGGGTGGAGCGGTGGATCGCCGGGGTCCTCGAAGCGGATCCCGAGGCGGCCCTGCCCCGGCTCGTTTCGGGGATCCGCCACATCAGCTGGGGCTGGGAGGCGCGGACCGGGGCCCGGGCCAAGGACGTCTCGCGCGAGCAGTTCGAGGTCTTCCACGCGCGGCTGCGTACCGCCGAGGAGTACCTGTACGAGGTGGCGGAGCGCGAGCCGCTGTGGACCTCGCCCTGGTACGGCCTCCAGATCACCGGCCGCGGTCTCCAGGTCGGGCAGACGACCGCGCGACGGCGCTTCGAGGCGACGGTGCGGCGCGACCCGGTCCACCTGGGAGCGCACCAGCAGCAATTGCAGCAGGTCTGCGACAAGTGGGGCGGATCGCAGGAGGAGATGCACGCGTTCGCCCGCGCGTCCGCGTTCGGCGCCCCCGCCGGAACCAAGCTGGGCCAGCTCGTCGCCATCGCCCACCTCGAACACTGGCTTTCCCTCGACTCCGGACCGGACTCCACCTACATGCGCCGGCCCGAGGTCACCGCATCCCTGCAGGAGGCCGCCGACCACTCCTTCCGTCACCCGGACTTCGTTCGCGGCGGAGGGTGGAACCAGGTCCTCAACACCTTCGCGATGGCCTTCTCGCTGGCCGGGGACCGTGACGCCGCGCGGGAGTGCTTCCGCATCACCGACGGCCGCGTGACGGAGTTCCCCTGGTACTACCTGAACGGCTCCGACCCGGCTGCGGCCTACCGCGAGCAGCGTTCGTCGACCGGACGCTGAGACGCGGGGCGGCGTGGGCCCCGGGGGACCGCGGGGGACCGCCTGGGCTGCGAAGCCCCGCCGGCCACCGCCCCCGCGGCAGTTGCCCCGGCTCCGAGGGCCGTTGCCCCGCACCCGCGCACCCCGCACTCGCGCACCGCACCCGTGCACCCCGCCTCCGGGCAGCCGCCCCACCTCCCTCACGTCTCCGCCCGGCCCCGCCGTGCCGCCGCCCACCGAAGGACTCCGTCAGGTGCCCAACTCAGAGACCGCCCACACCTTCCAGGTCGACCTGCGCGGCCTGGTCGACCTGCTTTCCCACCACCTCTACTCCAGCCCCCGCGTCTACCTGCGCGAGCTGCTGCAGAACGCCGTCGACGCCATCACCGCGCGGCAGGCCGTCGACCCCGGCGCGCCCGCCACCATCACGGTGCGCACCGGCGACACCCTCACCGTCACGGACACCGGGATCGGACTGACCGAGGCCGACGTCCACCGGTTCCTCGCCACCATCGGCCGCAGCTCCAAGCGGACCCCCGACGGCGTCCTGGACGGCGCCGGCGTCGACGCCGCCCGCGGCGACTTCATCGGACAGTTCGGCATCGGACTGCTCGCCTGCTTCGTCGTCGCTGACGAGATCACCGTGGTCAGCCGGTCCGCCGCCGACCCCTCAGCGCCCGCCGTCGAGTGGCGCGGCCACTCCGACGGCCGCTACACCCTCCGCACCCTGCCGGCCGCGGCCGTGCCCGATCCGGGCACCACCGTCCGCCTCACGCCGCGCGCCGACAACGCCGAGTGGACCACCCCGCAGCAGGTCGTCTCCCTGGCCCGCCACTACGGCGGACTGCTGCGGCACGAGGTCACCGTCGTCGGCCCGCACGGCGAGACCCACCAGATCAACGAAACACCCCCGTGGGACCGGCCCCACCGCTCCCCGCTGGCCCGCCGCGAGGCGATGACCGCCTACTGCCGCAGCCTCTTCGACTTCACCCCACTCGACACGATCGAGCTAGATCTGCCGGCCGCCGGGCTGCGCGGCGTCGCCTACGTCCTGCCCACGGCCGTGAGCCCGGCACAGCGCGCCGGCCACCGCGTGCACCTCAAGGGAATGCTCCTCACGGACCAGGCGCCCGAACTGCTCCCGGACTGGGCGTTCTTCGTACGCTGCGTCGTCGACACCACCAGCCTGCGACCCACCGCCTCCCGCGAGGCCCTGTACGAGGACGGCACCCTGTCCGCCGTTCGGGACGCCCTCGGCGACCGGATCCGCGACTGGCTCACCGGGCTCGCCGCCAGCGACCCGTCCCTGCTGCACCGCTTCATCGATACGCACCACCTCGCCGTCAAGGCGCTCGCCCGCTACGACGACGAGCTGCTGCGCATCGTGCTGCCGTGGCTGCCGTTCGAGACCACCGACGGCAACGTCACGCTGGAGGAGTTCGCGCGTACGCACCCGACCCTGCTGGTCACGCGCAGCGTCGAGGAGTTCCGCCAGGTCGCGCCCATCGCCTCGGCCGCTGGACTGGGCGTCGTCAACGGCGGCTACACCTACGACCGCGACCTCGTGCACCGGCTGCCGGAGATCCGCCCCGGTACGGCCGTCACCGACCTCGACCCGGCCACGGTCACGGCTCACCTCGACGCCGTCGACCCGTCCGCCGAACTGCGCGCGGCGGCCTTCCTCGCCGTGGCCCGCGAGACGATCGGCGTACACGACTGCGACGTCGTCCTGCGCGACTTCCAGCCCGTCACCGCCCCCGCCCTGCTCCTTGACAACCGCGACGCGCGCCACGAGCGGACCCGGTCGAGCCTCGCCGCCGACAGCGACGGCCTGTGGGCCGACATCCTCGGCTCGCTGCGCCACGAGACCCCGCGGGCCCAGCTCGTCCTGAACCATCTCAACCCGCTGGTCCGCCAGGCCATCACCATCACCGAGCGCGGACTGGCGGTCACGACCGCCGAGGCCCTCTACGGCCAGGCCCTCCTCCTCAGCCGCCGTCCCCTGCGCGCGAGCGAGAGCGCCCTGCTCAACCGGGCCTTCATCGGCCTGCTCACCCACGCCATGCACCACACGGGTACGGCGGCACCCGACTCCGAGCCCCGGAAGGAACTGTAGATGCTGGACACCCCCGAGGCCGTCGTCGAAGCGCTCCGCGAGAACAACGACCGCCCCCACGGCCTGCAGCGCACCATCACCGCCGAGGAGATCGTCGAGGCGGCCGAACCCTTCGACAAGCCCGACGTCCTCGTCACCGCCCTGCTGGAGCTGATGGAGGCGTACGAGTACACCGGCGAGCACCGCAAGTCGCCCGTCGTATTCGCCCGGCTGCTCAAGCTCTGGGACACCGCTCCCGAAGCCTTCAGCCAGTGGGAGGCTCACCAGGTCTTCTGGCGATTCAAGTGGGTGACGACCTCCCTGCTCCAGGTACCCGACATGCCCCTGGCCACCATCCAAGGGTGGATCGATCGGATGCGAACCCGCTACGCGGATGCCGACCACGGCATGCAGCCGGTCGCGGCGATGCGCTACCACGTCGCGCACCACACGGGCGAAGGACTCGCCGACGCCTACGACCTCTGGGCCACCCGCCCCCGTACCGAGCTGAGCGACTGCGAGGCCTGCGAGACCCGGCACCTCGCCGTGCACAGGGTCACCTCGGGCGACGACGCCGGAGCGCTGGACATCTGGCAGCCGGTCCTCGGCGGGGGCATGAGCTGCACCGAGGAACCGCAGATGAGCCAGGCGCGCGCCCTCCTGCCGCTGCTGCGCGCCGGCCGCACCGACGAGGCCCGCTCCCACCACCTCACCGGCTACCGCCTCGTCCGGGGCAACACCGGCATGCAGGACGAGGTCGGCCTCCACCTCGAGTTCTGCGCCCTCTCCCGCAACGAGGGGCGGGGGCTGGAGATCCTCGCGGAGAACCGCCCGCTGTTCGAGGCGACCGGCGCACCCCTGGCCCGCCTCGGCTTCCTCACCGGCGCCGAAGTACTGCTGGCGCGCCTCGCCGAAGACGGACACACCGACACGGCCGTCGCCGGCCCGCCCGGACGCAACTGGACCGCCGGCGAACTCCTCGCCCACGTCCGCGCCGAGGCGGACCGGCTCGCCACGGCGTTCGACGCGCGCAACGCCACTTCCGCAGTGGGGGAGGTGCGCCGCGGGCGCCTCGAGCAGAGCCCGCTGCTCGCCGAGCCGCTGCCCCTCGGCCTGCGTACGTCGCTCACCCGTCCCGCTGCGCCGAACGTCGCGGCAACCGCAGCCCCCGTCTCCTCCTTGGGAACGGACGTCCCCCAGGACTTCGTCGCCCTGGTGCGCGAGGCACGCCGCCTGGGTCGCGCGGGGCATCCGGGAGAGAACCGGCTCTGGACCCGTATCGAGGAGCGCCTCGCCGACGGCAGCGCAACGTACGACGACGAGCTCGGCCCGGAGGAACTGCTGCGGGCCGAGCTCGCCGAGCAGCGTGCGTTCCGGCTGTCCAAGGAGGACCGCGACGCGGAGAGCACCGCGGAGAGCACCGCTGAGCTGAAGCGGGCCGCCGAGCTGTACGAGGGACTGGGCATGCCCTGGCACGCACTCTCCGCGCGCGCCCGCAGTCTGGCATGGCTGAGCGCTTCCGACGACGCCGACCACGAGGCGATCCGAACCGGCCTCGACGCCGTCCTGGCCGAGGCCGAACTCCTCAAGGCGGAAGCCTCCTTGACGCCCCCTGTGCCCGGTGCGGGCTCTGCTGCCGTTTCCGACGGGCCGTCGGAGGCCGAGCTGGAGTACCTCACTGTGCTCTTCGCGGCCACCTTCGCCGCCTACCAGGAGGCGGAGCGGACCCTGCCGGAGCCCACAGTCGCCGCCACGAAGCGCTTCGAGGAGCACGCCGGGGCGCTGCGGGCGGAGGCGGAGCGCCTGTCGGTGCCCCACCAGGTGGCCAACGCGCTCCAGTTCGCCGCGGACCTGGCCGCCCGCAGCGGTGACCCCGAACGCGCAGAGGAGGGCCTGCGGGCCGCTCTCGCGGCCGTGGACGCCTCCGGCCGGCCCTGGCGCGGTTCGCGCCCGCGCGCCCTGCTCGCCCAGTTGATGCTCGGCAAGGGGGAGCCGGCCGAGGCGGTGGAACTCCTGCACCGGGCACTCGCCGACGCGGCCCGGTACGACGACACGGACTTCGCGGTGGCTCCGACGTACGCCCTCCTCGGGCACGCGGCCTCGCACCTCGACGATGTGAACGGCGCGGTGCGTCACCTGTCGGAGGCGGCGGCGCGGTTCGACCAGGACG
This sequence comes from Streptomyces sp. NBC_00190, assembly GCF_036203305.1. Lineage (GTDB taxonomy): Bacteria > Actinomycetota > Actinomycetes > Streptomycetales > Streptomycetaceae > Streptomyces. Next base: position 475,073 of record NZ_CP108131.1, on the reverse strand, counting down.
GCGCGCACGACGAGGCCACCGACGTACGGCTCCAGCTCGCCGACGTCCTGGCCCGGGGCGGCCGACAGGCGGACGCGGTCGCCGTCCTGGAATCCGTCCTCGCCGGTGAGGCCGCAGCCTCGGGCGACGAGCGGGCACTCGCCCAAGCCCGTCTGACGCTGGCGCGCGGACTGCGGGAACTGGGGGAGTACCTGCCCGCGGCCGAGGAGTTCCTGCGGCTCGCGGACGCCGTCGCGGCGTGGGAGGAGGACGACCGCCGGGTCCTCACCCTGGTGGCGGCGGAGGCGGCGACCGCGCTGGCGATGGCCGACCGGTGGGAGGCGGCGGCGACGGCGTACGAACGCGCCGTCGCCGCGCACGCGGAGGCACCGAACGCGCCCCTGATCATCCACATGATGTGCGAGTTCGCCCGGCTCACCCTCCAGGCCAGGGGACCCGAAGGCCTGGACACGGCCCTCGACCACCTGACGCAGGCCGACGCGCTCCTCGCCGCCGTACCGGAAGACACCGACGCCTTCGCCGTCTGGTACGAACGCGGCAACGTGCACTACCGCCGCGCCCGCGTCCTCGCGGAGGCCGAACGCTTCGAGCAGGCCCTGGCCGAGGCGGAGGGCGCCGTCGCCGCCCATGAGGAAGGCGGGGAAGAGGGCGAGGTACCACGCGCCGAAGCGGTCCGGATCGCGGCCCTCATCGAGGGCAACGGCCTCGCCCGCTTCAAGGAGGCGGTGGCCCGCCTCACCACGGCCGCCGACCGCTGCCGCGCAGCCGACCTCCCGGAAGCGGCCCACATCCTCGACGCGCTCCGCGACGACTACACGAAGCGGTAGCACCGGCGAGCAGCGGTGCCCTGCCGGGGGACGCGATCTCGGCAGGGCACCGGACGACGTACACGCCCTCTGCGGCCGCGTTCACATGTGCTGGGGCGGAACGGGCGTGGCCTGGGAACGGTTGTGCAGTCAAGCCGTGCTGTGTGTTCGGGCTGGGCTGCACTCCACGATCTCTCGTGCTGCACGCAGTCTGCTCGGGTGGTCCTGCAGCAGTCTGGTGGTGATCAGGACCGCTTGGAAGATGCTGACACCTTTGTCTTTCAGATGCTGCTGGACGGTGTCCATGTCGACGTTCGCGTCCAGTAGCCGTCTGCATTCATCGATCTGATCGCCGATCTGTTGTGCGCGTCCAGGGGTCAGTCCTTGAACATTGGCGAGGAGCTCTTCCGCGGTGTGGCTTGCCATGTCCGGGATTCTCGCAGTGACTTGGTGCCGCTCACAGGGGGTTTTGCTTCAGCTCGCTCGGTTACGCTCAGCGGCGACACATGTCGAGCAGGTGATGGCGCAGCTCGTGCAGGGTGTGCACGGCGACCCAGCGCAGTGAGCGTTCCTCGCGCTCGGGATAGGTGTATACCAGTGTGCGCTCCCAGTCGGAGGGAGACAACCGGTCGAGAACATCGGTGAACAGTATTGTCGCGTCCTGGAGTTGACGCGCGACATCGGCGGGCTCTTGCTGGGCATATCCGTCGTGCTCCACCCGCTCGTCGCGCCCCATGGATTCGGCAACCGGCGTATCACGACGTCGTGCGGCCAGTACCCGCTCCCGCTGGACGAGCAGCACATCGCGCACGTGGCAGGCGTACTCGAGAGGTGACCACACCTGCGGCGCAGAGCGCCGCCGCAGCGCCGACGGTTCGGCGCACAGCAGGTCCGCGAACTCGCGCGCGGTGTCCTTGGCGAGCACCGAGACCCTCGGCGCAAGGGCGAGGTCGTACTCGAAACCACATTCCGCACAAGTCGTCATGTATTCACGTTAACAACCGTCCTTGCGAGCGTGGCTTGTCCTCGTCCGGTGTCCGCCATCGGGCCGGTATCCCTCGCGCGGGTCAGGCCGACCGCGGGGGCCGTGCGACGGCGACGGAGGGGCCGGGGTGGTGCTGCGGCCGCCGGCGCACCCTTGCGTGGGCCGATTTCGCGCGGAATGAAGTCCCGGGACATGGCAGGGTCCCGGGACTTCTCCGTGCGCTCAACGACCGGCAGGAGTCAAGGTCACCCACCGCTTTCAGGAGCGGTCGGGCGGGGCCTGGAAGGGGTACCGCGAAGGGAGGCCCGGTGCGACCTTGCGCCGGAGGCGCAGGACGCCGCCCCGACCGTCCGGAGCCGCAAGCGCACCACGGCGCCGCCGCGCACTCGATCCGGCCGGTGCGCACCACGCGCCCCGGTGCGTCTGGCCGTGCCTGTGCTCTACCGGAACAGACGGTCACCAGAGGTGGCCATCCGATGGGTGCCGCTGTGGCGGTTCACCCAGTCACGGACGAGGTTGATGGCGTTGGCGCACTGCCAGCTGTCGTCGTACTCGCGCACACCGGTGAAGGCGCCGTAGCCCGCGATGATGCCGTCCACCCGCCCGTCGCCCAGCAGTTTGTCGACGTACCACGGATCGTTGTAGGTGGTGGTCCAGGACAGTGTGGCCGCGAGCTGTCCGGCGTCACGGTCCCCGGCGCCCTTCTTCAGCTCCGCGCAGGTGTTATACGTGGGTTCGGTGCAGTTGCCGAACCCCTTGGTGATGTCGCTGTCGCCGTAGTCCATCACCCGGCGACCGGCCGGGAATCCTGAACCGGAACGGTTGAAGGCGCCTCGGACCTGGTCACGGGTTCCGGTCGTCGTGATGCCTTCCAGGCCGCCGAGCCTGCCTTCGAGGCTCTTCCAGCCCCTGCCGCCGACGTCCGGGGTGCTGCCGCCGTGGTACTCGTAGAACCCGTAGAGCACCTGGATGCCGGCAGCCGTCAGCCGCTGCGCCTTGTCGCGCAGTCCGGCGACGCTGCACCCGCGGTTCTCCTGCTCCCCGCAGTAGTTCGGGTCCTTGATGTCCAGCCAGACGAGCGACAGTCGGCGTCCTGCGTTGGCGTGGGAAAGAATGCGGTCGATCATGCTGTCGAAGCTGGGGCCCAGCCGGTTGTCACCGGCAGAGGAACAGTCGTGATAAGCCCGCCACTCGTTCGGGTTCCACCAGGCACAGACGTCTATCTCGATGCTGTTGGCACCGTGCTTGAGCGCGGCGTCCACGCCGCCCAGGGTGTCGACGCGGTGTGCGATGGCGTAGATCGGGTGACGCTGATCGGCTGCTGCAGCCGGAGTCGTACCGAGCGCGGTGGTGCCGACGATTCCGCAGAGGGCTGCGATCAGCGCCAGTAACTTCCGTGCGACGGCACCACGCCTGAGGTAAGTGATCAAGAACGTACTCCTTCTTCATTGCGGTGTCCCGAAGCGGACAAGTGATCTCATCAATCACATGTTGACGCCCGATAAATGCATGCTGAATGAAAATCGGGTAGGGGTGGCCCTTGAGTGGCGAAAAACCGCCTCCGCCTCTCCCGTCATCTGGCGAGAGACGACCCGAGGAAGGTGAATGAAGAGCCCGGTTCGTCGAGGTGGTTCGGACCGTGGGTCACCGGTTTCGGTCTGACGCGTCGAAGCCGCCGGCCCGGACTCGATGTGAGTCATCCAGCGCGGACGACGCGCACCGGTCGCGGAGCGCACTGACCGCGAGCCGATCCATGGCATGGTCGTCACCAGCATCGCTTGTCGGCGTGTAGTCGGACCCGGGCTCCACCTCGGCCGGGTCAGCGGCGTGCTTCTCCTGCCGAACGGGCGCCATGCCGTTCACGATGGTGTCCCTAGGAGGATGGAGGGCCGGGCCTGTGGACAGGGCCTGGCGATTTCCCCCGGTCCGTGACAAAGCCCGGATCTGGCCGGGCGGCGCTGCTCGGTGAAGGCGAAGGCGAAGGGCGCGCAGCCCACGGTTCGCCGCCGCGGTGCCGCCCGCGAGGAGTTCGTGGACGCACACGGTCACGCGACCAGGCGCAGCCAGGCCGACGCGAGTGCGGCGTGGCCGGCCGGCGTCGGGTGCACGCCGTCCGCAGCCCAGTACTCCGGCCCCGTCGTCGCGGAGAGTGCGGCGAACATGCCGTCAGCTGCGAGTAGGTGCGCGCCGTATGCGCGGGCGAGCTCGCGCACGACCTGGATCTTCGGGTCCAGATCGGCCCGCCACTCTTTCCGGACCTCATCGTCGACGTGCGTGTCACGGGCCTTTACGCTGCCGCTGATCGGCAGGAGGAACGGCTCGATGAGAACCAGCTCCGTGCCCGCTGCGGCCAGAGGTGCGAGCAGCCGATCGTAACCGGCCGCGAACTCCTCCGCGGGAATCACGTGGCCGTCCGGGTCGAGCGTGTGCCAGCCCATGTCATTGACGCCGACGAGGATCGACACCACGTCCGGACGCGCATCGAGCACGTCCATCTGCCACCGGGCTTCCAGATCACTCACCTTGTGACCCCCGACCCCGGTGTTCAGCCAGGTCACGGGCCGGTCCGGGTGCCGGAAGGCCCATTCACCCGCGACGCGCAGCGGGTAGCCGAACCCGAGGCCGTCTTCGCTCTCCAGGCGCTGGCTGTCGGTGATCGAATCTCCGGTGAACATCACAGTGCTTCCCGGGCGGAGGATGATCGTCATCTGTGCTCCTTGACATGTGGGTTGAGGGGAGGGGACGTTTCACCGGGGTGACGGGTGTCGTCCGGCCGGACGCGTACGGCACCCGGTCCGAGGTCGTTCTGCGCCGCCCGGCCTGGAAGTCGCCTCCCCCGGTGCGTAGTTCAGCCGAGCGCTCGCGTGTCAGACCTCGGCGGCAGCTTCCGCTTCCACTTCGGCTGCGTCGTCGGGGGTCGCTGGTTTGGGGAGGCCGGGCAGGAACAGGCACAGCGGGACGGCGACGAGGGTGAAGGCCACTGACCACCAGAAGGCGGTGCCGAAGCCGTCGGCCAAGGCGCCCGGGGTGTGGGCGTCACCGGTGCTGCGCTGGAGGATGGCGGCGAGGACGGCGATGCCCACTGAACCGCCCATCTGCTGGGCGACGCGGGTGATGATGCTGGCGTCCGGGATCTCCTCGTGCTCCAGCCCGACGTAGCCGGCGCCCATGGGCGCGATCATGGCGGCACCCAAAGCGATGCCGCGGGCGAACAGCGCGGCCATGAGCAGCACCTCGCTGGTGTCGGCGGTGACGAAGGCGAACGGCACGGTGGTTGCAGCGACACAGGCGAATGCCCAGGAGGCGACCTTGCGGGGGCCGATGCGATCGGTGTACTTGCCTGCCAGGCCGCGTGCGAGGAGGGCGCCGACACCCTGTGGGATGAGCAGCAGTCCGGCGCCGAGGGCGTCCTCGCTGCGTACCTGCTGAAAGTACAGGGGCAGCAGCATCATCGACCCGAACAGGGAGATGCCGCCCAGGAAGAGCAGTGTGGAGGAGGAGGCCACCGCGCGGTGGCGGAACAGCCGCACATTGACCAGGGTGCCGGTGGTGCGGGTCAGCGCCCGGACGGTGAAGCCCCCGACCAGGGCGAGTCCGCCGATCAGCGGGATGAGGACCTTGGCGTCGGTAAAGCCCGTGCTGCCCTCGACCTGGGAGAGGCCATCGACGAGGGCGGCGAAGCCCGGGCAGAGCATGAGCAGGCCGACGACATCCAGGCGGGCGCGGGCGCGTTCGGGCGGAGGCCGGTCGTTGGGCAGATAGCGCCAGGCGAGCCAGCCGCCGACGAGGCAGAAGGGAATGTTGACGAAGAACAGCCAGCGCCAGTCGGCCAGATGCAGGATGAGGCCGCCCAGAACCGGGCCGAGGATCGGGCCGAGCGCCGTGGGTACGGTGATGACGGCCATGACCTTGCCTATGTCGCGGCCCAGGGCGGCCTGCATGAGCAGCGTGGCCATGAGCGGCATCATGATGCCCCCTGCGATGCCCTGGATGACGCGGAAGCCGATGAGGCTGGTCGCGTCCCACGCCAGCGCGCTCAGAGCCGAGCCGAGCAGGAACACGCCCAGGGCCGCGATCCACAGATGCCGACCGCCGAACCGTGACTGGGCCCATCCGGCGAGTGGGATGGTGACGAACACGGCCAGCAGGTAGCCGGTGCTCACCCACTGGACGGTGGACAGATGGGCGTCGAGTTCCTTCGTCAGGTCGTTGAGCGCGACGCTGACGATGGTGGTGTCGAAGACGACGGCGAGGGCGCCCACGATGAGGGTGATCGCCATGCGCCACACGGCGGGATCTAAACGATCAGGGTCCGCCGTCGCACGCGCGGGGTCGGTCTGGTTGGGAGTGCTCACGAGCAGCCACCTTAAGATACAGCGGTCTATCTTATGGCCGTCAGAGTAGAGTGCCTGAATAAGAAAGACAACCTTTCTAATGGAGGGTCGTATGCCCGAGCGACGCCGCGGAGCGGCACTGGAGAAGGCGCTGCTCGATGCGGCCTGGGAAGAACTCACAGACACCGGCTACGCCAGGTTCACCATGGACGCCGTCGTCAAGCGCGCGGGCACCAGCCCCCCCGTCCTCTACCGCCGCTGGTCCAGCCGCGACGACCTCGTCCGGGCGGCCATCGTCCACACCATGAAGGAGTCCCGCCTCGACACTCCCGACACGGGAAGCCTGCGGGAGGACATACTCACCCTCATGCGGGAGATCAACTCCACCCGCGTCCAGCTCATCACCGTCATGAACATGCACCTGGCCGACTATCACCAGGAGACCGGAACCAGTCCCGGCGCCCTGCGCGACCCCCTCGTGACGGGACGCGCGGAAGCTCTCGACGTACTCTTCGGCCGCGCCGTCGACCGTGGCGAGATCGCACCGGAACTCCTCACAGAACGCATCAAGTCCCTCCCCTTCGACCTGCTGCGCCATGAAATCCTCACGACCTTCGCCCCTGTACCCGACCACGCCCTCGAAGAGATCGTCGACACGGTCTTCCTCCCCCTGGTCGGCTTTGTTCACGGGCCGTGAAGCCCGTTCCTCCCGACGCCGGGTTCTGGCTCAGCTTCTGATTGCTCTGAGACGGCGTCTGATCAACTTTCAGGCGGCGAGGTGCCGCGAACGCAGGCTCGATCAGAGCCCACCGGGCATCGGACACGTCACCGCGAGACGGGCGCCGAAACTTCACAGCCCAAGCAGCGAAGTGCAGGCGCCTCAGCCACAACAGCACCCCCAAAGCCCCTCCGGGTAGATCAGACGCACTCTTACTGCCCCGGTCGGCAGCACCCCAGCCCGGCTCGGGTTCCTTAGTCGCCGGGCAGGTCAGGGACGGTCGGTGCTCAGGGGGAGGCTCGCTCCGGCGCGTACGGAATGGATGACCGCGTCATGCAGGGCCCGGCTTGCGTCCTCGCTCGGGCACGGGACGGGGCTTCCGGCGAGGGGGAGCCAGTCGGACCCCCCGCTGTACTGCACCGTGACGTGCGCCAGACCATCGGCCTCGGTCCACGTGGTGTGAATATCGAGCTCACCGGTGAGGACGTGGCCTGCCTCGCCGGTCTGGACTCCGTTCCGTCCGGCGAAAACCCCACGGGTGGTCCATGATGCCCAGCTCATCCGGCCTCCCAGCTGCACTCGTCGTCCTGCCAGTGTGAACGAGTCGGCCCCGCCTCGCTCTACGGGCCGCGGATGATGCTCCGGATCACGTGAGGGTGGTACGTAGCACTTTCACGCACTTTCACGTTCTGCCTTACCGGCCGTGCCAGTGGACGGGTCTCGCCAATCATGCCCTTCGCGGGTACACCTTCTGGCCACGGCTCGGATCGGGGCAGCTCGGGCCGTGTCAAGAGCATTGACAGAAAATGAACACAACCGCACGCTGGGAGCGCTCTCAGACTTCAATACATCTATCCATGTCCGCCGCCTCCCCTCGGCGGGTCCCCCACGCAAGGAGGAAGAGAGTGTCCCGCTTGTCGAAAGTGCTCACATTCGGGGTCTCGGCCATGGTGGCCGCCGCCGGTCTGATGTTCATGGGGCCGTCACCGTCCGCAGAGGCGGTACCGGCCACTATCCCGCTCACGATCAAGAACACCTCGGGCCGCAGCGAACCGGTCTACATCTACAACCTGGGCACCCTGCTCGCGACGGGTCAGCAGGGCTGGGCCGACGCCAACGGTACGTTCCACCCCTGGCCCGTAGGGGGCAATCCGCCGACCCCCGCGCCCGACGCGTCGATCGCGGGTCCGGCCAACGGGCAGACCAAGACGATCCGGATGCCCAAGTTCTCCGGGCGCGTCTACTTCTCCATCGGCCAGAAGATCGTCTTCAAGGTCAGCACCGGCGGCCTGGTTCAGCCTGCCGTGCAGAATCCCTCCGACCCCAACCGGGGCACGCTGTTCAACTGGTCCGAGTACACGCTCAACGACGCCGGACTGTGGATCAACAGCACCCAGGTCGATATGTTCTCCGCTCCCTACGCGGTGGGCGTGAAGGCGGCCAACGGCACGGTCAGGAACACCGGTCGGCTCAAGCCGGGCGGATACAACGCCGTCTTCAGCCAGCTGCGTTCGGCCGGCTGGGGCGGGTTGATCCAGAGCCGCCCCGACGGCACGCCGGTGCGAGCGCTTTCGCCCGGTCACGGCATCGAGGCGGGCGGAATACCGGCCGGCGTCATGAACGACTACGTCAACCGGGTCTGGAGCAAGTACAGCACTTCCACGCTCACCGTGACGCCGTTCGCGAACGAACCGAACACCAAGTACTACGGCCGGGTCTCGGGCAACGTCATGAACTTCACCAACAGCTCGGGAGCGGTGGTCACCAGCTTCCAGAAGCCGGACTCCGACAGCATCTTCGGCTGCTACAAACTCCTGGACGCACCCAACGACACTGTCCGCGGTCCGATCTCCCGCACCCTGTGCGCAGGCTTCAACCGGTCGACGCTCCTGACGAACCCGAACCAACCCGACGCGAACGGCACCAACTTCTACCGAGACGCCGTCTCCAACCACTACTCCCGCATCATCCACGAACAGATGGCCGACGGTAAGGCGTACGGCTTCGCCTTCGACGACGTGGGCGCCCACGAGGCACTGGTCCACGACGGCAACCCGCAAGAAGCCTTCATGACGCTGGAACCGTTCAACTAGGACTGTCCGGGATGGACCAGTCTGGGCAGTACCGAGGCACACGCCGACGTGGCGTCAGGACGGCTGCGAGATTGCGCTGATGAGCACCATGCGCCGCCCGCGCGGGCACGGACAGGACCCCTCCACGAGGATCAGGCGGAGCGCGTGGTCCGTGGTCGTACAACGACGGGAACGCGGGCAGGGCGAGCTGCCAGTTGCGGGCGGCGCGCGCGAGGCGGCGCAACGGCGTGGTGGACGCGCTCGACTCCGTGGTTAAGAGAGCCCGGGACGTCGCCGGTCTGTGACCGGTTGAAGTGACTTCCGTCATGGCCCGGCGCACGGGTTCTGACACAGCTTCTATCCGCCGGGGGTTGGGCAGCTCAGGCGACCGGCGGAGCGCCGGAGCCTGACGTCCCTGCGGTTCAAGGTCTCCCAAGTCCGGTGGTCGCAGCGGCTGCTCACGGTGAGCCTGGGTAACCCCCCTTCCGGATCAGCTGCTTGTGGCCCCAGCTAGGGGGTGCCTCCTTGCTCTCGGAGCCGAAGGCGCATGGGCAGGGGCAGACGGGCGAAGGCCGGCGGCGGGGGGCTGTCAGCGGTCAGGCGGTCAGTTCTCGCAGGCCTCCGGGTGTGGGAGTGAGGTCGTGGCAGATGAACCACTCGGTGGCCAGGATCTCCTTCCGAGCCTTGGCCGGGAGCCCGGCGAGCAGGGCGGGGAGGGAGCGGGCCCGTGTCGCTTCGGATCGGTGCGCGTGGATGGCGGCCCACTTCTGTTCGGTCCAAGCGCGGACATCGATGGTCGCGGTGATCATCTCATCGGGGACGGTGCGCAGACGCTTGCCCACGACGGCGACCAGGCTGGCCAGATCGCGGGCTCCCGAGTGTGGGTGTGCGGAGAAGCAGAGGGTGCTGGGTTGCCATGGAGGGTCGGCTTGCGGGTAGAGGTCCTCGAGTCCTGCGGCGTGTACAGCCAGGAGGACGACCTGGTGGGTTCGGATGTGGTCGGGGTGGCCGGAGGATCCGTACGCGTCGTGGGTGAGCACGATGTCCGGGCGGAAGGCGCGCAGGTGGGCGACGACGCGTTCGACGGCCTCGTCGAGCGGGGCGTCGCAGAGCCGCGGTTGGCCGGGCGCGGAGGACGGAATCCGGTGATCGGCATAGCCGAGCATGCGGTGTTCCCCGGCGCCGAGGATGCTCAGGGCCTCGGCGAGTTCGCCGGCGCGGTGGCTGTCGGGGGACCAGGTGGCGGTAACAACGGCTGTTCGGGCGCCGGCCGCGCCGTGCTGGGCGAGGACTCCGCAGGCCACCAGGGATTCGTCGTCGGGGTGGGCGAAGACGCCCATCATGCTCGGCACGGTCACGGGTTCTCCAGGGAGATGAGAGGGGGCCTTCCGCGTCTGCTCGCGCGGGGAGTCCAGGGCTTGCGCACGGGCACGGGCAGGCCGGTCAGGTGCTCGGCCCAGCTGGCCAGGTGTGGTCCGAGTTCGTGTCGATCCACTGCTGCCCGTACGGCCTGCCGGTCGCTGGTCAAGGCGGCGGGACCGCCGCTGCCTCGCTCGTGGCCTCGTAGGCGCGCACGGGCGGCAGGTTCTTGATGATGCCGGGCCACACGGCGTTCAGGGCCTGGGCAGTTGGGGTGAAGACGGGGCCCAGGCAGGCCAGAGAGTGGGGGTCATGCCACTCCCAGCGTTCGAACAACTTCGGCTCCCGGTTGGCAGGCTCTCCGCTCCAGGCGGTGATGCGGACGACCGCCGTCAGTCGGGGCAGGCCCTGGGTGTCGTCCAGGAGCATGGTCAGCAGATGTGCGTCGGACTCCGCGGCGAGGAGGCCGGTCTCCTCTGCGAGTTCGCGTACGGCCGCGGCCTCGAATCCCTCGCCGACGGCGTTCTTCCCTCCGGGCAGCTCCCACATCCCGCAGGTGGAGCGGCCGAGCAGAACGCGGCCCGCAGGATCGGTGACCATTGCGTACACACCGGTCAGCGCGTGCCCGGTGGTGGGCCCCTTTTCCGCGGCCGTGGTGTCCGCGTGGCAGGGCCCACGCAGGACCAGCATCGCCAGCTCATCAGCAGGCAACCGTTCGGCATGCTCCCAGCCGGAGGAGAGCAGGCCGATCTCTGCCTCGTCGAGCGCGATGTCGCGTCGCTCGTCCGGGGTGTTCTCCTTCAGCGGCGTGATCACCACGACCGCGCCACCGGGCCGCAGCCGCTCGCCGAGCCCGTGGAGGATCCTGGTGCGGTCCCGCAGGAACGGATAGACCAGGCGCAGGGTGATCACGTCGTAGCCGTCGTCGGTGAGCCCGGCCGTATCGCCTGACTCGATATCCAGCTCCAGCCACCGCACGCTGCCGGCTTCCGCGTGCTCGGCGCGTGCCCGGTCGATCGCGCTCGCGGCGTAGTCCACGGCGTCCACCCGGTAGCCGAGACCAGCCAGGAATGCGGCGAGTTCCCCGGTTCCGCAGCCCAGTTCCAGGGCCCGCCCTCCGTCCGGGGCGGGGACATGTTCCTTGAGCAAGGCCCGTTCCGTCTCCCCAAGGTGCCGGAAGCCCTTCCCATCGGCGTAGTGCTTGTGCCATTCGTCCTGCCTGACATACCCCAACGGAGCTACTCCTTCGTGTGGTGGCGAGTGGTTCAAGGACGCCGGGCTTTGCGGAGATGGGCCAAGAGGACTTCCAGCCACAGGTGGGGCCCGTGGCGGCCGCGGCCGGGCGCAGGCGCCCCGGGATACTTCGCACGGTCGTCGGCGGTTCGGGATTCGTGGTTCGTGGTTCGGGCGGAGGAGCATCGGTTACTGCGGGTACCTCCATCAACGGCGCGAATCGGATCGGGGACGGTTGGGGAGTCAGTCCCAGCCCATCTCGGTGTAGAGGCGTCCGGCCTGGACCCCTTCGATCGCGGCCTCCGTGTAGGGGACGATCGGCTCGGGCAGGGCGTGCGGGCTCCACCAAGCCCAGGACAGGCACTTGTCCGGCTCCCGCACTCGCGGGGTCCCGCTCCACCGCCGCGCCCGGAACACAAGCTGCAGCCTGGGACGGGTGCCAGGCTTGTCGATCACATGGACGAGGTGCGCGAGCGCGAGGTCGCCCGGGTCGATCCTCAGCCCGGCTTCCTCCCACGCTTCCCTGACCAGGCAGGCGCTCGCTGCCTCCTGCTCGCAGTGTCCCGCCAGATAGTGATGCGTGCCGCCTGCGTAGGCGGAGTCGGGGTGGCGCAGCCCCAGGAGGACCCGTCCCTCTGGGTCTTCCAGATGCAGGTGGGCCCCGACGGCGTTGAGAACGGCGCTCATGCCCCGCCTCCCGCGACCGCGCCGCCGCGCCGTGTTCCGCCGTTGTCCGGCGGCGTCGCGGGGACCACCCCGTCCAGGCTGTCGGTCGGGGCAGGCAGGGTATTGGTGTTCATCGGTTCACCAGTCGCTCGGGGTACGGCGGGAGGGGCAGGCATGGACCGCAGCGTGCGGAGGGGGGAGAAGTACAAGGCTGCGCAGGGGACGACCAGAGCGAGAGCGCCGACCACGAGGGCGGTTCGGACGCCGAACCGGCTCCCGATCCCCCCGGCGACGAGGGCCGCCAGCGGGCGGGAACCGGCGGTCAGCCACGTGGAGACCGCCTGCATGCGGGCTTGCATGCCGGCAGCCGCGACACATTGACGGATGGAGCGCTGTGTCGTGCCGGCCATACCCGCACAGCACAGCTGCACGAAGAACGCGACCGCGACCGCGATTTGCCATCCGAAGCCGCGGCGGGCGAGGAGCAGCGGAATCTGAGCCGCGGGCGTGACCATCAGGGCCGCGAGCATCATCGGGCCGGGACCGTACCGTCGTGTCACGGCCGGTGCGAGCAGCGATCCCGTGGCGGCGCCGAGCGCGCCCAGACCCATCACCGCGCTGAAGCGGCTCGCCGGCATGGCCAGCTCGCGCAGCAGGTACAGCGCCCACAGGGTATTGAGCAGGCCGAGGCCGAGCGAGGTGGTGGCGTTGACCAGGGTCAGCGTGCGCAGGTTGACGTCCGCGAAGACGTAGCGCATGCCCTCGCGGATCTCCTCGCTCAGGCGGCTGGTCCTCCGGTCCGGAACGAGAACCTCGGAGACCTCGCCCTTCTTGATCCGGGCGGTGCACCAGGCACTGATCAGGTACGAGAGCACGTCCACGAGCAGGGCCCGGGCTGTCCCGACCAGACCGGCGAGCGCCGCGCCGAACTGGGTGCCGCACACTGCGGCGATGGCGAAGAGCGCACCGATGCGGCTGTTGCCCTTCTGGATCAGGGAACGGTCCACCAGCGCCGGCACGATGCTGATCGCCGCGGCGTCGTGCATCATCCCCGCTGTCGAGCTCACCGCGGCGACGACCATGAGCTGGCCCATGGTCAACGCTCCGAAGGCGGAGCCCAGCGGCAGGGAGAGCACCGCGAAGGCGCTCACCAGGTCACCGCAGATCATCACCCTCCGCTTGGGCCTGCGCTCGGCGATCACCCCCGCGTACAAGGCGAACAGCAGCGGAGGCAACTGACCGACCACAGCCAGCAGCGCCACCTGGCCGGTAGAGGCCTCCATCTCGATCACTGCCAGGAGCGGGATGACCACGACGCTCAGGGACGATCCCGCGACCGATGCCGCTTCACCTGCGATGTACAGGCGGAACGCCCGGTGGTGCCACAGCGACGACACCTCCACTGCCGGCTCCTGTGATGAAGACCGGGCGTCAGGCAATGCGCTCACGCGGGCCCTCCGATCCACGCGGCGCTGCGGCGGGGCGCATTCACTGCGTTGCTCCCGGCGGGTCAGAGGGAAAGGCGGCGGTGCTGTAGAGGGTGCCCGCGACGTACTGGTCGAGAACAGCATGGGCCAGGGGGTGACAGTCGGCCGGAAGACCGCCGGGATCCGCCCACACCACCTCGCTGTGCAGACCAGGCGCGGCGTTGCGGGGCTCCCCCGCCCAGTGCTGTGCGGTGAAGATGGCGCACAGACGCCCCGCGCCCGACTCGCACCGGTAGTGCAGGAGGCCCGCAAACTCGATGTCCTGCGACTCCACGCGGATGCCGAGGCTCTGGAGGGCCTCGCGGCGTACCGCCGTGTCCAGCCATTCCGCTGCCTCCAGGCGCCCCCCGATGAGGGCCAAGCAGCCCCGGTCGACGCCGGAGGCGTGACGTACCAGGGCCGCCCTGCCATCGGGTCGAAGAGCAACCAGGACCACGCTGGTGAGGGGCCGGTAACCCGGGCCGCAGCGAACAGGTCCCGAGGTGTTCTGTTCGACCGGGACCAGGGCTGTGCGGGGGCTGAGCATTGTCGGCAAAGGTCCTCCTAGGACGCCGGAACCGAGCAGCAGTCGAACAACCAGCCACCCCCGGGTGCCGTAACGGCCCCGGGAGGGCGAAAACTTCGAACATGATTGCGAGCCAGCTGTCCAAGCCAGTCCCCTCGGGCATGGACGCGCTCGAACTCACACGTTCGAGTGGCTGCGGCGGCGCAGCACCCGATCAGGGACTTGCGTGGCCCCTCGGATCGTGCGGCGGCGGCTACTGCCGGCCCGCGGCCGGTGAACTTCGCCGACGTCGGGGCTCGCCAGGGACGCTCCTGGTGAACCGCATCGGGCAGCCCTGGCCTCCCCGGTTGATGGCGGGGTCCTGTGAGGCTGTCCGGGGCCGGTGGTTACGCTCTGCGGCGTGACGGGATCAACGACAGCCATCGCCCAGTGCAGGGCAGCGCTCGGGGAGGCGCCGCGCCGCTTCTCCTGGTTCGACAAGGTCAGATACCTGCGGATACCCAGGTCCGACTGGGTAGAGCGCGAGGATCCGCTCGCGGAGATTTTGAAGGCCCAGGACGTGCTGCTGTCCGAGGGCCGCCTGGTCTGGGGCGCCATCGTGCAGGCGAACAATGCTCTGTTCGCACGCGGCTGGGACGACCTCCCGGCTGCCGTGATCTACAGCCCTGACACTGCGGTGTTCGACGACAGCCCGGACCTGCTCCTCGACATCGCGCAGGAGCTGTACCGGTTGAAGGGGACCCGGCAGCAGGATCCTGAACTCGCCGCGTTCTCGCGCATGCTCGCCAGCGAAATGGACCGGGAGATGAGGTTGGAGGTTCCCCGGCGACTGACGGGCAGTGCCGCCGTCTACTGCACCGACGTCATCGTCGCCCGTAGACATCTCCCGGGCCGGGTACTGAACGAGCGGGTCTTCCCCCTGCTCATTGCTCCGGAGCGCACCGCGATGACGATGATGCTGCCGAGCCGCTTCTGGCCATCGCCGGCCTGACCGCATGAGACGGGGGCGTGGCTTCTGAGCATCGAAGTCGTCCATCCGGGCCGTCTGCCGTGCTCGGTGACAGGTGCTGTGACCGAGCACGGCATCTGTCGCATGAGCACTGGTTCTGTCGAGCTGCGCATGTGAAGTGACCGAGCGTGCTGGGCGAAAGTCGCCGAGCTGAACATCTCGGCGACGGCGGAGGTGCGACAGTCGGGGAAGCCCAGCGACCTTCCCGCGAGGTGATCGCGGGTGTTCCTGGCAACACAATTCCCGATTGCCGACCTGCGCCCTCTCCTGGCCCGGGAGACCCGCCGACTCGACGTTCCCTGTTGGCCGCTGGCGCAGTCGGGCGAGTTCGTCAGGTCGACCGGGCCGGTACGCGCCCGGAAGCGGGGCGGACTGGTCCCGTGGCGTGGGGAGGGCGACTTCTGCGACGCCGCCGTCGTATTTCGCTTTCCGCCGAGTTTTTCGGAAATCCCCCTTCTGCCCGGGGACGAGCGCACATCCGGCTTTGCCTGCGTCCACCGGCGGCTGATCGCGGGCGGGTTCGTCAGCAGCCGGCTCTCCGCCGTGAAGCGGGGCCAGCGGAGGGCGCCGGACAGCAGGTCGCTCGGTGGCGTCTGGAGTGGAAGTCAGGAAGGCTGGGGCGCATGGTTTCGGTATTGCAGAACGTAGCGATTGATTGTGCGGATGCCTTCGAGCTGGCCTGGTTCTGGAGCAGTGTGACGGGCCGTCCGATGCATCCGCATGTCAGACCGGGTGACCGGGAGACTCAGGTGCTGCTGGCGGAGGGCCCGATGCTGTACTTCAACCAGGTGCCCGAGGCTAAGACGATCAAGAATCGGATCCATCTGTGTCTGCGCCCTGAGACCTCGCGCGATCAGGAGGTGGACCGGCTGCTGGCCCTCGGTGCCACTTTTGTCGCTGATCACCGGAATCCTGATGGTTCAGGCTGGGCAGTCCTTGCTGATCCCGAAGGCAACGAATTCTGCGTTCTGCGCAGTGAGTCCGAGCGAGCCGCCATGAATTCCTGACGCCGACGCGCCGTCCTGGCCGGTTTCGTGCGCCAGCTGGTCACAGCCACTCGTTGATGCCCGCGAGTGTGCGAGGTGGAGCGGGGCCAGCGCCGTTGGCGAGGGCTGCGTCGAGGACGCGGTCCCGCCTCAGCTGATCGACGTCACGGGCAATTCCTTGACCAACTTGTCCATTCAGAACGTGCCCACCTCCGCGGGGGGCGGCGTGACGCGGACCCAGACGGAACAGCAGCTCTCCGGCGGCCTGGCACATCTCCTCGGAGCGGTCTCGTCGCTGAGGACGCCCAGCAGGACCATGACCGCTCTGGCCTCCTCCTCGCTCGTGATCGCGGGGCACGGCTCAGAGGGACGTTTCGTACTCGCCCTGGATGCGCATGTGCGCGCCGGCCCCCCAGGTGTAGGGGATCCTGCCGGGCGGAACCCAGCCGCCGTCTTTCGGGCGGGTCGCGAACACCGTTGCCACGTTGCCACCGTTCGCGATGACGGGTGTGAGCGTCTTCCACGTGCCGCGGGTCCCGTCGCGGTAGCGGCCGGTGCCCTGCCAGCCCCAAGCGGTGCTGCCGACTTCCGCCGCCGGGATGGGCAGCGAAGCTGTGATCTCCGTTGACCCGAGCGTGCTTCCGGCGCCCCAAGACAGGTCGGCGACGTAGTGGACGGTCGGGCCGACCCGGGTGTACCGACCGCCCGCCACGCAGGAGCCGAGCGCGGTCAGACCCGACCAGACGGGGATGTACGGCATCCAGGCCAGGTGGTGTTCGCCGGACAAGGGGACGGCCGCGGCCATGGCCAGAGCGCGCTCGATCGTCGGCCGGTCGGCGGGGTCCTTGGCGAGCAGGGCGGTGATCAGCGAGGCAAGGGGAGTATCGGCGCGTTGAGGTGGTGGGGGATGGTGCAGTGCCACCGCCGCCAGCGTGGCGGTCGGGGTCTCGCGCCGGAAAGGCGACCTGCCCTCCAGCGCCTCGTACAGCGTGACGCCGAGCGAGAACAGATCTCCGGCGCCCTGGTCCTCCGTACCGTTGAGCCTCTCAGGGGCCATGTACTCGGCCGAGCCGACGACCCCGCCCGTCACCGTGAGCGCGGTGTCGGCCCTGTGTACGGCGATGCCGAAGTCGGCGAGCAGCACATCACCGTCCACGGCGAGCATCACGTTGGCGGGCTTGAGGTCCCGGTGCACTATCCCCGCCGCGTGGGCCGCCTCAAGTGCCTTGAGCAGTGCGGTGGCCACCTGCGCCACCCGAGGGGCGGGCATCGGCCCCTCGATCCGCAGGTGTGCCTCCAGGGAGCGCCCCTCGACGAGGTGCATCACGATCCACGGAACCCCGTCCTCGACCACCACGTCGTGGACCGCGACGATGTGCCGCTCGTCGCGCAGCTTCGCCGCGTTGCGCGCCTCTCGGGCGGCACGAGCCAGCCGTGACGCCTGCTCGCGCTCCGAGCCGGCCTGCTGCGGAAGCCAGACCTCCTTGACCGCCACCTCCACATCCAGCGCCTCGTCGTGGGCCCTCCACACCCGTCCGAACCCTCCGGACCCCAGGGGCCGGACGAGTCGGTAGCGCCCCCCGATGGCCCTTCCCGGCTGCACCTGCGCTGCCAACGGCCCCGCCCTTCCACTGGTTGACCGCCCGATCCGGTGCCCAAGCGGTCGAGATCAGAGACTACGGATCCCTCCATCGGGGTTCAATGACCAGGCAGTCGCCCAGGCTGCCCGACCTCATTCCGCCCATCCCGCCGCCCGCGGACGCGTGCGCGTGGCCGAGACAGTGGAGTGCGCCGAGCCGTCGGCCTCCGGGGTGCAGCCGGTCGAACCCGGTGATCGGTAAGAATCGGTTCGGCTGACAACCCGCGCGGCCCGGATACCGATTCGTCCGCTGACCTGACCACCCGCACCCAAGCCATGAGGACCCGCCCGTGTCTGACCGCCGTCATGGAGGCAATGACATCCACGCCCGCTTCGCCTCCGTCTTCGACCTCGATGCTCGCCTGCCCGGCATGGTCTTCAGGAGGGACGCGGGAGACACGTTGTTCGTCGAGTTCGATGTGCTCCTCACCCCGGACCTGTGGCCGGCGCTCTGTGCGATGGCACGGTGGCACGGGGACCAGCACGTCGAACTGCTGGTTCTCGCGCCGGACGACGACAAGTACTCCTTTCCCGCCCTGTCGTTGTCCGTGGAGGCGAGCGTGGACGACTACTGGGACGCGGTCGGCTTCGGACCGGACGACGACGCCGGGGACTCGGTCACGATCATGGCGAACGTCGTCGCCCTGACGGGACCGTCGCGGAAGTGGGGGTGCTGGGGTGAACGGGACCCTGAAGTCGCTGTCTTCCAGGGCTTCCCGGACGCGGGGGCCCGAGACGCGTGGCGCGAGGAGTTCGGGCCCTTTCTGGAGGTGGACGAAGCGCTGAACTCGTACCTTTCCCTGGCCTTCAGGGGCGCCGTCCCCGACTGGTATGCGTCGGCCCTGACAGCCCACTACCGAAACAGCGGGTGTTCGGGTACCTGAGGTCCGCGACGACCTGGGCGACCGCAAGGGAGTACGCCTCGTACGCCGGCTTCCCGATCACCCCGAGTTCGTACTCCAGCTGCTCCACCGCACGCCGGTCGCCGGTCGCCGTCCAAGCCGCGCATGAACACGCCTGCCCCGCACCGCTGCCTCAGCAACCGCATCACGCCGCCCGGGCCCCGGTCAGGTGGCGGGCAGCGGTCGGTTTCCTCCCGGGTGCAGGCGGTCGGTGAGGAAGGCGAGGATCTCGTCGCGGGCCTGGACCGTGGGGTGGCCGGCCTCGTCGACGAAATGGGCGGTGACGACGCTGTGCGGCGTGCCGACCAGGTCGGCGAAGAAGGGCGGCGGGGCCGGGTTGGCGGCGCTGTCCGGGAGGACGCGCCCGTCGAAGGCGTCGCCGAGCAGCGCGCGGTAAGCGGCGAAGCGCTGCCCCGTGCACCAGCGGTCGCCTTCGAAGCGGTAGGCGAGGACGGTGAGTCCGTCGCGGTCGAGCCGGTCGCGTACCGCGCGCGCGTCCGCCGCGTCGAGTTCGAGCCCGCCGGGGTCGTCGAGCGGCAACGAAGGATGGTTGACCACCGGGGCGATCACCGTCGGCTCCAGGGCCATGGTGAGGGCGAAGTTTCCGGTGAAGCACAGGCCGATCACGCCTACCCCCGGCCCACCACACGCCGTGTGGGCCTGGCGCGCCAGGCCGCGCAGCCATACCGTCACCGGGCTGGTGCCACCTCCGGCGAAGGCGCGGAACTCGGAGCTGACACAGGCGCGGCGGACGACCTCCCCACCGCCCTCGACCGTGGGGAAGGCGCCGTCCGCCCCGAACAGGGAGGGTACGTGGACGGTGAAGCCCGCGTCCCGCACCCAGCGCGCGAGCCGCAGGACGTCGGGACTGATGCCCGGCATCTCGGGCAGCACCACGACCGCGGGCCCTGCCCCGGCTACGTACACCGTCTTCTTCACCCCCTCTACGGACACGCTCCGGCGGGTGAAGTCGGTGATCGGGTCGTCGTCGCTCATGGGGCCAGCCTGGTCCCGGGACCGCCCGCCGGGTGAGGGGCGGGATCGCCAAGGCCGGGGGTAATCTCGCCACACGTGAGGGAGGCGAGCGGTGTGCGCGGCGGCCAGGGGGGTGCGGGAGCGATGGCGGAGGCGACGCTGCAGGCCGAGGACGCTGTGGGTCCGGGCACCGGACCGGGTGCGCTGCGGGTCGGGGTCCTGGCGTACCCGGGCTGTTTCGCGTCCGAAGTGTTCGGCGTCCCCGACCTGTTGACGATGGCGGGGCACGTAGCCGGACCGGACGCGCCCGGCTACCGGGTGTCGGTCCTCTCGCCACGCCGCCGGGTCACCGCCTCGGGCGGCGCGAGCCTGGACGTGCGTCCCGTGCACGAGGTCGACGTCCTCGTGGTCCCCGGCTTCGAACTGCACCCGGACGCGGATCTCGACGCCCGGCTCGCACGGCTCGCCCCCGAGATCGCGGCGATCCGCGCGCAGGCCGCCGCCGGCACCGCCGTCGTCTCCCTCTGCGTCGGCGCGTTCCTGCTCGCCGAGGCGGGACTTCTCGACCGGCGCCGGGCCACCACCTCCTGGTTGCACGCCGGTGAACTGGCCAGCCGCTGCCCGGGCGCCGACGTGCGGCCCGAGCACCTGGTCGTCACCGACACGGGGGTGACGACCACTGCAGCCTTCAGCGCCATGTACGACTTCGCGCTGGACCTGAT
This sequence comes from Streptomyces sp. NBC_00190, assembly GCF_036203305.1. Taxonomy (GTDB): domain Bacteria; phylum Actinomycetota; class Actinomycetes; order Streptomycetales; family Streptomycetaceae; genus Streptomyces. The sequence continues at coordinate 454,675 of NZ_CP108131.1, read as the reverse complement.
CCGTCGGCACAACGGCGTCCGGGTGGCCCGCACCACCGCACGGTTGGCGCTCGTCGACGACGCGCGGACCTCGCAGACCCCGTACGTCGACCCGCTGCTCCTGCCTCAGCCCGGCCGGGAGTTCTCCCAGCGGGTCATGCGGCGGCTCGACCAGAACCTCGCCGAGCGGTACGACCTCGCCGCCCTCGCCGAGGCCTTCCGCGTCAGTACCCGGACACTGCTGCGCCGCTTCGCCGAAGAGACCGGACGCAGCCCGCTGGCCCATCTGCAGGCCTCCCGGGTCCGCCGCGCCCGCCATCTTCTGGAGACCACCGACCGCACCGTTGCCGCCGTCGCCGCGGCCGTCGGCTACCAGGACCCCGGCACCTTCGCGGCCCTCTTCGCCCGCCACACCGGCCACCGCCCGAGCGCCTACCGGGCCGCCTTCCGCCGCACAGCGCGAGCGTCCGCCGCGGAGGGGGGTCCATAGACGGTGGTGGCCGGGGCGCGGCCTCATCACCGACATCGCCGACGGAGTGAACGGACCGGCCACCGCTTTTCGTTGAGGACTGAGACGAGGGCAGGCGCCTCGTCACGGACGGCGAGTACGTCACACCTCATGTCCGTAGCGCCTGTAGCGTCTGTAGCACCTGAGCCGATTCGCCGGCCCCTTGCGAATCCGCATGTGAGCACCCAGCACGGTCGGCGATCAAGGGGACGGCTGCCAGTCGGGCTGGGTGTTGTGCACCCCCTCGGTGGGCCCGTTGGTGATCCTCTGTTCTGCAGTTCCGTCCAGCCTCTTGGTGTAAATGTCGGCGTTTCCGAGCCTGTTCCATGAGGTGTAGGCGATCCAGGCACCGTCCGGTGAGAAGGCCGGCTGCCAATCCTCCGACACGTCGGTTGTGACTTGTTTCTGTCCGGTGCCGTCGATGTTCATCACGTAAATGTCGGCGTTTCCGCTTCGATTGCTCTGAAAGGCGATTTTCTTTCCGTCAGGAGAAAAGGATGGCCAGGAATCGCTTGCCGGGTTCGTGGTGAGCCGACGCAAACCCAGGCCACTGCACCCCATGATGAAAATATCGCGGTTCCCGCCGACGCGTTTGCTGGAGAAGGCGATCTTGCAGTCGGTCGGAGACCATGCAGGTTCCGTGTCCAGTTCCGGATCGAAGGTGAGCTGCATGGCGAGCCGGGCGCTTTCTGGGTCGAGCCGGTATATCTCGTGGTTGAAGGGCTGCCCGGCGGACACGTCGCGGGTGCTCGTGAAGGCGATGGTCTGCCGCGGCCGGGAAAAGCCCGGGGCGAAGGAAGGTTGAAACTCACCCGACGCGTCTTCGGTGATCCTCATCTCATCCGTACCGTCGGAATTCATGGTGAAGATGTCCCAGTTGTCGTCGCGGAGGCTGGCGAAAGCGATCTTGGTTCCATCGGATGAGAAGACGGGATCGCGGTCGGGTACCGAGTTGTTGGTGAGTCTCCTCAGCGATGCGACATCCTCGCGCGTTCTGCCCGCGTTCATGGTGTAAATTTCGTCGTTGCCGTCGCGGTTGCTCACAAAGACGATCTTTCCGTTCCGGCCTGGAAAGGCTTCGGGTGCCGCATGGGCGTTCGGCGCCCATGGTGCGAGCATGGTGATCGCCAGTGCGCCGACCATCAGATACCGTGACCGCAGCCTCATCGTCACCATCTCCCCGTGCTGCATGCCCCTTTCGAGGCTACCCCCGCCATCTCGGCCGCGCCCGCTCGGCTGCGTTGCTGCATTTCCTGTCGCGAACGGCGGTGCGGTGGTGCCTTCAGCCGCCACCTCTGTGGAGGAAGAGAAGGAGGCTGCTTGCCTGGTCGGGGGTCAGGGCGACCGGAATGTTCCGGGGAGGTGGCGTCCCATTGGCGATGGCGAGGAGGCAGCCCTCGGCCTCTTGGGGCGGCACGCTGTCGAGGATCTCGTCGATGAGTTTCATCATTTCCTCATCGGAGAGCGGTGCAGGGTCGTCGGGGTTCGCCGGCGTCTTGTCGTCCATTTTCCAACCTTGAAAATGTAGTGATTGGATCACTTGTGTGCGCCCCTGCCGCGGCTGGTTGCCCCGTCACCATTTCAGTCCGGGAGTGCACCCGGTGCTGTGGCGATTGCCCGCCCAACCCTGCCCGTGCTCCTGTTCCACGCCCGGTTGGGCGAGGTGGTCCGGGGTGCGGGGTCCGGCCTGCGCCGGGGCGCGCGCCAACGCCGCGAGGGCGCATCCGAGGGGCAGCGGTCAGGCGCCGCGCCTGTACGGCGGGTGTGGGTGCGGGGAGTCATCTGGGCTTGCCGTCGTCCTGTGGTACGGCGCCGTGCTGTGGCCGGTAGCGTCCATGTTCCAACATGGCGACCTGGTCCGTCGGTGTCGCTGCGACCCGCCTACGACCCATCCGAACGGGCGAACCCGGCTGCAGCAGGCCCTGGCCCCCCGGGGGCCGGAGGCGTGGGAATATCCGGCGTCTTCTGATCCGACGCCGCTTCCAGGATCCCTGAGATTCGAGCCGGGTCAGCCCGGTGGTCACCTGACACCGGCCGGGCGGACGCGAGCGCCGGCTCGGTGCGCCGGTCGGGTGGTGCGCCGAAGGCCGTGTGGATCCGTGAGCAGGCGGGGGCATAAGTGGGGGTGTTCGTCGCGGGCATGGGTATGGGCAGGGCCGTGGGCGTGTCGACCGCCGGGTGCGGGGTGGCCCGCGTACACCGGTTCGTGCCATCGGGGCGCAGCCCCTTGGCTTAGGGAGCGGACGGCCGGGCAGGCGCCATGAGTCCGCACGGCGCGGACCGGACGGCACAGGAGCGAAGAAGCAGGTGGACGTGGTCGAAGCCTCGGGAACGAGAGCAGTGCGAGGATCGCTTCTGCGTGGCGGCGGATCGGCAGGTGCCCCATGTGCGGCTTGAGCGGGGAGGTGCGCTTCGACGGCGGCCGTCCCGACCTCGCGGCAGTCGAACGTATGACCGACGTCCTGGAGCCGCGCGGGCCCGACGGCCGAGGCGCCTGGTCGCACGGAGCGGTCGCCGTGGGGCATCGGCGCTTGAAGATCATCGACCTGTCGGAGCGGGGTGCCCAGCCCATGACCGACGCCCGGCTGGGGCTGACGGCGGTCTTCAACGGCTGCATCTACAACCACCGCGAGGTGCGCAGCCGACTCGAAGGCATCGGACACCGGTTCTTCTCCGACTCCGACACCGAGGTCCTCGTCAAGGCGTACGCCCAGTGGGGCCGGGAATGCGTGGACCTCCTCGTCGGCATGTTCGCCTTCGCCATCGTGGAGCACCACACGGGCCGTGTCGTGCTCGGCCGTGACCGCCTGGGCATCAAGCCCCTGTACGTCACCCAGGACGCCCACCGGCTCCGCTTCGCCTCCACCCTGCCAGCCCTGCTGGCGGGCGGGGGAGTCGACACCTCCGTCGACCCGGTGGCGCTCCACCAGTACCTCAGCTGGCACGGCACCGTACCGGCGCCCAGGACCGTACTGGCTGGAGTGCGCAAGATCCCGCCGGCCACCGTCCGTGTCGTGGAGCGGGACGGCACCCACCACGACCACTGCTACTGGCAGCCCTCCTACACCCGCCACTCCGAACTCGGCGCGGACCCGGCGCTCTGGCGCGAGGCGGTGCACGACGCGCTGCGCACCGCGGTGCGGCGGCGCACGGTCGCGGACGTCCCCGTCGGCGTGCTGCTCTCGGGAGGCCTGGACTCCAGCCTGATCGTGGCCCTGCTGGCGGAGCAAGGGCTGGACCTTCTGGAGCTCCCCACCTTCGCAATGGGCTTCGAAGCGGAGAACGGGGAGGACGGCGACGAATTCCGGTTCTCCGACCTCGTCGCCCGCACGTTCTCGACCGATCACCACAAATTCATGATCCCGACCGGACGGCTCGCCGCCGCGTTGGAAGGCGCGATCGGAGCCATGAGCGAGCCGATGGTCAGCCATGACGCCGTGGCGTTCCATCTGCTGTCCGAGCAGGTCGCCAAGGACGTCAAGGTGGTGCTCTGCGGCCAGGGAGCGGACGAGGTGTTCGCCGGCTACCACTGGTACCCGCCGATCGCCTCGGCCAGCCGGGAGGGCGCGCCCGCAGCGTACGCCGACGCGTACTTCGACCGGACGCACGACGAGGTCACCGCCATGCTGCACCCGGATGCCGCGGCGGCCCGTGACGCCTCCCTGGAGTTCGTCCGTTCCCACATGGCCGCCCCCGGCGCCGAAACCTCCCTCGACGCTGCCCTGCGGATGGACGTCCATGCGTTCATGCCCGACGACCCGGTCAAGCGGGTCGACAACATGACCATGGCCTGGGGCCTGGAGGCGCGCGTGCCGTTCCTGGACCACGAGCTCGTCGAACTCGCCGCCGCCTGCCCCCCTGAGCTCAAGCTGGACCAGGGCGGCAAGGCCGTGCTCAAGGACATCGGCCGCAAGGCCTTGCCCCCGGAGATCGTGGACCGCCCCAAGGGCTACTTCCCCGTGCCGGGGATCCGGCAGATGGCCGAGCCGGTGCTGGCCCGCGTACGGGACGCGCTGACCGCACCGGAGGCGCGCCGGCGCGGGATCTTCGACCAGCGGCACGTGGCCGCACTGCTGGCGGAACCCGACCGCTACCGTGCCAAGCGGGGAGCCAGCACGCTGTGGCAGGTGGCTTCGCTGGAGATCTGGTTGCAGGTGCACGGCATCCACTGATCCGCGACGGCCCGCCGACGGCGCAGCCCCGACGAAGCGGAGAGAGGCGGAGAGAGGCCGAGAGAGGCGGAGAGAGGAGGAGGGAGACGGCCATGCCCCTGGATCGTACGAAGCCGACGGCCCCGTCGTCCGGCGCGCCGGAAGTCCCCGTACCGGCACCCGCGCCCGTTCGCGTGCCGGACGACCACCACGGCGATCCGCCCACCCTCCTCCCCGCGCACGGATGCTGGTATCCCGCGGCCGACCCCACCGGCGAGCACGTGGCGTTCATCTGCGACCGCGCAGGGGTCCCACAACTGTGGAGCGGGCCGGCCCGGAGCGCCGAGGCCCACGTCCTCGACGCCGACCCCGACCCCGTGACCGAGGTGTCGTGGTCCCCCGACGGGCGCTGGATCGCCTACACCTCGGCCCCGGGCGGCGGCGAGCACACCCGGGTCCTGGTGGTGCGCCCCGACGGGACCGCCCGTCGCGTGCTCGCCGGCGCCGAGGCGGGCGGCACCGCGCACCTCGGATCCTGGACCCGCGACGGCTCCGCCCTCGCCGTCACGATCGCCTGGTCGTCGGAGGCGGCCGCCGAGCACAGCGGGCCCGGACACCTGTCGCAGGAGGCATCCGCGCGGCTCGCGACGTCCGAGGCCACGGCCCCGGTGGCAGGCCCCGGGGCGGCCTGGACGGAACGTGGCGGATCCGCGACCCTCCTCGGCGGTAGCCGTAGCGGTAGCGCCGACGGAGGAGGCGCCGCTGGCGACGCCCCCCGTACGGGGCCCCTGGTCCCGGGTGCCGGCAGCCGGGCGGATGCCGGACCGGCGCCGGGCGGGGGGCTGGCCGTCTACCTCGTCGACCCGGACGGCACGGACGCCCCGGTCCTGCTGTTCAGCGAACCGGGGGCCGCCTCCCTGCGCGTCTGCGACTTGAGCGCGGACGGCCGGTTCGCGCTGCTGCGCCGAGGCCCGCGCGGCCACCGCGAGGGCCTCGTACTGGACACCGTGGCGGGCCGCACCACGTGCGCACTGCGGGTCGCCGACGGGGACCCCTGGATCGGCCGGTTCTCTCCCGACGCGCGCACCCTGTGGCTGCGCAGCGACTGGGAGCGGGAGTACGCGGCCCTCCTGCGGGTCCGGCTGGACGAGGACGGCGCCTCCGAAGGCACCTTCGTCGCGGCCGAGCGCGAAGGGTCCGCCCTCGACCTGCTGACCGTCCCCGACCACGGGCGGTGGGGCCTGGTCGCCTGGAACGCCCACGGCGCCAGCGAACTGCAGAGCATCGCCCTTCCCACCGCGGACGCGGACGGCGAGGGCGACTCCGGACCGCACCAGCGCCCGGACCTGCCCCACGAGGTGGTGACCCGCATGGCCGTGGGCGGCGGCGCGGCATTCGCTGCCCTGTCGGGCTCGCTCCGCAGGCCCGGCATCTGGGAACTGGACGGTGGCGGCCTCCCCGTACGCGCCCCCTGGACGGCGCGCGACGAGGAGGCGGCCCCGCCCGGCCGGCCCCCCGTACGCCCGGCACCCGTGCGCTGCCGTGCCCGGGACGGGCTGATGCTGGGCGGCTGGTACTACCGGACGCCCGACCGGGACCCGGGCCGTCCGGCTCCGTGCGTGATCCACCTCCACGGCGGTCCGGAGGAACAGGAGCGGCCGGTGTTCAACCCGCTCTACCACGAACTCCTCAGCCGTGGCCTGGACGTCTTCGCCCCCGACGTCCGCGGCTCGTCCGGCTGGGGACGGTCCTTCGTCGACGCCGACCTCGGCGCCGGCCGGTTCGCGGCGATCGACGACGTCGCCGACTGCGCGGCCCACGTGGTGTCGCTCGGATACGCCGACCCCCGGCGGCTGGGGGTCATGGGGCGCTCGTACGGCGGCTACCTGACGATGGCCTCGCTGGTCTGGCATCCGGAGCTGTTCCGCACCGGAGTGGCCGTGTGCGGGATGTCGGACTTCGACACGTTCTTCGCCGGCACGGAACCGTGGATCGCACAGTCCGCGGCCGCCAAGTACGGGCACCCCGAACACGACCGGGAGCTGCTGCGCTCACTGTCCCCGATGAGCCGCGTCCACGAGTTGCGCGTCCCCGTACTGGCGGTCCACGGCGAGCACGACACCAATGTCCCGCCGACCGAATCGGAGCAGTTCGTCCGCGCCGCCCGCGACCGCGGGCTGCCCGCGGAACTGCTGGTGCTCCGCGACGAAGGCCACGAATTCCTCCGGGCGGACAACCGCCGCACCTACCGACGCGCCGCCGCTAGCTGGCTTGAGCGCCATCTCGGGGCGAGCCCGACGTCATGAGGCCCGGGGGAGCGCTGCGCCGGTCCGCTGCCGACGGGCCAGTGGCGTGCGCAGAGCCGAGACGCACGGGTCAGGTGTCGAGTTCACGCCGCCACAGTTCCTCCGTAAGCCGGTTCACCCCCGCCGCGAGGTGGCGGCGGTACGTGGACATCGGCAGGCCGAGCAGGTCCGCGGCACGCTGCTGGGTGCCCGCCGGCTGGAGATAGGTGTGGTGGAGCGCCCGGTGGGAACGCCGGTCGCGCGGGGCCGCCTGGAGCTCGGCGGCCGTCTCCCTGAGCAGGGCCGACAAGGCGGTGGCCCGCTCGTCCGGCCCCGCGCCCTGCCCCGCCCGGGACGCGACCGCGCGTGAGCGCAGCAAGACCGAGCCGCGTAGCCCGCCGGCCCGCCCCAGCCCGTGCAGGGCCTCGCGCACTCCGGCGGCGAAGGTCTCGGCGTCGAGCACGCGCATAGTGCCGCCGGGTTCGTCGGGCGCCGCCACCGCCAACGGGTCGGCCGCCGATTCCCGTTCGCAGAGCAGGCTCAGCCAGGCGAGAGGGGGCGTGCGGCGCCAGTCGTGGACGTACGTTCCGTACGAGCGGCCGCCGACGGTGAAGTCGGACTGCGGCAGGCGGTCGAAGTCCGTGTACGCGCAGCCGTCGGCCCGGAACTCCGGGTCGGCGAAGGGGAGGAGGGTGAGCGCGGGCCGCTGCTCCGCTGTGAGGTAGTGGTGGGTCAGCCGCAAGGTGATGAGGCTCTGGACGGCGGAGACGTCCTGGTACGTGTCCCGGGCCAGCCACGTCCGCACCAGCAAGGCCCGCTCGCCCGCGCGCAGGCCGCCGTGGTGGGCGAGCCAGTCGGCGGCGGCCGCGGTGGCCGGGTCCGCGGTGACGGCCGGGTCGTCAAGGTCCTCGGCGCCGAGGGCGAGCAGGAGGTAGAAGCCTGCGGGGGAGGGCGGTGGCTCCGCCGCCCGTACGGTGGCCCAGGTGGCGGCCGGATGGGCCCACCAGCCGCGCAGCAGCCGGGCGGACTCCGGTCCCTCGTACCGTCCGGCCATGGCCAGGAGCTCCGGGAGCTCGGTCTTCTCCGTCGCCGTGATCGACAGGGCGTCGAGGTGCGTGGAGCCGGCCGCCGCGGCAGTGGTGAAGCCCCGGCCCGTATTCCCCGGCGCCGTACCGGCCTGCGGCTCACAGCTGCCGCCTCGGTCGCCGCGGCCTGCGCCGCGGCGCTCCTCGCCACCGCCGGCCCGGCCTCGGCCAGCCAGTTCTTCGGAGGCACCCTGCACCCGGGCGAGCAGCGCTGCGTCCAGCAGTACGCCTCCTACCAGGTCCGCGCCGACGGCAAGGCAACCGGGCAGGGCGCGAAGTTCAAGCTGCAGTACAACGGAGTGACGGTTCCCGGTACCGGTTCGCCGGGCCTGGTGACCAACTGGGCCGCCGACCTGCGTACGGCTTGGGGCACCTTCCCCGGTGCCGGCTACTACACCGCCTGCGCGACCAACAACGGCACCGCGGACACCAACGTCCGGCTGGAACTGAAGACCGACGGCGAGGTCTTCTGACCAGGCCGTCCACCCTGTCACAGGTCCCCGCGCCACCCGGCGCGGGGACCTCCGCATGCCACCCACCGCTGGTGTCACGGCACCCGATGCCGCGCGCCAGGGCGCCACTCAGGCAGGAGTTCGACTATGGCCGATCACCGCCGGGGCGCTCGGGTGCCGGCGCCGAGCCCTGAATGTGAGGGGCGGGTCTCGACCCCGAGGTGCGGTACGCCACGGTGGAGGGCGTGGCCGTCGATGGTGATGGTGTGGGTGGTCTTGATGGTGCCGGTGAGGTCGGCGAGGTTGCCGTCGAGGTGGATGGTGTTGCCGTCGGTGCGGTAGGTGCCCTTGTTGATGCCGATCTTGAAGACGGGACAGTTCTTCTGGTTGCAGACGTAGTTGTTGATCTGTTCGAAGCGGCCGTCAGCGGTGAAGGTCAGTTGCTCGATGTAGTGGGTGATTCCGGGGCGGTTCTTGTCGACGGGCTCGGACCAGTGACCGACAAGGCGTACATCGCGGGCGGACGCCGTGGTCTCCCCGACCCTCGCCGCGGACACGGGCGCGGGGGTGGCGGCGGCTGGTCCGACGGAAGTCAGTACGGTCAGGAGCAGCAGCGCGGTGGTCAGCCCTGCACGGGTTTTCGTCGTCGTCATGGCGGGAGGGTCTCCTATCGGTGGTGGTGGCGGGTGCATCCCCGCCGGGGCTTCACCCGGTCGCGCCGCATCGCTGCTGCTCGGGGCGTGGGGAAGCCGGGGTCGTGCTGCTGTCGGACCGGCGGGCTGCCGCTGGCGGGGTGAAAGCCCGGGTCAGCCGCGGGTGTTGGCGGCCTGGTGCGCCACGCGGTTGCCGGCACACACGGCATTGAGGAATCCGACGGGGTGGTTCGGTTCGCAGCGTGCCGGTCGGGGTGCGGGGTCGGTCTGGGGTGCGGGCTCGTCGCGCACGAGATGCCTCCGTGGCCAAGGGGAAGAGGGCGGCTGTCGCCGGACGGACCGAACGTAGCCCTCAGGCACCCCGGGCTGTGTTCCGGAGGTCGCCGCCACGGCTCGTTCCGGGTGCCGTCCGGATGCCGAAAAGCGGCTCCACCGAGGTGCGGCAGGCGGTCTTACCTGCCCACTCCTTCCTTTCGGCGGGGCCGGCGGCGCCTGTTGGTGATCGGCTGGAGATGTACCACTCGTAAAGCGGGGCCAATGCGTGATGAGTCCCCGCCGGGCATCGGGCCCGGATAGCGCGGGCGGTCGCAGGGCTCCACGCCAGACGGTGAAGGAACCCCGGCCCGGCCCTTTTCCGAGAATCAGCAAGGGGCTGCCGGTCGTTGAGAGCCGGTCCCGGGTCCGGGAGGACCGCAGTCCTTCACCGGACTCCTGCTCGGTGGGCTCGTGCTGCTCGCCCCCACCGCCGCCTCGGCAGCGACCACCGGGCCCGCCGCCCCCTGTTGTGTCGCTGGCGTCGATGCCGCCTCCCTGCCACGGAGCCGACGTACGCCGCTCGCCGTGCCACCGACCAGCACCAACGCACAGACCTCCCACTGCCTTTCACACGGCTGTCGCGAGACCGAGAGATCGCAGCTGTGGGGTCACTGTCTTCAGGTGAGTGATCCGGGGTGTCACTGCTGCCGGGTGATAGATGTACAGGTCGTGTACTGACGCGAAGGCGAGAGATCGCAGCCCACCGAATGCCAAAGGAGAACTCCATGTCCGGCATCCGTGCCGCCTTGTTCACCATCCCGCTCGTTGTCGGATTCCTCGGCACCACCGCATTACCCGCGGGAGCAGCCGGCTCCCAAAGCTCCCGCCCCGCCAAGTCACTCACCTGCCGCGGGGCCGGCGTCGACCCCGGAGCCCGTGTCCGGCACCGGGCCGAGATCCTCATCAACGCACCGCTGCGTACGGTCTGGAAGCTGCAGACCGACGTCGAACGCTGGCCGACCTGGCAGGCTCCCGTAACGACCGCGGAACGCCTCGACCACGGTCCCCTCCGCCAGGGTTCGGCCTTCCGGTGGACAACCCCGGTACCTCCCAACCCGACTCCGGCCACCAGCCTGGAGATCACCTCGACTGTCGAACAGCTCCGGCACCACTCCTGCATCCGCTGGACGGGCCCCGCGATCGGTGAGGGGCTGCACATCGACGGCGTCCACGTGTGGAACTTCACCCAGGTCCCGGGCGGCGTCAGGGTGAGCACCGAGGAGACCCATACCGGCCCTCAGGTCGACGCGGACGTCCCCACCGCGACCGCCATCCTCCGTCAGGGACTTGAAGCATGGTTGAACGACCTGAAGGCCACCGCCGAGGCCCGCGCCCACCACCGGCCGGACTGACCCCCAGAACCCCGTTCTCGTGGACAGAGCCAGCCGAAGTAGGCCCGGCGGAGTTGAAGGGGCGTCCGGGTGTACGCCGGTAGCTGTCCGGCTACGCGTCGGTGGTCAGCGACTGCGCGTCGGTGCCCGCCCGACGACGGCGCCGCACCAGCACACCCGTACCGGCCAGTGCGGCGAGCACGGCGGCAGTGCCGCCCCAGACCGCCCAGTACAGGCCGGTGGCAACGGGCTTGCCCACGAGGACGACCTGCGCGGAGTGCGTCTCGAGGCCGTGGTGGCTGACCACCGTGAGCGGGTAGGTCCCCGGCGGAACGTCGTCGCGCAGCGTTGTGTGCCCGGTGTAGAGCGTGGAGCCGTCGTCGCACTTGCACCCGGGGTCGTCCGGTCCCGTTCGTCCGGATGCGCACGTCCTTGGTGAAGGCAGGGGACTTGGCGACGAGCGAGTCCTCGCCGGGCATGGCATGGTCGTCGCCGAGGAGGACGGTGACGGTGCTCCCCGGGCGGGCCGGGTCGCCGAGTACCGCGTCGGGGCGCAGGACGCCGAAACGCCTGATCTTGGCGGGACCGAACGGCGCCACCGTGAGTTGTGCCGTGGCCATGGTCCGGCCGTGGCTGGTGGCGGTCAGCGCGTACGTACCCGGCGCGACGTCCAGCGGGACCGCGGCCCGAGCCTCGTTCGCGGGCCAGTCGGATTCCGTGGCGCCCGGGGCTCTGGGGACCAGCGGTACCGGCTTCGCGAGCGCGGGGGAGTTGACGGACACGGTGTCCCAGCCGGAGGGCATGCCGGAGATGGCGATCTTTCCGTGAACCTGCCAACCGGTTAGCGAACGATCGCCTTGAAACTCGCGGATTCCCACTCCTTCTCGTTGGTGGTGGCGGATTCTCATCGCGTCGTGCTTGGCCGAAAGGCCCTGCCGCTCGGCCTCTGGCCGGACACCGGCAGGGCCGGCAGGAGGATCCCAGGGGCTCTTACGATCTTCTTAGAAGTGCTTCCTATTCTCGCGGTCCATGACGACCCGACGACTGTCCGCCGTGCTCGGCGTTCTCCTTACTGCGGCCCTCGCACACACCGGCCTCGCGCCGACGGCCACAGCGGCTCCCGCTGGCTCCGGCTCCGGGCACACGGCCCGGACCCCGGCCCCGGCCCAGTACCTCTACTCCTCGATCGGGGACTTCGACACAGAGGTCAAGCCCTTGATCGACCGGCCCGACATCGCCGGTGTGCAGGTGGTCGTGCCGTGGAGGGCCCTGGAACCGCAGAAGGACCAGTACGACTTCTCCGCGATCGAGGAGGCCCTCGCCTGCCTCCAGGCACGCCACAAGAAGCTGTTCGTCCAAGTACAGGACCGATTCTTCAGCGCTCCCACACGGCTCCCGAACTACCTGCTCACGGACCCGGCGTACGCCGGCGGCGCCGCGCCGACCACGAACGAGAACGGACTGGGGCCCGGCGAACCCGGAGCCGTCGCGGCCCAGTGGAACCCCGAGGTTCGCCAGCGCTTCCAGGGCCTGCTCAAAGCGCTCGCCGACCGCTTCGACGGGCGTCTGGCGGGGGTGAACCTTCCGGAGACCGCAACCCAGGTGGATCTGGGCAAGGACCGCAGCGGCTACACCGACGAGTCGTACTTCAGGGCCGAACTCGACAACATGGCCTTCGGCGCCAAGGTCTTCAAGCGGACGAAGTTCATCCAGTACGTGAACTTCTGGCCCGGTGAGTGGAACAACGACCACGGCTACATGGAGAGGACCTTCGAGTTCGCCAAGGCCCATGGTGTGGGTCTCGGCGGACCCGACGTCCTGCCGAACCGCCAGGCGCAGATGGAGAACTCCTATCCCTTCTTCGAGCGGTACCGCGGGCGGCTCCCGCTGGTGGCGATGGCGGTGCAGGAACCGGACTTCGAGTACACCAACCCCTCGACCGGCAAGCCGTACACCAAGGAGGAGTTCGTCGACTTCGGCGGCCGGTACCTGGGCGCGGACGTGATGTTCTGGGCGACCAGCGCACCCTGGCTCCACCAGCCCGCGTCCTGACGCACCGGGCGGCTCCCGCCGTGGGCGGGAGCCGCTGGGGCGTCGGCGTGGTCCGGCGCCGTTGGGTGAGTTCATGTAGCCCTTGGCGGAGTGGTGCGGGCCCCGATGCTCATCGATGCCCTGCACGCTGTGATCACCCGCCCCGGCGGCCCCATCGCGATCGTCGTCGACGCGGCCGAGCCGCCTTCTGCGACTCCTCGGGCTCCCGAGTGTCCGCCGCATGCCGTGTATGTGGTTGTTCCCTCGCTGCCCGGCCCTGCTTCCTGCTCCTCTGGACTCCGCGCAATATTCCGCAAGCAGAGCGATGCAGGAGGCTGTCATGGCGTTACGGTTCATCGGTATCGATCCGAACTCCGACACCGGGCAGTGCCCGACGGTGTGGGTCGACGAAGCCACGGCGGAGGTGGTCATCCAGGGATGGAAGGCCGACGCGGCCCTGCTTGCCGAGTGCCTGGAGACCGGCTCGATCCCGGACACGGAGGGGGTCGTGCGGATTCCGGCCCGCATGGTGACGATGCTGAGGGAGGCGTGCGATGCCGCAGAGCGACGTGCCGGGCTTTGACGTCCTGCTGGACGGCGCCCAGCATTCCGCTGTCCACCTGGAGATGCGCGACGGCTACGGGGTCGCCGCCGAGTCTGCTGGTTTCGCCCACTGGCTGGCCACCGGCGTCCGTGACATCGATCCCGACTCGGAGTACTGGGCGTTCTGGACCAGCCTGGTGCGCCGCACCGTGGCCCGCGGAGTGACCGTGCGCCGGGCCAGGATCGTCTCGGAGCCGCTGTCGGACTACTCCCGTTACAGCCACGCCGGGGCGGTGGTGAACATCGCGGCCGGGGAGGAGATCCGTTACCTGCCCCGCCGCCACGCCTCCGACATCGCGCTTCCGGGCAACGACTTCTGGCTGGTCGACGGGCGCCTCATCCGCTGGAACCACTTCACCGGCACCGGGGCATCGGCCGGCGGGGAGATGTCCGAGGACCCGGCCGTCGCCGCGCTGTGCACGTCGGCGTTCACGGCCGTTTGGGAACGCGCCGTGCCCTACGAGGACTTCAAACCCAGACCGATCCGATGACCTCGCCGACCTCGCCCCTGTCCAGTGCCCAGGCCGCCCGCACCGCGCTCGCCACGCGCCTGCGCCACCTTCGCCTGGACGCGGGTCTGGCCGGCCACGAGTTGTCCCTGGCCTGCGGCTGGCACCCGGCGAAGACCTCCCGGATCGAGCACGGCCGAGCCGTACCGTCCGACGCGGACATCCGCGCCTGGTGCACGGCGTGCGGCGCCGACGAGCAGGCGGCCCAGGACCTGATCGCCGCCGCCCGCAGCGCGAACTCCATGTATGTGGAGTGGAAGCGCCTGAACCGGGCCGGTCTGGCCAGCCTGCAGCAGGAGATCGTCCCGCTGGTCGAGCGCACCCGGCAGTTTCGGGTGTACTGCTCCCACGTCGTGCCCGGCCTTCTGCAGACCCCTGCGTACGCGGTCGCCGTCATCGCCGCGTACGCGACGTTCCACGGCGCCGCCGATGATGTCGAGGCCGCGGCGGCCGCCCGGGTGAGGCGGTCGAAGGTCCTGCACAAGCGCGGCCGCAAGTTCGCCTTCCTCATCGAGGAGTCCGTCCTGCACTCACGCATCGCCGACTCCGAGACCACCGCGGCGCAGCTGGAGCACCTGATGGAGCTGGCCGCGCTGCCGCAGGTCTCCCTCGGCATCGTCGCCACCCGCGCGCCCCGGCCGCTGTGGTCGATGGAGTCATTCACCGTCTACGACGACGTCCAGGTCGGCATCGAGCTGCTGGCCGCCCGCGTCACCATTACCGCCCCCGGCGAGATAGCCACGTACGAACGGGCGTTCGCCGACCTCGCCGCCCGCGCCGTCTACGGCTCCGGCGCCCGCGCTCTGCTCCGCCGGGCCATCGCGGCGCACGGATGAAGACCCGCAATTTCCCGCAAGAACGTTGAGCGCACTTGGCCCCCGTCCCTAGCGTCAAGGGTGTTGGGATTTCACCAGCAGCACGGAGGCTCCTGATGAGCACACCCACGCACGGCCCGGAGCCGACCCGGGGGCGCCTTGCCCAGCCTGGCTACGACACCACGTCCCCCCAGCCGCTGGTCCGCGTGGACCTGGGCTTCGCCCGTTTCCTCGGCGACGAGAACGAGGACCGGGAGCCGCCGACGACGACAGGGGCGAGGCATGAAGAAGACCACCGAATTCGGCTTCGGACACGAGGCTCACCCGCTGCTCGGCCACCGGGTCCGCGATGTCGCCTCCGGCACCGAGGGCGAGCTGATGGCCGTCGTCCGCGAAGAGGTCACCACCCACTCAGGCCCGCGCTGGACCCGGCGCGCGTACATCCGCCCCGAGGCCGGCGGCCGCGAGCTGCCGACGGCCGTGGGCAACATCGAGCCCCTTGAGACCACCTGATCCGCGCGCAGCGCTGGAGCGAGGGGGTGGGTGCCCGGCCTCGGGGTTGGTGCCTGCCGGCGTCGGCCTACTTGAAGGTGACGTCCGAGCAGGAGTAGAAGGCCTCCTCGCTCTGGAAGGAGCCGTCGGGTCGCTTCAGCCCGTGCCAGATCGTGTAGATCAGGTGCTTGCCCTTCTTCTCGGGGAGCACCGCCTTGAACGTGAACGCCTTCGCGCCGAGGAAGCCCGAAGGCGCCGCCGTGGCCGCGGTGTTGTCGGCGCTGAGGAAGGGGGTGTCCTCCAGGTCCGACCACTTCAGCGGCTTCTTCGGGTCGTAGCCGTCCTTGGTGACGTACATCTCCATGCGGTACGGGTTGTGCAGCGCGCTGATGTCGTAGCGCAGGTCGTACTCGGCGCCGCCGGGCAGTGTCGTCGAGGGGAAATCGTCCCGCGCCACGTCCAGGCCGGAGAACTGTGCGTTGCCGGCGCTGCACAGCTTGCCGTCGGGTATGCGGGCGCGGTGCTGCGGGGAAGAGGTCGGGGTGCTGTGGTCGATGGCGCGGCCCTGGACGATCGACTTCCAGTCGCCGGGGATGCCGGGGCTCTGGGCGAGGGACAGCCGGCAGGCCTCACTCGCCTTCGGGTTCTTGGTGCAGGCCACGCTGCGACTCACCGGGTCGGCGGTGGAGCCGTGCGCGGAGGCGGGCGCGGAGCCGAGGGTGGTCACGGCGAGGGGGAGGACCACGAGCGCGGTGAGGCGCAGGGCGGCGGTGCGGCGGGCCGCGGTCCGTGCCGGGCCGGGGGAAGCCGTGGCGGCGGGGTAGGTCGTACTCATGAGGGGGACACTCCGGTTCATGGGGGTCGGTCACGCGCGTGGGGCGGCGGGCGGGCGGTCGGTCCGCCGCCGGTCAGCCGCCTGTCTTCACGGTCAGCTCGCGGGAGAAGGCGCCCCACGTGCCGTCGCCGAGCCGCGCCCGGATCTTGACGGTGTACGTCGAGCCGGGGTGGGCTCCGACGAGCACCTCGCGCGAGCCCTTCGTCGTAGGCACCGGCAGCACCGGGTCGCCGGTGCCCCACATGAAGGTCTGGGCGGGCTTGCCGTTCAGGTAGACCTGGTAGGTGGTGATCTGGCCGACTCCCTGCGGGACGGACCAGGTGAGGTTCAGGTAGTGCTGGGTGACACTGCCGTCCTGCTTCGTGGCGGTGGTTGCGGCGAAGTCGCCGGGGGCGGCGGTGCCGCCGTTCCCGTCGGGGGCCGCGGCCGTCGTCACCTGTGTTTCGCGGGTCGGGTCGGACTCCTTTCCGGAGGCGTCGACGGCGGTGACCTTGAAGCGGTAGGCGGTGCTCGCGGTCAGGCCGGAGACGGTGGCCGAGGCGGCCTTGGCGTCCGCCTCCTGGACCTTCGTGCCGTTGCGGTAGATCCGGTAGCCGGTGACGGAGACGTCGTCGGTCGCCGCGCGCCAGCGCAGGGAGGCCTGGTACGGGCCCGAGGCGGTCGCCTCCAGGT
Source organism: Streptomyces sp. NBC_00190 (assembly GCF_036203305.1). Lineage (GTDB taxonomy): Bacteria > Actinomycetota > Actinomycetes > Streptomycetales > Streptomycetaceae > Streptomyces. The sequence continues at coordinate 437,959 of NZ_CP108131.1, read as the reverse complement.
CCGCTGGGATGACCGGCTTCGCCTTGTCCTGGCCGGGCGCCGCGAGCGTGGTGAGCACGATGTCCTTGCTGAAGCCGGTGGTGCGGCCGTCGGCGCGGACGGCGCGGACCTTGAACGCGTAGCGGGTGGCGGGGGCCAGCTGCTCGATGTCCGCCATCGTGTCCTTGACGGTCTTGACCTGCTTGCCGTCCTGGAAGACCTCGTAGCGCACGACCTCGGCGCCGCCGGCGGGCGGCTTCCACATCAGGTGGACGGCGGTGTGGTCCTTGACGAAGGAGCCGCTGTCGGCGGGGACGGCCGTGTTCGTGCCGGTGTCGCTTCCGTTGCCCGACGCTCCGTTCACACGGCATCCGGTGATCTTGGGTATGCCCTTGCCGGCGGGGTTGATCCCGACCTTGACGGCCCGGTTGCCCTTGGCGGCCACGTCGGCGCGGTCGGCGATCGGCTTGACGGTGACGTGTTTGCCGTCCTGGCGGAGTTCGTACGCCCAGGGGTTGTCGAGGGTGACCTGCCCCTGCGACACCTCGAACTCGGCGGCCCAGTCGCGTACGGTCCGGTCCCCCTTGTTGGTCAGGGAGACCTCGCCGGACGCCCACCACACGGTGGCCTGGTCCGCGACGCGGCAGGCGGCGCTGAGGCCGTCCTCCTCTCCCGCATTGGCGGCCACGGGAATGACGACGGAGCCGACCCCGACGACCACGGCCACGCAGGCCAGGGCAATTCGCTTTCGGGACATCAGAAACCTCTTGATAAAGCCGATCCGCCGGTGCGGCGGCGGCATCGGAAGTGCCTCGGTCAACAACCGTGACCCTAAGCGCGGTGAGCGGCCCGAACGGCCCTCTGAGGGGCTGCGGGCACGCTGTTATCTGTCCCTTAAGGTCCGGATAGGGCGCCCTTGATCCCCTGGCCGCGCCCTTCGACCCTGCGAACAGTGAAGATCACGCTCCGTTCCCACCTCCGCGTGCTGCGCCCCGGGGCCGCCACCGCCGAACGCGACGGTTGCATTACAAAGCGTGGAGACGAGCCGCGATCACTTCACCCGCTGCCACACCGCACGACACCGTGACGTGCGGCAGCCGAGGGCCTGACGCGGGGCGCGTGCGGGGGTCAGGCCGCCGCGGCGGCTGTGCGGTGGGTGTGGACGTGCCGGATAGGCGCTGGCTGGCGTGAGGTGAGATCTACAGCAATCCCACTGCGTCGGCGAGCCAGTGCCCGAGGACGTCGGTGCCGAGGAGGAACGGGGTGCCGATCCCAGCGGCCAGGAGCAGGGGACCGGCGCACACGATGACGCCCGCTGGCCAGTCGGAGGTCCAGTTGTTCGTCATGTATTTGTCTGCGAGGGCGAAGCTCACTCCCCAGCACAGCACCGTCACCGTGAGCGCGATGACGGCGGCCAGGACGAGCTTCCAGTTGCCGGGCCCTTGGGGGGCTTGCAGACCTGCGCTGTAGGAAAGTCCCACAAGGCAGATCACGGCCATCAGCACGAGCACCGTGAGGGTGTCGCGGAAGGGTGTGTAGGCGGGCTGGGCGGCTGCAGGAGTACTGACGCCTGTCGGCTTTGGACGAGGGGGCCGTCGCCGTCCCGTCTCACTTTCCTCCGGCCGTGGCGAGGAGCCGGCCCCGTCATGCCTTTTCTGCTCCTGGGCGATCCGGCGGCGGCGGGCCGCGAGGGTGGCTTCGAAGCTCGTGTCCTGCGTTGACGCCCCGGGAACGTCCTGCTGCTCCTCGACGAGGCGGCGGTTCTGCTCACGCAGGACGGCGACTGCCTGTTGCAGTTGGCGGGCCTGCTCGCGTTGCTGGGCGAGTTCCGCCTCTACCTGGTGGATGAAGTCCTGAGCGTGGCGCAGGCTGTCGTCCTGCTGCTCGACCCGGGCCAGGAGAAGGTCGCGCGTGCCTTCCGCGGTGTGGGCCCGGTCGAGTGCTTCTTGCAGCCGCTGGGCGAGCTGCTCCGCTTGCTGTTCCAGCTCGGCCAGGCGTGCCTCGTCGACCTGCTGGGCCTGCTGCTGTTCGTGGCGCAGGCGGGTCAGTTCTTCTCTGAGCTGTGCGAGTTGGACGGTTGGGGATCCGCTGGCCGTGTGGGCCTGCCCGCACAGGGCGCCCAGGCTCTCGTATGCCTCGGGTGTCCAGGGCATGTCCTGCTGGTCGAGGTAGTCCCGCAGGTCACGGAGGAATTCGCGGGGGGCGACGCGTTCTCCGCTCAGGTAGCGGGAGAGGGTGGCCGGGGCCAGGTTCAAGGCCTGGGCGATCTTCTTCTGTGTCCCGCCGGCGGTGGTGAAGCGGGCCAGCGCTGTCCGCAGCGCGGCCGCGTACACGGCTGAGGCGCTCTCTGGTTCGTCCATCGCCCAGCCTTTCAGTTCCCGCGAACACCGCTTGTGCACAGTGCGGTTGACCGATTGTCACGCATGCGGTGACACGCCGGGAACGTCCTGGCTGAAGAGGTAAGCGGAAGGCTGGAAGTTGACGATTGGCTGGAAATTGGCTGTTCCCGCTCCCGCAAGATCCGCCCCGCTCGAAGGCTGGTAGCAGCGAAGCGCGGAGGGCGATTCGTACACGCAAGCGGAAGTGAGGTCTGACGATGGCCATCTCCCCGAACCTGGTGCCCGCGTCGGTCACCGCGGTCAGCGGCCTGGCCGCCGCGATGGCCGGGGCGCCGTGGTGGGGCGTCGTGATCTGCCTGGTCCTGGTCCTGGCCGCGACATCCGTGCAGACCGTCTTCCCCCAGAATTCCTCGGACCGGCTCACCTGGTGGACCAACCGGCGCGACCACCGAACGCGCCGCCGCACCAACGGCCGCAGTGCTGGTGAGCACCCTGGTGAGGAACCGCACCCGTAAGAGCCGGTGAGTCTCCCGGCACCTGCGCGCAGCGGGGGAGCGTCGGCGGAGGCCGCGGGGTGTTTGTGGAAGAGGGCCCCTGCCGGTAACAGGGGCCCTCTGAATGTCCGCGTGTTGTCCGCCTGTCGTCGGTCGCAATGCGGATCGTGCCGGCCGTGCTGCGGGCCGAATTCTCGTGATCGGGCGTGGCGGAACGTATGCGTAGTCAGAACGGATTGGGAGCGGTTGTGTCCCACCCTGACCACGGCTTGCCAGCCACCCTTTGATAACAGCAGGCTTACTCCCCGTCACAGCCCGTACCTGGCGCCCGGTAAGCGCATTCGGGCTTGTCCTGCACGCCCACATCGCCCAGGAGGCTCTCCCATGCAACCTCATCGGTCTTTCGCCCTTCCAGGAGGAATGGAGTGACGGGCCCGACGACGCCTGGCGGCGGTTCCTACTGGCAGGACAAGCTCCGCGCGATAGGCAACGACAAGGAATTCCGCGAGCTGCTCGGCAGCTTCCAGAGGTACACGGAAAAGACGGGTGAGGAGGTCGCTGAGGCGGCCAGAGCGGCGGGGGGCCTACCGCTTCCGGAAGCCGCCGTGACGTCGGCCCTGACCCGGGACGAACTCCCCACGCTCGAGTTCGTGAGTCAGTTCCTCAAGGCCTGCGGGCTGAGCGAAGACGGCCAGGCCCTCTGGAGAGAGGTGCGGCAGGCCCTGGAGGACGGCCGAGCCCCCCTTGAGCGGTCGCAGGGCCCCGAGGTCTCGCCGGATGGCCGGGGCTCCGAGGCCTCGACGCCCTCCGGTTCGATCCCGCTGCCTCGGTTCGTGCGCCGGCACTGGCGGATCGTGCTGACTGCAGTGGTGGTAATGATCGCCTTGATCGCTGGCGGCCTGTGGTGGCACGCATGGCAGGAGAAGGTGATAGCTGCCGCGGAGGACGCGGCCCTACGCAAGGCCCACTGCGGCGCCAAGAATCTGGCGTTGCTCACCACGCCGGACGGGTGTTCCGGAATCACCGACGGCAGCGACGACCACGGCGTCTTCGGCCCGGGACTCCAGTCGGCCCTCGCTGCGATTGAGGCCGAGAACCAGGCCGTGGTGAAGACCGAAGGCTACGTCACGGTGGCGCTGATGGGGCCGCTGACCCAGGGCCCCAAAAGCCTGACCGGCGACCGTGCCGTGCATCAGGTCGAGGGGGCCTTCATCGCTGTGCGCAAGGCGAACGAGGGTAACGCCTACCCCAAGATCCGCCTGGTACTGGCGAACATGAGCTCGGATGAAACGAACTGGCCCGACGTCGTCGACCGCCTCAAGAAGATGACTGGCGGACCCGGCCCGCTCGTCGCGGTGACCGGGATGGGCTTGAGCCAGAAGGAATCGATCGATGCCGCGCGGTCGCTGTCGGCGGCCTCCATTCCGATGGTCGGCGACCTCATCACCGCGGACGGCTTCGACACCACCGGCAGTATCGACGCCGGCGCCAAGATCGCGGGTCTGGTACGGGTGGCCCCCAACGCCAGCACACAGTTGAAGGCGATCAGCCAGGCACTGGTCAAGTATCCCGAGCTGAAGACCGCGGCCCTCGTCAGCGCACCGACCACCCCGAACGGAACGCCCGATTTCTACACGCAGTCGCTGGAAGGGGCCTTCCGGAACCCGGGAACCGGAGTCCTGCCCTACCTGGAGGCGGGAGGCATCTCGTTCAACTTCGTCGTCACGGGAGGTGCCGCGCAGACCAGCCTGAGCACCATCAGCAAGAACCTCTGCGGCAAGGTCACACCCGACATGGTGTTCTATGCCGGCCGCGCGACATACCTGCCCACGTTCCTTGACTACCTGCACCAGCGGCAGTGCCGAACGACGCCGATCACGGTGGTCACCGGCTCCGACGCGGCCACCCTGGACCCCAAGCTGCCGGCCCTGAACGACCCCAGCGCCCCGATCTCGGTGCTCTACGTGCCCCTCGCCGACCCCGGCCAGCTCGGCGACAGCATCAACCCTGACCACAGCCTCTTCGAGGCGTTCGCCGACGAGTTCGGCCGTGTCCACTACGGACAGCAGTTCGACAAAGGTCACCTGTCCAGCGGGTGGCCGGTCATGGCGCACGACGCGGTCCTCACCGCGAGCCTGGCCATCCGAAACGCCATCGACCCGCCGCAGACCCCGCCCACCGTGCAGGCGGTAGGAGCACAGCTCTACCTCTTCGAGACCACCAATGTCATCGAGGGAGCCAGCGGCGTATTCCGCATCGACTCACAGACCGGCAACCGCAAGAGCACCCACGAACCCCAAGTCGTGCGCAAGGGCATCCCACCGTACAACTAAGCGACACACGAACCATGCTGTGAAGCCGGGCGGCACATGCCGCCCGGCTTGGAGCTGCCACCTTGACCGGCGGCAACCGCGACGACGTCACCCAGCTGATCCCGCTGCTTCAGGCAGTACCGCGGGTGCGGGGCAAGCGAGGCCCGCCCGGCACCGCCCGGACTTGGTGTTGGGCGACCGCGGCTACGACCACGACAAGTACCGCAGCCTCGTTCGGGATCTCGGCGTAAAGCCGCTGATCGCCCGCCGGGGCACCGAGCATGGCTCCGGACTCGGCGCCCAACGCTGGGTCGTGGAGCGGGCATTCGCCCACCTGCACTGGTTCCGCCGCCTGCGGATCCGCTGGGAGACACGCGACGACATCCACGAAGCCTTCCTCACCCTCGGATGCGCCCTGATCTGCTGGCGACGCCTGAACTTCCGGTAGGCGTTTCAAGACAGGCAGGCTTACGTCGACGGACCGCGGTGGCCGACCTCAGGTTGGCTTGCGCCACACGGAGATGTGCTTCGCGGAGTCCTGGGTGAACGGCGCCCCGTCCCAGTCCGCGACGCGACGTTCCAGCTCGAGCCCAGCGATCCGTGCCATCAGGTCGAGCTCTGCCGGCCAGGCGTAGCGGTGCCGGGAGTTGTCGCGGCGATAGCGGCCGTCGTCGCCGTCGCGGGTGAAGTGGTGCGAGACGAGAATCTGCTCGACGAGGTCGAAGGTGTCGAAGCCGAGATGCTGCTCGGAGACGTCGAACGGCACCGCGACCTGGCCGGGCGGCAGGAACCGCAGCGGCGGCACGCCCAGCTCGATGACGAATCGGCCGCCGGGCTCCAGATGACGTGCGGCGTTGTGGAAGCACTCGACCTGCTCGTCCTGCGTGAGCAGGTTCGTGATGGTGTTGTAGACGAGATAGACCAGGGTGAACTCCCCGGGAACGACGGTGATGGCCATGTCCCCGATGACTACCGGAAGCGTGTCCTCGTCGATCTTGCGCCGCAGCACCGCTGCCATGTGCTCGGACAGTTCGATGCCCACCACCGGCACGCCTCGTTCCCGGAGCGGGACGCCCACTCGTCCGGTCCCGATGGCGAACTCCAGTGCCCGGCCGTCTCCGGCGAGCTCGGCGAGGAAGGCGAGAGTCGGTCCGAGAACGGCGGCCGAGGACGTCTCGGTCTCCTCGGCGTCGTAGCGGTCGGCGGTCGCACGGGTCCACAGCTCACTGCTCGTCACGGGCGGCCACTTTGCCGGGTACCGAGGGGCGCTGTCGACGCATTTACCTTCCACCGGCTCCGATCACACGGTTCGGGGCGGGCCGGTACAGACCTTTCAGGCTACCCGCTGGTGATCAGCACCGGCCGTCCGGTGATGGTGATCGCGTCCCCAACCGAGACCCGGATCGACGTGCCATCAAGGCTGTGTACGGCACTCATTCCGGCCGCCGACGTCCGGGCCGTACCGTCGTGTGCCCACCGGATCAGCGCCTCCTTGCCGTCGGCTCCGACGAAACGGCACTCCCACACGTTCGACGGCAACGCGGCCTGCGACCCCATCCCGCAGCCAGTGATGCTGGCTCCTCGCAGCCACCGCTGCAACTCCTCTACGTACAGGCCGGCTTGGGTTGGGCTGCCACCCACCGGCTGCAACACGATCGGGATCTTGGTGCCGCCCCAGTTGTAGAAATACATCCGTCGCATCTGCGTGTACAGCCCGACCAGGTAGAAGCGCACCGCGTAGTCGCTGGCCCGCTCAGGCTCCAACGGAGCGGCCAGCGCAATGTCGTAGGTGGTTCCGGTGCTCCACAGCCTGGGGTGCACCCCGGCCCGATGGAACGCCCGGTCGATCTCGCCGGCCAGCTCCACCATCGTTTCCGGTGGATCGCTCGCCTGTCGCTGGTAGAGCTTCACCCCGGCCGCGTCACAGTGGTCGTACCCGCCCATCGCGGCGAACTGCTCCAGCACTGCCCGTCCCTCCGCCTTCCACAGCTGCCCCATCGAGGGACACACCACGGTCGCCTTCGGGTCAACGCCCTTGATGATCCCGCTGGCCCGCCGGGTCATCTCCACCAGCGTCCGCACGTCCCCGCTGTAGAACCTCGGATCATTGGCGAGCACCCACAACTCGTACGCCTCGATCCGCCCCCGGTACCGCTCCGACACGCCCCGCACGAACGCGTCCCAGTCGGCCAGGTCATCCGGCGCCGAGGTACGAGACCCGTCGTCGTACGCAGTCCTGGGTCCACCCGGGCTCGCCCACTCCGGCGTGCCCCCCATCGTGAACATCACCGGCAGCGCCCGTTGTTCGGCCCCCGCCACCAGCCGATCCAGGATCGACCAGTCGAACTCACCCCGCCGCGCCTGCATGTTGGCCCACCGGGTTCGGCTGTCCCACAGCCGCACTGCCCCGGTCTGAAACGTCGGCATGGCCCCGGTCGAGCTGTTCGTCGTCACCCCGAAGAACCCCGCCGGCACTGGAGTCGGCGCCTGCGCCCACGATGAAGCCGATATCGCCGCGCTGACCGCGGCAGGTTGCTCTCCGCTGACGATCCAGGCGGCCACGATCGCGGCCACAAGAACTCCAGCCACCGGCACCCAGTACCACACCCGAATTCCAGCTCTTTTTCTCTCGCTGGCGGACGGATCGAACGCTCCAGTTTCACCGGGCGTCAAGTCTCCGGGATCATTCTTGATCTCGCCGGCCCGCGACCATAACCGATAGAGCCTGTTGAGCTCGTCACGGCTTGCGCCACACACCTTGGCGATACGCTCGGCCGCCCCGAACTCCTGCGGGAATCCGCCGCCGCCACAGTAACGATGAACGCTCGACCGGCTCAGATTCGCTTTCTGTCCGATCCGCTCATAAGTGAGACCACTGCGCTGCTTCAATGCACTCAGGAAGTCCGAGAATTCCTGTTGGCTCCGGGACCCAGCCACCGCACTCTCCCAATGTTCACCTGACCAAGCGCGGCCAGTCTGCCACGCACGCGCCCACCGACCGTCCCGGCGTCCGAACCGTGTCTCACGACGCCCAGTCCCAGCAGGTGAGGGCCGTCTTTGTGTCCCAGTGTCCCGAACTGCCTTGCAGGTCTTGTCGGTTGGAGCGGGCATGAACCACGCTGTCCGCAGTGCGTGGCCATAGGCCCGCAAGGAGCTCATCATTCACTCAAGGAGACACATGACGTCTGCGATCAGACGCGGACTATCGCTGTTCCTCGCCGCAGCCCGGGTCGGGGATACTCACGGATGGAGGAGTTTTGTGCGTAATCGCATAACCGGGCGTGGACGTGTTCTGCTCCGCGCCCTGCTGGCTGCGGTCTTCATGGTCACCGGATTCGGTCTCAGCGCGGGTAGCGCACAGGCCGGCTCCTGGTGCGTCAACCCTTACTGCTCGGAGACGTATAACGACTCGAGCGTGTACGCGGACGCCTACCGCAACTGGTGCGGCGATGCGGAGTACCTGGTCCAGGGCGACGCGCCCTGCGGCTACAAGGGCGACCGTGAATACGTGCGGCTGAATAGCCGGGGGTCGCACACCAACGGCTTCGAGGACTGGGACACGTTGAAGATCGACGCGGGATGCGAGTACATCCTGCAGTACTGGTACGTGACCCAGCCGGGCGAGGGCTTCTGGGGGTCGCAGTTCTCGCGCTCCCGGCACAACTCCACGACGCCGGGCTGGCAGCGAGTGCACAACAATCAGACCCTCTACGTACGGGCCCAGTACTGCGACGACTGAGCTGAGGGCTCGGCCGGTAAGGCGGGGGAGGAGAGCCAGATGCGGTGAGAGCCGCATGCTTCACTCGGTGAGCGGATCGGGGAAACGGAGCCGGGGAACCCGGCCGCCGCGCCCCGGGTCGACACTCCGCCTTCGGCTGGCTGGTCCCAGTGGAGCCACAGGGTAACGGGGCGCTCGGCACGGCCGCCGTTTCCGCACTAGGACTTCCGCGTCCATCGAGAGCGCTCGGCCGAGAAACCCCGGCCGGGCGCTTGTCCTTGGTTCCTGCCCAGCCCGGGAATGGCACAGGCACGACCGGGTGAGGCTGGCAGAAATCGGAAGGCGCCTGGACCTGGACCGTCCTCAAGTGGAACGCGGCGGCCGGCGCGGGTCGGACCGGGCGCAGCGGACACAGGTGGTCGCCGCCGGACGGATCTCCAGGCGTTCGGGCGGAATCGTCCCGCCACAGCCTTCGCACCGTCCGTACTGTCCTCGTTCGAGTCGTTCCAGTGCCCGGTCCAGTTCTTCCAGGTGCTCGCGCGCCCGCGCCATCAGGGCGGCCACGTGAGCCCGCTCGAAGGCGGTGGTGCCCCCCTCGGGGTCGTGCTCGTCGTCGATCGCGACCAAGGCATTCGCCGCGACGATCCCGTCGAAGTCGCGGCTCAGCGCGGCCGCCCGCGCGAGGGTGTCGGCGCGGTCGGCCGCGAGACGTGCGCGGGCGGTCGCGAAGGTGGACGGGCCGGGCACGTCATGGCCATACCGGGATGCATCGCCCATGCTGGGGCAACGCCGACTCGCGGTTCCGGATTCCCCCCGGCCACCCGCGCCCCCGCCGGTGAGCTGCCCGGCCATCTTCAGCACCTTGGCGGTGGCCTTTGCCGGGGAGGGAGGGTGTCGATCTCGGCTGAGTGTTTCCCGGCCTCCGGATCGCTGCCCGGGCCGCCCTTCCACCGCCTGGACAGGGCCGGGCACCGGCCCGGCCTGCCAGCAGATATCGGCGGACCAGGGTCGCGTCCAGCACGTCGCGTGACCCCCAGGACGCTGCGCACCGGACATCCTCCCAGGGGTGTCCAGGTTCGGTAGCGGCCAGGTGCTCGCCGGCCTGCCCGGCCTGCTCCGGCCGCAGCGGGACGGCACCGTCCTGCCGACCGTCCGCAGCTGGCTCGCCGGATCGTGGCGGCCGAGGATCCTGGTCAGCACGGGGAGCGGTACAGCTGCTCCGGCCGGGGCCGGATGCGCACCCGGCCCCGGCCGGCCGCCGACGGACTGGTCCGCCCTGCCTCTGATCCGGGGAATTCGGCACGCAATCCTGGCGCCCCAGGGCGGTGTCGACCGTCCGCGCGGCGCGGCGCCCCATACCGTGCTGGTCGGCGCGGGCCCGCGCCGTCCTGCCAACGGGGTGAGGAGGCGTATGCCGGACCACTCCCCGGAAGGAGCGCCCGACCACGCCCCCGACGGTGCGCCCAGCCATTCCACGGACGGCGGCCACCGCACCTCCCTCTGGCCGTGGTCCCTGCTCGGCCTGTTCGCGGCCTGCGTGCCGTGCGCCCTGCTCGTCGTGGAGAAGCTCGGCTCCGCCCTGTCACCCGTGCCGCTCGTCCTCGCCGTGCTCGCCGCGCTGGCCGGGTACGTGCTGGCGGTGCGCGCCGTGGTGGGGGAGCGGTTCGGGCAGCACCCCCGCCGGTCCCGGATCCTGGTGTGGTCGGCCGCCGCGGTGCTCTTCCTCGGCAGCGTCGCGGTGCTCCTCGCCTTCCGTCCCCCGCCGCCCCCGCTCGTCCGGATGAGCGGCGCCCGCGACGTGGCCGTGGCCGGCTTCGCGGCCGAGGGCGGGCGGCAGGACAGGCAGGTCCTGGACGACGTGGCCGCGACCTTCGCCCACGACATGGCGGCGCGCGTCCCCACCGCGACCGCCGTCCGCAGCTACGCCGGCGAGGCGTCGCTGCCCCTCGCCCAGCTCGCCGACACCCGCCGCGGCGCACTGGAGCGGAAGACCGCCAGGTTCGCCGACGAGACCAACGCCGAGATCGTCGTGGGCGGCCTCGTCAGCGAGGACCAGGCGGGCCAGACCACGCTGCGGCCCGCCGTCTACGTACGGGCCGACCAGATCCCCGATTCGCCCGAGCTCACCGGATGGTTCCTCGGCGCGCCGGTACTCGTCGCCCGCGGCTGGGAGTCGGCGCGCGCCCGCGCCCAGCTGACCGGGGAACTGACCCGCCGGATCGGCACCCTCGCGCAGTTCGTCGACGCGCTGGACACCTGGCGCAACGGCAGCGCCACGGAGGCCGGCCGGATCCTCGCCGGCCTCCTCGACGCGGAGCGGCAGGACGGCGTCGGCGGCTTCGTGCCGCCCGATCTGGTCCGGCTCTTCCACGGCCACGTCCTCGAGGACCAGGCGTCCGGCGAGAGCGGCCCCGGCCGCGAGAAGCTGCTGGCGGCGGCCCGCGCCGACTACCTCGCCATTGGCCGGGACTCGCCGGCCGGCCGTCGCGCCGCCCTCAGCCTGCAGGGCAACACCTACCGACGGGCCCTCGGCCCCACGCACAGCTGCAAGCCGGGCACCGTGCGCGCCACGGACCTCGCCCAGGTCTCGCAGGCCCTGCGCGCCCTCGCCGCGGACCCTGGCATCACCGAACTCGGACGGATCAAGGCCACCGTGAACCTCGCCCAGGTCGAGCAGTGCCGCATCACGGCGCGCCTGGTGAAGGACGACGGCACGGTGGAGCGCGCCGTGGCGACCGTCCGCGCCGCCCCGGACCTCACCGGCTCCGCGGACCTGCGCGCCTTCGCCGAGTCCATCGCCGCCGTCAACGCGGCCGGCCGGGGCGACCTGGCAGCAGCCGTCGACCGCATCCGGGACGCCATCGCCCATGGCCAGGACCCAGTCCAACGCGCTGTCTGGCACGGCCTGCTGGCCTCCTGGAGCCTCGCGCGCTGCGACCTCGCGACGGGGCGTGCGGCGCAGCAGGACGCCCTGACCCAGCTGGCCGCGGCAGAACGCGCGGGCAGGGCGGACAGCGCGCTCGTCCGCCAGCACGAACAGGCCTTCGCCACGGAGCTGCGGCGCGCCGAGGAGCGGTGCGGGACCAGCCGATGACACGGACAATGAGAGGTGACGAGTGGTCACACGACGCCCGACCCGTTGGCGGCCGCCCGTGCTGTGGGTGCTCACCTTGCTCCTCGGCACCGGCTGCGCGATGCTCCGCGAGACGCCGACGGCAGCCCCCGCCGGCAGGGCCGCCGCACGGTCGGCAACCCCCAGCCCGGACGCCCGGGACATCCTGCTGGCCCAGCAGTTCGACATGGAGGCGTATGGCGCCGGCCCGGTCAGCTGCCCGGACGACTTGGCCCAGCTCGCGCACGGCCGCCCGGACGACCGTCCCCGGGTCTGGGTGACTTCGGGCGAGGACGCGACGGGGCTGAGCAGCGCGGTGGCGGCAGGCCTGGGCGAGGAGTCCCTCTTGTGTCTCCACGGCTTCCCGCCCGGCCCGATCACCGTCACGGTCAAGGCCGCAGGACGCACCTACACCACGGCCGTGAAACCCGTCGCCGAGCTGAGCGCCACGCCGTCGGCGATGGACGACCTGTTCAACGGCCATCCGATGGAGGTCGAGGACGTCGGCGGCGGCCTGCTCCAGAGCGGCTTCTGGCGCTTCCTCCCGTCCGAGCCGGCGCTGACGGACATCGCCCGGTCCGGACGGTTCACCGTGACGGCGCGTTCCGGAGCCGTCCGTGCCGAGAGCGAGGTTCCGCTGCGCCTGTCCCGGGGAGCGGCGACCGTGGAGGGCTGGGAGCGCAACCACCGGATCGCGGTCTACGGATACCCCGTCGGCGCCCGCGTCCCGATTGGCCTCTACCGCCCGGAGGACCGGGCGGACGGCCGAACGGTGGCTGTGCTGCAGCGGGAAGTGGGCCGAGTGGTCATGCCGCGACACCGGGTCGCCGTCTTCACCCTCCCGCCGGACGTCTTCCGCACCGTCAGCGCGGAACCCGCGGGCGACTGGCACCCCGCCTGCCTCTCCGTCGCTGAGCTCGCCGGATGCGTCACCTGAGCGATTCGGCTAGCCGGCACCCATCGGACGGACCGGCCATACGGCGGACGCACCACAGCCCCTACGTCTCCGCTCGGCGCGTACTAGTGCCTGGGGTTGCCGCCGTACTGCGTGGCCAAGGGTGGACGCACCGCTGCCCGCGCCAGTCGTTGCGGAGGCATGGAGTCGGCTGCGCGCCTGACACGGGCGAAGATCCGCCAAAGACCTGGCTGCTGCCCTGGGCCGCGGCAGCCGGCGACTCCAGGTGTTCTTCCAGGAGCAGATCGGACTGCCGCCGCACAGTCTGCTGAGCCCCCTCGCAGGTCGGGAGGGGGCTCAGGTGGCTCTGCTCGTTCAGCGGGATGCGGGGGGGATGCTCTGCTCGTACTTGAAGACGTTGTGGGGGTCGTACTCCGCCTTGATCGTGCGCAGTCGGTCGAAGTTCGATCCCCAGTAGGCGGTCTCCCAGTCCTGCATGCCGATGTTCGCCACGTTGACGTAGGCACCGTCTACGTAGGGGCGCAGTGCCTGGCTGAATTCGGCGATCCAAGCCTGGGCCTGCGAGGTGAGCGGGTCGCAGACGCCCGGCTGGTCGGAGCGGGTCCCCCAGCCGGCGCCGGGCTCGGAGTAGAAGAGCGCGTCGCGGTGCGGGAACGCCGTGCCGCCGCGGGGGCTCTTCCTGACCGCCCCGCCGAACGCCTGCACAAAGAAGTTGCTGTCGTCCGTGGGCGCGTCCCGCATGAACGAGGAGATCACATCGATCGCCTTCCTCGGGAACGGCTTTCTGGCGAACTGCGAGAAGAACTTCCAGTTCGCGGGTTCGTCCGCGATCGGGATCTGGAAGCCCGCGTACACGTCGCCCCAGTTCCCTACCTGCACCGACACCTGGGGGCTGTCGACCGACAGGATCGGGGCCAGCAGCTTCTTCGCCTCCGCGGGTGTTCCTTCCGCGAGGACCCCAAACAGCAGGATCTGGTTCCGGTGAATTTCGAGCTGGGTGCCGAGGCGGTCGTCCGTGTACGGCGCAGTACGCTGATAGGCCTCGAAGATCCTGGACAGGTCGCCGATTCCGTCCCAAGTGGCCTGCAAATACGTGACGCTCCTCAGTGGGGCCACTTTGTAGGTGAGTGAGGTGACGATCCCGAAGTTGCCGTTCCCGGCTCCCCGCAGCGCCCAGAGCAGGTCCGGGTTGTTGTGCAGATCGGCCTTGACCACCTTGGCGCACTCGGCGCCTTCCGCAACGACGACCTCGGCACCGATCAGGCTGTCGCAGGCCATGCCGATCCAGCGGGTGAGGAAGCCGAGACCGCCGCCGAGTGTCGCCCCGGACAGGCCCACGCTGCCTTCGGTCCCGGTCGTCACCGCGAAGTTCTGCTCCGCGAGCGTGGTCACCGCTTCCAGCTGGTTGAGTCCGGCGCCGACCGTCGCGACACGGGCGGCGCTGTCGATGCGGACCGACTTCAGCTCGCTGATGTCGATCACGAGGCCGTTGTCGATGTTCGACCAGCCCTCAGTGTTGTGGCGGCCGCTGCGGACCCGTAGCGCGACGTCGTTCTGCCGTGCCCACGTCAGGGCGTTGACCACGTCCTGCGTGTTCTGGGCGAAGACGATGACCAGCGGATAGCGAGAGATGAGCTGGTCCCAGCCGAGGCGTGCGTCCGTGTATCCGGGGTTGTCGGGGCGGACGATGCGGCCGGTCAGCTTCGCCGGCGGGCACTTCGCGCTCTTGGACGCCTCGTTCACCGCGCTCGCACCGTGGGCCTCGGTGGCCGTGATGCCCTGCGCGACGACCGCACTGGCGCCGGCGACTGCCGTCGCCTTGAGCATTTTACGACGGGAAAAGTCGTTCATGGTCCGATTCCTCTCGGCCGCCAGTAGGCGCGAATCGTGCTTTTAAGGGAGATCTGGGCGAAGTGGACAGTAGCAAGGGTGACTGTGGTGGACTGCGCCGACACGCTTGCAACCGCGACCGGGGCGGCTGATGCCGTAACTCCGGCAAGAACCCGATGTGCTTGGCTGGTGATAGGAGCGCCCTGGCCGGGCAGCGTACTTCCGTCTCGGCTGCCGACTCCTTCAGCGGCGGCCGTGGGCGTTCGACCGGGACCCGGCGGCCCAACAGGTCGGACCATCACATCGGTTGGCTCTTGGACGACCCTCCGGGCCGCTGTCGTCGTGGGCCGACAGTCGGTCGGGAGCGGTCGAACCGGTCACGGTCTTCGCCTGCACCCCGCTGCCCGCCCGGGAGCTGTCCACGCGCCTGCGCGAACTCCCGCAGCTCCGGCGGGGCGACGTTGGGGTCGGGTCCTCGGCATGATCGGGGTCGCGCTGAAGCAGAGGCCTGCCGCACCCCGGGCCCCAGCGCAGGGAACAGTCCGGCGGTTGGCCCGGCTCATTGCCCGAAGGTCAGCTCGATACGGAGCGCGGGCAGATGGACCCGGACACGGCGCGGCCACCGTGTTGACCGCCCGAGCGTGGCGGTCCGTGGTCCGGCGAGCCAGTCCCGCTCGGTACCACTGAGGTTACTTAGGATTCGCACATGACCCCGTATTCCCTGGCGTTCTACGTGGACGTCGTTCGGACCGGCACGGTGCTCGGGCTGGGCCCCGGCGACTCCCCTGAGCGTGTCGCGGAGGTGTTCGGCGCGGAGTTCGGGGAGAACGGAGGGCGCGACACCCTGTGGCGGGACTACGGTCTCGTGGAGTTCCACTGGCAGCGCTCCCGCGATGGTGACCCGTGGTCGGGTCACCATGTCAGCCTCCAGGTGCACCGGCTCGCACCCCAGGACCGTACGCGCGTGGGCGGTGTACTGCGCGGCCGGTACGGCCGGTTCGCGCCCCGGCTCCGGTTCGACAAGCTGCGCCGCTTGCTGGAGCGGCGCGGCGTCCCCCTGGTGGAGATCCCGGAGTACCCGTCGAACACCCCGTACTTCCGCACGTACTGGCATCCCGCGTCCCGGGCGGCCGTCACGGTCATCGGCGCGTACGGCGAGTACAGCACGCCGGAGAACCTGCGGGTCGGCGACGTGTACAGCATCCAGCTCCCGATGACGGTCGAAGAGGTCGCCGCGCGCCGGACTCACGTCGCCTAGTACTCCAGCAGGAGTGCGGGTGGGCGTCGCCGAACTCACTGCGGGCCGCAGCAGGCGGCCGGTCACCCGGACAGGCCGCATGGCATGCGAGTGCCGACCTGAATGGGTGCCGGGAGCAGCAGAGGGGGAGTTCATGACCGACGGCGAGGACGACCCGTTCGGAGAGCAGGCGGTCGACCTCGACCTTGCCGGCGACATGCCGGTGGAGTTCGTTGCGTTCCACTCGCGCCCGACCGCCTGGAGCTGAAGGTGCGGCTGTCCGACCTTCCGGTGCTCCAGTGACGCTGACCGCGGACCGGCTCGTGCTGGTCGCCCAGTCCCACTACCTGCCCGACCGCGGGTGACTGGACTTTCGACGCCCTGGACCGGCTCCACGAGGAGATCCACCGGCCGTTCCTCGCCCCTTTCCCAACAGGCAGGGGGCCGGGCAGCGTCTACTGGGTTCTGCGGTCCGGGCCGTGGGTCGCGGACGTGGGTTGTCGCCCGCACTGCTGGCGCCGTGCGTGGGGCTGATGCTGTGTCCGCCCTGTACAGATGTGTCTCAGGCGTCGTGCTCGGCGAGGAAGTCGGTGATGAGCTGCTGCCATTCCTCGGGCCGCTCGACCATGGGCAGGTGGCCGGTGAGGATCTCCACGAGCTTGGCGCCGGGGATGCCGTCGGCAAGCTGGCGGTGCAGGCGGGTCGAGGTGAACCCGTCCTGGACGGTGGAGATGACCAAGGTGGGCGCCTTGATGTGTGCCAGGTCGTCGCGGACGTCGATCCGGGGGGCGAGTTCGGCGTGCTCAGGGGTGCCGTCGGCGATGCTGGCGGCGGTGAAGGCGAGGGCTTGCTGGAGCTGGTCGTCCGGTATCGCCTCCAAGGCGTCGGCGCCGACGGCCATCATCGTGAGGTACTCGGCGAGCAGTTCGCGGTCGCCGGATTCGGCCAGCTTGCGCCAGATCGAGGTGGCGAGGACGAGGTGGTTGTCGCGGTGGGGGAAGGTGGCGGTCAGCACGAGGGCGGCGACGCGCTCGGGGTGGCGGGCGGCGGCGCGGATGGCGACGGGGCCGCCGAGGGAGTAGCCGTGCAGGGCGAAGGTGTTCAGGCCTTCGGCGACGGCAGCGGCGACGAGCTGGTCGGCGAGGTCGTCGAGCTGCAGTGGGGTGGTGGAGCGGGGTGTGTGGCCGCTGCCGGGGTAGTCGACGCCTACGACGGTGTGGCGGGCGGCGAGGCCTTCCAGGATCGGGCCGTAGGTGTCGGCGATGCTGCTGCCGGCACCGTGGGCGAGGGCGAGGCCGGGGCCGGAGCCCAGGACGGTGCGGGCGTACGTCGCTTCGGGAAGGGTGCGCTCGGACATGGCGATTCTCCGTTATTCGGGGAGTGTCGAGGGCAGGTGGTGCGGTGCCGGGCCCAGGTGCGGATCTGTTACGGGGCGGGCATCAGGGCCCGGCTGTCGGGAGTGAGGGTGTAGATGGCGGGCCCAGATGGGAGCTGGCCGTGGTTGACGACGCCGGCGTCGAGGAGTTCGCGCAGCCGGTCGGCGAGCATCTTGGTCCTGATGAGGGCGATGGCGGGTGCCGAGTTCGCCGAATCGGGCGGGGCGGGCAGCCAGGACCATCGCGTTCGGTCTCCTGTCGTGCGGGTACAGCTCATGCCCCGGCCCCGGCCCCGGCCCCGGCCCCGGCCCCGGCCCTGGGGTTCGGGGGGCTGAGCCGCACCTGGCTGAGGTGAGGGTGTCGGCCGCGGCCCCGGGCCGCCTCGCCCGTTGCATTGCTGCGAGGCGGCGGGGTGGGGGGTCAGGGTCAGGGCAGGAGGACGGCCTTGCCCTGGTTGCGGTGGGCTTCCAGGTCGGCGTGCGCCTGGGCGGCCTCGGCCAGAGGGTAGGTTCGCCAGACCGGGACGGTGAGCCGCCCGTCGGCGGCCAGCTGTACCAGCTCTGGCAGGGCCTGGCCGCCCCGGTCGCCGGTGCCGGCGCTGAAGCGTACGCCGTGCTGCTGGGCGGACATGTCGGCGATGGTGATGACCTTGGCCGCATCGCCGGTCAGGGCGACGGAGTCGGGGAGCACGCCGACGCCGGAGGCGTCGAAGACGAAGTCCACCCCGCCCGGCGCGGCGGCCTCGACCCGTTCCATCCAGCCGTCGCCGTAGCGGACGGCGGTGGCTCCGAGGGCCGTGACGCGCTCGATGTCCTTGTCGCCCACGGTGCCGATGACGGTGATGCCGCGGGCGGCGGCCAGCTGTACGGCGATGTAGCCGACGCTGCCGGCGGCGCCGTGGATGAGCAGGGTCTGGCCCGCCTCGACGCCCAGCTGGCCGAGAACACGGTGTGCGGTCTGGCCGACCGTGACCAGCGACGCGGCGGTCTCCCACGACAGGGATGCGGGCTTGGCCACCGGCCGCTCCAGCAGGGCGTACTCGCTGTAGCTGCCGTCGACGGTGGCACCGAGGACCTCATCCCCGACGGTCCCGTCGGCTCCCTCGCCGACCGCGTCGACGACACCGGCCGCGTCCAGACCCGGGATCACCGGGAAACGCGCGGGGGCGATCTTGGCCATCAGACCGGACCGGATCTTCAAGTCGAGCGGGTTCACCGAGGCGGCCTTGACCTTGATCCGGACCTGGCCCGGGCCGGGCTCAGGCGGGGTGACCTCCATCGGCCGCAGCGCCTCGGGCGCGCCGTACTCGGAGAAAGTGATCGCAGTGGACATCGGGAACTCCCAGGTAGAGGTGGGTGGAGAAGGCGAACCGCACGCGCTGTGACTCACTGTGTGGCCGTGGCGGCGGCCACGTCGGCAGGGCTCGCCGGTGGCCTCGCCGCTCAGACGTCGAGAGTCGGGTAGTCGGTGTAGCCGCGGTGGTCGCCGCCGTAGAACGTGGACGCATCCGGGGCGTTGAACGGGCCGTCGGCGGCCAGGCGGCGCGGCAGATCGGGGTTGGCCAGGAACAGCGCCCCGTAGGCGACCATGTCCGCCGTCCCGTCCTCGATCAGCTTCAGCGCCTCGGGGCCGGTGACCTCGGGGTAGGTGAACGGGTTGAGGACGAACGTGCCGGTCCATGTCTTGCGCAGCCGTGCGGTGAGGTCGCGGTCCGGACCTTCCATCAGGTGCAGATAGGCCAAGTCCATGTCGGCGAGCTTGTCCAGCAGCGCCTCGTACACCTCGGCCGGGCGGGGCTCGGCGATGTCGTTGAACGGGTTGCCGGGCGAGATGCGCAGGCCCACCCGATGGCTGCCGACCGCTGCGGCCACGGCCGCGGTGACCTCGACGGCGAAGCGGATCCGGCCCTCGACCGTGCCGCCCCAGGCGTCGGTGCGCAGGTTCGTGGTGGGGGCGAGGAACTGGTGGATGAGGTAGCCGTTCGCGCCGTGGAGCTCTACGCCGTCGAACCCGGCCTCGACGGCGCCGAGGGCCGCGTGGGCGAAGTCGTTGATCGTTTGCCGGATCTCCGCCTCGCTCAGCTCCTTCGGCGTCACGAAGTCCTTCGGTCCCTCGTGGGTGTAGACCTGGCCCTTGGCGGCCACGGCCGACGGCGCGACCGGCACCAGGCCATCGGGCAGCAGGCTGGGGTGGCCGATCCGGCCGGTGTGCATCAGCTGCGCGAAGATCACCCCGCCCTCGCGGTGGACCGCGTCGGTCACCGTCCGCCACGCCGCCACCTGCCCGGGCGTGTGCAGGCCGGGGGTGTCGGTGTAGCCCTGGCCGACCGGCGAGGGCTGGATGCCCTCGGTGACGATCAGTCCCGCGCTGGCGCGCTGCGCGTAGTACTCCGCCATCAGCTCGGTCGGCTCCGCGCCGGGCCCGTACGCGCGGCTGCGGGTCATCGGCGCCATCGCGATACGGCTGGCCAGGGGCTTGCCGCCCAGAACGATCGGATCGAAAGCAGTGGTCATGATCTCTTCCCTCGGAAGTGGATGGGCGGTGGCCCCGACGCATCCAACGTAACAGTTACCTGTCTGAACAAGTAAGATGGGAGAAGCCATTCCCGGGGTGCTATGTGACGCACATCACGGCCGCTAGCCAGGGGAATCGCGAAGGGGAGGCAGGTGAGGCCCTTGAGAGGCTATGTCTCGCGGTAGCGTTAGTTGATCGACCAGGGAAGTGAGGGAGAGATGGAACAGTCCACACCGGCGGCCGGGAAGGATCCCGCGGCAGCCGGACAGGAGGCCAGCGTTCCGGTGCCGGCCGCGGCCAGCGGCGGGCCCATCAGTCACGCGATCTTCCGCCTGGCCCGGCTGCACCGCATGTACGCCGGACAGCTCCTGCGCCGCATCGGCCTGCACCCGGGCCAGGAGCTGGTCATGATGCACTTGTGGGAACTCGGCCCCCAGCGCCAGGCCGACCTGGTGCGACTGCTGGACTCAGACGCTGCAACCATGACCCGCACCGTCCAGCGCCTGGAGCAGGCCGGCTTCGTCCGCCGCCGCCCTTCACCCACCGACAAGCGCGCGTCCCTCATTGAACCCACAGCCGCCAGCCACGCCCTGCGCCGCGAGGTCGAACAGAGCTGGAGCCAACTCGAAGACCTGGTTGCCGCAGGCCTGACCCCCGACGAGCGCACCGAGGCCCTGCACACCCTGGAACGCCTGGAACACAACCTCGTCCAGGCCGCCGCCGATCCCGGATGCGCAGGGACGGAGCGCTAGCCCGCCGCCACGGCTCCCCTTGGGCCGTGCGTGGCGCGGGCACGACGGGGTGTGGCCGAGGCCGAGCCGGGAGTCCATGCCAGCTC
Organism: Streptomyces sp. NBC_00190; assembly: GCF_036203305.1. GTDB lineage: Bacteria > Actinomycetota > Actinomycetes > Streptomycetales > Streptomycetaceae > Streptomyces. Next base: position 417,294 of record NZ_CP108131.1, on the reverse strand, counting down.
GAAGCGGCCGTAAGGGTTCACGTGCGCGGGGATGCCACGGACAGGGGCAGCGAGGGTGCGTCAACAGACGGTGCGGGCGTCCGCCGAGGTTGCGGCCTGGCACGCCGCTGTCGGCGTCCAACGGCCCGGCTACGTCGCAGCCGGTCACGCCCGCTGTCCCTGCATCGTCACCAGCCGGTGAATCACCTCGGAATCCAATGCCGGGTTCGCCGCGGCTGCGTGAGCCAGTTCCTCGTCGGCAAGGAGTTCTGTCAGCCGGGGCTGCGGAAGATTCGGGTGGCGTGCCAGTGCGGCGCGCACGGCAGGGTCCGGGTCGCGGCTGAGCCGCTCCACGGTTGCCGGCAGGGTCTGGCGTCGCGGGCGGCCAGGGCGCGGACCTCCGGGTCCTCGTGGTCGGCGAAGGCGGCCAGGCCGGTCGTAGGGAAGTTCGGCCGGGTGGTGAGGTGCGCGCGCTCGTGGCCTTTGTACTCAAGGAAGCTGCGCAGCAGGAGTGACGCCGGGGCCTGCGGATGGTTCTGGGCCAGCAGTACGCGTACGCCGAGATCGTCGTCGGCGGTCAGGCGTTCTACGAGGTCGGGCGGCAGAGTGTGGTCCGTGGCCGCCTTCCGGGGCAGCAGGGGGTGGCCGGAGCTCGCGTCTCGGCGGACCTGTTGGGGGTCTCGGGGCACGTAGGGCTCGGGCTGCGCGTGAAAGCAGTCGTTCACGGGGATCTCGTAGTCGACCTCGGCCCGTTCCTCCTCGCTCAGCTCGGGGTGCACGGACAGGGCAAGCCGCACCTTCGGGTCAGGGTCTGCGGTCGCCGGTCACCGACGGTTGCGAGGTCTCCCGGATCCCGCTCGACGCTGTGCCTCATGAGTCCCATCGCGGAGAACATCCTGAGCTTCTTGCTCCATACAGTCCTCGGAAACGTCCCGGGGACTGTGTTCCTCCAGGATGGCCTGGGGGACCAGGAAGGAACCGATCGAGGCGGCCGTGCCGACCGCGGTCCACAGCACGGCGGTGACGACCGCGTTGGCCAGCACCACCGCACTACGGGCGGGGACGGCCGTGGTGGTGGTGCGGATCAATCCGCTGCTGTACTCGCTTACGACGGCAAGGGCGGCCATGCTTCCGGCGACGAGCACCAGGGTCATGTAGCCGGTCGCCGGGTAGGCGTCGTAGGCCAGGAATCCACCGGGTTCGGAGCCTGCGGCCTTGTCCGCCAGCGTGGCCACGGCGCTTGGTGAGTTCGTTGACTTCGATCACATGGACAACCCTGCCGGGCGGGCTCCGTCCGGTCACGGGTCGCAGTGACGCTGCGCACCACCGCCCCGCCCCGCCCCGGCACAGGAGACGCTTGACTTCGGCTGACCCGGCGACAGCGGGGCCGGGCAGAATCACCCTGCACGGCCCCGCACTCGTCCACTCGGCCCGGTCCTCGTCTCGACCGGCCCGCTACGGGCGCGAAGTCAGAGGTGCATCTGCTCGTCGGCGGCGGAGCGACGACCTCCGTACGAGGCAACCAGAGCGTCGGCAACGGCGGTTGCGTCTGCATCGGCTACATCCGCCGGGTACTCCGGCAGTAGGTCGTCCCAGACGGGCAACCACGACCCGTACAGCTGGACCTGTCCCTCGGGTCGGGCGAAGAACCAGAGGTGCAGGTGTGCGGCTCCGTCCCCGATCCGGTAGACGTGGGCTCGGGAGATGTGAGGCAGTGCCTGTACGTGGCGGACGATGTGAGTGGTGAGCACCCCGAGTTCGGCGGCCAACTCGTCGGGCAGATCCGCCATGTCGTAGTGGTCGCGTGGGTAGAGCATCAGCACCAGTGGCACACCGACGCCCGGTATCCGGGCCAGGCGCCACCGGTCGTTGAGCCAGATGCCTTCGTCTCTGGCGCGGCACACGTCGCAGTCCGCCGGGTCCTCACCGTGCCGCCCAGGCTCGGGCAGAACGGGCGGGCGTAGCGGCGCGACGCGAAGTCCATCCGGTTCGAACGGGCTGATGTCCCATCCGGTCATCCGTGCCAATGGAAGCCGAAGCTCATCATCCGCAGCCGCACGTGCGTGGTCGTAGAACTCATCGGGTCGCAAGGCCATGATCGGAAGACTAGCGGTGCCCTGTGGGCCGATGGTGATCTGGCTGATCAGCTGGTGAGTGGACCCGCGCCGACATTCGGGCGTGCACTCTGCTGGGGGCCGTCCGTGGGCCTTTGCGTGGGTGGCCAACGATGACACGGTTGACCAGACGTACCCCGCCCTCCCCTCCAGCGGGAGGTGGAGGCAGAGCCGTCCGAGCTCCAGCGCCTGGTCCTCGCCGCGGTCGGCCCCTCCATCGACCGCACCGTGCTCGCCTCGCCCAGCAGATCGCCCCCCCCGAGGAGGAACCGCGCCGCCTCTTGGCCGACTTCGACCCACGGTGGATCGTCGACACCTTGCTTGCAGTGGCGGCAGCGTTCGTGCCGGGGGAGGTGATGCTCGAAGTCGCGCCGGCCTATTTGTCCAGGGTCGAGGCCGCCGAGACTTGGCCGGTGTCCTGCCCGCGACCGGGCGGGTCGGCCTCGCCGGCCGGGTGCGATGTGCCGTGTTCGTGTCAGTGAGAGATGGTAGTGACGTTGTGTCAGGTGCTATCGGTCTGTGCTGGTGAGGAGGGCGTACTTATCTCGGTGTGCTGACATGGACGCGGTGCATCGCAGCCCCCACCCCCGTCTACACAATCACCCTCACGTCATCCGGTATCGCCACCCTCGACGGCGAGAAGGTCAGCGAGCCAGGACTCACCCCGGCACGGGCCCGCGTGGCAGCCCTCGCCGAGGTCCGGATCAATGCGGCCTACCCCGCCCGACCCGTCCGCGTACTCGCCAAGGAATGGGACGGGTCGCCCTGGCCGCTGATCGTTGCTGTGGACGGCGCCGTGACCACCCTCGACCTCGATTCCATGGCCGCTCTGCTCGGGGTGCCGGGCGGCGCTGCCGCCGCAAGCGACTGCATCCTTTGGCCTACTGTGTTTTCGGCCCTGAGGAGGACGATCTTGCGGCCAGCGCGGTGAGAGGGTTGATCCGTGCGAACAACCATCGGATACACCGTCGAAAGCATCGGCTACGTCGTAGGAGCCCAGGGGCTTATCAGCTTCGCTTCGCAGACCTTCTTCGGCACGGAGTGGGGCTGGATGCACAAGGTCGTCGACCTTCCGTCCACCGCTTACCTCGGCATCTTCGTCGTGGGGCTGGCGCTCATCGTTGTCGGCGTGAAGACGCGGAAGGTGCCCGAGCGCCAGGAGGTCGCCTGACCGGCGGGCCTTCCAGCCCGCGGCTCCCATTTCCCTGTCGTAGCGGTTCTGGCGCCGGTAGCCGGCCAGGTCCGCAGCCAGGTCGTCGCGCAGCGTGTGGACAGGCGCCGACTCAGGACCGTCACCGCTGCGCCCGCAAAGGCAGCAGCAGGAACGTCATTCGTATGCACCAGACAACTGGCCCTGCCGCCCCATGGGGCGGCAGCGCCAGTTGCGGTTCTCAAAGATGTCGCTGTTGTTGCTCCACGTGAAGGCGTCTTGTGGGGCTCAGCCCTTGGTGAAGTAGCCGAGCAGGTCCGTGATCACGTGGGTGGAGCCGCCGTAGCTGTTCCAGATGCTGACGCGGCCGCCGTCGCCGACCGGGGTGGTGACGTGGTTCGGCACGGTTGCGCCGGGGCGGGTGTTGAGGCTGCTCGCCTCGGGGCGGGTGGCGCCGTACCCGTACGCGGTCAGGAAGGTCGGGGCCGTGGAATCGGTCGCGGTGACGTTGAGGACCGCACCGACAGCATCCGCCGGCAGGCCCGAGACCGTGGTGGCGGTACCGGGGGCCACCTTGCCGGTGCTGCGGGTGTCGGCCAGGCGGCGCGGGACGGTCGGCGTGAAGAGCGTCTTGCCGTCCTTGCCGTAGTAGCCGACCGCGTCGAGGATCACGTGGGTGGAGCCGGTGTTGATGTTGAGCGCGACGGTGCCCTGCGGACCTACGGGGACGATCACCTGGTTCGACTTGTCCTTGCCCGGCTCCGGGTTGAGGTTCGACGTCGCGGCTTGATGCGCCGGGTCCGGATAGACGACGACGTGCGAGTTGCTCGTGGCGCCGGTGCTTGTCAGGTTGAGCGCGACGGCGGTGGCATCGGCCGGAATCCCGGCAAGACCCGCGACTTTGACGGTGAAGAATACGCTTTCGGCCAGCGGAGCGCCCGTGGTGCGGGTGTCCAGGAGGCGGGTCGGGGGCAGCGGGGTGAAGCGCTGACCGATGTTGGGCTGGTAGTAGCCGAGGAAGTCCACGATGACCGACGCCCGGCCCGAGTTGAGCTGCGCCAGCACCTTGCCTGCGAGACCGACGGGGACGGTGACCGTATTGGACGAGGTGCCGCCCGCGGCGACGTTCACGTTCGAGCTCGCGGGGGGCGTCTGGCCCGCCGGCCAGACGGTGAGGTGGGCGTCCTCGGTGGAGTCGGTCACGGTCACGTTCAGGACGGCTGCGGTCATACCCGCCGAAAGTTCGTGACCCGGTACGGCGGTGCCCGTGGGCAGTTGTACGGCCAGGGGTTCGCCGCCCTGGAGCGGGGTGTGGGTGGTGCGGGTGTCCAGGAGGCGGAAGGGCTCGGTGGCCACGTAGCCGGACGGCGCGTAATCGACCTTTACGCTCCGGCTGGAGGTGGACTTGGTGCCTTTGACGTCGGTTACGGTGACGCTCACCTTGTAGTCGCCGAAGGCGGGGTAGGTGTGCCGGACCGCTTGAAGGCTGTCGACGTGCTGGGAGGCGCCGTCACCGAAGTCCACGTCCACGCCTGACACCTGCCACGGTGCCGCGGTGGCCGAGGGGTCGACAGCGAAGGTCAGCGGGGTGCCACCCTTCGGGTCGTCCCACCGCGGCAGGACGGCCGTGGCGGTGAAAGCGGCGGTCAGCGGGCCTGCCGGGGCCACCTTGGTCGACCGTGAGGCCGAGACCTTAGTCCCGATGCCGTTGACCGCCGTCACCTTGACCGCGCAGTCGCAGGGCGAGGTGTAGACGTGGGCAGCGGTGATGTGGTCGGCGTCGCCCTGCCGGGTGACCACAGGAGCGGTTCCGTCGCCGAAGTCCACGGTGTAGACCAGCGCCGTGGGCCAGCGGCTGTTCGTGGCGGCCTTCACCGTCACTTTGGTGCCCACCGGCGCCCAGGTCTCGTCGAGTTCCATCGGCTCGACGGCACTCATGATGTCCGAAAACTCGTCGGCGCCCCGGTCCAGATGCCCGCCGTCCTTGCCGGTGTTCGGAACACGCGGGTCGTCCACAGCCGGATTCTCGTACCGGTCGGTCAGCAGGACGCCCGGAGCCGTTGCGTCGGCGGAATCGATGGTGGGCGAGCCCTCGATCAAGCCGACGCCGTCGCGCGACGGGGTCAGGATGTCGTGCGCGCCCTGGCCGCTCGCGGCCTGGAACTCGGCCAGTGTCCGATAGCCCGTGCCGGACCAGTTGTAAGGGACCATGGTGAGCCCGGGATTACCGGTGATCAGGTTGTAGTCGGTCCGGGTGCCCGCCGCCGCGGCCTGCGCCACCGCGATGCCGCCCAGCGGCTCCTTGGGCGCCCTGCACCCGCTCACGATGATGCTGTTGAGCACGTTGTTGAACAGGGCGGAGCCGGTCGAGCCGCCGCCCACGGAGACGATCGGCCCGCACTCCCCGCTGATGCTGTTGTTGGTGATGACGGTGCCGGGTGCATCGACGACGGTGAGCGTCGAGGCCGCGTTTTCGCCGAACCCGATGAGGTTGCGGCTGAGCACGGTGCGCTGGGAGCCACCGTCGATCCGGACCCGGGCCAGGCCGCTCCGGATGGCACGTACATCCGTGCTCCCTTCGCCGACGGCGAGACCGCCGTTGTTACTACCGGAGATCCGCTCCAGTACGACGTCGTCGGAACGGCTGACCGTGACACCCTTTGTGGCATCCACCCCGCGGAGCACGACGTGGGAGGCACCGCTGATGGTCAGCGGCTGGTGCAGATCCGCCCAGCCCCGGGAGCCGTCACGTGCATCGGTGGTGAAGGTGATCGGCTTGCCCGGATCTCCGGAGCGGTCGATCGTGACGGCCTCGTCGATGTCGGCACCCGAAACGATCCGCACGGTCTGTCCCGGCTTGACCACCTTGGCCGCCGCCGAGATCGAGCAGAACGGGACGTCCTGCGTCCCCGCTCCGGAATCCCTGCATCCGGAGCCTTGCCCGTTGTTCACATACAGGTCCGTCGGGGTCTCGGCGGCGGCAACCGCCGGTATACCGAGGAGGGTGACAAGGCCCGCGGTGAGCAGGACGGTCATACGAGTAGGGCGCACCAGCAGGGCTCCTTTAGGAAGGGGCTGCGTGGATTCGGTTCGGTGCGGCTCTTCATGACGCCGGAACGATCCGTTCCCCCCACGGCCGCCAGGCGCATGAGAATCCACGGAGACGTCGTCCATGATCTCCTGGGCAGGCAGCCTTTGTCACGAGAAGAATTGAACATGCTCAAAGTTCGTGAGCGGATTGCATCTACGAGGATGAGAAGGAGCTGTCCGGCAGGACCAGCTCCGACCTTCGAGGAGCGGGTGCGTGCCCGAACTGGAGGTTCAGGCCCGCAGGGTTGTGTTCAGGGGGGCGGGCGGCCGGAACCCTGGGCACCGCTGCCAGGGCCCGGGCGAGGTCGACTTCGGCTGGCCCTGCTTGATGGCCTTGCGCACGCTGCTGAGCGTGGGCGCCGTGATGCCGTCGCAATGGCCGCACTCCGACTCCCACGGCGCGCTGCTGCCCGGATAGGGACAAACGGTGCCAGGCCCCGCTGCAGCCTGATGGTCCGGGCTTCCGTCTCGGTCTTCTTCTGCGAGCCGCTGCATGGTGGGCACGGCCCTTGGGTGGATTTCGGGGAGCAGAGGTTTCCGTACTTCGGCGCGCCGGCCAGCCCGCAGGCCGCGCAGCGGCCGGGCCAGGGAACCTCCGCGCCGGGGTAGGGGACGGCGGGTAGCCACCCCTTGGCTCGAGCCCGTTGCTCGGCCACTTCGGGGGTCAATCTGGGGGATGGCGGTGGCTCCTGAGGGTGTTGATGGCTGAGGGCGGCGGGCGCACATGATGACAAGACCTCGTAGCCCTGGACTGTGGGGTACGCGCTCGGCGGCGGGTTGACCGACGTCGAATTGCGCGAGAGCGGAGCCGGCTGCCGCCCCTGGAACGCTTCGAGGGCGGGGAAAAGAACCGGAAGATCGCCACCGCGTTGCGCCACCCACGGTCATGAAGGAGTGTCTACACCGTCCTTGGCCGCTACGGCACTGCTGGCCGGCCGCACGGTGCTGCAAGCCGGACCCTGCCGGCCGACGGTGCCCGGCAGGGGCGGGCATCTGACTCCGGCCGACGTCGGCCGCCCGTCGCTTGCCGTCAGTCTGCCCGGCGGGTCAGGCTGGCCATTGGGGAGCGGAGGGTCCAGCCCAGAGCCTCGTACAAGGCCTTGCCGTCGGGCGTGCCCACCAGTACCCCGTCCCGCGCCCCTGCCTCCCACGCGGCGTTCTGCAGCGTGCGCATCACCAGGCCACCCAGGCCCTGGCGTCGCTGGTCCGGGGCGGTCTCGATCTGGTCCGCCACCGCGGTGCGGTCGGCCAGGCCCACTTGGCCCCTCGCGGCCAGCCGCCCGTCCCCGGTGCGGACCAGGGCTTTGATCACCCCACCCCGCGTCCAAGTCGTCACGGTGTACCCGGCCGGCGGCCGCCCGGCGGACGCCGCGGCGAGTGGCAGGGTCATCAGGAAGCCTGCGATGCCCGTCTGCCACTCGTCCCCCGCCCAGGGTCGCACCACATCGTCCGGGGCGAAGAGCTTGAGCCAGGTGCCCTGCGGGGCGGTGGCGGCCAGTTTGCGGACGTCGGCCTCCGCGGGCACGGGCACCACGTGCCGGGCGACTTCCTTCGACAGCCCCACGGCGATGGTCCACCCCCACGGTTCCTCGACCGGGTCGGCCGCGCCGCGTGAGACGGTCCAGCCGTCGATCCACTGCTTCACCCAGCTGGTGAGCCTGTCCTCGGACACGATTCCCCCTATGTGTAATGAGCTGCTGCCCATAAGGATCATTACATCATCGGGTCCAACACCACCGCGCTAAGTGTTCAACTCCGCCGGCGCTGCTCGTGTCGCCGGTGAGCGAAGCTGAGCTGTCGTCCCGCAAATGCCGCCGACTCGCGATCACGGGCCGACGCCCAGCCATCCTTTGCCTGAGCCAGATGCAGGTCCGTCTCCACCACGGTTCTCCGCTGGGCAACCCGGCCCGTTTCAGGGGCAGCGCACCGCGTCAGATGCGGTCCATCGCAAGGCGGAAGGGCGCCCCCTATCGGGCCCGGCTCTAGGTACCCCCAGCCGATACCGCCCTGGCAGCGTCCACGGCGCGCGCTGAGGATGAGTGGCGTTTCAGCAGGCAATTGGGTTGACCGGGTGGGTGAACTGCCCACCCCTCAGGGTGCGGAGGTTCCGCAGTGGCCCTTCGGGCGCTGGCCGACTGGCGGTGGACTCACGACACCGTCGGCGAGTGAGGCAGCGAGGTGTGGCCCGGCATGCGGCGCGCCACCGTGGCCGGCCGTCCGGTGCGCGAATGACCTGGCTGTCAGCGGGTCGGTCGGGGCCCGGCCGCTGTGGGCCGGGCCCCGAGCGCGTGCTGTGGTCAGAGGCCCTGGGTGAGGAAGGCGGCGTCCGGGACCTGAACGGTTTCCGGGGCGGTGCGGGGGAGGAGGCCGAGGATCTGGGCGGTGACGTACTGCGCCGACATCATGGCTCCCTCTTGCCAGCCGGGCAGTGGCGATGCCTGGTCTCCGACGACGTAGAAGCGGCCGTTGCCCTCGGGCTGGAGGAGTTGCTTGTAGGCGATCTGGTGGGCGGGGTCGGCCGGGTCCCAGTCGGCCCAGCCGCCGAGCTGGTGGGGCACCTTGTGCCAGGCGATGGTGACCCCCAGGTCCTGGGGCACGGTGGTCTTCTCCAGGAACTCGCGGTGCAGCTGGGCCGCTCCGTCCCGGGCCAGGGCCAGCCGGTCGTCCGGCGTGCGCTTGCCCATGTCCAGGGCGTTGTCGCCGAAGTTGTACGCCCCGGTGAGGGTGCCCGTCTTGGAGAAGTAGTCGTTGGACGGGTACCAGAACTGGGTGATGGGATGGTCGGTGAAGCTGATGCCGCCGTAGATCTGGTTGTGGTCGTCCTCCCAGAACCGCCGGTTGGCCTGCCAGCCGACCTTGCATGTCGGCGCGAAATCCACCGCCCGGATGGCGTCCGCGAAATCTCGGGAGAAGCCGGTCAGCGCGAGCTCTTTCAGCACCGGCAGCGGGATGTTGCTCACGCAGTAGTCGGCCGACGCCGTCAGCTCCTTGCCGCCGGAGCGGTAGGTGACGCTGACCCCGTCACTCGTCAGGCCGACCGACGTCACCTCGGCCTCGAGCTCGACGGTCACCTCGTGCTCGGAGGTGATCCGCTCGGTGAGAGCGTGGACGATCTTGTCCATGCCGCCGACCGGCTGGAACATCGTGGCCTGCCACAGATAGTCCACCGGCTGGTAGAAGCTGTGCTTCCAGAACTGTGAGTCGATCAGCTCGGCCAGGGGCAGCGGGGGCGCGGGCGTGGGGAACTCGTGGACGTCGAGGGGTTCGGCATAGCCGGAGCGGGTGGAGCCGTGGTACTCGCCCTCCGCGTCCAGGTCGCCGAACTTGCGCAGCAGGTCCTTCAGCCGGCCGGTGAACTCGTCACGGCCGACCATGGTGGCGGAGAGGAGGGCCGCGAGGTGGCCTCGGGTGTCGTTGGCGATGCGCCGATTGCGCCACGGTTGCCCCGGCGGAGTGTGTCCCGCGCGGTGCAGGACATTCACGGTCGTCTCCATGATGTACGGCTCCAGCGCCACGCCGAGGTCGGTGCAGTACTTGAGGACCCTGCGGTGGTGGTACGGGATGCGGCCGGGGCCGAGGTTGAGGTACAGGCCCTTGTCGAAGGCGCAGGTGTGGGTCAGCACCGGGCTGTTGCCCTTGCCGTCGAGTTCGTAGAGCTTGTCGCCCTTGCGGGCGGTGCGGTTGCGGCCGCCGGTGCGGGACTGGGGCTCCAGGACCGTGCACCGGTAGCCGAGTCTGCCCAGTTCGTAGGCGGCGGTCAGTCCGCCGACGCCTGCACCCAGGATCAATACCGACGGTTCCTCGCCGGCCGCCGCGCGCGGTGCGGCGGCGAAGTCCGGCGAAGCGCCCTCACCTGAACTCAGCGGGCCGGCGAGGCCGGACATCGCGTCGTATAGCGCCTGTGCGGAGGGGGCGGTGGATGTGCGCGTGGTCATGACTCACCTCTCGGGTCGGACGGGGCGGTGCCGCTCCCGGTTCGCCTGGCTCCTGTGGCTGGTGCGGTGACGAAGCCCAGGGGACCGGCCGCGGGATGGCCCCGAAGGACACGAGACCCGGCCATGAAGTGCCGCGCGAAGCACGAGTACGGCCTGCACAAGGGGTCCTTCCCGATCTCCCGGAAGCGGACGCCGACCGTCCGGGTGAGCGCACGAGACGGAAGCGGATACACGCCTGGCGTACGCCCGCGCCTGCCGGCCCGCGTCGGACAACCTTCAAACGAAGTGGAGGTCCTACATCACTGGCGAACGATCCAGGTTCGGTGTCAGAGGACAACGGGCCCTGGCAGGGAGCGGTGGTGTCAGCCGGTGTCCCGTCTTTGCCGATGCTCGCGGACGCGGATGTCGGCGCACAGCGCCCCGACGACTCCCGAGACCGGACGACGGTCGAAGTCCGGCGGCCGTGGGAGGTCTCCCGACCTGTCCGGCTCGACCCGGTCATGTGGATGGTGGGAACCGCGTATGCCCTGGGACGGGAAGCCGACTGACCTGCCCACCCTCCGTCAAGCGCCAGGCGTCGCACCGGGCAGCATCTACGTCGCCGAGGACGTCGAGGGCGAGCCCCGATCGTGGCTTCCTAAGTTGGGACAGCGCGTCGTGCTCCAGACACCACACGGCGAGAGCCTTGAGCTGATCGCCCGGACCACGGTCCAGCCGCGCGGAAACGTCGAAGGCGGCTATCTGAACGAGGCGGATTCGGAAAAGCTCGGTGACCGCACGCAGCCCACGTTGCGTTGCTACAGCGGCCGCGACCCTCTGAAGCAAGATCTTTTCGGTGGCTGGGTTGTCCTGCTCCTGCCGACCGTCCTGCGTTGGCCACCGCGGTGGTGGGCGGCTTCTCCGTCTGGAACAGCCAGGCACAGCCGACCACCACCACGATCGCCGGCAAAGCCCAGACACGGCTCACCTGGGCGGCCGAACCGGCCGACCGACTGGACACGGCTGCACTTGGTAGCGCCTTGCAGGCAGCCCAGGGACGTCAGGCGCCTCCGACCACGATCCCCGGCGTCACCTGCTCTCCTGCCGAACGATCCTGGTGGAAAGACCCGCTTGCGGGCCCGCTCATCACCAGCGCCATCGGCATCCTCACGGCAAGCCCCGTAAGCAACCAACCACGGGTGGCCCCCCCCCGCAGGCCCGATGCTCGGCGACGGGGTGAGCCGTTCGCAACCACGCGCGTGCCGTATCGGAGCAGCCCCGTCACCTGCGCGAACGTGGTGCCATGGTGATGTGGATCCGCACGTACGACGTGGCCTTGGACCTGTGGCAGTACTTCGAGGGTGATGAGGAGGGATGGGTTCTGCGGCAAGTGGACTTGCGAGGCGATGACGGCACCCCCGTGACCGCCGCCTCCCTGGAGGAGGTTCTCCGGTACCAGGAGCGCGCGGACATCGCCACTATGAGCCGGTACGAGCAGCGGTACGGCCTTGTCGCCGAGGGCAGGCTCATGGGATGGGAGGAAGCGCCGCGCGCCGGCGCGATCTCGGCCGAGGAATTCGAGAGGGTCTGGCTGGACGCCCGGCTGACCCTGGGTGCCACGGCCCCGCCCCCGGACAGGGCCGGATGACAGCCGCCCCGTGCCGGTCCCGGTGCCAGGAGTGGACACCCGAGAGCTCTTTCGCCGGACTCCACTCACGCGCAGGGATCATCTGGATCCGCGGGACCCCACCGGTTGATCGCCGAGGTGCTGCAGAGTCATTTCTGCTGCGGGAACTGCCGGGCGCGCTGGGCGGGACCGAGCCCTTGGACGCGGCGGCTCTCGGAGATGCCGAAGTCGGCGAGTAATTGGCCAGCGCGGGCCGAGCCGATGCCGGGGAGCGATTCGAGGAGGCAGCGTACGCGGACCGTGCCGACCACCGAGAGGGAGCGTCGCCGCCCGGGCAGACGACGACGGCATGTTCAAGGTGTCCGGCACCATCACCCGGAACGGCGGGGCCATCCGGGAGCGTCATGCGAGGCCCGACATGCGGGTCTCGGTCATCGCCTCCGGAACGACCGTCGCGCAGCGGGCGAAACGCCGGCGTGCGGGACGTTTTTTGTCCGCGGGGCAGAAGCCTTCCCCAGATCAGCGCCGTGCGCGGTAGCCTCCGCGAACGGGCCGCGCTCCGGAAGAACTTCCGAAAGCGCGTGTTCGGAGCGTGCTGCACTCGAAAACGACCGGCACGCGCGGACCCGCGGACACCAAGGACCTGCCGCAGTCTGCGCACCGGCCACTGCCTGGAGGGATACACGTGAAGGACTCGAAGGACAGGCTGGAAGCACTGCGGGCCGAGATCGAGCGCCGCAATCCCGCGCAGCCCGAGTTCCACCAGGCGGTACGGGAGGTCCTCGAGACCCTTGCCCCCGTCTTCACCGCCCGGCCCGAGTACGCCGACCCGGCCGTGGCCCTGGTGGAGCGGCTCACCGAGCCCGAGCGGCAGATCCTCTTCCGCGTCCCGTGGCAGGACGACCGGGGCCGGGTCCATGTCAACCGCGGCTACCGCGTCGAGTTCAACAGTGCGCTCGGCCCGTACAAGGGCGGTCTGCGCTTCCACCCGTCGGTGGACATCGGCGTGGTGAAGTTCCTCGGCTTCGAGCAGATCTTCAAGAACGCCCTGACCGGCCTCGGGATCGGTGGCGGCAAGGGCGGCAGCGACTTCGACCCGCGCGGCCGGTCGGACGCCGAGGTCATGCGGTTCTGCCAGTCCTTCATGACCGAGCTGCACCGGCACATCGGCGAGCACACCGATGTGCCCGCCGGAGACATCGGTGTCGGCGGCCGTGAGATCGGCTATCTCTTCGGCCAGTACCGGCGCATCACCAACCGCTGGGAGGCCGGCGTCCTCACCGGCAAGGGCCAGGGCTGGGGCGGCTCCGCGATCCGGCCGCAGGCGACCGGCTACGGCAGTGTGCTGTTCGCCGCCGAGATGCTGGCGGTCCGGGGCGAGTCGCTGGACGGGCTGACAGCGGTGGTCTCCGGCTCAGGCAACGTCGCGCTGTACACGATCGAGAAGCTCCAGCAGCTCGGTGCGAACCCGCTGACCTGCTCGGACTCGCAGGGCTACGTCGTCGACGACAAGGGCATCGACCTCGCCCTGCTCAAGGAGGTCAAGGAGGTCGAGCGCGGGCGCGTGAGCGAGTACGCGGAACGGCGCGGATCCTCGGCGCGGTTCGTGCCCGGTGGGCGGGTCTGGGAGGTGTCGGCGGACATCGCCTTCCCTTCCGCCACGCAGAACGAACTCGACGCGCAGGACGCCCGTACGCTCGTCGCGGGCGGGGTCAAGGCGGTCTCCGAGGGCGCCAACATGCCGACCACCCCCGAGGCCGTACGGATCCTGCAGGAGGCCGGGGTCGCGTTCGGGCCCGGCAAGGCCGCCAACGCAGGCGGAGTAGCGGTCAGCGCCCTTGAGATGAGCCAGAACGCCGGCCGGGCGGCCTGGAGCGCGCAGCGGGTGGAGGACGAACTCGCCGCCATCATGCGCTCGATCCACGCCGTCGCGTACGAGACCGCCGAGCGGTACGGCGCCCCGGGGGACTACGTCGTCGGCGCGAACATCGCGGGCTTCGAGCGGGTGGCGGACGCGATGATGGCGCAGGGCGTCATCTGATCCGACGGTCACGCCGCGCTCGGATGAGGCGGGCGGTCGGCCTGCTGCGCTCGTGGAAGTTCGAGATGACGGAGACGGCCGCCGCCCGCCCCCCCCGACGTCGCGGTGGGCGGGCGGCCGGGTCCGGGCTGGTTCCGTCGCCGGACGCGGGGGAGTGGTGGAGGCCGCCGCGCCCCACCCCGAGGAGTGGTTCGCGCGGCCCTGCGCGGCCCGGCTGACGTCATCGGGCTCCCCCGCCCACCGCCGCCGCCGGGCCGCCGAGTTCGGCCGACGCTCCTCAACGCGCCGGTCCTGCGCTTCGCCGGCTCGTGGTCCCTCCAGCAGCGCATCGCCGCCCCCGAGGTGAGCCGCCAATACGTACGGCGGGGACCGTGCCTGACTCCTTGGCGCTGAGAACGCCACCGGCCGAGTGGACACATCGGACGGGCTCGAACGTGCGTCCGCTGCGCGGCGTCAGAACGCGTACACCGGGTTCCCGTTCAGGGCCGCGGACATTGCGCACGCGTTGGAGAAGGTGTGCTTCCACGCGACGTGCCTGCCGCGCAGTACGCCGTCCGCTGTGACCGTGACGGGGTCGAAGTGCATCGGGCAGGCCCGCGGCGGGTTGGGAGCCGCCAGCAGGCGGTTGAGTTCGCCATTGGTGGCGTTGAGGGCGTCGCACGCGGCCCTGGGATCGGGGTGTGTGCCTTCGGCGGTGTAGGCGCAGCTGAGGGTGGACGCGCGCAGGACGGTGTCCGTGGGTGCACCGGAACCGTGAATGACTGCGAGGACCATCGCGGACGGGGCGTGCGCACTGGCGGGCTGCGCCTCCGCGAGACCGGTGGTGCCCGCAAGGCAGAGAAGGCTGAGGGCGGATACGGTGACTACTTGGTGCCGCATGACAAGATTCACCTTCGATTTCGAGGTTGATTTCAGTTCTGCGCCTGCGATGTGGCGCTCAACTGAAGATGAGCCTGACAGGTCCGAAGGAGGGGCGCCAATGGGTGGTCGATTTACAGACAGATCATCCGAATACCGGATCGCCGTCGGGTGTTAGCGCAGCTGGCGGCGGCCATCCCGGACGCCCAACGCCGCACGGGCGCGGGGCCCGCCACCCGCCGCGACGCACCCCCTCCCTGGTGAGGGCCGCGCGCGGTCCGCCGAACTGGCCTGCAGGGTGACGGGATGACTGCGGTCAGGGCGGGGCATCGGCCGGGAGGGCCGTCCGAGGAGAAGACGCCGGCCCTGTCGCGGCCGGCCCTGCCGGACCTGGCCGCACCGATGGCTCATCGGGGTGTCGAGCAGCGGGAGGCCGGCGTGAGTGGGTCCGGGTCCTCTTGCTTGAACGTCCAACGCAGTTCGGCTCAGGTCCGCGAATCGGCGGGCCCGGCCGGACGCACGATGAGATCTGTGGTCATGAGGGCGAGCCTCGCTCCTGCAGCACCGTGAGGCCAACTGACTTCCGCGCCGGTCACAGCCGCTCGTTGATGGCCACAACGAGGACGGTCGCCTCATGGCGCACCGCGACGCGGAACTGACGTGCAACGCGGCCCTCTTCCCCCACCGCCAGAAGTGCATCACCCGGCGCGCCCGGCAGAACTCCGACGGGACGTTCATCCTCGACCGGTACGACCGCGTCCGCCACTTCCAGGTGCACGGTGACGGGACCGTCTACAAGGAATCGGCGATCCTCACCGACATCATCACCCACCTGCCGCTCCAGCACGGCGACGTCGCCAAGGCGCAGACCGCACTCGAAGCCGTCACCGAGATCGTCCGCGACGACATCAACCCCGGCCTGCCCCAGGGCGAAGCCGGCTGCGGCCTGAGCGCCCCAGACCTGGTCCAGGCGGTCCGGCCCTGGCAGATCCACCCGGACGGCTGCAACATCACCCAGCTGACCATGGCCACAGACCCGGACGAGCCCATGGCGGAGGCGGAGGACTGACCCCGGCTTGCTCACAGCGCGGCGGCCCAGACCCGCCGACGCGGATCCCGTGGCCGCGCGGCGGGCGCCCGGCGCACCCGCTCGGCGCGGGCGGCTAACACCCGTCGCCAAGGTTGATCCCCGACGCCGCGGCCGAGTACACGACCCACAGCTGGATCAGCTCCATCGGAATCGCCAGGACGCTGAACCACACGGTGGTGCCGGCGAGCAGCCCAGGCCAGGTGTCCCCGAGCCGGAGGCCGTACCGGGCGCGCAGCCGCCGCGCGAGCAGCACGCACACCCCCACAGCCGCCACGCCGAGGACCACACCGGCCCACCCGGCGGCGTACTCCGCCATCGGGAAGGGCAGGTGCCGACAGGCTTCCCGCTGCCGGTCGGCCCACCCGTGCTCGATCTCCTGCGTGTGCAAGGAGGTCGCGACGCCTGCCACGATCAGGAGCGGCACCATCAGTGCCGCCGTCACGGTGCCGAACGTGACGGCACGCGGGCGCGCGGTGCCGTCGCTCGTAGCGGGGGAGGGGGAGGGCGAGGTGGCGGCCATCAGTACCAATCCGGTTCCGGGCGGACGATGCGGATGCGCTGCTCGCCCCCGTTCCTGTTCGCGATGTGTTCCCGGCTGTCCAGGCTCACGTTCTGGAAGGAGCTCGTGTGCTGGGTCAGCTTGATGTCCCCGTCAGGGGTGACAGAGGTGACGACGGCGGCATGGTGGGTCTCGCCCGGGGCGGTTTCCGTGCCGGGCGCCACCTGCTCGTAGAAGATGATGTCACCGGGCCGCGCGTCCGCCCTCGGGACCTCCCTGCTGCCGTGGCGCAGCAGGAAGTTCTGCAGCCCCTCGGCCCGTGCCCAGGACTCGGAGTGGTACGCGTTCTGGTCGAACCAGTCCCACCCGATCCCGCTCTGGCGGCCCCAGGTGTCGTCGCCCATCAGCCCCGTCCACGGGGAGAGCTTCTTCTTCATGCCTCCCGCTTCCAGGCTGGACGACACGAAGTTGGTGCAGTTGCCGGCGGCCCCGTAGTCCAGGTCGTCCTTCATGTCCCAGTGGTCGAGTGCATACCGCACCATCTCGACCCGGTCGATCGTTCCGTCGGGGCCGCGGACCTCGCGCCCGACCTCGGGCGGCAGGCCCTTGAGGTCGGCGAGGGTCACAGGATCGGCCCGCATGAGGTCCTTCTGCTGCTGCGGCGTCAGGCCGTCCCACCAGGCCCGGACGAGCTGCGGGTCCTTCCCGACCGGGATGTCCGCCCTGAGCATCTCGAATTCGACGTGGGACGCCTCGACGAGGAGCACATTGTGCGCCTGTGAGGTGTCGGAGACGTTGATGGTCGTCGCCAGCTTGTCCAGTTCGGCGGAGGCCTTCGCGTCCGCCTGCGAGGCCTCGCGCAGGGCTTCGTCTATCAGCCCGTTGACCGTGGCAATGTGCCCCTGCTCCTTGGTGTAGGCGTCACGCACGTTCTGCGGGACGTTCGGGCCGGTGGGCACGGCGCCCGTGTAGACGCCGACGGCGCGGCCGTCCTGGATGCTCAGCCCGTGCTCGTTCGCCAGCTCGATGGCGTGGGAGAGGGTGCGCTGGGCGTAGCCCATGGTGTGGGCCAGGGCGTCGAGGACCATGGCCACGCCCTTCATGATGTCGCCGCCGGACTCCAGGCGGTCGGCGAGGTCCTCCAGGCGCTTGCCGGCCGTCTTGCCGGTGGCGTCCGCCCAGTGGTCGTCGAGCGGCTTCTTGCCCTGCGCGCGGATGTCCTCGCAGGCGGAGGAGGAGCGCCGGGCGAGGTCGACCCAGTCGTCAGCGGCCTTCTGCCACTGGTCCACGCGGCAGCCGTGCAGGTCGTGATACGAGACCACGGGTCAGTGCCTCCCGAAGTCGGAGAGGCCGTGCTGGAGCCGGTTGAAGGCGTCCTTCGCCTGGGCGTCCGTGGTGTCGTAGGCGTTGGCCGTGGTGTGGAGGTTGTCGGCCATGGTGTTCATCTGCTTCCCCAGGTCGACCATGTGGTCCTCCCAGGCGGTCGCACACCGCTTCAAAGCCGCGGCCGAGGCCCAGCCGTGGTGGCCGTCGGCTGCCGTATCGCTCGAATCGAGGGACTTCCGGAGGTTCTCCAGTGCGGCTTCGGCGGCCGAGCGGGCCCCTCCCGCGCCTTGCCGTACGTAGTACGTCTTGATGTCCATGTCCATGTAATCCCCCATAAATGACTGAGAACAGCCTAGCGTTGATCTTGAGTGAAAATCTGACAGCGGGCATGGCCGCCGACACCGCAGCGGCCGGTCGTCGTCGCTGTCGCACCCACAACCGGGCCTTCGGGGAACCGAACAGCTGCCGACGCGCCCGATGCCGAAGCGCGCTGGACATCCGAAGTGGCGACGTCGGACAGGGCATCGTCGGCTTCCTCGACCGGCTCGTCAGCGGCGTCTCCAAGGCGGGCCGGTGACCCTGCCCGCCCCTCCACCAAACAACCACGGCGGCACGCTGCGGTCGGGCACGCGCAGCAGCCCGGCTCCGCAACTCAGGCGCTCCCGAGTCGCCCGGGAGGCGTGCGCACGGGAACGGGCCTGCGAGTCCAGCCACGGCGAAGGGACCTGTCCATGGTCACGGGCCCTACGCTCGGGACATGAGGCATCGCGACCAAATCCCCGAGGACCAGGACGTACGGAACGCGGCGGCGGAAGGCACGGTGTGCCGACTCGTGCTCCTACGACACGCCAAGAGCGCCTGGCCGGACGGGGTTCCCGACCACGACCGTCCGCTCGGGCCCCGCGGGCTGCGCGACGCGCCCGCCGCCGGCCGACTGCTCGCCCGCTCCTTCGACGTGCCGGATCTCGTGCTGTGCTCCCCGGCACGCCGCGCCCGGGAGACCTGGGACCTGGCCGCGGCGGAGCTGGACCGCACGCCGCCTGTCCGGCACGACCCGCGCTTGTACGCGGCGGACGCGCGGGACCTCCTCGACGTCGTCCGCGAAGTCTCTCCCGAGGTGGGCACCTTGCTGCTCGTCGGGCACAACCCGGGCCTGGAGGATCTGGTTCTGCTGATCGCCGGGGCGGCCGTGGGGGACGCCTTGGAGCGCGTCCGCACCAAGTTCCCGACGTCGGCCGTGGCCGTACTGAGCCGGCAGGGCGCCTGGTCGGGCCTCGGGGCGGGCGGCGCGCTGCTCACGGACGTGGCCGTCCCTCGGGGGTAACGGGAGGGCCGGTGGGTCCTGCAGCGCGGGCCGGGGCTCCTCGGCAGGTTCTTGATCACGCCCGGGGTTGCAGCCGCCACACCGGCCCGGGCGGGCGCCGCGATGCACCGGAGACACCTCACGAAGCCAGGCGCCAAGTTGACGGCAGGTGATCTGGGCACCGTGACTCCTCCTGCTCCGGAACAAGACGGTCGGTGAAGAGCGTTGCGCACCCACTCCTCAAACAGCCGCCTCGCTCCTCACCGGGTCCCAGTCATCGAGTAGCTGGATCCGGAACCACAGCAGGTAGGGCTCGTCATCCGGATCGCCCCCGAGGGCCTCAGGGTGGCTGCGAGGAGGAATCCGCCGTTCCTGCCGAGATCGCCCCGCCGTGCACGCGGGGTCGGCCCACACCCCGAGGAACGGTAGAACTCGGCGTATGCACCGCCCGTGCCGCGACGGCGGGGTGCCCGGGGCCGGGGATCGTCTGCAGAGCGCATTTGCCTGCTGGCACAGGAGATCGCAACGGAAGCCACGGCCTGGCGTCCTTGGACGTCATCTCATTTGGCGCGTTCGAGAGCCTGCTGACGGGGGAATCGTCGAGCGGCTGGTGCCGGACGAGTTGTGGGAGTTGTTCCAGCGAGTGGTGCCGGAAGCGCCTACCCGGCCTCAGGGAGGCGGCCGTCGGCGGCACGGTGACCGGGAGGCGCTGGCTGCGATCGTTCGCCGAGTGGACGAAGGCCAGGGCCTGGGCCGAGCACCACCGGTGCTTTGCGGTGTCGTCAGCGAGGGCGGCCTCTACGTCACCGGACCCCCCCCGCCGAAGTTGTCGACCCGACAACCCGCACGCCTGGCAGCAAGGGTCGGAAGACGGAACGTTCGGAGAGGCCAGCGCAAGCAGCGGACGCCTGAGCCCGCAGGCTCGCACTACGGTGAGCCTATGTATGACCTTCGGTCGCTTGAGTAGCTGTCGCCCCATAGAGGGATCCTGACCTGCGATTTCTTACAGAGGCTGAAGAGCTACCAAAGCCTCACCGCAGGTTCGACGCCACTCAGCCGAATCTAGTGCTCTGACCACGTACGTTCACCGGCTTGGGCAACCGTGAGGTGGTGGGGGCCATACTCGTGACTGGGGCGTCCGCTTATGCTCAGCTCGTGCAGCCGACTTCCAACAGCAACGATCCATTGATCACGGCGTTCCCAGCCGAGCTTGCGGGCGATGCCGAGGCAGTTGTGGCGGTCATGCCTGCTTCCCGCCTCCGGCCGCTCGAACCGTTTTCGGTCGCTGTAGAGGGCCAGCAGGTGTCCATCCCAGGCCGTCTGTACAACGACGAGCCGTCAACAGAAGCGGTAGCGTCGCTCTCGTCGCGTCAACGTCAACTTCTGCACTGCTTGTACTCAAGGCACTGCGACGGGATGGTCAGGCAGCGCCACCTGGCGGAGGTCGTCGGCTCCGCGGACCCGTGGGTCGTTCCGTTCGTCGTGCAGTTGGTCGGCGAGTACGTCTTGGAGATCTTGCTCGTCATCCGCGATGAGCTGCGCGATCTCGCCACGCCAGGCACCCGAAGCCACCTCGCTTACGGGCAGTTCATCGCAAACAACCCGGTCTTCTTCGCACGCACTCAGCGACGGGTCGTGAGCTACTGGAGCTGCTACTACCGTTCCGCCTATTCCACTTTCCGCGGCTACCCGGGATGCAGCCTTCTTGATCTTCTAAGGTCCGCAGCATCGGACAGAGCAGGGCACCCCTGGCCGAACCTCACTCCTGCCGGAACCAGGCTGGACGGCTACTCCTAGAGCCGGCCGGACAAGGTTCGCCAGGTCGGTCAGGCTGCGGCAGGCGAGATGGTGTTCTCCTCGAAGACCTCCTCGGCCCGCGGTAGGAGAGTCGGGCCTGGCCGGTATCGGGGCATACGTCCAGCACTGGGGCAGCGACTGCTCCCGCCCCTTGGCTACCGGACGGCAGCGGCCTGAGATCCCGGCCGGCGGTCAGCGCGCGAATGCCGACCAGGCGCTCAGCCCCAGTTTGCCGGTGTTGCCCAGGTCCACGGGCGCGCTCAGCCGCAGCGTCAGCCGGGGCGCGCCCGGCTTGGGGACGAGCTCCAGCACTCGCCCCTCGGCGGCGGGCACGGTCGAGTCGGTGACCAGGTTGCGCCACAGCAACCTTGTCGTGGCGGCCTGGCCCGGCTGGAGCGTCACCCGCTGCGGCGGCGCGTCCCCGCCAGCGGCGGATGAAGTCACGCCGTTCGTCCCGTGCCCGATGTCCACCTGGAGGGGCCGGTCCTCCCCGTCCAGCAGCCGGATCTCCGGGTAGCCCTCCAGCACGTATGCCGCCCAACCGCAGTTGACCAGCTGGAAGTCGGTCACCCGCAGTCCCATTGCCGAGTTCCCCTCACCCTCGGCCAGCCGCACCCCGCCCTCCGGGCAGGGCTCCGCCCTACGCGTCGGCAGCGACTCGCCGATCGCCTCCATGGCCGAGTCGCACCCCACCAGCACCCACGCCAGCGCCATGGCGCCCGCCCCCGCACCGATCCGCTTCGCCCGCCCCTGTCCACGCATCCCTCGACCCTACGTCCCAACTCTGCGGGTTTGTCGGTGTGGTCCGGCATCTTGATGTCAGTGCGGTGTGCGTCGGGTCTGGGGTGTCCAGTCGGTTGTGGTGAGGGCCTCGGTTGGTGACATGAATGCCGATGTGGGGCTGACGTTTTGGTGATTGGGTAGGTCAGCTGGTTGCCGGTCGGTACAGCCCGGAGGGTGTTTCCACTGGTCAAAACTGCATGAGTGTTCCGAAGGACGTCGTTCGTCGAACGAGGGCAGCCGTCCGCGGGTCCCGGCTCATGCCCAGCGGATGCCGAGATCGGCGAGTGCGCCGCGCTGGCCGGGGCGAGCCGGTCGCGGCGGGTCTTCGTGTTCATGGTCCAGATCCCCAGCTTCACCGTCACCGTCTCGCCCTCCACCGCGATCTCCTCCACGGGAGCACGGAGGACCCGGGAGCGACCTTCGGGGACGGCGTACCTCGCGAGCGCCGCTACGCCTCGCTGGAAGGCCGGCGACGCCGTCCCGGGCGGCTCGGCCGCTGGGACCGGGTCCGGCACCGGGGGAGCCGGCTACGCCGGGTTGTCAGTGGCGTCCTGGATCATGTCCGGATGACTCATCGAACGCAGGACACTGCTCCCCTCGGACCCGAGACCGGGATTGCCTGGCTCGCGGCGCCCCGCTGGATTCCTTTCGGCGGATACAACGTGGTGATGGCCCGGGGGGTGACCCCGGACGAGCTGGTAGAGCGGCTCGCGGCGACGGCCTTCGAGGAGGTGCCCGCCGTTGTCCGCCGGGGGTCTGGCGAGCACACCGCCGAGGAGGTCGCAAACCCTGACCTCTTCGATGTCGACGAAGACGTGCACCTGCGGTACGGCGAGCACGCCGACCTGTCGTTCGCGGTCATGTACGGCGCGTGGTGGGGCGAGTTCGACGAGCTGGCCCGGGTCTCGGCGGGTGGCGCGCACGTCTTCCAGGTGAAGTTCGAAGAGGACAACGGCAAGCCCGTGCCGCCGTTCTTCGAGTACTACCACGACGAGGTTCTTGCCTGCTCGTTCAATCTGCACCTGGACGGGTCATGGGGATACGACGGTGTCGACGGGGACCCGGCGGTGGCGACGCGGGTGACTGCGGCCATAGCGGACGCCGGCCTGCCCGTTGCCGGCCGAGAAGGCTACACAGGCGAAGAGGACGAAGAGCAGATGCGGCGCACACTGCTGGGAATCCTGGGCCGCCTGTTCGACCTCGCCCTGCCCCGAGGCCGGATCCTTCAGGGGGCCCTCGCCACGGCCACGCTGACGACCTGATGCTGTAGCCCGGGGAGCCCTGGCCTCGGCCGGCCCGAGGCCGAGCCCGGATCCCGTCCACGGCGTTGCCTCCGGACCAGATCCCTGTGCACGGGGGCTGGCGAGATCGGGGTCCGCCGGGGCTTGTGGTTGCCGTTGCGGCAGCTTTTACGGTCGTGACCAGGGCCGGAGAGACCGGCCAGGCAAGGTGATCGTGAGCGAGAGGGCGATGGACTGGCCGATCGCGGAGGTGGCCCGGATGTCGGGTGTGACCGCCCGGACCTTGCGGCACTACGACGAGATCGGCCTCCTGCTGCCCGCCCGGATCGGGGCCAATGGCCACCGCTACTACGGCGAGCGTCAGCTGCTGCTCCTGCAGCAGATCCTCGTCCTGCGTGCCCTGGGCCTGGGGCTGGAGGACATCGGCCGGGTCCTGGCCGAGCAAGTCGACGAGGTGGAGGCCCTGCGCGGCCACCGCCAGAGGCTGCTCGCCGAACGGGACCGGCTCGATGCCCTGGCCGCCACCGTCTCCCGCACGATCGCCGAACTGGAACAGTCCAGGAAGGACGGCACCCCCATGACCATCAACCGCCCCGAGAACCTCTTCGACGGCGTCCAGCCCGACCAGTACCAGGACAGCCTGCGCGACTTCCCCGAGCACGGCGAAGAGGTCGCCCGCCGCGTCGCCGCCATGAGCCCGCAGGAGATCAAGGCAGGACAGCGCGAGCGCACTGCCCAGATGATCCGCCTCGCCGAGCTCATGACCGCGGGCCACCCGGCCGACGCCGCACCGGTGCAGACCGAGACCGACGCCCAGTACCGGACCCTGACGGCCCTGCGCCCGGTGTCCGCGCAGGAGTACCGGGCGATCGGCCGCTCCTGCGTCGACAACCCCGCCTGGCGCGCCGCCTACGAGGCCATCGCACCTGGCCTGGCGGCGTTCCAGCGCGACGCCATCGACGCCTACGCCACCGACCGCCTCGCCTGAACGATCGGCAGGGCCGCCCCTGGCCAGGGGCGGCCCTGCCGGCACCGAGTTGAGCATCGAAGGTGTCCATCCGGACCAGATGCAGCGCTCAAACCACATCACCCGGTCGCGCTGCGCTGTCCGGTGCCACCCGCGAGGCCATGGCTCCCGGCGGGCGTCAGGCTGGGCGCAGGGGCTGGTCCGAGCGCGAGGATGATCCACGGTGGTGCTCAGGCTTCCTGCGGTGCCGATGTTGGCGCAGGCCGCCGAGGCGGTCCCGCCTGCGGGTGTGCTGCGGACTGCGGCGTATGAGCAGAGGTTCGACGGTCACCGCGCCCTGCTGTTGATTCCGCCCGCGCCGGGCGGGCGGGTGCTGCCCAGACCCGGCGCGGCGCCCTGGTCCAGGACCGGTTCCCGATCTCATCGCGGCCACCGTCGAGCAGCTACCACCCGGCCTGGTCCGGGACGGTGAACTGCTCGTGTGGGATCCCGAGGCCGGCGCCCTGTCTTCGAGGCGTTGCAGCGGACGCGGTGTCCGATGACGACCGACCTCGCGCAGGCCCGGGAGCGGCTGGAGTCCTGGACCGATGTGTCCGGCGTCGAAGGCATCGTGGGCAAGGGGCACGCCGACTGCCGGTAACTCCGGCTATCAGAAGTTGGGGAATGGCATTGCGATGTGAGTCCAACGTGAGCCGGACACGAGATCCGTGGTTCTGCGGTGGTTCCGTCACTGAGCCAAGGCGAGCCGGTGCTGTGTGGCTTACCGAAGGACGGGGAGGTTGCGGATGTGTACTCATCCGCGATGCTGAAGACGCTTGCACAGCCGGGGCACTCCGCCTTGCCGAAAAGGTGGAGGATTCCCTTGACCAGCGCGTTCTGCCCGTCCCGCTCAGAGATCTCGTGCATCCATCGACCGACGCCGGACAACTCCTCGGCCGTTGCCGGCCGCAGATCGCGGCGTTCCACGTCGCCCAGGTTCCAGTCCCGTATGGCGGAGTATCGGCCGTAGTCGCCGATGGCGACGGTCACTTCCACGGCACACGCGTGACTGATGGTACCGGTTGGTAGAACGCTCCGTCACGGATCACCGCCCAGAGAACGGTGCGTCAGGCTGCTGCAGAGTGGAATCCGGGGCTATGGCGAAGCCGTGCAGGAGGTCGGCGAGCTCGCGCAGCTGCTGGATCTCCTCCCGTGTTTCCTCCCGGCTTTCCTGCAGGTCAGCGATCATCCTGTCCTGGCGGCGGCGCAGCTCGCGGTTCTCTTCGCGCAGCCCGGTGACACCGTTCTGCACGACTTCCTGGATCTTCATGTCGCTCGTATCCCCATAAGCAGCTCAGCCGGCACGACGCTTTCCGGCCCTTCCCTGGACGATCGACGGGGCTGCTGACTCCGACTGGGGCGGTGCCGTCTGATCGCGGTCACGAGCACGCCGCCCCGCACAAAGGGCCGACCAGGCGGGCCAGGACGGAGGCTGCCTGGAAGGTCAATCGGCCGCGCCGGGAACAGCCGGTCCGGTCGGCGCGGTTGCAACGACCGAGGGACCGGCGCCGCGGGCGGGGAGCACGGAGACCACAGGGTCGTCCGCCCCACCAGGGTCCGGGCCCCAGGATCGCGGTACACCCGCCGCGCACTCGGACCAAGAAGTATTTCTGCAGGAGGACTGTTTCATGACTGACCGGCCCTTGACGCTCATGGCAGTGCACGCCCATCCCGACGACGAGGCCACCGGTACCGGAGGGGTCCTCGCGCGGTACGCGGCGGAGGGCATCCGCACGGTTCTCGTGACGTGTACCGACGGCGGTTGCGGTGACGGACCGGGGGGTGTCAAGCCGGGCGATCCCGGGCATGATCCGGCTGCCGTGGCCTTGATGCGCCGTCAGGAACTCGAGGCGAGCTGTGACGTCCTGAGGGTCAGCGATCTGGAGATGCTGGACTATGCCGACTCCGGGATGATGGGCTGGCCGAGCAACGACGCCCCCGGATCCTTCTGGCAGACCCCCGTGGAGGAAGGCGCCGCCCGGCTTGCGGAACTCATGCGGCACTACCGACCCGATGTGGTCGTCACCTACGACGAGAACGGCTTCTACGGCCACCCCGACCACATCCAGGCCCACCGCATCACGATGGCGGCGCTGGAGATGACCGCGCTGACACCGAAGGTGTACTGGACGACGATGCCCCGCTCGGGGATGCGGCGGTTCGGGGAGATCATGCGCGAGTTTCATGAGGACATGCCGGAGCCGGATCCTGCCGAGGCCGCCGCGATGGCCAAGATCGGCCTCCCCGACGATGAGATCACCACGTGGGTGGACACCACCGCGTTCAGCGGTCAGAAGTTCGATGCGCTGGCAGCGCACGCCAGTCAGGGCGAGAACATCTTCTTCCTCAAGATGGGCAAGGAGAGGTTCGGCGAGTTGATGGGCATGGAGACCTTCGTACGCGTCAAGGACGCCACCGGCGCGGCCGTACCCGAGAACGATCTCTTCGCCGGACTGCGCTGATCCGCCCGTCCGACCAGGGTCCGGGAAGGTCATCGGCCGCACGGCGCGATCGAGCGGGTCTCGTCGGGGGATGCCGGCCACCCCGGTCTCGGTCGGCTCGGATTGCGCCATCGCGCACTTCGCGTGCCATGGTGCCAGCGACAGCACCGACTCCTCCCCCAGACGGTTGTTCCTGCACGACCACGCCACAACACCGCTGACCGTCTCCGCCCTCGCCCAGGTCAACCTCGGCGGCGCACGGCTGGCTTCCTCTCCGCCTGCAGCACCGCGGCTCCCGGCAGGGCCGATGTGCTCGACGAGGCCATCCACGTCACCAGCGCTTTACAACTCGCAGGTTTCCCCCACGTCGTCTACACGCGGTGGCCGATCGATTACCACCTGGCCGTTACGGTTACCGAGTCCTTCCACACGCACCTGACCACCGGCCCACCGGGAGACGGTCGACCCCGAACGGTCCGCGGCCGCCCTTCACCGGGCGACCCGGGCGATGCGCGACCAATTACCCGAGAACCCCCTCCCTGTGGGCCGCCCACCTCCACACCGGGGCGTGACCGAGACGGCGCACGGCGACGCCCTCAGCCAGTTGCCGCCGACCGGTACGGGCGGAAGAACGCGCGCAGCTCCTCCGCATAGAGCTCGGGCTCCTCGAAGGGCGCGAAGTGCCCGCCGTGCGCAGGCTCGCTCACACGCACGAGGTTCGTCGTGCGCTCGAGCCACGCCCGCGGCGGACGGACGACGTCACCGGGGAAGAGCGAGAAGCCGGACGGCACCTCGACCCGGCGGGCGTGCTGGGCGAGCGGGACCGCGGCGTTCGCGCGGTACATGCGCATCGACGAACCGATCGTCCCTGTGAGCCAGTAGATCGTGAGGTTCGTAAGGATCTCGTCCTTCGTGAAGCTCCGCTCGACGTCACCGTCGCAGTCGCTCCACGATCGCAGCTTCTCGACGATCCACGCGGCGAGCCCGGCCGGCGAGTCGTTGAGCCCGACGGCTGCGGTCTGGGGCTTCGTGCGGTGCACGGCTGCGTAGGCACCCTCGTTCCCGCCCCAGGCCGCGGCGCTCTCGAGCCAGGCGCGCTCCTCGGGCGCGAGGTGCGCAGGGTCGCCGGTGAAGACGGGCACACCCGCGTCGGTGCGGTGGACGGCCACCACCCGTTCGGGGTGGTCGAGCCCGAGGTAGCGGCTCACATGGCTGCCGATGTCCCCGCCCGCGGCGCCGAAGTGCGTGTAGCCGAGGAGGTCCATGAGCTCGGCCCACAGTCCGGCGACAGCAATGGAGTCGAGGGGCGGGCCCGCGGGACGGTCCGAGTACCCGTAGCCCGGCATGTCGGGCACGACCACGTCGAAGGCATCCGCAGGATCGGCGCCGTGCGCGCCGGGGTCGGACAGGAGGGGGATGACCTTCGTGTACCGCCAGAACGAGTCCGGCCAGCCGTGGCTGAGGACCAGCGGCAGCACCGGCCCGGCCGGCGCGACGGCCCGGGCGTGCACGAAGTGGATCCCGAGGCCGCCGAGCGCCACGCGGAAGCGGGGGAGCCGGGCGAGTGCCGTTTCCTGCGCCGGCCAGTCGAAACGGTCCGCCCAGTAGGTGACGAGGTCGCGGAGGTAGTCGAGGTCGGTCCCGAGCGACCACCCGGCGTCCTCGGGCGTGTCCGGCCAACGCGTCCTGCGGAGCCGCGCCCGCAGGTCCTCGAGCGCCGCGGGGGCGGTCTGCGGGGTGAACGGCTGAGGGATGGTCAGGGCGTCCGGCATGCGGCGCATGGTAGCGGCGTAACGAACGCAGGCTCGGGATCCGTGCGCCCGACACACGTGGCGGATCAGCCTGTGCCCAGTGCCGATCCGCGCCACCCGGCAGCAGCGCTACCTGAAGCGGCGGCCCGACCTCGGAAGGTCCGACTGTCCGGCTCAAAGTTCATGGATGCGATCCTGTCCGATCACGCGTTCAAGCATGAAACGCCGGAGCAGGGCGACCGGCGACGGACTGGTATCGGCTCCCCCTTCTTTCGCGCGGATGTGCGAGCCGTCCATGCACGCCCTGGAACCGTCGAGGCGGCCGGCACGTTCAGCTCGGCGAGCAAAATGCGGTGCGGCTGGTCGAAGACCCCGGCTTGCTGTCACCGCTCCAGCCTTCGCCAGCAGGTCGGCCCCGAGCCGAACCCCAGCTCAGGGGGCAGAAGTTGCCACGCGAGTCTTGCAGAGCACGTACAAGACGCCTTGCAGACACAGCCGGTCAGCTACCGGCCGCGGCCCTGGCGACCTCGTCGGCCCGGGCGGCAGCAGCGTTAGACCGCGGCGACGCCGCGACACGTCAGTGGCATATGGACGACCCATGGTTGCAGTCGTCGAGCAGGTCCTCGAGCGGTTCAGCTGCGGCTGACACCGCGTCTGGAGCGTCGAGTGGGTTCAGCACGGGCGTCTGGGTCCTCTGTGCGGTTCTGCGCTTCGGCCTCAGTGTGTCAGCTGAGCACGTTCATGCTGCGAGGTCTTTGGGGCGTTCGACGAGCTGACCGCGTTCGAAGCGGGCCCCGGCGCGGACCAGCGGGACGAGGTGGGCGCCGGTGATCGCGCGCCATCGGGCCTGGGCACCATCGCGGGCGCCGCTGCCGGGCGGCCGGCGCCGCGGGTGACCTTGGCGCGGAGTTTGACGGTGGAGAACGTGGACTCGATCGGGTTCGTGGTCCGCAGGTGGATCCAGTGCTCGGCTGGAAAGTTGTAGAACGCCACCAGCAGCTCCTCCCAGTCCTCGATGATCTTCGTGACGGCCTGGGCCACTTCGTGCCGTAGGTCTTCGCGAAGGCCGGGGGACATCGGGGGGAAAGCGGGTGTTCCGGGGCATTGGGTGGCCCAGTTTCATCGGTTCGCAAACTCCCTATTGGCGGATTCTTTAATTCCGGAACGTTGGCGGGCTGCGGCACCTCCTTAACTCAGATGATCCTCAAATGATTTGGGATCGATTGACGTGTCGCCGCGCGCTCGGGCACTCTTTGTGAGGCGCGACCGCGGGGACCGAAAGGCGGGCGCGTGACACGGGGGGCCGGGGCCTTGAGGTGCGCGTTTGTGTGCCTCTCCCTTTCCTGCCCGAATTAAGCGAGTGGCAAGCAAAGAGGAGAGAAAACCAGTATGCGCTCCGCGATCAGAAAAGGCCTCACCACCACTGCCGGCGTCACTCTTGCCGGAATAGCTCTTGCGATGATCCCCGGTTCGGCTCAGGCCGACGACGGCTTGGCCTCACAGGCTTCCCGGGTCGCCAAGTACCAGGCCTACCTCGCGATGAAGTCGGCTCAGGGGGACGAGCAGGCCAAGGAGACGGCGCAGGGGTTCTCGGCCCTTTCGGCTGCCCAGAAGACCCGGTTCCTCGACCTGCTGGAGGACCGCACCCTGATCAAGCAGCTCTTCGACGCGGCTGAGTCCCCGGCTGCCGCGGGCATCACGCGGTCGGTGCTGGCGGGCGGCGATGTCGTGGTGGAGCGCGAGTCCACCGGCGGTGGCGACGACGCGTCCCCCAACTCCAGCGCGGCGCTCAGGGCGTCCGGCTACCACGACATGTGGGCCTCGTACTCCTACACCGACAAGTTCTTGGGGGTCAAGGTCTCGCGGGTCTCTGTGCGGACCAACTACCAGGTCAAGGGCAAGGACACCACGAAGGTGTACCCGGGCAGCGCCTCCCACTACCTCTACGTGCCGGGGTGCGACTTCTCCCACAGCCCGGTGAAGGAGTGGATCTCCTCGCCGCCGGCCGACAACGCGCAGAGCGAGACCATCTGGACGGCGTCCTGCTGGGGCAGCTCCTGGGACGAGCGCGAGCGCGTCTGGGGCGACTACCGGGGCTTCGTCGGCGGGTATCTCAAGGACGAGTAGGCCCAACGGGTTTGCAGTCGCCGCAAATGCCGTGTCGGTGATCGTGGGTCGCAGTCCGATCGAACGCGGGGATGGTCAACGTATGGTACTCCCGCTGACGTCCCGAATCGGCTAGCCGATTTCTCGGTGCGTCAAGGAGATATTATGTTCGGAAGCGTGGGCTTCGGATCGCTCATTCCCGTTCTGTTCGTACTCCTCGTCGCATGCGTGGCGGGTGGTGCGATCTGGAAGAAACGTAACTCCCGCTCGGCCGACGACGATTGATGGCGTCAGCGGAATGCGCCACTTGAATTGCTGCTTGTGAAATATTCCCGCCTCTTACGAGAGGCGGGGATATTTGCATAGCGAGGGTTGAGTGGATTGCCAGCGCCGGAGGGAGGGGCTCGATGGAAGCGTCGTCGCGAACTTCCTTCCGACTCCTGGCAATGCTGTTGAGGTTGAACTCGTGGTGTCGCGGGGGCTGACCGGCCCCGCCACCAGTTCCACGATGCCCTTCCTCTGCCCTCCGAGGATGCGCTCCGACGTAGTGGCGCGGTGAGCGCGGTGCGGTCTACCAGCGGTGCCAGACCGCTTCGGGTGCGCTATCGCCCCCGTCTGCCGCAGCGATCCGGAAGATCTGCCAGGCGGTCAACCGCGAGCTCACAGCGGAAGAACGGGCGGCGTACCTGCCGGACCAGAAAACCGCCCCCGTATGTCCCGGCGGGTGAACTCTGGATCAATCCCGCCTCGGCGAAGGCTGCAGCCGTCGCCCTCGCATCGCTCCTGATGGTGGATGAGGAAGTGCAGCCGCCAGTCTGGGAAGGCTTGGGCGGGGTGTTGCCGGCCGTGTCGGTTCGGGCGTTGTGGGGGCCGGCGGTGCGCCGGTTGCCGGCTCTACTGTCGCCGGTCAGTGAAACTGAACAGTCGTCAGGCACCTGACCTGGGGTTGTGCAGGTTGGTTGAACGGTTCGTGGCTGCGTTGGCTCGCTGAATCTGCGCACGGTCTGGGCTTGTCAGCCGTCTGGCTTGTGGTGTTGTAGGTGTCGTTTTCCTGGCGGAGGTCGGTGTCGTTTCTCGCTGAAGGCTCTCGTGTCGTCCGGCAGGGAGACGACGCGAGATGTCAGTGTCCCGGCTCTGAAATGAGTACGGGGCCGACGAGGAGCTGAGTACGTACGCCCAGGCGAACCCGTGCCGGAGCCGCTTGGCTGTACCCATGCACAAGACAACCTCCGTTCTGCTTGCCGACCGTGCCGCCGAGGCCCGTGCCATCGGCAAGGTGTCGATATGGGGCACGGTTGCAACGGTGGCCTTGATCCCGGTCGCCTTCATCTTCGGGTGTCTGGCCGGGATGGCCAGGGAGGTTCACCCTCAGACCGTGGCGGTCCTCATAACCTGCTGGTGGGCGTCCTGGACGGTTACCCCTTTGCTCGTGGTGGCGTCCCGGCTGCCCCTGCGACACCCCACCCTGGCCAGGGCACGCCGATGGGCGGGGTGGGTCGCGCCGTTCCCGCCGACGGTCACGATCCTGTTGAGCCTCGGCCTGTAGATGACGACCTTCATGCTGGCCACGGATGCCTCCCGCGCCGCTTCGGGAAACGAGCTCGGCTACATGGAGCTGGACCGGCGGGCGCCGAACACCCGGCGGCCGCCGGCCCCGGCCACCCGCGCACCGGGGTGCGGTTCGCGGCGTCGTCGGGATCCCGGAATCCGAGCCAGAGCTGCCACAATTCCTCCTCGGCCTCGCCTGGCCGTCACCATGAGCAGGCAACCCTCGGTTCCGAAACCGGCTCCGCCGCCACGGGCGAGCTCACCTCGGCTGACGCCGGACGCTGAAGTGCAGCGCGCCCGTGATGGTGCCCAGATGGGAGTGCTCATCGCCGTGAACGGGACCGGGATACTTGGTACCGGCGGATCCGATCATTGGATGAGCACGCAGTTTTGCTTGTCGAAGGGCTCGCGATGGCGAGAACGTCCGCGCAGGCCTGCTCGGGGCTGTGGCCGGTCCCGGACCGCGTCCCTCTCGCCGTCGACTGCCACCCCAAGACCCGACCATGACCGACGCCCGCACCAAGCACTCCCAGTGGGTTCTTTCTCGTGGACGAAGCCGCTCAGTCCATGTCGAGGTAGTACACGCCTGCCTTGGCGTCGGCGAAGAGGGTGAACTGGACCTGGGGCGGCGTGGTGCTGTCGTCGGCCTCCATCTCCACAGGCTCGGCGCCGACGAGCACGAATTCGCCGTAACCCTCAAGGTTGCCCGGCTCGTCCGCGACCCCGATGTGGATGGGGGTGTCGTCGGTAACCCCGGTGAGAGCGGAGCGCAGCCGTCCCGCCGTCCAGACCTGCGGCGCGTGCTCGAACGTGTCAGCCATGCGCTGAGGTTAGTGGTGCAGAACGGACAGGAACGGACACGCCACGCCGACGGGAGCAGCGAAGCCACCGGCGCAGCAGCCCTCTCCTGGCTGTCCCTGTATCTCGGGGAGCGGCCAGCGTCGCGACGCAGCTGGCCAGGGCCGCACCCCGTGCCGCCGACGCTACTCGCAGATCAGGCTGCCGTGAGCCCCGGTATCAGCAGCGGTACCGGAACGCGGCAGTGCGGCCGGGCCCGGATGTGTCGTCAGCGGCAGAACGAGGCCGCCCCTGGGGGTGTCCCGGTGCCGCAGGGCAGCAAGCGGCGGGGGCGCTCGTGGCGCGGACGCGTCGGGGCCGGCTGCGGGTCGGCAGCGTGCGGGCCGGCCCCCTGGCCCGGGAGGGCTTCGACGCGGCCGATGGCGTTGCCGAGGAGTTCGGTGAACCAGACGTTCTGGTCAGGCCCGGTCGCGATGTTGAACGGCATCTTGTCCGCGCCGCCCGGCAGCGGGAACGTGCCTGGTCCGTGAGCCGCACTGGCCCGCGTCGGGAGCCCGAGATCAGCCTTGAACAGGTCGACGATCTCTAGCCGGCGGCGATCGACCGCATCGACATGCGCCTTGGGCGCACCGCCGTCTGCGATCCGCTCGTGCACTGCCATTACCCGGTTAGCGAGGTCCCGGGCCACTTCCGCCACTTCCGGCTCGGAGAGGATCTCTAGCTCGGCTGTTGCGGCAAGCAGGTGTGCGTCCTCGGTGCGGGTCCTCTTTTTGTCTGAGATCGCTTGGGCGTAGCTCGCGCTGATGGATCGCAGGTACTCGGCGTACACGGCTCGCTTTGCACTGCTGAGTACGTCCTCGCGCTGCCACGTGTGGTTGCGAATTGCCTGCGCCTGCTGGGCCACCACGCCGATTGTCACTCCGATCAAGGTGCCGATGACACCTACGACCACGGAGCCCATGTGCAGTCCCTCGCGCAATTGAGAAAAAGCCCCGGTGTACTGAGCGACAAGGTCCTGCGCCTTCGCGCCAAGTGGAGCGGGGCCTTCCAATGACGTCATTGGCCAGCATGCGTTCGCGAACCCCGCGTGGCTGCGTAGGTGAAAGCGGGGTTCTGGCAGCAGCAGGTGGTCTGGCGGCTGTGAAATGTTGCCGAGTTTTGAGTATTGAGACCACGTGGGCCGACGAGGCGGTGCGGGGTGTTGCCCTCACGCGGTGTCTGGCAGTGGTCCGCTGACAGGCCGAGGTGTGAGGTCTGTTCGCCTCGGCGGAGGGGCCCAGATGAAGGCCTGCGCGATTTCGTGTTGGAGAGGATCCGCCTGCCAGGTGTCAGTGATGTCGGTCCATGACCTGATGGTGGCCTTCCGTGCTCCGTGTGGAGAGTCCCGGTCATAGAAGAGGTCGAACCGGTAGACACGTCCATCGTCGGCGACCGCAGCACATGTGTGTAGCGATCGTGAACACCTATGGACATGAGGGCAATCCTCCGACACTCACGTCCCAAAGCGCCAGGTGATTCAGGGCAGGACAGGCAGGTCAGGTCGGTGTCAGCTGGACGTCTGCTGTTGTTCGGCGCGGGCGCGGGCGCGGGTGGTGGCGAGTCGGTAGGA
This sequence comes from Streptomyces sp. NBC_00190, assembly GCF_036203305.1. Lineage (GTDB taxonomy): Bacteria > Actinomycetota > Actinomycetes > Streptomycetales > Streptomycetaceae > Streptomyces. The sequence goes on along the minus strand of NZ_CP108131.1, from coordinate 383,223 downwards.
GTTGGTGCCGGTCTCGGTTGATGTTGCCACCGAAGGTGAGGCGGTCGACGCTGGCCGCGCAGAGGCGGGGGTCGGTGAACGTCTTGGTCCAGCCGGAGAACGACTCGTTCGAGGCGATCGCCACGCTGTTCTCCTCTTCGCGTTCGGTGAGGACCTGGAAGAGGAGTTCGGCGCCGCGGAGGTCGAGTTCCATGTAGCCGATCTCGTTGATGCACAAAAGATCAACGCGGCCGTATCGGGCGACGGTCTTGGTCAACTGCTTCTCGTCGGCGGCCTCGACGAGCTTGGTCGCCAGACGCCTTGGCCGGGGTTCCGTTACAGCGTCTGGACGGCCGCGAACAAGCAGGCGGCGACGAAGACGGTCCCGCAGCAGATCACCACCGCGGGGCCCGCCACCCGCCGGGGCACGTCGTCGAGGACCGCGTGCTGCGGCCGGGCCTGCGGGTAGCGCACGAGCACCCGGTCGTTGACCGCCCGGGGCCGGCCGGACCGGTCGTCGAGCAGGAACTCCCGCCCGTCCGCCGATCGGAAGACGACCGCCGCGCGCCGCACACCCGCGCGCCCCTGATCCCCGGGGACCACGTACGTCTGCAACACCCGTCCCTCGGCGAGCAGTCCCGTGCTCAGGGCCCGGTGTGTACGAACCTTCCGCGCGACGGCCCGCAGGCCGACGACCAGGCAGATGAGGCCTGCCGCACCGCAGAGGAGACCGATCGACGCGCGCACCACGGTGGAGCACCTCCAGCACGAGACACATCAGGATTCGATACAAGAAGATGCCCGCTTCTGTCGGCCGGTTCCGTGAGGATCCCGTCATGCCCCTGTACGGGACAGGTGCGCGGGTGGCACTGCCGCCCCGCGGTGCCTGATGTTGACGGCCGCGGCCTTGGCCAGCGCCACGGGGTACAGGAAGCGCAGCGGTCTGATCTCCTTCAGCCCAGCTGGTCGGCGGGCTGCTCATGACCATCCAGAACGCGGCTCAGGAATGGCCGTGCGTGTCCTCATTCTCCCGCGTCCGCACGCGAAGCGGCAGTCAATCGCCTCTGCACGGCGACGCTTCGTTCCCGGTGACGACGTGGTGCTTATCAGACGGCATCCCAGGGGACCTTGGCCCAGGCGGTGTTGAGGACATCGGTCAGGACAGCACCGTCGCCGGAGAAGGCAACCTGGTCGATGGCGGCCAGCGGTTGGCTGGGGCAGTGGGAATTGGTCGCTGCGGCGGCCCGCAGTGTCGGAAAGTCGCCGGTTGCCAGCCGGTGGGTCGACCACAGCACGCCGACGCGGGTCAGGGCAGCTTGCAGCAGCTGCATGGTGATGCCGGGCAGCACGGAGGCCTTGGGTCACAGGGCCTGCTACCCATCCCAGAACGCCGCGTTCCACACCGAGCCCTCGCGCACGAACCCGTCCCGTAGCCTCAACGGATCCCAGGCCCCGGGACGCCTACCTGCCGCAGCCGTGAACCTCGATGGACCCCTCCGAGGACTCCGGGGAGTAGCTGGAACCTGACACGAGCGCACACCCATCCAGTCAAGTGCTTCTCGATGAGGAGCCGGAATGCTCGAGAGTCCTTGTACGCCGGCCCATCAGGCTGTGGAGGCCAGCGACCATGCCGACTTGATCCGCCTCCTTGACGAGGGGCCGACGTCAACGCGGTCTGCTGCGGGCTGACCCTCCTGACGCACGCGATCGACGTGGAGGGGGGACTCGGCACTCCAGGCCGGCACGCCTATCGACAGCCGTCTCACCGTGATCCTGCTGGCGTACGGGGCAGAACCGAACGCGGCCACTCCCAACCACCTGCACCCGATAGACCTCGCAGACCATTACGGGCATGACATCGCCTACCGCATCCTGGACCGGCTCATCAACCAGCCCGTTCCTGCTGCCGGCCGCCCGCGAAGCAGCCCGAGGCTCTGGAGGAGTAGGCGTAGCGACTCAAAGTGTGAGCGAAGCGGACACCCCAACGGGCCGAAGGCCAGGCCCCCGTGAGACGGGGTCACCCAGGTCCGCGCAGCCAGGGGTGCGGGTTGTGTTCAGGGGTTCCAGGGGAGGCCTGTGGTGGGGTTGAGGCCTTGGTCCATGAGGCGTTCGTATTCGCGCCAGTGTATGAATTGCACTGCTTCCTGGGTGGGGCCGGGTGCTGGGGCGCACCAGCGTTGTACGTAGGCGGCGAACCCGTCTTCGTGGATGGTGAGGGGGCCGCCGTCTTCATAGAGGTCAGCGGTGGGCCAGGTGTCGCTGTCATCGCCTGTCATCAGCCAGAACAGGTGGGTTCCGTCTTCTATGAAGCCCCACCGGAGCAGCTTGTCGGCGCTTACCTCGGGAGGTAGCCAGCAGGAGAGTACGATTCGGGGGCTTGTTCCCAGAAGAGTTCGGCCATACCGATCACGCTGTCGCCTCCGGATGCGTCGTATGGCGGGGGTATCCACAGTGGGTCTCCGCCGATTCCGCCGGCCCCGTAGGTTTCGATGAAGGCGACCTAGTCCGAGGGCAGTCGTATCCCAAGTCGCCGTTCGGCTTCCGCTGTTTCTTCGAGACCCTCGTCGTGGTGGGCGAAGACCTCGCACGCCGGGTCGTCTGGAGCACGGAGCGCCAGCCACCGCAGGGCGGCGTTCTGCTGCGAAGCGGGGCGAGGGACTCCTGCCCGAAGGGCAGGCTCCTGGCCCGCGAAGCGGGCGAGCATAGCGAGGGGTCCCCTCTGCTTACGGGGGCACGCCGGAGCCGGGGTGAGGTCCTGGCCATCTGGGCAGCCGACGTATCTCTTGTCCTCGGCTTCACCCCCGCCTCAGCGGCCTGCGGGCTAACCGTCGGAGTGAGTGCTGACCTGCGGCTGATGGGTCGCCAGTTCATCGCTGGTCCTCGGACGCCCCCAGACGGCTCAGCCGTGTCCGGCCGTTACGCCTGGAGATGCTCCTGGAGCGCAGTTACAGCCGTCGCCACGGCCTCATCAGCGCTGGTCGTTTCGAGCAGCATCTTGGCCGGGTCGTGTCTGTGCCCCACCGAGTAGCTGCCCCCGGGAAGAAGGGCGATGCACAGGGGGAGAACGTAGCCCTCTCCCAGCCACTGCCGCAGACCAGTGCTGAAACAGAGCCTGGCGTGGCTGGTGAAGGGATAGAACTGGCTGAGCACGCTGTTCCGCGCCGCGTCAACGAGGGCTCCCATGATCGGCGGTACCCATGTCGTAGCGGAGCCTCGGGATCGGTCGTCCCATTTTGCTGCGGCATCCGCTAGGAAATCCCACTCCGCTTCGACCGAGTCGCGAGATTCGCGCTCTGGGTCCATGGTCTTATCCCCCTCCGAGATGTTTGCGGCACGATACCGCCGGGGTGGCGGAGTCTCACTGGCCAGGCGTCGCTCTACCGACAAACAGCCAGCGCTTGATGCCGCAGCGCTGAGAGGGATTCGCTGAGGTCGTGCTGCGGACTTCGGCGGCTGAGCCGGCCCACCTCGGTGTTCGAAAAATTGGGCGCAGGTCGTTCGGGTGTTCTGGGATCATGTCCTGATGGCCCATCCTCTTGAAGCCCTGGTCATCAGGCACAACCACCGCCTCCCTACCCCTTCCGGGCCCGCTGGGCAAGGCGCTGCCGCGGCACGGCAGTTCGACGCCGCGCTGCTGTCAGTGGGCTTCAAGCTCTCCGGGGAGCTGCTGGAGCACCTCTCGGGCCTGGCTGAAGAGGTCGTCCTCGACACCGCGTCGCGCACGCTGGATACCGTGCGCGCGATGGTCGGCGACCACGTCCAGCACAACGTCTACTTCGTCGACTTCCCGGCCAACGTGCCGGACACGCTCGAGTTCTGGATGCAGTGCATCCGCGAGGCGCTCGCCGACGACGCCTCGCGGGCGGGCACCATCGACCAGCTCCGGTCCGGTGTCGTTGACCTCCTCACCCTCCCGACGTACGGCACCTACCGGCACGCATACGAGGAAATGCTCGCCGCGCACGACGAGCTGATCGCCGCCGTCGGCGACCGCATGACGGTCCTGCACGCGGGCGGCACCCCGGACGACGAGGTCACCGCCTTGTACCTGGCCCTGGCGGGCAGTGCCACACCGCTGGGCGAGGACGGCCTGCGCGACCTCGCCGTGCTCGCCGGGCACTGCGCCGACGGTCCCCAGCCCGAGGAGATCCCGGTCCGGGAGAACCGCGCCGTCGTCAACCGTGCCCGCCTCGACCGCGGCGCGGACCTGCTGCTGGACACCGTCACCGACGTCCTGCGCCTGGCCTGCGCCCTGTCGGATGGCGACGTGACCCTCGCCGAGCCGACCCGTTTCCGTTCGCTGTCCCGGCCGGTCCGTCGTGCCCTGCTCGCCGGCCTTGACACGGTCGCCGCATCCCCCGCCAAGCTCGCCGACGTTGTCCCCCACCGCGAGGCGTTCAAGCGCCTCGGCGAGCGCCTCCACCCGCACGAGTACCCGCGCTGGCCGCACGCCGCCGACGTGTTCGCCGTCGCCCGCGGTGAGAAGGAGGCCCGGACCCTCGACAGCCGCGTCGAGGAACTGCTCGGCTCCGACGACGTCACGGGCGCGGCGCGGCTGCTGGCGGCCGCCGCCCCGGGCAAGCTGCTGCGCTCCCTGGACCGGCTGCTGCGCGCCTGCCCCAGTCAGGAGGAGCGCGACGCGGTCGCGGCCGCTGCCGAGGTGGCCGCCCCCCATGTCTCGGGCCGGGTCCTGCTGTCGGTACGCGAGCACTTCCACAACCGGACGCAGGAGGCGGTGCAGCGCCAGCGCCGCTTCTTCGTCAACCGAGGGGGCCGCGCCTGGGTAGCCGCCGACACCCGTCCGTCCGTGCCGGAACACGACATCAAACGGCTGGTTGCAGCCCTGGACGCGGAGACGCGGCGCCGGCTCCCGCAGCCGGGCCACCTGCTGGTCGATCCCGCGGTCCTCGACGTCGCGCTTCCGCTCAGCGGCAAGGCGACGGCAGCGGGGCTCGGCGTACTGCCCCGCGGGTCCCTCTCCCCGGTGGACGGCGAGCTGCTCAGGTTCTTCGTCCACTGGCGTCAGACGCAGCGCAGCACGGACTTCGACTTGTCGGCGCTCATACTGGACGGGTCGTACGAAACCGTGACCTGGCTGTCGTACACGGTCCTCCAGGACCTCGAGGGCGAACACTCGGGCGACATCACCAACGCTCCCGCACCCGATGGCGCCTCGGAGTTCATCAACCTGCGCCTGGACGCCGTACGCGGCGACTTCATCGTTCCGCAGGTCAACATCTACTCCGGGGAGGGCTTCGAGGAGGTCGCGGAGTCGTTCTTCGGCTTCATGGTGCGCGACGCCGAGCAGCGGGGACGCCCCTTCGAGCCGCGTACGGTGCGCATGAAGTCGGAGATGCGGGGGACGGGCCGGGTCGCCCTGCCGCTGGTGTTCCTGCGCGGGGACGACGGCGGGTGGCGCGCGAAGTGGCTGCACCTCTACCTGAAGGGCACCCCGAACTCCAACCGGGTTGAGGGGAACCGGGTGTCGGTCGCCACGCTGGTGCGCGGCATCGTCGAACGCGACCAGCTGACGGTACGGCACCTCGTCAGCCTGATGACCGATCGCGCCACGGCCACCACGTGGTGGGACGGCAGCCAGGTTCGGGTTCCGGACGGCCCGGTCACGTACATCGGCCTGGAACGCCCGGAAGGGCTGCACCCGGACTCGCTGATCATCACGCCGGAAAATCTGCGCGCGCTGATCCCGGCCTGACTGCTACCGTTGACCACGGCGAGGCCATGGGCGGACTTCCTTCTCACCACTCCACTGATAGTCCCCCCGCTTTCCTCGCCGTCGACGACGAAGCCGGGATGCCGTGAGGGCAACCCGGCTTCATCACGTCACGCCCCGTGTGCGGCCGGGGTAGTTGGTCCCCGGGCTCACTCCAAGCGTTTTGGCGATCGCGGTGCTGGAGTGCTCGGGGTGGGGCAGCAGGTCCCGGGCCATTCGGAGGATCTTCTCGTCGACCGGGGTAGGACCGCCGGACCCTCAGGGGTGCCAGAGACGATGAATGCTCTTGGAGGAGGCCGACGCGGCGGGAAACCTCATGGCGATTGGCCACCTCCTGGTGATGGCCAACGGCACCGCGAGCCATGACCGCACTGCAGCGGAGACAGCGATCGCGGAGCAGGCCGACGCTCTGCTGGCCGCGGATGCACAGGACAGCAGCAGGAGGAGATCCTTGGCAGCTCAGCAGGAGGTGGAGCGGGCCCGGCGGGTCAGCGGAGCGTCCGGGCGCTGGGGCGTGAGGTGATGCGGGATTCGGTGCGCAGGCTGCTGCGGCGGAGGAGGAAGCCGGCGATGTCCTCAGTGCCCGTGAGCGGGAGCTCGTTGCGTCGTGGGAAAGACGTGCTGGTTTCGACGGACTTCCATCAGCAACCGGCCGTCCCGCCAGCAAGGAGCCCGGTCGGTTCAGTGGACGCTGACGGGGCCGTGTACCGCTGGACACGTGCCGGCTGGACCATCGCCGTGGTCACGTCTTGGGCACCGACTACTTCACTGACCGACGTCAGCGCGGCTCCTGACGGGGTGTGGGAGGAGCTTTCTCCGAACTACTGGGGTCGTCCCGCACTCAGGCGATGGGATCAGCCCCAGGGGCGGTATGGAGCCGGAGAACGGCAGTGAACGGCAAGGGTGTTAGCTTCTTCCCCGTGGCGGAACATCAGGACGAGACGAGGGCGGCCTACGACGGGGTCGTCGAGCTCTATGCGTCGATGTTCGCCAATCGGTTGGAGACGCACCCGTTCTCGCGGAACATGATCGGCACATTCGCCGAGCTGGTGCGCGGGACGGGGAACCCGCGGACAGCCGACGTCGGGTGCGGGCCTGGACATCTGACGGCCATGCTGCACGAACTGGGGCTGGACGCCTTCGGGCTCGACCTCTCCCCGGGAATGGTCGACCATGCCCGGCGGGCCCATCCGGCGCTGCGGTTCGATGAGGCGCGGATGGAGGCCCTGCCGGTCGAGGACGCCGCGCTCGGCGGCGTGCTGGCCCACTATTCGATGATCCATACCCCGCCTGGGGAATTGCCCCCGCTGCTCGCCGAGCAGGTACGTGTCCTGGCACCAGGGGGCCTGCTCCTGGTCTCGTTCTTCGCGACCGACGGGCCGGAGCCGGTCCGCTTCGACCACAAGGTGACGCCCGCCTATAGCTGGCCGGTGGACCAGTTCGCCGAGTTGCTGGCTAGGGCCGGGCTCGTCACGTTCGCCCGGCTGCTCCACGACCCGGCCTCCGAGCGAGGCTTCCTCGACGCCCACTTGCTGGCCCGCCGCCCCTAAGGCCTGTCGTCACATTCCCGTCTGCCCCGCGACGGGATCAACGCGACCATTGCCCAGCCTGACGATCAGCGGGCCAACCGTAGGCGCAAGGGCCGAGTCGGCGGACGACCGCCCGCGTTCGACAAAACCCAGTACCGCCGCCGCAACGCTGTCGAGCGGTGCGTCAGCAAGTGGAAACAGCTCCGAGCCGTCGCCACGCGATACGACTGTGAGGATGTTGGGGTGCCGCTTCGGGCGGTGGCCTGACTCGCGATACGACTGGCCCTGGTGCCTTGAGTTTGATCTGTCGGCCACTGCTCGAGGCGGTACTCGCTGCCGCCGGGCAGGGGCCGTGTCCCGACCCGCACCGAACACCGGATCATCACGGTCCGGGTGCGAAGTCGCCGCCCCAGGAAGCCGAGCCGTTCCCGCGTGACCGGAAAACCGGTGGAACGGCGCCGCCGTGCGGGCTTACCGTGCTGCCCGAACGCGTCGTCGAGCCGAAGGCAGGCCCTTGTACACCCTGTGAGACCCCCCGAGAGCTGATCGGTCGCGCGTCGCGCATCTGCGCGCCGTGCTGCTTCCTGCTGCGGATTTCTCACTGAAACCGGTGTACACCTGTACTCAACACCTGGGTGGTCACTCCCACCTGCCTGCCCCTCGTCCGCCGTCGTTGCCATGCGTGCGCATCCGACCACTTCCGGGCGAGCGGCAAGTTCCGCGTCAACGCGAACCACAAGGCGCTCGACGCCTGGCTCCTCGTCCTCTGCACCGGGTGCGGGGACACGGCGAAGCTCACGATCTTCGAGCGGGCGAACGTCCGCTCCGTACGGCCGGAGCTGCTGGACCGGCTGGGCACGACAACGACCACGGTCTGACCGCCGAGTTGCTCCAGGACCCGGTCCTGCAGCGTCGCAACCGCGTCGCCCTCGACTGGGACGGCGCCTGGCGCCTGGACACAGGCGGCTCGAACCACCTGGACCGCGAGGTAATCGACGTCTCGGTCCGCTTCGCGGCCCGGATACCGGTCCGGCCGGTACGGCTCATCGCGGAGGGCTGTGTTCTCGCTCGGGCCGAGGTCGAGCGCCTGATCGCGGAGGGGAGTCTCGTCTCGGCGGTCCGGCTGGGCGCCAGGCTCTCCGGTGACTTCACCTTCACGCTCAAGCGCTGATTCGCGTCCACCTCCCCTTCTGCGGCCTGAACTGACAGGTCGCGGAAGGGGGATGTACGACCCGCGGGATAGGGTGCGCGCGATCGGCCCAACTACCTTCGTGGAGAGGGAACATGCGCATATCCACTGCCCTGCCCGCCGCCCTTGCCCTGACTGCCGCGACGCTGGCGGGAGGGGCGACCCCGGTCGCCGCCGAGACCACCCTCAGCACGGTCAACCTGGAGGCCGGTGCCAACCTCCACCACAACACCGCGACGGTGAACTACGAGCGCATCGACGGCGCGGTGAACTCCGTCAAGGTCACCTACGTGCTGATCACCTCCGGCGAGCGTGACTGTGCCTGGGTTCAGTGGAACGACCCGAAGGCCGGCGGGGACGGCTGGACCTCCCTCACCCCCGAGCCCTCGTGTTACGGCATCGGCATGGGCGAGACGCGCGAGGTCATCATCAAGGCCCCGGCGGGCCACCCGCTCAAGGTGCGCCTGGCCGCCTACCACTCCGACAGCGTCGACGTGATGCACAAGGACATCGCGAAGCTCTAGCCACGCGGCCGGAGGGGACAGCCGGCCCAGACGGTCTTGCCTGGGCCGACTCGGTCCCGTACGCCCCAGCGGATCACGAACTCGCGTACGAGGAGTAGCCCGTGTTCGGCGTCGGTCGCGGACGGCGGCGGGGGCGGGTTCGGCAGCCGTCCAGGGAACGGAGATCACGGTGGACCCGGACGCCGCCGTCCCCCAGGGCTACTTCGCGGCCCAGAACGTCAGGCGGCACCGCGAGCGAGCAATTGCGGAAGTCGGAAGTCAACGACGGTTGAGGGCCCGTCCGCGGGGCGAGAGCAACCCTCTCCCCGCTGCTGTGGTGTGGTGCACCGCCCCACAGCCCAGGTCGGGGCTGTGGGGGTCCTACCTCTGCCCAGGGCGGCGCGGTGAGCCATAGCGTCCCGCCTTGCCCACAGACGCGACTTCACCGGAGGTATCCGTGCTCTCCATGCTCAGAACAGCATCACCGCCGCAACGTCCACGGAGGGTGCCACACATCGCCATGGTGCGGCGGGCTGTCGCCGCGGCTGCAACGCTCCTGACCCTCGCCGCTCTCCCGGCGGCCGCCCAGGACCGGAGCCATGCCGCTGGAGATGCGTCGGCGGCCCATTGTGCGACGCTCGCGTGGCTCAGGGTGCCGGGTGCCGAACGTCAGGACAAGGCGTGCTTGGCCGAGCTCACCACGGCAGGGACCGTTGCCTCCGGACACACCGACCCTGCCGACTGGGCGGGCTTGACCCCGGCCGGGCTCTCCGTGCCGAGCGGGGTCCCCGGAATCCAGATCGACGGATACTTTCCGGACAGTTCGACGACAAACACCAACCACGGCTGGCAGCATGACGCCCAATTCGTGATCCGCCTGCCCGACCGGTGGAACGGCGGTCTGGTCGTCGCCGGTTCCCCGGGTGTCCGCGAGCAGTACGCCAGCGACCGGGCCATCGGAGACTGGGTCCTGGCCCGCGGGTACGCGTTCGCCGCGACCGACAAGGGCAACACCGGGGCCGCCTTCTACCGTGACGGCCGTGCTCCCGGTGACGCGCTCGCCGAATGGAACACCCGGGTCACCCAGCTCACCCGCGCCGCCCGAGCCGTCATCACACAACGCTACTTGCGGCCCCCCGCACGCACGCTGGCCACCGGCATGTCCAACGGCGGATACCTGGTCCGCTGGCAGCTGGAGAACCATCCGGAACTCTACGACGGCGGTGTCGACTGGGAAGGCACCCTCTGGCGCGAGCAAGGGCCGAACCTGCTCACCTTCCTGCCGCCCGCCCTCGCCGCCTACCCCGCCTACGCCGGAGGCGGCGAGGGGGCCGAGCGCGCCCACCAGCAGATGACCGCCGCTGGCTTCCCGGCCGGCTCGGAATTCCTGTGGCCCTTCCACCACCAGTACTACTGGGATCTGACCCAGCGCATCTACCGTGAGGAACTCGACCCCCACTACGACGGCACTCTGGAGGCCGGCCACCCCTTCTGCGCACCTGGCAGCCCCGGCTGCGACGCCGACTACGACTACCGCTCCCGGCCCGACGGCGTCCGCGAGGCGATCTCGAAGATCGCTCTGACCGGCCGGATCGGCAAACCTCTGATTACGGTGCACGGAACTCTCGACGTGCTGCTGCCCATCAGCCAGGACTCCGACGTCTACGCCCGCATGGTGGGCGACGTCGGCCGCGGCCACCTCTTCCGCTACTACCGGGTCGAGGGAGGAACCCACGTCGACTCGCTGTTCGACGCCTTCCCCGACAAGCTCCGGCCCCTCCTCCCGTGCCATCGTGCCGCCTTCACGGCCCTGGAGGACTGGACCGGCCGCGGCGTGCAGCCCCCGGCCGGCCACACGCTGCCCCGCCCTGCCTCCACCAGGCCCGAGGATTTGCTGACGAGCTGCCCGCTCACCTCATAGTTCTCACCGCCGGTCGCCCGAAATCGACATCGGTTCCCGCCCGGACATGTACAGACCAGACATCGGCTCGACCAGCCGCACCATGGTCCGTCGGGGGACTGGGAGGCCCACCATCTGAACAGCTCCAGCAGAACGCCGGCACGTTGATCGACACACTGATGAACGCCACGAGCCCCGGCCACGTGTCCCAGAGCGGGACACCATGGCGTCGGCGGACTCGTGTTCTCTTCGGCTCGGATCAGAGCCCGTCAACCCTGGCGCTCGCCGATACGTCGTAGACCAGGTGACCGTGCGGTGGCTGCCGGGTGGGAGCTGACGTCCCGGCGGGCGATGCCTTCGGCGTCGACCGCGTCGGGCGCCGGGGGCGGTGAAGTCCAGTGTGCCGCGCCCGCTGAATCCGCTGCCGCGGACCAGGTCCACGGGACCTGCGAGCAGCGCGTGGCCGGACCGGTTTTCGAACCGCACCACCCGGGTGACCAGCGTGGACGAGGTGGCTCAGGCGCACCTCGACCGGCCCGGCGAACGCAGTTTCCAACGTCAGCTCGATATGACCGACAAGCTCAGCGGACGCTTCCTCGGAGAGGCGCATGGCCTGCTGACCTTGTCCGAGTCCGGTGGCGAGAGCGGCCAGCCGGACCTCCACGGTGCGGAGTTGCTCGCCGTGTCGCGCTCCTCGTCCACCCGGTCCAGTTCGCGGGTCCAGCGGAGCCGTTCGGTCTCCCCGGAGCCGGCGCCTTCGCAGATGTCCCGCAACAGATCGGCGGCGGGGCGGCCGAGGAGGTCGAGGCGGGCGTGCCGCGTGTACGCGGTGGCGCAGGACGGAGCGGTCGTCAGCTGACAGCAGTGGCCCGCGCGGCGTCCAGCTGCGGACGATCCGCACGTCGAGTACGGTCGCCGGGTGATCGGCGGTCAGCTCGGCATGGAGGGTCCGGTCGACGGCCAGCGCACTGACCGGCCCGAGACGCAGCCGCTGGACCCCTGCCTCAAGGTCAGAAGACCGACCGGGTAGTAATACTCAGCGGCCCAGCCTGTGTCGGACGTAGTCCGGCTGAGCCGCACCGACCTCAAGGCGGTTCTCGTCCATGCCGTTGACGATCCGCAGGCAGTCGCTGGCGAAGACGAACTCCACTGCCACCGTTCCAGCCGCCAGGTCACGTTCCGCTGGCCGCCACTCAAGGAGCGTTACCTCCCGCAGTTTCTGCCCGACGAACGGTTCGAGGCGTTCATCGCTGTGAGACCACTGAGGCGTGAGCTCGGACGATTCCCAACCAGCGATGGTCGCCGAGGTGTCGATCGTGTCCTGGGCGATCGAGAGTTCGTCGAACTTCCAGTGGCAAACCTCCACCTGGATGCCGTCGAAGTCCAACACCACCGGGCAGTCGGCGAACCAGTCCCCGTCTTCGGCGAACCGAACCAGGGCGAAACCTGTCAGCCGCCTACCAGCGAGCATCGCCAGGCGCGATCCGTGCGCCTGCCGAATCGCCTCGACTCCGACCAGGAAGGACGGCTTGAAACCAGAGATTCCCATGTTCACAGCACCTGAGTATCCCGGCCCTGGACCCAACTGGCCAACACATATCGGCTGCGCTGCCGGGTCTGCGGTGGGTGGTGTTTCATGGCGCCGATGAGTTGCTCGGCCATCTTCAGTTCCTTGGCGGTGGCCTTCGTCTTGCCGGGGAGGTGGTCGATCCCGGCCTTGGGGTTTCTGGTCTCGTCCGCCCAGTGAAGGGTGTGCAGGGTGAGGAGGCCGTTCTCGGCGTTGAGGGCGACGAGGTACTCGTGCTGGGCATCACGAAGGTGGCGCTGCCCGCCTTTCCGGCCTTGGCCAGGGCTTGTTCCAGCAGGCCGTAGACCGTCCCGTACTCGGCGCCGCGCGGGCCGAGGCAGTAGCTGTTCCGAAGAAGACCGGGTTCACTTCCGCGAGGTTGACGAATCCGGCAATGTCCAGTGAGCGGGAGCGGCCCGGGGTGATCTCGTCCAGCTCGACCTCCTTGCCGGTGCGCTCGTTGATCCGCCGGTTGCGGATTCGGTCGGAGGTGCCGCGCTGGAGCTGATGGAGTGGATTGTGTGGCTGTCGGTGGCCGTGTACAGGCCCACGGGCAGGCCGACCTTCTTTGAACCAGCGCTCGCCGGCGAGCGCCGTCCGCGAACGAGCATTCAGAGGCGACGAACGGAGTTCCTGAAGACCCGGCAGACCGTGGCATCCTTCCGACCTGCTGCCCGCTGGCTTCGAAGGACCGGAGCGGGCCTGTGACGGCCCCGGGTGGGTCGTCGGTCGCGCTCTGCTCACGCACGGGACCTGCGAAACTGAATCTGGTGCACAGGCGTCCTGACGGGTAGTAGTCGAACCGGGGGTGCGGGGGCCTGCGCGTTGCGCGGGGCGGTCGTGCACCGGGCCTCGCGTCGCCGCTTCCGAACCGAAACAGGTCTCATGTCGCCTTCTTCTGCTCTGTGGATCCTTTCCCTCGCCTTTGCCCTGCCGGGTGCCGTGCTCGGTGCGGCGTCGTACCACAAGGTCCGGGAGACCCGGCGTCTGCTGCGCGACGGCGTGCGGGCCCAGGGGGTGGTGATCCGCCTCGAGGCGATGCGGATGGAGGGCGGGGGCTCGGACGGCTCGATCACCATCCGGAGCACCGGGACCACGGCGTACGCGCCGGTCGTCGCCTGGACCACGGCGGACGGCCGGGCTATGGAGACCACGTCGGGAGTGGCCCGCCCGCTCAACAGGACTCCTGCCGTCGGCACCCGGGTCGAGGTCCGCTACGACCCCGCGCGTCCCTCCCGGTGGATACTTCCGGCCGGAGGCAACGGCCTGTGGTGGGTCTTCGTCGGAGTCGGTGCGCTCTTCACGGTGCTCGGGCTCGGGTTCGGCGTCGGGGCGCTGTACGCGTAGGCGCCCTGATGCCCAGTCAGGGCGGCTCGGGAGGAACGCCGGGCGAAGGCCCCATGCCCCACGGCTCACCTCGTGTGGGCGGGGACGTCGGGCGTGAGTAGTTGGGGCACAGAAGTGCCGCTGAGATTGATCTCGGTCTGATCTGCCTACTGTGTGGGGGCTTCGAGCTGGCGGGGCACTGCGCTGGCGCGCAGCTCGCGCAGGTCCGGGATGCGGTCGTAGAACGTCCCCGGCGAGACGCCGAGCCGCTTGGCGATCGAGGTGATCGAGCGGCCCGGGTCGGGCAGCAGGTCACGGGCGGCCCGGGTGATCTCCTAGGTGGCGACGCTGGGGCGTCCGCCGACCCGGCCGCGGGCGCGGGCGACGGAGAGGCCCTCCTCGGTGCCGATGACGAGGGTTTCTCGACGACTCAAGGACTTAGGCGGTGCGGATGAGCTTCCTCACCGGCCCGGAGCGAAGCCGTCCGGGTGCGGGTTGGGCGAGGTCGTGAAGGAGAGCGCAGGAGCGAAGGCCGCGTGTGCTGGACAGCCGGTTCCGGAAGCCCGAACGAAAACCCCTTGCCCAATGGTCAAGAAACGTTGACCATTGGAGACATGCCTACCGATGATCTTCCCGAGACGTTCCACGTCACCACTGACGAGCAGCTGCGCGCCGTCTCCAATCTCACGCGTCACCGGATCATGGCCGTGCTCCGCTTCGAGCCCGCGACGATCACGCAGATCGCCGAGCGAGTGGGCCTCGCGAAGGGGAGTTCCAGCTACCACGTACGGCTGCTGGAGCGGGCCGGCCTGGTGAAGGTGGTGCGAACGCGGAAGGTCCGGGGTGTCACCGAGCGGTACTACGCCATGGCCGCGCGGGCGATCGTGCTGCCGGACCGGGGCGAGGGAGAGCCGGACGTGCTGATGCGGCACGCGGTGGCGGACCTGGAGGCAGCGCCGGTGGACGGCGAGCGGCACGTCCGGATGGCGCATCTGCGGCTCACCGAGGCGCAGTTCGCGGAACTGGGGGCGCGGCTGCAGGCACTGGCGGACGAGTACCGGGAGCTGTCCGACCCGTCGCTGCCGAACGCGTCACTCGTCTTCGCACTGTTCCACCCGACACCGCGCGAGCAGGCCGAAGGGGACGCCAAGTGACCTCAGACGCTGGGAAGTTGCCGGCCGGGTTCGGACGGCTGTGGACCGCGCAGACCGTGTCCTCGCTCGGTGACGGGGTGTTGCATGCCGCGCTGCCGCTGCTCGCGTTGACGTTGACGCGGGATCCGATGGCGCTCGCCGTCGTCACGGCCGCCGGAACGCTGCCGTGGCTGCTCTTCGGGGTGCTCGGCGGTGCGCTGGTGGACCGCTGGGATCGCCGGCGCACGATGTGGATCGCGGACGCGGCGCGTGCGGTGCTGCTGGCGATACCCGCGGCAGCGGCCGCGTTCGACGTGCTGAGCATTCCGCTGCTCGCGGCCGTCGCCTTCCTGCTCGGCCTCGGCGGACTCTTCTTCGACACGGCCGCCACGGCCTACCTGCCGGATCTGCTCGGCCGCGATCCCGCGCTCCTGGAGCGCGCCAACTCCCGCCTGCGCGGCGCCCAGACCGCCGCATCCGGCTTCGCGGGGCCGCCTGCGGGCAGTGCCCTGCTCACGCTCGGGCGGGCGGTTCCGCTGCTCGCCGACGCGGTGTCGTTCGCGCTCTCCGCACTGCTCGTACGGTCGCTGCCTGCCGCACCCCGGCCCGTACCGCAGGCCCGTGAGTCGCTGCTGCGGCAGGCGCGGGCCGGCGCCTCGTACGTATTCCAGGATCAGTTGCTGCTCGGACTCGCGCTGCGCCCGGCGGTCGGGAACATCGCCTTCCTCGCCGTGGAGACCGTACTCGCCCTCTTCGCGCACGATCGTCTCGGCGTCGACACCTTCGGCTTCGGCCTGCTCCTCACGGCGGAGGCCGCCGGCGGCCTGCTCGGCGCGGGCATCGCCTCCTTCCTCGGCCGGCGACTCGGCACCGGCACGGCACTGACCTGCACGGCCGCAGTCGAGGGACTCGCCATCCTGGGCCTCGCCGCCGCCCCGAACCCGTACGTCGCCGGCCTCGCGCTCGCCGTCTGCGGAGCGGGCATGGGCGCCACGATGGTGCTCGCCCCCTCCCTCCGACAGGCGATCGTCCCCGCCCACCTGATGGGCCGGGTCGCCTCCACCTCCCGCATGCTCGCCATGTGCGCCGCCCCGGTCGGTGCCTTCCTCGGCGGCTGGCTGGCCACCACCTACGACGTACGCACCCCGCTCTACACCGCCGCCGGCCTCCTCCTCACCATGACCGCCGTCACGTCGACCATGACCAGCAACCGCCGGGTCGAGGCGGCGCTGCGTCCCGCCGCCCCGGCCGTTGATCCAGATCACCCGGATTCCCGGGATCCCGTTCACGAGGGTGCCCTTTAGGGCTCGGCGAGGTCGTTGAGCCAGCACTACGCCCAGCTCGGCGTTCCTCGCTTCGGCCCCGGAGCGTCGGGCACCTGGCCTCCACGAGATGCGACGAGTGGCCCGCGGGCCGGGTGCGCCGCCGTCAATCCTCGTCGTCCTCGACAGCCTCCGGGTCCCGGAAGGGGCGCAGGCCCTGACCGGGTCCGCTGACCTTGATGTTGAACAGATAGCGGCCCAGGAAGTTGATGTGCCGGTCCTTCAGGTAGCGGGTGTGCCACAGGACGACGGCGTTGAGGACCAGACCGAGGGCGGCGCGGGTCGAACGACGCCAGCTGATCGTAGAGCGCTGGTTCAGAAAAGGTCAGCCTGCCAGTAGGCCTCTACACAGCCGCCGACAGCCACACCATCCACTTCCACCAGCTCCAAAGCGGCACCTCCGACCGGATCCGCAACCGGCGGGTTAACGTGGCTTCGCTCACGAAAATGGGTTCCGGCTCAGGTTTTGTGATGTCTTCGCGGTGAGTGATCAGTCCTCTTGGATGAATTTCAGAGCGCTGGGTGCGGGTTGCTCGTATGATCGGGGGTGGGATGGGGCTCGTAGCGCAGCGGTTGTCGCGCCTTCACCGCATGTGGGAGGACGCCGGTTCGAATCCGGCCAGCCCCGTCCCGCTCTCTGAACTCATGCCAGCAGGGCGCGCCTCCGTAGGAGTTGGAAGCCTGTGCGTCCGAACGTCTGGCGCTAGGCCGTCGTACACCTCGACGCGGAACACCTCCCCGGCGCGGAGCGTGAGCTCGTGGCACCCGTCGGCGTGCAGGTTGGCGTTCGTGCGGTGGTGCGCTTGTACCCGCCCTGCCGGAACGGACACCAAGGCGGTGCGGGCCGCTCGGGCGGGCCGTGGACGTGCGCCGGGAGCTTCCGACGGACACAAGGCCGGCCGGGAGCACGACCCGTTTCCGCCTCGTTGCGACGCCCCGGACCGGACGAGCCGCCCACCGGCACGCCGACGCCCCGGCTCGTCCGGTCCGGGGCGTACCTCAGGGGCTCGCGTCGAGCTCCGCGACGATCGAGGCGGGGGTGTGGCCGCTGCCGTCCGACAGGCGGTGGAAGTCGACGGAGATGAAGTTCGGGTCGCGGCCCCCGGCCGCGGGCCGGCACTGCTCGGCGATGCGGTTCCTCAGTTTGGCGCCGTTGTCCAAGGCCGCCGTGAGGACCGTGGGGACGTTGCGGTGGTGGCTCATCGTGAACAGGCGCCGGAATCCCGGCTCCTGGCGGTCCAAGGGCACATCGGGCCAGCGGCTGACGCACGTGAGGTCGTTGCCCAGGTCCCCGAGGCTCCAGTAGTTGCTCACGGTCCAGGACCTGTCGTACATGACGCCCAAGTGCTCGCGGTCGGACCGGTCGGAGAAGATCAGCAGCCGTTTGCCGGCGGTGACGAGGTCGGCCACCTTCGGCCAGCCGTGCTGCCGCACGCCCCACTCGTCGGGCCGGAAGACCACGTCCTGCAACCCCCGTACCCTGCCAAGGGAGTTCTGTAGCTGTTCGGCGCTGACGTAGTCCTCGAGGAAGACGGTCACGACCTCCTGCGGGTGTGCGGCGAGGAAGTCCACCACGGTCTGCATCGTGCCGTGGAAGGATTGCCGTGGCAGGGCGTACGTGGCTCCGGCGAAGGTCTTGCAGTCGCCGTGGCACAGGTAGACGTCGCTCGGATAGCAGTCGCTGCCGAAGCTGATGACGCACAGCCAGGTGCTTCGCTCGTACCAGTGCGTGTCCAGACTCAGGCCGCGGACGCCGTTGTCGAGCTGGGCGCGCACGGACTCGGACTGGTTCACCGAAGTCCAGCGGGAGTCCTCGTAGTTGGTGAAGGCGTTGTGGGTGGCCAGGAAGGCGACCTCGTCGAGGCGGCGGTCGCCCCAGCGGGCGGTCGCTGCGTCGGCCGCGCGCGTGCCCGCCGGGGCCGGGTCCGGGGCCGCGGTCCTGGTCGAGGCGGTCGCGGTGGTCGCCGTACACAGGAGGGCCAGCAGGAGGAGACACATCAAGGAGTGCCGACCGGCTCTTCGTTGAAGCATGTCCATGTCAAACATGGGCGGAGGTTAGCGCGCGCACCGTCGATGCGCTTCCCTGCGGACGCGCACGGCTGGATTTCGACGGGCGGCGCACCCGCGGCCCACGCCGTGCGCGCCGCCCGATTCCGAGCCTGCGGATGCGGCGGCGCCGCCCGTGCGGCCCGGCCGCGGTCACGTGCCGTTGCCCTTGGGCTGCCACCCTTTCGGAGGGGAGCCCGTGATGCGAGTAAGGGGCGCGCACGTCCAAGTCCTGGGTGATTTGGCCCTCGTTACGGTGTGCGGCGGCCGCCGAGCCGACGTCGGCCGGCCCGTCGGTGCGGCTCTCGGCGGACTGGTGGACTGGCGGACTGGAGGACGAGGTGGCGTCGGTGGTCCTGGACCTCACCTACGGGCGCTGGGGGCAGAGGCGGCCCGGCCGCGGAGCTCGGTGACTGTCGAGCCCCCGCCGACGTCAGCGCCACTGCACTCATGCAGTGGGGGTGTCGGCCTGGTCGTCAGCGAGTAGGTCGTCGAGGCTGGATGCCTTCCGCCACTGTCGTCGTTGCGGCGCCCGGTCAAGCAGTGGGGCCGCCGGTCACGGGGACGTGAGGTGCTGAGGGATTCGGTGCGCAGGCTGCTGCGGGCGGCGGAGGAGGCCGGCGAGGTTCTCAGCGCCCGTGAGCGGGAGCTCGTGTCGTGGAAGAGGCGTGCCGGTCTCAACGGCGCCCCGCCAGCAACCGATCGTCCAGGGGGGCGGGGAGCCGGGGAGCGGGCTTGACCGGGATGGCGGGCCGGACAGCGGCCCACGGTAAGGCAGGCTCATGACGTGGCGTGTCCGGCCTGCGGCGCGGAGCCTGGAGTCCGGCGCGAGACCGCCGGGGGTTATCACCCGTCCCGTGTGGGCGGGCTGGGGCGTTCCTTGCGCTCTCGGTGTGGCCGGACACGATCGCCGGTCAGGACACATACCTGTCGGTGCGGTTGCTGTTGGAAACGGTGGTCTGGCACCTGGGGTACATGGATATGGAACGTGGAGGGGAACAGATTGAGGAAGGCGCGCGAGAAGCGAGCGGGCGGATCCGCCGGACGGACCGTGCTGGGCAAGAGATCGCCCCGGCCACAAGCCGCCCAAAAGGACCCTGTACTGCGCGTTCTGCCTTGCCGACGTCGATGCGGTCTCTGGCTACAAGAAGGTGCTCGCCCGGATTTCGCTGTTCAGCTCTTGCGGACCAAGGGTTGCCCGGCGAAGCTCACCCCTGCCAGGCCATGGGCCACGAGGTTGCGAATGTTGCCGTGATCAGTGTCGTTCGGCGTCGCCAGCACACTGCGATAGTGCTCACCGAATGCCAGCAGCGCTTCCTTTTCGCTCAGCCCTTCCAGCAGGGCCAGTCCCAGCGTCTTGCAGGAACCCTCGTTCTCACCTGCGGCATTTTCCAGTTCCCCGTTGCGGAACGCCTGCGGCTGATACTCGTAATGCGCGGCGACGAAGGCCAAGGTGTCGGCGAACTCGTGCTCACCTGACGCAAGGCTTGCCCGCAGCGAGTTCAGATCAGTCATGTCGGTTCCTCTGGGTTGAACTGGGTTGAACAGACGATCCGATTGCCGTCCGTGACCGGACGACCATACCCCCCTTGAGGCCAGCCGGTAAGAATCGCGCCACATGCCGGAACGAGCGGCATCTCCGCAGGTCACGATATGCAACTGTGTGACCCGCCGAGAGCCGGTTTCGGTCCGGGCGATCGACCGCGAGGGCGGTGCTGAATCAGCAGGCCGTCGCCGTTCCCGCCCTGTGCCGCAGGGCGGCCCGGTTGCGTGCCGTGGCAAGGCGGGGTCGGGCGGCGGCGTTGTCAGTGCGGGGCAGGATGATGACCTTCATGACCGAAAACAGTGCCCTGCTCTCTCCTGCCGCCTACGTGGAGGCCGTGACCACCGCCGTGGCGGCGTCGGCCGCGTACTACGGCGACGGGACCACCCCGCTCGGTGACGACGAGTACGACGGGCTGCTGCGCGCCATCGCGGCCTACGAGGAGGAGCACCCGGACGAGGTGCTTGCCGAGTCGCCGACCGGGAAGGTGGCGGGCGGGGCTGTGCAGGGTGACGTGCCGCACTCGGTGTCGATGCTCTCCCTCGACAACGTCTTCGACGCCGACGAGCTCGCCGAGTGGGCCGCAGGGCTGGAACGGCGTCTCGGGCACCCTGTGGCTGGGTGGTGTGTGGAGCCGAAGCTCGACGGCCTCGCGGTGGCCGCCCGGTACCGGGGTGGTCGGCTCGTTCAGGTCCTCACCCGCGGCGACGGCTTGGCCGGCGAGGACATCACCCACGCCGCCGACGCCGTCCTCGGTCTGCCGCCGGTACTCACCAAGCCGATCGACGTCGAGTTGCGCGGCGAGGTGCTGCTGACGACCGCGCAGTTCGAGGAGGCCAACCGGATCCGGCTCGCCCACGAGGCCACGCCCTTCGCGCACCCGCGCAGCGGAGCGGCCGGCACCCTCCGGGCCAAGGACCGCCCCTACCGGATCGAGTTGACCTTCTTCGCCTACAGTGCGATCGGCCTGGACGACCTCGGCCACGTCGCTCTGCTGGAGAACCTGGCAGCGCTCGGCGCGAACACGGCCGCCAGCACGGCCGCCGCCCCGATGCGATGCGAGACCGTGGAACAGGTACAGGAACGCATCGACGTGATCGCCGGCCTGCGCGGAGACCTGCCGTTCGGGATCGACGGTGTCGTCGTCAAGGCCGACACGGCCGAAGACCAGCGGCAGGCCGGCAACGGCTCGCGCGCCCCGAGGTGGGCGGTCGCCCGGAAACTGGCGGCCGAACACAAGGTGACGCGCCTGCTGGCGGTGGAGTGGAACGTCGGCCGGACCGGGATCATCGCCCCGCGCGCTGTCCTGGAGCCCGTGGTCATCGACGGGGTGACGATCACCTACGCCACGCTTCACAATCCATCCGATATCACCCGTCGCGGACTCATGATCGGCGACCAGGTGTTCGTGTACCGGGCCGGCGACGTGATCCCCCGGGTCGAGGCACCGCTGATCGACCAGCGCAGCGGCTCCGAGAGCCCGATCGTCTTCCCCGAGGCGTGCCCCCGCTGTGGCGACGCGATCGACACCTCCGAGCAGCGGTGGCGGTGCGTGCGCGGCCGGAGCTGTCAGGCCGTGGCCTCGGTGATCTACGCGGCTGGCCGGGACCAGCTCGACATCGAAGGTCTCGGCGGCACGCGCGCGATCCAGCTGGTGGAGGCCTGTCTGGTCAAGGACGTCGCCGACCTGTTCACGCTGACCCGCGAGCAGCTCCTCGGTCTGGAGCGGATGGGTGAGACCAGCGCCGCCAACCTCCTGGCCGCGATCGAGACCGCCCGCGGGGCCGCATTGAGCCGCGTGTTCTGCGCCCTCGGTGTCCGCGGCACCGGGCGCACGATGTCCCGCCGGATCGCCGCGCACTTCGGCTCGATGGCCGCGATCCGGGCCGCCGACGCGGACACACTGGCCGGGGTCGACGGCATCGGCACCGAGAAGGCCCGCGTCATTGCGGCCGAACTCGTCGAACTCGCCCCGCTCCTCGACAAGCTCCAGGTCCAGCAGGTCGGCACGCAGGTCACCGAGCCGCAGAAGCCCGCGACCGACGCGAACGACGGCGAGGACTCGGCGGACGGCCCGCTGGCCGGACATGCCGTCGTGGTAACCGGCTCCATGACCGGCCCCCTTGCGGTGTTGTCCCGAAACGAGATGAACGAGCTGATCGAGCGGGCCGGCGGAAAGGCGTCGTCGTCGGTGTCCAAGCGCACCACCCTCCTGGTGGCGGGCGAGAAGGCCGGCTCCAAGCGCACCAAGGCCGAAGAACTGGGCATCCGCATCCTTGACCCCGAGGAATTCGCCGTTCTCGTCGCCGAACTCCTCCCCACTACCTAGCCATCGCCGCCCGTCAGCCGTTGGCACGGCCCTGTCCGGCGCCGCCCCGGAAGAGCAGCGATACCGGCCGTCGGGGCGGGGCAGCGGCTCTGTCGAGCCACCCGGTGATCGGCTGCCGTGAACACCGCGATGGGGCGGTTGCAGGCGCGGTGCTGTCCGAGGCGCTGCTCAAGTAGCCGGCGCGCCGTGGACGAACGGTGTAGTCGGCCGCTGCTGGTCAGGTCCAGGTCGCGGCCGCCGCTTCCAGTGGAGTCGGCGGCCGGTATGCGGCACCAGCCCTGACAGCAGTTCGGGCCGACGCCGACCGTCGCTCGGATACGTCGTAGCAGGGGAGAGAAGTGCGAGGACGGTTCGAAGGGGGAGCTCACGGTCGCTGCTACGCGGCCCGTTCCGTTGGTGTCCAGTCTGGCCTTTTGGCCGTCGGCCCATCCCCGCGCCGGCAGGAGTAATTGCCCGGGTGCGTTTTCTGTCCCGCGTCCGGATAGACCCCTGCTCCGGCGAGGACTGACCCCACTGTTGAGTTCAGAAGCAGCGAGAGGACGTGCCCCACTCCAGGGCGTCTCACGCCGCTCGATGGGATGCGGGCCCAACTCCCATTCCGGCAGCCAGTCGGTCGCGAGCGTCCCGGCCAGGGGTCCGCGGGACCACTCGCCGAAGCCGAGCCCGGTCTCATGCCAGTCCGCCCATCCACGGCGGAAGGCCGACACCGTCCAGTCGCCGCCGAGACCCTGGCCCAGGGAAAGGAGGTCTCCCTCGATCGTGTGACCCCACTGCAACAGCCCGTCCGGCGCGGGCGGGACGGGCTGCGGCACGGCAGGGGAGCCCGCGAGCTGTCGGCTCCACCGCTCTCCGTACGCACGCAGGTCTACGGCACCACAGAAATACAGGTAGCCGGAGATCAGCATGTCGCCGTACGTGGCGGCCACGGCCACGTAGTCCGGCGGGAATACGACTCCCCAATCCCGGGCGACCGCCTGGATCGCGGCGCCATCCGCTTCGGACCCGGCGGGAGAGCCGAGTAGCTCCTCCAGGGTACACGCACCCCGCGCCACGATAGCAGCTTCCCGGGCCAGGACGGGCGGGGTCGTGGAACGGATGCCCCCCGCGTCGGCGGGGAACGCAGGGCTGGTCTATAGGTCACTTGACGCATTTCTTCAGAGGTTCGGCCGCTGCCACCCTGGCTCGGGGTCTTGGGCCGATCTTTTGCGCGACGAGCCGCCGGTGGCCACGCCGGGAGACCTGCGCACTCTCCTCCATGCCATGGCGGCCGACTACGCCCGGAGCCGCGCCTGGACCGCAGACAGGCAAGCCGCGGGGCAGTGGCCGGCGACGGGGGCGGCTGGGCGAACGCCTCGCTCGCCGGGTTCCTGGAATCCTGGGAAAGCTGGCTGAGCTCCTGGCTCGGCAGGCCACGGCGGTCCTCGGGCGTTCCGCCGATCGAACCGGTGACCTGGGAGTCAGTCGCCCTTCAGCTCGGCGCGGCCCGCGTCTACGCATGACACCGCCCGAGGCTGTGCTGTACCAGCCCTCATCAGCTGTGTCGGTCAATCTTCAGTGAGATCGGTAGAAGTTCGGTGAGACGGACAATGGTGAAGTCGGTCCGACGGAAGGCACTCACCTGGGCGGACCAACTTTGCTGTCACTGCGATCGCGTGGCACCGCCCGCCCGTTCGAACCCTGTGATTTGCGTCGACTGGATCGGGTGGCAAGGGGCGGCTGCGGACTGGATTCACTGTCGACGGAGAGTTGCATCGGCGAGCCGACTGCTGAAGCGCCCTGCGGCATCGCCTGGCTGCATCTTGTGGACTGTCCTGTGACAAGTGATCTCGACCGTTTGTCAAACGATCTTGACTGCGCATCCCTTGCGTGTCGTACAAGCCGTCCCACGGCGCGCTGAACCCGAGGCGGTTCGGGTAGAACTCGGCCCAGTCGTCCGTCCTGCTCTCTCAAGCGCCTGCGACGGACCTCGGCGTCACGGTCCCGGGTACTCACGGGAGGAACGTCACTGCAGGGAAGGCTGGGGACGGCCCGTCGAGCAGGTGTCCCCGTCGGTGGCGCAGGTGTTCGTCGAAGAACGCGAGCGGGTATGCCTGCTGGATCTTCACCGCCTGGTCAGGGTCGAGGGTGCCGATCAAGCCCTGGAGCTGCTGTCCGCTCCATCCGAACAGCTTCGCCACCTGTGGGAACAGCGCCTCGTTGTCGCCGTACGAGACGTGGGCGGCGCCCTGGGCCTGGATGTTCAGTCGCCAGCCTCGCAAGTGCGACCAGAACGCGGCGGCCTCGGGATCCGTGGCCCGGGTGA
The DNA here is from genome assembly GCF_036203305.1 of Streptomyces sp. NBC_00190. Taxonomy (GTDB): domain Bacteria; phylum Actinomycetota; class Actinomycetes; order Streptomycetales; family Streptomycetaceae; genus Streptomyces. Next base: position 358,824 of record NZ_CP108131.1, on the reverse strand, counting down.
ACACGGCGGACATCATCATGAACGGCCGGTCCAGATCGCCGGCCAGCGGCGGGTTCATCTGCATCGGGCCGTCGAGACTCAGCCCGGCCCGGATGCGCTCGTCCGCGAGCGTGGCGCGGGCGGTGGCCGTCCCGCCCTTCGACCAGCCGAACGCGCCCATGCGCTGCATGTCGAGGGAGCCGAGCAGCCCGGCCGGCAGCTCCCGCTGGTCGGCGTCCGGATTGCACCCGGCGGCGAGCTGCTCGACGCAGTCAAGAACGAAGCGCAGGTCCGCGGCGAAGTCTCCAGGCAGCGTCGGCGCCTTCCGGTCGTAGAGCGGGACGGCGACCCGGCCGTCGGGGAACTCGGTGTACGTGTCGTATTGGTGAGCCACCGTCACAACTGCGTATCCGTGGCTGGCGAGCTCCTGGACCATGATGGTGTGGTCGCCCTGGTGGCTGTGCGCGCCGTGCGAGAACACGACGACGGGCAGCCGTCGGCCCGACCGCCGCACCGGAGCGGCCACGTGGCCGGCGGTGAGCGGCGCCAGGGGGGCCAGGGCGCTGAACCCCGCGTCGGCGAGGAACGCCTGAAGTGCGCCTGCCGGCATCCAGGGCGCCACCGGGTACCGCTGGACGTCGCGGGCGGGGTACCAGACGGTGGCCATCAGCTCGCGGAAGTGCCCAGGGCCCGCGATGTCGTCCGGGCGCGACCGGTCGACGAGGCGCAGTTGGACCGTGCCCACCGGGTGCGGTCCGGTTGGCACGGGCAGCGTGAGCCGCGTCGGGGCGGGCGTGCCGGGGTCCGCCCACGCGGGGCTGGCGATGGCGGCAAGCGGCAAAGCGGTCCCGGCGGCCAGCGCGGCTCCCAGCATGCGGCGGCGCGTCATGCCCTTCCGGCTGATGAACGGCGTGGTGGTCATGGTCCCTCCCATGGTGACGGATCGTCAATCGTGCCGTGACGGCTAGTCCGTGGGCACAAAGGAACGCTGTCACGTGCCCCTCCCGTGCGGCATCAGCCCACCGATTGATCACTTGCTGGGCATCGGCCCACGGGTTTACATCCTGGGGCCGATGCGGTCGGCGGTGGCTTCCTCCCGGTGCCAGGTCGGCGGCCGGCGCACCGCACCACAGCAGATGGAACACCACCCTGAAGATGAACGGCCAGCCTGTTCGTCTCATCGCAGTTTGACCAGACCGGCTGTCCCAGCTGTCCCGTCTCGAAGGATCCGGTTCCTGTCTCAAGTGGTCTGGTCCGATTCGCCTGCGGGCTCAGGTGGCCTGGTTCTCCGATGCCCATCGGACATCCAGGCGGCTGGGCCGCCTCACAGACACACCCAGCAGTAGAGCTGCTCGCCGGCTTCGCGAGCCCGCCTGCCGAGCCGGATGATTTCTTCGGCTACCGGCTGCATGTCTCCGGCATGCGCTCCGTGGAGTTCCTCCGCCTGCACCCACCTGGAGACGATGGCTGGCACTTCGGAGTCGCGCACTGCCGCCAGAGTGTCCCGTACCAGAGGATTGAGTTCGGATACCCACGGTCCCGTCACCCAGGGGTTGTCCGCATCCTCGGGGTCGTCCGGGCCGGGAACCGCGGAGGTCGGCCACACGGTCGTCTCCTCGACCAGGTCCACGCGCCACTGAACCTGACGAATGGCAGCGGTCAGCATCGCCAGAACAACAGCCGGATCCACGCGCTCGGCGCTCTGACCGCATAGGTTCACCGTGTTTGGGGGTGTCTCTCGGTCTGCCTCCCCAGGTCTGATCACTCGGCTGCTGCCGCCCGCCATGTCCATGAGGTGCGGCGGGGGCGGTCGTCCAGGTCGCCCCTGCCGGTGCACCAGAGGAGGACATGAGCCGGGTCTCCGGGCGGAGCGTCGGGAAAGAGGCGGTGGAGTACCGCCTCACAAAGAGGGGCCGGGGGCAGCCACGGCACGCCCAACCCCTGGGCGATGTCATGGGTGTGCAGGAGAACCTCGGCGACACCCATTGCCGCGAAGCCTGGCGGGTCGCAAGGACCCCAGTGCCAGGCCCGCACCTCCGGGCCGGCCGTGGCCAGTGCACTGCCGAGCAGCCCCGCGCAGGCGGTGACCACCTGGAGTACCTCGCGCGGGGAGCTGTCCGAGTGGACGGCGAGGTCGAAGGGTAAGTATGCGTCCGCTGGGCGCGCGGCGACCTGCCCGGCGTAGGCCAGCAGGTCATGGGCGATGTGGGCGGCCGTCGTCCAGCAGCTCCATTCCAGCGAACCTGCCGGCACTGACCAGTCCTCCGCGTCGTGCGGTCCGAGTACCCGCACCATCTCGCTCACGGCCTCGGTCACGTCTCGGTTGTCGATGTAGCGCATCAGGCGATGCTATGGCTGCGACACGAGCGTTCAGCCGTCCACGGTCAGGTCGCTGTCGCGTTTACGAGAGGGCGACCGCCCCAACGGATGCCCTTCTCGCTGCGGATCCGGGCGCGTTCACGGCGTTGGGCGGCCAGGACGTCGGGGTGACTGGCGTTGGCGTTGCGCCACCGCAGGTATCTCTTTATGCAGCACAGTGCCCGCAGCATTCAGCCCTCAGGAGTGGCGCACACACGGGGTTGCTGGCCGGGATGCTTACCCGTGTGAGGTCTCCGCTACGTCGACCGCTTCGGATCCTTCGCGACGCATCCGCTCAATCCCCCAGGCGCCGAGCGGCCCGAGCGCTTGATTAAGCGTGCGCCCGTGCGCAGTCAGGGAGTACTCCACCCGCGGCGGCACCTCGGCATAAACCTCTCGGTGCACGAGACCGTCCTCCTCCATTTCACGCAGGTGCTGCGTCAGCATCTTCTCGCTCACTCCCGGCAGACCGCGACGGAGCTCAGCGAAGCGCCGTACGCGATGGGCGTCAAGTTCCCAGAGGATCAGTCCCTTCCACTTGCCGCTCACCACGTCGAGCGCAGCGTCGATGCCGCAGATGTAAGGCCCGCTTCTCGGCGCCTTGGCCATCACTGATCCCCCTTACGAAAAGGTAAGTACCGCAGAAAATAGTAGGTACTTACGAGCGTGGTGACACTCTCCGACTATGGAGAGGTGAACGAACAACAGAACCACACCACCAGGCAAGGCAGCGCTGTCACCGTGATCGGGCTTGGCCCGATGGGCCAGGCGATGACCCGCACCCTCCTCACCGCCGGCCACCCGGTCACCGTCTGGAACCGCACTGCACGTCGGGCCGACGGCGTCGTCACCGACGGGGCAACGCTCGCGGCGACACCCGGCGAAGCGGTCGAAGCGAGTGACCTTGTAATCCTCAGCCTCACCGACTACCAGGCGATGTACGACATCTTCGACAGCACCACCGCATCGCTCGCCGGCCGGACGCTGGTGAACCTGAGCTCTGACACTCCCGACCGCTCACGCGAGGCAGCAACCTGGGCAGCGGGCCACGGCGCCGCCTTCCTCACGGGAGGTGTCATGGTCCCCGCGCCGATGGTCGGCACGGAGGCAGCACATGTCTACTACAGCGGCCGGGACCAAGTGATGGAGAGCCACCTGGCGGCGTTGACAGTGCTGGGAACACCGAAGTATCTGGGCGAAGACCCGGGCCTGGCCCAGATGATGTATCAAGCCCAACTCACGGTGTTCCTCACCACCTTGTCCGGACTGATGCACGCCACCGCGATGCTCGGTACCGCCGGAATGAAGGCCAAGGAAGCACTGCCAGAGTTGCTCTCCTCCGCCGACTCGATTGGCGACATCCTCAAGGCTGCTGAAGAGAACCCCGGCACCGGGCTTGATGCTGGAGAGCATCCCGGCGACCTCAGCACGGTCACCATGATGGGCGCGACGTCCGACCACATCGTCGAGACCAGCACGTCACTCGGCCTCGACCTCGCGCTCCCGCTGGCCGTGCAGGCCCACTACCGGCGCGCGATCGAGAACGGACACGGCAGCGACAACTGGACCCGCATCATCGACAGCATCCGAGGACCGCGCTGACCAAATGCGAGACCGATGAACACACGCCCAGGCGCGTAGGGGAGCGGCCGGTCACCGGCTGGTCGCCTGGGTGGTGGCAATCAGGGCGGCGATGGTCTCCCAGCCGTGGTGCCACACGCTGTCGAGGCAATACGCGCCATTGATTCCGTGATCGGCCAGGTGCCAGAAGCTGCCCTCGCCGGTCGTCGTGGCGAGCGTCTCCAGTATCGGCAGCTTCGGATATTCAGACGTGCGGAATAGGCCGTGGACCGGGGGAGAGCCGCTCGGGGCACGGAGGCTGGCCCCGGGCATGCCCTCCCCACGGTTTACTCGGTAGCGTCGCCCGGGTGAATCTTCAGCTCATCAACGATGTGCCCGACGGCCTGACCTCCGGCCTCGATGAGCGGGGACTGCGATGAGGCGTGGACGATGATGGCTGGCCTTGTCGTTCAACCTCGTCTCGGTCGGGGGTGGGTATGGAGCAGGCGGTCTTTGAATCCGTCAGGTACTCCGCTGTGCTCAGTCTCTGGCGGACCGCCATGACCTCGGCCGGGGGGTCCCGTGCTGGTCCAGGAAGTTCTGCAAGGCGGTCGGCGGCCGGGACGAAGGTGCTTCTCCGGTCGGCGGCCATCGGCTGAGGCGCTCGATGTTTGCGGCGATGGCTGTGAACACGTGCTGTAGGTGGGCTTTCTGCTGTCCCCGGAGCGGACCGCATAGGGGGCCTGCCATTCGGGTGTCTGTTGCTCGGCGCGGACTCGGAGTTGCAGGTCACGGAGCTCTCGCGGGGGAAAGCCCACGGTTTGGGCGCTGTCGGTGGTGGTCGTGCAGCGGGTGCGGACCGGGCAGGGGCGGCACTGGCTCTTGGTGAACCGCGCCACGATCAGAGGTGCCGCGGTGGGCGAGGAGGTCGGATAGGGGCCGTGCCAGCCCGCGCTGGTCACGCCTGCGGGCAGGTGACCTGCCGGCGGTCGAAGTCGTCCAGTTCCATGGCCAGCGCGTACTTGAGATCGATGCGGCAGCGAACCGCCTCGGCCGCCTGCCGGTCCGACAGGCCGAGCAGGAACTGCAGCACACAGACGGTGCCAGCTGGGCGGGCGAGAGCCCCGGGCGGCCGTCGCGCGGGTACCAGTCGGCGAAGTCCTCGTCACGCCACAGCCCGCCCAGGTGGTCTCTCACCCACATCGCCGTTGTACCGCCTGGGTTGCTCGCTCGCGCCATCTGCGCGGTCAGAGAAGGGACTTGCTCACCAGAACGGGCGCCGAGGACAACGGGCACCTCGACAACCTCATCGGTTCTTTGAACAGAGCCGAGCATGCCCGTTGATCACGCCGCCCCGCCGGGGATCCTCAAGATCCTCGACAGGGTCAAGCTAAGGGTTGTCTCGTAAATGATCTTTGCGTTGCGCGGACTTGCTTGTGGGACAGGCGGGTGTTCAGGCGGGAAGGGCGTCGGCCAGGCCCGCGCCGAGAAGGCGGAAGGCCCGGTCGGCGGCGGCCACGGCCTCGGGGTAGACGTCGTCGGCCGGGCGGCCCGCCTGCACCTGGTCGCTGTTGCGGTCGGCGAGGGCGCGCAGGACGGTGACGATCTGCACCGCGGCGAGCCGCGCGGTGAGCTCGTCGGCGCCGGTCTCCTCCAGCGCCTCGGTGAGGGCTGCGATGCTGCGCCCCGCGTACCGGAGCAGCCGCTCGCTCAGGCTCGCCGTCGTGCTCAGCAGCCGGGCGAAGGCCACGGCGTCGGGGTCGGAGGTGAGCCCGGTGTTCGGGTCCCGCCGGGCCAGGGCGTCAAGCTCGTGCGCGTGCAGGGCGGCCAGTGGGCTCGTACCGGCCGGGCGGGTGCGGACCACGCGGGCCGATTCGTCCTCGTGGTCGGCGAACACGTGCAGGACCAGGTCTTCCTTGGTCGGGAAGTACGTGAACAGCGTGCGTTTGGAGACCTCGGCCGCCTCGGCGATCTCCACGATCGACACGTCGTCGAAGCCGCGGCTGAGGAACAGCCGCAGCGCCGCTTCGAAGATCGCCTGACGGGTGCGCTGCTTCTTGCGTTCCCGGAGTCCAAGTTGCTCAGCCATGCGCCCACGATAGCAATGGGACACCGAGGGGAAAGTTGCACCCGGTATAGTTCTCTACTGAGTGAAGAAATCGTCTTGGGAGGCTCCATGAACACGCAGGTCACGGGCGTCATCGTCGTGGGAGCCGGCGGCGCCGGACTGACACTCGCCACCGAGCTCGCTCTCGTCGGCGTACCCGCCGTCGTGCTGGACCGGCTGCCCGGCCGCAACCTCCAGTCCCGCGCCGGGGCGATCCAGCCCCGGACCGCCGAGATGCTCGCGCTGCGCGGTCTGCTGGACGACGCCCTCGGGCGGTCGATCGACTACCAGCTCGTCGGCGGCCACTTCGCGGGACTGCCCGTCCCGCTGGACTACACGGCGTGGGACACCCGCTATCCGCACCCCGTCCTGCTCCCGCAGGACCAGCTCGAGGCAGTGCTCGAGGACCGGCTCACCAAGCTCGGCGGCCAGGTGCTCAGGGAGCACCGGGTGACCGGCCTCCACCAGGACGCCGACGGCGTCACGGTCACCGTGGCCGCACCGGACGGCGACCGGTCGCTGCGGGGCCGCTATCTCGTCGCGTGCGACGGCGCCCACAGCAGCGTGCGCAAGATCGTCGGAGCCGATTTCCCCGGCCAGGCCGCCACGGTCCGCATGGCCACCGCCGATCTGCTGTTCTCCGGCGACATCGACGACCGCCCCGGCGGACACATCAGCTCGCGGATCCACACCTCACCCGAGGGTCACTTCGCCATGATCACACCCCTGGCGAACGGGCTCCACAAAATCATCTTCAGCGGTCCGCAGACCATGCTGGCCGAGCGTGACGCCCCCGTGACGGTCGGGGAGGTGAGCGAGGTCCTGCGCGCCACCCACGGCGGGGCGCTCGATGTAGCCGAGATCCGCTACGCCTCCCGGTTCAGCGACGCCAGCAGGCAGTTGGAGCACTACCGCCACGGACGCGTGTTCTTCGCCGGCGACTCCGCCCACATCCACTCCCCGGCCGGAGGCCAGGGGCTCAACCTGGGCGTCCAGGACGCGTTCAACCTCGGCTGGAAGCTCGCCGCGGTCCTGCGCGGCGAGGCGGGCGAGGAGCTGCTGGACACCTATCAGACCGAGCGGCACCCCGCCGCCGCGCGGGTGCTCGCCCTCACCCGGGCCCAGGGAGTGGTCATGGGGCCGCAGCGCGACGGCGGGCTGGGCGAGCTGCGCGACGTGCTCACCGACCTGCTCCGCCTGCCCGACGCCAACCGGTACATGGCCGGCGTGATGGCCGGTCTCGACCTCTGCCTCCCGTCTCCCGACGCCGCCGCCCATCCGCTGCTGGGCCTGCGGATGCCCGACCTCGACCTTGACCTCGGCGACGGTGAGCGGGTCCGGTTCAGCGATCTGACGCGCACCGGACGCGGCGTCCTGCTCAACCTCACCGACGCCCCCCTCGCCGCCGCGGCCCCCTGGAGCGACCGGGTCACCCACGTGCGGGCCCGGGCGGAATCCGGCTCGACCGACGCCGAGGCGATACTCGTCCGCCCGGACGGATACGTCTGCTGGGCCGGGGGCACCGGTCTCACCGAGACCCTCACCCGCTGGTTCGGCCCGGCCGACCTCGTAGACGACGGGATCGTTGGGGAGTCCGGGTGAGGGCGTTACGGTTTGACTCGTACGCTGGCACGCGTTCGTCAGGGGCGGTGCCCGGCCACCGACCGGCGCGCGACAGGGAAGTCGAAATAGGTGTCCGGGAAGAGCTCGGGCTTGTGCGTGAAGTGCCACCATTCCTCGGGCAGGTTGACGAACCCCTCCGCGGCCAGCGCCGTTTTCAGCAGTTGGCGGTGCGCGCGCTGTGTTCCCTGGACGCGCGGGTCGTCGGTGTGCGACAGCGTGTCGAAGCAGTCGAAGCCCGTTCCCATGTCGACGGAGTTGTCCGGGTACCGCTCCGCTTGCGGCGCGTAGCAGGGAACGGATTCCTGCCCCGGCCTCGGCGGGGGCGCCGGGACCACCGGAAGCGGGACGATCGTGAGGTCCATGGTGCTGCCACGGCTGTGCCCGGACTTCTCGGCGATATAGCCGTCCTCGAACAGGCGCGACTTGTCGACCTGCGGATAGAACTCCGCCTTCTTCCTCTCGTCGGCCAGGTCCTTGGCCCACCGTACGAAGTGGTCGACAGCCCGCTGCGGCCGGTAGCAGTCGTACACCTTGAGCGAGTACCCCTGAGGCAGGAGACGCGCCTGGGCCCGGTGCAGGGCTTCGGCCGCCGGTCGCGTCATGATGCAGACCGGCTGCTGGTAGCCGTCGATCCGCTCGCCGATGAAGTTGTGCGTCGACGCGTAGCGCATTTCCTGGATGATCGTGGGGTCGACGGAGCTCAGCGAGACGAATTCCCGGGGAGCCTTGGGCTCCGGCGTCCGGGCGACGGCGCTGAGGGTCGAGGTCGTCGCGAACACGGTCGTGACCCCCACTGTCACGGCGAGCCGCGCCATCGTCGACATGGTCATCGAGTTCTCCCTGGGCCTGAGCCGGTCTGTCTGCGAATGTTCGGTCTACTCGTCTACTCGTCCGCTCCCACGGAAGGTATGCCTCGGCTCTCCGGTCTGTCCGGCGGAGCGCCCCGGAATGGCGGAGACCGCCACCCGGCGCCGGCATGCCCGACCGCATCGTGCAGGCCTGCCTCTTCGTCGCCGCGGCCCCCCATCGGTGCTGGGCCGCCGACTTCACCCACGTCGCCACGTTCTCGGGCGTCGGCTACGTCGCCTTCGTCGTGGACACCTTCTCCCGCCGGATCGTCGGCTGGTGCGCCTCGACCACGGAGCAGCCCCGGATGTCGAGGCCGGTGGGGTCGACGGGGACGGCTCGGCCGCCGCCTTCGTCCCGATCCTCGATGGGCAGCCGGGTCCGCCGCGAGGCGCCGTCGCATTTCCCGCCGGCCACGGTAAGCAGGTGCCCGTGCGGGCCGTATCCCGGCCTGGCGGCGCTCGACTGCTCGGTCTTGATGCGGATGTCGAGCAAGGTGATCAGCACCAGCCGCTCCAGGATCCGCAGTTGGCCGAGGTCGTCCGGCAAGTCGAGCACAGGAGCTCACGCCATCACGAGCGGCGGCGCCATTGCACCGGGCTTCTTCTGCAGAGCTGGCGCTTCGGCCTGACGCTTCTTGCAGAGGGGGAAACGCACGAGTGTCCTGATCTCAGGCGAGATGTCTTGGTGATCACGGCTGTTGGAAGACGCACCCCGCGCGCCGTGGGCCGGACCGTGCGCACGCGCACATACGCGAACGCCTACCCTGGTGCCGCCACGTGGGCGGATTTCAAACAGTGCGACGAACGGGATGTGACAGGTGACGGGGGCGAACGGCGCGGATCTGGTCGGCGAGGTTCTGGGCGGGCGATACCGCGTGACCGCGACGATCGGCCGCGGTGGCATGGGCGTGGTCGCCCGGGCGGTGGACCAGTTGCTGAACCGCGACGTCGCCGTCAAGGTCCTGCGGGCCTACACCGACGCCTCCGCGGACGAACTGGCCGATCTGCGGGTCCGGATGCAGAGGGAGGCGCAGGCCGCCGCTCGTATTCGGCACAGCGGTGTGGTCACGGTGCACGACGTGGTCGAGGAGCAGGGGCTGCCGGTCATCGTCATGGAGCTGGTCGACGGGCCTTCCCTCGACGCTGTGCTGGCGGAGCGCGGCTCACTGGATCCGCGCGAAGCGGCCGCGATCGGCGCCAAGCTGATGGACGCGCTCGACGCGGCACACCGGGCCGGGGTCCTCCACCGGGACGTCAAGCCTGGCAACGTACTGCTTGAGCGCAGCGGCCGGGTCGTGCTCACCGACTTCGGCATCGCCAGCATGGAGACCTCCGGCGACGAGGCCTTGGCGAAGCTGACCCAGAGCGGTCAGATCGTCGGCTCTCTCGACTATCTGCCACCGGAGCGCGCACAGGGCCAGGTACCGGGTGCCGCGTCGGACATCTGGGCGCTCGGCATGACGCTGTACGCGGCCGTGGAGGGCGCTTCGCCCTTCCGCCGTACGTCGGTGTGGTCCACGCTGGCGGCGATCGTCGGCGAACCGCTGCCGGAGCCCCGGCGCGCCGGACCGCTCACCCCGGTGCTGCAGGCGTTGATGGCCAAGGACCCGCTGCAGCGGCCCGATGCCGGGCAGGCGCGCGAGATGCTGGAGGCGGTTGCCGGGGGCAGGAGGGCGGACCTTGCGGCGGCACCGGCGCCCCAGCCCGTCACTCCGCCGGGCTTCGGTCCCGCCCTCGCCGCACCGCTCTCCCAGCCCGCCCCCCAGCCCGTCACCCCGCCGGGCTTCGGTCCCGCCCTCGGCGCGCGGCCGGGCATGGCGCCCGGCATACCTGCCGGTCACGACAGCCGTTCCGAGACCCGTGCCACGATGGTCGGCGCGCGGCGCCGCCGCACCCGTACCATCGTCGCGGTGGCGGCCGCCACCGTCCTCGCCTGCGGCGGAGTCGCCTACGCTCTGATGGACATGCGAGGCGTCGAGGGCGGCGGGTCGAACGCGGCGCTTCCCACGGCGAGCATGTCCGACGGCCCGACCTCCCCGGGGGACCTGACGTCCATCCGCCCCGGCGAGACGTCGTCCAGCACCCCCTCGAAGAAGGATGAGGACAGGGGGACAGGTCCCACGTCGGCGCCCAGCGGCGGAGGTGACAAGCCGGCCGGGGGCCCGTCAGCCCCTCCGAAGGCAACGCCCAGTTCCACGGTGAAGGAGCCCGCCCCGGTTTCGACGGCGTGCACCGGGTGGGCCCACTCGAACCGCAGCAATGGATACGGCCACGCGACCCAGGACACCCACCTCTACACCGGGCCGTACGCGGAGTGCTCCTATGTGACCGAGGTCAAGTCCGGCGCGAAGGTCTACTACCACTGCTATGTCACCAATGCCAGTGCCAACAAGTGGATCTACGCCCGTATCGCGGGCACGGACACCGAGGGCTGGGTGTTCGGCGACAAATCCACCCTGGACAGTGGCACACTCGCCCGCTGTTAAGACTGATCCGCAGTCATCAAAGGGTGAGTTGCGAGTCGCAGCCGGGGCGCGTCCGGGCGCTGCAGACTCTCCTCGGCCGCCGCGTCCATCAGGCTGGCGGCCAAAGGATCCGTTGCAAGCTCGATGTTCATCCACGGCACGATCGATGTGCGGGGTGGAGGGTGCCTGTGAGTGTGTTCTGTTTCTCAGGCGGTGTCCCGGAGGGGCAGGGCGATGATGGCGGCGGCGGCGGAAGCGCGGTCGAGGGCCATGGTGAGAGTCTTCGCCAAGACCGCTGCCTGTTGGTTCATGCCGTCGATCTCGGCGACGGCCAGGGCGTCGGCGGCGGTGCGGGCTAGAAGGTCCAGCGCTTCCGCGTTGCCGTCGGTGAGCCGCTGGATCTGCTGGAGCTCCTCGTAGCGGAGGTCAGCCTCGCGGACCCGCGCGGCGTACTCCTCCAGGGCCACGACGCGCATCTCGACGCCGTCGTGGCTGGCGCGCAGTGCCCGTCGCCGTGTGGCTTGAAGGGCGATCACCTCTGCGTTGGAGCTGTCCGCCTCGGCTGACTTGGACAGCCGGCTGTACTCGCGCAGGGCCTTCGCGACCTCCCACACTTGTTCCGGAAGAACCAACTCGTTGCGCCGGCAATCGATCAGGTCGAGCCGGTGGACCTGCGAAGCGAGGATCGTCCGCTGTGCCTGCTGGGCACGCCCGACGAGGACCTGGGCGGTTTCGGACAGCTCCTCAGGTGCAACGACGTGCCCCATGGCCGCGTTCACGGCGCGGGCTCTGCGGCGCCGGGCGAACTGCTCGAAGAACGTGACACCCGCGTAGAGGACGACGCAGGCCCCGGCGTACGGCCACAACCCCAAGAACCAGTGGATGTTCTCCCGCACGTGTTCCATCGAGGCGCCGACGGTTCCAGCAGGCAGTTTCGGAGCCGCGGGGTCAGGGGTGAAGAGGAGGGACAGGCCGCCCATACCGAGTACAGGGGCGCCGCCCTTCACGAGGGTGAATACCCCAGAGGTGAAGGGGTAGAGCCCTGAGCCCGCGGTGAGAATCGCCATCCGGTTCTCCAGCAGAGACCGTACGTCGCTCGGGACATCAGGATCGATGACAGCGACGGCAGCCAGCGGCGCATCGGGCACGGGATTCCTCTTCTCCGGTCACGAACACAGCCACCTGTCTGAGCAAGGAGCACCCGCCACCGTAGCGCCCGGCAAGTACGTAATGGTCCCGGTGTCACCCGGGTGAGTGACCAGGATTGACGGGACCTGCCGCAGCGGCCCGAATCCTGCCGCCAGCCAGGGCCTAGGTGATCGGCCGAATCGGCTGTGTGCCAGCGCGCGGGCAACGAGAATCGGCCACATGCTTGACTGGATCCCCGCGTGGGGAAGCACCGCGTTCATCTCGATAGCGACGACCATCGTCACCGGCCACTACATCTCGCCGCTGCTGGAGGTCCACAACCGGCGATTCCAGACGAAGATGCAGGCCCAGGAGAAGATCACCGCAGCCGCGCTCTCGGTGCTGTCGGCCACGCAGAAGCTCCGGACGGTCCAGGTGCCCGACGGCGTCAGCGACACCCTCCGGGCCGCGCTCACCGAGGAACGGGGCCGGTGGCGGAAGCAGCTCGACGAGGCCACCTGTCACCTGGCCGATCACGCGCAGGAATTCGTCTTCACCTTCCGCGGGCCCAACTCGATCCGGGGAATGCGCTACTGCGGGACTGTCCGGATGGTCTGGATCTCCGACCGCACCGACGAGGACAAGCTGCGGCACCTGCTTGATCTCACCGCGCACTCCCACACGCTCTTCCTGGGCAGCCGGTGGCGGTTGCTGGCGCTCGGCCGCGCGATCCGGCAGCTGGATCGGCGGTTCGAGGAGTTGGACCAGGAGGGCCGGCCGCCGCAGCCGGACAGCCGCCCGCTCCCGGCCGTGGAGGCATGAGCCCGCTCTCCACCGCAGACGGGGTGTGGTCAGCGGCTTCTGCTGGCGTGATGAGCGGCGCCGCCGTGCTCGCCGGTGGCCGGGTCGGGGAGCGGTGACGGTCATCGTCACCTTGCACTCGAAGACGCTTTCGCGGGGGCCGTCGGTGCGGGCTCAGGTCACCTTCGTGCTGCCCGAGAACAGCCCGCAGGGGCCGGTCAGGACTCGGGGAGTAGGCCTCAGGTGACCCTGGTGGCTGCGGGGTCGTTGACGGGGGAGTCCATGCATACCCCGGGCCTTCCAGCCCAGCGAAAGGGCTTTTGATGACCGACTCCCAGCAGACCGAGTTCGAGTTCGAGCTCCCCCGTGGGATCAGGGGTCCGGATGGAACTGTGCATCGTCAGGGATCAATGAGGCTGGCGCCCGCCCGGGACGAGATGGCGCCGTTGGGTGATATCCGTGTACGAGAGAACCAGGAGTACCTCGGAATCCTTCTGCTGAGTTTGACGGTCACGCGGCTGGTGCCCGCACTGATCCGCCACCGGCCCCGGCCTCAAAGGGGGCCGAACTGGCAGAACAGCAGGACGAGACCGTGTGGCAGAGCCTGCACGCCCGCCTGGTGGAGGTGGTGCGGGCGGTGAGGGCCTGGGCCGGTCGCGCGGCGGGTTCACCACCAAGCTCCACCTGAGCGCCGACGGCCGCTGCCGCCCACTCTCTTGAACATCTTGATGCTCAGGTGGCGGTACTGGATCGCGCCGGCGATGGCGCCGCCGGGGGCGGCGGGCGACGTACCAGGCGAGGGTGCGGCGGAATTGGCGGCTGTTCAGGTGCCACGGAGAGTCGTCCACGTCGGGAATCGTGTCGTGGAGCCGGTGGGTGCGGCAGTAGCCGTTGACCCAGGGGATGATCCGGTTGAGCAACCGATCGGGACGGACCTGCTGGGTGTCAGAGCCGACGGAAGTCGGGGTGATGTTACGGAAGAACAGATCGACGTACGGGGGTTGGAGGCGCTCGAGGACTCGGACGGCCCGAGCCCGGTGCCCCGATGACCCATGTTGCGGGCACGCCCTGAGGGTCGTGCTCGCCCTTGAAGGGGAGGCTGGGACCGTCCACCGGTAGGGGTGGCCGGTGCCGTCCAGCAGTTCGCGGACGCTGTCGCGGCGCAGGTGCTGGAGTACTGGCGGGAGGGGGTTATTCCGGCTGTGCACTATTCCCCCTCCGGCCAGTGGTCCGTGGCGCTTGGCAGCCTCTCAGGCGACGGTCATCGGGGTGTCGCGCAGGGTGACGTTGGCGTGGCTCTCCTGGAAGCTCTGGTCGGAGACCAGGGTCAGCCGGGCCGTGGACTGGAACTCCGGAAGAGTGGTGGAGCCGCAGGACACCATCGTGGTCTTGAGCTTGGCGATGGTCACGGCGAGCCCTTCGTTGAGGTCGCCGGCGTAGGGGACGTAGCCGTCGACGCCCTCTTCGAAGATCAGGCCCTGGCCTCCTTGTCCGTAGCGCTGCCAGTTGCGGGCACGGTTCGAGCCCTCGCCCCAGTACTCCTTCACGAAGCCGTCCCGGGTGGGGAGCTTCGCGCCGGCCGCCTGGTCGAAGCGGGCGAAGTAACGCCCCATCATGACGAAGTCGGCTCCCATCGCCAGCGCCAGGGCCACGTGGTAGTCGTGCACCAGCCCGCCGTCAGAGCAGATCGGCACGTACTCGCCGGTGCGATCACGGAAGGCGTCCCGGGCGGCGGCGACGTCCAGCACCGCGCTGGCCTGGCCGCGGCCGATGCCCTTCTGATCGCGGGTGATGCAGATGGAGCCGCCGCCCACGCCGACCTTGACGAAGTCCGCACCGGCCTCGGCGAGGAAGGTGAACGCCTCGCCGTCGACCACGTTGCCGCCGCCGGTCGGGATCTCCGGGTAGTGCTTCTTCACCCAGGTCAGGGCTTGCGCCTGCCAGTCGCTGTAGCCGTCGGAGGAGTCGAAGCACAGGGCGTCGGCGCCCGCCTCCAGCAGGGCGGGAACGCGCTCTTGGTAGTCGTGGGTGTTGATGCCCGCGCCCACCCGCAGGCGCTTTGCGGTGTCCACGGCCTGGTTCGGGAAGCGCTTGTTGTCCGTGTAGTCGGACCGGAAGACCAGGTACTGCAGGTGGCCCTCGGCGTCGAGCACGGGGAGGCAGTCGAGCCGCTGGTCCCACAGCCGGGCGTTGGCTTCGGAGAGCGTGGTGTCAGCTGCGGCGTGAGGAAGGTCGGCGATGGGGGTCATCCGACCGCTCACCGGTCCGTCGAGGTCGTGGCGCTGGGGGTGGAAGTCGCGGGAGGTCACCAGGCCGAGCAGGCGGCCGGTGGTGCTGCCGTCGTGGGTGACCGCGGCGGTGCTGTGACCGGTGCGCTGCATGACGGCGACCAGGTGGCTCAGGCTGTCGTCGGGGCGGACGTTGGTGTCGCTGGTGACGAATCCGGCCTTGAAGTTCTTCACCTGGC
This sequence comes from Streptomyces sp. NBC_00190, assembly GCF_036203305.1. GTDB lineage: Bacteria > Actinomycetota > Actinomycetes > Streptomycetales > Streptomycetaceae > Streptomyces. The sequence continues at coordinate 343,488 of NZ_CP108131.1, read as the reverse complement.
GGACGGCTGCGGCCTGGTCCTGGATCGACTGGTTGTGGTGCAGGAAGCTCAGACCGCCGTTGCGTGCGAGTGCGATGGCGAGTTCCGGTGTGCTGACAGCCTGCATGATCGCGGAGGTGAACGGGGAGCCGAGTTCGATGGCCGACGGCTCTCCGACGACGTGCCGCACCAGGGGCGTGCGCAGGTTGACCGTCGCGGGCGAGCAGTCGGTCCGGGTCCGGTTGGGCAAGAGCAGAAACTCGTTGAACGTCCTTGAGACCTCGGCGATGACCTGTGCCACTCGTTCCTCCTGACCCGTCGACCGGAACCCGACTGCCCGGCCGTGAAGGCCGCCCCGTGTCCCAAGACCCGGGCAGGCAGGTGCCGGCATGGCAGCTGCGGAGGTGCCACGAGCTGCGGCAGAACCCTGACCTGCCCGCGGTTCGAACCGGAGGCGGTCGTGACCTGGCACCCTATCGACTGCCCCACCGCTGCGCGAATCGAACGCGAGTGTGCGCAGGTCACCGACCGCACCTCCCTGTGACTGAGCACTGCACCTGTCGGTCGAGCACTGGATCTGTCGGGCTGTGCGCTCGAGTTGGCGATCTGCTGGGTCAGCGTCTTATCGGTCACGGGGCCGTGTCCTCTGGACCGATGTCCGCGTCCGCCGCCCCAACGGCCACCGCGCCCCAGGCCGGAATCCGCCACGCCGCGCTCTCTCGGTCAGATCCCTGGCATGAACGTTGCGGCCCGTGGGGGAACCGGGTGGACGATCACGCGATGGCGATGCTGGAGACGATCCTCGCGACCGTCAGCGGCCTCGGAGTCGCCGGGCTCGGCGCCGTCGGCGCCCTCCTGGTCCAGCGCGCGAAGGGACGGGACGACGCAGCAGTCGTACGGGAAGCAACGGCACGAGCCGGTACACGTGCGGAGACTGACCGACAGGAGGGCCAACGGCGCGGACGGCGCCGTGTGTTCCCGGCCTACTATCCGAACCGCTCCTGGCGTCGCGACTCCTCGGGGTGTCGCCCATGACGTTCGCCTCTCATCCACCTGCCCCGACGGTGCTGCCGCACCCACGTTGCGGTAGGGGTGCGGGCGGGCTCACTCGCGGGACGGGACCGTGCGGCGAGGTCGTGCACCAGGACGTCGATGACATCGTGCATCTCTTCCAGCGTCAGCAGCGGCGACCGTTCTTCGTCGTACATGCCCGTACCCTTCGTGCTCGTGAGGGCAGCAGAGTGAGACGGATCAGCATGGAGCGTTTGGGCCTATGGATAACGTCATAACAAGGTGTCAGAGACGCCGTGCAGGCGCGGCAGCTTCCGTTCGCCCGTCGGCTCGGCCACGCCGAACGCGCCAGCTCCACACCGTGTGTCCCATGAGAGCCACGGCGACGACGCATGCTGCGACGCGAGTTACGTTCCAGGTTATGGCGAAAACCGGACCCTGTGAGTCCGCCTCTAGGGTCAATCGCTGAGTCGCCTCGAAGAAGGCGATCAAGGGGACAAGCAGACGGAACAGAAGGCCGCCAATTCCGGGCGTTCGCGCTACGTTCCCTATGAGTCCCACAGGCGCACCACCACCAACGACGAAGCAGGCACCCATGGCTGAACGAGTACGCGCCATCCTCCTCACACCAGACCGGACACTGCTCCTACTCCGGCGAACCAGGCCCGATAGGCCCGTGTACTGGGTCCTTCCCGGCGGCGGCGTCGAACCCGGGGACGCAAGCCGCGAGCACGCGCTCCGCAGGGAGATCCGCGAGGAGATCGCCGGAGAAGCGGACATCACCCGCCTCGTCCACACCCTGGAAGGCGGCCAAGAGCACCAGTTCATCTACCTGGCAAACATCTCCACCTGGTCGTTCGACGACCGCACCGGGCCCGAGTTCACCCAGGAAGGCAGGGGCGAGTACCACCTGGACGAGATCCCCTTCACCGAGGCCGCCTTGGACGAGCTCAGCATCATGCCGCCGCAGCTCGTCCCGGTGCTCAGGAAACTCGCCGCGGCGGAGTCGGCCAGGGTGACCGAGAGGACCTGTCAGCCGTGAGCGCACCGACCTTGATCATCCTGCGCGGCCCGTCCGGCTCCGGGAAGACGAGCGTCGCCCAGGCCCTGCGCGCGCGGTACGGACGCGGGCGTGGCCATCATCGGCCAGGACAACCTGCGCAGGTTCGTACTCCAGGAGCGGGACGTGCCGGGCGGCGCCAACATCGGCCTCATCGACCTGACCGTCCGCTACGCCCTCGACCACGGGTTCCACGTTGTCCTCGAAGGCATCCTGACAGCCTGCCGGTACGGGGAGATACTCACGAAACTGGCCGCAGGCCACCCCGGCCCGGTCCACGCCTTGTACCTGGACGTCCCGTTTGCCGAAACCCTGGTCCGGCACGCTACGAAACCGCAGGCCGCCGAGTACGGCGAGCAGGAAATGCACTCCTGGTACACACCCAACGACCTGATCGAAGGGCTCGGCGAGCACATCATCGGCGCTGACTCCTCGTTGGACGACACAGCCGACCTGATCCTCACCAAGGCCGGCTTGCGACCTGCCGAGCACTGAAAGGAAAACCCGGCGTGGACAAGACGACCTGGGGCACCACCGCCGAGCTGGCAGCCTTTCTCGACGAGAAGGCCGCGGACGTCCCCGCCGAACAGCGGGAGGCTTTGCAGGTATTGAAGATCGGCGAGGAGTTCGGCGAGGCGGCACGGGCCGTCGTCGGCGTTTCCGGCGCCAACCCCCGCAAGGGCCAGTCCCACACGTGGGACGACGTGGCCGCCGAGGTCTGCGACGTGGTGGTGACGTCTATGGTGTCCCTCCACCGGCTCGGCATCCCCGATCCCGCTGCTGCGTTCGCCGCGCACCTTGAGAAGACCACTGCCCGCACCCTCTCGGCCCGGGAGGCGTGAGTGGGTGACTGGATCCCCCGCGAGGAGTGGGTGAAGACGCAGCCCCAGGCGCTCGTGGCGTCGTGCGTCATGCTTCTGGACGACCAGGACCGAATGCTCCTACTTCGGTACGGCCCCGGCCAGGAAGGTGCCAGCGGGACATGGTGGCTGCCAGGCGGCATGGTCGATGAGGGCGAGAACCCGTGGCCGGCGGCCCGCCGGGAGATCGGCGAGGAGACCGGCATCACATTGGGCTCGCAACCGCGCCTCATCGGAATCGACCACAGAGCCAACGTCCTCGGCACCGGCCCCGTCGTGGACTACTTCTTCGCTGCGCGGCTCGCCGCTGGTCAGCAGATCCAGCTCAGCCCCGAGCACGACCGGCACGCCTTCCACCACCCCGACGACCTCCCGGATCTCCTCGCGGCGCACCGTCAGACGCTCACCACGCTTCATGCCGCAGCCCTGGCCGGCCGCGCCGCCTACCTCCAAGAGGGGATGCCGGCATGAGCCGCGTCCGCACCGCCGCGACCGGCCTGGTCGTCCGTGACGGCCACGCCCTGCTCGTCAAAGGGAAACCGGGTCCGGGGCGAGCGCGGTGCGGGCCCGCAGGCGGGAAGGGCCGGGTCAGTCGGCTTCCGGCGGGCGCGGTTCAGGAAGGGCGGCTGATGGCGGTGATGCCGGCGAGGATGAGTTCGATGCCCGTGAGGAACTGCTCCCGGTCGTCGTGCTGGCGCATCTGGTCGGCGATGTCGTGGAGGAACGGGTATTCGTCGGGGTCGAGGCTCTGCCATGCCTTGGACGCGGAGTCGAGGAACTCGGCGCGCTCCGCACGGGCCCGCGGGGCTGCAAGGTCGCCTGCGGTGTCGGAGGGCTGAGCGTTCTGGCTGGTGGCACCGAGGATGTAGTGGACCAGCGTCGAGGTCGTGGCGAACCAGTCGCTTCGCGGAATGCCCAGCGTGCGCACGTGCCCGCCGATGCTCTCGAAGACCCGCGGTGTCACCGTTCCCCAGGGGCTGCGAGTGACCTGTACGGCGAGCTGGGTCGCGAGCCAGGGGTGCTCGGCGACCGCGTCGTACAGGCCGAGAGCGGCGGCGCGGATCTCGGCCCGGCCAGTGTCCTCGGCCCCGGGAGTTGGTGCGGGCTCTTGCGGGGCGGGGAAGCCCGGAAGGGCGGCGGCAACGACGCTCTCGGTCGCCGCCAGCAGCAGCTCTCCCATGTTTCCCACGTGGTGATAAATGGCCCCGGACCCGGTGGACAGGCGCTCGGACAGCGCGCGGACCGTCAGGGCTTCCGCCCCCGCCGCGTCCAGCAGCCCGACTGCCGCCTCGATGATGCGCTCGCGCGAGAGCACCTGCCTGCGCCTTCGTGACTGGGGTGTCGGTGTGGTCATGCCCTCATCCTGCCAGGCTTGGTGCACTGCTCCAACATGGAGTATCGTTCCAATATTGGAGCAATGCTCCAAGGCTGTGGCTTCGAGTCTCACAGAGCACGGTCTCGATCCGCCGAACCCCGGCCAGGCCGGGGCTCGCGACTGGAGGAGAATCCACATGCACGACGTGGTGATCGTGGGGGCCGGTCCGGTGGGCCTGTTCCTCGCCGGCGAACTCGCCCTGGCGAACCACTCGGTCCTGGTGCTGGAGAAGGACCCGGAGGCGGCCTCGCCGTTCAAGGAGCTCCCGCTGGGAATGCGCGGCCTGAACGTCGGATCCGTCGAGGCGTTCTACCGCCGCGGGATGCTCACCGCCCTCCTGGACGCCTCACGCGCCGACGCGCAGCAGGTCGGCGCGCACCCCGATGCGCACGAGGCGCCCGCCCCGCGCGACGTGAGCCACTTCGCGGGCCTGCGCCTGGACCCCGCCGACATCGACCCCGGCGTCCTCCCGCCACGGCTGCCCGGCCCGGCGATGGAAGGGATCATGACCAGCCTCGAAGCGGTCACCGGCGTCCTGGAGGAGCGGGTGACCGCGCTCGGCGCACGGATCGTGCGCGGCGCCCCGCTGGAAGCCGTCACCCAGGACGGCGACGGCGTCCTGGCGCGGGCCGGCGGATGCGACTACCGCGCACGCTGGCTCGTGGGATGCGATGGCGGACGCAGCGCGGTGCGCCAGTTGGCGGGCTTCGACTTCGTCGGCACCGAGCCCCTGTTCACCGGCTACGTCGCCCGCGTGGCCCTCAAGGACCCGGACAAGCTGGACCTGGGCTTCAACCTGACGCCGACCGGCATGTACCTGCGCACGCCCTTCGAAGGGCACCTGGGCATGATGGACTTCGACGGCGGTGCCTTCGACCGCTCCCAGCTGCTGACCCCCGACCACCTCCAGACGGTCCTGCGCCGCATCTCCGGCACCGACGTCACGATCAACGAGGTCCACCTCGCCTCCAGCTTCACCGACCGCGCCATGCAGACCAGCACCTACCGCAACGGCCGCATCCTGCTCGCCGGCGACGCCGCCCACATCCACTCCCCGCTCGGCGGCCAAGGACTCAACCTTGGCATCGGCGACGCCATGAACCTCGGCTGGAAGCTCGCCGCCACCCTCCACGGCACAGCCCCCGAGGACCTGCTCGACACCTACACCGCCGAGCGCCACCCCGTCGGCGCCGCCATCCTCGACTGGTCGCGCGCCCAGGTCGCCACGATGCACCCCGGCCCCAACGCCCCGGCCCTGCGCCGGCTCGTCCACGACCTGCTGCGCACCATCGACGGCACCACCCACGTCTTCCGCAACACCTCCGGGCTCGCCCACCACTACGACCTGGGCAACAACCAGCCGTCCGTCGGCTTCACCGCCCCGGACTTCCGCCTCGGCGACGGCACCCGCCTCGGAGACCTGCTGCGCGAAGGACAGGGCCTCGCCCTCGACTTCACCGCCGGCCATAGCCTGCGGGAGACCGCCGCCCGCTGGCAGGACCGCATCCGCTACGTTCCCGGCCCGGTCGCCAACGGCCTCGGGTTCGGCGCCCTGCTGATCCGGCCCGACGGCGTCGTGGCCTGGGCCGAGGGCCCCGACCCCGACCCCGAGGCATTCCGGCGCGCCGCCACCCGCTGGTTCGGCTCCCTCGCCGCCTGACCAGGCGCGCCCCGACGACCGGGCGCACCGACACACCCCCAGCTTCCGGGACTGATCCGCGACGGTCCCGGAAACTTGCACACGACAAGGACACGTCCGATGCCCATCGCACACCCCACCCGGGCCGAGGCGAACAAGGACGTGGTCCGTCGCTTCTACGAAGCCGCCCTGCGAGAAGGCGGACCGGACTTCGCCACCCTGAAGGATCTCTCCGACGAACAGGAGCTGGAACTCAACTGGGGCCACCCCGGCAGCGGCGTCCACCACGGAGCCGCCATCGTCCCCGCCCGCCACGGGATGCACCGGCTGACCGGCCTGGACGTCGCGGCCATCCGCATCGACGAGCTCATCGCCGAAGGCGCCCCACCCGCGTGGTCGTCGTCACCACCAACAGCGGCACCGACATCGACGGCACCCGTGGACCATGACCGTCATCGAACTGGTGGACGTCATAGACGGCAAGATCGCCAAGAAACGAACGTTCTACCAGGACACCGCGCTCCTGCGGGACATCTCACTCGAACGCGAGGCCGCACTCGCTCGGAACTCCGGTCAGCACTGACCCACCAGCACGAATCTGAGCCAGAACCTGAGTTGCGGCAGCGCCGGTTGCCGGTGCTCAGTGACGGTAGGCGGTCGTCGCGGTCTCGATGAAGGATCGGATCAACGGGTTGGTGTCGCTCTTGTTCCACGCCGCCACCACTGGGCTCGGCGGCATGTCGGTCAGCGGTACCACGGCCAGCTCCGCGGGCAGGTCGTGTCCGAGCGGGGCCAGGCCGACCGTGCCGTCCCACAGCACGGCCTGCAGGCATTCCTGGACGGCACGCACCACTGGGCCCTCGCGCGGCCTGCCGCCGTTCCAGTACGACTGCCAGACGGGGTCGGTGCCCTGCGGGAACTGGAACCAGCGGCGGTCGCTCAGCTCGGCCAGTCGCAGGCCGTCGCGGCGGGCCAGCGGATCGTCGGCGCGCAGGACCACGCCGACCGGATCGGTCCGCAGCGCACGGACCGTCAGGGCGGTTTGGTCGAACGGCGCCCGGGTCAGGGCGACGTCGACCAGTCCGGCGCGCAGCCCGCACGTCGGGTCGGTCAGATCGGTCTCGCGGATGCGGATGTCGATGCCGGGGTGGTTTCGGCGGTAGGCGGCGGCCAGCCTGGACACTCCCGGGTCGGTGCCGTCGCCCAGGATGCCGATGGTGATGGTCGCGGCGCCGGCTGCCGTGCTCACGCGTACCCGGACGCGGTCGGCATGGTCGAGCAGGGCCCGCGCCTCGTCGAGCAGCACCGTGCCCACGGGAGTGAGCGTGACGCCGGTGGGCGAGCGGGCGAAGAGCAGGGCCCCGACCTCGGCTTCCAACTGCTTGATCGCCCGGCTCAGGGGCGGCTGGCTCATGTGCAGTCGCATGGCGGCCCGGCCGAAGTGGAGTTCCTCGGCGACCGCGACGAAATAGCGCAAGGTACGTAGCTCCACGCTGCAACGATACCCACCGGGTATCGGCGCCGTGGAACGGGTCTTGGACACTGAAGCAGCTCGGGCGGTGCACTGGTGAGCATGACCGAAGAAGCACGAAACAGCGAGCCGCGGACCGGACCCGCCCTGTCGGTGGTGGGTCCCGGCGAGGGCGAGACGATCGTTCTGGGCACCACGCGCATGCGCGTCCTGGAGGACGGCAGCCACACCGGGCACCGCCTCGCGATCGCCGAGTCCGTCCTCGCCCCGCACACCCAGGGACCGCCGCAGCACCGCCACGGCCTGCACGACGAGGGCTTCTACATCCTCTCCGGCACCGTCCGGTTCACCGTAGGGGACGAGGACCACGACGCCACCACGGGCACGCTCGTGATGGTTCCGCCCGGCACCCCGCACACCTTCGCCAACCTGACCGACCAACCCGCCGTCATGCTCAGCACCTTCACCCCCGACCTGTACGTGCAGTACTTCCGAGACCTCCAGGAGGTGCTCGCCGGCGGCCGGCCGCTGACACCACAGGCCAACATCGAGGCGATGAGCCACTACGCGACCGAGCCCGCCACCGACCTCGCCTGAAGCCGACGGCACGGCCCGGCCACCCTCTCTTCAGCAGGCAAGGCGGCGGCACCGGCGCCTTTCGGCTTCCGGGTCCCCTCGAACGGCGGACCCGGCCTCCGCCGGGGCTCTTCTGGCACACAACGCAATCGACGGGTCCCCGTGAACCGGTGGACCATGAACGGGAACCATGAACATCGCCTATTGGATCGTCGCGGGACTGCTCGCGCTCTTCTACTTCTACGCAGGCACACTGAAGGTGATCCGCAGCCGCGATCAACTCCGACCGATGATGGCCTGGGTCGACCGCATGCCCCTGCCCGCCCTCAGGGTGCTGGGAACGGTCGAAATACTCGGCGCGACCGGCCTGGTACTGCCGCCGCTGACCGGCATCGCTCCCTCGCTGGCGCCGGCCGCAGCCATCGGCTTCGTACTCCTGCAAATCGGCGCGATCACCGTCCACCTGAGCGGCCAAGACCGCCGGATCGCACTCAACGTCGGACTCACCGTAACCGCGGCCGTGACCATCTGGCTGGCCGTCCGGCTGTGAACAAGCACAGTCTTCGACCGGGGAGTGCGGCTGCCGGGCCGACCGCCCCACGGCCGCTGCTACTTCTCGGTGCGCCACCCGGCACCCGGCACCCGGCACCCGGCGACGGTGTGGACGGAGTGGCTGCGCGACGAGCACGAGGCCGGGCACCGGGCCGCCGTGCCCGCCGGCACCGGGCCGCCGTGCCCGCCGGCTTCGGCCGCCGCGCCGGGCGCGCGGTGCTTGCGAACTGCCGGGCCCCTCGTTCAGAGATGCGAAAGCGACGGGGAGCATGCCCGCCTGAGCATCCCGGGCGGGCTGGAACTCACCCGGGTCATGGACCCCGCCTTCTACTGGTCCGTTTCTTTCTCCGCCCTGCACGGACTGGTCGACCAGGTACGTACGACGGTCGTCGAGCTCGTGGCAGAGCTGCGCGCGACCATGCCGGACGACCAGCAGATCCCCACACCCGGCCAGGTGGACCGTACGTTCCACGTCGTCGTTCACGGAGACCGCGCCCGCGTCAACGTCGCGGCAGCCCAGTCCTCGGGCAGCGTCAGCAGCAACGTCGGACGGGCCCGAGAAGGCGAAGACCCCTGCTGGACCGCGGGGCGACGCACGGGTGCGGCGGTCGTATGCCTGGGCGCCCTGGTCGGCACCGCCGCAGCCATCTGGCCGCTCCTCCCGTCGGGCCGTTCGTCGTACCCAGTGCGGGCTGGGCTTCGTCGCCGGCGGAGCGGATATGCGGTGTCGGTCATCCATCGGCGGCTGCCGGTTCGATGTCGGTGGCTTGTCGGCGAGGTCCGGCAATGTTTCAGGAACGGCCGGCCAGAACTCACTGGGCGGCCCCGATCCCCAGGAGTCACCATGCACATGCCCGTCACGATCATCGGCGCCGGACTCGGCGGACTCACTCTGGCCCGCGTCCTGCACGTCCACGGAATCCCGGCCACGGTCTACGAGGCGGAGTCCTCCCCGACGGTGCGCACGCAGGGCGGGCTGCTCGACATCCACGACTACAACGGACAGCTCGCCCTCAAGGCGGCCGGCCTGATGGACGAGTTCCACGCCATCGTCCTGGAGGGCCGCCAGGCGATGCGGGTCCTCGACCCGGACGGGACCGTCCTGCTCGACAAGGCCGACGACGGCACGGGCGGCCGTCCCGAGGTGCACCGCGGCGAGTTACGACAGATCCTGCTCGACTCGCTCCCGGCCGGCACCGTCCGGTGGGGGCGCAAGGTCAGCAGCACCCGCACCGTCGGTCCGGGCCGCCACGAGGTGACGTTCGCCGACGGCGGCGCCGTCGTCACCAGCCTGCTGGTCGGCGCGGACGGCGCCTGGTCACGGGTACGGCCGCTGCTCTCCGCCGCCACACCCGAGTACGACGGCACGTCGTTCGTCGAGACATACCTGTTCCACGCCGACACCCGCCACCCGGCCGCCGCGAAAGCGGTCGGTGGCGGGATGCTGATCGCGCCCTCGCCGGGCAAGGAGATCTTCGCTCACCGGGAAAGCGGCGACACCCTGCACACCTACGTGGCACTGACCAGGCCGCAGGACTGGTTCGCCGCCATCGACTTCACCGATGCCGCCGCGGCCACCGCGCGGATCGCGGCCGAGTTCGACGGCTGGGCACCGGAACTCACAGCGCTGATCACCGACGGCGACACAGCGCCGGTCCTGCGCCCCCACTACGGTCTGCCGACCGGGCACCGGTGGGACCGGGTGCCAGGAGTCACCCTGCTCGGCGACGCCGCCCACCTCGCGCCCCCGAACGGCGAAGGCGCCAACCTCGCCATGCTCGACGGCGCCGAACTCGGCCAGGCCCTCGCCGCCCACCCCGACGATGTCGAGGCCGCGCTCGCCGAGTACGAGCAGACCATGTTCCCCCGCAGCTCCGAGCCCGCCACCTTTGAAGGTGGAGAGGCCCCGGGGATCGACTCCGAGCACAACACCGCCCAGGGCCTGATCAACATGATCACCGAGAAGGGCCACCAATGAGCCGCTGAGGCTCCGGTCTGATGCCCTCCGTCCCGCCCTCGGTCAAGCCTGGGCGGAGTGGCTCCCGCACTCATGGACATTGATCATGGGCACGCGATGAACGGACTCCCGAAGTCGTTGGCAGACGACTCCCGTTCTCGGAGTCGGAGCCCGAAGTGGTGAACACCTGCTGTTCGTTCCTCGCGTGCAAAGCCAGTCGCGGGCTAGAAGTAGCCGGCGCGCATGTGTTGCGTGAGGTTGTCGAGGATCTCCCGCAGCCACGGGCTGCGGACGTCCGGCAGCCGGACCAGGGTCTGCCGAAACGTTTCCGGGTCGGCTCGGAACAGGTGGCGGGGGCGCGGCGCGGGCGGGTCGAAGTCGTCGCGGAGAACGCCGTCGGGTAGGCCTCCCGAGGTGGGGAAGGGCGGGTCCGGCTCGGGGAAGGCCAGCCACAGCCACACCCCGAACGGCAGCGGCACCAGGTACGGTCCCGGGTCGGCCGGTGCCCACGCCTCCCCCGTCTGCGGATGGGACGGCACGAGGAGGATGTCGGCGTCCCCGTCGGGAGCCGGCCGTCCCGGGCCGGCCAAAACCGCGCGCCGCGCCTGCGGACCCGCGGGCAGCATGCCGTCGAGCGCGCGTCGGAACACCTCCGCGGCCAAGCCATTCGGGACCACCACGGACCGGCCCTCCGAGGCCGCCAGCAGATGGGCGAGCGCCCGGCCGGCCGCCGCCTCCCACTGCGGGCTCCACGACCACCAGTGGTGCGACCAGTGGCCCGCGGCCATCCGCGACCCCCATCTGGCGATCGGCTCGAACGGCGGTGTGCCCTTCCCCTCCGCCATCAACTCCGACCAGGGAAGTGGTGCGGCGTTGGTGCCGTCGACGGGAAGGCGGCGTACGGCGTTCGGTACGAGCCACATCGCCTGCCAGAGCGAGCAGTCGTCGATCCGGCTCGCCACGGGCCGGGCACACGCCGCGCAGGCCACGTTGGGGCCGGCGGACCCGTCGAGGCCGCAGCAGTTGCCGCCTCCGCGATTCTCCGGGATCAGTACGGTGCCGTGGGCGTCGCCGTGGGCGTCGCCGGGGGCGATGACGGTCGCGCCGGGCGCGCCGTCGGAGAGGGCGTGGACCGGCGCGTAGACACCGCGGGCGGCTGCCTCGTCCGGCTGGTCCTCCTCCCACTTCCGCCACGGCGGCCCGCAGGGTTCCGGGTCCACGGCGAACGTGCCCGAGTCCATGAGCACCGGGAGCTGAGCCCCGTTCCCGTACGTCTGATGGGCATGGACCGGCAGGGCGACCTGGGACAGCGGGGCGGTCAGCTCAGCGCCGCACCCCGCACACACAAAAACGAACAAATGCCCTCCGTCTGGGAAACAGATGGTCGAGACGGCGTGCTTGATCTCCGTTCCAGGTCGGACGCTGAGTCGGCACAACCCAACCCCGAGCGATGCCGGCAGATGAGCCACGAACACGGCGCGCATGAGCACCGCTTGGGGCAGTTCAGTGCCAAAGCGGGCCCGGTCACGCTGCCGGGGCGGTCAGGACGGCCTTGGCCGCCAGCCTGAGATTCCTGATCATCGGATTCGGGTCGCCCTTGCGGCTGACCAGCACGACCTGGCTCGGGGGAGCGCCCTCGACCGGGACGGTGACGAGGTTGGGACGCAGTGAGCTACGCCGATCGCCGACCGGCAGCACGGCGATCGCCCTGCCGCTCGCGACGAGTTCGAGCTTGTCCTCGTAGCTCTCGATCGGCGGCACGCCGGCCCCGAGGATCCGGTAGGAAGTCCAGTCCGCGGTATCGAACGCGCAGGGCGCCGCCTCCTCGCCGGCCAGTTCTTCCGCGGTCACCGACGTACGGTCGGCCAAGGGATGGCCGCGTGGGACCACGAGCATCCGGGGCTCCTCGTACAGCGGGGTGGTGAACACGTCGTCGGCGGCGAGCGGCAGCGGGGCCCGCGCGATCAGGGCGTCGACGCGCTTGTCGGACAGCGCCCCGACGTCGCGGCAGCTCAGGTACCGGGTGGCGATCTCGGCGTCCGGGTGACGGCGGCGCAGTTCCCGTACGGCGGCAGTGATCACCAGGTCTTCAACGTAGCCGATGACGATTCGTTCGGTCTCGGCTTGTTCACGCACGGCCAGCTCGGCCTGGCGGGCGGCCTGCAGCAGGGCTTGGGCCCGGGGGAGGAACCTCTGGCCGGCCGGAGTGAGCCGGGTGCCCTGGGGTACGCGGTCCAGCAGTCGTGCGCCGAGATATTTCTCGAGCCGTTGGATCTGGCGGCTCAGCGCCGGCTGGGCCACGTGCAAGTCGGCGGCGGCCCGGCCGAAGTGCTGGTGCGCCGCCACCACGGTGAAGTAGCGCACCAGCCGCAGTTCCAGGTCCTGTCCGAGATCGTTCACCCGTCCAGCGTAGGCGTCATGCCGTTTCGGAATGACCAGGTTGCCGAACCGGTCTTGGACGGCCATGCCGTCCTGGGCCTTGACTGAAGGAGCAACGTTTCCCCAAGAAAGCGACAGGTGCGATGAAGGCGATCCAGTTCCACGAAGCGGGCGGGCCGGAAGTTTTGCAGTGTGACGAGGTGCCGGTTCCCGAGATCGGCCCGGGCGAGGTGCTCGTCCGGGTGCACGCGGCGGGAATCAACCCGCCGGACTGGTACCTGCGTGAGGGGATGAAGGTCATGCCGGCCGAGGTGAGGCCGGCGCTGGAGTTCCCCCTGATCCCCGGAACGGACATGTCGGGCGTGGTCCAGGCGGTCGCTCCGGACGTGATGGGGTTCGCCGTCGGTGACGAGGTCTTCGGCATGCTGCGGTTCCCCGGATTCGACGGCCGGACATACGCCGAGTATGTGGCCGCGCCGGCTTCGGACCTGGCTCACAAGCCGGCCGGTATCGACCACGTGCAGGCGGCTGGGGCGCCGATGGCCGTGCTTACGGCCTGGCAGTACCTGGTTGATCTCGGCCACGACGTGCCGTCTCCTTTCACCGGCCAGGTGCACCAGCCGGTGCCGATCACGCCAGGGATGACCGTGCTGGTCAACGGGGCCGCCGGTGGAGTGGGTCACTTCGCGGTGCAGCTGGCGAAATGGAAGGGGGCACACGTAATCGCGGTGGCCTCGGGCCGGCACGAGCAGTTCCTGCGCAAGCTCGGCGCAGATGAGTTCATCGACTACACCAGGACGCAGGCCGCGGACGTGGTCAGCGGTGTCGACCTGGTGATCGACACCGTCGGTGGCCCGGACAGCTCACGCTTCCTGACCGTGCTCAAGCGCGGCGGCACCATGCTTCCGGTGTTCTTCGCCCAGTACGACCCGGAAGAGACGGCGAGTCTGGGCATCACAGTCTCGAACATTCAGGTGCGTTCCAACGGCCCCCAGCTCGCCGAGATCGGGCGCCTGTTCGCCGAGGGCAAGCTCCAGGTCGGAGTGGACAGCACCTACCCGCTGCCCGAGGCGGGCAGCGCACACACGCGAGCCGCGCAGGGCCACCTCCAAGGCAAGATCGTGCTGACAGTGGTCTCGTGACCGCCGAACTCCAGCAGGCGGTGGCGAACTACGCCCACGCCCTGGACGAGCTGAATGTGCCCGAGCTGGAAGCGGTCCTGACCGAAGACACCACCTGGACCTTCACGATGCCCGGACAGGGAGTGCTCGGCCCGGTCGCCGGACGCGCGGCGGCGCTCGACTTCATCCGTGACGGGCACACGGCCCAGACCGGAAGGGTGCGGCACCACCTGGGCAATGTCGTGGTCACGACGACGTACGCCGCCACCGCTGAGGTGCGGGCCTATCTGGTGCAGACGAGGAACACCGGCGAGAGCATCCAGATGATCTCGACCGGGGTCTACACGTTCGCCCTGCGCCGGTCCGACGGTCGGTGGCGGATCGCCGAGCTCACCCTGGCGCTGGACAACGCCTTTTAGGGCGGGGCTAGGTGTTCACGAGCGTTGTTGACACTGGCAGGGCTTGATCATGGTGAAGACCTCCGGTGTGGTGGAGCTGTCTAGGACTGCACCGCACGGAGGTCTTCGTGTCCCACCGTAATGCCCGGCTGACCCTTCACGGCAGGCGGCTGCTGGCCGAACGTGTCTGCGCGGCCGCCCTGTCGCGCATGTCGCGACCGCGATGGGCATCTCCGGCGCCACGGCTCATAAGTGGATCCGCCGGTGTCGATCCGAGGGCGAGGCCGGGCTTGTCGATCGACCGAGCAGGCCGGTGATCGCCATGGACGTGAGGTCCATCATGAGCCCGATGAGCGTGGGCGACGCCGCGCCGATGGCGGTCCGGATGTGGCTGAAGAACTGATTGCTGTTCAACCGGTTCATAGTTTCTCGGAAGCTGTTGTCGTTGCCGTCGCCGGTATCCCACTCCCAGCAGGAGATGCTCATGACCAGCCCGAGCCGCGCTTCGCCCCTGAAGGTCGGCCGACGCTGAAATCGCGCTGCGGCGTACGGGCGGGCACCGGCTGGGCGGCGCCGCGAGGGCGGTGAGTGCCGGGGGTTTCTAGCCCAGGGCAGAGATACCGGCGAGGAAGATGTCGATCCCGACGAGGAACTGCTCGCGGTCGTCGTGCTCGCCCAGCTGGGTCGCCGCCGCGTGCACGAACGGGTACCGGCCGGGATCGAGCTGCGCCCATTGCGTGGCAGAGTTCTTCAGGAAGGTCTCCCGGTCCGTGTCACTGCCTGCGCGGAGCCGTGCGTTCGCGGCGTTCTGCGCGGCGACGCCGAGGACATAGTTCACGAGCGTGCCGGCCGCGTCGAAGCGCGCCTTTTCCGGAACCTCGAGGGCGTCCAGCAGGCGGCCGATGCTCTCGTAGAAGTCCAGTAGCGCGGGCCGCCGCGGTTGGCGGGAGAGTTCTGCCCCGACCCAGGGGTGGGCATCGATCGCATCGAACAGGCCGAGGGCGAGACGGCGCAGAGCGGTGCGCGGGTCCGCATCGGCGACCGCGCCGGACAGCACGGCGGTGATGACGTCGTCAGTGGCCGTCGCGAGCAGATCGTTCTTGTCCACGACGTGGTGGTAGATCGCTCCGTAGCCAGTGCTCAGGCGCACCGTGAGCGCGCGCAGCGTGAGCGCCTTCTCGCCACCGCTGTCCAGGATCTCGATCGCGGTCTGGATGATCACTTCCCTCGACAGGCTGTCCGTCCGCCGTGGGGCCCGCACAGATCCCTTCGCTGTTCTCTTCACCATGCCGCTTAGCATCGCACGAATGGAGCGTCGATCCAACTTCGTGTTAGCGTGTTTGGAGTGGCGATCCAATATGCGTTGAAGCGCCCCACAAGGGGCTGGGGAGGGACCATGACGACACCTGTCACGATCATCGGAGCGGGCCTGGGTGGCCTGACGCTGGCCCGCGTACTGCACGTGCACGGCATCCCGGCCACGGTCTACGAGGCGGAGCCCGCGCCGAAAGCCCGCCGCCAGGGCGGGCTGCTCGACCTCCACCCCCACAGCGGGCAGGCCGCTCTGGAAGCGGCCGGTCTGATCGAGGAGTTCCGCAAGCTGATCCTGCCGGGCCGCGAGGCGTACCGGGTCATGGACCAGGCGGGGAACGTGCTGCTCGACCTGCCCGACGACGGAACCGGCGAACGCCCGGAGGTACCGCGCGGCGAACTGCGGCAGCTGCTGCTCGACTCCCTGCCCGCCGGCACCGTCCGCTGGGGCCACAAGGTCACCGCGGTGCGGGCTCTCGGCGGGGGCCGCCACCAGGTGGCCTTCGCCGACAACACCACCGTTGTCGCGGACCTGCTCATCGGTGCCGACGGTGCCTGGTCGCGCGTACGACCGCTGCTCTCCGAGGCTGTTCCCGAGTACTTCGGCGTCTGCAGCGTGGAGACGTTCCTCTTCGACGCAGGAACCCGCCATCCAGCCTCCGCCGAGGCGGTGGGGGCCGGATCGCTGTTCGCGCTCGCACCGGGGAGGGGACTGCTGGCCCACCGGGAGGGCAGCGGGACCCTGCACGCCTACGCGCAGGTGAAGAAGCCCCAGGACTGGTTCGCCCGCCTTGATGCCACCGACGCCGCAGCGCTCACCGCACGGGTCGCGAAGGAGTTCGACGGCTGGGCCCCCGAACTCACCGCCCTGATCACCGACAGCGACACCCCGCCGGCCCTGCGCCCCATCTTCACCCTGCCGGCCGGGCACCGCTGGGACCGCCTACCGGGGGTGACTCTGCTCGGCGATGCCGCCCACCTCCGGGCGCCGAACGGCGAAGGCGCCAACTTGGCCATGCAGGACGGCGCTGAACTCGGCCGGGCCCTCGCCGCGCGCCCCCGCGATGCGGAGGCGGCCCTCGCCGCGCACGAACAAGACATGTTCGCCCGCGCCGCCGCCGTGGAAGCGGACGACGACGGTTTCTACACGATCATGATCGACGACCGTGCGCCCCGCAGCCTGCTCGCCCTGATGACCGGCGCCGAACAGGACGCGTGATTCTCATCTCCGCATGCAGCGACAGGCAGCCCTCCCGTTGACGAGCCGACGGGTTCGTTGAAGGGGGCGGGGGCTGGCGCGCACAGGGGATGGGCGCCAGCCCCCGGCGGAGGGCCGCCTGACGGGGGTGGTGTGTCGGCGGCCGTGGCATGCGGCGCCCCGGGATGGCGCAATGTTCGTGAATGGGCCGTATGAGCGGGGCGGCGGTTGAACTGTAAAGCATGCTTGTCGTCGAGGCGTACTTGCCCGGGGCGGGAGGCAAGGCAGGAGGCCGCCTCGTTGTCCAAGGGCCAGCAGCTCGCCGCGCCGGGCGACGCGTTACGCGCCTCTCGTCATGGCCCCTCGGCGGTGAGCCGGCCGATCTGGTCGTGATCCTGCCTGCTGTCCGCGGTCGGGCTCGCGCATCACTGAGTCCCGTAGGTCTGGTGGCACGGGGCGGTGACGGCGGTGCTGGTCACGCTGTGTGCCACTCGGCACAGCAGAGGTCAGAGCATGCGCGGCGCGGTCTCGGAGGGTGAGCCTGGTTCGACGGGGTACAGGCCGAGGGTCTGGTGAGGGGCGCCGGACGGGGTGAATGCCTCGAAGCCGAGGGTGAGTTCGCCGGCGTGGGGGTGGCGGTAGTCCGGCGGGGGCAGCGGGACCGGCCGGGCGAGCGCCCTGGCCCTGGCGGCTGAGCGAGGTCGCGGCAGCCTTGCTGATCAGCCAGGAGAGCGTCAGGACGTTCGTGTCTCGCGTCCTCGACAGACTCGGGCTTCGCGACCGCGTTCAGGTTGGTCGTGTACGCCTACCGCCGGGGGCTGGTGATCTGATGCGGGTCCGCACAGCGGCCGGCCGCGCGGCATCGAAGTGGTCGCGTGGACGTATGGCTGAAGCGGCCGGACGGCGCCGACTATGACGACGCTCCTCCCATGGCCAGCGCGGTTCGCGCCAGCCCGCGCAGCCAGGCGTGGGCGTGGTCGGTGTCGTAGCGCTGATGCCACGACAGGTATATCGGTGCCGAAGGCAGTTCGAGCGGGAGGGGGAGCACGGCCAGGCCGAGGTCGGCGACCGCTGACTGCGTGGTGGCTTCGGGGACGCTGATCAGGAGATCGGAGCCGCGCGCGAACTCCAGCGCGGCTGCTTCCGTGGGCGCGGTCGCCACCACGCGGCGGGTGAGGCCGATCCGCGCGAGGGCGTCGTCGAGGGCATTGCTGAGGTTTCCACGTCGCGAGACGGTGACGTGCTCAGCGGCGGCGTACCGCTTCGCGGTGACGGTCCTGACGCGGGTGAGGGGGTGCCCCTTCCTCACGACGATGACGAGGCGGGTCTCGCCCACGTTCTCGGCACGGATGTCCGGTGCGCTCGGCCGGTTGGCGTTCGCTTCCAGGTCGACCTCCCCACGCCGCAACTCGGGGGTGTCGACGCTCGATTCCGCGACGAAGCGCAATCGCACTCCCGGCGCCTGTCCGCGCACCGCCGAGAGCAGTGTGGGGCCGCTCAAGGCGACCAGGGAATCATGCCAGCGGAGTGTGAAGGTGCGTTCCAACGTTGCCAGATCGAGTTCACGGCTCGGTGCCAGCACCCCCTGGACCTGGTGCAGCAGCTCGTGCACCTGTTCCCGGACGGCGATCGCATACGGCGTCGGGGTCATCGTGCGGCCGGTGCGCACCAGGATCTGGTCCCCGGTCGTGCGCCGGATTCGGCCCAGACTCCGGCTCATCGCGGGGGCGGTGACGTGCAGGCGCGCGGCCGCCCCGGCCACACTGCCTTCCTCCAGCAGCGCGTCGAGCGCGGCGAGCAGATTCAAATCCAATTGCATGTGAGTAATCCTAGGCGTGCTTGACATGCATTTGAAGTTAATTAAGGGGCTGTATACCTTCGAGACGAGAGCGCAAGACGGAACGCACAGCTTGGCCCGACCCGCCTCATCACCCCTCCTCAGACGGGAGTACCACCATGTCCGAAACGCTTCAGACCACTGACGTCGCCGCCTCCGACGCCGACCTGCTCGGCCAGACCGCGATCGCCGTGCGCGCGGCCGGCTCGGCGCTGCGCGAGCGCTTCGGCGAGGTGGTCCGCTACCAGAACCGCGAAGAGCTGATGCGCGCGCTCGCCGCCAACGACGACACGGCCCTCGACATCCTGCGCCCCCGCCTCACGCGCCTGCGCCCGGACGCCGGCTGGGTGGAGGACGAGCTGGACGGCGGGGCGCTGCCGCCCGGCGAATGGTGGGTCGTGGATCCGGCCGAAGGCAACGTCAACCACCTGCACGGCCTGCCGGAGTGGGCGGTGACCGCCACCCTCGTGCGTGAGAACTAGCCGGTGCTCACCGCGGTCCACCTGCCGTTGACCGGCGAGACCTACACCGCGCTCACCGGCGCGGGCGCCCACCTCGACGGCCGACCGCTGCACGTCTCCCAGACCGCGGACCTCGGCCTGAGCATCGTGGCCACCAGCCAGGCCCGGCCGGACGAGGAGGAGAAGGTCGTGCGGCGCGTCGGCTCCTCGATCACCGCGATGCTCTTCGACGCGCTCGTCGTCCGCACCGCCGTGCCCGCAACCCTGCACCTGCTGAACGTGGCCGCCGGCCGGATCGACGCCTTCTGGCAGTACGCCGGCGCCCGCGCGGACCTGCTGCCCGGGGCGCTGCTCGTCACCGAGGCCGGCGGACAGATCTCCGACGCCGAGGGCCGCCCCTGGACCCCGCAGAGCGAGAGCCTCCTGGCCGCCGCGCCCGGCGTCCACGCCGAGGCCGTCGCCACGCTCTCACGCTGACCGCGCACCACAACCCGCACGTACGGAACTCAGGATCTGTGGGAGCGGGACCAGGCGCTCGCCGCGCTGGAGACCGGCGGCGTCGGCGCGGCCTCCGCGTTGACCGTCGGCGGTGTCACGTACGGGCTGCTGACCCGCAAGCGCCGGGAGCTGATGGGTGAGTGGGTCTTCCCGCTGCATGAGGCGCTCGCGCTGCCGCTCAGGCTGCCGGAGCAGACCGACCCGCGGCGCTGCTTCCACATCCCGAAGAACTTCTCCGACGGCGCCGCAGAGATACGCGTCGACGTGCCGGGGTGCCTGGACTTCTCCAAGGACCTGATCGCCGACCTCATCACGCAGAAGCTCGCACTGGAGGGCGTGACGTTCTCCTGGCGCGTGGCCGGCCGCGAGACGTACGTGATGGTGAAGAAGACCCGAAGCCACCGGCGAAGGCCCTGCTGGAGGACCCTGAGATCCGGGAGATGATGGCCAAGGCCAAGGAGTCCGCACCGCCATCGGCGTCGGATCCGGCGGCAAGGCGGTCTCCGTCGCCCTGGACGCCGACTCCCCGCACGTCCTGATCTCCGCAGGCACCGGCGGCGGCACGTCGACCATCCTGCGCATCATCACTGCCAGTCTGGCGTCACGTTCTTGATCTTGCCAGGGCAGAGGGCGCTTCTGGGAATCGTGCTGCGTCGGGGGTTCGGCGCGCGCGGAGGCCGACGTCGGATTGCGGAGTTCGCCGAGGAACATCCAGTTGGCGCTGTCGAATCGTCAGGGCCGGATGGGCAGGTTGGCCTCCCATCCGTCGAGGAGTCGTTCGAGTCCCAGTTGGAAACCGCGCTCGGCGCTGTCGGCCGCGTGGGGAAGTTCGGCATCACGAATGACCCGGGCGAGGAGTGGATGGCGCCCGGCCCTGACGACTTTGTCGAGGTAGGGCGCGTGGGCGTCCATCCATTCCTGGATGCCGACTCCGGAGCGTCGGACGGCTTCCTGCTGGGCGAGCTCGCCGATGGCGTAGCCGCGGACGAAGGCAAGCAGCGTATCGACGACGGTGATCATGACGTCGATGTCGAAGCCGAGGGGATCGAGGGCCGCGAGTGCGTGTTCGGTGGCATCGAGGGAGTTCGGTCCAAGTGATGGGCGCCCCGCCGCGAGGGAGGTCATCCAGGGATGCCGGTGGATGGTGGCCCGGGAGCGATAGGCCAGTGTCCGCAAGTCGCCGCGCCAGTCGCCGGTGGGGGCAGGCGGGCCGCCGTCTTCGGCCGCTA
This sequence comes from Streptomyces sp. NBC_00190, assembly GCF_036203305.1. Lineage (GTDB taxonomy): Bacteria > Actinomycetota > Actinomycetes > Streptomycetales > Streptomycetaceae > Streptomyces. The sequence continues at coordinate 322,576 of NZ_CP108131.1, read as the reverse complement.
CGGCGTCGAGCATGAGATCGAGCAGGTCGTCTTTGGATGCCAGGTAGCGGTAGAGCGAGGCTGTGCCCGTTCCCAGTTCCTTGGCGACGCGCCGCATGGACAGTGCCTCGATGCCCTCGGCGTCGGCGATCGCGATGGCGGCGGCGGTGATCTCCGCCCGGGTGCGTGAGGGTGCGGGGCCTTTCGCGGCCCGCTCCGGCCGGTTCCAGACCACCGTGTGAGCGTCGTTCATCGGGTTTCCCTCCTCACTACTGCGCTCACTGTTCGCAGTAGTGCTATCGTGATGTCATTACTGCGAACAGTGTACCCAAGTAGAGCGTGTTCAGTCGAAGGGGAAACCACCATGACCACTCCCGTCACGATCATCGGCGCCGGACTCGGCGGCCTGACCCTCGCCCGGGTCCTGCACCTGCACGGCATCCCCGCGACCATCTACGAAGCCGAGACATCGGCGGACGCCCGCACGCAGGGCGGTCAGCTCGACCTCCACGAGTACAACGGGCAGCTGGCCCTCGAAGCTGCCGGCCTCACCGACGAGTTCCGCGCGATCATCCACGAAGGCGGCGAGGCGGTGCGCGTGCTCGACCAGCACGGCGCGGTCCTGCTCGACCAGCCCGACGACGGCACGGGCGGGCGCCCCGAGGTGCTCCGCGGAGACCTACGTCGGATCCTGATCAACTCACTGCCCGGCGAGATGATCCAGTGGGGACACAAGGTCACCGGTGTCCGCCCCCTCGGAGACGGAAGGCACGAGCTGACGTTCGCCGACGGGCCGACCGTGACGACCGGCCTCCTCGTCGGCGCGGACGGCGCCTGGTCGAGGGTCCGGCCGCTGCTCTCCGACGCGAAGCCCGAGTACGTCGGCACGTCGTTCATCGAGACCTACCTGTACGACGCCGACCAGCGCCACCCCGCAGCGGCCAAGGCCACCGGCGACGGTTCCCTGTTCGCCGTCACGACCGGCAAGGGGATCCTTGGCCATCGAGAGGCCGACGCCGTTCTTCACACCTACGTCGCGCTCACCAAGCCGCAGGAATGGATCGCCGCCATCCTCGCCAGTCCCGAAACGGCGGCGGCCCAGGTCGCGGCAGAATTCACCGGATGGGCGCCTGAACTCACCGCACTCATCACTGACGGGGAAACCGCCCTCGCCCCGCGCCCGATCAGCGCCCTGCCGATCGGCCACCGGTGGGACCGCGTTCCCGGAGTGACGCTGCTGGGCGACGCCGCCCACCTCATGTCACCGTTCGCCGGGGAGGGCGCCAACCTCGCCATGCTCGACGGCGCCGAACTCGGCAAAGCCATCGCCGCACATTCCGACGACATCGAAGCCGCCCTTGCAGAGTACGAGCAGGCTCTCTTCGCCCGCAGCGCCCGGTTCGCCGCCGAATCCGACAAGAACCACCAGCTCATCTTCGGCGACAACGCCCCCGCCGGCCTGCTCAACCTGCTCACCGGCCAGGAACCGACCGAGTGAGCGAGACGCCATGAAAGAGCAGCGCTGTGGTCAGCATCCACAAGCCGAAGGTACTCAGCTCGCTCCACCGCCAGGGCGACGACGGCGGCTTCGGGCACCTGACTCGGCATGCGGGGCCAGTGCGCGCGGTCCCGCGCATCGACTCCGGCGAGCCACGACCTCAAGACGGCGCAGCCGCGGGTGAGCGGCAAGCCTTCGGTCGCCTTGCCGGAGGACGACGGCCCGGGCGACGAGCATCGTGGCGACGACTGCTGCCAGCGAGCAACACCTCGTGCCAGGAGCGGTCCTCGTCAGTGGCGTCCGGAGTGTCCCTGTCGTGGCCGACTATCTTCCACGTCTGCTTGAACAACGCTCCCGCAGCCAGGCCGCTGACGGCGCCGAGGACCAGACCGACCTGCCTCTAGGCGATCTTCGCTCCGTTCACCTCTTCCGGCGGCGGCAGGCCAGCCACACCGTGGCGGTCAGGCCCGCTGCCGCCGCCAGCAGCGCCTCGCGGTTGTTCCGGGCCAACTGCGCTCCCTGATCGGACTTCTGCCGCAGCGGCTCGGGTGCTTTGTCTTCCCACAGCTGACCGGCCTGGCCCGCTTCGCCCGGGTCTGCTCCGATGGGCGCGGCAGATTCCAGCCTGTGGGCGCTGCCGGCCACCGCGCAGGGCGGCGAAGGATCGACTTACCTGCCGAGGGCCGCTCCGTGAGACTGAGGGGCGAAGGCCGCCGACCTGGCCCACCACGCGCAGGACTGGGTGCCCGAGCCGATCAAGGACAAGGCCGCCCAGGTACGCGCGTGTGCGCCCACCTACCTCCCGGTCCTGATGGAACGCAGAGCCGCAGACCTGCTGCCGCCCGACGAACAGACGGAACGCTCCAGCTGACGTCAGGCCGAACCGGGCTCCGGGCCGGCCCTCCTGATGGTCGGCCGACGGGCCGTCAGCCAGCCGCAGGGATACGGGGAAAGCGTTCACCAGGATCCGGGATCAGCAGGCGGCAACCGTAATCGCGGGGTGAGTCCACCCAGACCGCGGTGCCGCCTGGTGCAGGAGCAACTGAGCCCGTCCAGGCGAGCCGGGTTCTGGTGGAGACGGGCGCGACCGTGCTCGGGTCCAGCGAGGAGGCCGCCCGCAGGTGCCTGGACGGTTACCTCCGCGCTCAATCCACCAGTCCAGGAGCGGAGCACCAGCGGTCCGGGGAGCCTGTCGGCGACGGGCAGTCTGTGCCACCAGCGACTGTACCCGTCAGAGGTTGCGGGTCGATCGGTCCGCGGGCGATCAGAACCGCGGGCGTGTGGGTGGGCGCAGCCCGGCAGGGCCCACGCTCATTGCTCCGGGCAGTTGTTCCGCTGACCTGTTGCGCTCAGCCGCTCCGCGGCGGACGTTGGCCGGGCGGCAGCCGCCGGGTGATCCGGTCGAACAAGTCCGTCAGGGGCTCAGCGACGTCCTGGCCGAACTCGGTCGCCCCGTAGGTGACTTGGGGTGGCGTCGTCGGCTCGACCTCCCGCCAGACGAGGCCGTCCTGGACCAGTGCGCGCAGTGTTTGAGCGAGCATCTTCTCGCTGATGCCCTGAATGCTGTCGCGCAGCTCGTAAAAACGAAGGCTGTTGCTCCGCAAGGAGATCAGAACCCAGATTCCCCACCTGCTGGTCACGTGGTCGACCACGTTGCGGGCGGGGCAGTCGGTGTGAAACACCTCATACGGTTTGCCCGCCTCGGCCTGCGTCAGCTGCGCGCCTTCCTTCATGTCCGGAGCTTACCTCTGGGTATGTCCTTACGGAAGGTAAGCCTGTCTCCTAGCGTCAGCTGTCACAGCGCACAACTGACCAGGAGCTGAACATGATTGTGGTGACCGGGGCTACCGGGAATGTGGGCCGGCCTTTGACGCAGGCCCTGGCCGAGACGGGCGAGCAGGTGACGGCGGTGTCGCGGCACGCGGCGGCGGTGCCGGACGGGGTCCGGCACGTGTCGGCCGACTTGGCCGAGCCGCATGGTCTCGCCGCCGTGTTGAAGGGTGCGAAGGCGCTGTTCCTCCTGCTGTCCGGCGACCTGCACGCCGCCGAAGCCAGGCCGGCCGACGTGATCGACCTGGCTGTGGCCAGCGGGGTCCGCCGGGTCGTCCTGCTGTCTTCGCAGGGCGTGGCTACCAGGCCGCTCGGCCCGTCGCGGATCGCGATGCGTGCGGTGGAGGACGCGTTGAGGGAGTCCGGCCTGGACTGGGCTGTCCTGCGACCGGGTGGCTTCGCCTCCAATGCATTGGCCTGGGCGGAGTCCGTGCGCACGCAAGGGACGGTCGCCGCGCCCTTCGGCGATGTCGGGGTTCCGGTCGTAGATCCGGCGGACATCGCCGAGGTCGCGGCAGCCTGCCTGCTGGACGACCGGCATACCGGCGGAGTCTTCGAGCTGACCGGACCCGAGGTGATCACGCCGCGCCAGCAGGCGGAAGCCATCGCCGCCGCGCTCGGAGCGCCGGTGCGGTTCCACGAACTCACCCGCGAGGAGGCCAAGGCTGCGATGACCCGGTTCGTTCCGCCGGAGCTCGCCGACGACACCCTGGACATCATCGCCGCCCCGAACGCCGCCGAACTGCGGATCAGCCCGGACGTGGAACGGGTCCTCGGCCGCGGCCCGCGCCCCTTCAACGGCTGGGTCGCCCGTAGCATCACTGCTTTTCGCTGAGCCGCGACTCAGCTGAATCGGCCGGCCGGACAGCCTCGCGTGGCAGCGACTGCAGGAACCGGGTCACGGTGGCGGGGCCGACGTGCCACTCGCGTCCCCCCGTGCTCCGGTGATGTGAGGGCGATCGGGCGCTGGCCGCGGTCGCGGCGGGTCGGAGGGGTCTTCCCGTGCGGGGTCCCCGCGGCCTTCGTGAGCACTGCTGCCAGCGCCCTTCATCACTGCCTCAACGACGGCTCAGCCGTGTCGTTGGGCGGGTGGTCGTCAGACTAGGGTTGGTCCTGCTGCGCGAAGTGTTTCTTGAGCCAGGTGAGCAAGGTCGCGAACGCCGCGGACATGGCGGCGTCCGACTGCTCGAGGACCGTCGCGTGGTCACCGTCCTCCACCGTGATCGTGTAGGTCATCGCATCCCTGGCACGGTCGGCCTGGTCCTCCACGGGCATCGCGACGGCCGCCGCCACCAGCTGGGTCAGCTCTGCTGCGGCGCTCGCGGGCAGGGCCGCTGTGTCCTGCACCTTGGGCTGGCGGCGGATTACCGCCGCCAGCCCGCCGTATGACTCCAGAGTCACCTTCATTGCGCGCGACCGGTGTTCACTTGGCCCCCTTCAACGTGGCCACTTCCTTGGCCAGCCCGGTCACCTTGGCGTTCAGTTCCCCGATCTGCTTGGACAGGGCGGCCAGGCCGTCCTGGCGGCCCAGGCTGCCGTTCCCGTTGACCGGCAAGCTCCGTGCCCGGGCGAGCCTCGCAGGAACCCCGCTGATCTGGATCTCCACTCCCTGCCACGCCGTCAGTACCGCCGACTGCTCGGGGCTTCCGACGCCGAACAGGTCTCCGGCTTTCTGGAAGGTGGTGTCCGCGAAATCCTGGAAAGTGGCCTGCTTACTGGAGGCTTTGAGTGATTCATACCAGATGACCCCGGCAGTCTCCCATGCGAATCCGCCGATGCCCACGGCCGCCAGGAAGAACGCCTTATTCGGAATACCGGAGTTGAAGTGCACCCCGCCGAAGTCCCCTCTACGGGTGTCGGGCAGGTGGATGAATTTGCTCATACGGTCGGGCTGGGGGTCTTTTCCGAACTGCGGATTGTTGTATGCCTGCCCAGGCGCCTTCATCGATCGCAGGGCGTCGCCGGCGATTCCCGGGGTCCACACATCAGCCCCGATCAGCCAGTCCGCGTCCTCGGCCGCCTGTTTCAGTGACCATTGCTTGACCAGCGACCCGAAGACGTCCGACATCGACTCGTTCAGGGCCCCGGGCTGATTGTGGTACTCGAATTCCGAGGTGTTCTCGGTGACCCCGTGCGTCAACTCGTGGGCGATCACGTCCAGCGATCCCGTTAGGTTGCTGAACTCCTTACCGTCCCCGTCGCCGAAGACCATCTGACGTCCGTCCCAGAACGCGTTGTTGAATTGCACGTCGAAGTGGAGGTATCCGTCCAGCCGCATCCCCCGGTCATCGATCGAATTGCGCTGGAACACCTCCTTGTAGAAATCGCGCGTCAGGCCGAGTCCGTCGAACGCCTGGTTGGCGGCCGGGTCTGCGGACTGCGGTCCGTCTTCCGGCCTGACCAGGACCGCATTGGGGAGGGACACCCCCTGCTCGCAGTCGAAGATGGTGCGCCGGCCGTTACCGGCGGTGGCGGCCGCACCGGCGAGGGACGCCCGGACCGCTCGCTCGCCCCGTAGGCGCGCAGTGGTCAGCAGGGTGTCCAAGGCGGCCTGGCGCACCTCACGGTCTTCGCTCTCCAGGAGCTTGTCGAGAATGTACGGGGGAATGATGCAGTTGATCGGGCGGGTCCTGCTCATGGGACACCTCCTGGGCGAGAGGGTCAACGGTTAACAATTCATCAGTTGATGCTTGGATGTTCTCAGATCGCTGCTCGAGTTTCCGGCCATAGAAAGGCTCGAGGAAACAGCAGGTGCCCCTGATGTGACAGCAACGGGAGAAGCGTCTGGCACCGACCAGCCCGGATTCCAGGGGCGGGGCCACGCTGATATCACCAGTCTCCTGCCGCCCGCAGCGACTGGCAAACGCAACGAAAGCGCGCGGAGAGCCACCCCGGACGACCGTCGGACGTCAAGAAACGGGCGGTGCGTAGCGACGTCTAAGGGTCCGCGAGCCTGCTCTGGTCGTCCTCGTGACGTGATGCGCGGCGCGTGCAAGCGTCACCACCTGCTCGCCGAGGCCTCGCCGTCGGCGCGCTGACCGCCCGGGCCCACGGCGTACGCCGCGCGGACCGGGTGCTGGGTGCCGATCACCCCGACACGCTGGACTCCTGCAACAACCTCGCGGTCGCGTACAAGTCGGCGGGGGATCTGGTGCGGGCGGTGCCGCTGTACGAGCGCACCCTGGAGGACTGTGAGCGGGTACTGAGCCCAGGCCATCCGGCGACAGCGCTGGTTCGTGTGAACCTGGAACAAGCGCGATCCACGCAGTGTTTCGGCGTGTACTGGCCGAGCGCCCGGGGTTAGAGCCGGCAGCGGACTTCGGCGGCAGCGCGCTCCTGGCAGGCGCGGGCTCTGGTCCGAGCGCTCGGCGAGGACGTAGGGGACCCCGAGCAGGTGGGCCGCGAGCGGCAGGGGCTGGGTGACGTCGAGGAACAAGAACCACAGACCGGGCGGCCCGCCCGGGTGCCGCACGTAGGTCCGCAGATGGTCTCTGCGAAGGTGTCCGGAACCCTCGGCAGCCCACACACCGCACGACGGACATCACGAAGCGTCAGGCTTACCCACGCCCGCCCGTCGAACAAATCGGGCTCAAGGCTCGGCGGCAGCACGGCCCGCACATCTTCCGGACGGTAGGGCCAGTGCACGAACGCCTGCCGTCGCCCCGGTACCGCTCGAGAGCCAGATCCTGGCGCGGCGCGTCCTGGCCGCCGCCGCGTTTCGCATGGGCGACTGCCCTGAGGCGGCTCGCCACTTCGAGGCGGTGGGCATTGATCCGATGGGCGAAGTAGTCGCCCATCCCGAGGCGGCTTACTGGTGGGGCGTGTCCCTGGGCGAGTCCGGCCGCCGGCAGCAGGCGTTGGAGATCCTGCGCCCGCTGAGCGAGTCGCTTCCACGCTCGGTGCAGCCGCTACGTGGGGATGCCCGTGCGGCCGTGAAGGAGTACCGGAGGACACGTGCCGCGACCCCCATTGGCCGACGCCCGGACGCGATCACTCGCAGGTGGACTCCGGGGCCGTGAACACGGGCTTCCGCGTGATTCGATCGGGCCCGTGCAGCGTCCACCGCCTCAGGAAATACAAAGGCAAGGAGAGAGATCTCCTTGCCACTTTCAACTTATAGCGCGTGAGGGGGCTTGCCGCAAGGCCCCGGGTAAGGCGCAGAATCATCCGCTGTACCGGGTATTGGGCAAGGGTTAGGGAACGCAGTGACTGATCAGTACGTGCTGGGCCTCCGGGAAATCGATGCGTCGCAGGGCGCCCTCGTCGGCGGCAAGGCCGCGCATCTTGGCGGGCTGTCGCGGATCGAAGGCATCCGCGTCCCGGACGGCTTCTGCGTGACGACCGACGCCTTCCGGCAGGTCATGGCGCAAGCACCGTCGCTCGACGACCCGCTCGATGAGCTGTCGCGCGTGAACCCTGACGACCGCGAGGCAGTCCGCACGCTCAGCGCGCAGGTCCGCCGCACCATCGAGGACATCGCCATCCCCGTCGACATCGCGACGGCGATCACCCGCGTATTCTCCCGGTCCGAGGAGGATGCCGCCTACGCCGTCCGGTCCAGCGCGACGGCGGAGGACCTGCCGACGGCCTCGTTCGCCGGGCAGCAGGACACGTACCTGAACGTGGTGGGGCCGGCGGAGATCCTTCGGCACGTCAGCCGGTGCTGGGCCTCGCTGTTCACCGAGCGGGCCGTGACCTACCGCCGGCGCAACGGCATCGACCACCGGACGGTCCGCATGGCCGTGGTGGTACAGCGGATGGTCTTCCCGGATGCCTCCGGCATCCTGTTCACGGCCGATCCCGTCACGGGCCACCGGAAGGTCTCCACGGTGGACGCCGGATTCGGCCTCGGTGAGGCCCTGGTCTCCGGCCTGGTGAACCCGGACGTCTTCAAGGTGCGGGACGGCGAGGTCGTCGCCAGGACGATCGCTGGCAAACAGATGGCCGTTCACGCCCTGCCGACCGGCGGTACGCGGGAAGTGGCGATCGACGCCCAGCGGCAGGAGGAGCCTGCGCTGACCGATGCGCAGGCCGTACGGCTCGCGCAGCTCGGGCGGCGTATCGAAGCGCACTTCGGCTGCCCGCAGGACATCGAGTGGTGCCTGGTCGGCGATGAGTTCCAGGTCGTCCAGAGCCGGCCGATCACCACGCTGTTCCCCGTCCCCGTCCCCGCCGACGGTGGCGACCAGGAGAATCACGTCTACGTCTCCGTTGGCCACGGGCAGATGATGACCGACCCCATGAAGCCCTTGGGCTTCTCCATGTGGCAGCTCACGGCCATGGTCCCGATGCACGAGGCCGGCGGGCGGCTGTTCGTCGACGTCACCCGGCGCTTGGCCGCACCCGCGAGCCGCGCCGCCCTGCTGGACGCCATGGAGAAGGGCGATCCGCTGATCAAGGACGCTCTGCAGACCGTCCTCGACCGGGACGATTTCGTACCGTCCCTCCCGGACCCCGCTCCCGGCGGGGCCGGCCGTGGCAGCAGCAGTGGCGGTGGCGCGCCCACCCCCATCGCCACCGATACGGCCGTCGTCAGCGGGCTGATCGAGCGCAGCCGGGCATCCATCTCCGCCCTGGAGCACGGCCTCCGGGAGAAGACCGGTCCCGCGCTGTTCGAGTACCTCCTGCAAGAGGCCTTCGAGGAGCACCGGCAGGTCCTCAGTGATCCGCTGAGCATCCAGGCGATCATGGCGGGGATGGAGGCCACATGGTGGCTCAACGACAAGCTGCTCGAATGGCTCGGCGAGAAGAACGCGGCCGACACGCTCACCCTGTCCGCCCCCGACAACATCACGTCGGAGATGGGGCTGGCGCTGCTCGACGTCGCGGACGTGATCCGCCCGCTGCCCGAGGTGGTGGCGTTCCTCCAGGACGTCAAGGACCAGGACGCCCACGGCCAGGCCTTCCTGGACGAACTGCCCAAGTTTCCGGGCGGGACCGAAGCGCGCGGCGCCATTGAGGAGTACCTCGACCGCTACGGCATGCGCTGCGTCGGCGAGATCGACATCACGAGGCCGCGTTGGCGCGAGAGCCCGGCCACGCTCTTGCCCGCGATCCTCGACAACGTACGGAACTTCGAGCCGGGCGCAGCCGAGCAGCGTTTCGAGCAGGGGCGTCACAAGGCCCGGCAAATGGAGCAGGACGTGCTGTCGCGCCTGCGCGCCCTGCCCGACGGGGACCGCAAGGCCGCCGAGACGCAGGGGATGATCGACCGGGTCAGGACCTTCATCGGGTACCGGGAGTACCCGAAGTACGCCATCATCAGCCGCTACTTCCTCTACAAGCAGGCCCTGTTGAAGGAAGCCGACCGCCTCGTACGGGCCGGCGTCCTCTCCACGGCGGAGGACGCCTTCTACCTCACGTTCCAAGAACTCCACGACGTGGTGCGCTCGAACCGGGTGGACGACCAGCTCGTCGAGCAGCGCAAGGAAGCGTTCCGCGCCTATCACGCGCTCACCCCGCCCCGGGTCCTCACCTCGGACGGCGAGGCACTCACCGGGTCGTACCGGCGCGACGACGCCCCGGCCGGCGCCCTGATCGGAGTACCGGTTTCCGCCGGGACGGTCGAGGGACGGGCCCGCGTGGTCCTCGACATCGCACAGGCCGATCTCGAAGCGGGCGACATCCTGGTCACGCCCTTCACGGACCCCAGCTGGTCGCCGCTGTTCGTCGGGATCGCCGGCCTGGTGACGGAGGTGGGCGGTCTGATGACGCACGGAGCGGTGATCGCCCGAGAGTACGGGCTGCCCGCCGTCGTGGGCGTGGACCGGGCCACCCGTCTCATCCGGGACGGCCAGCGGATCCGCGTCCACGGAACCGACGGCTACATCGAGATCCTCTCCTGAAGGCCCGGACGGGGACCCTCAGGGTGATGGCGAGCCGGTCGTGTCCCAGTTCCAGGGCCTGTGTGATGCCGTGGTCATTCTTGGGTTCTGTCATGTTCGAGGGGTGGAATCCAGTAGGGCTGTGGTCGTAACACGCAGGCAACTCACCATTGCCCAGTGGAAGTTGATCGAGCCGTACCTGCCGATCGGTAGGTACGGTCCGTACCCGGAGCGGTTGCGGTAGCAGTTCGAGGGTGTGATCTGGCGGTTCCGGTCCAGTGCCCAGTGCCCAGTGCCCAGTGGCGGGAGATGCCTGCCGAGTTCGGCCCGTGGGCCCCCGTCTACGGACGGTTTCGCGTCTGGCGGGACGCCGGTGTTTTCACCGAGCTGCTGGAAGGTCTGATCGCCGAGGGAGCCCGGGTGGGCAGAACGGACTTGTCGCTGGTCAGCGTGGATTCCACAACGGTCCGCGCCCATCATGACGCGGCGGGGATGCGCGTCAGCAAGCACCTCGTGAAGGCCCTGGAAGAAGCCGAGCAGGAGCAGGAAGAGGCTCGGCAAAAGGGGGCGGACCGGAGGGAAGGAACGGACAGGCAGAGCGCCGGCGCATCCGACGCGGACGCAAGCTCCGCCTGAAGGAAGCCTTGCTCGGCAGGTCCCGGGGCGGCCTCACCAGCAAGATTCATCTCGCCGCGGACCGCAGGCGCCGTCCGCTCGCGCTGGTCCTGACCGCCGGACAGGCCGGGGACAGCGCCGGGACGAAGCCGGCGGCCAGGTTTCGGGGGATCGCAATCCTCCGCACGTGACACCGTGACGCAGATCACGGCAGATGCAGAACTTGCGCGGCGCAGCGGCCGTCTGGCTGGTGTGAGATCACGCAGGAGAGCACTGGAAGAGCTGGACGAGGAAAGCCTCCTCCGGCTGGTGGCCAGAGGTAACCGCGGGGCGTTCGACGAGTTGTACCGGCGTACGTCGCCGTGGCTGGCGGTGCGGCTGCGCCGCCGCTGCGCGGACGAGCAGATCGTCGCCGAGGTCATGCAGGAGACCTATCTGGCGGTGTGGCGCGCGGCCGGCGCGTTTGCCGGGAGTGCGGTCGGTGGGACGGCCGTCGGGTGGCTGTGGACGATCGCGGCGCGCCGCCTGGTCGACGCGTTCCGGCGCCGGGCCCACCACGCCGAACCGCCGGTCGCCGCCGCCGAGCGTGCGTTGGTTCCCGCGGCGGAGGACGAGGCGCTCGCCAAGGCCGTGGCCGGCGACGTCGGTGACGCGCTGCGGCAACTGGCGCCGGAACTTCGCCAGGTACTGCAGGCCATGGTGCTGGACGGGCTCTCCGTCCGGGAGACCGCCGTCCTGCTCAGACTGCCCGAAGGCACGGTTAAGACCCGCGCCCGCCGGGCCCGGATCGCGATGCGGGAGGCGCTGGCATGAGCGCGGAACATTCGTCACATGCGTGGATGCGGGTGATCGACGACTACGCACGGGGTGACACGGAGATCGCCGCGGACACGCTGTGGGCGCTGGAGTCCCATATGGAGACGTGCGCGATGTGCCGCAGCCGCCTGTCGGCCTCCGTGGCCACCGAGGCGCCCGGCATCGCCGTGCTCGTCGACACCGTCCGGGCCGGGCTGGCGCCGCAGCTGGACGCAGCCGTCAGGGCGCCCTCGCGGCGGTACCGCCCGAGGTGGGTGCCGGCCTGGACGACCCCGGTCATGGTCCCGTGGCTGGCCATGACCGTCACCGTGACCCTGCTGGCGCTGCTGCTGGCGGCGGCCGGCGCGCCGGCGGTCGCCGGCGCCGCCTCGCCCGCGCTGCTGATCGCGCCCGTCCTGCCGCTGTGCGCTGTCGCCGCGGCGTGGTCGCGCAGCCTGGACCCGGCGCACGAACTGACAGCCTCCACACCCCGGGCCGGTCTGCCCCTGCTGCTCCGGCGCACCATCTCGGCACTCGCCGTGGTGCTGCCCGCGCTCTTGGTGGAGGGCTGGCTGACCGGAGCCATGACGGCCGCTCAGTGGTTGCTGCCCTCGCTGGCCTTCACCTCCACAGCCCTGGCATTGGGCAGCGTGGTCGGCGTGACCCGCGCCGCCGCCGGGCTGGTGGTCGCGTGGGGCATCGTCATCGCGGCACCCGCCTGGGGCACCGGCCGCGTCCCCATCGTCCTGCGGCCGGACCAAATGCCCGTGTGGGGAGTGCTTCTCGCGCTCGGCATCGGCGCCGTGATCGCCCGCAGGCGCGCGTACTCAGCGCTGTGAAACCTTGCTCGACCTCGAAAGGGACCACCGCATGACATCCACCACGAGCGCGGCTGCCACCGCGCCGAAGACCTACGCCTGGGAGATCCGGGCCACCGGCCTGAAGGTGCGGGCCGGACGCAAGAAGATGGCGGTCGACGGGCTCGACCTCTCGCTCGGCACCGGCGTCCACGGCCTGCTGGGGCCCAACGGAGCGGGCAAGACCACCCTGATCCGGGCCCTGGCCACCGTGCTGCGCCCCGCCGCGGGCGAACTGGAGCTGCTCGGCGACTCCGTGAGCGGGATGGGTGACCACCAGGCGCTGCGCCGCCGGATCGGATACCTGCCGCAGGAGTTCGGCTACTACAAGCGCTTCACGGTGCGCGAGTTCGTCGAGTACCTGGCCTGGCTGAAAGAGGTTCCCAAAGCGGACATCCCCGCGGCCGTCCAGCGGGCCGTGGAGCGGGTGGGCCTGGCGGACCGCGCCGACCATCGGATGAAGACCCTGTCCGGAGGCATGGTGCGGCGCGCCGGCATCGCCCAGGCCATCGTCAACGACCCCGCGGTGCTGCTGCTGGACGAGCCGACGGCCGGCCTGGACCCGGCGCAGCGGCTGCGCTTCCGCGAGCTACTGCAGGAACTGGGCCGCGACACTTGTGTGATCGTCTCCACCCACCTGGTCGAGGATGTCGCGGCCGCCTGCTCCGACGTGGTGCTCTTCGCCGACGGCCACCTCGTCTTCCAGGGCACGCCGGAGGACCTGGCCGCGGCGGGCGGCCCCGGGTACCCGGGCGACAGTCCCCTGGAGCGCGGCTACTCGGCGCTGCTCCGCACCAACGAGTCGCAGGGCGGTACCTGGTGAGCGGGCGCGTGCTGGGGATCGAGCTGAAACGCTCCGCCGCCCCGTGGGCCGGCCTTGTGATCCTGGGAGGCAGCCTGGCGTTCCTCTATCTGATCAACGGACTGTGGTGGTACGGCACCGCGGCGTGGACGGCCCAGTGGACGTCGATGGCGCTGACCACCCGCTGCATGCTTGCCTACGGGTGGCCGATCGCGGTGGGCCTCGGGGCGCTGCACGGGCTGCGCGACTCCCGCTCGCGGATGACCGAACTACTGACGACCACGCCGCTGCCGGCCTGGCGCCGGGCGGCGATGCCGGCCGGTGCGACCGCGATCTCGTTGGCGGCGGCCTTCGGTCTGCTCGTCCTCTGGGGCGCGGTCCAGGTGGCGCTCGGTAGCGCCACCTACCTGCCCCTCGGTTGGCTGCCGATCTCGCTGGTGGCGGCGCTGGCCCTGGTCGCGGGGGCCGTGTTCGGCATGGGCGTCGCACGGGCCCTGCCCTCCATGCTCACCCCGCCGCTCCTGGTGCTGCTCTTCCTGATGATGACCGTCCTGCTGCGGCAGACGACAGACGGGGAACTGCCGTCGGGCATCGCGCCGAACCGGCTCGCCCAACTGTCCCCCGTGACGGACGTGCCGCGGGAGATGCTGCTGACCCTGTCCGGTGCCGTGGACCTCGGCCAGACGCTCTGGCTGCTCGGCCTGCTCGCCACCGGCTTCGCACTGCTGGTGGCCGCGACCCGCCGGGCCCGGCTGCTCGCGGTGGTCCCCGTCCTGGTCGGCGCGGCCCTGGCCCTGCTGATCCTCCCGGCCGCTGCGCGTGACACCTACGTCGTCGACAAGGCCGCCGCCACCCTGGTCTGCGACGGCCCGGTGTGCGTGACGCAGGCGAACCGCTCGCACCTGCCCGAACTCGCGCCGCGCGGCAAGGAGGCGCTGCGCCTGCTGCACGACGCCTTGGGCGACCAGGCGCCGACCTCGGTGCGCGAGGAGACCGCGCTGCGCGCGCTCGGCGACGAGCGCCAGCTCACCGGCGACGTGGTGCTGATCGACTTCGACGACCCGCTGATCGCCCATGCGGCGGGGGCGGAAATGACCCGTCTCCTGGTCGCCCAGGGCCTCGCACCGAACTGCGAACCACGTACCGTTCGGGAAGGCTGGGGGCTGGTCGACATTCCCGCACAGAGCATCGCCGCGAGCTGGGCCCTCGGCGATCACCAGCTCGAACCGCTGCAGAAGCCGGACGCCGACGAGTACTCGCAGCGTGCATGGGCGAAGGCCCAAGTCGCCTGGGAGGAGCTGACGGCCCTGCCGCGGGCCGAGCAGCGCACGCGGATCGCCCAGGCGCATGCCGCCGCACTCTCCTGCAAGAACGAGCTCGCGGCGCTGACGGGGGAGGCGTCCCCATGAGATGGCTGATGCTGTACGCGCGTTCACGGCAGGTGCCCACCTCGGCCGCCGCGGTCACGCTCGTCGCGCTGGCGGTGTGGGCCCTCAACCAGGGCAGCGGCAAGGGCCGGGCGGACCTGGGGATCGCGGTCCTGGTCCTCACCACGAACGTGGCGGCCGCTTCCGTCGGGCTCGGCGGGCAGGATGCCGCGCTGGACCGGACGGCCGCGATCCGGTGGATGCCCCGGCGGGCGGCGCACGTGCTGCTGATCGGCGCGGTCGCCGGGGCGGCGCTGCTGGCGGTCCAGGCGGCGGGGCCGAAGCTCGCCCCGGCGGCGCTCGTCGTCCGGGACAGCGCGGGCCTGGTCGGCCTGGCCGCGCTGGGGGCGGTGCTGTGCGGGGCACCGTTCGCATGGACCCTGCCGACCGGCTGGCTCGCGTTCACCCTCCTCGTCCCGGTTCCGCCCGGCATCGCGGGAGAGGTGGGCAGCTGGATGATCATTTCCCCCGCCACGACGGCGTCCGCCGCGACCGCGTGGGCCCTGCTGGCGACCGGCACCGTGCTGTACGCCACAGCAGGACCGAGACGGTAACGGACACGCCCCGGGCCGACACTACGGTTCGGACAGGTTCATGGTCACAGTGACTTACACGGCATCACTGGAAGAGGCGGATCGGTGGAGGCCGGCCCATGGCGACTGGCTGAAGCAGCTCATTTCACAACGGCTGCTTCTCGTGGCAGGGCGTCAGATGCCCCTGGCCGGTGGCGTGTACCTCGCCTCCGAGATGCAAGCCGGGGTCAGTAAACGCGGGCGCGGAGGAAGGCGGTGATGGTGGTGGCGGCGTCGCGTGGGCTGGAGAAGTGCAGCAGTGGCGACTCTGCCGCGGTCTCGGCTTCGTCCTCCTGGTCGAGGCCGTCGCCTTCGCCGCCAGCTTCGACGATCCGGCCGTCCTCGTCGCGCATGACGTGGTGGAGTTTGGCGTGGGGCTGGCGGGTGAGGGCGTGGGAGGTCCTCGGGGTCTACGCCGGGCTGGAGGCCCGGTTCGCGGGAGAGGGGACGGTCTCTTCGGAGTCAGTGCCCGGACCGGTCCCGCTTGCCCGCACGTCGCAGTCGCCGTCGCCCCGGCTGGGGACCACGGCTTCCTCCGCCTCGCGGGGCGCCTCGCGGTCTCCGCTCTCTCCGGGTGCCTTGGAAGGCGGGGTCGTCACCTCAGGCCGCCGCTCGTGCTCGCTCATTTCCTGCTCCTTCCCTTCGTCTGGTGTCACGGACGCCGCTCGCCCCGACGGCGGCGGCATCGTCCGTGACCGGCCGCCTGCCCATCCGACGTGCCCCTGTGCCGACGTGCCCCTGTGCCGGAGGGCACCCCGTGTCGTGCCGCCCCTCAGTCCGGCTCGGTCGCGATGCGCAGGGCCAGGGCCTGCAGGATCTCCTCGATGGACGTCTCGGGATCCGTCTCCTCGTAGGCGTCCGCCACCACCTCGAACGCCAGGATGAAGCCGTTGATCAGCGAATTGACGGGTCCCGAGACCTGTTGCAGCACGGACAGGCCGATCTCAGCCGCGTCCGCCTCGACGGGCACCGTGAACCGGTCCGGGGTCACCTCGCCGAGCAGCTCGGAGATGTACTCCGCTCCGACGCCGCCGCGCAAGCCCACCAGCGCCGCGATCGCCTTCAGCCTCGTGTCGTCGTCCGTCATGGCGCGGACCCGTCTCGCCCGGCCGGCCGGTCGTCAGTCATGGTCGGGCGCCTGCCCGTCATCCCCGTGTTCATGCCGTCGGCAGGGACCCCGGGGTTTGTGCCGGGTAACCGCGGGCACGCGCCTACCGAACCCAGAGACCCGGAAAACGGCCCCCGAAGTGGAGGCCCCTGTCAACGAGCACGCTCGTCGCGAGCGTCGTCCCGTCGGCACTCGTACTGATCGCCCTCGCGGTCGAAGCGGAAGGCGGGCGCATGGTCGCCGACCAGGAGCTTCGCGCACGGGAGCAGCGCCTCGCGCTGCAGCAGTACCGGTCGTTCTTCAACCGCCTGCCGGCCACCTAGCGGATCGGACATGCCATGAACGCCCAGCCCACCCGCACCCCCTCAGGAGCACGATCCCGCACCGCGTCCCCTCCGGACCCGCAGCGCCTCGTGGCGGTCTATCTCAACGACCACCTCGCGGGCGCCGGCAGCGGTGTCTCCCTGATCCGCCGCATGGCCCGGACCCATCGCGGTACGCCCGGGGGGCCGCCCCTGGCCGAGCTCGCCGAGGAGATCGCCGAGGACCGGGAGAGCCTGCGCGAGTTCATGACCGCTCTCGACGTGCCCGCGCAGTGGCCCAGGGTCGCCGCGGGCCGGCTGGCGGAGAAGGCGGCCAGGCTCAAACTCAACGGCCGACTGGTGAAGCGCTCACCCCTGAGCGACGTCCTCGAACTGGAAGTCATGCGTCTCGGGGTCGAGGGGAAGGCGTCCATGTGGCGGTCGCTCAGGGTCCTCGCGGTCACCGACTCGCGCCTGGACCTGGCCGCCGTCGACAGGCTCCTGGCCCGCGCGGGGCGGCAGGCGTCCGTACTGGAGGCCTTGCGGGTGGAGGCCGCGCGGCGGACCTTCACCACCCCGGCCCCTGCCCCGGCCCGCGCCCATGGAAGATCATCCCGCCACGGCCTGCCGGGAAGGGCGCGGTGGGCGTCATGAGGGTCGTCGTCACCGGAGCCACCGGCAATGCGGGCACCAGTGTGGTGCGGGCCCTGGCCGCCGACCGCACGGTCACCGACGTGCTCGGCATCGCCCGCCGGCTGCCGGACCTCCGCATCCCGGGCGTGCGCTGGGCCGCGGCGGACGTCGACCCCGGCCACGAAGGGCTGACCGAGCTCTTCGCGGGCGCGGACGCCGTCGTCCACCTCGCCTGGAAGTTCCAGCCCACGCACGACCCCGTCGTCACCTGGCGGACCAACGTGCTGGGAAGCATCAGGGTCTTCGAGGCCTGCGCCCGGGCCGGGGTGCGGGTCCTGGTGCATGCCTCGTCGGTCGGCGCGTACTCACCGGGCCCCGCCGACGGGCGCCCCGTCGACGAGTCCTGGCCCACCCACGGCTGGCCGGGCGCCGCATACACCCGCGAGAAGGCCTACCTGGAGCGCTACCTCGACGGCTTCCAGCTCGCCCACCCCGACATCCGGCTGGTGCGGATGCGACCGGCGTTCCTCTTCAAGGAGGAGTCGGCGAGCGAACAGCGCCGGATCTTCGCCGGCCCGCTCCTGCCGTGGCGCCTGATCCGGCCGGGGCTGCTGCCCGCGCTCCCCGCCGTGTCCGGCCTGCGTTTCCAGGCCCTGCACACCGACGACGCCGCCGAGGCCTACCGGGCAGCCGTCGTACGTCCGGTCCACGGCCCGTTCAACCTGGTGGCCGACCCCGTGCTGGACACCGCCGCCATCGCAGCCATCCTGCACACCCGTACGGTGCCGCTCCCCGCGGGCGCCGCCCGCGCCGCACTCGCCGCGGCCTGGCGCATGCACCTCGTACCCGCCGCCCCCGGACTCCTCGACGCCGTGCTGCGACTGCCCCTGCTCGACGCCGGGCGCGCCCGCGAGGAGCTGGACTGGGCACCGTCGGCCACAGCCACCCACGCCGTCGGCGAGTTCTTCGAAGGCCTCCACAGGGGAGCCGGCGCCGACACCCCGCCCCTGGCCCCCGCGGCAGCGGGAGCGGGCGCCGGCCGGGAAGCCGCCCCTCCGGGGAGGTGAGCCGTGAGCGGATCCGGCGGCCTGCCACGCGACCACACGCAGGCCATCCTGGAGACCACCAAACGGGTCGGCGCGCTCCTGAAGGAAGCCGGGGTGCCCTTCGCGCTCGCCGGGAGCGTCGCCGCGTTCGCCCATGGTCTGCCGGCCGGTTTCCGGCACGACACGGACTTCTGCCTCTGCCGGGAGGACGCCACGGCCGCCGTGGCCGCGCTGGCCGACGCGGGCATCACCGTCGTCGACGCCCCCGAGGACTGGTTGATCAAGGCCCGCGACGGCGACGAGGAGATCGACCTCATCCTGGACCTCGCCGGCAGGCCCGTCGCCCGGGAACTCCTCCAGCGCTCGGACGTCCGCGCCGTGGACTCCGTACACATGCCGGTCCTCGCCCCGACCGACCTCATGGACAGCCGCCTGACCGCACTGTGTGAGCACTACTGCGACTTCGCCGAGCTGCTCCCCATGGCCCGCATGCTCCGTGAACGCATCGACTGGGGGCTCCTCGACCGCCGCCACCGCGACCAGCCCCTGCCCGACGCCTTCCTCTACCTCCTCGAACGCCTGTGCGTGATCGAGCCCCGAAAGCAGGCCCGTCATGACGACGACGCACAATCCCACGCTGCCCGAGTACCGGGCCCAACACCTTCGTGACCGGCTCGCGCACGAGGACATCGCCGAACTCGGGGTCCGCGTCGAGCTGCGCGGCCACGCGGTCGTCGTCTGGGGACCGGTCTCCAGCCCGGGCTGCCGCGAGACTGTCCTGCGGATGGCCGCGGAGGCCCTGCACCCGCTGGCGTGGCGCCACGACCTGACCGTCGTCAGCGCACGCCCGCCCGACCGTGAGGAGGAACTGCCGTGATCCGTGTGGCGGCGGTGGGCGACATCCACCTGGCACCGGGCAGCGAGGGGTCCCTGCGACCCGCCTTCGAGACCCTCGGCGACCACGCCGACCTGCTCCTCCTCGCCGGTGACCTCACCCGCCATGGCACCCCGCAGGAGGCCGCCGTCGTCGCCGGTGAGGTCGTCGGCCTGGCCGTGCCCGTCATGGCCGTCCTCGGCAACCACGACCACCACGGCGACCGGCCGCAGGAAGTCGCCGCCGTTCTCGCCGCGGCCGGGGTCACCGTCCTCGAAGGGGAAGCGGCCGTACTCGACCTCTGCGGTACCACCGTGGGGGTGGCTGGGGCCAAGGGATTCGGCGGAGGGTACGCCGGTCGCTGCGCCAGCGACTTCGGCGAACCCGAGATGAAGGCCTTCATGCGGCACTCCCGTACGTGTGCCGAGGGGCTGCGCCGCGCGCTCACCGACCTGGCGCAAGCCGGCACCGCACTGCGGATCGCCCTGACCCACTACTCGCCGGTCCCGGACACCCTGGTCGGCGAGCCGCCCGAGATCCACCCGTTCCTCGGCAGCTACCTCCTGGCCGAGGCCATCGACGAGATAGGTGCCGACCTCGCCGTCCACGGACACGCCCACCTGGGCACCGAACACGGGATCACGGCCGGCGGGGTCCGGGTCCGTAACGTGGCCATGCCCGTCATCGACCGGGCGTACGCCGTCTACCAGCTCACTCCCCGCCCGCCCGGGCCGGCGGGGAGCTCCGTCCAACGAAACGCGTGAGGAGCAGCTGTCATGAAGGGTATGGAACACAAGCGCCAGGAGCCCGGCATCGGCCGCGAGGAGCAGGTGCAGGAGCACCCCGGCCCGGACCCGGTACACCCCGAGGCCAGCAAGCCGGTGCCCGGCAGGACCCCCGAGGAGCTGAGGCGGCGGCAGGAGCGGGCCATGACCCACGAGCCCGACGAAACGGAATGACGGCCGCGGCCGCCCCCCAGCGCACCGCCTGGCCGACATGGGGTCCATGGTCCCGCTGCCCCGGCCGTAGAGCTGCTCGCTCTTCTCACGGATGCGCAGGGCTTTGTCCTTCAGCCGCTGCCGCTCCGCGGGATCCGTCGCGTGCTGGGCCGCCTGCTCCAACTCCTGGGCCTTGTCGCGCATCTCCCGGGCCCGTTCGCTCGGCCCGCTGTCTTTGCTCATGACCAGTCCTCGGGTGTGAGGGAAGTGTGGGCCCCCCAAGCCAAACAGCGCCGGGCCGCGCCCGCCACCGCAGCCGCGGCACGGGGCCGGCCCGGGTAGGTGCGGGCCGACCTCAGCCGTCCCGGTCCGCGGGGCTCGCGCGGCGCAGCAACTCGTCGTGCAGCAGCCTGCCGACGAGCGCACCGCCGAATACGACCACGCCGACGCCGACGAGCCAGGACTGGACGACGAGGACGGTTCCGAAGGGGCCGTAGGACCGGTCCTGTGGGCGTACGCCCGGGACCTCTTCCAGACGCCCGGATCCGGGGACACGGTGGACTTCGACCACATCAAACGCCGCTACTACCGCGTGCACAGCGGCATCAACCCGACCGGGATCGTACCGGTGGGGCCGGATCCCTCCGGCTGGCTCGCCCCGCACCACCGCGAGCGGCTGGGCGCCACGCCGTTCGCGGGGGCGTCGGCTCGCGCAGCGCGTGGAGGAATCGGGTCTCCAAGGCTTGGCGCGGCCGGAGCAGGTCCGGGTCCCATTCGAGGTCGTCGGCGACGCCGTCGAAACCCCGGTCGTGCAGCTCGTACAGGAGGTGGAGGGCAGTTGCAGGTCCTCGCCCCACGGGTCGGCCCGCAGGGCGGCGGCGGGGGCGTTGACGGGCGCCCGGCCGCTGCGCAGGGCCTTGACCAGGGCTGAGGAGAGGGCGCCGCGGCCCTCCATGAGGGCGGGCCCGGATGCCGTGTCGCGCGGACGTGCAGTGAAGGGACCATGCGCCGCGCCTACCCCGTACCGGAAGCGGTGCACACGCCCACACACGGATGTTCGCCGGGTTCGCCGGTTCCGGCCCTGGCGGGCGCGGGGATTGAAGCGGTGCGTGCCGGGAAGGCGCTGTCTGGTCGGCGAGCGGCCGGCCCGATCCCAGGGAGGAGACACCCCGTGAGCATGGTGAAGGAAACCATCGACATCGACGTTCCCGTGGGCAGCGTCTACAACCAGTGGACGCAGTTCGAGGAGTTCCCGCGCTTCATGGAAGGCGTGGAGGAGGTCCGACAGATCGACGACAGTCACTGTCACTGGCGGACTAAAGTGGCGGGTGCCGAACGTGAATTCGACACGGAGATCGTGGACCAGCTGCCCGATGAGCGGATCTCGTGGCGCTCGGTGAGCGGTGACGTGCGGCAGAAGGGGGTCGTGACGTTCCAACGCCTCGACGACGCCCATACCCGGGTCAGCCTGGCGATGGACTTCGAGCCCCAGGGCATGGCGGAGAAGGCCGGGGACACGCTCGGGGTGCTCGACCGGCGGGTCAAGGGTGACCTCAAGCGGTTCAAGGGCTTCATCGAGGAGCGCGGCCAGGAGAGCGGCGGCTGGCGCGGGCGGATCGCCCCCGCGGACGCGGGCGCGGATCCCTCCCCCGGGACCGGACCGCTCGGCGGCGCCGCGCCGCGCGAGATGCCGATGCCGCCCGGACGCACCCCCTTGGGCGGAACCCCCGGCATGCCCGTCGACCCGGACGACATGGGCCGCGGCTGACCCCTTCGCCGCCCCGGGCCCCCTGCGCGCGCAGGGCGGGCCCGGGCGTACAAGGCTCCGGGGTGGGCGGGGTTTCAGCAGCGCGAACGTGGCAAGACGCCGCACATGGTGCGAATCGGATACACGATGCTGACCGAGCAGGCCGGCCCGCGTGAGCTGGTGTCCCACGTGGTGGGAGCGGAGAGGGCGGGGTTCGGCTTCTCCGTCATCTCCGACCACTCCTTCCCCTGGCTGGGATCACAGGGGCACGCGCCCTACGCGTGGAGCGTTCTGGGGGCGGCCGCGCAGGCCACCTCCCGGATCCCGCTCATGACGTACGTGACCTGCCCGACGTTCCGTTACCACCCCGCGGTCGTTGCGCAGAAGGCGGCGACGATGCAGATCCTGTCCCAGGGCCGGTTCCGGCTGGGGCTCGGCTCCGGCGAGAACCTGAACGAGCACATCGTCGGCGCCGGCTGGGCCGCCGCCCACGTACGCCTGGAGATGCTGGAGGAAGCCGTCGAGATCATCCGGCGGATGTTCACCGGTGCGTACGTGAGCCATCACGGCGCCCACTTCGACGTCGAGAACGCCCGCCTTTGGGACGTCCCCGACGAGCCGCCCCCGATCGGGATAGCCGTCTCCGGACCCCGCTCCTGCGCCCTCGCCGGCCGGCACGCCGACCTCGTGATCGCCACCGAACCGAAGGCGGAACTCCTACGGCGGTTCGACGCGCTCGGCGGCGCCGGCAAGCCCCGCGTCGGACAGCTCCCCGTCTGCTACGACGCCGATCGCGACGCGGCCGTCGAACGCGCCCACGACCAGTTCCGCTGGGCCCTCGGCGGCTGGAAGGTCAATGCCGAACTCCCCGGCCCCGCCGGCTTCGAGCAGGCCTCGCAGCACACCCGTCCGCAGGACGTCGCCGAGGCCTTCCCCTGCGGCGACGACGTGGACACCTTCGTAGAGGCCGTACGCACCTACGCGGAGGCCGGGTTCACCGAGGTCGCGCTCGTCCAGATCGGCGGCGGCCACCAGGAGCCCTTTCTCGACTGGGCCGAGGCCAGACTGCTGCCCGCGCTCGCCACCCTCTGAGGAGCCGCCATGAACCGCGCCGCACTCTTCGACGTCGACGGCACCCTCACGGACACCAACCACCTCCACGTCACCTCCTGGTGGGAGGCGCTGCGCCAGTCCGGGCACCGGGTGGCCACGCACGACATCCACCGGGCGATCGGCCTGCCCGGCGAGGACCTCCTCGACCACCTCCTCGGAGAGGACCGCGACCGCTCGGGCGACGACCGGCTGAGCGCCGCCCACGACACCCTGTACGCCACCTACTTCGACCGGCTCCCCGCCCTGGACTCGGCGGCCGGCCTGCTGCGGACGCTTTCGCGGGCCGGCTGGAAGGTGCTGCTCGTCACCTCCGCGAAGGACAGTGAACTGGGGGCCCTGCGCCGGGCCATCGACGCCGAGGACGCCATCACCGACACCGCCACCTCCGACGACGTGGAGCAGGGCAAGCCCGCGCCCGACCCCCTTCACCACGCCCTCGAACTGGCCGGGACGCCGTCCGGGCGCGCGGTGTTCGTCGGTGACACCGTATGGGACATGAAGGCCGCCGTCCGGGCCGGTGTGACCGCCGTCGGCCTGCTGTGCGGGGGGATCCCCCGCGCTGACCTGGAGGACGCGGGGGCCGCCGCCGTCTACCGGGACCCGGCCGACCTCCTGGCCCGCCTCGACGACAGCCCGTTCTCCGCGATACCGGCCGGCTGAACGCGTCCGGCCGGTATCACTGGTGGGCGTGGACGGAACTGTCGCGCCGTACGTCCCGGGCGCCCGAAGTCGTCAGTGGCCCAGAGCGCGCTTCAGCTCGGCCTTGTCCGTCTGCGAGCGCCCCTTGATGTTGCGCTGCTTGGCCTCGTCGTACAGCTGGTCCTTCGTGGGCCCCTGGGAGCCGCTGTGGGAGCGTTGGCCGCCGCGCTTCGACGCGGGCATGTCCTGGACGGACGACCTGCTTGCCGTCTTGGACTCCCCGGCCTGGGCGCGTTCCATGTTCACCGTCCGGGCGGCGATCTCCTTGGCGCGCTCCGTCGACTCGCCGCGCTGTTCGGCGGACTCCTTGACGTGCTCGTACTGTCGCTCCCGCTTCGGGGAGGAACCACGTGGCATGGCGATCTCCTCTCGCTCCCCGGGCGCCTAACCTGATTCACCGCCGCCACGGCTGCGCACACGGGAAAGTCCCCACGCCTCACGCGGGCCAGGTCCCGGTCAGGCGGCGGACGCCAGTGGCCCCGGCCCGCTCCACGGCCGCCTTGACCGCTGCGAAGAGCGCCCCCTTGCAAGGAGGCGGCGATCAGGATCTCCGACCAGGAGCGTTCCTCGTCCATGGCGTCGGGCGCATCGCTCGTGCCGCCCACCGTCTTCCACAGCTGCTTGAACACCAGCCCGGCGATCAACCCGCCGGCGGCGCCGAGCGCCAGGCCGATCGGCCGGTAGGCGAGCTTGGTCTTGTTCATCGTCCTCCTCCGCACGTCGCTTCCGGTACGGTTCTGCGCCTGCCCGTTCCCGTGCCCGCGACGCACCCGCGCGGGCCGCCGTTTCCGGTGCGGAGGGCCGGGCACACGGCATACAAGGAGCAACGGCATACAAGGAGCAGTCGAAGGCATCCGCCTTGTTCCGGCGTATGGTCCTGGTATATCCGTCGGGTGATCCGTCCGGGAGGTGGCCTTGACCGGGCGCAGTGACCACACGGGCGGTGTCGGCGCCGAGCCCGCAGACACCGCACCGCTGGACGGTGCCCTGGCCGAGTCGGTCCGGCGCACCGGGGCATCCGGCGGCGCCGTCTACCTGTGGGACGTGCCCGGGCGCAGCCTCGGGCTGGCAGTGCTCTGCGGCCTCCCCGAGGAGGTAGCCCGCCCCTGGTACCGGATCCCGGTGGACGCCGCCACCCCCGTCGGCGACGCGGTCCGCGAGGACCGGCTCGTGTGGGTCGGCTCCCAGGAGGACCTGGCGCACACGTACCCCAGGGCTGCCGCGCCCCTGCCCTACCGATTCGCGCTCGCCGCCGTACCCCTGCCGGGCCGCACGGGCCCCCGGGGAGCGCTCCTGCTGCTGTGGCCCGCCAGCCATCCCGCCGCCGCCACCCGCCGCGAGCTCCACCACATCACCGCCGAAGCCCGCCGACTCGCCCGGATTCTGGGCGCGGCGGGAACCGACGTCCCGCCCGCGGCCCCCGAACAGCCCCGCGTCGTCCCGGCCGTACTGCCGCGCCCGTACGGCGGCAACGGGCCGCACGCAGCCGCGGACTGGGCCGAGCGCCTGCCCGAGGGTGCCCTTGCACTGGATCTTGAGGGACGAATCGCCTTCCTCGACGGCACCGCCGCCGAGTTGCTCGGGCGCAGCGCCGCGCATCTGCTGGGCACGCGGCCGTGGCAGTCCCTGCCCTGGCTCGACGCCCCTTTGGTCGAGGACCGCTACCGGACGGCAGTCATCAGCCGGGACGCGGTCGAGTTCACCGCCCGCAGGCCTCCCGACGGCGGCGGTCTGCGCTTCGAGCTGTACCCGGACGCCAGCGGCATCAGCGTCCGCATCACCGTAGCCGACGGCGCCGCAGGGACGGAGCAAGCCGACTCGCCCGCCCCCGAGCGGCCCCGGCCGGGGGTGGGCGGGCGCGCCGAGGCAGGACGGGTCTATCAGCTCCTGCACCTGTCGGCCGCCCTGACCGAGACCGTCGCCGTCCGCGACGTCGTCGAACTCGTCGCCCACCAGATCCTGCCCGCCTTCGGAGCCGATGCCCTGGTCCTCTCCGCGGCCGACGCGGGCCGATTGAAGATCACCGGTTACCACGGGTACGACCAGGCCGTCATCGACCGCCTCGACGGCCTGCCGCTGGACACGGAACTGACCCCCGCAGGGCAGGTGCTGACCAGCGGCGCCCCGGCCTTCTTCGGCAGCCCGCGCGAAATGGCCGAGGCCCATCCCCGCGCCCCGCTGATGAGCGGGAAACAGGCCTGGGCCTTCCTGCCCCTGATGATCTCCGGCCGGCCGGTCGGCTGTTGCATCCTCTCCTACGACCAGCCGCACGCCTTCACCGCGGACGAACGCGCCGTCCTCACCTCGCTGGCCGGCCTGATCGCCCAGGCACTGGACCGAGCCCGCCTGTACGACACCGCCCACGACCTCGCACACGGCCTCCAGCAGGCACTCCTCCCGCACAGCCTGCCCGCCGTCCCCGGCCTCGAGATCGCGGCCCGCTACCTGCCGGCCGGCCGCGGCATGGAGATCGGCGGCGACTTCTACGACGTCATCGTCCTGGATGCCACCACCGTCGCCGCCGTCATCGGAGACGTACAGGGCCACAACGTCGCAGCGGCCGCCCTGATGGGGCAGCTCCGCACCGCGATCCGGGCAACGGCGGGCGCCCCGCCCGACGAGGTCCTCACCCGCACGGCCCGCCTCTTGGAAGGCCTCGACACCGACCTCCTCGCCTCCTGCCTGTACGCCCACATCGACCTCGCCAGCGGGCTGGCCACCCTGGCCAGCGCGGGACACCCGCCCCCGCTGGTCCACGCTCCAGGCGCCTTGCCGCGTCGCGTGGAGCTCGACCCCGCCCCTCTGCTCGGCGTCGGCGTCCACGCCCCCTGCCCGGTCACCCGCCTGGACCTGGCCCCGGGGACGCTGCTCGCGTTCTACACGGACGGTCTGGTCGAGAAGCCCACCGCCGCGGGTGTCGACGCGGAGCGGGGTACGGACGTGCTCGTATCGGTCCTCGCCGAGAACGCAGGGAGGAGTCTCGACGACCTCGTCGAGGCCGTCCTCGGCGGCTCCGGCCCGGCCGCCCGCAACACCGACGACATCGCGCTCCTCCTCCTGCGCACCTGAGCGGGGGACAAGCGCGGCAGCCGGACATGAACCCCGGCCCGGCCGGGCACGAGCGCTGCATGGACGCAGACGACCAGCGGGCCGGTGACCGCCGGGACCACGCGGAAGACGCGCCCGCCCAGGGCGGAAGGCGAGGGCCGGGCAGTCGGGACGAGACCGTCGACGAACGGGCGGACCGCCGCTGGAACGAGCTCCTGCAAGAGCTGCGGGTGGCGCAGACCGGCGTCCAGATCCTCTTCGGCTTCCTCCTCGCCGTCGTCTTCCAGCCGCGCTTCGCCACGCTCAGCACCGCGGACCGCACCATCTACGTGATCACCGTCGTCCTGGGGGCGGCCACCGTCGGCGCCCTCGTGGGCCCGGTCTCCTTCCACCGGCTCGTCGCCGGCCACCGGCTGAAGCCGCAGACGGTCACCTGGGCCTCCCGCATGACCCTGATCGGCCTCGTCCTGCTCTACGGCACGACGGGCTGCGCCTTCCTGCTGATCATGCGGATAGTCCTCCACGACTCCACTGCCTTGTGGCTCGTCGTCCTCATGGGGCTGTGGTTCGCGCTGTGGTGGTTCGCCGTTCCGCTGTGGGCGCGCAACCGGACGCGTCGGGACTGAACACGCTCCGGATGCCGCCGCGCTCCACTCCGCGGCGGCATCCAGGTGGCGCGCCCGCGGCAGGCGGGCGAGCGGTCACCCGCGCGGTGCGACCGCCCGCCGACGGCGGGCACGGACCCGGGCCGCCACCGCGGCAGCGCCCGCAGCGACGATGACAGCCCCGGTCTCTCGGGCCCGGAGCCCCGTCCACCGCCGCCGGCTGCGACGGAGGCTGCCGAGTACGGCCTGGGTGACGCCCCGCGTCCCTTCGGCCAGTGGGGCGGGCAGCAGCGTCAGGCTCCGCGGCACCCTTTCGTGGGGCCGCGCGGTCCGGCGCGGACCGGTCGGCCCCGGGGAGGCCGCGTCGTCGTGGAATCCGTTGGAAGCCGTCATGTCCTCGCGTGTTCACCGCATCGACGCCCCGCAAACCCTCGTGGGCGCTGCCGCATCGGTCCTCGTCGGCTGCTCTGATCACCCGACGGAAAGGGACCCTTGCCCCCGGCCCGCCGGGCCGGGTCGGCTCACGGCAGGGGAGTGCCGCCGGTGGCGTTGACGATCTCGCCGGTGATGTAGCTCGCCTCCGGCGAGGCGAGGAAGACGTAGGCGGGGGCCATTTCGGCGGGCTGGGCCGGCCGCCCGAGGGGGGACTGCTTACCGAACTCGGTCGTGTCGGGCATCGTCGCCGCAATGAGGGGCGTCCACACCGGGCCGGGAGCGACCGCGTTGGCCCGGATCCCCTGTGGGGCGAGCATCTGGGCCAGGCCCTGGGTGAAGGTGACGACGGCGCCCTTCGTCATGGCGTAGTCGAGCAGCGGGGGACTCGGCTTGTACGCCTGGACCGAGGCGGTGTTGATGATGCTGCCGCCGGACGGGATGTTCGGCAGGGACATCTTCGTGAGCCAGAACATGCCGTAGAGGTTGGTGCGCAGCACGCGGTCGAACTGCTCGGTGGTGATGGCCAGGATGCCGTCGGGCTGTGCCATCTGGTAGGCGGCGTTGTTCACGAGGACGTCGATGCGCCCGAACGCGCCCACGCTGCGGTCGACGACCTCACGGCAGACGGCCTCCTCGCGGACGTCGGCTGTCATCGGCAGCACCTTGCGCCCGGTCTCACGGACCAGGCTCTCCGTCTCGTCGGCGTCCGGCTGCTCCTCGGGGAGATACGTGAAGGCGACGTCGGCCCCCTCCCGGGCGAAGGCGAGGGCCACGGCGCGCCCTATGCCGGAGTCGCCTCCGGTGACCAGGGCGCGCAGCCCGTCGAGGCGGCCGCAGCCGCGGTAGGACTCCTCGCCGTGGTCCGGCCGGGGGTCCATGGCGGCCGTCCGGCCCGGCGGGGCCTGCTCCTGGGCGGGGAAGCCGGGCCTGGGGTGGGCGGTCCTGGGGTCGGGTACCGGGCTGTTCACCGTGGTGTCCTTCCTGGTCGTACGGGCACCCCGCCCCGGACCGGAGGTGCCCGCGTCCGTGCCCCGTGCGCCTTCCCCGCCGCCTGCGGCCTATGCGCGGGGCCGCCGGGGTGGTCGGGCCAGGCCGTACCGGCCTCCGGGCGGGTGCACCGGGCCGCCGCGCAGCCGGTTGAGCGGCGGGATCGCGGGTAGGCCACGGGATCGCGGGTAGGCGAGGTGAACCGTCCGTCCACTCGGCCAGCCGGAGGTGACCCGTGGAGACGTCAGTGGACCGGATCGCCGACCCGTGGGGGGCCCGCACCCCGTACGGTCCCGGCACGGACTGGCCCGAGCGCACGGACACGCACCTTGAGCCGGGCACGGCCCCGTCCGACGTCGAGCATTGGGCACAGGCGGCCCCCTCCTGCACTCCGACGGCGACGCCATGGACATCGCCGTCCGCGGCGGGCGCATCGTCGGGGTGCGGGGGCGCGCCGCCGGCCGGGTCAACCGGGGCGTCTCGGTCCGAAGGACCTGTTCGGCTGGCAGGCCAACGCCTCACCGGACCGGCTCACCCGGCCGCTGGTCCGCGAGGGCGGCCGTCTGGCCGAATGCGACTGGGACACGGCCATGGGGAGGGTGGTGGCACGGTCGCGTGAACTCCTCGACCGGCGGGGACCGGGCTCGATCGGCTTCTCCACCAGTGGTCAGCTGTTCCTGGAGGAGTACTACACCCTGACCGTGATCGGTCGCGCCGGGATCGGCACCAACCAGCCCAAGCAGGGCAGGGACGGGCGCCTCCTGGAGCTCGTCTCGTCATGCCACCCCCAGACGCTCAGACAGATCCGCTGGGCCCGCACCATGATCAAGAATCTTTCTCCGCACGTGCTCACGAGTGCGTAGCCGGCCGCCGTGGTGCCGCCTTCGCGGACCGACCCCAGCATGACGGTGTACCCGACCACCGACCCACCCGGAAGGAGAAGGCCATGACCTCGGATCCCGGGCCCCGGCCGGCGTCCCCGGCCTCCGATAGGGCGGCCCGGTGCCGGCTGCTGCTGGTGCGGCATGCCAAGTCCGTGCCGAAGGATCAGCCGATCGACGATTTCGATCGTCCTTTGAGCAAGCGCGGAAAGGCCGACGCACCCCGGACGGGGCGCTGGCTCGCGGACTCCGGTTTCGAGCCCGAGCTGGTGCTGTGCTCCCCGGCCCGCAGGACGCGGCAGACCTGGCAGCTCGCGGTCCCGGCACTCAAGGACCCGCCGCCCGCCGTGTACGACGAGCGGCTCTACAACGCGGCCCCGAGCATGCTGGCCACCGTACTGGCCGAACGGGGACCGGGCCTCTACTGCCTGGCGCTGGTCGGCCACAATTCAGGCATCCACGAGCTGGCCTCCGGCCTGTGCGGGGACGGCCCTCCGGACCTGCTGGAGCGGGTGAGGGCGGGGTTCCCGACCTCGGGCGTCGTGGTGGTGGACGTGCCCGGCGGCTGGGAGCGCCTGTCCCCAGGCAGCGGGACCCTGGCGGCCCTCTGGTCACCAGCCGAGTGACCCCTACCCCAATGCGGCGTTCTCGTTGTCCAGCAGATCCAGCAGCGGCGCTCGGTGGAGGGCGGCGACCGGTTCGAGCAGGTCGGGGTGGCGCAGCAAGGGCGCGGCGTCGTGTTCGTGGTCGCCGGGGCGTGTGAGACGGGTGACCTCACCAGCCTGGCCACCGTCGACGAGGTGGTGGGCTTCGGCGGCAAGGGCGAGGACGGGGTCGGCGAGGAGGCAGGCGGCCCAGCTGACGACGGTTTCGTCCACCCACGTTCGCCAGGCGGTGTCGGCGTCGGCGCTCTGGTGCTCGGCGCCGGTGAGCCAGTCCAGCCGGCCGCTTCCGCCTGGGCCGAGGAGATGCAGCAGCTGCGCGTCGAGCGCGGTCGGGTAGCGCAGGACGGCGGCGAGAGTGACGGCCTGCCTTGCCTGGATCTCGGCCAGGGCCTGGCTGAACGCGCCAGGGGCGGGCGGGAAGGCAGTCAGCAGCCAGCGCGTGCCGGCGGCTATGACGGGTGCGAGATCGGCGGACACGGCGGCTTCCTTGGGGGCATGCTCGCCCTGGCCCGTGCCGGGTCCGCGAGCTGCGGCGCGAAGCTGCGCTGCTCCGCTCGTGGCCGACCAGTGTAGGCGGGAGCGGCGGGTGCACGGTGTGACGCACAGCACCATCTGCCCAGCGGCGGCGAGTCCCGCGCGACCGTGTCGGTCGGACCCGCCGCCAAGTCAGGGCTTCAGGACTTGCCGCGGCCGGTCACGAAGTCGCGCGCCCGGTCCACCAGACCGGCGCCCGGTGCGAGGAGCTTGCTTGCCATCGGGGTGCTCGGCGCGGCGGGGTGCGGGCGGGTGGGCGCCATGGCCTTGGCACGGCGGATCTTGTCACCGAGATCGTTCAGCTGTTCAGGGGTGCAGGCTCTCTTCAGCATCGGGAAAAGGTTGGTCTCCTCGTCCTGGACGTGGGCAGCGACCTCCTCCATGAGCTGCTGCAGCACCGGGCTCATCTGTGTGTCCTCGGTGGTCATCTTCTCCAGCCGCTTGAGGATCTTCTCGACGCGGCCGTGGTCCTCGATCTCCTTGTCCGCCATCCGGCCGCCGCCCTCGACGTGCTCGCGTACCGCCGGGTAGAGGTACTGCTCCTCGGCGACCGAATGCCGCACCAGCTCGATGGTGATCTCGTCGATGAGATCACGGAGCTCCTGCCCGGCGCCGGTCATGGGCTGGATGCGGCTGAACATCTCCTCCACCTCCCGGTGGTCGGCCATCAGCTCGTCGATGACATTCCCGCCATGCCCCATGTCGCCTCCATGCGTGTTCGGGACGGGTCTGTCCCGCCCGGCCTGATGGGTTCCCCACCAGAAACCGCGGCGCCCGGCCGCCCGGCGACTGTCACCCGCACGGACGAGGCGGGTCAGGACCTGAGGCAGACAAGCCCACCCCTCGCCGACACGTGCGGGCAAAGCCAGGACCGTGCTGGTGGGTGCTCTGGCCAAGCCGCGCCGCCGAGATGCCGGCAGGGTAGTGGGCCCTGTTGGGCTGGGCGCTCGTGCCGTCCAGGGCGATGCGCAATGCTCGCCCTCCAGTGCCAGCACCGGTTTGTGGCTGCGCCTGTTCGTTCAGGAATCAGGGAGCTGCGGCCAGGAACTTCAGGGCCGTCGCGACGTTCGACGGCAAGTCGATCACGCTATCCAGCACCAGCCGGGTCATCGGCCCACGGGGCGAACGCCTCCCGTCGCCGCTCCACAGCCTCCCACGTCGGCTCATCGAAGCCCTCGATCCCCCGGGACCGGCCCTCAAGCCGCCTGCGATGCACCGACGCGTCCGAACACACCACCTCGATGAACACCACCGGCACGCCGTGACGAGCCGCCAGCAGCCGCCACTGCTCGCGCGCCTCCTTCACCGCGTTGACCGCATCGATGATCACTCTGTGGCCCAGGGCCAGCACACCGTCGGCCACGGCCTCGGCGACGACATACGCCGCAAGGCCCGTGGGCTGGCTGCGATCCACCCCGGCACGCCGCATCGCCGCCTCGATCGGATCCACCGACACGACCGGAGCGGCCAGCCTCCGCCCCAACGCCTCGGCGATCGAGCTCTTCCCCGCACCAGGCCGTCCCGCCATCCTCGGCGGTGACGGCCAGCGGATGCGAGGTGTTCATGGCTATCTCCCGTGGATGGAGACGTGCCTCCAAGGCCTTTCCATAGGGCGCCTGCCCGGTGCCGGGCGGTTCAAGCCGAGATCGACGTCGGCGGCGTTCTCTATGTTTGGGAGTCGAAATAGGGGAGTAGACGGGCTTATGGAGGAGTCCCTGTGTGGGCAAGGGGTCCCAGCGATCCCATGGTGACCGGTGCGCCGGACGGACGGTGCGGCCTCCGCCGGAGTCATCGCATCGGCGCTGCTGCCAGGTGGGGCCCACGGCCTCGCGCTTGGCGCTGGCAGCGCCGTAATCAGCGTTTTCCCTAGTTTCGTGGCCGTCAGGAGACGCTCGTGAAGTTCACCTCAAGGGGCCGCCGCCACAAATGGAGCAGGCGTCGGGCGCTCGCGCGCTGGTCACCCCGCGCCGTCATGGGCCGGATTTCCATGCGACTGATGGTGTGGAGTGTGCGACTGATGGTGTGGGGCGTGCGGCGGGCACTCGGGCGTGTGTTTCGTGCCGTGTGGTGCCTCATGCCGTGCTTAGGGCGACCCGGGCCGACCTGGGACCTGGGTGCCGCACCGGCGGTCGGGACCGCGTGCCGGTGCGGCATGAGCCCTCGATCGCGCCCCGGCCGCCCGGCCGTGGCAGGCGAAAGACGAAACGGCTTCGCCCTCTCCGGCGGAGGGGAAGCCGTTTCACGTGTGGGAATCCGTCACCTCGGTCGTCGACCCGTTACCGCGTCGCACGCCTGAACAGGCGGAAGACGCCGAGGAGGATGAAGGAGCCGATGATGGCGGCGATCCACGTCGACAGCTCGAAGAAGCCGTCGATGGAGTCGACGCCGAAGATCACCTTGCCGAGCCATCCGCCGAGCAGGCCGCCCGCGATGCCGATCAGCGTGGTGACGATGAGGCCGCCCGGGTCCTTCCCGGGCATCAGCATTTTGGCGATGATGCCCGCGAGCAGCCCGATAAGGATCCAAGCAAGTATTCCCATGATTCCTTCTGTCCTGTCGTGCAAAGAGACGCGCTAATGCTGGCTCCGCACGCAGGCGAAAGTCGCCTTGGCGCGCGCGGTCAACGGAACGCGTCCTTGCCCTTCTCCTTGGTGCGTCGTGCATTGCCCCGGGCCTCCAGAGCGGCGCCTTTGGCGGCGAGAGACTCCTTGCCCAGGGCGTGGGCTGCTTTCTTCACAGCCCTCCCTGTAACTCGTTCGATCTCAGCCTTCGCTTTCTCACCGGCACTCATGTCGGGTCCCTTCGAAGTCCAGACACCCATGGATATATCCGCATAGCTGAATCTCAAACGATTCATCTGCCGTTGCGGCTTTCGCCAAGCGCGTTCTTGTTGTCTTTTCGAGGAAGAGGCTGGGTTGGCACCGTTAGCCGGGTGGGCGCAGGAAAGAAGATCGAGAACGTGACGAAGGCCACCAAGAGCAAGCAAGGTGAAAGAGGCATGGGAAGTGGCCGCCTTACGTGTACCCAGGGCGATTGGCTGGCTACGCCTCCGGTCCGCGGTGGTCCTGGCAACGGGCCTACTCGCGCAGGCGCAACCGCCGCGGCGGCCGACCATCTCACCTTCCATCCCGTTTGTATCGGATTGTGTGTTGGTTCGTGTATGCGGGGTAGAGGCTGAGCAAGCCGTAGTGCCGCGCTGAGCGGTCTGGAGGTGAGAGGGATGGGTGCGGGTAAGAAGGTCAAGAACGTGGCGAAGACGAGCAAGGGGAAAATGAAGGAGACCACTGGCAAGGCTGTGGGGAACGAATCTCTGGAGGCCAAGGGGCGGGGCGAGCAGGCGCTTGGCGACGCCAAGCAGACTGTTCAGAAGGCGAAAGACACACTGAAGCATTGAGACGCCGAGGTGATGTTGAGTCGTGAGGTGCCCGGGGGTGAGGGTCGGCGGGAGATGCTCTGCGCCGGCCCTCACGTGTGTGCCCCTGGCGTCCCAGGGGGTCCTCATGCGGGCTGTCGGCGTCAGCGTCGGCGAGATGGAGAGGCTTCGTGCTCTTCTCCGTCGGCTTCTTCCTCGGGTTCGTCTTGGTTGGCGGTGTAGTCCTCTTCGTAGTCCTCTTCCTCGGCTCCTTCTTCGCCCTGCTCCTCGCTCTCGTCCTCCTCTTCGGCCTCGCTCTCGTCCTCTTCGGCGCTGTACTCGTCTTCCTCTGCGTCTTCGGCTTGTTCTTCTTCGAGGGCTTCTTCGTGCGTCTGGACGACTTCGCCGTCGCGGATCTCGCCGCGCCAGCCTTCTGGTTCGTCGGTGGTGAGCATGGTGTAGCGCAGGAAGTTCTTGAGGTCCAGGCGCAGGCGACGCCCCTGGGCCCGCCATAGGTTGCCGGTCTTTTCGAACAGTCCGGAGGGGTGGTATTCGACGACGATGACGATGCGGGTCAGTGACGGGGCGAGTTCGTGGAAGGCGACGCAGCCGCGGGTGGTGCCCTTGGCTCCCTGGGAGGTCCACACGATGCGGTCGTCGGGTATCTGTTCCTGGACGGTGGCTTTCCAGCTTCGGGTGGAGGGTCCCACCTTGACCTTCCAGTCGCTGGTGGTGTCGTCGTCGCGGGAGACATCGCGGACGCCTTTGGCGAAGCCGCTGAAGTCCTCGTACTGCGTCCAGTGGTCGTAGGTCGTGCGCAGCGGGAGGCCGACGTCGATCGCTTCTACGATGTTGACTACCTTGCCGCCGCCGCTCTTGCGGCCTTTACCGCCGCCGAAGGCCTCGGTGATTTTGTCCTTGAGGTTGGCGAGCTTCTGGCCGGCGATGGCTTTGAGGGGGGAGTCGCCCTGCAGGAGCCGACCACCGATGCCGACCATATCCGAGAGGCTGCCGTTGTTGTCGGCGACGTCGTAGAGCTGATCGGTGACATCGGAGAGCTTGTCGGCGGCCTTGTCGGCCAGCTGCTCGGCTTGGGCGGCGAGGTAACCCGAGAGTTCCTTCAGTAGCTGGTCCACCCCAGAGGGGGCCTGAGGCGAGCTGGTGCGGGCTGAGCTTGCCATGGCCTACCTCCGCGTGGAGGGCTTGCGGGCAGCCGGCTTCTTGGCGGCCGTCTTACGGGCCGGGCTGCGGCCTGTGCTCTTTTTGGTGGTGGCCTTGGTGGCGGCGCTCTTGCGTGCCGGGCTCTGCCCCCTGCTCCTCTTGCGCGGCGGGGCGCTGCTCTTCCTCGCAACCGCCCTGGGGGAGCTCTTCTTGGCGGGCGCGCTCTTCTTCGCCGGGCGCCCGCCAGCGCTCTTCTTCGCCGCCGCCTTCCTGGCAGGTGAGGACGTCTTCGCGGCTGTCTTCTTCGCTGGGGCGGACTTCTTCGCAGGTGCTGCCTTCTTCGCCGGGGCGGGTCGCTGGGCGACCCTCCGGCCGGAGGCCGCGGTCTTGCCGCTCCGGGCGCGGTCCGAGGTGCGGGCCCGGCGGGGCGGCGGGGGAGGCTCCTCTTCCTCCTCCGTCTCTTCCTCTTCGTCTTCTTCCGCTTCGTCCTCGGGCTCGGCGTACCCCTCCTCGTCCTCTTCCGCGTAGTCCTCGGCTTCCTCGCCCTCGTACGGTTCCTCGTCCTCGTCCTCGCTGTCCCGACCGCTTCCAGTGGTGCCGCGGGAGAGTTCGAGAGTGCGCTCGTGCAGTGAGCCGGCGAGGTCTGCGAGCTTGCGGTTGGCCGCGACGGCCAGCGCCTGCCGGCCGGCGTCGAGGGCTTCGCCGCGCAGCTGCTCGGCCAGTTCTTCGAACTGCGGCATCTCCTTGAGCCGAGAGGCCCGTTCCTTGAGCAGCTGTCCGGGTTCGAGTCCGAAGCGGCGACCGGCGAGATAGGTTGCCACGGTGAACGCCAGGCGGCCCTTCTTCGCCCGGCCGAGTGGGTATCCCCCAGCCACAGCGGCTGCGAGCGCGATCTTGGTGGTGTCCTCCATGATCATTCCCCTGCCAGGGCGCTTACGGTCTTGGTGGGCAGCAGATCACCGCGCGCGTGCCGCCCGCCGATGAGGAGGGGTCTGGCCGGGGCCGTCCCAAAAAGGCTTATGCCCCGATGCGGGGCTTATACCTGATTTTGGTGACATTCTAGTTTCTGTGATGCCGTCTCCCCAGGGAAGGGGCATATGGCCGCAGCGGAACCTGCACGCCCCCGGCGAGCCTCGTCGCACGCCGCCGGCGATGGCGCAGGGCAGGACAGGAACACGCCCAGGCGCGGTGCGCCCCGGCGCCATTCCGGAACGGCTGGCGCGGCGGCGGCTATGCGGGCTGCGGCGCGGCAGCTCGCTGAACTTCTGGGCCGGCTTCCGGATTCCGTCTCCTCGCTCAAGCCGACCGAGGACGGCTGGGAGGCGCAGGTGGAGGTGGTGGAGCTGGAACGCATCCCGGACACCACCAGCGTGATGGCCAGCTACCGGGTCGCGCTGGACGAGGACGGCGAGCTGATCTCCTACGAACGCACGCGCCGCTACACCCGCGGCATGATCGACCGGCTGCCGTGAGCGCTCGGGAGGCCGGCGGAAGGAGGCGCCATGACCATGGTGCCGCAGGGCGGCGGCCCCGTCGCCCGAGGGCAAGGAGGCGGCACGAGCAGCCTCTACGACGTCCTGGAGCTCATCCTCGACCGCGGGCTGGTCATCGACGTCTTCGTCCGCGTCTCACTGGTGGGCATCGAACTCATTAAGATCGACGCGCGGATCGTGGTGGCCAGCGTCGACACCTACCTTCGCTTCGCCGAGGCCTGCAACCGCCTCGACCTCGAAGCAGGCCGCAAGGCCCCCGCCCAGCTTCCCGACGTCATGGGCAACATGCTCGAAGGCGGGGCCCGCGGGAAGGCAAAGGGAGCCATCAGCGGAGCCGTCGAGGCCGTGACCGATTCCGTGACCGGTAAATTCTCCAAGTCCCCGGAGCCGGAAGAGGACGAAGAGGCGGAGGAAGAGGCGCCCAGGCGGCGGCGGCCTGCTGCCCGGCGCCCCGTACGGAGGGAGAAGGAGTAACCGATGCCGCTCTACGTCTACTCGATCACCGCGAAGGACCACCCCCTGCGCCTGGACGGCGGCAGCAGCGTCGGTGTCGACCCCTCCCCGCTGCGCACGGTCACCGCTGGACCGCTGTGTGCGGTGGTCAGCGACATCGCCGAGGAAATCCGGCCCAAACGCCGCGACCTCACCGCCCACCAACAGGTCCAGGAGCTGCTGATGGCCGATGGGGTGATCCTGCCGCTGCAGTTCGGCTACATCGCCACCGACGACCTCGCGGTCCGCCAGGCACTTGACTCCAACGCGGAGAGCTACCTCGGCGCGCTCAAGCGCCTGGAGGGCTGCGCCGAGTACCACGTCAGGGCCTCGCAGGCCGATGAGGCACCCCTGCTGGAGCAGATCCTTCAGGACGTGCCTGAGGCGAACGACCTCAACGACCGGATCCGCGGCGGAGACCGAGATCCGGGCCTGCCGCTCGCACTGGGCGAAATAGTCGCCCGCGAGGTGCAGGTACGCCAGGAAACCCTGGCGGCCGGCCTGACCGAGGCCCTCGTCCCCTTCTCCCGCGAGCATCTGGCTCACCCGCCCGCCGGGAGCGACTTCCTCAACCTCTCCCTCCTCGTACCTGAAGAGCACAAGGAGGCCCTGCGTACCGCTGAGGTCAACCTGACCCGGGAGATCGGCAGCGACATCGACCTGCGCTTCTCCGGACCGCTGCCCCCCTACAGCTTCGTCCAGTAACCACCCCGCTCACGAAGGGGGAACGCTATGGGACTCCTGACCTACCTGCTGACGCTTCCTGTCGCACCGGTACGCGCTGTCACCTGGGTCGCCCAGCGCGTGGTCGACAAGGCCGAAGAGGAGTACTACGACCCCGCTCCGATCTGGCGCCAGCTGGCCGAGCTGGAGCAGCAGCTGTTGCGCGGAGAGATCGACCAGGAGACCTTCGACCGCGAAGAGGACGAGCTGATCGACCGGCTGGAAGAGATCGCAGCATTCCGGCAGCAGCTTCCCTGAGTTGAGGAAGGAGGGGCCGTCGTGAGTGAATCCCTGCCCGGCCGACCCGGAAGCTTCGCCTCCCGCTCGCCGGTGCCGTACGGGCAGACCTCCTCCTCCAGCCTCGCCGACATCCTGGAGCGGGTCCTGGACAAGGGCATCGTCATCGCCGGCGACATCCGCATCAACCTCCTCGACATCGAGCTGTTGACCATCAAACTCCGGATCCTGATCGCCTCCGTGGACAAGGCCAAGGAGATGGGAATCGACTGGTGGGAGCACGACCCCTCCCTCTCCACCCGGCACACAGGCAGCCCCCTGGAACAGGAGAACCGCCGCCTGCGAGCCGAGCTCGAAGCCCTCCGCGGCCGGCTCGGACCTAGCGGCGACGAAGAAGGAGCCGCGGGTGAGGAGCCGGTCGGCCGACCGGCCGACCGACGACGGGAGAGCCCACCGTGACCACTGGCAACCTCACCTACGTCTACGCAGTCACCCACCACCCCGGGCCGCTCAACCAGGCCCTCGCGGGCCTGCACGGCATCGGCCAGGCTCCGCTCAGGCTCCTTCCCCCCACTGGCGACACCACTGATTCCGCCCCCGGCACGTCGCTCGCACAGCTTGCCTTCGTCGCCAGCGACGTGCCCGAACAAGACTTCAACGAGACCGCCCTCAAAAGCCACTTCGAGGACCTGGACTGGCTCGAGTACGTCGCGCGCACCCATCACGAGGTCGTCCAGGCCGTCGCCGCCCGCGCAACCGTCCTGCCCCTGCGGATGGCCACCGTCTACCAGGACGACCATCGGGCCCGGCAAGCGCTTTCGACACAGCAGGCTGTCTTCACCCAGCGCCTCGACCAGCTGCGCGCCCACACCGAATACGGCGTGAAGGTCTACCTCACACCCGCCGCCGGGCAGCCCCCGAGCGCCGCCCCAGCCCCACCCGCCAGCCCGGGCAAGGCCTACCTGCAGGCCCGCAGAGCCCAGCGCCACTCCCGTGACGCTGTCTACCGGCAAGCTGAGCAGGCTGCCGAGATCATTGAAGCCATCGCATCTCGCCACACCACCCAGCGCGTACGACACGCACCCCAGCGCGGAGAACTCACCGGCCCGCAGGAGAATGTCCTCAACGACGCCTACCTCATCCCCGACGACCAGGCCGAGCAGTTCCAAGCTGCCATCGCCGACGCCGCCCGGAGCTTTCCCGACCTGCGCATCGAGGTCACCGGCCCCTGGGCTCCCTACTCCTTCGCCACGCCGGCACCCGCCCCGGCCGACACCCCCGAGCCACCGCGATGACCGTCAGCGAACGCGGAGAGCCCCTGCCCGGCCGCCAGGTCGCCCTCGTCGACCTCCTCGACCGGCTCCTGAGCGGTGGAGTCGTCCTCACCGGCGACGTCGTCCTGTCCATTGCCGACATCGACCTCGTCCGCATCTCACTGCGCGCCCTCATCGTCTCCGTCAGCTCCGAGACCACCCCCGCGCGGGCACAGAACGGCGGACGCAATGAGCCATGAACACCCCCCGCCCCCACGCTCCAGGCCAGGCCGCCTCCAAGACCTCGGCGACAGTCTGTCCCAGGCCTTTCGCCTCATCCAGCCACCCCCTGCCCCCCACCAACCCACCCGCCCCGCCCACCGCTTGACCACCGACCCGGACAGCGTCGGGGAAGACCTCCTGAAACTCGTCCTCACCATCGTCGAGCTGCTGCGCCAGCTCATCGAACGCCAAGCCCTGCGACGCGTCGATGCCGGCGATCTCACCGATGAACAAGAAGAAGAACTCGGCGCCACCCTCCTCGCCCTCCACGACAGCCTCGCCGACCTATGCGCCGAACACGGCTATGCCCTGGAAGACCTCAACATCGACCTCGGCCCCCTCGGCCCCCTCCTCCCGCCCCACGACTAGTCAGGGCGGCGACCGGACGCAGCACGGGACGATCGGCGGCAGTGGACTGCTCGACTGCCTTCAGCCGGCCGACAGCAGGTCCAACTCGGCCTCGTACAGCTGGGCGGGGTCGCGTTCCATCCCGGCGAAATGGCCACTGAGCTCCAGAAGCGGGCCTCGAACCAAGCAGGCCAAGCTCGCCCAACGGCCCGCTCGACGCGCACTGGTGGAGGTCAAGCTGGCGGGTGACACCTGCGCTTGGTGTGGGCGGCCCGCTCTCGGGCGGGCGGCGAAGCCGGTCCGCTATGGCCGGGTCCGCCTCGTCTGGCCGCCGCCCTCGAACGGAGCGTCCGGGTGCAA
Organism: Streptomyces sp. NBC_00190; assembly: GCF_036203305.1. Taxonomy (GTDB): domain Bacteria; phylum Actinomycetota; class Actinomycetes; order Streptomycetales; family Streptomycetaceae; genus Streptomyces. The sequence goes on along the minus strand of NZ_CP108131.1, from coordinate 282,061 downwards.
TGGAGTCACAGAGGCTGGCGGAGGAAGGCCAAGCAGCGCCCGCCTGCCGCAGCCAGGCAGCCAACTGGCTGTGGAAGTCGTCCGGATCAGTGAACGTCCTCGCGGGCAGGACGCTCGTCTCCAGATAGACGTTCGCCCTACCCGGCAGCCCCTTCGCCTCCGGGGCGCGGGCCTACAGGGGCGCACTTTGACCGCCAGCAGTCCGACGAACGCGGCGAACTCACTGGTCAGCCTGCCCCTGCCGATCCCGGCTTCGTTGTCCCGGCCCCGCACAACAACGGGGGGTTTCCTGCGCCCCGCCGTGCTCAACTGCAGCACCACGGACCCTTCGCGCCTTCAGTGGTTCCGACGACTGTGGCGAATGAGGACGAAGACGAGGAGGGCGACCCCCACTGGAATCAGGGCTGTCCACTTGGATCGGGCCACGTGCGCCGCCTGAGCAGCCTTTTCGCGCACCGCGTCGGGGGTTTTGTCGGCTGCGATGTGTCCCGCTCTGGATGCGGTGTCGCGGACGTGCGCAGCGGTTTGTTCCGCCGTGTGGAGAACTGGCTCGGGTGTCTTACTCTTCGCGAGCTCGGTTGCCTGGCCGGTTTTCTCGTGGACCTGGTGGGCGGCCTGTTTGGCTTTGGCGATGGTGTGTTCCTTGAGTGCGGCCGTTCTTTCTCTGGCCGTGGCCTTGCCGTCGGGGAGGGCCCATGGCTCGTCGGCTTGGCCGAGTTCGCCAGTGGGCTCGGCCGCTTGCGGTTCTTCGGAGGGAGAAGAGGACTCGTTGTCGTCATGTTGTCTGGTCATTGGTGTGCCTCTCCATTCCGGCCGTATCGGCCGCGGTCTCGTTGCCGGTGCTCTCAGGCGCGCGGGCTGGGTGGCCCCGGGTCCTGTCGGAGGTCCGCGGTTGATGGACCCCTGCTGTGATGATTGCCCGGCGAGCGGCTCGATTCCCGGAGCTGAGCTGGTGCTCTACTCCAGTCGGCGCAGTCAAGAGACGGTGGTTCGTACCGTCAGGTCGAGGGCAGCCGCCTCTTCGATGCTATGGCCGGCTTCGCCGTTTTCGCGAGGCAACCACATCGAGTGTGGGGCGGCGCTCGTGTCTGCCCGCTGGCGCCCGGCGGCGCTGGCAAGGTCCGTACGGGTGGCGTAGCCCGTTCGCCTGTCGCAAAGCGCGGGGAGCGGCAAGGAGGCGTGGTGTGCTGCGTACACGGCCGGAGGGCCGTAGGCGGGACAGATCTTGTGGGGTTGTCTGCCGATGAAGGAGGATTGATGTCTCGTTTCCAGGACAGCCAGCGAACTGGAGGCACCGTCATGGCACTGCTTAGCGCGGTGTTCTTGTGTCAGGTGATACTGACCCCTTCCAGTGTTCTTGCGGCCGCATCTTCGAAACCTCGCGTCAACTGGGACGCGATCGCCCGGTGCGAGTCCGGTGGCAACTGGGCTGCCAACACGGGTAATGGGCACTACGGCGGTCTGCAGTTCACGCGGTCGAGCTGGAAGGCCGCGGGTGGCCTCCGGTACGCCGCCCGAGCCGACCTGGCGACTAGATCGGAGCAGATCGCCACGGCCGGAAGGCTGGCCGCGATGCAGGGGATGGGTGCTTGGACGTGCGCCCAACGGTAGGGACCCGGTCGCCGTCGAATGTCAGCCAGGCCCGAGCCCGGCCGGCCCCGAGCTCTGGGCAGGGTCGCGCGGGCCGGGCCGACATCGGCTACCGACCCGGCTCTGGTCGAGTGGCGGGCCGGAGCTTGGGCCGGGTCCAGCCGAGCGTCTGCTCGACCGGTCGACGTCCTGCACGGTGGCACCGGTGCCGCACAGCCAGACTGGCTTGTTCACCCCGCCACTGGGCAGCTTCCCGACCGTCAACCGGATCACGGTGCCCTTCGTGATCGCCCCAGGCAGCCCTCCGGGTCAACCGTGGCTCCCGCCGTCGGCGGGCTACCACTGCCAGTACGTCGCGACGCGGGTCGCCACCAAGCTGCGCTGGGATCTGGCCGCGGACGAGGCCGAGCGTCAGGCGCTCCTCGCTCTGCAGGACTGCCCGGACACCACCGTCGTGTACGAGCCCGCCCCCTGATCCCGCGACAGATCCGCCCTGCCAGTGCATAGAGCCAGGCGAACCGCGGGGCAGGTGGAGTAGTTCGGCTGCGCGTGGCGGGTGAGGGTGGTGAGATCGGCGGGGTGAAGGACCCCTTTGGCTGTGACGAGCCGGATCTCCTGGCGTGTTCCGGGAGCGCGCACCGAGCGGCGGCCTGCCGGGCTGTTGCTGCACACGCCGCCGATCCAATAAACCTGGCGCGGTTGCTGGACATGCTGGGGCTGCTGCCCGAGGCCGACCCAGGGTCGTCGCCCCGGGGTGGAAGGTTGAACCGCATGGGTGATCCCCAGGCCATCAGCGGAGTGAGGTTTTCGTGAGCAGCTCGATCGGCCTCTTGGAAGGCTGCCGTGAGGTCCTCCACCACCTGAAGGAGACGCGGGAGATCAATACCGTGATCCTTCGTTTCGCCGAAACCCCGGATGTACTGCTGGTGGAGGTGGAGGGCAATCTGACCCATGAGGAGCTGGTCGCGGCCCTGCCCGTGGACGAGGCGCGTCTGGTCGTGCACGAGCTTTCCTTCGCTACCCCGGAAGGCGCGCGCAGGCACGAGCAGGTGCTGATCTTGTGGGTGCCATCGGGTGCTGGCTGGCAGGAGGAGTCCTACACAGCCGGCTACGCCGCCCTGAAGGAGTATCTCCCGGACGTTCGCGTCCATCTCACGGCCAGACGGTCAGACCAACTGGAGTACCGAAGGCTCGTCGCCCTCGCCGGCTGAGGACCGGGCGTCTACCGCGGCCCGTCCCCGGCCCATCGGCCGCTGCCGGGCAGTGTCCCGCGCGGCGGCGCCAGGCTGCCTTGCCTGGCGGCCCGCCTGGTGGCGAGTGCCAGGAACAGGAGTCAGACCTGTCGGCGCGTCTCCGGTGGACGAGCCGCAGGCCCGTGGCGGTCCTGGAAGTGACCCTGGTCCGCCCGGACCTCGTCGCGGAGATCGGCGCCGACACAGCCGTCGACCGGGGCGGGGTCTACCGGTACCCGGTGCGCTTCAAGCGGCTGCGCCTGGACGCCACGGCCGGGGATGTTCCCCCGGTTCGGGCGGAGCCGGCCGTGGCGGTCGGCTGAGTACCGGCAAGGCGGTCTCAAGTCCCGTATCTCCGTTGCTTCGAGTGCCGGGCGGGTGAAGCCGGGGGCCCGGGCGGCCGCGTGGAGGTGCCTGCCCTCGGTGTGGGCTGCAGGATGAGCCGAAACAGCCACCCGTCTGCAGGAGCTCTCCGCCATGCTCGAACGCAAGCTGCTCAAGGACCGTGCCCAGGTCACCTTCGTCCTGCCCGCGGACATCCCGCCGGGCCCGGTCAGCGTTGTCGGTGACTTCAACGAATGGAAGCCCGGCGCCCACACCCTTCAGCCGCGCAGTGACGGCACCCGCGCGGTCACGGTCGGCCTGCCGGCGAAGAGCGTGCATTCCTTCCGCTACCTGGCGGCGGGTGACTACTGGTTCGACGAGGACCAGGCCGACGGCCACGACGGCGTCAACAGCCTCCTGCACACCTGATCCGACATCCCGGGGGGCGGACCCGCCCCGAGGGTCCGCCCCGCCCAGACCTCACCGGCCGCGCCCTGGCTTCCGGCCGATTGTGCCAGTCATCGACGGCCACGGCCTGGTCGGTATGGTCACGCGGAGCTCGGCCAAGACGTCCGCAGGCCCCATTACGCTCGGTGGTACGACGAACGGTCGGTCAGCGATGAACCCGACCGTTCCGTCGGCGGCCACGGTCTGCTTCGAGGCTCCTTTGGCCTACCTGCTGGGCCAGCTCCTGCGCATGAACCTCCAGCAGCGGGGAAGGCGCCCCAGGCACGCTGGGCGCACACACGACGACCGGTGAAGAGCCGGCCGAGGAGTTCAAGAGGTGGCGCATGGCCTCGAAGCGAGCGGGCGTAGGCCCGACGGACGCCACCACCGACGGCGAGGACCGGGCGGCTCCCTGGAGTGACTTCCAAAGAGTTCTCGACCAGATGTTCGGCCTGCTGGAAGGAGTCCACCAGGGGGACGTAGTCCCGGCATCCGGGGTGACGCCTCGCCGTACCTCGGTCACTGGCGGCGGCACGCGGTGAACATGCGGCAACGGCGACGATGAGCGTCGAGGACACCGCCGCGGCGGCCGACGGGATGACCCGGCCCCGATGCGGTGGCAGTCCTGGCGGAGCGGGCATCGCGTCCGCTCCCTGGACGCGGACCGGGCGGACGACGAACGAAGACCCGCCCCCTGTGTGGACCCGCCCTTCCGTCGAGATCGCCCGCCTGACGGCTGGCCGTAGGGATGCTCCGGCGCTGGGCTCATCCCGGCGGAGGCCGGGGCGGACGTCACGTACGCACGCCCATCAGGGACTTCGCAAAGATTCACCCCGGCGAGTTGAAGTCAGTAGCGGACCGGTCGCTGCCTTTGGCAGCGGCCGGTCAGGGGTTTCAAGCGGCCTGTCGGCGGCGCCGGCGGGGACGGGGCTCCTCTGCCTCCTCCTCGTACTCGCCCTCGCCCTCGTCCACCTCTTCGTCCTCGCCCTCCTCGGCGTCGGGTTCGTCGGTGTCGTACGTGTCATCTTCGGTTTCGGCCTCGGCGTCCTCCGGCTGATCCGCGTCCGCGTCCGCGTCCTCGTCCTCGTCCTCGTATGCTTCCTCTTCTTCACCGTCCTCGGCGTCTTCGTACTGGTCCTCATCCTCCCCCTGCTCATCCTCTCCCTCTGCCGCCTCTTCGTCGTCGAGGGCTTCCTCGTGGGTCCGGACGACTTCGCCGTCCTGGATCTCGCCACGCCAGCCTTCGGGCTCGTCAGTGGTGAGGGTGACGTAGCGCAAGAAGTTCTTGAGGTCCAGACGCAGGCGGCGGCCTTGGGCGCGCCAGAGGTTGCCCGTCTTCTCGAACAGTCCGGCCGGGTTGTACTCGACCACGATGACGATGCGGGTCAGTGACGGGGCGAGCTCGTGGAAGCTGACGCAACCGCGGGTGGTTCCCTTTGCGCCTGATGACGTCCACACGATGCGCTCGTCGGGCACCTGCTCTTGGACGGTTGCCTTCCAAGAGCGGGTGGACGGACCGACCTTGACTTTCCAGTCGCTGTTGGTTTCGTCGTCGCGCGAGACATCGCGGACGCCTTTGGCGAAGCTGCTGAAGTTCTCGTACTGGCACCAGTGGTCGTAGGTCGTGCGCAGAGGCAGCCCGATGTCGAGCGCTTCGACGATGTTGACGACCTTCCCGCCGCTCTTGCGGCCTCGGCCTTTGCCGAATACCTGGGACGCGGTGTCGGCGACCTTGTCCTTCAGGTTGCCGAGTGTCTGGCCGGCGACGGCTTTCAACGGGGAGTCGCCCTGCGCGAGGCGGCCGCCGATTCCGGCTATGTCGGACAGCTTGCCGCCGTTCTCGGCCACGTCGTAGAGCTGGTCGGTGAGGTCTCCGAGTTTGTCGGTCGCCTTCTCGGCCAGCTGGTCCGCCTGGGCGGAGAGATATCCGGACAGTTCCTTGACGAGCTGATCCAGCCCTGAGGTTTCCGATTCCTGGGCGTTGGCGCGGGTTGAGGTTGCCATGGCCTACCTCCGCGCGGACGGCTTGCGCGCCGTCGTCTTCTTGGCGGCCGTCTTGCGTGCCGGGCCGCGGCCTGTGGCCTTCTTGGCAGCCGTCTTCCGTGCGCTGCTCTGGCTTGTGGTCTTCTTGCCGGGCGCTGTGCTGCCGGTCTTCTTGGCGGCCGTCTTGCGCGCAGGGCCGCGGCCTGTCGTCTTTTTGCTCGGCGCCGTCGCGGTCTTCTTGGCCGCCGTCTTCTTGGCGGCGGTCTTGGAGGGTGCCGTCTTGGTGGCGGTCCTCTTCCTGGCCGGTGTGGCCCTGGCCGCCGCGGACTTCGCGCCGGTCGTCTTCTTCGCCGCGGTCTTCTTGGCGGGAGCGGCCCGCTTGGAAGCACTCGGCCGCTGTGCGGCTTTGCGAGTGGGGGCAGCAGAGGGCCTGCCGGTGCGGCCACGGGTCGGTGCTCGCACCTGCCGCCGCCGCGGCGGAGGCTCCTCGCTCGGTTCCTCCTCCGGTTCCTCTTCTTCCTCCGGTTCCTCCTCTTCCTCTTCCTCTTCCTCTTCCTCCTCTTCGGCTTCGGGCTCCGCGTACTCCTCCTCGTCTTCCGCGTAGTCCTGGGCTTCTTCGTCCTCGTAGGGTTCTTCTTCTTCGTCTTCGTAGTCCTCGTCGCGGTCGGAGGCTGGCTGGGTGAGCTCAAGGGTGCGGTCGTGGAGGGTGTCGGCGAGCTCGGAGAGTTTGCGGTTGGCCGCGGCGCTCAGAGCCTGCCGACCGGCGTCGAGGGCTTCCCCGCGCAGTTGCTCACCGAGGTCGGCGAACTGCGGCATCTCCTTGAGCCGGGAGAGGCCTTCCTTCATCAGCTGCCCCGGCTCCAGGCCGAAGCGGCGACCGGCGAGATAGGTGGCCGCGGTGAAAGCCAGGCGGCCCTTTTTGGCTCGGCCGAGCACGTAGCCCCCGACCACAGCGGCTGCGAGCGCGATCTTTGTGGTGTCCTCCATGGTCATCCCCTAATCAGGGCGCTTGCGGACCGGGTGGTACCGCCCGCGGACAGCGGACCGCGGCGTCCACGCCGCCGGCCGACGAAGGCGTACAGCCGGAACGGTCCTCGGAAAGCTCCTGCCCACGGCGCAAGACTTATGCGTAGATTTAGTGACATTCTAGTTTCTGTGAGGCCGTCTCCCCAAGGGAGGGGCTTATGGCCGCAGCAGAACATCCACGCCCGCGGCGGGTGTCTTCCCGGGCCGGCGGCGAAGGTGAAGAGCAGGACACGCAATTCCCACGGCGCGCTGCCTCCCGTCGCCGAACGGGTGTGCCCTCGGCTGCGGCGGCGATGCGTTCGGCGGCCGAGCAGTTGGCCCAACTGCTCGGCCGGTTCCCTGACTCGGTGTCCTCGCTCAAGCCGACGGAGGACGGCTGGGAGGCGCAGGTGGAGGTGGTGGAGCTGGAAAGGATCCCGGACACCACCAGCGTGATGGCCAGCTACCGGGTCGCTTTGGACGGGGAGGGCGAGCTGATCTCCTACGAACGGATCCGCCGCTACAGCCGCGGCATGATCGACCGGTCGACCTGAATGGCCCGGCCGCCCCCAGAAGGAGGCACCATGACCATCGTGCCGCAGAGCGGCAGCAGCATGAGCAGGGCAGGCGGCACGAGCAGCCTCTACGACGTCCTGGAGCTCATTCTCGACCGCGGACTGGTCATCGACGTCTTCGTCCGTGTCTCCGTGGTGGGCATCGAACTCATCAAGATCGACGCGCGGATCGTGGTGGCCAGCGTCGACACCTACCTTCGCTTCGCCGAGGCTTGCAACCGCCTCGACCTCGAAGCGGGCCGCAAGGCGCCGGCCCAACTGCCCGAAGTCGTGGGGAACATGGTCGAAGGCGGCGCCCGCGGGAAATCCAAAGGCGCGATCAGCGGAGCCGTCGAACCGGTCACCGGTTCCCTGACCGGCAAGTCCTCCAAGGCTGAAGAAGCGGAGGAGGAGCAGGAGGAAATGGAAGAGGAACCCGTCAGGCGGCGGCGCCCGGCCCGGCGCCCGGTACGCCGGGAGAAGGGGTGACCGATGGCGTTCTACGTGTACTCGATCACCGCTGAGGCCCACCCGAAGCGCCTTGACCGGCTGACAGGCGTGGGATCCCACCCCTCACCCCTGCGAACCGTCACCGAGGGAGGTCTGTGCGCGGTCGTCAGCGAGGTCGACGGGGAGATCCGTCCCAAGCGACGGGACCTGCTCGCGCACCAGAAGGTGCAGGAAAACCTGATGGCCGACGGTGTGGTCCTGCCGCTCCAGTTCGGCTACATCGCCGACGGCGAGCCCGCGATCCGCCAAGTCCTCCAGGAGAACGCCGACGGCTACTTCAGCGCCCTCGAGCGTCTCGAGGACTGCGCCGAGTACCACGTGCGGGCCTCACAAGAGGACGAGGAACCGCTGCTGCAGCAGATCCTCGCTGACCTCCCGGAGGCGGGCGACCTCAACGACCGGATGCGCTCGGGCGACCAGGATCCCCAATTGCCGCTCGCCCTTGGGGAGCTGGTCGCCGGGGAGGTCCAGGCGCGGCAGGAGTCCGTGGCGGCCGGGCTCGTCGACGCGTTGCTGCCCTTCGCCCGCGAACACGTCACCCACCCGCCCGCGGCGAACGACTTCCTCAACCTCTCGCTCCTCGTGCCCGACGAGCACGAAGACGCGCTTCTCGCCGCGCAGGTGAATCTGGCCCGCGAGATCGACAGCGGTATCGAGCTGCGTTTCAGCGGGCGCTTGCCCCCGTACAGCTTCGTGTAAGCCCACCGCCGTCCACCGGATGGGAAGGGAGGAAGACCATGGGACTGCTGACCCACCTGCTGACGCTGCCCATCGCGCCGGTGCGTGGCGTGGTGTGGGTCGCCCAGCGGGTAGTCGACAAGGCCGAAGAGGAGTACTACGACCCGGCCCCCGTCTGGCGCGAGCTCGCCGAGCTGGAGCAACGGCTGGTCACGGGAGAGATCGACCAGGAGACGTTCGACCAGCGGGAGGACGAGCTCCTCGACCGCCTCAGCGAGATCGAGGAATTCCGGCAGCAGCTGCCCTGACCTGGGAAGCGAGGCAAGTCGTCGTGACCGAACCCCTGCCAGGCCGACTCGGTGGCTTCCCCTCCCGAGCCGCCCCGATGGCGTACGGGCCGAGTTCCTTCTCCAGCCTCGCCGACATCCTCGAGCGGGTCCTGGACAAGGGCATCGTCATCGCCGGCGACATCCGCATCAACCTCCTCGACATCGAACTGTTGACCATAAAACTCCGGATCCTGATCGCCTCCGTCGACAAGGCCAAGGAGATGGGCATCGACTGGTGGGAACACGACCCCTCCCTGTCCAGCCGGCACACCGGCAGCCCACTGGAGCAGGAAAACCGCCGCCTGCGCGCCGAGCTGGAGGTCCTGCGGCGCGAGTCGGCCGACGAGCGCGAAGGCGAACGCGAAGGCGAACGCGAACCCGCGGAACGCACCACGCCGGACGAAGAGTCCCGCGGTGGACCGGCGCGTAGGAGGATCAAGGGGCGCCCGCAGTGAACACGCCCGCGACCTACGTCCACGCCGCCCCCGGTCGACGCCACCCCTGCGCGAGGCTGTGCCCGGGCGAGCGGCGCGCGTGCGGTCACCGTGCGTAGGGGGCTGACAACAGGTCCAGCTCCGCCTGATAGAGCAGGGCGGGGTCGAACTCCATACGAACGAAGTGGCCGCCGAGCTCCAAGGAGAGGACGCCGTGCAGTCGACTCCAGAACGAGACGGCCAGGCTTAGTGTTCCGGGCGGAGCGAGATGCCCGTCCGCCCACTCCCGGTGGCTCTCCAGGTGTGTCTCGAAGGGCGTCGCGGGAGCGTCCATGGGTATCGCGGCGCACGCATCGAGGAGGATCCCCATGATCTCCGACGCCATCGCGGCCACTTCGGCCGGCGCTCGGTACCCGGGAATCGGCGTGCCGTAGACGAGGAAGTACCGCTGGGGGTCCGCAAGGGCCCACTCTCGTAGGGCGCACGCCAGAGCGGGAAGACGGGCGTCGCCCTGGGCGGCAATCGTCCGGAAGATGCCGACCAGGCTCTGATATGCGTCGCGGACCAGCTCGGTGAGCAATTCATCCCTGCCGGTGAAGTACCGGTAGAGCGCGGCCCCACTCAGGCCCATGTGCTTGGCGATCGCATTGAGGGACAACGCGGACGTCCCTGCGGCAGCGATCTGTTCCCAGGCTTTTTCCTTGATCTCCGCGCGTACCTGCTGCCGGTACCGCTCGCGGGGGGTTGTCGCAGATTCGCCCATGACAGCCTCCTCCTCGCGAGCTATACCCTATCGCCCGCAAGGGGCCACCGTGCTTTTCGTCGGCCGACAACACCGTCATCGGGTTCTCCCGCGCGTTAGCCCTGCCGCTTTCTGCGAGACCAGCTCGCGGACTCCGCACGACCTCCGTCCCGCAAGGCTGCGCGGCGAATGCGACTACCGGGAGAGACGCTTGAAAGGAGCACGCCCGGGATCTGCACGAGCGCCGTCCGAATCGGCGCAGCCTCTCACGAGCGGTCACGGTGGAAACATGGCCGGCCACGTTCCGGAGCTCAGGAGCAAACTATGGCAGACGACACCAGTCCGACGATCGAGGCAACGCTGTACGACGCGACGAACTACGAGGGGACCGCCGTCCACGTGCAGCCCGACAAGTGCGACGAAGAAGAGGACGCGGTGGCGTACGCGCTTGCCTACCTGGGCCTGCGCCGACTCGGCTCCCTGCGGGCCCCGACCGGGCCCGCCGATCTCGACGACCCGTTCCGGCAAGAGCTCGGTTGGGTCACCCACGTCACCGTGTGGGAGTCCAGGCCGGAGACGTGGGCGCACGACGCCGACGGGCAAGGCAGGACCTGGCAGGACTACAGCGCCGACACCGCGGATCTGGGCCTCTGGGCCGCGAAGGCCACGTACGTTCGCGTCTGGAAGCAGACGGCGGCTGACTTCTCGGGGACGGACTCCTTCACCTCGGACGGTGCGATGAGCCCGATCGTGATCGTGGAATAGGCGCCTGGAAGTTCGCCGAGCACAGAACGGATGGTGTGATCGTCGCATCCAGGCGCGGCGCCGGGTGCCGTCCGGACACGGCACGGCGGGTCGGAGTTCCAGGGGTCGGGCCACCCGCTCCCCGGCAACTCGATCGGCGGGTCGAGCCGCGCGGTGATCCGGACTCGCGGTCCGGTCCCGGCCTCCTCGCCGGTCGGCTCGCTGAGAAAGCCGTACTTGCCCCGGGACGGCCCGTCGAAGCGCCGCCCGAGGGGCCGCAGTTCGGATACATCGCCCACTTCGCAGCGCACACCCGGCGGACTACGCTCCTCCAATTTCCTGTGCAGTGGCAACCACTGGCCTCGGCCCGGCCTTTCGGGGCACGCCGGAGCCGGATGACGGTGACCCCGGTGCGACCCCGGGCCCGCTGGCGGCGTTGAGTGAAGAGCCGGCCGGGCGGTCTATACGGTGCGGGTAACGGTGACCAGGACGGTGACGGGTGCGGCCGTGCCGTGCTGGGCCAGGTAGGCGGTGACGGCGGTCCGCACGTCGTCGCGGACCTGGCGGGCGACGTCGACGACGCGGCGGTCCGCGTGCACGATGCAACGCACCTCCACGTGCCAGGCGCCGTCCGGGGTGCATTCGCAGCGGATGCCGGCCGCCTCGCGGTGCGGAGTGGTATCTGCGGCCACGGCTCGGTGCACGGGGGAGGCTGCGAGCGCCAGCCGGTCGGCGAGCGCGGGCTGGAGTGCGGCCACACCGGGAGCGTGCAGGGCGGCCCGGGCCGCCGCTCGTTGGATGTCCTCGCGCTGGGAGGCGGTCATCGTCCGTTCAGCTCGAATCGTTCGGCACCAGGCTCGCGGGAGGGTTCCAGCACGGCGTTGATTTCCACGTCCACGGTGGTGACGGCGAGGCCGAGGACGTGCTCGGCCGCGCGGAGGACGGCTCGGCGTACCGCTTCGGCCCGCCCTCGCAACGGCCGGTCGAGCGTGGCCGCGAGTGTGATGGCTACGACATGAACGGCGTAGTTGCCCTTCGCGGGGGTCGTGCGGCAGCTGGCGGCGCGGACGCCGGGGACGGTGTCGGCGGCCCGGCGCAGCACTTTCGCTGCGGCGCTCTCGGAGATGCGCAGGTCGTGTTCCGGGTCGTCCAGCAGGAGCATCGCGCCAAGCCGTACCTCGGTCCGGACCGCGTTGATGACCCGGTTGGCGAGGCTGTGGCCGTCCGGCTGCTCCTCGGTGCGCAGAGCCAGGGTCGCCCGGTCCAGGGCTGTCAGCCCCTCGATGGCTCCACGGCAGTGGGCACAGCGGCTGCTGTGCCCATCTGCCGCGCCGCCCGCGCCGCGGGCCTGTTCCCAGGCACGGCTGAGGGGCCGTCCGCAGGGCAGCAGCTCCGCACCGGCCAGCAGCTCGGTGTCGGGGTGCAGGGGAGGTTCGGCCCTTGCGTCGCTCACGCCTTCGGGCTCGTCGCCGGATTTCGGGTGAGGGTCGTCTAGCGCCATGGGCGCATCGCCTCCATCAGAGCGCGTCGTGCGCGAAAGAGTCTGCCGCGCACCGTTTGTTCGCTGCTGCCCACCACGTGGGCGATCTCTTCGTAGTGCAGGCCGTGCAACTCTCGCAGCACCCAGCACACCCGAAGCTCGGGGCGCAGTTCCAGGAGCGCTTGCGTCAGGGCGGCCGTTGCGGCGTCCGTCTCGGCCACCTGGGGCGGAGAGCTGCCCGCTCCCACGGCAGCGGGTTCGGGGACGGCGTCCAGGGGCAGCGGATGGGGTCCGTGGCGCAGAACGTTGAGGCAGCGGTTCGTCACGATGCGGTACATCCAGGTGCCGAACGAGGCGCTGTGCCGGAATTCCGGCAGCCGCCTCCAGGCGCTGAGGAAGGCGTCCTGGACCGCGTCCTCGGCGTCCGTCCGGTTGCCCAGCAGATGCTGGGCGAGGGCGATCAGGCGACTGCTGTGCTGGCGGACCAGGACGGCGAAGGCGTCTTCATCCCCTTCCGAGGCTCGTACCGTCAGCACGCTGTCGTCCAGGTCGCCGACAGCGTCCTGCCGCACGGCGACGCCTGCGATCGGCAGCGACGCCGGCCGCGGTGGGCGTTCTGCACCGGGCGGGGGCCGGGAGCCGGTCCGGTTGCGCATCCGCCGCTCGCTTCCTGCCGAAGACGTTCGTCTCCTGCCGAAGACGCTCGTCGCGGCCTCGTACGTACTCCTCGATGGTAGGCCGTGCGCGCTGTGCGAGACGTGCGTGAGGAACGTCCGCGCGAGGTGTCCAAAACACGAGGGCGCCACACCGGCACCCAGACGGACACCCTGGGGAGGTTCCCATGTCCGACACCATCAGCCCCGCCGCGGGCGGGAGTGAGTCACGCCCTGCGGGCAGGACCCTCACGGGCAGCACCGGCGCCGGAACGGCGCCCGAGACGCGGGGCCGGACGACCATCGCCGACAGCGTGGTCGAAAAGATCGCAGGAATGGCCACCCGCGAGGTGCCGGGCATCCACAGCCTCGGCTCCGGCGTGGCCCGCACGCTCGGGGCCGTGACCGACAAGGTCCCCGGCGGCCGTTCCAGCGTGTCCCGCGGCGTGAAGGTCGAGGTAGGCGAACGGCAGGCCGCCGTCGATATCGACGTGGTCGTGGAGTACGGCGTCGCCATCGTGGATGTCGCCGCCGAGGTCCGCACCAACGTCATCACGGCAGTGGAACGCATGACCGGCCTTGAGGTCGTGGAAGTGAACCTCGCCGTCGACGACGTACACCTGCCCGACGAGGAGGACGACGAGGTGGGCGAGGGGCGCGTGCAGTGACCCCTCGCAGCCCCCGGACTTCACCGGCCGAGAAACAACAGACGCGAAATTCAGGTGAGTGAAATGAGCGCAGCAACGGTGGGCCTGCTTGCGGGCATGGCCCTGGGCTTCGCCGCATTCTTCGGCGGCTTCTGGGCGTTCCTGCTCGTGGCGTTCCTGGGCCTGGTGGGCCTGATCATCGGTCGCGTCTTGCAGGGTGACCTGGAGATGTCCGACTTCACACGTTCCCGGAACCGGCAGTGACCTCGCGACCTGCTGCTGCTCCGCCCGGGGGAGCAGCAGCTCCCGCCCGGCCGGTCCTACCGGCTGCCGAACGCGGGGCCACGGTGATCCCGGAAAAGGTGGTGGCCCGCATCGCGGTCCGCGCGGCACAGGAGGCATTGGCGACGCACTCGGACGCCTCAGCCTCTCACGCGAAACTCGCCGCTCCGCACGCGTCGGTCACCGTCGGTGGCGGCACCGCACGGCTGGGGCTGACTTTGGAGCTGCCCTACCCGATAGACCTCGCCACTGCCTCCCGCCAGGTGCAGCGGTACGTCAGTGAGCGGGTCGCCCAGTTGACCGGGATGCGCGTCACCGAGGTCACCCTCGCCATCGACCGTCTGGTTCCCGCGGGCGGTCTGGGTCTGGAACACCGACGCGTGCAGTGAACCGGACCCATCCCCAGGGGAAGGAGAGCCGGCATGGAACGGGACCAAGCCCCCCCGGCCGAGCAGCCCACCGCGAACGACCAAGACACCTCCCGCACGGGGCGGCTGTCCAAGCCGCCTCCGGCCGACCCACAGCCGCGTGCCAGGCGTCCGTGGTCCGTGCGCCGGATACCCGCCGCGCTGACAGCCCTACTCGTCGCAGTTGCCGCGGGGACCTTCTTGTTCGACATCGTCAGGGTCCGCGCCGGACGGCCCGCCGCAGCCTGGCGCACGCGCCTGACCGACGAACTGGCCACCCGCCCGCTGGATGACCTTTGGATACAGATCGGTGCCGCGGTCATCGCCGTCGTCGGCCTCTGGCTGGTCGTCCTGGCGCTCACCCCCGGCCTGCGCCACCAACTGCCACTCCAGACTCCCGACGCCCAGATGCGCGCCGTGCTGGACCGCGACGCAGCGGCACTCCTGCTTCGGGACGCGGCGATGCGCGTCCCCGGCGTCAGCGCTGCCAGAGTCCGGGTCTTCCAGCGCCGCGTCCGGGCGCGCGCGGACGTGCGTTTCCGTGCCCCCGCCGAGGTCAAGGCCGATCTCGTGGCGGCTCTGCTGGAGGAACTCGACCGGTTTGCCCTCGCCCGCCCTCCTCGCCTCGCCGTGCGCGTACGACCCCGTCCGAAGTGACCCGTCTGGGGACGGTCACCGGCGAGCGAGAGACAGGAATGGGATCCCATGAAGACGAAATCCGTCGTCAACCGAGGCCTGCTGGCCCTGATAGGCATCGTCCTGCTCGGCACCGGCATCCTGGTCCTGGCGGGCAGCCTCGACCTGTACCGGCGCTGGCGTCTGACACCACCCGACGGCTGGCCCCTGACGGCTCCCCCTGACGTCCTGCTCGAGGACGCCGACCGCACCCGCTGGACGGACGAAGGGTGGTGGTGGCCCGTGGTCATCGCCGTCCTGGCCGTCGTCGTGCTGCTCGCCCTCTGGTGGCTGCTGGCTCAATTGCGCCGCACTCATCCCGGCCATACATCCGTCGGGGATCCCGCTGCCGTGGACGGTGTGGAACTGCGCGAGCGCGCCCTCCGCGACGCTCTGGCAGCCGACGCGCGGCACCTTCCCGGTGTCCACCAGGCCCGTGCGCACATGGCCGGCTCGGCCAGCCGTCCTGAGGCCCACCTCGACCTCACCCTCACCCCCGACAGCGAGCCCGGCCCCGTCCTGCGGGCGCTGAGCGACGGGCCGCTGGAACGCGCCCGCCGGTCGACCGGCCGGACGCTTCCCGCAAAGGCGCAGCTGCGGGTGACCCCGCACAAGGCCCACCGCGCCGAATAGAGCCTCCGCCAGGCGGACCTGCCAGCGACTCCACTCGCTGCGTGGACCGCCCAGCCGTGGCTGCCCGGCGGGTTCAGGCGACGGCCTGGGGCTGCCGCAGTGCTGCGTACCCGAAGTTACAGATATATGGGTCAGATCACGGCGCCCGTTTCATGGGCCAGCGCTTGCAGGAGACGGTCCTGGGAGGCTTGGTCGTGGACCGCTGGATGCGGTTGCTGCTGCTGGCCGTGGTACCAGTACCCGCCGGTCGTCAGAGCCTGGGGATCGTCGCTCGTCGCCAGCCACTCCTGCGTTTGGTGGCCGAGTTCGAGATCGTCCGGCGCGTTTGGGCCTCCCATTTTCGTCGGCACCCAGCCCGGATCCACCGCGTTGCTCAGGACCCCGGGGCGCAGGCGGGCAACGGCGGCCGCGAGCGTCGTGACGAACAGCTTGCTGTCCGCGTACGAGCCCGCATGCTCGCCCCGCCAGTCGATGCCAGCAAGCGAGGGGTGGGGGTGCCCGCCGAAATGCGAGCCGCTGCTCAGGTACACCAGGCGGCGGGGTTCGCGCAGCAGAGCCGTGAGCAGGTACGGCGCGATGATGTTGACCGGCATGACCGCCGGGCCGCTCCACACGCCGGCGTTGTGAATAACCGCGTCGAGCGGCTTCGCGTCGTTCAGCTCCTTGGCGATGCGCCGTACGGCGTCACGGTCCGTGAAATCGCCCACCACGATGCCTGCTCCTCGGGCCAGCAGTGGGCCGAGGCTGGCCGCGCGCTCCGGGTTCCGGGCGTGCACCACCACCTCGTATCCCGCGGTCAGCAGCGAGTGCGCTGCGGCCCGTCCCAGGCCGTCGGCGGAACCCGTCACCAGAATCCGGCCGGTCGCGTGATTCACGAGGTCTCCTCATCGTAGGCCTTCCGGCGACGGACAGGGGCCGGCCGCCGATCGCGCCTGACGATCAACGCAAGGGCCAGCAGTACCACCTTCGACAGGTATCGGTCGCTGGGGCCCTCGCCACGACTGTCGCCACCGCTGACCCGGCGGGTGCGTGCCCGAGCTCCGCGGCCCACTGTTGGATGACAACCCGGGGGGCGTTGCGGGTAGCTGCGTCGGAGCCGTCCGGCGGCTCCACCAGGCAGCGGTGTCCTTGTGGGGGTCAGGCTGGCCCCGGATGCGGTCGCCGGCGGAGCCGATGCTGGCGCAGGCGGCGGAGTCGGTGCCGGGCCCCGGGCGCGAGCCGGTCCCGCTCGGCCTCGCGCCGATAAGGACCGCCTCCCGGTGGACGGAGTGCGGCCGTCGGGTGGGCCGGGGCGGCGAAATGAATCGCAGGGAACTGTCCGGGCGGGTGGCGCCGCCGCGCGGTCAGTGGCCGAGGGCGTTCTTGAGCTGCTGCTTGGTCATGGTCGAGCGGCCTTCGATATTGCGCTTCTTGGCCTCCTGGTAGAGGTCGTCCTTGGTGCGCTCGGTCGAGCCGCCGCCTCCACTACCGGACCTCTGCCCGCCCCGCTGTGAGGCGGACTTCCCCTGCGTGGAGCTACGGCTCGCCGACTTGCTCTCTCCCGATCGGGCGCGCTCCTTGTTCACCGTGCGGGAGGCCATCTCCTTGGCACGGCCTTCGGACATGCCGCGCTTCTCGCCGGACTCCTTGATGTGCTCGTACTGACGTTCCCGCTTGGGACTTGATCCTCGGGGCATGACGAAACCCTTCATCCTCGGACGTGGCATCAAGGTCATGGTGCGCGTACCCGCATCTGCCCGCATCTCACGTGGATCGGACGAGGCGCTGCACGAGATCGACGCCACCCGGGTGACACGAACACGTTCGCCGACTGGTCGACCGGCAGGGGAGAGGCACAGGGGTGAACGAGTCAGGTACATCATTGGTCGTCTTCGCCAGCTTCCTTTCCGACTTGGCGGTGGATCTCGAGGAAGGCCACGTGCTGGCGCAGTGGGCGTTGCAGGCGCCGCGGAAGGCATGGCTGCTGCGGCCCGGAGACGTGCTGGTGAGCCCTGGACCGCTAAGCAGGGAGTTCCGCCGGTATGTGAGCGGCCTGACGCTGGTGCCAAGTGATCAGACTGCGGTCATCGAGGTGCCGCCCGCAGGCACCGTCCCCGTTGCGCAAGCGGTGCGCTGAACACGAAGGCGGGCTTTCGCCAGGCCGCAGGACAGGTGGGTAAGCGGTTGCCAGGGGGTCGGGTGTGCCAGCGCCCAGAGGTGGAAGAGGTCGTAGGCCGGCTCCTTCAGCGGCATCAGCGGGTGGTGGTCAAACCCGACCGCTCTGCAGGGGGCCACGGTCTGCGCTTCCTCGCGCGGAAAGACGTGCGCGGAGCTCCCCTGGCGCTGGAGTCCGTCGGTGGCCCCCGCGGCACCAGGGTGGTGGAGGAGCGCGTGCCGGTGGCCGAGTCGGTGAGCATTCAGTTGGAGAACACCGGCTCCGGCACGCGCGCCCTGTTCAACGGCGCGATGCGAACGGAGCAGGGCTCCTTCACGGGATACGTTTCACCCTTGCCGCCGTCCTGAGCGCATGTCGCCGCCGAACTGGAGGCGTGGGGGGTGGGGCTGGGCCGCCACCTGGCGAACACGGGTACCTCGGCCCGTTCGGACTGGACGCTCTCGTCAGCACGGACGGCGTCCGGCCCCCCGAGTCCGGCGTGGGCGGTCTCGAAAAGGCGGGCACGGAGGCGTTTCGGCTTCGAAGAGGCCATCGACCGGCTGCGTGCACACCGCCTCGCTTTCGATCCGGCGCGCGGTGAGGCGGTGGTGCGCTACGCAGACGTGCCGGCGGACGGCCACTCATGGCGCTATGCGGTCATTGCCGGGACTGACGCCGTGAAAACCGTCGGGCCCGGCTCGGCCCCCCGGTGCGGCTTGGTGCTTCCCGTGGACCGAAGCGAGCGGCTCCTTCCTCGCTGTGAAAGGAGCCGCTCGCAGGGGCGGTGAGGCCTGCGGCCTGGGTCATGCGTGCCGGTGAGACTGCCGGTTTCCGGTGACAAGGCGGTAGAGGGCCAGGAGGATGACGGAGCCGATGATGGCGGCCATCCAGGTGGAGAGATCGAAGAACCCGTCGATGGAGTCGACGCCGAAGACGACCTTGCCGAGCCAGCCGCCGAGCAGGCCTCCCGCGATGCCGATGAGCATGGTGATGATGATTCCGCCCGGGTCCTTGCCCGGCATCAGGGTTTTGGCTATGAGGCCAGCCAGCAGCCCGATGAGGATCCAAGCGACGATGCCCATAGTTGCGTCTCCTGCCGTCCGTTGTGAGACCAGTGACAAGCCGCTTCTGCACGCTGCCGGCGGTTCCAAACGTCCGCTGCGCCGCGCGGCGGCGGCCCAGCAGGCGCGGAAGAGGGCTGCTACAGAGGTCTCGAACACGTCGGCCCAGCCCCGGACAGTGAAGACTGGACGGAGCGGGGCGGGAACGAGACGAGAGGCGGATCCCATGCCCCGTACGGCGCTCATCGTGATCGACATGCTCAACCTACGCGCACGAGGACGCCGAGGCTCTGGTCCCGTCCGTCCGTGAGGCACTGCCCGGGATCACGACGCTGTTGAGGCACGCCCGCGCCAGCGAGTCGCCGGTCGTCTACGTGAACGACAATTTCGGCGAGTGGCGCTCCCATCACGGGGAGATCCTGGAGGCCGCCCTCGCAGGTCGGCACAAGGACCTGGTGGAGCCAATTGCGCCCGACGAAGATTCACTCTTCGTGGTCAAGGCACGGCACTCTATTTTCTTCGAGACCCCTCTGGCTTACCTGCTGGGCCAACTCGAGGCCGAGCGCCTGGTTCTGTGCGGACAGGTGACGGAGCAGTGCGTGCTGTATTCGGCTCTGGACGCCCATATCCGGCACTTCGAGGTGGTTGTGGCAGCCGACGCGGTCGCCCACATCGATGCGGAGCTGGCCGAGGCGGCGTTGCTGATGATGAGCCGCAACATGTCCGCAGCGATCTGCGAGGTGGTCGACATCGCCTTCGACGCCCGGCAGACGGATCGAGGGGCAGGGCGCCCGACGAGCTGAGGACCCCGGCCCTGCTGGTGCTGGTGTCCATGCTCGGCGTCGCAAGTGGGTCCACGACGCAGAGGGTTCTGGACAACCTGCACAGCCTGGCTCCGGGTTCCGCCCGGGACGTGGTCACCAACGCGGTGCAGCAGCTCCAAGGTGACGCGTTCGTCGGATCACTGGTGACGATCGTGGGCCTGGCCGCCGCGGTGTGGTCGGCCTCCGGCTACAGAGCCGTGTTCATCCGTACCTCGAACGCCGTGTCGGCCACCTCGGGGGCGTGCCGCAGGCCGGCGCTCTGGGAGGCCGCGTACCGGCGGGCGGCGTCATCTCCGTGCTTGTCCGCAGCATGTCGTACACGGCGGTGTGCGGGGCACCGACCGACTGGTGCGAGTTCCCACGCCGTGCTGACGCCGACGATTCCGCTGCCGATGACCGCCACATCAGCCTCCGCGGCCCCCGAGAGCGGGACGAGGGGAGGCGATGCGGCCGCCTGCATCCAGTAGGAGCTGCGGTTCAATATCCGGCGACTGCCCGGGGGACCCACCCTGATGCGCTGTCGCTCCACTTGGCCGCTCACTCTGCTGAGCGAGCGCGAGCCGGCCTTGCATCGGCCTCGCCGGTGCCGCGCCCTCTGTACAAAAGGAAGCGGGCCATTCCGGTTCGTCGGCAGTACCGGGGGCACGCGCACCGTGGGGGCGCAGAGCAACAGGGACCAGCGGAATCGAAGTAGGGCAGTCGGCAAGGAGGCGTCATGAGGGCACTCACATGGCACGGCAAGCGGGACGTACGCGTCGATACCGTGCCCGACCCCACGATTCAAGACCGCGATGACGTGATCGTCAAGATCACGACGACCGGCCTGTGCGGTTCCGACCTGCACCTCTACGAGGTCCTCGGTGCCTTCCTCGACGTCGGCGACATCCTCGGGCACGAGCCCATGGGCGTCGTCGAGGAGGTAGGACCTGAGATTACCGCCGTGAAGCCGGGAGACCGGGTGGTGATCCCCTTCAACATCTCGTGCGGGACGTGCTACATGTGCGCCCGTGGACTCCAGTCACAGTGCGAGACCACGCAGGTCCACGAGCACGGCACCGGAGCCTCGCTCTTCGGCTACACGAAGCTCTACGGGCAGGTACCGGGTGGCCAGGCACAGTACCTGCGGGTCCCCTTCGGTAACACACTCCCCGTCCGCGTCCCCGACGGGCCGTCCGACGAACGCTTCGTCTACCTGTCGGACGTCCTGCCCACCGCCTGGCAGGCGGTCGAGTACGCCGACGTACCGCCCGGCGGCAGCGTCGCCGTCCTGGGGCTGGGGCCCATCGGCGACATGAGCTGCCGCATCGCCGCCCACCGCGGCGCCGGCACGGTCATCGGCATCGACCTCGTTCCCGAACGCCTGGACCGGGCCCGTCGGCGCGGGGTCCACGCCCTGGACCTCCGGCAGAGCGGCGACAACCTCGCTGACGCCGTGCGCGAGCTCACCGGCGGACGGGGTTCCGACGCCGTCATCGACGCCGTGGGGATGGAGGCCCACGGCAGCCGCGTCGCCGCCGCCGCACAGGGTGTGACCACCCTCCTGCCGGACGCACTCGCCGCAGCCATGATGAAGCGCGCCGGAGTCGACCGCCTGTCCGCGCTCTACGCCGCGATCGACCTCGTTCGGCGCGGCGGCACCGTCTCGGTGTCCGGAGTGTACGGCGGCGCGGCCGATCCACTGCCCCTGCTGACTCTGTTCGACAAGCAGCTCACCCTGCGCATGGGCCAGGCCAACGTACGGCGCTGGGTCGATGACATCTTGCCCCTCCTCACCGACGGTGACCCCCTCGGCGTGGACGATTTCGCCTCCCACCGGCTGCCCCTCGAACAGGCACCGGACGCCTACGAGATGTTCCAGAAGAAGCAGGACGGCGCCGTCAAGGTCCTCTTCACGCCCTGACGGCAGCCGCCATTCCGGTGGAGCGCAGGCGCCGACGCGCGCAGCCGAAAGACCAGCGGGCGGATGCCATGAGGAGGTGGGTGAGAGTCAACTGAACTCCGTTTGAGAGCGGATGCCTTCCGGTCATGGGTGAAGGGTCCGGCAGACCGTCCTTGGGAGAAATGATGACCACGAAGCACACCCCCGCGGCATCGGAGCCGGACGAAGGCGCGCTGCCGGGCAAGCCCGGACCGGTCTCTCCGCCCGTGGCAGAGCCGACGCAGCCTGCGGAGCCGCTCCCGCCGAAGCCGGACCAGGAAGGACCCGAGACGGTGAGCCCCACCGGCCAGGCCACCGGGGCGGAGCAGGCGCGCATCGCGCAGAGCGGTGCTCACCTCACTACTGCCCAAGGGGCGAGGCTCTACGAGAGCGATCACTCCCTGAAGGCCGGGGAGCGGGGGCCGGTCCTGCTCCAGGACCATCATCTGCGGGAGAAGATCACGCACTTCGACCACGAGCGGATCCCTGAGCGAGTGGTGCACGCGCGCGGAGCCGCGGCGCACGGCGTCTTCCAGGGCTACGGGACGGCTGGTGAAGTAACGCGGGCCGCCTTCTTGGAGAAGGGCGTGGAGACACCGGTGTTCGTGCGGTTCTCCACCGTGCTCGGCTCGCGCGGTTCGGCCGACACGGTGCGCGACACCCGGGGTTTCGCGACGAAATTCTATACAGACGAGGGGACGTTCGACCTCGTCGGGAACAATATCCCGGTGTTCTTCATCCAGGACGCGATCAAGTTCCCCGATATCATCCATGCGGGCAAGCCCCATCCGGACCGGGAGATCCCGCAGGCGCAGAGCGCTCACGACACGTTCTGGGACTTCGTGTCCCTGCACACCGAGGCCACCCACCACACCCTCTGGAACATGTCCGACCGTGGCATCCCCCGCTCCTACCGGATGATGGAGGGCTTCGGCGTCCACACGTTTCGCCTGGTCAACACCGCCGGTGACACAGCGCTGGTGAAGTTCCACTGGAAGCCGAAGCTGGGCGTGCACTCCCTGGTCTGGGAGGAAGCCCAACTGATCAACGGGATGGACCCCGACTTCCACCGCCGTGACCTTTTCGACGCCATCGAATCCGGCGCCTTCCCCCAGTGGGAGCTGGGCATCCAGGTCTTCCCCGACACCGACGACCAGACGTTCGAGGGGATCGACCTCCTCGACCCCACCAAGATCGTCCCTGAGGAGCTCGCACCAGTTCAGTTCATCGGGCTCATGACCCTGAACGCCAACACCAAGAACTACTTCGCCGAGACCGAACAGGTCGCCTTCCATCCCGGCCACCTGGTCCCCGGCATCGACGTCACCGACGACCCGCTGCTCGCAGGCCGGCTGTTCTCCTACCTCGACACCCAGATCAGCCGGCTCGGCGGCCCCAACTTCGGCCAGATCCCCATCAACAGGCCCCACGTCCCCGTCAACGACATGCTCCGCGACGGCATGCACCAGACCGCCGTCCACACGGGCGTGGCCCCCTACCGGCCCAACAGCCTCGACGGGGGCTGCCCTTTCCTCGCCGGAGCCGACACCGCCGCGTATATCGAGACACCCGTCAAGATCCCCGAGGCGAGCAAGATCCGTGAGGCACCGGTTTCGTTCTCGGACCACTTCACCCAACCTCGGCTCTTCTGGCTCAGCATGACGCCGCCGGAGCGCGAACACATCATCGCCGCCTATGCCTTCGAGCTGAACAAGTGCTACGAGCAGGCCATCAAGGAGCGCACCCTGGGGGTCTTGGCGAACATCGACCCCGAGCTGTGCGCGAAGGTGGCGGAAGGCCTCGGCCTGCCCGCCCCGGCCGCCACCGTGCCCCTCGTCGGGCTCGACCCCAGCCCCGCCCTCTCGCAGCTGGGGGCGAGCTGGCCGACGGACGGCCGCGTGATCGGCATCATCGCCGACGCGGCATCCGACCTGGATGGCGTACGGGCTGCCCGGCAGGCCGTCCTGGACGCGGGCATGGTGCCGCTCGTCGTCGCCCCGACCGGTGGGACCCTAGACCCGGACGGCGCCCCCATCGACGTTCAGCGCACATTCGCCACCGCGCGATCCGTCGAATTCGATGCCCTCCTGTTCGCCGGCGCCCCCGAGCCGGGCTCCGACGCCCACGGAGCGCGGGACGCGAAGGCCGGCGCACCCGCGCCGCAGGGACCCGATCCCCGCGTAGTGCTCCTGCTCACCGAGGCCTGCCGCCACGGGAAGGCCATCGGCGGCTGGAATGGGGCGGACCGACTCCTTGAGACCGTGGGTATCAGCACGGACGGCCCTGGTATCGCCCTGGGCGAGGGCGGCGCGGCGGTCGTCGAGAGCGTCGGTGCTGCCCTGGCCGAGCACAGGGCTTGGGACAGGTTCCCGCCCAACGCCTGATCTCCACGAAGGCATTGGGAGCAAGTAGGGACGAGCCCACCGCGGCCGTGTCGGCGGCGTCTTGCGCGGGTGGCGGGGACGCTCGGCAACGGCGCCGATTGCTGGTGCTCGACGTGACCCACGACGCGGCCGTGGCGGACACAGCCCGACAGGTTTTCGCCCACACGTGGCCCCTCGTACCTGGCTCCGGCCGGGGGTACTGGGGCGTGGGGGTCGGGAAGGCCCTTTGTACCCCACCCTCCGGCGCAGAACCGGGGTTCCGTGCTTCCTGGAGGAGACTTCGAGACGTCCCGCCCCCGACCAAGCCCCAGCGCCCGAGATGGCCACCAGCACCACCGTCCCCGTCACCGCTCTCCGGAGCGCATGAGCCAGGCGTGAGTGGAAAGACGCCGACTATGAGGCCCACGAGGACAGACCAGCGCGGTGACGAGCATGATGACCGCCGACCGTCGGGTGCTGATCACACTGTCAGTGCAGGTCCGGACAAGCGGGTCGAGGAGCGGGCGCCGGATCGGCTTTCGGAGATGCCCAAGCGCTCCTGGACGGCAGTGCTGCGCGGGACGCTGAAGGAGTTCAAAGACGACGAGCTGACCGATCGGGCGGCGGCGCTGACCTACTACGGCGTTCTGGCCCTCTTCCCCGCCCTCCTCGTGCTCGTGTCCCTGCTGGGCATCGCGGGCGAGTCGGCCACCAGGCAGGTCTTGGACAACCTTCAAAAGCTCACACCGGGCGCCGCGCGCGATGTGATCAGCAACGCGGTTCAACAGCTGCAGGGCAACGCCGGCGTCGGCTCACTGCTGGCGATGGTGGGTCTGGCCGTCGCGATCTGGTCGGCCTCCGGATACGTCGCGGCGTTCATCCGCGCCTCGAACGCCGTCTACGACATGCCCGAGGGCCGTCCGGTGTGGAAGGTGCTGCCACTGCGCCTCGCCCTGACCGTGACGCTCATGCTCCTTGCCGTCGTCAGTGCGCTGATCGTGGTGTTCACCGGTGGCCTGGCCCGGCAGGCAGGCGCTGCCCTCGGAGTCGGGGATACCGCGATGACGGTGTGGTCGATCGCCAAGTGGCCGGTCCTCGTCGTACTGGTCACGAGCATGATCGCGATCCTGTATTGGGCTGCGCCGAACGCGAAGGGCCGCGGCTTCAAGTGGGTCACCCCTGGCAGTTTTTTGGCGCTTGTGATCTGGATGATCGCCTCGGCCGGCTTCGCCTTCTATGCCGCGAACTTCGGCTCTTACAACAAGACGTACGGCACGCTGGCGGGCGTGATCGTCTTCCTGGTCTGGTTGTGGATCACCAACCTCGCCGTCCTCTTGGGCTTGGAGTTCGACGCCGAGATGGTTCGCCAGCGCGCGATCGCCGGCGGGCACCCTGCGGACGAAGAGCCGTACGTCGAGCCCCGGGACACGCGCAAGTGGAGCGATGAGGATCGCCGCCGTCTGGAGTGAGCCGGCGACGAGCCAGGGAGGTGGCAGGCCATGAGGGTGCTGGCTGCGCTGCAGGGCGCTGCCAAGATGCCGACGAAGCCGGCTCCCCCGAACAGGCCACAGCGTCAAGGCCGACGTGACGAGATCAAGGAGACAGCGCAACGACGACCCATCAATCTCCGGGCGAGGAATCAACACCTGCTCCTGAGCAGCTGCGCGAGCAGGTCGAGCACACCCGCGAAAAGCTCGGTCAGACCGTGGAGGCGCTGGCGGCCAAGGCCGACTTCAAGGCGCAGGCCAAGGAGAGGGCAGCCGAGATCAAAGAGCAGGCCGCCGAGAAGACCGCCCTCTACCGACCGGCTCCGGCACACGGCAGAGCAAACAGCCGCGCTGATCGCTTGCGCCTGCGCGGCCTGGAGCATCCGCTCGAAGGTTCCGTCCGCCGCCCACCTGCGGAATCGGGTGTGGAGGCTGGCCCACGAGCCGTACCGGTCGGCCCGCCAGGCGCCCCCGGTCCGGAACTTCCACACGATCCCGTTCAGGACCGTCCGGTCGTCCAGCCGCGGCCGCCCCAGCACAGGCTGAGGCAGCAACGGCTGCACGAGTGCCCATTCAGCGTCCGACAGCTCATGGCGACGCATCACCCGACAATGATCCACAACGCAAGATCACTTTGACGACAGGCGGCCCTAGCAGCGTGGGCGGGCGTCCGGCCGGGTGGGTGGTCGTCCCGCCATCGGCGGCGTGTACGGGTCCGGGTCGGGAGGGCCTGTGCGAAAGTGCGCTCCTCTGTCCCGTATGACTATTGGGAGTTCCAGGTGCTCGAACGCAAGCAGCTCAAGGGCCGTACGCAGGTCACCTTCATCCTCCCCGAGGACACGCCCGAGGGGCCGGTGAGCGTGGTGGGGGACTTCAATCACTGGAATCCCGCTGCTCACCCGTTGCAGCCGAGGGGTAACGGAACCCGGGCCGTCACAGTCGCTCTGCCCGCCCACCGCCATCACTCCTTCCGTTACCTGGCTGCCGGCGACTACTGGTTCAACGACGAGCACGCCGACGGCCATGACGGTGCCAACAGCCGCCTCCACACCTGACAGGGAGCCTTGCCGTGGATGCGATCGTGCTGCTGCGCGAGGACCACAAGACAGTCGAGAAGTTGTTCAAGCGTTTCGAGAAGACCTCCGACGACGACGTCTCCGAGCGCCGCGAGCTGGTTGACCAGGTGATCGAAGAGCTGACGGCCCACGCGTGGATCGAGGAGCAGTACTTCTACCCCGCCGCGCGCGAGGCTGCCCCCGACACCACCGATCACATTTTGGAGAGCATCGAGGAGCATCACGCGGTGGTGTGGATGCTCTCCGAGCTCAAGGACATGGATCCGGCCGACGAGCGGTTCAAAGCCAAGATGAGCGTGCTGATGGAACAGGTCCGCCACCATGTCGAGGAAGAGGAACAAGACTGGTTCCCCGAGGTACGCAAGGCGATGGGACGTAACCGGCTCGTCGAGCTCGGCGAGCAGCTCGAGGCCGGGAAGGACGGCGCGCCGCGGGACCCGCTGGCCGTTCCCAGCGCCGACTCGAAGTGACTCGGCCGCTCCCGGGCAGCCGGACCGCCACGTTCCAGGTGGCGACGTTTCGTGGGGGACTCCGGCCGGGGCGGTGTGCTCGTCGGTTCCTGGGATCCCACGCTGACCGTAGACGGCCGTGCGGCGACCAGAGGAGCAGAGCGGTGACTGAGACGGGCCCAATCGTTGTGTTCGCGAACTTCCTCTCGGACTTGGCAGTGGATCTCGACGAGGGGGAGATCCTGACGCAGTGGGCCCAGCAGGCACCGCGGAAGGCGTGGCTGCTTGGGCCTGGGGACGTGTTCGTCACTCCCGTGCCGCTGAGCCGGGCGTTCTTGCGGTACGTGTACGACCTGACCGGGGTGCCCCCGGAATCGGTGGCGGTCATCGAGGTACCACCCGCCGGCGCCGTCCCGCTGGCTCGGGCGGTGCGCGAGGCCGGACTCGTCGAGCAGGTCAGGGCTATGGCCGGTGACCGGGGTGCGGCGCTGCTGCCGACGGCGTTGGACGCGTCGGCGATCGCGTTCGCCCGGGACGTCGGCATCGCGGTGCACCCGTACCCCACCGTTGAGGCCGCCGAGGCCGCTCTGAAGATGACCATGCTGCTCAACACGAAGACCGGGTTCCGCGAGACGGCCGGACGACTGGGCATGCGGCTGCCTGCGGGGCGGACGTGCCGGCGCCCGGAGGCCGAAGGTGGGGCGCGCGAGCTGCTGCGGGACCACGAGCGTGTCGTGGTGAAGCCCGATCGTTCGGCGGGTGGGCACGGGATGCGCTTCGTGTCCCGCGACGACCTGAGGGGTGGCGCGAGCCTGGCGCTCGATACGGTCGGTGGGCCCGACGGCATGTGGGTGGTGGAGGAGTGCCTTGACGTGGCCGAGTCCGTCAGTATCCAGCTGGAGGTGACCGCCTCCGGGACACGCGCGCTCTTCAGCGGTGCGATGCGCACGGTTCAGGGCTCCTTCACGGGATACGCCTCTCCACTGCCGCCGTCCTGCGCGCACGTGGCCGGCGAGTTGGAGGAGTGGGGGACGGCGCTGGGCCGGCATCTGGCCGACCATGGCTACGCCGGGCCCTTCGGGCTTGACGGGCTCGTCGACGCGGACGGCGTCGCGTACGCGAGTGAGAGCAACATCCGTCGTACGGCCACCACCACCCCCCACACCATGGTCACCCGGCTGACTGCGGGATCGGCCGGGCCGCACCCGGCATGGTCGGTGTCGAAGGGCTGGACGCAGAGCCCCATGGACTTCGAAGGAGCCCTCGTCCGGCTGCGCGCATCCCGCCTCGCGTTCGACCCGGAGCGCGGCGAGGGCGTAGTTCTTTACGCGGACGCGCCGCCCGACGGCCGCTCCTGGCGGTACGCGGTGATCGCCAGGAGCGCTGGCGACGTGGAGGAGCAGGAAGCCGCATTGGCCGAGGTCCTCGAATTCGAGGGCGGGTGACCCCCACGACGCCGGTCCCCACACCTTCCTGGGCGTGGGGACCGGCGTCGTCGTGCGGGAACGCGATCAGGCGGGACGACCGCCGAAGGGGGCGCCGGTGCCGTAGTACGTGCCCAGCTCCTCCCGGTACCCGGCGTCGCCGAGGTGCTTGTCGCGGTGGAACTCGGGGGCGTTCTTGATCTGTTCCTTGGTGCGGTCGACGAAGACCTTCTTTTCCTCCGGGTCGATCCGGACTACGGTGCTCGCCGGGAGCAGGACCTCCGTGCCGAAGATCCATACGCCGGTGTCGACGACCAGGTATGCGTCACCGACCTCGTCGGAGTGCTTGTCGACCTTGCCGATGCTGCCGTCGGTCGCCTCGACCTTGTAGCCGGTCAGATCGGTACCGGCCAGGTGGCCCGAGGTCGGCTGGTAACTCCACACATGCTCAGTCACGCGAAAACAACTCCTCCGGTCGACGGGGGACGGCGGGAGAGCGAATTCTCCACCGATCCTCCTTGTTCCGTATGTCGTGCTCGGCGGTTGTGCGGCGTTCCGCCTGGACTTCACCTGCCCCGCCTTTACGACTTCACGCACCCGGATCGAATGCGGGACCGGGGCGGCCGTCGATCATTGGAAATGAGCAGGTTCCCTGCTGCGTCACAGCGACCGTCCCGGCTACCCTCCGGATGCCCCCGGTATCCCCCTTTATTAGCTCCGTGTTCGCGAGAACCTGCCGACAACGACATGGCGGTGGCCGGGTCACCCCCCAGAAAGGGGTGACCCGGCCACCGCCATGCGGTGTCAGAACTGCGCTTTGTCGTACCGCTACCAGCGATACCAGCGGCCACTACCGCCCTTGGGGCGGGCGACGAAACCGATCAGCCACAGGATCAGGACTGCGATGGCCACCCACCAGAGAATCTTCACCGCGAAACCCGCGCCGAAGAGGATCAGGGCCAGCAGGAGAACGAGAAGCAGGGGAACCATAGTTGTCAACCTCCGAAGCGCCGTGTGCCCGACCGCACCCAGGATATGCATTCGATTCTTATTTGTTTCTTATCCTGGTGGCTGGGCAGGAGAACTTGCCTGTATTCCGCGAAGGCGCTTCGACGGAGCCACGTCGGGGCCGATGCGCCTGGGGAGACCGTCTTTACGCTGCTTGGCCCAATCGGCCAACCGGGGAAGCGTCCTTCGGGCAGAACATCCTCCGTGGACAGCAGTCACGAGATGGATCCGGCACACCAGGTTCCGGACGGCGTCGACCAGAAGACGGTGCGCGCTCTGGTGCGCTTTCGGAGGTGCTGGAAACCACGGAGCGGGCACGTGGTCACCTCTGCGGGTTCCACCAGTTGACCGGGACCGCGGACTTCAAGTTCGGCGACGCGGTCCCATCTGATCTTGGGAGCGCTGCCGCATAGGAGGCTGACGCTTCAGTCGATCTGCCCCCGGTGAACCCATTGCCTCTCGCGAGGGAACGAGGTGGGGCCCTAATTTTCTTTTGGCCGTTCCGAGTCGTCTGACCAGTCGGTCCGGCCCGTCCCGTTCACGGTCAGGGATACTCCTGGTCCTTTTTATCGCGCGCATGCTCTTCCGGGGTCTGCCAGGAGTCCTCGCGGCGCTGTGCGACAGGATTCTGCTCGGCCGACGGTGCCTCCCGGCGCCTGCGTCGGCTCCCATACCAAAATGCCCCGATCAAAAGGACGACCAGGACCACTCCGGCAAACATGAGGAAGAGGGAGGCCTGGCCTTCGGCCGCGAGTGTTTCGATAGCAGTCATGCGCGGCTCCTACCCGAGATCCACCGACATACCAGATGCCAACGGGTTTATATCGGACGGTGTGCATGCGCGGCGTACCCCCAGCGGACGGCGTAGGCGTGTCGCCATCTTGGCCGATCCCTTGTTTCGGACGAGCGATCCGAGCGTGGGCCGGGTGCACGGGCGTGGGGTGGTCGGCCGCGCCGCCCGGCGCTGCGAAGTCTGGAGGCGTTGGTGGACACGGAGAAGCGGAAGATCGCCGACACGGTATCGCCGAACTGACCACGCACACCTGGTTCGAGGAGAAGATTTTCTGTCCGGCCACCCGGGACGGCGCCCGACACCAAGGGCCACGTCCTAAGAGCATCGAGGAGCACCACTTCGTGCTGTGGACGCTTTCTGAGCTCAAGGACCTGGACGTGGTCGTGCGCGGTTCGACGCCAAGATGAGCGTATTGATGGAGAACGTCCGCCACCACGTTGAGGAGGAGGAGAAGGGGTGGTTCCCCGACGTCCGCAAGGCTATGGGTCGCAACCGCATCACTGAACTCGGCGAGTAGAGGGAGGCGGCGAAGAAGAAGGCTCCGGGCGAGCCCTGTGCCGTCCCGAGCGGCAAGCACTGACTGCGGGCCCGGCCAGCTCGTTCAGCTGAAGGCCTCCGGCGCGGGGACGACGCGGACCGCCATGATGATCTCCACCATGCGCAGGGCGGCGTCGACCAGGTCCAGCGTCCCAGCAGGTATGCGAGGGGGATGGGGCCGAGCGGTTCCGGCCTTGGCGTCGCGGGTGCCGTAGGCATCGTCGCCCGCTGGGGGTCACCAGCGATGAGCAGGAAGTCGAATTCGACGGACCGGCCGGTGGCGTAGGTCCGCTGGATGTTGATCGGCCGCCGTCAGGGTCGAGAGTACCGCCGGTAGGGGCGATGACGAGCGGCACCATGCCGGCGTCCAGGATGGCCGCGCCGGGAGGGGCCTACGCCGCCCATCAGCCTCCGCGTCGGCGATGATGCCGATCACGCGTCCGTCGGTCGGCCAGGTCCCCGCCCATCTGGGAGTGGGCCGGGCTGGGGACGGGCGCGGCGAGCGCTTCGGTGGCCGCGAGGGCCGGCAGGCCGAGTCCAGTGGCGACCTGCTCGCACAGTTCCGTGCCGATATTCGCGAGGACCTGGAGGGCCCGCCCGCGGTCTTCCAGGCCGTGGCGGAAGTCAGCGTTCGCGCCGTAACCCGCGTCCGCAACCAGGGCTGCGGGCCGAAGCCCGCTTCAGTTCGCTGTCCAAATTTCGAGGAATGGCGGCGCGTTTTTGGTCTGATCCTCCGAAGATCGACGCTCCTTCGGATGGGGC
Source organism: Streptomyces sp. NBC_00190 (assembly GCF_036203305.1). Lineage (GTDB taxonomy): Bacteria > Actinomycetota > Actinomycetes > Streptomycetales > Streptomycetaceae > Streptomyces. The sequence continues at coordinate 250,876 of NZ_CP108131.1, read as the reverse complement.
GCCCGGGGGAGGGCAGGCGCAGTACCTCATCAATCGCTGTGACTCGCTCGGCGACCCACGGTGAAATCGGAGGTACGGGTGCCCAGTACTGCTCTCTCCTTGGCCACGCTGCCCGGCGGCCTGGTTGCCCTACCAGGCGTTTACCAGCCTCAGTCGGACACCCGGCTGCTCGCCTCGGCCCTCGCCCATGAGGACCTCGGGCCCCGTACCGAGGTCCTGGAGATCGGTACGGGCACCGGCGCTCTGGCCCTGCACGCTGCGATCAGGGGCGCCCAGGTCACGGCGGTCGACGTGTCCTGGCCCGCGGTGGCGACGGCCCGGCTGAACGCCTGGATGCACCGTCTTCCGTTGCGCGTCCGGCACGGGGATTTCGAGGCACGCACCAGGGGACGGCGGTTCGACGTTGTCTTCTCGAACCCCCCGTACGTACCCGCCCCGGACAACCGACTGCCCTCGCGCGGGCCGGAACGGGCCTGGGACGCCGGACTCGACGGGCGCGCGGTCATAGACCGGATCTGCGCGTACGCCCCGGCCCTGCTGCGGCCCAGCGGAATCCTGCTCGTGGTGCACTCGGGGATGTGCGGTGCCGACGAAACCCTCGATCGGCTGGTGGGGGCAGGCCTGGCCGCTGAGGTCACGGCGACGGCATCGGTGCCGTGGGGCCCTGTCCTGCGGTCGCGACGATCTTGGCTGGAACGGCAGGGCCTGGCGGCCGAAGCCGAGGAACGGGAAGAACTGGTGGTCATCCGTGCCCAGAAACCCTGACCCCACCCAGTGCCGGGTCGCCGTCACGGCGGACCCCCGGCGGGTGGCCGTGGAGCCCGAGGGCCCGGTCCTTGTGGAGGGCCCGGTCGAGATCGTCATGGACGACGGGACGGTCGCCCGGTCCGACCGCTTCATGGTCGCCGTGTGCACCTGCCGCCGCAGTCGTACGTACCCGTGGTGCGACACCAGCCACCGTCGCCGCGAACGAGCCGCGTCACTGCCCGAGAGCAGGAACCCCGAATGACCCCTCCCAGCCCGACCAGCGCCGCGACCGCCGCCGGCCCCCGTCTCGTCCAGGGACGGGGCGAACTCTCCGACGCCGTCCTGCGGGCCCTGCGTACGGGAACCCCGCCGGTATACGCGCCTGGCGCCGTACTCAAGGCCAACCCGTGGGGGGACGACCTCCAGCTCGCCCTCTACCTGCTGTACGAACTGCATTACCGCGGCTTCGAGGAGGTGGATGACGCACGAGAATGGGACCCCGACTTGCTGCGCCTGCGCCAGGCCATGGAAGCCCGCTTCCTGCACGCCCTGCGCACCGAGCTGTCCGACGCGCCCCGGAACGTCGAGGACGCCTTCGCCCCCCTGCTTGTCGAACCCGTCGACCTCTCCGACAGCCTCAGCCACCACCTCGAAACCGAAGGCGAGCTCTGGCAGTTGCGCGAGTACGCCGCCCTGCGCTCCCTTTACCACCTCAAGGAGGCCGACCCGCACCTCTGGGTCGTCCCCCGTCTCACCGGCCGCGCGAAGGCGGCGATGGTGGCCATCGAGTACGACGAGTTCGGCGCCGGCCGCGCCGACCGTATCCACGCACAGCTCTTCGCCGACCTCATGACCGACCTCGACCTGGATCCCGCCTACGGCCGCTACCTGGAGCAGGCCCCGGCGCAGCTGCTCGCCACGGTGAACCTGATGTCCCTCTTCGGGCTGTACCGGGCACTGCGCGGAGCGCTCGTCGGTCACTTCGCATGCGTCGAGGTCACCTCGTCACCCGGCTCCCGCCGCCTGGCCAAGGCCATGCGACGCTGCGGGGCCGGTCCGGCAGCCGAGCACTTCTACGCCGAGCACGTCGAGGCCGACGCCGTCCACGAGCAGGTCGTACGCCGCGAAGTCATCGGCGGCCTCCTCGCCGACGAACCGGACCTCGAAGAGGACATCGCGTTGGGCTGCGCGGCGACCGTCCTGCTCGAAGACCGTCTCGCGAGCCACATCCGCGAAGCCTGGGACCACGAACGCAGCGCACTGCGCACGCCCCTGCCCACTACGGCGCACGGAGCCATCAGCACGGAGCGGCGCATCGGCCGCAGACCCGGCGCGCCGCTTCCACGTCCGGCGTGATGCGTAGGGTCCCCGCCGCTCCGCTGAGCTCCAAGAACCGGAGCAGACCGGAGTCGGCGCAGGCGACCCCCGAGACGTCGACGATCGTCGGTACGGCCCGGGGGCCTGCGCCTCGGCGAGGGCGCCTGTGGAATGGCGCCACGGTCCCGTTGCCGAACTCCCCGGGGCATACCAGTCCGCCGATCATGCGGTCGTCAGCGGCCGACTGGTACGGGGCGCTGAGGGGTTCAGGTCGGGCGCATACGGCGGCAGGCGGACGGCGGTGAGCCAGTCGTGCTCGGCCTCATACCGCTTCAGCCCGGCGGCCACCACGGCGATGACGAGCGGGTCCGCGAAGCCATAGCGCACCTCCACGAACGCGGGAACGGCGCCCGCACACAGCGCCGACTGCACGCCGACGGGCGGACTCTTGCGTCCCTCGTCACCCGATGTGCGGAGATGACGATCAAGCCGTGAGGTGCCGCGTCGACGCGGGCAGGACCTTGGCTGCGGGGACCAGCTGGAACCCAGTGACCGGCTGGTGTTCTACACGGACGGCATCGCCGAAGCCCGCCGGGCCGGCAACGAGGAATTCGGCCTGGCCCGCTTGACCGACTTCCTCATCCACCACCACGCCGCTGGCCTGCCCGTCCCCGAAACCCTGCGCCGCCTCATCCACGCCGTTCTCGAACACGACGACGGCCACCTCCAGGACGGCGCCACCGTCCTGTTCGGCGAATGGCTCGGTCCCGTCCCACAGCCGACCGGGCGGGCGGCAGCCCTGGCCGGCCTTCCTCCGACCGATCCCGCCGCAAGCCGACGACCCCGCATGGAACTGCCGGTCAGCTGACCTCCCGGTGACCGCCTGGGAGGTGCGGGAAGGTTTCGCGACCACGCCTGTGGCGCATGGGACCCCCGGGCCGGGGCAGGCGACGCGTCGGGGGCGGCAGGCCGCCTGTGACTGTGACGTGTGTGAAGGAGCGAGATCGTGATGATGACTCACCCCGCGGTGCTGGCACGTCTGGTGGAGGAGTACGAGATGGGGTCGGAGCTCCAGGCCGCAGGCCCTGACGAACAGGTGCGGCAGCGGATGGAGGACGTGGTCTACACGCTGTGCGTGTCGACCGGGACCCGTGACATCGACGCCGCGCTGGCCGCGGCGCGGGAGCGGCTGCGTACCGCATGGCTCGGTGAACCGGGTGACGTGGTGGCGGCGGCCCAGGACGGTCGGACCGTGCGTGGTACGGCGGGATAGTCCGCACTGCCGTACCGGTCCCGGTCGGGCCGGTACGGCACCGCCCGGCTGATGGCCGGGTGTTCTGGCCGCTCAGGCGGCAGCGGCCAGAACAGCGTCGATCAGCTGCCGCTGGTCCTCGGTGAGGTACGGATCCTGTAATTCCACCAGCTTGCTGTCGATGCGGATGACGTAGCGAAAGCCGTCCGGAACGGGGGCCTGCCCCGCGGGGCCCTCACCACTGAGCACGAGCTCGGCCAGCCGTTCCAGCTCGGGCCCGTCGGCGCGGCACTCCGTTTCCAGGGAAGCAGTCCGCTCCCCGCCCGCGAACCCGCCGGTGCGTGTGACGGTGATCAGCATGGTGAGACCTCCTTGAAGAGAACACCGCCTGGTCGGTCGTTCGGCCGACGCCCGGCCGGAGGCGGCGCATGGCTGTGGTCGGCCTTCGCCTGCCCGCAAAAGCCGCACACGTGCGTCTGCGCGCACATCGAGCGCAAAATGTCCGAAAGACGCCCTGCCGCACCCGCGCGTCCACGGTCGCCCACCCGCCGACGCGCCTGCCGATGCAGCTCTGCCCTGCCTGAGGTGGACTTGAAGGAGCGAAAGGGCGCGGTTTGTCCTGGGGCAGTGGATGCGGAGGTTGATGTGGCGCGTGATCGGATCGGACTGGCTGAGGTGCTGGCGGCGGCAGAGGATGCCGCGCCGGTGGGCTCCCTTGACGTCGTCGCGCGCAATCTGCGTGACCGGTTCGGTGCGCGGTATGTGTCGTTCCTGTACGTCGACGTCGTCGGCCGACGTCTCCTGCGCGTCCACGACACGGCGGCCAGGCATCAGGAGGAGCGCGCCGCGCAGGTTTCCCTCGCCAGCAGCAGCGCATACGACGAGGTCCTGCGGACCCAGAAGCCGGTGTTGGCACCGGAGGGCGAGCAGGGGCAGCGGTTGCTCGTTCCTGTCGCCAACCGAGGCGACACCATCGGCGTCCTGGAACTGTTCCTCACCCAGGTCGCGCCGGATGTGCAGAAGCAGGTCGAAGAGGCTGCGCACGCGCTGGCGTACATCATCGTCACCGACCGCCGCTTCACCGACCTCTACCACTGGGGCAATCGCACCACCTCGGTCAGCCTGGCCGCGGAAATCCAGCGCCAGCTCCTGCCTTCGGCGCCCTCCTGCGATGCCGCCGAGTTCGCTCTCGCCGGCGCCCTGGTCCCGGCCTCCGACATCGCAGGTGACACCTACGACTACAGCCTCGACAACGACACCCTGCACTTGTCCATCACCGACGCCATGGGGCACGACGTGAATGCCTCGCTCATGGCCACCCTTCTGGTCAACGCCTCCCGAGGCGCGCGCCGCGCGGGAACGGACCGTGCCGAACAGGCCCGCCAGACGCACCAAGCCCTCCTCGACCACGGTCGGCACACCTTCGCCACCGGCCAGCTGCTGCGCATTGCCCTGGACGGCACCAGCGCCCAGCTCGTCAACGCCGGCCACCCCTGGCCCGTGCGGCTGCGCGACGGCGCAGTCGATGAGCTGCACCTGGCTGTGAACATGCCCTTCGGTATGCCCCACCAAGGCCCCTACCAGGTCCAAGACCTCGACCTGCGCCCCGGTGACCGCCTCGTGCTCTACACCGATGGCGTGCAGGAACGCGAAGCCGAAGCAGTCGACCTGCCCGGCCTCATCCGTAAGACGGCGACCGAGCATGCGCGCGAGGTCGTGCGCACTCTGGTCGCCGCGGTCAGCGACGCCTACGACGGCCGACCGCCGAGAGACGATGCCACCGTCCTGTGCCTGGACTGGTACGGCTCCCCATCCGGAAGCCGCCGCGCGAGCACCTGAGCCGACGCCTGGCACGGCAGTACCACCGTGGGGCGTTTGCCGGATTTCTCCTCCTCGGATCAGGCAAGGTGCCCTGGAGAACCCTGGCGGAAGGAGGAGGTAAGGATGTACCCGCACTTGATCGGCCCCTGCCCGGCAGCGGGCAGCCCACAGCGCCAGCACGCGATGCCACCCGAGCCTTCCTTCACCACGCCGCGCGCATACGGCCACCCGCCGAACCCGGGAACCACGACGCCGTACTCCTGGTCGCCAACGCCATTCGCCACACCCGGGACGCCCGCGTAGCGAAGGGTTGCCGTGTTGATCTCCCGTTGCTCCCTCTTGTGCTGCAGAGCGGCAAGGGAGCCTTCGGAAAGGCCGGTTGGGCTGCTCGCGGGGGACTTACCTCGGTGCTGGTCAGGCCCTGGCGATCAGGCTTCCGCGCCGGGCAGGCCAGGTCGGCTCTGCTGGGGTCCCTGCCCGTTCGGGCAGCCGTGTGGAGCTACGTCGGGGGCCACACGGCTGTCACACGAACCGCGCTGCGGGTGCCGTGTCCCGGCCGACCGGGGGCCGGAGCCGTGGCGATCGCACGGACCGTCAGGGCCGGGGAAGACGCCCCGTACGCCGCCTGCGGCGCGTACGGAGTGTACGACCGGCATGTACAGGGTCGGCCAGACGCCCGCGCACCGCGGTGAGGGAATGGACGGTACGCAGACGGCCACACTCCTGGCCGTGACCACGTTGTTCAGCGCCCTCGCCGTCCGCACGGCTCAGCGCGACATACACAGCGCTGTCGGAGTGCCTGTGGGTCCGTCCTCCCGTCGAGGCCCGGCGCATCTGGCGACCGGGGGCCGGTCGAGTGGTGTGCGGGGAACGGGACGGATGCGCGGGCATACGTAGGGAGCCGTGGTTCTTGCGTGAGGAGAAGTCGCGTGAAGCCGATCCTCCTGTCCGGAGCGGGTGTGCTGGTGAGACCGGCGATGGCAAGGGCCGCTCGCGCCGTCGTGTGCGCAGGTGCCGTCGGTGTGTTCGCCGGCGGGTGCGGGGCATCCGCGGCCCGGGTGGACGGGGCACGGGCCGCAGGTGAACGGTTCGAGCGAGCTCTGGCATCCGGAAACCACGAGGCGGCCTGCCGGCTGCTGGCACCCGAGACGAGCGGGCAGCTGGAGCAGGACGAAGGAAAGACGTGCCGAGAGGCGGTGGGGGCGGAGGAGCTGCCGATGGCGGGGGCGGTCCGCACGACCGAGGTGTACGGGCGTCAAGCCATGCTGAGACTCGTCGGCGACACGCTGTTCCTGTCACAGTTCAGCGGTGGATGGAAGGTCGTTGCGGCCGGCTGCACCCCGCAGGGGGAGCAGCAGCCCTACCGGTGTGTGCTGAAGGGCGGCTGAGTGTGCGCTTCCTCTTCGTGACCTGTCTCGTGGTGGTGGTGGGCGGGCTCGGCTACTTCATCGCGATCGGGGCGATGCAGCGATGAGTGACGACATGCACGGGAAACCCCGACGGAGCGGGTTCTGGCGGGACAACAGCCTCACCCTGGCGTTCGGGATCGCGTTCCTGCTGGTCCTGGTGGGGCAGGCCGTCGCCGGACACGCCGAATTCAATGACCAGTTGACCGTCGACGGCCTGCAGCCGATCAGCCTGGGCGAGTACGTGACGACCTCCGATTTCGCCGTGGACGTCTCCGAGAACTGGCAGTCGGAGTTCCTGCAGTTCTTCCTCTACATCTTCGGCACCGTGTGGCTGGTCCAGCGGGGCTCACCCGAGTCCAAGGAACTCCACAAGATCGGTACCGAGTCGGACGAGCAGCAACACCTGGGCGACCACGCCAAGAAGGACTCGCCCCGTTGGGCGGGCACGAAGGACTGGCGCCAGCGGCTGTACTCGCGCTCGCTGGGTGTCGTGATGGGGTGCCTTTTCCTTGCATCCTGGTCCGCGCAGTCGATCGCGGGCACGTCGGCGTACGACGAGCAGCGGCTGCGGCAGCTCGAGCCTCCCGTGGGCTGGGGCACGTACCTGACCCTCCCGGACTTCTGGAGCCGCACCCTGCAGAACTGGCAGTCCGAGCTCCTGGCGGTCGCCGCCATGGTCATCCTCTCCGTCTACCTCCGCCAGCGCGGCTCACCCGAATCCAAGCCGGTGGGCTCCGCCCACACGTCGACCGGCGTCGAGGGCTGACGCATCCGGCCCGCGCCGACTCCGGCATCGGCAGTGCGGACCCTGGGGCGGCGAGGAAGGGCGACCGCTTCAGGGGCGCTCGGGTGAGCAGACGCCTCATACGTCGATGGCCTGTTCGAGCCGGCCCGCCCATCGTTGGTCGAAGTGGCACAGGAATGGGGTGATGGCGTACGACGGCCGGCGACCGGACTTCTCCGCGGGTGGCAGAGGGTCATGGTCGCAGGGCGCTGAGGCGCTGGGGCATCGTCGCTTGAAGATCATCGACCTTTCCGGGCGCGGCGCCCAGCGTCACTCAGGACACCGACCGGCGCTTCGCGCTCTCCCTGCCCGCCCTGTTGGCGGGCTGAGGCGGCGGTGCACGACGCGCTGCGCACGGCGGTGCGGCGGCGCACGGTCGCGGACGTCCCCGTGGGCGTGCTCCTGTCCGGCGGGCTGGACTCCAGCCTGATCGGGGCGTGGGACGCCGACCTCGGCGCCGGCCGGCTCGCGGCGATCGTCGACGTCGCCGACTGCGCCGCACATTGTGGTTTCGCTCGGGTACGCGGACCCCTGAGGCTGGGGGTGATGGGCCGCTCGTACGGCGGCTACGCGGCTACCTCACCATGGCCTCCCTCGTGTGGCATCCGGACCTCTTCCGGGCCGGGTCTCGCGGTCTGCGGGGATGTCGGGCTTCGCCACGTCCTTCGCCGGTACGGAGGCGTGGATCGCGCAGTCCGCAGCAGCCAAGCACGGGCACCCCGAACACGACCGGGAACCGCTGCCCGCCCTGTCCCCGATGAGCCGCATCGATCAGCTCAGCGCCCCTGTGCTGGCCGTCCACGGCGAACACGATACGAACGTGCCGTCGACGGAGTCCGAGCAGTTCGTCCGCGCGGCGCGACCGCGGCGTGCCGGCATGGCAGCTGATGTTGCGCAACGACGGGCACGAATTCCTGCGGGCGGACAACCGGAGGCTCTACCGGCGCGCTGCCGCGCACTGGCTGGAGCAGCATCTCGGTCCAGCCCGGTGACCAGGTCCGCCAGGAGCGAGCGCCATGTGCTGCGGCGCGCTCACCGCCGGATGTCCGTTTTCTCCGACGGCCACGGGGCAGGCGCGGGGCATGGACCAGTCGAAGGCACCAGTACTCGATGCGTTGGCCGCCTACCACGAAAGCGGTCAGACCCCGTTCACGCCCCCGGGCCACAAACAGGGACGGGGCGCCGACCCCAGGGTGCGGGCCGTGCTCGGCGAAGCGGTGTTCCGGTCCGACGTCCTCGCCACCAGCGGCCTGGACGACCGTACGTCGTCCCAAGGCGTCCTGGAGGAAGCGCAAGCGCTCATGGCCGATGCCGTCGGCGCGGACCACGCGTTCTTCTCCACCTGCGGCAGCTCCCTGTCGGTGAAGTCGGCCATGCTGTCCGTCGCCGGACCGCACGAGATGCTGCTGGTCGGCCGGGACGCCCACAAATCCGTCGTGTCGGGGCTGATCCTCTCAGGCATCAAACCCGTCTGGGTGGAGCCGCAGTGGGATGCCGAGCGCCACCTCGCCCATCCGCCGTCCGCCGAGGCCTTCGAGGCGGCGTTCGCCGAGCACCCCGACGCCTGCGGCGCGCTGGTGACCACACCGACCCCCTACGGCACCTGCTCGGATCTGGCTGCCATTGCCGAGGTCTGCCACCGCCGGGATCGCCCCTTGATCGTCGACGAGGCATGGGGCGCCCACCTGCCCTTCCACCCGGACCTTCCGACCTGGGCCATGGACGCCGGAGCCGACGTGTGCGTCACCTCGGTGCACAAGATGGGCTCCGGCCTGGAGCAGAGTTCCGTGTTCCACCTTCAGGGCGACCTGGTCAAACCCGAGGTGCTCAAGAGCCGTGAGGACCTGCTGGGGACCACCAGCCCCTCGTCGCTCGTATATGCCGCACTGGACGGCTGGCGCCGGCAGATGGTCGAACACGGCGAGGCCCTCTATGACCAGGCACTCGCCCTCGCTCAGAAGACCCGCGACCGCATCTCCCGCATCGGCGGCATGCATGTGCACGGCCGCGACGACTTCTGCGGACCCGGCCGGGCGGCGGACATGGACCCCCTCCAGATCATCATCGACATTGGCGCGTGGGAGGTCACCGGCTACCGCGCTGCCGACTGGCTGCGGGAGAAGCACCGCATCAACCTCCACATCGCCGACCACCGCCGCATCAGCGCACAGCTCACCCACGCCGACGACAGCGACACGGCCGAGGTGCTCCTGACGGCCCTGAACGACCTGGCCGCGCATGCAGCGGAGCTTCGGACGGGGCAGCCCGTGGAGGTCCCGCCGCCGTCGAGGTTGAGGTTGGAGCAGGCGGCGCTGCCCCGTGACGCCTTCTTCGGTCGAACGGAGCAGGTTCCCTGGCAGGAGGCGGACGGCCGGATCGCGGCCGAAATGCTGACCCCGTACCCGCCGGGTATCCCGGCGGCCCTGCCCGGCGAGCGCCTCACCAAGGATGTCCTGCGTTACCTGCGGACCGGGGTGGAGGCCGGCATGGTCGTGCCGGACGCGGTCGACACGGAGGCCACGAGCGTTCGGGTGTTCCGAGAAGAGTGACCACGGCGCGGAGCGGGTAACGCCGTCGAAAAGTAAAGCGCTCGCGGATATCCGCCTGCCAACGGTCTCCTGGTAGATATGGAAGTCTTGGCACGGCGAGCGATGATGATCTCCAGGCGGTGCCGCCCGATTCCGCAGGGGTCGGGCGGCAGGATCGCGGGCGGGGGTGAGGTTGCTGTCCCACAGACTCACCTCGACGCATTCGGAGGCCGGGGATGCCCAAGCGCTTCGGCTCCGACGACGGGCGCCCGCCGAGCCGGATCTGGTACGCAGACATCGCCTGATCCCGCACGGCCGACGAGGCCGGTGATCCCCTTCGGTGGGCAAGCAGCAGCGTCCCCGCCATGCAGGCGGTGCTGCGACGATGCGGGGGTGCGTGAAGTCCAGCCGCGGGGCTGTCCGTCGGGCAATCGAACGGTGTATCGGGGTGGTTGGCGTTACTGACGGGCCGCGGAAAGGGCGCAGGGCGGCACCTCAACGGGGAACACTGGAACGACTGGCTCGCCAGCGACTGCCCAGCCTTGCTCCTCCGCGGCAGCCGCAGCACGGTGCTCAGCGCCGAGCACGCGCAGGACATGGCGGCACGACGCCCCCATACCTGGCTTGTTGAACTCTCGGCCGGGCACACCGTCCACGAGACGGTCCCAGCGGACTTCGCCGCAGCTTTCAGCAGGTTCCTCGGTTCGCTGTGAACTCATCCGAATAGGAGCTCTGGCCGGTAACTCGCAGCCACGCACCACAAACCTGAGCCAGAAACTGAGTTCAGGCGTCACTTGAAGCTCAGCGGGCGTTGCCCTTGCCAGCGCCCAGCCGCCTCGCACGAGCCCGCTACTGGTTTGGTCTGAACCCGGTCTTGACGGGTCAGCGGGCGAGGGAGACGGCGAAGGGCTTGAAGCCGTGTCGCCGCAGGATGTGGGGAACCAGAAGGTCATGGCCTCGGTGGCGCGGGCTGTGGTGCTGCCGCCGAGGTCCTCGATCCATGCGGGCTGCCAGCCCAGGTCGCCGAGCAGGCCGGTCAGCCGACCTCGACGCCATTGGCCGAAGCATTCGGCGACCGACCGACCGGCCGACCGCAGAGCGCCTGCGGCCGACCCAGGGCAGCGCCCTGGGCCGCAGGGAATGGACGCGGGCAGGGGGAGTTCCGGTGTGCCGCCTCGGGTCAGCGGCCCAGAGCTGCCACCTCGGCCTCAGAGCCGGCAAAGCCGAGGTTGGCGTACGCGGCGCGGTCGGCGACCTCCCACACCTTCACGACGTGTCCGTCAGCGAGGACGATACGGACGTGCCACGGCTCCGGGGTGCCCGCGATGCCAAGCGGGATGACGAACGTCGCTTCCGGGGAGAGCGGCTCGGCCACGGTGGCCCGGGTCGCTCTCCCCGGATGCGGTGTTGAACGCCCGGCGGTGTGGGGGGACTTCTGGTGAACGCTGTTCGTGATCATGATTTCTGGGTGGTGCCGCACGTCCGCGGGGCGGCCGGGGGCAGGAAGCCGGACGGGTCACCAGGGCACGGGGCCGCTGGCGCCGGTGAAGGCGGGGCTCGGCGCGCCAGAGCCGGCTGTGGCGGCCGTGACGATCACGGCGGCGCCTTCCTCTACGCTCTGGGTGCCCTGGTGGCCGTTGAGGTCGGTCGCGGTGAAGCCGGGGTCGACGGAGGTGACGCTGATCTGCGGGAACGCCTGCGCGTAGACGACCGTCAGCATGTTCAGCGCGGCCTTGGAGGAGTTGTAGGCCAGCAGTGGCGCCCACGCGTTGAGGATGCCGGTGTGGGCGGCCGGGTCGGCATTGACCGCCAGTGAGCCCAGGCTGCTGGAGACGTTCACGATCGCGGGCCGGGCAGCCTCCTGCAACAGGGGCAGGAACGCGCGCGTGGTGCGCACCGCGCCGAAGACGTTGGTGTCGAACACCCGCTGCAGGTCGGCCGCGGTCAGCTCGCCGACGGGCGCGGGCGGTCCGGCGATGCCCGCGTTGTTGACCAGCAGGTCCACCCGCCCGGCCTCGGCCCGGACCAGGGCAGCGGCAGCGGCCACGGACGCGTCGTCGGTGATGTCGATCAGCAGCGGCCGGGCTCCGAGGGCCTTGGCGGCCTGCTCGCAGCGGTGGGCGTCACGGGCGCCGGCATAGACGGTGTGACCCTGCTCGATCAGACGGCGGGCCGTTTCGTACCCGAGGCCCTTGTTGGCCCCGGTGATCACAGTGACTGTTGTCATGGCACTCAGCCTGCACGCCACGGAAGCACCCAGGGAGAGCCCTCCTCAGCGGGGGGTCGGCCAGTACCAGGCTGTTCCCGCCCACCCGGCGGACAATGGATGCGTGAACGACGACCCCGCAGCCCTAGGCCAGGCCCTGCGCCACTGGCGCGACCGCACCAGCCCCCAGGACCTCGGCCTCCCACTCGGCGGTGTCCGCCGCGCACCTGGGCTGCGGCGCGAAGAACTCGCCCAGCTCGCCGGCCTCTCCGTCGACTACGTGACCCGCCTCGAACGAGGCCGCGCCACCTCACCCTCCCCCCAGGTGCTGGCCGCCCTCGCCCGCGCCTTGCGCCTGACCGGCACCGAACGCGACCACCTCTATCTGCTCGCCGGCCAGGCTCCGACCACCACCGGCCAGATCTCCGCCCACATCCCGCCCAGCGTCCAGCGCCTCCTCGACCAGCTGCGCGCCACCCCGCTCAGCGTCCACGACGCCGCCTGGAACCTCATCTCCTGGAACCCGCTGTGGGCCGCCCTCGTCGGCGACCCCTCCCCATGGCGCGGCCGTGAGGCCAACATCGCCTGGCGGCACTTCACCGACCGGCCCACCCGCACCACCCACACTCCCGACCAGCAGATGCGCTTCGAGACCGCGGTCGTCTCCGACCTGCGCTCCTCCACCGCCCGCTACCCCAAGGACAAGCCGCTCAGATCACTGATCACCGACCTTCGCCGCGCCAGCAACCGCTTCGACGAGGTGTGGGACTCCCACACCGTCGGCTTCCACACCACTGACAGCAAGACCGTCCACCACCCCGACCTCGGGCCCGTCACCGTCGACTGCGACACCCTCACCATCCCCGGCAACGACCTGCGCATCGCCGTCCTCACCGCCCCGGCGGGAACCCGAACGGCTGCCCAGCTCGACCTCCTGTCCACCGTCGGCACGCAGCAGTGGCCGCGGTTGCGGGGGCCTTGCGGAGCCGCGAATTGATCGACTCGGGACCATGCTTCTTTGAGTAGGGACGGACGCCTGAGCTCGGGATCCGTCTCCTGTCCGGTGATGTGTTGGTCGGCTCGCGGGACGAGGAATGCGACGGCGCGTGACGGATGCGGTTCACAGGCTTCGCTGGTCGTGGGTGTCCTGGCGGAGCTGTTCGGTGTGCCGGGTCAGGGCGTCGATGCGGGCGGCCAGGCCGGCGTCCTGGGGCCGCAGACGGGCCCGCGTGGCGGTCAGGGGGCGCACGAGGAGGGCGGCGTCGTTGTCGGCGAGGGCCAGGTTCAGGTCGCCGACGGCTGCCGAGGCGCTGGCGGGGAGGTCGGTGATGGCGGTGATCTGTCCGGCGAGCCGTCGGAGGTCGGCGGCGTTCTCGCGGGCCCAGGCGGTCACGGTGCGGTCGGCGGCGCGGGTGTCGCGGGTGGCCTGGACGCGTTCCTCGCCGGTGCTCCCGGCTATGCCGGGCGCAGCCGCAGGTAGCGGCGTTCGGCGGCCTGCCGGCTGGCTACCCCGAGGGAGCCTGCGAGGTCGGCGGATCCCGATCGCCGAGCGCGCCAAGCCCCGCAAGATCAGCATCGGCGGCGAAACGGGCCGCAAGCAGATCTCCGGCTGAAGCCTCCCGCACCAGCCGGCCGCGGAGGGCGGGGATGAGCCGATCCCCCTCCGGCACCCGCCCTCCGCCACCCCTCTTTGACCTTCTTCACCCCTTCCCGGAGGTGATGTTGATGTCGATGCGCAGGGAATCGTTCCTGGCCCATGTCCAGGAACGCGGCGAGTACGAAACGGCCGAAGAGGCCGACCGCGCTGCCCGCGTCGTCCTGGCCCTTTTGGGCGCGCACCTGGTCGGCAGCGTGCGGGCCGAGCTCGCCGCCCGGCTCCCCGAAAGCTACGCCCTGATCCTCCTGAACCCGCTGCAGGCCGCAGAGCCGCTCTCGCCGGACCGGTTCGTTCGTGCGACCGCGGCCTGGATCGAGGGCTCTACCGAGAAGACGGCCCTGTGGGACATCGGCGCGGTCCTGTCCACCGCGGCCGCCGCCGCGGGAGACGTCCTCACCCGCGACGTCATGCTCCAGCTCCCGCCCGGCTGCGACCTCCTCTTCGGCCACCCCCAACCCACCTGACCACCACCGGCCGCAGGCCGGTTCCCTCCGCAGAGAAAGGCAACCACATCCATGTACGACCAGCCTCGTCGAGCGAACCCGTCCCAGCCCGTCATGACGTTCGACCAGATGCTGGAACGCGTGCGCTACGAGGGCGCCTACCCCACCCGCGAACGCGCCGCCGAAGCCGTCCACCACGTCCTGGCCGCCTTCGGCCGCCAGCTCACCGGCGACGAACGCGTCGACCTCGCCCAGCGCCTGCCCGTCGAAGCCGCCCTCACCCTGACCGCCCAGATCCCTTCCATCGAACACCTCACCGGCTGGGGCTTCGTCAAAGACCTGGCCGCCCGCACCGGCGCCACCCCGGCCACCGCCCGCTGGGACACGGGCGCCGTACTCGCCGCCGTCATGCGCCTGGCAGGCCCCGACCTCGTCGCCAAGATCCTGCGCCAGCTTCCGGGCGGATACGCCCTCCTCTTCGGCCAGGCAGAACTGCGCCAACCTCAGCCCGCCGCCTGACCGAACCGGCTGCACGCCGACATGCGTGGCCGGGGCCGCTCCGCGGTCCCGGCCCCGTGGCGTGAAGGTCAGTGCATGAAGACGACCCGGATCTTCTCCGTGGCCTCAAGCGCATCGCCCATGGCCTGCTCCGCGCGGCCCTCGGCGGTCATCCGCTCATTGCCCGTCAGGCGGCCAGCGGTCTCCTTGAGCTTGCCCTTGGCCTGCTCGCCCTTCGCCTCAGCCTTCCTTCTTACAGAGCCCGTATGGCCGCTCGGACCCCTTGCCCGCTCCAGCGATAGACGGCGCTGTGGTCGGCGGCGAGTGCGAACAGCTGATCGTCGCCGGTCGCGTTCCGGCCCAGGCACGGGGCCGGAGACGGGCCCTCCGGTCTTGGTGGGGAGGGATCGGGTGGTCCCCACCGAGCCGGAGAGCCCTCTACGCCTCAGGCGCGTCCGTTGATACGTGCACTCGCCGTCAGCAGGGCTTCACGTAGCCGACCCAGTCCCAGGACGCGTTCGGATCACCGACGGGGCCGCCGGGGGAGGTCCAGCCGAGGTTGCCGTCGTGGCCGTAGAACTTCACGTGATAGTTGGAGGGTTGGTTGTTGTACCAGGAGCCGGTGCCGGTGTACCCAGTGGCGACCTTATAGCAGTCGTACAGCCCCCACATCTTGCCTAAGTAGTCGGGCTGGGGGTACAGGCAGACCCAGCCCCGCGCGCAGGGATCGGCGAACGCCCCCGTGGCACCCTGGGCGTTCAAGTCCCGGGCGCGCTTCTCGCCAGGGAGGGGCAGGATCAGGACGCCCTTCCCGTCGAGGTCGATCTTGTTCGCGGCCACCTGCCGACCGCCGGTGGTGGCCAGTTCGGTGTCGATCTGGCGCTGGAGTTCCGCCGCCCGGCCGTCGTCCAGACCCGCGGCCCGGGCCTGTGCCGAGAAGTCGGCGTGTTCGCGGCCGCTCGTGGCGGAAGCAGGGGCGGCGGAGCGGATGCTCGCGTCTGCCGGGCCAGCGAGGGCCATTGCGCCGAGGAGCGCCATACCCACCGCCGTCAGGCGTGTGCGAAACGAGGACACGAAGTCTCCCATCGTCGTCGGGGCGAGCCGGTCCGGTCCATGCGGTGCTTCCGTACGGATCGGGCCGACTCGGGAGGCGGGGCCCTGTCGGCACCGCTCTCGCTACGAAGACTCACGCCGGGCGCGGTTTGGCCGCCAGGGCCTGATGGCGTTCGCGCAGTTCGCATGCGGTGCGGTCGGCGGACAACGGGGTTGTCCGCCGGACAACGCGCTCAGCCTGACGCGGCGATGGAGCCGGCCGAGAGGCCCAGTGATGTCCATTGCGTACCGCTGCCCGTCCAGCGGGAGACCTCAAGCCGGCTGTCGACGCGGTAGACGGAGGAGCCCACGGCGAGGCTGACGCCCGCAGTACCGATGGGGCTCCACGAACCCGGCGCCCCGTCGTACTTGAGGATCTGCCCGGTGGCGTCGACGGCGAAGAGCCCGGCGTCGCCCGCGTACAGGTTCCGCGCCGGACCGCCGATCGGGCGCCAGTTGCTGCCCTTGGCGCCGGCCTGCCAGATCTCCTTGCCATCGGGGGATATCCGGGCGACGTAGTCCGGGCCGACGGCGAAATCGGCGCCGGGTCCGCCCGCCTCCAGCCAGGTGTAGCCGTACCCGGCGTAGCGGAACAGGGCGCCCGTCTCCGGGTTGGTCGCGAAGAGCCCGGCGCCACCCGCGTACAGCCGGGCGGCCGGGCCGCCGATAGGGACCCACTCCACTCCCAGGCGGGTCCACCGCATCACCGCATTCCGCTGCTCGGTGATCGCGTAGAGGTCCTCGCCCGCCACGACGAACTGCTCGCCGGGGCCTCCGATCTGGGACCAGGAGTGGGAAGCCTCGTCGTGCTTGAAGATGCGGCCGTCACCGGGGCTGGTGGTGAAGACCCCGGCGGGCCCGGCGTAGACCTGCTCGGCCGCGGGGCCGATCGCCTTCCATGCGCCGTCGTGGGCGGTCCACCGCAGGACGCTGCGGTGGTCCGGCGAGACAGCGTAGGCACTGCCCGGGGACTGCTGCGCGGGCGGGGACGGAGGTGCGGTGGGACCCGGGGCGGGGCCCGCCGTGGAGCGCGAAGGCGGCGCCGGTGAAGGCGGGCCCGACGGTTTGGGCGAGGCGGTGCCGCTCGGTGTCGGGGACGGCGTGGGGGACGCGGACGGCGTCGCGGCAGCGCGCGGGGCTACGGGGCGGGAGTGGGGCCGCGGCGCCTGCGTCGCACCGTTCGCGGACACCGTGCGCTGCCGTCCGACGAGGACCCCGGCAAGGGCCGCCGCCGCGACGACGGCGAGGACGGTGCAGGTCGCCAGCGCCGCGAGCAGGGACCTGCCGGTCCGCGGGCGCGGTGGCGGGACGCGGAGCGGGGCCCGGGCCGCGACCGCGGGAAGGCTGTCGAGTCGTTCGAGGACAACTCCCTGGACGGTACCGGAGTGCTCCCGGCCAGCCCGCGTGCGTTCCCAGAGCCAGTGCGCGTCCTCGCGTTGCTGCTCCACGAGGCTGTGCAGCCGGGCCAGTTCGACGGACAGGGGCCGGCCCGCCGTGGCGGCGGGCAGGGCATCGCCCCGGCCGTCGGTCCGCGGCGGCTGGTCCGGAGCCGCCAGCGCCGGGAGCCGGGGGCCCCGACGGGCGGCATCGCCCTGGGAGCAGGCCTCGGCGACCGCCTGCCGTACGGATTCTCTGGCCTCCCGGGCAGCGATCAGCTGGTCGAGCGCCTGGTCCGGCCGGAGCTGCAAGGGCCCAGAGGCCGCAGCGTCGGAGTCTGTACGGGCGGGCTCCGCACCGTCGCCCTCCGGCCGGTCCGGCGGGGCGACTTTGGCTTGTTCCTGGAGCATCGTCATCAGCACCAGCAGCCCCTCTACGAGTTGCCCCGATGCGGCGAGGTCGTCCTGCGCCCGGCGCAGCGCGTCCTCAAGCCCGGGCGGCACCGTGGCCGCCGCCTCGGCCTCCGCCGTGAGCGCCTGACCGTGCAGCCGCCGGACCCGGGCCAGGAGCTCCCGCCTGCGGCGGGGTTCACGGACGCGGTCCTCGACCACGATGCCGAGGCGCCCCAGCGGGATCACCTGGGCGCCTGACCGGTATTCACTCCAGGCCGTCTTGCCGCCCCCGAAGCGCTGGGCGAGTTCCCTCACCGTCATGCCCCGTGTCACGTCCCGCAGCAGCCCGGCCAACTCGTTGGCCGCCTGCGAGCGACCCCTAGGAGCCCCCTGTGGACGTCCTGTCTTCGCCATCTCTGTTCCGCCCCCCCCATGCTCTCGGCGAGCACAGGCAACAGGGTGAGATTGACTACGTCCATCACAAGGCGACGGCCCTGTCCGGATTCCCTCCCGCATCCGCCGCTCGCCGTGCCGCGCACACCGCCCGGCCGGGCGGGAGGGAGGAGGGCCCTCCGGATTGCCGGGCGGTTCAGTCGAGGGTGTCCGCGTAGAGGGTCTGGAGCCGGTACATCCATTCGGGCGCGGCGTTCCAGGGGGTGCGGCCGAGGCTGGGGTGCTGCTGCGTCAGGCGGCCACGGCGGCGGGCGCCTCGGCCTCGCGCGGTGGCCGTGGCACGCCTTCGCGTACGCCGTGTCGGGCCGCGGCCCGGCGCCGTCCGGGCGCGTTGGCGGTGTGGTCCCGTACACGCCGCTCGGTCCGGACCGTCCGGGCCCGTCCCGGTCCGCTGACCGAGTACGAGGAGTACTACCTGTTGCCACCCCCGCCCCCTTGCCCGTGGGCGAGCCGTTCTCCGAAGCCGTCGCCGAGGCCGCGCAGTCGGCCGCGATGGCGATGTGCCTGCTCCTGACCCTCACCGACGCCGGACGCCGCGGCCCAGAAGGACAGGCTGGGCAAGGAGGAAGAACGTGGCGAGGACGTTCGTCAAGATCACTCCGGGCTGGGCCGAGGCCAGGCTGCGCCCCGTTCTGGACGCCGGGGTGCTCAGCGACGTGATGTCGGGAGCCGACTGGCCGCAGCCGGGCCGCCAGCTCGCGGTGACCAGGGACCGCGAGGAGGAGACCGGTCGTGTCGATCACGATGCTCGGCTTCCTCCCGACACCGTTCTTCCCGGCATCGATACCCTGGCTGGAGACGGGGACGCTGGTGGACCTCTTGACGCTCTGGGCGTCGATCACGCAGGCCGACGGTTCGGCGCCCCGTCCTTCCTTCTGACGTAGAGCTGCCTGAGCAGGCCGCCCCGCTGGGCGAACACGCCCTCCTCCGCCCACTTCGCGAATTATCCGGAGACCGTGTTCGAGTGGGGGCAGTCGTGCGGAATGTAGCGCCACTGGGGACGGTGCGGTCCACATACAAGATCGCGTCCATGATGTCGCGCAGGTAGCGCTCGGGTGGCCGGCCGAAGTCCAGGGGGTCGTCTTCTCCCATGCTTCATCAGGAATCTGATACTTCGAGCCGGTCGCGCGCCTCGGACGCGGGGGCGGCCTCCGGCGGACGCTCCCCGTCTGAGGGTTCAGCGGCGTCGGCGCACAGGGGCGCCGGAGGTGCCCCTCCTTTTGTCAGCGCCTCCTTCGGCTGCCTGCTCCGGATGTGGTCCTGGCGGAGTCGGCCCGCCGCCCGCTGAAAGTCCCGCCGGCCCGGGTCAAAACGAACGCGCAGAGCGGTTGAAAGTCGCTGTCCTAGGCTTCCTGGACGGCGCAGGACATGGCGGCCGGAGTGGTGGTTCGGCCGGGCCGGGATTCCCTCCGTCCCGGCTGGCTGCCCAGGCCGAGACGGAGCGAGGGGGCGTACGGGGTGGGGTTCAACCTGTGCTTGTGCGCCGTCGGCGGAGGACGGCGGCTCCGCCCGCGAGGGCGAGTGCCGCGCTGGAACCGCTGGCAAGTAGCAGGGCGGAGGACGAGGCGTCGTCCACCCTGCGCTGGGGGCTGTAGCCGCTGGAGTAGCCGTTGGTGTCGTACTCCGAGCCCGGCAGCTTGTCGGCGTAGCGGGCCTTGACCAGTTTCTGGTAGTCGCTGAGCGACACCGCCGTCTGGCCGCCCATGCCTTGCCGGGCCTCGTCGTTGAGTGGCTCAACGGTGGTGAGCTTGAGTTGGTACCAGCCGCGGATCTGCGGCTCGGTGAAGACCAGCGTGCCCAGGGTGGCCTTGCTGGCGTATGTGGCGTCGCTGTCGCCGTCGCGGATGGCCGCCAGGTGCCAGCCGCCGCCCTGAGTGGGGGCGAGCATGACGGTCGCGTTGCGGCCGTTGACGGTGGTGCTCAGCGAGGAGACCAGCTGCGTCAGCTTGATCGCCTCGGTGGGAAGTGGCTTGGCGGTGCCCGCGACGAACTCGGGGGTGATCTCGTTCCGTGCCACCGGGTCCTTGATCGTGAAGACCGGGAGGTCCTGGCACGGCTCGGTCGTTTCGGGGATCGTCTGCACCGGCCCGTCGGCGCCGCCGGTAGGCACCGGAGTGCGCAGGAAACGGCAGACGGCGTTGCGGACGTCGGAGGACTTCACTGCATTGAGGGCGGCATGATAGTCGGGGATGTCGGCGGGGAGAGGGTCCTTGGCCGGGGCCGCATGAGCCGGACCGGCGACGGACAACAGTGCGGATGCACTCAGTGCGATGACGATGGACAGGCGGGAGATGCGAGAGTCCGCCCGCTTGCTGGACATTTTGGTGTCGCGCATGTCGCCTGCCTTAGCGGGAGATACCGATGCGGGAGTGGGTCCACTTGGACGAGCTGTTGCTCACGTAGTCGTTGTAGTTCCACCACGTGTACGTGGTGGTGTCCGGCCACGGGTCGGCCACGGCGATCGTGTTGTTCGACGTGTCGAAGCCGTAGACCACGTTCATGTGGCCGCCGCCGGACGTCCACCCGATGCGGGCACCGATCGGTCGGGCCGCCTTGACGTCGGTGTACACCTGGCTGAACGTGGCCGCGCTGCTCAGGCCCGAGCCGGTGTGGGCCATGCCGAGGCTGCTCCAGCCCCTGGCCATGTCGTCCAGCGTGGCGGGCTGGTTGTTACAGCCGTAGTAGGGCTGGGCCCGGTTGCAGAAGTCCGTCTGTGTGGAGCCGAAGCCCTGGAACTTGGCGATGGTCAGCCCGGAGGCGACCCAGCACCACTGAGTCTTCTCCTGCTTCAGCATGCTGATGGTGTCCTGACCTGCTTCCGCGTGAGCCGTGCCTCCCGCGGCCGCGAGCGATCCCAAGGCGGCCAGCACGACCGACGCCGCGGCTCCATACCTGAATTTGCCCATGTTCCTGCCTTCCCCTGATGGGTGCAACGAGATGAGCGGGGCGATCTGGCACGAATATGACAGCGCAGCATGCCGAAGACATAGGGGATGTGCATTGATTCAACCCTACTGATTACTTGTCGTCTCATCGTGCAGCCAAAGGCTGTTCCGTTTGGGGCGGGCGGCACCCAGGGATGCAAAGCTGTGAAGTCGGACGCCGCCGACCGTGGCTTGGTCGAGGCCGTTGTCCCTGGGCCGGCAGCCCCGCAGATCTTCCAGTTCTTCAGTCGGGCAGGACGTGCTCGGCGCGCTCGGGCGACACACCGCGGATGCCCCGCCTCGCGCTGTCGCCCGCGGTGAGGTGATCCCAGTGGTGTGGACACACCTGACAATGGATCTTGTTGATCCTGGAAGGTGTAGATCCACGTGACACGGCCCTCGAAGTGCACTGCGGAGCGGCCGAGTTGGTCGGCCGCGGTCGGAGAACGCCCGGCTGGCCAACGCGGAGAAGGAATGGCAGCTCGAGCGGGAAGTCCTGCGTCGGGCAGCGGCCTATTTTGCCCGGAAGATGAAGTGAAGACCGCCGCTTGGGACTTCGTCTCCGCCCACGCCGAGATGTTCGGCATCAGACTGATATGCCAGGTACTGGCGGCTTCCCGCTCGGGCTACTACCGGTGGATCGCCGGCGCCGAAGCACGGGCGGAGCGGCAGCTCGAGGAGGACGCCCTGGTCGAGGAGATCCGTGAGATCCATGCCGAACACCACGGGAACTACGGCGCACTTCGAGTCCATGCCGAGCTGCGCGGGTTCGGGTCACACGGTCACCCGCAAGCGGGTGGCCAGGCTGATGCGCAAGCACGTAGTCTCCGGCCGTCACCTGCGGAAGAAGAAGCGCACTACGACCCCGGACCGCCTTGCGCCGCCGGCGCCAGACCTGGTTCAGCGGGACTTCACCGCCCCTACGCTGGACGAGAAGGGGTGCGACGACATCACATACGTACAGGTCGGAGCCGCGTGGCTCTACCTCTCCTGTGTCATCGACATCCGCTCCCGCCGGGTATTCGCATGGTCGATGGGCCCTGCACATGCGGGCCGAGCTCGTCATCGGTGCACTCCCAGCCGCGGTAGCGACCCGTGGCGGCTACGCCACCACAGTGATCTTCCACGCGGACCGCGGATCGCAAATACACCTCGGCCCGGTTCGCCCAGGTCTGCAACCGGTACGGCACCCGCAGGAGCATGGGCAGGGTCGGCTCGAGCTACGACAACGCCCTGGCCGCGAGTTTCTGGCAGGGACTGAAACGAGAAGTGATGCACGGGAAGCTGTTCTCGACGTTCCGTCAGACGAGGCTGGAGATCTTCCAGTGGCTCACCTACTACAACGCCCGCCTACGCCACAGCGCGCTGGGCTACCTCTTCCCGATCGAGTTCGAAGCGCAGCACCACAAGACAGCTAAACCCTCACTCGCAGCATGAACCCCTGTGTCCACACCCGGGGGTCACGTCACTTCAATGGGTCCCTTCGGGGCGGACCGCCTGACGCCAGATAGTGGCGTCGAAGGTGAGGTAGGAGCTGGAAGCCTTCGGGTCGGGGAGCGCCCGGATCTCGATGAGTCCGACATTGGCCTTGTTGACGACACAGAGTTGGGTCCCCGGAGTCAGCTCTGCGACCTCAAGCCGTCTGACGTAGCGGGTGTCGGAGATGCAGACGTCCAGAGAGCCCTGTTGGCCCGGGTCCAGCCGCACCACTGTGCCTCCGGTCGAGTTGATCTCTCCGTCCCCGAGGGCGAAGAAGTTGAAGTCCCCCTCCCCTTCACGGGGTGTGACGGGGTCCAGGGAGAAGGACAGGTAATACCGGATGGTCATATGAATGTTCGTCTTGCGAATGGGTTCGAGGGGGGCCGCCGGTGATTGCTTGTCGGTCGGGCCCGCGGTCGGCCCGGGACTCGCGGGCGGAGGTGTCGCGGTGACGGGGGCGGTCTCCCGGACGGTCTTGGCGGTGGGGGAGCTCACGATCGTGGGCAGGCCGAAGAACCCCAGCAGCAGTCCGAGAACTCCGGTCACTGCGGAGATGAGCGCCGCCCACTCGGCAATGCGGCGACCTGACGGACCAGGTCGCGGACCCCCGTCGGGCCTGCTGGGATCGGGAGACGTCGTCGGAGGTTGGCCGGGTGGAGGAGGTGCCACGGGAGGCATTCCGGATCCCGACGGGGTCGGGGATTCTCCGCTCATCGACTGCTCCTTCTCTTCATGACGAATTCGCGTCCAGTGCTCTGACGAACTCGGCGCATGGACAAGCTTGTTGAGGCCATTCAATCCCATGCCCCCTGGCGACAGGGGGCGTTCACGGGGAGATCGTGCGGCCGATCGAGGCCGAGCCCGACGCTCGTTGGAGGCCGGACCGCGCGCTGGGCAACCGTTCGATCCTTGCGTCGCCGCTGAGCCCGGACGCAGTGCACCGCCTTGACGCCTAGGTGACGTTTCGCGAGCCGTTCCGGCCCTACGCGCCGGTCGTCCGCGAGTACAGCGCGGGCGGCTACTTCACCCTCGGGCAGGCGGCCCCGTTCATGTCGTTCGCCAGCGGGATCCCGTCGGGTGCTGCCTCATCCGCATTGGGCGCGGCGGCCCGGCAAGTTCCGCTGGGCAGGCCCTGGCGGCGAGCCGACCCGCCCGCGGCGTCACCGTCGTCTGCCGCCGTCAGCAGCCCACCCGCATCAGTGAGGCGTTGCGGCTGTCTGCCTCGCGGGCCTGGCCGGCCGTATCACGACCGGGAGGCGGTCATCTCGATCAAGGCCGCGTTCCTTCGGACTCACCTGCCATGGCCTCCGCAAGCGCAAGACTCGCCGACGGCGGAAGCCTCGATTTCCATCCTGCGTTCCCAGGTGAGCGTGCTCCGCAGGGCCGATGGAAGCCTGCCGAGCTGTTCGATGAGCGCCGACGCGACGCCGTCGGTGTCCTTGTCGGCCACCTGGGCGAATGCCGCTCCACGAGCATGGCGACGTGCGTGTTCCTGCTGCCGACTATCAGGTCGCCTGCCCAGTGCCCGGGCACCCCCCCGGCTTGCCACCTCGACCGGCCGTCGGCGACCGGGACCGCATCGGTGTCCGCCACGTCCCTGCCCAGATGTTCTCGCCTCTTGGAACGACGCGTCGCGCGTCCGGACCGCAACCGGCCGATCAACTCCTGAGCCAGCACCTGCCGGGACTGGACAAACAGGCTTCGGTGGATCGTCTCCGGCGATATCCGCAGACCCTCATCGTCGGGATGGGCAGCCCTGAGCCAGCCGGAGATCTGCTCGGGTGACCAGTGCTCCTCGAGCCTCGCCTGCACGAGGTCCCGAAGCCTCTCGTTCATCGCGAGCAAGCACCTCTGCGGGCGCTGGGCTCTGTCCCCCGCCCGTTCCTCCGCCCTGGCCGCCCGATAGGCACCTCTGCCTCCATGCCGGTTGATTTCCCGGCTGACCGTCGAGGGAGCCCGGCCCAGCCGCAGCGCGTGGGTAGCCAATCAACGAGCGCATTCGAATACCGCTGTAACCCTCCGCGACCGCTCCCCAAGATCTGTGCCAGAATCGAGAAGTGATGGCACTGCCGGCTGCTTCCCGGCATCTACGCCCCTGCGGAACTGACGGTTCGGCCAGACGCATTCGACCCGCACCTGGGCATCGGGTTCGAGGCCCGGGGGGAAAGCGCCGACTGTAGCGTGAGATGCCAGCATCGGACCGCAGGTTTGGGGGACCGGACGCCGAAACGGTGCCCGGAGCGAGTCAGCTCAGGACGATGGGGTCTCGGGCACGCCTTCTCGGCTCTGAAGGCGTCGGTCGTAGTCCATTTGGTGCGCCCGGATCTCGTCCGCGTTGTTGACCGTCCAGTCGTACAACCGGCCGAATGGCTCCCGCAGGGATGCGCCGAGCGGGGTGAGGGAGTACTCGACCCCGACCGGCGAGGTTGGCAGCACGCGGCGCACGACCATCCCGTTGCGCTCCAGGCGGCGCAGGGTCTGGGTCAAGACCCGCTGGGTCACGCCCTCAAGGCGGCGCTTGATTTCGTTGAATCGAGTGGGCTTGTCAAGGACTGCCATCACCATCATCGACCACTTGTCAGCGATCTGGTCGAGGATCGGGCGGCTGGGGCAGTCGGACCGGTAGACGATGTCGGTGCCAGGGTCGGCGCCGGTTGCAGAAGTGGCCATGTCGGTATCCTTCGCGATCCTTGCGATGCCGAAAGTGCGTTATTGACGTCGGTCGCCCACCATCGCAGTCTAAGTATGCATCAGGAACCTAGATGCGTATCAGGTACCGATCGGAGATCTCCATGAACCACGACGCCTACGCGACCCTGCGGCTGAGCCGCGAGGACGGCATCGCCCGCGTCACCCTCGACAGCCCGCCCGTCAACGTCCTGGACGTCACTCTGATGGCCGACCTCCGGCACGTGCTGACCGCGCTGAGGGACGACGACTCGGTTCGGGTGATCGTGTTCGACAGCGCCAATCCGGAGTTCTTCATAGCCCACGTCGACATGTCGCTCGTCGACACGCCAGACGCCTTCGACAAGCTCGCGTCTGACCTTCCGGACGGCGTCAACGTCTTCCAGGCTCTGGGGGAGCTGCTTCGGCACCAGCCCCAGGTGACCATCGTCAAGCTCGCCGGGATGGCGCGCGGAGGAGGGGCGGAGTTCGTCACGGCCGCGGACATGGCGTTCGCGGCGATCGGTCGCGCCGGGATCGGCCAGATTGAAGCTCTCATGGGCATCGTCCCTGGTGGAGGAGGCACGCAGTACCTCGCCGGTCGGGTCGGCCGCAATCGCGCCCTGGAGGCGGTGCTGGGTGCCGATCTGTACGACGCCGAAACCGCAGAGCGCTACGGCTGGGTGAACCGGGCCGTCCCTGCTGACGAACTCGACGACATCGTTGACCGCCTCGCCCGCAACATCGCAGCCTTGCCCGAGGGCGTGATCGCGGCGGCCAAGCGCGCCATCGTCCCCGAGGACCTGGCCGAGGGTCTTCTGCGGGAGCACGACGCCTGGGCGGGACAGGTTGTTCGCCCCGCGGCCGAGCGGTTGATCCGCGGCGGACTGGCCCACGGTGCCCAGACCCGCGACGGCGAGCGCGATCTGGAGGGCCTGCTCCGGGGACTGGCCGAATAGGACCCGGACAAGGGCCCCGCCTACTCACCGGTGTCCTGTCGACTGCGACAGGGTTCGGCTCGCCCATGCGCTGGTGGCAAGGGGTTCCGGCGCCGGATCGGTACGCCACGGGGCCGCGTCGGTCAGGTAGTCCGCCAAGACTTCTGATCGCCGAGGAGCCCCGTTCGCCCACACGTCAGTGTGCCCTGCCGCCCGGTCCGACGACGGTCTCCCGCGAGTTCACCGTGGCCGTGGGTCCTTTCGCGCCCGGTCATCTGGGCGAGTTGACGCAGGTCATACCGTTCGACCTCGTCGACGCCATCCTGGATGAAACCCGGCGTATGCAGCGCCGGTTAGGGGAACTGCCCTCGCGGGTCGGGGTCTACTTCGTGCTCGCGATGTGACTGTTCCCGGAGGTCGGCTACCGGCTGCTCTGGCACAAGCTGGCCGCGGCACTGACGGGTGCTGGGCTCGAGGTCGCCTTGCCGACCGCGAAAGCCCGGCGTGACCTGCGCCGACGGGTCGGTTCCGCACCGATACAGAGCTTGTTCGAGATCCTGGCCGGGCTGCTGGCCAGCCGACGGCTCCCGGGGTGCGGCTCGGGCCGTTTCGGACAGTCTCCTTCGACGGCTACAGCTCGATCAAGCTCCCCGACAGCGACCGAAACGTGGAGGGGTCTGGGCCCGGCAACCGGGGCGGATACCCGATGATGGAGCTGATGACGTTGGTGGAAACCGGTACCCGGGCCCTGATCGGCGCCGTGTTCGGTCCCACCAGCGACGGCGAGACCGCCACCGCCAGGCAGCGCTGTACCACCTGGATCGCGGCATGCTCGTGCTGTGGGACAAGGGCTTCGACGCCAACGCCTTCCTCGCCGCCATCGCCGACACCGGCGGACAGTTCCTGGGCCGCCTGCGCGCCAACCGTCGCACCCCGGTCCTGACCCAGCTCGCAGACGGCGCCTACCTGTCCGTCATCGGCACCGTGCCGGTGCGGGTCGTGGAAGGGCAGACCACGGTGACGTGCGGCGACAGCGACCGTTCGTTCACGGGCTCCTACCGGCCGGCCACGAGGTTGACCGACGCCCGCCGCTACCCCGGGGTTTCAAACCGCCGACCGCACAGGGTCTTCGGGATGGCCGGACCGGCGCGTGGTCCGGAGACCGGATCGTGGCGGGGCCGGGTCCGACACGGCAGCGCCCCGTCACTCCATGCGGCCCTTGGCCGTGCGGAGGAGATCGGCGGCAGAGGCGACAGTGACCTGCGATCCGTCGACCCAGCTGCTGTAGCCCGCGATGCGCAGGCAGTGGCCGTGGTACGGACCCCCGACGACCACACGTCCGTTGTCGTCGATCTTGTACGCGTCGGCGTCGATCTCCGGTGCGGGCTGCGATTTCGGATCGGGGCATTGTGTCCCGGCGGTGTCCGACCTGAAGGAGACCGTCCAGAAGTCCTCGGCGGTCTTCGGCGGCCGGTAGAGGCACTGGAACCCGTACGGTCCTTGCGAGCCCGCCGCCACGAGCGGGACGCCGACCGACTTCTCCACTACGGCCTTGGGCAGCATGTCGCAGGGGCGTTTCCAGGAGACGGGCGCCTCGTCGCCGCCGCCACCGCACCCGGTGAGCACCAGCAGTGCGCCCATCGCCAAAGCCCTCACCCGACGCCCGGTCAAGGCACCACGTGTATCGAACGGTAGTCCGGACGCACGGCGTTCCGGAGGTTGATAACCATGGTTCCCCTGCCTCTCGTCCTTCTGCTCGCGCTGATTCTCTTCGGCGCCGGTTTCGCGGTCAAGATCCTGTGGTGGGTCGCAATCGCCCTCCTCGTCATCTGGCTGCTCGGGTTTGTGGCCCGTCCGAAGGGAGGCGGCGGGCGCTGGTACCGCTGGTAGTGCGAGGCCGGCACCCGGAGGTGACGGGTCCGTTCTCGAGGAGGGCGGGCGGGCCCCTTTGCCGTGCCCGGAATGGCGCCGTTTCCGTACTTCCGGTGAACGGCTCGGCGGCCACCCCGGTCCCGCAGGCCGGAGCGGCGCAGTTCCTCACCTCGCCTCCGCGGGAGCCCATACCGCGAAGTGGTCCACGGAGCCCCGGGGGCCAACGCGACCCAGGCCGCACTGCTCGGCGCATCCCAGCACGCCTCCTCAGCCGGCCCTTGCCCGGCGGACCGCAGCGGCGGCCGGGCCGACGGGAGCTGACCTGGCCGCCGCGGGAACGGGGGATTCGAAGACCGGACTTCAGGTGGCCGTGGTCGGTCGGCTGCCGCACGCGGTGCCCGAGGGGGACGGAATGCGGCGCACGGCCGCCGATCTCGGCGGGTCGCCGCCCCGCTCGAACGGCGACCCGCCGACATTCACGCGTATGGCCCCGAACCGAGGGCTCAAGCAAGGACACCGGAAAAAGTCTCGCTGCCGGGGCCGACGGTGCCGGCGCCATGCACGTTCTGCGCGGCAACCGCCGCCCCGCCGAGCGAAATAGTCTAATTTCGCCTAATTTGAGCCCGTCAGGGATCCCACACAAAGGAGTTCACCATGGCTGACAAGGGAAAGATGGACCAGGCCAAGGGCAAGGCCAAGGAGGCCGTCGGCAAGGTCACCGGCAACGACCGGATGAAGGCCGAGGGCGAGATGGACCAGGCCAAGGGCAAGGCGAAGGAAGCGGTGAGCGAGACCGAGGAGCGTGCCCGCGGCATTCAGGACTCCCTGCGTGACAAGCGCGACAGGACCTGACCGCCCCGGCGAGTCCCCCCTCGGGACTCGCGGGTGATTCAGGATGCGGCCCCCGGCGCCTCGGCGTCGCGGGGCCGCATCCTGTTTCCGGCGCGGCCCTCGCGACCTGCGTGGCTTCCGGTGTCGGCGCTGCTCCACGGGGCAGGTGTGTGGAATGCGCGCCGGAGGCGGGCGCCGCGCCGTGCGGGCTCGGAACGCTCCGTGAGCAAATGATGCGCGGTGCGACATGCTGTGTGAGCGTGGAGATGCCTGTTCCGCGGGGGCGACCCCCGACCTGTGTGAGGGAGGTGGCACCCGATGGACAGCCAGGACAAGGACGACCGGGCGGCCGAAATGGTGGTGGTGGCGGTCGCTGACTGTTCCCTCGAGGACGCACGCACCGTCCTCGACCTGCTTGAGGAGTTCTTCCCCGCGGAGGCGGAGGCGGAGGCGGGCGCGGCAGGAGCGGTGGGTGCGTCGGGTCGCACCGGGGAGGGCGTCCAGGTCGCGACCGTATGGACTGCGACTCTCGACGCGGCGAGGTCGGCGGAACCGGCGGAGTGGCGGACGACCCCCGTTCGGCTGAAGGACACCGTCAGCGTCACCCTCCAGGGAGGACCCCGCGCGGTGGAGCGCATGCATGCCGCCCTCGCCGGGCACTTCACGGTCGAGGACACAGGAACCGTATCGGGAGACCAGGAGAAGGAGATCGGACTACGCATCCGCTCCTGACCGGCCGAGGGCGGCGGCCCGGCCCGCACGGCCCGGCTGCCCGCACGGCCCGGCCCGGCCCGCACGGCCCCGGCCCCGCGCCATGGGAACTCCCCGTGTACGGGCGCTGACGCTGGGCAGACGGCGTGCATGACCGTACCCAAGACAACCGTTCTCGTCCTGGACAGTGCCGAGCCCGAGCTGCTGGCACGGTTCTACGCCGAACTGCTCGATGGCACGGCTGGGCCGGCCCCGGGCGACGGGGACCTCCTCCTCGTCACCGGTCGCACCGGCGTGGTGGTCGGCATCCGCCGCGACCCGGCCCACGCCCCGCCGAGCTGGCCCCTCCCCGAGGGCTCCCAACAGGCCCATCTACGCATCCTCGTAGCGGCACAGGGCCTCGACGAGGCCGAGCGTGAGGCTGTGGCACTCGGAGCCCGCCCGGTGGCCGCGGAGGACGGCGGCACCCTGCCGGGCAGCCGGACCACCCTGCGCCGCTACGCCGACCCTGCGGGCCACGGGTTCGTCCTTGCCGCACTCCGGGAAGACCTCGCCCCCGCGAGCTCCACGGAGGAAACGCTCACACCCCCCTCGTCCGTAGCCGACGTTCACCGCACGGAGAGCGAGGGAGCGTGAGCACCCGCTGGACCGATGGCGGCAGGCGGATGGGTGGCGTCGTTTGGGATGCGCGAGAGCGAACAGACGGGAGGAGCGGCACCGGTGCTTCCTGGTGCCGCTCCGGGCAGAGGACTGGATCCCCGGCTCTGCCCGGCCGCCGGTCCGCCCTCCCGCAGAAACGAGTCATCATGGCCTTCCGGAGCCCGGTTGCCGAGCACGAGCTGATCCGGACGATCGAGATTCATCAAATCCGGACCCGGCTGCGGTTCCCTCTCCGGGCGACGTTCCGATGGCGCCCCGACGCCCCCCTGGACGTCGAGCTCACCTTCCACCCGGTGGGCGGGTCCGACGTGACCTGGGTGCTCGGCCGGGACCTCCTCTCCCGGGGCATCCGCACCCTGGCGGGAGAGGGAGACGTACGGATCCAGCCCACGGCCGGCCCAGGGCGTGCGGGGCAGGTTCTGCTGCGGCTGGGGGCCAAGCCGCCGATCGCCCTCTTCACGCTGGACAGGGCCGAGCTGCACTCCTGGCTGGAGGAGACCTGGGCGGTGGTTCCGGCCGGTGCTGAGGCGGACTGCCTGGACTGGGAGTTCCTCGGAGGACTCCTCGCGGACCGCTAGGTCCTGCCGTCGAAGCAGCTCCGGTAAGGCCGTGCCGGGTGCCGGCTGCGCAGACCGTGCCGCGGCCCCTCAGGGCCGCGCGGGCAGCCGGTGGAGGGCGGGGTCGCGCAACGCGCCGTCCACGACGGTGAGGGTCAGGAAGGTGGGGTGGGGCTGCCGCCGACGGTCAGTGGGAGAGCCGGGGTTGAGCAGGCGCAGCCCGCCCGGGGCCGTGGAGTCCCACGGGATGTGGCTGTGGCCGAACACCAGGACGTCCGCGTCGGGGAAGCGCGCGGCGCAGCGCCGTTCGCGCCCGGTGGCCGGGCCGGTCTCGTGGACGACCGCGAAGCGCAGACCGCCGAGTGCGGCGCGGGCGATCTCGGGCAGTCTGCGGCGCAGGACGGGTCCGTCGTTGTTGCCGTACACGGCGATAAGGCGCCGCGACCTCGACTCCAGCAGGTCGAGGGTGGCTTCGTCGGTCCAGTCACCGGCGTGGATGACCACGTCGGCCTCGTCGACAGCCGTCAGCAGCGCCTCCGGCAGGCGCTCGGCCCGCGTCGGTACGTGCGTGTCCGAGGTCAGCAGCAGCCTCACGCGTCCACCGTAGCGGCTGCTCGCCCTGCGCGGTCCTGCATACCCGGGACCGGCAGGGGCAGGCGCAGAGCACCTGCGGAGTCGAGGTGAGGAATGACCGTATGCGCAGTGTCGGAGTCGAAGAGGAACTATTGCTGACGGACGCGGAAACCGGGGAGGCACTGGCCGTGTGCGGCGACGTGCTCGCGGCTGCCGACCGCTCGGCGGACCGCGCCCGGGCGTCCGCCGAGGGGGACCGGGACGCGCCGGGCCATACGTTCGAGGCGGAGCTCCAGGAAGAACAGGTCGAGTTCGCCACGAAGCCGGTCACGGAGATGGACGGGCTCCAGGAGGAGATCGTCCTGTGGCGTGCCGAAGCGGCACGCCACGCGGCGACGGCCGGTGCGCTGGTGGTGGCGACCGCCACCTCCCCGCTTCCGGTCCGGCCGTCGCTCACCCCCGGCCGCCGCTACGAGTGGGCCGCGCGCCAGTTCGGCCTGACCGCGCAGGAGCAGCTGACGTGCGGCTGCCACGTCCACGTGTCGGTCGAGTCGGACGACGAAGGTGTCGCGGTGCTGGACCGCATACGGCCCTGGCTTCCCGTGCTGACCGCCATGAGCGCGAACTCGCCGTTCTGGCAGGGTGAGGACACCCGGTACGCCACTTACCGCAGCCGTGTGTGGAATCGGCTTCCCTCCGCCGGGCCCACGGGCGTCTACGGCTCCGCCGACCGCTACCACGCGGAGGTACGGGCCATGGTCGGGTCGGGCGTGTTGCGCGACGAGGCGATGGTGTACTTCGATGCCCGCCTGTCCGCCTCCTACCCCACGGTGGAGGTCAGGGTGGCGGATGTGTGTCTCGACGCGTCGACCCCCGTCCTCCTGGCCGCCCTCGTACGGGGGCTGGTGGAGACCGCCGCGCGGTCCTGGCGGGCGGGCGGTCCGCCCCCGGGGACCAGTACCGGCCTGCTCAGGCTGGCGTCCTGGCAGGCGGGCCGCTCCGGGCTCGACGGACCGCTGCTGCACCCCGAGACGATGCGCCGGACATCCCCCGAGGACGCCGTGGAGGCGCTGTACCGACATGTCGGGGACGCGCTGGCCGACTGCGGTGACGACGGCCGTGTCCGGGCGGGTATCGCCGGGCTCCTGGAGCGCGGCAACGGCGCGCGCATCCAGAGGGCTCTGCTGCGGTCGGAGGGGGACTTCGCCAACGTCGTCCGGCACTGCGCGCGGATCACCGCCGGCGGCGCCGACAACCTACGGGTCGTTCCCGACGCACGGACATGAGTGCCGCCCACACGGAAGCCGCAGGGCGTGAAGCCCATCTCGCAGTCGGACCGTGGCGCGCAGGACGAGCCTCCGGACACAGGCGTGGACGCCGGCGCCGGTCCGGACGATTCCGCGAGCGCGCCCCGACCGGCCCCCCGACTTGACGAGACGATCATGGCGAGCCGTGCTGCGCGGCACGGCGAGGCACACTCACGGACACCAGCCACCCCCACGTCACCTCGTGATGGGCAGGCCCGCGCCAGGCGGGACACCACGTCCCCATGCACGCCGTCCACCGGGCGATCGGCCTGCCCGGCGAGGTGGCGCGGACGACGCCGACGCCGACACCGCCACCTCCGACGACGTCGAGCAGGGCAAACCCGCACCCGACCCGGTCTGTGAGGCCCTGGAGGAGGGGGGAGCCTTCGCCGCCGGCGCCGAGGACGTCGGGGCTCCGGGTGAGGGTCCGTCAGGGAGTCGTTCAGGCAGCGTGACGCCGGCCGGGACGCCGGTGGTGGGCGTGCTTCGGTCCGGCCGGAGCGCCGTGAGCCTCGGGGGCGGGGACGGCCCGCAGGTGCCTACCGGGCGGGCGGTTCGCTCCCGGGGCGGGCTCACTGTGTGGGTCCAGCAGGGCCTCCTCGTAGCGGCCGAGCGCGAGCACGGCGCACAGGATCAGCGGCGGAATGAGGAACGCGGTGAGAATCACAGAAGTCCCTTTCACTTGTGGGGTCTTCCGCGCGTATGCCCCGCTTCGCGGTAGGAAAGCGGCGTACGGGCCGTCACACGTACAGGTCAGAGGGCGAGATCGAGGAGGGCGTTCTTCACGACCTCGCCGAGTGCCGGGTGGATCCAGTACAGCTCCTTGGCGAGCGACACCGCGTCGATCTCCCGAGTCATGGCCAGCACGAGGGACTGGATCAGGACGGCGGCCTGCGGGCCCATGACGTGCGCCCCGAGCAGCCGCCCGGTGCGGCGCTCGGCCAGGACCTTGCAGAAGCCGGTGGTGTCCCGCATGGCCCATCCGTACGCCACGTCCGCGTAGCGGGCCGTGCCGACCAGGTAGTCCTCCTCGCGGTCGCGGCAGTCCTGCTCGGTGAGGCCGACGGACGCGATCTCGGGTCGGGTGAAAACGGCCGCCGGCACCAGGGCGTGGTCGGCGCTGATGAGGTCGTCCGGGTGGAGGAGGTTGTGCGCGACGACCTCGGCCTCGCGATTGGCCACGTGCTTCAGCGGGACCGGTGAGCAGATGTCGCCCAGGGCGTACACCCCTGATACGTCGGTGCGTTGATGGGAGTCGACCACGATCCGGCCGTCTTCGTGCGTACGGATGCCGGCCGCGGTGAGGTCCAGACGGTCGGCCTGGGGAACGCGCCCCGTGGCCACCAGCAGCAGGTCCGCCCGCACCGTCGAACCGTCGTCGAGCGTCAGGACCAGGGCGCCGGGTTCCTCCCGCAGCGCCGTGAGCTGACGGCCCAGCCGCAGGTCATAGCGGTTCCGGGCCAGGTCGGTGAACGCCTTCGCCACGGTCTCGTCCTGTCCGTCGAGCAGCCGCGCTTCCGCCTCCACGACGATGATGTCGCTCCCCGCCTCATGGAACACCTCGGCGAGTTCGGCGGCGATGTAACCGCCGCCCAGGACGGCGAGCCGCCGGGGCGGCGAGTCGATCCGCATGATCGTGTCCGAGGTCTGGTACGGGACTCCCGACGCGGCCACCACGGGCGGCACCGCCGGCCCGCCGCCGGCCGCGATGACGATCCGGTCGGCGCCGATCCGCACCTCCTCATCCCCTGCGTCGATCAGGAGCTCCCGGGGGCCGGTGAAGCGGGCCGTGCCCTCGTACACCGTGACGTGATCCTCGTCCAGCCGCCCCCGCCGGCCCTCCGCCCGTTCCGCGTCCAGCAGGCCGAACACCCGGTCGCGGATCTCCCGCCACCGCACGGCGCCCAGCCGGGCGTCCACGCCGTAGGCGCCCGCGCCGCGGACGGTGGCCGCCACCTGGGCGGTGTAGGCCAGCATCTTGCTCGGAATGCATCCGGCGTTCAGGCAGGTCCCGCCGAACCACCTCTCCTCGACCACAGCCACATCGAGGTCCGAGAAGGAGTCGTCGATCACGGCGTTGCCGGAACCCGCACCGATGACAATCAGATCGTGATGGCGCATCACCCCAGCGTACGAGGAGTCCGCCCAACGGCCGTGGAGGGCGAGCGGCCATTCGGACCCCGCTCCGGCGGTCGGCCGTACGGGGATGCAGCGCTGAGCGAATGAGCCGCCGGGGGTGGGGCAAGCGCGGTTCAGGCGGAACGCGTTCACTGCGGCGTACACGAGGCCCGGCCATCTACGACGGCACCGGCGCCGTAGGGAGGCCGGTCCGCCTGACCCGCGAGTCGTCCCGGGAGCGGACGGTCCGGGCGAAGCAGCAGAAGCGAAGGAGGAGACCGTGAAGAAGACTCTCCAGGTCAACGACCAGATCCGTGAGACGGCCCAGCAGGCCGTCCGGCTGGTGAAGGACAAGACCCCCGACCCTGTCCTGGACGAGGCCGCCGAGGCCTCGCGGCAGGCGCGCCGGGCTGCGGTCCACGCGGTTCGGCTGGCTACGGAGAAGACCCCCGAGCCAGTTCTGGCAAAGGCGTCCCAGGCCATGGCTGTTGCCAGGGCGAACCGCGCCCCGCTGCTCGCGGTCGGTGCGGCAACGGCCATTCTGCTGCTGGTACGTCGCAGCCGGGCGCGGAAGTGAGGGCCGGTCCGGAAGGCGTGGCGTGACCCCTGAGGAGGGGCGCGCGCCGCCTCGTCCCGCTGGACCGCGGTACGGATTGAGGGGCGGACTCTGGGACACAAGCGAGCGCGGTGTGCTGAGGATACTTCTGGTAGTGCTGTTCGGGTCCATCGCCACGGGCGCGGCCGCCGCCTCCGTCCTGGTGTCACCCTGGTCGTGGCCGGCGGCGGCGCCGCTGCTCCTGCTGGCGACGGTGGCCCTCGACGACCTCGTGCAGCGCCGCCATTCCATACTGTGGAACTACCCGCTGCTGGGACACCTGAGGTTCGCTCTGGAGGCGTTGAGGCCGGAGCTGCAGCAGTACTGTATCGAGCGGAACTTCGACGGCCCTCCCTACGACCGTGACACCCGCAGCCGTGACACCCGCAGCATCGTCTACGAGCGCGCCCAGGGCACCGACGCCGAGCATCCGTTCGGCACCGAACTCGATCTCTACCGGGTCGGAAGCGAATACCTCGCCCCCTCCATGGCCCCGCGGCCGGTGCGGACCGATCCGCCCCGGGTCCGGACCGGCGGCCCCCACTGCACCCGTCCCTACGGCATGGCCCTGCTGAACGTCTCGGGACGGCCCGGCCGCCGGCTTGCGAGGCGGCCACGCCTCTGGGCGGGTCGGGCGAGCGGTTCGGCGGACACCCGGGCCAGTTCGGTGCCGTCGGCGTCGTGCACCACCAATTCTCCTTCGAGGACGGCAGCGATCTCCTGTGCCACGCCGTCACATCGCCGCCGCGCAGGACGAGATCGGTGGGACGGTCATGGGCCTCGGCGGCGCGGCACAGCGGCTGTGCCCGCGGGCCGTCTCCGTCGCCGTGTTGAGTTCCAGGAGCGTGGCATGCGCCTCCTCGCGCTATCGATGGCGATGGCGAGGGCGGCGTGGTCGGCGAGGGACGTGAGCAGGGCGGGGGAGTCCGGGGCGAACTCCCGGACAGTGCGGTACGCCAACAGGCGTAAGAGCGAAAGGGAATCGAGGGCCCGCCGCGTCTCGCGGCCAGGCCACTTCCCGAACGTAGATCCGCGCTGATCAGCGGAGTCGCCCCTCCGCGCCCGACACCTTGCCCCCGGGCGCACGTCCTGGAGCGTCCCGGTCGCGGGCGCGCTCCGCGTTGAACTGGGCGCCGGTGAGCAGGGCGAGGTTGGCGAACCAGAGCCAGACGACGAAGACCACGATCCCGGCCAGCGAGCCGTAGAGCCGCCCGTACGTATCCAGTTCGGTGTAGAGCGTGAAGAGCCCCGTGGCGGCGAGCCAGAGCAGGGCCGCCAGTACGCCGCCGGGCAGGCCCCGGCGTGCCCCGCGGCTCTGGGTTGGGCCGGTCCGGAAGAGGATCAGGACCAGCAGGGTGACGACCACGAGCTGGAGGGGCCAGCGCAGGAGCGCGACGCTCTGCGCGCTGCCGCCACCGGCGGCCTGTACGGCCCGGCGGGCCACGGGCCCGGACGCGACCAGCCCGGCGGCGCCCGCCACGAGCAGGATCAGCAGCAGCGTGGCGGTGATGACCAGTGTGTGCGCCGCCCGGAGCGGCGGCCGGGTGTCGGGTACCCGGTGCATGGCGTGCAGTGCGCGGCGGAACACCGCGAGGTAACTGCACGCCGACCAGAGGGCGCTGACGACACCGCTGATCTGCAGGACCCATATCGACGTGTGCGTCGCCGTCAGGCCGTCGAGCGCCTCGCGCAGGGCCTGCGCCGACTGGGGCGGCGCGTACGAGGTGAGCTCGGTGATCAGGCGACTCCTCGTTACGTCGCCCAGCAGTCCCACGAGGGAGACCGCGATGACGAGCGCGGGCAGGAGCGCCAGGACGGCGTAGTAGGTCAGGGCGGCCGCGTGGTCAGCGATGTTGTCGTTCCAGACACGGACGGCCGTGCGCAGCAGCGCGGCCCGGGCGCGCGCCGCGACGGCGCGGGAGGGACGGCGCTCTCGACGCGATGCGGTGCGGGGAATGTCGGTCACGGAACGCGCGTGCCCGACGGGCCCGTGCCCATGCGCTGCGTGCCGGTCAGGCCCGGCGCGGGTGCGCGCGTTCCGGGCGGTCCACGGGGTAGACGCGCCCGCATGACACAGAGGTGCGCGTGGTGGCGCGACGGGGACTCGGTGAAGGCGGGCGGGCCCACCCCGGGGAGGGCGAGCCGTGAGCCGCTCGCGGCGCGGCGGCGGGACCCCGTACGCCCGGCCGTCCGGGCACTGGCCATGCTGGCCGCCTTCGCCGGGACCGTCCTGTTCAGTCTGGCCCTGGCCCGGCTGACGCTGGAACCCTCAGCCGCCTCGGTGCCGTTGGTGCACAGCAACGTGCGTCCCGGCCGTTCGATCAGCGCCTATTTGAACGGGGGTTCGACCGCGGAGGCCGTGCGCCAGCTGGGGGGTAACCTGCTGCTCGGCCTGCCCTTCGGTGTGCTCCTGCCCGTCCTGCTGCCAGTGGCCAGGGGGCTGTTGCGCGTGGCCGTCGTGACGGTCTGCCTGATGACCCTGGTGGAGCTCCTCCAGGGAGCCCTGGTCGACGGACGCGTATTCGACATCGACGACGTCCTCCTCAACACGGCAGGGGCGCTTCTCGGATACCTGTTGATCGGCCGGCGGCTGGGGCGCGCCGTCCATCCCCGCCGCAGGCACTGGTGGCACCGCTGGACAAGGCGCGAGGACCGCGGGCCCCGCGCCGACCGGGCGTCCCGTTAGCGGTGCGTCGTCCGGGGTACGCGCGCGACGACCGGCTTGCGACGCCGGTAGAGGCCGATCGGGAAGGAGCACGGCATGGGACACGCAGCGGACATCATCGCCGAACTGACCATCGACCACCGTGAGGTGGCAGTGTTGTTCGACAGGATCGAGCACACCGCCCCGGCTGGAGAGCGGCAGAAGGCGGCCGAGCGGCTGACCATCGAACTGGTCCGGCATTCGGTGGCGGAGGAGGAACACCTCTACCCGGCGGTCCGGGAGCACTTCCCGGACGGCGACATCATCGCGGACAAGGAACTGGCCGACCACGCCCGTGTCGAGAAACTGCTGAAGGACCTCGAAGGACTGGACGCGGGGGGATCTGATTTCGACCGGATGATCGCCGCGCTGAAGGCGGAGGTCGCCGCTCACGTGCACGACGAGGAGGAGCACCTCTTTCCACGGCTCCGTCAGGCGTGCTCCGCGGAGGACCTGGTCAGGATGGGTGACAAGGTGCGCCGGGCCAAGAGGTTCGCGCCGACCCGGCCCCACCCCGGCGTCCTGGCCTCGCAGCCGCACAGCCGGCTGCTGTCCGCCGGTACCGGACTGGTCGACCGCGCGCGCGACTTCGTTACAGGGCGCGGCGAGTAGGCCCCGGCCGAAACCGGAAGCCGCCGCCGGCCGCGCCCCCACTGCCCGGGGCGCGGCCGGCGGCACGTTCAAGCGGCCGGGCGTGCGGTGTCGAGCATCCGGTGTCATGCGTGCGATGTAACGCGTGCGGCTGTCCCTGGTCCGGGTACTCCTGGGGGGCCTGCCAGGAGCGGCTGCGCGGCTGGGGGGCCGCCGTACCGACCGTGGCCCGGCGGCGGGCGGCGCGACGGCTGCCCCATCAGTAGGCGGCGACCAGCAGGGCGGCGACGACAACGCCGACGAGGATCAGCAGCAGGGACGGGTTCCTTCGGCGGCAAGCGCAGATGCGAGGTTCATGATGCGGCGCCTACCCCGGATCGCGCCCGGCAACGGCCGCTGCCGGGGATCGGGAACCCTTCACAGGACGGCGGCCGCACGCGGTGCCCGGGGGGACGGGACACCAGCGTGCGGCCACCGATCTCGGCGGGTCGCTGCCCCGCTCGAACGGCGACCCGCCGTCATTCACGCGTATGGTCCCGAACCGAACGCTTAAACAGGAAAGCCGGAAAACTTCGGTGCCCCGGCCGGAGTCCTCCGCCTAGCGCGAGGCGGTCGGCGGCTCGCCGCGCACGTCGGTCCGACTTCATCCAGCTTGCCCCCATCGGGGTTCCCCACATCAAGGAGTTCACCATGGCTGACAAGGGAAAGATGGACCAGGCCGAGGGCAAGGCGAAGGAAGCGATGAGCGAGACCGAGGGACGAGCCCGCGGCATCCAGGACTCCCTGCGCGACAAGCGCGACAGGACCTGACCGTCCCCGCGAGCCTTCCGTACTCGCGGGTGACCAGGACGCGGCCCCCGGCGCCTCGGCGTCGCGGGGCCGCATCCTGTTCCCGGCGTGACTCCTGGTGTCGCCGATTCTTCTCTGGGCAGGCGCGTGGAAGTCCATGCCGCCTACATCCGCTGAGGAGATATGAACACCGCTCTTCGCTTGCTGACCGTCCTGGGGTGCTCGCTCCTGCTCACCGTCGCGGCCGGATGGGCTGTCGATCGGCTGCTGCGCCGGGCCGACGCACGCCACCCCGAAACGCCCCTGTGGAACTCGCTGCGCCGCTGCCGCCCGGCCCTGCAGATCGTGCTGCTCGCCGCACTGCTCAGGGGGGCCTACCGGCAGACCGCCTGGCGCCCGCTGCAGGAGAACGAGGCCGTCATCGGCCGGATCCTCTCGCTCGCCCTGATCGGCGCCGGCGCCTGGCTCATCGTCGGTGTGGCCTCCGCCGTCGTCGAGTCCGGCTACGCCCGCTATGCGACCGGCACCCGCGACCCGGCCCGGGTCCGCAGGGTCCGCACCCAGGTGACGCTGATCATGCGAGTCGTGACCGCTGTCGTCGCCGTCGTCGCGGCCGCTGCGATGCTCCTCACCTTCCCGAGCTTCCGCGCACTCGGCACCTCCATGCTCGCCTCCGCCGGGATCATCGGCATCGTCGCGGGCATCGCCGCCCAGTCGACGCTGGGCAACCTCTTCGCCGGGTTCCAGATCGCCTTCGGCGACATGGTGCGCATCGGCGACACCGTCGTCGTCGCCGGTGAGTGGGGAGTGGTGGAGGACATCACCCTCACGTTCCTCGCCGTACGGACCTGGGACGAGCGCCGGATCACCATGCCCGTCTCGTACTTCACCACCCGCCCCTTCGAGAACTGGTCCCGCGGCGGCGTCCAGATGACCGGAACCGTCTTCCTCCACTGCGACCACCGGGCCCCCGTGGACCTCATGCGCGAGAAGGTCCACGAGATCCTGCACCACTGCCGGGAGTGGGACGGCCGAGCATGGGACGTCGCCGTCACCGAGACGACCCCGTCCACCATGGTCGTGCGCGTGATCGTCACCGCCGAGGACGCGGACGACCTGTGGACCGTGCGCTGCGCGGTACGGGAACAGCTGATCGGCTGGCTCTCGGAGAAGCACCCGGAGGCCCTGCCCCGCGTGGTGCTCGCGCCGGTACCGGAGGCGGGTGCCGCGCCCTTCGGCGCGACAGTGGTCCGCGGACCGGAGGAAGGCCGGGTTTGACAGCTCCCGCGAGGCAAATGACGCGTGGCGCCACCGGCTGGGTGAGCGTGGAGACGCCTGTTCCGCGGGCGGGTCTCCAGGCTCCGGGTACCAGGCTCCGCACCGAGCTGCACGGCACGAGAGACAACCGTTCTCGTCCTGGGCAGTGCCGAGTCCGGGCTCCTGGCACGGTTCTGCGCCGACCTGCGTGGCGGCGCACCGCCTCGACGAGGGCGAGCGCGAGGCCGTGGCGCTCGGGGCTCGCCCGGTGTCGGCGGAGGTGACGGAAACGGGCCGGGCAGCCGGTCCGCCCTGCGCCGCTACGCCGACCCGGCGGACCACGGGGTCGTCCTCGCCGCGATCCAGGAGGACTCCGCGTCGCAAGCCCCGGAGCGAGAGGCCCCGCGCCCCCTCACCCGTAGTGCACGTGCACCGTGCGGAACCCAGGGAGTGCAACGACAACCCCTCCGGCATCGCCGTCGTGTTCTTCTCGGCGCGCTCCGCGAGCCCCCTGTCGCGGGCCGCTTCCTCGACGTGCCGCCCGGCCAGCTTCTGCACGGCCTGCTCAGCTACCGGGTTGTCGGAGAAGAGGTCGCCGAGCCGGTCCAGCAGGCCGCGCTGTTTCGACACCGCGTGCGAGCGGTTCGGGTCCAGCGCGGCCTCGTCGAGCACAGGGCAGGGCAGCCGGTGCAGCCGCCTCGTAACGGTTCATGTCCTGGCGCGATTTGAGCAGCGTGGGGCCGGAGCGGTCCCGCGTCTCCTCACCGAACAGGCCGCCGAACCCCGGAACCAGGCTGAAGCGCCCCAACAGCACGACCAGCACCACCAACGCCGCCAGGCCGACGGCGGTCCGCCCCCATCACGGGCGGAGTCGGCCGCCCGGCCGATCCGAAGAGAGCTCCCTATACCTCGGATACCGAGGCGTCGAACGACAAGGCCCCCTTTACGGGAGATGTCCCGCGCGCAGTGCGGC
This sequence comes from Streptomyces sp. NBC_00190, assembly GCF_036203305.1. GTDB lineage: Bacteria > Actinomycetota > Actinomycetes > Streptomycetales > Streptomycetaceae > Streptomyces. Next base: position 209,354 of record NZ_CP108131.1, on the reverse strand, counting down.
GTGCTCGCGGACCTGCTCGGGCGTCAGGTACGCGTCGGTGTGCTCGAACTCCCTCAGCGTCGGCGGCCGCCACGCCTGGAAGCCCGTCCGTACGAAATCGTCACCCGCCACCGCGTTGAGCATCCAGTTCGTCAGGACCCTCGTCCGGGCCACGCTGGTGCGCAGCGCCGCCCAGTGGTATCCCCGGGCCACCGCCTGCGCGGGCAAGCCCCTCAGCTCGATGCCGAGGGGCCTGGCGACACCGTCGCGTCCCCCCAGGTCCACCACCAGCCCCAGGTCCTTGTGCCGGTAGGGCACGAGCGGCCGGTGCCGCAGGGTCGCGATGAGGTTGTCGGCGGCCGTGCGCCCCTGCCGCTGGGCGTGCTGGGCGGTGGGCGGGCAGACCGCCCCCTCCGTGCCCGCGGCGAGGTCGGGCACCGCGGCCGCGTCGCCGAGGGCAAGGACTCCCGGCAGGCCGGGCACCGTCAGGTCGGGGGCGACCACGAGCCGCCCGCGATCGGTCTCGGCCTCCAGCGTGGCGATCAGCGGGCTGGCGGCCACGCCGGCGGTCCAGATGAGCGTGTGAGTGCGCAGGACACGGCCGTCGGTGAGCGTCACCTCGTCCGGCCCGGCCTTGGCGACGGACACGCCGAGCGACACATCGATACCCCGCCGGTGCAGCATGTCCAGGGCCGATGCGCCCAGCGCCTCGCCGAGCTCGGGCATCAGCGTCGGTGCGACGTCCAGGAGGTGCCAGCGGATCTGGCGCGGATCCAGGCGCGGGTAGCGCCGGACCGCGTGATGGGTGAGCCGCTGTAGGCAGGCCGCCGTCTCGGTGCCGGCGTAGCCACCGCCCACGACGACGAAGCAGAGCCGCGCCGCCGTCTCCGCCTCGTCCTCGCAGGCGTCGGCGAGATCGAGCTGGGCGATGACGTGATCGCGCAGGTGGGCGGCCTCGGCGAGGGTCTTCATGCCGCGGGCGTGCTCGGCGAGTCCGGGGATGTCGAAGGAGCGGGTGACGCTTCCAGGGGCCAGGACCAGGTGGTCGTAGGCCAGTGAGGTCAACTCGCCCGAGATCTTCCGTACGACGCACACCTTCGCCCGTGTGTCCACGCCCACGGCGCCGCCGGGAACGATGCGCGTACGGTGCCGACGGCTGCGGCGCAGGGACACGGCGATCGACTGCGGGGTCAGGACCCCGGCGGCCACCTGCGGCAGCAGCGGCAGGTAGAGCTGGTAGGAGGACGGGGTGACGAGGGTGATCTCCGCCTCGGTGGGGGAGAGGCGCCGCTCCAGGCGGCGTACGCACTCCACTCCGGCGAATCCGGCGCCCACCACGAGGATCCTCGGACGTGCGACGGCTGCCACGGCTGTCATGGTGTTGCTCCCTTCCCGGGCCTGCTGGGTCCACTGACCCCTGCGCGTCTGCCCCGGAGGGGGAATTCCTACCGGTGCCGGGCCAGGGAATGGACGAGGACGAGGAGGGCGAAGGCGATGACGGCCAGGTGGAGCCAGGCGGGGCCGGGCGCCGGGGACAGGGCGAGGGAGACGAACGGATGCGATGTCATACCGCGCGCCTGCCCCCGGATGCCACAATGACGCTCCCGTACGGGGACGTTGGCGCGGAACGGCGCGACCCGGCCCGCGGTACGACGCGGCCCGGGGGACGGGCCCGGCCGGTCACCGGCCCGTGGACCTGCCCGAGGTCAGCCGGGACGCGTCGACCTCGGCCCAGACGGCCTTGCCGCGCTCATGGACACGGGTGCCCCAGCGATCGGACAGCCGCTCCACGATGTAGAGCCCGTGCCCGCCCGGCACGCCCCGCTGCGGGGACGGGTGGGGCTTGGGCGGCGTAGTCGTACCGTCGAAGACCTCGATCCGCAGGACCTCACCGCCCGTGAGCACCAGTTCGAGGCAACCACCCGCGTGCAGCGACGCATTGGTCAGCAGTTCGGAGACGAGGAGCAGGACGTCGTCGGCGGTCTCGTTCCCCTCCCAGCCCCAGTCCACCAAGGCCCGGTGCGTGAAGTCGCGGCCCTTGCCCACGTGGCCGCGGACGCCGGACAGGGCGAGTCGACGCCGCTGCCCCGCGCCGGAAGGCCCGGCGCGCAGCGGATCGCCGGTTTCCGGCCCGATCGTTTCCACCGTGGTCTCTCACCCCCCACCGTCGACACTGGTCTGTGCTCACGGAAACCCTGACGGCCCCGTCGGCCACTTCACCGTCCCGGTGCTCCGGACCTCGCGTACGCCCCCTCGGCCGAGGACACCCGAGCACGCTGACACTCTAGGCGACCGCCGCTCTCACGCGGTCGCCATGTGCAGTCTCAAAGTGAGGCCGTCGGCGCAGGCGCGGATCTCGACCAGGTCGCACAGCTGATGGATCATCCACAGGCCGCGGCCTCCGTTGGCAGACGCCAGCGCGGGACGGCGGCGCCCCGCCAGCGGGTCCGTCAGGTGCCCGACGTCGCGGATCTCGGCCACGACCCCGGTACCGGTGCTCCACAGCCGGAGCGCCCCGCTCCCGCCCCCGTGGGAGAGGGAGTTGGCGGCGGCCTCGCTGATCGCGAGGATGAGATCGCCGCGCCGCGCCGCGCTCAGGGCCGTGCCGCGGGCCCAGGCCTCGGCGTACTCGCGTACGCCGCCCAGCTGCCCGTGGGCGTACTCGCGCCGGGGCGTACCGCCGTCGGGTTCGGGCAGGGGATGATCGCAGTCGGCGCAGACCGACGGGGCGTCGGTGTAGGCCGGGCTGAGCAGCTCCGCGCCCTTCTCGATCACGGTGGGATGGGTGCGCCGGGCATCGGACACCACCGCGGCCGGCAGACCCGGGACGTCGTACGGGCACAGGACGGTGGCCGGGCGCCCCGCGAAGGCGGTGTTGATGAGGGCTTCGTGACGCGTGGCCTCCAGCACCTCGGCCCGCGAGCGGCCGGGCCAGATCGGCTCGCCCACGATTCGCGCCGCACGGTCCGCGTGGCGGTCGGCGAAATCCTGCAAGGCGGCCAGGATGCGGCCGGGATTGCGGCCCAACCGCGTCATGTCCGTCCAGGCGACCTCGGCCGCGGCCTCGTCGAGGCTCTCGCGCAGCACGTCCAGCCGCGGCCCCGGTACCGCCACGAGCACCGGCTCGTCCGCTTCCAGGGCGGCCGTGACGAACCCTCCCACTCCCGCCAGGTACTCCGCCTGACCCTCGTAGAAGAGGGCGGGGTGGACGAAGGCCCCGGGGGTGGTGGACGCAGGAAGGTTGATCATGCTGCGACCTCCAGCGCGGCACATTCGTCCGGGAACATCTCCACTACCTTGCGGAGCGAGTATGGCGGGTGGTGGAGCAGCAGACGACGCCCCTGTCCCGTGACGGTGGCGGCCGCCTGCACCAGGGCGGCGACCGAGGCCGTGTCGAGGAAGGCCACGGCGGCGAGATCGAGATGGACGACGCGGCCGGGGATCCGGGTGACGACGCCGAGCGTCGCGCGCAGGATCGGCTGGGTGTCGAGGTCGCAGCTGCCGCTCAGGAGGGCGCCCGGACGGTCGGGCAACGGCCGGGCGGTCAGCGCCGGAGCCGTACCCGTATGCGTACCCGCGTCCGCGCACCGCACGACCGCGTCCGCCCACACCACGTCGTCGTAGAGCGCCTGCGCGCCGTTGGGCGGGACGGACCCGTCGAGCCGGTGGGGTGATGGCATGCTCTGTGCCTACCCCGAGAGCATTCCGGCGCGCAACCGGGTGAGGGTTCGGGAGAGCAGACGCGAGACCTGCATCTGCGAGATGCCGAGTTCGGCACCGATCTCGGCCTGGGTCCACTCCTCGCCGAAGCGCAGCCGCAGGATCAGCCGGTCGCGTTCGTCCAGCCTTTCCAGCAGGGGTGCGAGGGTGTGGAAGTCCTCGAAGAGTTCCATGGCGGGGTCGACCTCACCGAGCCGGTCCGCCAGCGGCCGTGTCGCCCGGCTCGTCGTCGGCTCGTCGCTGTCGGCGGCGTCCAGGGAACCACTCGTGTAGCCGTTCGCGGCGACCAGCCCGTCGATGACCTGTTCCTCGGTCAGTTCGAGGTGCTGGGCCACCTCCTTGACGGTCGGAGCCCGCCCCAGGACGTCGGTCAGCGCCTCCTGGGCCTTGGCCAGTTCCGTACGCAGCTCCTGCAGTCGGCGCGGGACGTGCACGGCCCAGGTGGTGTCGCGGAAGTAGCGCTTGATCTCACCGGTGATGTAGGGGAGGGCGAGCGTGGAGAACTCGACCTCGCGCTCCGGGTCGTAGCGGTCGATGGCCTTGATGAGCCCGATGATCCCCACCTGGATGACGTCGTCCATGTCCAGCCCCCCGCCCAGCACGCGGGCGCGGAAACGCCGCGCGGCGAACTGCACGAGGGAGAGGTTCATCTCGATCAGGGTGTTGCGGGCGTACTGGTACTCGCGCGTGCCCTCTTCCAGGGTGCGGAGCCTCCCGAAGAAGAGCCGCGAGAGTTCGCGTGCGTCGGCAGGCGCCATTTCCCGGGCGTTCTTCACCTCGGGGAGTGCCATGTCCTTCGTCGGGGCTCCCACGGCTGCTTCGGGCACAGCGGGCGTGACCTGCGCGTCTGTTGCACGAATGGGGCTTACGGCGATGGCCGAGCGAGACATGTGGCCGTTCCCTCCCGATTGACTGACGGCTACTCGGGCGCTCCTGCCCGCACTTGTGGGTGTTACACCGTTCTCGGTGAAACTTCTCCGTCTGTCCTGCGCCGGGCATGCGGTGTCGGCCATCTCCGCCCGTGTACCGCGGCCTTGGCGGCCTCGCTCGCCGATGAGCAGGCATACTCCCTTGCGGAAGCCGTACAGGTGACGATCCGGGGAGGCGGAGATGACCGGAGCAAAGGACGCGAATCACGCAGGCGTGGTCGGGGACAGCTACCTGGCCGGGGCCGGGTGGGTGGTGGCCGCGCACGGCGAGCTCGACCAGGACACGCTGGCTCCGCTCGAGGGGGCGCTCGCCTCCGCCGCGGACCGGCACCGGTTGGTGGTGCTGGACGCCGGCTCCATCACCTTCGGCGACTCATCGTTCCTGAATCTGCTGCTGCGGCTGCACCATCTCACCACCCTGCGCATCGCCGCTCCTGGTGAGCAGCTCCGCCGCCTCTTCGCGCTGACGGGCGCGGACACGGTGCTCTCCCTGCACCCGAGCGTCGAGGACGCCGTCCGGGCGTCGTGACGGCCTACTCCCGGCCGGTGGGGGAGGCCGGCCGCCCAGGGGGGCGGAAGCACGCCGTGATCGCCTTGCCGCCGTGGAACGCGTGGATGTCCCAGGAGTCGGCGAGGGTGGTGACGATTCCCAGTCCCCGGCCGGACGTGGCGCCGGCATCGCGCTGGGCGTCGGCCTCGCGTGGCTCGGGCAGACGAGGGTCGGAGTCGGCGACGCTCACATGGAGGCAGCAGCCGTCCCATGTCAGCACGAGGTGGGCGGTTCCCGCCGCGTGCAGGTGGGCGTTCGTGACGAGCTCGGACACGCTGAGGAGCACGGAGTGCACCGTGTCCGCGGCCGAGTTGTTCCAGGGGAGCGACGCCAGATGCCCGGAAGTCCACTGCCGTGCCGCCCGTACTCCCTTCGAAACGGGGAACGAGCTGGCCCAGCCGACTGCCTTGACCGCCAACGTCCTCACCTCACTCCATCGGTTGTGGCGTTCACCACGGATTCGTCTACCCGCTGCCCGGGCAGGCACCCGTGGTGTTCCAGGCGGTGTGCGCGAGCGCCGCCTCGGACTGATCGGCTGTGCTCTACGGTCCTTTCGGCGGCGTTAGCCTTCAGCGAATGGTGGCGTGGGCCGGCGGAGCTTCCGCACGGTCCTGGAGTGAGGTTGGCGGGATGGCTGAGCGGACGGACACGGAGTCACTGAGCAGGTCACCTGCGCCACCCGCGCTTCCGGGCGGGGACGGGATCGGCGAATCGGAGCTGCGTCAACTGCTGGCCGGCCTGACAGCCGTGCGGGACGGGGATTTCCGTACGCGGCTGCCCGATGCGGCGGACGGCCTGCTCGGCGAGATCGCCACGGTCTTCAACGGGATGGCCGACCAGCTGTCGCTGTTCACGTCCGAAGTGACGCGGGTGGCACGGGAGGTGGGCACCGAGGGAACGCTCGGCGGTCAGGCGGACGTACCGGGGGTCGGAGGCGCCTGGCTGGACCTCACGGATTCGGTCAACTTCATGGCCGGAAACCTTACGGCCCAGGTCCGCTCCATCGCCCAGGTCGCGACGGCCGTCGCCAAGGGCGACCTCTCGCAGAAGATCACCGTGACCGCGCGCGGGGAGATCCTTGAGCTGAAGGAGACCATCAACACGATGGTCGACCAGCTCTCCGGGTTCGCCGGCGAGGTCACACGGGTCGCCCGTGAGGTCGGCACCGAGGGCCGGCTCGGCGGTCAGGCGGACGTCAAGGGCGTCTCCGGCACCTGGAAGGACCTGACGGAGTCGGTCAACGTCATGGCCGACAACCTGACCGCCCAGGTCCGCTCGATCGCGGAGGTCACCACCGCGGTGGCCCAGGGGGACCTCACGCAGAAGATCCGGGTGGACGCGCGCGGGGAGATCCTTGAGCTGAAGGAGACCATCAACACGATGGTCGACCAGCTCTCCTCCTTCGCCGCCGAGGTCACGCGCGTCGCCCGCGAAGTGGGCAGCGAAGGCCGGCTCGGCGGCCAGGCCGAGGTAGAGGGCGTCTCGGGCACGTGGAAGCGGCTGACGGAGAACGTCAACGAACTGGCCGGGAACCTGACCCGCCAGGTCCGGGCCATCGCCGAGGTCGCCAGCGCGGTCGCCGAGGGCGACCTGACCCGCTCGATCACGGTCGACGCCTCCGGCGAGGTCGCCGAACTCAAGGACAACATCAACTCGATGGTCGGCTCTCTGCGGGAGACCACCCGCGCCAACCAGGAGCAGGACTGGCTCAAGACCAACCTGGCCCGCGTATCGGGCCTGATGCAAGGCCACCGCGACCTCGCTGTCGTCGCCGAACTCGTCATGGACGAGCTGACGCCGCTGGTCGCCGCCCAGTACGGCGCGTTCTACCTCGCCGAGGACGGCCCGCACGGCACCGTGCTCACCCTGGTCGGCTCCTACGGACGCCCCGCGGGCACCGTCGGTGCCACCGGCTTCGCCCTGGGGGAGTCCTTGGTCGGGCAGGCCGCGCGCAGCCACCGCATCATCGCCACCGACCGGGTGCCCGGCGACTACGTCATCTCCTCCGGGCTCGGCCACACCACGCCGGGCAGCCTGATCATCCTGCCGATCGTGGTGGACGACCAGGTCCTCGGCGTGATCGAGCTGGCCTCCTTCAGTGCCTTCACTGCCGTACACCGGGATTTTCTCGGCCAGTTGATGGAAACCATCGGCGTCAATGTCAACACGATCGTTGCCAACGCCCGCACGGACGAGCTCCTCGGCGAGTCCCAGCGGCTGACCGGCGAACTGCAGGCACGATCGGCGGAACTCCAGGTCCAGCAGGAGGAACTCCAGCGCTCCAACGCGGAGCTGGAGGAGAAGGCGGCCCTCCTCGCCAGCCAGAACCGCGACATCGAGGCCAAGAACCTGGAGATCGAACAGGCCCGGCAGGAACTGGAGGACCGCGCCCAGCAGTTGTCGCTGGCCTCCAAGTACAAGTCCGAGTTCCTCGCGAACATGAGCCACGAGCTGCGCACGCCGCTCAACAGCCTCCTCATCCTCGCCCAACTGCTCGCCCAGAACCCCACCCGCAACCTCACCCCGAAGCAGGTCGAGTACGCGGGCATCATCCACTCGGCGGGTTCGGACCTGCTCCAGCTGATCAACGACATCCTCGACTTGTCGAAGGTCGAGGCCGGGAAGATGGACATCAACCCCGAGCGGGTGGACCTGACGCAGCTGCTGGAATACGTCGACGCCACCTTCCGCCCGATGACCACGCAGAAGAGCCTCGACTTCACCGTCACCACCGCCCCCGGTGCCCCGCAGGACCTGCTCACCGACGACTCGCGGCTGCGCCAGATCCTGCGCAACCTGCTGTCCAACGCGGTGAAGTTCACCGAGCACGGCGGCGTCGAGCTGCGGATCGAAGCGGCTACGCCCCCCGGGTTCCCCGCCGGGCTCCCCGGCCGTGGGCCGATGGTGGCCTTCCGGGTACGGGACACCGGCATCGGCATCCCCGAGCAGCAGCTGGAGTCCGTCTTCGGCGCCTTCCAGCAGGCCGACGGCACCACCAGCCGCAAGTACGGTGGCACCGGCCTCGGGCTCTCCATCACCCGCGAGATAGCCCGGCTCCTCGGCGGCTCCGTCACCGCGGAGAGCACCCCGGGGCAGGGCAGCACCTTCACGCTCTACCTGCCGGTCAGCCGGGCGGACTTCGAGGAACCCCCCCTCCCCGACGCCCTCGCGCCCACCGCGCACCACCCCGCCGCCGGGGCGCCCGAACCGGGTCGCGTGGACATCGCCCTTCCGCCGCAACGGCAGGCCCGCCGTCTCCTAGTGATCGAGGAACGCCAGAACGGCCTGCTCTCCCTCGTCGCCGAGAGCGCCGACCGGGACTTCGCCCCCGGCCACCGAACGGCCAGGGACCGCGGCGGCATCCAGGTGGTCAACGCAACGAGCTCGCGGGAAGCCGCCGCGGCCCTGGCATCGGATTCCTTCCACTGCGTCGTCCTCGAACTCGATATGCCCGGCGGCGAGGCCCTGCGCTTCCTCGACGCGCTCGACGGAGACCCGGCGCTCTCCTCCCTCCCGGTCCTCGTGCATAACAACCCCCGTCTGAAGACGGCGCAGGAGAAGTCGCTGCGGGAGCGGGCCGCCTCAGGTCACCTGGAACTGCTGTCGAGTCTGGACGAGCTCCGGGAACGCATCGTGCTGCACCTCTCGGCCGACCAGCCGGGCGACGTACTGCCCCTCGTCCAAGAGGGTGCGGAGCGGCAGCAGACCGCCCACGTGCTCGACGACGACCTCGCCGGACGTACCGTCCTCGTCGTCGACGACGACGCGCGCAACCTCTACGCCCTCTCTGGCGTGCTCGAACTGCACGGGGTCCGCGTGCTCCACGCGGAGGACGGACGCAGGGGCATCGAGACGCTCACCCGCGACGAGGGCGTCGACCTGATCCTGATGGACGTGATGATGCCGGAACTGGACGGCTACGCGGCGACCGCCGAGATCCGGCGGATGCCGGCCTACTCAGGCCTGCCCATCATCGCGGTCACCGCCAAGGCGATGCCGGGCGACCGGGAGAAGAGCCTCGCCGCGGGGGCCAGCGATTACGTGACCAAGCCCGTCGACGCCGACGACCTCATCGCCCGCGTCCGGCACTGGCTCACCAGATGACCGCCGCCCCGCGGGCACTGTCCGCGGATGCCCCGCCCGTCCCGGTCGTCCTGGCCGAGGCCAAGACCGCCCCAGGAAGGAGCCGGTAGCACCGTGGGTACCCGCGACACACAGCACGGCGACGCGCGCACGCCGGGAACGGGCGTCGAGGAGCCCGCCCGGAACGCGATCCCGCACCAGGCGCCGACGCCGCTGGGACGCCTGGTCGCCACCGTCGAACGGCTGCGCCGCGAAGTACGGGAAGCACACGCGGCCGCCGACGGCAGGGCCCTGGTCGAACTGGCCAAAGGCATCCTGATCGGACAGCTGAGCTGCACCCCCGCCGCGGCGGCACGCCAGCTCGACGAGCTGTGCCGCGAGGCCGGGATGACCCCGCTCGAACTCGCCGCCGACATCGTCAACCAGGCGGCCCGCGACCACGTCAGCGAGGTCGCCGCAGAATTCGTCGAGCGCACCGGCACGCTCGGACCGTCCCGGCGCTCCCCGCCGTCCGAGCAGTCCACCACGGTGGCGGTACGGCTGCGCACCGCCGAGAGCGGGGTACTGGCCGCCGACGACACCCAGGCGGTGGCCGGGTCCCTCCTGACGAACGCCCTCGAACCCCTGGGGGCGATCGCCGTCGCCGTGTGGACCGCCGCGCCGGACGGCTCCCTGGCACTCGCGGGCCACGCCGGTTTCCCGCCCGGGGAGGCCGCGCGCTGGCGCCACGTACCGCCGGGCGTCTCGACCGTCGCCCGCCTCGCGCTGCGGGAGCGGCGCCTGGTCGGCATCGCCCGCCTCAAGCGCGACGGACTTCCCTCGATCGGCCACCTCCAGTGGCCCGACGGCGGACGGATGGCCGTACCCGCCGGGACCGGCGGACGGATACACGGTGTCCTCGAGATCTGCTGGCCGCGGCCGCTGGCACCGCAGCCCCCGCAGATCGAGCGTCAGATCGAGGCCCTCGCGGAACTCTGCGCCCGCACCATGGACGCCTCGCCCACGGGCGATCCCGCCGTCCTCGACGCGGTTCTCCCGGACGTCGCGGAACTGACCGACCTCGCCGAAGGACTGCACGATCCGGCCGTGGTCCTCACCCCGCTGATCGACCCCGAGGGCCGGCTCACCGACTTCCGCATCCGCCACGCCAGCAGCCGGTTCGTGGACCCTGCCGGACGCCCGCGCGGCGACGTCAATGGCGCGCTGCTGCTGGAGGCCTATCCGACGGCCGCCGGCGAGAACGGGCTCTTCGACATCATCGAGCGGGTCCATGCGACGGGCGAGCCCTTCCGTGCCGAGCGCATGCGCCTGACCGCGCTCGTCGACCAGATCCCCCTCACCTCGGTCGCGGACATCAGCGTCAGTCGGCACGGCGCGGCCGTGCTGCTGATCTGGCGCGTCGAGGACGAGACGGCTCGACTGGCCGACCTCCTCCAGCACGCCCAGCGCCTGGGCCGGATCGGCGGCTTCGAGGAGAACCTCGTCACCGGCGAGATCACCTGGAACGCCCAGCTGTACGCGCTGCACGGACTGTCGGCCACCGCCCCGCCCGTACCGCTGCGGGAGCTGCCCGCTTACGCCCACTCCGACGACTCCGCCGCCCTGGGCCGGTTCCTGCGGGCGGTGCTGCGCTACCGCCGGCCCGCCTCGGTCGACTTCCGCCTCCAGAGGGCCGACGGGATCACCCGCCACATCCGTGTCGTCGCCGAGCCCGTCCTCGACGCCGACCAGCGGCTCCACGCCGTCCGTGGCGCCTACCAGGACATCTCCGCCCAGCACTGGACCGAGGTCGCCTTGGCCGCCACGCGGGACCAACTCGCCCACACCGCAGCCGAGTCAGCCGAACGCAACCGACTCGCCCTGCAGCTCCAGCACGCGATCATGCCCCCCTCCCCGCCCGCCATCGAGGCACCGGGACTGCGGGTCGCCGTCCGCTACCGGCCGGCGGAGACCGAGTCGCTCGTCGGCGGCGACTGGTACGACACCGTCGTCCTGCCCTCCGGGCTGATCATGCTCTCCGTGGGCGACGTCGCCGGACACGGGATCGAGGCCGCCACCGGCATGGTCGTCCTGCGCAACGCCCTGCGCGGCCTCGCCGTCACGGGAGCGGGGCCCGCCCAGCTGCTGTCGTGGCTCAACACGGTCACCCACCATCTGGCCAAGCACGTGACCGCCACCGCCGTCTGCGGGCTCTTCGACCCCGGCACCAGGGTGATGCGCTGGGCACGCGCCGGGCACCTGCCGCCCGTACTCGTCCGCGGCGGCGAGGCCGAGGCCTTCCCGCTCATCGAGGGCCTGCTCCTCGGAGCGCTTGCCGATGTGACGTACACCGAACGGGAGGTGCGGCTCGAACCGGACGACACCCTGCTGATGTTCACGGACGGGCTGGTGGAGCGCAGGGACTCCTCGGTCCAGGATTCGCTCGGCCACCTCGTGAACGCGGCGGCCGCCTGCGTCGGGGACCTGGACCGGCAGCTGGACCGCCTCCTCGCCGAAAGCCGGTCCGACACGGACGACGACACCTGTGTCATCGGCATCCAGGTCGGCTGACTGCCCGCTACGGGCTCACCCCCTGCGTACGTCCGCGGGGGCTTCGGGAGCGGCCGTCACGATCTCGGGTTCCAGGCCCTGGGCGGGCGTGGTGCGTCGGCGGCCCATGTCACCGCGCCACGCCTCGAAGGCGAGGGTGGTCCCGGTGACGACCGCCAGGCCGAGCAGCCACCCTCCGACGACGTCACTCACCCAGTGCACACCGAGCGCGACCCGCGTGTAGCAGACGCCGAGCACCGTGGCCGCGGCGAGGGCCCACGGCAGCGGACGCCACGCCCGCGGCACCAGGGGGAGCAGGACCAGAAGCAGGACGGCACAGGAGGTGGTGGCCGTCATGGCGTGGCCGGAGGGGAAGGAGAATCCGGGCGCGTGGGCGACAGGATCGGGCAGGTGCGGACGAGCGCGCTCGACCGCGTTCTTCGCCAGCAGGCCCACGAGCCCTCCGACAGTCGCTGTGACGGCCGCCCAGGCGGCCAGCCGCAGGGCGCGGCGCCACACGAGCCACACCACGACCGCGGCCACCAGAAGGCGCATGGTCAACGGACCCCACACGACGTGCGTGAGGAAATCGAGCACGCGCACCCAGGCGGGATGACCGAGAGCGGAACGGTGCAGCCGCTCGGCGGTGCCCTGGTCGAGGCGGTGCAGCGGAGCCCACCGCGATTCCACCAGGACCAGCGCGAGCGAGAAGGGGACGGCCGCCACGGCGGTGGCGGCCGACGTCGTCACCAGCCGCACACCGAAGCGCGCGTCGGCCCCGGCGCGGCCGGAGACGAGCCGCGCGAGGAAATGCCACCGGGGCCGGGTGGAACGCTCTGTCATGGTCGGTGGGTTCCTTTCCTTGCGGGGGAGCGGACGGCGGGGTACACCGCTTCAGACGCCGGGGTCCGCAGTGATCGGGTCGGCCACCCCCGCCCGTACGGCTTCCAGCTGGGCCGCGAAGGAGAGGCCCAGGAAGAGTGCGAGCGAGGTGAGATACGACCACAGCAGCAGCGACACGAGCGCGCTGAGCGGCCCGTACACCGTGGCGAAGGAGCTACCGGCCCCGACGTACAGGCTCAGCCCCCACGTCGCGGCGAGCCACAGCACCAGGTGGACGGTGGCGCCGAAGGCGAGCCACGTGTAGCCCGGCTGCGTGCGCCGCGGGGAGCGGCGGAAGATGACGCTGGTGGCGATCACGGCCAGCAGGATCCCGACGGGCCAGTGCAGGAGGTTCCACACGCGGTGCGAGGTCGGGCCGAGGTGGTAGACCTGCGTCACGGCGAGGCTCAGGTCGGCGCCGAGGACGGTGACGGCGAAACTGAGGCCGAGGGGAAGCCCTGCCAGCAGCGCCATCACCAGCCCGCGGGTGTACTTGTGGAGGAACGGGCGGTCGCGTTCCACACCGTAGATGCGGTTGGCGCCGCGCTCTACCTGGCACAGTGCGGTGGTGACGTTGGCGATCGAGAACAGCAGCCCCAGCCACAGCGCCGCCCGGCCGCCGTCTCCCGCCCGGTGGTGGCTCTGCCGCAGGGCGTCGTCCACGACGTCCTGGCCGGGGCCGCTGACGATCCGCCGGATCGTCAGCTCGGCGATCTGCCCGATGGCCTCGGTGTGCAGCGCACGGGACAGTCCTATCACCGCTATGGCGAACGGGACGATCGACAGGACCGTCTGCAGGGCGAGGGCCCGGGAGTGACTGAAGCCGTCGGCGTAGCGGAAGCGTATGAAAGAGTCCCGTACGAGGCTCCAGCCGCCGTACCGGCACAGTGCGGCCCATGCCTCCTCGCCGGAGAGGTCGGCGCCCTCCGTCCGCAACTCGGCTTCCACGGCCTCGACCTCGCTGCGCTGCGGTACTCGTGTGGCGGTGCCCATGTCCGACCCGGCCTCCTTGTGTGCCCGCGCGGGAGCGGGAGTTCAGTCCTCGGCGGAGAAGGCGGCCGCCCCCTCCGCCGCCGGCTCGTCCGGCGTACCCGCCCGCGCGGGCACGGGCAGGCACACCCGCAGTGCTCCCGGCTCGACCTCGGCGATCAGCCGGATGCCGGCCGCGAAGGCGTCGCCGTCGAGCTCCCGCGGCTGCGGGCGCGCGAAGCTGAGGTCGATCCGGGCCGCGCTGAAGTACTCCAGCGGGTCGCCCGCCACGGGCCGGTCCGGCCCACCGGAGGCGCGCGCCGGACGGCCGGTATGTGCGCGGGAGACCAGGCGACCGGCCGCCGCGAGCCATCCGGTGACCCCGTGGGGGTCGAGCAGTACCACCTCCAGCCGGCCGCTGTCGGGCCGAGCGTCCGGAAGCAGCGGCAGCCCGCCCTGCAGGGAGCCGACGTTGCCGATGACGACCACGCGGGCCCGCCGCTCCAGTGGTGCACCGCCGTCGAGCCGGATCGACAGCCGCATCCTGGGGTCGCGCAGGTGGCGCAGGGCGGAGATCACGTAGGCGGCCCAGCCCAGGTGCTTCTTGAGTCGCGCCGAGGCGTCCCCGACCATGGCGGCGTCGAACCCGGCACCCGCCATGACCATGAACCGGGCCGGAGGAAGGCCGTCGCCCCGGACCCGGCCCACGTCGAGCCCGACGGCCTCCCCGGACAGGGCCTCCCGCAGGGCTTCGGCCGGATCGGAGGGCAGCCCGAGGTTGCGGGCGAGGAGGTTGCCGGTGCCGCAGGGGACGATCGCCAGCGGGACGCCCGTACCGGCCACGACGTCGGCGCAGGCGCGCACCGTGCCGTCTCCGCCGCAGACCACGACCAGATCGATGTCCGCCTCCGCCACGTGCGCGGCCAGGGCGCCGCACGGGTCCCCGACGGACGTACGCGTCCACACCTGGTCCTCGTACCCGTGGCGGCGCAGCTCGGCCCGCACCCGGGTCGCCGGTCCGTCACCGCAGGCGTGCGGATGACGGACCACGACGGCCCGGGCGCGGCGCGGCCCGAGGCTGGCGGGGCCGCCGTCGTCGCGGGCCCGGGCCGCAGGAACGACGCCACGGGCGGCCCGGTCGGGAGCGGCGCCGGCCGTCTCCTCGCGGGGACGCGGCAGGAGAACCGCGTACCCGACGACGAGCAGCGTGCAGGCGCCGTTCAGCAGCCCCGCCACCACGTCTGAGGGGTGGTGCATGCCTCGGTACACCCGTGAGGCGGCCACGGCCACGGGGATCAGCAGGAGCCCGCCCACCACGAGGTGTCGCCGGGCACCGCGCAGCCGGCCGGCCGCGAGCACGGCCAGCCCCCCGAAGAGCGCCACGGAGGCCCCGACGTGCCCGGAGGGGAAGCTGGATGTCGGCGGCGCCGCGTCCAGGTGGGGCACCTCGGGTCGGGAGCGTTCCACGACGAGGGTCACGAGCAGGAAGACGGCGGACTGCGCGGCCACGGTGCCGGCGAGGAACGCGGCCTCCCGCCGACGGGGCACGCGGGGCACCAGCAGGAGTGCGACCGTGCACACGAGCGTCAGCGCTATCACGCTCTGGGTGCCGGCGAACAGTGACAGCCAGTCCGAGAACGTGGTTGCGATGTCGTCGCGCCGCGCGGCCACGAAGCGGTTGACGCCGTCTTCCGCCGAGAACGGCCACCGGTCTGCCAGGGGTCCGGTGATCAGCAGCCCCAGACCGGCGACGGAGGCGGCCTGCAAGGGCAGCAGCAGAAGACGGAGGCCCGGTCTCACACCTGTGTTGTGCGCGTTCGTCATTGACGGCGTGTAACCCGCTACGGCCCGGTCATGCGTGTGCCGACGACTGCGTGTCTGTCCGCGGCGCGGGGAGGGGGCTAGTAGTGCTTTGTTAGCTGGTGTCGTGGGGTTGCTGTGCGGTGGGTTGTCGGCAGGTGGGGCAGGTGCCGGTCCAGGTGGCGATGAGGTGTTGGAGGAGGTCCAGGGCCTGGTAGAGGGTCAGGCCCTGGCAGGGGCTTTTGGGCTCCTCCGTTGCCCGGTCAGGAAGAGGTGGGCGGCGGTAAGGTGCGGGTGACCGACCCCGAGGCGGTGGGGTTCGGCCGTGAGCAGGCACGATGATCCGAGCCGCACAGGTGGTGCTCGGCCGGTTGAACAGCACGCCGGAGACGGACACACGAGCACCTCGGTGGTCGTGGTGACTGAGCCGCCGACGAAGATGGAGCTGCCGAACAGCAGGGGGTTCAGCTGTGCGCGGGCGGTGTAGAGGGCGGCTGTGTATCCAGCGGGGCCGGAGCCTATGACGATGATCAAGCCTTCGACTTGGCGTCGATCTCGGCGATCAGGCCCTCGATGAGGCCCTTGATCTCGTCGCGGATGGGGCGGACGGCCTCGACGCCCTGCCCGGCCGGGTCGTCGAGCTGCCAGTCGAGGTAGGTCTTGCCGGGGAAGTACGGGCAGGCGTCGCCGCAGCCCATGGTGATGATGTAGTCGGACGCCTGGGCGGCCTCGGGGGTGAGGACCTTCGGCTTCTGGTCGGAGATGTCGATGCCCAGCTCGGCCATGGCGGCGACAGCGGAGGGGTTGATCTGCTCGCCGGGCATGGAGCCGGCGGAGCGGACCTCGACGCGGTCGCCGGCGAGGTGGCGCAGGAACCCGGCCGCCATCTGGGAGCGGCCCGCGTTGTGGATGCAGACGAACAGCACGGATGCGAGCGGGGTGGAGGACATCGTCTCTTCCTTCAATCCAATGGCTCAGCCCGGACTGGTATCAGCCCCGAGTGATGTGACAGTATCAGCACATGATGACGTCAGTCGACACTGATCTGCTCCGGGTTCTGGCCGACCCGCTCAGGCTCCAGATCGTGACCCTCCTGGCCAAGGAGACGCTCTGCACCACCCACCTCGTGGAAGAGACAGGTGCCAAGCAGACGAACCTCTCGAACCACCTGAAGGTGCTGCGCGAGGCCGGGGTCGTGGAGACGGAGCCATGCGGACGGTTCACCTACTACCGCCTGCGCCCGGAAGTCATCGAATCGCTCGCCGGTCAGTTCGCCGGCCTCGCCCAGACCGCGCGCATCACCGCCGAAGCGAACCTCAAGCGGTCCTGCCCGTAGCCTTCCGCGCTTTGCCTCACCTGCCCGAGGAGAACCCGCCTTGACCGCCACCGAGCCCTTCGGCACAGCCCCCGCAGCGGAGTCCGTCATAGCCGTCGACGCTCCCCAGCCCGCGCCCGGCGCGACCCCACCCCGCACCCCGCTCCTCGCCCGGGCCGCCTCCGAACTGGTCGGCACGGCCGCGCTCGTGGCGGTCGTGGTCGGCTCCGGCATCCAGGCCACCGAGCTGACCCGGGACGTGGCGCTCCAGCTCCTGGCCAACTCCACCGCCACGGTGTTCGGGCTCTTTGTACTGATCGCCCTCCTCGGCCCCGTCTCCGGGGCGCACTTCAACCCCGCCGTCACGCTGGCCGAGTGGTGGACCGCCCGCCGCGGTGGCGCCGGCGTCAACGCCCGCGAGCTGGCCGTGTACGTGCCCTCGCAGATCGTCGGTGCCATCGCGGGCGCGATCCTGGCGGACGCGATGTTCGGCCAACCGCTGGTCAAGTGGTCCACCCACGACCGCTCCGCCGGGAATCTCCTCCTCGGCGAGGTCGTCGCCACCACCGGCCTGATCCTGCTGATCTTCGGCCTGGCCCGCACCGACCGCCTCCGCTTCGCGCCCGTGGCCGTCGCCTCGTACATCGGCGCCGCGTACTGGTTCACCTCCTCCACCTCCTTCGCCAACCCGGCGGTCACGATCGGCCGTGCGTTCACCGACACCTTCGCCGGCATCGCCCCGGCTTCGGTCGCCGGCTTTATCGGCATGCAGCTGATCGGCACGGTCGTGGGCCTGGCCCTGGTCGCGGTCATCTTCATGCGCGGCAAGACCAACAGCGGGCAGCCCACCGCATGACGCAGCACGCGGATGTGGTGGTGGTCGGCGGCGGCCAAGCAGGGCTCGCCGCCGGCTACTACCTGCGCCGGGCGGGCATCGACTTCACCATCCTCGATGCCCAGGCCACCCCGGGCGGAGCCTGGCAGCACCCCTGGGACTCGCTGCATCTGTTCTCCCCGGCCGCCTACTCCTCCCTGCCCGGCCGGCTCATGCCGCACCAGGAGGGCAAGACGTTCCCGGACGTCTCCCACGTACTGGAGTACCTCGCCGACTACGCGAAGCGGTACGAGCTCCCGGTCCAGCGCGGCGTCCGCGTCGCCGGCGTCCACGACGAGTCACCGCTGCTCCGCGTCCACACGGACAGCGGAACGTGGACCTCCCGCGCACTGATCAGCGCCACTGGCACCTGGTGGCGTCCGTTCCTGCCCGCCGTCCCCGGCCGTGAGCACTTCCAGGGCCGCCAGCACCATACGGTCGACTACCGCAGCCCCCGGGACTACGCAGGACAGCGCATCATCGTCGTAGGCGGCGGCAACTCCGGCGCCCAGATCGCAGCCGACCTCACCCCGCACGCCACCGTCCGCTGGGTCACCCGGCGGCCCGCCCGCTACCTCCCGGACGAAATCGACGGCAGCACCCTCTTCGAACTCGCCACCAGGCGTGTCCAGTCCGGCGGACCCCGCATCTCGGACCTCGGCGACATCGTCGCCGTCCCGCCCGTACGAGCCGCCCGCGACGCCGGACTCATCCCGGACCACCGGATGTTCGACAGCCTGACGGCCGACGGAGCCCGCTGGGCCGACGGCAGCATCTGGCCCTGCGACGCGATCATCTGGTGCACGGGCTTCCGCCCCACGCTCTCGCACCTGTCCCCGCTGGGCCTGCGCACCGAGGGCGGCCGCATTCCGACCGAGGGCACCCGCGCCGTCGCCGACCCGCGCATCCATCTCCTCGGCTACGGCGACTGGACGGGCCCCGCCTCCGCCACCCTCATAGGCGTCGGCCGCACAGCCCGCCAGAGCACCCGCGAGATCGCAGAACTCCTCGGCGCCTGAAACCGCCCGGGAGCGGGAATCATCGCGGTGGACGGGCGCAGGTGATGAACGCGATGGCGATGGACCGGCAGGCCGTGTTCGCGGACTACGAGCGCGCACGGCAGACCTTCCACGACCTGCTCGACAACGCCACGAAAGCCGACCTCGCCCGCCCCACCCGCGGGACCCGGTGGACGAACGAGCAGCTGCTGTGGCACATGCTCTTCGGCTACATGGTCGTGCGGGTGCTGCTGGTCCTCGCCCGGGTCTTCGCGCGGCTGCCCCGCAGCGCCGGCAAGGTTTTCACCTGGGCGCTGAACGCTGCGACCGGGCCGTTCGACTGGGTCAACTACGTCGGCCCGGGCGGTGCGGTGAAGGTCTTCGGGCCGCGCCGGACGGGCGCCGTATTCGACCGGGTCATCGACTCCCTGCACCGCCGGCTCGCTGCGGAATCCGAAGCCGACCTGGCCCGCGGCATGCACTTCCCCGTCCGCTGGGACCCGTTCTTCCAGGACTTCATGACCCTTGCCGACATCTACCGCTACCCGACCCGGCACTTCGACTTCCACCGCCGCCAACTCACCCTGAACGGCGAGCTCAGCTGATCCGCGGGCTCCGACGCTCCAACAGGACCACGCCCGCGTACGCGCATCGGTCCGAAATCGCGCTCGCCGCGACCCAGCCCAGCACCCGACCGTCGTCGACCGCGACGAAGCGGTGGCCGGGCAGCTTGGCCTTGTCGAACACGGCCCACTCAGCGGCCTGCGTCTCGAAGGTCGCGTTGCCCTCGTCGATCCCAGCCTGGTAGATGCCCAGCACCTGCTCGGCATGCTCGGGCAGCAGCTCCTCGATCCGCACGCCGGTCACGCCGCCTTCGCAGCGCCGGACAGCAGCGCGCCCATGGCGGCCAGCACAGACGGCTCGACCCGGTAGTACACCCACGTCCCCCGGCGCTCGGAGGACAGCAGGCCAGCCTCCTTGAGCTTCTTCAGGTGGTGCGAGACGGTCGGCTGGGAGACGCCGACGTCCGAGATGTCGCACACGCACGCCTCCCCGCCCTCGTGGGAGGCGACGGCGGAGAACAGGCGCAGGCGCACGGGATCACCGAGGGCCTTGAACATCTTCGCCGCGACCTCGGCCTCCTCGGCCGACATGGGACGTTCGTTCAGCGGCGGGCAGCAGGCCGCGACGACGTGGGGCTCCAGCAACGGCAGAACCTTCGCATTCGACATACGTCTATGTTGACACACGTCGAACTAAGGCGGCAGGGGGTCAGGTGTGGGCCAAATGGGGAGCCAGGCCGACGGGCCGTCCGGGCGGCATCCCTCCCGACCCCGCGCAGTGTGTTCGAGGACAGGCTGCGCTGCCACTCCAGCCCGGCGGAGACCGGGGCTGGATGGACGGAGGAGGCCCCCGTTGCGGTGGCGGGGGCCTCCGGCGGGTCGAGGGCGCCATCGAGTCCGGCCAGGTAGGGCGGGTGGGGGCGGTGGCTGGTGGCCAGGACCGGTGCGTCCAGCCGCTCCGTGGTGCCGTCGGCCCAGGTGGTCCGCTCCCTGTCGAGGCCGGTGAACATCTGGCGCCGGTCGGGGCGCCCGCGGTGAGGGCGGCCCTCGGACCGCGGTCACGCGCTGTCCCCGTACGGATGCCGGCCCGCCGTCGGGCGGCGTAGGCGGTCAGGTAGGTGACGACCTCGTCCCGGTGCGGGTAGCGGTCCGGATCCCCGCCGAACGACATGCGCGGACGCCAGGCCCGACTACCCGCCTCCGATGACGACGGCTTCCGCGTGCGCCATCACGATCTTCGTGAATTTGATGAATGTCTATGTTGACGTCTATCGATACAGATGCCATGCTGATCACGTAAGCCATAGACAAACTTCGAAACACCAGGGAGTCGTCATGAACGAGCCGGTCACCCCCAGCCCGAACCGCGCCGAGGCGGCGATTTCCTGTTGCGGCGCCGCCCCCACACAGCCCACCGAGGTGGCGCCCGCCCAGTCCTCACCGTGCTGTGGCACCAGCGAGAGCGCGGAAGCAGCCGGAGCCTGCTGCGACCCGCAGGCCGAGCGCGAAGCCGTCGCCACCGGCGCCGGCTGCTGCTGAGCACCGAAGCCCCGCCCACCCCCTGCCTGCACGAAGACCCGGAGACATGTCATGAGCGAGACCACCACCGAGCTGCCCGTCGTCGTCATCGGGGCCGGCCCCGCCGGACTCGCGGCGGCAGCCCACCTCGTCGACCGCGGCCTGGAACCCCTCGTCCTGGAAGCCGGCCCGGTTGCGGGGGCCGCCGTGCGCGAGTGGGCCCACGTGCGGCTGTTCTCGCGCTGGGGCGAGGTCGTCGACCCGGCCGCCGAGAAGCTCCTCGCCCCGACCGGATGGGTCAAGCCCGCCGAGGACACCTACCCCTCCGGTGGGGACTGGGCGACCCACTACCTCCAGCCGCTGGCCGACGTCCTCAGCGAGCAGGTGCGCTACGACGCGACCGTCACCGGCGTTTCCCGTACCGGCCGGGACCGCATCGTCGACGCCGACCGCGAGGCCCAGCCCTTCGTCGTCCATTACGCGAGTGCCAGCGGCCGCGAGCACCGGATCCTGGCCCGCGCGGTCATCGACGCCTCCGGCACCTGGTCCACCCCGAGCCCCGCCGGCGGCAGCGGACTGGCCGCCCTCGGCGAGAAGGCCGCCGCCGACCGCATCACCTACCGCGTCCCCGACCTGACGGACCCCGCCGTCCGCGCCCGCTACGCCGGAAAGCGCACCGCGGTCATCGGCTCGGGCGCCTCGGCCTTCACGGCCCTTGCCTACCTCGCCGACCTCGCCAAGTCCGAGGACGACCAGGGCACGCACGCGGTGTGGATCCTGCGCCGCGGGATGTCCGGCTCCACCTTCGGTGGCGGCGAGGCCGACCAGCTGCCCGCCCGCGGCGCCCTCGGCCTCGCCGCGAAGGCCGCCGTCGACGGCGGCTACGCCGACGCCGTCACCGGCTTCCGCACCGACGCCTTCGAGCGCGACGCTGACGGCCGCCTGGTCCTCGTCGGTGAGGACGGCCGCCGCCTGGACCCGGTCGACCGGGTCATCGTCCTGACGGGCTTCCGCCCCGACCTCAGCTTCCTGGACGAACTCCGCCTCGGCCTCGACGAGCGCCTCCAGTCTCCGGTCGCGCTGGCGCCGCTGATCGACCCGAACCAGCACTCCTGCGGCACCGTCTACCCCCACGGCGTGAACGAGCTCTCCCACCCGGAGAAGGACGTCTACCTCGTCGGCATGAAGTCCTACGGCCGCGCCCCCACCTTCCTCGCCATGACCGGCTACGAACAGGTCCGCTCCATCGCCGCCCACCTCGCCGGCGACCACGAAGCGGCCGAACGCGTCGAACTCACCCTCCCCGAGACCGGAGTCTGCGGCGGCGCGGGCCTCTTCGACGAACCGGAAGCCTCCGAGCAGAACGACGGTGGTGGCTGCTGCGCAGTCCCGGCCACCCTCACCATCGACGCCGCGCCCGCCTCCTCCGGCGGCTGCTGAGGTGACCGACCTTCAAAGCGGCGGGGCCGCGACCGGGACGGGGGTCCGGTCGCGGCCCCGCGCCGTCCTGCCCGCCCTCTGCCTCACCCAGATCACCAGCTGGGGCATCGTCTACTACGCCTTCCCCGTCCTCAATGCGGCCATCACCGCCGACACCGGCTGGAGCGGGGGCGCGACCACCGCAGCGTTTTCCGCCGCCCTCGTCGTCTCTGCCGTCGCCGGGATCTACGTCGGCCGCGTCCTGGACCACCGCGGCCCCCGCACCGTCATGACCGCAGGCTCCGTCCTGGGCGTCCTGAGCCTGCTGGTGATCGCCGCAGCCCCCAACCTGCCCGTCTTCTTCGCCGGATGGCTGCTCGCGGGGGCGGCGATGGCCGCCACCTTCTACCAGCCCGCCTTCGCCGCCCTCACCCGCTGGTGGGCCCCCGACCACATCCGCGCACTCACCATCGTCACCCTCGCCGGCGGACTCGCCTCCACCGTCTTCGCACCCCTGACCGCGATCCTCGCCGACCACATGTCCTGGCGCGCCACCTACACGGTGCTCGCCGGCATCCTCGCCGTCCTGACCGTCCCGGCCCACGCGCTCGCCCTGAAAGCCCCGTGGCCGCCGGCTCCTCCGTGCACGCCGCACGTCACCGCCGGCCACGAGCAAGTCGTGCGCAGCAGGGCGTTCTGGATGCTGGCCGCCACCTTCGCCCTGTCCGCGTTCGCGATGTACGCCGTCGTCATCGGCCTCGTCCCCCTCCTCCTCGACCGCGGCTGCACCACCACGCAGGCGGCATGGGCCCTCGGCCTCGGCGGCGCGGGCCAGACCCTCGGCCGGACCCTGTACGCGACCCTCGCCCGCCACCTGGGCGTGACCGCCCGCACCGTCACCCTGATCGCCCTCGGCGCCCTCGCCACCGCAGCCCTCGCAACCGTGGCCGGGCCGTACGCCCTGCTCGTCGCCGTATCCGTCCTCGCCGGGGTGATCCGCGGCAACCTCACGCTCCTCCAGGCCACCGCCGTCACCGACCGCTGGGGCACCACCCACTACGGCCGACTCTCCGGACTCCTCGGCGCACCAGCCCACGCCGCAGCCGCCCTCGCCCCCTTCGTCGGCGCCCTCCTGGCCGGACCCCTCGGCGGATACCCCGCACTGTTCGCCCTGCTCGCCGTCGTCTTGGCGGCAGCCGCCGTCACCGCCCTCGGGGCACGCCCGCCGGCGCCGACCACTTCACCCGCCGCGATCCCGAACGCGCCAGGCGCCGCATGATCAAGGAAGCCAACAGCCTCGGACTGACCATCCGCTTCGAACCGATCACCGCCTGCCCCGATCAAGACCGCCGCCGAGCCGCCGGGCCACGCCCCGAACTGCCCGGTAGCCACGGAACAGTGCGTAGCACCGAAGGGCATCCTCACCCAGGACGGCCCGTCCTGCACGGCAAGGACTCCGGTGGCTGCGCCAGGGCCTTTACGATCCCCGAGCTCGGGGTGCAGGAGATCGTCAAACGCGATGGGGACACCGATGTCGACCTGGGTACCCGCAAGCCGGGGACCCTTCGGTTCACGTGCGCCATGGGCATGCAGACCGGCGTGATCGAGTTCAAGAAGGACCTGTGATGAAGGTCTTCGGCCGCAAGACCAAGACCGAGGCCGACAGCGCCGCGCAGGTCGAGCTCCTCATTGAAGGCATGCACTGCACCAGCTGTGGCCTGCTCATCGATGACGAGCTGAAAGACTCCCCGGAGTCCGCTCGGCCGCCACCAACACGCGTAGCGGGCGCAGCATCGTCCACTTCGAGGAAGGCGCCCAGGTCGACGGCGCGGCTCTCGTCGCCGCGGTGGAAGCAGCGGCTGACTACACGGCCCGGATCGCCGTCTGACGGCGGGCGGCCGCTGGGGCACCCCGGCACGTCAGGGCTTCCGCCGGTCTCCCGGCCGGGGTCCTGACGGCCGGTTCGGACGACCCCCGGCCTGTGCCATGGCTCGAAGGTCCGCCGCCACGCGCGTACGGTGGACGTAGGGCCGGGCGGGCACGCCGTGGCAGACGCTGCGGGCGACCGCCTGTGCTGTGGGGTGTTCTGCTTTCGCACACGAGGGAAAAGCCATGCCCGAGCACAAGGTCGGCACGCAGGAGGAATTCGAGGCAGCCCGAGCGGAGCTGCTTGTGCAGGAGAAGGAACTGACGCGGCGCGGCGACGAGCTCGCGCGGAAGCGGCGGGAGCTTCCCTGGGTACGGGTCGAGAAGGACTACCGCTTCGAGACCGAGGGCGGGACCAAGTCGCTCGCGGACCTCTTCGACGGGCGCTCGCAACTGCTCGTCTACCACTTCATGTTCGGCCCGCCGTACGCGGCCGGATGCCCGGTCTGTTCCTCGATCGCGGACACCCTCGACCCCAACGCGGTCCACCTCAAAGCCCGCGACGTGACGCTGACCTGCTCCTCGCGGGCGTCCGTCGAGAAGCTCCTCGCCTACCGGGAGCGGATGGGCTGGAGCTTCGACTGGGCTTCCGCCGGCGGCAGCGACTTCCACCGCGACCTCGGCTTCATGTACACGGAGGAGGAGTTGAAGCCGTTCCTCGAGGGCGAGATCCCGGGGACCGTGAGCCAGATGGCAGAGGCATGCGGCACGGACGTACTCGGGTACGTCACGGAGGGGCCCGGGCTGAGCTGCTACGCGCTGGCGGACGGCGCCGTCTACCGGACGTACGTGACCACCGCGCGCGGCCTCGAGCCGGCCATGGCCTACTACGGGCTCCTCGACCGCGCGCCGACGGGCCGCCACGAGGAGGGCGAGGAGACCCACTGGCTGCGCCGCCACGACGAGTACGAGAAGACCTGAGCGGCAACGGTCACCGGCGCATCGGGTGGTTCATCCAGCGGAACGGCAGGCAGCAGTTCGTGCAGTCCATGGGCAGGCACTTCGTGGTCGGCTGCGCGATCGCAGACCGGGACCTGGAGGCGAGCCGTAATGCACGCTGCATCCTGCCCCTTGCTTCTCTCGATCGGGTCCGAGTGGTGCGCCCCGCCCGGGCAGTGGTGCTGTAGAAGGCGTTGGGCAGGAGAGCCGATGGGGTGAGCGGGGGTCGGCCTGGCGGAGGGCCTGGTGGTCGGCGACGACCCGTTCGACGCCGCCGCCCTCCGGGGCGCAGGAAGACGGCTTCGGGTCGCCGCGCTCGACGAAGCCCGGGCCGGTCTCGAAGCCGCCCGAGCGGCCGACACGGATCTGGCCAGAGCTCTCAACCAGCGCGGCTGAGATGCTCCGCCGGCACCGCCTCGTGCTGACGACCTGCACGACGGACGAGGCCACGAACGCCGACGGCCAGCACCCAGAACAGGAGAGGGAAGGCGGCGACCCGTTCCATGCCTCCCATCCCGAGACCGAGGTAGTGGTGGGAGAGGAACAGCCCGAAGGCCGTGATCGCTGTGACTCCCAGCAGGCTGGTGCCCCACCGCAAGGGAGCCGGAACGTGCTCTGCCAGCCCGAACCCCGCCACGACGAGACCGATGTTGCCCGTTGCCATGATGAGGAGGGCGCCCAAGAGATGCTGGTTCTCGTTGACGTCCGCCGGAGCCAGTCCGGCCGACACGAATCCCACGCCGGCACCGGCGAGCAGCAGGCGGGCCACGGCAGCGGCCCGGCCCCTGCGCCACAGGCCACCACGGGTCAGCGCAGCGCCGACAACGAGCAGCACCCCCAGAGCGACGAATGAAACGTTCATCAGGCCGTGCTCGGGGGAACAGACATACCGCGGCTCAGGCTCTGGCTGCAGAGCGCAGTGAGCGTTTCCCAAGTCGCTGATGTTGTTCCGTGCCCAGCTGTACGGTCTTGCCCAAGCCGACTCGGAAATCCCGTGGAGGACGAAGAATTGCACCACGCCCACGATCCATGCTGAGTACCCGATCCGGACTCTCACCCGCCCACCTTCCGTCACGCGAATCCCGTGCGGACAGCCGATCACGCGGCGCCGGACTCAGGCACTCCGGCCAACCCCCTGGAACAAGGTGGGGCAGACCCTACTGCGGCCCCGGCGCGCATGAGTCCGCAGAACGAGACTCACGACTCCCCTCAACACGCGCCGCGATGACGACGGCCGTTCATCGGTGTCCTTGCCGCCTTCGGACATGACGTGCGGCCGGAGTTCCTCGACCCGCCCTTCCCCTGTCCGTACGTCTACGTGTTCTCGCAGGTGACCGACCCGATCGTGCCGGAACAGCCATCCCCGGAGCGGTTCCGGCCTCCTCCGCAGCAGCCAGGGGCCGTGACCAGCCCGAGTAACATGGCAGCGCCGGAGAACGCGCCACCAGCCAAGCTCAGCGCGCCTTCACCTCTCCCTCTTGTTCGGCAGGCCCGCCGCCATGGTGCCGACTCGGGCGACGGCATCCCCGCGGGAGGCGGGATCAGCGTTCACTGCCGGTGCCCGGCCGCCACACCATCACGCCGGCGAGCAGGGAGCCGAGCAGGAAGGCACCCGCCGCGATGAGGGCGGACGCGTGGAGGCCGGGCAGCTGGCCGGTGGCGCCGATGAGCGTGCCGAACAGGGCCACGCCGATCGCATTGCCCGCCTGGCGCGACACGTTGAACACGGCCGAGGCCACGCCCGCACCCTCGACGGGAGTCGCCTCCATGATCGCCACGGTTGCTGCCACCACCGCCACCGGCGTCGCGAGGCCCGTCGCCATGAGGGCGAACAGCAGTACGGGGTAAGGGGTTTGCGGCCCGGCGCTGAGCCAGCCCAGGAAGCCGGCCGCACCGAGCAGCAGCGCTCCGGTCATCGGGACGTACGGTCCGGTCCGGGCGGTGACGCGGCTCGACAGCGGCGCCGCGAGGAAGCCCATGCAGACGGAGGGGAGCAGGGCCAGGCCGGTCTCCAGCGCGCTGAAGCCGCGCTCCTGCCGGAAGTACAGCGTCGCGACGAAGAGCATTCCGTAGTAGCCGAGGCTGAGCAGAAGGCCGATGACGGTCGTCGTGGTCAGCCGTCGGTCCCGGAACAGGGCGAGCGGCAGCAGCGGCCTGCGGGCGTCCGGCCGTACCGCGAGACCCCGCTCCAAGTGCCGTTCCACCAGGACGAAGGCGATCAGCGCCGCCACTCCCAGCGCGAAGGCGGTGACCACCCGGGGGGAGGTCCAGCCGGCCGAACCCGCCTCGTTGAGCGCGCCAGCCACCCCGATGAGCCCCAGTACGCCCAGCAACTGGCCGGCCGGGTCCATGCGGCCGGTCCGCAACCTGCTCGCAGGCGCCGGGGCGTGACGTACGGTCATCACCGCGGCGAGCGCTGCCACCGGCAGGTTCACCCAGAACACCCACCTCCAGTCCAGCCCGGAGACCAGCAGGCCACCGATCGCTGGTCCGGCGCCGAACGCGACGGCCGAGACCAGCCCCCAGATGCCCACCGCCCGGGTGCGCTGGGCGCGGTCCGGGTAGGCCGCCTGCAGCAGCGCTAAGGAAGCCGGTACGAGGAAGGCCGCCCCCGTGCCCTGGACGAGCCGGGCCGTGATCAGCACGCTGCCCGCCGGAGCCAGGGCGCAGCCGGCCGAGGCGGCGCTGAACACGGCCAGTCCGCTGAGGTAGAGGGACCGGTGCCCGAACCGGTCGCCGAGCCCGCCGCCGAGGAGCAGCAGACCGGCGAAGAAGGTGCTGTATCCGTCGACGATCCACTGCAGGCCGGACGGACCGACGTCCAGCGAGCTCTGGATGCTCGGCACCGCCACGTTGACGACGGTGACGTCGAGCATGACGAGGAAGTAGCCCAGGCTCAGGGCGATGAGCGGCGGCAGGGGCAGCTCCGGGCGTTTCACCAGGGCTGCCCCGCCCTGCTGGACGACGGCGTCCGGTTCGCCGGGGACGGGTGGCGAGGAGAAGTCGGTGGAACTCATGCCGTCAGTCTCGACGCCGAATACTTCGCCGGCCGTCAAAGTGTCCCGCGCATAGCATGGGCCCGTGCCCACAGTGAGCAAGCCCGACAGCAGCCGGCTGAACCGCCAGCCCGACATCGCCCGCACGGCCGCCCTGATCGCGGATCCCTCCCGCGCGCGGATCCTGAAGTCGCTGAGCGACGGCCGCGCCCTGTCGGCCAAGATGCTCGCCGGGGAGGCGGGAGTCGGGGCTCCGACCGCAAGCGTCCACCTGGCCAAGCTGGTCGAGGCCGGCTTGATCACGGTGGAGAGCGCCGGGCGCAGCCGGTACTACCGCCTGGTCGGGCCCGAGGTCAGCCTCGCGCTGGAAGCCCTCGCCGTGATCGCGCCCCCGCTCCCCATCACGACCCTGCGCGAGAGCAGCACCGCGAACGCGCTGCGCCGGTCCCGTACGTGCTACGACCACCTGGCGGGGCAGCTCGGTGTCGCGTTGATGGGCGGCCTGCTTGAGCGTGGCTTCCTCACCGGGCACGACGGCACCCACCGTCAGGAGGAGGCGGTGCGCGACCAGGATTCCGGCTACGGACACGACCGTGACTACCGGCTCACGGCGGCCGGCCGGGACGCGCTGAGCCGCTTCGGCGTCGATGTGGCCGGGCTGCGCGGACGCCGGCCGCTCGTCCGGTACTGCGTGGACTGGAGCGAACGGCAGCACCACCTGGCCGGGGGAGCGGGGGCGGCCATCACGGCGCGGCTGTTCCAGCTCGACTGGCTGCGCTACGGGGTGAGTCCGCGCGTCGTCCACCTCACGGACGCCGGCGCCGACGGCGTCGCCGAATGGCTCGGCCTGCAACTGGATGACTGACCGGCCCGCCCGGCGGGACCCGACCGGGAAGGTGACGTGGCTCCACCGGGGCGGTGACCATCGCGGGATTTGCTCCGCCGTCACATTGCCGGGACCGGGGCCGGAGTCACACCGGCGCCGCATGTGGTGGCGTGAGTTGCACTCGAAGGAGCGGTCTGCGTTCTGCGCAGGGGCAACTGGGCACTGGCAGTGCACGGGGATGGGCTTGAGCTGGCCGGGGGCGACTTCGGGGCTGGCCAGCGCGTACTCGAGTGAGGTCAGGACCAGGGCGGCGTCCGCGCCAAAGTTGGCATTTTGCCGAATCCGTCTGGGCCGGCGTTCCGGACACTGTGATCGACCGACCACAGCAGTTCCCGGACAGCCGGTGGTCTCTCAGGGCTGGGCTGCGGAGACGCGGTCGCCGGATCAGGCCTTGCTTCACGTTTCGGCACTCGGAGACGCGGCATAGTGAGGGCGTGAGCACCGACCGTGATAGCGCCTTCGACGAGTACGCCTCCGACAGCAGTTCTTCGGTGCCGGAGGCTGCGGGTGATGAGGAGGCGCAGGTCATTGTGGTCGGGGCAGGGCCGGCTGGTTCCGCCGCCGCCGTGCACCTGGCTCGGGCTGGGCTGGACGTACTGCTGCTGGAGAAGAGCGGCTTCCCCCGGGAGAAGGTGTGCGGTGACGGACTGACACCGCGGGCCGTGGCCCAACTGGTGAGGATGGGCGTGGACATCAGCGCCCCGGGCTGGATGCGCAATCGGGGGATGCGGTGGGTGTGTGAGGGCAACCGGGTGGAGCTGGACTGGCCGCGCCTGGGCAGTTTTCCCGACTTCGGGCTCACCCGCAGCCGCCAGGACTTCGACCACTTGCTCGTGGCGCATGCGCGTGCTGCCGGAGCGCGCCTGCGTACTCAGGTGAAAGTGTCGGCCCCGTTGACCGACCGGGCGGGATACATCACGGGGGTGACAGCTTCCCGCGGGCCGGACCGGGATCCGATTCGCTACCGGGCGCCGCTCGTCGTCGCGGCCGACGGCGCCTCTGCGCGGATCGCGGTGGCCCTGGGACTGGCACGTGACGCAAGCCGCCCGGTCGCGGCGGCGGCCCGCCGCTACTACCGCAGCGAGGCCCGCACCAACGACCCGTATCTGGAGCTCTGGGCAGATCTGCGCTGTCCGGGCACGGGGCTGGACCTGCCCGGCTACGGCTGGGTGTTCCCGCTCGGGGACGGGCGCGTCAATGTCGGCCTCGGCGCCCTGCCGCAGCGGCGGCGTCGGCCGGTGGACCTGCGGGCGGCCCTGGAAAACTGGCTGCCCCGCCTGCCCGCAGAGTGGGGGATCCATGAGGAGAACGCCGACTCACCCCTACGCAGCGCCCCCCTGCCCATGGGCTTGAATCGGCGACCGCAGTACCGTCGCGGCCTGCTGCTGGTCGGAGACAGCGCAGGCATGGTCAGTCCGTGGAGCGGTGAGGGTATCGCCCAGGCGATGGAGGCCGCGGAGGTAGCCGCCGAGACCATCGCCCTGGCCTTGGCCCGGCCGGCTGGGCCGCGACGGGAGCACGCGCTGCATCAGTACCCAGCTGAGGTCCACCGCCGTTGGGGGCGCTACTACCGTCTGGGCAACCTCGCAGGTGATCTCGTCTTCTCCCGGTACGGCTTCCGGCCGGTCCTCCACCCCCGCGTCATGGCCTCGCCCCCACTGCTGCGCACTTTGGCCCGCCTGCTCACTCACGTCACCCCCGACGAACCGTCCCACGACAACATCGACGCCGTCCTGCACGCACTGCTGCGCCTCGTGCCGACCCGGCGACGCTGAGACCACCGGTAGGCCGGCCTTAGCTTGTCATTCATCCAGTTCGACGCGGCTTCGTGCCCGCTTTGTGGTGGGCAGGGCGGCTGAACGCCTCGCCGGTTGCAAGGACCCGGCCCACGTCATGACGGGCGGCTGGGCGGCGGTTCTTCGAACCCGGTGGCCGACCGGGGCCGGGACGGGAAGGTTTCGGTGCACCGGCCGGAGGGCCGGTCTTCGTGCACGGGTTTCTGAACCCCCGCCGGACGCGGGCGGGCGTCAGTTCGTTCGGCGAGGTCGGCTTATCCCAGGGCCGCCTCAGGCCGATCGCCAAGGGGCGGGCGAGTGTCGGAGCTGCGCGTAGGCGGCGATCACCAGGCACGTCCACCGGTCGGCTGCTTCCGGGCTGCGAAGCCGGGGCATCGTCCCCTGGTTGAGCCCGCCAGAGAGGGCCCCGTGCCCGCGGCGGTGCTCAGTCGCGAGCGCGAGGTCGACCAGTGTCCGCACCGGCCCGTCCGTGCACAGCAGCGCATCAGTCAGCTCGAACAGCGCATCCTGGCCTGGAGTCAGGCAGTCGTAGAAGTCACTCGGGAAGTCTCGGTCTGGCTCGTGCGTCCTTGGTTGGAGCACATGATCAGGCCGAGACCGTCCACACGTCCGGCGAATGCCCAGGTGAGCGACCCAGTTCGAGGACCATTTCGGGCCGGGACCCTGAACGGCGAACCTAACGGAAATCGTCCGCGTGCTCCTCCGCCCACAAGCGGAACGTACGCGCCGTCGCTCCGGTGATCTCTTCCACCGTGGAGGTGATCAAGTTCGATTCGGACCGTGTCTCAGCGCTGGCCAACAGGGCCTCGACGAGAGCGGGTGGCCTGCCGTCGGCGAGCATCTGCTGCCGTGCGACCTGTACGGGGACCTTCTCGAAGCGCGTCGGGCGGCCGATCGCCTCCCCGATCGTGTGCACCTGCTCGGCTCTGGTCAGGACCTGCGGGCCGGTCAGGACGTGTTTCGCGCCCGCATGCCTGTCATCGGTCAGCGCGTGTACCGCCACGGCCGCGATATCGCGCTCATGGATCACCGCCGTGCCGGCGATGTCGGGACCGCGAACGACGTGCGTGGTGCGGATCTGCTCGGCCCACCCGCGCGCGTTGGAGGCGATGGTGTTCGACCGCTACTGAGTGGGGGACTGAGCTCGGGCCGGTGCGCTCGTCCCGCCGCCACCGGTGTCGTGCCGTCCATATTGCGCCGGCCGATTCGATCGGGCTAGCAGCCGCAAGCACACCAACGGGTTGTCCCTTACCGGTCGACGGGCCACGGCTGAACCCAGGGCCGTGACCCTGTCCAAGCGGTGGTGGTACAGACCGATCAGGCACCGCACCAACGGCCGGTAGGCATCGTGGACTTCGCCGACTGTCCGCTCCGACGCAGTGAGCGACGCGCGGGCGCGAAGGGCAGTCGCCAGAATCAGGCATCGCAGGCCGGGAGTGTCCTGGCCCTCTTCCAGGTCGGCACGGCTGAGGCCGTACCGGGCGAGATCGGCCAGGGGGAGCGCCAGGCGCCCGCCGCGCACGTCTTCTGCCAGATCGGTCAGGAAGTCGGCACGCTGAAATCCGTCGGCGAACAGTCGGCAGGAGGCAGCGAAGTCTTCGTCGGAGACCAGATGCGGTGTCAGTCCTGTGCTCAGCATCAAGCCGGGCCACGTCAAGGTGTCGACGTACCTCTGGTAGTCGTCCTCGTCGGCAAACCCGGGGAAGTCCAGGTCGATCCGTGTTCCAGCAAAGTACGCATCCGCCCAGTGGCGAGGCAGTCCGTACGTCTGTGCGGAATGGAGGTACGCCCGCAGCAATGGATGGCTCGAAGTTCCGGAGTCCAGGGCCGACTGAACGCGGTCCGCCCACAAATCGAACCGCTTACGCCGACCGGAGGCAGGACCTCGGTCGCAGACGTCGTCGGTGAATGCGAGCAGGGTTCCCCCGGCCAGGACATGCGGCTGGAACTCAGGCGGTGCCAGCAGCCGGATCACGCTCCACATGGCGAACTCCCGGCCTCGCATATACCGCTCGGCTGCCGTGTAGTCGGTTCGCAGCTGGGCATGCCGCACACCACTCAAGTCCAGACAGCGTGGCCAAGAGCGCACGACACCCCCGTCCTGTCGCCAAAAGCAATCAAGTGCTCACGTAGAGTATCAATCTCTGTTGTAGGCCTGCACTGCCTAGATCGGACTCGAAGATTACCGAGCGCACACCGCCAAGATCCGGACCATCCGGTCCAGCTATCGGCCCGTCATCCGGGTCCCCGCCGCCGCGGCGCGGTAGAGCGCGACAGCGTCCTTCCTGAACTCCTCCGGATACGGAGACCTGCGTCCCACCTGGACATCCCTCCCTGGACCAGCAAGATCCATTGTCAGGGTGTCCACTCCAAAGGATCAGCCTCAGCCGACGAGTGCCACTCGGTCGGGAACACGCAGCCGCCCGGGGTAGCGGCGGCGCCGTTCGGGAGCGGGCGGCAGCAGCGGGGCCACCCGCTCCCACAGATCGTCAGGAACAAGATCAGCGCGCACGCCGGGGACACCCTGCCGACCAAGATCGTCAGGTGCAAGGTCCACGGCTCAGCTCATTCTGAAACGATCAGTAAGTGGGTGCATCCCCGGGGGCATCGGGGACCCAGTTGCCGTGGAGCCCCAACGGCACGCGCACCGGCAGGTGAACGCGGGCGACGGGCTCACCCGTGAAATCCTGCGCCGAGAGGATCACCAGGTCGGCGGCGCCGCGATCGGGGTTGTGCACGTATGCCATGACGTAGCCGTCGTCCTCGGCAGCGGGCGACTCGGCGGGGACGAACACACCCTCGCCCACGGCGCCGAACCGCCCGAACTCGTGTGCCTCGGTCGTGCCCCGCAGCAGGTCGTGCTTCAGCAGAGCGTTGCTGAACCCCTCGTCCGGTCGGGGGTCGTCGGGGCCGGTGGGCGGCGCGTAGAGTTCGACCGCAGCGGAGTAGCCGTAGCGGTAGGGGCGAGCAAGGTAGCGGGGGTTGAGCCGGGGGAACTCCTGGATGCGGTCGTCGAGGCGCTCCTCGTGAACCCGGCCCTCGGACAGGTCGACCGTCCAGCGCTCCAGGGTGGGACGGCTGGCGCCGACGTTCCTGATGTCGAAGCCCTCGGGGTGCCGAACGAGGTCGATGACGACGTCCGTGCCGTCCTCGTAGGCGTTGAGCGTGTGGCCCACCAGGCTCGGCGCGACCTCGAACCAGCGGACCTCGCCGCCCGCCCGGGGCATCACTCCCACCCGTGCCTGGTGGGTGTCGTCCCAGGTGAAGGGGACGCCGGTCGACAGATGGGGAGCACTGAACACGACGGGCGCGTCGAAAAGGACCACATGGCTGTCGGTCAGCGCGAAGTCGTGCATATACGGGTTGCCGGGCGCGTGGATCAGGGTGCTGCGCACCACCATGCCCGCGTCGTCCATCACGATGTGCTGGACGTGGTCCGAGCCGTACAGAAAGCCGAGCGAGTGCAGCTCGCGAGTGCGCGGGTCGAAGACGGAGTGGGCGTTCGCGCTGTAGCCCTCGGGCGTCGCGCCGAGGTCGCACGGTCCGACCGTGTCGAGGTCGTAGGTGAGTTCGTACGGGCGTATGCCGCCCTCCAGCAGCGTGAACGTACGGCCGGCGAGTCCGGCGACCTGGACGTTCGGGGCCATGTCCAGCCGCTCATCGACCGGGGTGCCGCGCCGTGGTTCCCCGAGGCGATCGGCGACCGAGGTGGAGCGGACCCATCGGTTGCGGTACCACTCGGCGCGACCGTCGCGGATGCGCACGCCGTGGACCATGCCGGGGCCGAGTGTCCAGATGTGGGCCGCGGGATCTTCGACCCCGAGCGGGTTGGGGCCGGTGCGCAGGTAACGGCCGTTGAGGTGGTCCGGTATCCGTCCGGTGACAGGCAGGTGTAACGCAGTGACCTCCTCGGTGACCGGTGCGAAACTCCCCGACAGGTAGCGGTTGGTCGTCATGAAGTCCGTCCTGGTTGTTGGTCGGCGGTGGAGAACGCGTGTCCCAGCGCGGCCATCAAGGTCTCGAAGCGGCGGGCCGCGACGTCAGGCGGGAAGTGCCCGGCGATCTCCAGGCTCACTGCCCCGTGTGCGGCGGCCCAGAAGAGCTTTGAGATCTCACCCGCGTCGCCTGGCTTGAAGACGCCGGACTCGATGCAGGCCTCGACGGCGGCGACCGAGGCGTCGAAGGCTGTCTCGGCCGAGGCCAGCGCCTCGGCGCTGGGACGGTAGCCGGGGACGGCCTGCCCGAACATCAAGCAGTAGTAGCCGGGTTCGGCAAGGGCGTGACTCCGGTAGGCCGTACCGAGGTCTCTGAGGTACGTCAAGGCATCGTCCGATCCGGATACGCGCCGCTGTGCCGCGCGCAGCCGGGCGAACCCTTCCTGGTGGAGGGCGTCCACCAGGCCTTGCTTGCCGCCGAACATGGTGTAGAGGACCTTGGTGGATGAACCGATCTCGGTGGCGATCCGGCGCATGGTGAGGGCGGCCTGGCCCTCTGCGGCCAGCAGGCCGATGGCAGAGTCGAGGATCGTGGTGCGGACGGCCTCTTGGCCGACGCGCTGGGCGTCCTGGTAGGGCGTGATCACGGTAACAACGTATCTCACGAGAAACAGTGTTACCACCTTTCCGTTGCTGGCTGTCGACGCCGAGGGGGAAGACTGCCTGTCCGGCTGGTTCGCCGAGGCGGACGCGGATGATCAGCAGACCACTGCCCGGCCCTCGCTCACCTCTCGAGGGCGCTCTCCACCTTCATCACACCTTCAACGAAGGAGACTTCAGCATGCCCGCATGGCCGCGTACCCCCTGACATCCTCGCCACCGGCATCCGCACCCTGATGGCCCTCGGCCGATCGCCGGCGGAGTTGGCGGCCGGGGAGTTCGGTGCGTCGGTGAACCGGCTGACGGCGCCGGGCATGGCGGCGGCCTCTATCTCCTTCTTCACCGCCGCGACGTCCAGGCTGCCGCCCGAACCCGCCTTCGCCGGGGCGGAGCCGCTGGCTGACGGTGCGTCACCGCCATGTCCCTGAGCCGAATCGCCTTCACTGCCGCACCCCGCGATCAACAGCACCGCACCGGCGGCCGCGGCCGCCCACCTCACCTTGCGCACGACGACGCATCCCCCTTCACGTTCGCGGACCCGTGCCCGCGATCAAGGCAGCGGTCTGCCACCGACGTACGCCGGCGCGAACTGCGTTCGCTCACCGCCCAGATGGCGGCGCGGCCGCGGCCCGTCAGGGCTGGGGGTTCATGCAGCCCATCTCATTCCGATCGCATCGAGCTGCGCCACGCGTTCACTGGTCAGGGATGACTTCCTGACTCGGCAGTTGGCGATGAAGGCGCCGAGCTTGATCGGGCGTTCTTCAGCGGGGGCCATTCTTTGGGCATCCATGGCCAGAGGACGTTCTTTGCGGATCCGACCGAGGAAGCTGATGGCGTCGGCGTTGCCACGCCATCGAGTGCGGAGCGGGACGTTGCGGGTGGTCAGCAGCTGCCGCTGCTGTAGTCGGAGTGGACGGCGCCTTGGAGCCGAACTTGCAGTCGATGCCGGTCGCGGACAGTAGGCCGTCGGCGTAGAGGACCGACTGCCACAGCCCGGTGCCGCCGCTGTGGGCGTACTGATCGGCTGGCAGTCCACCCGCCGCCAGCAGATCGCGGACGTACTACCTGCCCTGGTGGCCGACTACGAGGGGCGGGAGGGGCACCCGCCGGGGGAGCGGACCACCGAAGCGCTGGACCGACAGGCCGCCGCCGGCTCCCGCTCGCCGAAGCCGGCCTTGAGCTCGCTGGCCGAACTGCGCGAGTGGTGGCGCAACTCGGTGATCCGGAAGGTCGGCGCCTGTACCGTCTACCGCCTGTCCGAACGGGCACGGGCGGCGGCCGCAGCGGTGTGGGCGCGAGTGCGGCGGGCCGTCGACATCGCGCTGGCCGCCGTCGACACCATCGCCGTGGTCTACGAGATGCGAGCAGGTCCTCGGGTGGGAGACGGTAGCCGAGGTCCTGAACGGCCCGACTGTTCCAGCCCAGCCCCAGAGGCCGTGGTGAAGGACGCGGATGGGGTTGTGGCCGGGGTGGCGGTGGTGCCCCGTCGTCGTGAGGGCCTCTCGGCTCGTGTGTCGAGCAGATTTCATCGGAGCTGCTCTTCAGCGGCCCGACCCAGCAGGGCTCGTGCGGAGTCCGTGTAGCGCATCGTGGTCTTCGCATCGAGTGTCAGGCTTGATGCGCGGTACGCAGGGCTCGCGCCAGCCACTCCAGCTCCTCGGTCGCGTCGGGAGACGAATACTGTCCGCGCACGCGGGCGACGAGCCTGCGGTAGCGCTCCGCCCCTGCCTCGATCCCGGCCTCCAGGCACAACAGCACGGCGGCCCGATCGGCGTCGCCGAACAGCTCGGACAGCACTTCGACCGATGCCGTTCCCTCAGGGGCGATCCCGCGCTTTCTGACCTCTGCGACGGTCTGTACGACCTGCCTGGCCCACCAGATGGATGCCCCCGGGGGACGACCCCGCCCGGGGACCGGGGTGATCAGCTCCAGCATGGTGCGCATCCGGGCGCGGAAACGGGGGTCCCCCACCAGCTCGGCCAGTTCGATCCAAGCGTCGACCTGCTCGGGTGTGGGGTCGTCGGGCAGTTCGATGCTGAAGGTGCGCATGCGGTCACGCAGGCGCGGGTCGGCCTCGAGACCGCCGAACACCTCCTCCTTGAACTCCTCGATGATCTGCTTGCGTTCGGCGGCAGAAAGCCGTGCCAACCGGTTCATCAGTGCTGTCTCCTCAGCGGTCGAACCACGTTTCGATACGGTGGACAGGACGGCTCGGCTCACCTTGAGGGAGCGGATCTGTGCATCGAGCGCGGCCACGTGCGCGTCAGCGACCTCGGCGACGGTGGTGCGGCCGCTCAGCACGCGGCACACGTCATCGAGCCCGAAGCCCAGCTCCCGCAGGGTGCGGACCAGCTCGACGCGGGCCACGGACTCGGCGTCGTACAGCCGGTAGCCGCTCGCGGAGCGGGCCACGGGCGGCACCGCTCCCTCATCCGACCAGAAGCGCAGGGTGCGAACCGGAAGTCCGGTGCGGTGCGCGAGCTGGCCGATGGTGAGCACGTCGGGGCGTTCGTCTTCCATGGGTGAAATCCTGGACCCTCCAGCTGCTGGAGACTCAAGCGCCCGGGCGCGCGAGCAGGTGCATCTTGACGTCGAGGGGCTTTCCGTCGCTTGCCATGGCGGTCATACAGGTCCACATGAGCTGGTGAGGACCCGGCACACGACGGGGCTCAACGAAGGCGCATCAGTCCTTGCAGCACCGACTTGTGCCGTGGATGCGCGCCCCAGAGGAATCGCCTCCGCGACTGCGCAGCGCAGGGAAAGCCCTGGCGATTGCCGGGCACATGGTTGAGCAGGGTGGTCTTGCCCGCGCCGGGGAACCCGGACAGCACCGTGACGGGCAGCCGGCCCGGCGTCGTATCGATCATCCGGCTCAGCCCTCGGGGCGCGGGAGGCCGCGCTCGTATGCCTTCACCGGGCGCTGCGGGACCTGGTACACGGACTCGTCGACCGTGATCGAGACCAGCTGCGGGGTGGTCGCCTTCCATTGGGCGCGACGGCGAGTGGGTCGAAGCGGTCCACGCCTCCGCACCGGCAAGAGCTGAGCCGGGCCGATGGGCAGCCTCCACCACGGGTCGTCCCATCAGCCCACGGGCATGGCCTCATCGTGCCGGGGTGAAGCCGCCCCAGACCGAGAGGGCGCCGCGGGGACTGTTGGCGTCGACGCGGTAGCCGTCGTGCTTGGCCTCGCGTTCGCCGGCGGCGTGGTTGTACTGGCCGGCGAAGACATGCTGTCCGGCCGGGACCGTACGGCCCGGCTTGAGAATCCAGCGGTAGACCACTGCTCCGCCCTCGTGCTGCACGGTGACGGTGAAGTCGTCGGCGGGCAGCGTCCGCCAGCTGCCGGTGCTCTGCACTCCGCCGGTCTGCGTGATGCGCAGTTCCATGGTGAGTGCGGTGAGCGGCTGGGTGGTCTTGAGGGTGATGTTGCTCTGCGCCCAGTAGGTGTTGCTGCCCGCGTCCAAGGAGCCGGCCGACCACAGAGGCCCGTCCTGGACGTGCGCGCTGCCGGGCCGGGCCGAGGCCGCGCCGCCTGACGCCGCAGGGCTGGGGCTCGTCGAGGACGAGCTGTCCGGCGCGGTCGGGCCGCCGGTGGCGGGCGCCGACGGCGTCGAGTGGGGAGTCCCGGGTGCGGACGGTGCGGACGGTGCGGACGGCGCGGCGGGGGTGGCCGGGACGTCCGGCCGGGCCGGCGGGGACTGGACGATGGCGGCGACGGCGAAACCACCGACCGCCAGAATGCCGGTCACCGCGAGGGAGGCGACGGCGACCCTGCGCCAGGGCCTCGCGCCGGACGACTCGCGTCGGCGGGCGGGGGCGTCGGACATGCCGCGTTCCACGCGTGCCAGGATCCGGGCGCGGTCGGGCTGGTGAGCCTCGGCGGCTGCGCGCAGCCGCCCGGTGAGCTCCTCGTTCAACGGCTCCTCCTCCCCGCCAACAGTTCCCCGGCTGCTCCTGTGCTGCCCAGCGTCCGTTCCAGTTCGGCCATCCCCTTCGAGGTCTGGCTCTTCACCGTACCGACCGATATTCCGAGCGCCACAGCAGTGTCCTTCTCCGACAGGTCGAAGGCGTGCCGCAGGACCACGCATGCCCGCTTCCGGAACGGCAACCGGGCGAGAGCAGTACGCACGTCCACCACGGCGGCCACGTCCGGACCGTCCAACGGCTCCGCACCGCGGGACCAGAACAGGGCGATCCGGCGGCGCTCGCGAACCGCGCTGCGTATCCGTGAGCGTGCCAGGTTGGCGACCACGCCGCGGGCGTAGGCGAGTGGGTACTCGGCCTGACGCAGCCGGTCCCAGCGCTGCCACAGTGCGATCAGGGCGTCCGCGGCCAGATCGTCGGCACCGTCCGACTCGCCCGTCAGGAGATGGGCGAACCGGGCGAGTTCGGCGTAGTGGCGTTCGAAGAAGTCGTGGAACTCCGCGGACGCGTCATCGAGGACCACGCTTTCGGTCGCCCCTTCTGCAAATGTGTGCGTTAACATCCGGGCGGCAGGGTATCAGTGCCCGGTACGAACCAGCGCGCCGATGCGGTCGTACCCCGGCTCCGCCACCAGCCGCAGTGCGGTTTCAGTGCGGAGCAAACTGGACCCGGGTCGGTTGTGCGACGTTCGGCAGCAGTGCGGTCCCGTCGACCGTCAGCTGCTCTCCGTAGATGTCGGTGATCCGTATCGCGCCGCCGCACCCGCTGCCGTCGGCGGAGAGGAAGTAGTTGTAGTCGGTACGAGGCAGTCTCTGCCAGCCCTTGGCGGTGCGTACCTCCAGCCGTGCGACCGGATTCCGGTGGTCGATCACCTGGATGCCGCACCAGTGGGGGCTGGACCCGGTCTTGTACCGGATGGAGATCGTACTGGGCGTCTGGGGGCTCAGCAGATTCCAGGTGATCGGGATACGGCCGACCTTGGGATCGGCCAGTTTCGCGAAGGCCTGTT
The DNA here is from genome assembly GCF_036203305.1 of Streptomyces sp. NBC_00190. Taxonomy (GTDB): domain Bacteria; phylum Actinomycetota; class Actinomycetes; order Streptomycetales; family Streptomycetaceae; genus Streptomyces. Next base: position 169,155 of record NZ_CP108131.1, on the reverse strand, counting down.
CGCTGAGGTCCAGTTGTCCGGGGGCGCAGGGCAGTGGGCATTCGTTGGTGATCCGGACCGTGATCGAGGCGCCGTTCGCGGCGCGTACGCGCACGTACGCTCCGCACGCCCTGGACGACTCGTAGTCGGTGGTGTTCATCGCCGCGATCATGAGGTCGCTCGGGCCGAACAGGCAGGCGCCGTTTCCGTCGTCGGCAGCGTAGGCGGTGGCGACGCCCTTGTAGGTGGTCCCGGGCTGGATGCGTCCTGCCGACGGTGCCGTGGTGGTGCTGGATGCCGTCTGTGGGGTTGCCTTCGCCGAGGGCTGTGCCGCCGCGGTGGTCGTACTGGCGGCCGCGGTCGGGGTTTCCGCGGCACGCGAGCTCTCGGTCGGGGGCGCGGGGCTCATCGGGGCCGGGGACGTGGCTCCCACCTGGGTGGCGGCGGGGGCGGCCACGTCGGCCGCGGCCTCGGCCTTGGGGCCGGGGAGCATCGCCGTCACCAGGCAGACGAGGACGCCCGCGGCGGTCAGCATCACCGCCGTTCCCCATATCAGCCTGTGCCTACGCCTGCGCTGGCGCGCGGCCTGCCGTGCAGTCTGCATGTCCGTCCGTTCGAAGATTCGAGTCGAGGTGCACTGCTTGGTTGCCGCCGAATGCGAAAAGGTTGCCGCCGATTCCCACCGGGAACCGGGCGCGGCACACGGTCGGCGCCCCGGCTACGGCTGGGGCATGGCGGGGGAGTGCGGGGAAACGGGCCGGGCGGCACGGATGCCGCGCGGAGACCGTGCACGCCGATGCCGACGGCGGCGAGAGCCGGAGGCTCGTCAAGGCAAGGTGGGCGAGGGACGTGTGCATGGGTCACGTGTTCTACCACGGTGTCCGCAAGCCCGCTCCAGGGTCGCAGCCCTCAATACGCGTCCCGGGCGTCGTGGTGAGAATCGACCAGTGGAGGGTGAACGTGGCCCACGCGGGGCGCGGCCCCCGGACCTAGCGTGGCCGCCATGGAGAACAGGCAAGAACTGCTCGATTCGGTGCAGATGGCGCGGTTCGTGGCGCGCGGGTCGCTGCGGCTGGACGGGGTGGTCCCGGCGGAAATGAACGCCGAGGGCTTGGCGGTACTGGTCGACGGGGTGCCGCCGGTGCGGTACGGGACGCCGCTGTCCGAGGCCTATGCGGAAGGATCCTTCGTCCGCGGGCTGCTGGAGCTCCCGCAGGTGGCAGGGGCCCTGCACAGCCTCGTGGGCCCGGAGCCGTGGGTGGACCACCACTTCGTGCAACCCGCGAGCCCCACGGCGGCGACGCGCAGCCGCTGCACGGGGACGCCATCCTCGACGTCCGGCCGGACGCCTTCGACGTGCAGTTGATGTACTTTCCGACGGCGGTGACGCTGGAGATGGGTGGAACACTCAGTGTGCCAGGCAGCCACCTCCGGCGGATCAACGAGTCCGACACCGGCCGCTACCAGAACCTGCGCGGCCAGGACCGGCTGGTCTGCCCGGCCGGGACGGTGGTGTTTCTGCACCACGGGCTCTGGCATGCGGGCCGACGCAACGACAGCGACGCGATGCGCTACATGTTCAAGATCCGCTTCAATCCCTGGGTGCGTCAACAGCGCCTGTGGAACACCTCGGATCTCGACGACCCGCAGGTGGCCGCAGAGCTGGACACGATGTTCCCGTGGTACGAGATGGCGACCGGCCGGCTGGAGCGGTACAACCGCATCCTGCTGTGGCGGGCGCTGACCGGCGACGACGACTTCGACCTCGACCACTGGGTGACCAGGGTCTCCAATCGCCCTAAGGAGGCACAGGCATGACCATCGAAGCGATCCCCGAGCGGGCGGAAGGTGCCGCGCCGGTGCTGCGTCAGCAGGTGCTGGTGTTGTATTCGGCCACCTCGGCGCTGGACTCCCATGTCGTGGGCTGGTCGCTGTACGACGGCACGGGCTGCACCTCGCCCACCACGGGCGACAGGGACGAGCCGCCGTACGAGTCGGGGGTGGCGGCGCTCCGGGCGGGCTGGCGGCTGATCCAGGCCGCTCAGTTGATCCCGCCTTACCCGGGTCATGAGTACGACGTCTCCTTCCTCAAGCACGAGTTCTTCTTCGAGCGGATCGTCGACGCGCGAGCGGAGCCGCGGGAGGCGGACCCCAGGTAGGCGAGGCACCCCTCCTCGTGCGGGCGGTGCCGCCGAGCCGGGGAGGGGCAAGGTCAGGCTCCGACCTTGCGCTTGTTGTAGACGTCGAAGCCGACAGCCGCGAGCAATACCAGGCCCTTGATCACCTGCTGGTAGTCGGTACCCACGCCGACCAGCGACATGCCGTTGTTCAGCACGCCCAGCACCAGACCGCCGGTGAGCGCACCGAGGACGGTTCCCACACCGCCGCTCGCGGACGCGCCGCCGATGAAGGCGGCGGCGATCGCCTCCAGCTCGAAGTTGATGCCGGCCTGCGGCGTACCGGCGTTGAGTCGCGCGGCGAAGACCAGCCCGGCCAGGGCCGCGAGGACGCCCATGTTCACGAAGGCCAGGAAGACGACCCGCTTGCTCTTGACCCCGGACAGCCTCGCCGCCGCCTCGTTGCCGCCGATGGCGTAGGTGTGCCGGCCGAGGATCGAGTTGCGCATCACGTATCCGAAGCCGACCAGCAGGACGCCGAGGATCAGCAGAACGACGGGCACCCCGTGATAGCTGGCCAGCAGCAGCGTGAAGGCCGCCACGGCCGCGGTGATCGCGCCGAGCTTCACCAGGAACAGCCCGGCCGGGAGCGGTTCCAGCCCGTACGAGGCGGCCCGCCGCCGTCCGCGCACCTCCTGCAGGATCGCTACGGCCAACACCGAGAGGCCCAGCAGCAGGGTGAGGTTGTGGTAGTCGGTGTGGGGGCCGACCGCGGGGAGGAAGCCGCTGCTGATGTTCTGGAAGCCCTTGGGGAACGGCGCCACCGACTGGCCCTGCAGGAGGATCTGGGTCCCACCGCGGAACAGCAGCATGCCGGCCAGCGTGACGATGAACGAGGGGATCCCGAGATAGGCGATCCAGAACCCCTGCCAGGCTCCGGCGACAGCCCCGATCAGCAGCGCGGCCGCCAGCGCCACGGGCCACGGCACCCTGTGCTCGACCATCATCACCGCCGCGGCCGCTCCGACGAAGGCGGCGAGCGACCCGACCGACAGGTCGATGTGCCCGGCGATGATGACGATCATCATTCCGATGGCCAGGATGAGGATGTAGCCGTTCTGCTGTATCAGATTGGTGATGTTGAGCGGCTGGAGCAGGATGCCGTCCGTCCAGAACTGGAAGAGCAGCACGATCAGCGCCAGCGCGACCAGCATCCCGTACTGGCGCAGGTTGCCGCGCAGCGCTCGGGTCAGTACGGCACCGGCCGACGATCGTTGGCCGGTTTCCGGGGTGCTGGGCGTGGTGTCTGGGGTGGTCTCGGTCTGGGCCATGCCTCACACCTGCTTGTCGGGGTATGCCGCGCTCATGGTCATGAGCCGCATGAGGGATTCCTGGGTGGCGTCCGCGCGGGTCACCTCACCGGTGATCCGGCCTTCGGCCATGGTGTAGATCCGGTCGCACAGGCCCAGGAGTTCGGGGAGTTCGGAGGAGATGACGAGTACCGTCTTGCCTTGGGCGGCGAGTTCGGCGATGACGGTGTAGATCTCCGCCTTGGCGCCGATGTCGATGCCCCGGGTGGGTTCGTCGAGGATCAGCACCTCCGGTTCGGCGAAGATCCACTTGCTGAGGACGACCTTCTGCTGGTTGCCGCCGCTGAGCTTGCCGGTCTCCGCGAACACCGAGGGGGCCTTGATGTTCATGGTCCGCCGGAACGATTCGGCTATCCGGGCCTCCTCGTGCCGGTTGACCCAGCCTCGCCGGGCGACCTTGCCGAGGGAGCTCAGCGAGATGTTCCGGCTGATGTCGTCGTTGAGGTTGAGGCCGAGCTGCTTGCGGTCCTCGGTCACGTACGCGATGCCGTGCCCGATCGCCTCGGGCACCGTCCGGGTACGGATCTCCCGGCCGTGCAGCCGCACGCGGCCCCCGGTCCACTGTCCGTACGAGCGGCCGAAGACGCTCATGGCCAGTTCGGTGCGGCCGGCGCCCATGAGGCCGGCGATGCCGACGATCTCGCCTCGACGGACGTTCAGCGAGGCGCCGTCGACCACCCTCCGCCGGTGGTCGATCGGGTGCCGGACGCTCCAGTCCTCGATCTCGAAGGCCACCTCGCCGGTCGCCGGGACGCGCTCGGGGTAGCGGTGTTCCAGGTCGCGGCCGACCATGCCGCGGATGATCCGCTCCTCGGAGATGCCCTCGGAACCGATCGCGATGGTCTCGATGGTCCGGCCGTCACGCAGGATGGTGACGGCATCGGCGACCCGGGCGATCTCGTTCAGCTTGTGCGAGATGAGGATGCACGCGATGCCCTGCGCCTTGAGTTCGAGGATCAGGTCGAGCAGCTTGCGGCTGTCCTCGTCGTTCAGGGCGGCCGTCGGCTCGTCCAGGATGAGCAGCTTGACCTTCTTGGCGAGTGCCTTGGCGATCTCGACCAACTGCTGTTTGCCGACGCCGAGATCGGCGATCCTGGTGTGCGGGCTCTCGTCGAGTCCGACCTGCCGGGTCAGTGCGGCGGCGTGGGTCAGCGTCCGGTGCCAGCTGATGACGCCCCGGGTGGCGTGTTCGTTGCCGAGGAAGATGTTCTCGGCGATGGACAGGTAGGGGACCAGCGCGAGCTCTTGGTGGATGATGACGATGCCGCGCTGCTCGCTGGCCCTGATGTCCTTGAACCGGCAGGGCTCGCCTTCGAAGTAGATCTCGCCTTCATAACCACCGGCCGGGTAGACCCCGCTGAGCACCTTCATCAAGGTGGACTTGCCGGCGCCGTTCTCACCGCAGATGGCGTGCACCTCCCCGGCGGCGACGGTCAGGTTGACCTCGGAGAGCGCCCTGACGCCGGGGAACGTCTTGCTGATCGACCGCATCTCGAGAACGGGTCGGGCCATGGTTGTGCATCCGTATCGTCGGGGCGGTGCGGTGCCGGGCGGTCTCCCGGGCGTCGCACCGCCGGTTCGGTGTCGCCGGACCCGTCGGTCGGGCCCCGTGGGCTACTTGAGCTGGTCCGCGGTGTACTGGCCGCCGTCCACCAGGACCTTCTGGTAGTTCTCCTTGTCGACGCTGACCGGCTGGAGCAGCTGCGCCGGTACGGTCTTGACGCCGTTGTCGTACTGGCCGGTGTCGTTGACCTCGGGCTTGCCTCCGGTCAGCAGCGCGTCGCCCATCTGGACTGCGGCCTTGGCCAGTTGGCGGGTGTCCTTGTAGACGCTCTGGGTCTGCTCGCCCGCGATGATCGACTTCACCGACGCCAGCTCGGCGTCCTGGCCCGTGACGACGGGCAGTGACTGACCGGTGCCGTAGCCGACGCCCTTGAGTGACGAGATGATGCCGATCGAGATGCCGTCGTACGGCGAGAGCACGGCGTCGACGCGGGCGGCGGTGTACGACTTGCTCAGCAGGTTGTCCATCCGGGACTGGGCGAGACCGCCGTCCCAGCGCAGTGTGGCGATCTGGTTGAAGGAGGTTTGGCCGCTCTGCACGACCAGCTTCTTGTCGTCGACGTACGGCTTGAGGACGCTCATCGCACCGTTGTAGAAGAAGGTGGCGTTGTTGTCGTCCGGTGAGCCGGCGAACAGCTCGATGTTGAAGGGGCCCTTGCCGCCCTTGAGATCGAGCTTGTCGACGATGTACTTGCCCTGGAGGAAGCCGACCTTGTAGTTGTCGAAGGTTGCGTAGTAGTCGACGTTCCCGGTGCCGCGGATCAGCCGGTCGTAGGAGATGACGGCTACGTGGGCGTCGGCGGCCTTCTGCAGCACGTTGGTGAGCGAGGAACCGTCGATGGGGGCGATCACCAGCAGTTTGGCCCCCTTGGTGATCATGTTCTCCACCTGGGAGACCTGGTTCTCCACGACGTTGTCGCCGTACTGGAGGTCGGTCTTGTAACCCTTGGCCTGGAACTCCTTGACCATGTTGGTGCCGTCGTTGATCCAGCGCTCCGACGACTTGGTCGGCATCGCGATGCCGATGAGGCCCCCTTTGGCGTCCCCGCCGTCCCCGCCGTCGCCCGCTCCGTTGGCGCTCTGGCCGCAGGCTGCCAGCGACAGCGTGAGACCCACGGTGGCAAGGCCCGCTGAAAGCTTCCGCACAGTTCCTCCAGTGATGTTCCGCGACCGGCACGGTGCGACCCGGCTGGGCGACCGGAAGCGGTCGAGCGGGGCCGGGCGGGAGCCGTTTACTCGCGCTGCGTGAAGTCGGGGATGCAGCGGCTCCGGCCTGGCGATACCTGAGTGTTAACGCTCACAACTGTGTCGTCAAGGGTCTGTTCGGATCACCATTGGGTTACAGCGGCACAGGCGATCAGCCACTCTGTCCTGGCCCGCGGGCTGGGCGGTGGGCAACTCTCGGAGTGGCCGGCTGCGGGCCGCGGCGTCCGTGCCCACGGGCTGGTGGCCCTGCGCCGCACGGGCTTGCCTCCGTGCACGCCCGCGCAGCCTTCGTCGGCGGTCGGTGGCGTACCGTAGCCCGGAGTCGAGGAGGGAAGTGCACGTGGGAAACGACAGTGCCGGGACCGAGCGGCGCCAGCCTGTGATGGCGGACGTGGCGAAATTGGCCGGCGTGTCCCACCAGACGGTGTCCCGGGTTCTCAACGGCGCCCCGCACGTGCGGCCCGGCACCCGGGAGCGGGTGCTCGCCGCCATCCGTGAGCTGGACTACCGGCCCAACTCCGCTGCCCGCGCCCTGGTCACCCGCCGCTCGCAAACCCTCGGCGTGGTCAGCTTCGAATCGACCCTGTACGGTCCCGCCTCGATGCTGCACGGCATCGAGCAGGCTGCGCGCAGTGCGGGGTACTTCGTCAGCGTAACGAGTCTGCACTCCCTGGACGGCCGTTCGGTTCAGGAGGCTGTCGACCGACTGCGCGACCAGGGCGTGGAAGGCGTGGTCGTGATCGCGCCCCAGATCTCCGCCGTCAGTGCGGTGGCCAGGCTCTCCAGCTCCGTGCCGGTCGTCGCGGTCGGACCAGGCAGCCAGTCGCGGGTTCCCATGGTCTCGGTGGACAACCGGTCCGGCGCCGAAGCGGCCACCAGGCACCTGCTCGATCTGGGCCACCGTACCGTGCACCACCTGGCCGGCCCGGCCGGCTGGATGGAGAGCCAGGACCGCCAGGAGGGCTGGCGCGGCGCGCTGGACGCTGCCGGAGCCCCCGTGCCGCGTGTCGAGCCCGGCGACTGGAGTGCGCGCGCCGGCTACCAGGCGGGCTTGCGGATCGCCGAACTGGACGACGTCACCGCCGTCTTCTGTGCCAACGATCACATGGCGCTCGGCCTGCTGCGCGCCCTGCACGAGGCCGGCCGCTCGATCCCGGGCGACATCAGCGTGGTCGGCTTCGACGACATTCCCGAGGCCGCCTACTTCACCCCGCCCCTGGCCACGGTGCGGCAGGACTTCGGCGAGCTCGGCCGCCGGGCCCTGGAACTGCTCGTCGAGGAGCTGGAGGGCGTCGCCCACACCCGCACCCACGTGCGGATCCCGCCCGAGATGGTGCTGCGTCGCAGCGCGGGTCCCGCCACCCGCCGTTGAGCCGGCACCGTCGGACCCGGGGCTGACCGCCCCGGCAGCCCATGCTCTCCGCCGCGTCGGCCGCACTCGGTCGAGGATACCGACGTTCCCTTGGAGGCGGATTGTTATCGCTAACAATTTGGCATCACGAAAGACGTCCCCTTCAGCTCGGCGGGAAGCAATGCCGGTCTCCGGTGCGAAGGATGAGAAAGTGACCTTGATCCCTGCCGTCCGGGGCTCGGACCGGTACGTCGTCGGCGTCGACTTCGGCACCCCCTCCGGTCGTGCCGTGGTGGCCCGCGTGGATGACGGACAGGAGCTCGCGACGGTCGTCCACGAGTACCCGCACGCCGTCATCGAGCGCGAGTTACCCGGCACCGGGCGCCCGCTGCCGCCTGACTGGGCCCTGGAGCACCCCGAGGACTGGCGCGAGGTACTGCGCACCGTCGTTCCCGCCGCGCTCGCCGTCTCCGGTGTCGATCCCGCCCACGTCATCGGCATCGCCATCGCATCAACGCCCTCGCGCACGCACGCGGAGAGAAGTGGATCTCCCGCTACGGCGGAAGGAGCTCCGCCGAGTGGCAGTACGCCAAGGCGCTCCAGGTCCTGGAGGAGGATCCGGGTGTCCATGCCGCGTGCGCGCGGTGGATAGAGGCAGCCGACTGGATCGCCTGGCAGCTCACCGGCGTCGAGAGCCGCAACGCCTGCACGGCCGGATACGGGGGCATCTTCCAGGACGGCGGTTACCCGAGCGAGGAGCACCTCGGTGCTCTGCACCCTGGGGTCGCCGACTTCGCCCGCACCCGGCTGGAGCACCCCCTCGCCGCGCTCGGCTCCCGGGCCGGCTCGCCCACCGCCCGGGCGGCGGAGTGGACGGGGCTGCCCGCGGGCATCGCGGTGGCCGTCGGCAACGTCGACGCGCACGTGTCCGCACCGGCCGCCCGGGCCGTCGAGAACGGCCAACTCCTCGCCCTCATGGGCACCTCCACCCGCCACGTCGTCAACGGCGCCGCCCTCGCGGACGTCCCTGGCATCTGCGGCGTGGTCGAGGCGCCCTCAGCTCGTGGTGGTCAACCTCGGCACCAACGACTTCTCGACCGCCGTCAACCCCGGGGAGCCGTGGACGCCCGACAGCCTCGCGGCCGGCTACCGCAGCGCCTACGGCGACTTCCTCCAGAAACTGCGCACGCGCTACGGGACCGGGACGACCATCGTGGCAGTCGGCGCCGGCCCGTACGCCGGCCATGTCCAGCAGGTAGCCAAGGCACGCAACGCTGCTCGGCAGCCATCTCCACGCGCCACGCCTCCGTCCGGACAGCGGTGCTCGCCAGGACCGGTTTCCGGCGGCTGCTTCCAGCCTAGGGCCGCTCCGTCTGGTGCGCGCTCCGGTCATGGTCCGTACTGGACCGAGTGCCGCAAGTGATCAGAGCCCGCCCGGCTGGGCGGGCCGGCCTGGGCTTCAACTGGTTCACAGTCCCTGTGCCAGCCGGTAGTACGCCTGGTTCCAGCGGAGATCGCGCCGGAACTGCTTCGGGGTGGTGGTCCCGTCGATGAGGGCCAGTTCCAGGCGGAGCATTTCCGCCAGGTCGTCGAGGTGGTCGGAGGTGAGGGCGGTGCTGAGAACGGTGTGGTGCGGTCCTCCGGCGGTCAGCCAGGATTCGGTAGAGGTCCGCAGGTCGGGGTGGGGCCGCCAGACCGCGCGGGCAACGGGCAGGGCGGGCAGCGGGTGAGGGGGTGCCACCACGTCGATGTCGTTGGCGATCAGGCGGAAGCGGTCGCCGAGGTCGGCGAGGCCGACCACCACGGCCGGGCCGGGGGCGGCGTCGAACACCAGGCGCACCGGGTCCTCCCGCCCGCCGATGCCGAGGGGGTGGATCTCGCAGCTGGGCCTGGCGGCCGCGATGGTGGGACAGACTTCCAGCATGTGTGCGCCGAGGATGAGCTGGTTGCCCGCTGTCAGGTCGTAGGTGTAGTCCTCCATGAAGGAGGTGCCGCCCGGGAGGCCGGTGGCGGCTACCTTGAGGGCGCGCAGCAGGACGGCGGTCTTCCAGTCGCCCTCTCCTCCGAAGCCGTGGCCCTGGGCCATGAGCCGCTGAACCGCGAGGCCGGGCAGCTGGCGCAGTCCGCCCAGGTCCTCGAAGTTGGTGGTGAAGGCCCCGAAGCCGCCCGTTTCGAGGAAGATGCGCAGGCCGGCTTCGATGCGGGCCGCGTAACGCAGCGAGTCGTGCCGTTCGCCTCCCGGTCGCAGTTCCGGCGTCAGGTGGTACAGGTCCTCATACTCCTTGACGAGGGAAGTCACCTCGGTCTCGTCCGCGCTGTCGACGACCTCCACCAGGTCGTTGACGCCATAGGTGTTGACGGAGACGCCAATGCGTAGCTGGGCCTCGACCTTGTCGCCCTCGGTGACGGCCACGTCGCGCATGTTGTCGCCGAAGCGGGCGACCTTGAGGGTGGCCAGTTCGGAACGTGCGGCGGCCGCCCGCGCCCAGATCGCGATGCGTGCGGTCGTCACCGGATCGGTGACGTGGCCGGCCACGGTCTTGCGGGGTACGCCGAGACGGGCCTGGATGTGCCCGAACTCGCGGTCGCCGTGAGCGGCTTGGTTGAGGTTCATGAAGTCCATGTCGATGGTGTCCCAGGGCAAGGCCACGTTCGACTGGGTGTGGAGATGCAGCAACGGCTTGCGCAGCGCGTCCAGTCCGGCGATCCACATCTTGGCCGGCGAGAAGGTGTGCATCCAGGCGATGAGCCCGATGCACCGGTCGTCGGCGTTGGCGTCGAGGCACACCCGGCGGATGGCGTCGGAGTCGGTCAGTACCGGCTTCCACGCCACGCGCGCGGGGATGCCGGAGGCGTCGGCCAGCGCGGTGGCGATCTGCCGCGACTGGTCGGCGACCTGCTTCAGCGTCTCCTCCCCGTACAGGCCTTGGCTGCCGGTGAGGAACCAGATTTCCTGGGCGGGGGATGTTTGCCTGGGCACATGGACTCCTGAAGGTGACGTCCCGCAACGGTGGTGAGGGCGGCGGGCGGGTGGGGAAGCGGGAACGAACAGCGGGGGCGGGGTCAGCCCGCGGTGTGGGCCGTGTCGCGGATGTTCCTCAGGCGGTGCAACAGGCCGCCGGTGCCGAAGTGGTCGTGCAGGAGCCGGAACTCGGCGAAGAGGGCGTCGTAGGCGTCGGCTCGGGAGGCGTCGGGCGTGTAGACGGCAGGCCGCCGGCGGCCCATGGCGGCGGTGGCCGTTCGCACGTCGGTGTGCGCGCCGGCGGCTACGGCGGCGTGAATGGCCGACCCGAGGGCGGGGCCCTGGTCGGACCCGGCGAGGGAGACGGGCCGGCGCAGCACGTCGGAGTAGATCTGCATCAGCAGTTCGTTCTTGGCCAGTCCGCCGGCGACGATGAACTCGTGCACCGGTACGCCGCCCGTCTCCAGGGCCTCCACGATGACGCGGGTGCCGAACGCGGTGGCTTCGAGCAGTGCGCGGTAGACGTCCTCGGGGCGGGTCGCGAGGGTGAGACCCGCGATGACTCCGGAGAGGTGGTGGTCGACGAGGACCGAACGGTTGCCGTTCAGCCAGTCGAGGGCGACCAGTCCGTGGCCGCCGACCGGCTGTCGGGCGGCTTTCCGGGTCAGCAGGGTGTGCAGGTCCTCGCCGCGGTCGGCGGCCTCGGCGAGGTACTCCGACGGGACGCCTTGGTCCAGTACCCAGGCGAAGATGTCGCCGACCGCGCTCTGGCCGGCCTCGTAGCCGTAGGTTCCCTCGACGATCCCACCGCCCACGACACCGCAGATGCCGGGGACATCGGCGAGGACGGGAGCGTTCACGACGTGGCAGGTGGAGGTGCCCATGATGGCGAGGAGTTGACCGTCCTCGACGGTCTGGGCCGCCGCTGCGGTGACGTGGGCGTCGACGTTGCCCGCGGCCACGGCGATGCCGGGGCGCAGCCCTGTCCAAGCTGCTGCCTCGGTACTGAGCGAGCCCACTCGTGAGCCCAGCGCAGAGAGGGGGAATTCGAGGCGGGTGCGTGCGAAGTCGGCGAACCGGGGGTTCAGCGCGGCCAGGTACTCCTCGCTCGGGTAGGCGCCGTCCTGGTGGATGCCCTTGTATCCGGCGGTGCAGGCGTTGCGGGACTCGGTTCCGGTGAGCTGCCATACGATCCAGTCGGCGGCCTCGATCCACCGCGCGCAGTTTTCGTAGACGAGCGGATCCTCCTCCAAGACCTGGAGGGCCTTAGCGAACTGCCACTCGGCGGAGATCCGGCCGCCGTAGCGGGCGATCCATTTCTCCCCGCGGGCGTGGGCGAGTTCGTTGATGCGGTCGGCATGCGACTGGGCCGCGTGGTGCTTCCACAGCTTGGGCCACGCGTGCGGCCGTCCGGCGAGCTCCGTCTCGGCGAGGGGAGTCCCGTCGGCCAGCGTGGGCAGGACGGTGCACGCGGTGAAGTCGGTGGCGATGCCGATCACCGCGGCAGGATCGACCCCGGCCGCCGCCACGGCCTCCGGGACGGCGCGGCGCAGTACGTCCCGCCAGTCCTGGGGGTGTTGCAGGGCCCAGTCCGGAGGCAGTTGCGTACCGCCGTGCGGCAGGTGCCGGTCGATGACGCCGTGCCGGTAGGTGTGGACCGCCGCGGCCAGCTCCTGACCGTCGCGAACCCGCACCACCACGACGCGGCCCGACAGCGTGCCGAAGTCGATGCCGACCGTGTACTGCTCCGTTTCCTCGGAATACGGGGTGGGCGCGAGGGGTGGGGGTGACGTCAACAGAGTGCCTTTCGAAGGAGCCGTGGGGCGGCAGGCGGCCCGGCAGGCGGAGTTGCCGCCCGCGATCCTGGCGGTCGGACGGGTGGTCCCACGCAGTGTGAACGCTAACAATGTCGATAGGCAAGAGGTCTGTGTGGGGCATACGTCGGCCCGGGTTCGGTCTGCCGTCGATGCGGCGCGGGTTGCGAGTCCATCCGGGTGGTGGGGTCGGTGGCGTCGCGAAAAGACGGAGTCCACCTCGCTGCCCACCCGGCACGGTAACGGACAGGTAACTCGCGCAGGGGGGTTGAGAACCTGGCTTGTTAGCGCTCACAATGCGGCGGTGCCCCCTTCTGAAGGGGTCCCTCTCCTGCCGACTCCGACTCCGACTCCGACTCCGACTCCGATTCTGCCCCGACCCGGCCGCGGCGGCTGTCGTGCGGCGCGGCACTCCTGGGACTCCTAGTGGGCAAAGCCCGGCCCCAGCCGTGCGGCGCCTCTTTCCGTACACCCTGAAAGGACACTCGACATGGCTCGCAGAGCAGCTCTCGTCCTCACCGCCGCCCTTCTCGCCTCCTCGGCGTTGACCGCTTGCTCGACCGAGGGCCCCGCCTCCGGCTCCTCCTCGGGAGCCAAGGGAGGCTCCGACGGCACGATCACGATGGGCTTCGCCCAGGTCGGAGCCGAGAGCGGTTGGCGTACCGCCAACACCAAGTCCGTCCAGGAGGCGGCGAAGAAGGCCGGGATCACCCTCAAGTTCTCCGACGCGCAGCAGAAGCAGGAGAACCAGATCAAGGCGATCCGCACCTTCATCCAGCAGAAGGTCGACGTCATCGCCTTCTCGCCGGTCGTGGAGTCCGGTTGGGACACGGTGCTGAAGGAGGCCAAGGACGCGGGCATCCCGGTCATCCTCACCGACCGCGCCGTGGACACCAAGGACACCTCCCTCTACAAGAGCTTCCTGGGCTCCGACTTCGTCAAGGAGGGCAAGTCCGCGGGCGAGTGGCTGACCGGCGCGTACGCGAACGAGCAGGGCCCGGTCAACATCGTCGAGCTCCAGGGCACCACGGGCTCCGCACCCGCCAACGACCGCAAGGCCGGCTTCGCCGACGTCATCCGCGCCGACAGCAAGTTCAAGATCGTTGCCTCGCAGTCGGGCGACTTCACCCGCGCCAAGGGCAAGGAGGTCATGCAGGCGTTCCTGAAGTCCCAGAAGGACATCGACGTCCTCTACGCCCACAACGACGACATGGCCCTCGGCGCCATCCAGGCCATCGAGGAGTCCGGCAAGAAGCCCGGGACGGACATCAAGGTGATCTCGGTGGACGGAATCAAGGACGCCTTCGTCGCGATGACCGAGGGCAAGATCAACGTCGTGGTGGAGTGCAACCCGCTGCTCGGTGACCAGCTGATGGACCTGGCCAAGAAGGTCGTGGCAGGGGAGAGCGTGCCGACTCGTGTCGAGACCGCGGAGGGTGTCTTCCCGCAGGACAAGGCCGCGGCCGCGCTGCCGTCCCGGAACTACTGACACAGCACGTTCCGGTGCCGGAGGAGGCCCGGCCTCGGTGCCTCCTTCACCGTCCGGAGTCCGCTCCACCACCCGACCCATGAGAGGAAGGCGGATGGCATCCCCGTCCACCCCGCGGCCGACGGACGACGGCGGCCCGCGGCCGGTCCTGGAAGCCCAGGACATCCGCAAGCAGTTCCCGGGTGTGCTCGCCCTCGACGGAGTCGCCCTGCGACTCTTCCCCGGTGAGGTGCACGCCCTGATGGGCGAGAACGGCGCCGGGAAGTCCACCATGATCAAGGTGCTCACCGGTGTCCACCCCGCCGACGGCGGCACCATCCTCGCCGACGGCCGGCCTCACACGTTCGCAGACCCCCTCCAGGCGCAGCAGGCCGGAATCAGCACCGTCTACCAGGAGGTCAACCTCTGCCCGAACATCTCGGTCGCCGAGAACATCCTCATCGGCCGCGAACCGCGCCGGTTCGGTCTCATCCACTGGTCCGCGATGCGGCGGCGGGCGGCAGAGCTGCTGACGGAACTGGACCTCGACCTGGACGTCACCAGTCTGCTCGGTTCGCACTCCCTGGCGGTGCAGCAGCTGGTCGCCATCGTCCGGGCGGTGGACGTCTCGGCGAAGGTGCTCGTGCTGGACGAACCCACCTCCAGCCTGGATCGCGAAGAGGTCGCCCAGCTCTTCACCCTCGTGCGGCGCCTGCGGGACCGCGGTGTGGCCATCCTGTTCGTCACGCACTTCCTCGACCAGGTATTCGATCTCTGCGACCGCGTCACCATCCTGCGCAATGGCCACCTGGAAGGCGAGTACCCCATCGGTGAACTCACTCCGGTGACGCTGGTACAGCGCATGATCGGCGGAGAACTGGCCACCCTCGACCAGCTGTCCCACCGTGCCCATGAGGAAGCGGCCGAACGGGAGACCAGCGAGCCGTTCCTCCAGGCACGACAACTGACCCGCACGGGCTCGATCGAACCGTACGACCTCGACATCCATGCCGGCGAGGTCATCGGACTGGCCGGCCTCCTGGGCTCAGGCCGCACCGAGGTGGCGCGCCTCCTGTTCGGCGCGGACAGCGCGGACGCCGGAGAAGTGAGCATCGAGGGCAAGAAGGTACTCCTGCGCACCCCCCGCCACGCCATCGCCCGAGGCATCGCATTCTGCTCCGAGAACCGCAAGTCCGAAGGACTGGTGGGCGAGCTCACGGTCCGCGAGAACATCATCCTCGCTCTGCAGGCCGCCCGCGGCTGGACCAGGCCGCTGGCCCGTGCGAAACAGGACGAACTGGCACGGCACTGGATCGAAGCCCTGGACATCCGCCCCGCCGATCCCGAAGCGCAGGTACGCCACCTCAGCGGAGGCAACCAGCAGAAAGTCCTCCTCGCGCGTTGGCTGCTGACCGCACCCCGGCTCCTGATCCTCGACGAACCCACCCGGGGCATCGACATCGGGGCCAAGGCGGAGATCCAGAAACTCGTGGCCCGCCTGGCGAGGGAAGGCACCGCCGTGCTGTTCATCTCGGCGGAAATCGAAGAGGTCCTGCGCCTGAGCCACCACATCGCCGTGCTCCGCGACCACCGCATGGTGGCCACCCTCACGAACGACGACAGCGTCACGCCCGAACGCATACTCACCACCATCGCCACCGGAGCGGACTCATGACCCCCCAGCCTGCCCAGTCCAAGACGGTCGGCGGAATCGGGAGACGACTGGCCGGCCACCGCCTGCTGTGGCCCACGCTCGCCCTGCTCGCCCTGCTCCTCGGCAACCTCGCGTTCCACCACGACTTCTTCTCCGTCCGCGTACGCGACGGCCACCTCTACGGCAGCCTCATCGACATCCTCCAGTTCGGCGCGCCCCTCACCCTGGTGGCGCTCGGCATGACCCTCGTCATCGCCACCCGCGGCATCGACCTCTCGGTGGGTTCCACCGTCGCCATCGCCGGTGCCCTCGCCTGTGGGCACATCTCCACCGCCGCACATCCCGGCAGCGCCGCCACCATGCTCACGGCCGTCGCCCTCGCGCTCGGCGTCGCCCTCGTGCTGGGCCTCGCCAACGGCTTCCTGGTGTCCGGGCTGGGGGTGCAGCCCATCGTGGCCACCTTGATCCTCATGGTCGCGGGCCGCGGCGTCGCCCAGCTCATCACCGACGGCCAGATCATCACGGTGACCAGCGCCCCCTACAAGATGATCGGAGGCGGCTACTGGCTGACCTTCCCGTTCGCCGTCCTGTTGGCAGCCGCGCTCGTTGCGCTCACCGCCTTCACCACCCGTCGCAGCGCACTCGGCATGCTGATCGAGTCCGTAGGCGGCAACCCCGCCGCCAGCCGCCTGGTCGGCATCCGCGCCGGCGGTCTGCTCGCCCTGGTCTACGTCTTCAGCGCGCTGTGCGCCGCCGTCGCCGGGCTGATGATCAGCTCCAACGTCTCCAGCGCCGACGGCAACAACGCCGGCCTGTGGATCGAACTCGACGCGATCCTCGCCGTCGTCGTCGGCGGCACCGCCCTGACCGGAGGACGCTTCTCCCTCGGCGGCGCCGTCCTGGGAGCCCTGATCATCCAGACCCTGTCCACCACCGTCTACACCCTCGGCGTCCCACCCGAGACCACCCTCGTCTTCAAGGCCGTCGTCGTCATCGTCGTCTGCCTCGTGCAGTCCCCGGTCTTCCGGGCCAAGCTCCTGCGCCGCCGCAGGACAACCACTCCCCGATCCCACACCACGGCGGGCGCCGCCCCGCAGCAGCAGGAGGCACGCGCATGAGTACCGGCATCGCGAGCGCCGCCGCGCAACTCACCCGCCCCTTCGCGACCGTGTCCCCGCGCACCCGCACCCGTATCCCGCTGATCGTCACCGCCGTCCTGCTGGTCGTCATGTTCAGCGCCGGATCGGTGCGCTACGAGGGCTTCCTCTCCGCGCAAGTCGTGCTGAACCTGCTGATCGACAACGGATTCCTCCTGGTCGTCGCGGTCGGGGCAACCTTCGTCATCCTCACCGGCGGCATCGATCTGTCCGTCGGCTCCATGGTGGCCCTGTCGACCACGCTCACCGCCTGGCTGGTCGAGTCGCACGGCTGGCCCCTGGCCACCGTCGTTCCACTGGTCCTGCTGGTCGGCGCCGCGAGCGGGACGCTCATGGGCTGGATCATCCACACCTTCGAGATCCAGCCGTTCATCGTCACCCTGGCCGGCATGTTCCTCGCCCGCGGGTTCTGCTACACGATCAGTACCGAATCCATCACGATCAGCGACCCCGCCGCGGCGGGAATCGCGCAGACCCGGCTGTACGGCCCGGGGGGACTGTTCATCTCGATCCCGGTGGTCATCGCCCTGGCCGTGCTGGTGATCGCCTTCGTCGTACTGCACCACACACGCTTCGGCCGCAACGTGTACGCGCTGGGCGGCAATGAGTCTTCCGCACGCCTGATGGGTCTACCGGTGGGCTCCACCAAGATCGCCGTATACGCCGTCAGCGGCCTGTGCTCCGCACTCGGCGGCCTGCTGCTGACCTTCTACATGCTCTCCGGCTACGCCCTCCACGCCATGGGCATGGAACTCGACGCGATCGCCGCCACCGTGATCGGCGGCACGCTGCTGACCGGAGGTTCCGGCTTCGTCCTGGGTACCGCCCTCGGCGTGCTCGTCCTCGGCTTGATCCAGACGGTCGTCAACTTCCAGGGCACGCTCAGCTCCTGGTGGACCCGGATCGTCATCGGCGCCCTGCTGCTCGTGTTCATCGTGCTGCAACGTCTGATGAGCGGACGCCGCCCTGCCGTCGACTGACTGCCGGCTCCTGCGCCCATCAGCCCGTGCCGCCGCGTTCGAGAGCCCAGACAGACTGCCGCCTGTCCGCGGACGGGCCGTCCCTTCCGCATGGCCGAGGAAGGAACGGGGGAGCGGTGGCGGTTCGGCTTCCCCGGCCGGGCTCGCGCGGAGGTCCACGCGCGCGGCGCCCGTCTCGTCGTCGACGGCGTCACCCACCGGCTTGCCACTCAGGAGAACGGGCACATCTGCACGGCGATCCCGACGGGTTCGACCAGCGCGTGCGGCGGTGCGAACCCGTCCACTTCGCGCACCGCACCGGTGTCCGCCTGTTCCTGCACAGGCCCGACGGCGACCGGGGATTCCCCGGTGCCCTGAACGTCCGCGTTACCTACACGCTGGACCGGGATGACAACCTGACCCTGTCGTACCGGGCGGTCGCCGACGCGCCGACGATCGTCAGCCTCACCCACCACGCCTACTGGAACCTCGCAGGAGAGGGACGCGGCAACGTTCTGTCCCACCTCCTCCCGGTAGGGGCCCCTCTGCACCCCGTAGACGTCGATCCGATCCCCGGCGGCCCTCACCGCTCGGTCGGTGACAGCCCGTTCGACCTTCGCCGGCACCGGCTGCTCTCCGACCCCCCGACCCACACGGATGCGCAACTGGCCCTCGCCGGCGGCGGCTTCGACCACAACTGGGTCCCTGGGTCCTCCGCGGCGCCCGGCGAGCCCGCCTCGCAAGGCCCCCGTGTTGTACGCCCCCGGCATCCGGCCGCCGCAGGGACGTGCGCACCACAGAACCGGGCATCCGGGCCGGCCGTATCGGCGGTCGGTACGATCGGCGTCTGCTCATCCAGAGCCGCACAGTTCTCCTCCGCCGACCGCTTCACCATTCCCGGGGCGCGCAGGCCCGGCTCGGGCGACGCCGTCGGTGGTTCCAGTGTGTCGGCCGCACGTCTGCCGTGGCCGCCGGACTGCGGCAGTGCTCCCTCGGCGAACGCCTCCGGATGCCGGCACCTCGGCCACGCGTCCGCTTGCCTGCGCGGAGAGACGTGTCGCAGGGGAGCCAGCCGACGGCTTTCGCGCCCGGGAACGGCATCTTCCCCGTCCGAAGTGCTCTCGATGCCCGGGGCCCGGCTCCCCACGGAGAGGGGGCAATCCCTGGGCGGTGGGGGTCATTCGCCGGGGGGAGAGGTTCTGCGGGCCGTACTGGCGCGCACGATGAGCTCGGGCGCCACCACCAGATGCGTCGACTCGTCAGTCCGGCCTTCGATGTGGTCCAGGAGCAGCCCGATGCTGCCGCGGCCGATCGAGGCGAAGTCCTGACGGATTGTCGTCAGCGGGGGTGGGAAGAACTCCGCCTCGGGGATGTCGTCGAAGCCGGCGACCGCCACGTCCTCCGGCGTGCGCAGGCCCGCTTCCCGCAAGGCCCGTAGGACACCGAGGGCCATCTGGTCGTTGGCGACGAACACCGCGGTGGGGCCCGATCCCCGCCCTCGTGACGCCCGGACCCGACCCGCGAGCTGCTGGCCGGCCTGGTATCCCGACAGCGCACTCCAGTCGCCGCGCAGCAGGGGTGGCACCTCGGCGCCGGCCTCTCGTAGCGCGTCCTCCCACCCCTGCGTGCGGGCGGCGCTCTCGAGCCAGTCGGGAGGGCCTGCGACATGCCACACGGTGGAATGGCCCGACGCGAGAAGATGTTCCGTGATCATGCGAGCGCCGAGGTTCTGGTCCAGCGACACCCCTGGCAGGTCCAGGGTGTGGCCGCCTTCCACGGTGACCACCGGGCACGGTGCTTCCAAGGCAGCCAGGGCCCTCACCGCGTCGCGTTGGGGAGTGACGGCGACGATGCCCTCCACGCCCCACTCGGCGAGGTGCTGCATGGCTTCGGCGAGGGCTGTCTGCGTGGCGGTCCGAAGCGTGACGGCGGACGTCAGATAGCCGCGGTCCCGAGCCGCCTCTTGAACTCCCGCCACGGTGCTGGCGGGCCCGTGCAGAGTGGTGTTCACCGCGATGACGCCCAGTGTGCGGGTCCGGCGAGTGGCCAGAGCCCGGGCTGCCGAGTTGCGGCGGTACCCCAGCTGCTCGATGACCTGTGTCACCGCGGCCCGGGTCTTGGCGCTGACGTTCGGGTGGTCGCTGAGCACCCGTGAAACGGTCTGATGGGACACGCCGGCGACGCGCGCGACGTCTGTCATCGTGGGCGCTCGCGAGACGTCTGGGAGCTGGGTCAACTCTCTTCCTTTCCTCATCGAGCGGCCTTCCCTCAAGGTACCGAACCCGCTGCGGCCCGCACACATCTCGGACCGACCGGAGGTTGTCGACGGGGGTATCGATGTTGGCGTTCACATTATGCAGCGATGGCCGCATGCCCTAGGTAGAAATCTTCTCGCGTCCTCTTGAGATTTCTGCATGTTAGCGCTCACAATTTGACCCGGGGTAGCTGCGGACGCGGCAGCCGCGATGCCCAGCTGCGGCCCCGATCGGTCCAGCCCACTCATGCGCGGCTGCGGGGCCTGCCGGACGCCGGTCCCAAGAACCGCCGCGCATGTCGGAGAGACGGTGAGAGCGTAGTGAGCGAGACCAGCCTCAAGGGCCTCCGTCGCGAGGTCCTCGCGGCCAACCTGCGCATCCCGGAGGCCGGTCTGGCCACCCTCACCTGGGGGAACGTCAGCGGAGTAGACCGAGACGCCGGCATCTTCGTCATCAAGCCGTCCGGGGTCTCCTACGCCGACCTCACCGAGGAGGACCTGGTGGCGGTGGCGCTGGAGGACGGGCGGGTCCTCGGCGGGCGCCTCAGACCGTCCACCGACACCGAAACCCATCGGTGCCTCTACCGGGCCTTCCCCTCCATCGGCGGCGTCACCCACACGCACTCGGCGCACGCCGTCGCCTTCGCCCAGGCACGCCGCCCGATCCCCGTGCTCGGCACGACACACGCCGACACCTTCAACGGGCCCGTCCCCGTGACGGCGGACCTCACCGCCGAGCAGTGCGCGCAAGACTACGAGTACAACACCGGACAGGTGATCGTCGCCCGGCTCGACGGCGACCCCCGTCGGGCCGAGGAGGTCCCCGGAGCGCTCGTCTCACGCCACGGCCCCTTCACCTGGGGGGCCACCGCGAAGGCTGCGCTGGAGAACGCCATCGTCTGCGAGGCCGTGGCGGAGATGGCGCTGCACACGCTGGCGCTCGGGTCCCGCCTCGGGGATGCCTCCGAACCACCGAGGCATCTGCTGGAGCGGCACTTCACCCGTAAGCACGGACCGGACGCCTATTACGGCAACATTCCTCACGCCCCGGGCGTCTGAGGCCGCGCACCGACTCGGCGACGCGTGATCCGGACAGGCCGTCCGGCAGTCGCGGCTCGGAAGGCAGCGGGACCTCCCGCGCGGACCAATGCTGACCCAACGCTGACTTTGATGACAACTCATCAGGTCTCGTGGCGCCCCGCTACCTGGGTCGTGGATGCGATCGGAGCCTGATGCTGCTCGGTACAACGCGTTGTACCGAGCAGCGGGTCTCGGTGTGGCGCAGGGCTCGGCAGCGTCGCTTGGGACGGACGGGCGCCTTCGCGGGCCGAACGCCGATCGCGTGGCGACGCCTCACCCGCCACCCGGGACGACGTCCACCCAGGTCAGGTCAGGTCGGAGCGGGAGGCTTGAGCGGGGTAGCGTTCGCGGTGATGGCACAGGCGGTCCGACCGCCGTCACGCGGAAGGACCCGACCCTGAACGCCCAGCTCGCGGAGACGCTCTCCGTGGCCTTGCTCGTACTGGTGCTGGCTTGCGCGGTCATCCGCCCCTTCGGCTGGCCGGAGGCGGTGGTGGCCGTTCCGGCCGCCGCGTTGTCGATCGCCACCGGGGCGGTCTCCCTCGACGACGCGCTCGGCGAGGCCGAACGACTCGGACCGGTGGTCGGCTTTCTGGCGGCCGTACTGGTCCTGGCCCAGCTCTGCGACGACGAAGGGCTGTTCCATGCGTGCGGGGCGTGGATGGCGCGTACGGCGGCGGGTCGGCCACGACGCCTGCTGGCCCACGTCTTCCTGGCCGCGTCGGCGATCACGGCGGTGCTCAGTCTGGATGCCACGGTGGTGCTGCTCACACCAGTGGTGTTCGCCACCGCGGCCCGGATCGGAGCCCGCCCGAAGCCGCACGTGTACGCCTGCACCCACCTGTCGAACACGGCCTCCCTGCTGCTGCCGGTCTCCAACCTCACCAACCTGCTGGCGTTCGCGGCCAGCGGGTTGAGCTTCACCCGGTCGCCGCGCTGATGGGACCCGTCGGCCGCTTCGTCGTCGATCACGCCCCCTGCCCGGTGCTGCTGGTCTGGCCCGAGCCGCCGCGGGAGCTCCCCACGATGCCGCCCTTGCCGTCCCCACCCTCTCGTCACACGTCCTGACCTCGGGCCGCGGGCGTGCTCGGCGACGGCCAGGCCCTGCATCTCGGCGATGAACAGGCCACTCACGTCGTGTTCGTCAGCCTTGTGGGGCGCGTCCTGGGAGTGAAGCGAGTCAGGAGCGCTTTGCAGAAACGATTACGAGCGCCACGATCGACCAGGCTCTGTCCGGACAGCAGCTGCTCAAAGACGACGCCGGGCCCGGACCCGGCCCTGACCCCGGCTTTTGGACACCGGAGAGACTTGGATTTTGACGGTGCAGGAGAACGGAGTCCCTGTGGGGATGAGGCACTACCCCCGCCGAGCTCAAGGCGGTCGCGGTCGCGTTGCACCGGTCGAGGCCGGAGGCGACGAGTAATTCCGTCGCCACCGATCTGGGGATGAACACCGAGACGCTGCGGAACTGGATCCGGGCCTCCGGCGGGCGCCGTCCCGGCGCCCACTCCGGGCCCCGGCCGCTACACACTCTGGCGGTGACACCATTCAGGCGGAGTTGGCCGCCGCGCGGAAGAGGATTCACGAGCTGGGTCATGGCCTCATGGTCGAGCAGGCCGACGGGAAACTCCCGCTTCAGGCCGTCGTAGTGGACCAGCGCCTCGGGCGCGGTCCTTGTCCGCACTCCCGACAGATAACCTGCTGGTTCTTCAGGAACCCTGAAGTGGCTGGGGCCCGCCGCCGGCTTGTGCTGAGCGGAGATCGGGCGAACCCGCGGGATTCCCACAACCAGCCGACCGCAATCGTGGTGGGCGGCGCCCCTTTCATGTCACGGCACCGTGTGTCCGGCCGGCGTGCGGTGCTCCGTGAGAGCCCGAGGCCTGCCGTGGGGCCGTGGCTTCCGGGGAACCCCGGTATGTGACGGGGGTCACGCAGGAGGGAAAACCTATCGTCCGGCCCGGGCGTCTAGGAGGTGTGAGATCAGTGAGAGCAGCGCTGCACGAGCTGGACGAGGAACGTCTCGTCCGGCTGGTGGCCAAGGGCGACCGTGCCGCCTTCGAGGAGTTGTACCGGCGTACGTCGCCGTGGATGGCGGTGCGGCTGCGCCGCCGCTGCGCGGACGAGCAGATAGTCGCCGAGGTCATGCAGGAGACATATCTGGCGGTGTGGCGCGCGGCAGGTGCGTTCGCCGGAGCCGCGGCCGGAGGAACGGCCGTCGGCTGGCTGTGGACGATCGCGGCGCGCCGCCTCGTCGACGCGTTCCGGCGTAGGGCCCACCACGCGGAGCCGCCGCCCGCGTCCGCCGCGCAGCCCGTGGCGCCCGCCGCCGAGGAGGAGGCGCTCGCGGCGACCGTCGGCGGTGACGTCGGCGACGCGCTGCGGCGCCTCGCGCCGGAGCTCAGACAAGTACTGCAGGCCATGGTGCTCGACGGACTGTCCGTCCGGGAGACCTCGGTCCTGCTCGGGCTGCCCGAGGGCACGGTCAAGACCCGTGCCCGCCGGGCGAGGATCGCGATGCGGAGGGCGCTGGTATGAGCGTGGAACACGCGTCGATGCGGATCATCGACGAATACGCGCGCGGCGACACGGACATCGCCGCCGACGAGGTGTGGGCCCTGGAGGCCCACCTGGAGGCGTGCCGGCTGTGCCGTGACCGGCTGTCGGCCGCCGTTACGGCGCAGGCGCCCGCCGTGGCGGCACTGGTCGACACGGTGTGGTCCGGCCTCGGCCCCCAGCTGGCCACCACCGCCACGATGCCGCGCCGGCGGCGCTGGTCGGCGTGGCTGTCCGCGTGGATGACGCCGGTGATGGTGCCGTGGCTGGCCATGGTCGTGAGCGTGACACTGCTCGCGCTACTGCTCGACCTGGTCGGCGCCGGATCCAGCGAGGTGTCACTGGTACTTCTGCTCGCCCCGGTCCTGCCCGTGCTCGGCGTCGCGGCGTCGTGGTCGCGCGGGCTCGACCCGGCGTACGAACTGACGGTCTCGGCGCCCAGAGCCGGGCTGTACCTGGTGCTGCGGCGCACCGCCTCCGTGCTCGCCGTGGTCGTCCCCGCGCTGCTGGTGGCCGGATGGGTGACGGGTATGACAGCCGCGCAGTGGCTGCTGCCCTGTCTGGCCTTCACCTCGACGACCCTGGCGCTCGGCGGTGTCGTCGGCGTGACCCGTGCGGCCGTTGCGCTCGCGGCCGTGTGGGCCGTCGTCGTCGTGGCGCCGACCCTGGCCGCCAGCCGTACGACCTTCGCCCTGCAGACGGACGGTCTCCCCGTATGGGGGCTGATCCTCGCGCTCGGTATCGGCGTCGTGATCGCCCGCAGGGGCGCGTACTCCGTGCTGGGAGCCCATCGATGACCATAGGAATGGAACACCACATGACATCCGCGCTGAGCGCGGCCGACATCGCACCTACTGCCTACGCCTGGGAGATCCAGGCCACCGGGCTGAAGGTCAGGGTCGGCAGGAAGCGGATGGCCGTCGACGGGCTCGACCTGTCGCTGGGCACCGGAGTGCACGGCCTCCTCGGACCCAACGGGGCCGGCAAGACCACCCTCATCCGAACGCTGGCCACCGTACTGCGCCCCACCGAGGGCACCCTGGAGCTGCTCGGCGAGTCCACGAGCGGCATGGGCGAGCACCGTGCGCTGCGCCGCCGGATCGGCTATTTGCCGCAGGAGTTCGGCTACTACAAGCGCTTCACGGCGCGCGAGTTCGTCGAGTACATGGCGTGGCTGAAGGAGGTACCCAAGGCGGACATCCCCGCGGCGGTGCAGCGCGCCGTGGAGCGCGTGGGACTGGCGGACCGCGCCGACGAGAAGATGAAGGCCCTCTCGGGCGGCATGCTGCGCAGGGTCGGCATCGCCCAGGCCATCGTCAACGATCCGACGATCCTGCTGCTGGACGAGCCGACGGTCGGCCTGGACCCGGCGCAGCGGCTGCGCTTCCGCGAGCTGCTGCAGGAGCTGGGCGAGGACACCTGCGTGCTCGTCTCGACCCATCTGGTGGAGGACGTCGCCGCCGCCTGCACCGACGTGGTGCTCTTCGCCGAGGGGCGACTGGTCTTCCAGGGCACCCCGGACGAGCTGGCCGCGGCGGGCGGCCCCGAGCACGTGGGCGACAGCCCCCTGGAGCGCGGCTACTCGGCGCTGCTCCTCACCCCCGAGCAGACAAGGGGCACCTGGTGAACGTCCGTGTCCTGCGCATCGAGCTGAGGCGCTCCGTCGCCCCGTGGGCCGGCGCCGTGGTCCTGACGACGGCGCTGGCGTTCCTGTACCTGGTGAACGCCGCGTGGTGGAGGGGCACCACGGCGTGGACGGCCCAGTGGACGTCCATGGCCCTGTGGACCCGCGCCCTGCTGGGCTACCTGTGGCCGCTGGCCGTGGGGCTCGGGGCGCTGCAGGGCCTGCGCGACCACCGCTCGAAGGTGTCCGAGCTGCTGACGACCACATCGCGTCCCGCCTGGCACCGCGCCGCCACGCTGGCGGGCACGACGGCGATCACCTTGGCCTCGGCCTTCGCGCTCCTCGTCCTCGTGGGCGCGGTCCAGGTGCTCCCCAACACCGAGTACACGCACCTCGGATGGCTGCCGATCTCGCTGGTGGGGGCACTCTCCCTCGTCGCGGGAGCCGTGCTGGGCATGGGGGCCGGGCGCGCCCTGCCGTCCGCGCTCACACCACCCGCGCTGGCAATGGGCGCCTTCGTGTTCACGGCTCTCCTGCACATGTCGTTGGGCACGGAGCCGAACCGGGTCTCGCTGCTGTCACCAGCGGTGCAAGAGGTGCGCGACGTGCTCGTCACGCTCTCCGCCTCCGTGCACGTCGGGCAGACTATCTGGCTGCTCGGCATGGCCGCGACCGGCTTCGCGCTGCTGGTCGCCGCGACCCCGCGCGCCCGGCTGCTCGCCCTGACGCCCGTCCTGGCGGGCGCGGCGATCGCCCTGCTCGTCCTCCCCTCCGACCCGCGCCGGATGTATGTCCTCGACGAGGCCGCCGCGGAGTTGGTGTGCGACGGCCCCGTGTGCGTGACCAAGACGCACCAGGCACGACTCACCGACCTCGCGGGTCCCGGTAAAGAGGCACTGCGCCTACTGCACGGTGCCCTGGGCAGCCAGGCGCCGGTCTCGGTCCGGGAGAACACCGCGGTACTGCCGGACGGCTCCACGCCGCAGTGGTCCCGCGAGACCGTGCTCTTCGACTTCGACGACGACATCATCGCCGCCGCGAAGGGCGAGGAGCTGACCTGGGCCCTGGTCGCCAAAGGCATGGTGCCAGGGTGCGCCCCCGTCGGCTGGAGCAGCTTCGGGGGAGATGAATTCGCGCAGACCGTCGCGGTGGGCTGGGTCCTCGGGGACCTCAGGTCGCTGCCCGGCACAGGGTCAGCAAGTTTGCGCCGCGAGGTCGACGCCAAGGCCCGCCCGGTGTGGACGGAACTCAAGGCGCTGCCGCGGGCTGAGCAGCTCTCGCGGATCGACGCGATGCGCGCCGCCGCGCTCTCCTGCAAGGGCGACGCGTTCGACGCGCTGAACGGCGGTGCGTCCCGGTGAGATGGCTGACGCTGTACGCGCGTTCGCGCCAGGTACCCGCGTCACTCGCCGCGGTGGTGATCAGCACGGTGGTGGTGTGGGCACTCGCCCGGGACGGGGGCGAGGGGCCCGGTGATCCGCGGCTGCCCGTGCTCGTCCTCGCTGCGGGGGCGATGGCAGCCTCGATCGGGCTCAGCGGACAGGACCTCGCGCTGGACCGGACGGCCGCGATCCGCTGGGTGCCCCGAAGAGCGGCACACGTGCTGCTCTTCGGCGCGGTCGTCGGCACGGTGCTGCTGACAGTGCAGACAATGGGCGAGCCCATGGCCACCACTGCGTTCGTCGTCCGGGACAGCGCGGGCCTGATGGGACTGGCCGCCCTCGGCGCGGCGCTCTCGGGCGGCCAGTACGCCTGGACGCTGCCGTTCGCCTGGCTCTCGTTCTCGTTCTTCGCCCCGCCCCCGACGAGTGCGCCGATGCAGGTGGCGACCTGGATGCTGCTGCCACCCGGCACGGCAGCGGGCACCTGGACAGCCCTGGTCCTCATGGTCGCCGGCACCACGGCTTACGCCGTCGCGGGACCGAGACGGTAACCGAATCTCGGGCCCGCGCTACCTGATCAGGGACCGGGACGGGAAGTTCCCGCAGTTGTTCGACGAGGTGCTCAAGGACGCACCGAGAATGAACTCGATCACGGAGCAGTGGGTGCAGCCTGCAGGCGAGAGCTACTGGACCGCACGTTGATCTGGCACCAACGCCACCTCCTGTACGCCCTCCGCGAGTTCGAGACGTTCATGACGAACACACGCCGCACCAGTGCCTTGCGAATGCCCGCCCCTCCACTCGCTACCCGCTCGTATCGAGGACCCGGACCGGATCGCCCATCTGGACATACGACGGCGAGCACGACTTGGCGGCGCCCTTCACGCATACCAACATGCGGCCTGACCAGCATGGATGAGGTATCCGGCAAGCGCAACATCACGGCCGGCAAGCGGTATCCGCGGTGGCGTCGTAGTGCTTCGGTCCGTACCCGCGATGAAAGTCCACGAAAGAGGGGAACCCCAGCCGAAGCACGGCTGGGGTCCCCCGAGGCGGTGAGTGTCGGTCAGCAGGTGGAGTTGCCCGTGCCGTGAACCGCTCGTTCACGGGCCGGCAGACCGCACCCGATCGCGATCACCGTGGATCGGGCAGGTCAGCGCTGCAGGGTGAGGACGCCCGGCCGGTACGGCAGTTGGTCGTAGGGGCCGCTCGCGGTGGGGGACTTGCCCTGGTAGAGGAACTGCAGGTTGCAGGGGTCGATGGTCATGGTCTGGTCGGGGTTGTTGCGGATCAGGTCGCCGTGGCTGATGTCGTTGGTCCAGGTGGCACCGCTGTTGGCCTTGCCCGCGAAGGGGTTGCTTTCGCTAGCGGCCTGCGGGGTCCAGGAACCGCTCAGGCTGGAGGCCGTGAACGAGCGGAAGTAGCGCCCGTTCGCACCCTGCGCCTCAACGATCAAGAGGTACTGGTTCTGGTCCTTGACCTTGTAAACCTGCGGCGCCTCGAACAGATTGTTCGCCGTATCGCTCATGACCGTCGTGTACGACGAGCCGAAGTTGCCCGGGAAGTTCCCGATCGGCATGCTCGCCCGGTAGATGTTGCCGTTGTCACCGGCGAAGAACAGGTACATGTTCTGGCCGTCGGCGATCAGGGTCTGGTCGATCGGGCCGGTGCCGGAGTTGGGGATGCTGCCGGTGAACAGCGGTTGCGGCGAGGACCAGCCGTTGGGGTTGGTGGGGTCGCTCGACGTGCGGTAGATGAAGGGCCACGCACCCCACTGGTACGCCAGCACCCAGATGTTCTTGGGTGCGAAGTAGAACAGCGTGGGCGCCACCGCGGCCTGGCTCATCCCGCTCTGGCCAGCCGACGCCATGTCGGACCAGTTCGTGAAAGGACTGAACATCATCGAGCCGTAGGACGATCCCGACACGTTCGACGCGTAGACCAGGTGCTTACCGTTGTACACCACGTCAGTGAAGTCCTTCACCGACGCCCACCCGTTCGCCGGCTGCGCCAACGAACCCGTCGACGTCCACCGGTACGTCGACGGAAGCGCGCACGTGCCGCCCGTCGGCGCGGGCGACCTGAAGTTCCAGTGCTGGTTGGCGCCGCCGTTGGAGTCCCAGATTCGGACGGGAGTGCCGTTGGCGGTCTGACCGCCGGGGGTCTCCAGCGCCCGGCCGCTGGCGATGTTGGTCAGCGTGTAGGAGCCGTCGCTGTTCCGGCCGACCCGCCAGTGCTGGTTGGCGCCGCCGTTGGAGTCCCAGACCTGCATCCTCGTCCCGTTGCCCGTCTGGTTGCCCGGCTCGTCCAGGACCCGGCCGCTGGCGATGTTGGTCAGCGTGTAGGAGCCGTCGCCGTTCTTGCTGGCCCGCCACTGTTGGTTGGAGGCGCCACTGGCGTCCCACACCTGGAGCGGGGTGCCGTTGCCGTTCTGCCCCACGGGCTCGTCGAGAACGCGGCCGGCAGCCGAGTTGGAGAGCGTGTAGACGCTGCCGGAGACGATGCCCCCGTCCGGCGTGCTGCCGCTGCCGCCGCCCAGGGCGGCGAGCACCGCGTTGTAGGCGGGCTTCTTGTTGCCGTTGTTGTCGAACAGCAGCGGGTTCTCACCGGTGCGCCACGAGTCGCTGTCGCGGATGCCCCATACCGTGATGCCCGTGCAGCGAGCGACGTTGAGGCAGGCCTTAACGGTGTTGGTGTACGCGCTGGCGGACGCCTGGGCGATGTCGAGTTCGGTGATCTGGACGTCCACGCCGAGCGCGGCGAAGTTGGACAGGGTGGTCTGGAAGCTGGCCGGCGGGCCGCCGGCGCCGAAGTGGCTCTGGAAGCCGACGCAGTCGATGGGCACGCCGCGGGACTTGAAGTCCTTGACCATGTTGTAGACGCCCTGGGTTTTCGCGTCGGACCAGTTCTCGATGTTGTAGTCGTTGTAACAGAGCTTGGCCGAGGGGTCGGTGTTCCGGGCGGTGCGGAAGGCCTCCTCGATGAAGCCGTTGCCCAGCACGTTCTGGAACACCGAGCTGCGGTGCTGGCCGCTGCCGCCGTCGGCGAACGCCTCGTTGACCACGTCCCAGGCGTAAATCTTGCCTTTGTAGTGGGTCATCTCGGTGGTGATGTGGTTGTTCATCACACTGCGCAGGGTGTTGGCGTCGGTGATGGAGTCGACCCAGCCCGGCAGTTGGGAGTGCCAGACCAGGGTGTGGCCGCGCATTCGCTGGCCGTGCGCGGAGGCGTGGTTGACGATCGAGTCGGCGGGGGCGAAGTTGAACGACCCGCGGGAGGGCTCGGTGGCGTCCCACTTCATCTCGTTCTCCGGGGTGACCATGTTGAATTCCCGGTCGAGAATGGTGGAGTACGTCGAGTCGCCGAGCCTGCCCGAGGCCACTGCCGTGCCGAAGTAGCGGCCGCTGCCGGCCGCTGCATCGGCGGCCACGGTCAGCGTGCGGGCCTTCGGCGTGAGTGCGGCCTGGGCGACCAGCGGTACGGCAGCACCTGCGGCGGCGAGAACCACGGCGGCGACGAGCACGCGGCGGGTTGCCGGACGGCGGCGATGAGAGCGGTTCTGATCTGGCAACGGCTTGTCCTTCTGGGGTAGTGGGCCCTGGTCTCGGCCCCGGTTACCCGCCAGTTGTCGCCACGCACACAAAGGTTGCCGTGATCGGGGAGGAACTTTTTGTCGAGCCGGAGATTGGCGCGGCCCTCATCCCGGTCGGGGCGAAGCGACCCCGGACCGCGCGGGCGCCACCTACCGCGCCTACGCTGGGACCGCCGCTGTCATCCTTGGGAGGTCGGCGCCCGGACGACGGCGGTCACCGCGAAGCCGGCCGCCACCAGCATGCCCGTGGTGGCCGCGGCGGCGAGTGCGGCCCTCGGCCAGGCCCCAGCGGTGGTCCTCTCCCGGGGGCGGGACCGCGACGACGGTGGGGGTGTTCCGCGACGACGCCTGGACCCTGAGGGCTCGAAGCCGGACAGCAGCCCGAGCACGAACGCGCGGGCCGTGGCACGCGGCTCCACCCGCCTGTACCGGCCTGCGATCCGGGCCATGGCCTGGTCGAACATCGCCCGCCAACGGGCGGGCGTCCATGCTGTGACCTGAGGCCACCGCCCGGTGCCAGGAGCCGGTGAAGACGAAGCGCGTTCCGTCAGCCATGGCGGGGCCGCAGGCCGTTGTGCCTGCGGCCCCGCTCGGGCGTCGGGGCCGGGGTGGCGGCGGACCGGCTGACGGCGGCTCTTGGAGCGCCGTTGCCGCGGTGCCGCCTGCGGGTGACCGCCTCGGCGGTCGGCCACCTCTTCTCGAACGCCAGCACAGCCGGCCCGTGCCCAGCCCTCAACAACTCGATGACCATGCCCCGATGCTACGAACCTCAGGCCACCGGACGGGCCACCAGCTCGACGACCTCCGCAGGCCCCGCCCGAAACGCCACATTGGCCGCATCGGCCTCGACCATGTGCGCGGAGGCGTCATGTGCCGCCAGCGCAGCCCTGGACGCCCACTCCTCCACGAGCACGTACCGATCCGGATCCCCCTGCACCCGATGCAGGTCGTACTGCAGACACCCCTCCTCAGCCCGCACCACCGGCGCGAGCCGCTCGAACGCCTCGACCTGTTCCTGCCCCCGCCCCGCAAGGGTCCTGATCTGAATTACCAGCTTCACCACATCAGACATGCCGGCGACCCCAGACCTCCCCCACCCCCCCACCGCTTCCGCGCTCAGATCGTGGACAACCAGGCGAACAACGCAGGGAACAACCCATGGGAACAAATCAACCACCCCGCCTCGTTGACCCCGAGCCGCAGCCCGCCCCACCGACACGGAGCACACCCTGCGCCCCCTCCCGTCCCTCACCACCCAGGCAGAGGGGTCCGTAAAGTTGACGGCTCTGGCTCACATTCGGTGGTGACGCAGGGTGGCGAAGTGCCGTTGATATGGGCGTGGAGAGTGTCAACGAGCTTGTGGTGACGGTGTTTTCGGGGGTATCCCCGCTGGTCGTCGAGGATGTGCTCGACGAGCGCGAGCGGGTCGTCGTGAGGGCACGGACTCGGGAGAAGGCCGCAGTTTGTCCGGTGTGCCGTGCGTCGTCGGGACGTGTACACGGTTATCACTGGCGGACGGTGGCCGACGTGCCGGTCGACGGCCGACGGGTGGTGATCCGCGTACGGGTGCGGCGTCTGGTGTGTCCCACGCACGGCTGCTGTCACACCTTCCGCGAGCAGCTGCCCGGGGTGCTGGACCGATACCAGCGACGCACAACCCGTCTGACCAGGCAGGTCAAGGCCGTGGTGAAAGAGTTGGCGGGCCGTGCAGGATCTCGTTTGCTCGCGGTACTCGCGATGGGCCTCTCGCGTCACACGGCCCTGCGTACCCTGCTGTGCATCCAGTTGCCCACCGGGCGGGAGCCCCGAGTGATCGGCGTCGACGTTCTCGCTCTGCGCCGGCGGCACCGCTATGCCACCGTGGTGATCGCCGCCGAGACCCATGAGCGGATCGACGTGCTGCCCGACCGCACGGCCGACACGCTGGAAGCGTGGCTGCGTCAGCATCCCGGCATCGAGGTCGTGTGCCGCGACGGCTCCACGGCCTACGCCGAAGCCATCCGCCGTGCCCTGCCCGACGCGGTGCAGGTCGCCGACCGGTGGCATTTGTGGCAAAACCTGTGCGAAGCCGCCCTGAGCGAGGTCAAGGCGCACAGCACCTGCTGGGCCGCCGTGGTCGATCCCTAGCGCGAGCACCTGCGCAAACGCCGGGCCGAGGACCCCGCCGTCCCCATCAGGCACCTATTCGAGGAGATCAAGGCCCTCGGCTTCACCGGCTGCCTGACGCCTCGCGAAGGAAACGACGACGTGCTCTCTCACTGGATCGTCCAGGTCGGCGCAACCGATCTGCCCCATCTGCCTCATCTGTAAGCGTTCACCCGCGGCCTGGACCGAGACGCCGCCACCGGGATCGCCGCGCTCACGCTTCCGTACAGCAACGGCCCGACCGAGGGCGTCACCACCAAGACCAAGCGGATCGCACGCCAGATGCATGGACGGGCAGGCTTCACCCTTCTCCGCCACCGCATCCTCCTCGGATAACGCCACACTCCGTTACCACCGAATGCGAGACAGGCCGTTGACTTTACGGACCCCACACGCTGCAGACAAGATCAGCCCAAAGTCAGCGGCATTGCGGCTAGACCAGCACCTTCGCGTCGGCCGGGGGCTCGGCGGCGACCTCGCGGGTGCGCCACAGCGGGGCGAAGGAGACCAGGAGCAGGACGGCTCCGAGGGGTATGAGGTCCTTGTCGGCGAAGGGCAGGGTGGTGTCGATGAGGACCAGGAGCGGGGCCCACGGCTTGAGCACGCCGCGCTTGGCGAGCTGGGAGACCAGGATCAGCTGGCCGACGAAGAACAGCAGCGGGCCGAAGTCGTAGAACGCCGGGAGCACGCCGGGTATGTCCTGGACCTGGGTGAACAGTTCGTCCACGGCGCCCCGATCCGCCGACAGGAACCCGACCACCATATCGATGGCGAACTGCACGCCGACGGCTATCGCTCCCGCCGTGCCGGTCCACAGCCCCACGGTGGACAACCGGTTGCCACCCGCCGCAGCGCGCATCGCCGCGAAGCCCCGTACGAAGAAGACGAGCGCGCCGAGGGACGCGCCCACGGTCAGCGGCTCCCGCGCGGGCGCATGCCGTCGAGGGCGAGGCCGATGAAGCGGCGCCAGTCGCCGCTGCCGGTGCGGATGACCGCGGACAGGCCGCCGACGAGCATATAGACGTCGCCGACGGTGAGGTCCTCCCGGAGGGTACCGGCCGCCCGCCCCTGGTCGATCAGGGTTCCGACCACGTCTTCGAGCTGCGCGAGCGTCTCCCCGCCGGGTGCCGACGTGCCCAGGGCCGCCGCGGCGGAGGCCGTCAGCCCCCGGCTCTCGGAGAGGATCCGGCCGACGTGGTGGAGGTACCGGGCCAGACCCTGACCCGACTCGGGGTCGCGCAGGCAGTCGGCGTGCGCGAGGCGCAGGATCTCGGCGAACCGGTGCCTCGCCGCGGCCTCCACGAGGGCCTGCCTGGAGGGGAAGTGCCGGTACAGGGTGCCGACGCCGACCCCGGCGGCACGCGCCACCTCGGGCATCTGGACCTCGTCGCCCCGTTCCTCGAACAGTGCGCACGCCGCCGCCAGTACGCGGGCCCGGTTGCGTTCCGCGTCGGCACGCGGCTTGCGCCCAGGGGGTGTTGACGGCGTTGACAAGCTCACCACTCCTCTGCCTAACTTTATCCGGAATCAGATTCCGATTCCGGATTTGATTATGCCATGCGAGAGGGCTACACCCGTGTCTGTAGACCGTTTCATCCTGCTGGAGCCGGGCGCCGCCCGGCCGGGCCGGATACCGTTGCCGCCCGCCTTCGCCGTCAAGGCGATGACCGACGACACGGAAGGCAGGTTCTCGCTGCTGGAGGTGACCGTGGCGAAGGACATCCCCCGGCACACCCACCACCAAGCGGACGAGGGCATCTACGTACTGGAGGGCATCCTGGAGATCGAGTTCGACGAGCAGACGCACTCGGCGCCGAAGGGGACCTTCGCCCTGCTGCCCCGCTGCGTCCCGCACGCGCTGCGCCGCGCCTCCGACCCGCCGCCCCGAGTCCTGCAGATCTCATCTCCCGGAGGCTGGGAGCACTACGTCGAGGACCTGATCGAGGCGGGGCCTGCGGTCTTCACCGACGGGCAGTTGGACCCCGCGAAGATCAACCCCATCGCGGCCAGGCACCACATCAGCTACGACGAGCAGAAGTGAGCGCACCGCACGTGATCGAGGGGAGACCCCGTGTCCCTGAAGCGCACCGGCACCGTCCTCGCGGCTCTGATCGGCGCGGCCGTCATCTACTTCGGGGCGAACTTCCTGATCAACCCGCACGGCACGGCGGGGGGTTTGATCATCACCCCCTGGCCGCACGGGAACGCGACCGGCTACTTCACTGTCAAGGGCGTCCGCGACATCGCCTCAGGGCTCGTCGCCCTCATCCTGCTCGCGATGGGCCAGCGCCGGGCTCTGGGCTGTCCGTGTACTGCTGGCCGACGCCGTCATCCCCATCGGCGACGCGGGGCACCCGTCCCCATCGACCAGGTTGCCCTCTCCGGCGACGGTGCTGTCCTGACCGATGTCTTCAACACTGCCTGGGCCAAAGTCCCCTGGGATGCAACCTGACAAGCGCCACGTCACCTGGAACGAAGTGTCGCCGTGCACAGGCGATTGACTGCCGCTTCGCGTGCGGACGCGGGAGAATGAGGACACGCACGGCCATTCCTGAGCCGCGTTCTGGATGGTCGTGAGCAGCCCGCCGACCAGCTGGGCTGAAGGAGATCAGACCGCTGCCTTCCTGTACCCCGTGGCGCTGGCCAAGGCCGCGGCCGTCAACATCAGGCACCGCGGGGCGGCGGTGCCGCCCGCGCACCTGTCCCGCACAGGGGTATGACGGGGGCCTCGCGGAACCGGCCAGCAGAAGCGGGCTACTCGACATCTCGAAGTGTGGAGGGCGGCCGTGCCGCGTGCCCCGGTGAACCACGGATCTCAGCAGGTCGGATGACACACGAGGTTAAAGATCAAGCTTAGGCTCGGGTGCCGTCCTGCGTGCGACTGCCGTCGGAATCCAGGGCTGTAACGGTGAAGCAGACGGCAGCTCCGAGACCGAGGAAGAAGAAGACCGGGTTGACGTAGCCGGGGACGGAGACGGTGTAGTCGCCGATGTCGTCGGTCTCGCACACGAAGCGCAGGGGTATGTACTCCACCCGGTAGCCGGTGATTCCTTCCGCCCGCTGCTCCCAGCCTGGGGTGCGGCAGGGCGGAATGGGGATCGAGTTCGTTCCGCCGTCCTCTGCCGACATCACCGCGCCGGTGACGTGCAGCAGGCCCCAGGCGTATACACCCAACGCGATCGCCGCTTGCGCGAAACCGGCAGTGCGCAGCCAGACGTGGCTGTCGGCGAGCCGCGGCCCGCCGGCCCGGGCCAGAGCACCAACGGCCCGACCCGCGAAGACGAACGGAAAGATCAGACCGGCCGGGACGAGAAGCAGGAGGAAGAAGGCCACCACCCGACTCCAGCAGGGCTGTGGGAGCGAGTGCTGTGCCGGAGCCCACAGTTCCGGCAACAGTTTCGTAACTGCCCCGGCAGTGCAGCCGCGGTGCGGAACACTCGCGCGATACCCATACGAACCGCTGAGGCGCCGTACCGCGGCCTGATCTTTCACGACGAGGCGTGGCACTGGGCGATGCCGGCAATCCACGGCGATCGGTACGTAGCGGAACACCGCAGGCTGATTCATCCGTTACCTGACTACCGAGCCCTTGGGTAGCCAATCACCGAGCGCATTCGAACACCGTTGCAACCCTCCGCGACCGCTCCCCAAGATCTGTGCCAGAGCCCCCTTCTCAGTTACGCAGCCACTCGTGGACAGCGAGGTGGTCGGGGTGGCGGGTGACCGCGGCCGGGGCGGTTACTGAGGTTCTCGGGTTGGCGTCGGGTAGTGACGGGTGGTGATCCCTGCCGTAGGCCGGTGCTATGCGGTATGCGCAGGGTGGGGGCCTGAACGTTGAGCGTCGGGCGTCTCGTGAACGGGTCCGGCTTGGGGTCGGCGAGCGGTTCGCGGCGGGTGAGAAGACCACAGTGATCGCAAAAGAGTTACGGGTCGGTGAGCGTTCGGTGGAACGCTGGCGCCGGGCCTGGCGGGAAGAAGGCCTCAAGGGCCTGAGGTCTTCCGGGCCCGCGAACGCGCCGCGAATCTCGGATGGCCAGTTCACGCTGCTGGAAGAAGAGCTGGGTAAAGGGCCGGCCGCTCACGGGATTCGAGGGCCAGCGGTAGACCCTGGTCCGGGTCCAGGCGGTCATCCGTCGCCGGCTCCGCGTCCGCCTGTCGACAGCGACGGTGTGGCGGCTGCTGAGACGGCACGGCTGGTCCTGGCAAGCTCCTGCCCGTCGTGCGCTTGAGAGAGACGAGCATGCCGTGGAGTGGGAAGAAGGAGGTATGGCCGCTCGTGGAAGCACCGCGGCGGCGCTTCGGCGAAGGTTTCTCGAAGCATTCCGGACATGTTCGCCTTTCGGAACCCGCGCCCAGCGGTCAGGCCGCCCCGGTTCGCCGACGCGGGTGAAGGAGCGCTCCGAGGCCGACATGTTTCCGGGACAGCCGGGCGAAGACCGCCCTCACCCGCCGATCATGTCGCTTTGGTCGGCGCGCGAGGGCACTGGTGGGGCTTATGGGCTGGTGGTGTTCAGAAGGTGATGGTCTGTCCCTCGCGTTCGGCTTGTCGCGAGGTGTAGGAGACGCCGTGGACTTTGAGGCCGTCCGGGTTGAGGAGGGTGATCGTGCCGCCTTGGTTGCCGAGGTGGAATCCGTTGCCGCCCGGAACGGTGAGGGTGGCGCCGGGCTGGAGCGGGCCGGCGGGGAGCGGGAGGGTCTGCTGGTCGCGGTCGGCGAGGTGCCAGCCCTGGAGGTTGACCGGCATGGGGGAGGCGTTGAGTACGGTGACGGTTTCGGCTTCGGGTGCCGGACCGGGGGGGTTGACCAGTGCGGCCATGATCCGCAGGGGTTCCTCGCGGTGGCCGGGGCGGGGTGGTGCGGTGTCGATGGGGTGGCCGGTGGTGTCGTCGGTGTGCCAGGCCTGGGACTGGAAGGCCAGGAAGACCGCGACCCAGCGGTTTTCGGCGGGCAGGTGCACAAGCATGGCGCCGTCCTGCCAGACGCCGTTGTCGGAGCGGAAGCGCCCGCTGTTGCCCTGGTTCATGTGGATGTCGTGGACGCCGTTGCCGGGCCGGAACCCGAACACCTTGTCGGCGGTGTTCGCCTCGGGACCGAACCGTTGCCCGAAGACGTAGAGGGCGGCGGTGGGGTCGGCGATGGCTCGCTGCACGTAATGGTCGAGCAGGTCGGCCAGGTCGTTGTCGGCGCCCTCGAGATCGGGCGGGAGCAGTCGCATCGAGGCGGGGTCGAACAGGTTGCCGCGGATGAAGTCCAGGCTGGCCTTCCCCGGCTGCGACGCCAGGGCCGTCCATCCGCTGCCTGCTGGCGGGAGCAGCTCGGTCACGGGGTGGCGGAAGTCGTCGTCGGCCAGGTACAGCAGCTCCGAGGGTGCTTGCTGTGACTCGACGTTGACGGCGGCCCGGTAGTGGGTGCCGGCGTTGTCGGTGAGGTGGATCTGGTAGTGCGGGGTATCGCTGGACCCCTCGCGGCGCCGGTCGACGGCCCGGGCGGCTAGGACACCGTATTTCTTGAGCGGCATGGGTCATCCTCTGGATGCGGTGGGAGCGGCACGGCCGGGGTGTGGTCGTGTCGATGGGGCTGCTTGGTGCGGTATGTGCCCGCCCGCTGCGGTAGCGGAGCAATGACCGCTCAGGTCGGCTGCCCGGCGCAAGTTCCGCGCTGGACAGGGGCAGACAGCGGCCGGGCCGGCAGCCGTCTTGGACGGGGACGGCCAGGAGGTCTCCGTCTCTTGGCAGGTCCGCCAATTACGGCGGGGCGTTTCAGGGGTAGCGGAGGGTGGCGAGGACGGGGGTGTGGTCGAAGGCGGGTTTGTCCCGGCGTGCGGTGGGGTCGTCACTGACGGAGTGCAGGGGGGTTTGGGCCCGGTGAAGGCGTGCTCGCCGCGGTCCATCGGGGCATGCCTGACCAGGATGTGGTCGATGAGTTCTGGTTGGCCGGCGCGGATGCGGGAGTGGTGCTGGTCTTCGTGGATGCGTGGGGAGGTTCCACAGACGGGATTGATCGCCCTGGTCGGGGCGCTCGAAGCCGGAGGTGCCGATCTGGGGGCCGGGCGGGCCGAGGAGGATCTCGGTCGTGGCCGCAGTCGGCTCGTCGTTGATATCGCCGCGCACGGCGACATCGCGGGCCTCGCCGTCACCGGCTAGGAGCTCGTCGGCCAGGGCCCGTACCGTGACGGCCTCGGCGCCGCTACCACAGGGCGTAGACGGCGTAGCGGGCGTGTCTGCCCTCGTCGCGAGGGCTGAAGCGGCCGTCGGGGAAGGACCGCAGCTTGGATTTCAGATGGCACGCCACGACGTCCAGGAGTGACCGGGGGCGGGTTCGAGGTGTACCGCGAGGGCGCGGGGTTCTATGCGGCAGGTCGGGTCGTTGTGGTCGTCGGCCTGGAGCTTTGCCCCGTACACGGGCTCGTCCTTGGTCCCGAAGCGGCCACCGAACCGGTAGAGGTTCTCCATATTCCAGGTGCCGATGACTGCCATGTCTCACCCTCGTTGCTCGCTGAGGCCGCCCTGCCGACTGCCGATCCTTCTCGTCCTTATCCCCCGACCACACCTCTGTGGGACAACGAATCGCCCAATGTTCACCCGCCTTGCCCTGCGGCCCTTCCCTGCCGGGTCACAGGCGACTCGGCCGCGTTCATGGGGCGGGGTACGTGGGGGTGGAGCGTTCCGGGCGGGTTGTGGGAGATGGCGGAGCCGCTGATCCCGCCCTCGAGGGTGCGGCCGCAGGACGCGCCTGATGGGACGTTGTTCGCCGCGATCATCTACGTACTGGGCAGCGGTGGTCACCGCCGCCTGCTTCGGGATATCGAAGACAGCCCACCGCCGGTTCCTGATCTGGTCGGGAGCCGGAGTATGGGGCCGGCTCCACGAAGAGATCCTCCACCGGCTTGACGACGCGGGACTGCTCGACCTTTCCCCAGCGGTCCTCGACTCTGCTCACATCAGGGCTAAAAGGCGAACTCATAGGTCCGAGCCCCTGGACCGGGCCAAGCCGGGTTCCAAGATGCAGGTCCTGTCGGACGCGGCAGGGCTGCCTCTCCTCGTCGGCCTCTCGGCCGCCAACACCCACGATGGCCAGGCACTGAAGTCCATCATGCTCGGTCACCAAACGAGACGCGATCCCCATCGCGCGGCCGCCACTTCAAGCCCAGGAAACTGCACGCCGATGCTTACGGCATACCTGAACTGCGGAAATGGCCACGCGGCAAACGCATCGTCGTCCGCATCGCCCGCAAGGGTGAGGCATCGCTACAGCAGGCCCGTACGAGCAGCATTCTTGGGGTGCCACCGCTGTGGCCTGCGCATGGGCCAGCGATTGATCGTTTCTCCGGTGAAGGGGCTCACCCAGCAGGGTGAGATGCTCCACGGCCTGCGGCCGGGCGCCTGTACGTCTCCACTATCACTGGGCCGTGATCAAGAAGAACCTGCACCGCGCAGTTGCGCCTCGCCCGCGCTGGGGGCGGGGCGCGCGCCCCCGTTACCTCCGCCCACGTCGGCCAGATCCACCTGCCAGAGGGGACCCCGCGCTCGCCATGGCCGGGGGCAGCCTCGTGTCGGCTACGGCCACGGGTGACGGTCGGCTCCACCCTCGGGGCCAGCTCGGGAGGTCCCGTCAGACCGGCGCCAGTCTGCGGACTGTGCGCAACCAGCTCCTTAACATCAACAACTGAAATGGGCCTGCATGATCAGCAAGCAGACGACACCTGTGCGCTATTGGTTCCTCTCTGGGCTACTCGTAGCCATGCTCCTGACCGAAGTCGCCCTCTTCACGTGGAGCGGAATCTACGACGTACGAGTTTACGGAAAGGAGCAGGTTATCTCGGCACTCCTCAGGTTCCTAATTGTAGCCCTCAATGTCGTTGCACTGCTCCAAATGTACCCAGGAAGCCCTCTCGCCAGCTCTATTCGAAGAATCCGCCAATACCTGCCGCGCAACGCTCATCAGGCGTGCAGGCCGAGAGCTATTACTGCCGCCATTCGGGCCGCACGCAACCAGCAGCGACGGCGTCCGGGAGTAAGCGCCGCGCCAAGGGTCACGAATAGAAATCCCTGGCATTACCCAATCGTATTGCTATCGCAGGCGGCTGCTCTGCCCATGCTATTCATTCCAATCTGGATCGACCTACACAGCCCGACTCTCGACATGGAATGGCTGACACTCGCGTTCGCCCTATTTGTGTGCATCGTCGTGATGCTGGTGAGTGCTGCAGTATATGGTCACGTGAACTTCGGTTGGGTGGCGCTGGGCACCCTGCTTCCACTTCTGGGATTTGCGCAGTGGTCCTACATGACTTTCTATAAGCCTGTACACGAACGCCCTAGAGTTGACATTTCCACCAAGCTGGAAAAGATCAATTCCTCGCGCGGAACCACCAGGGTGCGAGGTGTTGTAACGCTGAAAAACAACGGGGCGGCGCCAGCGGAATCTCTCGGCGCCATTTACGTAGTCTCAGGGCACCGAGCAGAGTCGGCGGAGGGAATGACCGCTCAAGATGCAAGCGCAACGTTGGATCTATCGGAGCCAAACCGTAGGCATTTTGGAAAATTTGCATCACTGCTCAGCTTCGACGACCTGTTGGCCACCGGAGAGTCGTTGGCTCCAGGAGAAACGCGGACTTCCTCGTTCGTATTCGACGCACGTGATAGCGGGCAGGCCATCGTTCGACTGACGGCATACATTTCGATGTCTACGCCTACCGGAGATTTGGATCCTGGAACATGCGCGCCAGCCCCATCGGCACCGAATGTCTGCACGCGAACAGATTTTGCACCCACCAGCTTGGCCAGGAAGGAGTTGGGAGACGAACCCTTCGCGCATACAATTGTGCACTTTGATGCAATGCTGACAAAGACTCCGGCCCCTCCGTACATGCCCACGGCATTTGGAAGCGGAAGTCAAAACACTCCCTTCGCCTATACCGTTATGCGCCTTGATGCGATGGAGGCGACGTCGGCAGCCGCTCCATACCTGTCCACAACGTTTGGAGCCGGGAACCTGGAGCAAGGTGAGAAAGTGCAGGATGTTGACCCGCTTATTCGCGATCAGTTCACGCAGTCCATCACAGAACTTCGCTTGGACCCGTAGAGCTCGTATCACGAGCACGTTGAAATTCTGGTTGGCCGTGACTGGTGTGAGGATCGGCCGTTCGTGATGGTGTGACCAATCGGCCGTGGATTGTGGACGACGACGACGACGCTGCTGTGGTGGGCGGGCCGCTTCGGCGGTGGTTCCGGCTGGACAGCCGGGTCCCGGGGCCGGGTCCGGGACCTGACGGGCCCGCGCAAGGCCGGATCCGAGGGGTTCCCGTCCGGTAACAAGCTGTACTTCGCTCGCTCGTGCAACGTAAGGTCTGCACCTGAAGTTCTTTGAACGTGTTCAGGGAACTGTGTTTCCGGGGGAGGGGACTGCGTGGAAACATCACGGCCACGGCCCGCAGCGGCCGGTTCCGCCAGCCCCTGCTGGTCTCGCCGGAGCTCGACAACCGGCCGGTCGCGAGCGCGGCGCGCGCGGTGAAGCCGTCGGTGCGCCAGCAGCTGGTTTCGATGATGCGGCTGACGGCGACCAGCGGTATGGCCGCGGGCGCGATGTCCTCGGTCGGCGGCGACAAGGGCGCGAAGACCGGCTCGGCCGAGGTCGACGGAGCGGGCAGCCCGGACAGCTGGTTCACGGGGTACAGCGACGACGTGGCCGCGGCGGCGATGGTCCAGGCCGGCGGCCACGGCGGCGACGCGGCGGGACCGATCGTGGCGGCGGTGCTGTCCGCCTCCTGACGTGGACCCCGTCCCGTGGACTGCAGGGCGGGGCTGTACCGGAGCGGCCGGTCAGCGTTCGCGGACGTCGGTCAGCGTGGCGCCCGCGTTAGTGATCAGGTCCTGCGGGGCCATCGGGAACACCGAGTGCGGGGTTCCCGCGGCCGCCCAGACCACGTCGTGGGCCAGCAGCGACCGGTCCGTCAGGGCCCGGGTCCGGACCCGGGGGCTGGGGCGGCTGCCCATGCGAAACCGGCTATTGGTCGTGCGCAGCGAAGGGGGCCCCACATCGGGTGAGGAAGCTCGTGTGCCACCCAGGGCTGCCCTCATGCGCCCCACTACCGCGACACCTCATCTCGTGCCGCGGGGGATATCAACCGGCTGAAGCAACAGGCCCCTGCTCCAAGGCCGGGACGTCCTGTACTCCCACGTCCAGGCGCAGTCGCTTGAACCTGAGGGGGTGCCTGAAGACCCCGCCACGGTCGATGAATCGGTCGGCGCTGATCTCCGCGACCAGGTCCGGGTGGGCCAGGGTCGCGTCCAGCATGTCGCGGGACCGCCAGGACGCTGCGAACCGGACGTCCTCCCATGGGTGTCCGTGGTCGGTGGCGGCCAGGTGCTCGCCGACCTGGCGGGCCTGATTCGGCCACAGCGGCACCGCCTGGCAACGGTCCGTAGTCGGCGCGCCGCGTCGTGGCGGCCGAGGATGAGGAGTTGGGGGCGGGGGAGTGTGCCAGTGATAGCGCCGATGACCGCGCCTCGGTGGTGTCCCGGCGCCGGATCTTTGTCCACCCCCGATGGTTCGGCAGGTAGCGCTGGTCCTTCCCCTTGACCAGGATGCCTTCGACTCCGGACACATCCGTCCAGGTCTCCAGCCACTCCCGCGCCTGCGCGAGGTACCAGGACTGCACCAACAACCAGTCCTTGGCAACATGCCGGCCTGCCTGGCCAAGGAGAACATCCACGTCGAGGTGACCGAGCATCCCGCCGACCGCTACTGGACCTTCCAGTGGACGGAGACCGCGCTCTTCACCGTACTCGCCGGGTTGCTGGCCGCGGCTTCCTTCTGGCGGATACGCGGCCGACTTACCTGACGAGCCTTGTAACGCTCGGCCGCCCTCCCCCGGCATCCGCACGACGGTTGCCGGGGGACGGGTGCGGAAAGGGATACGGAAGTGAGACGAACCCGCAGGCACACCACGTGACGCTGCCCGCATCGGCGCTGGTCAGTGCCGTGCCAGAGGACATCGGAATCGAGAACCTACAGGCTTGGTCCGCTCCGAGGTCCTCTTCGAGAACACCGTCGCCGCCTCCGCGCTCTACAACGAAGTGGTGGCTGCCGAGGTCTGCGAGGTGCTCGGGGTGGCGACCGAGCCGCGCACGGTCAGCGCCGGGCGCCGGCCGGTGATGGAGATCGCCGGGGATCCCGCACGAGCTGATCGCCTGGACCGCGCGGAGTGGTGAGCGGATCGAAGCGTGCCGTGAGGACCTGGAGCGCGCGTACGTCACCGCCGTCGACGACAACGGGGAGCCGAAGTTCCTGTCCGTGGTCTCCGAACGGGCTCGCACCAAGCTGGACCGGATCGCGGCGAGGAAGACCCGCCCGCGCCAAGCGGAAGACCCAGCCGCTCGCGCAGCTGCGCGTGTGGTGGAAGAAGAACGCCATCCTGAACTCCGGAGTGAATGCCGACGTCATCGACTCCCTCCTCGAGCGCGCCCGCGCCGCTGCTGTCGCGATCCGGGCCCGGGTCGCCCAGATCGTCGACGTCGCCTTGGCGGCCATCGACGTCACCGCGATCGTGTTCGTGATGAACGGCGACGGATGGTTCCACCGCCGGCATCTGCTCGCCGAGGCCCGCCGCCACCTCGCCCTCGTGCTCCGCGGCCCGCCGCGATCCCGGCCTGGACGAATCGTGGACGCCGCGCTCGCCACGCACTGCGTGGACATCAGCGAACCCAATACCGTGTGTGGCCCCATGTCGGACCACCGCCTCTACACCTCCCGTCCCTGACCGACCCGCCGCCGACCCGTCGGCGGCAGCCCACAGCCGCACCCGACCCGGACCAGCAGCCACCGGCCTGCCCCGGCGACCCCGACAAACCCCGGCTACCGCTGGAGGACTGGGACATCCCGCGCGTGCCGCTGCGCTACGGCCGCGCAGTTATCGCCTCCACCATGCTGGCCGCCCAGCTACGCACCGCCGGCCGCACCGGCCGGGCCATGTAGGACGTCACCGCGCACCAGCAGGCCGCGATGCCCGAGCAGCTCCTCGTGCCGTTCCCGGACGCCGACACCGACGCCGAGTCGGACCGCCTGGCCGCAGACGGTGCTCGACCGCGGCCGAGCGCTCAGACAGCGGTACGCCAACCACGACGAGGCCCCCGCACCGCGCCCGGTGCGCGAGGACGACCAGGGGGCGCACCATCCCCTGCAGCCCGGCCGCAGCACGGCCCGGCCGCCAGCTGCTGAGCGCCCTCGATGCCGCCGATGCGCACCGACGATGCAGAGCACTCCCTCGCGAGTGCACGGCATCGCCTCGGGAGCGAGTACCCGCCAACTTGAAGTTGCAGGTCAAAGGGCTGGTGTGCCGGTCCTCGGGGCACTCACGCTGGTC
Organism: Streptomyces sp. NBC_00190; assembly: GCF_036203305.1. Taxonomy (GTDB): domain Bacteria; phylum Actinomycetota; class Actinomycetes; order Streptomycetales; family Streptomycetaceae; genus Streptomyces. The sequence goes on along the minus strand of NZ_CP108131.1, from coordinate 124,561 downwards.
GTGGTCGGCAATCCGCGGAGTAGATCGTTCGTCAGCGTGGCTCTGTTCACCTGAGAATTGACAGCACCGCGTCTCCTGGTGGCCGCAGCGTCACCGAGCCGAGGTGGCCGGCGGGCTGCCCAGTTCCTTGATCAGCTGCCTGTAGGTCGCGAAGGCCGGCTTGGGCGTGTAGTCGTCGCGCAGCAGGCCGAAGTGGTGGAAGAGCCCTTCGGCGTTGCTGTCGGCGTCCCGCAGGGCGAAGAGCGAATAGCCGTCGATGTTCAGGTCGGAGGCGAGGCCGGCGACGGTCCGGATGACGGCGTCGAGAGTGGCGGCCTGTCGCTCCTCGGCGCGGCCGGGGCCGGTGGGCCAGCCGTTCTCGCACACGCGGATCGGGATGGTGTCCGGGATGCCGGCCTGCGGCAGGCTGACGCGGCGGAACGCTGTGAGGACCGCGGTGACCGCGCCTGCCAACTGGTCGGCGGCGACGGGCCGGAACACGTCCGGGAAGAAGTCCAGGCCGACGTAGTCCAGGCTCTGCCGGAAGCGCGCGTCGGCCAGGGTGCCGAGGTCGGACCAGAAGGTGTCGGACGGGTCGAAGGTCGGTACGGCGTTGAAGCCGACTACGACAGGGTGGCCGAGGGAGCGGGCCTCCTGCTTGGCGGCGATGACACCTTGGGCGAGCGCGTTCAGGACGTTGGGGGTGCTGCCGTCGACGGAGGGGAGGTTGAGGTTGGGCTCCTCGCAGATCTGGACGGATGCCAGCTCGGGTCCGCCGGTCCGGACGGCCTCGCGGACGAACTCCGGCCAGCCGTCCAGATCGCCGGAAGGCTCGCGGAACTGCAGCACGAGGTCCAGGGTGCGCCCGCGCTGGAGGCAGGCACGGGGATCGGCGGGCGTTGGCGGCGGCGGTGTCACGGTGGCGGTGAACGAGCGGTAGGCGCGCACCGTCAGCGTGCCCGCGTCGCCTTGGAGCTCGTCGAGGGCCTCGTTGATGCGGTCCGGCTCGTCCGGTCGGACCGGATGGATGATGCCCTGGTCGTCGCCCAGGATGCCGCCGGGATAGATGCCGAAGGTCATGGTCATAAGCCCCCCTAAAAATCTTGGTGTCACGCCAAATTTGTGGTGACACTATCATGTGGGGCATGGGCCTTCGTGAGATCAAGAAGCAGCAGACCCGCACGGCGATCGCCGACGCGGCCCTGCCGCTGTTCCTGGAGCACGGCTTCGACCAGGTCACGGTCGCCGAGGTGGCACGGCACGCGGGCGTATCCACCAACACCGTGTTCAACTACTTCCCCGCCAAGGAAGACCTGTTCTTCGACCGCCAGGCCGAGGTCGAGAACCACCTCGCCGCCCTGGTACGCGACCGAACCCCGGGAACCTGCCCCATCGAGGCCGTCCGCGACGACCTGCTCTCCGCCCTGCGGCAGGACCACCCCATGCTCGGACTCCAGCCCGGAGCGCCCGCGTTCTGGCAGATCATCGAGGACAGCCCGGCCCTGCGCGCCCGCGAACGCGAGATCGGCGAACGCATCGAAGCTGCTCTGGCGACCGCTCTGACCGAACATCCGGCGAACGCCGCAGACACACCCGGCGATGCCGGCTACCCGTTGCCCGTGCTCGTCGCGGGAGCCATCGCCGGAACGCACCGCGCCGCACTGCGCGAGCTCCGACGACACATCATGTCCGGCAAACCGCCCGTGCCCGCCCGCGATGCCGTCGCCTCGGCGGCCCTCCAGGCATTCAACCTGCTCTGCTCCGGATTTCACGCAGGTGGAGGACGGTCCCAGGAGCCGAAGTTCCGGCAGTAAGAGCACCCGAAACGTAGCCCCGCTGACACAGGCGCTGCCGAAACCCGCGGACAGTTCGAGTCGCTCCTCGGTACCAACTTCCTCTCAAACCCTTGGGCATGTGCTGTCCATCTCTCGGTCAGAGTGAGCCTTTCCAACCTCGTGTTGAGGCGTGGTGGAGGACGAGGACTGCCTTCACGATGTCGGTAATCCGGTTCGTGCTGCAGCGGAGCTTCCGCAGGAGGCGCCAGCCCTTCAGCACGGCCACGGCCTGCTCTCCGACGCAGCGGATCTTCGCGTGACTGCTGTTGTGCCGTCGTTTCCAGCGCTTGAGCCGACGGCCCCGGATGGGGACTCGGATGTCCTGACCCGCGCCTTGGTAGGCCTTGTCCGCCCAGCACTTCAGTCCCGCGGCGGCAAGCGCGTCGACGATGCGATGGCTTCGGGCCGCGGTCAGGTCGTGAGTGGCTCCGGGCAGGGCCGGTGGTGCCCAGAGAAGTCGGCCGAACGGGTCGGTGAGGACCTGCACATTCATGCCGTGCCGCTTGTGTTTTCCCGAGCAGTAGGGGGTGTCGGCGGCGATCCGGTCGATCGGCAACAGCGTGCCGTCCAGGATCACGAACGCTTTCGTCCGGGCCGTCTCCATCGCCTTGGCCAGGGTCGGTGCGAGAGCGGCCAGGACTTCTATGGCCTCGCGGACGTACCGGTAGGCGGTCGCGATGCCGGTTCCGAACCCGGCGGCAAGCTCAGCGTAGGTGTCGCCGCACCGCAGGTAGGCCAGGGCGAGCAGGGCCTGACGGCCGGCGGGCAGTCGTCGCCACCGCGTACCGATCTCCCGTTGCCGCACTGCGAGCCGCTCCGTCAGGTGCCGCAGCGTACGGCTGGACAGATCGATCGACGACGGATAGACGAGCACGCGACGCTCCTGGCGGACACGGGTGATCTTGGTCGAGAACCCGTCTACCAGGAGCTTCGTCGTTCCGTACAGCCCGCACCGGCCAACACCACAGCCCCACGGTCAGGTCGGAAAGGCCTCGGTAGCGGTCCGCCGGGTCATCGGTCCTGGCGGAGGAGCTGCGGGAGTTCGGTGCGGGTGGTGATGCCGAGCTTGGGGAAGGCCCGGTAGAGGTGGTGGCCGACGGTGCGGGGGCTCAGGAAGAGCTGGGTGGCGATCTGGCGGTTGGTGGCACCCGTGGCGGCGAGTCGTACGACTTCCCGTTCCTGCGGGCTGAGCCGGCCGAGCAGCGCGTTCGGACGGCTGTCGGGATCCACGGTCTCACCGCTCGCCTGGAGTTCGGTGCGGGCTCGGGACGTCCATGGCTGGGCGCCGAGCTTCTCGAATGTCTCCAGGGCGGTGCGGAGGTGGCTGCGGGCATCGGTCCGGCGCCGTTCGCGACGGAGCCATTCCCCGTACAGCAGTTCGGTGCGGGCTCGTTCGAACGGCTGGGTGGTGCCCGCGTCGTGCAGGTGCAGGGCGGCCGTGAAGTGCTGCTCGGCCTCGTCTTCGGGACCGGTCACTGCCTGGCAGCGACGCGAGAGGGCGAGCGCCGTGGGCTGGTGTGCGGCCTGCGCCCATTGCGCCAGTAGCGCCACGGGCTCCGCCGCGCGCTCCCGTTGCCCGGCCCGGATCGCGGCCTCCACCAGGTCGGGAAGGAGGAAGGCCGCCAGAGTGGGGTGCCCCACTCGGGATCTTGCCGCTTCCAGGTGGGTGAGCGCGTTCCCGGCGTCGCCGAGGCCGAGGTCGAGCAGGCCGAGGGCCCGGTGCGCGTGGGCAGCGGCCAGTTCGATGCCATGGGCATCGGCGTAGTCCAGTGTCGCTTCGCTCAGGCCGACGCACCGCTCCTGTTCGCCCTGGAGGGCGGCGAGCGTGGCCAGGGTTGCACGCAGGTACGTCTCCCGGTGGCGGCGGCCGAACTGCTCGGCGACGGCCAGCCCCTCCGTGGCGGCGGTACGGGCCTCCTCGTAGAGCCCCAGCGACAGTTGGGTCTCGGCGAGCAGGTGCAGTGCGGTGTGGAGCCAGCCGACCATGTCCTGGGCCCGGCAGTCGCGTACGCAGGCGATGGCGGTGTCGAGAGCGGTACCGTGATCGGCGAAGAGCTGGTCGTACGTCCCGGCCAGGATCCTTTCGGCGAATCCGGCCTCCCCTTCCCCGGCCTGCGAATGCCCCATCGTGTCCCTGACGGCGTCGAGGGGGCCTGTCATCGCTCTCGCCATTGCGTACTCCGGCGAGTCGGGGAGCCGGGCGGCGACGTCGGCCATCAGCTGCCGGTCGCCCGAGGACTGGGCCGTCTGGACCGCCTCGGTCAGTACCGGAGCCAGATCGGCGGAACTGCTGATCCGGTCAGCGCATTCGAGAAGGATGCGCGCGGCCTGGCCCGGTGATCCCCGGTCGAGCTCGACGATGGCCCGGACGCGGGCGAAGTCGGCGAGCATTCCCGGGTCCAGGGCGACTGCGTTGATGTGGTCGGTGAGGGCTGCGGTGCGGTGGAACTGCCCGGCCTCGGCCGAGGTGAAGGCCGCGGCGGCCAGGAGCCGGGCGCGTCCGGCGGAGTCTGCGGTCAGTTGCGCCGCCCGTTCGTAAGCGGCCGAGGCCGAGGCCGTTCCCTGTCGGCCTCCGGCCCGTTGCGCGACGCCCACCATCTCGGCGGCGACGGCTTCGTCGGCCCCGGTCGTGGCGGCCGCCAGGTGCCAGGCCCGGCGGTCGGCGTGCTTGCCGACGCCCGACTCCTCGTCCAGCGCGTCGGCCAGCGCCCTGTGGGCTGCGAGGCGCCGGGCCAGGGCGCCGTTTTGGTAGGTGGCCGACCTGATGAGGGGGTGGCGGAAGGACAGGGCGTTCTCGGTCAGCAGGATGAGCGTGGCGTGTTCAGCCGGTTCCAGGTCCTCCAGGGTGGCGCCGAAACGGGTCGATGCCCGCAGCACGAGGTCGAGGTCGCCGGAGTCGTCGGCAGCGGCCACCAGCAGCATGGCCCGGGTGGGTTCGGGCAGTCGGCGAATCTGCTCCCGGAAGGTCTCCTGGATCCGGCTGGAGGGCGTGGACAGCCCGGCGGGAAGGGTGACGGGGTTCAGCTGGCCGGCACGCTGTTCGGCGGTGAGGGCCGCAGGCAATTCCAGCAGGGCCAGCGGGTTGCCCTGTGCCTGCTCGACGATCTGGTCCCGTGTATAGGGCGACAGGGCGGCGACGCGGTCGGTGAGGAGGGCATCGACGGCCGAGGGGTCGAGGCCGTGCAGCAGTAGCTGTGGCAAGCCGGTGATCTGCCCGCCGGGCACACCGTCCCGGACGGCGAACAGCATCACCACGCCCTCGGTGTGGAGCCGCCGGGCCGCGAACGTCAGAGCGTCCAGGGATGCCTGGTCCAGCCACTGGGAGTCGTCGATCAGGCACAGGAGAGGGCCGCTGCCCGCGGCCTGCGACAGGGTCGTCAGCACCGCCGTCCCCAGGCTGAACCGGTCTCGCACCGCCTCGCCGGACAGGCCGAACGCTGCGTTCAGGGCAGCGGCCTGCGGCTCGGGCAGCTGGTCCCGGTAGTTGCTGACGGGCCACAGGAGCTGGTGCAGGCCGCCGAAGGCCAACTCCATCTCCGATTCGATGCCCACCGTCCGTAGCACCCGCCCGGGGCCCGCGAGCCCGGCGGCGTACTCCAGCAGTGCCGTCTTGCCTATTCCGGCCTCACCGTGGATCACCAGCGCACAGCTCGCACCGTCGCCGGCACGGATGAGCATCCGGTGTATCTGGTCTTGCTCGGTCCCTCGCCCGTACAGCATGGGGTCAACCTACCTAACGATCCTGCCTTCCCGATCAACGCGTTAAGTCATGCCGACCGATGTGCCGGACCGTCAGACCGCCATAGCTTTCCGTGCATCAGGTTCCATCGATCGCGGGAGTCGTCACCTTGTCCGAGCACGTCCACGTCGTTCCGCTCCATCGCGTCTCGGTGACCCACGCCGCCGCGTGGCACCAGGTAGTCGCCGCCTCGATGGCTCACGACCTGCCGGGAGTGCCGCCTCCCGGGCGCGGGCAGGTCCACGCCCAGCTCACCAAGCCCACCTTGGAGAGCCACCGGCTGACCTGGCTGGCCGCCAGGGCGGACGGCGTCCCGGTCGCGGTCGCGGGTCTGCGGCTGTTCGCCTCCCCGGGGCGGGACCACCTCGCCGAACTGGAACTCCACGTCGACCCCGCGCACCGGCGCCTGGGAGCCGGCTCGCTCCTGCTGTCGGCGGTCGTGGCGGCCTGCCGCACCGAGGGCCGTCGCAGCCTGATCGTCGAAGCTCCGGCCGACAGCCCGGGCGAAGCCTTCTGCGAACGATGGGGCTTCCGACGGGTGCTGAGCCTGGATCACCTGCTGCTGCACTTCGACCGGTTGGACGAGTCGGCCGTACTCCTGGCCGCCGGTCCCGGGCATCCCGGGTACCGGCTGACCGGCTGGACCGGAACGGTTCCCGACGACCTCGCCGACGCCTTCGCCGCGGCCAAGAACGCGATGAACGACATGCCCACGGGAGACCTGGACTACGGCAGCGTGGACTGGGACGCCGACCGCGTCCGCGCCATGGCCAAGGTGATCGCCGACCGCGGGGACACCCTGCTGACCATCGCCGCCGTCCACGACGACGGAACCATGGCCGGCTACACCGAGATCCTGCTCCCCCAGGGAGCGCCGCCGCGGGCCCAGCAGTACGACACGGCGGTCGTGCCCGCGCACCGCGGCCACGGGCTGGGGCTGTGGGTCAAGGCGGCGATGGTGCGCCGGCTGCGCGCCGAACACCCGGGAGTCGTTGAGATCGAGACGGACAACGCCGAGGACAACGTCCACATGCTGGCGGTCAACCGCGCACTGGGTTTCCGCTCCTACCGGCGCACGCGCGAGTTCCAGCTCGACGTACCGGCGATCTGATCTCCGTACCGACATCCGTCTCGAAGATCCGTGCCAGGAGCCGAGGGAACCCGCGAACTGCCCCGGGCTCGGTGAGCGCATCCGCTTCGAACCCTGGACGGTCCTCCCTGTGCTTGACCCCCGGGCCTTGGTCCCGGGACCCGAATCCACTGAAATGAGAGTCACGAATGCGTGTGGTGTTGTCGACGTTGATGGCGCTGTTTGGAAACGGCCGCCCGGTGCTCGGGCCGCCCTCGGAGTTGCTCGGCTTGGTTCCCCACCCATACGTGCGTTGACCCGCGGCTGGGCGCCAGGCGGTTCGGGGAACCCCCTCCCGGGCCGTGGAGGCGCATGGCTCCGTGGTGGTCACCGTGTGAGGAGAGCGCGGAGATCTGGACGTGGCCGCCAGCGTACGGAGCCTCGGCGATGTAACCCTGCCTAGGCACATCGCCACGTGATGGATGGTCAAGGGCTTGTTCCCGAAGGAGACCGGACCGCCGGGGAGCGGCGGTGCGCTGCCGTCGCTGCGGTGGAACCGGGCGACCGCCCTGGAGGAGGTCCACCGGGTTCTGGTCACTGCCTGCGTTGATGACGTCGGCACTCGCTGAGAGGTAGTAGGCGTAACGGACCATTCCGGAGCGTTCCAGCCCACGGACGTGGCTGGTGTGTTCTGTCCGTGGTGTGTCCAGCGTATCGTTCACCGACAGTCCATTGCAACGATGAAGTGGGATTGTTGCGTTAGACTCCAATCCGTTGCCACGCTTTCCCCTGCTTCTACCTGCATGCATAGCGATTTCACGCAACGGCGTTGTTGTTGAATTTATGAATGCAACGTAGCGTTTCGTCTATCAGAAACAGTGGGCCGACCGAGGTCGCGCTGCGAGAGAAAGAAAGAAGACAATGCAGAGTTCGACACTCCCGCCCCGGTCGCCGCCGTCCTCGACATCCCCGCGGGGCGCATCCGATTCATCGCCGCGGACCGGGCCGACACCACCGTGGAGATCCTGCCCGCGGACCCTTCCAAGGCCCGTGACGTGAAGGCGGCGGAGCAGACGACGGTCGAGTACGCCGACGCGGTCCTGCGGATCGAGGCGGCGGCACCGAAGAACCAGATCCTCGGTCCCTCCGGATCGGTCGAGGTGACCGTCCAACTGCCCGCCGGCTCCGGCGTCCAGGCGAAGACGGCCGCCGCCGAGCTCCACGGCGTCGGGCGGCTCGGCGACGTCGCGTTCGACGGCGCGCAGGGCACCGTCAAGCTCGACGAGACCGCTGGCGCCCACCTCACCCTCCTCGCCGGCGACATCTGCGTGGGCCGCCTCGGCGGCCCCGCCCGGATCAGCACCCAGAAGGGCGACATCCACATCACCGAGGCCGTGCACGGCACGCTCACGCTGCGCACCGAGTCCGGCGACGTGTCGGTCGGCGCCGCCCGCGGAGTCTCCGCCTCCCTGGACGCCGCCACCGCCTACGGCCGCATCAACAACGCACTCACCAACACCGACGGCGCCGCCGCAGGCCTGACCATCCACGCGACCACGTCCTACGGCGACATCACCACCCGCGGCCACTGAGCAGTCACCCAGTTGATGGTCCGCGTGTCACGGCGGGTGTGACAGCAGTAGCGCATCACACGGACCATTCGCCTGACCTGTGCGCTGGCCGTGGCCGGCGCGCTGCTCGCCGGGTGCGGGCTGTCGGACGGCATCAAGGACGGACGAGGGGCAGTGGCAGACAGGCGGATTCAACCGGTCGTCGCAACACCTTGAGCCTGGAGGCGTTGGATGGGCCGGCCAGCGGGATGGGCCACACGGCTGACGGGGCGTCCGGCGGTCGCCGGGGCCGCCCCCGATCCGTCGGGAGGTGGAGCGGGCAGTCTGGGTGAAGGATGCCAACGTGATCAACCCCCAGCGCATGCAGCGCATCGCGGAGGTGATCAGGGCGGGCGCGCCACGGTGCTCGACGGGGCAAATTTCGGGCCGCCGCCCGGTGGCCCATCGCTGGCCGATGCCTTGCCGGTGAGTCCATGAGGAAGATGGCGCTGCTCTCCCGGCGGCGAAGCTCTGGTTCCGGGTTCCCCTACTGGATCGCGAGCCCTCCCGGGGCCGGGCCCCCCACCCCTGCCCCCGTCTCCGCCAGCTCCACCCCGGTCCGGTACAGCTCGACGAGCAGAGGCCGCAGGGCCGCACCGGCCGCGGTCAGACCGTAGCGGGTGCGTACGGGAAAGCCGGGCAGCCGTTCCCGGACGGCGAGACCCTGCCCCTCCAGCGTCCGCAGCCGCTCGGTGAGCACCTTCGGGCTGATGTCGGGGAGTCGGGTCGAAAGCGCCCCGAACGACAGCGGTCCGCTCATCAGTTCCCGCAGTACGAGCGTGGTCCAGCGCCCTGACACCGCCGCGAGGGCCAGCTCAACCGGGCAGTGTGGCTCCGGACGCAGGGAACGCCCGGCGACGTCTGGGACCAGCTCGTCGTCCCACCGGCCGGCGTGGCTTTCCGTTTGGTGACCCATTTCGGCCTCGGCTTGGCTGTGGCCATGAACATCGAACGCGATCATGCGCCCACTGTCGCCCTGACAACCGATCCCCGGCAACACCCCGCCGTCTTCGCCGCGGCCTTCAACACCGGCGACCCGGCGGCGGTGGCCCAGGTGTACGCGCCGGACGCCGTCTTCGTCCCACGCCCCGGAACCCCGCTGACGGGCGCCGCGCTCGCCGCGGAAACGGCGGAGTTCCTCGCGCTGGGACTGCCGATCGAAGTGCGTCCCCGCCACACGTACGCGGCCGGTGACCTCGCACTGCTGATCGTCGACTGGAGCATCGAGGGCACCGGCCCCGATGGCGCCGCCGTCCTGCTGGCCGGGACCGCCACGGACGTCACCCGGCGCGGTCCGGACGGCCTGTGGCGCTACGTCATCGACAACCCGTTCGGTACCTCGCCCGCCTGACCGGCGGTGAGCACTGGTCCGGTGGTTGGCCCGGACGTACCCCGGGGTGTACGGCCGTACGCCAACGGCCTCGACGAACACCTCGGCGCGCTGGCCAATGAACTCCCCGCGGTCCGGCGAGGCCGAGCCCGACGGGGACCGTTGAGCCGAGGTCTCCGCGCCGGACGCCACAGAGTCGGAACACTACGCAGAGCCACTTGGGGCCTCATCGCGGCTTCCCGAGGTGAGGCCCCTCCGAGCGCGAACTGGGGACGTTCGCCCGTACGTCTTATTCTGTCTCGGGCCGAGGCCCAGCAGGGCGGAATGCCAAGGAGGGCAAGGCGCGGGTGGAGTTCCAGGCATGCCAGCCACACGGTCTCCAACAGCGTGAGATCGTGCCGAAGGCGGGGGCTGGAGTGTTCGGGGTCAGGGCTTTCGGTGTCGACCGGGCTGCTTCTTCGGTGCCGGCTGTGTGGACTGCTGAGGGGCGAGGGCAGGGTTGAGGATCTGGCACGCCGCCGCGTAGTTATGCACCGTGGTCAGCGGCTGCCAGGCGAAGCCGTCCCACTCCAGGATCATGCGCGGGGCGTCGGGGTCCAGGTGGGCGGCGCGCAGGGGGCCGGTGCCAAGGGTGATCGCTTTGAGTTCGCCGGGCTTGCGCAGGCGGCCTTGGCGCCGTGCTGCCCAGTGGGCAAGGGGTTCGTCGTCCATGTGCGTACCTCCGTCGGGCAACGGCAGCACCGTACCGGCGCTGGGCAGTACTTCGCCCCCTTCTCCTGGACGCGGAGGAGGGGGCGGTGGCGTTGGGTGGGGTCAGGTTGCCGCGAGGCTTCCGACATGGTCGCCGGGGTTGTCCAGCCACACCGTGTTGACGTTGGGGGTCGCCGTGAGGCCGTCGCGGTCGATGCCCGGGGCCGTTGGTGTGCCACGTGGAGGCTGCCGCCTCCAGCTGCGACCAGAGGGGTCGGGGACCCCTCTGGATGGCCCGAACCGTGCCGTCCTGGCGCGACTCCACTACTGCCCAGGAGCCGTCAGGGTGGAGGTACCACTGCCCGGTGGCTCCCTCCGTACGGAGGTTCAGCCGGCGCCATGTGCAAGGTGCCCAGGCGACACCGACAACCGTCAGGGCATGTACGGTCCGGCATGGGCGGTGCCGGACCAGACCTGGAGCCCCTCGGGTGTGACGGTCATTCCGAAGTCCCACAACGGCGGGGTGTCGCGACTTTCCCAGTGCTGTCGGCCGGTTTCGACTTCGACCAGGAGCTGACGGGGGCCGCCTTCGTACGCCGCGGTGGTGCCTGTCTGGCCGGTGGTGGCGGTGGCCCAGGAGCTGACGCCGTCGTGCAGCCGGACGGTGAGACCGTCCTCGGTTTCCTCGGTGGCGATTCGGATGTCCGGGTGGGACACCCTGAGTGCGAAGACCAGATGCGGGTCGGTGAACGGCCGTAGGTCTCGCTCCACGTGGACCGGACGGCTGGGCGGGCCGTTGCCGCGGATGGCGTGGTGCTCGCGGCCCTGGTCGATGCCGCGACTGGGCATGAACATCCCGAGACCCTGTACCCAGCCGGTCGCGGACTTGCCGCCGTCGGCGACGGTGAGCGCGACGTGCCCGAGACGGCCCCAGGGGATGACGAGGCGGCCGCCGGGTCTGGTCTGCTCGACCCACGTCCACGGAACGTCGTCAACGGCGTAGGTGGCGATGAGTCGGTCGTATGGCGCGGCCCCGGGCCAGCCGGCATTGCCGTCTCCGGCGTGTACGGCGACATCGAGCCCGGCCGCGGTCAGGCGCCGGTCGGCGGCCGCCGCGAGGCCGGCGTCGACCTCGACGCTGGTGACGAGTCCTGCGCCGGCGCGGGCGGCGAGGAGTCCGGCGTTCCAGCCGGCGCCGGTCCCGACCTCCAGGACCCGGTGGCCGGGCTCCAGGATGAGGGAGTCGAGCATGTCCGCGACGACGGCGACGCAGGACAGGCTGGAGCTGGGCAGGCCGTCGAGGATCTGGGTGATGGCCGAGTCCTCGGGGCCCGCGTACACAAGGTCGGCCCACGCGTCCTGGTCGCGGCCGCGGTCGACGGGCACGTACTGGTCGTGCCCGTTCCACGTCCACAGCCGGTCGGGGGCGAACTGGTGGCGGGGCACGGTGTCCAGGATGGCGCGGCGGACCCACGGGGAGTCCGCCGGCCACAGGCCCTGGGTTTCCATGGCCTCCGCCAGCTCGCGCCGACGGTCATCGAGGTGCATGTCGTCGCGCTACTTCCTGCGCTTGCCCGAGCCGGAGCCCGGGTTGGAGACCTGGCCGTCGCTGTTTCCCGGCGGCGGCGCACCGCCACTCAGCGGCGGGTTCGGCTTGGCGTGGTTCCCACCGCCACCGCCACCGCCACCGCTGCCGCTGCTTGAACCTTTGTCCTTCGGCACGATGCGCTCCCGTCACATGCGAGTGATGGTGCTGGACTCGGTACCGAGGCGGTCGCCCGGGAGGCTGCCCGCGGTGTGGTGCCGGTGACCACGACACCACACCGGCACGCCCCGCAGACCACGCTGCCCACACCCTGCATGCCGCATGCAGATTCTGCATACTCAGTGTGCACACCCGGTCACGGCCTCTAGGGTTGGGCGGCAGACCCAGCGCCTATCGACGGAGGGCGCCCGTGAGCACGGATCCACTCTGGAGCTCCCGCCGCGTCGTGGAGTTCGCCGAGCGCCGGCACGCAGGTTCACTCATCCGCGTCGGCCGCGAGGCCCGCGGGTGGCGCCAGAGCGACCTCGGGGTGCGCCTGGCCTGCTCGCAGTCCACCGTCTCACGCCTGGAGCAGGGCCGGTTCCTCGACCTGCCCCTGCTCAAGCAGGCCGCGGCCGTGGTCGGCGTCCCTCCGCAGCTCCTCAACGCGTCGTTAGGCCTAAGTGCCCCACCAGCCCCTACAGTTGTCGCTATCAGCACGCTGCCGGTCGAGGAGGATCCCATGCGCCGCCGCCCCCTCATCACCGCCGCGGCGCTCGCCGTCCCCCTCAGCCTGATGACCCGCCTGGAGGACGCGCTCGCGTCGACACCCGAGCCCAGCGGCGCCCCCGCCCGCACACTGGATGCCCGCCTGACGGCCGCCCGGGGCCAGTTCGACGCCGCCGCCCACGCCGGACTGCTCCGCACACTGCCGGGCCTGCTCGCCGATGCCCACCAGGCAGCGGCCGCATCCCGCCAGGATCTCGACTACGCGCGTCTGTCCTCGGCGTACACCCTCGTCTCCCAGCTCCTGAACAAACTGGGGCAGTACAAGCAGTCACGGCTAACCGCGGACCGGGCCACCCTGTACGCCGAGGTGTCCGGATCCCCGCTCGCCGCGGCCGCCGCCACCCGCGAACTCGCAGCAGTCCTCCGCCACCAGGGCCAGGAAGCCGCCGCCCAGGGACACATCGAGGCCGCTGTCGCCCGCGTGGAAGCCACCGGTCTCGCCACCGACGCGCAGGCCTCAGCCTTCGCGCAGATGCTGTGCAGCACCGCCTACACAGCCGCCATTGCCGGGGACCGCGACCAGGCACTGGCCATGATCCGGGAAGCCGCCCGCGCGGCCCGCGGCCTGCCCGACGTACTCCCCGCCGGACGCCTCTTCCCCGTGACCCCGGCGGCCGTCGACCTGTACGCCGTCGGCGTCCACTGGGCCCTCGGCGACGCCGGAAACGCCCTGGAAGCCGGCCGGAACCTACACGCCGATCAGTTCCCGACCATCGAGCGCAAGGGCCGCATGCACACCGACCTCGCCCGCGCCTGGTGGCAGCGGTCCAAGCCCGAACAGACAGTCGGCGAACTCCTTGCCGCGGCCCGACTCGCCCCCGCAGAGGTCCGCGACCGGCCGGCGATCAGGCAGATCGTGGACGACCTCTACGCCAAGCACCCCCACGTCAGCGGGGTCCGCGAACTCATCGCCGTGACCGCCGCATAGCCCCGAACCACCCGACCCGCTTGCGGTCGTGTTGTTCGGGGCGAGAGGGAGGCTGGTCATATGTGTTCTGAGCGTATGCCGCCAGCTCTGGGTATTCGCGTGTGAGTTGTTCCCGCAGTCGGCGTACTTGCTCGGCATCAGCAGTGGCGCGGCGCTCGGATTCGGCCTGGTCCTGCGCTGAGCGGGAACGCTCGGCGTGCGGGTGTAGGCGTTATCGGGCATGCGTTCCCACCGGATCGCCTGTCGTAGCCGTTCTGCTTCCTCCATGGCCTCGGCTTCGGCCATCAGGCCTGCCGTCGCGCGCTGGACCTCGGTCTGCTCGGCCTGGTCCCGGCACTGCCGGCACAGCCCGTCGTCGGGCCGTGGTGCTTGGCCGGCTGCCGAGCAGTCCTGGCCCTCGCATTCCCACCACTGGGGCCGAGGATATTCCTCCCGTTGTGCGGGTACTCGGCCCCGGCGGCGGTCCGCTCGGCGCTCTGCACATTTGGGGCATGCGTCTGCCAGGTGCAGGGTTGTGCCGTCCTCGCACATCGGGTCGGGGCAGTCCGTGGACGGGCGCACCAGCCCTACGGCGGCCCCGACGGGGGAGGAGAGCTCTCCTTCGGCCGGGGCGTGGGCGTAGCCGTGGGTCCACCATCGGCTCTGGATCCGCTCGATCAGTTGCTGTGGTGTCCGTCCTGCGTCCAGGGCTTGCAGGATCGCCTCGTGCAGCACGGCCGGACGGTGGAGCGGCAGCACAGGGGCCAGCTCCCGCTGCCATCCGGCTTCCACTGTTCTGACCGAGTCAAGCTGGCCCGGAGTCCTCCGCTCGCGGGCTGTCATTCTCGACCTGGCTGCCGGGGTGGGCGCGCCGGCGCCCCATGGCGCGGCGCAGCCGCCGGCTGCTCGCGCGCTACTGCCTGCAGTGGTTCTGCGGGCGTCATCGGCGCGTCCTGACGCACCAGGCGGCTCCCCGCCGTGGCGGGAGCCGCTGGAGCGGCAGGTGTGGGTCTGGCACCGTTGGTGTGTCCGGCTCCGTGACGGCCGAGATACATGAGGCCGAGGACGGTGTCGAAGTCGTCACCCCGATGCGGGTCGTCGGCCATGCGGTTGCGGCCGCGGGCGCCGCAGCCGGTGCACAGATGGACGACGGGCCGCGCCGCATGGGACCGGTGCGCTTCGCCCGTTGCGTCCCCCGGAAATTCCTTGGCCAAAACCTGCCGGGAAGCGGGCGGTGAACGCAGGTCGAACTCCCGTACCGGCGCGCACCCGCCCCTGGCAAGTCCGGGTCGTGCCGCCCCGCCCGGAAATCCAAGGGCCGCCCCGCCGTACCGCCCGCTACGATCGGGGCCCTCACCTTGATCGCGGCGGTCCGACGGAGGCACCGATGGCACAGGCCCCCGAGCGGACTCCCGCCCACCCCGAACGGTTTGAGCGGGGACACCCGTTCCGCCAGTGGAAGACCTCGCACATACCCGGCACCGAGCTGACCCTCACCGGGCAGTCACGCGCCAACGACAAGACGTTCTTCCACCTTCCCGAACTGCGCTGTGCGCTCGACGCCGGCTTCGCGGAAGGCCGTCAGCCCGAGACCGTCTTCTTCATCCACACCCACCACGGCCATTCCAAGGACCTCGACTTCCTCGCCGCCAGGCCCGCCGACGTCGACATCCACTTCTTCGGCGCCGCGTGCCCCGACGACGTGCTGGTGTGGGCGCACCCCGACAGCCGGCTGTCCGAACAGCACCAGCACGGCGGCGGTCGGCATGGCTGACAGCGGCTGGTCGCCGTACCCCAAGATCCCCTCCCGGGCCCGGCTGGGTGAGGCGCGGGCGGCCCGGGAGTGGGTCGCGCTGGAAAAGGTCCATGGGGCGAACTTCGCCGTCGTGTGCGACAGCGCCGGAGTACGCCCGGCCAAGCGCCGCGAACTGCTCGGCGAGAGCGGCCTCGACGACTTCTTCGGCGTGGGACGAATCTGGCCGGCCCTGGCCGTCGCCGCGAACCGCTGCGCCGCCGCCCTACGCCGCGCGTACGGCACCGATTCCTCGGCAGCGGTCACGGTCTACGGCGAACTGGCCGGCGGGCGCTACCCGCACCCGGACGTGCCGCCCTCGCCCGGTACGGAGCCGGTGCAGACCGGCGTCTGGTACGCGCCAGGGCTGCTCTGGATGCCGTTCGACGCCACGGTCGAGACAGCCGGTGGCGGCATCCGCTGGGTCGGCGACCGGGCCCTGCGGGAGGCGGCCGACGCCGCGGGCCTGCACTGCGCCCCGCTGATAGCGCGCGGGACGCTCGCCCAGGTACAGGAGCGGACGCCGGTGTTCCCGACCCGGGTACCGGCGCTGCTGGGCCTGCCCGAACTGCCCGGCAACCTCGCGGAGGGGCTCGTCGTCAAGCCCGCCGAGGAGTGGGGGACCCCCGACGGCGCCAGCA
Organism: Streptomyces sp. NBC_00190; assembly: GCF_036203305.1. Classification (GTDB taxonomy): domain Bacteria; phylum Actinomycetota; class Actinomycetes; order Streptomycetales; family Streptomycetaceae; genus Streptomyces. Next base: position 108,655 of record NZ_CP108131.1, on the reverse strand, counting down.
CCGGCCCGGCCGCCCGCCCGGTGGCCAAGTTCAAGCACCCCACCTTCGCCGAGGACGAGCGCTTCGACGGCTCGCGCCCGTACCGGGCGCCCGCCGAAGGCGCGGCGGGAGTGCCCGGCTGGCTCCTCGGCCAGGTCGCCGCGCTGCTCACCCCGGCCCGGGCGGCGGCAGCTGTCAGCAAGCTGGGCCCGCGCACCCCGGCCGAGGAGGTCGCAGCGGAGATCGCCCGGGACGCGGTCGAGGAGGCCGCCGAGGCCCTCGGCGGCCTCGATGACGACCTCGCCCCGGCCCTGGAGCGGGCGCTGCGCGCCGGCGCGCTCGCACTTGCTTGCTTCGACGCGGCTGACCGCCGGGCCTCGTGATTCAGAGCCCGGCCAGCGTGTCGCACAGCCGTCGGGCCTCCTTGAGCAGGCGGGACGACCCCGGCCGCTGGGCCAGGGCGGTCACCTCGGGCAGTTCACCGCGTGCACACGACAGCCGCGCGGAGTCCGCCGCGACGGCCAGCAGCGCCCCGTGCGCCTGCGGCCGGGTGCGGGCCAGGAGGCCGGGGAGTCCGGCGACCAGGACCGCCCAGACCGGGGCGGCGCCCTGTGGGGCGGCAGCCGCCGCCCGCAGAGACTCGGTCACCAGGGCGACCTTCAGCGTGCCCAGCCCCACGAGTTCGGCGAGTTCCCGGCCCAGCAGCTCCCCGTCCAGCCTGCCCCGCGCGGCCAGCAGGAGCAGCGCTCGTACGGCGGCCTCCCGGTCCTCCTCTGGAACCGAGGCGAGCCCGTAGGCGACAGCGAGGTGCACGGCCGGTCCAGCCGGGCCGTCGGCCGCGGCGAGAGCCTCCAGGAAGGCGGGCGCGCCGCGGCCGCCGTCCTTGTCGGCCGCCGACGCGACCCCCGTCAGCAGCCGGGCCGCGGCGATCTCCGGGTGCCAGGGCAGGGCCGCGACCGTGTGTGCGTCCCGGAAGTCCGGCAGGGACCAGTGCGGGCAGGAGATGGCCGGCTCGAACTTCCGGAACAGCGACCAGAACCGCCGGGGGAACGCACCGCGGCCCTCGATCGCCTCGTGCCCCACCAGGATCCGGCGGCCGGCGCGTGCTCCCCGGCGCCTGCTGGGACGCTCGGGCGCACCGGACTCGCGCTCCCGCCACCCCGCAGGCTGCGGCAGCCCGCCCTGCCGCAGCCAGTCGGCCACCCGGGGCCCCTCCGCGAGATCCAACTTCTCGGCGGCTCGCACGGCTTCGGCGTCGACCGGGCCGCCGCAGCGCAGCAGCGCCTGCCCCAGGTCCGCCGGACCGGGCCGGACACCGAGGCGTGCGTACTCCGCGAGCCGCTCGACCAGTTGGCGCGGCTCCACCGCACCGGTCGGCCCGCTCGGCACGGACAGCGGGAACGGGACGGGGTCGCCGGCCCGCAGCCGTGCGTGGAGTTCGCCCATGCGCGCCCCCGCGATGTAGTCCAGCGCCACGTGCTGGCACAGTTCGAGCCAGCCCGCCCCGGCGTTCTCCCAGGACTCCTCGGCCCGTACGGGCTCCACCGCGGCGCCGACGATGCCCGCGAGGCACGCCACCTGCGGGTCCGGTCGTACCGCGAACTCGAGCGGGACGGACCCCAACGCGGCGGTCAGCGCCTCCCGGTCCCGGTAGGCGTGCACCACCACGGCGCTGAGCAGCCGTTCGAACGTCGCCACGCCCGGGTCGCGGCGGTCCGCCAGCACGGCCGCGACCTCGTCGGCGAGCGCACCGGGTGACGGTGCGGCGTATTCCCCCTCGATCATGGAACGCAGGGTAGACGGTCCCACCGACAGCGCCGCTGCCGTACCGACGTCATGTGACCGCCGAGCTCGGGAGTTCCGCGGCGCCCGGTGCGCTGCCGCCCGCCGCGGGGGGTGAGGACCATGGTCAGGCCACCGCCGGGGGGTGTCCTCGGCGCCCAGGGTGCCGCCGACGGCCTCGGTGAAGCCCCGGGCGACGGCGAGGCCGACCGCGGAGGGCCGCAACGCGCCGGCCGCCGTGAGCGCCGCCCCCGGCGGCCCGGTCCGTGAACCCGGCAGGCCCACCGCACCGGCCGAGGCCACCGTGCGCCGGGTCCTGCAGCGCATCGACGGCGACACCCTCGACACAGCGATCGGCGCTGGCTCGCCGCCCGCGATCAGGTCAGGCCTCGGTCGAGCGACCCGCCGTTCCCTTGCTGATCGCCGCGGCCTGCTCAGGCGTGCCCAGCAGTAACGCCCCTATCATCCTCCGCTGCTCAGTGCAGTTCGTCGCGGCAGCAACGAGGGCGCGTTCCTTGAGCATGACAGCTTGGCCTGGCCAAGCGCCGCGCCGAGGTCCGCCGTGATCACACCGAGCGGCTACCGGTCCAGATAATGGCCTGTGATCGTCCCTCTTGGGTCGATACCTACGGCTTTCAGGACGGAGCTATGCCGGGATCGCGGCGGCGCCAGGTCGTGTTGTTCGTTGTGGTGATGGGGCTGAGCTTGCCACTGGCCGTGGTCGCGGCGGTGCTGGAGGCCCAGGGGCTCACGGCTGCAGCAACCGTGGTCGCCTTGGCGGATGCGGTGTGGGTGGCCGCAACTCAGACGGCGGAATTCGTGCAACGGCGCCGCTCGGCTACTGCGCAACGGCCGTCGACGGAAGATCTGGCGCGCGCCAAGGACGTTCTTGCTGGACTCGTCCAGGAACGCTGGAAGGACGAGGCTGCGTCTCGGGGATTGGATCGTCCGTTTCCCATGCCGGTGCGCTGGCGGCTGGCCATCGCCTGTTCGCCGACGCAGCGGATCTCGGCGTGGGTGGTGTTGTGCCGACGCTTCCAGCGCTTGAGCCGCCGGCCGCGGAACGGAACGCGGATGTGGCGGCCAGCGCCCTGGTACGCGTTGTCCGCCCAGCATCTGATCCCGGACTCGGCCAAGGCGTCGACGATGCCGTGGGCGCGGGCGGCGGTCAGGTCGTGGGTGGAGCCGGGCAGGGCGACCTAAGTATGTTTTCCGGGCGGCGCATCAGCCCGGCCACCTCCCGGATCACCATTGGGGATCCCAGGGCGCGAAAGCAGATCGAGGACCGGGCGAAAGAGTCGGGCAACCCGGCTCACACACCCCTCGCTCAGTAGCGCATGGCCCGCGCCATGCATGAAGGCCCAGGAACCTCTCATGCCGCACGGCAGGCCGCGTCATCGCGGTTCCGCCAGGCCGGGCCCCGTCCTGGCGTGAGGCGATGAGTACCCCAGCACTGGCGGCTCCGGGTACAGGACGGTGCCGTTCATGGCGGTGAAGTCCCCGGAGGCCCAGGTAATGGCGGACCTCCCCACCCGCGTTCCGCCCTGGGCGCTGTCGCCATGGACGTGCCGTCTAGGGTGCGGGCATGGTCTCGCATAGCTACCTCTCCGAACTGTTCTCGCTGGACGGCCGGGTCGCCGTGGTGACGGGCGGCAGTTCCGGCATCGGCCGAGCCATCGCCGGGGCTCTCGCGCGAGCGGGGGCGAGCGTGGTGATCGTGGCGGGCAAGAGGTCGGAACTGGCCTCTACGGTCGACGAGCTGGCGGCGGACGGCTGCCGGGCGGCTTGGGTGAGCGCCGACTTGAGCACCCGCGACGGGTTGCGCGCGGCGGCGGAGCAGGCAGCTGAGGTGTTCGGCGAGCCCGACATTCTCGTCAACAGCGCCGGGATCAACGTGCGGCCGCCGATGGGCGAGCTGGGCGAGGAGGTGTGGGACGCCACGATGGCGGTGAACCTGGAGGCGCCCTACTTGTTGGGCCAGCGGTTCGGGCCAGGCATGGCCGAGCGGGGCTTCGGGCGGATCATCCACATCACCTCCCAGCAGGCGCACCGGGCGTTCGTCCAGAGTGGCGCCTACGGGGTCTCCAAGGGGGCGCTGGAGGCGCTGGCCCGCTCTCAGGCTGAGGCGTGGTCGCCACACGGCGTCACCTGCAACACGCTGGTGCCCGGCTTCGTCATGACCCCGCTCAATGCGCGGTTGTCGTCCGACCCGGAGAAGGTGGCGGCGCTGGCCGCGCGCACGATGGTCGGGCGTAACGGCCTGGCCGAGGACTTCGTCGGAGCGGCGGTGTTCCTGGCCAGCCGTGCCTCCGGCTACGTCACAGGGCAGGCTATCTTCGTCGACGGCGGGTTCTCCGTTCACTGAGCCCGACACCGCCTGAAAACCGGACGCAGCTGCTCCTCCTGGGCTCCCACAACCCGCACGGTCACCTCCAAGCGATCGGCCGTCCGGACCGCGCCGGGCCCCGAGGCGGCCCGCCTGGTCGGCGGGAACGTGACCGCGTCCGCGCCCGCGGTGCTGCCCGGACCCGTAGTGGGTCGGTCGCGTCGTTGAAGACACGTCGCGCTCTTCGGCGGCAGGTCGTTCGGGAGGTAGGACCAGGAGTCGTCCGAAGCAATCTCGCTCATGCTGTTGCCGAACGCGACGGCGGCGAAACCGGGCAGCTCTGACCCGGTGTCACCAACATCAAGGACGGCGCGATCCCCGAGCAGATCGCCGCCGAGCTCGGAGTCAGCCGCTCCGCCCTTTACCGGGAGCTCCGCCAGCACCGCGAGGGTGGCATCGTCGAACAAGCCGGACGGGAAGCCTGACCAGCAGGTCAGCGGTATCCGTTGTTTTTGCGGCGGCTGCTACGAGGACCCCCATCTGGGCTGACGGCGGGATCGACTCCGCCGACGCCGACCAGAGTCAAGCCCTCGAAGACCTCGCCGCCGCCGAGATGGTCACCCGCGGCGACCTCATCGACGTCCTCCACGACAACGTCGCGAACAGCCTCCGGACGCTCTCCGAGCCGTCACCGCCTACCGACACACCCCATGTCGCCGACTACTGACATCTCGTGTCGTCGCCCACTGACGTTGACGTTGTCCGACACTGACATAGCCCTGCGCATCCCACTGACCTCCACCCTGTGTGTCGGGTGCAGGGCAGATGTCGGTGATGTGCCGAGTTTCGTCAGTGGGATCATTCACGAGAGCTGTTGGCCAGGCCGGCGCCATGTGCCGGGGTGCTTGACTCCGACCGGAGGCTGAGCTGCCGCACCTTCGCGAGCGCGGCATGGTCCTGGCCCGCGGCGAACATTGCTGCCGCCTACTTAAGGCAGGTCATGGATGTGTCAGCGATCTTGTGCAAGTCGGTTGCTGTCATTGGATGCTGAGCCGGTCCTCGAAGAACACTGAGAACTGGTTCCGTGCCCCTTGCCAGAGTGGGGCGACGTGGTTCTTATCGCGCGCTTTGGGGTTGATCTGCGCGCGGACCGCCAGGTAGAGGACCTTCAACGCGGCCAGTTCCGAGGGGAAGTGGCCGCGGTTGCGGGTGGCCTTGCGTAGGCGGGCGTTCATCGATTCGACCATGTTCGTGGAGTAGACCACCGTACTTATGGTCGGCGGGAACGCGCGGTAGGGGGGGTGAACTCCGGCCAGGCCGACCGCCAGGCCCGCACGATCGCGGGTATCGTTTGCCCAGGTCAGAAGCCTCAAATGCGTCGAGAGCCTGGGCAGCGGACTGCTCCGTCGGGGCCGTGTAGGCATCGTGCACTCCCAAGAGGTTTGGCGAGTCGGATCCTTGTGTGCACAGAGGGCGTGGACCCGACGGTGCCTCGGAACGCTCTGGCGGCGACGGCCAAGAAGTTCGTGGGCGAGACGAGGACGGGCGTGACCATCATCGGTATCGCCCCCGGCCTCGTTCCCGCTCCTTGAAGGTGTTCCACTGCCGGGCAGCGGCTGTGAGCGGACCGGACGGTAGGTGAACGCGCCTCAACCCGTAGTCCAGCGATGGAGTTTTTCGGGGTTGCGTACGACCCAGATGTGTTTGATCCGGTCGTCCGCGACCTCGAACGCGTACACCGACACGATGACGCCGTCCTGCTGAGCCACCAGACCGGGCTGACCGTTGACCGTACGTTCCAGGAACGTCATGGTGTCGGGCTTGCGGCGGGCGATCTCTCGCCAGACGTGCGCGATCTGCTCAGAGCCTTCGATGGGGTGCGGGAAGGTGATGGCAAGGCCACCGCCGTCGGCGATCGCCGTGGCATCGGGGTCGAGCAGGCCGATCAGGGCGTCGATGTCCTTGGCCTCCCAGGCTTGCTTGAAGTCCCTGACGACGGCGGCGCGTTGGGCTGCCGCAGTCGTCGAAAACTGCGCGGCCCGGATGCGGCGGCGGGCCGAGGAGGCGAGCTGGCGGCATGCCGCCGGGGTCCGGCCGACGATCTCGGCCACTTCGGCAAACGAGTGGCAGAAGACGTCGTGCAGGATGAACGCGACGCGTTCGGCCGGGGTCATCGATTCGAGCACGACCAGGAAGGCCAGGTTGACCGACTCGTCCAGGGTGACCCGGTCGGCCGGATCGGCCGTCGCACCGTCCACCCGCCCACTGATCCACTCCGAATGCTCGGGCAGTGGCTCCGGGATCCATTCGCCCACGTAGGTCTCTCGCCTGGCCCGTGCCGAGCCGAGCAGGTTGAGGCAGATGCGGACGGCAACTGTCGTCAGCCAGGCGCCGGGGTTGTCGATGGCGTCCTGCTGCTTCCGTGACATGGCGTACCAGCGGGTGTAGGTCTCCTGGACGGCGTCCTCGGCCTCGGCCAGGGAGCCCAGAAGCCGGTACGCGCGATTGATCAGTTGGCGCCGCTCGCTCAAGAGCGCGTCCAGGCCCGGATCGGGCCGGCCGTGTCCTGGCTCGGATCGGGTGCTCATGGTGCCGACGGCTCCCTTCGTCGTATCTGCCCTTACCCGTTCGACAACACAGCCCCGCGGAATGTGAGGCGACGCACCGGCCTCACATTCCGCGGGGCTCTGTTGTCGAACCGCTGAGACGAACACATCACCCAGCGAGCACGTCGGGGCTCAGCTCGTCGGCGTACCTACCGGGCGCTCCAGGGTCGGCGGCGAGGTCGACCCTCCGGCGCCCGCCTGACCGGCAACGCCCACCAGGGGCAGAAACTGCTTGAGCAAATGAGGAGGTTCCATCATGGTCCCCAGAAGGCTGGGATCCTTCGGCGTGCATGACAGGGAACGGAGGAACAACACACGAGCGTCGCTCACAAAACTTTTCGCTATTTCGCTGGTCACCGCTTTTGTCGGCGTCTTTGCCATAAACAGCGCAGACGCCGATACCCCGGAAAGGCGACAAGTCGAGGTCCTCGAACTCAAGGTTCAGAACGATCAGTACGCGTATACCGATCTCGACCCGAAAGGGCCGAGCCTGGGTGATACGTACGTCTACTCTGGCACCGCGATAAAGGACGGCCGCAGTGTCGGACGCGGGGGTGGTTCGTGCCAGGTCATTCACATCAATGGCGAAGAACTCACGACACAGTGCCTGATCACGATGGAACTCAACCGTGGCTCTCTGACGATGCAGTCGCTCTGGGTGAGCGGAACAAGCCAGCTCGACATGGCCATCACCGGCGGTACAGGCGACTTCAGTAGTGCGCGGGGCGCCGTTCGCTACTGGGACATCGCAACGCCGAAAGAGAGGGTACGGGCCGAAATTCTGCACTGATAGGTGCAGCATGATCCGCAGAGCGGAGCGTGTGAGAAGCCAAGGTTCCACCACGAAAGGGAAGGTGAGGTCGCGATGCCTACGCAACGCGAGATGGACGAAGCCGAGATTCGTCGGCAAGTCAACATGATCGCCGAGGGACTCCAGGCCAAGGACCCCGGGGGCCTGAAGAAGCTGTACGCAACGGACGTCGTATCCTTCGACATCGAGCCGCCGCTCCAGAGTGTGGGGGTGGAGGAGAAACTCAAGAACTGGGCGCCCGTGTTCGCGTTCTTTGAGAGCGTGATCTACGAGGTTCGCGAGCTGACCCTCACAGTGGGCGATGATGTGGCCTTCGGGCACGCCTTTGCTCGTCTCAGCGGCACGCTGAAGGACGGGACGGCGATGAGCGGTATGTGGGTCAGGGTCACGTACTGCTTCCGGAAGATTGACGGGACGTGGTTGATCACGCACGACCACGTCTCGGTGCCGCTCGACATCGCGAGCGGCAACGGAGCGGTTCACCTCGAGCCCTGACAGATCACAGGAGTTCGAGCAACACCAGGCAACTGTCCGCGACGACCGATGCCTTGGGCCCCAGACGCCGGCGGGCGCGCCGCTCGCGATGGATCACGGGCACCGACCCCGACCCGCCAGCCCCCTCGCCGCGCGGCCTCGGCCGCACAACCATGGAGGAAGCCGTGAACGAAACCATGAACACCGCCCCCGTGACCGCCGCGATTCCGGGCTATCTGGCCGGCACGTGGAAGGCCGACCCGGCGCACTCCGAGATCGCCTTCTCCGTCCGCCTCCTCGGGATCAGCAAGACGCGGGGCCGGTTCACCACTCACGACGTCACGCTCGTCACGGACCAGAACCCACTGCGCTCGTCGGTCACCGCGACGATCGACCTCGCATCCATCGACACCGGCAACGAAAAGCGCGACAACCACCTCCACGCCGCCGAATACCTCGACGTCGACACGTACCCGACGGTGAGCTACCGCTCGACCGGCATCCGCCAGACCGTCGACGGTTGGGCCGTCGACGGTGAGCTTACCTTGCACGGCATCACACGGCAGGTGCCGCTGACCCTCAAGGTGAACGCCTTCAGCTCGGACCAGCGGGATGGACAGCGGGCCAGCTTCTCCGCGACGTCGGAGATCAACCGGCGCGACTTCGGCATCAACGCCGGTGGCGTCGCGCTCAGCGACAAGGTGTCGATCAGCCTCGAAATCCAGGCCGTTCTCCACAAGTGACCCCCCCAGGACGGGCGGCCAGGCCCCATCCACCGATCGCGCGGTGTCCCGATTCCGCAGTTCGACCGAGCGGGATCGGGGCACCCCCGCCACCCTTCACACCGTGGACACGTGGAATCACCATGCCCACCTGGACCAGGTCGCCGTCGCCCTCGACCAGCAGTAGTGGCAACACACGAACCCAGCCGGAGGCGAGTCCTGAACGCGCTCGGAACGCCAACTCCCTCTCACAAGCGACCGAATGTGAGACAGGGCCGTTCATCGATACCATCACCTGGTCGCGGACGGAAAGTGAGTCGACGCCAGCATGACTGACGAAGTGAGAGGGGAGCCCGTCGGCGGATTTCCCGGCCGGGCGCGAGAAGTCGCGATCCTGCGCGCGGTGCTGGCGGGCGAAGGCGGCATCTGGTGCGTCGCGGTCACCGGCGAACCGGGGATCGGCAAGAGCCGGCTGCTGACGGAGCTGGGGAAGCTCGCGGACACAGCAGGATGGACGGTCCGCAGCGCACGCGCGGCGGAGTTCGAGTCCCACATCCCGTTCGGTGTGTTCGTCAACGCGCTCGACGACCAGCTCGCCGAGCTGGGCCCGGAGCGTCTCGCCGCCCTCGGGCAACAGCAGCTCGCACTTCTTGCGACCGTGTTCCCGGCGATTCCGGCAGCCGGCCCCGCCGACCTGGTCGATGCGGAGCGGTACCGGCTGCACCGGGCGGTTCGGGCGTTGCTGGAGCTGGTCGCCGAGCCGTCCGGGCTGGTGCTCGTCTTCGACGATCTGCACTGGGCGGACGAGGGTTCGGTCGAGCTGCTCGACCACCTTTTGCGCCACCCGCCCCAGGCGCGGCTGGTCTTGGCATTGGCGGGCAGGCCCCGGCAGACGTCGCTGCGGCTGTGGCACGCGCTATCCCGGGCCGCGACCGACGGAGGGGCCGAGCTGCTGGAACTCGCGCCGCTGAGCCAAGCCGATGCCGGCCACCTCATGCCGGAAGGTCTGGGCCGTTCCCGGCGGGAAGAGCTTTACCAGGCAAGTGGCGGAAACCCGTTCTACCTGGAAGCCCTGGTGCGGGCCGGTGAGCGGGGTATCGCCGTCGGTGATACGGCGCTCCACCCCGACGGGGCGATCCCGGTGGCGGTCCACGCGGTGCTCGCCGCCGAGTTGGCCGCGCTGACCCCGCAAGAGCGGGTCGTCGCGCACGCCGCCGCGGTCGTGGGTGACGACTTCGAGGCTGATTCGCTCGCCGAAACGGCGGCAATGGACGCCGGGTCCGTGCTCGCCGCGCTCGACCGGCTCGCCGAGCGTGACCTGGTGCGGCTGGACGGTGCGACCGGCCGGTTCCGGTACCGGCATCCGCTGGTGCGCAGCGTCGCCTACCAGGATGCCGGTCCTGGCTGGCGGCTTCAGGCACACGGCCGGGCCGCGTCGGCACTTCGGACCCGGGGCGCGCCGCCGGCCGAGTTCGCCCGGCACGTGGAGCGATCCGCCGTCCGCGGTGACCTCGAGGCGGTCGCGGCGCTCACCGAGGCGGCCGAGGCGACGATGCACACCACGCCGGCGACCGCCGGGCACTTCCTGCGGGCGGCCATCCGGTTGCTCCCCGACTCGGAGTCGGCCACGCCGCAGCGCCTGATCCTGCTCGGCCGGCTGGCACACGCACTCGGCGCCACGGGCGACCTGTGGCAGGCCAGGGAAACCATGCACGAGGTGCTGCGGCTCCTGCCTGCCGAACTCACCCAGATCCGGGCACAGACAGCGCGGGCCTGTGCGACGGTGGAGCAGGTTCTCGGGCGCTACACCGAGGCCAGGGCGATGCTGCACAGCGAGTGGAAACGCGCCGAAGGTGTTGACGCCCACTCGGCGGCCGTCCTGCTCGTGGCGCTCGTTGCCGGTGAGAGTGTCGAGCGCGAGCACGGACAGGAACGGGTGGCCGAGGCGATTGCCGCCGCGCGGGAAGTCGGGGATCCGATGCTGCTGGCGACGGCGTTGTCGGCCGCAACGCTCATCGACCGGCGGGCGGACCGGCTGGACGAGGCGGCCGCGCTCCTGGACGCGCTGCCCGACAGCGACCTGGTCCGCGACATCGATGCGGCGTTCTGGCTGAGCTGGTCGGAAGTCTCCGCCGACCGGCTCATGGCGGCGAGCCGGCACATGAGCCGTGGCCTGCAACTGGCTCGCGCGAGCAGGCAGTCCCACAAGATCGCGCTGCTGACTGCGATCCGCGGCATGGTGCATGCCTATCTCGGCGAGCTGGCGGCGGCGACGACCTGCTTCGACGACAGCCTGGAGTCGGCGGAACTGACCGGCAGCGAGGAGCTGCGCGTCATGGCGTTGACCTTCGGGTGCTGGATCACCACATGGCGCGGCGACCTGGCCGAGGCGATCCGCCTGGGCAAGGAGGCCATCGTCGTCGACGACCAGGCGACGGCCATGAGTTCCTGGCGCAGTGGCCAGGCCGAGGCGATGCTGGCGCAGGCGATGTTGCACTCGGGCGATCCGCACGCTTGCATCGAGCTGCTGCTCACCAGTGGCGGTGGGACCGAGCTGCCGGCGGTGGGCCTCCGCACCAGGCCATTGGTATACCTGATGCTCACGGAGGCGGAGGTCGCGGCCGGCCGGGTTGCCGCGGCCGCGGCATGGGCCGACCGAGCGGAGGACGCGGCCGGCCAGCTCGAGCTTCCGCTGCGCACCGCCATGGCACAGCAGGCCCGCGCGATCGCCACGCTGCCAACGGATCCGGCGGCAGCCGCACCGCTCGCTGTCGCCGCTGCCGGCACGTTCGGCCGGATCGGGGCGGCCGTGGAGGCCGGGCGAGCACACTTGCTCGCCGCGACGGCGTTCGGCGGCAGCGGCGCGACCGACCAGGCCCGTGCGCACCTCGTGTCCGCCCGCGCGTTCTTCACCCGGTGTGACGCGCAACTGTTCCTGCCTCAGGTCGCGCGCGAGGAGCGGCGCCTGAACGCGCGCGGCCCCCGGCCCGAAAGTGGCGCCGAGCGCTTCGACTTGACGGCCCGTGAGGTCGAGATCGTCAACCTGGTCTCGGACGGCCTGACCAACCGGGACATCGGCCTCCGGCTGCATCTGAGTCCCAAGACCGTCGAAGTCCACCTGGGCCGGGCCTACGCGAAGGTCGGCGTCTCCGGTCGTGCTGCTCTGGCCGGCGTGTGGGCCGCCGCGGCGCGTGATTGAGGGCGCCACGGCAGCCGACACATCAGTTGCCGAGGCCGCGGACGTACAGGTTGAACTTCCGGCTGGTGCCGTCACCGCCCAGGTTCGTCGCGCTGGTCGTGAAAGCGACGTGGTGGCCGTCGGCCGAAATCGAGGGGCTGTAGCTGTACCCATCGCTCTGCGAGCCGTCATTGGCGACGCTGACCCTGGTCGTGGTGGCGGTCACCCGGTCTCGTACATACACGTCCCAGCTTGAGTTGGTGTCGCCGGTCACCAGCTTGTCCTCGCCGGACACGAACGCGATGTAGCGGCCGTCGGCGGAGAGCGTCGTCCGCTCCTGGCCGGGGGTCTTGCTGTCGCTCAGGCCATCGGGGCCAAGGTTCACCTGCGTCGTCGTCCGGGTAACCCGGTCGTACAGGAAGATGTCGGTGTCGATCGGACCTCCGGTGTCGCCCGCCACCAGATTCGACGCCGTGGATTCGAACGCGACGAAGCGGCCGTCGGCCGAGATGGTCGCCGTGCGACTGGCGGAATTGCCTTCGTCGCCGTCGGGACCGACGCTGATCCGGTCGGTGTACCCGGTCAGCTGATCGTGCACGAACACGTCGTCCGCGTGGTTGTTGTCGGGGAACAGGGACAGTGTCTTCGCCCCGGAGGAGAAGGCGACGTAGCGCCCGTCTGCAGAGATCGACGGCATTTGGCTGATGTCGTCGCCCTGGCGAACGTTCGAATCGACGCTGACTCTGGTGGTCTCACCGGTCTGCCGGTCGCGCACGAAGACGTCGTGGATGTCGTTGGTGTCGCCGAACACCAGGTTCGACGCGGGAGAGTCGAACGCGACGAACCGGCCGTCGGCGGAGATCGACGGATGGAAACTCTCACTGTCGCTCTGCTCGCCGTGGCTTCCGACGCTGACCCTGGTCGTCTCGCCGGTCTGCAGGTCGTGCACGAAAATGTCGCGGTAGCGGTTGGTGTCACCGGCCACCAGGTTCGTCGCGAAGGACTCGAACGCGACGTAGCGGCCGTCGGCGGAGATCGACGGATTCCGGCTCACGTTGTTGGCCTGGTTGCCCGCGGAGTCGACGCTGACCCTGGTGATGACGCCGGTCTGCCGGTCGCGCACGAACACGTCGTCCGCTCGGTTGGTGTCGCCGGCGACCAGATCCCTTGCCAGCGAAGCGAAAGCCACGTAGCGGCCGTCGGCGGAGATCGACGGCCCGCTGGCGGAGTTGCTGATCGGTGCCGTGCCTGCCGGCTTCGGTTCGGCATCCGTGGCATGCGCGACGCCGCCCGCTAGCAGCGCCGCGACGATTCCCGGCGCGAGCACTGCGCGCCCTGCGTTGCGGATTACGGAGAGACGTCTCATGGGTGTCCTTCTGTTCGGTTCGCCGCCACGGCAGCGAATTCTTGCCCTGATCAGCGTTCCGTGTCGGACCGGCCGAAGCATGAGGGAACCCCCTACACCTTCGGCGTCGCGTTCTGCGCGGCACGCGTGTGGATCTTGCACGGGCACATTTCAGCGACCGCCTCCTTGATCGGTTCACAGCCCACCGCGCTCCGAACGCCAAGCCTGGGGTGAGCCGGCGAAACCGCAGATGGATCTCGCCGGCCCGATCCACTAGGTCGTGTCCGATGAGTCGTGGAATCGCGTGGGCGTCAACGAAGCGGCGCGGCGATGATGTGCGGGTGTTCTACGAAGATCTCAGCGAGTACGACTACCAGGACGAGGATGCGTTCACGGACAGGGAGTCGGGCTTCTACGCGCTCTGGTACCGCCCGGCGTACAGCCGCCTGAACATCGGGTGGCTGGAAGCTGGCATGCCGTACTCGACAGGAACGGCCCCCACGGTGTTCGTGCAGAAGCTGAAGGCTGTTCAGGAGGTCCAGTGGATGAACGTCTGCCTCGGGGTGCACAAGTGCGACCTGTGTCCTGCGGATGAGGCTCCGGGAGGGAACGGGGAGGTACGGATCCCGGGCGAGGCCGGCATCGCTTATGCCGCTCCGTTCCTGATCACGCACTACATCACCGCTCACGGCTACCGACCGCCGCAGGCATTCATGGATGCTGTTCTCGCTGTCGAACTCGACGCGTGGGTCTCAACACGGTGGACTCGACGCGCTCGCGCGGCCCGGCACGACGGCGTGCACCGGGTGCGACGCCGCCGAGGCGCTGCTGCCGATCCTCGCCCACGGCCAGGACGACGTGCCTCGCGACGACTGACCACAGGGCAGTGCCTGTTGGGTGTAGCCGCGGCCGCGCCGTGGTGTCCCGGGGCGACGTCTACACCACCCCAGACCTCAGGCCGCGATGACGTTCTCGCTCAGGGCTGTGATGTCCGAGATGATCTTGACTTCCTGGGCCTCGATGTTGTTGCTCAGCGCGTGGTTCGCAACGTTCTGCGAGTGGGTGGCACCCGTCTGGGTGTTCCCGTTTCCGTTGTTCAAGCTCTGGCTGAGGGTGCCGATCCCTTCGAGGTCGTTTCCGACGAGGCCCGACGGTGTGGGGTCCAGCGGAGCGGGGGCGGCGCGTGCCAGGGTGGCAATGCCGGCTACGGCTGCGGCACTGAGTGCTCGGCCGAGGATCTTGGGCATACCCGGGCAACGAAGCACGCGGCCGGGAGGCACCCAGACGGTCGGGGACGCGGTGTAGTCGTGGCATTGGTAGCCCGCGTCCGTCGCCGGGCCCGTGGGTCTGCAGTGGCGACAGCCGGTCGGGCAGGACGCTCACGTCACCAGGTGCAGCGACGTTCCCGCGATTCCCAGCCGTACGCTCTGGCCCCAGGTCAGCTCCAGGGCGTCGCCCTCCATTCCGTCGCCGAAGACCACGATCCGGTCCGACTCCACGGTCAGCTGCAGCCCCTGCCCCCGCCCCAGCTCACCGGCGACCTTCGTCGTTCCCGTCGTGGGGGAGGGCCAGGCCTCGCGCACGAACCACAGGAGCCGCCGGTCGCAGGGTGCGGGCAGCCCCGCAGGGCTGCCGCGCTCCAGCCACAGGGAACGCAGCCAGCCGGTGGCGCCCGTGCCGGTGCCCACCAGCACCCCGGAGGATGCCTGGGCCTCGCCCGGGCCCTTCTCGCCGTCGGAGCCCAGGCGGTAGCGGGCCGTCTGGTGACCGGGCGAGCCCAGGTAGATCTCGTTCAGCGCGAGAAGGCGCTGGGTGTCGTCGGCGACGGCCTCGACCATGGTCAGCTCCTCTGCCCGGCCCCCGGCGGCGGTCGCCGCACGCAGCAGGGCGGCCGCGTCGGCGCAGCGGTGACGGACCAGGACCCCCGGGTTGCGCCCCGGGTCGGTGTCGATGCCCACCACCGGCTGTCCGCGCAGGTACTTCGCGGTGTTGGCGACCAGGCCGTCCTGGCCGACCACGACCACCACGTCCTCCGGGGCGAACAGGAAACGGTCCAGGTCCGCCCGCTCCACCCGGGAGCTGCGCCAGGTGAGCGGCACCGCCGCCGCCACCTCCCGCAGCGCCTGCCGCGTGCGCTCGTGGCGGCGGACCACCTCGTCGATCGACCGGCCCCGGCTGGAAAGGAAGAACGCGGCCTGCCCGTGCGTCCCGTGGCGGGCGAGCAGCTCCTCGTACTCGGTCCTGCGGTGCACGATCACCGCCCGCGGGGCCAGGCTCACTCGCCCGCGCCGCCTTCCGGACGTCCGAGCCTGGTGAGGAGCCCGGTCAGGACGTCAGGAGAGAGCGTGATGCTCTCGATCCGCGGCAGGTTCTCCGCCAGCCGGGTCGCCGCCAGGGCGTGCAGCGTGCCCGGGTCAGCTTCGTCGTGCACGCCCAGCCAGGCAGCCTGAACCTCGGCGCGCGCCGCGCCCGTTTCGCGCGCCGCCTCGGCGTCCGCGTGGGCCAGGCGGACCTTGCGGGCCGCCTCGGTCTCGGTCCGTATGCCGTCCGCCGCCGCCTTCTCCTCGGCCTCGCGGCGGGCGTTGGTGCCGCGTTGGTCGATCAACTGCTCCTCGCGTCGCGCCAGTTCGATCTGACTGGCCAGCTCGTTCTCGGCGATGGCGCGCTCACGCTCGACGGCGACGGCCCGCCGTTCGTAGGTGGCCCGGTCCGCCTCCTGCTGGATCTGCTCGCGGGCCGGGGTGCGCAGGGCGCGCTCCACCTCGGCCTCGGGGCGGATCGCCACGACCCGCACGGCCACCACATCGATGCCGGTGGCCGGGAGCCTGGGCTCGGCAGCGAGACCGGCGGCGACGCTCCCCCGCACGGAGGCGACGCCGTCCACCAAGGCGACGGCCAGCGGAGTCCGGGCCAGTACGTCCAGCGTGTGCTGCTGCGCGGTCTCGGTGAGGAGAGTGGCGATCTGCTCCAAGGGTGCGCCGCGCCAGCTCCCGGTGTCCGGGTCGACGGAGAAGTCGAGTCGGTCCGCGGCCTCGGCCGGGTCGCTGATCCGGTAGGTGACGGTGGCCTGCACGGCGACGTCCTGGAAGTCGGACGTACGGGCGTGGAACGCCATGGCCAGCTCCCGGTCGTCGACCGGCACTTCCGAAAGCGCCGCCGACAGCGACCGATACCAGAAACTGAGCCCCCGCCCGTCGTGGACGAGTCGGCCGCGCTTGTGGTGGCGGATGTGGGCCGTGGGCGCGGAGCGCAGATGACGCCAGCCGAAGCGCCGGGTGATGTCGGCCATGATGATGAGCCCCCTTAATTTCGTCAATGCGACGATAACGAGACGTGCTCATATCGTCAAGAGGACGAAAAGAGGGCTGCCGGGGCGCTGCCCGGCAGCAACGGAAGCCGCTCGAACGGTCCTCGGCCTGCAGGGCGGGCTGCCCCCGAGCGGTCTCATGGTCCGTGCGTCCGCGCTGGCCCTGCTCGCGGAGGAAGCCCCCGCCGCCATGTCGTCGCCGAGGACCTTCGGCCAGCAGTGCCCCACGCTCGTCGGACACCACGCAGTCGCGCCCGGCTTCCGTGCCCGGGGACTGGACGCTGGTCAGAGGGCGAGCATGTGGCCGTCGTGGGGGCGGTGGTCGCGGGAGCGGCGCAGGTCGGTGGTGACGTAGGTGCGTTGCAGCCAGCGGTCTGCTCCGTCGTAACGGGGGTGGAAGGCGGTGCGGCCGTGGACGGTGACGCGGTTGTCGATGATGACCAGGTCGCCCGGATTTAAGCGCAGGGTGCGGGCGGTCGCCTCGCAGGCGCGGCCGAATTCGGTCAGTGCCGCGGCGGCCCGAGGGGTGAGCGGGGTGGTGACGAGTTGGGCCATCCGTATGTCGGGATCCTCGACCGCTCCCGACAGCACCGGTCGGGGCTCGACGTCGGGCTCACTCGCGGCGGCGTCGGGGCCGAAGGAAGGTGGTGGTGTGGTGATGAACTCCGGGGCGAACAGGGCCTGGCGACTGGCTGGGGTGAGGAGCGGCAGCGCTTGGCGGATGCCGGCGACGCGCATGCCGGCGATCTGGTCGTGGTCGGCTCGCAGGCACAGGAAGATCACATAGTCGGGTGGGTGGGGGTGGAAGCCGTTCTCGGTGTGGAAGGACAGCGGCACCGATCCGGCGTTGCCGTGGAAGTTCTCCTGCCCGGGCACGGGCACGACGTCCTGCACGAGGGCGCCGGATTTCTCAGCCCGGTAGGCGAGAGGCTCGCCGAGCCCGCAGGCCATCATGGTGAGCACGGCGGCCGAGACGGTGGCCCGGCGCTGGACCGAGCCGGGTACGGACGGTGTCGCGGGCAGGGACGCCTGATCGACGGGCAGGCCGCCGATCACCAATGTGCCATGCGGGCCGGAGTGCCTTCGAAATCGGCGCACCCCACGGCGCAGCGGGAACGGAAGGTCTTCCCAGGCGTCCCGGGCCCGGGCCACCCACTCGGGGTTGTCGACCTGGTCGTGCTCGTCAGCGCACAGGGTGCGGGCCAGTTGCTCGCACGCGCCGGCATCGGCCGGGTCAAGTGCCCAGTCGGTGGCGACGGCAGAGCTTTGGGTGGTGCCGGGCGTCGTCTCAGGCATCAGGGTCTCCCTGCCGGAGGTGTGGGCGGCGGACACGCGGACTCACGAGTGGCGCAGGCCGGCCACGGCGTCGGCGATGTAGTGGTCCCCGAAGCGGATCAGGGAGGCGTACTGGGCCGCGCGGCGATGGCGCATGAGCCGTAGTTCGGCGACGGCGTTGTCGGGGCCTTGTGGTTTCTGAGCGATGGAACGACGCAGATGCACCATCGAGTACGCGAGGGTGACGTGCCGTTCACCGTCCACGATGTCGGCTTCCAGGAGCGCGCCCCGTGCCTCGGCCAGCTCCGGGGCGCGGGCCGCCAACTGCTCGTAGGAGTCGGGAACCACGGACAGCAGGTCCTTCATCGCCGCCCGGAACAGCTTGTATGCGCGATGTTGGCGCCCGCTCAACGGGACGTCCACCGACGGGGGCGCCATGGTATGGCGTATCGCCGCCATGTAGTAATCGGCCGGGACCGTACTTGCGTGGGTCATGGCCGCCGGAAAGCCCCGCACGTACACCGTCGCATCCGCCAGCCGCGGCAGAGCGGCATCGCCGTCGCCGTGCCGTAGATGGCGGGTGGCGTCGGCCACGGCGACCGCGGCGCAGATGTTGAACAGGACATGGACCTGGTGCCCGATGAGCCACCGAGCACTCCACACACTCTCCATCGACGCCCCCGCAGCAGGCTCGGGGACGGCCACCAGCGGTATGGAGTCAGGGTCGGCGCCCGGTGCTGCGCCGGTGAGGTCGAGCACCGCTTGCCGCATCCCGGCCGTCTCCAGCGCCAGGTCGGCGCCCGACAGCGGAGCCTCACACAGGTCTTCCAGACCGCGGTGGACGACCAGGACACCGTGCAGGGCGGCCTGCTGATCCGACAGTTCCCCTTCACGGACCCGGAAGAACGACTGACTGGTCGACTCCGCCGGCAGTCCCTCACCGGCCACGGCCGGAGCCAGAGCCGACAGCGCGGCCACCAACTCTTCGGCAGCCGCAGCGGCCTGCCGCAGCGCGAGGGTCCGCTCGACAGGTCTGGCATGGGTCGCCAACCCGGCCAGCACGCGCGCGGTGCGCTTCGCCTCCGCATCGACCCGCGTGCCCAGCACCGGGACGGAGCGCCCGCCTCGGGGCTCACGGAAAACAGCGACAGCAGGATGACCGGCAACCGGCGGTAAGCCCATGGTTGAAGTACTTCGCCAAGAACACTCCGCACGAAACCTGATCTGCATGATCATTCCTGTGTGCCCGGCTCGAGCTGGGCGGGGATGCGGCTGGCGCGCAGCTCCTGCAGGTCGGGGATGTGCTTGTAGAGGGTGCCAGGGCTTACGCCGAGGACCTTGGTGATCGAGGTGATCGAGTTCTCGGGGTTGGGCGGCATGCCGCGGGCGGCCCGGATGATGTCCGGGTTGATGTCACAGGACACTGAGCACTGCATCTGGCGGATGAGACCTCGTCGGGGCGTTCCGGCTGCCACCGGCGGTGCTCGAACTCCTCGCCGACGTCCTCGCCCTGAGCGAAGAGGTGACCTGGGGGATCGATCTTGACGGACGCGGACCTGGTCGGCGATGGTCTCCCAGGCTTCCTCTCCGGGTGCCAGACCATTCCGGCGTCGTCCCGTCGACGGGTTTTTCTTGCGCCGCTCTTCCAGCTCGCCGGTCCGAAGGGCCTAGCGTTGTTCGTGGACCCAGCGGCCGAGGGGAAGCCCGCCGGGTTCCCGGCTGACGTGCCCTGCGATACTCCGTGGTTGTGACCAGCGAAATAAGCTCCCGGGCAGTATGGCTCGGGCCGCCGCCGGAGAGACGTCCGGTCCGAACGTGGCAGGATGCCGAGCATAATGCCGCGGCCTGGATGCGTTGCTGGGGATATCTCGACGCGTTCGCCAAGCCGGGGGGCTCGGACGGCGGCGTCGATGTGCGGTCGGCGCGGGCGCTGGGGCAGGTCAAGTACCAAGGGGCGGCGGTGGGGCGTCCGGAGTTGCAGCGCCTGTTCGGCGCGCGCGGCCAGAGGCTGGACCGGCAACTGCTCTTTTTCACGGGGAGCAGTTACACCACGACGGCGGTCAACTACGCGCTCGAGAACGGCATCGCGCTGTTTGTGTATGGCCTCGACGGATCGATGACGGCGGTTAACGCCCCCGCCCGCCGGATCACGGATGCCGCTCGTGACTCAGCGGGCTCGCGTGTCACGGGGGCGAATCCTACGCGGGAGCAGCACCGGGTCCCACAGGGCCGCCGGGTTGAGGCACTCCGGCGTTTCGCGGCGGCTGCGCGTCTCGCGGCGACCGACCGCCACGAGACGGCGGAGGGTATATCGGAGACCGTCCGTGCCCAAGTGGCCGACGATGGTGCTGAGGCCGCCCGCGCCGAGGCGCTCGCCCGTCTTGCGGTGGTCCCCGATCCAGTACCACCGGCCGCTGCTCGCGCGGCTCGGGTGCCGCATGCCGTTGTGACCCCAGATGCCGCGCTCGGGCCCGCCTGCTCGCCGGGGACCGCGACAGAGGCGCCCGGTCCGCGCCCCAGTGCACCGGTGGCTGTTCAGCCAAAGGAACGTCGCCCCGGAACCGGCCGCTTGCTCCTTGCGCTCTTCCTCGCGGTCATCGCACTGGCCATGCCGGGCTCCGAGTCCTTCACCCCACGCCCCGACCGGACCGTGGCGACGGCCATCCTCCTCGTCCTCCCCGGTGTCCTGTTCCTGTGGGGCGTCACAACGAGGTCGCGCCGCCGTTTCTGGCCGACCGGACTGGCCTTCTTCCTGCTGGACCTTCCCCTGGCCTGGGTGACCAACGCCCAACTATGGCAGGGCGATGCCTCCGACCTCCTCCTGCCGACGACACCGGCCGTGCTGTGCCTGCTGACCGCCGGCCTGCTGATCCGCTGGAACACCAGATACCCGAAACTCAACGACACCGGCAGGCTGACGTCCGGATAAGCCCGCCCAACCAACGGATAGGACTGGCTCTCGGAGCGCGTAGATCGGTCGGTAGCCCACCCGCGAAGCCAGGGCTTCGGCATCAAACGAGACGACCTCTTTGGCGGTCTCGGTCACGGCACCCGGGGGCACGCCGCCGAGCGGACCTGTGCGAACAGGCCGCGGCCACCAGCGCCGGCGAGCCGTACGTTCTGCGTGTCATCGTCACCTGACGGCTGGCAGGTATCGACAGTCGCGAGCGTTGCGTCGAAGGCTGGCGGCGATGTTGGTGTTCCCCGCGAGGCGGAGGGCGCCGATAGCGAGGTTGCGCCAGGTCGCCATCGAGCGAGGGGCGGTGCCCGTCCGCAGCTGTGAGGCGTCCTCGGCGAACGTCACGTCTCGGACGTGGTGCAGGGCTTCGATCTTCCAGTGGTCACGAATGGAGGTCGCGAGCTGGGCGGGTGTGGCCTGCCCGGCGGTCAGGCTGGTGACGGCGTAGACGGTCTTGATGCTGATCCTGTCGGTCGTGCGGTCCACCCGGCGGCGCCTGAGCTGAACGGCCTGGTGTGCGCTGGGGAAGAGCAGGTTGTTCACCGTGCACACCTTGACCTGCGGATCTCGCCCCGGCCGTGCCCGGTGTCATGGGTTCGTGACTGCAGCGGAATATGCTTCCACGGAAAGGGCTTGAGCTGCTTGCGGAGCTTCTTCTGATTCCCTTTCACGATCACGATGTAGTTCGCGTTGCGGCCGAGCAGGTATGTCGCATGCTCGGGCTGGGGGTGCATCGTGTCGATGGTCACGACCACGCCGGCCAGGTCGGTGAGGGTCTCCAGTAGCGGCCGGAAGCAGGTGATCTCATTGGTCTTCTCGCCCACGTCGAGCTGGGCCAGGACCAAGCCGCGGACGGGGTCGCATGCGGCGAGCAGGTGAACCTTCCGACCTTTGGCCCTGCCTGCTCCGCGCAGGCTCTTGCCGTCGACCGCCAGTGCGCGCATCCGGCCGTCGGTGCCGGGGCACCGGTCGGCCAGCCAGCCGCCCACTGCCCGGTCCAACACGTCGCCGTCGATGCGGCCCAGCAGCCGCCGTACCGTCGTTTCCGTAGGCGTGCACCGCTTCGAGAACAGCGGATCGGGCCGTACGCCAAGGCGCTCCAGGACACAGGACGGGGCGTCAGCGATCCACTCGCCAACCGCCAGTAGGGAGGTCGCCCCGGCCAGAACCGCGCACGCGGTCAGGCGAGCACGGCGACCAGGGCGTGTCGCACCCTGCGCGGGTCCCGGGGATCGGGCACCTCAGCCAGTCGCTCCAGCAGGCCCGGGATCTCCTCGGGCACGGCCTCGGGATGCCGGCGGAGTTGGTCAAAGGCAGTCAGGATCGGCGCTGATGTGTTGGCAGGCACGGTCCTCCAGTCGGATCACGGGGTGTCGAGAGCTCCATGATCTTGGAAGCCCGCGCCTGCCACGTTCCGGCGCCCCACCAAGCCGACAGATCGCCACGAACTGGGCTCCACGCGAGAACGCTGAAGCCCTGCCAGTCGGATATTCACCATCCGGACTCCAACGGGGTTCTGCGTCGCAGCTGGACCCACGGACTCGCTGCACAGAGCCCCGACACCCGTGTCAGCACCGCAGCTCCGCCGCGCGCTCGCACATCACCTCCACAGCGTCAGGTAGTCGAGGAAGCGGCCCGGGGTGGGCCTCCCGGATGAGCTTCACCGCGTGAAGCCGCCGACCACTCCTGATCAGCTCGTCCACCTCTTCCCGGACCACCGGCAGCAACGCGTCCCAGATCGAGTTCTCCATGCGCCGATCCAAGCAACTCACCCTCTCCCACCGCCACCGAATTGGAACTCGTCGCCAGCGTGCTGGAGAAGTGCCGGGTCCGGGACAAGAAACCCGGCGCGCTGCCCGCCGGGTTCATGGTCTATTTCACCCTTGCGCTGGCGCTGTTCCAGCAGGATTCCTACGACGATGTCGCTGAACACCTGGTCGGCAGCGTCCCAGAGCTGATTGCAAGTATTCCGAACAGGTCGTCGTTTACGCGGGCGCGGGCGTCTGGGGCCGCTGGTGCTGGAGGCCGTGTTTCGGGAACTGGCCGGCCCGTTGGCGCCGGTCGGACTGCAGGACTCCTTCTACCGCGGGATGCGGCTGGCCGCGGTGGAAGGGTTCGTGCTGGACGCGCCGGACACGAAGGTGAACCGGGCCGCGTTCGGCGGGCCGGTCAAGAACGGCCAGTCGGCAGGGTTTCCCCAGGTGAGGGTGGTGACGTTAATCGAGTGTGGCACCCACGCGCAGATCGACGCGGCGGTGGGCGGCTTCAACGGCTGCGAGCGGGAACTCGCGATCGCTCTGGCCGTCTCAGCGGCCGGGATGCTCGCCCCTGCAGCCGGGCGGCGAGCTTCTCGGGCAGGGAGTCTCGGTTTGCCGGGGTGAGGTGGACGACCTCGATGTCGGCGCGCCGCTTGAGGGCGTCGGTGAACGGATCGTGGTCTGCGTGGACCGTGGCGACGGCGTCGATGTCCGCGGCGAACAGGGTGATGACCGCGTCCCGGAACGCCTCGGATGCCAGTTCCATCCGCCCCAGCTCGTCGATGATCACTAGCCGCCCCGTCGCCTCGGCGCTTGCCGCCGGCCGGAGCGACGGCAGCGCCAGGCGTTCCATGACGCCCAGGTCGACGCCGTATTTCCCCACCCGCGGCGGACCGGGGAGGTCGACATGGGCAAGCACCTCCCGCCGGCCTGCCAGGGTCTCCAGGGCGAAGCCGACTCGGTGGCCGGACTGCCGGATCTCCTCCGTGGTGAAGCCGGTGGCCGTGCGGGCGGGCAGCAGCTCGGCCAGCTGGCGGAGGGCGGTCGTCTTGCCCGAGCCGGGGCGGCCTTCGAACAGGATCCTTGTCGGCACACTGCCATCCTCACCCCGCACCCGGCGGCGGGCCGCACGGGCTCGGCCGTACGGGGGGTTTGGTGTGCGGACCGGTGCCGGCGCCCGCGGGTATAGCGGCGCGCATGAGCGGAATTGAACTCAGCAGCACCGCGTTCGGCGACAATACGGTGATCCCTCTCCGGTACAGCGGGGAGGGGGAGAACATCTCACCGCCCCTGACCTGGTCGGGGGTGCCGGACGAGGCGACGGAGCTGGTGCTCCTGTGCGAGGACCCCGACGCGCCTGGGCCGACCTTCCTGCACTGGCTAGTGACAGGCATCGATCCGGGGACGACCAGGGTAGCGGAGGGCCAGAAGCCGCAGGGCGGCCTGCCGTGGCCCAACGGCTTCGGGCGCGTGGGCTGGGGAGGGCCGATGCCTCCACCGGGGCACGGGCCGCACCGGTACTTCTTCCGCCTGTACGCCCTGTCCGAGCCGCTGCCGCTGCACGACCGGCCGGGCGTCGAGGACGTGCACCGTGCCCTGATGGGCAGGGAGCTGGCCTCCGGCACCCTGGTCGGGACTTACGAGCGCTGAGCGCCACACCGCTGGTCGTAACGGGGCAGGACCTGCTGCTAGGGCCTGTGTGATGGCGTGATCAGTTGCTCGGTTCTGTCCTCTTCGTGGGGTGGAACCCGGTAGGACTTTGGTCGTGACGCGCAGGCAACTCGCCGATGCTCAGCGGAAGTTCATCGAGCCGTACCTGCCGATCGGCAGGTACGGTCCGTATCCCGAGCGGCTGCAGGAACAGTTCGAGGGCGTGATCTGGCGGTTCCGTTCAAGCGGCCAGTGGCGGGAGATGCCCTGCGAGTTCGACCCCTGGGCCACCGTCTACGGACGCTTCCGGGTCTGGCGGGACGCCGGTGTTTTCTCCGCTCTGCTGGAAGGCATGATCGCCGAGGCGGCCCGTTCGGGAAGAACAGACTTATCGCTGGTCAGCGTGGACTCCAGGACGTCCACTCCTGGCAACTCGTGAGCCCGGTTCGGGGCTGGTGACATGCTCGTTGCGAGGCGTACCGCTGCCACGAGGCAGCGCTAGGCGAGGCAGCGGATTCAGGCCAGACGGGAGCCGAGGCGGAAGCGCATTTCGCCTGCGGCCCTGCGGATCTCCTCGGGCTGCACGTCGTCGTCGAGAACGCCGAGGAGGTCCATCAGGGCCCGGGCCTCATCCCCGCTGATCAGCTTCAGCCGCGGCTCCGTCACTCCGTCAAGCAGCAGGTCCAGCATGTCGTCCATGCAGGGAAGAACGCCGCGCTAAAGTAACGCGTCACACCGGGGCGTGGCCGCGACCCAGCTGCAGGACTGCCCCGAGGCTGGCGGCGGCGTCGCAGTGGTGGCATGCCCGACGGCTGCCTGACCGACACAGGCCTCAAGGCCTGACGACACCACGCCCAAAAGCCTCAGTAGGCTGGCGGGAGGTGTGTGGTGCGCCCCTGTTGCGCGGCTGTGCGCAGGGCGGCGATGACGGCTGTGGTCGTCGGGTTCGGGGTCTCGGTGTGACGCGTCGCGGCGAACAGGAGGCGCAGGATCGGGCGGTCCTCGATGGGCGCCGTGCGGATTCCGGGTGTGGTCGGGTCGATGGCCGTTCGGGGGACGAGCGCGGTGGCGAGGCCGGCCCGTGCGAGGGTGAGCTGGGCGGCGATGTCGGCGGTGATGTAGCGCGTCGTGGGCGTGAAACCGGCCTGGTGGCAGGCCTGCAGGATGGCCTGTCCGCAGTCCGTGGTCGGCGGCGGCAGGGCGAGGCTGTGCGTGGCCAGTTCCCGCAGGGCGACGGGCCGTTCGTCAACTTGGTCGGCGGCGGTGACGACGAGCAGCGGATCGTCGAGCAGCGGCGAGACGTCGATGCCCCGGGGCGCGGTGTCGGGCCGGTGGTGATACCGCTGTCCCAGCACCACATCGACGGCGCCGAGCGTGAGTTCCCGCAGTTGCGCCTGGTCGGTGACAAGACAGGTCACGGTGAGCTGCGGGTGGTGTGAGCCCAGTGCGGTCAGCGCGGGAGCCACGATCCTGGCGACGGTCGACGGCAACGCGGCGAGCGTAGCGGTGGCGCCTACCGTGCCCTTGACCGCCGCGAGGGCGCTCTCGGCTTCCTCCATGGCAGCGATGATCCGGTCGGCGTGTTCGAGGAGCACCCGGCCCGCCTCCGTCAGTGCCACGGTTCGCCCGTCGGGGCGCAGCAGGTCGACTCCCACGTCGTGCCGCAGCGCGGACAGCTGCTGGGACACGGCACCGGCAGACAGCGCCAGTGACTGGGCGGCCGCAGCGATGGAACCGCGGGCGGCGACGGTCTTGAGCATGTGTAGACGGCGGATATCCAGCATGACTCGATAGATTACCTAAAGGGTTTCATCAGAAATCATCCCCTTGACCTATTGAGTCATGGTGAGCGACCTTCAGCGCATGGAAATCTTCGACTGCATCGCCGCAGTGGCCCGGCCCATCCACGATTTCGGTGACGAGTTCATGTCCGACGAGGCGACCGCCACCATCGGTCTGCGTGCCGGGTTCGCCCCAGGGCGCGGCTTCTACTGCCGCGGGCGGTTCGGCGTGCTCGGCGAGGCACCGGCCTCGGTGGTCCAGGCGGTGCAGGGCTTCCTCGGCCCCCACCTCGTTACCGCGGGCTGGGTGGCGGGACGGCCCGTGATGCCGGCGAAGGAAGCCGCCGCCTGCTACGCGCAGGCCGTCCGGACGTGGGGGCGCGCCAACATCCCCACCGACGTCGACGTGGAGCACTTCAACCACCTGGCACAGCAGCTGATCGACGCCGCCGACACCGACGCCCTTCCCCTGTTCGCCGGCTGGCGCGCGCAACCCTGCCCCGGCAACGACCCGATCGGCGCCGCCATGCAGCGCATACACGTACTACGGGAACACCGTGGCGCCTGCCATCTGGCGGCGGTGCGCCTGTGTGGGCTGAGCGCCCAAGCAGCCATGGTCATCAACCTCGGCGTCGAACAGGCAACCCACTACGGCTGGCAAGAGCCGCATGCCGTTGCCGCCACACAGGTCCCCCGACGGCAGCGTGCCGAGCAACTCACCGACGAGATGCAGGCGCCGCTCTACGCCACACTGACCGACCGGCAACGTACCGAGCTCGCCCAGCTCATCAACGCGTTGACCGCCTCCCTGCCATGCCCTGACAGCGCGGTGGACGCTCTGACCGATGACCACGGACCTCGCGAAGGCGGGAGTGGCTGGAGTCCTGGACCGATGTGCCCTGTGTCGAAGGGATCCTGATCAAGGGCCAGGGCCAGCGCTACCTGACCGGATACCGCGGCTGGTGCGTCAACTGCACCTTCTCTCGCTCGTTGGGCAGCTCGATCCCGAGGCTCAAGGAGGCGTATGCAGGAACCCCACCGCGATTTCTCGGCGTCCACATCCAAGTCGCCGTTCAGTGGCAGAAGGCATCCGCCGGGGACTGGGCCACCTACAGTCTCGGTCGAGGTCGGGGACGTACGTCACGGGGAGGGCCTCTCCGCCGATCGTCAGGATCTCACCGTGGCCGGGGAGCACGATCGTGCTGACGTACTCCTCCAGCGCCGTGAACCCCTGGGTGCCTTCCCAGTCCGCGACACGACTCTCGGGGCAGAGCACGTAGACGCCGGAGTCCGTCCCGTCCAGCCAGTTCACGGAATTCAGATGCACCGGGCCACTCTAGTGACGTGAGTCGTAGGGGAGAGGCTGACGCGATCGAACGCTGTATCTAGCGGAGGCTCTGGCTCAGCTCACTGGGCCCGGGTGTTTCGGATCAGGCTGGATCAGCCCGCGGCGTCTGGTGCCGTGCGTCGCAAGGCCGAGGAGAGAGCCCATGCGGTGGAGGCACCTCCCAGCGGAGCTGGGGGAGCGTCGCGGGCCCAGCATGATCCGGAAGGGACGGCGTAGCGGCGGCCGCGGGTCTTGTGACTGATTCCCAATCGTCGTTGTCAAGCATCCGGAGTGGAGTGCTGGAGGGTGAGCTCGTGCTCACGTACCTGTGCCAATTCGAGCGCGGGCTCGGTAGGGCGCATGCGAACGCTGACGCTCTGGCCTGGGTCGGCCAGGCGGATCAGGTCAACGAAGCGCGGCCTGCTCACCCGTTGACTCCGGGTTGTGGCGATCGTCCGGCTGTTTGGGCGAACCGTGATCCACCCAGGCCCGTCTCCCATCCAGCGTGGGCATCTATTGGCGAAACGAAAGGGAGACACGATGCCGCTCTATCTATCGAGGTTCAGCTACACGCCTGAGACTTGGGCGAGGCTGATCGGCCACCCCGAGGACCGCGCAGAGGCCGCTCGGTCCTACATTGAATCCGTTGGGGGAAACCTTCACGGCTTCTGGTACGCCTTCGGCACGCACGACGGCTACAACCTCTGGGAGGCTCCGGACAACGTGTCCATGGCCGCGGTTGCGCTGGCGATCAGCGGAGGTGGCGCGCTTAGCTCGTTTGAGACGACCGTCCTCCTGAGCATCGACGAAACGCTGGATGCCTTGCGCAGAGCGGAGCAGGTCCAATATCGGGCTCCTGGCGAGTAGCGGCCCGCGAGCAGGCTTGCTGCCGCAGTGGGTCCGTGCCGGGTCGACGACCACAACACGATGACCCGACACTGCCAAGCGCCTCACGCGCGCCTCCAATCTCCATCCTGGCCGCCTATGGAGCTCGCCCTGTCCCATGTGGGACAGCTTGAGGACGACCTCGGGCATCGGCGCTCCGCTGCTGCTACCCGTGTCGCCGGTGAGTTCGGGCCCCCAGGCCTGTGGATGCCCCGCCGTCGTGTCAGACGCGGGGAAGCCAGCCGGCCGTGAGATCTGCACTGTCCCGTGCACGCTGCGCCCGGTCCTCGAGGAGCCGGCGAAAGCCCGCCAGCGCGAAGCGTTTCCCGGTGGCCGCGCCCCTGGGACCGCGGGGCGCCGGGGGCGCGGAGCGGGTCCAGGTCGACGAACCCGGCTCGTTGTCTGGGATCCGCAAGCGGGCCGGCTGTCGTTCGAGGGACTGCAGCGCCGAGCTGCCGCCTGCAGCACCGCGCGTTCGCCCACCTGCACTGGTTCCGCCGCCTGCGGATCCGCTGGGAAGTCCGCGACGACATCCACGAAGGGTTCCTCGCCCTGGGATGCGCGCTGATCTGCTGGCGACGCTTGAACTCACCCCGATGAAGGTGCGTCAACGCGTGCAGGGGAGTGCAGGACCAGGTCGTCCACATCGCCCTGACACGGCTCGCCCTCGGTAAAGAGATCGCGAGCCTGGTGAACGATCCGCGAGGCTGCGGCGCCTACGACGTGGTGGAGTCGACAGGCTGCGTCAGAAGCGGAATACACCCAGGTCGCGCACGGTGTCGGCCAGGGCGCGGATGAGGTCGTCTTCGGCTTCGGTCCGCCAGACCAGAGCGAAGGTCAGGGTGCCCATCTCGGGGACAGGGAGGAATCGGATGTTCGACATGCCCCAGTACCTGGTGACATGGCCGGGGAAGGTGTGGATGATGTCGCCCATGCCGACGTGGCTGATCAGCTGATCGCCGTTGTCCGAGGCCGCGGCCGTGATGCGCTCGATCGGTCGGCCTCGTGGGGTGTGGAAGGGCAGGTAGCTGTCCTCCCAGTAGTCCGGCAGGCCGAGGGCAGTGGCGTGTGGGAACTCGGCGAGCAGCTCCACCGGTACGGAGTCCCGTGCCGCGAGCCGGTGGTCGGCGGCCACGGCAAGGACTCGCGGGTCGGTGCACAGGGTCGGCCCGACGGTGAAGTCCGGCTCTTCCACCGGCAGCCAGGCGACCAGGACGTCCATGGCACCGCTTCGGAGCTGGCCGAACGGATCGGTGAAGGTTGCCTGACGGATCTGGAGTCCCCATTGCGGGTGGCGCGCGCGGAACGCTTTCCAGTAGGGGTGCAGATCGGCGACGTTGAAGGGCATCAGGCTGACGCGGAGCTGAGCGGTGATGCCGCGGGCCGCCAGCTGGGCCCGCTCCAGGGAATCGTGCAGGCCCGCGTAGACCGGTTGCAGGTCGTCGCGGAATTGCCGGGCGACCTCGGTCAGGCGCACCGTGCGGCTGGTGCGGGTGAACAGCTCGGCGCCGATGCGCCGCTCCTGCTTCTTGATCGCCTGACTGACGCGCGCCTGGGAGACGTGCAGCCGCTGTGCGGTCCGGCCGAAATGCAGCTCCTCCGCCAGTACGAGGAAGATCTCGATGTCCCGCAGCTCCACCGGCCCCCGACCCCCGTGTCGATAACCCAGCGGTTATCGAACCGCGTGGAAGTATGGCTTGATCATATGCGCGGATCGCAAGATCGTTTGAGGCATGCATGCACGCATGAAGAACCGTGAAGAACGCCGCGTTAGTCCGGCCCGATGAGCGACGTCATCGACTTGACCGTGATGTACGCGATGCATGGTGCCCTGCGCCGGGAACTGGCCCAGCTCGACCGGGTCACCACCGCCGCGGACCGTGACCCGGTGCGCGTACTGGCCGCCGCTGCCGGATGGACACTGTTCAAGCGGGCCCTCCGCGCGCACCACGCTGCCGAGGACGGCGCGCTGTGGCCGCCACTGCGGCAGAATCTGGCCGGCAGCCCGAAGGACCTGGCGCTGCTGGAGGTGATGGAGGCCGAGCACGCCGCCATTGCTCCGGTGATCCAGGCCGTCGACGAGCTGCTGGCCGAGCCCGGAGCCGACCCGCTGCGGCTGGGCCAGCTCACCGACGCGCTGACCCGCGGCCTGGCCGGACACCTCAAGCACGAGGAGGACACGGCCTTCCCGCTGATGCGGCGGACGCTGACCGCCGAGCAGTGGGCCCATTTCAGCCAGGTCCACGCCCAGCACATCGGCAAGGACGCACCACTTCTGCTGCCGTGGCTCCTGGACGGCGCCGACAAGCCGACCATGACGAGGCTCCTCGCCCAGCTGCCCGCGCACGCGTACGCCGCCTGCACCGCCCGATGGATCCCGGCCTACACCGCTCTCGACCGCTGGAGTCCAGGCACCACGGCCTGACACACCTTCACCACCCGCCGCCCTCACGTTCCATCGCCCGGCCGAATTCGCCCCTCGACCTCTACCAGGAAAGCCATCTCGGTGTCTCCATCTGTACACGTCACTCCGCTCCAACGCGTCTCGGATACCGAGGCCGCCGCGTGGCACCAGGTCGTCGCCGCCTCGACGGCCCACGACCTGCCGGGAGTACCGGCCCCCGACCCCGGACAGATCCACGCCCAGCTCACCCAGCCCGCCCTCGGCAGCCGTCGGCTGACCTGGCTCGCCACCGCGGCGGACGGCGCCCCCGTCGGAGTTGCCGGCCTGCGGCTGTTCACCTCAACGGGCCAGCAGCACCTGGCCGAACTGGAACTCCACGTCGATCCCGCACACCGGCGCCTGGGAACCGGCTCCCTCTTCCTGTCGGCGGTCGTGGCGGCCTGCCGCGCCGAGGGCCGGCGCAGCCTCGTCGCGACAGCCGCGGCCGACAGCCCGGGCGAGGC
The DNA here is from genome assembly GCF_036203305.1 of Streptomyces sp. NBC_00190. Lineage (GTDB taxonomy): Bacteria > Actinomycetota > Actinomycetes > Streptomycetales > Streptomycetaceae > Streptomyces. The sequence goes on along the minus strand of NZ_CP108131.1, from coordinate 77,584 downwards.
GTTCAGCGAGCGCCACGGCTTCCGCCGGGCGCTCACCCTGGATCACCTCATGCTGCGCTTCGACGAGCTGGACGTGGCCGAATTGCTGCGGATCGCCGATGCCGAGCACCCCGGCTACCGTCTGACCGGCTGGACCGGCACGGTTCCCGACGACCTGGCCGAGGCGTTCGCCGCTGCCAAGAACGCGATGAACGACATGCCCACCGGCGACCTGGACTACGGCAGCGTGGCGTGGGACGCCGAACGCGTTCGCGCCATGGGCAAGGTGGTCGGCGACCGCGGTGACGTACTGCTGACGACCGCTGCGCTCGGCAAGGGGGAGGTGGCCGGATACACCGAGATCGTCATCCGGGCCGGGGAGACCCGCCGGGCACTGCAGTACGACACCGTCGTGGTGCGCGCACACCGCGGCCACGGGCTCGGGCTGTGGGTCAAGGCAGAGATGGTCCGCAGGCTCCGCGCCGGGCACCCCGGAATCGTGGAGATCGAGACCGACAACGCCCAGGACAACACCCACATGCTCGCCGTGAACCGGCAGCTGGGCTTCCGCTTCCACCGCAGCACCCACGAATACCAACTCGACCTGCCCACCACCTGACCACTCCACAACCTGGCCATTCCACCATCTGACCCGTGACCACCCCACCAAGGAGAACATCCAATGCAGAAGTTCGAGACCCCCGGCGCGATCGCCGCCGTTGTGGAGATACCCGCCGGACGCATCAGCCTCCTCGCCGCCGACCGCGCCGAGACCACCGTCGAGGTGCGTCCCGCGGACGCCGGCAAGGGCCGCGATGTGAAGGCCGCGGAGCAGACCACGGTCGAGTTCGGCGACGGCGTGCTGCGCGTCATCGCGCCGGAGGCGAGGAACCAGGTGCTGAGCAACCCCGGATCCGTCGAGGTGACGGTTCAGCTCCCCACCGGCTCCCGCGTCGAGGCCACCTCCGCCGCCGCAGAGGTGCGCACCGAGGGCAGGCTCGGCGACGTGACCGTCCGTGGCGCCCACCGCCGCATCGAGATCGCCGACGTGGAAGGCCTGCGCCTCACCTCCGTCGACGGCGATGTCCACGTCGGCCGGCTGGGCGGCCCCGCGGAGATCTCCGCCGCGCGGGGCGGCATCACCATCGGCGAGGCGGTGCGCGGCACGGTGGTGCTCCGCACCCAGCACGGCGACATCTCGATCGCCGCCGCCCCCGGCGCCTCCGCCACGCTGGACGCCGATTCCCGCCACGGCCGCGTCAGCAACGCCCTGAAGAACAACGGCTCCCCCGTGCTGGAGATCAGCGCCACCAGCGGCAACGGCGACATCTCCGCCCGCAGCCTCTGACCCCCCCTCATCCGTCACCTCCTCCTTTCCCCTCCTCCCCCGACAATTCCACCCGACTAGGGAGCACCACACCATGTCCCAGTTCACTACTTCAGGGCAGCGCAAGATCCACGACGTGCTGGCCCGCCACGTCGACTCCGGCAAGATCCCCGGCGTCGTCGCCCTGTACAGCAAGGACGACGAGACGCACGTCGAGACGCTCGGCACGATGGAGCACGACGGCGGCGCGCCGATGCGCCGGGACACCCTCTTCCGGATGGCGTCCACCTCCAAGCCGGTCTCGATAGCGGCGGCGATGGTGCTGCTCGACGAGTGCCGGCTGCGGCTGGACGACCCGGTGGACCGGTGGCTGCCGGAGCTGGCCGACCGTCAGGTGCTGAAGGCGTTCGACGGCCCGATCGACGAGACGGTCCCGGCGCGCCGTCCGATCACCGTCCGGGACGTGCTGACCTCCACCTTCGGCCTCGGTATGGACATGACCTCGATCGGTACGCCGATCATGAACGAGGTCTTCGCACAGGGACTGACGCCCAACCTGCCCACGCCGATGCCCGAGCAGGACGAGTGGCTGCGCCGCCTGGGCGCGCTGCCGCTGATGCACCAGCCCGGCGACCACTGGCAGTACCAGCTCGCCAGCGACCTGGCCGGCGTACTGGTCTCCCGGGTGACCGGCAAGACCTTCGAGGAGGCGCTGCGCGAACGCGTCTTCGGCCCGCTGGGGATGGAGGACACCGGCTTCCACGTCCCGGACGACAAGATCGACCGGCTGCCGGTCCTCTACGCGCCCGACCCGGTGTCCGGCGAGTTCCACGTATGGGACGAGTCCAAGGGCGGCCGGTGGAACATCCCTCCGGCTTTCCATGGCGGCGGCGGTGGTCTGGTCTCCACCGCGGACGACTACCACGCCTACTTCAAGATGCTGCTGAACGGCGGCAGGCACGGCGGCGAGCGCGTTCTGTCCAGGCAGGCGGTGGAGCTGATGACCACCAACCGCCTCACCCCCGCGCAGAACGCCGCCCGCACCGAGCTGGCCACCAACAACGTCCACATATCCTTCGGCCAGGGCCAGCACGGCGGTTGGGGCTTCGGGATGGCGGTGCGGACCTACCGCGGCGACTACGCTCCCGTCGGCCAGTTCGGCTGGGACGGCGGCGCCGGCACCTCCACCTACGCCGACCCCGTCAACAACGTCGTCGGCATCCTCCTCACCCAGGTCGGCACCTCAGTCCCCGACTCGGTCCACCTGATGCACGACTTCTGGACCACTCTGTACCAGGCGATCGAGGACTGATCGCCAGTAAGTCCGTTCCCTCAGCACATGCGGATGGGGCAGTGGTCGGACAGCACCCGGCCGCGCCCGGAGCGGGCCGGGGCCCACGTCGCGATGGACTGCTACGCCCTGGTCTCCGTACCCGGAACCGAAGGCACTCGCGAACTGCCCTGGCCCGCTGATCCCGGTGATCAGCACCGCCCGACACGAACCGCCCCAACGGGCGCGAGGCAGGCAAGACCCGGAAGACCCGGACCCTGCCGCACCGACGCCGGCCGATGCCGGCACCTACAGAAACGAGAAACACGACATGCGTGTGCTGTTGATGGCGTACGGATCGCGCGGCGACATCGCGCCGCTGGCGGGACTGGCGGCGCAGTTGCGGAAGCTCGGCGCGGAGGTACGCGTGTGCGCACCGCCGGACGAGGAATTCGCCGAACTTCTGGCCGGTGTCGGCGCGGAACTGGTGCCCTTCGGGCGGGACGTGCGCGCGCTGCGGACGGGAGCGCCGCCGTCGGACGCGGCCGCGTTCGCGGCCGAGCTGGTCGCCGCGCACTTCGACACGGTCGGCAAGGCGGCCGAGGACTGTGACGTGCTGGTGGCGAGCGGTCTGATGCCGGCCGGCGCCCGCTCGGTGGCCGAGAAGCTGGGCATCCGCTACGTGTACGCGGGCTTCCACCCGTTCGAGATGCCCTCCCCGCACTACCCGCCGCCGCCGCGGCCCGGCCCGCCGGCCCCACCGAACATGACCGACCGCCGGGCCCTGTGGGACCTGGACACCCAGAAGGTCAACGCCCTCTACCTCCAGCCCCTCAACGCCCACCGCGCGGCGATCGGCCTCGCCCCTGTGGACGACGTCCGCGCGCACGTCTTCACCGAACGGCCGTGGCTGGCGGTGGACCCGGTCCTGGGCCCGTGGCAGGAACTGCCGGACCTCGACGTCGTGCAGACCGGGGCGTGGATCCTGCCCGACGAACGCCCCCTGCCCGCCGACCTGGAGGCGTTCCTGGACGCCGGCACCCCGCCGGTGTACGTCGGCTTCGGCAGCATGCCCATGACCGCAGCCACCGACATCGCCCGGACGACCGTCGAGGCGGCCCGCGCGCAGGGCCGCCGCGTGCTCGTCTCCCGCGGCTGGGCCGACCTGGGTCTGGTCGACGATGCGGGCGACTGCTTCGCCGTCGGCGACGTCAACCACCAGGCGCTGTTCCGCCGGGTCGCCGCCGTCGTGCACCACGGCGGCGCGGGCACCACGACCACCGCCGCCCGAGCCGGTGCACCCCAGGTGGTCGTACCCCAGTTCGTGGACCAGCCGCACTGGGCCGGCCGCGTGGCCGACCTGGGCATCGGCGCGGCACACGACGGCCCGACCCCCACCTTCGAGTCCCTGTCAGGCGCGCTCAGGACGGCCCTGACCCCCGAGACGCAAGCACGGGCGAAGGCCGTCGCCGACACGATCCGCACCGACGGGACGGAGGTGGCCGCGAAGCTGCTCCTCGACGCGGGGCACGGCGCGCCGATGAGCCGCGAGCAGATCTCCGCGATCGCCCATGCCGACCACCCGATCAAGTCTCCGCTCGCCGACGACTCGGTCAGCCTTCTGCTCGAACGCGGCCTGCCGCGAGGCGACGAGCGAGTCCTCGATCTCGGATGCGGCACGGCGGAATGGCTGCTGCGCGCCCTGGCCACGCGCCCGCACCTGCACGCCGAAGGCGTCGACGTCTCCGAAGTCGCCCTGACGCAGGGCCGCCAGGCAGCGAGCAGACTCGGAGTCGACGAGCGCCTGCTCCTCCACCAGCAGGAGGCCGCGGACTTCGTCTCTCCACAGCCGTTCGACCTGGTGATCAGCGTCGGCGCCACTCATGCCTTCGGCGGTCTCCTGCCCACGCTCGCGGCAGCCCGCGAGCACCTGGCTCCCGGCGGCCGCGTCCTGATCGGCGAGTCGTTCTGGGACCGCGACCCGTCACCGGCGGCCGTCGAGATGTTCGGTGACCTCGACGACCTGGCGACCACGGTGGACCGCGTCGTCGCCGACGGATGGACCCCTGTCCACGGCCATGTCAGCACCCGCGGTGAGCTGGACGCATACGAGTGGGCCTGCTGGGGCTCGCTGGCCGCATGGGCTCTGGACCACCCTGACGATCCGGGTGCCGCACAGGCGCTGGAGACGGCTAACGCCGCGCGTTCGGAGTGGCTGCACGGCTACCGGGACAGCTTCGGCTTCGTCTGCATGGTGCTGCGTCGGACCTCGGAGTGATCGCGTAGGCCGCCGGCAAGCCCACGCACCCAAGACGTCCCCCGCACCCGGGGCCCCGCCATGGCCGCAGCCCCCGCGCCGGCCGGAAAAGACCTGGTGTTCCCGGGCCGCCTGCTCCAGACGGACCAGGGAGGTGTAGCCGCCGTCGACCAGGTGCTCGGCCGGCAACAGCCCGCGGCGCTCCAGCCGGGTGTGGATGCCGGGCAGAGCCTTCGCGTCGGTGGTGGCCACATCTGTGATCACGACGTCGTCGGGATCACAGGTCTCGGTGAGATGTGCGACGAACCCCTTCCAACGGGTGACATGTCCGCGGCGCGCGTAGCGGGCCGTCGGGTCGTAGGGCGAGACGACTGCGACGGCCGAGGGCGGCAGCCCGCCGTCCTCGGCGGTGCGCCAGCGCAGACGGCCGGCCCCGTCGCGGTAGCAGTTCTGCACCATGATCTGCGCAGGGCCTGGACCCGGGGGCCGGACAGGCGATCCGCCCCATGCTCTCCGACCTGCTCCAGCAGCCGGACGGCGTCGCCGCCTGTGGCAAGGATCCTGGTCCAGCGCGTACTTGAGATCGATGCGGCAGCGAACCGCCTCGGCCGCCTGCCGGTCCGACAGGCCGAGCAGGAACTGCAGCGCACAGACGGTGGCCAGCTGGGCGGGCGAGAGCCCCGGGCGGCCGTCGCGCGGGTACCAGTCGGCGAAGTCCTCGTCACGCCACAGCCCGCCCAGGTGGTCTCTCACCCACATCGCCGTTGTACCGCCTGGGTTGCTCGCTCGCGCCATCTGCGCGGTCAGAGAAGGGACTTGCTCACCAGAACGGGCGCCGAGGACAACGGGCACCTCGACAACCTCATCGGTTCTTTGAACAGAGCCGAGCATGCCCGTTGATCACGCCGCCCCGCCGGGGATCCTCAAGATCCCCGACAGAGTCAGGCTATGAAATCAAGTTCCCTACGCAGGAGGATGGTTGCTGTGCCGCAGGTCGGGCAAGGGGAGTGCATCGGAGCAGGTAGGGGATCGGGGGGCCATGACTCAGGGACCGGACGACGGCAATCAGGCAGATGGCGGCGCACGAGGGCCGGACGGGGTTCAGGCGACGACCCGCTCGCCCAACCCGTGGTGGCGGAATCCCGTGCTGATGGTCCCGGCAGGCGCCGCGCTGTTGGCCGCCATCATCGGAGGTGTGCTCAACACGCCGAAGTCCCCGGGCCCCCCTTCAACCTCACCTTCCACCAGCCCTCGGCCTACCGCGTCTGTTCCGGTAACCGTCAATCCGACGACGCCCGCACCTGCTGAATCTGTCGGACCGAGTGCGCCACCCCCATCAGACGCCACCGCGCCAACCGTGTGGCGGGCGGAAGACAGCCTCGTGATTGCGCGGGGCTACGGCATCAACCTGGACAAGACGTTCGATGAGTCGGCGAATTGGGGGTACAGCAACTCGGCCCTTCCAAGCGACCTCTACTTCATGAGTGACGGCACCCTGTGGAGCAGCCATAGGGTGGTGCAGACGGCACCCGACAAGGCCGCGTGCGACAAACCCGGCTACGTGACCAGCCCCCTCGTCTCCGACAAGATGACCAAAGGCACGGTCCTGTGTGTCAAGAGCGACGAGGGCAGGTACGCACGGGTGACCGTCGGGCAGGTCGACCAGAAGCAGCACACGGTGACCATCGACGTCCTCGTCTGGAAGTAGCGAAGACCAGGCCCCGGGGCAGGCGCCGCAGCGGTACTGATCCCCCGGCGCCCCGCAGGCCGTCCATGCCCGACCGGATCCGGTCGAACAACCGGACGTCGCCCAACACCAGCAGCTACGCCTTGCCGTCCGCGGTCAACCGCCGCAAGGACGCCCCGAACTCCGATGTGGCCACCGGCAAGTTCCGCACCACCTGATCGGGCACACCAACTCAGTGCACTCGGTGGCGTTCAGCCCCGACGGCCGTACCTTGTCCTTGGTCACCGGCAGCCTCGACAAGACAGCGCAGCTGTGGAATGTGGTCCTCCCCGAACCTGACGCAGCCATCCAGAAGATCTGTTGAACTGTCAACCGCGACCTCACGCCGGAGAAACGCACGGGCGTACCTGCATGGGCAATCAGGCGCCCCATGTGCTCAGCAGGATAACGCCCCGCCCTCAAACCCTCGCCTCAGAGCGAGGAGGGGTAGAGCGGACCGCTTACCTGCCCGGTCCTCTCCTGACAGCAGCTGTGGGCGGCCACCGCAGGCGCTGCCCGGCCACCGAGGACCCGCGGCGCCCCGTACGTGCCGGGGCGGATCACCACGCCGGTGGGACCCGGGCGATCCGGCGCCTGAGGGCGGCCGCCGGAGAACCGAGCCCGCGCGAACCGATTGCGGCGCCCGCAGCCGCGGGCCAGCCCTCCCACAGCGCGCACAGCGCACTGACCGGCCGGCGGCTGCCCACCGAGCAGCTGTTGACGGCGTTCGCCGCCGCCTACGGTGCCGGAGAGGAGGACCAGCGCTGCTTGGCCCGGGCCACTTCGTCGAGTTCGCCGTTCGCTTCGGCCTGAAGCGCCGACGCGCCGTCAGACGATGCTGTGAGCAGCAGTGTGACCACCAAGGCCAGGACTGCGGCCGCTGTGCTTGTGCCGCAAATCCACCCGGTGGTGCGAATTGTCTGGGCGAACACTGGCTCGGCCGCGATGACCCCACGGTCGTGTAGACCCGCCCCCACCGGCAGGGTATCGCCGCTGGTGCGGGCCAGTTTCACCGCGATCCGCGCCTCCTGGTCGGCCTGCTCGAACCGCCCGGATGCCAGGAGCAGCGAGGTGTATGCGATCCGGGCACGGGCCTCCGCGCGCGCGTCGCCCGCCGCCCGCGCCGCCTCCCGTACGGCTGTGGCGGTGGTCTCGTACTGGCTCGCGTCCGCTCCCGCGTCGGCCAGGTCCTACGGGTGGGCGGCGGTGAGCGCGGTGAGTTCGGAAACGGCCTCGGCGTGGCGTCCGGCTTGCAGGTCCAGGTCGATGCGGATCTCGATCAGTTGGAGTCGCCATTCGGCGAGCCGGGTGCGCTCGGTCGCGGCTTGCGGGCCCGGGACCCCCGTGAGCGGCTCACCGTCCCAGAGGTCGAGTGCACGGGCGATCAGAGTACGGGCGAGGGCATGGTCGCCGGCGGCGCGGGCGCGGTCGGCGTCGGCGGCGAGGTGGCGGGCTATTATGCCGAGGTCGAGGGAATCAGTGGGGGTGCGGATGGCGTAGCCGCCGGATTCGGAGACGAGGAGTCCGGGATCGAGCATCTTTCGCAGCCGGGCGGCGTACGTGCGCAGGGCTGCCAGAGCGTGCGACGGTGGGTCCTCGCCCCAGATGGCGTCGACGAGTTCGGGTGCGGTGGCGGTGCGGCCGTCGCGCAGCAGGAGCGCGGCGAGCAGGGCGCGCTGCTGGGGGGCGCCTTCGGGCAGCAGTTCGTTGTCGCGCCAAGCCCGCACCGGGCCGAGCACGCTGAAGCGCAGCATCTCGGTGGTGGACCGGCGTCGGCGGGAAACGTCCGCCAGTCCCCGCTTCCGGGTGGTGTCCTGCCGTTCGTCTGCCGACGGCCTGATCGCGGCCGCGACCAGCGCGAGTGCACCTTGGAGGCGGCGTTCATCCCGGTTTGTCCGAGCGGACTCGAACTCGGTGGTCGCCAAATTGGCGAGGGCGGACAACGCGAGCGGATGACGGGGACCGAGAGTCGCGGATGCTTTCTGGGCGGTGACGGCCAGGATGTCGGCAGCACGTTCCATTCGCTCGCCGTCACCGACCGCCTTGGCCGACTCGAACTCGGCCCGCGCCAGGGTGACCAGCGCCGCCAGGCCCTTCGGGTGATCGCCGCCGAGAAGACGGGTGAGCTGCCGAGCCGTTTCGGCGATCGCGTCCACCCAGCGGTCCGCGTCCTCGTGCCGTCGTTCCAGTCGCGCGACCGCGGCCAGTACCGACTCGGTCAGCAACCGCACGTCGAGACCATCCTCGGACTGCTCACCACGGGGCAGGAGCCGAAGAGCCTGCCCGGCTGCCTGGCCGGCGCCGGCCGACGCGCCCAGGCGTAGCTTGATCGCCGCGACATTGGCCAGTGTGCGGGCCGTCTCCAGCGACGATCCGGTCCCGCCCGGCCGGGGGAAGACCACCATGGTCGACAGCAAGGCGGCCGCGGCCGTGAGTTCGCCGCGGTCCGCCAGCGCGACTGCGAGGTTGTTGCGGCCCTCGTGGGAGAGGTCGGTGGGCGCAGGATCCAGGAAGATCAGCCCCACGACGTGCTCGATCAGCCGGTGTGAGTCCTCCAGCAGGTCGAGCGTGTCGAGCAGGGCGGCGAGATAGCCGAAGTCCCTGCCGAAGTGGGGATGGTGGAGCGGCGGCGGTTGGGTGCGCAGCTCGGCGACGGCGGCTTGGGCGAGCTGTCTGGCCGCGAGGTCACCGCGCAGGGCCCGCTCGGCGTGGGCGGCGGCTTCCTGCCAGGAATTGGTCATGCCTCACCCCCGGGTGACTGCCGTTCGATGAACGTCTTCGCGGTGAGGAACTTGAGCTCGCTGCTCTGCGAGGCGTCCAGCACCCCGCGTTGTGTCCACTTCTCTATCTGGTCGAGCAGCAGATCCGTGACGGCGGCTGCTGAAATGCTGGGCGGACAAGGCGTACCAAGGGGCCGGCCGGCACATCCGGGTGCCCTTCCGGAGCCGCCAGCTCAAGCGCTGGAAGCGACGTCACAACAGCAGCCACGCCAAGATCCGGTGCGTCGGCGAGAGCAGGCCATGGCCGTCCTGAAGGGCTGGCGCCTACTCCGCAAGCTCCGCTGCAGCACCACCGGACCACCGACATCGTGAAGGCCATCCTCGTCCTCCACCACGCGTCAGCGTGAGGATGGAAAAGGCTCACTGCTTCGAGGTCCTTGCCCTGGACTACGACTCCCCGGGAACCGCGGGCAGATGCCCGCCGGCTTCGATGTGGCGTTGTACGAGGGTGAAGCAGCGTTGCCACGTGACGGGCCATGCGGGGCACCAGGCTGGCCGCCGGAAGGGCTGGCGGGGGCGAGCTTCTGTGAGCGTTCATCCGTCACGAACAGCCCGATGGCACGCATCTGCCACGACTATCTCGAAGCGCTCATCACCCCGGACCGTTCGACCGCATGGAATTCTGTGCCTCCAGCGGAATCAGCACCCTGATCGCGGCCCGCAACCACGCCCTGGCTGCCCAGGCCGACATCGCCTTTGGGCCGTCCCCGCCAACACGTTGCGCGTGCTGCGCGTCGTCGGCCTGGATCAGGTCTTCCACATCCACCCCGACAGCGAGTCCGCTATCGGATCCTGAGCGGATCAGCTTGCGGAAGCCGCGCCTGGATGTCACGGCAGAGGAGTGCCGGGGTCCGGAGCAGGACCCGCCGGGTGAGCGTGCGCAGCACCCCGGTCTTCTGGGACCTGGGCGGCCCGCGGTGGTTGCGGCTGTGGCCGGTCCGCGACCTGCATGGCCCTGTCTGGCTTTACGACTCCTCGAACGGGTGAGGCTGCCGGTTTTCGACACGATCCTTGGCGTTTGCACTCGACACTTGGCCTGTCGGGCGGCTTGGTGCGCACGTGGGTGGAGAGTGTCATGGCAAACGGTAGTGTCCTGCTAGCCTTGCGCGAGGACCCTTTGGGCCGGGGCGTCGGCGGTGACCAGCTGCGGCGGATCGGCAAGGAGTTGGAGGACCGCGGGCTGGAGGTGCGGTGGGCGCGGACGGTCGAGGGGGCCTGTGCCGCCCTGCGTACTGAGGCAGGCTTGACGGCCGCGGTCGTCGCCTGGGACCTGCCGTCCGAGACCGGCGCAGGCGCCGAGGGCGGGGGAGGGGCAGTCCTGCGGCAGATTATCCGCCGGTTCACGGCCCTGCCTGTTTTCGTCGTCATGAGCGAGGAGGCGGACCACGGCCTGGACCGCCTGCCCCTGTGGGTGGCCGAGACCGCTGTCGGCTACATCTGGCCTTTGGAGGACACGCCGTCCTTCATCGCCGGCCGAGTCTTCAATGCGGCACGCGCCTATGGCGACTCCATCCTGCCGCCGTTCTTCAAAGCGCTGCGACGGTTCGACGACGCCCACGAATACTCATGGCACACCCCGGCGCACTCCGGCGGGGTGGCGTTCTTGAAGTCGCCCGTCGGCCGGGCCTTCTTCGACTACTACGGTGAGCGGCTCTTCCGCACCGACCTGTCGATCTCGGTGGAGGAGCTGGGTTCCCTCTTCGAGCACAGCGGTCCCATCGGGGACGCCGAGCGTAACGCCGCACGCGTCTTCGGCGCGGACCGGACGTACTTCGTGCTGCATGGTGACTCCACGGCCGACCGCATGGTGGGTCACTACTGCGTCACCGCCGACGAGATCGCATTGGTGGACCGCAACTGCCACAAGTCCGTGCTGCACGGCCTGGTGATCTCCGGTGCCCGACCGGTCTACCTCGTCCCGACCCGCAACGGATACGGCCTGGCGGGCCCTCTCCCTGCCAGTGAGACCCTGCCCGCAGCGGTGGCCGCCAGGATCGCCGCCCACCCGCTGACGCCAGGGGCGGTCTCCCCCCAGGCTGAGTACGCGGTGATCACCAACTCGACCTATGACGGTCTGTGCTACGACACCGTGCAGACCGCGCGTGCCCTGGCCCCCAGTACTCCCCGTCTGCACTTCGACGAAGCCTGGTTCGCCTACGCCCGCTTCCACCCCCTCTACGCCGGCCGCTATGGCATGGCCGTGGGCCCGGACACCTTCGCGAGCGAGGAACGTCCCACCGTTTTCGCTACCCAGTCCACGCACAAGCTGCTGGCCGCCTTGTCGCAGAGTGCCATGGTGCACGTGAAGTCCTCACCCCGGGCGCCGGTCGAACACCACCGGTTCAACGAGGCGTTCATGATGCACGGCACTACCTCGGCCCTGTATCCGGTGATCGCCTCGCTGGATGTGGCCGCGGCGATGATGGACGGGCCACAGGGCGAGTGGCTGGTCAACGAGGCGGTCACCGAAGCGATCCGGTTCCGGCAGGCCGTCGTGCGAACAGGACGCCGGATCGCGGACGCCGGCGACCGGCTGCCGTGGTTCTTCGGCGTCTGGCAGCCCGATACCGTCACCGACCCGGCCGACGGGACCACCGTCCCCTTCGCCGACGCCTCCCCCGTGCTGCTGGCCGCCGACCCCCGCTGCTGGGAGCTCGACCCCGACGCGGACTGGCACGGCTTCCCGGGACTGAGCCGCGGACAGTGCCTGCTGGACCCCATCAAAGTGACGCTGACCTGCCCAGGCGTCAACGCGCGCGGCGAGACGGACACCTGGGGCATCCCCGCCCGCATCCTCACCGCCTACCTCGCGGGCCGCGGCATCGTCGTGGAGAAGACCGACACCTACACCACACTCATCTTGTTCTCCATGGGCATCACCAAGGGCAAATGGGGCACCCTGATGGACGCTCTCATGGACTTCAAAGCCCTCCACGACGCCGACACCCCACTGCGGCAGGTACTGCCCCACCTGGTCGAGCGCCACCCGCAGCGCTATGGCGGCACGACCCTGCGCGGTTTGTGCCAGGAGATGCACGAACACCTCACCCGAGCCGAACTGATCGACGCCCTGGACACCGCCTTCCAGGACCTGCCCGAACCGGTCGTCCCGCCCCAGACCTGTTACCAGCAGCTGATCCGGGGCGGCACCGAACGCCTCCCCCTCGCCCAAGCCGCCGGCAGGGTGGCCGCAGCCATGGTCACCGTAACTCCGCCCGGGATCCCCGTCCTGATGCCTGGAGAAGCACTCGGAGCCCCCGACGGCCCGGTCCTGCGCTACCTCGGCGCACTGGAGGCATTCGACCGCGCCTTCCCCGGCTTCCACAGCGAAGCACACGGCGTCACCATCGACCCCGACACCGGCGACTACCTCATCGAATGCGTACGTCAGGACACCCAAGCCCCGTAAGCCCCCACGTCCCGGCGTACGGGAGACCGTGCAGGGCCTCCTCGACATGGCCCGCGGAGAAGTGCGCGGGCCAGGGCGTCCATGGCGCTGGCCGGCCTCGCTGGCGCCTACGCCTTGGTGGGCTCTCGTCCGGCGAGCACGGCGATAGTGACGAGCGACGCGGCCACCGCTGTGCTGGTTGTCCCAGCGGACACCGACGGCTGCGCGGGTGCCTTTTCGAGGACCGCACAGCCTCAGGGGCCCGCCGCGACGGAAGTTTGCGACAGGCTCTTGGGGGCGATTGGTGCCGAGGCCGGGCTGGTCGCGGACAAGTCCGCCGGGCAGGCGTCCGTGCCGCTGACAGAACTCGCCCGCCCCTACACCCTGGTCATGGGCAGCAGCTCCGTCGCTAGTGACCTGAGTCTGAGGTTTGGCGTTAGTTCGGTATGAGCCGTCCGGGACCGAAGATTCCGCCGTTGCCACTGACTGATGCCCAGCAGGTTGTGTTGGAGGGCTGGGTGCGTCGGCGCACGACCGCGCAGGCTTTGGCTCAGCGGGCGCGGATCGTGCTGGAGTGCGCAGACGGCCACTCGATTATGGAGGTGTCCCGTCGGCTGTGGATCGCTCCGGACACGGTCCGCACCTGGCGGCGGCGCTTCCTGGAGCACGGCCTGGACGGTCTGTGTGACGAGCCCAGGCCGGGTGTACCGCGGAAAATCACCGACGCCGATGTGGAGCGAGTGATCGTCGGGACACTCGAGGAGAAACCGAAGAACGCGACCCACTGGTCGACGAGGTCGATGGCCGCGGCGACCGGGATGTCGCAGTCGACGGTCTCGAGGATCTGGCGGGCGTTTGCGCTCGCCCCGCACCGCTCGCAGACGTTCAAGCTCTCCACGGACCCGTTCTTCATTGACAAGGTCCGCGACGTCGTCGGTCTCTACCTCGACCCGCCGGAGAAGGCCCTGGTTCTCTGCGTGCACGAGAAGTCGCAGATCCAGGCCCTGGACCGGTCGCAGCCGGTCCTGCCGATGATGCCCGGCGTTCCCGAACGACGCAGCCACGACTGCATCCGTGCCGGCACCACCACCCTCTTCGCCGCCCTGGAAGTCGCGGCCGGCAAGGTGATCGGGTCACCAGTCGGATCAGATCCTTGGCGGGCAGGTTCGAGATCCAGTACTTCACCGGCTCCGCCTCGCCTTCGGGCCACTGGGCGATCAGCCAGACCAGAGGGATCGTCCCGTCGGCAGCCGGCTTCGGCCGCCGCCCGGCGAGACGGACCCGCAGCAGCACGAAGTGCGAGCTCATCGCGGCTTTCGAACCCTTGGGCCAGGTGACCGTCCGGCCCTGGCGCCGTCCGGCAGCCAGCACATGGTCGCGCAAGGAGAGCGGGCGGGTGCGGTAGCGCGCCAGGGGCTTGGGGCCGATCCCGCCGTAGGCGGGCTGATGCGGTTCGGCGCCTTCTGCATGAGCAGTCATCTCGCCCTTGACTTGAAGGACATAGGAGAGCCCGCGGTCTTCCAGGCGGTTTCGGAAGTCGGCGTTCGCGCCGTATCCGGTGTCCGCGACCAGCGCGGCGGGCCGCAGGCCGATGCCGACCTCGCCTTCAAGGGCGAGCACGATCCCAGCGGCACCCCGGCCGCCTGGATTATCGGCGCCCGGCCGCGCGAGCCGTAGCCGTCCTCGAACCCCTCCAGCCTCCCGACAGCGATCTACTCTTCCGCAGCCTGACCCACCGCCACCGACTCAAGACCGGCGCGATGACCCTTCGGTCCAGCAACGAACTGATCAACCACGACATCACCTGGATCAACGGCCCGCAGCGTCGCAGGTCGCTGTCACCGAGACGCTCCGGGCCTGCTGCCCGCAGCGAACCCCTGCGGGCGGTGCCCGGACCAGGTGACCACCCGCAGGTCGCAGCAGGTCAACGGATGTCAATCCACCAAACCACGAGGGCCATCAGGGCCGATCCAAGAGTCATCCCCGCTCCACGCACCACGGCGAACATCGTCGTACGTCCAAGTCGCCGGATGGTGCCCCTCGTCGTCTTCTACATCCCATACCGCCCAGCGTTCGGAACTCCTCCTCCGGGACCGCGTCCTGCCCACAGGGCACGAACTGCACCTCGCCGCGGTGTCGTCACGGCTCTCGAACAGGTCAGCGCGCCCGTATCCAGACCCCTTGGTCCGATCGTCAACGAATTCGCTTCTGCCGCCAGGTCAGCCCGTACGGAGGGTCACTTTCCGTCGGTGACGTAGTAGTCGTTCTTGAGGTACTCCAGGGTGTAGCTGCCCAGGTCTTCCTCGGAGAAGGTGGCGGAGGACCTGACCGCTTCGAGCGGCATCTCGATCTTGTCGAGGGTGCGCACAGGGACGCGCTGCGAATCGACCGTCGCGGTCTGTAGGGCCTTCTTCTGCTCGGGTGAGATCATCTGAAACACGATCACGTACGTCGACGTGCACGGACCGAATCCCTGCTCCTCTGCCTTCTTCGCGCCGGGCCCGGCCACTTCGCAGACCGTGCCGATGTCCTCACGCCCGAGGCCGTGGAGGTACTGCTCATACCGCTGGATCGCGCGCTCCTTCGTCCTGGGCGCGGGCTGGATACCAGTCACAGTGGCCGACGGCTTCTCGGTTCCGGCGGACGCGGACGGAGTGCCCGAGGGTGTTTTCGCCGGTGTGGACGCGGACGGCTGCGAAGGCTTTGCGTCAGCGTTCTCCTTCGCTTTCTCCGGACCGCACCCGCAAGCCACCAGCGCCACGCATGCCGATACCGCCACGCTAACCATCGTCCGCGTTTTCATCAGATCCCCTCCATCAGCCGACTGCCCATCAAGAGCTCACGCAGGATCCGGCGGAACGGTTCCCGACCCGCGACCGGCCCCACGGACCGGGATCACAACCGCGAGCGCCTCTCCCGCGCCACCGCCACCCGCACGTCCGCGAGGACCCCCGAAACGGCGCCCGCGGCAGGGCCAGCCGCACGGCGTTCGTCGAGGCGTACGGGCCTTGACTCCGGATTCTGAACACGTCTATGCGGCTTGGGTCAGGGTAGTTGCTGTTGGTTGGGAGTCGTTCTCGTAGGCGGTCGGAGATCGCTGGCCGAGGCGGGAGTGCCGGCGCCGGGTGTTGTATCGGGTCAGCCAGCGGAAGGCGTTGAGCCTGGCCTCACGCTCGCTCGACCAGGCCTTCCGGCCTTTGAGCGTCTCCCTCTTGAAGGCGGCATTGAAGCTTTCCGCAGCAGCGTTGTCCGCGCTGGACTCGACCGCGCCCATGCTCTGCCGGACCCCTGCTGACCTGCAGATCTCAGCGAAGGCCCTGCTCGTGTATTGGGCGAGTTCAACCAGTCGTTGCAACACCGGGCTGTTGCAGCGAGCGTAGCTGCTCTTCGAAGACCTCGGCCGGCGTCCGCCAGCCGAGGACCTTGCGGGGCCGGTTGTTGATCGCCGTGGCGACGGCTTCGAGGTCCGTGGACGACCAGCGGGAGAGATCAGTGCCCTTCGGGAAGTACTGACGCAGTAGCCCGTTCGTGTTCTCGTTTCTCGGTCGTTGCCAGGGCGAGTGCGGATCGGCGAAGAACACCTTTGTCCCGGTATCGAGAGCGAACTGGGCATGACCGGAGAGTTCCTTCCCACGGTCCCAGGTGAGGGTCTTGCGTAGCTGCTCGGGCAGCTGCGTCATCGACGTGGTGAGCGCCGCGTTCATCGCGATCGCGCCATAGCCGCCGAGCGGGGGGCCGTTCTTCACGGGCGGGCTCGCGCCCCAGCCATCGAGCCGAGGCAGGTGCACCAGGAGCGTGGAGCGGCTGCTGCGCTCGACAAGCGTGCCGATCGCGGAGCGGCCCGTCCCGATGATCAAATCGCCTTCCCAGTGTCCAGGGACCGCGCGGTCCCCGGCCTCGGCGGGGCGTTCACTGAGGATGACGTCCGCGGTGACATGCCCCTGAGGCCTGTTCTGCGACCGTGCACGGGGAACCCGCAGCGCCCGGCCGGTGCGCAGACACGTGACCAGTTCCCGCTTGAGCGCGCCACGGCCTTCGATGAACAGCGCCTGGTAGATCGCTTCGTGGCTGATGCGCATGGACTCATCATCGGGGAAGTCGACAGGGAGCCGGTGCGAGATCTGCTCCGGGCTCCATGCCGTCGCCCACCGCCTGTCCTGCCGATGCGGCTTGTTCAGCCCTTTCCACCCAGGCGTCTTTGGCCCGGTGACGATCATGCCGTCGGGGCGACGGACGCTGCCGGCGAGCCGCTCCTGCACGTACTCACGCAACCTTTCGTCGCCTGCGAGCTTCGCGGTCTTCGGGCGCTTCGCAGCCTGCTGCGCTTTCCACTGCGCCACCAGAGCCCGGTAGACCGGTTTGCCGCCCCGGGTCGCCGCGTTGCGGCGCAGCTCGCGTGAGATCGTGCCCGCGTCGCGGCCGGTCCTGCGAGCGATCTCCCGCACGCCGAACTCCTGGGCGCGCAGCAGCGCGATCTCCTCACGCTCAGCGAACGACAGATAGCGGCCGGTGGGCTCATCCAGGCTGATCGGCGGCATCCCGCCAGCGTGACGGAACCATCGGGTTCCGACCGGACATGAAACGCCAACAGCCACCGCGGCCTCTGCCGTCGTCACTCCCGACGCGATCCGCTGCCAGAAGTGGCGCTGCACTGCACGAGACGGCTCCGGCCGACCCGGTGAACGCATCGGCGGTCGCATCGCCCGATCCGCCGCCCACTGCCGTCGCGCTCCCGCAGGCGCCTTCGGCACCTTCTGCTGCTGGTCTTGTCCCATCGCACACCTCCGTGATCAAGGTGTTGCGACGACCAGTTGAATCCGCCTTGGGATCCGTGATCCGTGTGCATGACCGCTCCGGCCAGGCTCCCGCGGGTTCGCCCGGCTGCTGTCAGGGCGTCGGTGACGAGTTCTGTGCGCATGTGGTCGGCGATGGCCCATCCGGCCAGCCGACGTGAGGCGAGGCCGATGACGGTCGCGAGGCAGAGCGGCTTCGAGCCGCTGACCGGCAGATACGTGATGTCGCCGGCGTACTTCGTGTTCACCGCGGCCGCGGTGAAGTCACGGCCGATCAGATCCGGCGCCTTCGGCGCCGCCTGGTCCGCAACGGTGGTCCGGTGCCGACGCCGCAGACGGACACCCCCGACTCCGATGGTCCGCATAATGCTGGCGACGCGTTTGTGGTTGATCCGTTCCCCCTCGTCGCGGAGTTCCGCCGTGATCCTGGGGGCGCCGTAGGTGCCGTCGGAGTCCTGGTGAACCTTGCGTATCCGGGCCGCGAGCCCGGCCTCGGCGATCTGCCGGGCCGCCCTTGCGGCTGCGGTGCGGCGCCAGTAGCAGAAGCTCGGGCGAGAGATGCCCGGCATCGAACACAACCGCGTGACGCCGAACCGGCGCTGATGATCTCCAACGAACTGGCAGCGGTTCAGGGGTTGTCAATCAACTACTGCCTGATTTGATCTTGTTGTCGTGGTCGGTGATCACCTTTTGCAGAGCTTCGAGTGTGCGTGGTGGATGCGTCTGTGGGGTGAGTGTGGGGGTGAGGCCGGTTCCGGCGAAGGCCAGCAGTGGCCTGCTCGTCATGGCGTGGTAGCTCAGCGTGTTGCGGTCGTGCCCGAGGATCTTGCCCATCAGGGTCAGGGTGACGGTGTTGCGGCTTCTGAGTAGGGCGACCAGGACGCGGTGGCGGTGGTCGAGGATGCCGAATCCGGGGTTGCGGCCGCGCCGGTCCCGCCCTTCGCTCTGGCGCTGGGCCTCGGCCAGGATCTGGCGGCACGGTTCGAGCTGGAGCACGAGCTGGTCGAACTCCTCGCGTGTCAGGCCGGTCAGGACCGGGTGGGTGAGGAGGAAAGTCGCCTCGGCCGGGATCGGCGGCGGTGCTGGCTCGGGTGCGGACCGGGCAGCTTGTGCGGGGTCGTGCGGGGTGATCGTGTAGTTCCACTCGCCATGGAACTCGTCGCGGGTGACGCGCTC
The DNA here is from genome assembly GCF_036203305.1 of Streptomyces sp. NBC_00190. Classification (GTDB taxonomy): domain Bacteria; phylum Actinomycetota; class Actinomycetes; order Streptomycetales; family Streptomycetaceae; genus Streptomyces. The sequence continues at coordinate 58,888 of NZ_CP108131.1, read as the reverse complement.
CGTGATCGCTTTGCGGTCGGCCCGGGTGAGTTTGCGGCCGGTGGGGTAGGTGTTCTCGTCCAGCGCGGCTTTGACGGTCAGTCCGGTGCGGGTCCGGGTCGCCGAAATCGTCTGGATCAGTACTTCGTAGCTGGTCAGGGGCCGGCCGCGCAGGCTGTGGGTGATGCGGGAGAACAGGCGGTGTTCGACCTTGTTCCACTTCGATGTCCCGGGCCAATGCCGTTGCTTGAGTTAGTGAACTATCGCGGGATGCAGCGTGATGACCTTGGGTTTGACCCGGCGTGTGGGTTGCCGGTCCCGGGTGTTGATCCGGTAGGAGAGCTTGGAGGAGTACTTCGAGTCCGGCCGCTTCAGGTGCCGGTCCGCCTCGCGTAGACGCCGGGTGCCGTTGTCCAGCTTGCGGTGCACCTTCGCCGCAAGTACGGCCAGGAACGTCTTGATCTTCTTGGGTGTGTCCGCGCACTGGCGGACCACGCTGCGGCGTGTGTGCTTGAGGACTTTGACGAACGACACCCGGTCCGGGTCGATACCGTTGTCGTCAGCCAGCTTCATGACGACCCGGGTCAGGCAGTGGTGCACCGTCAGATGCGCCCAGACCTCCTGCCGGACAAGGGCGGGGTCGCCAGAACGCAGGACTTCGGCCGGTCCGCGCTGGAACGTCTTGATCTGCCGAAACGCCGACTCCGCCTCCCATCTTTCCCGGTACAGAGCTGACAGCTCCGACGCCGGATACTCCACCGGGTCCAGCAGGTCGGTCAGCAGCCTGACCACCTCACCGCCGTTGACGCGGTACTCGATCACCCGGACCAGCACACCGCCGGGGTGCGCACCCTTCTGGCCGGCCAGATTCATCCTCGCCGAGTAGGTGCCGTCAGCGAGATGCTCGACCGGACGGTGGGCCACGGGTGAACGGGCCCGGAGCAGGAGATGCGACCCGGCTTCCAGATACGCCTTCCATAAGGCGACCCCGGGAAAGTTGCGGTCCATGACCACGAGCATCCCGGCCGCTGAAACGGCCAGAGCAATCGCGAGTTCACGCTCGCCGCCGTTGAAGCCGCCCACCGCCGCGTCGATCTGCGCGTGGGTGCCGCACTCGGTCAGCGTCACCACCCTCACCTGGGGAAAACCTGCCGGGTGGCCGTTCTTGACCGGCCCGCCGAACGCGGCCCGGTTCACCTTCGTGTCCGGTGCGTCCAGCACGAACCCGTCTACCGCGGCCAGCCGCATCCCGCGGTAGAAGGAGTCCTGCAGTCCGACCGGCGCCAACGGGCCGGCCAGCTCCCGGAACACGCCCTCCAACACCAGCGGACCCAGACGCCCGCGCGCCCGGGTAAACGACGACTTGTTCGGAATGCTTGCACTCAGCTCTGGGACGCTGCCGACCAGGTGTTCAGCGACATCGTCGTAGGAGTCCTGCTGGAACAGTGCCAGCGCAAGGGTGAAATAGACCATGAACCCAGCGGGCAGAGCGCCGGGCTTCTTGTCCCGGACCCGGCACTTCTCCAGCACCCCGGCGACGAGTTCCGGAGTCACCCATCGGGTCACTACCCCCAGCCGCACATGATCGGACAACCCCACCCAAGGATGCATGCCCGGCCCAACGACCCCGCCCCTCCAGCGTCACTGCGAACTGCTTGACGAGTTCAAGCAACGGCATTGTGTCCCGGGCGGGAAGTGGGCGACGGTGACGGACAAGCCGGACTCGTCGGCGAAGACGGCGAGGTCCATCTTGAACAGGTGGGAGTCGGCGGAGTTCGCTCCGCCGGAGTCCGCCGTGACCAGCAGCCTGCCAGCGCCGGGGTAGTCCGCCTTGCCCTGGTCGTTCCACCAGCGGCGCAGGGACTCCACCGCGAAGGCGGCGGTGTTGCGGTTGGTACCCACGTTCACCCAGCCGGTGTCACGTCCAAGGTCGTAGACGCCGTAGGGGATGGCGATCGGGGTGTCCGGCCCGGTGAAATCATGGTCCGGAGCGGTGATCGGATCGCCCTTTGGACGGTAGGTACGGCCGGGACGGGCGAACTCGCCGATCGGTTCCTTCTGCTTCGCATCCACGCTCACCACGGGCAAGCCGCGGGCCAGGAAGAGCTCGGCGGCCGCGTTGATATGCCGGAACTGGGCGTCACGGTCCGGTGACTGCGAGCCGGCCCGGGTCTTGGCCATGCCCTGCAGACTGAACCCCATCTCCCGCAGCAGCCCGCCGACCACCGGAGCACTGACCGGATGCCCCGCATCGCTCAGCTCTCGAGCCAGGTCCCGCAACGACGCCGTCGTCCAGCGCAACGGAGACACCGGATCACCCACCTCCCGCGGCTCGATCAACGCCTCGAGCGCCGGCCGGAGGCCAGGGTCCCGCTCAGCAGCCGACCTGCGGCCACCACCTGGCCGACGCACCCGGCCCAACGACTCGGCCCCGCTGGCGAGTTCGGTGCATCCCCGCGCGACGGTCGACTCCGAGACCTCCGCCAGCCTGGCCACCGCCACGATCCCGCCGTGCCCCAGCGCCTCGGCCTCCGACGCCAGATACAAACGACGCTGCCGCTCATCCAGATGCGGCAACAACGCCGCGAACTTCACGTCCAGGACCGCCAGGTCCTCCTCAGAAATCCCCACAACAGACCACGTATCACGGTACGTACGGCAGCCACACCGAAAACCGTCAGTAATTCACTGACGGCTCCTCACCAGCGCGTCTCCCCGGCGAAATACCGGGCCGCCTTGCGGAGGATGTCGCGCTCTTCCTCCAGCTCACGGATCCTCTTCCGCGCCGCGGCCAGCTCCACGCCGGCACCATCAGCCTGCGCAGCGGCCGGAGGCGCGGAGTGGGCACCGGGGCCGCGGCCGTCGGCGGCCCGGATCCAGTTCCGCAGCGTCTCGGTGTTCACCCCGAGATCACCAGCGACCGACTTGATCGTCACTCCCGGACGCGACCGGTACAACGCGACCGCGTCCGCCTTGCACTCGGCGGGGTAATGCTTCATCCCCACGGGGACTCCATTCTCCTGGACCATCAAGATCCAAGTCTCTCCGGTGTCCAAAACCCGGGGTCAAGGCCCGGCTGCTCTCGCTTGCCCTGGAGGCGCTCAGGCTTGGAACCACCGTGGTCCTGGATTTCGGATGCTGGTCTCGTGTTGAGAGGTCCGCAATCCGATGGCTGGCGGTTGCCGGTGGACCTGGAAACCCAGCGCGCGAGGATCGTCCGTCGCCAGTCGCTCACTCCGGATCAGACCTTCCCGATGAGCGAGGCGGACCTCTTGAACTGGAGGAAGCTGTTCGAGGAGCCGGATGCTGCAGAACTCGATGGGGATGAGATTGGCCCCCGCCTCCTGATTGGCAGGGTTGGCCCGAGTGGGCCGCCGATCGGTGGCCATCTTTCAGTGGTCGTTAAGTCCGACTTCTCTTCGTTCGTGATCGCTCGATCGTGGTACTGATCGCGGTCCGGCCTGCCCGATGGGCATGTCCATGTTGAGATGCGGGGCGTGAAGAGAGAGCCGTATCTCAGCGACTTGTCGGACGGGCAGTGGGCGTTGATCGAGCCGATGATCACGGCCTGGAAACAGGGCCGGGTGGCGCGGTCGGCGACCGGGGATCCCGGGTCTTGTGACCTGAGGGAGGTCGTGAACGCGATCTTCTATCAGAACCGGACGGGCTGTCAGTGGCGCATGCTGCCGCATGACCTGCCGGCCTGGTCGGCGGTGTTCTACTCTTCAGGTTGTGGCGCGAGGATGGGCTCGACCAGCGGATTCAGGAACTCCTGCGCTGCCAGGTCCGGGAGAAAGCCCGCCGATTAGAGGACCCGTCCCTCGTGATCATCGACACCCAGTCCGTCCGCGCCGCGGCGGGTTTCCCCAGGACCACGACGGGGCTGGACGCGAACAAGAAGGTGTCGGGGCGCAAGCGGGGACTGGCCGTCGACGTGCTGGGGCTGATCATCGGCGTCGTCGTCATGGCCGCCTCGGCGCACGACAACGCCGCCGGCACCGCCCTGCTCGACCAGGCCGCCGAGCGGTGCGGAATGCGCCTGGAGAAAGCCCTGGTCGACCAAGGCTTCAAGGAAGCGGTCATCGTTCACGGCGCACTGCTGGACATCGGCGTCGAGGTCGTCCGCCGCAACCCTGCCGACCAGGGCAAAGGGTTCGTCCCGCAGCCCAAGCGGTGGGTGGTCGAGCAGACGAATGGCACGCTGATGCTCCACCGGCGCCTGACCCGTGAGTACGACCACCGGCCTGACACCTCCGCCTCGCGCGTCTACTGGGCCTCCACCGCGAACATGGCCCGGCGCCTCACCACGCCCACGCCGGCCTGGCGCGACACCATCGGGCTGGCCGCGTGAACATCACCGAACTCCTGGTGGACCTTCACATCCGGGAGAACGAGGCCACGGCCCGGGCGGACGAACTCCGCAATCAGATCGCGCACTTCACTGCCATTCTCACCGAGACCGAAGCGCATCTTGCGGACCTGGCCACCACCCGCAAGATCATCGCCGAACTCGCACCGACCGGGACCGAACCCGATCCACCTGAGTCGAGCACTGCCTACCAAACCATCGTGAACACTTTCAACCAGCACCCCGACCAGGTGTTCCGGGCCCGCGAGCTGCACGAACTCCTCGGCATGCCCACCGACGAGGCATCCGTCAACATCACCCGCAGCCGCCTCAGACGCCTCACCCGTCAAGGCTTCCTCACCCAACCCGGACGAGGCCGCTACCAGAAACGGACTTAACGCCCACTCAGTGCCTGCTCCTGAGGCGGGGGTTCGTGGGACCTCAGCCGGCGGGGGCCGGGTCCATGGAGCGTCGGCGTCGAGGGATGAGATGAGCTTCGACGAGAACCGTCTGTTCGCGAGCAGCGCTTCGCGAGGAGAGTCGCGTCATTCAACCACCGTGGCAGGAATGACGCTTGGTTCCTTGTGAGCACCTGTTCCATATGGCGGCGCCCGGCCGGGAGGTGTGTCCGGCCGGGCCCTGTCACTCGGTGGTGTGGGTTATCCGATGGTGAGGAAGGTGTTCCAGCCGTCTTCGTCGATGCCGGTGGCGGTGCCCGGCATGTGGTCGGTCGCGCCCGGGAAGAGGTACTGGTTCCCGTTGACGCTGGTGACCCAGATGTCGGGGACACCGTCTCCGTTGGCGTCGGGCGTGCCTAGGACCAGAGGGAGTTCGGCTCTGCTCCAGTACGTGGTCGCGTAGGTGTTGTCCTTGCCGTCAGCGGAGTTTGCGGCGGAGCTGAGCGAGGTCATGTCCGCGCCGCCGTTGGCGCCCGGCTTGCCCCTGCGCAGGAGCAGGCCGCGGTTGGGGTCCGCGTCGTTGCGGTAGAGGAGGTCCGGTACTCCGTCGCCGGAGATGTCGCGGACGCTGACGATGTCGCGGGGCGTCCAGGTGGTCGCGATCTTCTTCACCGTGGTGAAGCTCGCTCCGGTGTAGCCGGTGAAGGCCCACAGCCCGTCGGCGTCGAGGGCGAACATGTCGGCGAAGCCGTCGCCGTCGACATCCTCACTGACGACGATCTGCCGGAAGATCAAGGGGTCGGGTGCGCCTGCGGGCAGGAGGATTTCCATGCGGCGGCCGACGTCGAACTGGCCGGTGCCGGTGCCCGGGTAGACGTAGAACTTTCCGTCGGGCATCCGGGCGATGAGGTCGGTGAGCCCGTCACCGGGGAACCAGTCGGTGGAGTGTCCGATGAGCGCGGACTTTCCGGTCGTCGGGTCCTTCCAGTAGCCGGGGGCCACGGGTGTGCCGTTCTCGACGGCGCCGGGGACGTAGGCGTCGGTGTCGCCGTTCCCGTCGCCGGCGTAGGTGCGCAGGTTGCCGTCCTTGTCGATGGCGAGGATGTCGGGGTGCCCGTCACCGGTGACGTCGCCGGGTTTGTCGAGGCCGGCGCGTGGCTTGGCGTAGAAGCGGTACTCGGTGGGGGCGGAGATGTTGCCGGCCTTATTGGCCGTGCGGACGTACAGGACGTTGGGGCCGGCGGTGTCGACCTGGAGGCTGATGGTGGCCAGGTCGCCGCTGGAGGGTGTGGCTGTGTGCTGGTAGACGGGCCGGTTCAGGCCCCACTGGTATTCAAGGATGTCCTCGGCCTTGGCGCCGTTGCCGCGGATGTCGATTTTCTGACCGGCCGTGCCGGCGGCGTTCACGCTCCATTGGGTGTGGTTGGGGCCGGGTTCCGGGAAGTCGGTGGAGGCGACGGCGGGGTTGGGCGGGACGGTGTGGTCGACGGTGAAGGTGCACCAGCCGCCGCCACCGGAATCCAAGGGCCCGCTGCCCGGGGACCCCGCGGTGGTCGTGTCCCTGGTGCGGGAGAGCCAGTAGTACTTGTGGCCGGATTCGAACGTGTCGAAGGCGAGTTCCCTGCTGACCACTCCGTCGCTGTTCGGCGGCAGCCATTCGTTGTGCTTCTGCGCACCGCTCGCGGCGTCCCAGATCTCGATCTGCACCCCGGTCAGGTCAAGGGGGCCATCGCGGTCGGTGCCCTTGACCTGGAAGGTCACGTTGGTCTTGCCGATGCTGGTGCCTGCGCCGGTGGTGAGGCAGGGACCGCCCGGGAAGGTCTGCATGTTCGCCGCGATGGGGGTGTCGGGCGGAGTGTTGTAGGTGATGTCGATGTACGGGGCGGTCTCGCCGTTGGCGAGGAGCTTCTTCCAGTAGTACGAGTCCGACTCGTTCGGGGCCGCGAAGCCCAGGGACAGTGCGCCCCAGCGGCTGTTCGCCGCGTCGGTGACCAGGCCCCTGATGTCGGTGGCGATCCAGTTGTCCGGGCAGGCGCTGCTGTAGCCGTAGCCGGCGTAGTCGCTGGCCACCTTTCTGGTCCAGTAGCCGGTCGTGTTGTTCCAGGTGCTCGACGAGCTGATGTAGGGAGTCGAGTAGATGTCCATCTGCTTCTGGGAGCAGGACCACGAGTACGTCTGCAGGGCCCGGACGCTGGCGGAGATGACGTTGGCGCCGTGGAGTTCGCTGCCGAAATCGAAGTTGAAGATGGAACGGGACGTGCCACCGGTGGTGGACTCGTATCCGACACGCGCCTCGTTCGTGCCGCTCGCGTTGTAGTTCTGCCCGTTGTAGAAGCTGGAGTTGCCCTCGGTTTTGTAGAGCAGCGTCCACGAGCGCTTGTGCCCCTTGAACGAGGGGTCGATGAACACCGGGTACACCGTTTCCGGTGCGCTCAGCAGGCCGGTGTCGGGGGTGAGGGACAGCACGTTGTCGGCGAGGGCGGGTTTGGCGGGCTTCAGGCGTGCGCCTTCCGCTCCGGCCAGGCCGGCCATGGCGAGAGTGGGGTGCTGCGCCGCCTTGCCGGTGGGCTCCCAGGCAGGCTCATGGTCGGTGGTGGCGACCTTGCCGCTGGAATCCCACATCATCGGGGTCGGCGAGCCGGCGACTTCCTCGTCCTGCGTGTTGCGGGCGCTGAGCGCGCCCGACTCGGCGTCGAGGCGGAAGGCCAGGTCGGGTGAGGCCAGCCGGTACTTCAGCTCGCCGAGCAGCGGGTCGGCGGCGGCCTGGCGGTCCTTGACGACCAGGACATGCGAGTAGCCGCCGTCCTGCGCGGTCATCACGAGGTCGATCCCGGGACGCACGTTCTCGTACAGAGCCCGGGGGCCGTCGATCACCGGTTCCGGCAGGGTTCCCGGCCAGGAGACGACCATGTCGTGGCCGTCGGTGTTCAGCCGGACCAGCTCAGTCCACACCTCGCCGGGTGTGTCCTGGCGGAGCGCCACCCGGGTGACGGAGCGCGAGGAGCGCTCCCCGCCACTGGCGGCATGCTGCTTGGTCCCGGCGCTGAAGACGACGCGGCCGTTGACGGCCTTCGCCGCATATCCTGCCTCCACCCGGTGGAGGCCGGTGTCGATCGGCTTCCACCAACCATCCACCTTGGCGCGGAAGGCCGCGTTGAAGACCTGCTTGCGGTACGAGCCATCAGGCCGGGCCCACGTCGTGGTGTTCGCGCTGCGCGCCGCTGTGACCTCGACCTCCTTGCCGGACTTCTCGGCCAGACGCCGCGCCTCCGGCTCGGCCACGGGCGCTTCCTCGCCGGGCCGGGCCTGCGGCTTCCCGCTCCCGGTGACGTGTACGCCTACCGGAACCGCGACGGCTACCGTGAGGAGAGCGGCCAGAGCGCCCAGTGTCCGGCGCCGCTTGAACCATCGTGTTGCCGGGTCGGCGGCAACTTCCGTTTCCGCAGATGCTGTTGGCGGACTTTCATCCACGGATTCACTGACAGACACAGGCGTACTTCTCCCCCCTCGGGCACACAACTCGAGCAGCCCTCGGTACTCACAAATTTGTTTCGGCCACCGGCCGAGAAGACGTGAAAAGTGCACTCCCGCACGTCATTGCATAGACGGGGTGCGAGCCGAGCATGAACCATCCCGCCGACATCTTCACCCCCCACACCCACGCCCTGACGTGGCACTTCCAGCCGATTTGCATCAATTGCCCCACCCTATGCAACGGGTAAGGTGATAAAGTCCACAAGGGATATCGGAACCGTTGGTTTTCCTGGCTTTCGGACTGACAATCAGCTGGCTAATTGTCAGTTTCCTGCCGGCCGTGCGCCCTCGGCCGCGGCGGCAGAGCGTGGGGGGTCCACATGCCGCCGTTCACGGCGCAATTCCGCCTGCCCGGAAACAGAAGGGCGCGCGCGAAACGCGCGCGCCTCGCCGGGCGCACCGGCATCACACTTTCCGTGGTGCTGGTCGCATCTCTCCTGCCCATCCAAGCCTGGGCCGCGCCACCAGGCGACCGCACCGGCGTTACCCTGCCCGGCCTCCAAAAGGACCTGAAGGCCGAGCCCGACCAGGTCGCCACCGCCCAGCTGGACGGGTGGAACGGTGAACCGCCGGCGCCGCTTGACGCCTATGCGCCGACCATGGTGGCGCTGCCGGCGGGTGCCACGGCCAGCGTCCCGCTGACGCCTGCCTCCGGAGCCGAGTTCACCCAGGTCGGCGCGCTGCCCGTCAGCATCGGCAAGGTCAAGGACACCGGTACCCCTCCGTCAGGTACCTGGTCCGCGGCGGTTTCGGACCGCGCTAAGACCGAGGCCGCAGGCATCGACGGCGCGATCATCACGATCACGCCTCCGGCCGACGCGGTGAATCCCGTCGATGTCGCGCTGGACTACTCGAAGTTCGAGGACCTCTACGGCACGGAGTGGTCCTCACGACTGAAGCTGCGACAGTTCCCCGCCTGCTTCCTCGACATTCCCCGGCCACCCGGGTGCGACATCTCCACGGACGTTCCCAGCTCGAACGAGCCCGGTGAGAACAGAGTCATCGCCACCCTCACTCCGGCTGCTGCGCCCGTTCAGGGCATGCACACGATGACCGCTGGCAGTGGCCCGTCGGTGCTCGTTGCCTCCGACGGGGCGTCGGGCGCCGGCGGTACGTACAAGGCCACCTCACTGTCCCCGTCCGGCACGTGGACGGCAGGGGGCAGCGGGGGCGGGTTCTCCTGGACCTACCCGTTGACGGTGCCCCCGGCTCCGGCGGGTCCCACCCCGTCGATCGCGTTCTCGTACTCGTCCCAGGCGGTGGACGGCAAGACGTCGGTGACCAACGGACAGGCGTCCTGGGTCGGTGACGGCTGGGACTATAACCCGGGCTTCATCGAGCGCCGCTACCGCGCCTGCTCCGACGACCTGAAGCCCACGACCACCGGCAAGCCGAACAACGACAACGACACCGACAAGAAGAAGGGCGACCTGTGCTGGGCCGGTGACAACGTCGCTCTCTCCCTGGGCGGCTCGACGACCGAACTCGTCCGCGACACCGTCAGCGGCAAGTGGATCCCCGCCTCCGACGACGGTTCCAGGGTCGAGCTCAAGACCGGCAGCGGCAACGGCGCGAAGGACGGCGAGTACTGGGTCGTCACCACCCGCGACGGCACGCGCTACCACTACGGCCGCCACAGCGTAGGCACCCACGGCGACGGCACCTCGCCGCAGACCGTCACCGACTCCGTGTTCACCGTCCCGGTCTTCGGCAACCACGTCGGCGAACCCTGCCACGCCGCGGCGTACGCGGACTCCTCCTGCACCCAGGCCTGGCGCTGGAACCTCGACTACGTCGAGGACGTCCACGGCAATGCCATGGTCATCGACTGGAAGCAGGAGAAGAACCGCTACGCCAAGAACGAGAAGTACGAGGAGAAGGACGCCAACAAAAGGGTCGAGTACATCCGAGGCGGCTACCCGATCCGTATCGTCTACGGCCTGCGCGCCGACAACCTCGCCGGCGTCCCCGCGGGCCGTGTCGAGTTCAAGGCCGAGCAGCGGTGCTTCCCCGACAAGGACACCAACTGCGATAACTCCCAGTTCGGGTCCAAGAACGCGGTCGGATGGTGGGACACTCCCAGCGCCCTGCACTGCAAGATGGACGCGGCGGACTGCTACGTATCGTCGCCGACGTTCTGGTCGCGCATGCGCCTGGACTCTGTCACCACCTACGGTCAGCGCACCGAGGGCTCCACGGCCCTGACCAAGGTCGATCAGTGGGCTCTGAAGCAGTCACTGCCCAGGAAACGCACCGACACCAGCCCCCCGCTGTGGCTGGAGTCCATCACCCGCACCGGCTACAGCCCCTCGAACAGCACCATCGGCGTAACGCTGCCCGCGGTCTCTTTCAAGGCCAACGCAGTCGACATGCCCAACCGTGTCGCCAAGGCCAACAACCCGACAACCGGCAAGCCCGACGCGACTCCGGACTTCGACCGGCTCCGAGTGGAGACCATCCTCACCGAGACCGGCGGTGACATCCACGTCACCTACTCCGCCCCCTGCGCTCTGGGCACCACCGTCCCCGATCCGGTAAAGAACACCAGCCGCTGCTTCCCCGTCCGCTGGTCCGCAGATCCCGACGCGGCCCCGGAGAAGACACCGATCGAGGTGTTCAACAAGTACGTCGTGGCAAGCGTGACCGAGAAGGACCGCGTCGCGCAGCGGCCCGACGTCACCACCACCTACACCTACGAGGGCGGCGCGGCCTGGGCGAAGGAGGACGACGAGCTCAGCAAGCCCGAGCTGCGCACCTACAGCCAGTGGCGCGGCTACGGCAGCGTTCTCACCACCACGGGCAAGACGGAGAACGCGGGCACGCCCACCGCGACCGAGCAGTCCCAGACCCGCACCCGCTACTACCGCGGCATGTCCACCCCCTCCGCCAAGGTCACCCTCAAGGACTCCACCGGCACCGAGGACCTTGTCGAGGACCTGCCTCAATACCAGGGCCAGGCCGCAGAGACCATCACGTACACCAAGGCCGGCGGAAGCGTCGAGAGCCGGCACCTGACCTGGCCCTCAAGTCAGCGGACCGCCAATCGCCCGAGAATCGACGACGCCATCCGTCAGGTCGAGGCGTACCGGACGGGCGTCGAGCACACCGACGAGATCCAGACGGTCAGCGGCGGCAAGGCCCGCATGGTGCGTACACGCAACGTGCTTGAGGCGACGTACGGACTGGTCAAGACCGTGCAGACCGATGTCATGGAGAACAAGGGAACCGACTGGACCACTGTCAAGCAGACTTGCAGCAAACCCACCTACATCCACAACACCACGAGCAACCTGATCGGCCTCACGGCCGAGGCCCGTCAGACGACCGGTGACTGCACCGATGCCGGGATCGCGGCCGGAACCCTCCTGAGCGCGGCCCGCACGTCCTTCGACGCCGTCAACGCCTTCGGCACCGCCCCCACCAAGGGCCTGCCCTACCAGGTCGACACCCTCGACGCCGCAGGCACCGGATGGATCACCTCCGGGCGCAGCGAATACGACGCGCTCGGCCGAACGGTCAAGACGTACGACGCGCTCGGCAACCCGTCGACCACCGCTTACAGCCCTGCGGCCGGACCTGCGTTCACGGTCACCGCGACCAACGCGCTCGGGCACACGGTGAGCAACAAGGTGGATCCCGCCCGCGGGAGCGTCCTGGAGGCAACCGACGCGAACGGCCGCAAGGTCACCACCGCCTACGACGAGCTCGGCCGCACCACAGAGGTCCGGACACCCTCGCAGAGCCCGTCCGACAAGCCTGCCTATAAGTTCGAATACCAGCTAGAAGAGCTGAAGACGCCAGCCGTCACCACCCGTGCGCTGAAGGACGACGGCACCTACAGCACGTCGATCGCGATCTACGACGGGCTGCTGCGGCCGCGCCAGACCCAGTCCGAGGGCGCGGGCGGCGTCCTCGTCGTCACCGACACCCTGTACTCCGCGAACGGAACAGTCACCCAGACCAACAACGGCTACCTCGCCGAGGGTGGCCTGAGCACTGTCCTCTTCGTCCCCGTCTCGATGACCGAGGTCCACAACTCCACCCGGACCGCCTACGACGGCCTCGGCCGCGCAGTACGCACCACCACGGTGGAGAAGGGCACAGCGAAGCAGTCCGCCATCACCCAGTACGGCGGCGACTGGACCCTGACACGCAGCGCCATGTCCCCCACCGGGGCGACCCCGCTGCCCGGCAGCCGCGCGGTCAAGACCACCACCGATGCCCTGAACCGCACCACGGCGGTCGAGCACTACACGTCAACGGCCGCATCGGATGTGGACCCGTCCCTGGACCCGAATCCCGCGGCCAGAAAGTCCAGCTACAGCTACGACGTCCGCGGCAACCTCGCCAAGGTCACCGACCCGTCGAACAACAACTGGACCTACGCCTACGACGCCCGCGGCCGGATGACCTCATCCACCGACCCGGACATGGGCACCTCGACGTTCACCTACAACAACCTCGACCAGCAGACCTCGACGACCAACGTCTACAACCTCGCCCGGCACACCAAGTACGACGCCCTGGGCCGCAAGACCGAACTGCGCAACAACAGCGCCACCGGGACACTCATCGCCTCCTGGACCTACGACACCCTTCCCGGCGCCAAGGGCCAGCCCGTCTCCGCCACCCGGAACTGGGGCAACGGCTCGTACACCAGCGAGGTCACCGGCTACGACAGCGAGTACCGGCCCACCGGATCGAAGATCACCATCCCGGACCTGCCCACCACCAAGGGCCTGGCCGGCACCTACGCCTACAGCACCACCTACACGCCCACCGGCAAGGTTCAGTCCACGACCCTCCCGGCAACCGTCGGCGGCCTCGCCGCCGAGAAACTGATCACCCGCTACAACACCGACGGCATGGTGCAGACCATGTCCGGGCTGTCCTGGTACACCGCCGACACCATCTACAGCCCCTTCGGTGAAGTCCTGCGCACCGCCACCGGCAACGCACCCCACCGCGTGTGGACAACCAACACCCACGACCCCCATACCGGCCGGGTCACCAAAGCCGAAAGCCACCGAGAAACCCGCGACCCTCTCGCCCAGTCCAACCTCCTGTCCTCCCTCACCTACGCCTACGACACCGCCGGCAACCCGACGTCCATCACCGACACCCAGCCCGACACCCGGCCCGGCGCCACTAGCCAGTCGCCGCCCCTGGTGGACCGGCAGTGCTTCACCTACGACAACCTCGGCCAGCTCACCCGGGCCTGGACCGGAAAGACCGCCGGCTGCCCCACCAGCCCGACAGGCCCGGGGCTCACCGAAGTGGGCTCCGCCATAGCGGGTGACGCCTACTGGCAGGACTACGAGTTCGATGCGATCGGCAACCGCACCAAGCTCACGGAACACGACCCCACCAACAGCGCCCTCAACGACGAAACCAGCTACTCCTACGGCGTGGACACCGGCGGCCAGCCGTCCCTGAAGAAGCAGCCCCACGCCCTGACCAAGGTCAACAAGACCACCAGGACGCCCGGCTCCGCCATCGATTCCCTGTCCACCTACACCTACGACCAGGCCGGCAACACCAAAACCCGCACCATCGGCGGCGACACCCAAACCCTCACCTGGGACCGAGGCAACACACTCCAGTCCGCCACCAGCCCCGGCATCGGCTCCGTCGCCGTCACCGGCCTCGCCGGCAAATGCCTCGACGTCCAGGACGGCCAAACCACCGACGGAACCCCCGTCCAGCTCCAGACCTGCAACGAAACCAAGCCCCAGCAATGGCGCATCACCGGCGACACCGTCCAGGCCCTCGGCAAATGCCTCACCGCAGAAGGCGGCAAAGCCACCCTCCGGACCTGCGACCCCGCCAAAACCGGGCAGAAGTTCACCTACCGGTCCACTGACAAGGCCCTGCTCACCGGCACCAACGACTGCGTGGACGTCCCGGGCAGCAACGCCACGGACGGCACCGACCTCCTGATCTGGGCCTGCAACGGTGACCCCAACCAGCAGTGGAGCTTCGGCAACCTCACCAGCTACCTCTACGACGCCTCCGGCAACCGCGTCATCCAGGAAACCGGCAGCGCCCGCACCCTCTACCTCGGCGAAACCGAAGTCACGGTCAACACCGGCGGCCAGGCCATCGACGCCGTCCGCTACTACAGCAGCCCCGGCGCCCCCACCACCATCCGCCGCACCAACGGCAAAACCACCGGCCACACCGTCTCCCAGCAACTCACCGACCACCACAACACCGCCACCACCAGCGTCGAACAAAGAGACGGCCAGGCCGTCACACGACGCAAGACCGACCCGTACGGCAACCCCCGCGGCACCCAGCCCTCCAACTGGCCCGGCAGCCACACCTTCCTCGGCGTCGGCACCGACGACAACACCACAGGCCTCACCCACATCGGCGCCCGCGAATACGACCTCTCGACCGGCCGCTTCATCTCCGTCGACCCAATCATCGACATCACCGACCCACTCCAGATGAACGGCTACACCTACTCCGCCGGCAACCCCATCAGCGGAGCCGACCCCAGCGGCCTGAAGAGCGAAGAATGCGGCACGCTCTACAACTGCGGCCCCAAGGGGACGATGACCCTGGGAAACACCGGGGACATCACCGACCGCGGCGGCGACGGCGATAGAGGCGGAAACCTCTCCAGAGGCCACTCGCGCGACAGCAACAGGGGACGCAGCTCATCAGGCGTTACCTTCAAGGGTCCGCCGACCATCACATCCCCTGACGGCAACGTCCTTACGCTCCCTGCCATCAACACACAGGAATTCATCGACACATACCGCTCTACCTATCTCAAGCAGGTCGCAGACTGGGGCACCTACGACGACCCCAAGCTGGACTGGAACGTGAAGATAGGCGCCCTACTCGGGGCATGCCAGAAAATGGTCGACCGCGGCTGCGACCCCGCCACCTTCATCTACGCCAACGTTAAGTCGACCGTAGAAACGTTCGGCCCCTTTGAAGGCGGAGGCATAACAAGGCCATCCGTAAGCATCCTAGGTGCGGGCGGACCCTGCAACAAAAACAGCTTCATAGCAGGCACCGAGGTCCAATTGACGGACGGGACCAGCAAGCCCATTGAGGAGCTTAAAACCGGCGACGAAGTACTCGCCACCGACCCCGAGACCGGCGAGACCAGCGCCAAAGCAGTCACGGCCACCATCTACACCGAAGACGACAAGAAATACGTCGACCTCGTCATACAGACCGACGACGGCGTCAACACCATCACCACAACAGACCACCACCCCTTCTGGTCCGAGTCAGACCGCGCCTGGAAGGACGCTGGCGACCTCAAGCCAGGCACAACCCTTCGCACCGACGAAGGAACAGCCGCAACCATCGCTCAGACCCGCACATACCGGGCCGTCAACGAGACCTACAACCTAACCATCGCCGACCTCCACACGTACTATGTGCTCGCCGGGGCCACGCCGGTTCTGGTTCACAACTGCGGCGGCTATTTCCCCGGCCATGCGACGTCGTGCACGTGTGAAGGAATCGGAGACATTACCCTTGCAGAGGTTCCTGCGGCACGGCCGGTCTCGCGCGGGGCTGCCGGAATCAGTGATGCAGAGCGTGTCGCGGATGCTGGATCCATCGCAAGCGGGCACGCCAACGCCAAGCACGGCGGCGAATTCCCTGGACTGTCCGCCAAGGATCTCGATGATTTGGTCCGGGGTGTGATGAGTAATCCTTCCCGATCGAAACCTCTCGGCAGTGGCAGGAAGGCGTATCTGGGTAATGATGGCTCCACGGTTGTAATCCATGACCCCATGAGTCCTGACATGGGGACTGTGTTCAGTCGAAGTGCAGCAACTGTGGATGATTACTGGAAGGGTTTGAATTGATGGTCGATCATTCACTGCGGCCGAGCCAAGTGCTGACGGAGTCCGAGGTCCACTTGGTGCGGCGCGCCCTCCTTGAGTGGGGAGGGCCAGCTCGATGCAGTAATGATCTTGCTGTGGCGATCGGGTTCGCTGACTTCCCGGATCTGATCGAGAAGAGCCGCGGGCTGCGCGAGATGCTGGCGAAGGACAGCCTAATTTCATGTGCTGACTGGGCGCGGATCCTTTTGGGGGTAGAAATTGTCTTCATTAGTGATCTGGCTGGATCTGGTGTTGAATGGTCAGTGACCACAGGATTCGGTGATGAATTCACCGTATCGACCATTCGGTCGATCCAGCGAAAGCTGGCCGGCCTCGTTCGTCCATATTATGGAAGGCGTCCGCAGTAAGTGTCCTGTCATCCGTCTTTGTGAGGGCGGCGCCCCACCTGTATTTCAGTTACGGGTACTACTGAACTTGAGTACGTGATGTCGGTCTGATCGTGGTCAGTCGTCCATGGTCAGGCCGGTTCCCGTGAGGCATCCATCGACGAGGTGCGGTCGGTACTGAATCTGCTTGAGGGTTCGTTTCACGGCCCTGGCCAGCTGGTCGAGGTTGGCGGCGGCGAGGTTGCCAATGGTCCGTTTGACCAGCGACCAGATGCCTTCCTGGGGGTTGAGGTCGGGTGCGTAGGAGGGAAACTGGAAGACCGTCAGCCAGTCGGCGTTGGCTTCGATGAACGCTTTCATCTGCGGCATCAAGTGAGCGCGGAGGTTGTCCCAGACGAGCACGACCGGAGCGTCGAGCTGGATGTGTGCGCGCACGATCAGGTCCCGGTAGTCCCGCCAGGTGAAGCCCTTGGGCTCGCCCTTGCGGCCCCGGTAGACGTGGAAGCTGTAGAACATCCGGGACCGTTCGCCCTGTCGGAAGCAGGTCATCCCGGCCATCGAGACCCGGCCGGAGCCCCGGCAGCGGACACGCACGACCGGGGTCCGGCCTATCCGGCCCCAGGTCCTGGCGCGCGGCGGTCTCAGCGACTGCCCGGCCTCGTCCTCGAAGACGAGCCAGGCTCCGCGAGCCGCCGCGGCGCTTTTACCCGCGGCCAGACCTCCCTCTTCCACAGCTCGACGGCCGCATCATCGTGCTCGATCGCCCGACGGGTCGGCTGCTGTCAGGACCAGCCATGGCGCTTGAGCAGCCGCCACGTTCCCTCCACCGTGTAAGTGACGTGGAACAGTCGGCCGATCAGAGTCTTCACCCGGGCCAGCGTCCACCGCTGGTCCGCCCAGCCGTGAACCAGCGGACCACGCTCCAACTCCCGCTCAAGCCTGTCTATTTGCCGCTCGCTCAGCCTCGGCCTGCCCGGCGATCCCTTCGAGCGAACCCCGGACTCCCCGGCCTCCCGCCACTGGCGGCGCCATCGCTCCACCGACCGCTCGCTCACCCGCAACACAGCCGCGATCTGCCGGTTCTTCTCCCCGCCCACGAAGCGTTCCACGGCCTGCAACCGGATTCGCTCCCGCGCGGCCCTCTCGGCGTCGGTCAAACCGCCGCCCTGCGCGTACCTCACAGCCCAGAGCTACCGGAGCCGACCGGTCACTGTCCGGCGAACAGCCCCGACATCACCCAATCAAGTTCAGTAGCCACCTCGTCGACCCGGTACCCCGCCACCTGGAACAGGCCGCCGCCTATGCCGGATGCACGACCGAGCTGGGCGACGCCCGCCACCTGACCGCTGCGGCCGGTACGTACGACGCGGTGCTGCTGCTCGGCCCGCTGTACCACCTGACCGAACGGGACGACCGGATCACGGCCCTGCGGGAAGCGCTGCGCGTGGCCCGGGGCCCTGGTCGCGGCTGCGGGGATCAGCCGGTACAGCCTCATGTAGGAGTACACGGTCCACGCCCAACTCCCCCCGGAACTCCTGCACTGAGAGGTAGCCGCAGTGCAGTCCGACGGCCGGTACGACGGCAGTCGTGGCTTCACTGTCGCCCACTTCCACACTGGCGCCGAGATCCTTGCTGAAGCCGCCGCGGCCGGATGGCGGAGCACCCGCCTGCACGGGATCGAAGGCCCGGGCTGGGCGTACCTGTCGGCAGCCGAGCGCTACGCCGGAGCGGAGCACGCTGCCGGGCTTCTGTCCTCGGCCCTCGACACGGCACGTCTGGCGGACCTCCATGGGGCTGCCTTCGCCAATGCATCCGCCCACATGCTCATCACCGCCACGACCTGAACACGGCTATGGCCCCGCGCACCGACGGGCGGGGCCGTAGGGAGATGAATGCGGTGCTGGATTTGATGGCGTAGGGCCCGCTCCTCGTGAGGTGCGAGCCCTACGCCTGCCTGATCCGGCCGGTTCGTGAGCGATTCGGTCGGTTGGGTCAGTCTCCGGATACGCGGACCAGGGCGCCGTTGGTGTTGCGCTCGTATGTCCGTGCTGCGTTCTTGTGGAGCTTGTTCTCGACCTCGGCGGCGAGGTCGATGCCGGTCATCTCGGCGAGGGCGGCGGCGTAGAGGACGACGTCGGCGAGTTCCTCGCCGAAGTCGGGCAGACCTTTGCGCCATGCGGTGAACGCTTCGCCCAGCTCGGCGTTGAGGAGGCCGAACTCCATGGGCACGTCAGTCGTGTTGAAGCCCTTCTCGACCTTGTTCTCCCAAGTGAGTTTCTGGGCTTCGCGGATGTCCATGGGGGTGCCTCCGGCATGGGGTGCATGTGATGCGGAGGAGCCTAGCGGGGGTGAATCGCCCAGAGTTCCAATGCAGTGATTCTCAGCCAGTTGCGCAAGGAGTGTCCGGTTCGGGACCGAAGGTGACGACCTCGGCGTGGGAGCTGATCGTGTGGAACGCCTGCTCGTACGCGGCGGTGAGCTCCGCGATCTCGGAGAGCGGTGGTGCGGTGCCGTCGCGCTGGAGCAGACGGGCGTGGATCACGAGCGGCGACGCGGTGAGGTGGACGAGGACGCCCCGGCGGGTCGTCACCAGGTCCACGAGCTCCAGGGTTTGGGCCCAGGTGAGGCGGGATCCGTCGCGGTAGAGCGGACCGTAGACGAGTTCGCTTACGAAGCAGCGGTCCAGGACGAGCCGGCCGGGCTTGGCCAGAAGTTCCTTGTACCGGCCGGTGAGGGCGACGGCGTCGGGAGTGCGCGGGGAGTGCACGACCTGGAATCCGTGCCTGTCGGCCAGCTGGCGGGCCAGGCTGCTCTTGCCCGTGCCGTCACTGCCCTCCAGGGCGACGGTGTCGTAGCGGGCGGCCAGGGCGGCGACGTTCATGACGCGAGTCCGGACGTGACGCCGGTCAGGGTCGTGGCGTGGCCGGTGCTGGCGTACTGCACCATCAGGTTCCGCCAGTTGGGCTCACGGCCCTGGGCGTGGGTGTAGACCGGGCGCGGCTGGTAGGCGATGACAGGCTGGTGGCGGGCGGCTGCGGCGCCGATCAGGAGTGCTGCGCCGGGCGGGGCCTCGGGCCCGGAGACGTCCACGACGAGGGTGGTGGCGGCCGCGGCGCGGTTCCAGTCCTCGGCGGATCCGGTGGTCGGGTCGGCGGCGGTGAAGCGGCTTGCGGTGCGGGCGGTGTGTCCGGCGCTGCGGACGGCGTTGAGGAGCTCGTGATCGTCGGTGTAGGGGGACGGCTCGATGTAGACGCCGTGCTGGTCGGGGGTGGCTGGCGGAGCGGGCGCGGGCGCGGTCAGCAGGGCGTTGATCCCGACGTTGATCGCGGTGTCCAGCTGGGTGTTGTTGCGCTGTCCGAAGGTGGTGAAGCGGCTGCGGGCGCTGCTGGCAGGACCCAGAGTGGGGACGCGGATCACCTGGTTCGCGATGGTCTCTACGAGGGGATCGGGGAACTGCCAGGTGGGCGCGTGTCCGTGGGGGTCGTAGGTCTGGAAGTCAGTGGTCAGGACGGTGACGGGGACGCCGAGGGCGGCGGCGTAGCCGATCTCCAGGCACACGCCGTCGTCGAGGCTGGGGCCGTGCAGGAGGGCGATCATCCCGGTGAGGGTGGTCAGGCGCTCGGTGTCGAGTTCGTAGAGACGGCGGCCTTTGACGTCGGCGATGAGGTCTTCCTCGTCGGTGTCGCAGAACGGCAGGAAGACGTTGTCAGGGCCGGCCTTGTCGGCCAGTTGTTTGGCGACGCGGGCGCCCAGGGCGCGATCGTGTGCGGAGAAGAGCCGGTGGGCGACGTAGTACACCACGTGGTTGTCCCTTCGGTGGGATGGGTCAGCTTCGGCGCGGTGCGGGGATCAGGAGCGGCGGTGCGGTGAGGTGCTCGGCGGCGGCATGGACGGCTTGGTCGAGGGCGCGGGCGGTGTCCTGGCTGGCGAGCCAGTGGGCGAGGAAGGTTCCGGCGAAGGTATCGCCGGCACCGGTCACGTCGGTGGGGTTCACCTGAGGGGGCTGGGCCGCAGCGAGGGGCTGGCCGTGGGTGAGGAGCCGGGCGGGGCGGGGGCCGTCGGTGATGGCGACGAGCGGCAGGGTGTCCGGCTCCAGTGCCTCGGCCAGGAGGCGGTACTCGGCGGCGTTGGTGAAGATGACGGCTGCGCGGTGCAGCCAGGGGGTGGCGGCTCGGATCATGTCGGCGGCGCTGGGCAGGAAGAGGTCCACGCTAAATCCGGCGCGCTGGTTAGTGAGTTCGACGAGGAGAGGCTCGGGTTGGAGGGGGCGGCGCAGGCTGATGTGGAAGAAGTCGCCGGCGTTGGCGGTGATGTGGTCGAGCGCGTGGCGGGTGAGGCCTTCGGTGATGCCGTAGTCGGCCTGGCTGGAGGTCAGAGTGTCGTCGGTTCCGTAGGTGAGGGTGAAGGCCGCGCTGGGGCCGTGGGCGATGGCGAGGGCGGACCAGTCGATGCCTGGCTGAGGGTGTGTTGCGGGGAGCCCGGCAAGGTCGTGGCCGATGACGGAGACGGGGGCCGCGTGGGCGTCCGCGCGGGCGGCGGCCAGGGCGGTGTGGAGGGCAGCGCCTCCGAGCCGGTCGCAGCGGCGGCCGTCGGAGTAGTGGCTGGTGTCGTGGGAGATGTTCCCGACGACCGATAAGCGGGTGTGCACGGTCGTCTCCTCAGCGGCCGGAGTGGGTGCAGTCGACGATCCGGGCGCACAGGGGCCGGCGGGTGCACAGGTTCTTCGGCGGCTTGTTGAGGTACTGCCGCTTGAAGTAGATGAGGACCAGGTGGACCCACCAGGTGGGAGCGGCGTCTTCGGGGATGGTCACCCGGTGGCCGTGGTGGGCGGCCATGGCGCGGAAGGTGTCGGGGTCGCGGGTGACGGTGCCTTCGAGGAGGTGGCGCAGGCGCTCGTGGGCGACGGGCCCGGAGGGCAGGGTGATGCCCAGGGCGGGGGCGAGCTTGGTGACCATGCCGGAGTCGACGGGGATGATTCCGCAGTGGTAGCCGCGGGCGTAGAGCACGGCGCACTGGGCGACCTTGTACGAGGCGCCGTGGACCTGGTCGGCAATCTGCTGGATCAGGTCTTTTTGGGCGAGCTCGGCGGGGTCGGTTTCGTCCTTGGCCCACTGCTCGAAGAGGAGGTTCAGGGAGCGCAGGTAGTCGATGCGGGCCTGGGGTAGTCCGATGGGCCTGGCGAGGTCGGTGACTTCGGTGTCGGTGGACGCGGCGAGTGCGTCGAAGCCGAGGGTGTCGGCTTCGCGGATGACGGCCGCGTAGGACGCGATCATCCGGTAGTTGACGCGGGTGGACCATCCGGCGGCGAGCATGCGCATGCGGGGGTCGGTGATGCTGGTCGGCCACCACCGGTTGTTGTCGTGGTTGGCCTCGACCTCCGTCCGGATGTCGGCCAGGGCGGCGGCTGTCTCTACGAGGCGCGTGATCCGCTTGCGCTCGACCACGGGGGGCTTCGGGTTCACGGGTTGGCTCCCTGCTTGAGGTGGGCGGCGTAGGCGGCCATGGCGGACACGGAGGATACGACCGGCCGGTCCAGCTGGTGGGCGAGTTCGGAAAGGATCGGCTGGGTGCGCCAGCCTGTGCAGGACAGGACTACGGCGTCTGCCTGGTCCAGCGCGTCGCCGGGCATGGACAGCACGAGGTCTCTGGCGCGGGCGGGGGCGACGTCGGGGTAGCCGTCGGCCAGGCCGAGGCTCGCGCAGGCGAGGACCTTGACCCCGTGGGTGTGTAAGGCATTCGCTTCGGTGCGGGTGACGTCGTCCGGGTACGGGGTGGCCAGCACGATGCGGCGGGCGCCGAGCCGGGTGA
Organism: Streptomyces sp. NBC_00190; assembly: GCF_036203305.1. GTDB lineage: Bacteria > Actinomycetota > Actinomycetes > Streptomycetales > Streptomycetaceae > Streptomyces. Next base: position 36,618 of record NZ_CP108131.1, on the reverse strand, counting down.
GCTCGGCGAGCAGGGCATCGAACGCGGTGGCCACGCCTTCGGGTACGGGAGTGGTGCCCGGGGTGAACCCGGCGGAGGTGCAGCCGAGCAGTAGGCCGTCGAGCGGGATGTGCCGCAGCGAGTCGGCTCCGTCGGTGGCTGCCGCGCGCAGACCGTCCCAGAAGCGGCTGTCGATCGCCGTCGTTCGGGAGGCGGGCACGAGACGGGCGTAGTGGAAGACCACACCGTCGGGGGCGAGGAGCGGCAGTTCCTCCTCGATGGCGACGTTGGCCCATGGCACGAGGACGCCGACGCGGCGCGGCCGGCCGCCCCCGGTCAGGGAGGCGGCCGTCCGCTGGTCAGGCCGCGACGGCAAGGCGCTGCCCGAAGATGACGCGGGGGGCGTGGCCTGTGATGGCGAGATCGCCGCTGGTCCCGACGGGGGTGGCGGTGTTGGGCTCGATGATCTGGATGGAGTACGAGCCCAGGCGCCGCCACCAGGTGCCCATGTCGTTGACGAAGTAGGAGTGCAGGCCCGGTACGAGGAGCCCAGAGGGGTAGACGCGCTCCTTCATGGGCTGGTCCCATCCGTGGTCGATGTCGGCCTTCCACGTCTCGAAGTGCTCGGCGGACGGTGCCAGCGGCTGGCCGTTCTGCGCGGCGAGGGGGGTGCCGGGGAACGCGCGGACCTGCCGGACGTTGGTGCGGTGGCACATCAAGCCCGCGTGGTAGATGCGGGTGAGCCAGGTCAGGTTGGCGATGTGGGTGGCGTGCGTCTCGCCGGGCATGCCGTAGATCAGGTTCAGGCCGGGCAACAACATCGGCAGTCCGCCCGGGCCGCGTTCGCCACCGGCCTCGTTGACGTGCTGGACGGCGCGCATCAGGACGTCGGGGGTGCAGGTGAGGGTATTGCGTTCGATGACGACCAGGTCGAAGGACTCGATGCCCATGGGCGCGCAGTTGCCTTCGGTGCAGAACTCGGCGACCAGGCCCGCGATCTTCCGGCCGACAGGGGCCGCTACGGCGAGCGGGTCGGCGTTGTCGATGTGGAGGACTTCCAGGTCGGGGCAGGCCTTGCGGATCCCGGACAGCAGGGCGCGGATCTTGTCCACGTCGCGGTTGTGGTAGGAGAAGAAGCAGGTCTGCTGGCCGAGGCGGAGGTGCCGGACCCCGGCCGCGTACAGCTGACCGGCTTCCTCCACGATGTCGTCCACGTCGCGGAAGGCGACGATGGGGGACTTGCCAGGCTCGTTGCAGAAGTCGCAGAAGTTGCGTCGGGTGCAGCCGCGGTACATCTCCAGCTCGGCGATCGGCGTCCACGGCATCTGCTCGACCAGGCCCGCGAAGGAATCGCGGTCAGCGCGCAGTCGGCCGTACGGGGCGGAGGTGCGCGAGCCGAGGGCGATGTCCTTTGAGGTGATCGTGTGGGTGTGCGAGGCGTCGAAGAGGCCGGCGTATTCGGCGGGTTCGGACAGCATGAAGGTGGTCATCGGGCCCAGCAGGTAACGCTTGCCGCGCACGCACGACATGGCGCGGGCGATGTCGGCGAGACCGCCGTTGACGGCATGCAGGTGCACTGAGGGCACCTTGTCGCCGCCGATGACGATGACCTCTTCGGCATCGCGAAGCAGCCGGATCGCGTCATCGCGATTGGCGGTCGTGGAATAGGTGAGGGGGTCGCTGTGCGGGGCGGCCACGTGGGGCTTTCCGCCGTTGAGGCTCCAGCGGACATCGTCGATCGTCAGGTACCGCACATCGTTCCCGGGGCGGGCCTGGCGCAGGGCGGAGTACGCGGTGCGCACGTAGGTGGAGATGTACGGGGGGACGCCGAGCCCGCTGGGTTCGACGGTGTAGCAGTCCAGTACGACCGAGTGCTTCGTCATCGGTGATCCCTTCACCTGGTCTTCGGTCTCGCCCGCCAGGGGTGGCGGGCGAGGGTACGCGCGTGGGGATACGCGGGCCGTGGCGGCAGGTAGCGCGGAGGACTTGGGCGCGGCCAGCAGGGACGCCGAAGGGGGCATGTGCTGGCCACGCCGGGGAGGTGATTCCGCCTGCGACTGCTCGACCCAATCAGGAGTCAGCTGAAGGCGGTATCCCCCGAGACCGGTCTGGCGGTGTGCTTCACGGGGGCCCGCCAGGCCGGGCGAGGGCGGTGCGCTGGTCCTTCATGGCGTCCTCCTGTGAGATGGCCCGAGACCGTTGTCTTCGCTATCGTGCGCCGGTATGACCGAGCCGTTCGCCCAAAACGAGGACCGTCCGGCCTGCGGAATCTGTCCGGCGCACCGGCTGCCGTGCGAGTCGTTCGTGGTGTACGACCGGCCGAGCCGTGAGTGTCCGTTCGATCCGGCCGACGGGTTCCGCTATACCGCCGAGAGGACTCCGGCGTGCGTGCATCCGCACAAGATCGGCGTTGAGCCGGACCGGATCGCCCCGCCACCGGCGGCTCCGGAATCCGCGGACGAACCGACGCCGCGGGCCCCGAGGCGGTGGTGGGCGTTGGGCAGGGGCTAGGCGGCGGCGAAGTCGATGTCGTGCTCGCGGCCGGCGCGGTCCATGCGGATGCTCGCGTACCGCGCGGTGAGGACCTGCACACGCCGGTCGACTTCGGTCTTCGGGAGCCAGTACCGGCGGGGCTCGCCCCACGCGAGGCGGAAGGCGAGGTGGGGGGTGAAGTCCCCGTCGGTGAAGTCGGTGTGCTCCTGGTCGGTCTGGTGGATGAGCTGGAACCCGATGCGTGCCGCAATCCGCGCGCGAAGAGCTGGGGCTGGGCGATCATGGCGTGGGTCATCTCGTCCACCGGCACCGCGATGGGGATCTCGGACATGACCTCGTCGCCGGTCAGGTCGAAGACGGCGGCCTTGAGGACGAGGGCGCGCAGCCTTTCGGTGAACAGCGGCGCCTTGTCCTGGTAGAGGTTCCAGCGCTCGATGACCGGGAAGCCGGTGAAGCCTGCCAGTCGGAGGAGTATTCCAGGGTGGCGGCCTCGAAGGCGCCGAACTCCACGTCCGCGGTGATCGCGGCCAGGATCTCCTTCGCCCGGCCAGCGGTCTGGGCGGGGGTGGGCATGATGCTCGTGCTCATCTGAGGTGCTCCTTCGGTGAGGTGGTGCCCGGCCTTGCCACGGCGGGGTACGGGCAACGGGGGTGGTGCATCCCTCCGGCCTGGTGTCGTGTCGTTCCCCGGGCCGGGGGAACCACCCGTCCCCAACGGGGGAGGGGGCGGGCGGGAGCTGGAACCGGCCCCAGCCTCCGGGACTCGGTGGCTCGCCTCTGGGAGGGGGAGCGGCGAGCCAGTTCACCGGAAGTCGGGGCCAGGGCTATGGGGGTGGCGGCGGGAGGTTCGGGGCGGACGGCGCGAGGGGCGCGTGTGCGACATCGTGGACCTCGTCGCAGATGCCGCCGATGGCGAGGGCCAGGCCGCCGAGGTTCGCAGCGATCAGCGCCAGGCCGAAGAAGGCGTCCCCGTCGACTCGGCTGCGCCAGCTCTCCCAGTGGCGGGATGGGGAGGGAGACCGGTCCGCCGATCTCACCCCACCCTGCGGGCATCCCACGATCGGCGGCGTGCGGTGCGGCCTGCGCGGCTAACGGTGGGGGCGTCACTGGCCTGCCTCCTCGGCGGTGGTGACTTCCGCCCACACGCGCTTGCCCCACCGCATCCGCTCGGTTCCCCACTCGGCGGCGAGCGCGTCGACGAGGAACAGACCGCGGCCCGACTCGTCGAACGGCGCCGGCTGCTTCGGCACGGTGGGGCCGTTCGGGGAGCGGTCGATGACCGCGACCTGTACGCGGTCCTCGCCCAGGCGGACAGCCTTCACGCGGATCAGGTCGCGGCCGTAGTGGTCCACGGAGTTCGTCACGAGCTCCGACATCACCAGGACAGCGCTCGCCTCCAAGGCCTCCAGGCCCCAGACGTCGAGCGCCTTCCTCACGAGCTGCCGCGCGGTGGCCACGGACTCCGCCACACACGGCAGGGTCTGGGCGTAGAGGGGCAGATCAAGCGGGTCAGGGATCGAAGGCAGCATCAGCTTCTCGCTACTCAAAAGGGTCACCGGCTGCTCCCGACGGTGCGGGAGGGAGAGGGCAGTTCGGCTGTGGCCATGGCGGTCATCGCAAGTCCGCCGGGATCGGCCCGGTAGCGCCGGTTCCCCCTCCCGCGACCACCCTGCGGCAGACGACTTCAGGCCGTACTCGGCGCGGGCGAGCGTGCCGACAGCGCGGGCGTCACCCAGTACGCGGAAGCGAGGGCTGGGGTGATCGGGGGGCGGGTTCATCACGTGGCACCTGCCTCTTTGCCGGGGCCGCCGCTGCCGCCTGTCGGGGGTGGCAGGCGGAGCGGCAGCGGTCCAGTGGGTGCTCGCGGCGCCGAAGTTGTGGCAGCCCGAGCGGCTCACATCCATCCAACGCGGGTACGTGCTGGGGTGGCAGGGGCCACACTGGCCTGACGGTTGAACGGGTTGAACCGAGGTTCGGGGGTTGGAATGGCGGCACGAGTACGCACACCGAACGAGGCCCTCGCCCGCCTGATGGCGGAGGCAGGGGTCGGAAACGACCAGCTCGCGAGGCGGGCGAATACCGCCGGGGCCGAGCTCGGGATCTCCCTGCACTACGACAAGACGTCCGTCTCGCACTGGCTGGCCGGATCCGTTCCCAAGGCGCAGGCCCGTCCGGCCATCACCGAAGCGCTCTCGCGCCTCCTCGCACGCCCCGTAACCTCGGCCGAACTCGGCTGGGCGACGGGCCCGGCCCCCGCTGCCGAGGTCGGCGGCGGCAGCGTGGTGAGCGAGGTGGCCGACTTGACCAGGGCCGATATGGATCCCTCCCGCAGGAGCCTGCTGGGCGCGGGCATGTACGCCGCCGCGCTCGGCGTGCCCCGCTTCGAGGACATCGCCGGGCGGATAGAGGAGACCAGCCGGCCCGGGCGGAGCCTGCGGATCGGCGCCTCCGACGTCGCCACCGTGAGGACGATGACCGACCGGCTCGCCGACATCCTGGACGAGATCGGCGCCGGGCACGCCCGCCCGATGGCCGCAGCCTTCCTCGCGAACACGGTCACGCCGTACCTGGACGCGGACGGCCCCGCGGCCGTGAAGCAGGACATGCTGGCCGCCGCGTCGGACCTGGTCTACCTCACGGGGTGGATGGCGATGTACGAGGAGCAGCAGGGCCTCGGTCAGCGCTACTACCACCAGGCGCTCAAGCTCGCCGGGGCGGCCGAGGACCACGTCACGTACTGCCGGACCCTGCGCGGGATGAGCCTTCAGGCATCGCATCTGGGGTACGGGCCGAAGGCGGTGGAGCTCGCGAACGCGGCCGCCGAGGCCGCGCCCGCGTCTGGACCTCGCTTGGTCGCGTTCCTGCGGGGGCAGCAGGCCGCCGCCGCGTCCATGACCGGAGACCGGCGCGGGGCCCTGGCCCGACTCCGGGAGACCGAGGACGCCCTGTCTCAGGCCGACAACAGGCGCGACGCCGTCGGAGGCTACGACCAGGCCGCCTACTTCTTCCACCAGGCCCACGTCTTCTGGCACCTCGGCGACAGGGCCGCGTCGATCACCGCGCTGCGCCGCTCCAACCGCGTCCGCAACGCGCAGGAGAGGCAGGGGCGCCTGCACGCCCTTGGGGTGATCGCCGACCGGCAGACACAGATGCGCCACGTGGAGGCCGCCACGGAGACGTGGGCAGAGTTCCTGGACCTGCACACGACGCTGTCCTCCGCCCGGGGTGACGCCCACCTGCGGACGCTGCGGTTGGGCATGGCCGAACACCGGAAGGTCCGAGGTGTCAGCGACCTGCTGGCCCGGGCGGATGACGTCGCGCGGCTCAAGGCCGCCTGACCGTAGCGCAGTACGTGGGGTCCGCTCCCCGGATACGGGGCGGGCCCGACGCGTCATTCGCTGCGCGCCGGCAGGCGGCCACGGACGAACCGGCGGGCCTGGTGCGGCTGCTGACCACCGGCTGCTGGTCGTGGTGCTGGTGCTCGGGCTTGTGGTCATCTCGCCTCTGCGTCTTCGTCGATGTGCGGGGGGCAAGGGCGGCGCTAACACCCGCACCTGGAACGGGGCAACGGCATGACCGACCAAGGAGCAATCTCACGTGGTGAGCTTCGCGAGTCTCTTGTAGCAGGTCAGGGCTGCGGCGAGGCCGAGGAAGGCAAGGAAGTGGCTGCCTTTTCGTTCGTATCGGACGGTGAGGCGGCGGTAGCCGAAGAGCCAGGAGATCGACCGCTCGATCTTCCAGCGGTGCCGAAACCGTGCCGCCCGCATCCTGCTCCGGGTGCGGGCCGTACGGCGTCAAGCCTTTCGGTCACTTCGGACTGTGTCTGACGCCGAGCCGACTCAGTTGTCGGGGCGGAGAGGCGCGGCCTCGCCCGCCTGCGCGATTCAGTGCCCGGCGGTCGCCGGCGGCTTGCTCGGTCGTCGGACCGCAGGGCGGCGAGGAAGTGCCTGCTGCACGTGGCCGGTGAGCCGCGGGTGAAGGCGTCGGTCACCTGGTGGAGTGACTGCCGGCCGGCGAGCAGTTGCTCGGGCAGGCCGGGGCGTTCGTCGATGATCCGGGGGGCGGAGAAGTCGTCGCGTACACCACAGCCGTGAATACCGCCCGCTCGTCTACCGGGGCAGTAACCCCGCCTTGCGGACGGGACGTGAACCTTGGCATCAACAGAGCTACCAGCTCCCACATTTCGTCCAGAATCAGCCGACGCGACAGATCAACCCTCACGGTGCAGCATCGTGCTGCGCCTCGAAGTGTCACGTGAGACATCTTCTTAGGTCTGATCACATCAAACTCTTCTGCCCCGCAAAGAGACTTCGGTTTCACGTCCTGCGGAAAGCCAGCCCTGTGACCCTCAACTCTCATAGACAGCAAGGGCGTAGCGCGTTAGCTTGTATCTGCTGCACCGAGAGTCTGTCTGTGCTTCGATGAAATGCCAGAAACTGATTAGGCATCAGATGTCAGGAGGTGGGTGCAGTGTCGGAGTGGGGGTGGTCTCAGCAGCTCGAGCAAAAACTGCAAGAGAGCGAGTTCCTCAAGGAGAATAAGCTCGGGGCGAAGATCGGTGAAACCGTTGGTGCGGCGGCAGGAGTGGCAGCCGTGGCCTGCGGGGTCCTTTATGCCGGTTCGGCGGCCGCAGCCTCCGCCAGTGCTGCGGCGACGAGTCACGCTGCGGCCATGGCTGTGGCAACACCTGCTGTCGCCGCCGCTTCGGAGAGGGCTTATCGGGCTGGCTTCTGGGTCGGCAAGCAGGCGGCGAGTCGCGGACTCAAGAACACCGCCAAGGCTGCGTTCACGCTCGGTCGTTTCGGCGGGGCGTACATCGGTGCAACAAACCAGGCGGTTCTGCGTGAGCTTGGCGAAGAATTGCGTGACCTGTTTGCCTGAGTGCCTTCCGTGATTCCGGGGCGATGGTCTGTTCTGTGTCGTCCCGGTGATCGCCGGCATATGGGGTAGTCATATAGGCATCTGTCTCGGTCGACGGTGTTTTCTTTTCGGTATGCTGTCGGATTGGGTATTTGGCCGCCGGGGGGCGTCGTGGTGCGGCTCAACGGGGAGCGTCGGCGCGTGCGCAGTGACGGCAGTGGGCACAGCGTGGTGGATTCGGCTGCCAGGGAGGGCGGAGCCACCGCGAAGCGCCCCCGTCAGTTGCTCGCAATTAGCTGTTGCCGCAGGTGGTCACCCGCAGGTGGCTGGTGTTCCGTCCCCTTCGCGGTGGGCCGAAGGCGTGGCCGGGATCCCGGCCACGCTCGCTCCCGACGAACTCGGTGACTTCCTCTGGACCGAGGTGCCCGTACAGCACCGCTTTCATCAGGGTGTGGCGGAGCAATGCTGTGACTGTTCGATCTTGCTGTGGCCCTAGGGTTCTGTGGCTTGTCTGAGAACAGGGAGCGGAGCTGGCGTCGGCTTGGGGGCCGTTTTCTGTGGCCGGCTGGTAGTTCGCGACCGCCGGCAAGGGACTTCAGATGCACTTCACAGAATGAGTCGGCATCCGGAACGGCCTGCCGGCCCATGCTGCGCAACAACATGCCGCAGGGCGTCGTCTGTGCCGTCAGGGAGGCTTTGCAATGCTGTCGGTGAACGGGAGCGACTGCGAGGACACGCAGGTCGACCACGAGTCGGTGGGGGCGCAGTTCGCGCACCTGCTGAGCGAACGCACTAGGGAAAATCTCCGCAAGCGGCACGCGATCCGCGCTGCCGCACATCAGCAACTGCAGGCCGAGGGCTTCGGTGAGTTCGACACACCAGTGCTCGGTCGGTGGGTGAACGAGTACAGGGTCGGCAACATCAGCGCGACGACCTCCACTGGCGAGCATCTGTGGTTGGCGCAGTCGCCGCAGGTGTATAAGCAGATGTTGATCGCCGGGGGGTACCAGCGGTACTACCAGTTCGCCCACTGCTTCCGGCAGGAGGTGCGCGAGCCGGGAACGAACGATTCTCTGCGCGAGTTCGTCCAGTTGGACATCGAGATGGAGACGGGCGATTTGGAGGCCGTGATTGCGGTCACAGAACGGCTCATCACCCGGGTCTGCTCCGCAGTGGGCTTGCCGTGTCCAGATGCGCCGTTTCCGCGGTTGCAGGCGAGGGAAGCCGTCAGCCGGTACGGCACCGACCGCCCTGATCTTCGGATTCGGCCCGACGAGATCTCGATGCTCCTGGTCGTCGACTTCCCGCTGGCCGAGCGCGACGATGAGGGGGCGATCAAGCTCACCCGGCATCCCATGGCGCTGCCCCGGCAGACGCCCGACAGCCCGCAAGAGATGCTCGACATCGACACGTGGACGTTCGACCTGGTGATGAACGGGATGGAACTTGCCAGTGGTGGGCTTCGCATCAACGACGCTGCGTTGCAGCGGCACGTACTGACGGTGGCTGGCATCGATCTCGCGTCGTTCGAGGACCTGCTGCACGTGCTCGAGGACTGCCCCCCGCACGGCGGGCTCGGCCTGGGTCTGGACCGGCTCTGCATGCAGTTGCTCGGTGCGGACTCGGTCGCCGAGGTCACTGGATTCCCGTTCAGGTTTGGGTACTGGAGCAGGAGCGGCAATGTTGCGGTTTCCTGATCGTCTCGACCAGCTCGTCGTCACCGCGGCCGAGAACTGGCCCGACGCAACGGCCCTCGTCGGTCAGGACGGTGAGTTGCTGACGTATCGCGACCTCAGCGCCCGGGCACATGCAGTGGCGGATCGTCTGCTCAGGTGCGGGGTGGAGCGCGGATCGGCCGTGCTCGTCGCGGTGAGCAACGCCCCGGCCGACGTTGCGGCGCAGGTGGGCGTATGGCTGTGCGGCGCGGTCGCGGTGCCGGTACACAGATCATCCCCCCCACGCGTGGCTGAGGATGTCGCCACTCGCACCGCGGCCTGCGCCCTGGTGGACAACCTGCGGTCCGAGTGGTTCCCCGACGGCGAGGTGGACACGCCTGAGCACGGCGTGCGCCGGTTGGCGCAGGCCGGATCCGCGCACCCCGCGGAGCTGGATGAGGATCAGGCTCTGGTGATCTTCACGTCCGGCTCGACGGGGCGACCCAAGGGGGTCGTGCTGTCGCATCGGGCTTTCTGCCGCAAGCTCGAGGCGATCGACAGTGTCTTGGCGTTCGCGCCGGGCACCTCCCTGCTCCAGGTTCTCCACCTGCACTTCAGCTTCGGTCAGTGGACGACGCTGCTGACGCTGGCGACCGGCGGCACCGTCCACCTGATGCCCCGTTTCACCGCCGCAGGCATGATCGAGGCACTCGCACGGTTTGGCATCCATCGCACGGCGGTGGTGCCCACGATGCTGCGCAAGCTCCTTGCGGAATCGGACGAGTCCGCCTTGATGCGCCTGCGCGCTGTGGGAGCACCCCGGCTGTGGATCGCGGGTGGCGAACCCCTGGCTGCCGGTCTCGGGCTGGGGCTGACGGACCTTCTGCCGCATGCCCGGATCACGGACGTCTTCGGGCTGAGCGAGACGTGTACCTCCGACTTCATCGTCGCACCCGAGGCGTACCGTGAGCTGGCCGGCAGCATTGGGTTCCCGTCTGCCGGCGTTGCGGCGAAGGTGGTGGGCGACGACGGGCGCGACGTACCTGCGGGGGAGGTCGCCGAGCTGTGGATCCATACGCCGTTTCGCATGACGGGCTACCTGGGCGATCCGGGCGCGACAGCGGCGGCGACGGCAGGTGAGTGGTTTCGAACCGGCGATCTCGCACGACGTGGCGATGACGGGCGGTTCGTGCTCGCGGGGCGGGCGAAGAACATCATCAGCCGCGGCGGGAACAAGATCTCCCCACTGGAGGTCGAGGGCGTCTATTCCGGGCATCCGGCCTGCGCCGCAGTCGTGGCCACCGGCGTCCCCGACGATCTGCTCGGCGAGCGGACGGTACTGCTGGTAACACTCCGTCACGATGCACAGGTGGACGAGGCCGCCCTGCGTGAGTGGGGGCGACAGCAGATGGACCGGTTCAAGCTCCCCGACGAGGTGCACATCATCGATGAGCTGCCGTTGGGCCCGACCGGGAAGGTGGATCGGGTCGGCGTCCAGCGAATGGCGCGCGAGCGCGGCCTGAAGCGAACGAGGCAGCAGCCGTGATACCTCCGCACGGCGACGCACCGCGCCCGGTGCTGTTGCTCGACGTCGGAGGTGTCCTGCTGCTGCCGGCCGCGTCCGAGGTCGTCGAGGCGCTGGAGGCCTGGGGCGCCTCCCTGCCGGAGGTCGATGACGCGACACTGCACTACGAAGCGGTCTCTGCCTTCGACTGCTCGGGCGACATCCTCGACTACCGGCGCGCGTACGGGCGGGGTCTCGGCCTGCGCGGGGCCGCGCTCCAGAGTGCCGCCTCGGCGCATGAACTCTGGCGGCGTCCGTGGTCGATCGCGATACCGTCGGCGGTGGAGAAGCTGCGCTGGCTGGTCCAAGACGGCGGAGTCGACGTCGCCATCGTGTCCGATTCCGACGGCACGGTCGCGAGTCAACTCGTCGACACAAAGGTGTGCCAGGTGGGGAGGGGGCCGCTGCCCGCAGTGCTGGCAGTGTGCGACTCGACGCTAGTGGGGGCCAGGAAGCCGAGCCGTCTGATCTTCGATGCCGCGAGGCGGGCGGTGGGTGAGTCGCGGCGCATCCTCGGCCATGTTGGGGACAGCCTGCGGTGCGACGTTCGCGGAGCGTACGGCGCGGACCTGAAGCCGATCCACATCGATCCGCTCGGCAGCTGCCCAGAGCGCGACCACCGGCACGCGACGGCTCTGGCCGACCTGAGTTCCGGGCTGGCCTGACATGGCCGACGTGCTGGTTCTTGGGGGTGGGATCGCCGGGCTGTCAGCGGCGCTCTTTTTGGCCCGCAGCGGACACTACGTGCAGCTGATCGAGGGGGACGCGGCGTCGGCGCCGGTGAACCCGGACCACACGTTGCGCGGCTGGCCGCGGCAGGGAGTCGCCCAGTTCGGGCACGGCCACGCGATCCACGCACTGGCACGGCGCACGCTCCGACAATGCGCGCCCGATGTGCTGCGGACGCTGGCGGCCGCCGGTGCGGGCGAGCGCGACTTCGGCACGTACATCCCCCCGGCGGAGCGCGAGCCGGGAGACGACGAACTGGTGGCGATCCTCGTCCGGCGCTCGGTCTTCGAGTGGGCGATGCGCCGTGCGGTGGAGGTCGAGGAGCACATCGACATCGCCGCCGGTATGCGCGGCGTCGGCCTCGTGGCTTGTGACGGCCGGCGTGTTCCCGGCGTGGCGGGCGTGGGGACAGGCGACGGCCAGATCTTCCGGGCCCCCTGGGTGGTGGACGCCACGGGCCGGAAGTCGAGGGTCACGGCCTGGTCGGTGGAACTCGGCGCCGCCGCTGCGGAGGTCTCGTGGCTGTACTCCGGAACCCGATACTATGCCCGCCACTTCCGGTTCACGGGGGCTGCGCGACCACCGGCGAGTGAGTGGCACTTCGGCCCCGCGGGTGACCTGGGCTACCTGCGGTTCTCCGTACTGGAGGAGGACCGCGACTCCTTCGTCGTCACCCTCAATATCGCGCCCACTGACCAAGAGCTGCGCGTCCTGCGCGAGGCCGAGGTCTGGACCCGGGCCGCGTTGTGCATGCCGGTGCTGGCCGAGTGGCTGGCCCTGGCCGAACCGATCTCCGACGTGTACGTGATCGGCGGTCTGAGTAACGTCTTTGTCCGCCACGGGCCGACTACCGCCGTCGGTGGCGTGATCCCGATCGGTGACGCACTGTGCCAAACCAATCCGACACATGGCTGGGGCGTGTCCATGGCGTTGCACCACGCCCGCCTCGTAGCCGAGGCACTGAACCGTGGCCAGGCACCAACCCCGGCCGACACCGCCGACATTGTCGCTACGCTGTCGCGGTTTTCGCTGCCGTATTACCAGGCAGCCGCGGCCGAGGACACCGAGCGTGCCCGGCTCGCGGAGGGGGAGAACCGTGACGTCACGAACCTCGACAATCCTCTCTTCATCCGTAAGGTGGCCTACGCACAGGCCGCCAAGGACACGAAGCTCTACCGGGCGGTCCAGCGTCGCATTCACCTCTTCGACGATCCGACCGTGCTCGCCCGTGACCGGGACCTGCTGACGTACGCCGCCCAGCTGGCGCCGACGGCAGTCCTCACGTCAGGGCCGAGCCGGCCCGAACTGCTCGACCGGCTCACCTCGACCCGCTTGGCAGGCAACTGACGTTGACTGGTGTTACGACGCCAAGGAGCGCAATGTTGACAGAGCATACGTATCTGTTAGAACGGCTGTCGGGATCTCAGCCGAATGAACGTGCCCTGGTGCTAGAGGAACTCTCCGAGTGCACCCAACGACTCGTCGCGTCCACCGGCCGCGGGCTGGATCTGTGCGAGGCCGATCTCAGCGGTCTCAATCTCGCCGGTGCCAACCTGCGGCGGGCCACGCTCAGCCGGGCGAGCCTGCACAACACGAACCTGCGCGACGCCGATCTCAGCGAGATCACGATGGTCTGCCCGGGCATGGAGCGTACAGACCTGCGCGGGGCCAACCTCGAATCGGCCTACGTCCACGCCCTCGCCGCACAGACATGCAACTTCGACGACGCCAACCTCTCCCGGCTGCGAGATGCGACCGGCACGCTGTTCCACGGCTGCAGCATGCGCGGCGTACAGCTGTCCAGCGCGCAGCTCGCCGGCTCCTCCTTCTACCAGTGCGACCTGAGCGGGGGACGGTTGAGTGGCGCGAACCTGCAAGGCTGCCTCATCAACGAGTGCCTGCTCATCGAGGCGAGTCTGGAGCAGGCGCTGCTGGACCAGTTGTCGATCGTGAAGTCGGATCTGAGCGCAGCCTCCCTCGAAGGCGCCTCCGGGCAGGGACTGTGCCTGCAGCGCCTCACCGGAGCCCGGGCGCTACGGCTCGACGCGGCGGTGCTGCCCCGGCTGCGACTCGACCAGGTCCGCGGCGACAGCTGGACGGCCGACTCGATGCACGTCATTGGCGCGGACTTCAGCGACGTGACGGTGCTGGGCATCAACCTCGACAACGCGGATCTTTCGAACACGACATGGCGGACATGCGTGCTCTCCGACGCTCGCCTGCGCTCGGCCACGCTGTCGAACGCCAAGATTGTGTCGTGCTCTCTGCGAGGGCTGGACGCAGAGGGAGCGCACGCGGAGAACCTGCACATCGTCGAGTCAGATCTCTCGGGATCGGCGATGGCGGGCCTGACCGGCCGGTGTCTCGTCGCGCGAGACGTCAACATGCAGGACTGCGATCTGCGGCAGGCCAACCTGTACCGCGCGATGATCACGGGGGATCCGCCGGGGGCGATGAACCTGCGCGGGGCGAACCTCGTCAACGCGGTCCTGGTCCAGGCGTACGTGGCGGCCGACCTGCGGGATGCCGACCTGACCGGGGCCAACTGCGCCTACAGCAGGTTCTCCCAGTCCGACCTGACCAAGGCCCACCTCGATGGCGCCAACATGTACCAGTCGACGTGGGTCAAGGTCGCCATGCAGGGCGCCTCAGTGCGAGGGGTGCGAGCGCCCGTCTTCGTCGACCGGTGCGTCGGCCTCGCCGAAGCCGTGGCCGGCACCGGGGACAGCGCCAGCGACGAGTTCGCGGCCTACCTGGAGAGCTTCAGAGCTGTCCTGGCGAACGCTCGCAAAGGATCGACATGACCCGTGTGCTGGTCCTCGCTGCCCATCCCGACGATGCGGAACTGGCTGTGGGCGGCTCCATAGCCCGGTGGTCGGACAGCGGAATCGACGTCACGGTGGCGTTCTTCTCGGCGTCGGAATCACGTCCCGCGCTGGTCGGGCGCCGCGTCGCCGCCGCAGAGGAGGCCGCAACCATCCTCGGGCACCGGCTGCAATGGCTGGCCGATCCGGCGATCCGACAGGTGGAGCAGGTCACCGAGTTCGAGGTGGTCGAACTCATCGACAGGACCGTCGCCGCGCTGAATCCGGATGTCGTCATCGGGCACTGGCACGGCGACTCGCACGGCGATCACGTCCGGATGGCCCGGGCCACGTTGGCCTCCAGCAGGCGTTGGCCGACAACAGCCCTGCTGCAGTTCGGCCCGAATGAACACCGGGTGCTCAACTACCTGACCTTCGTCCCGAACATCTTCCTGCCCATAGTGGGCCACGAGCAGCGCAAGAAGGCGGCGCTTCGCGCGTACAGCTACGACGGACAGGGCTTTCGTGAACTCGACCTCGACGGTGCACACGTACGCAATGCCGCCCTGGGATCCCTGTGCGGCCTGGCCGCGGCCGAGGGTCTGTACCTCGCGCGGTGCGTCGGGGGCTCACATACCGCGAACGCACTCGCGCGACTACTCGGCACCGAGCCGTCTGGAGGCGAACGTGAGCAGTACATCTGAGGAGACCGACTACGGGCAACTGCTGGGCGATCGCCGGATCCGGCTGGCCGTGTGGGGTCTGGGATACATCGGCTGGTCGACCGTGGAAGCCTTCGCCGCCAAGGGGGTGGAGATCGCGGGCTACGATCCCGACCCGGAGCGAGTAGCCCAACGCAGGGCGACGGAGTCTGGGCTGGACGTGGCAATATCGAGCGACAGCCAAACGGTTCTCAGTGCGAACTGCCTGGTGCACATGATCGCGGTGCCGACCGAGCGGGACGGGGCGCCGTGTCAGGAGTCGCTGCAGGAGGTCTTCGAGGAGCTGGCAGCCGCCATCGCCCACGGCGAACTCAGGGGCCGCTGCCCGATCGTCATCGTCGAGTCCACCTTGACGCCGGGCACCACCGGCCAGCTGATCGTGCCGATCCTGCGGTTACACGGACTGGAGGTCGGCCGTGATCTCGGGCTGGCTCTCGCCCCGCGCCGGGACTGGTTCCTTGCCGAGGGGCAAGGCATGCGGGAGCTGGATCGCATCTACGCCGGCTACGACCAGTTCTCCAGCCGCTCGGCGGCGAGCATCCTCGAACTCGTCAACGACACTCTGCACCAGGCACCGGGACACCTCGAGGGCGAGCTGGTCAAGTGCGTGGAGAACGCGTACCGGCACATGGACATCAGCCTGGCCAACCAGCTGACCCTCGCCTTCCCCGACATCAATATGGTGGAGGTGCTCAGGCTCGCGGGCACCAAGTGGAACGTCGGCACCTACCACCCGAGTTTCGGTACCGGTGGTTACTGCATCCCCCTGGCCAGCCGGTACCTTCTGCTCGGCGCGCCGCAGCCGAAGGAGCTGTCGCTGCTCGAGGCGGCTGTGGAGACCGACGAACGTATCCGCCAGCTCGTTGCGGAGGCGGCGAGCGGCGGCGGACCGGTGTTCGTCATGGGCATCGCGTACAAGGGCAACATCAAGGTCGACATCCTCAGCCCCGCACGTGCCATCGTGACCCGGCTCCTGGAGGCCGGCATCGAGACGACGGTCTGGGACCCGATGTACACCGCCGCGGAGATCGACGCGAAGCTGGGTGCCGCCGTGGCGGCGACCGACGTGCAGTCGCAGGTCGCACGGGCCCGTACGGTGTTGATCGTCGCCGATCACCGCGAATTCCTCGGCGCCGACTGCGTCGACGCCCTCAACGCGCCCCGCGATGAGCGCCTGGTGATCCTCGACAACTATGGCGCGCTCCAGGCGGTGCCGTGGCGGGATCACGTCAGCTACTTCCGCGCGGGAAGCTCTGGTTGGCTGCGGTCGTGCGCGGGAGAGAACTGATGGACGAGGCGGGCTTGGCCGGTGCGCAGCAACTGCGTGACGCGGGCGCGACGGTCGGGGAGGGCGTACGGGCTTGGCTCGGCGAACTGATCGAGATCGGTACCGATGTCGAAGTGGCCGACGGCGCCACCGTGGTCGCCGACCGGCTGCGGCTCGGCGACGGGGTGCGGATCGCCGCTGGGTGCGACCTGCGGTCCGGCTCGATCGTCATCGGTGCGGGCACCGAGCTGCTCGCCGGTGCCGCAATCCTGGTCGCCGATGCGTTCGAGATCGGTACCGCAGGTCGGATCGAGCAGCGTGTGAACATCACCTGCCGATCCTTCCGCGCCGGGAAACTGTTCTACTTCGGCCACGACTCCGCGGTCGGCTACGGCGGGACCAATGCCTCCACGGCGCACGTGCACATTGGTGACCGGGTCGCGCTCGGCCCCCACAGCATCCTCAACGCCAACTTCCCGATCGAGCTCGCCGATCAGGTCGGGTCGGGCTGCAACCTCACCATGTGGACCCATGGGTTTCACTTCGGCCATCGCCTCCTCGACGGCTACTCGGCGGACTTCTCGCCGATCCGGGTCGACTCGAACGTGTGGCTGGGATTCCATGTCACGCTCCTGCCGGGCGTACACATCGGGGCCAACACCATCGTGGCGGCGGGGGCCGTCGTCGCCCGGAGCCTGCCGGCGGACGTGCTCGCCGGTGGTGTTCCCGCCAGGCCGATCAAGCCGCTGACAGCCAAGCCGGTCGACGCGGCGCAGGCCGCGCAACTCGTCGATCATCTGCTCGAACGCTGGTGCGAGGAACTGGCCTGGAAGGGCGTGCACTGGTCCCTGCGCGACGGTGGCGCGGTGGTCGTTGGTGACACCACTGTGAAGAGGTGGGAGCCGGGGGAGCCGGTACCGCCCCCCGAACCCGGTCGCACACTCGTGCTGCTGACAGTGGACCAGGAGCCGCATCTCGACGCGCCGCGGGGGGACACCGTCGTGCTCGGCCTGCGTGAGGGACGTTTGACCGGCCGGCTGACGGACGTCGCCCACGACCTGCGGGACTTCCTGCGCCGTAATGCCCTGCCCTGCGGTGATGAGGAGACGTTCCACGGCTTGCCCACCGGGCCGTTCGCCCGCCTGCAGAATCCCCGGCAGTCGACGTCCGGATTCCTGGCATGAGCGCCAGCGAGATGTCGCGGGCGGTCGATTGCGGGGCTGTCAAGCTCGGGCAGGGCTTTCCCGAGGAGCCAGGGCCAGTGCAGCTCATGGAGGCCGCGTGCGCGGCCATCGTGTCCGGTGCCACCCAGTGTCCCCCCACCCTCGGGCTGCCCGCGCTCCGCGAGGTCATCGCCGGTCACCAGGCGGCCTCCTACGGCATCGAACTCGACCCCGCTCGCGAGATCGTGGTGACCGTTGGAGCGTCCGAGGGCATCACGGCCGCCCTGCTCGAGCCCGGCGACGAGGTCCTGATCCTTGAGCCGTTCTACGATCTCTGCCCCGCCGCGGTACGGTTCGCCCGCGGCGCTGCGGTGCTCGTGCCGTGGGAACTGGTGAGCGGCGGCCCCGATCTGGTCGCCGCCGCGGCAGTCGTGTCCCGCCGTACGAGAGCGGTGATCGTCAACACTCCGGGGAACCCGTCGGGCCGGGTCTGGGACGAATCACTCCTCGACCAGTTCGCCCGGTTTGCGGTCGTGCGTGACCTGGCCGTGATCTCTGACGAGGTGTACGGGCCCATCGTGTTCGACGGGCACCGCCACCAGTGTGTCGCCTCCCCGAGCGGGACGGCGCCGCGGACGTTCACCTTCGCCAAGTCCGCTGCGACGACCCAGGCCGGGATCGACCGGATGCAGGGAGCGGGTCCCCGTGGCTGATCAGCGCGACGGAGGCTTGCGCCTGGGGGCCTCGACCGGCTGCACGTACCACTTCGACGTCGTGACCGAGGAGTCCGTCGACCTGCTGCACGCGATGGGCGTGCGGGACGTCGAGATCTATCTGCAGTGCGAGGCGGAGCTTGACGAGCGATACCTCCAGGATCTGGGTGCCCGGTGCGCCGGCCTCGGGCTTACCGTCACCTCTCTGCACCCGTACGTGTTCGGCTTCGAGAATCTGCTCTTCACGCCCTATCTCCGGCAACGCCGTTGGGCAACCCTGCAGTTCGAGCGGTATCTGCACGCGGCCAGGCTGCTGGGCGCACCGGCATACGTGTCCCACGGGCCGCCGCGTCACCTGGTGACCGACGGCTCGGCGTTCGATTCCAACTACGTGCGCACCACCAGGCAGCTGATCGGCCTGGCCGAGACGTACGGAGTGCGGTACTGCCTGGAGAACGTCAGCTACGGTCTGGTGAGCACGCCCGACGATGCCGATCACCACCTCCTCGAATTCGGCTGCGCGCTGGGACTCGTGGTCGACGTCAAGTCGGCGTGGAAGGCCGGCTTTTGCCCCGCAGACTTCCTGCAACCGCGGCAGCTGGCGGCAGTGTCCCATCTCCAGCTCAGTTTCCGCCGCGAGGGTCGCTATTGTCGCGGCGTTAGCGGCGAGATCACCGACGCCGACGTCATCGACGCACTCAGGCTCTGCCTGCGTCGGCGACCGGCGCTCGTGCCTGTCCTGGAGATCGAGGCACGTCGCGCGCAGGAACTCGCCGACACTGTCCAGGCCACCCGAGATCTGCTTTCCCGGCTGGCGGCTGCGCCTGAACACACCGACGAGCACCTGCACGGGCGAGGTTAGAAGCCGTTGTCTTTCCGAGCGTGATGGGTGTGTTTGCGCTGGTCAGGCATGTGGCTGGTCTTTCGGTGGGAGGGACGAGGTGTTGTGTCGTCTCTTCGGTGGAGGTGCTGGATGCCGTCGGTGATGGGGCTGCTGGAGGAGCGTGAACGAGCCGCTCGGCAGCGAGTGGACGTTCTTCAGGCCGAGCTGCGGGAGGCGGAGGCCGCGTGGGAGCGGTTCGTGATCGCCCGGGAGACGGTGGCCGAGGTCCTGGCGGAACCGTGCGGAGGCGAGGAGGTGCCACCGGTCGTGGTGGCCGGCGGGCGGCCGGCGCGGGTTGTGGGTGCGGTGGCCGGCTCGGTGGTGCCGGTGTGGCGAGAAGGCCTCGGCGCTGCGGTGCTGGCGCCGGATTACCAGCAGCTCGTGGACGTTCTGGCTGGTGGGATCGGGTCGGGTGTCGGGGCGATGGACTGCCGGCAACTCGCAGTGGCGGTCGGGCTGGAGCCGGTGCCTGCGAAGGTGGAGGGAGTGCGGTCGAAGGTGAAGCGCCTGGCCGCGCGGGGATGGCTGGCAGAGGAACGCCCGGGGATGTTCAGTGCCGTCGCCGGGCGAGGCGACGGCTCATGAGCATGCTCATCGACCACAGGATCATCGCCTCGGCGCTGTCGGTGCGGGCTTCGTAGTCGCGGGCCAGGCGGCGTGAGCGCATCAGCCATGCGAACGTGCGCTCCACCAGCCATCTTTTCGGCAGGACGACGAAGCCTGTGGTGTCGTCGCTGCGTTTGACCACCGTCAGCGCGATCCGCAGCACGTTGCGGGCGAGGTCGACGAGTTGGCCGGTGTAGCCGCCGTCGGCCCAGACCAGCGTGATGCGCCAGTGCCGCTCGCGCAGCCGGGCCAGCAGTGTCTGTCCCGCGTCCCGGTCAGTGACGGATGCCGCCGTGACCACGACGGTCAGCAGCAGACCGAGGGTGTCCACCACGATGTGGCGCTTGCGGCCGTTGACCTTCTTGCCGCCGTCGAAGCCCCTGGTCGCGGCCGGCATCGATGCGGCGCCTTTCACCGACTGGGCGTCGATGATGCCCGCCGTCGGTTCCAGGTCGCGGCCGGCCGCTTCACGGATCCGGTCGCGGAGCCGGTCGTGGAACTCGGCCGTCAGGCCTTTGTCGCGCCAGCGTCGGAAGAAGGCGTAGACGCGGTCCCACGCGGGGAAGTCCGCGGGCATCGCCCGCCAGGTGACGCCGCCCGCGACCAGGTAGCGGACCGCGTCGACCATCTGCCGGTGGCAATAGCCCTCCGGCTGTCCGCCGCGGCCCTCCAGCCAGCCCGGCACCGGAAGTGCGGCACGGACCTCGGCCCATTCCGCGTCCGTCATGTCCGACGGATATCGGGGCTCCCGGCTCGGACGATCGCTCGCGTTCCCGTACATGTGGGCGAGGCAGTCACACGACCGGGAAGGCGAGTTGGACGACGCGGGGGACAGCACGAAAGACTGCGGCACCAGGGTCTCCTGACGCTCGGATGGATTCGACACCCACGAGCTGTTCGGGAGGCCCTGCCTTCATGCCCAGACCGGCCGAAGATCACCCGGCCGGGCAACCACACTCGAACTCACGACCACCTTGATCGATAGAGCAACGGCTACTTAGACCATGTCCTATGTGGTGAGGCGGACGAGTCGTTTGTAGCAGCAGAGGGCGGCTGCGAGGCTGAGGAAGGCCAGGTAGTTGCGGGGATTGCGTTCGTGGCGGTGGTTGAGCCGACGGTAGCCGTGAGCCAGGACATGGTGCGTTCGATACCCCATCTGCGACGGCCGAGACGTTCGCTGGACTCGACGCCAGACTCCTCCTCCTGGCGCCGCGCTACATGCTCAGCCTTCGCGCGATCGGCGGCCGCGGACTTACCAGCAAGGTCCACCTCGCCGCGGACCGCAAGTGTCGTCCGCTCACGTTTGTCCTGACCGCCGGGAAGGCCGCGGACGGCCCGCAATTCGTCCCCGTGCCCGAGAGGGTACGCAACCGTCTGCCCGTCGGCCGCCCCCGCACCAGGCACGGTGCCGTCGTCGCAGACAAAGCCTACTCATCCTGCGGCAATCACGCCTACCTGCGCAAACGCGGTATCAAGGCAGTCATCCCGGAGAAGAAGGAGCAAGCCGCCAACCGGATGAAGAAGGGCAGCGGGGGCGGTCGGCCCGTCAGCCACGACACCGACCTCTACAAGGAACGGAACACCGTCGAGCGCCTGATCAACAAGCTGAAGGCGTGGCGAGGCATCGCCACCCGCCATGACAAGACTCCGGAAAGCCACCTCAGCCGGACTCCACCTCCGCGCCTCAATGATCTGGATCGACGACCTCCTCAAAGCCACCGACTGATCACGACATCACACAGGCCCTCAACGAAGCCAGCTCCGGTGATGTGGATCTGGTGTTGTCAGGGGTTTGGGTGCGAGTCCTGGGTGGTGGTGTTGGTTGTTCCCTGGCTGTGGAAGGTGTTGTTCGTGGTGCTGTTGTATGTCGGCAGGGTGCCGCTGAGGTTGAGGTTGGTGGGCAGGAACGAACCGTTCCCAGTGCCGCCGTTCCCGTTGCCACCGTTCCCGTTCCCGGTGCCGCCGTTCCCATTGCAGGTTCCGCCGGTGATGGAGGCCTGGTCACTGGATCTGGCGCTGAGGCCGCCTCCGGCCTGCTCGACGATGGTGGCGGTGTTGGTGACGGTGCAGGGAGCGTCGTCAGCCACGTTGACGATGATCGCGACAATGAAGTCGGCGTCGGGAGGCAGGGAATCGATGTTACAGGTGAGCACGGTGTCCGTGGCGTGCACGCCACAGGAGCCAAAGGGCCCGCGGGTGTAGAAATCCTCGATTGTGAGGCCTTGGGGGAGGACGTCGGTCATCACCGTTGCGCCGATGGCCGCGGCCTGATCGTTATTGCTGATCACGATCCGGTAGAAGCCTTGCCCGCCTCGGGGGAAGTCCCCCGCGTGGGTTTTCGTAATGCCCAGGTTGCCCTGGGCGTATGCGGGTGTGGCCCCGATGGCGAGGGGCAGGGCGGCGCCCAGGGCCAGAACGGTGGCAGCGGCAGAGGCACGCCGCCTCAAAGTGTGGGTAAGCAAGGCCATGGTGGGTCACTCCTGCTCGTGCGATGGTCTTCCGTGGCGGGCGCCGATGACGCGAACGCGACATCGGACCCTTGCACTGACAACAACGGACGTTCAGGGGACCTGATCAAGGGGGTGAGCGGAGATTTCCCCCGATTGCAGGAGGCGGCCGGCGCGAAGGGAGGCGGCCTTGAGAAGGAGCTGAAGTGACGAGCTGGCAGGACCGCAAGCCGGTCGGAGACGCCCACGAGTGAGGTTCCCCCGCAGTGCGGGAGTGGCTGACTAGCTGGTCAGGGCGGGTTGACGTGGTTTCAGGTTCACTTGTTCGGTCGTTGCCTGGTTGGCGTAGTGCTTTTCCTCGTACTCGATGGGGCTGAGATAGCCGAGCTGTTTCTGGATGCGGCGGGGGTTGTAGAAGCCGTCGATGTACTCAAAGAGCGCGAGGTTCGCTTCGGCTCTGGTGGCGAAGGCCCGTCCGCGGATGCACTCGGTCTTGATCACCATCCACAGGTTCTCGGCGAGGGCGTTGTCGTACGAGTCGCCGACCGAGCCCATGGACGCCTGGATCCCGGCCCTGACCAGGCGTGTTGTGAGCTTCACGGACGTGTATTGACAGCCGTGATCGGCGTGGTGAATGAGCTGGCTGGGGGTGACTTCGCGGCTGGCCAGGGCGTATTCCAGCGAGGTGAGGACCAGGTCGGCGTCGGCGCGGGCGGAGGCTTCCCAGGCCACTACGCGGCGGGAGAACGCGTCGCGGATCGCGGAGAGCCACAGTGGGCCCTCCCCGGTGGGGATCATGGTCAGGTCGGTGACCCACAGCCGGTTCGGCCGGTTCGCGGTGAAGTCGCGTTGCACCAGGTCAGGGGCCGGATCCGCGTCTGGGTCACGTCGGGTGAAGCTCTTGCCCCGGCGTGGGCTGATTCCGGCGAGGCCGGCCTGGCGCATGAGCCGTTCGATGCGTTTGCGGCCGACATGGACACCCTCGCGCTTGAGGACGGCGTGCACACGGGGTGAGCCATAGACTCCGCCGGACTCGTCGTGGACCTGACGGATCCTGCTGGTCAGCTCGGCGTCTCGGCGGTGCCGTTCGCACGGCTCGGTCTCGGCCTGGCGCCAGCGGTAGTAGGTGGAGGAGGGGATGTTCAGTTCCCGGAGTACGGGCTCGACCCCCAGGTGCGGGTGCTCGTCGACGAGCTCGGTCACCTGGGCCGGGTCGGGTCGAGCTGGGCCGCGAAAAAAGCCGAGGCCGTCCGCAGGACCTCGTTCGCCCGCTTGAGCTGGGCATTCTCCCTGCGCAAGGCGGCCAGCTCCTCACGCTCAGCGGTGGTGAGCATGTCGCCTCGCTCGCCGGCATCGGCCTCGGCCTGACGGATCCAGTTACGCAGGGCCTCGTGGTGCACACCGAGTTCCTCGGCCATGCGGCGGATCACAGGCTTCGGCTCGGCCGTGCGGTACATCCGGACCGCACGCTCACGCAACTCCAGCGGGTACTTCCAAGACCACGGAGTTATGGCTTGTCCGCCGCTGTCAACAGGGGCGGGGACAGGGGCTTGTGGGTTGGGGTGGTCCACTCGGGTTCGAGGGTGTAGAGGCCCCGGCCGGTGCGGCGGAGGATTCCTTCGCGGACCCAGCGTCCCAGTTCTGCGCGTAGTCCTTGGGGATCCTCCAGTCCGATACCGCGGGCGATTTCACATACGCGCCAGGTGCGGTGGGGATCGGTTCGCAGGAGTTGCAGTGTGCGGTCGCGGCGTCCGTCGGGGCCTGGGCCGGCGGAGGGGTTCACGGTGACACTGATGCTGGTGATCCTGGAGGCGCCCAGGACTTGTGCCTGGTGGGGCGGGGCGGCGTAGCGGGAGATCGGGCATTTGACGCGGCGTGGGTTGACGCGGGCCCGGCGGGGTGGGAGCAGATCGCGCAGCAGGGCCGGTGTGATTCGTCCCGGTCCGGTGTCGGGCAGTACGTCGGCTGCGGCGATGAGCTGGTCTTTTGCGGTCTCCAGGGCGACGGTGAAGGAGGCGCGGTCCGGGTCGGCGCCGGGGAGGGTCTCGACGGCCTCGGCCATCGCGCGGCGCAGTGCCTGGTAGACGGTCAGGTGAGCCCAGAGCTCCTGCTGGATCCCGGTCGCGTCCTGGGATCGCAGCACCAGGCCGTGCTGCAGGGTGTGCCGAAGCGAGTAGAACGCGGACTCGATCTCCCATCGCTCGTGGTAGAGCTCCACCAGCTCTGCGGCGGGGTAGCGACGGTGATCGGTCAGCGTGGTGGCCAGCCGGTAGTGGCCTTCCAGCCGCAGCCCTTTGGCGGTCGTCACCGCGATGTGCGCATCGATGATCCTCAGCCGGGTCCCGTTAATCCTGGTCAGGAATGACCCGTCCGGCAGGAGTGCCCAGCGTGCGGGTGTCCGTGTTCCCTTCAGGCGTACCAGCAGCTGGGCGCCGGTGGCCGCGACTTTCGCGAGGAAGTCGTCGGAGTCGAAGCCCCGGTCGTTGAGCAGCAGCATCCTGTTGTCCAGCAGTGGTAGCAGCTGCTCGGCGTAACCGGTCTCCTTCTCGGGCGTCGGTCCGAAGACGGCGCCGAGCAGGGCCCGGGTTCCGGTCTCGCACAGCACCATGATCTTCAGCATCGGATATCCGTCCGTGCCGTAACGATGCTTGTGTTTGCCCAGCCAGGCGCAGACTCGCGGCCGGTCAGGAGCCTTGGTGGAGCTGCAGCCGTCGAAGGCGACTGTGCGCCAGCACCTGTAACGCACCCCTGGTGTGATCGGCTGTGCCACGGGACCGGCCAGTGTCTCGAAGAGCAGCCGCAGCGGCGCGGCGCCCAGCCGCCGGCGCACCTCTCGCAGCGCCTTCTCCGACGGACGCGGTGGAAGGAGCCCGCGCAGCCCGCAGGTGAGTTTGTCCCACACCCGCATGTAGCCCAGCTGCGGGAAGAGAACCAGTGCCAGCACGAAGTAGACGCCCACCCTCGACGGCAGCAGCCTCAGCCTCCGCTGGGTTCCGCCAGTACGTTCCAGCACGTCATCGACCAGTTCAAAGGGCAGGTGCCGGGTCAGCTCGCCCAGATGCCCCGGAGCGAAGACCCCGTCGGCGACGGTGATGGACGACGTGAGCGTGACGGTGGAACACTGAACGGGCAACGGGGCTCCTTCAGGCGGGAAGACCTTGGTCGGCTTCCTCGCTCTACCAGGAGTCCCGTTGCCCTGACCGGCACTTCTCCCAAATACCTCGCCCCTGTTGACAGCGGCGGACAAGCCATAACTCCGTGGTCTTGGGGTACTTCCTCGGGGCAGGCATCGTCTGGGCTCCTCTCATGAGACCCATCTGACCCTCTGTCACCCATCCCCGCATCTCGGGGGAACCTCAACCCGGTTCTCGGCCGAGCAGGCCGCGGCGGTGGGCATGGTGGAGGCTGCCTGGCCCGAGGCCCTGACCGTCCTGCTGCCGAAGTACCGGCCGGTGGTCATCCGGGACACGATCCTGGCCGCCCTGGCCGCCGGTCCGCTGAGCAGCTGGCAGCGCGGGTGCGGCGCCGGTGGTGGAACCACGGCTACGCCACGGACGCCTTGCCGGGCGGCAAGGGGATCGGCTCAGCGGTCGGTGTTGCGGTGGGCCTGGTGCGCCCGCCCACGGATTGCCCGGACCCGATGTGCGAGGACGGCGCCCGGATCCAACTGGGCCCGCAGGACGTCTGCCCGAAGTGCGAGAAGCGCAGGGCGGAACGCCTTGCCGCGCGGCGGCAGGGCATCGTGCCCGGGCCCCGTGGGGAGACCGGGCCGACCCCGGTGTGGTGGGACTGCGAGGGCAAGGGCTGCACAGCGACCGGCAAGGGCACCCGGCCGACCGATGGCCTGTGCTGGCAGTGCCACGACCGGACCGAGGCCGAGCTGATCGAGCACGCCACGGCGGACCTGCTCGCCGAGCGGGACGCGGCGTACGCCGCCCAGGCCGAGAGGGCCAAGGCGGCCGCCCAGTGGAACGCGATGCTGGCCGACGCCTGCGCCGAGCACGCCGGGCGCGAAGCGGCCAAGAGCGCGGAGGTCCGCGCCCGCCGGGCGGCGGAGGCTGAGGAGGTCCGGCGGCTGCGTGAGCAGCTGGTCCGGGAGCACCCCGAGTTGGCCGCCTACGCCCAGCAGACCGAACCGCAGGCCGCAGCAACCCTGTTCTAGCCGCTATGCGCCCCGCTGAGCGTCTCACAGCCCGTTCCGGCCCCTCCGCCCGTTCCGGCCCCTCCGGCCCCTCCGGCCCGTTCCGGCCCGTTCCGGCCCGTTCCGGCCCGTTCCGGCCCCTCCGGCCCCTCCGGCCCCTCCGGTCGCAGCGGTTCCCGAAAGGCGCTCAGCGGGGCGCCTGCGGCTTCCTGGTGCGGACGGTGTCCTGGTGACGGTCCCTCACGGCCCCGCCGGCACCGACCCCGAGGCTGATTTTGTGTGTGCCCCGGCCGGAGCGACCGATCCCAAGGCGTGCACGCGTGCGCGTGCACCCGCGTGCGCGGGAAGCCCACCGGAGCTGTCGTGGGGGGCCTGTCGTGCGGGTCGGCCTGTCGGCGCGACACGAGCGGTGTGTCCTGCGGTGGGGGGGTCTGAACCGTGGGTCTGGGATGGGTGCGACAGCCTCGGGGCGGAACCGGAGTGCGGCCGACTGCTGAAGCCCTGCGAGGAGAGGATCCGGCCTCTCCGGCCGGAGTGGGGACCGCGACAGGCCCGGCACGGGCTCTGCGTGGCCGCGTGAGGGCCGAACGGCGAGACCCCGGGTCCTTTGTTGGAGAGGGCCCTGAAAGGCCCTCAGGTGGCGTTGTGCGGGTTTTGGTCCGCTGGTTGCCTCGGGTACGGCAAAGGCCGATGTCCGCACCGTGGGTACGCTCATCGGCCGCCGTGCGGGCCACGCGCCAACGTGACCCGCAATGTCCCTGGTGTGTGCCTTGGTTGGAGCCAGTAGCAGACAGGGCGCCTGTAAACGCGCATGACTCGCCATCGGGGATAGCGCGCGTAACGAGGTTGAGGCTACGGCCGCCGTGGCTGAGGTATCACTTACCTTGCTGGGACAAAAGTCGGGCCAATGAATTTCGGACGCCCAGGAAGCAGCATTTTCGCAGGTCAGAGGTCATGCGGGTGCGTTGGGCTCGGGGCCAACAATTGGGACATCTTCGGGGCCAACACAGGGCTCTTGGCGTAGAGGGGCTACGGGCTGGGATTCTTGGTCGGCAGTGCTTCGTTCCGCTGCTCAGGTGACGCCAATCACCTAGCGGAATTCGGCCTGTTGGAGCCAGTAGCAGCCGGTCGGCGGCCCTAGAGAGGGCCGTCGACCCCTACCCGTGAAGGGTGTCTGAATTGAACACGATCGACGGGGCCTCGGCCCCGGCCTCCGGCGTGCGCTTCGGCATGGCCCACGCCTTCGTCATCGCCGCCTATCTGGCGGCCGCCGTGCTCCTCAGCCTCATCGCGCACATGCCCGTGCAGGACATCCTCGTCCTGCTGGGCGGCGCTGGCGCGGTCAGCGTCGCCGTCCTGGTCGCCTCCAACGTCAGGAACGGCAAGGGCGGCGGGGGCGGCCTGCTGCGGCGGCTGCTGAACGCCGCCCTCGGGGGCCCCGGCAACGGGAGCGTGAACTAGTGGGCCGGGTGGGGCGCCCCGAAGCCCCTGTCGACCACACGGTCCCCGCGCTGGGGGAGCTGGCCCAGTTCCTCCGCGACGTGCGAGGCGGTATCCCCTACAGCACGCTGGCGGAGCGCAGCCAGCGGGGAGCCTCCCCCCTCAAGCGCGCCGCGTCTGGGAAGACGCTGCCCACCTGGGAGTGCGTTGAGGGGTATCTGGGCGCCTGTGGCATCAGCAGCGGCACCCCCCACCACGAGCGCGCGCGGCAACTCCACTCCCGCGCGCAGGAGGCCTGGCGCCGGCCCAGCGGCTCTACGGCCGTACCGCGGCCCGACCTCGCCTCCAGCGAAGCCGACCTGAGCCGTGCCCTGCGGGACGCCTACGCTGCCGCCGGTCGCCCGTCGCTTCGAGTGCTGTCCGAGCGGGCCGAAGGCTGGAACCTGTCCCGAAGCACGGCCCACCGCATCGTCAACGGGCAGGCCATGCCCGTCGACATCCTGCAGTACCTGAGCTTCCTTCAGGGCTGCCAGGTGTCGCGCGACAGGCTGCCGGCCTGGTTCGCCGCCTGGTCCCGGGTTCGGGATGTGAGCCCGTTCGCCGTGTTCTGGCTCGTTCAGTTCCACTCCTCCCAGTTCGGTCCCCAGTACAACGAATGGGCCAGGAAGCAGCAGGTGTACCCGAAGCCCAGTTGGTTCGACGCGGCGGAAGCGGCCATAGCTCGACGCGCCGCCAACTCGCCGATCGACGCCCGGCGCTTTGTAGAGCGCCTCGCAGCCTGAGCGAGGAACCGACGGCGGGGCGGCCCTCTCCAGGGCGGCCCCGCCGTTCGCGCGTGCACTGCACCCGCGTGCACATGGGCCGCGACCACGTCCCGGCCGGGTGTCACACCGGCCTGTCACACGCCCTGTCACACCGGGGCCGTGTCACGGGTCTGACCATGGCGCTAGCCCGTCAACCCCCGTGGGAGTCCTTGTGTGACACACGCTCGGCCCCGATCCGCCCTGGCGCACATGGGGGTACCCATCGGGGGAGCCCATGGGGGGATCCAAGGGGGTGCGCGAGGGGGGTACGCATGGGGGGAACGTGCGCGCGGACTCACCGCGCATCGTCCCTGGGCAGGCGCCATTTTTTCGACCGGTGACTGGCCAGACTTTAGGTCTGGGCGGGGCGAAGGGGCGGGTTGTGGGGGGATCGGGGTGGAGGTTGGCGGGTGGGGATGAGGTGGGTGTGGAGGCTGGCTGGTTTCCCGGGTGATTGCGGGGGTTGTGGTCGTTAGCGTGGCGTGATCACGAGAGCGGGAGGCATGGTGCGGCGGGTTACGGGTTACGGGTTACGGGTTGCGGGTGTTGGGGTGGCGGCTGTGATCCTGGCGGGCTGCGGGGGTTCGGGGACGGACGCGAAGGGGCCTGCAGGACCGTCTGTGGCGTCGGTGCTGGCGTCTGGGACGGCTGACCCTCAGGCGGCGGAGAAGGCCGCTGTGCTGGCCGTGTACGCGGGTATGGGGGCGGCTGAGGTCCGCTCATACGCCGCGGGAGCGCTGGACCCGGAGCTGGAGCGCTACGCGACCGACACGGCGCTTGCGGACATCAAGGCGACGCTGTTCTGGTACCAGCAGAAGAACACCGTGTTGGCGGGGCAGCCGGCCCGCTCCGCGGTGGTCGACTCGATCGACACCGCCAGCGATCCGCGGCGCGCGGTCATCACCGACTGCGTCGACTCCAGCGGCTACGACAAGGTGAGCAAGGACGGCACGCCGGTGGCGGTGCCGTCCGGGCCGCGCACGTGGTGAAGTCGACCGCGCAGCGCACGGGCACGGGGCCGTGGCTGGTCTACAGCTCGACGATCGAGCGGGACCGCACGTGCTGAGCTGGCCCCGGCTCGGGGCGGCGGCCGTGGCGGCCGGCCTGCTCTGGGCGGCCGCCGTGCCGCTCGCGGTCGCGGACGGGCCTGGGGGCGGGGTGGTGTGCCCGCCGCGGGACCTGGACTGTGACATCACAGCTCAGGACCCGGGCCAGCCCGCCCCGGGCAAGCCTGGCGGCAAGCCGGGCAAGCCCCCTGGGGAGGTGGGCAGGCCCTCGTGCGCGATCGACGGCCAGGAGGTGCCCTGCTCCACCCCGGAGATGGGCACGTTCAACTCGGCGGACTCCTGCTACTGGAAGCCGACCGACGGCCCTGCCGGGGGCCTGCCGCCGGGGTTCGACACGGGTGCACCGGAGGGCTGGAAGCCGGGGGATCCGGGCGGGCGGCTGTACCTGGTCACCTGCCCCAGCGCGAACGGTGACGTCCGCGGCGGGATCCGCGGGTCCGCGACCGGTCCGGCCAGCGGCGGTGTCGACGTCCAGGCGCTCGCGCAGCAGGCGGTCGAGCGCCTGCGCCTGGAAGGGCCGGACATCGGCATCGTGCCGAAGCCTGAAGGCAAGGGCCTGGTCGGGATGCCGGTGTGGATGTGGAACCGGCCGGGCCCGACCCGCACCGGCCCGGCCACCGCGTCCGCCTCGGCCGGGTCGGTGACGGTCACCGCGACCGCCACGGTCCGCACGATCGTGTGGTCGATGGGCGACGGCGCGACCATCACCTGCACCGGGCCGGGCACCCCGTACTCACCGGAGTTCGGGAACATCTCCTGGGCCGGCGCTGGGCAGACCGGCACACTCACTACCACCCGCGAGAGTGCCACCAGCCTTGCGATCGGTGAGCTCCAGGTCCTCAACGTGCCCTGAACTGGGCAGAAAGAACTCACCGCTTGCCTAGTGGTGACTACAGATATGGCCGGTGACGGCCGGTCAGTGGTCGGCCGCCGCAGTTCCGGGGCCCAGGTGGCGGCGGCCGGGCGCGGCGGCGGACCGGTCGGCGGGGCTCGTGGCCGAGGTGGCCTCGGCGGCCGGGGCCACCTCGACCGCCTCGGCCGCGAGGAGTGCCCGGGGGCCGGCTGCGGCCGGGGTGTCGGTGGCGGGACGGGGGCCCGTGCCCAGCGGGCGGCGCGTGATCACCCCGCCAGTGTGGCCCGGGCTGTTCCCCAGGGGAACGCGGGGCTCTCCGTCGTGGTGTGTCAGAGCAGTCCGAGTAGGTCTGCGATCCAGTGGCCCCAGGTGTCGGTGCCGGTGGCGAACGGGACGATGACGCTGGCGATCAGGGTGATCGGGGCACAGCAGAAGATCAGGGTGTAGGGCCACTCCGCGTGGGGAGAGGGCTTGTCGGGGTTCGGAGCGATCAGTGTCGCGCCTGTTCCCCCGATGATCGCGGAGGCCAGTAGCGCTCCGAGGGCGGTGAGGGTCTTCGAGGTCCCCGATTCGGTATCGCTTTGGAGGACGGCGGTGGCGCCGAGGTAGATCACGGCCATCGCGGCCAGGACAAGGACCGCCGTCATCACGTCCGACGTCCTGGCCGTGCGCCCTTTCCCGATCCTGTCGTAGGAGGCGGCGAAGGTTTTGACCTCTAAAGAGGTTGCGCCCAGCCCGCGCAGGACCGGCCTAAGCCG
Source organism: Streptomyces sp. NBC_00190 (assembly GCF_036203305.1). Classification (GTDB taxonomy): domain Bacteria; phylum Actinomycetota; class Actinomycetes; order Streptomycetales; family Streptomycetaceae; genus Streptomyces. The sequence goes on along the minus strand of NZ_CP108131.1, from coordinate 5,672 downwards.
GCGCCAGTCGTGCGGGAACTCGCCATTGGCGAACCATCGGTCCATCAGGGCAGTGTCCTCTTGCGTGGAGCTGTTGCCGTAGGGCCTGCTGGGGCTCAGGCCGGCGAGTTTTTCGGCTGGCCAGACCCTCTTGCCGCCGGCCCGGGCGCGTAGCGCCCGCAGCTGCCCTGTGAACTGTTCTTTGGTGTCCGCACGACCCAGGAGCGGCCTGCGCTCCGGCGGAGGCGCGGGGGTTGGCATCAGCGGCTTGAAGGTGCTGGTGGAAAGATCCCGTGGCGGGAGGGGAGCCGGGGCTTCCCGCTCCGCCTTCCCGCTGGTGGCCTGCGTTGACACGGCGGGAACGGCGCCTTCGAGCGTTCCGCCGGACATGGTGGTGGCGGTGCTCTCGTCGAGGAGGGTCTTGTTCTGGCGGCGCAGGACTTCGACTTCTCGCTGTACGAGGACGACCTGGTCGTGCTGCGCGGTGAGTTCCGCCTCCAGCCGGCGGGTGTAGGCCTGGGCGTCCTGGAGCTTCTTGTCCTGCTCGGTGACACGCTGTTCGAGGACGCCTAGTCCCGTCTCCGCGTGGCGGGCCTGCTCCAGCGCCTGCTCCAGCTCACCGGCCAGCTGGTCCGCATGCTCCTTGAGCGCGGCCAGTTCCGCCTCACCGGCCTGTTTCTCTCCCTGTACCCGGGCGAGTTCCTGCTTGAGGATTACCAGCTGGACGGCCGGTGACCGGCTGGCCTCATGGGCCCGGGCGCACAGCTCGTCAAGCCGCTCCCGCACTCCGGCGTCCAGGGGCCGGCCCCGCTCCGCGAGGAACGAGTCCAGGCGCGCGACGAAGGTGGGCGGGGCGACCCTGTCGCCGCTGAGGTAGCGCGAGAGGGTGGCCGGGGCGACATGCGCGGCGACCGCGATCTCCTTCTGCGTGCCGCCCTGCATCGTGAAGCCGTGCACCGCGGCGCGCAGCGCGGCCGCGTAGGCGGCGGCCGCCAGCCCGACCGCCTTCGGTTCACCCATCCCCGTGCCCCCTCGTCGACCGCCCCGCGCGTGCGGTCTGGCGCAGGCCGGATCCACGATTGTCACGCACACGCGCAGCAGGGTGAAAGTCCCCTGAGTCCAAGGGCGTTGACCTGCTGTTACCGGTTGAGCGGGAACCGCCGTTCCCTCTGCCGCACCAATCCGCCGCGCTCGACGCTTGATCCGTGGCCGCACCCAGCGCCACACGGATAAGCGGAAGTGAGGCACAACGGTGAACATGATTCGGAACCTGGTAACCGGCGCCCTATCGGCAGCGGCCGGCCTGGTCGCCACTCTGTACCCGGCGGTGGAGGTCCCCGCGCTGCTCCTGGGCCTGGCCACTCTCACGGTTCCCGCACTGCGCGCGGTGCTGCGCTACCGGCTCCATGCCAAGGCCGTCGACAAGGCCGCCGCGGGTGACCTTCCCGCGCTTTTCCAGGCCTTCGGCGCCACCGAGACCGGTCAGACCGGTGAGGAACCGGCGCTACCTGCTACCGGGCCGTAGCCATACGAGCCGGTATCTCCAAGGGCGTGCGGCCGGTCCTGCGGCCAGGGTCCGGCCTGAGCGTCACCGTGCACCCGTGATCACCTGCGGGTCTACAGGAGGCCTGCGGTGGTGGCGAGCCAGGTGCCGGCTGTCACCTGGTAAGCCCCAAAAGGGGGTCATGGGAATGGAGCTGTCCTGCAGACGAGTTCGCACATACAGTCGGGATCATTGCCTGACGGAGCGTGAGGGGTGAGGGCTTGTCTGCGTGCCCACGGTGCCGACAACTTGACCAGGTTCGAAGCGTACGCACCGTCTATGAGGGCGGAGGCGGCAGCTCCGGAGGAACGGCTTCCCCGTCGAGTTCGTGGGGCGGCGGGGGCTCTGTCGACTACAGCGGATGGAACCAGAGCGATCTCGCGTTGCGGGTCAGCCCTCCCAGGCACCAGAGGGCTGAGGTAGATAGCTGTGGCTGCTACTTCGGCATGCTCGTGTTCTTGATCCCCGTGTACCTGCTCATTGCAGGCCCTGACCTGGGTACGGCGAAAGCCCGCACCATAGCGGCAGTGGCCGTGGTCTTACCCTGCGCGCTTCTCGTGCTGCGCTGGCTCCTGCGTTCCTCTGCGGATGCCTCAAGGGCCGACCGCGAGAGCGAGGAGCTTTTGCCGTTCCGGGTGCACGTTTGGCGGGAGGCGAGCGTCTGCCTCCGCTGCTATATCGCCTTCTGGCCTGTGCGCGACGGGCGCCGACATGTCGTACCTGTCGATGAATTCCAGCAAGCAGTTTGGGATCTGGCCATTGAGTTGCGGCAGAACAGCCAGGAGCCGCATCGTCGGGGGTGAGCGGGTCTTCTGGCCGGCGGATGCGTACGGGCTTGGGCTGGTGCGGCAGGCCACCGGCTTCGGCCAGGGCTCGGCCTGAGGCGCCACTGTGCACCCGTGATCACCTGCGGGTCTACAGGAGGCCTGCGGTGGTGGCGATCCAGGTGCCGGCTGTCACCAGGGGCTGGTAGGTGATGAAGTTCCCGGCGGTGAGCGCGATGGGCATGGTGATCAGGGTGGTGGCGGTCACGTAGGGCAGGGCGTCGGTGCCGCCCAGCTGGTGATCGCGATGGTGGCGCCGGCGATTGCGGCGAGGACGCACCGAGGTCGATGTTCACGAGAAGCGACAGCACCCGCTGGCGGGGTTACGCAGTGGAGCGCCATTCCCCTTCGAGGCTGCTGAAGATCATGGAGTCTCGCCAGCCGTCGTGGAGCAGTGCCGTGTGGCGCAGGCGTCCCTCATGCGTCATACCGATCTTGGATAGTACTCGGGAGGAGCCGAGATTCCTCGGGTCACAGGTGGCATGGATCCGATGGAGCCCCAGCTCGCCGAACCCGTGCGCGAGCAGCTGCCGGCCTATTTCCGTGCCGATGCCCTGCCCCCATACCCGGGGATGCACGATGTATGAGATCTCGCCCTGGCGCTGCTTATGGCTGCGGACATGCAGCTCACCCATGCCCACCACATCCCGCCCGACGCGGGCGACGTAGGGGAACCGGCGCTGAGGGGTGCCCGACCAGGCCTTGACCGCGGAGTCCACGAAGTCCTGTGTCTGGACCTCTGTGTTCGGCCCCCAGGACTGATAGCGGCATACCTCCGGGAGGCACGCCCAGGAGTGAACGGCCGGCCAGTCCTCCAAAACGATCTCGTCCAAGGTTACCGAGTGCTGACTCATACGACGATCATGAACGGGTCGCCGCGCGAAGATCAAGGTCAAGGAGCCCATCACGCTTCGCCGACGGCTATGCGGGAGAGGCCTGGTGCTGTCAGTTCTCGTGAACATTGCGACGCGCTCCCTGGCCGAGTGTGCCTCCCCAACCGACGTCGAATCGCTGCTCCTTCTCGTGGACAGAGCCACCCGTAGGCGGGTCAAGACCCAGGCTGGCCTGCGGCCAGTGAGTATCTCGGTGTCGTGCGTAGCGTAGATGCCAGTTCGGCGCAGGGTTGGGTCGGTGTGCAAGCCATGTGGGCTCGCTCTATCTGTACGTGATCGCGGTCCCGTAGGCCACCAGACTCGTGTAGGAGATGCCCGGAATGGCGGTCACGCGCGCTCCGATGACCTCGTGGGCCCCGAGCTCCGCCGCGCTCACGCTCAGGGAGGAGAGCGCTCCGCCGGCCTCGAAGCATCTACCGCCCCAAACTATCCAACTGCTGGCGACGGTGCGGGCCTGTTGAGGGCTGTCGACGGTGACGACCGCGACCGGAAAGGGAAGTTTCTGTTTCTTCGCCATAGACAGGGCATGCTGCCAGGGGCCCGATCCGTCCGGCAACGGGCAGGATGCACCGCGCGCGGCCAGCTGATGCCTGGGCGCCTCGGATGCCGTTGTCGTCCTGGCTGGGTGTCAGGGACTCAGGTTCCTCAGGGTAGGCGCGGGGGCAATGTGGAGGAGGACCCGGGCTGATGCCCCTTGCTGTGGAGCTCAGGCGAGCGGACCATATGGGGTTGATCCGACGGACGGGGAATCCATGACATGTCAGACGTGTTCAAACAGCGGGAACTGCCACAACTGTGGTGGAACGGGACAGCGAGGCGGTTCCGGGGCTGACAAGTGCTCTAGCTGCAACGGTTCTGGCGACTGCCGGGGGTGCGGCGGGCGCGGTTGACCGGCCGGGCTGGGGGCTCATCGTTAGAACGCGGAGGGTCGCCCACCTGGTGGGCGGCTCTCCGCGTGCCGCCTCTCAGTTCCGTGGCGTACGCCCTCCGGTCGCTGCTTGACGCCGCCGGTCCGGGTGTTCCGACTGGGAACACCCGGACCGGCCGTCTGCCCTGTGTGGGCCCGGCTGTCCCTCCGGATGGCCGGGCCCGCGCGTCGTGTGGTGTTACTGGTGCCACAGGTGCCGCAGGGCGGGCAGCGTGAGGGTCAGGAACACGGCGAAGGTGGCGGCGCCGACCGCGAAGGGGTCGGCCCAGGCCGGCGCCCACCGGACGAAGAGCGCTGCGCCGATGGCGAGCACGGTGCCGAGCATCGTGAGGGCGAAGGTGATCACCAGGAGGAGGACGGGTCGCTCGCGCCGCAGCCGCGCCAGCTCTGCGTCTGTCTCGGCGGCCTGGGCGGCCGTGGTCTCGTTGGTCTGGGTCGTGGTGGTGGTCATGGTGGTCCTTTGGTTGGGCCGGCAGGGTGCCGGGCTGTGGGTGGTGCGAGGGCAACTGTGTGAGTCCGGCTGTCGGGGTGCGAGTTCTCGCGAATTTGCGTTCCGTGCCTGGTCAGAGGCCGCCGAGTGCGTCCGTGACGCGGATTCGCGAAGGCTTGACACGGAGCCGTCCGCCATCGCCGGTTGAGGTTGCACCGGGGGCGGGTTAGGCCCGCAAGTCCCGTCTCCGGCGTCCCGCTGTGGACTGTCCGTCACGCTGGCGATCGTGGAGATGAGACTGAGCAGGATTTGTCTGCGGGACCTAGTGATACGGAATTCGTGGCGTTATTCAATGTTTCTCCGGAGACCTGCATGAATTTTCTTTGTGCGACGCCCTGAATTCTCAGATCACTCCTGACGGACCATCAGTTTGGTGTGTTTTCGTGGTTGGTGGGGCCCCGGACGGCGGGCTGGGGGGTTAGCGCTCGCGTGTGGGCCGTTCCTGTCCTCGGACACCCCTGAGGTATCTGTGCAGTTCAGGAGCCTGGAGACGCCCAGTCAGGGGCGTTCAGGGACACGGTTCTTGGGTCCGGGTCGGGTACCGTGCCCACGGTGCCCGGCCGGCCAGGCGCTGTATGGGCATCGTGGGGTGGATCCCAGATGCTATCCGCTCCTCAGAGTGATGCACGCGAGGTCCAGGCGGGCCCGGATGGGGAGCTCCCTGAGCACCAGGCCGTGGTGCATCAGGCCCCGCGGCCGGCCTCCTGCCCAAGCCACGCAACCCGCCCGGGGTCACCCGGGCCCGCAGCGCGGGCCGTTCGGGGTGGAGCGCAGCGGAACCCCGAACCCGTCCGGAGCGAAGCGCAGGACTCCGGCCCAAAGGGCCGGCCCTGGCTCGGCGAAGCCGAGCCCCGTCGAGCGCAGCGAGGCGGTTCTCTCCTGAGCGCGCAGCGCTCAGGAACTTCGGAGCAGCCGAGCACCGCGAGGCAAGGGAGCGAAGCGACCGCACCCGGCCGAAGGCCGGGCCTCGCCGAGCGCAGCGAGGCGACTCTCTGTCACAGCGCGCAGCGCTGTG